>JASGHX010000001.1:0-4800000 GCA_047602205.1 Rubrivivax sp. | reverse complement strand
GCTAGGCTGTGCGGCGCTGGAGCTGGCGCCGTTCACCGTGGCCGGAGCAGAGCGCGGCCGACGCGCTGGCACGCTGCGAGGCCGGCTGGGCGCGGCTGGCCAGCGCGGGCACAGGCAGCCGGCGTGGTCTATGCATCGAGCCGCTGGCCCGCCGCGAGACGCCAGTGCTCAACACCGCGGCCGAAGCCGCCGCGATGGTCGACCGCATCGCGTCGCCGGCGTTGCGCATGGTGTTCGACCTCTGCGCCGCTTCGGCCGAGGAGACCGAGCCGCCGGCGCAGGTGCTGGCCCACCACCTGGCCGCCGGCCACGGCCAGGGCGGCACGGCCGATCGCCCCGGTGCTGCGGGTGCTGCGGCAGGCCGGCTACCAAGGCTGGATCGCGCTGGAGCCCTTCGACGACCAGCCCGAGCCGCTAGCCTGCGCGGCGGCCAACGCTGCCTATGTGCGCGGCGTGTGGGAGGGCTTGCAGGCCGCCGCCAGCCAGTCGCGCGGCGCCAGGCCGACCTTGGCCGCGAAGGCGCGCGACAGCGCCGACGGATTGGCATAGCCCAGCTCGTCGGCCAGGGCCTTGACCGACCGCCCGTCCCGCAGCCGGCTTTGCGCCAGCGCGATGCGCCAGCCGCTCAGGTAGTCGGCGGGCGTCTGGCCCACCACCTCGCGGAAGGTGCTCGCGAACCCCGTGCGCGACATGCCGGCGCAAGCGGCCATGCGCGCCAGCGTCCAGGGCTCTCCGGGCGCGTCGTGCAGCGCGACCAGCGCGCGCGCCAGCCGCGGGTGCGACAGCCCGGTGATCAGCCCGGGACGCACGCCGGCCGGGCCCGGATGGTCCAGCAGCCAGCGCAGCAACTGCAGCAGCACCACCTCGAACAGCCGGTCGGCCAGCAGCCGCTGGCCGCAGCGCACGTGGTCGGTCTCGGCGAACAGCAGCTCCAGCGTCGCGTGCAGCCCCGGCACCTGCGCCAGCGGCAGCGCCACCAGCGGCGGCAGCGCACGCGCCAGCGGGTGCTGCGCGCCGCCGTCGAAGTCCAGCCGCGCGCAGGTGAAGTCGGCGCCTTCCACCGGCGCGTTGTGGAAGCGGTGCGTGAACGGGCGCGGGTACAGCAGCAGCGTGGGCTCGTCGAAGCGCAGCCGCTTCGGCACGCCGCGCACGCCGGGGTGGCTGACCTCCAGCCGGCCGCGCCGCAGCAGGTGCAGATAACCGTGTCCTTCGGCGGCATCGAAGTGGTTCAGCCCGCACAGCGCGCCGGCGTGGTGCAACTGCGCGCGGACGCGAAAGCGCTCCAGCAGGCCCGAGAGACGGTCGATCGGCGGCAAGGGAGCGGCGGCGGTCCGCATCTGGACGGATTGATATGTTTCCCGGACGGGTTGAACCCAATGATAAAGCGGACGGCCGCACACTGCATTCGCCAACCGGCCAACGGATCGGCAGCTTCGTTCCGCCGGCCGGGTCCTTTCCCTTCAACCTCAGGAGACGGCGATGCCCCGCGTCAACATCCAGACCCAGTCCGCCCCGGCCGCCAGCCAGCCGCTGCTGGCGCAGATCCACCAGGCCTTCGGCGCCACGCCCAACATGTTCAAGGCGGTGGCCAACTCGCCGGCCGCCTTGCAAAGCATGTGGGGCGCGTTCGGCGCCTTGGGCCGCGGCACGCTGGGCGCCCGGCTCGGCGAGCAGATCGCGGTGGCCATCGCCAACCGCAACCGCTGCGAATACTGCCTGGCCGCGCACACCGTGCTGGGCCAGCAGGCCGGTGCCTCGGCCGCCGAGATGGCCGCCGCGCAGGTGGGCCAAGCCGCCGACGGCAGGACCGCCGCGGCGCTGGCCTTCGCGCTGAAGGTGGTGGAGCAGCGCGCCCAGGTCGGCGATGCCGACGTCGCCGCGCTGCGCGAGGCCGGCTTCGCCGACGAGCAGATCGTCGAGATCCTCGCCCACGTGGCGCTGAACCTCTTCACCAACTACGTCAACGTGGCGCTGGACGTGCCGGTGGATTTTCCGAAGATCGCGTTGAGATGAAAGGGCGGCGCGCCGGCGATCCGGTCAATCCGGCGCGTCTTTCATCTCGAGCAGGGCGTTCTCGACATGGCGCCTCAATGGATGAAGCAGTGCCATGTCGATCGGCCGGCTGGAACCCACCAGGTCGAGGATGTCGGCCGCCAGCTGCCGCCACGCCCGATGACCGCAGTCGCCGAGCTTGAAGCTGCGTTCGTAGGCATCGAGCAGTTCCGGGATCAGTTCCTTGCGCGGGACGCCGATCTCCTCGATCCTGGCCCGGTCCTGGACCGAGACGTGGAACTCCATGCGGACATGGGTCCTGCGAACCGAGCCATCGGCCCGGGTTTCGAACTGCCGGCGCCGCTCGTACTGCCGCTTCCTGTCGGCGCCCGACTTCGGCTGGGGCGCCGCTTGTGTCGTGCTCTTGCTCATGTGCACCTCCTTGTGTCGAACAAGGTACACCCCGCGATTCGGTCGTTACCGGTGACGGCGGGGCAAGAAGCAGGCGGCGCTCAGCGAAGGCGCGCATCTTGCCGGTGCGGTGGGTGAAGGGAATCGAATATCGGCCGGAAACCCGCATGAACGCTAGGCCTCCGATTCTCTGAAGTCGGATCGTGCCCCGGTTTGTTCCCCGGTTCGCAGCGCGGTAGCAGTCAACGACAACGGGCCCCGAAGGGCCCGCGGCGGTGGGGCCGGCGTGGGTTCAGTCCAGCCGGGCCAACGCCGCCTCCATCGCCTGTCGCACCTGCTGGGTGAAGTGCAGCGCCGCGCCCGCTACGTCCGACACTTGAAGGCCGGCGGCAGAGCTGGCGGCGTTGGCCGCTTCCAGCAGGATGTTGAGCTGCGACAGTTCGCCCACTCCCCAGGCCAGAAGAGCCGCCGCGCTGGCCTTCGGGTCCGCGATCACCGGCCACTCGTCGTCGCGGTAGTCGCAGGCCCAGCCTTCGATGGGCTGTTGCCGCGGCGCGGGCTCCGGTGCTGGCGGCGGCGCAGCGCCGGGCATGGTGTGGATGTCACACACGGTCGGCTCCCTCGTCTTCGGTGACCGTTTTCGCCGAGATGGCGGCAGTGAGCGCAGCGACGGCCATCCGAAGGCTGTAGAGGCCCGCGAAGTACACGCCCGCCTCGTCCTTGCCCACCTTCTCGGTCAGGAACTCAAAGACGTTGCGCGCGCAATCAGCGAAGCACAGCGCGTCTTCCAGCAGATCATCGCGGCCGGCCCCGGCGGCGATCTGGTAGCTCGCGCTCATGTTGCCCAAGAAGGGTTCGGGGTTGGCAGTGACCTCAGCCATGCCGCCTCCCCTCGCTGTGCGCAGTGTTGGCCACGGCGTCGAAAGAAGCCGCGGTGGTGGCAATCGGGTCCCAGTCTTCACCCGGGCCAAAGCCATCACCCACGATGCAGATCAGATCCGTCAACGCTCGGAGGAAGCCTTCGCGCCGGGCATCTTCGTGGTGGTTGAGATTGTGCAGCATCACGCCGCGGACGGTGTTGGCAGCGGCCTTGTAGTCGCGCGGATCGGAGGAATCCACGTCGTCCGAATCCTTGAAGTTGGTCTCGGTCATGCCGCTGACCACCTCGATCAAGCCGATGAAGACTTGGGCGCCAAGCCGCACGCGGGCCTCTCGAGCGGTGGTTGCCTCAGCCATGGCTCACCTCCCCGCGAAGCGCATCGATCAACTGATCCGCCAGGAGCTGGGCCTCGGCCACCACGTCGCCGCGCGCCCACATGAAGTTGCTCTGAAGTTCGCCGCTGAGGCGACGGAACGCCTCGCCCCGCTCGCCCCAGGTCATCGCCAGCATCGCGCCCAGGTGGACCAGCTTCTTGGTCAGCGCGTCCTCCAGTCCCAGGGCGGCTTCGGAGATGCGTTCAGCCATGCTGCACCTCCCGCTGCAGATCGACCGCATCGGCCGCCGCGCTCAGCGCGCGGGCGATCGACCGGGCCTGGGCCGGGGTGATCAAGCCGCGCAGCAGCTCGCCGTCGGGGCCGATCTCCAGCCCGATGGCCAGCGCCTCGCCCTGGCGGCGGCTGCTGGTGACGATGGCCATTCGTCCGGCCAGAACGAAGGTCCCGTGGCGGCGCCTGGTGCGCGTGGTGGTGAACGGGTTGGGTGGCGGGTTGGACGACGATGCGTCCAGGGAGGGGCGGGGGAAGGGCCGGGGCGCCGATGCGTCCGTGGGGTAACCAGCCATGTGAAGGCTCCTGATGTGGTGTCAGTCGCCATCACCGCTCTCACCTGATGGTGGCGACCCAAAGCAGGGTTGAGAGACCGGACATCAGGTGCCGGCGCCCCGAAGGGCCCCCGCCCGGGCCGCCGTTGAACGGTGGTCCGCGCGTGCGCGCTGTTCCGCTTCACGAATGAAGCGGGCACGAAAAAGCCGCTCTTGAGGCGGCCGCGCGCCTGATGTTTCGGGCTCTCACCCCCGACCGCCCCGACCGGGACGGCAGGCGCACTGTACGCGCAGACCGGGCGGCAGCGCAAGGGGCTACAAGGTGCTGGCGATCAGGGGCGTGGTGGAGGGGTAGCCGGGCGACCCGGGACCCGGCTAGAATGGCGGCACACCCGCGAAGTCGTTTCGGACGTTTAGAGAAGGGGCCGCAAGGCAGCACGCACTCGTCGCGGGTGTGCTTCAGGAGCCCCAGGCTCCTTTTTCTTGCGCATCGAATCCGTGACGACGGCCAGAGCACAACCGGGTTGCCGGGGCGCCTTCGGGTCCGTGAGGGGATCACCCGTCCCTCCTGGCTGTCGCCGCGCAACAAATCCCGCAGCAGTTCACCCATGCGCCAGCTCAGCCCAGCGCCGCCTGCGCGAACTGCGCCGCCCTGATGAGCTGGCCGCGGGTGGCCATGCGCCGCTGCTCGTCCAGCGCCTCCAGCGCGGCCCTGATGCAGTCGACATCGGGCTCGTCCTCGCCCAGCGCGTTCACCGCGTTCATCCCCGCGGCCCAGGCCTCCGGCCCGATGCCTTCGTTCGCCAGCGCCGCGCACATCGAGGCCGACAGCAGCAGCTCGCGCAGCACCTGGTGCGAGCGGCTGCCCGACTCAAACTCGGCCAGCGCCAGCCGCGCGTGGGTCTCGGCCTGCAGGCGGTCGGCGTCGGACAGCGGCATCGCCAAGCGCACCGGGTGCATGCCGGGGTCGTAGCGGCGGCGCTTCATGAACGCACGTCCGGCATGCCGACGGCGTCGAACTTGTCGAGCACGCGGTAGACCTTGGCCTGCAGATTGGCCAGCTGCGCCAGGCTCGAAACGATGTCGGCACTCATCGTCTGCACGTCACCGCGCAGCCCCTGCAGGATCTCGGCCGGCGCGCCGGTGGTGGCCAGCGTCTTCTCCAGGCTGGCGGCCAGCTCGGCCTGCTGGATCTGGTACTCGTCGCGCGTGCGCGACTGCTTGAGCGCCATCGCGTCGATCTGCTTGGACAGCTCGGGCAGCTGCTTGCCGGCATCGGCGCTGCCGGCGCGCGCCGACGCCGTGGCGGTGGCGAACTGCGCCTGCAGGCTGGCCATGCCGGCCACGGTGTTGCCCAGCACGCTGCCGCGCAGGCGCTTGACCTCGTCGCTGATCGAGGACCACACCGATTCCCAGGCGTTGGCCGCCGCGCCGGCGCTGGACGCCGCGACCTCGCCGACGCTGGACCATCCCTTCGCGGCCGCGGCCTGTTGGTCTTGCAGCGCCCAGATCTCTTCCTGCAGCGCGCGATTGCTGGGGTCGAGCTGCTCGAGCTCGCGCGCCCGCAGCTGCGCGGTGTTGCCCTGAAGGGTGAGCAACTGGGTCTCGAGGTCATACCGCTCGCGCGCGATGTCGGCGAGGCTGCGCGTCACCGCCGCCACAGCCTCGATGGCCGGCACCGCATCCGCGAACGCCTGCTGCACGCTCATCACCGCGGTGTAGGCTCGCAGCCCGGCCTCCGTCGTCGGGTCCAGCGCGTCGACCATCGCCCGGAACTGCTCGCGCGTGGACGGCAGCGTGAGCCCGACATCGGCCAGCGTCGCGCTGATCGAGTCCAGCGCCAGCTTCGTGCGCTCGTTCTCGCTGTAGTAGTTCTGCACGTAGGCGCTGAGCGACCCATTGAACTGGTCGACGCCGCCAGCCAGGTCGATCAGCGACTGGATCGTGTCGCTGCTGGCCGCGTCGATGAGCTGGAACGCCGGGCCCAGGGCCTTGATCGAGGCCGTCAGCGCGTTCAGCTCCTTCTCGTGCGCGACGACGGCCGCGATGTTGGTGCCCAGCGTCGTGAGGTCGAGCGCGTCGCCCAGCGAACCGAGCTGCGTCTTCGCCCACTTCGGGATGTCGACCTGGGTCAGCGCGTCGACGATCGCGCCGGCGGCCTGCTTGGTGTACTGGGCGAAGCCCTCGCTGGCGTTGCTGGGCAGCGTGCCGGCGGCGTCGAAGCCGGCGACGCGGCCGCCCATCTCGTTCATGAGGTGGAACAGGCCCCAGCTCGGATCGTTGTTGTCGCTCTCGAAGACCGAGCGCACGCTGGCCACGTTGCCGGTGGCGCCCAGGGCCTGGGCCGTGCCGCCGATGAGCTTGAGCACGTCGGAGGCGAAGGAGCCCACCATGTCCTGCATGGTGGCGTCCTGGATGCCGCCTTGCTGCTTGGTGATGTCCTGCACGCCGGCGCTGGTGGCCAGGGCATAGCCGCCCATGTGGGGCGTGGCCAGCAGGCCCAGTTCCTTGCCGATGCGCGCGGTCAGCGTGGCGCCGCTGAGGATGTCGGCCCAGCGGTCGCTGACGCCGAGGTCATCCATGAGCTGCGCGGTGCGGGCGGACGCATCGCCGATCGCCGTGTTCGTGTCGCGCGCCTGCTCGCGGCGCAGGCCGGCAGACCAGTCGGAGCTGCCCTGCGCCGCCGCCCACGCGGCCAGCGCAGCCCAGCCGGCATAGGAGGCCATGCTGCTCATGCTGGCGCCGCCGGCCTGGCTGACCATGCCGGCCTCCTGCGCGGCCAGCATCGCGCTCTGCTGCGAGCCGAAGGCGGTGCCGTAGGCCGAGCCGCTGTAGACCGAGGCGTAGTTGCCGGCCGCCAGGGCGCTGCCCGTCAGGCCACCGCCGCCGTACAGGTTGTAGAGGCTGTTGGCCGCGCTGATGCCTTGCAAGGCGCTGCCGTAGCCGCTAGCGCCGGCGCTGCCCGGCATCACGCCGATCAGGTTAGCCACCAGGTAGCCGCTCAGGCTGTCGCTGATCGCCGAGAAGATGCTCGTCCTGAGCTGGTCGCCCAGCGCCTTGGCGAAGGCCTTGCCGCGGCTGCCGCTGGCATCGAAGGCCGCGGTGAAGGCGCTGCGCAGCGTGCCGCTGATGCTGTCGGACGCGCTGCGCCAGGCCTCGATGGCCGAGCGCGTGGACTCACGTCCGCCGATGGTGTCGGCGAGCTGGCGCTGCATCGCGATCTGCCGCTCCAGCGACGCCAGCATCTGCGGGTCATTGGCCAGCGCCGCGCGCGCGTCCTCCATGCGCGTCAGCGTGACGCGCTCGACGGCCTCGGCCAAGCTGATGTTGAGCTTGCCGGCCAAGGCGGTGACGGCGTTCTCGTCCTTCAGCGACGACAGGCGGTCCGAGATGGCGCGCTCGGCCTTGACCATTTCCTTGGTGCGCTCGTCTTCGTAGGCAGCCAGTTCCCGGGCCCAGTGCGCGACCTCCTCCTGCGCCTCGGCCTGGTGCTTGAGCAAGAAGGTCTGTTCCTCGGCCAGCTTCTTGGCGAAGGGCTGCTTGGCGATCAGGTCCGTGACGGCGCTGACGTAGCGCTCCTCCGACAGCGTGTGGTCCTTGAGCAGGCCCGACAGGCGCTTGAGATCGTCGCCGTAGCTGCTGTCCAGGCCGGAGAGCTGGGCCAGCAGCGCAGCGCGCTTGCCCAATTCCCCGTTGGCCGCCGCGGCGGCGGCCCGCGCCTTGTTGGCGATGTCTTTCCCGCCGCCCTCAATCTCGATGAGCTTGGCGACCTTGGTGCGGTAGGCCTCCAGCGGCAACTCGCCGGCTTCGTAGGTCTCCTGCAGCGTGCGCAGGCTCTTGGCGTAGTTGCTGTTCGTACCGGCGAGGCGGTCGTTCAGCGCCGCCAGCGCCTGGCGCCTGGCGATCGTCGCTTCCTCGGCGCGCTGGTTCGAGGCGGAATCGGACCGGCGCAGATCGTCCATGTTCTTCTGCGTGGACATGCGCTGCAGTTCGCGCTCTGCGTCCTTGAGCTGCTTGACGAACTCTCGCGGGTCCAAGGATTGCCCCATGGTCGCAAGAATCTTGCCGTCGATCACGCCGCGCAATTGCTGCACCAACGCCGCCTGCTTGGCGATTGCTGCTTCGGCGGTGTCGTCGCGGCCAACCCCCTTTGCGGCATCCCACATCTCGGACCACTTCTGCGACAGGCTCTTCAGCGCGCGCTCGATCGTGCCCAGCGCCGGCGCGGTGCGCTGCTCCAGCGTGCCGGCCAGCGCATCAAGACCCACACGGGCGGCCTCCTGATTGCGGCCCTGCTCCTCCAGCGCGCGGATCTGCTCGAAGGTGGCGGCGGTCAGGAAGTGATAGGCCTTGTTGGTCTTCAGCGCCCAGGCGCTGGCGCTTTCGCCCATGCCATCGAAGGCGGCGATGTTGTCGGCCGCGACCTTGCCGTTGAGCCTGGATAGCGCCAGCGCCGCGCGAGCGCTGCTGTCGAAGGTCTCGACCGTCTGCTGACCGCTGGATGCCAGCGCCGTCAGCAGTTCGCGGATGTCGCCCTTCGCCGCGGTGGTGGAGCGCGCCAGCGCATCAGCCTGCGCGTCGATCTGGCCCGCGCTCTTGGCCGCCATGTTGCCGCTCAACGCCAAGCCGTCGGCCAGGCGCTTGCTTTCCTGCCAACCTCCGTAGTACGCCGCAGCCATCGTGCCAGCCACCGCGGCGACGCCGCCCATGGCCAGGCGCAGCGGCGAGAGGACGCTGGCCAGTGCGCGCGCGGCATTGCCGATGCCGCCGAACGAGTCCTTGATCTGCCCGCCCTGCTGCAGCAGCACCAGCGCCGGGCTGGCGCCGCCGGCAAGCTGCGTGACGATGTCGGTCATCTGCGCAGGCAGCATGCGGAAGGCCGCCGCCGTCTGCGCAGCGCTGACCTGCGCGGCCTGGCCGATGCCGCCCACGGCATCGCGCATCTTGCCGCTGGCGGCCACCGCCGCGGGGGAGGCGCCGCCGAGGCCGCGCAACGCATCGGACATCTTGCGCATGCCCGCATCGGCCTTGGTCGCCGCGGCATCGGCGCGGCCCACGGCGACGGTGACGCCGTTGAATCCGTCGGTTGCCTCTGCCGCACCCGATACGGTCAGCCTGAACTTGAGGTCTTCGCTCATCGTTTCATCGGATCAGGGGTCATCAGGGGTCACAGCCCCTTGAACAGCGCGCGCAGCCTGTCGGCGCAGAAGTCATTGGCGCGCACGAGCCACTGGTCACCGGCGTAGCCGGGGTGGTGCGGCCACCTGAACATCACGCGCGCGTTGTCGCCCGAGTACTTCCGCACCCAGCGCATGATCGATGCGCGCTCGGCTTTCTCCTTCGGGCCGAACCAGAACCAGAAGATGCCGTCCCTGGCGTACCGCAGAGCGCGCTTGTTCTTAGGGCGGATCTCGTGCGGCGGCGTGCCCCAGTGGACGTACTTGGCATGCGGCGCGACCTGCTGGTCATGGCCGATCTCCCAGCCGTCGGGCAGCCGGCGTTTGTACAGCGACGCGCGCAGAGCGCCGGTCCCCTGCGGCGCAGGCCGGTGATGCTTGGCGATCTGTTTCTCGACGTAGTCCTCGGTGTCCACGACAGCGCTGGCGATGAGGCGGTCCGGCTGCTGGGCGGCGCGCTTGAGCGCGTCCTGCATCGCCTTGGCGCCGGTGAGCTTGAGGCCGGCCATCACGCCCCAGCCAGCTCGCGCAGCCTCGCGGCCAGCGTGGGCCACTCGCGCGAGATGCCCACCTGTCGCGTGATGTTTCGGCGCTGCGGGTGCCACGGGTTGCCGCCGGCGATGAGCACGGAAACAACCTCCTGCATCGTGCCCGCGCCGGCCTCGGCCAGTTCGCGCAGCCCGTCCAAGGCGCCGAACTCGTTCATCCTGATGCCGGCGATGGCCTCGACTAACGTCAGCTTCCTGTTGCGCAGTTCCTCGGCGTGCTCGGCCTGGGCCTGCACGATCTCCCTGGCAAGGGTCTTCGCGTCCATTCAGTTTTCTCCGATGAGGGCTTGCAGTTGCGCATTTGCGCGGTCGCGCAGTTCGTTGGCGATGTGCACGTGATCCGGCGTGCCGGACAGGTAGCCGCCCAGGTCGTGGCCGATCGTCTCCAGACTGGGCAGCGTCAGCGCCGCTTTGGGTATCTCGAAAGGCGTCATGCTGTCGTGTCCGACCTCGCGATTCATCTTCAGGCGGTGCTCGGCACCCAGCACGGCCATGGTCGCCATCAGTTGCGCGAGCTGGTCGACCAGATCTTCCGCGGCCCTGCGATAGGCGGCGCGTGCAGCCGGCCAGGCCTTCCCGGCGGCAGCCGACAGCGCAACGAGTTCCAGCCGCTTGGATTCGTTGGCCAGGTCTTCCAGCAGCTCGGCGCGAGCCAGCAGGCCGGGCAGCGCCTCTTTCGCTTCGGCGGCAGCTCGCCGGACCTGGGCGAGGCCGACCTTCGCGGCCGCCTCTGCCGCGACCAGCGCCGGCGCGTCGTTCGTTCCGCGCATGCTGTCCAGCAGCTTGGCGCGCTCGATGTCGAGCGCGCTGAGGCCGACGTCCGGCGGCGGTGCGGCGATGTCGGCATTACGCTGCGCAATCTGCTCGCGCACCTGCTGCAGCTCGACGAGGTAGCGTCCCCGCGCCTCACGGAAGGGGCGGGCGGTGTCGACGTAGATCGGGGTGTTCATAGGAGCGGTACTCTGCCGCTCGCTTCGGCTGTTTTTTGCCGCGCGGCTTCCGCCTCCGCCATCAGGCCGCGCGCATGCCGCTCGCTGCACGTCAGCCGCATGGCCAGCACGCGAACCGCGTCGGCACGCGGCAAGCCGCCGCTGATGGCGCTGAGCATTGCGGCGGCGGCCTTTCGCCCGTCGTCACCGCGACTGCGCCGGATGTAGGGACGACAGCCTGCCCAACGGTCGAGCACGCGCCGGGCCGCCCGCCGCGCCGCGTCGTCGGGCAGCGAGGCCATCAAGTCGTCTGTGAAGCCATCGCCGGCCACGTCGCGGCTCACCCCCGCGCCTCCCGCCGCATGTCCGCCACCGCCCATTCCTCCCACAACCGCCTCGCCATCGTGCGGCTCAGGCCGAGCTGCTGCTGCAGGCGGTCGATCTGCTCGGCGATGCTTTCGGCGCGCGCGGCTTCGTCCTCCGGGATGTCGTCGCGGCACTCGATGACGCGGCCCGGCAGGTCCACCAACGGCGGCAGTGGCGCGCCGGCCAGGCGGGCGGCGGTCCAGGACATGACGTCGACGGCGGGCGGCGCGTCCTTCATCACGCAGCTCATTTGCCTGCGGCCACCAACAAGGCAAGAAGGGCGCGGTACTCCGCGCGCCCCGCCCTTCGTTCTTCGATCGCCGCTCGCGTGTAGAAGCCGTGCGTGGGTTTGCGCCCCGACTTGCCGCCGTGCATGCGGCATCGGCCGTTCTTCATCGCCGGGCCTTTGCAGGGCTTTCCGGTGGTGCGCGCATGGGCGCCGCACCTCGGCGACAGGAAGCGCGGCGCTTCGCGCATGGCTTTTCCTTTTTTCATTCACCCTTCCCCCGGCCGCCGCGGCGCCGGCCGGTCCTGATCTCACCGATCACTGCCTGCGCGCCAGGCTGCACGACGTTGACGTGCTTGACCGTGACCGTCTGGGCGCCGCCGCTGCGCAGCCGCTGCAGGGTCAGCAGGCCGTCCTGAAACACGCTCATCAGCCGGGCCGAGGCCGACACGAACCGCGTGACCTCGGCGGCCTCGCCCTCGCGCGCCGGCAGCGTGCTCATGTCGTAGCCCAAGGCGCGATGCATCAGCCGCATGGCGGCCTTGTGCGAAAGCGCCATCTGGTGCGCCAGCATCTTCTCCAGGCTGTTCTGCGCGCCGATGGACTCGGCTGCGTCGATGGCCATGGCCGGCGCGCCGAAGCCAGAACCCAGCAGCAGATTCGCGCGCTCCATGGAAGCGTCCTGCGCAATGACGCTGCCGTCTTCGCTCAGGATGTCGCGGATCAGGTGCCGGCCGGTGGGCAAGCCATCGCCTTGCTCGATCACCTCGCCGCCAGCGCCGATCTCGGGCAGCGCCTCGGTCGCCAGCAGGGGCGCCGCCGCGGCCTCGTGCATCGTTGCCGAGCCGGACATCGGCTCTGCACGGCGCTCACGATGCGCATCGAGCTTGTGCCCCAGCCAGCGGTCGGTTCGGCTTCGTTTGTCGCTCATGGTGCCGGCTCCCAATCGGCCGGGACATGCCCGCCAAGGCCATCAGAACGGTCTACAAGCTCCGATCGCGGCTGCGGTGCACCTTCCCCAGCACCAGCCATCGTCGCGCGCTTCTTGCGCACGTGGTACGCGGTCAGCACCTGGTCGGCCACCACGTCGAGCCCGGCCTTCAGCGTGCCCTCGCGGTCGGTCCAGGCCTTGGGCTTGGTGCGGCCCGTGATGGCCAGCGTGTCGCCCTTGTTCAGCGCCGCGAGCTGCTCGCCGGTGGCGCCGAAGGCGATGACGCTGCACAGCACCGATTCGTCGTTAGTGCCGGCCGACAGGCGCGCGGTGGTGAACGCCTTGCCGCTGGCGCCGGTGCGGCGCTCAGGGTCGGCGATCAAGCGGCCGACGATCAACGCGGCGATGCTCATGGCGTCACTCCGCTTTCCACGGCTTGGTGCTCTGTGCGGATGTGTGCACCCCTAAAGGGTGCTGCACACATTCGCACATAAAGGTGCACGGGTGCCGATTTGTGATTTGCACAGGTTTGCACAGGTTTGCACCTTCAAGACTTGGGTTTGCCAGGCAAGGCCACGACCCCGCTGGATTCGATCAGGCGGCCGTCTTCGACCATCGCCTTCAGCTCGCGATACACGCCGCTGTGGTGGTAGCGCCCATCGAAGTGGGCGACGATTCGCCCCTTCAGCAGGCCAGCGCCGTGCTGGGTCAGCAGTTCCGTCACTGCGCCGGCGATCTCGCTCACGCGCTTGCCGCGCGGCTTCGGCGCCGGCGCATCGGACGCCAGCACCACGCACGATGTGCGCGGCGCGCCCCAGCGGTTCACACCCATCGGCACGGGTTCGAGTCGAAAACCGATGCGGTCGCCTTTGCCCGGGAGGTCGCGCTGCTTCGTGATCTCCATTGAGCGCAGCCCGGTCGCTTCGTCCGCTGTGACCTCAATTTCGGTGTCGATCGCCGCGCGCATGCCTGACCAGCCACGCATGCCCTTGGCGGCGTCCTTGCCCGTGTGGTGCACCCACAAGAACGCCGCGCCCGTCGCTTGGCGGATCCTGTCCGCGTGCTTGAGGACGATGCCCATGTCCTCGCCCGAGTTCTCGTTGGCGCCGGCGCTGATGCGTGCCAGCGTGTCCCCGATGACCAGCACGACCTTGCCCTGCAGTTGCTGATCGACGGTCGCGATCAACGCGATTGCGGCCATCGTGTCGCCGTCGCCGTCGAACAGGTTGACCGGTGATCTGACGATGACGAACTGCGGCAGCCGGATGCCGAAGCGCCGCCGCCAGGCGCGCAAGCGAAGGAGCACGGACTCGGCCGCTTCGGTGGCGAGGTAGACGACGATTCCGCCGGCTGTGCGGTGGCCCAGGAATTCCTCGGCAAGGCTCAGGCGGGCACCGAGCTCGATCGCGGCGAACGTCTTGCCACTGTTGGAATCGCCGTACAGCACTGCCATGGCGGCGCGGCCCAGCAGTCCCTCCACCAGTTCGTCGTCGAACTGGCTGTCATCGTCCGGCAGGCTCGCGGCGATGAGGTGATCAAGCGTCTTGAGGGCGCCCGTTGTAGGCGCTTCGACGACGGGCGGCGGCACGCGCCGCGCCGTGTCCACCAGGTGATGCACGTCGGTCACCGTCATGCCGCCACCGCCAGGTCGTTGATGTCGGTCTTGGCCCGCCCTGGCAGCGCAATCGACGCTTCGCGCCCGGCAGCAGCCCAGCGCGCGGCGCAGGCCTCCGCTGCCTTGATGCCAGCGTCGTCGTGGTCGGCCGCGATCAGCAGCGACTCGACGCCGGCCAGCACCGGCAGCGCGGCCAGGTTGCCGGCGTCGATGCAGGCCCAGACGGGCCGGAAGGCGTGGGCCAGGCTCAGCGCGGTCTCGATGCCCTCGGCCACCGCCAGGCCGGTGCTGACCGCCTCGTCGGGCCACAGCCGGATGACGCCGCCGGCCTTGCGGTGGCCGCCCAGCAGCATCCGCGGCGGGTCGATGGGGGCCTTGGTGCCGTCGGCGCGCACCCAAGTGCGGTGCAGCGTCAGCGGCTCGCGCGTCACGGCATCGCTGACCAGCGCCACCAGCGCCGGGCCGCTGTGGCCGCTGGGGTGGCGCAGCGCGGGATGCCAACGCAGATCGCCGTCGACGGGCGGGATGACGCAGCACCGGGCCTGCAGGTAGGCCAGCGCAGGCCCTGCAACGGGCTCCAGGCGCGCGAAGAAGTCGCGCCAGTCGTTGGACAGCGCCGGCGCCGGTTCGCGGCGCACAGGGGCCGCCGGGCGCGTCGGCGCGGGCATCGGAGCCGGACGGTCATCGCGCAGCGTCTCGACGTACTCGCAGCGGAAGCAGTGCGCCACGCCGGTGCCGTCGTCGCTCAGGGTGACGCCCAGCGTCTTGTCGCGGTCGCTGCGGCTGCAAACCGGGCAGGGTTGCCGGCGCGGGCCGTGCCAGTCGATGGCGGTGGCGGCCATCAGGCGGGCGCCCCCACGCGCTGCAGCCAGGCCTCGGCTTCGGCATCAGTGGCTAACGGCCGGAACATGCCCCACTTCGACGCCAGCCATGTACCGTCCGCCAGTCTCACCAGCTCAACGCCGGCCAGCGCGGCCCGTGCGATCAGCGTCGCATCGGCCTTGCACGCTTGATCCGCCAGCGCCTCATCGGCATACTGGCGGCTCTGCTCTTCCCCATCCCCCTTGATGCCCAGCGCCGCGCCAACGGCCTGGGCATCGCCGCTTTCAGGTGCGACGCCTGCGGCCAGTTCGGCCGCCTTCATGGTCATCATGGCGCGGCCTCACGCTGCAGCCTGCGCGGCCAGCCACGCGGTCAGATCGCCGGCGCGGATGCGCGTGCAGCGCTTGCCCATCTTGATCAGCTTGGGGAATGTCGGGTCGATCGCCGCGCGGCGGTAGAGAGAGGCCTCGCTCAGGCCCGCCAGCACGGCGACAACGGGCATTCTGAGCAGCGCGTCGGGGACGGCCACTGCTTGCAGCGGCTGGAGCTTGACGGTGGCGCCGCGGTTAGGCTTTGCGGCGGATTGAAGCGATGCGGTTTTCACGTGCGCCCCATGTGTTGAACATGGTTCGCCATCATTGGCATCCGGCGGCCCACTGCAAGGCAACCGTGCGTTCGCGAGCGCTACCGTGCGTTGGCGTGCGTTCGCGAGCGGGCCAGCTTGGACCGCAGCGCGTCCTTCGTGAAGGTTTTTACCTGGCCACCGTCGTGGTACCGCACGCCGCCTGACGTGACTCCAGCAAGCGGCGGCGGGCGCGACGATGCGCGCGCCAAGCCCTCAAGCTCCACCCAGATCGGAAGCAGGTTGTCGCCATGCTTTGCCCGCAACGGGTCCAGGACCGCATCGAGAACGTGCGACCTGCGGAGCGCGCTGGTCGAGTGAGTCACTGTGGGCCTTGCAGCCGCGGCCATCGCAACAGGAGCGGACGCTGCGGCATCGCCTGCTGGCCCAAGTTCGGCGGGCCACACATACCCCAGCAACTGCACCAGATCTCGCGCCCGCGCCCTCGAAAGGGCATGCTGCATGCGGGTGCTGCCTGTCGCCTTTTTCAGCGCGACCAACGCCCCGCCAAGCTTGTCGCCCATGGTGGCGCGAGGTTGGGCTTCAAGCAGTCCGACTACCTCGGCAGGACCGAGTCCCCGCCCCACGCCGCCGGGCATGCGATGGCGATCGAGCAGCTCCTGCGTCACAGCATCGCTCACGCGCTCTGGATCTTCGCCATGCAGTAGGCATGCCAGCTCGTACAGGTTGAACGTGTCGCGCGCTTTGTAGGGCAGCCAGTCGTCGGGTCGCATCTCGACCTGACCCCACCGCCAGCGTTTCAGCTCTTCGCCCAGCGCTGCGGCTTCGTCGCGCGGCCCCCCGAAGCCCTTGGAGATGACGCCGTCTCTCTTCTTCATGCATCCCCCGATGCACCCCGGTGAAAGGTGCCGCGCCAGCCCGCCGGGGAAGCGGGTGTTCGGGAGCTACCCTAGGCGCGGCGGAACTCATTGTGTGCCCGGCCTCGTCACTTCGCGCGCGGCCTCTTGGCCGCCGTCCACCACCGGAGCATGGAATCCGGGTCGAAGTGGCGCAGGCGCTGGCCTTTCCACAGGGTCGCGGTGATCTTCGATGCGAACTCCATCTCCCGCCTGAGCCAGTCGGCGCAGCAGTAGAACGCGAACACCTGGCCTTCGTCGAAGGGCTCGCCGCTGGCGCCCAGGCTCACGTCCCGCGCCCTGCTCACCACGCGCTCAAGCGCCTGTTCGGCAGCGAACCCGCGCGCCGTGAAGCGCCCTCGGCCAGCGCCATACCCGCCGGACTCGCGGAACGCCTTGCCGACGCTGGGCGGCGGGCTCTTGGCGGCGCGCAGCCGTCGATCTTTCATCCGGCCACCAGCGGGCGAGCCATGGGAGTTCATCGCGGGCCTCATCGTCAGGCGGCCCGCGGCTTGATCGGCACCACGTCCGCCCCCTTGCGCAGCCGGTCCAGGTAGTCGGCCCAGGTCACCATCAGCGCGCGCCGCTGTTCCATGAACTCGGCGCGGTCGTAGGCGGCGCCCAGCGGGCCAGTCTTGCCGTGCGCGAGCTGCGCCTCCACCACGTCGGCCGGAATGCCCTGCAGCCGCTCGGCGGCCATCGTGCGCGCCATGGCCCGGAAGCCGTGCGCCGTCATCTCGTCGTTGCCGTAGCCCATGCGTCGCAGCGCCGCGCGGATGGTGTTCTCGCTCATGCAGCGCTCGCCGGTCAGCAGCGAGGGGAAGACGAAGCGGCCGTGCCCGGTCAGCGGCTGCAGATCGCGCAGCACCTCCACCGCCTGCGGCGCCAGCGGCACCAGGTGCGGGCGGCCGTTGGCCTTGCCGGCCTTGGTGCGCTTCATCTTGGCCGCCGGGATGGTCCACAGCGCGGCGTCCAGGTCGACCTCGGCCCACTCCATCGCCCGGATGTTCCCCGGCCGCTGGAAGAGCAGCGCCGACAGCAGCAGCGCGGCACGGGTGGCCGGGTGACCGGCGTAGCCGTCGATGTTGCGCAGCAGTTCGCCGGCCTGCCGCGGTTCAAGGATGGCGGCCATGTGCCGCACCTGCTGCGGCTTCAGCGCGTCGCGCAGATCGGCGACGGGGTTGCGCTCGGCGCGGCCCGTGGCGATGCCGTAGCGGAACACCTGGCCGGCGTACTGGCGCAGGTCGTGGGCGGTCACCACCGCGCCCCTGGCTTCGACCCGGCGCAGCGCCGTCAGCAGCACCGGAGCGGTGATGCCCTGCAGCGGCAGCGCCCCCAGCCAGGGGAACAGGTTGCACTCCGTCAGGCGCAGCCATTTCGCGGCATAGGATGGGCTCCACCCGCTGGCCTTGTTGGCGTGGAACTCGCGCGCCACGGCCTCGAAGGTGTTGGCGCTGCTGGCCTTGCTCTCCAGCTTGGCGAGCTTGCGCTGCTGCACGGGGTTGGCGCCATCGCGGCGGGCCCGGCGGGCATCATCGCGGGCCTTGCGCGCCGCCTTCAGGCTGACGCCCGGGTAGCTGCCCAGCGCCAGGCGCGACTCCTTGCCGTCCGGGTAGAACTTCCAGAACCAGCGCTTGGACCCGCCGGGCACCACCTCCAGATACAGGCCGGTGCCATCGGCCAAGCGCCGGCGGTTCTTGCCCGGCGGGCACGCGGCGTTGCGGCAGTCGGCATCGGTCAGCACGAGCTTGTTCCCCGGTTTGCCCCGGTTGCCCGGTTTGTTCCCCGGGAATGTTCCCCGGCTCAGGCTGCAGTGTACTGCGCCCTCGTGCGTGAACGTGCAATGAAAAAGGCCCCTAAGCCGTTGATTTGCCTAGGGGCCTGAGTGCTTGTGCGCCTTCGTGCGCGGCTAACGTGGAGCGGGTGAAGGGAATCGAACCCTCGTATGAAGCTTGGGAAGCTGCCGTTCTACCATTGAACTACACCCGCACTGGGCAGCGATTCTAGCCTCGGCCGCGGCTGCGAAAATCGCGGCCCGATGACCGACGACGAGACCACTCCCCCGCAGCACCGCCCGATCCGCAGCTACGTGCTGCGCGGCGGCCGCATGGGCACGGGCCAGCAGCGGGCGCTGGCCGAGCTGAGCCCGCGCTTCGTGCTGCCGTTCCAGGCGCAGCCGATCGACACCACGGCCATCTTCGGCCGCCGCGCGCCCTGCGTGCTGGAGATCGGCTTCGGCATGGGCGACGCCACCGCGCAGATCGCCGCGTCGCAGCCCGGGACCGACTTCATCGGCGTGGAGGTGCACGAGGCCGGCGTCGGCGCGCTGCTGCGCCGCATCGGCGAGCTGGGGCTGCACAACCTGCGGATCGTGCGCCACGACGCGGTGGAGGTGCTGCAGCGGATGATCGCCCCTGGCTCGCTGGCCGCGGTGCACGTCTTCTTTCCCGACCCCTGGCACAAGAAGCGCCACCACAAGCGGCGGCTGATCCAGCCCGAGCTGGCGGCGCTGATCGCCGGCCGGCTGCAGCCCGGCGGCACCCTGCATTGCGCCACCGACTGGCAGCCCTACGCCGAGCAGATGCTGCAGGTGCTGTCGGCCGAGCCGCTGCTGGCCAACACCGCGCCCGCGGGCAGCGGCTACGCGCCGCGGCCCGGCTACCGGCCGCTGACCAAGTTCGAAGCCCGCGGCCTGCGCCTGGGCCACGGCGTGTGGGACGTGGTGTTCAATCGGACCAGCGGATCCAGCCCATGACGTGCGTCAGCAGCACCAGCGCGCCGAAGCCGATGCGGTACCAGGCAAACGGCACGAAGGTGTGCGTGGCAACGTAGCGCAGCAGCCAGCGCACGCAGACCCAGGCCGCCAGGAAGCTGACCAGCAGCCCCATGCCGAACATCGGCAGGTCGGCCGCCGAGAGCAGCGCGCGCTCCTTGTACAGGCTGTACACGCCGGCGCCGATCAGCGTGGGGATCGCCAAAAAGAAGCTGAACTCGGTGGCCGCCTGGCGCGACAGCCCCAGCAGCATGCCGCCGATGATGGTGGCACCCGAGCGGCTGGTGCCGGGGATCATGCCCAGGCATTGCACCAGCCCGACCTTCAGCGCATCGAGCCAGGTCATGTCGTCGACGCTGGTCACGCGCGGCCGCGTGCGGCGTCGCTCGGCCCACAGGATGACCAGGCCGCCGACGATGAACGACGCGGCCACCACCGGCCCGTTGAACAGGTGGGCCTTGATCGCCTTGTAGAGCAGCACGCCGGCCAGCGCCGCGGGCAGGAAGCCGATGGCCACGTTGATCACGAAGCGCCGCGCCTGTGCGCTGTGCGGCAGTTGCACCGCCACCGCGCGCAGCCGCTGCAGGTAGACCAGCACCACCGCGAAGATCGCGCCGGTCTGGATCGCGATGTCGAACACCTTGCCCTTGGCGTCGTCCAGCCCCAGCAGCGTGCCGGCCAGAATCAGGTGGCCGGTGGACGAGATGGGCAGGAACTCGGTGAGGCCTTCGACCACCCCCATCACGGCGGACTTGGCAAGCAGCAGGGGGTCCATCGGGACGGCGTTCTCCGGCGCGAGCAAAGCGGCGGATGATAGCCAGCGCGGCCCTCGATTTGACCAGTGGCAGGCGAGGCGGCTACATTAATGACCGATCGGTCAGTAACGATGAGCACCCTGCGCCCCCCTCGCCAGCGCCTGAAAGACATCCGCCCGCAGCAGCTGCTGGACGCGGCGCTCGCCCTGTTCGTCGAGAAGGGCTTCGCGGCCACGCGCTCGGAGGAAGTGGCGTCGCTGGCCGGCGTTTCCAAGGGCACGCTGTACCTGTACTACCCCAGCAAGGAAGAGCTGTTCAAGGCCGTGGTGCGCCAGAACCTCACCAAGCTGATCGGCGAAGGCGCCGAGTTCGTGGCCGGTTTCGAAGGCAGCACCGACGCGCTGCTGCTGGCGCTGTACCAGCAGTGGTGGCAGCGCGTCACCCAGACCGGCGCCGGCGGCCTGCACAAGGTGGTGCTGGCCGAGGTGCGCAACTTCCCCGAGCTGGCGCAGTTCTATGCCGACGAGGTGATCGTGCCCGCGCACCGCATCTTCGTCGCGCTGGTGCAGCGCGGCATCGCCCGCGGCGAGTTCCGCAAGGTCGACCCCGCCGCCACCGCCCACGCCTTGATCACCCCCATGGTCTTCCTGATGCTGCACAAATACTCCATCGGCGCCTGCCCGGTGCACGGCGCCGACGTCGATCCGCTGCTGACGCTCAAGGCGCACGCCGACCTGATCCTGCATGGCCTGCTGCGGCAGCCGGGGAAGGCGCGATGAGCCGCCGCTTCCGCTGGACGCTGATCGTCACCCTTGCCGCGTTGTTGCTGGCCGTGGGCATCGGCCGCGCCTTGCTGGCCAAGCGCGCGGCGGCGCCGGTGGCGACGGCCGCCTCGGCGCCGGCGCAGGCGCTGGAACTCACGGCGACCGACGTCACGCCGGCACGCCGCGCCGAGCTGGTGGCCACGCTGCCGGTGTCGGGCGGCATCAAGGCCGTCAACAGCGCGGTCGTCAAGGCCAAGGTGGCGGCCGAGGTCAAGGCGCTGCTGGTGCGCGAGGGCGACGCGGTGCAGGCCGGGCAGTTGATCGGCCGCCTCGACGACACCGAATACCAGTGGCGGCTGCGCCAGGCCGAGGAGCAGGCCACCGCGGCGCAGGCGCAGCTGGAGATCGCCGAGCGCACGCTGGCCAACAACAAGGCGCTGGTCGACCAGGGCTTCATCTCCAAGACCGCGCTCGACACCTCGCTCAGCAGCGCCAACGGCGCGCGTGCCTCGCTGCAGGCCGCCAAGGCCGCCGCCGAGCTGGCGCGCAAGGCGGTGCACGACGCCGAGCTGCGCGCGCCGCTGGCCGGCCTGGTGGCACAGCGCCTGGTGCAGCCGGGCGAGCGCGTGGCGGTGGACGCGAAGCTGGTGGAGATCGTCGACCTCAGCCGGCTGGAGCTGGAAGCCGCGCTCGCGCCCGAGGACGTGGTGGGCGTGCGCGTGGGCCAGCGCGCCACGCTGCGGGTGGACGGGCTGGACCAGCCGCTGGCCGCCACGGTGGCGCGCATCAACCCCAGCGCCCAGGGCGGCACGCGCTCGGTGATGGCGTATCTCGCGGTGGCCGCACAGCCGGGGCTGCGCCAGGGCCTGTTCGCGCGCGGCGGCATCGAGCTGGACCGCCGCAGCGCGCTGGCGATCCCCGCCGCCGCGCTGCGCACCGAGCAGAGCCGCCCCACCGTGCTGGTGGTGGAGCAGGGCCGCGCCCAGCCGCGCGCGGTGCAGCCCGGCGCGCGCGGCGAGGTGGATTTCGGCAACGGCCGCGAGCCGGCGCTGGAAGTGCTGTCCGGCCTCAGCGAGGGCGAGCTGGTGCTGCGCGCCAGCGTCGGCAGCCTGCCGGCCGGCACCGCGGTGCAGTTGCCGGCCTCGGCCCCCAGGCCCTGAGCGGAGGACCACGGCCATGTGGTTCACGCGCGTCTCCATCCACAACCCGGTGCTGGCCACGATGGTGATGCTGGCCTTCGTCGTGCTGGGGCTGTTCAGTTACCAGCGGCTGTCGATCGACCAGTTCCCCGACATCGACATCCCCACCGTGGTGATCCAGATGGACTACCCCGGCGCCTCGCCCGAGATCATCGAGGCCGAGGTCACCAAGAAGATCGAGGAAGCCGTCAACACCGTGGCCGGCATCGACACGGTGTTCTCGCGTTCGTACGAAGGCACCTCGGTCGTCATCGTGCAGTTCAAGCTCGACGTCGACGGCCGCCGCGCCGCCGAGGACGTGCGCGAGAAGGTGGCGCTGGTCAAGCCCACGCTGCGCGAGGAGGTGAAGGACGCGCGCATCTCGCGCTTCGACCCCGCGAGCCAACCGATCTTCAACGTCGCGATCCTCTCGCCCGACGGCAGCCGCAGCGCGCAGGAGCTGACGACCTGGGGCACCCAGGTGCTGCAGAAGCGCCTGGAGAACGTGCGCGGCGTTGGCGCCGTCAGCGTGGTGGGCGGCGTCGCGCGGCAGATCAACATCCAGGTGCGGCCGGCCGCGATGGAGGCGCTGGGCATCGGCATCGACCAGATCGTGGCCGCCGTGAAGAGCGAGAACCAGGAGCTGCCGCTGGGCGCCGTGCGCTCCAAGGAGCGCGAGAGCGTCGTGCAGGTCAACGCGCGGATGAAGTCGCCGGCCGAGTTCCGCGACATCATCGTCGCGCGCCGCGGCGGCCAGGCCGTCCGGCTGTGGCAGCTGGCCGAGGTGGTCGACGGCCCGCAGGAGGTGGAGAGCCTCGCGCTCTACAACGGCCAGCGCACGGTGCTGCTGTCGGTGCAGAAGAGCCAGGGCGAGAACACCATCGACGTGGTCGACGGCCTGAAGGCCGCGCTGGCCGACGTGGCGCGGCAGCTGCCCGCGGGCGTCAAGACCGAGATCAACCGCGACAACTCGCGCGCGATCCGCGTCGCGGTGTCCAACGTGCAGCGCACGCTGGTCGAAGGCGCGCTGCTGACGATCGCGATCGTGTTCCTGTTCCTCAACAGCTGGCGCTCCACCGTCATCACCGGGCTCACGCTGCCGATCGCGCTGATCGGCACCTTCCTGTTCATGTACGTCGGCGGCTTCACGATCAACACCGTGACGCTGATGGCGCTCTCGCTGTGCGTGGGCCTGCTGATCGACGACGCCATCGTCGTGCGCGAGAACATCGTGCGCCACGTGCAGATGGGCAAGAACGCGCACGACGCGGCGCTGGCCGGCACCAACGAGATCGGCCTGGCGGTGCTGGCCACCACGCTGTCCATCGTCGCGGTGTTCCTGCCGATCGGCTTCATGGGCGGCATCGTCGGCAAGTTCTTCCACCAGTTCGGCATCACCATCGTCGCCGCGGTGCTGATCTCGATGTTCGTCAGCTTCACGCTGGACCCGATGCTGTCCAGCGTCTGGCACGATCCCCAGGCGCACGGCGCGCACCACGGTCCGCCGGTCACGTGGTACGACAAGACCATCGGCCGCGTCACCGGCGCCTTCGACCGGCTGACGCACTGGCTGTCCGACGGCTACCAGGCGATCCTGGCGTGGTCGCTGGTGCACAAGGTCAAGACCGTGCTGGTGGCATTGGCCACCTTCGCCGCCAGCTTCTTCATCATCCCCATCCTCGGCGCCGAGTTCGTGCCCAAGGCCGACTTCTCGGAGACCGTGGTCAACTTCTACACGCCGGTGGGCTCGGCGCTGGAGGTCACCGAGACGCGCGCGCGCCAGATCGACGCCGCGCTGCGCGCGATGCCCGAGGTGCAGTACACGGTGACGACGATCAACAGCGGCATCGCGGCCGGCAAGATCTACGGCTCGACCTACGTGCGCCTGGTGGACCGCAAGGACCGCAAGGCCAGCGTCGACCAGCTGACTATCCCATTGCGCGACAAGCTCGCGCGCATCCCCGGCATCACGGTCACCAACATCGGCGTTACCGACCTGGGCGGCGGCAAGACGCTGCAGTTCTCGATCCAGGGCCCGGACCTCGCCGAGCTGGAACGGCTGTGGCGCGGCCTGGCGCCGCGGCTGGCGGCCATCCCCGGCCTCGTCGACCTGGACAGCACGCTCAAGCCGGACAAGCCGACCGTGGCCATCCGCATGCGGCGCGACGCGGCGTCGGACCTCGGCCTCAACGTCAACGCGGTGGCCGGCGCGCTGCGCGTGCTGGTGGCCGGCGACACCGTGGGCAACTGGCGTGCCGCCGACGGCGAGACCTACGACGTGATCGTGCGCCTCGCGCCCGAGGCGCGCACCGACCGCACCGACCTCTCGGGCCTGCCGCTCGTCGTCGGCACCGCGGCCGACGGCAGCGCGCGCATCGTGCGGCTGTCGCAGGTGGCCGAGGTGCAGCCGTCCACCGGCCCCAACCAGATCAACCGCCGCGACCTGACGCGCGAGATCAACGTCGACGCCAACGTGCTGGGCCGCAGTTCGGGCGACGTCTCGGCCGAGATCCGCAGGCAGCTCGACGCCATCGCCTGGCCGCCGGGCTACCGCTACAGCTTCGGCGGCTCGACCAAGAACATGCAGGAGAGCTTCGGCTTCGCGCTGGCCGCGCTGGCGCTGGCGGTGGTCTTCATCTACATGATCCTGGCCAGCCAGTTCAAGAGCTTCCTGCAGCCGCTGGCGCTGATGAGCTCGCTGCCGCTGACGCTGATCGGCGTCGTGCTGGCGCTGCTGTTCTTCCGCTCCACGCTGAACATGTTCTCGGTGATCGGCATCGTGATGCTGATGGGCCTGGTGACCAAGAACGCGATCCTGCTGGTGGACTTCGCGATCCGTTCCAGGGCCGACGGCATGGACCGCAACCAGGCCCTGCTGCAGGCCGCGCGCGTGCGGCTGCGGCCCATCCTGATGACCACGCTGGCGATGGTCTTCGGCATGGTGCCGCTGGCCTTTGCCGTCAGCGAAGGCTCGGAACAGCGCGCGCCGATGGGCCAGGCGGTGATCGGCGGCGTGATCACCTCGTCGCTGCTGACGCTGGTGGTGGTGCCGGTCATCTACTGCTGGCTGGACGACCTGGCGGCCTGGGCGCGCGGCCGCCGGGATCAGCCTGCGGCCGATCAGGACGCCGTCAAGCTCAGCGCCTAGAATTTCGGCGCCCTGCACTACAATACCCCCCACGGTACATCATGAACCTCGAAACCGCCCGCTTCAACATGATCGAGCAGCAGATCCGTCCCTGGGACGTGCTCGATGCCAACGTGCTGTCGCTGCTGTCCACCGTGCGGCGCGAGGACTTCGTGCCGCCGGCGCTGCGCTCGCTGGCCTTCTTCGACACTCAGGTGCCGCTGCCCGGCGGCCAGTGCATGCTGGAGCCGCGCGTCGAGGCGCGGCTGCTGCAGGAGCTGAAGGTGCAGCGCCACGAGAAGGCGCTGGAGATCGGCGCCGGCTCGGGCTTCATGGCCGCCCTGCTGGCGCACCGCGCGCAGCAGGTGGTGACGCTGGAATGCCGGCCCGAGCTGGCGAAGATGGCGCGCGAGAACTTGCGCCGCAACGGGCTGCTGAACGTGCAGGTGGTCGAGCTGACCGCCGCCGAAGGCGCGCGCGGCTATGCGCCGGAGGCGCCTTACGACGTGATCCTGCTCTCGGGCTCGGTGGCCGAGGTGCCGCGCGTGCTGCTGGAGCAGCTCAAGCCCGGCGGCCGGCTGGCGGCCATCGTCGGCGACGAGCCGATGATGCGCGCCACCGTCTTCACCCGCAGCGGCGACGCCAACTGGCAGCGGCGCGAGGTCTTCGACATCGTCGCGCCGCGGCTGGACGGCTTCGCCGAGAAGCCGGCGTTCCATTTCTGAGGCCATCGAGGCGGCCGCGCGCGCATGCAGTCCATCACCGCCCCCGAACTGGCCGCCCTGTGCGCCGACCCGCAGGCCCGGCCGCTGCTGCTGGACGTGCGCGAGCCCTGGGAGACCGCGCTGGCGCGCATCCCCGCGGGCAGCGGCGACGCGTTGTTCGTCCCGATGATGCAGATCCCGCTGCGCCTGGCCGAGGTCGACCGCACGCGGCCTGTCGTCTGCATCTGCCATCACGGCGCCCGCAGCGCGCAGGTCGTCGCATTCCTGGTGCAGCAGGGCTACCCCGCGGTCTATAACCTGACGGGCGGCATCGACGCTTGGTCGCGCGAGGTCGACGCCGGCGTGCCGCGCTATTGACCCGACCGCCCCCACTGCCCTCCCCACCGCCTTCCGATCGAGGACCCTCAATGCCCTTGTTGTTGCGCTCGCCCTCCCTGTCCGCCCTGGCCCTGGGCGCGGCCCTGCTGTTCGGCCCGGGCGCGCAGGCGCAAAGCCTGAAGGACTTGTACGAGGCCGCCCGCCCCTACGACGCGGCCTTCCAGGCGGCGCAGGCCTTGTACCGCTCGGCCGACTACCGCGTGGCCGCGATCGAAGGCATCGCCAAGCCGCAGGCGGCCTTGAGCGGCAGCGCCAGCACCGCGCGCATCGACCCGCCGATCGGCGGCGGCGGCGACAGCAACGCGCTGGCCGTGACCGCGACCGCGCGCTACCCCATCTTCAACCGCAGCAACGACGCCACCATCGCCCAGGCGCGCAAGACGCTGGAGACGGCACGGGCCGACCTGGAGACCGCCGAGCAGGACCTGCTGCTGCGCGTGGCGCAGGCCTATTTCGACGTGCTGGCCGCGCAGGACACGCTGGGTACGGTGCGCGCCAACAAGACCGCGATCACCGAGCAGCTCGCGTCGGCCAAGCGCAACTTCGAGGTCGGCACCGCCACCATCACCGACACCCGCGAGGCGCAGGCGCGCTACGACAAGGCGCAGGCCGACGAGATCGCCGCCGAGAACGACCTGCGTACCAAGCGCATCGCGCTGGACCAGCTCGTGGGCCGCAGCAACACCGAGCCGCGGCCGCTGGCGCTGCCCGCGGTGCTGCCGCCCATCCTGCCGGCCGACGTCGAGGCCTGGGTCGGCACTGCCGACGCCCAGCATCCGACCGTGCGGCGCGCCCGCGTCGCGGTCGACATCGCGCAGCTGGAGACCGAGAAGGCGCGCGCGGCCGAGAAGTTCACGCTCGACGCGGTGGGCTCGGTGGGCGGCCAGCGCCTGAGCGGCAGCACCATCTCGGGCCTGCCCGGCACCACGCGCACGGCCAGCATCGGGCTGCAGTTCAATATGCCGCTCTACACCGGCGGCAGCACGCAGAACAGCATCCAGGAAAAGCTGCTGCTCGAAGAGAAGGCGCGCCAGGACCTGGACGCCGCGCGCCGCGCGATCGCCCAGGGCACGCGCGTGGCCTACTTCGGCGTGCAGTCGGGCCAGGCGCAGGTGAAGGCGCTGGAGGCGGCCGAGGCGTCGTCCAAGCTGGCGCTGGAAGCCACGCAGCTCGGCTACCGCGTCGGCGTGCGCGTCAACCTCGACGTGCTGAACGCGCAGACCGCGCTCTACCAGAACCAGCGCGACCTGGCCAAGGCGCGCTACGACGTGCTGGTCAACACGCTGCGCCTGCGCCAGGCCTCGGGCCAGTTGACGGCGGGCGACATCGAGGCGATCAACGCGCTGCTGGCTCGGTAAGGCGCGCGCCGCACCCGATCCAAGCTGTGTCAGAATTAAGAGTCATTCTCATTTACCGTGAATTTCTCTTGAGAACCGCACGGGCAAGCCAGCCATGCGGTCTGGTGACTGCCCGTGACCGTCTCGCCCCACATCTTTTCTCCCTCGCTGGAGACCCTGTACGGCGACCATCATGGCTGGCTGCAGCGCTGGTTGCGCCGCCGGCTGGGCAATGCCGCCGACGCCGCCGACCTGGCGCATGACACCTTTGTGCGGCTGCTCAGCGGCCGCGGCCAACGGCGCTTCGACAGCAGGCTCGAAGCCCGCGCCTACCTTCGCACGACGGCGCAGAACCTGTGCATCAACCTGTGGCGCCGGCAGGAGATCGAGCAGGCCTGGCTCGACACCCTGGCGGCGACGCCCGAAGACCTCTACCCGTCCGCCGAGCGGCAGGTGATGGTGCTGCAGGCGCTGGAAGAGGTCGGCGCCATGCTGCAAACCTTGTCGTCCAAGGCGGCCCGCGCCTTCACGCTGGCCGTCGTCTGCGAGATGACCGACGACGAAGTGGCCGCCGAGCTGGGCGTGTCCGGCCGCATGGTGCGCAAGTACGTCGCGCAGGCCATGCTCGGCTGCCTGTCGTTGCGGGCGCGCGAGACGGCGAGCGAGCTGTACCGGGAACCGCCGTGCTGACTGGCCGCGCATGACACAGGCTGTCATGGGTGCCGCAGCGCCACCGTCCCATGCCGTGCTGGAACAGGCGGCCCGCTGGTATGCGTTGCTGCGTGACGGCAAGGCCGGCCTGCAGGACCAGGCCGATTGGAAGGCCTGGCTGCGGGCCGACGAAGCCCACCGAACCGCCTGGCGCTACGTCGAGGACATCCGCCGCGACTTCGAGCCCTTGCGCGGCAAGCCCGATGCCCGCCTGGCCACGGACGCGCTGAACACCGCCACCGAGCGCATGCACTCACGCCGGCGCCTGCTGGCTGGCGCGGCCGTGGTGTCCAGCGGCAGCCTGCTCGGCTGGCTGGGCTGGCGCCAGGATCTGTTGCCGGCCGGCCTGATGGCCTGGGGTGCGGACCACCGCACCGCCACCGGCGAGCAGCGCGAGATCACGCTGGCCGACGGCTCTCGCGTCTGGCTCAACACGGCCAGCGCCGTCAACGTCAAGTTCGACGCCCGCGAGCGAGTCATCGTGCTGGTGGAGGGCGAGGCCTTCATCGCCACGTCCAAGAACAGCGCGCGCCCCTTCATCGTGGAAACCGCCCAGGGCCGCATGCGGGCCCTGGGCACGCGCTTCAACGTGCGCCGGGACGCCGCGCTGACCCGCCTGGCCGTCTATGATGGCGCCGTCGAGATCCGGACTGCGGATGGCAGCGCCACCCGCATCGTGCCGGCCGGACAGCAGGCGTACTTCGGCGCCGATCGCATCGCCGCCAGCGAAGCCGCCGACCAGGCCCGCGAAGCCTGGGCCCAGGGCGCCCTGGTGGCCGACAACATCTCGCTGCGCCAGGTGGTCGAGGAACTGCGCCGCTACCGCCGGGGCCACCTCGGCGTCGCCGACGACGTGGCCGGACTCACCGTCTACGGCAACTTCCCCATCCATGACACCGACCGCGTGCTGCGCATGCTGGCGTCGGCGTTGCCGATCCGCATCGAACAGCCGATGCCGTGGTGGACGAGCATCGAGGCCAGGCGCTGACGGGGACGGAAGCGTCTGCTGCACGTCAGATGCGCGGCGAAATCCGCATCTCCGGCAGCGGCCGCGGCGCTCCTTCGGCGACGCTGACGCCGCGGCGGTCGAATTCCTGACCGAGATTGCGCATGCGCTCCAGCAACACCAGCACCATCTCGCGCTGGTCATGGTTGTAGACCCTGGCGTCGACCGAGCGCGCCACCTCATCCCAGGCGACATCCTGCAGATTCGGATTGCGCAGCAGGTCCTCGACGATCGCGACGAACGCGCGCAGCCGCACGTCGCGGTGGTTGTCCCAACCGCCGCCAGTGCGGAAGCGCTTGTCGAGCAGCTCGGCCGCGTACTCGCCAGCGTCGGCCAGGCGACTGATGTGGGCTGATGGCATGTTCAGGTTCAGGCCACCCTCGTCTTTGAGTTGACTGACCTGCACGATGCGGTCACGGTAACCCGGGTAGGGAAACTGGATCTGGTCGCGCCAGTTCTGCATGGTGCCGACGATTTGCCACAAGAAGCGGAAGAGGCCTGCCGGTCCGTCGTCATGGGGTTCCGGCCAATGCTGGGTCTGGCCCCCTTGGTTGTCGGCGGGCAGGTAGACGCGGCCGCCCTGCTCGCGTGCCCGCTTCTCGGGGTCGATGGGGTGCAACGGGTGCTCACCCTTCAAGTTCACCGCGAAGGTCGGACGGCCCGGCAGCGATGCGTCAAAGAAGTGAAGCGGCATGTTGCTGCCGATGCCGCCGTCGGAGAACCAGATCTTGGTTGCCGCCGGCTTGGGCTTGCCCGCCACATGCAGGCTGCGGTCGATCGCGTACAGCGGCACCGCCGACAGCAGCACCGGGAATGACAAGCTCATGCGCACCGCCACCACCACCGGCAGGTCAGCGTTGCTCGGCAACTGGCGCAGGCGGCGGCCGCGCGCATCGAGCACCGCTTCGGCACCGGCGTCGAGCACCGCCGAGACCGTGTCCAGCCAGGCCATCACGCGGCGCGGGAACAAGGTGTCCCATTCCTCGCGGGCGTAGTAGAACCTGCCGACCTTGTCACGCCACGGCAACGCGTAGCACATTTGCTGGCTGACGGCCGTCGTCATCACCCGGAGCTCGATCGCCCGCTCGGCGGCCGGCAGGTTCTCGTGATCAGCGCGAGGCGCGCCGTCGGGCAAGCCCCAAAGATCGCCGAACGTCAGTGGGCGTCCGTCGCGCCCGCGCCCGGCGAGATCGTCGAAGTAGTCGACGAGCCAGTCGGTCAGTGCTTGCGGATGCGCTGATTCGTCGCTGCCGTGGCCGCTGACCAAACCCCAGCCGTTGCGCTGCAGGCCGTCGAGCAGCGACACCACGAAGCGCGTGCCTGAGATCAGCGTCACGACCAGCGCCGTGAGGACGATCCACAGCAGCAGCGCTGCGGTGCTCGACACGAATGCCTGCAGGCCTACCGGCCCAGACTGGGCGCGCAGCAGCCCGGCAACACCGGCCACCGTAGCGGCGACGGCAAGCACCAGTCGCCACCCGGCGGGACCGGGCAGGTAGGCGCAGACCACCCAGACCGTCAATGCCAGCATCCACCCGCCGAACAGCAGCGCCGCGGCGGGGCCGGGACGCGTGTGCGTGAGCGCCATCAGCGCCGGCACGCCAAGCACGGACATCACCAGCACCGTGAGCAGCCCGACGACGGAGAAGCGCAGCAGCAGCACGCCCAGCGCGCCGAAGACGATGCCGATGCCGTCCTTGCGGTTGAGTGCACCGACCAGCACGCGAAAGTGGGCACGCAGCCATGGCGCGGGCTTGAACAGGTGGAACAGCATCGAGTCGCGGTCGCGCGGCCCGATCGCCCCCCCGAGCTTCTCCGGCAGGCGGGCAAGCTCGGCGAAGGCGCCGGGATTGCGGCCGGTCTGGCGCCCATGCTCCGCGGCGGCACAGCCGGCCGCGGCAATGGCGCCGGCCGAGGTGCCACCGATGCACTTGAATCGCCAGTTCTCCGCCAACTGGGCCAGCAGCTTGGGGTAGACCACGCCACTCGTGATGCCGCCCTTCATCACCAGGTCACAAGGGGGCAGTTCGGCAGGGTCGATCATCTTGGCGCTCCCGGGGGTCATCACAGGCCGAGTCGTCGCAGCCAGGGGCCGAGCTGCGCCCGCACGAGGCTGCGCGTGAAAGCCGCATAGTCGCTCCCGGCTGCCATGAGTTCGGTCAGCAGCGCCAGCTTGCGCGCCGGCGGGCGGCCGGCCTCGATCGCGTCGCGAATGTCGAGAATCAGGCTCTCGACGATGCGCCGGTGCGCGGCACGCCGCTGCATCAGGCCGATGCGCGCCAGGCCGCAGGTTTCGATCGTCGCCTCGCCCATGGCGCTGGGCTTTCCGCGCACCCGGCGCGGCTGGATGTCGCCTTCGGGCGTGAAAGCCAAGTGCTGCTCGGGTTTGTCGGTACAGGGGTCCAGCAGCAGCCGCGGTTCGCGCGCCACCTGGCGCGGCGTCTTGGCGCGCCGGCGCTCGTCAGCCAGCGGAAACCAGTTGGCCTTGCCCAGCGTGCGCTTGGGCAGGCTGCGCACCTGTTGCTTGTTCGGGCTGTTGCAGAACGTGCACGACAGCAGCAGGTTGCTCCATTCGGCAGCGAGCCACGGATAGCCAGGCCTGCTCTGCACCTTGCCATCGGCCCCCCGCACCGTGATCTTGCCTTTGGGCCTGAAGTGCTCTACATCGCCCGGCGCGGTGGCGCGGATGTCGGACTCGCAGTACGCGCACTTGAAATTGAACAGCTCGCACAGACGGGCCTTGACCACTTCGTGGCGGTAGACCTTGAAGCTGAGCGGCCGGCCCTCGCGCAGCGCCTGTTCATTGGCGGCGCGCTCACGCGCCGCCAGGCTGTCGGGGCCGGCCAGCGGCGCCGGCACGGCCCCCCGGCGTGGCACGTGGATCATCGGCCGGCTTTCATGCGCTGGCCCTCATGCGCTTCATCAACGCGCGCAGCTGGGCAACGGTGTCCTCCGCCAGCGCCTGCACGCTGACGGCCGGCGCCTCGGTGATCGGCCGCCGCAAGGCGCTGTCGCGGTCGATGGCCTCCAGCATCAGCCGCTCGCGAGCGTTGCTCCCCAGCATCCGGGCGTTGTCCAGCTTCCCGCGCAGCGCGGCCAGTTCACGCGTCTGCGCCGCGCTGCGCCGCTGGGTGCCGAGCAGCTCGCGGTAGCGCTTCATCGCCGCCTCGGTGTCGGGGTCCAGCGTGCTGTCGAGTCCGAAGTGCTCGCTGGTCAGCAACTGGTCGACACGCAGGCCCTCGATCGTCGGCAGGTCGCGCAGCAGTTGCACGCTGCGACGGGCGTTCAGCCGCATCACCGCCACCTCGCCCTGCATGAGTCCGCGCAGGCACAGGGGATCGTGGGTGCTGTAGATGAACTGCACCTGCGGGAACGCGGCGCGCAGCGCGCCGACCACGCGCATTCGCCAGGCCGGGTGCAGATGGTTGCCGAGCTCGTCGATCAGCACCACGCCTTGCGCCGCACGGGCCGACTCCCAGCCAAGCCCGTAGACGATCTCCAGGATGTCGGCGGCCAGGCCCAGCATGGACTGGTAGCCGTCGCTCAACTCGCGCAGCAGCCGCGGCTCGCGGCCCTTCTGCGTCAGGCGCACCGGCTGCGAGGCGCGCGCCGGCTTGGGCAGGTCGTGTTCCCCATCCGCTGGCAGCAGCGGCACCAGCGTGCGCTGCACGTCGGCCCAGCGTTCGCGCGCACGCGGCGTGGCCAGCCAGGCCTGCGCGTCGGTCAGCGGCAGGAAGGGGTCGAAGAGGTTGTCGATCTTGGCGTGGCGCTGGCCCGCCGGCGGCCGGTGTTTGGCCGTCGGCAGCAACCGACTGGAGCCATAGCCCAGCACCAGTTGCAGCGACTCCGGCCGCGTGAAGCGGATGCGGTTGCCGCGCCGCGTGAGGTGCATCTCCACCGGCTCGCGGTAGCCTGACAGCCAGACGCGCACGAGGCCGCTGGCTTCGTGGTCGGCGAGCAGCTGGGTCGCCTGCAGGCCCAGGCGCTCAACGTAGGCAGGCCCCGCGAGGGCCAGCGCGATGGACTTCAACACCGAGGACTTGCCGACGCCGTTGTTGCCCAGCAGCGCAAAACAGGGTGCGCGCTTGGACGCCGAGGCTTGCAGGTCCAGCTCGATGTCCTTGATCGACGAGATGTTCTGCACGCGCACGCGCTCGATGTAGCGTGCACGGGAGCGGAAGTGTTCCAGTCCCTTGGCCGATGCGGTGTCGACGGCCTCGCGCTCGCTGTCGAAGGCGGCCTGGGCCTGCTTGGCCTGGCGTTCGCGTTCGCGCGCCAACGGTTGCGCCTGCGAGGCGCGCAGGATCTGCCGCCGCAGTGCGAGGTAAGGTGCATCGGTCGGCAGCGACAGCTTCTTCGCGTGCAGCGCACGGGCCGCGGCGCCGGCCTTCTCGAGCATGGATGCGAAAGGCGCCGCAATCGCCTTGCGTGCATCACACAGGCTGCTGCGGTTCAGGTCGAGGATCTCGATCGTTGCCAGGCCGCGATCGGTGAGGCCCGCCACCGTGCCGTCGATGCTGAACAGCAGGTGCTCGTCCGGATCGTCTGCGCAAGGGTCGAGCAGCAGCGGCCGTTCGAGGGCGAGTGCCCGGCGGTCGGCATCGGCTGCCGCGCGCGGGCTGCCGGCCTCGAGCGGGAAGCGGTTGGCCTTGCTGCGATTGCAGTTGGCGCAGGCCAGGTACAGGTTCTCCCAGGCGAAGCTCTGCGCCCAGTAGTGATCTCCCAGATAGCTGCCGCTGGACTCGGAGACACCGCCGCGCGGCCGGAATCGTTCGATGTCGGCGTAGCCCGCGTCGGTGATCTGGCTTTCGCAGAACGCGCACTTGCCGCGGAACAGCGCGAACAGAGCCGCGCGCGTTTCGCGCAGCGCAGTTGGCGGGAACTTCGGCGGGATCAGCGGCGGCCGCTTCTCTGGCGGCTGAGCGTAGTGCGACCGCAGCATGGCCATCAGCTTGGCGACCGCGCCGCCCTTCAGCACCGCCGGTGCGCTACCGCGCTGCACGTGAATCATCAGGGCACCTCCGGGCTCCGCTGCCAATTTGCGCGCCCGGCCCGGGCGGCGTCAACTGTCCGCCTCGTGCAAATGGGGGACGAGTCTTTCCCGGAGGACCGCAGCTCCGCCGTCAACCCGGCCCGAAGTCCTCACGAAAGCGATCGAGCTGGTGCATCCGCTCGTGCAGGATGGTCACGATGCCGATGCTTCCATCCGACAGACGGCGCCAGTACACGAAATGGCGTTCGTAGCGGAAGAAGTAGCCCTCGACGCCGAACTCGGCGGGCACGGGTCTCGATGCCACGCGATGGGTCTCGATGCCGTCGAATGCCTCGAACAGGCCGGTGATGTAGCGACCGGCCTGCTCGCTGCCCCAACGCTGCCGCGTATAAAGATAAATCTCGTCCAGGCGGTAGGACGCCGCTTCCTGGACGCTGATCCGAGCCACCGAATCAGGCCTTGCGGTTGCGCGCGATGACTTGCGCCGCCGTCAACGGCCGGTAAGACGACTCCGGCGCCGCGAACGCATGGGCCAGTTCGGTCTTCAGCCGGTCGAATGCCTCCTGCTCGACCCGCTGCTTGTCACGGCGGATGAGATCGCGGACGTACTCGCTGACGTTCTCGTAAGCTCCATCGTCGCCCACATTCGCGGCAACGAAGTCGCTCAGCGTTTCATTCAGGCGTACCGTCATCGTCGTGGTCTTGGACATGGCACGACTCCCGATGCTTTGATGTATTCAATATACTTAAAGATGAATACAAAAACAAGACCGCCATGAGCACGGTCCGGTCATTCAAAGTCCTACTGGAACAGGACTTGAATGACACCGACTCGGGAAGCGTTGCAAGACGGTTCCGGGTTTCGCCCTCTCGTTGGTTTTACCGGGTGAGAAGACACCGATGAACCGCTGAACCCGCCCACCCAGGCGAGACGGTGCCGTGCCCGCGAGCCGACACCGGCCAAGGCAGCAGATGGATCGCGTGTTGAGGGTCTTCGGTTCATCGACCCTATACGAGAGGAATCCGATCCATGTCTCACCGTCGCCCGAAACGCGCGGCCGGCCGGTCCGTCGCCGCGACCCTTCCCGCTGTTCGTCCGCTGACGCTGGCCATTCACCTGACCCTCCTGGGCGGCGCCTTCGCCGCGGCGGGCTGGTCGCCATCCGCCATGGCGCAGAGCACCGCTACGGCACAGGCAACCCGCAGCTACGACATCCCGGCCGGCCCGCTCAGCAGCGTCCTCACCCGGTTCTCGCGCGAGACCGGCGTGTTTCTCGTCGGTGCGGGCAGTGCGGCCGAGGGCAAGACCAGCCCGGGCTTGAGGGGCAGTTACTCGGTGCAGGCAGGCTTCGCGGCGCTGCTGACGGGTACGGGATTGGTCGCGGTTCAGCAAAGCGACGGTAGCTACGGGCTGGAGCCGGCCCCCGCGGCGGCGCCTGCGGTAGCTTCCGACCGTGTCGCGACGCTGCCTGTGGTGAAGGTGACCGGGCAGCGTGTGCGCCCGGGCGGTCTGCCCGAAGCCTATGCGGGCGGGCAGGTGGCGCGCGGCGGGCAGGTCGGGATGCTCGGCAACAAGGACGTGATGGATACGCCCTTCAGTCAGACCAATTACACGAACAAAACAATCGCGGATCAGCAGGCACGGTCGCTCAATGATGTTTTGGCCAATGAACCGTCGATCATTACAGGCGTCAAGAACGGCGGGGCCAACGAATTCATGGAATATCGCGGGTTCATGTCCCAGACCTTGTCGGCCGGCAACAGCCTGAACGGGTTGTCGGGCATGGCGCCGCTGCAATTTGCCTCCACCGACTACATCGAGCGCGTCGAGGTGCTGCGGGGCCCGAGCGCCCTGTTGAAGGGCGCGAGCCTGGCGGGACAAGCCGCGCTTGGCGGCACGGTCAATCTGGTTTCCAAGAGGGCGGACGACGACCCGCTGACACGGGGGCAACTCCGTTACCTGTCGGATTCGCAAGTCGGCGTTCATGTCGATCTTGGCCGTCGCTTCGGTGACAACAAGGAATTTGGCGCCCGATTCAATGGCTCCATCGATGGCGGCGATACGCCGGTGGAAACCCAGCACTCGAAGTTCCGCACGGCGGCGGTGAACCTCGACTACCGCGGCGAGCGTGTCCGGCTGGCTATCGATGTTGCGCATCAGTCGTCGGAACTCACGGCTCCCTCCAGCGCACTCGGACTGGGCAACGTCCTGACCGGTCTGAAAGCGATTCCCAAGGCCCCGGACAACGACATTGCCTTGTTGCCATCGTGGGCGTGGGTGAACCACAAGATCACGCTGGGCATGGTGCAGGGCGAGGTCGATGTCACCGACAGCGTGACCGCCTACGCCGCCGTGGGTGCACAACGGTATGAGTCCGACAGCAATACTCCCAGGGTCGACTTGGCCAACAGCGCGGGCGCGTTCACCATACGGGCAACAGACTACCACGAGCGCTACGATACCCGGTCCATGCAGGGCGGCCTGCGGGCCACGGCGGTGACGGGGCCTGTTTCGCATGCGCTCAACCTGAACCTGTCACGGGTTGAGTGGAAGTACGGCCTAACGCCCAATACTTGCAGGGCCTGCAGCGGTGCTGGTCCTCTTGTCCCTGCCGGCACCCTCTATGACCCGGTGTTTCCCACGAGCGAGCTGACGACCGATCCCGGCGCATTCGAGTATCAAAGCCGCGTCGTGACCTCGAGCATTGCCATCGCGGACACCCTATCCGCCCTGGATGATCGCGTTCAACTCACTGCCGGCGTGCGTCGCCAGCGGGTGAAGTCGGAAGGGCTTGGCAGCAGGTCCTTGACGGCAACCGCAGACACATCCGCATGGTCGCCATCTCTTGCGCTGGTGGTCAAGCCGTGGGAACGCGTCTCCCTCTACGGCAGCTATATCGAGAATTTGCAGCCGGGCTCGGTCGCTGCCAGCATTTATGCCAATGCCGGTCAAGCGTTCCCACCCTATAAGAGTAAGCAATACGAGACGGGAGCCAAGATCGATTGGGGCAAGGTCGTCACCACACTGGCGCTGTTCCAGATCGCCCAGCCCAGCGCGATCCCCGTTGCCTCCACGTCCGGCGGACTCCCAACCTTGAGGCTCGATGGCGAGCAGCGTAACCGTGGCATCGAACTGAACGCCTTCGGCGAGCCCACCCAGGGCGTGCGGCTGCTGGGCGGCTTCACCTATGTCGATGCCATCCAAACCAAGACTCGAAATGGCACCTATGACGGCATGAGAGCGGCGGGCGCACCGAAATACCGCTTCGTGATCGGTGGCGAAGTCGATACGCCGTTCATCGAGGGGCTGACGCTCAGCGGGCGCTTGACCCACACCAGCGATTCCGTGGTCGCCAATTCCAGGCCCGATCTCACCGTTCCGTCATGGACGCAAGTCGATCTCGGCGCGCGCTACAGCTTCGTCGGGCCGTGGAAGGACAAGCCCATCACCCTCCGCCTCAATGTCGACAACGTCTTCGACAAGAGCTACTGGAAGGTCATGCATGTTGTTGGCCAGGTTTGGCGGAGCGATCCGCGCACGGTCCGCCTTTCGGCCACCATGGATTTCTGAGCCATGGCCGTTCTTCCGGCACTGGCGCTGACCATTCTCGGTTGCGCCTGCCTCTACCTTGCAAGCCCGAATCAAAAATGGCGCTCGCGGCCTTTCTCGCGAAGGCCGCTTTTGGCTGCTGGCAGCCTGCTGCTGGCGGCTGGCCTTGCCGCATGGATCGCGGCATTGCGACCTTTGTCCGGTTTCTTCGTGACGCTGCATGTGGCGATGGTCTGTCTCTTCGTCTTTCCTTATGCGGCCGTCTTGCGCGGCCTTGGGCGGAAGAGCTGAGATGCCAAGCGACATTCGTTCCGACTGGTGGGGCAAGGCGAGCGCCGGCGCCATCCTCGGTTTGGGCTTGGCGCTCTCGCTGGTCGGCCTGTATGCCTACCTGGGCCCGGGCGGCATCGATGCGCCAGGTGGGCGCTATGCGCTGATGCGCCACCTGGAAGCGTTCGTCTGGATCATGGTGTTCGGCTTGTGCTTCCTGTTTCGCAGCGGCCGCGCGGCTTGGGGCTGGCTCGGCGCGGCGAACCTGATCGCCTTCGCGGCGTTGTTTGCCTGCCGCTTCCATTTCTTCGCGTGAGGGCCGCATGATCCGCGCCGATATCGTCAAGCGCTACAAGACCGTCCACACCTGGATCGGCATCAGCTGCGGTTTCGCACTGTTCATCGCCTTCTATGCTGGGGCACTCACGATGTTTCAGGAGCCCATCGCGCGCTGGGCATCGCCACCCGCCGTGGGCGTGGCAGCGGTTTCTTTGGACGATGCACCTCGTCTCCTCGAATTGGTAGCCGCCGCCCATCTCGAAGCGCGCAAGGAAGGCATCACGCTGCATCTGCGGGGGCACGAGAACGAGCCTGCGCGGGTGACGTGGGAAGAAGATGCGCCGCATCAAGAAGGCCAAGCGCACGAGCATATCCATTGGTGGGCGACGCTGAAACCCGATGGCACGCTGCTGGCAAAGCAGGAGGAACCGTCCGAACTGGCGGAGTTCATCAACGACATCCACATGCGTGTCGGGATCCCGAAACCGTGGGGGTTCTATTTCATGGGCACGGTCTCGCTGCTCTACGGCGTGGCGCTGATCGCCGGCGTGATCGTGCTGCTGCCCTCGCTCGCCAAGGATTTCCTGGCGCTGCGTGTCGGCCAGAACCTCAAGCGCATGTGGCTGGATGCGCACAACGTCGTCGGGGTGACGGCACTCCCGTTTCACCTGGTGATTGCCGTAACCGCAACGGCATGGGGCTTCGGCGGCCCGCTCTGGTCCGCACAAGAGAGCGTGATCTACGGTGGCAGGCAAAAGATCTTGATGGCTCGCGATCTCGAACGGTGGCGCGCGCCCAAGCCGACCGGGGAAGCGGGCGAAATGATGCCGCCCGCGCAGTTGCTCCAACGCCTGAGAGACCAGGTGCCCGATTTCGAGCCCAAGGTCATGGTGTTCAGGAATTTCGGAGACAAGGCCGCTGCCGTGAAGTTCACAGGTGCCGAGCACGGCTATGTCGGGGATACCCGCTTTGGGGGCGTCATCCTCAGCGCCGTGAGCGGCACGCTCATCAAAGACAACCGTGCATCGCGCCAAGATCCGGACCGGCGAATCGGAACAACGATCCTCGCCCTGCACACCGGGGAATACGGCGGGATCACGATCACATGGGCCTATTTCTTCCTCGGATTTTCCGGCGCATGGCTGTTCTATTCGGGCAACCTGCTGTGGATCGAGACGCGGCGGAGGAAGGCCCGCGAGGGCGGCGAGATCCGGCAGTCGCGCTCGACGCGCCTCTTGGGCAGCGCGACCGTGGGCATCTGCCTCGGCTGCGTTGCAGGCATCTCGCTCACCATCGTTGCCGCCAAGTGGCTGCATGGTCAGGTCGCCGATCTCAATCATTGGCATGAGCTTGTCTATTACGCGGTGTTCCTCGGTTCGGTCGCATGGGCCTTCGCATGGGGTGCAGCGCGTTCCGCCGTGCATCTGCTGTGGTTTTGCGCCGCTGCGACGATGGCGATACCTTTGACGACCTTGCTGGCGGCGCTGGTCCCGGCGCTCGGCATGTGGGCGCATGACAGCGCGGCGGCATTGGGCGTGGACGCGACGGCCTTCGTGGGCGCGCTGTGCTTCGCATGGATGGCGCGCGCCACGGCACGGCGGGTGAAGCTCGGGCCGGTGGACAGCGTATGGTCGGTGCGACGGAGGCAGGCCGCGCCTGAGGCGCCGATGGCAGTGCGGAGGGCATAGAGCCGATGCCGGCCCGCGCCGGCCGTCACGGCACCACCGCCTTGCCGGCCGCGGCGTCCGGTGTGCCGGCGCGCCTGCGCGCCGTGGGGCTGCGGCCAACGACGGCGCGCGTGGCCATCGTGCAGGCGCTCGAAGCGGCCGACGCCCCGTTGACGGCCGAAGCGCTGTTCCGCGCGCTCACCCGGCGTGGCGTGCCCGTCGGCCTGGCCACCACGTATCGGTCGCTGGCCGAACTGGCATCCGCGGGCCTGCTGCTGCGCGCGTGGGTGCAGGGCCACGCCGGCGCCAAGGTGGTGTACGCGGTGACGGCGCCGGCCGAGGGCCGTGTGCCTGCGCGCCACCGCCTGACCTGCGCACGCTGCGGGCGCTGCGTCTTCTTCACCGACGCGGGTTTGACGCAACGCCTGCGCCAGGCGGCGGGCCTCGGCAGCCTCGATGCGCCGGCGCAAGGCTTGACCATCACCGTGGGTTGCCTGGGTTGTTCGCCCGCCTGCGCCGGGCATCGCCAGGCGGCCGCGGCCGATTGAACCCAGGCCCGGCTGGCCGCGCGCGCCGACGACACGCTTCTTCACCGACCGCTCATCGCGGCTTGACCGCGGCTCGTGCACACTGCGTGCGTCATGAGCACCGCCTCAGCCGCCATCGCCGCCCACCGCTTCGGCCTGGGCGAGCCGCGGCTCGACGCGATCGCCGGCGACCCGCGCGGTTGGCTGCAGGCGCAGATCGGCGCCGCCGATGCGCAGCGCGGCAACGATCTTGCCGACGCCGCCGCGGGGCTGCGCGCCTTCGTGCGCTTCCGGCAGGAGCGGCAGCAATCGCAGCAACAGCAGCCGCCGGGCGCGGCGTCCTTCGCCGAGCACTTCCGCGCCATCGTGCTGGCCGACCAGCGCGCGCGGCTGCTCACCGCCGCCACCACCACGCGGCCTTTCGCCGAGCGACTGGCGCTGTTCTGGGCCAACCACTTCACGGTCTCGATGGCCAAGGCCAGCGCGCGCGGCCTGGTCGGCGCCTTCGAGCGCGAAGCGATCCGCCCGCACATCGCCGGACGCTTCGAGACGCTGCTGGCCGCCGCCGTCAAACACCCGGCGATGCTGCGCTACCTGGACAACGATCAATCGGCCGGTCCGCAGTCGCGCCTGGTGCTGCGCCTGCAGCGGCGTGTGCCGGGCGCGCGGCTGAGCGGCCTCAACGAGAACCTGGCGCGCGAGGTGCTGGAGTTGCACACCTTGGGCGTGGCCGGCGGCTACACGCAGGCCGACGTGACCGAGTTCGCCCGCGTGCTGACCGGCTGGCGCGTGCCGCTGCGCGACTTTGCCGGCGACGCACCGAAAGCCGACGCCCGGCCTTCGGTCTTCGACCCCACCTGGCACCAGCCCGGCGGCAAGCAGGTGCTGGGCCGGCGCTACGCCGAAGGCCCGCAGGCGCTGGACGAACTGCTGCGCGACCTGGCGCTGCACCCGTCGACGGCGCGCTTCATCGCGACGAAGCTGGCACGCCACTTCATCGCCGACGAGCCGCCGCCCGCCGCGGTCGACCGCCTGGCCCAGGCCTATCAGCGCAGCGGCGGCGATCTGCCCGCGGTCTATGCCGCACTGCTGCAAAGCCCCGAGGCCTGGACGAGCGCGCCGCGCAAGCTGAAGACGCCGGAAGAGTTCGTCGTCGGCAGCGCGCGGCTGCTGGACCTGGGCGAGCCGGCCTTCCGCCGCGTGCCCGACGGCGGCGTCTCGCAGCTCGGTCAGCGGCTGCAGGCGGCGCCGTCGCCGGCCGGCTGGCCCGACCGCGCCGACGAATGGCTGGGGCCCGACGCGGTGTGGAAGCGCATCGAATGGGCCACGCGCCTGGCCGACCGCTGGGGGCGCCAGGTCGACGCCCGCGGTCTGGCGCAGCAGAGCCTGGGCCCGCTGCTGGGCGACGGCACGCGGCAACAGATCGAGCGCGCGGCCGACGGCCCGCAGGCGCTGGCGCTGCTGCTGCTGAGCCCCGAGTTCCAGCGCCGCTGACGGGGACGGAGGCTAACGATGACACTGAACGGTCACCGCCGCCACGCGCTGCGCACGCTGCTGGGCGGCGCGCTGGCGCCCTGGGCGCGCCTGAGCCTGGCGGGCGCGTCGCCGGACGCGCGGCCCGAGCGCTTCGTCTTCCTGATCCTGCGCGGCGGCATGGACGGCCTGATGGCCGTGCCCGCGCCCGGCGACCCGGCCTGGGCCGCGGCGCGCGGCTCGCTGGCCGCGGCGGCCGATGCAGCGCTGCCGCTGGCGGGCCCGTTCGCGCTGCACCCGCTGCTGGCGCAGGCGCATGGGCTGTACCGCGGCGGCGAGTTGCTCGTCGTGCACGCGACCGGGCTGCCGTACCGCGAACGCTCGCACTTCGACGCGCAGCAGGTGCTGGAGTCCGGCGGCAGCCGGCCGCACGAGCTGGCCACCGGCTGGCTGGGCCGCGCGCTGCAGGCCTCGGGCCGGCGCGGCGTGGCGCTCAGCACCGCGGTGCCGCTGGCGCTGCGCGGCGCGGCCGAGGTCGACACCTGGGCGCCGTCGCGGCTGCCCGAGCCGGCGGCGGACCTGGTGGCGCGGCTGGGCCGCCTGTACGAGGCCGACGCCGAACTGGCGCAGGCGCTGGCGCGCGCCCGCGGCCTGCACGAGGACGCGTCGATGCGCGACGGCATGGCGGCGTCCAACGCCGGCGGGCGCAACGCGGTGACGCTGGCGCGCCAGGCGGCCGACTTCCTGCGTGCGCCCGGCGGCCCGACGGTGGCGATGATCGAGCTGGGCGGCTGGGACTCGCACGTCAACCAGGCCGCGCCGCAGGGTGCGGCGGCGAACGGTCTGCGTACTTTGGACGCCATGCTGGCGGCGCTGCGCGAAGGCCTGGCGCAAGGCGACGGCAGCGCCTGGGCGCACACCGTGGTGCTGGTGGCCACCGAGTTCGGCCGTGAGGTCAGCGCCAACGGCACCGGCGGCACCGACCACGGCAGCGGCGGTGCGGCCTTGCTCCTGGGCGGCGCGGTGCGCGGCGGCCGCGTGCTGGCCGACTGGCCAGGGCTGGCGCCCAAGGACCGCTACGAAGGCCGCGACCTGCGCATCACCACCGACCTGCGCGCCGTGCTGCGGCCGCTGCTGGCCCAGCACCTGCAGGTGCCGCGCGCCGCGCTGGACCGCGAGGTGCTGCCCGGCAGCGCGGCGCTGCCGGCGGTTGGCGACTTGCTACGTGGCTGATCAAACCGCCAGCAGATGCTGCCGGTAGTGCAGCAGCTCGTCGATCGACTCGTGGATGTCGGCCAGCGCGGTGTGCGCCTGCGCCTTCTTGAAGCCTTCCAGCGCCTGCGGCTTCCAGCGCCGCGCCAGCTCCTTCAGCGTGCTGACGTCGAGGTTGCGGTAGTGGAAGTAGGCCTCCAGCCGCGGCATCGTGTTGGCGAGGAAGCGGCGGTCCTGGCAGATCGAGTTGCCGCACATCGGGCTCTTGCCGGCCGGCACGTGGCGCTGCAGGAAGGCGATCACCTGAGCCTCGGCCGCGGCCTCGTCGATGGTGGACGCCTTCACGCGGTCGGTCAGCCCGCTCTTGCCGTGCGTGCCCTTGTTCCAGGCGTCCATCGCGTCGAGCACCGCGTCGCTCTGGTGCACTGCCAGCACCGGGCCTTCGACGCGCACGGTCACCAGCGGGTCGGTGACGACCACCGCCACCTCGATGATGCGGTCGCGGTCGGGGGATAGGCCGGTCATCTCCAGGTCGATCCAGATCAGGTTCTGGTCGCTGGGGGCTAGGACGGGTTCGGTCATGGGCTTCTTGGCGCAGCGGCAAGGGACTTGAGGATTCTGGCCCAAGCCTACACTTCGGGCCCCATGCAGGCATCGTTCGTCTCCCTGGTGTTCGCCGGCGTGCTGCTGGCCTGGCTGGCGCTGCGGCTGTGGCTGGCCACGCGGCAGATCCGCCACGTGGCGCTGCACCGCGACGCGGTGCCGGCGGCCTTTGCCGCCAACGTCTCGCTGGCCACGCACCGGCGCGCGGCCGACTACACCATCGCCAAGGCACGCCTCGGACTGCTGAGCATGGCCTTCGGCGCCGCGGTGCTGCTGGGCTGGACGCTGCTGGGCGGGCTGGATGCGCTGAACGCCACGCTGCGCGACGCCGTGCTGCCGCGCTGGGGCGCGATGGCCTACCAGCTGGCGCTGCTGGCGGCCTTCACGCTGATCGGCGGCGTGCTGGAGCTGCCGTTCGACGTCTACGGCACCTTCGTGCTGGAGCAGCGCTTCGGCTTCAACCGCGTGACGCCGGCGCTCTTCGTCGCCGACCTGCTGAAAGGCGCGCTGGTGGGCGCGCTGATCGGGCTGCCGCTGGCGGCGCTGATCCTGTGGATCATGGGCAGCCTGGGCGCAAGCTGGTGGCTGTGGGCCTGGGTGGCCTGGGTCGGCTTCAACCTGCTGCTGCTGGTGCTGTACCCGACCGTGATCGCGCCGCTGTTCAACAAGTTCCAGCCGCTGCCCGACGAGGCGCTGAAGGCCCGCGTGCAGGCGCTGATGCAGCGCTGCGGCTTCGCGGCCAAGGGCTTGTTCGTGATGGACGGCAGCAAGCGCTCGGCGCACGCCAACGCCTACTTCACCGGGCTGGGCGCGGCCAAGCGCGTGGTGTTCTTCGACACGCTGCTGGCGCGGCTGTCGCCGCCCGAGGTGGAGGCGGTGCTGGCGCACGAGCTGGGCCACTTCAAGCACCGCCACGTGCTCAAGCGCATGGTGATGATCTTCGGCGCCAGCGGCGCGGGGCTGGCGCTGCTGGGCTGGCTGGCGGGCCAGAGCGGCTTCTACGCCGGCCTGGGCGTGGCGCCCAACCTCGCGGCGCCCAACGACGCGCTGGCGCTGCTGCTGTTCAGCCTGGCACTGCCGCCGTTCCTGTTCTTCGTCACGCCGCTGGCCTCGCAGTTGTCGCGCCGGCACGAGTTCGAGGCCGACGCTTATGCCTGCGCGCAGGCCGACGGCCGTGACCTCGCCTCGGCGCTGCTGAAGCTGCACGAGGACAACGCCTCGACGCTGACGCCCGACCCGCTGTACGTGCGCTTCTACTACTCGCACCCGCCGGCCTCCGAGCGCCTGGCGGCCCTGCCGCAGCCGGCATGACGGCGCCGCCGCCGGGCCTCTCGCCTTGAGCCGCGACCCCAGGCCGGCCCCCGGCCGCGGCGCCGCCGGCGCCAACCTCGACCTGGGCCTGGTGGTCGCCGCCCACGGCCGCCATGCGGTGGTGGAGACGCCCGAGGGCGAGCGCTGGCGCTGCCACCCGCGCGGCAAGAAGAGCGAGGTGGTGGTCGGCGACCGCGTGCGCTGGCAGCGCGCCGGCGACGAAGGCGTGATCGAGGCGATCGAGCCGCGCCGCAACCTGCTGTTCCGCCAGGACGAGTGGCGCAGCAAGTCCTTCGCCGCCAACCTCGACCAGCTGCTGATGCTGGTCGCGGCCGACCCGCCGTTCAGCGAATCGCAGCTCGCGCGCGCGCTGATCGCCGCCGCCGCGGCCGGCATCCCGGCGCTCGTCGGCCTGAACAAAACCGACCTGCCCGCCGCCGAGGCCGCGCGGGCGCGCCTGCAGCCCTATCGCGCGATGGGCGTCGAGGTGCTGGAGCTGGCCGTCAAGGCCGCGCCCGGCGAGGCGCTGGCGGTGCTGCGGCCGCGGCTGGAGGGCCGCACGACGCTGATCCTGGGTCCCAGCGGCGCCGGCAAGAGCACGCTGATCAACCGCCTGGTGCCCGGCGCCGGCGCGCAGGTGGGCGAGATCTCGGTCGCGCTGGCCAGCGGCAAGCACACGACGACGACCACCACCTGGTACTGGCTGGACGCCGAGCGCCGCGGCGCGGTGCTGGACTCGCCGGGCTTCCAGGAGTTCGGGCTGCGCCAGTTGCAGGCCGCCGAGCTCGCCGCGCTGATGCCCGACCTGGCGGCCGAGCTGGGGCAGTGCCGCTTCCACAACTGCACGCACCGCGAGGAGCCGCAGTGCGCCTTGCGCGCGGCGGTGGAGGCCGGCCGCATCAGCGCCTCGCGCTGGCGCATCTACCAGGCGCTGTACGCCGAGCTGTCGCAGACGCGGTGGTGACGGGACGAAGGGGGACGAAGGCGCCGGCGGCGTCAGCGCTCGACGGCCAGCGCCACCCCCATGCCGCCGCCGATGCACAGGCCCGCCAGCCCCTTCCTGGCGCCGCTGCGCTTCATCTCGTGCAGCAGCGTCACCAGGATGCGGCAGCCCGAGGCGCCGATCGGGTGGCCGATGGCGATGGCGCCGCCGTTGACGTTGACCTTGGCCGGATCCACCTCCAGCCGCTTGTTGACCGCGCAGGCCTGCGCCGCGAAGGCCTCGTTGAGCTCGAACAGGTCCACGTCGCCCACCGTCCAGCCCGCCCGCTGCAGCGCCTTCTGCGTGGCGCCGACCGGGCCCAGGCCCATCGTCGCGGGGTCCAGGCCCACGGTGGCGTAGCCGGCGATGCGCACCAGCGGCGTCAGGCCCAGCGCCGCAGCCTTGCGGGCCGACATCACCACCACGGCGGCGGCACCGTCGTTGATGCCCGAGGCATTGCCCGCCGTCACCGTGCCGGCCTTGTCGAAGGCCGGGCGCAGCCCCGCCAGCGCCTCGGCGCTGGTCTTCTTGTTGATGAACTCGTCGGCGTCGAACACCAGCGCCTCGCCCTTGCGCTGCGGGATGCTCACCGGGACGATCTCCTCCTTGAACCGGCCCGCCGCCTGGGCCGCCGCGGCGCGCTGCTGGCTGCCCAGCGCCAGCGCGTCCTGCATCTCGCGGCTGATGCCTTCCTGCCTGGCGACGTTCTCGGCCGTGATGCCCATGTGGTACTGGTTGTAGACGTCCCACAGGCCGTCCACGATCATCGAGTCGACCATCTTCCAGTCGCCCATGCGCTGGCCGTCGCGGCTGCCCAGCAGCACGTGCGGGCTGGCGCTCATGTTCTCCTGGCCGCCGGCCACCACGATCTCGCTGTCGCCGGCGGCCACCGCCTGTTGCGCCAGCATCACCGCCTTCAGGCCCGAGCCGCACACCACGTTGATGGTCATGCCGGGCACGGCCTTGGGCAGGCCGGCCTTGAGCAGCGCCTGGCGCGCCGGGTTCTGGCCGGCGCCGGCGGCCAGAACCTGGCCCATGATGACCTGGCCCGAGGCCTCGGCCAGTTGATCGCCGCCGAGCCCGGCGCGCTCCAGCGCGGCCTGGATGGCGATGCTGCCCAGCTCGGTGGCCGGCATCTTGGCCAGCGAGCCGCCGAACTTGCCCACGGCCGTGCGGGCGGCCGAAACGATGACGATGTCTTCCATGATGCGCTCCAGGGTCGGTTGATCGGTCGAAGAGGGTCAGTCGCCGGCGCGGATGTGCGACAGCACCGAGGTGGCAGTATGGCTGGCCCAGCGGCTGCCCGCCTCCACCGAAGCCAGCGCGCTCATGTTGACGATGCGCCGCACGCTGGCGCTGGGATTGAGCACGTGGGCCGGCGCGGCCAGGCCGAGCAGGATGGGGCCGACCGTGATGCCGTTGCCGGCCACGGCCTTCAGCACGTTGAAGGTGATGTTGGCCGCGTCCAGGTTGGGCATCACCAGCAGGTTCGCCTCGCCGCTGAGCGCCGCGGCCGGAAACACCCGCTGCAGGGTCTCGCGCGACAGCGCGGCGTCGCCGTGCATCTCGCCTTCCACCTCGAACGGCGGGCGCAGCGAGCGGATCAGTTCCAGCGCCCGGCGCATCTTGTGCGCGCTCGGCGTCGCGTCGCTGCCGAAGCTGGAGTGCGACAGCAGCGCGACGCGCGGCACCATGCCCAGCCGGCGCACCGCGTCGGCCGCGAGCACCGCGATCTCGGCCAGCTGCTCCGCGCTCGGGTCGGGGTTGACGTAGGTGTCGCAGACGAACAGCGTGCGCTCGGGCAGCAGCAGCATGTTCATCGCCCCGACGGTCTCGACGCCCTCGCGCCGGCCGAGGACGTCGGTCACCAGCCGCAGGTGGTCGCGGAAACCGCCGTTGACGCCGCACAGCAGCGCCTCGGCGTCGCCGCGCTGCACCAGCAGGGCCGCCAATGCGCTCGGGTTGCGGCGCAGCATCTCCTCGGCCGCGGCCGGCGTGACGCCCTTGCGCTGCATGGACTGGTAGAACGAGCCGGCCCACGGCTGCAGGCGCGGGTCCTGGTTGGCGTCGATCACCTGCACGTCGCCGCCGGGCTTCAGGCGCAGCCCGAAGGCCAGGATGCGCTCTTCGATCGCCGCGGCGCGGCCGAGCAGGATGGGGCGCGCCAGGCCCTCGTCCACCACCACCTGCACCGCCCGCAGCACGCGCTCGTCCTCGCCCTCGGCATAGACGACGCGCTTGGGCGCGCGCTGCGCGGCGCCGAACACCGGCTGCATGACCGAGCCCGAGCGGTAGACGAAGCGGCTCAGCTCCGCACGGTACGCCGCCAGGTCGGCGATCGGGCGCGCCGCCACGCCCGAGGCCATGGCCGCGGCCGCCACGGCCGGCGCCACGGCCTCGATCAGGCGCGGGTCGAAGGGCTTGGGGATGAGGTAGTCGCGCCCGAAGCGCAGGCCCTCGGCGCCATAGGCCTTGACCACCGTCTCGGGCACCTCCGCATGCGCCAGGTCGGCCAGCGCGCGCACGGTGGCCACCTTCATCGCCTCGTTGATCGTCCGCGCGCCGACGTCCAGCGCGCCGCGGAAGATGAAGGGGAAGCACAGGACGTTGTTGATCTGGTTCGGGTAGTCGGAGCGGCCGGTGCCGATGATGGCGTCGGGGCGCACCGCCAGCGCCGCCTCGGGCAGCACCTCGGGCACCGGGTTGGCCATCGCGAAGATCAGCGGATCACGGGCCATGCCCTTGACCCATTCCGGCTTCAGCACGCCGGCCGCCGACAGGCCGAGGAAGACGTCGGCGCCCGGCATCAGCTCGGCCAGCGTGCGCGCATCGGTCTCCTGCGCGTAGCGCGCCTTGTTCTCGTCCATGCCCTCCTCGCGGCCGACGCGGACCACGCCCTTGCCGTCGGCGACCCAGACGTTCTCGCGCCGCAGGCCCAGGCTGACCGCCAGGTCCAGGCAGCGCCAGCGCCGCCGCGCCGGCGCCGGAAGCCACCAGCTTGATCTCGCCGATGTCCTTGCCGACCAGCTTCAGGCCGTTGAGGATGGCCGCCGCGGCGACGATCGCGGTGCCGTGCTGGTCGTCGTGGAACACCGGGATGCCCATGCGCTCGCGCAGCCGGCGCTCGATGTAGAAGCACTCGGGCGCCTTGATGTCCTCGAGGTTGATGCCGCCGAAGGTGGGCTCCATGCTGGCGATGATCTCGACCAGCGCGTCGGGGTCGTTCTCGGCGAGCTCGATGTCGAAGACGTCGATGCCGGCGAACTTCTTGAACAGGCAGCCCTTGCCCTCCATCACCGGCTTGCCCGCCAGCGGGCCGATGTTGCCGAGGCCGAGCACCGCGCTACCGTTGGTCACCACCGCCACCAGGTTGGCGCGCGCAGTCAGCGCGCTGGCCTCCTGCGGATCGCGCACGATCTCCAGGCAGGCCTCGGCGACGCCGGGCGAATACGCCAGCGCCAGGTCGCGCTGGGTGGCCATCGCCTTGGTCGGCGTCACGGCGATCTTGCCCGGCCGCGGCCAGCGGTGGTATTCGAGGGCATCGTGCTTGAGCGTGTCGCTCATCGGACTGTCTCCATGATCGAGGTGCTGAGGGCTGGCGAGCGCTCGGACGACCGTCGCCACGACGGCAGCAGCGCATCGAGCTGCGCGACCAGTTCGGCCGGCCGGTCGACCTGCACCCAATGGCTGGCGCCGCCGATCGGGTGGATGCGCGTGCGCGGGAACATCGGCTGGTAGGCCGCGGCGCCGAGCAGGCCCGGGCCGCCGGTGCCGGCGCCGGTGCCGGTGCCGGCGGCGACGATGGCGTGCAGCGGCCGCGCCGTGCTCAGGTAGCGCAGCAGCGGCGGGAACCCCGCCAGCTCGCGCAGCGACGGCACGATCAGGTCGACGCGGCAGGACCAGTCGAAGCGGGCGTCGTCGAGGGCCTGGTCGCGCTTCGTCCAGCGCTGCAGCAAGCCGCACGGCGGCGCGGCGCCGAGGTCGAGCTCGCGCGTCCAGGCGTCGCTGCCGCGCCGGGGCGCGGCGTCGATGGCCACCAGCCGCCCCACCGCCCACGGCGTGGACAGCGCCAGCGCCATGGCCACCTTGGCGCCCATGCAGTGGCCGACGACGGCCGGGCGGTCCAGCGACTCGCGCTCGATCAGCCGCAGCACGTCGTCGGCCATCGCGCGGTAGGACATGTCCGCCGACGCGGGCGAGCGGCCGTGGCTGCGCAGGTCCACGCTGTAGACGCGCCGCGTGCGCGCCAGCTCGGCCGCCACGCGGCGCCAGTTGGCGGCCGATGCGAACAGCCCGTGCAGCAGCAGCACGGGCCTGCCGCGGCCGGCGACGTCGAAGGCCAGGTCCATCAGGCGACGAAGCGGCAGGCCGACGCGGCGGCGCGCGTGTCCATGTTGCGGCCGCGGTTGAGGTGGTCGTCGGCCTCGGCCGCGCAGCCGAGCATGCGCGCGTAGAGGAACAGCGTGAAGGCCGCGCCCTCCAGCGCCGCGGCGTCGATCTGCCCGCTGCGCCAGGCCGGCCACACCAGCTTGAGCAGCACGGTGGCGATCACCGCATCGACGTTGACGCAATAGACGTTGCGCGAGACCCCGGCCTCGTACAGCGCCTCGACCACCGCGTGGTAGAAGTCGAGGAAGACGTTGCGCTCGCCGCGCTTTTGCATCAGCTCGCGCACGTAGACCTCGCGCGGGTCCAGGTTCACCGGCTTGTCCTTGAACACCGGGTGGTTGACGCAAGGAATCTTCTGCAGGTCGCCGGCGCCGGTGTTCTTCTTCTCGGACTTGTAGGCGGCATAACCCGCGACGTAGCGCGCCGCCAGGGCCTTGAGGTCGATGCCGTGGTCGGCCGCGCCGGGGTCGCGCAGCCCGGTGCCGGCGAACTGTTCGAGCAGGAAGGCCACGCCTTCGAAGCCGTTGCCGCCATGGGCATAGCCGCAATGGCTCAGGAAACCCAGCATCGCCTTGTTCAGCTGCACGCGCTGCGGCTGCTCGGGGCCGTCGGACGAGACCGCGCCCTTGGCGCCCTGCGCGGTGATCGTGCCCGGCCCGTTGGACAGCAGCAGGCCGACCAGGGTCTGGAAGCCGAACAGGCCGTCGGCGTCGGGCCGCTGGCCGAGCAGGGCCGTGTAGGCGACCTCGGTCAGCGACAGCCGCCCCAGCAGATCGGCCTCGGACAGGCCGGCGAAGCGGGTCGGCTCGTGCCGCGAGGCGTCCACCGAGGCGCCGATCATCGTGCCGAAGAGCTGGCACCACGCCGGCAGCGATTCGACCGACAGGCGCGAGACGCGTTTGCGCTGCAGCGGCCCCCAGCCCAGCGTGGTGGTCGCGGCGGCCAGCACCGCGGCCAGGCTGGGGTTGCCGCCCAGCCCTTGCAGCCAGCGCAGGAACACCGAGCGCGTGCCGCGCGCCGCCAGCCCGGCCAGCAGCGCCTGCGCCCGCGCATCGGGCTGCGCGTCGAACAGCAGCGCGCGGTCGTCGGCGGGGGCCGCGACCGCGCCGGCGTCGAAGCCCTCGTCGAGCGCGTCGCGCAGGCCGGCGGCGGAGAAGCGGTCGATCAGCAGCGCCACCGCCGCGCGCGCGCGCTCCAGCCGCTTCGGGCCGATCAGCGCCACCGCCGCCGCCAGCACCGCGTTCGGCGCGTTGCCCGCCTCGCGCGCGGCCTGCGCCGCGGCCAGCGCGGGGTCGCCGTTCAGGTTGACGAAGGCGCCCACCGCGGCGCTGACGATGCGGCGGTCGTTCTCGCCGCCGGGCTCCTTCAGCAGCACCAGGCTGACGTTGGCTTCCAGCGGATCCTGCGCCGATTCGAGCACCGTGACGCCGTTGACGCGCGTGACCTGCGTCTTCGGGTCCATCTGCGACACGCCCGAGGCATCCTTCATCGATTCGCGCGCGAACACGGTGCCGACCTGCGCCTCCAGCGCCTTGATCTGCTGCCGATAGGGCTCGATCGCGTCGACCACCGGCAGGTCCAGCTCGGGCGGCAGTCGGGTCCCGGCGTTGGAGCCGAACCAGGCCTTGAGCTGCATCGACCCTTCGGGCGCGAAGTCGGGCTGGATGCCGTTCCTGGCCATCACGGCGGTCAGCGCGGCCGGGATGTCGGCGATGTTGGTGACCACCGCGCCCCGGGCCGAGCAGACCGGCGCCGTCGGCGTGAACAACCCGTCGACGCCGAACTTCTCCATGAACCAGCGTTCCTTCGAGGCCGCGTCGTCGCCGCCGCCGGCCATCGCGCCGGCATGGCCGACGGCGCGCGTGAGCCGGCTCTTCCAGCGGCCGACGACGCAGGCCACCACCGGCTTGGTGAAATCGGCGTCGAGCTCGTAGTAGCCGCCCGGCTCGCAGTACAGCACCGCGGCGCGGCTGCGCTCGTCGTTGCCGAGCGCGAACGCGAACTCCGGCGCCGCGTAGTGGATGTAGACGTCCTTGCCGCTGGACACCAGCGTCGTCGTGCCCCAGCCGCCCATGCGCAGGTACTGCGCGATCGTGGTCGTGAAGCCGCCGGAATTGGACAGGATCGCCACCGTGCCCTTGCGCAGCGTGTCGCCCGGCGCATCGCCGCCCAGCGCGCCGCCGATGCGCACCTGGTTCCACGCGTCGGCCACGCCCAGGCTGTTGCCGCCGAAGATGTCGATGCCGTACTGCTGCGCCATCGCGCGGATCTCGCGCGCGTCGTGCACGCTCATCTTCTCGGTCGGAATGAAGATCTTGGTCAGCTCCGGGTTGACGCGGATCAGCTCGACCACGCCGTCGTCGGCCGCGCTCGGCGGCAGGTAGACCACGCCGCAGTTGAAGCGGTGCCCGGCCTCGAGCCCTTCGCGCACGTTGTTGTAGACCGGGATGTCGCCGGCCGGCGTCTCCAGCACCTGGCCGCGCCGCCCGGGCGAAGTGCCGAACACGACGTTGCCGCCGCTGTAGGCATGGCCGACCGGCGTGACCTCGCTCGATTCGCCGCCCAGGATGTTCAGCACGCAGACGCGGTCGTCGCGGGTCGCGATCTGCGACAGCGACTCGATGCCGGTGAAGAACTTGAAGTTGCCAACGCTCTTTCGGGTCATCGTCCGTCTCCTCAGGCCGCCAGCCGCATCGCGCGCGCGACGGCCTCGCGCCCGCCGGCCTTCATCCATGCATCGGCGCGGCGCGCGTAGTCGACCACCTCGCTCATCGCCGAATCGAAGCCGAACAGGCGGTAGGGCAGGCCCAGCGCCTCGCAGGTGTCGCGCAGCACGCCCATCCCGCGCACCAGGTTCGGGCCGCCGCGGCCGGCCACCACGTACAGCGGCTGCGCCCCATGCGCGCCGATGTGCTCGCGCAGCGCGTCGGCCATCGCGCGGAAGGTCTCGTGGATGTCGGTGTTGTTGCTCTTGCCGCCGATGATGAACAGCACGTTGCTCTGCTTCAGCCAGTGCTTGAAGCAGATCCGCGCCACCGACTTCATCTTCTCGTAGGGCGGGTTGCCGCCGAAGTCCGAGCTGATGATGGCGTCGTCGCCCAGCATCTGCGTCACCAGCGAGTTCGCGCCGCCGCCGAAGGTCGGCGCCAGGATCGTGCCGCTGGCGTTGATGACGTACACGTCGCTCTGGCCCTGGTAGGTGCGCAGCGCATTGATCTCCTGCTCGAAGTCGGAGTAGTCGGCGGCGAACAGGTCGGCCGGCAGGTTCAGGCGCTGCCAGCGCGGGTCGTCGCGGTCGAAGCCGCACTTGAAGTCGCAGGCCACCGGCGTCAGGCGGCCGCGCGCGTCCGGCCGCAGGCGGATCGGGTTCAGCTCCAGCGTGGTCATGCCGTAGTCGTGGAACAGGTCCCACAGGTTCGGCAGGTACTGCACCAGCGGCGAGATGACCTGCTTGGGCGCATTCAGCTCCGTCAGCGCGTTGGCGACGACGAAGGCCTTCAGCCCGGTGAGCGGGTTGAAGGGCACGCTGATGATCTGCGTCTTGTCCAGCTCCTCAATGTCCATGCCGCCGTGATGCGTCAGCGTCAGGGTCGGCGCGCGGAAGTGGGTGTTGTCGGTCAGCGAGCAGTACACCTCCAGCTCGGCGGGCACGCCGACCTCGAAGGTGACGCCGTTGGACTTGGCGTACTGGTTGCCGTGCCGGTGCTCGCAGAAGTAGAGCCGCTCCTTCTCGGCCAGCGCGGTCTCCAGGTTGGTCGCGCGGCCCACCAGGCCGGCCTTGCCCTTCTTGCCCACCCCGCCCTTGAAGACCGGCTTGACGAAGATCTGCCCGTGCTTGGCGATCAGCGCCTTGATCTGCGCCTCGGTGGCATCGGGGCCGAGGATCTCGGGAGTCGGGAAGCCCGCCAGCCTGAGCAGGCGGGCGCCGTGCAACATGCCTGTGATGTTCATCGAAGCCCTCTGTGGTGCGTGTCTCGTGTCGGGCGCCTGACGGCCAGGGGCCGCGGCGCCGGAGGGCATCGTAGGAAGGGCTTTCGCCGCCAACCTTTCGGCGGTCTTTCAACGGCACCTATCGCTTACCCGATCAGGGCAATCCCCGGGCTGCACTGAAAGCTCGGCGAAAGCCGAACGCGGCGGATCGGCCCGACCATGCCGACACGCGCGCGCCGAAAGCGCGGACGAACCAGGAGACGAGACGATGCTGACCGTGCTGGCCTACTCGATGGTCGTGGTGTTCATGGCGCTGATCATGACCAAGCGCCTGGCGGCGGTCGTCGCGCTGATCGTCATCCCGATCCTGTTCGGACTGCTGGCGGGCTTCGGCGTGCAGATCGGCCCGATGATGATGGACGGCATCAAGAAGCTCGCGCCGACCGGCGTGATGCTGATGTTCGCAATCCTGTACTTCGGCATCATGATCGACGCCGGGCTGTTCGATCCCGTCGTGCGCGTGATCCTGCGCCTGGTGGGCGGCGATCCGATGAAGGTGGTGGTCGGCACGGCGGTGCTGGCCATGGTCGTGGGCCTGGACGGCGACGGCTCGACCACCTACATGGTCACCGCGGCGGCGCTGCTGCCGCTGTACGTCCGGCTCGGCATCAGCCGGCTGGTGTTCGCCTGCGTGGTGATGATGGCGGCGCACAACATGAACCTGCTGCCCTGGGGCGGCCCGACGGCGCGCGCGGCGAGCGCGCTGTCGCTCGAGATGACCGACGTGTTCGTGCCGCTGATGCCGGCGATGGTGGTCACCGGCGCGTGGGTGCTGTTCGTCGCCTACCTGCTGGGCCTGCGCGAGCGCCGCCGGCTCGGCGTGACGAAGCTGGACATCGACCCGCAGCACCCCGAGGCGGCGCTGGTCGGCGGCGACCCTTCGCTGCTGCGGCCCAGGCTGCTGTGGTTCAACTTCCTGCTCACCGTGGTGCTGATCGGCATGCTGGTCTGGGGCAAGATGCCGCTGCCGGTGCTGTTCATGGTCGGCTTCGCGATCGCGATCAGCGTCAACTACCCGAACCAGCAGATCCAGAAGGAGCGCATCGCGCACCACTCGGAGAACGCATTGCCGGTGGTGGCGCTGATCTTCGCTGCGGGCATCTTCGTGGGCATCCTCTCGGGCACCAAGATGGTCGATGCGATCGCCGACAGCGTGATCCGCGGCGTGCCGACCTGGATGGGGCCGTACATGGGGCTGGTGACCGCCGTGCTGAGCCTGCCCTTCACCTTCTTCATCTCGAACGACGCGTTCTACTTCGGCATCCTGCCGATCCTGGCGAAGACGGCGGTGGCCTACGGCTTCACGCCGGCCGAGATCGCGCGCGCGTCGCTGGTCGGCCAGCAGGTGCACCTGCTCAGCCCGCTGGTGGCTTCGACCTACCTGCTGGTGGGCCTGGCGAAGGTGGAGTTCGGGGACCACCAGCGCTACACGATGCTGTGGGCGGTCTCCGCGGCCGCGGTGATGGCGCTGGCCGTGTTCGGGTTCGGGATCGTGCCGCTGGTGCGGCACGCCGGCGGCTGACGGCCGGCAGGAGCGAGGCCATGCGAATCCGCATCAGGATGATCGCCGCGCTGGCGCTGTACGGCGCGGGCGCGGCCGCGCAGGAAGACGAAGGCGACGCCATCCGCTACGCGCCGCGCGCCGCGGCGCCGCCCGGCTACCCGGCCGGCTACCAGGCCCTGGTGCGCGCCGCCGAGGACGAAGGCCGGCTGATCGTCTACTCGAACACCGACGCCGCGGTCGCGCGGCCGCTGATCGCCGACTTCAGCGCGCTGTACCCGCGCATCGAGGTGCAGTACGAGGACTTGAACGCCACCGAGCTGCACCACCGCTTCGTGGCCGAGGCGCAGCTCGGCGGCGAGACGGCCGACGTGCTGTGGAGCTCGGCGATGGACCAGCAGGCCAGCCTGGTGAGCAACGGCTACGCGCTCGCCTATGCCTCGCCCGAGGCGCCGGGCCTGCCCGACTGGGCGCGCTGGACCGACATGGCCTGGGCGACCACCTTCGAGCCGATCGCGCTGGTCTACGACAAGCGCGCGCTGCAGCCCGCCGAGGTGCCGCGCACGCACGCCGACCTCGCCAAGCTGCTGCAGGCCGACCCGGCGCGGCTGCGCGCCAAGGTGATCAGCTACGACATCCAGAAATCGGGCCTGGGCTTCTTCCTCGCGACGCAGGATGCCGGCGCGTCGCCGGCCTTCTGGGACATCGCGCAAGGCCTGGGCAAGGTCGCGGCGCGCCTCACCTTGAACACCGAGACGATGCTGCGCTCGGTCGCCTCGGGGCAGTCCATGCTCGGCTACAACGTGCTGGGCTCCTACGCGCTCGCCCGGGTGCAGCGCGACCCGAACCTGGGCGTGGTGTTCCCCAGCGACTACACGCTGGTGCTGTCGCGGGTGATGTTCATCACCCGGCGGGGCCGCCATCCGAACGCGGCCCGGCTGTGGGTCGACTACGTGCTGTCCAAGCGCGGCCAGACGCTGATCGCCAACGGCGCGCGGCTGTTCGCGGTGCGCGCCGACATCGACGGCGAGACCACCGCCGCGCGGCTGACGCAGACCCTGGGGCCGGCGCTCAGGCCGATCCCGCTCGGGCCGCCGTTGATCGGCTACCTGAACAACCAGAACTACATCGACTTCATCCGGCGCTGGCAGCAGGCCACGGCGCCGGCGCGCGCCCGCTGAGACGCGGTGAGAGCACCCGGGATGCCCGCGCCGGCGTCAGTCCGGGTGCTCGAAGCCGCGGCGCCAGCGGTTGAGCAGCGCGTTGTGCGAACTGCGGTCCAGGTGCGCCAGCAGCCCCGGGCCGATCGCGATCGGCCGCGCCGCGTCGCCCAGCCGCTGCAGCAGCAGGCTGCCCGCGCGCGCGGGCAGCGCGTCGGTGCGCACGCCGTAGAAGCCGCCGCCTTCCTCCAGCATCTGCTGGCCGAGCGGCGACAGCAGGTGGTCGAGCCAGGCGCGCGCGCCCTCGGGGTTGGGAGCGCGCCGGGAGATGAAGGCGACGCGCGAAGCGAGCAGCGTGTAGTCCTGCAGGTAAGCGACGGCCACTTCGGGATGGCGGCGCGCGTAGGCCTCGGCGTAGCTGCCCAGCACGTTGTAGGCCAGCAGCGCGCGGCCGGCCGCGACGGCGTCGAGCATGCCCATGGTCTCGGGTTCCAGGCTGGCGCGGCAGCGGCCGAGCGAGCGCACCAGGTCCCAATAACGCGGCGATGCCGCGGCATCGCTGGCGGCGAGCAGGAAGCCCAGGCCGGAGCTGCGGATGTCGTAGGTCGCCACCCGGTCGCGAAAGCGCGGCACCTCGGCCGACAGGCGCAGCGCCAGCGCCTCGCGGGTGCGCGGCACTTCGGCCTCGGCCAGCAGCTGGCGGTGGTAGGCCACCACGATGGGCTCGATGGTGGTGGCGTAGGCCTCGTGCTTCCAGACCGCCCAGGGCGGCAGCCCGCGCGCGTGCGGGCTCTCGTAGCGAAGCGCCTGGCCGTCGTTGACCAGCTTGGTCTGCAGGTCCATCGCCGAGCTCCACACCACGTCGGCGCTGCCGCCGCCGTCGGCGAGGAACGCCCTCGTCAGCTCGGCCGAGCCGAGCTGCCGGTAGTCCACCCGGAAGGCCGGGTTCACGCGCTCGAAGGCCCGGATCAGCGGCTGCACGGCCGCGACCTCGGTCGTGGACAGCACCCGCACGCGCCGCGCGGCCTGCGGCCAGGCTGCGGTGCTGCCCAGCGCCGCGACGCCGAGCGCCGATGCGACCACCGCTCTGCGGCCGAACTCCATGCCGTTGTCTCCAGGTCGGCGTTCCTTGCGGGATTATCGTTGCCCGGCTCATCTGGCCCACCCTCATGCAGATCCTGCTTGTCGAAGATCATTCCCCGCTGGTCCAGACCCTGACGCGCTCCTTGAGCGTGCTGGGCATTGCCGTCCAGGCCTGCGGCGACGGGCTGGAAGCCGATGCCCGGCTGCAGCGGCATGCCTTCGACGTCGTCGTGCTGGACCTGGCGCTGCCGCGCCTGGACGGCATCGAGATCCTGCGCCGGCTGCGCGCGCGCGGCGACACGGTGCCGGTGCTGATCCTGACGGCCAGCGGCGGCACGCAGGACCGCGTGCAGGGCCTGAACGCCGGTGCCGACGACTATCTGCCCAAGCCCTTCGAACTGGCGGAACTGGAAGCACGGCTGCGCGCGCTGCACCGGCGCCACGTGGGCGCGGGCCAGGCCCTGCTGCAGGTCGGCACGCTCGCGTTCGACACCGCCACGTCCCGCTTCAGGCTGCACGGCGGCCCGATGCTGGACCTGCCGCCGCGCGAGCACGACCTGCTGGAAATGCTCATCACGCACGCGGGCCGGCCGGTGAGCAAGCATGTGCTCGCCGACCGGCTGCGCAGCGGCGACGCGGTGCTCAGCAACGAGACGGTGGAGCTCTACGTGCACCGGCTGCGCCGCCGCATCGAAGGCAGCGGCGCCGCGATCCACACGCTCAGAGGCCTGGGCTACGTGCTGGAGTCTGCCGACGATGCGCCTGCGTAGCCTGCTCCTGGCCTGGCTGCTGGTGCCGACGCTGGCGCTGTGGGGCCTGGGCTTTGCGGTCGGCTACGCGCGCAGCCTGCAGCAGGCGAACGAGGCCTATGACCGCACGCTGCTCGGCTCGGCGCTGGTCATCGGCGAGGCGATCGGCTACGTCGACGACGAGATCGTGGTCGAGCTGCCGCATGCGGCGCTGGAGATGCTGCGCACCGACGCGCAGGACCGCATCTTCTACCGCGTGGCCGATGCCCGCAGCGGCGCCGCGATCACCGGCTACGAGGACCTGCCGCCGCCGGCGGCGCTGCCGCCAGGCAACGAGCCGGTCTTCTACGACGTGCGCTACAAGGACCAGAAGGTGCGGGTGGTGGCGACCGCGCACCTGCTGCCGACGCCGGCCGGCGCCCGGCGGCTGACGGTGCAGGTCGCGGAGACGCTGGACGCGCGCCACCAGTTAACCCGGCGCATCGTCGCCGACTCCGCGGCCGTGCAACTGCTGCTGATCGTCGTGGCCGCCGGGCTGATCGCCTTCGGCGTGCAGCGCGGCCTGGCCCCGCTCGCACGGCTGCGCCAGGAGGTGAGACAGCGCGCCGCGACCGACCTGACCCCGATCGCCACCGCAGGCGTGCCGGTCGAGGTGACGCCGCTGATCGAGGCCATCAACGTGCACACCGGGCGCCAGCGCCAGCTCAGCGAGGCGCAGGCGCGCTTCGTCGCCAACGCCTCGCACCAGCTGAAGACGCCGCTGACCCTGCTGCGCGCGCAGATCGGCCATGCGCTGATGCAGACCGACCTCCCGTCCCTGCGCGCGGTGGTCGGCGAGCTCGACGCCTCGACCGAGGCGACGGGGCGGCTGGTCGAGCAGCTCCTGGTGCTGGCGCGCAGCGAGCCGGGCCGTCTGCTGGCCATCGAGCCGCTGGACCTGTCCGAGCTGGCGCGGGAGGTCAGCTTCGAGATGCTGGCGCTGGCCCGCGCCAAGGAGATCGATCTCGGCCTGGAGGCGGACGGCCCGGTGCCGGTGCAGGGCGAACGCCTGCTGCTGCACGAGATGCTGGGCAATCTGGTGCACAACGCCGTGGTCCACACGCCGCCGGGCAGCGTCGTCACCGTGCGTGCCAGCCGGCCCGACGGCCGCGCCAGCCTGCAGGTCGTCGACAACGGCCCCGGCATCCCGGCCGACCAGCGCGCGCTGGCCCTCGAACGCTTTCACCGCCTGCCGGCCTCGGATCCGGGCGCGGCCGCGGGCGGCAGCGGCCTCGGGCTGGCGATCGTCAAGGAGATCTGCGCCCGCCATGGCATCGAGCTGACGCTCGGCGACGGCGAGCCGCGTGCGGACGGCGGCTGCGGCCTCAGCGTGTCGCTGTGCTGGCCGGGGTGACGCCTAGCCGACCACGTTGGCCAGCGACAGCAGCGCCACCAGCAGCATCCACAGCACCACCGAGCGCCAGACCAGGCCGACCACGCTTTGCAGGTGGCCCGGCACCGGCGGCACGCCGGCGGTGGAGCCTTGCGCCTCGGTGCTGTCGGCCGGCGAGCCGGTGGTGAAGGTCTTGCTGCGGTCGGGCGTCACGCCGGGCGCCGCGGCGCCGCCGAGCTGCACGCCCACCGCGCCGGCCGCGGCCGCGAGGATGATGCCTTCATTGCCGTACTGCCACAGCGCCGCGTCGCGCCGCCAGGAGCCGATGGCTTCCTCGAAGTTGCCGACCACTGCGAAGCCGAAGGCCGTCAGCCGCGCCGGCACGTGGTCGATCCACTGGAAGATGCGGCGCGACAAGGCCAGCAGGTGGTCGTCGGCCGGCGCCTCCAGCGCGCGGTGGCGGTAGCCCCAGAAGCGGCTGCAGAACTCGGCCATGCGGTAGAACACCGCGCCGGTGGGCCCGAGGCCCAGCGCCGACAGCACGACGAACCAGAAGAAGACGCCGAACACGTGCCGGTGCGCCGCCAGCAGCGCGTGCTCGATCACGTGGCGCAGCACCTCGGTGCGCGGCAGCTCGCTGGCGTCCAGGTGGCGCCACTCGGCCAGGCGCTGGCGCGCCAGGTCTTCGTCGCCGCGCTCCAGCGCGTCGCGGATGTCGGTGAAGTAGTGGCTGAACTGGCGGAAGCCCAGCGTCAAATACAGCAGCGCGACGTCGAAGGCCAGCGCCAGCAGCAGGCTGTACTGCGCCACCAGCAGGTACACGCCGCACACCAGCGCCGTCGGCACCAGCACCGAGACGCACCACACCACCCAGGTGTGGTGCGACTTGCCGGCGTCGAAGTTGCGCCCGGTCCAGCGCACCCAGGCGAACAGCGCCTCGTGCACCCAGGTGTCGCGCGGGAGCGGCTTGAGCTGTTCGAGCAGCAGGGCCAGCAGGACGGCGAAGAAGCTCATCGCGCCCGATGATAGGGGGCGCCCGCGCCGGCTCTTTCAGTGCTTGAGGAAGTGATACAGGTTGCGCAGCATCGCCGCGGTAGCGCCCCAGATGAAGTATTCGCCGGCATGCGGGTCGCGCCGCCAGGGCATCGACAGGAACTGCCGCTGCCCGCCGTCGTACTGGAAGACGTGGCGGCGGTGGTGCGCCGGCGTCATCAACCACTGCAGCGGCACCTCGAAGGCCTCGGCCACCTCGAAGGCGTCGAGCTTCAGGTCGAACGGCGGGTGCACGATGCCGACCACCGGCGTCACCACGTACTGCGTGACCGTCGTGTAGTCGGGCAGCCGGCCCAGCAGTTCCACGCGCGCGGGCTGCAGGCCGACCTCTTCCTCGGCCTCGCGCAGCGCGGTGGCTTCGGCGCTGCCGTCCTCGGGCTCGGCGCGGCCGCCGGGGAAGCTGATCTGGCCGGCGTGGTCGCGCAGGTGTTCGGTGCGCCGCGTCAGCAGCACCTGCAGGCCGTCGTCGCGCTCGACCAAGCCCACCAGCACCGCGGCCGATGCGGCCGGCCGGCTGTCGCCGCCGAAGCGCCCGCCGTCGCCACGGATCGGCGCCTCGAAGCCTTGCGCGGCGCTGAACTGCTGGCGCAGGCCGGCGGCCGTCAGCCGCTCGGGCGTCACCGGGTCCAGGTGCTGGTCATGGCCCGCCACCGGCACGGCGTGCGGGTCGAGGATGCGGGGTGGATTCATCGGGCGGGTGGGTTGGCGACCAAGCAAAAAGCCGCCTTGCGGCGGCTTCGATTGTGGACAAGAGCGCGAAGCCTGCGCGTCAGGCCAGCTTCTCCTTGATGCGCGCCGACTTGCCGCTGCGCTGGCGCAGGTAGTACAGCTTGGCGCGGCGCACGTCGCCGCGGCGCTTGACGTCGATGCTGGCCAGCAGCGGGCTGTAGAGCTGGAAGGTGCGCTCGACGCCTTCGCCGCTGGAGATCTTGCGCACGATGAAGCTGCTGTTCAGCCCGCGGTTGCGCTTGGCGATCACCACGCCTTCGTAGGCCTGCACGCGCTTGCGGGTGCCTTCGACGACGTTGACGTTGACGATCACCGTGTCGCCGGGGGCGAATGCGGGGATCTTGCGGTTCAGGCGAGCGATTTCTTCCTGCTCGAGGGTGGCGATGAGGTCCACTGAAGGCTCCAGACGAACGATCTTGCGCGGGGTGGGTTGAAAGGACTGTAGAGAACCCGGCAGAGGATCGAAAAACCGCAGATTATAGCCCGAGGCCGGCCAGGAAGCGCTCGTCGGCGGCCGAGAGGCGCCCGGCGGCACGCGCCGCGGCCAGCAGGTCGGGCCGGCGGCGGGCGGTCAGCTCCAGCGCGCGCTGGCGCCGCCACGCGGCGATCTGCCCGTGGTGGCCCGACAGCAGCACCGGCGGCACCGCGCGCTCGCCCTCGGGCGTGGCCCAGCGCTCGGGGCGGCTGTAGGCCGGGCCTTCGAGCAGGCCGTCGGAGAAGCTGTCCTGCTGGTGCGAGGGCGCGTTCAGCACGCCGTCCTGCAGCCGCGCCACCGCGTCCAGCAGCACCAGCGCCGGCAGCTCGCCGCCCGAGAGCACGAAGTCGCCCAGGCTGACTTCCAGCGTCACGTTGCGGTCGATGAAGCGCTGGTCGATGCCTTCGTAGCGCCCGCACAGCAGCACCGCGCCGGGGCCGGCGGCAAGTTGCTGCACCAGCGCCTGGTCCAGCCGCTGCCCGGTGGGCGTGAAGTGCACGACCGCCGCCTGTTCGCCGCGCTCGGCCCACACCGCGTCCAGCGCGCGCTGCAGCGGCTCGGCCAGCATCACCATGCCGGGGCCGCCGCCGAACGGGCGGTCGTCGACGCGGCGGTAGGGGCCGTCGGCATGGTCGCGCAGTGGCCACAGGCGCACGTCGACCTGCGCCGACGCGAAGGCGCGCCGCGTGATGCCTTGCGCCAGATGCGGCGCGAACAGCTCGGGGAACAGCGTGACGACGTCGAAGCGCATCGCGGCCGCCGCGCCGCTCAATCGCCGCTTTCCCAGTCGACCTCGATCAGCCGCGCCTCGCGGTCCACGCGGTCGACGTAGGCGTCGACGAAGGGGATCAGCAGTTCGTCGGCGTCGGCCGCCGGCGGCTGCACGCGCAGCACGCAGTGCGGGCCGGTCTCCAGCAGGCCGCTGACCCGGCCCAGCGCCAGGCCCTGGCGGTTGCGCACGGCCAGGCCGATCAGGTCGACCCAGTAGAACTCGTCTTCCGCCGGCGTCGGAAAGCTGGCGCGCGAAACGAAGACGCGCGCGCCGGCCAGCGCCTCGGCGGCGTCGCGGTCGCCCAGGTCCTGCGCGGTGGCGACGATGAACTCGCCCTGCTCGCGCGCCTGCACCACGCGCAGCAGTTGCGTCGGCGCAGGCGGCGCGGCCGGGCGGCGGGCGGCGGACTCCAGGTACCAGCGCTTGGACGAGAACAGCGCCTGCGGGTCGGCCGAGAAGGCCTTCAGCTTGATGCCGCCCTTGATGCCCCAGGCGCCGACGACGCGCGCCACTTCGACGGCGTCTTGCGGCATCGGCACTTCCTCTGCCGCAAACGACGAAGCCGGACCGCGGGGGTCCGGCTTCCGGTCCGGCTGCTTCTTGGCAGGGGCCGCGGCCCCGGGCCGGGGCCGGCGCGCGCCGGGCATCGTCGTCAGCGCTGCAGCGGCCTTCAGGCCGCCTTCTTCGCCTGGTCGACCAGGCGCGCCACGGTCGGCGAGACCTGGGCGCCGACGCCGGCCCAGTAGGTGACGCGGTCCAGCGCCAGGCGCAGCGGCTGCTCGCCGCCGGCGGCCATCGGGTTGTAGAAGCCCACGCGCTCGATGAAGCGGCCGTCGCGGCGCTCGCGCGAATCGGCCACCACGACGTTGTAGAACGGGCGCTTCTTGGCGCCGCCACGAGCCAGTCGGATCACGACCATGTTCAGTTCTTTCTAAAGATGTGGGGACCGCCGAAGCCGGGAGACACGCACGAGCCGTGGCGATCGAAGCAAGCAAATCAAAGCAAGCATTTCGCGGCCGCCGTAGATACGCCAGGGGGCTGGCCAGCGCCGGGAACCGCGCATTATAGACTCCGTCCACCATGAGTCCACCCCCTGCGCCCCGTGGCCGCGGCCGGTCCAAGACCGCGGCCACCTGGATCGCGCTGGCCGGCGGCGCTTTGGGGCTGCACCGCTTCTACCTGCACGGCGCTCGCGACCGCTGGGGCTGGCTGTACCTGCCGCCCACGCTGCTGGGCCTGCTGGGCGCCTGGCGGCTGCACGAGTTGGGGCAGGACGACCGCTTGGCCTGGGCGCTGCTGCCGCTGCTGGGGCTGTCGCTGTCGGCCGCGATGCTGACGGCCATCGTCTACGGCCTGACGCCCGACGAGCGCTGGGCCGCCCGCCACGCCCCCGGCCAGCCGCCGCAGCCCACGCGCTGGGGGCCGGTGCTGGGCGCGATGCTGGCGCTGCTGCTGGGCGGCATCGCGCTGATGAGCACGATCGCGTTCGGCTTCCAGAAGCTGTTCGAGACGCTGCAGGGCTAGTCCGGCACGCCGGCCAGCCTCAGGCCGGCGTAGAGGCGCTCGCGCTCGGCCCAGAAGTCGGCGTTGCGCGACGACTCGGTCGCCTTCAGGCTGCTGATCGTGTGCCCGGGCAGGATGCGCTGGTACGTCGCCAGGTTGGCGCGGGCGCGTTCGCCGCGGCCGTGCAGCGCGTCGATCGCGGCCATCCACTGCCAGGCGAAGGCGTTGTTGGCGTCGGCGGCGGCGGCTTTCTGCAGTTCCTCGTAGGCCGCGTCGTCGTGGCGCAGGTGGAACTGGGCCATGCCCAGGAAGATGTGTCCCCACGCGACCTGGTTGGCTTCCAGCGGATTGAGCCTGAGCGCGAGCTGCACCGGCGCCGCCACCTCGGCGGGCCTGCCCACCTGCAGCCGCAGCATGCCCAGGCGCTGCAGGCAGCGCGGCTCGTTGGGCCAGCGCTCGAACACGTCTTCGCAGGCGCGCAAGGCGTCGTCGAAGCGGCCCTCGTTGCTGGCGACGACGCTGCGCCCGAAGGATGCCATCGCGTAGCCGGGGCGCAGCCGCAGCGCGCGCTCGAAGGCCTGCGAGGCGAGCGCGATCTGCGCCTGCCGGTCGGGGCTCCAGCGCCGGCTCACCTCCAGGATGTGCGACAGGCCCCACCACGTCAGCGCCGGCGCCGAGTCGGGGTTGGCCTTCAGCGCGCCGTCGAGCAGCGCCCTCGCCTTCAGCAGGTCGTCGCGGCCCTTGATGTGGCGGATCAGGAACATCGCCTGCAGCGTGGCCTCGGCCGCGCCGGGCCGCGCGCCGTCCAGGTCCGACGGCGGCAGGTGCGCGTCGTGCAGCCGCGTGTCCAGCACGTTGGCGATGCGCTGCGCCAGGTCGCGCTGCAGCGTCCAGCGCTCGGCGGCGCCGTATTCGAAGCGCTCGCTCCACAGCAGCGCGCCGCTGGCCGAATCGCTCAACTGCGCGCGCACGCGCAGCGCGCCGCCGTCGTGCTCGACGCTGCCGCCCAGCACGTGGGTGGCCGCCAGCAGCCGGCCCACCTCGCGCACGTCGGCCTTGGGCCCGAGGCGGGCGGTGGACGCGGGCGCGAAGACCACGGTGTCGTTGAGGTGCGCGATCGCGATCGACAAGTCCTCGGCCACGGCTTCGACGAAGGCCGGCGACGGCTGCCCGCTCAGGTCGGCGAAGGGCAGGATCGCGATCGCGCGCTGCGCGGCGATGCGGCGCTCGAGCCCGATGCCCGTCCGGCTCGGCCAGCCGGCATGGCCGGCCCACAGCGTGGCACCCAGCGCGGCGCAGCCCAGCAGCAGCAAGGCCAGCAGCGCCGGCCGCGCGGCCTTGAACCGGCGGCTCGGCGCGGGCACAGCAGCGGGCGGCGATGCGGCCGCGGCAGGCTGAACCGGCGCCGCCGGCGAAGGCTCGACCCGCTCGACCGTGGCATCGAAGCGATAGCCGCGGCGCGGCACCGTCTTGATGAGCTGCTGCCCGCGATCGTCCAGCGCCGCGCGCAGCTCGCCCACGCATTGCACCAGCGAGTCTTCGGTGACGACCACGCCCGGCCACAGCGCGGCCATCAGCTCGTCCTTGGACAGCAGCCGCCCCGGGTGGGCGGCGAAGTACGCCAGCAGCGCGAAGCTCTTGCGCCGCAGCGGGATGTCGGCGCCGTTTTTTGCGAGGCAGCCCCGGTCCAGGTCCAGCTCGAAGGCGCCGAAGCGCAGGCGGCCGCCGGGCGGGCGGCCGGCGGCGGGCGTATCAGTGCTCATTCGGCGAACTTTCGTCGGTTCTTCGGGACGTTCGCGGCAGGCCGGTCCTATGGTCATTGTCACCACCGGCGTCGGCGCGGCCAAGCCGCCCGCATCCCTCAACGCATGGAGACCCCGATGATCCAGCCGTCCACCCGTTCCCTCCTCGCGCGCGCCCTGGCCGCGGCGCTGCTCGCCGCCGGCACCGCGCCGGCCTGGGCACAACAGCAGCCGCCGGCCTTCCTGCGCGACACCTATCCGCCGCAGGCGCTGGCCAGCACGCTGCAGGACATGGACGCGCTGAACGCCAAGACCGCCGCGCTGAACCAGAAGACGCGGCACCTGATCGGCCTGGCCTTCGCGTCCACCGTGCCCTGCCAGTACTGCATCTACTTCCACATCAAGGTGGCACGCGCCAACGGCGCCACCGACGCCGAGATCAAGGAGGCCGTGGCCGCAGCCGCCGAGTCGCGCAAGATGAGCGCCGTGCTCTACGGCAACCAGTACGACCTCAAGGCTTTCCAGGCCGAGGTCGACGGCATGTTCGGCAAAAAATGAGCGCGATCCGGGTTCCCCGGTCGCGCTCGCTCCCCCTCGGGGGGACGGCGCGCAGCGCCAAGGGGGTCAAGACATGAACACCGCAGCCACCAAGCCGCGCACCGGCGCCGTCAACGGGCCGCTGTGGGGCGCGCACGCCGGCGACTGGGCCGACATCCAGGAAGGGCAGTTCCGCCGCGCCTACGACGAGGTGCTCGACCGCCTGGCCCTGCCCCGCGGCGCGCGGCTGTGCGACGCCGGCTGCGGCGCCGGCCTGGCGGCGTCGCTCGCGGCCGGGCGCGGGCTGCAGGTCTGCGGCGTCGACGCGGCCGAGGCGCTGCTGGCGATCGCGAGACAACGCGTGCCCGATGCCGACCTGCGGCACGGCGACCTCGAGGAGCTGCCGTTCGCCGACGCCAGCGTCGACGCCGTCACCGGCTTCAACGCCTTCCAGTACGCGGCCGACGCGGTCGCCGCGCTGGCCGAGGCGCGGCGCATCGCGCGCCCCGGCGGCTGCGTCGTCGTGATGACCTGGGGTTCGCCCGAGGGCATGGAGGCGGCCTCGCTGGTGGCGGCGCTCAAGCCGCTGCTGCCGGCGCCGCCGCCCGGCGCGCCGGGGCCGTTCGCGCTGTCGGACCCCGAGGCCCTGCGCGCGCTGGTGTCGGCGGCGGGCTGGCAGCCGGTCGAGGTGCACGACACGGACACCGCCTGGCAATACGCCGACCTGGGGACGGCCTTGCGCGGGCTGGCGTCGTCCGGCGTCGCGGCGCGCGCGATCGCGCAGTCGGGAGCCGCCGCGGTCGATGCGGCGCACGAGCGTGCGCTGACCCCGTTCCGGCGGGACGACGGCAGCTACCGCATCGGCGCCAGCTTCCGCTGGATCCTGGCACGGGCCTGAGCCTTCAGCGTCCGACCGACTCGATGAAGGCGACGAAGGCCTTGGCCACCTCGTCGGTGGCCACCTGCGAGCTGCCGACGCCGCCCGGCACCACGCCCGAGCGCGCCTGCGGCAGGCAGGCCAGCGCGTTCTCGGTGGCCTTGCGGCTGGCCGGGTGGCTCTTGTCGCCGACCAGCATCAAGAGCGGCACGCGGATCGCGCCCAGGCCGTCGCAGGGGATGCTGACCAGCTCGTCGGCGAACAGCGCGGCCACGGTGCGCACGTTGTCGCGCATCGCCTGCTTGTAGGGTTCGGGCGAGCGCGCCCAGGCGCCGTCGCCGGCGATCACGTCGCGGTGCACGCGCAAAGCCTCCTCCTCATTGCCGCGCGCCAGCGCGGCGGCCATCAGCCGCGTGCGCTCGGCCTCCTTGGCGCCTTCGTCGGTGCTGCGCGGCGGCATGTACTCGCGCGCCGCCAGCATGCCGGCGTACGAAGTCGCGCTGCGCAGCACTTGCGGCGCATCGCGCGCGACCAGCACCGCGACCGTGGCGCCGTAGGTCTCACCGAACAGGTGCACCGGGCCGACCCCGAGCTGGCGGATCAGCGCCGCGACGTCGCGCGCATGCTGGGCGAAGGCGTAGTCGCCGCCGCGGCCGTCCCAGTGCTCGGGGAAGTGGTGGCGCAAGGAGGGCACGACGACGTGGTAGCGCGATTCGAGCCGCGCCGCCAGCGGCAGCATGCTGCGGTAGTCGCCGCCAACACCGTGCAGCAGCAGCACCGTGGGCGCCGCGCCGGCCGGCTGGCCGCGCTCGACGTAGGTGATCTCGTAGCCGTTGACCGCCAGCGCCTTGGCGTCCGCGGGCAGCGGCCAGGGGCGGTCGGCGGCCAGTGCCGCGTGAGCCGCGAACGCCAGGATGGACAACAAACAGCGGGCGAAGCGTATGGCCGGGATCTCCGAGGGATGAAGGCCGGCAAGCGTGGAACCTGCCGCCCCCGCCCGTCCCGAAGAAGGGTCGAAACAACGCCGAAAAATCAGAAGATCAGCAGGCTCAGGCCGTAGAACACCGCGGCGATGAAGGCGGTGGCCGGGATCGTGACGATCCACGCCAGCACGATGTTGCCGGCCAGCCCCCAGCGCACCGCCGAGGCGTTGCGCACTGAGCCGACGCCGAAGATCGCGCCGGTGATGGTGTGCGTGGTCGAGACCGGCACGCCCAGGGCGGTGGCGACGAACAGCGTGATCGCGCCGCCGGTCTCGGCGCAGAAGCCGCCCACCGGCTTGAGCTTGGTGATGCGCTGGCCCATGGTCTTGACGATGCGCCAGCCGCCGAACATCGTGCCCAGGCCGATCGCGATGTAGCACGCCCAGATGGTCCAGGCCGGCGGCATCGACGACTCGGCGCTGCTGAAGCCCGAGGCGATCAGCAGCAGCCAGATGATGCCGATGGTCTTCTGCGCGTCGTTGCCGCCGTGGCCCAGCGAGTACAGCCCGGCGGAGATGAGCTGCAGCCGCCGGAACCAGTTGTCCACGCGCAGCGGCGAGGTGCGCCGGAAGATCCAGGCCACCGCCACCATCATCAGCGCGCCGAGCAGGAAGCCCATCAGCGGCGAGACGAAGATGAAGAGCACGGTCTTGAAGACGCCGGCGCCGATCAGCGGCCCGGTGCCGGCCTTGGCCACGGTGGCGCCGACGATGCCGCCGATCAGCGCGTGCGAGCTGCTCGACGGGATGCCGTACCACCAGGTGACCACGTTCCAGGCGATGGCGCCGATCAGCGCGCCGAACACCACGTGCTGGTCGACGATGCCCGGCTCGACGATGCCCTTGCCGACCGTGGCCGCCACCTTGAGCTGGAACACCATGATCGCCACCACGTTGAAGAAGGCGGCGAAGACCACCGCGTGCTGGGGTTTCAGCACGCCGGTGGAGACCACGGTGGCGATCGAGTTGGCGGCGTCGTGAAAGCCGTTCATGAAGTCGAACAGCAAGGCCAGCACGACCAGCATCACGACGACCCACAGTGCGGTCGGTACGGTTTCCATCGGTGTTGTCGGTGGTTCGCGCGCGGCGGCGGCGCGCGAGGGGGACTCAGGAGTTTTCCAGCACCACGCCTTCGATCAGGTTGGCCACGTCCTCGCAGCGGTCGGAGATCGACTCCAGGTGCTCGTAGATGGCCTTGAGCTTGATCAGCTCGCGCGTGTCCTGCTCCTCGCGGAACAGGCGCGACATCGCCGAGCGCATCACGCGGTCGGCGTCGCTTTCCAGCCGGTCGATCTCCTCGCAGGTCTTGATCGCCGATTCGGCCACGTCGGCGCGCGAGAGCTGCGGCAGCAGCGTCACCGCGTGCTGAACGCGCTCGCAGCAGCGCACCGAGATCTCGGTCAGGCGCACCACGTCCTCGCCGATGCGCTGCACGTCGTACAGCGACATCACCTCGCTGGAGTCCTGCAGCAGGTCGAGGATGTCGTCCATCGCGTTGATCAGGCCGTGGATCTGCTCGCGGTCGATCGGCGTGATGAAGGTGCGATGCAGCAGCCGGCTGACCTCGGCGGTGATCTTGTCGGCGGCGCGCTCGGCGCCGTCCACCTCGGCGGCGTACTTCTCGCGCAGCGTGCGGTCGGCGTAGTTCTCCACCATCGCCATGAAGGAACGCGCGCCCTGCGCGATGTGCGTGCCGTGCTCGTTGAACAACTCGAAGAAGTTGCCTTCCCTGGGTAACAGCTTGCCGAAAACCATTCCTGCTCCCCGGGTGCGATCCTTGGATTGTAGGCAGCGCTGCCCGGACAGCTCAGGCCTCGGGCGCCGGGGCGGCCGGCCTTTCCTCTGCCCCTTCCCCGGCCGGCTTGCGGCGACGGCGCCGGCGGCGCTTGGCCGGCGCGGCGGCGGCGTCATCGCCGGCGGCCGGCGGCGCGGGCTCCGCCGGGGCCGCGGCAGGGCTTGCAGCGGCGGCGGCCGCGGCCGGCACGCGGCGCACGGTGCCGGTCTTGCGCGGCGATTGCGCTTCGCGCAGCGTGCGCACCAGCGCCTCGCGCTCCTCGTCGCTGCCCAGGTGGTAGTCCTCCCACCAGTCGGCCAGCTCGGGTTCGACCTCGCCGACGTCGGCGCGCAGGCGCAGGAAGTCGTAGCCGGCGCGGAAGCGCGGCTGCGCCGCCAGCGACGCGGCCGAGCTGGCGGTGCGGCGCTCGAAGCGCGGCTGCATCTGCCAGATCTCGCGCATGTCGGCGGCCAGCTTGCCGCGGCCGGAGATGTCGCCGATGCGGGCGTCGAACACCGCGTCGATCGCCTGCTGCAGCGCCGGGAACGGCGATTCGCCGGCGTCGCGCAGCGCCTGCCAGCGGCCCTGCACGTCGTGCCACAGCATGCACGCCAGCAGGAAGCTGGGCGCCACCGCGCGGCCTTCCTCCACGCGGCGGTCGGTGTCGGCCAGCGCCAGCTCGACGAACTTCTCGCGCGCCGGGTGCGCCACCTCGGGGTGCAGCACCGCGTCCAGCACCGGGAACACGCCGCGGTCCAGGCCCTGCTTGCGCAGTTCCTCGATGCTGCGCAGCGCGTGGCCGGTCTGCAGCAGCTTGATCATCTCGTCGAACAGCCGCGAGGCCGGCACGTTGGCCAGCAGCGCGCTCATCTCGCGCACGGGCTGCTGCGTCGCGGGGTCGAGCGCGAAGCCCAGCTTGGCCGCGAAGCGCACCACGCGCACGATGCGCACCGGGTCCTCGCGGTAGCGCGTGGCGGGGTCGCCGATCATGCGCAGCACGCGCGCGCGCGCGTCGGCCAGGCCGCCGTGGTAGTCGACCACGGTCTGCGTGATCGGGTCGTAGTACATCGCGTTGACGGTGAAGTCGCGCCGCGCCGCGTCCTCGATCTGCGGGCCCCAGACGTTGTCGCGCAGCACGCGGCCGCTGGCGTCCACCACGTGCGCCTTGTCGCTGATCTGGTGCTTGCTGGTCTTCTCGTTGCCGCTGACCTGCTCGGCCGCCGCGCTGTCCAGATAGGCGCGGAAGGTCGAGACCTCGATCACCTCGTGCTCGCGCCCGCGGCCGAACACCACGTGCACCAGGCGGAAGCGCCGGCCGATGATGAAGGCGCGGCGGAACAGCGACTTCACCTGCTCGGGCGTGGCGTCGGTGGCGACGTCGAAGTCCTTGGGCCGCAGGCCCACCAGCAGGTCGCGCACCGCGCCGCCCACGATGTAGGCCTGGTGCCCGGCGTCCTGCAGCGTGCGCACCACGCGCACCGCGTTGTCGTCCAGCAGCTTGGGGTCGATCTGGTGCTCGGCGGCGGGGATCTCCAGGCGCTGCCCGAGCGGGATCACGGGAATCGCGGGGCCAGCGGGCTCGGCCGCGGCCGCCGCGGGCGGGCTGTCCTTGCCGAGCAGCCGGTTGATGAATCGCTTGATCATTCGAAGAGTCTGAGGATGGGCCAGGCGCGCTGCCGCGCGACGGCTTCGAGCGCCGGGCCGGGATTGGTGGCGACCGGATGGCTCACGCGCTCCAGCAGCGCCAGGTCGTTGGTCGAATCGCTGTAGAACACCTGGGCGTCGAAGTCGGTCCAGTCGGCGCTCTGGCTGCGCAGCCAGTCGTGCACGCGCTGCACCTTGCCGGCGCGGAACGACGGCGTGCCGCTGATCGCGCCGGTGACGCGGCCGGCCGCGTCGCGCTGCAGTTCGGTGGCGATCAGCGTCTCGATGCCGAACAGCGCCGCGATCGGCCGCGTGATGAAGTCGTTGGTGGCCGTCACCACGGCCAGCCGGTCGCCGGCGTCCCGATGGCGCCGCACCAGCGCCAGCGCGCTGTCGCGCAGCGCCGGGCGCGCCACCTCGTCGACGAAGCGCGCCTGCACCGCCGCCAGCTCGGCCGCCGGGCGGTCGCGCCAGGGCGCGGTGCAGAAGTCGACGTAGGCCGTGATGTCCAGCCGCTCGGCCTTGTACTGCTCGTAGAAGGCGTCGTTGCGGCGGCGGTAGTCGGCGGCGTCGGCCCAGCCCAGGCCGATCAGGAACTCGCCGAAGGCGTGGTCGGAGTCGATCGGCAGCAAGGTGCCGTCGAGGTCGAACAGCGCCAGCTTCATCGCCCCTCCTCGGCCAGCATGCTGCGCAGCAGCGGCACGGTGACGGCGCGCGAGCGCGCGAGCGAGAAGCGGTCCAGCCGGTCGAGCAGGCCGATCAGGCTGCCCATGTCGCGCTCGAAGCGCGTCAGCAGGTGGCCCATCACCTCGTCGGACAGGAAGATGCCGCGGCGGTCGGCCTCGCGGCGCAGCGCGGCACGCGTCTCGGCTTCCGACAGCGGCTGCAGCGCGAACACGTGGCCCCAGCCCAGCCGGGTGCGCAGGTCGTCGCGCAGCGGCAGATCCACCGGCGGCAGCCGGCCCGCCGCCGCGATCTGCACGCCCTGGCCGGTGGCCTCGACGAACAGCGCGAAGGCCGCCTGCTGCGCGGCGGCGTCCAGCGCCTCGCAGCGGTCGATCACCACCAGCGACCAGTCGGGCTGCGGCGTCCAGGGCACGGCGTCGCGCGCGTCGAACCAGCCCACGCGCTGGCCCTGCTGCTGCAGCCGCTGCGCCAGCGCGCGCAGCAAATGGGTCTTGCCGCTGCCGGCCGGCCCCCACAGGTAGACCGGCGCCGCCGGCAGCGGCAGCGCCTGCAGCTGCGCGTGCGCCGCGGCGTTGGCGCCGGGCAGGAAGCTCTCGAAGGTGGGCAGCGGCTCCGGCCCGATGGCCAGCGGGATCTGCTGCATCGTCGGCACGCCCATCGTCGGCCTCAATGCCAGCGCGGGCCGCCGCCGCGCAGCTCGGCCAGGCGGCGCTGCAGCGCCGGAGCATCGTCGGCCTCGGGCTGGTGCTGGAGATAACAGCGCAAGTCATCGGCCGCCTCGCCGTAGCGGCCCAGCTCGGCGCGCGCCAGGTCGCGGTCGCGCCGCTCCTCCCACACCTCGGGCAGCAGCACCACCAGGCGATCCAGCACCGCAGCCAGGCGCGGCCAGTCCTCGGCGGTGCGGTGGATCTCCTTCAGGTTGCGCAGCAGCCGCGCCACCACGTCGCGCGGCGGCGCGGCCTGCAGGAACAGCCCCAGCGGCGCCTCGAACTCGCCGGTCAGTCCGCGCTGGCGGCGGTAGGGCAGCAGGCGCTCGTCCAGATCCTCGCGCGACAGCGACTGGCCGCTGAAGGGGTCGATCACGACCTCGCCGCGCGGCAGGTGCAGCTTGACCAGGAAGTGCCCGGGGAACGAGATGCCCGCGGCCTGCAGCCCCACCTGGCCGGCGAACTCGATGTACAGCAGCGCCAGCGTGATCGGGATGCCGCGCCGCGTGCGCAGCACGTCGCTCAGGTAGCTGTTACGGGCGTCGTAGTAGTCGTTCACGTTGCCGGCGAAGCCCAGCTCGTGGAAGAAGTAGCGGTTCAGCAGCCGCAATCGCGGCAGCGGCGCCGCGTCGGCCGGGATGCGCCGGCGCAGGCGCGCGGCCAGCTCGTCGATCTGCGCCAGCACGTCCTGCACGTCCAGGCGCGGATATTCGTCCTGCGCCACCGAGATGGCGGCTTCCAACGCCCAAAGGCTGGCGTCGTCCGCCACCAGGGTGGCGAAGTATTGCAGCGCGGTCGGGGTTTCGAAGTGCAGCGAGCCTGGCATGGGACCTTGGCCGCGAGTGTAGGTCAGCCGCGCCGGCGGAACTGCTGCCAGCGCAGCCCGCACAGCCGCAGGCAGCCCAGGTAGGCCAGCGCCGCGGCCGGCAGCAGCAGCGCCATCCAGCCGGCGCGGCGCCAGCCGTGGCCGCTGCCCAGCCAGTCGACGGCGCGGTCGGCGCCGGCCAGCAGCAGCGCCAGCAGCGTGCAACCGGCCAGCACCTGCAGCACGAAGCGCCGCCAGCCCGGCTGCGGCTGGTAGGCGCCGCGCCGGCGCAGCCCGTGCAGCAGGAAGGCCGCGTTGCCGGTGGCGCCCAGGCCGATCGACCACGCCAGCCCCGCCGGCCCCAGCCAGGGCACCAGCAGCAGGTTCAGCGCCTGCGTGGCCAGCAGCACGCCGACGGCGATGCGCACCGGCGTGCGGATGTCCTGCTGCGCGTAGAAACCCGGCGCCAGCACCTTGACGGCCACGATGCCCAGCAGCCCGAAGCCGTAGCCGCGCAGCGCCTGCGCGGTCTTCAGCACGTCGGCAGCGGTGAAGGCGCCGTGGTGGAACAGCACCGCGATCAGCGGCGCCGGGAACACCACCAGCGCCACCGCGCACGGCAGCGCCAGCAGCAGCACGAGGCGCAGGCCCCAGTCCAGCAGCTGCGCGTACTGCGCCGCGTCGCCCCGCCCCTGCGCACCGGAGAGCTGCGGCAGCAACACCGAGGCCAGCGCGACGCCCAGCAGCCCGGTGGGGAACTCCATCAGCCGGTCGGCATAGAACAGCCACGATACCGCGCCGACGCCCAGCTGCGAGGCGATCTGCGTGTTGATCAGCAGCGAGATCTGCGCCACCGAGACGCCCAGCAGCGCCGGCGCCATCTGGCGCAGCACGTGGTGCACGCCCGGGTGGCGCCAGGCGCGCAGGATGGCCGCCGGCCCGAGGCCGAAACGCGGCAGCCGCCCGATGCGCGCCAGCGCCGGCGCCTGCACCGCCAGCTGCAGCACGCCGCCCAGCATCACGCCGGCGGCCAGCGCCAGGATGGGCTGCACGCCCCAGGCCTTGAACAGCGGCACGCCGCCCCAGGCGGCGGCGATCAGGCTCAGGTTCAGCAGCACCGGCGTCAGCGCCGGCACCGCGAAGCGCTTCCAGGTGTTGAGGATGCCGGCGGCCAGCGCCACCAGCGACATGCAGCCGATGTAGGGGAACATCCAGCGCGCCATCAGCACCGCGAGGTCGAACTCCTGCAGCCCGGCGGCCAGCAGCCACACCAGCAGCGGCGCCGCCGCGACGCCCAGCGCGCAGGTGGCCAGCAGCGCCCACAGCAGCACGGTGGCGACGGCATTGATCAGCGCGTGCGTGGCCGCGTCGCCGTCGCGCTCGCGCGTGGCCGCCAGGATGGGCACGAAGGCCTGCGAGAACGCGCCTTCGGCGAACAGCCGGCGCAGCAGGTTGGGCAGCCGGAACGCGACGTTGAAGGCGTCGGTCAAGGCCCCGGCGCCGAACTGCGCGGCCACCAGCTGGTCGCGCACCAGCCCGGTGACGCGGGAGGCCAGGGTCAGCAGCGAGACGGTGGAAGCGGCCTTGAGGAGGTTCACGGGCGATCAGTGCAGCAGTATAGGCTGGCGTGGTATAGTCGCGGGCTTCGCACCTTCCGCACCGCCTTTTTCAAGCACGACACCCGCATGGCCACCTCGTCCAAAGCCAAGAAGAAGACCGTCCGCCTCGCCTCGGGCCGCAAGCGCGCCCGCCAGGACGTGGCGATCAATGCCGCCAACACCTCGCTGCGCTCGCGTTTCCGCACCGTCGTGAAGAATGTGCAGAAGGCGGTGGCCGGCGGCGACAAGACCAAGGCGACCGACCTCTTCAAGAGCGCGCAGAGCGTGATCGACTCGGTGGCCGACAAGGGCATCTTCCACAAGAACAAGGCCGCCCGCATCAAGAGCCGGCTGGCCGCCAAGGTGAAGGCGCTGGCGCTCGCCGCCTGACGCGACCTGCGGTTTCCGGTGCCGAAAAAAGGGCCTGCGCGAGCAGGCCTTTTTCATTCCGGCGCGACGATCTCCACCACCTTCAGCTCGTTGTCGCGGGCGAAGTTCATCACGAAGTCCCAGGCCATCGGCTCGATGCCGCGCAAGGCCTCGTTGACCATCACGCACTTGATGCCGTCGACCACGCGCGGCACGCAGTAGGGCGAATAGCCGATCGCGGCGCTGATGCCGCCGCCAGCCCCGCCGGGGCGGAAGGCCGACATCGCGCCGGCCAGGCGCTCGGCCCAGTCGCTGGGACGGAAGGTGCGGCCTTCCTTCGTCACTCCCTGGATGTAGAACTGGCGCGGGGCTGCAAGACTCATGGACGGCGGTGCGGCCATGGGCCGGCCGGGGTTGTGGCAAACGCAGTGTCCTGCGCCAGACGCGGGTTTACCCGCAAACGCGATTGTGCATCGGCGCTGCTGCGTGGCAGCATGCAAGAAGGGGGCCCGTGGCGACCTTTAGAATTCGCGCCCGGCCGGCGGTGACCGATTGCGTCGCTTTGCCGGCCGCTTCATTTGCCACCGGAAAGGCCCGCATGAACCCCCCGTCGACCATGCCGCACGTGATGAACACCTACGGCCGCCTGCCGATCGCGCTGTCGCACGGCCAGGGCTGCTGGGTCTGGGATACGCAGGGCAAGCGCTACCTCGACGGCCTGGCCGGCATCGCCGTCAGCACGCTGGGCCACAACCACCCCAGACTGGTGCCGGCGCTGCAGGAACAGATCGGCAAGATCATCCACTGCTCCAACTACTACGAGGTGCCGCTGCAGGAGCAGCTCGGCGCGCGGCTGGCCGAGATCTCGGGGCTGGACAACGCCTTCTTCTGCAGCACCGGGCTGGAGGCCAACGAGGCCGCGATCAAGCTGGCGCGCAAGTTCGGCCACGACAAAGGCATCGAGCGGCCCGAGATCATCGTCTACGAGAAGGCCTTCCACGGCCGCTCGATCGCCACGCTGTCGGCCACCGGCAACCCCAAGGTGCAGGCCGGCTTCGGCCCGCTGGTGGAAGGCTTCGTGCGCGTGCCGCTGAACGACCTGTCGGCGGTCGAAGAAGTCGCGCGCAGCAACCCCAACGTCGTCGCCGTGTTCCTGGAAACCATCCAGGGCGAAGGCGGCATCAACCCGACGCGCGTGGAGATCCTGCAAGGCCTGCGCCGCATCTGCGACCGCCAGGACTGGCTGCTGATGCTCGACGAAGTGCAGTGCGACCTGGGCCGCACCGGCAAGTGGTTCGCGCACCAGTGGGCCGGCATCACGCCCGACGTGATGCCGCTGGCCAAGGGCCTGGGCTCGGGCGTGCCGATCGGCGCCGTGGTGGCCGGGCCGCGCGCGGCGCGCATCTTCGGGCCCGGCAACCACGGCACCACCTTCGGCGGCAACCCGCTGGCGATGCGCGCCGGCGTCGAGACGCTGCGCATCATGGCCGAGGACGATTTGCTGGCCAACGCCGCGGCGCGCGGCGAGCAATTGCGCGCCGCGTTCGACGCGCAACTGAAGCCGCTGCCCGGCGTGGTGGAGATCCGCGGCCAGGGCCTGATGATCGGCATCGAGCTGGATCGCCCCTGCGGCGCGCTGCTGCAGCGCGCAGTCGACGCCGGGCTGCTGATGAGCATCACGGCCGACAGCGTGGTCCGGCTGCTGCCGCCGCTCATCATCAGCGCCGACGAGTGCGATCAGCTCGTGCAGCTGCTGGTGCCGCTGGTCAAAGCCTTCCTCGCGGAACCGCGGGCATGAAGCCCGGCTTCTCGCTGATGAAACACTTCCTGCAGTTCAAGGACCTGCGCGCCGAGGAGTACGCCTACCTCTTCGACCGCGCGCGCATCATCAAGACGCGCTTCAAGAACTACGAGCGCTACCAGCCGCTGGCCGACCGCACGCTGGCGATGATCTTCGAGAAGGCCAGCACGCGCACGCGCGTCAGCTTCGAGGCCGGCATGTACCAGATGGGCGGCTCGGTGGTGCACCTGACCACCGGCGACAGCCAGCTCGGCCGCGCCGAGCCGGTGGAGGACAGCGCGCGTGTGATCAGCCGCATGGTCGACCTCGTGATGATCCGCACCTTCGAGCAGAGCAAGCTCGAGCGCTTTGCCGCGCACTCGCGCGTGCCGGTGATCAACGGGCTGACCAACGAGTACCACCCCTGCCAGATCCTGGCCGACATCTTCACCTTCATCGAGCACCGCGGCGACATCAAGGGCAAGGTGGTGGCCTGGGTCGGCGACGGCAACAACATGGCCAACACCTGGCTGCAGGCGGCGGCCATCCTGGGCTTCAAGCTGCACGTCAGCACGCCGCGCGGCTACGAGATCGACGGCGCGGAGGTCGGCGCCAACCCACAGTGCCTGAAGACCTTCAAGAGCCCGGCCGCGGCCTGCGAAGGCGCGCACCTGGTGACCACCGACGTCTGGACCAGCATGGGCTTCGAGGCCGAGAACGAGAAGCGCCAGGCCGCGTTCGCCGACTGGTGCGTCGACGCGCAGATGATGCAGCTCGCGCAGCCCGACGCCTTGTTCATGCACTGCCTGCCAGCGCACCGCGGCGAGGAAGTGGCCGCCGACGTGATCGACGGGCCGCAAAGCGTGGTCTGGGACGAGGCTGAAAATCGAATGCACGTGCAGAAGGCCTTGATGGAATACCTGCTGCTCGGGCGCATCGGCTGATGGACGCTGCTGCGCTGTTGGCGCTGGCGCGCGAGACCGCGCATGATCTGCAGGACGACGACGCGCTGCGCCGCGTCTATCGCGTCGGCCCCGGCGACACCTCGCTGCAGAAGGTAGCCGACCACGTGCACCCGCTGTACCGGCCCTACATCGAGGCCGCGCCGTTCGCGGTGCTGGCCACGCGCGGCCCGCACGGGCTGGACACCTCGCCGCGCGGCGACGCGCCCGGCTTCGTGCACGTGGCCGACGCGCGCACGCTGCTGCTGCCCGACCGGCGCGGCAACCAGCGCATCGACAGCTTGCGCAACCTGGTGCACGACCCGCACTGCGCGCTGCTGTTCCTGATCCCCGGCGTCGGCGAGACGCTGCGCGTCAACGGCCGCGGCCGCGTCAGCGCCCATCCCGCGCTGTGCGCGCATTTCGCGGTGCAGGGCAAGCCGGCCGAATCGGTGCTGGTGATCGAGGTCGCCAGCGTCTTCTTCCAGTGCGCGCGCGCCGTCAAACGGTCGGGCCTGTGGGACGCCGCGGCGCAGGTCGACCGCGGCGCCCTGCCCTCGCCGGGGCTGATCCTGCAGACGCTCAGCCGCGGCGGCATCGACGGCACGAGCTACGACGCCGAGCTGCAGCCGCGCCAGGCGCGCACGCTGTACTGAGCGTCAATACGTCGAGCGCCCGCCGCTGATGTCGAACACCGCGCCGGTGCTGAAGCTGCACTCCTCGCTGGCCAGCCAGGCGGCCAGCGCGGCGATCTCCTGTACCTCGACGAAGCGGCCCATCGGGATCTTGCCGAGCATGTAGTCGATGTGCGTCTGCGCCATCTGCGCGAACATCGCGGTGCGCGCCGCCGCCGGCGCGATCGCGTTGACCAGTACGCCCTGCGTGGCCGTCTCCTTGGCCAGCGACTTGGTCAGCGCGATCAGCGCCGCCTTGCTGGCACTGTAGTGGCTGGCGTTGGGGTTGCCTTCCTTGCCCGCGACCGACGCGATGTTGACGATGCGGCCGTAGCCCTGGCGCAGCATCGCCGGCACGACGTGGCGGCAGGTCAGATAGGGCGCGATCAGGTTGACCTCGACGACGCGCCGCCACACCTGCGGGTCCAGCGTCCAGGTCGTGCCGTTGCCGCCGGTGATGCCGGCGTTGTTGACCAGGATGTCGATGCGGCCGCCGGCGCGCGCCAGCGCATCGGCGGTGGCGGCGGCGACGGCCTCGTCGTCGGTCAGCTCGACGCTGCGCGGCAGCACCATGCCGCGGCCTTGCAGCGCGCCTTCGGCCTCGGCCAGCTTCGCCGCGTCGACGTCCCATAACACCACGCTGGCGCCCGATTGCAGGAAGCGCTCGGCCATCGCCAGGCCGATGCCTTGCGCGCCGCCGGTGATCACTGCGACGCGGTCTTGCAGGTCGATGCGGTTCATGCGTCCAGGCCTTTCAGCGCCGCGGGGTTGCTCGCGCGGCAATCGGCGATGTATTGGCGGATGATGGCTTCGAAATCCGGCTCGGGCTGCAGCCCCAGCCGCGCGGCGCGCGCCGCGCTGGCGCCCTTGGGCCAATTGGCGACGATGCCGGCTATTGCGGAGTCGCGCTCGAAGCGCACGCGCTCGCGCACCTGGGGGCCGGCCACCGCTTCCAGCGCATCCAGCATCTGCTGCACCGTCACGTTGATCGCCGGCAGGTTCAGCGCCGTGCGGCCGCCGAAGGCCTCGCGGCTGGCTTCGTAGACGGCGATCAGACCGTCGACCGTGTTGCCGACCGATGTGACCGGGTGCGAGACCTCGGGCGCTACCGGGCACAACGCCGTCTCGCCGGCCAGCGGCTCGCGGATGATGCCGCTGAAGAACGAGCTGGCCGCGCCGTTGGGCCGGCCGGGGCGTACCGTCACCGTCATCAGCCGCGCGGCGCGGCCGTCGACGTAGCCCTTGCGCGTGTAGTCGGCGATCAGGTGCTCGCAGATCAGCTTGTGCGTGCCGTAGCTGGTCTGCGGCGCAGGCAGCGTGTCGTCGGCCACGACGTCGGGCAAAGGCACGGCCGGGTCGGGCCCGAACACCGCGACCGAGCTGCTGAACACCAGCCGCGCCGGCGCGTGGCCCTGCTCGCAGCGGTGGCGCAATGCGTCCAGCAGCGCGCGTGTGCTGTCGAGGTTGGAGCGCAGGCCCAGCTCGAAGTCGGCCTCGCATTCGCCGGACACCGCCGAGGCGAGGTGGAACACGCCGTCGAAGGCCTCGTCGCGCAAGCCTTGCGCCTGCTCCAGCAGCTTGCCGACGCAGCCCTGCACGCGCGCATCGGCCAGCAACTCGGCCGGCGCCGCGGCCTGGTCGGCGATCACCAGTTGCGTGATGCGTTGGCCGCCCAGCGTGCCGCGGTCCAGCAGCCGGCGCGCCAGGCGCGCGCCGACGAAACCGGCGCCGCCGGTGAGGAGGATCTTCATGCCCAGGCCCCGATCGTCAAAGGTATGACGATTGTGCCCTGGCCGGCGCGGCCGCCGGATCAGGCGGCTTCGGTCTTCAGCGTGCCGCGGCGGATCTGGTCGCGCTCCAGGCTTTCGAACAAGGCCTTGAAGTTGCCTTCGCCAAAGCCCTGGTCGGCGCGGCGCTCGATGAACTCGAAGAACACCGGTCCCAGCACCGTCTGGCTGAAGATCTGCAGCAGCAGCCGCTTCTCGCCGCCGGCGGTGGAACCGTCGACGAGGATGCCGCGGGCCTGCAGCTCCGCCACCGGCAACCCGTGGCCGGGCAGCCGCTCTTCCAGCATCTCGTAGTAGACGTCGTTGGGCGCGGTCATCAGCGGGATGCCGGCGAGCTGCAGCGCGTCGACGCTGGCCTGCAGGTCGGCGGTCGACAACGCGATGTGCTGGATGCCCTCGCCGTTGAACTGCATCAGGAACTCCTCGATCTGCCCGGTGCCCTTGCCCGATTCCTCGTTCAGCGGGATGCGGATCAGCCCGTCGGGCGCGGTCATCGCGCGGCTGGTCAGGCCCGTGTACTCGCCCTTGATGTCGAAGTAGCGGATCTCGCGGAAGTTGAACAGCTTCTCGTAGAAGCTGCCCCAATACGACATCCGCCCGCGATAGACGTTATGCGTCAGGTGGTCGATGGTCTTCAGCCCGTGGCCGCGCGGGTGGCGGTCGGCGCCGGGCTCCCATTCGAAGTCGATGTCGTAGATGCTTTTGCCGTCTTCGAAGCGGTCGATCAGGTACAGCGGCGCGCCGCCGATGCCCTTGACGGCCGGCAGCCGCAGCTCCATCGGGCCCGTGGGCACGTCCACCGGCTGCGCGCCGCGCTCCAGCGCCAGCGCGTAGGCCTTGTGCGAATCGCGCACGCGGAACGCCAGCGCGCAGGCGCTGGGCCCGTGCTCGGCGGCGAAGTAGCCGGCCAGGCTCTTGGGCTCGCGGTTGACGATGAAGTTGATGTCGCCCTGGCGGTACAGCAGCACGTCCTTGCTGCGGTGGCGCGCCACCAGGCTGAAGCCCATGTTCTCGAACAGCGGCTCTAGCAGGCCCGGCGTGGGCGATGCGAACTCCACGAACTCGAAGCCCATCAGGCCCATCGGGTTGTCGAACAAATCGGCCATGGTCTTGCTCCGTGCTGGCATTGCGGTCGAAGCCGCCACTGTAGGCAAGCCCGAGCGCAATGTGCGCGCATCGGGCATCCGGGCTTGACCGGGGTCATGCAAGAATTTCGCGCCGAGCCCGCGCCTTGCGAGACGAACATGACATCGATCAACCTGGACGCCGTCGACCGCCGCATTCTCGGCCATTTGCAGGCCAACGCCCGCGCCACCACGCTGGAGCTGGCGCAGGCTGCGGGGCTGTCGCCCGCGCAGTGCAACCGCCGCCACCGCCGGCTGGAGGATCTGGGCCTGATCACCGGCTACGAGGCGCGGCTGGCCGCGCCGGCGCTGGGCCTGCACGTGGTGGCCTTCGTCAACGTGGTGATGGAGCGCGGCCACATCCGCGAGCTGGGCAAGTTCAAGGCGCTGGTGGGCGACCTGGCGCAGATCCAGGAGTGCTACGCGGTGACCGGCGATTCCGACTACGTGATGAAGGTGGTGGCGCCCGACCTCAAGTCCTTGTCGAACTTCCTGATGGACACCTTGATGCGCACGCCCGGCGTGCAGGCGGTGCGCTCGACCGTCTGCCTGGACGAGATCAAGTGCACCGCGGCGCTGCCGGTGGACGGCGCGCGCTGAGAAAAGCTGTGCCGCCGATAGGGCCTATCCCATTCATGGATAAATTCAATCGATCGCCGGGTTGATGACTATTGGCAGGGAGGCCGGATTCTTGCTCGAATGTGACCATGGACAGCTCTTCGACCGTCGAATCGTCTCGGGGCTTTCAGGCTCCGACTCCCCCGACGCCGCCGACGCGCCCAACGTTGCGCGCCGCGCAGGCCCTGCTGGAGGCCGCCGACATCCGGCTGGACGGCCAGCGCCCCTGGGACATGCGCCTGCTGCGCCCCGGCGTGCTGGAACGCGCGATCGCCCAGGGCACGCTGGGCCTGGGCGAGGCCTACATGGACGGCTGGTGGGAGTGCGAGCGGCTCGACGAGCTGTTCGACCGCCTGCTGCGCGCCGACCTCGGCAGCCGCGTGCGGCCGCTGACGGCGGTGCTGCACCACCTGCGCGCGCGCTGGCTGAACCTGCAGACCGAGGCACGCGCCTGGCAGGTGGGGCGCGCCCACTACGACCTGGGCAACGACTTCTACGCGGCGATGCTGGACCGCCGCATGACCTACACCTGCGCCTTCTGGGACGGCGCGCAGACGCTGGACGCGGCGCAGGAGCGCAAGCTCGACCTGGTGTGCCGCAAGCTGCAGCTCGAGCCCGGCATGCGCTTGCTGGACATCGGCTGCGGCTGGGGCAGCTTCATGCAGTTCGCGGCCGAGCGCTACGGCGTGCACTGCGTGGGCGTCACGATCTCGGCCGAGCAGGCGGCGCTGGGCGCCGAGCGCTGCGCCGGGCTGCCGGTGGAGTTCCGCCTGGCCGACTACCGAACGCTGGACGAGCGCTTCGACCGCATCGTGAGCCTGGGCATGTTCGAGCACGTCGGCCAGAAGAACTACGCCACCTACATGGACGTGATCAAGCGCTGCCTGGCCCCCGACGGCCTGGCGCTGCTGCACACCATCGGCCGCAACGAGCAGGGCCACGGCACCGACCCGTGGATCCACCGCTACATCTTTCCCAACGGCGAGCTGCCGACCATCGCGCAGATCGGCCGCGCCTGCGAGCGGCGTTTCGTCGTCGAAGACCTGCACAACTTCGGTGCCCACTACGACCGCACGCTGATGGCCTGGCACGCCAACTTCCAGGCCGCCTGGCCGCGCTTTGCCGAGCGCCTGGGCACGCGCTTCCAGCGCATGTGGCGCTACTACCTGCTGAGCTGCGCCGGCGCCTTCCGCGCGCGCGACATCCAGCTCTGGCAATGGGTGCTGTCGCCGCCGGGGCGGCCGGGGGTGTACGCGCGCGTGTCGGGCTGACCGCAGGCAGCCGCGCGGCTTAACGTTCCACGCCAGACGGCGGACGCGCGCGCCGCGGCGAGAGGCGCGGCGCCGGCAGCGACAGCGACGGCAGCTTGCGGCGCGAGGCCAGCACGGCCTCGATGTCGTCGGCGGCGCCGTCGATCAGCACCAGGATCGCGCGCTCGGCCTTGGCCGGGTTGCGCGCGATCACGGCGTCCAGCACCGCGCGGTGCAGCGGCAGCGACTGCGCCGGCCCGTCCGGCTTGGAGGTGCTGATCTCGAAGCTGGTGCGCAGCAGCGCGCCCAGCGCCTTGCTCATCTGCACCACCATGCGGTTGTGGCAGGCGCGCAGCAGGCCCTGGTGGAACGCCAGGTCGTTGCGCACGTAGTCGCCGCCGTTCTCGATGGCGTCCTTCATGCCGGCGTACGCCGATTCGATCTGCGCGACGTCGTCGGCCGTCGCGCGCTGCGCCGCCAAGCGCACCGCGGCCGGCTCGACCACGCGGCGCAGCTCCTGCAGGTCGCGCAGGAACTCGCGCGTCAGCCCGGCCTTGGACTGCCAGGCCACAACCTCGGGGTCGAACCAGTTCCACTGCTCCGACGGCAGCACCCGCGTGCCGACCTTGGGCCCGGTGACCAGCATGCCCTTGGCCACCAGCGACTTGACGGCCTCACGCACCACGGTGCGGCTGACGCCCAGTTCCTCGCACAGCAGCGGCTCGGGCGGGATCGCGGTGCCCGGCGGATAGCGCCCGCCGACGATGGCCTCGCCCAGCTGGTCGAGCGTGTGGCCGTGGACGTTCTTGATGATGACCATCTCAAGCGCGCACGAACAACGTGACCAGAGGATCGGGCCCGACCTGCCGGCTCCAGTGGCCGTGCACCACGGGGTCGAACGTAGCGCCCGGCGGCAGCCGGTCGTCGGAGAAGAAATGCTCGCCCGGCTTGAAGACGCGCGAGCTGCCGTCCTGCAGCCCGATCTCCATCTGCCCGCCGAGGATGAACACCCATTGCGGCGTCTCGGTGCAGTGGAACTCGCTGCGAAAGCCGACCGGACTGTGCCGCAGCTGGTAGCCACCGCTGGGCTGCAGCGGCGACAGCAGCGCCTGCGGCTTGCCCTCGGTCAGCGCGACGGCTTCCTCGCGCCAGCGCGCGCGGCCGTCGGGGCCGGTGAACAGGATGGTCTTGGTGAAGGTGGTGCTCATCACAAGGTGGCGGTCACGCCGCCGTCGACGTACAGGATGTGGCCGTTGACGAAGCGCGCCGCGTCGCTGGCCAGGAACACGGCGGCGCCGCCCAGGTCTTCCACCTCGCCCCAGCGGCGGCTGGGCGTGCGGTTGACCAGCCACTGGCTGAACGCCGGGTCGGCCGCCAGCGGCGCGGTCAGCTCGGTCCTGAAGTATCCAGGACCCAGGCCGTTGACCGTGATGCCCAGCGGCCCGAGGTCGATCGCCATCCCCTTGGTCAGCATCTTCACCGCGCCCTTGCTGGCCGCATAAGGCGCGATGCCGGGGCGGCCCAGCTCGCTTTGCACCGAGCAGATGTTGACGATGCGCCCGCGGCCGCGCGCCACCATGCGCCGCGCCACCGCCTGGCTGACGGTGATCACGCTGTCGACGTTGGTGCGCAGGATGCGCTGCCACGCTTCGGGCGGAAACTCGTGGAACGGCGCGCGCTGCGTGGTGCCGGCGTTGTTGAACAGGATGTCGATCGGGCCGACGTTGTCTTCGATCGCCGCGATGCCGGCCTCGACCGCCGCCGCATCGCAGACATCGAAGGCCTGCGCCTGCACCGCCAGCCCTTCGGCGCGCAGCGTGGCCGCGGCGGCATCCAGCTTGGCCGCGTCGCGTCCGTTCAGCACCAGCGTGGCGCCGGCCTGCCCCAGCGCGCGCGCCAGCGCCAGGCCGATGCCGGCCGACGAGCCGGTGATGAGCGCGACGCGGCCGTCGAGACGGAAGGTGGAGGCGGTGATCGCGGCGGTCACAGCACTTGCCCGATGCGCAGCAGGTTGCCGTCCTCGTCGACGACCGCGAACTCCCGCAGGCCCCAGGGCTTGTCCTCGGGAGGCTCCATGCGCGGAATGCCCTGCCGCGGCAGCGGCGCCGCGGACGAGAACGCCCGGTACATCGCCTCAACGTCCTGCACCCGCAGGTAGCAGCTGAACGCGGATTCCTCGGGCTTCAACGCCGGGTACAGCCAGAAGTGCACTTCCAGCGGCCCGCGCTCGAGGATCGCGTAGTCCGCTGCCGGGCCGGCGACGCGGCCCTGGAAGCCGAAGCGGCCGTAGAACTGCAGCGTCTCGGCGAGCGAGCGGCTGGGCAGTTGGGGGATGGCGATATCTTGTTGGGGCATGGTGGGCTCATCCGGGACTGTTGCGGCTCAGGTCGAGCCGCCGTAGAGCCGGTAGCGGCTGGCGATGCCGGACAGCACCGCGCCGATCTCGTCCGCTCTTGCATGGAAGAGACCGTCTAGCCCATCCAGCAGCTCATTCGCAGATTCGCATTGAGAACTGTCAGGCGACGAAGTGGCCATTTGACGAAAGCGTGCAGCTCGATCCGGCGGCACGTCCTTGGTCCCGAAGAGCGCGTTCTTGGCCTCCCGCAGAAGTTGAAGGGTGGCGTCATCGCCAACTTCTGAAAGCGCAGCGAGTGTTTCGGCGTAACGGTCACCGCTTGAATTCGAAAAGAACTGATCGAACCCGCCGTTGTGGACCTCGCCACTCAGCACATTGATGAGGAAGTAGAGGCGGTCGCCGTGCGCAAGCGCGTCGAATCCGCCGGCCTCGTCATAGACGCGCTTCACGAGGGAATGCCAGTATCGGTATTCCGGCGACTCCCGATAAGCGCGTTCTTCTTCGCGCCGCTTGAGTTGCTGCTCGTTGCGCTGCTCGATCGTCAGTTGATTGCCTCTGACGCAGGGCATGCACAGCCCGTTGTTTCGCGCCGCCGTATCGGGATGGATGGAGTCACCGCAGCGGGTGCACAGAAGGCGTTGCATGGTCGGGCTCTCAGTCTTCAGTCTTTGCTGGGAGCGACGACTTCGAGCTTGATCCGATCCGGGTCCTCGCAGAACACGGCGTAGTAGCCGGGTCCTCCGGCGTAGGGATGCCTGTCTCGGTACAAAAGGGTGTGGCCGTTCTCGGTGACCCATCTGGCGATCCGATCGATCTGCGACCGCGATTGCCCCCGGAACGCCAAGTGATTGAGGCCGATCCGCTTGCGGTGGAAACCGGCGCTGAGATGCTCCGGCGCGGCCGGCAGCAGGCAGAGGTACGTGTCTTCCGGGCCGCGCACGTAGTTCATGCCGCCGTGCCAGCGCTCTGCCTCGTAGCCGAGCATGGCCATGAACGGCGTCCAGAACGCGCACGAGCGTTCAAGGTCGCCGACGTACAACTCAATGTGGTGGAGCATGGCGACGCAATGACCTCAGCCAACAAACGCTGGCGCTGGATATGAACGGCATTCGCCGTGACGCCGCTCCTGACGCGCCTTCATTGCCGCTCCACCACTCCCACCCCCAGCCACCGCACCGCCTGCTCCGCCAGCTGCGGCGCGCCGGCGGCGATGTCCAGCGTCAGCACCTGCTCGTCGGGGCCCGGCGGCTCCAGCGTGTCGAGCTGGCTTTGCAGCAGCGACGGCGGCATGTAGTGGCCCTTGCGCGCCGCCAGCCGCTGGGCCAGCAGCTCGGGGCTGCCGTGCAGGTGCAGCAGGCACAGGTCCGGCGCCGCGGCGCGCAGCAGGTCGCGGTAGCGGCGCTTCAGCGCGCTGCAGCTGACGACCACGCCGCGCGAGCGGCTGGTGGCGTTGGCCAGCTGGCCGGCCACCTCCTGCAGCCAGCCGTGGCGATCGGCGTCGGTCAGCGGCACGCCGGCGGCCATGCGGGCCACGTTCTCGGGCGGGTGCAGTTCGTCGCCTTCGACGTAGTGCACGCCCAGACGCGCGGCGAGCAGGCGGCCCACGGTGCTCTTGCCGCAGCCGCTGACGCCCATCACCACGACGCGCGGGGCGGACATCGGCCGCTACAGGCGCTGCCCGCTCCGTGCGTCGAAGACGTGGGCCTTGGCGCCGTCCAGGCGCAGGTGCACCACGTCGTCGGGCCGCGCCGCGGTGCGACCGTGCATCACCACCACCAGGCGCTGGCCGCCCACGTCCACCAGCAGCTCGGTCTCGGCGCCGGTGGGCTCCACCACCACCACCTTGGCGGCGATGCCCTGGCCCTGCTCGGCCAGATGCAGATCGGTCGGCCGGATGCCGTAGTGCACCTCGCGGCCCGCCGCCGCGCCGTCCAGCCCCGGCGGCAGCGGCCAGCTCGCGCCCAGCGCCTGCACCGCGCCGCCCTGCACCGCGCCCTGGAAGACGTTCATCGCCGGGCTGCCGATGAACTGCGCGACGAACAGGTTGCCCGGGCGGTCGAACAGCTCCAGCGGCGTGCCGATCTGCTCAACGATGCCATCGTGCATCACGACGATGCGGTCGGCCATCGTCATCGCCTCGATCTGGTCGTGCGTGACGTAGACCGTGGTCGTCTGCAGCCGCTGGTGCAGCGCCTTGATCTCGGCGCGCATCGCCACGCGCAGCTTGGCGTCCAGGTTGGACAGCGGCTCGTCGAACAAAAAGACCTTGGGGTCGCGCACGATCGCGCGGCCCATCGCGACGCGCTGGCGCTGGCCGCCCGACAGTTCGCGCGGATAACGGTCCAGCAGCGCGTCCAGGTTCAGGATGCGCGCCGCGTCGGCCACGCGCTGCGCCGTGGTGCCGGCGTCGGCCTTGCGCAGCCGCAAGGAAAAGCCCATGTTCTCGCGCACCGTCATGTGCGGGTAGAGCGCGTAGCTCTGGAAGACCATCGCGATGTCGCGGTCCTTGCTTTCCAGTTCGTTGACCACGGTGCCGTCGATCAGCACCTGGCCGCCGCTGATCTCCTCCAGCCCGGCCAGCATGCGCAGCAGCGTGCTCTTGCCGCAGCCCGAGGGCCCCACCAGCACGACGAACTCGCCGTCGTTGATCGTGAAGTCGATGCCGTGGATGACCTTGACGCGGCCGTAGGCCTTCTGGACGTTCTGGAACGAGACGGATGCCATGTTCTCAACTTTTCACCGCACCAGCCGTGAGGCCGGAGACCATGTAGCGCTTGAAGGCGTAGTAGATCGCCGCCGGCGGCAGCGCGTAGACGAGGCCGGTGGCCATCAGCAGTTCCCAAGGCGAATCGTCGGCGGCCAGGAAATGGCCCAGCGCGACGGCCAGCGTGACGTCGGTGTCGTTGGACAGCAGCAGGAAGGCGTAGAGGTACTCGTTCCACGCCAGCAGCAGCGAATAGGTGCCCACCGCCACCAGCGACGGCGTCATCAGCGGCAGGTAGACCAGCCTGAACAGCTGCAGCGGCCCGGCGCCGTCGATGCGCGCGGCCTCGTCCAGTTCCCACGGCAGCTTGTCGCTGGCCTGCTTGAGCACCCAGATGCAGTAGGGCGACGCGATCGTCACCATCGCGAGGATCAGCGACCACTGGTTGTTCAGCAGCCCGTAGACGCTCATCGTCTTGTACATCGGCACCGCCAGGAAGGCGGCCGGGATGAAGTAGGTGAAGAGCGCGATGTTCATCACCGTGCGCCCGCCGCGCACGCGCAAGCGGCTGATCGCGAACGCGGCGGTGGTGGCGATGAACAGCGTGATCGCGCCGACCGCCAGCGCGATCACCAGCGAGTTGAACATCTGGTGCCAGAAGTGGTTCAGGTAGAAGTGCTTCTGCTGGAAGACGATCTCGAAGTTCTGCAGCGTCGGGTGCTGGGGCCACAGCCGGCCGGAGGTGGCCGAATCGCGCTCGCTGATGGCGAAGAGGAACAGGTGGTAGACCGGGATCAGCGTCCACAGCAGCACCGGGATGCCGACCAGCAGCAGCCGGGCTTCGGTGGCGGCCTTCTTCAGCGAGAAGCTCATTTCGACAGCCGCTTCATCATGAAGAACACCAGCGGCAGCACCAGCGGCAGCGCGACGACGATGGACGCCATCGCCAGGTCCACCTGGTCCAGCCGCAGGTAGCGGATGCCTAACGTTGCCAGCACGTGCGTCAGGTCGGCCGGGCCGCCGCCGGTCAGCAGGTAGACGCTGTTGAAGTCGCCCAGCGTCCAGATCATCGACAGGATGGTCGACGTCAGGTACAGCGACTTCATCGCCGGCCAGGTGATGAAGCGGAACTTCTGCCAGCGCGTCGCGCCGTCGACGCTGGCGGCCTCGTACTGCTCCGACGGGATCGCCAGCCGGCCGGCGACGAGGATCAGCGTCCAGAACGGCAGGCTCTTCCAGACGTGCATCAGCATCGAGAAGCTCAAGGCCAGCGCCGGGTCGTTCAACCAGTTGGGGCCGTCCAGCCCGGTCAGGCGGAAATAGGTGCTGTTGATCACGCCCCACTCGGGGTTGAGCATGAAGCGCACCGACAGGATGGTCGGGATGCTGGGCACCGCCCACGGCAGGATGAACAGCGCGGCCAGCAGCCCGATCCACCAGCGCTTGACGACGAAGAAGCCCGACAGCGCCAGCGCGACCATCATCTTCAGGTTGATCGCGACGACGATGAACACCAGCGTGTTGACCGCCGTGCGGAAGAAGATCGGGTCGTCGAACAGCTTGACGTAGCTGGCCGGGTGGCGCGCCAGCCACAGCCCGTAGCCCACCGGGTACAGCACGAAGACCGCGAACACCAGCAGGTAGGGCAGCACCAGCGCCCGCCCCCAGAACTCCCAGGTGCTGAGCGGCCGGCGCGCCGCCGGCGAAGGGAGGGCCGTGGCAGCAGCCATGGGGGCGTCAGGCGCTGGGCGTCGTCAGTTCGCGGCGACGGCCTTGATGCGCGCGATCAGCTCGTCCACCGCCTTCTCGGTCGGCACCTTCTCGTTGAGGATGCGGTTCATCGCCTTGGCCCAGACGTTCTCGTTGTTGAGCACCGTGAACTTGTAGTTCTTGGTGAACTCGAACGGCACCGTGCCGGCCATGAACTGGTTGTAGACCGCGGTGCGGTGCGCGTCGGCCTTCCAGAACGGGCTTTGCTGCGCGTTCTTGGTCACCGGGAACCAGCGCCCCAGCGAGCCTTCGACGTAAGGCGTCAGGTTGGCCTCGTCCAGGATGAAGGCGACGAACTTCTTGGCCGCGGCCTTGTTCTTGGCGTCCTTGAAGATCACGCCGGTCTTGATGGCCGCGCGGTAGACCATCTTGCTGCCGTCGGGCTTGGCGGGGAAGCCCGCGGTCGCGATCTTCTCGGTGTAGTTGGCCTTGGCCACGTCGCGCTGGGCCTGCGTCAGCGTGGTGTTGTTCATGTCGTCCAGCCACTTGGCGGCGATCGAGATCGTCGCGTTGTGCGTCAGCACCGTGGTCTTGTTATGGAAAGCGACGTTGTTGTCGGGGTCCTTCCAGCTCGTCGACGACGGCGGCGTGCAGCCCTTGGTGTAAGGCGCGGTGTAGTCGTTCAGCGCGTTGATCAGCCCCTGGCGCACGCTGGGGTCGTCGACCAGCAGCTTGCCCGAATCGTTGACCAGCTTGACGTTGTAGGCGTCCATGAAGGTCAGGAACGAGAAGAACGAGTCGCTGGAATCCACGCCCATCGGCTGGCCGATGCCGAAGCCGCGGTTGCCGGTCTTCTGGCGGTACGCGGGCTGCACCTTGTCGCACCAGAAGCTCCAGTACTCCTTCCAGGTCTTGGGGATATCGGCTTCCTTGAACCCGGCATCGGCCAGCATGTCCTTCCAATACTGGATGTGCATGGTCTGCTGCTTGATCGGGAAGGCGTAGTAGGCGCGGCTTTGCGTCGCGTTGTTGTAGAGGAAGGTGGTGGACAGCGCCACCGGCTCGAACTTGGCGCGCAGCGGGTCGAGCACGCTGGAGATGTCCTCCAGCTTGCCGTCGTAGGCCCACTTGGCGGTGACCTGGAAGTCGTAGACGTCGGAATACGCCACGTCGGGCGGGTTGCCAGAATCCAGCGCCGACACGGTCTTGGGGATGGTGTCCTGCACCGGGTATTGCGACAGCTCGACCTTGATGCCCTTGTTCTTGGCCTCGAACTTCTTGATGGCTTCGAACAGCGCGTCGTCCTCGGCCTTGTAGAAGCCCTTGACCCACCAGACGGTGAGCTTTTCCTGCGCCTGCGCGGCGGGGGCGGCGGCCAGGCCGGAGGCGGCCAGCGCGAGCGCGATCCAGGTCTTGAGTCTCATCGAACGTGTCTCCTTGCGGTCCATGAAGATGTCGCGGTCTGGTCGCCGCGGCCGTCGGTTGTCGTCATATCGTATGACCATTGAACCGGCCACCGACCCGGACTAACCCGGGGATCAGCGCAGCTCGGGCACTGGCGTCGGCAGCGGCCGGCCGGCGAAATGGGCTTCGAGGTTGGCCAGCGCCAGGTCGGCCATCGCCTGGCGCGTCTCGCGCGTGCCGCTGCCGATGTGCGGCGTCAGCACCACCTGCGGCAATGCGATCAGGCGCTGCGGCACCTGGGGCTCGTTCTCGAACACGTCCAGCCCGGCACCGGCGATCACGCCGTTCTCCAGCGCGTCGATCAGCGCCGCCTCGTCGACCACCGGCCCGCGCGCCACGTTGACCAGGATGCCGTTGCCGCACCCCTGCCCCAGCGCGCGCAGCACCGCGGCATCGATCAGCTTGCGCGTGGCGGCGCCGCCGGGCGTGATGACGACCAGGAAGTCGCTCTCGGCCGCCAGCGCCGCCGGCGTGGCGAAGAAGCGATACGGCAGTTCGGGCTTGGCCGAGCGCGCGGTGTAGGCGATGCTCATCCCGAAGGCCTGCGCGCGCTGCGCGATGGCCTTGGCGATGCGCCCCATGCCGACCAGCCCCAGCCGCTTGCCCGACATCTGCGTCTGCAGCGGGAACGGGCCTTGCGGCCACTGCCCGGCGCGCACGAAGCGGTCGGCCGCCGGCAGCTGGCGCGCGGCGCACAGCATCAGGCCGATGGTCGTGTCGGCCACCTCGTCGTTCAGCACGTCGGGCGTGTGCGTCACCTTGATGCCGCGCGCTTTGGCGGCGGCGACGTCGACGCCGTCGTAGCCCACGCCCATCACCGAGACGATCTCCAGCGCCGGCAGCTGGGCCATCAGCTCGGCGCTGACCTTCGATTCGCCGCTGGCCGCCACGGCGCGGATGCGCGGCGCCGCGGCGGCGAAGGCCGCGGGGCCGGTCTCTTGCAGGCGGTCGTGCAACTGGTAACGCTGGTACAGCGGGTCCAGGTACAAGGGCGCCAGGCGCGAAACGGCGAGAACATCGATGGCAGGCACGGCGGGCGGCTCCTGGGGCAAATCCGGGGGTGGACCGGGGGTCGTTCAATCGTCATACCATAATATGCTTCGCCTTCGCCGTGCCACCCGGGAAAGCCAGCAGCCATGAGTTCCAAGCCCCGCAAGAAGCCCGAAGAACTGCGCAGCCAGCAGTGGTTCGGCCGCCAGGACCGCGACGGCTTCGCGTACCGCAGCTGGCTGAAAGGCAAGGGCCTGCCGCACGACCAGTTCGACGGCCGCCCGGTGATCGGCATCTGCAACACCTTCAGCGAGCTGAACCCCTGCAACAGCCATTTCCGCACGATCGCCGAGCAGGTAAAGATCGGCGTCTACGAGGGCGGCGGCTTTCCGCTCGAATTCCCCGTCATGTCGCTGGGCGAGGTGCTGATGCGCCCCACCGCGATGCTGTACCGCAACCTCGCCAGCATGGACGTGGAGGAAAGCATCCGCGGCAACCCGATCGACGGCGTGGTGCTGCTGTTCGGCTGCGACAAGACCACGCCCAGCCTGCTGATGGGCGCGGCGAGCTGCGGGCTGCCCAGCATCGGCGTCAGCGGCGGACCCATGCTCAACGGCAAGTGGCGCGGGCAGGAACTGGGCAGCGGCACCGGCGTCTGGAGCATGAGCGAGCAGGTGCGCGCCGGCACGCTGCGGCTGCAGGACTTCCTGGAGGCCGAGAGCTGCATGCACCGCAGCCACGGCCACTGCATGACCATGGGCACCGCCAGCACGATGGCCAGCATGGTCGAGGCGCTGGGCATCGGATTGCCCGGCAACGCCGCCTACCCCGCGGTGGACGGCCGCCGCAACGTGCTGGCGCGGCTGGCCGGGCGCCGCATCGTCGAGATGGTGCATGCCGACCAGACGATCACCGACGTGCTGACGCGCGAGGCCTTCGAGAACGCGATCCGCACGCTGGCCGCGATCGGCGGCAGCACGAACGCGGTGATCCACCTGATCGCGATCGCCGGACGTCTGGGCGTGAAGCTGAGCATCGACGACTTCGAGCGCCTGGGCTCCGAGATGCCCTGCATCCTGAACCTGCAGCCCAGCGGCGAGCACCTGATGGAGGACTTCTGCTACGCCGGCGGCTTGCCCGCGGTGATGAAGGAGATCGCGCCCACGCTGCACCTGGACCTCGTCACCGTCAGCGGCAAGACCGTGCGCGACAACCTCGCCGAGGCGCAGAACGTCGACCCGCGCGTGATCAAGACCATGGCCACGCCGTTCAAGGAGAAGGCCGGCATCGCGATCCTGCGCGGCAACCTGGCGCCGCGCGGCGCGGTGATCAAGCCCAGCGCGGCAACGGCTGCGCTGATGCAGCACACCGGCCGCGCGGTGGTGTTCGAGGACAGCGACGACTTCCACCGCCGCATCGACGACGACGCGCTGGACGTCGACGAGACCTGCATCCTGGTGCTGAAGAACTGCGGCCCCAAGGGCTACCCCGGCATGGCCGAGGTCGGCAACATGCCGCTGCCGCCCAAGGTGCTGAAGAAGGGCGTGACCGACATGGTGCGCATCAGCGACGCGCGCATGAGCGGCACCGCCTACGGCACCGTGGTGCTGCACACCGCGCCCGAGGCCGCCGCCGGCGGCCCGCTGGCGCTGGTGAAGAACGGCGACCTGATCACGCTGGACGTGGCGGCGCGCAAGCTGCACCTGCACGTGGACGACGACGAACTGCAGCGCCGCCGCGCCGACTGGCGGCCGCCGCAGCCGCCGCTGCAAAGCGGCTACTGGAAGCTCTACATCGACCACGTGCTGCAGGCCGATGAAGGCGCGGACCTGGACTTCCTGGTCGGGCAGCGCGGGGCCTTTGTGCCGAAAGACAATCACTGAATGAACCACACGAAATACGCTGCCATCACCGGTGCCGGTTCCGGCATCGGCCGCGCCTGTGCCCTCGCGCTGATCGACGACGGCTGGACCGTCGCGGTGCTGGGCCGCCGGCTCGACGCGCTGCAGGCCACCGCCGCGCAGGCCGCCGACCCCGCGCGCGTGCTGCCCATCGCCTGCGACGTGGGTCGCGAAGAACAGGTGCAGGCCGCCTTCGCGCAGATCGAGAAGGCCTTCGGCCGCCTGGACCTGCTGTTCAACAACGCCGGCCTGGGGCTCGCGTCGACCACGCCCGACCTGGTGAGCGGCGAGGACTGGCGCCGCGCCGTCGACGCCAACCTGAACGGCAGCTTCTACTGCCTGTCGCAGGCCTTCCGCATCATGCGCGGGCAGTCGCCGATGGGCGGCCGCATCATCAACAACGGCAGCATCTCGGCCTATGCGCCGCGGCCGGGGTCGATCGCCTATACGGCGACCAAGCATGCGATCAGCGGCCTCACGCGCACCGCGGCGCTGGACGGGCGGCCGTTCGACATCGCGGTCGGCCAGATCGACATCGGCAACGCCGCCAGCGAGATGACCGAGCGCATGACGGCCGGCGTGCCGCAGGCCGACGGCAGCATCAGGCCCGAGCCGCGCATGGACGTGCAATGCGTGGTCGACGCCTTCCTGACGATGGCGCGGCTGCCGCTGTCGGCCAACATGCTGTTCGTCAACGTGATGGCGACCAAGATGCCCTTCGTGGGCCGGGGATGACACCATGAAGATCGGTTTCATCGGCGCCAGCGGCCTGATGGGCCACGGCATGGCCAAGAACCTGCTGGCCAAGGGCCACGAGCTGGCGCTGACCGTGCACCGCCGGCGCGACCGCGTGGCCGACTTGCTGGCGGCCGGCGCCACCGAAGCCGCCGACGCCGCGGCGCTGGCTTCGAGCAGCGAGCTCGTCTTCCTCTGCGTGACCGGCTCGCCGCACGTGGAAGAGACGCTGCTCGGCGCCCATGGCCTGCTGGCCGGCGCCAAGCCGGGGCTGCTGGTGGTCGACTGCTCGACCTCCGAGCCCGACTCCACCCACCGCCTGCGCGCACAGGCCGCGGCGCTGGGTGTCACGCTGGTCGACGCGCCGCTGTCGCGCACGCCGGTGGAGGCCGAGGCCGGGCGGCTCAACGTGATGGTGGGCGCCGAGCCCGAGGTCTACGAGCGGTTGCAGCCGGTGCTGCGCGCCTTTGCCGAGAACGTGTTCCACATGGGCCCGCCGGGCTCGGGCCACGTGATCAAGCTGCTGAACAACTTCATCGCGCAGGCGATCTGCACCGCCACCGCCGAGGCCTTCGCGGTCGGCCAGCGCGCCGGCGTGGATCTGCGCAAGCTGGTCGAGCTGGTGGCGATGGGACCGGTCAACAGCGGCCTGTTCCAGGCCATGGCCAAGACGCTGGACGGCCAGATGGACGGGCTGAAGTTCGAGCTCGACAACGCGCGCAAGGACGTGCGCTACTACACCCACCTGGCCGAAGGCCTGTCCGCGCCGTCGGTGGTGGGCGAGGCGGTGCACCAGGCGCTGGCCATCGCCAGCGCGCTGGGCCACGGCAGCCGCTTCGTGCCGGCGCTGGTACAGGCGCAGGAGCAGCTCACCGGCGCGCGCATCGTGCCGCGCTGAGCGGCCTCCAGGGCGCGGCAGCGCTCAGCCCGCCCCCAAAGGGGAGCCAGTCAAGCGATCGCCAACGTCAGATGGCCGACGGCCTCGGCGGCAGGACGAACTTTGATCTCGATGTCGTACCCCAGGCGGTTCAGGCACTCCATCAGCTTGCGCTCGGAGAGATTGTCGAAGTCGCCGCGCATCATCCCCGAGACCTTCGCTTGGGAAATGCCCATGCGCCGGCCGGCCTCTTCCTGCGTCAGGCCCAGGCGCCGCACGGCACGGGTGATCTCGATCACCAGGCCCGACTTGATCTTGAGCTTCCCGGCATCGGGCAAGCCAAGATCGGCGAAGACGTTGCCCGAGCCGGCCTCGATCTCGACACCGTCAGTCTTGTGCTTTGCCATCTTGCAGCTCCTTTGCCAGTGCCTCGGCCACCTTAACTCCGCCAAAGCCCTTGAGCGTCTTTGCCGCGTCGTGCTGGTCGCCTCGCTGGGCGAAGTCCAAGGCATGGCCGAAGAACTTCCGCACCATGACGGGCAACGCCATCAAGTCCTTCTTGCTGCTCCCGATCCAGAACAGCGGCTTTGCGTCGTCGGCCACAGCGGCAGTCTATACCTTTTCTGGTATGACGCAAGCTAACCGGCATGTTGCGGTGTGCTGCCGCCTCGCCGCAGCAGCCCGGTGAAAGCCCGGTCCCGCTTGGCTGCGCGGCTCATGTCAGACTGCGGCCTGCGATGAAGACCGCCGTCCTGACCGACCTGCACGCCAACCGCGAGGCGCTGGAAGCCGTGCTCGAGCACGCCGCCGGCCAGGGCGTGGACGGCTATGCGCTGCTGGGCGACTTCGTCGGCTATGGCGCCGACCCGGGCTGGGTGGTGGACCGCGTGCGCGAGCTGGTGGCCGCCGGCGCGCCGGCCGTGCAGGGCAACCACGACCTCGCCACCGTGGAAGGCGCGTCGCCCGAGATGCGGCCCGAGCCGCGGCTGGTGATCGAGTGGACGCGCGGCCAGTTGAACGCCGAGCAGATCGACTTCCTGGCCCGGCTGCCGCTGCGCCGCGAGGCGGGCAAGGTGCTGTACGTGCACGCCAACGCCTGGGCGCCGCAGGACTGGGGCTACGTCCTCGGCCGCATGGACGCGATGCGCAGCCTGCACGCGACGCGCGCGCGCATCACCTTCTGCGGCCACGTGCACGAGCCGCGGCTGTACCACTTGTCGGCCACCGGCAAGGCGGCCGACTTCGTGCCGACGCCGGGCGTGCCGATCCCGCTGCTGCCGCAGCGGCGCTGGCTGGTGATCCCCGGCTCGGTGGGCCAGCCGCGCGACGGCGACCCCGCCGCCTGCTACGCGATCCACGACGAGGCTGAAGGTAGCTTGAGCTTCTGGCGCGTGCCCTACGACCACGAGTCGGCGGCCGCCAAGATCCGCGCCGCCGGGCTGCCCCCGGCGCTGGCCGAGCGCCTGGCCCATGGCATCTGAAGACGAAGCCGCCGCGCCGCCCACCCGGCTGCACGAAGGCCAGGTGATCGACGGCTTCGTCGTCGGCCAGCACCTGCACCAGGGCGGCATGGCCACCATCTGGGCCGTGCAGCGCGAGACGCCGGCGCCCGGCGACGACGCGATGCTGCTGGTGATGAAGGTGCCGCGCATCAAGGGCGGCGAGGATCCGGCCACCATCGTCGGCTTCGAGGTCGAGCAGCTCATCCTGCCGGCGCTGTCGGGTCCTCACGTGCCGCGTTATGTGGCGCGCGGCGACTTCACGCGTCAGCCCTATCTGGTGATGGAGCGCATCGAAGGCGCGTCGCTGCGGCCGCGGCTGGACGCGGCGCCACTGCCGATCGACGAGGTGATCGAGATCGGCTCGCGCGTGGCCACCGCCTTGCACGATCTGCACCGCCAGGGGCTGGTGCACCTGGACGTCAAGCCCAGCAACATCATGTTCCGCGCCGACGGCTGCGCGGTGCTGGTGGACTTCGGCCTCTCGCGCCACGACAAGCTGCCCGACCTGCTGGAGGAGGAGTTCGAGCTGCCGATGGGCACCGGCCCCTACATGTCGCCCGAGCAGGTGCAGTTCGTGCGCAAGGACCCGCGCAGCGACCTGTTCGCCCTGGGCGTGATGCTCTACCACTTCACCACCGGCCAGCGCCCCTTCGGCCAGCCCGACGACATCCGCGGCCTGCGCCGCCGGCTCTACGAAGACCCGGTGCCGCCGCGCCGCCTGCGGCCCGACTGCCCGCCCTGGCTGCAGGAGGTGATCCTGCAATGCCTGGAGGTCGACCCGGCCAAACGCTTCCAGAGCGGCGCGCAGCTCGCGCTGGCGCTGCAATACCCCGCGCAGGTGGCGCTGACCGAGCGCGCCGCCAAGGCCGGCACCGACAGCCGCTGGCAGCGCTTCAAGCGCCGGCTGCGCGCCGCCGGCCAGGACGGCGGGCGGCTGCCCCAGCCCGGCGCCACCAGCCAGTTGATGAAGAGCCCCATCGTGCTGGCCGCGGTCGACGTCGACAACGCGTCACAAGGCCTGCTGGACCAGTTGCGCGAGACGGTGCGCCGCATCGTGCTGACCGAGCCCGGCGCGCGGCTGGCCTGCGTCAGCGTGATGCGCACCGGCCGCATCGCGATGGACGAGCGCCTCGACGAGCAAGGCCACAGCCGCCACGTCAAGCAATTGGTCGCGCTCAAGCACTGGGCACGACCGATGGTCAAGGCGCTGGAGCTCGACGAGGCGCGGCTGACCTTCCACGTGCTGGAAGCGCCCGACGCGGCCGCGGCGATCGTCGATTTCGCCGAGCGCACGCGCGTCGATCACATCGTGATGGGCGCGCGCGGCGCGTCGGCGCTGCGGCGCCATTTCGGCAGCGTCAGCTCGCAGGTGGTGGCCCAGGCGGGGTGCACGGTGACGGTGGTGCGGGAGTAGCCCGCCTGGGGCCCCTTCGAATCACTTGAAGGGGTTGGGCCGCGGCGTCGCGTCGCTCGACGGCGGCAGCACCGGCAGCATGAAGCCGGGCTGGTCGCCGGTCAGCGTCTTCAGGAAGGCCACGATCTTGGCGTTCTCATCCTTGGTGAAGTTCTTGCCGAGCTGCAGCCGGCCCATCACGTCCACCGCCTCGGTCAGCGTGTTGGCGGCGCCGTCGTGGAAGTACGGGTAGGTCATCTCCACGTTGCGCAGCGTGGGCACCTTGAAGGTGAAGCGGTCGATCTCCTTGCCGGTCACCGCGCTGCGGCCCTCGGCCGGGCTGGTGGCCTTGTAGGCCTGCACGACGCCCATCTTCTGGAACGAGTTGCCGCCCACCGCCGGGCCGTTGTGGCAGGCCACGCAGCCGCTGTTCTTGAAGAGCTGGTAGCCGGCCAGCTCGTCGGCGCTCAGCGCGTCCTTCTTGCCCAGCAGCCACTGGTCGAAGCGCGAGTTGGGCGTGACCAGGGTCTTCTCGAACTCGGCGATCGCCAGCGTCACCTGGTCGATGTCGATCTTGTCCTTGCCGAAGACCTGCTTGAATTCGCGCTGGTAGGCCGGGATCGACTCCAGCACGCCGATGGCCAGCGTGTGGCTGAAGGCCATCTCGCCCGGGTTGGCGATCGGGCCGCCGGCCTGGGCCTTCAGGTCGGCGGCGCGGTCGTCCCAGAACTGCGCGACGTTGAGGCTGGAGTTCAGCACCGTCGGCGCGTTGATCGGGCCTTGCTGCCACTTGTCGCCGATGCTGGTCTTGATGTTGTCGGTGCCGCCCATGCTGAGGTTGTGGCAGGAGTTGCACGAGATGAAACCCGACTTGGACAGCCGCGGGTCGAAGTACAGCTTCTTGCCCAGCTCGACCATGCCGAGGTTGACTTGCTGCGGCGGCACGATGGCTTGGATGGGCTCCTGGCTTTGCCCCATGGCGGCACTGGCGGCTGCCAGCAACGCGACCGCGGCAGCCACGGCGGCCAGCGACAGGGGGGCGAGACGGGTCGACATGTTCTCTCCTAAAGTGGTCCTGGTCTGATTCAGCAGGCGGCGGGCCGGGACCGAAGGCTTGGCCGCCCTTGCGTTGCGGACCGTTTCCGCACCGCAGCACCATTCGACGCCGATCCGCGGCGCGAGGCTTGTCTTGCGTCAACGGCAAACCCAGGGTCGTGACGTGGCTTTGATCCCCGTCAGTTACGCCTAACATTCCCTCATGACCCTTGCCGTCGCCCCCCTGACCGGGACCGAGCCGCTGGCCGCCGAAGCGCGCCGCCAGGCCGCGCTGTCCACCCTGCTGGCGGTGGGCGACCGCACCCAGCAGTTGCTGGAAGAGCTGCACGCCCTGGCCGCCACCGCCCCTGCCGAGCCGGCCGCGCTGCAGGCGCTGGCCGCGCGCGGCATCGAGCTGACGCGGCAGCGCCGCGTCGCGCTGGACGAGCTGGCGCGCCACGAGACCGAGGCCGCGCGCAGCCGCGAGCGGCTGCTGCAGGTGACCATCGCCTCCACGCACTCGCTGGACCTGCAGTCCTTCATCGACCCGGCTTACGTCTACCGTTACGTCAACGACCGCTACCTGGAGTACTGGGCCTGCGGGCGCGACCGCATCGAGGGCCACACGATGGCCGAGCTGATCGGCGACGAGGTATTCACCCACCGCGTCAAGCCGATGATCGACCGCGCGCTGGCCGGCGAGCGCATCTGCTACGAGACTGCGGTGAACTACCCCGGCCGCGGCCGCCGCCAGGTGCGCGCGACGCTGCTGCCCGCCTACGACGAGCAAGGCGCGGTGCACGGCGTGGTGATGCGGGTGGAAGACGTCGACGAGCTGCTGCACGCCCAGGTGGAGCTGCGCCGCACCGTGGGCCTGCTGCAGCAGCGCAACGAGGAGCAGCAGCGCTTCATCCACATGATCTCGCACGACCTGCGCGAGCCCATCAACACCATCTGCAACTTCGCCGGCCTGCTGCAGGAGGATCCGCCGGCGGCGCTGGACGCCGAATCGCGCCGTTATCTCGGCTTCATCGCCCAGGGCGGCCAGCGCATGCTCGGCCTGCTCGACGGGCTGCTGGCCTACGTGCGGCTGGAAGGCCTGCCGCTGCAGCGCCAGCCGGTGGACCTGAACGCGCTGCTGCAGGACGTGCGCGCCGACCTCGCGCTGGCGCTGGAGCGCAGCGGCGGCCACCTGGCGGTGGGCGCGCTGCCGGCGGTGGACGCCGACCCCCACCTGCTGCGCCTGCTGCTGCAGAACCTGGTCAGCAACGCGATCAAGTTCCACGCGCCCGGCGTGCCGCCGCAGGTGCAGGTGCTGGACCGCAGCGACGACGAGTGCTGGCGCATCGCGGTGCAGGACCAGGGCATCGGCATCGCGCCCGAGCACCGCGGCCGGCTGTTCGGGCTGTTCAGCCGGTTACGATCGCGCCGCGACTACGACGGCACCGGCCTGGGGCTGGCAAGCTGCCGGCGCATCGCCGAGCTGCACGGCGGCCGCATCGAGCTGCAGTCGCAGCCCGGCGCCGGCAGCTGCTTCACGCTGTGCCTGCCGCGCGCGACGGAGGAGGCCTGATGATCGAACGCATCGTGCTGGTCGACGACAACGAGGCCGACAACGTCTTCCACGAGGTGGTGCTGCGCCGCGCCGGCTTCGGCGGCGAGCTGCAGGTCTTCGAGATGGCCGAGGACGCGCTGGCCTACCTGGCCGCGATGCCCGGCGGGCCCCGCACCCTGGTCCTGCTGGACATCAACATGCCGGGCATGGACGGCTGGGCCTTCGCCGCCGCCGCGGCGCCGCTGCTGGCCGCCAAGCCGGCGCTGATGCTGGTGATGCTGACCTCGTCGTCGGCGCCCGAGGACCAGGCGCGCGCGCAAACGCTGCCGGGGCTGAGCGGCTTCGTGACCAAGCCGCTGACGGTGGAGACCGCGCGCGGGCTGCTGGCAGGCAGCCCCTGAAGCCCGCGGCAGGAACCTAGGGCCTGTTCACGCTACGGAGACGGCTGCGCCGGGGTCGCCTGGGGATGCAGCGCAAGGCGCAGGCCGCCGCACGGGGTCGACCCCCGTGCAAGGCCTGCAACGCCGCGCTGCGCCCCAAGCGACCCCGGCCCGAAGGGTGAGTACCCAAAGCCGGCGCACTCGTTGTTGCGAAGCCTTGACGTGGGACCTGCCACGTCTGCGGCTTCGCGCCTAGATTGCGCCGGCTTTGGGTACTCACGCAGCCGCCTCCGTAGCGTGAACAGGCCCTAAGCGGGCAGGCCCAGCGCCTCGCGCACCAGCCGGCGCAGCGCCAGGAAGCTGGGCTCCAGCGGCTGCGCGCTGGTGTCGAGCCTGAACTCGGCCTTGGAATAGAACGCCGCGCGGCCCGACAGGATGCGGCGCAGGTCGTCCATTGCCTCCTTGCTGGCCGCCATCGGCCGCAGGTCGCCCTGGGCGGCCACGCGCTTCATGTGGTCCTCGGGCTCGGCTTGCAGCCACACGGTGGTGCAGTGCGCCAGCAGCAGGTTGAAGGTGGCGGCATCCGACACCAGGCCGCCGGGCGTGGCGATCACCGCCTCGGGGTAGATCTGGATCGCCTCCTCCAGCGCGCGGCGCTCGTAGCGGCGGTAGGCGTTCTGGCCGTACAGCGCCTGGATCTCGTTGATGCTGCAGCCGGCGAACTTCTCGATCTCGCGGCTGAGCTCGACGAACGGAAAGCCCAGGTCGTCGGCCAGCATCTGGCCCAGCGTGCTCTTGCCGGCGCCGCGCAGCCCCACCAGCGCGACGCGCGCGCTGCGCGACGCGGGGCTGGCGCCGTTGGCGCCGCCGGTACCCAGCATCTGGCCGACGGCCACGCGCACGCGGCGCAGCGTGGCCTCGTCGCGGTGCTCCAGCAGCTCGCGGATCAGCAGCCACTCGGGTGACGAGGTGGTGACGTCGCCGATCAGCTCGGCGATCGAGCACTGCAGCGCGCCGGCCACCTGCAGCAGCACCAGAATCGATGCGTTGCCGACGCCGTATTCCAGGTTGGCCAAGTGCCGCTCCGACACCTCGGCCGCCTGCGCGACGGCCTTGCGCGTCATGCCGCGCCGCGCCCGCAGCGCGCGCACGCGCTCGCCGAGGGCGACGAGGAAGGGGTTCTTGTCGGCGGCAGCCGGCAGTTCGCCCACCGGCACCAGCGGGCCGGGAACCTCGATTTCATGCATCAAACTGCCTGTCACGGCGGCAACTGTAGCGGGAATCGGATGCTGCACCCGCAGCCAAGGCCAAGGGCGCGCAACTTAATGCATTCGACAGCCTTTTCGAGTATTTCGGTGATTTCGAGAAAATGCTAGACTTCGCTACATCATGATGCACAACCCCGTTGTCAAGCTCTCGTTCGCCGTCGAGCCCTTCGTGTCCATCGTGCAGCGGCACGTCAAGGTCAGCGCCAGGGCGCGCCAGGCCATCGTGCGCGACCTGGCCGAGGCGCTGGGCCAGGCCGACGTGCAGATCTTCGCCGCCACGGCGCCCGCGCAGGCACCGGACGAAGCCGCCGACGCGGTGCTGACCACCGAGCAGGCCGCGCGCTTGGCCGGCGTGAGCCGCCCCTTCATGGTCAAGCTGATCGACACCGGCGCGGTGGAACTGCACCAGAAGGTCGGCAACCAGCGCCGCGTGCTGCGCAGCGCCGTCGTGCGCTGGCAAGCGACCGAGCACGCACGCCAGGCCAAATCGCTCAAGCGCCTGGCCAAGGATCTCGACGAAGAGATCTTCGCGCGGTGAGCCTGCCGGTCGTCGCCGACGCGGACACGCTGTTTGCGGCGACGACGCGGGGACTGCTGATCTACCTCGACTACGAGGGCCTGATCCGGCTGCACTGGTCGCCGCTGATCCTGGACGAACTCGGGCGCGCGCTGGTCGACACGGGCCGGAAGAAGACAGCCGCCGACGCGAAAGCGCACGAGCAGCGCATGCGCGACGCGCTGCCCAACGCACTGGTCAGCGTGAAGGCGGTGCAGGCGCACTTCGGCCGCGTGGCGGCGGCGGTGCGGTCCGCCAAAGACCTTCACGTGGCAGCCTGCGCGTACAGCCTGGCCGCTGCCCGGGCATACCCGCATGCACACGCCGTGGCCCTGATCACCCGCAACACCCGGGATTTCAGCAAAGCCGGGCTGGCCAGGCTGGGCATCGCGCTGGAGAAGCCCGATGCGTTCCTGACGGCCTTGTTCCAGCGCCAGCCGCCGGCGTTTGCGGCCGCGTTCCATCGCTTTCGGACCGATCTCACGTCCGGGCCCGCCGCCGCTGAACTGCTGGCGCGGCTGCGCCGCGATGGGCTGCCGGCGCTCGTCCGCGCCCTCGACGCGGCGCAGCGGGCCGGCGTCGTGACGATCTAGCCGGCGGCCCTCAAGTCCCCTTGCTGACCGTGATGGTCGGGAACTTGGCCGAGAAGTCCTTGGCCTTCAGCGCGATCTTCACCGCCACCTGGCGCGCCACGGCCTTGTAGGTGGCCGCCACCTCGCCGTCGGGCTCGGCCACCACGGTGGGGCGGCCGCTGTCGGCCTGCTGGCGGATGGCCATCGTCAGCGGCAGGCCGCCGAGGTAGTCCACGCCGTAGTCGGCCGCCATCTTCTTGCCGCCGTCGGCGCCGAAGATGTGCTCCACGTGGCCGCAGTTGGGGCAGCAGTAGACGGCCATGTTCTCGACGATGCCGAGGATGGGTACGCCGACCTTCTCGAACATCTTCAGGCCCTTGCGCGCGTCGAGCAGCGCGATGTCCTGCGGCGTCGTGACGATCACCGCGCCGGTCAGCGGCACGCGCTGGCTCAAGGTCAGCGCGATGTCGCCGGTGCCCGGCGGCATGTCCACCAGCAGGTAGTCCAGCTCGCGCCAGTTGGTCTGGTTGAGCAACTGGTCCAGCGCCTGCGTGGCCATCGGGCCGCGCCAGATCATCGCCTGGTCGGGGTCGACCAGGAAGCCGATCGACATCACCTGCACGCCGTGGTTCTCCAGCGGCTCCATGGTCTTGCCGTCGTGGCTTTCGGGCCGGCCTTCGATGCCCATCATCATCGGCTGGCTGGGGCCGTAGATGTCGGCGTCGAGGATGCCCACGCTGGCGCCCTCGGCGGCCAGCGCCAGCGCGAGGTTGGCGGTGGTGGTGCTCTTGCCGACGCCGCCCTTGCCCGAGGCCACGGCGACGATGTTCTTCACCTTGGGCAGCAGGGCTACGCCGCGCTGCACCGCGTGGGCGGTGATCTTCGTCGTCAGGTTGACGCTGACGTTGCCGACGCCGGGCACGCCGCGCGCCGCGGCGATCAGCGCCTTGCGCAGCCCGGCGTGCTGGCTGTTGGCCGGGTAGCCCAGCTCGACGTCGAAGGAGACGTCGCCGCCGTCGACGCGCAGGTTGCGCAGTTGGCGGGTGCTGACGAAGTCGCGCCCGGTGTGGGGGTCGACGACGGTCTGCAGGGCGGCATTGAGGGCGGCTTCGGTGACGGCAGGGGCGGACATGGCGGATGGCTGAGGCGAAAGCGGGCGCAGTCTAGCCGCTGGGTGCAGGCCGCCTCGTCTCCAGGGTCGGGCTTGGCTCAGATCAACCAGGGCGCCGGATCGTCCAGCCGCGCCTGCAGCAGCTGCACCAGGCGGCCGACGTGCAGCCCGTCCATCAGCGCGTGGTGCACCTCGACGGCCATCGCCATGCGCCAGCGCCCGTCGGCTGCTGCCTGCAGCCGGCCGAAGGCGATCTTGGGCACGGCGTCGTCGCGGCCCCAGTTGCGCGCGTGCGAGAAGCTCGTGAAGTCGAGCCACGGCAGCGTGGTGAAGTGCAGCACGTCCTGGCGCTCGGGCGTGGCGTCGAAAGGCCGCTCGCCGCGCTGCACGGCGCGGATGCGCGCGCCGGCTTCCTGCGCGAAGCGCGCGAAGTCGCGGTCCCAGTCCAGGTCGGCGAAGGCGATGCTGTCGTCGTCGCGCAGCACCGCCGTGCTGCCGTGCACCACGTCGAACACGCGCACGCGCGGGCCGTCCAGGCGGTAGCGGAACGGCTCCAGCTCGTTGGCCGCGCGCAGCAGCAGGTGGTGGTGGCGCCAGGCTCAGGCTGCCGGGCAGGCGCGGCTTCAGCGCCACCAGCGCCGTCAGGTCGAGCCGGGTGCAGACGTTGAAGTACGGGTTGTCGAAGCGGCGAAAGTGCTCGAAGGCGTCGCGGCGCGGCCAGGACCCCGGATCCAGGTGGCGTTCCATGGCCTCGATGATAGGAGGGCCCCCCTAGAATTCGGCCTTGCTTTTCGAGCCCACATGACCCGCAAGCTCTTCGTCACCACCGCGCTGCCCTACGCCAACGCCGCCTTCCACATCGGCCACATGATGGAGTACATCCAGGCCGACACCTGGGTGCGCTTCCAGCGCATGCGCGGGCACGAGGTGCAGTTCGTCTGCGCCGACGACGCGCACGGCGCGCCGATCATGATCGCGGCCGAGAAGGCGGGCTTGAGCCCGCAGGACTTCGTGGCACAGATCGCCGCCGGCCGCGCGCGCTACCTCGAAGGCTTCCACATCGGCTTCGACAACTGGCACAGCACCGACGCGCCGGAGAACCACGAGCTGGCGCGCAGCATCTACCTGGCGCTGCGCAAGAACGAGCTGATCGACTCGCGCACGATCGAGCAGTTCTTCGACCCCGACAAGGGCATGTTCCTGCCCGACCGCTTCATCAAGGGCGAGTGCCCGCGCTGCGGGTCGAAAGACCAGTACGGCGACAACTGCGAGGTCTGCGGCGCCGTCTATCAGCCCACCGAGCTGAAGCACCCGTACTCGGCGCTGTCGGGCGCGACGCCGGTGCTGAAGACCAGCGAGCACTTCTTCTTTCGCCTGTCCGACCCGCGCTGCGTGGCCTACCTGGAGAACTGGACGCAGGACGGCCGGCTGCAGCCCGAGGTGGCCAACAAGGTGCGCGAGTGGTTCACGCGCGACGCCGAAGGCCGCGTCAGCCTGGGCGACTGGGACATCAGCCGCGACGCGCCCTACTTCGGCATCGAGATCCCCGACGCGCCGGGCAAGTACTTCTACGTCTGGCTGGACGCGCCGGTGGGCTACCTCGCCAGCCTGAAGAACCGCTGCGCCAAGATCGGCATCGACTTCGAGGCCTACCTGGCGCAGCCCGATCTGGAGCAGATCCACTTCATCGGCAAGGACATCGTCACCTTCCACACGCTGTTCTGGCCCGCGATGCTGAAGTTCAGCGGCCGCAAGATTCCCGACCGCGTCTACGTGCACGGCTTCCTCACCGTCAGCGGCGCGAAGATGAGCAAGAGCCGCGGCACCGGCATCGACCCGCTGCGCTATCTGGAACTCGGCATGAACGCCGAATGGCTGCGTTATTACATCGCCGCCAAGCTCAACGCGCGCGTGGAGGACCTGGACTTCAACCCCGATGACTTCGTCGCGCGCGTCAACGCCGACCTGGTGGGCAAGTACATCAACATCGCCAGCCGCGCCGCCGGCTTCATCGGCAAGCGCTTCGGCGCTCGGCTGTCGGCCGACATCGGCGTCGAAGGCCGCATCGTGCTGGACGCGCTGCGCGCGCACGCCGAGACCATCGCCCAGCTCTACGAGGAGCGCGAGTTCGGCAAGGCGCTGCGCGAGGTGATGCTGCTGGCCGACAAGGTCAACGAGTACGTCGACGCGCACAAGCCCTGGGAAATCGCCAAGCAGCCGGGACAGGACGACGCCTTGCACGACGTCTGCAGCACCTGCATCGAGGCCTTCCGGCTGCTGACGCTGTACCTGAAGCCCGTGCTGCCGGCGCTGGCGGCGCAGGTCGAGGCCTTCCTGCGCATCGCGCCGCTGCAATGGTCCGACGCGCAGCGCGCGATGGGCGCGCACACCATCGGTACCTACCAGCACCTGATGCAGCGGGTGGACCCGAAGCTGATGGAAGCGCTGTTCGAGCCGCCGCCAGAAGCCGGCCCACCGCCGCAGTCGCCGCCCGGGGGCGAGCCGCTGGCCGCGGAAATCGGCATCGCCGACTTCGCCAAGGTCGACCTGCGCCTCGCCAGGATCGTGGCCGCCGAGCGCGTCGAAGGCTCGGTCAAGCTGCTGCGGCTGACGCTGGACGCGGGCGAGGGACGCACGCGCAACGTCTTCAGCGGCATCGCCGGCGCCTTCGCGCCCGAGGATCTGGTCGGCCGCTTCACGGTGCTGGTGGCCAACCTGGCGCCGCGCAAGATGAAGTTCGGCGTCTCCGAAGGCATGGTGCTGGCCGCCAGCCACGCCGACGAGAAGGCGCAGCCGGGGCTGTACCTGCTGGAGCCCGGTGCCGGCGCCGTGGCCGGCTTGCGCGTGCGCTGACAAGCCGACATGCCCGCCACCCCCAGGCCGCGCCGCAAGCTGCCGCCGCCCGCACCGCTGCCCATCGGCACGCGGCTGGGCCGCTACGAGCTGCGCTCGGTGCTGGGCATCGGCGCCTTCAGCATCGTCTACCGCGTGGTCGAGCCCGAGTCGGAGCTGGAGTACGCGGTGCGCGAATACCTGCCCGGCAGCCTGGCCGAGCGCCGGCCCGACGGCAGCGTGGCGCCGCGCTCGGCAGCCGACGCCGCCACCTTCGAGCATGGGCAGCGCTTCTTCCTCAACGAGGCCAAGCTGCTGCTGCAGATCGATCACCCCAACCTGGTCAAGGTGCACGAGCTTTGGCAGGAACGGGGCACAGCCTACCTGGCGATGGACCTCTACACCGGGCGCAACCTGCAGGACACCATGTCCACCCGCTGGCGCCCCCCGCGCGAGCCCGGGCTGCGCAACATCCTGGCGGCGCTGCTGGGCCCGGTGGCGGCCCTGCACAAGGGCGGGCTGCAGCACCGCGACATCTCGCCGCTGACCATCATGGTCGAGCCCGACGGCCGCCTGGTGCTGATGGACCTGGGCGCCGCGCGCCGCGTCACCTCGGCGCTCGGCGAGACCGGCCCCACCGGGCCGCGCGACGGCTTCGCGCCGATCGAGCTGTACGGCAGCAACGGCAAGCCCGAGGGCCAGGCGCAGGCCGCCGCGAAAGGCCCCTGGACCGACTTCTATGCTTTGGGCGCCACGCTGTTCTACATGGTGGCCGGCAAGCCGCCGCCGCCGGCGCCCGAGCGCGACGGCAGCCGCGTGGCGCTGACGCTGTACCGCAACGACAAGCGCTACTCGCTGGAGCTGCTGGCGCTGCTGGACTGGATGCTGGCGGTGCCGCCGGCCGCGCGCCCGCAAAGCGTGGCCGAGTTGCGCCGCGCATTGGAAGGCGAGCGCGGCGAAGGCCTGCCCGCCCCGCTGAAGCCCACGCGCGCGCTGCGCTGGCGCTTGAGGCTGCGGCGCTTCAAGCCGCTGCTGTGGCTGCTGGCCATCGTGCTGCTGGCCGGCGGCGCGGTGCTGACGGTGCGCTGGGGGCTCAAGCTGCCGCTGGTCAAGGACTGGCTGCTGCGCTGGTCCTGAGCTCGCCTTGATCCTGGCCAAGCCCGCGCGGAGTCGGAGTCGGTCGCCGGCTGGCATGATGCGCGTCATGCTGGTACCGGCCGTGCGCATCTTGCGGTGGATCGCCGATCCCCGCGTGTGCCTGCCTTCGCGGCGCCGGCGCTTCATCGTCCGCGCCCATCACTGCGGTCCTCCCGGCAGCGGCTTCGCCCGCCCCGCCGCCCTTCAGGAGACCGCATGCTTTCCAACCGCTTCCACCGCTTTCGTCCACGGTTGATGGACACCGCGCCCGGCTACGGGCGCGCCGCGCTGATGGCCGACGTCGGCGCCGGGCTGACCGTGGGCGTCGTCGCGCTGCCGCTGGCGATGGCCTTCGCCATCGCCTCGGGCGTCAAGCCCGAGCAGGGCCTGTTCACCGCGATCATCGCCGGCGCGCTGATCGCCGCTCTGGGCGGCTCCAACGTGCAGATCGGCGGCCCGGCCGGCGCCTTCATCGTCATCGTCTACGGCATCGTCGAGCGCTACGGCCTGGCCAACCTGCTGATCGCCACCGCGATGGCCGGCGTGCTGCTGTTCCTGATGGGCCTGTTCAAGCTGGGCGCGCTGGTGCGCTACGTGCCGGTGGCCATCGTGATCGGCTTCACCAACGGCATCGCGGTGCTGATCGGGCTGTCGCAGGTGAAGGACTTCTTCGGCCTGCAGACGCCCAAGCTGCCGGGCGACTTCTTCGCGCTGCTGGAGGTGCTGGTCCGGCATGCGCACACCGCCAACCCGTGGGCGGTGCTGATCGCCTGCACGAGCCTGGCGCTGGTGGTGCTGTGGCCCAAGAGCTACGCCATGCCCACCGGGCCGATCGGGCTGGTGGCGCGGCTGCGGCGCCTGGCCGCGCACGTGCCGGGCACCATCATCGTGCTGGTGCTGGCCACGCTGGCGGTGACGCTGTTCAAGCTGCCGGTGGAGACCATCGGCACGCGCTTCGGCGGCATCCCGCAGGCGCTGCCGGCGCTGGCGCTGCCCGAGTTCAGCTGGACCACGGCCAAGCAGCTCGTGATCCCGACCATCACGATCGCGCTGCTGGGCGCCATCGAGTCGCTGCTGTGCGCGCGCGTGGCCGACAACATGACCGAGTTCCCGCGCCACGACCCCAACCAGGAGCTGATGGCGCAGGGCGTGGCCAATTTCGTCGGCCCGCTGTTCGGCGGCATCCCGGCCACCGGCACCATCGCGCGCACGGTGACCAACGTGCGCGCCGGCGCGCGCAGCCCGGTGGCGGGGCTGGTGCACGCGGCCACCATCCTGCTGGTGGTGCTGCTGGCCGCGCCGCTGGCGATGAACGTGCCGCTGGCGGCGCTGGCCGGCATCCTGGCCTTCGTGGCCTGGAACATGGGCGAGTGGCGCGAGTTCGTGCGCCTGCGGCAGTTCAGCGCGCAGTACCGCACCATCCTGCTCGGCACTTTCCTGCTGACGGTGATCTTCGACCTCACGGTGGCGGTGCAGGTGGGGCTGGTGCTGGCCTGCGCCTTCTTCATCTACCGCATGGGCACGCTGTTCCGCGTGGAGCCGCAACCGCGCGACGGCCTGCCCGAAGGCGTGCAGGTGTTCGAGCTGTTCGGCGCGCTGTTCTTCGGCGCGGTGGGCAAGATCGAGATGCTGCCGGCGCAGCTGCCGCCGGGCACGCGCGCGGTGGTGCTGGAGATGCACCGGCTGATCTCGATGGACACCTCGGGGCTGGACGCGCTGGAGCAGTTGCACCGCACGCTGCAGCGCCAGGGCCAGGCGCTGGTGCTGGCCAACGTCAACGAGCAGCCGCTGTCGCTGATCCGCCGCTCGGGCTTCGAGCAGCGCCTGGGCGCCGACCAGATCGTGCCGACGGTGGCCGCGGCCTTCGAGGAGGAAGCGCAGGCCTGACGACCTTCAGCCCTCTTCAACCCTCTTCGGGCGGCTGTCGGCGCTCCAGCCGCTCCATCCACCAGGCGTAGGCCACCACCAGCAGCAGGTACAGCAGCAGCGCGCCCTGGGCACCGAACCAGAAGCTGAAGGGCCAGCCGAAGAAGCTGAAGTCGATCTCGCGCGCGAAGAAGGCGGCGGCGAAGGTCACCCCGAACCACGCCAGCAGCAGCCAGGCGCTGAAGCGGCGCGTGCGCTGCCAGTAGGGCGATTCGGGCGGCTCGATCACGGGCGCGTCGTCTGCTTCGCTCATGACAGCAAGCCTTCAACGCGCTGCTCGCTGGCGCGCGCACGCGCCGGGTCGGCCGCCTTGGCCAGCAGCCGCCGGTACTCCGGCAGCAGCGCGCGCAAATCGTCCAGCATGAAGCAGCGCTCGAGCTTGAGCGTGAAGAAGAAGGCGCGCATCCCGACCGCGTCGACCACGCTGTCGTTCATCAGCTTCTGTGCGCTGCGGAAGCGCTCGGCGGCGTCGGCCGGCGCGGCCGCGGACGGCGCGGACGGCGCGTCCAGCGGCAGGTCCACGTGCTCGCTGCCGGTCGCCAGGGGCTGCAGCGCCGCGCCCAGCGGGCGCAAGGCCACCAGGCCGCGCTGCAGCAGCTGCTCGACGGCATCGGCCGGCGCGCCGATCTGCCCCGCCGCGGCCTGCAATTGCGCCAGCGTGCGCCGTCCGTCGACCAGGATCAGCAGGCTGCGCAAGCGCGGCGGCAGGCCGGCGGCCCTCGTCCGCAGTTCCTGCAAGCCGCTGTCGGTCTTGTCGATCAGATCGCCCGGGTTCATGGACTGCAACAACTCTCGTCCCCAGCGCAGGGGCCCGATCATAGCCAGCACGAACCTCGCGGTCCGTCATGGCCGGCGCAGGCGGTCCAGCACCGCCATCTGCTGGGGCCCGTCGCGCCGCGTCAGCAGGCTGGCCAGCGCCATCGCGGCCACGCTGGCCGGCACGCCGAAGAAGCCGGCCGAGGTAGCGTCCACGTCCCACCAGCGCGTCTCGGCCAGCGGCCGCGCCAGGCCCAGCCACTGGCGGCTCCACGGCAGGTTGACCAGCATGTAGTAGAAGCAGGTGGCCAGCCCCGCGGCCATGCCGGCCACCGCGCCCCAGCGCGTGGCGCGGCGCCAGAACACGCCCAGCACCAGCGGCGCGAACAGCGCCGAGGCGGCGATCGAGAACGCCGCCGCCACCAGGTGCACGACGTTGGCCACCTTCAGCGACGCCACGGTGGCCGCCGACGCCGCCACCAGCAGCACCAGCGCCTTGGAGATGATCACGCGCCGCATCGCCGGCGCGCGCGGGTCCAGCACGCGGTAGTAGATGTCGTGCGACAGCGCGCTGCTGATCGACAGCAGCAGCCCGTCGGCGGTGGACAGCGCCGCGGCCAAGCCGCCGGCGGCCACCAGGTAGCTGACGACGAAGGGCAGGCCGCCGATTTCCGGCGCCAGCAACACGATCACGTCGCTGCCCAGCCGCAGCTCGCCGAGCTGCAGCACGCCGTCGCCGTTGATGTCCTCCACCGAGACCAGGCTGCCGTCGAGCCTGGACCAGCGGCGCACCCAAGCCGGCAACTGGTCGAATGGCAGGCCGATCAGGTCGACCAGCACCTCGGCCTTGACCAGCACCGCCATCGCCGGCGCCGCCAGGTACAGCACGGTGATGAAGAACAGCGACCAGCCCACCGAGCGCCGCGCCGCCTGCGGCGTGGTGGTGGTGTAGTAGCGCGCCAGCACGTGCGGCATCGCCGCGGTGCCCAGCATCAGGCAGAACACCAGCGCGACGAAGTTCATGCGCTCGCTGCGGTACAGCTCGCGCTGCCGGGCGTCGCCGGCCGGGTCGCCGCGGGGGAAGGGCTGGGCCTGCGGCGCCATGCCGCCCAGCGGCCGCGCGCGCTGCAGGGCGTCGTCGCGCGCGCGCTCGTAGCGCTGGCGCGCCTGCGCCTCGGTCCGGGGCAGCAGCCGCAACTGGCGGTCCACCTGCTGGATGCGCGCCAGCGGGGCGCCCTCGGCGCGCAGCCGCGCGGCCTCGGCGGCCAGCTCGCGCGCCTCCTGGCGCATCGCGGCCGGCACGTCGCGCAGCTGCGCGGCGGCGGCGGCGGCGCGTGCCTGCCACAGCGCCATCACCTCGCGCTCGCGCGGGTCGGCCAGCAGCGCCTGCTCGCGCTCGGTCACCACCGCCAGCGGGCCGCCGTAGCCGAGCACCGGAGCGTCCATCGCCGGCTGCTTGAGGCCCAGCCACACCACCGGCACCAGGTAGGCCACGATCAGCACGATGTACTGCGCCACCTGGGTCCAGGTGACGGCGCGCATGCCGCCGAGGAAGGAGCACACCAGCACCCCGCCCAGGCCGATGAAGATGCCGACCTCGAAGCCCAGCCCCAGCAGGTGCGAGGCGATCAGCCCCACGCCGTAGAGCTGCGCCACCACGTAGACGAAGGACACCATCACGGTGGCGAGCGCGCCGATCAGCCGCGGCGCCGTGCCGCCGTAGCGCGCGCCCAGGAAGTCGGCCACCGTGTACTGGCCCAGGCGGCGCAGGTAGGGCGCCAGCAGCAGCGCCACCAGGCAGTAGCCGCCGGTCCAGCCCAGAATGTAGGCCAGGCCGCCGAAGCCGTTGAGATAGAGCACGCCGGCCGTGCCGATGAACGAGGCCACCGACATCCAGTCGGCCGCCGTCGCCATGCCGTTGTAGACCGCCGGCACGCGGCGCCCGGCCACGTAGTACTCGGCCTCGTCGGAGGTGCGCGAGAGGAAGCCGATGCCGGCGTAGATCAGCACCGTGCCGGCCATGAAGGCGACGCCGATCCACAGCCGCGGCATGCCCATCCGCTCCAGCGCGCCCATTGCGACGATGAACAGGCACAGGCAGACGGCAAACACCAGGTAGCGGCGATGCAGCCGGGAGTCCGGGCTCGCGGTCGATGCAGCGGGAGTGTCGCCGGCCCTGCTCACGCGCCGATTCTCGCCCAGCGCCGCGGCGGCCCACGCGGTGCAGCGGCCCGCATGGCCCCGCCCGGAGCGGGTTTTTCATACCTGGGGAAACCCGCAGACCGGGGCGCCGACCGGACCCGGGCCGCCCACGTTGTCAGCGAACGTTCAGCCAGCGCGCCAACAGTGGCTGACGGGCCGCTGACTGAAGCTCGCCGAAGCGCCGGCCCGTCATCTCAAGCTGTAAACACATCTACAAGGAGACACCGCAATGGCAATGGCTGGAAGCCCGGGCATCCGGGCATCCGAACCGAGGCCCATGAGCAGCGACGAGAGGCGCGTCATCTTCGCGTCGTCGCTGGGCACCGTGTTCGAGTGGTACGACTTCTATCTGTTCGGGGTGATGGCCGGGATCATCGCCACCAGCTTCTTCACCGCGCTGGACCCGGCCACGCGGGACATCTTCACCCTGCTGGCCTTTGCCGCGGGCTTCGCGGTGCGGCCCTTCGGCGCCATCGTGTTCGGGCGGCTGGGCGACCTGGTCGGCCGCAAGTACACCTTCCTGATCACCATCCTGATCATGGGCCTGTCGACCTTCCTGGTCGCCTTCTTGCCCACCTACAGGACCTGGGGCATCGCCGCGCCCATCGTGCTGATCGCGCTGCGGCTGCTGCAAGGCCTGGCGCTCGGCGGCGAATACGGCGGCGCCGCCACCTACGTGGCCGAGCACGCGCCGCACGGCCGGCGCGGCTCCTACACGGCGTGGATCCAGACCACCGCCACCGTCGGCCTGATGCTGGCGCTGATGGTGATCCTGGGCACGCGGCTGTACGTCGGCGAGAAGGACTTCGCCGACTGGGGCTGGCGCATCCCGTACGCGTTCTCGGGCATCCTGCTGGCGGTGTCGGTGTGGATCCGGTTGAAGCTCTCGGAATCGCCCGCCTTCGCGCGCATGAAGTCCGAGGGCAAGACCTCCAAGGCGCCGCTGACCGAGTCCTTCGGCCAGTGGAGCAACCTGAAGATCGTGATCCTGGCGCTGCTGGGCGGCACGGCCGGCCAGGCGGTGGTCTGGTACACGGGCCAGTTCTACACGCTGTTCTTCCTGCAGTCGTTCCTGAAGGTCGACGGGCCGACGGCCAACGTGCTGATCGCGCTGTCGCTGATCATCGGCACGCCGTTCTTCCTGCTCTTCGGCTCGCTGTCGGACAAGATCGGCCGCAAGCCCATCATCATGGCCGGCTGCCTGCTGGCGGTGCTGACCTACTTTCCGCTGTTCAAGGCGCTGACGCTGTACGCCAACCCCAAGCTGGCCGCGGCGATCGAGAAGTCGCCGGTGACGGTGGTGGCGCCGCCCAAGAACTGCGGCCTGATCCTGAACCTGACGGGCACGGCCAAGTTCACCACCGGCTGCGACCTGAGCCGTACCTATTTGTCCAACTCCGGCGTCAACTACGACCTGGTGGAGGACGCCTCGCTGCAGCAGGGCTATGTCAAGGTGGGCGACAAGCAGATCGCCACCTACGCGGCCGACCAGCCCGACGCCAAGGAAGCCAAGCCGCGCTTCGAGAAGGAGGTGCGCGAGGCGCTCAACGCCGCCGGCTACCCGGCCAAGGCCGACCCGATCCCGGCGGGCAGCGGCAACTGGTGGATGATCATCCTGATCCTGACCATCATGGTGATCTATGTGACCATGGTCTACGGCCCGATCGCGGCCATGCTGGTGGAGTTGTTCCCCACGCGCATCCGCTACACCTCGATGAGCCTGCCGTACCACATCGGCAACGGCTGGTTCGGCGGCTTCCTGCCGGCGGTGTCGTTCTCGATCGTGGCGGCCCAGGGCAACATCTACAGCGGCCTGTGGTACCCGATCATCATCGCCACGATCACCTTCGTGGTGGGCTCGCTGTTCCTCAGGGAAACCAAGGACGTCGACATCTACAAGGATGATTGAGCGCCCTTGACGCCCGCAGCCCGGTCCGGCCTCGTCGGACCGGGCTGTTCGTTTTCGAGGCGACGCCGGCGGCATCCGCGGCCGGCGGCGGCTAGTTCCCCATCTGAGCCTGCGCGCGCGGATCGTCGGTGATCGCGGTGCGCAGCGCGCGGCCTTCGGCGTCGAAGTAGACGCTGAACAGCGCCGAGTGGTTGACGTCGGGGTGGAAGCGCCACACCAGCTCGCGCTCGTTGCGCAGCGGCCAGGACTGCTGCCGCGCCGGGCGGCCCAATAGCTCGCGCACCTGCATCTCACTGATGCCCGGCTGCACGCGCGCGAAGTTGTCGGCGTTGAGCAACTGGCGCAGCGAGCTCATCTTGCCGTCGGCGCCGATCGTGATGCGGTAGTTGGTCCAGCCCTCGGGCTGGCGCGGATAGTCCAGCACGCGCTGGCCGTCGGGCAGCACCGTCACCGTGACCGGCTCGCCGAACTCCTGGCGCACCTGGGCCTCGGTCGACACCCCCTCTTCGAGCTTGGCCACGCGCGCCGGGTCGCAGCCCGCCAGCGCGGCGGCGGCGCCCAGCAGCGCCAACAGGGTCCGCATGTCGTCTCCCTCGATAAAATGCCGGCCGCGATTGTGCCCCGCCCCTCGACTCTGCCCCGCGCCGCCATGCCGCTCTTCTGGAAGCCCTACAAGTCCGACGTCACCCAGTTCATCGACCAGCTCAAGGCCCAGCGCCCCACGCTGGAGGCCGAGCAGCGCGCCGGCCGTGCGCTGCTGTGGGACCGCCAGCTCGACCGCGAGGCCCTGGCCGAGTGGCGCGCGGCGCGCGTGCCGCAGCAGCCCTACGTCTATCAGACCCAGCGTGACTGAGGCCGCGGCGCTGGCCGCCGGCGAACTGGAGCCGCAGGTGGTGGATCAGGTGGCCGTGGCGCGCCTCTACGGCGAGCCGCTGTTCCGGATGCCGCAGGACCTGTACATCCCGCCCGATGCGCTGGAGGTCTTCCTCGAAGCCTTCGAAGGCCCGCTGGACCTGCTGCTGTACCTGATCCGAAAGCAGAACTTCAACATCCTCGACATCCCGCTGGCCGACTTGACGCGCCAGTACCTGGACTACGTCGAGCAGATCCGCAAGCGCAACCTCGAGCTGGCCAGCGAATACCTGCTGATGGCGGCCATGCTCATCGAGATCAAGTCGCGCATGCTGCTGCCGCCCAAGCCGCGGGACGACGGCCGCGAGAGCGACGACCCGCGCGCCGACCTCGTGCGCCGCCTGGTCGAGTACGAGCAGATCAAGCTGGCCGCCGCGCGGCTGGACGCGCTGCCGCTGCTGGGCCGCGACTTCCTGCGCGCGCAGATCTTCGTCGAGCAGAGCCTGACGCCGCGCCTGCCCGCGGTCGACGCCGACGACCTGCGCCGAACGCTGGGCCGAGATCCTGCAGCGCGCGCGGCTCAACCAGCACCACACGATCAGCCGCGAGCAGCTCTCGGTGCGCGAGCACATGAGCATCGTGCTGCGCCGGCTGCAGGGTCGTCGCTTCCTGGAGTTCCAGGACCTGTTCGATCCCGCACGCGGCATGCCGGTGGTGGTGGTGACCTTCGTCGCGATGCTGGAGCTGTCGCGCGAGAGCCTGGTCGAGATCACCCAGGCCGAGGCCTTCGCGCCGATCTACGTGCGCCTGGCCTACGCGCCCAGTTGACGGCGCCCGCCGTGCAGGCCGCAACCGGCGACGGCTTCGAGACCTGGCTGAGCCAGGCCTGGCAGGCCCACGCCGAGACGCCCGACGCGGTGATGGCCGAGCTGCGCTCGCGCGCGCCGCGGCTGCCCGACAGCGCCGACGGCGCCGATGCGCTGTGCCTGGCCGAGCATCTGTGGCTGGCGCACCGGGGCAACGCCGCCGGCCTGGAAGCGCTGCTGCCGCAGGTGCCGGCGCATGCCGCGCTGGCCGCGCAGCGCCGGCGCACGCAGTGGGTGCTGGACACGCTGGCCGGCCGCCCGGCGGTGCCGCCGCCCGCCGCCGCCCGCCTGCGCGGCCTGCACAGCGTGGTGATGGTGCTGCTGCACCGCGGCGACGTGGCCGAGGCGCGCCGGCGGCTGCTGGCCGACGAGGCCGATGTGCTGCGCCGGGCCGCCGCCGGCGCCGATGCGGACACCGATGCATTGCGCGGTTATGCCGCCAGCGCGCACAACACCTCCAACGACATCCGCAGCCTGCCACGCGAAGCCGCGCGCGACGCGCTGATGCTCGACGCCGCGGCGCTGGCCCACCGCTTGTGGTCGGCCACCGGCGCCTGGCTGAACATCGAGCGTGCCGACTACCAGCTCGCGCTGTGCCACGCCACGCTGGGCCAGGGCGGGCCGGCGCTGCGGCACGCCCAGGCCTGCCTGGCCCGCTGCGAGGCCGAGGGCGCCGACGCGATGGAACGCTTCTTCGCGCACGAGGCGCTGGCGCGCGCCCGGCACGCGCTGGGCGACGGCGAGGCCGCGGCCGCGCACCGCCGCCGGATGCAGGCGCTGCTGGCCGGGATCCACGACGACGGCACGCGCGCCGGATGCCGGGGCACGCTGAGCGCGCTGCCCGCCGAGCCCGGCCGGTAGGAGGCTGTCGGGCGATGGAACACGGTCCCACCTGGATCCACGCCAGCCTGATCTACCTCGGCGCCGCGGTGCTGGCGGTGCCGCTGGCGCGGCTGCTGGGGCTGGGCGCCATCATCGGCTACCTCGCGGCCGGCATCGCGATCGGCCCGTTCGGGCTGCGCCTGGTGACCGACGCGCAGGCCATGCTGCACTTCGCCGAGTTCGGCGTCGTGCTGATGCTGTTCATGGTCGGGCTGGAGCTGGAGCCGCGCCGTCTGTGGGCGCTGCGGCGGCCCATCTTCGGCTGGGGCAGCGTGCAGTACCTGGGCTCGGCGGCGCTGATCGCCGCCGCCGCGCTGGCCGCCGGCACCGGCTGGCGGCTGGCCGTCGTCGCCGGGCTGGGCCTGGCGATGTCGTCCACCGCGATCGGGCTGGCGGTGCTGAACGAGCGCAACCTGATGGGCACCGGCGCCGGCCAGGGCGTGCTGAGCGTCGCGCTGCTGCAGGACATCGCCGCGATCCCCGTGCTGGCCGTGGTGCCGCTGCTGGCGCTGGGCGGCGCGCACGCCGATGGCGGCGGCGAGGGCTGGCGCGTCGGCGCCAAGGCGCTGGGCATGATCGTCGCGATCGTCTTCGGTGGCCGGCTGCTGCTGCGCCCGGCCTTGCGCTGGATCGCGCGCAGCGAGACGCCCGAGATCTTCACCGCCGCTTCGCTGCTGCTGGTGGTGGCCACCGCGGCGCTGATGCAGAGCGTGGGGCTGTCGATGGCGCTGGGCGCCTTCCTGGCCGGCGTGCTGCTGGCCGAGAGCGAGTACCGGCGCGAGCTGGAGACCGACCTGGAGCCCTTCAAGGGCCTGCTGCTGGGGCTGTTCTTCATCGCGGTGGGCATGAGCATCGACTTCGCGGTCGTGGCGCGCCAGCCGGCGCTGATGCTGGCGGTGGTGCTGGTCTTCCTGCTGCTGAAGGCGCTGGTGCTGGCGGCGCTGGCGGCGCGCATCCCGCTGGCGGTGGCCGAGCGGCCGGTGTTCGTGATCCTGCTGGCGCAGGGCGGCGAGTTCGGCTTCGTGGTCTTCCAGGCCGCGCAGGGCGTGGGCGCGATCGACGCGGCGACGGCGTCGCTGCTGGTGGCCGCGGTCGCGATCTCGATGCTGCTGACGCCGCTCCTGCTGCTGCTGGCCGAGCGCTGGGCGGCGCGCGCGCTGGCGCGCCGGCCGCTGCCGTCGGGGCTGCCGCAGCTCACCGAGCCGCAGCACGCGCCGGTGATCATCGCCGGCTTCGGCCGCTACGGGCAGATCGTGGGCCGGCTGCTCAGCGCCAACGGCTGGTCGGCCACGGTGCTGGAGCACAACGTGGAGCAGGTCGAGGCGATCCGCCGCTTCGGCTGGCCGGCCTTCTACGGCGACGCGACGCGGCTCGATCTGCTGCGCACCGCCGGCGCCGAGCGGGCGAAAGTCTTCGTGCTGGCCATCGACGACGTGGAGCAGAGCGTCGAATGCGCGCGGCTGGTGAGGGAGCACTTCCCGCAACTCACGCTGGTGGCGCGCGCCCGCAACGTCGACCACTACTACCGCTTGAGAAAACTGGGCGTGACGCTGATCGAGCGCGAGACCCTGGACTCGGCGCTGCTGTCGGCGCGCAGCGTGCTCGAAACGCTGGGGCTGGACCCGCTGTCGGCCCGAACCTCGGCCGAGCGCTTCCGCGCCCACAGCATCGAGCTGATGGAGAAGATGGCGCCCCACTCGGGCGACGAAGCGCGGCTGATCGCGATCGCCAAGCTGGGCCGCCAGCAGTTCGAGGAGACCTGGGCGCGCGAGCGGGCCGAGCGCGAGGCGGCGGCGCAAGCGCCGCCTCGCGATCAATCCCACTAACGAGCTGAAGGCGGGCCGTCAGGCTCACATCCAGCCCACGCCGTAGTAGTCATAGACCTTGCGGCCATACTCGTCGGTATACGGTGGGCGCTCGTCCACCGGGTGGTGCGGCGCCGATTCGATCTGCCCCTTGTCCAGCGGCACCACGTAGCCGTCGCGGTCGACGTCGTACTTCAGCATGCTCCAGGGCAGCGGGTAGTGGTCGGTGCCCATGCCCAGGAAGCCGCCGAACTCCAGCAGCGCGTAGCGCACCAGGCCCGAGCGCTTGTCGATCACCAGGTCGTCGATCGAGCCCAGGCGGTCGCCCTGGACGTTGTAGACCTTGGTGCCGTTCACCTTGTCGGACGAAATCACGGGGTTGGCCATGTCGAAACTCCTTGGTCGAAACAGGCAGCGAGGAAGCCGCCGCCGGGAGTTCCCTTTGTGCCTGCCGGCGCAGGCCGCCTCCATCGTCCTCGATGCCGAATCGCTGTAGGAACAGGCCCACAGCCCGGCAGGCAGCGCTTCAGCGCCAGGCGTCCCACAGCAGCTTGCAGCCGGTGAGCAGCAGGCCCAGGTTGAACAGCCGGTAGAACAGCGCCTGCGGCACGCGGCGGACGAACTTCACGCCGATCCACACCCCCAGCGGCGTGATGGGCAGCAGCACGGCCGAGGTCGCCAGGTTGCGCCAGTCGATCAGCCCCAGCCACGCATACGGCACCCACTTCGACAGGTTGATGGCGGCGAAGAACACCGCCATCGTCGCCGCGAAGTTCACCGGCTTCAGCTTCAGCGGCAGCACGTAGAACGCCAGCGGCGGCGAGCCGGCATGGGCGACGAAGCTGGTGTAGCCCGACACCACGGCCAGCACGCGGCCCAGCCAGCGCGGCGGCGGCGGCGCGTCGGCCTGCGGCGGGAACAGCGTGCGCACGGCCAGGAAGGCGAGCGTGATCGCTCCCACCAAGCCCGACACCACCGGCACCGGCAGCAACCCGAAGCTCAAGGCGCCCAGCACGATGCCGGCCAGCCCGGCCGGCAGCAGCAGCCGCACCAGGCCACGGTCGCGGTCGCGCAGCAGCTGCGTCAGGCCCAGCACGTCGGCCACGCACAGCACCGGCAGCAGGATCGCCGCCGCCTGCGGCACCGGCACGCTCAGCGCCAGCAGCGGCACCGCCAGCGCGCCGAAGCCGCCGGCGAAGCCGCTCTTGGACAGGCCGATCAGCAAGACCGCGGGCACCGCCGCGGCGTAGAAGGACCAGCCGCCGATCACACCAGCTTGCAGGCTTCCTCGAACGTCAGCCGCGGGTTGCGGGCGAAGACCTTGCTCGGGTCGCCCTTGCCCAGCGTGCAGACGAAGTTGGTCTTGACCGCCGTGCCGGCCCAGAACTCGGCGTCGACCTTGGCGGCGTCGAAGCCGCTCATCGGGCCGCAGTCCAGCCCCAGCGCGCGCGCCGCGATGATCAGGTAGCCGCCCTGCAGGCTGGAGTTGCGGAAAGCGCTGCTCTCGATCTGCGCCGGCTTGCCTTCGAACCAGGAGCGCGCGTCGGCATGCGGGAACAGCTTGGGCAGCTGGTGGTGGAACTCCAGGTCCATGCCGACGATCACCGTCACCGGCGCCTGCGTCACCTTGGCCACGTTGCCGGGGCTCATGCAGGCCAGCAGCCTGGCCTTGGCCTCGGGCGTGCGCACGAAGACCAGCCGCGCCGGGCTGCTGTTGGCCGCGGTGGGGCCCCACTTCATCAGCTCGTAGAGCTGGCGCAGCGTGTCGTCGGACACCGGCTGGTCGACATAGCCGTTCTGCGTGCGGGCTTCGGTGAAGAGCTGTGCGGTCGTGACATTCATGGCGTCGTGGAGGAGGTTGGATGGCGGACGGCGACAATTCTCCGATGTTCCAGCCCTCGCAGAACGACGTGCGGCGCTTCTTCTGCGCCGCGTGGCGCCGCCGCCGCGCCGGCGAACCGCTGTCGCCGATGGACGCACGCGCGGTCGACTGGATCGAGCAGCACCCCGAATACCACGCCGAGCTGGCCGACGAGGCGGCGGCGCTGGCCGCGGTCTACACGGTGGAGGCGGGGCGCACCAACCCCTTCCTGCACCTGGCGATGCACCTGACCATCGACGAGCAATGCGGCATCGACCAGCCGCACGGCATCCGCCAGGCGGTGCAGTTGCTGGCCGCGCGCCGCGGCTCGCTGCACGAAGCGCACCACGAGGTGATGGACTGCCTGGGCGAGATGATCTGGGCCAGCCAGCGCAGCGGGCTGCCGCCCGACGGCCAGGCCTACCTGGACGCCGTGCGCCGGCGGGCTACGGCCTGAACGTCGAACGAAAAGAATGCCGATCGAGACGTCAAAGCAGCGGCGCCATCATCCCCACCGCGTCCTGCACCAGGCGCACATGGAATGGCCAGGCGCGGACGCGGTCGCTGGCCACCGGATGCGAAGCCGACAGGTATTTGAGCTGGCGCCGGCGGACCGCCGCGGCGACGGCCGGGTCGTCCACCAGCAGGTTGTTCTCGAAGTTGAGCTGCAGGCTGCGGCGGTCCATGTTGGCCGAGCCGGCCAGCGCGATCCGCCCGTCCACGGTGATCGACTTGGTGTGCAGCAGGCCGAGCGGGTATTCGTGCACGGCCACGCCACTGCCCAGCAGCTCGCGGTAGTGGCTGCGGCAGGCGCAGCCCACCAGCCAGGAGTTGTTGCGCGTGGGGAACACGATCGTGGTCTTGACCCCGCGCCGCGGCGCCGCGCACAGCGCGCGGATGAGCGCCTCGTCCGGCACGAAGTAGGGCGTGGTGATCAGCAGTTCCTCGCGGGCCGCGTAGAGGGTGGCGACGAACAGGTCGGACATCGCGTTGTCCTCGCGGGTCGGGCCGGTGCCGAACATCTGCGCCACGGCGCCCGGTTCGAGGCGCTGCGGCGCCGGGGCGGCGGCGGGCAGGGCTTGCAGCGCTTCGCCGGTCTCGGCGATCCAGGCCCCGAGGAACAGGACCTGCGCCTGGCGCACGACCGGCCCTTCGCAGCGCAGGAGGATGTCGATCCACGGTGCGTACTTCGCCGCCACCCGGAACGCGGGATCGGCGCAGTTCTGGCTGCCGCAGTAGGCAATGCGGTTGTCGATGACCACGATCTTGCGGTGGTTGCGCAGGTCCACGCGGCCGACGGCGAGATGCCCCAGCCGCGGGATGTCGTTCAGCGTCGCCAGCGTGCGCACGCCGGCATCGCGCAGCTGGCGCCAGCGCGGCGAGCGCGTGAAGGCGCGCGAGCCGAGCGCGTCCACCATCACCCGGCAGTGCACGCCGCGGCGCGCGGCGGCGCAGACCGCATCGGCCACCCGGCCGCCGTTGCCGTCGTCCAGCCAGATGTAGAAGCCGATGTGCACGTGCTCGCGCGCCGCGGCGATGTCCGCCACCAGCGCGTCGATGGCGAGGTCGGAGTCGCCGCTGGGCGCATCGGCCGGCGCGTCGGGGTCGCCCAGCAGGACGATGCGGTTGCCCGCCACCGGACGGAAGCCGTTGATCGAATGCGCGAGGTCGAACAGCGCGGCAGCGCGCGGCGTGATGCCTTGCGGCGCGGCGGCGGCCTCGTCGGGCAGCGACAGCCGCGCCTCGGCCTCGCGCAGCCGCAGGACCCGCTCGCGCCCGATGCTGGTTTCACCGAGCAGCAGGTAGGCCAGCGGGCCCAGCAGCGGCAGCAGCATGATCGTCGCCACCCAGGCCACGCGCGAGGCAGGCGTGCGATTGGGCCGCGTGATCGCGCGCGCGACGACCAGCAGGTGCACCGCGTACACGAGCAGGGAGAACAGCGGGTGGGTCAACCAGTTCGATGCGAAGGCCATGCCGGCTCCTGGACGGGTTCCGGCCCGGAGCCTAAGGCACGCCCATGGCCAGGGCAGGCCGCCCGGCCGCGCAAGGCCTCGCGGTCGTGACGACACCGACCCCGCAGGCCCATTGGCCCGACGGCACGATCTTCACCGTCGGGCATTCGACGCTGCTGATCGACGTCTTCATCGCCGAACTCCAGGCCTACGGCATTGCGCGGCTGGCGGACGTGCGCACGGTGCCCCGTTCGCGCTTCAACCCGCAGTTCAACGCCGACACGCTGGCCGGCAGCCTGGCCGCGGCGCAGATCGAGTACGTGCCGATGCCGTCGCTGGGCGGCTTACGGCACGCGCGCAAGGACTCGCCCAATGCCGGCTGGCGCAACGCGAGCTTTCGGGGCTACGCCGACTACATGCAGGGCGCGGCGTTCCAGGAGGCCGTCGCGGCGCTGATCCGCATGGGCCGCGAGAAACGGACCGCCATCATGTGCGCCGAAGCCGTGCCGTGGCGCTGCCACCGCTCGCTGGTGGCCGACGCGCTGCTGGTGCGCGGCGTGCCGGTCGTCGAGATCATGTCGGCCGGCGACTACCGGATGCACAAGCTCACGCCGTTCGCGTGCGTGCAAGGCACGACCATCACGTATCCGCCCGAGCAGGCGAGCCTGCTGTGAGGACGGCCGCTTCAGGCCTTCAGCGGCATCGCGCCGTCGACCCACAGCGCATCGAGGTTCTTGAAACCCCACTTGGCCACCGACTCGCGGCCCACGATGCGGTCGCTGCCGCCGCTCAGCTCCAGGCGCTGCACGCTGATCGGCATGTTGCTCTTGGTCGAGAAGAAGACCTTGACGGTGGGCGCCGTCAGCGCCGCCGGGTTCTGCTCCACCACCACCGCCAGCCGCCCCGAGCCCAGGCGCACCAGCGAGCCCACCGGGTAGATGCCCAGGCTCTTGACGAAGCGGTTGAACAGCGCGGGGTCGAAGTGGCCCTGCCATGAGGCCATGCGCGCGATCGACTCGGCCGGGTCCCAGCCGGCCTTGTAGGGGCGGTTGGAGGTGATGGCGTCGTAGACGTCGCAGATCGCCCCCATGCGCGCGACCACCGAGATCTGCTCGCCGGCCAGCCGGTGCGGGTAGCCGCTGCCGTCCATCTTCTCGTGGTGGTGCAGGCAGACCTCCAGCACGTCGGCGTTGGCGCCGCGACCTTCCAGCAGCATCTCGTGGCCGCGCTCGGGGTGGCTCCTGATGATCGCGAACTCGTCGTCGGTCAGCTTGCCGGGCTTGTTCAGCACCTCCAGCGGCATCGCGGCCTTGCCCAGGTCGTGCATCAGCCCGGCCAGGCCGGCGCTGCGGCAGGCGTCGTCGTCCATGCCGATCTCGCGGCCCAGCGCCACCATCAGCGCGCACACGGCCACCGAGTGCATGTAGGTGTACTCGTCCTGCGACTTCAGCCGCGCCAGGCTCACCAGCGCGCCGGGGTTGCGCGCCACCGAGCTGCTGATCTCCTCCACCAGCGGCAGGCAGCTCTCAGCGTCGACCGCGCGGCCCAGCCGCGCCTCGCGGAACATCGACAGCACCGCGGTCTTGCTGCGGTTGCAGATGGCCGCGGCCTCGTGCAGTTCGTCGGCCATCGAGCGCGTGGCCGGGCGCTGGCGCGGCACTGCCGGGGCCACCGCAGCCGCCGGCACGGGGGGCGGCGAAGGCACGGCCGCGGGCGGCAGCGGCACCGGCAGAGAATCCTCCGGCTCGATGACGTCCAGGCCCTTGGCGACGTCGATCCAGACCTCGCGCACGCTGCTGCGCACGAGCTTGCGCAGGTCCTCCGGATCGTTGATCACGAAGCGCGTCTTCCAGAACGGGTGGTCGATCCACGCCCCTTCCAGGGCGTGCAGGTGCATGCCGAGACGGGCCTGTTCGACAGGGATCTTCTTGAGCATGGGGCGTCAGCGGCCGGTCTGGGGCGCCGGTTTGTCTGCTTATCGGCCGCGCGGGGCCGGAATTGAGCCGGCCGATGACGAAAAAAAGCCGCTGCGGGGGCAGCGGCCTCTGCGGGGCTGAGCCGGATCAGCGGAACTCGGACTGCGACACCGTCTGCACCTCGCCGGGCAGCGCGCCCAGGTAGCCGGCCAGCGCCTTCAGCTCCGAGCGCTTGAACTGCTTGACCTGGCCGGCCATGATCGCGTTGCTGCGTCCGATCTGCGGGTTGCCCTCGGTCTGGTAGGCCTTGAGCGCGACGTACAGATAGTCGGCGTACTGGCCGGCGATCTTGGGGTAGCTGGGGTCGATGGGCTTGCTGAAGTTGGCGCCGTGGCACGAGGCGCAGTTGCCCTTGGTCAGCAGCGCCTCCACGTCGGCCGCGGGCGCGGCGGCCGGCGCGTCGGCCACGGTCTTCACCGAGCTCTGGCCCAGCTTCTCGTAATAGGCTGCGAGGTCGGCCATGTCCTGGTCGGACAGCGTGGTGGAGATCGCCGTCATCGTCGGGTGCTTGCGCTCGCCCTTCTTGTAGCCGGCCAGCGCGGCGACGATGTACTTGGCGTTCTGCCCCGCGATGCGCGGCACCTTGTGCACCTCGGGGAAGCTGGCCTGATAGCCCTGGATGCCGTGGCAGCCGATGCACATGGCGGCCTTCTTCTGGCCGGCCGCAGCGTCCTGCGCCTGGGCCACGGAAGCGGTGCCGGCCAGCGCCAGCAGGAGGGTGAGCACTTTGGCTTTTGTCATGTCGGCCACGTTGGGATGAAGGGTCGCCGGCGGAAATCTGTCCAGCGACTTTCCGCAGATTCGTTGATGCAGCTCACGATTATAGGGGCCGCTTATACTGGCTCGAACCCCCTCCAACCCTCTCTGCCCGAGCCTCTTCACCCATGAAATTCCAGGGTTCCGACCAGTACGTCGCCACGCAGGACCTGATGCTGGCGGTCAACGCGGCCGTCACGCTCAAGCGCCCGCTGCTCGTCAAGGGCGAGCCGGGCACCGGCAAGACGATGCTGGCCGAGGAGGTGGCCACGGCGCTGAAGATGCCGCTGCTGCAATGGCACATCAAGAGCACGACCAAGGCGCAGCAGGGTCTGTACGAGTACGACGCGGTGAGCCGCCTGCGCGACAGCCAGCTCGCCGGCGCCGAAGGCAGCGAGCGCGTGCGCGACATCCGCAACTACATCGTGCAGGGCGTGCTGTGGCAGGCCTTCACCGCCGAGCAGCCGACGGTGCTGCTGATCGACGAGATCGACAAGGCCGACATCGAGTTCCCCAACGACCTGCTGCGCGAGCTGGACCGCATGGAGTTCTACGTCTACGAGACGCGCGAGTTGGTCAAGGCGCGGCACCGGCCCATCGTCTTCATCACCTCCAACAACGAGAAGGAACTGCCCGACGCCTTCCTGCGCCGCTGCTTCTTCCACTACATCAAGTTCCCCGACGCCGAGACGATGCAGAAGATCGTCGACGTGCATTTCCCCGGCCTGAAGAAGGAGCTGCTGGCCTCGGCGCTGAAGACCTTCTACGACGTGCGCAACCTGCCCGGGCTGAAGAAGAAGCCCAGCACCAGCGAGTTGCTGGACTGGCTGAAGCTGCTGGTGGCCGAGGACATCCCGCTCGAGGCGCTGCAAAGCCGCGACGACAAGGTGGCCGTGCCGCCGCTGGTGGGCGCGCTGCTGAAGAACGAGCAGGACGTGACGCTGTTCGAGAAGCTGGTCTTCATGCAGAGGCATAACCGATGACTTGGTTGTCTCCGGTTACGCTGCAAGGGCCGCACGCGCGGCTCGTGCCGCTGTCGCAAGACCACGCCGAAGGCCTGCGCAAAGCCGCGCGCGACGGCGAGCTGTGGCAGCTCTGGTACACCGCGGTGCCCTCGCCGGAAGGCATGGCCGCCGAGATCGACCGCCGCCTGGGCTTGCAGGACAAGGGCCTGATGCTGCCGTGGACGGTGCTCGATACCGCCGGCCGCATCGTCGGCATGACGACCTACATGAACGTCGACGCCGCCAACCGGCGCGTCGAGATCGGCAGCACCTGGTACGCCCGGTCGGCGCAGCGCGGCGCGCTCAACACGCAGTGCAAGCGGCTGCTGCTGGGCCACGCCTTCGAGGCGCTGGACGCGATCGCGGTGGAGTTCCGCACGCACCGCCTCAACAGCCAGAGCCGGCGCGCGATCGAGCGCCTGGGCGCGCAGCTCGACGGCGTCCTGCGCGCGCACCAGATCAGCCCCAACGGCACGCTGCGCGATACCGCGGTCTACAGCATCACCGCGGCCGAATGGCCCACCGTGCGCGCCCACCTCGACTGGCAGCTCGTCAAGCCGCGCTGAAGCGTCCCCGGCCATGGCGAAGCCCAAGCTCCTCGACGTCGACACCCTGTGGCGGATCGAGCGCCTGGGCACGCCCAGCCTAGCGCCCGACGGCGCGCAGGCCGTGGTCTCGGTCACCCGCTTCTCGATGGACGACAACAGCAGCCGCAGCTCACTGTGGCTGCTGTCCACGCTGGGCGGCCGCCCGCGCGCGCTGACGCAGTGCGGGCCCAAGGACGGCCAGCCGCAGTGGAGCCCGCGCGGCGACCGCATCGCCTTCGTCGCCAAGCGCGAGCAGGAAGGCGCCAAGGACGAGGAGCCGCAGCTCTACCTGATTGCGCCCGACGGCGGCGAGGCGGTGCGCGCCGCCACCGTGGCCACCGGCGTCGATGCCTTCCGCTGGCTGCCCGACGGCCGGCGCATCGTCTTCGTCTCCTGGGTCTGGCCCGACGCCAAGGGCGAGAAGGCGCAGGCCAAAAAGCTGGCCGAGTTCAAGAAGCGCAAGGAAAGCGGCTACGCCACCAGCGAGACCCAGTACCGCTACTGGGACCGCAACCTGCCGCCGGGCCGCGAGCCGCAGCTGCACCTGCTGGAGCTGGGCCGCGACGGCAAGCCCGGCCGCGTGAGGAACCTGTTCGAGGGCAGCCGCTACGGCCTGCAGCGCACCGAGCCCGACGCCGACACCTTCGACGTCTCGCCCGACGGACAGCGCGTGGCCTTCGCGTTCGACCCGGCGCCCGAGAAGCGCATCGAGAACCGCCAGGCGCTGGCCGAGCTGGACCTGAAGAGCGGCCGCATCGAGGTCATCGTGCAGGACGCCGACTGGCACCTGGCCTCGCCGCGCTACAGCCCCGACGGCAGCCGCATCGCCTTCCTGGCCCAGCACGATGCGCTGAAGCACACCCAGCCCGAGCACCTGGCCGTGTGGGAGCGCGAAAGCCGGCGCTGGGACGTCGTCAGCGCCGAGTGGGACCACGCGGTGCATGCGCCGCTGCTGTGGGAGGACGACGGCCTGGCCCTGCTGCTGACGGCCGAGCAGGAGGGCCGCAAGCATCTGTGGCGCTTCGACCTGCAGGACCGCCGCGCCGAGCGCGTGGTCTCCGGCGGCACGGTGCAAGGCTTCGACAAGCGCGCCGGCGTGCTGGTCACGCTGGCCGACGCCGTCGACCACCCGGCGCGGCTGACGGCCCAGTTGCCCGGCGAGGCGCCGCGGCGCATCGAGGCCCTCAACGACGCGCTGCTGAAGCCGGTGACGATGGGCCGCACCGAGGAGGTGTGGTTCACGGGTGCGCAAGGTGATGCCGTGCAGCTCTGGCTGACCTACCCGCCCGGCTTCGACGCGAAGCAGAAATACCCCATCCTGCATGTGATCCACGGCGGGCCGCACAGCGCCTTCGGCGACGCCTTCCACTACCGCTGGAACGTGCAGGCCTTCGCCGCCCAGGGCTACGTGGTGGCCTGCGTCAACTACCACGGCTCCAGCGGCTTCGGCTACGCCTTCCTCGACAGCATCACCCACCGCTGGGGCGAGCTGGAGCTGCAGGACGTCGAGGCCGCCACGGCCTGGCTGCTGAAGAAGCCCTGGGCCGACGCGCGCCGCGTCTTCGCCACCGGCGGCAGCTACGGCGGCTTCATGGTCGCGTGGATGAACGGCCACGTCAAACCTGGACGTTATGCCGCCTACATCTGCCATGCCGGCTGCTTCGACTGGACCGCGATGTTCGCCGACGACGCCTTCAGCTGGCACGCCAAGGAACTGGGCGCCTTCTACTGGGAGCAGCCCGAGCAGGTGCTCAAGCAGAGCCCGCACGCCTTCGCCGGCGCGATGGGCACGCCCACGCTGGTGATCCACGGCGCGCTGGACTACCGCGTGCCCGACGGCCAGGGCCTGGCCTACTACAACACGCTGAAGGCGCGCGGCGTGCCGGCGCGGCTGCTGTGGTTCGCCGACGAGAACCACTGGATCCTGAAGCCGCGCAACAGCAAGCAGTGGTACGGCGAGTTCTTCGCCTGGCTGCGGCGCCACGACGCCGGCGCCGCCGGGCGCAAGGCCAGGAAGCCGTCGAGGCCAGCGCTGAAGGCTCGGCCTGCTCGATGCGGTCGCGGCCGCGCGCCTTGGCGGCGTACAGCGCGCGGTCCAGCCGGCGCGTCAGCGCCAGCAGCGGCTCCGCCCCGCCTTGCACCACCACCAGCCCGATGCTGACGGTCACGTGCAGGCCGCCGCATTCCGGGTGCTGCAGCGCGCGCACCGCGGCCAGCAGCCGCTCGGCGCTGCGGCGGGCGCCGGCGTCGTCGGCACCGGGCAGCAGCACGCAGAACTCCTCGCCGCCCATGCGCGACACGCGGTCCACTTCGCGCACGTTGGCGCGCAAGGCCTGGGCCACGCGCACCAGCACCGCGTCGCCGGCGGCATGGCCGTGGTTGTCGTTGATGGCCTTGAAGTGGTCGATGTCCAGCGACAGCATCGCGTAGCCGCTGCCGAAGCGCCGCTGGCGCCGGGCCTCCGCCTCCAGCAGCCGCTCCATCGGGCGCCGGCCCAGCAGCCCGGTCAGCGCGTCGTGGTCGGACTGGTGCTGCAGCCGGCGCACCAGGCGCAGCATCACCATGGTCAGCAGCGCGGTGTTGAGCAACATGCCGAAGGCCAGCGTCGCAAAAGCCATCGCCACGTTGCCGGCGCCGGGCGCGGCGACCGAGCCCCCGAACGGCGCGCCCAGCAGCAGCCCGGTCAGCGCGCGCAGGCCGAACAGGCCGCCGATCAGCGCCGGCGCCGCCGCGCACCAGCGCGCGGCCACGGCGCCGAACTCGCCCGACAGCGAGGCCAGCGCGTCGCGCGCGGCGCGCAGCAGCGTCCAGCCGATCAGCGCGGACGACAGCACCACCGCCGGGAGGATGCCGCTGCCCAGCGTTGTCGACACCACTTGGCCGCCGACGGCCAGCATGGCCACGGCGGCATGCTCGCGGTCGTGCAGCGCCCGGCGGCCGAAGATCTGGATGCCGCGCCGCAGCGCGACGACGCTCAGCACCAGCAGCACGTTGGCCAGCGCCACGCCCAGCCAGGGCGTGACGTGGCTGCGCAGCAGGATCAGCGCGATGCCGGCGGCCACCATCGCGGTGGCCGCCGACCAGTGCCGCGCCGCGCGCCGCGCCATCCCCAGCCGCGCCGCGATCAGCCACAGGCCGCCGAACAGCCCCTGCTGGAACAGGATCACGGCGAGCAGCAAAGGGGCCTGGTTCATGGGCGGCAACGGCGCGGCCCATCATGCGGAGGGACCACAATAGGGTCTTCGGAAGCGCTGCCATGCTGATCAACTTCTTTTTCACCCTGCGGGCCGCCAAGCTGCCGGTCTCCGTGAAGGAATACCTGACGCTGCTGGAGGCGCTGCAAGCCGGCGTCATCGACCGCTCGATCGACGACTTCTACTTCCTGGCGCGCAGCGCGCTGGTCAAGGACGAGGCGCACTTCGACAAGTTCGACCGTGCCTTCGGCGCGTACTTCAAGGGCGTGGAGCTGCTGACCGACTTCACCAAGGACATCCCGCTGGAGTGGCTGCGCAAGACGCTGGAGCTCGAGCTCAGCCCCGAAGAGAAGGCCGCGATCGAGAAGATGGGCTGGGACGAGCTGATGGCCACGCTCAAGAAGCGCTTCGAGGAGCAGAAAGAGCGCCACCAGGGCGGCAGCAAGATGATCGGCACCGGCGGCACCAGCCCCTTCGGCGCCTACGGCGTCAACCCGCAGGGCATCCGCATCGGCCAGGACAAGGGCCGCAACCGCAGCGCCGTGAAGGTGTGGGACCAGCGCGCGTACAAGGACTACGACGACGCCAAGGAACTGGGCACCCGCAACATCAAGGTGGCGCTGCGGCGGTTGCGCCGCTTCGCGCGCGAGGGCTCGGAGCTGGAGCTCGACATCGACGACACCATCCACAGCACCGCGGCCAACGCCGGGCTGCTGGACATCAAGATGGTGCCCGAGCGCCACAACAAGGTGAAGGTGCTGCTGCTGATGGACGTGGGCGGCACGATGGACGAGCACATCCACCGCGTGGAAGAGCTGTTCAGCGCCGCCAAGTCGGAGTTCAAGCACCTGGAGTTCTATTACTTCCACAACTGCGTCTACGACTTCATGTGGAAGAACAACCGCCGCCGCTTCAGCGAGAAGTTCCCCACCTGGGACGTGATCCGCAAGTACAACAAGGACTACAAGCTGGTCTTCGTCGGCGACGCGACGATGAGCCCTTACGAGATCCTGCAGCCCGGCGGCAGCGTCGAATACAACAACGAGGAGCCGGGCGCCGAATGGCTGCAGCGGCTGACGCACGCCTTTCCCAAGTACGCCTGGATCAACCCCGAGCCGCAGGGCGTGTGGCAGTACCGGCAGAGCATCGCCATCGTCCAGCAGCTGATGAACCAGCGCATGTTCCCGCTGACGCTGGCCGGGCTCGAAGCTGCGATGCGGCTGCTCAGCAAATGAAGAGGCTGGCACCGACCAGCGGCCTGCGGCTGCTGTCGGTGCTGGGGCTGCTGTGCTGGGCCCTGGCATTGCCGGGCTGCGCGGCGCTGTTCGGCGCCGGCAAGGCCGCCGGCCCGGGAGCCGCAGCCAGCGCGGCCGACGGCGCCGCCAACCCGCCCGCCGGCGCTCCGGTGGTCAGCGTGGTGGTCGACGCGCCGCCGCCGCTGCGCGAGCTGCTGGAGCGCCACCTCGACCTGGTGCGCCTGGCGCGCCTGACGCGCGGCGACGCCGTCACCAGCGACGAGCTGCAGCGCCTGGTGGAAGCCGCGCCGGCCCAGGTGCGCGAGCTGCTGCAGACCGAGGGCTACTTCAAGCCCGAGCTGACGGTGCGGCGCGTGCCGCCCAACGCAGCCGGCCAGGCCGAGAGCGTGCTGCTGCAGGTGAAGCCGGGGCCGCGCGCGCACGTCTCGCGCGTCACGCTCGAAGCCGAAGGCGCGCTGGAGCAGGCGCAGGACAGCGGCGACGTGCACGCGCGCAGCGTGCTGGCCGAGTGGCGCGCCGCCTGGCCGCTGCACGCCGGCAGCGCTTTCCGCAACGCCGACTGGAGCGACGCCAAGGTGGCCGCGCTGACGCGGCTGCGCAGCGCCGGCTACGCCGCGGCCACCTGGAGCGGCACCTCCGCCGAGGTCGACAAGGACCGCAACGAGGTGCGTCTCTTCCTGGTGGCCGACAGCGGACCCCTGTTCAAGAGCGGCGAGATCGCCGTCGAAGGGCTGGAGCGGCAGGAGGCCTCCACCGTGCGCGCGCTGGCCGGCTTCGCGCCCGGCACGCCGGTGACCGAGGCGCTGCTGCTGGACTACCAGGAACGGCTGCAGAAGGCGGGCCTGTTCGAGAGCGTCACCGTCACGCTGGACGGCAACCCCGAGCAGGCCGGCGCCGCCACCATCCAGGTGCGCCTGCACGAGCAGCCGGCGCAGGTCTACACCGTGGGCGTGGGCTTCAGCGCCAACAACGGGCCGCGGGCCTCGCTGGAACACGTCTACCGCCGCGTGTTCGGCTACCCGGTGGCGTCGACCAACAAGTTCGAGCTGGCGCGGCTGCGCCAGGCCTGGACCGGCGAGATCAGCACCCACCCCGGCGAGCAGTCGCGGCGCTGGCTGCTGGGCGGCACCATCGAGCGCCTGGTGTCCAGCGACGTGGTGCTGTCGCAGCGCCTGCGCGCCGGCCGCGCGCAGGAGACGCGGGAACTGGAACAGTTGATCTTCGCCGAGGTCGAACGCGGCCGCAGAACCACCGACATCAGCGACGTGTCGACCTTCGCCGTCTCCGGCAACGTGCACGTCGTGCTGCGCCGGCTCGACAGCGTGCTGCTGCCCACCGAGGGCTACACGCTGTCGCTGCAGGGCGGCATCGGGCGCTCGCACGGCAACGCCTCCAAGAGCGGCTGGTTCGAGCGCGCCTACGGCCGCCTCACCTACTACCGCCCGCTGGGGCAGAGCTGGTACGGCCAGGCGCGCATCGAAGCCGGCCAGGTGTTCCTGCCCAATGGCGTGGCGGCGCCCGACTCGCAGCTCTGGCGCGCCGGCGGCGACGACTCGGTGCGCGGCTACGCCTACCGCAGCCTGGGGCCGGTGGTCGACGGCAGCGTCACCAGCGGCCCGGTGCTGCTGACCGGCAGCCTGGAGGTGGCGCGGCCCTTCCTGGCCTCCATGCCCTCGCTGTGGGGCGCGCTGTTCGTCGATGCCGGCCGCGCCGGCACCAGCTTCGGCGGCCTGAAGCCCGCCGTCGGCTACGGCGCCGGCGTGCGCTGGCGCAGCCCGGTGGGCCCGCTGCGCCTGGACCTGGCCTGGGGCCAGGAAGTGCGCAAGCTGCGCCTGCACTTCAGCGTGGGCATCGCCTTCTGATGCAAGCGCCCGACGACAGCCCACCGCCGGCGCCGCCGCCGGCCGCACTGCCGCCGGCGCCCGGCGGCCCGTTCCGCGCCGCACCACCCGGCGGCCCGTTCCGGGCCGCGTGGCACCTGCTGCAGCCGGTGCTGCTGATGGCACTGCTGCTGGCGCTGGTGGTGGCCGGCGGCGCCGGCATCGCGGCCTGGCTGCTGCGCAGCGAGGACGGCAGCCGCTGGCTGCTGACGCGCGTGCCGGGCATGCAGCTGCAAGGCCTGCAAGGCGCGCTGCTGTCGGAGCGCTTCGCCGCCGAGCGGGTGGTGATCCGCTGGGGCAGCGGCGGCCAGCAGTCGGTGGCCATCGACGGCCTGCGCGCCGAGGGCCTGCGCTGGCAATGGCACCCCGCGCCCGGCGCCTGGCTGGGCCTGCAGGCCGCCAGCCTGCAGGCGCGCCAGGTCGAGGTGCAGACCGGCCCGCCGGGCCCGCAGCCGGCCACGCTGCCGCGCACGCTGGACGTGCCGCTGCGCCTGCAGGCCGATCACGTGCAGGTGGCCGAGCTGCGCATCGACGACCTGGCGCCGCTGCGCAACATCGACGGCCGCGGCGTGCGCTTGTGGGAGCCCGGCGGCCGCGAATACGACGCGCCGGCGGTCAGCCTGGACTGGGAGCGCTCGCACCTCGAAGGCGCGGTCTCGCTGGGCGCGCACCCGCCGTTCACGCTGCAGGTGCAGGCGCAGGCGCGCTCCGCCGGCGACGGGCCGCCGTGGTCGGCCGAGCTGCGCGCCGCCGGGCCGCTGGCGCGCTTCGACTTCAGCGGCACGCTGCGCGGCCACAGCGCGCGCGCCGGCGCCGCGCCGCCGGCGCTGGACCTGGAAGCGCTGATCACGCCGCTGGACGCCTGGCCGCTGGCCCGGCTGCGGCTGCGCACGCAGGCGCTGGACCTGTCGGCGCTGTCGGCCGCCGCGCCGCAGACGGGCTTGAGCGGCCGCGTCGACATCGACAGCCGATCGCTCGACGGCCCGCTGGGCGCGGCCATCGAGCTGGACAACGCCAGCCCCGGCCGCTGGAACGAAGGCCGCGTGCCGGTGCGCCACCTGCAGGCGCGGCTGCGCAGCCCCGACGCCGACCGCCAGCGCCTGCTGATCGAGGACTTCGAGCTGCTGCTGGGCCATGGCAACGAGAGCGCCGGCCGCTGGCGCGGCAGCGGCCAGTGGCTGGGCCGCAAGCTGCAGGTCGACAGCCGCATCGACGAGCTGCGCCCGCAGCTGCTGGACAGCCGCGCCGCGACCATGCAGGTCTCGGGCCCGCTGGCCTTCACCGTCGACGGCCTGCCGCCGCCCGACGCCGGCGGCGCGGCCGCGTCCGCACCCGCGCGCACCGCCGCCACCACGGCGCGCCTGCTGACGCTGGACCTGAAGACCACGCTCGAAGGCCAGATCGCCGGCAGCCCGCACCCGGTGAAGGTGGCGATCGACGGCAGCGCCGACGCCCGGCACGTCGACCTGCGCGAACTGCGCGCCGAGGCCGGCGCCGCCCAGGCCGTGCTGGCGCTGCAGGCGCACCGCGCCGCCGGCGCCACCGGCGGCTGGCAGTTGCGCAGCAACGGCCGGCTGCTCGACTTCGACCCCCTGCCCTGGTGGCCCGGCGACGAAGCCTCGGCCTGGCGCGCGGGCAACCACCGCCTGTCGGGAAGCTGGTCGCTGGACGTGGCGCTGCCGCCGCTGAAGTCCGGCGTCACGCCGCTGGCGCTGGCCCAGGGCACCGTGGGCAGCGGCAATCTGCGCATCGAGCGCTCGTTGCTGGCCGGCGTGCCGCTGGCGCTCCATCTCGAACTGGGCCACCGCGGCGCCGGCGAGGCCACGCCCAGCACCGTGAGCGGCGAGCTCGACCTGGGCGGCAACCGGCTGCAGCTCAGCGGCCGCGGCAACCCGCTGGGCGACGGCAGCGCCGACCAGCTCCACCTGGACCTGCAGGCCGACAACCTCGCCACGCTGGCGCCGCTGGCGCGGCTGCACCCCGAGCTGGCCGCCTGGGTGCCGCGCGCCGGCCAGGTCCAGGCCAGCCTGGAGGTGCAGGGCCGCTGGCCCGACGCGCGCAGCGACGGCAAGGCGAAGGCGCAAGGCCTGCAGCTCGGCGCGCTGCAGGCGCGCAGCGTGCAGGCCGACTGGCGGCTGGACACCGCGGCCGACCAGCCGCTGCTGCTGCAGGCCGAGCTGCAAGGCCTGGTGCACGGCAAGCAGCAGCAACTGGAGCAGCTCAAGGTCGACCTGCGCGGCACCGGCCGCCAGCACCGGCTGGAACTGACCGCCGCGCTGCCGCAGGGCCCGCCGGCCGGACTGGACATCCTGCTGGGCCTGCGCACCGCCGCCGGCACGCTGGCGCAGCTGCGCGCCGACGGCGGCTGGACCGCCGACGGCAGCGGCGGCGGCCGCTGGGCCGGCCGCGTGGCGCAGTTGACGCTGGGCCCTTGGGGAGGCCCTGGAGGCCCCGGAGGCCCCGGCGCCGCCGCGCCCAGCGGCCCCGGCACCGTCTGGCTGGACGCCCGCGAGCTGCGCGCCGAAGCCCGCTTCGACGCCGCCGCCGGCCTGGCCGAAGTGCAGGCCGCCGCCGGCGCGCTGCGCCTGGCCGAGGCCGCCACGCTGCGCTGGGACGAGGTGCGCGTGGACCTGCGCGGCGCCCACCCGGCCTTCGCGCTGCGCGCCGAGCTCGAGCCCTTCGAGCTGGCGCCGCTGCTGGCCCGCGCCCAGCCCGCGATGGGCTGGCAGGGCGACCTGCTTCTCGCCGGCAAGGCCGAGCTGCGCGTGGGCGACAAGGTCGACGCCGACATCATCTTCGAGCGCCGCGGCGGCGACCTGCGCGTCGCCGAGGATGCCGTCAGCACCGCGCTGGGCCTGAGCGAGCTGCGCGCGGTGGCCAGCGCGCACGACGGGCTGTGGCAGATCGCCGGCGCCTTCGCCGGCCAGTCGCTGGGCCAGGCCTCGGCGCGGCTGAACCTGCGGCCGCGGCCCGAGCAGCGCTGGCCCACCGCCGACACGCCGATCGACGGCCTGATCCAGGCCCACGTGGCCAACCTGGGCGTCTGGAGCACCTGGGTGCCGCCGGGCTGGCGGCTCTCGGGCGCCTTGCGCACCACCGCCAGCGTGACCGGCCGCGTCGGCGAGCCCGACTACGCCGGCGAGATCAGCGCCAGCGACGTCGCCGTGCGCAACCTGCTGCTGGGCGTGGACCTGCGCCAGGGCGAGGCGCTGATCCGCCTGAAGGGCGCCAACGCCGAGATCGAGCGGTTCACGCTGCGCGGCGGCGACGGCACGCTCAGCGCCAGCGGCCGCGCCCGCCTGGCCGACAAGCCCGACACCCGGCTGCAGTTGACGGCCGAGCGCTTCCGCGTGCTGGGCCGCGTGGACCGCCAGCTCATCACCAGCGGCACGCTGGACGTCGCGCTGAGCGAGAACCTGCTGCGCCTGGACGGCAAGCTGCACGTCGACGAAGGCCTGTTCGACCTGAGCCGCAGCGACGCGCCCTCGCTCGACGACGACGTCAGCTTCCGACAAGCCGGCGCGGCGCCGGCCGAGGCCCAGGCCGCGCCGCCGCCGCGAGCGCGCCGCAACCAGCAGGTGGCGGTGGAGGTCGACCTCGGCGAGGACCTCAAGGTGCGCGGCCGCGGCCTGGACGGCAAACTGAGCGGCAAGCTGCGGCTGGGCAGCGCCGGCGGCAGGCTCACGCTCAACGGCGTCGTCAGCGCCGCCGGCGGCACCTACGCCGCCTACGGGCAGAAGCTCGACATCGAGCGCGGCCTGGTCGTCTTCAGCGGCGACATGGAGAACCCCGCGCTCGACGTGCTGGCGCTGCGGCCCAACCTCGACGTGCAGGTCGGCGTGGCCATCACCGGCACCGCGACCGCGCCGCGCGTGCGCCTGTATGCCAGCCCCGAGATGAGCGAGACCGACAAGCTGAGCTGGCTGGTGCTGGGCCGCGCGTCCGAGGGCCTGGGCCGCGCCGACACCGCGCTGCTGCAACGCGCCGCGGTGGCGCTGCTGGCCGGCGAAGGCGAGGCGCCCACCGACGCGCTGCTGCGCAACCTGGGCCTGGACACCTTGAGCGTGCGCCAGAGCGACACCGACGTGCGCGAGACCGTCATCAGCCTGGGCAAGCAGCTCTCGCGGCGCTGGTACGTGGGCTACGAGCGCGGCGTCAACGCCACCGCCGGCACCTTCCAGCTCATCTACCGCATCGCCCAGCGCTTCACGCTGCGCGCGCAGTCGGGCGCCGAGAACTCGCTGGACCTGATCTGGGTCTGGCGCATCGAGGGCGACAAGCCCGCGGCCGCACCCGCGCCGAAGCCGGCGGCCTCGGCCCCGCCTTAGACTCGCGCTTTCGGCTCTCCGTAGCACAAGGGATAGTGCAGCCGCCTCCTAAGCGGCAGATCCGCGTTCGAGTCGCGGCGGAGGGACCACGCCGGCGGCCGTGCATCAACACCGCGTCCGAGCGAGAAAGCGGGACGCTTCGGCCGGCGTCCGCAGTTCATGCCACTGCAAGTGGCCGAAGACGCCGCTCTCGCGCAGCGCGCGGTACTTGGCCTGGTTCTGGTGATAGGTCGACAGCGACCACAGGATGATCGAGTCTCGGGAGAAGAACGCGCGCGCGATCGACTCGCGGTTGCCGTGCCACAGCGGCTCTCGCAGCAGCGAGCGGCGCAGCGTCCTGCGGACGATGCGGGAGAAGACGACCGCGCGGCTGAAGTTCAGCCAGACGACGTGCGACGCGCGGGGCCAGACGATGTCCCGCACCACGCTGTAGTTGCCGTCGACCACCCAGGCTGGCCCTTGCGTCGCCGCGGCCACCGCCTGCTCGAACTCGCTGCGCGGGCGCTCGGTCCAGCCCGGCGCCCAATGCAGCGCGTCGAGCTCGACGCAGCGGCTTTGCGTGGCATCGGCCAGCGCTCGCGCAAAGGTGGATTTGCCGGCGCCGCTGGTGCCGATGACGACGTAGCGCATGCGGCGCCAGTGTAGAGGCGCGCCTCAGCGGCCGAAGCGCGCCACCTGCACGCGCGGGTGCAGCTTGGCTTCGGCCAGCGCTTCGACCAGGCCGTCGGCCAGCGCCTGGGCCGCCGGCCGCAAGGCGCGGTCGCGGCGCTGCAGCAGTTGCACGTGGCGCACGATCGCGGGCCGCAGCGGCACGAACAGCAGGCCGCGCGCCATCGGGTGCGAAGCGCCCAGCGCTGAGAGGATCGACGCGCCCACGCCGGCGGCCACCAGCGCGAGCTGGATGGCCAGGCTGGACACCTCGACGCCGTGCTGCATCGGCATCACCCAGGGCGACCCGGCCTCGCGCAGCAGCGTCATCACGCTGGTGTCCTCGGCCTCCTTCACCAGCGGCAGGCGGCGCAACTGTGCGAGCGTGGCGCGCGGGCCCAGGCCGTGCAGCGCCGGCGCGGCGATCACGCCCAGCGGCGCGCTCAGCAGGCGCAGCCCCTGCAGCGCGGCGGCCGGCCCCACCACCGAGCCGATGCCGAGGTCCACCGCGCCCGACTGCACGCGCTCGGTGATGCCGCGGCTGTTGTCGTCGATCACGTGCACGCTGACCTGCGGGTGCCGCGCCGTGAAGCGCTGCAGCGCCAGCGGCAGCACGCTGCTGCCGAAGGCGGTGCCGACGGCCAGCGTCACCGTGCCGCCCAGGCCGCCACGCGGTGCGCGCGCTTCGCGGGCCAGCTCGTCCAGGTCGTCCAGCAGGCGGCGGGCGAGCGGCAGCAGCCGCTCGCCGTCGGCCGTCAGCCGCAGATGGCGGGTGCCGCGGTCGAACAGGCGCACGCCCAGCGTCGACTCCAGCGCTTGCAGCGCGCGGCTGAACGCCGGCTGCGACAGGTGGCAGGCCTCGGCGGCGCGCGACAGGCTGGGCAGCGAAGCCGCGGCGATGAACTGGCGGAGCTGGCGGTGGGAGAGATTCATGTTGCGACTGCATGAATGTTGCCCGAGTATGCAATTCTCTTGGCCGTGCGCGCTGCCTAGACTGGACGCCATCGCACCGAGCGTGCACCGCCCGCCTTCGCCAGCCGCCATGAAACCGACGCCAACGACCTCGCGAACGACTTGCTGGTGGATCGCCGCTGCCACCGCCGCGCTGCTGGGCTGCAGCTCGGCCCCGCCGGCGCCGACGCCGGCATCGACCATCGCGCCGGCCGGCAGCGTGAAAGGCCACGCGACGCGGCACGACGCGGCGTCGCTGGCCGGCGTGGTCGCGCAGGCGCAGGTCGCGCTGCCGGCCGGCGTGGCCGGGCCTGCGCCCTGGTTCGGCCGCTGGTCGGCGCTGCCGGCGGACCTGAAGGGACCGGTGCCGGTGCTGGTGTTCCTGCACGGCTCGTCGGGCCTGCAGTTGCCGGCCATCGCCGAGTGGCAGCGCTGGCTGGCCGGCCGCGGCGTGGCCAGCGTGGCGCCCGACTCCTTCGCGCTGCCGGGGCGGGTGACCTACCAGTCGCCGATCGCGGTGGAGATGTACGAAGCCATCCACGCGCTGCGCGCCAGCGAGATCGACGCGATGCAGGCCGCGCTGGCCGGCGCCGCCTGGGCCGACCCGCAGCGGCGGCTGCTGGCCGGCACCAGCGAAGGCGCGGTGGCCGTGGCGCGGCACGACGGCCGCGGCTTCGCCGGCCGCGTGCTGTTCGCGTGGAGCTGCGAGGACAACTACTTCGTGCAGGCCCCCCGCACGGCGCCGGCGCCGCAGTTGCCGGTGCTCAACGTGATCAGCGCGAGCGACCCCTTCTTCTCACCCGCCAATCGCTGGCTGGGCAACGCGGCCGCGCGCGGTCATTGCGGCGCCGCACTGGCCGCGCATCCGCAGGCCACGATGGTGCTGCTGGCCGGCGCGCCGCACACGCTGCTGAACCTGCCCGCCGCGCGCCACGCACTGGACGGCTTCCTGAAGGACACCGTGCTGCGCTGAGGGGCAGCGCGAAGCCGTTCTATATGGACGTTATTTCTTCTTTGCGCCCGGCCTGGCAGGCACCTTGCCGCCGACGCGGCGGGCCTCGGACAGGCCGATTGCCACCGCCTGCTTGCGGCTGGTGACCTTCTGGCCGGAACTGCTCCTGAGCTTGCCCTGCTTCAGCTCGTGCAGCGTGCGCTCGACCTTGGTCTGCGCCAGTTTGCCGTAGGCAGCCATCTCGATTCCCCTTTTGCTTCACTGCAGAAACGCCAGCAGCGCCTCGTTGAAGGCCTGCGCGTGCGACGCATTCAATCCGTGCGGGCCGCCCTCGACCACCACCAGGCGGCTGTGGGCGATGGCCAGGTGCGTGCGCCGGCCCGAGCCTTCGATCGGCACGATCGCGTCGGCGTCGCCGTGGATCACCAGCGTGGGCACCGTGATGCGGCCGAGGTCGGCGCGGAAGTCGGTCGCCGCGAACGAGTCGATGCAGGCCAGCGCGGCCTGCGGGTCGGACTGCTGGCACAGCACGATGGCCTCGCTGCGCTGCGCCTCGGTCACGCGAAGCTTGCCGTGGGCCGAGAAGAAGTCGCGCGTGAACTGGTCGAAGAACGCGCTGCGGTCGCGCTCCAGGCCCTGCTTCATCTGCTGCGCCTGGTCCGGCGCCAACGGGCCTTCGGGGTTGTCGGCGGTCTTCAGCAGGTAGGGCGGCACCGCGGCGGCGAACACCACGCCGCGCAGCCGCGCCTCGCCGTGGCGCGCGACATAACGCGCGACTTCGCCGCCGCCCATCGAGAAGCCGACCAGCGTGACGTCCTGCAGCCCGCACTGGTCCAGCACGCGCCGCAGGTCGTCCGCCAGCGTGTCGTAGCCGTAGTCGCCGTCGGGCTTGTCGGAGCGGCCGAAGCCGCGGCGGTCGTAGGCCACCACGCGATGGCCGGCCTTGGCCAGCGCGGCGAGCTGCGGCTGCCACGCCGCAGCCGACAGCGGCCAGCCGTGGATCAACACCACCGGGCGGCCGCTGCCGCCGCTGTCTTCGACGTGCAGATGCACGGGGTTCGGCGCCTGCGTCGCCTGCGTCTCCTCCGCGGCGTCCTTCACGTCGATCATCGTGCCGGCCGCGGCGCCGCCTAAAGCGCCGGCCACCAGGCCCAGCGTGCCGCCGACGACCACGCCGACCGGCCCGGCCACCGCGGTGCCGATCGCGGCGCCGGTGGCGGCGCCGGCGATCGCGCCGCCGCCCACCACCACCGAGCGGGCTTCGCGTTCGGCGGCTTCGGGCGTCAGCGGGTACTGCGCGCCGGGCCGCGGGTCTTGCGACGGGATGCCATAGCCGGGGCGGGCCTGCTCGGCCATGTCGTCGTCGACGACGACGGCGTCGGGTCCGGGGTCGGCGTTCGGATGGCGGGGGTCGCTTGCGCTCACGTGCTGCTCCTGCGGGGAGACCATGGCGCTTTTTGTAGGGCGCGCGCCGCGGCGCTGCTGCCGTCCGTCAGGCCGCCCGGGTGTAGGACGACAGCGCAACGACGCCGGGCCGGCCGGCCGAGACTTCGGCGCTTCAGCGGCCGGTGTCGATCAGCACCGGCAAGGCCTCGCGCAAGCGCTGGCCCGCGCGCAGGCCCAGCGCCAGCGCGGCTTCGTTCAGGCGCGACAGCACGCCGTGCTCCCAGGCGTCCAGCGCGTCGCCGATGCGCGCGCTCACGTGCGACACCGTGGCGCCGGCGCGCCCTTGCGCCTGCAGCATCGCCAGCGCGGCGATGCCGGCTTCGTCCTTGCCGACGCCGGCGTCGTTGAAGACCGCCAGCCGCAGCGGCACCGCCAGCGCATAGGCGCCCGAGCTGACGCCGCCGTGCGAGCCGGAGACGACGACGGCGCCTTCGTCCTCCGGCGCCACCATCGTGATGCTGTCGGCGGCCACGAGGCGCCCGCCCGGACCGCGGGCCAGCTCCAGCTTGCGCATGCCAAGGGCGTCGTCGCTCATCGCCTCATTCTGCGGCCCGCCGGCGCAGCGCGCGCGACAGCAGCAGCACCGGGATCAGGCCGACGAGCACGATGGCCAGCGACGGCAGCGCCGCCTCGCCCAGGCGCTCGTCGCGCGCGAAGTTGAAGGCCACGACGGCCAGCGTGTCGCTGCCGAACGGGCGCAGCACCAGCGTGGCGGGCAGTTCCTTCATCGCGTCGACGAAGACCAGCAGCACCGCGGCCAGCGCCGAGCGCCTGAGCAGCGGCGCGTGCAGCCGCCAGAACAGCCGCGCCGGCCGCGCGCCCAGCATGCGCGCGGTCTCGTCGACCGAGACCGGCACGCGCGCGTAGCCGGCCTCCACCGACTGCAGCGCCACCGCCGAGAAGCGTGACAGGTACGCATAGGTCACGCCGAACAAGGTGCCGGTGACGGTGGCGGCCACCGGCCAGCCGGGCCAGCGCTGCTGCAGCCAGCCCATCGGCAGCAGGATGCCGACGGCCACCACCGCGCCCGGCACCGCGTAGCCCAGCGCCAGCGTGCGCGCGGCGGCCGACAGCGCGCCGCCGCAGCGCCGCCGCAGCGCGAAGGCCAGCGCCAGCGCCAGCGCCGCCGCCAGCAGCGCCGCGGTGCCGGCCAGGCGGAAGCTGGCCCAGGCCCATTGCGCAAAGCGCGCCAGCGGCAGGCCGAATTCGGCGTGGCGCGCCTCCTGCCACAGCATCCAGCCCAGCCACCCCGCCGGCAGCGCGAAGCCCAGCAGCACTGGCAGCGCGCACAGCAGCAGCGCCGCGGCCGCGGCGGCGCCGCGCAGGCGCAGCGGCCGGGCGTCGGCGGCATGCGCGGCGCCGCTGCGGCTGCTGGCAAAGCGCAGCCGGCGCTGCGCCGCGCGCTCGGCCGCCAGCAGCAGCGCTACCACGGCCAGCAGCACCGAGGCGAGCTGCGCCGCCGCGACGCCGTCGTTCGTCACCAGCCAGGCCTTGAAGATGCCGGTGCTGAAGGTGGTCAGCCCGAAGTAGGCGCCGACGCCGTAGTCGGCCAGCGTCTCCATCAGCGCCAGCGCGGTGCCGGCGGTGATGGCCGGCCGCGCCAGCGGCAGCGCCACCGCCAGGACGCGCCGGCGCGCGCCGGCGCCCAGCATGCGCGCGGCTTCCATCAGGTGCGCGGCCTGCTCGCCCAGCGCGGTGCGCGCCAGCAGGTAGACGTAGGGGTACAGGCACAGCACGAACAGGATCACCGCGCCCCACAGGCTGCGCACGTCGGGCCACAGCGCGCCGCGCAGCCCGAGAGCGCGGCGCAGCCCCGCCTGCAGCGCGCCGCTGTATTGCAGCGCATCGGTCCAGGCATAGGCCAGCACGTAGGCCGGCATCGCCATCGGCAGCAGCAGCGCCCATTCGAAGTGGCGCCGGCCCGGAAAGTCGAACAGCGTGACCGCCGCCGCGCTGGCCGAGCCCAGCAGCATCACGCCCAGGGCGACGCCCGCGGCCAGCAGCGCCGACTGCAGCGCGTAGCCCGGCAGCACGGTGGCGGCCTGGTGGCGCAGCACGCCCATCGCCGCGTCGTCGGTGACGAGCCAGGCGCCCAGCACGCCCAGCACCGGCAGCGCCAGCAGCAGGCACAGCGCCGTCAGCGCGGCGCGCATGAGCCAGCCATCGCCGGGAGGATGAGAACGATCCGCATTCAAAAGCCGCCGATTATCATCGGCGCGATGTTTCTGGAACTGCAAGCCGTCTCGGTGCGCTACGGCCGGGGCCGCGCGGCCAAGACGGCGGTGGAGGCGGCGACGCTGGACCTGGGCCAGGGCCAGATCGGCGTGCTGCTGGGGCCTTCGGGCTGCGGCAAGACCTCGCTGCTGCGCGCGGTGGCGGGGCTGGAGCGCTGCGAGGCCGGCCGCATCCGCATGAACGGCGCGGTGCTCAGCGACGCCGCCGCCGGGCTGCACGTGGCACCCGAAGCGCGCCGCATCGGCATGGTGTTCCAGGACTACGCGCTGTTCCCGCACCTGAGCGTGGCCGAGAACGTGGCCTTCGGCTTGCAGCACCTGCCGCGCGCCGAGCGCGGGCAGCGTGTGCAGCAGATGCTGGAGCTGGTGGGCCTGCCGCAGGCCGGTGCGCGCGCGCCGCACCAGTTGTCGGGCGGGCAGCAGCAGCGCATCGCGCTGGCGCGCGCGCTGGCGCCGCAGCCCGCGCTGCTGCTGCTGGACGAGCCCTTCTCCAGCCTGGACGTCGACTTGCGCGAGCGCCTGGCACAGGAGCTGCGCGCGATCCTGAAGGACAGCGGCAGCACCGCGCTCTTCGTCACGCACGACCAGCTGGAGGCCTTCGCGCTGGGCGACGTGGTCGGCGTGATGCAGGGCGGCCGCCTGGAGCAGTGGGACCGGCCCTACGAGCTGTACCACCGGCCGGCGACGCGCTTCGTCGCGCAGTTCATCGGCCACGGCGTGTTCGCGCCGGCGCGCATCGAGCGCCACGGCGGCCAGGCGCGGGTGCACACGCCGCTGGGCGAGCTGGCCGAGCGGCAGTCGTGCCCGCTGCCCGAGGCCTACCCCGGCGGCGAATGCGAGGTGCTGCTGCGCGCCGACGACATCGTCCACGACGACGCCAGCCCGGTGCGCGCGCGCATCGAGCGCAAGGCCTTCCGCGGCGCGGCGTTCCTCTACACGCTGCGCCTGGCCGGCGGCGAGCCGCTGCTGGCCCACGTGCCCTCGCACCACGACCACGAGCCGGGCGAGTGGATCGGCATCCGCGCCGAGGTGGACCACCTGGTGACGTTTCCGCGCGCGGCTTCGTAAAGCGGGGTAAAGCGCCGCAAAGCACCGCTTGGCGGGGTGCAACTTTCTCCCTGCGGCGAACTCCGAGGCCGGTGCAGTTCTATACTGAACTTGCGTTTGATATCTCGCTTTTATCTCGTTGGAAGGGCGTCGAACATGGGTGCCAAACTGAAGGTCGCGGGCTTGCTGGTTGCCGGTGGCGTGGCGGGGGCACTGGCCACGCTGCAGGTGCAGGCCGTCGCGCACAGCGCGCTGGCGCCGCTGCCGCTGGCGGAGCTGCGGCAACTGGCCGACGTCTTCGAGATCATCAAGTCCGACTACGTCGAGCCGGTCGACGAGAAGAAGCTGATCGGCGACGCGATCGCCGGCATGGTCTCCGGGCTGGACCCGCACTCGCAGTACTTCGACAAGAAGAGCTACAAGGAATTCCGCGAGAGCATCGGCGGCAAGTTCGTCGGCATCGGCATCGAGATGGGCATGGAAGACGGCCTGGTCAAGGTGGTCTCGCCGATCGAGGGCTCGCCCGCCTTCCGCGCCGGGCTGAAGTCGGGAGATCTCATCACCAAGATCGACGACACCGCAGTCAAGGGCCTGACGGTCGACCAGGCCGTCAAGCGCATGCGCGGCGACCCCAACACCAAGGTCGTGCTGACGGTGTTCCGCAAGGCCGAGAACCGCAGCTTCCCGGTGACCATCGTGCGCGAGGAGATCCGCGTGCAAAGCGTGCGCGCCCGCATGGTCGAGCCCGGCTACGGCTGGGTGCGCGTCAGCCAGTTCCAGGAGCGCACGGTCGACGACTTCGTGCGCAAGGTCGAAGACCTGTACAAGCAGGATCCCAACCTGAAGGGCCTGGTGCTCGACCTGCGCAACGACCCGGGCGGCCTGCTCGACGCCGCGGTGGCGCTGTCGGCCGCCTTCCTGCCGGCCGACGTGCCGGTGGTCAGCACCAACGGCCAGGTGGCCGAGTCGCGCCAGGTGTTCAAGGCCTCGCCCGAGTTCTACATGCGCCGCGCCGGCGGCGACCCGCTGCGCCGCCTGCCCGCGGCGATCAAGACGGTGCCGCTGGTGGTGCTGGTCAACGAAGGTTCGGCCTCGGCCAGCGAGATCGTCGCCGGCGCGCTGCAGGACCACAAGCGCGCCACCGTGATGGGCGCGCAGACCTTCGGCAAGGGCTCGGTGCAGACCGAGCGCCGGCTCTCGCCCGACACCGCGCTGAAGATCACCACCGCGCGCTACTACACGCCCAGCGGGCGCAGCATCCAGGCCAAGGGCATCGTGCCCGACGTCTGGCTGGACGAGACGGCCGAAGGCAACGTCTACGCCGCCTTGCGCATGCGCGAGGCCGATCTCGACAAGCACCTGCAGGGCCGCGACGAAGCCAAGGACGCCGCGCGCGAGAAGGCGCGCGAGGAAGCGCGCAAGAAGCTCGAAGAGCAGCAGGCCAAGGACGGCAAGGACGGCGGCCCCAAGCCGCTGCCCGAGTTCGGCAGCGCCGAAGACTTCCCGCTCAACCAGGCGCTGAACCAGTTGCGCGGCAAGCCGGTGGTGATCAGCAAGTCGGCCGCCGAGCGCAAGCCCGAGACCACCAGCAACTGAACCGAGCCGCGCCCGCGGTCGGTGCGCCGGGCGCACCCGGCGCAACCGCGATGACCGACGAACAGTTGCTGCGCTACTCGCGCCACCTGCTGCTCGACGAGATCGGCGTCGAAGGCCAGCAGCGCCTGCTGGCCAGCCACGCGCTGGTGATCGGCGCCGGCGGCCTGGGCTCGCCGGTGCTGCTGTACCTGGGCACGGCCGGCGTCGGCCGCCTTACGGTGGTCGACGACGACGACGTGGACCTGACCAACCTGCAGCGCCAGATCGCGCACGACCGTTCGCGCCTGGGCCAGCCCAAGGCCGAATCGGCGCTGCAGTCGGTGCGCCGCATCAACCCCGACCCGCGGCTGCAGGCCCTGGTCTGCCGCGCCGACGACGCCTTGCTCGACCGCTGGGTGCCGCAGGCCGACGTGGTGCTGGACTGCAGCGACAACTTCGCGACGAGGCACGCCGTCAACGCCGCCTGCGCGCGCCACGGCAAGCCGCTGGTCAGCGGCGCGGCGCTGGGCTTCGACGGCCAGGTCTCGGTCTACGACACGCGGCAGCCCGACGCGCCCTGCTACGCCTGCGTCTTTCCGCCCGAGGCGGCCTTCGAGGAGCAGGCCTGCGCGACCATGGGCGTGTTCGCGCCGCTGGTGGGCATCGTCGGCGCGGTGCAGGCGGCCGAGGCGCTGAAGCTGCTGGCCGGCGCCGGCCGCTCGCTGGCCGGCCGGCTGCTGATGCTGGACGGCCGCCGCATGAGCTGGGACGAAGTGCGCATCGGCCGCCAGCCGCAATGCCCCGTGTGCGCCGTGCGGACGCAGTAAGCTGCCCGCATGAACCAGCGGAACCATCATCGCCCCGCGGAGCTGACCGCGCGCAACTTCCCCAGCGCCGAAGCCGAGGCCCGCCAGCAGGCCGATGCCGAGCGTTATGCCGGGCCCGACAGCGCCTACCGGCTGGCCTTCACCGACACCGAGTTCCTGCTGCGCGAAGAGCTGCGCCCGGTGCGCATGCAGCTCGAGCTGCTCAAGCCCGAGATGATCCAGCAGGAGCTGGGCATCCGCTCGACCATCGTGATCTTCGGCAGCGCGCGCATCCCGGCGCCCGAGGTGGCGGCGCAGTTGCTGGAGGTCGCGCGCGAAAGCGGCGACGCCGACGCGCTGCGCCGCGCCGAGACCGCGCAGGCGATGAGCCGCTACTACGACGAGGCGCGGCGCTTCGCGGCGCTGGTGACGATGCGCTCGCGCGCCTACCGCACGCCGATCTACGTCGTCACCGGCGGCGGCCCCGGCATCATGGAAGCCGGCAACCGCGGCGCGCACGAGGTGGGCGGCAAGAGCATCGGGCTCAACATCGTGCTGCCGCACGAGCAGCTGCCCAACCCCTACATCACGCCGCAGCTGTGCTTCCAGTTCCACTACTTCGCGCTGCGCAAGATGCACTTCGTGATGCGCAGCATCGCGCTGGTGTGCTTCCCCGGCGGCTTCGGCACGCTGGACGAGCTGTTCGAGACCATGACGCTGGTGCAGACCGGCAAGAGCCGCCGCCGCCCCATCCTGCTGTTCGGCCGCGCGTTCTGGGACAAGCTGATCAACTTCCAGCACCTGGTGGACACCGGGATGATCGGCGCCGCCGACCTGGGCCTGTTCCACTTCGTCGAGACCGCCGAGGAAGCCTGGGAGCGACTGGCCGAGCACTACCGCTTCGAGACCCTGGCCGACGACGACAAGGAGTTTGCCGAAGATGCCTGAGCCCAAGCCCGCGGTCAGCCTGATCGGCGCGCCCACCGACATCGGCGCCGGCGCCCGCGGCGCCAGCATGGGTCCCGAGGCCTTGCGCGTGGCCGGGCTGCAGGCCGCGCTGGAGGGCCGCGGCCTGCAGGTGGCCGACCGCGGCAACCTCAGCGGCCCCGCCAACCCCTGGCTGCCGCCGGTGGACGGCTACCGCCACCTGGCCGAGGTGGTGGCCTGGAACCAGGCCGTGCACGACGCCGTGCACGCCGAGCTGCGCCAGGGCTGCCTGCCCATCCTGCTGGGCGGCGACCACTGCCTGGGCATCGGCAGCATCAGCGCCGTGGCGCGCCACTGCCGCGAGGCGGGCAAGAAGCTGCGCGTGCTGTGGCTGGACGCGCACGCCGACTTCAACACCAGCGCGCTGACGCCCAGCGGCAACCTCCACGGCATGCCGGTGGCCTGCCTGTGCGGGCGCGGGCCGCAGGCGCTGGTGGCAATCGGCGGCGCGGTGCCCGCGGTGCAGCCCAAGTGGATCCGCCAGATCGGCATCCGCTCGGTCGACGCCGGCGAGAAGCGGCTGGTGCACGAGGTGGGGCTGGAAGTCTTCGACATGCGCTACATCGACGAGATGGGCATGCGCCACACGATGGAGCTGGCGCTGGCCACGCTGGACGAGCGCACGCATTTGCACGTCAGCTTCGACGTCGACTTCCTCGACCCCGAGGTCGCCCCCGGCGTCGGCACCACGGTGCCCGGCGGCCCCACCTACCGCGAAGCACAGCTGTGCATGGAGATGATCGCCGACACCGGCCGCCTGGCCAGCCTGGACGTGATGGAGCTCAACCCCGCGCTGGACGTGCGCAACAAGACCGCCGTGCTGGCGGTGGACCTGATCGAGAGCCTGTTCGGCAAGAGCACCTTGATGCGGGCGCCGTCCTGAAGGGAGTGTGAAAGCGCACGCCGCCCGGCGGCAGTGCGCACGTGACCGCTCCGGCCTGCCTTCCTAGCATGCGTGCATCGATTGCGATTGCAGCAGCAGGAGAAACGACGATGGCAGCAGACTTCTGGCGCGTGCCGGCCTCGGTGGTGAAGGTGGTGGGCGGCGGCTCGGTGATCCAGGACCGCGGCGTGCTGCGCCACGCGGTGCCGTCGGGCGGGCAGTACCTGTTCTCGGAGAAGGGCGCCGGCGTGCAGTCGCTGGCGCTGATCGGCCTGTGGCACGAGGTGCTGAACTTCCTGGCCCGCCGGCCGCAGGGCGGCATCGAGAACCGCATCGTCGACCTGCCCGAGATCTACATGGGCGTCTCGTACTACCGGCCGGGCCAACGTTTCACCGGACTCTTTCCGGTCCTCGACGCGGTGCGCGACCTCTCCGGCCAGCTGGTGGGCCTGGCCGGCGGCGGCCTGGGCAACGTGCTGCCCGGCCCCACCGGCGCCGTGCAGTCGGCGTTCAGCAACGTGCTGAGCACGATCGGCGCCGTCAAGGACGGCAAGGACGCGCTGCAGCCGGTGCTGCAAGGCCAGCCCAAGAAGCCCAACATGAAGCTGGCGACCCAGGAGGTCTACATCAAGTTCAGCTACCTGCCCGAGGGCTCGATGAAGCCGATCGGGCGCGGCCGCATCGACTTCTCCGCGCTGCACGGCGTGGTGCGCAAGGCCTTGTCGGCAATGGCCTGAAGCCGCGCCGCAGGCGCCGCCGATGCGGCCGGCCGAACCTACGGCAGCAGCTTGTCGAGGCCCGGCGTGAGCTTCACCTGCGCGCGCTTGGCGCTGCGCAGGATGTGCGTCCTCATCGCGTCCCGGGCCCGGGCCGGCTCGCGCGACGCCAGCGCGTTCAGCACGTCCCGATGCTCCTTGACGCGCGTGCTGATGAACGCCGCGTCCGCGATGCGCGCGTTGCTCATGTCGTGCTCGGAGAAGATCGGCGTCAGCAGCTTGCGCAGCAGCCGGTTGCGGCACGCCGAAACGATGGCCGCGTGGAACTCGAAGTCGAGATGGTCGAGGGCCGCCTGGTCCTGATGGGCGAGGGCGGCCTGCATCTGGTCGACCAGGGCGCGCAAGGCTTCGAGCTGCTCGCCGGTGATCGACAGCGCGGCCAGCGCCGCGGCCCAGCCCTCCATCAGGAGGCGCGCCTCGTACAGCTCCTCGTCGGAGTAGGCCTCGCCGGCCGCCGACGAGGCCTGCAGCGCGCGCTGGCGCTGGTCGGCCGAGGTCACGAAGACGCCGCGGCCCGGCTCGACGCTGACGAGCCCGAACGCCTCGAGCGAGGAGATCGCTTCGCGCAGCGATGCCCGGCTGACGCCCAGTTGCTCCGCGAGCTCCCGTTGCGATTCGAGGCGGAACCCGCTCGGCCACTGGCCGCTGACGATGCGCTCCTGGAGCAGCGTCAGGACGTGCTGCGTCACCGGCGTGCGCGGCGCCACGGGGCGGGCTTGGAGCGCGGGCGGCGGCCTCTTGCCTGCAGGCGGGGCGCCGGAACGATCGCTTCCGGCCTCCTTGGGCTTCGCGGCAGCGGACATCGAGTCTCCTTGTGGTGCGTGTCGTGCGGGTCGTGGTCCGACCAGTCGGGCCATTATGCACGCATGTGGTGCGCCAGGGTTGACGACGGCCTTCAGCCATCGCTATCCTCGTGACTGGTAAGACCAGTATGATCTCAATCGCCGGCGGTCGCCGGAGCCTTTGCCACCATGAACCCATTCCTTCTCCCGGAAGCCCTGCAGCCGCAAGTCGATCTCCCGCCGGCGCAGCGGACGCTGGCGCCATGAGCCGCGGCGCCGGACCGCATGTCCTGGTGCAGGTGGGCCGGCACGAGCCCCTGCTGTGCCGGCTCGAGACCGCGGCCGCGCCGGCCACCTGCCACTGGTTCCGCTCGATGCTGCCGTACCAGGGCGCGCTGATCCACGCCCGCTGGAGCGGTCACGCCGTGTTCGCGAGGATCGGCGCGCTCGCTTGCGAGCTGCCCGAGGAGACCCCGCTGTCCGAGCCGGCGGCCGGCCAGGTCGTGGTCTACCGCAGCAGCGCCGCCGCCGGGGACGGGGAGATCCTGTTCGCCTACGGACCCACCCGGTTCGCGAACCCCTCGGGCCCGCTGCGCGGCAACCTGCTGATGACGGTGCTGGGTGCCGCCGACGGGCTGAAGGAACTGGGCCGCGCCATCCACGTCGGCGGCAGCCTGCCGGCGCGCTTCGGCCTCGCGCCATGAGCGGCCTCGCCTCGGAAGCCCGGAGCGCGCGGAGAGCGGTTTCTCCGTCGGCATCGGGCAAACCCTTATTGCCTGGGAAGTGCATCCCCCTAGCATCTGGTCATACCAGTCTAACCAATCAATGCACCCTCCACCGCCGCCGCAGGGGTCTGCGCAGGCGTTCGGTGGCCGGTGGAAGGAGCAGGTGTCGCACATGAAGTTCGTCGCTCTTCTGGCCGCCTTCGCGGCCCTCCATTTCGCGGCTCCGGCGCACGCCGATGCGCGCGACGACATCCGCGCCCGCGGCATCCTGCGGGTCGCCGTGCCCCAGGATTCGCCGCCCTTCGGCTCCGTCGGCAAGGACATGGCGCTGCGCGGCTACGACATCGACGTGGCCGCGCTGCTGGCCAAGGACCTGGGCGTCAAGCTGGAGATGACGCCGGTCTCGTCGGCCAACCGGCTGCCCTATCTGCAGACGAAGAAGGTCGACGTGATCATCTACAGCCTGGGCCGGAGCGCGGAGCGCGAGAAGGTGATCGACTTCACCGCGCCGTACGCGATGATCTTCTCGGGCGTGTTCGGCGCCCCGTCGGTCAAGGTGGCGAAGGCCGAGGACCTGGCCGGCAAGACCGTGGGCGTGTCGCGCGGGTCGCTGGAGGATCTGGAGCTCACGAAGATGGCACCGGCGTCCACCACGATCAAGCGCTTCGAGGACGCCAACACGACGATCGCCGCGCTGCTGTCAGGCCAGGTGGAGGTCTCCGCGTCGACGAACACCGTCGTCGCCGCGACGATCGCGCGCAAGCCCCCGTTCCTGCCCGAGCTGAAGTTCCGCATCAAGACCTCGCCGGCGCACATCGGCGTGGCGAAGAACGAGTCCCGCCTGCTGCAGGACATCAACCACTTCATCGCCGAGAAGAAGAAGTCCGGCGAGCTCGGCGCGCTGTACCAGAAGTGGTTCGGCCAGCCGCTGCCCGAGCTCCCCTCCGAGTGACGCCGAGATGGGCTACGACTTCGAGTTCTCGTTCCTGCTGCAGTACGGCGACGTGCTGCTGCGCGGCATCTGGCTGACCATCAAGCTGACGGCGATCTCGGTGGTCGTCGGGCTGGCGGTCGGCGTCGCCGGGGCCGCCGCGAAGACCTCGAGCTACCGCGTGGCGCGCTGGATCGCCGGCGCGTACGTCGAGCTGATCCGCAACACGCCGTTCCTCGTCCAGCTCTTCCTGCTGTTCTTCGGGCTGTCCAGCCTGGGCGTCAAGCTGAGCGCCGAGCAGGCCGCCCTGCTGGCCATGGTCATCAACCTCGGCGCGTACTCGACCGAGATCGTCCGCGCCGGGATCCATGCGGTCCAGCGCGGGCAGATCGAAGCGGCCGAGAGCCTCGCCTTGAGCCGCCTGCAGATCTTCCGGCACGTGATCCTCGTGCCGGCGCTCGAGAAGATCTATCCGGCCCTGACGAGCCAGTTCGTCATCATCATGCTCGGCTCGGCGGTCGTCTCGCAGATCTCCGCGGAAGAGCTGACGTGGGCGAGCAACTTCATCCAGTCGCGCACCTTCAGGAGCTTCGAGGCGTACTTCGTGGTGGGCGCGATCTATCTCGCCTTGTCGCTGAGCCTGCGGCAGGTCTTCCGCGTCCTGGGCACCCGGCTCTTCGCCCACCGGCAGCGGGCCTGAGCGCAGGAGGCAGGCATGGAAGACTGGAGCCCCTGGGAGATCTTCTCCAGCCTGCTGCTCGCCAGCCGGTGGACCGTGGCGCTGTCCGTCATCACCTTCTTCGGCGGCAGCCTGGTGGGCCTGGTGCTGACCTTCATGCGGGTCTCGAAGATCGCCGTGCTCGAGCGGGTCGCGCGGCTGTACATCGAGGTGATCCAGGGCACGCCGCTGCTGATCCAGCTGTTCCTCATCTATTTCGGCATCGCGCTCACCGGGGTCGAGGTGGACCCGCTGCTGGCGGCGGGCCTCGGCCTGACGCTCTGGTCCGCGGCCTATCTGGCGGAGATCTGGCGCGGCTGCGTCGAGGCCATCCCCCGCGGGCAGTGGGAGGCCTCCGCGAGCCTGGCCATGAGCTTCTACCAGCAGATGCGCCACGTCATCCTGCCCCAGGCGCTGCGCATCGCGGTCCCGCCGACCGTCGGCTTCTCGGTGCAGGTGGTCAAGGGCACCGCGGTGGCCTCGATCATCGGATTCGTGGAGCTGACGAAGGCCTCCACGATGCTGAACAACGCGACCTTCCAGCCGTTCATGGTCTTCTCGATGTGCGCGCTGCTGTACTTCGCAATGTGCTTTTCGCTGTCGCTTTGCAGCAAACACCTGGAGAGGCGTCTCAATGTCACTCGTTAGGATCAGCGCGCTGCACAAGCATTTCGGCGAGCTGCACGTCCTCAAGGGCGTGTCGCTCGACGTGGAGCGGGGCCAGGTGGTCGCGCTCATCGGCAAGAGCGGCTCCGGCAAGAGCACGCTGCTCCGGTGCATCAACGGGCTCGAGTCCTTCCAGTCCGGCCGCATCGAGGTCAGCGGCGATCCCGTGCAGGCCGACGGCCGCCACATCAGGCAGCTGCGCCAGAAGGTGGGCATGGTGTTCCAGAGCTTCAACCTGTTCCCCCACCTCACGGCGGAGCGCAACGTGATGCTCGCGCCCAGCCTCGTGAAGAAGCTGCCGAAGGAGGACGCACTGCGAATGGCGCGGGAGCGACTGGCCGAAGTGGGCCTCAGCGACAAGTTCCAGAGCTACCCGGACAAGCTGTCCGGCGGGCAGCAGCAGCGCGTCGCGATCGCCCGCGCGCTGGCGATGGAGCCCGAGGTGATGCTGTTCGACGAGCCGACCTCCGCGCTCGACCCGGAGCTGGTGGGGGAAGTCCTGAGGGTCATGGAGAAGCTGGCCGCGGGCGGCATGACGATGCTCGTGGTGACGCACGAGATGAGCTTCGCGCGCAGCGTGTGCGACAAGGTGGTCTTCATGCACCAGGGCACCATCCACGAGCAGGGGGCGCCGCACGACGTGTTCGAGAACCCGTCGACGCCCGAGCTCAAGCAGTTCCTCGGCCTGGGCGGCGCCGACGAGCGGCCCGACGGACATCCGCAGACAGGCCCGGCCAGCCCCGAACGGGTGGCCGATTTCGGCCTGGGATGAACCCTGCTTGACGACGGCTGCCGGCCGCTTCTATATTCTGGTCATACCAGTCATACCTGTAGGCTACCATGTCGCTCCATCCTCTTGCCCTGGGCTTCGGCCGCCGCTCGTTCTGGAAGGCCGTGGCGGCCCTCGCCCTGGGGCTCGGATCAGGCCCCGCCGCGTGGGCGGCGAAGCCGGCCGACGGCACGCTGGTCGCCGCCTTCGCGCGCGAGCTGCTCACGCTCGACAACTTCGACTCGACCTCGCGTGACAACGAGATCGTCAGCCTGCTGATCGACGACGCGCTGTTCTACATCGACCCCGCCACCCGGCAGCCGGTGCCGCTGGTGGCCAAGGACTACAAGCTCGTCGACCCGAAGACGCTGGAGGTCGGCATCCGCTCCGACGTCACGTTCCACGACGGCACGCCGCTGACGGCGGACGACGTGGTCTACACCTTCCAGACGATCATCAATCCGAAGAACGCCGCGCGCAAGGCGGACAACTTCGCGAAGTGGCTGGAGGCGGTCGAGAAGGCCGGGCCCGATCGCGTGCGCTTCCGGATGAAAGGGCCAAATCCGCTGGCCTTGCACCTACTCGCCACCGGCGGCCGCGTCGTCAAGCGCGGCACCTACGACAACCCCTCGGACCCGAGCGGACTCAATGCCAACGCCCAGGCCAACCGCATGATCGGCGCCGGCCCTTATCGCGTGGTGTCGTTCTCGCCCGGCCGCGAGCTGGTGGTCGAGCGCTATGCCGGCTACCGCGCCGGCTCGCCGAAGGGGCTGCCGTCGATCCCCCGCCTGCGCTTCCGCGTAATCCCCGACTACGCCACGCAAGCGGCCGAGGTGCTGTCCGGCGGCGTCCACTGGACCTACAACATGCCGACGGACATCGCCGAGGAGGTCGCCAGCACGAAGCGCGCGAACATGATCGCGTCGCCGTCGATGCGCATCGGCTATCTGATCGTCGACGCCGCGGGCCGCTCGGGCAAGGGCCACCCGCTGACGAAAGCCAAGGTGCGTCAGGCGCTCAGCCTGGCGATCGACCGCGAGATGCTGGTGAAGAAGCTGCTGCGCGGCCGCAGCGCGGCCGCGTACACCCCCTGCCTGCCGGTGCAGTTCGGCTGCGACCAGGACATCCCGGTGAACAAGTTCAATCCCGAACGGGCCAAGCAGCTGCTGGCCGAGGCGGGGCACGCCAGCGGCCTGAGCTTCGAGCTGTGGGCCTCGCGCGAGAAAGAGACGCTGGAGGCCGTGGTCGAGATGTGGCGCCGCATCGGCGTCAACGCGACGCTGCGCATCGTCAAGTCGCCCGCGATGAGCAAGGCGCGCAGCGAGAACGCGCTGAGCATCTATTTCGAGAACAACGGCTCGGTCGGCATCGCGGACGTCGGCGCCCTGCTGCCCAACCAGTTCAGCGAGGGCTCGCCGAGCGACTGGCACCACGACCGCAAGCTCTACCAGCTGGTGGACGGCCTGCTCACGACCAACGACGCCGCGGAGCGCCGGAAGATCGCGCGGCAGGCCACGACGCTGATCAACGAGTCCGTCTACTGGATCCCCTTGTACGAGTTCACGCAGAACTTCCTCGTCTCGCCGGACCTGGACTACCCGCAGGCGGACGACGGCATGCAGCGGCTGTTCCTCGCCAAGTGGAAGCGCTGACCGGGCGCCCCTGCGATGCTGCGATTCATCCTTCAGCGCGGCCTGCTCGCGCTCAGCGTCGCCTTCGTGGCGTCGCTGGTCACCTTTGCCTTGCTGAACTTCGCGGTCGATCCGGCGGCGGCGCTCGTCGGCGAGACGGATGATCCCCAGGTCATCGAGCGGGCGCGGCAGCAGCTGGGCCTGGACCGGCCGGCGCCGGTGCGCTACGTCGAGTGGCTGCAGGCCCTGGCCGTCGGCAACCTCGGCGAGAGCTACGTGATGAAGCAGCCGGTGCTGGACGTCATCGCCGAGCACGCGCCCGTGACGATCAAGCTCGCGCTGCTGTCGATGATGGTGACGATCCTGATCGCGCTGCCGCTGGGCATCGGCGCGGCGCTGCGGCCGGACAGCTGGATCGACCGCCTCGCGCAGGGCACGGCGGCGGCGATCCAGGCCTCGCCCAACTTCTGGCTCGGCCTGCTGTTCATCCTGTTCTTCGCCGTCCACCTCGGCCTGCTGCCGGTCTCGGGCGACCAGAGCCTGGCGCACTTCGTCCTTCCGGCCCTGATCCTCGGCAAGGGCTCCGTGCCCAACGTGATGCGGCTGACCCGCTCGGGCCTGATCGAGGTGATGAGCTCGGACTTCATCCGCACGGCGCGCGCCAAGGGCTTCACCGGGTGGGCGCTGCTGCGCCGGCACGCCCTGCGCAACGGGCTGCTGCCGGTCGTCAGCGTGCTGGCGATCGAGCTGGGCAACAAGCTCGGGGGCTCGGTGGTCACCGAGGTCGTGTTCGCGATGAACGGCATCGGCCGCCTGGCGCTGAACTCGGTCTTGACCGGCGACATCCCGACGCTGCAGATGATCGTGCTGCTGATGGCGGTCATCTTCGTGTTCATGACCTTTCTGGCGGACCTGCTCAATGCGTGGCTGGACCCGCGCATCCGGCTGCATTGAGGGCCATGACCATGACCACCCTGAGCCCGGCCGCCAGCGCGGAGACGCCGCGCGCGGAGCGCCGCCATTCCGTCTGGATGCGGGCCGCGCGCAACCGCAGCGTGCAGATCGGCGGCGGCATCGTGCTGCTGTGGGTGCTGTGCGCGCTCGTCGGCCCGCTGCTGTGGAGCGCCGACCCCTATGCCCAGAGCCTGCCCGACCGCCTGCTGCCGCCGACCTGGGACGCCCGCGGCGTCGCGGCGCACCCGTTCGGCACCGACAGCCTGGGCCGCGACGTCCTCGCCCGCCTGCTGCACGGCAGCCGCATCTCGCTGGCGATCGGCTTCGGCGCCGCGTTCATCGGCGCCGTCATCGGCGTCGCGCTCGGCGCCTGCGCCGGCTACTTCGGCGGCCGGGTCGACCAGGCCGTCATGTTCCTGCTGACCTGCAAGCTGGCGCTGCCCGGGCTGCTGCTCGCGATGACGCTGATCTACTTCCTCCACCCGTCGGTCGCGTCGGTGATCGGCGTCATCGGCGTGCTGCACTGGACGCTGTATCTCGTCGTGACCCGCACCTCGACGATGCGCATCCGGGAGCTCGACTACGTGCGCGCCTCGCTCGTCGCCGGCGCCTCGGCACGGCAGGTCATCGCCTGGGACGTCCTGCCCAACCTCGCCGGCTCCATCCTGGTCGTCTTCACGTTCGAGGTCGCGGTGTCGATCCTGTCCGAGGCCTCGCTGTCGTTCCTCGGCGTCGGCGTGCCTTCGCCGACGCCCTCGTGGGGGCTGATGATCGCCGAGGGCAAGGGCTCGATGTTCCTGCGCCCGTGGCTCGTCGTGCTGCCGGGCCTCGCGCTGTTCCTGCTGGTGGTGGGCGTCAACATGCTGGGCGACGGCCTGCGCGACGCGGTGCAGCCGCAGGTGAAGGACTGAGCCATGGCGCTGCTGGACATCCAGGGGCTGAGCATCGACATCCCGCTCGATCACGGGACGCTGAGCGCGGTGCGCGACGTCGATCTCGCGGTCGACAAGGGCGAGTGCCTCGGCGTGGTGGGCGAATCGGGCTCCGGCAAGTCGCTGACGGCGCTGTCGATCCTCAAGCTGCTGCCCCGGCGCGCGGTGCGCCGGGCGCGGCGCCTCGCCCTCGGCAGCGACGACCTGCTGGCGATGGACGAGACGCAGCTCGCGCGGCGCATTCGCGGCCGGCGGGTCGGCTTCGTGTTCCAGGAGCCGATGACGTCGCTCAATCCGGTCTACACGATCGGCCGCCAGTTGACGGAGACGATGCGGCTGCACGGCACGGCGACGCCGGACCAGGCGCGGCGCCGCGCCGTCGAGCTGCTCGAGCGCGTGGGCATCCCCGGCGCGGAGCGGCGGCTGTCCTCGTACCCGCACGAGCTCTCGGGCGGGCAGCGCCAGCGCGTGGTGATCGCGATCGCGCTGATGAACCGGCCCGAGCTGCTGATCGCCGACGAGCCGACGACGGCGCTCGACGTCACGGTCCAGGCCCAGATCCTCGCGCTGCTGGCCGAGCTGCAGCGCGAGTCCGGCATGGGCCTGCTGCTGATCTCGCACAACCTCGGCGCGGTGTCGCAAGTCGCCGACCGAGTCGCGGTGATGTACGCCGGCGAAGTCGTGGAGACGGCGGCATCGGCGGCGCTGTTCGCCGACCCGCGGCACCCGTACACGAAAGGCCTGCTGGGCGCGCTGCCCGGCGCTGCGCACGCCACGCCGGGCCAGCCGCTGCAGACGATCCGCGGCGTCGTCAAGTCGTTCTATGCGCCGCCGGCGGCCTGCGTGTTCGCCGGACGCTGCGAGTTCAGGACCGAGCGCTGCGAGTCGGCGCGCCCGCCGATGCTGGAGCCGGCGCCGGGGCATTCGAGCCGCTGCTTCTTTCCGGCCGCGGGACCGGTCGCGGAGACCCCGGCCGCGCCGATCTCCAGGCAGCGGCTGACGCAGGACGTGGTGCTCGAGGCGAGCGGCCTGGCCAAGGCCTACCGCGTGCGCGGCGGCCTGTTCAAGCCGAAGGCGGTGCTGCAGGCCGTGCGCGACGTGTCGCTGTCGGTGCACGCGGGCGAGACGCTCGCGGTGGTGGGCGAGTCCGGCTGCGGCAAGTCCACGCTGGCGCGCATGCTGCTCGGGCTCGAAAGCCCGGACGCCGGGTCCGTCAGCGTGGCCGGGCGGGGCCTGATGACGCTGGGCCGCCGCGAGCGCGCGCGGCTCGTGCAGCTCGTCTTCCAGGACCCCTATGCCTCGCTCAACCCGAGCCGCAGCGTGCGCGCGATCGTGCGGCGTCCGCTCGACCTGGCCGCCGACGGCGACCGCCGCACGCGCGACGAACGCGTGAGCGCGCTCCTCGACAGCGTCGGCCTGCCCCGGCGGCTGCACGACGCTTCGGCCGGGCAGTTGTCGGGCGGCCAGCGCCAGCGCGTCGCGATCGCGCGCGCGCTCGTCACCTCGCCGAGGCTGATCGTGTGCGACGAGCCGACCTCCGCGCTGGACGTGTCGGTGCAGGCGCAGATCCTCAACCTGCTGCTCGGCCTGCGCGAGCGCTTCGGGCTGAGCCTGGTGCTGATCTCGCACGACCTGGCGGTGGTCGCGCACATGGCGGACCGCATCGCGGTGATGTACCTCGGCGAGATCGTCGAGGTCGGCGCCGCGGCCGAGGTCCTGGCGCGGCCGCAGCATCCGTACACGCGCGCGCTGCTCGACGCGACGCCCAGGGTCGACGGCGGCAGCGAGCTCGGCCAGGTGCGCCTGCAGGGCTATGCCGACCCGATGCAACGGCCGGCCGGCTGCGCCTTCTCGAACCGCTGCCCCCGCGCCGGCGACCGCTGCCACCACGAAGCGCCAGTGCTGCGCGCGGTGGCCGGCCATCGCGTGAGCTGCCATTCCCCGGAGCAGGAGGCGTCGCCGGCCATCCTGCCGGTGGCCTAGGCGGCGGCGTGAGGAGCCTGTCGCAGCCACGGTTCGCCGCCTACGTGTCGGTGCATTCGCTGTCCCAGCTCGGCACGTGGGTGCAGCAGATCGTCGTCGGCTGGTATGCCTGGGAGCAGACGCATTCCGAGGCCATCCTCGGCCTGATCGCCTTCCTGCAGTTCGGGCCCGCGCTCGTGCTGACCCCGATCGCCGGCGTGCTGGCCGACGGCCGCCGCGAAGGGCGCATCGTCGCGGCGGCCGATGCCGTCAGCGGCGCCGCCGCCCTGTCGCTGGCGGCCCTGGCGGCGGCCCAGGTGCTGTCGGTGCCGGCGCTGCTGGCCGGCGTGCTGCTCAGCGGCATCGCCGGCAGCCTGGCGCAGCCGGCGCGGCAGGTCTTCGTCGCGCGCCTCGTCGGGCGCGAGGCCTTGCCGAGCGCGGTCGCCGTCAACTCGGTCTCGATGAACGTGGCCCGCTCGATGGGCCCGCTCGGTGCCGCCGCGCTGATTGCGACCCAGCAGCTGCCCTGGGCCTTCCTGCTCAACGGCGTCGCAACGATCGCCAACGCCGCGGTCCTGTGGCGGCTGGCGCCGCCCGATCGCGCGCCGGGTGCCCGCGCGCCGGCCCTCGCCGGCGGCGGCTCGATGTTCGCCGCCGCGCTCGACGGGCTGAAGGCCGCCTGGGCCAGCCCCGTGCTGCGGCCGGTGCTGGGGCTGTACCTGGCGTACGCGCTGCTCGGCCGCCCGGTGATCGACATGCTGCCGGCCATCGTCGGCCAGCTGCTGGGCGGCACGGGCACGCTGCTCGGCCAGCTGAATTCCTTGTTCGGCGTCGTTGCGATCGTCGCCGGGCTGTTGATGACCTGGCTGCCGGCGCGCCGGCTGCTGCAGGCCGAGGTGCTGTCGCTCGCCTGGATGGCCGTCGGGGTCGCGGTGCTCGTCCATGCGGACGGAACCGCGGGGGCCTTCGCCGGCATCGCCATCTTCGCGGTTGGCCAGGTGGCGGTGAACGTGAGCTCGACGACCGCGGCCCAGCTCTGCAGCGACAGCGCGCTCACGGGGCGGGTGATGGCGCTGCATGTGCTGGCGTTCCGCTTCGGCGCCGCGCTGGGTGGACTGGCGGTCGGCGCGGTCGCCGACCTCGTCGGTCTGTGGGAAACGATGGTGGCGGTCGCAGCGGCGCTGCTGGCCGCGTTCATCTGCGGCGGCCTGGCGACTCGCCGGGTGCGGCTGCAGGTCTAGCAAGGGCGTGCCGCCGGAGTCCGCGGCGGCACGGGGCGCAAGGCCCATGTCCGGACATCGAAAGGAGAAGCCGCATGGCTGGAGGAAACAACGCAAGGATCTACATCCGCAAGACCTCGCAGAACACGCCGGAGGTCAACGATTTCGCCCGGCGCTGGGTGAACCTCGCCGACGCCCGCCTGGGCGCGCGGGTCGTCGAGGTGTCGGACGAGTTCTACGCGCCCGCGCAGCGCATGCTCAACCCGCAGCCGGCGAACTACTACTTCCACGACGAGGAAGGGATGCGCTGGGTCGACGGCTGGGAAACCTCGCGCCGGCGCCAGGCGGGCCACGAGCACTGCGTGATCCGCCTCGGCCGGCGCGGGCGCGTCGCGGGCCTGGTCTTCGACACCAGCTTCTATACCGGCAACTACCCGGTGGGGGTCGAGGTCGAGGGCTGCCGCAGCGACGACGAAACGCCGGGCGCCGGCGCCGCCTGGACGCCGCTGGTCGGCTTCACGCCGCTCGCCGGCGACACGCAGCGGCTCGTCGTCATCGACGATCCAGGCCTCCATAACCACGTCCGCCTGCACCTGCACCCGGACGGCGGCATGGCCCGGGTGCGCGTGCTCGGCGCGGTCGATCCCTCGCCGCTGGCCGGCGCGCCCGGCCTGGTCGATCTGGCGGCGCTCGAGAACGGCGGGCGCATCGTCGGCTGCAACGACCGCCACTTCGGCTCGGTCGACGCGATGATCGCGCCCGGGCCTTCGGTCGAGTGGGGCAAGGGCTGGGAGACGCGCCGCCGGCGCGAGCCCGGCCACGACTGGGCCGTCATCGCCCTCGCGCGGCCCGGCCGCATCGAGGAGGTCGAGGTGGACACGAAGTACTACCTCGCGAACCAGCCGCACCGCTTCTCGCTGCAGGCGGTGAAGGTCGAGGACACGCCGGCCGACGAGGTGCTGCTGAACCAGTCGATGTTCTGGCCCGAACTGCTCGGCGAGGTGGAACTGAAGGGCGGCGCCTGCCTGCAGCTCAGGGACGGCCTGCGCGCGCCGGGCGCGGTGTCGCACGTGCGGCTGAACATCTTTCCGGACGGCGGCGTCACGCGGCTGCGCCTGCGGGGCCGCCCGCAGTGACGCCGCGGCGGGGGCGCCGCCGCGGCTGCCGTTCGATCGGTCATACCAGTCATACAAGCATCTTGAATTCGAAGAGGGACTCATGAAAATTCGTCATATCGCTCCGGCCTTGATGCTGGCGATGCCGGCCGCCTGGGCGCAGAGTGTCGCCATCTACGGCGTGGCGGATGCCGCGCTGGAATCGGTCAAGACCACGGGCGCCGCGGGCGGGCCGAGCGCCGATCGCCAGCGCCTGAGCCGGCTGACCTCCGAAGGCTCGTTCCTCGGCATTCGCGGCAGCGAGGACCTCGGCGACGGACTCGCCGCCGTGTTCCAGCTGGAAGGCAACTTCTCGATCGACACCGGCGACTTCACGTCCTGGAACCGCGACACCTTCGTCGGCCTGCGCAGCACGCGCTGGGGCTCCGGCACGCTGGGCCAGAACACGACGCCGATGCGCTCGCTGGGCAATTCGCTGGACCTCACGCCGGGAGCCAACACGGGCATCGGCGCGATCCAGTCGCTGCTCAGCATCAACCGCCAATCCAGCGGCGCCGACAACCGCCGGCCGAATTCGGTGCGCTACCGCTCGCCGACCTTCAGCAACCTCAGCCTCGATCTCGTCTACGGACTGGGCGAGTCGCGGGACGCCGCGACGGGCCGCAACGACACCATGATCGGCCTCGGCTTCAGCTACCGCGCCGGCCCGTGGTTCGTGGGCTATGCCTACGATCGCCAGAACGATTCGAACCGCGCGGGGCTGGCCCAGACGCAAGGCAAGGACACGCGGCATCGCGTCGGCGCGAAGTACAACGTGCTGCCGCAACTGATGGTGGGCGGCTTCTACGACACCGCCGCGTCGTCGGGCACGTTCGGCGCGGGCACCGGCAAGATCACGAAAGACACCTGGGGCGTCATCGGCCAGTGGGACGTCGGCGCCCACGGCGTCTATGCGATGCTGGTGCAGGCCCGCCCGGTCGAATGCAGCGGCGTGACGACCGGCAACGGCGTCGGCTGCGCGACGGCGGCGGACACCGGCGCGCGCCTGCTGACGCTCGGCTACACCTACGACCTGAGCAAGCGGACGATGATCCGCGCCGCGGTCTCGCGCATCACGAACGAATCCGCCGCGCGCTACGACTTCTCGAACGGCAGCATCGGCGCCAACGCCGGCGCCGACCCGGTCGGCATCTCGATCGGCCTGCGCCACCGCTTCTAGTTCCCGCCTCCCCACGGACCGATTCATCCACTCCCTCATCGACATGGCCAAGAGACAAATCCAACCCCCCGGCGTGTTCGCCCATCACCGGGCCGCCGCGACTCCTCTTTACGCGGTCATGCCGCCCGAAGGCGTGCTGGAAAGCCGCCTGCCGAACTTCAGGCAGACCACCGTGCGGGTGCTCACGTCGCCCGCGCGCGGGTCGCGGTTCGCGCAGATCCTCCTCGAGATCGCGCCGGGCGGCGGCATGGAGCAGACCCGCCACGACGAGCTGCAGCATTTCTTCTACGTGGTGGAAGGCGAGGCCGCGCTGGAACTGGAGGGCGAGCGGCATGCGCTGGCCGCCGGCGGATTCGCCTATGCGCCGCCGGGCTCGAAGCTGCGGTTGACCCATGCCGGCAGCGCGAAGGCCGACGTCATCTGGATCCAGAAGCCCTACGAGGCGCTGGCGGGGACCGATGCGCCGAAGGCCATCGTCTCGCACCAGGACCGCATCGAGAAGGTCAACAAGCACACGCAGGGCCGCACCTGGCAGCACCTGCTGCCCGACTCGGACCTCGCGTTCGACTTCGCGATCAACATCCTCGCGTTCCAGCCGGGCAACTACTTCCCGATGGTCGAGACCCACGTGATGGAGCACGGCCTGTACATGCTGGAAGGCCAGGGCATGTACCTGCTGCAGAACGACTGGCACGAATGCTGGGCCAAGGACTTCATCTACATGGGTCCTTTCTGCCCGCAGTTCTTCTATGCCACCGGGTGGTCGCAGGCGTCCTACCTGCTCTACAAGGACGTCAACCGCGACATCCGCTTCTGAGCCACGCCACGAGAGCCATGAACCCATCCCTTCGCATCGAGCCGCTCACCGCAGATGCCTTCGAGCCGTTCGGGGACGTCATCGAAACCGACGGCCGACCCTTCCACTACATCAACTCGCAGATGGTGGAGCGCTACGACGACCTCGCGAGGGTCGACGTGCGGGAGAACGGCGGCCGCCCCGGCATCAGCCTGCTGGTCGCCCAACCCTATTCACTTCCGCTGCGCGTGCGCTTCGTCGAGCGCCATCCGCTGTCCAGCCAGGCCTTCGTCCCGCTCGGCAACGATCCCTTCCTGGTCATCGTGGCGCCGGCGGGCGACGAGGTGGCGGTCGGTGCCCTGCGCGCGTTCGTCACCAACGGTCGGCAGGGCATCAACTACCGGCGGGGGGTGTGGCACCACGTGCTGCTCACGCTCGGCCGCGTCACGCGCTATCTGGCCGTCGACCGCATCGGAGAAGGGCCGAACTGCGACAAGTTCGTCTTTCCGGAAGACGTGCAGCCCGTGGTGGACATGGAGCCGCTGCCGGCGGTGACGTCCTGAGACCGCGCCGCCGGCGCGGCTTTCAGGACAGGCCGGCCTGCAGCAGCCAGCGCCGCAGGCGCTGCCAGTGCTGCCAGCCCCACCAGGCGCGCAAGCCCCAGCGCCAGGCGCGGCGCGGCCGCAGCACCACCAGCGCCACGCCGGCGGCCAGCGGCCATTCGGGGTGCGCGCGCAGCCACTGCCAGGCCTGGCGCACGCGCTCGGCCAGCCGCAGCGGCGGCTGCAGGTCCTGCCAGGCCAGCGCGGCCTCGCGGCGCTGCTGGGCGATGCGCAGCAGCAGCCGCTGCTGGCGCCGCGTCAGCGCCAGGGCGCGCGGCTCTTCGGCACTCATCTCATCGGCCGTCCTGCTGCGATGGCGGTGGTGCCTCGCCGTCGTTCAGGCCCTGCCGGTCGCGCTGCAGTTCCTGCAGGCTCAACGCGAAGGGGCCGCCGTCGCCGGTGTCGAGCCGGTCGCGCGCGCTGCGCAGCAGCCAGGCACTGCCGGCGGCGAGGCCCAGCGCCAGCACGCCCACCGCGGCCAGGCGGTAGCCGTCCTGGAACAGCAGCACGACGAAGGCGATCGCCATCACCAGCGCCAGGCCCAGCAGCAGCAGGCCGATCGCGGCGCGCAGCAGCACGTCGTACAGGCGTCGCTTCTCCTGTTCGAGCTCGGTGCCGAACAGCTCCAGCCGCACCTGCACGATGCCGACCGCGGTGTCGGCCAGGCGCTGCAGCGAGCGCGCCAAGCCGGCGCCGGCCGCGGGACCGCCCATGGCCCGCGGCACCCGTCAGCGGCGGCCGATCAGCAGCCCCACCAGCACGCCGATGCCGGCGCCGAGCGCCATCGACTGCCAGGGGTGGTCGTGCACGTAGTCGTCGGCCGCCTCGCCGGCGGCCTTGGCCTTCTCGGTGGCGCTGGCCTGCAGCGTCAGCAGGCCGTGCTTGGCGTCGGCCATGCGCTGCTGCAGCCGGTCGCGCAAGCCGCCGGCCTTTTCGCCCATCTCGCCGGCGGTGAGCTTGAGCAGCTCTTCGGCGTCGGCGATCACCTGGCGCAGGTCGGTCACCAGCTTGTCTTTCTGGTCGGTGGTGAGTTCGGTCATGCAAGGCCTCCTGCGGGCTGAAGAGTTCGGGATTCGGCGACCGTACCACTGCCGTGGGCGATCACCAACAACAACGGGGCCGGCGCAGGGGCTGTTGCAGCGCTGGCGTCGCGGTCAGCCCGGCCAGCGGTCGAAGGCGCGCGCCGGCTGCGGCTCGCCCCACAGGTCCACCGCCACCGGCGTGCCCTGGTGCACGCGCCGCGCGGCCTCGCCGCGGGCATAGGCCAGGCCGATGCAGCAGCCGGCCCGGTAACCCCAGCCGGCCGACGACAGCTCGCCCACCGGCTGGCCGGCGATCAGCACCGTTTCGCCGCCCCAGACGTAGGGCGCGGGGTCGTCCAGCACCACCGCCAGCAGCTTCTTCGCGAGCGGCTGCCCTTGCGCGGCCAGCAGCGCGCCGCGGCCGATGAAGTCGCAGCCCTTGTCGAGCTTGACGCCGGCCAGCAGCCCGGCTTCGAACGGCGTCTCGTCGGGCCCCAGCTCGGCGCCCCAGGCGCGGCGGCCGGCCTCGATGCGCAAGGCGTCCAGCGCGTAGTAGCCGGCGTCGCGCAGGCCCAGGTCGGCGCCGGCCTGCCACAGCTGCTGCTCGACGTGGAGCGCCATCTCCACCGGCACGTAGAGCTCGTAGCCCGGGCCGCCGACGTAGCTCATGCGCGCGGCGCGCACGCGCGCGTGGCCGAGGTCGATCTCGGCCGTGTGGCTGAACGGCAGCGCCGCCGGCGACAGATCGTCGGGGCTGACGCGCGCGAGCAGCTGGCGCGCCTTCGGCCCCATCAGCGACAGCACGCACCACAGCGCGCTGACGTCGGTCAGCAACGCGAACTCATCGCTGCCGATGTGGCGACCGATCCAGTCGGCATCGCGCACCGGCTGCGCCGAGCCGGTGACCAGCAGGAAGCGGTCGGCGGCCAGGCGCATCACGGTCAGGTCGCTCTCGAAGCCGCCGCGCGCATTCAGCATCGCGGTGTAGACCATGCGGCCCGGCGCCACGTCGACGTCGTTGGCGCACAGGCGCTGCAGCACGGCCGGCGCGTCGCGGCCCTGCAGCAGCAGCTTGCCGAAGCTGGTCTGGTCGTACAGCGCGACGGCTTCGCGCGTGGCGCGCTGCTCGGCGATCACCCAGTCCAGCCAGCCGGGGCGGCCCAGCGTGTCGGCCGGCCGCGCGGCGCCGGCGGGGCGGAAGTAGTTCGCGCGCTCCCAGCCGTTCTTGGCGCCGAACTCGGCGCCGCGTCCGGCCAGGCGGTCGTACAGCGGCGAGGTGCGCAGCGGTCGCGCGCTCTGCAGCTCCTGCCGCGGCCAGCGCATCGCGTAGTGCAGGCCCAGCGTCTCGGCGGTGCGCTCGGCCAGCGCGCGGCGGTTGGCGGCGTGCGCGCCGAAGCGGCGGATGTCCACCTCCCACAAGTCCTGCGGCGCCTCGCCGGCAGCGATCCATTCGGCGATCAATCGCCCGGCGCCGCCGCTGTTGGCGATGCCGGCCGAGTTGAAGCCGGCGCAGACGAAGTAACGCCTTAGCTCGGGCGCCTCGCCGAGGATGAAGTTGCCGTCGGGCGTGAAGCTCTCGGGCCCGTTGAGCAGCATCTTGATCTTCGCCGTCTCCAGGCAGGGCGTGCGGTGGATCGCATGCGTCATCAGCGGCTCGAACTGCGCCCAGTCCTCGTCCAGCAGCTGGAACTGGAACGTAGCCGGAATCGGGTCCACGCGCCAGGGCTTGGCCACCGGCTCGAAGCCGCCCATCAGCAGCCCGCCCACCTCTTCCTTGTAGTAGATGCAGCCGTCGGGGTCGCGCATCACCGGCAGCATCAGGTGCACGCCCTCGATGCGGTCGGTGACGATGTAGAAGTGCTCGGCCGGATACAGCGGCACGTTGACGCCGGCCAGCCGCCCGAACTGCCGCGCCCACTGGCCGGCGCAGTTGACCACGGTCTCGCAGCGCACCGTGCCCTGCGCGGTCTGCACGCCCGCCGCGCGGCCGCCTTCCTGCAGCACGCCGGTGACCTCCACGCCTTCCAGCAGCTTCGCGCCGCGCTGGCGCGCGCCCTTGGCCAGGCTCATGCACAGGTCGGCCGGGTTGGCCTTGCCGTCGCCGGGGATCCAGATCGCGCCTTGCAAGTCGTCGGTGCGCATCAGCGGGTACCGATCGCCCGCCTCGCGCGGGCCGATCAGTTCGACCTCCACGCCGAAGCTGCGCGCCAGCGCCGCCTGCTTGCGCAACACCTGCATGCGCTCGGGCGTGCGCGCGACGTTGACGCTGCCGCAGGCCTTCCAGCCGGTGGCCAGGCCGGTCTCGGTCTCCAGCGTCTGGTACAGCTCGATGCCGTACTTGGACATCTGCGTCATGCTGCGGTTGGGCCGCATCTGCCCCACCAGCCCGGCGGCGTGCCAGGTGGTGCCGCAGGTCAGCTTGCCCTGCTCCAGCAGCAGCACGTCGGTGATGCCGAGCCGGGTGAGGTGATAAGCGGTGGAGCAGCCGGCGATGCCGCCGCCGACGATGACGACCTGGGCGTGGGTGGGCAATGACAGGCTCATGCGCGGCAGGCTAACCGATGCGGCGCCTCCGTAGAGCATGGGATGGCCGGCGCGGCCGCATGGCGCTAGCGTCGGCGGCCTCCCCAACGGAGCCCGGCCATGGCGTCTTCGACCGCAAACCCCGTCTTCCAGTTTTCGATCAGCGGCACTTTGGTCGACGGCAGCGACGGCCGCTCGCGCCAGGTGCTGATCGACGGCAGCCGCGCGGCCGGCGGCGGCGCGGCGCAGCACCTGCTGCAGGCGGTGGACGGCGAAGACGTGGTGCGGCTGCACATCGCCGGCGGCCCGCGGCTCACACTGCATCCGGCGCATGCCCAGGCCTTGCTGGCGCAGGCCGCGGGCGCCGCACCGCGCAGCGCCGGCGCGGATCCCGGCCCGACCGAGGTGCCGGCGCAGATCGCGCTGCCCGATGCCGAAGCCGCGCGCGGCGTCGTCGGCCGCATCGTGCTGCAGGCCTTCGAGGTCTTCAAGCCCGACCTCGCCCAAGGCGCCGCGCTGGCGCTGGCGCGCAAGCTCGAAGCCCAGGTGTCGCCCGGCGTGCACGCGCTGCAGCCGCAGGCGCTGTCCAGCCTGAAGGACCGCACGCCGCTGGCCCAGGTGCCGCCGTCCGACAAGCCCTTGCTGGTGCTGGTGCACGGCACCTTCTCCAGCACCGCGGGCACCTTCAAGGCCTTGTGGGAGCAGCATCCCAGCCTGGTGCGAAGCCTGTTCGCGCACTACGGCCAGGTGCTGGCGCTGGAGCACCACAGCGTCACGCAGTCGCCGTTCGAGAACGCGATCCGTCTGCTGCGCGCGCTGCCGGCCGGCGCCACGCTGCACCTGCTGACGCATTCGCGCGGCGGGCTGGTGGCCGAGGTGCTGGCGCGCGCGATGCGGCAGGACGGCGACAAGGCCTTCGACGCGATCGACCGCCAGCTCCTGGCCGGCGCCGATCGCCAGGCCGCGCGCGATGAGCTGGCGACGCTGAACGCGCTGGTCGCCGAGAAGCGGCCACGCATCCAGCGCGTGCTGCGCGTGGCGGCGCCGGCGCGCGGCACCTTGCTGGCCTCGGGCCGGCTCGACGCCTACCTGGGCGTGCTGGAATGGGCGCTGCGCCTGGCCGAGCTGCCGGTGCTGCCCGAGCTGGTGGACTTCATCACCGCGGTGGCGCGCGAGCGCACCGATCCGCAGACGCTGCCGGGCCTGGAAGCGATGATCCCCGGCCGCGCGGTGTCGCGCGTGCTGACGCGCGAAGACCTGGCGTTGGACAGCGATCTGCGCGTGGTGGCCGGCGACATCCAGGGCGACTCGGTGCTGTCGTGGCTGAAGGTGCTGGCCACCGACGCCTTCTACTGGACCAGCCACGACCTGGTGGTCAACACCGATTCGATGTACGGCGGCCAGACGCGGCTGCAGCCGCCGCGCTTCGTGTTCGAGCGTGGCGCCGAGGTCAGCCACTTCCGCTACTTCGGCAACGCCGGCAGCGCGCAGGCGGTGGCCGACGGCCTGCTGCTCGACGAGCCGCCGCGCTTCCAGCCCATCGGCCCGCGCTCGTGGCAGGGCCAGGCCAGCGACGGCGTGCGCGCGCGCCGCCAGCCGCCGGTGGACACCAAGGCGCGGCCGGCGCTCTTCGTGCTGCCGGGCATCATGGGCAGCCACCTCGCAGTGGGCGCCGCGCCCGAGCTGCAGCGCATCTGGCTGTCGTACCGCGCGATCCTGCTCGGCGACCTGGACGAGATCCGCTACCCCAACGCGGTGACGCCGCAGGAGCCGATCGCCGACTACTACGGCGAGCTGATCGACGAGCTGTCCGACGACTACGACGTGATCCCCTTCGCCTTCGACTGGCGCCAGCCGATCGAGGAGAGCGCCAAGGCCCTGGCCGCGCGCCTGGACGCCGCGATGAACGACCGCGCCGCCAGCGGCCTTCCGGTGCGCGTGCTGGCGCACTCGATGGGCGGCCTCGTGATGCGCACGGTGCAGCTGGTCGCCGAAGGCGTGTGGAACGCCTTCATCCAGCGCCCCGGCGCGCGCTTCGTGATGGCGGGCACGCCCAACCGCGGCTCGTTCGCGCCGATGCTGGCGCTGTCGCGCCGCCACCCGCAGGTCAACCTGCTGGACCTGGCCGACACCTGCAACTCGTGGCGCCAGCTGCGCCAGATGATCGCCGCGTTCCCGGGGCTGATCCAGTTGCAGGCGCGCCAGGGCGGCGGGCTGGACCTGGCGCTGGCCGAGAGCTGGCAGCGCCTGTCGGACTGGGACCAGGCCCATCCCGGCGCGCCGGAGCTGGCGGGCGACGCCTACGTCACGCCGCAGCGCTCGGCCTGGGGCCTGCCGGCGGGCCCGGTGCTGGCGCAGATGAGCCAGTTGCGCGCCCGCCTGGACGCCCAGCTCGAACGTTATCAGTCGCCCGCGTCCGAACCCCGCGTCTGCCTGGTGGCCGGCCAGGCCGAGCAGACCGTGGTCGAGCTGCGGCTGGATCCGCAAGGCCTGCAGTTCCTGGCCACCGCGGCCGGCGACGGCACGGTGAGCTGGGACTCGCTGCGCCTGCCCGGCGTGCCCTGCTGGCGCGCCGATGCCGAGCACGGCGATCTGCTGCGCGAGCGCAGCGCCTTCACCGCTTACCGCGAGCTGCTGGACCGCGGCGACACCCAGGCGCTGCCGCGCCTGGAAGACAAGGCCACGCGCGGCGGCGAGACCGCGGCGGCGGCGGCCGACACCGGCCTGCGCCCCTGGCGCGAGCTGCGCCGCCCCTACGTGCCGACGCTGGCCGAGATCGGCGATGCGGCGCTCGGCAGCGGCAGCCAGCCGCCGCCGGCCGTGCACACGCTGGCGCGCAACGGGCCCACGGTGGAGGTCTGCGTGCTCAACGACGACCTCACGCACGTGCGCCAGGGCCTGCTGGTGGGCCACTACCGATCGGAAGCCCTGACCGGCGCCGAGAAGATCCTCGACGCCTGGGTCGGCGGCACGCTGTCGCGCGCGCTGGCGCTGGACAGCTACCCCAACGAGCCGCAGCAGGTGCAGGTCTTCCCCAACCTGTCGCGCAACCCCTTCGGGCCGTCGGTGGCCAAGCCCGACGCGGTGATCGTCGCCGGCCTGGGCGACGAGAACGCGCTGACGCCGGCGCAGCTGGGCGACGCGGTGCAGCGCGCCGTGCTGGCCTGGGCGCTGCACCTGCGCCAGCGCGGCCGCGAGACGCCGCCCACCCTCGAGCTGGCCAGCCTGCTGCTGGGCACCGGCGGCTGGCGCATCGAGGTGGCGCAGTCGGCCGCCGCGCTGGCCCAGGGCGTCTGCGAGGCCAACCTGCGGCTGGCGGCGCAGAAGCTGCCGCTGCTGACGCGGCTGACCGTGGTGGAGCTGTACGCCGACCGCGCGTCGGCCGCGCACGAGGCCCTCAGCGGCCTGCAAGGCCCCTGGCCGCTGCGCGTGCTGCCGCAGGTAGCGCAAGGCCCCGGCGCGCGCTCGCGTCCGCTGCAGCGCTACTACCGCGGCGCCGACTACGACGTGCTGCGCGTGCAGCGCAGCGACGACGATCGCCAGCCCAGCCTGACCTACACCGTGCACAGTCGCCGCGCGCGCGCCGAAGAGCTGGAGCAGCGCTTCCAGCGCGAGGCGGTGGACCGCCTGGTCGACAACGCCGAGACCCAGGCGCGCGTCGACGACGCGCTGGCGCACGCGCTCTTCAACCTGCTGGTGCCGCTGGACCTGCGGCCGCAGCTCGCCGATGCCGACTCCATCCTGCTGGACCTGGACGACGGCAGCGCCGCGCTGCCCTGGGAGCTGCTGCGCAACACCCGCGCCGCGGCCGACAACGAGCCGCTGGCGGTGCGCGCCTCGCTGCTGCGCACGCTGCGGCGGCGCGACGTCCGCCGGCGCCCGCAGGACAACGCCGCCTCGCGCCGCGTGCTGGTGATCGGCGAGCCGCGCAGCGACCCGCTGCAATACCGCCGCCTGCCCGGCGCGCGCCGCGAGGCCGCGGCCGTGGCCGCGCTGTTCCAGGGCCAGGCCTGGCAGGCGCCGCCGGCGCTGCTGGGCGCCGGCGCGCAAGACGTGCTGAAGAGCCTGTACGCCGACGACTGGCGCGTGGTCCACGTCGCCGGCCACGGCGACTACGTGGACTACGCCGACCCGCGCCAGGCCCGCGGCGGCGTGGTGCTGGAAGACGGCATCTTCCTCGGCGCGCAGGAGATCGACGCGCTGGCCACCGTGCCCGAGCTGGTGTTCGTCAACTGCTGCCATCTCGGCCGGCTGGACGGCCGCGCCGCCGGCACGGCAGCGGCGCCCGTCCCTGCGCCTACCCCGCGCAAGCCCGGCCCGCGCCCGCGCTTCGCGGCCACGATCGCCTCGCAGCTCATCGACATCGGCGTGCGCTGCGTGGTCGTCGCCGGCTGGGCGGTGGACGACCGCGGCGCCGAGCGCTTCGCCACCACCTTCTACGGCCAGCTGCTGCAAGGCAAGACCTTTGCCGACGCGGTGCAGGCCGCGCGCCGCGCCACCTGGGCGGCCGACCGCGGCAGCAGCACCTGGGCCGCCTACCAGTGCTATGGCGACCCCACCTGGCGGCTGCACCGCGCGCGGCCCGATGGCGTGTCGCCGGACGTCACCCCCGACGCCGAAGCCGTGCCCACGCCGACCCGCACCGACCTGTTGGCCGCGCTGGAAGAACTGCGCTGGCTGCCCGGCGCCCGCACGCTGACGCCCGCAGGCCGGCTCAACCTGCAGGCGCGGCTGCTGACGTTCGAAAAGCGCATCCTCGATGACGACGACTGGCGTGGACAAGGCGAGCTGGCCGAGGCCGTGGCCGAAGGCTGGGCCGCGCTGGGCGACCTGGCCAAGGCGCGCGACGCCTACCAGCGCGCGCTGGAGGCCGCCGACGGCCGCGCCACGCAGCGCGCCGCCGAGCAGTTGGCCAACCTGGACGTGCGCCTGGCGCTGGCCGCCGGCGACGCCGGCCGCATCGCCGAGGTGCTGCAACAACTGCAGCAGCGCGCCGAAGCCCGGCCGACGCTGGAGGCCTGGTCGCTGATCGGCTCGGCGCACAAGCGCCTGGCCTGGCTGGCCGCCGGCGCCAAGCCGCTGCGGCGGGCCGAGGTCGACGACGCGCTGGCGCGGATGACCGCGGCCTACGCGCAAGCCTGCCGGCAGCCGGCCAGCCCCGACAAGGCGCACTACCCGCGGCTGCAGTTCAGCGGCGGCCTGCTGCTGCAGCACCTGCTGGCCGGGCAGGAAGCGCAGCAGGACGACCTGGCCCGGGCGCTGATCGACGCCCACGACCGCCTGCAGGCCGCCGACCGCGACGGCCCCGACTTCTGGAGCAGCGTGGGCCAGGTCGAATGGGAGATCCAGCGCTCGCTGGCCATCGGCCGCCTGGCCGCCGTGCAGGCCGATCTGGCCGAGTGGCTGGCCCGCGTGCGCGAACGCGGCGGCAACGCGCGCGAATGGGCATCGGTGCGCGACAACCTGGCGTTCCAGGCGATGCTGCTGCGGCTGGCGGGGCAGGCGCAGCCGGCGCAAGCGCTCGACCGCTTGAAGGCGCAGGTCGATGGCTATGCAGCCTGAGTGTCCCAGGCCCGCGAAAACTTCGTTTGGCCGTCTCGTCAGGCCGCGGTTGCCAACCTCAGCGCGAGGCCGGCGATCAAGAAGGCGAGCGCGCCGATGGTGACGAGATTCCAGAGCAGCTTCGGCATCCAGGGCCGAATGGGGAGGACCCGAAAGGCCTGGGCCAACCCGGACTTGAAGTCGACCTGGAATGGCTTGGTGTACCAACTCACGGCCCAGCACAGCCAGGCGACCGCGAGAACCAGCGAAGCCGCATCGCCGCCCGAGCCGTAGCCACGCAGGCTGTCCCCGGCCAGAACCACCGCGCCGATGACCCAGAGCAGGAACCAGGGAAAGCCCGTGCCGCCCTGGTGATTCGGCGTTGAATCGGATCGCATCGGCGCTCTCCTTTCGCCTGGGAACGGCCTCAAGCCGCCAGCACCGCCGCCACGTGGCAGCCGCTGCCGCCCAGCACGAACAGATGCCACAGCGCATGGGCATAACGCCAGCGTGAATCGAAGACGAAGACCACGGCCCCCAGCGTATAGGCCAGCCCGCCGGCCACCAGCCAGGCCAGGCCGGCCGCGGCGGTGCGCTCGACCAGCGGCGGCAGCGCGGCCAGCACCACCCAGCCCATCGCCAGGTACAGCGCCGTCGACCACAGCGGGTGGCGCAACCGGTCGGCCAGCTTGACCGTCACGCCCAGCGCCGCCAGCGCCCAGACGATGCCGAACAGCGTCCAACCCCAGCCGCCGCGCAGCACGCCCAGCGCGAAGGGCATGTAGCTGCCGGCGATGAAGACGTAGATCGCCGCATGGTCCAGCCGGTTGAACCAGCGCTTGGCGCGGCCCGGCGGCAGCGCGTGGTACAGCGTGGAGACGCCGTACAGCAGCAGCATCGTGGTGGCGAACAGCGTGGCGCCGACCACGGCCGCCGGTCCGGCCGCGTGCAGCACCAACACAGGCAGCGAGGCCAGCGCCAGCAGCACGCCCAAGCCGTGGGTGACGGCGTTGGCGATCTCCTCGCCCAGGGTCTGCGGCCGGTCGGTCGTCGCTGTCATGGGCTGGCAGCCTAACATCGGCGCATGGCCGCGAATTCCCGCCCGGTCTACAGCACCGACCATGGCCGGCTCTGCCCCGGCTGCGCGCAGCCGCTGGCCGCCTGCCGCTGCAAGGCGGCCGCGGCAGCGGCAGCGCGCCCGGCCGGCGACGGCATCGCCCGCGTCAGCCGCGAGAAGCAGGGCCGCGGCGGCAAGACCGTCACCGTGGTGCGCGGCCTGCCGCTGGACGACGGCGCGCTGGCCACCTTAGGCAAGCAGCTCCGCAGCGCCTGCGGCAGCGGCGGCACGGTCAAGGACGGCGCGATCGAGATCCAGGGCGACCATCGCGAGCGCGTGCTGGCGCTGCTGCAGCAGCAAGGACACAAGGCGAAGAGCGCCGGGGGCTGATGGGGCTTCGCGCCGGGGCTCGGTGCGGTTTGCTTGCTGGCGTCAGCGCGTCGCGGCAGGCCACCGCCGGTTTCGCAAAGGGCCGCCCGGGCCGCCTGCGGCGCGCCTATGGGGCGCCGAGGAGCACAGGGCTCGTGGCCGCGCGCGTACTCGCGCGCTTCGTCATCAAACTCGCCGAAACTGTTTGAACGTAGCGAGCGCAGCGAGCGAAGTGAGTTTTTCGGCGGGCCACGAGACCGATGCAGTGCACCCGGACGGCCGACAGTCCCTGCGGACTGTCGGTCGCCTGGTGCACGCCTTTGCGCCTACGAGCGCAAAGGCACGCAGGGAAGTCCGCGCAGCGGACCGCTCCATTGAAGCGCCGCGGGCGGCCCGGGTGGCCCTTTGCCGCCAGAGCATCCGCAGTCCGCCCCGCCCCCCGCTCAAAGCCCAGGCAGCAAAGCCGCCAGCGCCTGGCGCCCGCGTGGCGTGAGCTGCAGCGCGCGCTCGCCGGCGTGGCGGCGCAGCCAGCCCTGGTCCAGCGCATGCGACAGCAGCGCGCGGCCCAGGCGGCCGGCGAGGTGGTCACGCCGCTCCGACCAGTCCAGGCAGCCGTAGGCCAGGCGCTGGCGCGGCGCGCCCTGCCACAGGGCCGGGTCCAGCCCCAGCGCCGCCAGGCCCTGGCGGCCGGCATCGGTCAGCGCCAGCGCGCCGGTTTCGCCGTCGCCACCATCGGTGTCGTCCATCGGATCGGCGACCAGCCAGCCGCGCTGCCGCAAGGCCTGCATCAGCTGCACGCCCAGCTCGCCGGCCAGGTGGCCGTAGCAGCAGCGCGCGTGGCGCAGGCGCTGCCGTTCGGGGCTGGCCCAGGCGCGCGCGTGGCTGCCGCGCTCGGCCACCAGCGCCAGCGCGCTCAGCGCCTGCGCCACTTCGCCGTCGGCCAGGCGGTAGTAGCGGTGGCGGCCGCGCGGCTCGCAGACCAGCAGGCCGCCGTCGAGCAGTTGCGCCAGGTGCGAGCTGGCGGTGGCCGCCGACACCGAGGCGGCGCGCGCCAGTTCGCCGGCGCTGGCGAAGCTGCCGTCCAGCAGGTAGGCCAGCATGCGCGAGCGCGAGGCGTCGGCGATCATCGCCGCCACCCGCGCCAGGCGCGGCTCGTGCGGCGCGGCGCCCGGCCTCGGCCTCAGTGCGCGGCCAGTGGCGGGCATTGCCACAGGCTGCCGTCCACCACCTCGGTGAAGCGGCGCTCCTCGCGCTGGATGAAGCGCTGCGCCTGCGCGAACTCGAAGTTGGCGCGGCCCTCGGGGTCGGCCTTCAGCCGCGCGCGGTAGGCCTCGTAGGCGGCCAGGCTGTCGAAGGCGATCAAGCCCCAGGCCTCGACGTTGCTGCCTTCGTGCGGCAGGAAGTAGCCCAGCAGGTGCCCGCCGCAGCGCGGGATGATGCGGCTCCAGGCCTGCGCATAGGCGCGGAAGGCCTCGCGCTGGAAGGGATCGATCTCGTAGCGGATGAAGCAGGTGACGGTCATCGGCAGGCTCCGGTGCAAAGGAAGCCGCAGCGTAGGGGCAAGGCGCGCGGCCATGCTTCGCCGCCGATCAAAACGTGCGCTGCCGTTCAACGCCGCCGCCGTGCCGGCGCGGCCGCCGGGCGCGGCAGCTCGATCGGCAGCCGCGCCTCGGCCTTCAGTTCCTTCAGCACGATGCGCGAGCGCACGTGCGTGATGCCCGGCAGCCGCAGCAGCGTGTCGTGCAGGAACTGCTCGAAGCGCTTGATGTCGGCCACCAGCACCGTCATCACGTAGTCGCTTTCGCCGGTGGTGCTGTGGCACTGCACGATCTCGGGCGCCGCGGCCACGGCCTTCTCGAACTGGCGCACCTTGTCCTCGCTGTGCTGCGCGAGGTTGGCCTCCACCATCACGCGCAGGCCCAGGCCCACGGTCTCGGGGTCGACCAGCGCGGTGTAGCCGCGGATCACGCCGGCCGCTTCCATGTCCTTGATGCGCTTCCAGCACGGGCTGGGCGACAGGCCCACCGCGTCGGCCAGCTGCTGCACCGTCTGCCGCGAGTCGCGCATCAGCTGGTCCAGCAGCGCGCGGCTGTAGGCGTCCAGCGCCAGGGGCTCGGCCATCGCGCGGCGCCTCAGGACAGGATCAGCTGCGTCTGCGTGACCACCGCGCACAGCTTGCCGTCGGCATTGCGGATCGTCGTCTGCCAGACCTGCGTGCTGCGGCCGCGGTGCAGCGCCACGGCCTCGCCGGTCACCACCGTGCCTGCCTTGGCGCCGGCGATGAACTTGGTGCTGGAATCGGTGGTCGTCGTGCGCTGGCCTTCGCCCAGGTTGATCAGCGTGCCCACCGCGCCCAGCGTGTCGGCAAACGCCATGTAGGCGCCGCCGTGCAGGATACCGCCGGCGGTGCACAGGTCCGGCCGCACCGCCATCTCGGCCGCCACGCGCTCGGGCGCCAGCGCCGTCAGGCGCACGCCCATCAGGCCCGGGAACAGGGGCTGCAGCAGCTGCTGCAGGCGTTCGACGTCGATCATCCGCGTCTCCACGAAAAGAAGAATCCGCTCGAAGACCCCAGCCTCGGCAGCAGGATTTGCCGCGACTGTAGCGGCGCGGCGGCAAGAACGGCAACCTTTGCTCGGCGGCGCGGCCTACGCTTGGCGCCCCGCCGCCGCTGTCCAGCCCGCCTCAGGAGCCGCCATGCCCGCCACGCCGCTCGCCCGCCCCGACTACGCACTCGACCACGGCCTGTGGGCCGAGCGGGGCGCCGTCTTCCTGACCGGCACGCAGGCGCTGCTGCGCGTGCTGCTGATGCAGCGCCGGCGGGACGAGGCGGCGGGCCTGGCGACGCAAGGCTTCCTCAGCGGCTACCGCGGCTCGCCGCTGGGCGCGGTGGACCAGCAGGTGTGGAAGGCGGGGCAACGTTTCACGCAATCCGGCATCCGCTTCCTGCCGGCGGTCAACGAGGAGCTGGGCGCCACCGCGGTGCTGGGCACGCAGCGCGTGGAGTCGGACCCCGAGCGCCGCTGCGACGGCGTCTTCGCGATGTGGTACGGCAAGGGCCCCGGCGTCGACCGCGCCGGCGACGCGCTGAAGCACGGCAACGCCTACGGCAGCTCGCCGCACGGCGGCGTGCTGGTGGTGGCCGGCGACGACCACGGCTGCGTCTCCAGCTCGATGCCGCACCAGAGCGACGCCGCCTTCGCCGCCTGGAGCGTGCCGGTGCTGGCGCCGGCCGACGTGGCCGACGTCGTCGAGTTCGGGCTCTACGGCTACGCGCTGTCGCGCTACAGCGGCGCCTGGGTGGCGCTGGCGGCGCCGTCGGAAGTGGTGGAAAGCAGCTGCACCGTGGACCTCGACGCGATCCTCGCGCGCATCGCCGCTTGGCGCGACACCGCCGAGGTGCAGCGCATCAGCGGCCACCGCCCACCGCCCGACGGCCTGCACTACCGCTGGCCCGACCTGCCGTCGCTGCGCATCGAAAGCCGGCTGGCCGACAAGCTGCAGGCGGTGGCCGCGTTCGCGCGCGTCAACCGCGTCGACCGCGACGTGATCGCCGCCCCGCAGGCGCGCGTCGGCATCGTGACTGCCGGCAAGGCGCACCACGACCTGATGGAAGTGCTGCGCCGGCTGCAGATCGGCCCCGCGGAGCTGGCCGCCGCCGGCGTGCGCGTGCGCAAGCTGGGCCTCGTGTTCCCGATCGAGCCGCAGGCGATGCGCGCCTTCTGCCAGGGGCTGGACGAAGTGCTGGTGATCGAGGAGAAGGCCGGCCTCGTCGAGCAGCAATTGCGCACGCTGCTCTACAACGATACCGTGCGCCCGCGTGTCGTCGGCAAGCTGGACGCCGCCGGCGCGCCGCTGGTCAGCGCGCTCGGCGAGCTGCGTCCGTCGCGGCTGATCGAGATCGTCGCCGCCTGGCTGGCGCGCCAGTTGAGCACACTCGACTGCCACGAGCGCGTGCGCGACTTCACCGTGCCCGAGCTGCTCGGCAACGCCGCCGACGCCGTCAAGCGGCTGCCCTACTTCTGCGCCGGCTGCCCGCACAACACCAGCACCAGGGTGCCCGAGGGCAGCCATGCGCGCGCCGGCATCGGCTGCCACTTCATGGCCAACTGGATGGAGCGCGACACCGAAGGCCTGATCCAGATGGGCGGCGAAGGCGTCGACTGGGTCTCGCACGCGATGTTCACGAAAGTGCCGCACGTCTTCCAGAACCTGGGCGACGGCACCTACTTCCACAGCGGCTACCTCGCGATCCGCCAGGCCGTGGCCGCGAAGGCGACGCTCACCTACAAGATCCTCTACAACGACGCGGTCGCGATGACCGGCGGCCAGCCGGTGGACGGCGGCACCAGCGTCGACGCGATCGCGCGGCAGGTGGAAAGCGAAGGCGTGGCCGCGGTGGTGGTGCTCAGCGACGACATCGCCAAGTACGACGATCAGCGCGGTCGCTTCCCCGCCGGCACCGAGTTCCACCCGCGCGAGGCGCTGGACGCGGTGCAGCGCCGGCTGCGCGAGACGCCCGGCGTCACCGTGCTGATCTACGAGCAGACCTGCGCCGCCGAGAAGCGGCGCCGGCGCAAGAAGGGCGAGCTGGCCGACCCGCCGCGGCGCCTGTTCATCAACGAGGCCGTCTGCGAAGGCTGCGGCGACTGCGGCGTGCAGAGCAACTGCGTGGCCGTGCTGCCGCACGAGACGCCGCTGGGCCGCAAGCGCCGCATCGACCAGAGCGCGTGCAACAAGGACTATTCCTGCGCCAAGGGCTTCTGCCCCAGCTTCGTCGGCGTGACCGGCGGCCGGCCGCGCCGCCACGCCGGGCTGCTGCTGGGCGCGCAGCGCGAGCGCTTCCAGCAGCAGGTGCGCTCGCTGCCGCTGCCCGCGCCCTGGGACTGGACCGGGCCTTACGACCTGCTGGTCACCGGCGTCGGCGGCACCGGCGTCGTCACCGTCGGCGCGCTGATCACGATGGCCGCGCACCTGGAAGGCCATCACGCCAGCGTGCTGGACTTCATGGGCTTTGCGCAGAAAGGCGGCGCGGTGCTGTCCTTCGTGCGGCTGGCGCGCCGGCGCGGCGCGCTGAACCAGGTGCGCATCGACGCCCAGCAGGCCGACGCGGTGCTGGCCTGCGACCTGGTGGTGGCCGCCTCGCCCGACGCGCTGCAGACCGTGCGCCGCGGCCGCACGCGCATCCTGGCCAATCTGCACGAAACGCCGGTGGCCGACAGCGTGCGCAAGCCCGACGCCGAGCTGCACCGCGCCGAGCTGCTGGCCAAGCTGCAGTTCGCCGCCGGGCCCGAGCGCGTGCAGACCTTCGACGCGCAGGCGCTGGCGCAGGACTTCCTCGGCGACACCGTGGCCGCTAACATCGTCGCGCTGGGCTACGCCTGGCAGCTGGGCCTGGTGCCGGTGGGGCTGGCGGCGCTGCAGCGCGCGGTGGAGCTCAACGGCGTCGCGGTGGCCAACAACCTGCTGGCGCTGTCGCTGGGCCGCCTGGCCGCCGCCGACCCGCAGGCGCTGGCCGCCTGGACCGAGCCCGAGCCCGAGCCCGAGTCCGCCACGGCCGACGACGGCCTGCCGGCGCTGCTGGCGCGCGCCACGGCGCACCTGGCCGCCTGGCAGGATGACGCCTGGGTGAAGCGTTATCTGCACAGCGTGCGGCTGGCGGAAGCGCGCGAACGTTCACTCGGCGGCGACGCCGCCCTGCCCTTCACGCAGGCCGTGGCGCGCAGCCTGCTGAAGCTGATGAGCTACAAGGACGAGTACGAGGTCGCGCGGCTGTACATCGACGGCAGCTTCCAGCGCGCGCTGCAGCATCAGTTCGAAGGCGAGCTGAAGCTTGAGTTCCACTTGGCGCCGCCGCTGCTGTCCCGCGCGCGCGACGGCCAGCCGCCGCGCAAGCTTCGCTTCGGCCCCTGGCTGCTGCCGCTGCTCAAGCTGCTGGCGCGCGGCAAGCGGCTGCGCGGCAGCGCGCTGGACCTCTTCGGCCGCACCGCGGAGCGGCGCCTGGAGCGCCAGCTGATCGCCGACTTCGAAGCCCGCATCGCCGCGCTGTGCGAAGGCTTGAGCGTTGAAAAACTGCCGCAGGCCATCGCGATCGCCCAGCTGCCGCTGGCGATGCGCGGCTTCGGCCACGTGAAGCTGGCCAACGTGGCGCTCGCGCGCGTGCGCGAGGCCGAGCTGCTGCACCGCTGGGACCCGGCGCGCCATCCGCGGCCGGCCGCCGCCGCGGCGCCGGCCGCGGGGCAGTTCAAGGGGATTGCGGTGACGGGCGGCTGAGCCGGCCGCCGTGCCGCAGCGCCAAGACGTCAGACCGTTGCGATCGGCGTGACCGGCGAGCCCACCGCGCCCGGCAGGCGCAACGGCGGTGCGGTCAGCAGGAACCGGCTGCGCCGACGTTCCCGCAGCCACAGGGCCAGGGGCGTCAGCAGCCACAGTTCGCCGAGGTGGATGCCGTTCTTGAAAAGGCAGTGCTCGTGCAGCGGCAGTTTCGGGCCGCGCATCGGCGTGGGGGTCGTGAGCCGGGGCGTGACCAGTTCGACGGCCGGGTTGTCGGCGATCAGGCATGCCAGCCGGACGTCGACGATCCAGTTCAACAGCTTTGCATCGCGTCCATCCAGGCCGCTGCCGATCTCGTGGAGCAAGCGCACGTCCGGCTGGCGCCGCATCGACAGCAGCGTGTCGGCAAAGCCCGTGTGCAGGCACACCATGTCGCCCGCTTCCACCTGGACGCGATCGGCCTCCAGGATGCGCATGAGGATGTCGTAGCCCACCGCCTCTCTCTGGCGGCCGAGGTGGCGCTCCAGGTCGATCATCACGCCGCGGCCCTGAACACCGTGCAGCGCCAGGTTCTCGATGCCGAGCCGGGCCGCACGGGGACCGGGGAAGCGCGCCCAGTCGGCGATCGCATCGGCCACCTCCTCGGCGGGCCGCACGTCGGCGCCGGCCCGGTAGCCGTTGTAGAACACCGGCTCGGCCACGCCGTCGCCGTCCGCGTCGAAGCGGCTGCCCATGTGCGCCAAGCCGTCCCATTGCGTCGAGTACTGCGTGTTCATCAGCAGGACTTCGTCGCAGACCACGTCGGTCAGGCGCTCGTCCTCCGATGCGTACGACCAGCAGAAGCCCTGCGCGCCCGCGCTGGGACCGTCGCGCAAGGTGGAGAAGGTCTGCATCGGCATGCGGCGGGGGTTCAGGGCCGCGCCGCCCGGGTAGTCCAGCGGCAGCGACAGGCAGAAGGTCTGGCCTTCCCGCACCTCGGCCATGCCCTGCAGCAGCTTGCGCCGGTCGACCAGGTTCATCCGGCCCAGCTGGTCGTCGGCGCCGAACTCGCCCCAGTGGCTGCCGGGCGGCGCGTGCTGCCAGCGCCGCGGGCCCTGTGCTGCCGTCACAGTCGCTCGCCCTCGCGCAGCACGCCCGCCGTGCGCAGGGCGCCGTCCAGCCACGGGCTGGCGATCTCCCCGTGGCCGATGGCGGCCAGCCGCTTCGATTCGTCCGTCACCTTGGCGGCCGCCAGCGGTAGCAGGTCCGCCAGCCGCTCGCGCTCGACGACGACCACGCCGTCTTCGTCCCCGAGGACGAAATCGCCGGGGTGGACGGCGACGCCGCCCACCGAGACCGGATGCCCGATGCGCCCGGCCACGTTCTTGGTCGGCCCGTTCGGGTTGGTGCCGACGCAGAACACCGCGAAGCCCAGGTCGTCGATCTCCGCGCTGTCGCGGGCCGCGCCGTCGATGACGACGCCGGCCAGGCCCAGCTTCTTGCAGGCGGTGAACATCAGCGTGCCCATCAGCGCGCTGGACAGATCGCCCTTGCCGTCGATCACCAGCACGTCGCCGGGCCGGGCCAGCTGAATGGCGGCATGGATCATCAGGTTGTCGCCCGGGCGGACTTCGACGGTGAGCGCCGGCCCGGCCAGCTTCATGCCGCGCCGCAGCGGGCGGATGCGGCCGTCGAGGGCACCGCGCCGGCCGGCAACGTCGGCCAGGATCGCGGCCTGGTAGCCGGCCGCCTGCCCCACGAGCGCGGCGGCGACCCGCTCGAAGCCCCGGTTGATGAAGGCGTTGGTCATGATGAGGCTCCTTGCCGTCACTGGAGGGCACTGCAGAAGCGGGCGATTCGCTTGCAGGCCTCGACGAGCTGCTCCGTGCTCGACGCGTACGAAATGCGGAAGTAGCCGGCGGACCCGAACGCGGCGCCGTGAACGACGGCCACGCCTTCGGCATTCAGCAGGGCCAGCGCGAACTCGGCGTCGTCGCCGATCACGGTGCCGTCCGGCGCACGCTTGCCGAACGTGCCCTGGCACGAGGGAAAGACGTAGAACGCGCCTTCCGGGCGGGCGCAGCGGATGCCCTCGCATTCGTTGAGACGGCCGACCACGAGGTCCCGGCGCTGGCGGAACGCCTCGCGGCGCGGCGCCAGGAAGTCCTGAGGACCGTCCAGCGCCTCGACGGCCGCCCACTGCGCGATCGAACTCGCCGCCGAGGTGACCTGGCCCTGGAGGACTTCCATGGCCTTCACCAGATGGGCCGGTCCGCCGCCGAAGCCGATGCGCCAGCCGGTCATCGCGTAGCCCTTGGACACGCCGTTGATGGTCAGCGTGCGAGGCTGCAGGCGGGGCTCGACCTGCGCCAGGGTCGTGAACTCGAAGCCGTCGTAGACCAGGTGCTCATAGATGTCGTCGGCCAGCACCCACACGTGCTCATGGCGCAGCAGCACCTCGGCCAGGGCCTGCAGCTCGGCGCGGGTGTAGGCCGCGCCGGTCGGGTTGGACGGCGAATTCAGCACCAGCCATTTGGTGCGCGGGGTGATGTGGCGCTCCAGCGCCTGCGGCGTGAGCTTGAGTCCGCTGTCGGCCGACGTGGGCACGAGGACCGGCGTGCCGTTGAACAGCGCCACCAGTTCGGGATAGGACACCCAGTACGGCGCCGGAATGATGACCTCGTCGCCCGGGTTCAGCGTGGCCATGAAGGCGTTGGCGATGACGTGCTTGCCGCCGCTGCAGACGATGATTTGGTCGCGCCGGTAGTCCAGCCCGTTCTCGCGGGCGAACTTGCGCGCCACCGCATCCTTCAGCTCCGGGATGCCGCTGGTCGGCGTGTAGCGCGTCTTGCCGTGGGCGATGGCACGGATGCCCGCGAGGCGGATGTTGTCCGGCGTGTCGAAGTCGGGTTCGCCGGTGCTCAGCGTGATGACGTCGCGTCCCTGCTCGGCGAGGTTGCGGGCGCGCTGCGTGGCGGCGATGGTGCTGGACGGCTTGATGCGGGAAAGGGATTCGGCCAGGAAGCTCATGATGTACGGGCTTTCATGCGTGGCGGATGTCGGAGATGAACTTGCGCGCGCGCGGGTGCTGGGGGTTGGTGAAGAACGCGTCGGGCGTGGCCCGCTCGAGGATGGCGCCGGCGTCCATGAACAGGATGCGGTCGGCCACCTCGCGGGCAAAGCCCATCTCGTGCGTGACGCAGACCATCGTCATCCCGTCCCCAGCGAGTTCCTTCATCACCGACAGCACCTCGCCGACCATCTCCGGGTCGAGCGCGCTGGTCGGCTCGTCGAACAGCATCACCGGCGGCTGCATCGCCAGCGCGCGGGCGATGGCCACGCGCTGCTGCTGGCCGCCGGACAGCTGCGGCGGATAGGCCTGCGCCTTGTGCTCCAGGCCGACCTTGGACAGCAGGCCGAGCGCGCGGTCCCGCGCTTCCTGTTCCGGGACACGCAGCACCGTGGTCGGCGCAATGGCGACGTTCTGCAGCACGCTCAGGTGCGGGAACAGATTGAAGCTCTGGAACACGAACCCGATGTGGCTGCGCAACTGGTTGACGTTGACGCCCGCGGCGTGCACGTCCTGGCCGTTGACCACGATGCGGCCGCTGGAGATCGGCTCCAGGCGATTGATCGTGCGGATGAGCGTCGACTTGCCCGAACCGGACGGGCCGCAGACGACGACCACCTCGCCCTTGTCGACGGTCTCGGTGATGCCGTCCAGCGCCTTGTAGTCGCCGTAGTACTTTTCGACGTTGTCGAAGGAAATCATGTCAGGCGCTCCGCGGCAGCGCGAGGCGCCGCCGGTTGATGCTCTTTTCGAGCTGGTTGACGCCCAGACCCAGCAGCCAGCAGATCAGGAAGTAGGTCAGCGCGAGGATCAGGTAGACCTCGAACGGGCGCGTCAGCAGCTGCGCGTTGACCTGGTAGGCGGCGTAGGTCAACTCGTTGACGCTGATGATGTAGCCCAGCGAGGTGTTCTTGATCAGGTTGATGAACTGGCTCAGGATGCTGGGCGTCATCTGCACCAGCGCCTGCGGCAGGATGATCTTTCGCATCGACTGGCCGTAGCTCATGCCCAGCGAGCGCGCCGCTTCCACCTGGCCTTTGGGGATGGCCTCGATCCCTGCGCGCACGACTTCCCCGAGGAAGGCCAGCTCGTAGACCACCAGCGCGCAGATCACGGTGGTGATGCCCGACACGGTGCGGCCGACGATCAGCGGCACGATGAAATAGGCCCAGAAGATCAGCATCAGCACCGGCAGGCCGCGCACGCCGTGCACGATGACGGCGGCCGGCGCGCGCACGGCACGGATGGGGCTGGTGCGGGCCACGCCCATCAGCACGGCCAGCGGGAACGCCGCCACGAGCCCGGTGACCGCGAGGACCAGCGTCAGGGTCAGCCCGCCCAGCGGCCCTTGCGGGAACTGCCCCACCAGGAGCATCAGGCCGTAGTTCTCCAGGATGTCGATCATCGGGCGCTCCGTGCCGGGTTGAGGCGCCGGCTGGCCAGATGACCCAGGCCCATGATGGAAAACGAGCACAGCCAGTAGAACGCCGATGCCAGCGCGAAGGCCTCGAAGGTGCGGAACGACTCGTTCTCGATCTGGCGCGACGCATAGGTCATCTCCGCCAGCCCGACCGCCATGGCCAGGCTGGTCGACTTGAACAGGCCCAGCGACTGGTTGACCAGCGGCGGAACGGCGATGCGCAGCGCCTGCGGAAGGATGATCAGCCGCATGGCCTGCACGAAGCTCATGCCGAGCGCGCGGGCCGCTTCCATCTGGGTGGGCGGCAGCGAGCGGATGCCGCTGCGCAGGTCCTCCGACATGTAGGCCGCCGAGTTCAGCGACAGCGCGATCCACACCAGCAGGAACTCGCTGCCATGGGCGTTGATCCAGGCCTGCCAGCTGTCGGGCATCAGCTGCGGCGCCCCGAAGTACCAGAGAAAGACCTGCACCAGGCCGGGAACGTTCCGGTGGTAGTCGACGAAGAGGATCGCAAGGCGCTCCAGCGCCTTGACCTTCGACTGCCGCAGCGAGACGACGACGAAGGAAAGCAGGAAGCCCGCCACCCAGCTGGCGGCGAACAGCATCAGCGTCATCGCCGCCCCCGCCAGCAGCCAGTCCAGATAGCGGCCTTGCAGCACCGCGGCGAAATTCAGCGAGAGCATGGCCGTATGCCGGACGACGCTGGACGGGGCGTTACTGCGCGAAGGCCGATACCGGCGTCAACTTCTTCTCCCGCACGATCTTGTAGCGGGTCTCCGGGCCGTACCACTTGGCCCACATCGCGTCGAGTTCGCCGGCGGCCTCCATCTCGCGCAGCGCCTTGTTCACGGCGGCCAGCAATTCCGGCTCGTCCTTCTTCACGCCCAGGCCCGTGGGCTCGAACGCGAGCGATTCGTCCAGGAAGACGAACTTGCCGGCGCCGTCCTCGACGAAGCGGATCGCGCTGGCCTGCGCAATGGCGAAGCCCTGCACCTTGCCCTGCGCCAGCGCGAGGAACGCGGTCGGGCTGTCCTGGTAGGTGACGACCTCGGCGGTCGGGATCTTGCTGCGGGCGAACAACTCGGGCGTGCTGCCCTTGTTGGCGCTGATCTTCTTGCCCGCCAGGCCCGCGAACGTGGTGATGCCCGAGGCCTTGGCGACCACGATCTTGATCGGCAGCTGGTAGTGGATGTCGGAGTACGCAATCTGCTGCGCGCGCTCCTTCGTGTACCCCATCGCCGCGGCGACGAGGTCGACCCGGCCCAGCGACAGTTCCGGAATGCGCGCTTCCACCGTGATCGCCTTGTGCTCGACCGCCACGCCCAGCCGCTTGGCGATGGCCGCGCAGGTGTCGACGTCGAAGCCGACGTACTGGCGGGTCTTGGGGTCCTGATAGGCCAGCGGCTCGGAGCCCGAGAGGGTGGCGCAGATCAGCTTGCCGCGGGCCTTGATCTCGTCCAGGCGGTTGGCGTGGGCGCTGGCGGCAAAGGCGCACAAGGCGATGACGAGGCCGCCGAAAAGCGTGCGGCCGGTGCGGTTGAGCGGCAGTCGATTCATGTTTGGCTCCGGTTGTCTTGAGGACAGCCCGCGGTCATCCGTGGGTTGATCGAAATTGTCAGAATCAAACAGAATCGTGAAAAGCGATATTTTTCTATCCAATATGATGAGATTTCTGCATGAAATGAGGGTGAACCCTGACCATCGCCCGGCGCCACATCTTGGAGGCCTTTCGTGATCACGTTCAAGCAACTGGAAGCGGTCTACTGGGTCGCCAAGCTCGGCGGCTTCACCCAGGCCGCGCAGAAGCTGCACACGACGCAATCGGCCATCTCCAAGCGGGTGCAGGAACTGGAAGGGATCTTCGGCACGCCCTTGTTCGATCGCAGCCTGCGCACGGCGCGGCTGACCGAGAAGGGCGAGGAGATGTATGCCGTCGCCGGCCGCCTGCTGGCCGAACGCGACGAGGTGGTGGAACGCTTCCAGCGTCCGGAGATCGTCGAGCGGCGCCTGCGGATCGGGGTCACCGAGTTGACCGCCATGACCTGGTTCCCGCGCCTGGTGGCCATGATCAACCTTCACTACCCGAAGGTCGTGATCGAGCCCGAGGTGGACTCCAGCATGACGCTGCGCGACAAGCTGCTGGCCGACGAGCTCGATCTGGCCGTGGTGCCCGAGCTGCCGGCGGACGGGCGCATCGCGGCCAAGGCCGTCGGCCGCGTCCAGAACGCCTGGATGTGCAAGCCCGGCACGCTGCAGCGAGGCAAGACCTACCGGGTGCACGAACTCGCCGCACTTCGCATCCTGACCCAGGGCGATCGCTCGGGGACGGGCCTGGCCTACGACCGCTGGTTCAAGTCGTTCGGCCTCAGTCCGGTGAAGACGATCACCAGCAACAACCTGATCGCCATCATCGGCATGACGGTGTCGGGCCTGGGCATCAGCCACTTGCCGCGCGCGTGCATGTCGCCGCTGGTCAGCGCCGGTCTGCTGGCCGTCGTCGACGTCACGCCGGCGCTGCCGGAGATCAGGTACACGGCGATCTATCGCAACGAGCAGCGCAGCACGCTGATGTCCTCGATCGTGATCCTGATCCAGCAATGCTGCGATTTCACGAGTGCGTTCCAGACCGATTCGCGCGGCGATGAATCTCGCTCGGGATCCGCATGACCGTCATCCTCCTGCCAGCCGATCGACGCCGCAGCCGGGGCTTTGCGCCCGGAAGACGGCGCCAGACGCTAGGCTTGCCGGCATGACCCCTCGCAAGCCCCTGGCCATCGGCATCGTCGGCTGCTCGGCCGAAGGCGCTGCGCTGTGCTACCGCACCATCTGCGCGGAAGCGCCGGCGCTGCTGGGGCCGCATGCGCACCCCGAGCTGCTGCTGCACACGCCCTCGCTGGCCGGCTACGCGCGCTGCCTGGACGCCGGCGACCTGGACGGCGTGGCCGCGCTGATGCTGGAATCGGCGACCAAGCTGGCCGCCGGCGGCGCGCAATTGCTGATCTGCCCCGACAACACCATCCACGCCGCCTTCGACCGCGTGGCGCCGCGCTCGCCGCTGCCCTGGCTGCACATCGCCGAGGTGGTGGCCGACGAAGCCGCGGCGCGCGGCCTGCGCTGCCTGGGCCTGACCGGCACGCGCTGGCTGGTCGACAGCGAGGTCTATCCCGCCGCGCTGGCGCGCCGCGGCCTGGCGTGGCGGCGCCCGCCGCCGGCGCAGCGCGAGCTGCTGCAGCGCGTGATCATGGACGAGCTGGTGCCGGCGCGCCACGACGAGCGCACGGTGCGCGCGCTGCAGCAGGTCATCGCCGATCTGCAGGCTCAGGGCTGCGACGGCGTGGTGCTGGGCTGCACCGAGATCCCGCTGGTGATCGGCGACCACAACGCGGCGCTGCCGACGCTGGACTCGACCCGGCTGCTGGCCCGCGCCGCGCTGCGGCGCTCCGTCGCGGGCTGAGAAGCCGGGGCGACGCAGCTGTAGGCGGCCGCCGACACGCACGCCCGCCTCCCGCCGACCGACGGCGGCCTTCAGGCCCGGTGCAATCGGCCAGTTGCCGCCCGACCTCGCCACCGGAGAACCTCGATGCCCAACGCCCGCGCCACGCGCCGCCCGCCCGCCGTTCCATCGCGCCCCGCCACGGCCGGCGGCGAGACTCACCAGCAGGCCGCCGACGGCGGCCTCGTGCTGACCAACAACCAGGGCGTGCCGATCGCCGATAACCAGAACACGCTGCGCGCCGGCGCGCGCGGGCCGGCGCTGCTGGAAGACTTCGTCCTGCGCGAGAAGATCACCCACTTCGACCACGAGCGCATCCCCGAGCGCGTGGTGCATGCGCGCGGCTCGGCGGCGCACGGCACGTTCGAGTGCACGCTGGACTGCTCGGCCTTCACGCGCGCCGCCTTCCTGCAGCGGCCGGGGCTGAAGACGCCGGTGTTCGTGCGCTTCTCCACCGTGGCCGGCGGCGCCGGCTCGGTCGACACGCCGCGCGACGTGCGCGGCTTCGCGGTCAAGTTCTACACCGACGAGGGCAACTTCGACCTCGTGGGCAACAACATGCCGGTGTTCTTCGTTCAGGACGCGATGAAGTTCCCCGACTTCGTGCACGCGGTGAAGATGGAACCCGACCGCGGCTTCCCGCAGGCCGCGTCGGCGCACGACACGTTCTGGGACTTCGTCTCGCTCTCGCCCGAGAGCCTGCACATGGTGATGTGGGCGATGAGCGACCGCGCGCTGCCGCGCTCGCTGCGCATGATGGACGGCTTCGGCGTGCACACCTTCCGCGCCGTCGACGCGGCGGGCCGCTGGCAGTTCGTCAAGTTCCACTGGCGCGCCGAGCTGGGCGTGCAGAGCACCACCTGGCACGAGGCCGTCACGCTGGCCGGCGCCGACCCCGACTACCACCGCCGCGACCTGTGGCAGGCCATAGACCGCGGCGACCACCCGGCGTGGACGCTGGGCCTGCAGCTCTTCGACCAGGCCACCGCCGAGCGGCTGCCCTTCGACGTGCTGGACCCGACCAAGCTGATCCCCGAGGAGCTGGTGCCGATCCGCACCGTGGGCCGCCTGGTGCTGGAGCGCAACCCCGACAACTTCTTCGCCGAGACCGAGCAGGTCGCGTTCTGCCCCAGCCACCTGGTGCCCGGCTTCGACTTCAGCAACGACCCGCTGCTGCAGGGCCGGCTGTTCTCGTACCTGGACACGCAGCTCAAGCGCCTGGGTGGGCCCAACTTCCACCAGCTGCCGGTCAACGCGCCGCGCTGCCCCTTCCATAACCATCAACGTGATGCGATGGCGCAGATGCAGCGCCCGGCCGGCCGCGCGGCCTTCGAGCCCAATTCGCTGGACCCGGCGGGCGCGCGCGAATCGCCGCGCCGCGGCTTCGCCAGCGTGGCCGAGGCCAGCCCCGAGCCCAAGGCGCGGCTGCGCGCCGAGTCGTTCGCCGACCACTACTCGCAGGCGCGGCTGTTCTACCGCTCGCTGACGCCGCCCGAGCAGTCCCACCTGGCCGCCGCCATCGCCTTCGAGCAGGGCAAGGTGGAGACGGCGGCCATCCGCGCGCGCGTGCTGGGCCACCTGGCGGTGATCGACGAGGATTTGCTGGCCGAGGTCTGCAGGCGGCTGGGCGTGGACGCCGCCGCCGTCGAGCCGGCGCAAGCCGCGGTGCCGCCGCAGGACCTGCCGCCGGCGCTGTCGCTCAGCCAGCTGGCCAGCCGCCAGGGCGATCTGCGCGGGCGCGAGCTGGCGGTATTGGTGGCCGACGGCGTCGACGCCGCGCGGCTGACGCGCCTGCGCAAGGCCGTGCAGCAGGCCGGCGCGCGCCTGGCGGTGGTGGCGCCCAAGGCCGGCGGCGTGGCCGATGCGCAAGGCGCCGCGGTGGCCGCCGACCATGCGCTGGCCGGCGCGCCCTCGTGCCTGTTCGACGCCGTCGCGCTGCTGGGCGGCGAGCCCGGCATGGCCGCGCTGTGCCACGTGCCGGCCGCGCTGGACTGGGTGCGCGCCGCGTGGCGGCACCTGAAGGCGATCGGCCACGACGACGGCGCGGCCGAGCTGCTGAAGGCCGCCGGCATCGGCAGCGACGCGGCGGTGGTGAAGATCGGCGACGCCGCGTCGCTGCAGCGCTTCGTCGCCGCGGCGGCCGAGGGCAAGCATTTCGCGCGCGAAGGCTCGCCGGGGACCGACGTTTGAACCCCTCTCGCACATCTCGCACGTCTCGCCCACCGCGCCCGGCGCCGCGGACCGCTGCCGCGCCCGCTGCCGGCTGGACGTCCTGGCTGCCCTGGCCGCTGCTGACCGCGCTGGCCGCCGGCCTGGGCACCTGGGCCTCGGCCGACGCACTGCGCTTCTACGCGCTGCTGGACAAGCCCGCGTGGGCGCCGCCGGCCTCGCTGTTCGGGCCGGTGTGGACCGTGCTGTACCTGCTGATGGCCGTGGCCGCGGCCTGGGTGGCGCGCACGCCCGCGCCGCCGCGGCGCGCGGCGCTGGCGGCCTTCGGGCTGCAGCTGGCGCTCAATGCGCTGTGGAGCTGGTGCTTCTTCGCCTGGCACCAGGGGGCGCTGGCGATGGCGGTGCTGGCGGTGCTGTGGCTGCTGCTGCTGGCCTGCGCGGCGCTGTTCTGGCGCGTGCAGCCGCTGGCCGCGGCGCTGATGCTGCCGGTGATCGCCTGGGTGGCCTTCGCCGGTGTGTTGAACCTCGCCGTCTGGCTGCGCAACCCGGCGCTGCTGGGCTGAGGGCGGCCGGGCAGCAGTCTCGCGTCAGGTCTCGCAGCGGTGGATCTCGATCGTCGAGTGCACGATCTCCTCGTGCACCGACAGCCATTCCCGGACCGCGTCGGGCGTCAGCGCGCGGTCGTGCGTGACGAGGCTCAGCGCACAGGCGTAGCTGGCCTTGCCGACGCGCCAGACGTGCAGGTCGGCGATGCGCGCGTCGCCGGCCGCCGCGCCGCGCTGGACCACCACCTCGCGGATCTCGTCGACCACCGGGTGGTCCATCTCGCGATCCAGCAGCACGCGGCTGGTGTCGGCGATCAGGCCGCGCGCCCACAGCGCGACCACCACGGCGCCCACCGCACCCAGCAGCGGGTCGAGCCAGGCCCAGCCGAAGAACAGCCCGCCGGCCAGCGCCGCGATGGCCAGCACCGAGGTGGCGGCGTCGGCCAGCACGTGGACGTAGGCCGAGCGCAGGTTGAGGTCGGCGTGATGATGGTGGTGAACGTGATCGGCATGGCCGTGCCCGTGATCGTGCGCCCCGCCCAGGAGCCAGGCGCTGAAGAGGTTGACCAGCAGCCCGACGGCGGCCACCGCCATCGCCTCGGCGTAGTGGATGGGCTCGGGCCTGAACAGGCGCTCGACGGCGCCGAAGAGCATCAGCGCCGCCACCACCAGCAGGAACACCGCGCTGGCAAAGCCGCCCAGTATTTCGATCTTCCAGGTGCCGAAGGCATAACGCGGATCCCGGGCGTGCCGGCGCGCCGCCGCGTAGGCGAAGGCGTTGAGGCCGATGGCCACTGCATGGCTGCTCATGTGCACGCCGTCGGCCAGCAGCGCCATCGAGTTGAACCGCCAGCCGGCGGCGATCTCGGCCACCATCATCGCCGCGGTGATCAGCATCACCCAGGTGGTACCGCGCTCGCCGGCGGCGTTGCCGCGGTCGAAGACGTGCTCGTGCCGCCAGGGCGCCAGATCCTCGGTGTGCATCGCCGCGTTGTATCAGAAGCGCCCGGCGGCGCCGCCGGTGATCAGCCCAGCCGGTGCGGCGCCAGGTATTGCTGGCGATAGATCTCGAACGGCATCGTGTCGGCCGCCTCGATGGACGCCTGCTCGGCCACCGATTCGCGCGCCTCGGCCTCGAAGCGCGCCTGCAGCGCCGGCGCGAAGGGCAGCGCCAGCAGCGCCTCGCGCGCGGCCTGCGACTGCGCGCGCACGAAGCGCACGTACGACTGGCCGAAGTCGCGCGCCATCGCCTCCAGCACGCGGGCCGAGGGCAGCGCGGCCGGCTGCCGCAGGCTGCGGCGCGCGGCGGCCAGCGCCTGCAGGTAGCGCTCATCGTCCAGCACCTGCGCCAGGCGCTGCGCGATCGGCTCGCATTCGTCCAGCAGCCGCGCCGTCCAGTCGTGCAGGCTCACGGGGCCCTCGGCGCCGTCGAGCATCAGCCCCGGCTCGCGGCCGCGGGCCGCCGTGCGGTGCTGGTTGGACGCCAGGCGCACGAACTCCTCGGGGCTGTCGGGCGGGCTGTCCGACAGCAGGCAATGCAGCAGGAAGACGTCGATGAAGCGCATGGTCTGCCCCGCGATGCCCGTCGGCACGAAGGGGTCCAGGTCCATGCAGCGCACCTCGACGTATTCGACCCCGCGCTCGCGCAACGCGTGCAGCGGCCGCTCGCCGGGGAAGATCACGCGCTTGGGACGGATGGTGCCGTAGAACTCGTTCTCGATCTGCAGCAGGCTGGTGGCGAGCTGGTTGTACTCGCCGCCCAGGCTGCGCACGCCCAGGCGCTCGTACGGCGGATGCGGGCGCGTCAGCGCGCCGTGCAGCGAGCCGGCATAACTTTCCAAGCTGTTGTAGCTGACGCCCAGCGCCGCCTGGGCGTCGCTCTGGTAGCCCAGCCGCCCCATGCGCAGCGAGGTGGCGTAGGGCAGGCCCAGGCTGGCGTCGTCGGCGCTGCCGCCGCCGTTGCCGGGGTCGCCCAGCGGCTGCAGTTCGTGCTGGCGCCCGTCGACGAAGCCCTTGCACACCGCCGGGCTGGCGCCGAACAGCAGCAGCAGCACGAAGCTGTGGCGGCGGAAGTTGCGGATCAGCGCGAAATGCTGGTCGTTGTCCAGCCCGGGCAGCGACCAGTTGTAGTGGATGCCCGAGATCGTCTGCATGCGCCGCCCGTAGCGATGGCCCAGGCCCATGCGGTAGACGCTCTTGGCGCGCGCGACGTTGCTGGTGCCGTAGGTGCCGAGGGGGATGTTCTCGTCGGCCGGCAGCGCGCAGGGCATGCTGCCCACCCACAGCATCTCATCGCCGAGGGCGCGGTAGACGAACTGGTGGATCTCGGTCAGCTCGCGCTCGCAGGCATCGGCGTCGGCATGCACGCCGGTGATCAGCTCGAGCTGGCTCTCGCTGAAGTCGGTGGTGATGTGCGGATGCGTCAGCGCCGAGCCCAGCGCCGCCGGGTGCGGCGTCAGCGCCAGCCCGTTGCCGGGCAGCACGCGCAGGCTCTCCTTCTCCACGCCGCGCCGCATGCCGCGCAGGCGTTCGGGGGTCAGGGCGGACAGGCGTTGGGCAAGGCGGCTCATGAAGGCATCGGGCTCGGGGCATCGAAAAGGCGCGCAAAGGTATCAGGTTTGCGCGACGGACGCTCCCGATCCGGACAATGTCCCGCGGGCGGCGGGCTTGGGGCTCAGCGGCCGATGCCCAGCCAGGCCAGCACCGCCGCTTCGACGTCTGCCAACTGCGGCGCCGCCAGGGCGCCCAGCCGGCGCACAAGCCGCACCGTCGGCACGGTGACCAGGCTTTGCGCATCGAAGGCACCCGGCTGCAGAAACCGCAGCCGGGTGGCAACCTCGAAGCGGGAGCCGCGCACGCTGGTGGTATGCGGCACCAGGCAGACCAGTGATCGATCCTGCTCGGCGGCGGGCACGCTCAGCACCAGGCAAGGCCGCACCTTGGCCGCGATGCCCAGGTCGACCAGCCAGACCTCACCTCGCGGCGGCGGCCTCACGACCCGCTCTCGGCCTCGTCCAGCGCCAGGAAGACCTGCTCGGCCAACTGCACCAGCTCGTCGTCCGACGGCGCCGTGTATTCCGCCTCGATCGGCAGCCGCAGCAACTGCACCAGCACGTCGTGCTGATCCGCCTGCGGCAGCGACTCGAACGAGCGCAGAAAACGTTGTGCGGCGGCGGTCATGGACCGCAGTCTAGCGCCGCGTGCCGCCGCCTTCTCAATCCGCCTGGTAACCCGTGGCCTTGACCGGCTTCTCCCACTTGGCGAGGTCGGCCTTCTGCACCGCGGCCAGCTGCTCGGGCGTGGATGCGATCGGCTCCAGGCCCAGTTCGTCCATGCGCTTGCGCAGGCCCGCGTCGCGCATCGCCGCGGCCACGGCCTGCTGCAGGCGCTGGGCCTGCTCGCGCGGCAGCGCGCCGGGGCCGTACATCGCGAACCACGCGCTGGCGTCCATCGCCACGCCCTGCTCGCGCAGCGTGGGCACCTCGGGCAGCAGCGGCGAGCGCGCGGCGCCCGACACCGCGATGACGCGCACCTTGCCGCTGCGGTGCTGCTCCAGCGATTCGGACACCACGTCGATGTTGAACGCCGTGTGGCCGCCCAGCAGCGCGTTCATCGCCGGCGCGCCGCCCTGGAAAGGCACGTGCTGCAGATCCAGCCCCGCGGCCTGGCCCAGCATCACGCCCAGGAAGTGCGGCACCGTGCCGGCACCCGAGGTGCCGTAGCTGGCCAGCCCCGGGTCGGCCTTCACGCGGGCCAGCATCTCGGCCACGCTGCGCACGTTGCTCTTGGGCCCGGAGACGACCGCGAACTGGAAGCCCGCGAGCTGGCTGACCGGCGCCAGGTCACGTGAAACGTCATAACCCAGGCGCTTGAAGACCAGCGGGAACAGCACCACCGGCCCGCTGGGCATCACGATCACGGTGTTGCCGTCGGCCGGCGCGTTCTTCAGCGCGTCGATCGCGATGCGGCCGGCGGCGCCGGGCTTGTTGTCGACGACGACGTTCTGGCCGCCCAGCGGCTCGCGCAGCTTGTCGGCCAGCAGCCGCGCCAGCACGTCGGCCGAGCCGCCGGGCGGAAAGCCCACCAGGATGCGCAGCGGCGGCCGCTCGGTCTGCGCGCGCAGCGCGGCGGGCGCGGTCCAGCGTGGCGGCCAGGCCGGTGATGATGCGGCGGCGGGTTTGCATGTGTCTCCTCCTCGTCAGGTTGCTCGGCGCCCGGGCGGCGCCGCAGGCACTATAGCCAGCCGCTGCAGCGCCTCGAACTGCCGGCGCAGCGGCGCCGCCGCCTCCTGCGCGGCCAGCGCCGGCTGCAGCGGCTGCAGCAGCGCGCGGGCTTGCGGCGCGTCGCCCGCGTCCAGCGCCAGGCGCGCGCGCACCAGTTGCAGACGCTGGCTTTCGGGATGGACGCTCGGCAGCGGCAGCGCGGCCGCCTGCAGCGCCAGCGCAGCCGCGGCGGCGGCCTGCGCCGGCCCGCCGTGCAGCGCGGCCAGTTGCGCCGACAGCCGGCCGTGCTGCACCTGCCGCGCCGGCGCCAGCGACTGCAGCCGCGGCTGCAGCTCGTCCAGCGCCGCACGCGCTGCGGCGGCATCGCCTTCGGCCAGCGCCAGCTCGGCCTGCGCGAAGCGCGTCTCCAGCCACTCGCGATGCTCGGGCGCCAGCCGCGCGGCGCGCGCCGCGGCGGCGGCCTCGATCAAGGGCCGCGCCGCGGCCGGCTGGCCGGCACGCAGCAGATAACGTCCCAGATTGTGCTGCGCGCGGGCGATCGCCAGGTCGCCGGCGGGCAGCAACGCCTGCCGGATCTCCAACGATCGACGATAGCCGGCCGCGGCCTCGGCCACCTGGCCCAGGTCTTCCAGCGCGGTGGCCAGGTTGTTGAGCCTGACGGCATAGCTGACCGAGCGCGCGCCGGCCCCGCGTTCGGCGATGCGCAAGGCCTCGCGGTAATGCGGCAGCGCGTCGGCGACGCGGCCGCGGTCGTGCAGCACGTTGGCCAGCTCGTTGTGCACCGAGGCGGTCTTCTCGTTGTCCTCGCCGTACAGCGCGACGCGCGAGCGCAGCGCCTGCAGCAGCAGCGCCTCGGCCTCGTCGAAGCGGCGCTGCTCGTTGAGCACGCGGCCCAGCACCTCCAGCGTGCCCAGCGTCAGCGGGTGGCCGGCCGGCCAGCGCGCCTGCTTGATCGCCAGCGATTCGCGCAGCGTCTGCTCGGCCTGCTGCAGCTGCCCGGCGGCGCGCTGCGCGAGGCCGATGTTGTGCAGCACCACGGCCACCAGCTCGTGCTGCTCGCCGAACAGGCGCCGGCGCAGCGCCAGCGCCTGCTGCAGATGGGCCAGCGCCTCGTCGTGGCGCTGCAGGCTGCCGAGCACGATGCCCAGCGTGTTGTGCACCTCGGCCAGCGCGGCCTCGCCGCCTTCGGCGGCGCCCTGCGCGGCCAGCAGCGCCAGCGCCTCGCGCGCCTTGGGCTCGGCCTGCGCGGCCCGGCCTTCGTTGGACAGCACGACGGCCAGGCGCGAGAGCGTCAGCGCGCGGCGCTGCGTGCGGCCGGGCTGCGTGCGCGCGTCGGCCGCATCGTCGAGCGCGGCCGACTGGGTGTAGAGCTCGGCCGCGTCGGCCGGCCGGCCGACGTTCTCGAACACCCTGCCCAGCACGGTCTTGAAGCCCGCCTGCAACGCCGGCTGCTGCTGCATGTCGCGGTCGATGCGCTCGCGGCCGCGGGCCACCAGCTCGCTGGCCGGCATGTCCTTGCGGCCCGACACCGCGGGGTCGGCGCCTTCGAACAGGCCGACCACGAAGTCGCTCACCGCGCGCGTGGCCGCGGCCTCCTGCAGCGCCAGCCGCTCGGCGGCCTGGGCGCGGTCGCGCTGGTGCATCAGGCTCACCGTGAAGGCCGCGCTGGCCAGCAGCGCCAGCGCCGCCGCGGCCGACCAGGCCCAGCGCCGGCGCAGGAACTTGGCGGCCACGTAGGCCGGCGTGGCCGGCAAGGCGGCCAGCGGCCGGTGCTCGGCGAAGCGCTGCAGGTCGGCCGCCAGCGCGCCGGCGCCGGCGTAGCGGTGCTCGGGGTCGGCCGCGGTGGCGCGCGCGACGATGGCCTGCACCTCGCGCGCGCGCCGCGGCGGCAGTTGCAGCGGCTGCAGCAGGTCGCCCAGCATCACGCCCAGGCTGTAGACGTCGCTGGCCACGCTGGGCTTGTCGCCGCGGCGCTGCTCGGGGCTGGCGTAGCGCGGCGTGAAGCTGCTGTGGTCGTGCAGCGTGTCGGGCCCGCTGGCCCCTTGCAGCCGCGCGATGCCGAAGTCCAGCAGCATGGCGCGTCCCTCGGGCGTCACCAGCACGTTGCCCGGCTTGAGGTCGCAATGCACGACGAGCTGGCGGTGCGCCGCGCCCACCGCGTCCAGCACCTGGCGGAACAAGGCCAGCACCTGCGGCAGCGTGAGGCGCCCCGCGATGCAGTGCTGGTGCAGCGGCACGCCCTGCACGTACTCCATCACCAGGTAGGGCTGGCCCAGCGGCGTGGTGCCGCCGTCGATCAGGCGCGCGATGTTGGGGTGCGTCAGCCCGGCCAGGATGCGGCGCTCGCGCGCCAGCTGCTCGGGGCCGCCGTCGTCCACCCAGCTCAGCAGCAGCTTGACGGCGGCGCGCTGCTCGTAATGGCCGTCGCTGCGCTCGGCCAGGAAGACGCGGCCCATGCCGCCGCTGCCCAGCTCGCTGCGCAGCGTCCAGTTGCCCAGGCGGTCGCCGGGCTGCAGCTCGCTGCGCGGCGGGCCCAGGTCGAGCACCCAGGCGCCGGAATCGTCGGAGGGGGCTGCTGGCATCGTCATTGGCCTCGGGGCGCCGATTCTGCCGCCGGGCGCGACGGCAGCCACGCGTGAATCGTTCCGACCCGCCGCGTGACGGATGACGCCGCGCCGGCGGCCGCCGGGCGCGCCGGCGCCGATAGACTCGTCAGCCCGTTTCGCCGCCTGACCGCCGATGCCACGGCCGATGCCCCGCCGCCCCATCCGACCCTGCTGCCGCCTGGCTTGCGCGGCGGCCGCGGCGCTGCTGGTGTCGGCCGCCGCGGCGCAGTCCGCCGACCCGCTGCTGCCGCCGGGCCTGAGCCTGGACTCGCTGCCGCGGCCGACCATGCCGCCGGCGGAGAAGGGCCCGGTCGTCCCGGCTCAGGTGGAACGTTGGCGGCAGGAGGCCCGCGCGCACGAATACGGCGAAGGCGCCGAGCGCGATGCGGTGCGTGCCGCGCAGCTCTACTGCCGCGCGGCGCGCTACGGCGACGCCGAGGCGCAGTACAGCCTGGCCTGGATGCTGACCAATGCGCGCGGCATCGAGCGCGACGACGCGCAGGCCGCACACCTGTTCGCCGCCGCCGCCGAGCAGGGCCACCCGCAGGCGCAGGCGATGGCGCAGCGCCTGGGCACGCCGCTGGGCGCGCCGCCGCCCTGCCTGCGCCCGCCCGACGGCGACCTGGTGCCGCTGGCCGCAGCGCCGCAGGCGCCGCGGCCGTCCACCGTGGTCATCACCCGGCCCGGCGTGCGCCCGGCACCGTTCCCCGAGCCGGCCCGGCTGCCGCCGCCCCCGCCGCCGCCAGGCGCGCCGCCGCAGATCGTGCGCTTCGTCGAACTGCTGGCGCCGCAGTACAAGCTGGAGCCGCACGTGGTGCTGGCGGTGATGAAGCAGGAGTCCAACTTCGACCCCGACGCGCTGTCGCCCAAGAACGCGCAGGGGCTGATGCAACTGATCCCCGACACCGCGCGTCGCTTCAACGTGCGCAACGCGGCTCGACCCGGCGCAGAACATCCGCGGCGGCATGGCCTACCTGCGCTGGCTGCTGGCGTATTTCGAGGGCGACCTGGCGCTGGCGCTGGCCGCCTACAACGCCGGCGAGGGCGCGGTGGACCGCTACCGCGGCGTGCCGCCCTACGCCGAGACGCGGCTGTACGTGCGCAAGATCATCGCCAACCTCAACGGCCAGCGCTCGCACCCCTTCGACGCCAGCGTCACGCCGCCGTCGGAGATGCTGGGGCTGCTGCGGGCGGCGCGGGCGAATTGAGGCGGCGGCTCGGCTCGAACGAATGGGCCAGGCAGCGCCCTTCGACCTACACCTTGACGGGCCTGGCTTCGTACACCGCAAGCGTCGGCGGACTGGATGTCAAGCCCGCCAGTGCCTTGCCGAACGTGCGCGACGCGGGAACCTTGAAGTGCTGCTGCAGGGACGCGAGGTCTTGCCACTCTTCGACGAAGACGAGACGAAGCGGGTTCTCCGTGTCTTGATGAACCGCGTGACTGATGCAGCCTGGCTCTGCCCTCGACCGGGCGACGTGCTCCCGGCTGATCGCAAGCAGTTCCGCGAATCGGCCTTCGGCCGCAACAGCACTTCCAAGGACGACGAGCATCGGTGGCCTCTCGTTCGGGCGGGATCGTATGCTGCCACGCTTCGCGGCCGACAGCGCTGCTCGTGGCGTGCGTGTGCGGCGAATGGCTAGCCCTTGTGCGACAAGTACGCATGGGTTGCGGCGCCGATGACGAGACAGACCAGCGCGACGACGTCAGCCGTGATCACACGGTAAACCTGCGAGTTATATCCGCCCGTTGACCAAGCCAGGTAGAGAAACGACAGAACGCTTGCGAAGCCAGCAACGAACGCTGCGGCTTGAAATGCCGGCTGGACGGCGGCATACAGGAAGAATACGCCGAGCAAGCCAAACAGAACCGCGCGATGGCGCATGAGGATGGTCAGATTCAGCTCATCGATTGGAATGCCGTAAAGCGTGCTCAGCCGGGCGCTTCCAAGCACACCGGAAAGCGGCAGCAGATGGATGATGGCGACCACTACCAGCATTGCTGAGACGAGGTGGCGCATGATTGCTCCAAAAGACTGACAAGCTCCGTTTGACCGGCATGTCAGACGGCACGCAATCTGCGCCCGAGCCATGCCCGGCAACAAGTCTGCCTACTTGGGCCGGTGAAGTGCGCAGAGCTTGTTGCCGTCAGGATCACGCACGTACGCCAGGTACATGGCACCAAGCTTCCCTTCGCGCAGGCCCGGCGGCTCTTCGATCGAAGTGCCTCCGTGGGCGACGGCGGCGTCGTGGAACTGCTGGACCTGCTCCGGCGAATGGCACTTGAAGCCCACCGTTCCGCCATTGGCGAACGTCGCCGGCTCGCCGTTGATGGGCTCGCTGAGGCAGAAGCTTCCGCCCTCGTGCCGATAGAAGAGGCGAGTCTGCCCGGTAGCGTTCTGATTCCGCAGCGGCTCTCCAACCCCGAGTACGCCGAGGACGGCATCATAGAACCGCTTCGAGCGCTCGATGTCATTCGAGCCAAGCATGATGTGACTGAACATCCAACTGTCTCCTGCTGTTCTGGACTCATGGATGGTAGCCGTCCTGCGCGCGCGTTCAACAACGGTGCTCCGCTGCGCATGCAGCGCCTCGCGGTCAGGCCGTCCCTCGTTCACACGCCGACGAGTCGGACTTGAGGCCGAGGATCTGCTTCGCGGTGTATTGAGGCTGTGTGATCTGCTTGGCCCCGGCGACGATCGCGTAGTACATGTTGTCAGTGGGCTGAGACGAGACGATTTTGCCCTTCTCATAGGTTTGGAGAATTTCAAGTCGCGCGTGGCCTTGCGACTGGGAATTGTCGAGCGATGGCTAGGCGGCACCGCTTTCCGCCGCGATGAGCGACACGATCTCCGGCGGAACCGGGCGGCAACCGCACGCCAACGCATGCGCCTTGTGCCAAGCCATCCTCTGTTGCAGCGTTGCCTTCTTCGGCATCGGCAGCGCTTCATGCCAAGCGCGATTGACACGGCGACGCAGCGGCACCAACTCTTCCGCGGCGATGCAGGTCCAAGTGTTCGCCCCGTCCAGCAGCTTGAGCCGCGCACCTTGCATCAGCGCCGGCTCGAAGTTCCGGATGTTGACCCCCACGCGCGGATGCTTCACGCGATCAAGGGGCTCCCAGTGGGTGGTGCAACCGCAGGTTCTGCAGCGCACGGTCCGAAGCGTCTTGTCGCCTTGGACGTACTCTTGGGTACCCTCCGGATGCCCGCGGACCTGAACCGACCCAGCCTCGTAGTACGCCCAGAGCGTTCCCAGCCTTCGGCAGATGGAGCAGTTGCAGTTCGTGATTTCCCCCGGGGCAAACGGAATCTCAACCCGTATCGATCCGCAGTGGCAGGTTCCGACGAGCATTGCGATCCTTCCTTCAACGACGGTTGGACGCTGAGCGGGTGCCGGCCCTGTGCCGCCCCAGCGCTCGAATCAAACCGCGCCGCGCAGCGGCGTCGGCTTGAATGAATTGTCAGGTTGCGCCCTGTTGGATGGAGTACTCATACGCCTCTCTCAAGAATGGCTTCATTGCCTCCAGCTCCTCTATGGCATGTAGCTTGGCGACATGTGTCGCACGCTTTCGATCCGCCGCGACTTTGATGAATAGCTTGTGTTCTGCCATTCGCCCGAGATGGATTGCGAGCCGGATGGCATTTGACATGATGACTGCGTCCGAAAAAATACGTTGGCTGCGAAGCAATACGTACCGCTCCCGAGTCACGAACTCCACCGGCCCAAGCGACTTCGCGAATTTCTCCAGCTCCGCGTAGAGTTTGACGATTTCTGGCGGCCTGTTGCGCAACACATCACTTCGTTCGCCCGTGCCGCAAGCATGGCGCTGGTTCTTACGCGTGAACTGGCGATTGCATTGCGGGCATGTCCATTTCGTCATGGCGGCCCGATTCAGAGCTCACCGGCGCGGTGAGGCAGACGGCGCTTGGCAGCGGAAGGACAATGACAACGATGGCCTGCAGCGGCCGAGCGGCGGCTGCAGTAGCGCGTCCGTCTGGAAAACCCGTCAGGCGTCACTGCAGATCCTTGGTGAGCGTCATGTTCATTGGCCGGTACCCGAGGGAAGCATAGAGCGCACGGGCAGATGCGTTGCTTGCAAAGACAGTGAGTGCGATGGATTGATGCCCCGCCTGCCGAGAAAGCGCTTCGGCTTCCAAGAGTGCGGCACGAGCGAAGCCTTGCCTGCGAAACTCATGAAGCACCAAGACTTGGTAGACGTACGCCACGGAGCGAGAACCACGCTTGAGCGTTGAGAGCCAGAGGTAGCCGACCGTTGCTCCAAGATCAGGCGGGACGATCTGGAACAGCAGGTGGCCTTCAGTGTTGATGCCGCCCTTGAGCAAGGTGCTGGTTTCCGATCGAGCAAGAGCCAGAGCATCTGCTTCGGGCCAACGGCCCGACGCCACGTTGTCACGCGCGTAGTTCTGCGAAGCCAGCGCGATGAAGATATCGAACTGATCGGCACGCATCGCACGCAGCAAGGTCATGGTGTGACGCCTAAGGAAGGTCTGCACAACGCGCTGCGTAACGCTGACGCGCCCAGTTGGCCATCATGCAGATCGAGAACGGCACTCGAAGGACCTCGCGACGCGCGTCACGGCGCCGAGCGATTGCAGCGCGGCGCGTGCTTGGTGCACGGCTCGCGCACTCATCCTCGCGCTCCCATCAGCTTTGCGCGCGCCATCCACAGGTTCGACAGTGCGAACAGCGTGACGATCTGCGCCGTGTTCTTGGCCAAGCCTCGGTAGCGAACCTTCGTGTAGCCGAACTGCCTCTTCAGGACGCGGAACGGGTGCTCGACCTTAGCCCTGATGCTGGCCTTGAGCTGCTCGAGCTTGTCGGCGATGACGTCTGCCTTGGTCTGCGGGTCGAGCTTGCGCCGAAGACCAGGCCGCATCGCCACGTACCAGTTCGGGCCGGCTGCTTCCGGCCGCTTGTGCACCCCCTGATAGCCGGCGTCGGCAAAGACGTCACGCTCGCGCCCGTGCAGCAGCTGCCCGGCGACGTTCAGGTCGTTGACGTTGGCCGCGGTCGTCACCACCGTGTGCACCAGACCCGAGTCGGCGTCCACGCCGATGTGCGCCTTCATCCCGAAATACCAGTTGTTGCCCTTGCGCGTCTGCTTCATCTGCGGATCGCGTTCGCCCTCGGCGTTCTTGGTCGAGCTCGGCGCCGAGATCAGCGTGGCATCCACCGCCGTGCCGCTGCGAAGCATCAGGCCCTTGTGGCTCAGCAGATCGTTGACGACCCGCAGCATGTCCACGGCCAGGTTGTGTCGCTCCAACAGATGCCGAAAGCGCAGGATCGTCGTCTCGTCGGGCAGCCGCGCGGTCACGCCCTCGAGCTTGGCGAACTCGCGGTACAGCGGCACGTCGTGCAGCGCCTCTTCCATCGCCGGATCGCTCAGCCCGAACCACTGCTGCAGGTAGTGGATGCGCAGCATGGTCTCGATGCCGAAGGGCGGTCGGCCGGTCTTGGCCTTGGGGTAATGCGGTTGGACGATCTGCACCAGCACCGCCCAGGGCGCGACACGCTCCATCTCTTCGAGGAACTCGCGCTTGCGCGTCTTCTTCGTCGACAGGTTCAGGCCAAGTCCAAGTTGCTTCACGGCTCGCATCGTCACCTCACGTGTCGCCTCGGGCAAGACGGATCAGCCCTTAGTTATGCAGACATTCCCTAACGCAGAGGTCGCCGGGGCGATTCGGCAGCCCGGCCGGACCGGGCCGATGATAAACCAAGGTAGTTGCGCGGCCCGGCTGGCCTGCCGTGGCGCCCTGGGCCGACCGACAGGTTGGACCCCACTTCGGCTACTTCCGGACGACCTCGCTCATGATCTCCTTTGCGACCGCTTCGACTTGCTTCGGTGTCATGGCGGCAAAGACGCCGTGGAGCGCGCTTGACGACGCTGAGTACTTGCGGGTTCCCAGCGGTCGACCACTGGGCATTTCGATGAAATCGACTTCGATGTCCATAGAGGCATTTCCAGTAAACACGCCGATTGCATAGCGCTTGGCCTGCGACACATAGCGGAAATCATGAACCTTTGCCTGTACGAGGACGCTGGAATCTCGTACCTGTGACGCTCCTTCGTCGAGCATCACGAAGGCTACCCCGGTCCGAGGCAGCGGCAGCTGACATGGAGGTCTGCCACTCTTCGCGGAAGGCGGCCCAGTCTTCGGATGATTGATCAGACTTCAGTCGTGTAAGAACCATCGTCACTTTCTTTGCCGCGGCGTCCGACGGCCTGACCACGGCCGGGCCGGAACCTTCGGCTTTGTTCACCGAGGCGGCACAACCTGCGAGCGCAGCGACGACGGCCAATCCAAAGAGCGTACGTGATAGAAAGTCGAGCATGGCGAGTCCTCCCTTGGGATCAGTTGTGTGAAATCCAGTGTTTGAGTTGAACGGAATCTACCGACGTGGCGCTTGGGCCCTGCGGCGCAGCATAGACCAAGGTGTTGCACAGCCCAAGTGTCATGCCAGTGGAGGTCCGCTCGAGTCTTGTCAGACCTCACCCGGCATCCGAGAGGATGTGCCGTGCCAGACGCTGCACGCCTGGATCGACAAGATGCCCGCGCCCTTCCGGTGCAGCCGGGTTAGGCAGCGGCGATACTGCACTCTGCCGGCTTCTGACAGCTTGGGTAGGGCTACCGCTCACGAGAGTGCTTCGGCGAGTGTCTTCTTCTTGAGAACGTCAAGCATGGCCTCGCGTTCCTTTGGACAGGAGGCCGCAGTTGCGGCGTCGACCTCCGCCCTGACTTTGCGCAACGTGGCGGCGTCGTAATCGAACTTCTCCGCTACCGCCATGACGAGTTGGGCGCGAGCACCCTCGGGCTTGAAGGTGCGGACCTCTGGAAGAAGCTTGACCATGATGGGACAGACAGCAGCGGCTACAGACTGTGCGCTCGCAGAAGACGCAAGTTGAAGCTGGGTGACGGCGAGTAGCGCAACCGCGCAGACCCTCTGAGTGACCGCCCTCGCGGCTGTTTGGTTGTTCATAGTACCTCCGATCAACGTGACCATGTGCCTCTGCTGCCTAACGAATAAATTCAACGTCAATTGACGCAGCCATGCAGTCGCGACAGCGGGCGCGCGGCCGGGTCAAGTGTCCGCTGCAACGAATACAAAGAGACTTCCCCAGTCCTATGACGGTATCGAAGTACCAAGATTGACTCGCGGAAGTTCAATCTGAGCGGAAAGGGGAAGTCCATGACGGAGATTACACGTGCGCCGGTGGCGCGGGTAGGGGTGGATCTGTCCAAGCGCGTGTTCCAGGTGCATGCGGTGGATCGTTCGGGCCGGGTCGTGCTGGCCAAGGCGTTGGCACCGGATCGGTTCTTTGCCTGGTGCGCCGAGCTGCCCGCTGGCTGCTTGGTGGCGATGGAGGCTTGCGGCGGCGCGCATCACGTGGCGCGGCGTCTTCGGCCGCTGGGGCTGGACGCGCGGCTGATCGCGGGCCACTTCGTCACGCCCTACCGCATGGCCGGCAAGAGCGGCAAGAACGACGCGAATGACGCGGCCGCCATCTGCGAGGCCGCCGGCCGCCCGCACATGCGCTTCGTGCCGGCGAAGACCGCCGAGCAGCAGGGCCAACTCGCCGTGCATCGCCTGCGCGAGGGCTTCAAGGAAGAGCGCACGGCGCTCATCAACCGCATCCGCGGCCTGCTGGCCGAGTTCGGGCTGGTGTTCCCGCAAAGTCCCGAGGCGCTGCGCAAGGTGCTGGCCGAGGTGATGGAGGATGCCAGCAACGAACTGCCCGGCGTGGCCCGCCTGGCGCTGCAGCGCGCCCACCTGCACTGGATCGACATCGAGCTGCAGATGCACTGATGCGACGCGCGCATCGCCGGCCACGTGCGATCCGACGCGCGCGCCAAGGCCGCCGCCACGCTGCAGGGCATCGGCCCCGTCACCGCGTCGGCCCTGGTGGCCAGCGTAGCCGACTTCGCGCAGTTCGCCAACGCACGCCAGTTCGGCGCCTGGCTCGGCCTGGTGCCGAGCCAGAACTCCAGCGGCGGCAAAGCCAGCCTGGGGCGCATCACCAAACGCGGCGACGACTACCTGCGCACGCTGCTGATCCAGGGCGCGAAGTCGGCCGTCATGACGGCGGGCAAGCGCAGCGACCGCATCAGCCAGTGGCTGGTGCAACTCAAGGAGCGTGTGGGCTGGCAGAAGGCCGTCGTGGCGCTTGCCAACAAGAACGCGCGCATCCTGTGGGCGATGCTCACGCGCGGCACGGTCTTCAACCCCGACCATGTGCCCGAGCCACCGGCCGCGCGCTGCAGCCCCAAACCTCAACCCACGGCCTGAGCCGCGATACCGAACAACTGATACTGAACAACCGATTCCTCACCCGGACGTGCGCCCGAAGATGCCCATCACAGGTCAGACCGGCGGCAGGTGAGCTCGATAACTCGTCCGTGCACGAAGCACGTGGAGCGAATGGAGTCCTGCCGAGCGGTTCGTATCTGGGGCGTATGCGTCCGGCCAACCCATCTTGACGATGGGTGAGGCGCTCAAGTCAAGGTGATCGGCCGCCAGCGATGGGGCAGCAGTTCATCGATGCGGCTGGCGGGCTGCAGTGGCAGCCGCTCGAGCACATCGCGGACGTAGGCGTAGGGCTCGAGTCCGTTGATCCGGGCCGAGTGGAGCAGGCTCATGACGGCTGCGGCCCGCTTGCCGGCGCGCAGCGATCCGGCGAACAGCCAGTTCTGCCGCCCCAGCGCGATCGGCCGGATCTGGTTCTCGACCCAGTTGTTGTCGATGGGCAGTTCGCCATCGTCGAGGAAGCGCGTGAGCGCCGCCCATCGGTTCAGGCTGTAGTCGATCGCCTTGGCGGTGGCCGAGCCATCGGGGATCTTCTGGCGCTGCTGGCGCATCCAGTGGTGCAGCGCATCGGCCACCGGCCGTGATCGTCGTCGCCGCGCTTCGCGCCGGGCGTCGCTGTCGGCTTCGGCCACCTCGCGCTCGGCCTCATACAGCTGGATGAAGAACTTCAGCGCCTGCTCGCCGATCGTGCTGCCGTGGTTGGCCCACAGCTCGTGGAACTTACGCCGCGCGTGCGCCATGCAGCCCACCTCGGTCACACCGAGCTCGAAGCAGGCCTTGTAGCCGCTGAAGTCGTCGGTGACGAGCTTGCCCTGCCAGCCCGGCTTGTCCTGCGTTCCGGGCAACCCGAGGAAGTCGCGCACATGCTGGCCGCCCCGGCTGTCGGCGAAGTCGAAGACGACCGCCTTGATCGGGTTGAAGCTCGTCGCGCAGTAGCTCCACAGGTACGCCCGGTGCGTCTTGCCGTGGCCCGGCTTGAGCATCGCAACAGGCGTCTCGTCGGCATGCAGCACCGGTTGGCGCAGCAGCTCGGCGGCCAGGGCGTCCACCAGCGGCTGCAGTTGCACGCCGCACTCACCGACCCACTGCGCGAGTGTGGAGCGGGCGATCAGGTGCCCGGCGCGCTGGAAGATCGCTTCCTGCCGGTACAGGGGCAGATGATCGAGGTACTTGGCCACCAGCACCTGGGCCAGCAGGCCGGTGGTGGGCAAGCCCTTGTCGATGACGTGCGGGGCCACCGGTGCCTGGGTGATCCGCCCTTCTCCCCGTTGACTGCAGCACTTGCACACCCACTTGCCGCGGATGTGGCGCTCGACGGTGAAGCTGCCGGGCTGGTAGTCCAGCTTCTCGGCCACGTCCTCGCCGATGCGCTGCATCGGCTGGCCGCAGCCGCAGGTGGTGTCCTCGGGCTCGTGGCGGATCTCCCGGCGCGGCAGGTGCGGCGGCAACGGCTGGCGCTTGGGCTGCTGCTTGTCACCTTGCGGCTTGCCGGGCTCCAGCGCCTCGATCTCGGCGGCCACCGCGGCCAGGTCCGCATCGAGCGTCTCCTCCAGCAGGCTCTTCTGCCCGGCGTTGAAGGCCTCGCTTTGCGCGGCGAACTTCAGCCGCTTGAGGATCGCGTTCTCGTGCGTGAGCTTGTCGATGACGGCCTGCTTGAAGGCCGCCTCACGCTCGCGCCGTTGCAGCAACTCGTCGCGCAGCGCGACCTCGGCACGGGCCGCGCGCAGGGCTTGGCGCAGTTGGTCGGGATCGAGGTGGTCGAGCTCGTCAGCGATCACGAGCCGTGATCGTGCCCAAGACGCCGGGGCCGCGCATCGGCGTATGCCGCAATTGCCGGCGCTACAGGACGGTGATGACGCCGGCCTCGCCAATGCGCTGCCATGGCAGGCCGAGCACGAGCGCATCGAACTGCGCCCGGCTGAGCATGAGCGTGCCGAGGCTGTCCTTGGGCCAGACGAACTTGCCGCTGTTCAGGCGGCGCGCAGCCAGCCACACGCCGATGCCGTCGTGCACGAGCACCTTCAGCCGGTTGGCGCGGCGGTTGGTGAACAGGTACGCGTGGTGCGGCCGTGCGGCGCCGAAGACCGCCACCACCCGGGCTAGGGCAGCCTCGGTGCCGGCGCGCAGGTCCAGCGGCTCGATCGCCAGCCACAGCGCGTCGACGCGGATCACCGCAGCAGCTCGCGCAGCCAGGCGGCGCACGACGCCGCGCCTGCCATCGGCCAGCGCACCCGCACGCTCAGTGCCCCGCGCTGGAGCTCGAGTTCGATGCTCTGCGCGGGCTCATCGACGACGGCCGAGGGGACCGTGACCGCGACGAACGCCTCGGCCGTCTGCGCAGACGGCCGGGCGCTGCGCCGCCACTTGTGCACGAGGTTGGCGTTCAGGCCGTGGTCCATCGCTACCTTGGCCACCGAAGCGCCCGGCGCCGAGCACTCCTCGAGCACCTGTCGCTTCAACTGCTCGTCGTGTTGTCGGCGCGTTCGCCGCTTGGCGTCTTCCTTGGTGTCCACCTCGCCTCCTTGGTGGACACCATCCTTGCTCCCTCGTCACCGATGATCAAGATGGGTTCGCCGCGCGCTTACTCTGGGGCCTCGGTGAATCCCACCGACACAAGCCCGCCTGTAGATGTGCAGTCTGTCCTTCGATGGTGGCTCTGAAGACACGTTGGTCCGACGACGACAAGAAAGGCAAATACCGCTAATCAGGAAAAACACTCAACCTGTTGACTCGGTGGGAAGTCCCTGTAGACGGGTTAGGCCGCACTGCTCGCGCCACGGTTGGACGAATACTTCTCCATGAAATTGAGCCAGGTTCGGCGTTGCGCTGACTCACTCTCCGTCCTGTTCGCTTGTAGATGTGCGATGAACTTCTCGGGCGGGAGCTGGTCCAGAAGCGGACGCAACGAAGGGACGTTGTCGACGTGCGCGTCTTTCACCAGCAACTGCACGATCCACGGTATATCAGACGGTCCGAGCCTTGGCGCAATAGTACCCGCCAGTGCACCTGTGGCGGCCCAGCGGGAGGGCTTGCTAGCGAGATTCACGAGCGCGGCCCTCACGGCAGCCATAGATTCAGGGTCTCCCCAGTGGCACAAAGTCTTGGCCGCGGTCACGCGAACTCCATCCCACTTGGATAGAAGCCCTTGCTCAAGCTTGCGGCGCGAGTCCGCGTTCGGCTTGGAGTTGGCGAGGGCCTCCAAGGCGGAGTTCAACGATCTCAGATCAGCCACGATGTGTTTGTGTGCGGCCTAATGTTCGAGGTAAGGGGCGGCCGCAAGTGGGCGAGCCCGCTTGTGGATGTCCCCTTGACTGAGGGGTTAGGAATAGCAGGAAACTGGCGAGAGTCTTGCACTAGAGACCTCATTCCAGGCCTGGAGACCGAACCACTCAGTGTAGACGTGACCACCTCGGTTGATCGGGTGCCGCTGAAGTGTCTTCTTGGTTGAACGAAAGACGCCTTCTGCCCAAGAAACAAACTCGGCTGGCTTCACGCGGAGCTCATTGCCTTCGAAGTAGCGGGTTTCATACCAGAAGCGCGCGGACCTAATGATCCTTCCGTCCGTGAAGCACCGGCCCACTTCAATAAGATGAGACTTCGAGTGATCAATCCATGGGCCGTTTCGCACCTCGCGTTGCAGTTCTTTCGGAGGCAACAGGTAAAGGAAGACTGTCTGCTTCCCCATTTGATCATTGGCTAGAGGAAAGCTATCAACAGAAACCAACGTGTGTGTGCCGTTGGTTTTCTCGCTGGCGACAAGTTGGCCATTGGCAGGCCTAAACACCTGAGTTTGAATGCGCTCAAGGTCTTCGGCAAGGCAGTAGTAGGTGAACTGTTGGCCCATCGCGGTCTAGCCTTAACGAAGTGGAGCTGAGCCGCGCGCTGAGGCAGACGACCCTGGCCGCGCGGAGCATGATAGACAACGGGTGTAGCGCGGCCCGGGTTGGCTGCCGTAGCGCGTCAGCTCGAGATCCGGGTTAGACTGCATTCAGCGCCCGTTGAGTCGCTTCGGACGCGACCGATTCGGATGGGTGCTCTATCTCCCTCCGTAGCGCAGCTCTCTCCGTCGGCGTCAGCGGTGAGTCGGGTGACAGGAGGAACACAGGGTTTGTCATGGATGCAAACCACTCCAAGCCTTCAGAGGCGGTGCACTGATACATAGCTTGCGCACAGGATTCCCAGCTTGCCTCATCCATGTTGTAGTTGAACTCATACTTTCGACTGTCTGGCAACACAGGATCGCTAATTTCATCGGAAGTTGGTCCGTTCAAGTGGGCGGCGCGAAATTCATCAGAACGAACGCGAAAGCCAAAGTGAATTCTGAAGGAAGCCTCGAAGCTGGACTTGTGAACGTGAACGAACTCCAGACCGTACTGGGCTGGTCTAGTGAAGAAAGTTGGCTTTGTCCGCAGGAAGCCAAACGTCTTGAGCTTCTTCGCCAAGAGTCGGAGCACCTTCTGTGCGTCACGTGACTCCTGCTTCTTCTCCGGGGAACCGGGTAGGGCGGCGTGTGACATGAGCGGTTCGTTTATATGGCCTAACGTTTGAGTTCAACCGAGTGCGGAAGCGGGGCGAAGCCCGCTGTAGCACTTCGGGTGCAACGAAGGGTTAGCCCGCACTCTTCACTCTCGCTGTCAGGGAGCGTTCACGCAGCTCCGAGACCAGGGAATGCTCAGCGACCGGATTGAACCGTGAAGATGCGACGGGGGTGAAGCTGATCAGGCGCCCGAACTTGGATGGCTTTGCCAGCCGAATGATGATTGCTGCAGGATTGACACCCACTGACTCGGTGACCTCAACAATGCTCGACAAGGGAACGCGCTCTGTTTGAAGACCACGCTTCACAACCAAATGATCGCCTAGATCGACGACCTGGTCAGCAAGGTCCGAGGCGAAGAAGTGACGGAACACCAGGACGAGGAGTGCGACTAGAGCCGCTGACGCTGCGCCTCCTGGGTGCCCCTCCGCCAGCGCCGCGACGGCAACGAAGGCCATGCCGGCAACCCACGCGACAGGGAATACGTACTTGGGAATGAACGTCGCACCGGACGAGAGGTAGCGCATCTGTGCGGGCTAACGTTTGAGATAAATGGCGCGACGCGGTATGGCGCCCTGGCCGCGCGGTGCATGATAAACGGAGGCGCCGCGCGGCCAGGGTGCCATGCCGTGGCGCGTCCGGTTGACCGAAGTGTTAGGCGTCATCGTTTGAGCCGGGCGAGGCGCCTTCTCGTCTTCCGAGCGAGCTCCTGAAACTTGGCGTGTGATCGTTCGTACCACTCTGGAGACTGCTTGCTGTAATGTCGGGACTGCGAATGACCCTGCCTGAGCCGAGCGAAGGCGTCGTCCAGGCGGCTCAGCAATTGATCGATCGATTCAGCGCGGCCAGTTGCCTCAAGTGCGTGGATCCACCCGCTGACTCTTCCAGTGTGCATCAGCGTGTCAGGGTCGCCCTGAAGGTAGTCAAGTTCCTCATCAATGGCGGACAAATCGCCGAGTGCAATTCGGGCTGGGAAGTATGCCTCGCGATATCGGACTTCGTTCGGGTTCAGCGCGCACGCGCGTTCGAGATGTGGGAGAGCGTCCTTGACATTGTTCTGTGCCAATAGAAGCATGCCTGCGCAGTACTCGGGGACGTCTTGCGGAAGTGAAATGAACTCGTCGAGGTTACAGCCCGCCTTGACATACTCGAACACGGGCAATGGATGTCGTAGTGCGCGCTTGCCAGTTTCGATTGCTTCGCGGATCTCAGGATCCGTAGGTTCTACGACGAAGAATCGGTACTCGGTTTGATCGTTTCGCTCAGGGTTGCCGAACTCATTGAGGTCAACTGTGAAGCCGAGTTCACGCCACTGGTTGACGCGACGGACGGTGTGAGCGTACCGGAAGACCTCTGGCGAAGCGTCATGAATGAAGCAGCGCGGCATAAGCCGCAGATATTTGTCGCGACGGGGCTCGGCAGAGCGGGTCATGATGCCTAACGCCTGAATTAAACTGCTCCACGAAGCGGCATCTGCTTGAATGAATTGTTAGCCATTTGAGGCTGCATAGGTGTCCGCTGCCTCTCCAAAACCACCGTTCTCTGCCTCTATGACCTTGAAGAACAACTCGTCAAGATCGCCAAAAGGTCCGCTCTCGCTGTCACCACAGGCATCCCTAGCAGCCTCAATTGCATCCGCTCGCTCGTCGCGATCTCGCGGATAGATGGGACCAAGGGCTGACATGGCTTGCCCAATCAGAGCTGCGATTTTTGGCATACCTATTTTATGGAACGCTTCGACTCCTTCTGGAGCGAGTACGCCGGTGCTGTTGGAAAAAAATTGGTCGAAGCCACCATTACATATCTCTGATTGGCACCAGTGTGCGGCAAACAGAACGCGAGAAACCTCTGGCGAAGCTGCATATTGCTGGAGAAAGACATCTGGGCCGTCATAGATTGAAACCGTCTCCCAGATTGGATCAACTAGATCCCAATAGCCCATACACTTTCCCCCAAATTGCTAACGGTTGAGATGAGAGGCTCGCGCGCCAACGTTTGGGCTTGGGAAGGTCTGCACAACGCGCTGCGTAACGCTGACGCGCCCAGTTGGCCATCATGCAGATCGAGAACGGCACTCGAAGGACCTCGCGACGCGCGTCACGGCGCCGAGCGATTGCAGCGCGGCGCGTGCTTGGTGCACGGCTCGCGCACTCATCCTCGCGCTCCCATCAGCTTTGCGCGCGCCATCCACAGGTTCGACAGTGCGAACAGCGTGACGATCTGCGCCGTGTTCTTGGCCAAGCCTCGGTAGCGAACCTTCGTGTAGCCGAACTGCCTCTTCAGGACGCGGAACGGGTGCTCGACCTTAGCCCTGATGCTGGCCTTGAGCTGCTCGAGCTTGTCGGCGATGACGTCTGCCTTGGTCTGCGGGTCGAGCTTGCGCCGAAGACCAGGCCGCATCGCCACGTACCAGTTCGGGCCGGCTGCTTCCGGCCGCTTGTGCACCCCCTGATAGCCGGCGTCGGCAAAGACGTCACGCTCGCGCCCGTGCAGCAGCTGCCCGGCGACGTTCAGGTCGTTGACGTTGGCCGCGGTCGTCACCACCGTGTGCACCAGACCCGAGTCGGCGTCCACGCCGATGTGCGCCTTCATCCCGAAATACCAGTTGTTGCCCTTGCGCGTCTGCTTCATCTGCGGATCGCGTTCGCCCTCGGCGTTCTTGGTCGAGCTCGGCGCCGAGATCAGCGTGGCATCCACCGCCGTGCCGCTGCGAAGCATCAGGCCCTTGTGGCTCAGCAGATCGTTGACGACCCGCAGCATGTCCACGGCCAGGTTGTGTCGCTCCAACAGATGCCGAAAGCGCAGGATCGTCGTCTCGTCGGGCAGCCGCGCGGTCACGCCCTCGAGCTTGGCGAACTCGCGGTACAGCGGCACGTCGTGCAGCGCCTCTTCCATCGCCGGATCGCTCAGCCCGAACCACTGCTGCAGGTAGTGGATGCGCAGCATGGTCTCGATGCCGAAGGGCGGTCGGCCGGTCTTGGCCTTGGGGTAATGCGGTTGGACGATCTGCACCAGCACCGCCCAGGGCGCGACACGCTCCATCTCTTCGAGGAACTCGCGCTTGCGCGTCTTCTTCGTCGACAGGTTCAGGCCAAGTCCAAGTTGCTTCACGGCTCGCATCGTCACCTCACGTGCCGCCTCGGGCAAGACGGATCAGCCCTTAGTTATGCAGACATTCCCTTGGCACTTTATCTGCCACGCGTCCGCTCCAGCGAAGTGTTAGACGGCAGTCCATGCTACTGGTGGTACGAAAGCGCCAGCACTGGAGCTCCGCCCTGTTCGCGTCGCCGCCAGTTAACGAAGGCGGCGCAATCGTTTAAAGCAGCCGCTTGCTCTGGACACCGAGTAGCAAAAGCCCTGGCATTGACGACCTTGACCAGGACGATGCCTTTCGGTGGCGCGTGCACGGCACTCATTCCAGATTCTGGATCGTCCAAGTCACTCATGCAGTCAATCCATGCGTCCATGTTCCGCCCATAGAAGGACGGGAACCCGAATGCTCTCGCAAAGACGGAGTGGAAGGACGGCCAGTCCAGAATCTCCGACGCATCTATTGCGACCTCCTTGAATGGAACGTTGCCGTCAGCCACTGAGTACTCGCTACCGTCTAACGTTTGAGTTCACCCGCCTGCGGAAGCGGGCGAAGCCCGCTGTAGCAGGTCGGGTGCAACGAAGGGTTAGCCCGATCTAGCGGCGGCTTCAAGCTGCACGTCCTTGCAAGTAACCTCTCTGTACCCTGCGTTGGTATCGATCCGCACCGTGTGGTACGCCCCAACTGGCGACTGCGTAGCCTCGAGGATTGTTGGTGGACCGACGAATGGGCCCTCGTGCTCTTTGTACCCGAATGCCTCGAAGAAGGTGATGCTCCGTGGCTCAAACTCATTACGCTCCCACGCCACCGGATACTCGACCAAGAAACGAACGGTCGACGCCACCGGATCGATGGTGACGCCGAGAATTACGGCATCGTGCCAGTGGATCTGATTGATGTTCATCGGGCTAGCGTTCGAGCTAACCGGACCGCTGCGGCAGGCCAGCTTGGCCCGGGCTGAGACAATGTACCGCGTACCTCAGCCCCGGGCCAAGCTGGCCTGCCGTAGCGGGTCCGGTTGAGCGAGGGGTTAGGCCTCACTGGGCGCTGTTAGGGAATGTCTGCATAACTAAGGGCTGATCCGTCTTGCCCGAGGCGGCACGTGAGGTGACGATGCGAGCCGTGAAGCAACTTGGACTTGGCCTGAACCTGTCGACGAAGAAGACGCGCAAGCGCGAGTTCCTCGAAGAGATGGAGCGTGTCGCGCCCTGGGCGGTGCTGGTGCAGATCGTCCAACCGCATTACCCCAAGGCCAAGACCGGCCGACCGCCCTTCGGCATCGAGACCATGCTGCGCATCCACTACCTGCAGCAGTGGTTCGGGCTGAGCGATCCGGCGATGGAAGAGGCGCTGCACGACGTGCCGCTGTACCGCGAGTTCGCCAAGCTCGAGGGCGTGACCGCGCGGCTGCCCGACGAGACGACGATCCTGCGCTTTCGGCATCTGTTGGAGCGACACAACCTGGCCGTGGACATGCTGCGGGTCGTCAACGATCTGCTGAGCCACAAGGGCCTGATGCTTCGCAGCGGCACGGCGGTGGATGCCACGCTGATCTCGGCGCCGAGCTCGACCAAGAACGCCGAGGGCGAACGCGATCCGCAGATGAAGCAGACGCGCAAGGGCAACAACTGGTATTTCGGGATGAAGGCGCACATCGGCGTGGACGCCGACTCGGGTCTGGTGCACACGGTGGTGACGACCGCGGCCAACGTCAACGACCTGAACGTCGCCGGGCAGCTGCTGCACGGGCGCGAGCGTGACGTCTTTGCCGACGCCGGCTATCAGGGGGTGCACAAGCGGCCGGAAGCAGCCGGCCCGAACTGGTACGTGGCGATGCGGCCTGGTCTTCGGCGCAAGCTCGACCCGCAGACCAAGGCAGACGTCATCGCCGACAAGCTCGAGCAGCTCAAGGCCAGCATCAGGGCTAAGGTCGAGCACCCGTTCCGCGTCCTGAAGAGGCAGTTCGGCTACACGAAGGTTCGCTACCGAGGCTTGGCCAAGAACACGGCGCAGATCGTCACGCTGTTCGCACTGTCGAACCTGTGGATGGCGCGCGCAAAGCTGATGGGAGCGCGAGGATGAGTGCGCGAGCCGTGCACCAAGCACGCGCCGCGCTGCAATCGCTCGGCGCCGTGACGCGCGTCGCGAGGTCCTTCGAGTGCCGTTCTCGATCTGCATGATGGCCAACTGGGCGCGTCAGCGTTACGCAGCGCGTTGTGCAGACCTTCCCTAACGCCAAGTTAACCGGCGCGCAGTGGCATGCCGCCCTGGCCGCGAGGTGCAACATGGGCCTTCAGCGCCTCGCGGCCAGGGCGGTATGCCATTGCGTGTCCGGTTGAACGACATGTTAGGCCGCACTCGGCGCGACGAGTTGCAAACCCTGCGGCGAGGTAGCTCATTTGCCTAGGGCAACGATTGCACCAAGACCAACTGTCACTCCCGCCGCCACAGCCCACGCTACACACCGCGCGGTTCGGTTCCGAAGCGCAAGGGCGCCGCTGAAGACAAGCACTCCCCACACGAGAAGTTCAACGGCAAACCAGCCCTTAAGGCCGAACGTCACCAGCGCGGCGACACTTGCAACCGCGAGCATGGTCCAGGTGCTCACCGATCGAGGGAGACGATCCGCTAGGTTCATGTGCGGCCTAACGAGATATGGACCAAATGGTACCGTCGCGGTGACTTGGCCTATCACCCCACGGCCCCACCCGCCGGCAGCTTGCCGACAACCCTCCGGCCTCCCTCGCAAGAGGGCCCTCTTCGATCCCGACGCAGGGTGATGTGCCGATCGACATAGGCTGCCTAAATTTCTGCGGATGGACACCCCCAATTCAAGCACGAATGACCGTGACGCGCCTGCTGTTTCCGGTGGCCCGGCCATCAGGCCGCCGCGCCTGCTGGACCAGGTGCGCTCGGCGATCCGGCTGCGCCACTATTCCATACGCCCATACGCACCGAATCGGTCTACGTCGATTGGATACGACGCTTCATCCTCTTTCATGACAAGCGGCACCCGTCGCAGATGGGCGTGGCCGAGGTCACGGCGTTCCTGTCGTACCTGGCCTCCGGCCGCGGAGTGTCGCCGTCCACGCAGAACCAGGCCAAGTCGGCCTTGCTGTTCCTGTACAAAGAGGTGCTGCAGGTCGAACTGCCCTGGCTGGACGAGGTGGTGGCCGCCTAGGCCCAGCGGCGCCTGCCGGTGGTGCTGACACCCGGCGAGGTGCGGGCGCTGCTCAACGAGTTGCAAGGCACCATGGGCCTGGTGGCCGCGCTGCTGTACGGCACCGGCATGCGCTTGCTGGAAGGCCTGCGCCTTCGAGTCAAGGACGTGTGCTTCGAGCGGCGCGAACTGCTGGTGCGCCAGGGCAAGGGCGGCAAGGACCGGGTCACCGTGCTACCCGAGAACCTGATCGCGCCGCTGCAGCAGCAGATGGCCGGGGCCCGGGCCTCGCACCAGCGCGACCTGGCCGCCGGGCTGGGCGAGGTCTGGCTGCCCGATGCGCTAGCCGTCAAGCATCCGGGTGCGGCCAGGCCTGGGGCTGACAGTGGGTGTTCCCCGGCGCCACGGTGTCCGCCGATCCCCGCTCCGGCATCCGGCGGCGCCACCACCTGAACGAGGCCTCGGTGCAGCGCGCGGTGTCGCTGGCGGCGCGGCGGGCCGGCCTGCACAAGCCCTGCTCGCCGCACGTACTGCGCCATTCGTTCGCCACGCACCAGCCCGTTGTCGAAGCCGCCGAGCTGATCCAACACTGTTCGCTTTGGCGCTCCCACCCTCACCCCAACTCTCTCCCGCCTCGCGGGAGAGGGAGCTTTCCACCTCGCCCCGTTGCGGAGGGCCGGGGTGAGGGCTCGACGGACGACATTGCCGACAAAGCGAACCGCATTGCAAGCTAACCGATCACCAGCAGATACCGGCAGCCCCGCGCGCCCAGCGCCTTGAAGGCCAGCGCGCGGTCGACCGCGAAGCTCAGGCAATCGCCGACGGCCAGGCGGAAGACCTCGTCGCCGTAGTCCACCTGCAGCTCGCCGTCCAGCAACCACAGGCGCTGGCGGTACGGCGTGCCGCTCCACGGCGGGTACGGCACCTGCACGCCGCGCGGCAGCTCCACTTCCACCAGCTCCACGCCGCTGCCGTCGCGCGCGGCCACCTGGCGGCGGCGGTAGCCCTTGTCGGGGTCGCGCCACAGCGGCTGCTCGGCGCGGCGGCGCAGCGGCTGCGGCGGCTGGGCGGCCGGCGCCAGCAGCTCGGCCAGGCCCACGCCCAGGCCCGCGGCCAGGCGGCCCAGCAGCGTGGCGCTGGCGCTGCTCTCGGCGCGCTCCACGCGCGAGATCATGGCCTTGCTGACGCCCGAGGCCTCGGCCAGCGCGGCCAGGCTCAGGCCCCGCGCCTGGCGCAGCGCCAGCACGCGCTCGGCGATCCGGCGGTCGATGTCGGTCGCGGTGTCCATCGTTTGTTTCTTATAAAAGACGTTTGTCCATTATAGTAGACGAATCGCAGCAAACCCGGAGCCATCGCCATGCCTCATCTCGTGGACTGCAGCGAGGCGCGCCACGCCGGCGCCATCCTCGACTTGCTGAACGACGCCATCGTCCATTCCACCGCGGTCTACGACTACCGGCCGCGGCCGCCGTCGGCGATGGGCCCCTGGTTTGCTGCCAAGCGCGAGCACGGCTTCCCGGTGCTGGGGCTGGAGGACGATGCCGGCACGCTGCTGGGCTTTGCCAGCTACGGCAGCTTTCGCGCCTGGCCGGCCTATCACTACACGGTGGAGCACTCGATCTACGTGCACCGCGACCACCGCGGCCAGGGCCACGCGCGGCAGCTGCTGTCGGCGCTGATCGACGCCGCGCGCGAGCGCGACCGCCACGTGCTGATCGGCGGCATCGACGCCGACAACGCCGCCAGCCTGGCGCTGCACCGCAGCCTGGGCTTCGAGACCTGCGGCACGATCCGCCACGCCGGCTACAAGTTCGGCCGCTGGCTGGACCTGGTGTTCGTGCAGAAGCTGCTGGACACGCCGCGCGCGCCGCAGGAGCTGTAGCCTCCCCCGGGTCTGCCCGGTTTGACCACCGGCGCCCGCGTGGTCACCATCGGCGGCATCGTCGACCCGAAAGGCCTTGCGATGAACCCCTTCAAGCAACTGCTCAAGCGCTCGGGCCAGCAAGCGCTGCTGGGCACCTGGCTGCTGTCGGCCAGCCCGCTGCTGGCCGAGGCCGCCGGCCATGCCGGCTTCGACTTCGGCGTGATCGACATGGAGCACGGCCCGCTGGACATGGCCGAGGTGGTGCACCTGCTGCAGGCCATCGCCGGCACGCGCATGCTGCCGCTGCTGCGCGTGCCCTGGAACGACACGGTGACGATCAAGCGCGTGCTGGACGCCGGCGCCACCACGGTGCTGGTGCCCTTCGTGCAGAACGCGACCGAGGCAGCGCAGGCGGTGGCCGCCACGCGCTACCCGCCGCAGGGCGTGCGCGGCATGGCCGGCATGAGCCGCGCGTCGCGCTTCGGCCTGCAGCACGACTACATGGCGCAGGCCAACCAGCAGATCGCCGTGGTGGTGCAGATCGAGACCGAGGCCGCGCTGGCCGAGCTGGAGGCCATCGCCGCGGTCGACGGCGTCGACGCGCTGTTCATCGGCCCCACCGACCTGTCGGCGTCGATGGGGCTGCCGGGGCAGATCACGCACCGCCGGGTGATGGACGCGCTGGCGCAGGCCGCGCGGCGCTGCCACGCGGTGGGCAAGCCGGTGGGCAGCATCGGCGTGGAGCCGGCGCTGCTGGCGCAGATCCGCGCCGCGGGCTACGACTTCCTGGCCATCGACTCGGACCTGGGCCTGTTCATGCGGGCGGCGCGTCAGTCGCTACACGCCTTGCGCGCGCGCGAGACCGAGCACGTGCACGACCTGGCCGGCGGCACGCGGTCGGCGGGATGAGCGGTCGGGGGTGAGGGCCGCTTAACGCCGGCTTCACCCGCGGCTCCTACACTCGGGCGCCATGAAGCGCCTGCCCGTTCTCGCCCTCCTCCTCGTTCTTTTCTGCGGCGCCTGGGCCCAGCCCGCGCTGCCGCCATTGCCGCCGGTCCCGCCGCTGGAGCGCGCCGCCGGCGACCAGCACCAGGTGCGCCACCTGGTGCTGGACAACGGGCTGAAGGTGCTGCTGCTGTCCGACCCCAAGCTCAACGTCTCGTCGGCCGCGCTGGCGGTGGGCGTGGGCTCGCTGGCCGACCCGCCGGCGCGCCAGGGGCTGGCGCACTTCCTGGAGCACATGCTGTTCCTGGGCACCGAGAAGTACCCCGACGTCAACGACTTCGACGCCTACCTGCAGCGCAACAGCGGCAGCAACAACGCCTACACCGCCGACGACCGCACCAACTTCCACCTGGAGATCCGCCACGCCGCGTTCGAGGGCGCGCTGAACCGCTTCTCGCAGTTCTTCATCGCGCCGCGCTTCGACGCGCGCTTCACCGAGCGCGAGATGAACGCCGTGGCCAGCGAGCACCAGAAGAACCTGGAGAACGACCTCTGGCGCGAGAGCCAGCTCGCCACCGTGGCCTACACGCCGGGCCATCCGGCGCGCCACTTCGGCACCGGCAGCCGGCAGACGCTGGCCGGCGTCACGCGCGACGAGCTGCTGGCTTTCTACGAGGGCCACTACAGCGCCAACCGCATGACGCTGGCGCTGACCGGCGCGGCCAGCCTCGATCAGCTCGAACGTTGGGCGCGGCAATACTTCGCCGCGGTGCCCGACCGCAAGCTGCCGCCGCTGGTCTATCCGCCCGACTACCTGCCGCGCAAGCCGGCGCTGCGCGTGCTGCGCATGGAGCCGATCAAGGACCTGCGCCAGATGCACCTGGAGTTCGCGCTGCCGGGGCTGTTCGACGGCTGGCCGCACAAGTCAGCCGAGCTGCTGGGCCTGGCCTTCGGCGGCGAGGGGCCGGGCAGCCTGCTGGCGCAGCTCAAGGCCGAAGGGCTGGCCACGTCCTTGAGCGCCGGCGCGCAGTCGGCCACGCGGCAGTACGGCGCGCTGGAGCTGCAGATCGGCCTCACGCCGCAAGGCCTGCAGCAGGCGCAGCGCGTGCTGCAGCTCGTCTTCGCCAACGCCAAGCTGTGGCGCGAGCAGGGGCTGCCGCCGCCGCTCTTCAAGGAACGCCAGACGCTGGCGCGGCTGGACGAGCGCTTCCGCGACAAGGGCGAAGGCGCGGCGCTGGCCGCCTCGCTGGCCAACCTGGCGATGGACTATCCGCTGGAGCTGGCCGAGCGCGCGCCCTACCTGTGGCTGCAGGAGGACCCGGCGGCCTTCCAGGCGCTGCTGGCGCGCGTCGTGCCCGACAACCTGCTGGTCACGCTGGTCGCCAAGGGCCAGGCGGCAGACCAGACCGAGCCGGTCTACGGCACCCGCTACAGCTACAGCGAAGACGGCGGCGCCGCCTACGCCGCGCTGCTGCAGCCGCCCGCGGTGACCGGCCTGCACCGGCCCGAGGCCAACCCCTTCGTGCCCGCCCACACCGCGCTGCAGGCGCTGCAGCCGGCGCACCTGATCGACACGCCGGCCTTGAGCCTGTACCACGCGCAGGACGGCGAGTTCCAGCGCCCGCAGGCCGCCTACATCCTGCGCCACCGGCTGCCGCGCAGCCTGGCGTCCACCCGCACCGCGGTGCTGCTGCGCTTTTACGAAGCGGCGCTGAACGAGTCGCTGAACGAGACCACCTACGCCGCCGCCGAGGCCGGCCAGCGCTTCATGCTCAGCGCCTCGCTGGACGGCGGCGTGCTGCTGGCCGTGGAAGGCTGGGACGAGGCCAGCGGCCGGCTACTGGATGCGGTGGCGCCGCAACTCGTGGACGTCAAGCTCGGCGAGGAACGCTTCGCAGCGCTGAAAGACCGGCTGTTGCGCACGCTGTCGGCCGCCGAGACGGCGGATGCCTACCTGAGCGTGCGCGAGACGCGGCGCTCGCTGCTGCGCGAGTTCTACGCCACGCCGGCGCAGATGCTGCCGCTGGCGCGCGAGGTCACGCTGGCCCAGGTGCAGGCGTTCGCGCGCCAGCTCTACCGCCAGGGGCGGCTGGAAGCGCTGGTCTACGGCAACGTCGGCCCGCAGCAGGCGGCGGCCGCGGTGCGCCGCATCGCCGCGCAGCTCGGCACCCGCGGGCTGCCCGACGATCAACTGCTGCGCACGCGCCAGCTCGCCAGCCCGGCGGGCCAGGTGCTGCGCACCCGCGAGACGCTGAAAGTCAACAACTCCACCTGGCGCGGCGAATGGCTGCTGGGCGACGACGGCCCCGAGCTGCGCGCCGCGGCACAGGTCATCGCCGCGGTGATCGGCGACCCCTTCTACAACGAGCTGCGCACGCACCAGCAACTGGGCTACATCGTGCAGGGCACCGCGATCGAGGACGAGCGGCAGACCACCACGCTGTTCGTGATCCAGTCCGGCGACTACCCGGCCGACGTGCTGCAGGCCCGCGCCGAAGCCTTCATCGGCACGCTGCCCGCGCTGCTGGCCGAGTTGCCCGACGCCGCCTGGGCCACCGTGGTGGCCGGCGTGCGCGAGCGGCTGCTGGAGCGCGACAAGTCCATCGCCGCACGCGCCCAGCGCCTGTTCGCGCTGGCCTACGACGAGCAGGCCGACTGGGCGCGCGCCCAGGCCACGGTGGCCGCGCTGGACCGCCTGGACAAGGCCCGCGCCGCGCAGATCCTGGCGCGCGCGCTGGACCCCGCCACGCGCCGCGAGCGCAGCTTCCTCGGCTTCGCGCGCGACCACCAGCCGCAGCAGCCGGTGGCCGCCACGGCGCCGGCAGCGGATCCGGCGCTGGCGGCGTGGAAGAAGATGCAGCGTTATGAGTGAGTTGGCGCGGCGGCGGCAGCCTTGCAGCTACAGCTTCGGCCCCTGCTGCCGGCTCCCGTGCCACAACGCCAGAATCATCACCTTGCCCGGGCGGACGTCGTAGTAGACGTGGTACCGCACCCTCTCCAGCCAAAGACGGCGCAGTTCAGGAAACCGGCGGGACGCGGATCGCGCGCCGATGGTGGGCTGCCACGCGAGCAATTCCTTGGCAGCCTCGAAGTCGTCGGCGATGGCGCCGGGCGCGGCCGGCCGGTTCAACTGCCACCAGCGCGCCGCACGTTCGATCTGGGCGAACGCGCGGGGCGTGACCTCGACCTTCAGCTCCGCTCAAGGCGTCTGCCTGCGCAGGCGGCTCAGCACTTCGTCGGCCGGGAGGGTTTCGCCGCGCTGTGCCTCGGCCATCGACGCCAGCAAATCGTCTTCCAGGTCCGGCGGAACCTCGAACGTCTGCTCGTCGCGGGCAAGGACGGTGACGCGCAAGCCTTCGGGCAGCGGTTCACCCTGGATGACGACCTTGCCGTCGACGACGGTACCGGTGGCGAGCTTCATGGCGGGGATGCTACTCCCGCCAGTATCGTCTGCAGCATCGGCAGCGTGTGAGAGAACGCGCCTAGCCGTCGATTCCCAGCAGGCTCCACCAGTCCTGCGCCGCATGCAGGACGCGCACGACGCCGATGCCATCCGGCCGGGGCCGATAGAAGATCAGGTGGTTGTCGAAGCCGTGCACGCGCCACGATCAGGTCACGCCGGGCCGCCGCGCGCTGATGGACCTTCGGCATCAGCGCCTGGCTTTGCCGCGCGCCTGCACGCGCGCCAAGGCCTCGCTGCGGATGGCTTTCCAGTCGGCCTTGGTCAGCTCGCTGTCCGCGCTGTTCAGGCCTTCCAGCAGCTTGTTCTCCAAGTCTTCTTCGGCCTTGCGCTTCTCGTCGGCGCGGATCAGTTCGCGCACGTACTCGCTCGCGCTGCTGTAGCGCCCGGACGAGATCTGCTCGTCGACAAACTGCTTCAGCGGCGCGGGCAGCGAAATGTTCATGCTTTCCATGCGGACCTCTGCATCGCGCGGGCAGCCCAGCATGGATGACAGATCATGGCAAAACATGCCATTGCCCGGATGAGCCTCAACCCGCCAGCAGCGCCTGCAGCATCGGCAGCGTGTCGGCCTCGTGCAGCGGCTTGTCGTCGCGGATGCGCAGCATGCGCGGGAAGCGCAGCGCGACGCCGCTCTTGTGGCGCGTGCTGCGGTTGATGGCCTCGAAGCCCAGCTCGAACACCAGCGTCGGGCGCAGGCTGCGCACGGGGCCGAACTTCTCCAGCGTGTGGGCGCGGATCTCGCGGTCCACGCGCGCGAACTCGGCGTCGCTCAGGCCCGAATAGGCCTTGGCCACCGGCAGCAGCTGCAGCGCATCGGGCTGCGCCGGCTGGCGCGCGGCGATGGCCTCGACGACGGCCTGCGCCTCGGCCGCATCGCGCGGCGCGCGGTTCCACACCGCGAAGGTGTAGTCGGTGTAGACGCCGGCGCGGCGGCCGTGGCCGGCTTGCGCATAGATCAACACGGCGTCGACGGTCAGCGGAGCTATCTTCCACTTCCACCACACGCCGTCGCTCTTGCTGCGGCCGCTGCCGTAGCGGCCCTGGCGCTGCTTGAGCATCAGGCCTTCGACGCCCAGCGCGCGCGACTGCTCGCGCCGCGCCGCGAGTTGCGGCCAGTCGTCGGCCTGCAGCAGCGGCGACAGGCGCAAGGCGCGGCCTTGCAGCAGCGCTTCCAGCGCCGCGCGGCGCTGGACTTGCGGCTGCTGACGCAGGTCCTGCCCGGCCTGCTCCAGCAGGTCGTAGGCGACGAAGACCACCGGTGCCTCGGCCAGCAGCTTGCGGCTAACGGTCTTGCGGGCGATGCGCTGCTGCAGCAGCGTGAACGGCGCCGGCGCCGCCTCGCCGTCGCGCCAGACCAGGATCTCGCCGTCGAGCACGGTGCCCTCGGGCAGCGCGTGCGCGGCGGCCAGCAGTTCGGGGAAGCGGTCGGTCACCAGCTCTTCGCCGCGCGACCAGATCCAGCAGCCGCCGGCGCGGCGCACGAGTTGCGCGCGGATGCCGTCGTACTTCCACTCCACCAGCCAGTCATCGACCGCACCCAGCGTCTGCGGCGCGGCCTGCAGCGGATGCGCCAGGAAGAAGGGATAGGGCTGGCCCGCGTCGCCGCCCTTGCCGGCTTCGTCGTCGGCCGCGATCAGGCGCGCGAAGCGCTCGGCGCTGACGGTGGCGCGCGCATCGGTCCAGCCCATCAGCCGCTGCGCGATGCGCTTGGCGTCGATGCCCGCATGCGCGGCCAGCGCGCGCTGCACCAGCAGTTTGCTGACGCCGACGCGAAAGCCGCCGCCGATCAGCTTGATCAGCAGGAAGCGCTCGTCGGCGTCCAGCTCGTCGAAGGCCTCGCGCAGCGCGGCCGCCTGCTCCAGCGGCGACAGGGCGCGCAGCGGCAGCAGCCGCTCCTCGACCCAGTGCGCCAGCCCCCGCTCGCTGCGCCGCGCCGGCGGCGGCAGCACCAGCGCGATGGTCTCGGCGAGGTCGCCCACGGCCTGGTAGCAGGCCTCGAACAGCCAGTCGTCGATGGCCGCCAGCGCGCACGCGGTGCTGCGCAGCAGCGCGGTGGGCAGCACCTGGCGCGGCTTGCCGCCGGCCAGGAAGTACACCGCCCACGCCGCATCGGCCGCCGGCGCTTCGGCGAAGTAGCGCTGCAGCGCCGCCACCTTGTCGGCGGTGCCGGTGCTGGCGTCCAGGCTCTGGTAGAGGGCGGCGAAGCGGCGCATCGTCCGCTGCGTTCAGGTCAACCGTCAGCCTCGGCAGCCGCGGCCGCGCCGTCGCCGGCCGCGGCCTTGAGCATCAGCACCTGCGCCAGCCCGGCCAGGCAGGCGGCCAGCGCCTCGCCCTGCAGGAAGCCTTCGGCGGCGTTGGCGTCCAGCCATTCGGTGACGGGCTGCGGACGCTGCGCGGCGGCCGCGGCCAGCGCCTGCTCGAAGCTGCCGGCCAGCAGCAGCTGCCACACCGGCACCAGGTGCGCCTTGCCGCGCCGGTGCACGCGGCCGAAGCGGCGGCTGAGGGTGCGCGGATTCCACGGCAGGTCCAGGTGCAGCACCGCGGCGTCGGCGCGGTGCAGCTCCAGCGCGCCGCTGCCGGGGTCGGCCACGCACAGCACGCGCACGCGGCCGTCGTCGAACTGCTGCGCCGCGGCGTTGCGCGCCGCGGCCGGCTGTTCGGCGCTCCATAACGCGCAAGACGAACCTGCCGCCTGCAGATGGTCCTGCAGCGCCGCCAGCGCGCCCGGCCATTGGCTGAAGACGACCAGCGGCGGCGCGCCGTCGGCCGCCAGCAGGGCCTGCACCGCCTCGGCCTTGGCGGCGGCGACGGCCGGCACGCCGTCGCCCGCGCACCAGCGGCGCAGCGCCTGCACCTGCGCGTGCAGCAGGCGCTGCGCGGCGTCGGGCAGCCAGCCGCAGCGCTGCCAGCGCTGCAGCGCGGCCTGCAGCGCGGCCTGCAGTTCGGCGTGCTCGGCCGCGGCGGCCGCTGGCAGCGGCACCAAGCGCTCGTGCTCCAGCTTTTCAGGCAACTGGCTTCGCACCTGCTCCAGCGGGCGCGCCAGCAGCACCGCGGCCAGCGTGGCCGGCAGTTCCTGCAGATCCTGCAGGCCGCAGAGCTGGCCTTCGGCGTCGCGCCGGCCGTGGCGGTCCAGCAGCGCGGCATAGGGGCCCAGGCGCTGGTCGTCGACGAAGGCCAGGCGCAGCGGCAGCTCGGCCGGCCGCGCCAGCCAGTCGGCCGGCGGCAGCACGATGGCCTGCGCCGCGCCCAGGCGCAGCAGCGCCGCGGCGCGCTCGGCGTCGACCCACAGGCCGCCGGCATCGGGTTCGTCGATGATCACCAGTTCGGGCGCCAGCAACGCGTGGCGCGCGGCATCGGCGGCCACGCTGTCCAGCGCCATCAGGCTGCAGTCGGCCGCATCGGATGGCAGTGCCTGGCGCCAGCGGCCCAGGCGCTCGGCCGGCGCGAGGATCAGCACGCGCTCGACGCCGAAGTGGCGCCGCCACAGCCCGGTGGCGGCCAGCGCCTGCTGCCAGGGCTGCAGCTCGGCGCAGTCGGCCAGCAGGCAGCGGCCGGCGCAGACGGCGAACAGCGCGCCTTCGGCCTGCAGCGGCAGCAGCGCGCCGAACTCGCCGGCGGCGTGCGGGCCTTCAGGCAGCCGCTCTTGCAGCCGCTGCACGCGCCAGCGGGCGTCGCGCGCGGCGGCCAGGTGCGCCCACGCGGCCTCGTCGACCTGCAGCTCGTGGCCGGCCTCGCGCGCGGCGCGCAGCAGGCGCGGCAGCGCCTGGTCGTCCAGCGCCTCGGGCGGCACGCCCAGCAGCTCGTCGGCCAGATCGGCCAGCGTTGCCGGGCATTCCACACCCGGCAGCCACAGCAGGCGGCGGCGCGCGCCCTGCAGCAGCTCGATGCGGCTGGCCACGCGCTGCGGGCCGCGCGCCAGCGCCTCGGCGCGCGCCGGGTCGGCCTGCACGTCGGCCAGCACCGCGCGCAGGTGCGGGCAGTCGGCGTGCTCCGACAGCGCGAAGTCCAGGCAGCTGCACCAGCCGGTGCCGGGGTAGGCGCTGCGCAGGCGGACCTGGGCGTCCTCTTCGTCAGGGAGCTGGACGAGATAACGCCCGAAGACGGCGTCATCGTCGGGACGGCTGATGCGAGCCGCGGCCGCGGCGGCCGCGGCGGCGGCGGCGGTGGAGGACGTGGCGGCCGGCGCAGCGCCGGCGGCCGGCGCCTCGGCGGCGCGGCGCGGCGCGCGCCGGCCGGTCTTGCGCGGCGCCAGCGCCGGGGGTTCGTCGGCCGCCACGGCTTGAGCCGCAGGCTTCGCGGTCTTGGTGGCGGGGGCCTTCTTCGCGGCCGGACGGTTGCTGTTGCGCTTGCGCGCCGCCGGGGCGGCTGGGGCAATGAGAGCAGCCGCGGCTGCGGCTGCGGGGGCGGCCACGCTCGGCTCGGCCTCGGGGCCGGCCGTGCGGGCCTTGCGGGTCTTGGTGGGCATGATGGCGGGTTTTCGCGAGGGGGCAACTGTAGCCGCCCGGCCGGGCCCGGCCCGTCAGCGCGCCAGGCGCTGCAGCGGCGCGCGCAGGCGTTCACGCTCGTGCGCGATCCATTGCGCCAGTGCTTGCGGGCTGCCGCCGCCGGCGAGGTTGCTGCTGGCCGCCAACCGCGCCTGCAGCGCCGGGCCCGCCAGCACCGCGTTGAGATCGTGATTCAGCCGCTGCAGCCGCTTGGCGGGCAGGCCACGCGGCGCGAAGATCGCAAAGGTCGACACCAGGTTGGCCGCCGGGTAGCCCAGCTCGGCCAGCGTCGGCACCTCGGGCAGCACCGGCAGCCGCGCCGGCGCGCCGACGGCCAGCGCACGCAGCCGGCCGTCGCGCAGGTACTGCAACTGCTGCGGCGCGACGTTGGACGACAGCAGCTCGAACTGCCCGCCCAAGGCGTCGGTCAACTGCTGGCCGCCGCCCTTGTAGGGCACGTGCGTGATCCGCACGCCGGCCGCGGCGGCCACCTGCTCCATCGCCAGATGCCCCACGGTGGCGAGGCCGGAACTCGCCCAGCGCACGCGGCCGGGCTCGGCGCGCGCCCAGGCCAGCAGCTCGGCCAGGCTGCGCGCGCCGGCGGCCGGCGTGGCCAGCAGCAGCAGCGGCGTGTGCATCACGGTGACCACGGGCTGGAAGTCGCGCGCGGCGTCGTAGGCCGGCCGGCCCAGCGCGGGCGCGAAGACCAGCGGGCTGATCGCGCTGTAGCACAGCGTGTGGCCGTCGGGCGCGGCGCGCGCCAGCGCCTCCATCGCCGCGACGCCGCCGGCGCCGGGCCGGTGCTCCACCAGCACCGGCAGGCCCAGGCGCGCGGCCAAGCCGTCGGCGAGCAGCCGCGCGGTCTCGTCGCTCAGGCCGCCGGGCGCATAGGCCAGCAGCAGGCGGATCGGCCGGCTCTCGCCGTCGGGCCAGGCCGCGGCGTGCGCCGGCAGCAGCGCCGGCAGCGACATCAAGATCAGCACTAGCCGCCGCTTCATCGCGCGCTCGCGGCCGCCGCCTTGCGTCCGCGGTGCTGGGCCGCGATGCGCCGCGCCAGCGCGACGAAGGTCGGCACCGGGCCGGCGGTGTCGGCGGCGCGCCAGACCAGCGTCAGCGGCGCGTCCAGCGCCCAGGCCGCCGGCAGCGGGCGGTAGACCACCGACTGCGCGTGCGTGCCGCGCATCGAGCCCGGCACCACCGAGATGCCGGCGCCGGCCGCGACGAGGTTCAGATTGGTCATCATGCGTTCGACCTCGGCCATCACCTGCACCGGCACGCCGGCGCGCCGGCACAAGTCCAGCAGGTTGCCATAAAGGCCGGGCGCGCCGGGGCGGCGCACGAGGATCAGCGGCTCGCCCGCCAGCTCGGCCAGCGCCACCGGCTTGCGCTCGGCGCGCGGCACCTGGGCCAGGCGGTGGTCCAGCGGCAGCGCCAGCCAGGCCGGCTCGGTCAGCAGGGTCTCGAAGCACAGCCCGTCGGGCCGCGCCACCGGCACGCGCAGCAAGGCGCAGTGCAGACGCTGGCGCGCCACCGCCTCGATCAGCGCCGCGGCGTGGTCTTCGCTCAGGCTCAGCCGGATGCCGGGGTGGCGGCTGCGGCATTCGCGCAGCACCGCGGGCGTGTAGGCATGCGCGGCGGCCGAGCTGGTGAAGCCCACCGCCAGCTCGCCGTGCTGGCCGCCGGCCAGCCGCGCCAGACGCGCCTGCATCGCGGCGTGCGCGTCGAGCAGCGCGCGCGCCTCGGCCAGCAACTGGCGGCCGGCATCGGTCAGCGCCACGCCCTTGGGATGGCGCTGCAGCAGGCTCATGCCGAGCTGGCGCTCCAGCGCCTTGATCTGCTGGCTGAGCGGCGGCTGCTGGATGCCCAGCTGCGCCGCGGCGCGCGTCATGTGGCCGGCCTCGGCCACCGCGACGAAGTACTTCAGCCGGCGCAAGTCCATATGCCGATCATATGGAGTCGGGACTCTCCAGATATTTGACGCGAGGTGGGTGGGCGCCTAAGGTGCGCGCCACAACGATCCACCGGAGACGAGCCATGACACCCCTCCCCCGCCTGCGCGCCGCGCTGCTGGCCGCGGCCCTGCTGGCCGGCGCCGCCACGGCCGCGCGCGCCGAGCCGATGCAGGTGCTCTTCGTCGGCAACAGCTACACCTTCGGCCGCGTCGATCCGGTGCTGAGCTACAACGCCGCCAACGTGCACGACCTGACCGCCGCGATGTACGCCGCCAACCCCAGCGGCAGCAACGCCTTCGAGCCCCATCCCTGGGGCGGCGTGGCCGGCATCTTCAAGCAGTTCACGGTGCAGGCGGGACTGGACGTGGAGGTCTCGCTGTCGACGCGCAACGCCGCCTCGCTGCGCGGCCACTTCATCAACAGCAACGCCGCCGGCTGGGACCTGCGCGGCAACCTCGCCAGCCAGACCTGGGACAAGGTGGTGCTGCAGGAGCAGAGCGACGAGCCGCTGCCCAAGCAGGCCGGGCTGTCGTCGAACCCGGCCTACTTCAGCACCTACGTCAACCTGATCGAGAACTACCTGCACCAGGGCAGCGCGCTGTCCTACCGCGAGCGCGACCTGATCGGCGGCAGCAACGCCGCCTGTGCGGCGATCACCGGCGCGTCCACCGGCACCTGCGGCACGCTGCGCGACATCCCGGCCAACGCCAACGCCAGCGGCGACACCGAGGTCTACCTGTACCAGACCTGGGCGCGGCCCAACCTCGTCAACGCGCCGTTCACGACGGTGACCGACCCCGTCACCGGTGCGATCAGCTACACGACGACGCCGGCGCCGTCGTTCTACGCCTCGCTGCAGGACATGACGGCCGACCTGCGCGACGCCTACGCCGCGGCCGCCGCGGCGGCGGGCGCCGACGGCAGCGGCGGCATCACCGGCATCGCGCCGGTGGGCGAGGCCTTCATGCTCGCGCTCCAGATGGGCTACGCGACGCCGGACCCCTATGCGCCTGACGCCGGCAGCGACGGCCTGCTCGACCTGTGGTGGGACGACGGCACGCATGCCAGCAAGTACGGCTCGTACCTGAGCGCACTGACGCTGTTCGGCACGCTGACCGGCATCGACCCGCTGTCGCTGGGCGCCGACGAGATCGCCGCGCACGACCTGGGCATCAGCCCGCAGCAGGCGCTGTGGCTGCAGCAGGTGGCCAGCCTGCAACTCGGCTTCGAGCCCGCCGCGGTGCCCGAGCCGGCCGCGCTGGCGCTGGCGCTGACCGGGCTGGGGCTGCTGGCCCGGCGCCGCCGCCGCCCGACCGAGGCAGCCGCCTGATGCGCCGCCGCCCGCTGCTGGACCTGGCCGCCGCGCTGGCGCTGCTGCTGGCCGGCTGCGCGCAGCCGCCGGCGCCGCCCGTGGCGCCCGCCGCCGCCGAGGCCCCGCCGCAGCCCCGCCCCTGCCCCCAGGGACTGCCGGCCGACACGCGCTGCCTGAGCGGGCGCGACAGCGCCGGCGCGTTCTACCTGATCGCGCTGCCCGCGGGCTGGACGCCGCAGCAGGGCGACCTCGTGCTGCACGCGCACGGCGGCCCCTTCCTCGGCGCGCCGACGATGCAGCGCGTGGAGGAAGACCTGCGGCGCTGGTCCATCGTGCCGCGCGCTGGATACGCCTGGGCGGCATCCAGCTTCGCGCAAGGCGGCGTCGCGGTGCGCGCCGCGGCCGAGGACACCGAGCGGCTGCGGCGCCTGTTCGTGCAGCACCTCGGCCGGCCGCGGCTGACGATCCTGCACGGCCAGTCCTGGGGCGCCGGCGTCGCGGCGCGCGCGGCCGAGATCCATGCCGCCGGCAAGCCCTACGACGCCGTGCTGCTGAGCAGCGGCGTGCTGGCCGGCGGCACCCGCGCCTACGACTTCCGGCTGGACCTGCGCGTCGCCTACCAAGTCCTGTGCGGCAACCACCCGCGGCCCGACGAGCCGGCGTATCCGCTGTGGCAGGGCCTGCCGGCGGGCAGCCGGCTGACGGCCGCCGAGCTGCGCCGCCGCGTCGACGACTGCCTGGGCCTGGACAAGCCTCCGGCGCAGCGCACGCCGCAGCAAGCCTTGCGCGTCAAGACCCTCGTCGACGTCGTGCGCATTCCCGAGCGCAGCATCCACGGCCACCTGAACTGGGCGACCTTCCACTTCCAGGACATCGCGCTGCACCGCAGCGGCGGCGGCAACGTGTTCGGCAACCGCGGCGCCCACTACCGCGGCTCGGCCGACGACGAGGCGCTGAACGTCAAGGTCGATCGTTATGCCGCCGACCCGGCCGCGGTGGCGCGCTTCGCCGCCGACGCCGACCCCACCGGGCTGATCCCGGTGCCGGTGCTGACGGTGCACGCGATCGACGACCCCACGGCCTTCGTCGAGATGGAGCACCGCTTCGCGCAGACCATGGCCGGCGCCGGCCGCGGCGACGCGCTGGTGCAGACCTACACCGACCACCACGAGCACAGCTACCTGAGCGACGCCACCTACGTGGCGCTGCTGGATGCGCTGCAGGCCTGGGTGCGCGAAGGCCGCAAGCCCACGCCGCAGACCGTGGCCGCCGGCTGCGCGGCGGCGCTGGCGCGTTTTCCGTCGGACTGCCGCTTCCGCCCCGACTACCAGCCGCCGCCGCTGGACAGCCGCGTCGCGCCGCGCGAGCGGCCGTAGCGCGGGCACGGCGGGGCTGTCAGGCGGATCCGGTCAGCCGTCCGCCGCGTCGCCTGCGTCTTCCCCGGCCGCCGCATCTTCTTCCGGCGCGTCCTCGGCCCGCACGATCGTCACCGGCATCGGCGCGTGCGCCAGCACCGCCTGCGCCACCGAGCCCTGGCCGGCGGCCGCGGTGCTGCCCAGGCCGCGCGCGCCCATCACGATGAGGTCGCAGCCGTAGTTCTCGGCCAGCTCGACGATCAGGTGCTCGGGCGCGCCGCCGGCCACCTCGCTCTCGAAGCCGTAGCCCGCGGCCTCCAGCAGCGCCTCGGCCGGGCGCAGCAGGTCGGCGCCGGCCTCGCTGCGCACCTGCTCGATCACGCCCGCGTCGTGGGCCGTGACCACCTCGTACAGCGAGGCCGGCTCCTGCACGTTCAGCAGCACGAACTCGCAGCGCAGGCCCTCGGCGGCGCAGCGCAGCAGCCAGCGCAGGCCTTGCAGCGCGTGGGTCGAACCGTCGATGGCCAGCAGGATCTTCATGACATCTCCATTTTCATCAGCACAAGTCCGGCGGCGACGCGCGCCGCAAGCCCGTGATGATGCCCCGGCTGCGCCACAATGAAGGCCGATGACCCAGCGCCACCCCCACCGCGGCCCGCCGCACGCCCTGCACTCGCTGCTGGAATGGCGGGCGCTGTTCGAGATGGCCCTGCTGCCCGGCAGCTGGCCGCTGCTGATGCGCGCGCCGCGCGGCGACGGCCATCCGGTGCTGCTGCTGCCGGGCTTCATGGCCGACGAGGCCACGCTGGCGCCGCTGCGCTGGTTTCTCTCGACGCTGGGGCACGACGTGCAGACCTGGGGCTTCGGCCGCAACGTCGGCTTCCAGGTCCGCCACGCAACGGCGCTGGAGCAGAAGATCCGCCACCTGCACCATGCCGCCGGCCGCCGCGTCAGCCTGGTGGGCTGGAGCCTGGGCGGCGTGTTCGCGCTCTACGGCGCGCACCAGGCCGCCGACTGCGTGCGCCAGGTCGTCACGCTGGGCAGCCCGGTCAGCGTGGACGAGAGCGGCAGCCAGAGCCCGGCGATGGTCAAGGCGCTGTACCGGCTGATCGCGCATCCGCTGGGCCCCGGCGTGCACGTGGTGCAGCCGCGCGTGAAGAAGCTGCGCGAGCGCCGGCTGCCGCCGGTGCCGACGAGCTGCCTGTACTCGCTGACCGACGGCGTGGTGCCGCCGCAGGAAGCCACGCTGGACGGCGACCCCGCGCTGCACGAGAACATCCGCGTGCTGGGCAGCCACAGCGGCCTGGGCTTCAACCCCATGGTGCTGGCCATCGTCGCCGAGCGGCTGGCGCAAGCCGAGGGCCAGTGGCAGCCGTTCAAGCCCGAGGGCTGGATGGGCCTGGCCTATCGGCGGCTGGCGGGCGTGGCGGCCGCAGCCTGAGGCGCCGGCGCGAGGGGCAAGGCAGCCGCAGCTTTGAGCGCGCGGCCGCCCAGCGCGGCGGCCACGCGCAGCCGGATGTCGTCCCACAGCCGGCGTGCCGGTGGCGTCAGCTGCACGTCGCGCCGCCGCACCAGGAACAGCTGCCGCTCCAGCCGCGGCCGGTTCAGCGGCACCGTGCGCAAGCCCGGCAGTTGGCTGGCCACCAGCTGCGGCACGACGCCGACGAAGCCGCCGGTGGCCAGGTAGCTCATCAGCGATGACAGCGTGTCCACCTCGTCGAACCACAGCAGTTCCATGCCGGCGCGGGCTAGCGCGCCGTCGAGCATCTGGCGGATCGAGCTCGACGCCTTGTAGCCCATCAGCCGCTGCTGCGTGATCTGCCGCCACGCCAGCGACCGCCTGCCCGCAAGAGGATGCGCGGGGTCGCACACCAGCACGAAGACGTCGTCGCCCACGCGCTCGGCCAGCAGCTCGGGGTGGCGGTCGGCCACCGTGGTCAGGCCGAAGTCCAGCTCGTGGTTGACCACCGCGGCGGCGATGCTGGCGCCGTCGGACTCGCGCATGTTGATGCGCAGGTTGGGATGCGCGGCGCGAAAGCCTGCGATCACCGGCGCCAGCAAGGCGTAGGAAACCGAGGCGATGCAGCCGATCGCCACCTGGCCTTCCATGCCGCGGGCGGTGCGGGCCAACTCCTCCACCGCCTCGTCCAGCGCGTCCAGCATCGGCTGGCAGCGCGCCACCAGGCGGCGGCCCAGCGGCGTGAGCGCCATCGCGCGCGTGCTGCGCCGCACCAGCAGGCCGCCCACCGCCTCTTCCAGCTTGGCCACGCGGCGGCTGAAGGCGCTGGGCGTGATCGCCAGCCGGTCGGCCGCTTCGCGAAAGCCCTTCACGCGCGCCAGCTCGCAGACGGCGCGCACGTCGCGCAGGTCGAAATGCGTCTTGCCCATCGCCCGCATCGTAGGGCAGGCGGCGCATTGTTGAGCGCAGCGCATCAATCCGTGAGCACTTTGCGATTCACTTCCGAATCGGCGCTGCCCATCATCATCCGCATGTCCAGCCCCACCATCGATGTGATCGTGCCCACCGGCGCCCTGGGCGTGGGCGTGCGCGAAGCCGACCTGCGGGCCGGCCTGGCCGCCGGCGCCCACGCCATCGCCTGCGACGCCGGCTCCACCGACAGCGGCCCGGCCTACCTGGCCCGCGCGCAACCCAAGTACTCGCGCGCCGCGGTGAAGGCCGACCTCGCGGTGCTGATGCGCGCCCAGGCGCGCGGCGGCATCCCGCTGCTGATCGGCTCGTGCGGCACCTCGGGCACCGACGCCGGGGTCGACTGGACGCTGGACATCGCGCAGGAGATCGCCCGCGAGCACGGCCTCAAGCCGCGTATCGCGCTGCTGTATGCGGAGCAGGACGCCGCGGCGATGGCCGAGGCCGCGCGCGCCGGCCGCATCTCGCCGCTGGCGCCGATGACCACCGCCGAGCCCGAGTGCTTCGCGGCCTGCGACCACGTCGTCGCGCTGATGGGCCCCGAGCCCTACATCGCCGCGCTGCAGGCCGGCGCCGACATCGTGCTGGGCGGCCGCACCAGCGATTCGGCGGTGCTGGCCGCGGTGCCGCTGATGCGCGGGGCCGGCGCCGGTGCGGCCTGGCACGCCGGCAAGACGGCCGAGTGCGGCGCGCTGTGCAGCACGCGGCCGCGCGAAGGCGGCGTGCTGGTCCGCGTCGGCACCGACCACTTCGAGATCGAGCCGCTGGCGCCCGGCAACCGCTGCACGCCCGAGACCGTGGCGGCCCACATGCTGTACGAGAACGCCGATCCCTTCGAGCTGACCGAGCCCGGCGGCGTGCTCGACGTGCGCCGGGCGCGCTACGCCGCGCTGGACGAGCGCCGCGTGCGCGTCACGGGCTCGGCCTTCGCGCCCCGGCCCTACACGATGAAGCTCGAGGGCGCCGCCGGCGAGGGCTTCCAGACCCTGATGCTGGTGGGCATCCAGGACCGCACGGTGCTGGCCGACGTCGACGGCTTCGTCGCCAAGATGCAGCGCGTGCTGGTCGAGCGCGTGCAGCAGACGCTGGGCGCGGCGACCGGGCGCTTCGAGATCTCGCTGCGGCCCTACGGCTGGAACGCGGTGGACGGCCTGCCGCCGCGGCGCGGCAGCACGCTGCCGCGCGAGATCGGGCTGCTGTTCGTGGCCACCGCGGCCACGCAGGCGCTGGCCACGCAGATCGCCAAGACCTGCAACCCCTGGTTCTTCCACCTGCCCGTGCAGGAGGAGTCCGAATTGCCGACCTATGCCTTCCCGTTCTCGCCGGCCGAGATCGAGCGCGGACAGGTGTTCAGCTTCAGGCTCAACCACGTGCTGCACGTCGGCCACCCGCTGGAGCGCGTGCGCACCGTCCATGTCGACCTTGCCGGAGCCGCCGATGCCCACGCTCGCTGAAGCCTGCCGCCACCTGCGGTCCAAGAACGCGGGGCCGTTCTGGATCACGCTGGACCTGTCGTTCGACGACCGCGCCGGGCTGCAGCGCGCGCTGGACGCGCCGGCGCTGCAGCCGGCGGCGATCGGCGCCTTGTACGGCGTAGACCCGGCGCTGGTCAGGCGTTACCCGGTGCCCGAGCTGCTGGTGCTGAAGATCTCCTACCCGCGCCCGCAGCCCCAGGGCGGCGCGCTCGAACGCGACATGCACGGCGGCCAGCAATACGTGCGCCTGCTGGACCTCGTGCTGTGACCCCAACCCCCTTGCCGAGGAGAGATCCCATGATGAGCCGCCGCCGCGCGTTCGCGCTGTCTTGCATCGCCGCCTGCGTCTGTGCCGCGCCCGCGCTGGCGCAGACACGCTACCCGGCCAAGCCGGTGAAGCTGGTCGTGCCCTTCGCGCCGGGCGGCGGCTCGGACACCATGGCCCGCCTCGTCGCGCAAAAGCTCACCGAGGCCTACGGCTACACCATCGTGATCGACAACAAGCCCGGCGCCGGCGGCAACCTGGGCGCCGAGGCGGCGCTGCGCGAGGCCGCCGACGGCTACACGCTGCTGGTGATCTCGGGCAGCTATGCCGGCAATGCGGTCCTCAACAAGCCGGCCTTCGACCCGGTGGCGGCGATCGAGCCGGTGGTGCAGTTCACGCGCGAGCCCGTGGTGCTGGTGACCGGGCCCGATTCGCCGTTCAAGTCGCTGCCACAGCTCGTCGCCCAGGCCCGCCAGCAGCCGGGCAGCGTGGCCTACGGCACCTCGGGCGTCGGCGGGCTGGCCCACCTCAGCACCGAGTACTTCGCGTCGGTGGCCGGCATCAGGATGACGCACATCCCCTACAAGGGCACCAGCCAGTCGCTGGTGGACCTGGCGGGCGGGCAGATCCAGATGATCCTGGCCGGCACGACCTCGGTCAGCCCGCTGGTCAAGGGCGGCAAGGTGCGGCCGCTGGCGGTGGCAGCGCCGGCGCGGCTGGCCTCGATGCCCGAGGTGCCGACCTTCGCCGAGCTGGGCCTGGGCGGCTTCCGCGCCGACCTCTGGCACGGCCTGGTCGCCCCCAAGGGCACGCCGGCCGAGGTGGTGGCCAAACTCAATGCCGACATCAACGCGGTGCTGCGCAGCGCCGAGATGCAGTCGCGCCTGGCCGCCGATGCGGTGGCCGCCGCCGGCGGCACGCCGCAGCAGTTCGGCGAAGTGATCCGCGCCGACATGGAGCGCTGGCGCGGCATCGTGAAGGCGGCCGACATCAGGGCCAACTGAGCCAGGCCGACCGAGACCGCTGCTGAGCGCAGGCCACGGCCTTGGGCGATGATCGGCCATCGTCTTTTTCTGCACCGCCGATGACCCAAAAGCCCCGCCGCCGCACCCGCCGCAGCGCCAGCCTGCCGCGTCAACTGACCGAGCTGGCAATCGCCGCGCCGCAGGTGGTGGCCCACCGCACGGCACGCCTCGCACTGGCGGGACCGCTGCCATCGGCGCGCGACCGCAAGGAATTCCACGGCATGGTGGCCGAGAAGCAGGCGGCCTTCGTGCAGTCATGGACGGGCATGCTGGCCGAGGCCTGGCGCCTGCAGCAGCGCCTGGCGCTCGATGCCTGGCGCGGCGCGCTGCTGCCCGGCGCCTGGCAGGCGGCCTGGCAGGTGGCCGAAAAGGGCCTGCAGCCGGTGCACCGCAAGGCCACGGCCAATGCGCGCCGGCTGGCGCGCACGCGGCTGCTCAAGTAGCGGGGCGTCCTTTCCGAACGGCCCGCCGGCGGCCGGCCGTTCGTTTGACGGGGATCAGCAGGCCTCTCCGGCCGGGTCTTGAAACCTGCGCTGCCAGTTCCTATGTTCGGAAGCAGCGGGGCGGCCGGCTGCCGCCCCATCCCCCCAGTGCCCGATTGGAGGACCCGCATGTACCGCAACCTTTTTCCGCGCGACCTGTTCGCCGAGTTCGACCGCCTGCAGCGCGAGATGAGCGGCCTGTTCGACTACTCGCCCGCCATCCGCGGCCTGGGCCGTGGCGGCTACCCGGCGCTGAACGTCGGCAGCACGCCCACCGGCGTGGAGGTGTTCGCGTTCGCCCCCGGCGTCGACCCGGCGTCGATCGAGGTTCACCTCGATCGCGGCGTGCTCACCATCGCCGGCGAGCGCAAGGCCGCCACGCCCGAGGCCAGCGACGAGAAGGCCACGCTGCACTTGAACGAGCGCTTCGCCGGCCGCTTCCGCCGCGTGGTCAGCATGCCCGACGACGTCGACCCGGCCAGCGTGAACGCCAGCTTCCGCGACGGCGTGCTGCGCGTGTCCGCGCAGCGCAAGGCTGCCGCGCAGCCGCGCCGCATCGAAGTGAATTGACATCATCGAATCAACCGTTAGCAGGAGTGAAAGCATGAACACCCTGACCCAGACGACGCCGTCCCCGCAAGCCGCGCAGACCACCGCCGCGACCGCGGCCCAGGCCCGCAACAGCGCCGCGCTGCTGCCGCCGGTGGACGTGGTGGAGGACCTCACCGGCATCACGCTGTTCGCCGACCTGCCCGGCGTGCCGCGCGACAAGCTGGCGCTGCGCATCGAAGGCGACCAGCTCACGATCGAAGGCGACATCGAGCTCGCCGTGGCCCAGGGCGTGGAGTCCAGCCACGCCGAGGTGACGCTGCCGCGCTACCGCCGCGCCTTCACGCTCAGCAAGGAGCTGGACGCCGGCAAGGTCAGCGCCGAGCTGGCGCAAGGCGTGCTGCGCGTGCGCATCCCCAAGGCCGAGCACGCGCAGCCGCGGCGCATCGACGTCAACGTGGCCTGAACGCGAGGGGCGCATCATGAAGGTCGACGATCTGAAGCAGGAACTGAAGCAGGGCGTCGAGTCGTTCTGGGGCCGGGTGGAACAGGGCTTCGGCCAGTTGCGCCAGTCGGCCGCCGGAGCCTTGACGCGCTTCAGGCCCGGCCAGCAGACCGGGCTGCCGGCCACGGCCGACATCGACGTGCCCGCCGCGCTGGCCAACCCCGGCTGGGGCGTGGTGGGCGGCGACGTCTTCGAGGACGAGCAGCGCGTGGTCGTGCGGCTGGAGCTGCCCGGCATGGCGCGCGAGGACTTCCAGATCGACGTGCTGCCCGATGTGCTGACGGTGCGCGGCGAGAAGAAGTTCGAGCAGGAAAGCACCCAGGGCCGCTGGCGCGTGCTGCAGCGCGCCTACGGCAGCTTCCAGCGCCGCGTGCCGCTGCCGGTGGCCGTGAAGGTCGACGAAGTGCGTGCCGTCTACAAGGACGGCGTGCTGAAGGTCGAGCTGCCCAAGGCCGAGGCGGCGCCGCCGAAGTCGGTGACGGTGCCCGTGAACTGAAGCCGCGGCGCGATCCCCGCCGCTACAGATGTGCCGTGAACGGCGGCGGGCTCTGCCAGTTGTCGTTCAGGCCGTCGACGTAGGTGATGGGGATCGCGGCCAGCGCTTCCTCCGACAGGCCTTCCAGGCAGCCGATGTTGACGCCGTACATGCGGCCGATCGGCGTCTCGGTGCCGATGCCGTAGGGCCGCACGCCGCAGACCTTGCAGAACCAGTGTTCGTTCTTCTTCGAGTTGAACAGGTACTGGGTCAACAGGCCCTCGCCGGCCAGCAGCCGCAGGTCGCCGTCGCGCGCGACGGCGGCCCAGAAGCGGTTGCGCCGGCAGATCGAGCAGTTGCAGCGGTAGGTGGGCTGCGTCAGGTCGAGGTCGGCTTCGAAGCGCACGCCGCCGCAGTGGCAGGCGCCTTGGTAGGTCTTGAGCATGGTCGGGGCCTCCAGCGTCGAGCGAGGATCACACCGGCGCCGCGAACACCGGCGGCCCGAAGTCGCCGCGCAGCGCGCGCCACACCACCTCGGCCGTCAGCGGCATCTGCACGCGCTCGACCTGGGGGCCCAGGCCCGTGGACGCCAGTGCGTCGACCACCGCGTTGACCACCGCCGGCGTGGCGCCGATGGTGCCCAGCTCGCCGACGCCCTTAACGCCCAGCGCGTTGTTCTTGCACGGGATGCTGGTGTCGAACGCGGTCTTGAAGCCGATGAAGCCGTCGGCGTGCGGCATCGCGTAGTCCATGAAGCTGGCGCTCAGCAACTGGCCGCTCTCGGCGTCGTAGTGGATCTTCTCGCACAGCGCCTGGCCGATGCCCTGCACCGCGCCGCCGTCGATCTGCCCGCGCACGATGGCCGGGCTGACCACGCGCCCGATGTCGTTGACCGAGGCGTAGGCGACGATCGCCACCTGCCCGGTCGCCGGGTCGACCTCCACCTCGCAGACGTGGCAGCCGTTGGGCCAGGTGGGGCCGGCCACGTTGGAGGTGCTGTCGACGAAGATGCGCTGCTCGGCTTGGCGGCCGGCCAGCGCAGCGAGGTCGATGCCGAGGTCGGTGCCCACCACCGAGAAGCGGCCGGCGCGGTATTCGATGTCGGCCAGCGGCGCTTCCATGGCCTCCGCAGCCAACGCCTTACCTTGATCCACCGTGCGCTCGGCGGCCACGCGCACCGCGCTGCCGCCGGTGAAGAGCGAGCGGCTGCCGGCGCTGCCGAAGCCGTTGAAGCGGTCGGTGTCGCCCTGCACGATGCGCACGCGCTCGATCGGCACGTCGAACACCTCCACCGCCAGCTGCGCGTAGCTGGTGGCGATGCCCTGGCCCATCGCCTGCGTCGCCGAGCCGATCTCGATGAAGCCGTCAGGCGTGACGTTGACGGTCACGCGCTCTTCGAACACGTTGCCGCCGGTCCATTCCAGGAAAGTGGCGATGCCGCGGCCGCGCAGCCGGCCGCGCGCGGCGCTCTGGGCCTTGCGCGCCGCGAAGCCGGCCCAGTCGGCCAGCGCCAGGCCCTGGTCGAGGATCTTCTCGAAGTGCCCGCTGTCGTAGGTCTGCCCCATAGCGTTGGTGTAGGGCATCTGCCCGGGGCGGATCATGTTGCGGCGGCGCAGCTCGGCGCCGTCGAGGCCCAGTTCGCGCGCGGCGGCGTCCATCAGCCGCTCGGTGATGTAGATCGCCTCGGGCCGGCCGGCGCCGCGGTAGGCGCCGGTGGGCGCGGCGTTGGTCAGCACCGCGGTGAAGCGGAAGTCGATGGTGCCGATGTCGTAGATGCTGGTGGCAACCCAGGGGCCGATCAGCAGCTGGATCGCTGCCGCGGTGGTGCCGGGATAGGCGCCGACATTCGCGATCGAGCGCATGCGCAGGGCCAGCACGCGGCCGCCGGCGTCCAGCGCCAGCTCGGCGCGGCTGAGCACGTCGCGGCCGTGCACGGCGGACAAAAAGTCCTCCAGCCGCTCGGCCTGCCACTTGACCGGACGCTTCAAGGTCCACGCGGCCCAGGCGACCGCGATGTCCTCGGGATAGATGCCGGTCTTCATGCCGAAGCCGCCGCCCACGTCGCCGACGAGCACGCGCACGTCCTCGGGCTTCAGCCCCGGGATCGCTTCGACCAGGCCGGCGCGCACGCCGGTGGGCATCTGGCTGGACAGGCGCACGGTCAGCCGGCCGTCGTCGACGAAGGCCAGCACGCTGCGCGGTTCCATCGGCGCCGGCGCCACGCGCTGGTTGACGAGGTCCAGCGACACGCGGTGCGCGGCGCGCGTGAACGCGGCCTCGGCGGCCGCGGCATCACCGTGGCGCATCTCGGCGCAGACGTTGTCGGGTGCGCCTTCCCACAGCACCGGCGCGCCGGGCAGCAGCGCACGCACCGGATCGACGTTGACCGGCAGTTCCTCGGTCTCGATGAAGACGGTCTCGGCCGCGGCCTTGGCGGCGGCCCGGGTCTCGGCGACGATGGCCACCACCGGCTCGCCGACATAACGGACCATTTCATGCGCCAGCGGCCGCTTGGGCGGCGCGGCCATCGGCTGGCCGTCGGGGCGCTTGAAGGCCGGCGCGGTGGGGATGGGCTTGAGGCCGGCGGCCGCCAGCTCAGGCCCGGTGAAGACGGCCACGACGCCGGGCGTGGCGCGTGCGGCGTCCAGATCGACATGGACGATGCGGCCATGCGCGACGCTGGAGCGCACGAAGACCAGGCTCAACTGCCCCGGCGGCACCACGTCGTCGGTGTAGCGGCCCTGGCCCTGCACCAGCGCCGGGTCCTCGATGCGGCGCACGCGCTGGCCGCTGCCGTAGCGGGCGGCGAAGTCGTCAGGGGCATTCATGCCTTGGCCTCCGCCAGCGTCCTGGCCGCGAGCTGCACCGATTCGACGATATTGACGTAGCCGGTACAGCGGCACAGGTTGCCTTCCAGCGCGTGCGCGATCTGCCCGGCGCTGGGCATCGGCTGCTGCTGCAGCAGGCAGACGCTGGCCATGATCATCCCCGGCGTGCAGAAGCCGCACTGCAGCCCGTGGCAGGCGATGAAGGCGTCCTGCACGGGGTGCAGTCGGCCATCGCGCGCCAGGCCTTCGATCGTCGTGACGCTGCGCCCTTGCGCCTGCACCGCCAGCACGCTGCAGCTCTTGACGGCCTGCCCGTCCAGCAGCACCGTGCAGGCGCCGCACTGGCTGGTGTCGCAGCCGACGTGGGTGCCGGTCAGGCCCAGTTCGCCGCGCAGCAGCTCCACCAGCAACGTCTGCGTCTCGATCGTGACGGTGTGCGGCTGGCCGTTCACCTGCAAGGTCATGCTCGTCATCGGGATGGTCCTTCAGCGGCCGCGCAGGAAGAGCGCGTCCAGTTCCTTCATCGTGATCTGCCGCCACGTCGGGCGGCCGTGGTTGCACTGGTCGGCGCGGTCGGTGGCTTCCATGTCGCGCAGCAGCGCGTTCATCTCCTCGATCGTCAGCCGCCGGTTGGCGCGCACCGCGCCGTGGCAGGCCATGGTCGCCAGCAGCTCGTCGCGCGAGCGCTGCACCACGCGGCTGGAGCCCACGGCCTGCAGCTCGGCCAGCACCGAGCGCGTCAGCTCGGCGAGGTCCGCGTCCGGCAGCGCCGCGGGGCGGCTGCGCACCGCCAGCGACGCGGCCGACAGCGGCGCCACGTCCAGCCCCAGGTCCTGCAGCGCCGCGGCCTCGCTCTCGGCGGTGGCGATTTCGGCCGCGGTGGCGGCGAAGCTGACCGGCACCAGCAGCGGCTGCGCCGGCAGGCGCGTGGCGGCGCCCTGCGCGGCCTTCAGGCGCTCGTAGACGATGCGCTCGTGGGCGGCGTGCATGTCGACGATCACCAGCCCCTGCGCGTTCTCGGCGAGCACGTAGACGCCGCCGATCTGTGCGATCGCGCGGCCCAGCGGCCACACAGGCGCTTCGGCGGCGTCGCCGGGTGCGGTCGGCGCGGTCGGCCGCAACGCGGCCCAGGTCGACAAGCCGCCCTGGCCTGGCGATGCGGCCGATGTCACAGGCCGCGGCCAGGCCGGCATCGGTTCGCGCGCCTGCGGCGCCTCCATCAGCGCCAGCGACGGCTGCCAGGACGGCGGCAGCGGCGCGGCGGCAGCAGCCGGCGACGGCACGGCCAGCGCGCTCGGCTCGGCCGCGCGGCTGCCCGCCAGCGCCTCCTGCACCGCGGCCTGCACCGCGCCGTGCACCGCGCGGCCGTCGCGGAAGCGCACCTCGATCTTGGTCGGATGCACGTTGACGTCCACCAGCTCGGGCGTGATCTGCAGGAACAGCGCGTAGGCCGGCTGGCGGCTGCCGTGCAACTGGTCTTCGTAGGCGCTGCGCACCGCGTGGGCGACGAGCCGGTCGCGCACGAAGCGGCCGTTGACGAACAGGTATTGCTGGTCGGCCCGGCTGCGCGCGGCTTCCGGCCGGCCGACGCGGCCGCTCAAGCCCAGCGGGCCGCGCTGCGCCGCCAGGCCGCGGCTGGCGGCCATGAAGTCGGCGCCCAGCACCTCGCCCAGGCGCTGGGTGGCGGCATCGTCGAGCAGCGGGTCGACCAGCGCGCGCCATTGCGCGACCAGCCGCCCCTCGTGCCAGACCGCGAAGCCCACGTCGGGCCGCGCCAGCGCGTGGCGGCGCACGGCGTCCAGCGCATGGGCCAGCTCGGTAGCCTCGCTCTTGAGGAACTTGCGCCGCGCCGGCGTGTTGAAGAACAGCTCGCGCACCTCGATCGTGGTGCCGGGCGCGCGCGCGGCAGGCTGCAGCTCGCCGCCGCGGGCGTCCAGCCGCATCGCGTGCGCGGCGCCGCGCGGGCGGCTGGTGATCGTCACGTCGGCCACCGACGCGATGGCGGCCAGCGCCTCGCCGCGGAAACCCATGGTCGCGACGCTTTCCAGCTCCGCCAGGCTGGCGATCTTGCTGGTGGCATGGCGCTTCAGCGCCAGCGGCAGCTCGGGCGCGGGAATGCCGCCGCCGTCGTCCTCCACCACGGTGCTGCGCACGCCGCCGCCGGCCAGGCGCACGGTGATCTGCGTGGCGCCGGCGTCCAGCGCATTGTCGACCAGCTCGCGCACCACCGAGGCCGGGCGCTCGACCACCTCGCCGGCGGCGATCTGGCTGACCAACTCGTCGGGCAACTCGCGGATCGGCCGGCGCGGCGTGACGGAAAGCACGGCGTTCATCGCGGGGCATTCTAGGAGCGGCCCCGCGGCGGCTGCCGATAATCCGGCCGATGGATCTCTTGATGGCGCTGGTCGACTTCATCGTGCACGTCGACCTGCATTTGCGCGCGTTCGTGCTGAGCTACGGCCCCTGGGTCTACGCGCTGCTGTTCCTGATCATCTTCGTCGAGACCGGCGTCGTCGTGATGCCGTTCCTGCCGGGCGACTCGCTGCTGTTCGTGGTCGGCGCGCTGTGCGGGCTAGGGCTGATGAGCCTGCCGCTGACCTATGGGCTGCTGATCGCCGCCGCGGTGCTGGGCAACCAGACCAACTACAGCATCGGCCGCCTCGTCGGCCGCCGGGTGTTCCAATGGGAGCAGTCGCGCTGGTTCAACCGCCGCGCCTTCGACCAGGCGCATGCCTTCTACGAGCGCTATGGCGGCATCACGCTGATCGCCGGCCGCTTCATGCCCTTCGTGCGCACCTTCGCCCCTTTCGTCGCCGGCGTGGCCGCGATGACGCGCCGCAAGTTCAGCCTGTTCGACGTCAGCGGCGCGGTGCTGTGGGTGGGTTCCATCGTCACGCTGGGCTACCTGTTCGGCAACGTGCCCTGGGTGCAGGCCAACCTGTCGCGCATCATCTGGGCGATGATCCTGATCCCGGGGCTGTTCGTGCTGTATGGGGCCTGGAAGTCGCGGCGGCGCGGCGCGGCGGCGGCCTGAAAGCCGTTGCCAGCCCCCGAAATCGCGGGGGTCTGGCGTGCACTGGGTCGCGGTATTCTCGGCACCATGGTCCCGATGGGGATGCGGGCCGGGCCTGAGCGCGCAGAATTGCCGCCGGTCCCTCCCTCACCCCGGCCGCCAGACGCCAGCCACTTTTCGACAGGTCCGGTCATGAACGACGACGCACGCGACAGCCAAGCCCCCGATTCGCCCAAGGCCGGCAGCGCCGGGCTTTCGTCGCCGGCCCGCCGGCGCGAAGTGCTGCGCACGCTGGGCAAGGCTTCGGCGGCGGCCGGCGCGGTCGGCCCGCTGTCGGCGATGGCCGGCGGCTCCGGCCGCCCCTGGTGCTACAAGGACAAGACCTACACCACCTGCACCAACGCCTCGATCTCCGGCGCCGGCTCGGTGATCCAGTCGGTCTCGCCGGGCAGCACGCCGCATGGCGGCAAGCCCTGCTCGCACTACGGCAATTCGAACAACGTGCCTTCGTCGTGCAAGAACAAAAAGTTCAAGGAGCTGATCACTTGCAGCGGCTCCGACTCCAAGGGCGTGGCGATCACCAAGTCCAATTGCCTCTTCAACCGCACGGTGGCCGACATCTGCTCGGCGGAGCCCAATTCGCAGGAAGCCCACTGGATCACGGCCTATTGCAACGCCGTGGCACGCTACAGCGCCACACCGTCGATCAGCAACTTCCCGTACAGCCCGTCCGAGGTCAACGGCTTCTACGGCAACGCCGGCAAGCGGGCCGCGGCGTACAGCTTCTTCACCACCTACATGGAGAATGGCTGACGCCATCGCCGGCACGCGCTGGCGCGTGCGCGCTGCCGTCGAACTGCACTGGCGCGACTGGGGTGCCGATTCCGTCGTCTTCGAGGCCCGCTCGGGCCAGATCCTGCAGCTCGATCCGCTGACTGCCGCCGTCATCGGCGGCATCGAAGAACAGGCCATCGGCACCGACGATCTCGCAGCGGGCCTGGCCGCTGACCTGGGCGAGGCCGACCCGGCCGCGATGTGCCCCGTCGTCACCCGGGTGATCGAACAGTTCGAGCGCCTGGGCTGGCTCGAAGCCCAAGCCGAACCTGCCGCTGCCGCATGAGGCTGGCCGAGCTTCCCGCCGGCGAGATGCGCCGGCGGCTGCACGACGGCAGCCTTTGCCTGCGCACCGGCCCGGTCCGGCTGCGCCTCCGCAGCGACGTCGACGCGGTCCAACAAGGCCTGGCCCTGCTCTACGCCGACCACCCGCTGGTCGACGGCGACGAGTTCTGCGACTACGCGGTGGACGTGCGCCACCGGCCCGGGCTGCGGCGCTGGCTGCGGCCGCAGGTGCAGTTTCTGTTCGACCACGAGCCGGTGTTCGAGCCGCTGCCGCTGGCGCAGGCGCTGGCGCTGACCGAATGGGCGCTCAACTGGTGCATCGGCTCGCGCTCGCACCAGTTCCTGGTGCTGCATGCGGCCGTCGTCGAGCGCCTGGGCCATGCCGCGGTGCTGCCGGCACCGCCCGGCTCGGGCAAGAGCACGCTGTGCGCCGCGCTGGTCAACCGCGGCTGGCGGCTGCTGTCCGACGAGCTGGCGCTGATCTCGCTGCGCGACGGGCGCATCCACGCGCTGGCGCGGCCGGTCAGCCTGAAGAACCAGTCGATCGACATCATCCAGCGCTTCGCGCCGGCCTCAACGTTCAGCCGGCGGACCCTGGCCACGTCCAAAGGTACAGTCGCCCACATGAAAGCGCTCCCTGAGCACGTGCTGCGCATGGACGAGCCGGCGCGGCCGGCCTGGGTGGTGTTCCCGCGCTACGTGCCCGACGCTCCGGCCGAGCTGGCGCCGCGGGCCAAGGCCGACGCGATGCTGCAGCTCAGCCGCAACGCCTTCAATTCGGGCATCGCCAGCCGCGAGGGCTTCCATGCGCTGGCCGATCTCGTGGACCGCAGCGATTGCCACGACTTCCGCTACAGCCGGCTCGACGACGCGATCACCGTCTTCGACCGGCTGGCCGCGGCGCGCGGGTCGTGAGCAGCCCCCCGGGCGGCGACCTGCTGACGCCACTGTGGACTGCAGCCGCCGCGCCGGCGCTGAGCGGGCGGCAATGGGAACAACTGCTGTCCCAGGCGCGCCGCGCCAAGCTGCTGGCCCGGCTGGGCCTGTTCGTCGCCGGTCGCGGCTGGGCCGGCGGCGTGCCAGCGGGTGCCCAGGTGCAGTTCGACAACGCGCTCAAGCACATCCGCCGCCTGCACGACCAGACGCAATGGGAGCTGGACCGCATCGGCCACGCGCTGGCAGCGCTGCCCGGGCCGGTGGTGCTGCTCAAGGGCGCGGCCTACGTCGCTGCCGGCCTGCCGCCGGCGCCGGGCCGGTTGTTCAACGACATCGACCTGATGGTGCCGCGCGAGCAGATCCGCGCCGCCGAGCAGGCGCTGTTCGCCGCCGGCTGGGTGGCGGCGCGGCTGGACCCCTACGACGAGCGCTACTACCGCGACCTGATGCACGAGATCCCGCCGCTGGAACACGTCGAGCGGCGCACCACGCTGGACCTGCACCACGCGATCACGCCGCCGACCTCGCGCTTCGCGGTCGACAGCCGGCTGCTGTTCGAGCGCGTGCGGCCGGTCGCCGGCTTCCCGCGGCTGTCCGTGCTGGACCCGGCCGACATGGCGCTGCACGCGGTCGCCCACCTGCTGCAGGACGGCGACTTCTCAGGCGGCCTGCGCGACCTGCTGGACGTGGCCGATCTGCTAGTGCATTTCGGCGACGATTCCGGCTTTTGGCCACAATTGATCCAACGATCACGGCAATTAGGTCTTGAAACGCCCTTGTTCCAGGCGCTGACGCAGATCCGGCGCCTGTTCGGCGTCGCCTGGCCCGCCGCGGTGGCGACCGACGTCGAAGCGCTGGCGCCGGCTTGGCCGCGCTGCACGGCGATGGACCTGCTGCTGCACCTAGCGCTGCGGCCCGACCATCCCGCTGCCGACGGCCCGGCCACGGCGCTGGCGCGCTGGCTGCTCTACGTCCGCTCGCACTGGCTGCGCATGCCCTGGTACCAGATCCTGCCGCACCTGGCGCGCAAGGCCTGGATGCGCAGCCGCGGGCCTGGTGCGGCCGCCGCGGCGGCGAATAAAGCCGATGATGGCAGGCCTTGAAGCCAGCATCGCACGAGGAACCTCCATGCCAGCGACTCCCGCCCCCACCCTGCCCGCGCTGCTGCGCCGCATGCCCAAGGCCGAGCTGCACCTGCACATCGAGGGCAGCCTGGAGCCCGAGCTGATCTTCAAGCTGGCGGCGCGCAACGGCGTCCAACTGCCCTACCCCAGCATCGAGGCGCTGCGCGCGGCCTACGCCTTCACCGACCTGCAGAGCTTCCTGGACATCTACTACGCCGGCGCCTCGGTGCTGCTGAAGGAGCAGGACTTCTTCGACATGGCCTGGGCCTATTTCGAGCGCGCCGCGGCCGACAACGTCGTGCACGCCGAGATCTTCTTCGACCCGCAGACGCACACCGAGCGCGGCGTGCCGATCGAGGCGGTGATCCTGGGCCTGGACCACGCCTGCCGGCGCGCGCACGCCGAGTTCGGCATCAGCTCGGCGCTGATCCTGTGCTTCCTGCGCCACCTCAGCGAAGAGGCGGCGCTGCAGACGCTGGAGCAGGCGCTGCCCTGGCGCCGACACTTCATCGGCGTGGGGCTGGACAGCAGCGAGCGCGGCCACCCGCCGGAGAAGTTCGCGCGCGTGTTCGCCCGTGCGCGCGAGCTGGGGCTGCACCGGGTGGCCCACGCCGGCGAGGAAGGGCCGCCGGCCTACATCGAGAGCGCGCTGGACGTGCTGCAGGTCGAGCGCATCGACCACGGCGTGCGCTGCATCGAAGACCCGGCGCTGGTGCAGCGCCTGGCGCGCGAGCGCGTGCCGCTGACCGTGTGCCCGCTGTCCAACGTCAAGCTGTGCGTGTTCCCCAGCCTGGCCGCGCACAACCTGCCGGCGCTGCTGGACGCCGGCCTGTGCGTGACGATCAACAGCGACGATCCGGCCTACTTCGGCGGCTACGTGGCGCAGAACTACCTGCAGACCTTTGCCGCGCTGCCCCAGCTCACCGCGGCGCACGCGCGGCAGCTCGCGGCCAACAGCTTCGAGGTCCAGCTTCGTGCCGGCCGAACTCAAGGCGCGCTGGCGGCGCGAGCTGGACGCGGTGGCCGAGCGTTTGGGCGCCCCCAGGACCGGGCTGCGCCCAGCCCGCCCCCCCGTGGGGGATTAAGGTGCCCGGCAAAGCCGGATCACCTTAAGGAATGTCTGCATAACTAAGGGCTGATCCGTCTTGCCCGAGGCGACACGTGAGGTGACGATGCGAGCCGTGAAGCAACTTGGACTTGGCCTGAACCTGTCGACGAAGAAGACGCGCAAGCGCGAGTTCCTCGAAGAGATGGAGCGTGTCGCGCCCTGGGCGGTGCTGGTGCAGATCGTCCAACCGCATTACCCCAAGGCCAAGACCGGCCGACCGCCCTTCGGCATCGAGACCATGCTGCGCATCCACTACCTGCAGCAGTGGTTCGGGCTGAGCGATCCGGCGATGGAAGAGGCGCTGCACGACGTGCCGCTGTACCGCGAGTTCGCCAAGCTCGAGGGCGTGACCGCGCGGCTGCCCGACGAGACGACGATCCTGCGCTTTCGGCATCTGTTGGAGCGACACAACCTGGCCGTGGACATGCTGCGGGTCGTCAACGATCTGCTGAGCCACAAGGGCCTGATGCTTCGCAGCGGCACGGCGGTGGATGCCACGCTGATCTCGGCGCCGAGCTCGACCAAGAACGCCGAGGGCGAACGCGATCCGCAGATGAAGCAGACGCGCAAGGGCAACAACTGGTATTTCGGGATGAAGGCGCACATCGGCGTGGACGCCGACTCGGGTCTGGTGCACACGGTGGTGACGACCGCGGCCAACGTCAACGACCTGAACGTCGCCGGGCAGCTGCTGCACGGGCGCGAGCGTGACGTCTTTGCCGACGCCGGCTATCAGGGGGTGCACAAGCGGCCGGAAGCAGCCGGCCCGAACTGGTACGTGGCGATGCGGCCTGGTCTTCGGCGCAAGCTCGACCCGCAGACCAAGGCAGACGTCATCGCCGACAAGCTCGAGCAGCTCAAGGCCAGCATCAGGGCTAAGGTCGAGCACCCGTTCCGCGTCCTGAAGAGGCAGTTCGGCTACACGAAGGTTCGCTACCGAGGCTTGGCCAAGAACACGGCGCAGATCGTCACGCTGTTCGCACTGTCGAACCTGTGGATGGCGCGCGCAAAGCTGATGGGAGCGCGAGGATGAGTGCGCGAGCCGTGCACCAAGCACGCGCCGCGCTGCAATCGCTCGGCGCCGTGACGCGCGTCGCGAGGTCCTTCGAGTGCCGTTCTCGATCTGCATGATGGCCAACTGGGCGCGTCAGCGTTACGCAGCGCGTTGTGCAGACCTTCCTTAAGGGCGCCTGAGAAAAGGCTCAGGCCGCCACCGGCCGCGGCGGCTGCGCCGGCGGCATCGTCTTGCGCACCAGCACGACGACCAGGCTCAGCAGCGCGCCCATCAGCAGCAGCCCTGCGGTGCCCAGCGCCCAGACCACCCACACCAGCGCCGGCGCCGCGCCGCCCACCCAGGCCAGCGCGTTGTGCAGCAGGCCCAGCAGCAGGTGCGCGTCTTCCAGCCAGGTGGGGTACCAGGTCTCCAGCCAGCCGCCGAACGGCAGGTGGCTGAGCCAGGGGCCGATCTGCGCCAGCCAGGCGCCGTCGGTCGCCAGCAGCGCCGACAGGCCCCAGGCCAGCACGCTCCACAGGCCGACCATCAGCAGCGTGAAGATCCAGATGGCGATCAGCATGGCGGTTCTTTGACGGCAGTGTTGCAGCGGCCGGGATCGTAGCCGAGCGACATCGCAGCCAGCGAGTGCCAGCCTTCCGGCCCCCGCGCCGCCGAGGGGCAAGCGGTCGGCGCGGATCAGTCCGCCGGCACCGGCTCGCCGACCTCGCTCAGCGCCGCTTGCAGCCGGGCGGCCTGCGGCCCGAAGGCGTAGGCGTCCATCGCCAGGCAGCCGTAGGTCACGCTGGCGTGCAGCCGCAGCCCGGCCGCGCCCACACCCGCGGCGCCGGCGGCAGGGTACCAGGGCAGCCAGTGCTCGTCGGTCGGGTGCATCAGCGCCGCGTGCGGGGCCAGGCGGCGGTAGTCGGTCAGCGCCGCCCAGTCGGCCGCGGCGGCGCGAGCGGCCACCCAGGCGCGGAACTCGGCGCTGGGCGCGATCTCCGGCGCGTCCACCGGCGGGCGGCCGGACGCGCCGAACAGCATGCGCAGGTTGTGCGTCAGGCTGCCGCTGCCGACCACCAGCACGCCCTCGGCCGCCAGCGGCGCCAGCGCGTGGCCCAGCGCCAGCAGCCGCTCCGGCGCCCACTGGGGCGGGAAGCCCAGCGGCAGCACCGGCACGTCGGCCTCGGGGTAGGCGTAGCGCAGCGGCGTCCAGATGCCGTGGTCCAGCCCGCCTTCGTCGACGCGGTGGCTGGCGAAGCCGCCTTCGGCCAGCAGCGCCTGCACGCGCGGCACCAGCGCCGGCGCGCCGGGCGCGTCGTAGCGCAACTCGTACAAGGCCTGCGGAAAGCCCGAGAAATCGTGGACCGCCTCGTGCCGCGCGCCGGCCAGCAGCACCGGCTCGCGCGTCAGCGTGTGGGCCGACAGCGCCAGCACGGCGCGCGGGCGGCCGAAGGCGGCGTCGATCGCCCGCCCCAGGCGCTGCATGAAGGCACCGGCCGCGCCGGGCTCCAGCGCCGTCATCGGCGAACCGTGGGACAGGTACAGCGTGGGCAGCGTGTTCGTCATGCCGCCATTGAAGCACCGCGGCGCGGCGCAGCCGTTCAAGGGTCTTGCACGCAGCGTTCGCGGGCCGCCGGCCGCATGCGCTACCGTCGCGGCCGATGAACAAGCCCCTTCGTGCGCCGTCGGTGGCGCTGCTGGCCTGGCGCCAGACCTTGCGCGACCTGCGCGCCGGCGAGCTGCGCCTGCTGGCGGTGGCGGTGATGCTGGCGGTGGCCGCGCTCACCGCGGTCGGCTTCTTCGCCGACCGGCTGAACGCGGGCCTCGCGCGCGACGCCCGCCAACTGCTGGGCGGCGACGCCGTGATCAGCGCCGACAAGCCGATGCCGCCCGAATTCCAGGCGCAGGCACGGTCGATGGGGCTCAAGCTCGCCGGCAGCGCGCTGTTTCCCAGCATGGCGCGCGCCGCCGACGCGCAGGGCGGCGCCACGCGGCTGGTGGCGCTGAAGGCCGTCGCCAGCAGCTACCCGCTGCGCGGCAAGCTGCAACTGCGCCAGACGCCCGAAGGCGCCATCGACAGCGTGGCCGCCGCCCCCGAGCCCGGCAGCGCCTGGGTGGACGCGCAACTGCTGGACGCGCTGCAGATCAAGGTCGGCGACCCGCTGCTGCTGGGCGACGCCAGCCTGCGCATCACGCGCATCATCGCGCTCGAGCCCGACCGCGGCGGCGGCTTCATGAGCTTCGCGCCGCGCGCGCTGATCAACGAGGCGGACCTCCCCGCCACCGGCCTGATCCAGCCGGCCAGCCGCGTGAGCTGGCGCCTGGCGGTGGCCGCGCCCGGCCTCAGCGACGCGCCGGTGCGCGCCTTCGTGCAATGGGCCGAAGCGCACGTCCAGCAGGCGGGGCTGCGCGGCATCCGCATCGACTCGCTGGACAGCGGCCGGCCCGAGATGCGCCAGACGCTGGACCGCGCGGCCAAGTTCCTCAACTTGGTGGCGCTGCTGGCCGCGCTGCTGGCCGCGGTGGCGGTGGGCATCGCGGCGCGCGACTTCGCCGAGCGGCACCTGGACGACTGCGCGATGCTGCGCGTGCTGGGCCTGTCGCAACGGCGCATCGCCGGCGCCTACACGCTGGAGTTCGCCTTCGTCGGGCTGCTGGCCAGCGCCGCCGGCGTGCTGCTGGGCCTGCTGGTGCACAACGTCTTCTTCTGGCTGCTGAAGGGCCTGGTCGAGGCCGAGCTGCCGCCGCCCGGGCCCTGGCCGGCGCTGTTCGGGCTGGGCGTGGGCTTCACGCTGCTGCTGGGCTTCGGGCTGCCGCCGGTGCTGCAGCTGGCGCGCGTGCCGCCGCTGCGCGTGATGCGGCGCGACGTGGGGCGGCTGAAGACCAGCTCGCTGCTGGTGCTGGGCGCCGGCGCCGGCGGCTTCGTCGCGCTGCTGATGGCGGTGTCGTCGGACTTGAAGCTGGGCGCGATCGCGGTCGGCGGCTTCGCGCTGGCGATCGCCTTGTTCGCGCTGCTGGCCTGGGCCGCGGTGCAGGTGCTGCGGCGGCTGGTGCCCGAGGCCGGCGCACCCCGCTGGCTGCTGCTGGCCACGCGCCAGCTGGCCGCGCGGCCGGCGTTCGCGGTGCTGCAGGTCAGCGCCTTGTCGGTGGGCCTGCTGTCGCTGGTGCTGCTGGTGCTGCTGCGCACCGACCTGATCGGCGCCTGGCGCCAGGCCACGCCGCCCGATGCGCCCAACCGCTTCGTGATCAACCTGCAGCCCGAGCAGGCCGGCCCCTTCAAGCAGGCGCTGGCCGAGGCCGGCGTCACGCGCTACGACTGGTACCCGATGATCCGCGGCCGGCTGGTGGCCATCAACGGACGCAACATCACGCCCGACCACTATGCCGACGAGCGTGCGCAGCGCCAAGTGGAGCGCGAGTTCAACCTCAGCCACGACGCGCGGATGCCGGCGCACAACCAGCTCGCCGGCGGCCGCTGGACGCCGGAAGAAGCCGATGCGCTGTCGGTCGAGCAAGGCCTGGCCGAATCGCTGGGCCTGAAGCTGGGCGACCGCCTGCGCTTCGACATCGGCGGCATCTCCCGCGAAGCGCGCATCACCAGCCTGCGCAAGGTGGACTGGGGGTCGATGCACGTCAACTTCTTCGTGATGTTCCCGCTCTCGGCGATGCCGGACCTGCCCAGCACCAGCATCAGCGCCTTCCGCGCGCCGGCCGTGCCGGGCTTCGACAACCGGCTGCTGCGGCAGTTTCCGAACATCACCAACGTCGACGTCTCGGCCACCTTGGGCCAGGTGCAGCGCGTGCTGGACCAGGTGATCCGCGCGGTGGAGTTCCTGTTCGGCTTCACGCTGGTGGCTGGGCTGATCGTGCTGTTCGCGGCGATCAGCGCCACGCGCGAGGCACGCGCGCGCGAGTTCGCGGTGATGCGCGCGATGGGCGCCGGCGCCAGGCTGCTGGCGCAGGTGCAGCGCGCCGAGCTGCTGGGTGTCGGTGCGCTGGCCGGCACGCTGGCGTCGATCGCCGCGGTGGCCATCGGCTGGGCGCTGGCGCGCTACGCCTTCGAATTCAACTGGAACCCCGCGCCCTGGGTGCCGCTGGCGGGTGCCGTGGCCGGCGCGCTGCTGGCGCTGGCCGCCGGCTGGTGGGGTTTGCGCGAGGTGCTGCGCCGGCCGGTGCTGGAGACGCTGCGGCGCGCCGGGGCGGTGTAGCCGGCCCCGGCCGCCGTTAGGCCCTTAGAAGGTTTCCCAGTCGCCGTCGTCGTCGGCGCCGGCTGCCGCGGCCGGCGTGGCCTTGGGCGGCGCGGCCGGCTTGGGCGCGGCGGCGGCCGCCGCGGGGACGAAAGGCGTCGCGGCCTTCGCAGCCGCCTTGGCCGGCTGCGGCCGGCGGGCCGCGGCCACGGCCACGGCCTGCTCGGCCAGGCGTGCGGGGGCGGCGGCCGGCGTGGTGGTCGGCGTCTTGGCCGGCGCGGCAGCCAGCGCCGAAGTCTTGACCTTCGACGGGGACGGCTGAACGGCGACGGCCGGCGCGGCTGCCGCCTTGCCCTGCGCATCGACCTTGAAGCCGGCCACCAGCACCACCAGCGCGCGCGCCTGGTCGGTCAGCGACTCGGCCGCGGCAGCCGACTCTTCCACCAGCGCCGCGTTCTGCTGCGTGGCCTGGTCGAGCTGCGTCACCGCGTCGTTGACCGAGCCGATGCCGCGGCTCTGCTCCTCGGCGGCGCTGCTGATCTCGCCGATGATGTCGGTCACGCGCTGCACGCTGCCGACGATCTCGCCCATCGTGCTGCCGGCCTCGCCCACCAGGCGGGCGCCGGACTCCACGCGCTCGACGCTGGCGCCGATCAGGCTCTTGATCTCGCGCGCCGCCTCGGCGCTGCGCTGCGCCAGGCTGCGCACTTCGCCGGCCACGACCGCGAAGCCGCGGCCCTGCTCGCCGGCGCGCGCCGCTTCCACCGCGGCGTTGAGCGCCAGGATGTTGGTCTGGAACGCGATGCCGTCGATCACGCCGGTGATGTCGGCGATCTTGCGGCTGCTGCTGTTGATGTCGTCCATCGTCGAGACCACCTGCGCCACCACCTCGCCGCCGCGCGCGGCCACGCTGCTGGCCGAGGCGGCCAGCTGGCTGGCGGTGCGCGCGGCGTCGGCCGTCTGGCGCATGGTGCCGGTCAGCTCTTCCATCGCGCTGGCGGTCTGCTGCAGGCTGGCGGCGGCGCGCTCGGTGCGCTGGCTGAGGTCGGCGTTGCCCTGCGCCACCTCGGTGGAGGCGTGCTGGATGCTGTCGCTGGAGGTGCGCACGCGGGACACCACGTTGCGCAGCGCGTCGCGCATCGCGGCCACCGCGCGCAGCAGGTCGCCGACCTCGTCGCCGCGGCGGATGTCGACCTCCGCGGTCAGGTCGCCCTGGCCGATGCGCTGCGCGGCCTCGCCGGCGCCGCGCAGCGGCCTGACGATGCTGCGCACGATCAGCGTGCCGCCCACCGCCAGGCCCAGCAGCAGCAGCGCCGTCACGCCGGCGGCGAGGTAGGCGGTCTGCAGCCGCGCGGCGGCGAAGGCCTCGCGCTGCTCGTCGGCCAGGCGCAGCTGCAGGTCGACGAAGGCGCGCTGTTCGCCGAGATAAGCGGTCACCGCGGGCAGCACCACGCCGCGCAACTGCGCCTGCGCCGCCTCGGCATCGCCCTTGGCGCGCAGCGCCACGGCGGCCTCGCGCGCCGCGATGTAGGCCTTGCGGCGCTGCGCCACCTGGGTCAGCAGCGCCTTCTCGTCGTCGCCGGCGGCCAGCGACTCCATCTCTTGCTGCAGCTCGTTGATCTTGGCCGTGGTGGCCTTGATCTCGGGCGCGAAATGCGCGCCGACCGCCGCGTCGGCGCCGACCACGCTGGCCACGATGCGCTGCACGTTGGTCTCGGTCAGGCCCGCCCAGCGCGAGGCCAGCGCGGTGACTCGCTGCAGCCGCGCCTCGGCGACGTCGTGGTCCTGCGTGAGGTGCATGCTGCGCCAGGCGATGCCGCCGAACAGCAGCGTCTGCACCAGCGCCACGGCCGCGATGGCCAGCCACAGGCGCGCGGCGATCGTCAGTCTTGCGTTCATCCTTGCTTGCTCCCCGGCGGCCGTTGCTGCGGCCGCCGCTGCTGTCGTGCGTGCTTCAGTTCACCAGGCCCATGTCGGCGCTGCTCATCAGGCCTTCGATGTCCATCAGGATCAGCATGCGCTCGACGTCGCCGCTCTTCACGCTGCCGATGCCGGTGATGAAGTTGGCCTCGACGTTGCTCTGCAGCTCAGGCGCGGGCTTGATGTGGTCGCGGCCCAGCTCCAGCACGTCGGACACCGAGTCCACCACCGCGCCCACGACGCGGCCGCGCACGTTGAGCACGATCACCACGGTGAAGGCGTTGTACTCGGCGCTCTCGCAGCCGAGCTTGAGCCGCAGGTCGATGATGGGCACGATCACGCCGCGCAGGTTGACCACGCCCTTGATGAAGCCGGGCGCGTTGGCGATGCGCGTGGGCTGCTCGTAGGAGCGGATCTCCTGCACGCGCAGGATGTCGATGCCGTACTCCTCGCCGCCCAGGCGGAAGGTGAGGAACTCGCCGCCCTCGGCGGCCGGCGCGGCGGCGCCCGGACCGGCGTGGCGGGCCGCCTCGTGGCGGGCGACGACGGCGGCGTCGGTGATCATGTCCATGGTTGGCTCCTTGCGCTCTTGGTGAAATGGGCCCGGCCCCCGGGCGATGCTGCTGCCTGGCTTATCGACCGGCCATGCCGGCGCTGATGTCGGGAGATCGCGTCACCGCGCCCGGCTCCAGCCGGAACGCGGACACCGCCTGCGCCAGGCGCGAGGCCTGGTCGCGCAGGCTCTGCGCGGCGCTGGCCGAGTGCTGCACCAGCGAGGCGTTCTGCTGCGTCATGCGGTCGAGCTGGTTGACCGCCTGGTTGACCTGGCCGATGCCGCCGCTCTGCTCGCTGGCGGCGGCCGAGATCTCGGCGATGATGTCCGACACCTGCTGCACGCCGGCGACGATCTCGCCCATCGTGCCGCCGGCGTCCTGCACCAGTTGCGTGCCGGCGTCCACGCGCTCGACGCTGGCGCCGATCAGGCTCTTGATCTCGCGCGCCGCTTCGGCGCTGCGGCCGGCCAGGCTGCGCACCTCGCCGGCCACCACCGCGAAGCCGCGGCCCTGCTCGCCGGCGCGCGCCGCTTCCACCGCGGCGTTCAGCGCCAGGATGTTGGTCTGGAACGCGATGCCGTCGATCGTCGCGATGATGTCGCCGATGCGGTGGCTGCTGGCGTTGATGTCGGCCATCGTGCGCACCACCTGCGAGACCACCTCGCCGCCGCGCTGCGCCACCGCGGCGGCCGAGGTCGCCAGCGTCTTGGCCTGCACCGCCGACTCGGCGCTCTGGCGCACGGTGCCGGCGAGCTGCTCGATCGAGCTCGCGGTCTGCTGCAGGTTGGACGCCGACTGCTCGGTGCGCTGGCTCAGGTCCTGGTTGCCCGCGGCCACCTCGCCGCTGCTGGCCAGGATCAGGTTGGATGCGTCGCGCACCTGGCCGACGATCGCGGTCAGCGCGCAGCGCATCTCTTCCAGCGCCTGCATCAGCTCGCCGGCCTCGTCGCGGCCCTGGTCGGCGGCGGCGCGGCTCAGGTCGCCGGCGGCGATGGCGCGCGCCACCGCGGCGGCGCGCCGCAGCGGCGCGGTGATCGAGCGCGAGTTGGCCAGCGTCAGCGGCCCCACCACCAGCACCACCACGGCCAGCGCGCCGGCGAACAGCCAGGCGAGCTGCACGACGGCGGCGTCGAAGCGCGCCTGGTGCGCCTTGGCGTTGTCGCGCAGCGCGGTGTCGATGCGCTGCAGGTGCTGCGCCGCATCTTCCAGCCGCGCGCGGTCGGCGCCCGGCGCCAGCAGCGCGCTGCGCAGCTCGGCCAGCTGCTGCAGCTCGGCGGTCGACTGCGCGACGAAGGCCTGGTCCAGCGCGTTCAGGCGCCAGCCGCCGTAGACGCTGGCCGCGCCGACCAGGCCGAACAGGCACAGCACCATCAGCACCGCGCCGCGCATGCGCAGGCGGATCGAGAAGTGGCGCAGGAAGACGACGAGGTACTGCATGATGAGCGGGCGCCGGTGGGGTTCAGTGCCGCGAGCGCCGCACCAGCGCGCCGATGTCCAGGATCAGCGCGACGCGGCCGTCGCCCAGGATGGTGGCGCCGGAGACGTCGTCCACCTTGCGGTAGTTGGCTTCGAGGTTCTTCACGACGACCTGCTGCTGGCCCAGCAGCTCATCCACCAGCAGCGCCACGCGGCCGCCTTCGGCCTCGACGACGACCATGATGTTGGACACGCGCTCGAAGTCGAAGCGCGGCACGTCGAACACGCGCTCGATGTCGATCACCGGCATGAACTCGTCGCGCACCTCGACCACGCGGCCGCTGCCGCCGATGGTCTTGATCATGCCGTCGCGCACCTGGAACGACTCGACCACGCTGGACAGCGGCAGGATGTAGCACTCCTCGCCCACGCCCACGCTCATGCCGTCCATGATGGCCAGCGTCAGCGGCAGCCGCACGCGCACCGTCATGCCGTAGCCTTCGGCCGAGTCGATCTCCACCGTGCCGCCCAGGGCGGTGATGTTGCGCTTGACCACGTCCATGCCCACGCCGCGGCCGGAGACGTCGGTCACCACGTCGGCGGTGGAGAAGCCGGGCGCGAAGATCAGCGCGAAGGCCTCCTGGTCGGACATGGTGTCCGGCGCGTCGATGCCGCGCTCGCGCGCCTTGGCGATGAGCTTGGCGCGGTTCAGGCCGCGGCCGTCGTCGCGCACCTCGATCACGATGCTGCCGCCCTGGTGGCTGGCCACCAGCGTGATGGTGCCGGTCTCGGGCTTGCCCTTGGCGGCGCGCTCGGCCGGCAGCTCGATGCCGTGGTCGCAGCTGTTGCGCACCAGGTGCGTCAGCGGATCGGTGATCTTCTCGACCAGGCCCTTGTCCAGCTCGGTGGCCTCGCCCTGCGTGACCAGCTCGACCTTCTTGCCCAGCTTGCCCGCCAGGTCGCGCAGCATGCGCGGGAAGCGGTTGAAGACCATCGACATCGGGATCATGCGGATCGACATCACCGCTTCCTGCAGGTCGCGGGTGTTGCGCTCCAGGTCGGCCAGGCCGGCGCTGAGCTGCTGGTACAGCGCGCTGTCCACGCCCTTGCCGGTCTGCGCCAGCATGGCCTGCGTGATCACCAGTTCGCCGACCAGGTTGATGAGCTGGTCGACCTTCTCCACCGAGACGCGCAGCGTGCTCGACTCGGGGTTGGCCGGCGCGGCCGCCTTCTCGGCCCTGGGCACGGCGGCGCGCGCCGGCGTGGCTGCCGCCGGCGCGGGCACGGCGGCGGCCGGCGCTGCCGAGGCGGGCGCCGCGGGCGCGCCGGGCGCGTTGTCGAAGAAGCCGTAGCCGGGATCGGCGGCCGGCGCCGCCAGCGGCTGGGCCGGCGCACCAGGCGCACCAGGAAAAAAGCCGTAGCCGGCGCCGGCGTCTTCCAGCCGCAACTGCTCGCGCGCGACGTGGAAGGTGCACAGGTCCAGCAGCTCGGCGTCGGGCGTGGCCGTGACGATGCGGAAGCGCCGCAGCCCGTCGGCCGCCTGGCCGCCGTCGAGCGCATCGATGCTGCCCAGGTCGGGGATCTCGCGGAACAGCTCGAACAGCGCCTCGGCCTGCTGCGGGTCCTGCAGCGGGCCGACGGTCAGCACGCGCTCGCGCGCGCCGGGCTTCTCGGCCGCGGCCGCGGGCGCGGCGGGCGCCGGCACCGCGCGCGGCGCCGGCGCGGCCACCGGCGCCGCGGCCGGGCCTTCGACCAGGCTGCGGATCGCGGCCAGCAGCTCGGCGGTCTCGATCGGCTCGGCGCCGTTGCCCTGGTGGCGGGCGAGCTGCGCCTTCAGCGCATCGCCCGCCTGCAGCAGCACGTCCACCATCGCCGCGGTGGGCGCCAGCTCGTGGCGGCGCAGCTTGTCCAGCAGCGTCTCCATCTGGTGCGTCAACTCGGCCACGTCGCTGAAGCCGAAGGTCGCCGCGCCGCCCTTCACCGAATGCGCGCAGCGGAAGATCGCGTTCAGCTCCTCGTCGCCGGCGGCCTCCATGTCGATGGCCAGCAGCATCTGCTCCATCTGCTCGAGGTTCTCGCCGACCTCCTCGAAGAAGACCTGGAAGAACTGGCTCAGGTCGATGCCGGCGTTCAGGCTGGCGCTGCTGTGGGTCTGCTCGCCCATGGTGATGATCCTCGCAACTGCTCTCGGTTTGCTCTGTTCGGGACGGCGTCCGCGCGTCAGCGGATGACCTTGCCGATCACCTCGATCAGCTTGGTCGGGTCGAAAGGCTTGACCAGCCAGCCGGTGGCGCCGGCGGCGCGGCCGGCCTGCTTCATCTGGTCGCTGCTCTCGGTGGTCAGGATCAGGATCGGCGTGCCCTTGAACTTGGGGTTCTCGCGCAGCTTCTTCGTCAGGCTGATGCCGTCCATGCGCGGCATGTTCTGGTCGGTCAGCACCAGGTTGAAGTCGCGGCTGTTGGCCTTCTCGTAGGCGTCCTGGCCGTCGACGGCCTCCACCACGTTGAAGCCGGCGTTCTTGAGCGTGAAGCTCACCATCTGGCGCATCGAGGCCGAATCGTCGACGGCAAGGATCGAGTGCATGCGAATGCTCCTGGGTGCTTTTGAGCGGCGGGGTTCAGAACAGCTCGATCGAGCCGGCGTCCATTTCGTCCTGCGTCACCGGGTTGGGGCGCAGCGGGGTCTCGTCGACGAGGGCGCAGCCGTCCTCGTCGTCGTCGCCCATCGCGTCGCGCGCCAGGCGGTCGGCGCAGTTGCGCAGCCGGCGGCTGGTGTGGGCGATGAGCTGGCTGGCCATGTCCTGGAACTGCAGCGCGGTGATCGCGTGCGCCAGCGTCTGCCGCGCTTCGCGGATCGGCGGCGGCTCGCCCTGGGCGGCCGTCTCCAGGTGCAGCAGCGCGGCGTCCATGTGCTCCGAGGCGTAGGTGAAGTGCTGCATCAGCGCCTGGCTGGCGTCGTCCAGCAGGCGCTGCAGCCGCTCCAGGTCGTTGTTGGCCACCAGCAGGTGGTCTTGCAGCTCGGTGGCCGCCAAGACCGGCAAGGCCGGCGGCGGCGATTCTGGGTGCGAGGCGAGCATCGGGCTTGAAGGGCGGCGGTTCGGGTTCTGAAGTCGTCCAGCGACGCACGGGCAGGCCACGCGGACCCACCCTCCGAAGCATTGTCGGCAGCACCCCGTCCGACATTGAGCGGAACAAGCGCGCTTTTCCGGCGCCTTTCCGCCAGCGTGACGAAAGTCGCTGCACGCCGCTTTGAGATACTGATCGGATGTCAACCGCCGCCCCGTCCCGGGCCCAGGGCCAGACGCTGCGCATCCTGCACCTGGAGGATTCGGAGCTGGACCACGACCTGGTGCTGGCCCAGCTGCTGCGCGCCGGCCTGCGGGTGCGGCTGCACCGGGTGGAGACGCGCGCCGAGTTCGAGCGCGCGCTGGACGAGCCCTGGGACGCCATCGTCTCCGACTTCAACCTGCCGGGCTTCAGCGGCATCGACGCGCTGCAGATCGTGCGCGCGCGCGACGCCGCGATCCCCTTCGTCCTGGTCTCCGGCGAGATCGGCGAGGACCGCGCCGTGGCCGCGATGCGCAGCGGCGCCAGCGACTACCTGCTGAAGAGCCATCTGGCGCGGCTGGCGCCGGCGCTGGAGCACGCGATCGCCGCCGCCCGCACCCACGCCGCCAAGCTGCAGGCCGACCGCGAGCTGGCGCTGTCGCAGCAGCGCCTGGCCGAGCTGGCACGCCACCTGCAGACCCGGGTGGAGGCCGAGCGCGCCGCGATCGCGCGCGAGATCCACGACGACGTGGGCGGCTCGCTGACGGCGCTGAAGTTCGACATCGACTGGATCCGCCGCCACAGCAGCGAGGCCGCGGTGCAGCAGCGCGCCGCCTCGGCGCTGGAGACGGTGACGCACGCGATCGGCGCCAGCCAGCGCGTGATGCACAACCTGCGCCCGGCCATCCTGGAGCAGGGCCTGGTCGCCGCGCTGCAGTGGCTGGCCGGCCGCTTCGAGAAGCGCACCGGTGTCGAATGCCGCTTCCGCGGCGGCGACGAGCGCATCGGCACCGAAGCCCGGCCGCTGCCCGAAGGAGTGCCGCTGGTGGCCTACCGCACCGCGCAGGAGGCGCTGACCAACATCAGCAAGCATGCCCAGGCCAGCCGCGTGACGATGGACCTCTCGGCCAGCGGCGGCGTGCTGTCGCTGGAGATCAGCGACAACGGCCGCGACCTGGCGCGCGCCGACCTCGCCAAGGCCAGCAGCTTCGGCATCCGCGGCCTGCACGAGCGCGCGTCCACCGTCGGCGGCTGGATCGACCTCAGCAGCGGCGCCGGCGGCACCACGCTGATCCTGTCGGTGCCGCTGGACCCGCCGTCCAGGAGCGACCCGATGCCGGCCGCCGACGCCGACGACGACAATCGCGACCACGATCCCTCCGCATGGTCGGCCCTCTGACACGCCCCTAACCCGGTATCCGCTAGCATCGCCGCCATGATCCGCGTCATCCTCTGCGACGACCACGCGCTGATCCGCCGCGGCATCCGCGACACGCTGGCCGACGCGCCCGACATGAAGGTGGTCGGCGAGGCCGGCGACTACACCGAGCTGCGCGGCCTGATGCGCCAGGAGAGCTGCGACGTGCTGGTGCTGGACATCAACCTGCCCGGCCGCAGCGGGCTGGACGCGCTGCACGCGCTGAAGGACGAGGGCTCGGCCGTCAAGGTGCTGGTGGTCAGCATGTACCCCGAGGACCAGTACGCGATCCGCGCCTTGCGCGCCGGCGCCTACGGCTACGTCAACAAGGGCGGCGACCCGCAGAGCATCGTCAACGCGGTGCGCACCGTGGCCCAGGGCCGCAAGTACGTGACGCCCGAGATCGCGCAGATGCTGGTCGACAGCCTGACCGCGCCGGCCGCCGAGCAGCCGCACCAGAAGCTCTCCGACCGCGAGCTGCAGACGCTGGTGATGATCGCCTCGGGCAAGCGCCTGTCCGACATCGCCGAGGCGCTGATGCTCAGCCCCAAGACGGTGTCGGTCTACCGCGCGCGCGTGCTGGAGAAGCTGCAGCTCGCCAACAACTCCGAGCTGACGGTCTACGCGATCCGCAGCGGGCTGGTCGGGGAATGACCGCCCTCAGGTCCGGACCCGCGCGATGAGCCTGCGCGCGGCCGCGCTCGACGACCCGCAGGCCATCCGCCATGCCGGCCGTGACCTGCTGTCGCTGGCGCTGATCGACGCGCGCAACCTCGGCCTGCGCTGGCTGGAGGTGTTCGAGCGCCGCGGCCAGGACGGCAATGCCGGCGGCGGGCCTTCGGCGCGGCATCTCGTCGCGCATGCCGGCTGGTACCAGGAATACTGGATCGCCCGCAACGTCCAGCGCAGCCGGGGCGGGCAGGCCGACGCCTCGGCGCCGCGCCTGGCCTCGGTGTCGCCGGCGGCCGACGGCTGGTTCGGCAGTCCCGCCAGCCCGCCGCCCGGCGCCGACGAGCTGCGCCGCTACCTCGCCGAGACGCTGGACATCACGCTCGACCTGCTGGCCGGCACCGGCAACGGCGACAGCGACGACGCCCTGTTCTTCTTCCGCCAGGCGCTGCTGCACGAAGACCGCCTCAACGAGACCCTGGCCGAGCGCGCCGCCGCGCTGCAACTGCGCCGCCAGGGCGAGCCGCCGCCGCCCTGGCAGCCGCCGCCGGCGCGCAACGACCGCGAGCCGCTGTGGCTGCCCGCCGCGCGCCTGAGCCTGGGCAGCCGCCCCGGCGGCCTGGTGCCCGACAACGAGCGCTGGGCCGAGGAGCTGGCGGTGCCCGAGTTCGAGATCGACGCCCAGCCCGTCAACTGGGCGCGCTACATCGAGTTCTCTGAAGACGGCGGTTATGACCGCCGCGACTGCTGGACCGACGCCGGCTGGGCCTGGCTGCAGCAGACCACGCGCCGCGCCCCGCGCGACGTGGAGCAGTTGCGCGGCGGCGTGCTGCTGCAGCGCCAGGGCGAGCTGCAGCGCGTGCCCGCGGGCCAGCCGGTGCTGCACTGCAGCCGCCACGAGGCCGAGGCCTGGTGCCGCTGGGCCGGCCGCCGCCTGCCCACCGAGCCCGAATGGGAGCTGGCCGCGCTGACGGCGCGCAGCCGCGGCCACGTCTGGGGCGACGTCTTCGAATGGGTGGCCGGCAGCGCCCGCCCCTGGCCCGGGCACGCGGCCACGCCGGGCAGCCTGGACCGCATGCCCGCGCCCGACGCACCTGGCGCGCTGGGCGTCTTGCGCGGCGCCTCCACCGCGACCGCGCCGCGCTGGCGCCACCCCAAGGCGCGGCGCTTCATGGCGCCGGCGGCCGACCACGCCTTCTGCGGCTTCCGGAGCTGCGCGCGCTGAGCCCGTCCCACCCCGCATTTTTTGAGGAGATGCACGCATGAAGACGACCGCGATGTTCCCCCGCCGGCGGCTCGCCCTGGCGATCCTGGCACTGGGCCTGGGCGGCTGCGCCGCCCCACTGCCGCCCACGGCGTTCACGCTGACCAGCCCCGACCTGGCCGCGGGCGTCTTCGACGGCAAGTTCGTGCTGAACGGCTTCGGCTGCCAGGGCGGCAACGTCTCGCCGGCGCTGGCCTGGCGCAACGCGCCGGCCGGCACCAAGTCCTTCGCGCTGCAGGTGCACGACCCCGACGCCCCCACGGGCAGCGGCTTCTGGCACTGGGCGGTCTACAACATCCCGCCGAACGCGGCCGGCCTGCTGCAGGGTGCCGGCAACGGCGCCGACCGCCTGCCCGCGGGCGCCTTCGGCGGCAACACCGATTTCATGGACACCGGCGCCACCGGCGGCAACGGCAACTACGGCGGCCCGTGCCCGCCGGCCGGGGACCGCCCGCACCGCTACGTGTTCACGCTGTACGCGCTGTCGGTGGACAAGCTGGAGGCCGCCGCCGGCGTGCCGAAGACCGGCTCGGCCGCGCTCTACGGCTTCGTGCTGAACAAGGGCCTGGGCGCCGCGATGCTCGGCAAGGCCTCGTTCACGGCCACCTACGGGCGCTGAGCGGCTTACGGGCCGCGGGGGCCGCGCCGGCCGGCTCGGCCTCTTCGTCGACCGCCGGCGGCTGGTCTTCGTCCGGCGTGTCGATGCGCTGCATGTTGTGCAGGATCTTCAGCAGGTAGTGCAGCGCGTGCGCGCCGTCGTTGATCGAGAAGCCGTCCAGCACTTGGTCGTAGTAGGCGTGGATCTTGGGCAGCGCCTGCGTCTGCCACAGCAGCCGGCCCGAAGGCGTGAGCTGCACCAGGCGCGAGCGCCGGTCCTCGGGGTCGCTCTCGCAGCGCAGGTGGCCGGCGCGTTCCATGCGGCCGATCACGCCCGACAGGTTCTGCCGGCTGACCATCAAGTAACGCGCCAGTTCATTGATCCCCATGCCCCGCGCCGCCGCCGGCCGCGAGACCGCGCCCAGCACTGCCCACTGCTGCGTGGTCAGCCCTTCGGCCTCCACCGCGCGGGTGCCGGTTTTATGCAACATATTGGCACATTGATACAGGCGGAAGAACAGCCGGTTGGCCAGCGCGATGCGCGCCTCGCGCTCCTGATCACCTAGGGTTTTTGCGGAGGCCGGCGATCGGCGGGCGGCTTGTGGGCGTGGCGGCATGGTTCTATGATATGTCTATGTATTGACATGATCAAGGACAGCGCGATGAGTCGGTTCGACGGCAAGGTGGTGGTGATCACGGGCGCGGGGGGCGGCATCGGCGGCGCCACCGCGCGGCGCTTCGCGGCCGAGGGCGCGAAGGTCGCGGTGCTGGACCGCGACCTCGCCGCCGCCGAGCGCACGGCGGCCGCCGTCGCGCAGGCCGGCGGCCGCGCGCTGGCGCAGGCCTGCGACATCACGCAGCGCGCGCAGGTCGACGCCGCGGTGGCCGCCATCACCGCGGCGCTGGGGCCGGTCGACGTGCTGGTCAACAACGCCGGCTGGGACGTGTTCGCGCCCTTCCTGAAGACCCAGCCCGAGCAGTGGGAGCGGCTGATCGCGATCAACCTGACCGGCGCGCTGCACATGCACCACGCGGTGCTGCCGGGCATGGTGGAGCGCCGCGCGGGGCGCGTGGTCAACATCGCGTCCGACGCGGCGCGCGTCGGGTCGTCGGGCGAGGCGGTCTATGCCGCCTGCAAGGGCGGGTTGGTGGCCTTCAGCAAGACGCTGGCGCGCGAGCATGCGCGCCACGGCATCACCTTCAACGTGGTGTGCCCGGGGCCGACCGACACGGCCCTCTTCGCCGACTACAAGCTGGGCGCCGGCAACCCCGAGAAGCTGGAAGAGGCCTTCCGCCGCTCGATCCCGCTGGGCCGCATCGGCCAGCCCGACGACCTGCCCGGCGCGATCCTCTTCTTCGCCAGCGACGACGCCGCCTACGTCACGGGCCAAGTGCTCAGCGTCTCCGGCGGCCTGACCATGAACGGATGAGAGACCACTCACCATGACCTACGAAGACATCCTCTACGACGTGAAGAACGGCCACACGGCCTGGATCACGATCAACCGCCCGGACAAGATGAACGCCTTCCGCGCGCGCACTTGCGACGAGCTGATCCACGCGCTGCTGAAGGCCGGCTACGACAAGCGCATCGCCTGCATCGTGCTGGCCGGCGCCGGCGACCGCGCCTTCTGCACCGGCGGCGACCAGTCGGCGCACGAAGGCCAGTACGACGGCCGCGGCACCATCGGGCTGCCGATCGAGGAGCTGCACGCCGCGATCCGCGACGTGCCCAAGCCGGTGATCGCGCGCGTGCAGGGCTTCGCGATCGGCGGCGGCAACGTCTTCTGCACGCTGTGCGACATCACGATCGCCGGCGACAAGGCACAGTTCGGCCAGGTCGGCCCCAAGGTCGGCTCGGTCGACCCCGGCTACGGCACTGCGCTGCTGGCGCGCGTGGTCGGCGAGAAGAAGGCGCGCGAGATGTGGTACCTGTGCCGCCGCTACAAGGCGCAGGAGGCGCTGGCGATGGGGCTGGTCAACGCCGTCGTCCCCAACGACGAGCTGGACGCCGAGGTGCAGCGCTGGGCCGACGAGATCGCCGAGAAGAGCCCGACCGCGCTGGCCATCGCCAAGCGCAGCTTCAACATGGACACCGCGCACCAGGCCGGCATCGCCGGCATGGGCCTGCAGGCGCTGAAGCTCTACTACGACACCGACGAATCGAAGGAAGGCGTCAATGCCTTCAACGAGAAGCGCAAGCCCGACTTCCGCAAATACGCGAAGTAAGCGGAGCCGGCCGTGAACCCCTACCTCGACGACGAGCTGCGCGCGCTGGCCGAGCAGGCGCGGCGCTTCGCCAGCGAGCGCGTCGCGCCCGGCTTCCAGGAGCGCGACCGCACGCGCGTGCTCGACCGCGGCCTGATGCGCGAGATGGGGGCGCTGGGGCTGATCGCGCCCGAGCTGCCTGAAACCTTGGGCGGCCTGGGCACGGGCTGCCTCGCCGCCGGCGTGATCCACGAGGAGATCGCGCGCGCCGACCTCAGCATGAGCTACGTGAACCTGCTGGCCTCGCTGATCGCGCAGATCCTCGCCGAGCATGGCGAGCCGGCGCTGGTCGGCCCCTGGCTGCAACGCCTGACGCAAGGCGAGGTGCTGCTCGCGATCGCGCTGACCGAGCCGCGCGGCGGGTCCGACGCCGCCAACCTGCGGCTGAAGATGGAAGCCGCGGCCGACGGCAGCGGCGACTGGATCCTCAACGGCGAGAAGACCAGCATCAGCGCGGCCGACCAAGCAGATGCCGCGGTGGTGTTCGCGCGCAGCGGCAAGGTCGAGGACGGTGCGCGCGGCGTCTCGGCGCTGTTCGTGCCGCTGACGCTGCCGGGCATCACGCGCACGCGCTTCGACTGCCACGGCCAGCGCGCCATCGGCCGCGGCAGCATCCACTTCGAGAACGTGCGCGTGCCAGGCTCGCACCTGCTGGGCGCGCCCGGCGCCGGCTTCGTGCAGGTGATGCAGGGCTTCGACTTCAGCCGCGCGCTGATCGGGCTGCAGGTGCTGGCGGTGGCGCGCCAGGCGCTGGACGAGACCTGGGCCCACGTGGCCGAACGCCAGGCCTTCGGCAAGCCGCTGGCGGCCTTCCAGGGCGTCAGCCACACGCTGGCGGCGCTGGACACGCAGGTCGAGGCCGCGCGGCTGCTGTGCCTGCAGACGCTGTGGCTGAAGGACCGCGGCCTGCCGCACACGGCGCAAGCGGCGATGTGCAAATGGTGGGGCCCGCAGCTCGCCTACGAGACCGTGCACCAGTGCCTGCTGATGCACGGCCACGGCGGCTACGACCGCGGGCCGATGGAGCAGCGATTGCGCGACGTGCTGGGCTTCCAGATCGGCGACGGCACGGCGCAGATCATGAAGACCGTCATCGCGCGCAGCCGCGCGGGGCGCGCCGCGGTCGGAGTCTGACGCCGGACAAGCCGCGCCGCGCGGCCGCCGCTATGCTGCCGCGCCGGTTGCCCCGAACCCGATCATGTTGCGATTGCTGCCCGCGCCTGTCCGCGGCGTGCTGACCGGCGCCCTGCTGGGCTCGAGCACGCTGTTCTTCGCGCTGCTGATGGTGCCGCCGGCGCTGCTGAAGCTGCTGGCGCCGCTGCAAGGCGCGCTGCGCCGCGGCTGCGACCGCACGCTCAACGCGCTGGCCTCGGCCTGGGTGGCCGTCAACAACGGCTGGATCGCCGCGGTCTCATCCGGCCGCTGGGACGTACAGGGCGTGGACGGCCTGCACCGCCGCGGCTGGTACCTGGTGTCGCCCAACCACCAGAGCTGGGTCGACATCCTGGTGCTGCAGCGCGTGTTCCACGGCCGGATCCCGTTCCTGAAGTTCTTCCTGAAGAAGGAACTGATCTGGGTGCCGGTGATCGGCCTGGCCTGGTGGGCGCTGGACTTCCCGTTCATGGCCCGTGGCCAGGGCAAGGGCGCGCGCCACGGCGACCTGGACGCGACGCGCGCGGCCTGCGAGAAGTTCAAGCGCATCCCCACGACGGTGATCAACTTCGTCGAAGGCACGCGCTTCACCGCCGCCAAGCACGCCGCGCAGAAGAGCCCCTACCGCCACCTGCTGCGGCCCAAGGTCGGTGGCCTCGGCGTCGCGCTGGCGACGATGGGCGAGGTCTTCGAGGCGCTGCTCGACGTCACGCTGGTCTACCCCGGCGGCGCGCCGACCTTCTGGCAACTGCTCAGCGGCCGCCTGGGCCCGGTGATCGTGCGCGTGCAGCAGCGGCCCATCCCGCCCGAGCTGCTGGGCGGCGACCCGGTGGCCGACCGCGCGCTGCGCCAGCGCATCGCCGGCTGGATGGACCTGCAGTGGCAGGAGAAGGACCGGCTGATCGGCGAGTTGCTGCTGCTGCAGCGCTGAGGCCGCTTCGCGGCGCCGCGGGCGGGGTGCAGCGGCACAGCTCGCGCGCACCCGTGCGATCACACTGCGGACAGCCGGAATACCGCGACCGCCTCGACCAGTTGCCGCGCCTGCAGGCGCAGGCTGTCGGCGGCGGCCGCGCTTTCTTCCACCAGCGCGGCGTTCTGCTGCGTGACCTGATCCATCTGGTTCACCGCCTGGCCCACCTGGCCGACGCCGTCGCTCTGCTCGGCGCTCGCCACCGAGATCTCGCCGACGATGTCGCTCACGCGCGTGATCGCGCCGACGATCTCGCTCATCGTCCGGCCGGCGCGGTCGACCAGCGCGGTGCCCGATTCCACGCGTGCCACGCTGTCGGTGATCAGCGTCTTGATCTCCTTGGCGGCCTCGGCGCTGCGCTGCGCCAGGCTGCGCACCTCGCCGGCCACCACCGCGAAGCCGCGGCCCTGCTCGCCGGCGCGCGCCGCCTCCACCGCGGCGTTGAGCGCCAGGATGTTGGTCTGGAACGCGATGCCGTCGATCGTGCCGATGATGTCGGCGATCTTCTGCGAGCTGTCCTGGATGCCGCGCATCGTGTCGACGACCTGCGCCACCACCTCGCCGCCGCGGCCGGCCACCTCGCTGGCGCCCTGGGCCAGCTGGCTGGCCTGGCGCGCGTTGTCGGCGTTCTGGCGCACCGTGGAGCCCAGCTCTTCCATCGATGCGGCCGTCTGCTGCAGGCTGCTGGCCTGCTGCTCGGTGCGGCTGGACAGGTCCTGGTTGCCCTGCGCGATCTGGCTGCTGGCCGTCGCGATGCTGTCGCTGCCGCTGCGCACCTGGCCCACGATGCGGGCCAGGTTCTCGCGCATCGCCGCCATCGAGGCCAGCACGCTGCCGGGCGCGGTCACGCCGGCGCCAGCCACCGGGCCCAGGTCGCCGCCGGCGATGCGCTCGGCGGCGGTCGACAGCTCGGCCGGATCGGCGCCCAGCGCTCGCATCACGCCGCGCGGGATCAGCACCGCCAGCAGCACCGCGCAGCCCAGCGCCGCCGCCAGCATGCCGCCCAGCAGCGCCAGCGCGTTGGTCGAGGCGCGGCGGCCGTCGTCCACCGCGTGCCGCACCAGCGTCTCGTTGTGGTTGAGGTACTCGTCGGCGTGCGCCAGCAGCTCGGCCAGCAGCGGGCGGCAGTCCTGGTTCATCTGCACGGTGGCCGCGCGGTGGTCGCCCGCCAGCGCGGTGTCGACGATCTTCAGCGCCACCGGCCCGTAGCGCGATTCCACGCCGTCGATGGCCGCCATCAGCGTCGGCGCCTTGGGGTCGTCGGCTGCGGCGCCCACGGCCTCGCGCAGCGCGGCCAGCGATCGCTGCACCTTGGCGTGCGCGGCCTGCACCGCGGCCTTCTCGGCCGCGATCGCGGCCGCCTCGGTCAGCAGCACCAGGTTGCGGGCGCCGATGGCGCGCGCGTTGACGCCGGCGATCATGTCGTTGACGAGCTCGGAGCGCTTGACGACGCCGCCGGCGAAGACGTCGAAGCGCCGGGCCGCCTGCCATTCGACCAGCAGGCCGATCGCCGCGGTCAGCACCACCAACAAGGCCAGCGCACCGAATGCGCCGATCAGCTTCTTCTTCAGCGTGAGAGTTCTCATGTCGAGCCCGTAGTTATGATGATGTCCGGACCCGTATCGGCGCGAACCGGCAGCGCTTGAGCGGCAATGTGTGCCGAATGCACGGCAGGTGCCGCGCCGGGTGCTGCGCTAGGATGCTGCCGCCCCTGACACACGCAGCGCCATGGCCCGCATCGCCGGCAAGAGCACCGAAGACACCATCCTCGACATGAAGCGCGCGGCCACGCGCCTGATCGCCCGCCACGGCTTCGAGGGCATGAACCTGCGCATGCTGGCCGGGGACATCGGCGTCAAGGCGGGGTCGTTCTACAACCACATCGAGTCCAAGGAAGCGCTGCTGCACGGCCTGCTGGCCGACACGATGCAGGAGCTGATGCAGGGCCTGGACGCCGCGCTGGCCGGCGCCGCCGATCCGGCCGACGCGCTGCGGCGCTTCGTGGGCTTCCACATCGGCTTCCACGCGGCGCGGCGCGAGGAGGTCTTCATCGGCAACGCCGAGCTGCGCAGCCTGACGCCCGAACACCGCGCCGACATCGTGGCGCAGCGCGACGCCTACGAGCAGCGGCTGCGCGCCATCCTGGCCGCCGGCCGCCGCGCAGGGCTGTTCGACCCCGGCGACCTGCGCGTGGCCTCGTACGCGCTGATCGCGATGCTCAGCGGCGTGTGCACCTGGTACCGCCGCGACGGGCGCCTGGGCGTGCCCGCGCTGGTGCGGCAGTACACGCGCATGGCCTTCGGCCTGGTCGGCGCCGACCCGAAGCGGGCCGCCGCGCCGCGCTGATAAACTAACAAGCGTTAGTAACTTTAGCGCGCCACCGGCTGCCCGCCGGCCGCCCGAGTCCGCGATGGTCAGCTACGTGCACGACGATGCCGCCGCCGCTGCGGCGGCGCCCTTCCTGTCGCCGGTGGAGGCGCTGGACCCGAGCGCGCTGCGCGCGCTGCAGACCGCGCGCTTGCGGCAGCAGATGGACTGGCTGTGGTCCCGCTCGGCCTTCTACCGCCGCAAGCTGGAAGGCGCCGGGCTGCAGCCCGGCAGCGTGCGCGAGCTGGACGACCTGCCGCGCGTGCCCTTCACCACCAAGCAGGAGCTGCGCGACAGCCTGCGCGCCGCGCCGCCGTTCGGCGAGCACCTGGCGGCCGACGCGGCCGACGTGATCCAGATGCAGGCTTCGTCGGGCACCACCGGCAGCCCCAGCTACGTGGCGCTGACGCGGCAGGACGCGGCGATGTGGCACGAGAGCAGCGCGCGCAGCCTGTTCGCCTGCGGCATCCGGCCGGGGCAGCGCGTGCTGCACGGCTTCTCGCTGTCCAAGGGCTTCGTCGGCGGGCTGCCGATCTTCCAGGCGCTGCAGTACCTGGGCGCGCTGGACATCCCGATCGGCGCCGACGGCGGCGTGGAGCGGCTGCTGGCCGCCGCCTTCGACCTGCGGCCCGACGCCATCGTCGGCACGCCCAACTTCCTGCTGCACCTGGCCGAGGCGGCCAAAGAGCTGCTGGGCCGCGACGTGCGCGAGCTCGGCGTGCGCCGCCTGGTGGTGGGCGGCGAGCCCGGCGGCGGCATCCCCGCCTTGCGTCAGCGCATCCAGGCGGCCTGGGATGCGAAGCTGTGCGAGCTGATGGGCGGCACCGACCTCGCGGTGATCTACTGGGCCGAGTGCGAGCACCAGGCCGGCATGCACATGACGGCGCCCGACTTCATCGTCACCGAGCTGATAGCCCCGGAGAGCGGCCAGCCCAGGCCCTTCGAGGAAGGCGCCACCGGCGAGCTGGTCTACAGCGCGATCCACCGCCAGGCCTCGCCGGTGCTGCGCTTTCGCAGCGGCGACCACGTCGTCGTGACCGGCACGCGCTGCGCCTGCGGGCGGCGCCAGCCGATGATCCGCTGCTTCGGCCGCACCGACGACATGCTGATCGTGCGCGGCGTCAACCTCTTTCCCAGCGCGGTGCAGGACCTCGTCGAATCGATGCGGCCCGCGGTCTCGGGCCAGGTGCGCGTGATCGCCGACTTCGAAGGCCATTCGACGCAAGGCAATCTGAAGCTGCTGGTCGAGCGCGCCGAAGCCGAGCCGCCGGGGCTGTCGCTGCCGGCGCTGAAGCAGGAGATCGAGCGGCGCGTGCGCGGCGCACTGGCCGTCAAGGCCGACGTGCTGCTGGCGCCGCACGGCAGCATCGAGAAGCCCGGCGCCGCCAAGGTCAAGCTGGTGCTGCGCTCGATGCCGGCCATCGAAGGCTTGCAATGACGGCGGCTATCGACGACGACGCGGCGCTGAACGAAGCCGCCTACGCTGCGCTGCTGGACGGCCTGGCCGCGCGCCGCGCCGCCGCGCGCGAAGGCGGCGGCGCCCAGGCGCAGGCGCTGCACCGTGGCCGCGGCAAGCTGACGGTGCGCGAGCGCATCGACGCGCTGCTGGATCCCGGCTCGCCGTTTCTCGAACTGGCCGACCTCGCCGGCGCGGGGCTGCACGACGGCGTGCCGCCGGGCGCCGGCATGGTCACCGGCATCGGCGCCGTCAGCGGCCGGCTGTGCATGCTGATCGCCAACGACGCCACCGTGAAGGGCGGCACCTACTTCGGCATCACCTGCAAGAAGCACGTGCGCGCGCTGGACATCGCGTGGCAGCACCGGCTGCCGTGCATCACGCTGGTCGATTCGGGCGGCGCCTTCCTGCCCGACCAGGCGCGCATCTTTCCCGACGAAGGGCAGTTCGGCTCGATCTTCCACCACCAGGTGCGCATGTCGGCCGAGGGCATCGCGCAGATCGCGGTGGTGATGGGCGCCTGCACGGCCGGCGGCGCCTACATCCCGGCGCTGGCCGACGAGCTGGTGATCGTGCGCGGCCAGGGCTTCCTGTACCTGGGCGGCCCGCAGCTCACGCAGGCCGCCACCGGCGAGGACGTTGAACCCGAGGCGCTGGGCGGCGCGCAGATGCACAGCACCGTCAGCGGCGTGGCCGACCACCTGGCCGAGGACGACGCGCACGCGCTGGCGATCACGCGCCGCCTGGTGGCGAACCTCGGCGGCTGGCCGGCGCGGCGCTGGCCGATCGCCGAGCCCCGGCCGCCGCGGCTGCCCGAGGGCGAGATCCACCGGTTCATCAGCCGCGACGCGCGCCATCCGTCGGACAACCGCGAGATCCTGCTGCGCCTGCTGGACGACAGCGCCTTCGACGAGTTCAAGCCGCTGTACGGCGACACGCTGATGTGCGGCTTCGGCCGCATCCACGGCTTCACGGTGGGCGTGCTGGCCAACCGCGGCGTGCTGTTCAGCGACAGCGCGCTGAAGGCCGCGCACTTCATCGACCTGGCGGCCAAGCGCGACATACCGCTGCTGTTCCTGGCCGACGTCACCGGCTTCATGGTCGGGCGCCAGGCCGAGCAGGGCGGCATCGCCAAGGCCGGCGCCAAGTTCATCACCGCGATGGCATCGGCCAACGTACCCAAGTACACGGTGATCACCGGCGGCTCCTACGGCGCCGGCTACCTGGCGATGTGCGGCCGCGCCTTCCGCCCGCACGCGATGTTCATGTGGCCCAACGGCCGCGCCGCGATCATGGGGCCCGAGCAGGCGGCCACCACCTTGTCGCTGGTGCGCGAGCAGATCCTGCGGCGCAAGGGCCAGGACTGGACCGATGCCGAGCGCGAGGCCTTCAAGCAGCCCATCCGCGACGAATACGAGCGCTTCGCCGACGCCTACAACTTCGCCGCCAACCTGTGGGTGGACGGCGTGCTCGCTCCGCTGGAGACGCGGCCCGCGTTGGCTTTGCTGCTGGACGCGGCCTCGCGCACGCCGCGGGAGGAGACGCGGTTCGGGGTGTTCCGGATGTGAGGGAGCTCGGGTGCCGTTCCAGAAACTGCTGATCGCCAACCGCGGCGAGATCGCTCTCCGCATCGCGCGCACCGCGCGGCGCATGGGCTTGGGCGTCGCCACCGTGCACAGCGAAGCCGACGCGCAGGCGCCGCATGTGCGCCAGATCGGCGAATCGGTGCTGCTCGGTCCCGCGCCGGCCGGCGAGAGCTATCTGGCGATCGCGCGCGTGGTGGCCGCGGCGCAGGCCATGGGCGCCGATGCGGTGCACCCGGGCTACGGCTTCCTGTCGGAGAACGCGGCCTTCGCGCAGGCGCTGCAGGCGGCGGGCATCGCCTTCGTCGGACCCGAGCCGCGGCATCTGCGCGACTTCGGCGACAAGGCGGCGGCCAAGCGACTGGCGATCGAGGCCGGCGTGCCGGTGATGCCGGGCTCCGACCAGGTCCAGTGCCGACCCCGAGGCCGTCGCCGCGATGGCGCGGCGCCTCGGCGGCGCGGTGCTGCTGAAGGCCGCGGCCGGCGGCGGCGGCAAAGGCATCCGCATCGTGCACGACGGCGCCGATGACGCCGAGGCCGCCGAGGCCATCGCCGCCGCGATGCGCGAAGGGCGCAGCGCCTTCGGCGACCCGTCGCTGCTGGTCGAGCGCTACCTGCCGCAGGGCCGGCACGTCGAGGTGCAGATCGTCGGCGACGGCCGCGGCAAGGTGCGCCACTTGTGGGAGCGCGAATGCTCGCTGCAGCGCCGCCACCAGAAGGTGGTGGAAGAAGCGCCGGCGCTGCCGCTGCCGCCGGGCCTGCGCCGGCGCCTGCTGGATGCGGCGGTGGCCTTGGGCCGGCGCGTGGACTACCGCGCGCTGGGCACGGTGGAGTTCCTGGTCGTCGGCGACGAGTTCTTCTTCCTGGAGGTCAACCCGCGGCTGCAGGTGGAGCACCCGGTGACCGAGGCGGTGACGGGACTGGACCTGGTGGAGCTGCAGATCCGCGCCGCCGCCGGCGAACTGGACCTGGACGCGCTGCCCGAGCCGCGCTGCCAGGGCCATGCGATCGAGCTGCGCCTGTACGCCGAGGATCCCGAGCACGGCTTCCTGCCCGCCACCGGCCGCGTGCAGCAGTTGCGATGGCCCGCCGCCGGCGTGCGCGTGGAGACCGGCATCGAGGCCGGCTCCGTCGTCACGCCGCACTACGACCCGCTGCTGGCCAAGCTGATCGTGCACGGCGCCGACCGCGCCGAGGCCATCGCGCAGGCGCGCGCGGCGCTGGCCGCCACGCGCGTGGCGGGGCTCTCGCATAACCTGGCATTCTTGGAGATGCTGCTGGCCAGCCCCGCCGTGGCCGGCGCGGTGCCGCACACCGGCAGCGTCGACGCATTGGCCGGTTGCCAGCCGCCGCGCGCCGCCTGGCGCGACGTGGCCGCGGCGATCGCCGCCGCCTGGGTCTTCGAGCAGTCGCGCCGGGGCGATGCCGCGCAGCCGGTGTCGCAGTGGCCCGGCTTCACGCATTGGCGCCTGAGCGCGCCGGGTCCGCGGCCGCCGCTGCAGCCGCAGTACGAATGCGTGGACGCCGACGGCCGGGCCTGCAAGGCCGCGGTCGGCAACGAGGGCACCGGCGCCGGTGCGCTGCTGCAGGTGCAGATCGACGGCGGCCCGCGCCGCCACGCGCTGCGCTTCAGCCCCACGGGGCTGCTGCTGGACGGCGTCGCCTGGCCGTTGGCCGTCGGACAGGAGAACGGCCGCGTCTGGATCAGCGACGGTCGCCACACCGAGCGGGTCGCCGTCAGTGCCGCCGCCTCGGCCCGGCGCCGCGCCGGCGGCGCGGCCGGCGCCGCATTGACCGCGCCGATGACCGGCAAGCTGCTGGAACTGCGCGTGCGCGAAGGCGACGCAGTGCGCGCCGGCCAGGTGCTGGCGCTGCTGGAGTCGATGAAGATGGAGATGCGGCTGGCGGCGCCGCACGACGGCATCGTGGCCGCCGTGGGCGCCGCCGCCGGCGCCACGGTGGAACGCGGCGCCGTGCTGCTGACGGTCGTCCAACGCCCTACTTCTGGCTCTTGACGAACTCGGCCGACTGCTCCTTGACCACCGCGCCCACCACGTCGCCGTAGGCCGAGATCCAGTCGCTCTGCGGCACCCACTTGGTGCCGTCCCACATGTCGACGCGGGTCTTGCCGCCACCGCCGTGGTCGGAAGCGGTCACGGTCACCGGCGACATCAGGCCGTTGGCGTCGAAGTTCTTCAGGCTCTCCAGCCCGGCCTTGATCTTGGCCGGCGTCAGCGGCAGGCCGCCCTGCTTGATGGCCAGCCGCGTGCCTTCGAACATCACCGAGTACATCGCGAGGCCGGTGTTGTAGTAGATGTCGCTCATGTTCTTGACGTCGCCGTTGCCCTTGCCCTTGGCGTAGAGCTCGGTCTCGATCTGCTTCATCACCGGATGGTCCTTGCCGCCCACGACGTTGGTGCCGCGCTTGATGCCCTTGGCCTCGGCGGCGCCGATGTTGGCGATGTCGACCTCGTTGAACCAGTTGACGACGATCATCTTGTCCATCGGGATGCCGTTGCGCTTGGCCTCCTTGGCGGCCACCACGTGCATCGCGCTCAGGTTCCAGCTGATGATCCAGTCGGGGTTGCTGCGGCGGATCTGCGTCCACACGGCGGCCTGGTCCTTGCCCGGCAGCGGGTTGGGGAACAGCTGCAGCTCGAAGCCTTCCTTCGCGGCCAGCGTCTTCAGCACGGGGATAGGCTCCTGGCCGAAGGCGTAGTCGGGGTAGATGAAGCCGATCTTCACGCCCTTCAGGCTGCCCTTGCTCTGGTTCTTGATGTACTGCACGTCGTTGGCCACCTGGCCCCAGTAGGTGGGGCCGATCGGGAACACCCACTTGAAGACGTCGCCGTCGATCGCGTCGCCGCGGCCGACGAAGCTCTGCAGCATGATGTTGCCGTCGCTCATTGCGCGCGGCAGCACCGCGCGCGAGACCGGCGTCGACAGGAAGTCGAACACCATCACGCCTTCGCGCTTGAGCTTCTCGTAGCACTCGATGCCGCGCTGCGGCTCGTTGCCGTGGTCCTGCGCGACGATCTCGATCTTCTGGCCTTCGATGCCGCCCTTGGCATTGAGCAGGTCGGCGTAGTCCTTGACCGCCTGCACGATCTGCGGCGTGACGAAGGTGTAGGCCTTGCTCAGGTCGTAGCAAAGGCCGTACTTGATCTGGGCCTGCGCGGCGCCGCTGGCGGCCAACAGCGCCGCGGCGGCCAGGGGGGTCATCAGGGCATTGAGCTTCATGGTTTCGTCTCCTGCTCGTGGTGAAAGGACGCGGCATCAGGACAACCAGCGCTTGCGGCGCCGGTAGTGCTTGATCTCGTTGAAATCGCGGCCTTCGCGGCCGCCCAGGTAGAACTCCTGGATGTCGGGGTTCTTCTTCATCGCCTCGGCACTGTCGTGCATCACGATGCGCCCGCCCTCGATCAGGTAGCCGTGCGACACCACCTCCAGCGCGGCGATGGCGTTCTGCTCGACCAGCAGCACCGACAGGCCTTCTTCCTGGTTGATGCGGCGCACGATCTCGAAGATCTCGGCCACCAGGAAGGGCGCCAGGCCGAGGCTGGGCTCGTCCAGCATCAGCAGCTTGGGCCGCGTCATCAGCGCGCGGCCGATCGCCAGCATCTGCTGCTCGCCGCCCGACAGGTAGCCGGCCTGCGCGCCGCGGCGCTGCGCCAGGCGCGGAAAGTAGCCGTAGACGCGGTCGCGGTCGCGCTGCATCTCGGCCGCCGGCGTGCCGCGCACGGCCGAGGCGGCGACCAGGTTCTCGTCGGGCGTCAGGTGCTCGAAGACGCGGCGGCCCTCCAGCACCTGCACGATGCCGCGCTGCACGCGCGCCTGCGGCGGCAGCGCGTCGATGTTCTCGCCCAGGAAGTGCACCTCGCCACGCGTGATCTCGCCGCGCTCGGCCTTCAGCAGCCCGCTCACCGCCTTCAGCAGCGTGCTCTTGCCCGCGCCGTTGGCGCCCAGCAGCGCCACCATGCCGCCCGGCGGCACGTCCAGCGAGGCGCCCTTGATCGCCAGCGCCACGCGGTCGTAGATGACCTCGATGTTGTTCAGCGAGAGGACGTTGGAAGCGACGGCGCTCGTCATGTCACTTCCGCGCGTAGCCGAAGGGCCACACCATCAGGTAGTTTCGGACGTTGGCGTAGAGCTTGCCCAGGCCCATCGGCTCGATCAGCAGGAAGGCCACGATCAGCGCGCCGTACACCGCGTGCGGCAGGTGCGCCAGCGTCTCGACGCCGATGTCGGCGCCCAGCAGCTTGGCGATCCAGGCGATCAGCGCGTTGATCTGCCCCGGCATCAGCAGGATGAAGGCGGCGCCGAACCAGCTGCCGATGATGCTGGCCAGGCCGCCGACGATGACCATCGCCAGCAGCTCGATCGAGACGTTGACGGCGAACTGCTCCGGCGTCACCGCGTGATAGAAGGTGAAGATCAGCACCGCGCCGCTGACGCCGCCGATGAACGACGAGGTGGCGAACGCCACCAGCTTGTAGCGGAAGGCCTGCACGCCGATCACCGCGGCCGCGTAGTCCTTCTCGCGCACCGCCACCAGCGCGCGGCCCAGCGCGGTGCGGCGCAGGTTGAGCATGAACAGCGTCACCAGCAGCGCCCAGGCCAGCGCCACGTAGTACAGGCCCACCTCGGACTTGATGGGCTGCCCCAGCAGCCGCATCGCCGGCGCCTGGAGCGTGGCGCCCACGCCGCCGCTGATGGCCGGCACGTGCGAGATCACCCAGTCCATCACGAACTGCAGCGCCAGCGTCGACAGCGCCAGGTACAGGCCCTTGACGCGCAGCGCCGCGAACGCGAAGACGACGCCGATCGCGGTGGCCATCAGCCCGCCCAGCACGACCGCGATCTCCCACGGGATGCCGGCGCTGGCGCCGTGCACTGCGGTGTAGGCGCCGATGGCCATCACCGCCGCGTAGCCGAAGTGGAACTGCCCGGCCCAGCCGATGATCAGGTTGAGCCCCAGCGTCGCCGAGGTCCACACCAGCCAGGGCGTGAGGTAGCTCGACAGCGCCAGCGACGACACCAGCACCGGCGCCAGCGCCGCGAAGGCCAGCAGCGCGACGATCATCACGCGGTCGGCCGGGATCGGGAACAGCGCGCGGTCGGCCGCGTAGTCGGTGTGGCGGATGCCCGCCTGGCGGAACAGCATCGCTACAGCCTTTCGATGTCGTGGCGGCCGAAGAGCCCATGGGGCCTGATCATGATGGTCAGGATCAGCACCAGCGCCACCACCAGGTCGCGGCTGCCGCCGCCCAGCATCGGGTCCAGCACGCCGCTGGCCACGGCCTCGAACACGCCCAGGCCGATGCCGGCGAGGATGGCGCCGCCCAGGCTGTCCATGCCGCCCAGCACGGCCACCGTGATGCCCTTGAGCAGCAGCAGCGACAGCGACTGGTCCACGCCCTGGATGCTGCCCCACAGCACGCCGGCCGCGGTGGCCACCAGCGACGACAGCGCCCACGAGAAGGCGACGCCGCGCTCCACCGAGATGCCCACCGCCCACGAGGCCATGTAGTCGTCGGCGATCGCGCGCAGCACCACGCCGCGCCGGGTGCGGAAGAAGAACACGAAGACCGCGAACAGCGCCAGCGCCACCACCGCGCCCGCCACGTAGGCGCGGTTGAGCAGCAGCGGGCCCAGGAACAGCGGGTCGTCGCTGACGCCGATCTTCAGCGGCCTGGCGGTGCCGCCGCCGATCACCAGCGTGACGGCGCGCAGGAAGATGTCCAGCCCCAGCGTCATCATCAGGATCATCACGATCGGCCGTCCGGCCAGGCGGCGCAGCGCCACGCGCTCGATGGTCAGGCCCAGGCCCATCATCGTGATCATCGCCAGCGGGATCGCGGCCCACATCGGCAGCCCGGCGCCGTCGGCGAAGGCCAGCACCACGTAGGCGCCCACCATGGTCAGCGCGCCCTGGGCCAGGTTGGGCACCGAGCTGGACTTGTAGATCAGCACGATGCCCATCGCCACCAGCGAATACATCAGCCCCGACAGCGCGCCGTTGACGCCCAGCTCCAGCAGGTACATCAGGTCCATCGCTCAGACTCCGATGATGCGGAGTTCCCGCTCGGTGACGCCGGTCTCGCCGGTCTCGTAGACGATGGTGGCCTTCATCGCCACGCTGGCGCGGCCGCCGTAGATGGCGTCGATGATCGGCGCATAGCGTTCCTCCACCACGTTGCGGCGCAGCTTGCGCGTGCGCGTGATCTCGCCGTCGTCGGCGTCGAACTCCTTGTGCAGGCTGACGAAGTGGCGCAGCTTCAGCGGCTCGGGCAGCGTGGCGTTGACGCGCTCGACCGCGGCCTTGACCAGCTCGATGACCTCGGGCTTCTGCGACAGGTCAGCGTAGGACATGTAGGAGATGCCGCGCAGCTCGGCCCAGTGGCCCACCGGCTCCTTGTCGATGCAGACGATGGCGGCCAGGCGGTCGCGACCCTTGCCCAGCACCGCGACATCCTTGACCCAGGGGCTGAACTTGAGCCGGTTCTCGATGTAGTTGGGGATGTAGCGCTCGCCCTGCGCGGTGTGCACCACCTCGGACAATCGGCCCAGCACCACCAGGTGGCCGTCGGGCTCCAGGTAGCCGGCGTCGCCGGTGTGCAGCCAGCCGTCCTGCAGCGCCTCGCGCGTGGCTTCGTCGTTGTGGTGGTAGCCCTTGAAGACCGAGCCGGAGCGGATCAGGATCTCGCCGTTGTCGGCGATGCGCGCGTCCACGCCCGGCAGCGGGCGGCCCACGGTGTGCAGCCGCACCTCGGCCGGCTCCTGCATCGCGTTGAAGGCGCTGCTCTCGGTCTGGCCGTAGAGCTGCCGAAGCTGCACGCCCAGGGCGCGGTAGAAGACGAAGGTGTCCTCGCCGATCGCCTCGCCGCCGGTGAAGGCGTGGCGCAGCCGGGTCAGGCCGAGCTGGTCCTTGATCGGGCCGTAGACCAGCAGCTCGCCCAGCGCCTGCATCAGCTTTTGCATCGCGGTCGGCTGCCGGCCTTCGAGCAGCGCACGCTCGCGCGCGACGGCCTGCTGCATGAAGAAATCGTAGAGCTTCTTCTTCAGCCGCGTGCTGTCCTCCATGCGCACCTGCACCATGGTCAGCAGGTTGTCCCAGCTGCGCGGCGCGGCCAGGTAGAAGGTGGGCGCGATCTCGCGCAGGTTGTGCAGCACGGTCTCGGGCCGCTCGGGCACGTTGATCGTGAAGTGCAGCGCGATGCCGGCGCCCACGGTGATCGCGAAGTCGCCCACCCAGGCCATCGGCAGGTAGGCCAGGATCTCCTCGCCGAAGCCGAAGGCCTTGGCGCGGTAGGCGTTGGCCACGCCCGAGAGCACGTTGCGCTGGCTCAGCACCACGCCCTTGGGCCGCCCGGTGGTGCCCGAGCTGTGGATGTAGGCCGCCGGGTCGTCGGGCGTCGCCCGGCTGATCAACGATTCACGCAAGCCGGCGTCCTGCAGCAGCCGCTGCTCGCCCTGCTGCAGCAGCTGCTGCCAGGAGGTCAGCCCCGGCGCGGTGTAGGCGGCCAGGCCGCGCGGGTCGTCGTAGACGATGTGGGCGACGCTGGCGCAATCGGCGCGCAGGTCCAGGATCTTGTCGACCTGTTCCTGGTCCTCGGCCAGCACGAAGCGCACGCCCGAGGCCTGCAGCGAATGCCGCACCTCGTCGGGCGCGGCGTCGGGGTAGACCGGCATCGCGTAGCCGCGCAGGGCGCCGGCAGCCACCAGCGCGGTGTAGAGGTGCGGGCGGTTGTCGCCCACCACCATCAGCGCGTCGCCGGCGGCGAAGCCCAGGCCTTCCAGCCCGGCGGCGCAGCGCAGCATCAGCTCCAGCCACTGGGCCCACGTGGTCTGCTGCCAGATGCCGCGGTCCTTCTCGCGCAGCGCCACCACGCCGCCCAGCGCCTGTGCGTTGGCCGCCAGCAGGCGCGGCAGCGTGGTCTCGGCCGACAAGTCCCAGGGGCCTTGCCGCACGGCGTCACTGCTGGCCATGCGCGCCCCCGAGATAGGCCTTGATCACGCGCGGGTTCTTCACCACCTCCTTCGGGATGCCGGTGTCGATGACCTCGCCGTAGCTCAGCACCAGCATGCGGTCGCAGATGCCGGTGATGATGTCCATGTGGTGCTCGATCAGCAGCACCGTCACGCCGCGTTCGTCGCGCGCGTCCAGCACGAAGCGCGCCATGTACTCCTTCTCCTCCTGGTTCATGCCGGCCATCGGCTCGTCCAGGATCAGGAAGCGCGGCTCGGCCACCAGCGCGCGCGCCAGCTCCACGCGCTTCTTCAGGCCGATGGGGATGGCGTCGACCAGCTCGTCGCGCACGCCCTGCAGCTGCATGAAGTCGATCGTCTCCTCGACCACGCGGCGGTGCTCGATTTCCTCGGACCGCGCCAGCCACGGATAGAGCGCGGTGCGCAGCACGCCCGGCTTCATGTGCACGTGGCGACCCAGCAGGATGTTGTCCAGCACCGTCATGCCGTTGAACAGCGCCAGGTTCTGGAAGGTGCGCGCGACGCCCAGCCGCGCCACCGCGTGCGGCGCCATGCCGGTGATCTCGCGCCCCTCCAGCGCGATGCGGCCCTTCTGCGGCGGATAGAAGCCGGTGATCGCGTTGGTCAGCGTGGTCTTGCCGCTGCCGTTGGGGCCCACCAGGCCGAAGATCTCGCCGCGGCGGATCTGCAGATCGACGCCGGTCAGCGCCACCAGGCCGCCGAAGCGGCGCTCGATCTGCTGCACCTGCAGCACCACGCCGTCGGTGTTCAAGCCTTGATCCCCCGTCGCGGCCCGATGCCGATGCCGTCGAACACCAGCGCGCTGATCTGCGCCGCGAGCTGCGCGACGCTGCCGCGCCGCGGGTCGTACCAGTCCACCGGCCAGTTGAGCGCGCCCACCAGGTACTGGCGGATCAGCGGCACCGGCAGGTCGGCGCGCAGCGCGCCGGCCGCCGCGGCGGCGGCCAGCAGCTCGTCCCACAGCCGCGTGTAGGCGCTGCGCACGCCGTGGTGGCGCGCGCGCGCGGCGTCGGACACGTAGCGGTAGATGCGGATGTGCGCGGCCGTGAAGTCGCTGTGCTGCAGCATGCCCAGCAGGTGGCCTTCGATCGCCGCCACCAGGCGCTGGCGCTGGCCGGCCGTGGGCGGCAGCGCGGCCAGGCGCTGGTGCACCGCGGCCGTCATCGCGGCGATGCCGCCGTCCAGCACGCAGGCGGCGATGGCGTCCTTGCCGTCGAAGTGGTAGTAGACGCTGCCGGCCTTGATGCCCGCGACGTCGGCGATCTGGCGCAGCGTGGTGGTGGCATAGCCCTGCTGGGCGAAGAGCTTTGCGGCAGCGGCGAGGATCTGCTCGCGCGTGGCCGAGGTCGACGCGGGCGCCGGGACCGCCGGGGCCGAAGCACGGCGCACAGGCGACGCGCGGCGGCCCAGGGCTTGCACGGCGACGCTCACGCCGGCCTCGGGGTCGGGCGGGCGGAACGGCGGCTCATGCGGCACGGCAGCATCGGCGAAAGCAGTCTCGGCGGTCGCGGGAGGCCGGTTTTTAACTGTCGAACGCTAGTTAGACCAATCGGTGTTGACCCGGAGCATGCGGCCGCCCGCGGCGGTGCACAGTGGCCTCTTCGCAGCATGACGAAGGCAAAGATCCAGCGATGCAAGCCGTCTTCCTGACCGGCCATGGCGGCAACGAAGTGGTCCATCTCGGAACAAGGCCCGAGCCGCGGCGCCGCGCCGGCGAGGTGCTGGTGCGCGTGAAGGCCGGCTCGGTCAACCGCGTGGACCTGTACATGCGCGACAGCGGCGCCGGCATCCGGCACACGCTGCCGCAGATCATGGGCGTGGACGGCGCCGGCGTCGTCGAGGCCGTCGACGACGACGAGCCGCTGCTGCGCGTGGGCCAGAACGTGGTGCTCTACCCGGGCCTGACCTGCGGCCGCTGCGAGTTCTGCCGCCGCGGCAACGCGGTGCTGTGCACGCGCATGCAGCTGCTGGGCGAGCACCGCGACGGCACCTGGGCCGAGTGGATCAGCGTGCCGGCGGCCAACGTGCTGCCGATGCCGGCGCACCTGGACTTCGCCGAGGCCGCAGCGCTGGGCGTCAACCACCTCACCGCGTGGCGCATGCTGTTCACGCAGGCGCGGCTGCAGCCCTGGGAGACGGTGCTGATCTTCGGCATCGGCGGCGGCGTCTCGCTGGCGGCGCTGCAGCTCGCGCGCCTGGCCGGTGCGCGCGCCATCGTCACCAGCCGCGACGAGGCCAAGCTGCAGCGCGCGCTGGCGCTGGGCGCCGAGCTCGCGATCCACAGCAGCGGCCAGGACGTGGCCAAGGCCGTGCTGGCGCACACCGGCGGGCGCGGCGTCGACGTGGTGGTCGAGAACGTCGGCGCCGCGGCCTGGAGCGCGGCGCTGAAGAGCGCGGTGCGCGGCGGCCGCATCGTCACCTGCGGCGCGACCAGCGGCGACCAGCCCGGCGCCGACCTGCGGCGCGTGTTCATCCGCCAGCTTCGGATCCACGGCAGCACGCTGGGCAACCCCGGCGAGTTCCACGACCTGCTGGACGCCGTGGCCGCCAACCGGCTGGAGCCGGTGATCGACTCGCGCTACGGCCTGGCCGACGCGCCCGAGGCCTTGAGCCGGCTGGAAAGCGCGCGGCAGTTCGGCAAGGTGGTGATCGAGGTCGACGCGGTCCGCTGATCAGTCGAGCTTGATCCCGGTCCGCCGCGACAGCGCTGCGTATTTTTCGATCTGCTGTCGCAGGAAGTGGGCAAAGGCCACCGGCGGCGCGAAGTCGACGATGACGCCGTCGTCGGCAAGCCGGCTGCGCAAGCCCGGCGCCTGCAAGGCGCGGGCGATCTCCGTGCTCAGCCGGTCGATGAAGCCGGCCGGCGCCCCCGCCGGCGCGACGAAGCCGAAGAAGCCCACCAGCTCGAAACCCGGCAGCGTCTCGGCGATCGCCGGGATCTGCAGGTGCCGCGCCACGCGCCGCGCATTCGTGACCCCCAGCGCCTTCAGGCGCTGCGCGCGCAGGTGCGGCAACGCCGACTCCAGCGTCACGAAAGCCAGTTGGATCTGGCCGCCGGCCAGCGCGCGGTAGATCGGCGCGCTGCCGTTGTAAGGCACGTGCTGGAGCGGCACGCCGGCCTCGATGCCGAACAGCTCGCCGGCCAGGTGCGAGACCGAGCCGATGCCGAGCGAGGCGTACTGCAGCGGCGGATCGCTGCGCCGCGCCAGCGCGACGAGCTGCGCGACGTCGTCGACCGCGAGGGCCGGGTGCGCCACCAGCACGACGACCGAGTAGCCGCCGAGGCAGACCGGCTCGAAGTCGGTGAACACGCTGTAGGGCATCTGCCGCCGCAGCGCCTGGTTGACGGCATGCGGCGAGAACACGATGCCGAAGGTGTTGCCGTCGGGCGCGGCCAGCGCGACGGCCTGCGTGCCGACGATGGTGCCGGCACCCGGCCGGTTGTCGACCACCACCGGCCGCGCGAGCGATCGCGACAGGCTGTCGGCGAGCATGCGTGCCATCAGGTCGGCGGCGCCGCCGGGGCCTTGCGGCACGATCATCCGCAAGGGCCGGCCCTCGCCGGCGAAGGCCCGGCCGCGAAAGGCCAGGCCGGCCGCGCCGGCCGCAGCCGTCAGCGCCGCGCGCCGGTTCATCGCCGCAGGCGGCGCGAGGCGCGGCGGAACTCGGCCGCCAGCGCAGCGGCCGGCGCAGTGAGCGGCCGCATCGCCGGGCACAGCAGGTGCTGCACCACCGGCGGCAGCGGCAGCTGGATCGGCAGCACCTTGATCAGGCCCTGTTGACGCAGCGGCTCCAGCGCGGCCAGGCTGGTCAGCGTGACGTGGTCGGTCTGCAGCAGGATGGAGATCAGCGCGCTCGGCGAATCGCAATGCGCCACCAGGATCGGATCGGGCAGGCCGCGCTCGCGCAGCAGCGACTTGACGATCGGCCCGCCGCTCTGGCGCACGCCGAACAGCCAGCCGTAGGGCGCGAGATCGGCGATGTCGGTGGCCGCGGCAGCGGGGTGGCCGGCGCGCACGACGAAGCCCAGCTCCGAGCTGAACAGCCGCTCGGTGTGGAGGTCGGTGACCGGCTGGTCGGGCGGCGGCAGCGGGCCGACGGCGAAGTCGATGCGCGCCTCGCGCAGCGCGGCGATGGTGGTCGACGAACGGCCGCCGACGATGCTGATCAGCACCTGCGGCGAATGCGCGCGGAAGCGCTCCATCGCGGCCGGCAGCAGCATCGCCTCGGCGGTGGCCGACAGGCCCACGACGACCTCGCCGCCGCGCTGGCCATCGCGGCTGGCCAGCTCGTCCTGCAGGTGGCGCAGCTCGGCGTCGACCACACGCGCGCGGCGCAGCGCGATGCGGCCGTACTCGGTGGGTTCCACGCCTTGCGTGGAGCGCACCAGCAAGGGCACGCCGAGGGATTTTTCGAGCGCGCTGAGGTTCTTGCTGACGGCGGCCTGGGTCAGCCCCAGCTTGCGCGCGGCAGAGCGGACGCTGCCGGTTTCAATGACTGCGATCAGGTCTCGCAAATGGGCTTCGCGCATCGGGTCCGGATGTACTGCAACAGGCATCGATTTTTGATCGCATGCTGTTGCAGCGGAACCGCATCGCGCCATGATTTTCCCCATTGTGGGTACCCACAATCGGGTCGCGCGAAGCCGGCTTCAGGCCCGGCGGGCCTTGGGCCGCGGCACGTTGAGCGCGGCGCGCGCGAACAGCCAGCCTTCGCGGCCCGGATCGGGCGCGGAAGGCTGGCGCGGATCGGTCGTCGAGCACAGCTCGGCCCACGGCGCCCAGGCGCGGCGCGCGGCATGCGCCACCTGCAGCAGCGGCGGCGCCAGCAGCGACAGCACGAAGCAGGCAAGGACGCAGCCGCGCATGCCCGTTCGTGCCTCGCCGTTCGCTGCTTCTCTTGGCCGTCGTCGAGAGACGGCGTGTCTTCAGCCGCGGCGCCGGCGGCGCGCGCCGCCCAGGCTCACGAGGCCGAAGCCGGCGATCGCCGCCAGCGCGGCCACCGAGGGCTCGGGCACGTTGCTGAGAGCGAAGCTGCCGGTCTCGGTGTAGTTGAAGTCGGCGTCGGCCGTCAGCACCGATTCGCCGCTGCCGCTGAAGCCGGCGAACAGGCCGCCGCCCGAGGTCACCGTGTAGTGCAGCGACAGTTGCGACAGCGTCGGCGACAACTGCAGCCACTCGCCGGTGAAGCTGCCCGACAGGTCGTTGAAGTCGCTGCCGTTGTCGAACAGGCTCCAGGTGCCGCTGACGGCGCCGCTGCTGGGGATCAGCGTGAAGTTGAGGAACTGCGCCCAGTTGCCGGAGATCGTGGCCGCGGTGTCGTCGGCGTCGCCGACCGCGAAGGCGTCCTGGCAGTCGCCGCCGCCGGCGCAAGGGCCGATGACGCCGAAGCCGCTGGAGCTGAACGAGAACGCGATGGCGTCGGCACGCGCCAGGCCGGCCGCGGCCAGCGCGATCGCGGCCACGGCAAACGGCGCGGCGCCGCGAAGGAGTCGGGTCATTGTCATGATGCTTCTTTCTGGTGGTTGTCGCTCGAGCGCCGCTTACTGCTGGCGCACGATCAGGTTGCCGCTGCTGATCGTGCCGCTGGCGGTGAACGAGCAGCCCGAGGTGCAGGTGAGGTGGAAGCGGTCGAGCGGCGCGCCGCGCGTGCCGTCGCCGGTGTCCTGCACGCAGGCGCGGAAACTCGCGGGCTGACCGTTGAAGGTGCCGCTGCCGTCGATCTGCACCGAGTTCGATTCCGCCTTGACCGGACCGCAGGCGTCGATCGCCGAGCCCAGGCGCGTCACCGTGTTCAGCCGCACGTCGGCGCCCGGGCCCTGCACCCGCAGCGTGCCGATCGGCCCGCCGGCGGCGCGCTGCGCGTCGAGCGCGATCTGCAGCCGGCTGCTGCCCGCGGTCAGCACCGCGCTGCCGCTGGCGCGGCGCCGCATGCAGGCGTTGTACTGCGGGTTGGTCAGCTCGATCGAGACCAGGCCGCCCTGGTTCCAGCCCGTGTAGTACATGCAGTTGTCGGCGTCGTAGCGCGGGTCGGGACGGGTGAAGTCCATCACGTTGGGCGTCTGGCGCTCCTTGACGTAGTAGGCGATTTCCTTCGGGCTCGTCGGATCGGTCCAGTCGACGAAGCGGATGCCGCCCGAGGCGGCCGCGTAGACCGTCACGCGCATGTTTTCGCGATCGTCGAAATTCAGGTAGTGGACCATCGGAATGTTGCCGCCTTGCGCCACCAGCTCCGGGCAGACGCTCTTCTTGTTGGCGTCCTGCTCGAACGTACCGACGATCTTCGGGTGCTTCTCGTCCGAGATGTCGATCATGCGGCCGAAGCTCTGCTGCTTGCACTGGTTCGGCAGGCCGTTGGTGTTGCTCGTCGACAGGGCGTACGACTCGTCGGTGGAGACGATGTACTCCTTGCCGTTGACGTGCCGCACCCACTCGGTCGCATGCGTCGCGGCGGTCGACGTCATCCGGGTGTAGCCGCCCTGCTCGAACTCGGGGTCGGGCTGCTGGTCGCACCACGAGAGGTAGCTGACGTACTTCAACTGCGGGTTGGCCACGCGCTTGACGATGTCGCTCGAGTCCAGGATCAGCAGGCCGTTGGAGCAGGTCTGATCGTTCCAGAACGTGGTGTTGGCGTTGGGTATGTTGCCGGCCACCTGGCCGCCGCCGCCGTACACCGAGAGATAGATCCGCGTGCCGGCCGGGTTGCTGCTGACGTCGTGGATGTTGGTCGCCGCCATGATCCGCCAGTTCTCGTCGTTCTTGACGTCCTCGGGCAGCATCGACCGGTTCCAGGTCATCAGCAGCTTCGGGTTCTTCGGGTCGTCCAGGCTGGTGACGTGCAGGTCGACGCGGTTCGTGTTGATGGTGTAGTTGGCCCAGTCCTTGTCCGTGGGGGAGGTGCCGCCGGTGACGAGCTTCGGGCCGCCGTCCTTGGCCGAGGTGCCGAACGGCACGCCGTACCAGGTCTTGCCGTCGGGCGTGAGCCAGCCGTCGTGGTGGCCGCCGGGGGCCTGGTAGTTCGCGTTCAGCGGGACGGGGTTCAGGCAGTCGCTGACGTCGTAGACATCGACGAACTTGTTGTCCTTGTAGCCGGCCACCATGATGTTGCCGGCGAGCTCCAGGCCCGAGTAGGCCTCGATCGCCGCCGGGGTGCGCAGGATCTTCCCGTTCGGGTTGACGGGCGTGGCGGCGGTGGTTTGCTCGCCCCACTTGTTGGTGCTCGTCGTCACGCTGGCGGACGGCGCGGTGCCGACGATCGTGGTGTCGCCGCTCGCGGGCACCACCTGCATCTTCGAGGGCTGGCTCACGTCGAACACGATGATGCCGGTGGTCAGCGCCGCATCGCCGCCGGCCGCGCCGTCGCGATTGGAGGCAAAGGCGCAGCGCAATGAACCGCTGACCTTGAACTGCAGGTCGCCGAAGGCGCCGCGATTGAACAGCGTGTGCTGGGCGACCTTTCGCGCGCCGCACCAGTAGCCCTGGAAGCCGTCGGGGCTGGCAGGGTACATGGCCGACAGCGGGATGTGCCCGTTGACGCCCGGCTCCGGCTGGTCGCCGGGCCCGGGCTCGCAGAGCCTGGGCGGCGTCACGTAGGGCGCCGACTGCGCCTGCGCGCCCGTCGCGGCGAATTGCGACAGCATGGCGACGACCAGGGCGGATCCACCCTGGGCGAGCCGTTGGCGAATCCGGGTTCGCGTTCTGGTCATGATCGAATCCTCTGTTGGGAGATTCGAGAGCGGCGCGAGCGTTGAGACGGTGAGGCCGCCGCCTTCGAATCCAAGATGCCTGAAGCTGGCCCGGAATGTCGTCTCCGCTCTCCTCGGTCCCGCCAGCGGCCACGCAGTGACGTGGCTGGGTTTCAGCGTATCCGCCGCAAGCTGCGGTCCACAAGATGTTCGAAGGTTGAGCGCATAACCGCCGGTGGGCGCCGTGGAAACCCTTGGTACGCCTGGATCGCGGCAGCCTTCACGGCACCGGGCGCGGCGGCGTCTGGACCCAGGTCTGCAACTCGCTCTTGTCGCTGGACCAGTGCAGGTGAACGATGCGGAAAGCCTCGCCGACGCGCCGCACGATGGCGGTCTCCAGCATCACCTGGTCGATGGCCTTGCCGTCGGGCCGCTTGCCGGTCACGTGGTAGCTGCTCAGCACCCAGCGCTCGTCGCCGCCGCCGCCCACGCGGCGGGCCTGCAGGCGCCAATCGGTGACGGCGGCCATGTCGATGTCGCCCGGCAGGTGGCTCAAGGCATAGGCCTCGATCGTGGCGTCCATCTTGCCGAACTCGAACACGACCAGCCCACGATCCAGATAGGACAGGGCGCCGCCGGTGTCCTTGCGCTTCAGCGCCGCGTGGAAGCCGTCCACGGCGTCGGCCGGCAGCTTCGCGGACTGTGCGCACGCGGCGCCGGCCATCACCAGGCTCACCAGGCTCGCGGCAACCAGCAGCCGCAGCGGGCGCCAGCGCTCAGGCCACGCGCCGGGGCTCATCGTCGCTGCGGCGCGAGCTCGGCTCGACCAGATTGGGGTCGAGCAGCTCGATCATCAGGATGTCGCCCTCGACCACCCCGGCCAGCGAGGGATCGGTGTCGCGCACCGTCAGCTCGCTGGGGGTATTGCCGACGATCCACAAGGTCTGGCCGAACAGCTTGCCCTTGATGAAGGTGAGCCGCCAGCCGCGCAGTTCGTTGGGCTTGGGCGCCACCATGCCCGGGCCGATCGGGTCGAAGCGCAGCGTGGACACGCGATCGGCCTTGTCGGGCCGGCCCACGCCGGTCACCTTGCCGGTGAAGCGCCGCAGCGCCGGGTCGACCGGGTCGTGACCGGCCATCTGCAGTCCATCGAGCCGCGCGGGGTCGGCCGCGGCATGCAGCGTGAGCAGCAAGGCCGCGGCCGTCATCGCGGCGCGCGCGCCGGCGGGGATCCATCTCAGCCACATCGTCGTCGTCTTCCGTTTGCCCGGGACCTGGAAGTATCACGAGCGTTGGAGGCGCGGACAAGGAGGGCGGCGGCCAGGCCTCGACCGCCGCTCGCGCCCCGCCAACAAGGCTCGCGAGCCGCAGCGCCAGCAACCACGCGGGTTTGCGGCGGACGCGGCGCGGCGGCGGCGCCGTTCGTTGCTCACCTGCGGTGAACGCCTTAACCGCCGATGAGCTTTCGGTGCCTGGGTGCCGCGACTAGCCTATGCTGTTCCCGTTTCACGCCGGCGGCCCGAACCTGATCGACATGCAAGCTTCCCTGACGGATCGCGCCCGCTGGCCGTGGTGGCTGGCGGCGGCGCTCGTGGCCGTGTCGATCGCAATGTGGTGGCGTCCCTGGGCCGGCAACGCCGTCGTGCCGGTGCCGGTGCCGGTGCCGGCCCCTGCCCCGGCGATCGCGCGGCACATGCCCGCACCCGAGCCGAGCCGCCCTGCACTGGTAGTGGCGCCCGCACCGGCGCTCCAGCTCGTCGGCACGACCGTGGGCGGCGCCGGCAGCTTCGCCACCGTGCGCCGCAGGACGGACTCGCAGATCCTGCTGCTTCGCGTGGGCGACCGCGTCGACGGCCTCGCGGTCACCGCGATCGAGCCCGACCGCATCGTGCTGGCCGGCGCGGCGCAGCCCATCGTGATCGAGGTCGACCGAACGGCGGCAGCCCCCGCGCCGCCCGTGCCGTCCCGCGCCGTCAGCCCCCCTCCGGCGCCGAAGGCGGAGTCGCCGGCATGGGCCGAGGGCGAGGCGCCGTGGGACGCCGGCCCCAACTTCCGGCATTGACGATCGACGCGAGGCAGCGCCCGGCCGACCTCAGCCCACGATCGGCTGCGCCATGATCCACAGGCTCAGGCAGGTGTAGGCCACCATCAGCGCCATCATCGGCAACTGGCCCAGCAGCGCGGCGCGCGCGCTGCCGGCGTGGAGCTGCGCCTCGACGTGCGCGACGATTACCGCCAGCACATGACCGGCGACGATCAGCACCACCGCCCCATACCAGTAGACGGCCGGGCTGACCACGCCCAGGTCGACCGCGCGGCCGCGGGTGCCGAACAGGTTCCAGCCCCAGCCGAACGGGTCGGAGGCCAGCGGGACGATGAACTGGCCGGTCGTCAGCAGCAGCGTGAAGTAGTGCGACAGGTGGTAGGCCACCGCGATCGGCACCAGGCTCCAGACCATCGCGTCGGCCGCGCCGCCGGCATCGGCGCCGGCCAGCCGCCGCGCCAGCGCCTCCACCGCGTGGAAGATCAGCACGAAGGCGAGCGGAAACAGCAGCAGCAGCGCGGTCTGCAGCCACTGCGTCTCACTGATGCCCGAGGTCCAGAGCGCGAACAGCGCCTCGGCCAGGGGACGCCAGGTCTGCGCGGCGGTCTCCAGCCGCTCCATCAGCGGCGTCTGGTGGAAGCCGTCGAAGGTGACGGTGGCCAGCATCAGCAGCACGAAGGCCGCCAGCGAGCGCGGCACCGGCTCGTCGGTCAGCAGCCCGGCCGCGTAGGGCCGCAGCCGCAGGACCGCCGGCCCGGCGGCCGAGCTGCTGCGCAGCGCCAGCGGCGCAAAGCGGCCCAGCACGCGAAACGCCAGCGCGAAGGCGTCGCCGCGCTCGCGCCAGACCTCGACGCCGAAGGCCAGCATGCCCAGCCACGTGAGCATCGCATAACCCAGCATCAGGGACGCCAGCTGGCGCGGCACGTCCTTGCCCTGCCACACCAGCTCGGCCCAGGCGAAGCCGAAGAAGAGCAGCACCGCCGGCCAGGAGCCCAGCCACGGCGGCCAGGGCAAGGCCAGCGATTCGCGCCCGCCGAGCGCGCGCGCCGCGGCGCGGTACAGCGTGCGCAGCGGGTCGGCCACCTCCCACAGGTCGCCCACCAGCGCGCAGCAGAAGGCCAGGCCCACCCACCACAGCACCCAGACCATCGTCACGCTGAGGTTGGCATAGGCATCGGGGTTGCCGAAGAAGCCGGTGGCCAGCGTCAGCAGGAACAGCGCGCAGGCGACGGCCCGCAGCACCACCGCCAGCGGGTGCGCGAGGCGCCGCACGGCGGCGAACTGGAGCAGGTCCACGCTGCGCCAGGCCGCGCGCAGCGGGCGCCGGCGCGCGAACAGCGCCAGCGCCGCGAAGGTCAGCACGATGGTCGCGCCGGCGCCGGTCAGCCACAGCCACAGCGGCAGCGGCAGGTCGAAGCGCTGGCCGAAGCCGTGCGCGCCGGCGTCGGCGGCGGCAAGGACGAATGCGAACGCGGGCGCGCTACGGATGGACTTCGATGAACAGCAGCGCACGATGGTTGCCCGCGCCTTCGCGGTGCTCGTGCACCGGGAAGCGGCCCGCCAGGTCGGCCTTGAAGGCCAGCAGCGCCGGCGCCGGCGGCGCGACCTTGGCTTCGACCTCGTAGCCGTGCAGGTGCAGCACCACCGGCTGATCGCTGCTGACACGTATCTCGACCTGCTCGCCCTGTTGCACCTTCAGCGTCTCGTCGCCACCCTTGAGCCGTCCGCCGGCGATCTCGACGGTGAACGAGCGAGGCGTCATCACCGGCGCTGCCGGCGCGGCTGCGGGCCCGGCCGCCGCCGGCTTGACCACCGCGGTCGGTGCCGGTGCCGGCGCCGCCGGGCCATGCGCCGCCGGCGGCAGCAGCGCCAGCAGCACGCTGGCGCCGACCACCACCAGCGCCAGCGCGATCAGCGACAGCGGCAGGCGCTGCGGTGTCGACGTCGCGGCCATGCTCAGTCGGCGTACTGGCCGGCGGCCTTGATCACCGGGCCCCACTTGGCGATCTCGGCCTCGACGAAGCGCTTGTGCTCGGCCGGGTTGACGCGCGCGTCGGTGGCGACGACGGCGCCCAGCGCCTCCTCGCGGTGCACGAACTCGGCATCCTTCAACGCCGTCTTCAGCGCGGCGTTGAGGCGCTCCAGCACCGCCCTGGGCGTGCCCTTGGGCGCGTACAGCCCGTGCCAGATGCTGACGTCGAAGCCCTTCAGGCCCACCTCGTCCAGCGTCGGCAGCGCGGCCAGCGCCGGCGTGCTCAGGCGCTTGGTCGTCGTCACCGCGTAGGCCCTGACGCGGTTGCCCTCGATCTGCGCCGACGTGTTGGTCGTCTGGTCGCACATGATGTCGACCTGGCCGCCAATCAGGTCCGACATCGCCGGCGCCGTGCCCTTGTACGGCACCGTCGTCATCTCCATCTTCAGCGCGCTCATGAAGAGCAACCCGCACAGGTGCGACGCCGAGCCCAGGCCCGCGTTGGCGAGGTTGACCTTGCCCTTGTTCGCCTGCAGCCACTTCTGCAGCTCGGGGAAGCTGGCGGCCGGCAGCGTGAGCTTGCCGATCAGCGTCATCGGCACCTCGTTGATGATGCCCAGGTACTCGAAGTCCTGCGTGGTGTGGTACGGCAGCGTGCGGTACAGCGCCGGCGAGGTGCTCATGCCGATGTTGTGCAGCAGCAGCGTGTAGCCGTCGGGCGCGGCCTTGGCCACCTGCGCCGCGCCGATGGTGCCGCCGGCGCCGCCGACGTTCTGGATCACGACCGTCTGGTTCAGCGGCTTGCGCAGCGCTTCGGCGAAGTCGCGCGCCACCTTGTCGCTGGGGCCGCCGGCCACGAAGGGCACGACGATGGTGATCGGTTTGTCGGGGAAATCGGCAAAGGCGGACACCGCCGTCAGGGCCGCCGCCGCCATCGTGAACAAGCGCTTCTTCATCGCAACAAGGCCTCGCCTGAAATGGGCTGAGGCCATGCTATCGGCGGGCCCGGCCGCGCAGAAGACGCCCGGCTGTTAAGCCGTTCACCCGCGGTGAACGTGGAAAACCCTTGGCGCGAGCCCTGCCGTCAGCGCCGGGCGCCGCCGGCCGCGCGCAGCCGGTCCAGTTCGCCCTGCAGCGACGCGGTGAGCTGGCCGTAGACCTGCAGCTGCTGGCCCATCGCGCGCAGGCGCTCGCTGATGTGGCGCGACAGCGCGATCATCAGCTTGGCGGCGGCGCGCGGGTGGGTGTCGAGCATGGTCTCCAGCGCGCGCCGGCTCAGGCCCCCGGCGCGCACCGGCGACAGCGCGGTGCACTGCGCCGAGCGCGGCCGGCCGTCGAGCAGCGCCACCTCGCCCAGCACGCTGCCCGGCCCCAGGGCCGCGATCGGCACCGCGCCGGCCGGCGCGTCGACGCCGGCGTCGACGCTGACCTCGCCGTCCAGCAGCAGCAGCATCTCGGCGCTGTCGCTGCCGTCGCCTTCGCGCAGCAGCGTCGCGCCCTTGGGATAGCTCAGCACCCGCATGTAGCCGACCACCGCGCGCGCCTCGTCGGCCGAGAGCGCGAACAAGGCCTGCGACGAGCGCAGCACCTCCACCGCCTGCGCGGCCAGCGTCGGCACCTCGGCGAGCGGCCGCGCGCGCTGCGGCGCCACGGTGGTCAGGGCGGCATCGTTGGGGTTCATGGCCTGGGCTCGAAAAACGACCGGATCATTGTGGCAGACGGGCCGCCGGCGCCGCGGCCCGGACAATGCGCGCATGTCCGCCACGCCGCCGCCCGCATCCGCTTCCTCCCGCCCCGCGGCGCGCCCGTGGGCCGTCGCCATCACCGGCCTGCTGGCGCTGGCCGTCGCGATGGGCATCGGCCGCTTCGCCTTCACGCCACTGCTGCCGATGATGCTGCACGACGGCGTGGTCGACCTGGGCAGCGCAAGCTGGCTGGCCACCGCCAACTACCTGGGCTACTGGCTGGGCGCGCTGCTGTGCGCGCTGCAGCCCGCGCTGTGGCGGCGCCTGCGCCTGCGGCGGCCGCTGGCGCACACGGCCGCGGTGCGCACCGGGCTGCTGGCCACGGTGCTGCTGACGCTGGGCATGGCCTTGCCGCCGGCGGCGCTGTGGCCGCTGTGGCGCGGCCTGGCGGGCGTGGCCAGCGCGCTGGTCTTCGTCTACGTGTCGGGCTGGTGCCTGGCGCGCCTGAGCGCGCTCGGCGCGCCGGCGCTGGCCGGCATCATCTACGTCGGGCCGGGGCTGGGCATCGCCGTCAGCGGGCTGGCGGCCAGCGCGATGGTGGCGGCCGGCGTCCACGCGGCCGCCGGCTGGGCCGTGTTCGCGGCGCTGGCCGTCGCGCTGACCGCGCTGGACCTGGCCGCAGTTGCACGGCGCGGTGGCGGCGCCGCCGGCCCCGCCGCCGGGCGCCGCGGCGCACCACCGCGGCGCGGTCGCGCTGTTCACGCTGGCCTACGGGCTGGCCGGCTTCGGCTACATCGTGACGGCCACCTTTTTGCCGGTGATCGCGCGCCAGGCGCTGCCGGGCTCGATCTGGCTGGACCTGTTCTGGCCGCTGTTCGGCCTGGGCGTCGCCCTCGGCGCGCTGCTGACCACGCGGCTGCCGCTGCACAGCGACCGCCGCCACCTGCTGATGGTCTGCTACGGCCTGCAAGCCGCCGGCGTGCTGCTGAGCGTGTGGTGGCCCAGCCTGGCGGGCTTTGCGCTCGGCAGCCTGCTGCTGGGGCTGCCGTTCACCGCGATCACGCTGTTCGCGATGCAGGAGGCGCGGCGCCTGCGGCCGCACAACGTCTCGGGGCTGATCGGCTGGCTCACCGCGGCCTATGGCCTGGGCCAGATCGCCGGCCCGCCGATGGTGGCCGCGCTGCTGCGCCACAGCGCCACGCCGGCCGCGGGCTTCACGCTGTCGCTGCAGATCGCCGCCGGCGCGCTGCTGGCCGGGCTGCTGATGCTCTGGGCGCTGGCCTGGCAGCATCCCCTGGGCGCCAATGTCCGGCGCAACGAGGAACCACGATGAACCCCAAGCCCGACACCGCCATCCTGGCCCCGGTCTTCGCGCTCGCCGCGTGGACGGCGCTGATCCTGCTGCTGGTGGCCGGCCGCCGCGTGGCCGCCGCGCTGCGGGGCCGCGCCGCGGTGCAGGACTTCGCCCTCGGCGAGGCGCCGCAACTGCCGCCGTCGGTGGTGCTGGCCAACCGCAACTACATGAACCTGCTGGAGCTGCCGCTGCTGTTCTACGTCGGCTGCCTGGCCGCGCTCGTCACTTCCAACGTTTCACCCGCGCTGCTGCGCCTGGCCTGGGCCTACGTGGCGCTGCGCGTGGTGCACAGCCTGATCCACGTCGGCTACAACCGCGTGTCGCACCGCTTCGCGGCTTTCGCGGCCAGCAACGGGGTGCTGGTGGCGTTCTGGGTCGTGCTGGGGCTGCGGGTGTTCGCGGGGCCGGTATGATCCTTACCCAACGTAAGGAGTGCGCTGCGCCATGACCACTTCCACCCTCACCAGCAAGGGCCAGATCACACTGCCGCAGGCCGTGCGCCGCGCCTTGGGCGTGGAGACCGGCGACAAGGTGGACTTCGTTGCCGAGCCCGACGGCAGCTTCAAGGTGATCGCGCTGCGCCACGACGCCGCCCGGCTGCGCGGCCGATTCGCGGGCCGTTCAGCACGCCCGGTGAGCGTGGACGACATGTCCGCCGCCGTGCAGGCCGAGGCGGCCGAGCGCCGAGCAGTCCCGCAAGGCGCTCGCGCCAAGCCCCGCCGCCGCTGAAGACGCGCTCCGGCATGATCGGCCTCGACACCAACGTCCTCGTCCGCTGGCTGGCGCAGGACCACGCGGCGCAATCGGCACGCGCCACGCAACTGATCGAGCGCGAACTGAGCGAGCGCGAGCCCGGCCACATCGGCCTGGTCGTGCTGGTCGAAACCTGCTGGGTCCTGAAACGCCTGTATGGCGCCACGCCCGCCGAGTTGCGCCAGACCGTGCACGACCTGCTCGACACGCGCCAGTTCGTCGTCGAACAGCGCCCAGTGGTGCTGCGCGCGCTGGCCCGTCTGGGCAGCGCGGCCGGCGACCTGGCCGATGCCCTCATCGTCGAAGGCGCGCTGCTGGCAGGCTGCGCGCGCAGCGTCACCTTCGACAAGCAGGCTGCGCGCTTGGGGATGGAACTGCTGAAGTAGGACGTGGCTGCGCAAGCTCTGGCGGCCTTGCCGTCAGATCACGATGCTCCCCACGCTCGCCCCGCCGCAGACGTAGAGCACCTGGCCGGTGACGAAGCCGGCCTCGGCGGCCAGGAAGAACTGCACCGCGTGCGCCACGTCTTCCGGCGTGCCCAGGCGCTGCGCGGGAATCGCGGCGGCGAGCTTGCGTTCGCGCTCGCTGTTCGCGGGCACCACCTCGTGGAACATCTCGGTGCCGCCGATCGGCCCCGGCGCGACGACGTTGGCGGTGATGCCGTCGGCCGCCAGCTCCAGCGCCCAGGTGCGCACCAGGCCCACCATGCCGGCCTTGGTGGCCGCATAGGCGCTGCGCGTGGCCGCACCCAGGGCGCCGCGCGAGCCCAGCAGCACCACGCGGCCGAAGCGGCGCCAGCGCATGCCCGGCAGCACCGCCTGCATCAGCGTGATCGCGCTGCCCAGGTGCAACTGGCTCAAGCCCGGCAGGTCCTCGGGCTTCACGTCGGCCAGCAAGGCCGGGCGCATCGCGCCGGCGTTGTGGACGAAGCGGTCGACGGCGAAGCGACTTGCCACTTCGGCGGCGGCCTGCGCGGTGGCGGCTGGATCCATCAGATCGACCGTCAGCTCGTGCAGGCGATCGCTCGACAAACCGCTGCCGCGGCGCGACAAGGCCACGACCTCGTGCCCCTGGTCCAGCAGCCGCTGGCACAGCACGCGGCCGATGCCGGTGCTGGCGCCGGTCAGCAGGACCGTGCCGCTCATTTCGCGACCAAGGCCAGCACGCGCAGCGGGCTGCCGCTGCCCTTCTCGATCTTCAGCGGCGGCGTGATCAGCAGGCTGCCGGTGGGCGGCAGCCGGTCCAGGTTGCTCAGGCATTGCAGTCCCCAACGGCCGGCGCCGTGCATGTAGTAGTGGCAGGGATAAGGCGGGCGCAAATGGAAGCCCTGGCCGGCATCGGTGCCGATGGCCTCGGAGCCGAAGCCCAGCACGCCGCGCTGCTCGACCAGGAACTGCACCGCCTCGCTGCTGGGGCCGGGCGTGTGCTGGCCGGTCTCGTCGAAGTTCTGGTAGGCCTCGGGGTCGGTTCGTTTCGACCAGTCGGTGCGCATCAGCAGCCAGCTTCCCGGCGCGATGCGGCCGTGCAGCGCCTCGAAGGCCTGGATGTCGGCCACGCTCAGCAGGTAGTCGGGATCGGCGGCGGCCTGTTGGTGGCAGTCGATCACGCAGGCCGGCGCGACGAGGCGCTGCACCGGCAGCGTGTCCACCGTGCCGTGCGGCAGGTGGCGGCCCGAGATCCAGTGCGCCGGCGCGTCGAAGTGGGTGCCGGTGTGCTCGCCGCACGAGAAGTTGTTCCAGTACCAGCCGGGGCCGCGCTCGTCGTAGTGCGAGATCTCCTCGATGCGGAACGGCCAGCACTGCCCCATCTCGGGCGGCAGCGCGATCTGCGGGAAGTCGGGCGACAGCGTCTGCGTCAGGTCCACGACCTCGATGCCGCCGCCCTGCAGCGCGGCGGCGAGTTGGGTCAACAGTTGGGCATTGGGGGTCGTCATGGTGCTCATCCGCCTCATCCACCGGCCGCCAGTTCGCGCTGCAGCACGCGCGGGTCGTCGCGCCAGCGCTCCAGCCATTCCTGCGCCACGTCGCCGGGGTAGACGTCCTCGACGCCGTCGCGCAGCGCCTTGACGATGGCCGCGGCCAGCGCTTCCGGCGACAGCTTGGGCGGCGGCAGGTTCTGGTTCCAGTCGTCGTCGACCGGGCCGGGGAAGACGTTGACGACGCGGATGCCGGCCGGCCGCATCTCGGCGCGCAGGCATTGCGCCAGCGAATGCGCCGCCGCCTTGCTGGCGCTGAAGGTGCCGTGCGGCGGGAAGTTGGCCAGCGCGTAGATCGACAGCAGATTGACCCAGGCGGTGGCGTTCAGCACGCCGTCGGCCGCGCGGCCCTTCAGCGCCGGGCCGAAGGCCTGCGCCAGGCGCAGCAGGCCGAAGTAGTTGATCTCCATCTCGGCGCGCGCCGCGTCGGTGCCGCGCCGGGCGCCGATGCCGAAGCTGCGGTGCACCTCGGCGTTGTTGATCACGATGTCGACCTTGCCGCCGATTTCGCCGGCCAGCTCGGTCACGCTGCGCTCGTTGCTGAGGTCCAGCGGCACCAGCGTCACTTGCGGCAATGCCGTGATGTCGTCCAAGCCCGAGCCGTGGCGCTTCCACGGCTCGGCATGGCCGACCCAGACGAGGCCGGCGCCGGCCTTGACCAGCGCACGCACCGCGGCCTGGCCCACGGGCGTCATGCCGTCGGTGACCAGCACCTTGCGAAAGCGGGGGTCGCAGCTCATCTCGCGCAGCATCGGGTCGTCGGCCATGTGGGGGGTCTCCTCGGGCGGAAAGGCGATCAGCACCGCGCGGCCGGCGCGGTCCAGCCGGGCGCCGACAGTGACGCGCGCGGGGGCGGCTTGCACGTCGCCATGCAGGTGAGTCACGACGGTGGGCCCGGCGTCCAGGTGCACCAGGCCCAGCCGCCACGGCAGGCGTTCGCGGAAGAACAAGTCGTTGCTGTGATGCAGCGTGGTGACGGCCAGCAGTTGCCCGGCACCCGACTGCGGCCGCCAGCGCAGGCGCGGCGACGTGCAATGGCCGCAGGCCTCGCGCGGCGGGTATTGCACGGCGCCGCAGTCCTGGCAGACCTGCAGCTCGAAGCGGCCTTCGGCGGCGGCCGCGGTCAGGCTTAAAGCGACGCGGCCGCGCGCCCACGGCGGCACGTTGATCTGCCGCGTGCGCTTGACCGGGTTCTTGCGCTTGGGGCGCATCAAGGGCATGGTCATGATGGCGCTCCCAGGATCACCGCGCCGGTGCACAGGCAGCGGTCGTAGGTGACCATGCCGTAGCCGCTGACGAGGCCCAGCTTCGGATTGGCCACGGTGCGGTCGCCCGCGGCGCCGGTGATCTGCCGCAGCGCCTCGGTCATGCCGAGGAAGCCGCCGGCGCAGCCCGCCTGGCCGGACGACAACTGCCCGCCCGAGGTGTTGTGCGGAAAGTCGCCGTCCCAGGTGGTGGAGTGGCTGCGCACGAAGGCCGGCGCTTCGCCGTCGCCGCAAAAGCCCAGGCCTTCGAACTGCATCAGCACGATCACCGGATAGTCGTCGTAGGTCTGCACGAAGCCGATGTCGGCGGGGCTGCAGCCGGCCATCGCGTACAAGTCGTCGCGGTCGACGTGCCAGCCGCCGCGCACCATCATCGGGTCGCTGCTGAAGGCGTTGTGGCGCTCGATGCTGCCGCGCAGCGCGGCAAACGGCAGCCCGAGGCCGCGCGCGCGTTCTTCGCGCATCACCAGGAAGGCTTCGGCGCCGGCGCAAGGCATCACGCAGTCGAACAGGTGGATGGGCTCGGCGATGGGCCGCGCGGCGAGGTACTCGTCCAGCGTCAGCGGCTTCTTGAAGACGCGCGATCCCCAGGCCAGCGCGTTGGTCCGCTGGTCCACGCAGACGCGGCCGAAGTCGGCGCGCGTGGCGCCGGTGCGCGCCATGTAGGCCGCGGTGATGAACGCGAACAGCGCGTTGGGCCCGCCCGAGCCGTAGGGGTAGGTGGCGTCGCGGCTGAAGTCGGAGAAGCCGCCCAGCATCAGCCGGAAGCTGTCGACGTGGTTGGTGTCGGCGGCGATGCAGGCCACGACGTCGGCATCGCCCGCCTGCACCGCGCGCGCGGCGCGGCGCAGCGCCATCACGCCCGACGCGCCGCCGTTGGGGATGTGGTCCAGCCAGCGCGGCGACAGCCCCAGGTGCTGCGTGACGCCGACCGCGGTGTCGGGCGCGAGCGAGAAGCTGCTGATCGTCAGGCCGTCGATCTCGTCCTTGCGCAGGCCGCTGGCGTCGAGCAGGCCTTTCAATGCCTGGCCGATGAACCAATGCGCGCCCCGGGTGCTGTAGCGCAAGTAGGGCACGCTGACCGGGACGGCGACGGCAACACCTTCATAACCGCGCCGGCACGTCATGACGCTGTCTTCCCAAGCCATGCCGCACACCGATCCGCCACGCGCACAACGTGCGTTGCCGCAAGGCTGCGGGCGGGCCCCGGCGGCGGCGAATATCGAGACGCCTGAGGCGCGCAGGACTTGCAGCCGCGCGCCGGCACGGCGCGCCACGTGCACTGACTCGCCGGGACTGTCCGAGCGTAGCGAACGAAGTGAGCGCAGCGAGTTTCCCGGCGGGCTGCAAGTCCGAGCACCGCAAGGGACGCGGCGCGCAGCGCCGCGCAACGGCTCGATCTTGAGCCGCCGCCGGGGCTCGCCCGCAGCCTTGCCGCCACGATGCCACGAACGCCCGACGTCATTCCACCACCCGTTTCTTCAAATGCCGCGTGTCGACACAAGCCGCCGACCCTGGCAATTCCTGCGCCAGCGCCTTCAACTCCCCGCGCGCGATCTTCTGCGACGCGGTGAGCGGCAGCGCCTCGACGAAGGCGACATAACCCGGCGCCTTGTAATACGCCAGCCGCTCCAGCGCATGCCGAACGATGCGCTCCGCCAGCGCCGGACGATCAGCCTCGGGCACCGGCATATGCGTGACCACGCAGGCCAGCACCTCGTCGCCGCGCAGCGCGTCGGGCGCGGCGGCCACCGCGCTAGCCTTCAGCTCGGGCATCTGGTTCAGCACGCCTTCGACTTCCACCGCCGAGATGTTCTCGCCGCTGCGGCGGATCACGTTCTTGCGCCGGTCGATGAAGTGCAGCGCGCCGGCCGCGTCGCGCCGCACGATGTCGCCGGTGTGGAACCAGCCCTGCTCCCAGGCCTCGGCGGTGGCGTCCTCGTCCTTCAGATAACCGGCGAAGAAGCCGTAGCGCGGATCGTCGCCGGCATGGCGCACCCACAGCTCGCCGGGCTGGTCGACCGTGGCGTCGCGGCCGTCGTCGGCCACCACACGGACCTGCACGTCAACGCCCTCGCGGCCGAAGCAGTTGCTGCCGACCTGGCGCGGCTCGGCGTTGGCCATCACCACGGCGCCGGCGCCGGTCTCGGTCATCGCCCAGGCTTCCAGCAGCGGGAAGCCGAAGCGCTGCTCGAAAGGCGCGTGCAGCGCGCGGTCGACGCCGGCGCCGAAGCCGAAGCGCACCGCATGCGCGCGGTCGTCGGCCGTGGGCGCGGCCTTCATCAGCATCGCCGGCATCACGCCCAGGTAGTGCACGACGGTGGCCTTGGACTCGCGCACGCTGGCCCACCACGAGCCGGGGTGGAAGCGGTCCAGCACGATCAGGCAGCCGCCGGTCAGCACCATCGCCAGCGCCGAATAGGCCATCGCGTTCATGTGCACCAGCGGCAGCGGCGTCAGCATGCGCTCGGCGCCGTCGCGCAAGGCCGCCAAACCGCCCACCTGCGCGTACCAGCGGCCGCTGTGCAAGTGGTAGCGGTTGGGCAGGATGCAGCCCTTGGGACGGCCGGTGGTACCGCTGGTGTAGAGCAGCGCGCATTCGCTCAGCTCGCCGACCGCCTGGCCCGCCAGCGGCGGCGCAAACGGCGCGGCGGGCACCGCGTCGCCATCGGCCATCAGCGCCAGCGGGCGGCCCGCCGCCTGCGCCGCGGCGCGCAAGGCCGCATGGCGCTGCGGCAGCGCAACGGCCAGCGCGATCTCGCTGTGGCCGACCAGGTATTCCAGCTCGGCACTGCGCAGCTCGGCGTTGATCGGCACCACCGAGACGCCCAGGCCGTTGAGCGCGAACCAGTGCCAGAAGAAGGCCGGCCGGTTCTCCAGCAGCAGCCCGACGCGGTGGCCGTGGCCGTAGCCGGCGGCGGCGTACCGGGCGCGCAAGGCCTCGATGCGGGCCTGCGCTTGCGCATAGGTCCACTCGCCCGGCTGCAGGCCGTAGGCGGCCGCGGTCTCGGCCAGCAGCGCCAGGCACGGGCGATCGGGCCAGCGCCTGGCCGCGGCTTCGAAGGCCTCAGCGACGGTGTTCGGCAACGGCTCCAGCATCACATGAACAACTGGATGTTGCCGAACGCGGCGTCGCAGTTGACCAGATCGACGCGCTTCAATTGGATGCGCAAGCCATCGGCCGTGGCCTGCAGCGTGTGCGTGGCCCAGCCGGCGAAGAGCTGCTGGTCGTCCTGCCGCGTCTCCAGGTAGTGGAAGGCGGTGCGCGTGACGTAGACGCCGGCCGCGTCGTCGCGCGACTCGACAGTGGGCTGTTGCAGCAGATGGTGGCAGCGGCTGCCAGGCTGCTGCGAGAAGGTGCGCTGGCCGTGCAGCCGCTCGATGCGCACCTGCAGCAGCAGCTTGTCCTCGTACATCAGCGAGCAGACGAGCTTGGGGTCTTGCTGCCCGTGCTGCAGCGGCATCCAGTAGTGGCCGTCTTCGGCGAAGAGCTGCAGCCAGTCGTCGAAGCGCAGTTCGTCCAGCAGCCGCGCCTCGCGCAGCACGAAGTCGATCAGGTCCTGGTTGCTGGGCACCGCACTCATGCCGCCACCCCCTGCTTCATCGACGAGGTCATGTGCCGCACCCAGGCGCGCATCTGGTTGCGCATCTGCCATTCGTTGGTGCCGTTGGTCACCACGCCTTCGGGCCGCGGCAGCAGGCCGTGCTCGGCGGGGTCGTACAGGCGCGCGACGTTGATCCAGTCGGTGCCACGCGACAGCAGCCCGGCCTGCGCGCGCTCGTACATCTCCAGGTCGTCGTGCCCCACCACCGAGGTGGGCGCGTTGATCAAGCGGTTGTACATCAGCGTGCGTTCCAGCAGCAGGTCCGGCGCGCCGACCAAGCGGAAGGTCCAGCTCTCGACCAGCGTGCGGTCGGCCGCGATGGGCTTGAACAGACGCAGCGTCTGGATCGGGCCCTTGACCATGATGTTGGGCCAATACACGGTGTTGTGCCGCACCTCGCCCAGGATCTGCTTGGCCCGGTCCTCGCCGTAGGCGGCGACCATCTTTTCCCAGTAGCCGGGCACCGGCGAATACGCGGCGTGGATCGAATCGGCCACGCCGGTGTGGCCGTGGCCGTGATCCCAGACGCGGATGCCCATCTTCTCGAAGAAGTCGTACGGGCTGACGAAGGGCGCGAACAGCTCCACCGCCATCGGCTTGGGCGTGCCTTCGGGCGCGGCCTTCCACACGCGCACGGCGGTGCCGGCCGACGACTCGTGCGCCACCATCGGGTGGCAGGTGTCGGTCTGGTTGTCGACCAGCATCTTCCAGTTGCAGCGGTGCAGGTAGCGCAGCACGCCGCCGGCCACCTGCAGCCTGCCTTCGGGCGAGCGGTCGACCATGTTGTCCAGCGTCGACAGCGACTGGCCGAAGTAGTCCTCGAAGCTGACCCCCGTCTTCGCCAGGCGGCAGAACACGAAGTCGCGGTAGACCTGCGTGGCCGCGGCCGGCATGCCGCGGCTGGCCTCGCAGTGCTCGAAGCCGGTGTTGTCGTAGCCCTGGCGCAGCGGCGTGCTCTGCAACACGCCGTCGAGCTTGTAGGTCCAGGCGTGGTACGGACAGCGGAAGAAGCGCCCGGCGTGGCCCGCGCCGTCGCCGACGACCTTGACGCCCTTGTGCAGGCAGCGGTTGTGCAGCACCTTCACGCCGCCATCGGCCTGGCGCACCATCATCACCGGCTGGTCGCCGACCGTCGTCGCGTAGTAGTCGCCGGCGTTGGGCACTTGGCTGGCATGGCCGACGTAGACCCAGCAGTTGGCGAACAGGTGCTCCATCTCCAGCGCGAACAGCTCAGGCGCGGTGTAGCAGTCCTTGTGCACCTCGGTGTCGCGCACCAGCGCGGCGATGGCTTCGGGGTTGTCGCGGTACATGGCGTTCGTCTCCACGGTTAGCCGGTGATGCCCAGCCGTTGCAGCGCGGCGGTCAGCACCTGGCCTTGCTCGTCGGCCAGCGCGGCGCTGCGCAGCTCGGCCAACGCGGCGGCCGGCAGCGCGCGGCCGGTCCAGGCCTTGCGCAGGCGTTCGAAGTTGGCCAGGCCGCGCTCGTGCGTGTCGCCATAGCCTTTGACCAGGCGCTGGCAGCGCACGATCTCGGCAGCCAGCGCCGCGTCGCCGCGCTGCAGCGCGGCGCGCACGTCGGCCAGCCAGGCCTCGATGCGCTGCTGCTCCACCTGGTAGCGCAGCATGCCGCGGCGCCAGCGGCGCAGGCCGGCCAGCGTCCACAGCAGCAAGAAGCCGCCCAGCGAGCTGGTGTCGACCACGCGGCCGCGGCCGGCGACGCGCTGCACCCAGCGGCGCGGCGCGCCGGAGGCCAGCAGCCAGCGGCCGAGCGCGGCCGGCAGCGTGTCGGCGATCTCCTGCAGCCGCGGGTGCATGAATTCGCTGAACGCCAGCACCTGGCCGGGCTGGACGCGCACTTCGGCGGCCACGCGGGCGAAGCGGGTGTCGCGGGTCTTCAGGTCGGCGACGCGCACGGTGTCCTCGTAGGCCATCCACAGCGCGAGGTGGCGGGCCAGGTCGGGCGCCAGCGTCTCGGTTGCTGACGCCGGCGCGGCAGCTAACGTCGTTTTCAAACGGTCCAGGTACAGCACCGCGTAGGCCGGGTCCTGCCAGTCGACCAGCCGGCGCAGGCCTTCGACGACCAGCGGCAGCGCGGCGCCAGTGTGCTCGCGCGCCGCGCGGTCCAGCAGGGCTTGCATTTCGGGGTCGGCGGCCTTCGGCAGCGTGAAGGCCACCGGTGTAGCTTCGGCCGGCGGCTGCTGCGCCCGCTGATACGCGGCATCGAAAGCCGCGAGACTCGACTTGACGCCGATGCCCCCGCGCTCGATCGTCGCCGCGAACTGCGCGCGGTCGAACGGCAACGCGCCGGTGGCTGCCAGCGCGCCGAACAGCACGGCGCTGATCACGCTGCCTTGGGCTTCGGCCAGCGCCGCCATGTCGAAGCCGACGAAGCGCCGGGCCGCCTCGCGCACCTTGTCCAGCATCAGATCGGCATCGGCGCGGCCGTCGCCCAGCGCGGACTTCTCGGCGATTGCATAGACGCGGTGCGTGCTGGCCACCAGCGTCGTGCGGTCGGGCGTGACCAGGCCGCGCTGCACCGCGCGCGCGGCTTCCATCAGCTCGGACGCCAGCACCAGGTCCACGTCGCCGGGCAGCGGCATCAGCGCCAGCACCGGCGGTGCGCCGGCGGCCTGCGCGGCGGCGCGCGGGAACAGCTCCACGTAGTAGATCGTCGCGCCGGTGCGCTGCGCGACGCCGGGCACCGAGGTGGTCTGCGCGATGTAGCCGTTGTGCTCGCCGAGGTCGACGATCCAGTCGGCCAGCACGCCGCCGCCCTCGCCGCCCATCGCGAGGACGGCGATCGTGATCGGGCGCGCGCCCTCACCCCCCGCCCTCTCCCGCGGGGCGGGAGAGGGAGCCTGCGGCGTTGCCTGCAGCTCCATCTCAGAACGCCCAGCGCGCACGCCGCGCCGCGCGGCGCGATTGCAGCCGGCCGATCACCCAACTCGAACAGCGTGCCTTGAAGCGGTCCCAGCCGCTGGGGTTGCTGACGATGCGCGCGCGGTAGAACGACGGGCACAGCACCGCGGCGTGCGCCAGTTCGCCGCACAGGCCGCAGCCGACGCAGGAATCCGCCACCGCGGTCACCGGGTCCTGGCGCAGCGGGTCGGGGTTGGGCTTGATGGTCAGCGACGGGCAGCCCGACAGCCGGATGCACGAATGGTCGCCGGTGCAGGTGTCGGGGTCGACGCCGAAGCGCTCGCGCACCACGCGTTGACCGGCCGCAACGGCCTGGCGCGCCAGCGGCTTCTCGCGCCGCTGGCGGTTGAGCATGCATTCGCTCTGCGCGACGATGACCTTGGGGCCCTTCTCCTTCGTCGTCAGCGCGTCCTTCAGCGCCGCCTTCATCTGCGCCAGGTCGTAGGTGTGCGTGACCGTGCGCACCTGGCGCACGCCGACGCCACGCACCGCGTCCTCGATCGCGTGGCCGGTGCTGCGCGTCGGGTTCGCGGCCTTGCTGGACAGCACGTCCTGGCCGCCGGTGGCCGAGGTGTAGCTGTTGTCGACGATGACGGTGAGGTTGTCGGACTTGTTGAACACCGCGTTGGCAATGCCGCTGGTCAGCCCGTTGTGCCAGAAGCCGCCGTCGCCCATCACGCTGATCGCGCGCTTGGCCGAGCCGCGGGCATTGAGCGCCGCGGCGCCGGCCGCGCCCAGGCCGTAGCCCATCGTCGTGTTGCCGATGTTGAACGGCGGCAGGATCGAGAACAGATGGCAGCCGATATCGGCCGACACGTGGTGCGGGCCTAGCTCGCGCTCGACCAGCTTCATCGCGGTGAAGATGGGGCGCTCGGGGCAGCCGGTGCAGAAGCCCGGCGGGCGCGGCTGGACCTGCGCGGCCAGCTCGGGCGCGGGCGGCGGCAGCGCGGGGGCGGCCTGCTGCGCGTCGACGGCGCCGTAGCGCTGCAGGAAGCGGCGCACACCGGCCAGCACCTCGGCGGCCGTGTATTCGCCGCCGGCGGGCAGCAGATCCTTGCCGTGCAGCGCCGTCGTGCTGCCGGCCGCGCGCAGCACCGCGGCCACGTTCTGCTCGATGAAGTTGGGCTGCCCTTCCTCGACCATCAGAACCGCGCGCTTGTCTTCGCAGAAACGCAGCAATTCCGCGTCGATCACCGGATAGGCCACGTTCATCACGTAGACCGGCAAGCGGCTGCGGCCGAAAGCGTCGGCCAGGCCCAGACGCTCCAGCACGCGCGCCAGCGTGTTGAACTGGCCGCCCTGGACGATCAGGCCCAGTTCGCCGTCGTCGCCGATGAACTCGTTCAGGCCGTGCTCGGTGATGTATCGCACCGCCGCGGGCCAGCGCTGCTGCAGCTTCTCTTTCTCGTGCAGGAAACTGGCCGGCGGCAGCACGATGCGGCTGGTGTCGCGCTGCGGCTGCTCCATCGCCTGCTGCAGCGTGAAGGCGGGCCGCAGGTTGGGCGCGGTGGTGAACTCGCCGTGCACGTGGCAGGTGCGGATGCGCAGCATCAGCATCACCGGCGTGCGGCTGGCTTCGCTGAGCGCGAAGCCGTGCTTCACCGCGGCCACCACGGCCGGCAGGTTGGGCCGCGGGTCCAGCAGCCAGATCTGCGATTTCATCGCGAAGGCGTGGCTGCGCTCCTGCATGATGCTGGAGCCTTCGCCGTAGTCCTCGCCGACGATGACCAGCGCGCCGCCGGTCACGCCGCCGCTGGCCAGATTGGCCAGCGCGTCGCTGGCGACGTTGGTGCCCACCGTGCTCTTGAACGTGGCGGCGCCGCGCAGCGGGTAGTTGACGCTGGCGGCCAGCGTGGCGGCGGCCGTGGCCTCGCTGGCGCTGTGCTCGAAGTGGATGCCGTGGTCGGCCAGGATGTCCTGCGCGTCGGCCAGCACGTCCATCAGGTGTGAAATCGGCGCGCCCTGGTAGCCGGCGACGTAGGCCACGCCCGACTCCAGCAGCGCCTTGGTGACGGCCAGGATGCCCTCGCCGCGGAACACGCTGCCGGGCGGCAGGCGCAGCTTCTCGACTTCTTCCTTGAAGGAACGTTCGGCCATGCCAGCGAAAGGGTTCGGGTTACTGCGGACGGCCTCGCGGCCGCATCGGCGTAGATTCAACTCCATGCATTTGCATTGGTCAAGAGGAAAAGCAATGAGTCGCCGCGCCCGTTTCGTCGACGGCTACCTGGCCGCGCTGCTGGCCCAGGCCAGCCACCGCATCTCGGCCGAGTTCCACCAGGTGGCGCGCGCGGCCGGCGTGCCGGTGGCCGAGTGGCGCATCCTGGCCTCGCTGGCCGGCGGCGAGCCGCTGCCGGTGGGCCGGCTGGCGCAGATCGTGATCGCGCCGCAGCCCACCGTCACGCGCCAGCTCGACCGCATGGCCGCCAAGGGCCTGGTCGAGCGCGTCGCGCACGAGAGCGACCGCCGGCTGGCGCTGGTGCGCATCGCGCCCAAGGGCGAGGCGCTGGCCGACAGCCTGGTGCGCCAGGCGCGCGCGCACGAGAAGCGCGTGCTGGCGCCCTTCGGCCCCGAGCGCGCCGCGGCGCTGAAGCAGATGCTGGCGGAGCTGATCGAGGCGCCGTAGCGCCGGTGAGGCTGCCCTTGCGATGCATCAAAACCATGCCTGACTAAGTTGCTCAACATTCAGGAATGCGATTCGTTCGCAACACCTGAAGAGATTGGCAACGTGAAGCTCGACACCGCACCGCGCGCCGGCAAGCGCCTCCATTCGTCCCCTTCCACGGTCCGCGCGGTCCCCGCGCCGCTGCACCTGCTGGCCGCCGCGGCGCTGCTGGCGCTGGCCGCACCGCCGTCATCGGCGCAAACGCAAGCGCAAGCGGCACCGCAGACCGTGCTGGTCACCGCCAAGGGCTACCCGTCGAACGACGCGGACACGCCGGCCGCCACCGTCGTGCTGGGCCGCGACGAGCTGTTCGACCGCGGCGCCGCCAACCCCGGCGACGCCCTGCGCGGCCAGCCGGGCCTGGCCACGACGATGGACAGCGCGCAAGGCCTGAACCCGGTGATCCGCGGGCTGAAGAAGGAAAGCGTGGTGCTGCTGGTCGACGGCATGCGGCTGAACTCGGCGCAGCCGCAGGGCGCGGTGGCGTCGTTCATGTCGCTGGCGCTGGCCGACCGGCTGGAGGTGGTCAAGGGCCCGGCCTCGGTGCTGTACGGCACCGGCGCGCTGGGCGGCGTGGTCAACGTCGTGCTGCCGCAGGCGCGCTTCGAGCCGAGGCTGTCGCTGCGCACGGCGCTGGCCGCCGAAAGCGGCAACGAAGGCCTGCGCGGCGCGCTGACCGCCAACTGGAGCCAGGGCAGCCATGCGCTGATGCTGGGTGCCGCCGGCGCGCGCATCGACGACTACGAGGCGCCCGCCGGTACCGTGCCGCGCACCGGCTACGACAGCCAGTCCTTCATCGGCCAGTACCGCTGGCGCTTCAGCAGCGCGCAGCAGTTGCGCGTCTCGCTGCAGCAGCACCGCGACGACGACGTCTGGTACCCCGGCTCGACGCGCCCGCTGCCCAACGCGGCCTTGGGCACGACCACGGTGCACTCGCCGCGACAGACGCGCGAGCTGGCCGAGGTCGGCTACACCTTCACCGGCAGCCAGGCGCTGCCGTTCAACATCGACGCCAGGCTCTACCGGCAGACGATGCAGCGGCTGATCTGGGCGCATGCCGACCAGCTCGACCGCGAGACCTCGCAGACCCGCGTCGAATTCGCCACCGACGGCGCCGACCTCAAGGCCGAATGGACGCTGGGCCCCGAGCAGCTGCTGTCGTTCGGCCTCAGCGGCTGGAAGATGGCGGCCTCGCCCGAGCGCTTCATCGCCAGCCCGACGCCGCTGTCGCCGCTGGTGCGCAACGACCCCTTCGCCGACGGCCGCATCGAGGCGCTGGGCGTCTTCGTGCAGGACGACCTGAAGTTCGGCCGCCTGTCGCTGCTGGCCGGCGCGCGGCTGGACCGCGTGAAGGGCCAGGCCGCTTCGATGGGCAACGGCGCCGTCACCACCGGCCTGGCGCGCAGCGACGATGCGGCGTCCGGCAGCCTGGGGCTGAGCTACGCGGTGTCGCCGCTGTTCAGGCCTTATGCCAACCTGTCGCGCGCCTTCCGCGCGGCGGAGATGCGAGAGCGCTTCGAGGCCTCGCCGCGCGGCGACGGCTACTTCTACCTCGGCAACCCGCAGACGGCGCCCGAGAAGGCGACGCAGCTCGAAGTGGGCGTCAAGGGCGCGGACGCCATGCTGTCGTGGTCGGCCGCGGTGTTCTCAAGCCGCATCAGCGACTACATCACCGGCCGCCCCACCGGCGCCACGCAGAACGGGCTGCCGGTCAAGGCCACCGTCAACCTGGGCCGCGTGACGATCTCCGGCGCCGAGGCGCAGGCGCGCTGGCAACTGGCCGCGGGCCAATGGCTGAAGGCAGGCCTGTCGCTGCTGCGCGGCACCAACAAGGACCTGGACGAGCCGCTGTTCCAGATGCCGGCCGACGAGCTGTCGCTGGGCTGGGAAGGCCGCATCGCCAGCGGCTGGACGCTGGACGCCACGCTGCGCGGCGTGCGAAGGCAAGACCGCGTGGCGACGAAGTTTTCGCTGGGCACCGAGAACGCGACGCCGGGCTTCGCCACCGCCGACGTCGGCGTGAGCTGGACGCCGCTGCCCGGCCACAAGCTGCGGCTGCTGTTGAAGAACGCGGCCGACAAGGCCTACTACGAACACCTGACCGAAGGCCTGTCGGGCCGCGAGATCCAGTCGCCGGGGCGCAGCGTGGCGCTCAGTTGGCAAGGGAGCTTCTGATGACGACCTCGACCACACGCCGACAACTGCTGGCCGCCGGCTGCGTAGCGCTGTGCAGCGGCGCATTCGCGCAGCCGCAGCGCCGCGCCAAGCTGGTCCTCGCCGGGCCTTTCGCCGCCGTCTCCAACCCGCTGATCCGCATCGCCGAGAGCGGCGCGTTGAACGACGTCGCCGACAAGGTCGAGTTCGTCACCTGGAAAGACCCCGACCAGCTGCGCGTGCTGGCACTGGACGGCGCGGCCGACTTCATCGCCACGCCCACCAACGTGGCGGCCAATCTGTTCAACCGCGGCGTCAAGCTCAAGCTGATCAACGTCGCGACCTGGGGCTCGCTGTGGATGGTGTCGCGCTCGCCAAGCCTGAAGACGCTGGCCGACTTCAAGGGCCAGGAGCTGCTGATGCCGTTCCGCGGCGACATGCCCGACATCGTGTTCCAGCTGCTGGCCAGCAAGCAGGGCCTGGACCCGCAGCGCGACCTGAAGCTGCGCTACGTCGCATCGCCGCTGGAGGCGATGCAGCTCCTGATCATGCGCCGCGCCGACCACGCGCTGCTGGCCGAGCCGGCGGTGTCGACCGCGCTGCGCAAGACGCACTCTTTCCCCGTCAGCGCCGTCGCGCCCGAGCTGTACCGCAGCGTGGACCTGCAGCAGGAATGGGGCCGCGTCTTCCAGCGCGCGCCGCGCATCCCGCAGGCCGGCATCTGCGCCTTGGGCAAGACGCTGGACGACGCGCCGCTGCTGGCGCGCTTCCAGAAAGCCTATGCCGACGCCCACGCCTGGTGCCACGCCGAACCCGACGCCTGCGGCCGCATGGCGGCGCAGCGCATCGAGATGCTGACGCCCGAAGGCGCGGCCGATGCGATCCGCGCCGCCACGCAGCACCTGGCCACCGGCGCCGCGGCGCGGCCCGAGCTGGAGTTCTTCTTCGAGCAGCTGCGCGCGCGCGACCCCGGTCTCGTCGGCGGCAAGCTGCCGGCGGCCGAGTTCTATTTCAACGGTTAGCCGGCGCGGCGATGAACCTCGCCGGACGGGCGCTGCGCGGCGCGCCGCGCTACTTGTGGAGCGGCTGGGGCGCCGTCGCCAGCCTGCTGGTGCTGGTCGCCTTGTGGGAGGCGGCGGCCGGCTGGGTCGGGTCGCTGGCCCTGCCGCCGCCGCTGGAGGTGGCCGATTCGCTGTCGCGGCTGATCGAGCGCGGCAGCCTGTGGCCGCAGCTCGCCGCCACCGCGCGCCGCGCGCTGCTGGGGCTGGGGCTGGCGGTCGTGGCCGGCACCGCCTTGGGCGTGCTGGCGGGGCTGTCGGCCACCGCATCGGTGGCGGCGCGGCCGCTGGTCACCGTGCTGCTGGGCACGCCGCCGATCGCGTGGCTGGTGCTGGCGCTGCTGTGGTTCGGCGCCGGCGACGGCACGCCGGTGTTCACGGTCTTCATCGCCTGCGCGCCCATCGTCTTCGGCGCCGCGCTGCAGGGTACGCGCACGCTGGACGCGCAACTGCACGACATGGCGCGCGCCTTCGGGCTGCCGCGCCGCATGACGCTGCTGGAGGTCTACGGGCCGCACGTGCTGTCCTACGTCTTCCCGGCCTGGATCACCGCCTTGGGCAGCGCGTGGAAGGTCGTCGTGATGGCCGAGCTGCTGGCCACCAGCGACGGCGTGGGCGCGGCGATGGCGGTCAGCCGATCGCAGCTGGACACCGGCACCACGATGGCCTGGATCGCCGCGGTGGTGGGCAGCCTGCTGCTGGTGGAATACGCGGTGCTGGAGCCCATCAAGCGCGAGATGGAGCGCTGGCGGCAGAGCACGAGCTGATCAGTGAATTGAATGGAATCGCCGGCGCTGCTGATCGACGGGGTGCACCACGCCTTCGGCCCCACCGAGGTGCTGCACGACGTCAGCCTGTCCCTGCGCCGCGGCGAGGTGATCGCGCTGCTGGGCCCGTCGGGCTGCGGCAAGACGACGCTGATGCACTTGGCCGCGGGCCTGCTCGCGCCGCAGCGCGGCCAAGTGCTGCGCGGCGCGGCGCGCGCCGCGGTGATGTTCCAGCAGCCGCGGCTGCTGCCGTGGAAGCGCGCGGTCGACAACATCGCTTTGGGCCTGCGCGCGCAGGGCCGGCGCAGCGATGCGGCACGCCAGCAGGCGCTGGCGGTCGGCCTGGAACTGGGGCTGGACGCCGAGGCCTTGCAGGCCTATCCGGACCAGCTCTCGGGCGGCATGCAAAGCCGCGTCGCGCTGGCGCGCGCCCTGGTGCTGCAGCCGCAGCTGCTGCTGATGGACGAGCCGTTCTCGGCGCTGGACATCGGCCTGCGCGCGCAACTGCACCGCCTGCTGCTGCGCCAGCGCGCGCGCACCGACTTGTCGGTGCTGATGATCACGCACGACGTGCAGGAAGCCGTGCGCCTGGCCGACGAGGTGCTGGTGATGGCCGGCCAGCCGGGCCGCATCGTCCACCGCCGCACGATCGAAGGCCCGGCCGAGGCGCGCGACGACCGCGCGGTGCTGCTGGAAGCCGGGCGCCTGCTGGAAGAGCCGGCGGTCGCACAGGCGTTCGGGCTGGATGCGCTGCGGGCGGGCGGGGAGCCGAGATGACGCCCGGGCATCCGCTGTGGCAATGCGGGCTGCGCCCCTTCTTCAGCGCCGCGACCGGCTCCGCGCTGGTCGCGGTGCTGCCCTGGGTCGCGCTGCTCGGCCTGGGCCTGCCGCTGCTGCCCGCCGGCGCCGTGCCGGCGACGCAATGGCATGCGCTGCTGCTGCTGGGCGGCATGGGCTTCGCGGCCGTCGCGGGTTTCCTGCTGACCGCGATCCCCGAGTTCACCGCGACGGCCGGCTTCGGCCCCGCGCCGATCCGTCGATTGACGGCGTTATGGGCGATTGCCTTCGCCGCCGACGCGATCGCCCAAACCTGGAGCCTGGCGCTGGCCGCCGCGGCCTGGGCGGCATTCGCACTGCAGTTGCTGGCCTTGGTGCTGCCACGCGTCTGGGCGCAGCCGCAGCGCCCTCATCGGTCCTTCGTCTGGGCCGTGGCCGCGCTGGGCGCGGGCGTCGTCGGCTGGCATGTGGCGTTGCTGTCCGGAAGCACCGCCACGCACTGGCCGCCGCTGCTGACCAGCCTGTACATGGTGCTGGTCGTGCTGTCGATGTCGCGCATCTCGATGCGCATCGTCAACGACGCGCTGGACGCGCTGCGCCTCGCCGGCCGCACGCGCTTCGACGGCCCCTACCTCGCGCGCCCGCCGCGCCGCAACCTTGCGATCGCGCTGATCACGCTGCACGCCGCGGTGCAGGCCGCCTGGCCCACGCACAAGGCCGCCGGCTGGCTGGCGCTGGCCGTCGCCGCCGCGGTCTTCAACGTGCTGCAGGACTGGCACGTCGGCCGCGCGCTGCTGCGCAAGTGGCCGCTGCTGCTGGTGCTGGTCTACTGGGCGATGGCGCTGGGCTACGCGGGCATCGGCTGGGGCCAGCTCACGACCGACGCCGGCTGGCTGAGCGCCGGCCGCCACGTGCTGTCGCTGGCGGTGTTCGGCCTCAGCATCTTCTGCGTCTTCGCGATCGCCGGCCGCAACCACATCGGCCTGGCGCTCGACGAGCGGCGCTGGGTGCCGCTGACGGCCACGCTGCTGCTGCTGTCCGCCGCGCTGCGCGCCGGCGCGTCCACCATCGGCCCCGCCTGGCTGATGCCGGCCTCGGGGCTGGCGTGGCTGGCCGCCTTCGGCCTGGCCGCGTGGCGGCTGGTGCCGCTGTGGTGGCGGGCGCGGGCGGACGGTTTGTACGGCTGTGAAGGGCCGGCCGGTGGCGCCAGCGAACGTTGTTAGCCTGCGGCGATCAGACCAGTTCCAGCCGAACCTTGCGACCCACGGCCGCCGCTGCCTTGGTGAGCGTATCCAGCGTCACGCCGGCGTTGTCCGGGTCCAGCAAGCGGTCGAGCTGCGGGCGCGACGTCGCCATGCGGCGGGCCATTTCCGACTTGGACAGGTTCTGTTCCTTCATCGCCTGCTCCAGCTGCCAGGCCAGCACCCGCTTCACCGACGCGGTGCTCACCTCCTCGTGCAGGCCTTCTTCCTTGAGCCAGTCTTCGAACAGCCCACCCAGCCGGGGATTCTTGCGCTTGCTCATCGTTCAATCTCCTTTTGCCGCCTGCGCGCCCAGCGGGTAGCGCACGAAGCGGCCGCTGGCGTCCATCACGCGCACATGGGCTTGGGCAGCGTTGCACATACTCAGCAGCACGCTGCTTGACTCAGGCGACAACTACCTTGACGCGCGCCGCGAGGGCATGCCGGTGCTCAGGCACACGCGGACGTGCGCCGACCTGGTAGGCCGGCAGAGCGCCGGCCTGGTGGGGGTTCAGCTCGGCAGCTTGGCCGAGTGGGCTGCCATGCGGCAGCTCATCTTGCGATCAACCCGCCGTGCATCTTGCAGACGCACCTCGGGTGTCTCGCCGCTTTGCAGGTCCTCGAAGTCCCTGCATCGCCGCCCCGGTGGGGGTCTTCGATGATGACCAGGACCAGCCTGGCCAAGTTGTCAGCGCACGAGGGCGCCGAGTCTATGAACCGTTCCAACGCGCCTCGAAGGGCCACGGTGGGCGGTAGGCAGTCGGACGAACCGGCTGCAATGTCTTTGCGGGATCGATTCTCTCCGCAGTTCGGGCGGCCACGCAAGTGGCCGGGCAGCGCTGCGCGACGGCTTTACGTCGGCAGGGTGACCACGCCCGTGGTCAAGAGGAGCGCCGTGTTCGCTGCATCCGAACAACGCTCGTGACTGGTATGAACGGGGCATGCTCTTGCGCTGCCGAAGCAGCGAAGCTCGCGAATACACCCGCATCCTCGGCGCTGCGCAATAGACCAAACTCATTGCTGTTCAGGCCGAGCCCACGCAGCGCAGTGAGGTCTTGAGCGCTATAGCCCAAGCTTGTAAGCGCGCTGATGCCGGTCCACTGGTCGACAACATCAAAGCCCAAGTCAACAAACTCTTGGCCAGTCATGCCACCAAGTAGCGAAGACCACGACACCAAGGGAAGGCGCACATCCTTCGATCCCGGTGGAGTGAAGTGGCCAAGAGAAGTCAATGCAACGACGCAATACAGGTCCTCGCGCGCTGCCTCATTGACGATCTGAGCTACATCCTCACGCCCTGGGCAAAAACACCGAGCCTGTTCATCGATACCGCCAGACGAGTGCTGCCACACATCGGGATCAACTGTGAAGACTGATCCATCCCCGGCTAGTGGCGCGAACTGATGCGCCTTGCCCGCGCTTTTCAGAACCCGTCCTTGAGGTGGTTCTCCACCTGAACAGAACGCCGCCAAAACGAAGTCGAACAACATTGGCCACCTACCTCGGCGGGCGCTCGAAGGGGCACGGGATCGCACCCGGCGGAGCAGTGCGCGAAGCACCGATCTTGTTCCAGAAGCACTTCCCGTCCGGAGACTGATTCATGCGCCACAGGTGATAGTGACTGCCCTCGATCGGGTAATGAGGCTTCGATGGCGGCACCCGATCGATCATGAAGCAGACAGTTCCTTTCGGCGGATCACACTCCTTGTCGCACTCGTCCTTCGGCTTGGACTTGAACCAATCCGGCCAGGTCCAAGGTGCGGGTGTTTGATTGGGGCCAACGCCGGGCGGAAAGTCCGGATCCCGGATTCCTGGCCGCCGGCCAGGAATGGGAATGATGATCTGCAGCCCGTCTGGATCGATGTTGCTGACGGGGTTGCCTTCGACGTAGCTGTAGGTGTTAACTCCTCCATCGAGCCCGACGGGATCCGACTGCGCATACCGCCCGACCCCCGGCAGGTAGTCGCGCTGCATGTTGTAGTGCGCCCCCGACTCGGCATCGTAGAACTGCCCCGGGAACCTGAGGTTGAAGGTGAACGCCGCCTGCCCCGCCGGGCTCGTGTCCGCCGCCGTGGTCCCGAAGGGCTCGGCCATCCAGCGCCAGCGCAAGGTGTTGTTGCGGTCCACCACCACCCGCGGCGTGTTCAGATGATCCGCGTGGACGTAGTACACCAGCGGCGGCCCTGCGGCCGCGTTGGCGCCCAGCGCCGGATCGGGCGTGAAGACTGCCACCGGCATGTCTTCCAGCCAGACGTATTCGCGGATCGGCTGGCCGCTGGCGTCGTACTCGCCCAGCAGGTGGCCTTGCGCGTCGTAGACGAACACGACGGTGCCGGCGCTGCCCTGGCCGTTGCTCTTGCGCACGCGCTGGCCGGCGTTGTCGTAGACGTAGCGGGTGGTGCCCTGGCTCGGATGGGCGACGCTGGCCAGGCGGCCCCTGAGGTCATAGCCGAGGGTGAAGCTGCCGTCGGAGGTGATGTTGCCGGCCGCGTCGTGGCTGAAGGTGATGGGCGGCGTGGTGACGGCGTTGAGCCGGTTGCTGGTGCCGTCGATGGTGTAGGGCCAGGCGCTGCCGTTGTTCAGCGCCACGCTGCTGCGGTTGCCGTTGGCGTCGTAGGTGTAGCGCCAGACGGTCTGGGCGGTGCTGGCCTGGGTGAGCCGGCCCAGCTCGTCGTAGCTGAACTGCTGGTCTTGCGCCGTGGCGGCAGCACCGCTGGCGCTCAGGTAGTGGGTGTAGGCCGTGATGCGGCCGGCGGCGTCGTAGCTGAGGTCGCGCAGGTGCTCGCCCAGCGGGTAGCGGGTGAGCCGGCCGTTGGCGTCCATCACCCTGGCGTGCGCCAGCGCGCCGCTGTTCATGGCCCAGTCCCAGCGCTCGAGCGCACCGAAGGGTGCGTACTGCAGGTTGCTCAGCAGCGGTGCCGCGGCGCTGAGGGCGTCCTTGGACAGGCTCAGGCTGCTGGGCAGGCCGTTGGCGTAGCTGAGCGTCAATTTGCGCCCGGAGGGATAGGTCAGGCTGGCCAGCTTGCCGGCCGCGGTGTAGCCGTAGCCGGTGTACAGCACGACGGCCTGGGGGTTGGCGCCGGCGCTCGGGCCCAGGGTCTGCCGGATCTGGGTGGGCCGTCCTTGCGCGTCATAGGCGTAGCTGGTGGAGCCTTCCGGGAACGTGGCCGTGGTCAGCCGGCCGATGCCGTTGGTGAAGAAGCCGCCGGTCTCGTCATAGGTCCAGAGATCGTTCTGGTTCGGCTGGCCGGCCCGGGTGTAGACGGCGGCCGTCAGCCGGTTCAGCGCGTCGTAGCTGTAGGTGGCCAGCACGCCGCGGCTGTCGGCGCGGGTCTTGAGGTTGCCGGCGGCGTCGTAGGTGTGGCTGGCGGTGCCGGTGTCCGGGCTGATGAGTTGCTTGGCCTGGCCCAGGCCGTCGCGCGGGATTTGGGTCAGCAGGCTGCGCGGGTCCTTCACCGAGGTCAGCTCGCCTTGTCCGCTGTAGCCGAACTCGATGAGGCCGGACTTGGCGTCGACGGTGTTCTTGCGCCGGCCCAAGGCGTCGTAGCCGTTGACGGTCTCGAAGCCGAAGCCGGCCACGCCCTTGGCCTGGGTCACCTTGGTGAGGTTGCCCATGGCGTCGTATTCGTAGTCCAGCACCGGCACTGCAGAGACGGGTGCGGGGGGAAGGTTGACGGTGCCGCCGGTCACCACCAGCGTCTTGGCGGTGGATGTGCTGGCCGCCAGATCGGCGTCTCCCGAGTACGAGGCCGTGATGGCGTACGTGCCCGGTGCAAAGGTGCCGGCCGGCAGGTTGAGGGCGCCGTCGGCCATCTTGCCGCCGCCTTGCTGATAGGCGATCACGACGGTCACCGTGCCGAGCAACTGGCTGCCCTTCCAGAACGACATCGTGCCGTCGGCGGGGACGGTGCCGCCCTTTGCCAGGCTGCTGCCGGCGCCGCCCGAGCGCAGGGACGATTGCCCGCCGCCGCCGGAATTGCTGGACTGGGTGGTCGCGCTCAAGCTCACGGCCACCGTGCTGGCAACCGGGCTGGCCGGTTGGTTCAGGGTGGTCGTGGAGGCCGACTGCGCCTGAGCCTGGCTGCATGCCAGCCAGGCCAGGGTCAGAGCCGCCTTGACGGTGCGCGCGGCCCAGTGCCTGCTGCGGCCAGACCAGGTCTGCTGTTCTTGGCGCATGCTCACTCCCCGGTCGCCTGCTGAACGCGGCCCAGCGCATCGATGCTCCAGGCGCGCTGGCGGCGCAAGACGCCTGTCGGATCCTTGATCCGCTCGGCGGTCCGGTTGCCGGCGTTGTCTAGCGTGTACTCGATGCGGTTGCCCAGGCTGTCGAACAGCGCCGTCTGGCGGTGCGCGGCGTCGTACTCATAGCCGACGTAGCTGCCGTCGGGCTGGGTGACCCGGGTGAGTTGGCCCGCGGGGTCGTAGATGAAGCTGGTGCTCAGGCCGCCGGCGGTGGTGCTGAGCAGGCGCTGGCGCAGGTCGTAGGTGTTGACGGTCACCACGCCGTTGGGATCGACGCTCTGCAGCAGTTGGCCGTGCGGGTTGTATTTGGTGTACTGCGTCGTCTTGCCCAGCGCATTGGTCATGCTCTGCAGGTCGCCCTTGGTGTGGTCGGCAGTGGTGGTGCTGTAGTAGGTGTAGGTGGTGACGTCACTCACGTCGGTGCGCGGGCCGTCGTGGGTCAACATCTGACCGAACTCGTTGTAGGTCCAGGACTGGACACGCGGCGCAGTGCTGGCGTCGAGCACGGCAACAAAGCCCAGCGCGCCGTTGGCGTCCATCGTGGCCTGCTCGACCTGCTTGCACAGCACGGCGATCGGCTTGCCGTCGGGCAGCAGTGCGGAGGCAGGGGCGCACGAGGCAATCGCATTCCCGTTGAACGGGTCCGGCTGGCCGTTGTGGATGGAGGTGGTGATGCGGCCGGGTTCGGCCTTGCGGCTCTCCAGTCGCCAGTCGGGATGCCACTGGGTGCTGGTCTTGCGGCTGCCGGTCGGCAGGCTGACGCCCTGGCCCGTCACGGCCGAGCAGACAGCACTGGTGGACAGACCCTCCACTCGGGTCGTCTCCAGGTTGCGAGCCAGGTCATGCGCGTAGCAACTGCGGTTGTCGTTGAAGTCGTCGGAACTCGCCACGTTGGCGTTGGCGTCGTAAGCAATTGCGCTGCTGCTCGCAGCGCATCCTGATCCGGCCGACTGCAACTGACCCGTAAGATGCGGGGCCCCGTGAAGCCCGCTGGCAGTCATCGCGCCGGCCGCACCCGTCGGAAGTGAGAGCAAGACACCTGTCGGCGATTGCCAACTCCGTGTTCTCAAGACCACGTCGGCTACCTCGTCGTAGACATCGACCGTAGCCACCGCTGGTGGTTGAGCATAAGTGACGCTGAATCGATCGACGCCACCGGCCCTTTCCGTGGATATCGCGCGGCCTGCGCTGTCATAGCCGAATGTAGAGAAGCCGTTTCCATTTTCATCAACTACGCCAGTTAACGCCCACGGATGCAGCGGGTGGTCATAGTTGAACTGTCTCAATGCCAGATCCTGCCAACGAAGCGACGCAAGACCGCTACCCACATAGGCCACCTGTACGGGCTGCCCAGAAGGGTCGACAATTTTGGCGATTCGGCCATCTATCGTCGGCGAACCACCAGCAGGAACTTGATATTCAAACCCCACCGAACGTCCGAATTGGTCCTGTACCTTAATCAAGTAGCCAGGCGCGGGAGCCACATTTGACGAAGTAGAAGCGTCGCTGTAAGTGAACACCAACGATCCTCCGCTGCTCCAATCCATCGACGTCAACCTGCCCTCAGAGTCGTATGTCTCCTGAACCCGCTTGGCAGCATCCACAAATCGGTAGCCCGCTGCGATGCGTGAGAGGGTGTCGTTCCTGTTCGGCCCGGGTGTAAAGGTGCCAGCGCCATCCCCATTGAAGCTCACGGACGTTCCATCCCCACGAGTGATCCGTGCACCCCTATCGGCAGCGCCGATGACAAGACGTCGATGCAGACTACTCGTCCATAACGAACCAAATGACGCTGGCTCGAAGCTCAGAACATCATGACTCGGAATCAATTGCGGAGCCCGCGATGTGCTATCAAAGGTGATCTGCAGCTCTACATGCCCAACAACAATGCCTGTTTCCACAGACTCGCGCTTAACGCCTCTTAGCGGATAGACCGGATTGCCGAGGCGAGGATTGCCACAGTGAGGAGGTTGAGAGGTCTGATCAAAAACGACTTGCCGCACACACGCGGATCCAACGCTTGGAGGAGAGGCATTCGGCGCGTAGCCGCTCTCGCACAAGCAACTGCCGTCTGCTTGCTCCGTCGAATGGTCCGGACATAGCGAGTTTGGGATGAACGCCGACTGAACGTAACCGTCGGTGTAGTAGCGGATGGTCCTACAGATGCTATCCCACCCACAGCTATAGACGTCCGCATAGCCGACGACCCGGAACACTTCGCACTGGGTCCATCCTACGTTCGGCACAGCACAGTGACCCAACCCATTTACGCTCGTACAGCTCTCAAGAGTCCAGCCCTCACCCAGCCGAGCACTGCATGCTGCACCTAAATTGTCATAGGGCAGAGATTCGGGAGAGTTTCCATATCTCCAGTCTCCTCCAGCTTTCTTGACGACGACCCCATCCGCCAGAGCGATGCTGGGGAGAAGGAAAGCTCCCAGCATCGTAAAGAGCATACCGAACGTCAGCCCGCGTTTATTGCCTCTTCTCGTCCAGAGCGTAGCTATCAATGTGCCCCAAGCAATCCAAGCATTCACTAGCCAGCGGGTGAATCGAGCGACATTGCAAATCAACGCGCGTGCGTTTTCAATAAGCACGACACTCAGCATCGCTGTTGAAACGGCGCAAAGTCGTACGACTCCGAGATCAATGCTCATTGGCGAAGCTCCTCCCCGTAGCAAACTGGTTTGCTGGTCTTTAGCCACCTGCCCACCTTCAGCGTTCGGCACACCGTCGGTGCATAACTTCTATTTTTATAGACCTACTAGACTGACCATAGAGCAAGACGAATAGCTCGTCAAGCGCCATCGGACAACTTTTCATGGAGTACCCAACGTATGACGATGGAGGTCCCTATCGCAAGCACGTGATGTCGATCAAGAGGCATCTATATTCCACGCCCGTGAAGATAAGATCATGCGAAGGGAAGCGGGGCGCCAGCACCATCTTTCATCGATCCGCATTCGCCTGTGGTTTTCATATCCTTCAACCCCAACAGTGGCGATGAGCGCTGCTAAACGCTATCGTCAAGTCGGTTGATACCGATTTGCTTTCATTCGCGTCAATCGTTTGCAGCGCGTTGCGATGGCTCGGTTCCGGTCCAGCCTGATCGGGCTGTCTTCGCGTGTTCAGGCCCCAAGCAGCGATTTCGTCCCCACAGCCGACCCTCTTCTTTGCTGATGGGTTGGGGCGAGGGCGGTGTTCGACGCGCTCAACCCTCACCTCTCAGCCCCCGCCCGGCGGGAGGGGTGAGGTGGCGTGGACCGCGCTGCCGAAGCAGGCGCCGGCAAAGATGGTCGAGGCCGCGCGTTGGCCCGGATCCGGCTGAGCCGCGGCGGCGCGATCATTGGCGACCGGGCCGCCAGTCACCGCCCGCCGCGGGAGCCAACATGTCGCGCATCCGTCCCCAGCGATTCGTCCACGTCGTCTACCGCACGCGCCGCTTCCAGCAGATGCTGGACTGGTACGCCACGGTGTTCGACGCCAGGGTCAGGCACCGGAACCCGGTGCTGGCCTTTCTGAGCTACGACGATGAGCACCACCGCTTCGCCTTCGTCAACCTGCAGGCGCTGCAGCCCGAGGGGACGGAGACCGAGAAGTCCGGCCTGATCGGCGTCGACCACCTGGCCTACACCTACGCCAGCCTGGAGGCGCTGTTCGAGAACTACGAGTACCTGAAGGCGCGCGGCATCCTGCCCTACTGGTGCATCCACCACGGCATCACGGTGTCGATGTACTACGCCGATCCCGACCGCAACCAGATGGAGCTGCAGGTCGACTGCTTCGAGGATGCCGACGAGGCCAACGCCTTCATCGAAGGGCCGCACTTCGCCGCCAACCCGATCGGCGTGGAGTTCGACCCCGAGCAGTGGCTGCAGCGCCTGCGCCGGGGCGAGACGGCGGCCGATCTGCTGCCGCGGCGCGAGCACCTGCCGGTGTCGCCGCTGCGCGGCGCGGCCGAGCAGCCGGCGCACTGAGCCGGCCGACCTTCAACGCCCCGGCCGCTCCCAGGTCGCCGCCGTGACCCCGCGTTCGCGCAGCTTGTACTTCTGCACCTTGCCGTTCTCGGTGCGCGGCAGCTCGGCCATCAGCTCCACGTAGCGCGGGATCGCGTAGCGCGGCAGCCGGCTCCGGCAGAAGTCCAGCAGTTCGGCCGGGTCCAGCGCCGCGCCGTCGCGCACGACGACGGCGGCCATCACCTCGTCCTCGGCCAGCTCCGAGCGCACCGGGTAGACCGCGGCGCCGGCCACCGCGGGGTGGGACAGCAGCACCTGCTCGACCTCGAACGACGAGATGTTCTCGCCGCGGCGGCGGATCGCGTCCTTGATGCGGTCGATGAAGCGGAAGGCGCCGTCGGCCTCCTGCACCACACGGTCACCGGTGTGGAACCACAGGTTGCGCCAGGCCTGCACGGTCTGCTCGGCACGGCCGAAGTAGCCGGCGGCGAACGCGAAAGGCTCAGCAGCGCGCAGCAGCAGCTCGCCCGGCTCGCCGCGCGGGCGTTCGACGTCCCATTCGTCGGCCACGCGCGCCTCGAAGCCCGGGCGCAGCCAGCCCATCACGCCGCGGCGCGGCGAGTCGGGCGCGGTCGCGATCACGAAGTTGGCCTCGGTCGAGCCGTAGCCTTCCAGCAGGCGCACGCCGGTGCGCTGCTCGAAGGCCTCGCCCGCCCGCGCCGGCACACCGGGGCCGAGGCCGATGCGAACGCGGTGCGCGCGCTCGGCCGCCGCGGGCGGCTGTGCCAGCAGCATCGGCACCATCGCGCCCAGCAGGTAGATCACGGTGGCATCGGCGGCCGCCATCGCGGGCCAGAAGCCCGAGGCCGAGAAGCGCGGCTGGTAGACCACGCTGGCGCCCGTGACCAAGGCCTGCGCGAAGGTGTTCAGCGCGTTGATGTGGAACAGCGGCAGCGTCGTGCACAGCACGTCGGCCGCCGTGACGCCCAGCACCTGCGCGCTGTGCCGGCCCCAGGCCTCGTATTGGGCGTGCGGGCACAGCACGCCCTTGGCCGGGCCGGTGGTGCCGGACGTGTAGAGGATGGCCAGCGGGTCGGCCGGCGATACAGCGGCAGGCGCGATCGCCTCGCCGGCGGCGGGCCAGGGTTGGCCCTTCAGTTCAGGCGTTAGCGACGAAGGCAGCCCGTCCAGCACCCACACCGCCTGCAGCGCGCTGCGGCCCGGTTCCGCCAGCATCAGACGTTCGACGTAAGCCGCTTCGATCACCAGCAGCCTGGCGCCGCTGTCGGCGAGGTAGTAGCCGATCTGCGGCCCCATCGCCGCGGTGTTGATCGGCACTGCTATGGCGCCCAGCCAGCCGCAGGCGAGCACGGTTTCCAGCGTCTCGATGCGGTTGCCGGCCATCAGCGCGACGCGGTCGCCGGCCGCGATGCCGGCGGCCTGCAGCGCGGCGGCGCGGCGCGCTACGGCATCGGCGGCTTGTGCATGGGTCCAGGCGCCGCCGAGCATGCGCAGCAGCGGCCGCTCGCCGAAGCGCGCGGCCGCGCGCTGCAGCAGCGCCGGCAGCGTGCGCTCCAGCAAGGGCGGCGCGGCGTCAATCGACATGCACGTCGCCGCCCAGGTAGGTGGCCTGTACGCGCGGGTCGTCGGCCAGCACGCGCGAATCGCCTTCGAGCGCGATCTCGCCGGTCTCCAGCACGTAGCCGCGGTCGGAGCTTTCCAGCGCCGCGCGCGCGTTCTGCTCCACCAGCAGGATGGACACGCCGTCGTCGCGCAGGCCGCGCACGATGGCCAGGATCTCGACGACGATCAGCGGCGCCAGGCCCAGGCTGGGCTCGTCCAGCATCAGCAGCCGCGGGCCCGACATCAGCGCGCGGCCCAGCGCCAGCATCTGGCGCTCGCCGCCCGACAAGGTGCTGGCGCGCTGCCGCCGCCGCTCGGCCAGGCGCGGGAAGCGCTGGCACACCTGGTCCAGCCGCTGCTTCAGCGTGGCCTTGGACAAGCGCCGCGCGTAGGCGCCCAGCATCAGGTTGTCGATCACGCTCAGCTCGCCGAACAGCTCGCGCTTCTCGGGCACCAGGCACAGGCCGCGCTCGACGCGCGACTCGACGTCCAGCGCAGCCAGGTCCTCGCCGTCGAAGCGCAGCGTGCCGCCGGCCGCCGGCAGCAGCCCCATCAGCGCGCCGAGCAGCGTGGTCTTGCCGGCGCCGTTGGGGCCGATGACCGAGACGATCTCGCCCTGCGCCAGCCGCAGCGAGACGCCGCGCACCGCCTCCACGCGGCCGTAGGCGACGTGGAGATCGCTGACTTCCAGCATCGCCGTCATCGCCCGCCTCCGCCGCCGGGCGCGCCCAGGTAGGCGGCCTGCACCTGCGGATCGGCGCGCACCGCGGCCGGCGCGCCTTCGGTCAGCTTGCAGCCGAAGGTCATCACGACCAAGCGATCGACCAGCTTCATCACGAAGTCCATGTCGTGCTCGACGATCAGGATGGTCACGCCCTCGGCGCGCAGCCGGCGCAGCAGCTCGGCCAGCGCCTGCTTCTCGGGCAGGCGCAGGCCGGCGGCGGGCTCGTCCAGCACCAGCAGCACCGGGTCGGCGGCCAGCGCGCGGGCGATCTCCAGGATGCGCTGCGTGCCCAGCGGCAGGCTGCCGGCCAGCTCGTGCTCGCGCCCGGCCAGGCCGATGCGCGCGAGCTGGCGCCGCGCCTCGCCCAGGATCTGCGCTTCCTGCGCGCGGTCCAGCCGCAGCCCGGCGGCCACCATGCCGTGCGCCATGCCGCCGCCGATGCGCGCGTGTGCGCCCATCGCCACGTTGTCCAGCAGGCTCATGCGCGGCCGCAGCTTGACGTGCTGGAAGGTGCGCGCCATGCCTAGCCGCGCGATGCGCTGCTGCGGCCAGCCGCTGACGTCGTGGCCCAGGAACTCGACCTTGCCGCGCGTCATCGGCAGCGTGCCGGTGAGCAGGTTGAACATCGTCGACTTGCCGGCGCCGTTGGGGCCGATCAGGCCGACGATCTCGCCGGCGGCGACCTCGAAGCTGACGTCGTCCACCGCGGCCAGCCCGCCGAAGCGCTTGACGGCGCCCTGCACGCGCAGCACCGGCTGGCCGGCCGCAGGCAGGCTGCGCTTGGGCAGTGGCGGCGCGTCTTCCACCGGCGCCGCCGCGGCATCCGGCTTGCGCCGCGTCTGCCACCAACGTTCGACGAAACCCATCAGCCCGCCGCGCGCCTGGTGCAGCAGCAGGATGAACAGCAGCGCGAACGCGATGCCCTCGACCTGGCCACCGCGCGTGGTCAGCAGCGGCAGCAGGTCCTGCAGCGCGTTCTTCATCAGCAGCACCAGCGCCGCGCCGGCGACGGCGCCCACCAGCTGCCCCAGGCCGCCGGCCACCGCCATCAACAAATACTCGATGCTGGCGCGCACGTCGAACGGCGACGGGCTGACGAAGCGGTTGGCATGCGCGTACAGCCAGCCTGCCAGCCCGGCCAGCAGCGCGGCCAGCACGAACAGCGCCATCCGCACGCGGAAGGCATCTGCCCCCACGCTGGCCAGCAGCGTGCCGCCGCCGCGCAGGCCGCGGACCGCGCGCCCGGGGCGCGACTGCAGCAGGTTGCGGCCGAACAGCAGTGCCAGGCCCACCAGCGTCCAGATCAGGTAGTAGATCGCGCGCGCGTCCACCAGCGGCCAGGGGCCGAGCTGCAGCGCCGGCACGCCCGAGAGCCCCGTATGGCGGCCCAGGCCGTCGATGTTGCCGAACAGGATCGCGATCGCCAGCCCCCACGCGATGGTGGACAGCGGCAGGTAGTGGCCGCCCAGGCGCAGCGTCAGCGCGCCGATCAGCAGCGCCGACGCGCCGCACAGCGCCAGCGCGAACAGCAGCCCCAGCCACGGCGACGCGCCTTGCGCGGTGGTGAGCCAGGCGGTGGCGTAGGCCCCGATGCCGACGAAGGCCGCCTGCCCGAACGAGGTGGCGCCGCCGATGCCGGTCAGCAGCACGAGACCCAGCGCCACCAGCGACGCGATGCCGATGTCGTTGAGCAGCGAGACCGCGAAGCTGCCCAGCACCCAGGGCGCGGCGGCCAGCGCCAGCACGCAGGCCAGCGTGATCCAACGTTTCACGAGTCCAGCTCCTCCGCGTCGTCCTCGTCGTGATGGGCGAGGAAGGAGCGCAGCAGCAGCACCGGGATCAGCAGGCTGAAGACGATGGCGTCCTTCAGCGCGCCGCTGAAGAACGACGCGAAGCTCTCGAACACGCCGACCGCCAGCGCGCCGATGGCGGTGAGCGGGTAGCTGACCAGCCCGCCGATGATGGCGGCGACGAAGGCCTTCAGGCCGATGATGAAGCCCGAGTCGTAGTACATCGTGGTCACCGGCGCGACCAGCACGCCGATCAGTCCGGCCAGCAGCGAGGCCGCGGCATAGGCCATGGCCGCGGTGCGCGCCGGGCGGATGCCCACCAGCCGCGCGCCGACGCGGTTGACCGCGGTCGCGCGCAAGGCCTTGCCGGCCACGGTGCGCTCGAACAGCAGGAAGAACATCCCGCTCAGCACCACCGCGGCACCGATCATCAGCATGACCTGCGCGCTGAGCGGAAAGCCCCCCGGCAGCGTGATGCCGCCGTCGGCCAGCGGCTTGGTGCGCGTGCCCTCGGGGCCGAAGAACAGCAGCCCCAGTCCCGACAGCAGGAAGTGCAGCGCCAGCGAAACCAGCAGCAGCACCAGCGTCGACGCATCGGCGATCGGCTGCAGCGCCAGCCGCGCGACCAGCGGCACGATGGGCGTGACCAGCGCGACCGCCAGCAGCACCTGCACGGCCGCCGGCAGCTCGCGCCCGGCCAGCGCCCAGGCAGCCATGCAAGGCAGCGCCGGCAGCAGGCCCCACAGCAGCAAGGCGCGCGGCAGCTTGTTCCATTCACCGCGCCGCGCCAGCGACACGCCTTCGGCCAGCAGCGCCAGCGCCGCCAGCGTCAGCACCAGGCCGATGGTGGCGGGGCGCTGGCCGCTCTCAAACGCCGCCAAGCTGAGCGCCGCGAACGCGGCCACGTCGCCGAACGGCACGAAGACCACGCGCGTGACCGAGAAGATCAGCACCAGCCCCAGCCCGGCCAGCAGGTAGACGGCGCCGGTGGCCAGCCCGTCCAGGCCCAGGATCAGGGCGATGTCCCAGCTCATCGCCCGGGCCTGCGGCTGAGGCTCAAGGCACCAGCTTCCACTGGCCCTTCTCGAGCTTGACAATCACGCGTGAGCGCTCGTCGGACCCATAGCGGTCGGTGGGCTTGAAGTTGTAGACGCCGTGCGTGCCGGCCAGCTCCTTGGTGCTGACGATGGCGTCGCGCAGCGCCACGCGGAACTGCGGCGTGCCCGGCTCGGCCTTGGCCGCCACCGCGCGCGCCGCGGCGTCGGCGAACAGCAGCCAGGCGTCGAACGAATACGCCGAGAAGGCGTCGACGGGCACCGAGCCGTGTGCCTTCTGGTACGCGGCGCGGAAGTCCAGCGCCACCTTGCGCACCGGGTTGTCGGCCGGGAGCTGCTCGGCCACGATCACCGGGCCGGTGGGTGCCAGCAGACCGTCGACCGCGCTGCCGCCCACGCGCACGAAATCGGGGTTGATCAGCGCGTGCGTGCCGTAGATCAGGCCCTTGTAGCCGCGCTCGGCCAGCGCCAGGTAGGGCAGCGCGCCGGGCGTGCCCGAGGTGCCGGTGATCACGGCGTCGGGCCGCGCGGCCACGATCTTCAGCACCTGGCCGGTGACCGAGGTGTCGGCGCGCGCATAGCGCTCGTTGGTCAGCACCTTGATGCCGGCGGCTTCCGCAGCCTTGGTCAGCGAGTCGTAGACCAGGTCGCCCCAGGCGTCGGAGAAGCCGATGTAGCCCACCGTCTTGACGTTGGAGCGCTTCATGCGCTCGACCACCGCGCCGATCATCAGCGGCGCGGGCTGCGGCAGCGTGACCATCCACGCGCCTTCCTCGCCCGGCAGGTTGGCGTTGGCGATCGAGATCAGCGGCGTCTTGGTCTCGCGCGCCACCGCGGCGATGGCCAAGGCGCCGGGCGAGCCTGCCGTGCCGATGATGACGTCGACCTTGTCCTCGTCGATCAGCTTGCGCGCGTTGCGCGCCGCGGTGGACGGGTCCGACGCGTCGTCGAGCTGGATCATCTGCACCTTGTGGCCGGCCACCTCGGGCTTGTAGACCACCGCGGCCTGGATGCCCTTGGCATACGGCAGGCCCAGCGACGACACGGGCCCGGACAGCGAGGTGATGAAGCCGACCTTCAGGTCGGCGGCCGAGGCAGCCATGCTGCTGCCTGCAAACACCAGGGCCGCGGCGGCCAGGCGGAGACTCGTCTTCATGGGTGCTGCCTTTCAGGTCAGGTGGAGGTGGCGACGGACCAGCAATACATTACTTTTCAATATTTCCAATGTCAACTAGTTGTTCGCCGGAAGGCTGGCTTTCGGACTGGCTTTCGATCAAGCGCCGCAGCATGCTTTTCAACTGCTGCGCCGCCGCCGGGCCGAAAGGCTGCAGCACCGCCTGCTCGTGCTGCTTGGCCAGCACCATCAGCCGCGCCACGGTGCGCCGGCCCTGGGGCGTGATGCGCACCAGCGTGACGCGCCGGTCCCCGTCGTGGGCCAGGCGCTGCACCTGGCCGCGCGCTTCCATGCGGTCGAGCAGCCGCGTCGCGGTCGGCCCCTTGGTCAGCGAGATCCGGGCCAGGCGGCCGGTGCTCATCGGCTCGTTGCCGGCCAGCGAAGCCAGCACGCGCCATTCGGCCACCGACAGCCCGTGCGCCAGCACCACGCGGTGGAAGGCCGACGAGATCAGCTGGCTGGCCTGCCCCAGCAGTGCGGGCAGGTAGTCGTCGACGAAGGCGGCGGCGGCGTCAGCAACTTCGTCGGCGGCCTCGGCGGGCCGCGCGGCCTTCATGCCGGGACGACGGCGCTGACCTCGATCTCGACCTTGGCGCGGTCCTCGATCAGCGCGGCCACCTGCACCGCGGTCATCGCGATGTCGTAGTGGCCGATCAGCTCGCGGAACGCGCGGCCGATGGCCGGCAGCGCGGCCAGGTATTCGCGCTTGTCGGTGACGTACCAGGTCATGCGCGCGATGTGCCGCGGCTCCGCGCCGCCGGCGCGCAGCACTGCGACGATGTTGGCCAGCGCCTGGCGCGCCTGGTCGGCGAAGTCGTCGGACTGGAAGCGCTCCTGCGCGTCCCAGCCGATCATGCCGGCCACGAAGATGTGCCGGCCCTGCGCGGCCACGCCGTTGGCGTAGCCCTTGGGGCGGCACCAGCCTTCGGGAAGAAGGGGTTGCATGCGGTGCTCTCCTCGGTCGTCGTCTTCAGGATGCGGGCGCGGCAACGTCGCGCAGCAGTTCGCGGGCGATGATCAGTTGCTGCACTTCGGTGGCGCCTTCGTAGATGCGCAAAGCGCGGATCTCGCGGTACAGCCGCTCCACCGGTACCTCGCTGACCACGCCCAGCCCGCCCCAGAGCTGCACCGCGGCGTCGATGACCTGCTGCGCGCCTTCGGTAGCCACCATCTTGGCCATCGCGGCCTCGCGCGTGACGGGCCGTCCCTGGTCGCGCTGCCACGCGGCGCGGTAGGTCAGCAGCGCGGCACTGTCGATCGTGGTGGCCATCTGCGCCAGCTTGGCCTGCGTCAACTGGAAGTCGGCCAGCACGCCATTGAACATGCGCCGCGTGGTGGCGCGCTGCAGGCCTTCGTCCAGCGCACGGCGCGCAAAGCCCAGCGCCGCCGCGGCCACCGAGGTGCGGAACACGTCCAGCGTGCGCATCGCGATCTTGAAGCCCTCACCGGCGGCGCCGAGGCGCTGGGTGGCGGGGATGCGGCAGTTGGTGAAGCGCAGCCTGGCCAGCGGGTGCGGGGCGATTACCGGGATGCGCTGCGCGATCTCGAAGCCCGGGGTGTCGGCGTCGACGATGAACGCCGAAATACCGCGCGAGCCCGGCGCCTCGCCGGTGCGCGCAAAGACGACGTAGAAATCGGCGATGCCGCCGTTGGAGATCCAGGTCTTCTCGCCGTCCAGCACGAAGTGGCCGCCGTCGGCGCGCGCGGCGCAGGCCATCGCGGCGACGTCGGAGCCGGCGTCGGGTTCGGACAGCGCGAAAGCCGCGATCGCCTCGCCGCTGGCCACGCGCGGCAGGTAGGCGGCCTTTTGCGCATCGCTGCCCGCCAGGCTGATCGCGCCCGAGCCCAGGCCTTGCATCGCGAACGCAAAGTCCGCCAAGCCGGAGTGGCGCGCCAGCGTCTCGCGCAACAGGCAGATCGCGCGCGTGTCGATGGCTTCCGCTGCGCCGCCCCAGGCGGTGCCGCCCACGGCATGCCGCAACCAGCCGGCAGCGCCCAATTGGCGCACCAGCGCGCGGCATTCGGCGTCGACATCGGGGCCGTGGTCGTGGGGGATCTGTGCCTTGGTCCAGGCTTCGAGATCGGCGGCCAGCGCGCGGTGACGGTCTTCGAAGAAGGGCCAGTCGAGGTGGCTTGGCGCAGCCATTTCAGTTGCCCTCGAACACCGGCTTCTGCTTCGCCACGAAAGCGTGATACGCCCGCTTGAAGTCCTCGGTCATCATGCAGATCGCCTGCGCCTGGGCTTCGGATTCGATCGCCTGCTCGATCGTCATCGCCCACTCCTGATGCAGCATCGTCTTGGTGATGCCGTTGGCGAACGTCGGCCCGGCCACCAGATCGGCGGCCAGCGCCTGCGCTTGCGCCAGCAGATCTTCCGGCGCGACCAGGCGGTTGAACCAGCCCCAGCGTTCACCCTCCTCGCCGCCCAGCGCGCGGCCGGTGTACAGCAGCTCGCCGGCGCGGCCCTGGCCGATGATGCGCGGCAGCAGCGCGCAGGCGCCCATGTCGCAGCCGGCCAGGCCGACGCGGTTGAACAAGAAGGCGGTCTTGCTGCGCGCGGTGCCCAACCTCAGGTCACTGGCCATCGCGATGATGGCGCCGGCGCCGGCGCACACGCCGTCCACCGCGGCGACGATGGGCTGCGGGCAGGCGCGCATGGTCTTCACCAGGTCGCCGGTCATGCGCGTGAACATCAGCAGCTCGGGCGCGGTCAGCCGCACCAGCGGGCCGATGATCTCGTGCACGTCGCCGCCGGAGCAAAAGTTGCCGCCGGCGCCGGCCATCACCACCGCCTGCACGTCGGTGGCGTACTTCAGGCGGCCGAACAGGTCGCGCAGCTCGGCGTAGGACTCGAAGGTCAGCGGGTTCTTGCGCTCCGGCCGGTTGAGCGTGATCGTGGCCACGCCGCCGCTGGCCTGCCAGTGGAAGTGCTGCGCGGCATAACCGGCCAGTTGCTGCCGGTTGCCGGCGGCCAGTGCGGGGTCGAGTCGTTCGGTCATGGTGGTTCTCTCCTCAAGCCTTGACGCCTTGCGCGAGCGCTTTCTCGCGCGCGAAGTTGTTCTCCATCTGCGACTTGCCCGACCGGTACTGCCGCGGCCAGTTCACCTCGGTGAAGCCGATCTTGGCGGCTTCGGTCAGCGTCCACGCCGGGTTGGCGAGGTGCGGGCGCGCCACCGCGCACAGGTCGGCGCGGCCGGCGGCGATGATGGAGTTGACGTGGTCGGCCTCGCTGATCGCGCCCACCGCCATCGTCGCGATGCCGGCCTCGTTGCGGATGCGGTCGGCAAACGGCGTCTGGTACATGCGGCCGTAGGTGGGCTTCTGGTCGGCGCTGACCTGGCCCGACGAGACGTCGATCAAGTCGGCGCCGGCGGCCTTGAAGGCGCGTGCGATCTGCACCGCGTCGTCGGGCGTGATGCCGCCGTCCACCCAGTCGTGCGCCGAGATGCGCACCGACATCGGCAAGTGCTGCGGCCACACCTCGCGCACCGCGCGGAACACCTCCAGCGGATAGCGCAGGCGGTTCTCGAGGCTGCCGCCGTAGTCGTCGATGCGCCGGTTGGTCAACGGTGAGATGAAGCCCGACAGCAGGTAGCCGTGCGCGCAGTGCAGCTCCAGCCAGTCGAAGCCAGCCGCCGCGGCGCGGCGCGCGGCGGCAACGAAGTCGGCCTTCACGCGGTGCATGTCGTCGCGCGTCATCGCCTTCGGCACCTGGCCGCCTTCGGCGAGATACGGCACGGCCGAGGCGGCGATCAAAGGCCAGTTGCCGCCGGGCAGCGGCTGGTCGGCGCCCGCCCCGTCCCACGGCGCGTTGGTCGAGCCCTTGGCGCCGGCGTGGCCGATCTGCATCGCGATCTTGGCGTCGCTGTTGGAGTGCACCCAGTCGACGATGCGCTTCCACGCCGCGCCCTGCTCGTCAGTCCACAGCCCCGGGCAGCCGGGCGTGATGCGCGCATCGGGGCTGGTGCAGGTCATCTCGGCGACCACCAGCCCGGCGCCGCCCATCGCGCGCGCGCCCAGGTGCACCAGGTGGTAGTCGGCGGGCAGGCCGTCCACGCAGCTGTACTGCGCCATCGGCGAGACGACGACACGGTTCTTCAGCGTGACCGAGCGCAGCGTGTACGGCGTGAACATCGGCGGCACCGGCGGCAACGCCGCGGGCCGCTGCACGCCGGCGCGATCGGCGAACCAGCGCTCGTAGCCTTCCAGCCAGCCCTTGTCGCGCAGGCGCAGGTTCTCGTGGCTGATGCGCTGGCTGCGCGTCAGCATGCTGTACATGAACTGCTCGGGCTCCAACTGGTCGCAATAGCGCTCGCCGCAGACCTCGAACCAGGCCATCGCGTTCCACGCGGCGTTCTGCAGGCGCAGCGTCTCGATGCGGCGCGCTTCCTGGTACGCGGCCAGCACCTCGGGGATGTGGGCCGGGCTGTCGCCCAGCAACTGGAACTGCCGCGTCAGCTCGATCGCGTCTTCCAGCGCCAGCTTGGTGCCCGAGCCGATCGCGAAGTGCGCCGTGTGCACCGCGTCGCCCATCAGCACGACGTGGCTGCCGTGGCGGTTCTTCAGCCACCACTGGTCGCACACCACGCGCTGGAAGTTCAGCCACGCGCTGCCACGCAGGTGGCGCGCGTTGGTCATCAGCTTTTCGCCTTGCAGGTTGTCGGCGAAGAGCTGCTCGCAGAACGCGATCGACTGCGCCTGGTCGGCCTGGTCCAGACCGTGCGCGAGCCACACCGACTCCGGGCACTCGACGATGAAGGTCGTCGTGTTCTCGTCGAACTTGTAGATGTGGGCCTGGAACCAGCCGTGCTCGGTCTTGCGGAAGTCGAAGGTGAAGGCGTCGTAGAGCTTGTTCGTGCCCAGCCAGATGTAGCGGTTGGGGCGCGTCACGATGTCGGGCTTGAAGACGTCTTCGTAGCGGCCGCGGATGCGCGAGTTGATGCCGTCGCTGGCGATCACGAGGTCGGCGTCGGCGTAGGGCTCGTCGGAGTCCGCCTCCTCCTCGAACACCAGGCGCACGCCCAGCACCTCGCAGCGTTCCTGCAGGATGTTGAGCAGCCGCTTGCGGCCGATGCCCACGAAGCCGTGGCCGCCGGAGCGGATGCGCCGGCCCTTGAACAGCAGCTCGATGTCGTCCCAGTGGTTGAAGGCCTGCTCGATCCAGTCGGCGGTCTCGCGGTCCCACTGGCGCATGTTGTCCATCGTCGCGTCGGAGAAGACCACGCCCCAGCCGAAGGTGTCGTAGGGCTTGTTGCGCTCGACCACGGTGATGTCGTGCCCGGGGTTGAGCTTCTTCATCAGCAGCCCGAAGTACAAGCCGGCCGGGCCGCCGCCGATGCAGACGATCTTCATGCACGCTCCTCCGCGGGGCCGCCAGGATCGCGGGCCCAGAGCGCACATTTTTGAGTTGAATTATTCAGTTGTCAACTAATTGGCGTGGCGGTTGATGCCGGCCAAGGTGGGCTGCGGGCTGGTGCGTGGCAGGGGCAGCCGTGAGCGGCTGGGGCGTCAGGCACGCGGGGCGCGTGCAAGCGTCCAATGCTAGACTGCCCATCGCTATGAACGCGCGTGTCGACCACTTGCTGGACGAAGTGCTTGGCCTCTCGGCCGAGGAACGCTCCGCCGTGGCTGCCGCGCTGATCGACAGCCTTGAAGGCACGGAAGATCGCTCGGTTTCCGACGCCTGGAGGCAAGAGTTGCTGCGCCGCCGGGAGGCGCTGCGCTCGGGTGCGACGAAGGCGACTCCCTGGGCCGAAGCCCGTGCGCGCCTGAGCGCGCTGTGACCCGTTTCAGCGTAGAGATCATTCCCGAAGCGGAAGAGGAAATCCGCGAGGCGTACCAGTGGTACTTTGACCGCAGCCTGCTTGCGGCTGATGCGTTCCGGGTTAAGGTGAAGCGGAATCAGCGGTGTGCTTGGTTCGCGAGGCGTCACTCCGCCTCTTCTGCGTATTCTTCGAGCACTGAGTCGGTGAGATGCGCTAAGGAAGGTCTGCACAACGCGCTGCGTAACGCTGACGCGCCCAGTTGGCCATCATGCAGATCGAGAACGGCACTCGAAGGACCTCGCGACGCGCGTCACGGCGCCGAGCGATTGCAGCGCGGCGCGTGCTTGGTGCACGGCTCGCGCACTCATCCTCGCGCTCCCATCAGCTTTGCGCGCGCCATCCACAGGTTCGACAGTGCGAACAGCGTGACGATCTGCGCCGTGTTCTTGGCCAAGCCTCGGTAGCGAACCTTCGTGTAGCCGAACTGCCTCTTCAGGACGCGGAACGGGTGCTCGACCTTAGCCCTGATGCTGGCCTTGAGCTGCTCGAGCTTGTCGGCGATGACGTCTGCCTTGGTCTGCGGGTCGAGCTTGCGCCGAAGACCAGGCCGCATCGCCACGTACCAGTTCGGGCCGGCTGCTTCCGGCCGCTTGTGCACCCCCTGATAGCCGGCGTCGGCAAAGACGTCACGCTCGCGCCCGTGCAGCAGCTGCCCGGCGACGTTCAGGTCGTTGACGTTGGCCGCGGTCGTCACCACCGTGTGCACCAGACCCGAGTCGGCGTCCACGCCGATGTGCGCCTTCATCCCGAAATACCAGTTGTTGCCCTTGCGCGTCTGCTTCATCTGCGGATCGCGTTCGCCCTCGGCGTTCTTGGTCGAGCTCGGCGCCGAGATCAGCGTGGCATCCACCGCCGTGCCGCTGCGAAGCATCAGGCCCTTGTGGCTCAGCAGATCGTTGACGACCCGCAGCATGTCCACGGCCAGGTTGTGTCGCTCCAACAGATGCCGAAAGCGCAGGATCGTCGTCTCGTCGGGCAGCCGCGCGGTCACGCCCTCGAGCTTGGCGAACTCGCGGTACAGCGGCACGTCGTGCAGCGCCTCTTCCATCGCCGGATCGCTCAGCCCGAACCACTGCTGCAGGTAGTGGATGCGCAGCATGGTCTCGATGCCGAAGGGCGGTCGGCCGGTCTTGGCCTTGGGGTAATGCGGTTGGACGATCTGCACCAGCACCGCCCAGGGCGCGACACGCTCCATCTCTTCGAGGAACTCGCGCTTGCGCGTCTTCTTCGTCGACAGGTTCAGGTCCAAGTCCAAGTTGCTTCACGGCTCGCATCGTCACCTCACGTGCCGCCTCGGGCAAGACGGATCAGCCCTTAGTTATGCAGACATTCCTTAGGCGTCGATGAACTAATCTTCTGCCTCACGACTCTTTAGTTTCGCTTCACGCGGTTCTGATTTAGCAACCGGGTAAGCTTGCTAAAGTAGCCTGATGTCTTGGCGTCCATCAACTCCGTGAAACACGCCATAGCTTCTGGCCGCGTCGGCCGATCAGCACCTTGTTCAGCACGATCTTGGGGAATCTGAGCAAGTTTGGCATCGCATTGCTTTGCGGCATCCACCACAGTGCTTGCGCACGACTTCTCGTCTGCAAACCCAAGAAAATCGCGCCGATCAGGCTGACAGCACATTGCTCGGTAGGGCGCTTGCTCTATCTGCCACGACCCACTTGGGGGCACATAAGGTATCTGCTCAAGAGAGCTATCTGGACAGGGACGAAGAATTTGTGATCTCGCCATCGCGCTTAAACCCTTGGGCTTTTCAAATCGGACAGCGAACATCGACGTCTGATACAGAATCTGAGTCGTGTCAATGGATGGGCCTGGAAGTACGAGATCCAGAAGGCCTCGAGCAGGCATGGGCGTGGTTATAGGAATCACAGTCACCGACCTGACAAATAATGCATCAGCACCAACCTCCCGCGCCTTTTGCAGATAGATCTCTGGAAGTGGAGTCTCTGGTCGATCCGTTTGACCCAGTTCAACCTGCTGAGGGCGTCCAGCTAGAAGCGGAGGCATCCTCACCGAGAATGATGTAGACCATCGACCGTTCCACGATGCGAAGATGGTGCCTATCTCAACGAAGTCCTTTGGAGCAGTGTCTATCTCGCTTCCCCAGTACACTGCCACATTGCGTGTGGGCGCATAAGTCTCTGGTGAAAGTTTATTGAAAATAACAGGTTGCGCGCAGGCGGCATTATCAAGCGCCATAGCCAAGACGATGCCCCATAGACCGCGAACTAGTCGTGTACCCATGATTCTCACCTCGTGGTCGTCCAATGAATCGTACGCCGAAGAAGTTGCGGCATACGAGTGTTCAAACGGGCAAGGGCTTGAACTCGATGCCTATCGAGCTAAACGGCCCGCGGAGGCAGGGCGGCTTGGCCCGATTGGCGAAAATGTACCGCGTACCGCCAATCAGGCCAAGCTGCCCTGCCGTAGCGGGTCCGGTTGAGCGAGCGAATACGAAGGGACTTCCCAGTCCTATGACGGTATCGAAGTACCAAGATTGACTCGCGGAAGTTCAATCTGAGCGGAAAGGGGTAGTCCATGGCGGAGATTACATGCAGCGCGGTGGCGCGGGTAGGGGTGGATCTGTCCAAGCGCATGTACCAAGTGCACGCGGTGGATCGTACGGACTGGATGGTGCTGGCCAAGGCGTTGGCACCGGATAGTTTCTTTGACTGGTGCGCCCACAGCTGCCCACCGGCCGCTTGGGGTCTGCGACGGCGCGCACCACGTGGCACGGCGTCTTCTGTCAGCGGCCAGTACGCAGTGCTTGGGGGCGCCTTCAGCCAGCAGCTTGCGCAACTGCTGCAAGGCGATCTGCGTCTTGGTGGCGAAGCGCATCTCCTCGGGGACACCGGCCTTGCGGCGCCGCTGCGCGCCGGCAACCCATTGCTCGGGCAGGTACAACTGCCAAGCCACCGGCAGACTGCTTTGCTCGCACTCGCAGGCCAGCGACACGCTCACGGCCACCTGGCAGTTGTCCTGCTTGCCCAGCATGCCGCTTGGATATGCGCACGGGCTCGCGCGCGCGAGCCGCCCAGGCCAGGCCCTGTGCGATGGCGGCAAACACCTCTTCGTAAACCGCCTCGGGATACAGGCTGAGCGCCACCGTGTAGTAGACGCCTACGACGGCCGGAAAGCTTCGCAGCCGCTGGGTGTTGCGACCGTGAGCGTCCAGTACCTCGTTGACGACCGGGGCGGGAATCACTCGCGCCAGCAAGCTGGCGCTCAGGTAGTCCGCCAGCCTTGCCCCGGTTCCCAGCGTCGCCTTGGTTCGGGCCATGGTTCACCTTCGGCTGATCGTGGCGGAGGGAATTGTGGCTCAGATCACTCAAAGCTAACAGTATTGAGACCTGACCCCAACGCCCCTCGCCCCGCGATCGGGCCGCCCCAACGCATCGATCGCTATTCTGTACCGTGTTTCGTGCATTCCCACGCTAGCGCATCGAAATCAAACATCTGTTCCATGTCGCTGGCGCTGAATCGCAATAGCTTTGGAAGACTTCTTGCCTGACAAACAACCCAGAGCTGCCAATTGGTATGACCTTGCGAGAATATGCGTTCTCGTCGAGTTATGAAGAAGCGCGGAACCGATGAATCAGTACCTTTTACCTCAATATATAATATTTCATTATCGCGAGTTGCAAGGACGTCGTATCCACATCTATCCTTCTGCCGATCGTGCCATTTATATCCAAAACTTTCCAAGTGTCGGATGACGTAGTCGACGGCTGCACCTTCAATTTGTTTTCGCGTCTCGGGATTTGCGAACCCTCCACCGGATATTTCAACCTCCGGCTCTTCAGCGGTTGATTCCATTCTAGACAGCGTTTCGATGAAGCTCTTAAGTTCATCCAAGCGCATTGGGATTCGATAGTCCCAATGTTTCATCTCACGGCCACGACAGACTTGCCAGTTAGCTGGTACATCACTTGGCTTCGTGTCCGGCGATCCAGTCCATTGAAGAACTACGGATCGAAAGCCTTTGCCGTGCTCACACGCGAAACGCCAATGACCGAAATGTGTTACCGGAGAAAGGTAGAGTCGGTGGTAAGGAGTGAGGCCCTGGTGCTGCGACTTCAATCGCTGGATCTCAGCCATCCAAGTTTCGCGCGTGCTTGTGTTCATGAATGAGAGTACGAGAATGTAGTTTCTGACACCAGCTAGGCGCCCTGTAGCTTGCGTGAAACTTCAGATAGAAGCGCATCAAGCTCAGCCCTAAAGTCGACCTGCGTCATCGTTGGCAGGCTCTCTACTTGGCGCACCTGAACATGAAGATACGAGTCGGCTAGGTTACGGAGCGAGTCGTTCAGCCGTCGCATAGCGGCTTTGAATGACTTGGTGCCGTTGTAGTTGTTCGCAACCTCTGCAAATGAAGCCACGCCAAAAATTGGTGGGACATGGTCGATAACTGCACGAAGCAGGATGCCAACAGTGAAGACTGAATCGCTGGCGTAGGCCAAGTTGATCTCGCGGAGAAGGCGAATCAGCTTGGAGGTTGAGAAGGGTGGATTCTCGATTGCAGCCAACTCGTCGATCCGGGCCTCTTCAACGTACGGAGTCGTTCGATAGCTCGGAAGCGATGACTGAAACTGGCGGAGGAGTTCGTCTAGCTTCTGCTCGACCGCGGGAAGATCCTGGCGAAGGATATCGTCAAAGTCGTGCTTGTCTGCGAACGCGATATGTCGACCAAGGTAGCCAAAGCTCTCTTCGGGGTACTGGGAGTGCCAGTGATCGCGCAACTGCTGAAAATCAGACTTCATGTAGGTAGCGATCGTTTTGGCAGTCGCCGGTTCCTCGAACCTCGCACTTGCGCAGGGCATCAACCGCCTTTGTATGAATGGCTTCAAGGAGAGTCCGAGAGCGAAGGTACCAGTCGATCATGGGTAAGGCGCCCAACGTGATACAGACCAAATGGTACCGGCATGGCGATTTGGTCTATCACCGCCCGGCACAACCGGGCTGTGGTCCGGCGACGAGCCATTCCCCCGCAAGAAGAGCCTCTTTCCGCCCGATGCAGGCGATGGCAAGTCGTCATGGGCTGCCTGCATTTCCGCAGAGGGACACTTTTGATTCAACCCAGTACGCAGCGACTGCCGATCGGGCTGGGTCGCGTTCCCGGAGCGTTGCGACATGCCGCGCGCGCCCTCACCCCTTCACCGCCCCTCATCCAACGTCGCCAACTGCGAATGCCTTATCCGCGTGCTCGCCAGCGCCCCCGCCGATTCCAGGATCGGGTACGCGATCGAGCAGATATGCGAGTTGATGCGCTTCAGTTCGCTGATCAGGTCCAGGTGCAGCGAGCTGGTCTCGATGCTGGGCGCCGTGTTGTCCTGCAGCCGCGCGATGTGGTTGGCCGCGTACTCGTGCTCCAGGTCGCGGAAGCGCGCCTTCTCCTCCAGCAGCTTCTGCGCGTCGCGCACGTGGCCGTCAAGGAACACGCTCATGCCCAGGCGCAGGTTGGACAGCAGCCGCTCGTGCAGGTGGCAGATCTCGGCCATGCCGGCATCGGAGAAGCGGCGGTTCTTGCGGATCTTCTTGTCCTCGATGTCCTGCAGCACGCGCTCGATGATGTCGCCGATCTGCTCCATGTTGATCGTGAAGCTGACGATGTCGGTCCAGCGCCGGCCTTCGCGCTCGGACAGCGCCTCGCGCGAGATCTGCGTCAGGTAGAACTTGATCGCCGAGTACAGCTCGTCGACCGTGTCGTCCATCTTGCGCAGGCGCTCGGCCTCGGTCAGGTCGTTGTCGCGCAGCACGGTCAGCACGCCGCGCAGCATGGTCTCCACCACGTCGGCCTGGTGCAGCGCCTCGCGCGCGGCGCAGCTGATGGCCAATGACGGCGTGGCCAGCGCCACCGGGTCCAGGTGGCGCGGGCGGTCGCCGCCCAGGCCCGTGCGCGGCGTGGGCAGCAGCCGCTCCACCACGCGCGCCACCGGGCCGACGAAGGCGATGAAGACCAGCGCCAGCACCACATTGAAGGCCAGGTGGAACAGCACCACCTGCTGGTGCACCTCGCCGATATAGGTTTGCAGCAGCACGTGGGCTTCGCCGATGAGGGGAATAGCCAGCAGCGCGCCCACGGCCTTAAAGATGAAGTTGCCCAGCGGCAGCCGGCGCAGCTCGGCCTTGCCCGACGCGGTGACCAGCATCGCCAGCACGCCGCTGCCGACGTTGGCGCCCAGCACCAGGCCCAGCGCCACGCCGCTGGGCAGCATGCCCTGCGCCGCCAGCGTGGCCACCAGCAGCACGATGGCCAGGCTGGAATACGACAGCACCGCCAGCACGGTGCCGACGAAGATGTCCAGCATCACCTCGTTGGGCAGCGCCACCAGCAGCGCGCGCACCGCGGGCGAGGCGGTCAGCGGCTTGGTGGCGCCGACGATCAGCTGCAGCGCCAGCGTGATCAGCCCCAGCCCGATCAGCACGCGGCCGACGCGGCCGACGTTGGTGCTTTGCCGGCTGATGAACATCACCACGCCGGCGAAGATCAGCAGCGGGCTCAGCCACGAGAGGTCGAAGCTGAACACCAGCGTCATCAGCGCGGTGCCGACGTCGGCGCCCAGCATCACCGCCAGCGCCGCCGCGGTGCCCACGAGGCCGCTGCCGACGAAGCTGGCGACGATCAGGCAGGTGGCGGTGCTGCTTTGCACCAGCGTGGTCACGCCCAGCCCGGCCAGCGCCGCGGTGAAGCGGTTGCTGAAGCTCAGAGAGAGCACGTGGCGCAGGTTCTCGCCGAACACGCGCAGCATCCCCGTGCGCACGATGTGCGTGCCCCAGACGAGCAGCGCGATGGCCGCCAGGAGATTGAGCAGGTGGATCACGGGTCTGCGGCCATCATAGGACGGGCAGCGGCCGGCGCGTCACCAGGGCAGCGAGTAGGTCTTCACGTTGGTGAAGGCCTTGCAGCATTCCTGCACGCCTTCCTTCACGCCGGTGCCCGAATCCTTGATGCCGCCGAAGGGCGTCACCTCCAGCCGGTAGCCCGGCACTTCCCAGACGTTGACCGAGCCGACGTTCAGCTCGCGCACGAAACGCATGATGTCGTCCAGCCGGTTCGTGCAGATGCCGGAGCTGAGGCCGTAGGCGGTGGAGTTGACCTGGGCAATCGCGTCGTCCACGTCCTTGAACGTGATCACCGGCGACACCGGGCCGAAGGTTTCCTGCTTGACGACTTCCATCTCGCCGCGCACGCGGTCGATCAGCGTCGGCGAATACGAGGCACCCTCGCGCCGGTTGCCGTGCAGCAGCCGCGCGCCCTGTGCCACCGCGTCGTTCACGCGGCGCTCGAACAGCCTGGCGGCCGCCTCGTCGATCACCGTGCCCATGTCGACCTGCGGGTCCAGCGGGTCGCCGTAGGTCCAGGCGCGGGTCCTGGCCAGCAGCGCGTCGGTGAAGTCGGCGGCGATCTTCTCGTGCACGAAGATGCGCTTCACCGCGGTGCAGCGCTGGCCGCTGTTCTTGTAGCTGCCGCCGGCGGCCAGCTCGGCGGCCTTGGCCACGTCGGCGTCGTCCATCACCACCAGCGGGTCGTTGCCGCCCAGCTCCAGCACCTGGCGCTTGTAGACGGCCTTGGCCGCAATGTATTTGCCGACCGCGACGCCGCCGGTGAAGGTGACGACGTCCACGCACTCGTTGGTCAGCATCTCGTCGGCGATCTCTTTCGGATCCCCGGTGATCACCGACAGCATCGGCGGCGGCAGCCCGGCCTCGTACAGCACGTCGGCCAGCGCGATGGCGGCCAGCGGCGTCTTCTCGGTGGGCTTCAGCACCATGCGGTTGTTGGTGGCCACCGACGGCGCCACCTTGTGGATCACCTGGTTCAGCGGATGGTTGAACGGCGTGATCGCGCTGATCACGCCCAGCATCGGCTCACGCATCGTGTGCACGCGGCGCTGCTTGCCGTGGTGCGTGAGGTCGCACGAGAAGCTCTGCCCGTCGTCCACCAGCGCCTGCTGCGCGGCGAACAGCAGCACGTCGCTGGCGCGGCCCACTTCGTAGAGCGAATCCTTCAGGCACAGCCCCGATTCCAGCGTGATCAGCCGCGCGATCTGCGTCTTGCGCGCGGCGATCAGGTCGCCGGCCTTCATCAGGATCTTGTAGCGCTCGTGGCGGGTCAGCACCGGCTTGTAGTCGCGCGCGATGCGGAAGGCGCGCCGCACGTCGTCGACGCTCGCCTTGGGCACGGTGGCGACGACCTCGCCGGTCCACGGGTAGCGGACCTCGATCACGCGCTCGGCATGGACCTTGTCGCCGGCGATGCGCATGGCCTCGCGCTGCGGGACGTCGACGACGGGGGTGCGGGTGCTCATTGAACGCTCCTCACAGCGTGCCGTTGATCGCGTAGTCGAAGAGCTGGTAGCTCTTCAGCGGCTGCGACGCAGCGCGCGCCTTGTACGCGGCGTTCAGCGGCCGGTTCAGGATGAAGGGCACGCGCGTTTCCGACACGCCGCCGTGCGTGCGCAGCCGGTTGCCCTTCAGGCCGGCCAGGTCGTGGTTGGCGGCCGAGCTGCCGATGCAGGTGTCCTCGCGCGAGATCACCACGACGTCGGCCTCGCGGTCGGGCGGCAGTTCGAACACGCGGCACGCGGTCTCCTTGTCCAGCGCCAGTTCGATGCCTTCCACGCCCACCAGCGCCTGGATGATCTCCCGGGCGCCGACTTCGCTGCGCGACCACACGCGCACCAGGCCGCCCAGAGCGCCGTGGTGGGCCACGAAGGCGTCGGTGATCGGGCAGATCACCGTGGTCTTGCCGGCGCCCAGGCGCTGGTCCAGCAGGTCCTGCAGCCAGATCACGTTGGGCTCGCCGGCGGCGTTGCTCTTGTCGCTCATGCCGTGGTCGGCCGTCAGCGCCAGCGTGATGTCCTGCGCCGCCAAGCGGCCGAACACGTCGTCGAGCTTGCGGTAGAAGTTGCGCGCGTCCTCCTCCTGCGGCGCCCACTTGTGCTGCACCCAGTCGGTCAGCGACAGGTACAGCAGGTCGGGCCGGCGCTGCTGCAGCAGCTTCAGGCCCGCCTCCAGCACGAACAGCGACAGCTCCATCGAGTACATGCCGGGCTTGTCCATGCCGACGAACTCCAGCACGTTCTCGATGCCGTTCTCGGCCAGCGTGCAGCGGTCGGCGTATTCGCTGGAGAACGAGACGTGGCCCTGCGACACGTCCAGCCCCTTGGCGAGCTGGCGGCGCAGCTTGTCCTTCGCGGTGATCGAGACCACCTTGGCGCCGGCGGCGGCGAAGCGGGCGATGATGGTGTCGCCGCGCAGCAGCTCGGGGCCCGTCATCACCACCGGCTGCCAGGTGCTGGCGTCGAGGTAGTAGTTGCCCGAGATGCCGTGCCGCGCCGGCGGCGTGCCGGTGATCAGCGACATGTTGTTGGGGCAGGTGAACGAGGGCATCGAGCCCTCGGCCACGCCGGCGAAGCCCTGCTCGATGAAGCGCGCGATGTTGGGGATGCTGCCGTCGGCCAGGTACTGCTGCAGGTAGCGCGGGTCGCCGCCGTCGATGCAGACCACGACCACCGGGCGCAGCGGCCAGCGGTAGGGGGTGCCGTTGATGGTGAGGGGGGCTGAGGACATGATGATGATGGGTGGGATGGTGAAGAGGGCTAACGCCTGTCGCTAACGCGTGTTGCTAACGCCTGTCGTTAATGGACAGGGCTTCCTGCAGGCGCTGGCGGCTGTGCAGCACGTGCTCGGTCAGCAGCGCCTCGGCGCGCGCTTCGTCGCGCGCGGCCACGGCGTCGATGATGGCCTCGTGCTCCTGCGTGGAGCGGGGGATGATCTCGGCGCCGCGCGACAGCGTGGCGCGGCGGTACAGGTCGAGCTGGTTGACCACGCTGCGGTACTGCGCCAGCAGCGCGTTGTTGCGCGCGGCGCGGGCCAGCAGGTCGTGGAACTCGACGTTCAGCGCGAAGTAGTCCTCGGCGCCGCGCGCCTTGGGCGCTTTCTGCAACTGCTGCATGCGGCGCACCACGGCGCGCAGCTGCTCGATCTCGTCGCTGGCGATGCGGCGCGCCGCCAGGCGGCCGATCAGCCCTTCCAGCGCGGCGCGCAGCTCGTAGAACTCGTTGGCCTCCTCCAGCGAGACCTCGCGCACGAAGACGCCGCGGTTCTTCTCCAGCCGCACCAGCCCGGCCTGGCTGAGCGCGCGAAAGGCCTCGCGCACCGGCCCGCGCGAGACGCCCAGCGCCAGCGCCACCTCCAACTCGTTGAGCTTGGCGCCGGCCGCGATCTCGCCGCCGATGATGCGGCGCTCCAGCTCCTGCTGGGCCAGCGTGGCCAGCGATTGCTCGCGCAGCAGCTCGATGGCCTGCGCGGCGCCGGCGGTGCGGCGCAGCGGGTCGGCGGTCATGGTCGGCATATCCCCGGGGAGTCAGCGTTTTGCAGATTGTCTACAAAATACAAAACCGCGCCAAGTCCGGCGGCTTCGCGGTGCCGCCTCAGCTCAGTCTCAAGGCCACCACGCCGGCCACGATGACGACGGCGCCCAGCACGCGCTGCAGCCCGAAGCGCTCCTTCAGCACCCAGACCGAGAGCGCGCTGGCGAACAGCACCGAGGTCTCGCGCATCGCGGACACCGCGGCCACCGGCGCGCGCGTCATCGCCCACAGCGCGATGCCGTAGGACGCCAGCGACGCCAGCCCGCCCACCGTGGCCAGCGGCCAGCGCCGGCGCGCGTAGGCCAGCGCACGGGCGCGCCCCTCGGCGCGGCGGCGCCACAGCACCAGCGCCGGGTACGGCAGCCCGTCCAGCACGCACAGCAGCAGCACGTAGCTGGCCGCGTTGCCGCCGGCGGCCGCGGCCACGCGCACGCCCTGGCCGTCGATGAAGGTGTAGCTGGCGATCACCGCGGCATTGGCCAGCGCGTAGCCGATGGCGCGGCCGTGGTGCAGCGCCTGCCCGGGGTGCGACAGGCCCACCATCAGCACGCCGGCGGTCACCGCCAGCACGCCGGCCCAGGTGGCGGGGCGCAGCGTCTCGCCCAGCACCGCCGAGCTGCCCAGCGCCACCAGCAGCGGCGCGCTGCCGCGCATGATGGGATAGGTGACGCCCAGGTCGCCGTGCTGGTAGGCGCCGTTGAGCGTGAGGTAGTAGGCCACGTGCACCAGCAGCGAGCCGGCGATGTAGGGCCAGGCGCCGCGCGGCGGCAGGCCCAGCCACAGCAGCAGCGGCAGCGCCACCGCCGCACCGAGACCGTGCACCAGCGCGATGTCCAGTTCCTTGTCGCCGCTGGACTTGACCAGGGTGTTCCAGCCGGCGTGCAGCAAGGCGCCGCACAGCACGGCGGCGACGACCAGACCCTCCATCGGCCGGCATTGAACCGGCTTGCCTTGGGATTGTCAACAATCTGCAACTTGCGGTTGCTACCGTTGACACGGCCCGATGCGCACGGGCACGATCTTCGCTAGCGCGATTGCACCCAGATTGCACCCACCCACCGAGGAGCCCTGTCCATGAGACTGCCTGCCATCTCTTTCGCCGCCGGCCTCGTGCTGAGCCTTGCCGCCGGATCGGCGCTGGCGCAGAAGACCCAGCTGCTGGTCTACACCGCGCTGGAGACCGACCAGCTCAAGGCCTACCAGGAAGGCTTCAACAAGGTCCACCCCGAGATCGAGCTGAAGTGGGTGCGCGACAGCACCGGCGTCATCATCGCCAAGCTGCTGGCCGAGAAGGCCAACCCGCAGGCCGACGTGATCTGGGGCGTGGCCGCGTCGGGGCTGGCGCTGTTCGACCAGCAGGGCATGCTGGAGCCCTACGCGCCGCTGAACCTGGACGCGATCATGAGCCAGTACCGCGACAAGAAGAAGCCGCCGGCCTGGTGGGGCATGGACGTCTACGGCGCGGTGGTGTGCTTCAACACCGTGGAGGCGCAAAAGCGCAACATCCCCAAGCCCGAGGCCTGGAAGGACCTGCTCAAGCCCGCGTACAAGGGCCAGGTGGTGATGCCCAACCCGGCCTCGTCGGGCACCGGCTACTTCGACGTCGTGGCCTGGCTGCAGCTGTGGGGCGACGACGCCGGCAAGGGCGGCGGCTGGAAGTACATGGACGGCCTGCACGACAACATCGCGCAGTACACGCACTCGGGCTCCAAGCCCTGCAACATGGCCGCCGCCGGCGAATACGTGGTGGGCATCTCGTTCGAGTACCGCGGCCACAGCAACAAGAGCAAGGGCGCGCCGATCGACCTCGTGTTCCCGAAGGAAGGCCTGGGCTGGGACCTGGAGGCCTTTGCCATCCACAAGGGCACCAAGAAGATGGACGCGGCCAAGAAGCTGGCCGACTGGGCCAGCAGCAAGGACGCGATGATGCTGTACGGCAAGAACTTCGCCGTCACCGCGCAGCCCGGCGTGGCGCCCAAGCTGGCCAACATCCCCGACGACTACGAGTCGCGGCTGATCAAGATGGACTTCAACTACTCGGCCAGCAACCGCGAGCGCATCCTGGCCGAATGGAACAAGCGCTACAACGCCAAGTCGGAAAAGCGCTGACCGCGCCGGCAGCCAAAGCCCCTTCGACGGCGCATTCATGACCGCGGAAAACGCGCTCGAGCTTCACGGCATCCACAAGGCCTTCGGCAGCTTCGTCGCGCTGCAGCACATCGACCTGGCGGTGCGCAAGGGCGAGTTCATCTGCTTCCTCGGCCCCTCGGGCTGCGGCAAGACCACGCTGCTGCGCGTGATCGCGGGGCTGGAAGTGCAGACGCGCGGCGAGATCCGGCAGAACGGCCGCGACATCTCGCGCCTGCCGCCGGCCGGGCGCGACTACGGCATCGTGTTCCAGAGCTACGCGCTGTTCCCCAACCTCAGCGTGGCCGACAACGTGGCCTACGGGCTGGTCAACCGCCGGATGCCGCGCGCGCAGATCCGCCAGCGCGTCAGCGAGCTGGTCAAGCTGGTAGGCCTGCCGGGCAGCGAAGGCAAGTACCCGGCGCAGCTCTCGGGCGGGCAGCAGCAGCGCATCGCGCTGGCGCGCGCGCTGGCCACGTCGCCGGGGCTGCTGCTGCTGGACGAGCCGCTGTCGGCGCTGGACGCGCTGGAGCGCGTGCGGCTGCGCCAGGAGATCCGCACGCTGCAGCAGGAGCTGGGCGTGACCACGATCATGGTCACGCACGACCAGGAAGAGGCGCTGTCGGTGGCCGACCGCATCGTGGTGATGAACCACGGCGCGATCGAGCAGGTGGGATCGCCGCTGGAGGTGTACCGCGAGCCGGCCTCGCCCTTCGTGGCCGACTTCGTCGGCAAGGTCAACGTGCTGCCGGGCCGCGTGCGCCAGGGTCGGCTGGAACTGGGCACGCTGAGCCTGCCGGCCGACGGCCCGGACCGCGAGGTGCGCGTCTACCTGCGGCCCGAGGACGTGCTGGCGCGGCCGATCGAGGAAGGCGACGCGCACGTGTTCGACGGCGCGATCGAGAAGGTGGAGTTCCTGGGCTCGTACTGCCACGTGCACCTGGCCACGCCGGCCTTCGCGCCGCAGGGGCTGATCGTCTACCTGTCGCTGAACTACCTGGCCGAGCGCTCGCTGGCCGTCGGCTCCACGCTGCGGCTGCGGCTGCTGCAAGACCGCGTGCGGGTGTTCTGAGCATGGCCGCCGCCACCGCGCAACCGGCCCGCGGCGGCGCAGCGGCGTCGCCGGCGCCCGTGCGCCTGCGCGCGCACTGGACCGACCGCGTCGCGCTCGCGGCCATCGCGCTGATCGTGCTGTTCCTGGTGGCCTTTCTCGCGCTGCCGCTGCTGGCCATCCTGCGCCAGGCGCTGGAGGACCGCGACGGCGCCTTCGTCGGTGTGGCCAACTTCATCGCCTACGCGCGCACGCCATCGCTGCTGCAAAGCCTGTGGAACAGCCTGTGGGTCTCGGCCGTGGTCACCGCGGTCACGGTGCCGCTGGCCTTCGGCTTCGCGTATGCGCTGACGCGAAGCTGCATGCCGGCCAAGGGCCTGTTCCGCGGCATCGCGCTGGTGCCGCTGCTGGCGCCGTCGCTGCTGTCGGCGATCTCGCTGATCTACTGGTTCGGCAACCAGGGCGTGCTGAAGCATGCGCTGGACGCCTTGGGCATCGAGCAGATCTACGGCGCGCCCGGCATCGTCGTCGCCGAATGCCTGGCGACGTTTCCGCACACGCTGATGATCCTGATCTCGGCGCTGGCGCTGGCCGACGCACGGCTGTACGAGGTGGCCGACGCGATGGGCACCTCGGCCGCGCGCAAGTTCTTCACCATCACGCTGCCGGGCGCCAAGTACGGGCTGATCTCGGCGGCGCTGGTCACCTTCACGCTGGTCATCACCGACTTCGGCATCCCCAAGGTGATCGGCGGCAGCTTCAACGTGTTGGCCACCGACGTCTTCAAGCTCGTGATCGGCCAGCAGGACTTCGCCCAGGGCGCGGTGGTGGCCATCCTGCTGCTGATGCCCGCGGTGCTGACCTTCGGCGTCGACCACGTGGTGCAGCGCAAGCAGACCGCGATGCTGACCGCGCGCGCCGTGCCCTACGCGCCGCAGCCGTCGCGCGGCGTGGACTGGGCCTTCACCGCGTACTGCAGCCTGATCGCGCTGCTGATGCTGGCGATGCTGGGCATGGCGGTGTTCGCGTCGCTGGCCTCGTTCTGGCCCTACAACCTGGCGCCCAGCCTCAAGCACTACGTCTACGGCCTGGTCGACAACGACGTCGCCACCGGCTTCTTCAACAGCCTGCAGATGGCCGCCGGCACCGCGCTGCTGGGCACCGCGGTGGTCTTCGTCGGCGCCTACCTGCAGGAGAAGACGCGCGGCATGGCGGCGCTGCGCGGCACGCTGCGCATGCTGGCCATCCTGCCGATGGCGGTGCCGGGGCTGGTGCTGGGCCTGGGCTACATCTTCTTCTTCAACGCGCCGGCCAATCCGCTGAACGGCCTGTACCACACGCTGCTGCTGATGACGCTGTGCACCGTGGTGCACTTCTACACCACCGGCCACCTCACCGCCGTGACGGCGCTGAAGGCGCTGGACGGCGAGTTCGAGGCCGTGTCCGCGTCACTGAAGGTGCCGTTCTTCAAGACCTTCTGGCGCGTCACGCTGCCGATCTGCACGCCGGCGCTGGTGGACATCGCGCGCTACTTCTTCATCAACGCGATGACCACGATCTCGGCCGTCGTCTTCCTCTACTCGCCCGAGACGCGGCTGGCCTCGGTCGCCATCCTCAACATGGACGAGGCCGGCGAGCTGAGCCCCGCGGCGGCGATGGCGGTGCTGATCGCCGCCGCGTCGGCGCTGGCCACGGTGCTGTTCATGCTGCTGGGCCGCTGGATCGACCGCCGCACCCAGGCCTGGCGCCGCAGCACGCGCTGACCCCGACGAAAGACCTCTCCCCATGGACCGCGACCGCATCCTCCTGACCCCGGGCCCGCTGACCACCACGCTGCGCACCAAGCTGGCGATGCTGAAGGACTGGGGCAGCTGGGACGCCGACTTCAACGCCCTCACCGCCGGCGTGCGCAGCCGGCTGCTGGACATCGTGCACGGCCACGAAACGCACGTCGTCGTGCCCCTGCAAGGCAGCGGCACCTTCAGCGTCGAGGCCGCGGTGGCCACGCTGGTGCCCAGGGACGGCCACGTGCTGGTGCCCGACAACGGCGCCTACTGCAAGCGCGCCGCGAAGCTCAGCCAGATGATGGGCCGCAAGGCCACCGTGCTGCCCTGTGCCGAGGACGCGCCGGTCGACGCGGCCGAGGTCGATCGCCGGCTGCGCGCCGACCCGGGCATCACGCACGTGATCCTGATCCACTGCGAGACCGGCACCGGCGTCGAGAACCCGCTGCAGGCCGTCGCCGAGGTCTGCCAGCGCCACGGCAAGGGCCTGATCGTCGACGCGATGAGCAGCTTCGGCGCGCTGCCGATCGACGCGCGCGCGACGCGCTTCGACGCGCTGATCGCCGCCAGCGGCAAGTGCCTGGAAGGCGTGCCCGGCATGGGCTTCGTCTTCATCCGCAAGGCCGTGCTGGACGGCTGCGCCGGCAACAGCCAGAGCCTGGCGATGGACCTGCACGACCAGCACGTCTACATGGGCAAGACCGGGCAGTGGCGCTTCACGCCGCCCACGCACGTGGTGGCGGCGCTGGCCGAGGCGATCAGCCAGTACGTGGAGGAAGGCGGCCAGCCGGCGCGGCTGGCGCGTTATGCCGACAACTGCCGCGCGCTGGTCGACGGCATGGCGCGCCTGGGCTTCAAGCCCTTGCTGAAGCCCGAGGTGCAGGCGCCGATCATCGTGACCTTCCACGCCCCGGCGCACCCGGCCTACGACTTCAAGCGCTTCTACGAAGGCGCCAAGGCGCGCGGCTTCATGCTCTACCCCGGCAAGCTGACGCAGGTGGAGACCTTCCGCGTCGGCTGCATCGGCGCCATCGGCCGCAACGAGATGCGCCAGGCGGTGGACGCGGTGGCCGACACCCTGCGCGAGATGGGCATCGCCGGCGGCACGCCGGCCCTCTGACTGGAAGCACGACACCATGCCCACGACGAAGAACGAACACCCCGCGCTCACCGCCGTCCGCAAGAGCGGCGCCGCCAAGGTCAAGGTCGCGGTCAGTGACATCGACGGCATCCTGCGCGGCAAGTACCTGCACATCGACAAGTTCCTCGGCGCTGCCGAGCCGCATCCCAAGGGCGGCTTCGGCTTCTGCGACGTGGTGTTCGGCTGGGACGCGCATGACGTCTGTTATGACAACACGCAGGTCACCGGCTGGCAGCACGGTTTTCCCGACGCGCTGGCGCGGCTGGACCTGGGCACCGCGCGCCGCGTGCCCTGGGACGGCGGCGTGCCCTTCTTCCTGGGCGAGTTCGTCAACGCCGACGGCAGCCCCTACCCCGTGTGCCCGCGGCAGACGCTCAAGCGCGTGCTCCGGCGCGCCGAGAAGCTGGGCTTTGCGCCGATGGCCGGCATGGAGTTCGAGTGGTTCAACTTCGCCGAGACGCCCCAGAGCTGGGCCGCCAAGCGCGGCGTGGCGCCGGAGCCGATCACGCCGGGCATGTTCGGCTACTCGCTGCTGCGCATGGGCGACCAGCGCGGCTTCTTCAACGCGCTGATGGACGAGATGCTGGCCTTCGGCGTGCCGATCGAAGGCCTGCACACCGAGACCGGCCCCGGCGTCTACGAGGCGGCGATCGCCTTCAGCGGCGCGCTGGAGGCGGCCGACCGCGCGATCCTGTTCAAGACCGGCGCCAAGGAGATCGGCAAGCGCTTCGGCGTGATGCCCAGCTTCATGGCGAAGTGGAATGCGTCGCTGCCAGGCTGCAGCGGCCACATCCACCAGAGCCTGTCCGACGGCAAGCGCAACCTGTTCTTCGATGCCAAAGGCAGCCGCTCGATGAGCGCTCTGTTCGAGAGTTATCTCGCCGGCCAGATCGAATGCCTGATGGAGTTCGCACCGATGTTCTGGCCGACGATCAACAGCTACAAGCGCCTGGTCGACGGCTTCTGGGCACCGGTCAAGCCCACCTGGGGCGTCGACAACCGCACCGCCAGTTTCCGCGTGATCGCCGGCAGCCCGAAGAGCACGCGGCTGGAGACCCGCTGCCCCGGCGCCGACGTCAACCCCTACCTGGCGATGGCCGCGGTCATCGCCGCCGGGATGCACGGCGTGGAAAAAGGCCTGAAGCTCACCGCGCCGCCGATCACCGGCACCAACCAGGGCGCGGAAGCCATCCCGCGCGCGCCGCGCTCGCTGATCCGCAGCACGCACAACTTCAAGCAGTCGGCCGTCGCGCGCGACTGGCTGGGCGACACCTTCGTCGACCACTTCGCCGCCACGCGCGAATGGGAGTACCGGCAGTGGCAGGATGCGGTGACCGACTGGGAGCTGAAGCGCTATTTCGAGATCATCTGAAGGGCCACCACGGCCGGGCCGGTAGTGCTGCCGGTAGTATCATCCTTGTGATGAATGCTGCCGCGAAGCTGCTTGCCGCGATGCGGCGCAACCCCTTGGATTGGCAGATCGCGGACCTCCAGGCCGTCGCGCGGCAGCATTCGGTCGACTGGCGGCATCACAAGAGCAGCCATTGCGTCTTCGTCCGCGAAGACGGGCGGACCTTGCCGGTGCCTGCGCGCCGGCCGATCAAGCCCATCTACATCCGCAAGTTCGTAGAGCTCATCGACGGAGCGTGAACCATGGCCAAGCTGACCGACTATCCGTTCGAGATTCGCCCTCTGGCCGCCGAAGATGGCGACGGCTTCCTGATCTCGTTCCCTGATTTCGCAGAATGCATCTCCGACGGCGAGACGGTCGAAGACGCCATCGCCAACGGCCGCGACGCGCTGAAGGCCACCATCGCGGCGCTCAAGGCCAAGCGTCTTGCGGTTCCGGCGCCCAACAGCGGCGGCGTGGCTTCAGGCAAGTTCGTCGCGCGAGTGCCCAAGACGGTGCACGCCCAGCTCGCGACGCGCGCCAGGGCCGAGGGCGTTTCGTTGAACACGCTGGTTCTCACCTTCATCGCCCAGGGCCTGGGCGCCGCTGCAACCAAGGCGCGAGCGAAAAGCGCGGCCTGAAAGCGGCTGCCGGTCCGCAGCAGCCAGCGTCAAGCCAAGGTATACGCCGTCTTCACCGTCGTGTAGAACTCCGCCGCATACCGCCCCTGCTCGCGCGGGCCGTAGCTGCTGCCCTTGCGGCCGCCGAAGGGCACGTGGTAGTCGACGCCGGCGGTCGGCAGGTTGACCATCACCATGCCGGCCTGGGCATGGCGTTTGAAATGAACGGCATGCTTGAGGCTGGTGGTGGCGATGCCGGCCGAGAGGCCGAAGGGCGTGTCGTTGGCCAGCGCCAGCGCCTCGTCGTAGTCGCGCACGCGGATCACGCTGACCACCGGGCCGAAGATCTCCTCGCGGTTGATGCGCATCTGCGGCGTGGTCTCGGTGAACAGCGCCGGGCGCAGGTAGAAGCCGGGCGCGCCGTCGGCGTTGCGCTCGATGCGCTCGCCGCCCAGCAGCCGCGCGCCTTCGGCCTGGCCGATGCCGATGTATTCCAGGTCCTGCGCGAGCTGGGCTTCGTCGACCACCGGGCCGATCTCGGTGCCGGGCTTGCGCGCGTCGCCGACCTTCAGCGAGCGCATGCGCTCGGCCAGCGCGGCGACGAAGCGGTCATGAATACCTTCGGTGACGATCAGCCGCGACGACGCGGTGCAGCGCTGGCCGGTCGAGAAGAAGCCGCTGTTCAGCGCGGCGGCCACGGCCACGTCGAGTTCGGCGTCGTCCAGCACCACCATCGGGTTCTTGCCGCCCATCTCCAGCTGGAAGCGCGCCAGCCGCGCCGCGCAGGCGGCCGCCACGCGCGCGCCGGTGGCCACCGATCCGGTGAAGCTGACGGCCGCCACGCGCGCATCGTCCAGCAGCGCCTGGCCGACCTCGCTGCCGCGGCCCATCACGAGGTTCAGCACGCCCTTGGGCAGGCCGTGGCGGTGCAGGCTCTCGGCCAGCGCCCAGGCCGAGCCGGGCACGAGATCGGCCGGCTTCAGCACGACGCAGTTGCCCCAGGCCAGCGCCGGCGCCAGCTTCCACGCGGGGATTGCGATCGGAAAGTTCCACGGCGTGATCAGCCCGACGACGCCCAGCGGCTCGCGCGTGAGCTCGACGCCGACGCCCGGGCGCACCGAGGGCAGGCTCTCGCCGCCGGGGCGCAGCGCCTCGCCGGCGAAGAACTTGAAGATCGCACCGGCGCGCGCCGCCTCGCCGATGGCCTCGGGCAGCGTCTTGCCTTCCTCGCGCGCCAGCAGCTCGCCCAGCTCGGCCTTGCGCGCCAGGATCTCGCTGCCGGCGGCATCGAGGATGTCGAAGCGCTGCTGCGGCGTGCTGAGGCTCCAGCTCGCGAACGCCGCCTGCGCCGCGGCGATGGCCTCGCGCGCCTGCGCGGCGTCGGCCTGCGCGTAGTGGCCGATCACGTCGCGCGTGTCGCTGGGGTTGACGTTGGGCCGCGTGCCGCGGCCTTCGACCCACTGGCCGTCGATCAGGTTGTGGAACATGGCTGTCGCTCCTTGTCGTTTGCAATGGAAGAGGCCGCCGCCAAGCTGCTCGTGCCCGCCACGCCGCAGGCGGCGATCAGCGCCATGCCCAGCGTAGCCCAGACGTCGGGCCATTGGCCGAAGGCCAGCCAGCCACCCAGCGTGGCGAAGGCGATCTGGCCGTACAGGTAGGGCGTCAGCTCGGCCACCGGCGCACGGCGGTAGGCCAGGATCAACAGGCCGTGGGCCAGCGTGGCCAATACCGCCAGCACCGCCAGCAGGCCCCAGGCCCAGCCCGGCAACGGCGTCCAGTAGAAGGGCAAGGCAGCGGCCGTGACGGCCAGCCCGGTGCCCGTGGTCCACAGCTGCATGGTGCCGGCGTCCTCCAGCCGGGCCAGGCGCGCCGTCACCCATTGGTAGGCGGTGTTGACGAACACGATGGCCAGCGGCAGGCCGATGCCGGCGCCGAAGGCCTGGCCCCGGGGGCGCACGATCAGCAGCGCCCCGGCGAAGCCGCCCAGCACCAGCAGCCACTGCCGCAGGCTCACGCGCTGGCTGCCCTGCCAGGCGGCCAGCGCCGTCAGCGCCAGCGGCGTCAGCAGCACCATGGCCGTGAACTCGGCCACCGGCATCACGCCGACGGCCAGGAAGGCGGTGCCGCTGCAACCCAGCATCATCAGGCCGCGCAGCAGTTGCAGCAGCGGGCGCCGCGTGCGCAGCCGGCCCAGGCCATGCCGCGGCAGCAGCGCGCCGCCCACCAGCACCGCCTGCATGCCGTAGCGCAGGGCCAGCGCCATCATCATCGGCGCCACCACCGACACCGCCTTGGTGGCGGTGTCCATCGTCGCGAAGCAGCCGGTCGCGCCGACCAGCAGGCCGATGCCGACCAGCCGCGACATCAGCCGGCCGCGCCCGCGGCGCGCAGCATCTTGCCGGGGTTGAGGATGCCGTTCGGGTCCAGCGCTTGCTTGATGCTGCGCATCAGCGCCACGCCGCCGGGGTGCTCGGCCTCCAATTGATGGATGCGGTGCAGGCCGATGCCGTGCTCGCCGGTGCAGGTGCCGCCGTAGCGGATGGCGCGCATCGAGACGCGCTCGGCCAGCGCGTCGGCGCGCTCGCGCTCGCCGGCATCGTTCGGATCGAACACGATGCCGAGGTGGAAGTTGCCGTCGCCCGCGTGGCCCGCGATCGGCGCCACCAGGCCGCTGTCGCGCACGTCGGCCTGGGTCTCCAGCAGGCATTCGGCCAGCGCCGAGATCGGCACGCAGGCATCGGTGCCGATCAGCCGGCAACCCGGCCGCAGCGCGATGTTGGACTGGTAGCAGCTGTGCCGCGCCTTCCACAGCCGCGAACGCTCCTCGGGCTTCTCGGCCCAGGCGAAGCCGCTGCCGCCGGCGTCCTCGGCCAGGCTCTGCAGCGTGCGGATCTGCTCGTCCACCGCGGCCGGCGAGCCGTGGAACTCGATGAACAGCGTCGGCAGCGCGCGGTACTCGTGCAGCTGCGAGTAGCGGATGCAGGCGTCCATCTGCACATCGTCCAGCAGCTCGATGCGGGCCACCGGCACGCCGAGCTGCAAGGCCGAGATGACCACGCCCACCGCCGCGCCCAGGTCCGGGAACTGGCAGACCGCGGCCTTGACCACTTCCGGCAGCCCCCACAGGCGAAGCTGCACCTCGGTGATCACGCCCAGCAGCCCCTCGCTGCCGACGAACAGGCGCGTCAGGTCCAGCCCGGCGGCGGTCTTGCGCGCGCGCGTGCCGGTGCGCACGATGCGGCCGTCGGCGGTGACCACGGTCAGGCCCAGCACCGCGTCGCGCATGGTGCCGTAGCGCACCGCCGCCGTGCCCGAGGCGCGCGTGGCCGCCATGCCGCCCAGCGAGGCGTTGGCGCCGGGGTCGATGGGAAAGAACAGGCCCTGCTCGCGCAACTGCGCGTTGAGCTGCTCGCGCGTGACGCCGGCCTGCACGCGGCAGTCCAGCGCCTCGGGCGAGACCTCGAGCACGCGGTCCATGCGCGACACGTCCAGGCTGATGCCGCCGCACACCGCCGCGACATGGCCTTCGAGCGAGGTGCCGGTGCCGTAGGGCACCACCGGCACGCGCGCGTCGTTGCAATGGCGCAGCACGAAGGCCACGTCGTCGTCGTCCTGCGCCATCACCACCGCGTCGGGCAGCCCGGCATCGGGCACGCCTTCGCCGTGGCTGTGCTGCTCGCGCGCGGCGGCGGCAGTGCTCAGGCGCTCGCCCAGCCGCGCCTGCAGTGCGGGCAGCAGGCCCTGCACGGCAGCGGCGACGGCACTGCGGTCGAACGCGGAAGCGTCGGTGGAGTGGTTCATGCGCCCAGGTAGGTTTGCCGCACGTAGTCGTCGCGGATCAGGTCGGCCGCGGCGCCCGCCAGCGCCACGCGGCCGTTCTCCAGCACGTAGCCGCGGTCGGCCACGGCCAGCGCGGCATAGGCGTTCTGCTCCACCAGCATCACGGTGCGGCCGCCGTCGGCGATGCGGCGGATGTCGCGGAACATCTCGGTCGTCAGCTTGGGGCTGATGCCCATCGACGGCTCGTCCAGCAGCAGCAGCCGCGGGTCGCTCATCAGGCCGCGGCCGATGGCCAGCATCTGCTGCTCGCCGCCGGACAGCACGCCGCCCATCAGGCCGGCCTTCTTGGCCAGCACCGGGAACAGCGCATGCACCTCGTCCAGCCGGCGCGCGAAGCCGGCCGCGTCGCGGCGCCGCACATAACCGCCGACCTCGAGGTTCTCGCGCACCGTCAGCGTGGCGAAGATGCGCCGCCGCTGCGGCACGCAGGCCACGCCGCCGGCAATGATGGATTCGGTGGACCGGCCAGCGATCGAGCGCCCCTCCAGCTCCACCGCGCCAGCCTGCGGCACCAGGCGGCCCATCACCGTGTTGAGCACGGTGGACTTGCCGGCACCGTTGGCGCCGATCACCGCCACCACCTCGCCGCGCTGCACGCGCACGCTGATGCCGAACAGGATCTGCGCCTTGCCGTAGTAGGCATCGACCTCGCGCAGGTCCAGCACGGGCGTGCCGGCAGCACGGTCGGACACGGGGGCGTCCATCAGAACTTCACGGTGCTCTTGACCACCGGCTGGCCCTTGACGATCTCCACCATGTGCGCCTGGTGGTTGCAATCGCCGCTGGCCTCGCAGCGATAGCTGCCCATCACGCCGGTGTACTGCACGCGGCCGAAGGCTTCGCGGATCTTCACCGGGTCGGTGCTGCCGGCCAGGTTGATGGCCTTGGCCAGCATGTGCGTGGCGTCGTAGTAGCTGGCGGCGTAGAGCTCGCTCTCGGTCTTGTAGCTGGCCTGGTACTTCTTCGCGAAGGCCTGCACCAGCGGGTCGGGGTTGCTGGCCACGTAATCGCTGGGGCTGATCACGCCTTCGCTGGCGTCGCCGGCCAGCTTCAGGAAGATGGGCTGACTGACCGCCGTCGAGCCGGCGAAGCGGAACGGCAGGCCCAGCTGCTTCGCCTGGCGGACGATCAGGGCCGACTCCTGGTCGTGCGTCCAGATGATGACCAGCTGCGCGCCGGCCTTGGACAGGCGGCCGAGCTGGGCGCTGAAGTCCTTGTCCTCGGGGTTGTGGCCTTCCACGCCCACCGGCTTCAGGCCCTGCGCCTCCAGCGCCTGGACGACGCGGTCGGCACCGCCCTTGCCGTAGTCGTCGTTGACGTGGACGATGCCGATCCTGTCCAGCTTCAGGTGCTGCTTGGCGTAGGTCACCAGCGCCTGGCCCTGCAGCGTGTCGTTGGCGCGGATGCGCAGCACGTACTTGCAGCCGGCCGCCGTCACCGGCACGCCGCTGGCGCTGGTCACCGAGACGATGCTGCCGTCGCAGTAGAACTTCTGCGTCGCCATCTGCGAGACCGACCAGGCCGGCCCCAGCATGGCCGGCACCTTGTGCACCTTCATCAGCCGGTTGATGGCGTTGGTGGCGCCGTTGGGGTTGTCGCCCAGGTCGTCCTCGTAGACCACCTGCAGCGGCTTGCCGAGCACGCCGCCGGCGGCGTTGATCTCGGCCAGCGCCTGGTTGACGCCGTTCTGCCAGTAGCGGCCGAGCAGCGCGCGCGGGCCGGTCAGCGGCAGCGAGGCGCCCACCACCACCTGCGCCGCCGCGGGCGCGGCCGGCAGCAGGACGGCCAGCGCCAGCGCCAGCACCGGTGCGGCGGCAATGCGTTGCGACAGCGATTCGAACATGGGGTGTCTCCTGGGAATCTTCGAAGAAGGGAATCAGGTCGCCGGCACCGGCTGCGCAGCGGCGGCAGCATCGAGGTCGTAGCCGGCCCGCTCGCCGAGGTAGGCCTCGATCACCTGCGGGTCGCGGCCGATGGCCTCGGGCGTGCCTTCGGCGATCTTCTCGCCCAGGTTCAACACCACCACGCGGTCGCACATGGCCATCACCAGCTTGATGCGGTGTTCGATCACCAGCACCGTCGTGCCCTGGGCGCGCAGCCGCTGCAGGATCTCGGCCAGCTCCATCACCAGCCCGCCGCGCAGGCCGGCGGCCGGCTCGTCCAGCAGCAGCAGCTTGGGCCGCGTGACGGTGGCGCGCGCCAGCTCCACCAGCCGGCTCTGGCCGAAGGAGAGGTCGCCGGCGCGGCGCTTTTCGAGGAAGCCGATGCCCATCGCCGCCAGCGCCCGGCGCGCGGCCTCGCGCGCCTGCGCCTCGTCGTGCAGGCCGGAACCCGACTCGTGCCTCCAGGCCAGCATCACGTTCTCCAGCACCGTCATCGATTCCCACAGGCGCACGTTCTGGAAGATGCGCGCCACGCCGGCGGCATGCAGGTCCCAGGCCGGCAGCCCGGTGACGTCGCGGCCCTGCAGCGTGGTGGTGCCGGCGTCGGGACGCAGCACGCCCGACAGCACGTTGACCAGGGTCGACTTGCCCGAGCCGTTGGGGCCGATGACGCCCAGGATCTCGCCTTCGCGCACGTCGAAGCTGACGTTCTCCAGCGCGTAGACACCGCCGAAATGCTTGGACACGTCGGCCACGTGCATCAGCACCCGGGCCTTGGCGTCCGGCGCCGGCGTGCTGCGCGCCACCGCCGGCCGGTCGCCCTGGGATTCGTCGCCGAGGATGGTCGCCACCGTGCCGCCGCCCTTCTCGTGCTCGGGCAGCGGCAGCCAGGGCGCCAGCAGCCAGTCGCCCAGCACGCCCAGGCCGCGCGGCGCGACCAGCAGCACGATGACCACGGAGATGCCGAACACCGCCATGTAGACCGTCTTCAGGTCGCGCAGCAGCTCGGGCAGCAGGGTCACCACCGCGGCGCCCAGCACCGTGCCACCGATCGAGCCCATGCCGCCGATGACCGTCATCAGCACCAGCTTGATGCTCTCGAAAATGACGAAGTTGTTGGGCGAGATGAAGCCGGTGCTCAGCACGTACAGGCAGCCGGCCAGCGCGCCCAGCAGGCTGGACAGCACGAAGGCCGCGATCTTGATGCGCGGCGAGTGCACGCCCATCGCCTCGGCGGCGAGTTCATCGTCGCGCACGGCGCGCATCTGCCGGCCCCAGCGCGAGCGGTACAGCGCCAGCGCGCCGGCCAGGCAGGCCAGCAGCGTCAGCAGCAGCACCGGATAAGCCTGCGCCGGCAGCGACCCGCCCAGCGCCGGCAGCGCGAAGGTGGGAATCTCGCGCAGGCCCATGGGCCCGCCGGTGAGCGGCTCCTCGTTGAGCGCCACCTGGCGGAAGATCTCGTTCACCGCCAGCGTGGTGATCGCCAGGTAGTGGCCCTTGATGCGCAGCGCCAGCAGCCCCAGGCCCAGGCCCACGGCGCCGGCCAGCAGCAGCGCCGCCGGCAGCGCCGTCCACCACGGCCAGTGCAGCTTGGCCATCAGCAGGCCGGCGGCATAGGCGCCCAGGCCCATCAGCGCCGCCTGGCCGAGCACGATCTGCCCCGTCAGGCCGGTGACGATGTTCAGCCCCAGCGCCGCGATGGCGGCGATGAAGGTCAGGTTGAAGACGTGCAGCCAGTAGGTGTTGTCCGTCAGCAGCGGCGGCAGGAACAGCGCCGCGACGATGGCGGCCAGCAGCAGCTTGCGTTGCAGCATGGTGGCGTCTCCGTCAGGCGCGGTCGGCGTTGCGCTCGGGCAGCAGGCCCTGCGGGCGCACGGCCAGGAAGACCAGCAGCAGCGTGAAGGCGATGACGTCCTTGTAGGTCGACGAGATCCAGTACGCGCCCAGGTTCTCGCACAGGCCCAGCAGCAGCCCGCCGACGATGGCGCCGGGGATGCTGCCGAAGCCGCCGATGATCATCGCCACGAAGCCCTTCAGGCCCACCATGGTGCCCATCTCGGTGGTGACGAAGAACAGCGGCGCCAGCAGGATGCCGGCCAGCGCGGCCAGCACGCTGCTGTAGGCGAAGGTGCCGGCCAGCACCTTCTGCACCGGGATGCCCATCAGCGCCGCGGTGTCGCGGTCGACCGCCACCGCGCGCATCACCTTGCCGATCATGCTGCGCTGGAGCACCCAGTGCTGCAGCACCATCAGCACCAGCACGACGCCGAGGATCAGCAGTTGCTGCAGCCCGATCTTGACGCCCAGCAGCGTGATCATCTTCGAGCCCAGCGGCCCGGGGTACATCAGCGGCTCCGGGCCGTAGACGATGTGCGCCATCTCCTTCAGGAAGAGGCCGAAGCCCACCGTCGCGATGATGGCCACCAGCGGCCGCTGCTTCTGCAGCCGCGCGAACACCACGCGCGAGAACAGCGCGCCCAGCAGCGCCATCGCCAGCGCCGCGCACACCAGCGCCAGCAGGAAGGGAAAGCCTAGAGCAGTGACGAAGGTGGCCACGAAGATGTAGGCCGCGAAGGTGACGAACTCGCCGGCGGCGAAGTTGACGATGGCCATCGTGTTCCACACGAAGGCGTAGCCGAGGGCGATGAGCGCGTAGATGGCGCCCATCGCCAGGCCGCTGGTGACGATCTGGTCGAGCATGGAGTCGTGTCCGCAGTGGTTTCTAGAGCGCCTCGACCATGCGCTGCACGGCCACCATGCCGGGGTCGCGCCAGGCCGATGCTGCGCTCGGCGAACATGCGTGCGCGGCCGATGCGGTTGGGCCGGCCGCTGAAATCGGCCACCGCCTGCGCGGCAGCGCCACGCGCAGCGGCGGCGGGATCATCGCCCGGTTCGCGCAGCGCGCCGGCCACGGCCAGCAAGGCGTCGAGCATGGTCTTGTCGCCGGGCTTTGCACCGCCGCGCGCCGACAACGCGGCGGCCACGTCTTCCAGCAGCCGCGGCAGATCGGCGCGTTCGATGGCACCGGCCTCGCCCAGCTGCTTGGCCGCGCTGAGGAAGGCCACCGCCAGCAGCGTGCCGAAGCTCGACCCCGAGGCCTTGGCACAGGCCTGCGCGCAGGCCTTGAACAGCGACCCCGGCGTCTCGCCGGCCGGCGCGCCGGCCTCCAGCAACGCGCGCACGTTGGCCGCGCAGCGCTGCAGCGTGGTACCCAGGTCGCCGTCGCCGAGCTGGCCGTCCAGCGCGTTCAGCTCGGGCGCGGCAGCCTCCAGCGCCGCGCCCCAGCGCGCCAGCGCCGCGCGCAGCGCCGCGGCGTCCAACGGCGCAGCGCTCATCCCACCCTCCAGAACGGGCAGTCGGCCGGCGCCGCGAGCAGCCGCTCCAGTTCGGCGTCCAGCGGCATCAGCGTCAGCGAGGCGCCGGTCATCTCCATCGAGGTGGCATAACGCCCGACCAGCGGCATCACCGGCGTCGCGCCGAGATCGCCCAGCACGCGCGCCACGTGGCGGTACAGGATGTACAGCTCCTCGTGCGGCGTGGCGCCCAGGCTGTTGAGCAGCACCGCCACGCGGCTGCCGCGCGGCAGGTCCAGCTCGGGCAGCAGCCGGTCCAGCATCTCCTGCGCCAGCGCATCGGCGCTCTTGAGCTTGCCGCGCCAGATGCCGGGCTCGCCGTGGATGCCCATGCCGAACTCGATCTCGTCGTCGGCGATGGCGAAGCTGGCCTTGCCGCTCTCCGGCACCACGCAGGGCGTCAGCGCGACGCCGATCGAGCGGCAGGCGCCGGCCGCCTTGCGCGCCGCCGCCGCCACCTCGGCCAGGCTGGCGCCTTCGGCGGCGCGCGCGCCGGCGCACTTGAACGCGTAGACCATGCCGGCCACGCCGCGGCGCTTGTCGCTTTCAGCCGCCGCGGCGCTGGCCACGTCGTCGGCCACGCGCACCGACGCGCAGGGCACGCCGTCGAGTTCGAGGAACTCCTGCGCCATCTCGAAGTTCATGCGGTCGCCGCCGTAGTTGCCGTACAGGAACAGCACGCCGGCGCCGCCATCGGCGGCCTGCGCCGCGAGCTGACAGTCGGCCACGCGCGGGCCGGCGAACACGTTGCCCACGGCACAGGCGTCCAGCAGGCCCTGGCCGACGTAGCCCAGGAACACCGGCAGGTGGCCCGAGCCGCCGCCGGTGACGATGCCCACCTTGCCGGCCACCGCGCCGCCGGGCCGCGCGATCACGCGCCCGTCGTCGCCCCGGCGGGCGAAGGCCTGCGGGTGCGCCGCCACCAGGCCTTGCAGCATTTCCTCGACGTAGTCGTCGGGGCTGTTGAGGATCTTCTTCATCGGCGCGTCTCCTGCGGGATCAGAACTTGACCGTGGTGCGCACGGCGGGCTTCTTGTCCTTGATCTCGACGATGTGGATCTGGTGGTTGCAGTCGCCGTTGTCGCTGCAGCGGAAGGCGGCCAGCACGCCGGTGTGCTGCAGGCCGTTGAAGGCCGCGCGCACCTTGGCAGCGTCGGCCGAGCCGGCACGGTTGATGGCCTTGGCCGCCAGGTGGGCGGCGTCGTAGTAGGCGGCGGCCCAGATCTCGGGCGCCGCGCCGTAGCGCGCGCTGTACTTCTTGACGAAGGCCTGCACGACGGGGTCGGGGTTCTCGGAGACGAAGTCGTCGGCCGACAGCACCGGCCGGTCCAGCCCCTCGGTCAGGTTGAGGAAGGTCGGCTGGCTCATCGCCGTGCCGGCGAACTGGATGCCCAGGCCCATCTGCTGCGCCTGGCGCACGATGAGCGCCGCCTCGGCGATGTGCGTCCACAGCACCACCACCGAGGCATTGGCCGCCTTCAGCCGCGCAAGCTGGGCCGAGAAGTCCTTGTCCTGCGGGTTGTGGCCCTCCATGCCGGCGGGCTTGAGCCCGGCGGCCTCGATGGCCGCGACCACGCGGCCGGCGCCGGTCTTGCCGAAGTCGTCGTTGACGTAGAGCACGCCGATGCGGTCGGCCTTGAGCTCCTTGGTGGCGAAGGCCACCAGCGCCTTGCTCTGGATGCTGTCGTCGCCGCGCACGCGGATCACGTACTTGCAGCCGCTGTTGGTCACCGGAATGCCGCTGGCGCCGGTAATGGACACCACCGAGCCGTTGCAATAGGTCTTCTGCGTGGCCATCTGGGTGACCGAGAAGTGCGGGCCCAGGAACACCGGCACCTTGTGCACCTGCATCAGCCGGTTGACGGCATTCAGCGCGGCGTTGGGGTTGTCGCCCTGATCGTCCTCGAAGGCCACCGCCAGCGGCTTGCCGAGCACGCCGCCGGCGGCGTTGATCTCCTCCAGCGCCAGCTCGACGCCCTGCTTGTAATAACGCCCGAGCTGCGCGCGCGGGCCGGTCAGCGGCGCCGCCGCGCCGATCGTGACCTGCGCCGCAGCCGGGAAGGCGGTGGTGGCGGCGGCCGCGGCGAGCATGGCGGCCGCACAGCCTGCCGATGCCGCCGCACGCAGGAGGCGTGTGGGTCGATTCATTCGTGTGTCTCCTCGCTCGCGCCGGCCGGCGCGGCACTGGTGGGTGTGGTGCGCCGGCGGCGCCCTCTTGCTCTTTACTTGCGCGTCTTGGCCACTTCTTCCGCCAGCGCCTCGTAGAACGGCCGCTCGCGGCTGATGAAGTCGGTCAGCTCGGGCGTGGACAGGTAACGGATCGTCAGGCCGCGCGTGTTCATGAAATCGACGAAGGCCTTCTCCTTCATGCCGGCGGCGAAGGCGTCGTGCAGCGTCTTCACGGCGGCGTCCGAGGTGCCGGCGGGGGCACCGACCGCGCGCCAGGTGCCGATCGAAAGATCGATGCCCTTCTCCTTCAGCGTCGGCACCTCGGGGAACATCGCGCTGCGCTTGTCGGCCATCACCGCGATGATCTTCAGCTTGCCGCCCTGCACCTGCGAGGCCACTTCCGGCGGACTGGCGACGAAGGCGTTGATCGTGCCGCTGAGCGCCGCCTGCACCGTGGGCGCCGCCCCGGTGTAGGGAATCTGCAGCAAGTCCAGCCCCGCCTTCTTGGCCAGTGCCGACGCCGACAGGTGCCAGATGTTGCCGAAGCCGGAATTGCCGACGCTGACCTGGCCGGGACGGGCCCGGGCCTCGGCGATGAACTTCTCGATCGTGTCGAGCTTGGAGTCGGCCGGCACGACGAGACAGGCCGGATCCTCGTTGACCAGCAGGATGGGCCGGAAGTCCTTGCCCGAGAACTGCACCGGCGCAAACTTGCCCAGCGTGAAGATCTCCGAGGTGTAGGAATTGATGTTGAGGCCGTTGCCGGGCTTCTGCGCCGCCTGCGTCAGGCCGATCGCGCCGCCCGCGCCCGTGACGTTGAAGACCACGATGTTGCGGTTCAGGTGCGGCCGGGCCGCCTCGGCGAGCGCGCGGAAGGTCATGTCGGTGCCGCCGCCGACGGCCACCGGGATGATGAAGTTCACCGGCCCCTCCGGCAGCGCCGGCCCGGACTGCGCGGCGGCCTGCCGCGCCGGGGCCAGCGCGAGCAGGCACGCGGCGCCGAGCGCGGCCGCGAGGGTGGCGATGCGGGACGAGCCCGCCGCTTCTTGCTTCATGGCGATGCGCCTCTTGGGGTTCAGTTGTCGAAACGCAGCACGTTGTCCAGTTCGCGGCGGATGGCGGCGAGCTGGGCTTCGCTGGTGGCCGGCATCGGCATGCGCGGCAGCCCGGTCTCCACGCCCTGCAGGCGCAGCGCGGTCTTGATGTTGGCCGGCAGGTTGTCGGCGCTGATGGTGTTCCAGAAGCGCAGCATCGCCTCGTGGATCTGCAGCGCCTTCTTGTGGTCGCCCGCCTGGATCGCGTTCCACAGCGTCACGCAGACGCCGGGGATGGCCGCCGGCTGCGCCGCGATCGTGCCTTGCGAGCCGAGCGCGAAGCCGCAGTACAGCAGCGCGTCGACCGCGCAATAGACCTTCTTGCCCGGCGGCAGGCCGATCAGCAGGTCGGCGGTGAGCTTCATGTCGCCGGCGCTCTGCTTGACGCCGATGACGCCGGGCATGTCCTGCATGATGCGGATCAGCAGCGCCGGGCTCAGGTAGTTCCAGGGCACGACGTTGTAGATGATGACCGGGAACTGGGTCGCCGCGGTCAGCGCCTTGAAGTGCTTGTAGGTGGCGTCGTCGTCGCACTTGAAGACGTAGTGCACCGGCGTGACCTGCAGCCCGGCCACCGGCAGGTGCTCGATGCTCTTGGCGCGTGCGATCGCGTCGCGCGTGCTGTTGACGATGATGCCGGCCACCACCGGCACCTGGCCGGCGGCTTCCTCGCAGGCGATCTCCATCAGGCGCGTGAACTCCTGCGGCGAGTAGGTGTGGCCCTCGCCGCTGGAGCCGCCGACGCAGATGCCGTGCACCTTCTTCTTGACCATGAAGCGGACCACGCCGCGGAAGGCCTGCTCGTCGACGTCGCCGCTTTCGGTGAAGGGCGTGACGATGGGCGGAATGATGCCGATGAGATCCTGGGACATGGGGCGAAGCTCCTGAAAGGGATGGGGTTGACGGGTCCGCGGGACGGGACCGACGATGGCGCGAAGATCCATCGATGCGCCGCTGGCGTGTCTCTAGTGTATTGCTGACATGTCAGTGCGCTATCAGAGATAAACCCTGAGGCCGCGCCGCGCGGGAACCGCCGCGGCTTGACCCACAATCGCGGCGTCCCACCTCGCGCCCCATGCCCGCCCGCACCCCACCCAGCAAGTCCGCCCGCCGCGGCAGCGGCACGCAGCGCGACCTGGCCTGGGAGCGCTTCCGCCAGCAGATCCTGGCGGCGCGCTTGCGCGCGGGCCAGTTCGTCTCGCAGCGCGAGCTGATGGCGCTGCTGGACATGCCGCTGGCGGCGGTGCGCGAGATGATTCCGCGGCTGGAAGCGGCGCGGCTGCTGCTGACGGTGCCCAAGCGCGGACTGCAGATCGCACCGGTGGACCTGAAGCTGATCCGCAACGCCTTCCAGGTGCGCTCGATGATCGAGCGCGAAGCCGTGAGCCGCTTCGTGCGCGAGGTCGGCGACGACGAGCTCGACCGCATCGAGACGGCGCACCGCGCCATCCTGGCGCGCGCCGAGCAGGATCCGCTGGACCCCCGGCTCGACACCGACGCGCTGACCACCGACTGGGGCCTGCACGACCGCATGGTCGATGCGCTGGGCAACGAGATCCTGTCGGAGATCTACCGCGTCAACAGCCTGCACGTGCGCCTGATCCGCCTGGATGCCGCCGAGGTGCGTCCGCACCGCGTGCTGCCGGCGATGCAGGAACACCTGGCTTTCCTGGCCACGCTGCGCAGCCGCGACGAGGCGCGCGCCGTGGCGTCCATCCAGTCGCATATCGAGAACTCGCGCCAGCGCGTGGTGGCCGCCCTGCTGGACAGTGCCTAGAACTTCACCACCGTGCGCACCTGGGGCTCGCCCTTGCGCACTTCCACGATGTTGATCTGGTGGTTGCAGTCGCCGTTGGCCTCGCAGCGGTAGCTGGCCAGCACGCCGGTGTGCTGCAACCGGCCGAAGGCTTCGCGCAGCTTCGCCGGGTCGGTGCCGCCGGCCATCGCGATGGCCTTGGCGGCCATGTGCGCGCCGTCGTAGTAGGTGGCGGCGTAGAGCTCGGCCTCGGTCTTGCTGGCGGCCTCGTATTTCTTGACGAAGCCCTGCACCATGGAGTCGGGGTTGGAGGGCACGAAGTCGCTGGAACTGATGGCGCCCTCGCCCGCGTCGCCGGCGAGCTTGACGAACACCGGCTGGCTGAGCGAGGTGGAGCCGGCGAACTTCATCGTCAGGCCGAGCTGTGCCGCCTGGCGCACGATGAGCGCGGCTTCGTTGTCGTGCGTCCACATGATGACCATGGCCGCGCCGGCGTCGCGCAGGCGGCCGAGCTGGGCCGAGAAGTCCTTGTCCTCGGCGTTGTGCGTCTCCACGCGCACCGGCTTGAGGCCGGCGTCCTCGATGGCCTTGATCACGCGCGCCGCGCCGGCCTTGCCGAAGTCGTCGTTGATGGAGATGACGCCGATCTTGTCGAGCTTGAGCGTGCTGCGCGCGTACTCGACCAGCGCCTTGGCCTGCACGTTGTCGTTGGCGCGGATGCGCACCACGGTGCCGCAGCCGCTGTTGGTCACCGGCACGCCGCTGGCGCCGGTGATCGACAGCGCCTTGCCGCAATAGGCCTTCTGCGTGGCCATCTGCGCCACCGAGAAGTGCGGCCCCAGGAAGACCTGCACCTTGTGCTGCGACAGCAGCCGGTTGACGGCGTTCATCGCCGCGTTGGGGTTGTCCGCCTGGTCGTCCTCGTAGACCACCTGCAGCGGCTTGCCCAGCACGCCGCCGGCGGCGTTGATCTCGGCCACCGCCAGTTCCACGCCCTGGCGCGTGTAGCGGCCGAGATTGGCGCGCGGGCCGGTCAGCGGCGCCGCCACGCCGAGGGTGACCTGGGCGGCGGCGGGCAGGGGCGCGGCCAGCCCGGCGGCCAGCAGCGCAGCGGCGGCAAAGGCGATGCGGATACTCGCGGTCATGATTCGTCTCCTGTCGTTGATGGCATCGAAGCCGAGGTCACATAACGTCACAAAACAGCGCCTTGATCGCGCAGGCGCTGCTGCAGCGCACGGATGTCCAGCGCGTGCGGCGCGCAGCCGGCCGCCGCCGCCAGCGCGGCCGCGGTGCCAGCCGCCTGGCCCATGGCCATGCAGGTACCGGTGATGCGTGCGCTGGCCAGCGCGCGGCGTTCGGCCGAGATGCAGCGGCCGGCCACCAGCAGGCCGTCCACCGTCGCGGGCAGCAGCGCGCCCAGCGGGATGTCGTAGCCGGCGTCGACGTGCTCGGCGGCGGCCATGCTGGCGCCCTTGGCGTCGTGGCTGTCGATCGGGAAGCCGCCGCACAGCACGGCGTCGGCGCAGCGCCGGCCCTGCCGCACGTCCTCGTCGGCCAGCACCTTGCGGCCGGCGATGCGCCGGCTTTCGCGCACCCCCACGCAACTGGCGCTGGCAGCCAGGAAGCAGCCGGCCGCACCCGGCACATAACGCTGGAAGAAGAAGGTGAATTCCAGCACCTGCCGGCGCAGCACGGCCTCGGCGCGCGCCATGTCCTCGGCCTGCGTGGCATCGGCGGCGCAGCGCGTGACGTTGATCACCGCCTCGCCGGTGCGCACCCAGCCGCTGTAGTGCAGCTCGTGGCGCTGCAGCGAGACGGCCTTGTCGTCCCAGGCCTGCTTCAGCTGCGGGCCGAAACCCCACAGGTTGACGTGATCCTCGCCGCGCAGCGCGGCCGGCACCACGCCGAGCTTGAAGTCGCCCGGATGGCGTTCGACGTGGTCCAGCAGCGCGCCGTGGTCGATGCCGCCGAGCTTGAACAGCAGGCTCACCGGCTGCGTCTCGGCCCCGGGCTCGGACAGGAAGCCGCTGCCGGCGCGCGCGGCCAGGTCGGCGTCGCCGGTGGCGTCCACCGCGGCGCGGCAGGCGTAGGCGGTGCGGCCGGACTTGTTCTCGACGATCACCGCGCGCAGCGCGCGCCCTTCGCGCGCGACGCCGACCACCGGCGAAAAGGGCAGGAAGTCGGCGCCCGATTCGACCACCATCTGCGTGACCACCGACTTGAACATCTCGTGGTTCATCGGCACGCGCGACAGCGTGTAGCCGGTGTCGTCGCGCACGTGGCCGGGCGACGCGCCGGCGCGCACGAGGCGGTCCACCAGCTCCTGCGGCATGCCGGCCACGACGCGCTGGCCGCCGGCGTCGAACCAGCCGGCGCTGTGTTCCAGCAGTTGCGAGGCGATGTGGCCGCCGAGGAAGCCGCCGCGTTCCAGCAGCAGCGTGCGCGCGCCGTTGCGCGCCGCCGCCACGGCCGCCAGCACGCCGGCCGTGCCGCCGCCGGCGACGACGACGTCGTAGTCCTCGACCAGCGGCGTCTCGCGCGCCGCCTCGTGCAGCGTGGCCATGTTCTCCGCCCTTCGCTTCAGCGCTTGCCGCGCACGGCCTGGATCTGCGCCTGCAGGTCGCCGACCAGCGCGTCGCCAATGTCCTTGCGGTACTTGTCGAAGATGGGCTGCGTGAGCTGGCGCATCTTGGCGATCTCGGCCGGCGCCACCTCGTTGACCTGCATGCCCGCCTTGCGCACCACGTCCAGCGAGCGCGCGTCGGAATCGCGGTTGACCTTGCGCTGGTAGACCTTGGCCTCGTCGGCCGCCTCCAGCAGCAGCCTGCGCTCGTCGGGCGTGTACTGGTCCCAGATCTTCTTGCCGACCAGGATCAGCATCGGGTTGTACATGTGGTTGGTGATCGACAGGTACTTGGCCACCTCGTAGAACTTGTTGCTGTCCATGTTGGAGATCGGGTTCTCCAGCGCGTCGACGGCCTTCGACTCCATCGCCGTGTACAGCTCGGAGTACGGCATCGCCACCGGGTTGGCGCCCAGGGCGCGGAACACGTCGACGTAGACCGGCGACTGGATGACGCGGATCTTCAAGCCCTTCAGATCCTCGGCGCGCACGATGGGCTGGCGCGAGTTGGCGACGCTGCGAAAGCCGATGTCCCACCAGCTCAGGTTGACCAGGCCGTGCTCGCCCAGCATGGCGTTCATGCGCTGGCCGAAGGGGCCGTCGACCACGGCATCGGCCTCGGCGACGTTGTTGAACAGGAAAGGCAGGTCGAAGACGCCGTATTCCTTGATGCGGCCGACCAGCAGGCCGGCGCTGATGGCCGTCATGTCGATGGTGCCGCCCTGCAGCGAGTTGATGACCTGCAGGTCGCCGCCCAGCACGCCCGCCGGATAGAGCTGCACCTTGATGCGGCCGCCGCTCTTGGCCGCCACCAGCTCGGCGAAGCGCTTCGCGCCCAGGCCCTGCGGGTGATCGGCGTTGTTGACGAAGGCGAAGCGGATGCTGCGCGTCTTGATGTCGGCGGCCTGCGCCGCCGGCAGCGCCAGGCCCAGCGCGCACAGCGCGGTCGTGATGACGGACAGGAAGCGTCGACGCATGGCGAGGGTCTCCCGGTTGGAAAAAGAAAGGCGGGTTCAGCGCAACAGTGCCAGCGGCACCATGACCAGCTGCGGGAACAGCACCATCAGGAACAGCACGGCGATCTGCACCAGCATGAAGGGCATGACGCCGCGGATGACGTCGCCCATGGGCACGCGCGCGACGCCGCTGGCCACGTTGAGCACCGTGCCCACCGGCGGCGTGATGAGGCCGATGGCGTTGTTGATGACGAACAGCACGCCGAAGTAGACGGGGTCGATGCCGGCCTGCTTGACCAGCGGCATCAGCACCGGCGTGAGGATCAGGATGGTGGGCGCGAAGTCGAGCGCGGTGCCGACGATGACCACCAGCAGCATCATCAGCGCCATCAGCAGGCGCGGGCTGTCGACGAAAGGCTCCATCAGCGCCGTCACCTGCCCCGGAATGTCGGCCAGCGCGATCAGCCAGGCCGAGACCATCGCGGCGGCGACCATGAACATCACCACCGCGGTGGTCAGCGACGCCGACAGCATCAGCCCGTAGATGTCGCGCCAGCGCAGTTCGCGGTGCACGAACAGCCCGATCAACAGCGCGTAGGCGACGGCGACCACCGCCGCCTCGGTGGGCGTGAAGACGCCGAACTTGAGGCCGCCGACGATGATCACCGGCAGCACGAAGGCCCAGAACGCGCGCACCGTCAGCCGCAGCCGCTCGCGCAGCGGCACGCGCGGCATCACCGCCACCTTGTCGCGCCGCGCCACCCACCACCAGGTCAGCGCCAGCCCCAGGCCGAGGTAGATGCCCGGCGCCACGCTGCCGATGAACAGCTTGGTGATGGAGACGCCGCCGGCCACGCCGAACAGCACCAGGCCGATCGACGGCGGCAGGATGGGCGCGATGATGCCGCCGGCGGCGATCAGGCCGGTGGAACGCGCCACGTTGTAGCCGGCGCGCCGCATCATCGGGATCAGCAGCGCGGCCAGCGCCGCGGTGTCGGCGATGGCCGAGCCGGACAGCGCGGCCATCAGCATCGCCGCCAGCACGGCCACGTAACCCAGGCCGCCGCGCAGATGGCCGACCCAGGCCATCGCCGCATCGACGATGCGGCGCGACATGCCGCCGGCGTTCATCAGCTCGCCGGCGAGCAGGAAGAAGGGCACCGCCAGCAGCGCGAAGTTGTCGGCGCCGCTGATCAGGTTCTGCGCCAGGATCTGGGCGTCGAAGTTGCCCATCTGCAGCATCAGCGCGACGCCGCAGACCAGCAACGCGAAGGCGATCGGCATGCCCAGCGCCATGGCGCCGAGCAGCGAGCCGGAGAACACCCACAAGGTCATTGCCGGGCTCCAGCCGCGGGCAGCGCCGCGTCGCCGTCGTGCAGGCGCTCGATGGCCTCGTGCTCGTCGGACTCGACGACGTCGATCAGCTCGCTCTCGGCCAGGCGCCCGGTGAGCAGCCGCCACAGGTTGGCGGCGATGATCACCATCATGCTGCCGGCGCTGATGTAGGCCACGCCGAACACCCATTCCATCGCCAGCCCGGTGACCGGCGCCGCGCTGGCCATGTTGATGTCGTGCTGGCGCCAGGTACCGACGAAGAACAGCAGGCAGCACAGCAGCATCAGCGCGTGGCTGACGCCGTAGCAGAGCTTGCGGCCCAGCAGCGGCAGCTTGCGCACCAGCGTGTCCACGCCCAGGTGGGTGTGCCGGTGCAGGCCGATGATGGCGCCCAGGTAGGTCAGCCAGACGAAGAGGAAGCGCGACAGTTCCTCCGACACCGTGATGCCCGAGTTGAAGCCGTAGCGCAGGACCACGTTGCCCAGCACCATCACCAGCATGGCGCCCAGGCAGGCCACCAGGACGAACTCCAGCAGCCGGAAGTACAGCGCGACGAGTCGTTGCAGCATGGGGCCTCCGGCCTTGTCGGCGGCTTCGGGCCTGTCAGCGCGGCGCCGCGGCGCGCACGCGCTCGGCCTCGGCGTAGAAGGCGCGCGCGAAGTCCTCGCCCACGCGCTCGTTCTGGCGCTCGATGACCGACTTGAGCTGCGCCGCCATGCGCTGGCGTTCGGTCAGGCTGACGTCGTTGACCTGCATGCCGGCCTTCTTCACCGTCTCCAGCATGCCGGCCTCGATGGCGCCCAAGCTGGCACGCTTCCAGGCCTTGGCCTCGCCCGCCGCCGCCAGCACCATCGCCTGCTCGTCCTTGCTCAGCCGCTCCCAGCTCTTGCGGCCCATCAGCAGGGCCTCGGAATTGATCGAGTGCTGGGTCATGCTGAGGTACTTCTGCACCTCCTGCATCTTCATCGTCACGATCTGCGGCAGCGGGTTCTCCTGGCCGTCGACGGTGCGCGTCTCCAGCGCGGTGAAGACCTCGGTGACCGGCATCGGCGTCGGGTTGGCGCCGAGCTGCTTGAACATGTCGATGTACATCGCGTTCTGGATCACGCGCAGCTTCAGGCCGTTGAAGTCCTCCCACTTCGTGATCGGCCGCTTGCTGTTGGTGGTGTTGCGAAAGCCGTTGTGCGTGTAGGCCAGCACCACCCAGCCCTTGTCGAAGGCCTTGTCCGACAGCAGCTTGCCCATGGGTCCGTCGAGCACGCGGTCGAACTCGGCGCCGGTGTGGAAGACGAAGGGGAAGTCCAGGATCGCCATCTCGCGCACCTGGCTGGCCATGGTGGCAGTGCCGGTGGTCATCACGTCCTGGGTGCCGGCCTGCAGCTGGTTCTGCATCTGCACGTCGGCGCCCAACACGCCGCCGGTCAGCACCTGCAGCTTGAGCTTGCCGCCGCTGCGCGCGTCCAGCGCCTCGGAGAACTTGCGCAGCAGCAGCGCGGCCGGGTGCTCGGGCGTCATGCTGGTGCCGGCCTTCAGCACCGACGGCGTTGGCTGGGCGAGCGCCGGCAGCGCCGCCGCCGTCAGCATCGTGGCCGCCGCCAGCAGCAGGCCGCGGCGCAGGGCGGAATGAGCATGCATGGACTGCCCCTCGCCCGGCGTCAGGCCAGCAGCGGCTGCAGCGCAGCCTTGATCGCGCTTTTCTGCGCCTCGCTGACGCGCATCATCGGCCGCCGCGGCTCGTGCATGGCCACGCCCTGCAGGTGCTGGATGTACTTGACGCAGGCCGGCAGGTTGTCGTGGCTGAGCGCGTTCCACAGCGCGTTGAGCTTGAAGTGCAATTCGCGCGCGGTGGCGTGGTCGCCGGCCTGCACGACCTGGTGGACCTTGACGACGACCCCCGGCACCGCCGTGGTCAGCGCCGAGATGGCGCCGTGCATGCCCAGGGCGAAGCCGGGATAGAGCAGCGCGTCGACGCCCGACAGCACCAGGTTGTGCGGCTTGGCGCGCAGCAGCAAGTCGGACACCGACTTGAGGTCGCCGCCGCTCTGCTTCATGCCGATGACGCCCGGCACCTCGTCCATGATCCTCAGCATCAGGTCCACGCTGAGGTAGTTCCAGGGGATGACGTTGTAGATGAGGATGGGAATGCCGGTGGCGTCGTAGATCTCGCGGAAGTGCTGCACCGTGGCGTCGGCATCGGGCTTGAACAGGTAGTGCACCGGAGTGACCTGCAGCGCGGCGATGTCCAGGCCCTTGAGGCGCTTCACCCGCTCGATCGCGTCGCGCGTGCTCTGCACGATCAGCCCGGCGACGAAGGGCACGCGGCCGGCCGTGGCTTCGAAGGCTTCCTGCATGGCCTGCACGAACTCGGCTTCGCCCAGCGTGTGGCCTTCGCCGGTGCTGCCGCCGGCGACGATGGCGCGTGCGCCCTGGCCGACGATGAAATCGACCTGCTCGCGCAGGGCGCCCTTGACGAGATTGCCCTGCAGGTCGAAGGGCATGGCGATGGGCGGCAGCACGCCGGTGAGCTGCTGGCGGAGTTGGGCGGCGGTGGGAGCTGGCACGGCGAGTCCTTTCTGCTGGGTCTGGTGTACTAATCCGGATTCCGGATTCATGTTCCGGAATATTCTAGGCACCGATCTGCGTGGACACCACACAGGGAAATCCCGCAGCAGCGCACAAACGCGCCCGCCGCGGCAGCAGGCCGGCGGGCGCAGCGGAGAAGGGGCTTGGACTGGCGGCGCGCGGGGGCGTCAGCCCGGCGCGACCTCGAAGCCGAGCTGGCGCGACACGCTGGCAGCGGTCTGCACGACCAGCGGCGCCATCTGCGCCAGGCGCTCCGGCGTCAGGCGGTCGGCCGAGCCGGTGACGCTCATCGACGCGAACACGTGGCCCGAGGCGTTGCGGATCGGCGCCGCGACGCAGCGCACCCAGATCTGGTGCTCGCAGTCGTCGACGGCGTAGCCGCGTCCGCGGATGGCGCGCAGTTCGCTGCGCAGCCGCTTCGGGTCGGTGATGGTGTTGGTGGTGAAGGCGCGCAGGCCGTGCTCCATCACCCGCTCGACCACCTCGGGCGCCTGGAAGGCCAGCACGGCCTTGCCGACGCCGGTGCAATAGGCCGGCGAGGTTTCGCCTGCCTGCGCGCCGCGCGGGCGTTCGGCCGGCTCCTCGCGTTCGACGACGATGACCTCGAAGCCGTTGAACACGCCCAGGTGTGCCGACTCGCCGGTCAATCGCGTGAGGCGGTCGAGAAAAGGCTTGGCCTCGCGCAGCAGATCGAGGTTGGCCAGCGCCAGGCTGCCCAGTTCGAACAGCCGGATGCCCAGGCCGTAGCTGCCGGTGCGCGGATCCTGCTCGATGAAGCCGATCTCGCGCAGCGCCGACAGCATGCGGTGCGCGCTCGCGCGCGGCATGCCCGTGGCGGCAGCCACCTGCCCCAGCGACAGTTGCCGATGCACCGTGGAGAAGCAGCCCAGCACCTCGACCATCTTGCCGATGGACTGGATGCGGCTCTTGTCATCGGCGGGGGAGCGATCGGCGGCGGCGTCGCGGGCCATGGCGGGACACGAGCGGGATGAACACCGGGCGATGATAGCGTCGCCATCAATTTTCCGGAATACGGAAACATCATCCAGATGGCGCCGGCCGCAGCCGGCCAGGCTTGCCTGCCAGAATGCGGCCTCCGGCCGACCGCCGCCGCCCGTGGGCCCTTTTCGATGAGCATCTCGCGCTTCGCCTTCCCCACCCCGATCCACTTCGGCGCCGGTGCGCGCAAGCTGGTGGGACCGCATCTGCTGGAGCAAGGCCTGAAGCGGCCGCTGATCGTCACCGACCGCGCGCTGGCCCGCCTGCCGGTGGCGGCCGAGTTCCGCAGCCATCTGCAGGGGCTGGACGTGGCCGTGTTCGACGGCGTGTTCGGCAACCCCACCTGCGCGCAGGTGATGGCTGGCGCGGCGGCTTTCAAGGCGCATGGCGCCGACGGCGTGATCGCCTTCGGCGGCGGCGCCGCGCTGGATGTCGGCAAGTTGGTCGCGCTGATGGCGGTGCACGACGGCGACGTGCTCGAATACGTCTGGGACCACCCGCAGGTGCGGCCCATCGTCAACGCGCTGCCCTACCTGGTGGCGGTGCCGACGACCAGCGGCACCGGCTCGGAGGTGGGCCGCAGCTCGGTGGTCAGCGAGAACGACAGCCACGTCAAGCGCACCGTGTTCAGCCCCGCGATCCTGGCCAAGGCCGTGTTCGCCGACCCCGAGCTGACGCTGGCGCTGCCGCCGGCCGTCACCGCGGCCACCGGGATGGACGCGCTGACACACAACATCGAAAGTTATCTCTCGCCCGCCTACCACCCGCTGTGCGACGGCATCGCGCTCGAGGGCCTGCGCATCGGCGCGCGCGCGCTGGCCGCCGCGGTCAAGGAGCCGGGCAACCTGCAAGCGCGCAGCGACATGATGATGAGCAGCATGATGGGTGCGATCGCGTTCCAGAAGGACCTGGGTTCGGTCCACGCCTGCGCGCACGCGCTGGGCGCGGTGGCCGACTTGCACCACGGCCTGGCCAACGCGCTGATGATCGACACCGTGCTGGCCTGGAACCACGAGGCGGTGCCGCACAAGTTCGACGAGCTGGCGCACGCGGCCGGCGTCGGCGGCGGCGGCTTCGCATTCGTAGCCTGGCTCAAGCACCTGAAGGCGCAGATCGGCATCACGGGCGGCCTGGCCGCGCACGGCGTGACGGAGGCGATGCTGCCGCGTCTGGTGCCGCTGGCAGCCCAGGACTTCACCGGCGGCACCAACCCGCGCCCGGCCGCCGAGGCCGACTACGAGCGCCTGTTCCGCCAGGCGATGTGAATCGTTGACCGAGGCCGCCATGTCCGACAAGCCGCTGCTGATCGGCGTCTCCGCCCGCATCTACTACCCCGGCACGCACGGCGCGCTGCCGGGCGTGTTCACCAAGACGCTGCACTACCTGGAGCAGTCGGTCGCGCACTGGGTGCTGTCGGGGCACGCGATGGCGGTGATGATCCCGGCCGTCACCAAGGACAGCATCGTGCTGCGCAGCGACCTCGACCTGGACGACTACGCGCAGGCGCTGGACGGCCTGGTGCTGCAAGGCGGCAATGACGTGGCACCCGAGTGTTATGGCGAACAGCCGCTGCACCCCGACTGGGCCGGCGACCCGGTGCGCGACAAGTACGAGATCGAGCTGATCCGCGCCTTCATCGACGCCGGCAAGCCGGTGTTCGGCGTCTGCCGCGGCTTCCAGCTCCTCAACGTGATGCACGGCGGCACGCTGTGGCAGGACATCGCCAGCCAGCGTCCCGAGGCGCGGGCGCACCGCGAGTTGGGGCGCTACGAGCGCCACTTCCACCCGGTGGCCATCGAGCCCGGCAGCCGCCTGGCCGACTTGTACCCGGGCCTGCAGCGCACGGTGGCCAACAGCATCCACCACCAGGCCATCAAGGACCTGGCGCCCGGCTTCGTCGTCGAGGCGCGCTGCCCCGACGACGGCATCATCGAAGCCATCCGCCGCACGCAAGGCCCGGGCTATGTGGCCGGCGTGCAATGGCACCCCGAGTTCCACGACCCGCAGGACGGCAGCACGATCGACGACCGGCCGATGCTGCAGGATTTTCTGGCGGCGTGCCGGGCCGCCCGTTCCAACGCTTGAGGTCAGCATGTCGACGCTTGCCATCCACAACCCCGCCACCGGCGACCTCATCACCGCGCTGCCGGCCGACGACGAGGCCTCGGTCGCCGCCAAGGCCGCGGCCGCGCGCGCGGCGCAGCCGGCCTGGGCGGCCTTGCCGATGGCCGATCGCATCGCGGTGATGCAGCGCTTTCGCGCCGCCGTGGTGGCCGAGCTGGACGAGCTGGCCGCGACGATGACGGCCGAGACCGGCAAGCCGATCACGCTGTCGAAGAACGAGCTGAACGGCCTGCTGCCGCGCATCGACTTCTTCGTCGAGCAGGCCGAGGGCGCGGTGCGCGACGAGCACGTCTTCGACGGCGGCGGGCTGCACGAGCAGATCGGCCACGTGCCGCTGGGCGTGGTGCTCAACATCTCGGCCTGGAACTACCCCTGGTTCGTCGGCTGCAACGTGATCCTGCCGGCGCTGCTGACCGGCAACGCCGTGCTCTACAAGCCCAGCGAATACGCCACGCTGACCGGCCAGCAGATCACCCACCTGCTGCATGCCGCCGACGTGCCGGCCGCGGTGCTGCACTGCCTGGTGGGCGACGGCCGCGTCGGCGCCGCGGCGCTGGCGCAGCGCATCGACGGCGTGTTCTTCACCGGCAGCCACGCCACCGGGATGAAGATCGCACAAGCGCTGGCGCAGCGCCTCGTCAAGCTGCAGTTGGAGCTGGGCGGCAAGGACCCGACCTACGTGCGCGCCGACGTCGACGTCAAGGCCGCCGCGGAATCGCTGGCCGACGGCGCGATGTACAACACCGGCCAGGGCTGCTGCTCGGTCGAGCGCATCTACGTGCACCGCGCGGTCCACGACGCTTTCGTCGACCACTTCGTCAACACGGTGCGCGGCATGAAGCGCGGCGATCCCGTTGATCCAACCAGTTATGTCGGCGCTATCACGCGCGCGCCGCAGCTGCAGCTGCTGCAGGCGCAGGTGGACGACGCGCTGGCCAAGGGCGCCACGCTGGCCGCCGGCGGCCGGGTGCTGCCCGGGCCGGGCAACTGGTTCGAGCCCACGGTGCTGACGCACGTCGACCACACGATGGACGTGATGCGCGACGAGAGTTTCGGCCCCATCGTCGGCATCCAGGCCGTGGCCGACGACGACGAGGCCGTGCGCCTGATGAACGACACCCGCTACGGCCTGACCGCCGGCGTCTACACGCGCGACGAGGCCAAGGCGCGCGAGCTGCTGGCGCAGGTCAACGCCGGCAGCGTCTACTGGAACTGCTGCGACCGCGTGAGCCCGCGGCTGCCGTGGTCGGGCTGGGGCGATTCGGGCATCGGGCTGACGCTGTCGCGCCACGGCATCCAGACCTTCACGCGGCCCAAGGCCTGGCACCTGAAGGCACCGGCGTGAACGACCGCGCGCCGACAAGGCCTACGCTCGCGATCTTCGACCTCGACCACACGCTGCTGGACGGCGACAGCGACCAGCTCTGGTGCAGCTTCCTGATCGATGAAGGCGTGCTCGACGGCGCGCGCTTCGCGGCGCGCAATGCGCAGATGGAGCAGGGCTACCGCGACGGCACGGTGTCGGTGCAGGCCTTCTGCGACTTCTACATCGGCACGCTGGCCGGCCGCAGCCCGGCGCAATGGCAGCCGCTGCGCGACCGCTTCGTGCAGGCCTGCGTGCTGCCGCGGCTGCACGCCGGCGCGCGCGGCTTGCTCGATACGCATCGCCGGCAAGGCCATCGCTTGCTGCTGAGCACGGCCACCAACCGCTTCCTCACCGAACCCACGGCCGCGGCGCTGGGCGTCGACGCGCTGATCGGTACCGAATGCGAACTCGGCGCCGACGGCTGCTTCACCGGCCGCGCGCTGGGCCTGCCCAACATGCGCGACGGCAAGGTCGCGCGGCTGCAGGCCTGGCTGGCCGCGCAAGGCCAGGCGCTGGCCGACCTGCACACGGTCTTCTACAGCGATTCGATGAACGACCTGCCGCTGCTGGAGCAGGTGACCGAAGCCGTCGTGACCCACGGCGAGCCGCGATTGCAAGCCCTGGCCGCGCAGCGCGGCTGGCGCTGCATCAGCCTGGAGCCAAAGGACCCCCGATGAAGCCGCGTTTCTACTTCGCCCCGCACACCTGCGCGCTGGCCAGCCACATCGTGCTGGAGCACCTGGGCCTGGACTACGAGCCCATCAAGCTGGACTTCAGCGCCAACCAGCAGCAGTCGCCCGAGTACCTGGCGATCAACCCCAAGGGCCGCGTGCCGGCGCTCGTCACCGACCGCGGCGTGATCACCGAGACGCCGGCGCTGCTGCTGTACCTGGCGCAGCAGCGGCCGGACGCCGGCCTGGTCCCGCTGGACGACCCCTTCGGGCTGGCCGAGCTGCAGGCGGTGAACAGCTGGCTGTGCTCGACCGTGCACGTCGCCCACGCCCACCGCCCGCGCGCCTACCGCTGGGCCGACGACCCCGCGGCCCAGCAGGCGATGAAGGCCAAGGTGCCGCAGAACATGGCCGAGTGCTTCGACTGGATCGAGCGCGAGCTGCTGCGCGGCCCCTGGGTGATGGGTGAGCGCTTCAGCATCGCCGACCCCTACCTCTTCGCCATCACCGGCTGGCTGCCCGGCGACGGCGTGGCCATCGAGCGCTTTCCCCGCGTGGCCGACCACCACGTCCGCCTGCAGGCGCTGCCGGCGGTGCAGCGGGCGCTGGCGCAGCATCGGTGACGAATCCTACGAACAAGGCCCGTGCCGCTGCCTGAAGTCCTTGGGGCTCAGCGCTGCCGAGCCGACCTTGAACACGCCGCGGCTCAAGGCGCGGGCCATGCGTTCCTGTGGCACGAAGGGGCCGCGGTCGTACTTGATGCGCACGCTCCAGGCGTGGCCTTCCTCGACCATGCGGCGGTTGACCTCGATGTCGTCCTTCCACAGCGTGCCGCGCACGCGGCCGGCGGCCGGCGCGTTGGGCTCGCCGTGCGGGTTGCCCAGCACCACGCGCACCGGCTGCTTCAGCACCAGCTCGGCGAGATAGGCCTTGGCTTCGGCGCCGCCTTCCTGGCAGATCTCGGGGGCATCGATGCCGGCCAAGCGCAGTTCGACCGGCTTGCCGCCGCCGTTGGGCGTGACGGTCAGCGTGTTGCCGTCCAGCACCGCGGTGACGGTGCCGCTGACGCCGGCGGCGGCGGTCGCCGGCTTCTGCCCCGGCCTCGGCGGCGGCGCGGCCGCTGCGCTGCTGACGGCCAAGGCCAACGCCAGCGTCGCAGCCCATGCGGATGGATGGACCGTCATCGCGCAGCCTTCCGGCGCCGTGGACCGGCGGTTGCGGCCGCTGCGTCGTCGTCCTGCAGCGCCGCGTCGGCCTCGGCCAGCATCCGCGCCAGGCGGTCTTCGAGCTTCTCGGTCGTGAGTTGTTCGCGCAATCGTTCCACCATCAAGGGCAAGGCAAAGGGGCTGGGCGCCCGCAGCTCGACGAAGTCCGGCGTGCGGCGCGCCATCTGCTGCAGCGCGGCCTGCAGGCGCTGCAGCTCCAGCTCTTGCGCCAGCACCTCGGACTCGGCCTGCGCCAGCAGGCGGTTGCCCGCATCGTACTTGCGGAAGACCTCGTAGAACAACGCGCTCGACGCCTGCAGCTGCCGCATGCTCTTGGGCGCGCCGGGGTAGCCGCCGAACACCAGCCCCGCCACACGCGCGATCTCGCGAAAGCGCCGCTGCGCCAGCTCGCCGGAGTTCAGGCTCGCCAGCACATCGGCCATCAGGCTGCGCGTGGACAGCAGCTCGGGCAGCCGCTCGCCGTCCAGCGCGACCGGGTTCGCGCCCAGGATCTCCAGCCCGAGGTCGTTGACGCTCAGCGAGAAGGTGTTGGGCGCCTCGCGCGACAGCCGCCAGGCCAGCAGTTGCGCCAGCCCGATGTGCACGTTGCGGCCGGCGAAGGGGTACAGGAACAGGTGGTGCCCTTCGCGCGAGCGGTAGCGTTCGATCAGCAGCCGCTGCTGCGTGGGGATGCGCGACAGCCGCGCCTGGGTCTGCAGCATTGGCAGTGCGGCCTGCAGCTCGGGGCCTGACAGTTCCGCCGGCAGCAGCGGCAGCGACGGCGCCACCTGGTCCAGCAGCTCCTGCACCGCGTCGGCCAGCTCGCTGGACAGCGGCATCTTGCTGCCGTTCCAGGCCGGCACCACGCCCTTCGGTCTTGTCGCCTTGCGCACCTGCGCCGTCATCTCGTGGGTGCGCACGTACTCCAGCACGCGGCCGCCGAAGACGAAGCAGTCGCCTTTCGAGAGCCGCGCGATGAAGCTCTCCTCGATCGTGCCCAGCGTGCCGCCCGAGACCCAGGCGACCTTCATCGTCGCGTCGGCGACGATGGTGCCGATCTGCAGCCGGTGGCGCTTGGCGATGCCGCGGTCGGCCACGCGCCAGCGGCCATCGATCAACGCGATGCGGTGGTATTCGGGGTAGGCGCCCAGGCTGTCGCCGCCGCGCTCGCAGAAGCGCAGGCACCAGTCGAACTCGTCGCGCGACAAGGCTGCGTAGGCCGGGGCGGCGCGCACTTCGTTGAACAGCGCGTCGGCGTCGAAGCCGGGCTGGATGCTGCCTTCAGGATCAAGGTCACTCCCCAGGGCGGCGGTCACGATGTGCTGCACCAGCACGTCCAGCGGCTTCTGCGGCGTGCGGCGCGACTCCACGCGCCCGGCCAGCGCGGCGCGGCGCGCGGCGGCGGCTTCCACCAGCTCCAGCGTGTTGGTCGGCACCAGCGTGATGCGGCTGGCGCGCCCCGGCGCGTGGCCGCTGCGGCCGGCGCGCTGCAGCAGCCGCGCCACGCCCTTGGCGCTGCCGATCTGCAGCACGCGCTCCACCGGCAGGAAGTCCACACCGAGATCCAGCGACGAGGTGGCCACCACGGCCTTCAGCCGGCCTTCCTTCAAGCCGGTCTCGACCCAGTCGCGCGCCGCCTTATCCAGCGAGCCGTGGTGCAGCGCCACCAGCCCGGCCCAGTCGGGCCGCGCCTGCAGCAGCAGCTGGTACCAGATCTCGGCCTGCGATCGCACGTTGGTGAACACCAGCGTCGTGCCGCTGGCCGCGATCTCGTCGACCACCGGCTGCTGCATCTGCGCGCCCAGGTGGCCGCCCCAGGAGAAGCGCCCCGGCTCGGCGGGGATCAGCGTGTCGACGACCAGTGGCTTGTCGATGCGGCCCTGCACCAGGCGGCCACCGCCGCCGCCCACCAGCGTGGCCATCGCCTCGTCCAGGTTGCCCAGCGTCGCCGACAGGCCCCAGACCACGAGCCGCGGATTCCAACGTTTGAGCCGAGCCAGCGCCAGCTGCACCTGCACGCCGCGCTTGGAGCCGAGCAGCTCGTGCCATTCGTCGACGATCACCGTGTGCACGCCGGCCAGCTCGGCGGCGCTGTGCTCGCGCGTCAGCATCAGGCTCAGCGATTCGGGCGTCGTCACCAGCGCCGGGGGCCACGCGCGGTCCTGCCGCGCGCGCTCGGCGCTGCCGGTGTCGCCGGTGCGCGCGGCCACGCTCCAGCGCGGCGCCAGCTCGGGCAGCGTGAGCTGCAGCACGCGCACGGTGTCGGCGGCCAGCGCGCGCATCGGCGTCAGCCACAGCACCTGCAGCCCCGAGCCGGGGCGCTGGCGCAGCAGCGCGCCCATCCACACCGCATAGGTCTTGCCGCTGCCCGTGGTGGCGTGCAGCAGGCCGCTGTCGCCGGCCGCCATCGCCTGCCAGATCTCGGACCTGGAAGGCGTGCGGCTGCCAGCCGCGGGCGGCAAACCAGGCATGGCAGCGGGCGATGGCTAGGGGCACGGCAGCGGCACTCTAGCGCCGCCGCCGGGCACGTTCCGGGCTTCGTCTGCGTCATGTCTGGATGAGGCCCGGCTTGCGCCCGGTCAAGCGGCGGCCGCGCATTCGGCCCTAGGCTCGCGGCCTTTGCCCCGAACCGCGCGCAAGCCTTCGCCGGCTGCCGCGCCCGCCCGACCCATGGACTGCCCCCGCCTGCCCTGCACCGTTCCTGCCGACCTGCGCCCGCTGCACTTGGCCGGGCGCGAGTTGCTGCCCATCGTGCAAGGCGGCATGGGCGTGGGCGTCTCGGCGCACCGGCTGGCGGGCGCCGTGGCGGCCGAGAACGCGGTGGGCACGATCTCGTCGGTGGACCTGCGGCGCCACCACCCCGACCTGATGGAGCGCACCGGTCACCTGCGCGTGGGCGAGGAGGCCAAGCAGGCGATCAACGCCGCCAACCTCGAAGCGCTGGAGCGCGAGATCAAGGCCGCGCGCGTGCTGTCCAGGGGCCGCGGGCTGCTGGCGGTGAACGTGATGCGCGCGGTCAGCGAGTACGCGGCCTCGGTGCTGAAGGCGCTGCAATGCGGCATCGACGCGGTGGTGGTCGGCGCCGGGCTGCCGCTGGACCTGCCCGACCTCGCGCGCGACCACCCCAAGGCCGCGCTGATTCCCATCCTGTCCGACGCGCGCGGCGTCGCGCTGGTGCTGCGCAAGTGGGAGCGCAAGGGCCGCATCCCGCAGGCCGTGGTGCTGGAGCACCCGCGCCTGGCCGGCGGCCACCTGGGGGCGGCCAAGGTGGCCGACGTCAACGACCCGCGCTACGACTTCGAGAACGTGGTGCCCGCGACGCTGGCCGTGCTGCGCGAGGCCGGCATCGAGCGCGAGGTGCCGGTGATCGCCGCCGGCGGCGTGCGCAGCCACGAGGACATCCGCCGCCTGCAGGGCCTGGGCGCGGCCGCGGTGCAGCTCGGCACGCCGTTCGCGGTGACCACCGAGTGCGACGCCCACCCCGAGTTCAAGCGCGTGCTGGCCGAGGCGCGCGACGAGCAGGTGGTGGAGTTCGTCAGCGTCGCCGGGCTGCCGGCGCGCGCCGTCAACACGCCCTGGCTGCAGCACTACCTGCAGGCGCTGCCCAAGCTGGCCGCCAAGACGCACAAGAAGCCGCGCTGCACGCTGGCCTGGGACTGCCTGGCGCAATGCGGGCTGCGCGACGGGCTGCAGGGCTGGGGCCAGTTCTGCATCGACACCCAGCTCGCCGCCGCACTGCGCGGCGACGTCAGGAAGGGCCTGTTCTTCCGCGGTGCCGGCGCGCTGCCCTTCGGCCAGCGCATCGCCAGCGTGCGCGAGCTGATCGAGCGGCTGCTGACGCCCGCCGCGGCACTGGCGCCGGCAGCCGTCGCCGAGGCGACCGCCTGAGGGCGCCGGGCGCCGGCACGCGCCGGCGCGGCGTCACTGCGCCTCGCGCGCCGCGTCGGCCGCGAAGTCGCCCGGCTGCGCCGTGTCGCGCAGCAGCGAGGGGTACACGCGCTCGAAGTCGGCGACGATCTGCGCCACCGGCACGTCGTCGAAGGCGCCGCGCTGCGCGACGTATTCCATGTGCCGGTTGCCGGCGCGGTCGTAGGGGTGGTAGATCGAATCGTTGCGGCCGTCGAACTCCAGCGGCAGCAGCCCGAAGCGCTCGCACAGGTCGATGTTGAAGGCCGGCGTCGCCTTGACCCAGCGGCCGTCCAGCCACAGGTCGCTGTAGCCGTGCCAGATGAAGATGTCGGTCTGCATGGACTTGCGCAGCCGCTCGGTGCTGAGGTGGTTGCGCACGTCGGCATAGCCCACGCGCGCCGGGATGCCCGCGGCGCGGCAGACCGCCGTCAGCAGCGCGGCCTTGGGCACGCACCAGCCGTAGCCGTTGGCCAGCACCTGGCTGGCGCTGAGGCCGCGCGGGCTGAGGTCGATGCGGTAGGGGTCGTAGCGGAAGCCGTCGCGCACCGCGTGGTACAGCGCGACGGCGCGGCTGCGGTCGTCGCCGCTGCCGGCGTGGCGGCGGGCGAAGGCGGCCACCTCGGGGTGGTCGCTGTCGAGGACGGCGGTGGGCGCCAGGCTGGCGGGGGTGGGGGTCATCGGGTCTCGTCTTTCGGTTGTCGCTCATTCTGCCGCCGCCGGCGCGGTGGCGATCCAGCCTTCCAGCGGGTCCATCCGCGGCGGCAGGCCGTGGCCGGGCTGCGCCGACGCCCAGGCCGCCTGCGCCAGGCACAGCACGGCGTCCAGCCGGTCGCCCGAGGCGTCCTGCACCAACTGCTCGCGCAAGGCCTGGCCGGCCTGCAGCCGTAAATCCAGACGGCTGCGAGCTTGCTCCAGCCGCTCGACGATGTCCTTGCGCGCGATCAGGCGGTCGCTGCACTCGCTGTTCTTGTACGAGCGGCGGCCGATCAGTTCGTGCGCCAGCAGGCCCGGGTAGGCCTCCAGCGCCACGCGCCGTTCGTCGCCCGCGTGCAGGTCCGGCAGGTGGCAGCCGGCATCGACCAGCCGCGCCAGCCCCTCGTAGTACATGAAGCCCACCGGCACGTAGCGCGTCTGCAGCGGGCTGGTGGAGCTGATGCCGCCGCCCAGCGCGGTGTCGCAGGCGCGGTGCAGCAGCCGCTGCCCGGCCGGGCGCGCGTTGCCCCAGGCGTCGACCAGCGCGCGGAAGTCCATCCGCGTCGCGCAGCGCCGGCGCAGCGCGCCGATCACCTCGGACGTCGTCGCGCCCAGCCCGTGGTGCTGCACGAAGGCCCGCGGCAGCCCGAACGGGAAGTCGAAGCCGCCCAGCCAGGGCCCGGGCCGCCGCAGCAGCGCCTCGAACTCGGCCAGCGTGTGCAGCAGTTCCACGGCCTGCAGCCGCAGCACGCCGCCGCGCAGCAGCCCGCGCGCCACGGTGATGGGCTTGCGGCGGCTGGGCGCGCTGCTGAAGTCCACGCCCAGCAAGGGCAGCCCGTCCTGCATGTCCATCGATCAGCTCCAGGCCAGCCCGACCACGCCGGCCGCGATGCAGGCGGCGCCGGCCAGGCGCAGCCGGCGGTCGCCCTCGCCCAGCAGGCGGCCGCCCAGCAGCGCCGCGAACAGCATCGACAGCTCTCGCGCCGGCGCCACATGCGACAGCGGCGCCAGCTTCAGCGCGTACAGCACCAGCACGTAGCCCAGCGGCCCGAGCAGCGCCACCACCAGCGCCTGCCGCCACTGGCCGCGCCAGGCGGCGGCCAGCGCCGTGCGGTCGCGCAGCGCGGCCGGCGCCAGGAAGGGCAAACGCAGCACGTTGCCGATGTAGTCCAGCACCACCGGGCCGACCAGCAGCAGCTTGACCGCATAACCGTCGACCAGGGTGTATGCGGCGATGAAGCCGCCGCTGGCCGCGCCCCAGCGCAGGCCGGCCAGCACGCGTCGGCGCTGCCCGGGCGGCTGCGCCTGGTGCACGCGCCGCCACAGCGCCGGTCCGCCGGCGATCACGAACACGCCGGCGCACACCAGCAGCGCCCCCGCCACGCCGCCGGCGCTGACCGGCTCGCCCAGCCACAGCCAGGCGCCGGTCACCGACAGCAGCGGCGCCGAGCCGCGCGCCACCGGGTAGACCACGGTGAGATCCGACGCCCGGTAGCCGCGCAGCAGCACGTCGAAATACGCCAGGTGCAGCACCGCGCTCAGGCCCACGCAGGCCCAGGTGCGGGCGCTCCACTGCAGCGCCTCGGCCAAGCCGAAGGCCAGCGCCGGCGGCAGCCACAGCAGCGTGACGCCGGCCGCCGACAGGAAGGCGAAGCGGTGGTCGCCGCCGGCGCTCTTGGCCGCCAGGTTCCACAGCGCGTGCAGCAAGGCGGCCAGCAACACCAGGGCCAGGGCGGTCAACGGCATCGCCGGATTGTCGCGGCAGCGGCCGCCGCTGCCGCGCGGCGCCGGGGCGCCGGGGCGCTACAGTGGCCGGATGAGCAACCCCTCCCCGTCCAACCCCGTGCTGGTGCAGGCCTGGCGCGGCGGCATCGTCGAGTCGGCGCACCGCGGCGCCTTTGCGGTGGTCGATGCCGGCGGCCGCGTGGTGGCGGCGCTGGGCGACATCGAGCGGCCGGTCTTCCCGCGCTCGGCCATCAAGGTGCTGCAGGCGCTGCCGCTGGTGGCCAGCGGCGCCGCCGACGCGCTCGCCTTGACCGACGAGGAGCTGGCGCTGGCCTGCGCCTCGCACGGCGGCGAGGAGGCGCATGCGCGCACCGCGGCCGCGATGCTGGCCAAGGCCGGCGTCGACGCCGCGGCGCTGGAATGCGGCGCGCACTGGCCCTATAATGAGCAAGCCACGCGCACGCTGGCGCGGCACGATCAGGCGCCCGGCGCGCTGCACAACAACTGCTCGGGCAAGCACGCGGGCTTCGTCTGCCTGGGCTGCCGGCTGCACGGCGGGCCCGACGGGCTGCGCGGCTATCTGGCGGGTTATGTGCAGCCCGAGCACCCGGTGATGCGCGAGGTCAGCGCCGCGATCCAGGCCGCCACCGGCTGGGACCTGTCGCGCAGCGCGCGCGGCACCGACGGCTGCTCGATCCCCACGCACGCGGTGCCGCTGCGCCACCTCGCGCTGGCCTTCGCGCGCGTGGCCACGGGCCAGGGCTTGAGCGCCGACCATGCCCGCGCCGCGCGGCGGCTGCGCCAGGCGGTGGCGCGCGCGCCCTTCATGGTGGCCGGCACCGGCCGCTTCGACACCCGTGTGATGACGCAGTTCGGCGAGCGCGTGTTCTGCAAGGTCGGCGCCGAAGGCGTGCACTGCGCCGCGCTGCCCGCGCTGGGGCTGGGCGTCGCGGTCAAGATGGACGACGGCAACACCAGCCGCGCCTGCGAGGTGGCGCTGGCCGCGCTGCTGCAGCGGCTGCTGCAGCCCGAAGCCGACGCCGACCGGGCGCTGCTGCAGGGCCTGGCCGACGTGGCGCTGCGCAACTGGAACGGCATCGAGGTCGGCCGCCTGGCGGCCGCGCCGGCGCTGGCGATGAACGGCTGAGCCCGCGCCATGGTGCCGGGCTTCGATCCGGGCAGTTGCCTGGCCAGCGGCTGGGGCATCACGCCCGACCTGTGGCTGCGCGCGGTGGTCGGCGGCACGCTGCTGATGGCCCTCAGCGCCGCCGGCAGCGCACGCTTCTTCCCCGGCAAGCCGGCCTTCATGACGCTGCTGGGCGCGATGCTGCTGTGGCTGTTCGTCACCAGCCTGGAGCGCTCGTCGCTGGACCCCGGCTGCAAGTCGTCGCTGGCGCTGGCGACCTGGATCGTGATCCCGATGGTGCCGCCGCTGTGGGCACTGTTCGTTCGCCAGTACGTGGCCAGCGACTTCGCGCCCGCGTCGCGCCGCTGGTGGCTGGTCACCGTGCTGCTGCTGGCCGCCGCGGCCGCCATCGCGCTCACCAACGGCCGCCACGGCCTGCTCTACGCCACCACCAGCGGGCTGGTCCCCGCCGGCGACGGCCAGCAGCGCATGCAGTACGCGCGCGGGCCCTGGTACTGGGGGGTGGCGATCCTGGGCTATGCGCTGCTGCTGCGCGCCGCGCTGCAGGTGCTGCGCGCCTGGCGCCACACGCCGGGCAGCGACGGCCTGCACTGGGCCGGCTTCCTGGTCGTCAGCCTGGTGCCGATGGCGGCCAACTCGCTGTACGTGCTGGCCGGCGTGCGGCTGTACGGTTCGGACCCGACGCCGATGAGCTTCGCCGTCGCCGGCCTGGGCCTGACCTGGCTGGTGCGCCACAACAAGCTGTTCGACCTGGTGCCGCTGGCGCGCGGGCTGCTGTTCACCGAGCTGCCCGACGCGCTGCTGGTGGTGGACCCCGAGCAGCGCGTCGTCGAGGCCAACGCCGCCGCGCTGCAGCTCGGCCCCGGCGCGCCGCCGCGCCTGGGCACGCCGCTGGCGCAGTGGCCGCGCGTCGGGCCGCCGCTGGCGCAGCGGCTGCTGTCCGGCCCCGACGACGGCACGCCGCTGCGCCTGGCCGACCCCGAGGCCTTCTACGACCTGCGCTCGCGCACGCTGGGCGCCGGCCGGCGCCACATCGGCACGCTGCTGCAGTTGCACGACGTGACGGCGCGCGAACGCGAGCGCCACCAGGTGATGCAGCACCTGGCGCAGCGCGACGCCGAGCACTCGCTGCTGCGCGACCAGGCGCTGCGCGACCCGCTGACCGGGCTGCTGAACCGCCGCGCGCTGGAGGAGCGCTTCGCCCAGGAGCACGCCGGGCAGGGCGCCGGCGGCGCGCCGCTGGCGGTGGTGCTGCTGGACCTGGACCACTTCAAGCGCATCAACGACGCGCATGGCCATGCAGTCGGCGACGCCGTGCTGCGCGACATCGGCGCCGAGCTGCGCGGCCTGGTGCGCGCCGGCGACGCGGTGTTCCGCATCGGCGGCGAAGAGTTCGCGCTGCTGCTGCCGGGGCTGGACGCGCCGCAGGCGCAGCGCCGGCTGGCTGGCCTGCACGAGCGCTTTGCCGCGCTGCGCCCGGGCGGCGTGCCGCACGCGGTGACCTTCTCGGCCGGCGTCGCCAGCACCGCGGCGCAGGGCTGGAGCCTGGCGCGGCTGCTGGCCGCCGCCGACGGCGCGCTCTACGACGCCAAGGCCGCGGGGCGTGCCTGCACGCGGGTGGCGGGCGGCTGAGTCAGGGCAGCAGGATCAGGGCAGCAGCCGCACCTCGACGCGGCGGGCTTCTTTGTCCGTGCCGTCGCCGGTGGTCGACTCGGGCTTGCGCAGACCCACGCGGCCCGGCTCCACGCCGGCGGCGTGCAGCGCGGCGCGCACGGCCTTGGCGCGCTCCTTGGCCAGCTCGGCATTCTTGGCCGGGTCGCCGCTGGCGTCGTGGAAGCCCGACAACACCAGCTTGCGGCCCGGCGCGCCGGCGGCGGCGGCCTTGGCGGCGTCCAGCGCCGCGGCGGCGTCGGCCGGCAGCGCGGCCTGGCCGTATTCGAAGTACAGCGTGGCGATCAGGTCGCCGGCCAGCGGGCCTTCGATCAGCACCTCGGTCACCTCGACGGCGACCGCTGCCGGCGCCCCGGCCGCAGCCACCGCCGGCGCGTGCTTGCCATGCAGCGTCTTCAGCGCCAGGCCGCCCAGCAGCCCGAACAGCAGGAAGGCGACCACGCCCAGCGCGGTCCAGACGCCGATGCGGGCGCCGTCGTCGAGTTCGTCCAACATGCTTTTCTTCCTCCTAAGTTGATTCGAGTGTGCCGGCCCGCGGTGTCACGAGGCTGACGAGTCCTTGGGCGGCTGCAGCAGCGGGATGCTGCCGCCGGCGCCGGCCAGCAGCCCGGCGCCGCTGTAGACGCCCAGCTTGGCGCGCGTGTCGCTGATGTCCAGGTTGCGCATCGTGAGCTGGCCGATGCGGTCGGCCGGCGTGAACGCGCCTTCCACCTTCTCCATGCTCAGGCGCTCGGGGGCGTAGGTCAGGTTGGGGCTTTGGGTGTCGAGGATCGAGTAGTCGTTGCCGCGGCGCAGTTCCAGCGCCACCTCGCCGGTGACGGCGCTGGCCACCCAGCGCTGCGCGGTCTCGCGCAGCATCAGCGCCTGCGGGTCGAACCAGCGGCCGTGGTACAGCAGCTTGCCCAGGGTGCGGCCGTTGGCGCGGTACTGCGCGATCGTGTCCTCGTTGTGGATGCCGGTCACCAGCCGCTCGTAGGCGATGTGCAGCAGCGCCATGCCCGGGGCCTCGTAGATGCCGCGGCTCTTGGCCTCGATGATGCGGTTCTCGATCTGGTCGCACATGCCCAGTCCATGGCGGCCGCCGATGCGGTTGGCCTCCTCGAACAGCGCCACGTCGCTGGCGAACGTGCGCCCGTTCAGCGCCACCGGGCGGCCTTCCTCGAAGCGCACCGTCACTTCCTCGGCCTTGACGGCCACGTCGTCGCGCCAGAAGGCGACGCCCATGATGGGGTTGACGATGCGGATGCCCTGGTTCAGGAACTCCAGGTCCTTGGCCTCGTGCGTCGCGCCCAGCATGTTGCTGTCGGTGCTGTAGGCCTTCTCGACGCTCATCTTGTAGTCGAAGCCCGCCGCCTGCAGGTATTCGCTCATCTCCTTGCGGCCGCCCAGCTCGTCGATGAAGGCCTGGTCCAGCCAGGGCTTGTAGATCTTCAGCGCCGGGTTGGCCAGCAGCCCGTAGCGGTAGAAGCGCTCGATGTCGTTGCCCTTGTAGGTGCTGCCGTCGCCCCAGATGTTGACGCCGTCGTCGCGCATCGCGACGACCAGCGAAGTGCCGGTGACCGCGCGCCCCAGCGGCGTGGTGTTGAAGTAGGTGGCGCCGGCGGTGCTGATGTGGAAGGCGCAGGCCTGGATCGCGGCGATGCCTTCGGCGACGAGCTGGGCGCGGCAGTCGACCAGGCGCGCGATCTCGGCGCCGTAGGCCTTGGCCTTGCGCGGGATCTCCTCGTAGTCGCTCTCGTCGGGCTGGCCGAGGTTGGCCGTGTAGGCGCAGGGGATCGCGCCCTTGGCGCGCATCCAGTGCACCGCGGCGCTGGTGTCCAGGCCGCCGGAGAAGGCGATGCCTACGCGCTGGCCGGTGGGAAGGGATTGCAGGATGTTGGCGGACATGGCGTCTGTCGTGGTCGGCAGCGAACCCGGTATTGTGACTGGAGCGGCGCTGCCGGCGTCCGGCACTGTAGGACGCTGCCTACCGCCGGGCCCGGCAACGTCCGCTGCCGGCGGTCCCGGGGCCTGGGCGACGCTTGGCCAGCCGCGCGAGCCGACCGCGCAACCCAAGGAGATCTGCCCATGAAGACTGCCCTCAAGACCCTGCTGGCCGCGGCCGTGGCGGCCGCCGCCGCGCCGGTGCTGGCGCAGGCCACGCTGTACGAGCACGAAGGCTTCCGCGGGCAAGCGATCAGCGCCGACCGCCGCATCACCGACCTGTCGCGCATGGGCTTCAACGACCGCGCCTCGTCGCTGGTCATCGACGGCCAGCGCTGGGAGGTCTGCGCCGACGCCGCCTTCAGCGGCCGCTGCGTGGTGCTGGGCCCGGGGCGCTATCCCTCGCTGGGCGCGATGGGGCTGAACGACCGCGTGTCGTCGCTGCGCGTGGTGGACGTCAACGCGCGTGCCGACGACCGCTACGGCGACCGCCGCGAAGACTTCCACCGCCGCCGCGGCGAGCGGCTGTACCAGGCCCAGGTGGTGGCGGTGCGCGCCGTGGTCGGCCCGCCCGAGCAGCGCTGCTGGGTCGAGCGCCAGCAGGTCGTCGAAGAGCGCCGCCCCAACGTGCCCGGCGCCGTGGTGGGCGCGCTGATCGGCGGCGTGCTGGGCCACCAGATCGGCGGCGGCAGCGGGCGCGACCTGGCCACCGCCGGCGGCGTGGTGGCCGGCGCCGCGGTGGGCGCCAACGTCAACCGCGACGACCGCGTGGCCAGCCGCGATGTGCAGCGCTGCACCCAGGTGCGCGGCCCGCAGCGGCCCGAGTACTGGGACGTGACCTACGTCTTCCGCGGCCAGCAGCACCACATGCAGACCACCGCGCCGCCGGGAGCCACGGTGACCGTCAACGGCCGCGGCGAGCCGCGCGTGGGCTGAGGCCGGACGTGCGACGCCGGAAGGCGTCGCACGCCTGCCGAAGGCTCGAGCGCGATTTCACGCGCGAGAGCTGATCCAGCGCGCTTGAAACGGCCATGGCGGGGCGCACCTAAGATCGCGCCCCTCATGCCCCACACCACTTCTGCTTCGGCTCCGCTCGTCCACCCGCTGCCCAACGGCGTGCGGCTGCTCGTCATCCCGATGCCGCAGCTCGCCACCGTGACGGCCGCCGTCTTCATCCACAGCGGCAGCCAGCACGAGAGCGCGCGCGAATCGGGCATCAGCCATGCCGTCGAGCACATGGTGTTCAAGGGCACGGCCAGCCGCGACGCGCGGCGCATCAACCTCGACGCCGAGCGCCTGGGCGCCGAGGTCAACGCGCACACCGACAAGGATCACACCGCCTTCCACATGCGCGGGCTGCCGGCGCACGCGGGGCATTTCATCGCGATGCTGGCCGAGCTGGTGCAGACGCCCAGCTTCCCCGCCGACGAGCTGGAGCGCGAGCGCGAGGTGCTGCTGCACGAGTTCACCGAGGACGAGGACGACCCGCTGTCCACCGCCTTCAAGATCTTCGACAAGGGCTGCTGGGGCACGCACCCGGCGGCGCAGCCGGTGATCGGCAGCCGGCGCAACCTGCAGCGCTTCACGCGCGACGAGCTGGCGCAGTGGGTGCGGCGGCACTACACCGGCGGCCGCACCGTCGTCGCGCTGGCCGGCCCGGTGGACCCCGACGCCGTGCGGCGCGAGGTGGAGGCCGCGTTCACTGCCTTGCCCGCGGGCGAGGCGCCGCTGCTGCCGCCGCCGCAATGGCGCGGCGGCGTCTACAGCCGGCGGCTGGCGGGCTGCAGCCAGTCGCACCTGGTGCTGGGCTTTCCGATCGCCGCGCGCGGCGCCGACGACCCCAGCGCCGCGATGGCCGCCGCGCTGCTGGGCGAGGGCATGAGCAGCCCGCTGCTCGACCGGCTGCGCGAGCAGCGCGCGCTGGCCTACTACAGCGCCTGCTCGGCCGACGTGATGGAGGCCGGCGGGCAGTTCGTGATCGAGGTCTCCACCGCGCCGGCGCAGATCGAGCCCACGCTGCGCGAGCTGGCCGCGCTGCTGCACGAGCAGGCCGCACGCACCGACGCGGTGGACCTGGAGCGCGCGCGCAACCAGATCGTCGTGCGCCACCTGCGCGCGCTGGAGCGCCCGCTGCGCCGGCTGGAAGACGCGGCGCTGGAGATCTTCGCCTTCGGCCGCCCGCGGCCGCCGGCCGAGCAGCTCGCGCGGCTGCAGGCCGTCACCGGCGCGCGGCTGCGCGCCGAGTTCGGCCGCATGCTGGGCGCCGGCGCCACGCTGGCGCTGGCCGGCAGCCTGCCGCGCGCCGCCAGCGAGCGCGCCCGCGAAGCCGCCGGCGCGCTGCTGCGCGATTGACCGCCAAACCGCACGGCGGGTCACAAAAGAAACACCGCGCCCGCGGCCGGTGAAATGCGCTTGAAACACGCCGGGCCGACCATGCAGCCCATCGATGCCCGCACCGCCGCCCCCGGAGTGTCACCATGGCCCGCCTTGCCGACCTGCAGACCGCAGCCGCCCCCGCCGAAGCCACCGCGCTGCTGCCGCCGCTGTACCGCAGCGAGGCCTTCGCCGAAGACCTGCCCGGCTGGGCCGACCCGGCGCCCGAGCCTCTGCAGACACCGGCACCGCGCTTCATCGCCCAGTGGCTGACCGCCGCGCCGCTGACGCTGGCGCTGCTGGCCGCGGTGTTCAACCTGACGCAGATGATGGCTTGAAAGGCCTGGATCGGGTCCTGCTCAGCCCGGCCGCTTCAGCGCCTTGGCGGCCTGCGCGATGGCGCGGTTCGCGGCCGGCATGTGCTCGTAGCCGGCGCGCTCGAACAAGCGCCGCCGGGTGACGTCCAGGCCCGCGCGGGGCTGGTGCAGCGCGGCCTGTCGGACCTCGGGCTTGAGCCCGGCCCAAACCGCATCGCAGGCCTGCCCCCAGCCATGGACGACCGGCCACCACCGCTTGATCGGCAAGGGCGTCTCGGTGCCCAGCACCTTGTTCTGGCCGACCAGCATCGTGTATCCGATGTCGCGGGCCAGGCCGTCGAAGCGCAGCGACTCCGCCACGCAGAACACCACCAGGCTGCGCAGCTCGAAGGCCTCGTCGCCGTGCACCCGGCCCCGGGACAGCGCATGCACGGCGTGCGACAGGCGCTCGCCGTCCACCCGGCCGGCGCCGGTCAGGCTGCCGTAGCGGCCCATGTCCATGTGACCGGCGATCTGCGTGATGTACAGGTCGCGCGGCCGCATCTGCAGCTTCAGCGCCTGGGCGTCGTCGTGGGTGTGCAGCAGCAGCGTGACGGGTTCCCCGTCGCGACAGCAGCGGTAGAAGTCGTTGCCCCAGCGGATGATGTTGCTGTCCTCGGTGAGAGCGTCGCGCAGCCGGGTGATCTGCTGCTCCCAGTCGGGCCCGATGACGAGATCGTTCATGCGCTGCCTCCGTTGCCGAGCCGACGATAGGACAGGCACCGATCGTCGACACTCCCCAGGACGACGGACGATCCGCGGCCGTCGGCCGCAGACCCCGCTGAAACGAATGAAACGCGCACCCCGCCCCGCCGCAGCGCGTCTGAAACGCGCGCCGCCCATCATGGCTCGGATCCCGGCCTGGATATGATGGCCGCCACCCCGTGCACGGCCTTCGCCGAGCGCCCCCGGACGATGAGCCCCGCGTTGCAGACCAAGCCCACCCTGCTGGTGGTGGATGACGAACCCGAGCTGCGCGGCCTGCTCGGCGAATACTTCGGCCGCCACGGCTTCGAGGTGCGCACCGCCGAGGACGCCGCCGCCGCGCGCGCGATGCTGGCCGAGCGCGGCGCCGACATCGCAATCCTCGACGTCAACATGCCCGGCGAGAACGGCCTGTCGCTGGCGCGCTGGCTGCGCGGCGCCCAGCCGGCGATGGGCGTGCTGATGCTCACCACGGCCGGCGAGTCGGTCGACCGCATCGTCGGCCTGGAACTGGGCGCCGACGACTACGTGCCCAAGCCCTTCGACCTGCGCGAGCTGCTGGCGCGCGTGCGCGCGCTGCAGCGGCGCGTGCAGACGCTGGCCGAGGCGCAGGCCCAGGCGCGCGCGCAGGCGGCCGCCGCGCCCGGCGACGGCAGCGGCCGCCGCGTGCGCTTCGGCCCCTGCACGCTGGACCTGGACCAGCGCAAGCTCTTCGGCGAGACCGGCGCCGAGATCGACATCACCGCCGCCGAGTTCGACCTGCTGGCGCTGTTCGCCGCCCACCCCAACCGGCCGCTGAACCGCGACCAGATCATGGAGCAGGCGCACAACCGCGGCTGGGACGTGTTCGACCGCAGCATCGACCTGCGCGTGATGCGGCTGCGCCGCAAGATCGAACGCAACCCCGACAAGCCCGAGGTCATCAAGACCGTGCGCAACGTCGGCTACGTGTTCGTGCCGCTCGACGGCTGAAGCGCCTGCAGCGCCTGACCAGGGACGTGCGGCCCGCGCCCGACTCCCCCTCCATCCTGGCCGACGAGCAGACCGCGCGCCTGGTGCTGGAGCGCGCGCGGCGGCTGCGGTGGATCACGCTGCTGCCGCTGCTGGTCGGCGTGCTGCTGCTGGCGGCCTGGCAGGCGCAGGTGCAGTGGCAGCGGCTGCTGGACCGCAGCGCCGCCGAGACCCGCGCGCACCGGCCGGCCTTCGAGGTGCTGGCGCGCGACGCCAACCACCACGTGGACGACCTGCGGCGCTGGATGGAGCAGGAGTTCTTGCGCGACGGCGGCCCCACGCCGGCCATCAGCCTGGCGCTGCAGCCGCGCCGCGCGCGCAGCGGCGCCCCCGACGGCTATACGCTGGACGGCCTGGTGGAAGCGCTGCGCCCCGGCATGGCGCAGGTCCTGTGGCCGCAGGGCGACGGCAGCCCGCCGCCGCCGGAACTGCTGCGCCGCGCCGAATCGCTGTCGTCGGTGATCGAGATCGCGCACCAGCGCAACAGCAGCCTGGGCAGCTCCTGGTTCTTCGGCTGGCCCGAACACTACCTGCTGGTCTACCCCTGGCTGCCCAGCGCCGCGCTGGTGGAAGGCTGCCAGGCCGCCGACCTCTCGGCCGCGCTGGCCGCCTGGCGCGACGGCCCGGCGGTGCAGAACGCGCTGCCCGAGCAGAACCCCACGCGCCAGGCCTACTGGACCGCCGCGCAGCCGGACCCCGGCGGCCGCGGCCTGCTGGTGACGCGCGCCGCGCCGGTGGTGGTGGCCGACAGCGTGCGCGGCGTGGTCGGCACCGAGCTGCGGCTGCAGGCACTGGACGCGCTGCTCGCCGCGCTGCCCGCCGGCCCGTGGCGCGCCTGGGTGGTGGACGACGACGGCCAGGTGCTCGCCGACCGCCAGCACCCGCTGCAGGCCGCCGAGGGCAGCGCGCCGCTGCAGGCCGTGCCGCGCCTGGCCGAGCGGCTGCCCGCCGGCATCGACGCCGCGCTGCTGGCGCGCGCCGCCGCCGGCGACGGCCACGCCGAGGCGGCCGGCGGCCAGCAGGTGCTGGCGCTGCGCCTGCGCGAGGCACCCTGGACCCTGGTGCAGGCCGCGCCGCGCAGCGCGCTGCTGCAGGCCATGCTGCCGCAACTGGCACCCTACCTGCTGATCGTCGCCGCGCTGCTGGCGCTGGGCGTCGGCGGCCAGGCACTGCTGCGCCAGCGCGTCGTCGCGCCGCTGGCCGACATCTTCGAATACCTGCAGCGCCTGTCGGCCGACCCCGCTGCACCCGAGCCGGTCTTGAGCCCGCGCTGGCAGCCCTGGGCGCGCGTGGTGACGCGCACTTTCGAGGCCATGCGCGCCGCCGCCCGGCGCGAGCGCCGCGCCGAGGCGCTGAAGTCGGCCATCGTCGACCACGCCCAAGCCGCCGTGGTGGTGGCCGACGCCGAGGACCGCATCGTCGAGTTCAACGCCGCCGCGGAAACCCTGCTGGGCCTGCCGCGCCAGCAGGCCGTGGGCCGCAGCGCGCGCGAGCTGATCTGTCCGCCGCGCTTTCGCGAGCGCTACGACCTCGCGCGCCGGCGCATGCGCAGCGGCGACCCCGACGGCCTGCTCGGCCGCCGCATGGAACGCCAGGTGCAGCGCGCCGACGGCCGGGAGCTGCCGGTGGAAGTGGTGATGTGGCTCACGCAGGTGGACGGCGCCGACTACTTCACCGCGTCGATGACCGACCTCAGCGAGGCGCGCGCCAGCGCCGAGGTCATCGCCCGCCAGCGCGACGCGCTGCGCCAGAGCGAGAAGCTCGGCGCGATGGGCGCCCTGCTGGCCGGCGTGGCGCACGAGCTGAACAACCCGCTGGCCATCGTGATGGGCCGCGCCAGCCTGCTGGAGGAGAAGACCGAGGGCACGCCGCTGCACGCCGACGCGCGCCGCATCCGCGACGCCGCCGAGCGCTGCGGCCGCATCGTGCGCACCTTCCTGAACATGGCGCGCAGCCGGCCGGCGCGGCACGCGCCGGTGCAGCTCAACGACCTGGTGCGCGCGGCCGCCGACATGCTGGGCTATACCCTGCGCAGCCACGGCATCGAGCTGGAGCTGCGCCTGCTGCCCGAGCTGCCCGAGGTGATGGCCGACGGCGACCAGATCGGCCAGGTGGTGTTGAACCTGATCGTCAACGCCCAGCAGGCGCTGGCCGCGCACGACGGGCCGCGCCGCATCACCGTGCACAGCGGCCGCGTGCAGCAGCGCGGCGTCGCCGGCGTGGCCTGGCTGCGCGTGACCGACAGCGGCCCCGGCGTGCCGCCGGCGGTGCGCGAGCGCGTCTTCGAGCCCTTCTTCACCACCAAGGCCGAAGGCGCCGGCACCGGGCTGGGGCTGTCGGTCTCGCGCTCCATCGTGCGCGAGCACGGCGGCGAGCTGGAGCTGGAGCCCGCGGCCGAAGGCCAGGGCGCGGCCTTCACGCTGCGACTGCCGCTGCCGGCGCCGGCCGCGGCCGCCGCACCTGCGCCCGCCGCGCCGCCGCCGGCAGCGGCCGTCGCGGCCGCCTCGGCCCGGCTGCTGGTGGTCGACGACGAGCCCGGCATCATCGAGCTGCTGCGCCGGCTGCTGGAGGAGGCCGGCTACGAGGTGGCCGCGGCCGACAGCGGCGCGCTGGCGCTGGCGCTGCTGGACAGCGCGCGCTTCGACGCCGTGGTCTCCGACCTGCGCATGCCCGACATGGACGGCGCCGCGCTGTGGCAGGAGCTGCGCCGCCGCCACCCGGCGCTGGCCGGGCGGCTGCTGTTCGTCACCGGCGACACCTTGTCGGCCACCGCGCGCCGCATCCTCGACGCCACCGGCTGCCCGCACCTGAACAAGCCGTTCACGCGCGAGGACCTGCTGCAGCAGGTGGCCCGCGTGCTGCAGGCGGCGGCCGGCGGCGGCGCCGGCTGAGCAAGAAGCTGTGAGCACCCCCAGGGCCGGGCTGCGCCCAGCCCGCCCCCCGCGGGGGATCAAGGTGCCCGGCAAAGCCGGATCACCTTGAGAGGCCCTACTTCGAAGCCGCCTGCTTCTTGTGGCGCTCGATCGCCGCCTTCAAGTCCTTGTACTCCTCGCACGACGTGCCGCAGACGCCGTTCAGCGCCGCCAGCCGCGCCTCGGCCTTGGCCGCGTTGCCGGTCATCAGGTACAGCTCGCCGGAGTATTCCAGCGCGCCCTTGTGGCGCGGATCGATGCGCAGCGCGGCGTCGTAGTAGCGCTCGGCGGCGGCGTAGTCGGGCGTCCTGGCCTTGCGGTGGCTGTAGCCCATCAGGTTGTTCCAGTCGGCGCTGCCGCTGTCGTTGACGGCCTTCAGCGCGTCGATCGCGGCGGCCCATTTGCCGTCGGCGATCAGCGCGCGCGCCGGCGCCAGCTTGTCGGCGCCGCCGCCGCGCGGCGGCGTGGGGTCGTCGGCGGCGCGGGCCGGGTGCAGCAGCAAGGCGGCGGCCGCGGCCAGCGCGGCGATGACGGGGCGATTCAGCATGACGGCAATCTCCTGGTGTTGAAGCGGTTCGCGGCGGCCGCGGCGCGGCCGTGCCCAGCCTTGACGGCGCCGGCACCGCCGCGGATGCAGCGGCCCGCGCGTGAATCTTCACGCCCGCGCCGGCCTTCGTATCATCCGCCGCTTCCCCCGCCCCACGAAGGCAGCGCGATGAGCTCCACGCCGCACCCGGCCGACCCCTATTTCGAGACCCGCCACCACGAGCTGCGCAAGACGCGGCTGCAGATGGTGGACGGCAACCTGACCGCCAACCTGCGCAGCGTGCAGGCCGGCGTCAGCGCCCGCGCCTACCGCGGCGGCTACTGGGGCTTCGCCTCGGCGCCGGCCGGCGGCGCCGGGGTGCTGGCACAGGTGCAGCGGCAGGCGGCCGACAACGCGGCGGCGATGGCCGGCTTCGGCGCGCGCCGCGCCTACGCGCTGCCCGGCGGCCACGCGCGCGGCGAGCAGGCCGCGCACGGCGGGCCGCTGCTGTCGGCCGCCGAGTGCAGCGAGCGCATGGCCGAGCTGCACGCGCACTGCATGAAGGCCTACCCCGGGCTGCGGTCGACGCGCGTGATGCTGACCGACGAGTCGCACCTGAAGCGCTTGCAGACCGCCGGCGGCGGCGAGTCGCTGTCGCGCATCCAGCGCGCCGCGGCCTACGTGGTGCTGGTCGGCGAGGACGAGCACGGCGCGCCGATCGAGCTGACCGAGATCGTCTCCGGCCCCGGCAGCCTGGCCGACATCGACTGGTCGCTGGCCGCGCTGGCGCCCCGGCTCGACGCGCTGCACCGCCACCTGCAGGCCAAGCGCCATGCGGTGCCGGCGCGCGGCGGCGAGCACACCGTGGTGCTGGCCCCCGACCTCGCCGGCATGCTGGCGCACGAAGCCATGGGCCACCCCTGCGAGGCCGATTCGGTGCTGGCCGGCGCCGTCACCGCCGGCCTGCGCGGCCAGCGCGTGGCCAGCGACCTGATCACGATGGCCGACCTCGCGCACCACTTCGACGGCCGCGAGCTGATGTGCCCGGTCTACGTCGACGACGAAGGCACGCCGGCCGAGGACGTGACGATGATCGAGCGCGGCGTGCTGCGCCAGTTCATGCACAGCCGCGAGACCGCGGCGCGGCTGGAGCTGCCGCCCAGCGGCAACGCGCGCGCCTACGGCCCCGACGACGAGCCGCTGGTGCGCATGCGCAACACCGCGATCCTGCCGGGCAGCAGCACGCAAGACGAGCTGGTGGCCGGCGTCGACGACGGCTACCTGCTGCTGGACACCAGCAACGGCCAGGCCGACTCGACCACCGAGTTCATGTTCGGCATCAGCCTGGGCTACGAGATCAAGGGCGGCCGGCTCGGCCGCGCGATCCGCGACACCACGCTGTCGGGCTCGGCGCTGAAGGTGCTGCAAAGCGTGGACGGCGTCGGCCGCGAGATGAAGTGGTCCTGCAACGGCTACTGCGGCAAGAGCCAGCCGATGGTGGTCTCGGTCGGCGGGCCGGCGCTGCGCGCCCGCGCCCACCTGGGCGGGGAGTGATCCGATGAGCGAAGCGATGAGTGACTTCGCCGTCGACCGCGCCGCCGAGCAGGCCTTGCAGGCGCTGCTGCGGCGCGGCTTCCAGCACGCGCAGGTGACGGCCAGCGAGAGCCATCGCTGCGAGCTGAACCTGGCGCACAACGAGGCGAGCCTGCTGCGCAGCAGCCAGTCGCGCAAGCTCGCGGCGAGCGCCATTGTCGACGGCCGCCGCGCCTCGGCCGAAGGCAGCGACGTCAGCGCCGATGGCATCACCGCGCTGGTGGACCAGCTCTGGGACAGCGCCGCGTCCGCGCCGCAGGACGAGGCCAACGCCGTTTCCGCCGGCCAGCGGCTGCAGCTCGTGCAGGGCCCGCAGCAGGCCGACCCGCCGGCGCTGGCCGCGAGCTTGCGCGAGCTGCTGGACTGGCGTGCCGCGCACGCGCCGGCGATGATGATCGAGGAAGGCCAGGCCGCGCACGCGCTGGTGCGCTCGTCCACGCTGACCAGCGGCGGCAGCGCCATCGACTGCAGCCTGGGTTGCTGCGGCCTGTCGGTCTTCGGCCTGGCGCGCGAGGGCGGCCGCAGCAGCAGCTTCAACTACGCCGGCGGCAGCGCGCACGCGCTGGCCGGCGCGGCCGAAGCCTTCGGCATCCTGCGCGTGATGGACGAGCTGACGCACCAGATCGACACCCAGCCCCTGGGCGAACGCTTCGTCGGCGACGTGGTGCTGGCGCCCGGCGCCGTCGACGACCTGCTGGGCTGGCTGATGGGCCAGCTCGGCGACGGCCCGCTGATCGACGGCAGCTCGCTGTACCGCGAGCGCGTGGGCCAGCGCGTCGCCTCGCCGCTGCTGACGCTGCACAGCCGCTACGACGGCCCCGGCTGCCTGCCGGTGTCGGCCGACGCCTTCGTCACGCCGCCGGCCACGCTGCTGGACGCCGGGCGGCTGACGCAGCTGACGCCCAGTCTTTATGGCAGCCGCAAGACCGGCATCGCACACCAGCCCGTGGCCGGCAGCGGCTGGGTGCTGCAGCCGGGCAGCACGCCGCTGGCCGCCATCGTCGCCGCGGTGCCGCGCGGCGCGCTGGTGGGGCGGCTGTCGATGGGCGACCCGGCGCCCAACGGCGACTTCTCCGGCGTCATCAAGAACAGCTTCGTGATCCGCGACGGCGCGCCCGGCCCCGCGCTGGCCGAGACCATGATCAGCGGCAACGTCGCGCAGATGCTGCTGGACGTGGCCGCCGTCAGCGCCGAGAGCATCGACCGCGGCAGCGAGCGGCTGCCGTGGCTGCGCATCGGGGGCCTGCACTTCAGTTGAGCGCATCAGCGTGGAGCTTGCCCGATGAACACCCTGCTGGTCGGCCGCCGTTCGCGTTACGCACTCGGGCCGGAGTCGCTGCTCGCCACCGGGCGGCTGTGCAGCATCCACCTCGCGCGCGACGAGGGCGACGGCACGCCGGTGGCCGTCAAGCGCTTCCACCGCCACGTGCACGAGGAGTCGCTGGACAGCTACCTGCGCGAGCTGTCGCTGCTGTCGGCGCTGGACCACCCCAACATCCTGGCCGTACTCGACCAGAGCCCGGCCGCCGCGGACGAGCCCTTTCTCGTGCTGCCCTACATGGAAGGCGGCAACCTGCGCGCGCTGCTGGCCGGCCGCAGCTTCTGCCCGCCGGCGGTGCTGCTGCCGCTGCTGCGCCAGGTGGCGGCGGGCATCGACCACGCGCACGCCGCCGGCATCATCCACGGCGACATCAAGCCCGAGAACATCCTGCTCGGCGGCGGCCCGCCGCCGGCGGCGCGGCTGGCGGATTTCGGCGTCGCGCGGCACTTCGTCGTCGAGGACGCCGTGGCCACGTCCACGCGCATCACGCGGCCGCCCGGCGTCAGCTCGGCCTACCTGAGCCCCGAGCAGCTGCTGAAGAACGAGTCGTCGCCGCACGCCGATCTCTACTCGCTGGCGCTGGTCAGCTACGAGCTGTTAACCGGCCGCCTGCCCTTCGACCTGCGCGCACCGCTGTTCCTGCAGCTCAAGGCGCGGGTGGAGGGCGAGCTGCTGCCGCCGCGCACCGCCAACGCGCAGTTGAGCGGCCCGCTCGCCGCGGCGCTGGTGCGCGCGCTCGACGTCGAGCCGGCCCGGCGGCCGCGCTCGGCGGCCGACTTCGTGCGCTCGCTCGAGCAGGGCAGCAAGCGCTGGGACCTCTTCATCGCCCACGCGGGCGCCGACGACGAGCCGGCCCGGCGCCTGTTCGGCCTGCTCGACCCGCGGCTGCAGGTCTTCCTCGATGCGGCGCGGCTGCGCCTGGGCGACGACTGGGACCAGGCGCTGGCCGCGGCGCAGCGCGACGCGCTGATCACCGTGGTGCTGGTGTCGCAGCGCACCGGCGCCGCGTTCTACCAGCGCGAGGAGATCGCCGCGGCCATCCAGATGGCCCGCAGCGACCCGCTGTCGCACCGCGTGGTGCCGGTCTACCTGGACGCCGCCTCGGCCGCCCAGCCGCCCTACGGATTGACGACCAAGCACGGCGTGCGGCTGGCGCCCGGCGACGATTTCACGGCGCTGGCCGAGCGGCTGGTGGACCTCGTCGCCGACCTGAGGCGCGCGGACTGAATGAATGAGGCGGCGGCCGCCTCCGCCCGCCGCCCTGCCGCTACAGTGAGGCCCTCCACCTCATCCGTGAGGCCCCTCCACCTCATCCGGCCAGGCCATGCCCGATCACCCCTCCAGCGCAGCGTCCGCCACGCTCGCCGCCCTGGCCGAGGCCGGGCCCGCGCTGGCCACGGTGGACGACGCAGGCTGCATCGTCTGGTGCTCGCAGGCTTTTGCGCAGGCGTTGAACCCGCCGCAGACGGCCGCGGCGCTGACGGGGCGGCCGCTGACCTCGCTGCTGGGCGACGACGCCGCGGCCGCGCTGCTGCAGGCGGCCCCGCGCAGCGGCGGCGGGCTGCGGCTGCTGCGCCTGGCCCCCGACGACGAAGCCGCGCGGCTGCGCCAGCCGGACGACGACTTGGCTCGGCTTCGCCAGCGCGTGGCCGACCTCGCCGCCCGGCTGGAGCTGGTGCAGAACTGCTGCCACGCCGGCATCTTCGAGCGCGACCCGCAGACGATGCAGGGCCGCTGGGACCGCCGCATGTACAGCATCTACGGGCTGCCGCCGCCGGCCGACCCCGACGGCTCGCCGGGGCTGGAGGCGCTGGCGGCGATGGTGGTGCCCGACGACCGCGCGCGCCTGGGCTTTCGGCGGACGCTGGAGCGGCCGGGCCTGCACGGCGCGCGCGTCCGGCTGCAAAGGCCCGACGGCACGGTCCGCTACCTGCATTCGCAGTGGCTGGTGGGCGCCGCCGAGGACGGCCGCGTGCCGCCGGTGCTGGGCGTGTGCACCGACGACACCGAGATCTTCGAGCTGGCCCGCCAGGCGCAGGCGCTGCGCGAGGAACTGGACCTGGCCTGCCGCCTGGGCCGCATCGGCCTGTGGCGGCACGAGCTGGCGACCGACCACATCGTGTTCGACGACAACGCCGCCGGCCTGCTGGGGCTGGACCCGCTGCCCGAAGGCGCGACGCTGGCCGAGGCCGGCAGCCTGTTCCACCCCGACGACCTGCCGGCGGTGCTGGCCTCGCAGGAGCAGACGCTGCGCACCGGCGCGCCCACCGACATGTCGGTGCGCATGCGCCACGCCGACGGCCGCTGGCTGCACGTGCTGGCGCGCCGCAGCCTGCAGCGCGACGGCAGCGGCCGGCCGCTGGCCTTCGTGGGCGTGCTGCTCGACGAGACCGAGCGCGTGCAGCGCAGCCGCCAGGCGCAGCAGCTCGCGCAGCGGCTGGAGGCCGCCGCCGAGGCGGCGCGCATCGGGCTGTGGTCGGGCCGCGCCGACGGCACGCAGGCGCACTGGAACCGGCGCATGTTCGAGCTATTCGGCCTGGACCCGGCCGAGCCCGAGATGGCGCTGGGCCGCTGGCTGCGCCGCTGCGTGCACCCCGAGGACCGCGACGCCGTGGCCGCCCGCATCGAGCAGTGGATGCGCGACGGCAGCGGCCCGATCGAGGTCGAGTTCCGCGTGCTGCGCCCCAGCGACGGCGCCCTGCGCTGGCTGGTGCTGCGCGGCGCGATCGACCTGCGCGACGAGGGCGAGCGCCGCATCGAGGGCGTGGCCATCGACATCACCGAGCAGCGCGAGACGCTGGCCCAGTTGCGTGAAACGGTGGAGCGCGCGGCGCTGACCGCCGCCGCCGTCGGCCTGGGGAGCTGGGTGCACGAGCTGGACCAGGAGCCCGTGCACTGGGACGAAGCCATGTTCCGCCTGCGCGGCCTGCGCTCGCCGGCGCGGCTGGTCTCCAACGAGGAGATGGCTGCCTACCTGCACCCCGAGGACCGCGGCTGGGTGATGGACGACCAGCAGCAGCGCCAGTCCAGCAACGAGAGCTGGCGCCGCACCTTCCGCGTGCAATGGCCCGACGGCACGGTGCGCTGGCTGGCCTCGCGCTCGGTGCCGATCTTCGACGTCCAGGGCCGCCAGGTGCGCCGCCTGGGGCTGAACTGGGACATCACCGAGTCGGTCAACGCCGAGCAGGCGATGCGCGAGCGCGAGCGCGCGGTGGCCGAGAGCCGTGCCAAGTCGCAGCTCCTCTCGCGCGTCAGCCACGAGCTGCGCACGCCGCTCAACGCGGTGCTGGGCTTCACCGAGCTGCTGCGCGGCGAGCGCGCCGGGCAGGACCCGGCGCTGCGCCAGCGCTGGCTGGACCACGTGGACGTGGCCGGCCACCACCTGCTGGCGCTGATCGACGACGTGCTGGACCTCTCGCGGCTGGACGCCGGCCAGATGCGCATCCGGGCGCAGGCGGTGGTGCTGGAGCCGCTGGTGCGCAGCACGCTGCCGCTGGTGGAGCAGCAGGCCGCCGAGCAGGGCGTGGCCGTGGCCGCCGACGCGGCGCTGGCCGGCGTGGTGCAGGCCGACCCGGTGCGGCTGCGCCAGGTGCTGCTGAACCTGCTGTCCAACGCCATCAAGTACAACCACGGCGGCGGCCGGGTGCAGGTGTCCACCCGGCACCAGGCCGGCTACTGGCGGCTGCTGGTGACCGACACCGGGCGCGGCATCGAGGCCGAATCGCTGCGGCTGCTGTTCCAGCCCTTCCAGCGCCTGGACGCCGACGCCTCGGGCATCCGCGGCAGCGGCATCGGGCTGGCGGTGAGCCACGCGCTGGTGCAGCAGATGGGCGGGCGCATCGAGGTCGACAGCACACCGGGCCAGGGCTCGGTCTTCAGCGTGCTGCTGCCCGGCGCCGACGGCGTCGCAGCCGCCGCGGCCGCCCTGCCGCCGGCGCCGCCGGCCGTCCCGGCGCGCGGCGCGCGCGTGCTCTACATCGAGGACAACCCCGTCAACGCGCTGCTGGTGCGCGAGCTGCTGCGCCCGCACGACGGCATCCGGCTGGAGGTGGCTGCCGACGGCCGCAGCGGCCTGGCGCTGGCGCGCGACTGGCAGCCCCACCTGCTGCTGCTGGACATGCAGCTGCCCGACATCGACGGCATCGAGGTGCTGCGCTGCCTGCGGCAGGACCCGGCCACCGCCGCGCTGCGCTGCGTGGCCTTGTCGGCCAACGCGATGCCCGCCGACGTGGCCGCCGCGCAGGCGGCCGGCGCCATCGGCTACTGGACCAAGCCGATCGAGTTCGGCAGCTTCGTCGCGCGGCTGCAGGCGCTGCTGGACGACGCTTCACGGCCCCCGGGTTAGCCCTCCCCGCGAAGCGGGGGTCCGCCTCATCCATCTGGCTGATGCCGGGAAACGCATGCTTGCAAAACATTCAGGCCGTTTCCACGCGATACCAAAGGGGGGGCTTTGATGAAACACCGCACGACACGGGTGCCGGCGCTGCGCCGCACCGCGATCGCCGCCGCGCTGGCGCTGGCCGGCATGCTGCCGGCCAAGGCGGCCATCGTCACCTCGGGGCTGGTCAACACCGATCCCAGCGGCGGCACCGTCGCCGGCTTCCTGCTGATCGGCACCTCCGGCCCCGGCACGCTGACCGTCGATGGCGGCAGCACCTTGACCGCGCAGCGCCTGACGACCGCGGTCAACCTCGGCAGCAGCGGCAGCGTGGTGGTCAGTGGCGCCGGCTCGTCGATCACCGCCGACTTCGGTGCGGTCAGCGGCACCTACAACACCAACGTCGGCAGCCAGGGCGTCGGCAGCCTGTCGGTGCTGAACGGTGCCAGCTTCATCAACGGGCTCAACGACGCCAACTGCCAGCTCAACTGCCGGCTCAAGGTCAGCAACGCGGCGGGATCGCAAGGCACGCTGCTGGTCAGCGGCGCCGGCTCCACGTTCGACACGGTGGGCGGCGTGCAGGTGGGCTGGGCCTCGCGCTTCACGCTGGGCGGGCCGCAAGGCATCGACTACGGCATCGCCGGCGGCGCGTCCAAGGGCCAGGCCAGCGTGCTGGCGGGCGGAACGGTCGGCAGCTCGTTCCTCGACATCGGCCGGATGGACCTGAACTCCGAGCTGACGGGCGCCGAGACGGCCGGCGGCAAGGTCGTGGTCGACGGCGCCGGCTCGACCTGGAACCTGGTGCGCAACGCTGCGCAAAGCGGATCGATCGGGCTGCTCAACTTGGCCAGCACCTACGGCAGCAGCGGCACGCTGGACATCCAGAACGGCGGCCTGGTCAGGCTGGACGGCAGCAGCGCGCCGGGCTTGCTCAGCGGCATCACGATGGGCACCGCGGCCGGCGCCAACGCGGCCGGCTCGCAGGCGGCGATCACGGTCAGCGGCGCCGGCTCGCGCCTGCTGTTCGATGGTGGCGGCACCGGCTTCTTCGTCGTCGGGCGCGGCAACGGCAGCGTCGCGCAGGTGACGGTGGACAGCGGCGGCGTGGTCACCGGCACTGGCGGCAGCAGCCTGCCCTTCATGTCGGTGGGCCGCGGCGGCGGCACCGGCACGCTGGACGTCAGCGGCGCCGGCTCGCTGGTGCGCCTGGCCGGGCTGAGCCCGGTCGACGGCAGCGGTGCCTTCCTGCAGATCGGCCTCACCGAGGCGAACGCCGCCGGCCACGGCACCGTCGCCATCAGCCAGGGGGGCCGCGTGGAGATCGACACCAGCGGCTCGGTGCCGGCCAACCCCAACAGCCTGAGCGGCATGCACGTCGGCATCGGCGCGGGGTCGAACGGCGCGCTCAGCGTCAGCGGCCCGGGGTCGCGCCTGGACATCCGCGGCGGTGACGGCCTGGCGCCCTATCTCGGCGTGGGCCGCGACGGCGCGACGGGGTCGGTGACCATCACCGGCGGCGCGGTGGTCGAGCTCAGCAACAACCGAGTTTCGGCGCCCAACCCCGCCGGCTACCCGTCCGGCGAAGCCTTGCTGATGGACGTCGGGCGCCGTGCGTCCGGCGCCGACGGCAACGGCTCGACCGGGACGGTGACGGTCTCGGGCGCCGGCTCCGAGCTGACGATGACCGGCGCCACCGACGCGCGGCTGCAGATCGGCGCCGGGGCGCAGGCCAGCGGCACGCTGAACCTGCTCAACGGCGGACGCTTCCACGGCCAAGTGGTGCTGGTCGGCGCCACCGACACCACGGCCACGGGCACCGTGAACATGAACGCCGGCCAGATGGTGCTGGACGGCGTGCGCGGCGGCAGCACCGTCACCGGCAGCGGCGGCGGCATCATCATCGGCCGCGGCGGCGCCACCGGCACGGTGAACATGAGCAACGGCTCCACGCTCAGCGTCACGTCCACCGGCACCGGTGCCTTCGTCGAACTGGGCGGCAGCAGCGCGCTCGGCGGCACCGGCACGCTCAACGTCATGGGCGGCTCCACGGTGAGCGTCAACAGCCCGAATGCCGCGGTCCGCGTCGGCAACAACGGCGTGGCCGGCGGCGCCACGGGCATCGGCACCGTCAACTTGGCCGGCGCGGGCTCGTCGCTGGCGGCTGGCGGCAGCAATGCCAGGGTGCTGATCGGCGCGTCGGCCCAGACGCTGGGCCAGGTCAACGTGGGCGCCGGCGCGGCGCTGTCGGCCACCTCGCTGATCGGCGTGGCCCACGACGGCACGGCCAGCACCGGTGGCACGGGTACGCTGGTGGTCAACGGCACGGCCACCGCGGCCCAGCTCTTCGTCGGCCACAACGGCCTGCTGGCGGGCAGCGGCGTGGTCAACGCCGACGTCGTCAACCAGGGCGTGGTCAATCCCGGCAACAGCCCCGGCAAGCTGACGATCAACGGCGCCTTCGACAACAGCGGCGGCAAGATCGTGCTGGAAGTGCAAAGTCTGGGCAACGGCCAGTACGCGATGGACGAGCTGATCTTCAGCGACTGGTCGCAGGTCTTCATGGGCGACGGCACGATCGAGTTCGTGTTCCTCGGCGACACCGATCCGGCGGCGTTCCAGGACGCCGGCCTGTTCGGACTGGGCAGCTTCTTCAAGCAGCTCGACGGCAACGGCAACGAGGTGGCCCTGGACGACGGGCTGTTGGCGCGGTTCGCCGACGCCGGCTTCAGCGCCAGCGCCGCGGCGTTCACGATCACCGGCCTGGCCTTCGACCCGCTGACCGGCGCCTTCAACGCCACGGTGGCCACGGTGCCGCTGCCGGCGCCGGTGCTGCTGGCGCTGCTGGGGCTGGCGCTGCTCGGCCTGCAGCGGCGGCGGGCCTGCGTCTGAGCTGGGCCGAACTCTGTCGAGGATCGCGGCGCCCGCGCGCAAGCCCCGGTGTGGGATGCGGTGCGCGCCGCGCCGCCGGCACAGGCGCCTATGATTCGCCATGCCCGTCGTCTTCCGGTATCGCGGCTTTCGGTTCTTCTTCTATTCCAACGAAGGCCATCCTCGCGAACCGGTGCACATCCACGCGATCGGCGAAGGGGGTGAAGCCAAGTTCTGGCTGCATCCGGCGGCCCACGTCGCGGTCAGCGACGGGCTCGACGCGAGAACGCTGAAGACCCTGACCGCCGTCGTGCAGCAAAACGCGCCACTGATCGAAAGGAGCTGGCATGAGTTCTTCAGCTAGAGCGGTCCGCTTCGACGACGACCTGATGACGGTCGACCTGGCCGACGGGCGCTCGCTGGCCGTGCCGCTGGCCTGGTTTCCGCGGCTGCTGAACGCTACGCCGGAACAGCGCGCCACCGTCACCTTCAGCGCCCGCGGGCTGCATTGGGAAGCGCTGGACGAAGACATCTCGGTCGACGGGCTGCTGGCCGGCGTCGGCGATAGCAGCCGCTCGCGTACGCCGGCGCTGTGATCCGGCGGCGCGCCGGCGTCCTCACCCCGCCTGCTGTGCCTTCAACACCTCCACCCGCACCGCCTCGGTCAGCTCGGCCTTCAGCTCGGCGAAGGCCGGCGTCGTCTTCACCGAGTAGTGGCGCGGGTGCGGCAGCGGCACCGTGCGGTCGAGCTTGATGCGGCCCGGGCGCGCGCTCATCACCACCACGCGGCCGCCCATGAAGACGGCCTCGTCGATGTCGTGGGTGACGAAGAGCACGGTCTTCTTCTGCGCCTCCCAGATGCCCAGCAGCAGCTCCTGCATCAGCTCTCGCGTCTGGTGGTCCAGCGCGCCGAAGGGCTCGTCCATCAGCAGCATGCGCGGGTCGTTGGCCAGCGCGCGCGCCAGCGCGGTGCGCTGCTGCATGCCGCCCGAGAGCTGCTTGGGGTAGTGGTCCTCGAAGCCCTTCAAGCCCACCTTGGCGATGAAGTCGCGCGCCAGCTCGTGCTGCCGCGCGCGCGGCAGGCCGCGCTCGCGCAGGCCGAAGCAGACGTTGTCCAGCACCGTCAGCCACGGGAACAGCGTGTAGCTCTGGAACACCATGCCGCGGTCGGCGCCGGGGCCGTGCACGGGCCGGCCGTCCAGCAGCACCTGGCCGGCGGTCTGCGCGTCGAGCCCGGCGACGATGCGCAGCAGCGTGCTCTTGCCGCAGCCGCTGGGGCCGAGGATGGTGATGAAGTCGTTCTCGGCGACGTCGAGGTCGGTCGCCTGCAGGGCCAACGTGCCGGCGCCCTGCGCGGCCGCGAAACGCCGTTCGACGCCGCGCACGCGCAGCACGGGGGCGGCGCTGCTGTGGGGGTGGGTCATGGCGCCGAGCATAGCGGCAGCCGCCGCGGCGCCCGCGGCGCGCGCAGACCTTGGGGCTGGCGCTGCCGCCGGGCCGGCGCCATCATCCGCTGCCATGGAGCCCGTTGCCGACGACGAGCGCGCTGCCGAGGTGGCCGCGCTGGCCGGCTTGCTGTCGCAGGCCGGCGGCAACGCGCTGCAGCCCGCCGATGCGCTGTTCGCCGCGCTGTACCGCGAGCTGCACCGGCTGGCGCGGCGCGAGCTGCACCGCAACGGCGGCGCGCACCTGACGCTGGGTGCGACGACGCTGCTGCACGAGACCTACCTCGACCTCTGCGGCCGCGGCTTGGGCTTTCCCGACCGCGCGCGCTTCTTCGCCTACGCGGCGCGGGCGATGCGCGGGCTGATCGTCGACCATGCGCGGCGCCGCCGGGCGCTCAAGCGCGGCGGCGAGTTCCAGATCACCTCGTTCGACACCACCGGCGCGCCCGAGGCCGCGGCGGCGCAAGACCTGGTGCCGCTGTCGGATGCGCTCGATGCGCTCGCCCGCGCGGAGCCGGCGCTGGCCGAACTGGTGGAGCTGAAGTATTTCTGCGGCCTCAGCCTGGCCGAGATCGCGGCGCTGCGCGGCGTCACCGAGCGCACCGCACAGCGCCACTGGGACAAGGCGCGCCTGTTCCTGCGCCACGCCCTCGAGTAGCCGCGCCGTGGCCCGCGCCTGCGCGCCCGAACGCTGGGCCCTGCTGAGCCCGCGCCTGGACGAACTGCTCGAGCTCGACCCCGCGTCGCGCCGCGAGCGCTTGGCCGCCTGGCGCGCGGCCGATGCCACGCTCGCCGACGAGCTGCAAGCCCTGCTGCACGACGCCGATTCGACCGCCGCCCGGCGCTTCCTGCAAGGCGATGCGCTCGCCGGGCCGGCGCCGCAAGCGCACGCCGCCGGCCAGCGCTGCGGCGCCTGGACGCTGGTGCGCGCCTTGGGCGCCGGCGGCATGGGTAGCGTGTGGCTGGCCGAACGCGGCGACGGCCGCTACGAGGGCCGGGCCGCGGTCAAGCTGCCGCATCCGGCGCTGCTGGCGCACGGCGGCGCCGGACGCTTCGAGCGCGAGGGCCGCCTGCTGGCGCGGCTGGCGCACCCGCACATCGCGGCGCTGCTCGACGCCGGCGTCGGCGCCGCAGGCCAGCCCTACCTGGTGCTGGAGTACGTGCAGGGCCAGCCGATCACGGCCTGGTGCGACGCGCAGCACGCCGGCGTCGAGCGCCGCGTCGCGCTGTTGCTGGACGTGCTGGCCGCCGTGGCGCATGCGCACCAGCAACTGGTGCTGCACCGCGACCTGAAGCCGGCCAACATCCTGGTCGATGCCCAGGCCCGCGTGAAGCTGCTCGACTTCGGCATCGCCAAGCTGATCGAGCCCGATGCCGCCGCGCACGGCGGCGCGACGACGCAGCTCGCGTTCACGCCCGACCATGCCGCGCCCGAGCAGCTGCAGGGCGAGCCGGCGGGCACCGGCACCGACGTCTATGCGCTGGGCGTGCTGCTGTACCAGTTGCTCGCCGGCAGCCACCCCACGGCCACGGCCGCGCAGACGCCGATGGAGCGGCTGCGCGCGGTGATCGAGAACGAGGCGCCGCCGATGTCCGAAGCCGCGCTGCGCAACGGCGCCGACAGCGCGGCCTTGCGCGCGAGCACGCCGCAGCGCCTGGCGCGGACGCTGCGCGGCGACCTCGACACCATCGTCGCCAAGGCGCTGAAGAAGAACCCGGCCGAGCGCTACGCCGGCGCCGCTGCCTTCGCCGACGACCTGCGCCGCTGGCGCGACGGCGTGCCGGTGCTGGCGCGGCCCGACAGCGCGGCCTACCGGCTGTCGCGCTTCGTGCGCCGGCACCGCGCGGGGGTGGCGGCCTCGTCGGCCGCGCTGCTGCTGCTGCTGGCCACGGTGGCGCTCACCGCCTGGCAGGCGCGGCAGGCGCGCAGCGAACGCGACGAGGCGCGCTGGCAGGCCGAACGCGCTTTCGCGCGCGGCAACCTGTTCAATCTGGTGCTCGGCCGCATGGGCCGGCTCGACGAGCCGCTGACGCAGCGCCGCGTGCTCGAGTCGGCGCTCGAGATGATCGAGCAGCACCACGCGCAGCAGCCGAAGCTGGCGGTCGAACTGCTGCTGCCGATCGCCGGCCAGTTCCACAGCCTGGGCGACGTGAAGGCCGACCTCGCGGTGATGCAGCGCGCCGCGTCGTTCGCGCAGGCCAGCGGCAGCCCCGAGCTGGTGGCGCAGGTGGCCTGCTCGACGGTCGATACGCACATCGCGCTCGGCCAGCCCGCGATGGCCGCGGCGCTGGTGGGCGGGGCCGAGGCCGCGATGGCGGCGATGGCCGAGCCGCCGCCGTGGCTGCGAGTCAGCTGCGTGCTCGGCAAGGCGATGGCGGCGCGTGCGCTCGGGCAGATCGATCCCGCGCTGGCCGCCGCCGAGGCTGCGCTGCGGCTGATGGAAGGCGGCGACGGCAGCGCCAGGCGCGGCAACATGTACCCGCAGGTGCTCAGCGTGCTGGCGGCGCTGCGGCGCGACGTGGGCGATGTCGCCGGCGCCTTCGCGGCCGCCGAGCAGGGGGTCGAGGTCTCGCGCGCGGCCGGCGGCGCGGCTTCGCTCGACACCCGCGTGCGCCAGCGCAACCTGGCGCTGCTGATGATCGAGGCCGGCGAGGTGATGCCGGCGCTGCGCCTGCTGGAGCAGGCGCTGTCGGCTTGGCCGCGCGATGACGCCCCGCCCTTCATGCTGCTGACGCTGGCCGACGCGCAGCTGCTGCTGGGCGACAGCGCCGGGGCTGCCGCCAGCGCCGAGCGGGCGCGTGCCGGCGCCGAGCGCATCGCCAGCATCGAGTTCGACAACGAGCGGCACTTCGTGCAGGCGCGGGCCGCGCGGCTGCAGGGGCGCGCGGCCGACGCGCGGCAGCACCTGCAGCAGCTCGCAAGCTCGCCCAACCTGCGCCGCGTCGCCGCGCTGCCGCACACGCCGGGCAGCGAGAGCGCGCTGCTCGATCTGGCCGAAGGCCGGCCGCAGGCGGCGCTGCAATCGATCGCCGCCGAGCTGCAGCGCATCGAGGCCCTCGGCGGCCGCCGCAGCGGCCAGCGCGCCGATGCGCTGATCGCCGCGGCGCAGATCGCGCTCGCCGCCGGCGAGCCGGCCCGCGCGCGCGATTGGGCGCAGGCCGCGGCGGATGCCGCCACGCGCAGCGCACGCCAGGCCGAGGCCAGCGCGCACGTGGGAACGGCGCGGCTGCTGCACGCCCGCTCGCTGCAGGCGCTGGGCGATGCCGCCGGCGCAGCTGCCGCCGCGGCGCGCGCCGTGCCGGCGCTGGAGCGCGGCCTGGGCGCGCAGCACGCGCTGCACGCCGAGGCGCTCAGGCTCGCGCAGCGATAGAGCAGACGCGCCAGCGCCGCGCCGCCAGCAGCGCGAAGCCCCAGACCATCAGCAGCGCCGTCTGCGGCTCGGGCACCGGCACCGGCTCCGGCGCCTGGTTGCCGATGCCGGCGCCGAGCACGAAGCGGTACTGCCCGGTATCGACGCCGTTGCCGAAGCGGAACACCGGGTCGATGAAGGCCGTGGCCTGCGCCGCCGAGTTCGTGTCGCTGGCCGCCACGCCGATGTCGGCGCGCATGAACACCTGGTAGACCGATTGCGTGTCGAGCAGCAGCGACACGGTGCGCGAGAAGCCCTGCGAGAAGCTGCCCGTCATCTGGTCCGTCTGCACGAGATCGGTGGCGAGCAGCTCGCCGCCGGGCGAGACCTTGGTCAGCACCCATTCCGACAGCACGGCGAACGAGGCGCCGGCGCCGGCCAGCCCGGTGGCGAAACCCTGCACGTCGATCAGCACCGGCACCGCCGAGGAAGGCGGGCCGTCGATGGCGAAGTGGAACGTGAGGTGGCCCACGCTGCGGACGAAGAGCAGCGCGGTGGCGGCATCGGTGGCCAGCGCGCCGCTGGCCTGCACGGCCGCGAAAGGCTGGCCCTGGATGTCGAGCTCGCCGCCGCCGAAGGGCGCCGCGCTGACCTCGAAGTGGCCGAAGGTGACGGGGTCGATGCGGTCGCCGCGGTTGTAGGAGACGGTGCCCAGCACGGTGGTGCCCGGCAGCGCGGTGGCGGCGGCCGCCGACGGCAGCAGCGCCAGCAGCGGAGCGGCGCCAGCCGGCGGCGGCAGCGTCAGCAGCGGGGCGGCGCAGACCAGCAGGCAGGTCAGGTGGCGCAGGACGGGTTTCGAGAACATCGCAATCTCCCGGACAGGCAAGCGGGCAGGGCGCCCGTTGCTGGTGGAATCGCGATGCGGCGGCCGAACCCGACAGCGGCGGCACCTGCACTTTTAGGGGGGTGGGTCAGCGTCCCAGCTGTGCCCAGGGAAACAGCCGCCGGTTGGCCCACTTGAACAGCAGGTCGCTGGCCAGCCCGATGAGCCCGATCACGATGATGCCGAAGATGATCTGGTCGGTGGCCAGCAGCGCCTGGCTGTCGGTGATCATGTGGCCGATGCCGCTGGAGGCGCCGATCAGCTCGGCGACGATCACGTAGGTCCAGGCCCAGCCCAGCACCATGCGCAGCGTCTCGGCGATCTCCGGCGCGGCGCCGGGCAGCAGCACGCGGCGGATCAGCCCGCGGTCGCTGACGCCCAGCGTGTACGCGGCCTCCACCAGGTCGCGCCGCGTGTTGCCGACCGTCACCGCGATCATCAGCACGAGCTGGAAGAAGCTGCCGATGAAGATGACGGCCAGCTTCTGCGCCTCGCCGATGCCGGCCCACAGGATCAGCAGCGGAATGAAGGCGCTGGCCGGCAGATAACGCGCAAAGCTGACGAACGGCTCGAAGAAGGCCTCGACCGGCTTGTAGGCGCCCATCGCGACGCCCAGCGGCAGGGCCAGCAGCGCGGCGATCACGAAGCCGCCCAGCACGCGCCACACGGTCATCCCGATGTCGTGCGCGAAGCCCATCTCGGTCAGCAGCGTCCACCCGCTCTTGAGCATGGTCAGCGGGTCGGCCAGGAAGGTCTTCTGCACGAAGCCGCCCAGCGTGGCCGCGGCCCACACGGCGACGAAGAGCACGAAGAACGAGACGCCCAGCAGCACGCGCGCGGTGGGCGAGACGGGGGTCAGCGGGCGCATCACGGGGCCTGCCGGCAGCCGGCGGCTGCCCATGCCGGAACAGGGACATGAAGAACACGAATCGTTATCATTCTTAATAATCCGGAGACCTTCGTTTTGAAAGCCTACCCGATGTCCTTGCGCCGCCCCTCGCTGTCCGCTATCGCCCGCGCCCTGGCCTGCTTGGCCAGCCTCGGCGCCGCCGCTGCCGCGCTGCCGGCCGCCGCGCAGCAACCGCCGTCGGACGCCGCCGATCCGCAGGCGGTGGAGAGCATCGTCGTCACCGGCAACTGGCTGGGATCGGACACCACGCCCAGCGTGCGCAGCTTTCCCGGCGCGCGCACGCTGCTCACGCGCGAGGAACTGCAGGCCTCCGGCGCCGTGATGCTGGGCGACGCGCTGCGCCGGCTGCCCGGGCTGCAGTCCATCGACAACAGCAGCAGCGCCGGCAGTTCGATCGCGCTGAACATCGGCGTGCGCGGGCTCACCGGCCGCTACTCGCCGCGCTCGACGGTGCTGCTGGACGGCATCCCGCTGGGCGTGGCGCCGTACGGGCAGCCGCAGCTCTCGTTCGCGCCGGTCAGTCTGAACAACGTGCAGAGCATCGACGTCATCCGCGGCGGCGGCGCGGTGCGCTACGGGCCGCAGAACGTGGGCGGCATCATCAACTTCAAGACGCGCGCGGTGCCGACCACGCCGGACCTGACCGGCGACGCCTCGGTGCGCTACGTCAGCTTCGACGGCAGCGACGAGCACGCCACGACCTACAGCGCCTTCCTCGGCACGCAGTTCGACAACGGGCTGGGCTTGGCGCTGCTGTACTCGGGGCTGGACGGCTCGGGCTGGCGCAAGGGCAGCGACGAGAAGTACGACGACCTGGCGCTGAAGTACCGCTGGGCGATCGACGACCGCAGCGAGGTCTACGGCAAGCTTTCGTACTACGACGCCAAGGTCTACACGCCGGGCGGCCTGACGGTGGCGCAGTTCGAGGCCGATCCGTTCCAGAACACGCGGCCCACCGACTTCTGGGACGGCAGCCGCCGCGGCGCCGACATCGGCTACCTGAACACGCTGTCGGCGACGCAGGAGGTGGAGGTGCGCCTGTACTACACCAACAGCGACCGCCGCAGCAGCCTGATCAACGCCGCGCGCACGCAGAACACAGTGCAGCCGCGCGGCTACAGCGTGCTGGGCTTCGAGCCGCGCTACACGCAGCGGCTGCAGTTCGGCCCCACCACGCACGACATCACGGCCGGCTACCGCTTCGTGCGCGAACGCGGCGACGACAACAACTACGGCGTCACCATCGCCAGCGGCGCCGTCGGCGCGACGACCACCTTCGCCAACGCCACCGACGCGCACTCGCTGTACGTCGACGACAAGATCGCGATCGGCGCCTGGCGCATCACGCCCGGCGTGCGCTACGAGCGCCTGCGCACCACGCGCACCGATCGCGCCAGCGGCGCCAGCTTCGAGTCCGAGCCGCACAAGGCGCTGCCGTCGCTGAACCTGGCCTACCTGCTGAGCCGCGACGCCACGCTGTTCGCCAACTACACCACCTCGTACGGCGTGGTGCAGAACACGCAGCTCAACTCGCAGACCGCCGCCAACCCGCTGCGCCCCGAGCTGGCGAAGACGGCCGAGGCCGGCGCGCGCTGGCAGGGCGGCGCGGTGAAGGCCGAGCTGACGGTGTTCCAGATCCGCTTCGACAACCAGATCCAGCAGATCGCCGGCAGCAGCCCGCCGGTGTTCCAGAACGTCGGCGCCACGCGGCACCGCGGTGTCGAGGCGGCGCTGGAATATGCCTTCGACAAGACCGGCGCGCTGGCCGGGCTGTCGGTGTACGCCAATGCCACCTACACCAAGGCGACGCAGGAATCGGGCGCCACCGCGGGGCTGGACCTGCCGTTCTACTCGCGCCACACCGACACCGAAGGCCTGCGTTATGCGCGCGGCGGCTGGGCTGTCGGCCTGTCGACCTCGCACCAGAGCAAGCAGTTCTCCGACAACGCCAACACCGTGGCCGAGCCGGCCACCGCGGCCACCGGCGTCGTGCCCGGCTTCAGGATCTGGAACGCGCAGGCAAGCTGGCAGCCGGGTTCGAGCGGCCTGGAGCTGGTGGCCGGCGTCAACAACCTCGCCGACAAGCGCTACTACACCCGCAATCTCGACGCCAATCTCGGCCGCATGGTCGGGGCGCCGCGCACGGTGTACTTGCAAGGACGTTATGCCTTCTGATGGGCGCCGCGCCGCGGCGCGCGCGCTGTGGCTCAAGCTGCACCGCTGGTTCGGCCTCAGCGCCGGGCTGGTGCTGGCGCTGATCGGCACGCTGGGCGCGACGCTGATCGTCGCGCGGCCGCTGGACGAGCGGCTGCACGCCGAGCTGTTCCGCGCCCGCCCCGAGCTGGCCGCGCCGGGGCCGGAGCTGCCCGGCGCGCCGCTGGAAAGCGCACGCCGGCGCCTGCTGGCCGAGTTCGGCCCGCAGGCCGCCGTCAGCCTGCGCCTGCCGCGCGAAGCCGGCCAGACGCTGCAGGCGCGCGTCAGCGGCCCGTGGACCGGCACCGTCTACCTGCACCCGCACAGCGTGCGCGAGCAGGGCCGGCGCGGCGACGCCGAAGGCTTCGTGGACTTCGTCTTCAAGCTGCACAGCTCGCTGCTGCTGCAGGACACCGGCAAGGCCTTGCTGGCCTGCCTGGCCGCGGGCTACGGGCTGATGCTCGTCACCGGCATCGTGCTGTGGTGGCCGCGGCGCTGGAGGCTGGCCTTTCGCATCGAGCGCCGCGCCGGCACGCTGCGGCTGGTCTACGACCTGCACCGCGTGGCCGGCGCGACGCTGGGGCTGTGGATCGCGGTCTCGGTCGCCAGTGGCGCCTACATGGCCTACCGGCCGATCGGCGGCTGGATCAGCGCCGCGCTGGGCGCCAAGCCCGCGCCGGCGCCGGTGCTGCCCAAGACGGCGCCACCCACGCCCGCCGGCGGCGCGCCGACGCTGGACGCGTTGCTGGCCACGGCGCAGCAGCAACTGCCCGGCGCCGCGGTCTTCGCCGTGCCGGTGCCGACGGCGGCCGCGAAGCCGGTGCGCATCCGCTTCCGCGTCGCGGATGAGCCGCACCCCAACGGCATCAGCACGGTGACGCTGGACCCGCGCGACGGCCGCGTGCTGGCGGTGCAGCGCTGGGAGGCGATCGACACCGGCGCGCGGCTCGTCGCCTGGGTCTACCCGCTGCATACCGGCGAGATCGGCGGCCCGGCGCTGGAGGCCCTCAACGGCGCCGGCGGGCTGACGCTGGGGCTGCTGGGCGCGGCCGGCGCGTGGCTGTGGTGGCGGCGCCGCGGCGGTGCGCCGCGCCGCGCGGCGGCCGCGCCGCCGGGCCCGGCCCCGCGGTCCCGCAGCCTTACTTGACGAAGCGCGTGTCGGCCAGCTTAGCGAGGTCCGGCACCGCCTTGATGATGCCGGCCTCCAGCAGCAGGTCGGCCGCCTCCTTGCTGAACTGCGCGTGCTCGCCGGCGAAGAACTTCTGGTTGGCCTCGCGGTCCTGCCAGCGCAGGTACTTCTGGCTGGCTTCGAACTGGTCGGCGCTCTGCTTGACGTCGGCGCCCATGATCTCGAAGCTCTTCTTCGGATCGGCCTTGATCATCGCCAGCGCGTCGAAGTAGCCGTCGGCCAGCGCCTTCGCGGCCTTGGGGTTGTCGGCCAGGAACTTGGGCGTGCAGCCCACGGTGTCCATCACCATCGGGTAGTCCAGCGTCGTCGCGATGATCTTGCCGGCCTCGGGCTTGGCGCGCACCGCGCCGAGGTAGGGTTCGTAGGTCATCGCGGCGTCGATGCCGTCGGTGCCGGCGATCATCGCGTTGGCCGCGGCCTGCGGCTCCAGGTTGACGACCTTCACGTCCTTCACCGACAGGCCGTTCTTCTTGAGCATCCACGCCAGCGTGAAGTACGGCGCCGTGCCCGGCGCGCTGGCGGCCACGGTCTTGCCCTTCAGGTCGGCGATCTTCGTGATGGCCGGCTTGACCACCATGCCGTCGGCGCCGTAGCTCTTGTCGAGCTGGAAGATCTGCGTCGTCGCGACGCCGTTGGCGTTCCAGACGACCCAGGTCTCGACCGTCGTCGCCGCGCACTGGATGTCGCCGCTGGCGATCGCGAGGTGGCGGTCCTTCTGCGGGATCTTCTTGAGGCTGACGTCCAGCCCGTGCTTCTTGAACAGCCCCGCCTCCTTGGCCAGCGTCAGCGGCGCGAAGCCGGTCCAGCCGCTGATGCCGATCGCGACCTTGGTGTCCTGCGCCTGCGCGGCGGTGGCGAGGCCGGCGGCCAGCAAGAGGGCGAGGCGAAGAGGTTTCATCGAGGGCTCCTGGGTGGATGGACGGTTCGGTTGCAAGACGCGGCGCGCGCGCCGCTCAGCCCGCGCGCTGGATCACGGCGCAAGCAATCCGCGCGCCCGAATTGCCGGTGGGCTGCGTGGTGTAGTCGTCGGGCTGCGCGTGCACGATCAGCGCGCGGCCGACGATGTCGGTGGCGCCGCTGCCGATGCTCATGCCGTCCAGCCGCACCGAGAAGCTGGCCACGCCGTCGCTGCCGGCCTTCAGCGCCGGCAGGTCGCCCACGTGGTGCTCGCCGTGCAGCGGGCCGTGCGGCTTGGCCGTCGGGTTGAAGTGGCCGCCGGCGCTCATGCCGTCGCCGCTGGAGCAGTCGCCCTTCTCGTGGATGTGGAAGCCGTGCTCCTGCCCCGGCTTGAGGCCCGAGACGCGGCCTTCGGCGATCACCGCGCCGCCCTGGCGCTTGAAGCGCACTTCGCCGGCGGCCGTGTTGCCGCGCGTGGGCTCCAGCCGCGCCAGCGCATCGGCGGCGGGGCCGGCGGCGCAGCCGGCCAAGCCGGCCAGCAGCGCCAGGACGGACCAGGACAGACTCGATGACGGCGTGTGCATGTCGATTCCCCGATGCTCAACCCTGAAGGCGCCGGATGATAGGTTCAAGCCGGCACCCACAGCGCCGGCCGGTGCGGCAGGCCGCGGAAGATCGCGCCCAGCGCGCCGCTGCCGATGCGCGCCGCCGCGGCCTCGATGTCGGGGGCCAGCGAGCGGTCTTCCATCATCGCCGGGCTGAAGGCGCGCAGCAGCGCGTGCGCCTGTTCCAGCGCGCCCGAGCTCTGCAGCGGGCGCAGGAACTCGATGCCCTGCGCCGCGGCCAGCCATTCGATGGCCAGGATGCGCGCGACGTTGGCGATCATCGGCTGCAGCCGGCGCGCCGCGAAGGTGGCCATGCTGACGTGGTCCTCCTGGTTGGCGCTGGTGGGCAGGCTGTCGACGCTGGCCGGGTGCGCGTAGGTCTTGTTCTCGCTGGCCAGCGCCGCGGCCGTCACGTGCAGGATCATGAAGCCGCTGTTGAGCCCCGGGTTGGGCGCCAGGAACGGCGGCAGGCGTGAAACGTTGGCGTCGATCAGCATCGCGATGCGGCGCTCGGCGATCGCGCCGACCTCGGCGATCGCGTTGGCCATCGCATCCGCCGCCAGCGCCACCGGTTCGGCGTGGAAATTCCCACCTGAAACCATCGCGCCGTCGTCGGCAAAGACCAGCGGGTTGTCGGTCACCGCGTTGGCTTCGCGCAGCAGCACCAGCGCGGCGTGGCGCAGCTGGTCCAGGCAGGCGCCCACCACCTGCGGCTGGCAGCGCAGGCAGTAAGGGTCCTGCACGCGGTCGTCGCCGTCGACGTGGCTTTGGCGGATCGAACTGCCTTGCAACAAGGCGCGGTAATACACCGCGACGTCGATCTGCCCCGGCTGCCCGCGCAGCGCGTGGATGCGCGGGTCGAACGGCCCGTCGCTGCCGCGCGCGGCGTCCACCGTCAGCGCGCCGATCACCAGCGCGCTTTCCAGCACCGGCTCGAAGCCGAACAGCGCGTGCAGCGCCAGCGCAGTGCTGGTCTGCGTGCCGTTGATCAGCGCCAGCCCTTCCTTGGCCTGCAGTTGCAGCGGCGCGATGCCCTGCGCGCGCAGCGCCTCGGCCGCGGGGATGCGCCGGCCGTCGTCGCCGACGAAGGCGCCCTCGCCCATCAGCGCCAGCGTCATGTGCGACAGCGGCGCGAGGTCGCCCGAAGCGCCCACCGAGCCCTGGCTGGGCACGAAGGGCACGAGGCCGGCGTTGTGCACGGCCAGCAGGCTGTCGATGACCTCGGGCCGCACGCCGCTGAAGCCGCGCGCCAGGCTGGCTGCTTTCAGCGCCAGCATCAGCCGCACCACCGGCGCGGCCAGCGGCTCGCCGACGCCCACGCTGTGGCTGCGGATCAGGTTCCACTGCAGTTGCGCGAGGTCGGCCGCGCCGATGCGCGTGCTGGCCAGCTTGCCGAAGCCGGTGTTGACGCCGTAGACCGGCGCGTCGCCGGCCGCGGCGGCCTGCACGCAGGCGGCGCTGGCTTCGACGGCCGACAGCGCTTGAGGATCGAGCTGCAACGCGGGGCCGCCGGCATGGATGGCCTGCAGCTCGTCCAGCGTCAGGCGGCCGGGGCGGATCAGCATCCTTGCACCATCGGGAGCTTGAGGCCCTGCTCGCGCGCGCAGGCGACCGCGTCGTCGTAGCCCGCATCGGCATGGCGCATCACGCCGGTGCCGGGGTCGTTCCACAGCACGCGCTCGATGCGCTTGGCGGCCGCGTCCGTGCCGTCGCAGACGATCACGACGCCCGCATGCTGGCTGTAGCCCATGCCGACGCCGCCGCCGTGGTGCAAGCTGACCCAGGTGGCGCCGCCGGCGGTGTTGAGCAGCGCGTTCAGCAGCGGCCAGTCGCTCACCGCGTCGCTGCCGTCGCGCATGCCTTCGGTCTCGCGGTTGGGGCTGGCGACGCTGCCGCTGTCGAGATGATCGCGGCCGATCACGATCGGCGCCTTCAGCTCGCCGCTTTTCACCATCTCGTTGAAGGCCAGGCCGGCGCGGTGGCGCTCGCCCAGGCCGATCCAGCAGATGCGCGAGGGCAGGCCCTGGAACGCGATGCGCTCGCCGGCCATGTCCAGCCAGCGGTGCAGGTGCGCGTCCTGCGGGAACAGCTCCTTGAGCTTGGCGTCGGTCTTGCGGATGTCCTCGGGGTCGCCCGACAGCGCCACCCAGCGGAACGGCCCCTTGCCGCGGCAGAACAGCGGCCTGATGTAGGCCGGCACGAAGCCGGGAAAGCCGAAGGCGTTACCGACGCCGGCGTCCAGCGCCACCTGGCGGATGTTGTTGCCGTAGTCCACCGTCGGGATGCCTTGCGCCTGGAAAGCCAGCATCGCCTGCACGTGCACCGCGCAGCTCTGCGCGGCGGCTTCGCGCAGCGCGGCGTGCTGGCTGGCGTCGGCCTGCGCGGCGCGCCAGCGCTCGACGCTCCAGCCGGCCGGCAGGTAGCCGTTGACGAGATCGTGCGCGCTGGTCTGGTCGGTCACGAGGTCAGGCCTGGCGCCGCGCTTCACCAGCTCGGGCAGCAGTTCGGCGGCGTTGCCCAGCAGGCCGATCGAGACGGCCTTGCCTTCGGCCGTGTAGCGCTGGAGGCGAGCCAGCGCGTCGTCGAGGTCGCTCGCCTGCTCGTCGAGGTAGCGGCTGCGCAGGCGGAAGTCGATGCGGCTTTGCTGGCACTCGATGTTCAGCGAGCAAAAGCCCGCGAAGCTGGCCGCCAGCGGCTGCGCGCCGCCCATGCCGCCCAGGCCCGCGGTGAGGATCCAGCGCCCGCGCGCATCGCCGCCGAAGTGCTGGCGCGCCGCCTCAGCGAAGGTCTCGTAGGTGCCTTGCACGATGCCCTGGCTGCCGATGTAGATCCAGCTGCCGGCGGTCATCTGGCCGTACATCATCAGGCCCTTGCGGTCCAGTTCATCGAAGTGCTCCCAGGTCGCCCACTTGGGCACCAGGTTGGAGTTGGCCAGCAGCACGCGCGGCGCGTCCTCGTGGGTGCGGAACACGCCCACCGGCTTGCCGCTTTGCACCAGCAGCGTCTCGTCGGGCTGCAGCGCTTTCAGGCTGGCGAGGATGGCCTCGAAGCAGTCCCAGTTGCGCGCCGCCTTGCCGATGCCGCCGTAGACCACCAGCGCGTCGGGGTTCTCGGCCACCTCGGGGTCGAGGTTGTTCTGGATCATCCGGTAGGCGGCCTCGATCAGCCAGTTGGCGCAGGCGATCTCGGATCCGCGCGGCGCGCGCACGGGCCTGGGCTGGGCCAGCGAATGCAGGACGGACAGGTCGGTCATGGTGGAAACCCCGGTTGAACAGCGGATGGGCGCGCATCGTACTTGTCTAGACAAGTCTATGCAAGTAGGATCACCCCCATGGTCCTCGCCCCCTATGCCCGCGTCAAGCAGCACCTGAAGGACGGCCTGGCGGCCGGCACCTGGGCGCCCGGCGCGCTGATGCCGTCCGAGGCCGAGCTGGTGGCGCAGTTCGGCGTCAGCCGCATGACGGTGAACCGCGCGCTGAAGGAGCTGCAGGCCGAGGGCCTGGTCGAGCGCAGCCAGGGCCTGGGCACGTTCGCGGCGCGGCTGCACCGCGTCAGCAGCACGCTGACGATCCGCGACCTGCACGAGGAGATCGAGTCGCGCGGCCACCAGCACCGCGCCATGGTGCACCTGCAGCGCGCCGAGAAGGCCTCGCGCGAGCTGGCGGCGCAGCTGGGGCTGGCGCCGGGCGCGCGCGTGTTCCACACGCTGATCGTGCATCACGAGAACGGCGTGCCGCTGCAGTGCGAGGACCGCTACGTCAACCCGCGCTGCAGCCCCGGCTACCTGGACGCCGACTTCAGCCGCACGACGCCGACGCAGGTGCTGTTCGAGACCACCGCGCTGTGGCGCGCGCAGTACACCGTGGAGGCCAGCGCGCCGACGGTGGAAGAAGCGCGGCTGCTGGGCATCGCCGCGCGCGAGCCCTGCCTGGTGGTCACGCGCCGCACCTTCAGCCGCGACGTGGCGATCACGCTGGCGCGCCTGGTGCATCCGGGCTCGCGCTACCAATTGCAAGGAGACTTCCAGCCATGAATGACGCCCAGCGGCACGCCGACCGCATCGTGACGCCCGAGCTGATCGACGCCTTCCGCCGCGACGGCGCCGTCTGCCTGCGCGGCCTGCTGCGGCCGGCCGAAGTGCAGCGCCTCGCGCGCGGCATCGAGGCCAACCTGGCCGCGCCCAGCCCGCGCGCCATCGTCGCCAGCCGGCCCGAGGACCCGGGCTTCTTCATCGAGGACTTCTGCAACTGGCAGGCCAACGCCGACTACCGCGCCACCGCGATGGACAGCGCGCTGCCGCACGCCGCCGCCGCGCTGATGCAAAGCCGCACCGTGCGCCTGTACCACGACCACATGCTGACCAAGCAGCCCGGCACGCGCACGCGCACGCCCTGGCACCAGGACCAGCCCTACTACAACGTCGACGGGCTGCAGAACATCAGCTTCTGGATCCCGGTAGACCCGGTGTCGCGCGCGGCCACGCTGGAGTTCGTGGCCGGCTCGCACCGCGGGCCCTGGCTGATGCCGCGCAGCTTCATGGACCATCAGGCCAAGTGGTTCCCCGAAGGCAGCCTGGCCGACCTGCCCGACATCGAAGCCGACCGCGGCGCGCACCGCATCCTGGGCTGGGCGCTGGAGCCCGGCGACCTGGTCGCCTTCCACATGCTGACGCTGCACGCCGCGGCCGGCGCCGAGAGCCGGCGCCGCGTGTTCTCGCTGCGCTACCTGGGCGACGACGCAACGCACGCGCCGCGGCGCTGGAAGACCTCGCCCGAGTTCCCGGGCCTGGCCGGGCAGTTGCCGGCCGGCGCGGCGATGGACCACCCGCTGTTCCCGCTGCTGGTGGGCGCCGATGCAGCGCGTTGAGCTGGTCGCCTGCGCGCCGCAGCCCTGGCGCAACGGCGGCGGGCTCACGCGCGAGCTGCTGGCCTGGCCCGGCACGGCCGACTGGCGCTTGCGCGTCAGCGTCGCGCGCATCGAGCGCAGCGGGCCGTTCTCGGCCTTCCCCGGCGTGCGGCGCTGCTTCGCGGTGCTGCAAGGCGCCGGCGTGCGGCTGCTGTTGCCGGCCGGCCCTTGCACGCTGACGCCGGCCGACGGCGCGGTGGAATTCGACGGCGCGGCCGCGCCGGGCTGCGAGCTGATCGCCGGGCCGACCGAAGACCTGAACCTGATGGCCACGCAGGCCGCCGGCCGCCCGCGCTTGCAGCGCGCCGCGGCCGGGAGCAGCATCGCCGGGCCGGCGCGCTGGCGCGGCCTGTTCGCCACCGCCGATGCGCAGTTGGAATGGGCGGCCGGCGGCCGTACCGAAGCCGTGGCCGCCGGCACGCTGGCCTGGAGCACCGACGCCTCCGGGCCCTGGCAGTTGACCGCAGGCGCCGGCTGGTGGCTGAGCCTCGAAACATGAAGGAGCCGGCAATGAACCCCGAGGTCTACCGTTTGACGCCAGGCACGCGGCCGCTGCTGGTTAGCCTGCCGCACGTGGGCACGCTGATCCCCGATGGGCTGCAGCCGCGGCTGGTGCCGCGCGCGCTGGCGGTGGAGGACACCGACTGGTTCCTCGACCGCCTCTACGCCTTCTGCGCCGACCTCGGCGCCAGCCTGCTGGTGCCGCAGCACAGCCGCTTCGTCGTCGACTTGAACCGGCCCAGCGACAACCAGCCGATGTACCCCGGCGCCAACAACACCGAGCTGTGCCCGACGCGCTTCTTCACCGGCGACCCCATCTACCGCGACGGCCAGGCGCCCGGCGAGGCCGAGGTGCGCGAGCGCGTGGCGCGCTACTGGCAGCCCTACCACGACGCGCTGGCCGCCGAGCTGGCGCGGCTGCAGGCCGCTCACGGCCACGCGGTGCTGTTCGACGGCCACAGCATCAAGAGCGAGCTGCCGTGGCTGTTCGACGGCACGCTGCCGCACCTGAACCTGGGCACCGCCGGCGGCGCCAGCTGCGCGCCGTCGCTGTCGGCGCGCGTGGCCGCGGTCTTCGCCGCGCAAGACGGCTACGGCCACGTGCTGAACGGCCGCTTCAAGGGCGGCTACATCACGCGCCACTACGGCCAGCCGTCCCAGGGCGTGCACGCGCTGCAGCTCGAGATGTGCTGGCGCACCTACATGGACGAGACGCCGCCCTTCCGCTGGCACGACGCGCGCGCCGCCGCGGTCACGCCGCTGCTGCGCCGCATGATCGAGACGATGCTCGACTGGACGCCGAATGCCTGAGCGCGCGCTGTGGGCGCCGCAGGCCTGGATCGATGGCCGCTGGCAGGCGCAGGTGCTGCTGGAGATCGGCGCCGACGGCCGCTGGCAGCGCATCAGCCCCGGCTGCCCGGCGCCCGACGGCGTGGAGCCGCTGCAAGGCCCCGTGCTGCCGGGCCTGGTGGACGCGCACAGCCACGCCTTCCAGCGCGCCTTCGTCGGCCTGGCCGAGCGGCGCGACGGCGAGCACGACGACTTCTGGTCCTGGCGCGACCGCATGTACGGCGTCGCGCTGCGCATCACGCCCGAGCAGCTGCGCGCGGTGGCCGCGCAGCTCTACACCGAGCTGCTGGCCGGCGGCTACACCCAGGTCTGCGAGTTCCACTACCTGCAGCACCGGAGCGACGGCCGGCCTTACGACGACCCCGCCGCGATGGCGTGGGCGCTGGCCGACGCGGCCGCCGACGCCGGCATCGGGCTGACGCTGCTGCCCGCGGTCTACGAACGCGCCGGCTTCGGCGCCGCGGGCCTGCGCGACGACCAGCGGCGCTTCGCCGCCGGCGCCGCCGAGGTGCTGGACCTGCAGCGCCGCGTGCGCGCCGCCGGCCGGCCGCTGCTGGACTGCGGCGCAGCGCTGCACTCGCTGCGCGCCGCGCGGCCGGCTTCGCTGCAGGCGCTGGCGGATGCGGCCGACGGGCCGCTGCACATCCACGTCGCCGAGCAGCAGGCCGAGGTGCGCGACTGCCTGGCCGCCACCGGCTGCCGGCCGATCGAATGGCTGCTGCGGCACGCGGCGCTCGACGCGCGCTGGCAGCTCGTCCACGCGACGCACACGCTGACGTCTGAAGTGGACGGCGTTGCGCGCACCGGCGCCGGCGTCGTGCTGTGCCCCGGCACCGAGGCCAACCTGGGCGACGGCCTGCCCGACCTGCGCGGCTGGCTGGCCGCCGGCGTGCCGCTGTCGCTGGGCTCGGACAGCCAGGTCACGCGCGGCTGGAGCGAAGAGCTGCGCTGGCTGGAATACGCGCAGCGCCTGCTGCTGCAGCAGCGCAACGTGGCCGCCGCGCCGGGCCTGCAGCCGGCCACCGCGGCGCGGCTGTTCGACCGCATGCTGGCCGGCGGCGCCGCGGCCGCCGGCTTCGCGCGCTGGGGCCTGCAGCCCGGCGCGCGCGCCGACCTGCTGGTGCTGGATGCGCAGGAGCCGGCGCTGGCCGGCCTGCCGCCCTCATATCTGTTGGACGGCCTGGTCTTCGCGGCGCCGGCGCGGCCTTTCGCGCGCGTGCTGGTGGCCGGCCGCTGGCGCGATCGGTCGCATGCCGGCCGGGCCCGCGCCCACCAGGCGGCGCTGCAAGCGCTGTGGGCGCCGCCGGACGCTGCCGAGCACGCCTCTTGACCTGGCGCCGGAGGCCGGGGTAGCCGCAAGGCAGAATTGAGCGAGGCGCTCAGAACTCACCCGACCGCGATGGATCCTCGGCCCCCCGCCGCTTCTGCGCCGTCGACGGCACGGCTGGCCCCGCTGTTTCCGGCCTTCCTGGCCGCGGCCGGCGGCGGCCTGGGCTGGGCCTGGGGGCGGCTGCCGGCGGCGCTGTGGTGGCCGCTGTCGCTGGCGCTGCTGGCCGCCGTCGCGGCGCTGGCGCTGGCGCGGCGCCGCGAGCAGCGCCGCCGGGCCGGCGAGCGGCAGCGCCGGCGCGAGCTGGAACACTGTGCGCGGCAGTTGGAGATCGCCGAGCCGCTGGCCGAGCTGGCGCGCTTCGAATGGCACCCGGCCGACGGCACGCTGCAAGGCTCCGAGCAGATGCAGCGCCTGCTGGGCCTGCCCGCGCCCGGCGCCGCGGCGCCCGGGCTGGAATGGCTGCGCCGCCATCTGCACGCCGACGATGCGGCGCGCGTGCTGGCCGGGCTGCAGGCCGCGTGGGACGCCGGCACGCGCTACGACGGGCGCTTCCGGCTGCGCCGCGGCGACGGCAGCCTGCGCCACGTGCACGCCCGCGCCGAAGTGCTGGCCGATGCCGGCGGCCGGCCCGAATGCGTGCTGGGCGCGCTGCTCGACGAGACGGCCCGCGTGCAGGCCGAGGAGGCGCGGCGGCTGGCGCAGTTCGCGCTGGACGCGGTGCCCGACCCGGTGAGCGTGGTCGACGATGAGATGAACTACCGGCTGACCAACGCCGCGTGGTTCACCGTCACCGGAGTCTCGCGCAAGCATGCCGGGACGATCAGCTTCGACCACGTGTTCCCGGTGGTCGTCAGCACCGAGCGGCGGCAAGCGATCGCGCAAGGCCTCGGCAGCGGCCAGGTGCACGTGGTGCGCACGCCGCTGCCGCCGCCGCTGCCGCAGGGGCGCGTGCTGGAGACGCGCTACGTGCCCTTCCGCGACGAGGCCAGCGGCCGGCGGGGGCTGGCGATGGTCTCGCGCGACGTCACCGAGGACGAGGGGGTGCGCGAGCAGCTCGCCGCCAGCCTGGAGCACCTGACGCTCACGCTCAACACCATCGGCGACGCGATCTTCGCCACCGACGCGCTGAGCCCCGACGAGCCGGTGCTGTTCGCCAACGAGCAGCTGCTGGCGCTGTGGTGCATCCCGCCCGAGCAGGCGCAGCCGCTGACGGCGCGCACCATCATGCGCCATGCGGTGCCGAAGCTGTCCGACCCGCAGGGCCAGACGGCGCGCATCGAGCAGCTGATCAGCGGCAACGAGGACGGCGACGACCGCGTGGAGCTCAACGACGGCCGCGTGCTGATGCGCCGCTGCCGCGCCGTCGAGCTGCAGCACCGGCGGCCGGTGCGGGTCTGGGCCTTCCGCGACATCACCGCCGAGGTGCAGGCGCTGCGCGCGCTGGCCGACGCCGAGCAGCGCCAGCGCCGGCTGCTAGAGGCCTTCCCGGGCTACATCTGGGCGATCGACCGCCAGCACCGGCTGGCCTACTTCAATGCGCTGGCGGCCCAGGTCCACAGCGGGCTGCAGCCCGCGCTGGGGCTGCGGCTGGACCAGATCTTCCACCCCGACACGGTGGCCGGGCTGCAGCCGTCGATCGACCGCGCGCTGGCCGGCGAGACGCTGTCGCTGGAATGGCACCGGCGCCTGGCCGGCGCGCGCGTGCCCGAGACGCTGCTGCTGCGCTTCACGCCCGGCGACGGGCCCGACGGCGGCCCCTGCGCCTATGCCTTCGGCATCGACATCAGCTCGCTGAAGCAGGCCGAGGCGGCACTGGTGGCCGCGCGCGACGAGGCCGAGCGCACCAGCCGCGTGAAGACGCAGTTCCTGTCCAACATGTCGCACGAGCTGCGCACGCCGCTGAACGCGGTGCTGGGCTTCAGCCAGCTGCTGGAGAGCAATGCCGAAGGCAACCTGCTGCCCGCCCAGCTGCGCCAGCTCGCGGAGATCCGCCGCGCCGGCAACCACCTGCTGGCGCTGATCAGCGACCTGCTGGACCTGGCGCGCATCGAGGCCGGCCGCACCGCGCTGGCGCTGGGCCCGGTGCCGCTGGCCGAGCTGGCCGAAGGCTGCCTGCGCCTGATGCAGCCGCTGGCGCTGCGCGAGCGGCAGACGCTGCTGCCGGCCGCGGGCCCGGCGCTGGCGGTGCTGGCCGACCCCACGCGGCTCAAGCAGGTGCTGCTGAACCTGCTGTCCAACGCGGTCAAGTACAACCGCGAGGGCGGCAGCGTCGGCCTGCGTTGGCGGCGCGACGGCGGCGAGGTGCTGATCGAAGTGGAAGACCAGGGCCCCGGCCTCTCCGAAGAAAGCCAGGCGCGGCTGTTCAAGCCCTTCGAGCGGCTGCAGGCCAAGGGCAGCGGCACCGAGGGCACCGGCATCGGGCTGGCCTTGTCGCAGCAGCTCGTGCTGCTGATGCACGGCCGCATCGGCGTGCGCAGCCGGCCCGGCGAAGGAAGCTGCTTCTGGCTGCGGCTGCAGCCGGCCGCGGCGGCCGGCGACGGCGAACCGTCAGCGCCCGCGCTCGCCGTGTCCTGACGACTTGTCGCGCCGCCGCTGCTCGCGCCGCAGCGCGCGCGCCCGGCGCAGGCTCAGCAGCAAGGCCATCAGCAGCGCCACGCCCAGCGCGGGCAGCAGCGCCTGCAGGATCTGCGTGTCGGCCAGCCAGCGGCGCAGCAGCAGCGCCATCAGCGCCAGCGGCAGCCCCACCGCCAGCAGCAGGCCCAGCACCGAGCGCAGCCAGCGCAGCCACCAGGGCCAGGTGGCGGGGCGCGCCAGCGCGAACGGCGGGCGGCCCGGCGACGCTGGGCCTGGCTCGTCGGCCCGGCCGGCCCGGCCGGCCGGCGGCGCCGGGTCGGCGCGGCGCGCCTCGCCGCTGCCCGCGCGCGCCGCGGCCGCGCCGTGGTCGGCCAGCAGGCGCTGGCGCCAGGCCTCCACGCTGCGCGGGCGCTGGACGGGGTCGGGCTGCAGCGCCCAGTCGATGGCTTCGAGGAAGGCGCGGCCGTAGCGGCCCTTGCCGACCTCGGCCGCCGGCTGCATGGCCAGGCCGCCGGCGCGCGATTCGGCATCCGGCGGCTTGCGCCCGGCCACCGCCCAATAGAGCGTCGCCGCCAGCGCGTAGAGGTCGGTCCAGGCGCCCTGCTCGCCGATGCCGTACTGCTCCAGCGGCGCGTAGCCGGGCGTCACCACCACCGCGTCCTGGTCGGCCAGCGCGACGGTCTGGCCGGCCGAGCCGAAGTCCAGCAGCACCAGGCGGCCGTCCTCGCTGCGCACCTGGATGTTGTCGGGCTTGATGTCGCGGTGCAGGTAGCCGGCGGCGTGCACCACGGCCAGGCCGTCGAGCAGGGGTTTCAGCCGCTGCACCAGCAGCCGCTCGCCGTGGCCGGGCGGCAGCTCCTGCGGCTTCTGCCGCAGCCACCAGGTCTTGAACGAGCGGCCGCGCACGTACTCCATCACCATGTACGCGGTGTCGTGGGCCTCGAAGAAGCGCGCGACGCGCACGATGTGCGGATGGCGGAAGCTGGCCAGCGTGCGCGCCTCGGTGAGGAAGTTCTCCAGCCCCTGGCGGTAGCGCTCGCGGTGCTGGCTGGCATTGGGCGAGACGCTGCGGTCGGCGGCGCGGAACGCGATCTCCTCGGGCAGGTACTCCTTGATCGCCACCTGCGCGTCGAGGTTGGCGTCGGTGGCGAGATAGGTGATGCCGAAGCCGCCCTGGCCCAGCATGCGCTCGATGCGGTACTCGTGCAGCAGCAGCCCCTTGGGCAGCCCCAGCGACTGCCGCGGCAGCGGCTTCAGCGGCGCGCCGCGCTGCAGCGTGCGCACGACGGTGGCGTCGGGGTCGTCGTCGGCCGGCCGCGCCAGCACTTGCGTGGCCAGCAGCGTGGCCTCGGCGGCGGCGGCGCCCGGGCGCAGCGGCCGCACCAGCGTCGTCAGGTCGCGCTCGGCCGGCTCGGCGCTGCGCAGTTCGGCATCGTCGGGGTTCATCGGGTCATAACGCCAGTTTTCGGGCCGCCAGGTCCTTCATGATCTCCTCGGAGCCGCCGCCGATCATCATCACCTTCACCTCGCGGTACAGCCGCTCGCTGCGCGTGCCGCGCACGAAGCCGGCACCGCCGAGGACCTGCACCGCCTGGTCGGCGCAGAACTGCATCGCCTGCGTGGCCACCACCTTGGCCATGCAGATGCGGGCCACGAGGTCGGCTTCGGCGCCCAGCCGGTGCTGCAAGCGGTGCGCCAGGTCGTAGACCAGGCTGCGCGCCGCCTCGGTGCGCGCCAGCATGTCCACCAGCTTGTGGCGGATGACCTGCCGCTCGGCCAGCGCGGCGCCGAAGGTGCGGCGCTGGCGCGCCCAGTCCAGCGCCTCCTCGGTGCACACCTGCGCGTAGGCGCAGGCCATCGCCGCCATCATCAGCCGCTCGTGGTTGAAGTTGTTCATGATGGCCTTGAAGCCCGCGCCTTCGTCGCCGATCAGGTGGGCGGCCGGTACGCGGCAGCCGTCGAAGCGCAGGTGCGCGGTGTCGGACGCCCACCAGCCCATCTTGGCCAGCGCGCTGCGCTGCAGGCCCGGCGTGTCGCCGTCCACCAGCAGCAGCGACAGCCCGCCCGGGCCCTTGTTGGCCGGGTCCGTCCGCACCGCGACGGTCAGGAAGTCGGCGCGCAGCCCGCTGGTGATGAAGGTCTTCTCGCCGTCGACGACGTAGTGGCCGCCGTCGCGCACCGCGGTGGTGGCCAGCGCCGCGACGTCGGAGCCGCCGCCGGGCTCGGTGATCGCCAGCGCGGCGATCTTCTCGCCGGCCAGCACCGGCGGCACCACGCGCTGCTGCAGCTCGGCGCTGCCGCAGGCCATGATCGGCGGCAGCGCGATCTGGTGCGAGCCGAGGCCTGCCTGCAGCCCGCCCGAGCCGGCACGCGCCAGCTCCTCGGCGGCAACGATCGTGAAGAACAGGTCGGCCGGCGTGCCGCCCAGGTGTTCCGGATAGCCCAGGCCCAGCAGCCCGATCTCGGCGGCGCGCCGGTACAGGCCGCGCGGAAAGCTGCCGGCCTCGTCCCAGGCCGCGGCGTGCGGCGCCAGCTCGCGCGCGACGAAGTCGCGCAGCGTGCGGCGGAAGGCCTGGTGCTCGGGGCCGAAGTACTCGGGGCGGGGCGGCAGGTCGAACATGCGGATGAGGCGGGGAAGCGCAAGAAGAATGGAGCGCCGCCAGTGTGCGGGCCGGTGCGCGGGCTCGCCATCGGGGCGCGCCCTGCGCCTGCGGCATCATCGCCGTCATCGCGAACCGCGCATCGCCATGACACCGCGACATCCGCCGAGCTGGGACGACGTGGAGCAGGTGGTCCGCCTGCTGGGCGAGGTCGCCGGGATGGCGGCGCCCATCGTCGCGCGGCGGCGCCGGCTGATGCAGGGACTGGCCGAGCTGGTCGGCGCCGACGTCTGGGCGTGGGTCCACCTGCGGGTGCCTGCCAGCGGCATGGCGGTCGCCTTCCGTGCCATGGACGGCGGCTGGATCGACGACGAGCAGTCGCGCGCCATCGCCGCGGCCAACCGGCCCGAGGGCAACGAGGTCCCGATGGCGTGGGCGCGGCTGGCCTGCCGCGAAGGGCGCATCGTGACGGCCGCGATGAGCGCGCCGGCGGCGGTCGATCGCCATCCGGTCTCGATCGAAGCGATGGCCCGGCACGGCGAGCTGGCGCGGACCATCGGCATCGGCGACCAGATCTTTTCGCACCACCCGCTGTCGGGCGACACGGCAAGCCTGATCGGACTGCACCGGCGGCTGGGCCACGCGAACTTCAGCGACCGCGAATTGCAGCTCGTTCACCTGGTCGCGGGCCGGATCGACTGGCTGCACCGCGACGGCGCCGACGTGCCGGCCAATGCCGATCCCCTGCTGTCGCTGACCCCCCGCGAGCGCCAGCTCCTGCTGCTGGAAACGGGCGGCGCATCGCGCAAGCAGATCGCCGCGATGGCGTCGCTGAGCGCCCATACCGTCAGCGACCATTTCAAGAACATCTATCGCAAGCTCGGCGTGAGGTCGCAGTCCGAGCTGATGGCGCTGTTCATCTCGGGGCCGCCGACGCTCCCGTAATTACGGGATGGCCCGGGGCCGGCGCGGCGCATAGCGTCATCGGCATCCGAGGGTCCATGGCATCGGCGCGGCGCGGCGCGCCGGCGCCGCGGACCGGTCATCCCGCACGCTGTCGAGGGCTGCCATGTTCCGCATCGCGATTCGCAGGGTTTGCGCGGCCGTCGCCGGCTGCCTGTTCCTGGCCTTGCTGGCCGCAGAGGCGCAGGCCGGCTACGTCGGCGGCACCATCACCATCCGGATCGACGACGAGTACTACGCGCTCTACACCCAGACGCAGGGGGGAACGTTCTCGCCCTACGGCAACGCCACCGTCGATCCCAACGACCCGCAGACCTTTTATCTGCCGATCACCACCGACGCCTACGGAGGCTACGCCGGCACGTTCAATGCGGAAGGTTCGGGGATCACCTTCACGCTGCCCAACGGGACCACGGGATCGCTGGTGAACTGGGGGGCTGTCGAGCCAAGCCTACTCCCGGGCTTCATCTATCCGTACGATCCGGACACTGGTTCGCTCATTTGGGCGATGTTCGAGCAGCTGGTGGTTGACGTCTCTCGATTCATTCCCGGCATCATCGGCCCTTCCGGCGCCACCGACATCGTTCCGATCAGCTGGCAGGAGGACGCCTTCAATGCCTGGTGGGCTTCAGGCATACCGATCCTCGACTTCGGCGCCGGCATCAGCAGCAGTGCCTACGGTTTTCTGGACGCCATCGGCTACGACGCCGGCTGGTCCTACTTCCAGGTGTGGGCCACGCCGGCCGCGACGACCGAGGTTCCCGAGCCGTCGACGACGGCGCTGCTGCTGGCGCTGGCCGGTGCGGGTGCCTTGTGCATGGCGCTGTCGAGGCACGGCAGCACGGCGGCCGGACGGCCGGCAGCCGCCGGGCGCAGGGCACGGCGCGCCGGCTGAGCCGGGCACCCACAGGCCCCGCCGCGGGGGCTGCGGGCCGCGGGAGCCGGCCGGCCACGCACCGGCGGTCGGGCTCGGGCATCATCGGGCGTGCATTGCCGAGACCCCCGATGATCTTCGTCCCCGCGATCGAGCCGCCCGGCGAGTCCACGGCCGAGCTGTGGCCGCTGGCCTTCGTCAACGGCCAGTTGCTGCTGCTGGAAGCCGACGAGCCGGCGCTGATGCCGCTGTCGGGCCTGGCCGTGGCCTGGCGCCATGAGGCCGAGGCGCACCACTACCTGGGCCGCATCGACGGCGCGGACTGCTGGGCGCTGCGCCTGGCGGCGCCGCCGCCGGGCTGGCGCACGGTGCCGCTGCGCCACGCGATGATGGGCTTGGACGCCACGCTGGCCGCGGTGGCCGGCCGCGCGGCGCAGGTGCTGGAATGGGACCGCACGCACCGCTTCTGCGGCGCCTGTGCCACCCCCACGGTGCTGCAGCCGGGCGAGCGCGCGCGCCGCTGCCCGGCCTGCGGCCACACGGCCTATCCGCGCATCAGCCCGGCGATGATGGCGCTGGTGTGGCGGCCCGGCGAGCTGCTGCTGGCGCGCGCGCCGCACTTCGCGCCGCGCATGTACAGCGCGCTGGCCGGCTTCGTCGAGGCCGGCGAGTCGATCGAGCAGTGCATCGCGCGCGAGGTGCAGGAAGAGGTGGGCGTGCGCGTGAAGAACCCGCGCTACTACGGCAGCCAGAGCTGGCCCTTCCCCAACAGCCTGATGATCGCCTTCAGCGCCGAATGGGACGGCGGCGAGATCGTGCCGCAGCCCGGCGAGATCGAGGACGCGCAGTGGTTCGCGCTCGACGCGCTGCCGCAGATTCCGCCGCGCTTCTCGATCGCGGGGCATCTGATCCGCGACACGGTGGCCCGGCTCATGGCAGCCGGCTGATGCCGGCATCGGCCGCGCCGAGGCCCCGCGCTCAATGCTTCGGCGCTGCGATGGCTTCCAATCCCCGGGCATGAGCCGCCGGGTCCGCGTCATGAACGATCGCCGACTGCACCACGTAACCGGCGATCACCGACAGCAATAGCTGCGCCACGTCGTCGGGCGCAGCACCGGCCGCGACCTTGCCCTGGGCCTGCGCCCTCCGCACCCGGTCGGCCAGGCGCTCGCGGAACGCCGCGTAGAAGTCTCGCATCAGCCCGCGCAGCCTGTCGTTGCGCTGCGCCTCGCTCCAGCCGTGCAGCGCGATCGTCGTCAGCCGGTATCCGGGCCGCGCGGCGAAGGCCTCGATCGCCTCGGTCACCTGCCGGATCAGCAGCGGCAGGCCCGCCGAGCCCGGCGCCTCCAGGATCGGCTCGAGCAGCTGCGCCAGACCGCTCAGCGAGCTGCTGATCGCCGCCACGATGATGTCGTCCTTGCCGGCGAAGTAGCGGTACATCGCGCTCGCCGACAGGCCCGACTCGGCAATGATCTGCTCCATCGTCGTCGCCTGCACGCCCTGGCGGTAGAAGCAGCGCCAGGCGGCATCGAGGATCTGCGCCTGGCGCGCGGCGCGGTGTTCGTCGCTGATCTTGGGCATGCCGCGATCGTAACAAAAGGGAATGAACATTCCTTGACAGGCCTCCGGCATGGCGCTTTAATGAGGAATGTTCATTCCTTTTTGAGGCCATCATGAGCGATGCCCGACTGCGTGTCCACCACCTGAACTGCGCCTGCATCCAGCGCCTGAGCATCCACGGCAAGCCGCTGGGCTGCCACGTGCTGCTGGTGGAGACGCCGTCCAGCGGGCTGGTGCTGGTCGACACCGGCCTGGGGACGCAGGACTACGCCGACCTGACCTCGCGGCTGACGAAGTCCTTCGTCTACGGCTACGCGCGGCCGAAGCGAGATCCGGCGCTGGCCGCGATCCACCAGATCCGCGCGCTGGGCTTCGACCCGGCCGACGTGCGCCACATCGTGATGACGCACATGGACCTGGACCACGTCGGCGGCCTGTCGGACTTTCCCAAGGCCAAGGTGCACCTGCATGCCGCGGAACTGAAGCAGTGCACCGAGCGGCGCAGCTTCAAGGACAAGCACCGCTACCTGCCGGCGATGTGGGCGCACGGCCCGGACCTCGAGACCTACGTCGAAGGGGGCGAACCCTGGTTCGGCTTCGAGGCGGTGCGCCAGCTGCGCGGCCTGCCGCCGGAGATCCTGATGGTGCCGCTGTTCGGCCACACGCTGGGCCATTGCGGGGTGGCGGTGCAGTCCGCGCGCGGCTGGCTGCTGCACGCCGGCGATGCCTACTTCGACGCGGACGAAGTCAAGGGCCCGCGGCGACGGTGCGCGTGGCAGGTGGGCCTGTTCCAGATGATCAACCAGACCCACCGCGGCCTGCGGCTCCACAACCAGGCGCGGCTGCGCGCCTTCACTGCCGAGCATCCGGAGGTCCAGGTGTTCTGCGCCCACAACCCGCTGGAACTGGAGGACGCACAGCGGCAGAGCCAGGCGCCTTCGCCGTCTGCCGATGTCCGCCTGGCCGTTGCGTAGACGTTCGGTGCGGTGACGTTGCGGCTGCGCAGGGCCGACCGGACGCCGACCTCGATCTGATTTGCGTCAAATTCCGATATACGGAATGTTTGTTGTCATCTTCGGAATCATCGATTGATTTCGGTTGAACGCACCGCGCCGCATTTGCAGAATTTCCACCCAATGTCGGGCATGGGCGCCATGGCTTCCGACGGACGACGATGGAGACTGAAATGAAGATCGCAATCATGGGTGCCGGTGGCCTGGGCGGCTACTTCGGCGGCCGGCTGCAGGCCAGCGGCGAAGAGCTCGCCTACATCGCCCGCGGCGCCCACCTGCAGGCGCTGCGGCGCGACGGGCTGCGCATCAGGAGCAAGCTCGGCGACCTGCACCTGCCCAGCGTGCGCGCCACCAACCGCCCGGAAGAGATCGGCCCGGTGGACATCGTGCTGATGTCGGTGAAGCTGTGGGACACCGAAGACGCGGCCCGGTCGCTGCGGCCGCTGGTGGGCCCGGGCACGGCGGTGGTCTCCTTCCAGAACGGCGTCGGCAAGGACGAGGTGCTGGTCCGCGAACTGGGCGAGGCCGCGGTGATGGGCGGCGTGTGCTACATCGCCGCCGCCATCGGCGAGCCGGGCGAGATCGTGCACACCGGCACGATGCAGAAGCTGGTCTTCGGCGAGTTCGACGGCCGCACTTCCGCGCGCGCCGAGGCCTTGCTGGCGGCCTGCAAGCGCGCCGGCATCGACGCCCAGATCAGCAACGACATCCGCCGCCTGACGTGGGAGAAGTTCGTCTTCCTGGTCGGCCTGTCCGGCACGACCACGTCGATCCGCCAGCCCATCGGGCCGATCCGCGGCAACCCCGTCACGCGCGCCTTCCTGCACGACGTGATGGCCGAGACGGTGGCCGTGGGCCGCGCCGCGGGTGTCGCGCTGGCGCCCGACTTCGCGGACGACCGCCTGCGCTTCTGCGATGGCCTGCCGGCGGAGATGACATCCTCGATGCACGGCGACCTGAAGCGCGGCAAGCCGCTGGAACTGGCGTGGTTGAGCGGCGCGGTGTCCGCCATGGGCGCGAAGCTGGGCATCCCGACGCCGGCCAACCGCGCGATCCACGACGTGCTCGCGCTCTACGCGCAAGGCCAGAGCGTCGGCGCCTGAACTGCGGCCGATCGCCATGCAACAGCCCGGTCCTCGCGACGGAGGAAGGATCCTCGTCGCCCAGTTGGCGGCGCAGCGCGTGCGCCACGTCGCCTGCGTGCCCGGCGAGAGCTACCTGCCGGTGCTGGACGCGCTGCACGACAGCGACATCCAGGCCCTGGTCTGCCGCAACGAAGGCGGCGCCGCGATGATCGCCGAGGCCTGCGGCAAGCTCACCGGCCGCCCCGGCATCTGCCTGGTGACACGCGGCCCGGGCGCGGCCAATGCCGCGCATGGCCTGCACGTCGCAGCGCAGGACTCGACGCCGCTGATCCTGTTCGTCGGTCAGGTCGAAACCGGCCAGCGCCACCGCGAGGCGTTCCAGGAACTGGACTACCGGGCAGCCTTCGGCGGCATCGCCAAGTGGGTGGTCGAGATCGACCAGGCCGAGCGCGTGCCCGAGCTGGTGGCGCGCGCGTTCCGCGTGGCCATGCAGGGACGCCCGGGCCCCGTGGTGGTCGCCTTGCCCGAGGACATGCTGCGCGGCAGCGCCAGCGTGGCCGATGCGGCGTTCGTCGAACCTGCCGAACCTGCACCCACCCGTGCCGACATGCGCAAGCTGCAGCAACTGCTGGAAGGCTCGCGCGCTCCGATGCTGGTGGTGGGCGGGTCGCGCTGGACCGCCGACGCCGTGCGGCAGTTGCAGCGCTTCGCCGAACGCTGGCAGTTGCCGGTGGTCAGCTCGTTCCGCCGCGCCCAGCTGTTCGACCAGGAACATCCGCTCTACGCCGGCGAGCTGAGCTTCGTGACCAACCCGCGGCTGGTGCAGCGCCTGCATGCCAGCGACCTGGTGCTGCTGGTTGGCGGGCGCCTGTCGGAAGCTTCGTCGCTCGAGTACACCTTGCTCGACGTGCCGATGCCGCGGCAGGCGCTGGTGCATGTGCACCCCGACCCGCTGGAGCTGGGCCGCGTCTACCAGCCGCAGTTGGCGATCAATGCCACGCCGCGGGCCTGGCTGGATGCCGCCGAGGCACTGCAGCCGCCCGCGCCGCGCTGGACCGGGCACGCGGCGACGGCGCGCCAAGACTACTTGCACTGGACCCGCGAGCCGGCGGCCGACCCGGGCCCGTTCCAGTACGGCCGTGCGGTGCAATGGTTGCGCAGCCGGCTGCCCGAAGATGCCATCGTCTGCCATGGCGCGGGCAACTACTCGACCTGGCTGCAGCGCTACTTCCGCTACCGCCGCTTCGGCACGCAGCTCGCGCCGACCTCCGGCTCGATGGGCTACGGCGTGCCGGCAGCGATCATGGCCAAGCAACTGCACCGCGAACGCATGGTGGTCGCTCTCGCCGGCGACGGCTGCTTCCTGATGAACGGCCAGGAGTTCGCCACCGCCGTGCAGCACGAGCTGGCGATCCTGGTGCTGGTCATCGACAACGGCATGTACGGCACGATCCGCATGCACCAGGAGCGCCGCTATCCCGGGCGGCCCTTCGCGACCGCGCTGCGCAACCCCGACTTCGCCGCGCTGGCCCGCGCCTACGGCGGCCATGGGGAGCGTGTCGAGCGCAGCGCCGATTTCGCGCCGGCCTTCGAGCGGGCGCTGGGCAGCGGCAAGCCCGCCCTACTGCACTGCCTGCTCGACCCGCAGGCCATCGCTCCCCACACCACGCTGGACGGGCTGACGCGACAAGCCCGTGCGGTGTCGGCCGCCTGAACCGCCACGAAAGGAACCGTCGATGAAGACCATCACCGTGACCCCCGAAGCGATGCGCCAGCGCCACGTGGCCTTCGCCGGCCTGCAGCCGTACCAGAAGCAGCTGGAGGCGGCCGCCGGCCTGCCGCCGGCGGTGATGGAGAAGCTGGCCGCGCACAAGGTCTTTCCGATCAGCGTGCCGGCCAGCTACCAGGGGCGCAGCGCCGGTGCGCCGCTGAAGGGCGCCGACGGGCTGATCGTGGCGCTGGCGGAATGCCCTCCAGGCGACGGCCCGGCGCTGCATTGCCACGAGCAGACGACCGAGAGCTTCTTCGTCGTCGAAGGCGAGTTCGACGTGATCTGGGGCGACAAAGGAGAGCACTCGATCCACCTGAAGGCCTGCGACTTCCTGCAGATCCCGCCCGGCGTCTGCCGCAGCTTCAGGAACTCCACCGACAAGACCGGCCGGCTGCTCGCGCTGATCCAGACCGCGGGCGACCAGACCGATCCCTCGGCCTTCACGCCCGACGTGCAGGTCGAGGTCGAGCGCGAGTTCGGCCGCGAGATCCTGGAGAAGCTGCGGCTGATCGGCCTGCGCTTCGATGCCGGGCTGGACACGCCGCCACCGCCGCCCAGCTTCAAGGCGCTGCTCGACAAGCATCCCGAACGCAGCGTCGACGTGGACGGCGCGACCTGGCGCTACATCGAGGCCGGCAGCGGCGACAAGGTGCTGGTGCTGCTGCCCGGCGCTCAGGGCACGGCCGAGATTCATGCCGCGCAGTTGAAGGAGCTGGCCTCGCAGTACCGGGTCATCTCCGTCTGGTATCCAGGGCTGCCGGACCCGCAGCAGCTGGCCCGCGGCTTCGCCGGCTTCCTGGACCAGCTTGGCGTCGGCCAGGTGCACCTGTTCGGCGGCTCCTTCGGCGGCTACTGGGCACAGGTCTTCGCCGCCAAGTACCCGCAGCGCATCGCCAAGCTCTACGTGGTCACCAGCTTCGTCGACGCCAGTGTGCTGCAGCAGCGCGGCAAGCCGGCCGCCGAGATCGAAGCCACGCCGGCGGAGGCGATCAAGCAGCAGCGCCTGGCCATGGTGCAGCAGTGGCCCGATGGTCCGGTCAAGGCCACGCTGCTGGCGCTGACCGCCAAGCAGGACGCCGAGAACCTGAAGGCGCGCGTGCTCGGCCTGGCGCAGACCAGACCCGTCCCGCCGCTGGACCTGCCGCCCGAGCGCATCGTCGTCATCGACTGCGAGGACGATCCGATCATTCCGCCGGTGGTGCGCCAGCAGGTGCGCGAGCGCTATGCCGGCTCCAAGCACTACCTGCTGCCGCGCGGCGGGCACTTCCCGGCGTTGAGCAACGCCGCCGCGATCAACGACATCCTGCGCGCCAACGCCGGCTGAGCCATGGAAGCGCTCCGACTGCGCAGCGTGACGGCCACCGCCGTCGACGTGCCGATGAAGCGCCCGCTGGTCACCAGCGTGCAGACCATCCGCAGCGCCCCGATGGTGCTGGTCGACGTGCTCACCGAAGAAGGCATCGCCGGCCATGCCTACGTGTTCTGCTACCTGCGGCGGCTGGCGCCGGCGGTGAAGGCGGCGCTGGCCGAGATCGAGGCACTGTGCATCGGCGCCGCGCTGGCGCCGCGCGACCTGTTCGCGACAGTCAAGCGGCATTTCAGGCTGGTCGGCGCCACCGGCATCGTCAACACCGCGCTCGCCGGCTTCGACATGGCCTGCTGGGACGCGGTGGCCCGCGCCGCGGGACAGCCTCTGAGCCGGCTGCTCGGCGGCGGCCGGCGCAGCCTGCCGGCCTACAACAGCAACGGCCTGGGGATGAGCGCGCCCGAGGCGCTGGCCGACGAAGCGCTGGCGCTGCTGGAAGGCGGCTTCAAGGCGGTGAAGATCCGCCTGGGCCGTGCCGACCCTGCCGCCGACCTGGCGGCGGTGCGCGCGGTGCAGCGCGTGCTGCCGGCCGGCACCGCGCTGATGGCCGACTACAACCAGGCACTGGCGCGCGCCGAGGCGCAGCAGCGTTGCCGCGCGCTCGACGGCGAAGGTCTGTACTGGATCGAGGAGCCGATCCGCCACGACGACTATGCAGGCAGCGCGGCGCTCGCGGCCGGCTTGGGCACGCCGGTGCAGATCGGCGAGAACTTCGTCGGCGCCACGGCGATGGCGCTGGCGCTCGAAACCAAGGCCTGCGACTACTGCATGCCCGATGTCGAGCGCATCGGCGGCGTCACCGGCTGGATCGATGCCGCGGCGCTGGCGGCGGCGCAGGGCATGCCGATGTCCTCGCACCTGATGCCCGAGATCAGCGCGCATCTGCTGGCGGCGTCGTCCACCGCGCATTGGCTGGAGTACGTCGACTGGGCCGATGCGGTGGTGGCGCAGCCGCTGCGCATCGTCGACGGCCAGGCGCAGCTTTCCGCAGCGCCCGGCAGCGGCCTGGACTGGGATAACGGCGCGGTGCAACGGCTCCGCTTCGATTGACGGGGACGCGCATGGCCAGGCAGATTCAAGGACGAAGGTGGTTCGGGCTGCTGCTGTCGGCGCTGTGCGCCGCGGCCTCGGCGGACACCTATCCCTCCAGGCCGATCCAGATGATCGTGCCCTTCCCCGCCGGCGGCGTCACCGACCTGGGCGCCCGCCTGGTCGCCAAGGCGTTGAGCGAAAGACTCAAGCAGCCGGTGGTGGTCGACAACCGCGCCGGCGCCTCGGGCCGCATCGGCACCGAAGCCGCGGCGCGGGCGCAGCCGGACGGCTACATGCTGCTGTACGGCCTGTCGGTCACGCACGGCATGCTGATGGCCTCGACGCACAAGCCGAACTACGACCCGGTGCAGAGCTTCACGCCGATCGCGCCGCTGTTCTGGTACGGCCCGGTGCTGATCTGCAACCCGGCCGTGCCGGCGAAGAACGTCGCCGAACTGGTGGCCCATGCGAAGCGCCAGCCCGACGGGCTGCGCTATGCCAGCGCGGGCATCGGCTCGGGCGTGCACTTCACGATGGAGCATTTCGCCGCACTGGCCGGCATCAAGACGCTGCACGTCCCCTACCGCGGCGGCGCGCCGGCGCTGCAGGCGGTGATCGGCGGCCAGGTCGACTGCACGATCGACGGCGCCGCCAAGCCGCACGTGCAGAGCGGCGCCGTGCGCGCGATCGCCAGCACCGGCGCGAAGCGCGATGCGATGTTTCCCGACGTGCCGACGCTGGCCGAAGCGGGCATCGCCGGCTTCGACATGACGATCTGGCAGGCGCTGTTCGCGCCGGCTGGCCTGCCGCCCGAGATCGCCGCCAGGCTGCGCGAGGCGGTGAAGCAAGCCGTGGCAGCGCCCGGCTTCGCCGAGCAGGCGCTGTCCTACGGCCTGAACCCGATGCCCGGCAGCGCGGCGGATCTGGAGAAGATGATCGGCGCCGAAGTGGCCAAGTACCAGGCGCTGGCGCACCGGTTCCAGATCAGCTTCGAGTGAACTGCTCGGCCAGCGCACGAGAGCCGCCTGCGTCGAGCGGCTAGCATTGCCGCGTGCCGCGCACTCCTGCCACCCGCCACGTTTTCCAGCCGGTCCAGCTCGTGCGTCCGGCCGAGGTGGTCGCGCACCGCATCGCCGAGGCCATTCGCGCCGGCGACGTCAAGCTCGGCGAGCGCCTGCCTTCCGAGCAGAACCTGAGCAGGCAGCTGAACGTCGGCCGGCCGACACTGCGCGAGGCGCTGAAGCTGCTCACCGCCGCCGGTGTGCTGGACGTGCGTCCGGGCTCGTCCGGCGGCATCTTCGTCGTCAGCGAATCGGTGCCCACCGAACTGGGCGGCCAGCCGCTGCCCGAGATGCCGATGGAAGACCTGGCGGTGGTGATGGAGGCGCGCCGCCTGATCGAGCCGCAGGTCGCGCGCATGGCGGCGGCCTTCGGCACGCCGGCCGATTTCCAGGCGATGCACGAAGCCGTGGCGCTCAGCGAGCAGGCGGCACGCCCCTTCCGCCGCCGTCGCATCACCGCCGAAGGCATGCAGCTGATGACGCTGGCCAGCACGCGCTTCAACATCGCGATGGCGCGCGCCACGCAGAACGCGATGATGGTGCAGATCATGGAACTGCTGCTGCGCCGCATGGAGCCGGTGCGGCTGCGCGCGCTGGCCGAACTGGACGACGTGCGGCTGTCCACGCGCACACTGGCCGACAGCCTGGCCGCCATCGAGAGCGGCGACCCCGACAGCATCGACCGCGCCACCTTCGGACGCATCGCGCTGCTGGAGCAATCGTGGGAGCGCGCCACCGGCAAGCGCCTGCGCCGCCGGCCGCTGCTGCGGCTGGTGGCCGAGGGCGGCGCGATGGGGCCGCCGGCCGCCGCCGCGCCGGCACCGACACGCAAACCGAAAAGAAACCGATGACAGCCGGATGATTTTGGTATAGAAACATACCAAAATCGGTTCCATCCCGGAGCTCGTCCTGCTGCAGCTCGACCACGTCGCCAAGTCCTTCGGTGCGCTGCGCGCGCTCGACGGCGTGAGCTTCGGCGTCGCGCGCGGCAGCATCACCGGGCTGATCGGCCCCAACGGCGCGGGCAAGACCACGCTGTTCAACACCATCGCCGGCGCGCTGGCGCCCGATGCCGGGCGCATCGTGTTCGACGGGCAGGACATCGCCGGCCAGCGCGCCGATCAGGTGTTCCACCGCGGCATCGGCCGCACCTTCCAGATCCCGCGGCCGCTGCCGGCGCTGACGGTGATGGAGAACCTGCTGCTCGCGCCCACCGGCCAGGCCGGCGAGCACTTCTGGGCCGCGTGGCTGCGGCGCGCCACCATCCGCGCACAGGAAGCGGCGCAGCGCGAGAAGGCGCGCGAGGTGCTCGAGTTCACCGGCCTGGCGCGGCTGATGGACGAGCCGGCCGGCGTGCTGTCCGGCGGCCAGCAGAAGCTGCTGGAGCTGTCGCGCATCCTGATGGTCGACCCGAAGCTGATCCTGCTGGACGAACCGGCCGCCGGCGTCCACCCGGTGCTGCTGGACAGCCTGGTCGAGCGCATCCGGCAGCTGCACCGGCGCGGCGTCACCTTCCTGCTGATCGAGCACAACATGGACATGGTGATGCGCCTGTGCGACCCGGTGGTGGTGATGGCGCAGGGCCGGCTGGTGACGCAGGGCGCGCCGGCCGAAGTGCGCAGCGACCCGCGCGTCATCGACGCCTACCTGGGGGATGCCCTGTGACGGGGCGGGCCGCACCGCTGCTGGTGGCCGAGGAGGTGGTGGCGGGTTACCGCGCCAGCCTGCCGATCGTGCACGGCGCCAGCCTGCAGGTGGCACCGGGCGAGATCCTGGTGGTGCTGGGGCCGAACGGCGCCGGCAAGTCCACGCTGGTCAAGTCGCTGGCCGGCACCTGCCCGCGCTTCGGCGGCCGCGTGCTGCTGGCCGGCCAGGACGTGAGCGCGCTGCCGGCGCACCGGCTGGCGGCCGCGGGCATCGGCTTCGTGCCACAGACGGCCAACATCTTCACCACGCTGTCGGTCGAGGAGAACCTGCGCGCCGGCGGCCACCTGCTGGAGCGCGCCGTGCAGCGCCGGCGCATCGGCGAAGCCTGGGCGCGCTTTCCCGATCTGCTGGCCAAGCGCCGGCAGCCGGGCCACGCGCTGTCGGGCGGACAGCGCCAGATGCTGGCCGTGGCGCGCGCGCTGATGATGGCGCCGCGGGTGCTGATGCTCGACGAACCCAGCGCCGGCCTGTCGCCGCTGATGGTGCAGCAGGTGTTCGGCCAGGTGCGCGCCATCGCCGACAGCGGCATCGCGGTGCTGATGGTCGAGCAGAACGTCAAGGCCGGGCTGGCCATCGCCGACCGCGGCCTGGTGCTGGTGGGCGGGCGCGTCGCGCACCAGGGCGCGGCCGCCGCGCTGCAGGGCGACCCGCTGCTGGCCGAGCTGTACCTGGGCCGCCACGGACACGGCGCGGAGGCCGCCGCATGATCGCGCAGGCCATCGTCGACGGCTTCCTCAGCGGCGCCATCGCGGCGCTGGGCGCGATCGGCGTGACCTTCAGCCTGTCGATCCTGCGCTTCGCCAACTTCTCGCACGGCGACCTGCTGGGCGTCGGCGCCTACGGCGCGCTGGGCGTGGTGCTGCTGGGCGCGCTCGGCGCCGGCGCGCCAGCCTTGAGCGCGCCCTTCGGCCCGTTCTCCTTCGGCTGGCTGCTGGTGCTGGGGCTGGCCGCCGGCATCGCGGTGGCGGTGGCCGTGGCACTGCTGCTCGAACGGCTGGTCTACCGGCCGCTGCGCCAGCGCGCGGCCGACCCGCTGACGCTGGTGTTCGCCTCCTTCGGCCTGGCGCTGCTGCTGCGCAGCCTGATCCTGCTGTTCTTCGGCCCCGACCCGCACCAGTACAGCAACGAGATCCAGATGGCCATCCGCCTGCCCGGCCCGGTGCTGGTGATGCCCGACCAGATCCTGGTGTTCGTGCTGACGCTGGCGGTGCTGGCCGCGCTGTGGCTGTTCCTCCAGCGCAGCCGCCACGGCATCGCCATGCGCTGCGTGGCCGAGAACCCGTCGCTCGCCGGCGTCGCCGGCATCGACACCGCGGCCGCCGTGCGCATGACCTGGATCGTCTCGGCCGCGCTGGCGGCGCTGGCCGGCGTGCTGTACGGCGTGACGGTGCAGGTGCGGCCGGAGATGGGCATCGGCCTGCTGCTGCCGCTGTTCACCGCCGCCATCCTGGGCGGCGTGGGCAGCGTGCCCGGCGCGGTGCTGGCCGCGTTCATCATCAGCCTGGCCGAGAACCTGCTGTCGCTGGTCATGCCCGGCGCCTACAGGCCGCTGGTGCCCTTCGTGCTGCTGCTGGCCGTGCTGTACGTGCGGCCGCAGGGGCTGTTCCCCGTCGCCGGGCAGAAGTAGCGATGCTGTCCTACCTGCTGTTCTTCATCACCGTGGCGGCGATCCTGTCGATCGCCACGCTCGGCCTGAACCTGCAATGGGGCATCTCCGGGCAGTTCAACGCCGGCGTGGTGGGTTTCGTCGCCATCGGCGGCTACACGCTGGCCGTGCTGAGCATGCCGGCCACCGAGCGGCTGCTGGTGCAGTGGAACCTGCCGTTCGCGGCGGCGCTGGCCGCCAGCCTGCTGACCAGTGCCGCCGCGGCGCTGCTGGTGGGCCTGGCCACGCTGCGGCTGCGCAGCGACTACCTGGCCATCGCCACCTTCGGCGTGGGCTCGGCCATCCAGCTGCTGGCCAACAACCTGGAGCCGCTGACCGGCGGCTCGCGCGGGCTGGTGGGCATTCCGCGGCCCTTCGAAGCGCTGGGGGCGCAGGGCTTCGCCTGGGCCTACGCGGCGATCGCGCTGGGCCTGCTGGCGCTGTGCTACGCGGCGCTGCAGGCGCTGCTGCATTCGCCGTGGGGCCGCGTACAGCGCGCGCTGCGCGAGGACGAAGCCGTGTGCGCCGCGCTGGGCAAGAACCTCGTGCGGCTGCGCCTGTCCAGCTTCGTGCTCGGCTCGATGCTGATGGGCCTGTCGGGCGCGCTCTATGCCGGCTTCGTCGGCGCCACCAGCCCCAGCGACTTCATGCCGATCCTGACCTTCCAGATCTGGGCCATGCTGATCGTCGGCGGCAGCGGCAGCAACGGCGGTGCCATCGCCGGCACCTTCGTGGTCTGGGGCCTGTGGACGCTGTCCGGCGCGTTCATCGGCCTGCTGCTGCCGCCGCGTTGGCAGGCGCAGGCCGGCGCGCTGCAGTCGATCCTGGTCGGCCTGGTGCTGGTGCTGACGCTGCTGCTGCGTCCCCGGGGCCTGCTCGGCGCGCGCCGCGCCGCTTGAATCGAGCTTCGTCGTCCCTCAACCCAAGGAGTTCCTCATGCCTTTGCTCCGTCGACTGGCCGTTCCGGCCGCCTCGCTCTTCATGCTGGCCTCGAGCCAGGCCACCGCGCAGGACTGCCCCAAGCTGGGTGGCGTGCTCGCGCTCACCGGCGCGCAGGGTGCCATCGGCAAGGTCATCGCCGATGCCGGCAAGCTGGCCGTGGACCAGGCCAACAAGGCCGGCGGCGTCAAGGGCTGCCAGGTCGAGTTCGTGGTGCGCGACGACACCAGCCAGCCCTCGGTGGGGCTGGACGCGGCGCGCTTCCTGGTGGACGTGCAGAAGGTCAACGCCATCGTCGGCCTGGTGGGCAGCGGCACGGCGCTGCAGGTCGTCAACTCGGTGTCGGTACCGAACAAGATCCCGACGGTCGCGTGCTGCGCGGTGACGCCGGCACTGACCAAGCTGTCCGAGGAAGGCAAGACCGGCGGCTACTTCTTCCGCACGATCCCGGTGGCGCGCAGCACGGCGCTGGTCCACGCGGTGACGGCCATCGACAAGGGCTACAAGAAGCCGGTCATCATGTACATCAACAACGACTTCGGCAACGGCGTGGCGCCGGACACCAGGCGCGCGCTCGAAAAGCTGGGCGGCAGCGTCGCCGGCCTGGTGCCCTATGCCGAGAACCAGCCCTCGTACCGCGCCGACGTGCAGAAGGCGCTGGCGATGAACCCCGATGCGCTGATCCTGATCGGCCTGTCGCAAGACGGCACCGCGGTGCTGCGCGACTGGTTCGCGCTGGGCGGCACGCAGAACGTGATCCTGCACAACACGATGCGTTCGCCCGACGTGCTGAAGAACGTCGGCGAGAAGTTCCTGGAAAAGGCGGTGGGCATCGACAACGCGCCGGCCAGCGGCCCCAGCGCCGACGCCTTCAGCCGCGACTTCCAGGCGGCCTACGGCCGGCCGGCGGTGGGCCCCGGCCTGCAGACGATGTACGACGCCGCGGCCGTGACGCTGCTGGCGATGCAGGCCGCGCCCAAGCTGGACGGCCCGTCGATCCGCGACGCGCTGCGCGCGGTGCAGGACCCGCAGGGCGAGGTGGTCGGTACCGGCGTCGAGGGCCTGAAGAAGGGGCTGGATGCGCTGAAGGCCGGCAAGAAGATCCGCTACGTCGGCGCCACCGGCCCCTTCACGTTCGACAAGAACGGCGACGTCATCGGCCCGATGCTGGTGTGGAAGGTGCGAGGCGGCAGCATCGTCACCGAGCGCACCTTCACGACCGAGGAGATGCAGGCGATCGAGAAGAAGGTGGGCTTGTGAGCAACGCCGTCGAAACCATCACGCTGGCACCCGGCTACACCGTCTCCCGCGTCGCCAAGGGCAACTGGCAGCTGGCCGAGCGCCACAGCGCGGCCTACGACGCCGACGCGGCGGTGGAGGACATGCGCCGCTTCGTCGAGGCCGGCATCAACGCCTTCGACTGTGCCGACCACTACGTCGGCGTGGAAGCGCTGATCGGCCGCTTCCGCGCCAAGTACCCGGCGCTGGCGCGCGGTCTGCGCGTGTCCACCAAGTACACGCCGGACCTGGACCTGCTGCCGGTGCTGAGCAAGGCCCATGTCGAAGAGGCGGTGAACACCTCGCTGCAGCGCCTGGGCGTCGAGCAACTGGACGTGGTGCAGTTCCACTGGTGGGACTACGCCATTCCCGGCTGCGTGCAGGCGATGCTGTGGCTGCAGGAGATGCAGAAGGCGGGCAAGGTGGCGCACGTGGTCACGACCAACTTCGACGTGGCGCACATGCGCGAGATCGTCGGCGCCGGCGTCACGCTGTTCAGCCACCAGCTGCAGTATTCGCTGCTGGACACGCGGCCCGAGCGCGGCATGGTGGAGTTCTGCCGCCAACACGGCATCCACCTGTTCTGCTACGGCACCATCGCCGGCGGCTTCCTGTCGAACCGGTGGCTGGGCCAGCCCGACCCGCCGCAGCCCTATGCGAACCGCTCGCTGGTCAAGTACCGGCTGATGGTCGAGGAAGTCGGCGGCTGGGCGCGCTTCCAGCAACTGCTGCAGCAGCTGGACGCCATCGCGCAAAAGCACGGCACCGGCATCAGCACGATCGCCGCGCGCTGGGTGCTGGACAAGCCGCAGGTGGCATTGGCGCTGGTCGGCGCCAAGGATGCGAAGCACCTCGCCGAGACGCTGGAGATCTTCCGCGTGCGGCTCGACGACGCGGACCGCCAGGCGCTCGACGTGCTGGCGGCATCGTCGCCCGGCGCGCCCGGCGACTGCTATGCGGTGGAGCGCGACCCGGCCAGCATCCACAAGCGCATCATGCAGATGAACCAGAACGTGCACGGCGCACCGGAGAAGATGCTGATGGCGCCGAACCTGAACGAACTGAGGGGATGACGATGAGCGATGCCAAGACCACCGATGACGTGTTCGAGATGTACGACCTGCGCGTCGAGGTGATCGAATCCGAGCGCCCGGCGATCATGCACGTGAAGAAGGGCGACTACTTCGACGTGATCGGCGGGCGGCTGGTGTTCCCGAAGGACCGGCCGGAGTTCTCGCTGTACGGCCTGCTGGCGGTGCTGCCCTTCATCCCGGCCAAGCAGCGGCCCACGCATCCGAACGACTGGATGACCTCCGACTGCCTGATCGCCTCCACCGATCCGGCCTGCGGCGCGCGCTTCAAGATCACGCGGCTGGGCAAGCGCGCACTGCACCATGCCGACTTCAGCGTGGTGCCGCTGGGCCAGACGAACGGCTGATTCCGCCGTGGTGCAGCGGCACGACGGCTTCTGCGTGCTGTGCCGCTCGCGCTGCGGCGCGCGCTACCTGGTCGACGGCGAGCGGCTGGCCGGCGTGGAGCCGTGGCCGGAACACCCCACCGGCGGCGGCCTGTGCGCGAAGGGGCGCGCCGCGCCGGAGCTGCAGGCGCACCCGCAGCGCCTGTCGCGGCCGCTGAAGCGCACGACGCCGCGCGGCAGCGCCGACCCCGGCTGGCAGGCAGTGGGCTGGGACGAGGCCCTGGACGACATCGCCGCCCGGCTGGATGCCATTCGCGCTGCGCACGGCGCGCACGCGGTGGCCTTCGCCAGCGCCTCGCCCGGTGCCAGCGGCATGTCGGACAGCCTGGACTGGCTGGAGCGGCTGGTCTTCGCCTTCGGCAGCCCGAACTTCCTCACCGGCGTGGAGCTGTGCAACTGGCACCGCGACCACAACCATGCCCATACCTTCGGCACCGGCATCGGCATGCCGGACTATCCGCACACCGATCTCGTGCTGCTGTGGGGCTTCAACCCCGGCAACGTCTGGCTGGCGCAGGCCCAGGCGCTGGCGCAGGCACGCGCGCGCGGCGCGAAGCTGATCGTCATCGACCCGGTGCGCACGCGCCATGCGCAGGACGCCGACCTGTGGCTGCAGCCGCGGCCCGGCAGTGACGCAGCGCTGGCGCTGGGCCTGGCGCGCGAGCTGCTGCACGGGCACGGCTGGGACGAAGGCTTCGTGCGCCAGTGGACCAACGCCGGCTTCCTGGTGCGCGAGGACAACGGTCTCTGGCTGCGGGCGCGCGACCTGGGCGCCGCCGGCGACGACCGGCCGCTGGCCTGGGACGACGCCGCCAGCGCGCCGGTCGCGCTCGACACCGGCGGCCTGTTCCCCGACACGCTGGCGCTGCGCGGCGGCCGCGTGCTGAACGGCATCGCCTGCCGCACGGCGCTGGACGCTTATGCGCAAGCCTGCGAACCCTGGACGCCGCAGCGGGTGCAGCAGGCGACCGGCATTCCCGCCGAAGCGCTGCAGCAGGCCGCGCAACTGCTGGCCGCATCGCGGCGCACCAGCTACTTCAGCTGGACCGGCATCGCCCAGCATGCGAACGCCACGCAGACCGACCGCGCCATCGCGCTGCTGTACGCGCTGACCGGCTGCGTCGATGCGCCCGGCGGCAACCGCCATCTGCGCCGTCTGCCGGTGAACGCGGCCAACGACCGCAGCCTGATCGATCCGGCGCAGGCCGCGCGGGCGCTGGGCCTGGCGCAGCGCCCGCTGGGCCCGCCGGCCTTCGGCTGGGCGCTGGCCGACGACTTCCAGCGCGCCGTGCTCGAAGGCCGGCCCTACCGCGTGCGCGCGCTGGTGGGCTTCGGCGCGAACCTGGTGCTGTCGCAGCCGGACTCGGCGCGTACCGCGGCGGCGCTCGACGCGCTGGAGTTCCACGTGCACGTCGATCTGTTCGAGAACCCCACCGCGCGCCGTGCCGACTACCTGCTGCCGGCGTGCACGCCGTGGGAACGCGAAGGCCTGCGCATCGGCTTCGAGATCGGCCCCCGGGCGATGGAGCAGGTGCAGCTGCGGCGCGCGCTGGTGCCGCCGCCGCCAGGCAACCTGGCGCGCCCGGACCTGGAGATCGTGTTCGCGCTGGCCGTGCGCCTGGGCCTGGGCGCGCAGTTCTTCGACGGCGACATCGAGCGCGCGCAGGACCACGTGCTGGCGCCGCTCGGCCTGTCGATGGCGCAGCTGCGCGCGCGGCCCGAAGGCGTGCGCGTGCCGCTGCCGCAGGTGGAGCGCGCCTATGCCGCACGGCTGCCCGACGGCCGCGTGGCCGGCTTCGCCACGCCCAGCCGGCGCATCGAGATCCATTCGGAGCGCTTCGTGCGCGCCGGCATCGCACCGGTGCCGCAGTGGCTGGCGCCGGCCAGCGGCGCCGCCGCCGGCTACCCGCTGACGCTGTCCAGCGCCAAGAGCGGCTACTACTGCCAGAGCCAGCACCGCGCGCTGCCCTCGCTGCGGCAACGCGAGCCCGAACCCACGGCACGGCTGCATCCGGCACTGGCGCGCCGGCACGCGGTGGCGGAGGGTGACTGGATCGACGTCCGCACGCCGCGCGGCAGCGGCCGCTACCGCGCCGCGCTGGACGACTCGCTGGCCGAAGGCACGGTGCTGGCCAGCTTCGGCTGGTGGCAGGGCTGCGACGAACTGGGGCTGCCGGCCACCGACCCGCTGACGGCCGGGCATGCCAACCCGAACGCCCTCGTCGATGCGGCGCTGCTGGACGGGCCCTCGGGCTCGGCGCCGCTGCGCTCGCTGCCGTGCGCCGTCGCGCGGGCGGACGGCACCGCCGCCGGCTGGAGCGGCAGCATCGATGCCTGGGCCCGCTGCAGCGGCTGGCCGTCGTCGCGCGTGCTGGAGCTGTCGCTGAGCGCCACGGACGGCCGGCGGCTGCCCGACTACCTGCCGGGGCAGCACGTGCGCATCGGCACGACGCTGCCCGACGGCTCGGCCTGCGAACGCAGTTATTCGCTGGTGGGCGCGGCGGCCGAGCCCGGCCGCCGCAGCTACCGCATTGCCGTGGGCCTGGCACGCGACGGCGGCCGGTTGTCCGCCACGCTGCACCGCCTGTTCCGCGGCGATGTGCGTGCCGCGGTGCCGGTGCGCCTGACGCGTCCCGCCGGCCGCTTCCTGCTGCCGGCCCGGCCGTCGCGGCCCGTCGTGCTGCTCGCTGCCGGCGTCGGCCTCACGCCGTTCATGGCCCTGCTCGAAGCTTGGGCCGCCGACCCGGCTGCCCTGCGGCGGCCGGTGCTGCTGTTGCATGGCAGCCGCAATGCCGACGAACAGGCCTATGCGGGCCGCGTGGGCGAGATCGCGCAACGCCTGCCGCAGCTGCAGCTGGTGACCCTGCTCAGTGAAGGCGCCGAAGGTGCGCGCGTCAGCGCATGCCGGGTCGATGCGCACTGGATCGGACAGCACGCCAGTTTCTACGTCTGCGGCCCGCCCGCCATGGCGCGCGACACGATCGCCGGGCTGGTGGCGCGCGGCGTGCCGCGCCACGACATCTTCAGCGAAGTCTTTAGCCTCGCGCCCGAAGCGCCGCCCGCCTCCGCGCTGGGCTGCCGCGTGCGCTTCGCGCGCAGCGGCGTGCAGGCCGTCTGGGGGCGCACGGACACGAACCTGCTCGCACTGGCCGCGCGCATGGGCGTGCCGCTGGCGGGCGGCTGCCGAGTAGGACAGTGCGAAACCTGTCGGGTGAGGCTGCTTGCCGGCCGCGTCCGGCACGGTGGTCCCACGCCGCCGCTGGACCCGCACGAGTGCCTGGCCTGCCTGGCCATGCCGGCCTGCGACGTGGAAATCGACGCATGACGGCGGCCGTCAGACGGTTGGCACTGGTCGGCTGCGGGCGTATCGGCGCACCGGTGCTCGCAGCCTGCCGGGCCGGCGGACTGCCGGGCTGGCAGGTCTGCAGCGTGCTGGTGCGGCGCGCCGATGCGTACGGCGATGCGTTGTTCACCACCGACCTCGAAGCCTTTCTGGCGACCCGGCCCGACCTCGTGGTGGAGGTGGCCGGCCCCGCGGCATTGGCCGCCGCGGGCGAACCGCTTTTGCGCTGCGCCGACCTCTGGACGACCAGCGCCGTAGCCCTCGCGGACGCAGCGTTGCTGCACAGGCTGGAAGCCGCCGGGCATGCGTCGGGCCATCGCCTGCGTGTCCTTGCCGGCGCCTTCGCGGGGCTGGACGGCGTGGCTGCCGCCGCCGTCGCGCCGGGCGCCAAGCTGCAACTGGACATCGAACTGCTGCCCGGCCCCGCGCCGGCCGAATTGCGCTTCAGCGGCTCGGTCCGCCAGGCCGCGCGGCGCTTCCCCGATGCCGTGAACGTGGCCGTGGCCGCCGCGCTCGCTGGTCCCGGCCTGGATGCGACGCGCATCGAGGTGCGGCATCCAGGGCCGGTCGCGCGCAACCGGCTCGCACTGCAGGCCGAGAGCGCGGCCGGCACCTTGCGCGTCGAGGTGCGGCCCGAACTCGGCCAGGGTGTGCATCCGGTGGCCTGCAGCGTGATCGCCGCGCTGCGGCGCGAGAGGCAGGTCGTGTGGGTGGGATAGGGCCCGCGTGCTACAGGATCATCGTCGCCGCGGTGCGCACCACCTCGACCAGCTTGGGCCCCACCTGCGACAGGATCTTTTCCTTGGGCAGCAGGCTCGACGGGCCGGCGCAGGTGACGGCGTAGACCTGCTGCCCGTGGCGCGCCACCAGCGGCACGCCGACCGCATGGATGCCTTCCTGCCAGGTGCCGAGCACCGCGCAGAAGCCGTTCTGCTGCACCTGGCGCAGCGAGCTCTCGATGCCGCGCCGGTAGCGTGCCCAGCCGTCGGCATAGGCCAGCTGCAGCAGGTGCAGCGTGCGCGCCCGCTCGTCGGCCTGCAGTCCCGCCAGATAGGCATGGCCCATCGCGGTGTTCACCATCGGCAGGCGTGCGCCGACGGTGACATTGACGCCCATGCGCACCACGCGCGAACGGCACTGTTCGATGAACAGCATGTGCAGCCCGTCGACCGTGCCGACCGAGCAGCCGGCCAGCGCGAAGTCGGCCACCTCCTGCAGGTAAGGGCGGATCAGCTCGCGGATCTCGTACTCGGCCAGGAACGCGAAACCTAGGTCGAGCACCGCGCTGGTCAGGCGGTACTTGCGGTCGGCCGTCGCGCGCAGGTAGCCCAGCTCCACCAATGTCGACGTGAAGCGCGCCACGGTCGCCTTGGGCAGGTCGGTGCGCTCCGCCAGGTCCTTGTTGCCCAGCAGGTCGTGCCCGGGCGCGAAGCACTTCAGGATCGCGAAGCCCTTGCGCAGCGACTGCACGGAGTCCCCTGCAGCGCTCTTGCGTCGTGGGCTGGATGGCGCGGGCGGCATCGGGCCACGATACCAGCCGGCTCAGGCGGCGCCCGTGCCCAGCGGCGCGTTCGTGAACACCGCCGCCGGCATCGGCCGCAGGTCTTCCGCCACGGCGATGTCCAGGCTGCAGCGCTCGAGCACGTCGCGCCGCACGTCGAGCCCCGGCGCCAGCTCGATCAGCGTCAGCCGCGCGCCGCGCCGCTCGAACACCGCGCGTTCGGTCACGTACCGCACCTGGATGCCGCGCTGCTGCGCGTAGGCGCCGTTGAAGCTCAGGTGCTCCACCTCGGACAGCAGCTTCGGCACCTTCCCTTCTTCGAGAATGCGCAGCCGCCCGTCCCCGGCCTGCACGCGCAGGCCGCCGCCGCTGAAGCTGCCCATCAGTACGACGCGCCGCGCGCTCTGCGAGATGTTGATAAAGCCGCCGATGCCGGCGATCACCGGGCCGAAGCGGCTGACGTTGACGTTGCCCGCCAGGTCGAGCTGGGCCATGCCGAGGAAGGCGATGTCGATGCCGCCGCCGTCGTAGAAGTCGAACATCGCCCCCTGGTCGATGATCGCCTGCGGGTAGGCGCTGGCACCGAAGCTCAGGCCCAGCGCCGGCGTGCCGCCGATCGGCCCGGCCTCCACCGTCAGCGTATAGCCCTGCAGGCCTTCCTCGGCCGCGATCACGCCGACCCCGGCGGGCATGCCCGCACCCAGGTTCACCACCGGCCGCTGCAGCGGCAGCAGTTCCAGGTAGGCGCGGCGCTGGATCAGCCGGCGCGCGTCCAGCGGCGCCGGGCTGACGGCGGCAGCCGTCGGCCGCGCGGGCGCATGCGTCGCCGCCTGCAGGTAGGCCGGGTTGAACTCCTCGGCGTAGGTCATCCAGTGGTCGGCCGGGTTTTCGCTCAACACCAGGTGGTCGACCAGGATGCCCGGCACGCGCACCAGGTTCGGATCCAGCGTGCCGGACGGCACGATGCGCTTGACCTGCGCGACGACGATGCCGCCGCTGTTGCGCGCCGCCTGCGCCGTGACCAGCAAGTCCTGGTGAAAGGGCTCGTGCTCGGTGCTCAGGTTGCCGTCCTCGTCGGCACTGGTCGCGCGGATCAGCGCCACCTGCACCGGCAGCCGCGGGAAGAACAGCAACTCCTCGCCCGCCACCTGCACCAGTTCCACCAGCGGCGGCGAGCGCGGCGTCAGCCGGCCGCCGTCGTGCCGCGGATCGACGAAGGTGTGCAGGCCGATGCGCGACCACACGCCCGGCCTGCCGCCCGCCGCCGCGCGGTACAGATGCGCGATCACGCCCTGCGGCCAGTTGTAGGCCTCGATCGCATCCGCGGCCACCAGCGCGCCGAGCTTGGGCGCCGCCATCCAGTGGCTGCCGATGACCCGCCGCGTCATGCCTTCGTGGCCGAAGTGGTTGACGCCGCGATTGGCGCGGTCGCCCTGGCCGGCGGCATAGACCAGCGACAGCCCGCGCGGATGCCCGCTCGCCAGGAAGCGCCGCTCCAGCGCTGCGGTCACGGCCTCCGGGTGGCCCGCACCGACGAAGCCGGCACAGACGACGGTGGCGCCGTCGGGCACCAGTGCGGCGGCCTGGTCGGGCTTCAGCGGCCGGCTGCCCGGGCGGGTGGCGGGGCGGGGGTTGTGATGCACGGTCGATGTCTCCTGCACGGTGTATCGCGCATTCGAGCCCCGCGCCGCGCCGGCGGCCATCGCCCGCCATCGATGCGGCCATGGGCGGCATCGATGCCTCCGCACAAGCCCTAGGTGCGACCGCGCCGCACCGCGGAAGCTCTGTTCCGATATGCGGAATTGACGTTCAATCGCCATCGCCGTCGCGCGGCGCCTTGACTAGAGTCAACCGCCGATGGACACGCACCGCAACCTGAACCTGCAGTTGCTGGCCTACCTGGAGGCGCTGGTGGCCGAGCGGCATGTCACGCGCGCGGCCGACCGCATGGGCATCGGCCAGCCGGCGATGTCCAGCGCGCTGGCGCGGCTGCGCCTCGTGTTCAAGGACCCGATCCTCGTCAAGACCCGCGCCGGCATGGAACCGACCGGGCAGGCGCTGCAGCTGGCCGCCAAGTTCCACGAGGCGATGGCGCTGATCGACCAGGCGACCCGTGCCGCACAGCCCTTCGAACCGCGCGCTGCCGAGCGCCACTTCCGCCTGATGGCCTCCGACGGCGTGGCGCAGCTCTTCCTGCCGCCGCTGCTGGCACGCATGCGCAGCCAGGGGCCGGGGCTGCGCTTCACCTGCCAGCCCGGCGACATGCGGCGCAGCGCCGAGTTCCTGCGCGAGGGCGAGTGCGACCTGGTCATCGGCCACCTGCCGCGCGCCGCCGCCGAACTGCACACCTCGCAGCTCTATCCGCAGCAGGCGGTGTGCATCGCCGCGCGCGCGCACCCCTGCGTGCAAGGCAGCCTGACGCTCGACCAGTTCGTCGCGATGTCGCACGTCGTCTTCGGCGGCGGACCGGTGCCGTTCCCGAGCATGGAGACGATGGTCGACGAACGCCTGGCCGAGCTCGGCCTGAGCCGACGCGCCGCGCTGCGCGTGCCCAGCCTGACGCTGACCGCGCCGGTGGTCGCGGCAACCGACCTGCTGGCCATCGTGCCGCAGCGCGTCGCCCAGGCCGGAGCCGAAATGTTCGGCCTGCAGATCCTGGCCGTCCCGCTGGCGCTGGACGTCATCGACATCGGCATGTACTGGCACGGCCGTCTGCACCGCGATCCGGCCCACAGCTTCCTGCGCAGCGTGATGCGCGAGGTGGCGGCCGAGCTGCGCGGCGCCGGCTGCTTGCCGCCCGTGCATTGAAGGCACCGATGCCGGCATCGAGGCCCGGTCATGGCGGTGCGGTGCGCGCGGCGCTGCAATGGCGTGCAGCGGTCATCCGGCCGCACACCCACCGCACACGATCAAGGAGCCCTCGCATGTCCGCCAGCCGCTACCCCCTGCCCGAACAACGCTTCAAGGTGCCGATGAGCCAGCAGGCCATCGAAAGCTGGGTCTCGCGCTTCCCCGACTACGGCGCGCCGAAGGATGCGCCCGCGCTGCGCCATGCCGAGGCCGTGCGGGCGCTGTGGCGCGGCCGGCTGACGCCGATGCTGTCGCCGGCCGGCACCCGCGGCCGCCTCGGCGGCGCGGCGCGTCAATGCCCGCCGCGCGCGGCCACCGCGATGACCGAGATGCCGGCCGGCGCCGAATCGCTGCCCTACCGCAACAGCGACGCCATCGAGAACATCCTCTGCCTCGACGGCACGCTCACCATCTGCCTCGGCCCCGGCCTCGACGAAGTCGTGCAGCTCGGCCGCTTCGACATGCTGTCGGTGCCGGTGGACGTCAAGCACGTGGTGAAGAACGGCGGCGCCGCGCTGGCGCGTTTCGTGGTCGCGCTCAACGGCCCGGCCGACAGCGCGTATGCGGCCGTGGTGCAGGGCGCGAAGCCGGCCGAAGTCAGCGCCGAAGCCGCCCAGGCACTGGCCGTGAGCTTCGACACGCAGCCCGGCGCCTCGGTCGACGCCGCCGAACTGCGCGGCCGCGTCACGCGCGGCGAAAGGCTGGTGGCCTACAAGGACGAGCTGAACGAATCCACCGGCATCCCGCCCGCCGCCACGCAGATGCTCTCGGCCGGCTCGGTGTACCCGCTGATCGTGCCGGTCGGCCACACCGGCCGCGCGCGCACCTCGCCGATGTACGGCCTGCCCTCGCTGTATCTGTCGATCGCCGAATGCACGCCCGGCGAGGCCGGCCCGCCCCCGCACTCGCATTCCGACACGCAGGAGTCCTTCCTGTGCATCGAAGGCGAATGGGAGATGACCACCGGCTTCGACCACGAATTCGTCACCACCGTCAGACCCTACGACCTGGTGCCGGTGCCGACCAAGGTGATGCGCGGCTTCCGCAACACCGGGCCCGGGCGCAGCCGGCTGTTCGTGATCATCCAAGGTGCCGAGAAGATGACCGACATGGTCGCCTTCCCCAAGCGCGTGGGCGTGGAGATGGAGCGGCGCTTCGGCGCCAAGGTGGTGGACGAGTTCGCCAAGATCCACCTGATCTTCGACGCCGAAGACCGCGTCGAAGCCGCCTGAGCCAGCCCCCCCTGCGGGAGGTGCCGCCGACGCAGCGGCGCCCCCGCATCGCAAGCAAGGAGACGACATGATCAAGCGCATGTTCTCGGCCGCCCTCGCCTGGGCGTTCCTCTGCACGGGCTCGCTGGCGCAGGACTTCCCGTCGCGCCCCATCACGATGGTGGTCGCCTTCGCGCCGGGCGGACCCACCGACACCGCGGCGCGGCTGTTCGGCGAGAAGCTGGCCGAAGTGCTGAAGCAGCCGGTGGTCATCGACAACCGGCCCGGCGCCTCGGGCCGCATCGGCACGCAGATGGTCGCGCGCGCCGCGGCCGACGGCTACACGCTGCTGCTGGCCAACACTGCCACCCATGGCATGGCCTCGGCATCAAGCGTGCCGCTGCCCTATGATCCGGTGAAGGGCTTCACGCCGGTGGCGCGGCTGTTCGGCTACCAGGCCTTGATGATCTGCGGCGCCGGACTGCCGGCGCACAACCTGGCCGAGCTGGTGGCCTATGCGCGCCGCCGGCCCAACGGGCTGGTCTACGGCACCCCGGGCGTGGGCACCGGCGCGCATTTCGCCGGCGAGATGTTCGCCGCCGTGCAGAAGGTGCCGGTGGTGCACGTGCCCTTCCGCGGCAGCGGCCCGGCGATGCAGGCCGTGGTGTCGGGCGAGGTGGACTGCAGCTTCGACGGCCTGGCACGCGCGCAGATCGAGGCCGGCAAAGTGCGGCCCATCGTCACGCTCGGCCTGAAGCGCGATCCCTACTACCCCGACGTGCCCACGCTGGACGAAGCCGGTGCGGCCGGCTTCGACCTCGGCATGTGGCAGGGCCTGCTGGCGCCGGCCGGGCTGCGTCCCGAAGTGCTGGCCACGCTGGAGAAAGCCACCCGCCAGGCGCTGGCGGCGCCGGGACTGCAGGAGCGGCTGAAGCTGCTCGGGCTGTACCCCTATCCCGGCTCGGGCGAGGAACTGCAGAAGGCGATGGTGCGCGACGTCGCGCGCTTCCAGAAGATGGCGCGCGAGCTGGCGATCCACTTCGAATGACGGCCAGGAAAGGATGCGAGCTTGACCCTCGACTTCAGCGACGACGAGCTGCGCTTCCGCGACGAGGTGCGGCAATGGGTGGACGAGCACCTGCCCCCCGACATCGGCCACAAGGTGAGCAACGGCCTGTACCTGGACAAGAGCGACTACCAGCGCTGGGCGCGCATCCTGGGCGCGCGCGGCTGGCTCGCCGCGGCCTGGCCGGAACGCTTCGGCGGCCCGGGCTGGACGCCGATCCAGCGCCACCTGTTTGCCGAAGCCTGCGCGCTGGCCGGCGCGCCGCCGGTGCTGCCTTTCGGCCCGGTCATGGTGGCGCCGGTGATCATGAAGTACGGCAGCCCCGAGCAGCAGCAGCGCCACCTGCCCGGCATCCGCAGCGGCGAGGTCTGGTGGTGCCAGGGCTACAGCGAACCGGGCGCCGGCTCGGACCTGGCGTCGCTGAAGACGCGCGCCGTGCCGGACGGCGACCACTACCGCGTCAGCGGCCAGAAGACCTGGACCACGCAGGCCCACCACGCCGACTGGATGTTCTGCCTGGTGCGCACGGCCACCGAAGGCCGGCCGCAGGAAGGCATCAGCTTCCTGCTGATCGACATGCGCAGCCCGGGCATCACGGTGCGGCCGATCATCACGATCGACGGCGAGCACCACGTCAACGAAGTCTTCCTCGACGACGTGCGCGTGCCGCTGGCCAACCGCGTGGGCGAGGAGAACCGCGGCTGGACCTATGCCAAGTTCCTGCTCGGGCACGAGCGCAGCAACATCGCCGACGTCAACCGCGCCAAGCGCGAGCTGCGGCGGCTGAAGCGGCTGGCGCATGACAGCGGGCGCGGCAGCGACGTGCGCTTCATGGACCAGGTGGCGCTGCTGGAGGTGGACATCGTGGCGCTGGAGCTGCTGTCGCTGCGCGCACTGGCGCAGGCCGGCAGCGGGCTCGACATGGCGGCGCTGCTGAAGATCCGCGGCAGCGAGATCCAGCAGCGCTACACCGAGCTGATGATGCTGGCCGCCGGCCCGCGCGCGCTGCCGCTGGCCGACGAATACGGCCTGCCCTACGCCGCCGCCTACTTCGGCCACCGCAAGACCAGCATTTACGGCGGCGCCAACGAGGTGCAGCGCAACATCGTCGCCCAGCAGCTGCTGGCGGCCTGAGCCCTGGAACGCGAGACATGGACTTCGAGCTGAACGACGAGCAGCAGGCGCTGCGCGACACGGTGCGGCGCTGGGTGCAACGCGAACACGGCTTCGAACGCCGCCGCCTGACACTGGGCGAAGGCGGCTTCTCGCACGCCGTCTGGCGGCAGCTGGGCGAGTTGGGACTGCTGGAATGGCCGCGCCCCGCGGCCCACGGCGGGCTGGGCCTGAGCGCGGTCGAGGCGATGCTGGCGATGGAGGAACTGGGCCGCGGCCTGGTGCCCGAGCCCTATGCGGCCTGGCTGATGGCCGCCGAGGCGCTGGCCGGCGCCAGCCCCGCGCTGCAGGCTCGCTGGTGGCCTGCGGCCTGCGGCGGCACGGAACTGCTGATGCCGGCGCTGCAGGAGCCGATGCCGGCCACGGCGCCAGCCACGCAGGCCCGGCGCGACGGCAAGCTGTGGCGCTTGCAGGGCCGCAAGGCGCTGGTGCCGGCCGGCGACCATGCCGATGCGTTCATCGTCGCGGCGCAGCTGGACGGCGCGCCGGCGCTGCTGCTGACCGAGGCGCGCGCGCCGGGCGTCGAGGCCGTCGGCTACCGGCTGCACGACGGATCGCGCGCGGCCGACCTGCGGCTGAACGCAGCGCCGGCCGAACTGATCGCACAGGCAGACGCGGCGGAGCGGCTGCTGCGCGCGATGACGGAGACCGGCATCGGCGCGCAGGCGGCCGAGGCCATCGGGCTGATGGACCGGCTGCTGGCGCTGGTGTGCGAGCACCTGGGCACGCGGCGCCAGTTCGGCGTGACGCTGGACAGCTTCCAGGCGCTGCGCCACCGCGTGGCCGACATGAAGCTGCAGCTGGAGCTGGCGCGCGGCATGGGCTTCCATGCCACGCTGGAGCTAATGCGGCCGTCGGCACGGCGCCGCGCGCGCGTGTTCTCGCAGATCAAGGTGCAGCTGGGCCAGGCGGCGCGCTTCGTCGGCCAGCAGGCGGTGCAACTGCACGGCGGCCTTGGCGTCAGCGACGAGTCCGCCGTCGGCCATGCCTTCAAGCGGCTGAGCTGCATGGAGCTGCAGTTCGGCGACACGCTGCATCACCTGGGGCAGGTGGTGGAGCTGATGCGGGACGAAGCGGGGGTGTTTGCTGAATGACAGGACCGCGACGGCCGCCACATCAGCCTGCACGGCGATGGCGCGCCCGCCGGCGGCAACCAGCGCAGCCCTGGCTCACAGCGGGCTCCAGGCCAGCACCGAGCGCGCGCCTTCCAGCGGCGTTAGCGACGAGCGCCAGGCCGGCAGCAATTGCTCCGCCAGCGTGGCTGGCGTCCAGCCGCCGTCGCGGTGCAGCGTGCGCACCGGGCGCGGCTGGTTGTACAGGTAGACCTCGGCGCCGCGCACGCCGAAGACCTGGCCACTGATCTCGGCCGCCGCGTCGCTGGCCAGGAACACGGCCAGCGACGCCACATGCTCGGGCCCGGTCTTCGCCTTCAGCTTGTCCAGCAGCGCCTGCTGCGCTTCCGGCGACTGGCCCGGGATGGTCTCGATCATGCGGCTGAAGGCATGCGGCGCGATGCAGTTCGAGCGCACGTGGAAGCGCGCCATGTCCAGCGCGATGGCCCGCGACAGCCCGACGATCCCCATCTTGGCCGCGGCGTAGTTGGCCTGCCCGATGTTGCCGATCAGCCCGCTGGTCGAGCTCATGTGGACGAAGGCACCGCTTTCCTGCGTGCGCAGCGTCGGCGCCGCGGCGCGGCTGAGATAGAAGCTGCCCTGCAGGTGCACGCGCAGCACGGCGTCGAAGTCCTCGGCCGGCATCTGGTGGAACATGCGGTCGCGCAGGATGCCGGCGTTGTTGAACACGCCGTCCAGGCCGCCGAAGCTGTCCAGCGCCTGCTGCACGATGCGCTGCGCCGCGGGCCACTCGGCGACGCTGTCGGTGCTGGCCACGGCCTGGCCGCCGGCGGCGCGGATCTCCGCCATCACCTGCTGCGCGAGCCCGCCGTCGCCGCCCGCGCCGTCGACCGCGACACCCGGGTCGTTGACCACCACGCGCGCGCCTTCGGCCGCGGCACGCAGCGCGATGGCGCGGCCGATGCCGCGGCCGGCGCCGGTGACGATGAAACACTTGCCTGCGAGCATGGATTCCTTTCCTACAAGGTGTCGGCGCTGCCGAGGATCACGGTGCACTGGCTGGACAACACGCCGCCGTTGCCGTGGGCGATGGCGGTATGGCAGCCGCTCACCTGGCGCGCACCGCATTCGCCGCGCAGCTGGCATACCGCCTCGATGAGCACGAAGATGCCGTACATGCCGGGGTGGCCGTACGACAGCCCGCCGCCGTTGGTGTTGACCGGCAGCGCGCCGCCGGGCGCGATGGCGCCGCTGGCGACGAAGGCGCCGCCCTCGCCCTTGGCGCAGAAGCCCAGGTCCTCCAGGAACAGTAGCGTGCACAGCGTGAAGGCGTCGTACAGCTCGACCACGTCGATGTCCTTGGCACCGAGCCCGGCCATGCGGTAGGCCGCGGCGCCCGATTCGCAGGCGGCGGTCGTGCTCAGGTCCGGCATGCTGCTGATCGATTGGTGGCTCAAGGCCTCGCCGAAGCCCAGCACGAAGACCGGCGGACGGCGCAGCGTGCGCGCGCGCTCTGCGGAGGTGACGACGAGCGCGCCGCCGCCGTCGCTGACCAGGCAGCAGTCGCGCACGGTCAGCGGGTGGCTGACCATGCGCGAGCCCAGCACCTGGGCCACCGTCAGCGGCTCGCGTTCCCAGGCCTTGGGATTGAGCAGCGCCCATCGGCGCGCCGCCACCGCCACCTCGGCCAGCTGCTCGCGCGTGGTGCCATGCAGGTGCATGTGACGCGAGGCCGCCAGCGCGTAGGCGCTGGCCGGCAGCACCGGGCGGAACGGCGATTCGTAGGGGTTGAACTCCGGCACGGCCACGGTCGCGCGGCCCATGCTGCGCTGCGTGCTGCCGTAGGCGATGACCGCCACCTCGCAGCAACCGGCCGCGATGGCCAGTTGCGCATGGGCCAGGTGCGACATGAAGGACGAGCCGCCGATGTTGGTGCCGTCCTGCCAGCGCGGGCGCAGGCCCAGGTACTCGGCCAGCGCCAGCGTCGGCATGCGCGTCTGCATGCCGGCGGCAAACAGGCCGTCGACCTCGTCCAGCCGCAGGCCGGCATCCTGCAGCGCGCGCTGTACGCCCTGGGCCATGAGGTCGATCGGGCTCATGCCCGCCGCCACGGCACCGATGTCGGACTCCGCCGCGCCGACGACGGCGATGGCCCCACGCCGCAGCCCCGCGGTCGTCATGCCGGCTCCAGGGGGTCGAACAGCGGGATCGGCGCGTCCGCGTCGCCCACGGACGGCTGCACGCGCAGCCGGACGCGCAGGCCGATCGCCACCTCGGCCGCAGGCAGGCCTTCGACGCGGCTCATCAGCCTGAAGCCTTCGTCCATCTCGATGATCGCCAGGTTGCAGGACGAGCCATCGCGCGCCGGTACCCAGGTGGTGGCATGCACCACGCCCAAGCCGCGGCTGACGCGCCATTCCAGCGCCGCGCCGGAGCCGGGCGCCATGACACGCGGATAGAACACCGCGCATTGGCGCACCGTGTCGAACTGATAGGCCAGTTCGCCGCGGGCCAGGTATCGGCGCCATTGCGCCAGCGGCGACTGCGTTGCGGTCGGATCGGCAGTCATTCCAGGGTCAGATGAGCTTCGTGCATCACGCGCTTGAAGGTGGCCTGGTCCTGCGCCATGCGCGCCTTGAAGTCGTCCGGTGTGCCGTAGTCGACGGCCAGCCCCAGGCCCAGCGTCTCGGCCTTCACGCGCGGATCGTTGGCCACCACCTTCAGCGCCGCCACCAGGCGCTGCACCACGGGCTGCGGCGTGCCGGCCGGCGCGACCACGCCCTGCCACCATTCCAGTTGAAAGCCGGGGACACCTGCTTCGGCGATGGTCGGCAAGCCGGGGAAGCGCGGGTCCCTGGCCTGGCCGGCCGTGGCCAGCGCCTTCAGCTTGCCGGCATCGACGAGTGCCTTCACCTCGCTGGCATGGCTGCACTGCACGACGCCGGCCATCACGTCCTGCAGGGCGGGAGCGTTGCCGCGGTAGTGCACGCTGAGCGTCTGCACGCCCGCCTTCAGGTTGAACAGTTCGCTGGTGAAGTGGTTGCCGCTGCCGGCGCCGGCGGTGGCGAAGCTCAACGCCCCCGGACTTCGCTTCGCATGGGCCACCAGCCCGGCGACGTCGGAAAAGGGCACGGCGGGGTGGCAGACCAGCAGCGTGGTGTAGGACGAGAGCAGGCCCAACGGCACGAAGTCGCGGCCCGGGTCGAAGCGCAGGCCGCCGACGCTGGCCGGCAGCAGCGCATAGACGACCGAATTGGCGAACATCAGCGTGTGGCCGTCGGCTGCCGCGCGGGCGAACTCGGCCGCGCCGATGCGGCCGCCTCCGCCGGCACGGTTCTCGACGATCACCGTCCGGCCCAGTTCCTCGCCCAGGCGCCGGGCCACGATGCGCGCCGCGGAATCGGTAATGCCGCCCGCAGCAAAGGGCACCCATAGCGCAATGGGCTTGCCGGGGAGCGGCTGGGCCGGGACCGCGCCGGCCACCCACAGCAGAATGGCCAGGCCCGCGGCGAGCCGCGTGCTCTTCGAGACCGATACGAGCCGACGAAAGTGCATCGGCACATTGCAGCACCCGGTCACCGCAACGGCCATAGCGCGGCCGCGATGCCTCCATCGATGCGCTCGATGCGCCACCTCCGTGCCGCTGCGAACGGCTGGGCAGACGACGGCGCCGAAAAGCGCTTCAGGGCGGATTCATTTCAGTCGGCGCGCTTCCAGACCCCCAGCAGCGCACGCAGCTTGTTCCAGCCCGAGACGCGCTCGTCGGACACCACGTCCAGCAGGTCCGACAGCCGCTTGGACTTGACGATGGTGTAGTACGTCAGGCCCGTGGTGGCCGCCAGCACCAGCATGAACATCAGCACGCGGTGCGGCAGCGGCGTGTCGGCCTCGGCCAGCAGGTTGATGCCCAGGAAGCCGGTGGTGATGGTGCCCACCAGGCCGAAGATGGTGACCACCGTCAGCCGCACCACGGTGTTGGCCTGGCGGCGCAGCGCGTCGGCGTCGAGGTAGTCGTTCATGTCGTGGATGCGGTCCTTCACCTCGTCGTAGACGACGTCGATGCCCAGGTGCCGCGTGCACAGGTGGAACAGCGCCTTCACGTGCGCCTGCTCGCTGACCTCGTGGAACCAGTAGCGGTGCGTGAAGCCCAGGAAGGCGACGTAGGCCAGCCGGATCTGGCGCTTGAAGCGCTTGACCGATTCCGGCCGCGCGATGTCCAGCGCCGCCAGCGCCTCGGCGAGCTGGTCGGACATCATCAGCAGCGCCGCCTTCTGGAAGTGCGCGATCAGGAACAAGAGGAAGTGCTGGTGCCTGAACTGCGCCAGCACGCCGCGCTCGGCGCAGCGGAAGAAGGGGCTGCGCGCGTCGCCCACCACCACCAGCGACAGGCCCGAGCACAGGTAGCGCGTGTTCGGCGCCGCGCCGGCATCGACCCAGAAGCGGTCGTAGCAGAACTGGCGCTCGAAGTCGCTGCCTGCCGGGCCGCCGTCGCCGCCGGCGTCCAGGCCTTCGGGACCGCCCGTCACCAGCCCCAGCCGCACGTAGTCGGCGCGCGACAGCCGGCGCGGATCGTCCAGCGCCAGGTAGGCCATCATCGGCATGCGGTAGTACTCGATCTGGCGGTAGCGCAGCGCGCCGGCCTGGCCCGAATGGTGGTTGACCAGCGGCGCCATCACGTAGTCCCAGTGCGCGGCAGTGCGCGGCGCGCGGTGCTCGGCCACGTGGGCCATGAAGCGCTGGCGCTCGCAGGCGTCGCTGCGGGCCAGCACCTCGCCCTGGCTGCCCAGCCATTCCACCTCGGCCGGGCAGTGCAGCGGCTGGCCGGCGGCGTCCCACCCCGCCGGGTAGGCGCGGCCGAAGCGGTACATCAGCTCCTGCGCCTGCGGCAGCGGCAGCTCGCCGGCCGCCACCTCGACGTTGAGCAGCACCACGTCCACGCCTTCGAAGAAGTACAGGTCGACGTGCGCCACCTGCAGCGTCAGCGGCGCATCGCCCGGGTTCAGCACCACGCGCAGCGCCGCCAGGTCGCGGCGGCGGAACACGCGCATCGGCGAGCCCCGGCTGCCGTCGTTCGTGTCCCGCTGCGCGCGGCCGTCGCCGTAGAGGAAGCGCTGCACGTAGGGCAGGAAGGCGACGAACTCGTTGTAGTGGCGCTCGTGGAAGCCGCCGCCGTCGCGGTGGTATTCGTCGACGTGCTCGCGCCAGGGACAGGCTTCGCCCGCGTCCAGCAGAGTGCGCCAGGGCGCGCGCCGCGGCGCGCCGTCGTCGGCCGTGTCCTGCGGCACCAGGCGCAGCGGCCACAGCGAGGCCAGGCGCAGGTGGCGCACGACGGGCGGCGCAGGCAGCGGGTCGCGCTCTGACATCGAGGCAGTGTAGCCGCGGTCCGCCATCGGCCGGCGTGGCCCCCGCGCGCTAGCGCATGCGGTCGCGCGCGCGGCCCAGCCGGTCCTTCAGGCTGGCGGCGGCCTCGGATTCGGTGGCGAACTCGGGCGTGGTGTCGGGCACGCCGAGGTAGTAGACCATCACGCCCGGCGCCGCGGCGCCGGGGGCGAAGAAGCGCAGCTCGGTGCGCGGGTGGTCGGCGAACTGCTTGCGCGGCAGGCGCAGCGTCAGCGCGCCGGGGTTGGCGGCCGGCGCCAGCAGTTCGACGCGGCCGTCGCCGAAGGGGTCGCGGCCCTGGGCCGCGATGCGGGCATGGCGCTGCGGGTCGGCCTCGATGCGGATCAGCACCAGCGCGTCGTCCTCGCCGCGGCCGCGCACGACGGCCCAGGCCATCGCCAGGCCCGGCTCGGCCCAGGCGTCGAGCGCGCCGTGCAGCTCGCGCATGGGCGGCGTCTGCGCCTTGAGGGTGGTGGCAGCCAACGCACCAAGAAGGCAGATCCGGCGTTGAACGTTCATGCGGCAGGCTCCGTCGGCAGCAGCAGGCAGGCATCGGGGTCGGCGCCCAGCATCACGCGGCTGCCGGCGGGCAGCGCGGCGCCGGGGCCGCCGGGGCGCAGCAGCAGCAGGCTCTGGCCGCCGCAATCGAAGTGCAGCTCGACCTTCTCGCCGAGGAAGCTGCACTCGCTCACCGTCGCCGGCCAGGCCCCGGGCGGCTCGTCGGTCAGCACGCGCAAGGCCTCGGGGCGGATCATCAGCTCGGCCGCCTGCCCCACCGCCAATCCCGCCGCCGCGGCGCCGGGCACGAACAGGCGGCGGCCCAGCGCCTGCACCTCGGCGCCGCCGTCTTGCAAGGCCAGCACCTGCGCCGGCAGCGCGTTGATGCGGCCGATGAAGCGCGCGACGAAGCCGCTTTGCGGCCGCAAATACAAGTCCTCGGCCGAGCCGACCTGTACGACGCGGCCCTTGTTCATCACGACGATGCGGTCCGACACCGCCATCGCCTCCTCCTGGTCGTGCGTGACGTAGAGCGTGGTGATGCCCAAGCGCCGCTGCAGCGAGCGGATCTCGTGCCGCATCTGCAGGCGCAGGCGCGCGTCCAGGTTGGACAGCGGCTCGTCGAACAGCAGCACGCCGGGCTGGATCACGATCGCGCGCGCCAGCGCCACGCGCTGCTGCTCGCCGCCGGAGAGCTGGCTGCTGAACTGCGGCTCGTAGCCGGCCAGGCCCACCAGCGCCAGCACCTCGCCCACCGCGCGGCGGATCTCGTCCTCGGCCTTGCCGCGCACGCGCAGGCCGTAGGCGACGTTCTCGAACACCGTGAGGTGCGGAAACAGCGCGTAGTTCTGGAACACGAAGCCGATGTCGCGCCGGTTGGCCGGCAGCGCCGTCACGTCGCGCCCGGCGATGGACACACGCCCCTCGTCGGGCGTCTCGAAGCCGGCCACCATGCGCAGCGTGGTCGTCTTGCCGCAGCCCGAGGGGCCCAGCAGCGTGAGGAACTCGCCGGGCTGCACGTCCAGGCTCACCGCGCGCGCGGCCCAGACCTCGCCCTTCACCCGGTGCTGGTACCGCTTGGACAGGCCGTCCACGCGCACACCGAGCTTCGTCTCGCCCATGCGTTCAACCCCCCAGCATGTTGGTGACCGGGCCGGCGCCCGGCGCCTTCAGGCGCGCCAGCAGCGCGCCGATCAGCCCGATGACGACGAAGACGATCGCGCACACCAGCACCGAGAACGCGGCCGCCGGGCCCAGCGCCAGCTCGGTGATGTTCTCCAGGATCTTCACCGTGATCAGCGTCCACGACATCGAGACCAGGAAGATCGTCGCGCTGATCGCCGTCATCGAGCGGATGAAGACCACGCCCAGCCCGGCGAAGAAGGCCGGCACGATCAGCGGCAGCGTGACGCGGCGGAACGTCGTGCCGCTGCCCGCGCCCAGGCTGGCCGAGGCCTCCTCCAGGCTCTTGTCGATCTGCGACAGCAGCGCCACCGTCGCGCGGATGCCGGTGGGGCCGTAGCGGAACACGTAGCAGGCGATGATCACCAGCGCGGTGCCGGTCAGCTCGATGGGCGGCTCGTTGAAGGCGATCAGGTAGGCGATGCCCACGATGGTGCCCGGCAGCGCGTAGTTGGCCATCGACACCAGCTCCATCGCGCCGCGGCCGATGAAGCGCTTGCGTGCCACCAGATAACCCACCAGCACGCCGTACAGCCCGCCCAGCGGCATCGCGAAGGCGGCGATGATCAGCGTGTCGCGGATGAAGCGCGCGCCCTCGGTGAAGATCACGCGGTAGTGCTGCCACGTGAAGTCGTGGTTGGCGCCCAGCGCGACCACCAGCGACGCGTACAGCAGCAGCGCGTAGAACCACGCGATCGCCAGCGTCACCCCCACGCAGGTGGCCAGCAGCAGCCGCCGCACCGCGGGCGAGACGCTGTCGAACGGCGTCTGCCCCGCGCCCTTGCCGGTGACGGTGACGTAGAAGCGCCGTGCCACCCAGTGCCGCTGCAGCAGGAACACCGCCAGCGCCGGCAGCAGCAGCAGGAACGACAGCGCCGCGCCGCCGCGCAGGTCGAACATGCCGGTGATCTGCAGGTAGGCCTGCGTCGGCAGCACCGGGAACTGGTTGCCGGCCAGGATCAGCGGCGTCGCGAAGTCGGCCAGCGACGCCGCGAACAGCAGCAGGAAGGCGTTGGCCAGCCCCGGCGTCGCCAGCGGCAGCGTGACGGTGCGGAACACGCGAGCGCGCGACGCGCCCAGCGACAGCGCCATGCCTTCGATGTTGCTGTCGATGCCGGCGAGGATGGGCTTGAGCGTGAGGTAGGCGATCGGGAAGAAGGTCACCACTTCGCTCGCCATCGTGCTGGTGAAGCCGTAGACGCTGGCGCCCTGGATGCCCAGCAGCTCGTGCGTGATCAGCCCGCGCGGGCCGAAGGAGAAGATGATCGCGATCGCGCTGGTGAACGGCGGGCTGACCAGCGGCAGCAGCACGCTGGCGTCGATCAGCCGCTGCACCCAGGGCGGCAGTTGCGAGCGCGCGGCGGTGAACGCGAACACGAAGCCCAGCGCCGTGCCGGCCACGCCCACCACGGCGGCCAGCAGCAGGCTGTTGCCGAAGGCACGCCACTGGTGGCGGTCGGCCAGCACCGCCAGCAGCCCGGCGGCCGAGAACTGGCCCTGGTCGACGAAGAGCCGCGCGCCCATCATCGCCAGCGGGTAGACGACGAACAGGCCCAGCAGCAGCCACAGCAGCAGCGCCGTGGCGGCGGTGAGCGGGTCGGCGCCCGGAGCGCGGGCGCCGCCGCGCAGCGCGGTCACTGGTTGAGAACCTCGGCGATCCAGCGCTCGACCACGCGCTTGCGGTTGGCGCCGGCGTAGTCGGCGTCGATCGGGAAGATCTTCGCGTTCTTCAGCACCGCGGCCAGGCTGGCCTCGGGCTGCACGTCGGGGTGGGCGGGCAGGAAGTTGATCTTGTGCTTGGCGAACAGGCCCTGCATCGCCGGCGAGGTGGCCCAGTCGATCAGCTTCTTGCCGGTGGCGGGGTTCTTGGCGCCCTTGATCAGCGCGATGGCCTCGGCCGCGGTGCCGATGCCTTCCTTCGGGAAGCTGATGGACACGTCATAACCCTTGGCCTTGGTGTCCAGGGCGTCGACGATGAAGAAGATGCCGCCGCCGGCCTGGCCCAGCCCCACCGGCAGCGTGCCGCCGCCGCCGCTCTTGGTGTAGAGCTGCACGTTGGGGCGCATCTTCTTCAGGAAGTCGAAGGTCTTGGCCTCGTCGCGGCCGAAGACTTCCAGCACCGAGAAGATGCGCGTCACCGCGGTGCCCGAGGTGCGCGCGTCGGCCATCTGCAGCTGGTTCTTGTAGGTCCGGGGCCAGCAGGTCGTTCCAGCTCTCGGGCGGCTGCAGCTTGTTGTCCTTGAGGAACTTGTTGTTGGTCATGAAGACCAGCGGGTCGTCGGCGATCGCCACCCATTGCCCGTCGGGGTGGCGGAAGCGCGCCGGCAGCCGCGCGAACGACGGCGGCTTGTACGGCTCGAACACGCCCTCGGCGATGCCGGCGGCGTGCGTCTCCACCGGGCCGCCGAACAGCACGTCGACCTTGGGGTTGCCCTTCTCGGCGATCACGCGCGCCAGCGCCTCGCCCGACGAGAAGCGCACGAAGTTGACCTTGACGCCGGTGGCCTTCTCGAACTCCTCGAACATCGGCCGCGCCCAGTTCTCGGGCCAGATCGAATAGACGTTGACGGTCTCGGCGGCGTACGCGGCGGGCCACGCAAGAAGGCTGGCGCCCAGCATCGCGGCAGCCAGGAACACTCGGCGGAAGGGCATGGGGACGGCTCGGTGGCAAAGGTCACGGCACCATACACCGGCGCACCGCGGCGGGGCATGGGGCTAGTCCCGAGCCCGGCGCGCCGGCACTTCCGGCACGCCGCGGCTTGACCGCCGTCAGGCCCCGCGGGCCGGCGCTGCGGTACGGTCGACAGGCTTGCCGAAGGAGCCTTTCGATGGACCGTTCAACCCGCCTGCCGCGCCGCCGCCACTGCCTGCAAGGCGCCGCCGCCGCGCTGGCGCTGCTGGCGGCGCCGCTGGCCCGGGCCGCCGCGCCGGTGACCGTCGAAGTCTGGAAGGACCCGTCCTGCGGCTGCTGCGGCGACTGGATGCGCCACCTGCAGGCCCAGGGCCTGAAGACGGTGGTGCACGAGACCGGCAACACCGCGATGCGCCAGCGCCTGGGCATCGCGCCGGCATACGCCTCGTGCCACAGCGCGCGCGTCGACGGCTACGCGCTGGAAGGCCACGTGCCGGCGCGCGAGATCCTGCGGCTGCTGGCCGAGCGCCCGCGCGCGCTGGGCCTGGCGGTGCCGGGCATGCCGGTGGGCTCGCCCGGCATGGACGGCCCGGCCTACGGCGGGCGGCGCGACCGCTACGACGTGCTGCTGCTGCTGCCCGGCGGCGGCGCGCAGGTCTACCAGCGCTACGGCTGACGCGGCCGACGGCCGCGTGCGAGACTGCGGCGGCAACCCGGGAGCCGCCCATGAGCCAGGACATCAGCATCCACGTCGAAGGCCCGGTGGCCACGATCACGCTGCAGCGCCCCGAGCGCCGCAACGCCGTCGACGGCCCGATGGCGCGCGCGCTGCGCCAGGCCTTCGAAGCCTTCGAGGCCGACGACGCGCTGCGCGTCGCGGTGCTGGCCGGCAGCGGCGGCAGCTTCTGCGCCGGCGCCGACCTGTCCGCGGTGGGCGACCCCGCACGCGCGCACGAAGTGCACGCCGACGGCAGCGGCCCGGGCCCGATGGGGCCGACGCGCATGGCGTTCGGCAAGCCGGTGATCGCCGCGGTCGAAGGCCCCGCGGTGGCCGGCGGGCTGGAGCTGGCGCTGATGTGCGACCTGCGCGTCGCCGCGCGCGGCGCGGTGTTCGGCGTCTTCTGCCGGCGCTGGGGCGTGCCGCTGATCGACGGCGGCACCGTGCGGCTGCCGCGCCTGGTGGGCATGGGGCGCGCGCTGGACCTGATCCTCACCGGCCGCGCGGTGGCCGCCGACGAGGCGCTGGCCATGGGCCTGGTCAATCGCGTGGTGGACGACGGCCAGGCGCTGGCCGCGGCGCAGGCGCTGGCGGCGCAGATCGCCGGCTTTCCGCCGCAATGCCTGCGCGCCGACCGCGCCTCGGCCTTCGCGCAATGGGACCTGGCCCTGCCGCAGGCGCTGCAGCGCGAGGGCGCCGGCGGCCACGCGGCGCTGCTGGCCGAAGGCTTGGCCGGCGCCGCGCGTTTCGTCGGCGGTGCCGGCCGTCATGGAAAACCCGCATGAGCTTTCAAGCCCATGCCGCTGGTGCATGGCCCCCCGACAAAGCGGCATTGGCGCACGAGCGGCGGCTGCGCCTACAGTGCGCGCCCATCGTGAACCGCCGCAAACGGCAGCCCGGACCTGGCACGCGGCTTGCGCTCCATCCGGGTTGACCCGGGCAACGCCGCCGGCCGCCGCGCCGTTGGTTGAGCCCGACAGCCCGTATCCTCCGGCTTTCTTTTGTTTCCTCTGCTCTAGGAGCCTTTCGCATGAAGAAGACCCTGTTCGTCAACGCGCTGGCCCTGGCGGCCCTGGCCCTTTCCGCCGGCGCCGCCCAGGCGGCCGACACGCTGAAGAAGATCAAGGACACCGGCAGCATCACGCTGGGCGTGCGCGAGTCTTCGGGCCTGTCGTACACGCTGGGCAACGGCAAGTACGTCGGCTTCCACACCGAGATGGCCGAGCGCGTGATCGCCGACCTGCAAAAGCAGCTCGGCCTGGCCAAGCTGGACGTCAAGTACCAGCCCGTCACCTCGCAGAACCGCATCCCGCTGGTGCAGAACGGCACCGTCGACCTGGAGTGCGGCTCCACCACCAACAATGCCGCGCGCCAGAAGGACGTGTCGTTCGCGATGACCACCTACGTGGAAGAAATCCGCATGGCGGTCAAGGCCAACTCCGGCATCAACTCGATCAAGGACCTGGTCGGCAAGACCGTGGCCACCACCACCGGCACCACTTCCGTGCAGACGCTGCGCAAGCACGAGCGCGCCAACGGCGTGGAGTTCAAGGAAGTGTTCGGCAAGGACCACTCCGACAGCTTCCTGCTGATGGAAAGCGGCCGCGCCGACGCCTTCGTGATGGACGGCTCGATCCTGGCCGCCAACATCTCCAAGGCCAAGAACCCGGCCGACTTCAAGATCGTCGGCGAGGTGCTGTCGGTCGAGCCCATCGCCTGCATGCTGCCCAAGGACGACATGGCCTTCAAGAAGGCGGTGGACACCAGCATCCAGGGCATGATCAAGAGCGGCGATCTGGCCAAGCTCTACGACAAGTGGTTCATGCAGCCGATCCCGCCCAGCAACACCAAGGTCGGCCTGCCGCTGTCCGAGGCCACCAAGGCCGCCTGGGCCAACCCCAACGACAAGCCGATGGAAGACTACGCCAAGAAGTAATCCTCCCCCGGGTTGCCCCGGTGGCCGCAGGCCCGGGGATTGCATAGCCTGACGGACAGCGCGCCGGCTCGGTGCAGCCGGCGCGCTTTTTTTTGACGGTGACAAGCACCGACGCGAGGGGAACCGACTTGGCCTCCTGGGATTGGCAGGTGTTCTGCAAGGACACCGTGAGCGGCGACGTGGCCGCAAGCTGCTTCGGCAAGGGCGGCGACGTCACCTACCTGCAGTGGATGCTGTCAGCCTGGGGCTGGACGCTGTCGGTGGCGCTGCTGGCGCTGGTGGTGGCGCTGGTGCTGGGCTCGCTGATGGGCATCCTGCGCACCGCGCCGAACAAGTGGCTGGTGCTGCTGGGCGACGCCTGGACCGAGCTGTTCCGCAACATCCCGCTGCTGGTGCAGATCTTCCTCTGGTACCACGTGGTGCCGGCACTGATCCCGCCGCTGAAGGCCTTCCCGAGCTTCATCCTGGTGGTACTGGCCCTGGGCTTCTTCACCAGCGCGCGCATCGCCGAGCAGGTGCGCGCCGGCATCCAGAGCCTGCCGCGCGGCCAGCGCTACGCGGGCCTCGCGATGGGGCTGACGCTGCCGCAGACCTACCGCTACGTGCTGCTGCCGATGGCCTTCCGCATCGTGATCCCGCCGCTGACCAGCGAGAGCATGAACATCATCAAGAACTCGTCGGTGGCGTTCGCGGTCAGCATCGCCGAGCTGACGATGTTCGCGATGCAGGCGCAGGAGGAGACCAGCCGCGGCATCGAGATCTACCTGGCGGTGACCGGGCTCTACTTCATCAGCGCGTTCGCGATCAACCGCGTGGCCAAGTTCATCGAAGGCCGCGTCGCGGTGCCCGGCATGATCGGGGGTGGCAAGTGAACCTCGACTTCGCCTTCCTCAACTGGAACGTCGTCTCCAGCTTCGTCCTCAAGGGGCTGATCTTCTCGGTGCAGCTGACGCTGATCGCGATGATCGGCGGCATCGTGCTGGGCACCGCGCTGGCGCTGATGCGGCTGTCGGGCAAGCAGTGGCTGGTGATGCCGGCCGCGACCTACGTCAACCTGATGCGCAGCGTGCCGCTGGTGATGGTGATCCTGTGGTTCTTCCTGCTGATCCCGCTGATCATCGGGCGGCCGATGGGCGCCGAACTGTCGGCCATCGTCACCTTCACGCTGTTCGAGGCCGCGTACTACTCGGAGATCATGCGCGCCGGCATCCAGAGCGTGCCGCGCGGCCAGGTGCACGCCGGCTACGCGGTGGGCATGACCTACAAGCAGACCATGCAGCTGATCGTGCTGCCGCAGGCCTTCCGCAACATGCTGCCGGTGCTGCTGACGCAGACCATCATCCTGTTCCAGGACACGAGCCTGGTCTACGCGATCGGCGCGTACGACCTGCTCAAGGGCTTCGAGGTCGCGGGCAAGAACTTCAACCGCCCGGTCGAGACCTATCTCGTGGCCGCAGTGGTGTACTTCGTCATCTGCTTCACCCTGTCCATGATCGTCAAGCGCCTGCAGCGCAAGATCGCCATCATTCGCTAGGACCTAAACGATGATCGACATCAAGAACGTCAGCAAGTGGTACGGCAGCTTCCAGGTGCTGACCGACTGCACCACCAGCATCCAGAAGGGCGAGGTGGTCGTCGTCTGCGGCCCTTCGGGCAGCGGCAAGAGCACGCTGATCAAGACCGTCAACGCGCTGGAGCCGTTCCAGAAGGGCGACATCGTCGTCGACGGCGTGTCCATCGCCGACCCCAAGACCAACCTGCCCAAGCTGCGCAGCCGCGTGGGCATGGTGTTCCAGCACTTCGAGCTGTTCCCGCACCTGACCGTGACCGAGAACCTGACGCTGGCGCAGATCAAGGTGCTGGGCCGCAACAAGGAAGACGCCGCCAAGCGCGGCCTGAAGATGCTGGACCGCGTGGGCCTGATGGCGCACAAGGACAAGTTCCCCGGCCAGCTCTCCGGCGGCCAGCAGCAGCGCGTGGCGATCGCCCGCGCTTTGAGCATGGACCCGATCGTGATGCTGTTCGACGAGCCCACCAGCGCGCTGGACCCCGAGATGGTCGGCGAGGTGCTGGACGTGATGGTGCAGCTCGCCCACGAAGGCATGACGATGATGTGCGTCACGCACGAGATGGGCTTCGCCAAGAAGGTCAGCCACCGCGTGATCTTCATGGACGCCGGCAAGATCGTCGAGGACTGCAAGAAGGAGGAGTTCTTCGGCAGCCCGGAGGCAAGGTCGCCGCGGGCGAAGGACTTTCTGTCGAAGATCCTGCAGCACTGACCGTTCAAGTCCGCCTGGCCGCACAATGCCCGCATGGACAAGGTCGTGACCCGCATCCCGCGGCGCCAGCAGCAGGCCGCGGACCTGCAGCACTAGCTGTCGCGGCCCATGGCCGAGCGGCTGGCGGCGGTCGAGGCCTTGCGCCGGCAGCACCTGGGCGACAGCGATGCTGAACAGCGACTTGAGCGAGTCTGCCGGGTTGTTCGCCGCCCAGGGCCTTGAGTACCTGCCGATGGGCCAGGAGCTGAAGGACAACCTGAAGGCGCTGTCGGACAAGCCGGCGATATGAGGCGTTAGCCGCGATGGACCTGTCCCGCTTCCCCCGCCGCCGCTACACCGAAGGCGCGACGCCGATCGAGCCGCTGCCGCGCTTCTCGGCCTGGCTGGCGCAGACCTGCCCGGCCGGCCGCGCGCCCGAGGTGTGGATCAAGCGCGACGACCTGCTGGGCCTGTCACCCGGCGGCAACAAGACGCGCAAGCTCGAGTTCCTGGTCGCCGACGCGCTGGCGCAGGGCGCCGACACGCTGGTCACCTGCGGTGCCCCGCAGAGCAACCATTGCCGCATCACGCTGGCCGCCGCGGTCAAGGAGGGGCTGCAATGCCGCTTCGTGATCGAGGAGCGCGTGCCCGACAGCTACGACGAGAACGCCGGCGGCAACCACTTCCTGTTCCGGCTGCTGGGCGTCGAGGCGATCACCGTCGTCCCCGCGGGCACCGACATGGCGGCGGCGATGCAGGCGGTAGCCGACGAGCTGAAGGCGGCCGGCCGCAAGGGCTACATCGTGCCCGGCGGCGGCAGCAACGCGATCGGCGGCCTGGGCTACGTGGCCTGCGCGCAAGAGCTGCAGCAGCAGTGCTTCGAGCGCGGGCTGCGCTTGACCGAGGTGGTGGTGGGCTCGGGCAGCTCGGGCACGCACGGCGGGCTGGTGGCCGGCTTCCTGGGCAACGGCATCGACGTGCCGCTGACCGGCATCGGCGTCAGCCGCGACCCCGACAGCCAGGCGCCGCTGGTGCTGAAGGAGGCGCAGGCCGTGTGCGATCTGCTGGGCCTGGATCTTGAGGTGCCGGCCGCCGCGGTGCACTGCATCGGCGGTTATTGGCAGCCGAAGTATTCGGTGCCCAATGCGCGCATGGTCGAGGCGGTGCAGGCGCTGGCGCGCACCGAAGCCATCCTGCTCGACCCGGTGTACACCGGCAAGATCATGGCCGGGCTGATCGGCCTGGCGCGCCAGGGCCGCTGGGCCGACGGCGACAAGCTGCTGTTCCTGCACACCGGCGGCATGCCGTCGCTGTTTGCGTATCAGGGCGTGCTGCTGGGCTCCAGCGGCGATATCGCGCCTTGAGCGCCCCCAGGGCCGGGCTGCGCCCAGCCCGCCCCCCGCGGGGGACTAAGGTGCCCGGCAAAGCCGGATCACCTTAGGAGCGCGGCGCACGTCAGCCTGCCTCGCCGACGAAGCGGCGGATCAGCGCCAGCGCGCCTTCCGGATCGTCGCGCCAGGGACCGTGGCCGACATTGGTGAAACGTTGGAACTGCCGCCACTGCGGCGGCAGCGCGGCGAAGATCTCCTCGGCGTCCTCGATCGGCGTCACCGGGTCGGCGTCGCCGTGCATCACCAGCACCGGGCATTGCACCGCGGCCAGCCCCGGCCGCAGGTTCATCGTGGGCATCTCGTAGCGCGCGGTGTGGAACAGGATGTCGTCGACCGCGATCGTGCGCGCCTTGGCCTGCGGGTCGGCCGGCGGCGTGGTGTTGTACAGCGGCCGGCAGACGCGCTCGTATGCCGCCCAGGTGGCGGGCTGCGGGTCGTTCCAGAAGGCCTCGGCCGCGTCGCGCGCGGCCGGGCCGCCCAGCCGGTTGAACATCGCCAGCTTGCGCGCCAGCCCGAAGTGATGGCTGGTGCTGGACAGGATCACCTTGGACGGATGCGCCGGGTGCCGTGCCAGGTAGCGCTGCGCGACGAAGCCGCCGTAGCTCTGCCCCAGCACCACCGGCTTGACCAGCCCCAGGGCATCGCACAGCCGCACCACGTCGTTTGCAAAGGTCTCCAGGTTCCAGTGCTCGGGCCCGCAGCGGTCGCTGCGGCCGTGGCCGCGGTGATCGACGTAGATCACCTGCGCCACGTCGGCCAGGCGCCCGAACAGCGGCTTGAAGCTGCTGTGGTCGAAGCCCGGCCCGCCGTGCAGCAGGACCAGCGCGGGCTTCTCGCGCAGCGCCTCGCCGTCCGGCACCCAGCCGGGGCCGTCCACGTCGACGAAGAGCCGCACGCCGGGTTCGATTTCGATGCGCATGCCGGTCAGTGTAAGACGCCTCGTTCGCGCGCTGATTCGCCGAGGCGCGAGAATGGCGACCATCGCGTTCAGCACCGAAACACCCATGCGCACCCTCTTCGGCTCTCCGGGTTCGGGCTCCGCCGCCGTCGAGATGGCGCTGCGGGCAGCCGGCGCCGAGTACCGGCTGGTGCGGGCCTCGTCGTGGGAACCCGGGCCCGGTCTCGAGCAACTGCGCGCGGTCAATCCGCTGGCCCAGATCCCCACGCTGCTCGAGCCCGATGGCACGGTCCTCACGGAAAGCGCCGCGATCCTTCTGCACTTGGCGCTGCTTTTCCCGGCCGCCGACCTCTTGCCGTCCGGGCCGGCGCCGCGCGCCCGAGCCCTGCGCGGCCTGGTCTTCATCGCCGCCAATTGCTACCCGGCCGTATCCATCAGCGACTATCCGGAACGCTGGACGGCATCGAAGAGCGCCGGTCCCCGCAAGGACGTGCGCATCGCCGCGAGGGCGAACCTGCACCGGGCCTGGGATCTCTTCGCGGACGCCTATGCAACCGACCCCGTGCTGGCTGCGCCGGTCCCCGGCGCTCTGGCGTTCCTCGCCGTGATCGTGTCGCAGTGGTCCGGCACGCGTGCGCACGTGAAGTCGTCCCGACCGGCGTTTCATCGCCTGCTGGCCGAGCTGGAACGGCACCCGCGCCTGGCGCCTGTTCTCAGCGAGCACCGTGCCGCCTGACATGTCGCTTGGGCTCATCATGGGGCTGCATCGCCCATGAAGCCATCTGCCCTTTTTCTGGTCGCTCTTCTGGCCGGCACCGCCACTGCCCAGCAGCCGCAGCACGCGATCCGCGAAGACGCGCCGCGCGTCGGGTCCAATATCCGCCGCAACCTCGCCGAATCGGCGAGCATCCCGGTCAACCTGCCCTACGAGCAGTTGTCACCCGCCGATCGCCGGCAGTTTCACGAGAACTATGTCTCCATCGCCGACGGCGACGAGCCGCCGGCGGGGCTGCAGGCCGTCCTGAAGCCCATCACGCAGGCCCAGCAGCGCCTGCTGTCGCGCGGCGAACTCTTCCTGGTCGCCACCGTCTCCGCAGCCGGCGAAGTGACCACCGTCACCGCGCATGGCTCTCCCAGTCCCGAGATGACGAAGTTCGCGGCACAAGCCCTTTTGCTCACGCCGTTCAAGCCGGCGGTCTGCGGCGGCCAGGCCTGCGAGATGGAATTCCCGCTGCGCATCCGATTCACGGTGCGGTAGCGGTGGAGGCCAACATCCAGCCCGCGAACCTGGCGTCGATCGCCCTCGTCCGCGGTTGCGGCTTCTCCCGGGAAGGCTATTCGCCGCGGTATCTCAAGCTCGGCGGCCGGTGGCGCGATCACGAGCGCTGGGCCCTCGTTCGCGACGCGGGGCTGCCGGGCTGACGGCCCGTCCATCGGACCTGAAGTCGCGCGTCAGAACATCCCCGCCGCGATGTTGATCGTCAGCGCCAGCACCACGGTGTTGAAGAAGAAAGCCTGCACGCAGTGCACCAGGCCCACGCGGCGCAGCGCCGAGTTGCTGAAGCTCACGTCGGCCGTCTGCCCCGAGGTGCCGATGACGCAGGCGAAGTAGAGGAAGTCGCCGTAGTCCGGGTGCTCGGTGCCGGGGAACTGCAGCACGTCGGCGCGGTGCCGGTCGCGCGCGACGTAGAAGTCGTGCGCATAGTGCAGCGCGAACAAGGCCTGAGTGAAGAGCCACGAGCTCATCAGCGTCAGCCCCGCCAGCGCCACGTGCCAGGTCTTGCCGGCGCCTTGCAGGTCTTTCATCGCGGCCAGTTGCGAGCCGGTGGCCAGCAGCACCGCGGCCGAGGCCAGCACCGCCAGCGTCAGCACCAGGAAGCGGCCCTCGCTCTCGGCGCGCGCGCGGCGCAGCATGAAGGCGGGTTCGGCGCCGCGCGCCATCTGCCACACCAGCGCCAGGTACAGCAGCGCGCAGGCGTTCCAGCCGACCAGTGCGCGCGTGAAGCCGTGCTGCGTCCAGCCGGCGGGCAGGGCCAGCGCCACCAGCAGGCCGGCCGCCACCGAGGTCCACAGCCGCGGCCGGTTGCGCACGAAGTGCCAGGGGCGCACGGGCGGCGTGGCTATTGACTATCCCGCCACTCGATCTGCGCGCCCAAGGCGCTCAGGTTCTCGACGAAGCGCGGGTGCGCGCGGCGGATCGGCGTGGCATTGCGGATGCAGCTATTGCCCGGGATGCTGGCCGCCACCATCAGCAGCGCGATGGCCACGCGGATGATGTAGGGGCTCTCCACCGTGGCCGGCCCCAGCGGCTTGCCGCCGAAGGTGATCACGCGGTGCGGGTCGCACATCACCGCGTGGGCGCCGAACTTGGACAGTTCGCTGGTCCAGCCCATCGCGCCGTCGTAGACCTTGTTCCAGAACATCATGCTGCCCTCGGCCCTGACGCCGAGCGCCACGAAGATCGGCAGCAGGTCCACCGGCAGGTAGGGCCAGGGCGCGGCCTCCACCTTCTGCAGGATGTTGCGGGTGAAGGGCTCGCGCACGTGCAGCGGTCCATCGACCTCCGTACGCGACCAGCCGCCTTCGTGGACGATCCTGACGCCGAACTTCGCGAACGTGCGGTCGATCAGCGGAAACTGCTCGGGCGTGGAGTTCCTGACCTCCACGCTGCCGCCGGTGATCGCGCCCAGCGCCAGGAAGGTGACGATCTCGTGGAAGTCCTCGGCGAACGTGAACTCGCCGCCGCTTAAGCGTTCGACGCCTTCCACCACCAGCCGCGAGGTGCCCAGCCCCTCGATGCGCGCGCCCAGCATCTGCATGAACTGGCAGAACTCCTGCACGTGCGGCTCGCTGGCGGCGTTCATCAGCTGGCTGCGGCCCTGCGCCAGCGCGGCACACAGCACGTAGTTCTCGGTGGTCGTCACCGAGGCATAGTCCAGCCAGTGCTGCGCGGCCTGCAGCGGGCGGTGGGCGCGCATCACGATGCCGTCGGGCCGACGCTCCACCGTCGCACCGAAGCTCTGCATCACCTCCACGTGCGGGTCGATCTCGCGCATGCCCAGGCTGCAGCCCTTCACGTCGTCCTCGATGCGCGCGACGCCGAAGCGCGCCAGCAGCCCCGGCACCAGCATGATGCTGCTGCGCATCTCCTCGGGCAGGCGGTGCTCGGCCTCGTCGAAGCGGGTGTGCTTGTGGTGCACGTCCAGCACGCGCGCTTCGAAGTCGACCGACACCTCGCTGCCCAGCGTGCGGAAGATCTCCAGGATCTTCTTGACGTCGGTGATCTCGGGGATGCCGCGCAGGCGCACCGGCTCGCGCGTCAGCAGCGTCGCGCACAGGATGGGCAGCACGGCGTTCTTGTTGGCCGATGGCACGAGGCGGCCGCGCAGGGGCTTGCCGCCGTGGACGATGAGGTCGGACATGAGGGAGGGCTGGGATGCGAAGCGGCGATTATCGGCAAGCGAACGCCGCGGCGCCGTGTAAGCTGGCGAAACCCTGTCGAGCCCGCCATGCAATGAACTACCCAGCCAAGGCCGCCCTCGTGCGCGACGTGAACGCCCCGGTGGTGGTGGAGACCATCACCGTGCAAGGCCCTCAGGCCGGCGAAGTGACGATCAAGCTGGCCGCCTGCGGCGTCTGCCACAGCGACTTGTCGGCGGTGAACGGCACGCTGCCCTTCCCGCCGCCGCTGGTGCTGGGGCACGAAGGCGCCGGCACCGTGGTGGAGGTGGGCGACGGCGTCACCGAGTTCGCCGTCGGCGACACGGTGCTGAGCAGCTTCGTCACGATGTGCGGCCAGTGCCGCTACTGCAGCGCGGGCAAGCCGGCGCTGTGCGAGCAGTCGGGCAAGTCGATGCTGACGCTGCCCGACGGCACGGTGCGCACGCTGGACGCGCAGGGCCGGCCGCTCAACGTCTTCAGTGGCTGCGGCGTGATGGCCGAGTACGCGACGCTGCACGCCGGCAACGTCGTCAAGGTCGACGCCGCCGGGCTGAAGATGGAATGCTGCGCGCTGGTGAGCTGCGGCGTGATGACCGGCTGGGGCGCGGCGGTCAACACCGCGCGCGTCTGGCCGGGCGCGGTGTGCGTGGTCTTCGGCGCCGGCGGCGTGGGACTCAACGCGATCCAGGGCTGTGCGTTGAGCGGCGCCGCGATGATCGTCGCGGTCGACCTGAACGACGCCAAGCTGACGCTGGCGCGCGCGTTCGGCGCCACGCACGTCTTCAACCCCGGCGGCGGCGACGACGTGGTCAAGGCCTTGCGCAAGCTGACCGGCGGCGGCGCCGACTTCGCGTTCGAATGCGTGGGCTACGGGCAGTTGCTGGCCCAGGCCTACGGCAGCCTGCGCAAGGGCGGCACCGCGGTGATGGTGGGCGTGGCCAGGGCCGAGGACATGACCCAGGTGCGCACCAAGACGCTGGTCTTCGACGAGAAGACGCTCACCGGCAGCCTGTACGGCGGCGCCCGGCCGCGGGTGGACTTTCCGCGCCTGCTGGGGCTGTACAAGGCGGGGCGGCTGAAGCTGGACGAGCTGGTCACGCACCGCTACCGCATCGACGAGGCGCCGCAGGCCTTCGACGACTTGGCCGGCGGGCGCAATGCGCGGGGGGTGATCGTGTTCGGCTGACGCCGGTTCCAGATCAACGCTGCCAGCTCGACTGGTCTCGCGGCAGTCTGCCGTCGGGGTCGTTGACTTCGATGATGTTGCCGTCCCTGAGTTGCTCGACGTACACGACGACGTTCGTGCCGCCGGCGTTCGCCTGGCTGGGGAACAGGATGCCGGCATGGCCCTGCGCCAGCACCATGTCCGCCAGCACCCAGGTGGGCGGCTCGATGTGCAGTTCGAGCCGCAGTTGGCGCCAGTCTTCGCGCCAGTCGTGCCACAAGTCGTCCCAGGGGACGCCACGGTGCAGTTGCCGCAGGTCGACCAGGCCGCGCAGCGCGGCGGTATACGAGCACATCGTGCAAGGCGGCAGGAACGGCGATGTCTGCTGGTATTCGCGCAGCGCGGTCACTTCGTCCAGCGACAGGTACAGCGCCTCGACGCCTTCGCGGTTGAAGCGCCCCCCTCGCGCCGCAGCACCTGCGCCGCTGGTCGGCCGGCTCGCCCACTGCGGCGTATGCGCCCGGAACAGCACGGTGCCGGGCGGCAGATCGACCAGGATCATCCGACGAACCCGGCGCTGATCGACTCCAGATAGCCGATCGCGTCCTCGGTCCGGCCTTCCTGCACCAGTTGCAGCAGCGTCTTGTGGCGGAACGCGGCGATGGGTTCGTTCTTGATCAGGAAGACCGCGCGCTGCGGGTCCGGCTGCACGGCGGTGGCGGCCGACAGCACGCGCATCAGGTCGCGCAGCGCGGACTGCAGCCGCGGCGACTCGGGGTGCGTGCGCAAGGTGTTGCGGTGGACCTTCGCCAGCTCGGCCAGATCCTGGAACTGCAGCCCCAGAACGTCGGCGACACCGGCCGCGGAAAAGCGCGACGTGCCGGCCTCGCGCACCGATTCGAGCACGTCGGCAAAGGCGGTGGATGACATGGCATCGCTCCCAGGGAATCATTGTCTGCGCACATTATAAGCACAATTTATGCATTGCTTCAAGCAATGCCCCCTGCTCCCTTTTAGGCCTACAGCTTCACCGGCCCCCCGCCGTCCCCCGGCAGCGCCTGCCCCGCCGCCTGCCGGGCCTGCGCCTGGCGCGTGCGGTCGACATAACTGTCGGCCCGCGCCAACTGCTCGCGCACCAGCGCGTTGTTCTGGCCCATGACGTCGATGGCCTTGGCGCGGAAGCCGTCCATCGCGTCCATCGCCTGGAAGGTCTGGTCGAACATCTCCTTGATCTTCTCGATGCCCAGCATCGGGTTGCTGGCGAACTGCGTCGTCGCGTCGACGTGCTGGTTCAGTGCGCGGCCGGTCTGGCTGATCAGGTCGCCGATGGTCGCGTTGACGCCTTGCAGCATCTCCATCACGCGGATCTGGTTGCCGGTGGCGCGCGCCACGGTCTGCGCGACGGCCAGCGCGCTCATGCCGGTGGTGGCCACGCGCGTGCAGCCGTTGATCATCTCGCGGCCGGTCTTCTTCAGTACGTCCAGCGCCAGGTAGCCGTTGACGCACACGGCCTGCTGGGTCTGGATGTCGGCGAGGTTCTGGCGCGCGTAGAACAGCACCTCCTGCCGCAAGGCCTGGGCCTTTTGCGGGTCCGACGCTTCGAGTGACTTGACCTTCTCTTCCAGCCGCGTGTCCAACTGCTGCGCGAAGCGCTGCGCGGCGGCCAGCTTGGTCATCGCGTCCCACAGCTTGCCGCGCGTGGCCTCGATGTCGACCACGTCCTTCTGCATGTCGTCGCGCGCGGCATAGAGCTGGCCCATGCTGGTCTTGAGCTGCTCGGCCGCGCTCTGGTACTTGCGGAAATACGCTTCGAGCTTGCTGCCGAACGGGATCAGCCCCAGCAGCTTGCGCGGCTGCAGCAGGTCGCCGTCCTTGCCGGGGTTCAGCTCGTCCAGCTGCGCGCGGATCGCGCCGATCGCCTTGTACGCCGGGCTGTCCTCGATGCCCGCGAAGTTGCGCTGCATGAAGCGGCCCTGCATCAGCGCCGAGGCATTGCTGATCTCCTCGCGGCCCAGCGCGAAGGCGCTGTCCAGCCGCTGCTTGAAGGCGTCGGAATGCACGTCTTCCTGGGCCAGCGCGTCGATGAAGCGCAGCACCTGCGCGTCCACCTGCTGCTGCAGCTCGGGCTTCAGCGGCACGGCCTCGCGCGCGGCTTCCACCGCCACCGGCGTGATGACCTCGGGCGGCTCCAGCCTGAAGGGTGTATCGCTCATGACTTGGTTTCCTTCTTCGACAGGTTGAGCGCCGGCGCTTCGACGGCGCCAGGGGCGAACTTCTGCTGCAGGAAGCGGCTGTGCACCAGGAAGGCATGCGCGTCCTGCGCCGCCAGGTCGTCGCCCAGCTCGCGCACCTTGGCTTCCAGCTCGGCGATGGTGTCCTTGAAGGTGTCGACCGCGGTCTTGCCGTTGTCCAGCAGCTTGGTGGTGGCGAACTTGGCCGGGATCGACAGATAGGTGTTCAGCGCCTCGGGCAGATAGCTGATCGCGATGTGGCGCGCATGGAAGCTGTCCTGCAGCGACAGGCTGCCCTTGCTGCGCTCCCATTGCCGCAGCAGCTCGTCCAGCGCCTTGCACAGCTCCAGCACGCGGGTCTGCAGGCTGGCGGGGATGCGGTTGTCGGGGTTGTATTCGGTCAGCCGCCGCACGCCTTGCAGCGCGCGTTCCATCGCCTCGCGCGCGTCGCCTTCGTCCTTGAAGTCCAGCGCCTCCCAGTCGTCGCCGCGCCACGACGGCAGCCCCAGCCACAGCGCGCCGACGATCCAACCCGCGGCGTAACCCGCAGCCGCCAGCACCAGGGCCGCGCTGCCCAGCAGGCCCAGCGCCTTCAGCACCAGCACCGCGGCCGCCAGGCCCAGCGCCAGCCAGTGCGCCGGCGCGGTCAGCAGCCGCAGCAGCCGCTCACTGGTACGCACGGATGTCCTTGAACACGCTGTACAGGCTGCGCTTGCGCGCGTCGAACACCTGGCCGCCGGTCAACTGGGCCAGCTCTTTCAGCGCGGCCTCGTTGGCCTCGCCGAACAGCACCCAGAACACGGGAATGGCCTTCACGTCCTCGGGCAGCGCCGCGTAGTCGCGCTTGAACTGCTCCAGGCTGCGGCCCTTGTTGTTCTCGCCGTCGGTGAAGGCGACCACCGAGTACTGGTACTTCGGGTGCCGGTTGCGCTCGGTCATCATGTTCTGCAGCGACTGGTAGACCGCGTCGTACAGCGCGGTGCCGCCCTTCATCTGCAGGCCTTCGGCGAAGTCGCGCACGTCGGACAGCACCTTTTGCTTGGCCTCGGACTCGGCCTGCTCCTGCACGCCCCGGGCGGCCGCCTTCAGCGCCGGCAGCTCGAAGCCGGTGCGGCCGTAGGGCGCGTCGGAAAAAGGCTGCAGCCAGATCTTCTCGCGGCTGCTCAGGCGCGCGATGCGCCCGGTCAGCGAGGCATCGGCGCCGGCGATGTAGTGGATGGCCTGCACGAGCTGCTGGCGCCGCCCGCCGCCTTGCATGCTGCCGCTGGTGTCCAGCACGAAGGTGCTGGCGATCGGCGTGCGGAACTCGTTGAGGTAGGCCGCGATCAGCCCGTCGGCCAGCGCGCGGTCGGGCGAGAACGGCAGCTCCACCTGCAGCCCGGCCTTGGGCAGCAGGTCTTCGACGCGCGCCGCCACCTCGGGCTTGATCGGCCGGCGCAGCGTCTGGCGCGCCAGCCAGGTCTGCGCGGCGTCGCCCTTCAGATAATCCACCACCTTGACGTAATCGGCGCGGCGCGACTCGTCCAGCAGCATTAGGGGATAGTCGGCGGTGCTGACGCCTTCGAACGGGTAGATCAGCAGCAGCTTCTCGCGCAGCTTGCCGCCGGCGTTCAGGCTCAGCAGCCAGCTCTCGTAGTTGATGAAGGCGTTGGCACGGCTGCCCTGCTGCAGGATGAACTGCTCCGACAAGTACGTGGAGTTGTCGCCGGGGATCTTGTAGCCCTTGAGGAAATCGGCGATCGCGCCGCGGTCGACGTCGGCGGCGGTCAGCGCCTCGGTCTTGCCGCCGGCGGCGGCCACCACGCCCATCAGCGCCATGAAGCCCTGGTTGCTGGTGGCCGGGTTGCTCAGCGCGTAGCGCAGCTTGCCGTCGCGCGCGGCGTTGGCGATGTCCTTCCAGGTCAGCTTGAGGCCGGGCTTGTCCCAGCCGAACTTGCGCGCGTCGCCTTCGCTGACGCCCACCGCGATCGGCGACAGCATGATCTTCTCCTGCAGCTTGACGCGCGACTGCCCCTCGGGGCTGGCCAGCAGGTACTTGGCGTTGGCGAACCACGCGGCCTGCGCCTTGGCCTCGCCGCTCAGCACCGCCTCGGTGCTCTCCATCGTGCCGCCCCAGCGGAACTTGAGCTTCACGCCGGTGGCCTTGGCCACCATCTCCTCCAGCGGCTGCACGTCGCGCAAGTCGGTGGTGGCCAGCACCGCGAACTCCGGCGTTGCGGCGGCCGGCGGCGGCGCGGGCGGCGGCTCGGCCTTCTCGGTGCAGGCGACCAGCAGCAGCACACATAACGCGGCAAAAGAACGCCTGATCATTGCGTCATCTCCTTGGCCACCACGTCGATCATCTCGGCCATGATCTCGAACGACGGCGGGTCCACCACCTGCGTGATGCGCGGCTCCACCGCCAGCCCGGTGGACTTGACGGCGGCCATGAACTTGTCGGTGTCGGCGATGCGAAAGCCGTACTCCACCGCGATGGCCTGCAGCTCGGCGTCATTGGCCAGCAGCTCGCCCAGCGTCTTGGCGCGCTCGTTCAGCGAAACGAAGACCACCTTGTTGACGATGGTGGGCAGCGGGTACAGCAGCACCATCTCGGCGCCGACGCCCTTCTTCTTCAGCGCGTAGTCGACGAGCTGGTTCTCGTAGATGAAGGCCATCGGCGTCTTGCCGATGCCGATGGCCACGTAGTCGTCGAAGTTGCCGTTGACGTAGTTCTCCTGGTAGCCCTGGCGCTTGAACAGCTCGGCCAGCTTCAGCGCCGCGGCCTGCGCGGTGGCGCGGTCGGTCACCACGTCGCCGTGCAGCGCGGCGCTGGTCAGCGCGAGGTACAGCGCGCCGGAGTTGCTGCGCCGCAGATCGGTGGTCGACACCAGCACGCTGCGCCCCACGTCGTAGCCAGCGCTCTCCTTGAAGTCCTTCCAGCGCTTCTTGGCCAGCATCGCTTCGGTCAGCTTCGCCATGTCGACGCCGTAGACCTTGGGCGACAGCGGCCGCGCGATGCCGTTGGCGACCAGGATCTTCGCGATCGGCTCCCAGCTCGCGATCACCATCGGCGTGAACACCGGCGACACCTGCGCCGCCGGCAAATTTGCCTTGCGCGCCGCGTCGGCGATCTGGTTGGCCGCGACCACGCCCGAGGGGAACAGGAAGTCCGGCGCCGCGCCCGGCAGCACGCGCGCCGCCATCTCGCGGCTGCCGATGCGCACCACGTCCACCGGCAGCTTCTTCGCGGCCAGGATGCGCAGCACGCGCGGGTCCTTGAAATAGGGCTCGACGTCGAGCGCGATCACGCCTTTCAGCGCGGTGGTGCTGGCGGCCTCGGCCGCGGTCTGCTGCTCGATCTGCGCCTGCTGTTGGCCGCGCAGCGCGAAGAACAAGGCGGTGCCGAAGGCGGCGACGAGGCCGATCGTGATCACCGCCCGCTTCGCCGTGGACATCGCCATGCCCGTGCTCCCTCGTCCGCCCGTCCCCTCAGGCGCAGGGCAGTGTAGTCGGTGCGGCCAGCTCGTCCAGGCTCTTGCCCTGCTGCTGCAGCAGGCCTTCCAGCAGCGGCAGCAGCGGGCCCAGCCGCTCGTCGATGGCGTCGCGCACGGTGTCGACGAAGACCTGGGTCGAGCGCTCGATCTCGATGTTGAGCGCGTCGCCGACGCCCTTGTCGCCGAAGGTCGTCATGCGCAGCGTCTCGGGGATCAGCCAGACCTCGAACCAGCCGCTGCCGTCGCGCTCGCGCCGCGCCTCGGCGACGGTCAGGCTGGCGCCGTTGACGGCGATGTAGCCCTTGGCGAAGACGTAGCGCATCCACGGCGCCGGCAGCGCGATGCGCAGCACGTGGTTGTTCTCCGGGCGGCGCAGCTCGGCCACGCGCGCCAGGCAGTCGACGTGGCCCGACAGCGGATGGCCGCCGATCTCGGCGCCGTCCTTCGCGGCGCGCTCGACGTTGAGGCGGCTGCCGACGCGCAGATCAGCCAGCGTGGTCAGCGCCAGGCTTTGCTGCATCACGTCGAAGTCGGCGGCGACGTCGCCGTGATCATCGTGCAAAGCCGTGACGGTCAGGCAGGTGCCGTCGCAGGCCACGCTGGCGCCGATGGCCAGGCCTTGCGCGAAGCCGGGTGGGAAACGCAGCCGGAACGTGCGCAGGCCGGGGCGGTCGACGGCCTGCTCGACGGTGGCGATGCCCTGGACGATGCCGGTGAACATGGCGCCGAGCTTAGCAGCAGGCCTGCGCGCTACAGTCGGCGCCGGCGCCACACCAGGACCTCTTACGCATGATCAGCGACACGCCCCCGATCGAAGTCCAGCCCAAGGACCTGCAGCCCTACCGCCGCGGCAACGTGGGCGTGGACTACGTGCACCGCTTCGAGTCCGGCAAGCCCGGGCCGCACGTGCTGGTCAACGCGCTGACCCACGGCAACGAGTTCTGCGGCATGGTGGCCGCCACGCATTTGCTGGACAGCGGCGTGCGCCCGGCCATCGGCACGCTGACCGTCAGCTTCGCCAACGTGGCGGCCTACGAGAGCTTCGACGCCGGCAAGCCCTTCGAGAGCCGGCAGCTCGTGCACAACCTCAACCGCATCTGGTCGGCCGCGCAGCTCGACGGCGACGAGCGCAGCCCCGAGCTGGACCGCGCGCGCGAGCTGCGCCCGGTGGTGGCCGCGGCCGACCACATCCTCGACCTGCACTCCACCAGCCAGGCCGTGGAGCCGTTCTGGGTCTACCCCGACTACGTGCGCAATGCGCAGGCGGCGCTGGCCATCGGCCGGCCGGCCACGCACCTGGTGATGCCGCAAGGCCTGGGCTCGGGCACGCCGGTGATCCAGCACGGCCTGCACGGCACGCCGGGCCACCACGGCGTGGCGCTGGTGGCCGAATGCGGCCAGCACTTCCAGCGGGCGACCGCCGAGCGCGCGATCGAGGTCACGCTGGATTTCCTGGCGCTGTTCGGCCTGCTGCCCGGCCGCACGCTGGCGCCGCCGCCGCAGCGCCGCTTCAAGCTGCTGCAGACCTGGGTCATCAAGACGCCGGAGTTCCGCTTCACGCGGCCGCTGGTGGGCTTCGAGCGCTTCGACGACGGCGAGCTGATCGCCACCGACGGCGAGCAGGAGGTCCGCGCGCTGTGCGCCGACTGCACGGTGTTCATGCCGGCGCGCAAGCCCATCGTCGGCCGCGAGGGCGTCTACCTCACCCAGCCGTTGGCCGCCTGAGGGCCCGGCATGGACGTCAGCGCCTTCAGCCTGGCGGCACCGCCCGCCGGCTTCATCGACGACCCCTACCCCTGGTACGCCGCACTGCGCCGCCAAAGCCCGGTGCACGCGCTGGGCGAAGGCAGCGTGCTGCTGACGCGCTACGACGACGTGCTGGCCGTCTATCGCAGCGCCGAGGTCAGCTCCGACAAGCAACTCGAGTTCGGCCCCAAGCTGGGCGCGGGAAGCCCGATCTACGAGCACCACACCACCAGCCTGGTGTTCAGCGACCCGCCGCTGCACACCCGCGTGCGCCGCATCCTGATGGGGGCGCTGAACCAGCGCGCGATCGCGCGCATGGAGCCCGGGCTGGTGAGCCTGGTCGACGCACTGCTCGACGGCCTGGCGGATGAGCCCGCGCCCGACCTGATCGAGCACTTCGCGGCGCGCATCCCGGTGGAAGTGATCGGCAACCTGCTGGACATCCCGCACGGCGAGCGGGGGCCGCTGCGCGACTGGTCGCTGGCCATTCTGTCGGCACTGGAGCCGGCGCCGGCGCCGGCGGTGCTGGCGCAGGACGCAACGCCGCGGTGACCGGGTTCCTCGCCTACCTGCAGGACCTGGTAGCGCGCCGCCGCGCCCGCCCCGGCGACCCCGAGTCCGACGTGCTGACGCGGCTGCTGCAAGGCGACGCCCAAGGCAGCCTGAGCGAGCGCGAGCTGATGCACAACTGCATCTTCCTGCTCAACGCCGGCCACGAGACCACCAGCAACCTGATCGGCAACGGCATCGACGCGCTGCTGACCCACCGCGACCAGCTCGACCGCCTGGCGGCCGAGCCGGCGCTGATCGCCACCGCGGTGGAGGAGCTGCTGCGCTTCGAAAGCCCGCTGCAGCTGAACAACCGCCGCGCCACCGCGCCGGTGGCCATCAGCGACCGCACGCTGCCCGCCGGCTGCTTCATCACGCTGGCCATCGGCGCGGCCAACCGCGACCCGGCGGTGTTCGAGGCGCCCGAGCGGCTGGACATCGGCCGCCGGCCCAACAACCACCTCGCCTTCGGCCAGGGCGCGCATGCCTGCTCGGGGATGAACGTGGCGCGGCTGGAAGGCCGCATCGCCATCGGCCGGCTGCTGGCGCGCTACCCGCGGCTGCAGCGCCGCGGCGCGCCGCAGCGCGACATGCGTGTGCGTTTCCGCGGCTTGCGCATGCTGCCGGTGGCGGTTTGACCCGGGTCGGCGGCGCGGCGCTCAAGCCGCCGCCCACGCTGCCGATAGCGGCCTGATGGACCGCCATTCGACGCTGCTCTCGAGGCTGCTGGATGCAGCCGGAACGGCGCTGGGGCGCGTCCTGCGCCGGCTGCCGGGCCGGCGCGCGGCCGCGCCCGCGCTGCCCACCGACCCGCTGACCGGGCTGCTGACGCGCGAGGCCTTCGAGTCGGTGCTGGACGAGGCCACCCACCGCTGCGACCAGGCGGGCAGCGCGCTGGCGGTGATGTACCTCGACCTGGACAGCCTGCGGCTGCTGAACGACGCCTACGGCCACGCCACCGGCGACCGCGTGCTGGCCTCGATGCCGGCGCGGCTGCAGGCGGCCGTGCCGGCGCTGCTGGCCGCCAGCCGCGTGGCCGGCGACGAGTTCATGCTGGCGCTGCCCGGCGGCAGCGCCGAGGCGCAAGCCGCCGCGCTGCGGCTGCGCGACGAGCTGCGCCGTCCGCTCTGCATCGCCGGCCAGGAGCTGAGCCTGAGCGCCTCGATCGGCATCGCGCTGTACCCGCAGCACGGCGCGCGCACGCGGCTGATGCTGCAGGCCGCGACCGCGATGCGCAGCGTCAAGCAGGTGGGCGGCGGCGCGCACGCCGAGTTCGAGCCGGCGATGGGCGTCGACATGCGCCAGCAGGCCGAGCTGCTGCGCGACCTGCGGCAGGCGGTGGCGCAAGGCCGGCTGCAGCTCGTCTACCAGCCCAAGATCGACGCCCGCAGCCTGCAGGTGACGGCCGCCGAGGCGCTGCTGCGCTGGCACCATCCGCAGCGCGGCGTGGTCAGCCCCGCGGTGTTCGTGCCGCTGGCCGAGCGCCACGGGCTGATGCCCGAGATCGGCCGCTGGGTGATCGAAGAGGCCTGCCGCCAGGCCGGCGCCTGGCGCCGGCAGGGCCTGCACATGCGCGTGGCGGTCAACGTCTCGGGCCACCAGCTCCGGCAGGACGGCTGGGTCGGGCACCTGTGCGAGTGCCTGCAGCGCCACGGCGTGCACCCGGGCCGCTTCACCTGCGAGATCACCGAGTCGGTGGCGATGGAGGACACGCAGGTCACGCGCCAGGCCTTCGAGCGGCTGCGCGAGGCCGGCATCCACGTCTCGATCGACGATTTCGGCACCGGCCACTCCAGCCTGGCGATGCTGCGCAAGCTGCCGGCCGCCGAGCTGAAGATCGACCGCGCCTTCGTGACCGACCTGGACAGCAACGCCGACGCGCGCTCGATCGCCGAGACCATCGTGCGCATGGCGCACCAGCTCGAGCTGCGCGTGGTCGCCGAGGGCGTGGAGACCGAGGCCCAGCGCGACTGGCTGCTGCAGATGGGCTGCGACGAGCTGCAGGGTTTCTTGTTCGCCAAGCCGATGTCGCCGTCGGCGCTGGCGATCTGGGCCAGCGGCGAGCACGGGCCTTCGAGCCTGGGCTTCCGCGATTCGCTGTTCAGCGATACGGCGCTGCAGTGACGCGGCCGGCGCCGCCTCGGCGCCTACTTCGGCGCGCTGCCCGCAGCGCCCGGCGCCTGCACGTTGATCGTGACGCCGCGCTTGCGCAGCTCGTCCACCAGCAGCGCGGCGTTGCCGTTGCCGGCGTCGGCCAGGCGCTGCGTGTCGGCGGCCAGCGCGTCCAGCGAGGCGCGCAGCTTGGCTGCGCTGTCCACCGTCTGCTGCTGACCGGCGTGCAGCTTCTGCAAGGTGTCGCGGGCGTTGAAGGCGTCGATCAACTGCGCGCCGAAATACGCCAGCAGCGCCAGCAGGCTGATCAAGAGAGGCCAGAAGGCGGTGCGCGCGGGGCCGGTGTCGGTCATCGCGGGGGTCACTTTTTAGGCGCCGGGGCCGCGCCGGCCGCCGGCGATGCCGGGGGGTTGGCGGTGTAGGTGATGCCGTGGCGCGCGAGCATGTCGCGCACCTGGGCGTCGTTGTTGCGCGCGGCCAGCTCGGCCAGTGCGCGCACGATCTCGCGGTACAGCGTCTCCAGCTGCAGCGACTGCTGCACGTACTGCTGGCGGGCGTTGACCTCGGACTGCGCCGTCCGGTTCAGCGCCGCCAGGCTCAGGATGCCCGCCACCGCGGCGGCGCACAGCAGCGACAGCAGCGTCAACAGGCCGGACTGCAATCGTGTCAAGAAGCGGACCTCCCGCCGCGATGATAGGGGCCCCGCCGCCGTGCGGCCAAGGCGGCTGCCAGCGCCGCCGCCGCCAGCAGCAGGCCGCTGGGCTCGGGCACCGTCTGCCCGGGCTGGATCACGTTGGCGCGCACGATCAGGCTGCGCACCAGGCCCAGGCCCGTCGGGTCGGAGGCGTTGACGCTGGCGCCGTCCAGCGTGATCTGGCGTTCGAACAGCCCCAGCGTGTCGGCCAGCAGGCCGAGCTGCATGTCGGCGCTGTCGAAGCCGGCCTGCAGGTCGTCGATCGCGTCCCAGCCGCTCAGCAGCAGGCCCAGCGCCTGGCCGAGGTCGAACGCGGCGTCCAACTCGTCGCTGGGGCCGATGCCGGCGGCGTTGAGGATGTCGAGCACGGTGCTGACCGAGCTGCCCAGCACCAGCGTGCCGAAGTCGAGCACGAAGGTGTTGCCCTGCTGGGTCAGGCTGCCCTGCCCGCCCAGCTTGCGGAAGCGCGCGTCGGCCAGGTTGTTGACCTGGGCTTGCAGCTGCACCTGCTGGCTGGCGCCGGCCGAGACGTCGGCCATGTCGGGGTTCTGGCTGAGGAAGGACACGGTGCCCAACTGGTTGTAGACGCCTGCGGCGCCGGTCGCCAGCGTGACCGCCATGCCGCCCTTGCCGCCGGCCAGCACGCCGCTGACCGAGCCGGCGCCGCCGAAGGGGCCGCCGGTGCCGCTGAGCTGGGCGCGCAGCGTGTCGTTCAGGCCCGCCACGGCCGCGGTGTTGGACACCTCGATGGTCTTGGCCGCCACGACGTCGCCCACGCGCACGATGCCGAAGTTCAGCGTCGCCGTGTCGAGCTGGCCGACGGCTTGCGCGTACACCTTGCCTTGCACGTTGACGGTCTGCGTGCCGATCGAGAGCTGGCAGTTGGGCGCGCAGTTGCCGACGTTGGCGGCGTCGGAGACGAAGCTGATGACCGCGCTGCCGCTCTTGGCGCCGGCGCTGCCGGTGTTCAGGCCGACCTGCAGCGCGCTGCTGCTGGCACCCGGCGCCAGCAGGTTGAAGCTGCCGCTGGCCGTGACCGGGCTGCCGCTGCTCGTGATGCTGGCGTTCAGCGCCGCCTGGGCGTTGCCGCCGGCTTCGTTGAGCACGCTCAGGCTGCTGCCCAGTGTGCCGCCGACGCGCACGGCGCCGAGGTTGACGCTGACCGTGGCGAGGTTGCCGACGCCATTGACCACCGGCCGGACCTGGTCGATCACGTTGGCCACCGCGTTGATCTGGCCTTGCACGCCGAAGTCCTGCGAACCCACCGCCAGCTCACCCAGCCCGTTGCTGACGCCGTTGACCGCACCCGCGCTGAAGTAGTTGACGCCGATCGCGCCGTTGACCGTGCCGGCGGCGGCAGTGTTGACCGCCACCGTCATCGTGCCGTTGGCCGCGCCGCTGGTGCTGCCCGCCGTGATGCCGTTCAACTGCCCACTGCCGCTGATCAGCGATGCGCCGGTACCGCTGCTGCCGCCGAACTTGACGTTCAGGTCTTCGACGAAGCCGGCCGGCCCCGTGGCCGTGTTCTGCACCTGCAGCGTCGTCTGCACCGACTGCCCCACCTGCACGGTGCCGAAGTTCAGGCTGTTGTTGACGAGGTTGCCCGCGGCGAGCTGGTAGACGTTGCCGCTGACGTTGACCACCTGGCTGCCTGCGGCCGCGGTGCCCAGGCCGTTGCTGTTGCCGCCCACGGTGCCGTTGGTCTGGTAGTTGACCGTCACGCTGCCGCTCTTGGCGCCGGCCGTCGCGGTGTCGACGCCCACGCTCATCGTGCCGTTGTTGCTGGCGCCAGCCAGCAGCGCGCTGATCACGCCGCCGTTGTGGATGGCGGCGCCGCTGTTGCTGCCGAAGCTGGCGCGCAGGTCTTCGCTGAACGCACCGACCGCCGCGGTGTTGCTGACCGTCAGCGCCGCGCTGGCGGTGCCGCCCACACGCTGGTTGGCGATCGCCACCGGGCTGGGCGACGCGCTGCCCACCGCGGCGTTGTAGCCGGTGCCGCTGACGTTGACGGTGGCCGTGCCCAGGCCCAGCGTGGCCAGGCCCGAGGTCCCGCTACCGTTGCTGGCCAGCGCCAGCACCACGCTGCCGCTGTTGGCGCCGGCCGTGGCGTTGTTCAGGCCGACCGTGATCGCCTGCGAGCTGCCGCCGGCGGCCAGGTTGCTGATGCTGCCCGTGGCGCTGGCCTTGCCGCTGATCGACTGCACGGCGGCGTCCAGTCCTTCCTGGAAGCCGGCCGGCGCGATGCTGGTGTTGGCAATGGTCAGCGCCTGCGTGGGCGCCGCGCCGCCGACGCGGAAGTTGCCGAGATTGACGCTGGCCGGCATGCTGGCCTGCGCCACCTGGTAGACCGCGCCGCTGACGTTGACGGTCTGCGTGCCGATCGAAAGCTGGCAGTTGGGCGCGCAGTTGCCGACGTTGCTGGCGTCGGAGACATAGCTGATCGTCGCGCTGCCGCTCTTGGCGCCGGCGCTGCCGGTGTTCAGGCCCACTTGCAGCGCGCTGCTGCTGGCGCCCGGGGCCAGCAGGTTGAAGCTGCCGCTGGCCGTGACCGGGCTGCCGCCGCTCGTGATGCTGGCGTTCAGCGCCGCCTGGGCGTTGCCGCTGGCTTCGTTGAGCATGCTCAGGCTGCTGCCCAGCGTGCCGCCGATGCGCACCGCGCCCAGGTTGACGCTGACCGCGCCGAGGTTGGCCACGCCGTTGGCCACCGGCCGCGCCTGGTCGATCACGTTGGCGATCGCGTTGATCTGGCCCACGACGCCGAAGTTCTGCGAGCCGACCGCGAGTTCGCCCAGGCCGTTGCTGACACCGTTGACCGCGCCGGCGCTGAAGTAGTTGACGCCGATCGCCCCGTTGACCGTGCCGGCGGCCGCGGTGTTGACCGAGACCGTCATCGTGCCGTTGGCCGCGCCGCTGGTGCTGCCAGCGGTGATGCCGTTCAACTGGCCGCTGCCGCTGATCAGCGACGCCCCGGTGCCGCTGGTGCTGCCGAACTTGACGTTCAGGTCTTCGACGAAGCCGGCCGGCCCGCTGGCGGTGTTCTGCACCTGCAGCGTGGTCTGCACCGATTGGCCCACTTGCACGGTGCCGAAGTTCAGGCTGTTGGTGACGAGGTTGCCTGAAGCCAACTGATAGACGTTGCCGCTGACGTTGACCACCTGGCTGCCCACGGCCGCAGCGCCCAGCCCGTTGCTGACGCCGGCCACCGTGCCGTTGGTCTGGTAGTTGACCGTCACGCTGCCGCTCTTGGCGCCGGCCGTCGCGGTGTTGACGCCCACGCGCAGGGCGCTGTTGTCGCTGGCGCCGGCCAGCAAGGCGGTGACCAGGCCGCCGTTGTTGGCGGCGGCACCGCTGTTGCCGCCGAAGCCGGCGCGCAGGTCTTCGCTGAACGCACCGGCCGCCGCGGTGTTGCTGACCGTCAGCGCCGCGCTGCCGCTGCCGCCCACGCGCTGGTTGCCGATCACCACCGCGTTGGGCGTCGTGCTGCCGACCGCCATGTTGTAGAAGTTGCCGTTCACCGTGACGGTCTGCGGCGCCAGCGCGGTGGTGCCCAGCCCGCTGGTGCCGGTGCCGTCGGACGTGAAGTTGATCTGCACCGTGCCGGTCTTCGCGCCGGCGCTGCTGCCGTCCAGCCGCACGCCCATCAGCGTGCCGTTGCTGGCGCCGGCGGCCAGCAGGTTGATGGCCCCGCCGTTGCCGCTGGCCGCGCCGGTGGTGACGCCGAAGCTGGCGTTGAGCCCTTCGCTGAAGGCGCCGGCCGCCGCGGTGTTGCTGATCGTCAGCAGGCCGACGGCGGTGCCGCCCACGCGCTGGTTGCCCAGGTTCACCGGGTTCGGCGCCACCGCGGCGGCCGCCAGGTTGTAGGCTGCGGCGCCGGCGGCCGACCCGATCGTCAGCAACTGGCTGCGCGTGTTCTCGAAGTTGTTCAGGATGTTGACCGTCTGCGGGCTGATCGGCGCAAACACGCCGGCCGTGTTGACGGTCAGCGTCACCTCGCGCGACACGCTGTCGCCCGCCGCCAGCGGACCCCAGTTGCCGGCCGTGACACCGCTGCCGCTCAGGCGCGCGTCGGTGATGCTGGCGCCGTTGACACCGGTCTGGATCGCGCCGCGCAGCGCCGGGCCGCTGCTGCCGGTGTTGGTGATGTCGTACGTGAACGTGGTGCTGCCCACGTGCACGTTGCCGATCACCAGCGTCGGCGTGGTGCCGTTGCCGTTGACGATGGCGGCGCCGGTCAGGGCCTGGTTGACGTCGCCGGCGGCCAGCAGCCGCGGCGTGGCCGCGCCGGTGACGAGGACGTTGGCGCGGCGGTTGAACGCATCGCCGCTGCCGAAGCCAGCGTTGTCGTAGTCGGTGTAGACCGTCAGCGTCTGCAGGCCCAGGTTCAGGCTGGTGGCCGCGGTGCCGTTGTGCTGCAGCCTGCCGACCGTGCTGTCGGCGACCAGCGTCACCGCGCCCGCGCTGCCGATGGTGATGCTGCCGGTCGGGCCTTGGACGCCGCGGTTGAACTGCAGCACGCCGCTGTCGGCCTGCACGGCGCCGCTGTTGTTGAAGGCCACGTCCACCGTGGTCGTGTTGGTCGCGCCGCTGCCCTCCTTGCGGAAGATGCCGGCGTTGTTGAACGCCGCGTCGGTGCCGGTGTCGCCGTCGGCGAAGCTGTTGGCCCAGATGTTGTTGGGGCCATTGCCGCTGGCGATGAACGTGCCTGCACTGCCGTTGAGGATCGTGCCCGCGCCCGCGCCGTTCGCGCTGTTCAGGTTGATGTTCCCAGCCGTCCACGTCAGCACGTTGCGGTTGTCCAGCACGCGCCCGCTGTCCAGTCCCAGCCCGTTGCTGCTGATCGTCGTCGGCCCCTGCAGGATCGTACGGCCGCTGCCCCGCATATCGCCGTAGGTGATCGTCGACGCGCCGGTCACGGTGAAGTTGCCGCTGCCCTCCAGCGTGCCGCCGCTTTGCGTCAGTGCGCCGGTGCTGGCATTGCCGCCCAAGAGGTTGAACGAGCCGCCCTGGATCTCGGTCGTGCCGGCAATCGCATAAGCGGTGTTGACGTTGACGATCGCACTGCCGCTGACGTGCACGGTGCCCGGCGAAGTCACGCTGCCGCCGTTGAGGTTGTGCGTGCCGCCGCCGAAACCCAGCACCGCGCCCGCGGACACGTCGAAGCTGCCGGTGTGGGTGCCGCCGCCTTCAAGGTTCAGGACGCCGGTCTGCGCCTGCACCGCGCCGTTGTTGTTGAAGGCCACGACGATCCTCGTGGCATCGGTGGCCCCGCTGCCGCTCTTGCGGAAGGTGCCGGCGTTGTTGAACACCGCGTCGGCGCCGGCAGTGCCGTAGTTGTTCGCATGGATGGCGTAGGCGCCGGCACCGCTGGCGACGAAGGTCGCGCCGGCACGGTTGTCGATCATGCCGACGCCCGCGCTGTTCGTGCTGTCGAGGTTGATATCCCCACCCGTCCACGTCAGCACGCCGCGGTTGTCCAGCACGCGCCCGCTGTCCAGGTCCAGCCCGCCGCTGCTGATCGTCGTCGGGCCCTGCAGGATCGTGCTGCCGCTGCCCCGCATCTGGCCGTTGGTGATGCTGGCTGCGCTGGCGATCGTCAGGTTGGCGCCCTGCAGCACCCCGCCGCTCTGGTTGAAGCTGCCCGTGCCGTTGATCGTGGTCGGCACGACCACGTTCAGTGTCCCGCCGCCCAGTTCGAAGATGCCGGCAGTGGTGACCGACGCGCCGTTCAGGTTGTGCGTCCCGTCGGACAAGCGCAACGTCGCGCCGGCACTCACGTCGAAGCTGCCGGTGTGGGTGCCGCCGCCTTCAAGGTTCAGGATGCCGGTCTGCGCCTGCACCGCGCCGTTGTTGTTGAAGGCCACCACGATCCTCGTGGCATCGGTGGCCCCGCTGCCGCTCTTGCGGAAGGTGCCGGCGTTGTTGAACACCGCGTCGGCGCCATTGTCGGCAGCACCGTAGCTGCTTGCGTAGATGCTGCTACCGTTGTTGCCGCTGGCGATGAAGGTGGCCGCGCTGCCGTTGACGATGCCGCCTGCGCCCGCGCCGTTCGTGCTGTTGAGATTGATGCTGCCGCCCGTCCACGTCAGCACGTTGCGGTTGTCCAGCACACGCCCGCCGTCCAGGCCCATCCCGTTGCCGCCGATGGTGCTGGCGCCTTGCAGCCGCGTGGTGCCGCTGCCGCGGTGCTCGCCGTAGGTGATCGTTGCCGGCCCCGTCACCGTGAAGGTGCCGCTGCCGTTGAGGCTGCCGCCGCTTTGCACCAGCGCACCGGTGCTGGCGTCGCCGCCCAGCAGGTTGAAGGACCCGCTCTGGTGAATCTCGGTGGTGCCGGCAATGTGGTACGGCATGTCGACGTTGACGGCCGCAGTGCCCGTCACCCGCAACGTGCCCAGGGCCGTGATGCTGCCGCCGTTGAGCTGGTACGTGCCGCCGGTGAAGCCCAGCACCGCGCCCGCGGACACGTCCAGGCTGCCGGTGCTGGTGCCGCCCTTGGCAAGATTCAGGACGCCGGTCTGCGCCAGCACCGCGCCGTTGTTGTTGAAGGCCACCTCGACGATCGTGACATCGGTCGCCCCGCTGCCGCTCTTGCGGAAGGTGCCGGCGTTGTTGAACACCGCGTCGGCGCCGTTGTCGGCAGCGCCGTAGTTGCTTGCGTAGATGGCGTAGGCGCCGGCGCCGCTGGCGACGAAGGTAGAGCCGGCCCGGTTGTCGATCATGCCGGCGCCCGCGCCGTTCGTGCTGTTGAGGTCGATATACCCACCCGTCCACGTCAGCACGCCGCGGTTGTCCAGCACGCGCCCGCTGTCCAACCCCAGCCCGTTGCCGCTGATCGTCGTCGGCCCCTGCAGGATCGTGCTGCCGCTGCCTCGCATCTGGCCGTTGGTGATGCTGGCCGCGCTGGCGATCGTCAGGTCGGCGCCCTGCAGCACGCCGCCGCTCTGGTTGAAGCTGCCCGTGCCGTTGATCACGATCGGCACGGCCGCGTTCAGCGTTCCGCCGCTGCCCAGTTCGAAGACGCCGGCGGTGGTGACCGACGCGCCGTTCAGGCTGTGCGTCCCGCCGGACAGGCGCAGCGTCGCGCCGGCACTCACGTCGATGCTGCCGGTGTGCGTGCTGGTACTGGTGAACGACAGGATCCCCGTCTGCGCCTGCACCGCGCCGCTGTTGTTGAAGACCACGCCGACCGTGGTCGTGTTCGTCGCGCCGCTGCCTTCCTTGCGGAAGATGCCGGCGTTGGTGAACACCGCGTCGGCGCCGGTGTCGGCACTGCCGAAGCCGCTTGCCCCGATGCTGTTGGCGCCGTTGCCGCTGGCGATGAAGGTGGCTGCACTGCCGTTGAGGATCGTGCCTGCGCCCGCGCTGTTCGTGCTGTTGAGGTTGATGTTCCCGCCCGTCCACGTCAGCACGCTGCGGTTGTCCAGCACGCGCCCGCTGTCCAGCCCCAGCCCGGCGTTGCTGATCGACGTCGGCCCCTGCAGGATCGTGCGGCCGCTGCCCCGCATCTGGCCGTCGGCGATGTTGGCCACGCCGGTCACGGTGAAGTTGCCGCTGCCCTCCAGCGCGCCGCCGATTTGATTCAGCGCGCCCGTGCTGGCATTGCCGCTCACGAGGTTGAACGAGCCGCTCTGGATCTCGGTCGTGCCGGCGATCGCGTAGGCAGTGTTGACGTTGACGATCGCGCCGCCGCTGACGCGCACGGTGCCCGGTGAGGTCACGCTGGTGCCGTTGAGGTTGTGCGTGCCACCGCCGAAGCCCAGCACCGCGCCGGCCGATACGTCGAAGCTACCGGTGTGCGTGCCGCCACCGGTCAAGTTGAGGATACCGGTCTGTGCCTGTACGGCGCCGCTGTTGTTGAAGGCCACGCCGACCGCGGTCGCGTTGGTCGCCCCGCTGCCCGTCTTGCGGAAGGTGCCGGCGTTGTTGAACACCGCGTCGGCGCCGGTATCGGTGCCGCCGAAGTTGGTGACGGCCATGCTGGACGCACCGTCGCCGTTGGCGATGAACGTGGCGCCGGCCTGGTTGTTGATGGTGCCCGACCCGGCACCGCCCGAAGCGCCGCTGAAGGTGTTGTTGAACAGGACCTGGCCCGCGGTCCAGGTCAGCGTGTTCTGGTTGCTGACCACCCGGCCGCCGTCGAGCCGGAAACCGCTGCCACTGATGGTCGTCGCGCCTTGCAGGAAGGTGGTGCCGGTGCCCCGCATGTCGCCGTACGTGATGCTGGCCGCGCCGGTGATGGTGAGGTTGCCGCCGCCACCCAGTGAGCCGCTGCTCATCTGCAGGCTGCCGATCGACGAGCTGACGTTGTTCAACAACGTACCACCGCTGACGCGCAACTGGCCGGCGCCGGTGTAGCTGTTGATGGTGAGCGTACCGCTCTGCGTGCGGAACTCGGTGTTCGCCGCCCCCAGCAGCACGTCGTCCACCGCCGTGGGCACCCCGGGGTTCCAGTTGGTCGCCAGGTCCCAGAACGACAGGTTCGGGCCGATCCAGTTGACGTTGGCCGCCTGCGCGGCCGTGAGGCCGAAGCCGGCGGCCAGGACGGCGGCAATCGGGTGCAGGCGTGTCTTGAACGACGGCCGGCGCAGGGCGCGATGCTTCATGGCGGAGATCCCAAGGACAACGCCCCAGTCTTGCCGCCGGCGCTTCACATGTCGTTACCTGAACGGATAAGGAGATGCGCCGGCAACCCCCCGCACTTGCGGGGGCCGCGCAGGAGCCGGCTACGCCGGCGGCCAGCCCTCGGGCTCGAAGCCCACCGTGATGCACCCGCCGCCCCAGTCGATCACCGGGCGCTTGATCGTGCTGGCGTGCTGCAGCATCACCGCACGGGCGGTAGCGTCGTCGCCGACGCTGTCCTTCAACGCATCGGGCAGCGCGCGCCAGGCGGTGCCCTTGCGGTTGAGCAGCCGCTGCCAGCCGGCGCTGGGCCAGCCAGGCGTCGAGGGCGGCTTCGGGCACGCCTTGCTTCTTGAAGTCGTGGAAGCGGTAGTCGACGCCGTGATCGGCCAGCCAGGCGCGGGCCTTCTTCACGCTGTCGCAGTTGGGGATGCCGTACAGCACCGGCAACGCCGTCATTCGCGCGCCCGGTCGTTGGTGTCGCACATCGGATCGATGCCGTCGCCGGCGCCGGTCACCTTGCCGTCGGCGCCGATGCTGACCTGGAACCACAGGCAGTTGTTGGTGGGGTAGCGGTACGACCAGGTCTCGCCGCCGCGCAGGCCGCCGTGCGCGCGGTCGCCGGGGCGGCCCAGCTCGCGCAGCAGCTCGTCGATGCTCATGCCGGCCGCGCGCTGCTGGAACGCCGCCAGGTTGCGCCACTCCAGCACCTGCTGGAAGCGGCGGCTGCGGCCGTCGGGGCCGATGTCGACCATCCAGGTGTGGCGGCCGAAGGGGCCGGTCGCGTACTCCAGTCGCGTGACGCCCTCGGGCATCGCATAGCGGCCGGTGGGCGCGCCCATCACGGCCACCACTTCGGCCTCGGTCTGGCCCACGGCCAGCGGCGGCGGGCCGAAGGTCACGCAGCCGGCCAGCAGCAGGGCGGCCGGGACCGTCATCAGGTGTTTCATGGCAGTCATGGCAATGGGTCCACGCGCAGCGAGAGGTCGATCGCCGCGACGTCCTTGGTGAGCTTGCCGCTGCTGATGCGGTCGACGCCGGTGCGGGCGATCGCGCGGATGCCGTCCAGGTCGACGCCGCCCGAGACCTCCAGCAGCGCGCGGCCGGCGTTCAGCGCGCAGGCGCGGCGCATGTCCTCCAGCGAGAAGTCGTCCAGCAGCACGCTGGTAGCGCCGGCGTCCAGCGCCTCCTGCAGCTCGGCCAGCGTCTCGACCTCGATCTGGATCGCCACGCCGGCGTCCAGCGCCTGCGCCGCGCGCAGCGCCGCCGTCACGCCGCCGGCGGCCGCGATGTGGTTCTCCTTGATCAGGATGCCGTCCCACAGCGCCAGGCGCTGGTTGGCGCCGCCGCCCACGCGCACCGCGTACTTCTGCGCCTGGCGCAGGCCCGGCAGCGTCTTGCGCGTGTCCAGCACGACGCAGCCGCGCGGGTTGGGCGACAGCCCGGCGATCGCGTCGACGTAGGCGCGCGTGGTGGTGGCCACGGCCGAGAGCATCTGCAGGAAGTTGAGCGCCGGGCGCTCGGCCGACAGCAGCGCGCGCGCCTCGGCCTCGATGCGCACGAGCTCGCTGCCGCGTGCCACCGCCTGGCCTTCGGCCACCGCCCAGTGCAGCGCGGCCTGGGGGTCCAGCGCCAGCACGCAGGCGTCGAACCAGGGGCGGCCGCAGATCACCGCGTCTTGCTTGACCAGCACGCGGCCCACCACGCGGCGGCCGGCGGGCACGAGCTGCGCCGTCCAGTCGCCGCGGCCGATGTCTTCCATCAGCGCGTCGCGCACGTTGCGCTGCAGCGCCTCGCGCAGGGATTCGTTGCGATCGAACATGGCGGGCATTGTCCTCGTTTGCCGGTCAGCCGGCCGCCGCCGCATGCCGCGCCGCGGCCTCGGCATGGCGCTGGCGCACGCGCTCGCGCAAGGCCGGCGGCTCGACCACCTCCACCTCGGGGCCCTGGCGCAGGATGTCCATCACCAGCTCCGTCTCGTCGACGTAGGGCAGCCGCAGCTCGTAGGCGCTGTCGCCGGGCTCGCCCAGCCAGCGGCCCTGCTGCTCGGGGTGCCACTGCTCGCGGCTAGCCCACAGCGCGGCCTGGGGGTCGAAGCGCAGCAGCGCCCATTGGCGGGCGTCGCGGCTGCCGCCGGCGTAGATGCCGTAGCCGGCGTCCATCTGCGCCTGCACCTCGGCCGGCGGCAGTTCCAGCGCCGGCTGCTCCAGCAGCTCGGCGGCCTCCACCGCGTCGAGCGCGAAGCGCAGCAGCCGCTCGCGGCGGTGGCACCAGGCGTCCAGGTACCAGGTGTTGCGGTAGTGCACCAGGCGCTGCGGCGAGACCTCGCGCTCGCTGCGCTCGCGGCGGCCGCGCGTGAGGTAGCGCATGCGCAGCCGGCGGCGCTTGAGCAGGCTCTCGGCCACGCGCTCGAAGAAGGGCGCGGCCACCGGGCGCTTGGCCGGGCTGACGATGCGGATGCGGTGCAGCAGCCCAGCGGCCTCGGCCTCGCTGCCGCCCAGCAGCTCGTGGATGCGCGCCAGCAGCGGCTGCAGGTGGCGGCTGATCACGCCGCCGTCGTCCAGCTCGGACAGCAGCCGATGCGCCATCAGCAGGCTGTAGAGCTCGCGCTCGTCGAACCACAGGCCCGGCAGCTCGTGCTTCTGGCCGCGGTACTCGGCGCCGAAGCGGTAGGCGTTGAGGTCGCGGTCGTACTCGATCGGCGCGCCCAGGCGGTCGCGCAGGAACTCGAGGTCGCGCTTGAGCGTGGCCGGCGAGACCTCCAGCTCGTCCAGCAGCGCCTGGAAGCTCAGGTGCCCGCGGCTGCGGATCAGCCGCTCGATCTTGTAGACGCGGTCGGTCTTGGACATCAAGAACAAAAAGGGGGTGGAGACGGCGCTCGCCGCCGGATTGTGGCGCCTGGGGAATGTCAAGATTTCCGCACAAGATCCTCAAGTCGGCCGGCAAAGGCGTCGATACAAAGCCGTCCGGCCACCCGTCACCCAGGCCGCCGCAAGGCTTTCGCATGCTCACTGCCAGTTTGTCCCGCCCCTCTGCAACGGGTCCCGTCGGCGACAGCAGCCGCCCGGCGGCGCCGCACGGCGGTTTCTTCGCCCACCACGGCATCTGGTCGCCCGGCGTGCGCTTGTTCCGGCGCCTGAACTTCGCGGCCAAGGCGATGATCGTCTCGCTGGTGTTCGTGGTGCCGCTGCTCAGCCTGCTGGCCTACAACCTGTGGGCGATGGACGCGCAGGCGCTGCAGTCGCGCATGGACGCCACGCGCCAGCACGTGGAGGTGGCGCACGGCGTGCTGGCCTGGGCCCACGACCTGGAGCGCAGCGGCAAGCTCAGCCGCGAGCAGGCACAGGCGCTGGCCCGCCAGGCCGTGGCCGGGCTGCGCTACGACCGCGAGGAATACTTCTGGATCCAGGACCTGCAGCCGCGGGTGGTGATGCACCCGTTCAAGCCCGAGCTCGACGGCCAGGACGCGGGCAGCATCAAGGACTCCAACGGCCTGGCGCTGTTCAAGGCCTTCGCCGACACCGCGCGCCGCCAGGGCAAGGGCTTCGTCGGCTACCAGTGGCCCCGGCCGGGCGCCGCGCAGCCGGAGGACAAGCTCTCCTACGTGCAGGGCTTCGAGCCCTGGGGCTGGGTGATCGGCTCGGGCATCTACGTCGGCGACCTGCGCACGGCGCAGATGCGGCGGCTGTGGGTGGCCGGCGCGGTGGTGGCGGCGGCGCTGTCGCTGGCGGCGTACTTCTTCCTCAGCTTCTACCGCGTGATGGACGGCGGCCTGCGCGAGACGCGGCGCCACCTGCGCGCGATGACGGACGGCGACCTGACCTCGTCGCCCTCGCCCTGGGGCCACGACGAGGCCGCCCGGCTAATGCTGGACCTGCGCGCCATGCAGACCTCGCTGCGCAACATGGTGCTGCGCGTGCGCCAGGCCAACAACGAGATCGTGCACTCCAGCGACGAGATCGCCAGCGGCTCGCTGGACCTGTCGTCGCGCACCGAGCAGACGGCGACCAACCTGCAGGAATCGGCGGCGTCGATGGAGCAGATCGCCGCCACCGTCAAGAGCAGCGCCGAAAGCACCAACGAGGCCTCGCAGATGGCGCGTCACAACGCCCAGGTGGCCGCCGAGGGCGGGCGCGTGATGCACGACGTGATGACCACGATGGACGAGATCCGCGGCGCCTCGGCGCGCATCGGCGAGATCATCGGCACCATCGACGCCATCGCCTTCCAGACCAACATCCTGGCGCTCAACGCCGCGGTGGAAGCCGCCCGCGCCGGCGAGCAGGGCCGCGGCTTCGCGGTGGTGGCCGGCGAGGTGCGCATGCTGGCGCAGCGCAGCGCCGGCGCGGCGCGCGAGATCAAGTCGCTGATCGGCAACAGCGTGGAGCAGGTGGAGGCCGGCGCCGGCATCGTGCGCAAGGCCGGCAGCACCATCCAGGAGATCGTCGCCTCGTCGCAGCGCGTCAACGAGCTGCTGGGCCACGTGTCCAACGCCGCGCGCGAGCAGAGCCAGGGCGTCAGCCAGGTCGGCCACGCGGTGCAGGACATCGACCGCATGACCCAGCAGAACGCCGCGCTGGTGGAGCAGACCGCGGCCGCCGCCGCCGCGATGAAGGACCAGGCGCGCGCGCTGACGCTGGAGGTGGAGCGCTTCCGCCTGCCCGCCGGCGCCGCGCTGCAGCCCGACCCGGCGGCCGAGCTGCCGGCCGCGGCCGACGGCTTCGACTTCCACCAGGCCATCGAGGCCCACCGGAGCTGGAAGGTGCGCCTGCGCCAGGCCATCGACCAGCATCAGCAGCTCGACGCCGACACCCTCTGCCGCGACGACCGCTGCCCGCTCGGCCAGTGGCTGCACGGCGCCGGCGGCCAGCACTACGGCGGCCGGCCCAGCTTCGTGGCGCTGCTGGAGAAGCACGCCGACTTCCACCGCGAGGCCGGCGCCGTGGCCCGCCGCATCAACGGCGGCCAGTACGAGGACGCCGAGCGGCTGATCGGCAGCGGCTCGCGCTTCGCGCAGGTGTCCACCGAGGTCGCCACGCTGCTGACGCGGGCCAAGCGAGGCTTGTAAGGCCGACGGCAGGCGCCGCGCCGGCGGCGGGCCGCGGGCCTCGCGAGCGCGCGCGGCCGATTGCGGCGACACTGCGGACTGCCACGCAACGCGCCAGCCCCATCCATGTCAGACGCTTCCCTCGACGACACCCCCGCCGACCGGCCCCGCCTGGTCTATCCCTTCGACGGCCTGCCCCCGCGCGGCCAGCGCACCGAGGTGGCGCCCGGCGTGCGCTGGATCCGCATGCCGCTGCCCTACCGGCTGGACCACATCAACCTGTACACGCTGGACGAGCCCGGCGGCTTCGCCGTCGTCGACACCGGCAGCCGCACCGAGGACGGCGCCGCCGTCTGGCACGAGATCTTCGCCAAGCTGCCCGCGGGCCAGGCACCCACGCGCGTCTTCGTGACCCACATGCACCCCGACCACGTGGGCATGGCCGGCTGGATCACGCGCAAGTTCGACGTGCGGCTGTGGATGACGCGGCTGGAATACCTGAGCTGCCGCGTGATGACCGCCGACACCGGCCGCGAGGCGCCGCCCGACGCCACCGCCTTCTACCGCCGCGCCGGCTGGGCCGAGCCGGCCATCGAGTCGTACCGCGTGCGCTTCGGCAACTTCGGCAAGCACATCCACGCGCTGCCCGAGAGCTACCGCCGCCTGTCCGACGGCGAGACGCTGGACATCGGCGGCAACCCCTGGCGCGTGATCACCGGCAACGGCCATTCGCCCGAGCACGCCTGCCTGTACAGCCCGGCGCTGAAGGTGCTGATCTCCGGCGACCAGGTGCTGCCGCGCATCTCGTCCAACGTCTCGGTCAACCCGATCGAGCCCGACGCCGACCCGCTGGCCGACTGGCTGGCCTCGCTGGACAAGGTCAGGCGCGAGGTGCCCGACGACGTGCTGGTGCTGCCGGCGCACAACGAGCCCTTCCGCGGCCTGCACGCGCGGCTGGACGCGCTGGCCAGCGGCCAGGCGCGCGCGACGGAGCGGCTGCGCCGCCGCCTGGCCGAGCCGCGGCGCGCGATCGACGTCTTCGTCGCGCTGTTCGGCCGCGCGATCGACCCCGCCGACGTCGGCCTGCTGGGCATGGCCACCGGCGAGAGCATCGCCTGCCTGAACTACCTGGTGCACCGCGGCGAGGTCGACACCGAGATCGACGCCGACGGCGTGCGCTGGTACCGGCTGCGCGGCTAGGGCCTGTTCACGCTACGGAGGCGGCTGCGTGAGTACCCAAAGCCGGCGCAATCTAGGCGCGAAGCCGCAGGCGTGGCAGGCCCCACGTCAAGGCTTCGCAACAACGAGTGCGCCGGCTTTGGGTACTCACCCTTCGGGCCGGGGCCGCCTGGGGCGCAGCGCGGCGTTGCAGGCCTTGCACGGGGGTCGGCCCCGTGCGGCGGCCTGCGCCTTGCGCTGCATCCCCAGGCGACCCCGGCGCAGCCGTCTCCGTAGCGTGAACAGGCCCTAACCGATCTTCTGCTGGTACAGGTTCTGCGGGTGCCGCGCTTCGGCGAAGAAGCACCAGCGCTCGGCCAGCAGCCCCAGGTACTGCACGACGAACGCCGCCGGCAGCCACACCGGCGGCGCCGCGATCAGCAGCAGCGCCGGCAGCGCGAAGCCGGCCAGCGCGGCCACCCAGCGCATGCCGCGCACGAAGGCCGGCGTGCGGTGGTGGAAGAACTCGCGCGTGTTGAACGTGCCGCCCATCGCGCCTTGCGAGATCTGCTCGATGCGCGGATGGCGGATGCCGATGGCCGTCTGCAGCGTGGTCCTGGGCGCCAACGACAGGTTGCGCCGCAGCGCCAGCCCGCGCGTGAGGGCGCCGGCGATCGTCGCCAGCAAGGCGGCGCACGCCAGCGGCCGCACCAGCGCCGGCGCGGTCCACGCCGCCAGTGCCGCCGCCAGCGTCAGCCCCGAGGCGCCGCCCAGCAGCCCGAAGTTCAGCGGTGTCAGCGGATGCGCCCATTCGCGCATCGCCTTCACCGCGGCGTAGATCATCCCGGTGCAGACGTACAGCGCCAGCGCCAGCGCGCTGGCCAGCAGGCCCGCCGCCAGCGTGGCCGCGCCCGGGCCTTGCGCGGCCTGCAGCGCCGCCCACAGCGCCACCACCGCCATGAAGGCCGGCAGCGCGATCACCTCGCGCGACAGCCACGAGGTGCGCCACATCGCCGCCGCCCGCCAGGCGCGCAGCGGGTGCCCCAGGTGGAAGCTCGCGGCCGCCAGCCCCACGCCGCAAAGCAGCAGCACCAGCGCCGCACCCGCCAGCCGCCAGGGCGCCGGCGCCTGCGCCAACCCCAGCGCCGCCGCCACGTCGGCCCCGAACAAGGCCAGCCACAGCCCCTGCCCGGCGCCGGCCAGCGTGGTGAAGAAGATCATCGACAGCGGAGGGTGCACAGGCTCAATGCTCCCAATCACCCGACAGCGGCACGCCGCCCGGCAACGGCTCCGGCTCGCGCCCTTCCACGCGCAGCGGGTTCTGCTCTCGCACCACCTGCAGCGGGTCGGTCTGCGCATCGGTGCGCCGGCGCGGCAAATAGTGATTGGCCGGCTGCGTCCCCAGTTCGGGCATCAGCGCATAACCCCCACGTTCGCGGATCGCCACCGACACGACCGATTCGGGGTCGTGCACGTCGCCGAACAGCCGCGCATTCGTCGGGCAGGCCATCACGCAGGCCGGCTTGCGCTCCGCCTCGGGCAAGGTCTTGTCGTGGATGCGGTCCACGCACAAGGTGCACTTGGTCATCACCTGGCGCTTTTCGTCGATTTCGCGCACGCCGTAGGGGCAGGCCCAGGCGCAGTACTTGCAGCCGATGCACTTGTCGGCGTCGACCAGCACGATGCCGTCCTCGGCGCGCTTGTAGCTGGCGCCGGTGGGGCACACCGGCACGCAAGGCGGGTCCTCGCAGTGCAGGCAGCTCTTGGGGAAGTGCACGGTCTGCGTGTTCGGGAACTCGCCCACCTCGAAGCTCAGCACCCGGTTGAAGAAGGTGCCGGTGGGGTCGGCGCCGTCTGCCTGCTGGTCCACCAGCGGGCCGGCCGAGCCCGAGGTGTTCCACTGCTTGCAGCTCGTCACGCAGGCATGGCAGCCGACGCAGACGTTGAGGTCGATCACCAAAGCAAGCTGCGTCATGCGTTGCCCTCGCCGCCTTCCGCACGCCCGGCGAACCACGCGCGCCAGCGCGCCTTGCGCGTGCCCGGCAGCGCCGGCTTGCCGTCGAACTGCGGGAAGCTCTGCCGCGGCTCGGCGTCGGCGGCGCGGCGGATGCGCACGCGCACGTCGTACCAGCCGGCCTGGCCGGTGATGGGGTCGGCATTGGAGACGCGCCGTCCGTCGCCGGCGGGCAGTTCCTCGCTGATCAGGTGGTTCAGCAGGAAGCCGCGCTCGCTTTCGTTGGCGTCGTCGCTCAGGGCCCAGGCGCCCTTGGCCTTGCCGATCGCGTTCCAGGTCCACACGGTGCCGGGCTCCACCGCCTGGCTGTGGCGGCACTGGCAGCGCACTTTGCCCCAGGTCCGATTCGACCCAGATCCAGTCGCCGTCGGCGATGCCCTGCGCCTGCGCGGTGGCGGCGTTGACGAACAGCACGTTGTGCGCGTGGATCTGCCGCAGCCAGGCGTTCTGCGAATCCCAGGAGTGATACATCGCCATCGGCCGCTGCGTCACCGCGGCCAGCGGGTAGGCCTCGCAATCGCTGGCCTGCACTTCCAGCGGCGGGTACCAGAACGGCAGCGGGTCGAAGTAGGTGGCCACGCGCTCGCGCAAGGCGTCGGGCGGCTGGCGCCCATCGCCCCTGCCCTGCGCCGCGAGGCGGAAGCGCTGCATGAACTCGGAGTACAAGTGGATCGTGATCGGATCGACGTCGCGCCGCAGCCCGGCGGCCTGCGCCCACTGCAGGTAGCCGCGGTTCCAGTTGCGCATGTACTGGATCTCCGGCGGCGTCGGGTGGTGGTGCACGCAGTTGTTGGCCGCATACTGCTCCCACTGGCGCGGGTTGGGCTCGCCGCGCAGCGATTGCGAGCCGTCGGCGTCGCGCCAGCCGGTCAGGAAGCCGATGCCCGAGCCCGGCGCCGTCTCGTAGCGGACGATGAAGTCGGGGTAGTCGCGGTACTTGCGCCCACCTTCAGCCGTGGTGAACGCCGGCAGCTTGAGCCGCGAGGCCAGTTCTACCAGCACCTCCTGGAACGGCTTGCAGCCCGGCGGCGGCGGCAGCACCGGCACGCGCACGCTGTCGCAAGGGCCGTCGAACTCGCTGATCGGCCGGTCCAGCATCGACATCACGTCGTGGCGTTCGAGGTAGGTCGTGTCGGGCAGGATCAGGTCGGCGAACGCCGTGGTCTCCGATTGAAAGGTATCCGCGACGACGATGAACGGGATCTTGTAGCGGCCGTCCGCATGCTTGTCGACCAGCATCCTGCGGACCTCCGACGTGTTCATCGTCGAGTTCCACGCCATGTTGGCCATGAACAGCAGCAGCGTGTCGATCGGGTACGGGTCGCCGCGCCAGGCATTGGTGATCACGTTGTGCATCAGCCCGTGGGCCGAGAACGGGTACTCCCAGCTGAAGCCCTTGTCGATGCGCACCGGGCCGCCGGCCTCGTCCACGCACAGGTCGGCCGGGCTTTCGATCCAGCCGAGCGGCGGCGCGTCCAGCGGCGTGTTCGGCTTGACGCTGCCGAGGCCCTTGGGCGGCCGCGCATTGGGCGGCACCGCGCGCGGATACGGCGCCTTGTGGCGGAAGCCCCCGGGCCGGTCGATCGTGCCCAGCAAGCTCATCAGGATGGCCAGCGCGCGGATGGTCTGGAAGCCGTTGCTGTGCGCCGCCAGCCCACGCATCGCGTGGAAGGCCACCGGGTTGCCGGTGACGCTCTTGTGCTCGCGGCCCCACCAGTCGGTCCAGGCGATCGGCAGCTCGATGGTCTGGTCGCGCGCCGTGACGCCCATTTCGTGCGCCAGGCGGCGGATGGTCGCGGCCGGGATGCCGGTGATGCCCTCGGCCCATTCGGGCGTGCAGCCGCGCACGCGCTCTTCCAGCAATTGGAACGCGGGCTTGACGGGCGTTCCGTCCGGCATGCGGTACTCGCCGAACAGCGCCGGGTCGCTGCCCTCGGCGTGGTCGGCCACCGGCTTGCCGCGCAGCCGATCCCACCACCAGAAGTTGTGGTGGCGCAGCGGGTTGATCACGTCGCCATCCGGGTTGCGCATCATCATCCCGAAGTCGTCGCTCACCTCGTCGCGGTTCACCAGCTGGCCGGCGTTGGTGTAGCGCGCGAGGAAGTCGCGGTCGTACAGGCCCAGCGCGATCAGCTCGCGGATCAGCGCCATGAACAGCGCGCCGTCGGTGCCGGGGCGGATGGGGATCCACTCGTCGGCGATCGCCGCGTAGCCGCTGCGGACCGGGTTGATCGCGACGAAGCGCCCGCCGTCGCGCTTGAACTTCGACAACGCGGCCTTCATCGGGTTGCTGTGATGGTCCTCGGCGGTGCCGATCATCACGAACAGCTTGGCGCGTTCGAGATCCGGGCCGCCGAACTCCCAGAACGAGCCGCCGATCGTGTAGATCATCCCCGCGGCCATGTTGACCGAGCAGAAGCCGCCGTGCGCCGCGTAGTTGGGCGTGCCGAACTGGCGCGCGAACAGGCCCGTCAGCGCCTGCATCTGGTCGCGGCCGGTGAACAAGGCGAAGCGCTTGGGGTCGGTGGCACGCAAGTGCGCCAGCCGCTCGGTGAGCGTATCGAACGCTTCGTCCCACGAGATCGGCACGTACTCGCCGCTGCCGCGCTCGCTGCCGGGCCGGCGCTTCAGCGGCATGGTCAGCCGCGCCGGCGAGTACTGCTTCATGATCCCCGACGAGCCCTTGGCGCAGAGGATGCCCTTGTTCAGCGGGTGCTCGGGGTTGCCTTCGATGTAGCGCACTTGCCCGTCGCGCAGATGCACGCGGATGCCGCAGCGGCAGGCACACATGTAGCAGGTGGTCGTCTTGACCTCCGTGTGCGCGCCCGGCAATGGCGGCGCCAGCGGGTCGTGCAGCGGCTGTTGACTCATACGGGCACCAGTGCGGCGGTGTGGCGCGCGATCACGCGCTCTTCATCGGTGCGCAGCACCCAGGCCGCGACTGCGCTGCCGCCGGCGCTGATGCGGCCCGGCGCTTTCGCGGCATTGGCCTGCGCATCCAGCCGCAGGCCCAGCCACGCCGCGCCTTCGATCACCTTCGCGCGCAGCGCGGCCGCGTTCTCGCCGATGCCGCCGGTGAACACCAGCGCGTCCAGCCCGCGCAGCGCGGCGGCCAGGCCCGCCAGCTCGCGCAGGATCTGCTCGACGAGGTAATCGATGGTCAGCCGCGCGGCCGGCGCGTCGCTGGCCTGCAGCGTGCGCATGTCGCTGGTCAGGCCCGACATCCCCAGCCAGCCCGAGCGGCGCGTCAGCAGGTCTTCGACGTCACCGGCGTCCTGTCCTTCGCGGCGGATCAGGTGCAGCGCCACCGCGGCGTCGATGCGGCCGCAGCGCGTGCCGCTGGGCAGGCCGTCCAGCGGCGAGAAGCTCATCGTCGTCGCGACCGAGCGGCCAGCCGCCATGCCGCACATCGACGCGCCGTTGCCCAGGTGCGCGACGACGACGCGGCCGCGCGCGAGTTCAGGCGCGGCGGCCGCGAACTGCGCCGCGATCGACTCGTACGACAAGCCATGGAAGCCGTAGCGCCGGAAGCCCCGCTCGTGCAGCGCCTGCGGGATGGCGAAGCGCTGGTGCAGTTCGGGCATCGTGCGGTGGAACGCCGTGTCGAAGCAGGCCACCTGCGGCAAGCCCGGCAGCGCGGCGCTCACCGCGCGGATGCCGGCCAGCCCATGCGGCTGGTGCAGCGGCGCCAGCGGCTGCAGCGCGTCGATCGCGGCCAGCACCTCGCCGTCGACCAGCGCCGGCCCGTCGAAGCGCGTGCCGCCATGCACGATGCGGTGGCCCACTGCGCGCACGCGATCGATGCCCAGCGGCTGCAGCGCGGCCAGGATCGCGTTCAGCGCATCGCCATGCGTGCTGGCCGCCGGCAGCGCGCGCGTCTCGGCGCCGGCCAGGCGCAACTCGGGCGCGACGCCGATCGCGTCGACCTGGCCCGCGGCTTGCACCGCGTCGCCGTCGAACAGCGCGAACTTGATCGACGACGAGCCGGCGTTGAGCGTGAGGATCACGTGTAGTCGCGATACTTGTCCAGGAAGCGCACCGGCTTGTTCAGCGCGTCGCGGCGGAACGGGTCGCCCAGTTCGCGGGTGCACATGATCTCGATCACGCAGGTCTTGCCCTGGTTCATCTGCAGGTCGATCGCCTTCTTCAGCGCCGGGCCCACGTCCTCCAGCCGGTCGACGACGATGCCTTCGGCGCCCATCGCCTTGGCGATGCCGGCAAAGCTCTGGTTGTCCAGCTCGCCGGCGACGAAGCGGCGGTTGTAGAAATCGACCTGGTTCTTCTTCTCCGCGCCCCATTGCCGGTTGTGGAACACCACGCTGGTGACCGGGATGCCGTGGCGCACGCAGGTCATGATCTCGCTCATGCTCATGCCCCAGGCGCCGTCGCCGGCGTAGCTGATCGCCGGGCGGTGCGGCGCCGCCTTCTTGGCGCCGATGATGGTGGGCAGCGCGTAGCCGCAGTTGCCGAAGCTCATCGGCGCGAAGAAGCTGCGCGGCTCCTCGAATCGCAGGTAGCTGTGCGCGATCGAGTTGATGTTGCCGATGTCGGTGCTGATCATCACGTGCGGCGGGTGCGCTTTCTCCAGCTCGCGCAGCACCTGGCGCGGGTGCAGCCACTGGCCGCCGCTGAAGGGCTTCTCGGTCTTCGCTTCCTCGATCACGTCCAGGCTGTACGGGTCGCGCTCGTGCGTCCATTCGGACAGCTCTTTCTCCCAGTCGGCCTTCTCTTTCGCGATGCGCGCGGCGCGCTCGGCGCGCGTGGCGTCGCAGGCCAGCGTGCGGCCCTGCAGCAGCGCCAGCAGCGCCTGCGCCGCGGCCTTGGCGTCGCCGCAGATCGGCACGTCCACCTTCTTCACCAGGCCCAGCATCTTGGCGTCGGCGTCGATCTGCACCAGCTTGGCGCTCTTCGGCCAGTAGTCCATGCCGTACTGCGGCAGCGTGCCGAAAGGCCCCAGCCGCGTGCCCAGCGCGATCACCACGTCGGCCTCGCTGAGCAGCCGCATGCCGGCCTTGCTGCCCTGGTAACCGAGCGGACCGCACCACTGCGGGTGGCTGGCCGGGAAGCTGTCGTTGTGCTGGTAGCTGTTGACCACCGGGCAGCCGATGCGCTCGGCCAGCGCGATCGCCTCCGCGAACGCCTCGCCCATCACGACGCCGCCGCCGCTGATCAGCACCGGATTCTTGGCGGCGGCGATCAGGTCGGCCGCGGCCTTCAAGGCCTCGGCCCCGCCGGCGCCGCGCTCGATGCGGATCGGCCGCGGGATCTCGCACTGGATCTCGCCGTAGAACAGGTCGCGCGGGATGTTGAGCTGCGTCGGCCCCATCTCCAGCAGCGCGCGGTCGAAGGCGCGCGCGGTGAACTCGGCCATGCGCTTGTTGTTGTTGACGTGCGCCTGGTACTTGGTGAACTCCTGGAACATCGGCAATTGATGCGCTTCCTGGAAGCCGCCGAGGCCCGAGGTCATGGTGCCGGTCTCGGGCGTGATCACCACCACCGGGCTGTGCGCCCAGTAGGCCGCGGCGACGGCCGTCACCGCGTTGCTGATGCCGGGGCCGTTCTGGCCGATGATCACGCCGTGGCGGCCGCTGGCGCGCGCATAGCCGTCGGCCATGTGGCCGGCGCCCTGCTCGTGCACCACCGGGATCAGCGTGATGCCCGCCGGCGCGAAGATGTCCATCGCATCCATGAAGGCGCTACCCATGATGCCGAACATCGTGTCCACGCCCTGCGCGACCAGGGTCTCGACGAAGGCTTCGGACGGGGTCATCTTCTGCACGCCTTGTACGACGGTGCGGGCGGCGGCTGCGGTGGCGGCGGCAGTGTGAGGCGCGTTCATGGCGGGTTCCGATTTCCGAGACGAGATGTTCCGATTATGTACAGATTGCGGCCGCAGCGGCTACCATCCAACTCCATGAAGCCGCAAGCCGCCGCCGAGTCGCCCACGCTGCGCCACTTCGCGCTGCTGGAGCGCATCGCCGCGCAGGACCGGCTGTTCAGCCTGCAAAGCCTGGTGGAGGACACCGGCTGGCCCAAGCCGTCCGTGCACCGCATGCTGCAGCAGCTGGAGCAAGGCGGCCTGGTGCAGCGCGAAGGCGACTCGCGCCAGTACAGCACCGGCGTGCGCCTGCGCCGCTGGGCCGAGGCGCTGCTGATCAACAACACCTTCCACGGCGCGCGCCACCGCGTGCTGCGCGCGCTGGTCGAGCAGGTGGGCGAGAGCTGCAACATCACCGGCTTCGTCGGCGGCGAAGTGGTCTACCTCGACCGCGTGGAGACCGCGGCGCCACTGCGCTTCTACCTGCAGCCGGGCTCGCGCGTGCCGGCGCACGCCTCGGCCAGCGGCAAGGTCTTCCTGGCGCAGATGAGCGCGGCGCAGCGCGCGCGGCTGCTGCAGGCCGCGCCGCTGGAACGCTGCACGCCGTCCACGCTGACCGACGCGAAGGCATTGGAGAAGGAGCTGGCTGCGGTGCGCCGCCAGGGCTACGGGCTGGACCGCGAGGAGTTCCTGCCTGGGCTCGTCTGCGTGGCGGTGCCGGTGCCGAGCTCGGCCGATGCCGACGGCCGCAGCGGCCTGTGCGTCGCACTGCAAGCGCCTGCGGTACGGCTGCCGCTGCAGCGCGCGCTGCAATGGCTGCCGGCGCTGCAGGCCGCCGCGCGCTCGCTCGGCCGCATCGAGGCCGATGCACTGGTCGAGCCCGAACCTCCGGCGGCCCAGCCGCGCCGAAAGCCCCGATGAACGACCTGAGCGACCTGAGCAACCGCACACCCGACACCCGCGTCAGCGTGCGCGAGGTCTTCGGCCTGGACAGCGACTTGAGCGCACCGGCCTTCGGCACGCGCGAGGCGCACGTGCCGGAACTGGACGCGGCTTATCGCTTCGACCACGACGTCACGCTGGCGATCCTGGCCGGCTTTGCGCACAACCGCCGCGTGCTGGTGCAAGGCCTGCACGGCAGCGGCAAGTCCACCCACGTGGAGCAGGTGGCGGCGCGGCTGAACTGGCCCTGCGTGCGTGTCAACCTCGACGGCCACGTCAGCCGGCTGGACCTGGTGGGCCGCGATGCGGTCGTGCTGCGCGACGGCCAGCAGGTCACCGAGTTCCAGCCCGGCATCGTGCCCTGGGCGCTGCAGCGGCCGGTGGCGCTGGTGTTCGACGAATACGACGCTGGCCGGCCCGACGTGATGTTCGTGATCCAGCGCGTGCTGGAGCGCGACGGCAAGTTCACGCTGATGGACCAGAACCGCGTGCTCGATCCGCACCCGGCGTTCAGGCTCTTCGCCACCGCCAACACCGTCGACCTGGGCAACCTCAACGGCCTGTACCACGGCGCGCAACGCTTGAACCACGCGCAGATCGACCGCTGGAACATCGTCGCCAAGCTCGACTATCTGGACGCGGACGCGGAAGCGGCGATCGTGCTCGCGCGCGTGCCGCAACTCGGCGACGAGCCGGGCCGCGCGCTGGTGCAGCGCATGGTCGCGTTGGCCAACCTCACGCGCCAGGGCTTTGCGGCCGGCGACCTGAGCGCGCTGATGTCGCCGCGCACCGTGATCACCTGGGCCGAGAACCTGCAGATCTTCGGCAGCGATGCGGCGACGGCGTTCCGCCTGAGCTTCGGCAACAAGGTCGACGATGCGGAGCGGCCGGTGCTGGCCGAGTACTACCAGCGCTGCTTCGACGCGGAGCTGCGCTGGTGAGCGAGGTCCAGGCGGCGGCGCGCGAGCAGCAGCGTGTCGAAGAACTCTGCGTCGCCGCGATCCGCGCGCTGTCGGGCCAGCGCGACCTGCATTTCCGCGGCCGGCGGCTGCACCGCGGGCGGCAGCGGCTGCCGCTGTTTGCGCCGCACCTGCACCCGCAACTGGAACGCGACGATTTCGATTCGTTCCGCGGCGCGGCCGACGGCCTGGGCTTGCGGCTGCGCTTTTCCGATGCCGCGCTGCATGCCACGCTGTGCCCGCCCGAGCCGATCCGCCGCCTGGTGTTCGAACTGCTGGAGCAATACCGCTGCGAAGCGCTGGCGCCCGCGGCCTGGCCCGGCGTGCAGCGCAACCTGGCGCATCGCTTCGAACGTTGGACCGCAGGCTTCCACGATGCGGGCCTGGCCGACAGCGCGCGCGGCATCCTGCTGTTCACCGTGGCGCAGATCGCGCGGGCACGCGTCACCGGCCAGCCGGTGCCCGAAGCGGTGGAAGACCTGCTGGAAGCCACGCGCGCCGGCATCGCGCCGGTGCTGGGCCCGGGGTTGGCACTGCTGCGCCGCACGCGGCACGACCAAGCGGCCTATGCGCACGCCGCGCTGCAGATCGCCGATGCGGTGGCCGCGCTGCTGGAAGACGCCGGCGCTGAAGCGCAGCCCGACCCCGACGGCAGCCGCCCCGAAAGCGACGAGCGCACCGCGTTCGGCTTCCTGCTCGACCTGGACGACGCGGCCGAGGCCGAGGCCGTCGCGTCGGTCGTCACCGGCCGCAGCCGCGTGCTGGAGGGCAGCGACGACGGCTACCGCATCTTCACCACCGCCTACGACCGCGAGCTGCGCCCCGCCGCGCGCCTGCGCCGCGAGGAGCTGGACGAATACCGCCAGCGCCTGGACGGCCGCATCGCCGCGCAGAACCTGAACCTGCCGCGGCTGGCGCGCCAACTGCAGGCGCTGCTGGCGCGTCCGCGCCGCGACGACTGGGCCGACGCGCAGGAAGAAGGCCTGGTCGACGGCCGCCGCCTGGCGCAGTTGATCGCGTCGCCCACCGAGCGCCGGCTGTTCAGGCAAGAACAGCGCGAGCCGCGCGCCGATGCGGTGGTCGGCTTCCTGATCGACTGCTCGGGCTCGATGCGCCAGCACGTCGAGCCGATCGCGATGCTGGTGGACGTGCTGGCGCGCGCGCTGGAGATGGCCGAAGTGCCATGCGAGATCCTGGGCTTCTCGACCGGAGCCTGGAACGGCGGCCGCGCGCTGCGCGACTGGCAGCATGCCGGCCGGCCCGCGCACCCGGGGCGGCTGAACGAGATCGCGCACCTGATCTTCAAGGACGCGGCGACGCCATGGCGCCGCGCGCGGCGCGACATCGCCGCGCTGCTGCGGCCCGACCAGTTCCGCGAAGGCGTGGATGGCGAGGCGCTGACCTGGGCCGCGACCCGGTTGCGCACGCGCAGCGAGCCGCGCAAGCTGCTGATCGCCGTCTCCGACGGCTGCCCGATGGACGGCGCGACGCAATCCGCCAATGATGCGCATTATCTGGACCACCACCTGCAGCAAGTGGCCGCCGGCATCGAGACCGCCGGCGACATCGAGCTGGCCGCCATCGGCGTGGGACTGGACCTGAGCCCATACTATGGCCGCTGCCGGGCGGTGGACCTGGACCAAGGCCTGGGCCCTGCGCTGTGGCAGGACCTGGTCGCCCTGGTCGGCAGCCACGGCCGGCGTTGAACGCCAAGAGGAGATGTCGATGCAGTACCCGTTCTCTTCGCGCCGCGCCTGGCTGGTCGGCATTGCCGCGCTGGCCGCGGCCGCAGCCGCGCCGGCGGCGTTTGCGCAGCAGGCGCCGGCGGCGGCCGGCGGCTACCCGGACCACCCGGTGCGCTTCCTCGTGCCCTACCCGCCCGGCGGCGGCACCGACGTGATCGCGCGCATCGTGCAGCACAAGTTCGGCCAGTTGCTGGGCCAGCCCATCGTGATCGAGAACCGCGGCGGCGCCGGCGGCTCGGTGGGGTCGGAGACCGCGGCCAAGTCGCCGCCCGACGGCTACACGGTGCTGTTCACGCTCAGCTCGCACACCATCAACCCGGCGATCTTCCCGAAGATGGCGTTCGACACGGTGAAGGACTTCGAGCCCGTGGGCGTGGTGGCGTCGCTGCCGCAGATCCTGGTGGCCTACCCCGGCTTCGCGGCCAACACGGTGGCCGAGATGACGGCGCTGGCCAAGGCCAAGCCGGGGCTGGCCTTCGCGTCGGTGGGCAACGGCTCGCCGGGCCACCTGGCCGGCGCGATGCAGGCGCTGCGCACCGGCGTGGAGCTGACGCACATCCCCTACAAAGGCGGCGGCCCCGCGGTCACCGACGTGATGGGCGGCCAGGTGCCCACGCTGTGGGTCAGCATCCCGGCGGCGGCGCAGTTCGTCAAAACCGGCAAGCTCAAGGCGCTGGCGGTGTCCACGCTCAAGCGCAGCGCGTCCTTCCCCAACGTGCCGACGATGCAGGAGTCGGGGCTGGCCGACTTCGAGGTCGACAGCTGGTACGCGATGTTCGTGCCGGCCAGGACGCCGCGCGCGATCATCGACAAGCTGAACAAGGCGCTCAACGAGACGGTGGCCGACCCCGACATCCGCGAGAAGCTGCTGGCCCAGGGCGCCGAAGGCGTGGGCGGCACGCCCGAGAAGCTGGGGCAGATGGTGGCGGCCGAGATCCCGAAGTGGACCAAGCTGGCCAGGGAAGCGAACATCAAACCCGATTGAGCGGAACTGACAGCCCCCGGCCGCTGGGGCGGCCGCCCCCCGAGGGGGCTACCGAACCGGACCGGGGAACCCGGATCCGGTTCGGCGCGTATGCCACCGCCGCTCCCCCTGGTCGCCTGCGGCGACCTGTCCCCGAGGGGACCAGGCTTACGCCCAGGCCCCTCTCCCACGAGTGGAGAGAAGGAGCAATACGTTTGATGCGCGATGTGCGATGGAGCAACTGAGATGGACGAAATCAGCACCCTGGTCCAACGCGCCCGCGCCGCGCAGCGCATCGCCGACGGCTACGACCAGGCGCGCGTCGACGAGCTGGTGGCCGCGGCCGGCTGGGCCCTCATGGAGCCGGCGCGCAACCGCGAGCTGGCCGAGTTGGCGGTGGCCGACAGCGGCATCGGCAAGGTCGACGACAAGATCGCCAAGAACCACCGCAAGACGCTGGGCCTGCTGCGCGACCTGCAAAGCGCGCGCTCGGTCGGCGTGATCCGCGAAGATGCCGAGAAGGGCATCACCGAGATCGCGCGTCCGGTCGGCGTGGTGTGCGCGATCACGCCGTCCACCAACCCGGCGGCGACGCCGGCCAACAAGATCATCAACGCGCTGAAAGGCCGCAACGCGGTGATCGTCGCGCCATCGCCCAAGGGCTGGAGCACCGCGGCGCGGCTGATCGAGTTCATCCACGCGCAGTTCGACCGCATCGGCGCGCCGCGCGACCTGGTGCAGTTGCTGCCCGCGCCGGTGACCAAGGCGGCCACGCAGGCGCTGATGCAGCAGTGCGACCTGGTCGTCGCCACCGGCTCGCAGGCCAACGTGCGCGCCGCCTACACCTGCGGCACGCCGGCCTTCGGCGTGGGCGCGGGCAACGTGGCCGGCATCGTCGACGACAGCGCCGACATCGACGCCGCGGCCGACCGCGTGCTGCGCAGCAAGACCTTCGACAACGCCACCAGTTGCAGCTCCGAGAACAGCCTGGTGCTGATCGGCGCGGCGCACGCGGCGATGCTGGCCGCGCTGCAGGCGCGCGGCGCGGTGCTGCTGGATGCGCCGCAGAAAGCCCAGCTCCAACGTTTGATGTGGCCCGACGGCAAGCTCTCGGCCGCGGCCACCGGGCAGTTGGCCGCCGAGGTGGCGCACCGCGCCGGGCTGGCCGACGTGGCCGCGCGCCAGCCCAGCATCCTGCTGGTCGAGGAAGACGGCTTCGGCCCCGAGCACCCGTTTTCCGGCGAGAAGCTCAGCCCCGTGCTCGCGATCTACGCCGCGCGCGACTTCGACCACGCGCAGGAGATTGTGCGCAACCTCTACGCCTGGCAGGGCGCCGGCCATTCGGTGGGGCTGCACACCCGGCGGCCCGAGCAGGCGCTGCAGCTCGGCCTGAGCCTGCCGGTCTCGCGCGTGATCGTCGACCAGGCGCACTGCATCGCCACCGGCGGCAGCTTCGACAACGGGCTGCCGTTCTCGCTGAGCATGGGCTGCGGCACCTGGGGCGGCAACAACTTCAGCGACAACATGAACTACCGGCATTACCTCAACATCACGCGCATCTCGCGGCCGATTCCCGAGCGCGTGCCGACCGAAGACGAGATCTTCGGCGAGTATTTCCGCCGCCACGGCCGGGCATGACCACGGTCCGCACGCTGGTCGACGCGGCGGCGGCGGCCACGCCGCTGGCGGTCTACGCCGCCGCCACCGAAAGCGGCGCCACACTGACTTACGCCGAACTGCAACAGCGCTGCCGCCGGGTGGCCGCCGCGCTGCTGGCGCAAGGGCTGCGGCCGGGCGACACCGTCTCGCTGGTCATGCCCAACGGCCTGGCCACGCTGCAATGGCTGCTGGGCGCGCTGCACGGCGGCTTCTACGTCAACCCGGTCAACCTGCTGTCGCAGCCCGAGCAGATGCGCTACGTGCTGCAGCACAGCGACTGCCGCCTGGTGCTGGCCGCGCCCGACTGGGCCGACCCGTTGCGCGCGCTGGTGCCGGGGCTGGCAGTGCAGACGATCGACCCCGACGACCTGCAAGCGCTGCCCGCGGCGGAAGCCGACCTGCCCGCGCCGCCGCCCGACGCGCTGGCGCTGCTGATGTACACCTCCGGCACCACCGGCAACCCCAAGGGCGTGATGCTGGCGCAGTGCAACCTGGCGGCCAATGCGCAGGCGATCGCGGCCGAGCACAAGCTAACGCCGGAAGACTACGTGCTGGGCGTGCTGCCGCTGTACCACATCAACGCCTTCGCGGTGACGATGCTGGCGCCGCTGGCCAGCGGCGGCCGCGTCGCGATGGCGCCGCGCTTCTCGGCCGCGCGCTTCTGGGACCAGGCGGTCAGCCGCGGCTGCACCTGGATCAACGTCGTGCCAACCATCATCGCGATCCTGCTGGAGGGTGAGGCGCCGCCGCGCGAGTCGCTCTCGCGCATCCGCTTCTGCCGCAGCGCCAGCAGCGCGCTGCCGCCGGAGCACCTGCGCGCCTTCGAGCAGAAGTTCGGCATCGGCGTGATCGAGACCATGGGCCTGACCGAGACCGTCGCGCCCAGCTTCTCCAACCCGCTGGACGCGGCGCAGCGCAAGATCGGCGCCGTCGGCCGCGCCAGCGGCGGGCAGGCGCGCGTGGTCGACGCCGAGCTGCGGCCGCTGCCCGATGGCAGCACCGGCGAGATCCTGATCCGCGGCCCGCACGTGATGCGCGGCTACTACAAGAACCCCGAGGCCACGGCGGCCGCGTTCACGCCCGACGGCTGGCTGCGCACCGGCGACCTGGGCCATCGCGACGCCGACGGCTTCTTCTTCGTCACCGGCCGCATCAAGGAGCTGATCATCAAGGGCGGCGAGAACATCGCCCCGCGCGAGATCGACGAGGCGCTGCTGAAGCACCCCGCCGTGCTGGACGCCGCCGCGGTGGGCATCCCAGACCCGCTGTACGGCCAGGAGATTCTGGCCTGCGTGGTGCTGCGCGAAGGCGTGAGCGCCGACGAGGACGAACTGCGCGCCTTCTGCGAGCGCGAGCTGGGGCGCTACAAGACGCCCAAGACCTTCCGCTTCGTCGCCGAGTTGCCGCGCGGCCCGTCGGGCAAGGTGCAAAGGCTCAAGCTGCTGGGCTGACCGCTCAAGGGCAGCTCAATACCCCCGCCGCCTGCGCGCAGACGCCGCGCGGGCCCACCAGCATGGGCCCCACGCGCTGCAGCCGGCTGCCGTCGCTGGCCCAGCAGCCAGCGGCGTCGCAGCTCGTGATGCTGACCGGCGGCCGCGGTGCGACGGCGGGCGGCGGCACGGTCGGCAACGGCGACGGCCGCGGCGCCGCCGCGCGCGGCACGGTGACGCCGAGCGCCGGCACCGCGGGCAGCGAGCGCGCGCCCAGCGGCGGCGCCGAGGCCGCGGCGGCGGCAGCCGCTGCCGGCCCCAGGCAGGCCCCGGCGGCCTGCCGGCGGGCCGCGGCCAGCCGGCCGGAAGACGCAGCGTCCGACGCCGCTTCGGCCGCCGTCAAGGCCTGCAGCGCACTGCGGCAGCCCGGCTGCGCCGCCAGATCCGCCGCGGCCCATCCGGGCCACAGCAGCAAGGCCGGCAGCAAGACCAACGACGACGACGCAGCGCGCATGCCGCTTGGAGCCGCCCCCGCCGCCGCAAGTTCACCCCGGGTTGTCGCCAAGCAGACCGCGCGGGGTGGCCGCGCCTACACTGCGCCGCCATGAAAGACGTCGTCATCAGCGGCACCGGCCTGTACAACCCGCCGCACATCATCACCAACGCCGAGCTGGTGGAGTCGTTCAACGCCTACGTCGCGCTGCACAACCAGCGGCACGCCGAGGCCATCGCCGCCGGCCGCGTAGAGGCGCTGCAGCCCTCGTCGGTGGAGTTCATCGAGAAGGCCTCGGGCATCAAGCGGCGCCACGTGATCGACAAGGCCGGCGTGCTGGACCCCACGCGCATGCGCCCGCGCTTCACGCCGCGGCCCGACGACGAGCTGTCGCTGATGGCCGAGCTGGGCGTGGCCGGCGCGCGCGATGCGATGCAGGCCGCCGGCAAGACCGGCGCCGACATCGACGGCGTGCTGTGCGCCGCCGCCAACATGCAGCGCGCCTACCCGGCGATGGCCTGCGAGATCCAGGCCGCGATCGGCGCACACGGCTACGGCTTCGACATGAACGTCGCCTGCTCGTCGGCCACCTTCGGCATCGAGCAGGCGGTCAACGCGGTGAAGAGCGGCAGCGCGCGCTGCGTGCTGGTGGTCAACCCCGAGATCACCTCGGCGCACCTGGAATGGCGCGACCGCGACTGCCACTTCATCTTCGGCGACGTCTGCACCGCGGTGATCGTCGAGGCCGCCGACACCGCCACCAGTGCCGACCGCTGGCGCGTGCTGGGCACGCGGCTGTACACGCAGTTCTCCAGCAACATCCGCAACAACGCCGGCTTCCTCAACCGCTGCGAGGACACCGACCCCGACGCGCGCGACAAGACCTTCCGCCAGGAGGGCCGCAAGGTCTTCAAGGAAGTGGTGCCGGTGGCCGCCGCACACATCGAGCGGCACCTCGCCGACTTGGGGCTGACGCCGGCGCAGATGCAGCGCTTCTGGCTGCACCAGGCCAACCTGGGCATGAACCAGCTCGTCATCAAGAAGCTGCTGGGCGACTGGGACGCCCGCCGCGCGCCGGTGATCCTGGACGACTACGCCAACACAGCGTCGGCCGGCTCGATCATCGCCTTTCACCTGCACCGCGCCGACATGGCCGCCGGCAGCCGCGGCGTGATCTGCTCCTTCGGCGCCGGGTATTCGGTGGGCAGCGTGGTGGTGGAGAAGGTGGCCTGAAGCGATGACCACATCGCGCATCTGATCCCCTGCCGGTCGGCCAAAGCTGTGGCGCCTGCGCGGACGCGCATCGACCGGTCCCAGGGCGTGGCGAGTCCCGGCGGCGACGTGGCAGCCACCATCGCTGCCGTCCGTACGGAACGCAACGAGGGATGCTGACGCTGGCCGCGGCGTGATCTGCTCCTTTGGCACAGGCCGGGAGTGATGCGGCCAGTCACCCGCCGCGCGTCGTGATCGCGGCTGCGGCAGACAGCGCAACGCAGATGCTCCGTCGCGCGCAAGACCTGTTCGGCGACTGACTTTTCATACACCCGTGGTGCGGCGGTACTCGGCTGGGCACTGTGTGGCGGTCGACTGCTTCTCGATTCGATTGACGGATCGTGTTGCGAATCATTATCATCTGAACTGATCAACTGATTAGTAAACAGATCAGACAGGCAGTCTCGAAAACGGCACGACCCGCCCGCGGAGCGCTTCGTCATGTCACGAAGTCTTCCGTCTCCGATTCCCGTATCCGTCCAATCGCCACATGAAGGGAAGCCATGCACATCCGTGACAAGAAGACAGGTATCGAAGCCCGTTGCCGGCAATCGGACATCGCCTGCGCGCTGTCGCTCCTGCTGATCGCAGCGCCGTGCGCGCAGGCCCAGGACAGCCAATCCGAAGCGGCTGCGAAACCGGCCACAGCCACGCAGATTCCCGCCATCACCGTGACGGCGCGCAAGCGCGAGGAGCCGGCACAAGTGGTCCCGATCAGCCTGACCGTGCTGGACCCGCAGGCAGCCGCCGCAGCGCCCCCTGCGGACGGCAATGCGGGCTTGGCGCGCTCGACGCCCAACCTGTCCTTCGCCGACAGCGGTGGCCAGTTCGGCAACCTGTTCGTGATCCGCGGCGTGGGCTCGTTCGCCCCGCTGTCGTCTGACGACACCTCGGTCGTGATGTACCTGAACGAGGTGCCGCGCTCGGTCTACGGCACGCCGCCGACGCTGCTGGACGTCGAGCGCGTGGAAGTGATGCGCGGGCCGCAAGGCACCTTGTTCGGCCGCAACACGCAGGGCGGGGCCATCAACGTCATCTCCCGCCCACCGGTCTTCGAGCGGGAGTTCTCGGCAACGGCGGAAGCCGGGACGCAGGGCCACGCGCTGGGCGAAGTCGTCGCCAATGCGCCGTTGTCCGACACGCTGGCCGGCCGGCTGGCGGTCCGATACTCCAACCTCGACGGCACCGTGCCCAACGTGCTCACCGGCGGCAGCGACGGCCGGGTGCAGGTCGGCGCCGCCCGCGGCTCGCTGCTGTGGCTGCCCGGCCGCGCCACCACCGTTGCGCTGTCCGTGTTCCATGACCGCCGCGAATCCGATGCGCCGCGCTTCATCTGGCGCCAGAACCCGGCCTTCCCGCAAAGCGCCGTGGACCCTGCGACCGACATCCGCTGGCGCGACACCGGTGCGTCGCTGAAGATCCAGCACGACGTCGGCCGCGTGCGTCTGAGCTCGCTGACCAGCTACCAGGATGCGCGATCGTTCCAGCCCTTCGACCTGACCGAAGGATTCATCTACGCCGCGATGACGGGGCGGCCGCAGGCGGTATTCAATGTTTCCCATGCGGACTACGCCGGCGCCCATTTCCGCGAGACGACGGCCCAGCAGGAGGTCCGGCTCTCCTCGCTGGGCGAGGGACTGTTCGCCTGGACGGCGGGCGTCCATCTCTTTCGTTCTCGTTTCTCCAACGACACCGAAGCCGTGGCCTCGCCCGCTGCCTTCAACTTCCAGACGCAGAACGGCACGCAGGACAACCGGATCGACACCGACAGCGTGGCGGCCTTCGGCGAGGGCACGCTGGCGCTGACGGATCGGCTGAAAGCCACGCTGGGGCTGCGCTACACGCACGAGCGCAAGGAGGCCGGCTACCAGTTCACCGGCAACGGCAACCCGGCCACCGTGCCGTTCTCGCGGCACGACCTGCGCCTGAGCGACAGCTTCGTGACCGGCCGCGCCGGCTTGTCCTACGAATGGACGCCGGAGGTGATGGCCTATGCCACGGTGTCTCGCGGTGCCGTCAGTGCGGGCTACCCGGTAGTACAGGTCAACGGCCCGCTGGGCAAGGCGGAAGCGCCGTACCCGACGTCGACGAGCTGGACGTATGAAGCCGGGTTCAAGTCCATGTGGCTGGATCGCAGGCTGAGCGTGAATGGCTCGGTGTTCCACAACGACGTCAAGAACGGGCATCTGATCGTCTTCGACCCGTCGCAGTTGTTCTTCGGCCCCGCGTCGCTCGACTACCGCAGCAACGGCGCTGAGTTGGAAGCCATCGCCAGCCTGGCTTCGCAGCTCAAGCTCACGGCCGGCATCGGCTACACGCAGGCCGAGCTGGCCGATGTGCCGGCGGGCAGTTCGACGGGAGCCAAGTCCGGCAACCGCGTGCCGAACATGCCGCGGTTCAACGGCTCCCTGGGCCTGCACTACGGCACGCCGCTGGCGATCGGCAGTGCCGACGGGCGTCTGACCGCGGCACTCGCCTGGCAATACGTCGGCAGGCGCGCGGCAGACGTCAAGGAGAGCTTCGATCTGCCGGGCTACGGCGTCGTCAACGCGCGCATCGGTTGGCAGCACGGCCGCTGGGAGGTCTACGGGTTCGCCTGGAACCTGCTCGACAAGCAGTACTTGGTGGCCGGCCAGGCTTGGACGCCGGGCATCAGTTCGGTGCGCGTCGGGCAGCCGCGCGTCGTCGGCCTCGGCGCCACTGTCCGGTTCTGACAGGAGCACCGACGCATGGCGTCCGCAGGGCAGCCGCCCGCCACCACGCCTCGCGACGCCGCGCAGACGCGAGCCGCGACCGGCCGCGTGTGGCTGCTGCTGCTGGCCGTGGCGCTGGCCTATGTGTCGTTGGGAGCCATCCTCGGCTTCGTGCAGGGCGGCATCGCGCCGGTGCTGCGCAGCCAGGGCGTGGCCTTGTCCGCGATGCGCTGGGTGTATGCGCTTTATCTGCCGTTCGGCATCGCGTTCCTGTGGGCACCAGCCGTGGACACCTGGCGATGGCCGTGGCTCGGGCGGCGCACGGGCTGGATCGTTCCGATGCAATGGATCGCCGTGCTGGCGATCGGCGCGGTGGCCTTCAACCCGCCGGGACCGGGTGCCTGGACCGTCCTGCTGAGCCTCGGGCTGATCGCGACCTGCGCAGCGGCCACGATGGACCTCGCGCTCGATGCGCTGACCGTCGAGATGATCCCCGACGGGCAGCGCGCCGCGGCAGCCGCGGCCAAGGTGGGCGGCGTGTCGCTCGGCTCGGTGCTCGGCGGCGGCGTGCTGGTCGCGCTGTATCCGCAACTGCAATGGCATGCAACGATGGGGATCATCGCCGTCATCATGGCGTTGTCGGGCCTTCCGGTGCTCGCGCTCGTCGGCCGGGATCGCACGCTGTCCGGCCAGACGCCGCGGCGGCGAGCGCGGCTGAGGGAAACCTTGCGTAGGCCCGGCATGACGCCGCGCTTCGTGCGACTGACGATGCTGGCGTGCACATTGATGGCGATCTTCAATTTCAACCGGCTGCTGCTGGTGGACATGGGGGTTTCGCTGGAACGGATCGGCAGCGTGCTGGGTACGATGGCGCCACTGATCAATGCGGCAGCCAGCGGGCTGGCCGTGCTGGTGCTGCGCGCGTGGCCGCTGCGCCGCGCCGCTTGGCTGATGGCCGGCGCCTGCGTGCTCAGCGCAGGCACGGTTTGGGCGGGCTTCGTGCTGGGCAGCCCGTCCACGGCGATCGCCGGCAGCATGTTCGTCACGGCGAGCGCCGGAGCGCTGTACGTGGTGCTGGGAGGCCTGATGCTGAAGTGGGCCTCCGGCGAGCAGGCGGCAACGGACTATGCACTGCTCTACGGGCTGGGGCGTTTCATCGGCACCGCGGCGCTGATGGCGCTCCCGGGCTTGATCCAGGTGATCGGTTGGTCGGCGTTCCAGGCCGGCGCAGTGGTCGCCTTCGCGGCAGCGGCCTGGTATTTCCTTCGCCTGCTGGCAAACGCCGCTCAGGAGGCGCCTCGTTGACTACGATGGGCCCGTTGACCGTTTGGCCGGCTTCTCCTCGACAGGCCGAACGTGCCGTCGAAGGAGGGACTTCGTGTCCGAGCTGCGCAAGGTCTATACCACCGTGGACGCCCGCGATCGCATCGTGGAGGCGGCCTTGACCGTGTTCGCCAACCGCGGATTCGATGGCGCGACCACACGCGAGATCGCCAAGGAGGCGGGCGTCTCTTCCGCGCTGATCCATCACCATTTCCAGGACAAGGAAACGCTGTGGAACCTGGTAGGCAGCCGCATCACCGAGGAGTTCGTCGAAGCCGCCAACGCGTCGATCGATCCTGCACTGGCCGGCACGGCCCAGGGCGTCCGCAAGATGATGACGGCCTACATGCGCTATTGGCGCGAACATCCGCGGGCGCTGCGCTTTCAGCTCTGGCGTCTGCTGGGCGCACCCAGGCAGGAGCGCAAGACGCGCTCCGAATCGCTGAACCGCATGTTCGTCCCGCTGATCCAAGCGGCCCAGAAGCCGGGGCACCTGCGCCAGGACGTGCCGGCGGGGCTGCTGCTGGTGACGGCTGGTGGGCTGGTGCAGTTTTTCCTGCACAGCGACATCGAGACGAACGACGCGCTGGCAGTCACCGGCGCGCCGCCGCTGCAGGACGAACAGGCCCTGGACTACCTCTGGGGCCTGATTGCCGACAAGACGCCGCCTCGATCGCGGAAGCCGGCGCCACGCGACGCTGCAGTCCGCAAGCGCAGCACCGCCAGGAAAAAACCATGAACCGACTGGGTCCCGACGGCTTCAAGTTCTATGACGTCTCCGATTTCCCGGTCGTGCGCATCCGGGGAAGCACGCTGCCTGCGGGATACGCGCCGCAATGGATTCGAGAGATGGATGCGTTGCTGGCAAATGCCGAGCCGTTCGCCTTCGTGTTCCTCGACGGCGCGGAAAACCCCGAGCACGAGGACCAGAAGGCGCAGATGAAGTGGCTGAAGGCCAACAAGAAGGCCTTGGCCCGGGTGTGCCGAGGCATCGCTGCGGTAGAGCCCGACCGGGGCAAACGCATCCTCAGACGCGCGCAAGCGGTGGCGATCTCGGCGGCATTCGGGCTTCGCATGTCGATCGCACCGGACCCGCAGGAAGCGGAAGTCCGGGCGCGGCGATTTCTTTCCGGACACGATGTTCCGGACGACGGACCGGAATGAACTCGGCCCCCGGCAGGCCTTCGTCCTACACGCACGAGCGCGCTCGGACGACGCCTACCGCGCGGCGGCTGCCGTCCACTGGAACCCTGTCTCCACGGGAGTTCCGCATGAAGAAGCGACGCCTGATCTTCGGTGAACGCTCGCTGACGCTGATCGGTGCCAGCTTCGGCAGCTTCAGCGCCGCCGACCGCGCCCGGCGTCTGCTGGAGCACGAGCCCTCGCTCGGCGGCGAGGTCAGCTTGATCGCCCCCGACGATCCGCTTGCCGCGGTCAAGCTCGAGCCCGAGCACGCCGGCATCTGGCGCACCCTGATCAAGTCGCACGTCGTGCTGGGCGCTGCCGGCGCCGTGGCCGGCGCGCTGGCTGCCGGGCTGGCGACCGATCTCTGGGCCGGCGCGACGCTGAGCCCGGGCTACACGCTGCTGTTCATGACCGTGCTGGGCGCCTACGCGGGCATGCTGCTGGCCGGGCTGCTGACGCTGCGGCCAGACCACGGCTACGTGATCCGCCGGCTGCGCGACTCGCTGGCCAGGCGCAACTGGGCCGTGGTCGTGCATCCTTCCAGCCGCCCGCGCGCCCGGCTGGCGCTGCGGCGGCTGCGCGGGCTGGGCGTGGAGCCGGTCAGCTCGTTCTGATGCCGCTCGCGTCACGGCGCCGCGATCAACGGCTCCAGCGCCAGTTGCACGGCCTCGGCGGTTTCCTGGTCGTCCGGGAACAGGTGGGTGCGCAATTCGGCCCTGGACTCTTCGACGTTCGTCTGGAACGGCAGCGCCAGACCGCCATACGAGCGGAAGCCCAGCTTGCCCTCGGCGGTCAGCGCGATCAGCTCGACGGAAATCGCCCGCGTGCTGCCTTTGAAGCTGTAGTCGCTGCCGCGGTCGTTCTTCAACGGAATCGCTCTTCTCTGCCCATCCCACTCGGCAATGCGGCCGTCCAGCTTGGCCGATCGGGGGACCAGGCGCTGCTGCACCAGCAGCGCGCACTTGGCTTCCTCGCAGACCCGACGCGCCAGCCTGGAGAGCGCGGTACCGTAAGCCAGCGGCTTCGCCACACCCGTGGCGGGATCGAACAGGCCGCCGGCCGCCACCACCTCCTGCGCCCAGATCTCGTCGTAGTTGGCGCGGTCGAGAAGGCCCACGCGATAGCCCGCCGCGCGGAGCTGGCTGCTCAATTGCGCCGACATGAAATTCTCGCCGGCCGACAGCTCGGGCGTCTGCGGCGGCGGCAGCAGCACGATCAGCGATCCCGCCGGCGGCGGCACGAAGTCCGCGCCGCGGACGTTGTCGGGCGAGGCCCTGGGCTTGGACGCGGCACACGCCGCCATCAACAGGACCACGCCGGCAAGCAGGGCTAGAGTGCGCATGGATGAACGGTGCTCCCTGAAGCTTGAGTCGACCGGCCCGCCGCCGCTGCTACCGGTGGGTCCGTTCAGACAGCATGTTAGAGGATGGCGATCGACCTTCAAGCGCCGGACGGCGTGCCTGCCGACTGCCGGCGCACCCAATCGGCATAGGCCGCGTCGGCCTGCGCGACCGGCAGCGCGAAGATCGCCGGCAGCTCGTACGAATGCAGCTCGCGGATCGCCGCTTCCACTGCCGGGTACTGCCGCGCGGTGGTCTTCAGCAGCAGCCGGAATTCGCCCTGCTGCTGCAGCGCGTCGTCCCAGGTGTAGACGCTCTCGATCGCGGAGACCTGCGCGCAGGCGGCGAGCCCGCGCTGCACCAGCGCGGCGGCGATGCGCAAGGCCTCCGTCGCGCGACGCAGTGGTCGTGAAGACCGCCAGCAGTCCGTCTTCGCCGTTCATTGATCGATCGCTCGTCCTGCGGCAAGTATGTCAGCGCGGCCACGCAAAACCTGCGAAGGGGAGGCTGGAATCATGGTCTGGCGCGATCAAGCGGCGCTCCTCCATCGGGTGCGCTTGAGCCTGCGCAAAACTGCCTGTTGCAGCGGCAGTGTAGGGCGGATCGACAAAAGCAAACCTCTCGTTACCACTTAGGATAACTTGGCATGTGAGATGTAACATACCGCCGATACAGAAGGAGATGGCGCCGGGCCGAGCGAGCGCGGGGGAGGTTGGCTGTCCGGCGCAAAACAAATCATGCTCAGGGAAAGTTCATGACACGCAGGGCCGCCGTTGCCTGTGGCAGCAGTTGCATCGGGACCGCTGGCCATCCAGTCCTTGTCGGCGACAGCCGAGTTCACCGTGGCGCGGTCCGGCACGGGCCGAGTGACCACCATGGCCGCGTCGATCTGGCCAGCGTCGAGAGATTTCGGCAATGTCCTCGTCAGCCAGAGCGGGCAGGTCGAGTTCGGACAGGTGCCGAATAGCGGGATCGGACTCGTGGCGCTCACGCTCACCACCATGCGACGGCAGCCGTGGGCAGCGCGCTGTTGAGGGGAACTGGCGGAAACGACATCCCCCTCGACGGCCCTGGCGATGACCCCGCGCCGCCCGCACAGCCGGCGGGCAGTAAGACTAGGAGTGTCTGCCTGCAAGCGCAAACAAATCCTGCTCAGGGAAAACCGATGAAGCACAGCACCTCCCGCCGGCTGGCGCTGCTGGGCGCGGTCGTCTTGGCCGTGGCCTCTGCCCAGGCGCGAACTGCTGCACCTTGAGCTGGCCCAGCGCGTCGTAGCAGTATGCAGTGATGCCCGCGTCAGGGTCGTTGAGTTGGGTCTTGCGCCCGCGGATGTCGAACACCGCCTCGATGCGGTTGCCCAGCGCGTCGGTGATGCGCACCGCCTTGCCTTCGAGGTTAGCTTCCTCCTGCCGCGTCTGGCCCTGGTCGTTGTTGCTGGTGGTGACGAGCCCTGCGTAGGCCACCAGACTGCGCGACGCCTGGCGCATGCCGCGGCTGCCGAAGGCCACGCTGCCGGCTTGGCCCTGGGGGTCGGTGGTGTAGACCGCCACCACGCGGCCCAGCGCGTCGTAGCTGGTGGTGGTCATGCCGGCGTCGCCGCTGCCGCCGGGGGTGGACGAGCCCGAATCCAGGAAGTACGGCAGCGTGGCCACCGCCACCTGGCCGAAGGCGTCGTAGTCGGTGTCCTGCACCAGCAGCCGGTTGGCTCCGCCGGGCTGGTTGGCGCCGTCGAAGGCCTGGGTCACCACGCGGATCAGCCGCCCGGCGCGGTCGTAGTAGCTGCGCGTGTACGGGCCGATGGCGCTGCCGCCGGCGTTGGTGTTGATGCTGTGCTCGTAGCGCACGGCCAGCGCCGGCACTTCGTTGGCTGCAAAGCCGTGGCCGGCGCAGCCGGCGGAGTTGCTGCCGAGGTCGGCCACGCGGCCGCTGATCAGGCAGTAGGCCACGCGGGTCTGCGTGCCGTCGGCCCGGCTCTCCTGCACGCGGCGGCCGAAATCGTCGTATTGCCACGTCGTCGTCAGCGTGTTCGGACCGATCAGGCTGGTCACCGCGCCGAATCTGGGGTCGACCGCGCGCGTCTCGGACTGCGTCAGCGCGTTGGTGCTGCCGGTGGAGAACTGGCCCAGCGGCACCGTCACGGCAACGCCGGCCACGGTGATGCCGTAGCTGCCGTAGGCCGTGGCGCTGGTGCGGGTTTCGAACAGCGCCAAGCCACCGGCGCCGGCGCAGTTCTGCACCGTGCTGGACTTGCGGTTGCCGTTCTGGTCGTGGATGTGGACCGTGGCGACGCGCAGGCCACGGAGTTGCTGCCGAGATTGGCCACGCGCCCGCTGATCAGGCAGTTGGCCACCCTACCTGGTGGAGTACTCCATTTGTCTACTTCGGCAGCTCTGGAGCACAGCTTATCGATCGTGCCGCACGGCGGTTCACTGTAACGATCTCAAGAGTTTCACCCGATGAACTTACATCAGCCCATATGGTGCCATTTCCAAGCATGACACCGTTGCTGCTGACCATGAGTGTCTCGAACGACTGGCACAAAATGGCATTTCTTACTTTCTCATCAAACACTGAATTTGATTTCTTCAGGAGCTGCGCTCTGCTCAAAATTTGATGCTTTTTGCCATCCTGATCAATGACCATTAGCGGATAACGTACCATTGAGGCAAGACCATCGCTATCGCCACTTCTTGCCGCATTCTGAGCACGATCAAAGAATTCTTTTCCTCTTGGAATCGATAGCTTCAAGACTTCATAGGGATCGTTGTATGCACCCTGAGCCCCGAGAGCTTGGAGCCCGAATAAGCAGACAAAGCTTATCATCCGCAAAAGTAAATGAATTACGGTTCGCATGTCTAGTGCTCACTTCTAAAACGATCTTGATATGGATAAAATATCTTCAGCTCCTCAGCCCGACGAACAGTCAAACCATTCATGACGCGACCTCCGCCATGTTCCAGCTCATCCAATGTATGTTCAGCGCCCCAAAATCACCCGCCCTCCAAGCCTGCAACAACTGCGAGCGCGCAAATGCGGATTCACCGATGTTGTACATAAGCGAGACAGTAGCGTCGAATTGCCCCTGAGTAGATCCAACCGGAATCAACCTATTTGTCGCATCAACAAACCGGGCCACGTCCTGGTCAAAGAAAGCCTTTGCTTGAGCCATTGTAATCATGTCACCCATCCTTAGACCATCAGCCACAACAATACGATGCCCCCAACCGACAGTGGGTATCCCAACCCCATCATCATAAACAGTCAGACTAAAGCCCTCATATCGTTGAATCGCCTCTCTACCTTCATCACTTAAATTAAAACAGTTATATCCACGCCGTGCACAGCTAACGGAGGCCGTCTCATTAAAGAACGCATCGCTAAGCCCACCCGCCGCCGACGCCACGCGGACCGACGTGCTGTCGGCCGGAATTGCAACCACGTCTTGCTTTGCCGATACCGCGATGTAAGCATATGCAGACTCGCTTGCCATGGTTCCAGCCTGGCCCCCAAGCCAAGATATCCCAGCTTCCCTGGCCCCGACAGCGCAACTTCCTCCCATGATCCGGCCAGCCACGCAGCCTGCCGCGGCCGTTGCCCAGAAGCCGTACGGGCCTGCCACCGCTTGAACCGCTCCCGACACGGCTCCCGTGCCGCAGTTGCCGCCCGCCGCCTCCGCCGTGATACATCCGGACGCAGCGGCGTAGCCGACGATGGCCGCAACGTTGCCGGTCTCCCCGACCTGGTAGCCGTAGTACGAGACCACGCCGCCAACGATCGCTCCTCCGACGCCCCCGACCTTCGCACCGCGATAGGCACCGACCCACGCGCTAAACACTCCGCCAGTGCTGAAGTAGTAGTCCGCAGCTGCCGCTACCGCGCTGATGAACGAATCGCGGAACGAGACCCACGAATAGCCCGTCGGGTCGGTGCAGTTGCCCGGCGAGTTGAAGCAGTACCCGTACCTGTCGAAGTTCTGCAAGCTGCCCGGATCCTGGATCATGGGATCGGCCTGCATGAAGCGCGCGATGCCCGGATCGAACAGCCGCCCATTCATGTGCACGATGCCGATGTCGTCCAGGTGCTCATGGCCGGTGTAGCCGCGGTCTGCACCTACGCTGCTGCCCCAGTCGATCACGAGGTTGCCGAAGGGGTCGTAGCTGCCCCGCACCTCCCGGCGCTTGCCGAAGGCGTCGTAGGCGTAGCGGCGCGTCAGGTTGCCCGCATGATCCGTGCTGGCGATCAGGCTGCCTTGGTGGTCCTGGTACCAGTATTCGAGCTTGGCGACGGTGATCGTCGATTGCACAGGCGGTGTTGTTGCCGTCCCAAGCGGTGGCAACGCCCCGTTGCTGATGACGACGCCGATGGTCCTGCCGGCCACGCTGATGTAGTGCCGGTTGCTGGTCCCGGCCGGCCCTTCCTCGCGCTCAAAACCCAGCCCTCCCGCGTTGTCCGGATGGAGGTACCACGTGGTACGCGTGCCGCTGGAATTCGTGCGGGTCTCCTTGATGCGCTGGTGGTTCTCGTCGTACTGCCAGGCATAGCTGGGCGTGCCGCTGCTGCCGGCAACGCCCGTGGCCGTCGTCGGCAGGTTGAAGCTGCTCAGGTTCAGGGCCGAGTACGCCGCGCCGCTGGCGCTGGCGATGTTGCCGTTGAGGTCGTAGCCGTAGCTGCGCGTCGTGCCTGCGCTCAGCGGCGTCACGGTCTGCACCGCATGCGGCCGGCCGTTGGCTGTGCCCTGTGCTGGGTACTTGTAGTTGCCGACTTCGCTGTTGCCCAGCACGAGGCCCAGCGCGTTGTATTGGAGCTGCACGCTGCGCGCCACGATGGCCGGGCTGCTGCCGCCGCTGATGCCGCCGCTCACTGTCGTCTGCACCAGGCGGCCCAGCGCGTCGTACTGGTAGCCGTCAGCCACCTGCAGCGGTGTGCCTCCGCTGGTGGCCGCGCCCTGCGTGTCACCCAGCGCGTCGATGCGCTGAGTCAGCAGGTTGAGGCTGTTCCAGGTGTAGCGGTGGTCCGTGATGCTGGCCTGGGTGCCTGGGCCTGCGTAGATGCGGGTGACGCGGCCTGTCGGGCCCTGCACGTCCTGCTGCTCGTTGACGCCGTTGCTGCGGCTGCTGCTTTGTACGCGGCCCCAGGCGTTGACCGACAGCGCCCGCCACAGCACGGTGTTGGCCGCGATGCCCACGCCGCTCAGGGTGCTGGCGGTGCTCACGGTGCTGAGGTAGCCGCGCGCGGTGTATTGCAGGTTCAACTGCAGTCCCGTCGGGTAGGTGACGTTGGCGACGCGGCCGCTGTTGGGGTCGTAGCCCACCGCGCTGGCCGCGCTGATGCCGCCGCTCACGTCCACCCGGCTGCTGAGCGGCCGGCCCAGGTTGTCGTACGTCCAGCTCCGGCTCACGCCGTGGCTGGTACTGCTGCTGCAGAGCTTGCCCGCACCCTTGTCGCAGCCGTCGTAGGTCCAGTTGCTGGTGTATTCGGGCTCCACGCGCTGGGTCTGGCGGCCCAAGCGGTCGTAGGCCAGCGTGGTCCAGCCGGCTACGGCGGCCACGGTGGGGCCTGCGCCGTTGATCGACGGGCATGCGGCTGCGGTGTGGCTGCCGCGCATCTTGGAATTCTGCTGCGCCTTGAGCTGGCCCAGCGCGTCGTAGCAGTACGTGGTGAGGCCCGCATCCGGATCGTTGAGCTGGGTCTTGCGCCCGCGGATGTCGAAGCTGGCTTCGATGCGGTTGCCCAGCGCGTCCACGCTGCGCACGAGGTTGTCGAAGGCGTCGTACTGCCTCACGAGCTGCGCGCCCAGCGCGTCGGTGATCCGCACGGCCTTGCCTTCGAGGTTGGCTTCCTCCTGCCGCGTCTGGCCCTGGTCGTTGGTGCTGGTGGTGACGAGTCCTGCGTAGGCCACGCTGCTGCGCGACGCCTGGCGCATGCCGCGGTTGCCGAAGGCCACGCTGCCGGCTTGGCCCTGGGGGTCGGTGGTGTAGACCGCCACCACGCGGCCCAGCGCGTCGTAGCTGGTGGCCGTCATGCCGGCGTCGCCGCTGCCGCCGGGCGTGGACGAGCCCGAATCCAGGAAGTACGGCTGCGTGGCCACCGCCACCTGGCCGAAGGCGTCGTAGTCGGTGTCTTGCACCACCAGCCGGTTGGTGCCCCCGGGCTGGTTGGCGCCGTCGAAGGCCTGGGCCACCACGCGGATCGGCCGCCCGGCGCGGTCGTAGTAGCTGCGCGTGTACGGGCCGATGGCGCTGCCGCCGGCGTTGGTGTTGATGCTGTGCTCGTAGCGCACGGCCAGCGCCGGCACCTCGTTGGCTGCAAAGCCGTGGCCGGCGCAGCCGGCGGAGTTGCTGCCGAGGTCGGCCACGCGGCCGCTGATCAGGCAGTAGGCCACGCGGGTCTGCGTGCCGTCGGCCCGGCTCTCCTGCACGCGGCGGCCGAAATCGTCGTATTGCCACGTCGTCGTCAGCTTGTTCGGACCGATCAGGCTGGTCACCGCGCCGAACCTGGGGTCGACCGCGCGCGTCTCGGACTGCGTCAGCGCGTTGGTGCTGCCGGTGGAGAACTGGCCCAGCGGCACCGTCACGGCAACGCCGGCCACGGTGATGCCGTAGCTGCCGTAGGCCGTGGCACTGGTGCGCGCTTCGAACAGCGCCAGGCCGCCGGCGCCGGCGCAGTTCTGCACCGTGCTGGACGTGCGGTTGCCGTACGGGTCGTGGATGTGCGTGGTCGTCACGCACAACTGCGCGTTGCCCGGCTCGATGGTCTCGGACTGCAGCACGCCGTCGATGCGGTACGTGAAGCTGGAGCTTCGGGTGCCCGACAGGGTTTGCGCCTGGGCGGTTGACGCCGCAAGCACTGCCGCGCCGAAAAGCGCCAGGCCGATGCGCCGCAGGGCGGCACGCAGGGTGCTGTGGCTGCGCTTCATCAGTAACCCCTGATCGTGAGCGGACTGTTGCGGGTGCCCGAGGCGGTGAACCGCGGACTGCAGCGGCCGCCGGGCGGGTGCCGCACCATCACCTCGATTCGTGTGCCGGGCTGCAGGATCGTCGAAGACAGGCTGCTGACCATGCCGCCGGCTTCCGTGCACACTGCCTGCAGGTTGGTGGCCGGTGCGTTGCCAGCGTTCACGAGCATCAGGGTGCTGGAGCTTGACCCCTTGGTTGCGGATGCCACCGCCAAGGCGGCCGACGGTTGCTGCGCAGAGGTTGGCTGAGGCAGATCTCCGGAGCCTGCGTTGAAGAAGCCGAGGGACGAGAGCTGCACTTGCGGCAGCGACGCATTGCTGCCGCTCAACGAGAACGAGCCGTAGGTGTAGCTGCCGTTTGACACGCCGACAGCGCCGATGGTGAACGTGCACAGATTGCCGGGTGCCAACGTGGCGCCGCAGGTGGTTGCCTCCAACCAGAATGCCACTCCAGGAAGGACGCCGATCGCTGGGGCCGTCACAGTCGCGGTGCCTACTGATAGCGGGGCCGGGCCTGTATTCTGAAGTTCAAGGTCTCGGTAGGAATAGCCGCCGCCTATTTCCACTTGTCCAAAGGCCAACGGATTGGGTGTCAGCGTACCGCTCGCAGTGGCGACTTGGCCCGTTCCTGTGAGAGCGACGGTCTTTGTGCCCGACGATCCGTTGTTCGGAATCGTCAGGACGCCCGTCCGGGTGCCGGCCGCGGTCGGCGTAAAGGTCACCACGATGGAGCAACTGCCACCGGCGGCGACGGTTGAGCAGTTGTTGCTGCTGATCGCAAAGTCGCCGGTGATCGACGGCGCGGACACGCTCAAGGCGGCATTGCCGACGTTGGACACCTGCACCGCCTGCGCCGCCGCCGTCGTGCCGACGTTGGTGCTGCCGTAGGTCAGCGATGCCGGGCTCACCGAGGCGTTGGGCTGCAGGGCCTGCCCGGTGCCGCTCAAGGCCACGGTCTTGTTGCCGGTGCTGCCGTTGTTGGCGATGGTCAGCGTGCCGCTGCGTGCGCTCGCGGCTGCCGGCGTGAAGGTGACACTGATGGTGCAGCTCGCTCCCACGGCCAGCGTGGCCGGGCAGTTGTTGCCGGTGATCGTGAACTCGGCCGTCGCGGTGATCGACTGGATGGCCAGCGCCGCGCTGCCGCCGTTGGTCACCGTGACGGACTGCGCCGCCGAGCTGCTGCCGACGTTCGTCGTCGGGAAGCTCAGCGATGCCGGCGACACCGATGCCGTCCCTGCGCCGGCGGCCTGCCCGGTGCCGCTCAAGGCCACCGTCTTGTTGCCGGTGCTGCCGTTGTTGGCAATGGTCAGCGAGCCGCTGCGGCTGCCCGCTGCCGCCGGCGTGAAGGTGACGCTGATGGTGCAGCTTGCGCCCGGGGCCAGCGTCGCCGGGCAGTTGTTGCTGGAGACCGCGAACTCGGCCGTCGCCGTGACCGACTGGATGGCCAGCGCCGTGCTGCCGCTGTTGGTCACCGTGACGGGCTGCGCCGCCGAGGTGCTGCCGACGTTCGTGCTCGGGAAGCTCAGCGACGCCGGCGATACCGAGGCCACGCCCGTGCCGCCGGCTGTGAGGTTGCCCTGGACGGCGGTGGCCAGCGGTGCGGAGCCGGCGCCGGCCGTCAACGCCCCTGCCGCCACGAGGTCGGGCACGCTGTTGGTGACCGACGAGGACAGCAAGCGGCCCAGCACCCACTTGTCTTCGGCCAGCGCCTGCGGGCAGGCGCCGCCGCTGATGTACGGCGCGTTGGGGTTGCAGTAGGTGTTGTTGACGGTCCTGGTGTGGGTGCGGCTGGCCCCGGCGACGATGCCGGTGGTGGTGACGACGATCTGCGTCGGGTCGCCCCAGTCGTTGTAGGTGTTGGTCGTCACCACGCGCGGCAGCGCCAGGCGCGGGTTGCTGGGCGGCGGCAACTCCCAGGCTTGCTTGTCGCTGCTGTAGAGGTAGGGCCGGGCCACCAGCACGGTGCTCGCGCAGGGCGTGTCGACGCCGGCGGCGGCCGGCGCGGTGGCCGAGGTGCGGTCGCAGTAGACGTTGGTGACCTGGCTCAGGATGGGGCCCGAGAGGTCCAGCCCGCCGAGATAGGTGGATACCCGAGCGGCCACGCCACCGTAGGGGCGCTTGAGCAGCAGCTCGCTGGCGGTGGTGATGGCGTTGCCCGCCGGTGCCGGGCGGCGCTGGCGCAGCTCGCGGAAGCCGGGCGTGCCGCTGCCGTCGCGGAAGGCCTTGAAACCCTTGTACAGGTAGTCGGTGGTCAATGCGGATCCGCTGCCGGTGTCCTCCTGGACCGAGCTCACCACGTACAGCGGCATCGCCACGTCGATCATCGGCAGGCTGGCGGCCTGAGGCGTGCCGCGTTCGCCGACGTAGCTGCCGGGCGCATTGCTGATGGGTACGCGGCCCGCCACGGTCGACACCAGGCCGCCGGGCGAGGTCAGCGTCTGCAGCAGGTCGGGCAGCGCGCCCGCTCGGACATACAGCTTGTGGGTGTTGGACGCCGAGGGGCCGTTCTTGATGTGCAGGACCTGCGCTGCGCCGCTGCCCAGGAAGTCGCCGACCACGAACGTGGTGGAGCCGTCGATGTGCTGCAGCGGCTGGCCGGTGGCCTGCAGCCCGGCGCCGACGCCGGCGCGGAACGAGCCGTCGCCGTTGGAGTAGTAGATGAGGTTGTCGCTGGCCGGCGTCTGGCCCCAGCGCAGGATGTCCTGCCGGCCGTCGCCGTCGAAGTCGTCGATGACGACGCCCACCGTCTGCCGCAGGTCTTGCGGGTCCGTCTCGCTCACCACGCCGTACAGCGGCTTGTCGACGCTGAACTGGGCCAGCGGCCCGGAGGTGTTGGCGCCGTAGGACAAGGACAGCCACTGTGCAGCCGTTGCGGTGCTGGTTCCGGGCCACAGGCAGTCGGAGCGGCCGTCGCCGTTGAAGTCGATCGGCGTGCCGCAGACCTGGGACGAGTCGGTCACTGTCGACGAGTTGAAGTTGCCGTCGCCGGTGGACACCCAGCGTCCGGTGCCGCTGGCCAGGATGTCGACCAGCCCGTCGCCGTTGATGTCGGCCAGGTTGGGCAGCCGCCAGTACGGGTTGCGGCGGTCCTTGGGGTCGACCGGGTCGCTGTACAGCGAGGAGTTGACGATGTTCGTCGGGTTGTTCGGGGCCGTCATTTCCTGGAACACGCCGCCGGCCTGGCCCCGCCACACGCGCGAGCACACCAGGGGGCCGTTGGACACCGCGGAGGTGCCCTGGCACAGCTGCTGCGCGGTCGGCAGCGGGTTGGACCCGGAGGGGATCACGCCGTACGCGCCCGAGTTGAACGAGTAGCCCGGGTCGATGGTGGTCACGATGTCCAGGTAGCCGTCGCCGTCGACGTCCAGGACGTACACGCGCCGGCCCGTGCTCTTGGAGTAGCTGAAGCATTGGCCCGCGGCCGGTATGGGCGGCGCTGCCTGAGTGGCGGCGCTGTCCGCAGGTCCGTAGAGGTCGCGCGCCGGCGTCACCACGGCGACGCCGGGCGTCGCGCCCGATGTCGGCGGGACGACGTTGGGAGGCTGGCAGGGGGCCGCCCTTGCGCTCGCGATCGACTTCACCTCGGTGAGGTCCAGGCCCGAGAGCGTGGCCGTGGTGGCGTTGGTGAAGGCGCCGTTGCCTTGCGACAGGTACAGCCGGTTGCCCGGGTACGGGCAGCCCGTCCTCGTGACCGCAACCAGGATGTCGGACAGTCCGTCGCCATCGAAATCCCCGACCATCGCCTTGTAGCAGCCGTTCAAGGTGGCGGCGTCGCTGCCGTTGAGGTTGACGCTGGTGAGGTTGAATGCCGCTGCCTGCGTGAAGCTGCCATCGCCCTGGCTCAGCCACAACTGGTTCAGCGACGGCGTGCGCGACCAGCGCAGGATGTCGGTGCGGCCATCGCCGTTGAAATCGCCCAGCAGCACGCCGTACTCGCCGTACACCGAGTCCATCATCGGCAGCGTCGACATCGGATTGGACGTCGCGGCGAAGGCGCCGTGGCTGGCGAATGCCGGCGTTGCGGTGCCGGTGTAAGTGACGCTGGTGGGCGGCAGGCAGGTGCCCTCTGCGGCGCCCAGGCATTCGGTGATGGTGGCCAGCCGGCTCTTGCCGGTAACGGGGCTGCGCCCGTAGGACAGCTTGACGGTCTTGACCTTGAGCGCGGTGGCGGGAATGCTGCCGATGGCGGTGGGGTCGGCGCTGGTCAGGCTGCCGCCGGGGAAGTTGGCGTAGGTGCGGATGGCCACCAGGCGCAGGACGCCGACGTTCTTGCGGTCGAGCTGGATGGCTTCGGAGCGGTCGTGCCCGAAGACGGCGCTTGCAGACCGCTCTTCGTACTGGAACACGACCTTGTTCAGCGGCGTCTGCCGGATCTGCCCGGTGTACTGGATCTCGGCCAGGTACCACTCGCGTCCCTTGTCGCCCGTGGCGGCCTGGCCGCTGCCCCAGGGCACGTCGCGCTGGCCGTAGAAGAAGTCGATGTAGTTGCCGCTGACGTCGGAGATCCGCGAGACGGGCCACAGCGAGACGGCGGTGGACTTCGGCACCGGGGGGGAGGTGGAGATGACGGTGGGCACGATCCTGGAGTCCGCGACGGGGTCGGTGCTCGAGGCCGGGCCGTATTCGTAGACCAGGCCGGCCTTGGTCCAGACCTTGAAGTAAGCCGGCCCGCCGTCGAGGTTGCTGCCCAGGCTGCTGCCGTAGGCCCGGATGCGGGCGAAGCTGTCCTGCTCGGTGCGGTACTCCACGTAGAGCAGGTTGCCGGGCACGCCGCCGGCCTGGCTGGCCGGCTGCGCGCTGCCCACGGCATAGGCGGCCGCCGCCAGCGGGATCAGCCGCTGCCCGTCCAGGCACAGCCGGTCGGCCGCCGTGAAGGCCACGCCGGCGGCCTTGCCGTCGAGGTAGCGGCTGGCGGGGCAGCGCGTGATGGCAGAGACGCCTTGTAGGCTCCAGCCCACGCCCAGCGGGCCGTTGATGCCGCCGTCGACATAGCTCAGCGCCAGCGTCGGCGCCAAGCCGGCAGCGCCCGGCGGCACGCTCAACGGGAGGCTGACACTGGCCTGCCCTCTTGGCGTGACCTCGATGCCCGCCCGTGCAGGCCCAGCCGCCAACGCCATGAGCAGCACGCAGGCCATGGCCGCAATGCCGCCGAGCGCGCACGACGAGCGCGCATGCAAGCCCTTCATCGCCTTCTCCTCCCTGTATCGGCAGCATGCTACATCCCACATGACAAGTTATCATAGGTAGTAACGAGAGGTTCGATTTTGTCGATCCAACCTACACTGGCGTCACAACATGCAGCTAAGTGCGGTGTCAAGCGCACCCGGTGGAGGAGCGCCGCTTCCTGGCGGCAGACCATGATCCCGACCCCTCTTCGCAGGCTTGGCGCGGCCATCGGCTCCCCGCGTTACCGCGTCCACGGGTGGGTCTGCGGCATCGCCGTCGCCTGCGCCGGGCTCCTGGACGCTCATCGCAGCGACGATGCGGTGCAGTCCGTGCGGGCGCGGGCGCAAGCGGCGCTGGCTGCGGCCGAAGACGCGCGCCGCACGATGCCGGCGGCGCCACCGCCCGCCGGCGCCCTGCCCTATCTGGTGCCCGCGGACGAACTGGCGCAGCACGCCCAACGTTTGATCTCTCTTGCAGTCAAGGCCGGCCCGCCCCTGGGCGTCGAGCTGACCGGCGCATCGGCTCAAGTGAGCCCGGGATCGGCCCGGCGCCTGCCCAGGGCCGAGGTCGGCCTGGCGGTTCGCGGCAGCTATCCGTCCGTGAAGCGGCTGCTGCTGCAGGCACTGGACACCGAGCGCGCGCTGGTCCTCCAGTCGCTGGCCGTGGATGGCGATGCCGCGGACGGCATCGTCGCCGCCCATGCGCGCGTCGTCCTTCTCGGGCGGCCGGCGTCCGCGGCGCCGCAGGGCGAACGGTGAGGCGCTGGCTGACCCTGGCGCTTGCCGCCAGCGCTGCAGGCTCGCTGCTGTTGAGCGTGCTCGACGACGGGCCGGCGCCGGCCCCTGCCGCCGAGCCGCTCGATGCGGCGGCGGCCGGCGCGCCGCCGCCAGCGCAGCCGTCCACACAACCGTCCGCGCCACCGCCAGGCCGATGGCCCCAGCTTGGGTTGGAAGACGCCCGGGGCAACCCCTTTGCGATGGCCGAGCCCAAGCCCACGGCGCTGGCGGCCGGGCCCGCGCTGCCGGTCAAGGCTCCGGTGGCGCCACCGCCCGTCGTCATCGCGCCGCTCGCCACGGCAGCCACAACCGTTGCCCCGCCGCCGATCGTGTGGCTGGGACGCATGGTCGCGCCGGATGGCTCCCGGCTGACGCTGCTGGTCGGCGACGGCGGTGATGTGGCCGCTGCCCGCGCCGGCGAGCCGCTCGGCGATGCGTACATCGTGCGCGAGGTCGGCGAACGGTCGGTCCGGCTCGAACACCGGGCAAGCGGCCAGCCGCTGATCGTGTCGGCAGCGCCATGACGAGCCGTCCGCCGAGGTGCGCTTGAGCGTTGTCGGTGCAGGTGCCGTGCGGCGGACCGCGCTGATGGCCTGGGCCTTTCTGGCTGTCCTGGCTGCGGGATGCGCCGAGCACGCGCTCTTGTCGCAAGCACAGCAACTGGCCCAGGAAGGCCGGTGGAGCCAGGCGGCCGCGCAGCTCGAGCAGGGCGCTATGCGCTGGCCGGACAGCGTCTCGATCCGTGCCGAGTTGCTGCGCACCCGCGAGCAGGGGCTTGCGCAGTTGGTGTCGCAGGCGTCCGGCGCCCTCCGGGCGGGCCTGGCCGATGCGGCCAAGGCTCATCTGGAGGCCGCGGCGGCGCTGTCGCCGGACAGCCCGCGGGTGGCCGCGCTGCGGGAAGAGCTCGACCGCTCGCTGCAGGAGACGGCCGCGGTCGAGCGCATCGAAGCGCAGATCGCCGGCGGCGATCTCGCGGGCGCGGGCCTCGTGATCGAAGAAGCGCTGCAGGCGTTTCCACAGAGCGCGCGGCTGGCCGGCCTGCAGCGCCGCGTACGGGCCAGCCAGCGCCTGCAGGCGCAGGGCACGGCGACGCGCCGCCTGGACGCGCTGGCCGAGCAGCGGCCCCTCTCGCTGGACTTCCGCGACGCGCCGCTGCGCCTCGTGCTGGATGCCGTCACGCGGTACAGCGGCGTCAACTTCGTGCTGGACCGCGAATTGCGCCAGGACCTGCGGGTGACGCTGCTGCTGCAGCAGGGTACGCTGGATCAGGCGCTCGATCTGCTGGCCGGCGCGCATCAACTGGCGCGCAAGGTGATCGACCCGACCACGCTGCTGATCTACCCGGCGACGGCCGAGAAGCTCAAGGAGCACCAGGAGCACGTGGTCCGGGTGTTCCACCCCGTCAGCGGCGACGCCAAGGGCGCAGCGGCCTTCCTGAAGGCGATGCTGCGCATCCGCGAGCCCTTCGTCGACGAGCGCAGCAACCTGCTGTCGATCCGCGACACGCCCGAGAACGTGCGCCTGGCCGAGCGGCTGATGATGCTGTTCGATGTCTCCGAGCCCGAGGTGCTGCTCGACGTCGAGGTGCTGGAGGTCAATTCCAACCGGCTGACGGAGCTGGGGATCAAGTTCCCCAATTCGATCTCGCTGACGCCGCTCGCGCCGGCGGGCGCCGCGGGCTTGACGCTGGCCAACGCGGCCGCGATCAACCGCGAGGCCATCGCGCTGGGCGTCTCGGGGCTGCTGATCAACCTCAAGCGCGAGGTGGGCGACGTCAGCACGCTGGCCAACCCGCGCCTGCGGGCGCGCAACCGCGAGCGGGCGAAGATCCTGATCGGCGACAAGATCCCCATCGTCACCACCACCACGGGCACGGCGGGCTTCGTGTCGGAGAGCGTGAACTACCTGGAGGTGGGCTTGAAGCTCGACGTGGAGCCCACGGTGTACCCCGACGACGAGATCGCGATCCGCGTCGCGCTGGAGGTCAGCTCGCTGGGCGCGGCGGTGAAGACCAACAACGGCACGCTGGCCTATCAGATCGGCACGCGTAATGCATCGACGCTGCTGCGGCTGCGCGACGGCGAGACGCAATTGCTGGCCGGATTGATGAGCCGCGACGAGCGCTCCAGCTCCAGCCGCGTGCCCGGGCTGGGCGACCTGCCAGTGCTGGGCCGGCTGTTCTCCAGCCAGCAGGACCAGGGGACGCGGACCGAGCTGATGCTGGCCGTCACCCCGCGCATCGTCCGCAACGTGCGCAAGCTGGCGGCCGACGAGGCCCAGGTCTGGGTCGGCACCGAAACATCGCCAAGGCTGCAGCACTGGCCCCTCGTGACGGCGGCCGGGCCGCAAAGCGCAGCGGCCGTCAAAGCAAGCTTCCAAGCAGCCGCCGAGGCCGCGCCAGCGCCCGCGCGCGCGGCTTCGGCAGCGCCGCGCGGGCCGGCGGCGATGGCGTTGCGTTGGGCCGGCCCGGAGCAGGCCGATGCCGGCCAGTCGTTCGAGCTGCGGCTGCTCGCGCCGCCGGGCATCGCGCTGCGGGGCATGCCGCTGGACGTGGTGTTCGACGCGGCGCTGCTCGAGGTCGAGCAGGTGCGCGAAGGCGACTGGCTGCGGCGCGACGGCGAGCCCACGGCCTTCCAGGCCGCGGTCGACAAGGCCGGCGGGCGCATCAGGATCGCGGCCATGCGCAGCAGCGCGACCGAGGCGGCCAGCGGTGGCGAGGTGCTGGTGGTCCGCCTCAAGCCGCGCCGCGCGGGCGCGGCCGCGGTCCGCATCGAGAACGTGCAGCCGATCGCGCTGTCGGGCAGCGCGCCGGTCGTGGAGTCGGCATCGTGGCCCATCGCGATCAAGTAGCGGTGACCCACCGGGTACACAGCCGGGGCTACAGCGTGATCGAGCTGGTGGTCGTGCTGGGCATCCTCGGCGTGCTGGCGGCGCTGGCCCAGCCGTTGCTGGACCTGGTGGAGCAGCGCGAGAAGGAGCGCGAGTTGCGGCGCGCGCTGTGGGAGATCCGCGATGCGATCGATACCTGGCACACGGCCCACGACAGCGGCGCCCTGGCCGGCGGCGTCGGCGCCGGTGACGACCGGCCGGGTCCGTTCCCGCCGGACCTGGCGTCCCTGGCCGTGCCGCGGCTCGACGCGCGGCCCGAACGCAAGGGGGCCAGGATGCAGTTCCTGCGCCGGGTGCCGCGGGACCCGTTCGCCGACCCCCGGCTGCCGGCGGCGCGCACCTGGGGCTTGCGCAGCTTTCAGTCGCCGGCCGACGCGCCGCAGCCCGGTGAGGACGTCTACGACGTCTTCAGTCTCAGCACTCAGCGAGGCCTGAATGGAATCCCACTGCGCGACTGGTAGGGCCGGCTTCACGGTCATCGAGCTGGTCGTCGTGCTGGGCGCGATCGCGGTGCTGCTGTCGATCGCGGTGCCGCGCTACGTCCGGCACGTGGACCATGCGCGCGAGGTCGCGCTGCGGCATAACCTGAAAGCCATGCGCGACGCGATCGACCGCTTCCACGCCGACCGCGGGCGCCATCCGGAGTCGTTGCAGGATCTGGTCGACGCGCGCTACCTGCGCAGCATTCCGCTGGATCCGTTGACCGAGCGCTTCGACAGCTGGCAGTTGCAGCCGGCCGAGCCGCCGGAGGCCGGCATCCGGGACGTTCACTCGGGCGCCCGCGGGTCCGGCACCGGCGGAATGGCCTATGCGCAGTGGTAGCCGGCCGGCGATGGCCGGGTTCACGCTGGTCGCCGTGCTGATCCTGCTCGGCGCCCTGACGGCCGCGGCCACCGCCGCCGGGCCTTGGTGGTCGGTGGAGCAGCAGCGCGAGCGCGAGGCCGAGCTGCTGCGCATCGGAGCCCTCTACGCCGGCGCGCTGAAGAACTACCGCGACGCTTCGCCGGGCAGCGACCGGCGCTATCCGGCCAGCCTCGACGAGCTGCTGCTGGACGGCCGCTTCGTCGGCACGCGGCGCCACCTGCGCCGCCTGTATGCCGACCCTGTCCGCCCGGGCCAGCCATGGGGGCTGATCCGGGACCCGCAAGGCGGGATCCGCGGCGTCTACAGCGCCAGCGACGCAACGCCCTGGATGCGCACGCCGGTCGTGCGGCCCGGGCTGCGGCTGCAGGCGGCCGGGCGCTACCGGGACTGGCATTTCGTCGCCACGGAGGAACCATGAAGCATCGCAATGGATTCACGCTGATCGAGCTGCTGGTGGTGATCATGATCATCGGCATGCTCACAGGGATCGTGGGCCCGAAGCTGATGTCGCATCTCCAGCGCTCGGAAGCCACGGCAGCGCGCGCGCAGCTCGACGTGCTGGACAAGGCGCTGCAGGCCTATCGCGTCGACATGGGGCGCTACCCCAGCGACGCCGAAGGCCTGCGCGCGCTGGTGCAGGCACCGGCCGAAGGCGGCGACCGCTGGCGGGGCCCCTACCTCAACGGCGGCCTGCCGCTGGACCCCTGGGGAACGCCGTTCATCTATCGCACGGGCCGCGGCGGCGGCCAGGACTTCGAACTTCTCAGCCTGGGCCGCGACCGGGCGAGCGGCGGGCGCGGCGACGATGCCGACATCACGCTGCACTGAGGCGCCGGACCCTCGACTCCGCGGACGACGACGATGATCGAAGCTGCCAAGGCAGGTGAACGGATGTGGCGCGTCAGGCGCGTGGACCTGGCCGCCGCCCGGCTCGACGCCTGCACCATCGGCGCCGAAAGTGCGCAGGCCGCCGCCGCGCAGGCGGCGCGGCCGCCCTGGGTGGTGCTCGGCGTCACCGAGCTCGCGCCGGAGGCCGGCCGGCCATCGGGTGCCGCGCCCGGCTTCGACGTGGCCTGGTGGTGCGAGGAGCTGAAGACCTTGCTGGCCGCGGGCATGACGGTGATCGAAGCCCTCGACGCGCTGGCCGCCGAGGCCCAGGCGCCCGGCCGGCGGCAGGTGCTGGAAAGGCTGGGCGGCCAGTTGGCGGCCGGCAAGCCGCTGTCCGTCGCGATGGAGGGCACGGGCGTCTTCCCGCCGGTGCTGCTGTCCGGCGTCGTGGCCGGTGAACGCTCGGGCGAGCTGGCGAGTGCCTTGCAGGACTACCTCGACTACCACCGGCTGGTCGACCGCCTGCAGGCCAAGCTCAGGTCCGCGGCGGTGTACCCGGCGCTGGTGTCCGGCGTCGGCGTGCTCGTCGTCGGGCTTCTGCTGGTGTTCGTGATGCCGCGCTTCGCGCTGATCTACCGCGACCGCCCCGAGCTGCAGGCCAGCCTCTCCGGCACGCTGCTGGCGCTGTCGGTGTGGCTGTCAGCGCACCGGCTGGCGGCGCTGGGCGTGCTGGCGGCGGCGATCGGCGCGGCGGGGCTTGCGGCGCGCCAGGCGGCCGTGCGCGACCGCGTGGTCTCGGCGCTGGAGTCGATGGCGCCGGTGCGCCAGCAACTCGACGAGTTCCGCAAGGCCAAGCTGTTCAAGTCGCTGGCCGTGATGGTGCGCGGTGGGTACACGCTGGAGGAGTCGCTCGGCCGCTGCCAGGGCCTGAAGCTGGGCCCGCGCTTCGAGTGCTCGGTCGCCGCTGCCCGCGAAGCCGTGGTGCGCGGCAAGCCGCCGGCGGAGGCCTTTGCCGCGTCCGACCTGACCGATGCGGTGACCGAGCGCCTGCTGCGCGTGGCGGAGCGCACCGGACAGATCGTGCCCATCCTGCAGACGCTGGCCGAGCGGCACGCCGACCGCTTCTCGGCCGCGGTCGACCGGCTGGCGCGGCTGGCCGAGCCGCTGCTGTTGCTGCTGGTGTCGCTGGCCGTGGGCACCGTGGTGGTGCTGATGTACCTGCCGATCTTCGACCTCGCGGGAGGCCTGCGTTGACGCGCGACGAGCTGCTGTCGGCGCTGCAAGGCGCCAGGGCGGCGGCGGGACCAGGCCACTCCGTGCTCGATGCGCTGCTGGAGATGGGCTTCTCGGCCCCGGCGCTGGCGGACCGCCTGCTGGCCGAAGCCGGCGTGCCGGCGGTCGGGCCGGCGTCGCAGGCCTGCGTCGACGACTCGCTGCTGCCGGCCGAGCGCGCCGCGTCCGTGCCTTGCGTGCCGCTGCGGCTGCCCGGCGAGTCCTTCGTCCGCTACGGCCTAGCCGACCCGTGGGACGACGAGCTGGTGGCGCGGCTGCGGCGCGTCGCCGGTCCGTCGCCGGCGCTGGCCGCCGTCAGCGCGCGCTGGATCGCCGGTCCGGCGGCGCTTGCTTCGGTCGTTGACGAACTCGCCCCCGCCGACGCCGCAGCCGCGCCCGACACGGACGTCGTCGCGCTGGTCGACCAGGTCTTCGCTTCGGCCATTGCCGCGGGCGCCAGCGACATCCACTTCGAGACCGGGCGTGCAGGCCTGACCGTCAAGCTGCGCATTAACGGCGTGTTGACGGCGCATGCCCACGCCGAGGGGTTCAAGCTCGCCGAGGAAGTGATCTCGCGCGTCAAGGTGCTGGCGCAACTGGACATCACCGAGCGCCGGATCCCGCAGGACGGCCGCCTGCGCTGGCGCAGCGGGGCGCGCGACATCGACATGCGGGTGTCGGTCATGCCCAGCCTGACCAGCGAGGACGCCGTGCTGCGCATCCTGGACAAGTCCCGGCTGCGGGCCGGCGACCGGGCGATGTCGCTCGACCAGTTGGGGCTGGACGAGGCTTCGTGCGAGCGGCTGCGGGAGCTGATGATGCTGCCGCACGGGATGCTGCTGGTCACCGGGCCGACCGGCAGCGGCAAGACGACCACGCTGTACGCCGCGCTGTCGGAGCTGAACACCGGGCAGGACAAGATCGTCACGATCGAAGACCCGGTGGAGTACGAGCTGGCGGGCGTGCTGCAGATCCCCGTCAACGAGCGCAAGGGCCTGAGCTTCGCGCGCGGCCTGCGCTCCATCCTGCGGCACGACCCCGATCGGATCCTCGTCGGTGAGATCCGCGACGGCGAGACGGCCGACATCGCGGTGCAATCGGCACTCACCGGGCACCAGGTGTTCACCACGGTGCATGCCAACAGCGTCTTCGACGTCGTCGGCCGCTTCCGGCACTTCGGCATCGACATGTTCGGCTTCATGGGCGCGCTCAACGGCATCGTCGTGCAGCGGCTGCTGCGCACCATCTGCCCGCACTGCCGCGCCGGCACGGCGCCGACGCCGGCCGATCAAGCCTGGGCGCGAAGGGCCGGCCTCGACCTTGCCGAGGTGGTCAGGGGCAGCGGCTGCCCACGGTGCAACGGGACCGGATTCGGCACCCGCAGCGCGATCGCGGAAGTCCACGCCATCGGCGACGAGTTCCGCGATCTCGTGACTTCGGATGCTTCGCTGGGACAGTTGCGCCGGCACGTCCAGTCCACCGCGACGACCAGCCTGGGCGCACAGGCCGCCGGCTGGATCGCCGCGGACCGGACCACACCCGACGAGGTCAGGCGTGTCCTGGGCTGGCTCTAGCACGATCGACGTGTACGCCGGCTGCCGCAGGGTGCTCTGGAGCGGCCCGGACGGCCGGCACGGGCAGGCCCCCGTGGACGACCCGGAAGACCCGGCCGCGGCCGTTCGTACTGCAGCCGCGGGGCTACCGTGGCACAGGCTGGCCAAGCTGCGGCTGTGGCTCAGCGGCGGCCTGTGCCTGGCGCTGCTGGACCTGCCGTTCGCTGGCGTCGAGCGTGCCGAGGAACGTGAGCGCATCCTCCAGGCCCGGCTCGTCGACGAGGGCCGCTTCAGCCGCCCGCCGGGCATCTGGCTGGAACGGGCGAGCCCGCTGCAGCCGCGCCTGGCGGCGGCTTTCGACGCGGAGTTGCTGCGCGGCATCGTGGCCGCGCTGGCGCCGCTGAAGGCGAAGGTCTGCTCCGTCCGCCCCTGGTGGTCAGACGCGCTGCGCGTCTGCTCGGCCACCGCCGCAGCCGACCGGTCGGCCGCACTGGCGGTCATCGACTGCGATTCCTTGACGGTGCTCGCCGGCTCCGCCACGAGCTACCAGCGCGCCGTGACCGTGCGCTGCCCGTCCCGCCGCGAAGCGCTGCAGGAATGGCAGCGGCAGCGCATCGGACTGGCCGGCACCGCGAACGCGCACAGCCGCGGGATCTGCCTGAACGGGCACGTCGCCGAAGCACCGGCAGCCGATGAGCTGGCCGGCGTGGCGCTTGCCGCCTTTGCGGAAGCCCTGCCGTGAGGCCGGTGGACGTCGAACTGCTGCCGCTGATCGCGCCGCCCCCGCCGCGCGCATCGCAATGGCTGCGCCGTGCGCTGCCGCCATTGGCCATCGCGGTGCTGCTCGGCGTGGGCGCCGGCGGGTTCTGGATGGCTGCGATGAACCGGCAGGAGGCCCAGCGATGGGTCGACCGGCTGTACGAGTCCGAGACCTTGGCGAGCCGCGCAGGGCCGGCACGGACGGCCGATGAAGCGGGGATCGCGGCCGACGTGCTGGCCTCGGCCCGGACCGCCGGCTTTCCGGTCCAGGGCTTGCTGCAGTCCCTGGAATCCGTGCGGCTGGCCGGCACCCGGTTGCGCTCGGTCGCGATGGATGCACAGGCGCGAACCGCCGTCGCCACGTTCGTCCTGGGCGCAGCCGGTCAGGCCCTTCAAGTGCTCGACCAGCTCAATGCGGGGCAGCCCTCGCCGCCATGGAAGCTACGCGAGCTGCGGGCCGGCCAGGGGGCGTTCGACGGCGTGTTCGAATACAAGAGCCCCGGAACCCAGGCCATTGCGGCTGGATCTTCGCGTCCTTGATCGCCTGGGCTCACCTCAGCAGCGCCGCTGGCCGCAATTGGCCGCGCAGGCCGATCAGCAGCAGCCGGCCCGGGCCGTTCACCGCGACCGGCGTCACGCTGACGCGGCCGGCCGCCACCTGCAGCAGCCGGCCCTGGCCGTCGGCCGTGCGCGCCAGGCCCTTGGCGCGCAGCACGCCCGATTGCGGCTCGGCCAGGCGTGCGCCCAGCGCCTGCAGGTCGCAACCGTCGGGCAGCGGCAGCGCGAGGCTTTCGAAGCGCGAGGCTGCGGGGCCGAGGGGGCGCAGCGTCCGGGCGCCGCCCTCACCCCGGCCCTCTCCCGCACCGCGGGAGAGGGGGCGCGCCATTCCTCCCTCTCCCGCCCGCGAAGCCGAAGGCTTCGCCTTCAGGTGCGGGAGAGGGTTGGGGTGAGGGCCCTCGCCCCAACCCAGCAGCAGTTCGACTGGCAACCCTTCAGCCGGCCCCGGCAGCAGCCGCGCCTGCGGCGCCTGCGCCTGCAGCCAACGTTCGACGTCATCAGCTTCGCCGGCAACGGCCAGCAGGTCGGTCTTGCTCGGCAGCAGCCAGTCGGCCTGCTGCAGCTGCTGGCGCACGGTGTCGCCCACGTAGCGGTCTTGCGCCTGCCGGCGCACCGCGGTGGCGTCGGCCAGCACCAGCGCGCCGGTCGCCTCCACCGCGCCGGACAGCCCCAGCGTGCGCAGCACCGCGGCCGGCAGCGCAACGCCGCTCAGCTCGACCAGCACCGCATCGGGCCGCGGATCGCGCGCCGCCACCGCGGCCAGCGTGCCCAGCAGGTCGTCGCCGAAAGCGCAGCACAGGCAGCCGCCGCTCAAGGCCAGCACGCCGGCCGCCGCGCCTTCGATCAGGTCGGCGTCGATGTTGACGCTGCCGAAGTCGTTGACCAGCACCGCGATGCGCCGGCCGCCGGCGCGTCGCAGCAGCGCGTTGACCAGCGTGGTCTTGCCCGCGCCCAGCCAGCCGCCGACGACGACCGCAGGCAGCGGCGGCAGCACCGGCGCCGGCGGCATTCAGCCGGCCTGGAACACGCGCCCGCCCTGCACCGTGCCCCACACACGCAGGTCCTTCAGCGCCTGCGGGCCGCAGGTGGCGGGGTCGTCCAGCAGCACGCAGAAGTCGGCGCGCTTGCCGCATTCGATGCTGCCGATCTCGCCGTCGAGCTTGAGCGTCTGCGCCGCGCCCAGCGTGATCGCGTGCAGCGCTTGGCCGACGCTGATGCGCTGGCGCTCGCCCAGCACGCGGCCGCTGGCGGTCAGCCGGTTGACGGCGCACCACGCGGTGAACAGCGGCCCCAGCGGCGTGATCGGCGCGTCGGAATGGATCGCCAACGTCACGCCGGCGTCCAGCGCCGAGCGGCAGGCGTTCATGCGCTCGGCGCGCTCGGGGCCTACGGTCACCTCGCGGTGCTGGTCGCCCCAATAGAAATGGTGGTTGGCAAAGAGGTTGACCGCCAGCCCCAGCGCCTTGATGCGGCGGAACTGCGCGTCGTCGGCCAGCTGGCAGTGCTGCAGCGTGAAGCGGTGGTCCGGCGCCGGGTGCGCGGCCAGCGCCTGCTGCAGGCAGTCCAGCGCCAGCTCGGTGGCCTCGTCGCCGTTGGTGTGGGTGTGCACCTGCACGCCGTGCTGCAGCGCCAGCTCGTAGCACTGGCGGATCGCCTCGGGCGCCGTGTACCACAGGCCGTTGGGGCTGCCGTTGTAGTAGCCCGGCCAGCGCAGGCGCGCGCTGAAGCCCTGGATCGAGCCGTCGGCCACCACCTTGATGCGGCCCAGGCGCAGGCGCTCGCTGCTGCGCTCGGCCAGTGACTTGGCGCGTTGGACGGCGTCGGCCGGCTTCAGCCCGATCAGCCGCAGCAGCGGCACCAGCCGCGCCGGGTAGGCCTCGTCGCCGGTCACGCGCAGCAGCGTTTCCACCTCGGCATCGCTCAGCGTGGCCGCCAGGTCGGTGGCGGTGGTGACGCCGGCGCGCACGCACAGGCGGCCGAAGTCGCGCATGCCTTGCTCGTCGCCCGACAAAAAGCTGCGGTTCAGCCCCACGTGGTCCAGCACCGGCAGCATCGCTTCGGGGCCTTTGAGCTCGCCGGTGGGCAGGCCGTCGGCGCCGAGCGTGAACGCGGGGTGGTCGATGCCGGGACGCAGGAAGCCGGCCTGCTGCAGCGCCGGCGTGTTGACGTTGAGGATGTGCGCGCTGGCGTGCAGCAGACCCACGGGGCGCGCGGCGCTGACGCGGTCCAGGTCGGCGCGGCTGCAGCGCTGCTGGCCGAAGTAGATCGGGTCGAAGCCCCAGCCGACGACCGGGCCGTCGCCATCGGCCGACGCGGCTTGCGCCAGCGCCTGCACGACTGCGTCCAGGCTTTTGAGGCCCGGCCACGTGCGCCCCGCCGGGTCCACCGCGTCGAAGTAGCCGCAGTAGACGTAGCGCCACAGCGTGCCGGCCATCAGGTGGCTGTGGCCTTCCACCAGGCCCGGCATCAGCACCAGGTCGGCAAAGCGCGTGTCGAGGCGGTGCGGACCCCAACCGGTCAGCTCGTCCAGGCTGCCCGCACCGAGGATGCGGCCGTCGCGCACCGCCACGTGCGTGGCCTCGGGCCGCGCGGCGTGCATCGTGAGGATGCGGCGCGCGGCGTAGACGACGATCTCGCTCACGCCGCCAACGCCTCACGCAACTTGCCGACGATCTCGTCGACGTGCGCTTTTTCGGCCACCAGCGGCGGCGCGACGATCAGCGAGTCGCCGGTGTTCTTCAGGTTGAGGCCGATGTCGTAGAGCTTCTTCTGCAGCTCGTGCCCGCGCGCGCCGGGGCCGCCCACCGGCGCCACCTCCACCGCCGCCATCAGGCCGATCGAGCGCACGTCGACGACGCCCGGCGCGTCGGCCAGCGAGTGGATGCCGTCCGCGAAAGATGGCGCCAGCGCGGCGGCACGCTCGATCAGCCGGTCGTCGCGGAAGATGTCCATCATCGCCAGCCCCGCGGCGCAGGCCGCCGGGTGCGCGCTGTAGGTGTAGCCGTGGAAGAACTCGATGCCCTGCTTGGGCCCGGCCTCGGTGATCGCGTCGTAGATCTCCTGCTTCGCCACCACGGCGCCCATCGGCTGCGCGCCGTTGGTCATCGCCTTGGCCATGGTCATCAGGTCCGGCGTCACGTTGAAGGCCTGCGCCGCGAACGGCGTGCCCAGGCGGCCCCAGCCGGTGATCACCTCGTCGAAGACCAGCAGGATGCCGTGCTCGTCGCAGATCTTGCGCAGCCGCTCCAGATAGCCCTGGGGCGGCGGCAGGCAGCCCCAGGAGCCGGCCACCGGCTCGACGAAGCAGGCCGCGATGTTCTCGCCGCCGTACAGCTGGCAAAAGCGCAGCAGGTCGTCGGCGAGGTCGGCGCCTTGCTCGGGCTGGCCGCGCACGAACTTGTTCTGCGGCAGCGCCGTGTGGCGCATGTGGTAGACGCCGCCCAGGCCCACGCCGTAGGCGCGGCGGTTGTTGACCATGCCGGCCAGCGCCACGCCGCCCATGTTGACGCCGTGGTAGGCCCGCTCGCGCGAGACGAAGAGCTGCCGCTGCGGCTGGCCGCGCACGCGGTGCAGCATCAGCGCCATCTTCATCGCAGTGTCCACCGCCTCGGAGCCGCTGTTGACGAAGAACACGCGGTTCATGCCGGCCGGCGTGTACTCGGCGATGCGATTGGCCAGCTCGAAGGCCTTGCTCTGCCCGCGCAGGAATGGCGCGGTGAAGTCCAGCGTCTGCAGCTGGCGGTAGACGGCCTCGGCGATCTCCTTGCGGCAGTGGCCCGCGGCCACGCAGAACAGGCCCGACGAGGCGTCGATCACCGCGCGCCCTTCGGGCGTGTAGAAGTACATGCCTTCGGCGCGCGCGAACAGCCGCGGCTCGGCCTTGAACTCCTTGTTCGGCGAGAACGGCATCCAGAACGGCTGCAGGCTGGTGGCGACTTGAGGTTCGGCGTGTCCCATGGGCTTGGCTCCGGTGACGAAGGTGAGGTGACGGCGGATTCTGGCGCCGATCCGGCGTGCAGCGCGGCCGCGCGCGGCTCTGGCACCATCGACGGCGCGGCGCTGGCACCTTGGGCGCCCGCCTGCCGATGAACCCATCTTCGCCACCGCCGCTGCACCCGCCCCGCCAGACCCTGTGGCCGGCGCTGTTCAGCCTGCCCGAGCCGTCGACGCTGCCGCTGCAGGCACGGCTGCGCGCCGCCGTCGTGCGCGAGATCCTGGGCGGGCGGCTGCCGCCCGGCACGGCGCTGCCTTCGTCGCGCGAGCTGGCGCGCCAGCTCGCGCTCAGCCGCAACACGGTCACCGCGGCCTTCGGCCAGCTCGTCGACGAAGGCTTCGTCGAAGCGCGGCCGCGGCGCGGGCTGTTCGTCGCCGCCGGCGCGCGGCTGTCGGTGGCCGAGGCGCCCGCACCGCCGGCGGCCGCACGCCTGGACGGCGGCCCCGACTGGCCGCAGCGCGTGCGGTGCCGCCTGGCCGGCCGCGCACCGCTGGCCAAGCCCGAGCGCTGGCGCGAGGACTACCCCTATGCCTTCGTCTACGGCGGCCACGACCCGGCGCTGTTCCCGACCGAGGACTTCCGCGAATGCTGCGCGCGCAGCCTGGCGCGCGCGCAGCTCGCGCACTGGGCGCCCGACTTCGAGTCCGACGACGTGCCCGACCTGCTGGAGCAGATCCGCCAGCGCGTGCTGCCGCGGCGCGGCGTGTTCGCGCAGGCCGACGAGATCGTCGTCACCGTCGGCGCGCAGCAGGCCTTCCACCTGCTGGCCGAGGCGCTGTTCGACCGCCGCACGCGGCTGGGTTTCGAGGAGCCGGGCTACCCGCACGCCCGCAACGCCTTCGCGCTGCGCAACCCGCAGTGGCGGCCGCTGCCGGTGGACGCGCAAGGGCTGCAGGTCGACGCGCTGCCGGCGTTGGACTATCTCTTCGTCACGCCGTCGCAGCAAAGCCCGACCACGGTGTCGCTGAGCCTCGACCGCCGCCAGCGGCTGCTGCAGACGGCGCAAGAGCGGGACATCGTGGTCATCGAAGACGACTACGAGTGCGAGAACCTCTACGCCGGCCGCCCGGTGCCGGCGCTGAAAAGCCTGGACCGCGGCGCGCGCGTGGTCTACGTGGGGTCGCTGTCCAAGAGCCTGGCGCCGGCGGTGCGGCTGGGCTTCATCGTCGCGCCGCCGGCGCTGGCGGCCGAACTGCGCCGGCTGCGCCACGCGATGGTGCGCCACCCCAGCGCCTTTCTGCAGCACGCCTACGCGCTGTTCCTGTCGCTGGGGCACCACGAATCGCATGCGCGGCGCGTCAACCAGGTGCTGGCCCAACGCATGACGCAAGCGGCCGCGGCGCTGCGCCGCCACCTGCCGGGCTGCCGTTTCGAGCTGCCGCAAGGCGGTGCGTCGATCTGGGTGCAGGCACCAGCCTGGGTCGACGGCGCCGCGCTGGCGCTGGCGGCGCGCCGCCACGGCGTGCTGATCGAGGCCGGCGAGGACTTCTTCATGCAAGCGCCCCGGCCCTGCCCTTTCTTCCGGCTGCGGCTGTCGTCGATCGCCACCGAGCGCATCGCGCCGGGCATCGAAGCGCTGGGCCGGGCCCACGCGGAGCTGGCAGACGCCGCCAACGCCTGAAGGCACTGGCATCATTGCGGGCCCGCGCCTTGCATGGTCCCTGTCGTCCCCTTCCACCACGAGGAGAGCACCCGATGAGCCTGATGAAGAACACCCTGGCCGCCGTACTGGCCACCGCCGCCCTTGCCGCCGCGCCGGCGGCATGGGCGCAGCCCAAGAAGGAAGTGACCTTCGCCCACCAGGACATGCTGGTGCCGCTGCGCACGGTGATGGAGTCCGGCGAGCTGGAGAAGGCCACCGGCTACAAGATCAGCTGGCGCATGTTCGGCGGCGGCGGCGACGTCATCAAGGCCATGGCCAGCGGCGACGTGCAGATCGGCGAGGCCGGCTCCAGCCCCATCGTCGCGGCGGCCAGCCAGGGCCAGGACATCCAGCTCTTCTGGATCCTCGACGACATCGCCGACGCCGAGGCGCTGATCGCGCGCAACGGCAGCAACATCAACGGCGTGAAGGACCTCAAGGGCAAGAAGGTGGCCACGCCCTTCGTCAGCACCGCGCACTACCAGCTGATGGCCATCATGAAGGCCGAGGGCGTGGACGCCAAGAGCGTCAACGTGATGAACCTGCGGCCGCCCGAGATCGCCGCCGCGTGGGAGCGCGGCGACATCGACGCCGCCTTCATCTGGGACCCGGTGCTCAGCAAGATCAAGGGCAGCGGCAAGGCGATCGCCAGCTCCAAGACCATCGGCGCCAAGGGCTTCCCCACCTTCGACGGGCTGATCGTCAACACCAAGTGGGCGGCCGAGCACCCCGACTTCATGGTCGCGCTGGTCAAGGCGCTGGCCAAGGCCGACGCCGCCTACCGCGACCACAAGGCCAAGTGGACCAGCGACTCGGCCGAGGTGCGCGCGGTGGCCAAGTGGACCAAGGCCGACGCCAAGGACGTGCCGGCGGCGATGGCGCTGTACGCCTTCCCGACCGCGCAGGAGCAGATCGGCCCCCACTGGCTGGGCGGCGGCGCGGCCAAGGCGATGGCCAACACAGCCGTCTTTCTGAAGGAGCAGGGCCGCATCCAGGAGGTCAAGCCCGACTACAAGGCCTTCGTGACCGACGCCTACGTCAAGAAGGCGATGGCGGCCAAGTAAGCCCGCCCGCAGCGCCGGCGCCCTAAAGGCCCGCATGCCCACGCTCGACATCCGCGGTCTCAGTGTCAACTACGCCGTCAAGGGCGGCGCGCTGCAGGCGCTGGCGGCCGTCGACCTGCGGCTGCACGACGGCGACTTCGTCGTCGCGCTGGGCGCCTCGGGCTGCGGCAAGACCACGCTGCTGAACTGCATCGCCGGCTTCCTGCCGCCCAGCAGCGGGCAGATCCTGCTGGACGGACGCCCGGTGCTGGGCCCCGGCGCCGACCGCGGCGTGGTGTTCCAGAAGCACGCGCTGATGCCCTGGCTGAACGTGCGCGACAACGTCGCGCTGGGCTTGCGGCTGCGCGGCACGGACCGCGCCGCGCGCGAGCGCGTGGCCGACGACAAGCTGGCGCTGGTGGGGCTGCAGGGCTTCGGCGACCGCGCGGTGTACGAGCTGTCGGGCGGCATGCAGCAGCGCGTGGGCATCGCGCGCGCGCTGGCCAACGACCCCGCGGTGCTGCTGATGGACGAGCCGATGGGCGCGCTGGACGCCTTCACGCGCGAGCAGGTGCAGGAGATCCTGCTCGAAGCCTGGGCCGCCACGCGCAAGATGGTGTTCTTCATCACCCACTCGGTCGAGGAGGCGCTGTTCCTGGCGACGCGGCTGGTGGTGATGAGCCCCAGCCCCGGGCGCATCAGCCACGTCTACGACGACTTGCCGTTCTCGCGCGAGTTCCTGCAGCGCCACGACGCGCGGCGCGTGAAGAGCCAGCCCTCGTTCATCGCGCTGCGCGAGGAGGTGCTGGCACGCATCCATCAGCGGGACCACGCCCACGATGGCTGAAGCGCCCCGCACCAGCCGCTTCCGCGAGCCCGGCGAAGGCTCCAGCCTGTGGATCAGCGTGGCTACCATCGCGGCGCTGCTGCTGGGCTGGTTCGTCGTCACGCAGTTCGGGCTGATCAAGCCGCTGTTCCTGCCCAAGCCGCAGACGGTGTGGCAGACCTTCGTCGACTACCTGACCGGCAACGCCAACGACCAGCCGCTGTGGCAGCACTTCGTGGCCAGCATCCTGCGCGTGGCGGTGGCCTTCTGGCTGGCCTTCGTCACCGCGGTGCCGGTGGGCATCGCGATGGGCGTGAGCCGCATCGCACGCGGCATCTTCGACCCGCCGATCGAGTTCTACCGTCCGCTGCCGCCGCTGGACCTACCTGCCGCTGATCATCATCTGGTTCGGCATCGACGAGTTGCCCAAGGTGCTGCTGATCTACCTGGCCTGCTTCGCGCCGCTGGCGCTGGCGGCGCGCTCGGGCATGAAGAGCGCCAGCAGCGAGCAGATCCACGCCGCGTATTCGATGGGCGCGACGTACGCGCAAGTGGTGCGCCATGTGATCCTGCCGGCGGCGCTGCCCGAGATCCTGGTGGGCATGCGCATCGCCATCGGCTTCGGCTGGACCACGCTGGTGGCCGCCGAGATGGTGGCCGCGCACGTCGGCTTGGGGCAGATGGTGCTCAACGCCAGCAACTTCCTGCGCACCGACATCGTGATCATGGGCATCATCGTGATCGGCATCGTGGCCTACCTGTTCGACCTGTTCATGCGCTGGGTCGAGCGCCGCTTGGTGCCGTGGAAGGGCCGGATGTAGCGCACGCCGGCCGGCGTATGCTGTGCGCCATGACGCTGAGCCGCCGCCCGCTGTTGATCGCCCTCGCCGCCGGCGCCGCGCTGCCCCCGGCGCGCGCCGACGAAGAGAAGGCGCCGCCGCTGCCCGCGGTCGGCAGCCGGCTGGACCTGGCCGCTCGGTCCGCCTTCGCCGAGCTGCCGCTGCTCGACGGCAGCCGCTTCCACGCCGCCGACGCGCAAGGGCAGGTGCTGGTGCTGTACTGGTGGGCGAGCTGGTGCCCGTTCTGCGCCGTGCAGTCGCCGCTGATGAACCAGCTCTGGCTGGGCCAGCGCGAGCGCGGCCTGCGCTTCCTGGGGCTGGCGATCGACAAGAAGCCCGAGGACGCCGCCGCCTACCTCGCCAAACGAGGCTACCGCTTCCCGTCGGCCTGGGCCTCGCCCGCGCTGGCCCAGGCACTGCCCAAGCCCAAGGGCCTGCCGGTCACGCTGGTGCGCGGCCGCGACGGCCGCCTGCTGATGGCCGAGGCCGGGCAGCTCTTCCCCGAGGACGTCGAGGGCATCGCCCGCTTCCTCTGAGCGGCGGCCATGGCGGACAAGGCCTTGCGCGAGGTGCTGCTGCCGCTGCGCGCCTTCGCGCTCAGCTTCGGCCCCCTGCTGCTGCTGGCGCTGGCGCTGCTGTGGGCCGCCTACGCCTGGCTGCAGCCGCAACCGCCGCGCCGCGTGGTGCTGGCCACCGGCGTACCGCAGGGCGCCTATGCCGAGTTCGGCAGCCGCTACGCCGAGCGGCTGCGCCGCCACGGCATCACGGTGGAGCTGCGCGCGACGCAAGGCGCGGCCGAGAACCTGGCGCTGCTGCGCGATCCGCAATCGGGCGTCGACCTCGCCTTCGTGCAAGGCGGCGCCGACGCCGCACGCCCGGGGCAGCCCGATCCCGACGCCGGCCTGGTCTCGCTGGGCAGCCTGTTCCACGAGCCGCTGTGGCTGTTCTACCGCCAATCCTCGGCGCAACGCTTGGCCGGCCGCGAGCGCATCGACAGCCTCACGCAGCTGGCCGGCTGGACGCTCAACGTCGGCGCGCCCGGCAGCGGCGTGCCGCCGCTGATGGGGATGCTGCTGGAGGCCAACCGCATCGACCCGGCGGCGGTCCGGCTGCAGCAGCAGGCCACCACGCCGGCCGTGGTGGACCTGCTGGAAGGCCGCATCGACGCGCTGGTGCTGGCCTCGGCGCCGGAGTCGCAGATGGTGCAGATGCTGCTGCAGACGCCGGGCATCCGGCTGCTGGACTTCGCGCAGGCCGAGGCCTATTCGCGCCGCTTTCCGTTCATGAGCCCGGTGCTGCTGCCGCGCGGCGTGGTCGACCTCGCGCGCGACCTGCCGCCGGCCGACGTGCGCCTGGTGGCGCCCACCGCCACGCTGCTGGCGCGCGAGAGCTTGCACCCAGCGCTGGTGCAGCTGTTCGTGCAGGCGGCGCAGCAGGTGCACGGCGGCGCCGGCTGGTTCCAGCGCAAGGGCGAGTTCCCCAACACCGCCAACAGCGAGCGGCCGATCGCGCCCGAGGCGCAGCGCATCTACCGCAGCGGTCCGCCCTGGCTGCAGCAGTACCTGCCCTTCTGGCTGGCCAACCTGGCCGATCGCATGTGGGTGGCGCTGCTGGCCATCGGCGCGGTGCTGATCCCGCTGTCGCGCGTGCTGCCGCCGTTGGTGGAGTTCCGCATCCGCTCGCGCGTGTTCCGCTGGTACGGCCAGCTGCGCGCGGTGGAGCACGCGCAAGGACAGCGCCCCCGCGCCGAACTGCTGGCCGAGCTCGACCAGATCGAGCGCCGCGTCGGCGAGGTCAGCGTGCCGCTGAGCTACGCCGACGAGCTGTACGCGCTGCGCACCCACATCCAGGGGGTGCGGCAGCGGCTGCAGGACGGTTGACCCGGGCCGGCAATTAAATAGCATACTGTTCTGAAGAACAGAACTGCTGGGCCCATCGCGAGGGCCCGCGCCGCCCGCCCATGATCCGCCCGCTGCTCGCGCTCGCGCTGCTGTCCCTGCCGGCGCTGTCGACCCTGTCCGGGGCCCTGGCCCAGAGCCGGTCGCCGGCGCCCGCGCAGCGCCCGCTGCTGGGCGCGCCGACGCCGGCCGCGCCGGTGCAGACCATCGCCTGGGAAGCCCTGGTCGCGCCCGGCTGGGACGGCATGAAGGAGTTCCGCAACATGGACCTGTCGGCGCTGCAGGACAGCGACCCGCGCGCCGCCGAGATCCTCAAGCGCATGCGCCGCGCCTGGGACGACGCGCCGGTGAACCTGGCGCTGATCGGCAAGCCGGTGCGCATCGCCGGCTACGTGGTTCCCCTGGAGGAGACGGCCGAGGGATTGAAGGAGTTCCTGCTCGTGCCGCACTACGGCGCCTGCATCCACACGCCGCCGCCGCCGGCCAACCAGGTGGTGCACGTGCGGCCCAGGGCCGCGGTGAAAGGCCTGCGCGCGATGGACACGGTGTGGGTCAGCGGCACGCTGGCCTATGCGAAGGCCGACACCGCGATGGGCTTCTCGAGCTGGTCGCTGCCGGCCGTCGAGGTGCAGCCCTACGCCAAGGGCCTGGCGGCCACGCCGCTGCGCTGACGGCGGCCGCCGGCCGCGCCGCCGCCCCCTCCATTCCCGGGGGGCGCGCGGCCGCTTCCTGCCTAAGGCCCGGATTGACAAGCCCCCCCTGGTTTCTATACTGAGCCGTCCAGAAACAAAACGATGTTCTGCTTATCAGAACGATTGCCGAACCCCTCGAAGGCAAGGCCGGTTTTCTGGAAGACCCTCGACACGACCACCGAAAGGCCACCATGGACAACAGGAAGACAACCGTCATGCGCACGGCGTTGCGCGCCTCCGCGATCGCCGCGGCCACCATCGCCGCCAGCGGCGCTTACGCCCAGGAGCCCGGCAGGGTGCCCTTCACCAGCAACCTGCCCGCCGGCGCGCTGCCGTCGAGCTGGGACACGCACTACGGCGTGTGCCGCGGCGTCGATCCCAAGTGCTATCACAACTGGGTGACCAACCGCCAGAACAAGGTGCTGATCTTCTCGCGCACCGCCGGGCCCCGCCACGCCAACCTCGGCACGGCGCTGACCGCGGGCAAGCAGACGCAGGCCAGCGCCACCGCCACGCCGTCGACCAACATCACGCTGGCCGCCAACAACGTGGCGCAGGCGGCGCTGCGCGCCTGGCTCAACGCCGAAGGCATCGCGGTTGACATCACCGAGGACGTGACCCAGCTCTCCAGCCTGAACTCGTACAAGGCGGTGATCTTCCTCAGCAACAGCCGCGACGCGCTGTTCAAGCACGGCACCGCCGTCTCCACCACGGCCGCCGTCAACACCACCACCAACGCCTACCTCGACGCCGCCAAGGTCGAGCTGCGCAAGTACCTGCAGGGCGGCGGCGGCTTCGTGGCCATCCACAACGCCTTCGGCACCGAATACAACTGGCCCTGGTACGAAGGCCTGCTGGGCAACGCCAACTACTACGACCACGGCGCCAACCAGAACGGCACGATCAAGATCGTCGGCTCGGCCGACTCGTCGACCGCGGGGCTGCCGACCAGCATCCCGTTCCGCGACGAGTGGTACAACCTGATGCCCTATCCGACCAACGTGAAGTTCCTCGCGACGGTGGACGAAAGCACGCTGGGCAACGTGGGCGGCGTGCTGCCGGGCCACGGCAGCTTCCACCCGGTGGCCTGGTGCCAGTACTACGACGGCGGCCGCGCCTGGCTGACCACGCTGGGGCACGACGGCCAGGCCTTCACCGACGGCTCTGGCTTCCCCGGCCAGCAGGAGTTCAAGAGCCTGATCGTCAACGGCATCAAGTCGGCGATGGGCCTGGTGGAGTTCTGCAAGAAGTGATCGCCCGGCGATGACCGGCGCGGCCTCCGGCTGCGCCGGCCCCTCGAGCCCCGACGCGGCATCGCCGTCTCGGGGCTTTTTCCTGCCGGCGCGCGAGCGGCGCGCGAAGAAAAGCGGCGCCCGCAGGCGCCGCCCGATACCGTTTGTTTTCCGGGTTAGGCCGCCAGCGCCGCCTTGGCCTTCGCCGGCGACCGGCGGCGCTTGCCCGCCGCGCCCAGGCCCGCGACGCCCAGTGCCGCCAGCCCCAGCGCGCCGGGCTCGGGCACCACCATCGTCGATGCGATGGCCGCGCCGCTCAGCGAGAAGCCCGCGGCGTCGCTGCCGTCGGCGAGGTTGAAGGTCCAAGTGAACCAGCCCTGCACCGGGCCGCTGGCGCCGTCGGAGAAGCTGGTCGACAGCAGGCCTTCGGCGTCGGGCGCATAGCTCTCGTCGCCGTCCCAGGCCGACAGCGCCAGCGCCACCTGCGCGTACTGGCTGGCCGGCGAGCCGGTGGGCGACTGCACGTCCAGCGTGTAGTAGATCTGGAAGGTGATGTCGCCGCCGATCGCATTGCCGTCGAAGTCCACCAGGCCGAAAGCCCCGGCCAGGTCGGCCAGCGCGCTGGCGTAGTTGGGCAGCGCCGGCACCGGGTACGCGCCGCCCAGCGAGGTGCTGGCGCTGAGGTTGAAGCCGGCGGTGGTGAGGTTGAAGTTGTCGACGTACTGCATCAGCAGGCTGGTGGCCGACGCATGCGAGGTCTGCGCCGTGACGTTGAAGCCCGGGTTCCAGTCGTTGGCGGTGCGGCTGTCCTGCTGCGCGCCGCCCAGGTCGCCGGCGTCCAGCGCCTGCACCTGCTGGTTCTGGTAGCTGTCCACCGCCACCACGTAGCCGCTGTTGGAGCTGACGACGAAGGCGTCGATCGACAGCGTGGCCAGGCTCGCGAAGCTGAGGTTGGCGCAGCAGGCCAGCGCGGCGCCGACTGCCAGTGCACGGATGCGGGGCGCCTTGGCGCCGGGCTCGAGGATCTGGGTCATGGATGTCTCCGGTTGCTTGTCACCTGGCCGCCCGCGCGACATGCGAAGGCTTGGGGCCAATCCGAGCGCCGCGGTCCGGGGAGGCCCGGCCCGTCGGAATCATGCGTTCTCTTAGATAGAACATCATTCCGAAATAGTACGAATCCGTTCCAGGGGTGTCAAACGCGGAGAGACCCTCATTCAAGTGGTCCGCCCGCGCTTGTCTGCGCATCGACGCTCAGCGCAGGCGCGCCGCCAGCGGCGTGCCGATCAGCCGCGCGGCCGCGCCGGGCTCGCCAGGCTCGACCAGCCACAGGCGGTCGTTGCCGGCAGCGTCGCGCGCGATGAAGGCCACGCCGTTGCCGAAGGGCACGAAGCGGCGCGGAAAGGCCGGCGCCGGGCCGCCGCCGGCCAGCAGCGGCCGCGTGCCTTCGGGCCGGCCGTCGCTGATCCAGGGCTCGGGCGCGCCGCCGCCGACCGACGCGGCAAAGACCACGCGGCCGCCCAGCGGCGCCAGCTCGGACGGCAGGCTGCTCGCCGGGCCGGGCGCGATGTCCTTGACCTGCACGGTGCCGGCTTCGCTGCCGTCGCTGCGCCACAGCTCGATGCCGCTCGCGCCGTCGGTGGCCGCGAACAGCAGGCCGCCGCCGTCCAGCGCCTGCAGGACCGACGCGCCCGAGCCCTGCGCGCCGGGGCGCAGGTCCTTCACCAGCCGCGTGCCCTCGGCGGTGCCGTCGCTGCGCCACAGCTCCACGCCGTGGCGGCCGTCGTCGGCGGTGAAGAAGAGCTGCGCGCCCGCGGCGGTCAGGTGGTTCGGCCGCGCCGCGTCGGGGCCCGGCCGGATGTCCTTGACCAGCGTGGTGCCGGAGGCGCTGCCGTCGCTCTTCCACAGCTCCCAGCCGTGCACGCCGTCGGTGGCCGTGAAGAACAGCGTGGCGCCGACGGCCGTCAACTGGCCGGGCGCGCCGTCCTCGGGGCCGGGGCGGATGTCGCGCAGCAGGCGCGGCGCGGCCTGCTCGCCGTCGATCGCCCACAGCTCGTGACCCGCGGCCGCGGTGGTCGCGGTGAAGAACAGCCGGCCGCCGGCGACGGTCAGCTGCCGCGGGTTGGCCAGCGCCTCGGCGCCGGGCACCGGCTGCGTCGACGCCTCGTCGCCGCGCGTGCGCCACAGGCGCTGGCCGCGGCCGTCGCCGGCGGCCGTGAAGTACAGCCAGCGGCCGAAGACGGTCAGCGCCGCGGGCCCGGAGCCGGCTTCGCCGAGCACGATGTCCTTGACGCGCCGCGTGCCCGCGGCCGTGCCGTCGCTGCGCCACAGCTCCACGCCGTGGAAGCCGTCGTCGGCGACGAAGAAGACGGCGCCGTCGAAGACGGTCAGCGCGCTCGCGCTGCCGCCGCGGAAGCCGCTGCGCAGCGGCAGCAGGCGCTGCAGCTCGCCGGTCGCCGGATCGGCCGCCCACAGCGCTTGGCCGACGCTGCGGTGGAAGGCATTGAACAGCAGGCGGCCGCCCCATGCGACCGGCTCGCGCGGGTCGATCAGCGCGCCGGGCGCCAGCGCTTCGTCGGTGGGCGCGGACGCAGAGGTTTGCGCCGGCGCCGCCGCGCTCGCCAGCGCCGTCAGCAGGCACAGCGCCAGGCCCGCGGGCCGGCGCCAGGACTTGGGGGTCATCGGCGTCTCGTCGCTCGGTTCGAGGCCAGGAAAAAGCGCCGCGCGAGCGCGGCGCTTTCGTCAGGCAAAGTCGTTCCTTACTGGGAAACGACGATCTTGCCAGTGGAACGCGGGTTGTAGCAGTCGTTGTAGAAGTATTCGCCCGGCTTCGTGAAGGTGTAGCTGGCCGACTGGCCCGGCGCCAGGCTGAAGTTGAACAGGCCTTCGAAGAACTGCGTCGCGCAGTGCGTGTTGGCGCTGCCGGCCGGGTTGGTGAAGGTCACCGTGGTGCCCAGCGGCACCGTCATCCAGGTCGGATAGACGCCGTTGGTCGAGCCGCTGTTGATCGACACCTCGGCCGAGGTGGCCGAGGTGCGGCCCAGCAGCACGGTGTTGTTGACCCCAGTGCCGGCCACCGCGCTGCCCGAGACCGGGCGGCGTTGCAGCTCGGCCATGAACGGCGCGCCCTGCGGCACGTTGCCGGCACCCAGCTTGAAGGCATAGAGGTGGTCGCCGTTCTTGACGGCGCTGCCGTAGGGGATGCCGGTGCCCGCCGCGTACATCGCGACGTACTGCTCGCCGTCGATCTCGTAGGTGATCGGCGTCGCGCTGATCGACGCGCCGGTCTGGAAGCGCCACAGCTCGCGGCCGTTGGTGGCGTCCATCGCGACCACGTTGCCGTCGGGCTGGCCGATGAACAGCAGGTCGCTGGCGGTGGTGAGGATGCCGTTGCCGTGCGCCACCGAGAAGGGCACGTTCTTCTTCCAGCGCACCAGGTTGGTCGACGGGTCGACGGCCACCACGGCGCCGGTCATGTACTCGCCCGGCGGGCGCAGGCCGTTGCTGCCCTCGTTCAGCGAGTGCGAGGCGCCGACGTAGCCCATGCCGGTGTAGATCAGCCGGGTGCTCTGGCTGAACGACTGCGCGCCCCAGTCGGCGCCGCCGCCGTGGCCGGGGAAGCTGAGCACCGGCGCGCCGTCCCAGTGGGCGGCGTACAGGCAGCCGCGCGGGTAGTTCGGCACCGCGCGCGCCGGGTGGCCGGGCACCGGGCCGCCCAGCGGCTCCCAGATCGCGCAGTGCTCGGTGTAGCCGCCCTGACGCGGGCGCGGCTGCGTCGGCCACGAGGCCTGGCGCGAATCCACCGGCACCGCGACCTCGTCGATGCCCAGCGGCGCCGAGCCGTCGATGCGGTCGAGCAGGTAGTACTGGCCGGTCTTGCCGGTCACCGCCACCAGCTTGCGGTCGACGCCGTTGATCTTGGTGTCCACCAGCGTCACGCCCATGTTCTCCATGTCCCAGTGGTCGTGGTGGACCATCTGGTAGTGCCACTTGTACTCGCCGGTCGTCGCATCGACGGCGACCACCGACGAGCCGAACAGGTTGAGGCCGGGCCGGGTTCCGCCGTTCTGCGACGAGCCGCCGCGCACGTTGCCGAAGGTCCAGTAGACCGTGTTGAGCACGGGATCGACCGCCGGGTGCACCCAGGGGGCGGCGCCCGAACGCTGGCTCGGCGGCGCGTCGCCCCAGGTGTCGTAGCCCAGGTCACCCGGGTTCTGCGGGATGCCGTAGAACGCCTTGACGAGGGCGCCATCGGCCGCGTTCACGATCAGGCCGGCGCAGGTCGACGCCCCGCTGGCCGACGCGTTGCAGTCGTTCGTGCCGATGTACAGGCGCTCGCCGCTGTACACCACGGCCACCTTGCCCACACCGCCGATGCCGCTGTACGCCTTGCGCCAGAGCTCGGCGCCGGTGTTGATGTCCAGCGCGACGAGGTTGCTGCTCTGGATCGTGTAGACGAGGCCCCGGTCCTTCGCGACGGCCAGCCCGCGGCGGGTGCTGCCGGTCTTCTGCACGCGCCACTTCGTCGCGCCGGTCTTGCCGTCCACCGCGATCACCCAGCCGGCGCCGGTCTCCAGGTAGATGACGCCGCCGACGGCGACCGGCGTGCTCTGCGAGCCGCTGGCCGTGCCCAGGTCGACGTGGTTGAGCCAGGCCGCGCCCAGGCTCTTCACGTTGCTGCGGTTGATCTGCTTGAGCGCGCTGTAGTTCTGGTTGCCCAGGTTGCCGCCGACCTTGGGAAAGTCCTTGTCGCCGGCGGTGCAGCAGTTGTTCAGGTCGGCCGCGGCGGCGGCGGCGAGCGTGGGCAGGGCCAGCACGCCGGCGGCGAGCAGCAGCGACGTGAGCAGCTTGATCTTCATCGGAAGTCTCCTCGGGGATTGGTGACCAGGGGTCGGTGATGAGAGCCGTCCACGCGGTCTGCGGCGACGGAAACAAGCGTTCTGTTTAGCAGAACGTCGTTATGAAATACTAAGGTTGGCGAGCGAAAGCCGGCCGAGGGAATTCCCTTAAGGCCGGGCGAATCGGCGGACGAGACGGCGCCGATCCCCGCGTTCGCGGGGTGCGCGCGGGGGGGGCAGACGAGGGCGGCGGGCGGCGGGGCTTCAGCCCGCCTTGGCGGCGCGGCGGCCTTCGGCCTTGCCGGGCACGCGCTGCGCGCGCGCCGTGGCGGCCAGGCGGGCGCGCACCGCGGCGTCGGACCAGCCCAGCAGGCTGGGATCGTCGACGTTGCCGCCGAAGGCGGCGGTGAGCTGCTTGGCGAACTTGAACAGCACCGGCACGATCTTGTCCTCGCCGGTGGCTTCCAGCCGGTAGCGCGGGCCGGAGACGCTGAGCGCGCCCATCAGCCGGTTGCCGGGGCCGAACACCGGCGCGGCCACCGCCGCGGTCTCGCCGTCGCGCTCGCCGTACGAGGCCGAGTACATCTGCTGGCGGATGTCGTCGAAGGCGGCGCCGCGCTCGCCGCCGAAGGCGCACAGCACGTGGCCGGCGGCGCCCACGCTCAGCGGCAGCCGGTCGCCCACGTGCACCGAGTCGCGGATCGCGCGCGTGCTCTCCACGCGGTGCAGGCACACGCGCTGCTCGCCCTCGCAGATGTAGAACGAGGCGCCCTCGTGCAGCTCGGCGGCGAGGCGCTCGAGCACCGGCGGCACGATGTCGGAGGTGCGGAAGTGGCGCTGGTACAGCGCGCCCAGCAGCAGCACCTTGGAACCCAGCCGGTAGGCGCCGTCGGTCATGCGCAGCACGTAGCCGGCCTTCTCCAGCGACTTGATCAGCCGCAGCACGGTGCTCTTGTAGAGCCCGGTGCGTTTGGAGATGTCCGCCAGGCTCACCCGGTCGTCAGTCAGCGCATCGAGGATCGACAAGGCACGGTCCACCGCGGCCACGCCGTCTTGTTCGCTCATCCAGGTTCCCCGATCGGTTCGAGGCATCAAGGTTAGCCGATCCGGCCGGGCGGCCGCCGGGGCCGACCTAGGAGGTTCCCTAGTCGCGAATCCGGCTCCAAAAATTAGAATTCTGTTATGCTGAATGGAACGCTGGTACCACGTCCTTCCGGCGCCCGCCGGCCCGCGACCACCGGGATTTGCCATGCCCTCTGAATCCGTCCCCGATCCCGCCTTCGATCCCGCCCTGCCCCGCTACGACCACTACATCGACGGCGCCGCCGCTGCGCCGTCCGGCGGCCGCTACCTGCCCACCGACGATCCCTGGAGCGGCCGCACCTGGGCCCTGGTGGCGCGCGGCTCCGCCGCCGACGCCGAGGCCGCCGCCGCCGCCGCGCACCGCGCCTTCAGCAGCGGCCCCTGGCCGGCGCTGACGGCGTCGGAGCGCGGCCGGCTGCTGTGGCGGCTGGCCGACCTGATCGCCGAGCACGCGCCGCGGCTGGCGCAGATCGAGCAGCGCGACAACGGCAAGCTGGCCAGCGAGGTGGTGGCGCAGGTGCGCTACATGGCCGACTACTTCCGCTACTACGCGGGGCTGGCCGACAAGGTGCAGAGCCAGGTCATCCCGACCGACAAGAAGGGCGTGTTCGCCTACACCCGCTACGAGCCCAAGGGCGCGGTCGCGATCATCACGCCGTGGAACTCGCCGCTGACGCTGACGAGCTGGAAGCTGGCACCGGCGCTGGCCGCCGGCTGCACCGCGGTGATCAAGCCCTCGGAGTTCACCTCGGCGTCGATGCTGGAGTTCGCACGCCTGTTCGCCGAGGCGGGCTTTCCCAAGGGCGTGGTCAACGTCGTCACCGGGCTCGGGCCCGAGGTCGGCCAGGCGCTGGTGGAGCACCCGCAGATCGCGCACATCGGCTTCACCGGCGGCTCCGAGGCCGGGCGCCGCATCTACGAGCTGGCGGCGCGCCACTTCAAGACCGTGACGCTGGAGCTGGGCGGCAAGTCGCCCAACATCGTGTTCGATGACGCCGACCTCGACCAGGCCGTCAAGGGCGTGGTCTCGGGCATCTTCGCGGCCTCGGGGCAGAGCTGCCAGGCCGGATCGCGCCTGCTGGTGCAGCGCACGGTGCACGACCGGCTGCTGGCCAAGCTGATCGACTTCCTGCGCGACGTGAAGCTGGGCGACCCTTCGCTGCCCGACACCCAGGTGGGCCCGATCGCGACGCGGCCACAGTTCGAGAAGATCCTGTCCTACATCCAGATCGCCAAGGACGAGGGCGCGCGCTGCGTGCTGGGCGGGCGCAGCCGGCCCGACCTGGGCGCCGGCCAGTTCGTCGAGCCGACGATCTTCGTCGACGTGCGCAACGAGATGCGCATCGCGCAGGAGGAGGTCTTCGGCCCGGTGCTGGCGGTGATCCCCTTCGACGACGAGGCCGACGCGGTCCGCATCGGCAACGACATCCGCTTCGGCCTGGCCGCCGCGGTCTGGACACGCGACCTGCGGCGCGCGATGCTGCTGACCGAGAAGCTGCAGGCCGGCACCGTGTGGGTCAACAACTACCGCGCCACCAGCTTCACCTCGCCCTTCGGCGGCTACAAGGAATCGGGCATCGGCCGCGAGTCGGGCACCGAGACGGTCAAGGAGTACCTGCACACCAAGTGCGTGTGGGTGTCGTCGGACCTCGAGGTCCCCAACCCCTTCATCCGGCGCTAGGGGCGCCAACGCATCCGATCCTCCACAAGCAAGAACATCAGGGAAGACCAACGATGAGCAGCGCATTGCAGGGCATCCGCGTCCTCGATCTGACCAACGTGCTGGCCGGGCCGTTCTGCGCCTATCAGCTGGCGCTGCTGGGGGCCGAGGTCGTCAAGGTGGAGGTGCCCGGCGAGGGCGACCTCGCGCGCCAGCTCGGCGCCGAACCGGCGCTCAACGCGGCGCACATGGGTGCCTCGTTCCTGGCCCAGAACGCGGGCAAGAAGTCGCTCACGCTCAACCTCAAGAGCGCGCGCGGCAAGGACATCCTGCGCCGCCTGGTGCGCCAGTCCGACGTGCTGGTGGAGAACTTCCGCCCCGGCGTGATGCAGCGCCTGGGCCTGTCGCACGAGGCGCTGGCGGCCGAGAACCCGCAGCTGATCTACTGCGCGATCTCCGGCTTCGGCCAGGAAGGGCCGATGAAGGGCGCGCCGGCCTACGACCAGATCATCCAGGGCCTGTCGGGGATGATGAGCATCACCGGCGGTGCCGGCAGCGCGCCGCTGCGCGTGGGCTATCCGGTGGCCGACACGCTGGCCGGCATCACGGCGGCCTTCGCGATCAGCGCCGCGCTGGTGCGCCGGCTGCGCACCGGCGAGGGCGGCTTCATCGACGTCTCGATGCTCGACAGCGCGCTGTGCTCGATGGGCTGGATCGTCTCCAACTACCTGATCGCCGGCGTCGAGCCGCAGCCGCACGGCAACGACAACTTCACCGCCGCGCCCTCGGGCGCCTTCCGCGCGCGCGACGGCATGCTCAACATCGCCGCCAACAAGCAGGAGCAGTTCGTCGCGCTGGTGCAGGCGCTGGGCCTGCCGGAGCTGGCCGAGGACCCGCGCTTCGCGCAGCGCGAGGCGCGCAAGCGCCACCGCGCCGCGCTGACGGCGCTGCTGGAAGAGCGGCTGCAGCAGCGCCCCTGCGCCGAATGGGAGGCGCTGCTCAGCCAGATCGGCATCCCCGCCGGCGCGGTGCTGACGGTGCCGCAGGCGCTGGCGCTGCCGCAGGTGCAGCAGCGCGCGCTGCTCAAGACCTTCGGCGCGGTGCCCGGCGCCGACCGCCCGCTGACGGTGTCGCGCACCGGCTTCAAGCTTTCCGGCGGCGACCCCGACGTGCAGACGCCGCCGCCGCGCCTGAGCGAGCACAGCGAGGAGCTGCTGCGCTCGGTGGGCTGCAGCGCGGCCGAGATCGAGCAGCTCCGCCAGGAGGGAGTGATATGACGACGACGCCCGAGCAGCGGCTGGAAGCCGCCAGCCGGTGGTGGTCGACCGCGCTGGTCGACATCCAGCCCGGCGCCATCCGCATCCGCGGTTATGCGATCGAAGACCTGATCGGCCGCATCGGCTACGCGCAGATGGTGTGGCTGATGCTGCGCGGCGAGCTGCCCGGCCCCGGGCAGGCCGCGCTGCTGGAAGCCTGCCTGGTGGCCGGCGTCGACCACGGGCCGCACGCGCCGTCGATCGCGGTGTCGCGCATGGCGGTGAGCTGCGGGCTGCCGCTCAACGGCGCGATGGCCTCGGCGATCAACACGCTGGACGACGTGCACGGCGGCGCCGGCCAGCAGTGCATGGAGCTGATGCGCGCGATCGACGCCGAGGCCGGGGGCCGGCCGGCCGACGACGAGCAGGTGGCGCGCGGCGTCGACGCCTGGATCGCCGCGCACGGCAAGGTGATCCCCGGCTTCGGCCACCGCTGGCACGGCGTGGACCCGCGCGCGGTGCGGCTGCTGGCGCTGGTGCAGCAGGCGGTGGACCAGGGCCTGGTCAGCGGCCGCTTCGCCGCGATGGGCCGCCGGATCGAGGCGCTGCTGCAGGCCCGCAAGGGCGCGCCGATCCCGATGAACATCGACGGCGCCACCGCGGCGATCTTCCTGGAGCTGGGCTTCGAGCCGCCGCTGGGCCGGGGCCTGTTCGTGCTGTCGCGCGCGGTCGGCATCCTGGCCCATGCCTGGGAGCAGGCGCAGGAAGGCCGCCGCATCAAGGGCCCGATGGCGCCCGAGATCCCCTACCGCTACACCGGGCCCGCGCCGCGCGACCCGGACCCCGGCCGCAACGGCTGATCCCGGCCGCTGCCCCTCCTCCTTTCGGAAAGCCCCACCATGAAGCGACTCATCTCCGAACAGCTCGTCAAGTACCTCGAAGACCGCGGCGTCGAATACCTCTTCGGACTGTGCGGCCACACCAACATCGCGGTGCTGGCGGCGATGAAGGACGCCAAGCTCAAGCTCGTCAACACCCGGCACGAGCAGATCGCCGCCCACATGGCCGACGGCTACGCGCGCGCCAGGAAGCAGACCGCCGTCGTGCTGTCGCACCTAGGCCCGGGGCTGACCAATGCCGCCACCGGCGTCGCCAACGCGGCGCTGGACTCGATCCCGATGGTGGTGATCGCCGGCGACATCCCCAGCCACTACTACGGCAAGCATCCGCACCAGGAGGTCAACCTGCATGCTGACGCCTCGCAGTCGGAGATCTACCGCCCGTTCTGCAAGCGCGTGTGGCGCGTCGACCGGCCCGACCTGTTCCCGCAGATCCTGGAGAAGGCCTTCCAGCTCGCCGAGAGCGGCCGCCCGGGGCCGGTGCTGATCTCGGTGCCGATGGACATCTTCTCGGTCGAGGTCGACACCGCGCTGTTCGAGCGCCTGTCGCTGCACACCCGGCACCTGGGCAAGCCCTCGCTGGACGACCCGACGGCGGAAAAGATCGTGCGCACGCTGCTGGACGCGAAGAACCCGCTGATCTACGCCGGCGGCGGCATCCTGCTGGCCGACGCCGCCGACGAGCTGCGCGAGTTCGCCACCCACCTGGCGATCCCGGTCGCGCATTCGCTGATGGGCAAAGGCGCGCTGCCCGACGACCATCCGCTGACGCTGGGGATGACCGGCTTCTGGGGCACGAAATTCGTCAACGACCAGTGCCTGCAGGCCGACTGGGTGATCGGCCTGGGCACGCGCTTCTCCGAGGCCGACTGCAGTTCGTGGGAGCGGGAGTACACCTTCAGCTTCCCGCCTTCGAAGCTGATCCACATCGACATCGACCCCAACGAAATCGGCCGCAACTTCCCCGCCGAGATCGGCGTCGTCACCGACCTGAAGGCCGCGCTGCAGGTGATGAACCGCGTGGCCAAGAAGCTGCTGCCCGGCGGCCGCCGCAACGCCGCGCTGGAGAACCGCATCGCCGACCACCGCGCCGAGTTCACGGCCGGCAACCGCGACTTCGTGAAGAGCGAGGCCTTCCCGATGCAGCCCGAGCGCATCCTGGCCGTGGTGCGCGAGGTGCTGCCGCGCGACGCGATCATCACCACCGACGTGGGCTGGAACAAGAACGGCGTCGGCCAGCAGTTCCCGGTCTACACGCCGGGCAGCATCCTCACGCCCGGCGGCTTCGCGACCATGGGCTTCGGCGCGCCGGCCGCACTGGGCGCCAAGCTGGCCTGCCCCGACCGCGTGGTGGTCGCGCTGGTGGGCGACGGCGGCTTCGGCCAGAACCCGGCGCTGCTGGCCACCGCGGTGGAATCCAACATCCCCGTGGTGTGGGTGGTGATGAACAACTTCGCCTTCGGCACCATCGCCGGGCTGCAGATGGCGCACTACGGCAGCACCGTGGGCTGCGTGTTCCGCGACCGCGACGGCCAACCGTATTCGCCCGACTTCGCCGCGATCGCGCGCGCCTACGGCGCCGAAGGCGTGAAGATCGGCTCGGCGGCCGAGTTCAAGGACGTGCTGCAGCGCGCCGTAAGCGCCAAGCGGCCCTTCGTGATCGACGTCGCGATGCTCAACAACCCGGTGCCCACGGCGGGCCACTGGAACATCAACGACATCTACAGCCCCGGCGGCCGCAAGGTCCACCATGTCGCGGTGCCCTGAACGTCGCGGTTTGGCTTCGCCGAACCGGCCGCAGGCGGCCGGCTTCACCCTGCTGGAGCTGCTGGTGGTGATGGTCATCATCGGCCTGCTGGCGGCCTACGTCGCGCCGCGCTACTTCTCGCAGCTCGGCAAGTCCGAGGTGCGCTCGGCGCAGGCGCAGGTGGCCGCGCTGCGCAGCGCGCTGGACAGCTACCGGCTGGACGTCGGCCGCTACCCGACCACCGAGCAAGGCCTGGGCGCGCTGCTGGCGCCGCCGCCAGGCGTGGCGCGCTGGTCCGGGCCCTATCTGCAGAAGGCCTTGCCGCCCGACCCCTGGGGCCGGCCCTACCAGTACAAGTCGCCCGGCGAGCACGGCGACTTCGACCTCTTCTCGTTCGGCCGCGACGGCCAGCTCGGCGGCAGCGGCGACGACGGCGACATCACGAGCTGGTAGCGACGGAAAGCCCGCGATGCGATTCGAGGTGCGCGCGCTCAAGCCCGGTGTCGGCGTCGTCGCCGAGGCCGTCGACGCCGACGACGAGGCCGCCGCCGTCCGCCAGGCCAGCGCGCGCGGGCTGGCGGTGCTGTCGGCGCGGCGGCTGCGCTCCTTCGGCGGCCTGGGCCGGCGCGCAGCCTCGCGCTTCCAGCTGCTGGCCTTCAGCCAGGAGCTGGTGGCGCTGGTCGAGGCCGGGCTCTCGCTGCCCGAGACGCTGGAAGTGATGATCGAAAAAGAGACGCGGCCCGAGTCGCGCCGCGTGGTGCAGGAGCTGCTGGCGCGGCTGCGCGAAGGGCGCTCGCTGTCGCAGGCGGCCGAGGCCTCGGGCGCGCACTTCCCGCCGCTGTACGTGGCGACGCTGCGCGCCGCCGAGCGCAGCGGCAGCCTGGCCGAGGCGCTGACGCGCTACATCGACTACGAGCAGCGCCTGGACGGCGTGCGCAAGCGCGTGCTGTCGGCCTCGATCTACCCGCTGGCGCTGCTGGCGGTGGGCGCGCTGGTGATGCTGTTCCTGCTGGGCTACGTGGTGCCGCGCTTCGCCGGCATCTACGCCGAGGCCGGGCGCAGCCTGCCCTGGCTGTCGCGCCTGCTGCTGGACTGGGGCCTGCTGATCAACGCCCACGGCCGGCTGCTGGCCGGCGCGGCGCTGGCGCTGCTGGCCGGCCTGGCGCTGGGCGCCGGCGCCGTGCTGCGCGCGCTGCTGGCGCTGCTGGCCCGGCTGCCGGCGGCGCGCGACAAGCTGCTGGTCTACCACCTGTCGCGGCTGTACCGTTCCTTGAGCATGCTGGTGCGCGGCGGCACGCCGGTGGTGGCCGCGATGGGCATGGTGGGCGGCCTGCTGCCGCCGGCGCTGCGCCCGCGCCTGGCCCAGGCCACGCAGGCGGTGCGCGAAGGCGCGCCGCTGTCGGCCAGCATGCTGGCCGCGGGCCTGAGCACGCCGGTGGCGCTGCGCATGCTGCGCGTGGGCGAGAACAGCGGCGACCTGGCGCGCATGATGGACCGCATCGCCGCCTTCCACGACGACGAGCTGTCGCGCTGGGTGGACTGGTTCGGCAAGCTCTTCGAGCCGCTGCTGATGACGGTGATCGGCGTCGTGATCGGCGGCATCGTGGTGCTGATGTACCTGCCGATCTTCGAGCTGGCCGGGACGCTGCAGTGAACATGCTGCGCAACGAGGACGTGGCGGTGCCCTTCGGCGCCGCCGAGCTGGCCGCCGCGCGCCGCGCCGCGCCGGCGCGGGGCTTGAGCGTGGTGGCCACGCTGGAGGAGCTGAGCGCGCTGCCGCCCGACGCCTTCACGCAGCGCCTGGGGCTGACGCTGCACTACCCCACCGCCGCGATCCACGACCTGCACCGCTGGGCCGCGGCCTTCGACGCGCTGCCCTTCGCCGAGGCCCATGCCGCGCAGATGCTGCTGATGCGCGACGAGCGCGGCCAGGCACGGCTGGTGTTCGGCAACCCCTTCGACGGCGACCGCCTGGCCTGGGCCGAGCACCGCATCGCCGAGCCCTTCGACTGGACGCTGGCCCACCACGCCGACATCGCCGCCTACCTGGCGCGCCATGAAGAAGGGCTGTCGGCGATGGAAGGCCTGCTGGGCGGCGACGGCGCCGTCGAGCGCGCCGGCGACGACGTGGAGGAGCTGTCGTTCCGCAGCATCAGCGAAGACGCCAGCCCCGTCGTGCGGCTGGTGCGATCGACGCTGTACGACGCACTGAAGGCCGGCGCCTCGGACATCCACTTCGAGAGCACCGCCACCGGGCTGGCGGTGAAGTACCGCATCGACGGCGTGCTGGTCACGGTGGCGACGCCGGCCGGCGTGGAGCTGGCCGAGCAGCTCGTCTCGCGCATCAAGGTGATGGCCGAGCTCGACATCGCCGAGCGCCGCGTGCCGCAGGACGGGCGCTTCAAGGTCAGCGCGCGCGGGCGCGAGATCGACTTCCGCGTCTCCATCATGCCGTCGATGCGCGGCGAGGACGCGGTGCTGCGCATCCTCGACAAGCAGCGCCTGGCCGACACGGTGCGCGGCCTCACGCTGGACAGCCTGGGCTTCGAGGCCGCGCCGCGCGAGCTGATCCGCCGCTTCGCGCGCGAGCCCTACGGCATGCTGCTGGTCACCGGCCCCACCGGCAGCGGCAAGACCACCACGCTGTACGCCGCGATCTCCGAGACCGCGACCGGCCACGACAAGATCATCACGATCGAGGACCCGGTCGAGTACGAGCTGCCCGGCGTGCTGCAGATCCCGGTCAACGAGCGCAAGGGCCTCGGCTTCGCGCGCGGGCTGCGCTCCATCCTGCGCCACGACCCCGACCGCGTGATGGTCGGCGAGATCCGCGACCCCGAGACCGCGCAGATCGCGATCCAGGCCGCGCTGACCGGCCACCTGGTGTTCACCACCGTGCACGCCAACAACGTGTTCGACGTGCTGGGCCGCTTCACGCACATGCAGGTCGACCCCTACGGCTTTGCCGCGGCGCTGAACGGCATCGTCGCCCAGCGCCTGGTGCGCCTGGCCTGCCCGCACTGCAAGACGGCGCTGCGGCCGAGCACCGCCGAGCTGCAGGCCGCCGGGCTCGGAGACGCCGATGTCGACGGTTATGCCTTCGTGCGCGGCCAGGGCTGCGGGCAGTGCCGCAGCACCGGCTACAAGGGCCGCACCGCGATCGCCGAGATCCTGGTGCTGACCGACGAGCTGCGCGAGATGATCGTCGCGCGGCGCCCGATCCGCGAGCTCAAGGAACTGGCCCGCCGCGGCGGCACCACTTTGCTGCGCGACGCCGCGCTGGCCCTGGTGCGCGACGGCCGCACCAGCCTGGAGGAGATCAACCGTGTCACCTTCGTGGCGTGAGACGCTGGCCGTCGAGCTGGGCGCGCAGGGCTTGCGCCTGCGCCGCCTGGCGCGCGGCTGGCGCCTGCGGGTGCTGGACGAGCAGCAGCAGCCGCTGGCCGCGCGCACGCCGGCCGCCGCCGCGCAGGCGCTGGCCGCGGCACTGCAGGCCGCGGCGCCGGCACGCGGTGCCGCGGCGCGGGTGCTGCTGTCGGGCGACTGGGTGCGCCTGGCGCTGCTGGACGACGCCGGCGCGCTGCGCGGCGCCGCCGAGCGCCAGGCCGCGGCCGTGCATGCGCTGCGCCGCGTCTACGGCGACGCCGCCGGCGCCTGGCAGGCGGCGGCCTGCGCGGCCGGCGCCGGCTCGCTGCTGGCCGCGGGCGTCGACGCCGATCTGCCGCGCCAGCTCGCGGCCGCCTTGCAGGCGCACGATGCGAGCCTGGCTTCGCTGCAGCCGGCGCTGGTGCCGGCCGTCAACCGCTGCCGGCGCTGGCTGCGCCGCCCGGGCTGGCTGGTCAGCGTCGAGCCGGGGCTGGCCACGCTGGCCTACGGCGACGGCCGGCGTCTGCGCTCGCTGCGCTGCCACCGCCTGCGCCGCGAGCTGGCGCTGGAACTGCCGCAGTGGCTCGACCAGGCGCGCCTGGTCGACGGCCTGGCCAAGGCCGACGCACCGCTGACGCTGGCGCACCGCGGCGTCACCCTGCCCGCGCTGCCCGGCCTGCAGCCGGCGCCGCGCCTGGTGGCGCTGGACGATTGAGGACGCAGCCGATGCGCGCGCTGGACCTCGACTTCGCGCGGCCGCCAGGCCCCGGCCGGCTGCGCTCGGCGCTGTGGCTGGGCTTCGGCGCCGGCGCCTTGGCGCTGGTGCTGTGGGGGCTGCAGCGGCTGGATGCCGACGTCACCCGCCTGGCCGCGCAGGTGGACGAGGCCGAGCACGCCAGCCGCCGCGAGCGCCAGCCGCCGCGCCTGGCCGCTGCCGACGACGAGGCCACGCGCCAGGCGCTGCAGCGCGCGCAGCAGGTGGTGGCCGCCTTGAACCTCGGCTGGGGCGCGCTGTTCCAGCGCCTGGAGCAGCTGCGGCAGCCCGGCGTCACGCTGCTGGCCGTGCAGCGCGAGGCCGGCCAGGGCCAGGGCCGCCGCCTGCGCCTGAGCGGCGAGGCGCGGCGGCTGGACGACGCGCTGGCCTACGTCTCGCGCCTGGCTGCTAGCGAGGGCTTCGCCAACGTCCACCTGATCGGGCACGAGCTGCAGGCCGACGGTGCGCGGCAGACCGTGCAGTTCACGCTGCTGGCCGACTGGGTGGCGCCGCCATGACGGCCGTCCTCGCCGCCTTCTCCGTCTTCACCCGCTGGCTGCGCGATGCCGCCGAGCGCCTGGGTCTCTTCGGCCTGATCGGCCTCGGCTGCGCGCTGCTGGCCCTGGCGCTGGCCGCCAGCGCCGGCCGCGGCCTGTGGCAGCAGCGCCAGGCGCTGCAGGCGCAGGCCGCGGCGCAGGCGGCGCGCGGTCCGGCGCCGCGCGGCGAGCCGGAGGACCGCTCGGCGGCGGCGCAGCTCGCGCGCTTCCATGCCGGCTTTCCGCCGGTGGCGGCGGCCGCCGAGTCACTGGCGCGGCTGCAGGCGGCGGCGCGCCGCGCCGGGCTGGTGCTGCAAAGCGGCGAATACCGGCTGGAGCCGCGCGCCGGCGAGCCGCTGCAGCGCTACGCCGTGGTGCTGCCGCTGCAGGGCAGCTACGCGCAGTTGCGCCGCTTCATCGACCTGGCGCTGGCCGAGCTGCCGCACGCCGCGCTGGACGACGTGGAGATGCGGCGCGAGTCGGCCGGCGACGCGCAGCTCGCGGCCCGCGTGCGCCTGACGCTGTATCTGCGGGGCGGGCGATGAAGCTCACGCCGCGCCAGCGCTGGATGGCCTACGCCGCGGCCGGCGCGCTGACGGCCGCGGCGATGTGGGCCGTCGACCACCGTGCCGAGCCGGCCGCCGCGGTGCAGGCCGTGCCGCGCACGGCAGCCGCGCCGGGCGGCGGCCGCCAGCCGCGGTCGTCACCGCCGCCGCTGCCGCTGATGCTGACACTCGAAAAGCGCGTCTCCACGACGCCGCGGTCCGACCCCTTCGCGCCGCTGGGCGCCGAGGCCACGGCAACCGCCGCGGCAGCAGCAAGCGCCGCCGCGGCCCGTGCCGCGGCCGGCCCGCCGCCGGCGCCAGCGGCGCCGCCACTGCCGTTCAGTTACCTCGGCCGTTGGCAAGAGCAGGGCCGCTCGGCGGTGTTCCTGTGGCGCGGCGACCGTTCCGTCAAGGTGCTGGGCCCGGGCCCGCTGGACGCCGACTACGCAGTCGAGCGCCTGGAGCCGCGGCGCCTGCTGCTGCGCTACCTGCCGCTGAACCAGTTGCAGGAGCTGTCCTTCGACGCCCCGCCGCCGGCGCCGGCCCCGCAAACCCCCGCGCCCGCCGCCGGCCCGCCGGCCGACGGCACGCCGGTGGAAGACAACTGAGAAGCCGAGCAAGCCATGCGACACGCCACCCGCCCGCCGAGCCGCCGCCCCGCCACCTTGGCCGCCCTACTGCTGGGCCTGCTGGCCGGCTGCGCCGGCGACGAGCCGCTGCGCGAGTCCGACCGCCTGCTGGCCGCCGGCCGGCCCGAGGAGGCGCTGCAACGGCTCGAAGCCGCCGCACGCGCCAACCCGCAGCAGGCGGCGGTCTACAACGCCTTCATGACCCAGCGCCATGCGCTGGTCAGCGCCTACACGCGCGATGCCGACGCCTTGCGCGCCCGCGGCGATCTGGACAACGCCGAGACGCAGTACCGCCACGCGCTGCGCCTGGACCCCGAGGCCGAGGCGCCGCGCGCGGGCCTGGGCGCGCTGGAGCGCGAGCGCCGCCTGGACGCCGTGGCCGCGCAGGCCGCCGGCGCCTTGCGCGACGGCGACGCCGCCACGGCCGAGCGCCTGGCCCGCCAGGTGCTGCAGGAGCAGCCCGCGCAGCGCGGCGCGCGCGCGGTGATGAAGGCGCTGGCCGACGTGCAGGCGCGCGCGGCCGGCGGCAGCGAGCCGCGGCTGAAGGCGGCGCTGGGCCGCACCGTGTCGCTGGAGCTGCGCGACGCGGCGCTCAAGAGCGTGTTCGACCTGCTGTCGCGCGAAGGCGAGATCAGCTTCGTGCTCGACAAGGAGGTGCGCACCGATGCCCGCGCGACGCTGGTGGTGCGCGACACCAACCTCGACGACGTGATCAAGCTGCTGCTGCTGACCCACCAGCTCGAACGGCGCGTGCTCAACGACCACACGGTGCTGGTCTTCCCGGCCACCGCGGCCAAGCTGCGCGAGTACCAGGAGCTGGTGGCGCGCACCTTCTACCTGGTCAACGCCGACGCCAAGCAAGCCGCGGCGATGATCCGCACGATGGTGAAGACGCGCGACATCTTCACCGACGAGAAGCTCAACCTGGTGATGATCCGCGACACGCCCGAGGCCGTGCGCCTGGCCGAGCAGCTGGTGGCCGCGCAGGACCTGCCCGAGCCCGAGGTGATGCTGGAGGTGGAGGTACTGGAGGTAGCCTCGACGCTGGTGCGCGACCTGGGCGTCAACTTCCCCGGCCAGATCTCGGTGGGCCCCGCCGGCTCCTACCTGGGCAGCGACGGCGGCAGCGCGTCCAGCCTGGTGCAGCTGGGCCAGGGCCGCCTGCGCGGCTTCGTCGCCAACCCGCTGCTGCTGCTGAACCTGCACCACGAGGACGGCATCAGCAACCTGCTGGCCAACCCGCGCATCCGCGTGAAGAACCGCGAGAAGGCCAAGGTCCACATCGGCGAGCGGGTGCCGGTGATCACCACCACGTCCACCGCCAACGTCGGCGTCTCGTCGTCGGTGTCGTACCTGGAGACGGGCTTGAAGCTCGACGTCGAGCCCAACGTGCACCTCGACGACGAGGTGGCCATCAAGGTGCAGCTGGAGGTGTCCAACATCCTGGCGCAGCTCAACACCTCGGGCACCATCTCGTACCGGCTGGGCACGCGCAACGCCGCCACCACGCTGCGCCTGAAGGACGGCGAGACCCAGGTGCTGGCCGGCCTGATCAACAACGAGGACCGGCGCTCGGTGGCGCGCGTGCCGCTGCTGGGCGAGGTGCCGGTGTTCGGCCGCCTGTTCCGCAACGACAGCGACTCCAACGCCAAGTCGGAGATCGTGCTGCTGATCACCCCGCGCATCGTGCGCAACGTGACGCGGCCGGCCGCGGTGGCCGCGGCTTTCCCCTCGGGCACCGAGGCCGTGCCCGGCGCCGCGCCGCTGCGGCTGGTGAGCGGCCCCTCGGCGCGGCTGGGGCTCGAAGGGCAGGCCGCGGCGGTGCCGGCGGCAGCGGCAGCGGCGCCGGCGCCGGTGCCGCCGCCGGTGGCAGCGGCCGCATCGGCGGCATCGGCCGCAGCGCCCGCGTCGGCGCCGCAGCAGCCATGACGCGCGGCGCCGGGCGCGGCTTCACGCTGGTGGAGATGATGGTCACCGTCGCGATCCTGGCCGTGCTGGCGCTGGGCGCGGCGCCGCTGGCCGAGCTGGCGGCGCGGCGCGCCCAGGAGCAGGAGCTGCGCGCCGCGCTGCGCCAGATCCGCGGCGCGATCGACGCCTACAAGCGCGCCGGCGACGAGGGCCGCATCGCCCGCGCCGCCGGCGCCAGCGGCTATCCGCCCGACCTGGAAGCGCTGGTGGACGGCGTGCCCGACGTCCAGGACCCCGGCCGGCGGCCGATCTACTTCCTGCGCCGGCTGCCGCGCCAGCCTTTCAACGCCGACCCCGCGCTGCCCGCGGCCGCCACCTGGGGCCTGCGCAGCTCGGAATCGCCGCCCGACCTGCCGCAGCCGGGCAAGGACGTGTTCGACGTCCACTGCGCCTGCGAGGGCACCGGCCTCAACGGCATCCCCTACCGCGACTGGTGAGCGCACTCATGCGCCGGCGCGGCTTCACGCTGATCGAGCTGCTGGTGGTGATGAGCATCATCGCGCTGCTGCTGAGCATTGCGCTGCCGCGTTACTTCAGCTCACTGGACCGCGCGCGCGAGGCGACGCTGAAGCAGTCGCTGGCGGTGATGCGCGACGCGATCGACAAGTTCCACGCCGACCGCGGCCGCTACCCCGACGAGCTGGCCGAGCTGGAGCGCGAGCGCTACCTGCGCGCGGTGCCGGTGGATCCGATGACCGACAGCAGCGCCACCTGGGTGCTGACGCCGCCGCCCGCGGGCCGCGCGGGCGATGCCGCGGCCGGCAAGGTCTACGACGTGCACAGCGGCTCCGACGCGCGCGCGCTCGACGGCAGCGAGGTGGCCGGATGGTGAGCCCGCATCGCGGGCCGCGCACGGCCGGCTTCACCTACCTGGGCCTGCTGGTCGCGGTGGCCATCGCCGGCGGCGTGCTGGCCGCCGCCGGCGCGCTGTGGAGCACCGAGACGCGGCGCGAGCAGGAGGAGGATCTGCTCTTCGCCGGCGACCAGTTCCGCGCCGCGATCGGCGCCTACTGGAGCCAGGCGCCGGCCGGCATGCCGCACGCGCTGCCGCGCACGCTGGACGAGCTGCTCGACGACAGGCGCTGGCCGACCCAGCGGCGCCACCTGCGCAGGGTCTTCGTCGACCCGATGACCCGGGGCACCGACTGGGGCCTGGTCGAAGGGCCGGGCGGCACGATCGCCGGGGTCTTCAGCCGCTCCGACCGCGCGCCGCTGAAGAAGGCCGGCTTCGCGGCGGCCGACGCCGGCTTCGAGCAGGCGCAGCGCTACCGCGACTGGCGCTTCGTGTTCTCGCCGTCGGCGGCGTCGGCGGCCCAGCCCTGATCAGCCGTGGAACAGCCGCGCCGGGCCGGTCACCAGCCAGGGGAACAGCACCATCAGGAACATCACGATGAACTGGGCGATCATGAACGGCATCACCCCGCGCGTCACCAGGTCCATCGACAGCCGGCCGACGCCGGCCACCACGTTGAGCACCACGCCCACCGGCGGCGTGACGAGGCCGATCGCGTTGTTCATGATGAACAGCACGCCGAAGTAGACGGGGTCGATGCCCGCGGCCCTGACCACCGGCATCAGCACCGGCGTCAGGATCAGGATCGTCGGCGACATGTCCATCGCGGTACCGACGACCATCACCAGCAGCATGATCGCGGCCATCAGCAGCGTCGGGTTGTCGAGGAAGGGCTGCAGCATGCCCACCACTTTGCCGGGCAGGTCCGCCACCGTGATCAGCCAGGCCGAGACCATGGCCGCGGCCACCAGGAACATCACCACCGCGGTGGTCTTGGCCGCGGCCTGGAACACGGCCCAGAGCTGCCGGAGCTTGAGCCCGCGGTAGACCACGGTGGAGACGAAGAGCGCGTAGACCGCGGCGACGACGCCGGCCTCGGTGGGCGTGAACACGCCCATGCGCAGGCCCACCAGGATGATCACCGGCAGCATCAGCGCCCAGCCGCAGCGGCGCAGCGTCACCAGCAGCTCCCCCAGCGGCCGCCGCGGCGGCGGCGTCAGCCCCTCGTGGCGGGCGACGATGGCCCAGGTGATCCACAGCGACAGGCCCATCAGCAGGCCTGGCACGATGCCGGCCATGAACAGCTTGCTGATCGAGACGTTGGCCGAGACGCCGAACAGCACCAGCCCGATCGACGGCGGCAGCACCGGCGCGATCACGCCCGAGGCCGCGATCAGCCCCGCGGCGCGCTGCGGCGCGTGGCCGGCGGCCACCATCATCGGCAGCAGCAGCGTGGTCAGCGCCGCGGCGTCGGCCACCGCCGAGCCCGACAGCGCCGACAGCAGGATCGACGCGACGATGGTCACGTAGCCCAGCCCGCCGCGGATGTGACCCACCAGCGCCAGCGCGAACTCGACGATGCGCCTGGACAGGCCGCCGACGTTCATGATCTCGCCGGCCAGCAGGAAGAAGGGCACGGCCAGCAGCGGGTAGCTGTCGGCGCCGCCGATCACGTTCTGCGCCAGGATCTGGGCGTCGAAGATGTCCAGGTGCCACATCAGCGCCACGCCGCTGGCCAGCAGCGCGAACGAGATCGGGATGCCCACCGCCATCGCCAGCAGCAGCGAGCCGAGGAAGATGCTCAAGGTCATGGCCGCGGCCCCTTGTTCTGCGACTCCAGCGCGGCCAGGTCCTCGGACTCCTGGACCATCACGAGCTGCTCGTCGCTGATGCGGCCGCGCAGCAGCAGCCACAGGTCCAGCAGCAGCATCACGGAGCCCAGCACCGCGAACACCACGCCGGCCGCGTGCACCACCGCCAGCGGCCATTGCGTGGACGGCGCCAGCACGTCCCAGTTGATGCGGGTCTGCTCCAGGCTGCCCTTGAACACCAGCCAGCAGATGTAGAGCATGGTGCCGTGGCCCAGCACGATGCAGGCCTTCTTGCCGCGCGGCGGCAGGCGCGAGACCAGCACGTCGGTGCCCAGGTGGCTGCGCTCGCGCAGCGCCACCACGGCGCCCAGGAAGGTGATCCAGACGAAGAGCCAGCGGCCCAGCTCTTCCGACACCGTGATCGACGAGTTGAAGCCGTAGCGCAGCACCACGTTGCCGAACACCAGCACCACCATCAGCACCAGCGCCGCGCCCATCAGCGCCGTCAGCAGGCGGCAGAAGCCGTCGATGAAGCGTTCCAAGTCCTGCCCTCCTGCGTCGGCGGCGGCGCGGCTTTCAGAACTTGGAGATGCGATCCAGCTCCGCCTTGAAGGTCTGCACCACCGCCGGCTCGTACGCGGCCGAGAACTTGTCGTGGATCGGCTTGACCGCGGCCCGCATGCGGGCGAGCTGCGCGGGGTCGAGCTCGTTGAAGGCCATGCCCTTGGCCTTGAGCTCGCCCACCGCCTTGGCGGCGGCCTCGCGGCTGACGGCGCGCTGGTAGGCCACGGTCTCGCTGGCGGCGTCCTGCAGCAGCTTCTGCTCGGCCGGCGAGAGCTTGTCCCAGAAGCGCTTGCTCATCAGCATGATGTTGGCCGCGTAGACGTGGTTGGTGGCGCTGACGTACTTGTTCACCTCGTAGAACTTGTTCGACAGGATCACCGAGAACGGGTTCTCCTGGCCGTCGACGGCCTTGCTCTCCAGCGCGTTGTACAGCTCGGCGAAGGGCATCGGCAGCGGGTTGGCCTTGAAGGTCTTGAAGGTCTCCAGGAACACCGGGTTCGGGATCACGCGCAGCTTCAGGCCTTCCAGGTCCTCGGGCTTGGTGATCGGGTGCTTGCTGTTGGTCACGTTGCGGAAGCCCAGGTCCCAGAAGCCCAGCGAGATCAGACCCTTCTCGGGCAGCTTGGCGACCAGCTGCTTGCCCAGCGGGCCGTCGAACAGCGCGTCGGCCTGCTTGTAGTTGCTGACGATGAACGGGAAGTCGAAGAGCCCGAACTCCTTGACGATGCCCGCCAGCGAGGTGGTGGCCGGCGCGCTCATCTCCTGCACGCCGCCTTGCAGCGCCGACTGCTGCTGCAGCTCGTTGCCGAGCTGGCTGGCCGGGAACTCCTTCACCGTGATCTTGCCGCCGCTCTTGGCGGCCACCAGCTCGGCGAACTTGCGCACGCCGGCGCTCACCGGATGGTCGGTGTTGTTCAGGTGCCCGAAGCGGATGGTGCGTTCCTGGATGTCCTGCGCCTGGGCGGCGGTGCCGGCGCCCAGCAGCGCGAGCGCGGCGGTCAGGGTGATGAGCTTGGCTTTCATGGGATCTCCTGTCTCAGCGGACGTTCTATTAAGCAGAACGATGTTCCAAAGTTTATCCAAGCCGGAACGCCGGTCAACGAGGGTTCCCCCTGATGCCTGCCGGCGCCGGGTAGCTGCCGCCCAGCTCGGTGCTCAGCCGCCGCGCGGCGCGGCGCAGCGGCTCCACGTGGCGGCGGTCCAGCCGCATCGCCGGCATGGTCAGCGCCAGCACGCCGGCCACGCCGCCGTCGGGACCGAACACCGGCGCCGCGATGGCGCCCAGCTCGGGCACGATGTCGCCGTCGGCCACCAGCAGGTGCTCGCGCCGGATGCGGGCGGCGCGGCCGCCGCCGCGCTGGCCGTAGGCGCGCATCACGATGCCGGGCACGCTGCGCGCCAGCGGCTGCAGGTCGCCGGCGCGCAGGTGGTCGCGCACCGGCAGCGGCGAATCCACGCGGTACAGGCACAGGTCCTGCTCGCCCTGGCGGACGTGGTAGGCGGCGCTCTCGTGCGTGGTCTCCACCAGTTGCGCCAGCACCGGCCGCACCGCGTCGCCGATCGAGAACGAGGCCGCGTAGGCCGCGTTCAGCCGCGCCACGCCGGGCCCGGGGGTGAAGCGCCCGTCGGCGTCGCGGCGCGTGAACTGCGCGAACTCCAGCGAGGCCATCATGCGCAGCACCGTGCTCTTGTACTGCTGCGTCAGCGCCGACAGCTCGGTCAGCGACAGTGTGGGACGATCGGCGGAGAACGCGCCCAGCAGCGACAGCGCGCGGTCCACCGAGGTCACGCCGCCGGGCGCGGCGGCGCGTGCGGGCACGGCCTCGTCACTGCGGCCGGGCGCGGGCGCGGCCGCGGGCTTGGCGGATCTGCTGGGCATCGTCGTTTTCCCTCGTCCCCGTGGTGGGAGGTGACCGGTCTTTCTAGAATAGTACGACGTTCTTTCTAACAGAACAATCGGAGACATCGCTTGAACATCGCCAAGCCCCCACCCGCCGCGCGCGCGGCGGCACTGCCGGCCGGCGCCGTGCTGGCGGCGGCGCTGCTGGCCGGCGCCGGTGCGCAGGCGCAGCCCGCCGCGGCGCAGCGCACCGAGCCGGTGGTCGTGACCGCCACGCGCACCGAGATGCCGGCCTTCGAGGTGCCGGCCTCGATCGACCGCATCGAAGGCGAGCAGATCCGCGACGGCCGGCTGCAGGTCAACCTGTCGGAGAGCCTGGCCGGCGTCAGCGGGCTGCAGATCAAGGACCGGCAGAACTTCGCGCAGGACCTGCAGCTCTCGGTGCGCGGCTTCGGCGCGCGCGCCTCGTTCGGCATCCGCGGCGTGCGCGTCTACGTCGACGGCATCCCGGCCACGCTGCCGGACGGCCAGGGCCAGCTCTCGAACATCGACCTCGGCTCGGTCGACCGCATCGAGGTGCTGCGCGGGCCGTTCTCGGCGCTGTACGGCAACTCGTCGGGCGGCGTGCTGCAGGCCTTCACCGAGGACGGCCGGGGCCCGCCGACGCTGACCTTGGCCACCGCCGCCGGCAGCCAGGGCGTGTGGCGCGCCGGGCTCAAGCTCAGCGGCCACGACGAGGCTTTCAGCTACGTGCTGAGCAGCAGCGCCTTCGAGACCGACGGCAGCCGCGAGCACGGCGCGGCGCGGCGGCGGCTGGCCAACGTCAAGCTCGGCTGGCAGCTCGGCGCCGACACCCGCATCGGCCTGGTCGGCAACTGGGTCTCGCTGCCGCTGGCGCAGGATCCGCTGGGGCTGACGCGCGCGCAGTTCCAGACCGACCCGCGCTCGGTCGACGCGGCGGCCTTGAGCTTCGACACCCGCAAGACCTTCGAGCAGTCGCAGCTCGGCCTGACCGTCGACCACCGCTTGAATGCAGCCAACACGCTGCAGTTGCTGCTGTACGGCGGCCAGCGCGAGACCGAGCAGTTCCAAGCCATCCCGGTGGCCACGCAGGCCAATGCGCTGCACCCGGGGGGCGTGATCCAGCTCGAGCGCCGCTACGCCGGCGCCGACCTGCGCTGGCGCACCAGCGGCACGCTGGCCGGCGGCGAGTCGTCGCTGGTGCTGGGCATCGCGCAGGACCGGCTGGACGAGCATCGCCTGGGCCGGCAGAACTTCATCGGCAGCGTGCTGGGGGTCGAAGGCGCGCTGCGCCGCGACGAGGACAACCGCGTCGGCAGCCTGGACGGCTACGCGCAATGGTCGTGGCGGCCGCTGGCCGCGCTGCAGCTCAGTGCCGGGCTGCGCCACAGCCGCGTGCGCTTCCGCTCGGCCGACCACTACATCGTCGGCATCAACCCCGACGACAGCGGCGCGGTGTCGTTCAGCGCCACCAACCCGGTGCTGGGCGCGAGCCTTGCGCTGAGCGAGGGCTTGCGCGTCTACGCGACCGTGGGCCGCGGCTTCGAGACGCCCACGCTCAACGAGCTGGCCTACCGCGCCGACGGGCAGACCGGCCTCAACCTGGCCTTGAGCGCCTCGCGCAGCCGCAATGCCGAGCTGGGGCTGAAGGCGCGCCTGGGCGCCTGGGGCGAGCTGAGCCTGGCCGGCTTCGAGGTGCGCACGCGCGGCGAGATCGTCACGCTCAGCAACGTCGGCGGGCGCTCGACCTTCACCAACGCCGGGTCCACGCGGCGCCAGGGCGCCGAGGCCGCGTGGCGCGCACGCACGCTGGGCGACCTGGAACTGGGCCTGGCCTATGCGTACCTCGACGCGCGCTACCGGCAGGGCTTCCTGACCTGCGCCGCCACGCCCTGCACGCAGCCGACGCTGCCGATCCCGGCGGGCAACCGCATCCCCGGCGTGGCCGCGTCGACCGCGGCCTTCAGCGCCGGCTGGGAGCCCGAGCGCGGCTGGCGCGCCGCGCTGGAGCTGCGCGCCTCGGGCCGCGTGCCGGTCAACGACGCCAACACCGATGCCGCCGCCGGCTTCGTCGTCGCCAACGTGCAGGCCGGCTACCTGGGGCGTTGGTCCGGCGGCCGCTGGTCGGTGTTCGCGCGCGTCGACAACCTCACCGACCGTATCTACGCCGGCTCGGTGATCGTCAACGAAGGCAACGGCCGCTTCTTCGAGGCCGCACCCGGGCGCACCTGGCTGGTGGGCGCCAATCTCGGGACGGTGTTCTGAAAATCCGGCTGCCCGGCGCGGCGGCTCAGCGCCGGCGCGTCGCCCGCACGCGGCCCTGCTCGCCGATCGTGCCTTCCAGCGTCTTGTCGTCCACCGGCTTGAGCAGCACCGGCAGGTCGGGGCAGGCGGTCGACACCGACGAGCCCCAGACCATGAACTCCAGCTCGTCGCCGCGGCTGCGCTGCACCGTGATCTTGAAGCGCTTGCCGGCGCAGGCCCTGGCCTTGACGGCCTTGGCCGGCGAGGTGTCCTGCCAGAAGCCGGCGAAGTCGGCCAGTTCCAGCCGGGCGCTGCGGTAGCCCGCTTCGCTGTCCTGGATGCTCACGGTCCAGCGGCCGTCGTACAGCGGCACGTCGGTGGTCTGCGCCCGGCCGGCGCCCGGCACCAGCGCCAGCAGGGCCAGGCCGGCGCCGCACGACCGTTTCATTACAGAGAATGGTGTTCTGTTCATCGTTCCAGTATAGGCAGCCGGGGCAACCGCCGGCTCAGGGCAATCGCCAATCGTCCAGCCCGATGCGGAAGTCGAAGCGGCTGCCCACCTTCAGGCTGCGCAGCTCGACGCGCACGCCGCGCGCGTCGAAGGCGAGCAGGCCGTAGTTCTTGCGCAGGGCGCCGAACACCTGGCCGCGCCGGGCCACCGCCGAGCTGACGATCTCGATCACGCCGCTGTCGTCGTAGACCGCGTTGCGGTGCACGTCGCCCGACAGCAGCAAGGCGCCGCGGCGCGCCTGCAGCAGGCCGCGCAGGCGGCCGAAGGCGCCGGGGTAGAGCTCCCAGCTCTCGCCGGCGAAGTGGTGCAGCGTGATGCTGGAGGCCACCGCGAGGTAGGGCGCGGTGCAGGCCTGCAACTGCCGCTCGAACCACTGCCATTGCGCGGCGCCCAGCACCGCGTCGGGGTCGGCGTCGACCGGCAGCGGGCGGCGGCGGTAGAAGCGCGCGTCGAGCACGATCACGTCGACGAGGCCGAAGCACTGCCGCCGGTAGACGTCGGCGCCGGTGGTCACGGGATCGAAGGCATGCCGCAGCTCGGCGCGCGCCGCCTCGCGCAGCGCACCGTCGTGGTCGGCGCCGCAGCGGCCGTCGCCGAGGAAGTCGTGGTCGTCGTAGATCGCCATCACGGCCTTGCCGCGCCGGCGCAGGTCGGCCAGCAGCGCCGCGAAGCCGGGCTCGGCCCGCTGCTGGCGGTAACGCTCGCGCAGCTCGGCGGCCAGCGCCTCGGCGCTGCCATGGCGGTCTTCGTCCAGGTAGACGTTGTCGCCCAGCAGCAGCAGCGCATCGGGCTGCTCGGCGCGGATCTCGTCCCAGGCCGGCTGCCGCGGCAGGTCCTGGATCCTGGCGCAGGAGGCGAAGGCGAGCTTGAACAACGGCGAGTCTCCTGGCGCGTTGGCGCGTCGGCGCTTTTCGGCCGCCGGCGCCGCGGCCGGGCGCCGAATCCCTGCGCCCGACCTGTATATCACAGTGTGATACATCCATGACCATTCGCAGCGCCGCCGCCCGGCGGCCCAGCCTGCAGGATCCTAACCATGAAAATCAACATCCTGTCCGACCTGCACCTGGGATTCGGCGCGATGGAGCGGCCGGTCAACGATGCCGACGTGGTGGTGCTGGCCGGCGACATCTCGCGCCCGCGCGAGGCGGTGGCCTGGGCGCTGCGCTTCGACAAGCCGGTGCTCTACGTGCCCGGCAACCACGAGTTCTACGGCGGCAGCATCGACGGCCGGCTGGACGAGCTGCGCCGCCTGTGCGCCGGCACCCGGGTGCGGCTGCTGGACGGCGACGAATGCGTGCTGGGCGGCGTGCGCTTCCTGGGCGCCACGCTGTGGACCGACTTCGCGCTGTTCCCCGACGCGCAGCAGCAGGCCGCGGCCAAGGCCGAGGCGCTGCGGCTGGTGCGCGACTTCAGCCGCATCCGCCGCCATGCCGACGCCGAGGCGCCGTTCACGCCGGAGGATTCGGCCGCGCTGTTCGGCGAGCAGTCGCGCTGGCTGCAGAGCCGGCTGGCGCAGCCGCACGCCGGGCCGACCGTGGTGATCACGCACCACGCGCCGTCGCGCGACAGCATCCACCCGCGCTTCGCCGGCTCGCTGCTCAACGCCTGCTTCGTCTCCGACGCCGCGCACCTGCTGCACGGCGAGCGCGTCGCGCTGTGGATCCACGGCCACACGCACGACAGCTTCGACCACCGCATCAACGGCAGCCGCGTGGTCTGCAACCCGCGCGGCTATGCGCGCGGCGGCGTCAACGAGAACCCGGCCTTCGACGCCGACTTCATCGTCGAGGTGAATTGATCATCCAATAAACAGTTATGCAAGACGCTTCGCTGGCCACCATCACTACCCTGGCCGACCGGGCGGACGACGCGGCGCTGGCGGCCTGGGCGGCGCGCGGCGACCACAAGGCCTTCGAGCGCCTCGTGCGCCGCCACCACCGGCTGCTGTTCCGCGCCGCGCGCAGCATCCTGCGCACCGACGCCGACGCCGAGGCCGCGCTGCAGCAGTCGGCGCTGCGCGCCTGGCAGGCGCTGGCGCGCTTGCCGGCCGGCGCGCGGCCGGCGATCTGGCTGCTGCGCATCGTGGTCGGCGAGGCGCTGGCGCGCCGGCACCATGGCGTCGCGGCGGCGCACCCTGCTCCCGCGGCCCTGACCGCGCCGCCCGCCCCGCGGCCCGAGGCCTGCGCGCTGATCGAAGCCCGCATCGACGCGCTGCCCGAAGCCTTGCGCACGGTGTTCGTGCTGCGCGCGATCGAGGCGCTGAGCGTCGAGGAAGTCGCCGCCGCGCTGAAGCTGCCCGAGCCCACCGTCAGCACGCGCTTCCTGCAGGCCCGCGGCCTGTTGCATGAAGCGCTGACGCGCGACATCGAACATGCGCTGGAGCAGGTCTACTCGGCCGACAGCCCGCACGGCGAGCGCAGCGTCGCCGAACTGATGGCGCAACACTGAAAGCGCCCTCTCCCACGCGTGGGAGAGGGTTGGAGTGAGGGCCGGTCGGCGACGCTTTCAGCTCCCGTCCACCGCCCACCACACGAAGGCCCAGCGCATCGGCGCGCCGCCGCGCGCCGCGCGCGCCGGGTCGGCGTCGTACCAGCGCCGCAACCGCTCTCGCGCGGCCTCGTCGAAAGGCCCGATGGACCAGGCCAGGCGCTGCACGAACTCGTCGAAATCGCGGCAGCCGGCGAGCCGGCTGGGCATCTCCAGATAGTCGATGCGCGGCTGCAGGCCGCGGCAGCGCAGCATGCCGATCAGCAGCGCGAGGTCGGGCACGCGCGGCACTTTAACCTCCAGGGCATCGACGATGCCGGCGTCAACGAACGAGCGGTCGGCCGGGTAGCTGAGGTAGGCGCGCAGCCGGGCGTGGCGCTGCAGCTTGGCCAGCGCGGCGTCGAGGTCGTCGACGGTGGTCGAGCGCGAGGCGATCGCCAGGTCGCACACCGGCACGTCGCGCCAGTCGTCCTCCCAGGCGCGGTGGAGGGTCTGCACGTTGGCAAGCCCCTGCTCACCGGCCTTCTCGCGCAATTGCTCCAGCATCGCGGCGCTGTAGTCCAGCGCCACGACGCCGATCCCGCGCCGGGCCAGCGGCAGCGCCAGCGTGCCGGGGCCGCAGCCCACGTCCAGCACCGACTGCGCGCCGCTCAGGTCCAGCCGCGCGAGGAAGTCCTCCACGTAACGGCTCTTGCCGCTGTGGCGGCCGTAGTCGCGCGCGCGGCCGTCCCAGGCGCTGGCCGGCTTGGGCAGCAGGCGGCCGTGCCGCAAGCGCTCGCGGTAGACGGCGGCGAAGTCGATGCGGTCGGGCGGCGCGGCCGCGTCCGCCAGGCCGGGCACGCTGCGCCGCACTTCGCCGGCGTCCACGCCGTAGAGATCGGCCAGCGCCGGCGCCGTCATCACCGCGGCCGGCGCGCCGAAGCCTTGCAGCCGGCCCTGCCCCATCAGCGCCACGCGGTCGGCGATGCGCAGCGCGTGTTCGGGCTGGTGGGTGGACAGCAGCACGGCCGCGCCGCGCGCCTTCAGCGCCTCGATCTCGCGCAGCACCAGGCGCTGGTTGCCGAAGTCGAGGCTCGCGGTCGGCTCGTCCATCACGATCACCGGCGCCTCCTGCGCCAGCGCGCGGGCGATCAGCGCGAGCTGGCGCTCGCCGCCGCTGATCTCGGTGCAGGGCCGCACGGCCAGGTGGGCGATGCCCAGGCGCTGCAGCGCCGCGGCCGCGGCCTCGCGGTCGGCGCGCGACGGCGTCGAGAAGCCGGGCACGTGCACCGCGCGGCCCATCAGCACCAGGTCTTGCACCGCATAGGCGAAGACGCCGGCATGCGCCTGCGGCACGTAGGCCACGCGGCGCGCGATGGCCTCGCGGTCCAGCGCCAGCAGGTCCTGGCCGTCGGCGCTGACGCGGCCGCCCAGCGCCGGGATCAGGCCCAGCAGCGTGCGGAACAGCGTGGTCTTGCCGCAGCCGTTGGGGCCCAGCACCGCGACGATCTCGCCGGCGCGCAGGTCCAGGCTGACCGGCTCGCCGAGCGCGCGGCCGTGGTGGCCGAACACCAGCCCTTGGACGTTCAACACTGGCGTTAGATCGCTCATGCACGCCCCCGCCGCCGCCCCAGCAGCCACAGGAAGAAGGGCGCGCCGACGCCCGCGGTCAGCACCGACAGCGGCAGCTCGATGGCGGCAAGCGTGCGCGCCAGCGTGTCGGCCAGCATCACGAAGGCCGCGCCCAGCGCCATCGCCAGCGGCAGCAGGCGGCTGAACTCGGGCCCGGCAATCAGCCGCGCAACGTGCGGCACCACCAGCCCCACCCAGCCGACGATGCCCGACAGCGACACCGCGGCCGCCGTCATCAGCGTGGCGCCGACGACGATCCAGCCGCGCAGGCGGCCCACCCGCAGGCCCAGCGCCGCCGCCTCGTCGTCGGGCAGCGACAGCAGGTTGACGCGCCAGCGCCACAGCACCAGCACTGCGGCGCCGGCCAGCAGCGCCGGCAGCGCGAAGCCCAGGTCGGCCGGCGTCACCGCGTTCAGGCCGCCCAGCAGCCAGAAGGTGATGGCCGGCAGCTGCACGCTGGGGTCGGCCAGCAGCTTGACCAGCGAGATGCCGGCGCCCAGCAGCGCGCCGACGGCGACGCCGGCGAGCACGAGCACCAGCACGGGGTCGTGGTCGCCGACGCGGCGCGCCACCAGCATCACCGCGGCCACCGCCAGCAGCCCGCCGCCGAAGGCCGCGGCCGAGACCCAGGCGACCGGCAGTCCCAGCAGGATGGCCAGCGCCGCGCCCAGCCCGCAGCCGGCCGAGACGCCCAGGATGTCGGGCGAGACCAGCGGGTTGCGGAACATCGCCTGGAAGGCCGCGCCGGCCGCCCCCAGCGCCGCGCCCACCGCGCCGGCGGCCAGCACGCGCGGCCCGCGCACGCGCCAGATCACCGCCTCGGCCGCCGGCGGCAGCGCCGGCGCGGCACCGGTCAGCCGCGCCCAGGCCGAGGCCCACAAGTCCTGCGGCGAGATCGCGAACTTGCCGACCGCGAAGGCCGCCAGGGCCGCCAGCGCCAGCAAGGCCAGCACCGCGGCCCAGCCCCAGGCGGCGCGCCGGCCGTGGCGGGCGATGACGGTGCCGGCAGCGGCTTCAGCCACGCCCGTCGAGCCAGGCCTGCACCGTCTCGCGCGGCGGCGCCGCGCCGTAGAACAGCGCATGGAAGCGCAAGGCCTCGTCCAGCACCGGCTGCAGGGCCTCGCGCGACGGCGGCTGGCCGCGGCGGAGCACCGCCGTCAGCCACTTCAGCCCCAGCAGCCGGTTGATCGACGGCGGCCCGTCCAGCCAGCCGAAGGGCCGGTCCGGCGCCAGCAGCAGCCGGCCTTCGCGCACCGCCGGCAGCGTGCGCAAGGCGGCGTCGGCTGCCGCCGCACGGAAGAAGTTGCGGTCCTGCGTCAGCACCCAGTCGGGCGCCCAGCCCAGCACCTGCTCCATCGACACGCGCGCGACGCCGGCGCGCCCGGTAACGGCCACGTTGCGCGCACCGGCGGCTTCGATGATCTCGCCGTTGATCGCGCCGGCGGTGGCGGTCTCCAGCCCGTCGGCGCCGCGCGCCAGGTAGACCGAAGGCGGCGGGCCGCCCCCTGCTTTCGGCCGCCCGGCCTCGGCCAGCGCCTGCTCGGCGAACGCGGCCAGCGCTTCGGCGCGGGCGTCCAGTTCGGCCGCGGGACCCAGCAGCCGCGCGAGCTGGCGCAACTGCGCGGCGCTGTCGGCCAGCCGGCCGTCCACCAGCGCATAGGGCACGCCGGTCTGCTCGGCGACGCGCTGCGCCGTCGAGACGTAGGTCGGGTCGACCGTGCCGGCGTCGACGATCAGGTCGGGCTTGAGCGCCAGCAGCGCTTCGAGGCCGACCGTGCTGCCGCGGCCCGACAGGCGGCCGAGCAGCGGCTTGTCGCGCACCGACGCCGGCAGCCAGGGCCGGGCGGCGTCGCTCAGGTTCATCGGCCAGCCCAGCAGCCGTTCCGGCGCCAGGCAGGCCAGCAGCACCGCGGCCGGCGGCCCGGCGGCGAACACCCGCGCGGGCGATGGCGCAAGGCGGCCGAAGGTCTGGATCAGGCTGCCGGCAGCGGCCTCGGCCGCGCGCGCCGCGGGGATGCGCCACATCGCCGCCAGCCCCGCGCCGCCGGCCAGCGCGCCCAGCGCAGCGCCCAGCCAGGCGCGGCGCGAAGGGCCCGCAGCCGTCGGGCGCGGCCGGCGCTCAGGCATGCGCCGCGGCGGGGCTCCGGCCGGCGGCCGGTGCGACGGCCGCATCCGGCGCGCCCAGCGCGGCGCCCAGCCAGGCGCCGATGGCCTCCTGGCGCGGCGGCAGCACCGCGGCGCCGCCGGAGAAGCGGCGCCAGGCGTCGAGGTGGCGGGTGGCGGCCACGGTCAGCAGCGGCAGGTCGCGCGCCAGGATCTCCAGCAGTTCGGCGCGGAAGCCCTGGCCTTCGGCCTCCTGGTTGCCGAAGCGGTTGCTGATCACGAGGTCGGGCGCCTCGTCGGCGGCACGCCGCAGCACCTGGCTGGCGCGCGCAAAGCCCTGCGGGTCGGCCCGGCAGCCGCCGGCCGCGCTGCCCAGCGGCTGCGATACCAGGTACTCGTCCAGCGTCTCCAGGTCCACCAGCACCATCGGGCTGGCACAGCCGCAGCCGCTGTCGGGGTGCGTCATCACGACGCCGCGCACGCGGCGCCCGGCGCGCCGCTGCTGGCAGGCCACCGCGGCCAGCAGCGCATCGACGTCGACGGAGCCGTCGTCCTCGATGGCGGCGGCGCGGATGGGGACGAACTCGTCGACGGTCATGGCGACCTTTCCTCGCGGCTGGGATGTGCGCCGGGAAATATATCGCAGCCGCCCCGTCGCGGAAGGCTGCGATATATTCGTGCCGATATTTCGAACGCCCGAAAGACCGAGAGATGAACGCCACGCCGACCCGGCACCAGGTGGAGATGTGCTCGATGCGCTTGTCCGAGCGCGGCGACGGCTTCGTGATGGACTTGGCCAACCGCGCGCAAGAGGCCATCCGGCTGGAGTTTCCCGACTGGATCCTGCACCAGTTGATGCGTGCGCTGCCGCACATCGACGCCGCGCTGGCCCACGGCGACAGCAGCGGCGCGCTGATCGCCTATCCGCTGGCGCGCTGGAGCGTGGCCAGCGCCGGCACTCGGCAGCCCGGCGTGGCGCTGCACCTGCGCGACGACCGCCACGTCGACGCCGCCTTCCACCTGCAGCCGGAACAGGCGCTGGCGCTGCACCGCGCGCTGGGCCAGGCGATCGCCGAGGCGGCGTCGACGCCGACGCTCAGCGCGCCAGCATCCCCATGATGCGCCGGATGTCGGCCTTGCACGCGGCGGCCGCGGTCTGCTCGATGCGCCGGTAGAGCGTCACCAGCTCGCGGCCGGCCTCGGTCAGCACGCTGCCGCCGCCGGCCGAGCCGCCCTTGGCGGAATCCACCGCCGGCAGCCGCAGCGAGCGGTTGACCTCGTCCAGCAGCACCCAGGCTCGCCGGTACGACATGTCCAGGCTCTTGGCCGCCGCGGTGATCGAGCCGGTGCGCTCGATGGCCTCCAGCAGCGCGATCTTGCCCGGACCGATGGCGATCAGTTCGCCCGCGGTGATGCGCGCGCGGAAGCGCCATTGCGGCGGCGCCGGCACCGCGGCGCGGGCGCTGGGGGAGGCGGCGGCGGTCTTGGCGGGCGGGCGCGGCATCGGTGGGTCCTTCACGAACGGCCGCGTGATTGTGGATCGCCGCGCAGCGGCCGCCGGGCGGGCATTGACACCTCGCGGCTTCCGCCTCACCATTCTGTTATCGAGAATAATTCTCATCTTCCAACCCTGCCGATGTCCATGCCCGACGACCACGCCGCCGCCTCGCCGGCCTTCAGCCTCAAGCCGCTGATGCTGGCCTACATGGCCTGCACGATGGCGATGATGGCCTTCGTCGCGGTGATCGGCCCGATCGCGCGCCAGGTGCGCCTGGCGCCCTGGCAGGCCGGCGCGGTGGTGACGATCAGCGGCCTGCTGTGGATGCTGCTGTCGCGCCCCTGGGGCATGGCCAGCGACCGGCACGGCCGCCGCCGCATCCTGCTGACCGGCGTGGCCGGCTTCATGCTGAGCTACTGGGCGATGAGCGCTGCCACGGTGGCGGCGCTGCGCCTGCTGCCACCGCCGTGGCTGGTGTTCGCCGGCCTCGTGCTGACGCGGGGCGCCGTCGGCGCGTTCTACGCGGCCATCCCCACCGCCAGCCAGGCGCTGGTGGCCGACCACCTGCCGCCCGAGCGCCGCGCCGGCGTGCTGGCCAGCCTGGGCGCGGCCAACGGCGCAGGCCTGGTGCTGGGACCGGCGGCCGCCGCTGCGTTGACGCCGCTGGGGCTGGCCGTGCCGCTGTATGCCACCGCCGCGCTGCCGCTGCTGGCGCTGCTGCTGCTGTGGCGCACGCTGCCGCGCGGGCAGCGGGCGGCGCCCTCCGCCGCGGCCGGCCTGCGCCTGGGCGACGCCCGCCTGCGGCGGCCCATGACCGTCGCCTTCGTCGCAATGTTCGGCGTCTCGATCGCGCAGATCACGGTCGGCTTCTTTGCGATCGACCGCCTGGGCCTGGCGCCGCAGGCGGCCGCGCGCACCGCGGGGCTGGCGTTGACGCTGGTGGGCGTGGCGCTGATCGCGGCGCAACTGGTCGTGCGCCGGCTCGACTGGACGCCGCAGCGGCTGATCAGGGTCGGCGCGCTAGTCGCTGCAATCGGCTTCGGCTCGGTGATGCTGGCCAGCGCGAGCTGGATGCTGGTCGCCAGCTACTTCGTCGCCGCCGCCGGCATGGGCTGGGTCTTCCCCGCCTTCGGCGCGCTGGCCGCCAACGCCGTGCAACCGCACGAGCAAGGCGCCGCCGCCGGCTCCATCGGCGCCGCCCAGGGCCTGGGCGTCGTGCTGGGGCCGCTGGTCGGCACGCTGCTGTACGAAGCCGGGCCCGGCGTCCCCTACCTGCTGGCCGCCGGGCTGCTGGTGGGCGTGGCGGCCTGGCACCCGCGGCCGCGCGCCGTGGCGGCGCCGAGCGCGGGCAGGCCTTAGCGCACGGCTTGAAAGCACGGTTGCCGACACGATCGGACCGTTTGAACGGCAGCCTGGGGTGCGACGTCTGCCTTGGGATATCCGGGACAGGCCTCCGGCCGGGATTTCGGCCCGGCGGCCGACTCCCTTTCTTTGCGGGTGCAAAGAAAGGAAGCAAAGAAAGCACCTCCAATGCAACACCCACGGCTCGTCGGGTGCAGATCGCTCGCTGCGCTCGGTGCAGCTGTCACTCGATGCTCTCGCAAAGCCTTGCTCGACAGCGCCGACTGTTCACCGCCCAGGCGAGACGGTGCTTGGTCACGCTGGACCACCGTCCGCAACGCATGCCACCGCTTCCTGCGCCTGGCTTGCGGACGGTGGTCCAGCGTGACGCCGCTCGCGATCCTCCTCTGGTGAACAGTCGGCGCTGTCGAGCAAGACTTTGCGAGAACTGTCACCATCACCGGCCGGAGCGTAGCGATCGATCACCGAAGAACGAGCCGGGGGTGTTGTGTTCACAGGTGCTTTCTTTGCCTTCTTTCTTTGCACCAGCAAAGAAAGAAGGTCGGCCGCGGGGACGAAATCCCCGCCGGGGGCTTCAGCACGCGAAGAAAGAACGGATCAAAGCACCAGACCCGACCATCGATGCAAGTGACTGCACAGCCGCATCAGTGCCCGCCGCTGAACGACCGCGACGCCTCGACCGAGGCCGCCACGTCGCCCTTGCCGCCGTTGAAGAACAGGTTCAGCAGCACGGCGGACATCGAGGCCAGCAGGATGCCCGACTCGATCAGCGGGTGGATAGCATGCGGCAGCCACTGCAGGTACCGGGGCGCGACCAGGGGGATCATGCCGACGCCGATGGACACGGCGACGATGAAGAGGTTGTTGCGGTTCGTCTTGAAGTCGACCGCCGACAGGATCCGGATGCCGGTGGCCGCCACCATGCCGAACATCACGAGCCCGGCGCCGCCCAGCACGAAGGTGGGCAGCGACTCGACCAGCGCGGCCATCTTCGGGAACATGCCCAGCAGCATCAGGATGACGCCGGCGGCCACGCAGACGTAGCGGCTCTTGACCCCCGTGACCCCCACCAGGCCCACGTTCTGCGAGAAGCTGGTGTACGGGAAGGTGTTGAAGAGCCCGCCGATCAGCGTGCCCAGGCCGTCCACCCGCAGGCCGGCCGCGAGCTGGCGCTGGCCGATGGGCTTGCCCGTCATGTCGGACAGCGCCAGGAACATGCCGGTCGACTCGATCATCACCACGATCATCACCAGGCTCATCGTCAGGATCAGGATCGGGTCGAAGACCGGGGTCGCGATCTCGAAGGGCAGCACGATGTCGAACCAGTTCGCCTTCGCGACCTTCTCGAAGCTCATCAGGCCCATCGCCGTGGAGATGGCCGCCGCGATGACGATCCCCAGCAGCACGGAGATGTTGGACAGGAAGCCGCGCGCATACTTGGCGATCAGCATGATCGAGACGAGCGAGATCGCCGCGATGCCCATGTGCGACAGCTGCGCGTACTTCGGATTGGCAACCGTGCCGACCAGCGCCAGCCCCTGAGGCACCGCCGGCACCAGGGCCGGCGCGCTGGCGGCCGCGCCGGGCGACACCGCCGCGCCGCCGAGGCCCTTGACGGCGGCCAGCCACTGGGCATGGGCCGGGTCGACGATCTGCGGCGCCGTCGGGCCGAAGGGATTGCCGAAGACCCAGTTGATGCCCACGCGCATCAGGCTGATGCCGATGACGGCGATGATGGTCCCCGTCACGACCGGCGGGAAGAACCGCAGCATGCGGCTGACCACCGGGGCCAGCAGCATCGAGACGATGCCGGCGCCGATGATCGCGCCGAAGATCAGCCGCGCGCCGTCGACGTTGGGCGAGGCGTTGGCCATGGCCACCATCGGGGCCACCGAGGCGAAGGTCACGCCCATCATCACCGGCAGCCGGATGCCGAACCAGCGCGTCGCGCCGAACGCCTGGATGAGCGTCACGAGCCCGCAGCAGAACAGGTCGGCCTGGATGAGCATGGTGACCTGCTCCGGGCTGAGCCGGAGCGCGCGGCCGACGATGAGCGGGACGGCCACCGCCCCGGCATACATCACCAGCACGTGCTGCAGGCCCAGGGCCGTGAGCCGGCCGGTTGGAAGTTTTTCGTCCACGGGATGGACGGCGGATGTCGACATGGACTTGTCTCCTCACATGGCGGCGCGTGGCGCTCGCACTGGCGGCAGGATCTCGGTTGGGGAAGCCGCGGCCAGGGCTGACCGGTCTTCCCCCCACCACAGCGGGCTCTGTGAGGAGCGTGGGTCGCAATCCCGGAAAGAGCCGGAAACCCGCGGCGACCTGCGGTCAAGTGTATACAGTTTCGTGTTCGATCCTGTATCGGGATTACCCGCGCATCCTGGAGCCCGGAGCTCAGGACCCGCGGTAGGTGCTGTAGCTGAAGGGGCTGACGAGCAGCGGCACGTGGTAGTGCCCCTGCGCGTCGGCGATGCCGAAGTCGAGGTTCACCACGTCGATGAACGGCGGCTCGGGCAGCGCCGCGCCGCGGGCGCGGAAGTAGGCCGCGACGTGGAAGACGAGGCGCCAGCGCCCCGCGGCCATCGCGGCCGCGTCGAGCAGCGGGCCGCCGTCGCTGCGGCCGTCGGCGTTCAGCGTGACCGTCCTGACGGTGCGCCAGCCGCCGTCGTCCTGCCCCTGCTGAAGGACGACCTGCATGCCGGCGGCGGGGCAGCCGTTCGCGGTGTCCAGCACGTGCGTGCTCAAGTGGCCCATGGTTCGATCTCCTCGCAAAAGCACACTGTATACGGCGCGGCATCCATTCGGCGCGGCCCGCCGCTCACGCGACGCCGATGCGCATCAGGTTGGTGGTGCCCGGCGTGCCGAACGGCAGCCCGGCGATGGCGACGTAGGCGTCGCCGGCGGCGGCGAAGCCTTCCCGGCGCGCGAGCTGCCCCGCCATCGCCGACATCTGCTCGACGCTGGCGGCGTCTTCCACGTGTAGCGAATGCACGCCCCAGGCCAGCGCCAGGCGGCGCGCGGTGACCAGCAGGGGCGTGACGCTGAGGACGGGCGCTTCCGCGCGCTCCCGCGCGGCGCGCAGGCTGGTGTGCCCGGAATGCGTGAAGCAGACGATGGCGCGTGCGCGCAGCAGCGCCACGGCGCGGCGCATCGCGCAGCACACGGCATCGGCGACGTCGGTCTCGCCGGGGACGTTCGCGCTGTGCGAGGCTTCCAGGAACTGCCGGTAGAGGGGATCGGCCTCGACCTCGCCGATGACCCGGCTCATGATCTCGACGGCGGCGACCGGGTGCTTGCCGGCGGCCGATTCGGCCGACAGCATCACCGCGTCGGCGCCGTCGTAGACGGCGGTGGCCACGTCCGACGCCTCGGCGCGCGTCGGCACCGGGCTTTCGATCATCGACTCCAGCATCTGGGTGGCGACGATCACCGGCCGGCCGCGCTGGCGGCAGGCGCGCACGATGCGCTTCTGCAGCGACGGCACCTTCTCGGCCGGCAGCTCGACGCCCAGGTCGCCGCGGGCGACCATCACCGCATCCGAGGCGTCGATCACCTCGTCCAGGCGCTCCACGGCCGCGGGCTTCTCCAGCTTGCTGACGATCAGGGCCCGCCCGCCGACGATGGCGCGGGCTTCGTGCACGTCCTGCGGCCGCTGCACGAAGCTCAGCGCGATCCAGTCGGCGCCCAGCTCGAGCGCCGTTTCGAGGTCGCGCCGGTCCTTCTCGGTCAGGGCCGAGATCGGCAGCACCACACCCGGCACGTTGACGCCCTTGCGGTCCGACAGCCGGCCGCCGGCCAGCACGCGCGTGTCGGCCGAGCCGCGGTCGCAGCGCTCGACGCGCAGCCGCAGCTTGCCGTCGTCCAGCAGCAGCTCGGTGCCGGGCTGCAGCGCGGCAAAGATCTCGGGGTGCGGCAGCGTCACCGCGTGCCGGTCGCCGGGCACGGCGTCGAGTTGCAGGCGGAAGGGCTGGTCCTGCTCCAGTTCGACCGGGCCGTGCGCGAACGTGCCGACGCGCAGCTTGGGCCCCTGCAGGTCCGCCAGGATGGCGATCGGCCGGCCGTGGGCGGCCTCGACGGCGCGGATGGCCTGCACGCGGCTGCGATGCTCGTCGGCCGCGCCGTGGCTGAAGTTCAGCCTGAACACGTCGACGCCGGCGACGAACAGGCGTTCGATCATCTCGCGCGTCGAGCTGGCCGGGCCGAGCGTGGCCACGATCTTGGCGTTGCGGTTCCTGCGCATGGCGTGTTTCCTGCGTCCTACGGCGCCTCGACCAGCAGCGCCCGAAAGTCGTTGACGTTGGTGCGGGTGGGCCCGGTCACCACCGAGTCGCCCAGGCGCTGGAAGAAGCCGTGCCCGTTGTTGGCGGCCAGTTCGTCGGCCGGCTTCAGCCCCAGCGCCCAGGCGCGGGCCAGGGTGTCGGGCCCGATGACGGCGCCGGCGATCTCCTCGGCGCCGTCGACGCCGTCGGTGTCGCCGGCCAGGCCGTGCACGCGCTCGCAGCCGTTCAAGGCGATGGCCGCGGCCAGCAGGCACTCGACGTTGCGCCCGCCGCGGCCCGATCCGCGCAGCGTGACCGTGGTCTCGCCGCCGGACAGCAGCACGCACGGCGGCGCGAAGGGCTGGCCGCGCCCGGCCACCTGCAGCGCGATGCCGGCCAGCACCTTGCCGACCTCGCTGGCCTCGCCCTCGATCGCATCGCCCAGGATGTGCGCCGCGTAGCCGGCCGCGTGGGCCGCGGCGGCGGCGGCCTCCAGCGCCATCTGCGGCGCGGCGACGATGTGCGCGCTGCAGCGCTCCAGCCGCGGATCGCCCGGCTTGACCGACTCGCCGCGCCCCGATTCCAGCAGCCGCCGCGCGGCCGCGGGCAGCTCGATGCCGAAGCGCCTGACGATGGCCAGCGCATCGGCGCAGCTCGTGGGATCGGCCACGGTCGGGCCCGAGGCGATGTCGAGCGGCCGGTCGCCGGGCACGTCGGAGATCAGCAGCGTCACCACCCGGGCCGGGTGGCAGGCCGCGGCGAGGCGCCCGCCCTTGATGGCCGAGAGGTGCCGGCGCACCGTGTTCATCTCGCCGATGGTGGCGCCACTGGCCAGCAGCGCGCGGTTGATGCGCTGCTTGTCGTCCAGCGTCAGCCCATCGGCGGCCAGCGGCAGCAAGGCGGAGCCGCCGCCCGAGATCAGGCACAGCACGAGGTCGTCGGCCGCCAGGCCGCGCACGCGTTCCAGCAGGCGCCGGGCCGCGGCCTCGCCGGCGGCATCGGGCACGGGGTGCGCCGCCTCGACGATCTCGATGCGCTCGCAGGGCGCCGCGTAGCCGTAGCGGGTGACGACGAGGCCAGACACCCGGTCCAGCCCCCGGCCCCGCCAATGCTGCTCCACGGCCTGCGCCATCGCGGCCGACGCCTTGCCGGCGCCGATGACGACGACGCGGCCCGTGACGCCCTCCAGGTCCGGCAGGCAGCGCGGCACGCAGAGGGCGGGCTGCGCCGATGCAACCGCCGCGTCGAACAGGCGGCGCAGCAGCTCGGCAGGCTTCACGGCGGGCGTCATGATGCGGCGCGGCGGCTTCAGCGGTCCGGGCCCGGGGTCTGCCCGATCTCGAAGTTGGACAGCTTCTCCAGCGCGCGGACCAGGCCCGAGTGGTCCCAGCCGGCGCCGCCATGGGCCGCGCAGGCACTGAAGAGCTGCTGCGCCGTCGAGGTGGCGGGCAGGGCCAGGCCCAGCGACCGGGCCGCGCCGAGTGCCAGGTTCAGGTCCTTCTGGTGCAGCGCGATGCGGAAGCCGGGGTCGAACGTGCGCTTGATCATGCGGTCGCCCAGGACCTCGAGGATGCGCGAGGTCGCCAGGCCGCCGAGCAGCGCCTGCTTGACCTTGGCGGGATCGGCGCCGGCGCGGGCGGCGAAGAGCAGGCCCTCGGCCACCGCGTTGATGGTCAGCGCGACGACGATCTGGTTGGCCACCTTGCAGGTCTGGCCATCGCCGCTGCCGCCGACGCGCGTGACGTTCTTGCCCATGATCTCCAGCACCGGCCTGGCGCGCTCGAACACCTCGGGCTTGCCGCCGCACATGATGGACAGCGTGGCGTTCTTCGCGCCCACGTCGCCGCCGGAGACCGGCGCATCGAGGTAGTCGCAGCCCAGCGCCTCGATGCGCCGGGCGAACGCCTTGGTCTCCACCGGCGAGATCGACGACATGTCGATCACCAGCTTGCCCGGCGACAGGCCTTCGGCCACGCCGTCCTTGCCGAACAGCGCGGCGGCCACGTCGGGCGTGTCGGGCACCATCGTGATGACGATGTCGGAGCGCTCGGCCACGCCGCGGGCGTGGGTGCACTTCGTGGCCCGGCTGTCGGCGATCTCGGCGGGCACCGTGCCGTGCGTGTACACGTAGAGCTGGTGCCCGGCGCGCAGCAGATGGCCCGCCATCGGCGTGCCCATGATGCCGAGGCCGATGAAGCCGATCTTCAGGGGGTTGGTGGTCATCTTGGTGTCCTTTGGGGTTCTCGTGTCAGCACGCGAGCTGCTGGCGCCAGCCCAGCCCCGCCTCGGTGGCCGCCGCGGGCTTGTATTCGCAGCCGATCCAGCCGCCGTAGCCGATGCGGTCGAGCAGCGCGAACAGGTACGGGTAGTTGATCTCGCCGGTGCCCGGCTCGTGGCGCCCCGGGTTGTCGGCCACCTGGAGGTGCGCGATGCGCGGCAGCAGGCGCTGCATCGTCGCGGCCAGCTCGCCTTCCATGCGCTGCAGGTGGTAGACGTCGTATTGCAGGTAGGCGTTGCTGGCGCCGACCTCGTCGAGGATCTCCAGCGTCGGCGCGCTGCGGCTCAGGTAGAAGCCCGGGATGTCGTAGGTGTTGATCGGCTCGACCAGCAGCTTGAGCCCGGCGCCTGCGAGCGCCGCGGCCGCGAACCGCAGGTTGCCGACCAGCGTGCTGCGCAGCACCGTCTCCGGCACGTCCGGCGGCGCCTTGCCGACGAGGCAGTTGAGCTGCGGCACGCCCAGCGCCTGCGCGTACTCGATGGCCCGGCCCACGCCGTCGCAGAACTCGCCCACGCGGTCCGGCAGGCAGGCGATGCCGCGCTCGCCGGCGTCCCAGTCGCCGGCCGGCAGGTTGTGCAGCACGAGCTGGAGCCGGTGCTCGTCCAGGCGGGCGCGGATGTCGGCCGCGGGCCAGGCATACGGAAAGAGGAACTCGACGGCATCGAACCCCGCCTTTCGCGCCAGCGCGAAGCGGTCGAGGAACGGCACCTCGTTGAAGAGCATGGTCAGGTTGGCCGCGAACTTGGGCATGGGGGTCTCTCCTCGGTGTGGAATCAGTCGAGCAGCGCGGCGGCGATGGCCGTCGGCACGTCGGCCAAGCCGCGCGCGAGCTCTTCGAACTCGACGACGTTGTCGATCTCGGTGCCCATCGAGATGTTGGTCACCCGCTCCAGGATCACCTCGATCACGACCGGCACCTGGTGCTCGGCCATCCAGGCCTCGGCCTGGGCGATGGCCGGCGCGATCTCGTCCTGCCGGTGCACGCGGATCGCCTTGCAGCCCAGGCCTTCGACCACCTTCACGTGGTCGACGCCGTAGGCCCGCGACGGCTGGTCGGCCGGCGTGTTGACGTTGTCGAAGGCGAGCTGGACGCAGTAGTCCATGCCGAAGCCGCGCTGCGACTGGCGGATCAGGCCCAGGTAGCTGTTGTTCACGACGATGTGGAGGTAGGGCAGCTTGAACTGCGCGCCCACGGCCAGTTCCTCCAGCATGAACTGGAAGTCGTAGTCGCCCGACAGCGCGACGAGCTTGCGCTTGGGGTCGGCCGCGCGCACGCCCAGCGCGGCCGGCACGGTCCAGCCCAGCGGGCCGGCCTGGCCGCAGTTGATCCACCGGCGCGGGCCGTAGACGTGCAGGAACTGCGCCGCCGCGATCTGCGACAGGCCGATCGTCGAGACGTAGGTGACGTCCTTGCCGAAGGCGTTGTTCATGCACTGGTAGACGCGCTGCGGCTTCATCGGCACGTCGTCGTAGTGGGTCTTGCGCAGGTACTGCAGGTCGGCCTTGCGGGCCTGGCACTCGGCCGCCCAGCCCGCGCGGTCGCGCAGCCGGCCGGCGGCCTTGCGCTCGCCGGCCACCTGCACGAACAGCTCGAGCGCCGCCTTCGCATCGGAGACGATGCCGTAGTCGGGCGCGAAGACGCGGCCGATCTGCGTTGGCTCGATGTCCACGTGGATGAACTTGCGGCCCTTGCAGTACACCTCGGGGCTGCCGGTGTGGCGGTTGGCCCAGCGGTTGCCGATGCCCAGCACGAAATCGCTCGCCAGCAGGTTGGCGTTGCCGTAGCGGTGGCTGGTCTGCAGGCCGCACATGCCGGCCATCAGCGGGTGGTCGTCGGGGATGCTGCCCCAGCCCATCAGCGTGGGGATCACCGGCATGCCGGTGAGCTCGGCGAACCTGACCAGCAGGTCCGACGCATCGGCGTTGATGATGCCGCCGCCGGCCACGATCAGCGGCCGCTCGGCGGCGTCCAGCAGGTCGAGCGCCTTCTCGATCTGCCGGCGCGTCGCCGCGGGCTTGTAGACCGGCAGCGGCTCGTAGGTGTCGATGTCGAACTCGATCTCGGCCATCATCACGTCGAACGGCAGGTCGATCAGCACCGGGCCGGGACGAGCCGAGCGCATCAGGTGGAAGGCCTGCTGGAACGCGCGCGGCACCTGCGCCGGCTCCAGCACGGTGGTGGCCCACTTGGTGACCGGCTTGGCGATAGCCGCGATGTCGACCGCCTGGAAGTCTTCCTTGTGCAGGCGCGCGCGCGGCGCCTGGCCGGTGATGCACAGGATGGGGATCGAGTCGGCCTGCGCCGAATACAGGCCGGTGATCATGTCGGTGCCCGCGGGGCCCGAGGTGCCGATGCACACGCCGATGTTGCCGGCCTTGGCCCGCGTGTAGCCTTCGGCCATGTGCGACGCGCCCTCCACGTGGCGGGCCAGCACGTGCGCGATCGTCTGCCGCTCCTTCAGCTGCGCGTAGAGCGGGTTGATCGCAGCGCCGGGCACGCCGAAGGCCTGGGTGACCCCTTCCTTCTCCATCACCAGCACCGCGGCCATCGCGGCCTTCATCTTTGCCATGGTCGGCTCCTTCAGCTCCTGGAAGAACGGAGCCGATCATCGCGGCCGGCCGCCGGCCTGAGAACCGAAGGGATCGGATATGTGCTATTCCGGTATGGAATTCAGCGGACGATCTGTATACACTTTTGCCCCATGGACCGAATCGCCACGATGCTGATCTTCATGCGCGTCGTCGAGACCGGCAGCTTCAGCAAGGCCGCCGCGGAACTGGGGGTGACGCAGCCCACCGCCACCAAGGCCGTTGCCGAGGCCGAGCGCCGGCTGGGGGCCCGGCTGCTGCACCGGACCACGCGCGGCGTCGCGCCAACGGAGCTGGGCGGCCTGTACTACGAGCGCTGCAAGGTCGCCGCGCACCACTTCGCCGAAGCCGAGCAGGTGGCCGCGGAAGGCGCCGGCGTGGCCGGCGGCACGCTGCGCCTGAACACCTCGGTGGCGTTCGGCCGCCGCGTGATGGCGCCGCTGGTCCTGCGCTACATGCAGGAGCATCCGGCGCTGCAGATCGACCTCGGCCTCGACGACCGCTACGTCAACCTCGTCGAGCAAGGCGTCGACGTCGCGATCCGGATGGGCCGCCTGGCCGACTCCACGCTGGGCGCCAGCTACCTCGGCACCAACCCCTGGGTGCTGGTCGCGGCCCCGGGCTACCTCGCCCGCCACGGCACGCCCGAAGACCCGGGCAGCCTGTCGGAGCACGCCTGCCTGGTCTACAGCAGCGTGCAGGGCGACGCGCGCTGGCTGTTCCACGGCCCGTCCGGTGGCGATCAATCGGTGCCGGTCCGCGGGCCGCTGCGCTCGAACAACCTGACCACCGTGCTCGCGGCCTGCGAGGCGGGCTTCGGGCTGGCCGTGCTGCCCCGCTACGTCGCCCGCGAGTCGCTGCAGTCCGGCCGCGTGCTGGCGCTGCTGACGGCCTACGCGCTGCCGATGCAGGAGGTCCACGCCGTCTTCCCGTCACCCAAGCTGGTGCCGCAGAAGGTGACCGGCTTCATCCGCTGGCTGCAGGGCCAGCTCCAGGGGGACTGGTGGGACCGGGCGTGCTAGCCGCACCGGGTCGGAATGCCGCGGTGATCTTCAGCGGGTAAACCCCAGATGCGCCCGGTTGAATCGCACCTATATTCGCATCCAGTTTTGGATCCAATATTGGATCTATCAAGACGGCTTTCCTCCCGGAGCCTTCGTGGCATCACCTGAGCAGAACCACGTCGACGTTGCCATCGTCGGCGCCGGCAGCGTCGGCCTCGCGGTCGCGTACTACCTCGTAACCCGTCATGCGGTGCCACGGGTCGCCGTGCTGGATCCGCGCGATCCGATGAGCCTGACCTCGGCGCAGTCGGGCGAGAACTACCGCAACTGGTGGCCGCATCCGGTGATGACGGCCTTCACCGACCATTCGATCGCGCTGATGGAGGAGCTGGACCGCTCATCCGGCGGACGGCTGAACATGACGCGCGGCGGCTACGCGCTGGTGACGCGCCGGGCTCGCCCCGCGGACCTGATCGACGAGCTGTATCGCGGCTATGGCGACATGCCCGGCCGCATCCGCCTGCGCGAATCGGACGACGGCGACTACCGGCGGCCGCTGCGCAGCCCCTGGACCGCGGCGCCGGACGGCGTCGACGTCCTGCTGCACCCCGGCCTGATCCGCCGCGCTTTCCCGACCTACGCCGACGACGTCCAGTCGGTCATCCACATCCGCCGCGCCGGCTCGATCAGCGCGCAGCAGATGGGGCAGGCGATGCTGGAGGCGATGCGCCCGGCGGGCGTTCGCGTGCGCCGCGCGGAAGTGCGCGCCATCAGCGGCGGCGCGCCGTACGCCCTCGAGCTGAAGACCGCTGCCGGCGTCGAAACCCTGCGCGCCGAGCGCGTCGTCAATGCCGCCGGCCCGTTCGTGCGCGACATCGCACGGATGCTGGGCGAGGACCTGCCGGTGAAGTGCGTCTACCAGCAGAAGATCTCGTTCCGGGACCGCGAGGCGGCGATCGCCCGCGACATGCCGTTCACCATCGACCTGGACGGCCAGCAGCTCGCCTGGGACGAGGAAGACCGCGCGCTGCTCGCCGCCGACCCGGCCACGCGGCGGCTGGTCGAACCGATGGCCGGCGGCATCCACTGCCGCCCCGACGGCGCCGTCGACGGCGACTGGATCAAGCTGGGCTGGGCCTACAACGAAACGGCCAGCGACCCGCACGCCGACGAGCCGATCGACCCGCATTTCCCCGACATCGTGCTGCGCGGCGCGAGCCGCCTCCACCCGCGCCTGGCGGCCTACATCGGCCACCTGCCGCGCGGCGCCCATCACTACGGCGGCTACTACGCGATGACCGACGAGAACTGGCCGCTGATCGGGCCGATGCGATCGCCGGGCGCGTTCGTCGCCGGCGCGCTGTCGGGCTTCGGCTCGATGGCGGCCTGCGCCACCGGCGCGATCTGCGCGGCCTGGGTCACGGGATCCGAAGTCCCCGCGTACGCCCACGCGCTGTCCGGCACCCGTTACGGCGACGCGGCGCTGATGGCCGAGCTGGCGCGCAGCGGCAAAGGCAGCCTGTAGGCCTGCCCTTCGACACCGGAGCCCCGTCCATGACCGAACCCGCGGCCCTGCACATCGTGCGAACCCTGCGCGACGACATCCTCAATGGCGTGCTCGCGCCGGGCCTGCAGATCCGCCAGGAAGCGCTGGCCGAGCAGTTCGGCGTCAGCCGCGTGCCGGTGCGCGAGGCGCTCAAGCAGCTCGAGGCCGAAGGGCTGGTGAAGACCGAGCTGCACAAGGGCGCCTTCGTGTCGACGCGCAGCCTCGAAGAGATCGAGGAGATGCTCGACATCAGGATCGGGCTCGAAGTGCGCGCACTCAAGCTGGCGGTACCCAACCTGACCCGCGAAGTCCTCGACAAGGCCGCTTCGATCCTGGGCACCTACGACCGCAGCGACAGCCCGCAGGAATGGCGCGACCTCAACCTGGCGTTCCACCTCACGCTGTACGCGGCATCCAAGCGCCCGCTGCTCGTCAAGATGATCGAGGACGTGGCGCTGATGAACTCGCACTTCATGCGCACCACCATCTCCGCCACCGTGGGCCGTGACGACGCGCAGCGCGAACACCACGAGATCCTCGACGCCTGCGCGCGCGGCGACCTGCCGAAGTCGCTGCAGCTGCTCGAGGAGCACATCGAGCACACGCGCGCCGTGCTGCGGCGCAAGGCGAGTCCGCGTCCGGGCATCGGCCGCTTTCCTTCCACGTCCCTGCGCTGATGCCCTGCGCACCCCGTTGTCCGTCCCACCGGAGCCCACGATGAACCGAACGCTGTCCACCACCTTCGCGGCCATGGTCCTGGCCGCGGCCCTTCCCGGCTTTGCGCAGGCGCCCGGCGGCACGCTGGGCAAGATCCGCGACTCCGGCGAGATCCGCCTCGGGCACCGCGAAGTGTCGGTGCCGTTCTCGTTCCTCGACGATCAGCAGAAGCCGGTCGGCTTCGCGATGGACCTGTGCGCGAAGGTCGTCGACGCCGTCAAGGCGGAGCTGAAGCTCCCCGCGGTGCAGGTGAAGCTGCAGCCGGTGCAGCTCAGCAACCAGATCCCGCTGATCCAGAACGGCACCATCGACATCGTCTGCGGTCCGGCGACCAACACGCTGGAGCGCCAGAAGGTCGTCGCCTTCAGCAACACCTACTTCGTCTCCAGCATCCGGGCGGTCGTCCGCAAGGACTCGCCGGTCAAGGCCTTCGAAGACCTGGCAGGCAAGCCGGTGGCGTTCACTGCGGCCTCGACGTCCATCGCCTTGCTCACCGCGCGCGAACAGGAGAAGAAGTTCCAGGTCAACAAGGTGCTGAGCCCTGACCATGCGGCCTCGTTCCTCACGCTGACCACCGGACGCACCGAGGCCTTCGTGATGGACGACATCCTGCTCGCCAGCCTGGTGGCCGGCAGCAGCAACCCGGGCGGCTGGCGCCTCATCGACGACCCGCTGCGGGTGGAGCCCTACGGCCTGATCGTGCGCAAGGACGACCCGTCGTTCAAGGCCCTGGTCGACCGCACGCTGGCGGCGCTGCACAAGAGCGGCGAGTTCACGCGCCTGTACAACAAGTGGTTCATGAGCCCGATCCCGCCCAAGGGCGTGAACCTGAACTTCCCGATGACGCCGTCATTGAAGGAAGCGCTCGACAGCCCAAACGACCGCGGCGTCTGATCCGGGGCTGCTGCCCCAGGCCCTGAGCCGCGTCGAGCACCGATGAACTACCCGTGGAACTGGGCGGTCTTCCTGCAGCCGTCGCCGGACGGGACGGGGACCTACCTCCAGACGCTAGTCTCGGGCCTGGTCTGGACCGTATCCGTCGCGCTCTCGGCCTGGGCGCTGGCGCTGGTGCTCGGCACCATCGTCGGCGTGGCCCGCACGCTGCCCAACCGGGCCGTCGTGCGCCTGGCCACCGCGTGGGTCGACGTGTTCCGCAACGTGCCGCTGCTGGTGCAGATCTTCCTGTGGTACTTCGTCGTGCCGGAGCTGCTGCCCGCGGCGCTGGGCACGGCGCTCAAGCAGATCCAGCCGCCGTGGGGCGCCTTCCTGCCGGCTGCGCTGGGGCTGGCGCTGTTCACCTCGGCGCGCGTCGCCGAGCAGGTGCGCGCCGGCATCCAGGCGCTGGCGCGCGGGCAGCAGCAGGCGGCCACGGCGCTCGGCATGACGCTGCCGCAGACCTATCGCTTCGTCCTGCTGCCGATGGCCATGCGCATCATCATGCCGCCGCTCACGTCGGAGTTCCTGAACGCCGTCAAGAACAGCTCGGTGGCATTGACCGTGGGGCTGGTCGAGGTGACGGCCGCCGCGCGGGCGATCCAGGAGTACAGTTTCCAGGTATTCGAGGCCTTCACGGCCGCCACGGTCATCTACGTCGTGCTGAACCTGGCCGTCGTGACGCTGATGAAGCTGCTGGAGAGGCGGCTGGCGGTCCCCGGCCTGGCGCGGGCCTCCGGCGCGGGGCACTGAAACGATGGACGGGCTGGACTTCGGCGTCGTCGTGCGCAACCTGCGCTACCTGCTCAGCGAAGGCCTGGTCTTCTCGCTGACGCTGACGGCGATGGCAGCGGCCGGCGGCGCCGCGCTGGGCACGGTGCTCGCGCTGATGCGGCTGTCGTCGCGCCGCTGGCTGTCGGTGGCGGCCGCCGCCTACGTGAACCTGATCCGGGCGGTGCCGCTGCTGCTGGTGATCTTCTGGTTCTACTTCCTCGTGCCCTACGTCGGCGCCTGGCTGCTCGGCCGCAGCGAGCCGGTCAAGGTCGGCGCGTTCTGGTCCAGCGTCATCACCTTCACGATGTTCGAGGCGGCCTACTTCGCGGAGATCGTGCGCGCCGGCATCAACTCGGTGCCGCACGGGCAGACCCACGCCGGCTACGCGCTCGGCATGAGCCACCGCCAGGTCATGACGCTGATCGTGCTGCCGCAGGCCTTGCGCAACATGCTGCCGGTGCTGCTGAGCCAGACCATCGTGCTGTTCCAGGACACGTCGCTGGTCTACGTGCTCTCGATCACCGACTTCCTGGGCGCGGCCACCAAGATCGGCCAGCGCGACGGGCGTCTCGTCGAGATGTACCTGTTCGCGGCGGTCGCCTACTTCCTGATCTGCTACGCGCTGTCTTGGCAGGTGCAGCGCCTGCAGAGCCGGGTCGCCATCGTGAGGTGATCTGAGGTGATCTGAGGTGATCTGAGGTGACCTGAGGTGACCTGAGGTGACCGGGCCCGCAGCGCCACAGCCCCCGCTACTGCACCGGCGCGCCCGCCTCGTACCAGCGCTTGATCAGGTCCCGCTCGGCGTCGGTGATCTGCGTCGCGTTGTTCAGCGGCATCAGCTTCAGCACCGCGGCCTGCTGGTACACGTTGAGGGCGTTCTTCTTCAGGCCCTCGGCGTCGTGCAGCGCCACGTTCTTCTGCTGCAGCTGCGCGTTGTGGCACATGGCGCAGCGCTGGTCGATCACGGCGCGCACGGCCGCGTAGCCCACCGGCTGGGCGGCCAGGGCCTTCGCCTGCGCGGCCTGCTCGGCGGTCGGCGGCTTGGGCGCCAGCCAGAAGGCCAGCCCGGCCAGCACGAGGGTACCCGCCACCGCGAACTCCCAGGGCGCGCGCTGGCCGAGGACGTGGGCCTTGTGGCGCGCGACGAAGCTGTGGCGGATCAGCGCGCCGGCCAGCATCAGTAGCACCAGCACGAGCCAGTTGTTCGGCCCCTGGTACAGCCAGCCGTAATGGTTGGACAGCATCGCGATCAGCACGGGCAGCGTGAAGTAGGTGTTGTGGACGCTGCGCTGCTTGCCGCGCTGGCCGTGGATCGGGTCCGGCGTTTCGCCGGCGCGAAGCTGCGCCACCACCTTGCGCTGGCCGGGAATGATCCAGAAGAAGACGTTCGCGCTCATCGCCGTCGCCAGCATGGCGCCCACCAGCAGGAAGGCCGCGCGCCCGGCGAACAGCTGGCAGGCGAGCCAGGAGGCGAAGACGACGAAGGCCAGCACGCAGACGCCGACGACGAGGTCGCCGTTGCGGCGTTGCCCCAGCGTCCGGCAGATCAGGTCGTAGACGAGCCAGAACGCCGCCAGGAAGCCGAGCGAGCCGGCGATGGCGGCGCCCGCCGACCAGTCGTGCGTGCTCTTGTCGACCAGGAAGCTGCCGGCATTGAACAGGTACAGCACCGTGAACAGCCCGAAGCCGGTGAGCCACGTCGAGTAGCTTTCCCAGTACGACCAGTGCAGGTTGTCCGGCAGCGGCCGCCAGCGGGGCGCCACCATGTACTTGTTGGAGTGGTAGAAGCCGCCGCCGTGCACGGCCCACATCTCGCCGTCGACGCCCTTGGCCTTGAGCTCGTCGCTCTCCGGCGCGGACAGGCTGTTGTCCAGCAGCACGAAGTAGAAGGACGAACCGATCCAGGCAATGGCCGTGATCACATGGACCCAACGCAGCAGGACGTTGGCCCAGTCGAGCAGATAGGCTTCCACCGTAGGAGTCTCCGGGCTGGGGCCGCAAAGCCGGCGGCCGCATCGTCACCTCACCACGGCGGGCTCTGTGAGGCCGGATGGTCGCGTCTGCAAGAACCCCCGCGCAGGCGCCGAACCTGCCAGGACGCTCGAACCCGCGGCGACCGGTTCAAATTGTATACAGTGCGGTTCACCCCGAGGCCTCGGGGAAACCCTGGAACCGGCAGGGAGACCCTGCGCCCGGCTCCGGGTTGCCCGATGAACGCTGAGTGTATACACTATTGTTTCACACAAACCTCGCGGGAGATGACGCCATGGCAAGGAAGCCGGCAAGCGCGCTTCGGCTGGTCGACCCGCCGCGCGCGGCGCGCGCACCGGCCAGCAGCACCGACCAGATCGTCGACTCCATCACCGGCGCCATCGTCGAGCGCCGGCTGATGCCCGGCACCAAGCTGGTCGAGCAGCAGATCGCCGACGTGTTCTCGGTCTCGCGCACGGTCGTCCGCCAGGCGCTGAACCGCCTCAGCCGCGACCGGCTGGTCACCCTGGAGCCGGCGCGCGGCGCCTTCGTGGCCATGCCCAGCATCGAGGAGGCGCGGCAGGTGTTCCAGGTGCGGCGGCTCGTCGAGGGCGGCATGGCGCGCCAGCTCGCGCACGACATCACCGACCAGCAGCTCGAGCAGCTGCGCGCCCACCTGCGCGACGAGCGCGGCGCCGTTTCGCGCAACGACGTCTCCGGCCGCACGCGGCTGCTGGCCGACTTCCATGTCGTGCTGGCGCGGCTGCTGGGCAACGAAGTGCTGGCGCAGTTGATCGCCGACCTGCTGTCGCGGTCGCAGCTGATCGCGCTGATGTACCAGTCCGGCCACTCCGCGGAGCACTCGCAGGCCGAGCACGTCCACATCGTCGAAGCGCTGGAGAAGCGCGACGGCCGCGCCGCGGCCCGGCTGATGGAGCAGCATCTTTCGAGCGTCGAGCGCAATCTGCGCCTCGACCCGAGGACGCCCGACCTGGCGTCGGTGCTGAAGCCCAGAGGATGACCCCCATGACCCCTGCCCACACGGGCTCCTACCCGCGCGACCTGCGCGGCTACGGACGCAACCCGCCCCAGCCCGCCTGGCCCGGCAACGCCCGCGTGGCGCTGCAGTTCGTGCTGAACTACGAGGAAGGCGGCGAGAACAGCGTGCTGCACGGCGACGCGGGCAGCGAGCAGTTCCTGTCGGAGATGTTCAACCCGGCCGCCTATCCCGCCCGCCATCTCAGCATGGAGGGCATCTACGAGTACGGCTCGCGCGTCGGCGTCTGGCGCCTGCTGCGCGAGTTCGAGCGGCGGCGGCTGCCGCTGACCGTCTTCGGCGTCGGCATGGCGCTCGAGCGCTGCCCCGAGGTCACTGCGGCCTTCACCGAACTGGGCCACGAGATCGCCTGCCACGGCTGGCGCTGGATCCACTACCAGGACACGCCCGAGGAGGTCGAGCGCGAGCACCTGCGCACCGGCATAGCGATCATCAAGCGCCTGACCGGCACACGGCCGCTGGGCTGGTACACGGGCCGCGACAGCCCCCGCACCCGCCGCCTGGTGGCCGACTACGGCGGCTTCGAGTACGACAGCGACTACTACGGCGACGACCTGCCCTTCTGGCTGCAGGTGCGCAAGAGCGACGGCCGGCTCGCGCCGCAGCTCGTGGTGCCCTACACGCTGGACTGCAACGACATGCGGTTCGCGCTGCCGCAGGGCTTCTCGCACGGCGACGAGTTCTTCTCCTACCTGCGCGATGCCTTCGACGTGCACTATGCCGAGGGCGAACGGCAGCCGAGCATGATGAGCATCGGCATGCACTGCCGGCTGCTCGGCCGGCCCGGGCGGATGCGCGCGCTGCAGCGCTTCCTGGACCACGTGCAGTCGCACGACCGCGTCTGGATCGCCCGGCGCATCGACATCGCCCGCCACTGGAAGCGCGTCCACCCGTTCGACGCCGCCACCGCTTTCGTCTGGGAATGACCATGACCGAAAAACTCACCCTCGACCGCCTGAACCAGGCCAGCCGCGAGGCGTTCACCGCGCTGCTGGACGGCACCTACGAGCATTCGCCGTGGATCGCCGCGCGCGCCTGGGAGGCGCGGCCGTTCGCCACCCTGGCGGCGCTGAAGCACGCGCTCGTCCAGGCCGTGCGCGACAGCGCTCGCGACGCCCAGCTCGGCCTGATCCGCGCCCACCCCGAGCTCGCCGGCAAGGCCATGGTCGCCAAGACCCTGACCGCCGAGTCCACCCACGAGCAGGGCAAGGCCGGCCTGACCCAGTGCACGCCGGAAGAGTTCGAGCGCATCCAGCGCCTCAACGCCGCGTACAACCAGACCTTCGGCTTCCCCTTCATCCTGGCCGTGCGCGGGCCGCGGGGCACGGGGCTGGACAAGCAGCAGATCATCGCCACCTTCGAGCGGCGCCTGCACCACCACCCGGACTTCGAGTTCGCAGAGGCGCTGCGCAACATCCACCGCATCGCCGAGATCCGGCTGGACGACAAGTTCGGCACCGAGCCGGTGCTGGGCAACCGGGTCTGGGACTGGGCCGAGCGGCTGGCCAGCAACAGCGAGCCGGGCTATGCCGAGCGCGGCGAGCTGACCGTCACCTACCTCACCGACGCCCACCGCGCCGTGGCGCAGCGGCTGGCGCACTGGATGAAGTCCGACTGCGGCTTCGACGATGTCGAGATCGACGCCGTGGGCAACGTCGTCGGCATCTACCACGGGCAGGACCGCGCCGCGCCGCGCCTGCTGACCGGCAGCCACTACGACACCGTGCGCAACGGTGGCAAGTACGACGGGCGCCTGGGCATCCTGGTGCCCATGGCCTGCGTGCGCGAGCTGTCGCGCAGCGGCACGCGGCTGCCGTTCGGCCTGGAGGTGGTGGGCTTCTCCGAGGAGGAAGGCCAGCGCTACAAGGCCGTCTTCCTGGGCTCCGGCGCCTTGACGGGCCACTTCGATCCCGCCTGGCTCGACCAGCAGGATGCCGAGGGCATCACGATGCGGCAGGCCATGGAGCACGCCGGCCTGTGCATCGCCGACATCCCCAAGCTGCAGCGCGACCCGCGGCGCTACCTGGGCTTCATCGAGGTCCACATCGAGCAGGGCCCGGTGCTCAACGAGATCGACCTGCCGCTGGGCGTGGTGACCTCGATCAACGGCAGCGTCCGCTACGTCGGCGAGATCGTCGGCATGGCCAGCCACGCCGGCACCACGCCGATGGACCGCCGGCGCGACGCGGCGGCCGCGGCGGCTGAACTGGTGCTGCTGGCCGAACGCCGCGCCGCGGCGGTGCCGCACCTCGTCGCCACCGTGGGCATGCTCGAGGTGCCCAACGGCTCGATCAACGTCGTGCCGGGCCGCTGCCGCTTCAGCCTGGACATCCGCGCGACGACCAACGAGGCGCGCGACGCCTGCGCGCAGGACGTGCTCGCCGGCCTGCAGTCGATCTGCGAGCGCCGCGGCGTGGCCTTCCGGGTCGAGGAGACGATGCGCGCGGCGGCGGCGCCCAGCGCCCCGGCCTGGCAGGCGCGCTGGGAGCGCGCGGTCCAGAGCCTGGGGCTGCCCGTCCACCGCATGCCCAGCGGCGCCGGGCACGACGCGATGAAGCTCCACGAGATCCTGCCGCAGGCCATGCTGTTCACGCGCGGCGAGAACGCCGGCATCAGCCACAACCCCCTGGAGTCGACGTCCAGCCACGACATGGACCTCGGCGTCGCGGCGTTCCAGGCCCTCCTCCATCAACTCAGCACGGACAAGCGATGAGCCCATCCCACCCCTACGCCGCGATCGACGCCTGCGTCGATGCCCATTTCGACGAGCAGGTGCGCTTCCTGCAGGAACTGGTGCGCGTGCCGACCGACACGCCGCCCGGCAACAACGCGCCGCATGCGCTGCGCACGCAGGAGCTGCTGGCCGCCTTCGGCTTCGACGCCCAGGCGCACGCGGTGCCGGCCGAGCTCGTCCAGGCGCATGGCCTGCAGTCGATCACCAACCTCGTCGTGCAGCGCCGCTACGCCGACGGCGGCCGCGTCGTCGCCTTGAACGCGCACGGCGACGTGGTGCCCCCCGGCGAAGGCTGGACCCACGACCCCTACGGCGCCGAGATCGTCGACGGCAAGCTCTACGGGCGCGCCGCGGCGGTCAGCAAGTGCGACTTCTCCACCTTCACCTTCGCCACCCGGGCACTGGAGGCCGCCGGCGTGCCGCTGGCCGGCGGCGTCGACCTGCTGTTCACCTACGACGAGGAGTTCGGCGGCGAACTCGGCCCCGGGTGGCTGCTCGAGAAAGGCCTGACCCGGCCCGACCTGGAGATCGCCGCCGGCTTCAGCTACCAGGTCGTGACCGCCCACAACGGCTGCCTGCAGCTCGAAGCCACGGTGCACGGCAAGATGGGCCATGCGGCCGTGCCGGAGACCGCGGTCGACGCGCTGCAGGCCGCCACCCGGGCCCTGGTGGCTCTCTACGACGAGAACACCCGCCTGCGCCAGACCCGGAGTGCGGTCAAGGGCATCAACCACGGCTACATCAACGTCGGCCAGATCTTCGGCGGCACCAACACCAACGTCGTTCCCGGCAAGGTGGTGCTGAAGATCGACCGCCGCATGATCCCGGAGGAGGATCCGGCACAGGTCGAGGCCGCGCTGCGCCGGCTCATCGAGACCGCCGTGGCCGGCGTGCCCGGCACCCGCATCGAGATCAAGCGCCTGCTGCTGGCGCATGCGATGAAGCCGCTCGCCGGCAACAAGCCGCTGGTCGACGCCCTTTGCGCCCATGCCACCGAGCTGATGGGCGAGACCGTGGAAGCCTGGGGGACGCCGCTGTACACCGACGCGCGCCTGTTCAGCGAGCGCGGCATCCCCGCCGTGATCTACGGCGCCGGGCCGCGGACGGTGCTCGAATCGAACGCCAAGCGGGCCGACGAGCACATCGTGCTGGAAGACCTGCGCCGCGCGACCAAGGTCGTGGCGCGCACGCTGCTGGATCTGCTGAAGGCTTGAGAAGGCGCGGCAGTGCCCGGCTCAATGGGCCGCGTCGCCGGCAGCGGCCGCGTCCGCGCTCGCCTTGCGCCCCGGGCGGACGACCACCAGCAGCGGGATCGTCGCCAGCGCCAGCAGCATCATGAGCCGGAAGTCGACCAGGTAGGCCAGCAGCCAGGCTTGGCGCGTCAGCTCGCCGTCCAGCAGCGCCAGGCCCATCGGCGTCGACGGGTCGAGCGGCGGCGGCAAGCCGACCAGGCCCTGGTTGCCCGGCGCAACCAGCGCCGCCAGCGAGGCCTGGGCCCGCCCCTGCCCCTGCGCCAGCATGGCCTGCACGATGGAGATGCCGACGCTGCTGCCGATGTTGCGCAGCAGGCTGTAGATCGGCGTGCCTTGCGCGCGCAGCTGCGGCGCCAGGGTGGCGAAGGCGGCCGTCGACAGCGGCACGAAGATCAGGCCGACGCCCAGACCCTGGATGAAGCCGGACCAGATCACCAGGCTGCTGTCCATCTGCAGCGTCATCTGCGTCATCTGGTAGAGCGAGAACGCGGTGCAGGAGAACCCCAGGGCCATCAGCGCGCGCACGTCGACGCCGCGCTGCAGCAGACGGCCCACCGCCAGCATCGCGATCATCGTGCCGATGCCGCGCGGCGCGGTCACCGCTCCGGTGTACAGCACCGGATAGCCCAGCAGGCCCTGCAGGAACGTGGGCAGCAGCGCCATCGTCGCGAACACGATCATGCCGACGACGAAGGCGAACAGCGACGCGATCATGAAGTTGCGGTCCTTCAGCAGCTCGCGGTTCAGGAAGGAAGGCCCGCGCACCGTCCAGGTGTGGACGACGAAGAAGGCGAAGGCGGCGAAGGCAGCCGCGACCTCGAGCCGGATCTCCCAGGAGTCGAACCAGTCGAGCTGCTCGCCGCGGTCCAGGAACATCTGCAGCATGCCGATCGCGATGCTGAGCGTGACGAAGCCGAAGCGGTCCAGCGGCTCGTTCGCCGCGCGATGCTCCGGCAGGTACCGCAGTAGGCCGAAATAGGCTGCCACGCCGACCGGCACATTGATGAAGAAGACCCAGCGCCAGTCGAAGGTCTCGGTGAGCCAGCCGCCGAGCAGCGGGCCGAGGATCGGCCCCACCATGATGCCGGCGCCCCACACGGCCATGGCCTGCCCCACCTTCTCGCGCGGGTTGATGTCCAGCAGCACCGCCTGCGACAGCGGCACCAGCGAGGCGCCGAACAGCCCCTGCAGCAGCCGGGCGCCGACGATGGTGGTCAGCGACCCGGCCAGGCCGCACAGCGCCGACGCGGCCGTGAAGCCCGCGACCGACAGCAGGAACAGCCGGCGGCGCCCCCAGCGGCCGCTCAGCCAGCCGGTCAGCGGCAAGGCCACCGCCGACGCGACGATGTAGGAGGTGAGCACCCAGGTGATCTGGTCCTGCGACGCCTGCAGACTGCCCTGCATGTGCGGCAGCGCGACGTTGGCGATGGTGGTGTCCAGCGCCTGCATGATCGTGGCCAGCATCACCAGCAGCGTGAGCAGGCCGCGGGAGGTGTTCAAGGCCGCGCCCCTTCCGTCCGCCCCGCCTCTTTCTCCTCTCTGGGCGGTGCCTCGAACTGCCGCAGCAGCCCTTCCCGCGCCTTGCCCAGCAGCGCCACCAACTGCGCGCGCTCTTCCGCGCTGAAGTCCTTCAGCGCGGCGGACGTGATCGCGTCGCCGAGCCGCATCGCGGCGCGCAGCGCCTCTTCGGCCTGCGCCGCCATCACGACGTTCTTCACGCGGCGGTCGGACGCGCTGGGCTGGCGCTGCACCCATTGCGCGGCTTCCATCCGGTCGCACAGCATCGCCACGGCCATCGGCGTGAGGTCCAGCCGCTGGGCCAGCTCGGCCTGCGACAGCGGCGGGCCGTCACCCTGCCCCGCCAGCGCGACGAGCAGCCGGCACTGCGCCCGCGACAGGCCGATCCGGTCCCGCGCGGCGGCGTCGAACAGCTCCCCGTAGAGCTTGGCAACCTCGGCGGCGAGGAAGCCGAAGCGCCTGGAGACGTCGAATCTCATATACCTATTTATGGTATATGAGTATATTTGTTTGTCAAAAGCCCGGTGCGCCGCGGCAGGTTGCTGCAGGGTGGCGGATCGGATGGGTCGCGTTGGCGGGCAAGCGTCGCCACGCTCACGCTGAAGCCTCCACGCGATGGCCCTTCGTATGGCCTCGGCCGGGGCCAGGGCCGGAAATGAAAAAGGGTTAGCGGCCACTTGCGCGCTAACCCTCTTGAATCTTGGTGGGCCCTGTAGGATTCGAACCTACGACCAACGGATTAAGAGTCCGCTGCTCTACCAACTGAGCTAAGAGCCCGAGAACCGTGCGCCTAGCCGGCCATGCACGATCGTGGTGGATCGTACAGGATTTCTAGCTGAAACCAACGGACCAACGGAAGCCAAACAAACACCGGTGGATGGAAGAGGCACTTCGGCCGAAGATCCATACCCCACCGACCGATTATGCAGCGTCCACAGGGCGCACGTCAAACATCCGGCGGCACTTGCTGCATGGTGCCGTGGATCGGACACCACAAGGCGCTAGCGTCTCACCACGAGCGGTCGCCCTCGGCCACAAGGCTAGCGGTGCGGCACTTGAACCGCGCCACAAGGTTCAGCTGCGCATCGTCCTGGGCTGCCGGGCGCTGCCGGCCGACGAGACGTCGGAGCAATTGCTCGACCCGGGTTCGGCTACGTTCACACGAGCCTACGTCTGGGCCTGGCGACGCAGCTGCCACGATCCACGCCTGGGCGTCACTTGGGAGTTCTGCCTCGTACCCGCCTCGAAGTACCCGGGGGCCTTCCTCGCCGGCACCTACAGTGAAGGAAGGTCGCCGCACCAGGGACTGCCATGGGCCTGCACCTGTCCCACCAACAAGTGCGCCGGCTATGACGCCCTGCTGGACACCAAGGTCGACCAGTAGCGCCGATGGACGGTCTGCGCCGCGTACGCGAGGCGGTACTTCGAGGCACTCAACACCAGGGACTCATAGCCAGCGAAGTGGCCACCGAAGTGCTGCGGCGCTGGGTGAACGCACCGCTGCGCAGCTCAAGCGCCTGCACGCCTTGCTCGGACGGAACTGCGACACCGGGGAAGGGTAGGCGCGACCAACTCGGCGGACGATTGCGCGCCGGCGCGGAAAGGCGGGAGCTCCGAAAACTCTCGCCACAAGTCCATGCCAATCCAAGAGTTGCTAAGACACCTTTTCAGTGGGCGCTTATAGATCTCCACTCTGCCATGCGATCAGTAGCAGTCGCGGGTCCGGTTTCTAGAGGCGGGGCCCTTCGGGGGACCCCTCAATACAGGAATTAAGAAAGTCTCGAACCAAGCGCAACGCAAACATCGCAAAGAGAAGGAAGGCAACGAACGAGGATCCCCCCGTAATCAAGTCGACAAAGCCAGCCCACTTATCAGGTCTTGCGTACCGCTCGATGACTAACATCATTACGCGATTCAGCGAAAGGCTAACCCAAACAATTGACAAGAATGCAATAGACCCTATGAGCATCTCTATTGCAGCACCGATATAGCGATAGGCTTTACTGTGCAGAGCAAGTTCTCGCTTAGCGTCAGGGTCCGTCAAGTGCTTGGCAGAAGGAAAACTAAACACTTCCGTGGGTTTGGGCCTAAAATAGGCTCGCGCGCCCTCCGCGACAAATGCCGCATAGATCTTTCGCTGCGCCTTTGCATTCATTTAAAGAACCCCTTGACGTACTTGTATGTGGTGATAGCAGCTATCGCAAGGAGGGCCACTATATCAAGTAAGAACAGAAAGTATTCTGCAATCGTCAGTGCCCAATGGATCGCGCTATTGGTCTCCAGCAACTTTAGCGATATCAGCCAACGCGTGCTCTGGTCAATCCCGATGGCCACTACCGCAATCAGTACAAAGAGAAGCGTAGCGCCGATTATGTGCTTGGCTTGCTCCCAGTACGGATTTGGCGCCTCCCCGGACACGTCTCCTCCCATGATGATAGTTGCCTGACTAAGGCATGTTACCACCTGTGACGCGCAGCCCAATACCCCATATTTGGACCTCAAACCAGCCATACGCGTTGTCCCTCGACCAGGGCCGCCGCGCCTGTCGCAACGACGCCCAGCGCTGCGGTGCCGTGGGATCGGCGGCGCGGACTGTGCCGTGCAGTCGAACGCATCGTCGTGTGACGCTCTCCGCTCGAATGCCTTGCATCGCGAGTCGCTTCGCTTGACCATGCGGGGCGCTTCGGCCGAGTTTCCTGCTGGCGCGCAGGCTTGCCACACGCATCATTCAGCCCGATGCCCATCGTGCCCGCTTTCTCCGACGCTGTGGTGGACGTGGCCGAGGACAGGAGCTGTCGCAGCCTGAGCATCTGTAGATGCCCGGCCAAGGACAGGTCCTCAGGCGGTTTTCGACGAGGGATCAGTCCACCTGTGCCGACCCGTTGTCGTGTTGCAGCGGCCGCCGCACAGATGCATCGGCCGGTGGTTGCAGCACGGTCAGAGCGCGGCCGATCGTTGGCAGATCGGGATGGATGTAGTTCATCGTCGTGCTCACCGAAGAGTGCCCAAGCAGCTCCTGAACGACTTTGAGGTTGGGCACGTTGTTCGCCAATACCGTAGCTGTTGTGTGCCGCACCATGTGGGCGCTCAGCCGGTCGAAGCTCGCCGGCACGGCGCGCTGCATGCGCTTGAAGAAGGCATCCAGGTTGTGGGCCCCCATCTCCCCCCGGACATACCTGCTGGACCACGCAGAGAACAGCGGCAAGCAGAACACCTGCCGATCCGCAATGCTTGGGCCTACCACGGCTATGGTTCTCGCCCGGAGGTCTAGCAAAGCGGGCCGCAGTTCGGCAGCGAGCGGCACGCACCACTCGCGCCGCGTCTTGCTGCTGACGGCGGACAGCACGATGAACTCGCCCTTGAAGCTCACGTCCCGCCAGCGCAGGCCCACGACTTGGCGTCGGCGCATCCCAGTGAAGTACAGGGTCTTGAGCAGTGCTTGCCAGAACCACTGGGGCGGCAACACCTCCACAGCCTTGCCCCTCGCGTTCAGCGTGGTCGCCGTGTCCATGAAGCGCAGGTAGTCAAGCATGGACGTTCGGGGGATCGACTTCGGCCGAATCGTCGCCGCAGGGGCACCCGGCACGAGTCGAAACGGGTTCTCGCTCATCATCTTGTAGCTCACAGCCGCATTGAAGAGCGTGAAGAGGTGTCGGCGTTCGGTGTTCAACGAGATCGCCTTCATACGAGCGAGCGACCAGTCTCGGAAGCCGATCAGCGCCGCTTCGTCGATGCGGGCGAGTTCGATGTCCGCGGGCTGCGTCGTGGGGCTGTCGCCGATGTACCTGGCCAGGTTTCGCACCGAGAGCTCGTAGCGCCTCTTGGACTCCGACACCAGGATGCGAAGCGCAAAGTACCGGTCCAGCAAAGACTGCAGCGTAGGGGTGGACGTCTCTGTTGTGGCTTCCACTTCTCGCTCTCCTCCCGTGCCGCGATCTTTGCCGATGAGGGCAGAGCTGTCCACCTTAAAAGGGGGTTAGGTGTCAGAACCGGCCCCCTCATTTGCAGGTCAGAGGTACTTCTTGTAGTACGTCCACTGCAGCCTGGCGAGAGCAGCCAGAACGACTGCAAGCGGGAGAAGGATCAGGGTCGGCTGGGCGAAGCTGGGCAGCCCGAGGCACACGAGGTAGGTCATCGAGGCCACGAAGGTCTGGCCGAGCTTCGCACGGTGGTACAAGCTCGCCGACTCACTGCCGGCGCACGCCTTGCGCCGGGCCCGCATGACCAAGCCGTCGACAATGCCGATGCTCATGCACAGCGCAATCGACGGAAGCGCGCTCAAGAAGATCGCTGTCCGCACGGCCCAGATGCGCGTCGCCATCGAGGCCACTGCCAGGCCACTCCCGAACGCCACCAGCTGCTCGTCGACATAGCGGCGGCCTTCGTCGACCTGCGGAACCACAGAGCGTCGCGCTTTGAAGTTGGCCGGCCAGTTCATGATCGCTCGGGCGATCCCGACGGCGGCTTCGATCACGTTGCCGTAGACGGCCGTGTACAGGGTGTCGGCCACGACTACGGGATCAAAGACCGTCAACCGCGTCGTCGCGAGCACCGCTTCCTCGGCACGCAACACCTGTTCCGCGTGCCGCCCCATGTTTGACGGTTCGGCGCGCCAGGCCCACCAATACTGGACCGCGATGGCATAGAGCGCCAAGCACCCGCCGATCATCAACCACCAGAAGATCATGCGGAGAGGCCACTTCCACTGGCGCACCAGCGACCCGTGGTCGATCGCCGACCCCTTAGTGTCTTGCATAGCTGGCGCCCTCAATGGTGAGCGCGTCGTCCGGCGTGCGCGCCATGTAGTCGGCGTAGGCCGACTTCATGTGAATCAGCATGTCGTGCCAGTTCGCCGGCGCGTCATCAGCCGACGACGGAAGAGGCAGCGGGATGCGGAGCTTCACCAAACGTCCGCCCTCCAGCAGCGCGAAGGCCTGACCTTTCGGGAGCTTCGTCAGCCAGGTCGCGTCGAGCATTGGGACGCGCTCCGAGCCCAAGCGGTCCTCTGCCCTCGATGCGAAGTCGGCGGCGTCGCCGGGATCGTTGGTATCCGAGGTGCCGGAAGCCATGATCTTGGTGAACACACGCACTTCTTCGAGCTGGTCGGTGAGCTTCTCGGCCGTCTCCTTGTTCTTCACCCTCAGCATCACCATCGAGTTGAGGTTGCCGCTGATCTGCTCGGCCTTGGCCTTCACGCCGACCTTGGCCTCAATGTCCTGCGCGGTCTGGCTGTAGCCGGTGATGAAAAGCCCGGCACCGCCGCCCTTGTTCGCTGCCTGCACGAACTCCGGACCGATCAGCTCGTTCAGCTCGTCGGCGTGGAGGCGCACACGGCGTGGGCGCTCCTGCGCGCTCATGCCGAAGGATGCGCCGTGCTTGTAGATGCGGCCGAAACTCGAAGTCAGGTCGGCGAGCATCGAAGCGCTGACGGCCTCGGCCACGTCGCGGATCGTCAAGGCGTCGAAGCCGCAGTAGACGATGCCGCCGCGGTTGATCACGCTCATCCAGTCCAGGATCGGCCGCGGATCGCTGGTGTCGTCGTAATCCGGCGAGATCAGTTCGGCCACCTTGCCGGTCGTCAGCTTCTCCAGCAGCGGATAGAGGCTGTTCACCAACTTCTCGAAGTAGGTCCGGTCGTTCGCGAGGACAGAGGCGATCGCGTCGAAGATGGCGTCCTCGAAGCCCTTGGTCCTGAACCACTGGGCCATCAGCAGGATCTCGACATCGCGGCCGTTCCTTTCCGCCTTCTGCACCAGGTCCTTGTGCTCCTTCGTCGGGGTCGGCTCGAACTCATCCGTCCAGCCGGGCGCGTGCTTGTCGAACCACTGGATGAAGTACCGCTTGGCCAAGGAGTCGATCGACACGCCGTAGCGGTAGATCTTCCGGAAGTCGGGCCGCTCGCCGACCGAGGACATGGCGCGCGCGATGACGTTCACGTAGCGCCAAGCGAAGGCCTTGAAGGCCGCCGATTGCCCTTCCTCCGGCAGCGGCCCCGTGGCCCGGGTCGCCACCTCCGTGATCTGCTCGAAGTTGCCGATCGGGTTGTAGCGCGCGGAAACCTCCGGGAAGCCCAGGTGGAACAGCTGGAAATCATCCGCGCGACCGTGGCGAAGCGCCGAGGCATACATGCCGAGGAGCAGCTCCACGTCGCCCTTCGGATCGAACACGACGACGACGTCGCCGCGAGCAATGTCCTGCTCGATCAGGATCTGCGCCAGGCGCGTCTTGCCGACGCGCGTGGTGCCATAGACCATCATGTGATTGTTCAGCTCGCCCAGGGCCGTGTAGACGTCCTCTTCGTCGATCTCCACGCCGTGTAGCTCGGGCTTGCCGAAGACCGGCGGCAGCGGGCGCACCGGGTTGAGCCAGACGTCGCTGGACAGCAGCCTGCGCACGTACGCCGACGTGTGCGGTCGCCGTTCGATCGCGCGCGCCCGGCGGTACAGGGCCGACTGCTGGCGCAGGCCTTCGTTCTCCGGTTGCGACAGCAGGTGCATACGCTGCGTGTGCCTCGCAGTCCACTCGAAGCCCCGTCCGAGGAAGACCGCGTCCCGAGACCAGGGGACCTCTTCCGGCGTCAGCGCATAGGGCTGCAGCTGTCGCACCGCCCGTCGGAAGTGCATGATGCGGCGCGCCGCCATCCAACGCGCTGTCGAGAACACGACGAGCACCATGGCGACGACGAGCGCCTGCGCCGGGGTCAGCAGGAACGTCTGTGGCAGCAGCAGGACCGCGCCCGCTGCGATCCAGGCCACTGTGGCAGTAGCCAGCTCATAAGGCCGGCGGAACACGTTGTCGATAGGGCCGACGCTCATCGCGGGACTCGCTTCTCAAGGGCTGGGGCAGAACCCGGAAGCACCATCTTCTTGGGCCGCTGGGCCAGCCGGATGCGCTCGTTCGGCGCCGGCACCGGGTTCCAGAAGAGCTGCGGCCTGCCGATCAGGTAGAAGGAGGCAATGCGTGAAGCCGCGCCATCCGCCTTCACGAAGACGTAGTAGTGCAGGTTCTCGTCGCCGTTGCGAACTGTCCAGCCGCTCTTGGCCAGCTCGTTCTGCAGGCGTGCAAACGCCCTGTCGCCATGGCTGGCACGTAGGTCTGCAATCGGACCTTCCTGCAGGTCCTTGCAGACAGAGAAGAAGCGCCGAAATATCTCCGGGGAGAGCAGCAGCGCACCCTCGGGGACGAAGTGCACCATCGCGCCCTCCTGGTTGTAGCTCAGCTCGCCCGTGCCCACCGACTGCGCGACCCAGGCCATGAAGGCCGTTGCCGCCGGCGTCGGCGTGCGCCGCGTGGTCAAGCTCGCGGCGATGCGAGGTGCGACCGACTCGGCCGGTTGTTTGCCCCGCTCCTTCGGGCGCATCGGCGCGCCCAGTTCAGGCGTCGCCGCGACGCGCGGCGACGCTTCGAGGCTGGCGCTTTCCTCCGGTGTGAGTTGGTCCGGGCGCTCGCTCCGGCTGGCCGGCGTTGCCGGCGGAGGAAGCTGCGGCGGAAGCGCTGCAGCAAGGACCCCGGCGGAAGTCGGCTCGGTTCGCGCCAGCGGCGCCTCGGCCGTGGCCGCCGGCGCCGGCGACCGGGCTGGTGTCTGCCGCGTCACCGGCAGTTGCACCGGAGCGAGCTGCACGGCCGGAGCGGCCTTTGGCGGCGCGGGAGCTTCGCCCGGTAGCGCTACGGCCGCCGCCTCCAGCGCTGCGGGTGCGCTCGCCGGCGGTCGATTCGCCTCGGCCGGCGCTGAAGGCTGTACGGCTGCAGCAGATGGTGCCGCCGGCTGCGCAGTAGGTGGCGCCGCGGCCGCCTCGCGGACTTTGCTGCTCAGCTCGACGCGCGGCACCTCGGCGGGCGCATGGGCAGCTGCGACCTGGTCGACCGGCACCACGCGGCCATTCATCGCGCTCGGGGGCCGCCCTGGTTCGAAGACCGTGGAGACGGGGAAGCAAAGCACGGTGAGCGGGTCCGGCGGCGACCAGCCGTCGCACTCAATGCGCACGCGCCATACCGCGCCGCCGTCCGGGGCCGGCAGCGCGGCGCCGAATTCCTGCCAGGTGTCGAACATCCGGTCGTTGCGATCCTTGCCCGGAATGCCCGCGGGGCTCTCGTGCGCGGCGAGGTAGCCGCGCACCTCGTCGGCTAGGCGCGCGCAGACGAACCAGACCTTGCCGTCGTGGACCCAGCCGGCAGCGCCGGGCCGGTTCAGCGGGAGCTGGCCACCGTCGACCAGCATGCGCCGCAGGGCTTCCATCAGGCGGTCGATCAAGGGCACGCTGCGCGCCGACGCGAAACGGGTTCGAGGCCCCTGCAGCAGGTTCCGGCGCACCGAGTCGCTGTCGGCGCGCTTGACGATGGCGCCCAGCACGCCGTCCGGGTCCTCGCCCATCAGGTAGCTCACCAGGGAATCGAGCACATCGCCGTCTTCACCCAGCCAGCGCAATACGTGGCCAGGGACGAACGACTGCAGAAGCATCGCCGGCAGCTTGGCGTGCGCCCTGTACTCCTTCTCGTCCGGCTCGCCGAAGCCGACGCTGTACCAACTGGCGCCGCTGGCGCGCATCGAGCCGGAGATCGGCGCCCAACGCTGCCCCAGCCTGGGATCCGCACCGAAGAGCGTCACTCGAACATCGGTGACCGGCTTGCCGACGTCATGCAGCAATGCCGCGGCGAACACGGCATACGTCCAGCGATGTTCGAGGCGCTTGCGGTCTTCGGTGCTGACGCCCGGCGGCAGTTCGGCGCCGGTGCGGAACGTGAGCGCCGCGTCAACGACCTCCAGCGCGTGGATCCACAGGCCGCCGGGCTGGGCGTGGTGGTGGCATTCCGAGGCGGGCAGTTCCTGCACGAACTCGGCGAAGGCGCGCAGTGCGGGCTCGCAGTCCCTGGTCCAGTTGCCGGCCGAGAGGCGGGTGCGCCGGGCGATCGACGCCACCAGCTGCTCGGTGGCCGTCGCCTGCAGCAGTTCCTCGTAGCCGCGGACTGGGAGCTGCGCCGCCGGCCGTTGAGCCGGCGCAGCGGCCGGCGTCTTGGCGCGGTAGCGCGCAGGCCGTTTCGAGTACCGGTGCACCAGCAGCACGCCCAGCGGAAACGACACGAGGCCAAGGGCCACGTCCAGCCAACCCTGCAGCGTCATGGCTGGTGCAGCGAGCGCGTGGATGGGGCGACGGAGGACATCCGGCCAACCTAGAGCCGCGCTGCGCCGAAGTCCAGCGAAAACCCGTGCCCACGTGGGAGCGGGTTTTCGCTGGACTTCGCAGGCCGTTTGTGCGGGCCCTCTGGATCGGCTTGCGCGCCATCAGCGCACGCCGATCTAACCCCTTGTTTTTCTTACCCGTTAGGCCATTTCCGTTAGCCATTGCACCCATTTGCCGAACCGCGGGCGGGGCTTCAGCCCAGCGGTTCGGCGGCCCTTTCGGTCGGTCCGTTCCCCTTCGCGGCCCTCGGGCTTTCCATCGCCCCCCCCACGAACAAGGGCCTGCGAATCATCGCCAACTTTCTGGCCTGGCCCCCGCCTACAACGCGAAGCGCGCGGCGCTGCCGCCGCTAGTGCCTTGATTTGTCAGGCCTTTTTCAATCTGCCTGACTCGCTCGCAGCCGGCATAACTTTTTAGTTTCTCGCACATTGGCCGTCCCTGTCAATGCGAAACCCGTGCCCACGTGGGACCGGCTTTCGCCTCGCTTTTCGCTTGCCAGCTCCCGACAGTCCATCCCCGAGGCGGCCAAGCGCATTCGGTCGCCTCGCTGTCAAGCCCTGTTTCGGGTCCCGGCTTCGGCCGGGACCCTCGTTTTCCAACAGGGCGTCGGGACCATGCGGAGATGCGATGAGGCGGAGCGGTACACGGACGGCGGGATGGCCAACGGCGGCGCACGGTGCGCTCGCCACGGCCGCCGCGTTCCTGCTTGTCCCGGCCCCAGCCGGCGCCCGCGCCTGGTGCTTCGACGAAGCGGCGGCGGCCACGGGTCTCAGCCCCGATCTCCTGCGCGCGGTTGCCGCGGCCGAGTCGAACTTCAACCCCCGCGCGGTCAACGACAGCCATGCCGCAACAACGAAGACCCGCGACATCGGCCTCATGCAGATCAACACATCTTGGCTGCCGGTGCTCAAGCGCCATGGCATCGCCGAAGGTGACCTCTTCGAGCCCTGCACGAACATCCGCGTCGGTGCCTGGATCCTGGCTGACCTGATCGGCCGCATGGGCGACAACTGGGACGCCGTCGGCGCCTACAACGCCGGCTGCACCCAGTTGCGCGGCCCAAGCTGCACCGCGGCGCGCAGCCGGTATGCGTGGCGCGTCCATCGCCGGCTTGCGCGAGCCGCCGAAACAACTGCTGCACCAACAGCCGTTCGCGAGGCCGGCGCGCGGCCAGCCCCAACCCGACCCGCGGGCCTTGTACTCGTGCAGGTGGCCCACTCCACCGCTGCCACGGCCGCAGACGCCCCGCCATCGGCGAATGCCGACCAACACCCGGGCGAGCTGCCATGACGTCGCGTCTCTCGCTGGAGGCCAGCTGCGCGATCGCTGCCACGGCGGCAGCCTTGAGCGGCTGCGCCCATCAGCCGCCCCAGCCCGCCCCGCCCGCACCGGTGCAGCCCGCGCTATCGGTCCAGCAGCAAGTTCGACCCGACGGCACGACGTTCTTCGTCTCCTGCGCCGAATGCACGCGACCGACGCCCAAGACGCTGCGCCAGCCAGGCGCACAAGTGAAGCCCAGCGCGGAGCGGTCAACGTCAACGTCTCCATCGCCGGCCGCCACCCGCTCCGCCGAGGAGCGAGGGAACACGGCCAAGCCTGCCCCAGCCGTCGCGCCACCGTCAACCACCATCCTGATCACAGCTCGCCTCTACTTCGACACCTCGCGCTCGGCGCCAAACCGCGCATCGCTGCAGCGCCTGAGCCGCCTGCAGCCACTGCTGAAGCAGGCCACCTCCGTCGTCGTCCACGGCTACACGGACAGGTCCGGGCCCGCTGCGGCCAACCTTCGCCTCGCCGACGCGAGGGCACGCGATGCCGCCGCGCGCATCGCGGCCGCGTCCGGCATTCAAGGTGGTGCCGTCACTGCCTCGGCCGCCGAACAGGACTGCTGCACGGCCCACGGCGCCCAGGACTCGAAGCAACGCGCCGCGGCCCGCCGCGTAGAGATTCACTTCGCGGTCCCCGCGGGCCCCGCCCAGCGCGCCTTGCTTGCGCAACTCCGCGCAGATCTGCAGTCAGCCGAGGCCACTGGCCTCGCATCAAGGACCATCCCATGAACACCGACGGCACGTTGCGTCAGGACTCGGATTCGAGCTTCGGTGCGCCACCGCCGCAAGGCCGGTCCACCGATCGCACGATGCTCATCTCGGTTTCGACCTTCGAATGGCTTCGGAACCTGCAGGTGCGCTCGCCTCAGCCGCGCATCGACATGCGCTACCTCATCGACGGCACGTTGGCCGTTGTCGCGCAGACGGACGAGCTGCGTTCCGCCTGGCAAGCAGCGGGCCGGCAAGCCCTGTTGGCGCACCTTGCGCATCACGACACCACGAACTCTGGCGTGCGGGCCCAGCCCGCAGCAGATGGAGCCGCCCCCCACCAAGGGAGCGAAGGGGCGCAAGCCCGGATCTCGGGAGCGGCCAGCCGCGAAGGGCGCCACGAGGGCTGCAGAGCACTGCAGATCAGCGTGTCGGCCTATCGCCGCCTGAGGGACATGCAACAGCAGACCCACGAGCCGCGGCTGGACTTCCGTTTCCTGATGACCGGGGCGCATGAGTTCCTCGCGCTTCACCCGGAGCTTCTGCCCGACGTCATCGCACGCGCGCGGCTCGCACTGAGGGACCACCTCACCGAGCTGCACTCCATCCCTATCGCTCCCTTCTCGCTGGAGACCCAACGATGACCTCGATTGCCCTTCGCTCCCCTGCGCAGCCCCGCCATGCGCAGCTTCAGCTCCAAATGTCTGCCCTGCTGTTCATCGGCGCGCTGATGTTCACCGCCGCGGCGATCGCCGCCGGCACCGGCGGCGCCGCACTGCAGGCCACATTCACCATGGTCGACGACATGGTGGGCGGCTACGGCAAGCAGCTGCTGACCGTGCTGGCCTTCGCCTTCGCCCTCATCGGCTACCTGGCCTCGAACGCCACCAGCGTGGTGCTGAAGTTCGTCGGCTTCGCCATCTTCGCCTCCGTCGGCCTCAGCGCCGCCATCGCCATCGTGGGCGGCGTCGTCTGACCGGCCCGGGATTCCTCGCAAACCGCCGAGCCAGCCATGGACGACCACGACATGCAGATCGTCACGGGCCTCAAAGACCCGTGGAAGTTCCTGTTCGTCGACATGGACATCGCCATGTTGTCGATCATGGCCGGCTTCGGCTTGATGTTGGCGGGGATCCCGGCCGTCGCGGCTGCCTGCGGCGGCATCGCCGTCGCCTGGCTGATGCACAACAGCCGCAAGGGCAAGCCGCGCGGCTATGCGCGGCATCTTGCGTACTGGTACCTCCCCCCGGTCGCGACGCGGCTTCGCTGCGTGCCGCCGGTGTGGGCCCACCGCACTGTCGGTTGAGACTCCATGCTGCCCCAACGCCATCTCTCCGACATCCAGTCACTCACGGCCGCATTGCGGCGCCAGCAGATGCTGACGCTCGCCATGGCCCTGGCGATCATCCTGCTGGTCGGCCTCTCCCTCGGGAAGACGCAGACCGTCGTCCTGGAACCGCCGACCCGCTCGAAGACCATCTCGATGACCGGCGACCGCGTAGACGGCGCGTGGCTCGAAGAGATGGGCACGTGGATCGCGCACATGATGCTCGACGCCTCGCCGCCTTCGATCGCCATGCAGCACGAGCAGGTCCTGCGGTGGACCCATCCGGCGCGCTATGGTCAGCTGCAGCAGGACATGGCAGTCGCCGCACGGCGGCTCATCGACGCCAACGCGAGCACGGTGTTCTGGCTGCAACAGGTGGCGCCCGATCCGGACCGCCAGCGCGTCGCGATGCTGGGCCTGCTCGAAACGTACGTCAACGGCGTCAGGGTGACGGGCTCCACCAAGACCGTCAGCTATGTCGCCGACTTCGAGTCCAAGGGCGGCCGTGTGCTGCTTCGCGACTGGAAGGAGACGCCCACCGACGACATCTGGCTGGCCCGAATGCTCGAAAACCTCGCCAGAGAGCAGGCCACTTCACTGAAGCGGAACAATGCCAACAAGCACTGACCCAGGCGCAGCGCTGCGCGCCCTTGCCGTCCTCGGCTTTGCGCTGGCCGGCGGCTTCGCCCAAGCGGCCCAGACGCTGACCATCCGCGACGGCGACACGACCGTCGCCCGGATCTCGATCCAGGATCAGACGAGGCTTCGAGTCGCCTCCGGCCGTGTCCTGGAGGTGATCGGCGACGTCTACGACGCCGACCGCAACCCGGGCGGCCGGCTGGTGGTCCTGCGCGACGAATCCGCCGGCGAGGTCTACCTCAAGCCCTCCGGCGAGACACGCGGCACGCCGGCCCGGCCCATCAAGCTCGACGTGAAGACCGATCGTGGCACGGTCGCGCTGCTCCTGCAGCCGGCCGACTCGATCGGCGAGACGTTGACGCTGGACATCGGCAACCGCCTGCGCAACGCCGAGCCGGATGCCCGCGTCAAGGCACCCGGCCATCTGCGCGCCTTGAAGGCGATGACGCTGGCCCTTGCCAACCCCGAGTTGTCGCCGGAGCTTGCGGCCCAGATCGCACCGCTGCGGCGCGAGGTGCAGTTGTGGAGCGAGGCTCGGTTCGTGCTGACCGGGCGCCTTGAGCAGCCGTCGATGGTCGGCGAGACCTACGAGCTCACCAACATCAGTACTGCGCCGATGGTGCTCGCCGAGCGCGAGCTGTACGCCGACGGCGTGCTCGCCGTTGCCATCGAGCGCCACCAGTTGCCGCCGGGCGCGACGACGCGCGTCTGGGTCCTGCGCAGCCCCGTGCGCGACCGCTGAGCCGAGGACCGACCATGGCCCTGAAGATTCCCATCTACAGCACGCTCAGCCCCAAGGCCAAGCAGTATGTCCACCTGGTGGCCGGTGGCATCGGAATGCTGGCCGTCGCGCTGACCACGTCCTCTCTGATCGGCGTCGGCCCCTCGCACGGGACGGCGCCGGAGGACCTGCCCAAGCCCAAGCGCCTCGGGTCGGTGCCCGGCGGCGCGCTGGAGCCCAAGGACGCCTGGATGGGCGGCGCCGGCAAGGAGGTCGCCGACCTCAAGGCCAGACTGCGGGAGCAGGAAACCGAGCTGGCGCGCGTCTCGGCCGAGCAGAAGCAGATCGCCGACGGCCTGAGGTCGCAGATGAGCGCCCTGCAGTCCGGCGGGAACTTCGGAGCTCGCCAGTCCGCGGCCGCCGCTCCGTCGGCCGCCGCAGCCAGCGATGCTGCCAGTGGAGCCGCCCCCGCGCTGCCCCTCTTCCAGCCGAAGGCACCAAGCCCGCCGCCGGCGGCGCGCGTGCCGGCGGCCAACCTCCCGCAGGCCTTTCCGTCGCAGCGCGGCGTCGGCTACCCGCCCGGCTCTCCGAACGGCTCGCCGCCCGGACCTGGCTTCGATTCTTCAGGCACCGCCGTGCCGGTCGCGCCGCCAACACTGCTCCGGGTCTCCATCGCATCGCCGGCAGCCGACAGGGCCCCGACCTCGGGCGCATCCGGCGCTACCGACCCTGGAGCGGGACCGCGGCGCGCCAACGGGCCGGTCCGTCGCCTGGGGAGCTTCCTGCCTGTGGGCGTCACGCGCGCGGTGCTGCTGGGCGGGCTTGCGGCGCCGACCGGCGGCCAGGCGCAGAGCAACCCGATCCCTGTCCTGATCCGCCTGGTCGATCTGTCGGAGCTGCCCAACGGCTTCCGTGCACAGACCAAGGGCTGCCTCGTCGTCGGCGAGGGCTACGGCGACCACATGGCCGAGCGCGCCTACATCCGGGCCACGCTGCTGTCGTGCACGATGCACGACGGCCGCGTCCTCGAAGTCCCGATCAAGGGCAGCATCTTCGACGAAAGCGGCATGAACGGCGTCACCGGCAAGCTGGTGACGAAGCAAGGCGCCATCCTCGGCAACGCGCTGCTCGCGGGCATCGCCTCCGGCATCGGCAGCGGCATCGCGTCGGCAACGCAGAGCGTCAGCAACACAGCCCTGGGCACGGTCACCTCGACGCCCACGGATACCGCTTCGATCATGCGGATGGGCCTGGGCACCGGCGTGTCCAAGGCGCTGGATCGCATGGCCCAGTACTACATCAACTTGGCCGAGAAGACCTTCCCAGTCATCGAGGTCCAAGCCGGCCGCGGCGTCGACCTCGTGCTTCAGCAAGGCGTCTTCCTCGACGTGTCCCTCGCGGCATTGCCGTCCTCGATCTCCGCCGCGGCACCGGTCCGCGGCTCCGCACCCGACACCGACCGCTCGGACCTGATGCGCGCAGTCGACGACGGGGACGACGAAGACTTCCCAACCGGGCCCCGCAACCTTCACTGAGACGGACATGACCACGCTTCAACTCCCACAACGCGCCGCTGCCTGCCTTGTCGCCCTCTGCGCGGCCTGGCCGCTGGCGGCCGGTGCCGCCTCGACGCAGCCCAACGGCGCCGAGGCCTCCGAGCTTGCGGCCGTGCGCGAGCGATTCGCGCAGTCCAGCCCCAGCACCAAGGTCGACTCCGTCGCGGCCACGCCCATTCCGGGCCTCTATGAGGTCGTGATGGGTCGGAACATCGCCTACGTTGACGCGACGGGCAAGTTCGCGCTGCTGGGCAGCCTGATCCGCATCCACGACGGCCGGGACCTGACCTCCGACCGCAAGTCGGAGATCGACAAGATCGACGTGCGGCGGCTGCCCACCGCGCTGGCCCTGCGCCACGTGAAAGGTGATGGCAAGCGGGTTCTCTACGTCTTCGCCGACCCGCAATGCGGCTACTGCAAGGCCCTGGAGCAGACCCTGCAGTCGGTCGACGGCGTGACCATCTACACCTTCATGGTGCCCATCCTTGGGCCGGCGTCGCAGCGCCTGGCCGAAGCGGTTGCGTGTTCTGCCGACCCGGCCGCGGCTTGGACCGCATGGATGGTCAAGGGCCAGCCGCCCGCCGGTACCACCTGCGACAAGGGGTCGACCGAGGCGGTGCTGAAGCTGGCCACCGAACTGGGCGTGAACGCGACGCCCACGCTGATCGCCGCCGACGGCCGGCTCTCCTCCGGCGCCAAGGACCTCGCCTCGTTGCAGGCCTGGCTGTCCCCGCCTGCTCTGGCGGCGCGCCAGGCCAGCGGCCGTCCGGATTGATCGTCGGGAGCCGCCGCCATGCGAATCGCTTCCTCTCCGCGGCACGCCAAGCACGGTCCGGCCTGCCTCGCATTCGTCGCGACGGCCCTGCTGGCGCTGCCAGGCTGCACGAACCTTTCCGGCCTCGGCGGCACGTCGACCTTCCAGTGCAAGGCACCGGAGGGCGTGCCCTGCATGAGCGTGTCGGGCGTCAGCGCGAACGAGCGGGCCGGCACGCTGTTCACGTCGCACAACGACCAGGTGGCCCATTCGGCCGCACCTGGCACAGCGCCGGCCGCGTCGGCGCCGATGCGCACAGTCGTGGCGGCTCCTGCAGGTCAGCCGCTGCTGCCGCTGGGCGCGATCCGCAGCCTGCCGACGCTCCTGCGCCTGTGGGTCGCGCCTTGGGAGGACACCGACGGCGACCTGAACGACGACAGCTACGTCTACCTGCAGGTCGACGCCGGTCGCTGGCTGAAGGCGCACAACCGGCAACTGATCCAGCGCGCTTTTGCTCCGGCGGGTCTCGCAACCGCGTCGCCGCCGGAACCGCAGCCCGCTCCGTCGCCGGCCGCCGCGGGCGCCACGAAGCAGCCTGCATCGGCGGTGCCGGCTTCGCGTGCGCCGCAAGGGAGCCCTCGGTGATCGAAGCCCTGCTGCGCAACGTTCGGGACTACTTCGGGCAGATCATGCCCGGCGGGCCGACCAGCGAGCAACTGCCCGACGCGCACAGCCACGTCGACCTGACGCAGGTCGGTGCCCGCATGGCCTCCTGGCTGCCGTACAGCGCATACCGGGCCGAGGAGCGCGTCTTCATCAACCACGACTCGCTCGGCTTCGTGCTGTCGGTCACGCCGCAAACGGGCGCGACCGAAGAGACGGTGGAGCGCCTCAAGGGCCTGTACGTGCGCCTGCCGACGGACGCGACGATGCAGATGACCTTGTGGGCGTCGCCCAACATCACTCCGATGTTGCGCGCCTATGCGTCGCTGCGACAGATGGACCTGGATGCCGAGGAACAAGCCGCCCTGCGCGGCGGCCGGCCAGCGCGCAACACCAACGTCCACCGCACGCTCGCACGCAAGCGTTACGCCTACTTGCAGCGCGCTTCCCAGCGGCCGCTGTCCCAGGACGTGGCCTTCCTCGTGCGGGACTTCCAGCTCTACCTCTCGGTCACTGTCCCAGGAAGCATCAAGGACCTCAACCGGCTGGACCAACTGCTCGACATCCGCGATGGCGTGCGCAGCACGCTCGAAGCGGCGCAGTTCCCTTCGGAGGTCATGGATGCGACCGCCCTGATCGCGCTCGTCAGCGAGTGGCTCAATCCCTCGCACCTGCGCGGCCGCCAGGCCTCGACGCCCTATGACGAGACCAGGCTGCTCAGCGACCAGATCGTCGACCGGGAGACCTCCGGCGACTGGTCGGACCCGACAAGGGCCACCCTGGAACGCCTGGGCGGCAGCGAGGACGAGCGCGTGGAGCTGCGCTTCCTCTCCCTGCAGCGCACGCCGAAGAACTTCGCGCTGTGGGGCATGAGCTCGATGGTCGGGGACATGTTCCAGGACTCGCTGCAGATGCCGTGCCCGTTCCTGATCACCATGGGCGTCAGCGTGCCGGATCAGCAGAGCATGAGCAGCTCGGCCCTGGCCGACAAGGTCGCCGCCGAGCGCAACGCGAGCGGCGACGTCGCCAAGTACGCGCCCGCGATGGCAGAGAAGAACCGCCAGTGGGACCTCGCCCTCAAGGCGATGTCCGAGGGCGGGAAGCTCGTGTGGAGCTACCACCAGATCGTGCTGTTCGCCCGGCCCGGCCAGGGCTTGAAGGCCGAGAGCGCGCTTCGCGACCTGTGGCGCGCCCGCGGGTTCGAGCTGTCGCTGGACGCCTACATCCACCGCGCGGCGCTCATCCAGTCGCTGCCCATGGGTATGAGCGTGCCCTTCGTCGCCGACCTGCAGCGGCTGAAGCGCCTGGAACTGCGCACCAGCGGCAACACGATCCACATGGCGCCGGTGATCGCCGACGGCAAGGGCACCGGCACGCCCACGATGCTGGCAATCGGCCGGCGCGGCCAGGTCACCACCCTCGACGTATTCGACAACGTCCAGGGCGGGAAGAGCGTGTCGATCGTCGGCATGGTCGGCTCCGGCAAGTCCACCTTGCTGCAGGACTTCGCCGCCGCCTATGCCTCGCGCGGCGCCAAGATCCGCGTCTTCGAGGCAGGGCGCAGCTTCGAGCGGCTGACGGGCAGGCTCGGCGGCCAGTTCGTCCGCTTCACCACCGAGGCCAGGATCAACGTCAACCCGTTCTCGCTCATCAGCGATGAGCGCGAGATTGACGGCGAGATGTGCGGCGGGATCGACGATGACATCGCGCTGCTGCAGCCGCTCCTGGCCAAGATGGCCTCGCCGAATGTTCCGCTAGAGCCGGCGGTCTACGCCACCCTCGCCACCGTGATCAAGGAGGAATACCTGAAGCACGGTCGGTCGATGACCGTCACCCACGTACAGCGCCGATACACCGCCGGCCGCCTCTACCCCGACCGGCCCGAGGACAAGCGCCTCTACGACCTGGCGGACATGCTCGCGCCGTTCTGCGCGGACGGGGCCTACAAGCACTATTTCGAAGGCCCGAGCACGCTCGACTTCAGCAACGACTTCCTGGTCTTCGAGATGCAGGAGCTGGCCAACAACCGCCACCTGCGCGGCGTGGTCCAGATGATCCTGCTCTACAAGGTGTCGCAGGAGATGCTGGAAGAGCGGCGCCGGCAGAAGCTCTTCATCCTCGACGAAGCCAAGGAAGCCCTGGCCGGCAACGGCGCCGAAGACCAGGTCCTGGCCGAGTTCCTGGAGCGCCTGTACCTCCGGGTGCGCAAGTACAACGGCTCGGCGGTGACGGCAACGCAGGACGTCGCCCACTACTTCACCTCGCCCTACGGCGCGTCGATCTGGAACCAGAGCGACTTCATCCTGATGGGCAAGCAGAGCGAGAACTCGATCGAGGCGATCTCGCGGTCTGAGGCCATCCGTCTGACCGAGCCGTTGCGGCGCGCGCTGACGTCGATCAGCACCAACAGTGGCGCATACCGCGAGTGGTACGTGCACTCGGGACTGTTCAAGGGGATCGTGCGCCTGGTGCTCGACCCGGCCACGCTGCTGCTGTACAGCAACCGCGCCGAAGACAACGTGCCGCTGGATGCAGCCATCGAGACCGGGCTGTCCGTGTCCGAGGCGATCGAGCAGGTGCTTCGCCAGCGCGGCATCGAGGAGGCGGCGTGAATCCCGCTCCACCGCCCCGGCACACACGCGGAGGGCGGCCATGACCCTTGAGCAGTTCCTGGCCGGCGCGGTCATTTCTGCCTGTGTGTCCGCCCTGTCCCTGGGCCTCTACGACGCCACGGTCCGCGTGCCGCGCACGCCGCGCCTGGCCGTGGTCGACGTCGCAAAGCTGTTCACCGCTGCCGAGCGGCAGTTCAAGGCCCAGGTCCTGGCGCCAGCCGCCACGGCCGCCGCCGGCGCCACAGCGCCCGCCGGCGAGCTGGCGACGTTGGGCAAGCTCGGCGAGTTCGGTCCACGTATCGAGCGGGTCATGCACGAGGTGGCAATGGAGTGCGGCTGCGTGCTCGTTGCGATGGCTGCCGTCGTCGGTGACAACCCCGCCGTGCCGGACTACACGCGCCTGATCGGTGCGCGCCTGGGGCTCAGCATGCGCGACGGCGGGAGAGCTGCACCGTGAGCACCACGCCCACCGACCTGCAGCCGGCGATCGACGCGCCGCCCGGTGAGACGACGTCGTCCGCGGCGCCGGCCCGCGAGCTGCGGCATCGTGCAGCCGCAGCGCTGCGCAACCGCTGGCCTGAGATTCGCCGTACGCTCCCTCGCGACCTCGCGATCTTGGCCGCTGCCTGGGCGCTGTCGCGCGTGGTCGGCATGGCCTGGGTCCAGACCGACAGCGTGCATGCCAGCGCCGCACTGGTGCTGTACGGCGCGTCCGTGCGCCCTGGGCAGCTTGCGGTATTCGTCTACAGCGGTGGCCAGCTGCCGAACTACTACGCGGACTCGCCAGCGCACCGCCTGCTGGCCCGCATGGGTTTTCCGCGGCCGGTGGCCGGGCCCAGCGCCGGAAAAGGCTTCGTCAAGTACCTGATCGGCGTCGAAGGCGATCGCGTCGAGGTTCACGGGCGAGAGGTGCTTCTGCACACGCGCCGCGGCAGCTTCTCGGTGGGGCCCTGCAAGGAGCGCAGCCGCAACGGGGACCCGCTCTTGCCGATCCAGCCCCAAGTGATTCCGCCCGGCTACACCTACATGTGGGCGCCACATGCCGACGCGCTCGACTCGCGCTATGCGGTGCTCGGGCTTGTGCCCGTCAAGAGCATCATCGGAAGGGCGGTGCGGCTGTGGTGACGCTGAGCCGCATCAACCGCTGGACCGCACTCTTGTGCGCGACCGCGGCCCTGTGCGCAACGCCGACCTCGAACGCCGCCGACCTGGGCGTCGTCGGCCCCGTCCATCCCATCGGGGAGCCGGACATGCTCGACGCGATCGAGCAGTCGCTCAAGCAGATGGAGGCTCGCGGCGACCTGGCGCGGATCCAGCGCGACGGGATCGAGCGCGCCAGCCGGAGCATCGCGACGCCGGCGCCGGTCGCCGGCCTGCACAAGGCGACCGAGGCGCGCACCTGGCGCTTCGACCCTTCGGTGAGCTTCGACGAGCCGGTGCTCAACGCCGACGGCCAGGTCGTGGTGCCGGCCGGAACGCTGGCGAATCCACTCGCGGTCGTCTCGATGCCGGCAGCCTGGCTGCTGTTCGACGGCCGCGACGCGCAGCAGGTCGCGCTGGCCGAGCGCCGGCTCGCCGAGTCCGCGAAGGCCGGCCGCGCGATCAAGCCGATCCTCGTCGGCGGCTCGCCGCTGGAGCTGGGAAAGCGCTGGCAGCGACCGGTGTACTTCGACCAGTTCGGCCGCATCACCCGGCGCCTGGGCCTGACCGCCGTGCCGGCACTGGTGTCGCAGGACGGGCTGCAGCTCGTCGTGCAGGAGATCGTCACCCAATGAACGCCTCATCCTGCCACGGCCGTGCCTTCGCCGCGCTCAGGCGCTGCTCGATGCTCGCCCTCGCGCTCGCGCTTGGGCTCCTGGGCCTGGCCGCCCGCGCGGACGGCCCCACTTGCTACGGCAAGTATCCGAACCCGATCAGCGACATCTGCTGGCAGTGCGTGTTCCCGATCAGCATCGGCGGCTTCGCGCTGGACATGGGGCAGGAGGACATCGAGAACCCAGGCAACCCGGTCTGCTACTGCCCGATCGGCGTGCCGCCGTACTACCGCACGGGCTTGTCGGTGGGGTTCTGGGAGCCGACGCGGTTGATCGAGTCGGTGCGCATGCCGTTCTGCTTTCCCGCGCTGGACGGCATGACGACGGGGGGCTCCGACACGGCCACGAAGCCCTGGGGCGCGACCAGCCACACGAGCGGCAACAAGGTCAACCGCGACAGCTTCTATCAGGTCCACGTGTACTTGAACCCCATCATGTACTACCTGGAGCAGGTGATCGACCAGCAGTGCATGGAGAGCGGGTCCTACGACCTCGCCTACATGTCGGAGTACGACTCGGCATGGCATGACGACACCGAGTCGGCGCTGATCGAACCCGAAGCAACGCTGTTCACGACGCTGCCGGCGCTTGCGGCCTGCTCGGCCGATTGCACGGCCGCGACCACCGGCTTCGGCATCCGCGAGCTGTACTGGTGCTCGGGCTGCAACGGCACCGTGTATCCGATGGACGGCAACGTCACCGTCCACGTCGGCGGCGTCCAGGCCTCGTCGCTGCTGAACCACCGCATCCTCGCCAAGCTGCACCGCTTGCTGATCGCCAAGCAGTATCACGGCGAGGGCGCAATGTGCGAGGGGCACGTGGCGCCCATCATGGACAAGCGCGGCTACAAGACCCAGATGATCTGGCCGGTCGCCGTCACCGCCAGTAGCGACGGCAGCCAATGGGGCCGCTGCTGCCAGCCCTTGGGACGCACGACCCAGGTGTGGGGCGCCGGCAAGGAGTTCCCGATCAAAGGCGAGGACTTTGGCTACCAGGTCTTCCGCAAACGCAACTGCTGCATGCAGTGACCATGGGCAACCTTCCCTCCATCACCCGCACCCGTCCGCTGGGCCGCGGCCTTTCCCTGGGCGCGCTGCTCCTGGCCGGCACCTGCGGCGCGCAGGTGCCCGTAGTCATGCCGGCGGACCTCCAGCGCGCGGCGTCGACCATCCCGACGCCGGCCCAGATCGAGGCCGCTCAAGGACTCGCGGCACCCGCGGCGCAGCCCGGTAGGCCTGCCGTGGACCTCCAGCGCATGGCGCGCGACTACGAGGGCATGCGCGGCGGCCGCGCGCCTGCGGCCCCCGAGGACTCCGATCGCCGCAACCGCACGGTCTCCGGCGTCATGCTGTTCGTGAGCCTGACGATGCCCGACGAGACCCTGCGCCGGATCGTCGACGACGCCATGCGGATGCGCGCGGCACTGATCCTTCGCGGCGTGCTGCCGGGCCTGGCCGGCCAGCAGGGCAGCCGGATCTCGCTGGACCGGACCAAGCAGCGCATCGCAGCGCTCACCGGCAAGCGCCAGGTCGCCTGGCAGATCGACCCGATGCTGTTCCGGCGCTTCGAGGTCCAGGCGGTCCCGGCGCTGGTGCTCATCGACCCGGCCTCGCCGGTGCTGGTCGACTGCGGTGCCACGCAGTGCCGGCGCCCTTCGTTCGCCAAGGTCACCGGCGACGTGAGCGCAAGTTATGCGCTCGGTCTGATCGAGGCCGGCGACAGCGGGCATGCCGAGCTGGCGGCGCGCTACATCGCGCAACTTCGCAGGGAGTGAACATGTCTGCAGTCGTCGGCGCTTCCTTCCTCCGCGGCCTGACCGCGTGTGCGGCGCTCATGGGCACGCTCGTGGCCGCCCAGGCGGCCGATGCTTCTTCCAGCGGCGCCAGCCAGCAGAAGACCTTCGACGACGCCAAGGCCTACGGCAAGGCGAGCGCCAGCACCAGCCAGAAGGACCTGGCCAGCGGCGCGAGCGAGAACGTCGTCAAGGGAGCCATCCAGGGCTACACGAAGACCCCGCCGGAGGCCGCAACCTACACGAAGCAGACCGGCAGCACCGCCGCGGCACAGCAGCAGGCCGGCTGCGACCCCAAGACCAGCGCCACCTGCGCCGCGATCGCCGTCGGCACGACGAAGCTGGACCTCAGCGGCACCGGCGCCACCGGCTCGCTCGATGCCCAGTCGGCCATCAGCCATCCGGATCGGGTGCTCGGCAACATCGCGCAGACATACAACGCCTGCACGATCGCCGGCACCGGCGGGCCGGGCTCGGGACCGACCTGGGTTGGCGCCAACTGCTCGATCTCCGCTCCGGGGTGGACGGACTCGGTGTGCGTGAAGTCCCTGTCCCTCAAGCCGACCACGACGACCACCTGCATCGACGGCTCACGCACCGTCGACCAGCGCGTCAAGAACGAGGACAACCCTTGGTGGTTCGACGTGGCCGGCTACTGCGGGATCTCCACCGGCGGCCAACCCATGCGCTTCGAGTTCTCGACCTACCCGAGCCAGTATTCGCCACTGCCATACGAGGATCCCCAGGACTTCATCTCGGTCGACGTCAACCTGTACCACATCCCGGACAACCCGGCCCTCCCGATGCAACTCGCATCGGTGTCGATGCCCGACGGCAAGGGCGACGTCAAGGAGCTGCGCCTGTACATGGAGGGCACCGGGTGCCAGGGCGACGTCTGCAACGCCACTTTCCACTGGACGACGCCGCCGTCGTACGAGCTGCTCTATCGGTGCCACCTCCTGCCAGGCACCGTACAGGGCACGGATCTGAAGTTCGACACCTGGGCTCCGGACCCCGCGCAGATCGGTTCCCAGTGCTTCCGGCCCTACGACTCGCTCGAAGCCGCGAAGAAGGACCTGGGTCCCGCGGTCAAAGGCGGCACCGGCGAGACGAAGACGGGCTCGCCAAACCGCTTCTGGGCCTTGGCCGGCAACACGTCCTACTGGCGATACAAGTGGCTCGACATCCCCGAGCACACCGCTTTCGGCGGCAGCTTCCCGCTGCCTAAGGCGTACCCGGCGTTCGGCGACCGCTGGACCGGGAGCTGCGCCGGGCTCGAAGCCGCCACGCCGGCGTTGCCGCCGGACGGAACGAAGCCGGAGCTGCCCTTGCTTCCGATGCTCGCCACGGACACCACAAAGCCGGTGTGCCAGCTCAAGACCAGCGTCTGCGTGGACGGGCCGTCGGCCAGGGTGATCGACGGCGTGACGGTTCATCGAGCGTGCTGGACTTATCGCAACACCTTCTCTTGCAGCAAGCCGGCCGACGCCGCCAGTTGCGGCGCGGCGGCCGACCTGAGCTGCGCGAAGAAGAGCGTCAGCTGCAAGACGCAGGATGCCTCAGGACACTGCCTTGACGCCGAGTTCGAATACGAGTGCCGCACCAGCACCGGTCTCGCTCAGCAGGCGGTCAATTGCGGCGACAGCTCGTTCTGTGCAGGCGGCTCGTGCTGGCAGTCCGACGACACCGCGAGCCAGCCCAATCAGAACTACGGCCAGACGATGGCGGAGTACCAGGCCCGCGCCGATGCCGCCAAGGACATCGCCATCGACCCCGTGAAGATCGAGATCTTCAAGGGACGCGACATGCGCTGCGTCAGGGCCAACTTCGGTCTCGACAACTGCTGCTCCGGCAACACCCTCTCGGAGAAGTGCAGCGCGGAAGAGAACGAGCTGATCAAGCTGCGTTCCGAGTCGCGGTGCACGCAGCTTGGCGACTACTGCTCCAAGTCCTTCCTGGGGATCTGCAAAGAGAAGACCCGCTCGAACTGCTGCTACAACTCCCTGCTCGCGCGCATCGTGCAAGAGCAGGGAAGGCCTCAGCTCGGCCTGTCTCAAGGCACGGCGAAGAAGCCCGAATGCGCCGGCTTCTCGCCCGAAGAGCTGTCGCACCTCGACTGGTCTCAGATCGACCTGAGCGAGTATTTCGAGCAGCTCCAGCTGGAGCCCAAGCCGATACCCGCCTCGTCCGCCCAGGAGGGCGCTGGCGGTGCACAGAGTGCGTGCTACTACGGGCAGGGCAAATGCTGACCGGCCGCCGTCTCGCCTTGCTGCTGGCGGCGCTCGCCGCCGGCACCGCCACCCTGACGCCCGCGCTGGCGCAGCAGGAAGAGCCTTCCTATTTCAAGCGCTCGCGCGAAGGCTGGTTCTGGCAGGACCCGGAACGCTTCCAGTCGCCGCCGCCGGTGCCGGCCCAGGCCGCGTCGGCAGCCGTGGCCCCGGCGCCGAAGCCGCTCACCTCGCAGGAGCGCGACCTCGCCGCATTCGAGGCCTTCAAGCGCAGGTTCGAGCAGTCGCTCAATGCCGCCACCGAGAACCCATCGGAGGAGAACGTCGCGCTGTTCCTGGAGCTGTATGCGCAGGCCCGCGCCAAGGCATCGGTGTTCGCCGACACGGCGCAGGCCGTGGCAGTGCGCATGCCCTGGATCGACGAAACCTTCAGTGGCTCCAGGCCGAGTCTGCCGACTGCGATGGCGGCCTACGACAGCATCACGATGCAGGACCGCGACCAGCTCCTGCGCGAGATGTCCCTGAGCTGGGGCCTGTACTTCTTCTACCGGCGCAACTGCGCGTATTGCCACCTGATGGCGCCGCAGCTCAGGCTGTTCCAGGACAAGTACGGCTTCACGGTCTTCCCGGTCACGATGGACGGCGGCGTGCTGCCGGACTTCCCGAACTCCGCGCGCGATGCCGGCCTGTCCGACATGGTCGCGGAGGCACTGAAGATCCCACCGCAGCACTTCGTGGTTCCGGCACTCGTGCTGGCGCGGCCGGCAACCCGCGAAGTCGTCCCGATCGGGTTCGGCGCGTTGAACATGACGCAGATGGTCGAGCGCATCGCCCTGGCGGCGCGCGTGCGCGATCACGCTGCCGGACAAGCCAGTCTTACCGCGATCGACGCCCTCGTGGGCCAGCGGCCCGCGCAGAGCGCGATCGAACGGGCGCGCAAGCCCCTTGCTGCGCCCGCTGCAGGAAGCGGAGGCTGAAGGTGGCATCACATCGCATCGCTCACGATCGTGGTCGCGCGCCCACGTGGCGCAAGGCCGTTGCCTGTGCGCTCGTGGTTGGCTTGCAGGCGGCCGGCCTGGCCCAAGCCGCCGACCTGTCGCAGCAGATGGCGTCGATGTTCGGGTCGGGAACGCTTTCCAATGCGACCGGGCCAGGCGTCTACCACAGCCAGACACAGAACATCTACACCGGCGGTGAGCTGCAGCTGCGGTTCCCGACCCGGAGCTATCAGCTCTGGAACCTGACCCTGCCGAGCATTACCGCCGGCTGCGGCGGCGCCGACGCCTTCCTCGGCAGCTTCAGCCACATCTCGTCTTCCCAATTCAAGGACATGCTGCAGGAAGTGGCCAAGTCCTACGCCGGGCTCCTGTTCAAGGCGGCGCTCAAGAGCATCAACCCGATGATCGAGAGCGTCATCGGCGACCTGCAGAAGACGCTGGAGTCGTTCGGCCAGGCCAACGGCAACACCTGCGCGATGGCCCAGTCCCTCCTGGATGCCACGTCGACGACGACCGGCATGACCTCGGAATCCACCTGCGTCACGGCGTCCATGTACGTCTTCGATGAAGACGCCGCGGCCGCCAAGCGCCGGTGCAAGGCCGACCAGACGGACACCAATGCCCAGGCGAAGGCATCGGGCGATCCAGCCGCGCGCCAGATGGCCGACAGGGACCTGAACATCGTATGGGAGGCGCTCAAGCCGAGCAGCTTCTCCACGGACGAGAAGACGGTGTTCATGAACATCTCCGGCACGATCGTGATCTACAAGCCGGCCAACAACAGCAACGTCCCCAAGAGCAACTCGGTTCACGATCCCTCGATCGACTCGCTGAACACGCTGTTGTTCGGGAACGAAGCCGGCAGTACGCCGGACACGGTGAAGATCAACGGCTGGCTCAAGTGCAACGACGAAGACTGCCTGTCGCCCACACGCGAGGTCGTTGAGATCACGCCCTTCCCGACCCATGCGCGGCAGATGTTGGAAGGCATCCGGGACAACATCATCAACGGCCAGGCGCTGACGCCGGCTCAGAAGGCGTTCGTCAACATGACCCGCGTGCCCATCTACCGAATGATGGCCGCGGGCTACACCGCCGACTCGGCCTCGGGCAACAACGAGGCCATGGACCAACTCATCGACCACTACTCGAAGGTCGTGGCCTACGACTATGCCTGGCTGTTCATGCGCAAGGCGCTGAAGGAGCTGCGCACCTACGTGGGCATGGCGCTCATGCGAAACGCGGTCGAGGAGAAGCAGGCCGCGGAGATGATCAAGAACGTCGACAGCATCTTGCTTGAGGTCGACCGCGAGAACACCAAGGCCCTGGCCCAGATTCGGGATGCCGAGACCATGGTCAAGGACCTGCAGCGCATCGAGCGTGAGATGCGCGCCAGCTTGCCAGGCGCCATCCGCGGCATGCTGGACCTGAGCAACGTCCTCCGCGGCGCAAGCGCGAAGAGCTGAACGGGGCCGCGGCCATGGCCATCACCTCGCTCACCGTTCACGCCTACGGCAACGTCGACGCCCTGCACGGCATCTTCAATGCCATCGCGATGATCACGAGCTCCAACGACTTCTCCGGCTCCATCCGGATCGCGGTGGTGCTGGGGTTCGCGGTGGTGCTCACGCTGGCGATCTTCCCGGAGAACCTGCGCAAGGGATGGCAGTGGTTGATCGCGGTGATGGTCATCACCGGGGCGATGCTGCTCCCCACGGCCACGGTCACCATCGAGGACAAGCTCGGTGTCGAGCCACCATCCGTCGTCGACAACGTGCCCTGGAGCCTGGCGCTGATCGCGAGCGTGAAGACCACCCTCGGCTATGCGCTCACCCAGCTCGCGGAGACGGCGTTCCAAACGATCCCGAAGGCGTCGCTGGCCCTGCCGGCGGAGTTGAGCTACCTGCAGCACGGCATGATGTTCGGCAGCCGGATGGTGCGCTCCTCGCGCGATGCGACCGCGCAAAACCAGTACGACCAGATCGACCTGGTGCAGTACATCCGCAACTGCGTGTTTCCCGAGATGGGCCGCAAGGTCAGCCCGAACGACCTGGCCGAGTCCGGCGACCTGCGCACGACCATGGCCTCGTCGAACATGGGCCTTGCCACCGGCTATCACGATCCGGCCAACAACTACAAGCTCGTGGTCGACGGCTGTGCCAACGTCTGGGCCAACCTGCTCGGCAGGGTGAACGCCGCCGGCGCCAATGCCGTCAAGCAGGCCGCCGCGCGCGACCTGGCCAAGCTGTACCAGAAAGACCCTGCCGCGGCCATCGACGCCTTGGAACAAGGGCTGCCGGCGATCTACGGCAAGGCCGCCATCGCGTCGGCGTCGTCGACTGCGGCCGACATCATGGCGCAGAACATCCTCATCAACGCGACGGCCGACGCCGCGGCGCTGCAGGCTGCGACGCTCAACGACAGCACGATGATCCAGCTCGCCAGCATGCGCACGCAGGCGGTCGCGCAGATGAACGCCGGCAACGTGGTGCAGGGCCGCATCGGCGAGGAGGCCTTGCCGCTGATCCGCAATGCGACCGAGGCCATCCTCTACGCGAGCTTCCCGTTCCTATGCATCCTGCTCGTGGCTTCGGAAGGCCGCGCGATGGGCGCGCTGTTCAGGAGCTATGTCTACGTCCTCGTGTGGGTAGAGATGTGGCCCGTGATGTTCGCCATCGTCAGCTACCTGCAGACCAATGCGGCTGCCGCCGAGTTCGCGGGCGCCGGCTTCGTCTCCAGCGGCACCTCGGCACTGTCGGTCAGCACTGCCAGCGCAATCTACAGCAGCGCGGTGTCGGGCATCGGCACGGCCGCCTGGATGGTGACCTTCGTGCCGGTGTTGGCCGCCGGCCTGATCTTTGGCTTCGACCGGGTGATGTCGATCACCGGTGCCATGGGCGCCGGCCAGCGCGGGGCCGAGCGCGAGGCCGCGGCCGCCACCAAGGGGAATCTCTCGCTGGGCAACGTCAGCTTCGATCAGCAGCAGCTGATGGCCATGCGCACCGATCCGACGGTCTACCGGCGCGACACGCTGGGCGGCACGGAGTTCGGGTCGGCGCTCAGCGGAGCGACGGCGCTGGCGCAGTACAGGATGGCTCAACTGCCGGTCAGCTTGTCCGACACCGCGGCCGTGACCAGGGAGATGGCCAGCGAGGCCGCAGTGGCTGAGTCCTCGGCTCAACGCAATTCCAAGGCTCACGACAAGTCCATCGACGCTGCCTACGGGACGGTGCAGCAGGTACTCAAGGGCTACAGCGCGACGGCGACGAAGGTGCTCGGCTTCGACGTTGGGTCGATGGCCCAGGACGGAACCACCGAAAGCGACTTGCGCCAGGCAACGGATCGAATCGAGAAGCGATTTGGCATCACCAACACGTCGGCGGTTGGTGCCGCCTTGAGAGCCGGCATCTCGACACCCGGCGCACTAAAGCTCCTCAGCCCGGCGAACTTCGGGGTTTCCGTCGACAGTCAGACCGGCGAGCAGATCCAGGCCGCCATAGCGTCAGCAGCCGACGACTTGCGCGCCCGCGGCTTGCAGCGCAAGCGCGACGTACTGGAGACATTCCGGCACAGCGACCAGTTCCAGGACGCCCGACGCAGCAATCGCGAAGCGAGCGATCGCGTGGACGCTTCGGTCCGCGAAGCCGAAGGCTATCGGCAACAAGCGAGCTTCGACCATGCCCGCAGCGAGGACCTGCGCACAAAGATTGCTGGTGCGGAACGCTTCCAACGCGAGGCCAGCGTTCGCTGGGACAACCTCTTGGACCAATTTGCCAGGGCGAACTATCCCGTAAGCGTGCAGGACGGAGTCGCCGACCCGCGTCAGTGGCAACCGATCGTCCGCGCATTTATCGAGTCAGGGACGATTCGCCGCGACACGGACGACGGGCAAGTGATGTGGATCCCGCCGGACCCCGGCATGGGACTGAACGTCGTCACCGCCAATTCGCAGCGAGTCAAGGATGTGGCCGCGGGCGGCTCTGCGGCGCTGCAGGCGGGATTCGATGCCGCAGAGCCCGGCGGCGGACGTGAAGCGGTGCTGTCGGCGGGGCAGCGCGCAAAGGGCCGGGTAGCCGCGCGCGGGGCGCAACTGGGTGTGCAGCCCGGGATGATCGTCGGCGGCGGCACCGTGGTGAACAAGGTCAACGAGGGCATCGCCAACACGAACACAGCAATCAACAAGGCCGACGCCGCTTTGGGCAAATCGCATACCCAGGCGAGCAACGAACTTGTCAACCGCGCTGCCAGACCCAGCGTCCTTCATGTGCCCGGTTCCAAGGCCATGGAAGCCCGCAAGGAGGTCTTGTACCCGAAGCCGCAACCGGAGAAGCAGCCGCCAAGCAATGACCCCCCAAGGCCAGAACGAGGGGGGTCGCAGTGAGTCACCGACGTTGCGACGTTGAGGCGAAGCCCCAAGAGGCTACGCGCAAGAACGCGGCCTGCTTACATCGCTCTCCCAGGACAACGCTGATCGCGCGGAAGGACGTCTCTGGCCACATCGCGCCCGACACGGCTTGGTGGCCCGAAAACCCCCTATGGCCAGCTATCACCATTCGTCCCGAGCGGCTCATGTGCTTGGTGAGTCAAATCGAGCGACGTGCAGTCGACGAAGAAGGAGTTGTCACCGCTCTTGCCAAGGTCAACCGGACGCCAGTCCGAGGCGTAGGGGTCAAATCCCACAAACGGCGGCGCGTGCTCGTCATAACCACCAAGACGCTCCAAGGAATCGTCGACGGGCCTTCGGTGCTCGTCACCGAAAAGCCCGCCAGGATCGAACATCCCAGGCTCGCCGCCAACGTCCGCAGGGGTGATCGTCGCTGTCGCGCGCTTGGGCTTTGGAGCAACGTCGGTCTCGTCGGACCACAGTCCCGCTGCCTTGTAGGCATTCATGCGTCGCATCTCAGCGACGTAGTGCAGATCCGCGTCAGCGCCCATAGGCAAGAACACCGCATCCGCCGGCACGTCCCTCTGCACCGGCACGCCGAAGGCCATCAGGACGCACTCACCCACGCGGCGCAGCGCGCCGCCGAGCGTGAAGTTCGTGTTGGTCATGGCGGTCTCCCGGCGATTTCTACCCACCGTCATAGTACACCCGTCGTGCGCCGGGCATGTCCTCGCGCCGCGCCGGCACTCCATTGGAGGCAGACATGCTGAATCGCCCGACGCCCGGGGCGCGCCCCGGAAAGTCTCCCCGCGGCCTCGCGCTGGATCAGCTGCCGCACGCCGACCTGGACTCGAACCAGCTGCTGCGCGCTGCGATGCACGACCTGCTGGTTGACCGGCGTCAGGAGCGTCGCGGCCGCATGCTGCGCCTCGCGCTGTACGCCCTGGCCTTTGCTCTGCCTGCGCTCATGTACCTGGGCACCTGGTTCCGCTCCGGACTTCCGGCCTGGGTCCCTGGTGCGGATTCGGTCGGCGTCGTGCGCATCGACGGAGAGATGTCGTCCGGCTCGGCCGCAGGTGCGGATCAGGTTGTGCCGGCGCTGCGGCGAGCCTTCGAGGCCCGCGCCGTGCGGGCGGTGGTGCTGGCGATCGACAGCCCCGGCGGCGCGCCGGCGGAGGCCGAGCGGATCTTCACGGCCCTGCAGGCGCTGAGGGTGAGGTATCCGAAGCCCGTCGTCGCGGTGATCGGTGGCCAGGGCGCTTCCGCAGCCTACCTGGTCGCGATCCACTGCGATCGGATCTACGCGGGCAGGTACAGCCTGGTCGGCTCGATCGGGGCGCTGCTGACCGGGTGGGACGCGCACGAGCTGGTGGAACGGCATGGCCTGCGCCAGCGGCTCTACACCTCGGGGCCGCTCAAGGCGCTGATGAACCCCTTCGTGCCGATGGCCGAGAGCGGCGAGCGCCGAGCTCGCGATCTCGTCGGGCGTATCGCCGACACCTTCGGCCGCGACGTGGCCGAGCGTCGCCAGCTCGCGCTGACGGCCGAGCTGGTCAGCGGGACGGTCTGGGACGGCGACGCCGCGAAGGACCTCGGCCTCGTCGACGAGCTGGCCACGCTGGACCAGGTGCTGGCCTCGCGCTGGGCCGGGCTCCCGATCAGGGTATTCGGCGCGTCCGCAGGCAGCTCGTTCGGCCTGGCCAGCGCCGACTGGGTGGGCCGCGCCATGGCCAGGGCCGTGCAGGCCCTGGATTCGAGCTGGGCGCTGCGTTAGGTGCCTCAAACCACGGAAAGGACTTTCATGACCCAGGAGAGTTTGCAAGGGATGCGTGCCGGCACGACGTTGCTGCTCGCGATCGCGGCCGCGGCCGCGCTCGTCGCCTGCGGCGGCGGGAGCAGCGACGGCGAGTCGTCCTCGCTGTTCGACACTTTCGGGCCCGGTAACCCGTCGAGCTGCCCGCGGGCCCAGACCGACGACATCTGGTTCAACCGCCGTCTGGGCTGCCTGGCCGTCGGCCAGCGTTTCGTGCAGGGATCCGCGGCCTCCGGCGAGCTGGCGGACCGCGCCTACATCTTCGGGCAGGAAGTGCTGGACGGAGCGCTGGCCAACGTCATCGGCGCCAACAAGAAGCGGTACTTCAAGTACACGCTGTGCGTGCGCGGCGCGCCGGCGAACCTGAGCCCCAGCTCGCTTGCCAACGATCTCGGCGTCGCCATGGGGCTCAACACGCTGGCCACCGGGCGGACCTTTTATCCCTCGGGCGTGTCCGGCAGCACCTTCGCGTATGGCGGCCTCGTCGCGCAGAACACGCTCGCCATCACCTGCAGCACCAGCCTGCACCCGGTGATCGTCAACTACGGCACCGGGCGCATCGAGGCCGTCACGCCGGCGGCGCTGTCCGCGGTCGAGGTCATCGACGCATGAGCACGATCGCGGCGAGCAGCCGTCCAGGCCTGTTGTTCTGCGTCGCCCTGGGCCTGGTAGCCCAGGGCTCGCTGAGCGTCGGCTGGAGCCCGCTGCTCGTCGCGCTCGTCGCCGGCCTCGCGCTGGGACGATTGGCCTCCGCCGAGGCGCTGCGGCTGCTGACGCCCGGCATCGACCGGGCGAAGCGATGGCTGCTGCCCGCGGGCGTGGCGCTGTATGCACTGCGCATCGACATGAGCTGGCTCGTCGGCGAGGCCGGCCTGCAGGTGCTGCTGGTCGACGCGGTCCTGCTCACCACCACCTTCGTGCTGGCGGTCACCGCGGGTCCTCGGCTGTTGGGAATGCCGGTGTCGCAGGCGGCGCTGATCGGCGCCGGCTCGGCGATCTGCGGGGTCTCCGCGATCCTTGCGACGGCCGGAACGCTTCGCGCGCGGGGCGACGAAGTCACTGTCGCGGTGGCCACGGTCGCGGCCTTCGGCCTGCTGGCGTTCTTCCTGCACCCGCTTCTCTGGAGGGTGAACGCCGTTTTCCCGTTCATCGCTGGCGGTGCGCAGGGCTACGGCGCGTACATCGGCGCCACGGTGCACGACGTCGCGCAGGTCGTCGCGACGGCGTCGGTCGTCGACGCCGGCGCGGTCGAGTCGGCCGTCGTTGCCAAGCTGGGCCGGGTGGCGATGCTGGCGCCGTTCCTTGTCCTCATTGCTCGCCACGGCCAGCGGCTCGGCATGCCGCTGGAAGGTGCTGGTGGCGCCCTTGGCAACTGGCGCGGCGCCATGCTGCTTCCCGCGCTGTGCCTGGCCGCCGCGTCCGTTGGCACCTTGCTGCCTGCGGCCGCGGTCCAATGGTCCGACGAGCCGGCCGGCATCTGCATGTCGGCCGCCGTCTTCGGTCTCGGGTTCTGCACCCGCTTCAAGACCCTCGTGTCCGCGGGGCGCTCGGCCGCATTGCTCGGGGCCCTGCTACTGGCGTGGCTGCTGCTCGGCGGCGCCTTGCTCCACTACGTGGCTGGAGGCGCGCGTTGATCGCCTTCGCCGTCATCCGCTGCCTCGCCGCCCGCTCCAGGCGGCTGCTCGGCTTGCTTGGGTCTCCAGCGATCGAGGTACGCCCGCAGAGCGTCGAGCCCGTACGCGGCGATCTTCTCCCAGTGCCGCGGCTTCAGTCGAATGGACCTGGCCACGAGGCGCTCGTCCTCCAGCTGCCAGGGACGGCCGCGTGGCCGCTTCTCCTTCTTCACAACCGGCCCCGTCGACCGTCGGTTCCCGCTCATCCGAAAAGTATAGGCGGGCGGGTCGGCGGCACCTACGACGCTATTTGATGTATCACGACAAATCAACAGAGTCGGCTATTTGTTGTGTCACAACAAATCGTTGACACCGGCCTATTTGTTGTGTCACGATAAATCGAAGGAACGCGAACCATGCCTATGCCCGATCCAGTGCTCTACGACGATGCGGAAGGACCCGGCCGCGCGCTGACGCCGCGGCAGTGGCTCCACGTCATCACGGTGTTCGGCCTGCGCTTGTGCGCGGGCATGGTGCTGCTCGCACTGGGCGTCGTTGCCCTTGATCGCCTGGCCTCCCGCGCCAGTGCCGCGCCGCCTCCCGCCGACGCGCAGAAGCCGCTGATCGTCGCGGTTGCGTTCGACCCGGTCGACGACAGAGTCAATCACATGATGCGGGTGCAGGGGCTTGCCGACCCCTTGGGCGCGGCACTGCACTCGCCGGTCCGCATCGTCAATGGCCGCAGCCTGCGAAGCATCGCCGCCGGCATCCGCTCCGGCGCGTTCGACGTGCTCTGGGTGCCGGCCAACCTGGCGGCCGCGGCGCTCAAGGACCCGAACATGGAGGCGCTCGGAACGGATGGCCGGACCTTGCGCATCGCAGTGGTCGCGACCAGGGGCATCAAGGCCTTCGAGGATGCCAAGGGCGAGACGCTGCACCTACCTCAGGAGGACAGCCCAGCGGGCTATGTGGGCATCGCGCTGCTGTCGGACCATGGCGTGCGGCTGGCCGACTTCCGGAACATCTACGTCGAAGGCAGCTACGAAGTCGCGCGCACATCCGTCGCCCAAGGCGTCACCGCGCTGACGGCGATACCGGACGACGCTGCGCAGCAGCTGGCCAGCGCCAGCCCCGACACCGTCAAGGTGCTGGAGCGCAGCCCGCCGATTCCGGGCAACGGGCTCGTCGTGCGCAAGAGCGTGCCGCCCGAGACGAAGGCGCGCCTGGCCACCTACTTCGCGGGACTTGCGGGCATCCCGGCGCTGGCGCCGGCGTCGCCGACCACCTACAAGTACCTGACGGGCCTGTCGCACTACACGCCCGAGACCTGGCAAGGCCTTGAGAAGGTCGACGCCGCCAGGGTTCAGGCGCTTGCGCGCGAAGGCGTGGACGTCATCGACGTGCGCACGCAGGAGGAATACGCCGCGAAGCGCATCCCCGGCGCCCGGTTGCAGCCCTATGAGGAGCGCTCTCCTCGCGCGGTCGGCGTGGATTACTCGCCCGACCGCTTCGACGTCACCGCCTTGCCGAGCGGGTCGAGGCGGGTGGTCCTGTACTGCAACGGGCCCGAGTGCTGGAAGTCGTTCAAGGCCAGCCTCCGCGCGCTCGCGTCCAGCCGGTTCGAGAAGGTCTATTGGTTCCGCGGCGGCCTGCCCGAATGGGAGCGCGCGGGTTTTCCGGTCGCACGCTGATCACCACCTGGAAAGGGAGCTTCATGAATGCCTCAACCATCTGCCGCGCCGCGGCCGCCTTCGCGCTGGCGCTCCCGGCGGCCCCGCCGTCGCCCGCCAGCGCGCAGCCGGCGCCGGCGGCACCGCTGGCACCGCACGACTTCGAGTGCCTGGGCCAGTTGGCGCAGGCCTCACCCACGGCCGTCCTCGCGGTCGCCCGCGTCGCGGCCCACTGTGCCGTTGCCCCGACTACCGGCGTGACTGCATGGCTGGCCAGGACAAGCCTCGTCCAGGACATGAGCTCGGCGCTGGCGCAGCGCATCAACCCCGGCACGGCGCCCGACGAGTCGTTCCGGGCGATGCCGGGCATTCCCGTGGAGATCTGCACGACGCTTCGCACGCTGCCGGCAGCTGGGCCGGCTGCCCAGTGCGAGTTCCCCGACTTGCGGGGCAAGGGCGCCGCGCACACGACCGCCGCCGACTATGGCAGCCGCTGTGACAAGGCCATCGCATCGGCGCCGGGCTTGCGCCTTGCAGGGCCGGCGCGACCCGCTGCGGTCGTGCTGCGCACCCCTGACACCGTGGTCTGCAACAAGACTGTCGAGCTGCTGCGGCCAAAGCGCGCGCACTACCGCGTGTGGACCGAGGCGCGCGTCACCTTGGATGCGCGCACGCTCGAAGTGCGCGGCATAGAGCTGCCGTGGGAGCTCGCCGCTCCTCGGAGGGACGTGCCGTGAACACCGCGCCAGTCCCGCTCGACCAAGGCTCGCACGATGCACTGGCCGACCAGCCGTCCCATGACGTGCACCGCGCGACTGTGGTGCGCCCCGAGCTGCGCCTGGTGGGGAAGGTCGAGCCTACCGTCGTCGTTTGTACGACCGATGGTGAATTGCTCGATGCGCTGGAGCAGATCGCCACGCGGCCGCTGCTCACCGCTGTCGACGACAAGTCGCTGATCAAGGCGCTCTGCACCCACCGCGTCGAGCTTGTCGTCGTCGACAGTCCCAAGGAGGGCTGGAATCCGCATCGCTTGATCCGGCTGGCACAGCGGCACCGGCCGCCGCCGGCGATCTGGATGATGGGCAATCGCCACCACGAGCAGACCGCGGCCCTGGCACACGCCCACGGGGCGCGGCTGGTGCCTCGCAAGCTGCAGCCGCTGCTGGCCCTGATCGATCCCGAGGCCTCTCGCCGTCAGCAGGTCGACGGCATGGGCGGTCTGCTCGATCTGTTCGACCAGGCCTTCCTCCAGTCCACCGGGCAGATGGGGCAACTCGCGGTACAGGCCGCGCGTGCGGCCATGGCGCTAGGCTCCATCGCGCCGACACCCGACGCCTACGCCCATGACCTCGCGGCCAGGTTGCGCCTCCCCCGCCACAAGGAGGTTTTCGGCAGGCGCGTGCGCGAGCTGCTGGCAAGGGCCGCTGCTGCTGGTGCTGGTGCTGGTGCTTCCGAACGCAATGACCGGAAGGGCAGATGACCGGGCTCCGCCAGTGGCCGCTCTCGGTCATCCTCGCCCTGCCCTGGCTGGTGGCGTTCCTGGCCAGCGCGGCGCTGCTCGGCTTCGCTTGGAGCCACCAGCCCGAAGTGGAGGCCGTCGCGCGGGCGCGCGCGCTCGCCGACATGGCGGACGCCTATCGCCTCCAAGTGAACTCCAACGGTGGCGTCTACGTGCCGCAGCTCAGCGACGCCGCCTCGGATGGTCAATCGCTGGCCTCCGTTGCGGTGACCGGAAGCCTGCCGGACGGCATCGAGCAGCACACGCGCCTGAACCTGCAGGACGCCTTCATGGCAGTCCAGGCACTCGGCAGAACCGCCGTCGCGGCAGGAGCTGCAGCGAAGCTCCGGGTAACTAGCGACAGCCCGCTCAACAGCGACTCGACGGCCAGCGAGTTCGAGCTGCAGGCACTTCGCACCATGCGCCGCGGGGAGGCGACCGAACTGTGGGCGGCCGACGGAGACCAGTTCAGATACGGCCGCGCGTTGAAGGCCGATGCCTCCTGCCTGTTGTGCCATGGCGAACCCGCCGCGGCGCCGCCGATGATTCGGACTCGATTCCTCGCTCACCAGGGACAAGGCGCCCCGGCGCCAGCGGGGTTCGGCTACCGGACCGGTCTCGTGGTCGGCCTGACCTCGGTGGCCGTCGACATGAAGCCCATCGTCGCCGCGAACGTCGCGCGCTCGCCGCAGCTGCTCGCGACGCTGGGCGCTGCGGCCTGCATTGCGCTGTTGGGTTGGGAGATTTCGCGCCGCTTGGCCAGCGTGGCGCTTCGTCGGCGCATTGAGTACGCCGAGCGCGTGGCCGCCGGCGACCTGGACTCTGCGGTGCCCTACGCCCCGAAGACCGGACGCTTCGTTGGCGCCGAGTTCCAACGGCTGGATCTCGCACTCGAACGGCTGCACGAGGGCGCGTTCATCGCGGCCGAAGCGCTGGGGACCGTGACCGGCGATTCGCTGCTCGAACGACCGACGAGGTACTGACCATGTCCGATCGCATTCGCACCGCGCGCGACGTGCCGTTCAAGCCCGCCGGCGTTGGCCTCTCGCCGCGGCGCCACTGCACCGGATGCGGACTGTGGAGAAGCACCCGCGGCGGCCGAGGAATCGGCCTGCGCTGGCGCTGTGTCGCCTGCACTGAGAGGGGTGCCAATTGCTGAAGCAAGTCGTCAAGACCGTGCTGCACCTGTTCGGCGCCACCGGTGCAGGCGCCCGCGGCTTCCAGCATGCACGCGCTCAGGTGGCGGGCATGGAGGGCCGCTGGGAATGCCTGGGCAGCATGGACATCGACGCGAAGGCCAATAGAGTCTTTGCGCGCCGCATCGGTGCAACTGCCATCGACATCGACTTCGCCGATCGCAGCCAGTACATCGCGATCAACGGGCATGAGCCGCCGACCGGCTGGCGCGAGGCAACCCCGGGGGATCTGCACCGCGCGAGCCGCGGGCGCCGGCCGGACGCGATCTTCCTGAGCGCGCCTTGCAAGGGCTTCTCCGGCCTCCTGCCGGAATCGAAGAGCATCAACCCGAAATACACGGCGATGAACGGCCTGGCGCAGCGCGCACTCTGGCTTGTGCTGGAGGCATGGCGCGACGACCCGGTGCCGATGCTGTTGTTCGAGAACGTCCCCCGGCTGCTGACAAGGGGCCGGGCCTTTGCGGATCAGCTCCTCGGGATGCTTGCCGCCTACGGCTACATCTCCCGCGAGACCGTTCACGACTGTGGCGAGCTGGGCGGCCTGGGCCAGTCCCGCAAGCGCTGCCTCATCGTCGTGCGGCACCCCGAGAAGGTGCCGAATTTCCTGTACGAGCCACCACGGCGGCCACTGCGCTCGGTCGGCGACGTGATCGGTCGCCTGTGGCTGCCTGGCGATGACGCCGCCGGCCCGATGCACCGGGTACCGCGGCTGCACTGGAAGACCTGGATCCGGCTCGCATTCGTGGAGGCCGGCAGCGATTGGCGCAGCCTGAACAAGCTCGCAGTCGAGGACGGGCACCTTCGCGACTTCCTCATCGTGCCGCAGATGCACCACGGCAGCTACTGCGTGCGCAAGTGGGACGAGCCGTGCGGCACGGTCCAGGCTGCAAGCAGGCCGAGCAACGGCCGCTTCAGCGTGGCCGACCCTCGCATGTTCTCCAAGCTCCAGGGGACCGGGTACATGGGCGTGAGGCAATGGGATGTACCCGGCGGCACCGTGACCGCGAACGGGCGACCGGGCGCCGGCGCTTTCAGCATCGCCGATCCCCGGGTGACGGAGCACGCGAACTACTCGCACGCCGGCTATCGCGTCACGAGCTGGCAACAGACGGCGGGGACCATTACCGGCGCCGTCGCGCCAGGCTCCAGTGCGCAACAGGTGGCCGACCCTCGCTGCGGCCAGGTCAGGCACAACAACGTGTTTCGCGTCGTGCGGTGGGATCGTGCGGCGGGCACGGTGACGAGTGGCCAGACGCCATCGTCGGGCGGCCAATGCGTCGCAGATCCGCGCGCCACGCAAGACGGCCGCCTGTTCGGCAAGTACCACTGCACCGGCTGGGACGGCCCTTCGCGGACAGTGATCGGTGGTGATGACAACGGTGCCTATGCCGTTGCCGATCCACGGCCCGAGTGGAATCGCCACGGCAACAACCTGTCCGTCGGCACCTGGGACCGGCCATCGCGCACCGTGATATCCGGCGGAAAGGGAGTTCAGGGCGGATGGCTGTCGGTCGCCGATCCCCGCGTCGGCATGGACCCCCAACGTGGGGCCTACCTCTCTGGAGGCCACTACGGGGTCACCCGTTGGGACGCCCCCACGGGAGCGGTGAGCGCCAGCGCATGCCACGACAACGGTCCCTGGTCAGTAGCCGACCCGCGCGGGTTGCCGCCACCCGACGAGAAGATGGTTGCCGTAATCCGCTCTCTGGACGACACCTGGCATAGGCCGTTCACCACATTGGAATTGGCCGCGCTGCAGAGCCTTTTCGATCCGGAGGATCCGGCCGACATCGCGGCGTTCACCGACGCGATGACCGCGGACACGCTCAGCGATAGCCAGCACCGCGAATGGATAGGGAATGCCGTGCCCTCGGCCTCGGCCACTGCCATCGCCACCGAGATTCTTCGCACGTTGATGCTCGCCGACGCGGGCGAGACCTTCGCGCTGTCCGACGTGCCCGTCTGGGTGAGACCCTACGTCGCCGCGCTTCAGCTGGCCGGCGGAGGCGATGCGACGTGAGCACCACGCTGCCCAATCCGCGGCCCTGCAAAGGAGAGGTACGAGCTATGCGTCCTGAACCGAAGCCGGCGCGTCCAGAGCCATGCGCGAAGTCCTACATCGGTGACTTCGGCCAGGGATTTCACTTCCTTGGCTCCGAGCCGCTGCCCCATGGAACGCTGCTCTTCACGGAGCATGCGCTCGACGCGGCCGTGGCTGCGGCACGAGCGGTGCCGGAGGACCGGCAACAACAGTTTGCCGAGCTGCGCCGATACCCCCTCTATCTGGCCGTTGCCGCGTGGGCGATACAGGTGGACGGTCTGCTACGGACGGTCCTGGACGACCTCGACGCCTGCGCTTCCGATGCCGTTCTGCAGAACCGTGAGTGGCAGCCTCAGGATCTCGGTACCGAGACCGTCAAAGCCCTCGCGCGCGCGCGGCTCGACTCGCTGAGAAGCCGACTCGCGATGACACCGATGGAGCGGCAGGCTCACTCCGATGACGCCGCGGTCGACCGCTTCGCGGCTGCGATGAAGGAGAAACTGGCCGAGGCGCGAAAGCGCGGGCGCGCCGGCTGGGAGACGTGTGCGCCTGCCGACCTCTCCCGAATGCTCAGGGCGCATGTGGAGAAGGGCGATCCCCGCGACGTGGCGAACTTCTGCTGCTTCCTCTGGTCTCTCGCCGCCGATATATCGGCTCCAGAGCCAGCGCAGACCGACACCGAGGCCGCTCATCCTCACGGGGACGGGAGTGACCGGGATGTAGTGAGCCAACTCTGTGCTTCCCTCGTCGCTGCGGCACGCGAACAGGATCACCCATGAGGGCCACCGATCGGAGCCAGGCGGAGCCCGGCATCCCACCGCGGCCAGACCTTCCTGAACCGCTGCGGCTGACGTTGATCGGATGTTGTGGCCGGAAGTTGGAGCGGGCCGCTCCGGCGCGGGAGCTCTATCGCTCCCCCCTGTTCGTCCACGCACGCGGATGGGCTGAGCGGCAGGACGCGCCTTGGATGGTGTTGTCGGCGCAGCGCGGGCTCATCGAACCTGACGAGGTTGTCTCTCCCTATGACATGCCGATGCATCGCCTGACACCTGGCGACCGCATCGTCTGGGCCCGCCAAGTGGCGCACGAGCTGCTCGCCCTATCCAGCGCCTGGAGCGCCCAACGCTTGACCATCACGCTGCTGGCTGGCGTCTCCTGCGCGGCATGGGTACCCTTGGTGGGCCCCTGGTGCACCGTCGAGCAGCCATTGCGCGGAATGCCGATCGGTCGCCGCTTGCAATGGTTCTCCGGCGCGGCAGCGGCGGTAGCCTGCCACCTGACGGAGAGGCGCGCTTGAGCATCCTCCACGTCGATTGCGTCAGCTCGGACAAGGACTGCAACGAGCCGGTGCGCCAAAGTTCTGACCGCTTCCTCGCCGGCGAGCTGGCGCTGCGCATGTGCCTGGACGCGATGCTTCGCATGATCCCCGGGTACTGCGACGACACGGGCGCCGAGCAATGCACAGACGAAGACCAGGACAAGGCCGTGGAGCAGGCGGCCATCGTCATCTACGGTTCAGATATCAGGCGTTGGCCTGCCGCCGTGTTGAAGGCGGCCGTAGGAGAGTACGAATGAACCGTGACCAAGCGATCGCCGAGATCAAGGTCACCCGCCGCGCGCGGGACGATGTGCGCAATCCGGTCGCTAGCGATCCGGACGTGACTGGAATCATCGCCACCCTAACACCCGAGGCGCGCGCTGCCCTGCACGACGTGCTGCGAATCCTGTCGCGCAAGTGGCGTACCGAGGCTAAGCACTCCTGGGACACGCACAAGGCGGCCATGGCTGTGTACAAGAAGGTCAATTCGGTCAATGCAAGGCACCTGGCGCTGGCGCTGCGCAGCGCCAGTGGCAACAAAGCATGAGCGCTACTACGAGCACCCGGCCTGTGCCGCCAGCAGCAGCCGAAGTCCACAGCATCACTGTGAGGCTGGACGAGCAGCCTCGCACCGGGCACCAATGGGATGAGCTGCACGCCGAGTTTTGCGGCGCCACGGCCGCCTACGACCGGAGCGTGCGGCGCGCCCGCATCGCCGACGGCATTCTCAGCATCGCCCCCGTTGTCGCAGGCCTCGCGTTCTGCGCCTACGTCGCCAGTTTCGAGTCCTCGGAGGCGCGGTCCATCTTCTTTGCCGCGATCGCGGCAACGTTCGGCTTCGGCGTGATCACCGTCGGGGGTGCCTTTCGTCCCGTGCAGTACCTTCTCGGTGAGCGCCCTTTCGCCGGCATCGATCCGCTTGACTTCGCCCCGATCGACACGAGCGAGTACCTCCAGGTCCTGAGGGCGTGCAACGGATCTCGGAGCGTCGATGCCTTCACACGCTCCGTCCTTCGGCAGGGGCGCGATCTGACCCGCTTCGAGCTGAAGGCGATCCTTGCGGCGGCCGCGGTCGAACAACGGGCCCGGGATCAGCTGGAGGCCGAGCAGCGTCACCGTGAGCGGCAGTTGCAGGGTGCCGTGGTTCGCGCCGAGCTGGCGACCAGCGAGCCACCTTCACCAATGGCGCGAACGCCACGTGCCGTCAGCAACGGTGAGTGATGCCGCGTGACAGGAGAGGGACATGGCGATGAAGAACCCTGGGGACTTCTTTGGTGAGCTGCTGAAGCTGTTACGTTCGCAATGGCTTACCCGCGAGCAGATCCGTGGAGAGCTGCGATGCAGCGACACCACGCTTCGCTCTTGGCTGGATGCGCTGCACGCGCAAGGGCTGGTTTCGGAGAGGCCATCGGAGCCTTCGCCGCGACGCCTTGGGCCAAGGCCGAAGGTCTACGCCCTCACCAAGCCTTGGGGTGGCATCGCGTGACCTGTGCTGCTCGCCTCGGCGACACGGGGCCCGCCAACCGTGCACCGCTCGGCAGGAGATCGGCTCGCATCCTTGCGATCGCCGCCCGCCGGCGCGCCCAATCAGCGTCTTGCATCCTGGGGCCGGTGGCCAACGCAGCATGACCGTGCGCCTCATCCATGGCGACTGCCGCGAAGTGCTCCAGTCGCTACCTGCTGGGTCGGTGCATTGCTGTGTCACCAGTCCACCGTACTGGGCGCTCAGGAGCTACCTTCCTCCGGGACATCCGAACAAGGCGCGCGAGATCGGCGCCGAAAGCTCGCCGATGGCTTACGTGTCGATACTGGTCGACGTGTTCCGCGAGGTTCGGCGCGTGCTGCGTCGCGATGGCACGCTGTGGCTCAACCTCGGCGACAGCTATGCCGGCAGCCGCCGCGGTGGCGACAGCGGGACCGGCACCATGCATTCGCGACAGCCGTCGCACTCGTTGATTCACTCCCGTGGCCGAGACATGCACCCGATGCCGCGCTGCGACGAGCGCATGTCCGGCTTCAAGCCGAAGGACCTGATGGGATTGCCCTGGCGGGTCGCGTTCGCGCTGCAAGACGATGGCTGGTACCTGCGGCAGGAGATCATCTGGGCGAAGAAGTCACCGATGCCGGAATCGGTTTCGGACCGCTTCACGAACGCGCACGAGCACGTCTTCTTGCTGTCGAAGTCGCGGCGCTACTACTTCGACCTGGCGGCCGTGCGGGAGGAAGCCTCCGAGGGCTCCCACGCACGCTTCGCGGCAAACGGGAGCTGGTGGCCGGCGGGCTCAGGCTGGGGGCGCGGGGACCAACCCCGCGACGCCGCCGGCCTGAGCGCGCACAAGCAAGCGCGGGGCTACCGCAACGGTGATGGCGTTGGCCGTCGCCACGGCCCACCAGGCAATCCGGCCGAGCACCAGCGCCACAGCACGACCATCCCCCCCCCACCCCCCGAACGTGGGCACACGCACGAAGTCCCGCTACGGGAGGTGGTGCAGCCGCCGGCAGCGCGCAATCCCCGCAGTGTGCGGTGGTTGGCCAGCGAGCCCTTCACCGGCGCGCACTTCGCGACCTATCCGCCGGCGCTCATCGCACCGTTCATCCTCGCCGGCTGCCCCGTCGGCGGCACCGTGCTCGACCCGTTCGGGGGCTCGGGCACCACGGGCCTGGTCGCCGATCGGCTGCAGCGCGAGGCGATTCTTATCGATCTCGACGAGCGCAATGCGCCGATGGCGCGCAAACGCATCCTGGACGACGCGCCGTTGCTGGCCAGCGTCGACGTCATCCACTCGACTTGAGGACGCTCCCATGAAGCTCGTCTCCCACTGCATCGAATGCGGCTGCCACGACTTCGCCGCCTGCGTCGACGAGGCGAGCGGTAGACCCTGCTCATGGCTGGCCGTCGACCGTACGCTCCATCTCGGCGTGTGCTCCTGCTGCGCGGACGCGCTCCCCCGCTGGAAAGCCGGTGATCGCACGATCGCAGTGCCCGTCGATCGCACCGAACCGGACTAGATCGTGGCGCTCAAGCAAGCCGCTGATGCCAGAGCCATCGGGCCGATCGACGTGGACCTGTCCAAACCGCCGCGAACCAGGCAGGAGTGGGACACGCTGCGAACCCGCTTGCGCTCGGAGCGTGCCGCCCGGCACAGGTTCTTCTCCGCGAGCGCGGTCGTGCTGCGAGGTTCGGCTGGGCTTCTTGTCGTGGCCGGCGTCGCACTCGCGCTGTACGTCGTCGTCGTCAGCGACTTCGAGTTCCTCCGTCCTCCGTTCGCCTGGCCGGCCCACACGCTCGGCATCGCTGCGGGCATTCTTCTGGCAAGCAGCGCTGTCGTGCTTGCAGCAACACTCCTCGGCTACCTGTGGCGCCGTTCGGAACGCCGCCACGAGTGGGTCAGCGATTCCGATTTCGCGCCGATCGGGGTGAACTGCTATGCGACGGTCGAGGCCTACGCCTCGACGAGCCGGGCGATCGGCATCTACGTGCGCGCCGTCCTGCAACAAGGGCGCGACCTGAACGAGTACGAGTTCGATGCGATCGAGGCGCTTGCGGTTGGGACCGAGGCCCGGCGCGGGAGAGGCGTCGACGAGAACCCCGGAGAGTCCGCCCGCGACCGTTTGCGAGCCTCCGGTTCGATCTGCCACGACCTCTGAGAGCGACCCGCCATGCCGCTGAACCCTTCCGATCTACTGGTGCCGACCGTCCTTTGCTTCACGTCGCTGGGCTTCCTCGGTGCCGTGCTGACGACGGCCATCGGCACGGGCTCCTCGGTCATCTTTCTGCCGATGTTGCTGTGGCTGCTGCCGCATCTTGGCGTTGCCGTGGCATCGGTTCCTGCGACCGCCCTTGGCACCAGCCTGGCCGCGCGCTGCTGGCCAACAAGCCGCTGAAGGAGAAGCTCGCAATTGTTCTTGGCCAGAAGCCGGGCTTCCAGTGCCCTGCCCCTCGACTCGAACCGCTACCGAAGCCCCGCCCGCCCGAACGCGACGTCGACCGCAATGGCGCTTCCACAGTCGGCGGGATCGTAGGCGGCACAAAGGCTCAACTCAGCGAGCCGATGAGGTCCGCCACCTTCGGCAGCGGCCTTCCCATCACCGACTCGCGTTGACCGCCTAGCGAAGCTCCAAGGTCCGAAGAACTACGTTCCACCGAAAATCCTCATGCCGTCCACACTCGTCATCGCGATCGCCGTCATCGTCGGCACTGTCCTTCTAGGCGCGGTCATCGCGAAGCTCGCCCGCGCCGGCAAGATGGGACTTCCCTATCGCCGGAGCAAGGCACTGTTCTCTCCAGCCGAGCAGTCGTTTCTCGCCGCGCTCGACAACGCCGTAGGCTGGGAATACCGCGTCTTCGGCAAGGTGCGACTGGCAGATGTTGCAGCGGTCAAATCTGGCCTCACAAAGTCGGCGCGCCGGGCCGCTCTCAATCGCGTCGCCGCCAAGCACTTCGATTTCGTTGTCTGTCGTGCAAGCGATCTGTCGCCGGTGTGCGCGGTTGAGCTGACCGACAGCTCGCACAACTCCCAGCGCGCGCAAGCCCGCGACGAGCTCGTCGCAAAGGTCTGCCTTGCCATCGGCCTGCCCTTGCTCGTGTTTCACGCCAGTCAAGCGTATTCGATCCCAGGGGTGCGGGCCCGGTTCACCGCAGCTGTTTCGACTGCGCCGCACGCCGCGGCCAGTGGCTGACGATTCACGCCTCCGTCTCTTGACGACAATCGCTTCGAGGTGAGACGTGCCGATATGCGAAAGACATGGACTGGGCCCGGGCGTCAAGACATGACGTTGGAGTTGGTTCGATTCCGACAAGTCCGTAGTCTCTAGGAGCCGCCCCACCTCACCTCGTATGAACGATTCCAAACAACTGCCGCGCCGCGTGCACGTGCCTTTCGGCAAACGTCCACCGAAGGGGGTGATCTGGGCCGCCGCGGCCGTCCCGTACCACGCGGCACGACCGCACTTCAATCGTAGCCTCGGCGTCGCGTGTGAGCAGGAACCAGCGAAGCTCGACGAGATTCGCCAGGCCGTGCGTGACTATGTCTCCCGCCGCAATCTGTCAGGTGAATGGTGGTACTACCGCGGCCGCACCCTTGCCTGCCCCTTCCGTTGCGCCCTGGACAGTAAGTGCTGCCCCGTAGATGTGTTGATCGAGGAGATCAATCGGCCATCCCCAACTCATGCCTCGGATTGACCAGGTGTCGGCGCACCGCCTGGCGGTTGCGGGGTACTATGTTGCATGTGGCAGGAGTTCGAGGCGTTGGATCAAGCCAATCCGGACCGGCGTCCGCATGATTCAACTCCCGACTTCGGAGGAACACGAGATGTCATCCAACACCCCTACCGTGAGCCCCACGGTGGACTCCGGGCACTCGGGCGCGGTTTTCACTCTGCGTGACACAACGCACGGTGTCGTCGACGTGGGCGAGGACGTTTGGCGCTACATCCACCGCGTTGGCGGCCGGTTCGTGCACTTCGCTCAGCACAATGGATTCGCCGTGCATCCCCATCCACTACCCGGCGATCCGAGCGAGGTCCATGACCTGATCGAAGCAATCCGCCAGGAAGTCAACCGACCGCAGGCGCGGACCTGAGGCAGCTGACGACCCTTTCGGGAAAGCCGAGGTGTGACTCACGGTCGGCCTGGGGCCCGAAGTCGTCACCCGGCAGAATGGACGGTCCCAGTCTCCGGCGAGGCTTCCCGAAAAGTTTTCGTAGACCCATCCTTCACGGGTGATAAATAGACGGCCGGCAAGTATGTTCAGGACGGGTGTCCGGGCGTCGACACATGACGCTGGGTTGGTTTCGATTCCAACGGTAGCGACAAGCTAGAACCTCTACCTGCTCGGCCACTTCGCCTTGCGGCCTGCCAAGTTGGCAATCCGACGGAATCCGCGAGCCGCGGCCCTCATGGCGCGCGGTGATCAGATTGCAGGAACATCGTCCCAGGTCCTACCTTGTAGCTCGCGCCCATTCACCTTCTTGGACCGGCGCACCCCGTCCGGTCCCCACATGCCCCATTGCTTGAAGAAGAACGCCACGCCTTGCTCCTCGCACTGCCGGCGTATACCCTCGACCCACTCCAGCAGCATTCGCCTCGCCCTGGGGCCGCTCTCGCCGCCGACGATCACCCAATGGATGCCGGACAGGTCTACCAGCCCGAGCTGCTCCAGCAACGGTTCCACCGACAGGAACCGGACCCGGGCGGGCACCCGTCGAAGGTGGTCGATGCGAGGGAGGTCATGCCGCCGGTTCTCCACCGAGACGCCCATCCAGGCGTTCGACGGGATCGGGCACCCTGCAGCGAAGTAGGTCGCCATGCGTTCTGCGCGCTTCGTCAGCACCTGATAGGTGTGCTGCGGCGTACTTTCCACTACGCCCAGGACCTGCGCGATGTAGCTGTCGCTGACCTTCTCGTGGAAGAGGTCGGACATCGAGTTCACAAAGTACGTCGTCGGCTTCCCACGCCTGAGGGGATCGCCAAGCCGACTTGGCAACTGGGTCAGTCTGAAGCCGTTCTCGTATCCTGGCGCCCCAATCGCTTTGAGCCGCCTGGCCATGGTCTCCGCGTAACAGTTCTTGCAGCCTGGCGAGATCTTCGTGCAGCCGACCACGGGATTCCAGGTGCGTTCGGTCCATTCGATGCGGCTCTGCGTGGTCATTGCATTGACGGTAGCTCACTCGATCGCACAGTGTGTCTCTAGTGCGGCCTTCCTTCAAGTGCAAATACCTGCGTTGATGAGCGCACCCCTCCTGCGTCCTGCTCGACCTGTCAGCAATGAACCTCGGAGCCGCCGCTTCCCGGAGTCGAGATTTCGCATTCTCGCCTTGCCGCGCGAGCATTGCCCGAATCGCAGCGACAATATGCGCGCTGGCGTCCATATCAGCCATCGTGCCGCGGGTACCAGCCAATACTGTCCAACTGCAATTGCCAAGGAAACTGATGGCCCGCAAACTCACGTCCAGAGAACTTCAACAGGAGATCGAAAAGCTCCAGGTCCGAGGCCACAAAGCTGCTCGCCGCTGAAAAGGCCGGCATCGTCGTTCGCGTCAAGGGATTGGTTGCCCGCTACGGCATCACGGCAGCCGACCTCGGCCTCGCAACCTCCGCAGGCACGCGGCAGAAGGGTCGAGCGGCGCGTACCACCCGCCCCAGCGCCGGCGGAGCGGTCAAATACCGCGACGAGTCCGGACACACGTGGTCAGGCCGCGGCCGCCGCCCGCAGTGGTTTGTCGACGCGCTCGCGGCGGGACGAACAGCAGCCGATCTACTGGCCTGAAAGACATGTGCTGGCCACCCGCAGCGCCGCACCTGGTGCAGCGCACTGTGGCAGGCCTGGTCGACCGGCACTTCCGGGAGCCCGACCGCTATGACTGCGACTTCTTGAAGTCGGACTCGTAGAACAGCGATGCCCTGAAGGCCAGCGATCGCGGTCCCGGCTCCTCGCCTGCCCAGATGCCCAGCGCCGTTGGCGACATCGGCCGCGCAAAGAGGAACCCCTGCAGTTCGTCGCACCCCATCGCCACCAGGCAGTCTCGCTGTGCCTCTGTCTCGACCCCCTCGGCGACCACACGCATCGCCAGCTGGTGTCCCAGGCGAATGATGGCCTCCGCGATCGAACGGGCATCGGCGCTCGCTTCGAGGTCGGTCACGAACGCGCGGTCGATCTTCAGCTCGGCCGCCGGCAGCTTGAGCAGCATGGCCAGGCTCGAATGCCCGGTGCCGAAGTCATCGATCGATACGTGCACGCCTGCAGACCTCAGCCTCTCGAAGGCCTGCCGCGTGACCTGCGTGTTCTCCATTGCCACCGACTCAGTGATCTCGCACGTGAAGCGCGACGGCTGTACCTTGTGCCGGCTCAGGTTCTCGCACAGATGCTCGACCCAGCCGTCATGCCGGAGCTGGTGCCCGGAGATGTTGACCGCCACGCGCATCCGCAAGCCCTGCCCGCGCCAGGCGCCGGCCTGGCGGCAGGCCTCCTCGATCACCCAGCGTCCAATCTCCACCATCAAGCCATGGCGTTCGGCCAGCGGCACGAATAGCGACGGGCTCACCAGTCCGCGCCGACTGTCCTGCCAGCGCAAGAGTGCCTCGGCCGCGGTCACCTGTAGGCTGCGAGCGTCGATCTTGGGCTGATAGACGAGCTGCAGGGCGCCGTGCCCCAGCGCCTTGCGCAGGTCCAGCAACAGCTCCGCTTCTTGGCGGAGGTCAACGCTCATCGCCGGCTCGAACTCGGCATGCGCGCCCCCGCCAACGTGCTTCACACTGCGCATCGCCGCCGCCGCCTGAAGCGGAAGCCGCGATCGCGCGCCGTGGTGCGGATAGCGCGCAATGCCTATCGAGGCCGACAGGCTCAGCTCCCGCCCGACCACGCTGATGCCGCGCTTCAGATCGGCCTGCAGACGTTGTGCGGCAACCTGGCCAGCCGCACGGTCTCCATACAGCGCCACCAGGAACTCGTCACCTGCCACTCTGGTAGCTGCGATCATCGCAGGCACGGCAGCCTTCAGGAGGCGCGCGACCGCTCCGAGCACCAGGTCGCCGACCGCGTGACCGTAGGCGTCGTTGATGAGCCTCAGGTTGTCCAGATCGACGTACAGGACAACCAGTGAGCCGTCGGTACCGTCGCACTGTCGCGCGGCGAGATCGAGCGCCGCGTCGAAGGCGGCGCGCAGGCCCAGCCCAGAAACAGCGTCGATCGGCGGAGCAACGGCACGACTGGGAGCACGGCTGTTGCGGCCTCCGAAGCCCGGCATGGCGCCGGCCGCCCTGCGCGCCCTGCGGGCGGCAGCGCGCATGTGTGCTGACCACGAGGCCTTGCCGTGCATGCGTCGCTATCGGCGCGTCAAAATCGCACTTGAGCTTCCCGAGGAATTGCCACCAGGGTTGAAGTGCCGCGCCAGTTTCCCCACGACACAGGCACGAGTCCCGTCAAACTTTCATCCGGATTGGCAACGCTGTTGACGCGACGAGGCGCCTTCGAGACGCACGGACAAAAGAAAGCCCCCAGGGCTTCGCTCCCTGGGGGGTCAAGGCCGAACACAAAGTCGGCCTGTGGAGTCGCTGCAGCCCGAGCTTACTGCAGCAGTTGCTTCGCGAGTGCAACTTCGATTGAGTCGCTGGTCTGGTTCAGGATATCCAGGCCAGAGTCGGGCATGTCGCCCGAGGTGCTTTGCGACACGAGGATCTTCTTCGCCATCAGCGCCAGGCACTCCATCTGCGCGCACCCCTCATAGCCGAGGAAATCAACGTCGACGGCGCGCCGCTGCCCGATGCGCCAGCTTCGCCGGCTGGCCTGTTGAAGGGTGTAGACGTTGTACCCGCTCTGCATGAAGACGATCGTCGGAAACTCCAGCATGTCAAGGCCGGTCTTCACCAGCTCGGGATTGGTGATCACGACGTCGACGTTGCGGTCGACCTGTTCGAGCAGCCAGTCCTCGCGCTTCGCGGCGTCGACGCTGGCACGCAGCACGGCGACCTTGAAGCCTTCCGACTCCAGGTGCGCCTTGAGGCGCGTCGCCGTGTCCCGCACACCGGTGTAGACCGTGTAGACCAGCACCCGCCGACCTTCGCGCTTCGCCTCGCGACAAAGTTCCACGAGCTTCAGTTCCTTGGGTGCAAGCTCGGCCTCGCCGAAGACCGGCGGAGCGGCGGCCAGCACGATGCGCTTGTGCGGATGCATGACCGTCTCCGGCCTGAAGCAGCAGTCGGGCCAGGCCAGCAGCGCGTTCAGCACAACGCCCAGCAGGCTTTGGTCCCCAGCTCGCAATGCCTGACGCAGCGCGTCCTTAAGCTGGCCGGCCATGCGCTCATAGTGAACGCGCTGAACTTCCGTGACCGGCACGCCGGTGAAGTGCTCGGCGTACGGGGGCAGGACGTTGCCGCCGATGTCCTTGAGCTTCAGGAACGCCGTCATCGGCAGCACGTAGCGCATGACGCCCGCAGGACCAAAGCCCGGCGCCTTGGCTTCACGATGCGTGACGGTGCGGCCGCGCGCCGTGCGATGCGACCGCCCCTCGGCGACGTCGGTCTGCTTGTAGATGTCCTTCACGACGCCGTGCGCGCGCATGAACGCCGCGCTGGCGGCGCCCAGCGACCCTCGCCGGTACCGGAAGCCGTCTTCGATCATGGCCCGCGGGTTGAGCCGGAAGAGAAGGTAGAACAGGTCATCGGCATAGCCGCCCATCAGGGTGCCGGTCAGCAGCAGCATCTTTTTTTTTTGGCACTGGCTCACCAACACGCCGAAGGCCTGCCCCTGGGCCGAGCCGTCGTTCTTGAACTCGTGACCCTCGTCACCGACGAGCAGTCCGAAATACCCCTTTGGAAGGTAGCGCTTGATGAACTCGGTGGGCTGGAATCCACCCTGGCCGAACGAGAACTCCATGTGCGCCACCGCCCGCTCCATGCGCGTGGCCTGGCGGTCGGTGAAGAACAGCTCGCCACGCTCGTCCATCAGGTTGATGAACTCGTAGACGTTGTCTTCGAGCATGCCGCTGAGCAGGTCCTCGCCGAAGGCGTCTAACAGCTTGTCGGCGGTCTTGCCGCCGATCGTCGGGAGCTGTGTCATCGCCTCGCGAAGGATCTCTCGCCGCGACTTCCGCTGCGCGCCGGGGCGGACGAGCGACCATAGCGCACCGCCGCACTTCGAGCAGCGCATTTGCCGGCCGTCGAGCTTCTGCCGCGCTTCCTCCGGCGACATCTCCCGGTCGACGCCGTCGGCGTCGGGAACGGTGAGCGGCGTGAAGCAATCGCTGCAGGCCGCGACCTCGTGCCAGCGCGGCGCGTTGTCCGGCGCGTAGATGCGCCTGGTGTGGAACACCGGCCGCCAGTTGAAGCCCATGCGCATGCGCACGCGTCCCATCACGAAGAACTCCGGCACCATCGGCGCACTGGTGGCCAGCCGAAGCTGGATCAGCTTCTTCAGGGTGTCGGGCCCGTTCAGGATCCAGACCCGGGCCTCCGGCACCGTGGTCTTGATCTCGCGGCGCCACTTGTAGACCAGGTGCGGCGGGCAGACGACCAGCGTCCGCTTGAAGCCAGCGTGATGGAGGAGCCAGGCGGCCGCGATCGCGATCAGCGTCTTGCCCGTCCCCATCTCGCCGTTGACGACGGCGGAGGGCTGGGCCTCATCGACGAGGTACTTGACGACCGCCTGAATGACCGCGCGCTGCGCCGGAAACGGGCTGCGCAGCAACCCGTCCAGCAATAGCTCGCGCAGAGGGTCGGGCGTGTCGTCGTAGACAGGCGGGTTCTGCGCCCGGACCGCTTGCAGCAGGCTGTCCCGGAAGTTGGTGACGAACTCGGCGATCGGCATTGCCGGCTCGTTCAGGCCGGCGTCCGGATCGACGTCGGGGAGCGTGATGTTCTCGGCCTCGGCGGCCGCAGTCGTGTCTTCGAAGCTCATGGTGAGGTTCCTTTGGGGTGCCGAGGGCCCACGCGCGGTTGGCGCGCGTGCCCTTCGAGGTAAGAGGCGAGCCGAGCCGGCGACGTCGGCCGGCTCCGGTCAGTCGTCGGCGCTCGCGTAGGTGCCGTCAGCGAGGATCTCGGCATGCACGCGCGCGCCCAGCCAGTACGTGTCAAGGTCCACCTCGCTGGCGACGGCGAAGCCGTCGTCCTCGGGCACCCAGCCGATGAACATGGACTCGCCATGCCGCTTGGCCAAGTGGATCGCGCGGCGCGCCGCGGCCGCCGGCGTCGAGTAGGTAGTGCTCATGGCGTGTCCTCGCGGTCCTGATGCGCCGCCCGTTCGTCGGCGGGCACGCGCAGCACGCCATCGGCGACGCCGCTCGACACCCACTCGGCGAACTGTTCCGCGAGCTGGATGCGCAGCGCCCGGATGCAGCCGATGCATGGTGGCGACTGAAAGCCGTTGGCAGCCCGAACATGGTCCATCACGTCCGCGGCCCACGCATCGAGCAGCGGCACCGGCGACAGGCGCTTGATGAGGTTCCAGGTCTCGCCGGCGAGACGCTGCGGATCGGTGTCGACGTCGACGATCCAAGCGGCCTGCGCCGCGTGGTCGAGATCCAGGATGGCTGCATCGAAGATCCACACGTGGACCAGGTTGCCGAGCAGGCCGGTCTTCGGGAGGCGGCCGGTGGCCTTCTCCAGGCGCTTCGGATCGCCCACCAGGACCTTGAGCGCCACCTTGGCCGACGATTGCCGGTCGACGGCGGACAGCTCGTCAACGCCGCCTTCGCGCGCGGCCTGGTGCAGCCTGGCCATGAGCTGCTGGATCGAGGTGTCCCGGCCATAGGCCGAGAGGAAGAGAAGCTGGGCGTGGTGGTCGGCGGCCATTGCATCGACGAACACGTCCGATTGCTCGTTGAGCACGAACATGGGTGCATCCTTTCAGGGGTCGTGAGTAAGGGGGACACCGGCTTGAAGGCGTCCCGTCGAGGGAGCGGCTTCGCTATCTCTCGCGGGTGATGAGCGGGTGCCGGACGTGGCGCCAGTTCAGCCGCACGAGCATGTCGTTGCAGACCATCGTGTCGCCGCGGCTCTGGCGGATCTCCCGCGGCGCCGGTCGGCCGGTCTCGCGCAGCCAGTGGCCGACGCAGTAAGCGCCGTGCAAGCTGCTGGTGAGCATGCCGTGCCTGGCCGCGTCGTGTTCGACGCCGTTGAAGCCGTCCAGCGCCGACTGCAGAAGCTCAGGGTCGAGTTTGGGCATGAGTTGATCCTTTCGGGGGAAATGGGAAGGAAGGGACACCCCTTGCGGGGCATCCGTGCTTGAGGTGAGATTCGGAGCTACATCAGGCCGCGCTCGGCCATCGACACGCAGGCGTCGCCGGCGACGACGTAGTGGTCCAGGATGCCGACGTCGATGAACGAGAGCACCGACTTCAGCGTCTCGGTCAGCTTGGCGTCGGCTCGCGACGGCTCGGCCACCCCCGAGGGATGGTTGTGCGCCAGGATCACCGCAGCGGCGTTGAGCGCGAGCGCTCGTTTGACAACCTCGCGGGGGTGAACGGTCATCTGGGCCAGCGTGCCCTTGAACATCTCCTCGACCGCCAGCACCCGCAACGTCGCCGTCAGGAAGACGACGACGAGGCGCTCGGACTCCATGCCGGCGAAGTGGCTTCGCAGGTACTCGCGCACGGCTTCCGGGCAATCGAGCGTGGCGCTGGCCAAGGCCGACAGGGTGCGGCGCCGCTGCAGCTCTTTCGCGCACTGCAGCAGGTCTGCGACCATGGCGGCACGGTGAGCGGGCGCGCCGGCGTAGCAGACGATGTTGTCCTGTGCCAAGAGGCCCGGGTCAAGCGGGATGGCTCGCGCGCCACCGAGAAGAAAGTTTTCGAGCGCAACGTCGCTCAAGGTCTCAACGGAAGGAAAAAGCCGGCCCATGATGGAGGCCTCCTGTGCGAATGCCGGAGTCCTCCCAAGCGGGGACGGATCCCCGACGGGTGGGTGATGGCACCGTTGGGCGGTGCCGTTAGTTCACGGTTGGCCAGCCGTGGCCGGCGTCGCCGCGATCGAGGGAACCTTCTCCCGAACAGGAGTTCGGACGCTGCACCTCTCGGAAGGCCAGTGCAGTCGGGGCGACCTGCGAGGTCATCGGCTCGATACCGTCGAGCAGCGGTCGGGAACCGGGCTGTGCGCAGCGGCCCAGGGGACCGCTCTGCAGAGCCCTCCACGGCGCGGACGCGGGTGGAGGCCCTTGGTTCAGGCGATGGTCAGGATCCGGCCCAGGTCGGGCCCAGGGGTGAGGTCGATCCCGCGGATCACGGTGACGAACTTGTCGGTCAGCACGCGGGTTTCGCGAATGGTCCCGTCGGCGTCGACCTCGTTCGTCACTTCGGTCGACTTCTGCTTATGCGTGCGACCCTTGATCAACAGCCGCTGCCCAGCGGCCGACGTCACGATGCCCGAGATCTGGCCGGCGGCCAGCGCAAGCGCCAGGTGCCAATCGCTCATGGCGCGCAGCGGGCGCTTCGGCTCGCTCTCGTGCCTGCGCAGTTCGCTCTGGAACCGCGGCCACATCGTCGAACGATGCAGGCCGTTGTCCAGCTCGTGCTGAAGCTGCCTGGCGTCCAGGCGGACCACGGTGAACTGAAACTCGTCCGGCTTCGCGGCGGGCACGAGGTAAGGATCTCCACCCCAGCGCTCCGGCAGCTCGACCTGCGCCTCGCCGGCGGCGAAGGCGACGAGACGGCGCACCGTCTTCAGGTCCGGATGCGCAGGTCTGCGCTTAACGCCGAACAGCACACACTGCATGAAGGCCTGTTCGGGCGACATGAAAACCTCGATACGCTCGAAGTGCCGCGCGATCAGCGTCGAGAGTTCCTCGTCCAGCACGTAGAAGGGCACGACCAGCACCAGGACGCCGCCCGGCTGCAGAAGGTTGAAGGTCCGCCTGCAGAACACTTTCTCGTGGCGTTCCCGGCCTTGCTTGCGGTCGCCCGTGTCGGCCTTGTCGCCCACCAGGTCGCCGTATGGCGGATTGAGGAACAGCAGTCCCATGCTGCGCTCGCTGAAGCGCACGTCGTGCACGTCGGCATGGGCCACGGTGTCGAGTATGGTCTTCGCGTGCCAGGCGCGTTCCTCGTCGATCTCGATGCCCAACCGCTTGACTGACGCTCCGCAGGAGGACAGGTGGTAGGCTAGCAGGTCCAGCGCGGCGCCTTCGCCGCAGCAGGGGTCGAGCGTCGTCAACGTCGAGCCCGGCTCGGCGTCCAGCGCACTGCTGATCCGTTGCAACGTCGGCAGATCGGTTGGGAAGTAACCGTTCTTGATGAAGTTCCGCGCAAGCCGCGGAAAGATCAGGGCCATGGGGCCTCCTTTGCCTATGGAAGATGAGGAAGGTCCGGCCGCAGGTGCGGCCGGGCTCCATTGCGGGGAATCAGGCGACGTCGGTGACGTCGGGACGCTCGGGCGCCCAGTTGCCTTGGCAAAGCGCGTCGACCAGCGAGATCGGGAGCCGATCGCGCTGCCGCTCGTCGAGCATGGCGTCGCTCATCGCCTCGACGAGCGGACGCACATGGTGCGCGTTCGGGGCCAGCACCCGTTCCAGACGCTCGCCGTCCTCGTCGGTGGCGTGGGAGAGCCATCGCAGGAAGATGAACCAGAACTGGCAGCGGCTGCTGCGCGGCTGAGTGGATGCCGGCAAGGCCGTCCGGTTGACGACCAGGCGCAGATGGGATGACCTATTGGTTTGCATGGGTGTCCTCGTGGAAGACGGAGTCACCCTTGCCCCTTGGGGCATTCGGATGCCCCGTGGGGTTGAAGTCGGTGCGCATGCGCGCACGTGGAATCAGTGAACGCGGCGCGTTTCGGCTAGAGCGCCATCAGCGTGCTGAGGTCGAGCGCAAGCAGGCACCACAGCGGCTCGTCGAGACCGTCGAAGTAGATCGAGAGGTGGACCTCGCCGTCGGCGAAGACCGTACTGCTGACCCCGATCACCTCTGGTGTATGGGAGCCGTCATCGGTGACAACGACGGCACGCACCGGAATGGTCCAGTCGCTGATCTCGTCTGCATCGACGTGGCGCAGCGCGTGGCTCAGGGCCACCATGCGGTCGACCGCGGCCTGCGAAACCTCCAACGTCAGGCTGACGCGGGCGACGAGACCGTCGAGCACTGCGTCATCTCCCGGCATCGGCGGAGACACGTGAGCGGGCTTGCGGCTGAGCCGGGTGGTCAGCCGGTGGCGGGCTTCATGGTCCAGGTCTGCAGCGGCGTCGAGCATGGTCGTTCTCGTCGGGCGATCCGGTGCTCGAAGCGCCGGGCGCGGGTTGGGACTTGCGGGTGGTGCCGCGCTCGTCGCGGCGAGGAAGGAGGTCGGCATGAAGGTCTCCAGGTGGCCAACAAAGACCCGAGCGCGGGTACTCGGCCGGCAGGCGTCAAGAGGGAGGCACACCGATCGCCAGGCGATCGGCGTGCTGCCGTGAAGGAGGCCAACCTGCGAACTGCCGGAGGCGGTTCGCAGGGAGGGCAACGGTCAGTGCATGACCGTGGAGAGGTAGAGGCCGGCCATCACGCCGAAGACCGCGAGGAGGCGGCCGTTTTCGCCGGTGGTGAGGCCACGAACGAAGCCGGTGAGGCGCGACGCTCGCATCGCCAACCCGCGCAGCCCCTTGGAGGAGTTGCGGGCATGCTGCAGGGCGGACTGCGCCTCGGCAAAGGCGATCTGCTGGCGCTTGATCGAGACCTTGGCCCTGAGGTAGATCGCGATCATGTCCTGATCCACGAGCTGGGTCTTGGTCAGGTTCGCCGGCTGTGCATCGAAGTGATCGACGATGGCCTTCGCCACCGCGAACTCGTCGATGTTGTCCAGGAAATACTCCCACAGCGTCTGCTGTTCGGAGCCGGCGGCGTGGGCCGAGGCCGTGAGTTGACCCGGGTGGGCTTCGTGCAATGTGTTCATGGTGAGTCTCCAGGTGAAGGAACCTGACGAGCAGGCAGGTGTGGGAAAGCGGAGACGCACCCGTCCCCTGCGGGATGGATGGCATCCCCTCGGGGCGTTGAAAAGGACTTCAGCCTCGCGGGGCGGCGAGGGCAACCTGCAGGCGGACCTGCATGATGCGCTCGACATCCCACTCAGTGAACTTGCGAAGGTTGCGTCCCGTCAGGTGATACCAGCGGGCAAGAGCCAGCGGGACACCAGACGCCCTCATCAACGTCGGCGTGATGCCGTCGTCGTGAGCTTGGCTCGCGTGCGTTTGAACCATGGTGCGACTCCGGTCGGAAGCGGGAACGCACCAGCCCACAGGGGACGTGTGACATCCCCAGTGGGTTGAAGGAAGAACTCCAGATCCGCGGTCCGCGAGGGACCCGGATCCACCGCTGTTCGGGAGCCTGGCGGTGTTAGGCGTGCCTTGACGCGGCACGTTCGGACCGATGCTGTCGGTCGGGCAGAATGCGTTGCGATTCTGTTCTTCAAGCTCTCGACGTGCAAGAGCTTGAAGAACCCGCTGTGGGGCCGGGACCGTGTTCTACCTATTGCGATGAGCGGGCCATCTTCGACGTCCAGGACCGCTGTCTACTCTTCGAGTTCCGAGGTCGTAGCGTCAAGGCCAGCATCGCTGATGCGGAACTCCTGCGCATAGCCGTGGACGCTGTCCCACGACTTGATCTCGATGGTGGCGGGGTTGCCTTCGGAGAGTTGAAACTCAGCGTCGGCAGCCCACGCGAGCAGCATGTCGCGCGTGAAGTGGTCGCCGCCCAGCTTCTGGTTCTCGGCGAGGAACTGCCGGATCTCGTTCAGACCATGCTCATTGACTGAGTAGTTGGTGACTTGCATAGGCATTACCTCGCTAGTGCTTGCACGGTACATCAATGAAGCCCGGGACCGTCCACCCGCCATTGTGTCCCTCATAGCGAGTGAGTCGCGCCGATGCCCAATGCGGGATGCCGGAGATCTTGTCGCTGCCGGTGACAGTCAGTTTGTACTCTGAGGGACCGCCGAAGACTGGATCAGGTTCGACCGGCACCGGCTCGTGCTCAACGACACGCAGAACCTCTACGCTTCCAAGCGCCTCGCCAGCCCCAATGGCCCAATGGGCCTTGGTGTAGGCGTCGGTCAGCCCTTCGCACTCGACCACGGCGTAGAGCCCTTGGGAGAGCGGATGCCCCACCAGATCCGACCGCGCGCCGAAGCGCTTGTCCGTGTACCTGATGGCGAAGAACTCCCGCATCACGGCGACACGCCTTTTCGGCGCTGGGGGCGCGTCATCCTCGCTTCGATCCAGCGTCGCGAGCACTGCGCGAGCGCGTTCCAGCTCTCCGTAGATTCGCTCCATGGCGCTGTTCCAGCCGTGTGTGAAGGCGGCCTGCGTGATCTCACCGTAACCGATGACCGCGGGTGCGCCTTGCCGAACAGCCTGCTGGAGATCCCGCAGGGCCCTAAGGACCGCGCTGTAGTCGTGGAGGCCCGCATTGCTCAAGTGGGCGTCTGCGTTGGCGATGGCTTCGGATATGGCGGTCTTCATGTGCATCTCCAGAGAAAGACGGGAACGCACCGGCCCGCGAGGGGAAGTGTGACATCCCCAAGGGTTGAAGGAAGAGCTCCAGATCCGCGGTCCGCGAGGGACCCGGATCCACCGCTGTTCGGGAGCCTGGCGGTGTCGGGCGTGCCTTGACGCGGCACGGTCGGACCAACGATGTCGGTCGGGAAAGGCTCAGGTTCTTCAAGGCCCCAGGAACGCAGGCCGGTGGCGACTCAGGGGCCTTGAAGAACCCGGCGCAAGGCCAGGTGCAGGTGATCTTCGAGCAACGCTCCTGGCGCGTCCTGAGGCCCGTGCTCGCGCTCAATAGCCACTCTGCGCGACGCACAGGCGAACCAGCATGACGCGCTCGACATCCCACTCCGAGAACCGGGTGAGGTGCCGGCCGAACAGGTGGTACCAGCGTGCGAGAGGGAACGGGACGCCGGCGGCCTTCATGGTCTCCGGCGAGATCTCTTGGTTCAAGGAAGTGGTTGCCGCAATCAGCGTGTCCATCGGATGCTCCTGTTCCAACGGGCGACATTGCCCCCTCAGCGCGCGTCGTCGACGCGCTCAGGGGGCAATGAAGCCAGCGACAGGTGGATCAAACCTCGCAGACGCGGAGGCAAGCTCCGCGCCGGCACCGCTTCTCGGAGGCCTGGCGGTGTTTGGCGTGCCTTTACGCGGCACGGACGGACCGAAGCTGTCGGTCGGGCAGAATCCGTCGATATTCTGTTCTTCAAGCCCTCGCGTTGCAAGGGCTTGAAGAACCCGGCGTGTGGCCGGGATCGAGTGTCAAGAGGAGAAAGCCCGAACGGTTGAGCCAGCCTGCAGCGCCGGCTACCAACCTTCATCCTGCAGGGTTTCCAGCGGCATATCCTGAAGCAGCTTAGCTTCTTCCCAGGCGCGCGCATCGATGGCGCGCTTCACTGCCATCGTCCACCAATCGCCACTCCACGGGTAGCCTTCGGCTTCGCTGTACTCCAGCTCGTGGGCGAGCCGCAGCAGCGCCATACGCAGTACGTCTGGATCATTCGCCAGCCATCTTTCCTTGATGATCTCCTGGCAGGCCATGTACACGGGCTCGACCAGTTCTGCAGGAAGCTCCCATGGGTAGACCCTGGGTCGCTCGTACATGTCGCCAAGCTCGCCTTCGGATAGCTTGGCCAGCGCCGCCGCGCAGGCGTGCCCGATGGCGGAGGGATTGCGACGCACAGCGCTGAAGCGCCACTCGACGGTCTCCGCCTTCGGCGAAGAGAAGGGGCGCGACCCCCACTCGTCTTCCGCACAGAAGCGCTCAGCCTGCGCCAACGCCACGGTGAGCCCCTCTGCAGGCCCAGCCCACACCAGGCGCGACTGCCGTTCGCCGTAGTCGCCGCTGTCGCCGTCCCTGTACGCAACCGTCAGGAGAAAGCTCTGCATCTGGTAGCCGGGAACCCGATCGTCTGGTTCGCGGCGCAAGCTGCGCCCACTGAACTCGACGAGGATGCCGGCCGTGGCATAGCGAAGGATCTGGTTCAGGTTCATCGGACGTTCCGTCCACCGCTCTTCGAACCGCGAGGCGCATTGACCGCGGTTGTCGAGGTCCTCGGTCGTCAGCCAGACCCGAACGTGGGTGCGAGTTTCGTAGCCGGTGCGCTGATGCAGAAAGCGCACAGCTCCTGCGTCGAAGGCTTCGCTCAGCTCACCTTCGCTCGAACGGCGGTACTGCCGTTCGCCATCGAGTACGTAGTAGAAGGGATCCATGGCTCATCTCCAGTGTAGCGGTGGAGATGCGCTACCCCTCGGGGATGACGCATCCCCAGGGGGTGAAGGACCTCAGCGAGGCTCGAAGTTCAGACCAGGGAGGTCCTCATCGTCGTCTTCCCACTCGCGGATCGCAAACGCGACCGATCCATCGCTCCGATCGGTGGTGCGCCTGAGTACGCCTGCGGCGCCGCAGCCTGCGTAGGCAACCTCGACGATCTGCCCCTGGCATTGGCCAGGCACCAGGAACGTCACTCGGACGCCATCCTCAAGGGCGTCGTCCATCAGCCCGTTCGGCTGTTCCTGGCTCAGCCGAGTCCAACGTTCCGCGGTCGCGGGAGCCGCGGGAGCGGCGCAGTTTTCGATGGGTGGATGCATGTTCATCTCCAATGAACAGGTGGGGAGCACCGGCCCACGTGGGGACGAGTACATCCCCAGGGGGTTGAAGGAAGAAAGAACTCCGGAACCGCGGCCATGGGGGCCATGGATCCACCGCTTTGCAGGAGCCGGGCGGTGTGGGCGTGCCTTGACGGGGCACGGGCGGACCGAGGTGTCGGTCAGCAGGAACGCTTCGGTTCGGTTCTTCAAGCCCTCGCCCTGCAAGGGCTTGAAGAACCCGGCGCAAGGCCGGGAAAGAGGGCCTCTGGCACCCACCCTCAACTCAATGAAGCGATGACCGTGGCGGTCAGCGACCGGCGCCGCCTTGGGAACGAGGATGCGCTATCCGCCTGTCGCGGTGCTTCCGGCTGCTACTAGAAACACCTTCCTGGCGTTCCCGACATAGCCAGCAACGGCCTTGGCGAGCCCTGCCTTGTACCCGGCGAAATCGCTCGACTGCTTGGCCATCACAAGAGCAGCTTGGAGCTGTCGATCCTCGCTCTCGATGCGACGGAAGGCATCAGCGTCAACTTCGGCCCACAGATGTGCGAATTCGACTTCGATGTCTCTGGTGATGTCCGCGCGCAGCACAGCACGCCTCTCGATTGCGCGAAGCGCCTCGAAGTCGATGGCTTCCTGCAGCTTGGCCAGTAGCACGTCGCCCGCATCTGGCGGGTCCTGGTTCTTCCACGGAGGCGTTGCGCCACCTCGAACCCACCATCGCCCATCCAGCAGGTCGACCTGCTTGAAAGACCGGTCTGATGCTCGGTGGGTCAGGCGCGTGAGGCCCAACTCGGCTGCTTTCGACTTGGCGGCACCGGACGTCGTGAAGCGGAACGTCACGTCGGCGCTCGGATCGAACACCTGGAAAGGGAGATTCCATTCCGCCAGCGCGGCGCGGATGTTCTCGACCAGGTTCCGGACCGCCGGATCTTGCAGTGCCGCCGCTTCGAGTGTGGCGCGCGTCTCTTCGAAGTGGCTGAGGCGCCGGTGCTCTCGGTACCTGCCACAGCGGAAGACCGTGTTCTCTGGAGGCTGAACTTGACCTGTGTACATGGTGCGTCTCCATTGGCGGACGGGAACGCACCAGCCCCACGAGGGGATGTGGCATCCCCAGGGGGTTGAAGGAAAAGGAACTCCGAATCCAGCGAACTGGACCCACCGCTTCGCGGGAGCCTGGCGGTGTTGGGCGTGCCTTGACGCGGCACGGTCGGACCTTGATGTCGGTCAGCAGGAACACGAACATTCTGTTCTTCAAGCCCTCGCGGTGCAAGGGCTTGAAGAACCCGGCACGTGGCCGGGAAGAGGTTCATCAGAACCGGGCGCGCCGAACTCGCTTTGCAGCGGGCGGCACGTGTGTTGGGTCCTTCAACCGCCACACCTGGGCCGCGACATACCCTGAACTCACTCGGCGTCCAGTGTTCTCGAACAGACCCGTCGCGAAGACGGGCTCGACGAAGGCCTCCTCGATGCCCCAGCACTTCACCGTGAACTCGTCGTTCGCGAGCGTTGCGCCGCTGGGAACCAGGTTGGTCGAGAAGATCACCGAGTTGTCGGGCTCAGGGCCTAGGAACAATTCCACGGCGATCGCGCCGCCCACTGGGTAGCGGCCAACGTAGATCTCCGCGCAACCGTACTCGGTCGACACCGAGCCGATGAGCTGCGTCAGGTGTGGCATTTCTATACCTCCGTTTCAGTTGATTTGGTCTGGGCGCCGGACACCTCGGAACCAGCACCGGCGGGAACAGCGTCCTGCAGCAGCAGGTCGATCTCCGAAAGGCGACTGAGCAGCCGTTCGCGCTCCGAGAGCAAGGCTTCGCGATCGCTCAGGCGCGACTCAAGGTCCAGGCTGATCGACTTGATCCAAAGCTCGTGCCCCTGCTCGTGCCGCTCGATGAGGCGCCTTGCCATGCGCTCGGGCAGGTCTTGCAAGAGCACTACCGCGCCTTGGTCGCACACCTTGGTCACCCAGTTCTGGACGCTGCCGCCTGAGCGGAAGCCGCCAGCGATGAGGACAACGCCTTCCCGCACGGGCGCACCACTGTCGCGACCGAAGGCGCGGGCCAACTCGCGGCCGCCGATGCGGATCGCATCGCGCTCGGCCTGGTGGCCGCCTGCCAGTTCGAGCCTCACTGTGCAGTGCGCATCGGCAGGGTTGCCATCCGTCCCGAAGCACTCACGCATCAGCTTCCGCACGCGCGCCTCGTCACGACTGTCGAACAGCCAGTGAGGTGGAGACCAGCGACCGGCCAGCGCGGTCGCGCCGGCGACGAAGGCAGGTTCAAACGGTGTACGGACCGCGAGACGACGGCCGTCGATGGTGACGGAAATTCGGGACATCGTGCATCTCCTTGTTGCTGCGGGAATGCACCGGCCCACCAGGGGACGTGTGACATCCCCAGGGGGTTGAAGAGAGAACTCCAGATCGATGCCCAGGTAGGGCGTCGATCCACCGCTTCGCAGGAGCCTTACGGTGTTGAAAGTGCGCTGAGGCGCCCGCGCCTACGCGCGGCCGTGCTTGCGCAAGAGTTTGCCGGGAGGCAATCCGATGTTGCCTGTCTCCTCCCAGTGGTTGATCGCCTGCAGAGCCGCCATTTGCATGATTGGCTCTGCACCAACGAAAGCCTGATACAGGCGTTGGCGGATCGAGTCGTTTACCCGTGCTTCCGCTCGCATGAAATCCAGTCGGGCGACCAGACGCATGTCGAGCCAGCTCTCCGGTACCAAGGCGACATGAGCAAGAACGAAGTGCGCGACCTCGCCAAGCATGAAGCCAGCAGATACCTTGATGAACCTCGACGGGATGCTGAGGACAGCGCCGCCTTGGCTGGAAAGCAGTTCGTCATCGAGACGCGAGGTGCCGTAGCACACGGCGATCAGACGCTCCAGCCCGGGCCGACCGACTGAGTCGATCACCAGGCAGAAGTGCGCCTTCGGGCCACGTTGCGTGGGCCGCTCGACGAAGGGAAAATCTACGAGAACCACTCGACCGCGCGCGTACTGCGCTGCGGTCATGGGCTGCTCCGTTCAGGAGGAGGTCGCGGCCGGATTCGCGCTCGGGCGAGCCTTGCTCGGCAGGTGTCCAGACCTACGCAACTTGCACTCCAGCTTGCGCCTCATCGCGCTCATCAGCTCGGAGGCGACGCTGGTGGCCACCACAGCCGTGACACCCGAAGGCGTGACGAACTTGACGGCTGTCTTTCGACCTGAGCGCACGGTTTGCATGCGCGAACTATAGAGCCATGGCCTCGGCAGCGCAATGCAGCGACGCCGGGGAGCCAGTGCCATCGCCGTCATGATGTCCTCCTCGAAGGGTTAGTTCAGATGACCTGTGGATAGGCGGACTCAGCACGTGCACTGCATGCCCGGAGGCAGGCGGCGCCACTTCGGTGCACCCACTCAGGGCATGTCGTCGTAGATGTCGACCTTGCAACGCTCGCAACGTTGAACGAAGAACCCGCAGCCGTCAGCGTCAAAGCGCGTGTGACGCTGCCAGCCGTCTGCGTGCTCGCACTGGCAACCAAGGTCCGCGCAGGGCTCGCACATGCGCGAGAACAGTCCAACACGGTGAGTCGCGTTTGCGAGCCCACATGCTCCACAGAGTGCCTTGTTCGGGTCGACCATGGCACGCTCCCCGGTCAAGGGTTCGCTCGTTGCGTAAAGATGCCGGTGGCCAGCGCAAGCTCGGCTTCGGGCCTGGTCGGCCAGTACTCCGCTGACTCCCGGCTGACCGGCATACCTTGACCATCATTGGTGCCCAGGTAGTAGCCCGCATTGCTGCGGCAGACCCGCAGTTTCAAGCGCTTGCCGGACCGCGTCTCCGCTAGGTATCCGTACCGCTCTGGCGACTGCGCCGGACTTGCGCCATTGGACTGCGCGGTTCCGCTACCGCCGCGTGAAATCTCTTTGGCCCACTGCAACATCGGCGCAATGCGTTCGATGTCGGATGCATCGCCGTTGGCGATCCTGGCCAGTTCGCTCAATGCCTCGTTGGCGAGATCGGCACATGCAGCCATGCGCCGGAGATTCTTCACGCCGCTGTCGTAGCCGGCCTGCTCAGCATCGGTGACCAGTGCCAGCAGGATGGGCAGCACGCCGGCCCAGGTCGGAGGGATGATCTCAACGGTCTCGGTGGCGCCTACTGCCTGGCCACCATCCTCGTTCGCAGCTTGGTTCATGGACTTCTCCTTCGTGGTGATCAATGAAGTGGGAAGCCCGGCCGCCGGGCTGGTGCTTCCCGGCTTGGTGGGACATCGATTGCAACTCCAGGGCCGTCACCATCGCTGGATCTGGACCAACGAGCCTTTCGGGAGCCAGCTCGTTTGGGCGCGCCTTGTCGCGGCGCGGTCGGGTCTTGCGACCAGGGGAATCGGTTCTTAAAGCGTTCGCTGCAAGCGCTTGAAGAACCGGTCCTCAGACCGGTTTGGAAGCGATCGTGTCTGCAGTACCTGGCTTCACGGGCCATGCCTTGAGCCCTACACCGGCGTGTCCTTTCACAGCAGACCTTACGGACACCATTCCAATCGTCGTCATCGCCGATGGCGAAACGGCACCACGCGCTCGGGCCGTGGCATCCCTTGGGTAGATGGTCCCGCGAAACACGGGCTTTTCAGGGCGGGCTTGTCGTCGCCCTGAAAAGCCCGCGGGTGCGGGCTTGCCTGTCATTGCTCACGACGTGTCAGGAACAGCACGTGCGCTTGATCCTTCTCACCGCGGACGAAGACGCCTCGGTGACGCAGGAGCGCGCGCTCGGCTTCACCTTCGGGTTCCAGCACGACCCACGTGGTATGGCACTCATCGCCGGCGGCCTTCTCGGCTGCTGGCCAGCTCACCGCGACCGCCGCGTGCTCCGGGACCGCCTCTGTCGAGGCAACGATGAACTGCGCGCAGGCACCGCAATACTCGACGTCGCTGTCTCGGAAGCGCAGGTTGATGAACAGTTCGACGGAGGCCTCGCTGCTCTGACAGCTCGCAGAAGGCCGACGTGACCAGCTGGCTGGCGCCGTAGGTGTGGAGCTTCATCCCGCTTCTCCCGGTTCCGAGCTGCTCGGCGCCGGCGAGCGTTCGCCGCTGCTGCGCAACCTTTCGATGCCGCCAACCGGGCCGAGCCAACGCGGAGGGCGCTCGCCTTCCTTGGCGTCAAGCGGGGGCCCGGACAGCCGCGACCACGCATAGCGGTGGACGGTGATGATGTGCTCGGCGATCCTCTCGGACGATGCCGCGTCGATCCCCATGCGGATCCTGAAGGTCGAGCTGGCGGCCGCACGTGGAATGACCTCGCAGTCGAACGTCAGGCTGATGTCGCGGTATCCAGGTGCGTCCCCGAAGGTCACCAGCTGCGCGTTGAGGTAGGCACCGTCAGGCGGAACGGGCGGCTCGGGTGGCGACACACCCCACTTTGAAATGACCGCCTCGATCCGCTTCTTGCCATCGGGCACCAGCTTGTGGAGGTCGGCCTTGCCCCAGCGCAGCGCGTCGATGCACAGCAGCATGTCGTCGCTGATCTCGACGTCGACGGCGCGCAGCTCGAACAGGTCGAGCGGGAAGGCGTCCCCGTTGTAGAGCGCGGCGATGAACTTCGCCACGCGCGGAATCTGGCCGCTGTTGCGGGTCTCCGCCAGGTTCAGCAATCGCGCGATCGCCTGTGCCGCCTTGGATTGAGCTTCAGTGGCGCGTTGCGCCCAGCCTTCGTGATCAAGCATGAGCTGCCTCCTGTTGATGAAGCCAAGTCTGCAGCCTGGCGTCGAACCTGTAGCCCAGATCCTTGAGGCAATCGCGCTGGAGCCGGAACTGCTGTCGATCCACGGTGGGATCGAGCTTGACCGGTTCGCGTGCGTCGACCAAGGCAGCCAACTCTGCGCCGAGCAGTTGCTCGTCCGCCGGCAGCTGTGCTTGTGCGCTCGCCACTTGGGCGGGCAAGTCCGGTGCCGCGTGCTCGGTGGGGGGCGCCGACTTCGAGGCGTGGGCCTGATCAATGGGATCAGGCTCGGGTGGCGCACTGGGCGCCGGCGCGCGGTCGTCGGCCGAGTCGATGAACATCGCTTCGAGGGTCGCCCGTTGCTTCGTGATGACCCTTCCGCGCCACACGAACGCATCGGGCGCGATCCACGAGATGAGGAACTCGCCGGTGTACTTGCCGGGCTCGAACTCCTCGATGAGGGCGTCCTTCACTTCGAACAGGCCGATCTCGCTGGCGAGATCCCCGATGCTGAAGGCGCCGCGGGCGCCGCTTCGTCGTTGAATGGTGATGGTTCCGCTGACACGGACTGGCATGGCACGCTCCTGGGTGGTTGAGAAAACCTGGGCGTGCATGCCCCGATCGGGCAAAGCGTGCCCGAGGCGGGGGAGAGACAGCGTCGAAAGACACGCGCGAGGCCCGGACTTTCGGCCAGGTTCCTCGCGTGTCCCGCGACGACAAAGCGGTCACGGCTCAAGTGACCACAAGTCGGTGGTTAGTATGAGCAGTCTCAGACTGTGGGGTACGGATTGCTTAGGGACTTCCACCGTGCAGGTCGATCGGCAAGCCGATCAACTTTCGATGCAACTCCAGGACTGGCTGGGCCAGCTCCACCGCTTTGCAGGAGCCTGTCGGTGTTGGGCGAGCGTTTTCGAACGCACAAACGTTGCGACTCGGGTTGCCGTGAAGTCGCCACACGTGAACAACTGGCCAGCCCTTCAGCGCGGCTGAAGAGGCTTTCTTCGGCAGGCCACCGGCTCCACTGAAGAAAGCCCCCGGAGAGGGGCTTGGGCATCAATGATGCCAGGAATCAGGCGCCGGCCGCAGCCGGTTCGCGGCTGGACTCGGACTTGAAAGGCGAATCCGGATTGCCGGCAGCCGGGCGGTCGACGACGGGAATCGCGACACGCTGGCCGTTCACCTTGGCGAAGGTGACTTGCAGCAGGCGAGCCTTCATGCCCGTCCGCACTTCCGTCTTGCCATCGCGCTCGATCTCGTAGCTGTCCGGCTTGGCGTCGCCGCAACGGAAGCCCACGATGACCTTGTGCTTGGCGTCGACGTCCGCGCGGAGCTGCTGGACGACGTCCTTGGCGATGGCGCCGACGACGCGGCAGTCGAAGCTGAGGTACTCGACGTCTTCGCCGGTGCCCATCATGGCGTTGATGGTGCAGGCGAGGTAGCCCGGGCCCTTCTTGACGGCGACGTCGCGGACGCGGTTCAGGTAGCCGACGCCCGTGGTGATCAGGTCGAAGGCCGTGACTTGATTCGATTGAGCTTGGGACATGGTGCATCTCCAGAGAAAGACGGGAACGCACCGGCCCCACAGGGGACGTATGACATCCCCAGGGGGTTGCAGAAGGAAACTCCGAAAACCGCAGCCGAAATCGGCTTTGGGTCCACCGCTTCGCAGGAGCCTGGCGGTATGGGTGTGCCTTGTCGCGGCACGATCGGACCGAGAGGTCGGTCGGGAGCGAGCGAATTGTGCGCCCCTCAAAGCCGCCGCACAAGTGGGGGCCCGTGCTGTGGATACCTTCAGTCATCCGACTGGAGGGTCAGCCGTACCCGGGGCTTTGGTCTGCGCATGATGGCCTGCCGGGTCAGGGCGCCGCCGGCGGCCCGAGGCCTGGCGCGGCTTGTTGCGGCCGCGCCAGGCCGGCCATCCCATGCGGCCGAGGGCTCGGCTCAGGCCATCGCGCCGACGAAGGTCGGCATCGGCAGCCGGGCCGGCTGGCGGGACCGTGCGTGCCTTTCGCGGGCAGGGTGGGCCCGGAGCGCCTTCAAGGCCTCGGCCTGCCACGGCACCGCACGAGCGATAACGTTGAGACTCAGGATGCGAGGCAGGAGTGCCCATTGGGTCTCGGTGATCTCGATGTTCGAAACCAGCGTCATCGGGTCGCGCAGCACGACCATGTCGTCGCCCCACTCGACCCATTCCCAGGCCGCGCCGGCCAACCCGTCGGGCCCCTCCTGGATCCAGATCGACTCGCCGGATTGCCGACCACCGAACTCCCCGTTGATCCTGGTGATCCCGTGCTTCCACTGGGACCAGCCGTAGCTGTCGTCGTCGGCCGGCGGCACCCAGCTCACTGTGGGCCAGGTGCGGACCATCCAGGAGCGGGTGTGAGCGGTCAGGGGAGGCGTGCCGGCACGGATCTGATGGTTAGCCATGGCGTATGGTCCAGGGAGTTGGAGGTGGGCGTACGGTGCACCAAACCCCCTCCATCGTGGAACTGTGATCAATACGGGCCGGAGGTTGTTGTGCCAACAACCTATCATTGAGACGGCTTGGCGGGTTCCCAGCACGCAGCTGTGCGTGGTGCAATCCCAGCAAGTTTGGAGACGGGCCCGCGTTCCGAGACGTGAGACAACAGGACCTCCTCGATCTGACCACTTCGCACGACGTGCCCACGTTCGAGCGGCGCCTCTGCGCGCTCGCTGCCGTGATGGACTTCGGGCGCGTCTCCGCGGCCCTGGCCGTCGAGCGGCCGGGCCGCGAGTCCTTGTTTCGGATGATCGGCAACACGCCCGCCGAGTTCCTGCAGGACAGCCGCGATCCCGATCAATGCCGGCGTGACCCGGTCATGCAGCGAATGATCCGGCTGTCGACGCCCTTCGCCTACGATCGGGCCACTTATGCGGAAGCTGGCGCGGACGATCTCTGGGAGACCCAGGCGCGCTACGGATACAAGACGGGCATCGCTGTTGCGCTCCACATGCAGGCAGGTCGCCATTTCCTGCTCGGATTCGATCGAGACGCGGCGCTGCCATCGTCAGACGACGGCCTGATCCGGGTGCTCGCCGACTTGCAGTTGGTCGCCGTCTTCGCTCAGGACGCCGCTTCGCGTCTGCTCGGCGCGTGGGACCAGGGAGAGAAGCCCCAGTTGACCGAGCGCGAGCACGAAGCCCTGCTCTGGGCAGCACAAGGCAAGACCGCCGAGGAAACGGGGCTGATCATCGGCCTGAGCAAGCGCGGCGTGGAGTACCACCTCCACAACGTCATGCGCAAGCTCGACGCGCCGAACAAGATCGCCGCCGTTAAGGCCGCGATCGACCGGGGCCTGATACCACACTGGTGATTTCTCCGGGCTGTGACACATCGCAGTTCTCCGGCTGGGTTCGGCTTGGTGCAATGACGGCCAGGCCAAACCATAGAGGAGAGAGCCATGCGCGTTGCCGATGTGATCTTCGAGCTTCTGGAAGCCCTGGGCCTTTGCTTCCCGCGCGGCGGCGGCTTCTAGACCAGCCCAGGTTTCGCGGGGCTTTGCCGGCGCGCCCCCTCTAGGTCGGCCTAGCCCGCTTTTTCTGCAGGCACTGGCGCCTTAGCGCCAGGTTGTACCCGACGTCCGTGATCGTCGAACTGGAGCGTGCGCGGCGGACTCCACGGTCCGCGAAACGGGTAGTACCGGTGAAGATTACTGCAATAATCTTCATCGGCAATTTGTTTTGCCATTTCGCCGAGCCGCCCCGGCATTCGGCCGCGACCCTTGCAGATCAAACACTTGGCGCAGGGTCGCAGCCAGGTGAGACCTTGCAATGAGAAAGCCACCGATGTCGTCGAAGGTGGATCTCGAAGAGGCCGGCTTCGAAGCCGCGTATCGCCTCTATGCGTCTGCTACAGGCGCATCGTCAAACATCGGGCGGATTTGCGCAAGTGTTTTGTTGGGGCTCTTTGACGGGGACCGCTTTCCGGTCGACCTCAAGGAACTGCGCGCGTTGCCCCCGGAGCTCCACAACGACGTGCTGGCGGCTCTAAGGCTCGACGCCTGCGTCGGCCGGCAACGCATCAGCGGGTACTTCGATGGCGGTGCCGCGAAATTCGAGCAGCTGGCCTTGCGCCATCGTCTTGTCGGCCGCGTCCAGCTCATGGAAACTCCGGTGAAAGCGCCGATGCGCGCCATGTACGAGGAAGTCGCCTTGGAATCTAGCACCGCCGCTCCCGCCTCGCCGGCGCCCGTCGACGTCGTGCCCAGGCTGGGCGTCTTCCAAGAGGAACCCGGCTTCTACGGCTTCGAGGTGTCTCACCACGAGCAGCTGCTTGATGAGGGGCAAGCCTATTCGTCGATCGAGGCGGCACTTCGCGCCGGATGCCAGCGGAGCGGGCCGATCGCCGGCTATGAGGTGGCCTACCGCGGCTATGTCGTGGGCACCTACACGAAGCACGAGATCGCCAGCCAGGCGAGCGCCATTGCCGCGCGTGCCGTCGAAACGGCGAGGAAGTTCTACACGCCGTGAGCGCCACGCCTGGGCTCGCGCGCATCGGGCTGCCGCACTTCGCACACCTCCGGGCTGTCGCCCAGGGCGCGGATCCGGTTGCCTCGGCGCAACGCTACCTGTTGGCGGATTCCCGGCACCAGGCGCTGCAGCTGCACCGCGCCACGGTCGACCGCATGCGCGACCTGGCGCGCCGGCATGCCGCCAAGGACTGGCGGCTGGCCGGGCTGCAGATCCAGGCGGTGGAGGAGCACACGCCGCCGTCGCTGGAGGACTGGGTCGCCGCCGAGGGACTTGATGGCTGGAGCCAGGCCGAGCAGCTGGAGCTGTACGAGCAGGCGCACCCGGTGTCGCGCAAGCAGCGACGCAATGCCCGGCTCATGTCGAGGCAGCTGCAGCTGCTCAAGTCGCTCGAAGCGGCGGAACAGCACGCAGCCAGGGCGAGCGACCGCATCGACGACTGGCTTGATCGCCGCACTGCATCGCGGCTGATGGCCAGCGGCCTGCTGCTGCTGCAGGACCTGCAGGCCGCGATCGCGCGCCGTGCCCAGTGGTGGAGCGCCCTCCCGGGCATCGGAGCGACCAAGGCCGCCCGGATCCAGGCCTATCTGGCCGCCCTCGGCCTGCAGCCGGCGCCGCCGCCGAGGCGTCCCTGGGCGCTCGCCCCGGTGCCAGCGCCATCGCCCGGCCAGCCGCTGCCCGACCTGCGCGGGGCCGTCGGCCCGAATCGAGGCACGCCGGTCCTGCTGCAAGCTGCCGACGATCCCGCAGCCATCGATGCCTGGATCAAGGCGCGGCAGGTCAAAGCGCTGACCGAGCGGAGCTATCGCAAGGAACTGCGGCGCCTGCACCTTTGGGCGCTGCTGGAGCGCGGCAAGGCCCTGTCGGCATTGACCGCGGAGGACTGCGCCGCCTACGTCGCCTTCCTGTCCGACGTACCGCCGACTTGGATCGGCGCGTCGGCGCCGCTCGGCAGCGCCCGGTGGACGCCTTTCGCGGGGCAGTTGAGCGCCTCCAGCCGCCGCCAGGCCCTCGTGATCTGCCAGTCCTGCTTCGACTGGATGTGTCGTGCCGGCTACATCCGCGAGAACCCCTGGGAACTGGTCGGCACTCGCGTCGCCGATGACGCCAGGTCGGTCGATGCGCTCGTGGCGACGCGGGCCTTCTCGCCGAAGGCCTGGGATGCGATCGAGGCCTGGCTGCGCAGGGATCACGCCACGCGGCCCGCACATGCGCGCACGCGCTTCATGATCCTGTTCTGCGGCAGCACCGGCGTGCGGATTCGCGAGCTGATCGCCGCGACGCTGGGCGACCTGCAGCATTCCCACGACGCGATCGTGCTGAAGGTGATCGGCAAGGGCGGGAAGGCGCGCGCCGTGGTGCTGGCCGGGTCGGCCAGGGCCGTGCTCGACGAGTACCTGGTCAGCCAGGACCTGCCGCCGCTGCTCGAAGTCATCGGCAATGCGGAGGTGGCCGCGCTGCCCGTACTCCCCGGAGTGGGCCCGGACGCCCAGCCCGGCCGCGCCGCCAGCTACAGCACCATCTACAAGCGCATGAAGGCCGCGCTGCTCCTGGCCATCGCCGAGAGCTCGCTCGGACAGGCCGATCGGGAGCAGGCGCTGGCTGCCTCGCCCCACTGGCTGCGGCATACCTTCGGAACCCGGGCTAAAGAGCGCGGGGTTTCTGACGATGTTCTGATGGAGCAGCTGGGTCACGCCGACCTGAGGTCCTGCTCGCGCTACACGCGCTCACGGCTGCATCGCAGGCAGGAGCAGCTGGAGGCCGTGTTCGGGTCCGCCTGATGGCGGTCCAAATGCGCGGATGGCGCCTCGCGGACCATGCAGGTTTGGGTTCGTGATGCGCAGAATCGAAGGACCATCGGGTCTGCCGCAGAAGTTCGTCGTACTGCGGCCGTAGCCCGCGCCACACCGCCAGGCTCCTGAAAAGCGGTGGACTCCCGCGCCCGGACTGGGCCGGGCGGGTCTGGAGTTCTCCTTGCACACCATGTTCGTGCGCGGCAGTTCGCGCGCGCGCCGCCTGCTGCTGGATCCCCACTCCGCGCCGCGGTGATCGTCCTCGTTCCTGCGGTGCGCGCCGCTGGCGCGCGCACCGCTGCGACCCCTCTCCAGGCCCTGCAGGGCCCCGTCATCAGCAGCTCGGCCTTCTCGTGGTCCGGGTCGCAATGGGCGCAATTGAGGCGCCCGCAAGCCGCGGCTCCGGCATTGACGGCACGACTGGTCGAACAAGGAGATGACGATGGAAGAACCAAGGCGAGACGGTACCGAGATCTACCTGCATGACCATGGGCTGGACCAGGAGGCCGATGCCCTGAGCGACAGCACCTGCTACAGCCTCATGTGGAGCGGGCACCGCTTCCCGACGTCGGTGCATGCGTACCACTGGGCCAAGTTTCTGGACCCGACGCTGCGCGAATGGGTCCGAAAGGCGACGACACCGCGCGAGGCAGTCGAGTTGGCCGCCTTCTACCGGTCCGAGTGGCGCCCCGACTGGGAGCGGCAGAAGGTCGGCGTGATGCGCCAGCTGCTCCGCGCGAAGCTGCAGCAGCACGAGCACGTGCGATGCGCGCTGCTCGGCACCGGCAACCGACTGCTGATCCACGAAGCGCCGGACGACGAGTTCTGGGGCAGTGGCGCCAGCGGCCGCGGCCGCAACATGCTGGGGCTGCTGTGGATGGAGTTGCGCGCAGAGCTGCGCGGATCCGTCGGCGTTCCGCCGCGGCGAGACCTCGCCATCCCGAAGCGTCCCCTGGTGATCACCTTCCCCATCACGCCGCTTCCCGCTTCCCTTGAGCGAGCGCTCTCCACGACTTCGAGCAGCACATGAGCAACCAACTTCTTCACTGGATCCGAGCCGATCGCCTGGCCGGACTTGCCATCGTCGCCGGCATCGCCGCCCACGCGGCATTCCTGTTCCGCTACGTCTCCATGTCGTACGTCGACGAGCTTGCGATCGCCGCGCTCGTGATCTTCTTGCTGGCCTCCAACGAGGCCTTGCTCCGCTACCTGCAGTTCAGGCGCACCCTCGCAGCCCCGAACCTGAGCCTGGAGGTCGTCACGACCTACGGCCGCACCATCCTGGTCGCACACGTTGCAGGAGTGGCCGGCGCCGACATGTTCCTGCGCGGCGCCGTGCAGACCTGGGCGCTGCTGCTGGTGGTCGTCGTCCTGCTGTGGGCGTTCGCGGGGCTGTCGGCGTTCATCCCACGGGCGCAGGAGCCATCATGAACGCCGCGACGAAGACGACATCGTTCAGGCGCATGCCTGCTACGGGCGCCGCCGTGCTGCGGTGGCGTGCCGGCATGGTGGCCGGTGCGGCCGCATTCCTGGCCTACTGGGCACGAGCTGCGCTGCACGGCTGGACGAGCGACGACGTCGCCGTGCTGATCCTCATTGGCGCGATCTTGGCATGCGGTGACGGAGTCGTTACCTTCGCGCGCTGGAGGTGCGACGATCTGCGCCCCGACTCGCCGCTTGGGTTCCTGGCGCGCTACGGCCGTGCACATGTCGCAACGCTCGCGGCCGCCGCGACTGGGTTCCTCCTGGTCTTCGACGGGCTGCAGCGAACCTTCGCACTGTCGATCGTGGCCATCTTCCTGGTCTGGCTGGTCACGATGGCGTTCTCGGGGCGGCCCTGATCACCACGTGAACGCCCTGCTCGCGATCGACGCACCAAGTCGGTTCCCGACGGCCATCGAGCTCGCCCAGGCCAGCGGCGCCGACCTGAAGCCAGGCGACGATCCGGCCGCCTGCGCGCGGCGCGCATGGGCCTTGCGACAATACGACAGCTACCGAGCTGCCGAGTTTGCGCGCGCAGTGCTGGTCGCACCGAGTGCGGCCGACACCGAGCCGTGGCGCGGCTATGCCGAACTGGTGCTGGCCGAGATCCACTGGCTCTTCGGCGACGCGGATCGTGCGCGCAAGCATGCCGACCGCGCTCGGGCGTTGCTGGAGACCTGCGGCTGCGGAGGCGGCGTCTCCGACGTGCACTGGCTGGTGTCCCACCTCGCCAGCGACGCTTCGGATCTCAAGGCCCGCGACGCCGCGATGCATGCGTCGCTCGCATGCGCCATCGAGGCCGCCGACCAGTCCCGCGTGCGGACCTGCCAGCTCGCGCTGGCGTGCTTTCGGCTGTACGACGAGGACACGTCGCTCGAAGCCGGCGTGGTGCTGGCCGAGTCGTTGCTGGAGGCTCAAGACGCGGGCGTGCGCATGATGGCGCTGACCTTCATGGTCAGGTACTGCTTCACCCACGACATGTCCGCACGCGCGGTACAGCTGTGCCTCGCGGCCCGCGAGATAGCAGCTGCGTGCGGCCAGTATCGCCGCAGCATCCTCGACGGCTGCAACATCGCCGAATATCTACTGGATACCCAGGAGACGGACGAGGCGCTGAGGCAGCTGCAGGAGCTCGTGTCGCTGGCCCGACGCTGCGGCTGGCCACATCCACTCGCACGGGCGCTGGCTGGTATGGCGCATGCGCTCTTACGGCTCGACCGGCTCGACATGGCCCGCGAGATGGCACTGGAGGCGATGTCGTGTGTGGGCACGGCGAAGCGCTCCAGGACCTACTTCATTGCCGCCAATACCTTGGGCCAGGTCGAGCTGCAGATCGGCAATGCCGACGGCGCTGCACGGCGGTTCGCCGAGCTGCTCGACTTCGCACGCGACAGCGGAGACCTGCACCTCAAGCGCTGGGCGCTGGTGGGCCTGGCCCAGGTGTACGCGCACCAGCACGAGTGGCTTCAGGCCTACCTGGTGGCCGACGATGCTCTGGGCCTTGCGAGGTCCGCCTCGGATACGCTGGTACAGGTCACGTTGCTGCGCCTGCAGGCCCAGGTCGCGCGCAAGCTGCGGGACCAGAACAGCTCGGAGTTCCACGACACGATCGAGACCCCCGAGAGCCTGCTCACGGCCGCGGCGGCGGCCGCGGAGCGCGCCGGCGCGATCCAGGGGCACGATGAGCTGCTGGTCGAGCTGTCGATCATGCGTGAGGAGCAGCAGGACCTCGAAGGCGCGCTGCGCGCCGCCCGCTCGGCATGCGACGCGCTGCTGGCGCTGCGCAGCCGCGACGTGCACAACCGTGCCGTCGGCATGGAAGTGCGATTCAGGACCGAGCAGGCCTTGGCCGCGGTGGCCACGCAGCGGCGCATCGCCGAAGCCGAGGCGGCGCGGTCGGCCGAGCTGCAGGCGATGAATCGACAGCTGCAGGGAGCGCTGGCCGAGATCGAACGCACGCAGGCGGCGCTGCTGGCCAAGAACGAGGAATTGAGCAAGGCGTACAGCGAGATCAGCGAGCTGAGCCTGACGGATCCGTTGACCGGCCTTCGCAATCGAAGGTTCCTGAGCCAGGTCATCGACCACTGCGTTGCCGAGGCGTTGCGCTCCTACCGGCGCGAGACCTTCAGCGGCGAGGCCAGGAAGGACCCGTTGGACGTGATCTTCTTCATGGTCGACCTGGACCACTTCAAGGCGGTGAACGACACCCATGGCCACTCCGCCGGCGATGCCGTCCTGGTGCAGATGCGCGACCGGCTGCGCATGGTGGCGCGCGAAGAGGACTACCTGATCCGTTGGGGTGGCGAGGAATTCCTCATCGCGATGCGCGGCACGCCGCGCAAGCATGCACCCGCGATCGCGCAGCGCCTGCTGCGCGCCGTGTCCTCCAGCGACTTCATCGTCGCCAACGGCACCAAGCTGCAGAAGACCTGCTCGATCGGCTACTGCGCGTTCCCGATCGAAGCCGAGCGGCCGCTCGAAGGGACGTGGCAGCAGGCCGTCGACCTCGCCGACGCGAGGCTGTACGAAGCCAAGCGCGCGGGGCGCAACCGGGCGCAGGGCCCGGCCTGAGCCGTCAAGCGGCGAGCCTGTGCTCGTAGTACGGTCGCGCCCGATCGTCGAGGATCTCGTAGAGCCCCTGCAGGTTACGCGCGTCGGGCTGCAGCCACCGGTCGACGTGCTCGGGCTTGATGGGGATGATGCAGCGGTCGTGGCCAGCCGCGGCGACTTCCGCCGGCGGATCGTCGGTGATGGCCGCGCACGAGAGCAGCTCCGGTTCCTCGGGCCCGGTCCAGCGCGACCACAGGCAAGCCACCAGCATGTCCTGCGCGGGCCGCGGCCGGAACTCCAGGATCTTGTTCTCCGGCTTCTCGCCGGGCCGCAGCTCGCGGCCCTCGGCGCGATGGCGGTCGACGTTCTCGAAGAACGCATTCACGATCAGGATGCCGTGGCTGTGGCCGAAGAGGCCCTTCCAGAACCCTTCCAGGTTGTCGCGGCGAGCGTTGTAGGTCCCAGGGAACTTGCGGTCATACCAGGCCGGCTTGCCCGCCGGCCGGCACCCGTAGCGCATGGGCTTGACGACACGCCGCCCGTCCTCCCACACGATCAGCGGCACGTACCAGCCGGGGAAGATGCGGGCATCACGGTCGAGCAACTCGTGCCGGCGAAGATCGTCGAGCCACTTCAGTCGCTGTCCCACCTTGTCGGTGGCAATGCGCTGATCTTCGCGTGCCTTCTCGGTCGGCTTGGACGCGAGGGTCCGCTCCGCGCCCGCCAGGCGCTTGCGCTGCGCGAAGATCTCCTGCTCGAACCTCGCGGCCTGCTCGGCCTTGAACTTGTCGATGAGCGCCTTGATGCCGCCATCGTCCTCCGGCACGGCGCCCTCGAAGATCGCTTCGACCGCCTTGGGGATCCTGATCTTCGGATCAGCCAGGCGCCGATAGAAGATGTCGTAGAAGTCCTTGATCGAGAGCGACGATCGGTAGTCGCGCACGTAGCGCCGGTAGTCCGCAACGACCTGGGCCGAGTAGCACATCGCTGCGCCTACGAGGCCGTGGCCAAGGACGCCGCCAGGCTGCCCCATACCGAAGGGTCGATGTCGGCCGGCGTTGCCGACGCGAGTGCCCACAGCGACACCGCCTTGTCGAAGACCTCCGCCGGATCCTGCGGGAGGAAGTACAGCAGCTCGAACGCCGATTCCGAGAGCCCGGGGGGCGATGCGCACAGCGCCTCCCGGGCCGCCTCGATCGCGTCCAGCCACACTTCGGCCGCGTCGAGTTCGGCCTTGCTCGGCGCGTCGCGCCCGCTGAACCCGCCTTCGTCCCAGCTCATCACCCGGAAATGCGCCCAGGCCGCCGTCTCTCCGGTCACGCCGCCGGCGCGCAGCACCACCGTCATGGTGCCCAGCGCCCGGCAGGCATCGGACGGTGTGACCTTCTCCAGCAGCTCGGCCCGCCAACCTTGGACCTGCGCGTGCCAGTCCTCGATCGAAGCGGAGCCAAACTCGGGCGGCGCCTCGCCGGCGCCGGGATCATGCGAAGCTCGCGTTGCGTTTGTCATGGGACCCCTGATCGCGTGACACCGGCTCGGCGCGCCGTCGGGCGCCGGGCCAAGCCGGCAACAACCCTACACCACCTCACGGCGGGGGGAGCGCTTGGCAACTCGCCGGGATTGGTGCAATACTGGATGTCCATACAGTATAGGCGTCCAGCATGTCGGCCGTCCAGCTATGGGCCGGCGACGAGGAGCCGGCCCGACATCTTGTTCCCCGCCGAGCGTTTCGCCGGCCGAACGCCCCGGGCGAGCTGCCGGCGGCCGTCGAGCAGGCGATCTGGCGCGGCAGCGACCTGGGTCACCAGGCCGGCAAGGCGGTTTCCAGCGGCTTTGCCGCGCTCGATGCGGAGCTGCCTGGCGGCGGCTGGCCTTGCCAGGCCGTCACCGAGGTCCTGAGCGCGCAGCCCTCGGTGATGGAGTGGCGCCTGGTCGGCCCGGCGCTGCGCGCCATCGTGGCGGCCGGCGGCCAGGTCGCTGTAGTGGGCGCCCCGAAGGTGCCGCATCTGCCCGACCTGCGCCACGTCGGCGTCGACGCCAAGCACCTGATCTGGGTCCGGGCCGACGCGCCGGCCGAGCGGCTGTGGTGCACCGAGCAGCTGGTCAAATCGGCCGCCTGCGGCGCGTTGCTCGCGTGGCTACCCCAGGCCCGGCCGGAGCACGTTCGGCGCCTGCAGGTGTGCGCACAGGCCTGCGAGGGGCCGTTTTTCATCTTCCGGCCCGCCGCGGCCCAGCACGAGGCCTCCGCGGCGCCGTTGCGGGTATTCATGGACCTCGGGCTGGACTGGGAGATCCGGCTGCGCATCCTGAAGCGCCGCGGCGCCAGCCATGACGGTGAGCTGGCGCTGCCGTCGGTGCCGGGCGGGCTGGAGGCGATCCTGACGCCGCGGCTGCAGCGGCCGAGTCAGCTCTTTGCCGCGCGCGGCCTGGCGCGCCGCGGCGCATCCGCAAGCGAGGTTGCCGGCCATGCGCTGGGCAGCACTCCTTCTTCCGTTCGGCCCCGAACGCACGCCGCCGCCCGATGAGGCCCTTCGCGGAATCGCAACCTGGGCGCTGCAATTCTCGCCGCGCGTTGCGATCTCCGAGGAAGCGGTCCTCGTCGAGCTGGAGGCCAGCACCCGCCTCTTTGGGGGGAAGCGCGCGCTGCGCGATCGCATCGCCCAGGAGGGTGCCCACCAAGGGGTGAGCACCCTTGCGTGGGCCCCCAACAGCCTGGCCGCGCACGCGCTGGCCAGGGCCGGCATCGAGAACGGCTTCAAGGCGCCGCTCGACGAGCTGCTGGACCGGCTGCCGATGACGGTGTTGAGCGCGGTCGCCGCGCACCAGGAGACGCTGGCTCGCCTGGGCTGCCGGACGCTCGGCGACGTGCGCCGGCTGCCGCGCGGTGGCATCGTGCGCCGCTTCGATCGCGCGCTGCTGGCCGCGCTGGACCAGGCCTACGGCCTCGCGCCCGAGGCGCATGCCTGGGTCGAGCTGCCGGAGACCTTCGAAGCACACCTCGAACTCATGTCGCGGGTCGAGCTGGCGCCGGCACTGCTGTTCGGCGCCCGCCGGCTGCTGCTGCAGATGTGCGGCTGGCTGGCGGCCCGCCACAGCGGGATCAGCGCCTACACCCTTCGGTGGGCACACGATGCGATGCGCCCCAAGGAGGTCGGCCAAGGGGGGGAGCTGACGATCCGGACCGCCGCGCCCACGCGCGACCTGGAGCACCTGTGCCGGCTGCTCGCCGAGCACCTGGCCAAGACCGAGCTGCAGGCGCCGGTGGGCGAGCTGTGGCTGGCCGCCACCGACGTCGTGCCGCTGGACGCGGCGAGCGCTTCGCTGCTGCCGGACGAAGCACAGACCGGCGAGTCGCTGCAGTGGGTGCTGGAGCGCATCGCCGCGCGGCTGGGACCCGAATGCGTGCTGCGCCCGGTGCTGACTGCCGATCACCGGATGGAGTGGATGCAACACTGGCAGCCGGCTGCCCAGGCGTTGCCGCGCAGGCCTGCCGAGCCCACGGGCATGCCGCAGCCGACCTGGCTGCTGCCCAGCCCGCTGAAGCTGGCGACGCGCGGCCACCGCCCGATGTACCAGGGCGAGCTGCAGTTGCTGGCCGGCCCTCATCGCGTCGAAGGCGGCTGGTGGCATCGCCTCGGCGAAGGCGAGCAAGCCGGCACCGGCCACGTCCAGCGCGACTACTGGGTGGCTCTCAGCGAGCACGCCGGCGTGCTGGCGATCTTCCAGGAACGCCTGAGCGATGAGCTGGCCTGGTACCTGCACGGCGTGTACGCCTGATCGACCGAGTTTGGCATGAGCGACAAGGCAGGCCTTGCGTCGACCGCCGGTGGATTGCCCGAATACGCCGAGCTGCGCTGCGTCAGCAGTTTCAGCTTCCTGGTCGGCGCCAGCCAGCCCGAGGAACTGGTCGAGCGCGCCCATCACCTCGGCTACGCCGCGCTGGCGCTGACCGACGAATGCTCGGTCGCCGGCGTCGTGCGGGCGCACGTGGCCGCGAAGAAGCTCGGGCTGCAGCTGCTGATCGGCAGCCAGTTCAAGGTCGACGTGGGCCCGGGCGATGCGCCGGGCCCGTTCAACCTGGTGGTGCTGGCCTGCAACCTCAACGGCTACGGCAACGTCTGCGAGTTCATCACCCGGCTGCGCCGATCGTCGCCCGAGAAAGGCGCCTATCGCCTGCAGGTGGGCGAGATCTCGCCGGCGGCGCTGTCGGACTGCGTCGTCGTGGCATCGCCCGTCAGGGGCGCCTCGCAGGCCGAGCTGATCGGCTTGGCGCGCTGGCTGCTGACCCACTGGGCGGGCCGCTGCTGGCTCGGCGTCGAGCTGCTGCGTCAGCTCGATGACGAGATGTGGCTCCACAAGCTGCGCGAGGTCAGCGAGCTGTCGGCGATCCCGCTGGTCGCCGCCGGCGACGTCTGCATGCACGTGCGATCGCGCAAGGCGCTGCACGACGTCATCACCGCCACCAGGACCGGCCGGCCGCTGACCGAGTGCGGCCAGGACCTGGAGGTCAACGCGGAGCGGCACCTCAGGACGCGATTGCGGCTGTCGCAGACGTTTCCTGCCGCGCTGCTGGCCGAGACCCTGCAGGTCGCCGCGCGCTGCAGTTTCTCGCTCGATGAGCTGCGCTACCAGTACCCGGACGAAGTGGTGCCCGCCGGCGAAACGCCGACGAGCTACCTGCGGCACATCACCTACGAAGGCGCCGGCCGGCGCTGGCCCGCCGGCGTTCCGGCAACGGTCGAGACGCAGATCGAGCACGAGCTGCAGCTGATCGCCGAGCTGCGCTACGAGCACTACTTCCTCACCGTCTACGACGTCGTCGCCTTCGCGCGATCGCGCCAGATCCTGTGCCAGGGCCGCGGCAGCGCGGCGAACTCGGTGGTCTGCTACTGCCTGGGCGTCACCGAGGTCGACCCGGCACGCATGAGCACGCTGTTCGAGCGGTTCATCTCGAAGGAGCGCAACGAACCGCCCGACATCGACGTCGACTTCGAGCACGAGCGCCGCGAAGAGGTCATCCAGTACCTCTACGAGAAGTACGGCCGCGCGCGCGCCGCGCTGACGGCGGTGGCCATCACCTACCGCCCGAAGTCAGCGATCCGCGACGTCGGCAAGGCCTTGGGCATCGACGCCGGCGTCATCGACGCGCTGGCCAAGAACCACACCTGGTGGGACGGCCTGGGCGTCAAGTCCGAGCGGATCGCCGAGCTGGGGCTGCCGACCGAGGACCTGGCCATCCGCCAACTGGTGCAGCTGACCGGGCAGCTGATCGGCATGCCGAGGCACCTGTCGCAGCATCCCGGCGGCTTCGTGTTGACCAAGGGGCCGCTGTCGCGCCTGGTGCCGATCGAGAACGCCGCGATGCCCGATCGCACCGTCATCCAGTGGGACAAGGACGACATCGATGCGCTGGGCCTGCTGAAGGTCGACGTGCTGGCCCTGGGCATGCTGACGGCCATCCGCAAGAGCCTGGAATTCATCAGCCAGCGCAAGGGCTACGCCTTCGGGATGCAGGACATCCCGGCCGAGGACCCGGCCACCTACGACATGATCTGCAAGGCGGAGACGGTGGGCGTCTTCCAGATCGAGAGCCGCGCCCAGATGGGCATGCTGCCGCGGCTGCGGCCCCGGTGCTTTTACGACCTGGTGATCGAGGTCGCGATCGTGCGGCCCGGGCCCATCCAGGGCGGCATGGTCCATCCCTACCTGGCGCGGCGCCAGGGCAAGGAGCCCGTGAACTACCCCAGCAAGGCCCTGGAAGCCGCGCTGGGGCGCACGCTGGGCGTCCCGGTGTTCCAGGAACAGGTCATGCAGATCTCGATCCTGGCGGCGGGTTTCACGCCCGGCGAGGCCGACGAGCTGCGCCGCGCGATGGCCGCCTGGAAGCGCAAGGGCGGCCTGGAGCGGTACTACCCGCGCATCGTCAACGGGATGACGGCACGCGGCTACGACCGGGCGTTCGCCGATGCCATCTTCAACCAGATCAAGGGGTTCTCGGAATACGGCTTCCCCGAGAGCCACGCAGCCTCGTTCGCGCTGCTGGTCTACGCCTCATGCTGGCTCAAGCGCTGGCACCCGGCGGAGTTCCTGGCCGCGATGCTGAACTCGCAACCGCTGGGCTTCTACTCGCCCAGCCAGCTGACCCAGGATGCGCGACGCAACGGCGTCGACGTGCGGCGCGTCGACGTCATGTACAGCGACTGGGACTGCACCCTCGAAGGCTTGCCGCATCCGCCGGCGGTGCGGCTGGGCATGCGGCAGATCGCCGGCCTCAAGGAGGCTTCCGGCCGCCGCATCGTCGCCGCACGCGGCGAGGCGCCGTTCGCCGGCTCCGAGGACCTCGCGCTGCGCGCAGGCCTCGACCAGCATGAGATGACGCTGCTGGCCAGCGCTGATGCGCTGATGAGCCTGGCCGGGCATCGGCGACAGCAGGTCTGGGAGGCATCGGCACTGAGGGCCGCGCCGATGCTGCTGAAGCAGGCGCCCGTCGATGAGGACCTGCTGGAGCTGCCGCCGGCGGCCGAGGGGGAGGAAGTCGTCTGGGACTACGCGGCGACCGGGCTCACGCTGCGCCGCCACCCGCTGGCCATCCTGCGACCCCAGCTCGCCGCGCGCGGCTGCAGGACGGCGGCCGAGCTGCACGACATGCCCTCCGGCCGGATCACCAGGGCCTGCGGCATCGTCACCGTCCGTCAGCAGCCCGAGACCGCCAAGGGCGTGATGTTCGTGTCGCTCGAAGACGAGACCGGCTCGGTCCAGGTCATCGTCTGGCCGAAGGTCAAGCAGCGGCTTCGCCTGCCGCTGATCCGCTCGCAGCTCATGGCGGTCAAGGGCACGTGGCAGCGCGAAGGCGAGGTGCGCAACCTCATCGCCGGCCATATCGAGGACCTGACGCCGTTGCTCGGCGGCCTGGCGACAACCAGCAGGGATTTCCATTGAGCCGCCGCGCTGGAGGTGGGCCACAGCACAAGAGCGCTCAGCGGCACTCGCAGATGTGCGCCGGACGCGCTCCAAGAGGCCTGCAACTTCATCCGACCGGCATCCCCACGGCCGTCGGCGCTAACATGCAACTCGAATAAACCACGAGAGCATTGCCATGACTTCAAATGGTCCGCCGCTCCTGCCAGTGGGCAAGACCAAGATCTTCGGAACCTCAGGGGATCAATACGAGGTGGGCGAAGCCATAGGACCGTTGGACGATGATGACTGGTTGATCGAAGTCACCATAGTCAAGACCGGCGAGAAGGCCGAGTACCGCTGGCGCGACATGATCAAAGATCCGGATGCACCCTGATCATCGAGAGGGCGGCCAGCAGCCCTACAGCTCGCGCCACTCCAACAAAATGTCGGTCAGGTCCGGATGGGCGGCCAGTGTTCCTGGGTGCAGCGGTTGATGCACGGGGTCGAAACTGAGGTCGTACCCAGTCGCGTTTGCAACCACCAAGCCTACGAAGGTGCTGCAGTAAAGGGCGTTGGGCGTCGGGACGGTGCCGGGCACCACCTTGGAGACGATCGCTTGGAGCAGCGAATACGGTTTGCCGATGTGGCGCCGGGCCTCGACGGCGATGTCCGCGATGTCAGCTATCGGGATGCTGGGATCGTCGAGCCGGCGAACCCGGATCGCGCGGGTCTGACAGTAGTTCCAGACCGACCGAGCCGCGACGCCAGCGCCATACGTGGCATCGACGAGCGTTCCGTCGCCGACATAGATGGCTGCATGTGAGCAGATCGCCCCCGCCCGGGTGATTGGGCTCAAGCTCGCAGCTTGGGCGAGTTGGATGCCCCTGCCAATTGCGTCCGAGGTTCTGTGGACGAGAACGATGTCGCCCTCGCGCCAGTCGCTGAAATTCGGCACATGGGTGCCCGGCCAAGCCACAGGCACGAGAGGCTCACGCCGAGCCGCGACCACGCCCGCCGTCCGTGTCGACGGCGGCAGGATCGGGCTAAGCAATTGCTTCGGCGCTGAGGACTCTGGGGAGCTCGCGCGTGACCGTGCAGAGGACGCGCTGGCCTTCGTGAAGCGCGCCCAGATCAACCCCGCGCGTCTTGCGCGTCAGCGCATAGATGTGCCCATCGCTGTCCCGGACCTTGACCTGCTCGAACTCGGGGATCAGCGCGAAGACGATAGTCTCGACGCGCCGCGTCTCAACCTCGCCCTGCGGGCCTGACGCACCGCGGCGCTGGATCTCGGGGTTCCCAAGGCCCGCCTGAAAGTGCATGGGTCGCTCAGCCATAGGCGTCTTATACCAGTCGACGAGAGAGCCCACAATCGAGTCCGAGCCGAAACCGAAGGAGAACTGCCGTGCAAACAAGTGTCCCGGCGCTCCTGCCAGTGGGCAAGATCAAGACGTTCGGGACCTCCGGCGAGCCGTACGAGGCGGCCCGCACCTTGCGCACGGCAGCCTGGCGCTCGGCGGCGCCGCGATAGGCGTCCGCCTGATGCTTCTTCGGCGTGAACGACCCGAAACGACCGAAGACCTTCATCTCATTCACCTGTGGATCAGCAAGCAGCGCGAAGCTCCGTGATCGCCACGTCGCTTCGCTCAGCTACACCGTCATCGTCGACATCGCTCAGCACCCGAAGCGCAGCGGCCTCCAAGCGAACCAGGCGAGCCCACAGCTTGCGCTCCAGGGCAGTTGTCGGCGTGACCTGCCCGAGTTCGGAGGTCAGCGCTTCTTGGGCTCTTGCAGCGAAGTAGCTCATAGGGGACATTCTGTGGCTAGGGGTTGGCGCAGCTCGGGTCGCGCCTTGCTCAGGTCCAGGTCCACACCGAGTCAAAGCGGCCCAGCACTGCATGCGAGGCGGCCGCGAGGCCTCGCCATTTGCGGGCACATCCGCCTGTCATGCACTCACCTCCCACTCCACCGGCCGCAGGCCTCCCGGCAGGTACAGCGGGTGACCAGGATGCCCGCCCTTCGTCAGCCGCAGGCAGTGAAGTCTCGGCAGCATCTCCCGCACCGCGTCGTGCCGACCGCCGTGACTGCCAAACGCACCCCAGGTCGCCACCGTCAAAGCGGCCTTTGCGTACGCCGAGCGCAACACGCGGTCGTTGTCCGGGCCGACGGGGTCGTCGGCAGCCATCATGTCTCGCGGGCTGGTGGCGCGCCACGCGAACAAGTTGGTCAACACCAGGCCGCCGTAGCCCCAGGCCCGGGCGAAGCCGATGCATCGTCGAACAGTCGGATCGTCCAACGTTGCATCGGCCGTGCTCGGGTTCAAGCCCACGAACATCACCTGGTCTCCAGGCCCCCACTGCCGCCACAGCGAGTAGCGGTAGCGGCCGCATTCGCTGATGTAAGCGCCCCGGTCCATGCTCGGTCCGCACTGCACCGTGGATACGGCGCCGAGCTACCGCTCGACGAGCGCGGGCAGCGGCTCGCAAGCAGCAGCAGCGGCAGCAGCCGAGTCGCCCGAATCGAAGCGGGCCTCAAACCAGTTGTAGCGATCGTCAAGCAAGCCCGTGGGCTTGCCCAGCCGTCGCAACTCGCGCGCAGCATCGCTACGCCAGGCCACGTGCCGCATCTCGCGGTCCTCGGCCGCCTTGTCGTCCTCCAGTCGCGCCCGGACATCCTCGACCAGCCGGAGGAACGCCAGGTCGTTCTCGCCGACGCTGCGGTAGTGCCTCAACATCTCGACGAACGCCCTGAAGTGATCGTCATCGAGGCTACTGAGCTTGCTCAGCCCAACCGGCCGATCAGTGCCGTTCCAGAGCGCCATGACGACGTTGCGAAGCCATGCCGCGGTGCTGTAGTGGCCAAGCACCTTGTCGCGGTGGATTTCAAAGGGTGAGGTCATTTTCATGCTCTCCTGTGTTGCACATCCTATCGCTGGGAATCAGCTGCGCATGCCCGCAGCTCGGCGTCACGCTCAGGCTGCGAGAGATCGTGCCAACCGAATCTCTCGACGACGAACTGCCGGAACTCGCGACCCGGCTCCAGCACGATGTAGTTCCTGCCCTGCAGTCCCAGCTCGGCGCGCTCGAACGACCGTCCGACGTAGCCGATATGCCGGAGCTGGGCCATCGCGTGGGCGACGACCACCGGATCGTCGTAGAGCCTGAAGTCGAAGACGTCCTCGACGAAGCGGACGTAGACGTCGGGCACGTAGCCGCGGCTGCGGACCTCGATCCGCCGCACTTTGAACTCCACACCGAGACGGGTCATTGGCGTCGTGGACCCCCGGTCCGAGGTGGATCCACTCGGCATTGCATTGAGACATGGAAACTCCTTGCATTGGAAAAGCCGGAGCACCCCGCGGGACGCTTGCCCCGGCGGGGTTGAATGAACAGGAAGCGCGGGTCCGACAGGGCCTCCTCAGTCGATGGCCGCGAAGATCGCGGGACCCTCGGCGTGCTGACCGGCGTAGGAGCGCAGCGCCATGAAGGCTTCGTCGAGGTGCCCGTCACCACGCCACACCAGGTAGTTGAGCGCGAAGAGCGTGGCCACGATGCTCGCGGCGTCGGCAGACAGCGCCCCGACGAACCCGTTGCCCTCCACCTGGACTGCGAAACTTTTCGCCGACCTCAGCCGAAGGTAGAAACCGCCATTGGACAGGTCGACGAAGTCCCAGAAGCCGCCGCCGTACTCGGGGCAGAGCGCCGACATGAAGCGGTAGACCAAACCTTCGCCGATCGCCACCAGCCGCGCGCCGAAGACGCGCGGGAGGAATTGCGGTCGATCCTGGCCTGCAACGATGCTCGCCGTGATCGCATCGGCCGCGGCCGATTCGCCGCCGGCGGGTGAGGTGTCGTGGGTGTTCGACATGGGTGACTCCTTTCGGGTGCAAAAGAAGCCGACAGCACCTCCCGACGCGGGAGATGAACTCCCGGCAGGGGTGTGATGAGCAAACCTTCGACCAGACTTCTGTCCGGCCCCACGCCTCTCAGAAGGCCAGCGTGGTCAGGTCGACCTTGACGCGGTGAACGGCTCGATTCCGTCGAGCAGCGGTGAAAACTCTTCGAACGCCTGCATCGCCACGGCTCTACAGCAGGCCAGCCCGATAGACTCGGACGACCGCCTCGATTCGAGTCCTGCATCCCAGGCGTGCCTGTGCGGTGTCCAGGTACTTGGACACCGTGTGGTACGACAAGCCCAGTGCCCGGCCGATCTCCTTCTCGCTCTTGCCGTCGGCTGCCCACCGAAGCACTTCCAGTTCGCGTGGTGCCAGCGCTGCCACAGCGAGATCGTCCTCGGGATACAGCTCCAGGCGCCTGGCCGCGGCCTCGGCATACGTCGTGAATAGCCGCACCCGCGCCAGAACCTCATGAGCCATCTGCCCGACAAATGGCTCATCGAGCGGGGAGTCGATCCGAAGGACAAACAAGCCACGCTCCCAAGGCGCCGGGGCAACCAAGCCTGACCGCACGTTGCCACCGGCCAGCAGCTGCCAGTGCTGCAGCTCGCCGGCCGCTTCATAGTCCGTCCGGGCCCAGGCACGCGGCAAAGTCGACGACTCGCAGTGCCGCCACAGCGGATCAGACCCCCGGAATGAGGGGCTCTGCAGAATCGTGACGGCGGGGTCGGCGAAATGGCCCACCAGATTGACGCGCCATTCGCTCATCGGCCCGGCTTTGCGCCGCGCGAGCACGCACCCGCCCGTGCATCCGAAGTCCGCAGCAAATGCGTTGACATTGGATGCGAGCGCAGCGAGATCGGTGGAATTTGCCACAGCTTCAAAGAAGACCAGACCACGTTGTACCAGGGAGACCATGCCGACGTACCTGTAAAGATCAGCGGATTGCCCCCGGGACAGAAAGGCACTGGAATACACATCTGTGGGTACGGATTGATGTGGGTCCATTCGACTGCTGCTTGCCCTTCTGAAAGGACGCAGCCGAACGGGTCAACCGTTGGGACGACAGGATATGAGCGGAACTCAGCTCGCGGACGTGAGGAATTGGCCCCGTAGCGCCAACGGCATGCTCTCCGTGCCGATTTCGGATACTGCAGCACGCATGCTGCTGGTCACGCATTTCGTGGCATGGCTTGAGGCCGGCTGCCAGCTCGACGTGTCTGAGCTGTCCAGCGCGGGCCTCTCGCCGCAGCTCATCGACCGCCTGCGCCGGCTCTCCGTGACGGACGCCATGAGGCTGGCCACCGGGCCCTGCGGGCTCACCATCTCCGTCGACTGTGCCGAAATCCAAGGGCAGCTCGCCCGCGTGGAGCGCCAGCGCTCCGATCGTGCGCAGTTCGAGCGCCTGGTGATTGCTGGCGCCTCCCTCGCGCTGGTCTCGCGCCTGTTCGGGGTCAGCACCGTCGAAGTGCGGCGCCAGCGCCGGTTGATCGCGCCGGAGGCTGCGATCGGGGGCCGGCCGCGCGTGCCGGACGAAGAGCAGCAGCACGAGATCCAGGCCTGCTGGGCGGACCTCGCCGGCCGCGCCGACTTGTGCGAGCGCGACCGCTGGCTGCTCTTGCACGAGCAGTTCCCGGATTTGCCCGTGGTGTCGCTGGAAGACGTCGTGCAGCGCGCTCCAGCCGAGCGAGTGCGCTGCGCCGCGTAGTGCCGAATTGCTCGGGGCGGTCGTCATAGCGCCCCGAAGGCCAGGTTCTCGAACTTGGTCAGCGGCTTAAGGAACGCCAGCTTCACGGTCCCGACAGGCCCGTTGCGCTGCTTCGCGATGACCACCTCGGCCACGCCAGGCTCCTTGCTGTCCTTGTTGTAGTAGTCGTCGCGGTAGATGAAGACGACCACGTCGGCATCCTGCTCGACCGCGCCGGACTCGCGAAGGTCGCTCATCATCGGCCGCTTGTCGTTGCGCGTCTCCACCGCTCGGTTGAGCTGGGACAGCGCAATCACCGGGCACTGCAGCTCCTTGGCCAGCGCCTTCAGGCCGCGGCTGATCTCGCCGATCTCGGTGGCCCGGTTCTCGTCGCTGCCGCTGCTGGAGCCGCTCATCAGCTGCAGGTAGTCGACGACGATCAGCCCCAACGTGCCGCCGAACTGGCGCGCCATCCGGCGCGCACGGGCGCGCAGCTCGGCGGAGCTGAGCGCCGGCGTCTCGTCGATGTAGAGCTGCGCCGACTTCAGCTGTTCGACTGCATCGGCCAGTCGCTCCCAATCGCCGTCCTGCAGGCCTCCGGTGCGCAGTCCCGACTGGTCGATGCGGCCGATCGAACCCACCATCCGCAGCGTCAGCTGCGAGGCACCCATTTCCATCGAGAACACGAGCACCGGCAGACCCTCGGCTACCGCGACGTGCTCGGCGATGTTCAATGCAAGACTGGTCTTGCCCATGCTCGGGCGCGCGCCAAGCACGATCAGGTCGCCCTTCTGCAGTCCGGCGGTCATGCGGTCGAGGTCGTAGAAGCCGGTGCGCACGCCGGTGACCTCTTCGGCGCCGTTCTCGGCCAGCTCGTTGACGCGGTCGAGCAGCGCGATCACCAGCTTGTCCATGCCCTGGAAGCCCTGGCGCTGGCGCGAGCCTTCCTCGCCGATCTTGAAGATCTTGCCTTCGGCCTCGTCGAGGATCTGGGTCACCGCGCGGCCCTGCGGGTTGAACGCGGTGGTGGCGATCTCGTCGCTGGCGGCGATCAGCTTGCGCAGGATCGCGCGCTCGCGCACGATCTCGGCATAACGCCGCATGTTGGCGGCGCTTGGCACGCTCTGCGCCAGCGCGTTCAGGTAGGCCAGGCCGCCGCAGTCCTCGGCCTTGCCCAGCGCCTGCAACTGCTCGAACACCGTGATCACGTCGGCCGGCTTGGAAGCATTGACCAGCGCGCCGACGGCGGCGTAGATCAGCTTGTGCTCGTGGCGGTAGAAGTCGCTGTCGGACAGCAGGTCGGACGCGCGGTCCCAGGCCAGGTTGTCCAGCAGCAGGCCGCCCAGCACGCTTTGCTCGGCCTCCACCGAGTTGGGCGGGACCCGCAGGCGGGCGAGGTCGGAGTCCAGAGCGCCCGCCAGCTGAGCGGCGGACGCCACGTGGGGTGTGGACATGCTCTCCGCGCTCATTCGTCGTTGCCGCTCTCGCACGGCCGAGCGATCCTGTCGCCGCCCGAAGCGCTGGGTGCCTCGAACGGCCCGGAGGTCGGCGCTGCGCCGCTTCCAGCGACAGCCGGGCGCTCCGAAGCGTTGCCGGCCAGCGGCACGGCGCTGCTCGTCACGTAGGCAAACGGGGCACTGGCCCTGGCCCGCGTCCGCTTCGCCGGCCCCGTCCTGGTGCCGCGCAGCCAATTCAACAGTCGCGTGAACATCTGGTCTGTCCTCCCCGGGCTAATGGCCTTCGGCGCGCGTTGGCAGCGCCGGTGTCGGCGACGTGGCCGGCACTCGCCTATGCGGCTGTGGTAGTGGCCGGTGCCGCGTTCCAGGGCCGCTGAAAGGGTTCGCCGGTCGCCAGCTCGGCGCGCAGCAACGCGCCGTCCAATCGGCGCTCCCGCAGCCGCTCGTCTGCTTCCTCTTGCGCAAGGGCTGCTTCTTCGACCGCCGCTGCCTCAAGCACCGCGTGCAGTTCGAATCGGTTGAGATCGAATCCCTGTCTCAGCGCAGCGCGAACGTAGGTTTCCGCGAGCCGGCTTGCATTGCAAGCCCGATACACGTCTTCGTACTCCTCGTCATTGATGGCGTCGAAATCTCCCGGGTCGATGTCGGCGAACGGCCCCAAGCCGAGGCGCTTCTGAAATGGGCGAATCGCGCCGAAGGCGGCCAAGTGGATCAAGACCAAAGTAGTTGCCAGTACACCGACGCCCAGCAGCCGAGCAGTAAGTGGGGGCTGAGCGAGAAGAAAGGCCGCTGCAGAGACCAATGCAAGGAGCAAGGCGCAGTTGACCGCGAGGTCGAGCCCTGTCGCTCGTCGAAATGCCCGGTTGTGTTCGGTTGTCGCCCGCAGCACCTCCACGCGAAGCTCGTCCCATTGCGCTTCGGTGCGGGGCGGCTCGTCCAGATTGACCGAGATGCTGTGGACCTCGCCCACTGCAGGCGGCCCAGGCTCTGGGTTCGGCGTAGTGCTCATTGAATCCCTCCGCAGGGGGTGTTGTTGATGGAGCTGTCGGCGGCCGGCTGCTCGGGCAATCCGGTGCCGGAGTGGGGCAGGGTGTCGCGCACTGGCCGGCCGTCGATCCACACGGATCCGTCAGCGCAGGTTTCGATCAGCATCACGCCGAAGGCATGCGTCCACTGCAGGCGGTGGCGCACCTCCGGCTGGGGCAGGCCGTCCTTCACTTCATCCGCGCCGTGCCCAGTGATCTCAACCATGCTGATCTCCCGTATGGTTGGCAGCTGCTCGGCTACGCCACTTTCGTGGCGTGCCGGCATCCACCTCAAAGCCCTGCAATCAGGTCGGCGCCCCTGCGGTTTCCTCGCGCGACTTCGACGGCCGGAACGTCAAGCCCTCGATGCGGTACGGCTGCAGGCCCACGGTCTCAGCCGCCATGCGCAGGAATGCGTGCTGCACGCCGTCTTCGTCCTCGTAGTTGTGCAAATGAAGCTGATCCAGGACGAGCACCCGGGCACCCTTCTTGAAATGGGCAAGCACTTCTTTGGCGAGCTTCTCGTTCCAGATCGTCACGTCGACGCCGCCGCTGCGGTCGTCGTCCTGCTCCCAACCGTCGTCGGTGCGACGGTTCACGTCGCTGAAGACCCGCATTTCCACGATCATCCTGTTCTCGCCCCCGACCTGGACATACTTGCCCTCGGGGTTCTTGGTCAGGTTTCCTTCGAGTTCCGCACGAATTGCCATTTGTTGCTCCTAGGAGCGCATTCGAGAATGGCTGTCTGCCCTTGCACTAGATCTTTGTTTTTAGTTTGATGCGCTTCCGCGACCTATCAGCCAAGGCTCTGGCATGTAAATCGCACACGATCGCATAAAGTATTGCGGCGACCAACATACCGCACAAGCACAGCACCATGTACACAACCGGGCGAATGGCCGATACCAATCCTGCTCGTTCGGCGAACAGCAAAGCGCAAAGTGCAAGTTGGTATGCGGCAATAGCCCCTAGTATTCCGACCCGTAGATTCCACGGATCCAGCAAGAACGCGAGCGCTTGCCTCATGCGAAAACTTAGCAGTGCATCCATAGTAATATGCCCCTCTGTCTAGAATTGAAAGGCCAGCAGTTACTGAGCCGATCAAGATTCATCGCAGGTGAATGCGTCACCGGCAGTTGCCGCAGCGAAACTGCCATCTGAAGGTGATTTGGCTTTCGGCGGCCGGCCGCCGCCGAAACCCGTGCCGACGGTCGCCTTGTAGGGACGCGCTTCGCGCTCCTTGCCGTACAGCAGGAGCCGCTCGACAGTCCGGATCTCGTACCGGACCACCTGCTCGCGGTGATTGAGCACCTGCGCCGCTTCCTGGGCTTCCCGATACCACTGCGCCAGCGCCGGGGACATCTGCGCCAGGCTGGGCTCGACTTGCGGCCAGGTCGCATGCCGGCCATTCGTGAAGCGCCAGCGGAGCTGCCGGGCATGCCGCAGCGAGTACAGCTTCAGGCCTACGGTCCGGGCGGCGATCGAGCTGGTCTCGGCCACCAGGATCGCCATCTCGGCGTAGATCTGGTCCAGCCTGGACTGCGCATCGTCCCGCCATTGCCGCACCGTCCACCCCTTACCCTTTAAGGGCCCTTTGTCGTCAATCACCTGTTTGACGATGTCGGTCTGGTTGTTGTCATCCATGTTCAAACCCCAACTGGTTCAGGAACCCACACCCCACGGCTGGGCCAGGTCCCCGCTTGATCGGCCACTGCGACAGCCCCACGGCCCTTTGCACCCCATGCCTGCGGCAGCGGCACGCCACCGGGCATCGCTGGCGCAGCAGGCGCCACGAATGCGCTATGGGACAGGTCGGCAGCCACTGCGGCACCCGGGCGCCTAGACCAGGCTTTCGGTCGCAGCTTCAAGCTGCGCATCCGGCCCAGCCAACGGCACCTCATCCAGCAGGCGCAGCTCCTCGTCGCTCAGGTCAAGCCGCCGGCGCGAATGGCGCGGCATCAGCTGACCGTTGAAGACCTCCCGCGGCAGCTCACCGAAGATGCCCACCGCGGCAGCAAGACGCTTCTTGGCGTCCTCGCCGGCCGTCGGCAGCCAGTCGCCGCGAGACAGGGGAAGCATGCCTTCGCGCGTCAGGTAGCGCTGGAAGTAGATGACCCGCTCGAAGATGCTGCGGCAGGCACGAGTGCGCTCGAAGATCGTGGCGTACCCGTCGCGGTCGGACATCAGGTCCTTGCGGACCATCGTCTTGACAACCCGCACGAAATAGTCGTAGGTCGAAACCAGTAGGACGACCGAATAACCGTATGGCGACCGAAACCCAAGATTCACTGTGGCAGGTGGATCGGCTCTGAGAATCGAATAGGTCAGTCCTCGCCTCTGCAACTGGCCCAAGCTGGTCTCCATTCCAAGAATCGACGCTTCCATCCCCCGCCGAAGCTCATCGATTCGGTCATTTGCTTCCAGCAGCGCAAAGTCGGCATAGGGATTGTCGTTCCCGGACAGGTACCAGATCGCCCGCAGCGCTGCGCCGACCTTCTTCGCACCGCTCTGACCGTAGCCGGTTTTGCCAGGCTCCACGATCCGCCCCATGAACAGCCGGGAGGATTCCCGGGTATGAAGCGCCATCGTGTCCTGCTCTTCGTCGGTCAGGTTTCCGAGGTGGAAATTGATCTCGTTCGCTTCTTCAATGGGCACTTCCGGCTCGGCGCCATTCCGATGGGCGTGATCGGCCTTGGCGCTTGCGCAGGAGTTCTTCCCGGCGCTCCAGCTCCATATACCGCTCATACCGGGGATCCAGCGTCACCTTGTCGAAATCCTCCATCTGGATCAGATCCGCAAGCGCCGAGCGCTCGCCCTCGATGTCGTACTTGTCCGGGAACGGCGACGTGGTTGAAACGGGAAATGGCGGCGCGGCCTTCTTGGCCGCAGCGGCACGAATTCGGGTGGCCATCAAAGGTCTCCTTGGTTGAGAAAGCGCCGCGCTGCCGCCAGCCGGCAGCGAGCGAAATGAGGGATTGGTCGAATGCGCGAGCAGTCGGCGAGGCGGAAGGTGGCGTTACCCAAACTGTCCCCACTGGGGACAACTTGCAGACGGCCGACTCGGCGTCAAACATTGGAACTGCCCCACCGTGGGGCAACTTACAAATTGCCGACTCGGCGTCAAACATTGCGTAGTGACAGCCGCGAACTCGATCTCGGCTCGCGCCAGTCCGTTCGACGTGGTCCGCGCTCACGCCGACCTCCGCTTCCCGCCTAGCAGCGCCTGGATTCGCTCCATGACCTCCGGCGATCGCTGCGCCGATGCGACCGGAGCTGCCGCCTCCACTTGCTGGCGAGCCGCCAGGCGCTCCTGGGCGTCGCGGCGCGCTTCGGCCCGAGCCTCGGCAATGCGGTGAGCACCATCGGCGACGAAGCTGCCGTTGATCCTGCGCACGACAAGGCTGCGCAGCAACGCCAAGGGCGACCGGACCTCCTTGCCGACGGACTGCACCCAGGCGATCTCGTCCAGGATCTCCTGCTGATCGTCGTGCGCCAGGGGCCGCAGGTGCTCGCGCGCCTTGACCTGGTCGCCCTTCCTGAGGCATCCGGGCCAGTGCAGACGTTTGGCCGTGTCCTGGGCATCGGCAGGCGCCGGGTTGGGCCCGGTTTCTGGCTTCTCGGCCCTTTGATACCCACCACCACCACCCCAGCCGAAGGTGGGAATGGGCGATGCCTGTGCGATCGAGGCGATGGTCGGCAGTTGTGGGAGTAGTTGACTTACCTGTAGTTGAGACTGTTGTAGGTGGGATCGGGAGATTGGTGCAGGCGGGATCGGGAGATCCTTAAAGGCAGGATCGGGAGATTGGCTAGGTTGGATCGGGAGATGACCGAACCCACCCGGCAGGATCTCCCGATCCTGCCTATAGGGCCCCTTGGCCCCCTTGGGCGTGCGAAGCAGCTCGGCCAGGGCCAGGATGTGCACAGCCAGATCGACCCGGCGCGGGAAGTTGCGCTGGCGCTCGGCGAGGACGCCGGCCTTCCGCAGGTTGCGCCTGGCGGTCTGCCATTGATCGCGCGTCAGGCCGGTCTCGCGGAACCATCCGCTGCGCGACAGGCCGACGAAGCGCAAGCCCAGGTGCTGGCGTGCTGAGGCTCCGGGCGGCCAGCGCACGCCGGCGAGCAGGCGCGAGCACAGCATCGCCGTGTGCAGCGGAAACAGGTGCCCCAGTTCGCTGTGCCAGGCAAAGCCGCGTCCGAACAGACGTTCCGCCAAGGCCGGATGCAGCCAGGTCTCGGGATCGGCGTCCATGCCAGTTCCCTGCGTCAGCTCGGCCAGCAGCCTGTCGACGTGGATGCGGTATTCGAGGCGTGCCGGCACGTTGAGCCGGCGCTCTTCGATCAGGCCGTGGGCCAACAGGTGCTGCCGGGCACGGTGCTGGACCTTCCAGCTCATGCCACCGAGTTCCTGGGCCCAGTCCTGTGCGGTCTTCCAGATCCAGCCGTCCGCGGCCTCCGCACCGCGACGCGACCAGTAGACGAGTTGGGAGAGCATCAGCCCCGCGGCGGCGTCGCCGACGCATTGCATCAACCGAGTCGAGATGCCGACGGAGCGATTCAGGCCCTCCCGAGCGTCTGGCGCACGGAGTGGATCAACGCGGCTCGCGGCAAGCTGCCGCAGCATGTTGCGAGGTCGCGCGACAAGCAGCTCTGACTCGACATCGCCGTCGCCAGCCGGCATCTCGAAGTGCCGCGCCGGCGACGCAGACCCAAAGCCGCTGCGGAGACGGTGTTTCTCCGGGCCGGCTTTGGGTCTGCGGATCGTCATTTGGCGTCCCGGGCGATTGGCTGTGCCACCTGTCCCTCGGCGTGGCTGATCACTAGGAGGACGAGGGCGTAGATCGTGAATGTCCTGAACCCGTCATCCGAAGCCAATGCGACGAAGGGCATGGAGACGATCAGCGGCAAGAACGAGTGGGCGATGCAAAGGAAGATCGCCGCGGTCCAGCTCCATTTCGCCGGCCGCTGCTCGCTGGTCATCTTCGTCCGCAGCACATCGACCCCGCCAATCGCAGCGGGCGCGAGCATCCCCTGCGGCCGTCCAGACCGGCTGTGGAGCACGATCTCCGCCAGAATGTCCAGGAGAAACACTCCGCCAATTGCCGCGAGCACACCTACGGCCCCGCCTACTTCCCACGCGAGCCGAACGCCCCACCAGCTGAACGTGAAGAGGACCGCCTCAAAAGCCAAGACAACGCCAATGACGACGGCCCAGTTGCCTGCTCGCCCTCGGTCTTGATCTCCCGTAGCGCCGGATACCTTCGTCATTGCTGGCTCCTGCTGGTGGAAGGCGGTATGGCCCCGACCGACGATGAGTGCCGCGCGGTTCCTGAAGGCCGTCGCCGCGCAGGCCGTGCCGGCGCCTGGACGGCCTCCTGCCCCGCTCGCCGCTCTTCCAGCGCGTCTTCCAGGCACCACTGCTGCAAGTCAGCGCGCAGCGCAGCCAGGTGCCGGCTGAAGCCCGCGCAGTCGAAGCTGTACTCGGTGGCCAGTCCGTGGCGGTCATCGTCGAAGTAGCGACGCTCGGCGATCAGGCCGAGGTCCCGCAGCATGCGACGCGACTCGATCCACTCCTCGAAGGACAGGCCGGAGTTGTAGATCCACTGCTCCTCGGGCACTCGAACCCAAGGGCTGCCGGTTTCGGTGAGCGCACGCTCGCTCCAGAGCTCGATGATGTAGAGCGCATGCGCCGACGCGAGCGAGCCCGTAATGGCCGGGTAGCCCCGCGGGACGGAGAAGAAAACGCGCTCGGTCAGCTGGATGAGCTGCTGATCGGCCTTGCGCGCGATCAGCGCCATATCGCGAGCAATTTCGGCGCGCTCGCGGCGCCGGCGGACAAGTTCCGCCGCCGGAACCATGTTGCTGGCGGCGGCGCCTTCGGCGCCGGCCGCCTCGCGTCGTTTCGTTGCCATGGGCGACTCCCTGCCTGGCTCAGATGGCGATGTCGGGGTGAATCTCTTGCATGCGGCGCCACCGCTCAGGGTGGCGCTGGAGAAACTGCGCGGCCTGCTCCTCGGCAAAGCGCAGCAGACGCATGGCTTGCTGCAGAGGCCCCGGCGCGAGGCGCTGCAACGCAGTCGGCAGGACCTCCAGGGGATCGTGCTCGATGTCGATCGACGCGAATGGGTCGCTGTCGTGGTCGTTCCCGAAGTGTGCGAAGTAGGCCGACTCCAGGTCGATGTACTTCGTGCAGCCGTCGCCGAGCTGGCCGCTCATGCACACCAGGTGCCACCAGACCACAGTCTTGGCCATGCGACGCTGATAGGCCTCGGAGTCGAGCCGCACCTGCAGGCGCGGGTGGATCGCGGGATCCGGCAGCTCCAGGAAGAACCCCAGGGGCATTCCTGGCCGGTCCCGGTAGGTGTCGGCCAGGCCGACGGCGTTCAGGACGGCGAGGACGGCTTCCTTCAGCTCAGCGGGGGTGCCGGCAGCGGACGGTCGCGGCGCCTCTACCGGGTCTTCGAAGAGCGGCGCCTGCGGCCGCGGCGCGTCCGCCGTCCCCGTCGGCGCAGACGGCGGCTGCGCGCCGGGCGTGAGGCCCGAAGAGCCTGTCGCGGAATTGCTTCCCGGCGCACGGCCGTCCACGCGGACTGCGCCAGGGTTCAATGGCAGTTGCCGCTGGGCAGCAGCCGGAAGCGGGTCCACTGGCGGTTCCGCACTTCGATGCCCACCGTCGCCGGCAGACGCGCCGTCGCCGGGCCTGGCGATCGACGGAACGCGGAGATCCGCGAGGGTCAACTCAGGCGAGACGCGCAAGATGCTGAGCATCTGGCGCAGCGACTGCACCGTCTCACCGGCGCGCTCGGCCAGTGCAATCTCGACTTCGTTGCACAGCAACTCGGCATCCAGGTCCCCGTCGGTCTGCGGGTCGACGGACCTGGCGGCTCGTTGAAGCACTGGGTCGACGACTTCGGCCCAGAAGACCTCTTCCGCGATGTCGAATTTCGCGCTAAGCCCGCGCACGGCAATGAGTCGTGGTTGAAGCACGATGCAACTGCGGGGCGTCAGCAAAGCGGTAGTCGCCCCCAGAGCCCTGAGCCGTTCCACTGCGAACTGCCAACGCCCGACCGAAGTCTTATCCGCCTTCAAGCCACGGGCCCGCAGCTCCTCCGTCATCTCGCGCTGGCTCATGGGCTTTGCGGCCGGATCGGCGCGCTGGCGATCGGCATGGATCATCGCGACGAGATCCATCATCCCGGTGGCGATCTCCCAGAACTTCATGTCGCCGCGGTTGAGGTTCTCGCCGAGGTGTTGGGCCAGCAGCTTGGTGTCGCCCTCGTGCGTTTGGAAGATGCACTTGACCCAGCGGTAGCGCTCGTCGCCAGTCGACGCCCATAGTTCCTTCAGGACGTTCAGCGTCGTGTTGCCGCCTGCGGCCAGGATGTAGCGGTCGCCCTCACGACGCCGCGTGACGGTCAGGGCGCCCGTGAAGCCGTTTGCCTCCATCCCGGCCTTGATCTCCGCGCGCTTGTCGTTGCGGAACTGGCGCGGGTTGTGCTCGTACTCGTCGATGGCGTCGACTTCGAGCATCGTCCAGCCGGGCAGGTCGCCGCGGCGCAGGTCGACCTTCGAGGGCTCGGTGCTCCCGACGCTGTAGCTGGCCAGCAGCGCGGCTGCCTCGCGCTCAGCGCGCGATTGCTTCTGCGCCTGCGCCGCGGCCGCGAAAGGATTGGTCTCAGCCGGATGCAGTGCGCTGGTGGTGACGCCGCGCTTGCGCTGGTGCACGGTGTGCGCGATCTGCTGGTTGGCCATGATCTTCTCGGCCGAAAGGGTCAGCGGCATGCCGACCGGCTTGGGGTTCTTGGGCGTGCTCATGGCGTCCCCTTTCAGGCCGAAACTCGGCCGGCGAAGACCTCATCGGGATTGCCTTTGAGCCCACCCGCGAAGAACCCCTGCAGCTCTGGCTGCAGTTCCCACAGGACCTGGTGCATGGTCTGGAAGCCCGAGGGGTTCCGGGCGCCACCTGAGCGGTTGATCCGGTGTACCGGCACCCGCGCGGTGAAGGCGTTCTGGTATGCGATCGCCTTCGGGATGATCGTGTCGAGGATCGTCACGCGGTCACCCGCGGTGAACTCGCTCCTGAGCAGCGTAAGCAGCGCGCGCGCGTCCCGCGAGTAGTCGAAGCGGCAGATCACCGCCTGGATGGGCGCCAGTTCGGCGCGCGGCTCGTGCGGATCCTTCTCCAGCCGCTTCAGAACCTGCAGCGTGCCGTCGCGGAACTCGCGGATCGACGGCGTGTCGGGTGGAAGCGGCGAGATCAGCGTGTCCGCCGCGAACGCGGCCGCGGTCTGCAGCGGCCCGATGGCGCCCTGCGTGTCGATCAGGACGTAGTCGTAGTGGTCTTTGACGTAAGGGTTCGCCAGCGCATGGGCCAGGCGCGATCGGCGGTCCTCCCGCCCGTGGAGCCAGTGCTGCAACTCGGCCCCGCCATCGTTGCTGCGCACGAGGTCGAGGTTGGCGATCGACGTGTGCGAGATCGCCTGCGGAAGCACGGTGCCGCCTGTGACGACCTCCACGATGCCGTGGGGCGCCTCATAGGCCAGCTCGTAGTATTTGGTGAGGGACGGCTGCGGATCTGCGTCGACGAGCAGAACCTTCGCGCCCATGTCAGCGAGAAGCCCGCCGAGGTTGGCCAGCAGCGTCGTCTTGCCGACGCCGCCCTTGCTGTTCAGAGCAGCAAAAGTCTTGATCACCGCAGGTCCTCCGCAACCGCGGGGTACGGTTGAAGGACCTTGCGTCCGGCGGCGTCGCGACCACCACCAGCGTCTGTGACTTGGCTCCACGACCTGGGCGTGACCCAGGTACCTACGGATTAAGAGTCCGCTGCTCTACCAACTGAGCTAAGAGCCCGAGAACCGTGCGCCTGGCCGGCCCTGCACGATCTTGGTGGGTCGTGCAGGATTCGAACCTGCGACCAACGGATTAAAAGTCCGCTGCTCTACCGACTGAGCTAACGACCCCATCCGCAGAGCCGCGCATTATAGCCACGAATCCGGCGGCTTCAATCCGGCCCGCCGGCCAGGCGCTCCAACGCCTCGCCGGCGGCCACCAGGCCGAAGGTGGCGGTGACGGTCACGCTCGATCCGTAGCCGGCACAGGCCAGCGCGCTGCCGGGCGGGCCGACCCCGCAGTCGGCTGGCGTCGGACGTTGGACCGCCTCGCGCGAGAACACGCAGCGCAGCCCGATGGGCCCCATGCGCGGCGCCGCGCCGGCCTGGCGCAGGCGCTGGCGCAGGCTGGCCAGCAGCGGGTCGTGCGTGGTCTCGGCCAGATCGGCCACGGCCACCTGCTGCGCCTGGCGCTTGCCGCCGGCGGCGCCCACGCAGACCAGCGGCCGGCGCCGCTCAATCGCCCAGGCCGCCAGCGCCGCCTTGGCGCGCACCTGGTCGCAGGCATCGACCAGCACGTCCACCGGCGCCGGCAGCAGCGCCGGCCAGTTGCCGGCGTCGACGAACTCCTCCACCGCGGTGACGCGGCAGCCCGGGTGGATCAGCGCGATGCGCTCGGCCAGCGCCTGCGCCTTGCTCTGCCCCAGCGTGGGCGTCAGCGCCTGCACCTGGCGGTTGACGTTGGACTCGGCGACGTGGTCCAGGTCGATCAGCGTCAGCGCCGCCACGCCGCTGCGCGCCAGCGCCTCCGCGGTCCACGAGCCGACGCCGCCCAGCCCGACGACCGCGATGCGCGCGGCGCGGATGCGTGCATAGGCTCGGTCGCCGTACAGCCGCCGCAGGCCGCCGAAGCGGCGCTCCAGGTCGGCGTCGCCGAAAGCAGTCAAACGCTGCGTTCCAGCCGCCACGTCTGCCAGCGCAGGCCCAGCACGGCGCCGAGGATGATGGCGGCCAGCGCGATGAAGCTGCCGACGGCCAGCGTCGACACGCCCGACAGCCCCTGGCCGATGGTGCAGCCCATCGCGGTGACGCCGCCCACGCCCATCAGCGCGGCGCCGGCCAGGTGGTTGGCGGTGTCTTCCACGCCGCCGAAGCCTTCCCAGCGGAAGCTGCGCGTCAGCAGCGCGACCAGGCCCGAGCCGACGATCACGCCGAACACGCTGACGATGCCGATGGTCAGCGTCTTGCTCTTGTCGCTGTAGAGGATCAGCCAGTCCAGCGCATAGGCCACCGGCGAGACGAAGCTCAGCGATTCCATGCTGCGCGAGTTGGTGGCCAGGAACGTGGGCTCCAGCGTCTGCGGGTGCTCGGGCACGAAGCCCAGCCGGCCCGAGACCCACCACACCGCGGCGATCACCGCGCCGATGCCCACGCCGCCCAGCAGCACGTCGCCGCTGCGGCCTTCGCGCCGCGCCAGCGCGAACACGACGAGCGCCAGCCCCAGCGCGCCGCCGACCGCCAGCGCCAACGTTCGACGCGAGGCGCCGGTGGCCGCGGCCAGCAGCGAGGGCAGGTCCTGCCCCGGCGCCAGCGTGGCGGCGGCCGCGTCCACGGTGGCCACGCGCCAGACGGCGGTCAGCCCGCGCAGCGTCATGTAGGCGCTGAGGCCCAGCATCATGAAGACCACCAGCGACTTGAGGTTGCCGCCGCCGATGCGCACCAGCGTCTTGCTGCCGCAGCCCGAGGCCAGCACCATGCCGAAGCCGAACAGCAGCCCGCCGACGGCGTTGGACAGCCACAGCAGCCGCGGCACCGCGTAGATGCTGTTCTTCGCCTCCACCCAGCCCAGCGCCACCATCGCGTTGAAGCCCAGCATCGCCACGCCCAGCGCCAGCGCCCACATGCGCATGCGGGCCCAGTCGCCGATGTTGACGATGTCGGCCACCGCGCCCATCGTGCAGAAGTGCGTGCGCTGCGCGATGGCGCCGAAGATCACGGCCAGCGCGAAGCTGGCCCACAAGACCTGCTGTACCAGGCCGGGGAGGTCGGATTCCTGCATGGGGCGCGATTCTAGGGATCGCGCCGGTCGACCCACGCCTACTTCAACGACGCCAGCCTTTCCTTGCCGGCCTGCGCGGCCTCGGACTTGGGGTAGGTCTTGAGCAGCTCGTCCAGCGTCTTGCGCGCGGCCTTGGGGTCCTTCATCTCGGCCTGGCTGTTGGCCAGCGCCAGCAGCGCCTCAGGCGCGCGCGGGTGCTCCGGTGCGGCGCTGACGAAGGCGCGGAAGGTGGCGATGGCTTCCTTGTAGTCGCGCCGCGCGTACTGTGCGTTGCCCAGCCAATAACGCGCAGAATCGGCGTAGCCGCTGGCCGGCCAGCGGCGCTGGAAGGCGGCCAGCGCGGGGGCGGCCTTGTCGAAGTCGCCGCTGCGCATCAGCGCCACGGCGTCGTCGTAGGCCTTGCGCTCCTCGGGCTCGGCGTTGAACTCGCGGCCGTCGACCGTCACGCGCACCGGCTCCAGCTTGCGCACGCGCTCGTCCACGCTCTGGCCCAGGTCGCGCTGGCGCTTCTGCAGTTCGGCCAGCTCGCGCTGGATCTGCTCGTCGTTGCCGCGCAGCCTGGCCATGTCGCCCCGCATCAGCTCGAGCTGGTTGTTCAGGTCGAGCAGGCTGCGCTGCAAGGCCTTGACCTGCTCCAGCAGTTGCGCGTTGCTGGCAGCCAGCTCGGCGCTGCGCGCCTTGGACTGCTCGTCGGTCTGCGTGATGCGCGCGCGCAGGTCCAGGATGGCCTTGCGCGCCTCGTCGTCGTCGAACAGGCCGGCGCGGGCGGGGCCACTGGTCAGCGCAGCCCATGCGGCCAGCGACAGCGCGCCAGCCGCCAGCAGCCGACGGGGGTGGTTCATCTATCGGTCCTTCAGCTCGGCGCGGCGGTTCTTGGCCCAGGCGTCTTCGTTCTCGCCTTGCACGGCCGGGCGCTCTTCGCCGTAGCTGACGGCTTCCACCTGCGCGGGGCCGACGCCCAGCAGCGCCAGCGACCGGGCCACCGCCTCGGCGCGCTTCTGGCCCAGCGCCAGGTTGTATTCGCGGCTGCCGCGGTCGTCGGTGTGGCCTTCCACGACCATGTGGCGCTGCTTGTCGGCCACCAGCAGCCTGGCGTTGCCTTCGACCACGGGCCTGAACTCGTCCTTGACGACGAAGCTGTCGAAGTCGAAATAGACGACGCGCGCGATCTGCGATTGCGAGGCGGTGGTGCCCTTGTTCAGGTCCACCGTCGCCACCTGCGACTGCGCGGTGGACGAGGAGGTGGCCGAAGATCCCGCGCCCTTGGCCGCGGCATCGCTGTTGACGGCCGTGGGCGTGCGGCTTTCGACGGGCGCCTCGTCGAGCTTGACGCCGGAGGCGCAGCCGGCCAGCACCAGGGCGCAGGCCAGCGCGGACAGCGAAGAAACAGGCTTGAAGGTCATGGTCATCTCCTGGGCCGTGGAAAAAAGGCAAACGTGGGCGCAGCCCGTCAGCGATTGAAGGGCCCCCAGGCCGGCTCGAGCATGTCGGCCCCGCTGCTCACCAAGCGCGTCTTGATCTTGCCATCGAGCGTGGTGGTCATCAACACGTCGCGCCGGTTCTCGCGCGAGGTGTAGACGATCAGCCGGCCGTTGGGCGCGAAGCTGGGGCTTTCGTCGTCGCTGGTGTCGGTCAGCAGGCGCGGCGCGCCGCCGGCCGCCAAGTCGAGCAAGGCCAGCTTGAAGGCGCCGCCGCCCTGGCGCGCCACGTAGGCCAGCAGCCTGCCGTCGGGGCTGATGGCCGGGCTGATGTTGTGCGCGCCGCTGAAGGTCACGCGCTCGGGCGTGCCGCCGCTCAAGGCCACGCGGTAGATCTGCGGGCCGCCGCCGCGGTCGCTGACGAAATACACCGTGCGGCCGTCGGGGGCATAGACGGCCTCGGTGTCGATGGCGTTGCTGGTGGTCAGCCGGCGCGGCGTGCCGCCTTCGCGCGGCATCACGAAGAGCTGGGCGATGCCCGCGGTGGACAGCGTCAGCACCAGCTCGCGCCCGTCGGGCGACCAAGCCGGCGCGCTGTTGGAGCCGCGGAAATTGGCGAGCTGCCGCCGCTGGCCGGTGGACAGGTTCTGCACCCAGACCACGGCCTTCTGGCTTTCGAACGAGACGTAGGCCAGCTCCTTGCCGTCGGGCGACCAGGCCGGCGAGATGATGGGCTCGGGGCTGTTCAGCGCGACCTGCCCGCCCTCGCCGTCGGCATCGGTCACGTGCAGCGTGTGGCGGCGGCCGCTGCGCACCACGTAGGCGATGCGAGTGGCGAAGACGCCCGGCTCGCCGGTGATGGCCTGGTAGATCTCGTCGGCCACGCGGTGCGCGGCCAGGCGCAGGTCGGCGGCCACCACCAGCTTGCTCTGGCCCAGCAGCTGCTCGCCCCTGACGGCGTCCCACAGCTTGTAGCGCACGTCGAAACGGCCGTCGGCCAGGCGGGCGACCGAGCCGGCCACCAGCGCGTCGAAGCCGCGCGTGCGCCAGTCGGCAGTGTCGACGCTGCTGCGCTCGTCGAGTGCGGCGCCCTGAGCATCGGCGGTGCGGAACAGGCCGCTGCGCTGCAGGTCGGCGCGGATGATGGCGGCCAGCCCGGTGCCGGCCTTGTCCTCGTCGCGGAAGCTGGCCACGGCGATCGGCACCTGGGTGGCGCCGATGCCCGAGATCTCCACGCGGAACTGGGCCGCGGCGGGGCCGGCGAGGGCGGCAGAGAGCGCGCCCAGGATCTGTCTGCGGGATGGCATGCGGCCGATGGATCGGATTGAAGGAAAAAGGTTCATTCGGCGCGGCGGATTGTAGGCAGCGGCCTTTCCGGGGCCGGCCGCGATAATGCCGCCGCTGCATGGCCTCGATCACCCAGCGCCTGGCGCGCATCGTCCCCTACTTGAAGTCCGGCCGCCGCGCGCTGGCGCTGGCCGGCCTGGGCGCCGTGGTGGGGGCGTCCACCGAGCCGATGATCCCGGCGCTGCTGCAGCCGCTGCTGGACCAGGGCTTCACCGCGCGCGCGCTGCCGCTGTGGAGCATCCCGCTGGCGCTGATCGCCCTCTTCTTCGTGCGCGGGCTGGCCGGCTTCGTCGCCCAGTACGGGCTGGCGTCGGCGGCGCAGAACGGCGTGCTGCAGCTGCGGCAGGACATGTTCGAGCGCCTGCTGCGCGCCGAGCCGGGGCTGTACACCACGCACACCGCCAGCCAGCTCACCAACACGCTGGTCTACGAAGTGCAGCAGGGCACCACGCAATTGATCGGCGCGCTGCTCACGCTGCTGAAGGATTCGCTGACGCTGCTGGCGCTGCTGGGCTACCTGCTGTGGCTGAACTGGCCGCTGACGCTGTTCGTCGGGCTGCTGTTCCCCACGCTGGCGCTGGTGATGCGCACGCTGGGCCGCCGGCTGCACCGGCTGACGGTGCTGGGCCAGGGCGCCACCGACGAGCTGGCTTACGTGGTGGAAGAGAACGTGCTGGCCTGGCGCATCGTGCGCCTGCACGATGCCGGCGCGCAGCAGGCGGCGCGCTTCGCCGACAAGGCGCGGCTGCTGCGCCGGCTGCTGCTGAAATCGGTGGTGGCGGCGGCGACGATCACGCCGGTCACGCAGATGCTGGCGGCGTTCGCGCTGTCGGCAGTGATCGCGGTGGCGCTGTGGCAGGCCGGCGCCGGCGGCTCGTCGGTGGGCAGCTTCGTCGCCTTCATCACCGCGATGCTGCTGCTGGTGCAGCCGATCAAGCACCTGTCCGACGTGATGGCGCCCATCACGCGCGGCCTGGCGGCGGTGGAGCGCAGCGTCGACCTGATCGAGCAAAGCCCCTTCGAGGCCGGCGGCAGCTTCGCGCCGGCGCGCGCGCAGGGCCGCATCGAGCTGCACGACGTGGCCTTGCGCTACCGCGCCGACGCCGAGCCGGCGCTGGCAGGCTTGAGCCTGCGCATCGAGCACGGCGAGACCGTGGCGCTGGTAGGCCCCTCGGGCGCGGGAAAAAGCAGCCTGGTCAACCTGCTGCCGCGCTTCATCGAGCCCAGCGCCGGCTGCATCCGCCTGGACGGCTGCGCGCTGCGCGACTGGGACATGCGCGCGCTGCGCCGCCAGTTCGCGCTGGTCAGCCAGGACGTGGTGCTGTTCAACGACAGCGTGGCGGCTAACGTGGCCTTGGGTGACGGGTCCGGTGACGACGTCGACGAGCCGCGCGTGCGCGAGGCCTTGCGCGCGGCCAATCTGCTGGACTTCGTCAGCGCGCTGCCGCAAGGCTTGCAGACGCTGGTGGGCCACAACGGCAGCCAGCTCTCGGGCGGCCAGCGCCAGCGCCTGGCGATCGCCCGCGCGGTGTACAAGGACGCGCCGATCCTGATCCTGGACGAAGCCACCTCGGCGCTGGACGCCGAGAGCGAGCGCGCGGTGCAGGACGCGCTGGAGCGGCTGATGCAAGGCCGCACGACGCTGGTGATCGCGCACCGTCTGGCCACCATCGAGCATGCCGACCGCGTGCTGGTGCTGGACGGCGGCCGCCTGGTCGAGCAGGGCAGCCACGCCGAGCTGCTGGCCCGTGCCGGGCTTTACGCACGGCTGCACGCGATGCAGTTCCGCCACTGAAGGAGACGACCGATGACGACCCCCGCTTCGCCGCCCATCTCGCGCTGGCCGGTGCCCGACCTGAACGGCCTGCCCGACGACCTCAAGGCCCGCATCCTGGAGGTGCAGGCCAAGAGCGGCTTCGTGCCCAACGTCTTCCTGGCGCTGGCGCACCGGCCGGCCGAGTGGCGCGCCTTCATGGCCTATCACGACGCGCTGCTGGTCAAGGACACGGGCTCGCTCACCAAGGGCGAGCGCGAGATGATCATCACCGCCACCTCGGCCGTCAACCACTGCCTGTACTGCGTGGTGGCGCACGGCGCGATCCTGCGCATCTACGAGAAGAAGCCGCTGGTGGCCGACCAGGTGGCCATCAACCACCGCAAGGCTGACATCCCGCCGCGCCAGCGCGCGATGCTGGACTTCGCGATGAAGGTCTGCGAGCAGTCGCACACCGTGGAGGAAGCCGACTTCGAGGCGCTGCGCCCGCACGGCTTTTCCGACGACGACATCTGGGACATCGCCGCGATCACCGCGTTCTTCGGCCTGTCCAACCGCATGGCCAACGTCATCGGCATGCGGCCCAACGACGAGTTCTATCTGATGGGGCGGGTGCCGCGGGCCAAGGGCTGAAGTGGGACTGACAACCCCCGGCCGCTGGGGCGGCCGCCCCCCGAGGGGGCTACCGAACCGGACCGGCAAAGCCGGATCCGGTTCGGCCCGCTTTTCACCGCCGCTCCCCCTGGTCGCCTGCGGCGACCTGTCCCCGAGGGGACCATGCTGCCGCCCAAGCTCCTTCTCCCGCTTGCGGGAGAAGGCGGGGGATGAGGGCTGCATCCGCACTGCCGACCCTCACCCGCCCGTGGATGGGCGTGATAGGGGCGTCGCGCCGGCGCGGGCTTGAGGCCTTGACCCCTTGATCGCGGGCCGGCCGTACCAGTCACCGTGGACAGCAACGACGACGATGCCCTGATGCGCGCCTTCGCCGGCGGCGATGCGCGGGCCTTCGAGCGCTTGTACCGGCGGCACCAGGCGGGGCTCTATCGCTTCGTCCGCCGCGTGCTGGGCAGCGCTTTGGCGATGCAGGCCGACGAGGTGTTCCAGGACACCTGGTCGCGCGTGATCCAGGCGCGCGAGCGCTGGTCGCCGCAGGGCGCCAGCTTTCGCACCTGGCTGTTCACGCTGGCCCACCACCGCGCGATCGACTGCCTGCGCAAGAGCGGCCGCGAGGTCTCGGTCGACGAATCGGCATCGGCCGACGATGCAAGCGACGCGCGCGAGCCCTGGGCCGACTGGCCGGCCGCCGACGCGCAGGACCCGGCCGACCAGGCCTTCTGGCGCGCCGCCGGCCAGCGGCTGCTGCACTGCCTGGACGGCCTGCCGCCGGCGCAGCGCAGCGCCTTCCTGCTGCACCACGAGGACGGCCTCAGCCTGGACGAACTGGCGCGCGCGCTGGACCTCGGCTTCGAGACCGCCAAGAGCCGCCTGCGCTATGCGATGAACAAGCTGCGGAGCTGCATGGGCGCTTATCTGCCGGCCGGAGGCCTGGCATGAGCGGCCCGGGTAACGACCTGCCGCGCGACGAACACCTGCGCGCCGCGCTGCGCCACGCGCCCGACCGCGATGCCACGGCGCCGGCGGCCTTGAGCGATCGCATCCTGGCGCAGGCCCGTGCGGCGACGGCCACGACGCCGCGCCCGGGTTTCGTCGAACGTTGGCTGGCCTGGTGGTCGCGGCCGGTCGCGGCCGGCGCTTTCGCATCGCTGCTGATCGCCGGTTTCGTCGGCCTGATGTGGCGCGAAGGGCCGCCGCCGGAAGCCTTGCCGGGCACCGAATCGGCGCCGCCGGCGGCCATGCCGGCGCCGCCACCGGCAGCCGCGCCGGCGCCTTCGCCTGCACCGGCACCGATGGCCGAGCAAGCCCCCGCCGTAGCCGCGCCGCAGCCGCCGATCGCCTCACCAGCGCCGCGGCCCCCGCCGCTGCCGCAGCGCCTGCCCGAACGCCGCCGCGAGCGCGAGACACCGGCTGCCCAGCCCGCCGCGCCGGCACCCACGCCGGCGCCCGAGGCCATGCCCGCCCCGGCGGTACCCGCGCCGGCCGCAGCCCCGCCGCCGCCGGCGCCCCACAAGGCCGAGCAAGCGGCCACCGGCCGCGCCGCCGAACAGGCTGCCGGCGCCGCCGAGGGAGCCGACGCCGCCGCGGCCAAAGCCCAACCGGCACCGGCCGCCGCGCCACGGGCGGCGGCGCCCAGCCTCGGCCGCATCGCCGGCCCGGCGGCCGACCCGCTGTCCGCCGCGCTGGCCCTGCTGGCAGGCACGGCCGAAGACCAGTCGCTGCGCGGGCGCCTGGCCGCGCTGCGCGCCCGCGTGCAGTCCCCATGGACGCCGGCCGCCCCGCCCCTCGCCGCGCCGGAATCGCTGCAGGCCGCCGACGGCCGCCCGCTCGGCCGCCTGTGGGTCGAGCCCGGCCGCATCGTCTGGCAGGACGCGCAGGGCCGCACCTGGCAGGCCAGGCTCGCGCCTTGACCGCAGGCCCGCTGTCGGCCGCACACAACGCCGGCCGCACCTCGCGCGCCGCCAAGCGCCGCGAACTGCCCCCGCGGCCCCATACTCCGCGCCGTGAACACCGCCTTGCGCACCGTCTCTTCGCGACGACTCTCCCGACGCCAGCGTCGAGAGGTGTCGTGCCGCCGGAGTGATTGAGAGCATCCGCATCGTTCACTCCCCTGCGAAGGCCACGAGACCCCTCGTGGCCTTCGGCGTTTTCGGGGTCGGCGCAGCGCGGACCCCGGGGGTCCCAGGGGCTGACGAGCGAGACCGACGGCCTTCGCGTCCTGTCCTTTCCCACCCAGGAACCGAAGCCCATGAGCACCCTCGACATCGCCGAACTTCCCAAGGCCGCCTTCGACCAGTACCCGGTGCACGCGCTGATGCACGTCACCCAGCGGCCGGCGGCCGTCTTCACCCACGGCCGCGGCAGCTGGCTGTGGGACAGCGGCGGCCGCCGCTACCTCGACCTGGTGCAGGGCTGGGCCGTCAACACACTGGGTCATGCGCCGCCGGCGATCGCCCACGCGCTGGCGGCGCAGGCCGGGCGGCTGCTGCAGCCGGGCCCAGGGCTGTACAACGACCGCGCGGTCGAGCTGGCCGAACGTCTGACGCAACTGAGCGCCCTGGACCGCTGCTACTTCACCGGCGGCGGCGCCGAGGCCAACGAGGGCGCGATCAAGCTGGCGCGCAAGTTCGGCGCGCTGCACCGCGGCGGCGCCTTCCAGATCGTCACCTTCGAGAACGCCTTCCACGGCCGCACGCTGGCGACGATGAGCGCCAGCGGCAAGCCCGGCTTCGAGCGCCTGTTCGAGCCCAAGGTGCCGGGCTTCCCGAAGGCCAGGCTCAACGACATCGCCAGCGTCGCCGCACTCGTCGGCCCGCAGACCGTGGCGGTGATGCTGGAGCCCATCCAGGGCGAGGCCGGCGTGATCGAGGCCACGCCCGATTTCCTGCGCGCGCTGCGCCGGCTGTGCGACGACCTGGGCCTGCTGCTGATCTTCGACGAGGTGCAGACCGGCGTCGGCCGCACCGGCCAGCTCTGGGGCTGGCAGGCCAGCGGCGTGCAGCCCGACGTGATGACGCTGGGCAAGGGCCTGGGCGGCGGCGCGCCCATCGGCGCGCTGCTGGCGCGCGAGGCGGCCTGCTGCTTCGCACCCGGCGACCAGGGCGGCACCTACCACGGCAACCCGCTGATGTGCGCCGCCGCGCTGGCGGTGCTGGACGCGGTGACGGCGAGCGGCTTCCTCGAACAGGTGCGAGCGCGCGGCGAGCAGTTGCGCGGCGGCCTGCAGCGGATCGCCGAGGCGCTGGGCCCGTCGACTCCCGACGGCGCCGTGCGCGGCCGCGGTCTGCTGCTGGCGCTGGACCTGCCGCAGCCCGACCAGGCCACGGCCGCGGCGCAGGCGCTGCTGCAGCAGGCGCAAGGCGACACCAGCGATGCGCCGGGCCTGCTGGTCAACGCGGTGCGCCCGCAGCGCCTGCGCTTCGTACCGGCGCTCAACGTCGCGGCCGACGAGGTCGACACCGCGCTGCAGATGCTGCGCGCGGTGCTGCTGCGTTGAAATGATGCGTTAGCTCCTGCGCAGTGCGGCGGCGCAGCGCTGCGCCGCGGCCAGGCGGTCGGGGCGCATCTGCTGCAGCCGGCTCTGCACCGCCTGCAGCACCGCGGGCGCGGCGCGCTCGGGGCGGCCGCAGTCGAAGGGCGGCGCCGGCGCGTACTCGATGCCCAGTTGCACCGCCTGCGCCAGCTCGGGGCCGGCGATCTCGGCCAGCAGCGTCAGCGCCAGGTCGATGCCGGCGGTGACGCCGCCGCCGGTGATCACCGGCCCGTCGCGCACCACGCGGCCGGCGTCGGGCGTCACGCCGTCGAACGTGGCCAGCAGCTCGCGCCAGGCCCAGTGGCAGGCGGCGCGGCGGCCGTTCAGCAGCCCGGCCGCGGCCAGCGCCAGCGAGCCGGTGCACACCGACGCGACGATCCGCGCCTGGCCGCCCAGGCGCCGCAGCCCGGCGATGAAGACGGGGTCTTCCATCGCCGGCACCACGCCCATGCCGCCGGGCACCAGCAGCAGGTCGCAGCGTTCCACCTCGGCCAGCGGCCGGGTCTCGAACGCCAGGCCGCCGTCGGCCTCGACGCGGCCGCCGGCCGCCGAGGCCAGCAGCAGCCGCGCGCCGGGCAGCCGCCACAGCACTTCGTGCGCGCCGGTGAAGTCGAGCTGGGTGATGCGCGGAAAGAGCGCGAAGACGATGTCGAAGGTTGGGGTCGTGGCGTTCATGGGGCGATGGCGATGCGGTGGCGAAGGCCGCCAGCATCGCTGCACCTCGTTTTGGCGGCAATGACGCTGATCCCACTTTTCATGCCATGCTCGGCGCCATGGCCTGCCGCATCGTCTTCCTGCTCTTTCCGGGCTTCCAGCAGCTCGACATCGCCGGCCCGCTGGCCGCCTTCGAGGCGGCCGAGCACCTGAAGCCGGGCAGCTACCGGTGGCGCTTCGCGGCCCGGCACGGCGGCCTGGTGCGCAGCTCCTCGGGGCTGGCGTGGCCGGCGCAGGGGCTGCCGCGCCAGGGCTCGTTCGATCTGCTGATGGCCAGCGGCGGCGACGGCGTCGACGCCGCGGGCCGCGACGCCGCGCTGCTGCGCTGGCTGCGACGCGCGGCCGAGGGGGCCGGCCGGCCGCACATCGCCAGCGTCTGCAGCGGCAGCCTGCTGCTGGCCGCCACCGGGCTGCTGGACGGGCGTGCCGCCACCACGCACTGGAGCCGCACGCGCCAGTTCCAGCAGCAGCACCCGCAGGTGCGGCTGCAGCCCGACCGCATCTACACGCACGACGGGCGCTGGTGGACCAGCGCCGGCATCAGCGCCGGCATCGACCTCGCGCTGGCGCTGATCGCGCACGACCACGGCGAGGCGCTGGCGCGCCGCGTCGCGCAGCAGCTCGTCGTCTACCACCGGCGGCCGGGCGGGCAGTCGCAGTTCTCGGCGCTGCTGGAACTGCAGCGCCCGCAAGGCCGCTTCGCCGCGCTGCTGGACCACGTGCGCAGCCACCTGGCCGAGCGCCACACCGTGGAGGACCTGGCCGCGCGCGCCTGCATGAGCCCGCGCCACTTCGCGCGCGCCTTCCGCGCCGAGACCGGCAGCACGCCGGCGCGCGCGGTGGAGCGGCTGCGCGTCGAAGCCGCGCGCGCCGCGCTGGCGAGCGGCGCCGCGTCGGTGCAGCAGGTGGTGCGCGACTGCGGCTTCGGCACGGGCCTGGGCGCCGGCGAGCGCATGCGCCGCGCCTTCCACCGCCTGCTGGGCCAGCCGCCGGCGGCGCTGAAGCGCGCGGCCTGAAGTCCCGGGGATCCGGAATTTCCCCATCCCGCATTCGCGGGGAATTTCCCCGCGCACGATGAGGCCGTTGCGTTGCACGTCGGCACGCGCCATCCAAGATCGAGCCACGCAATCCCAACCTTCGAGGAAAGGCCCGAAGCATGAAGAAGAACGCATGCGCCGCCGCAGCCGGCCTGCTGCTGCTGGCCGCCGGCCCGGCCGCGCTGGCCACGCCGATCTCGGTGACGCAGACCTACCAGTTCCTGGACAACGTTTCACCCAATGCGCTGGGCATCACCGCGGGCCAGCGCCAGCAGTTCGGCTCCACCTGCGTGGTGCTGACCGGCAACCCCTGCGCGCCGCAGGACCTGTCCAACGCGCAGGGCACGGCCGTCACCGCGACGCAGGGCGGCATGACGCTGACGCTGGGCTTCGTCGCCTCCGCGCTCAGCTCCAACCACTGGGCCTACGCCGGCAACCCCGCGCTGCTGCCCGACGGCAACTGGAACCTCTTCGCTACCAACGGCGCCAACAGCGCCAGCGCCGTCACGCCCACGCTGGCGGGCGCGTCGGCGATGGGCTTCGCGCAAGGCACGGCCATCCAGCAGAACGGCCAGACGCCCACCTTCACCTGGGCGCTGCCCGCCACCGGCGCCGCGGTGGACGCGGTGACCTTCGTCGTGCGCGACGTGGCCGACGTGCGCAACGGCATCTCGACGATGATCTTCCGCAAGAGCCTGGAGGCCGGCGCCACCTCGTTCACGCTGGCGCCGGGCGACTCGGGCTTCCTGCTCGGCAACGCGCTGGAATTCGGCCGCCAGTACGCGATCGAACTGCAATTGCAGGACACGCGCAACAACACCAGCAACGGCGCCTTCTTCAACGTGCTGAGCCAGTCGCGCACCTTCCTCAGCTTCACGCTGTCCAACGCCAATCCCGGCGTGCCGCAGTACCTGCCGATGCTGGACCTGTCCGGCGGCAGCCCGGTCTACGTCTTCCACGGCGTGCCGGTGCTGGCCGGGCAGACGGTGCTGATCGACCCCGAGGCGGCCTACGGCTACGACTACCGCATCGGCGACGGCGACCCCAACTTCCGCTCGGTCACGCTGCCCACCGGCGTGGGCGACGACCTGTTCGACCTGTGGCTGTGGGACGGCAACGCCTGGATCGACGCCGGCGTGGACCTGCAAGGCGGCGACGAATACCTGTTCGCGCCCGGCGGCGTCGACCGCTTCCGCATCACCGGCATCGAGACCGATGCCGGCGTGGACCCGTATGCGGCCGGCAGCTTCACCACCGGCGTCAGCTTCGTCGCCGACGGCACGTTCAACGGCACGATGACGCCGCTGATCGCTGAAGCGAACGCCGTGCCCGAGCCCGCGTCGTGGCTGCTGGCCGGCTTGGCGCTGGCCGCGGCCGGCGCGCGGCGCCGGCGCCGCGCCGGCTGACCGCGGCGGGCCACGCCGCGCAGGCCTTAAGCTGCGCGGCGATGCATCGCGCCCTCCGCCGCCCTCTCCTGCTGGCGCTGGCCGGCCTGCTGGCGGCCTGCAGCGCGCCCGGCCCGGTCAGCGAGCCCGCCGGCCTGGGGCCGACCGAGGCGCGCGCGCTGGTCACGCGGCTGCTGCCCGAGCGCACCCGCGACAAGCCCGGCTGGGCGGCCGACATCCATGCCGCGCTGTCGGCCTTGGAACTGCCGTCGACGACCGCGCACCTGTGCGCGGTGATGGCCGTCACCGAGCAGGAGTCGGGCTTCCAGGCCGACCCGCCGGTGCCGGGGCTGGCGGCCATCGCGCGCCAGGAGATCGACCGCCGCGCCGACCGCGCCGGCGTGCCGGCGCTGGCCGTGCGCGCGGCGCTGGCGCTCAGATCCCCTGACGGGCGCAGTTATGCCGAGCGCCTGGACGCGGTGAAGACCGAGCGCGAGCTGAGCCTGATCTTCGAGGACTTCATCGGCATGGTGCCGCTGGGCAAGACCTTCCTGGCCGACAGCAACCCGGTGCGCACCGGCGGGCCGATGCAGGTGAGCATCGCGTTCGCCGAGGCGCAGGTGCGCCGGCGGCGCTATCCCTATGAGCTGAAGGACACGGTGCGGCACGAGGTCTTCACGCGCCGCGGCGGGCTGTACTTCGGCGCCGCGCACCTGCTGGACTACCGCGGCCCCTACGAGCAGATGCTGCATCGCTTCGCCGACTTCAACGCCGGCCGCTGGGCCAGCCGCAACGCCGGCTTCCAGGCCGCGCTGGCGCTGGCCTCGGGGCTGCCGGTCACGCCCGACGGCGACCTGCTGCCGCACGGCGAGCGCAAGGCCCCCGGCGAGACCGAGCGCGCCGCCTACAGCCTGGCCGGCCGCCTGGGCCTGGACGAGGCCGCGGTGCGGCGCGACCTGGAGCGCGGCGACGAGCCCGGCTTCGAGCAGACCGCGCTGCACCAGCGCGTGTTCGCCTATGCCGAGAAGCTCGAGCGCCGCACGCTGCCGCGCGCCGTGCTGCCGCGCATCGAGCTGCACAGCCCCAAGATCACGCGCAAGCTCAGCACCGAATGGTTCGCGCGCCGCGTCGACGAGCGCTACCGGCGCTGCCTGGGGCAGGTGCAGGCCTTGCAAGCGGGCTGAACGCGGCGCGGCGGCGGCGCTGTCATGGCCAACGGTCGACGTCAGCCGGTCTGGCCGCTGTCGCTGTCGCTGTAGATGCCCGCGGTGCGCTGGTAGTGCGCCGCGATCAGACGCTTGGCCTCGTCCAGGCGGCCGCCGATGGCGGCGTCCAGCATCGCGCGGTGCTCGCCCAGCTCGTCGCGCCGCTTGTAGGCCTTGCGCGCCGCCAGCTGGCGGTAGCGGTAGGCCTGGTCGTACATCTGCTCGCAAAAGCCCAGCAGCAGCGGCGCGCCGCAGCCCGCCAGCAGCGCACGGTGGAAGGCGTGGTGCAGCCGCTCCCACTCGGGGTTCTCTTCGTAGCGGTCGGCGCGCACCGAGCGCGGCGTGCGCGACAGCCGGTGAAAAGCGAGCACCAGCTCTTCCTCCCAGGCCGCGCTGCGGCGCGCGAAGGCCTGCTCCAGCGCCAGCGATTCCACCGCGATGCGCGTGCTCACCAAGTCCTGCAGCCGTTCCGCGCTGGCCTCGGCGACGCTGAAGCCGCGCTGCTCGTGGTGCACCACCCAGTCCTCGCTGGCCAGGCGGTTCAGTGCCTCGCGCAGCGGGCTCGCGCCCACCTGGTAGTGCTGCCGCAGCTCGTGCATCAGCAGCTTGCGCCCCGGCTCCCAGCGGCCGGCCAGCACGTCGGCGCGCAGCCGCTCGTAGGTGGCGCGGATCAGCGTGGTCGTCTCGGCGGTGCCGGCGTCGCTCATCGGGTTTGCCCTAGAAAAATCGACATGCAACGGTTCATATAATTTTTATCGACAAAATCACAACATCCAGGTTTTATCGACATCATGCCCAAGTTTGCAAGAGTCGCCACTCCGGACCAGCCCTCGCAGTGGGTGGCGGTGGTGGATGAACAGCTCGTCTCGCTGGCCGAATGCCTGCCGCCCGGCGGCGACGACCTCGAGGCCTTGCTGCGCCTGCTGGCCGCGGGCGTGCCGCAGCGCGTGCTGGACGGCGCGCCGCGCGTCGCCGCCGCGGATGCCGCCTGGCTGACGCCGGTGCCGCGGCCGGGCAAGATCATCTGCCTGGGGCTGAACTACGCCGCGCACGCGGCCGAAGGCGGCCACGCCAAGCCCGAATACCCCAGCTTCTTCATGCGCGGCGCCACCTCGCTGGTGGCGCACCAGGCGCCCATCGTGCGGCCGCGCGTGTCCGACAAGCTGGACTACGAGGCCGAGCTGGCGGTGGTGATCGGCCGCCGCGCGCGCCACCTGAGCTTGGACGACGCGCTGTCGGCGGTGGCCGGCTACACCTGCTTCAACGATGCGACGCTGCGCGACTACCAGCGCCGCACCGCGCAGTGGACTATCGGCAAGAACTTCGACGGCACCGGCGCCCTGGGCCCCTGGCTGGTGCCGGCCGCCGAGCTGCCGCCGGGCGCCGCGGGGCTGAAGATCGAGTCGCGCCTGAACGGCCAGGTGATGCAGAGCGACGACACGGCGCACATGATCATCCCGGTGGCCCATGCGCTGCAGCTGCTGACCGAGGCGCTGACGCTGGAGCCGGGCGACGTGATCGCGATGGGCACGCCCTCGGGCGTGGGCTATGCGCGCACGCCACCGGTGTGGATGCAGCCCGGCGATCGCATCGAGATCGAGATCGAGGGCATCGGCGTGCTCTCCAACCCCGTCGTGCAGGAGGGCTGACGCGATGCACGCCGACGCGCAGGTCACGCGACTGCCCGACCATTTCCGCTGGCCCGGCGGCAAGCGGCTGGCGGTGATCTTCAACATCGCCTACGAGGCCTGGTCCGACGGCCAGGCGCCGGGCATCGGGCCGATGGGCAACGTGCTCAAGCCCGGCTTCTTCGACACCAACGCGCATTCGTGGGCCGGCTTCGGGCCGGTGCGCGGCATCCACCGCCTGCTGGCCATCGCCGAGCGGCGCGGCGTGCGCACCAGCGTGATGGTCAACGCGGTGATCGCCGAGCGCGACCCGGCCACCGTGCGCCGCATCGCCGAGGCGGGGCACGAGATCGTCAATCACTCCTGGGGCATGGACGTGATCCCGGTCTACTTCGACGAGGCCGGCGAGCGCGCCAACCTCCAGCGCTGCCACGCGCTGCTGCAGCGCAGTGCCGGCGTCGCGCCCTGCGGCTGGATCAGCCCGCGCGGCACCGGCAGCGCCCTCAGCGCGCGGCTGCTGGCCGAGGCCGGCTACCTGCACCACGGCGACGTCAACGACGACGACCGCCCCTACGTGCTGCGCTTCGGCGAGCGGCGCATCGTGGCGATTCCGCTGACCATGGACGTCAACGACCTGCCCACCTGCATCCGCTACGGCCATCCCGCGCGCCAGATGCTGCAGGTCTTCGACGACACGCTGGCCGCGATGCGGCGCGAGGACGCGCCGCTGATGCTGGACGTCACCGGCCACACCCACGTGCTGGGCCGGCCCTCGGGCGCCTGGGTGTTCGACGAGCTCATGCAGCGCGCGCAGGCCGGCGGCGACGTCTGGATCTGCACGCGCGAGCAGATGGCGCGCCACGTGCTCGCGCAGGCGGATTGAACCCGGGTCGACATGAAAGGACCGACGATGCACATCACTCGCAGACAGGGCCTGCTGGCCCTGGCCGCGGCGGCGCTGGGCGGCCGCGCCGCCGCGCAGCAGGACTATCCGACCCGGCCGATCAAGCTGCTGATCCCGTTCTCGCCCGGCGGCAGCCCCGACCTGCTGGGCCGGCTGATCGGCCAGCAGGTGGGCAGGCAGCTGGGCCAGACCGTGGTGGCGGAAAACCGCCTCGGCGCCAACGGCATCATCGCCGCCGACGCGGTGGCCAAGGCCGCACCCGACGGCTACACGCTGCTGCTGACCACCGGCTCGCAGGCCATCAACCCCAGCATCTACAAGAAGCTGCCCTACGACAGCGCGGCCGACTTCGCGCCGGTCAGCCTGCTGACGGTGGCGCCGGCGCTGACGCTGGTGGTCAACGTCAACTCGCCGCTGCGCACGGTGCAGGACTTCCTGGCCGCGGCGCGCAAGCCCGACAGCAAGCTGAGCTTCGGCTCGCCGGGCATCGGCAACACGCTGCATCTCGCAGGCGAGCTGCTCAACGACGTGGCCGGCACGCGGCTGCTGCACGTGCCCTACAAGGGCGCCGCGCCGGCGCTGCAGGCGGTGATGGGCGGCGAGGTGACGGCCTGCTTCCTCAGCACCACCGCGGCCATCATCGCGGTCAAGGCCGGCCAGGTGCGGCCGCTGGCGGTGACCAGCGCGCAGCGCATCGCGCCTTTCCCCGAGGTGCCCACGCTGGCCGAGAGCGGCTTGCCCGGCTTCGACTACAACGGCGGCTGGGTGGCCGTCTTCGCGCCGGGCAAGACGCCGCCGGCCATCGTCAGGCGGCTGTCGGCCGAGTTCGACAAGGCGATGCAGGTGAGCGAGATCCGCGAGCAGATGATCAAGTGGGACAGCCAGCCCATCGGCGGCACGCCCGAGGACCTGGGGCGCTTCGTGCAGGCCGAGACGCATCGCTTCGCGCGCATCGTCAAGCAGGCCGGCATCGAGCCGCAGTGAGGATCGCGCGATGAACACCGCGACCGCCGACGACGCGATGCTCGTCGAGATCGACGCCGGCATCCCGATGTCCGACGGCATCGTGCTGCGTGCCAACGTCTTCCGGCCGCGCGCCGGCGGCGTGTATCCAGTGCTGATGGCGATGGGCGCCTACGGCAAGGACGTGCACTTCGAGGACGCCTTCAACCCGCAGTGGCAGGTGCTCAAGCGGATCTACCCGGGGCTGGACGGCGAAGGCTCCAGCGGCCGCTACCTGCGCTGGGAGGTGGTCGACCCCGAGCGCTGGGTGCCCGACGGCTTCGTCGTGATCCAGATCGATTCGCGCGGCACCGGCATGTCGCCCGGCTACCTGGACCCGTTCGGCCCGGTGGAGACGCGCGATTTCTACGAGGCCATCGAATGGGCCGGCACGCAGCCCTGGAGCAACGGCAAGGTCGGGCTGATCGGCGTCTCGTACCTCGCCATCAAGCAGTGGCAGGTGGCGGCGCTGCGGCCGCCGCATCTGGCGGCCATCGTGCCCTGGGAAGGCTCGAGCGATTTCTACCGCGACGGCGGCCACCACGGCGGCATCCTCAGCAACGGCTTCACCTTCGCGTGGTGGCCGCGCCAGGTGCTGTCCAACCAGCACGGCAGCGGCGCGTCCACGCACCGCCGGCGCGACACCGGCCAGCGCACGACCGGCGCGGCGCTGCCGCCGGCCATCCTGGAAGGCAACCGCGCCGACCACCCGGCCGACCGGCTGGCGCACCCGCTGGACGACGCCTGGAACCGCGCGCGCTGCGGGCGGCTGGAGCACATCGAGGTGCCGCTGCTGTCGGCCGCCAACTGGGGCGGCCCCGGCATGCACCTGCGCGGCAACGTCGAGGGCTGGCTGGCCGCCGGCTCCAGGCACAAGTGGCTGTTCGCACACATCGGCACGCACTACGAGAGCTTCTACCTGCCGCACTACGTCGCGCTGCAGAAGCGCTTCTTCAAGCGCTTCCTGTGCGGCGAGGACAACGGCTTCGACCGCGAGCCGCCGGTGCAGCTGGCCATCCGCCGCGCCGACGGCACGGCGACGCTGCGGCAGGAGCACGAATGGCCGCTGGCGCGCACGCAGTGGACGAAGCTGCACCTCGACGCCTCATCCGGAACGTTGGGATCGGCGCCGCCGGCAGCGGCCGCCGTGGCCGGCTACGACGCGCTGGGCGACGGCGTGCACTTCAGCACCGCGCCGTTCGAGCGCGAGACCGAGTTCACCGGCCCCGCGGCGTTGCGGCTGTGGGTGTCCACCTCGACCACCGACATGGACATCTTCGCGGTGCTGCGCGTGTTCGACCCGCAGGACCGCGAGGTGACCTACGTCGGCGCCCACGAGCGCGTGCCGATGGCGCTGGGCTGGCTGCGCGTGTCGCACCGCAAGACCTGTCCCGAGCGCAGCCGCCCCTGGCGCCCGTACCACGTGCACGACGAGGTGCAGAAGGTACGGCCCGGCGAGGTGGTTCCGGTGGACGTGGAGATCTGGCCGACCTCGCTGGTGTTCCCGGCCGGCTGGCGCCTGGTGCTGAGCGTGCGCGGCTGCGACTTCGTCGTCACGCCGCCGGGCCGAATGCTGCACGACCATCCGCAGGACCGGCCGGCCGCGGAGTTCGGCGGCCGCAACAGCGTGCACACCGGCGGCGCGCACGACAGCCACCTGCTGATGCCCCTGATCCCCGCGCGCGGCTGAGAAGCCGGCCCCGGCGGGGCCGGGGGTCGTCAGTTCCGCACCGCCGCCGAATGCACCACCATCTCGGTGAACGGCGGTACGTAGGCCTGCAGCGTGACGAACAGGCCGACCAGGCAGGCCAGCGCGATCGAGTGGAAGAACACGTAGCGCAGGATGTCGCCCTCGTGGTCGAACCAGCGCGTCGCGGTGGAGGCCACGACGATGGACTGCGCGTCGATCATCTTGCCCATCACGCCGCCCGAGCTGTTGGCCGCCCCCATCAGGTTGGGCGACAGGCCGAGCTGGTCGGCCGCCACCTTCTGCATGCCGCCGAAGAGCACGTTGGACGCGGTGTCGGAGCCGGTCAGCGCCACCCCCATCCAGCCCATCAGCGTGCCGAAGAAGGGGTACAGCATGCCGGTGTTGGCGAAGGCCAGGCCCAGCGTGGTGTCGGTGCCCGAGAAGCGCGTCAGCGTGCCCAGCGCCAGCATCAGCACGATGGTCAGCAGCGAGTAGCGCACCAGCCAGAGGGTCTTGAAGAAGGTGCGCACGATGGCCGCCGGGTCGACCTTCATGACCAGCGCGCTGATCACCGCCGCCAGCAGGATGCCGGTGCCGGTGGCCGACAGCAGGTTCAGCGTGTAGACCGCGCCCTCGGGGTGCGGCGTGGGCACCACCGGCGGCACCTTCATCACCAGGTTGTGCAGGCCCTCGATCGGGAACTTGGGCGCGAACAGGCCGTTGAGCCAGGTCTTCACCGACGGCAGGCCCCAGATGAACACGAACACCGACAGGATGGCCCAGGGCGTCCAGGCCGCGACCAGCGCCTGCCTGGAATGGCGCACCACGGGCCGCGGCGGCTTGGCCTCGCCGGCGCTCAGGTCCTTGCCGCGCATCGCCGGCGAGGTCCAGATCTTCTTCGGCTGCCACACGCGCAGGAAGGCGACCAGGCTAGCCATCGAGACGATGGCGGCGATGATGTCCACCAGCTCCGGCCCCATGAAGTTGGAGACCAGGTACTGCGGGATCGCGAACGACAGGCCGGTGACCAGGATCGCGGGCCAGATCTCCATCATGGCCTTGCGCCCGGCGAAGGCCCAGATCAGCCAGAACGGCACCAGCAGCGAGAAGAAGGGCAACTGGCGGCCGATCATCGCCGTCACCTGGTGCAGGTCGTAGCCGTGCACCTGGGCCAGCGTGATCACCGGCGTGCCCAAAGCGCCGAAGGCCACCGGCGCGGTGTTGGCGATCAGGCTCAGGCCCGAGGCCGCCAGCGGCGAGAAGCCCAGGCCGATCAGGATGCCGGCAGTCACCGCCACCGGCGTGCCGAAGCCGGCCGCGCCCTCGAAGAAGGCGCCGAAGCAGAAGGCGATCAGCAGCAGCTGGATGCGCCGGTCCTCGGTGATGCCCGACAGCGAATCCTGCAGCACCTTGAAGCTGCCGTTCTGCTCGGTCAACTGCTGCAGGAAGATGATGTTCAGCACGATCCAGCCGATCGGCAGCAGCCCGGTGAAGGCGCCCAGCACCGCCGCCCGCCCGGCCATGTCGGCGGGCATGCCGTAGGCCAGGATGGCCACCGCCAGCGCCGCCACCAGGCCCATGCCGGCGGCGATGTGGGCCTTGATGTGGAAGAAGCCCAGTGCTCCCAGCATCACCACCACCGGCACGGCGGCCAGCGCGGTGGACACGAACATGCTGTGGAAGGGGTCGTAGACCTGTTGCCAGACCATGGTGCTTGTCTCCTCGGATGTGTTCGGGCGTGGTGTACGCAGGATTGGAGTTTGCCGTCGATCGGCGCGGCGCGGAAGCGCTGTGGGCGGCGCCGCGTCAGCCGGCCCTGAAGCGCAGGTTGTCGCGGCCGAGCTGGTCCAGCCGCCGGCAGCCCATCAGCTTCATGCCGCGCACCACCTCGTCGCGCAGCCGGCCCAGCGCGCGCTCGACGCCGGGCCGGCCCGCGGCGGCCAGCGGGTACAGGTAGAAGCGCCCCAGGCCCACCGCCTTGGCGCCCAGCGACAAGGCCTTCAGCACGTGGGTGCCGCGCTGCACGCCGCCGTCGATCATCACGTCCAGCCGGTCGCCGACCGCGTCCACCACCTCGGCCAGGTGATCGAAGGGCGCGCGCGAGCCGTCGAGCTGGCGGCCGCCGTGGTTGGACAGCACGATGCCGCGGCAGCCGATCTCGGCCGCGCGGCGCGCATCGGCCACCGAGATCACGCCCTTCAGGCAGAACGGGCCGCCCCAGTCGCGCACCATCCGCGCGACGTCGTCCCAGTTCATCGAAGGGTCGAGCATCTCGGTGAAATAACGGCCGATCGAGAGGGTGCCGCCGTCCATCCTGACGTGCTCGTCGAGCTGCGGCAGCTTGAAGCGCTCGTGCGTGACGTAGTTGATGCCCCACATCGGCTTCAGCGCGAACTGCAGCAGGCCGCCCAGCGTCAGGCGGAACGGGATCGAGAAGCCGGTGCGCAGGTCGCGTTCGCGGTTGCCGCCGGTGATGCTGTCCACCGTCAGCATCATCACGTTGACGCCGGCGTCCTTGGCGCGCTGCATCATCGCGCGGTTCAGGCCGCGGTCCTTGTGGAAATAGAACTGGTAGACCTGCGGCGTGTCGCAGGCGCGGCGCAGTTCCTCCAGGCTGACCGTGCCCAGCGACGAGACGCCGAACATCGTGCCGAACTGCGCCGCCGCCGCGGCCACCGCGCGTTCGCCCTGGTGGTGGAACAAGCGCTGCAGCGCCGTCGGCGAGCAATAGAACGGCAGCGCCAGCTTCTGCCCCATCACCGTGACCGAGGTGTCGACCTCCTCGACGCCGCGCAGGATGCTGGGAATCAGGTCGCACTGCTCGAAGCTGGCGGTGTTGCGGCGGTGGCTCAGCTCGTCGTCGGCGGCGCCGTCGATGTAGTTGAAGATCGGCCCCGGCAGGCGCCGCCGCGCGAGTTCACGGAAGTCGTGGAAGTTGTGGCAGTCCTGCAGGCGCATCGCGTGTCTCCGGCGCGGTGGAATCCGTTTTCTTGGCGGCGGCGGATGTTGCGGCAGCGGCCGGGGCGGCGGCAATTGAAACTTTGGCCGCGCGGCCGCCAAGAAATTTCACGCCCGCGGCAAGGCCGGGCCCTGCGTTCAGGCCAGCAGCGCCGTCAACCAGTCGGCGAAGGCCGCGCATTCCCAACGTTCCAGCGCGCCGGGCGCCCAGCACAAGTGATAGCTGTAGGCGCCGGGCGTCCAGCGGTCCGACAGCGGCACCAGGCGCCCGTTGTCCAGCCACGCCGCGCCCAGCCGGCGCCGCACCAGCATCACGCCGAAGCCGGTGGCCGCGGCGTCGTAGGCCCAGGCCGATGTCGTTGAACTGCGAGCCGCTGGGCTCGGGCAGCTCGACGCCGCAGTGCTTGAACCACGGCGCCCAGGGCTCCAGCGGGCTGCGGATCAGCCGCGTCTGCGCCAGCTCGTCGCGCGTGTGCAGGCCGTTGAAAGGGCCGAACTCGTTGACGAAGCCCGGGCTGCAGGCCGGCGTCAGCTCGTCGCGCTGCAGCAGCCGGTGCTCGCAGTCGGTGTAGCCGCCGGGGCCGAAGCGCACCTCCAGGTCGGTCTGCTCGGCGGTGAGGTCGGCCAGCGGGATGGCCACGTGCAGCACCAGCTCGACGTCGGGGCAGGCGGTGCGGAACAGCTCCAGCCGCGGCATCAGCAACTGGCGGCAGAAGGTGGGCGGCGCCGCCACGCGCAGCCGCGGCCGGCGCTGCGGGCCGCGGCCGCTCATCTGCTGCAGCGAGGCCAGCCCGGCGCGCACGTGCCCCAGGTAGGCGGCGCCGTCGGGCGTGAGCGAGAAGTCGCGCCCGAACAGCTTGAGCCCGAGTTGGTCCTCCAGCTGCCGCACGCGGTGGCTGACGGCGCTGACGGTGACGCACAGCTCCTCCGCCGTGCGGCTGACGCTGCGCAGCCGCGCCAGCGCCTCGAAGGTGACCAGGCACTGGATGGGCGGGATGCGGGTGAAGCTCATCGGCACCTCCTGCGTGCAATCGTCCGCCGCCGCCGCGGCCGGCGGATCAGGCCACGTGCATGATGCTGCGCCGCAGCTTGCCGCGGCTGCGCTCGATGCGGCGCCAGCTGCTCTCGTCGTTCATCGTGATCCAGCGCCGTTCCTCGCTGCGGTAGAACCAGTCCTTGTCGTGCTGGTAGAACACCTGCAGGCCCGGGCCTTCCAGGATGTTGAGGATCTCGTTGCCGTGGGCGCGGATCTCGTCGAAGTCGGTCGTCGCCTTCTGGCCCATCTCGCTGTACAGGCGGTTCAGCTCCAGCAGCAGCGCGTTGACGTCGCCGGCCAGCGGCACCGCCTTCAGCCCGATCTTGGCCGCCTCGTTCAGCAGGATGGGGTAGCTGTGCGACGGGTACTTGGAGTTGAGCGTGGCGGCGATCTCGTGCGCGCGCGCCTCGTCGCCGATGTGGTAGGCCAGCAGCTCGCGGCACAGCATCACCGACAGCGACTCCGCGCGGTCCACCGCGCCGATCACCAGCGGATGCACGTAGCCGAACAGGCTCTTGTACGGGTTCTCGGTCGAGTCGTGCTGCTCGGCGCGCCAGCGGCGGATCACGCGGTTCAGCTCGTCCAGGCTGACGCTGACGCGGTCGTTGTCGCGGTCCAGCGGCGACAGCGAGTGGTTCAGCGAGGTGTCCACCGCGGTCAGGTAGGCCGTCGGGCCCATGCGGATCTCGTCGGCGCCCAGCGTGATCATCGTCGCCGCCGACGCGCATTCCAGCGGCACCAGCGCCACCAGTCGCCGGCAGTGCTGGCGCAGCAGGTTGACGAAGCGCAGGGAGACCTGGCCGCTGCCGCCGTCGGACTTGATGAAGAGGTAGATCGTCTCGTGCGAGCCCACGCGCTCCAGCACCTCGTTGAGCGCGACCACGTCGTTGGCGCAGACCGAGCCGCGCGGGTTGTTCCAGTACGTCAGCAGCGGCCCGCCGAGCAGCGCGCTGACGCGCGCCAGCACGGCCTGCGTGCGCGCGAAGAGGACCGGGGGCTGCTTGACCTTGCGGGCGGGGTTCGACGGCGTCGCTGGCGATTCCATCGCGGCAGTGTAGGCGGTGGGTTCACGGCGGCGTGCGCAGCAGCCAGTCCTTGAACTCGGCGCTGCGCTCCTGGCTGATCAGCAGCTCGCCGTCCAGTGCCGGGCGCAGGTCCAGCCACAGGCGGCCCTTGCCGGCCGGGCGGTAGGCGGCGACGGCGGCGGCGGCCACCAGCACCTGGCGGCTGGCGCGGAAGAAGCGCGCCGGATCGAGCTCGGCCGCCCGTTCGGCCAGCGTGCCGTCCAGCAGGTAGCGGCTGCCGTCGGCCGTGACCGCGAAGGCCAGCTTGTCCACCGACACCAGGTAGGCCAGCCGCGCCACCGGCAGCACGTGCACCACGCCGCCGCCCTGGCGGCCGAGCAGCCGCTGGCGCCACGGCCCGGCCGGCGCCGCCATCCAACGTTCCACGTCAGCGGCAAAGCCGGCGCGCAGCCGCTGCGCCTTGGCGAAGGCCTGGGCCAGCGCGCGGTCGGACACGGGCTTGAGCAGGTAGTCCACCGCCAGCGCCTGGAAGGCCTGCAGCGCGAAGCGGTCGTAGGCGGTGGTGAAGACCACCGGGCAATCAAGCCCACGCTCGGGCCCGCGCTCGCGGAACAGCTCCAGCGACAGCCCGTCGGCGAGCTGGATGTCCAGCAGCAGCAGGTCCGGCGGCGCGTGCGTGGCCAGCCACTCGCGCGTGGCCTGCACGCTCTCGGCATGGCCCAGCACCTGCGCCTGCGGCGCGACGCGGCCGATCAGCTCGACCAGCCGCTCGCGCGCCGGCGCCTCGTCCTCGGCGATGAACAGCCTCATGCGGCGGCCACCAGCGGCAGCTCGACCTCGAAGGCCTGGTCGCTGCGCCGCACGCGCAGCGCGCGGCCGGCCAGTAGCCGGCAGCGCTCGTCCAGGTTGGCCAGGCCGCGCCCGCCGCCGGGCAGCGCACTGCTGCGCGGGCGGCGGCGGTTGTGCGCGACGATGCAGTCGCCGCGGCGCTGCAGGTGCAGCTGCAGCGGCTCGTCGCGCCCGGTGCGGTTGTGCTTGACGGCGTTCTCCAGCAGCGTCTGCAGCGCCAGCGGCGGCAGCAGCCAGGGCCCGTCCAGCCCCGGCGCCAGCCGCAGCCGCACCGCGTCGCCGAAGCGCGCCTGCAGCAGCCGCTGGTACTGCTGCAGGAAGGCCAGCTCCTCGGCCAGCGGCACCAGGTCGCGCTCGCGGCCGGCGAGCACGTAGCGGTAGATGTCGGCCAACGTATCACAACACTCGCGGGCGCGCGCCGGGTCCTGCGCGATCAGGTGGCCCAGCGTGTTCAGGCTGTTGAACAGGAAGTGCGGGTCGACCTGGGCCTTCAGCGCGTCCAGCTCGGCCTGGGCGCGGGCGCGCTCCAGCCGCTCCACCTGCAGCAGGTCGGACTCGCGCTCGCGGATCAGGAACAGCGTCTCGTAAGCATGGGTCACGAACAGCACGCAGACGACGTTGACCGCCACCACCAGCTGCAACGCCGCCGGCGGCAGCGGCTGGCCGCCCAGCCGCGCGCCCAGCCACAGCCCCAGCGCCGTCACCGGCGCGGTGTACAGCACGTTGGCCGCCACCAGCAGCACCAGCTTGCGCCAGGGCTGGCCGAACCAGTCGTAGTGCCGGCGCTGCTGCAGCAGCAGCCAGCGGTTGCCGGCCCAGATGGCCAGCGCCAGCGCGATGTACGCGGCCTGCGCCAGCCAGAAGCGCGCATCGCCGGGACCCAGGCTGCCGTACAGGCCGCCCAGCAGCGGGATCGCGAGGCCGAAGCCGGCCGACCCCAGCAGCATGGCCGCGCGGTCGTCCAGGCGCACGGCGGGGCGGCGCGCCGATTTCGGCGTGCCGGCGTCGGCCTCGGGCGGGCCGGCGTCCGCCTTCGTCGGCGCCGGGCTTGCCGGCGGCGGCGCCGTGGCGGCACGATCGCCAGCGTCGTCGAGGAGGACCGAGATGGAGAACTTGCCGTTCAGCATGCCCGCGGTGCTGGCCGCCGCGCTGGTGAACTTCGCGATCGGCGGCCTGTGGTATTCGCCGCTGGCATTCTCGCGCGCCTGGATGCGCGAGGCCGGCCTGGACGAAGAGCGCCTGCACCAGGCGCCGATGGGGCGCGTGTTCGCGCTCGCCTTCGCGGCCGCGCTGGTGATGGCGCTGAACCTGGCGGCCTTCATCGGCCGCGGGCAGAGCCTGCGCTTCGCCGTGCTGGCCGGCCTGGCCGCCGGGCTGGGCTGGGTGGCGATGGCGCTGGGCGTGGTCTACCTGTTCGAGCGCCGCTCGTTCAGGCTGTGGCTGATCAATGCCGGCTACCTGGTGCTGGCCTTCACCGCGATGGGTGCGGTGCTGGGGCTGCTGTCATGAAGCGCGTCCTCAAGCGCCGTCCCGCGGCCGCGGCGCTGGCCCTGCTGGCCGCCGCCGCCTCCGCGCACGCCGAGCTGAGCGCCGTGTCCGGCCTGGGCTTCACCAGCAGCTTTCGCAGCGAGATCCAGGCCGGCGCCGACGCCGCCTGGAAGGCCATCGTGCAACTGCCGCGCTGGTGGAGCGACGCGCACACCTGGTCCGGCAAGGCCGCCAACCTGAGCCTGGACGCGCAGGCCGGCGGCTGCTGGTGCGAGCGCTGGGAGGGCGGCGCCTCGGCGCAGCACGCCCAGGTGCTGATGGTGCTGCCCGGCCGCGTGCTGCGCGCGCGCGGCAACCTGGGCCCGCTGCAGGCGCTGCCGGTGGACGGCGTGCTCGAGCTCGCCACCGGCGTGCAGGACGGCAAGACGGTGCTGCGCCTGAGCTACCGCGTCGGCGGCCCGGCCGACACGGGGCTCGAAGCGCTGGCGCCCGCGGTCGACCGCGTGCTGGGCGAGCAGTTCCGGCGGCTGAAGGCGCTGGCCGAGACGGGGCGCGCGGAATGAGCCGTCTTCAAGCGCCCGCCGCCCCCGCATGCCACAGCAGCAGCGCGGCCAGCGCCAGCATCGTCAGCCCGATCGCGGCGTCCAGCGCCTGCCAGGCGCGCCGTCGCGCGAACCAGGGCGCCAGCCGGCGCGCGCCGTAGCCCAGCAGCCCGAACCAGCCCAGGCTGGCTGCGCTGGCGCCGGCGGCGAACCAGCCGCGCAGCGCCGGCGGCTGCTGCGCGCCGATGCTGCCCACCAGCAGCAGCGTGTCGAGGTAGACGTGCGGGTTCAGCAGCGTGAAGGCCGCCGCCTGCGCCAGCACCGCGGCGCGCCGCGCGCCGGCGCCCGCGGGCACGGCCTGCAGCCGCCCGGGGCGGCAGGCCCGCCGCAGCGCCCGCGCGCCATAGGCCGCCAGGAAGGCGGCGCCGGCCAGCGCCAGCGCGCGCGCCAGCCCCGGGCGCCCGGCCAGCGCCTGCGCCATGCCCGCCACGCCGGCGACGATCAGCAGCGCGTCGGCCGCGGCGCAGAACGCCACCACGCTGCCCACGTGCTCGCGGCGCAGGCCCTGGCGCAGCACGAAGGCGTTCTGCGCGCCGATGGCGACGATCAGGCCCAGCCCCAGCGCCAGGCCTTGCAGGAACACGGCGAGCGCGGGGGCGGCGGCGGCAACGGCAGGCATCGCGCCAGCTTGCCCGCAGCGGCCTATGAAGACAAACTATCTTTTCTAAAGCTGATGAAGCAGAACTGAATTCATGCTGGACTACCCCGCCCTCGCCGCGCTGGCCGCCGTGGTGCGCGAAGGCAGCTTCGACCGCGCTGCGCGCGCGCTGCACGTGACGCCCTCGGCCGTCTCGCAGCGCATCCGGCTGCTGGAAGAGCGCATGGGCTGCGCGCTGGTCGTGCGCGCGCAGCCCTGCCGCGCCACCGAGACCGGCCGCCGCCTGTGCCGCCACCTGGACCAGGTGCGCCTGCTGGAGCAAGACCTGCAAGGCGCGATGCCCGCGCTGGCGAGCGCAGGCCCGGGCCGCGTGCCGCTGCCGGTGGCGGTCAACGCCGACAGCTTGGCGACCTGGTTCGCGCCGGTGGTCGCCGCCTTCGCGGCCGACGCGCCGGTGCTGATGGACGTCGCGGTGGACGACCAGGACCACACCGCCGGCTGGCTGCGCAGCGGCGCCGTGCTGGCCGCGGTGACCGCCGCCGCCCACCCGCCCGCCGGCTGCAGCAGCCGCCCGCTGGGCGCCATGCGCTACGTGGCCGCCGCGAGCCCGGCCTTCGTGCAGCGCCACTTCGCCGGCGGCGTGGGCGCCGGCAGCCTGGCGCGCGCGCCCAGCCCGGTGTTCAACGCCAAGGATGAGCTGCAGGCGCGCTGGGTGCGGCGCCTGTGCCATCGCCACGTGGCGCTGCCGCGGCACACGCTGCCCTCGGCCCAGGCCTTCGTCACCGCGGCGCTGGCCGGCATGGGCTGGGGCCTGCACCCGCAGGCGCTGGTGGCGGCGCCGCTGCGCGACGGCGCGCTGGTCGAGCTGGTGCCCGGGCTGACGCTGGACGTGCCGCTGCACTGGCAGCAGGCGCGCGCCGCGTCGGCGCTGCTGGCGGGGCTGACGCGGCAGGTGCTGGCCGCGGCGCGCGGCGCGCTGCTGCGGCGCTGAGCGCGCTGCGCGACGCGTGCCGCCGCCTGCACAATGCAGCCCCTGCCGCGCCCGCGGCCCTGCGATGCCCTGGAGCCGGGACCATGAACCCCAACGCCGCCGACCACGCCTGGCAGCCCGCCGCGCGCTATCCCGACCCCGCGGTCGAGACGCTGGACGCGCGCTTCAAGCGTTATCGGCTGACCGCGGCCGCGGTCGAGCGGCTGTACACCGGCTGCCGCTGGTCCGAAGGGCCGGTGTGGTTCGGCGACGGCGGCTACCTGCTGTGGAGCGACATCCCCAACGACCGCGTGCTGAAGTGGGAGGCGTCCACCGGCCAGGTCAGCACCTGGCGCAGCCCGTCGCACTTCGCCAACGGCCACACGCGCGACCGCCAGGGCCGGCTGCTGGTGTGCGAGCACGGCGGCCGCCGCGTGCTGCGCATCGAGTACGACGGCAGCATCACCGTGATCGCCAGCCACTACCAGGGCAAGCCGCTGAACTCGCCCAACGACATCGTCGTGAAGAGCGACGACACGATCTGGTTCAGCGACCCGCCGTTCGGCATCCTGGGCCATTACGAAGGCCACCTGACGGCGCCCGAGCTGCCGACGAACCTGTACCGCTTCGACCCGCGCAGCGGCAGCTTGAGCGTGGCCTGCAGCGAGATCGATCGCCCCAACGGCGTGGCCTTCTCGCCCGACGAGCGGCGGCTGTACGTGGTGGAAAGCGGCACGCTGCCGCGCCGCATCCGCGTGTTCGACGTCGACGAGCAGGGCCGGCTGTCCAACGACCGCGTGTTCCACACGCCCGACGTGGACGGCACGCCCGACGGCTTCCGCTGCGATGTCGACGGCAACCTGTGGGCCGGCTGGGGCCTGGGGCCGGGCCGCGACGGCGTGCGCATCTTCCACCCCGACGGCACGCCGATCGGCCACATCCACCTGCCCGAACGCTGCGCCAACCTGTGCTTCGGCGGCCCGGCGCGCAACCGCCTCTTCATGGCGGCCAGCCAGTCGCTGTACGCGCTGTACGTCAACACGCAGGGCGCGGCCTGCTGGTAGGCCCGCCAGACGGCGCGAAGCCCTGCTGCCGGCACAGCCTTGCGCCCCGGCGGCGCGCATCGGGCATAAGATGCATTTGATCTGAATCTTCAGACACCGCCGCCCCGCCAGCCATGTCCACCGAGACCACCGCCAGCACCACCATCAGCGCCGACCGCATCCTCGACCAGGCGGCCGACGCACTGATCTTTGCCGACCGCCAGGGCCTGATCGGCCGCTGGAACCGCGCTGCCGCCGAGCTATTCGGTTATCCAGCCGAGCAGGCCCTGGGCCGGAACCTGGACCTGATCATCCCCCCGCCCTTGCGGCCGGCGCACTGGCGCGGCTTCGACGCCGCGATGGCGCAAGGCCATACGCGGCTGGGCGGCCGGCCCACGCTGACGCGGGCGCAGCACGCTTGCGGCCGCCGGCTGTACGTGGAGATGAGCTTCGCGCTGGTGTGCGACGACGCCGGCGTGCCGCTGGGATCGGTGGCCGTCGCGCGCGACGTCACGGCGCGCGTCGAGCGCGAGAAGGCCGCGGCGGCTGCAGCGGGTGCGGCGACCCGAGAACCATGACCTTCGTCGTCACCGAGGCCTGCATCCGCTGCAAGTACACCGACTGCGTCGACGTGTGCCCGGTGGACGCCTTCCGCGAAGGCCCCGACTTCCTGGCCATCGACCCCGAGGAATGCATCGACTGTGCCGTGTGCGTGCCCGAGTGCCCGGTTGAGGCGATCCATGCCGAGGAGGACGTGCCGGCCGACCAGCAGGACTTCATCACGCTGAACGCCCAGCTGGCGCGGGCCTGGAAGCCCATCACCCGCACCAAGCTGGCGCTGCCCGACGCCGACCAGTGGGCCGGGGTGAAGGACAAGCGGGCGCTGCTGGACCGCGGCACGGCGCCGAAGAAAGACGAAGGATGAAAAGACCGGCGGCGCGCGATTCGCTGGCCGAGCTGCTGCTGGCGGTACGTCAATGCCGCGTCTGCGAAGCGCACCTGCCGCTGGGCCCGCGGCCGGTGCTGCAGGCCGACGCGCGGGCGCGCATCCTCGTGATCGGCCAGGCGCCGGGCGCGCGCGTGCACGCCAGCGGCATCCCCTGGGACGACGCCAGCGGCCGCCGGCTGCGCGAATGGATGGGCATCGACGAGGCGGCGTTCTACGACCCCGCGCGCGTCGCGGTGATCCCGGTGGGCCTGTGCTACCCCGGCCGCGGCGCCAGCGGCGACCGCCCGCCGCGGCCCGAATGCGCACCGCTGTGGCTGGACCGCCTGCGCGCCGAGCTGCCCGCGGTGCAGACCACCCTGCTGGTGGGCCACCACGCGCAGCGCCAGGTGCTGGGCGGCGGCGATGACGGCGGCCACCGCACGCTGACCGACACCGTGCGGCAGTGGCGCCGCCTGGCGCCGCGGGTCTTTGCGCTGCCGCACCCGTCGCCGCGCAACACGCCCTGGCTGAAAGCCCACCCGTGGATGGAAGACGAGCTGCTGCCGGCGCTGCGCGCGCGCCTGCGCGAGCTGCTGGGCGACTGAAGCGAAGCCGTTGAGATGATGCGTTATCGGTTGTGTACCGAACGCAGATGCCCCGGCTCGCGCGCCGCCGCGGGCGCCGGACTCGATTCCTGCGCCGCCTCCACCAGCCCGGCCAGGATGCCGCAGGACGCCGCGGCCCTCGGAGTGGTGCAGCGCCGGCGCAGCTCCTTCAACTGCCGCTCCAGCTCGCGGATGCGGGTGCTGACGTGGCCGATGTGCTGGTCCAGAAGCGCGTTGACGTCGGCGCAGGCCTGCGCCGGGTCGTCGCGGGCGCGCAGCAGCGCGCGCACCTCGTCCAGCGACATGGCATGGCCGCCGCGGCGGCGGCCATCGCGCTGGCCGGTCTGGGCGTGCTGCGCCAGGGCCTGGCGGCGCTGGCGCGCGCCGAGCTGAACATCGACGCGCTAATGGGCGTCCCGGTGATCGGCGCCTTCGTGATCGGCCAATGGCCCGAGGCGGCGATGGTGATGGCCTTGTACGCGCTGGCCGAAGCCATCGAGGCGCGCTCGGTCGAGCGCGCGCGCCACGCGATCGCCGGGCTGCTGGCCTTGTCGCCGCCGCAGGCCGAGACGCTGCAGCCCGACGGGCGCTGGGCCTTGCAGGACGCCAAGGCCGTGGCGGTGGGCGCCGTCGTGCGCATGAAGCCCGGCGAGCGCCTGGCGCTGGACGGCCGCGTGCGCGCCGGCCGCAGCGCGGTGGACCAGTCGCCCGTCACCGGCGAGAGCCTGCCGGTCGACAAGGGCCCGGGCGACGAGGTCTTCGCCGACAGCATCAACCAGGGCGGTGCGTTGGAATTCACCGTGAGCCGGCCGGCCGCCGACACGGTGCTGGCGCGCATCATCCACGCGGTGGAGCAGGCGCAGGCGCAGCGCGCGCCGATGCAGCGCTTCGTCGACCGCTTCGCGGCCGTGTACACGCCGGCGGTCTTCGCGCTGGCGCTGGCCGTCGCACTGCTACCGCCCCTGCTGCTGGGCTGGCCGTGGCTGCAGGCCGTCTACAAGGCGCTGGTGCTGCTGGTCATCGCCTGCCCCTGCGCGCTGGTGATCTCGACGCCGGTGACGGTGGTCAGCGGCCTGGCGGCCGCGGCGCGGCGCGGCATCCTGATCAAGGGCGGCGTGCACCTGGAGCAGGCGCGCCGCTTGCGCGTGATCGCACTCGACAAGACCGGCACGCTGACCGAAGGCCGGCCGCGGCTGGTGGCGCATGAGCGCCTGTCATCGGCGCTGCCGGACGAGCAGGCGTTGGACGTCACCAAGAGCCTGGCGGCGCGCTCCGACCATCCGGTCTCGCAGGCGCTGGCCGGCGGGCTGCCGCAGGCCCGGGCGCTGGCGGTCGACGGCTTTGCCGCCGATCCCGGCCGCGGCGTGCATGGGCACATCGAAGGCCGCCGCTACCGGCTGGGCAACCACCGCTGGATGCACGAGCTGGGCCTGTGCTCGCCTGCGATCGAAGCCGCACTGCAAGTGCACGAAGCGCAAGGCCGCACGCTGTCGCTGCTGGCCGATGACGAGCGCGTGCTGACGCTGTTCGCGGTGGCCGACACCGTCAAGCCCGGCAGCCGCGCGGCCATCGACGAGCTGCGGGCGCTGGGCATCAAGGCACTGTTCTTCGTGCTCGCGCTGCAAGGCAGCGCGGCGATGTGGATGGCCGTCTTCGCCGACATGGGGGCCAGCTTGCTGGTGGTGGGGAATGGGTTGCGTGTGTTGGGTGAGGCGAGGAAGGGGGAGACACCGGGATGATGGAGAACTGCCCCGCAAGCAGCTTTACGGCCTGATCAGGAGCCTCGTCCGTTTCAGACATTCACCCCCTTCAGCAGCGACTCCAATTGCTGCCGCAGCGCCTTGCGCTGAGCACTGTTCGTTGCCCGATAGGCAGCAAGCGCGAGTTCGAGAAATACCGACTCCGCCGGTGTCGGCCCCGCGATCGCGTGCGTTTCGTCGAGCCAGCCCGCAGGCTTCTTGCACAGCGTCTCGATCTGCCGCGCCAGCTTGTCGCCGATGGGGCGCGATGACTTGATCTGGCTCCACATCGAAGGTGAGATCTGCAGCGTAGCCGCGAACGCCTGCTCCAGGCCCTTCGGCGGCGCCCCGCTCGCCAGCGACTTTTCGGCATAGGCCTGGAACAAGGCAAGCGCGTTCTGTCTGCGGGCGACGGTGATGCTGGGCACGGCGTATGTGGAAGATGCAACGTCAACAGCGCCCATTGTCGCAGGGGGTTGACGGTCTGATAAAGAGTCTTTACAGTACATGCTGTCATTCAACGGAGCACCGTCTTCCTTCAGGTCCCATCATGAAAGCGCACAACATCCTCGGAAGCACCCGACCCTCGATGGGCCGGTGCGCGGGCGTGCGTGCGTTCGCAGCCAGGACAGCCGCGCGATTGGCGGCTGCCGGCGGCAACGGCATGTATTGGGGCCAGTGCACGCACCCGTCGAAGCGATTCGGGCGGCTGGCGCACGTCGAGGATCCGACCACTCCGGGCGAGGGAGACGCGTAGGCGTACCTCCCTCCAAGCTCTGCATGCAGAGGCCCGGTCTCCGAAAGGAACCGGGCCTTTGTGTTTTCTGGACTTCATTCGGTCTCGTGCATTGGCGCGAAGCCAGCAGTCGATGGACTGCACCGCGATCTCGGTCGCGGACGCTCTTTAACAAGTTGCTTGCCGAGGCAGCCGCGGTACTGGCCGCTGGCCTGCCTTGGACGCGTGAAGCGGATGGACACGTCCGCTCCACTTCGGGTGTGTCCCTGCACTCCGCCGCCGCATGCATGGTGTTGACGGCGCGGGATGTGCGCGGCCCCTGGCCAGGTCACGTGCAGCGAGACACCACGTCCGACGGGACGCTCGCGCTCGGGCACAGCCGAAGTGGAATCTTCTGCGGAGTGGGAAAGTGGCAATCCGTGGGCCTCATAAGCCCGAGATCGCCCGTTCGCTCTGGCCGGCGCAGCCGGCCAGGACGTTGCGCAGCAACGGGCCGAAGGCCGAGCGAAGCGAGCATTCGGGCCTCCGCAACCAGTCATGTCGTGTTCGTCTAGATGGCCAAGGACACCGGGCTTTCAATCCGGGGACGCCGGGTTCGAATCCCGCACGCGACGCCAATCAGCAGAAGCCCCGTCGAGCTCACGCTTCGGGGCGGAAACCGGCCGCAACGATAGGGCGGCGCCGGAACCCGTCACCGGAAACCTTCGTCAAGTCATTTGGGGGTGTAGCTCAACACCAGGCAGAGCAGCCGCCTTGCAAGCGGCAGGCTGCGGGTTCGAATCCCGCCTCCTCCACCATCGCCCCGGTAACTCAGCGGCCAGAGTGCCGGCCTGTCTAGCCGGAAGCCACGGGTTCGATTCCCGTTCGGGGCGCCAGTTCATCGCCGAGATAGCTCAGCAGGTAGAGCGGCGCGTTGAAGGCGCGTGCGTCGGAGGATCGCTCAGCGCCGCAGGCGCTGGACGCGACGAAGTCGCGGGCCGAAGCCGAGCGAAGCGAGCAAGCCCTCTCTCGGCACCGAACCAGACCTCGTTAGCTCAACGGGATTCAGAGCGCCGGCTTACGAAGCCGGAGGTTGCACGTTCGAGTCGTGCACGAGGTGCCAGTCCATTGCCATGTAGCTCAGTTGGTAGAGCCCCGGCTGTTAACCGGGTGGTCCGCGGTTCGAAGCCGTGCATGGCAGCCAGTTTTCATCCCGCGTAGCTCAGTGGCAGAGCACCGTCTTGATAAGGCGGTGGCCGATGGATCGTTACCACCCACGGGGACCAGTCAATCTCGGTGTGGCGCAGCTGGCAGCGCGTGTGTTTCGGGAACACGAGGTCGCAGGTTCAAGAGCTGCCACCGAGACCCGTTCAGCGTGCGCTTGGGCGTGGCCGTAGCTCAACGGCAGAGCAGCGGGTTGTGGCCCCGCTGGTGCCGGTTCGATTCCGGCCGGTCACCCCCAAGCGCATGCGCCGTGCGTCGCGAACTCGAGCGGCAGAGTACCTGGCTCTTACCCAGGCTTGTCGGGGTTTGAGCCCCCGGCGACGCACCAGTCATTCCCCTCATGGCGAAACAGGCAGACGCAGCGGTTTCAGAAACCGCCGCCCACGGGCATTGTCCGTTCGACTCGGACCGAAGGGACCAACAACGGTCCGATAGCTCAGCGGCAGAGCGGCACCCTCATAAGGTGAAGGCGGGTGGATCGTCCCCACCCCGGACGACCAGCCACACCACAGCCGCGGAGGCCATCATGAAACCGGTCGATAACGAAACCTGCTTTCGAGGTGACGAGCAAGCGGCGCAAGGGCTTCCCGTCCGAGACACGCGTCAAGCGCGGTGAGCGCATCGTGGGCGCCGCCAAGGAGCTTGTCGAGAAACTCGGGCGCAACGACCCCTGCCCCTGCGGCTCCGGGAGGTCGTTTCAAGCGCTGCTGCATGAACAGTGGCTGCTTTTGACGGCATCAACCGCCATCACTACCGGCGCTGATGACCGCTCGCGGGTGTAGCTCAGGGGCAGAGCAGCCGGCTTTTAACCGGCAGGTCCAGGGTTCGATTCCCTGCGCCCGCACCAATCCAGACAGACGCGGCGTAGTCGAGAGGCCTCAGACACCAGCCTTTGAAGCTGGGGGCGTTGGTTCTCATCCAACCGCCGCTGCCACTCCATTCATTCAACGGCCAAGGAAAGGGGCCATCCATGCACCACCGACACCATCAGCACGTGCTGCAACTCGACATCCAGGGCACGCCGCAGGCGTGGATCTCGCTCGAGCAGGCGGCGCTGCATGTCGCCACCGGCTCGGTGGCCTGGGTCGATGGCAGCGGCCCGCTGGCGACGCTGCGCGGGGGCTTCAATGTCATGCATGGACGCCAGTCGACGATCGACGTCCACCCGATCATGGCGCTGCGCGGCGCCCCGAAGGTGAATCTGTTCGACATCATGCCGGCCTTCAGCAAGGCCAAGCTGTTCCGCCGCGACCGCTTCACTTGCGCGTACTGCGGCCAGCGCTTCGCCGAACGCGAACTGTCGTGCGAGCACATCGTGCCGCAGGCGCGCGGCGGCGGCTGGACCTGGATGAACCTGGTCACGGCCTGCGGCCCCTGCAACGGCCGCAAGGCCGACCGCACGCCGGAACAAGCGCGCATGCCGCTGCTGTACCTGCCCTACGTGCCATCGCGCTTCGAGGACTTTCTGCTCGAAGGCCGGCACATCCGGGCCGACGTGCACGAATGGCTGGCCGCGCGCCTGCCGAAGGGATCGCGCCTGAACTGAAGGGTCGGGGCCTCGTGGGTCTCGGCCCGCGAATCAACCGACTCACGGAGGACCATCATGGTCAACACGCAACTGTTCAAGACCTACAAGGGCACGCTGCTGCCGGCGGCCACCGCCCGCAACCACGAGCAGGCGCCGGCCTACGCGCTCAGCCCCAAGCACCAGCTCGCGCAACTGGCGGCCACCGGCTGCCTGAACCAGACCTTCTACGCCCACGCCGATGCGCAACTGCAAGCGGTGGCCGAACTCGCCGCCCAGGTCGAGCCGGCCTTCGTTGCCAAGACCGCGGTGCATGCGCGCCAGGCCGGCTTCATGAAGGACATGCCCGTGCTGCTGGCCGCGCTGCTGGCGGTGCGCGACGTGGCCGTGCTGGCCCCGGTGTTCGGCCGCATCGTGGACAACGGCAAGACGCTGCGTGCCTTCGTGCAGATGCTGCGTTCCGGCGTGCTGGGCCGCAAGTCGCTGGGCTCGCGCCCGAAGAAGCTGGTGCAGCAATGGCTGCTGGCCGCGACCGAGAAGCAACTGCTGAACGCCGCGGTCGGCAACGAACCCTCGTTGGCCGATGTCGTGAAGATGGTTCACCCGAAGCCGGCAGAGGCGTGGCGCTCGGCCTGGTTCGCCTGGCTGATCGGCCGCCCTTACGACGAAGCGGCGCTGCCGCCGGTGACGCAGGCGTTCGAGCGCTTCAAGCGTGCGGTGGCCCTGGGCAAAGTGGCCGAGGTACCCGACGTGCCCTTCCAGATGCTGACCTCGCTCGACCTGAAGCCCGAACAGTGGGCCCAGGTCGCCAAGGCCGGCTCCTGGCAGATGGTGCGCCAGAACCTCAACACCTTCGCCCGCCACGGCGTGTTCCAGATCGACGGCATGGCCGAGGCCATCGCCGCCAAGCTGCAAGACCCGCAGGCCGTGGCGCGTGCCCGTGCCTTCCCGTACCAGTTGCTCGCCGCCTACAAGGCGGCTGGCGATGCGGTGCCGCAGGTCGTGCGAGACGCGCTGCAGTACGCGCTGGAAGCCTCGCTGGCCAACGTGCCCGTGCTGGGCGGCCGCGTGGTGGTGTGCCCGGACGTGTCGGGTTCGATGCGTTCGCCGGTCACCGGCCTGCGCGGCTCGGCCACCACGGCGGTGCGCTGCGTGGACGTGGCGGCCCTGGTCGCCGCGGCCGTGCTGCGCAAAAACCCCGGTGCGCGTGTGCTGCCCTTCGAGCAGGACGTGGTGAAGCTGTCGCTCAATCCGCTGGACTCGGTGATGACCAACGCGCAAGCGCTGGCATCCATCGGCGGCGGCGGAACGAACTGCAGCGCGCCGCTGGCTCTGCTCAACCGCGAACGCGCGGCGGTGGACGCGGTGATCCTGGTCTCGGACAACGAGTCCTGGGTCGATGCAAGTCCTGGTCGATTCGGCCGCGGCGCGACGCAGACGCTGCGCGAATGGGAAGCGCTGAAGCAGCGCAACCCGCAGGCCAGCTTGGTGTGCATCGACATCCAGCCCTATGCAACGACGCAGGCGGCGGAGCGCGCCGACGTGATGAACGTCGGCGGCTTCTCCGACGCCGTGTTCTCGATGCTCAAGCTGTTCGTCGAAGGCAAGACCAGCGCCGAGCACTGGGTGGGCGAGATCGAGAAGATCTCGCTGGCGCCGCAGTGAGGGGCCGTTGAAGCAGGAAGGTGCCGCAGGCGAATGCCCGCAGGAGTACAGCGCCACTTTGGCCGTGCGAGCAGGCGAGCCCGCGGCGGAGTCTCTCCGCCAGGCCGCTCTTGCGAATCTCGTCGCCCGCGGCACCGACCGCACTGGTATCGAACGTCGTCGTGTGGCGAATGCCGGTGGGACTACATCTGTGAAATGACCGTCCCATCAACTGTTTGTCGCCACGCGGGGGCTTGAAAGCAACCGGTTTCGACGCGAATGCTGGCAGGACTACATCGGTAACCCGTGGGGTTCGACTCCCCAGCGCCGGGCAACCGGCAGCGGGCATGTCTTGCCCTCCCTTGTCGCGTCACCTTTTCGGCCGCCGCCTTGCGAATGCAGGTGGAACTACATCCATAACCTGTGTGTCGCGGGTTCGAGACCCGCCGGTACGACCTGGCCGGACCGTAGCTCAGCGGATAGAGCAACAGACGTGTTTCATCGCTTCCTCGTCGCAAGGCAGCGGCCTCCACATTCAGATAGAAAGAGAACCCTCATGGAAACCAACTACATCGAAGAAGGCGTCGGAGGCGGCGTGCCGCTGAAGATGTGGACCCGCGGCGTGCCGGTGGAAGACGCGGCCAAGCGCCAGCTGACCAACGCCGCGCGCCTGCCCATCGTCTTCAAGCACGTGGCCGCGATGCCCGACGTGCACTACGGCATCGGCGCCACCGTCGGCTCGGTGATTCCCACCTTCAAGGCCATCATCCCGGCCGCGGTGGGTGTGGACATCGGCTGCGGGATGATGGCGTGCAAGACCACGCTGACCGCCGAAGATCTGCCCGACAACCTGGGCCCGCTGCGCGCGGCCATCGAACGCGCCGTGCCGCACGGCCGCGCACCGGGCTCGCGCGATCCCGGCGCGTGGAGCAAGACGCCGGGCGCGGTGAACACGGCGTGGGCCGAGCTGGAGCCCGATTTCAAGGACCTGTGCCGCGACTACCCCAAGCTGGAGAAGACCAACCACATCCAGCACCTGGGCACGCTGGGCACGGGCAACCACTTCATCGAGGTCTGCCTGGACGAAGCCGGCTTCGTCTGGTTCATGCTGCACTCGGGCTCGCGCGGCGTGGGCAACTTCATCGGCACGATGTTCATCGAGCTGGCGCGCCAGGAAGCGCTGCGCAGCGATGCCCACCTGCCCGACCGCGACCTGGCCTACTTCGAGGAAGGGTCGCGCTATTTCGGCGACTACGTGCGTGCCGTCGGCTGGGCGCAGAAGTTCGCAGCAACCAACCGCGAGGTGATGATGCGCCGCGTGATCGAGGCCGCGAAGACGGTGATCCACAAGGACTTCCAGGCGCACGTGGAGGCGGTGAACTGCCACCACAACTACGTGCAGAAGGAACGCCACTTCGGCGAGGACGTGTTCGTCACCCGCAAGGGCGCGGTCAGCGCCAAGGCCGGTCAGCTGGGCATCATCCCCGGCAGCATGGGCGCGCGCAGCTACATCGTGCGCGGCAAGGGCAACCCCGAGTCGTTCGAAAGCTGCTCGCACGGCGCCGGCCGCGTGATGAGCCGCACCGAAGCCAAGCGCCGCTTCACGCTGGCCGATCACCGCGCCGCGACCGAAGGCGTCGAATGCCGCAAGGACAAGGACGTGATCGACGAGACGCCCGCGGCCTACAAGGACATCGACGCGGTGATGGCGGCGCAGCGCGACCTGGTGGAGGTGGTGCACACGCTCAAGCAGGTGGTGTGCGTGAAGGGGTGAGTCGCATATGCGTTCAGACACGAGCAAGATCCTGGTCGAGTCGCCCTACGTCGGCCGCGCGTGGGCGCGTCCCTGTCAAGGCACGCGCCGCGCGCACCGCCAGCGCCTGGATCCCGATGGCGAAGGCGGACCGCAGCGCGTCGGCATGGGACGCGAACGCGACAAGCACTTCGGCGAGCATCTGTCGCCGCTGTACCGCTGGCTGGACCTTCAGGCCGGCCGCCCCTGGGCCAAGGTCTGGGGCGAACTGTGTGCCAACCTGGACCGGCGCAACGTGGTGCAGGCGCACCTGTTCCAGCACATCGGCGATCACGTCGAGATCCACACCGTCTGGCGCGACGATCAGGTGCATGCGCAAACGCGCTGGTCTGGACTCAAGCCCATCGCCGAATGCTGGTCGCCCTTGTTCGTGCACCCCCGCACCGGCATCCTGCTGCGCAACCGCGCCCGCGAGATCGCGCAGCGCCAACGCCGCCTGCAGCGCGTCGCACGCGCGGCGCAGCCGCACCCGGACCGCCGCAGCGGCCTGCCCGGCATGGCGGACAACTGCCAGTGGCAACGCATCGAAGGAATCTGGTACGAAGTGACGCTGGCACCCCTGCCCGCCGGCCAGACACCCGTCTTCGACGTGGTGCTCGGCCGCAGCGTGGATGCGAAGCAGCGCGATCTGCTGCGTGCCCGCCACGGCCGGCCCGATCGCTACGCCGTGGCGAAGCAGCAACTCGGGCGCAAGGCGCTGCGTGCCCACGGGCTCGCGTGTGCAGAACCCACGGCCGCCTGACGCGGCTACAGTCCGGCCCCACATCGGCAACTCCCAACCCATGCACTCGCCACCGCTCTGACTTGCGGACGTGCGCTACGCGACCTGACGAGATCGATCCGTCCGGCGCGTGCACACGCAAGGAGAGTGCATGGCCCAACGTCATCAACGTGGCGCGGTCTGGCAGCCGGACCCGGTCACCCGCCGCGCGGCTTCGCGCAAGCAACCTGCCAAAGCCGAGCTTGGCCGCCCGCAGGTCATCTGAGCCCGTATGCCAGCGCGCGCCATCTCTCGCGCTCTGATATGGTCAAGGCTGCCCTGAACCGCTACCTTCAAGTGCAGGCGCTGGACGTCCTGACCCTGGGCGAGGCCTGTTTCGGCCGGCACGCTTCCGGGCTGGGCGACCTGTCGGCCACCTACGAGGCACGGCTCGAGCGCAAGCTGACAGGCAAGCATGGCCGCCAAACGGAAAGGGCCTGAGCTCGCGAAGACGGGCATCCGCAGCATCGCCAGCCTGGACGCCGACTTCGATGTCTATCGCGTGACCGGCAGGAATGCCTTGAGCAACCTCTGAAGGCCCGGCGCCTCGGCCCGGAAAGGGTCATAGCCCAAGCCCAGCAGTCAGCGCCCCAGCGGCAGGTACAAAGCCAGCGGCCGGCCGGCAAACGGCGTGAAGCCGTAGTGCTGATAGAAGGCCTGGGCGCGCGCGCCCTTGGCATCGACGATCAGCGCGTAGGCGGCGATCTGCTGCCGCGTCTTCAGGCAGCGGTCCACGGCGCAGCCCAGCAGCAAGCGGCCCAGCCCTTCGCCCTGGCGGTCCGCCCGGGCGGCCAGGCGCCCCAGGCGGAAGCAGGGCACGGGATAGCGCGGCAGCTTCTTGCGCTCGGCTTCGCCCAGTTGCACGGCGTCCACCTCAGCCGCACTCAATGTGTAGTAGCCCAGGATGACCCGCGGCTCGCCGTCATCGACCAGGACGTAAGTGGCAGCGATGCCGCGCCGCCGATGCTGCTCGGCATAGCGCTGAAGGTACTCGTCGAGTTCCGGCATGCCGCAGGCGAACCCGGCGCGGTCGTGGACCGCCGGGTTCAGCGGCAGGTCTTCAAGCACGCCGGACTTTGCGCCGGGCCTGCGTCAAGGCGCCCTTGAGCGCGGCATTCGGGCGGAAGGCCCCGTCGAGCGCGGCGGCGAAGGCCGCGAAATCGCGCTGCGACAGCGTGATGCGCGACTCGCGCTCCAGCAGCAGCAGGGCCTTTTCCTTGGCCGCTGCACGCATGAAGCCGGCCATTGTCGTGCCCATCAGCGCGGCGGCCTTGGCAATGACGTCCTTTTCCTGAGCGTCCATCTTGAGATCGAAGCGGGCAGCGGAGGTCATAATGGGGCCAGGGAGGAATCGATACGGTATTTTACCGTAGCGTTTGGTGAATGGAACGTCGTGAGACGCGCTGGACCTCACAGTAAAACGATGTCGTACTGCTCCGGACTCATCGTCGGCTCCGCGCTCAGGCTGATCGGCTTGCCGATGAACTCGCTCAGGCCCGCCAGGTGCACGCTTTCCTCGTCGAGCAGCGTCTCGACGACCGCGGCGCTGGCGACGACGCGGAACTCCTTGGGGTTGAACTGGCGCGCCTCGCGCAGGATCTCGCGCAGGATGTCGTAGCACACGCTGCGCGCGGTCTTCACCTGGCCGCGGCCCTGGCAGGTGGGGCAGGGCTCGCACAGCATGTGGGCCAGGCTCTCGCGGGTGCGCTTGCGCGTCATCTCCACCAGGCCCAGCTGCGTGAATCCGCTCACCGTGGTGCGCGTGCGGTCGCGCGCCAGCTGCTTGCGGAACTCGGCCAGCACGGCCTGCTGGTGCTCCTCGCGCGCCATGTCGATGAAGTCGACGATGATGATGCCGCCCAGGTTGCGCAAGCGCAGCTGGCGCGCGATGGCGCCGGCCGCCTCGAGGTTGGTCTTGAAGATCGTGTCGTCGAAGTTGCGCGCGCCGACGAAGCCGCCGGTGTTGACGTCCACCGTGGTCAGCGCCTCGGTCTGGTCGAAGATCACGTAGCCGCCGCTCTTCAGGTCCACGCGGCGCGACAGCGCGCGCTCGATCTCCTCCTCGATGCCGAAGAGGTCGAAGATCGGCCGCTCGCCCTTGTAGTGCTCCAGCTTGGCCACGGTGCCGGGCATGTAGGTCTCGCCGAAGGCGCGCAGTGCGTCGAACTGCATCTTGCTGTCGATGCGGATGGCCTGCGTGGCCTCGGTGCTCAGGTCGCGCAGCACGCGCTCGGCCAGGCTCAGGTCCTGGTGCAGCAGGCTGCCCGCCGGCTGGCTGTGGCTGCGCTCGCGGATCAGCTCCCAGGCCTTGCGCAGGTAGGCGATGTCGTCGGCCAGCTCGGCGTCGCTGGCCTCCTCGGCGTTGGTGCGCAGGATGAAGCCGCCCCCGCCGCCGTCCTCGGGCCGGCCCACCAGCGCCTGCATGCGGCTGCGCAGCTGCTCGCGCAGCTCGGGGCTGCCGATCTTCTGGCTGATGCCGATGTGGTTGTCCTGCGGCAGGTAGACCAGCATGCGCCCGGCGATGCTGATCTGCGTGGACAGCCGCGCGCCCTTGGTGCCGATGGCGTCCTTGATGACCTGCACGGTCAGCGTCTGGCCTTCGAAGACCTGGCGCTCGATCGGCGGGATCGGGTCGCCACGGTTGCCGCCGTTGTTCCAGCCGCCCGAATGCGGGTGCAGGTCAGCCACGTGCAGGAAGGCCGCGCGTTCCAGCCCCACGTCGACGAAAGCGCTCTGCATGCCCGGCAGCACGCGCACCACGCGGCCCAGGTAGACGTTGCCGACCTGGCCGCGCTCGAGGGTGCGCTCGATGTGCAGCTCCTGCACGGCGCCGTTCTCGATGATCGCCACCCGCGTCTCCTGCGGGGCCCAGTTGATCAGGATGTCTTGGCTGGCCATGGCGGCAGTCTAGAACGACGAAGGCCCGGTCCTTGCGGGCCGGGCCTCCGGGGTGATCCCCTCTGGCGCGCTGTGCTCAGCGGCTGCGGCGGCGGCGCGCGGCCCCGGCGCCGGCAGCGGCGATGGCCAGCAGCGCCAGCGAGGCCGGCTCGGGCACGGTGCCGTCGGGGTCGTCGCCGTCATCGCCACTGACCGTGACCAGCAGGTTGTCGATGCCCCAGGCCTCGTCGGTGCCGCCCTGCCAGCCGCCGCCGCCGACCTGCCAGCCGAAGGTGATGGACGAGGCGGTGTGCGCGAAGGTCAGCGCCGGGTCGCCGTCCATGTCGACGACGGTGTCGCTGTAGAAGACGTTGGCGTCGAACTGCACGTATTCGTACAGCAGGTTGCCGCCGCCGATCAGCAGGGTCGAACCGCTGGCGTTGTTGTAGGTGTAGGTGGCCACCGCCTGGTCGCCGACGAAGTTGAACAGCGGCACGCCGTCGATGTAGAAGGCCAGCAGGTCGGGCGCCGGCGAGCCCTGGATGCTGTCCCATGAATCCAGGAAGGCCAGCACGTAGCTCAGGCTCAGGCTGGTGTGCGCGGGCAGGTTGCTCAGCGTCAGCGTGGTCAGCCCGGTGGTCGAATTGCGGAACAGGCTGCCGTAGGTGGCGTTGTAAGGCGCCAGGGTGGCTTGCAGTCCGCCGCCGCCTTCGCTGAAGACGGCGGTCGCGCCGCCGCCGGTGGTGGCCGGCGCATCAAAGTTATTCGAATACACCGTGACCGTGGCCGCCGCCGCGGGCAGCGCGCAAGCAGCGGCTGCCGCGAGGGCCAAGGTGTGGAGAGGCTTGAACATCGACATCACTCCCTCGTTGCAGGCCCTGCATGTCCGCAAGGCCGATGCGGCAAATTCTAGGAGCGGCGCGCGCCGGCGGGGGGTGCCACGTCCCCCCGGATTGCGGGTGCCGGCGGCGCCATCGGCAAGGAGAAGCGCGCGCGTGCCAACAACTGCGCGGTCTCGAACAAGGGCAGCCCCATGATGCCGCTGTGGCTGCCGTCGATGCGCCGCACCCAGCCGGCGATGGCGCCCTGGATCGCGTAGGCACCGGCCTTGCCCATCGGCTCGCCGCCGGCCACGTAGTGCCGGATCACCGCCGGCGGCAGTGGCGCGAAGTGCACGTGCGATTCGCTCAAGGCCATCTGCTGCTGCCGGCCGCCGGCGCCCCAGGCCAACGCCACCGCCGTCAGCACGCGGTGGCTGCGGCCCGACAGCGCGGCCAGCATCGCCGCCGCGTCGGCCGCGTCGCGCGGCTTGCCCAGGATGCGGCGGCCCAGCGCCACCGTGGTGTCGGCCGCGAGGATGGGCGCCGGCGGCAGGCCGCGAGCGCGCAGGCGCTGCCGCGCAGCCGCCAGCTTGGCCAGCGTCACGCGCTGCACGTAGTCGCGCGGCGCCTCGCCAGGGCGCTCGGCTTCCAGCGCCTCGGCGTCCTCGTCGGCAGCGGGCAGCAGCGGGCGGTGCGCCACGCCCAGCTGATCCAGCAACTGGGCGCGGCGCGGGCTCTGGCTGGCCAGGTAGATGAAGGGCGGCTCAGGGAGTTTCATTCGCGGTGGTACGGATGGCCTTCCAGCAGCGACCATGCGCGGTACAGCGCCTCGGCCAGCAGCACGCGGGCGAAGGCGTGCGGCAGCGTCAGGTCCGACAGCCGCAGGCTCTCGTCGCAGGTTGATTTCAGCGCCGACGCGATGCCGTCGGGGCCGCCGACCAGCAAGGCGACGTCGCGGCCGTCGCCGCGCCAGAAGGCCAGGCGCTCGGCGAGCTGCGCGCTGGTCAGGCGGCTGCCGCGCTCGTCCAGCAGCACGCGGCGCGCGGCGCGCGCGTCCTTCAGCAACGCGGCCTCGAAGCGCTGGCCTTCCGCTTCCATGCACTGCGCGGCCGTCTTGCCGCCGCTGCGCGGCTCGGCCTTCAGCGCCTTCAGCTCCAGCCGCATCTCGGGCGGGAAGCGCTTGGCGAAATCGGCCCAGGCCGCGTCGGCCCAGGCGGGCTGGCGCTGGCCGACGGCCACCACCAGCAGCTTCATCGCATCAGGCCTTGCGGCGCGGGGCGGCGGCCTTCTTCGCCGCGGGCTTGCGGGGCGGCGCCTTCCTGGCCGGCGCGGACTTGGCCGCGGCCCGCTTCGCCGGCGCTTTGCGCGCAGGGGTCTTCGCGGCTGCGGCCGTGCGGACGTTTCGGGCAGGTGCCTTCTTCGCCGCTGCCTTCTTCGCGGCTGCCGGCTTCGCCGGCGCCGAAGCATCCTCGCTGGCCTTGGGCAGCGCCACCGCCTTGCCGTCGGCCAGCTTGAGCTTCACGGCCTTGCCACCCCAGATCTCTTCGAGGTGGTAGTAGTCGCGGATGGCCGGCTGCATGATGTGCGCCACCGCGGCGCCACAGTCGACGATGATCCATTCGCCGTTGTCCTCGCCCTCGGTGCGCAGCACGTCCATGCCGCGCTTCTTGACCGTCTCGCGCACGCTGGAGGCCAGCGCCTTGGTCTGCCGGTTGCTGGTGCCCGAGGCGATGATCACGCGCTCGAACAGCGGGGAGAGGTGCTCGGTGTTGAAGACGGCGATGTTGTGCGCCTTCACGTCTTCCAGGCCATCGACGATGGCCCGTTGCAGCTTGCGGATGTCCATTCAGCTCCCGGCTTCAGGGCGATACAGCCCGCGCTGGTCAATATAGCGCGCCACTTCGGGCGGCACCAGATGGTCGATGCGTTCGCCGCGCGCCACGCGCGCGCGGATGTCGGTGGCGGCGATGTCCAGCATCGCCAGCGGCAGCACGCGGTGCGGCTGGCGCAGCACCTCGGGGTGCACCGGCGGCAGCGGACCCGGGCGGTTGGCCACGGCCAGCACCACCCGTTCCAGCAGCTCCTGCCAGCCGGCCCAGGTGTGCAGCCCGGCATACTGGTCCTGGCCGATCAGCAGCACGATCTGCGCCTGCGGCTGCTCGGCCTGCAGCTCGCGCACGGTGTCCAGCGTGTAGCTGGGGCCCGGGCGCAGCAGCTCGCGGCGGTCGAGCGCGAAGCGCGGCTCGTCGGCGATGGCCAGGCGCAGCATCGCTTCGCGGTGCACGGCGGCGGTCAGCGCGCGCTGCTTCTGCCGAGGCCTGGCCGGCGGGGATCCACAGCAGCCGGTCCAGCCGCAATTCGTCCAGCGCCAGCCGCGCCAGCGCCAGGTGGGCGTTGTGCACCGGGTCGAAGCTGCCGCCGAACAAACCCAGGCGCAAGGTCATGAGCCTTCGTCGGCCCAGTCGCGCGGGCGCAGGAAGTCGCTGTAGAGCCGCGCCTCGGGCGTGCCGGCTTCGGGCTGCCAGTCGTAGCGCCACTGCACGCGCGGCGGCATGCTCATCAGGATGCTCTCGGTGCGCCCGCCCGACTGCAGCCCGAACAGCGTGCCGCGGTCGAACACGAGGTTGAACTCGACATAACGGCCGCGCCGGTAGGCCTGGAAGTCGCGCTCGCGCTCGCCGTAGGGCGTGTCGCGGCGGCGCTGCACGATGGGCCGGTAGGCGGGCAAAAACGCATCGCCCACCGCGCGCAGCATCTCGAAGCTGCGCTCGAAGCCCAGCTCGCTGAAGTCGTCGAAGAAGATGCCGCCGATGCCGCGCGGCTCGTTGCGGTGCTTCAGGAAAAAGTACTCGTCGCACCAGCGCTTGAAGCGCGGGTACAACTCCGCGCCGAACGGCGCCAGCGCGTCGCGGCACGTGCGGTGGAAGTGCGCCGCGTCTGCTTCCACGCCGTAGTAGGGCGTGAGGTCCATGCCGCCGCCGAACCACCACACCGGCGCCGCGCCTTCGGGGGTGGCGGCGAACAGGCGCACGTTCATGTGCACGGTGGGCACGTGCGGGTTGCGCGGGTGCAGCACCAGGCTGACGCCCATCGCTTCGAACGCGGCGCCGGCCAGCTCGGGCCGGTGCTGGGTGGCCGAGGGCGGCAGGCCGTGGCCTTTGACGTGGCTGAAATTGCAGCCGCCGCGCTCCAGCAAGCCGCCGTCTTCGACGAGCTGCGTCAGGCCGTCGCCTTGCAGCCGGCCGCCGGGCGGGCGCGTCCAGCCGTCGCTGACGAAGGGCTTGCCGTCGTCGGCCTGCAAGGCCTGCACGATGCGCTGCTGCAGTCCCAGCAGGTAGGCGCGGACGGCGGCGGTGTCCATCGAAGGCGTCAGTGCTTGATGGCTCTGTGGCCGATGTCGCTGCGCCACTGCGCGCCGTCGAACTGGATCTGGCGCACGCCTTCGTACGCGCGCGCCTGCGCCAGGCGCACCGAATCCCCCAGCGCGGTAACGCACAGCACGCGGCCGCCGCTGGTGCGCAGCGCGCCGGCCTCGTCGCGCGCGGTGCCGGCGTGGAAGACCTTCAAGTCCTCGGCCGCGGCCGGGCCGCCGTGAATGACGTCCCCCTTGCGCGGCGAGAGCGGATAGCCCGCGGCCGCCATCACCACGCCCAGCGCGGTGCGGCGGTCCCACTGCAGTTGCTGCGCCTGGTCCAGCGTGCCGTCGGCGGCATGCAGCAGCAGCTCGAAGAGGTCGCTCTTCAGCCGCATCAGGATCACTTGCGCCTCGGGGTCGCCGAGCCGGCAGTTGAACTCCACGGTGCGCGGCTGGCCCTTGGCGTCGATCATCAGCCCGGCGTACAGGAAGCCGGTGAAGGGCATGCCTTCGCGCGCCATGCCGTTCAGCGTGGGGTGGATGATCTCCTGCATCACGCGCGCATGCACGTTGGGCGTGACCACCGGCGCCGGGCTGTAGGCGCCCATGCCGCCGGTGTTGGGGCCGGTGTCGCCGTCGCCGATGCGCTTGTGGTCCTGGCTGGTGGCCAGCGCCACCACGTGGCGGCCGTCGGCCACGACGATGAAACTGGCTTCCTCGCCGGCCATGAACGCCTCGATCACGACGCGCGCGCCGCCGGCGTTGTGCTGCACGCCCAGCGTGTTGGCCCCCAGCATGTCGTCGATCGCGGCGTGGGCCTCGGGCAGCGTCGCCGCCACGACCACGCCCTTGCCGGCGGCCAGGCCGTCGGCCTTGATCACGATGGGCGCGCCTTCGGCATCCACGTAGGCGTGCGCGGCCGCGGCGTCGTCGAAGCTCATCGCGCGCGCGGTGGGGATCTTGTGGCGCTGCATGAAGGCCTTGCTGAAGGCCTTGGAGCTTTCGAGCTGCGCCGCCGCCTGCGTGGGGCCGAAGATGCGCAGGCCGCGCTCGCGGAACCGATCGACGACGCCGGCGGCCAGCGGCGCCTCGGGCCCGACGACGGTGAGCGCGATCTTCTCGCGCTGCGCGAAGTCGGCCAGCGCCGCCGGCTCGCTGATCGGCACGTTGCGCAGCGTGCCGTCGTGCGCGGTGCCGCCGTTGCCCGGCGCCACGAACACGGCCTGCACGCGCAAACCTTGCGCCAGCTTCCAGGCCAGCGCGTGCTCGCGGCCGCCACCGCCGATGACCAGGACCTTCATTCGGGCAGCAATGCGTTGTGGAACACGTCCTGCACGTCGTCCAGGTCTTCCAGCACGTCCAGCAGCTTCTGCATCCTGGCGGCGTCGTCGCCGGACAGCTCGATCGGGTTCTCGGCGCGCATCGTCACTTCCGCGATCTCGGGCTTCAGGCCCGCGGCTTCCAGCGCGTTCTTCACCGCCTCGAAGTCGGCCGGCGCGCTCAGCACTTCGATCGAGCCGTCGTCGCCGCTGATCACGTCCTCGGCGCCGGCTTCCAGCGCCACTTCCATCACCTTGTCCTCGCTGGTGCCGGGCGCGAAGACGAGCTGCCCGCAATGCTTGAACTGGAAGGCCACGGAGCCTTCGGTGCCCAGGTTGCCGCCGTGCTTGCTGAAGGCGTGGCGCACCTCGGCCACCGTGCGCACGCGGTTGTCGGTCATGCAGTCGACGATGATGGCCGCGCCGCCCAGCCCATAGCCCTCGTAGCGGATCTCCTCGTACTGCACGCCTTCGAGGTTGCCGGTGGCCTTGTCGATGTTGCGCTTGACGGTGTCGGCCGGCAGGTTGACGGCCTTGGCCTTGTCGATGGCCAGCCGCAGCCGCGGGTTGGCGGCCGGGTCACCGCCGCCCTGGCGCGCCGCGACCATGATCTCGCGGATCACGCGCGTCCACGCCTTGCCGCGCTTCTCGTCCTGGCGGCCCTTGCGGTGCTGGATGTTGGCCCATTTGGAATGTCCGGCCATGATGCTCGTCTGGCTCCTGACCGCGCCGAGGCGGTGCTGCTGGGGTGCGGGATTCTACCGAGGGGCCTTCGCGCCGCCGGCTTGGGCACACTGCGGCCCCATGACGCCGCCCGCCGCCCCCTTGCGTGAGACGGTGGCCGGCGTGGTGGGCTCGCTGGCCACGCTGGCGCTGATGGTCTCGCAGGCGCTGGTGGCGCATGCGCCGCTGGGCGCCGGCGGCGCGGCCAGCGGGCTGGCGGCCACCGCGGTGAGCTGCGGCGTCGCGGGCGTCGCCTATGCGGGCTTCAGCCGCGCCGCGCTGCCGGCCGCCGGGCCCAGCATGACGACGGCGCTGATCCTGGCCGGCTTCTACGCGGGGCAGATGAGCGACGGCGCCGATGCCGCCTGGGCGCTGGCCGCCGGCGGCCTGGCGCTGCTGCTGTGCGGGCTGCTGCAGATCGCCGGCGCGGCGTTCGGGCTGGCGCAGCTGGTGCGGCAGGTGCCGCGGCCGGTGCTGGCCGGCTTCATCAACGGCGTGGCGCTGCTGATGGCGATCAGCCAGGTGCCGCTGCTGCTGGGCCTGCCGGCCGGCACGCCGATGGCGCGCTGGCTGTCCGCGGCCTGGCAGCCGGGCGCGCTGGCATCGCTGGCATTTGGCCTGGGCACCGCGGCGCTGATCCTGCTGCTGGACCGGCGGCGGCCGGGGCTGCCGTCGACCTTGATCGCGCTGGTGCTCGGCACGCTGCTGCACGCCGGCTGGCGGGCGCTGTGGCCCGACGCGGCGCTGGGCGCGGTGGTGGGGCCGGTGCCGGCCGGGCTGCCGCCGCTGCTGGCGCTGGCGCCGCTGGCCGCGCCCGGCGGCTGGGCACGGCTGCTGGCGCAGGGCGATGCGGTGGTGGGCACGGCCGTCGTGCTGGCGCTGATCGGCAGCCTGGAATCGGCGCTCAACCGCCAGGCGCTGGACCAGTTGCTGCAGCAGCGCCACGACCCGCGGCGCGAGCTGCTGTGTGTGGGCGCCGCCAACCTGCTGTGCGGCGCGCTGGCCGGGCTGCCGGCGGTGGCGCAGCTGGCGCGCACCGGCGCCATCCACCGCGCCGGCGGCCGCGGCGCCTGGGCCTGCGCGGTGGGCGGCGTGGCGCTGCTGCTGGTGTTCGTGGCCGCGGCGCCGCTGGTGGCGCCGCTGCCGCTGCCGGTGCTGGCCGGCATCGTGATCGTCATCGCCTGGGGCATGCTGGACCGCTGGACGCTGCGCCTGCTCAACCCCTGGAAGCGCGGCAGCCACGCCGCCGGGCTGCGCGGCGGGCTGGCGGTGATGGCGCTGGTGTGCGCCGTCACGCTATGGCGCGGCTTCAGCTTCGGCGTGGCGGCCGGCGTGCTGCTGTCGATGGCGGTGTTCATCGCGATGATGAACCGCTCGCTGCTGCGCACGCGCGCCAGCGCCGCCGAGCGCCCGTCGCGCCGCATCTACCCGGCGGCGCTGGAAGAGCGGCTGCGCCCGCTGCGCAGCGCCGCCGCGCTGTGGGAGCTGGAAGGCGCGCTCTTCTTCGGCAACGCCGACCGGCTGCGCGCGCTGGCCGACACGCTGGAGCCGGACGCGCGCGTGCTGGTGATCGACCTGCGCCGCGTCAGCTCGATCGACGAGAGCGGCGCCGCCGCGATGGCCGCTTTGGGCCAGGCGCTGGAGCGGCGCGGCGTGCCGGTGCTGCTGGCGGGGCTGTCGTCGGCCTCGGCGCCGGCGCAGGCGCTGGCCGTGATCGCCGACGAGTTGCCGCTGTGGCCCGACGCCGACCGCGCGCTGGAAGCCGCCGAGCGCCGCCTGCTGGGCGCGCAGGCCGACGCGCTGCTGGCGCCCACCGAGCCGGCCGACAGCGTGCTGCTGCAAGGCCTGCCGCCCGACTGGCAGGCGCTGGTGCGCGCGCGGCTGCAGCCGCGGTCGCTGGCCGCCGGCCAGCGCCTGTTCAGCCAGGGGCAGGCGGCCGACGCGCTGTACCTGCTGTCGGCCGGCTCGGTCAGCATCGTCGACGACGACGGCCGGCGGCTGGTCAGCGTCTCGCCCGGCATGATGTTCGGCGAGGCCGGGCTGCTGCACGGCGGCACGCGCAGCGCCAACGCCGAGGCCGACCAGGCCAGCGCCGTGCACGGCCTGAGCCTGCTGGACCTGCAGGCGCTGGAGCGCGAGCACCCCGAGGTGGTGGCGGCGCTGTACCGCAACATCGCGGTCTACGTGTCGTCGCGGCTGCGGACGGTCACCGGCGCGTGGTGGGCCAGTCAGGCCTGACGGCCTGGTGGGGCCAGCCAGGCCTGATCTAGACTGCCCGCCACCGCATGGCCGCCCCAGGGAGATCCTCATGCCCGACCCCATCCTCGTCGCCCAGCACGGCGACGTCGTCTGCGAACTGCTGCCCGCGCTGGCCAACCGGCACGGGCTGGTCACCGGCGCCACCGGCACCGGCAAGACCATCACGCTGCAGAAGCTGGCCGAGAGCTTCAGCGCCATCGGCGTGCCGGTGTTCCTGGCCGACGTGAAGGGCGACCTGACGGGCATCACGCAGGCCGGCACGGTGCCGCCCAAGATGGCGGCGATCCTGAAGGAGCGCGGCCTGCCCGTGCCCGAGCCGCTGCAGTGCCCGGCCACGCTGTGGGACGTGTTCGGCGAGCAGGGCCACCCGGTGCGCGCCACCGTCAGCGACATGGGGCCGCTGCTGCTGGCGCGCATGCTGGCGCTCAACGAGACCCAGGCCGGCGTGCTGAACCTGGTGTTCAAGATCGCCGACGACAACGGCCTGCTGCTGCTGGACATGAAGGACCTGCGGGCGATGCTGCAGTACGTGGGCGACAACGGCAGCCAGTTCACCACCGAGTACGGCAACATCAGCGCCGCCTCGGTCGGCGCCATCCAGCGCGGGCTGCTGCAGATCGAGGAGCAAGGCGGCGACAAGTTCTTCGGCGAGCCCATGCTCGACATCGCCGACTTCATGCAGACGGCCGACGGCAAGGGCGTGATCAACGTGCTGGCCGCCGACAAGCTGCTGAACGCGCCGCGCTTGTACGCGACCTTCCTGTTGTGGATGCTGAGCGAGCTGTTCGAGCGCCTGCCCGAGGTGGGCGACCTCGACAAGCCCAAGCTCGTGTTCTTCTTCGACGAGGCGCATCTGCTGTTCAAGGACGCGCCGCAGGCGCTGGTCGAGCGCATCGAGCTGGTGGTGCGCCTGGTGCGCAGCAAGGGCGTGGGCGTGTACTTCGTGACGCAGAACCCGCTGGACGTGCCCGACAGCGTGCTGGCGCAACTGGGCAACCGCGTGCAGCACGCGCTGCGCGCCTTCACGCCGCGCGACCAGAAGGCCGTGAAGAGCGCCGCCGACACCATGCGCCCCAACCCCAAGCTGGGCGACATGGCCGCCGCGATCACCGAGCTGGGCGTCGGCGAGGCCTTGATCAGTTTCCTCGACGCCAAGGGCCGGCCCTGCGTCACCGAGCGCGTGTTCGTGATCCCGCCGGGCAGCCAGATCGGACCGATCACGCCGGAGCAGCGCAAGGCCTTGATCGCCGGCTCGCTGGTGGCCGGCACCTACGAGAAGAGCGTGGACCGCGAATCGGCCTACGAGAAGCTCAAGGGCCGCGCCGCGCCGGCCGCCGGCGGCGGCAACGGCGGCAGCGGCACCATCACCTCGGCACCGCTCAATCTGCCCGGCGGCCCGGCCCCGGCCGAAGCCGGCGGCGGCATGCTGGACATGGTCAAGGACGCGATGTTCGGCACCACCGGCCCGCGCGGCGGCCGCAAGCCGGGGCTGGTGGAATCGGCCGCGCAGTCGGCGGTCAAGAGCATCGGCTCGGCGGTGGGCCGCGAGATCATCCGCGGCGTGCTGGGCTCGCTGCTGGGCGGGAAGCGGCGCTGAGCGGCTCGGGTCGCGGCGATCGGCCAGGCCTGCAACCAAGCGAAGGGGTTCAGGCCGCCAGGTGCATCCGGCGCGGCGCAGCGCCGGACGGGTAGCCGCGCTGTTCGAGGTCGCGCTTGTCTTCCAGCGCCGCGGCGCGCAGCTCGCGCCTGAGTTGCGCCGCGAGCAGCGGCCGCAGCAGCGGCCCGATCAACGGTGGCAGCGGCAGGCGCACCGTGATGCGCACGCACGTGCCGTCGCGGCCTTCGCGGCTTTCGGCCGCGAACTCGAAGTGCAGCGAGCCGCCGCGGTTGAAGCCCTCGACCGCGCGATCGGTGATCGTGCCGTCGGCCGCGATGCGGCGTTCGAACAGGTCGCGCTGCCGCAGCCCGAGCAGCCGCACTTCCTGCACGAAGCGCCGGCAGCCGTCGGCCCCCGGCAGCAGCGGCTCGAAGCGCAGCTTCGGATGCACCTGCACGCGGATGTGGTGCTCCAGATCGGCGAACTGCGCGCACACCACCGGCCGCGGCGCCGCGATCCATTCGCTGTGCCGCACTTCGACGAAACGCGTCATCATCGGCCTCCAAGCCATGCGCGCCGCGCGGGCGCCCCGTGCTGCCATACGCGGCGGGCGGGCCGCTGGATGCCGGAGTGGCTCAGACGGCGGCGAAAGGCTCGCCCAGGAGCGGCGCGGGATCGTCCTGAAGGCCAAGCGCACCGTTGAGCGCATCCGGGGCGCCGCTCGGACCGTAGTCCTCACCAGCACAACCGCCTCGAGCCCTCCATGCCGCACAGCGCCGTCGTGTCCCTGGATACCGGATCGTCGAAGCATTTCGACCTCGTGAGCCACTGGCGATTGCAGGCCCCGGTAGAACGCGTGTGGGCCGCACTGACCGACCCCGCCAGCTGGCCGGCGTGGTGGCCCTACGTGCAGCGGGTGCAGACCCTGCGCGAAGGCGACCCCGACGGCATCGGCACCGTGCGGCGCATCGACTGGTCCACGCGCCTGCCGTACCGCATCGTCATCGACGTGGAGGCGGTCGAGTCGGTGCACCACCAACGCCTGCGCGGCCGCTCGCGCGGACAGCTCGACGGCGAGGGCCTGTGGCTGCTGCGCGCGCAGGACGGCTACACCGACGTCACGTACGTCTGGCGGGTCCGCCTGGGCAAGCGCTGGATGCGCTGGCTGGCGCCGCTGCTCGCCCCCATGTTCCGCTGGAATCACGCCGCCGTGATGCGGGCGGGCGAAGCCGGCCTGCGGCGGCATCTCGGGCGCGGTTGAGCCGGCACGCCCCCGACCTCCCCGGCCATCGCCGCAGCCGCTGCGGCCACGGTCGCTGCATCTTCCGGCAGTCCATCGAGCATTGCCGGATCGTTCCCGACGCTGGGCAGCGCGGCTGTGCGCCGCACCGGCAGCCCTGCGCTGCCTTACGGGGCACGCCAGCAGATGGATGCAGACGCTGCCGCATCCGGCACGGCCGGCGCGCGCCGGCTACCGGCCCGGCACGGCTCCCGCACGGCGTGCTGGGCGCGCTGCCGGGCGGGACGAAGCGGCGCTGAACCCCGGGCTGCCGTCCGCGCACAGTCCTTCCAGCACCGCCAGCACCCGCTGCACGGCGCCGTCAGCGGCGCCGCTGCGGCAGGCCAGCGCCAGCGGCCGCCACAGCGCCGGCCTCAGCGGGCGCATCGCGATGCGCGCGTCGGGCGCCGGCGCCGTGGCTTCGTGCGGCAGCAGTGCGGCCCCGTAGCCGGCGGCCACCAGGCTCTTGATCGCGTCGTTGTAGTTCAGCTCGATGCGCGCGCGCGGCCGCTCGCCGGCGCGCGCGAACCAGTCGCCGGTCAGCCGCGCCAGCCGCGTGCTGCTGTCGTTGAGGATCAGCGGCCGCTGCGCCAGCCAGGCCGGCGTCAGCGTCTTCGGCGCCGTCCACGCAGCCGGCAGGAAGGCCAGCACCGGGTCGCGCCGCCAGGGCCTGATGCGCACGCCGGCCAGCGGCGGCTGCGGCAGCGCGACGATGCCCAGGTCCAGCGTGCCGGCGGCCAGCCGCGCCAGCGTCTCGGCCGAGGTCAGCACTTGTACCTGCACGTCGATGCCGGCATGGCGCGCGTCCAGCACCTGCAGCGCCTGCGGCAGCAGGTGCGCAATGGCGCCGGTGGAGGCGCCCAGACGCACGCGCCCGCCGCGCCCCTGCACCTGCGCACGCACGGCCTGCAGCGCGTCGTCGGCGTCGGCCAGCAGGCGGCGCGCGCGCTCGATCAGCGCGGCACCCGCGCCGGTGGGCGACACCGCGCCGCGCCCGCGCACCAGCAGCGGCGCGCCCAGGCGCGACTCCAGTTCGGCCACGTGCAGCGTGACGGTGGGCGGCGCCAGGTGCAGCGCACGCGCCGCGGCCACGAAGCTGCCCAGGTCGGCCACCGCCAGCAGCGTGCGCAGGCGGTCGAGGTCGAGTTCGCGCATCGTCGTCGGCTCATTCAGATTTGGTGAATCCGCAGTTTGCAAGATTCAACTTGCCTGACGCAAGCGGAAGGCCCGACGATGCGCGCCATGAAACCGCTCATCTTCATCGACGGCGACCAGGGCACGACCGGCCTGCAGATCCTGGCGCGCCTGCAGGCCCGCACCGATCTGCAGCTGCTGACGCTGCCCGCCGCGCAGCGCAAGGACGCCGCCGCACGCGCCGCGGCGCTGAACCGCTGCGACCTCGCGATCCTGTGCCTGCCCGACGCCGCGGCGCGCGACGCGGTGGCGATGATCGAGAACCCCGCGGTGCGCGTGATCGACGCCAGCTCGGCGCACCGCACCGCGCCCGGCTGGACCTACGGCTTCGCCGAGCTGCTGCCGGGGCAGGCCGGGCGCATCGCGCAGTCCCGCCGCGTCAGCAACCCGGGCTGCTACCCCACCGGCGCACTGGCGCTGCTGCGCCCGCTGGTTGACGCCGGGCTGCTGCCGGCCGACCACCCGGTCAGCATCCACGCGGTCTCGGGCTACTCCGGTCAGGGCCGCGCCGGCGTCGAGCGCCACGAAGGCGAGCAGGCGGCGTCGGCCCCTGCGCTGCAGCTCTACGGCCTGCAGCTGCAGCACAAGCACGTGCCCGAGATCCAGCAGCACGCGAGGCTGAGCCAGCGCCCCTTCTTCGTGCCGGCCTACGGCCACTACCGGCAAGGCATCATGCTGACGATCCCGTTGCACCTGCGGCTGCTGCCCGCGGGCACGACGGCGGCACGCCTTCATGACGTTCTGAATGAGCGTTATGCCGGCCAGCGCCACGTCGAGCTGCTGCCGCTGCAAGCTGCCGCCGCGCTGCAGGCACTGGACCCGCAAGCGCTGAACGGCCGCGACGACCTGCGCCTGCTGGTGCTGGTCAACGAGGCCCAGGGTCAGGTGCTGCTGGCCGCGGTGTTCGACAACCTCGGCAAGGGCGCGGCCGGCGCGGCGGTGCAGAACCTGGACCTGATGATGCCGAGCGACGCGGCCGCTTAAGCCGCAGCGCCGAGCCGTTCCCGCACATGCCCCGCCAGCGCCCGCAGCGCCCCGTCGATCGCCGCCTGCAGCCGCTCGAACCCCGCGCTCTTGCGGAACTCGCGGTCCATGTAGAGCGAGCGCTTGACCTCCACCTGCAGCGCGTGCCAGCCGCGCGCCGGCTGGCCGGAGGCGCGGATGATCTCCACGCCCTTGAACGGATCGTTGCGCGCGGTGCTGTAGCCGGCTGACTGCAGCGCGGCTTCGATCACCGCCAGCGTCGTGTCGTCGCAAGTGGCGCCGTCGAGGTTGCCCAGCACGAAGTCGGCCAGCGGCTTCTCGGGCAGGCCCAGGCGGCGGTAGGCCTCGTCGGGCATCGAATGCACGTTCAGGTGCCAGCGCCGCGGCCAGCGCGCGGCCGCCGCGTCCAGCGCCTGGTCCAGCGCGCGGTGGTAGGGCTGCCAGCAGCGGTCGATGCGGCCTTGCAGCTCGGCCGCGCTCAGCTGTCGGTCGTAGATCGGTCGGCCGTCCATCAGCCGCCAGACGAGGCCGATGCCCAGCTCCGTCTTGCGGCCGGGCGCCACCGGGCCGAGCCAGGCATCCGACAGCAGCGCGAGGTCGATGTCGTGCAGGCTGCGATTGGGGTCGATGTAGGCGCGCGGAAAGTTCGCGGCCAGCAGCGTGGCGCCGTGGTCGGGTGCGCTGCCCCACAGCTCGTGCACCCAGGTGTCCTCGCCCTGGCGCAGCGCGTCGCCCTGCAGCACGGCACCGAAATCGGCCGGGTAGCCGGTGCCGCTGTGCGGCGAGTCGACGACGATGGGCAGGGCCGCGGCGCGCGGCGGGATCAGCGTGATCGGTGGCGTGCTCATCCGCGCATCGTATGCGGACGCCGACCGCTTATGCGCCGGGCGCGAATGCTCATGACGATTGATTCGACGGCAGCGCGGCGCGCCGTGATCAGAATGCGCGGTTGCACAACACCGCCACTGTCTGACCCCGTGAACTTCCAGCAACTGCGCTCGGTGCGCGAAGCGGTCCGCCAGGGCTTCAACCTCACGCTGGTGGCGCAGGCGCTGCACACCTCGCAGCCGGGCGTCAGCCGCCAGATCCGCGAGCTGGAAGAGGAACTGGGCATCGACCTCTTCGTGCGCGCCGGCAAGCGGCTGACCGGGCTGACCGGCCCCGGCGAGGTGGTGCTGCCCATCGTCGAGCGGCTGCTGCACGAGGCCGACAACCTGAAGCGCGCCGGCGACGACTTCGCGGCCCAGGGGCGGGGCACACTGACCATCGCGGCCACGCACTCGCAGGCGCGCTACGCGCTGCCGCCGGCGGTGCGCGACTTCAGCGCCGCACACCCCGAGGTGAGCCTGCACCTGCACCAGGGCTCGCCGCGCCAGGTGGCCGAGCTGCTGCTGTCGGGCGAGGCCGACATCGGCGTGGCCACCGAGGCGCTGGCCGACTACCCCGAGCTGCTGACGCTGCCGTGCTACCAGTGGACGCACTCGGTGATCGTGCCGCGCGGCCATCCGCTGGCCGCCGAGGCCGCCGCCGGTGAAGCGCTGACGCTGCAGCGCCTGGCCGCGCTGCCGCTGATCACCTACGAGCAGGGCTACACCGGCCGCGGCCACATCGACGACGCCTTCGCGGAGGCCGGGCTGACGTTCAACCTGGTGCTGTCGGCGATGGACGCCGACGTCATCAAGACCTACGTCGAGCTGGGCATGGGCGCGGGCATCATCGCTGCGATCGCCTACGACGAGGAGCGCGACGCGCGGCTGGTGGCGATCGACGCGCGCCACCTGTTCGCCGGCAACATGACGCGGCTGGCGGTGCGCCGCGGCCGCTTCCTGCGCAGCTACGAATACGCCTTCATCCAGACCTTCGTGCCGCCGCTGACGCGCGAGCGCGTCGAGCAGGCGGCAGCCGCGCTCAACGCGCCGCCCTCTCCGCCGCCGTCCCTGCCGCAAACCGCGTGACGCGCCGCGGCCGCAGGTGCACGCGGGCGCCGGGCTGCAGCTGCAGCTTGTCGCGCAGCAGCGCCCAGCGCTCGCGCGGCAGCTCCACGTCGACGTAGCCTTCCGCGCCCTCGCGCTTGAACTCGATGCGCGTGGCCGGGCCCACGGTCAGCGTCTGCGCCAGCGTCACCGGCCAGGTGTCGTCGCCGGGCTCGCCGACGATCTCCAGCTCGTGCGGGCGCACGTAGCTGACGTCACCGTCGCCGTGCTCCACGCGGCCGTGGAACAGGTTGACGTCGCCCAGGAACTGCAGCACGAAGGGCGTGGCCGGATGGTCGTAGACTTGGTCGGGGCTGCCCTGCTGCTCCACCTTGCCGTGGTTCATCACCACCACGCGGTCGGCCACTTCCATCGCCTCGTCCTGGTCGTGCGTGACGAAGACGCTGGTGACGTGCATCTCGTCGTGCAGCCGGCGCAGCCAGCGGCGCAGCTCCTTGCGCACCTTGGCGTCCAGCGCGCCGAAGGGCTCGTCGAGCAGCAGCACCTGGGGCTCCACGGCCAACGCACGAGCCAAGGCGATGCGCTGGCGCTGGCCGCCCGAGAGCTGGTGCGGGTAGCGGTCGGCCAGGAAGGCGAGCTGCACCAGCTCCAGCAGCTGCATCACCTTGCGCTTGATCTCGGCTTCCGGCGGCCGGGTCGACTTGGGCCGCACGCGCAGCCCGAACGCGACGTTCTCGAAGATCGTCATGTGGCCGAACAGCGCGTAGTGCTGGAACACGAAGCCGACCTTGCGCTCGCGCACGTCGGTGTGTGTGGCGTCCTCGCCGTGGAACAGCACGTGGCCGCCGTCGGGCACTTCCAGCCCGGCGATGATGCGCAGCAGTGTGGTCTTGCCGCAGCCCGACGGGCCCAGCAAGGCGACCAGCTCGCCGGCCGGGATGTCGAGGTCGATGTGGTCGCACGCAATGGTGGACCCGAAGCGCTTGTTGAGGTTGCGGACGGCGATGCTCATGGCGTGATGCTTCGTTTTTCCTGCTGCAGCCGGCGCTCGACGAGGTACTTGGCGGCCAGCGTCACCAAGGCCAGCCCGGCCAGCAGCGAGGCCACCGCGAACGCGGCGGCGAACTGGTATTCGTTGTAGGCGATCTCGATATGCAGCGGCATCGTGTTGGTCTGGCCGCGGATGTGGCCCGAGACCACGCTGACGGCGCCGAACTCGCCCATCGCGCGCGCGTTGCACAGGATCACGCCGTACAGCAGCGCCCATTGCACGTTGGGCAGCGTCACGCGGCGGAAGATCTGCCAGCCGCCGGCGCCCAGCACGCGCGCGGCTTCTTCCTGCTCGATGCCTTGCGCCTGCATCAGCGGGATCAGCTCGCGTGCGACGAACGGGAAGGTCACGAACACCGTGGCCAGCACGATGCCGGGCACCGCGAAGATGATCTTCAGGTCGTGGTCGCGCAACCATTCGCCGAACCAGCCCTGCAGCCCGAACACCAGCACGTAGATCAGGCCGGCGATCACCGGGCTGACCGAGAACGGCAGGTCGATCAGCGTCAGCAGCACCTGCTTGCCGCGGAAGTCGAACTTGGCGATCGCCCAGGCCGCAGCGAGGCCGAAGACGAGGTTCAGCGGCACGCTGATGAGGGTGGCGATCAGCGTCAGCCGAACGGCCGCCAGCGCGTCGGGTTCGACGATCGCGGCGAGGTAGACCTGCCAGCCCTTCTTGAAGGCTTCGACGAAGACCGTGGCCAGCGGGATGAAGAGGAACAGGGTCATGAAGCCGAGTGCCAGCGCAATCAGTGTCCATTGGACCCAGCGGGGTTCGGAGGTGGCGTTGCGCAGCGAACGCGGCGCCACGGCGGCCGGCACGGCCGCCGGCGCGGGAACGGCTGCCGGCATCACCGCACTCACAGCCCACCCTGGCGCTTGCGCGACCAGGCCTGCAGCAGGTTGATCACCAGCAGCAGCACGAACGCCGCCACCAGCATCACCACCGCGATCGCCGTCGCGCCGGCGTAGTCGTACTGCTCCAGCTTGGTGATGATCAGCAGCGGCGTGATCTCACTCACCATCGGCATGTTGCCCGCGATGAAGATCACGCTGCCGTATTCGCCCAAGGCGCGCGCGAAAGCCAGTGCAAAGCCGGTCAGCAGCGCCGGCGTGACGATCGGGAAGATCACTTTCGCAAAGGTCTGCCAGCGGCTGGCGCCCAGCGTCGCGGCGGCTTCCTCCAGCTCGCGGTTCAGGTCTTCCAGCACCGGCTGCAGCGTGCGCACGACGAAGGGCAGGCCGATGAAGACCAGCGCCACCCACACGCCCAGCGGCGTGAAGCTCACCTTGAACGGCAGCCAGCGGCCGATCCAGCCGTTTTGCGCGTAGATCGCGGTCAGCGCGATGCCGGCCACCGCGGTGGGCAGCGCGAACGGCAAGTCCACCAGCGCGTCGACGAAGCGCTTGGCCGGGAAGCGGTAGCGCACCAGCACCCAGGCGACGACGAGGCCGAACACCGCGTTCAGCAGCGCCGCCGCGAACGAGGCGCCGAAGGTCAGCCGGTACGAGGCCAGCACGCGCGGCGTGGCCACCGCGTCGACGAACTGCGCCCAGCTCAGCGTGAAGGTCTTCAGGAACGCCGCCGAGAGCGGGATCAGCACGATCAGGCTCAGGTACAGCAGCGCGAAGCCCAGCGCCAGGTCGAAGCCCGGCAGCACGCTGTGGCGGCGCAGCAGGGTGCGCGAGAAGATCATCCTGCCGGGTTACTTGCGCGTGTAGATCTGGTCGAACACGCCGCCGTCGGCGAAGTGCGTCTTCTGCGCCTTGGCCCAGCCGCCGAACAGCTCGTCGATCGTGAACAGGTTGACCTTGGGGAAGGCCTTCTCGTACTTGGCTGCTACCTTGGCGTCGATCGGCCGGTAGAAGTTGCGCGCCGCGATCTCCTGGCCTTCGGGCGAGTACAGGTATTCGAGGTAGGCCTGGGCGACGGCACGCGTCCCCTTGCGGTCGGCGTTCTTGTCGACCAGCGTCACCGGCGGCTCGGCCAGGATGCTGACCGGCGGGTAGACGATGTCGAACTTGTCGGCGCCGAACTCCTTCAGCGACAGGTGCGCCTCGTTCTCCCAGGCCAGCAGCACGTCGCCGATGCCGCGCTCGGCGAAGGTCACGGTCGAGCCGCGCGCGCCGGAATCCAGCACCGGCACGTTGCTGAACAGCTTGGCGACGAAGTCCTTCGCCTTGGCATCGCTGCCGCCGGGCTGCTTCAACGCGAAGCCGTAGGCCGCCAGGTAGCCCCAGCGCGCGCCGCCGCTGGTCTTGGGGTTGGCGGTGATCACCGAGACGCCGGGCTTCACGAGGTCGTCCCAGTTCCTGATGCCCTTGGGGTTGCCCTTGCGCACCAGGAAGATGTAGGTGCTGGTGTAGGGCGAGCTGTTGTGCGGCAGGCGCTTCTGCCAGTCGGCGGGGATCAGCTTGGCCTTCTCGGCCAGCTCGTCGATGTCGTAGGCCAGCGCCAGCGTCACGACGTCGGCGTCCAGCCCGTCGATCACCGAGCGCGCCTGCTTGCCCGATCCGCCGTGCGATTGCTTGACGGCCACGTTGTCGCCGGTCTTGCCCTTCCAGTGCGCGGCGAAGGCCTTGTTGAAGTCGACGTACAGCTCGCGCGTGGGGTCGTAGCTGACGTTGAGCAGCGCCACGTCCTTGGCCGCGGCCGGCAGGCTCACGGCGCCCAGCGGCAAGGCAATGGACAGCGCCAGCGCGGCGCGGCGGACAACGGAAACAGGGCGCATGAAGGCTCCGAAGCAAGGTTCGATGGGGCCGCATGCTAGGAAGCGGCTTTGCGTCGGAGAACGAATCAAATCGACGATGCTTATGCGAGCGTCGTCTATCGACGATCGTCGACGAGCTGCACGCGGTGGCCGGCGTCGAGCGCCTGATGCCGACGCCGGAGCGGCTGGAAGCGCGCTTCAGGCGCCGATCTGCAGACGAGCCGCCAGCTCGCGCAGCCGCTCCAGCCCCGGGTCCTTGCGCGGCCAGCCGAGCTCGACGCCGTCGCCCGCATGGCGCGGCAGCACGTGCAGGTGCAGGTGCGGCACCGTCTGCCAGCCGGCCGGCTTGTTGGCCTGCAGTACGGTGATGCCTTCCGGCGCAAAGGCGGCCTGCACCGCCAGCGCGATGCGCCGTGCCGCGCGCATCAGCGCCGCAGCCTCGTCGTCGGTGCAGTCCAGCAGGGTCTCGCGCGGCGCCTTGGTGGCGACGATCACGTGGCCGTCGTTGACCTGGCCGGCGTCCATGAAGGCGAAGACCAGTTCGTCCTCGTAGACCTTGGCGCAAGGCAGTTCGCCGGACAGCAGTTTCTGGAAGATGGTGCTCATCGCGGCATGGTGCCTCAAACGCCGAGGTAGCGCTGCAGCATCTCCGGCTGTGCCTTCAGCTCGGCCGCCGGGCCCTCGTGCACGATATGGCCGTTGTTGATGATGTAGACGCGCGTGGCCAGCGCCAGCGTCGCCGCCAGGTTCTGCTCCACCAGCACGATGGTCTGGCCGGCCTTGGCGAGGTCGCGGCAGGCATGCACCAGGTCGCGCACGATCACCGGCGCCAGGCCTTCGAAGGGCTCGTCGAGCAGGATGATCTTCGGGTCGCGCACCAGCGCGCGCGCGATCGCCAGCATCTGCTGCTCGCCGCCGGAGAGGTCGGTGCCGCGGCTCAGGCGGCGCTCCTTCAGGCGCGGGAACATCGCGTAGATGCGCTCCAGCGGCCACCGGGCCTCGGCCGTCAGGCCGACCAGGACGATGTTCTCCTCGACGTTCAGGCTGCCGAAGATGCGCCGGTCCTCGTGCACGAGCTGCATGCCTTCGCGAGCGATGCCGTGCGACTTGCGGCCGGCAAGTTCCTTGCCGTCGAGCTTGACGCTGCCGGTGCGCGGCCGCACCACGCCCATCAGGCTCTTCAGCGTGGTCGACTTGCCGGCGCCGTTGCGGCCCAGCAGCGCCACCACCTCGTGCTTGTCGACGCGCAGCGAGACGTCGAACAGGATGTGGCTGTCGCCGTAGTAACTATTGAGGTCGCTGACTTCGAGCAAGCTCATTCCGCCCCCGCCTCGTCGTGGATGCCGCCCAGGTAGGCCTCCTGCACCTGGGCGTTGCTGCGGATCTCGTCGGGCGTGCCTTCCACCAGCAGCTTGCCCTCCTGCAGCACGGTGACCTTGCCGACCAGTTCGAACAGCGCGTCCATGTCGTGGTCGATCACGATCATCGTGCGGCCGGCGGCGATCGACTTCAGCAGCGCCACCGTCTCCACCCGCTCCTGCGGGCTCATGCCGGCCAGCGGCTCGTCCAGCAGCAGCAGGCTGGGCGAGGTGGCCAGCGCCAGCCCGATCTCCAGCCGCCGCTTCTCGCCGTAGGCGAGCTCGGACACCGGCGTGTCCAGCCGGCCGCTCAGGCGCACCAGCGCCGCGGTGCGCTCCACCTGCGCGTCGAGGCCGCGCACCTTGGGCAGCGACTTCAGCAGGTCCAGTCTGAACTTGCCGCGCAGCTCGCCCAGCGCCGCGATGGCCAGGTTCTGGCGCACCGTCAGGCGGTCGAAGAGCTGGTTGATCTGGTAGCTCTTGGTCAGCCCGAGCTGGCAGGCGTCGGCCACGTGCATGCCGGTGATGTCGCGCCCGTCGAAGACGATCTTGCCCGACGTGGGCTTCACCTCGCAGGTCAGCATCTTGAAGAAGGTGCTCTTGCCGGCGCCGTTGGGGCCGATGATGCCGCGGATCTCGCCGTGGTCGACGCTGAAATCGATGCCGCTGTTGGCCAGCAGGCCGCCGTAGCGCTTGGTCAGGCCTTCGACGCGCAGGATGGCGCCGGAGCTGCTGCGGGTGGACTTGTGCGGCACTGGCTCGGCGGCGGTGGCCACCGCGGCCGGGGCCGCCGCCGCGTCGGCCGCGCGCTCCAGCGGCCGCACCAGGCGGTAGAGGGCGACGATCGCGCCGACCAGCCCGTGGCGCAGAAAGCACACCAGCAGCACGAAGACGATGCCCAGCACCAGCTTCCAGGTGGCACCCAGGTTCAGCGTGGTCTGGAAGAAGTCGCTCAGGTACAGCCAGACCGTGGCGCCCAGCAGCGGGCCGAACAGGTAGCCGGCACCGCCGATCGCGGTCTGCATCACGATCTCGCCCGAGGTGTGGAACATGAAGGCATCGGGCGGCATGAAGCCCTGCAGCATGCCCAGCAGGCTGCCGCCGAAGCCGGCGTACATCGCCGCGACGACGAAGACGGTGAGCTTGTAGCCGTGGATGTCGTGGCCCAGCGCCTGGGCGCGCAGCGGGTTGTCGCGGATGGCGCGCAGCAGCAGCCCCACCGGCGAGCGCACGATGCGCAGCGCGATCACCAGGCCGACGAAGTACCAGAACGCGAAGAAGCCGTACATCTCCCAGTTGCTCTTGAACGTGAACGTGGTGAAGCCCAGGCTCAGGTTCGGCGGCGGCACGCCGGGCAGCCCGTTCTCGCCCCCGGTGTAGGCCGACAGCGGGTTGAACTCGAGGAAGAAGAAGACCTCGGCGATGGCCACCGTGATCATCGCGAAGTAGATGCCGGTGCGCCGCAGCGCCAGCAGGCCGATCAGGTAGCCGACGACGCCGGCCACGACCATGCCGACCAGCGCCGCCACGATGGTGTTGCCGAACGAGGTCTCGGTCAGCAGGTAGGCCGCGAACATGCCGCCGGTGCCGAAGAACGCGGCCTGGCCGAAGGACAGCAGCCCGGTGAAGCCGAACAGCAGGTCGAAGCCGATGCCCACCAGGCCCAGGATCAGGATGCGGTTGATGGTGGTCGGCGTAAAGCCCAGGTGCGGCAGCACGAAGGGGGCGGCGATCAGCGCAAGCAGCGTCAGGATCTCGACGATGTAGGCACGTTGGCGGGTCGGCATCGCGCAGGACCGGGTAGGGGTGCTGCTATTCGCTATTCACGCCCGGCCGTGCCCAGCAGCCCGTAGGGGCGCAGCACCAGCACCAGCGTCATCGCGACGAACAGCATCACGTAGGAGTAGGCGGGGTCGACGATCGAGGTCAGGCTGATGATCTCGCCGGCGATCAGGCCGCCCAGCACCGCGCCGGGAAACGAGCCGACGCCGCCGATGACGATGACGACGAAGGTCTGCACCAGGATGGCGTCGCCGACGTCGGGCGCGATCGCCACCACCGGCGCGTTGATGATGCCGGCAAAGCCCGCGGCCATCGCGCCGATGCCGAACACCAGCATGAACACCTTCTGGATGTTGATGCCCAGCGAATCGACCATCACCGCATCCTCGATGCCGGCACGCACGATCATGCCGATGCGCGTGCGGTATAGGATGAAGTACAGCGCCAGCAGCGCCACCGTCACGATGCCCAGCAGCGCCAGCCGGTAGGTCGGGTAGACCATGAAGCCCAGCGGCGTGATGCCGGCCAGCAGGCCCGGCGGCGGCACGGTGTTGGACAGGCTGCCGAAGAAGAAGCGCACCGCCTCGACGAAGACGATGCCCAGGCCGAAGGTGACCAGCAGTTGGTCCTCGGCCGGCCGGGCGTAGAAGTGGCGGATGATCAGCCGCTCGGTGACCACGCCCACCAGCATCACGAAGAGCGCGCCGGCCGCCACCGCGACGACGAACGAGCCGGTGTAGGTGTACGCCATCCAGCCCGCATAGCCGCCGAGCATGAACATCGCGCCGTGCGCGAGGTTGAGCACGCCCAGGGTGCCGTAGATGATGGTCAGGCCCGACGAGATCAGCGCCAGGAGGGCCCCCAGCACCAGCCCGTTGAAGCACTGCGAGATGAAGTTGGCCCAGTTGAGCACGGGCGTTTCGTCCTGGTGGCCGATGGATGCGGTGGATGCAGCGGGCCGCGGCCTCAGGTGTAGTCGCCCAGCTTGCAGCCGAATTCCTCGGGCTTCTGGATCACCTTGTCGCCGGCGACGACGTCCAGCACTTCCCAGAAGTCCTCGTCGTTCTTCATGTCCTTCTTGGCCTTGCCGCGCACCAGCACCACCGGGCGCACGCACTGGTGGTCCTGCGGCCGGTAGTGCACGTCGCCCAGCAGCGAGGGGATGGTCTCGCCCTTCTCGAACTGCCTGATCACGTCGGGCGGGTAGAAGCTGCCCGCCTCGGTGACCATGCGCGCCCAGTGCGCGAAGCTGACGTAGGCGTTCTCGGCGCCCCACTCGGGCCGGTAGCCGAACTTCTTGTGGAAGGCCTCGACGAACTGCTTGGCCAGCGGGTACTTGTCCTCCAGCGTCCACCAGAAGTCGGTGGCCGCCAGCACGCCGGCGGTGATGTCGACGCCGGCCTCGCGCGCGATGAACGGGATCTGGTAGGGCAGCACCAGCGTCATCTTGGGCAGCAGGCCGAACTGCTTGGCCTGCTGGCTGGACAGCACCGCATCGCGGCCCCAGTTCACGTTGATCAGGAACTCGGCGCCGGAGTTGGCGATGTTGGTCAGGTACTGGCTGAAGTCCTGCGTGCCCAGCGGCGAGACCTGGTTGGTCACGACGGTCCAGCCGCCTTCCTTGGTGATGTAGTCCAGCACCGACTTGGTCGTCGTGTGGCCGTAGGTGTAGTCCGGCGTCATGAACGCGGCCTTGCGGTTCTTGCCGAACTGCTTGAGCATGACCGGGCCGATCGCGTTGGCCGCCATCTCGCCGAAGAAGCCCTGGCGGAAGCCGTAGCGCACGCAGTCCTTGCCGGTGGTGTCGTTGGAGCCCGAGATGCCGGGCATGTAGAGGATGTGCTCGCGCTGCGCGAACTTGTTCATCGCCACCGCCACCGCCGACGAGGTCGAGCCCGTCAGCAGGATGACCTTGCTCTGGTTGATGAAGGTCTGCGCCGACTGCAGCGCCTGGTTGGGCTTGGCGGCGGAGTCGGCCGACTTCAGCTCGACCTTCTTGCCCAGCACGCCGTTGTTGACCTTGGGCGCCAGCGTCTTCATCAGCGGGTGGCTGGTGTTGATGTGCTCGACCGCCAGTTCCCAGCCCTTGAGTTCGTCGGCGCCCTGCACCGCGTAGGTGCCGGTCAGCGGCACCGACGCCGCGATGTAGACGCTGCCGCCCTGCGAGCCCGCGGGCCAGGTGCCGATGGCCGGCTTGTCCTGCGCGTGGACCCAGCCGATGTTGCCGAGCCCGGGGATCAGCGTGACGCCGCCGGCGCCCGCGGCCTGCAGCATGCGCCGGCGCGACAGGCCCGGCAGGTTGCGGTGGTTGGATGAGGGCTGCGACATGGCTTCGCTCCTGGAGTGAGGGGTGCGCGGCAGAAGCCGGCACGCGCCGGCCCTTCCGTTCCTGCGAAATCATGGCCGCCGTCTGTCAATACAGCAACAACTTGTTGACTTCATTGATGAATATTGTAAATATCCGAATGCCAATGATCACAGCCCGGTGGATTCTTGACCTTGCACCGCAGCATCGGCGGGGGCGATGCGCACCTCGCTGATCGGCGCGACGCTGCGCGAGCGCCGGCGCGCGCTGGGCATCACCCAGGCGGCGCTGGCGGCGCAGACGGGCATCTCGGCCTCGTACCTGAACCTGATCGAGAGCGACAAGCGCAGCATCGGCGGCGCGCTGCTCAAGCGCATCGCCGATGCGCTGGGGCTGGCATTGGCCGAGGTCGACGGCGCCGCCGAGCGCCGCCTGGTCGCCGACCTGGCCGAGCTGTGCGGCGAGCCGCTGCTGGCCGACCTGCGCCTGGATCCGGCCGGCGCGCCCGTGCTGGCGGGCCGCCAGCGCGGCTGGGCGCGTGCGCTGGCCCGGCTGCACCGCGCCTGGCTGGACCGCGGGCAGGCGGTGAATGCGCTGTCGGACCGCCTGCACCAGGACCCCTTCCTGCGCGACGCGGTGCACAGCCTGCTGACGCAGGTGACAGCGATCCGCTCGTCGGCGGAGATCCTGCAGAACGGCCAGGGGCTGGACGCGACGCGGCGCGCGCGCTTCGTCAGCATCGTCGACCACGAGAGCGCGCGCCTGGCCGAGGTGGCGCGCTCGCTGGCGGCCTTCTTCGACAAGGATGCCGCCGGCACGCGCTCGGTGACGCCGGCCGAGGAGGTGGACGACTTCCTGTTCGACCACGACAACCACTTCGCCGCGCTGGAGCAGGCGGCGGCGGACTTCCGCGCCGGCGCCGCGGTCGGCGGCGACTGCAGCGAGGCCGCGCTCGGCGAGTACCTGCGCCGCGCGCACGGCGTGACCGTGCTGCGGCGGCCGGTGGCCGAACTGGTGCCCGGCGAAGTGCGCCATATGGTGGTCTTCGACGCCGCCGCGCGCACGCTGGTGATCGCCGAGGAGGCGGTGCCGGCGACGCGCCGCTTCGAGCTGGCGCGACTGGCCGCCGAGCTGTTCTCGCAGGGCCGGCCGGTCGACGGCGTGCTGGCGCAGGCCGGCCAGCTCGGCACCGACGCGGCGCGCCGGCGCGCGCGGCGCGCGCTCTCCGCCTACCTGGCCGCGGCCGTGCTGCTGCCCTACGAACCCTTTCTCGATGCCGCGCTGGGCCTGCGCCACGACGTCGACCGCCTGGTGCAGCGCTTCGGCGCCAGCTTCGAGCAGGTCTGCCACCGGCTGATCACGCTGCGCCGCCCGGGCGCGGCCGGCCTGCCTTTCGCGCTGATGCGGGTGGACGCCGCCGGCTTCACGAGCAAGCGCTTTCCGCTGCCGCGGCTGGCGCTGCCGCGCCACGGGCCGGCCTGCCCGATGTGGGCCGTCTACCAGGCGCTGCACGTGCCGGGCACCATCGTGCGGCAGCTCGCCGAGTTCCCGGACGGTCAGCGGCTGCTGTTCGTCGCGCGCACCGTCGAGAAGAGCCGGCCGGCCTTCTCGCTGCCGCGGCGGCTGCAATCGATCATGCTGGCCTGCGACGCGCTGCACGCCGACCAGACCGTCTACGGCGCCGGGCTGGACCTGGGCTCGTCGGCGCCGGCGGTGCCGGTCGGGCCGAACTGCCGGCTGTGCGTGCGCCGCGACTGCGTCTACCGCGCGGAAGACCCGATAGTCGGCCCCTGAGCCGTGGCTACACTGGCCGCCGACCTGAACGCACCCTTCGGACGGAGGAACCGGCGATGGCCACGCGCGTGCTGATCGCAGAGGACGAACCCCACATCATCGAGTCACTGAGCTTCGTGCTGGAGCGCGAGGGCTTTGCCGTGCGCGCCGCGCTGGACGGCGAGGCCGCGCTGCGCGAGCTGCGCGCGAGCGCGCCGGACCTGCTGATCCTGGACCTGATGCTGCCCAAGATGAACGGCTTCGAGGTGCTCAAGGCCGCCAAGGCCGACCCCGCGCTGAAGACGGTGCCGGTCATCGTGCTCACCGCCAAGGGTCAGGCGCAGGACCGCCGCATGGTCGAGGAGATCGGCGCCGAGGGCTTCATGACCAAGCCCTTCTCCAACCGCGAGATCGTCGAGCGCGTGCGCGAGCTGGCCGCACGCTGAACGCACCGCAGAGGGGGACGTGAAGACCCCGGACCCCGGCACCCCGCGGCTGCGCGACGCCGCCGCGCTGCTGCCCGCGCTGGCCGTGCTGCTGCTGATGCCGCCGGTGATCACGCTGTTCGCGGGCACGCACAAGGTCTGGGGCCTGCCGCTGATCGTCGTCTACCTGTTCGGCGTCTGGCTGGCGCTGATCGTCGCCGCGGCGCTGCTGGCGCGCAAGCTCGGACCGCCGTCTGCCGCGCCCCCCGACGACACGGCGACCCGCCCGCCCGCGGGCTGAAATGCTTTCCGCCAACCTCGTCCTGCTGACGGCGCTGCTGTACGTGGCCCTGCTGTTCGCGGTGGCCTTCCTGGGCGACCGGCGCGCGCGCAGCGGGCGACCGGGCTGGCTGCAGTCGCCGCTGGTCTACACGCTGTCGATCTCGATCTACTGCACCTCGTGGACCTTCTACGGCGCGGTCGGCTCGGCCGCGCGCGGCGGCCTGGAGTTCGTCACCATCTACCTCGGCCCGACGCTGGCCTTCATCGGCTGGTGGGTGCTGCTGCGCAAGATCGTGCGCATCGCGCACGCGCAAGGCATCACCTCGATCGCCGACATGGTCTCGTCGCGCTACGGCAAGAGCACCAGCCTGGCCGCGCTGGTGACGCTGATCGCGGTGGTCAGCACCACGCCCTACATCGCGCTGCAGTTGAAGGCGGTGGCCACCAGCTTCCAGGTCATCAGCAACAGCGGCCCCGACACGCTGACCGGCACGCACGCCGCCGGCTCGGAGTACCAGATCGGGTTCTGGATCGCGGTCGGCATGGCGGTGTTCACGGTGCTGTTCGGCACGCGCAACGTCGACGCCAAGGAGCGCCACCACGGCGTCGTCGCCGCGATCGCGCTGGAGGCCGTGGTCAAGCTGGTGGCGCTGCTGGCGGTGGGCCTGCTGGCCGTGTTCGGCGTCGCCGGCGGCCCCGGCCACGTCTTCGCGCTGGCCTCGCCGGAGATGCTGCATGCGCAGGACGCGTTCGGCCCGCGCTGGGTGGCGGTGACCTTCCTCGCCGCCGGCGCGGTGATCTGCCTGCCGCGCCAGTTCCAGGTCACGGTCGTCGAGAACGTCGACGAATCGCACCTGCGCACCGCGGCCTGGCTGTTCCCGCTGTACCTGTTCCTGCTGAGCCTGTTCGTGCTGCCGATCGCGATCGCCGGGCTCAACTTCCTGCCGGCCGACGCCAACCCCGACATGTTCGTGCTGACGCTGCCGATCTGGGCCAGCCGCCACGACGTGGCGCTGCTGTCCTTCCTGGGCGGCTTCTCGGCCGCCACCTCGATGGTCATCGTGGCCTGCATCGCGCTGTCGACGATGATCTCCAACCACATCGTGATGCCGCTGGCGATGCGGCTGCGCTGGGTCTCGCGCAGCGCCAGCGGCGAGATCCGCCGCTTCCTGCTGGTGAGCCGGCGCATCAGCATCTGCGTGATGCTGGGCCTGGGCTTCGCCTACTTCCGGCTCGGCGGCGATTCCGAAGCGCTGGCCTCGATCGGGCTGATCGCCTTCGCCGGCGCGGCACAGGTGCTGCCCAGCCTGGTCGGCGGGCTGTTCTGGCGCCAGGCCAACGCCGCCGGCGCCTTCGCCGGACTCTTCGCCGGCACCGTGCTGTGGACCTACACGCTGTTCCTGCCCAGTTTCGGCGGCGACCTCGTCGTCTCGCGCCAGGTGCTGGCGCAGGGGCCGTTCGGCATCGCGCTGCTGCGGCCGCAGGCGCTGTTCGGCATGACCGGCTTCGACCCGCTGGTGCACGCCATCTTCTGGAGCCTGAGCGTCAACACGCTGCTGTTCGTGGCGGTGTCGCTGTGCCGCGATCCGCGGCCGCTGGAGCGGCTGCAGAGCGCCCTCTTCGTCGACGTCTTCCGCACCCCCGCCGAGGCCACGGCCGGGCTGCTGCGCCGCTCGGCCGCCACGCGCGACCTGAGCGCGATCGCGCAGCGCATCCTCGGCGTCGACGAGGCGCAGCGCCTGTTCCGCCGCGCCGCGCAGCAGCAGGGCCGCGGCGGCGAGGCGCCGGTCGCCGACGACGCCTTCATCACGCGGCTGGAGCGCACCCTGGCCGGCAGCATCGGCGGCGCCTCGGCGCACGCGATGATCTCGCAGGTGGTCACCGGCGAGACCATCAGCCTGGACGCGCTGGTGCGCATCGCCGACGAGACGCAGCGCATCCGCGAGTACAGCCGCCAGCTCGAGGAGAAATCGCGCCAGCTCGAAGCCACGGCGCGCCAGCTCGGACAGGCCAACGAGCGGCTGCGCCGGCTGGACGTGGAGAAGGACCACTTCCTGAGCCAGGTGAGCCACGAGGTGCGCACGCCGATGACCGCGATCCGCTCGTTCTCCGAGATCCTGCTCGACGGCCGCGGCCTGGACCCCGCGCGCGGGCAACGCTTCCTGCGCATCATCCACGACGAGAGCCTGCGCCTGACGCGGCTGCTGAACAGCACGCTGGAACTCAACCTGCTGGAGCACGGCGAGGCGCCGTGGCAGCTGGTGCGCATGGCGCCGGAGCGCGTGCTCGACCAGGCCATCGAGGTCTGCCAGAGCCTGGCCACCGGCGCGCAGGTGCGCATCGAATCGGACGAGCGCGCGCACGGTGCCGAGGTGGCCGCCGAGGCCGACCGGCTGTGCCAGGTCTTCATCAACCTGATCGCCAACGCGATCAAGTACAACACCAACCCCACGCCCTGGGTGCGCGTGAGCAGCCGCATCCGGCAGCGACACTACGAGGTGCTGATCGAGGACAACGGCCCCGGCATCCGCGCCGACGAGCGCGAGCTGATCTTCTCCAAGTTCCGCCGCGGCTGGGCGCACACGCAGACCTCGGCGCCGGGCGCGGGCCTGGGCCTGGCGATCAGCTGGCAGATCATGCGCCGGCTCGGCGGCGAACTCGCGCTGGACAGCGGCCCGGGACGCGGCGCGGTGTTCCGCGTGACGCTGCCGCTGGCGGACGGGCAAGGCCCCTCGCTCCGGCCCCCTTCCCTGCCTTCTCCCCTGCCTTCTCCCCTGCCCTCTCCCCGCGAGCGAGGCGAGGGTGCCTGACGCAGGATGCAGCGGGCGCAGTGCGCGCCGCCGCCGCGCTGGCGACAATCGCGCATGCCCTTCCACCCCGCCGTCACCCAATGGCTCGCGGCGCGCTTCGGCCAGCCCACCGAGGTGCAGTCGCGCGCCTGGGCCGTCACCGCGCAGCGGCGCCATGCGCTGATCGCCGCGCCCACCGGCTCGGGCAAGACGCTGGCGGCCTTCCTGTCGGCGATCGATGAACTGGTCGTCCAGGGCCTGGCGCACGGCCTGCCCGACGCGGTGCAGGTGCTGTACGTATCGCCGCTGAAGGCGCTGTCCAACGACATCCGCAAGAACCTGCAGGAGCCGCTGGCCGGCATCCGCGAGCAGCTGCACGCGATGGGCCTGCCCGACCCCGGCATCCGCGACGCGGTGCGCACCGGCGACACGCCCACCACCGAGCGCGAGCGCATGCGGCGCGAGCCGCCGCACATCCTGGTGACGACGCCGGAGTCGCTGTACATCCTGCTCACGTCCGACTCGGGCCGCGCGATGCTGAAGTCGGTGAAGACGGTCATCGTCGACGAGCTGCACGCGGTGGCCGGCGTCAAGCGCGGCGCGCACCTGATGCTGACGCTGGAACGGCTGGAAGCGCTGTGCGAGCAGCCCCCCGTGCGCATCGGCCTGTCGGCCACGGTCAAGCCGCTGGAGGCGATGGCGCGCTTCCTGGTCGGCGACCGTGCCGGCGAGGTGGCCATCATCGACGCCGGCCACATCCGCGAGCGCGACCTGGCGCTGGAGCTGCCGCGCTCGCCGCTGGGCGCCGTGATGGCGCTGGAGGTCTGGGACGAGCTGTACGACCGCCTGGCCGAGCTGATCGCGCAACACCGCACGACGCTGATCTTCGTCAACCAGCGGCGCGTGGCCGAGCGCGCCGCGCGCCACCTGGCCGAGCGGCTGGGCGAAGAACACGTCACCGCCCACCACGGCAGCCTGGCGCGCGAGCACCGGCTCGATGCCGAGCAGCGCCTGAAGGCGGGCAAGCTCAAGGCCCTGGTGGCGACCAGCTCGCTGGAGCTGGGCATCGACATCGGCGAGATCGACCTCGTCTGCCAGCTCGGCTCGCCGCGCGCAATCAACGCCTTTTTGCAGCGCGTGGGGCGCGCCGGCCACGCGATCGGCGCGGTGCCCAAGGGACGGCTGTTCCCGCTGGCGCTGGACGACCTGCTCGAATGCAGCGCGCTGCTGGACGCCGTGCGCCGCGGCGAGCTGGACCGCATCCGCGTGCCCGAGCAGCCGCTGGACGCGCTGGCGCAGCAGATCGTCGCCGAGGTGGCCTGCCGCGACTGGCCGCTGGACGAGCTGTACGCCTGCTTCAAACGCGCCGACACGTACCGCGCGCTGACGCTGCCGCAGTTCGAGGCGGTGGTGCAGATGCTGGCCGAGGGCTATGCCACGCGGCGCGGACGGCGCGGCGCCTACCTGCACTACGACGCGGTGAACCGCGTGCTGCGCGCGCGCCGCGGTGCGCGGCTCACGGCGGCGACGAATGCCGGCGTGATCCCCGACCAGTTCGACGTCGAAGTGCTGCTGCTGCCGGAGGAACACCGCATCGGCACCGTGAACGAGGACTTCGCCTTCGAGAGCCTGGTCGGCGACATCTTTCAGTTGGGCAATGCCTCGTACCGCATCGCCAAGAACGAGACCGGCCGCATGCTGGTCGAGGACGCGAAGGGCCAGCCGCCGTCGCTGCCCTTCTGGCTGGGCGAGAGCCTGGGGCGCAGCGACGAGCTGAGCCACGCGGTGTCGCGCTTGACGGTGGAGGCCGATGCGCATCTCGACGGAGGCGTCGAGACCTGCGAGGCCTGGCTGCGCGGCGAGCTGCACTTGCCCGCCGCGGCCGCGCAGCAGCTCACGCTGTACCTGGGCGCGGCCAAGGCGGCGCTGGGCGCGCTGCCGACCGAGGACCGCATCGTCTTCGAGCGCTTCTTCGACGAAGTGGGCGACACGCACCTCGTCATCCACTCGCCCTATGGCTCGCGCATCAACCGCGCCTGGGGGCTCAGCTTGCGCAAGCGCATGTGCCGCAAGTTCAACTTCGAGCTGCAGGCCAGTGCGCTGGAAGACAGCATCGTGCTCTCGCTGGGGCCCACGCACAGCTTCCCGCTGGACGATCTGCGCCACTACCTGAAGACGGCCACCGCGCGCGAGCTGCTGGTGCAGGCGCTGCTGGACGCCCCGATGTTCGGCACGCGCTGGCGCTGGAACGCCACCGCCTCGCTGGCGGTGCGGCGCATGAGCGGCGGGCGCAAGGTGCCGCCGCAGTTCCAGCGCAGCGACGCGCAGGACCTGCTGACCGTGATCTTCCCCGAGCAGCAGGCCTGCCTGGAGAACATCGCCGGCGACCGCGAGATTCCCGAGCACCCGCTGGTGGCGCAGACGCTGGCCGACTGCCTGCACGAGACCATGGACGTCGACGGCTTCCTGCGCCTGCTGGCGCGCATCGAGCGCGGCGAGGTGCAAATCCTCACGCGCGAGCTGGCCGCGCCGTCGCCGCTGGCGCACGCGATCCTGAACGCGCGGCCCTACGCTTTCCTGGACGACGGCGCGGCCGAGGAACGCCGCACCCGCGCGGTGGCGACAAAGGCGCTGATGGACCTGGAGACCGCGCGCGACATCGGCCGCCTGGACCCGCAGGTGATCGCCCAGGTACGCGAGGACGCCCGGCCCGAGATCGGTTCGCCGGACGAACTGCACGATGCGCTGTGCGTGCACGGCTTCCTGACCGGCGATGAAGTTTATCTAACCGACTATGTGAACGCACTGTCGCAGGCGCGGCGCGCGACGCGGCTGAGCACGGGCGGGGGCCGCACGCTGCTGGTCGCGGCCGAGCGCTTGCACGAGCTGCGGGCGGTGCTGCCGCAGGCCGCGATGACGCCGCCCATCGCCGCGGTACGCCAAGAGACGCCGGAGCGCGACGCCGCGCTGCGCGAGATCCTGCGCGGCCGACTCGAACTGCTGGGGCCGGTGACGGCCGCCGCGCTGGCGGAGCCGATGGGCCTGCAGGCGGCGGACGTGCAGGTCGCGCTGGCCCATCTGGAAGCCGAAGGCGGCGTGATGCGCGGCCGCTTCACCTCGCCCGCCGGCGACGAGGAATGGTGCGACCGCCGGCTGCTGGCGCGCATGCACCGCGCCACGCGCGACCAGCAGCGCGCGCAGTTCCAGCCGGTGGCGCCAGCGCAGTTCATGCGCTTCCTGTTCCGCTGGCACCAGCTGGTGACCGACGACGCCGACGAGCGCCGCGCCGGCGAGGCCGGCCTGGCCGAGGCGCTGCGCCAGCTCGAAGGCGTCAACGCGCCGGCCGCGGCGTGGGAGGAAGACCTGCTCGTCGCGCGCGTGCAGGACTACGCCCCGGCGATGCTGGACCGGCTGTGCGCGGCCGGCCGCATCGTCTGGTGGCGCCCGGCCGACGGCGGCGACACGCCCAAGAGCGGCCCGATCCGCGCGACGCCCATCGTGCTGGCCGAACGCGACGCGCTGCCGCATTGGCAGAGGGTGCAAGGCCCTCCGAACGACGAGGGTGCCGCGGAGCCGCCGCTGTCGGCCAAGGCGCGCGCGGTGCTGGCCGCCTTGCGCGAACACGGCGCCAGCTTCTTCGACGAGCTGCGGCGCGACGCCCGTTTGCTGGGCGAGCCGGCCGAGCAGGCGCTGGCCGAACTGGTGGCGCAGGGCCTGGTCACCTGCGACAGCTTCGCCGGCCTGCGCGCGCTGGTGATGCCCGCCGACCGGCGCCACAAGCTGCGGCGCCGCCACCCGGGCCGCGAGCCCATCGACGACGCCGGCCGCTGGGCGCTGGCGCGGCGCCCGCGCCCGGCGGAGGAAGCGCCGTCGGCGCTGGCCGCCGCGCACGTGGACTACATCGCGCGCGTGCTGCTGCGCCGCTACGGCGTGGTGTTCCGCAAGCTGCTGGAACGCGAGGCCGACGGCCTGCCGCCGTGGCGCGAGCTGCACTACGTGTACCGGCGGCTCGAAGCGCGCGGCGAGGTGCGCGGCGGCCGCTTCGTCAGCGGCTTCTCGGGCGAGCAGTTCGCGCTGCCCGAAGCCGCGGCCGCGCTGCGCGCCACGGCGAAGAACGAAGGCCGCGAGCGCGTGTCGATCTCGGCCGCCGATCCGCTGAACCTGGCCGGCATCATCACGCCGGGCGAGAAGCTTGCGCGGCTGCCGGGCAACCGCCTGCTGTACGAAGCCGGCGTGCCGATCGCCGTGCACAGCGGCGGCGAGCTGCGCTACCTGGCGCCGCTGGACGCCGGCGCGCAGTGGACGGTGAAGAACCTGCTGATCCGCCGGCAGCGGCCGGGCAGTTATGTCGAAGGGGCGGGGACGGCGCAGTGAGGGCGCCCCGGCCCGGCACGGCCGTTGCCTGCGATGATGAAGGCACCGATGCTCACTAAACCTGCTCACCGAACCCCTGGAGGCCGCATGAGGAAAACCGTGAAATCGATGGTCGACGAAGCCCTTGCCGCGATCACCACCTACAGCGTCGAGGAAGCGCGCGAGCTGCACGGCCGCGAGGACGTGCAGTTCATCGACATCCGCGACGTGCGCGAGCTGGAGCGCGAGGGCATGATCCCCGGCGCCTTCCATGCGCCGCGCGGCATGCTGGAGTTCTGGGTCGACCCCGAGAGCCCGTACTTCAAGCCGCTGTTCGGCCAGGACAAGCGCTTCGTGCTGTTCTGCGCCGGCGGCTGGCGCTCGGCGCTGGCGACCCGGACGATGCAGGACATGGGCGTGCCGCAGGTGGCGCACATCCACGGCGGCTTCGGCGCCTGGAAGGCCGCCGGTGGGCCGGTGGCGCAACAGCCGAAGAAGGGCTGAGGCGCCGGCCGAGCGCCGCCCATGACCCTCGGCATCGCCGTCGCCGTTCTTGCGGTCTTTTCGGTCCTGGCCCTGGCCCTGCTCGGCCTTCGCGCGCTGGACCGGCGGGCCGATCGGGCCGAGTGGAACCGGCTGGCGGCGCTGCAGCCGGCCGCCCCCGGGCGCTTCAGCCCGGAGAGGGTCGCCAGTCTGCCCGAACCGGCGCGGCGCTATTTCGCCGGCACGATCCGCCCGGGCACGCCGCTGCTGCGGGTGGCCGAGATCGACATGAGCGGCCGCTTCAGCCTCGGCAGCCGCGAGAACCCGGCCTATCGGCCGATGGCGGCGCGCCAGATCCTCGCCGCACCCGAGGGCTTCGTCTGGGTCATGCGCACCCGGGGCGGGATCGCCGTCTCGGGGTCGGACTCTGCCTTCTGGACACGCTTTCGCATCCTCGGGCTGATCCCGGTCGCCCGGCTGGGCGGCGATGCCGACCACGCCCGGTCCGCCTTCGGCCGCTACGTCGCCGAGGCCGCCGTCTGGACGCCTGCCGCCCTTCTGCCCGGGCCCGGCGTGACCTGGGAGCAGGTGGGCGAGAACACCGCCCGCGTGACCCTGCGGCACGGGGCGCTCGCGCAGGCGGTCGACATCAGGGTCGACGCCGAGGGGCATCCGGTCGAAGTCTCGTTCCAGCGCTGGAGCGACGCCAACCCGGACAAGCGGCATCGCCTGCAGCCTTTCGGCGCGATCCTGTCCGACTTCCGCGAGGTCGAGGGCTTTCGCCTGCCCTTCCGCGTGGAGGCGGGCAACCTGTTCGGCACCGACGCCTATTTCCCCTTCTACCTGGCCGAGGTCACGGCGATTCGGTTCCCCGGGGCGGGGCCGTGATCGCCTCGGTCCTGGCGGTCCAGGTGATGCTGCCGCTGGCGCCGATCGACCGGGCGATCGATGAATCGATGGCCGCGGTGCGGCGCAGCCGGATCGGCGCCGTTTCGGTCGCGACGCCAGTTGCCACGCGGTGCGTCGACTGCACCGGGCGGTGGCCGGGGGCGCTGACCTGCAGCCGGTACTCGCCGGCCGGCAGCTCGACGAAGCTGAAGGTGTCGCCCGCTGCGGCGTCGCGGCCGTCCAGCCAGCCCTGCAGCACGGTCAGCGGGTCGCCGGCCTGCACGACCAGCTCGCGCGGGCCGGACGGGCCGTCCAGCCGCACGCGGGTGCCTGCGGGCAGTGCGTCCGGCCGGGCCGCGCTGCCGGCCGGGCGTCGCAAGCCCGGGTCGTCGGCTTCGAGGGTCCCGGTCAGCGAGCCGCGCGGCTGCAGCTCGAACGCCAGCGTCACCGTCGCGCCGTCGGCCACGGTGATCCGCTGGCGTGCCGGCAGGCTGCGGTGGCCCGGCACCACGGCGCTTGCGACGTAGTCGCCGGCCGGCACCGTCACGGGGTGGTGATGCGCGGCGTCGCCGGCCGGCAGCGGCCACAGCAGCGGCTGCGCCGCCGGCGCGCCGGCGGGCGTCAGCATCAGCAGCGGGCCGGCCGATGAGGTCGGTAACGCCGGGCCAGCCGGAGAGATCGACGACGCCGGGCCAGCCGGCGTGTGCCAGCGCACCGCGACGCGGCCGGTCGGCCGCTCGGCGGCCTCGAACTGCCGCGTCAGCGCGTCGCGCACGGCGGGGGCGGACAGGATGCCGCCGTGGTCCTCGGCGAAGCCGGTCACCACGCGGGCCTCGGCCTGCGCCTGCGGCCGCAACTGGCTGGCGATGCTGACCGTGCCGTCGGTGGCGATGCCCGACAGCAGGCCGCCGCCGCGGTGGCCGAAGCCGAGCAGGTGGCGCACGTGGCGCGGCATCGGCCGCGCGAACAAGCGTGCGAGGAAGGTGCCGCCCGGCTGCAGGTCGTGCCAGGACGGGATGACGGCCGGCGAGTGGCGCACGCCCGTGGCCGCGGCGTCGACGCCCTCCCACGGCGTCGCCAGCGAGACGAAGGCGTCGATCTGCGGGAACTGCTCGCCATGGTCCACCAGGAAGCGGCGCACGACCAGGCCGCCCATGCTGTGGGCGACGATGTGCAGCCGGTCGAAGCCCGTGCGCCATTGCAGGCCGAGCAGGTTCCAGTACAGCAGGTGGGCCATCGAGTCGAGCGAGGCGCCGGACGGGTACTGGAAGACCCAGGCCTGGTAGCGGCGGCGGTCGAGGGCGTCGATCATCGGCCGCCAGTCCGACGCCGAGCCGGCCGCGCCGTGCACGAACAGCACGGGCACGCGGGCCGGGTCGTAGGGCTCGACGAAGCCTATCGTGCCGCCGAGGCGGCGGAAGGTGGCGGTGGGCGCCCAGTAGCCGGCCTGGCCGGCCTCGGCCGACCAGCGGGGGTCGGACCAACGGACCGCCGTCCCGGGCGCGGTGTCGAACGCCGGCGCGGGGACGGGTTCCGGCGGCAGCGCCCCACGGGCAGGGTCGCCGGGGTCGCCGGGCTCCAGGCGCAGGTCGACCGCGGTCACGATCGGGCGGCCCCCGCCGTCGACCGGCTGGGGCCAGCGCGCCGCCAGTTCGCCCGGGCCGGCGCGCCCGTCGCCGTCGCGGTCCTCGAAGGCGTAGACCTGATGCGGGCCCTGCGGCAGCATCAGCACGTAGCCGCCGGCCGTGCCCAGCCGGGCTTGGTGCGTCACCACCGGTCGCCCGTTGTGCAGCGGGTCGGGCCGGGCGGCGCCGACGATGAAGGGCCCGGCCGCGCCGGGCGGCGCGATGAGGCGGCCGACGACCACGGTCGCCTGCTCGAAGTCGTGGTTGTCGGCCTGCAGCCGCACGAGCGCGCAGCTCGACAGCAGCGATGCGGCGACCGCCACCCACGCGGCGAGCCGCGCCGCACGGGCGGCGGTGGTTTCGAGGACGGTCATGGCTTTCTTTCAGGGCGCCGGCGCATCGTGCGCCAGGCAGGCCGCCAGTGTTGCCGGCCGCGCCCGGCGCGGCATCGCCACGAGGAGCCAGCGGCGCAGGCCGCGGACCATAGCCCGAACGGGCCATCGGCGCCGCGGTGCTGGCGCTGGGCGATTCGCTGACGCACGGCAGGTGCTGCTGATCGCAATGCCGCGGCCCAGCGTAACGGCAGCGTTCAACGGCTCGCTCGGCGACCACGCGCTGTACGGCGAGCTGTCGGAAGCAATGTGTGTGCCGCTGCACCGCCAAGGCTGGAGCGAGGTGCTGGCCGACGACCTAGGCAGCGCCGCCCGCCGTTTTCGTTCAGGCCGCGGGCCTGCCGGCGCCGTGCATGAAGACCGCGGCGATGGCCGCGCGTTCGGCCGCGTCGTCCCAGGCCAGCGTGGGCGCCAGCACGTGGCGTGCGACCAGGTCGCCGATGTTGAGCGACAGAAACAGCCGCACCAGCGTTGCCGGCGCCTTGTCGTCAGCCGTTGCCCAGCCCGCCGGGCGTCCGGTGCCGACGGCTACCATGCGTCCATGAACGCCGACCTCGCCGAACTGGAAAAGCTGGCGCTCGGCCTGACCGAGAGCGAACGCGCCGAACTCGCCTACAAGCTGCTGCAAAGCCTGGACGGCGGCCGCGACGCCGACGCCGAAGAGCTCTGGTTGGACATCGCCGCACGCCGCGCCGCCGAAATCGACGCCGGCACCGTGCAACTGGTCAGCGCCGCGGAACTGGAAAGCCGCGTTCAGGCCATTCCGCGGTGACTTCGGTCTGCGCAACGTCCGATCGCTACAAGCTGGTACGCGCGCCCGATATCACAAGCGCCGGCCGGAATACTGGGCCGGCCGACTCGAGCACGAGGCCTGAACCCGCTCTCGATCACGCGAGTCGAGAACCGAGACGATCCGTCACTGCTCATCACCGGCACGCCGGGGCCCGGAGCCCGCGGCAACCTCCTCACAACAACGGCGAGAACAACCGCGCCACCGCCTGCTCCAGCCGCACGTGCCAGGGCAGGCGGCCGCTGGGCCGGGCGGCGCGCGACTGCGCCTGGTCGCGCTCGAAGGCCGCGGCCAGCTCGGCGTTGAGCCCGGCGTCGAACAGCGCCACCGCGACCTCGAAGTTCAGCCGGAAGCTGCGGTGGTCGTAGTTGGCGCTGCCCACCTGGGCGTAGCCGTCGTCGACGACCAGCGTCTTGGCGTGCATCATGCACGGCAGGTATTCGCAGACCTTGACGCCGGCCTTCAGCAGCTCGTCGTAGTACGAGCGCATCGCCGAGGTGACCAGGCGCGAGTCGGCGCGCCGCGGCACCAGCAGCCGCACGTCCACGCCGCCCAGCGCGGCGTCGATCAGCGCGTACAGCGCCGGCTCGGTCGGCACGAAGTACGGCGTGGCCAGCCAGACGCGCCGGCGCGCGTTCGTGATCGCGTCGATCATCGAGCGGTGGATGGCCTCGCCGCCGGTGTCGGGCCCCGAGGCCAGCAACTGCACCGCAATGCGACCCGGCGGTCCTTCGACGATCAGATCGTTCTCCAGCAGCTTGCGCTCGGCCGGGCCGCGGGCGTAGACCCAGTCCTCCAGGAACACGTATTGCAGCCAGCGCACCGCCGGGCCTTCGAGGCGCACGTGGGTATCGCGGTAGGCCTGGTCGCAGACCTCCTCGTTCTCGTCGCGCGTGATGTTGATGCCGCCCAGGAAGCCGATGCGGCCGTCGCAGACCGCGATCTTGCGGTGCGAGCGCAGGTTCACCAGCGGGCGCAGTCGGTCCATCCGCGCGGGGTGGAAGACCGCGAACTGCCCGCCCAGCGCCAGGAACTCCTGCAGGAAGGCGCGGCCGCGGCGCGAGGCCAGCTTCGGCGAGCCCACCGCGTCCACCAGCAGCCGCACCGTGACGCCGGCGCGCAGGCGTTCGAGCAGCGCGTCGCGCAGCCGCGTGCCGATCTCGTCGGGCTCGTAGATGTAGTACTCCAGGTGCACGTGGTGGCGCGCCTGGGCGATGGCTTCGAGCAGCGAGGCCAGCTTGGCGACGCCGTTCTGCAGCAGCTGCACGCGCTCGGCGGTGGACGGCGGGATGCCGCAGGTGGCCTCGATCAGCCGCACGTGGTGGCGGTACGCGTCCGGCGCGTGGCCATGCTCGGCCAGCAGCGCCTGCACCTCGGCCTGGGTCCCCAACGCGGCGCGGCCGTGCAGCCGGCGCAGACGCTGGCGCTTGGCGCGCTGCGGGCCGAACCACCAGTACACCGCCAGGCCCAGCGCCGGCAGCATGGTCAGCGTGATGATCCAGCCCAGCGTGGCCACCGGCGAGCGGCGCTGCATCACCACGTAGACGGCCTGCAGCAGCGCCGCGGCCAGCCAGCCGGCCGACATCCAGCCCGACCAGACCGACCAGACCGACCAGGCAGGAAGCAGTGCGAGCAAGGTGTCCAAGGCGGTCCGCGAAACGCTGGGGACGGAACGGAGCGGCCAGTGTAGACAGCGCGCGCGCATCGGCACACGCATCGCCACCGGCGGCAGAATGCCCGCACCCCGAGCTTCCCGTGGAGACCCCGTGACGGCTGCCCCCTGGCTGGACTTCGATTCGCCCGCGGTGCGCGCGCTGCGCGACGACCTGGCGCTGGCGCTGCGCGCCGCCGCACACCACGGCCTGTCCGAGGGCGTGTGCAACCACTTCAGCGTCGAGCTGTCCGACGGCTCCGGCCGCTTCCTGCTCAACCCGCGCGGCCTGCTGTGGGAGGAGGTGCAAGGCGAGGACGTCGTGCTGGTCGACGCCCGCGGCCAGCGCCTGGCCGGCCGCCACCCGGTGGAGCCGACGGCGATGTTCATCCACGGCGCCATCCACCGCATCGCCGGCAAGGCCTGCGTGCTGCACACCCACATGCCGCACGCGACCGCGCTGACGCTGACGGCGCGGCGCGCGCTGGACACCACGCTGGAGCAGGGCGCGATGCGCTTCCACGGCCGCGTGGCGGTGGACGCGCACTACAACGGCCTGGCGCTGGACGATGCCGAAGGCGAGCGCATCGCGCGCGCGATGCAGGGCGCCGACTTGGCCTTCCTCGGCAACCACGGCGTGGTGGTCTGCGGCGCGCGCATCGACCATGCCTACGACGACCTGTACTACCTGGAACGCGCCTGCCGGCTGCAGGTGCTGGCCCACGGCAGCGGGCTGCCGCCGGCGCCGGTGGACGCCGCGCTGGCGGCGCGGGTGGCGGCGCAGGTGCAGGGCGAGCGGCTGCAGTCCGAGCTGTTCTTCCAGGCCCTGCGGCGCCGGCTGCAGCGGGCATAGGAGCACCGGGCTCCAGACCCGAGCGTCCGAGCATCCGAGCAGAAGGATCGCGCGGCGCGCGTTTATCCTCGCAGCCCCATGAGCCTACCGCTGCGTGCCGATGCGATCGAACTCGTGGCGATGACCCAGGTCGAGTTCGAGCGTTTCCAGTCGATCGCCATCGCCGAATATGCCGCCGACAACGTCGCCGCCGGCCGCTGGCCCGCGGCCCACGCCGAGGCGCTGGCCCGCGAAGACTTCGCGAGGCTGCTGCCGCAGGGTACGGCGACGCCTTCGCACTGGCTGTACCGCATCCGCGTCCCGGCGCTGGACTGCAGCGTGGGCGACCTCTGGTTCGCGCTCGACGGCGAGGGCGAGGCCTGCAGCGGCTATCTCTACAACATCCGCGTCGAGCCCGAGTTCCGCGGCCGCGGCCATGCCAAGGCCGCGCTCGAAGCCTTGGTCGACAGGGCGCGGGAGATGGGCCTGGCCAGCATCGGCCTGCACGTGTTCGCCTTCAACACGACGGCGCTGGCGCTGTACCGCTCGCTGGGTTGGGGCATCACCGGGCAGTTGATGCGCAAGCCGCTGCGCTAGCGGGCGCCTCGCCTTCCCCGCCTTCTCGATTCCCGCGACGTTCGCACCGCGCTCAAGCCCTGCGGCGCCGGCGATGGCCGGCATAGACTGGCGCCGGCCGCAGCTGCCACCCGCCCCGAGAACGCGGCATCCCACGCGAGGAGACCCCCTCGATGCTGCTGAAGAGAAGAGCGGCGCGGTGGTCGACGCCGCCTTCGGCGCCCGGCCGTTGTTCGAGGCCGACCTGCCGGTGCGCGTCGGCAGCGCGGCCATCAACCAGGCCACCACGCCGGACGAGGTGTTGAAGGCCATCGACCAGGTGATCCCCTTCATCGAGCTGCCCGACCTCATGGTGCAGACGTCGGCACCGCCCAAGCTCAACGGCGCCGGCGTCGCCGCGATCAACGTCGGCGCGCGCTACGGCGTGCTGGGCACGCCGATCGCGGTCGGGCGACGCGCTGCGCGACATGGCGGTGCTGGTCAAGGGCAACGGCGCCGAGATGGACCGCGGCAAGGGCAGCGACGTGCTCGACCACCCGCTGAACGCGGTGGTCTGGCTGGCCAAGGACATGGCGCGCGCCGGGCAGGCGATGAAGGTCGGCGACCTGATCAGCCTGGGTTCGTTCTCCAAGCTGATGCCGCCCAAGCCGGGGCTGGCGGTCGAGGTGCAGTACGTCGGCCTGCCGGGCATGCCGGTGGTGAGCGTGAGCTTCAAGTAAGGCCGACGTTCAACGGCATCGCGCAAGGCGTGGCCTAGGTCGCGCGCGCGTCGACGGGCCCGGGCGACGCAGCTTCCGGCTGCGGATTCCGCCGGGCTTTGATCTCGCGGTAGATGCGCTCGCTCTCCGGACGCCGCGTTGTACGGGTCGGCGGCGATACGAATGCGGCCTAACGACAATCGACATCGCCGGCAGCGTGCAGCAACTGCCGCCCGAAGGCGCAGCCGCCGTGCGCGCGATCGAGACCGCCGACCTCGTGATCGCCGCCAGCCCGGTCTGCAAGGGCTCCTACACCGGCCTGTTCAAGCACCTGTTCGACCTCGTCGCGCCCGGCGCGCTGGTCAACCGCCCGGTGCTGCTGGCCGCCAACGGCGGCAGCGACCGCCACGCGCTGGTGGTGGACCACCAGCTGCGGCCGCTGTTCGCGTTCTTCCGCGCGCTGACGGTGCCGTCCGCGGTCTATGCGGCAGAGTTTGACTTCGACGGTTATGCCCTCCGCAGCGAGGCCTTGCACGCCCGCATCGCTGAGGCCGCGGTGCAGGCCGCGGCGCTGCTGCGCGCGCGGCCATGCGGCGCCAAGGCCGGCCGTCGGGGAACTGCCGGCCAGGCGCGTGGGGATGGCGGCGCCGGCCTGAAAATCAGGCGGTGCTAACCTGTCTCGCAGACGGCCGTCGCCCCGCCATTCCGCATTGATCGACACAGGAGCCGCGCAATGTCGTCCACACGTGTCCTGATGCCATGGGTCCTCGCCGCCTCATACCCCCTCTTCGCGCTGCCGCAGGACAGTCAAGCGGCTCCGCCGCCAGCCCCAGTGAAGTCCGCGCTGCTCGTGGTGGACGCGCAAGTCGGCGTCCTGTCGTCCATCTGGGAGTCCAAGCGCGTCATCGGCAACCTCGAGGCTCTGGTGAGCCGGGCCAGGAAACAGGGCGTGCCGGTGATCTGGGTGCAGCATGCCGACGACGATGAACTGAAGCACGGCTCCGAAAACTGGAAGCTGGCCCCGAACTTCGTGCCGGCACCGAGCGAGGCGGTCATCCACAAGAAGTACAACTCGTCGTTCGCCCAGACGGACCTCGATCGCAAGCTCAAGGCGCTCGGCGTCTCCCGCATCGTGCTGCGGCCGGCGCGGCGACCAACTGGTGCATCCGTTCGACGGCTTATGCCGCCGTGGAGCGCGGCTACCATCTGGCGCTGGTCGGCGATGCGCACTCCACCGAGTCCATCAAGCTGCCCGATGGACGCACGGTGCCCGCGGAGTCGATCGTGAATGACCTGAACACCGTGTTCCAGTGGATCGCCGTGCCGGACGCCCGCACGGAGGTCAAGAGCACGGCAGAGGTCGTCTTCTGACCGCAGCGCCGACGAACACGATGCCCCACCGCCCCCGCCTCGCCACCGCCGCCCTCGGCCTTGCCGGCGCCCTGCTGGCCGCCTGCTGCCTGGCCGCCACGCCGCAGGCCGAGGCGGTGCAGCACGGCCCGTTCGAGATCGTCGCCAGCGGCCGGCGCATCTCCACCGGTACGTTCCCCAACATCGGCGGCAACCCGTTCGCCACCCAGGAGGTCACGTCGTTCTTGCTGCGCTGGCGCGGCCGTCCGGTGCAGGTGCCGGGCCGCGGCGACCGCTTCTGGCAAGTGCTGCGCCTGCCGGACGCGCCGCAGCCCGCGCTGCTGCTGGTGCAGCAGGACTTCACGCTGGTCACCGAGCAGGACGGGCAACTGCGCGCGCAGCCGCTGTCCAGCGCCAGCAACTCGCTGGCCGAGGCGCAGTGGCTGGACAGCGACGCCGGCCAGCCCGGCGAGCCGCAGTCCTGGGGCATCGCCAAGGTCGACGCCGCGACGCAGACCGTGATGCGCGGCGGCCGCTTCCTGCGGTTGGGCTCGCGGCTGGTGCTGGACGTGCACCGGCTCGTGCTGCACACGGTGGAGCCGGGGGTGCCGATGCGCCCGGGCGTGCCGGTGACCAGCCTGGCGCGCGACGGCGACCGCGCACGCGCGTTCTCGCCCGGCCGCACGCAGTATGTGCTGGCCGGCTCGCAGTACGACTACGAGCGCGGCCGGGGCCAGGTGCACGGCCTGCTGGTGGTGGATCTGCCCAGCGGCAGCGCCTACGAGCTGCGCGTGGATCGGCGCCGCATGCCCTTCGCCGATACCGAGAGCATCGATGGCGCGTGGATCCGCCATTATTTCGCGTGGCAGCAGGACGCGGCCGGGCGCGAACGGCTGCAGCCGCGCGCCGGCGTGCGGCCGCTGCCCTGGCGCGGCCGCATCGTCGACACCACCGAAGGGCGCCTCGAATACCGGGTGCCGCGCATGCGCCGCGCCTTCGCCGCCGAGCTGCGCCGCGTCGTGCTGCAGCAGCCCGGCGCCGAGCTGGCACCGGACTGGGTGGACCCGCGGCGCGGCATCGACGGCAACACGCTGCGCGTGGACGGCTGCCTGCTCGCGATCTCGGCGACCTCGGCGCTGCCGGACGAGCGCAGCGCGGAGGACCTCGACGACGAGGGCGCCCACGTCAGCTTGTACGCGCCCTCCACCGCCGGCAAACCCGCCGCGGCCTGCGGCGGGCTGATCCGCCGCATCGGCCAGGCCATGGACGCCGAGCTGGCCAGCGGGCAGCACGATCGCCACGTCGTGCTGGATTGAGGGTGGGAGGCGCATCCGCGCCGGCCCTGTCGGTGCACGCCGGCGGCCACGGCTGGCCCACCGTCTTCGTGCCGGGTCTCATTGCCGACGTCGCACTGGAGCGCACGGCGCGGCCTGCACACGCCCCGCTCAGCGCGGCTTGACGAAGCGCAGCACGAATTCGTCCTTGGGCATCGGCGGCTCGGGCGTGTTGCGGTCGCGCGGGTCGGCCGGGTTGCGCAGGAAGTCGCCGCGCGCGGCGAGGCGGAAACCCGCCGCCTCGACCTCGTTGACGACGAAGGCTTCCTCCACGCGGTGCAGCGTGCCCGATTCGGAAATGCCGGTGCCGGGCCGCCCCGCATGGTCGGCGATCACGTAGCTGCCGCCGGGCTTGAGCGCAGCGAACACCGCAGCGTTCATCCGCGCGCGGTCGACGCCCAGATGGCCGAGGTCGTGGTAGTTGAACATCAGCGTCACAAGGTCCAGGCGGCCCTGCGCCTCGGGCGGCACCGGGTCCTCGAACGGCCGCATGACCGGCGCCAGCACCGCCGCCAGCGCCGGGTTGCGCACGCGCTCGGCCAGCGTGGCCATCGGCGCGGCGACGGTGGCGGGCGCAGCCGGCGCGGCGGCGCCTTCGGGCTGCGCCGGCGGCGTGCGCGCCGGGCCGCGCGGCGCCGACTGCGCGTAAACCTTGCCGTCCGGCGCGACGGCGCGCGCCAGCAGTTCGCTGGTGTAGCCGCGGCCGGCGCTCAGGTCCAGCGCCACCATGCCCGGCCGCGGCGCGATGAAGGCCAGCGTCTCGACCGGCTTGCGACGCTGGTCGTTGTTGCGGTCGGCCGGCCCGCGGTCGGGTGCGCCGACAATCGCGGCATAACGGGCATGATCAACGGCAGACGGGCCGGTGGCGCAGCCGGCGATGATGGCCAGCGCGGCAAGGGCCGGTGCCGAGGCGGCGAGAGGGCGCATGCGGTCTCCTGAGCTTCGAAGAACTCGCGCCTATCGTATGCTCGGCCCACGCCGGCCGGCCGGGCCGTCCGCTCAAGCCAGCGCGTCAGCCCAGATGTTGCGCGCCCAGTCCAGCGCATGATGCGCTTCCAGCTCGTTGCGCGCCGCCGAGAGCCCGCCGGCGCCGTCCACCGGCAGCAGCGTCTTCTGCGCCGCGCTCCATTTGTGCACGCTGGCCACGTGCACCGCCTCGGTGGCGGAGACGAAGCTGTAGCAGGTGTTGGCGATGATCGGCGACTCGTTGAGCGGTTGCCCGGTCAGCCGCGCGATCACCGCGTCGGCCGCCACCTTGGCGTGGTTGTTGGCCTGGAAGCCGCTCTTGGGCATGCCCGGCGCCGACGCGGTGGCGTCGCCGATCACGTGCACGCCCGGTGCCACCGCGCTCTCGAAGCCCTGGAACTCCACGCCTACCCAGCGCTGGTTGACGTTGATGAGCGGCTGCGCGATGCGGCCGGCCTGCTGCGGCGGGATCACGTTGAAGAGGTCGGCCCGGACGTCCTCGACCTGCAGCCGCGCGACGCCGCGCGCGGCGTCGAACTCGATCAGCTCGCTGCTGGGCCGGTACTCGATGATCCCCGGATACAGCTCGCTCCAGGCCTTCAGGAACAAGCCCTTCTTCGACACCAGGTCGGGGTTGGCGTCCAGCACCAGCAGCTTGGATTTCGGCTTGTAACGCTTGAAGTAATGCGCGACGACGCTGGCGCGCTCGTAAGGGCCGGGCGGGCAGCGGTACGGCGCCTTGGGGATGCTGATCGCGAACACGCCGCCGTCGGGCAGCGCTTCGAGCTGGCGGCGCAGCGCGACGGTCTGCGGCCCGGCCTTCCAGGCATGCAGCGCGCGGCCCTGGGCCTCGGCGGCGGCCAAGCCGGGCACGTCGTCGAAGCGGAAATCGATGCCCGGCGCGACGATCAGCCGGTCGTAGGGCAGCGGCTCGCCGCGCGCCAGGCGCACCTGCCGGCGATCGAGGTCGATCGCGGTGGCCTCGTCGCGCGCCAGCCTGACGCCGTGCCTGGCCAGGCCGTCGTAGGGGCGCGTGATGTCCTCGATGCGGCGGTCGCCCGAGAGCACGAGGTTGCTGATCGGGCAGGAGACGAAGTGCTCGTTGCGCTCGACCAGCGTGACCTCGATGCGCGGCTCCCACAGCCGCAGGTACTTGGCCGCGGTGGCGCCGCCGAAGCCGGCGCCGATGACCACGACGCGGGCGATGGGCTTGTCGCCGCCGGTCGCGGCGCAGCCGATCAAGGCCAGGCCGGAGCCGGCGGCCGCGGCGCCCAGCAGGCGGCGGCGCTGGAGTTGGACTCGGTTGTTCATCGTGAGCTTCGGCCGGGTCATGGCGTCTGGGCGGCGGTCTGCGCGGAAAAGAAGCGCGCGATGCGGCGCAGCTCGTCGTCGGCGTAGCCCTTGGCGTGCTAGTGCATCACGGTGGCCGCGGGGCGCTGGTTGTTCTTGAATTCGAGCAGCGTGCGGTAGAGCAGCTCGGCGTCGCGGCCGACCAGCGCCGGCAACTGGCCTTGCGCGCGGCCGCCGCTGCCGTGGCAGGCGGCACAGCTCGCGGCCCAGGTGCGCGTCTGGCGGTCTTCCAGCGTGGGCTGGGCGACGGCGGCGCTGCCGATCAGCGCAACCACGAGCGGTAACAAGGAACTTCGTTGCATGGGGTTCATCTCCCGTTCGCCAATCGCCGCACGACGGCGATGAAGCGGTCCACCTCGTCGCAGGTGTTGTAGAAGGCCAGCGACGGCCGCACCGTCGCTTCCAGCCCGAAGCGGCGCAGGATGGGCTGGGCGCAGTGGTGTCCGGTGCGCACCGCGATGCCATCGGCGTTGAGCGCGCGGCCCACCTCGTCGGTGCCATGGCCGTCCAGCACGAAGGACAGCACGCTGGCCTTGTCGCGCGCGGTGCCGACCAGCCGCACGCCGGGGATGGGCTTGAGCAGCGCGGTGGCGTAATCCAGCAGCGCGTGCTCGTAGGCGGCGATGGCCTCGATGCCGATGCGCTCGACGTATTCGAGCGCGGCCCCCAGCCCCACCGCGTCGGCGATGTTGCCGGTGCCGGCCTCGAAGCGCGCCGGCGCCGCTTGGTAGACGGTCTTCTCGAACGTGACGTCGGCGATCATGTTGCCGCCGCCCTGCCAGGGCGGCAGCGCGTCCAGCAGCGCCTTCTTGCCGTACAGCGCGCCGATGCCGGTGGGGCCGTAGATCTTGTGGCCTGAGAAGACGAAGAAGTCGGCGCCCAGGCTTTGCACGTCCACGCGCAGATGCGAGATGCTTTGCGCGCCGTCCACCAGCGTGCGGATGCCGCGCCGCTGCGCCGCCTGGACGATGGCCTGCACCGGCACCACGGTGCCCAGCGCGTTGCTGACCTGCGTGACGGCGACGATCTTCGTGCGCTCGTTCAGCAGCTGCTCGTACTCGTCCAGCCGCACCTGGCCGTCGTCGTCGACCGGGATCACACGCAGCGTCGCGCCCTTCTCGGCCGCCAGCTGCTGCCAGGGCACGATGTTGGCGTGGTGCTCGAGGTGGCTGACGACGATCTCGTCGCCGGCGCCGACGTGCGCGCGGCCCCAGCTCTGCGCGACGAGGTTGATCGCCTCGGTGGTGCCGCGCACGAAGACGATTTCGTCGGCCGACGCGGCGTTGATGAAGCGGCGCACCGTCTCGCGCGCGCCTTCGTAGGCATCGGTCGCGCGCGCCGCCAGCTCGTGCGCGGCGCGGTGGATGTTGGAGTTCTCATGCGCGTAGAAGCGGGCCAGGCGGTCGATCACGGCCTGCGGCTTCTGCGTCGTCGCGGCGTTGTCGAACCACACCAGCGGGCGGCCGTTGACGCGCTCCTGCAGGATAGGGAAGTCGCGGCGCACGGCGTGCACGTCCAGCGGCGGCCGGTCCTGCAGCGCGGCGGCCGCCTGCAGGCGCGGCGAGAACTCGCTGAAGTAGAAGCTCGTGCCGGCCGGCACCACCGGCGACACGCCCAGCAGCGGGCCGCCCAGGCGGCTGTCGTAGCCGGGCAGCGCGGTCAGCGCCAAGTCGGGCACGCCGTTGCCGGCCTGCGCATGCGGCAGCAGCGCGGGCGCCGAGGCCAGCACGTTGGCCGGCGCCTGCGGCGAGGTGGGTAGCAGGTTGGCGCCCGGCGGCAGCAAGCCGAAAGGAACGACGGCCGGCGTCGCCGGGCCGGCGGCGCCCGGCGGCAGCGAGAAGCCGGCCGGCTGCGGGTTCTGCGGCAGCGGCACGCCGCCGGCGGCGCCGACGCTCGGCACGCCGCCCGGCAGCGCGGCGAACAACTCGCCGGCCAGCCGCGCCAGCGATGCGACGTCGGGCAGGTCAACGTTGGACATCAGTCACCCGCCGCGTCACTTGTAGGTGTCGGGGTAGTCGTGGTACTTGCCGACCTCGACGTCGTCCAGCACCGCCAGCGCATCGTCGGTCTGCACCGCCAGGCTGCAGTACAGGCTGATCAGGTACGAGGCGATCGCGTTGCGGCTGATGCCCATGAAGCGCACGCTCAGGCCCGGCCCCTGCTCGCCGGCCAGGCCCGGCTGGTACAGGCCCACCACGCCCTGGCGCTTGTCGCCCACGCGCAGCAGCAGGATCTTGCTCTTGCCGTCGGCCACCGGCACCTTGTCGCTGGGCACCAGCGGCACGCCGCGCCAGGTGAGGAACTGCGATCCGAACAGGCTGACCGTCGGCGGCGGCACGCCGCGGCGCGTGCATTCGCGGCCGAATGCGGCGATCGCGCGCGGATGCGCCAGGAAGAAGGCCGGCTCCTTCCAGACCTTGGCGAGCAGCTCGTCCAGGTCGTCGGGCGCCGGCGCGCCGGTCAGCGGGTAGATCACCTGGTCGGGGTGCACGCTGGCCAGCAGCCCGTAGTCGGGGTTGTTGATCAGCTCGCTTTCCTGCTTCTCCTTGATCGTCTCGATCGTCAGGCGAAGCTGCTCCTTGATCTGGTCGTGCGGGCTGCTGTAGAGGTCTGACACGCGCGTGTGCACGTCCAGCACGGTGGAGACGGCGTTGAGGAAGTACTCGCGCGGCCGGTCGTCGTAGTCGACGAAGGTGGTGGGCAGCTCGCTCTCGTCGCGCTTGGCGCACAGCACCTGCACGTCCTGCGGGTTCTTGACTTTGTTGAGCCGGTAGATGCCGGCCTCCACCGGCACCCACTGCAGCAGGTGCGTCAGCCAGCGCGGGCTGATGGTGGCCAGCGTCGGCGCGGTCTTCGTGGCGTTGGCAAGCTGGCGCGCAGCATTGTCGCTGAGGGCGAGTTGGGGGCTGAGGTCGGACATGGGGATTGATGGATGAAGAATGAAAGCGTCAGGCGGTAGCCGCGTCGCGGTTGGTGGCCTGGGTGATGTGGCTGCCGGGCGGCACGCTGTGGGTGAGCCAGACGTTGCCGCCGATCGTCGAGCCGCGGCCGATGACGACGCGGCCGAGGATGGTGGCGCCGGCGTAGACCACCACCTCGTCCTCGACGATGGGGTGGCGCCGCCCGCCCTTGGCGAGCTGGCCGTTGCCGTCGTGCTCGAAGCGCTTGGCGCCCAGCGTCACCGCCTGGTACAGCCGCACCTGGCGGCCGATCTCAGCGGTCTCGCCGATCACGACGCCGGTGCCGTGGTCGATGAAGAAGCCCGGGCCGATCTGCGCGCCGGGGTGGATATCGATGCCGGTCTCGCCGTGCGCCAGCTCGGCGATCACGCGCGCCAGCAGCGGCACGCCCTGGCGGTAGAGCTGGTGCGCCAGCCGGTGGTTGATGACCGCGCGGATACCGGGGTAGCACAACAGCACCTCGTCGACGCTGCGCGCCGCCGGGTCGCCCTGATAGGCGGCCAGCACGTCGCTGTCCAGCAGCGTGCGGATGCGCGGCAGCGCCAGCGCGAACTCGTGCACCACGGCCTGCGCGCGCGCATCGGCGTCCAGCGTCGGCTGGCCCTGGCTGCGCGCCTCGTGGCGCAGCTCCAGCCGCACCTGCGCGCGCAAGGCGCTCAGCACGCTGTCCAGCGTGTGGCCGACGTAGTAGTCCTCGCTCTCGGGCCGCAGCTCGGGCGGGCCCAGGCGCATCGGGAACAGCGCGCCGCGCAGGCCTTCGACGATGGCGGCCAGCACCTCGCGGCTGGGCAGCTCGCGGCCGCCGGGCTCGCGCAGGCGGCCTTGGGCTTCGCGCCAGCGCTCGCGCGCCTGGCGCAGCGCAGCGACCACCGGCTCCAGGTCCAGGCGCTTGCCGGCGGGGCGCGCCAAGTCGGCGGGCAGCAGCGGCGGCCCGCTGTCGTCGATGGCGGCCATCGCCCTCAGTCCTGCTGCCAGGGCAGGCCGTGGAAGCGCCAGCCGCCCTGCTGGCCGCGTCGGCCTTGATCGTCAAGCTCGCCCTCGAAGCCCTCGGCCACGTGGGACGCCTGCGCATAGCCGGCCTTGCGCGCCGCCTCCAGCGCCAGCGCCGAGCGCTTGCCGCTGCGGCACAGCAGCAGCAGGCGGCGGCTCTTGTCGGGCAGCTTGTGCTCCAGTTCGCGCACGAAGCGCGGGTTGCGCGTCAGCGCGGTGCCGGTGGCCCAAGGCACGTTGACGGCGCCGGGCACGCGGCCGACGAAGGCCAGCTCTTCGGGCGTGCGCACGTCCACCAGCACGGCCTGGCCGCTGCTGGCCAGCGCCCAGGCTTCGGCGGGCGGCACGCTGTCGGCCACCTGGGCCGCGGGAGCATCGAGAACGGGAGATGGCATCGGGAAACCTCGGGGTGCGGTAGGGGAGAAAGCGCGGGGTCAGAACGGGATGCGGCGCAGCTTAGGCGGGCACCTGCGATCGGCAAGCGAATCAAAGCGCGCTTCGATATGCGCCAGACGCAGATGGGCGGAAAAAGAAACGCCGCCCCGGCGGACCCGTCGGGTCGCCGGAGCGGCCAACGCCCAAAGGGGCGAGGAGACAAGGGTCGCCGTATAACCGATTAACGAGGCAGCAGGTGGATCCCGGTGACGCCTTCGCGCCGGAGCTGCTCGACCAAGCCCAGCTCCCAACTGAGGTACTCGCGGAAGCCCGCGTCGCGCGCCTTCAGGTCCGGGTGGTGGTAGGGGCTGAACCAGTGATCGTCGGTGCCGCTCAGCACGCCGGCCGCGCCCTGGCCGGTGGGCAGGCCCTGCGCCGCCCAAGCCTGGGTGCCGCCGAGGATCGCGCGCACGTCGCGCACGTTGCGCGCGGCCAGCTCGGCGGCGACGCTGCGCGCCAGCACGCCGTCGGCCGAGGTCAGCAGCACGATGCGGTTCGCCGGCTCGGCGGCCAGGGCCTCCTGCAGCCGGCTGGGCACCGTGAAGCGCGCTTCCACGACGTGGCGCTTCTCGTACGCCGCGCGGCGGTCGACGTCGAACACCAGCGCGCCGCCGCGCAGCAGCGCCAGCGCCTGCTGCGGCACGACGGCCGGCGCTGGCGGGTGCAGCGCCAGCACGCGCAGTGGCTCGGGCCCGGTCACGCGCGCGACCAGCGGCTCGGGCGCGAAGACGTACACCTCGTGGCCGCCCAGCTGCGCCAGCCAGGCCGCGGTGGTGAGCGCGCGCACGCCGTCCCAGTCGGCCAGCACGATGCGCGCGTGGCGCGTCGCTAGGTATTCGTCGGTGGCCTGCACGAGCTGGCCGCCGGGCGCCCAGCGCCAGCCTTCGAGGTGGCCGTCTTCGTACTCCTCGCGCGTGCGCACGTCGAAGCGGTACAGGCTGCGCCGGCCGGCGTCGGCATCGGCCTGCAGCGCAGCCAAGCCGGCGGCGTCCAGCCGGCGCACGCCGGCACGCGCGGCCACGCTTTCGGCGCGCGCGCGGGCGCTGCGCTGCGCGTCGGGCCCCGGCTCGGGCAGCGGCGTGCGGCGGCCGTGCGCCAGGCTGCGGCCGCTGAGCAGCCAGGCCATCGTGCCGTCGCGCAGCGCGACCACGGGGTTGGGGATGCCGGCGTCGATCAGCGTCTGCGCGCCGATGATGCTGCGCGTGCGGCCGGCGCAGTTGACGACCACCAGCGTCTCCGGGCGCGGCGCGATCTCGCCGATGCGGTAGACCAGCTCGGCGCCCGGCAGGCTGTGCGCGAACGGCAGGCTGAAGTCGGCGAACTCCTCGGGCGTGCGACTGTCCACCACCACGAGATCGTCGCCGCGCTCGATGCGGCGCGCCAGCTCGTCCGCGTCGACCCAGGGCGTGTGCTTCTCGACCTCGATCACCTCGCCGAAGGCCTTGCTCGGCACGTTGGTGCCGGTGAAGACCTCCAAGCCGGCCGCGGACGCCGCCATCCAGCACCGAGACCTCGGTCCAGCCCAGGCGCGCGAGTTGCGCCGCGGCGTCCGCTGCCAAGGTGCCATCGCCACCATCGGTCAGCACGACGCGCGTGCCGCGCCGCGGCACCAGGCGGTCGATCAGCAGCGGCAGCCACCACGCCGGCGCCGACGCGGCGAACAGGAGGTGGCCGCGCGCGTAGACGCCGGTCTCGCGCACGTCGAGCAAGGCGATCTCGGCGCCGTCGTGCAGCGCGGCCTTCAGGGCTTGCGGCGACAGGCGGGCGGGGGCGGAGGTCGAGGCAGGCTGGGCCATCGGGAACGAGCGGACAGGCGGTGGCGACAAGGCCGCACCTTAGGCGCGCGCTGCGCGGCCGCCAACGAAGGCTTGCGCAGATGCATATGCAGGCATCGGCGCCGCATTCGTCAAACGTTGGCCGCATGGCGATAGGCGGGGAACTTCGTTCACGCCGCCGCGATGCGTGCCTAGGGAAGGTCTGCACAACGCGCTGCGTAACGCTGACGCGCCCAGTTGGCCATCATGCAGATCGAGAACGGCACTCGAAGGACCTCGCGACGCGCGTCACGGCGCCGAGCGATTGCAGCGCGGCGCGTGCTTGGTGCACGGCTCGCGCACTCATCCTCGCGCTCCCATCAGCTTTGCGCGCGCCATCCACAGGTTCGACAGTGCGAACAGCGTGACGATCTGCGCCGTGTTCTTGGCCAAGCCTCGGTAGCGAACCTTCGTGTAGCCGAACTGCCTCTTCAGGACGCGGAACGGGTGCTCGACCTTAGCCCTGATGCTGGCCTTGAGCTGCTCGAGCTTGTCGGCGATGACGTCTGCCTTGGTCTGCGGGTCGAGCTTGCGCCGAAGACCAGGCCGCATCGCCACGTACCAGTTCGGGCCGGCTGCTTCCGGCCGCTTGTGCACCCCCTGATAGCCGGCGTCGGCAAAGACGTCACGCTCGCGCCCGTGCAGCAGCTGCCCGGCGACGTTCAGGTCGTTGACGTTGGCCGCGGTCGTCACCACCGTGTGCACCAGACCCGAGTCGGCGTCCACGCCGATGTGCGCCTTCATCCCGAAATACCAGTTGTTGCCCTTGCGCGTCTGCTTCATCTGCGGATCGCGTTCGCCCTCGGCGTTCTTGGTCGAGCTCGGCGCCGAGATCAGCGTGGCATCCACCGCCGTGCCGCTGCGAAGCATCAGGCCCTTGTGGCTCAGCAGATCGTTGACGACCCGCAGCATGTCCACGGCCAGGTTGTGTCGCTCCAACAGATGCCGAAAGCGCAGGATCGTCGTCTCGTCGGGCAGCCGCGCGGTCACGCCCTCGAGCTTGGCGAACTCGCGGTACAGCGGCACGTCGTGCAGCGCCTCTTCCATCGCCGGATCGCTCAGCCCGAACCACTGCTGCAGGTAGTGGATGCGCAGCATGGTCTCGATGCCGAAGGGCGGTCGGCCGGTCTTGGCCTTGGGGTAATGCGGTTGGACGATCTGCACCAGCACCGCCCAGGGCGCGACACGCTCCATCTCTTCGAGGAACTCGCGCTTGCGCGTCTTCTTCGTCGACAGGTTCAGGCCAAGTCCAAGTTGCTTCACGGCTCGCATCGTCACCTCACGTGCCGCCTCGGGCAAGACGGATCAGCCCTTAGTTATGCAGACATTCCCTAGATTGGCCGGCTCCTTCCGCTCTTGCCTCGACCTCATGAACAAGCGACGCCTGCTGACCGCGCTGACCGCCGTGGCCGCTGCCTTGACCTCATCCATCCCCGCCGCCGCGGCCGAGCCCGCGTTCCCCAATCGCCCGGTGCGCATCGTCGTGCCGGTGGCGCCCGGCGGCAGCGCCGACAAGCTGACGCGGCTGCTGGCCGAGCGCCTGAGCGGACTGTGGGGCCAGCCGGTGGTGGTGGAGAACATCACCGGCGCCAGCGGCAACATCGGCGCGCAGAAGGTCGCCAAGTCCGCGGCCGACGGCCACACGCTGCTGCAGGGCGGCGAGGGGCTGGTGCTCAACGCGATCCACTTCCGGGACCAGCGCGAGTAGGGCGTGGACCCGGCACGGACCTTGGTGCCGGTGATCCAGGCCGTGGTCAACCCGCAGGTGCTGGTGGTCAATCCGGGCCTGGGCGGCCACACCGACGCCACGCTGATCGCGCTGGCCGCGGTGACCGAGTTCGTGCGCGCCGGCAAGCTGCGCGCGCTGGCGGTGACCACCAGCTACCGATCGCCCGCGCTGCCCGAAGTGCCGACGATGGCCGAGGCCGGCCTGCCTGGCTTCGCGGTCGAGAGCTGGCAGGGCTACTTCGCGCTCGCCGGCACGCTGGGGCGCGAGCACGACAAGTACGCACAGGTGATCCGGGCGACGGGGTTGGGCTTGCGTTGAGCCTGCGTTGAGGCGGCGGCGGGAAGGCCCGTCCGGCACTGACGTAGACTGCACAGAATTCTGTCATCCACGCCCGCAGGAGCCGGACATGGGCTTTTCAGCCGCCGACGTCGTGCCGTTCACCCAGGCTCGTGCCAAGCTGTCCGAGCTGGCCGACGAGGCCAAGGCCGGCGCCGAGAAGATCATCACCAAGAACGGCGAGAGCTACGTCGCGCTGATCGACGCCGCGCGGCTGGACTACTACCACCGGTTGGAGCGCGAGCGCATCCACCTGCTGCTGCTCGCGGACGCTCAGCGCGGCCTGGCCGACATCGCCGCCGGCCGCACCGTGCCGGCCGACCGCGCGCTGGCGGATCTGCAGCGGCGGCGTGCCGCCGCCAAGGCCAAGGCCAAGCCCGCGAAGAAGCGTGGCTGACCGGCGCTTCCGCGTCGAGCTGACTGCGCGCTTCGGGGAGCGACTGGACGCCATCGAAGCCTTCCTCGCGGGGGCCGATGCGGGCTTCGCATTCGACCAACTGCTCGATGAGCTGCGGTCCACGGTGGTGCCCAACCTCGCGCGCTTTCCTCACATCGGCCGGCGCTATCTCGACCGTGCGCCGCAGTCCGCCGAGGCGCTGGCCGTGCTCGCCTCCTGGCCCGCGGGCGCCGCCGATGCGCTGCGGGAATACCTGCACGGCGACCATCTGCTGCTCTACACGGTCGCCGACACCGAGCGCACGGTGCAGTTGCTGTCGATCCGGCACCACCGCGAACTCTCGTTCGACTTCGCGCGCCTGTGGCCAGGCGCCGGAACACCGCCGGCGGCATGATGACGGCGGAGCAAGTCGTCCGGTCTATCGGCTGACGGCGAGCTCACCGGCCTGCGCATTGCGCCCCAGCACCCGCCGCAACACCTGTTCCTCGATTGCCGCCAGCGCCGCGTCGCCGCGCGAGCGCGGGCGCGGCAGGCGCACGCGCTCGTCGAAGGCTATGCGGCCGTCGTCGATCAGCAGCACGCGGTCGGCCAGCGCGACGGCCTCGGCCACGTCGTGCGTGACCAGCACCGCAGTGAAGCGCTGCTGCCGCCACAGGCCTTCGATCAGCTGCTGCATCTCGATGCGCGTCAGCGCGTCCAGCGCGCCCAGCGGCTCGTCCAGCAGCAGCAGCCGCGGCGCGTGCACCAGCGCGCGCGCCAAGGCCACGCGCTGGCGCTGCCCGCCGGACAGCAGCGCCGGCCAGTCGTGCGCGCGCTCGGCCAGGCCCACCTGCTGCAGCGCCTGCTGCGCGCGCTGCACCGGGTTGCCGTCGCGCAGGCTCAAGCCCAGCGCGACGTTGGCGCCCACGCGCTTCCACGGCAGCAGCCGCGCGTCCTGGAACATCAGCCGCAGCGCATCGTGCAGCCGCTGCGGCGGCTGGCCGTCGAAGCGGATGCCGCCGTCGCTGGGCGCCTCCAGCCCCGCCAGCAGCCGCAGCAGCGTGCTCTTGCCGCAGCCGCTGCGGCCGACGATGGCGACGAACTCGCCGGGCTCGATGCGCAGATCGACGTCCTGCAGCACGCGCCGCTCGCCGAAGCGCTTGCCCAAGCCCTGGATCTCGATCGCCAGCCCCGGCGCGGCTTGCGGCGCGTCGGCGGTCCAGGCCGGCACGTCGAGTTGGCGCCGCAAATGCTGCACCGGCTCCGGCAGCCGGCTCAGGCCCGCGGCCAGCGCTTCGTACTCGGTCGCAAACATTCCCTGTCCTTTCATTGCGCATAGCCCGGATGCCAGCGCAGCCAGCCGCGCTCCAGCGCGCGCGCCGCGGCGTCGGCCAGCTTGCCCAAGGCGGCGTAGAGCAGGATGCCCAGCAGCACGACGTCGGTCTGCAGGAACTCGCGCGCGTTCATCGTCAGGTAGCCGATGCCGGCCTGCGCCGAGATCGTCTCGGCGACGATCAGGATCACCCACATCAGCCCGAGCGCGAAGCGCAGCCCCACCAGCACCGAGGGCAGCGCGCCGGGCAGGATCACGTGGCGGTACAGCGCCCAGCCGCGCAGGCCGTAGCTGCGCGCCATCTCGATCAGCCCCGGATCGACCGCGCGGATACCGTGGAAGGTGTTGAGGTAGATCGGGAAGAACACGCCCAGCGCGACGAGGAACAGCTTGGCGCTCTCGTCGATGCCGAACCACAGGATGACCAGCGGGATCAGCGCCAGCGCCGGGATGTTGCGCAACATCTGCAGGCTGGTGTCCAGCAGCGTCTCGGCGGCGCGGAAGCTGCCGGTCAGCAGCCCGGCCAGCAGCCCCAGGCCGCCGCCGATGGCCAGCCCCAGCAGCGCGCGGCGGCTGCTGACGGCCACGTGCTGCCACAGCTCGCCGGACCACAGCAGCGTCCAGCAGGCCTGCAGCACGGCCAGCGGCTCGGGCAGCACGCGCGCGCTCAGCCAGCCGGCATGCGAGGCCAGCTCCCACAGCAGCAGCAGCGCCGCCGGCAGCAGCCAGGGCAGCGCACGCCGGCGCCAGCGTTCGACGTGCGCCGACAGCGGACGGGCGCCGCCGCTCATCGCGCGGCGTCCCGCGGCAGCAGCGGAAACACCTGCTCGGCGACGCGGTAGGCCTCTTCCAGGTGCGGATAGCCCGACAGCACGAAGTACTCCAGCCCCAGCGCGGCGTATTCGCGCAATCGCTCGGCCACCTGCTGCGGGCTGCCCACCAGCGCGGTGCCAGCGCCGCCGCGCACCAGGCCGACGCCGGCCCACAGGTTGGGCGCGATCTCCAGGCCTTCTCGAACGTTGGCCGGATCGAAGCGGCCGCCGTGCAGCGCGGCCATGCGGCGCTGGCCTTCGGAGTCCATGCGCGCGAAGCGGGCCTGCGCCTCGGCGACGGCCGCCGGCTCCAGCCGCGACACCAGGTCGGCGGCGGCGCGCCAAGCCTCGTCCTCGCTGTCGCGCACGATCACGTGCAGCCGGATGCCGAAGCGCAGGCTGCGGCCGTGGCGCGCGGCGCGGGCGCGCACGTCGGCCACCTTGGCGGCCACCGCCGCGGGCGCCTCGCCCCAGGTGAGGTAGGTGTCGGCCTGCTCGGCGGCCAGCGCGTGCGCCGGCTCCGAGCTGCCGCCGAAGAACACGCTGGGGTAGGGCTGCGCCTGCGGCGGGAACAGCAGCTTCGCGCCCTGCACCTGCAGATAGCGGCCATCGAAGTCGTAGGACTCGCCGCGGTGGCTGCGCGCCAGGATCTCGCGCCAGATGCGGATGAACTCGGCGGCCTGCGCGTAGCGCTCGCCGTGCGGCAGGAACTGGCCGTCGCCGGCCAGTTCCTCGGCGTCGCCGCCGGTCACCAGGTTGACCAGCAGGCGGCCGCCCGACAGCCGGTCCAGCGTGGCCGCCATGCGCGCCGACTGCGCCGGCTGCACCAGCCCCGGCCGCAGCGCGACCAGGAACTTGAGCCGTCGCGTCGCCTCGATCAGGCTGGCGGCCACGACCCACGAGTCCTCGCAGGTGCGGCCGGTGGGGATCAGCACGCCTTCGTAGCCCAGGCTGTCGGCGGCCACGGCCACCTGGCGGAAGTAGTCGAAGCTGCCGGCGCGCGCGTCGGCCGCGCTGCCCAGGCGGCGCGTGTCGCCGTGGGTCGGGATGAACCAGAGGATCTTCATCGGTGTCGGACGGTGGCTGCAGGAAGCCCTGCCTGCTGCCCACGATAGTCAGCGGCGCACCGCCGGCCAACGAAGCAAAGCGCGCGTGCTTATCCGGCGGCCGCATGAAGCCGCATCAGGGCCGCGGCTACGATGGCGGCCATGCTCCACGTCGTCTGCCTGTGTGCCGCCTGGTGCCGCACCTGCGAGAGCTACGCCGAGACCTTGCAGGCGGTGCTGGCGGACTTTCGCGCCCGCGGCCTGGCCGCGCCGCCGCGCTGGATCGACATCGAGGACGAGGCCGAGCTGCTGGACGACCTGGACATCGAGATCTTCCCGACGCTGCTGGTGCACGACGGCGCGCGGCTGCTGTTCGCCGGCGCGCTGACGCCGCAGCCGCAGGCACTGCAGCGGCTGCTGCAAGGCCTGGCCGGGCGCGCCGGCGAGGCGGTGGCGCCGGCGGCCGACCCGGCGTTCGAGGCGCTGCTGCGGCGGCTGCTGGCGGACGGCTGACGCTCCAAGCACGCGCAGCGCCGATCCATCTGCGCAAACCTTCGTTGGCGCGGCGGCGCCGGCGGGTCACGATGGCGAACGTTCCTTCCCAACGTTCGACGAGATCCGCCCATGCCCACCGACCCTTTCCCCATCCGCCGCCGCCTGCTGCAAGGCGCCGCCGTCGCCACCGCCACGCTGGCCGCCGCGCCGCGGCTGTGGGCGCAAACCCCTGCGCGGCCCGCACGCACGCTGCGCGTGGGCCACCAGAAGGGCTGGCTGTCGATCCTGAAGGCCCGCGGCACGCTGGAGAAGCGCCTGGCGCCGCTGGGCGTGGGACTGACCTGGACCGAGTTCAACGCCGGCCCGGTGCAGCTGGAGGCGCTGAACGTCGGCGCGATCGACTTCGGCGACGTCGGCGAGGCGCCGCCGATCTTCGCCCAGGCCGCCGGCGCGCCGCTGGTCTACGCCGGCGTCACCGTGCCGCGGCCGAAGCTGGAGGCGGTGATCGTGCCCGAGGCCTCGCCCATCCGCCGCGTGGCCGACCTCAAGGGCCGCCGCGTGGCCTTCAACAAGGGCAGCAACGTCCAGTACTTCCTGGTCAAGCTGCTGGCCCGCCACGGCCTGCAGTACGGCGACGTGCAGCCGGTCTTCCTGCCGCCGCCCGACGCGCGCGCCGCGTTCGAGAAAGGCGCGATCGACGCCTGGGTGATCTGGGACCCCTTCTACGCCGCGGCGCAGAAGACGCTGGGCGCGCGCCTGCTGGCCGACGCGCAGGGCATCGTCAACAACCGCGGCTACTACTTCAGCTCGCGCGACTTCGCGACGCGCAACGTCGACGTGCTGAAGATCGCGATCGAGGAGATCGACGCCGTCGACCGCTGGGCCGCGCGCCACACCGCCGCGGCGGCCGCCGAGCTGAGCACCGTGCTGGGCCTGGACCGCGCGATCACCGAGCTGTACCTCGGCCGTGCGGCCTTCGGCACCACGGCCGTCACCGGCGAGATCCTGGCCGAGCAGCAGGCGATCGCCGACACCTTCCTCGATCTCAAACTGATCCCGCGGCGGCTGAACCTGCGGCACGCGGCGCCGGTCGACCTGGCTTGACGCAGCGCGTGGCGCGCGGGCCGACGGCACGCGCACAATGGCGGCCCTTGTCGACCCGCGCGCCACGCCCGTGAACCCCAAGCCCCCGGCCACCGACGCCGATCCAGCCGTTGCCGACGGCGACACGCTGGACCGCTGCGCCGGCGTGCCGCCCACGCACCCGGTGGCCGCGCTGCGCCGGCAGCGGCCGGGCTTGCGCGCCGCGGCGCAGGCCGCGTTCGACGCGCTGTGGCTGCCGCCCGAAGGCGGCTCGCGCGTCGCGCACGAGCGCAGCCTGGCCGCTTTGCGCGTGGCCGCGCTGCTGGACGACGCGCCGCTGGCCGCCGCCTGCCGCGCGCAGGCGCTGAAAGCCGGCGCCACGGCGGCCGAGCTGGCGCGCGCGATGCCGGCCTCCGACGACGACACCCAGACCGCGCTGGACGCGCGGCTGACCACGCTGCTGCTGTTCGTCGACCGCATCACGCTGCAGCCGGCCGCGGGCACCGCGCGCCAGCTCGACGCGATGGCGCGGCTGGGCTTCGGGCCGGCGGCCATCGTCGGCCTGGCGCAGGCCGCGGCGGTGATGGCGGTGCTGGCGCGCATCGTGGCCGGCGTGCGCGCGCTCGCCGCCGCCGGCGACCGCAAGGCCGCGCCGCCGGGCCCGGGGCTGCTGGCCGGCCGGCACCCGGCGCCGCCGGGGCGCGCGCTGCGCGGCCGCTTCACGATGAACGGCCTGGCCTGGCAGCCCTGGCTGCCCGCGGTGGACCCGACCCAGGCCTCGCCGGCGCAACAGGCCTTGCTGGCGCAGTGGTCGCCGGCCTCGCGGCGATCGAGCTTCGAGCTGACGATGCTGCACACGCCGTCGCTGCGCGGCCCGCAGTCGCGGCTGCTGGCCGAGGCCTCGCGCGCCGCCGGCGGCCTGCCCTGGGCGGAGCGCGCGCTGGTCGCCGCCACCGTCGCGCGGCTGGACGGCTGCACCTACGGCGCGTCGATGCTGGGCCGCATCGTCAGCCGCATGACGCGCGACGCCGAGGTGATGGGCATGCTGTTCGCGCAAGGCGTCAACCTGCCGCTGCCGCCGCGCCGGCGCGCGCTGGTGGACCTGGCGGTGGACTTGGGCGCAGCGCAGCCGCGCGTGGCCGAAGGCCGCATCGAGGCCTTGCGCGCCGCCGGCTGCAGCGAGTTGGAGATCCTGGACGCGATCCACGCCGCCGCCGCCGCGGCCGGCGACGACCGGCTGGCGCTGACGCTAGGCGAGGCGGCGGCGGCCGATCCGGCTTGATACACCGCCCAGGGGCGGAGTCAGCCGTCGCGGTCGAGCAACTCGCGCACGGTCTCGATGAACTCCTCGTCGGCGTCGACGCCCTCGTGCCCAGCCCGCGTGACCAGGCTCTTGGGCACCATCTTCAGGCTGCCCATCCGCTTGTAGCCCACCTTGTCGCTGACCAGCGATCTGAGGTTGGGCGACGAGCTCAGCAACATCATCGGCACCCCGACGTAGGCCCGCAGCCACTCGGGACGCTCGGCGTCGAACAGGGTGCTGCGGATCAGCGCCGCGAGCTGGGCCCCGGCGTCGAGCTTGATGACCCGCTCTTCGTCGAAGCCGAGGCTGGCATAGGTCCGTTCGGGCTCGTTCGTCAGCATCACGTCGATGATCAGCAGCTCGAAGCGGCGCCGTTCGGCGCCCTCGCCGGCCGTGCTGTCGCGCAGCAGGCGTGCGAACTCCACGACCCGATTGCACATCGTCAGGCGCAGCCGGCCGGCGCTCTGCTCGGCCTGCAGCGCGCGCTGCCACGGCGCCAGGCCGTCCTCGCGCTCGGTGTTCCATTCGTCGTCGAACCAGATCACGGGAGTCATTGCGGTCGCGGTGGCATTCATCGATGGTTGGACGGCGGCGCCGCCCGGTCAGCGGCGGATCAGATCGGCGGGAATCAGCAGGTCGAAGGAATAGGTCGCGTGCCGCGGCCGGCTGCGCTGGGGTTGCACGTTGATGTCCAAGGTCATGTGCAGCGCCTGCGCCAGCAGGTTCACGCCCCACAGTCCGATGCCCTCGCCGGCGCGGCTGACCTTGGTCTGGTTGGGCACATGCTCGCGGCGCTGCAGCCCCGCCGAGCCTTGGACGCCGTGCAGCACCAGGCGCTCCTGGCGATCGATCTCGGGGTCGAAGGTCGACTCGTTGCGCATGCACAGGCGACCCGGGGCGGCCTTGACGTTGCACCGGCAGCGTCAGCATCACTTTGGCCCCCGAGTTCGAGTCGGCGTACTTCACCAGGTTGTGCACCAGGTCGCCCAGCAGCCACTGCCACAGCCGCGGCTGGGTCAGCAATTCCACCTGTTCGGGCAGATGGTCGATGCTCCACCACACGCGTCGGGCCCGCAGCTCGGACGCATACGACGAGAACAAGTCGTGGATGCCGGCACGCAGCGGCACCCAACGCATGTCGTGCAGGCGCTCGCCGCTGTCGAAATTCAAGCCCAGGCTGGAGATGTCGCGCTGGCGCTCGATCAGCCGGCCCAGCATCGCCATGTTTTCGCCGCGCTCCACCGACATCAGCTTGTTCAGCCTGTCAGCGGTGTCCTCCAGGCCCTTGTCGAGCTGGGTCAGCTCGCGCAGCAGTTCGCCGGCCGGCAGCTTGGGATCGGCTTCGATGCGCTCGATCGCACCCCGCAGCCACGGCCGCACGGTGCCTAGAGGCGGATCCACCGCGATCATCTGCTTCAGTTGCCGCTTGAGCTGGCTCGCCTGCTCGCTGGTCGCGTTGAGTTCGTTGCGTCCTTCGTGCAACAAGTAGCGCCGCAGGTCGTCGAGTGGATTGGCGATGGCCTCCGTCTGCATCAGCACGTAGGGCAGATAGGTCTGGACATGGGCGACCACCGGACGCCAGCCGGGCGGCCAGGGCGCGAACGGCTTGCGGCCGTTGGGCCTGTCCGTGGCATACAGGCCGACCACGCCGACCGGCTCGGCGCCTTGGTCCTCGCCGCGGATCAGCGCGAACGCCATGGTCTGCGCCCAGCCTCGATCGACGAACAGCGCATGGCGGAGCGTCGGCAGCGCATCCGAACCAGCTTCCTGCAGGCGCGTCGGCGCCTCGATAAAGTCGCGGTGCAGTTCCAGCAGGCCGCGCTCGGCGGCGGCCAGCGAGTAGTCGGCCGTCGGCTCCTGCCGGCTCACGAACCGCGCCTGCACGCAGCGGCCAAGCGGCAGCGGCCGCTTGGCCCGGTCGAGCGCTTCGGTCTCGGCCCGCCGGTTTCGGCGCGTGTCCATTGGTCGACCGCGAAGGCCAGGAAGCTGCGCGTCAGCGCCGGGGCCGCGTCGCCGGCCTGGCCGCGCACCTTGAGATGGGGCGCGTGCTCGGGCACCTGCCCGTCCTCCAGGAAGATCTCCGGCGCCGTGTTGCCGTGCAGAAAGTAGCGCGCCGGATTCTGCTTGTCGCGCAGCCAGATCTGCACCCCTGGACACAGGAAGATGTTGGCCAGGCACCCCGCCACGCGCGCGAGCGGGTTGAATTGGTTGACGCGGTTGTGCTGCCGCCACTCCTCCAGCGGCACGTGCGATGCCAGCCAGTTCAGCTGCCGCATGTGCCAGACCTGGCTGTGGAAGTACATCGCCTGCGCCAGCACCTGCGCCACGAGGCGCAGCGTGGGATACAGCCGCAGATCGAAGTGACGCCCGCTGGCGATGCCGGCCAGCCCGAACACGCCGACCACGCGGTCGTTGAACAGCAAGGGTACCGACACAAGGTCCTGCGGCGCGCTGCCGGCCAGTTGGAACGCATCCAGGCGGCCGCCTCCCGGCGGCGGCAGCGACGCCGACTGCGACGCCGCCTTGCGATCCGGCGGCCGCGGCTCGATGTCGCCCCGGGCCGCCGCGCGATACACCTGATAGGGGCTGTCGAGCCCGACGTCGACGCCGGGCCGGACCCGGGCCGCACCCCCGGCAGCGGGGAGCGTCCAGATCGCCTCGTCGAACGAGCCCAGCATGGGTTGGCGCTTGGCCCGATGCTGAATCAGCCGCTCGGCGCCGCTGACATGCCGCAGCCGCGGCGGGTCGGAGCTGTAGTCGACCCAGTAGATCACGGCGACTTCGGCGCGCGCCATGCTTAGCAGATAGCGGCAGACACGGCCGCCAAAGCCGCGCAGCAGGTGATCGACCTCTTCGCAGGCGGCCGCTGAGCGTTGGCGCGCGTCGGGGTTGTCGGCGCCCTCGGGGCGGTCGCGCCGACTGTGGCGCGCCAGCAGGTTGTTGATCGCCGCCACGTGCGAGGTCCACGCCGCCTGCTGGCGCTCGCGCATGCGCGCGAAGAAGGTCGACGGCCCTTCGATCCAGCGCCATTCACTGGCCTCGCGTGCCGCCTGCAAGCTGTCCTCGAAGCTGGCCCATGGCGCGCGCGATGCGGCCGGGCCGTCGGGCTGCCGATAGCCGTAGAACAGCAATTGCGGCTCGTCGGCATCCGGGGATACCAGCAGCGAGACGCGGTGGCCATCGATCGACACCGACAGCGCGCCGCGGTCGGCAGGCTGTCGTGCCTGGTACACGACCCAGCCCCAACGGTCGAACCAGGCGGCCAGCACCGCCATGGTTTCCCAGTTGGCGCGCGAGATCGGCCGGCCGACGCGGCCGTCGGGCCAGCGCAGCACCGAGGCGTCGATGTGCGCCGCCAGCAGCCGCTGCAGCGCGCTGCGGCTCTGGACGGCGCGCCGCTGCGCCTCGTCGCCGCTGATGGCCGCGCGGCTCTCCAGCGCATCGTGGAGTTCGCTGCGCGCCGGCGCCTTCTCGCGCACCTCGTCCCAGCCCTCGACACCCTGGACCTGCTCGACGCGGCCGAGGAAGTCGAGCAGCGGGTCGGCGAACCAGTCGCTGCTCTCGGGCGCCTTGTCCAGCAGGAACGGCCCGGCCAGCAGCGCGACGTCGCGTTCGCGTTCGCGGCCACGGCGCTTGAACGCCGGCAGCACGGTCAGCGCCAGGCACTCGAACTCCAGTGCACCCTCGAAGACCTTGACGGTCTCGGGTTCGAAGCGCTCGAGCGCAGCCAGCCGGTCCATCTCCTGCTTGAACTGCGGAGCCATCTTCCAGGCCCACATCAGGATGTACAGCGAACAGTGCTCCACCATGCGCGCCAGGTTGTGGGCCGGCAGCGGGTTACTCATCTCGGTGAGCCAGACGTCGCGCTCGACGTGGGGCAACAGCATGAGAAACCATTCCGCGTAGTGCCGCGGCAGGGCGGGCGGCCGCTGCAGCAACTCGGCGCCGTCTGACGCCGCCGGTTTGCCCAGGCGCAGGACCCAGTCGCGCAGCGTGTGCAGGTGCTGCGGCTGCTGCATGAGCTGCAGGAGATGCAGCGCGTCGGTCTGCGACAAGGGCTTGGGCGAGCGTGAGCCGCCGTCAAGGCTGGTCTCGGTGAAGATCGCCAGGATGTCGTCCTTCCAGCGCTGGACGAAGCGGACGAAGGTCTGGTCGAGCTCGAGCAGGTTGTCGATCCGAAGCAGCCGCAGCGGCATGTGCTGCACGTGGGCGATCACGTCCAGCACCATCTGCTGCCCATGCAAGCGCTTGAGTCGCTCGCCGCCCCAGCGCTCGTCGTCAAGGGCTCGGGCTGCCGGGTCGAAGGCCTCCAGCCAATCGGCAACCGACAAGGGCCTGACGTCGTCGTCGTTCACGGGCACTCCCTCTTGCTTGAGACCGCTGCCGCAGGCGGCAAGCTTAGGGCAAGTGCGACGGCGCGGCACGCGCCATGGCCCCCGAAGTGGGCGCACAATCATCTGCATCGTTGATCCGCCGACCGACCGCACGCGCCGCCGATGCACACAGACGCACACGAGCATGGTCCGCCAGCCGAGGCCGCGGCCGGGCCGGCAGGCGTGTCCATCTTCATCAGCCATGCGGCGAGCGATCCGGACTGGCCCGACCACGAGGTCGAGCGGCTGGCATCAGACCTGGAGCGCGCCGGCGCCGAGGTCAAGCTCGACATCCAGCACCAGCGGGCCATGGGCCGCAAGCTGGCGGAAGGCGAGTGGCGCGACTGGATGCACGACTGCCTCGACCACGCGCAGCGCTTCCTGCTGCTGGGCTCGCACACCTACACCAAGCGCGCCGACGCCAACGATGTGGCCGAGCCTGCCGGGCGCGGTGTGGCCTTCGAGCGCACGAGCATGGAGCACTGGCTGTACAACCGCAAGCAGCGTGCCGACGGCCGTCTGTGGGTGCTGCACGCCGAAGGCGTACCCCTGCCGCGTTACTTGAGGGCCGGCCAGCCCATCGTCTATGCATTGGCCGAGCGCGAGCGCCTTGTGCAAGACCTGTGCCGGCGCCTGGCCGTCGGCGGCGAAGGCCTGCAGCAGCGGCTGCGCGAAATGCTGCAACGCGAGTGCGTCGACCTCTACGTGCCGGTGGCAAGCCGCCCGCTGCTGAAGGCGGCCGCCGGGCTCAGGCTGCCGCAGTCGATCGCTCGCCATGTGCACCGCGACGCGGCGGCCACGCGCGACGTCGAAGGTGCGGCGCATGGCGACGTGCTGGAGGCGGTGAGCCCGCGCACGCGCGCGCTGGTCGAAGGCGAGCCCGGCGCCGGCAAGACATTTGCGCTGCTGCGCGCGCTGGAGCGTGACCTCGACGACCGCGTGACGCCGGTGTGGGTCAAGCTCAACCATTGGCTTGACGGCGCGCAGGCCTTCGAGGCCTTTGTGGCGGACGAGGTGCCGGAACTCGGGGCAGCTTGGCCCTCGGTCGTCGAGGGTGGCCGCGGACGGCTGTACCTCGACGGCCTCAACGAGCTGCCGGCGCAGCATGCCGCTACCCAGCTGGAGCAGATCAACCGCTGGCTCCAGGCACACCCCGGCGTGCCGGTGCTGGCGTCGTGCCGCCATGGCGTGCTGCCGGCCAAGGCGCTGCCGGTGCTGGATGAGCGCTTCAGGCTGCAGGCCTGGCGCGCCACGCAGGTGCGTCGCTTCATCCACAAGTACGTCGACGACGCCGCGCGCGCCGACGCGCTGTTCTGGGACGTCGCCGGCGGCGAGGCTTTCAGGCGGGCCTGGGCGGGCCGTCCCGCCGAAGCGCCGGACGGCTGGCTCGACGAGTTGGTGGCGCCTGCGCCGGGTTCGCAGCACCGCTTCGACTGGCTGTCGCAGACCGAATCCGAAGCCCTGGCCGCCGCGCACCGCGACCCGGCGCGCGCATGGCCGCTGGCCTGCAACCCCTACCTGCTAACGCTGCTGCTCAACGTGTGGTGGGACGACGACCAGGCGGCCGGCGACCGCCTGCCGCGCCGCCGCGTCGACGTCCTGGGGCGCTACACCGACGCCCAGATCGCCGTTGAGTTGGAGAAATGCCATAGCGACATCGGCGCGGCCCATGTGCAGCGCACACTGACCGAACTCGCGGCCCGGCTGCAGCATGTGGCCGAACGTGCCCGACTCGACGGTGACGCCGCGGCGCTGGCGCTGGCCTGGGCCGATGTCGACGCGGCCGCAAGGCCGGCGCTGGACATTGCGCTCGGAGCACGGCTGCTGCGGCGCGAAGGCCCGCTGGTCCGCTACGAGCACCAACTGCTGCACGAGTACTATGTAGCCCGGTATCTGCGCGAGCGGCTGCGCAGCGGCGCCGACGACCTGGTGCAGCACCTGTGGCCCGGCGGCGCGCCGCTGTGGGAGCGCACGGGCTGGGTGCAGCCGTTCCTGCTGCTGGCCGAGTACCAGCAGACGGACACCGTGCAACTGGTGACGATGCTCGCCGACGTGCAGCCCGAGATTGCCGCCGCCATCTGGGAGCAGGCGCGGCGCAAAAGCCCGCACTGGCTGACCGCCACCCTGGCCGACGAGCTAGCGCAGCGCCTGACCCAGCGCATGCTGCCGCGGGTGCGCAGCCGCGAGTTTCCGTTCCGCGAAGCGGCGTTCGGCCGCGGCCTGGGCGCGATGCGCGACGTCGATGGCCGGCCGCTGGACCGGCGCCGCGGCGTGTGGGGCTGGTTCGACAGCCGCAGCAGGCGCTCGCACGTCGACGTCGACTGGGTGCGTGTCGAGCCCGGCTCGTTCATCTTCCAGGGGCAGCGAGTCGAAGGCTCCGCCGCCTATTGGATCGCCCGCCACCCGATCACCTGCAGCCAGTTCCAGGCCTTCGTCGACGACCCGGACGGCTGGCCTGACCCGCAATGGTGGGACGGCACCCCCGTCGCCGAACGCCAGGCCGCGTGGCAGCCGCGCTGGCGCTACGGCAACCATCCCTGCGAGCGCGTCAGCTGGTGGCTGGCCACCGCCTACTGCCGCTGGCTGGCCGCGCTGCTGGGCGAGCCCGGCATCGCCTTGCCCAGCGAGCGCCAGTGGGAACGCGTGGCCGCCGGCCCCGACGGCGCCGAGTACCCTTGGCGCGGCGTCTGGTCGCCCGCCCACGCCAACGGCGACTTCTCGCTCGACATGACTTCGCCATGCGGGCTGTTCGCCGACGCCGGCAGCACCGATCCGGCCGGCGTCCACGACCTCGCCGGGAACGTCTGGGAATGGACCGCCGACCTCCTGGGGTCGTCCGCCGATGCGCAGCCGCCGCTGCGCGTTGCGCGCGGTGGCGCCTGGCTCGTCAAGCCGCGGCGCTGCCGGGCCCAGGCACGCCACGGCTATCCGCCGGAGAGCCGGTTAAGTTGCGTCGGCTTTCGAGTCGTGCGGCCGGCGACGACCGGCTGACGCCCGCGCTGGGCGATCAACGCCCCAGCAGCAGCCCCAGCACCGCCACCGCGCCGCTGACCGCCAGCGCCGCCGACACCACCAGCGGCTTGATCGCCAGCACCGGGTCGGCGCCGCGCTCGTCGATCAGCCGCCGGTGCCGCACCCGCGTCAACGCCACCACCGCGGCCGCACCCAGCAGCATCGTCAGTCCGACCAGGGCCAGGAAGAGCTGTTCCTCGACCAGCGCCTCGCGCAGCGCGACCACGCCGCAGACCGTCATCGCCGCGGCGGTGCGGACCCACGCCAGCACCGTGCGCTCGGGCTGCAGGCCGCGGTCGCGCGGCCGCCCGGCCGGCGCCGGCGTGGCCGCCGAGGGCTCAGCCATGCAGCGCCAGCGTCACCATGCACACCGCCAGCGCGGCCAGCAGCGCGGCGGTCCAGGGCAGCACGCGGCCGGCGGGCAGCGGGGCTTCGTGGCGCATCGCGATCTCGTTGGCGCGCCAGCGGCGGTAGGCGATCCAGGCCAGCGCAGCGGCAAAGGCCACCAGGCCGGTGCCGGCGGCCACCGCCAGGCGCGGCATGCGGGTGTGGTTGGCAAACTGCGCCAGCAGCAGCCCGGCGGCCATCAGCGCCAGGCCGGTGCGGATCCAGGCCAGGAAGGTGCGCTCGTTGGCCAGCGTGAAGCGGTAGTCGGGCTCGCGGCCGCCGCGGCGCCAGGCGGGATCCCAGGGCTGCCACATCGCGCGGCTACTCCTTGTAGTAGACGATCTGGTGGCTGCTGGCCAGCAGGTGGCCGTCGTCGCTCCACAGCTCGGCGCTCTGGTCGAAGAAGCCCTGCGTGAAGCGCCGCCCCACCGCCACCGCCAGCAGCGGCCGCGCGCCCTGCGCCGCCAGCGCCGCGGCGTCGGCGTGGAAGTAGGTCGTGATGCTCACCGTGCCGGCTGGCGTGAAACGTTGGCGCCGGCGGAACACGCGCGGGTAGAAGACGTCGGCAACCGCGGCCAGCGCCGGTGCGTCCAGCGAGCGCGGCGGCTGGTCGCGCACCCACAGCACCGTGCGCGAGTCGGGCTGCTCCGGCGCGCCGCCGCGGTAGTCGGGCCAGCCACCTTCGACGAAGCGGAACTCGTAGCGCCGCGGCCAGGCCACCGGCGGCGTGCGCGCCTCCACCGCCACCTGCGCGGCCGGCGGCACCGCCGGCATCGCCAGCTCGGGCGCCGACCACGTGGGCCGCCGCACCGCGAACACCGCGCTGCCGGTGGTGCAGACCTGGCCGCCCTGCACGATCTGCAGCGTCCAGTGCTGCGTGGTGCGGTTGCTGCGGCTGGGGACGGCGACGATCTCGAACGGCCCGTCGGCGATGCCGGCGGCGTAGTTGACCGTCAGCGCCAGCGGCTCGCCCAGGCGGCGGGGATCGCGGCAGGCGGCCTGCAGCAGTTGCGCGGCGGTGATGCCGCCGTAGGGCCCGACCATGTTGGCCCAGTCGGGATGGGTGTGGCCCTGCCAGCGGTCGCCGCCCAGCGGCTGCAGCGCCAGCGCGGCGTCGAAGGCATGGAGGTCTTGGCTCATCGGTGCGCGGTGGGTTGGATGGGGCATTGTGGCGCCGCGGCCGCGGTGGGCGTCACGCCGGCTGCGCGCCGTGGCCGGCCGCGGCATCCATCACCTCGCGGCTCACGCGCATCAGCCGCTCGGCCAGCGCGGCGCGGCGGGCCACGCGCAGCCGCGGCGCCCCGGCCACCAGGGTCAGCGCAGCCTCGGGCCGGCCCTGGGCGTTGATCAGCGGCACGCCCAGCGCCCAGTAGTCGGGGACGATCAGGCCCGGGATCACGCTGAAGCCCTGCTCGCGCGTCTCCTTCACCAGGCGGCGGATCACCGCGACGCCGCAGCGCGGGTACTGGCGCTCGATGGCCTCGGCGTTGCAGGCCAGCGCGGCGTCGACCTCGGCATCGGGCAGCGCCGCCAGCAGCGCCACGCCGGCGCCGCCGATGCCCAGCGGCGTGCGGTCGCCGGCCTTCAGCGCGGCCGGCGGGATGGGGATGTCGCCCTCGTCGCGCGACAGGCAGATGGCCTCGAAGCCGTGCGGCACCGAGAAGTAGATCCAGTCGCCGCTTTCCAGCGCCAGCGCGCGCAGGCGCGGCGCGGCCAGGCGCTGCAGCGCGTAGCTGGGCTCGGCCGCCAGGCCGACGGCAAAGGCCTCGGGCCCCAGGCGATAGGTGCGCGTGCCGGGGTCGTGCGAGAGGAACTTCTCGTCGACCAGCGTGCGCGTCAGGCGCACCGCGGTAGCCTTGTTCATCGCCAGGCGGCGGCCGATCTCGGCCATGCGCAGGCCGCCCGGTCCCACGCGCGTGAGCAGCCGCAGCACCGCCAGCCCGCGGCGCAGCGTCTGCGCGCCGGCGGTCTCGGCGGCGGGGCCGTCGTAGGCATTTACCCCAGGTCGCTGGTTCATATGCTGATCCGTTGCGTGCCGCTTTGGCCGCGGCCGCCGGCGGATTCTGGGCCGGGTCGTGCGAACATTTCAAGTGCCGGTTCACATGCTGATCCCGCTGCCGGCTCCCCAACACCGATTCCGAACGGAGACACGCTATGGCCAGACCCTCGTTTCCCGCCCTGCTGATGTCCGTCGGCCTGCTGCTGTCGGCCGGCCAGGCGCTGTCGCAAACCGTGCTGAAGATGGCGCACATCTACCCGCCCGGCAACATCTGGTACGAGACCGCCGAGGCCTACGCCAAGGCCGTGGAGGCCAAGAGCGGCGGCAAGGTGAAGATCCAGATCGCGGCCAACGGCAGCACCGGCGACTGGCCGGCGTCGATCGAGGGCCTGAAGATCGGCACCAACGACATCGTGCTGCAGAGCGTGGGCACGCTGGACCGCTACAACGTGGTGGCCGGCGTCGAGGCCTACCCCTACCTGATCCGCGACCTCGACCACTTCCGCAAGGTCTACTACGGAGCGGTGGGTGCCGAGCTGTACGACGAGATCGCGAAGAAGACCACCTTCCGCATCATCGGCGCCGGCTACCGCGGCATGCGGCAGATGAGCAGCAGCAAGCCGGTGCACAACCTCGCCGACGTCAAGCACGTGAAGCTGCGCGTGCCGCCGCTCAAGATCTACCGCCTGACCTGGGACACGCTGGGCGCCAGCACCGTGCCGATGGGCGCGGCCGAACTCTTCACCTCGCTGCAGCAGGGCGTGGTCGACGGACAGGAGAACCCGCTCGAAGTGATCGAGTCGATGAAATTCAACGAGGTGCAGAAGTACGTGATCGAGACCGGCCACGTCTCCGGCGCGATGACCTGGATCTTCCACGAGCCGCGCCTGAAGCGGCTGCCCGACGACGTGCAGAAGCTGCTCAAGGCCGAGGGCGAGGCCGTGATGCTGGCCGCCACCGAACGCATGGCGCGCACCGAGGCCGAGATCAAGGCGCGGCTCACCGCCAAGGGCATGCAGTTCATCGCCGTCGACCGCGCCGCCTTCGCCAACGCGCTGGCGCCGATGAGCAAGGAGTTCCCCGAGATGGCGCCCTGGGTCACCCGGATCCAGGCCGTCAAGTGACGACTGCGGCGGCCCTGGCGCGCGGCATCGAGCGCGGCATCGACGTGCTGCTGGGCATCGCCATCGGCGTGATGGTGGTGTCGCTCGTGTGGCAGGTGATCGGCCGTTATGTCTTCGGCCACGCGCCGGGCTGGAGCGAGGAGCTGGCGCGTTACCTGATGTTGTGGGTCACGATGCTGGGCTCGGCCGCGGCGCTGCGCGGCGGCGGCCACCTGTCGGTGACCTCGCTGGTCGACGCGCTGGGCCCGCGCGCGCTGGCCGCGGTGCTGGCGCTGCGCGACGCGGTGATGGTGGCCGCCTGCGGGCTGCTGGCCTGGCAGGGGCTGCTGTTCGCGCAGCTCAACGGCGTGCAGGAGTCGGCGGCGATGGAGATCCCGATGAGCCTGCCCTACGCCGCGCTGCCCGCCGGCGCGGCGCTGATCGTCGTGATGGTGCTGCTGGCGCGGCTGCTGGGCCGGCCTTTCGCCACCCAGCCCGGCAGCGCCGGCGAAGGGGTGTTCTGATGCTGCTGGCCGGCCTGCTTTCGCTGGTGCTGGTGGCCTGCCTGCTGGCCGCGGTGCCGGTGGCCTTCAGCCTGCTGGTGGCCGGGGCCGCAGCGATGGCCTGGGCCGGCGACATCCCGCTGATGGCCGTGCCGCAGCAGGTGGTGGGCGGCATCGACAGCCTGCTGCTGCTGGCCATCCCGTTCTTCCTGCTGGCTGGCGACCTGATGAACAGCGGCGGCATCACGCAGCGGCTGCTGGACTTCACCAACGCGCTGGTCGGCCGCTTCCGCGGCGGGCTGGCGCTGAGCAACGTGGCCTCGGCCACCGTGATGTCGGGCATCTCGGGCTCGGCGGTGGCCGACACCAGCGCGCTCGGCCGCGTGCTGATCCCGGCGATGGTGAAGGAGGGCTACAGCCGCGGCTTCGCGGCCGCGCTGACGGCGGCGGCCAACATCGTCGGGCCCATCATCCCGCCGTCGATCACCTTCGTGCTGATCGGCGTGCTGACCAACCTGTCGATCACCAAGCTGTTCCTGGCCGGCGTGCTGCCGGGCGTGCTGTACAGCCTGGCGATGGCCGGCACGGCCTACGTCATCAGCCGCCGGCGGCGCTACCCGGTGCATGCCGGCGCCAGCTTCGGCGAGATCGGCCGCGCCTTCCGGCGCGCGTTCTGGGCGCTGATGATGCCGGTGCTGATCCTCGCGGGCATCCGCACCGGCGTCTTCAACGTCACCGAGTGCTCGGCGGTGGCGGTGCTGTACGCGCTGCTGGTGGGTTTCTTCGTCTATCGCGAGCTGACGCCGGCGCACGTCTGGCAGGCGCTGGTGCGCACCGGCCGCGCCACCGCGATCGTGATGATCGTGCTCGGCGGCGCGCAGGTGGTGGCCTGGCTGCTGGCCTACCAGAACATCCCGCAAGCGGTGGCCGACTGGCTGCTGGGCGCGATCCAGCATCCCTGGATCTTCCTGCTGACCGTCAACGTGCTGCTGCTGCTGGTGGGCACCTTCATGGAGAACGGCCCGGCGCTGGTGATCCTGACGCCGGTGCTGTACCCGATCGCCGCCAAGTTCGGCATCGACCCGTACCACTTCTCGATGATCGTCGCGGTCAACCTCGTGCTGGGGCTGATCACGCCGCCGGTGGCCATCAGCCTGTCGATCGGCGCGGTGATCGCTGGCGCGCCGCAGCGCGAGGTCACGCGCGAGGTCATCCCCTTCCTGCTGGCCGCCGTCGGCGTGCTGCTGCTCATCACCTACGTGCCGGCGATCAGCCTGGCCGTGCCGCAACTGCTGGGGGTCCGTTGAACTTCGCTGCCAGCCTTTCATCCTTCCTGCTCGAAGGCCGCGTCGCGCTGGTCTTCGGCGCCGGCTCCGCCGGCCCCGGCTGGGGCAACGGCAAGGCCGCCGCGGTGACCTACGCGCGCGCCGGCGCAACCGTGATCGCGATCGACATCAACCCGGCGGCCGCCGAGGAGACGCGCGCGATCATCGCCGCCGAGGGCGGCCGCGCCGAGGCCGCGGCCTGCGACGTCACGCAGTCGGCCGCGGTGCGCACGCTGGTGGACGACGTGGCCGCGCGCCACGGCCGCATCGACGTGCTGCACAACAACGTGGGCATCACCGCGATGGGCGGCGTGCTGGAGGAAAGCGAGGAGAGCTTCCGCCGCGTGCTGGACATCAACCTGACCAGTGCCTTCATCACCTGCAAGCATGCGCTGCCGCACATGCTGCGCCAGGCCAAGGGCGCGGTGGTCAACGTCTCGTCGCTGGCCAGCCTGCGCTACAGCTACCCCTACGCTTCGTACCAGGCCAGCAAGGCCGGGCTGAACCAGCTCACGCAGAGCGTGGCGCTGCAGTTCGCCAAGCAGGGCATCCGCGCCAACGCGGTGCTGCCGGGCATGATCGACACGCCGCTGATCCACCAGCAGATCGCCGGCCAGTACGACAGTACCGAGGCGATGGTCGCCCAGCGCAACGCCAGGACGCCGATGGGCCGCCAGGGCACGGCCTGGGACGTGGCGAACGCCGCGCTCTTCCTGGCCAGCGACGCCGCCGGTTACATCACCGGCCAGTGCCTGGTGGTCGACGGCGGGTTGGGCAGCGTGTCGATTTAGAGTTGCCGATCATGGACACCCCTCAACTGTTATCCCTCTACCGCACGATGGCGCGCATCCGCGCCTTCGAGGAAGCCGCCGAACTGGCCAGCCAGGGCGGCGTGCAGGCCTTCGGCGCCGCCGCCGTCAGCGGCCATGCCAAGGTGCGCGGCCCGCTGCACCTGTCGATCGGCCAGGAGGCCGTGCCGGCCGGCGTCTGCGCCCATTTGCAGCGCGCCGACCTGCTGACCAGCACGCACCGCGGCCACGGCCACACGCTGGCCAAGGGCGCCGACGTCAACCGCATGATGGCCGAGCTGTTCGGCCGCAGCGGCGGCAGCAACGGCGGCAAGGGCGGCTCGATGCACATCGCCGATTTCTCGGTGGGCATGCTGGGCGCCAACGGCGTGGTGGCCGCGGGCCTGCCGATCGCCTGCGGCGCGGCGCACGCGCTGAAGCTGCAGCAGCAGCCGCAGCTCGTAGCCTGCTTCTTCGGCGACGGCGCGATCAACCGCGGCCCCTTCCTGGAGGCGCTGAACTGGGCGGCGATCTACCGGCTGCCGCTGCTCTTCGTCTGCGAGGACAACCGCTTCAGCGCCACCACCGCGACGCAGCCGATGACCGCCGGCGAAGGCGCCGCTGCGCGTGCGCGCGCGATCGGCATGCCGGCCGAGACGGTGGACGGCAACGACGTGGCCGCGGTGTCGGACGCGGCGCGCTCGCTGATCGGCGAGATCCGCCGCGGCAGCGGCCCGCGGCTGCTGCACGCGCTGACCTGGCGCGTCAAGGGCCACGTCTCGGTGGACGGCCAGGCCTACCGCGACCCGGCCGACGTGGCCGCCGCGCGCGCCACCTGCCCGCTGCAGCGCGCGCGCCAGCGGCTGCTGGCGCAGGGCGTGGCCGGCGCCGAGATCGACGCCATCGACGCCGCGGCGCACGACGAGATCGCCGCCGCGGTGGCCTTTGCCGATGCCTCGCCGCCGCCCGACGCGGCCGCGGCCTTCACCGACGTGCAGACCCTGGGAGCAGGCCAATGGCTGTGAGCACGATGACCTATGCCGAGGCCGGCGCTGCGGCGCTGGCGCGCGCGATGCGCGAGGACCCGCGCGTGGTCGCGCTGGGCGAGGACCTGGGCCGCGGCGGCGTGTTCGGCCAGTACCGCGGGCTGCTGCAGGCCTTCGGGCCCGAGCGCGTGATCGACACGCCGATCAGCGAGAGCACCATCATGGGCGCCGGCGTCGGCATGGCGCTGGCCGGGCTGCGCCCGGTGGTGGAGATGCGCGTGGCCGACTTCGCGATGTGCGCGATGGACGAGATCGTCAACCAGGCGGCCAAGAACCGCTTCATGTTCGGCGGCCAGGGCCGCGTGCCGCTGGTGATGCGGCTGCCGATCGGCCTGTGGAGCGCGTCGGCGGCGCAGCATTCGCAGAGCTTCGAGGCCTGGTTCGCGCACCTGCCCGGCGTCGTCGTGGCCTGTCCGGCGACGCCGCAGGACAACCACGACATGCTGCTGGCCGCGCTGCGCGGCGAGGACCCGGTGATCTACCTGGAGCACAAGGAGCTGTGGGACCTGAAGGGCGAGGTCGACGACGCCAGCGCCGCGCCGCTGGGCCGCGCGCGCGTGCTGCGTCACGGCCAGCAGCTGACCATCGTCTCGTGGTCGGCCGCGGTGCACGCGGTGGCGCAGGCGGCCGACGCGCTGGCCGCCGAAGGCATCGACGCCAGCGTGATCGACCTCGGCACGCTGTGGCCCTGGGACCGCGAGGCCGTGCTGGCCGACGCCGCGCGCACCGGCCACCTGCTGGTGGTGCACGAGGCGGTGCAGGCCGCCGGCTTCGGCGCCGAGGTGGCCGCCACGGTGGCCGAGCACACCGGCTGCCGCGTCGCCCGCCTGGGCGCGCCGCGCGTGCCGGTGGGCTACGCGGCGGTGCTGGAGGTGCAGGCGAGGATCGACGCCGCGCGCGTCTGCGACGCGGCCCGCCGGCTGCTGCAGCGCCAGGCGGTGGGCGCCTGAAGCGCGTCTTGCACAATGCGGGCAGCTCAAACCTGCCCGCGAGGGCCGCCGCGCCATGGAGATCCCCACCATCAACAACCCGGTCGTCTCGCGCATCCACCTGATCGGCGGCGAGAAGGGCGGCGTCGGCAAGTCCATGGTGGCGCGGCTGCTGGCGCAGTACTTCATCGACCACGAGCTGCCCTTCGTCGGCTTCGACACCGACCGCTCGCACGGCTCGCTGCTGCGCTTCTACGCCGACTACGCGTCGCCGGCGCTCGTCGATCGTTACGAGGCGCTGGACGCGATCATCGAGGCCGCCGTCGAGCAGCCCGGCCGCCGCGTGCTGGTCGACCTGGCGGCGCAGACGCACGAGCCGCTGGTCAAGTGGATGGACGAGTCGGGCGTGCTCGACATGGCCGACCTCTCCGGCCTGGCGCTGCACTACTGGCACGTGATGGACGCCGGCCGCGACTCGGTGGACCTGCTGGCGCGGCTGCTGGACCGCTTCGGCCAGCGCCTGCAGTACGTGGTGGTGCGCAACCAGTTGCGCGGCGACGACTTCGGCCAGCTGGACCGCTCGGGCCAGCTCGAGCGCGCCCGCGGCCTGGGCGCCCGGGTGATGGACCTGAAGAAGCTGCAGGACGCGGTGGTGCAGAAGATCGACGCCCGCAACGCCAGCTTCTGGCTCGCCCGCCAGGGCGGCGGCGCCGACAGCCCCGGCCTGGGCCTGATGGAGCGCCAGCGGCTGAAGATGTGGATCAACGCCAGCTATGCTTCGATCGCGGCGCTGGGCGAGGTGTAGCGCCGGGCGTCAGGGCTCGGACAGCAGCAGCCCTTCATCGAGCAGCGCCTGCACGATGTCGGCTTGCAGCCGGTCGCGCCGGCGCTTGAGCGGCGGTCGATGCGGCGCCGATTCGGCCATCCAGCGCTTGAACTCGATGAAGGTGGCGGGCGCGATGGTGCGCATCAGCGCCATCTTGCCGGTGACCGAGACGACCACGTGCTCGAACCGGGGAGCATCGGTCAGCACCGAGGCCCGAGCCGCCTGCACCGGCCAGAGGTCATCTTCATCGTCCGAGAACCGGAACGGGTGCGGGTCGCCGTCGATCGGCATGCGGCGCAGGAAGTCGACTTCGAACCCGCGGTCGTTGATGGCCGTCTCGTGATGCAGTTCCTTGCGGCGGAATGTCGGGTCCACGCGCTGCAGCACGCCCAGCATCGAGCGGTCGCCGCGCTCCAGATCGGTGACGAACTGCACCCGGCGGCGCGCGTCCCACAGCAGGTCCACGTCCTGGGTCGCCAGTGCGCCTTGCGCGATGCGCACGCCGGCGGCGGCCTCGTAGGCATACAGCGCGTGCGTGCCGACCACCGCGAAGTGCTGCCCCAGCCCCGCGTCGTCCAGCGTCTGCAGCAAGGCGACCACGATGCCCGGCACGCGCCCCGCCTTGACGGCCTTGTTCAAGCGCTCGGCTTCCTTCAGCGCTGCCCGCAGCGACTTCAGCCGCGACTCCGCCTCCTGCTTGCGCTGCGTGAAGGCCTGATACGTGCGCTGCGTCTCCTCCGTCCGCGGCCCCAGCCGCTGCTGCCGGTTGTCGGGCGTCGTCTTCACCAGGTACTCGTACTCGCCCTGGCGCTTCCAGTACATGCCGCCGGCGTGCTTTCTGGCTTCGGCCTGGACGCGGCGGTGTTCGTTGAACACCGTGACCGAGTCGATCATCTGCCGGGCGGCATTTTCGGGCAGCGGCAAATAGTTCATGCTTGGCCGTACAAAGTGCAAAACGCCAATGTATACGGCCAATGTTTTGCAAGCGACGCCATCTTTTGCGCACCGTCACTTATGATGATCGTCGACCCAACAGCCCATTCCGGAGGAACCGCATGAAGACCTTGCACACCCTGGCTCGCACCGCGCTGGCCCTAGCCCTGGCCGGCCTGGCCGTCGCCACGCAAGCCCAGCAGTCGGGCGCCTCGGCCCCGGCGCCTGCCGCGGCCGCTGCGCCGGCCCCCGCCCCGGCCGCGGCGCCTGCTGCCGCCGCCGGCAGCGAAGGCAAGCTGGCCTGGTACGGCCGCAAGTTCAACGGCCGCCGCACTGCCAGCGGTGAGCGTTTCAACGCCGACGCGCTGACGCTGGCTCACAAGGACCTGCCCTTCGGCACCAAGGTTCGCGTGACCAATGTCAAGAACCAGCGCAGCGTGGTGCTGCGCGTCAACGACCGCGGCCCGACCCAGGCCGACCGCATCGGCGACGTCTCGCTGGCCGCCGCCCGCAAGCTGGGCATGCTGCGCAGCGGCGTGATCGACGCCCGCATCGAGGTGGTCGCCGAGGCGCCGGCGCACCGGCGTCACGGCAAGGGCTGAGCCCGGACGCACGAGCCCGGAAGGGCTCGTGCGCCTGGCGAAGGCCCGAGCGCGATTTCACGCGCAAGGGCTGATTCCGGCCGCCGCGGCGCGCGGCCGTCCTCAAGTCCGCCGGATGCGCTGCCGATAGCGCAGGTAAGCCCCGACCGCCATCGTCAGGCGAGGAAGCGGACATGAGGTATGAGCAGAGCCGAGAAGAAAGCGTCACGCTGGTACGCCAGGTGCTGGCCGCGATGGGCCAGCACGACGCCGCCTTCAATCCCGTGACCTTTGCGGTCTTCTACGACCACCTGGCCGGCATCAACCCGCCGCTGAGCCAGGCGCTCGGCCACGCGCAGCAGCTCTCGCCGCGCCTGGACGACGGCGCGCTGCACCGGCTGTACCACGACCACGTGGCCGACGCCGACGTCGCGCGATCGCAGCGCCTGCAGGTCGACATGCAGCGCCTGATGAAGGAAGTGGCGCAGTCGGCCGCGCGCACCGGCCAGGCCGCCGGCCTGTTCGACGAGCAGCTCGAAGGCCTGTCCAGCGCGCTGCGCAACGACGGCGACGCGCTGGCGCCGCGGCTCGACGCCGCGCGCGAAGGCACGCAGGTGATGCGCGACTCGGTGCACTCGCTGCAGCAGCAGGTGCAGGCCGCGCAGCGCGAGATCGAGCGGCTGCGCGCCGACCTCGAGCGCACGCGCGAGGAGTCGATGCTGGACCCGCTGACCCAGGTGCTCAACCGCCGCGGCTTCGACGAGCGGCTGCGGCATCTGCAGCGCCAGCCGCCGCCCGAGGGCTGCGTGCACGGCCTGGTGATGATCGACATCGACCACTTCAAGCGCGTCAACGACCAGCACGGCCACACCGTGGGCGACCGCGTGCTGACCGGCCTGGGCACGCTGCTGCGCACCATGCCGCAGGAACCGGGCATGACCTGCGCGCGCTACGGCGGCGAAGAGTTCGCGATCCTGCTGCCGGCCACCACGCTGGACAAGGCCAAGACCCTGGCCGAGACCGTGCGCACGCGCGTGCGCGGCATCCGACTGCGCGACCGCCAGACGCAGGCCGTGGCGCTGTCGTTCACCGTCTCGGCCGGCGTCGCCGCCTGGCACCCGGGCGAGGACCTGGACGCCTGGCTGTCCTGCGCCGACGCGGCGCTGTACCGCGCCAAGGCCGCGGGGCGGGACCGGGTGGTGGTGGCCTGAGGGCTAGTGGAAGATGCCGACAGCCAGCTCGGCCCACACCAGCGCCAGCCCCAGCAGCACGGCGGTACCCAGCGCGAGCTGGTGCCACCCGCGGCGGATGCGCGCCGCGCCCAGCGCATAGACCGCCCCAGCGCCGAACAGCAGCCCGCCGGCGACGACGAAGTCACCCGGACCCCAGTTGACCTCGCTGGTGAACTGCATCGCGGCCAGGGGTACGGGCAGCAGAAGGCCAATCGCGATCGCGACGCGTTCGAGGCTTTTCGCGATGGGGGTTGCGGTCATGATTGATCGGCGATGCTACTCGTGGAACCGCTCTTCAATGTCCTGGCTGCCGTGCAGGACGCGAACGACGTCGATGCCGTCTTCAAGCGCGCGGAAGAACACGACATAACGGCCAAACGGCAGACTGCGGATGCCGGGTGCCAGCTCTTCGCGCTCGCGGCCCATCTTCGGTTGCGTGGCCCAGAGCGCCAAGCTCTCGTCCAAGCGATCCACCCAGCGATCGGCCTGAAACACGCTGTCCGCCGCGATGTACTCCCAGATCTCCAGAATGTCGATCTCGGCCTGCGGGCGGCGCGTAACACGAGCCACTACGTCGTAGCCTTTGCCGCGCGGCGGGCGCGCGCCTTGCGCTTGAGCGCAGCGGCGTCCCAGGGCTCGCTGGGCCCGCTCTCAAGGCCTTTGCGGACTTCACGGCGCAGCTCTTCCAGCTTCACCTGACGAAGCCGGTCCTGCTCTTCCATGAGGCGCAGCGCCTCTCGCACGACTTCGCTGGCGGACGTGTACAGGCCCGAATCGACCTTGGCCCGCACCATCTCTTCGAGCTGAGGCGTGAGGTTGACATTCATGCCCAAGGCAGCACTCCTGGAAGACAACTGCAGCTTATCAAAAAATGCCAAAGATGGACACTTTGCGAGCCCCGGTTCGGATGCCGCAACGGCTCCCGCGAGCGGAGATCACAGGCCGTTTGATCAGCAGGTTAGCCCTCGCGGCGGCGAACGAAGAGGTGGACATTGGGCGAACCGTCCCCGACCGGCACGGACTTGACCTCCAGGTACGGCTGCGCACGCACCAACTCGCCCAGCTTCTGAAAGCCGTAGTTGCGAGGGTCGAAAGAAGGACTCGCCTTCATGACGAGGGAGCCCACCGCCGAAAGGGCGGCCCAGCCATCTTCGCGCCCGGCAGCGGACACCGCTTGAAGCAGCGCTGGCTGTAGAGGCTCGGGAGGCGACGGCAGCGCCGGCGCAGGCGCATCCTTGACTTGCGGGCGAAGGATCTCGGTATAGATGAACCTGTCACAAGCCGCGACGAATGGCCTCGGGGTCTTCTTCTCGCCAAAGCCATATACCGACAGCCCCGCCTCCCGAATGCGCGTCGCCAAGCGAGTGAAATCGCTATCGGAAGAAACGAGGCAGAAGCCGTCGACGCTACCGCCATGGAGCAGGTCCATCGCGTCAATGATCAAGGCCGAGTCCGTGGCGTTCTTGCCGATCGTGAACCGGAACTGCTGAACGGGCTGGATCGCGAGGTTGTGCAACGTCTCTTTCCAGCCGGTGAGATTGGTGGTGGTCCAGTCGCCGTATGCACGCTTGACGGTTGCGGTCCCGTAGCGTGCCACCTCGGCAAGCAGTTCGGACGCCACCGCAGCCTGCGCGTTGTCCGCGTCGATCAGAACCGCCAGTTTGTCAGAGGATGCGGCCATGGGCGTGTGGTGTGAGGCCTCGCATGGAGGACCGGCAGATGCTGGGCGAGCACGTCCGCCGCGAGCGCGATCTCGAAGAAGATGCAGCCAGGATAGAGAAGGACCGCGGCTTCCATCGGCGCGTGCCCGTCCGCTGCGCGCGGACGGGCTCGTTGCGGCCAGGCGGCTCAGCCGCCGATCATTCGCCGATCACTTGCCCGACGGAATCTTCCCTTCCACGCCCTTGACGTAGAAGTTGATTCCCGAGAGGAACTTGTCGTCGGCGGTCTCGTCGGCCTTGACGACCGGCTTGCCGTCCTGGCCGAGGATGGGGCCCTTCCAGATCGCGAGGCTGCCGTCCTTCAGGCCGGCCTTGGCCTTTTCGACCTTGTCCTTCAGCTCGGCGGGTACCTTGTCGCTGATCGAGACGATGTCGATCGCGCCTTCCTTCACGCCCCACCAGGTGTGGCCGCCGCCCTTCCAGCTGCCGTCCAGCGCCTCCTTGACGGCCTTGACGTAGTACGGCGCCCAGTTGATCACCGCGCTGGCCAAGTGCGCCTCGGGCGCGTAGGCGGTCATGTCGCTGTCCCAGCCGAAGGCGAACTTCTTGTTCTTGCCCGCGGTCTGCAGCACGGCCGAACTGTCGGTGTTCTGGAACAGCACGTCGGCGCCCTGGTTGATCAGGCTTTGCGCGGCCTCGGTCTCCTTGGCGGTGTCGTACCAGGTGTTGACCCACACCACCTTGGTCCTGATCTTCGGGTTCACGCTCTGCGCGCCCAGCGTGAAGCTGTTGATGTTGCGGATGACCTCGGGGATGGGGATCGAGCCCACCACGCCCAGCGTGTTGCTCTTGGTCATGCCGCCGGCGATCACGCCGGCCATGTAGGCGCCCTCGTAGGTGCGGCTGTCGTAGGTGCGCATGTTGTCGGCCTGCTTGTAGCCGGTGGCATGCTCGAACTTCACGTCCTTGCTGTCGGCGGCCACCTTCAGCATCGGCTCCATGTAGCCGAAGGTGGTGCCGAAGATCAGCTTGTTGCCCTGGCCCACCATGTCGCGGAACACGCGCTCGGCGTCGGCCGCCTCGGGCACCTTCTCGACGAAGCTGGTGACGACCTTGTCGCCGAACTCCTTCTCCACCGCCTTGCGGCCGTTGTCGTGCGCGAAGGTCCAGCCGCCGTCGCCCACCGGGCCCACGTAGGCGAAGGCGATCTTCAGCGGCTCGGGCTTGGGCGCCGCGGCGGACGCCGGCGCCTCGGCCGTCGGGGCCGGCGCCGGCTCTTCCTTCTTGCCGCAGCCGGCAAGGGCCGCGGCGGCGGCAACGGCGGACAGGCTGGACAGCTGGAGCCAGCGGCGCTTGGAGGTGTCGGTCATGGGTTCTCGCTCCTGGATTGGATCGGTGGTGGCGGCGGATTATCCGGCGTGCTCAGGCCCCGGGATGGAAGGGCTTGCCGAGCGACGCCGGCATGTTGAGCTTGATGAAGCCGGCGTCGCGCGAGATCAGCACCAGCACGACGATGGTGGCCAGGTAGGGCAGCATGGTCAGCAACTGGCTGGCCACTTCGACGCCCTGGCCCTGCAGGTGGAACTGCAGCATCGTCACGCCGCCGAACAGGTAGGCGCCCAGCAGCACGCGCGCCGGCCGCCAGGTGGCGAAGGTGGTCAGCGCCAGCGCGATCCAGCCTTTGCCGGCCACCATGCCTTCCATCCACAGCGGCGAATAGACCACCGAGAGATAAGCCCCCGCCAGCCCGCACAGCGCGCCGCCGGCGCACACCGCGGCCAGCCGGATCAGGCGCACGGGATAACCCAGCGCATGCGCGGACTCGGGCGACTCGCCCACCGCGCGCAGCACCAGCCCGGCGCGGCTGCGGTAGAGGAACCAGGCCAGCGCCGCAGCCAGCGCCATCGCGAAATAGACCATCGGATGCTGGCGGAACAGCGCCGGCCCGACGAAGGGCAGGTCGGCCAGCCACGGCACCGCGTGGCTGGCGCGCTCGCCCAGCTTGGCCTGCGTGAAGCCGATGCCGGCGAAGGCCGAGAAGCCGGCGCCGAACAGCGACAGCGCCAGCCCGGTGGCGTACTGGTTGGTGTTGAGCCCGATCACCAGCACGCCGAAGGCCAGCGCCAGCAGCGCGCCGGCGCCCGCGCCGGCACCGAAGCCGGCCAGGTCGCTGCCGGTGGTGGCGGTGGCGGCGAAGCCGGCGATCGCGGCCACCAGCATCATGCCTTCGGCGCCCAGGTTGACGACGCCGGCACGCTCGTTGATCAGCAGGCCCAGGCCGGCGATCGCCAGCACGGTGCCGGCGTTGAGCGTGGCGGCGATCAGCAGCGCAAAGCTTTCCATCGTGTCAGCCTTTCCTGCCGAAGCGAACTCGATAGTTGATCAGCGTGTCGCAGGCCAGCAGCGTGAACAGCAGCAGCCCCTGGAACACGCCGGTCAGCGACTTGGGCAGCCCCAGGCGCGACTGCGCCAGCTCGCCGCCGATGTAGAACATGCTCATCAGGATGGCCGAGAACACGATGCCCAGCGGATGCAGCCGGCCGACGAAGGCGACGATGATGGCCGCGAAGCCGTAGCCGGCCGGCACGTAGGGCGTGAGCTGGCCCAGCGGCCCGGCGGCCTCCAGTGCGCCGGCCAGCCCGGCCAGGCCGCCGGAGAGCAGCAGCGCCGTCCACAGCGCGCTGCGCGACGAGAAGCCGGCATAGCGCGCCGCCAGCGGCGCCAGCCCGCCCACCTGCAGCGCAAAGCCGCGATAGCTGCGGAACAGGAAGACCCACATCCCCGCCACCGCCGCCAGCGCCACCAGCACGCCGATGTTGGCGCGCAAACTTGGCAGCAGGCGCGGGATCTTCGTGGCCGCGTCGAAGGTGATGGTCTGCGGGAAGTTGTAGCCCTTGGGGTCCTTCCAGGGCCCGTAGACCAGGTACGACAGCAGCATGTCGGCCACGTAGACCAGCATCAGGCTGACCAGGATCTCGTTGGCGTTGAAGCGGTCGCGCAACAGCGCGACGATCGCCGCCCACAGCATGCCGCCCAGCACGCCGGCCAGGAGGACCGCGACGACGATCCAGCGCGTGGTCCCTGGTCCGGCCTGCATCGCCACCCAGCCGGCGGCCGCCGCGCCGATCACGAACTGCCCCTCGGCGCCGATGTTCCAGACGTTGGCGCGAAAGCACAGCGCCAGCCCCAGCGCCACCAGCACCAGCGGCGTGGCCTTGATCGACAGCTCCGACAGCGCGTAGCCGTTCTTCAGCGGCTCGACGAAGAACATCTGCAGCCCGCGCAGCGGGTCCTTGCCCAGCAGCGCGAACAGGCCGATGCCGATCAGCACCGTGACCGCCAGCGCCAGCAGCGGCGAGGCGATCGACATCGCCTTCGACGGCTGGGGCCGCGCCTCAAGCCGCAGCATGGGTGCCCTCCTCCGTTCCCGCGCCCGGCCACAGGCCGCTCATCCAGGCACCGATGCGCTCCACGGTGGCCTCGGCGCGCGGCACGGCGGGCGAGACCCGGCCCTGCGCCATCACCAGCAGCCGGTCGCTGATCTCGAACAGCTCGTCCAGTTCCTCGCTGACCACCAGCAGCGCGCAGCCGGCGTCGCGCAGCTTGAGCAGCTCGCCGCGGATCAGCGCCGCCGCGCCCACGTCCACGCCCCAGGTGGGCTGGCTGACGATCAGCAGCGTGGGCCCGGCGTCGATCTCGCGCCCGACGATGAACTTCTGCAAATTTCCGCCCGACAGGCTGCGCGCCGCCGCGCCGGCGCCGCCGGCCTTGACCTGGAAGCGCCGGATCAGGTGCTCGGCCAGCGCGCGCACTTCGCCGGTGGCGATCCAGCCGCTCCGGCGCACGGGCTCGGTGCGCGTGAGCAAGGTGTTATGCGCCAGGCTCAGCGTCGGCACCGCGCCGCGGCCCAGCCGCTCCTCGGGCACGAAGTGCAGGCCTTCGTGGCGGCGCCGGCGCGGCGAGTGGGCGGCGATGTCGGCGCCCTTCAGGCGCACGCTGCCGGCGCGCGCGCGCCGGTCCTCGCCGGAGAGCGCGGCCATCAGCTCCTGCTGGCCGTTGCCGGAGACGCCGGCGATGCCCACCACCTCGCCGGCCCGCACCTCGAAGGCGAGGTCCTTCAGGTCGACACCGAACGGGTGCTGGCGCGGCAGCGACAGGCCCTGCACCGCCAGCACCACCGGCCCCGGCGCGCGCGCCACGTGCGCCAGCGGCGGCGGCTCGGCGCCGATCATCAGCCGCGACAGGCTGGCGTTGCTCTCGCGCGTGGGGTCGACCTCGCCGGTGACCTTGCCGCCGCGCAGCACCGTGCAGTGGTGGCACAGGCTGCGGATCTCGTCGAGCTTGTGGCTGATGTAGAGGATGCTGCAGCCGCCCTCGGCCAGCCGGCGCAGCGTGACGAAGAGCTTGTCCACCGCCTGCGGCGTCAGCACCGAGGTCGGCTCGTCGAGGATCAGCAGCTTGGGGTCGGTGAGCAGCGCGCGCACGATCTCCACGCGCTGCTTCTCGCCCACGCTCAAGGAGTGCACCGGGCGCTGCGGGTCGACGTCCAGCCCGTAGGCGTGCGCCACCTCGCCGATGCGGCCGGCCACCGCGGCCAGGCTGCCGGCCTTGTCCAGGCCCAGCCAGACGTTCTCGGCCACGGTCAGCGTGTCGAACAGCGAGAAGTGCTGGTAGACCATGCTGATGCCCAGCTCGCGCGCGGCCGCCGGGCTCTTGATCTGCACCGGCTGGCCGTTCCAGCGGATGCTGCCTTCGTCGGGCTGCACGGCGCCGTAGATGATCTTCATCAGCGTGCTCTTGCCCGCGCCGTTCTCGCCCAGCACGGCGTGGATCTGCCCCGGCGCCACGCGCAGGCCGATGCCGTCGTTGGCCCGCACCGCGGGGTATTGCTTGGTGATGCCGCTCAGTTCGAGGCGAAGCATGGGGGGAGCTTTCGCAAGTTCCACGCCAGGATAACGTCAGTGACCGCCGACGACGGCGAAGCGCAGCAGGAACACCGCGGCGATCAGCCACACCATCGGGTGCACCTCGCGCGCGCGGCCGGTGAACGCCTTCAGCACCGCGTAGGTGATGAAGCCGAAGGCCAGGCCATTGGCGATCGAGTAGGTGAACGGCATCGTCAGCGCGGTCACCGCGGCCGGCACGACCTCGGTGCTCTCGTCCCAGTCGAGCTCGGTCAGCTCGCGCAGCATCAGGCAGGCGACGAAGAACAGCGCCGGCGCCGTCGCGTAGGCCGGCACCGCGCCGGCCAGCGGCGAGATCAGCAGGCAGGCCAGGAACAGCAGCGCCACCGTCACCGCGGTCAGCCCGGTGCGGCCGCCGGCCTGCACGCCGGCGGCGCTCTCGATGTAGGCGGTGGTGCTGGAGGTGCCGAGCAGCGAGCCGGCGAAGATGGCGCCGCTGTCGGCCAGCAGCGCCTTGTTCAGCCGGTCCATCTTGCCTTCCTTCAGCAGCCCGGCGCGCTTGGCCACGCCCATCAGCGTGCCGGTGGCGTCGAACAGCTCGACGAGGAAGAACACCAGCACGACGTTGACGATGCCCACCGACAGCGCGCCCCGGATGTCCAGCTGCAGCAGCGTCGGCGCGATCGACGGCGGCGCCGCGAACACGCCGCCGAAGCGGTTGCCGGCGAAGAAGAACGACGCCACCGTCACCGCGATGATGCCGATCAGGATCGCGCCCGGCACCTTCAGCCGGTCGAGCACGACGATCAGGAAGAAGCCCAGCACCGCCAGCACCGTGCCCGGCGCGTGCAGGTCACCCAGCGTCACGTAGGTGGCCGGCGACGGCGCGACGATGCCGGCGCTCTTCAGCGAGATGATCGCCAGGAAGAGCCCGATGCCCACCGTGATGGCGCTGCGCAGCGAGTGCGGGATGCCGCGGACGATCAGCTCGCGCAGCCTGAACAGCGTGACCGCGAGGAACAGGCAGCCCGAGATGAACACCGCGCCCAGCGCCACCTGCCAGGTGAAGCCCATGCCCTTGACGACCACGTAGGCGAAGTACGCGTTCAGCCCCATGCCGGGCGCCAGCGCGATCGGGTAGTTCGCGTACAGCCCCATGATCAGCGTGCCCAGGGCGGCGATCAGGCAGGTGGCGACGAACACCGCGTCGCGCGGCATCCCGGCATCGGCCAGGATGGCCGGGTTGACGAAGACGATGTAGGCCATCGTCAGGAAGGTGGTCAGGCCCGCGACCATTTCGGTGCGGACGCTCGTGCCGTGCTCCTGCAGCTTGAAGAGCTTGTCGATCGCTTGCACGCTTGTCTCCGTTGTGTGTGTGTGTTATGTGCTTCTCGTCGCCGGGGCGGCCGGCGCGCGCTTCAGGGCACGCCGGTCGGCGCTCGCCGGTGGCGCTCGATGCCGGCGACGCGGGTCGAGACCAGGTTGCCGCGCTCGGCCAGCGTGAGCCACGCGAACAGCTTCTCGTGCAGGCTGCGCGCCGCTGCGATGCGGCGTTCGCCGACCGCTTCGGTGGCCCAGTCCCAGACGCAGAAGTCGGCGGCGGCGCCGGGCTCGAACGAGCCGATCTCGTGCGCCAGCCCCAGCGCGGCGGCGGCGCCGCGCGTCGCCGCGTGCAAGGCCTTCCACGCCGTCAGCCGCTGGCCGGCCAGCGCCTGCACCTTGTAGGCGTCGCGCATCGTCGCCGTCATCGCCAGGTCGGTGCCGCCGCCGACGTCGCTGGCCAGGCTGACCGCGGCGCCGACGGCCTGCGCCGCACGCCAGTCGAACAGCCCGCTGCCGAGGAACAGGTTCGACGACGGGCTGTGCGCGATCTGCGCGCCGGCGTCGCGCAGCGCGGCGCGGTCCTCGTCGTCGAGCCAGATGCCGTGCGCGAGCACGCTGCGCGCATGCAGCAGCCCGGCAGCCGCGTAGACGTCGAGGTAGCTGCGCGCCGCCGGGAACAGCTCGCGCACCCAGCGCACCTCGTCCTCGTTCTCGGCGACGTGGGTCTGCATGTACAGCGTGGAGTCGGCCTTGCACAGCGCGCCGGCCATCGCCAGTTGCGCCGGCGTGCTGGTGGGCGCGAAGCGCACCGTCACCGCATAGGCCAGGCGGCCGCGGCCGTGCCAGCGCGCGATCAGGTCCAGGCAGTCGCGCTCGGCGCCGGCCACGTCGTCGCGCAGGCCGTCGGGCGCGTGGCGGTCCATCAGCACCTTGCCGGCCACCAGCCGCATGCCGCGCGCCAGCGCGGCGGCGAACAGGCAGTCGGCCGACACCTTGTGCACGGTGGGAAACACCACCGCCGCGGTGGTGCCGCGCGCCAGCAGCGCGTCGAGGAACACCGCCGCGCCCTGCGCCGCCACCTCGGCGTCGGCATAGCGCTGCTCGGCCGGGAAGGTGTAGGTCTGCAGCCAGTCGAGCAGGGCCGTGCCGTAGCTGCCGATGACGTCGAGCTGCGGGCTGTGCACGTGGGTGTCGATGAAGCCCGGCAGCAGCAGCCGGCCGGCGTGGTCTTCGCGCACCCAACCGGGGCCGGGGTCGGCGGCCTGCACCGCGGCGATGCGCCCGTGCTCGACCAGCAGCCAGTGGCCGGGGCGCCAGCGCACCGCGGCGGCCGCTTCGGTGTCGCCCCAGTCCGGCTCGGCGGCGAAGTCGAGCAGGTCGCCGCGCACGGCCAGCCGCGCCGGGGCGTTCATCGCCCGTCCTCCGTGCGAACGTAGCGCAGCGGCCCCAGCGCGCCCAGGTTGCGCGCCAGCTCGCGCACCTGCTCGCGCAGCCAGCGGTTGGCCGCCGACGCGTGCGTCACGTCGTGCCAGAGCTGGTAGTAGGTCAGCGGCGGAAAGGCCACCGGGCAGCGGATCACGCGCACCGGCAGCAGGTCGACGTAGCGGCTGCAGAACAGCCGCCCGGTGGTCAGCACCAGCAGGCTTTGCGCGACCATCATCGGGATGAGCCCGAAGTGCGCGCTGCGCACCGCGACGTCGCGCCGCAGCCCGAGCGTGGCCAGGTGCTCGTCGATGACGCCGGGCGCCTCGCCGCCGGCCTTGGCGTGCAGCGGCGTCGGCGCCACGTGCTCGGCCGCCAGGTAGCGCTCGACGGTCCAGCCGCGCGCGGTCATGCGCGCGGCCGGGTGCTGCTCGCCGACCAGGCAGACGACTTCGTCGGACATCAGCCGCCCCAGGTGCAGTTCCTCGGGCGGCTGCAGCCAGTTGCCGATCACCAGGTCGACCGCGCCCAGCGCCAGGCTGCGCCGGTAGTCGAACTCGCCCGACAGCGGCAGCAGCTCCAGCCGCACCTGCGGCGCCGCGTGCTTCAGGTGCGCCACCAGCGCGGGCAGGAACAGCGGGTCGAGGTAGTCGCTGGCGACGATGCGGAAGGTCAGCGTGCTGGCCTGCGGCGCGAAGCCGCGCTGCGGCGCGCGGTCGCCGAAGAGCTGCTGCACGTCCTGCAGCATGCGCTGCGCCGGTGCCAGCATCTGCAGCGCCGTCTCGGTGGGCACCATCGCGTTGCCGGCGCGCACCAGCAAGGGGTCGCCGGCCAGGGCGCGCAGCCGCTTGAGCTGGGCGCTGACCGCCGGCTGCGTGCTGTGCAGCTTCATGGCGGCGCGCGAGACGCTGCGTTCGGTGATCAAGGTCTGCAACACGCGGATGAGTTGGAGCTCGATCTTGTCGAAACCGTCTTGCCGTGCCATACGATGAATCCGATAACCTGCATCAGATCGGCCATATACCATTTCGCGCCGATTGGCGTAACTTGCGGTCTGCCCGCACCCGCCCCAAGCTGCCCGAAAGCGCCATGACGAGCACCCGACCCATCCGCTTCTTCCACCGCGGCCAGATCGTCGAGATCGCCGCCGTCGCGCCGACGCGCAGCGTGCTCGACTGGCTGCGCGAGGACGCGCGCTGCACCGGAACCAAGGAAGGCTGCAACGAAGGCGACTGCGGCGCCTGCACCGTGGTCGTCGGCGAGCTCGACGGCGACGACCGCCTGGCGCTGGCCAGCGTCAACGCCTGCATCCGCTTCCTGCCCACGCTGGACGGCAAGGCGCTGTTCACGGTGGAAGACCTGAAGTCGCCGCAGGGCGAGCTGCACCCGGTGCAGCAGGCGCTGGTCGACTGCCACGGCTCGCAGTGCGGCTTCTGCACGCCGGGCTTCGCGATGTCGATGTGGGGCGCCTACCAGCGCCACCTGCAGCACGACACGCGGCCGACGCGCCGGCAGATGGCCGACGAGCTGTCGGGCAACCTGTGCCGCTGCACCGGCTACCGGCCCATCCTGGACGCCGGCGAGCGCATGTTCACGTTGCCCGCGGCGCCGCTGGACGCCGCGCCGCTGGTCGATGCGCTGCGCACGCTGCGCTCGGCCGATGGCTTGCACGTCGCGGCTGGCGACGGCTTCCACGCGCCGCGCACGCTGGACGAGCTGGCCGATCTGCGCGAACGGCTGCCACAGGCGCGGCTGCTCGGCGGCGCGACCGACATCGGGCTGTGGGTCAACAAGCAGCTGCGCGACGTCGGCACGCTGATCTACGTCGGCGGCGTCGACGAGCTGAAGCGCATCACGCACGAAGAAGACGGCGGCCTGCGGATCGGCGCCGCGGCCTCGCTGGAGGCGGCCTGGGGCGCGCTGGCGCAACGCCATCCGGCGCTGACCGAGGCCTGGCTGCGCTTCGCGGCGCCGCCGATCCGGCACGCCGGCACGATGGGCGGCAACGTCGCCAACGGCTCGCCGATCGGCGATTCGGCACCGGTGCTGATGGCGCTGGATGCGGCCATCGAGCTGCGCCGCGGCGCGCGCGTGCGCCGCCTGCCGCTGGCCGAGTTCTACGTCGACTACATGAAGAACCGGCTGGAGCCGGGCGAGTTCGTGCAGGCGCTGCGGCTGCCCGCGCTGCCCGCCGCGCGCACGGTGCGCGCCTACAAGATCAGCAAGCGCTACGACTGCGACATCTCGGCGCTGCTGCTGGGCGCGGCGATCGAGCTGGACAGCGGCGGCGCCGTCGCCCACGTGCGGCTGGCCTACGGCGGCATGGCCGCCGTGGTCAAGCGCGCCGCGGCCGCCGAGGCCGCGCTGCAGGGCCGGCCGTGGGACGAGGCGGCCGTGGCCGCGGCGCAGCAGGCGCTGGCGCAGGACTTCCAGCCGCTGACCGACCTGCGCGCCAGCGCCGAGCACCGCCTGCGCGTGGCGCGCAACCTGCTGCAACGCCTGTGGCTGGAAACCCGGCCCGGCGCGCCGCTGGCGGCCGCGCAGGTCAACGTCTTCGCCAGCGCCTGAATCCTGAAGGAGCCCGCCATGAACAAGCCCCTTCCCGCCGGCCTGCTGCTGCCCAGCGAAGCCGACGCGCTGCACGCCGGCGCGCGCGTGGGCATCAGCCGGCCGCACGAATCAGCGCACCTGCACGTGGCCGGCGAGGCGCCCTACACCGACGATCTGCCCGAGCTGGCCGGCACGCTGCACGCGGCGCTGGGGCTGTCGCCGGTGGCGCGCGGGCGGCTGAAGGCGATCGCGCTGGAGCGCCTCCGCGCGCTGCCCGGCGTCGTCGCGGTGCTGACGGCGGCCGACGTGCCGGGCGTCAACGACTGCGGCTCGATCGTGCACGACGATCCGATCCTTGCCCCCGTCGCCGTCGCCGGCGACGGCTCCTGCAGCGGCGAGTTGCGCTACCTGGGCCAGCCGGTGTTCGCCGTCATCGCCACCACGCGCACCGCGGCGCGCCGCGCGGCCGCCAAGGCGCGCGAGGTGCTGGAGATCGAGCCGCTGCCGCCGGTGCTGACGCCGCAGGACGCGCACGCGAAGCAGCAGTACGTGGTGCCGGCGATGCACCTGGCGCGCTCGGCCAGCGGCAGCGCCATCGCCGACGCGGTCGCGCACGCGCCGCACCGGCTGCAAGGCCAGTTCGAGGTCGGCGGCCAGGAGCAGTTCTACCTGGAAGGGCAGATCAGCTACGCGGTGCCGACCGAGAACGACGGCATGCGCGTGCACTGCTCGACCCAGCATCCGAGCGAGATGCAGCACCTGGTGGCGCACGCGCTGGGCCTGTCGGCGCACCACGTGCAGGTGGAGTGCCGGCGCATGGGCGGCGGCTTCGGCGGCAAGGAATCGCAGTCGGCGCTGTTCGCCTGCGTCGCCGCCATCGCGGCCAGGAAATTCAAGCGCGCGGTCAAGCTGCGCCTGGACCGCGACGACGACTTCATGGTCACCGGCCGCCGCCACTGCTTCTGGTACGCCTACGACGTCGGTCATGACGACGACGGCCGCATCCTGGCCGCCGAGGTGACGATGGTCTCGCGCGCCGGCCATTCGGCCGACCTCTCGGCGCCGGTGATGACGCGCGCGCTGTGCCACTTCGACAACGCCTACTGGCTGCCCGAGGTCGCGATGCACGGCTATTCGGGCCGCACGAACACGCAGAGCAACACCGCGTTCCGCGGCTTCGGCGGGCCGCAGGGCGCGATCGCGATCGAGCACATCGTCGACGCCGTCGCGCGCCGGCTCGGCCGCGACGCGCTGGACGTGCGGCGGCTGAACTTCTACGGCCAGGGCCAGAGCACGCCCTACGGCCAGCCGGTGCTGGACAACCCGATCCACGCGCTGGTCGCGCGGCTGGAGGCCGGCAGCGACTACCGCGCGCGCCGCGCCGCCGCGGCGGCGCACAACGCGGCCAGCCCGGTGCTCAAGCGCGGGCTGGCGCTGACGCCGGTGAAGTTCGGCATCTCGTTCAACGTCAAGCACTTCAACCAGGCCGGCGCGCTGGTGCACGTCTACAACGACGGCTCGATCCTCGTCAACCACGGCGGCACCGAGATGGGCCAGGGCTTGAACACCAAGGTGGCGCAGGTGGTCGCGCACGAGCTGGGCGTGAACTTCGAGCGCGTGCGCTGCACCGCGACCGACACGCAGAAGGTGGCCAACACCTCGGCCACCGCGGCGTCGACCGGCAGCGACCTGAACGGCAAGGCGGCGCAGGACGCGGCGCGCCGCATCCGCGAGCGGCTGGCCGCCTGCGCCGCCGCGCACCACGGCGGCGAGCCGGGCGAGGTGCGCTTCGCCAACGACGCCGTCGAGGTCGCCGGCCGGCGGCTGCCGTTCACCGAGCTGGTCGCGCAGGCCTACGTCGACCGCGTGCAGCTCTGGTCCGACGGCTTCTACGCGACGCCCGACCTGAGCTGGGACCGCGAGACGCTGCAGGGCCGGCCGTTCTATTACTTCGCCTGGGGCGCCGCGGTCAGCGAGGTCGTCGTCGACACATTGACCGGCGAATGGAAGCTGCTGCGCGCCGACCTGCTGCACGACGCCGGGCAGTCGCTGAACCCGGCGATCGACATCGGCCAGATCGAAGGCGCGTTCGTCCAGGGCATGGGCTGGCTGACGACCGAGGAACTGGTCTGGCACCCGAAGACCGGCGCGCTGCTGACGCATGCGCCCAGCACCTACAAGATCCCCACCGCCAACGACGTGCCGGCGGCCCTGCACACCACGCTGTGGGACCAGCCCAACGCCCGCGACACCATCCACCGCAGCAAGGCGGTCGGCGAGCCGCCGCTGCTGCTGGGCTTCAGCGTGTTCTTTGCGATCCGCGACGCGGTGGCGTCCGCCGGGCCCGGCGGACGGAGCCATGACGTGCCGCTGAACGCGCCGGCCACGCCCGAAGCAATCCTGCGCGCGGTGCAGGCCGTGCAGACCCAGGTTTCGGCATGACCTTCGATTTGCGCACACCGGCGCTGATCTGGCGCGCCGCACGGCGCCCGGCGGTGGTGGTGGAGGTGCTGCGGACGCAGGGCTCGGTGCCGCGCGAGGCCGGCACGCGCATGCTGGTGGCGGCCGACGAGGTGCTGGGCACGATCGGCGGCGGCCACCTGGAGCTGCAGGCCATTGCGCGCGCGCGGCGGCTGCTGCAAGGCCAGCCGGAGCCGCTGGAGCAGCGCATCGCGCTCGGGCCCACGCTGGGCCAATGCTGCGGCGGCGCGCTCAGCCTGCGCTGGCTGCTGCTGTCCGACGCCAGCCCCGAGGACTGGCCGCTGCCGGCGCCGCGCTTCACGCTGCAGCTCTACGGCGCCGGCCACGTGGGCCGCGCGATCGTGCGGCTGCTGGAAGACCTGCCCTGCCGCGTGCAATGGATCGACGAGCGCGAGAGCGAATTCCCGGCCGCGCCGTCGGCCGCGCACATCGAGCGCGTCTGCGTCGAACCGGTGCAGGCCGAGGTGGACGCCGCGCCGCCCGGCGCCTGGTATCTCGTGCTGACGCACAGCCACGACCTCGATCTGGCGATCACCGAGGCCATCCTGCGCCGCGGCGACTTCGGCTACCTGGGGCTGATCGGCTCGGCGACCAAGCGCGCGCGCTTCATGCACCGCTTCGAGGCGCGCGGCATCCCGCCCGAGCGGCTGCAGCGCCTGACCTGCCCGATCGGGCTGCCGGGGATCGAAGGCAAGGAGCCGGCAGTGATCGCGCTGGGCGTGGTCGCCCAGCTCTTGCTCGTGGCCGGATCCGGGCTCCCCGATGCGGACCGGTCCCCCTCGGCCGAACCGGCCCGCAGGGCCGTGCAGGGCGAAGCTACTCCCCTTCAGCCACCCGCCTGAGGCCGTCGGCATCGGCCACGTGGACGGTGTAGCCGGCCACCTGGATCAGCCCCTGGCGGCTGAGGCTGCGCATCAGGCGCGACAGCGTCTCCGGCGTGATCGCCAGTTGCGACGCGATGTCGCGCTTGCGCTCGCCGAGCTTGACGATGCCACGGCGCGGGCTGTCGGCCGCGGGCTGGAAGCGCTCGACCAGCCAGTGTGCGAAGCGCGCCGGCGCGTCCTTGTGCATCAGGCCGTGGGTGTTGACGGCCAGCGCGTGCACCTCGCGCGCCAGGCTGCCGATCAGCCGCCGCGCCAGCGCCGGCTGGCTGGCCACCAGGGCCTGCAGGTCGTCGCGCGGCAGTTCCACCACCACCAGCGGCGTCACCGCGCGGGCGTCGATCGCGTGGCTGGCCTCGATCCAGGCCGAGCTCTGGTCCAGCCAGCCGGGGCCGCGCACCGGGCGCTCGATGCGGAACTGGCCGTCGGGCGTGCAATAGCCCAGCGCCGCGTCGCCGTCGCGCACGAAGACCAGCGCGCGCGCCGGCTCGTGCTGGCCGAAGACGGTGCCGCCCTGGGGCACGAAGCGCGGCCGCGCCAGCGCCGACAGCGCCGACAGCTCGGCCGGGCTGAGTGCCGGCGCGCCGAGCAGGTCGTTCCAGACGCGGGCATCGGGCATCAGCGCGTCGGCCGGGCGCAGCGCGCGGTGCAGGCCGTGGTTGACGCCGGTTTCGGCCGGACGCAAGGCCCGGTCGGCCAGCAGCGGGGCGCTGGCGTGCTGGGCGATGCTGTCCTGGCGGCTGTCGATCACGTGCAGGTGTCCCATGAGATTCGGCTCGAGGCCCCTCCTTGCCGCTGCCCTGTGCCGGGCTCCGGAAGGAAAGGGGATCTGCGCCGGAGCCGCGCCAAAAGCGTGCGTGGGCGCACTGTCGGGCAGGGCCGCCCGGCGGCCCTTGCGCCAGATCAACGGGGGCGCGGCGGGGCGGGCCCATCGCCGCAGATGGCTTGCGATGCCTCAGCGTTCGGCGACGTAGTGCTCGATGCGCGGCATTTCGCCGGGAAGCAGGTAGTCGCGCAACTGGCCTTCCAGCGCCTGGTCGGCCAGGGTCGCGCGGGCGCGCTGGTGCAGGTAGTCGGCCCAGCTCGTGACGATGAAGCGCTCGACGAAGCGCGAGGGGTCCGACAGGTCGCGGTAGACGCGCCAGAAGGTGGCGCCGTCGCGCCGCCGCGGCGCGCGCAGCAGGCTCACGGCGTCGAGGAAGGCATCGGCGCGCTCGAGCTGCACGCGGTAGCCGATCTCCACCGCCACCGGGCCGGCCTCGGGGTCGGGCTCGTGCACGATGAAGAGGTTCTCGCCGGCCTTGACCTGCGTGACCTCGCCCAGGCCGCCGATGCGCAGCGGGAACGGCCGCGCCAGCAGCAACCCGGCCAGCATCACCAGCGCCGCCAGCGCCAGCGCCGCGGCCAGCCCGGCGATGTCGGACAGCGCGCCCCACAAGGCCGAGCCGAGCGCGAACGAGCCTAAAGCGCTGAGCGTGTGCAGCGAGGTCGCGCGCGCCCGCACCCAGGGCGGCACGCTGGTCTGGGTGGCGGTGTTGAAGGTCGACATCACCGCCATCCAGCAGCCGCCGGCGACGAAGAGCGCGCCGTACACCAGCCAGGCGTTGCGCGACCAGGCGCACACCCCCATCACCGCCGCGTAAGCCACGCAGCCGACCGCCACCAGCCGCTCCAGCCCCAGCTCGACGCGCAGGCGGCCGATCACCAGCCCGGTGGCCACCGCGCCGGCACCCAGGCAGCCGATCAGGAAGCCGAAGCCGGTGGCGCCCAGGTCCGAGCTGGCGCTGCGCGATCACCGGCAGCAGCGCCCACAGCGCCGAGCCGGCGGCGCTGTAGGCGGTGGTGCGCACGAGCTGGGCCAGCACGGTCTCGGAATGGCGGGCGAAGCGCAGCGCGCTGAGCATGCCGCCCCACAGCCGCTCGGCCGGCAGCCGGCTGGGCGGGTGCGGCCGCGGCGGGAAGCGGCGTACCGTCTCGAACAGCGCCAGCACGCCCAGCACCGCCAGCACGAACACCCAGCCGCTGCTGGCCACCGCGAACACTGCGCCGGCCGCCGCCGGGCCCAAGGCACGCGCCGCGTTGTAGCCGATGCCGCTGGCGGTGATGGCCTGCGGTAGCTCGTCGCGCGGCACCACGTCGACGATGGCCGAGTTCCACGACGGCGACAGCACTGCGGTGCAGCAGCCGGCAAGGAAGGTCAGCACCAGCAGCGTCTGCGCGCCGGCCCAGCCGAGCAGCACCAGCAGCGCCAGCAACGCCACCATGGCCGCCTGCAGCAGCAGCGCCAGCAGGATCAGGCGGCGGCGGTCGGTGGTGTCGGCCAGCACGCCGGCGGGCAGCGCCAGCAGGAACATCGGCAGGAAGACCGCGGTCTGCACCAGGGCCGCCAGGAAGGACGAGCCGGTCAGCTCCACCATCAGCCAGGCGGCGGCCATGGCCTGCATCGCGTTGCCGATGAAGTAGACCGTGCCGCCGACCAGCAGCGCCCGGAAGGCGCGGTGGCGCAGCGTGGCGCGGATGCTGGGCTCCGGCGGCCGGGGTGGCGGCGGCGGAGGCTCGGAGGACAAGGCGGTATCGGCGCTCATGGGCGGCGGGTGGTGGGGCAGCGGCGCCGCCGGCTCAGGCCACCAGCAGGGCGCGGAAATCGTTGACGTTGGTGAAGGTCGGCCCGGTGTGCACCAAGTCGCCCAGCGCGCTGAAGAAGCCGTAGGCGTCGTTGGCGTCCAGCCGCTCGGCCGGCTTCAGGCCCAGCGCCGCGGCGCGCGCCAGCGTGTCGGGCGTGACGATGGCACCGGCATTGTCCTCGATACCGTCGATGCCGTCGGTATCGGCGGCCAGCACGTGCACGCCGCGCTGGCCTTGCAGCGCGATCGCGCAGCCCAGCAGGAACTCGGTGGCGCGGCCGCCGCGGCCGCGCGCGGTGCCGGGTTGGCGCGGCCGCACGGTGACCGTGGTCTCGCCGCCGGAGAGGATCACGCAGGGCCGCGCGAACGGCTGGCCGCGCCGCGCAACGGCGCGCGCCAGCGCCGCGTGCACCTTGCCGACTTCGCGGCTCTCGCCTTCGATCTCGTCGCTGAGGATGTGGGCCGGCAAGCCCAGCGCCCGCGCCTGCGCGGCGGCGGCTTCGAGGCTGGCCTGCGGCGTGGCGATCAGCTTCCACTCGTGGCTCTGGAAGCAGGCAGCGCCGGGCTTGGGCGTCTCGAAGGCGCCGCTTTCCAGGCCCTGGCGGGCGGCGGCCGGCAGTTCGATGCCGTAACGGCGGCATATCGCCAGCGCGTCGGCGCAGGTGCTGGCGTCGGGCACCGTGGGGCCGCTGGCGATCACCGACGGGTCGTCGCCGGGCACGTCGCTGATCAGCAGCGTCAGCACACGCGCCGGCCCGGCAGCCTGCGCCAGCCGCCCGCCCTTGATCGCCGAGAGGTGCTTGCGCACGCAGTTCATCTCGTCGATCGCCGCGCCGCTGGCCAGCAAGGCCTGGCTGACGGCCTGCTTGTCGGCCAGCGTCAGCCCCAGCGCCGGCAGCGCGAGCAGCGCCGAGCCGCCGCCGGAGATCAGCGCGATCACGAGGTCATCGGCCGTGAGGCCGCGCACCATCTCCAGGATGCGCCCGGCGGCCGCGCGGCCCGCGGCGTCGGGCACCGGGTGCGAGGCCTCCACCACCTCCAGCCGCCCGGGGCACTGGCGCCAGGCCGGCGGCACGTGGCCGTAGCGGGTGACGACCAGGCCCGACAGCGGTGCGTCGGCCGGCCAGGCGGCGTCCAGCGCCGCGGCCATCGCGCCGCCGGCCTTGCCGGCACCCACCACCACGGTGCGCCCGCGGCGCGGGTCGGGCGGCGCCGGCAACGCGGCGGCGAGACTGTATTCGGGCAGCGCGCGGTCGACCGCGGCGCGGTACAGCGACAGCAGCAACGCGCGCGGGTCGGCCGTGTCGCCGGCCCCGTTCATGCCGCCGCGACCACCGGCGCCGCCGGATGCACCACGCAGTTGCCGCCGGCGTCCTTGGCCGCCTGCAGCGAGACCTCGGCCTCGGCCCAGGCGTCGCGCCAGCGCTCGAGGTCGTTGAACGGCCGCGACAGCCCCACGCTGACGGTGCAGCGCAGATGGCCGTTGCTTTCGCTCAGGCCGGTGGGCATCGCCGAGATGCCGGTGCGGATGCGCTCGGCCAGCACCGCGGCCTTGTCGACCTCGGTGCTGAGGCAGGCGACGACGAACTCCTCGCCGCCGACGCGCGCCACCACGTCGTCGGCGCGCAACGCCGATTCCAGCGCCAGGGCGATCATGCGCAGCACGTCGTCGCCGGCCGCCTCGCCGTGCAGCCGGTTGACGCGGCCGAACTGGTCGATGTCGACGTGCATCAGCACCACCGGCTCGTGCTGGCGGCGCGAGAAGTGGCGGCGCAGCACGCCGTCGAGGCCGTTCTCGTTGAGCAGCTTGGTCAGCGGGTCGCGCGTCGCCAGCTCATTGAACTGGCGCGTGATCTGCACCGTGTGCATCCACAGCAGCGTGGGACCCAGCAGCAGCGCGCTGAGCATCAGCACCGCTTCGTACAGCGAATCCACCGCGCCCGAGGCGGCGGGCGTCGGCCCCGCCAACGCCGTGTGCGCCGCCTCACCCAGGCTCAGCACCGCCAGCGCGCCCAGCACCGCCGACAGGATCAGCAGCGGCGTGCGCAGCACCGGGTTGTCGCGGTGCGCGTCGCGCAGCGCCGTCACCGCCAGCCACGCGAACAGCCCCCCCAGCACCAGCGGCAGCACCGCCTGGCGCGCCGTCGGCCCGAAAGCCAGGCGCAGGCCGCCGGAGGCCAGCGCGAAGCCCAGAAGCAGGACCAGCAGCGCGCGCCACGACAGCTCGTCGCGGTGCATGAAGCGCTGCAGCCCGCGCCCCAGCAGCAGCACCGCGGCCACGGCCACCGAGTCGATCAGCACGCCCAGCAGCAGCGAGGCGCTCTGGTCCACCTGCGCCGGAATCGCGAACACCAGACCGAACAGCACCAGGCCCAGCGCGAAGGTGGCCATGCCGCTGCGCCCCTGGATCTGCTTGGCGATCACGAGGAACATGCAACCCGTGCTCGCCAGCGTCAGCGCCAGGACGACCGCCACGATGCTGGACTCCATTCACCTCACCCGCCGTGTCATGTGACGGCACGCATTATGTGGTGAGGCAGCCCGGCGCTCAGCCCTTGCGCATCGCCGCCAGCAGCTCCTGCGAGCCGGCGGCCAGGATGCGCGCGTCGGAACTCACGGTCACGAAGCGGAAGCCGCGGGCGATGCGCGCCAGCGCCACGTCGGGCCGGCCGTTGTGCACGCCGGCCTGCACGCCGTGGGCGCGGGCGCGCTCGGCGATGTGCTCGATGGCCTGCGCCACCTTGGGGTCGACGTCGTCGAACACCGGCTTGCAGCCCAGCGCCAGCGAGAGGTCCGACGGGCCGACGTAGACCGCGTCCAGCCCCTCCACCGAGAGGATGGCGTCGAGGTTGTCCAGTGCCTGTGCGGTCTCGATCATCGCGAAGGCGACGATGGTCTTGTTGGCCTCGCTCGCATAGTCGGCGCCGCCGTAGAGCGCGGCGCGCACCGGGCCGAAGCTGCGCGCGCCCTGCGGCGCGTAGTGCGTGTAGGCGACCAGGCGCTGCGCGTCCTCGCGCGTGTTGACCATCGGGCAGATCACGCCGTAGGCGCCGGCGTCCAGCGTCTTCATGATGATGCCCGGCTCCAGCCAGGGCACGCGCACCACCGGCACCGTGGGCGTGCTGCTGATGGCCTGCAGCATGGCCACCATCTGCGCGTAGTCGATCACGCCGTGCTGCAGGTCGATGGTCAGCGTGTCCCAGCCCTGGTGGGCCATGACCTCGGCGCTGAAGCTGCTGGGCACGGCCAGCCAGCCGTTGACGGCGGCCCGGTCCTGGGCCCACAGGGTGCGCAGGCGGTTCTCTCTCATGGTGCGGGTCTCCTCGGGTGGACGCTGGCTTGACGCCAGGGCCGAGGTTGTACGACAACCGGGCCGTCCCCTCCACCCCGGTCTCCCGGCCCGCCATGACCACCGCCTCCAGCCCGACGCCAGCGATGTTCGACCGCCTGCTGCTCACCGGCGCCGCCGGCAGCCTGGGCCGCGTGCTGCGGCCGCGCCTGCGCGGCTGCTGCCGCGTGCTGCGGCTGAGCGACATCGCCGACCTGGGCGAAGCTGCCGCCGGCGAGGAGCTGATGCCCGCGCCGCTGCAGGACAAGGCCGCGGTGATGGCGCTGCTGCAGGGCGTGCAGGCCGTGGTGCATCTGGGCGGGCTGTCGACCGAGCACGCCTTCGAGGAGATCCTGCCCGCCAACATCGTCGGCACCTACCACGTCTACGAGGCGGCGCGCATGCACGGCACGCGGCGCATCGTGTTCGCCAGCTCCAACCACGTGACGGGCTTCTATTCGCAGGGCGAGACCCTCACGCCGGCCGCGCGCAAGCGCCCCGACGGCTACTACGGCCTGAGCAAGGCCTTCGGCGAGGACCTGGCGCAGTTCTATTTCGACCGTCATGGCGTGGAGACCGTGAGCCTGCGCATCGGCTCGTCGTTCCCGGCGCCGGTGGACCGCCGCATGCTGGCCACCTGGCTCAGCTACGACGACCTGGAGCGCCTGGTGCGCGCCGCGCTGACGGCGCCGGTGGTCGGCCACACGGTGATCTACGGCATGTCCGACAACCGCGGGGTCTGGTGGGACAACACGTCGGCCCGCCACGTGGGCTACTGCGCGCAGGACAGCTCCGAGCCCTTCCGCGCGGGGCTGGAAGCGCGCCAGCCGCTGATCGACCCCCGCCGGCCCGAAGCGCGGCTGCAGGGCGGCGCCTTCTACATCAACGGCCCGTTCGACTGATGGCCAGGCACGGCGAGGCCGCCATGAAGCCGGTGCTGATCCGCATGCACGAATCCGACAACGTCGCCGTGGTCGGCAACGAGGGTGGGCTGGACGCCGGCATCGTGGTCGACGGCGGCCCCACGCTGCGCGAGCGCGTGCCGCAGGCGCACAAGCTGGCGCTGGTGGACCTGTCGGCGGGCGCCGAGGTGCGGCGCTACGGCGTGGTGATCGGCCGCACCACGCGCGAGCTGCCGGCCGGCAGCTGGGTGCACGAACGCGTGCTGCAGATGCCGGCGGCGCCGCCCTTGAGCGGCCTGCCGATCGCCACCGCCAGGCCGCGCCCGCTGCCGCCGCTGGAAGGCCACCACTTCGACGGCTACCGCAACACCGACGGCTCGGTGGGCACGCGCAACCTGCTGGCCATCACCACCACAGTGCAGTGCGTGGCCGGCGTGCTGGACCATGCGGTGGAGCGCATCCGGCGCGAGCTGCTGCCGCAGTATCCGCACGTCGACGGCGTGGTCGGCATCGAGCACGCCTACGGCTGCGGCGTGGCCATCGACGCGCCGGACGCGGTGATCCCGATCCGCACGCTGCGCCACATTGCGCTCAACCCCAACTTCGGCGGCGAGGTGATGGTGCTGAGCCTGGGCTGCGAGAAGCTGCAGCCCGAACGGCTGCTGCCGCCGGGCAGCATCGCCATCGGCGGCCACGTGCGGCTGCAGGACGAGCGGCACGTCGGCTTCGCCTCGATGGTCGAGTCGATCATGGGCACCGCGCAAGCTCACCTGCAGCGCCTGAACGACCGCCGCCGCGTGCGCGTGCCGGCCTCGGCGCTGGTGGTGGGCCTGCAGTGCGGCGGCTCCGACGCCTTCAGCGGCATCACCGCCAACCCGGCCGTGGGCCATTGCAGCGACCTGCTGGTGCGCGCCGGCGCCACCGTGATGTTCAGCGAGACCACCGAAGTGCGCGACGCGGTCGACCAGCTCACCCGCCGCGCCGCCAGCCCGCAGATCGCGCAGCGCATCGTCGACGAGATGGCCTGGTACGACGCCTACCTGGCGCGCGGCCAGGCCGACCGCAGCGCCAACACCACGCCGGGCAACAAGGCCGGCGGGCTGGCCAACATCGTCGAGAAGGCGATGGGCTCGATCGTCAAGAGCGGCACCGCCCCCATCGTCGGCGTGGTCTCTCCCGGCGAGCGCGCCGTCGCGCGCGGGCTCAACTACGCCGCCACGCCGGCCAGCGACTTCATCTGCGGCACACTGCAACTGGCCGCCGGGATGAACCTGCACGTCTTCACCACCGGCCGCGGCACGCCCTACGGCCTGGCCGAATGCCCGGTGGTGAAGGTGGCCACGCGCAGCGAGCTGGCGCGCCGCTGGCACGACCTGATGGACCTGGACGCCGGCCCCATCGCCGAGGGCCGCTGCAGCGTCGAGCAGATGGGCCAGGCGCTGTTCGAGCTGCTGCTGCAGGTGGCCAGCGGACGGCGCACCTGGGCCGAGCGGCACGGCCTGGCCAACGCGCTGGTGCTGTTCAACCCCGCGCCGGTGACCTGAAGCGGCGGCCGCATGCCGGGCCGCCGCGCCGTCATGCGCCTTGTGGATGCCGGCGGCCGCGCGCCGCTGCAAGGGGCAGCCCCTGTGCGGTCTTGCGCAGCCCGGCAGCATGGCCGCTGGGGGGCATGCCGCCTATACTGAGCCGTTTCGTCCTGCCGCCGCCGGCTTCGTGCCGGCGGCCTCCGTGCGCCGCCGATGAACTCCGCCACTCAGAGCTTTCTGGGCCGCTACCGGCTGGTGAAGGTGCTGGGGCAGGGCGCCATGGGCGTCGTCTACGAGGCCGTGGACACGCGGCTCAACCGCACCGTGGCGATCAAGACGGTGCTGCGCAGCCACCTGGCCGACGAGACCACGGCCAACGAGTACGCGACGCGCTTCGAGCGCGAGGCCCAGGCCGCGGCGCGGCTGGCGCATCCGCACGTCGTCACCGTCTACGACTTCGGCGAGCACGAGGACATCTCCTACATCGTGATGGAGTTCGTGCGCGGCCGCGAGCTGAACCAGGCCTTCGAGGCCGGCGAGCGCTTCCCGCTGCCCGAGGCGGTGCGCATCATGCGCGAGCTGCTGCAGGCGCTGGACTACGCGCACCAGCAAGGCATCGTCCATCGCGACATCAAGCCCGCCAACGTGATGCTGGACGCCGGCGGCCACGTCAAGCTCACCGACTTCGGCGTCGCCCGCGTCGCCAACGCCAATCAGGACCGCACGATGCCCGGCACGCTGGTCGGCACGCCCAGCTACATGTCGCCCGAGCAGATCCTCGGGCTGGCGGTGGGCTCGCGAGCCGACATCTTCGCCGCCGGCGTGATCCTGTACCAGTTCCTCACCGGCAAGCGGCCGTTCAGCGGCGGCGGGCCTTTCGGCGTGCAGCGCAAGATCGTCCAGGACGACCCCGAGCCGCCGTCGCAGGCCAACCCGGAGTTGCCGCCGGGCTTCGACATCATCATCGCGCGCGCGCTGGCCAAGCAGCCCGAGGACCGCTACGAGACCGCGGCGGCCTTCGCCATCGACCTGGAGCGCATCGGCGCCGCGCTGCCGCGCGAGGTGCCGCTGATCGATCTGGACTTCTCGGGCAGCCCTGCACCCGCCGCACCCGCGCCCGCCGCAGCTCCGGCGCAGAGCCCGGCCCCGGCGCCCAACCTGAACCTGCTGACCGACCTGCCGCTGGTCGCCCCCGGCGGCCCCAGGACGCCGGCGCCCGACGGCGACGGCCTGCCACCCGACCCCGAGGCCACGGTGATCATGTTCAGGCCGACGGCACCCGAGCCGCCGGCACGGCGGCCGCCGGCGCCGCCGCCGGCCACCTCGGCACCACCGCCGCCGGCCCCCCCGCCGACGCAGCAGATCCCGCCACCGCGTCCGCCGGCCGCGCCGCCGGCGCCGCGGCCGATGCCCAGCGCCGCCGAGATGATGGCCGCCAGCCCGCCGACGATGGCGGTACCGCGCATGCCGTCGCCCACCCCGGGCGTCCATCGCAGCCACCAGCCGGCCGGCCGCGGGCCCGGCGTCGGCGCCGCGCCGGCGCCGGCCGCGCGGCCGGCGCGGTCGGCCGCGCGCAGCACGCTGATGCCGGTGGCCGCCGGCGCCGGCGTGGCCTTGCTGGTGCTGGCTGCCTGGCTGCTGGTGGCCCGCCCCTGGGCCGACGGCAAGGGCCCCGCGCCGCTGCCGGCGCCGACGCCGCAAAGCGCGGATCCGGCCCCTTCGCCGGCCCCGGCTGCGACGCCCACCGCGGCACCCGAGCCGGCGCCGGCGCCCGCCACCCCCGTCAACACCGTCACGCCCGCGCCCAGCTCGATGCCCAGCCCGCCGCCGGCCGAGGCCGCGCCGGCCCCGGCGCCCGAGCCCGCGCCGGTGCGCCCCCCGCCGCGCCGCCAGACGCCGGCGGCCGAGGCCAGCCCCAGGCCGCCCGCCCGCGGCGAGCCCCGCCCCGAGCCGCGCAGCTCGCTGGAGCCGCGCTGCAGCGACCTGCTGCAGCGCATGCAGCTCGGCGAGCCGCTCAGCACCGAGCAGACGATGTTCTTCCAGACCCGCTGCACGCGCTGAGCGCGACGCGGCGGCCGGGCGTGACGATCGCGAGGAGAGCACCCCCAGGCCGGCCATGCCGGCCGCCCCCCGCGGGGGAATGAGCAAAGTGGCGGAGCCACATTTGCTCATGAGCGTCCTCGCCGAAGGGGATGTGCCGCCGCGGCCGCAGGGGCATACTCGGCCGCGCCCGACAAAACGCTGAGGAACCACGATGCATCCGTCCCCGAAGAACAGCGTCTCCCGCCAGGCCCAGGCCCGGCGCCGCCTTGGCCTGCCGCTGAGCGGCGTGCTGGCCGCCCTGCTGCTGGCCGCCTGCGCCGCACCGCCGCCCGCGGCACCGGAGGCCACAGCGCCCGCCGCGGCCCCCGCGCCGGCCCCGGCGCCGGCCGCCGCGCCCGCCCCCGCGCCGGCCCCGCCGCCCGCGGCGCCCCCGGCCCCGGCCGCGCCGCCGCCCATCCTGCCCTTCGACGAGGCCGTGCTCAGCGCGGCCAACAACCTGCTGGGCAAGGCACAGCTGCCGGCCGACGCCCAGTTCGACCTCGTGATCGACCCGCTGATCGACGGCATGACCGGCGGCCAGACCGTCACCACGCAGGCGATGGGCGTGCGGCTGACCCAGCTCATCAAGGACAGCTATCCGCGCTACCACGTGCAGCCCTTCCGCGCGGTGACGGTGCAGCGCGGGCCGCTGATCCTGATCGGCACCTTCACCGGCGTGAACCACGAGCGCAAGACCGAGGGCAAGCGCGAGGCCTTCCGCATCTGCCTGGCGCTGGCCGACCTGAAGACCGGCAAGCTGGTCAGCAAGGGCCTGGCTTTCGCGCGCGCCGACGGCATCGACTCCACGCCCACCGCGTTCTTCCGCGACGCGCCGGCGTGGATGGACGACTCGGCCACCACCGGCTACATCCGCACCTGCCAGGGCACGCGCGCCGGCGATCCCATCAACCCGGCCTACGTCGACCGCATCCTCACCGCGGCCGTCGTCGCCGAGGCCATCGACGCCTACGCCAACCGCCTGTACGCCGACGCGCTGAAGCTCTACGAGACCGCGCTCACCAGCCCCGGCGGCGACCAGTTGCGCGTGCACACGGGCCTGTACCTCACCAACCTGAAGCTGCGCCGCATGGCCGAGGCGCGCAAGGCCTTCGGCGAGGTGGTGGACCGCGGGCTCGACGCCAAGCGGCTGGGCATCAAGTTCCTGTTCCGCCCCGGCACGGCGGTACCCTGGACCGACCCCAAGGCCGGCCCGCAGCCCTATCCGCTGTGGATCAGCGAGATCGCCGCGCGCGCCGCCAAGCGCCAGACTTGCCTGGAGCTGGGCGGCCACACCAGCGCCACCGGCGCCGAGCCGATCAACGAGCGGCTGTCGCTGCTGCGCGCCGAGTCGGTCGAGAAGTCGATCGCCGCCTATTCGCCGCCGCTGCGCAAGCGCATGGACAGCAAGGGCTACGGCTCCAGGTTCACGCTGGTCGGCAACGGCCGCGACGACCTGTCCGACGCGCTGGACCGCCGCGTAGAGCTGCTGGTGCGGGACTGCGCCAAGTAAGCCGCATCAATCGCGCGGCACCCAGCCCGTGGGCGTCGCGCGCAGCAGCGGGCTGTCGAAGACGCCCACGACGCGCGCCGCGCGCTCGGGCCCCAGCTCGGCGCGCCAGCGCTGGCCCTGGCGCATCGCGACGCCCAGCGCCATCACCTGGGCGCCGAGCGATTCCAGCAGGTCCCAGGGCGCGCGCGCGGTGCGGCCGCTGCTGACGGCGTCGTCGATCAGCAGCACGCGCCGGCCTTCGACCAGCGGGCGCAGGTGCGGGTCCAGGTAGACGCGCTTGCCCGCGCCGGGGCTGGTGATCGAGACCACCGCGGCCGACAGCGCCTCGTCGTACCAGAACTTGCGCGAATAGCCCAGCGGCACGTAGCGCGCATGGCCCAGCTGCCGCGCGACGATGGGCGCCAGCGCGAGGCCCAGCGTCGGCAGCCCCACCACCACCTCGGCGCCCAGCGCCGCCACCTGCCGCGCCAGCAGTTCGCCCAGCGCATCCAGCACCGGCAGCGCGGCGTGGTTGCACAGCAGCGAAGCCACCGCGTGGCCCTCCTCGTGCGGCAAAGGCCGGATCGGCAAGCGCAGCCAGCGGCCGTCGGGCAAGGGCACCGGCACGCTGCGCCGCCACGGCGGCGGCGCGTCGGCCGGCGCTTCGCCCAGCAGATCCTGCCAGTAGCCGGTGGTGGCGTCGGCTTGCAGCACCGCGCGTCAGGCCGTCGGCAGCTTGTGGTCCTTGAACTGCTCGCGCAGCTTGTTCTTCTGCATCTTGCCGGTGGCGCCCAGGGGGATGGCATCGACGAAGACCACGTCGTCGGGCGTCCACCACTTGGCGATCTTGCCTTCGAAGAAGGCCAGCAGTTCCTCGCGCGTCAGCTCGGCGCCGGGCTTCTTCATCACCACCAGCAGCGGCCGCTCGTCCCACTTGGGGTGCGGCGCGGCGATGCAGGCGGCCATCGCGACCGCCGGGTGCGCCATCGCGATGTTCTCGAGGTCGATCGAGCCGATCCACTCGCCGCCGGACTTGATCACGTCCTTGCTGCGGTCGGTGATCTGCATGTAGCCCTCGGCGTCGACCTTGGCAACGTCGCCGGTGGGGAACCAGCCGTCGACCAGGGGATTGCCGCCCTCGCCCTTGAAGTACGCCGAGACGATCCACGGCCCGCGCACCAGCAGGTCGCCCGAGGCCTCGCTGCCGAAGGACAGTTCCTGGCCCGACTCGTCGACGATCTTCATGTCGACGCCGTAGACCGCGCGGCCCTGCTTGGCCATCACGGCATAACGCTGCCCCTGCGTTTGCTGCAAATGCGCCGGCTTGAACGCGCAGACGGTGCCCAGCGGGCTCATCTCGGTCATGCCCCAGGCGTGCAGCACGTGCACGCCGAAGTCGTCGCCGAAGGTGCGCAGCATCGCCGGCGGGCAGGCCGAACCGCCGATCACCGTGCGCTTCATCGTGCTGAACTTCAGCCCGTTGGCCTGCACGTAGGCCAGCAGCCCCTGCCACACGGTGGGCACGCCGGCCGAGACGGTGACCTGCTCGTTTTCGAACAGCTCGTACAGCGACTTGCCGTCCAGCGCGGGGCCGGGGAAGACCATCTTCGCGCCGGTCAGGCAGGCCACGTAGGGCAGGCCCCAGGCGTTGACGTGGAACATCGGCACCACGGGCAGGATCACGTCGTTGGCCGAACAGTTCAACGCATCGGGCAGCGCCGCGGCGAAGGTGTGCAGCAGCGTCGAGCGGTGGCTGTAGAGCACGCCCTTGGGGTTGCCGGTGGTGCCCGAGGTGTAGCACAGCGAGCTGGCGCTGTTCTCGTCGAACGTCGGCCAGTCGTAGCGGTCGTCCTGGCCGGCCACCAGGTCCTCGTAGTACAGCAGCCCGGGGATCTTGGCGGCGGCCTCGGCCGGCACGTGGGCGCGGTCGCTCATCGCGACCCAGTGGCGCACGGTCTTGGTCCGCCCGGCCACCGCGGCGATCAGCGGCAGGAAGGTGAGGTCGAAGAACAGCACCTGGTCTTCGGCGTGGTCGGCGATGTAGACGATCTGGTCCGGGTGCAGGCGCGGGTTCACCGTGTGCAGCACCGCGCCCGAGCCCGAGACCGCGTAGTACAGCTCCATGTGGCGGTAGCCGTTCCAGGCCAGCGTGGCCACGCGGTCGCCGGGCTTGACGCCCAGCGCCGCCAGCGCCTTGGCCATGCGGCGCGAGCGCGCCGCCAGCTCCTTGTAGTTGGTGCGGTGGATGTCGCCCTCCACCCGGCGCGAGACGATCTCGCGCTCCGGGTGGTGGCGTTCGGCATGAACGATCAACGTGGAGATCAGCAGCGGCTGCTGCATCATCTGGCCGAGCATCGGAAGTCTCCTGGGTCGAGTTTCGTCACGCGATTGTGCGCTGCCCCGATGGCCACCCGCGGGCCGCCCCGGCGTCAATGCGCCGATGCGCGCGCCGCGACGATGGCCTGCACGAACGTCAGCTTCAGCCCTACGCGGGCGGCGCGCTCGCCTTGTCGCTCCACGGCACGCCGGCCGTCGCCCAGTCGTGACGGGCGACGTCGAAGAACATCACGTCTACGGCTTCGGGCTTGATGCCCAGCGTGCGGACCGTGGCCTCGGTCAGCGCCTGGGCGAGTTGGCGCTTCTGTTCGGGGCTGCGGCCTTCGAACAATTCGACGCGGATCAGCGGCATGGGACGGGACTCCGAAGAATGTTGGGCTGATGGTTGCGGCCGGACCGTTCAGGCTCGGAAGTCCGGCCACACGCTGCGCGCCACTTCCACCACGCGCGCCAGCTTGCGCCACTGGTCATCGACCGACAGCGCGTTGCCGTGGTGCGTGCTGGAGAAGCCGCATTGCGGCGACAGGCACAGGTCGTCCAGCGGCACGAACTGCGCGGCCTCGTCGATGCGGCGCTTCAGCGCCTCGGCCGATTCGAGGTCGCCGACCTTGGTGGTCACCAGGCCCAGCACCACCTTCTTGCCGCGCGGCAAGGCCTTCAACGGCTCGAAGCCGCCGGCGCGCGCGCTGTCGAACTCCATGAAGTAGCCGTCGACCGCGGTGGAGAACATCGCGTCGACCACCGGGCCGTAGCCGCCCTCGGCGACCCAGGCGCTCTTGAAGTTGCCGCGGCAGGTGTGGATGGTCACGCGCAGGTCGGCGGGCTTGTCGGCCAGCGCCTCGTTGATCACGCGCGCATAGGTGGCCGGCAGCGCCGCCGGGTCGTCGCCGTTGGCGCGGCACTTGGCCTGGATCTGCGGGTCGCACAGATAGGCGAAGGTGATGTCGTCGAGCTGCAGATAGCGGCAGCCCGCGGCGTACAGGTGGGCGATCGCCTGGCGGTAAGCCGCGGCCACGTCGGCCCAGAAGGCATCGAGGTCGGGATAGGCCGCGCGCGAGATCGCGGCACGGCCGCCGCGCAGGTGCAGCATCGACGGCGACGGGATCGTCATCTTGGGCGTGCGCGTGGTCGTCTTCGCCAGGAACGCGAAGTCGTCGGCCATGATGGGCCGGCTGCAGGCGATGCGGCCGGTGACGGTGGCGATCGGCGGCTGCTCCTGGCCGGCGATGCGGAACTTGGGGCCTTCGTTGTCCTGCAGCGTCACGCCGTCGAGTTGGGCCAGGAAGTCCAGGTGCCACCAGTCGCGGCGGAACTCGCCGTCGGTGATGCCTTGCAGGCCGATCGCCTCCTGCCGGCGCACGGCCTCGGTGATCGCAGCGTCCTCGGCGGCGCGCAGCGTGGCCGCGTCGATCTCGCCGCACTTGCAGCGCGCGCGCGTCTCGGCCAGCGCCGCCGGGCGCAGCAGGCTGCCGACCTGGTCGGCGCGGAAAGGGGCTTGCATGGTGGGTCATCTCCTCGTCGGGCCGGCGCACCGGCGGCGGCCGCATCGTAGTGCGTGCCGGCACGCTTCTGGTGCAAGCCCCAGGAACGGCTTGCGCACGGAACTTGCAGAATCAGCGGCAAGCCCCTTGGCCCCATTTTCCCGACGGAGACCTCCCCGATGCCCCACCGCCCTGCCCTGTTCAGCCGTGCCCACCGCGGCCTGCTGGCCGCCGCGCTCACCGCCGCCGTCAGCGCCCCCGCATTGGCCCAGACGCCGATCAAGTTCCAGCTCGACTGGCGCTTCGAAGGCCCGGCGGCGCTGTTCCTGGCCTCGCAAGCCAAGGGCTACTACAAGGCCGCGGGGCTGGACGTGACGATCGACGCCGGCAACGGCAGCGGCGGCGCCGTCACCCGCGTGGCCAGCGGCAGCTACGACATGGGCTTTGCCGACCTGGCCGCGCTGATGGAGTTCCACGCCAACAACCCCGACGCGCCCAACAAGCCGGTGGCGGTGATGGTGGTCTACAACAACACGCCGGCCGCGGTGCTGGCGCTCAAGAAGAGCGGCATCAGCAAGCCCGCCGACCTGAACGGCAAGAAGCTCGGCGCGCCGGGCTTCGACGCCGGGCGGCGCGCCTTCCCGATCTTCGCCAAGGCCAACAACGTCAGCGGCTTCACCTGGACCAGCATGGACCCGCCGCTGCGCGAGACGATGCTGGCGCGCGGCGACCTCGACGCGATCACCGGCTTCTCGTTCACCAGCGTGCTGAACCTGGAGGCGCGCGGCGTGAAGACGGCCGACATCGTCGTGCTGCCCTACGCCGACTACGGCGTCAAGCTCTACGGCAACGTGGTGATCGCCAGCCCGAAGCTGATCAAGGAGAACCCGGCGGCGATCAAGGCCTTCCTGTCGGCGTTCAGCAAGGGCGCCAAGGAGGTGATGGCCAACCCCGACGCGGCGATCGACTACGTGAAGGCGCGCGACGGCATCATCGACGTGGCGCTGGAGAAGCGCCGCCTGCGCATGGCCATCGACGCCGTGGTCGCCAGCCCCGACGCGCGCGCCGAAGGCTTCGGCGTGCTGAACCCGGGCCGGCTGTCGCTGATGGCCTCGCAGGTGTCGGACGCCTTCGGCACCAAGACCCGCGTCGACCCGGCCGCGGTGTGGACCGATCAGTTCCTGCCGTCCAAGGCCGAGCTGAACGTGCTGCCGCCGCTGAAGAAATAACGCCGCCGCCGCATGGCATTCGTAGACTTCCACCAGGTCTGGCTGGCCTACAACGACGAGCTGCTGGCGCAAGGGCACTACGCGGTCGAGGACATCAGCCTGCAGGTCGACGAAGGCGAGTTCATCGCCATCGTCGGCCCTTCGGGCTGCGGCAAGAGCACCTTCATGAAGCTGGCCACCGGCCTGCGCCGGCCCAGCAAGGGCACGGTGATCATCGGCGGGCAGGAAGTGAAGGGTCCGCTCAAGATCACCGGCATGGCCTTCCAGGCACCCAGCCTGCTGCCCTGGCGCACCACGGTGCAGAACGTGATGCTGCCGCTGGAGATCGTCGAGCCCTACCGCTCCAGCTTCAAGGCCCGGCGCGCCGAGTACGAGGCGCGCGCGCGCACGCTGCTGCAGAGCGTGGGGCTGGGCGGCTACGAGGACAAGTTCCCGTGGCAGCTCTCGGGCGGCATGCAGCAGCGCGCCAGCATCTGCCGCGCGCTGGTGCACGAGCCCAAGATGCTGCTGCTGGACGAGCCCTTCGGCGCGTTGGACGCCTTCACGCGCGAGGAGCTGTGGTGCACGCTGCGCGACCTGCACGCGGCGCAGAAATTCAACGTCATCCTCGTCACGCACGACCTGCGCGAGAGTGTGTTCCTCGCCGACACCGTCTACTGCATGAGCAGGAGCCCCGGCCGCTTCGTCGTCAAGCGCCGGATCGAGCTGCCGCGCCCGCGCGACCTGGAGGTCACCTACACGCCGCAGTTCACCGACATCGTGCACGAGCTGCGCGGGCACATCGGCGCCTTCCGCCACAAGGACGGCAAGAGCGGCGTCGCCGTTGCGCCATGAGGGCCGCACGATGGTGATCACCCGCACGATGGAACGCTGGTCGCCGCTGGCCGTGCTGCTGGCGGTGCTGCTGCTGTGGCAGCTCGTGGTGATGGCGTTCTCGATCCCCGAGTACATCTTTCCCAGCCCGGCGCAGATCGCCAGCCAGTTCGTCGAGTTCAAGGGCCCGCTGCTGGAAGCGGCGTGGAAGACCTTCTGGGTCACGATGCTGGGCTTCGCGCTCAGCATCGTCGTCGGCGTGCTGCTGGGCTTCCTGATCGGCAGCTCGCGGCTGGCCTACACCGCGCTGTACCCGCTGATGATCGGCTTCAACGCGGTGCCCAAGGCGGCCGTCGTGCCCATCCTCGTCGTCTGGTTCGGCATCGGGCTGGGGCCCGGCATCCTGACGGCCTTCCTGATCAGCTTCTTCCCGATCACGGTCAACATCGCCACCGGGCTGGCGACGCTGGAGCCCGAGCTGGAGGACGTGCTGCGCGTGCTGGGCGCGCGGCGCTGGGACGTGCTGGTCAAGGTGGGGCTGCCGCGCTCGCTGCCCTACTTCTACGGCAGCCTGAAGATCGCGATCACGCTGGCCTTCGTCGGCACCGTGCTGGCCGAGATGACGGCCGGCGATTCGGGCATCGGCTACCTGATGCAGACGGCCGGCAGCCAGCAGCGCATGTCGCTGGCCTTTGCCGGGCTGGTGACCATCGGCGCGATGGCGATGGCGATGTACGAGCTGTTCAGCTGGGTCGAGAAGCGCACCACCGGCTGGGCGCACCGCGGCTCGCAGGCGGCTTGACTCCCGGCGCGACGACCACCGGCTGGCAAGCCCATTTGCGCCTGCACTACCGGCGCGACGGCGGCCGCACGCTGGCGCGGGACGACCACGAAGGCCCGCTGCGCGTGCTGAAGGCGCTGCACCCGGAAGGGCCGGAGATCTGCCACCACGTCATCGTGCACCCACCGGGCGGCATCGTCGGCGGCGACGGGCTGCGCATCGATGCCGCGTTGGCCGAGGACGCGCACGCGCTGCTCACGACGCCGGGCGCGACGCGCTTCTACCGCAGCGCCGGCGCCGCGGCGCTGCAGCATGCGCGCCTGACGCTGGCTGCCGGCGCGCGGCTGGAATGGCTGCCGCTGGAGACCATCGCGCACCGCGGCTGCATCGCCGAGAACCGCGTGACGCTGGACCTCGCGCCCGGCGCCGAATGCCTGGGCTGGGACCTGCTGGCGCTGGGCCTGCCGGCCGCCGGCGAGGCTTTCGACCAGGGCTGCTTCACGCAATGCATCGAATGGCCGGGCCTGTGGCTGGATCGCGGCCGCATCCGCGGCGACGACCGCCTGCTGCTGGACAGCCCGCTGGGCCTGGGCGGCGCCGCGGTGACCGGCACGCTGTGGTTCGCCGCCGGCACGCCCTGGGCCAACGATGGACGCGAGGCGCTGCTGGAGGCAGCGCGCGGGCTGCTGGACGGCGACACTGGCGTCAAGGCCGGCGTCAGCGCTGTGCACGAACGCGTGGTCGTGCTGCGCCTGCTGGCCGCGCGCGTGGAGCCGGCGATGCAATTGCTGCAGGCGGTGCGTGCGGCGTGGCGCGGCATCGCCTGGGGGCTGGCGCCGAACCCGCCACGCGTCTGGCGAACCTGAGCGGCGCTGCAGCTACAGCTTGCGGCCGTTGCGCGGCGCGCAGGGCTTGAAGCCGGCGCCCAGCCGGCCGTCGGCGGGCAGGCTCTTGACGCGCGTCTGCAACTCGCCGTCGGCCTTCTCGGCGCGCAGCCAGTGCTGCATCGCGCCCACCGGCAGCTCGACCACGCGGGCCGAGCGCACGCCTTTCTGCGCCAGCTTGTTCAACGCCGTCTCGGCGCCGTAGCGGTCGCTGTAGTTGCCCAGGCGCAGCCCCGGCAGCAGCGAGGGCGGGGCGCTCAGCTCGTCGGCGCGCACGCCCAGCTTGCGCAGCTCCTCGGCCTTGACCCGCAGCGCGTCGCGGTCGGCCAAGCGGCCGATCACGACGCCATAACTGACGTTCTGCGCGAACACCTCGTGCGCGAACGAACCGTCGGGCACACCCAGCTGCGACAGCAGCGCCTCGGCCGCCTGCACGCCGGCATCGGTGAACGGTCCGGCTTCCAGGCACAGCAGCGGCGCCTCGGCGGATTCGTGCGGCACCGCGGCGCTGGCGGCCGTCGCCGCGGCCTCGCTGGCGGCCTTGGGCGTCAGCACCGTGATCAGCTCGGGCTTGAGCTGTTGCGCCGCCCGCTCGGGCTCGCGCGCATCGCTGCGCGGTGGGATCCACGGCGCCAGCCAGCCCTGTGCCCAGGCGAAGAATAGGCCGTTGGCCAGCACCAGCAGCAGCACCAGCAGCCGCAGCATCAGGCTCGCTCCGGCGGAAACGTCGTCGTCAACGGCCGCACGCTGACCTCGCCGCTGGCCACCAGCGCCACGCCGCCGGCATGTCGCAGGCGCAGCGCGCCGCTGGCGTCCACGCCGTCGGCCACGCCCTGCGGCGCGCCGGCCAGCGTGGTCTGCACGGCCTGCCCGCGCAGCAGGTCGCGGCGCGCAAAGGCCTCGGCAAAGGCGGCCAGGCCTTGCCGCTCGAAGCGGCGCAGCGCCGCGGCCAGCGCCGGCGCCACGCGCGTCAGCAGCGCCGGTGCGTCGATGTCAGGCGTTATCTCCCGCACGCAGGCGTAGCCGCTGGCCAGGCCCTGGACGTCGGCACGCGGCTGCACGTTGAGCCCGACGCCGACCACGCAGGCGCGCGCCGCCGCCGTGGCCGCGGCGCCGCCGGCGGCGGTCTCGATCAGGATGCCGCCCAGCTTGCGCCAGCGGCGGTCGGTGGCGGTCGCGGGGCCATCGTCCAGCCACAAGTCGTTGGGCCACTTGAGCATCAGCCGCGCCGGCTGCGGCTCGATCGCGTCGGCCAGCGCGGCCCCGACGGCCAGCGACAGCCCCGACCAGTCGGCCGGCGCGAACAGCGCGGCCGGCACGCCCAGCGAGAAGGTCAGCGACGCCCCCGGCGCCGATTGCCAGCTGCGCCCGTTGCGGCCGCGGCCGGCTGTCTGCGCCTCGGCCACCACGAGTTGCGGCGAAGCGTCGGCGCGCAGCCGCTCCAGCAGCAACGTGTTGGTGGAGCCGACCTCGGCCAGCGCTTCCAGCCGCAGGCCCGGCAGCCACGGCGCCAAGGCCTGCCGCAGCGAAGCAAGACCCCAGTCCAGCGACGCCTTCACGGCGTTGGTCACCGCCGCTTGGGCGCCAGCATGGTGCCGCGGCAATGCGGGCTGCCGCAGCGGCATTCGTAGTCGCGCTTGAGCTTCGGGGTGTAGCGCTCGTCGATCACCAGCCCGTAGTCGTAGAACAGCTCCTCGCCCGGGTGCAGGTCGCGCAGCGCCTTGATGAAGACGCGGCCCTCTTCCTCGTCGGCCTCGCAGTTGGGCTCGCAGGCGTGGTTGATCCAGCGCGAGGCGTTGCCGCCCACCTTGGCGTCGATCACGTGGCTGCCGTCGTCCAGGCTGAAATAGAAGGTATGGTTCGGGTCCTGGGGGTCGTGCGGATGGCGGCGCAGCGCCTCGGGCCAGGTGATGATCTCGCCGACGTATTCGATGATGGTGTCGCCGGCCGCGATGGGCCGCAGCGCATAGACGCCCTTGCCGTGCACGCCGGAGCGGCGCACCTGGATGCGGCGCCCGCGGTCGGCCGGCACCGGCGCCGGCCGCGCGGCAGCGCCCTTGGAACGGTTGTTGCGGCGGGGCGCTTGCGCAGTCGGCTTCATTCGGTACATTGAAATCATGGGCGCGCGCGTGTGCATGCGTGCGCGCGAGAGCTTGGCATTGTAGGCACGCCCGGTCACGGGCCAGACTGATCAACAGCACATGGGTAAGACCGTCATCATCGCGGAGAAGCCGAGCGTCGCGCAGGACATCGTGCGCGCGCTCACGCCCGTCTCGGGCAAATTCGACAAGGGCACCGACCACTTCGAGAACGAGCAGTACGTCGTCACCTCGGCCGTCGGCCACCTGGTGGAGATCAAGGCGCCCGAGGCCTACGACGTCAAGCGCGGCAAGTGGAGCTTCGCGCATCTGCCGGTGGTGCCGCCGCACTTCGACCTGGCGCCGATCGACAAGGCCAAGTCGCGCCTCACGGCCGTGGTCCGCCAGGTCAAGCGCAAGGACGTGGACGCGCTGATCAACGCCTGCGACGCGGGCCGCGAGGGCGAGCTGATCTTCCGGCTGATCGTGCAGTACGCGTTCGGCGACAAGCCGGTTCCGAAGCCCATCCAGCGCCTGTGGCTGCAGAGCATGACGCCACAGGCGATCCGCGAAGGTTTCGAGCGGCTGCGCAGCGATACGCAGATGCAAGGCCTGGCCGACGCCGCGCGCAGCCGCAGCGAGGCCGACTGGCTGGTGGGCATCAACGGCACGCGCGCGATGACGGCCTTCAACAGCCGCGACGGCGGCTTCTTCCTCACCACCGTGGGCCGCGTGCAGACGCCCACGCTGTCGATCGTGGTCGAGCGCGAGGAGAAGATCCGCCAGCACGTACCGCGCGACTACTGGGAGCTGCGCGCGAGCTTCGACGCGCAGGCCGGCCTGTACGAAGGCAAGTGGTTCGATCCCAAGTGGAAGAAGAACCCCGACGATGCGGAGCAGCGCGCCGACCGCCTGTGGAACGCCGCCGATGCGGAGGCCATCGCCCAGGCCTGCCTGGGCCAGCCGGCCACCGTCAGCGAGGAATCCAAGCCCAGCACGCAGAGCAGCCCCGGGCTGTACGACCTGACGACGCTGCAGCGCGAGGCCAACAGCCGCTTCGGCTTCTCGGCCAAGACCACGCTGTCGATCGCGCAGGCGCTGTACGAGAAGCACAAGGTGCTGACCTACCCGCGGACCGATTCGCGCCACCTGCCCGAGGACTACTTAAGCGTCGTCAAGAAGACCTTCGAGATGATCGCCGGCGAGGATCTGCCCGGCCCCTTGCGCGAGCTGGCCGGCCATGCCGCCAAGGGGCTGAAGGAAGGCTACGTCAAGCCGAGCAAGCGGGTGTTCGACAACGCCAAGGTCTCGGATCACTTCGCGATCATCCCGACGCTGCAGGCGCCGCGCAGCCTGAGCGAGATCGAGCTGAAGCTCTACGACCTGGTGGTCAAACGCTTCCTCGCGGTGTTCTACCCGGCGGCCGAGTACCTGGTGACCACGCGCATCAGCAAGGTGAAGGTGCCAGACGCTGAGCACCACTTCCAGACCAACGGCAAGGTGCTGGTCAACCCCGGCTGGCTGGCGGTCTACGGCAAGGAAGCGCAGGACGAAGACGCCAACCTGGTGCCGGTGCAGCAGGGCGAAGTGGTGCGCACCGAGAGCGTCGACGTCAAGGCGCTGCAGACCAAGCCGCCGGCGCGCTACACCGAAGCGACGCTGCTGTCGGCGATGGAAGGCGCGGGCAAGCTGATCGACGACGACGAGCTGCGCGAGGCGATGGCCGAGAAAGGCCTGGGCACGCCGGCCACGCGCGCCGCGATCATCGAAGGCCTGATCCTCGAGAAGTACATGCTGCGCGAAGGCCGCGAGCTGATCCCCACGGCCAAGGCCTTCCAGCTGATGACGCTGCTGCGCGGGCTGGCGATCGAGGACCTGACCAAGCCCGAGCTGACCGGCAACTGGGAGTACCAGCTCGCCGAGATGGAGCACGGGCGCCTGAAGCGCGACGCCTTCATGGCCGAGATCGCCAAGATGGCCGAACGCATCGTCAAGAAGGCCAAGGAGTACGACCGCGACACCATCCCCGGCGACTACGCGACGCTGGCCGTGCCCTGCCCCAAGTGCGGCGGCGTGGTGAAAGAGAACTACCGCCGCTTCGCGTGCACCGGCAGCGATGGCAGCGGCGAAGGCTGCGGCTTCTCGATCACCAAGATCCCGGCCGGCCGCGCCTTCGAGACGGCGGAGGCGGAAGGCTTCATCCGCGACAAGAAGATCGGCCCGCTGGAGGGCTTCCGCTCCAAGGCCGGTTGGCCTTTCACCGCCGAGCTGAAGCTGGTGTTCGACGGCGAGATCGACAACTGGAAGCTCGAGTTCGACTTCGGCGACGACCAGAAGGCCGCGCAAGGCGACGGCGAGCCGGTGGACTTCTCGGACCGGCAAAGCCTGGGCGCCTGCCCCAAGTGCAAGGGCCACGTCTACGAGCACGGCACGTCCTACGTCTGCGAGCACGCGGTGGGCGCGCACGTGACCTGCGACTTCAAGAGCGGCAAGATCATCCTGCAGCAGCCGGTGGCGCCGGAGGAGATGCACAAGCTGCTGGCCACCGGCAAGACCAGCCTGCTGGAGAACTTCGTCTCCAACAAGACGCGGCGCAAGTTCAAGGCCTACCTCGTCTACGACAAGAAGGAAGGCAAGGTGGTGTTCGAGTTCGAGCCGCGTGCACCGCGCGCGCCGGCGGCGGCGAAGAAGGCGGCGGCGAAGAAAACCACCGCCTGAGCCGGCGCGCATGACGCTGGCCGTCGCCTACAAGCTGCTGGCCATCATCGTCGTCGTCGGCCTGGGCTGGATCGCCGGCCGGCAGCGCTGGCTGGCCAGGCCGCAGGATGCGGATCCGGCGCGCGTGCTCGGCAACGCGGCGTTCTACATCTTCGTGCCGGCGCTGCTGTTCCGCACGATGGCGCGGCTGGACTTGGGGCACATGCCCTGGCGCAGCATCGCGGCGTTCTTCGTGCCGCTGCTGGCCGTTCTTTTCCTGTGTTATGCCTCGCAGCGCCGCGCGGCGCGCAAGCATGGCGCGGCGGCGCCGGCGGTGCGTACGATCGCCGCGGTGTTCGGCAACTCGGTGCAGGTGGGCATCCCCTTCGTCACCGCGATCCTGGGCGAGCCGGGGTTGGCCGTGCTGCTGCCGCTGATCAGCCTGCACGCACTGGTCCTGCTCAGCGTGCTGACGGTGCTGGTGGAGCTGGACCTGGCGCACGCCCATGCGCAAAAGGCCGGCACGCAGCCGCTGTCGCGCACGCTGGCGCAGACCGCGCGCAACACGCTGATCCACCCCGTCGTGCTGCCGGTGCTGGCCGGCCTGGCCTGGAGCCTGACGGGCTGGCCGCTGCACCCGGCGGTGGACGAGGCGCTGGCCACCGCGGCGGCCGGCGTCGTGCCCACCTGCCTGGTGCTGATCGGCGTCACGCTGGCGTCGTACGGGCTGCACGGCCAGCTGCGCGCCGGTGCGCTGATCTCGGTCGTCAAGCTGCTGCTGCTGCCGGCCGTGGTGCTGGCGGTGGCGCACGGGGGCTTCGGCTTGTCCGGCGTGCCGCTGGCCGCCGCAGTGCTGATGGCCGCGATGCCCACCGGCACCAACGCGATGATCTTCTCGCAGCGCTACGAGTCGCTGCCGGCCGAGGTCACCGCGGCCTCGGTGCTGTCGACCGTGGCCTTCGCGGTCACCGCGCCGCTGTGGCTGGTGGTGCTGGCCTGGGTGGGCTGACTCGATTCTTGGGACAATCCCGCGCCATGAACCCGAGTGATCTCCCCGCCTACATGGCCCACGTGGGCGCGGCCGCGCGCGCCGCCGCGACGCGCATGGCCGCCGCGCCCACGGCCGCCAAGAACCAGGCCTTGCTGGCGCTGGCGCGCCGCTTGCGCGCAGCCGGCACGGAGCTGCAGGCCGCGAACGAGCGCGACCTCGCCGCCGCGCGCAGCGCGGGCCTCGCCGACGCGATGGTCGACCGCCTGAAGCTGACGCCCCAGGTGGTCGAGACCGTCGCCGAAGGCTGCGAGCAGATCGCCGCGATGCCCGACCCGATCGGCGAGATTACGGGCGTCAAGCGCCGCCCCAGCGGCATCAGCGTCGGCCAGATGCGCGTGCCGCTGGGCGTGTTCGGGATGATCTACGAGAGCCGGCCCAACGTGACGATCGAGGCGGCATCGCTGGCCGTCAAGAGCGGCAACGCCTGCATCCTGCGCGGCGGCTCGGAGGCGCTGCAGTCCAACCTGGCGCTGTGGAAGCTGGTGCAGGCGGCGCTGGTCGAAGCCCGTCTGCCGGCCGACGCGGTGCAGCTGATCGAGACCAGCGACCGCGCCGCGGTGGGCCACCTGATCACGATGCCCGAGAGCGTGGACGTGATCATCCCGCGCGGCGGCAAGGGCCTGATCGAGCGCATCAGCCGCGAGGCGCGCGTGCCGGTGATCAAGCACCTGGACGGCAACTGCCACATCGTTGTCGACGCCGAGGTCGACCTCGCGCTGGCGGTCAAGGTCACCGACAACGCCAAGACGCAGAAGGTGAGCCCCTGCAACGCCGCCGAATCGCTGCTGGTGCATGCGGCGCAGGCGCAAGTCTTTCTGCCGGCGATCGGCGACGTGTTCGCCGCCAAGGGCGTGGAGATGCGCTGCTGCCCGCGTGCCGCGGCGCTGCTGGCCCCTCGTCCCAAGGTCGTGCCCGCGACCGAGGCCGACTGGAGCACCGAGTACCTGGACCGCATCATCAGCATCAAGGTCGTCGATTCGCTGGACGAGGCGATCGCTCACGTCAACCGTTATGGATCGCACCACACCGACGCGATCCTGACGACCAACCATCCCAACGCGATGCGCTTCCTGCGCGAGGTCGACTCGTCCAGCGTGATGGTCAACGCCAGCACGCGCTTCGCCGACGGCTTCGAGTACGGGCTGGGCGCCGAGATCGGCATCAGCACCGACAAGTTCCACGCCCGCGGCCCGGTGGGGCTGGAAGGCCTGACCTCGCTGAAGTGGATCGTGCTGGGCCAGGGCGAGGTGCGCGGCTGACGCGGCCGCTTCACGGATCGACATGCTGCCCGCGATGAGCGGCGGCCAGTGGCTCAGCCTGGGCCTGGCAGCCGTGCTGGTGTTCTGGATGCTGGGCGCCTACAACCGCCTGGTGGCGCTGCGCACCGCGATCGGCCAGGCCTTCGCGCAGGTGGACGAGCTGCTGCAGCGCCGCGCTGCCGCGGCTGCCGCGCTGGCGGCCGTGGTGGGGCCGGCGATGAGCAGCGAGCAGTCGGCGCTGGACGCCTGGGCCGCGGCGCAGGCCCAGGCGCGCAAGGCCGCCGCCGCGCTGCGCGCGCACCCGGTGGCCGCCGCGCGCGCCGCCGCGCTGGCCGCCTGCGAGGCGCCGCTGGCCGCCGCCGGCGCGCGCGTGACGGCCTTGCTGGAGCAGCAGCCCGCGCTGCAGGCCGAGCCCGCGGTGGCCGCGCATCTGGCGACGCTGCGCGAATGCGAGGCGCGGCTGGTCTTCGCGCGCCAGCTCTTCAACGAGGCCGCGCAGGCCTACAACGAGGCGGCGCGGCTCTTTCCCACGCGGCTGCTGGTGCGGCTGTACGGCTTCGGCACCGCGGGGCGGCTGTAGGAAAAGCAGGCAACGGCCCGGGCCGCGATGGCCCGACGCCACGGGGTTGACATTGAAGTCAACTTCAAACTTATGCTGGGTGGCGCTGACGGACGGCAGCCTCTCGCGCTTCACCGAATCGCTGAAGCTCGGCAACACCAAAGCATCGTCACCATGAAGACCGAAGAACCCACCCGTCCCCTGCGCTGGATGATCTATGGCGCCAACGGCTATACCGGCGAGCTGATCGCCCGCGAGGCGGCGCGGCGCGGGCTCAAGCCCGTGCTGGCGGGCCGCCGGCGCGAAAGCGTCGAGGCGCTGGCGCACAGCCTGGGGTTGGAGGCACGCGCCTTCGGCCTCGACGGCGACGCCGCGGCGCTGACCGCGCAGATCCAAGGCCATGCCCTGGTGCTGAACTGCGCCGGCCCGTTCTCGGCCACCGCGGCGCCGATGATGGAAGCCTGCCTGCGCGCCCGCGCGCATTACCTGGACATCACCGGCGAGATCGCCGTGTTCGAGCGGGCGCAGTCGCTCGATGCCCGCGCGCGCGACGCCGGTGTCGTGCTGTGCCCGGGCGTGGGCTTCGACGTCATCCCCACCGACTGCGTGGCCGCCGCGCTGAAGGCCGCGCTGCCGGATGCGACGCATCTCGCGCTGGGCTTCGATTCGCGCTCGGGCTTCTCGCCCGGCACCGCCAAGACTTCGGTCGAGGGCCTGGCCCAAGGCGGCAAGGTGCGCCGCGACGGGAAGATCGTCAGCGTGCCGCTGGCCTACGAAGTACGCCGCATCGACTTCGGCGACGGCGAGAAGGACGCGATGACCATCCCCTGGGGCGACGTGTCCACCGCCTACCACACCACCGGCATTCCGAACGTCCAGGTGTTCATTCCGGGCTCGCCGCGCATGATCGCCGGCGCGCGGCGCGCCAATTTCATCCGGCCGCTGCTGGGGCTGCCATGGGTGCAGCAGCTGGTCAAGGCGCGCATCGCCCGGACGGTGAAGGGCCCCGGCGAGGAACAGCGCGCGCAGATGCCCACCTTCGTGTGGGGCGAGGCCATCAATGCGCGCGGCGAGAAGAAGACCGCGCGCATCCGCACCGCCAACGGCTACAGCCTGACCATCACCGGCGCGCTGGCCGTCGTCGAGCACTTGATGACGGCCCGGCAGCCCGCGGGCGGCGCCTACACGCCGGCCCGGCTGGTGGGCGCCGATCTGGTGACGCGCCTGCCCGGATCAGGGCCGCTGCAAATCGTCTGACCGGATCCGCTCCAGGCCTTGCCGATAGGTGGTCACCGCAAACTCCGGGAACCGGCGCTTGAACTTCGTGGAATCGAAGAGGTTGTCATGCTCATAGCGGGGCAGCAGTTCCCGGATCTCGCGCGCCGGCTTCGAGAACAGCCCGGCCGCGGTCAGCATCCACTTGGGCGTGACCGCATAGGAAGGCTCGCGCTCCCACACCTCGCAGGCCATCCCGACGAAGGCCTTGTAGGTCGGCCGGTCGTCGCAGCAGGGCAGGTGCCAGGTCTGGCCGAACGCATCGGAAGCGTTGCCCAGCGCCGCCAGCGCGCGGCTCGCATCGGGCGTCCAGATCAGCGTACGCCGCGTGTCGTCGCGCACCGGCACGCGCGGCTTCTTGCCGGCCTGGAGTCTTTCGATGACCAGCGCGTTGGTGAAGCTCTGCGTCTTGCCCGGGCCGTAGAACTCGGGCGCCCGGCCGATCAGCACCGGAATGTCGCCGCGCGCCATCTCCTCGAGCACCATCGACGCCATGGCCGCGCGCACCTGGCCCTTGCGGCCGATCGGCGCGAAGGGGGCCTCCTCCGTCAGCAGCCGGCTGTCCTGCGGGTACATGTAGGTGTTGTCGAAATAGGCGAAGCCCGCACCGGCGGCGCGGCAGGCCTCCAGCGCGTTCTTCAGCATCGTGGGGAACTGCGCCTCCCACAGCGCCGCGTCCGGCGGCAGGCCCGCGGTGAAGTAGACGATGCGGCTGCCCTTGACCGCATCCGAGGTCTGCTTCGCATCCAGCAGGTTGGCCGACACCGGGCTGTCGGTGGCGTTGACCTTGCGCGGGTTGCGGCTGACCAGCCGCACATCGGTGGTGTATTGGCGCTGCAGTTCCCGCGCCAGTTCCGTCGCGATCTGGCCGTTCGCTCCCAAGATCGTCTGCATCCGGTCCGCCTTGTAGGGTGATGACCGAAAGGTTAACTTTGAAGTCATGTTCAATGTCAAATCATCATGAAGATCGGAGAACTTGCGCAGCGCACGGGCCTCGCAAGCTCGCGCATCCGCTTCTACGAGCGCATCGGCCTGCTCAAGGCGGTGGAGCGCCAGGCCAACGGCTATCGCAGCTATCCCGACGATGCGGTCTTGGCCCTCAAGTTGATCGCGACCGGGCAGCGCGCGGGCTTCAGCCTGGACGAGTTGCGTGCGCTGCTGCCCAGCGATCTCGCCAGTTGGGAACACGGCACCCTGCTCGACACGCTGCGCCGCAAGGTGCGGGACATCGAGGCCTTGCAGACACAGCTCGCACAAGGCAAGGCTCATCTGGTCGAGCTGATGGCGCAGATCGAAACCAAGCCCCGGGACATGGATTGCGCCGCCAACGCACGGCGCGTGCTGTCGGAAATGCGGCTGGTGGAGGCGGACGGCGCCCCGGCCGCCAAGACCCGTCGCCGCCGTTGAATGCCATTGGAGAGGCCCGCGCATGACCCAGCGAATACTCCACGTCGTCAGCAACGTCGCCCACTACCAGGATCCCGCGCAGCCGACCGGCCTGTGGCTGTCGGAGCTGACCCATGCGTGGCAGGTCTTTGCCGCCAAGGGGTACCAGCAGCGCATCGTGAGTCCGCAAGGCGGCGTCTCGCCGCTGGAGCCGCGCTCGCTCAAGTGGCCGCTCGCCGACGCCTCGGTGAAGGACTGGCTGGCCGACCCGGCGCGGATGGCGCTGCTGTCGTCCACGGCGCGGCCGGACGAGATCGACCCGGCGGCGTTCGACGCGATCTATTTCACCGGCGGGCACGCCGTCATGTGGGACTTCCCCGGCAGCGAGGGGCTGCAGCGCATCACCCGCGCGATCCACGAGCACGGCGGCATCGTCTCGTCGGTCTGCCATGGCTACTGCGGGCTGCTGAACACGCGGCTGGCCGACGGCGCGCTGCTGGTGGCCGGGCGGCGCGTCACGGGGTTCTCGTGGCGGGAGGAAGTGCTGGCCGGCGTGGCCGCGAAGATGCCCTACAACGCCGAGGAAGAGATGAAGCGGCGCGGCGCGCGCTACCAGAAGGCGTGGCTGCCCTTCGTCTCGCACGTCGTCGTCGACGGCCGGCTGGTGACCGGGCAGAACCCCATGTCGGCCCAGGCGACGGCCGAGCGCGTGGCCGCGTTGCTGGCCCCTGCGTGAGCGGGCGGACCAAACAAAAAGGGCAGCCGCGCGGCTGCCCTTCGGGGTGATCAAAGGCCGGGGCTTACTTGGCGCCGGCCAGGATCCACTTCACCAGCGTCTTGATCTCGTCGTCGCTGGGCGTGGTGTTGGGCGGCATCGGGATCTGGCCCCAGTCGCCCACGCCGCCCTTGCGGACGATGCCCGCCAGCTTGGCTTCGGCGTCCTTCTGGCCGGCGTACTTCTTGGCCACTTCCTGGTAGGCCGGGCCGACCAGCTTCTTGTCGACGGCATGGCAGGCCATGCAGTTGTGCTTCTGGGCCAGCGCCAGGTTGGCCAGCGCGGGCGCGGAGGCAGTGACCAGCACAGCCGACAGGAACAGGGCGCGACGGATCATGATGACGGATCTCCTTTTGGGTCTCGATCTCGGGGATGAGGAACGCTTCGGATTTTGCTGCACCCGACTGGTGCCTGCCCGCAGCATCAAGGCTTGGTTGCGCTGGCGCGACAGCTCATCCGCCGCATCCTGTCTCAACGCAAGCCCGCCGCTGCCGTTGACCCTGTCGGTCTTGCGCAAGATCAAGCGGACGCAGGTTCCAGCAGCATCAGGCCGGCGGCCGTGTTGCTGATGGGGATGTGGTAGTTCGAATGCAGCTTGCGCGCGCGATCGCCCAAAGCGCCGCGCGCGGCCAGCCACATCAGCAGCTCCACGCCCTGCGTGCCGGTCTTCTCGACGAGCTGGTGCGTGCTGAACTGCGTGTCCCAGGTCGGGTCGCTGGTCAGGCTCTCCATGAACTGCAGGTCGAAGTCCTTGTTGATGAAGCCGGCGCGCTCGCCGTCGAGCTGGTGGCTCAGGCCGCCGGTGCCCAGGATCAGCACCTTCTGATCGCCCGGATACGCGGCCACCGCGCGGCCGATGGCCTGGCCCAGCTTGTAGCAGCGCGCAGCGCTGGGCAGCGGGAACTGCACGGTGTTGATGCACACCGGCACCACCCGCACCGGCCAGTCCTGCTCGGGCCACAGCAGCGCCATCGGCAGCGTGAAGGCGTGGTCGACCTGCATCTCCTGGCAGGTGGTGAGGTCGAAGTCCTCGCCCGCCAGCGATTCGATCAAATGCCACGACAAGTCCAGGTCGCCCTTGAACGGCGGCAGCGTGGGGATGCCCCAGCCTTCGTCGGCGTTGCGGTACTCGGGCGCCGCACCCACCGCGAAGGTGGGCATCTTGTCGAGGAAGAAGTTCAGGCCGTGGTCGTTGTAGACCAGGACCACGACGTCGGGCTTGTTCTGCGCGAGCCATTCGCGCACGGGGATGAAGCCGTCGAAGAAGGGCCGCCAATAGGGCTCGTGCTGCACCTTGCGGGCGATGGCGCCGCCGATCGCGGGCACGTGGCTGGTGGTGATGGCACCGATGATGCTGGCCATGATGGGATTCCTTCTTTATTGACCGCGGGCGGCCACGAGCCTGGCCTTGAATTCGTCCTTGCTCATGCCGGTCTGCTGCGCGCCGATGTCCTGCATGTCCAGCCCGAAGATGCCGGCGAACTTGGCCAGGTAGTAGGCGTTGCCGCCGGCCGCGATCAGCTGCAGCACGTTGCGCGCCTTGATTGCGGCGCGCTGCGGCTCGTCGAGGCCGTACTTCGCGCAGTAGGCGTCCTCGTCGGCGACGAAGGCCTTGCGGTTGGCCGCGTCGTTGAACGAATAGCACATCTTGTTCAGCGCATAGCCTTTGCGGGCCTGGGCGCCGTCGAACAGCGTGGTGCCCGGGATGGGCGCTTCGGTGGGGGGCATGGTCGTCTCCGGTTTGACGTGGCTCAAGCGGACGCCGTCCAGCCACGGCCGGCAGTGTTCCGGCGCGCCTGACTTCGATCAACGCACGGATACTCATGCCTGCCATGAGCGCTTTCGATCATTCCGATCTCGACGGCCGGCTGCTGCAGCTGCTGCTGGCGGTGGTGGAAGAGCGCTCGATCACGCGCGCGGCCGAGCGGCTGGGCGTCACGCAGTCGGCGGTGAGCCATCTGCTGGACAAGCTGCGCGCGATCGTCGGCGACCCGCTGGTCGTGAAGGCCGGGCGCGGCATCGTGCCCACCGCGCGCGCGGAAGGCCTGGCCGGGCGCGCGCGCGTGCTGCTGGAGGACTTGCGCGGCTTCGCGACGCCCGAGGGCTTCGACCCCGCAACGCTGCAGGCCCGCTTCACGATCGCCGCCAACGACCTGCAGTGCGACCTGCTGCTGCCGCCGCTGCTGCGCCGGCTGCGCGCGCGCGCACCGGGCGTCACGCTGCGCGTGATCCCCTCGGGCGTGCCGCAGGCCGACCTGCTGCGCGCCGAGGCCTGCCAGTTGATCATCAGCCCGCGCCCGCCCGACGCGGCCGACCTGCTGCAGCGCCGGCTGTTCGCCGACCGCTACGTGGTCTTCTTCGACGCCGCCGTGCGCGAGGCGCCGCGCGACCTCGGCGAGTACCTCGCCGCCGAGCACCTCACCGTGGTCTACGAGCCGCCGCGCCGCCTGGACATCGACCGCCTGTTGGCCGACGAGCTGAAGCTCTCGCGCCGCTTCGTCGCCAGCGTGCCGGGCTTCGCCGGCATCGCGCCCTTCCTGCGCGGCACGGCGTGCCTGGCCACGCTGCCGTCGCTGCTGCGGCGGGAGCTGATGCGCGGCTTCGCGGCCGCGCCGCTGCCGCTGGCGGTGCCGGAGATGCCGATGTTCATGATCTGGCACGCGCGCCGGCAGAGCGACCCGGTGCACCGCTGGCTGCGCGACGAGCTGCTGGCCGTGGTGCAGGCGCTGGCGCCGGCACTGGTGCCGGAACAGCCTCCCGGCCCAGCCTGAGCAGCAAGGGCCCGCCGCCGGCCTGGATCACGCGCTGCGCGCAGTCGCGCAGCCAGGCATGCGCCGGGTCGGCCGCGTGGCGCGGGTGCCAGGCGAACTGCAGCGGCTGCAGCGCCCCGTCCAGCGGCAGCGGCCGCTGCAGCAGGCCCAAACCCGGCGCCATCGCCTGCGCGATGCGCGCCGACACGGTGGCCACCAGCGGCGCGTGCAGCACGCGCAGCAGATTGAGGTCTTATGTTTTCATGGCATGCAACTATTGGTTCCAAACATTGCACTGGTCAAGCGACGAAGCGCCGGCCAGACTGCGGTCCCGCGTTCAAGCCCCCGCACCGCCGTATGCCGACCCCAACCCCCGCCCGCGACCCCCGCGCCACGGTCTACGCCGCCCTCGTCGCGCTGCTGGCGCTGGCCGGCCTGGACCAGACGCTGCTGTCCACCGCGCTGCCGCTGATCGCCGCCGACGTGCACGGCGAAAGCCTGCTGCCCTGGGTGTTCTCGGCCTACCTGGTGGCGTCGACGATCGCGATCCCGCTCTACGGCAAGCTGGCCGACCGGCTGGGCCCGCGGCCGCTGCTGGTCGTCGCCGGCGGCCTGTTCGTCGCCGGCTCGCTGGCCTGCGCGGCCAGCCCGGCGATCGAGGCGCTGATCGCGGCGCGCGCGCTGCAAGGCCTGGGCGGCGGCGGACTGATGACGCTGACGCTGCTGTCGGTGGCCGCGCTCTACACGCCCGAGGAGCGCGCGTCGCGCCAGGGGCTGCTGGGCGCGGCCTACGGCATCGCGACGATGGTGGGCCCGCTGCTCGGCGGGCTGCTGGTGCAGCACCTGTCGTGGCGCTGGGCGCTGGTGCTCAACGCGCCGGCGGCCTTGCTGGCGCTAACGGTATTGTTGCGCGCACGCTTCGGCAGCGGCGCCGCGCAAGCGCATCGCCTGGACCTGGCCGGCGCCGCGCTGCTGGCGTCGGCCTTGGTCTGCCTGCTGCTGGCCACGCGCAGCGGCATCGCCGGCACAGCCGGCGGCTGGAGCCTGGCGCTGATCGGCGTGATGCTGCTGCTGGGCTTCGCAACGGTGGAGCGGCGCGCAGCCGATCCGCTGCTGCCGCTGGCGCTGTTCCGCGATGCCGGCTTCAGCGCCGCGGCGCTGCTCAGCGTCGGCAGCGGGGTGGCCTTGTTCGCGGCCGTGGTCTTCCTGCCGCTGTACCTGCAAGGCGGCCTGCGACAGACGCCCACCGCATCCGCGCTGCACCTGCTGCCGCTGATGCTGGGGCTGACGGCCGCCAGCCGCTGGTGCGGACGCGCTTTGCGCAGCGGCGCGTCGGTGCGCGCGCTGGCCGGCGGCGGCGCGCTGGCGATGGCCGCGGGCTTTTGCGCGCTGGTCGCCGCGCTGCATTGGCTGCCGGCCAGCGGCTGGGCGTTTCCGCTCGCGGTGCTGCCGCTGGGCCTGGGGCTGGGGCTGCTGTTCCCGGTGCTGACCGTGGTCTCGCAGCGCAGCGCCGAGCCGCGCCACATCGGCGTGGCGACCGCGACGCCGATGATGCTGCGCGCGCTGGGCGGCGCGGCCGGCGTGTCGCTGCTGGGCAGCGTGCTGGCGCAGGGCCTGCCGGCGGCGCTGCGCGCCCACCCGGGCGACCGTGTGCTGGCACTGGCCGAGCCCTTGCAAGCGGTGTTCGCGCTCGCGGCAGCCGCGGCGCTGGCGGCGCTGCTGGCGGCGCGGTGGCTGCCGCGGCGGCTGCCGGCGCCTCAGCGGGTTCAGGGTCAGGGCATGACCTTGAGCCCCTTGACGAAGTCGGTGGTGTAGGTCTTCTTCAGCTCGACCTTGGCCGGGTCCAGCAGCTTGTTGGCGACCATCATCTCGTAGGTCCGCTGCATGCGCTCGTCGGTGACGATGCCGATGCCCAGACGCGCCGCGTCGCCGCCGGTGACCATGCCGGTGCTCTTCAGCAGCGCGGTGGCCTGCGCGATCAGTTCGTCGCTCATTGCCGGGTTGTCCTTCTTGATCAGCGCGTTGGCCGGCGCCGGGTTGCCGCCGAGGTAGTTCTTCCAGCCTTCCATGCTGGCCTTGACGAAGGCAGCCACGGCCTTGGGGCGCTGCTGCAGCGTGCGCTCCAGGCAGACCACGGTGGTCGCATACGGCGGCCAGCCGAAGTCGGACAGCAGCAGCACCGTGGGCTTGAACTTCGCCTCCTTCTCGATCGAATAGGGCTCGCTGGTCAGGTAGCCCTGCTGCACGACGTTCTTGTCGGCGACGAAGGGCTGGATGTTGAAGGTGTAGGGCCGCACCTGGTTGTCCGACAGCCCGTAGGCGCCGCGCAGCCAGGGCCAGTAATTGGTGTGCGAGTCGGTGCCCAGCAGGATGGTCTTGCCCTTCAGGTCCTCGAGCTTCTTCACCACCTCGGGGTGGCCGATCATCACGCTGGGGTCCTTCTGGAACGCGGCCGCCACGGTGACGACCGGCACGCCCTGCTCGCGCGCCTTGAGCGTCTGCACGTCCACGCCCATCCAGCAGTCGCCCTGGCCCGCGGCCAGCAGTTGCAGGCCGTTGACCTGCGGGCCACCCATGCGGATGCTGACGTCCAGCCCTTCCTTCTGGTAGAGGCCGGTGGCCAGCGCCTGATAGAAGCCGCCGTGCTCGGCCTGGGCGTACCAGTTGGTGATGAAGGTGAACTTCTCCGGCGCCTGCGCGGCGGCGGCAGCGGTGAGGGCAGCCAGGCTGACCATGACGACGAATCGGCGCATCTCGGACCCTTTCCGGCGCCGCCGCGACCGGCAGCGGCTCTAGCCGCCCATTTTGATCAGATCGCCGTCGCCCAGCAGCGTCAGCACGCCCAGGCCCAGGAAGATCAGCGCGCTGACGCCGTGCACCACGCGCATCGGCACCAGCTTGGCCACCTTGTCGCCGAGGAACACCGCCGGCACGTTGGCCAGCATCAGCCCCAGCGTGCTGCCGGCCACCACGCTGACCAGGTCGCCGTAGCGCGCGGCCATCGCGACGGTGGCGATCTGCGTCTTGTCGCCCATCTCGGCGAAGAAGAAGGCCAGCAGCGTGGTGGCGAACACGCCGCGGCGCGCGGCGCTGCCTTCCACCTCGTCGGCCTTGTCGGGGATCAGCATCCACGCGGCCATCGCGATGAACGAAAGGCCGATCACCCAGCGCAGCACCGAGGCGCCCAGCGCCTGCGCCACCCAGGCGCCGACGGCGCCGGCCAGCGCGTGGTTGACCGCCGTGGCCACCAGGATGCCGGCGACGATGGGCCAGGGCTTGCGGAAACGCGCCGCCAGCATCAGCGCCAGCAACTGGGTCTTGTCGCCCATTTCACCGAGCGCGACGACGCCGGTGCTCACGAGAAAAGCTTCCACGAATGAGACTCGCACAGGCCGGAAGGACGCGAAGACCACGCGGCGCCCCCGGCCATCGGCGGGCACCACGCGGTCAACGGTCTGGCCAGGCTCCATGCGTTTGCATGGACTGCCCGCGCCATGGCCGGAAACAGGCCAAGTGTGTTGACGCAGGCCCCGGCGCGCTGCGCCGGGCGGCTACTCCCCGGTGACGGGTTGAAGCAGCGAACGCGGCAGAGTGTAACGGCTCAAGCTGTCGGTCCGCTGTCGACGGCGGCGGTCGGCAGCGGATGGCCCTTGTACTGCTCGCGCAGCCGGGTCTTCAGCAGCTTGCCGGTGGCGGTGTGCGGCAGCTCGCTGACGAAGACCACGTCGTCGGGCAGCCACCACTTGGCGACGCGGGTGGACAAATAGTCCAGCAGCGCCTCGCGCGTCACCGCCTGCCCCGCGCGCGGCACCACCAGCAGCAGCGGCCGCTCCTGCCACTTGGGGTGCGGCACGCCGATGATCGCGGCCTCGGCCACCGCGGGGTGGCCCATCGCGGCGTTCTCGAGGTCGATCGAGCTGATCCATTCGCCGCCGGACTTGATCACGTCCTTCGCGCGGTCGACGAGCTGCAGGTAGCCGTCGGGGTCGATCGTCGCCACGTCGCCGGTGGGGAAGAAGCCTTCTTCGTCGAGTTTGGCGCCGCCTTCGTTCCTGAAGTAGCCGCTGGCGATCCAGGGGCCGCGCACGTAGAGGTGGCCGCGGCTGGTGCCGTCCCAGGGCATCACGGCGCCGTCGTCGCCGACGAGCTTCAGGTCCACGCCCCAGACGCCGCGGCCCTGCTTGAGCTTGACCGCCACCAGCGCATCTTCGGGCAGCTGCAAGTGCTTGGGCAGCAGCTTGCTGATCACGCCGATCGGGCTGGTCTCGGTCATGCCCCAGCCCTGCACGACCTCGGCGCCGAACTGGCGCTCGAAGCGCTCGAGCATCGCGCGCGGCACCGCCGAGCCGCCGATGCCCACGCGCTTGAGGCCCAGCTCCCGGGGGTCCAGCGCGGGATTGGCGTCGACGTACTGGAACAGCATCAGCCACACGGTGGGCACGCCCTGCGAGAAGGTGACGCGCTCGTCGCGCATCAGCGCGTAGACGCTGGCGCCGTCCAGGTGCGGCCCCGGCAGCACGAGCTTGGTGCCAGCCATCGCGGCCGCGTAGGGCGTGCCCCAGGCGTTGGCGTGGAACATCGGCACGATCAGCATCACCGTCTCTTCGGAGCTGACGCCGAAGGTGTCGACCGCCAGCTCCATCAGCGTGTGCAGCATCGTGCTGCGGTGCGAATACAGCACGCCCTTGGGGTTGCCGGTGGTGCCGCTGGTGTAGCACAGCGACGACGCGGTGCGCTCGTCGAACGTCGGCCACGTGTAGTCGGCGCTCTGCGTCTCCACCAGCTCCTGCCAGCACAGCAGGTTCGGCACGTCGATGGTCGGCATCGTCGCGCGATCGGTCATCGCGACGTAGGCCTTGACCGTCTTCAGCAGCGGCGCCAGCCTGGCGACCAGCGGCGCGAACGTGACGTCGAAGAACAGCACCGGGTCCTCGGCGTGGTTGACGATGTAGTCGAGTTGCTCGGGAAACAGTCGCGGGTTCACCGTGTGCAGCACCGCGCCGGTACCCGAGACGCCGAAGTACAGCGCCAGGTGGCGGTCGCTGTTCCAGGTCCAGCGTCGCGACGCGGTCGCCGGCGCGGATGCCGAGCTGCCCCAGCGCGTTGGCCACCTGCCGGGCGCGCTGGCGCACCTAGGCCCAGTTGCTGCGCCGCACCGGCCCTTCGGGCGTGCGCGAGACGATCTCGGTGCGCGGGTGGAAGGTGGCGGCATGCTCGATCAGCGACGAGATCAGCAGCGGCCGGTCCTGCATCAGTCCGAACATGGTCTTGCTCCACAACGGCGGGCGGCCAGCCTAGCGGGCCGCGGCGGCCGCGCCCATCGGCGTGAACGAGCATCGGCGGTTGACACGATCTTCGTGCAACACGAAAATCGTGTAACACGAACTTCGTGTCACCCAAATGAAGAACGTCACCGTCACGATGGAAGACAGCGTCGCCGAATGGGCGCGGCTGGAAGCGGCGCGGCGCAACACCAGCGTCTCGCGGCTGATCGGCGAGATGCTGGCCGAGAAGATGCGGCACGACGATGCCTATGAGCGCGCGATGCAGGACTGGCTGCAGCGCGACGTCAGCTACAGCTCCGACGGCTCGGCCTACCCGACGCGCGAGGAAACCTATGCCGACCGCGCCGACCGTCCTCGTTGACACCAACGTGCTGCTGTACGCCGAGGACCGCGCCGACGCGGCCAAGCACGCGGCCGCCCGCGCCTGGCTGCGCGAGCTGTGGCTGCGCCGCTGCGGCCGCGTCAGCAACCAGGTGCTCAACGAGTTCTACGCCAACGCCACGCGCAAGCTGAAGCCCGCGATGCCCGCCGGCGACGCGCGCGCCGAAGTGCGCCGCTACCAGCGCTGGAACCCCTGGGTCTGCGACCACGCGACGGTGGAGAACGCCTGGGCCGTGGAAAGCCGCTTCAAGCTGAGCTGGTGGGACGCGCTGATCGTCGCCGCCGCCCAGCAGCAAGGCTGCAGCCTGCTGCTGACCGAAGACCTGCAGCACGACCAGCAGATCGACGGCGTGCGCATCGTCAACCCTTTTCTCGTCGGTCCCGAGATCCTGGACACGCCATGACCACACCGCTGGCCGAGCGCCTGCAACACACCCTCCGCCAGGACGTGCAATCGATGCACGCCTACGCGATCCAGCCCAGCGCCGGCTTCGTCAAGCTCGACGCGATGGAAAACCCCTTCACGCTGCCGCCCGAGCTGCAGCGCGAGCTGGGCGAGCGCCTGGGCCGCGTCGCGATCAACCGCTACCCGGCCGACCACGGCGCGCTGATCGAGCGGCTGGCGGCCTTCGCCGGGCTGCCCGCCGGCTGCAAGCTGATGCTGGGCAACGGCTCGGACGAGCTGATCGACCTGCTGTCGGTGGCCTGCGACGTACCCGGCGCCACCATCCTGGCGCCGCTGCCGGGCTTCGTGATGTACGCGATGTCGGCGCAGTTGCGCGGCTTGAACTTCGTCGGCGTGCCGCTGACGGCCGGCTTCGAGCTGGACGAGGCAGCGATGCTGGCCGCGATCGAGCAGCACCAGCCGGCGCTGACCTACATCGCTTATCCGAACAACCCGACCGCCAATCTGTTCGACGACCGCATGATCGACCGCATCGTCGACGCCGTCGGCGCGCAGCGCGGGCTGGTGGTCTTCGACGAGGCCTACCAGCCCTTCGCCGCGCGCAGCCGCATGGCCAGCCTGGCACGGCACGAGCACGTGCTGGTGCTGCGCACGCTGTCCAAGTTCGGGCTGGCCGGCGTGCGGCTGGGCTACCTGTGCGGCGCCGCAGCGCTGATCGAGCAGATCGACAAGGTGCGGCCGCCCTACAACGTGAGCGCGCTCAACGCCGAGGCCGCGCTGTTCGCGCTGGACCACGCCGACGAATACGCCCGTCAGGCTGCTCTGCTGCGCCACGAGCGCGAACGGCTGCAAGCGGCGCTGCGCGCGCTGCCCGGCGTGCAGCCGTTCCCCAGCGAAGCGAACATGATCCTCGTGCGCGTGCCCGATTCGGCGCGCGCCTTCGACGGCCTGAAGCAGCGCGGCATCCTCGTCAAGCACATCGCCGGGCTGCACCCGCTGCTGGCGAACTGCCTGCGCCTGACGGTCGGCACGCCGCAGGAAAATGACGCGATGATCCAGGCCCTGGAAGCCAGCCTCCGATGAGCAGCAGCACCCCCCGCGCCGCGGACATCCGCCGCGACACCAACGAGACGAAGATCCGCGTCGCGCTCGACCTCGACGGCACGGGCAAGGCCCAGCTCGCCACCGGCATCGGCTTCTTCGACCACATGCTCGACCAGATCGCGCGCCACGGCCTGATCGACCTGACGATCGAGGCCGACGGCGACCTGCACATCGACGGCCACCACACGGTGGAGGACGTCGGCATCACGCTCGGCCAGGCGGTGGCCAAGGCCGTTGGCGACAAGAAGGGCATCACCCGCTACGGCCATGCCTACGTGCCGCTGGACGAGGCGCTGTCGCGCGTGGTGATCGACTTCTCCGGCCGCCCGGGGCTGCACATGCGCGTGCCGTTCAAGGCCGGCATGATCGGCGGCTTCGACACCCAGCTCGCATTCGAGTTCTTCCAGGGCTTCGCCAACCACGCGATGGTCACGCTGCACATCGACAACCTGCACGGCGAGAACGCCCACCACCAGTGCGAGACGGTGTTCAAGGCCTTCGCGCGCGCCTTGCGCATGGCGCTGACGCCGGACCCGCGCGCGGCCGGCAGCATCCCGTCGACCAAGGGCAGTCTGTGACGCGAACCGTTGCCGTTGTCGACTACGGCATGGGCAACCTGCGCTCGGTGTCGCAGGCGGTGCTGCATGCCGCCGCGGGCAGCGGCGCCGAGGTCGTCGTCACCCAGCGCCCGGAGGACGTGCAGGCCGCCGAGCGCGTGGTGCTGCCCGGCCAGGGCGCGATGCGCGACTGCATGCGCGAGCTGCGGGACTCCGGGCTGCTGGACGCCGTGCTGCACGCCGCCGCGAACAAGCCGCTGATGGGCGTGTGCGTGGGCATGCAGATGCTGCTGACGCACAGCGAGGAGCAGGACACGCCGGGCCTGGACCTGATCCCCGGCGAGGTGCGGCGCTTCCAGCTCGACGGCCGACTGCAGCCCGACGGCAGCCGCTACAAGGTGCCGCAGATGGGCTGGAACCGCGTGCACCAGGAACGCGCGCACCCGGTCTGGGCGGGCGTGCCCGACGAGAGCTGGTTCTACTTCGTGCACAGCTTCTACGCCGACCCGCAACACGCCGCGCACGCCGCCGGCAGTACCGAGTACGGCGCGCGCTTTACCTGCGCGCTGGCGCGGGATAATATTTTTGCCACCCAGTTCCACCCCGAGAAGAGCGCCGCGCACGGCATCGCCCTGTATCGCAACTTCCTCGCCTGGAAGCCCTGACGCGCTCGATCCTCCTCCTCCCGAGCCATGCTGCTGATCCCAGCCATCGACCTCAAGGACGGCCATTGCGTGCGCCTTCAGCAAGGCGACATGAAGGCCGCCACCACCTTCGGCGAAGACCCGGCCGCGATGGCGCGGCGCTGGCTGGACGCCGGCGCGCGGCGCCTGCACCTGGTGGACCTGAACGGCGCCTTCGCCGGCAAGCCGGTCAACGAAAGCGCGGTCAAGTCCATCCTGCGCGCGGTGGGCGACGACGTGCCGGTGCAGCTGGGCGGCGGCATCCGCGACCTCGACACCATCGAGCGCTACCTCGACGACGGCATCAGCTACATCATCATCGGCACCGCCGCGGTCAAGAACCCGGGCTTCCTGAAGGACGCCTGCTCGGCCTTCGGCGGCCACATCATCGTCGGCCTCGACGCCAAGGACGGCAAGGTGGCCACCGACGGCTGGAGCAAGCTGACCGGCCACGAGGTGATCGACTTGGCCAGGAAGTTCGAGGACTACGGCGTCGACGCGGTGATCTACACCGACATCGGCCGCGACGGCATGCTCACCGGCATCAACATCGACGCCACCGTCAAGCTGGCGCAGGCGCTGACGATCCCCGTGATCGCCTCCGGCGGGCTGGCGCCGGCATCGCCGACATCGAGCAGCTCTGCGCGGTGCAGGAGCATGGCGTCGAAGGGGTGATCTGCGGCCGCAGCATCTACAGCGGCGCGCTCGACTTCACGGCCGCGCAGGCGCGGGCCGACGAGCTGGACGGCGCCGGCACCGCAAGCTGATGCTGGCCAAGCGCATCATCCCCTGCTTGGACGTCACCGGCGGCCGCGTCGTCAAGGGCGTCAACTTCGTCGAGTTGCGCGACGCCGGCGACCCGGTGGAAATCGCCGCGCGCTACAACGACCAGGGCGCCGACGAGCTGACCTTCCTCGACATCACCGCCACCAGCGACGGGCGCGACCTGATCCTGCCCATCATCGAGGCCGTGGCCTCGCAGGTCTTCATCCCGCTGACGGTGGGCGGCGGCGTGCGCACGGTGGCCGACGTGCGGCGGCTGCTGAACGCCGGCGCCGACAAGGTCAGCTTCAACTCCGCCGCGGTGGCCAACCCGCAGGTGATCGGCGACGCGTCGGACAAGTACGGTGCGCAGTGCATCGTCGTCGCCATCGACGCGAAGCGGCGTGAGAACGGCAGCGGCTGGGACGTCTACACCCACGGCGGCCGCAAGAACACCGGGCTGGACGCGGTGGCCTGGGCGCGCCGCATGGCCGCGGCCGGCGCCGGCGAGATCCTGCTGACCAGCATGGACCGCGACGGCACGAAGATCGGCTTCGACCTCGAGCTGACGCGCGCCGTCAGCGACGCGGTGCCGGTGCCGGTGATCGCCTCGGGCGGCGTCGGCACGCTGGAGCACCTGGCCGAAGGCATCCGCATTGGCGGTGCCGACGCGGTGCTGGCCGCCAGCATCTTCCACTACGGCACGTTCACGGTCGGCCAGGCCAAGGCGCTGATGGCGCGCGAGGGCATCCCGGTGCGGCTGTGAGGTGAGCGCCCGCAAACCTCACGAAGTCCGCCTGATCGGCGGTCTGTGGAAACGCAGCAAGCTCCCGGTGGCCGACCGCTCGGGGCTGCGTCCGACGCCCGACCGCGTGCGCGAGACGCTGTTCAACTGGCTGGGCCAGGACCTGAACGGCTGGCGCTGCCTGGACGCCTTCGCCGGCAGCGGCGCCCTGGGCTTCGAGGCCGCGTCGCGCGGCGCCGCCGAGGTGGTGCTGATCGAGCGCGACGCCGCGCTGGCGCGCAGCCTGGACGCCAGCCGCCGGCGCCTGGACGCCGCCGCACTGCGCGTGGAGACGGCGGATGCCTTGTCGTGGATGGCGCGCTGCGCGCCGCAGCGCTTCGACCTCGTGTTCATCGACCCGCCCTACGACGCCGGCCTGTTGGGCCCGGCGCTGGAGCGCGCGGCGCCGCTGCTGGTCGACGGCGGCTTCGTCTACCTGGAGGCCGGCACCGTGCTGCCGGCCCCGCCGGCGGGATTCACGCCACATCGGCAAGGGCACGCTGGTGCGGTGCACCATGCGCTCTGGCGGCGCGGCTACACTCCCGCCGACCAATGACGAGGGGGCGACGCCGTGATCCCGACCAAGCCGCTGACCGCCATCTACCCGGGCACCTTCGACCCGATGACCCTTGGCCATGAGGACCTGATGCGGCGCGCCTCGCGGCTGTTCGACCGCCTGATCCTGGCCGTGGCCGCCGGCCACCACAAGCGCACGATGTTCACGATCGCCGAGCGGCTGGAGATCGCCGCCGAGATCGCCGCGCCCTACAAGAACGTCGAGGTCACGGCCTTCCGCGGCCTGCTGCGCGACTTCGTCGTCGAGAACGGTGGGCAAGTGGTCGTGCGCGGCTTGCGCGCGGTCAGCGACTTCGAGTACGAGTTCCAGATGGCCGGGATGAACCGCCAGTTGATGCCCGAGGTCGAGACCGTCTTCATGACGCCTTCGGACCAGTACCAGTTCGTCAGCGGCACCTTCGTGCGCGAGATCGCCAGCCTGGGCGGCGACGTGCACAAGTTCGTCGCGCCCTCGGTGCTGCGGCGCTTGAAGGAGCGGGTGACGCAGCCCGAATGAACCCCGGAACGAGGCAGCCGCGATGGCCTTGATGATCACCGACGAGTGCATCAACTGCGACGTCTGCGAGCCCGAGTGCCCCAACGGCGCGATCGCGATGGGCGCCGAGTTCTACGAGATCGACCCGCACAAGTGCACCGAATGCGTGGGCCACCACGCCGAGCCTCAGTGCGTGCAGCTCTGCCCGGTGGCCTGCATCCCGCTCAACCCCGCGTTTGCCGAGACGCACGAGCAGCTTTACGCAAAGTACCTGCGCCTGCAGTCCGGTGCAGCTTCGCCTTCGACGGCGGACGGGGCTGCAGCACCGGCTCGGGCGGCGTGACGGCCGCGGCCGGCTGGATGCCGGCCAGCCCGCTGCCGCGCAGGCGGGCGTCGCGCTCGCGGCGCTCGGCCGCCAGTTGCTGCGCCAGCCGGCGGTCTTGCGCGGCCAGCGCGCGGGCGCGCGCCGCGTCGGCCGGCGCCACCGCGGTATCGGCCAGCGCCAGCGCACGACCGTCGGCGCAAGGGCTGTCGCCGTAGCTGCGGCCGTCGGGACCGCAGCGCCAGACGGTGGTCTGCGCCTGGGCCAGGCCGCAGGCGAGCAGCAGGGTGAGCACGAGCAAGGGCTTCATGACGGGTCTCCTTCGTCGGCGAGCTTGGTTGCCGGTGTGGGCGCGGGTGCGGGCCGCGGCGGCTTCGGGCGCGGCGGCCCGGCGTGGATCTTCATCGTCGCGCGCTCCATCTCGCCGGCCAGCAGCTCGGCGCTGGCGTCCAGCGTGCGCTGGATGCAGGCTTCGATCGCCTCGCGCTGCTCGGGCGCCGGCTTGCGCAGCACGTAGTCCACCACCTCGGCCTTGACGCCGGGGTGGCCGATGCCCAGCCGCAGCCGCCAGAAGTCCGGCGTGCCGAGCTGGGCGTGGATGTCCTTCAGCCCGTTGTGGCCCCCGCTGCCGCCGCCCGTCTTGAGCTTGGCTTGGCCGGGCGGCAGGTCCAGCTCGTCGTGCACCACGAGGATCTCGGCCGGCGCGATCTTGTAGAAGCGCGCCAGCGCCGCGACCGACTGCCCCGAGCGGTTCATGTAGGTCATCGGCTGCAGCAGCCACAGCGGCCCTTGCGGCAGGTTCACGCGCGCCATCAGCCCGTGGTAGCTGCGTTCCGCCGCCAGCCGCGCGCCCAGCTTGGCGGCCAGCGCGTCCACCCACCAGAAGCCGGCGTTGTGCCGGGTGGCTTCGTATTCAGGGCCCGGGTTGCCGAGGCCGACGATCAGTCGAATCATGGTCCGGGATCATAGGCAGCGGCCGCCGCCGGCACCGTCCCGCGCGCGGGGGGCCGCGCGCACAAAGAAAGAGGGCCCCGTTTCGGGGGCCCTCCGGTCACGAGCGATCGCTGCGGATCACTTCTTGTTCTGCTTCTCGTCCTTCTTGCCCTTGCCCTTGCCCTTTTCGGGCGCGGCCACCACCGGCGCGGTCGCGGCTTCTTCCTCGGCCTTGGGCGTGGTGACGGCGACGATCACCGGGTTCAGCGTGCCGTGCTTGACGGCCTTGATGCCGTCGGGCAGCTTCAGGTCGCTGGCGTGCAGCGACTGGTTCTTGGTCAGGCCCGACAAGTCGACGGTGACGAACTCGGGCAGCTGCGTGGCCAGGCACTCGATCTCGAGCTCGGTGGTCACGTGGCTGACCAGGCAGTGGTCGGTCTTGACCGCGGGCGAGCCTTCCTCGCCGGTGAAGTGCAGCGGCACCTTCTTGCGCAGCTTGGTCGTCTCGTCGACGCGCTGGAAGTCCACGTGCATCACGATGGGCTTCCAGGCATGCATCTGGAAGTCGCGCAGCAGCACCTTCTGGCTCTGGCCCGCCAGCTCCATCTCGAGGATGGAACTGTGGAAGGCTTCCTTCTTCAGCGCGAAGAACAGCGCGTTGTGATCGAGCTCGATCATCTGCGGCGTGCCGGCACCGTACACGATGCCCGGCACCTTGGCGGCGTTGCGCAGGCGGCGGCTCGCTCCGGTCCCCTGCACGCTACGCTCGAAGGCGGTGAATTTCATGGATTTCTCTCCAAGGTTGAAAAAGGCCCCGCGACCAGGGTCTACTGAAAGGGCTCCGCCAGGAGCCCGCTTTTGCATCTAAAAATTATTATTTTGTTCGGCGAAGAGCGACGTCACCGACTCCCCATCACTGATGCGCCGGATCGTCTCCGCGAACAGGAACGCCACCGACAACTGCCGGATGTTCTTCGCCGCCTTCGCCGCATCCGACAGCGGAATCGTGTTGGTGATCACCACCTCGTCGAGGCTGGAGCTCTTGAGCCGCTCGATCGCCGGGCCCGAGAACACCGGGTGCGTGCAATAGGCGTAGACACGCTTGGCGCCGCGCTCCTTCAGTACCTCGGCCGCCTTCACCAGCGTGCCGGCGGTGTCGATCATGTCGTCCATGATCACGCAGTTGCGGCCGTCGATGTCGCCGATCACATGCATCACTTCCGAGACATTGGCCGTCGGCCGGCGCTTGTCGATGATCGCCAGGTCGCAGCCCAGCTGCTTGGCCAGCGCGCGCGCGCGCACCACGCCGCCGACGTCGGGCGACACCACCACCAGGTTGTCGTAGTTGCGGCTCTTCAGGTCCGACAGCAGCACCGGGCTGGCGTAGATGTTGTCGACCGGGATGTCGAAGAAGCCCTGGATCTGGTCGGCGTGCAGGTCCATCGTCAGCACGCGCTCGACGCCCACGGTCTCCAGCAGGTTGGCCACGACCTTGGCGCTGATCGGCACGCGCGTGCTGCGCGGCCGGCGGTCCTGGCGCGCGTAGCCGAAGTACGGGATCACGGCGGTGATGCGGCGCGCGCTGGCGCGCTTCAGCGCATCGACCATGATCAGCAGTTCCATCAGGTGCTCGTTGGTCGGCGCGCAGGTGGGCTGGACCACGAACACGTCGCGCGCGCGCACGTTCTGGCGGATCTCGATCGAGACCTCGCCGTCGGAGAAGCGGCCGACCATCGCGCGCCCGAGCTCGACGCCCAGGTGGGTGGCGATCTCCTGCGCCAGCACCGGGTTGGCGTTGCCGGTGAAGAGCACGGTGTTGAAGAGCACGGGCGGGTCTTTCCGAGGCTGGCACGGGGCCGCTGCAGCAGCCCCGTCAGGAATGGATTTGGCAGGGGAGGAAGGACTCGAACCCTCGCATGTCGGAATCAAAATCCGATGCCTTAACCAACTTGGCGACTCCCCTACACAGGAGGCGGTGCATCAGCTCCGCCACCCCCGAAACCGTTTCAGCCAGCCCAGCCCGCAAGCGGGTGCTGGTCCAGGCTGCGGCACATCCGACCGACCCATCCCGGCGGCAGCGACGCCGCCGGAAAAGTCGCCACGAGCTGGTCGCCTGTGCCGGCCCTCGCGAACACTGCACTGCCGGAGCCTGTCATGCGGCTGTTGCCGTAGCGGGCCTGCAACCAGGCGGCGGCTTGCGCCACCTCGTCGCAGAGCTGCTCGGCGGCGGGCTGGAGGTCGTTGCGGCCGAAGCCTTGCGCGATATTCTCGGGCCCGTCGCCGCACGACACCCCGGCGGGGGAAGCGTCAGCGAGAAAGCCCGCGAGTATAGCAGCGTCGCCTTCAGGTTTGAGAAGCCGTTTGACGAGCGGACTGGCAAAGATCTCGGCGGTGGCCAGCGACGCGGCCGGCTTCAGCACCGCGTACCAGGCGCGCGGCAGCGCCAGCGGCGTCAGCTTCTCGCCGATGCCTTCGACGAAGGCGTTGCCGCCGCCGACGAAGAACGGCACGTCGGCGCCCAGCGTCGCCGCCAGCTCCAGCAGCCGCTGCCGCGGCCAGCGCAGGCCCCACAGGCGGTTCAGGCCCAGCAGCGTGGTGGCGGCGTCGGAGCTGCCGCCGCCCAGCCCGGCGCCCCAGGGGAGCTGCTTGTCGATCGAAAGATCGGCGCCCAGCGCGGTGCGCGCGGCCTGCTGCAGCGCACGTGCGGCGCGCAGGCACAGGTCGTCGGCCGGCAGCGCGGCCGACAAATCGTGGCGCTGCAGCCGGCCGTCGCTGCGCAGTTCCAGGTGCAGCGTGTCGGCCCAGTCGATCAGCACGAAGGCCGACTGCAGCAGGTGGTAGCCGTCGGCCCGGCGCCCGACCACGTGCAGAAAGAGGTTCAGCTTGGCCGGCGCCGGCAGCTCGTACAGCGCGCGCAAGCTCATGTCACGACGCCGGCCGCTCCAGCCGCACGCGCACGCTGACACGCGGCGGCGGCGCCTCGCGCACCGCGTCGATGCGGCCTTCGGCGAAGCCGGCCAGCGAGATGGCCCAGCCGAGCTGCACGAAGCCGTCGGCCTGCGCCTGGCTGGCGGCGCCGGACCAGGGCCGGCCGGCCAGCCAGTCGGGCAAGGCGCGCAGCGGCAGCGCCTCGCCCAGCGCGTCGCGCGACAGCGACTCCAGATCGGCGTAGCGGCGCTCGCCCTGGCCGGTGTCCAGCACCGCCTCGTCGGCGTTCCAGCGCGTGGTGGCCAGCCGGCCGCCGAGCGCGCCGCTCAGGCGCAGCTCGCCGCGCCGGCCGTCGCCGCGCAACTCGAAGTCGGCGTTCAGGCCGTGCGCCGGGCGCTCGGCGCTGGCCTCCACGCGCAAGGCGAGGCGCCCACTGGTCCAGGGCAGCGCCGCTTCCGGCGGCGGCGTCGCGCAGCCGGACAGCAAGGACAGCGCGACCGCCAACCCCGCGGCGGCGCCGCGGCCCCGCCACCGCATCAGAGCTCGACCTTCAGCCGCGCCAGCGTCTCGCGCAGCACGTCGTTGGCGGCGTCGCGGCCCTTGGACTCGGTCCAGATGCCGCGCGCCTCGTCGCGCTGGCCGCTGGACCACAGCACCTCGCCCAGGTGGGCACCGATCTCGACGTCGGGCCGCGCCGCATAGGCCTGGCGCAGCAGGCGCAGCGCCTCGGGCAGGTTGCCCATGCGGTACTCCACCCAGCCCAGGCTGTCGGTGATGAAGGGGTCGCCGGGCGACAGTTCCAGCGCGCGGCGGATCAGCTCGCGCGCCTCGGGCAGGCGCTGGCTGCGGTCGGCCAGCGAATAGCCCAGCGCATTGTGCGCATGCGCGTTGTCGGGCTTGAGCGCGATGACCCGGCGCAGCAACCGCTCCATCTCGTCCGTGCGGTCCATCTTCTCGGCGACCATGGCCTGCTCGTACAGCAGGTCGGGGTCGTCGGGGAAGCGCCTGGCCGCGTCGCCCAGCACCTCGAAGGCATCGCCCCAGCGTTTGACCTCACGCAGCACGCCGGCCTCGGCCACCAGCTTGGCGCGCGCGTCGCCGGCCTCGCGCTCGGGCGCCAGGCGAACGGCCTCGCGCGCCTCGGCCAGCTTGCCCTGGCGGGCCAGCAGCTTGGCGCGCTGGGTCTGCACGTCCAAGGCGCGCCGCGGGTCCTCGATGCGGCCCAGCCAGGACTCGGCGGCGGCGAAGTCGCCGCGCTGCTCGGCCGCCTGCGCCAGCATCAGCCAGGCCTGCACGCGGGCCTGCGCGGGGCCGTTGTCGTCGTCATCGTCGTCGGCCTCGCCGGCGGCCGCGGCGGCGGCCGCGGCGGCCGTGCCGGCCGGCGCTGCGGGCTTGGCGTCGGCTTCGGTGAGTTCCAGGAAGCGCTGCAGCGCCGCTTCGGCCGCCGCGGGCTGGCGCATCTCCAGCCGCAGCGCGCCCAGCGTCAGGTAGGGCGGCGCCAGCTCGGGCTTGTCCTTGCTGACCTGCTCCAGCTGTGCGGCGGCGTCCACCAGGCGCTGGCTGGCCATCAGGCTGCGCGCATAGGCCAGCCGCAGCGCCGGCTCGATGGGGGGGCCCGATGACAGATGCGCGCGCACGATGTCCTCGGCTTCGGGGCGCCGCGGCATCAGGTCCAGCGCCAGCAGCGCCGGGCCGGGCGATTGCGGCTCGGCGGCCTGGGCCTCGCGGGCGCGCGCCAGCGCCTGGTCGAAGTCGTCGGCCGCGGCCCAGGCGCGGCCGGTGGCCACCAGCGCCGCCACGCGCGTGGCCGGAAGCTGCTGATAGCTCTTGAGCACACCGTCGACGAGCTGCGCCGCCTGCCGGCGGTCGGGCGCCCGCTGCAGGAAGCGCGGGATCGCGGCGATCAGTGCGCCGCGCTCGAACTCGGGCGTCAGCGCCAGCAGCGCGCGCAGCGGCTCGGCCAGCTCGGGCACGCGGTTCAGCGCCGCCAGCACCTGCAACTGCGTGCGCACGGCCTCGGCCGAACGCGGCTGGGCCAGGCGCCAGCTTCGGGTGGCGGACAGCGCCTCGTCGCCGGCGCGGGCCTGCATCGCGATCTCCACCGCGCGGCGGAAGAGCTGGTCGTCGCGCGTGCGGCGGGCGGCGTCGAGCACGCGCTCGAAAGCGTCCCCCGTCTCGCCGCGCCGGGCTTCGATCTCGGCGATCAGCAACTGCTGGAACAGCGGCGAATCGAGGCCGGAGTTGACGACGGGCGCGCTGGCGGCGGCAGCCGCCGGATCAGCCGCCGCGGACTGGGCGCCAGCCGGCGGCGGCACGCACCACACGGCAGCGGCGGCCAGGGCCGTCGAAACCGCGACGCGCCGTCGATTGCGCAATGACATGGATCGCTCTCCGGGGACGAAATTCATTCTCACATAATGGTTGATGCCCGAACTCCCCGAAGTCGAGGTCACCCGGCGCAGCATCGAACAGCCTTTGCGCGGCGCGCGCGTGCTGGCCCTGCGTCTGGGCAAGCCCTTGCGGTGGCCGCTCGGCCAGGACCCCGCGGCGCTGCAGGGCCTGCACGTCGGGTCCGTCACCCGCCGCGGCAAATACCTGTGGCTGCCCTTGGAGCCCGCCGCGGCGGCGGCAGTTCCCCACCCGCGGCAGGGACTGTTGTTGCACCTGGGCATGTCGGGCTCGCTGGCCTGGCGTGAAGATTCGTTGCCGCCCGGCCCGCACGACCATTTCGACCTGCAGACCGACCGCGGCACGCTGCGCCTGACCGACCCGCGGCGCTTCGGCGCGGTGTTGTGGTCGCCGGCGCTGGATGCCGGCCCGGCCGCCAAGCTGCTGGCCGGCCTGGGCGCCGAGCCCTTCGACCCGGCGCTGACGCCCGAGCGCTTCCACGCCGCGCTGCAGCGCCGCCGCGCGCCCATCAAGGCCGTGCTGCTGGCCGGCGACGTGATCGTCGGCGCCGGCAACATCTACGCCTGCGAGGCGCTGTTCCAGGCCGGCATCGACCCGCGGCTGGCCGCCGACCGCATCAGCCGCCCCCGCGCCGCGCGGCTGCTGGACGCCTTGCGCCGCACGCTGGCGCAGGCGCTGGACCTCGGCGGCACGACGCTGCGCGACTTCCGCGATGCCCACGGCATGAGCGGCGCCTTCCAGTCGCAGGCTGCCGTCTACGGCCGCGCCGGCCAGCCCTGCCCCGGCTGCGGCGGCCCGGTGCGGCGCCTCGTGCAGGCTCAGCGTTCCACCTACTATTGCGCGCGCTGCCAGCGCCGCTGAAGCGCATCCTCACACCGCCGGCCACCGACCTGTAGCACACTGCTTGCATGCAAAGCTCCATCGTCTCCCGCCTGGATGAGCTGGCCGGCTGGCGCAGCGAGGTCGACCGCGCGGTCACGGTGCTGGCCCGCTACCTGATCGACCACGACCTGATCGACGAGCCGCAGACCGCCGCGCTGGCCGCGCTGCGCGAGCGGCTGTCGTCCGATCGCCTGGTGCTGGCCTTCGTGGCCGAGTTCTCGCGCGGCAAGTCGGAGCTGATCAACGCGATCTTCTTCGCCCAGGCCGGCCGCCGCGTGCTGCCGGCCACGCCGGGCCGCACGACGATGTGCCCGGTGGAGCTGTTCCACAGCGCCGAGGCGCCGGCGCGGCTGTCGCTGCTGCCGATCGAGACGCGGCTGCGTGGGCTCTCGCTGGCCGACCTGCGCAAGCGCGACGAGCCCTGGCAGCACGTGCCGCTGGAGATCGACAACCCCGAGGCGCTGGCCAAGGCGCTGCAGGCCGTCACGCGCACGCAGCGCGTCAGCGTCGAGACCGCTACCGCGCTGGGCTTCTGGAACGCCGAGCAGCCCGACGACAACCCGCCGCTGGCGGCCGACGGCAGCGTGGAGGTGCCGGCCTGGCGCCACGCGCTGATCAACTACCCGCACCCGCTGCTGCGCCGCGGCCTGGTGGTGATCGACACGCCGGGCCTCAACGCGATCGGCGCCGAGCCCGAGCTGACGCTGGGCCTGCTGCCCACCGCGCACGCCACGGTCTTCGTGCTGGCGGCCGACACCGGCGTCACCAGGTCCGACCTGGCGATCTGGCGCGAGCACCTGGGCTCCGCCGCGCTGGAACGTTACGTGGTGCTCAACAAGATCGACGCGCTGTACGACCCGCTGGCCTCCGAGGCCGAAGTGCAGGCGCAGATCGGCAGCCAGCGCGAGAAGGTGGCCGCCACGCTGGAGCTGCCGCCCGAGCGCGTGTTCGCGCTCTCGGCGCGCGACGGCCTGGCCGCGCGCGTCTCGGGCAGCGCCGGCAGCCTGCAGCGCAGCAACCTGGGCGAGCTGGAGGACGCGCTGTCGAGCGGGCTGCTGCCGCGCCAGCGCGAGATGCTCGAAGCCGGCGCGGTCGGCGTGGTCGAGCGCGTGCGCCGCGTCGCGGCGCGCCGCATCGCCGACAAGCGCCGCAACCTGGCCGAGCAGATGCTGGAGCTCAAGGGCCTGCGCGGCAAGAGCGGCGGCAAGGTGCGGCTGATGCTGCAGCGCGTGGACGCGGAAGCCGCCGAGTTCGAGCGCTGCATCGCGCGGCTGCAGGCCGTGCGCGCGGTGCAGCAGCGGCAGCTGAAGGCGGCACTCGCGCGCATCAGCAACCAGGTGCTGCGCGCCGAGGTCACCGCGATGCAGTCGGCGCTGGGCGCGCGGCCCTTCCATCTGGGCGGCAAGGCGGCCTTCGTCACGCTGTGCACGCGGCTGAAGGCGGCGCTGGAATCGGCGCAGAGCCAGGCCGACGAGATCCGCGAGATGCTGGACGCCAGCTTCATGCAGCTCAACGCCGAGTTCGGCTTCGCCTTCGCCAAGCAGGCGCAGCCCGAGCTGCAGCGCTTCGGCCGCGAGCTGGACCTGATCGACCACAACTACAGCCGCTACCTGGGGCTGCTGCAGTCGTGGCGCATGGCCTCGCCCGGCTTCATGGAGCAGTTCCGCCGCATGCTGCTGTCCAAGCTGCGCGTGGTGTTCGAAAGCGCATCGAGTGAACTCGAGCTGTGGAGCCGCACGGCGTCCAACCAGGTCGACCAGCAGCTCGGCGACCGCCGCCGCGCCTTCAAGCAGCGGCGCGAGGCCTTGCAGCGCATCCAGTCCGCCGCCGGCGAACTGGAGCAGCGCATCGCCGAGGTCGAATCGCAGGACGCCCAGTTGCAGGAGCTGCAGCGCCTGCTGGATCTGCGCGCCGACGAGGTGCTGGCCCGCGCGCGCGCCGCCTTCCCGCCGGCGCCGCCGCGCGCCGAAGCCCTGATCAGCATCGACACGCGGGACGCGGCCTGATGCCGCGGGCCGCGGGCCAGCCCCCTGCCGGCTTCGCAGGGCGGGTGCAGCAATGGCAGCACCGCCACGGCCGCCACCACCTGCCCTGGCAGGGCACGCGCGACCCCTACCGCGTCTGGCTGTCGGAGGTGATGCTGCAGCAGACCCAGGTGGCCACGGTGCTGGGCCATTACGAGCGCTTCCTGCAGCGCTTTCCCACCGTGCAGGACCTGGCCGCCGCGCCGCAGGCCGAGGTGCTGGCGCAGTGGAGCGGCCTGGGCTACTACAGCCGCGCGCGCAACCTGCACCGCGCGGCGCAGGTGGTGGTGGCCGAGCATGGCGGGCGCTTTCCGCGCTCGGCGCAAGGACTGGAAGGGCTGCCGGGCATCGGCCGCTCGACGGCGGCGGCGATCGCGGCCTTCTGCTTCGGCGAGCGCGCCGCGATCCTCGACGGCAACGTCAAGCGCGTGCTGGCGCGCGCGTTCGCCTTCGACGGCGACCTGGCGAGCACCGCCGAGACCGCGAAGCTGTGGCAACTGGCCGAGTCGCTGCTGCCTGACGCCGATGTCGAGTCCTACACCCAGGGCCTGATGGACCTGGGCGCGGCGATCTGCCTGGCCCGCGCGCCGCGCTGCCTGGCCTGCCCGGTGACCGAGATCTGCGCCGCGCGCGCCGCCGGCCGGCCCGAGGCCTATCCGGTCAAGACGCGCAAGCTGCGCCGCGGCGCGCGCCGCCACGCCTGGCTGCTGCTGCGCTGGCGCGGCCAGGTCTGGCTGTTGCAGCGCCCGCAGCAAGGCGTCTGGGCCGGGCTGTGGAGCCTGCCGGAGTTCGATGCGGCCGACGAGGCACTGGCCGCGCTGCAAGGCCTGCCCGGCCAGCCGCAGGCGCTGCCCACCATCGAGCATGCGCTGACGCATTTCGACTGGACGCTGCAGCCGCTGCTGTGGCCGCTGCCGGCGCGGCTGGCCAGGCCCCAGCTCGACGCGCTGGCGCAGCGCTGGCCCGAGGGCCGCTGGGTGGCACTGGACGAAGCGCTGGCGCTGGGCATCCCGACGCCGCTGCGCCGCCTGCTGCAGCAACAACAGCAACAGCAGCCAACAGCGGCCTAACGAACGACCTGCTTGTCCCGCAGGTAGCCGTCGACCACCGACAGCCGCAGCACCGGGTCTTCCAGCGCCATCAGCTTCTGCTTGGCCGACAGCGGGATCGGCAGCAGCTCGCACCAGCGGTTGGCCACCCAGCCGGCGTCGTCCAGCCGGAACGGCTCGGCGAAGGGCAGCTGGCCGCGCTCGCGCAGCGTGGCGATCGCGTTGGACAAGGCCTTGACGGTCTCGAACATCGCGGCCCCGGGCACGCTGGGCGCATCGGGCTCGACCGCGCTGACGGCCGACTGCCACAGCCCGTCGGGCAGTTGCTCGGGCCGGCCTTCCAGCCGGAAGCGCTGCTGGCCCAGGCAGCGCAGCTTGAGGATGCCGGGCTGCTCGCTGTCCACCTGGTCGATGCGCGCGTGCACGCCCACCGGCTCGAACAGCACCGGCTGCCCGTTGCCGCGCCCCACCTCGCCGCCCTGGCGCAGGCAGACCACGCCGAAGCCCTGTCCGCTGCGCAGGCAGCGGCTGACGAGATCGAGGTAGCGCACCTCGAAGACCTTGAGCATCAGCAGCCCGTCGGGGAACAGCACCGTCTGCAGCGGGAACAGCGGCAGCGCTTCGGCAGCGGCGGCCGCATCAGTCATGGGCGTCCAGCTCTCGGTGGCGAATGAGGGTGGCGTGGCGGCCTTCGAAGCGCCGCGCCAGCGTCTCCACCGCATAGACCGATCGGTGCTGGCCGCCGGTACAGCCCAGCGCCACGGTGAGGTAGCTGCGCTGGTCCTCCTCGAAGGCCGGCAGCCAGCGCGCGAGGAAGGCCTCGATCTGCTCGATCATCGCCGCCACCTCGGGCTGGCCTTCCAGATAACTCGCTACCGGCGCATCACGCCCGGTCAGCGGCCGCAGCTCGCGGATGTAGTAGGGGTTGGGCAGCACGCGCACGTCGAACACGTAGTCGGCATCCAGCGGCACGCCGTGCTTGAACGCGAAGGACTCGAAGACCAGCGTCAGCCGCGACTCGCGCGCGCCCACCAGCGAGCGCACCCACGAGCGCAGCATCGTCGGCCGCAACTGGCTGGTGTCGATCACGGTGGAGATCTCGCGCAGCTCGGCCAGCAGCTCGCGCTCCAGCTGGATGGCCTCGATCAGCGCGCGCGCCGCGTCGCCGCCCACCGGCGCGGCCGACAGCGGATGCGGCCGCCGCGTCTCGGAGAAGCGCCGCAGCAGCGCGTCGTTGCTGGCGTCCAGGAACAGCGGCCGCACGCGCAGCCCTTCGGCGCGGAGCTGCTCGATCAGCGGCAGCAGCGTGGGCAGCGAGCCGGCAGTGCGCACGTCCACCGCCACCGCCACGCGGTGCGTGAAGCGCTCGCGCTCCAGGCGGATGAAATCGCGCAGCAACTCGGGCGGCAGGTTGTCGACGCAGAAGAAACCCGCGTCCTCCAGCGCGTGCAGCGCCACCGACTTGCCCGAGCCCGAGATGCCGGTGATCAAAATGACCTCGTCGCGCGCGGTCGCCAGGTCGAGCGGCGCCCATTCGCTCATCACAACTCCTGCATCGCGCGCCGGATCATCGCCTGCGCATGCGCGGTGCCCGAGAGCGTCTCGCCGCCCAGCATGCGCGCGACCTCGGCGACACGCGCCTCGCCGGCGACCGGCTGCACCTGGCTGAGCGTGGCCTTGCCCTTGAGCGCCTTGCTGACCACCAGGTGCGCGTCGGCGCAGGCCGCCACCTGCGCCAGGTGGGTGACGGCCAGCACCTGGCACGAGCGGCCCAGTTGCTTCATCAGTCGCCCCACGCTGTCGGCCACGGTGCCGCCCACGCCGCTGTCGATCTCGTCGAAGATCAGCGTCGGCGTCGCGGCGGCGCCGCCGCTGCCGGCGGTGGTGACCGCGATCGCCAGCGCCAGGCGCGACAGCTCGCCGCCCGATGCCACCTTGGCCAGCGGCCGCGGCGTGCTGCCGGCGTGGCCGGCCACGCGCAGCTCCACCGATTCCAGCCCGAACGATTGCGGCTCGTCCTGCGGCAGCAGCGCCACCTCGAAGCGGCCGCCCGCCATGCCGAGCTGCTGCATGGCCTGGGTGACGGCGGCCGACAGCCTGGGCGCCGCGCGGCGGCGCACGCTGCTGACGCGCTGCGCCTCGGCGCGCCAGCGCGCCTGCGCCTCGGCGGCGGCGCGCTCCAGCGCTTCCAGATCGGCCGCCGCGTCCAGCGACTTCAGCTCGTCCTTCCAGCCCTGCAGCAGCGCCGGCAGCTCGGCCGGCGTGCGGCGGTAGCGCCGCGCCAGCGAGACCCAGGCCGCAAGCCGCGCATCCAGTTCGCTCAAGCGTTGGGGATCGGGTTCGCGGTGGTTCAAGTAGGCCTGCAGGCTGTGCGCCGCGTCCTGCGCCTGCGCCTGCGCGTCGCGCAGCACCTGGGCCACCGCGGCCACCTCGCCGTCGTAGCGCGCCACCTCGTCCAGCGCGTCGATCGCGCGCGCCAGCAGCCCTTCGACCGCGGGGTCGGCTTCGCTCAGCGCGTCCAGCGCGGCGCGCGCGCCGTCCAGCAGCGCCTGGCCGTGCGCCAGGCGCTGGTGCTCGGCGTTCAGCTCGTCCCATTCGTCGGCGCCGGGCGCCAGCTTGTCGAGCTCGGCGATCTGCCAAGCCAGCCGTTCACGCTCGCGCTCCAGACTGTCGCGCTGGCTGCGCGCGGCGTCCAGCGCCGCCAGCGCCGCGCGCCAGGCCTGCCAGTGCTGCGCCATCGGCGCGGTGTCGACGCCGGCCTGGCCGTCGAGCAGCGCGCGCACGGTGGCCGGCCGCGTCAGGCCCTGCCAGGCGTGCTGGCCGTGGATATCGACCAAGTGATCGGCCAGCTCGCGCAGCTGCGCGACGGTGGCCGCGCTGCCGTTGATCCAGGCGCGGCTCTTGCCCTGGCTGTCGACCGTGCGGCGCAGCAGCAGCGTGCCGTCGGCGGTGCTGAACCCGCCCTCCTCCAGCCAGCCGCCGAGCGTGGGCGGCGCCTCGAACTCGGCGCTGACCTCGGCACGCGGCGCGCCTTCGCGCACGAGGCCCGCCTCGGCGCGGTTGCCCAAGACGAGCTGCAGCGCGTCGATCAGGATGGACTTGCCGGCGCCGGTCTCGCCGGTCAGCACCGTGAAGCCAGCGCCGAAGTCCAGCTCCAGCTGGCTGACGATGACCACGTCGCGAAGGCTCAGGCGGCGCAGCATGGCCGTGCCTGCCTAGACGACGCCCTCGTACCAGCGCAGCTTGCGCCGGAGGGTGGCGTAGTAGCTCCAGCCGCGCGGATGCAGGAAGCGCACCTTGTGCGCCGAGCGCCGCACGTGGATCTGGTCGCCGTGCAGCAGGCTGGCGATGCTGTGCATGTCGAAATTGGCCGAGGCATCGCGGCCGGCCACGATGGTGATGCGGATCTCGCCGGTGTCGGGCAGCACGATGGGCCGGTTGGACAGCGTGTGCGACGCGATCGGCACCAGCACCCAGCCGCCGATGCCCGCGTGCAGGATGGGGCCGCCGGCGCTCAAGGCGTAGGCCGTGCTGCCGGTGGGCGTGGCGACGATCAGGCCGTCGGCGCGGATGTTGGCGACGAACTCGTCGCCGATGTCCACGCGCAGCTCCACCATGCTGGCGGTGGCGCCGCGCGAGACCACCACGTCGTTGAGCGACAGCCCGTCGAAGATGGGCCGGCCGTCGCGCCAGACCTTGCCTTCCAGCATCGAGCGGTGCTCCGCCTCGTAGTCGCCGGCGACCATGCGCGTCAGCGCGTCGCGATACTGGTCGTGCGGGATGTCGGTGATGAAGCCCAGCCGCCCCTGGTTGATGCCCACCAGCGGCAGCTGGTGGCGCGCCACCTGCCGCGCGATGCCGATCATCGTGCCGTCGCCGCCCACCACCACCGCCAGGTCGCAACGCAGGCCCAGCTGGTCGACCGGCAGCGCGTCGAAATCATTGACGCCGGTGGCCAGCGCGGTCTCGCGCTCGAACGACACCTCCAGCCCCAGCCCGACGAGAAAGTGCGCCAGTTCCTCCAGCACCGGGCGGATGCCCCGGGCCTGGTACTTGCCGACGATGGCAACGTGGCGGAAGCGCTCCGGCATGATGCGCGGCATTAGACCATAGGGCCCCCGGATGGACGGTGCCGCCGCGAAGGCCCTTCGTACAATCGAAGACATGCTGGACGACCGAGCCAAGAGCCTGCTCAAGACGCTGGTCGAGCGCTACATCGCCGACGGCCAGCCCGTGGGCTCGCGCACACTGTCCAAGGCCTCGGGGCTGGAGCTGTCGCCGGCCACCATCCGCAACGTGATGGCCGACCTGGAAGAGCTGGGCCTGATCGCCAGCCCCCACACCAGCGCCGGCCGCGTGCCCACCGCGCGCGGCTACCGGCTGTTCGTCGACACCATGCTGATGGCCCGCCCGCTGGACCTGGACCGGCTGAGCGCCGTGGCGCCCGAGGTGGCCGCGGCGCGCGAGCAGCTGCACCCCGACCAGCCGCAGCGCGTGATCGCGCAGGCCGCGCAGATGCTGTCCAGCCTGTCCAGCTTCGTCGGCGTGGTGACGGCGCCGCGCAAGGCCAGCGTCTTCCACCACATCGAGTTCATGCGCCTGAGCGAGCGGCGCGTGCTGGTGATCCTGGTGGCGCCCGACGGCGACGTGCAGAACCGCGTGATCTTCACCGCGCGCGACTACACGCAGCCGGAGCTGGTGGAGGCCAGCAACTACCTCAACGCCCACTACGCCGGCCTGACCATCGAAGAGGTGCGCGAGCGGCTGCAGCACGAGATCGAGGCGCTGCGCAGCGAGATCGGCGCGCTGATGCAGGCTGCGGTGCAGGCCGGCAGCGAGGTGCTGGCCGAGAGCAGCGACAAGGTGGTGGTCTCGGGCGAGCGCAACCTGCTCACCGTGCAGGACTTCGGCAACGACCTCGGCAGCCTGCGCCGCCTGTTCGACCTGTTCGAGCAGAAGACCGAGCTGATGCGCTTGCTGGACACCAGCAGCCGCGCCGAGGGCGTGCGCATCTACATCGGCGGCGAAAGCCAAGTCGTGCCCTTCGAGGAACTGTCGGTCGTCACCGCCCCCTACGAGGTGGACGGCCGCATCGTCGGCACCCTGGGCGTGATCGGCCCCACCCGCATGGCCTACGACCGCATGATCCAGATCGTCGACATCACGGCGCGGCTGGTGGGCCACACGCTGTCGCACAAGTAGCCGCTTCTACAATCGCGGCCTTCGATTTCGAGGGGCCGTTAGCTCAGTCGGTTAGAGCAGAGGACTCATAAAAAAATACAGTGGCATTTCGCAAGCCCTTGCTGGCATTGAGAAATTCCGCTATCTTGGCGCTAAGTCTTTGATTTATAAAGACTTTTCAGCACGCTGAAGTTTGCTGAACTTGGAAGGGCTGCGATCGAGTTGTAGCCCGTTTGTAGCCTATGTGTAGCCTGGAACAGGCTACGTGTAGCCTAGAGGAGTCCAAGAGATGCCCAAGCTCACGCAGTCCTTCGTGAAGTCCATCGGGGCCGTTTCCGATGGTGCCCAAGCCTTCTACATGGACGACGAACTGACCGGCTTCGGTCTGCGCGTCTCCGTGACCAAGAAGGTCTTCTATCTCCAGATGCGCGTCGGGCGGAAGGTGCTCAAGCGCAGGATCGGCGAGTACGGCCCCATGACCGTCGATCAAGCGCGCAAGAGTGCCTTGCAGGTGAAGGCGCAGTTGCTCGACGGGAAAGATCCCTACGAGAAGCGGCACCACGGGGCCAGCGACGCCACGCTCGAAGAACTGTTCGAGGAGTACAGGGACGAGGTTTCGCACCGGGCCAACACCAAGAAGAGCATCGACTCCGCCAAGCACTACTTCGGCGCGTTGGCAGGCAAGGCGTTCAAGACCAAGCCGGACGGACGCTCGAAAGAGCAAGTCGAGATCTTGGACGTCAAACTGCCGAACTGGCTCAAGCGGCCCTATCGGGAGATCTCGCAGGACGACGTGCTGGCGCGCTTCGACCTGGTGTCGCGCATGCTTCCCAAGCGCAGGCGCGCGGGCGGCGCCCTCAAGCCGGTCACGCGAACGGCCAACCAGCACTTCAAGTACCTGCAGGCCGCCTACAACTACGCCATCAGCAAATACAGGCTGTCGCGCGCCGGCTTCATCAATCCGGTTGCCATCCTCAAGACCACGCGGCGGTGGAGCCGCATGAATCGCCGCAGCAGTTTCCTCGACACTACCAAGCCCTACTTCGTGAAGTGGTGGCGTGCCTGCGAGTCCCTGGAGCCCATCGTGGGCGACTACATCCTGTTCACGCTGCTGACTGCCAGCCGCTCGATCGAGTCGGCTACGCTGCGCTGGTCCGACGTGGACTTCAAGAAGGGCGACATGGTGTTCCGCGACACCAAGAACGGCCAGGACTACACCGTCCCGATGACGCCGCTGGTGCGCGCGATTCTGGAGCGGCGCCTCAAGCAGAAGGTCAACGACTTCGTATTCGGCTATGCCGACTCGAAGAAGGGCCACGTGGTCTGCCCGCCGCAGTACCACATCAAGCTGGTGCGCGAGGCCTGCGAACAGCATTGGACGATGCACGACCTGCGGCGCACCTTCACCACGGCGATGACGCGGCTCAACGTCCATGCGTTCACCATCTCGCACCTGATGAAGCACTCGACCAACAGCTCGATGACGCTTTCGTATTCGCCACCGACGCGCGAGCAGTTGCTGGAGGCGCTGACCATGCTGGAGGATCACCTGCTGGAGCAGGTGCGGCCACCGGCCAGCAATGACGAGCCCGGCAAACCGTTGGCAGTGGCCGCGTGAGCAAACCGGGGCCTTCTTGCCGGAAATCCGGGGATTGGCCGGCGGCTTGACTCATGGGTTGTCACTTGACAACCAACCCGATCATCCCGATACTGGAGGTCATTGATGCCCCGCTCCTCTCATCCGAAGAAGGAGGTCGAAGAGGCTCTCAGGTATGCCGAAGGGCAGGGCTGGCGCGTCGAAGTCGGCGGCAGCCACGCCTGGGGGCGGATCTACTGCCCGTACAACGACGAGGAATGCCGCTGCGGCGAGTTCTGCATCACCAGCGTATGGAGCACGCCGAAAAACCCTGGCAACCACGCACGCGCCTTGCGGCGCGTCGTGGACAACTGCACCACGCACCGCAAGCAGCGCGAGGCTGATGGCAGCGCCGAGGAGTAGCCTGATGGAATTCACCTTCACCCTGAAGTACCAGCTCACCGACGACGACCGCGACCCGGATGCGCTGGTCGAGCGCTTGGGCGAAGTCGGCTGCGACGATGCCTTGGTCGGCATCGGGCAGCCGGGGCGCTTGGCACTGGAGTTCACCCGCGAGGCAGCCGACGCGGATCAGGCCGTGCGAAGCGCGCTGGCCGACGTGCGCCGTGCTGTACCGTCAGCCCGGCTGATCGAGGTGGCGCCCGATCTGGTCGGGCTGACCGACGTGGCCGACATCGTGGGCGTGTCGCGGCAGAACATGCGCAAGCTGATGCTGGCCCATCCGGGTGGTTTCCCGGCGCCGGTGCATGAGGGTAGCGCGTCGATCTGGCACCTCGCCGACATATTGGCCTGGTTGCAGGCCAAGGGCAACTACGCGCTGGACCAAGGCGTTCTCGACGTGGCGCAGGTGGCCTTGCAGGTCAATGTGGCGAAGGAAGGCCGGCGGTTGCCGCGCTCGGCTTCCAGGGCGCTAGCGGCCCTTGAAGAATCTCACCATCGCTCGCCACCAAGCAGGTGCCGCTGAGTCGACCGCAGCGGATGCCTCCGGCTGCGGCGTCACCTGTGCAGGCGGGTTTCGGATGTCGAACCGCGGCTCACCGGTTTCGTTGGCGTGATGGTGACTGCAAGGGCGATCGGCAAGCGCAGCCAAGCGCATGCTTGGGACGACCGTGTGCTTGTTGCCATCGTATTCCAAGTACGCGGCCGCCATCGGCTTGTCGTGCCAGGGACACACCAGTTGCGTGAAAAGACCCACCGCGGTGGAAGCCAGAACACCGTTCGGCCAGACCACCTGAGGCTTGCCACCGGCCGCGCCGTAGAGACGTGCCTCAGTGGCGAGCGCCGCCTCGGTCACGACGCCCATGCAGCGTAAACACGGACCGCCCGGCATGGTCAGTACCACCTGCCCTGCGATCAGGAAGCGGTCGCCCAGCTTGTGGACGTCCATGCCCATATCGATATAGGGAATCAGGAAGCGCTTGCTGAACCCGTCGATCTGGTCCTTCGCGATCACGGAGTCGAGACCCCCGATGATCACGTCGCAGTGCTTGAGCTCGCCGGCAACTTCCTGCCAGGTGCTGGCGTGCGCGGAGATGCGGGCGTGGGGCAGCACGCGGCGGATGGCTCGCTCGGCGATCCGAATCTTCGGTTCCTTGGCGTCCACATCAGCGCGCGTGCCCCCGACCAGGCGGTTGAGATTGGTCTCGTCAATGGTGTCCGGGTCGACGATCACGTAGCCGCCAACACCCAAGTGCGCCAGCTGCTGCACGACGTGCGAGCCGCCACCACCCAGGCCGACGATGCCGACGGTGATTCCCGCAAGATCCTGCTCGCTGGTGGGGCCAAGAAAACTCTGCCGGTCATGCTGGCTCATGTGCGCCTCCGAACTTGATGAGAGGTGTTCCGACCTGCTGAAAGCCCTCCACGTACCGCGGCCGGCTCTTCGCCCCGGCCCACAGCAGGCAGCGCGCCGAGTCGTTGCTTAGGACCACGATGCCGTGCGGCATCTGCGGCAGAGCATTGAAGAAGCCGGGCACAAAGTCGCGGGCGCTGTCTAGGTCGACCGAGGAGAAGTCCGGCCGGCCTCGACCGCCATGCGAATGGATGTGCAGGATGGCGGACTTGTGGCGGTACGCCGCCTGCAGCGCCTTGCGCATGGCATTCGAACCGATCTGGGCGCCCACGGTGCTGCTGCGCTCGTAGTCTTCGTCGGCGACGTGCTGATAGTCCCGGCACAGCAACATGAGGTCGCCTTGTCGGGTCCAGCTGGCGCCCGCCATCAGGAAACCGACTCGCTCGAAGGCGAAGGCATGTCGGCGGTGCAGGTCGGCGCGGATGACGCTCAAGAGCGGGCCGACGATCTTGATGTGCGCCTTCACAGGAACGCCCTCAGATGATTGGCCAGGATTTGCACCCAGGGCAAGTGGGCCTTGACACCCTGCCAGGAGCACGCCCACCAGGTTTCGCCGCAAACGGTGTGGGCGTTCCAGTTCAGCCCCTTGGTCTCGGCAACCTTGCGGTTGACGAAGAGCCGCGTGTCGTAGCTGTCCTTCGCATATGGATGCAGCAGCAGGTCCACCTTCACCGGCCCGCCTGCGGCCTGGATGCTCACGCCTGGAATGAAGGCCAGCTCGCAGCCGCCCTCGGACCAGCATTCAGCGGCGGGGTAGATCGCCTTCAAGGCGTTGAACTGTGCGCTGCTCATGACGACTGCCCGCAAGGCGCGTAGCTGACGAACTTCATGCCGTTTTTCAGGCGCAGCTTGTGGCCCGGCTTAAGTTCATCGAACGAGCCATCCTCGGCGATCAGGGCCAGCATGTAGCCATCCTCCACCTTGAACTCCTCGCGCAGCTGCTCGGTGGTGTAGACGCCGCGAGGCATCTCGTGCGGTTGCTCACCGTAGAAGACCGTGATCAGGCGCACGGCGGCACGGCGGGTCTTGAACTTCTCGGTGCCGTCGCCCTTCAGGCTGACCACGTCGTCTTCTTCGATCACGCGGTCCGGGGCATCCTCCAGCTCCTGAATGACTTCGAACTGGTCGTCGCGCCCGGCCAGCTTGCGGATCGCTTCGCCGGTCAGCGCTTCCCGGGGCCATTCCAGCCGCAGTCCATCTACGATCAGACGGTAGGTGCGGTCGGCCGTCATGATGAAGAACCGCTCGGCGCCGGCCGTGGTCAGGTCTACGAGCTCTTCGAGCCGGACTTCCTCCATGCTGCCATCCTTGAGCTGCTGCAGCACGATCGCCTCGTCCGCCGGGCGAAAGCCCGTCTCGTGCGCGATCTGACGCCCGGTGACCTTGGGGTCATCGAAGGAGAAGTTGCGCTGGTTGAAGTGCTCGTCAAGCACGTTGATCGTCCATCCGGCGCTGTGCCCGGCGGACCCGTTTTTCTCGTTTTGAACTTGGGTATGCATGTTTTTCACCTTTGAATGCATTGAGACTGAAGAGAAAGCCTGCCGTCTTGCCGGCAGCGCCGAAATCGGCGGTACGACTCGCGCGCCGCACACTTCCCCGGCCCATCCCGCGCAAAAAACAGCCAACCATCCGCTTCAATGAAGCAGTTGAACGGATCGCAAATCAAGACGCACTTTTCCCAGCGAGTCGCGCGGCGATTCTGATTCAATGAAGCAGTTGAACGTTGCATAAATTTACACGATCGACAGATAGACAAACTCTACGCCACCGGTGTCCGCGACTTCTTCACGTCGAAGCACATAGCCCATTTCCCACAAATCGCGAAGCTGCGTGCTCGCGTTGCTGATCTTCAATAGCAAATCCCCAGCGACCTGGGCGGTACGCACCTTCTTGTTCTTCATCACGTACTCCAACAGCCGCCCCTTTGCCGAAGACAACTGCGGGCCCAACATCTTGGAAGACCCGTCCGCGCCTTTCACGAACAAAGGCTGCTCCTTCTTGATCGCGGCCGCATCCCAATTGAACAGCAGGTCTTCGTTGGTCGCATCAGTCACCACGAAAGCGAACTGCTTGCGAAACCTCCGAGCCAACTCCACCACGCTTTCGCGCGGAAAAGAGGCATCTGTTCGCCGGATGCCCTCAAGCGAAACCTCAAACACCAGCGCCACTGGGTGACGCTCAACCTCAGCAAGTAGCTGAGCGAATACCTCCCGGCCCCGCTCGTTGCCCCAAGCTTCTGGCTCGCCGCCGATGAAGTCGGTCAGCCTAAGGCGGACAATCTCGTTCATTGACACCATTGAAGCAGATTCAGGATCAGCTGTCAAGCCTGAACTCGAACGCGATGTGTGTGCCCCACATAGGGCTCAGGCCTTCCCGATGGTTGGCCAGTGCGAATCCGCTGCCCGGCTTGGGCTCAAGGTGAAGACTGGAGTCGAACAACCGGAAGTCCAAGGTCGTGTCGAACGCAAGCGCCCGCTGAGCGCTGGTGCAAATTCCACAACCATTGCCACCGCCGAAGCGCGAGACTCCTTCCGAGACAACCTTCAGCAGCAGCGCCGCATCCGACAAGCCGGCCGTCCTTGCCTGTCGGCCCTCCAAGCCCTGGCGCAACGTGCTCAACAAGCCAAGGCCCGAATCGGACACGCTGACCACCGCACGTCGGCCCCTGGGCGAGTTGTAAATCTGGAGTGCCGCGTAGCCATCGATCGGTGCCTGCGCATGCCGATAGATGTTCTGGATCAGTTCTGCGAACACATGCCAAGCGGTGTCTTCCAACTTTTGCGCGCGGTCTGCCGTCATCGAGCCGGCGCCACGCCTTATCCGATCCGCGAGCTGCTTCGGCAGGTTCTCGTCCTTGCGCGAAGGATGTATGCGCGCGAATTCAACGAGAGCGCGATGTTGGCGATGCTCGCTGATGTCCTGGGCAACCGGTTCGGGCTGCACTCGCACTGAGGTGTCGAGAAACTCAAAGAATCCCATGCGCTGCAGGTAGCCCATTGTCCCGCTCGCGCCGTCTTCGAAGACGAGTCGAACGCGCTTGGCCGCGTGAGCCGCCTGGTTGACCAGGGACAGCAGCCGGGTACCCGCGTCCACCATCACCTTGCATCCGGAAGGAAAGACAAGCTCCACTTCGAGAACTCCCGGACCATGGATGGCGGTCTGGTACCTCAGGGAGTCATCGAGGCTTGAAGCACTAACCCATCGACTCGGTAAACGGATGGTCGCTTTCACTGCACAGATCTCACGTCCAAGGAAGCGCCTGATCAAGGGATCAATGTCAACAGGACCTGCTGGGCGACTGCACTCGTCGCACCGGGCATCCACACTGGCGCACCGGCCGTGAAGCCTCCTGCGACCATTGCTCTAGCACCTCCGTTTTCCGATCAGCGTTTCGGTGCAAACCGAAACGGCACGACAGTATTTCCCTCCGGGGTCACGGAGTTCGTCGAATGGCCGGCCGCAGGCCGCAGGCGGGCGAGTTGAACAACGTTTGGCTTGCCATGGAAATAGCCTTCCGGCAAGCCCGCCAGCATTTCGATGTCGAATGCAGCCAAGCCAATATGACGAGGGATCGAATCGAGCGGCATCACGTTTTCTTCCACCAGCAGGTCGATCGTGCGACGCAACAATCTTGGCCGCTCAGGAGTTCGGTCACCGTCGCCTGGCTCCGACTTGGCGCCCCACCGCGCAGAGCGGCGCTTGAACAGCAATTGAGCGCCGTCATCGTCGACGATCTTCAAGGCGCGCAGCCGCATCACGATCGCTGCCACCGACACGCCCCAACGGCGCTTGAGCAACAACAGATCGTCCAGCGTCACCGGCGTACGTACTTCATTGGCGAAGGTCTCGGCAGGCAGCAGAAACGCTCCCGCAAATCGATGCGCCTGCTGTTCCAACTGCTTGTGACGCTCGCGCTCGGTCGGACGGGGAATGTGACGATGCAATATCAGATGACCGAGCTCGTGCGCAAGGTCAAAGCGGCTTCGATAGCCGTTGTCCTTGTCGGCGGAAAGCAGAACCAGAGGACGGTCCAGCTCCGCACTCCAGGCAGACAAGCCTTCGATCTGCGAGATGCCTGTTTCCTCGCGCACCAGGATGACCCCAGCACCTTCAATCGCCAGCGCCAGGTCGGGAACGGCCGTACGACCGATCCGCCAGAGGTCGCGACATTCGCTCGCTGCGAGTTCGATCTCATCCGGCGTGATTTCATCCGGATCAGTGAAATGCCTGGTTGGCAAATTGAGGGTCGGATAGTCCACGAACTCCGACAGCGCTAGCGCGACATCTTGCGCCCACTCCACCCTGGCCTCCAGCATCGCACGCGCAGCGACATGCGCCGATGCGTTGCTGCGGAACAGAGGAAGCGAAACTTTGGCCGAAGGCGCCCTGGTAAACCATTCGGGAGTGACGTTCACCACACCAGCCAGCCTCTCCAAAGCGTCGCGCTCAGGCGCTTGACTACCTGATCGCCATTTGCTGATCGTCGCCGGCGACACGCCAACCAGCGCGGCAAGTTGCGCCTGGCTTAGGCGTCGAGCCGCCAGGATCTGACTCAACCGACCGGTTTCGAACCCTTGGATGCCACCGCGGCTCATGGCTGCGCACCGTCGTTGCCCTGCTTCTTGATCTTCTTGAGCTTGGGTCTGGCGAGGTCGTCTTGCACCATGGGCTTGTGCTCGTAGCGCTGCAAAAAAGCACCAATAGACTCTCGAAAAAGCCAGCCACGCATGTCTCGGTCCGGGACCGCGATCTGTACCGACAGAGGCGTCTCCGGCTGGATATGCAACGAGCCCGAGAAGCACGCGACAAAAAATGCCACCGCATCGGACGGTGGCGTGTACTGGTCGAACAACTCGGGTTGCACCAACGGCTCGATCGCCTTATTGGCGAAGGACATCTGACGACGAGTCTGGCTGCGGCGACCATTGATCCAGAAGCCTTCGGGTATGTTGAAGCGCGCCAACGTGAACACGCCGGACCGGCCGCTGACGATGCCGTTGCCCCGAATAGGGGCCGGGGATGCATCACCCATCGCGAGCGCCCGATGAAATGATTCATTCATCTGGAAGTGCCGCAGTTGACCAACGACATGCGGGAGATGACCTTCATCCATGCCCTTCGCGGCAGCGTGCGCACGTTGCGCCCCCACCGCGAGTGCTTCTTCCACGGCCATGACGAGCTCGCGCGGCACGTTGCGGACCAGCAGGTCAGGGATGGACTTAGGCGGGACTTTGGACATGACGGCTCCATTCGAGTTTCGCTTATCGGGATTCTATACCGAAATTATTTCGTTTAAAACATATCGCACGTCGGCAGGTTGCGCCATATCTCGGTTTGCTGGTGCGTCACCTGGCATCGCCGGGTCGCGCTGTCGTGCTGTGCATTGAGGCGCCAATCGCGTCTCACCCTTCAGGCATCCATCGCTGACGCCTTCGCGCCTGTAGCGCTGCGCGCTTCGCTTGCCTCCAGGAGATCGGCCATGCGGCCCATCCCCGCCGCGCTGCGCTTGGCGCCCCTTCAAGGCCGCCGACCAAGCTGCGCCTGATCGGCCTTCGCGCCTCACGGCGCTGCGCGCTGCGCTTGCGTGGTGCCGGCGCCGACAGCGACCGGTGCCGCGCTCGCCGTCTTTCCTGAGCCCATCACCTTGTCCGCGACTGTAGCCCGCGACCGGTGGCCGTCAAGGCGCGCCGGGCCGTGTCCTCGCTGCGCTGCGGGCCGCCCCAGCACCCGGCGCTTCTTCCTTGACGGCCACCGGCCGCGGGCTCCCTTTCGTCGCGGGCGATGAACTCAGGAAAGACGGTGGCAACGAGGCCGCACTGGGTCTTCGCGCCGACCCCACCGGGGAGTCCGAAGAGGGCTCCGAATCTAGGAATCCGGTGGGGGTTGTTCAACAGCCAACTTCCATTGGAGAAAGACCATGCAACTCGCTTCCCGCTTCGCACCGCATTCGCCGGTGCTGCGCTCCGAACATCCGTTGTCGGACGACCAGATCAGAACGGTGGCCCCGTCCATCTTCGCGCAGGCCCCGCACGACAGCCGCTCGCAGCGCTACAGCTACATCCCCACCGCGACGGTGCTGCACAAGCTGCGCACCGAGGGCTTCGAGGCCTTCATGGTCTGCCAGACCCGCGTGCGCCAGGAAGGGCGGCGCGACTTCACCAAGCACATGCTGCGGCTGCGCCACGCCAGCCAGATCAACGGCCGCGAGGCCAACGAAATCATCCTGCTGAACTCGCACGACGGCACCAGCAGCTACCAGATGCTGGCCGGGATGCTGCGCTTCGTCTGCACGAACGGGCTCGTCTGCGGCGATACGGTGGCGGACGTGCGCGTGCCCCACAAGGGCGACGTGGCAAGCGCCGTCATCGAGGGCGCGTACGAGGTGCTGCACGGCTTCGGGCAGGCGCAGGCCTCGCGCGATGCGATGCGGTCCATCACGCTGGACGACCGCGAGGCTGAGGTGTTCGCGCGCGCCGCGCTGACCCTCAAGTACGACGACCCCGACAAGCCCGCGCCCATCACCGAGGCGCAGGTGCTGGCCCCGCGCCGCCTGGACGACAACCGCCCCGACCTGTGGAGCGTGTTCAACCGCACCCAGGAGAACCTGACCCGGGGCGGCCTGTCCGCGCGCACGGCCAACGGCCGCCGCCAGCACACCCGGCCCGTGCAGGGCATCGACCAGAACCTGCGCCTGAACCGCGCGCTGTGGCTGCTCGCAGACGAGATGCAGCGCCTGAAGGCCTGAACCCGGCCCGAACCCCACGCGGAGGGGCTTCGCGCCAACCGGGCTCCTTCGTTCTTTCCTTCCGTTGGCTGGTCCGTTCCCTCATTCAATAGGAGCTTCATCATGAACACCGCTACCGTTCACGAAACCACAGCCGTTGCGCACGCCGTCGCGCTCGAAGCGGCCGACCCGACCCGCAACCTAATCCTGGTGCCGCTGTCGCGGCTGCTGCCGCGCCGCTCCAAGCGCAACGCGCGCACGACCCCACGCCTGTCCATCCCCGAACTCGCGGCGAGCATTTCCCGCCTGGGCCTGCTGCAAAACCTCATCGTCATCCTGGCCCCCGATGGCGAGCAGTACGAGGTCGTCGCCGGCGACCGCCGCCTCTCCGCGTTGAAGCTGCTGGCGAAGAAGAAGCGCATCGGCGCCGACCACGAAGTGCCGTGCCTGCTGGTGCCCGATGCCTCGGCCCGCACGGTGAGCCTGGCCGAGAACCTGCTGCGCGAGCAGATGCACCCGGCCGACCAGTTCGAGGCGTTCGCCGCGCTGGTCAAGGAAGGGCGCCCGGTCGAAGACATCGCCGCCGACTTCGGCGTCACGCCGCTGGTGGTTTACAGGCGTCTTCGACTCGCCAACGTCTCGCCTCGGCTGCTGAGGGACTACCGCGCCGACGCCGTGACCCTCGAACAGCTTATGGCGCTCGCCATCACCGACGACCACGCGGCGCAGGAAGCCTCGTTCTATGACGCGCCGCAGTGGCAGCGCAGCCCGGACGCGCTGCGCGATCACCTGACCCGCGAGGAAATCGACGCCGGGCGCGACCCGGTGGCGCGCTTCGTCGGGCTGGACGCCTACGAGCAGGCGGGCGGGGGCGTGCGCCGCGACCTGTTCGCCGACGAGCACAGCGGCGTGTTCCTCGCGGATGCCACGCTGCTGGACACGCTGGCCCGCGACAAGCTCGCGGCCGTGGCCGAGGACGTGCGCGCCGAGGGCTGGGGCTGGGTGGACGTGGCACCCCGTGCGACCTACGCCGACCTGCACCGCTTCCAGTGCGTGCACGCCACGCGGCGCGAGCCGGGCAAGGCCGAGGCCAAGCGCATCGCCAAGCTCGAAGCCGAGCAGGCCAAGCTGCAGGAGCGGCTGGACGACGAGGACGAGTCCATCGGCGACGCCGAGGCGCAGGCGCTGCAGGATGCGATGGACGCCATCGGCAACGAGCTTGGCGCCATCGAGCGCACGCTGCGGGTCTATCCGGCGGGCGTGGTGCCGATGGCCGGGGCCGTGGTGTCGCTCGACAGGGAGGGCGCGCTGGTGGTGCATCGCGGCTTGCTGCGCGAGGACGACGCCAAGGCGCTGCGCGCGCAGCAGTGCGGCATCGAGGCCGACGAGGTGGACGACACCGCCGCTCCCAAGCGGCCCGACGACGAACCGCCCGCGCTGACGATCTCCGAGAAGCTGGCGCGCCGCCTGTCGGCGCACCGCACCGCCGCCTTGCAGGCCGAGGTGGCACGCCATCCGCACGTCGCGCTGGTGGCCGTGGTGCATCGGCTCGCGCAGCGCATCGTGCTGGACGGCTACCAGGGCTCGCCGCTGCACATCAGCGCCGAGGCGCAGGACCGGCTGGAACAGCATGCGCCGGACGTGGCCGAAGCCCCGGCCGCGACGGGCATGCGCAAGGTGCGCGAGGCATGGGCCGAACGGCTGCCCGCGGACTCGGAGGCGTTGTTCGCCGAGCTGCTGGCGATGCCGCAGGCCGAGCTGCTGTCGCTGCTGGCGGTGTGCGTGGGCTTCACGGTGACTGCCATCACGTCGCGCGAAGGCGAGTGCCCGGCCGCGCTGCTGGCGCAGGCGGTGGGTCTGGACATGCACGACTGGTGGATGCCGACCGCTGCCGGCTACTTCGAGCACGTGTCCAAGGCCAAGGCGCTGGAAGCGGTGCAGGTGTTCGCACCGACCGAAGTGCACCGGCTCGGCAAGCTCAAGAAGGCACAGATCGCGGCCGAGGCCGAGCGGTTGGCAGCGGGCAGCGGCTGGCTGCCCGCGATGTTCCGCGCGCCGGAGGCCGCGACGGAAGCGACCGTAGCGCAGGCCGAAGCACAGGAGGATGCGGCGGTGCCCGCTGACGACAGCGCCGACGAGGCGCAGGCGATGGCCGAAGCCGCTTGACGCGGCAAGCCCCGGCCGGCCTTGCGGGTCGGCCAGGGCTTCTCCAAACGGGCGCGACGCGCGCGGCAGGTCTGCCGCGCGCGGTTTCATATCCAGGCCCGGCCGCAAACCCGCTGCAGCGCGCCACGGCACGCCGCAGCGGGTTTGCGGCCGGGCGACTGCACGGGAGCATCGATGGATCGGAGGCATTCGCCCTCTCGCCACCACGCGCCCATGAGCCATGAAGCAGTCAGCGGGGTCTTCTTTGAGGAGTCCTACGTCGTTCCGGCCGACCAGACGGCCCGGTCTCTTTTCTCGCGGCTGCCGCATGGCCGGGACTACGCGGAGCAGTTGATCGAATGCCTGGCAACCGGCTACCTCGTCGCGGTCATCGAGTCGGTGTGCATCCGCGAGGTGCAGTGGCTCACGGACGCCGATACGGAAGTCGTCGTGGGGCGCTCCATCCGCATCGACCACCTGGGCCCGATCCCGCCGGGCTCGCCACTGTGCTTGCGCGGATGGGTCGAGCGCCTGAGCGACCGCAGTATCACCTTTCGCGTGCGTGCGCACGATGCGCACGAAGTGGTCTGCGAGGCCGTGGTCACGCTGGTGGCGACTTCGCGGCAGACGATCGAGTCGCGCATCACGGCCAAGGTCTCCGCGCTGCGGGAACCGGCGCCCTGAGCCATGCAGGGCGGCGCGCGCCGGAGTGTGCCGCCCCGTCGCGGGCCGCCCGTCCAGATCCGATTGCGCGTCCGGTCCCGGTACCAGCAGCAGCCTTCGATGGAGGCCGGGGCCGGGTTCTCACGCCGGGCCGGTCCGCCATGCCCTTCCACGCCGCGCCGAAGCGGCCGGCGACGATGCGGGGGAGCGGCTCGCTCGCGTCGGGGGCCGACCTTGACGGCAGGCGGAATGCGGACGGTGCTGGCGCTGTTCGTGGGGCGGCGCGTCGGCCATGACCCCGTGCGGTGGCGGTCGCGCCCACGGCGGCCTTGGCTTGTCGTGAATCCTGGCGAGGCAGCAGCTCACGCCTCGGGCTTCATGGCAGCAACCGTCCGGCCCGAACAAATTTCCCCGCCTTCTTCACTGCGTTCGGCGGCTTCCTCGCGAGACAAATTTCTCCGGGCACTCCCGGTCCTCCACGCTGTTGCGGCCCCTTCGCTCCGCTGCGCTGCGCTCCGTGGTGCAGCCCGCCCGTGCCTCGCCCTTCCGGATCACCGACAAGGCCGCGATGGGCGCGACCTGTCAACCACCGCAAGGAGTTTTATCATGGCCAACATCGGTACCTTCACCGCGCAGAACAACGGCTTCACCGGCACCGTCCGCACGCTGACGCTCAACGTCAAGGTCAAGTTCGTCCCCAACGAGAAGGAGAGCGAGCACGCTCCCGACTACCGCATCGTTGCCGGCAACTTCGAGATCGGCGCGGCGTGGAAGAAGATCAGCAAGGCGGACCGGCCCTACCTGTCGGTGACGCTCGATGACCCGTCGTTCCCGGCCACCATCTACGCCCGCCTGGTCGAGGCCGAGGATGGCGCACACAACCTGATCTGGTCGCGCAGCAAGGGCGACTGACGCCTTCCGCTCCGACGCCCCGCCTCCCGGCAGGGCGCTGGCACGTCTGCCGGCATCTCAGCCGGGCGCGGCGCCCTTGGCCGTGGTACGCGACTCGAGGGTCTGCCGCATCGGCGGCTTTCCGTAAAAGCGGCTTCGTGGCTTTGTTGTTTCAAGGCAAGCCGCTTCTGTTCTTTCGAGGTTTTCCGTTTGTACGTGAAGTCGCCAAGGCGGCTTCGTGCTTGCATGGCTTCGCGAGAAAGCGGATTCGCTCCTTTGTGTCTTTCAACGGACGCGGCTTCGAGGGTTCGGGCTTCTGCACCGATGCGTGAATCCGGGCGTCCCCCGGCGAGCCCGGGCGCGCTGTCGTGCTGCGCATCGAGCCCTCCTCGCTGAGCTGTGGGCGTCTCGCCCCTTCGGCTTCCATCGCTGACGCGCTCGCGCGGCGCGCGAGCCAAGGCCGGGTCAGTTCGGGGTGGGGCGGGCTTGCTGTTCCCTTCAACGTAGCACGCCGTTCTCGCCATCAAGGTCTGCCCGTGCTGCGCACGCTGGCGGCCTCGCGGCCGTCTGCCGAACCTGTGACGGCTGCGCTGTGCCGTGCTTCTCCGCGGTCCCGGGCAATCCCGCCCGGCATTCCTTCCAAGGAGAAGACCATGACTGCACTCATCACCGACGACCAACGCGCCGTGCTGCTGGCCAACGGCCGGCAATCCCTTGAATCCGAAGGCTTCGATCCCGCCCCGGTGGTCAAGCTGTTCACGCCGGATGCCGGCGCGACCTGGCTGCTGGCCGAGATCGATCCCGACGAGCCGGACCATGCGTTTGGCCTGTGCGACCTGGGCCTGGGTTGCCCCGAACTGGGCTGGCTGAGCCTAGCCGAACTCGCGGCCGTGCGCGGCCGCCTGGGGCTGCCGGTCGAGCGCGACCTTCACTTCCATGCCGAGAAGCGCCTGAGCGCCTATGCGCGCGAGGCGCGCCTGGCCGGGCGCATCGTGACGTAGGCGTCACGGCAAGGCGCCGCCGACCGCGGCGCCTTTCAATCCTCCGCGACGTCCTGCAGGCCGGCCAGCTCGCGCTGCACGCGCGCGAGCAGCTTTTCCGCGCCCTTGGCGTCGCGTCCGTAGGACAGCGCGAGCAGCGTCAGCGGATGCACCTGCAGTACCTCGCACAGCTCGTCCACCTTGCTCAGCGTCGGGTTCTTGAGGCCCCGTTCCAGCGAGCTGAGGTACGTGCGGCTCGATACATCCGAGAATGCTTCCTGGCTCAGGCCACGGGATTTTCGAAGGAGTCGGAGCGCCGCAGGAAATGCGTTCTTCGGGGTCATCAATTGGCTGGGGATAAAGCCAAAATGACACCGCATTGACATCTATAGAGCTACAATCTATAGGGTTCATTTACTGGTTGGCCCTCTTGCAATTCCGCCGGCAGCGCCTATGCTGATCCGCGAATTCCAGGACATGATGTCTCGCGATAGGCACTGCTTGATCGCTGCAGCCTGCGTGGTGCGGCCTGCCGCCATCTCACCGTTTTGCAGCGACCGCGCTGACCGACGAGCGTGCCCGTGACCCCGCTCATCACCGACGGGGAGCGCCGTCAGTTGCTCGATAACGGTCATGCCGCAGCCTGCGGCACGCAGACTGACCCATGGCCGGTGGTCAAGCTGTTCACGCCTGACGCGCACGCTACGTGGCTGCTGGTGCAGCTCGATCCGAGCGACGGCGACACCGCCTTCGGCTTGTGCGACCTTGGCATCGGTGCGCCCCGCCTGGACTACGTGCGCCTGTCCGATCTGCAGGCCATTCGCGGGCCGCGCAATCTTCCCGTGCTTCGCGACGCGCACTTCGTGCCGCAGCGTCCGCTGTCGGAATACCTGCGCCGCGCCGAAGCCGACGGATCAATCAACGACTGAAGCATGCGGGTTCGCGGCTGCATTCCTGCTGGCCGTTGAAGAACTGCGCCTCGGCATCATGAACGCGGCGGCGACCGCATGCGGTATCGGCCATTACCGTTCAAACACCCCGTGACAAGCAGCTTGCCATACTGATCGATCCTCCGAAAAACCGCCGTGGCGCAGCCGGATTGCTCTCCGTGTCGCCACCTGCGAGCAAGGAGGTCTCGTCATGGGCGCTTGCGCGAACGACTGGCATCCAGCGGCCGCGTACCTCTACGCCCTGACGCTGGACGGGCCCGCGCTGGCCTGGGAGTATCTGCGCCGCAATCCGGACTACCAGGCCGACTACGCCCGGCAGGCGCGCGGCAGCGATGATGAAGCCGGCCGCGCGGCCCGCTGGGGTCTGCGCCTGCTCGAAGACCCGGCGCGCGACGCGCGCCAGGCGCAGCCCGCGTGGCTGCCCGATCCCGACGGCCTGCCGCAGCTCCACCCTGACGCGGCGGGCGCGCCCGATGTGCTGGTCTTCGCGCTGTGGCACTTGCCGGGCCGCAAGCAGCTCTCGCACGACGGGCAGCGCGTGCTGCTGACTGCCTACCGCCCCGAGGGCACGCTGCGCGCGGCGCTGTCGCCCGCGCTGAAGCACGGCATGGCCTACGCGCACGGCCTGGCGGCCGGCGCGCGGCTGCGCGAGCGATGGCGCGCCGCGGCCGCGATGATGGAACGCATCGACAGCTACTACGGCCGCGAGACGGCGCAGCCGCGTGTCGATGCCCACGCGCATGCCCATGCGCGACCCAACCGCATCGCGCTGCTGCACATGCGCAGCCTGCAGGCGCTCGACGGCCTGGCCGCCGGCGCCACGCAGCGCGAGATCGCGCAGGCGCTGTTCGGCGCCGCGCTGGTGGCCGAGCGCTGGCACGACGCAGGCGAGATGCGCGCCCAGGTGCGCCGGCTCGCGCGGCGCGGCCAGGCCCTCGTGGATGGTGGCTACCGGCGCCTACTCCAGATCGAATCTTCCAGGGACGGACGTTCGGCCTGACGCTCGAACGTCCGTCCCCAGGACGCCGGGCTTTCCTGAGACTGCCTCCAACCGGCGGCGCTTGGCCCGTCGGCGATACGCACCGACGGAGGCCCCTCCCATGAGACCCGCTTCGCTGCGGCCGCAGGCCGCACCCTCATCGACGCCCGAGCCTGCGCAGGCCGGCGTCGCCGCCGCCGCGCAGCCAGATTACCTCACCAACGACGAGGCCGCCGCGTTCCTGCGGCTGTCGCCGCGCACGCTGGAAAAACATCGCGTCATCGGCGGCGGGCCGCGCTTTCGCAAGTTCGGCCGGCGCGTGATGTACGCGCTGTCCGACCTCAGAGCCTGGGCCGATGCGCGCAGCTTCGAGGCGACCTGCGATCCCGAGTACGCCGAGCACCGGGCGGAAGCCCGCGCGGTCCGTCGTGACGGTGGCCGAGACGGCGGGCGCTGAGCAACATGGGCACCGCCGCCGATGGCCGTCCTGCGCGCCCCGGAGCGCGAACAGCTCGAACTGTTCCACGCGCTGCCCGGCGAGATGCCCGCGCGCGACGTGCAGGACCTGATGGCCTATCCGTTCTTCTCGCTGGGCAAGAGCCGGCGCACGGTGCCGATCGACTTCCGCGCCGGGCCGGTGACGGTGCGCGTGGAAGGCACGGCCGAGCACGGCATCGCCACGATCTGGGATGCCGACATCCTGATTTGGGCGGCCAGCCAGCTCGTCGAGGCGCGCGACGCGGGCCTGCGCAGCTCGCGGCTGATGGCCGCGACGCCTTACGAGATCCTGCGCTTCGCGGGTCGCGGCACGTCGCTGCGCGACTACCAGCGCCTGAAAGCCGCGCTCGACCGCCTGCAGTCCACCAGCGTGGCCACCTCCATCCGCCAGCCCAATGCGCGGCGGCTGCACCGCTTCTCGTGGATCAACGAGTGGAAGGAGCGCGCGGACGGCCAGGGCCGGCCGCTGGGCATCGAGCTGATCCTGCCCGACTGGTTCTATGCCGGCGTGATGGAGGACAGCCTGGTGCTGACCATCGACGCGAACTACTTTCGCCTGACCGGTGGCATCGAGCGCTGGCTGTATCGCCTGGTGCGCAAGCACGGCGGCTGGCAGCCGGAGGGCTGGCGCTTCGAGTTCGAGTACCTGCACCGCAAGTCGGGCAGCCTCGCCCGCTTCGCGGACTTCGCCTGCGACCTGCGGCGCATCGTCACGCGCCAGCCGCTGCCGGGCTATGCGCTCGCCATCCATCGCGCGAGGCGCGGCCCGGAAGTGCTTGCCTTTCGGCCCGTGCTTTCAGCGGCACCGCTGCGCCCCGGCGGCAGCTTCGATCCCGGTGCGTGGCCTGTGGAGAAGTGGTGAATGGGCTCGTGCTATCAGGCGTGCGGCGACTCGTGCTATCGGGCGTGGCGGGCTCGTGCTATCAGGCGTGCCGATCGGCCGCAAAGCCTTGCGCCATGCGGCTTTGCGCGCGCCGTAACGTAGTTCCTAACGTCTTCTATAAAAACACAACGATTGGTGGGCGCGGCACGCTGTGGAAAAACTGCGGCAGCGCACGGCACGCATCCGGCACGCGAAGCGCGCGCCAAAGCGCGAACCGCGACAGCAAGGCGGGCAGCACCCAGGCTCCGAGGAGCGCGCCATGATCATCGCGCTGCTCAACCAGAAAGGCGGTGTCGGCAAGACGACGCTCGCCACGCACCTGGCCGGCGAGCTCGCGCTGCTCGGCAAGAACGTGCTGCTGCTCGATGCCGATCCACAGGGTTCGGCACTCGACTGGACGCAGCGACGCAGCCAGAACGGCCTGCCGCGCCTGTTCGGCGCCGTCGACCTGGCACGCGAGACGCTGCACCAGGAAGCGCCCGAACTCGCGCGGCGCGCCGACCACATCGTCATCGACGGGCCGCCACGCATCGCCGCGCTCGCGCGCTCGGCGCTGCTCGCCGCCGACCTCGTGCTGATCCCGGTGCAGCCCAGCCCCTACGACGTGTGGGCCAGCGCCGAGATGGTGTCGCTGGTGCGCGAGGCGCAGGTGTTCCGGCCGGCGCTGCGCGCGGCCTTCGTCATCAATCGGCGCGTCAGCACGACCGTGATCGGCCGCGAAGCGCGCGGCGCGCTCGCCGAGCAGCCGCTGCCCGCGCTGTCGGCCGAGGTGCGCCAGCGCATCGCCTTCGCCGACAGCGTGGCCGCCGGCCGGCTCGTGCGCGAGCTGGACGAGGATGGCCCGGCTGCGCGCGAGATCGCGGCGCTCGCCGACGAAGTGTTGCGGGGTCGCCCATGAAGAACGGCAAGCGCATCGCCATCGGCGCACGCCCGCCGGCCGATCCGCAGGCCGAAGCCTGGGTGCGCGCCGGCGACGGCAACGACCTGGCCGCGCTCGCGCGCGGCGAGGTCTACACCGCGCGCCTGACGCTGGACGTGACGCCGGCACTGCGCGGTCGCATCAAAGTCGCGGCGTTCTCTCGCGGCATCACGGTGGCCGACATGCTGCGCGCGCTGCTGGAGCGCGAATTCCCGGAGCAGCAACCATGAACGCATCCCCATCGGCCGTTCAACAGGCGGATGCCTTGTCGTCCGTCGTGCGCGTAGACGTGCTTTCGGACGTGCCGCGCCGGCCGCACGAAATGCCGCTGACGCGCGTCTCGCTCGCCTACGTGGAGTTCCGCATCAACCTCTACCTGCGCTTCGGCCGGCCGTTGCGCGAGCTGCGCCTGGACCGCTGGCGGCGCTGCGCGAGTTTCACGCCGGGCGCGGTCTTCTGCCGCGTGCGCTGGCATTCCAACGACTACGGCACGACGCGCTGGCAGCTCATGGTGCTGCGAGCCTGCACGCCGGGCGAGCGCATGCAGCGCATCGCCGGTGTTCGCCCTGGCGCGCACCTGCTGCTGTGCGCCGAGGGCGAAGCCGCGGTGCAGGCCGTGCTGCGACGGATCGACGCCATCGAAGCACTCGCCATCGACCCGGCGGGTGCCGCGCCCGCGTACTGGCGCACGCTCGGCAACCGCCTCGCTGCGCGCCAGCCGCTGCCGGCCTACGGCGCCGAGCGGCATGCGGCCTGGCTGCGCGGGGAGGCATTGCGATGAACCGGCCCGCGCATCGCATCCTGCTCGCGATGGTGGCGACCATCGGCGTCGCTGCGCTCGCCGGGCCCGCGCTGCACGCGCCCGCCGCGCGCTGGGTCTACAACCCGAGCGACAGCGTGCCGCGCGGCTGGTATCGCGTTGAGCACCAGCCGGCATCGTCCGACGGTCTGCACGTCGGCGACATCGTTCTCGCTCGCCTGCCGGCCCAGGCCGCCGCGCTCGCTGCGCAGCGCGGCTACCTGCCCGAGCGCATTCCGCTGCTCAAGCGCATCGGCGCGATGGCGCCGCAGCGGGTGTGCGTCGCGCAGCGCACCGTCTACGTCGATGACGTGCCGGTGGCGCTCGCGCGCGACGCCGATGGACTGGGCCGCAGCCTGCCGCTGTGGTCGCACTGCCGCGCGCTGCGCGCCGGCGAGCTATTCCTGCTCAGCACGACGAACCCGGCGTCGTTCGACAGCCGATACTTCGGTCCCGTCGACGCGGCGGCCGTGCTCGGCCGCGCGCAGCCGATGTGGACATGGAGCGCGCAATGACTGCCGCCCGCCGTGCATCGGCGCTGCCGATCCACGAGCAGCCGGCATGCACGCGCCTCGCTGCGCCGCCTGCGGCCGGCGCGCCTCGTCCGTGCAGACGATCGCCGCCCGACCGTCGGGGCCGGTCGCGCCAGCGATCGGCAAAGACGGAGGGCAAGATTAGAAGGGCGCGGCACGCGCGAGTGCCTTTGGCCTTGTCTGCACGGGGGTTGGCGCGGCACGGCTTGGGGCCGGCCGCGTGCTGCGAGCGGCGCAAAGTCCGCGTCGGTGCTCGCGTTCTCGCGTGCCGCCTATGCCTCATTGCGCCTCACTGCGCCGGAGCGCGAGCGATGACATCGCGCGACGACGACCGCTTCCGCGTCCGTCCGGGGCCGCCGAAGGCGCGTCAGCCAAGCGGCGGCCAGCGCTTCGTCAACCGCGTGCTGCGCGAGGCGAACAAGGCCGGCGCGAAGCCTCCGACCAAGCCTTCGCGCGGTGGCGCGCGCAGCGCCGCCAAGCTCGGTCGCGGCCACGTTGCGGCGCAGACCGCCGGCCGGAACCTCGGCCCCGGCGCGCGCCGCGTCGTCATCAAGGCCCGCTACGTGGTGCTCAAGCAGGCCGGCGCGCGTTCGGTGGAAACGCACCTGCGCTACATCGAGCGCGAGGGCGTGGACCGCGACGGTGGCAAGGGCCACGCCTATGGCCCCACGACCGACCAAGCGGACCTGGCCGAGTTCGAGGAGCGCGGTCGCGGCGACCGCCACCAGTTCCGCTTCATCGTCTCGCCCGAGGACGCGCAGCAGCTCGAAGACCTACGCGGCTACACGCGCCACCTGATGACGCGCATGGAGGGCGACCTGGGCAGCTCGCTCGACTGGGTGGCCGTCGATCACTGGAACACCGACAACCCGCACACCCACATCGTGCTGCGAGGCCGCGACCAGACGGGGCATGACCTCATCATCGCGCGCGACTACATCGCCCACGGCATGCGACTGCGCGCGAGCGAGCTGGCGACCGAATGGCTCGGGCCGCGCACCGAGCGCGAGATCCGCGAGGGCCTTCTGCGCGAGGTGGGTCAGGAACGCTGGACCAGCCTGGACCGCGGCCTGCAGCAGCAGGCCCAACAGTCGCGCGACGGCGTGGTGGAGCTGGTGGCCAGCGAAACGGCGCGCCAGCCACGCACGCTGCTGATCGGCCGGCTGCAGCGGCTCACGGCCATGGGCCTGGCCGAGCTGGACGGCATCAACCGCTGGCGGCTGCGACCGGACATCGAGCCCACGTTGCGTGCCATGGGTGAACGAGGCGACATCGTGCGGACCATGCAGCGCGCGCTCGGCGCGCAGCAGCGCGAGCTGGCCGTCTTCACGCCGGGCGAGGCCGCGCAGCCCGTGGTCGGCCGCGTGGTCGGCAAGGGCCTGGCCGACGAGCTGCAGGAGCGCGGCTACCTCGTGCTCGACGGCATCGACGGCCGCGCCCACTACGTCGCGCTGCCGGCCGGCACCGAACTCGAACAGTTCCCGGCCGGCGCCGTGGTCGAGGTGCGCGGCGCGGCCGAGGCGCGCGCCGTGGACAAGACCATCGCCGGGCTCGCCGAGAGCGGTCTGTACCGCACCGACCATCACCTTGCGCTGCTGCGCGCACAGCCCGGTCGCGGCGGCGATCCGCAGGAGACCGTCGCCGCGCACGTGCGCCGCCTGGAAGCGCTGCGCCGCGCCGGCCTGGTCGAGCGCGTCGCCGAGGGTGCATGGCGCGTGCCGGCCGACCTGCCCGAGCGGGCGCGCCAGCACGATGCGCAGCGCCTGGCCGGCGGCAGCGTGACGCTGCAGTCGCACCTGCCCATCGAGCGGCAGGCGCGCGTGATCGGCGCGACCTGGCTGGACCGGCAGTTGATCGGCGGCGCGGCAGGCATCGCCGACAAGGGCTTCGGCGGCGAGCTGCGCGAAGCGCTGCGCCAGCGCAGCGACTTCCTCGTCGCTCAAGGCCTGGCCGAGCGGCGCGGCTCGCGCGTGGTGCTTGCGCGCAACCTGCTGGGCAGCCTGCGCCAACGCGACCTCGATGCGGCTGCGCGCGGCATCGCGGGCGAGACCGGCTTGCCGTACCGGTCGGCGGTGGACGGCGAGCGCGTGTCCGGGGTCTACCGCCGCAACGTACTGCTGGCCAGCGGGCGCTTTGCGATGCTGGACGACGGACTGGGCTTCACGCTGGTGCCCTGGAAGCCGGTCATCGAGCAGCGCCTGGGTCAGCAGATGAGCGCCATCGCGCGCGGCGGCGCCGTCACCTGGGAGTTCGGGCGACAGCGCGGCTTGGGGATCGGTTGATTTGGAAAATTCGCATTAATCGCAGTCTCACTACGACTCAGAACATCGGGTCAAACATCGGCGGTGTGATCGGGGCCACTGCCCACCAAGGCTAAATCTGGCGCTGGCCGGCGGAACGGTGTATTCTTACCAAATCGTCATCGATACTTCGAGGGTACGAAAATGACCGCCACCGCCACGTTGTCCAGCAAGTTCCAGATTTCCATCCCGAAGGCCGTGCGGGAGGAACAGCACTGGCAGGCCGGACAGGAGTTCGTGTTCATTCCCAAGGGCAAGGGTGTGCTCGTGATACCCGTGCCCGAGCTGGAGCAATTGGCCGGCATCGCCAAGGGCGCGCGCAAGGACGGCTACCGGGATCGGAAGGACCGCTACTAATGGCAGCGCGGCGCGTGGTCGATACCTCGGCCTGGATCGAATGGCTCGATGACAGCGCGTTGGGCAAGAAGCTCGGCAAGCAGTTCCCCGATAAGGCACAGTGCATCGTTCCCACCATCGTGCAGCTCGAACTGTCGAAGTGGCTGGTGCGCGAAGTGGGCGAGGAAGAGGCCGACCAGGTGATCGCCTACACGCAAAAATGTGTGGTCGTTCCCTTGGACACCGCCATTGCCTTGCTCGCGGCGGACCTGCACCGCGAATACAAGCTGGCTACCGCCGACGCCATCGTCTACGCGACGGCCCGGCACGTCGGCGCGGAGCTGCTGACCTGCGACGCCCACTTCGAGAGCCTGCCGGACGTAGTGTTCTTCCCGAAGTCCGCATGAGGAACGAACCTGCCGGCGCGCCATGACGACGCCATCCTATGCACGCCTGCTGCTGGAGCACTGGGGCATTGGCGTCGCCGACATCCCCACGTCCGACAAGGAAGAGTCCGACTTCCTCACCACGTTCGGCCCCGCCAAGGTGCTGATCGAGGAAAAGACCAAGCTCGATGACCCCGCTTACCTCGCGCAGCGCGCCCAGGTGCTCGACTCCGGCGAGATCCATGCCGCATCGCTGCCGCTGGTGCGGGACAACCGCCTGTCCGGCATCGTGTCGAAGGCGGCGCGGCAGCTTCAGTCGTCGGCCTCGCAACCGCACGACTTCCGGCTCGTATGGTTCACCGCCACCGGCCGGCAGGCCGAGGCGAAGTACCACCAGTTCATCGCCACGCTGTACGGCACGACGAAGATTCTGGAGATGAACCGGGACTACTACCGCGCGTGCTACTTCTTCCGCAACAGCGATTTTCATCGCCATGCGGCCGTCCTCGACGGCGCCGTGGCCGCCTACGTCTCGGGCACATCCATCACCGCGAAGCTGTGCCTCAACCCGCTGTCACCGAACTACGCGGCGCTCAAGGCGTCGCCCATCGTCGCCACTTTCGGCAACGCCATCGAAGACCCGGTGCAGCGGGAAGCCGAGGGCACCTCGTTCATCGCCGATGCTGACATCGACCGCAAGGACGAAGCGGGCTTGTTGGCCTACCTGCAGCAGAAGTACGGCACCGAGCCGTTGATGAAGTTCGACCTCGGGCACCTCTCCGCGTCGATCCTGGTTCCCGACTCTGGCGATTGATGTCGCCGCGCGGCGACACGCTGCTCGCGGCCTCGCAGACATCGCATGCTGCGCGCACGACATATGCACATGCGTCGATGTTTGGATAAGCCATCGACGCCGCCTAAATCGTGCTGCAAAGCGTTTCTGCGAATCTCCAATTGTTGAATTGATAGCGACTTCGAGAACGCGCCGTAACGCGAGGTAATGCGCTCGCGCGCGATTCTGTTCGCCTCGGTCGGAAGTTAGATTTCGACCGACTGAATGCGCTCGGCATCAGTCTTTGACCGGCACGCATCCGACACCCAATCTGACGCCTGCGGCACACCCGCCGCAAGCGCTCAGGAGTAACGGGAGAAGTCGGAATGCAAGGAACCAGTGTGTTATTCGGTCAGGTGTTCGCAGTGTTGGGGATGGTGGTCGCCGGCACGTGGGGCGCCACGCAGTGGACCGCTGCACAACTGGGCTATCAGTTGCGATTGGGCGCGCCGTGGTTCGACCTGCTGGGCACGCCGGTCTATCACCCGTGGCGCCTCTTCGAGTGGTGGTACTGGTTCGACCATTATGCGCCCGACATCTTCATGCGTGGCGGCACCATCGCCGCCGGCAGCGGGCTCGCCGCCGTCGTCGTGGCGATCACCATGTCCGTGTGGCGCGCGCGGCAATCGAAGCTGGTGACGACCTACGGCTCCGCGCGCTGGGCCGAGGCCGACGACATCCGCAAGGCCGGCCTGCACGAGATGGCCGGCGTCTTCCTCGGCCGCAAGGACGAGAACTACCTGCGCCACGCCGGCCCCGAGCACGTGATGGCGTTCGCGCCCACGCGCTCGGGCAAGGGCGTGGGCCTCGTGGTGCCCACGCTGCTGTCGTGGCCCGGCTCGGCCGTGATCCACGACATCAAGGGCGAGAACTGGACGCTGACCGCCGGCTGGCGCTCGCGCTTCTCGCACTGCCTGCTGTTCAACCCTACCGATCCGCGCTCGGCCGCCTACAACCCATTGCTCGAAGTGCGCCGCGGCGCGCACGAGGTGCGCGACGTTCAGAACATCGCCGACATCCTCGTCGATCCCGAGGGCGCGCTGGAGCGGCGCAACCACTGGGAGAAGACCAGCCATGCGCTGCTGGTCGGCGCCATCCTCCACGTGCTCTATGCCGGCGAAGACAAGACGCTGCGCGGCGTCGCCAACTTCCTGTCCGATCCGGCGTGCCCGTTCGAGGTGACGCTGCACCGGATGATGACGACGCGGCATCTTGGAAATGAACAAGGTGGGGCGCCGCATCCCGTCGTCGCCTCGGCCGCGCGTGAGGTGTTGAACAAGAGCGACAACGAACGCTCGGGCGTGCTGTCCACGGCCATGAGCTTCCTCGGCCTGTACCGCGACCCCACGGTGGCCGCCGTCACTTCGCGGTGCGACTGGCGCATCGCCGACCTGATCTCGGCCGAGCATCCGGTGTCGCTGTACCTCGTGGTGCCGCCCTCGGACATCAGCCGCACCAAGCCGCTGATGCGCCTCATCCTCAACCAGATCGGCCGGCGCCTGACCGAGTCGCTCGACGGCTCCGACGGCATCGCACGCAAGCACAAGCTGCTATTGATGCTCGACGAGTTCCCGGCGCTGGGCCGGCTCGACTTCTTCGAGAGCGCGCTGGCCTTCATGGCGGGCTATGGCCTGCGCGCCTTCCTGATCGCGCAGTCGCTCAACCAGATCGACAAGGCTTACGGCCAGAACCATTCGATCCTCGACAACTGCCACGTCCGCATCGCCTTCGCCACCAACGACGAACGCACGGCCAAACGCATCTCTGACGCGCTGGGCACCGCCACCGAGCTGCGCGCGCAGCGCAACTACGCCGGCCACCGGCTCGCGCCGTGGCTCGGCCACCTGATGGTCTCTCGCCAGGAAACCGCGCGCCCGCTGTTGACGCCGGGCGAGGTGATGCAGCTCCCGCCGGATGAGGCCGTCGTCATGGTGTCGGGCCATCCGCCGGTCAAGGCGCACAAGATCCGCTACTACCTCGACCGCAACTTCACGCAGCGCGTGAAGAAGGCGCCCGTGCTCGCCGCAGGCGAACGCTACGCCGATGTGCCGGCGCCGCGCGCCGACGACTGGAGCGGCCTGGCGCCGCTGACCGCGCCCATCCTCGACATGGCGCTCGCCGGTGGGGCCGACCAGGCCGGCGCGGTCGATGACGGCGGCCACCAGCAGCAGCCCGAACTGGGCGAAGTGGCCTACACGCCGCAGCCCGAGCCGGGCGCCGACGATCTCGGCCTGCTCGATGACGACGACCTGCCGCTGCCGTTGCCGACGCAGCTCGACCCGCGCCTGCAGCGCGCCGCGCGCCTGGCCGCGCTCGACCCCGACGACGGGATTGCCCTATGAGCCCTTCACCTCGTCATCGCCTGAACATCTTCATCGAACGCGACCACGCACGCCGGCTCGACGAGCTGGCCGCGATGAAGGGCCTGTCCAAGTCCTCGATCATCGCCGCCGCGCTGTCCTCGTTCCTCTCGCCAGACAGCGGCGACCAGCGCGAGGCCGCCATCGCCAAACGCCTGGACCGCCTCTCGCGCCAGATCGACAAGCTCGAACGCGACCAGAACATCCTGATCGAGACGGTGGCGCTGTACGTGCGCTACTTCCTCACCGTCAGCACGCCGGTGCCCGAGGCGCATCAGGAGGCGGCACGCGCCCAGGGGCGCGCCCGCTTCGAGCAGTTCATCGAACAGCTCGGGCGCCACCTGCTGCGCGGGCGCAGCCTGGTCAAGGACGTGTACGAGGAGATCCAGCCCGACGACGGCCAGTTCTTCGGGCCAGGTGATTCGACGGGTGCCGCCACTGGAGACGATCGGCCGGCGACCCCGGCCGGCAGCACACCGGAGGCGGCTTCATGACCGATACGCCACGGGAGCCCTCCCCGCCCACAGCGCCGGCCTCGATGGCGCTGGACCGCCGCATCCGCATGCTGCGCACAGCGATGGGACCGGAGATCGCGCAGGCGCTGGCCGACCCCGACGTGGTGGAAGTGCTGCTCAATCCCGACGGCTCGCTGTGGGTGGACCGCCTGGGCAGCGGTCGCGCGCCGATGGGCGTCACGCTGTCACCGGCCGATGGCGAACGCATCATTCGGCTGATCGCCGCGCACGTGCGCGCCGAAGTGCATGCGGGCAAGCCGCTGCTCACCGCAGAACTCCCCGAGACCGGCGAGCGCTTCGAGGGCGCGCTGCCGCCCGTCACGCCCGGCCCCATCTTCGCACTGAGAAAGCGCGCCGTCGCACTGATCCGGCTGGACGACTACGTGGCCGACGGCATCCTCACCGCCGACCAGGCCGCTTTCCTGCGCGTTGCCGTGCGCGAGCGCCAGAACATCCTGATCGCCGGCGGCACCAGCACCGGCAAGACCACGCTCGCCAACGCGCTGCTCGACGAGATCGCGGCCACCGGCGACCGCGTGATCGTGCTCGAAGACACGGTGGAGCTGCAATGCACGGCGCACGACCACGTGCCCATGCGCACACGCCCGGGCGTCGTCAGCATGACCGAACTCGTGCGCTCCACGCTGCGGCTGCGGCCCGACCGCATCGTCGTCGGCGAAGTGCGCGGCCCCGAGGCGCTGGACCTGCTAAAGGCCTGGGGCACGGGCCACCCGGGCGGCATCGCCACCGTGCATGCCGGCTCAGCCATGGGCGCACTCACGCGACTCGAACAGCTCGTGCAAGAGGTATCGGTCAACGTGCCGCGCGCGCTGATCGCCGAAACCGTCAACGTCATCGTCTTCATCGCCGGGCGCGGACGCACGCGCCGCGTCGAAGCCATCGCGCGCGTCGTAGGCCTCGACGCGAACGGCTATCGGCTCGACCACGAGCTGACCACTCCCTCTTCTTCGTCACTTCCAGGAGAAACGTCATGACGACTTCGTTCCTTTCCGTAAAACCGCCTCTGCACAGCGCGCGCATGCGCCTGGCGCTGCAGGTGCTGCTGATGTCAGCACTGCTGCTGGCCTTCGCGCTGCCCGCGCACGCGGCCGGCTCCAACATGCCGTGGGAGGCGCCGCTGCAGTCCATCCTCGAATCCATCCAGGGCCCGGTGGCGCGCATCGTCGCGGTGATCATCATCATCGCCACGGGCCTGACGCTCGCCTTCGGCGACACCAGCGGCGGCTTCCGCAAGCTGGTGCAGATCGTGTTCGGCCTGTCGATCGCGTTCGCCGCATCGAGCTTCTTCCTGTCGTTCTTCTCGTTCACCGGCGGGGCGGTGCTGGCATGACCTCGCACGACACGCCCGGCTTCGAGGTGCCGCTGCATCGGTCCCTCACTGAACCCATCCTGCTCGGCGGCGCGCCGCGCACCGTGGCGATCGCCAACGGCACGCTCGCTGCGGCCGTGGGCCTCGGGCTGCAGCTCTGGATTCCCGGCCTCGTGCTGTGGCTGGTCGGCCATTCGCTGGCGGTCTGGGGCGCGCGCGGCGATCCGCAGTTCATGCAGGTCTTCGCGCGCCACCTCAAGCAGCGCGTGCTGCTGGACACGTGAGGCCACGGTCATGATGAACCTCGCCGAATACCGCCAGCGCCCCGCGCTGCTCGCCGACTGGCTGCCCTGGGCCGGCCTGGTCGCGCCCGGCGTGGTGCTGAACAAGGACGGCTCGTTCCAGCGCACGGCGCGCTTTCGGGGGCCGGACCTGGACAGTGTCACCGCCGGCGAGCTGGTCGCCACCACCGCGCGCCTGAACAACGCGCTGCGCCGCCTTGGCTCGGGCTGGGCACTGTTCGTCGAAGCCGAACGCCGCGAGGCCGCCTACTACCCGCGCTCGGCGTTCCCCGAGCCGCTGTCCTGGCTGGTGGACGAGGAACGCCGCGCCGCCTTCGAGGAAGCCGGCTCGCACTTCGAGAGCCGTTACCACGTCACGCAGCTCTACCTGCCGCCCGAGGAATCGCGCTCGCGCGCCGCCGGCCTGATCTACGAGAACGCTGGCGAGGCGCGCGGCCAGCGCCGCGTCGATTGGCGTGAACGCCTGCAGGGCTTCGTCGCCGAGACCGAGCGCTTCCACGGCCTGCTCGAAGGCGTGATGCCCGAGATCGGCTGGCTCGACGACGCTGCAACGCTCGCGCACCTGCACGATGCCGTCTCCACGCGCCGTCAGCCGGTCGCGGTGCCCGAGGTGCCGATGCACCTCGATGCGCTGCTGGCCGACGAGCCGCTGACGGGCGGATTGGCACCGATGCTGGGTGGCCGGCACCTGCGCGTTGCGACGGTGCGGGGCTTTCCGACTTCGACATGGCCGGGCCAGCTCGACGAACTGAACCGCCTGGGCTTCGCCTACCGCTGGAGCACCCGCTTCCTGTTCCTCGACAAGGCCGAGGCCGAGCGCGAACTGGGCCGGCTGCGCCGCCAGTGGTTCGCCAAGCGCAAGAACATCGTCGCGCTGCTGCGCGAGACGATCTTCCAGCAGGAGTCGCCGCTGGTCGATTCCGACGCCGCCAACAAGGCGGCCGATGCCGACGCGGCGCTGCAAGAGCTGGGCAGCGATGAAGTGGCCTACGGCTACGTCACGTCCACCGTCACCGTGCTGGACGCCGACGCGGCCACCGCAGACGAGAAGCTGCGCGCCACCGAGCGCGTCATTCAGGGCCGCGGGTTCGTCACGATCCCCGAGACGCTGAACGCGGTGGAGGCCTGGCTGTCCTCGCTGCCCGGCCACGCCTATGCCAACGTGCGCCAACCCATCGTCTCGACGCTGAACCTCGCGCACCTGATGCCGGTGTCCGCGGTGTGGGCCGGGCAGGAGCGCAACGCGCACCTCGACGGCCCGCCGCTGATCGTCACGCGCACGGACGGCGCGACGCCGTTCCGGCTCGTGACGCACATCGGCGACGTGGGCAACACGCTGGTGGTCGGCCCCATCGGGATGGGCAAGTCGGTGCTGCTGGCGACGATGGCGTTGCAGTTCCGCCGCTACGCCGGCTCGCGCATCTTCGCCTTCGACATGGGGCGATCCATCCGCGCCACCATCCTGGGCCTGGGCGGCGAGCACTACGACCTGGGCACGTCCCAAGAGGACGGCGGAACCATCGCCTTCCAGCCCCTCGCGCGCATCGACCGCGAGGGCTACCGCACCTGGGCAGCCGAGTGGATCGAGGGCAGGCTGCTGCACGAGGGCGTGTCCGTCGGCCCCGAGGAACGCGAGGCCGTCTGGTCCGCGCTCGGCAGCCTCGCCAGCGCGCCGGTGGAGCAGCGCACGCTCACGGGCCTGTCGGTGCTGCTGCAGTCCAACGCGCTGCGCCAGGCGCTCGCGCCCTACGTGCTGGGCGGCGCGCACGGCAAGCTGCTGGACGCCGATCACGACCGGCTGGGCAGCGCCGACGTGCAGTGTTTCGAGATGGAGGAGCTGATGCACAGCAAGGCCGCGGTGCTGGCCGTGCTGCGCTACCTGTTCGCGCGCTTCGAGGAACGGCTGGACGGCGCCCCCACGCTGCTGATCCTCGACGAAGCCTGGCTGTTCCTCGATGACCCGTTGTTCGCCGCGCGCATCCGCCAGTGGCTCAAGACGCTGCGCAAGAAGAACGCCAGCGTCATCTTCGCCACGCAGTCGCTCGCCGACGTGAAGGACTCTGCCATCGCGCCGGCCATCATCGAAAGCTGCGCGAGCCGCATCTTCCTGCCCAACCCGCAGGCCACCGAGCCGCAGATTCGCGCGATCTACGAGGGCTTCGGCCTCAACGCACGCCAGATCGAGATCGTCGCGCAGGCCCAGCCCAAGCGCGACTACTACTACCAGTCGCGGCTGGGCAACCGCGTCTTCGACCTGGACCTCGGGCCGGTCACGCTGGCCTTCGCCGGCGCTTCGACGCCCGAGCACCAGCGCGACATCGACGCCGTGCTCGCGGCGCACGGCACCCAGGACTTCGCAGCCCACTGGCTGCGCCACAGCGGCCTGGACTGGGCCGCCGATCTCGTCCCTTCCTTCCCTTCGTTTCAGGAGATCCAGCCATGAAGAAGACCTTGCTGGCCGCCGTCGTGGCCGTCGTCACCGCGCTTGCCCCCGTCGCGCATGCGCAATGGGTGGTCATCGACCCGTCCAACCTCGCGCAGAACATCATGACGGCCGCGCGCACGCTGGAGCAGATCAACAACCAGATCCGCCAGCTCCAGAACGAGGCGCAGATGCTGATGAACCAGGCCCGCAACCTCACGGGCCTGGATTTCAGCGCCCTCGCTGAACTGCGCGCCACACTGTCGGCCACGAACCAGCTGATCCAGCAGGCGCAAGGGCTCGCGTTCAACGTCTCGCAGATGGAGACGGACTTCCGCCGCCTCTACCCGGAGTCGTACGGCGCCGCGATCTCGGGCACGCAGATGGCGCTCGATGCGCGCACGCGCTGGCGCAACTCGCTCGAAGCGCTGCGCACCGCCACGCGGGTGCAGTCGCAGGCGGTGCAGAACTTCGCCGCCGACGAACGCACGCTGGCCGACCTCGTGAACCGCAGCCAGTCGGCGGTGGGCGCGCTGCAGGCCATGCAGGCGACCAACCAGTTGCTCGCGCTGCAGTCGCGCCAGTCCATCCAGGCGCAGCAGCTCCAGATCACGCAGGACCGCGCCGCCGCGCTGGAGCAGGCGCGCCAGGTCGCCGTGCAGGAGCGCGCCCGCGAGGTGCGCCGGCGCTTCCAGGGCGACGGCACGCCGTACACGCCCGCCACCGTCAACTTCTACGGCAACTGAAAGAGAGGCCCGTCATGCGACGCATCCTGATCCTGTGCGCGCTGGCACTCGCCGCCTGCGAGAAGAAGGTCGAGCGCATCGAAAGCGTGGAATCGCTGGTCGCCAACCCCGAGCGGCTGAAGGCGCTGCGCGACGCCTGCAAGGCCGATCACGCCAGGGTCGGCGATGCGCAGTGCAACGCCGTGGCCGAGGCCACGCGGCGGCGCTTCCTGAACGGCGGTCAGTCGCCCTATGCGGGCGATCCGGTCAAGCCGTCGGTGCCGCCGGCCGCCGAGTCCGCGCCGCCAGCCAGTTCGGTGTCGAAGGACTGATGCCATGGACGACATCGCCGTCATCGACCGCTTCCTCGACGTTTTCTCACGCTACATCGACTCGGGCTTCGGCCTGCTGGGCGGCGAGGTCGCGTTCCTGACGGCAACGCTGGTGCTGATCGACATGACGCTCGCCGGCCTGTTCTGGGCGATGAGCAACGCCAGTGGCGGTGGCGGCGACGACGTGATCGCCAAGCTCATCAAGAAGGTGCTCTACGTCGGCGCCTTCGCCTTCATCATCGGCAACTTCAACGCGCTGGCCGGCATCATCTTCCGCTCGTTCGCGGGCCTGGGCCTGACCGCTTCCGGCTCGGCGCTGACGCAGGCGCAACTGCTGCAGCCGGGCCGGCTCGCGCAGGTCGGCATCGATGCCGGGCGGCCGATCATGACGCAGATCGGCGAGCTGACGGGCTTTCCCGAAGTCTTCGCCAATCTCGACGTGATCTTCGTCCTCGGGCTGGCCTGGCTCGTGGTCATCGTGAGCTTCTTCGTGCTCGCGGTACAGCTCTTCGTGACGCTGATCGAGTTCAAGCTGACGACGCTCGCCGGCTTCGTGCTGGTGCCCTTTGCGCTGTGGAACAAGACATCGTTCCTCGCCGAGCGCGTGCTGGGCAACGTGGTTTCCTCGGGCATCAAGGTGCTGGTGCTGGCCGTGATCGTCGGCATCGGCACCGGCCTGTTCGGCCAGTTCACCACGCCGCCGGGCACCGAGCCGAGCATCGACCATGCGCTGACCATCATGCTGGCCTCGCTCGCGCTGTTCGGGCTGGGCATCTTCGGCCCGGGCATCGCCACCGGGCTGGTGTCTGGCGCGCCGCAGCTCAGCGCGGGTGCGGCAGCCGGGACGCTGGTCGGCGCCGGCGGCCTGGCGGTCGCTGGCGGTGCCGCCGTGGCTGGCGCGGGTGCTGCGGTCGCAGCCGGTGCACGCATGGCGCCCGGCGCGGCGCGCAGCGTGATCGGCGGCGCCGCGGCGGCCGGCCGTTCCGCCAGCACGCTCGCTGGCGGCGCGCGCTCGGCCTACGAGGCCGGTGCCGCGGCCTCGGGCGGCAGCGGTTTGCGCGCCGCCGGTGCAGGGCTGGCCAACGTCGCGCGCAGCGGCGCCGGCGCGGTCGGTGATCGCGTGGCTTCCGGCGCCAGGGCCATGCGCGACCGCGTGGCGAACTTCGTCGCCGAAGCGGCCGCGCCACCGGCAGCCGCAGCCACGGCGGCATCAACCACGGCGACGGCTGCCCCCACCGCGCCGCCCGCCTGGGCGCAGCGCCTTCAACGTCACCAGCGCCTCGCGCACGGCGCGACGGCCGCTGCCCACACGCTGCGCTCGGGCGACAGCGGCGGCAGCGGCGCGAGCCCCAGCCTGCGGGATGAGAGCTGAGGACAGCTAAGGAGAACCCTTCATGCGATTCAAACGACCCCAGGTGCGCTACTCCGACACGCCGGCGCCTGTCACTCCGTACCAGGCCGCCGCGCAGGTGTGGGACGAGCGCATCGGCTCGGCCCGCGTGCAGGCCAAGAACTGGCGGCTGATGGCTTTCGGCTCGCTCACGTTGGCGCTGCTGATGGCCGGCGGGCTGGTCTGGCGCTCGGCGCAGTCCATCGTCACGCCCTACGTCGTCGAGGTGGACCAGGCCGGCCAGGTGCGCGCGGTCGGCGAAGCCACCACGCCGTACCGGCCGAACGACGCGCAGATCGCGCACCACCTCGCGCGCTTCATCACCGACGTGCGCTCGCTGTCCATCGACCCCATCGTCGTGCGGCGCAACTGGCTCGAAGCCTATGACTACGCCACCGACCGCGGCGCGGCCACGCTCAACGACTACGCGCGCACCAACGATCCGTTCTCTCGCATCGGCCAGAACTCGGTGGCCGTGGAAGTGACCAGCGTCGTGCGTGCCAGCGATTCCTCGTTCCAGGTGCGCTGGGTCGAGCGCGGCTTCGTCAACGGTGCGCCGGCCGGCACCGAGCGCTGGACCGCCGTGCTGTCCATCGTGCTGCAGCCGCCGCGCACGGAGGAGCGGCTGCGCAAGAACCCCCTGGGCATCTACGTCAACGGTCTGTCGTGGAGCCGCGAACTCGATGCGACCGAAGGAGCGAAGAAGCCATGAAACCACCGATCCCTCATTTACGCCTTTGCGTATTGCCGGCAATGCTGATTGCCGGCCTGGTCGGCTGCGCGTCGCAGGGCACGCCGCCGCCGGCCATCACGCTAGACGAACCCGTGCAGGCGCAGCGCCTGCCCGATCCGCCCGCGCCGGTCGAAGTGGTCGAGGTGCCCAAGCCCTTGCCGCTGCCCGCGCAGATGAAGGCGTTGCCGGCCACCGAAACGCCGCCACCGGCGCCCGAGCCCACCGACGAGAGGCTGCGCGTGTCCAAGGTCCAACGACGAGGCGCGTGTCGCACCCTCGCGCGAGGGCTACGTCAACGCCATCCAGGTCTGGCCCTTCACCGATGGCGCGCTGTACCAGGTCTATACGAGCCCTGGCCGCGTCACCGTCATCGCGCTGCAGGAGGGCGAGGAGTTGGTGACGGTTTCGGCCGGCGACACCGTGCGCTGGGTCGTGGGCGACACGACCAGCGGGACCGGGGCGAGCCAGCGGGTCAACGTCATGGTCAAGCCCACGCGCACGGGCCTGAAGACAAACATGGTCATCACCACCAACCGGCGCACTTACCTGATCGAGCTGTCCTCGACGCCGCAGGCGTGGATGGCGTCGGTGTCCTGGGACTATCCGCGTGACCGCATGGTCGCACTGCAGAAGCAGGCGCGCGAGGCGCAGGCCGCAGCGCCCGTGGACGCGGGCCTGTCGCTCGAAGCCATCCGCTTCCGCTACGCCATCAGCGGCGACAGCCCGCCGTGGAAACCGCTGCGCGCCTTCGACGACGGCCAGAAGGTCTACATCCAGTTCCCCGGCGGCATCGCGCAGGGCGAGCTGCCGCCGCTGTTCGTGATTGGCCCGCAGGGCGACGGCCAGCTCGTGAACTACCGCTTCCGCGCGCCGTACTACGTGGTGGACCGGCTGTTCGGCGCGGCCGAACTGCGCCTGGGCGGTGGCAAAGGCGCCAAGGGCGAAGTGGTCCGCATCGAGCGAACCGACGGCGTGCCGCGTGCGTCAGGTGGCACTTCAGTGAGCAGCGGATCATGAGCGAGTCGGCCACCCTCCCGCCGAAGGCCGACCCCGAGGCGATGGCGCTACGCGCGCCGCCGCGGCCCGTGGTGCGGCTCAACCGCCGCATGCTGGCCGTGATCGCCGGCGCGCTGGCCGCCGTGGTGTTGGGCGCGACGCTGTGGTCGCTGCAGCCGGCCAAGCGCGACCGCAACCCGGCCACCGAGCTGTACAACGTCGATCGCGTCGCCAAGGCCGAGAGCCTGGACCAGTTGCCCAAGGACTATGCCGGGGTGGCGCCGCGACCCACGCTGCCGCCCGGCATGCCGCAGCTCGGCGACCTGGGGCCGGCCATCGTGAAGGCGCAGCAGCCGATGGAAACGCGCGTGCCGGGCGGCGGGGTCGATCCCGCGCATGCGGCGCGGCTGGCAGCCGAGGAAGCGGCGCGCTCGGGCGTGTTCTTCCGCGCGACCGGTGGTAGCGCAGCCGGCGCGAAGCCGGCTCAGGCCGCCCCCGCCGGCGAGGCGCGAAGTAGCCAGCCCTTCGATGCACTGGCCGGCGCCTTGACGCCGGCGGCCGCGGCCCAGCCCCCCGACCCGACCGCCGTACAGAACCGCCAGGACCAGAAGGAAACCTTCGTCGTCAAGGCAGGCGACGCGGCCACGCGCAACACCGCGAGCCTGCAACTGCCGGCCTCGCCGTATCAGGTCATGGCCGGCACCGTCATCCCAGCCGCGCTGGTCACGGGCATCAAGTCCGACCTGCCCGGCGACGTGATCGCCACGGTCACCGAGCCGGTCTACGACACCGCCACCGGCCGTCATGTGCTGATCCCGCAGGGCTCGCGCCTCACGGGCCGCTACAACAGCCAGGTCGGCTACGGCCAGAGCCGCGTGCAGGTCGTGTGGAACCGCGTCATCCTGCCAGACACCTCGTCGCTGCAGCTCGGCAACCTCGTCGGCACCGACCCGGCGGGCTACGCGGGCCTGGAGGATGGCGTCGATTGGCATTGGGACCGCATCTTCGCCGGGGCGGCGCTGACCACACTGCTGGGCGTGGGCGCCGAGTTGGCGGCGCCGGAGAACCGCCAGGACGGCAACCGCGTGATCATTGCCGGGCGCCAGAGCGTGCAGGACAGCGTGAACCAGGTCGGGCAGGAGATGACCCGCCGCAACCTGAACATCCAGCCCACGCTGACCGAGCGCCCCGGCTTGCCGGTGCGCGTCATCGTCAACCGCGACCTCGTGCTGCGGCCCTACCAGCCGCTGTTCTTCCAGCGGGGTTCCTCGCAATGAGCACGGCCAAACTGCGCCTCGGGCCGCTGCCCAAGACCGAGCCGGTCAAGCTCACCGTCACCTTGTCGGCCGAGCTGAAGGCGACGCTGGACCGCTACGCGGCGCTGCACGCGCAGACCTACGGCTAGCGGGTGGACGCCGCGGCGCTGGTGCCGCACATGCTGGAAGCCTTCATGGCGCGGGATCGCGCCTTCAGGACAGCGGGCATCAAGCGTGGCCTGGCGGTCTCAGCCGCAACACGCTCTCCGAACGCCTGAAAGAGCGTTGCCCATACGCACTTCTTGTGGGTGTTCGTAATGATGAGGGTGCTTGCATCAGCTTATTGCGGTGCCAAGCTCTCCAACGTCCGCTCCAGCGAGGAAGTGAAGTGGGCGTCAATCGCCATCTGCGCCTTGGCCGGGTTGCGCTGAAGTACAGCATCCACCAACGCCCGATGCTGGGCATCGATTTCGGCTTGCTTGGGGGGGCGGATGCCGGTGATCGCGGCGTAGCGGTAGCGCTCTGCCTGTTCGAACAGTATGTCGCGAAAGCGCAGCAGCCAAGGAGAGTCGCATGGGGCGACCAGCAATCGGTGGAAGCGCGCATGTGCCTCGGCCCACTGGTCCCTCTGAGTTGCGCGCATGACGTTGCGCATGCGCTCATAGGTCTGCTCCACCGCGGCCTGCCAAGCGCTATCGCCCTTGGCGATGGCCAGCTGCAGCGCCAAGCCCTCGATGGCGATGCGCGTCCGCGTCACGTCGATGAGGTCGGCCTTGGAGATCGGCGAGACGCGGAAGCCCCGCTGTGCCTCTGCGACGACCAGGCCTTCGGCAGCGAGCCGGGACAGCGCCTCGCGTACCACGCTCAGGCTCACGCCGAACTGCTCCTGGAACTGCGCCAGCGGTAGCTTCTCCCCCTGGGGCAGACGATTGGCGATGATCTCGGCGCGCAGGCGTTCATACACAGCGGACGTCAGGCTGCGTCCGCCCAGCCGCGCCGAACCAGCCGGAGAATCCGGTGCCGGATGCTGTGACTGCGGGTGGGATTGGGTGACCGAGTTTTCTTTCATGACCGTGATGGTGGCATGAGCAGTGTGGGTGCCGGCTGGCCGCGGCTCAGGCATGTTTGGTTCCCGTGATCGGAACCGTGCCCATCATCTTCGTGCCGCCTTGGCCTGCAAGGTGGTTGCCCTCGATTTGCACTTCGGTAGTCACGGTTAGCTTGAAGGGCTTGGTCAGGCGCGTCGTCCAGGTGAGCTTCTCGCCGTCGAAACGACCATTCTCGATCGGCGTCTCATGGCCGGTGAGGGTGTTCTTCATCGAGCCAGTGACGCTGCCGTCGGCCGCGGCCTGCAGCATGAGCTCGTGCGTCTCCTTGCTTACTGGGCCGGCGACGATGCAGTCCCACAGGCCGCTAATGTCGGCCATGGCTTTGTCTCCCCGCGTGGGCGTCGGCGTTCGCGTGGCGGTCGGTGTGGTGGTAGTGCGGACTTCCGGTCCCATGCACTGTGCGAGCTGCAGTACCAGGTCGCTGGCATCGTCCAGCGTCCGGCCAATGCCGAAGACGTAGAAGTCGGGGCGCACCAGGATCACGTCGGCACCGGTCTGCGCAAACCACTGGGCGTAAGTGCCTTCGACGTCGACGAGCGAAGCATTGGTGCCCACGTGAAAGGCCAGACCGCCGATGCGCTGCCAGATGGCCTGCGCCACCGGGGCGAGTGCGCTGCGCGGATCGCCGCTGCGACCCAGCAGCACGAAGCGCCCGACGCCGCAGACGTCGTCGAACTCGCCTTGCCTTCCGTCCAGACGAACCACGCCCTGCCAGCCGAGCAGGCCGGCGTGCGGATCGTTTTCGGCGATCGCTCCAGTCCCCAGGCGCCAGACCGGCGGCGGTGGCGCGGCGCCTGGCGTGTCGCGCATCGCGCGCAGCGCGGCGTCGCGCTGCGCGCAGGCCTCGGGTTCGGCGACGCAGAGCATCCGGCCGATGCCCACGGCCTGCTCGATCAGGTCACGCACATGGGCCACACGTTCGGTGGTGTACCCGTCGAGCGAGTCCGCTTCGGCCAGGCCGCGCAGCACCAGATCCATGCGCCACGCTAGTGTGGCGGCGTCTCGCAAGCCGGAGTTCAATCCCTGCCCGATGAATGGTGGGGTGAGGTGGGCCGCGTCTCCTGCCAGCAGCATCCGTCCCTGGCGCCAGCTGTCGGCCCACAGCGCGCGGAAGCGGTAGACCACGTTGCGCACCAGCTTGGCATTCGACGGATCGACACCCTGCTCGGCCAGCAGGCGCCATGCCATCGCTTCCGTGCCCATGTCGTCGCGCGTCTCGCCGGGCAGCAGCATGAACTCGAAGCGTCGGCGCCCCGGGCCGGCGGGGGCGCAGGTCACGGTGCGTGGCGGTGAAAGCACTTGGGCGAAGAAGGGCGTCCACTCGCGCTCGACCGTCGGCTGGATGTCCACCACGAGCCAATCCCAGGTGAAGCCCAAATCGGTGACCGGCACGCCCATGGCTTGGCGGACGATGCTGTTGGCGCCGTCGCAGCCGATCACGTAGGCCGCTTGCAGCGTTTCGCGAGCGTCGTTGGCGGCCTGGTCCCCGGCATTGGCGCGCGCGGTCACCACCTCCACCCCCTCGGCATCCTGCCGCACTGCCGTGACCTCGCGGCCTCGAAGCAGGCGGATGTTGGCCTGGGTGAGCACGCGCCGCTCGAGCGCCTGCTCGAAATCCGGCTGATCGAAGCATTGCATCTCCGGCCATCCGGACTCCGCACGCCGCCGGAACGGCATCTGCATCAGCACCTCGCCGGAGCGGGTGACGTAGCTGGCGCTGGTGAGGCGTTCGTCCCAGAACAACACGTCGCGCAAGGCCTCGCTGGCGCCCGCGGCATGCAGGATGCGAAGCGACTCGTGGCTGATGCCGATGGCCCGCGGGAGCGGGTAAGGCGCGGCGTGGCGTTCCACGACTGCGACCGTGTGGCCCTGACGAGCCAACAACAGCGCGGTCACCAAGCCGGTCGGTCCGGCGCCTACGACGACGACGTCGCTGCGAGCTTGTTGCATCCGATTCTCCAATGTGCGGCTTCAGGCCATGGTATGCCCAACGTCGTCCAGTTTATCGATTATCGATTTAGTGTCGGTGAGGGGCAACCCTGAAATGGTCGCATCCTTGTCGATTCATAGGGAAGATGGTCGACTAGGGTAAACACCTGATCGATATAAAATCGATTTTCAGCATAATCGCGCCATCGCCTACCCAACCCATGGTCCTCTGATGAGCTCACGCAAGTACACGGTCGGCGGCGTCGAAATGCCGCGTCCTTTCAAGATGCGCCGCCTGGGCCATGTCGGCATCACCCTTGCCGACCTGGGAGCAGCTCGGCGCTTCTACGTGGAGCAACTGGGCTTCCGCGTCACCGACGAGCTCATCCTCGAGCCCGGTGAGCCGCCGCTGGGGTTCTTCACCTCGCACGGCACGGATCACCACTCGCTCGCATGCATCGATGCGCGGTTCGTGGGGAGCGATCCGTTCTATGAGGCTGGCGTCACGATCAATCAGGTCTCGTTCCAGGTCGGCACGCTCGAGGAAGTCGTTCGCGGTCACGCCTACTTCGAAGAATTGGGTCTGAAGGTCTGGCGCGTCGGGCGGGACTCGCCCGGCAGCAACTGGGCGGTCTATGTCCAGGACCCCGATGGCCACAGCATGGAGCTGTACTACGGGATGGAACAGATCGGATGGGACCGCCGCTCCAAACCGCTGTCGGCCCGCATCGTCACCAGCGAAGCGCCTGATCTGCCGCAGCCCAGCGAACGCGAAGAGCTTGCCGCCGTCGAAGCCGCGGGCAAGTCGCTCGAAGGGGGCTTCCGTCCGGAAGAGCCGCTGCCGTACGCATTCGACGTCGGCGGCGTGCGCCTGCAGCGTCCGTTCAAGGTCAATCGCATTGGCCCGGTCTACCTGTTCGTGAAGGACGTCGAGAAGTCGCTGAACTTCTACCTGGGCATGATGGGGCTGGAGGTGACCGAGCGCGTCGACTGGAACGGGCACCGTGCAGCCTATCTGCGCTGCGGCAGCGACCACCACGTGATCGCGCTGATCCCCGAAGCGGCGCGTGCCGGCCTGGGCCGCAGCGGAAACAACACGACGCTGGCGATCGGCGTCGAGGTTGGCAGCTACAAGCAGCTGCGCGATGCTCGCGCGCATCTGATGAAGCTGGGTCTGTCGCCCGCGCCCGCGCTGCCCTGGCAGTTGCACCCGGGCATCGAGCACGCAGTGTTCTTCATGGACACCGCCGGGACCACGGTCATGCTCTACAGCGGCATGGAGCAGGTGGGCTGGGACGGCCGCCCGCGCCCGGCGTCACTGCGCGTGCCCATCGTGGACGACTGGCCCGAAGTCCTCGCCTCTTCCGACACCTACGCCGGACAGATCTCTCTGGGGCCGCTCGCCTGAGCTGCGCCTCACTTCACTCTTCCAAAGAAAGGACATCCATGTCTCTGTGGACCGACCTGCTCGGCGTGCCGTTCGATATGCGAACTGTCGATGTCAAAGGCATTTCGACGCGCGCGCTGCGAGCCGGCAATGGCCGTCCCATCATCTTTCTGCACGGCATCAGCGGTCACTTGGAAGCCTTCGTGCGCACAGCGCCAGCGCATGTGGCTGCCGGCTTCCAGGTGCACCTGATCGACATGCTGGGCCACGGCTACACGGGTAAGCCCGACGTGGACTACACGGTGGATGCACTGGCCCAGCATGTGGTCGATTACATGGACGTGCAGGGGCTGGCCACCGCCAACCTCAGCGGCATCTCGCTGGGCGGCTGGGTCGTCGGCTGGATGCTGCTGCACCACGCCGAGCGCGTCGACCGCGCGACCATGATCCTGGCTGCAGGTTGCCCGTCGGCGGGCACGCCCGAGGTCAGGAAGCTCGTGAACGAAAGCACCACGGCCGCCGTGATGAGCGACGACCGCGAGTTCACGCGCAAGCGCCTGCAGAACGTGATCCACAACCACGCGCTGGTCTCCGAGGAGCTGGTGGACGTGCGCTATGCGATCTACCACCAAAGCGAGTTCCGTGCGCGGCTGCCGCGCATGCTGTCCGTGGTGCGACAAGAACTGTACGAGAAGTACTCGCTGACGGCCGAGGCGCTGCGCGGCGTGGACAAAGAGGTGCTGCTCGTCTGGTCGGACAAAGACGCGTATTCCCCGGTGATGGGCGCGCAGCACTACGTGGAGAACCTGCCGAAGAACAAGCTCGTCGTGGTCAAGGACGCCGGGCACTGGCCGCCGTACGAGCGGCCGGAGGCCTTCGCCGGCGTCAACACCGCGTTCCTGAAAGGCGGTCTCGCGGCCGTCCAGGCGGGCGTCCTCTGACGGCAGGGCAGCAGGAGACAGCCATGCTCGGACAGATGATGAACGTGCCGCTGAACACCTCGGCGCTGTTGCGCCACGCGAGCAAGTTCCACGGCGACACGGCCATCGTCTCGCGCCTGGCCGACGGCGGCTTCCATCGGAGCAACTGGTCGGGGATCGGGAGCAGGGCTGCCCAGTTGGCGAGTGCGCTGGTTGACGCGCTGGGCGTCAAGGCCGGCGACCGGATCGGCACGCTGGACCTGGAACAGCCACCGCCATCTGGAGCTGTACTACGGGATCACCGGGCTGGGCGCGGTCGTGCACACGATCAACCCGCGATTGTTCCCGGAACAGGTGCGCTACATCGTCAACCACGGCGACGACCGCTGCGTGTTCTTCGATCCCGGCTTCGCCGGGCTGGTCAGGCAGGTCGCGCCGGAGTGTCCCCGGGTCAGGCAATGGATCGCGATGTGTAGTCGCGACGAGATGGCCCGGATCGAAGTACCTGGCGCGCTGTGCTACGAAGACCTGGTTGACGGGCGCCCGGACCATTTCGACTGGCCTCGGCTCGACGAACTCAGCGCCGCTGCGCTCTGCTACACCTCGGGCACGACCGGCAATCCGAAGGGCGTGCTCTACAGCCACCGTTCGACGCTGCTGCACAGCTTCGCGCTCGCCTGGCCGGATTCTTTCGCGCTGTCGGCGAGCGACGTTGTGGCGCCGGCCGTGCCGATGTTCCACGTCAACGCCTGGGGACTGCCGTATGCCTGCGCGGCCGTGGGCGCGGCCATGGTGTTCCCGGCCTCGGCGCTCGACGGCGCCAGCCTGTACGAACTGTTCGAAACCCACGGTGCCACCTTCTCCGGCGCCGTGCCCACGGTGTGGAACGGCCTGCTAGCTTGGATAAAGGAGCGTGGCCTGCGCTTCTCGACCCTGCAGCGCGTGGTGATCGGCGGCTCGGCCTGTCCGCCGGCCTTGATTCGCACGCTGCAGGAGGACTACGGCGTGCGCGTGATCCACGCCTGGGGCATGACCGAGATCAGCCCGTTGGGGACCACGTCCGCGTTCAAGGCCAAGCACAAGGCGCTGTCACCCAGCGAGCGCGAGGCGATCCAGCGCAAGCAGGGCCGGCCGCTGTTCGGCGTCGAACTGCGCGTCGTCGACGACCAGGCCCGGCCTGTGCCGCGCGACGGCAAGGCCTTCGGTTCGCTGCAGGTGCGCGGCCCGTGGGTCGTCGGCTCGTACATGAAGGGCGAAGGCGGCAACCCGCTGACGGCCGACGGCTGGTTCCCCACGGGCGACGTAGCGACGCTCGACGAGGACGGCTACATCCAGATCACCGACCGCAGCAAGGATGTCATCAAGTCCGGCGGCGAGTGGATCAGTTCGATCGACTTGGAGAACCTCGCGATGGCCCACCCGGCCGTGGCCGAGGCAGCGGCGATCGCCGTAACCCACCCCAAGTGGGATGAACGGCCGCTGCTGGTCGTCGTGCCGAAGCCGGGCTGCAGCATCACGAGCGACGAGCTTCGAGCCTTCTTCGAGGGCAAGGTCGCCACGTGGTGGATCCCCGACGACGTGGTCTTCGTCGAAAAGCTGCCCCACACCGCCACCGGCAAGCTGCTGAAGACGCAACTGCGCCAGGACTTCGGCGGCCACGTCTGGCCCGGCGCGGCTCGGGCCTGAAGCCGGCGGCGCTCAAAAGGATTGCGAGAGGTATCGAATGCGTTTTGCCATGGTGCACGACGGCCGGACAAGCGGCCTCGCGTTGCTCGACAAGAACGACCGCCTGCGCGTGTGCTGGCAGCACGACGCACGCTGGCCGGGCACGCTGGAGTCGCTGGTCGTCGCCGGCCCTGCCGCTCTGCGAGCGGCAGGGCAGATGCTCGCCGGGGCGCCCGAGGCGGATCCGTCGTCGCTGCATTTCCTGCCCCCGCTGGCCACACCGCCGAAGATCGTCTGCATCGGCCTCAACTATGCCGACCATACGAGCGAAACCGGCTCGCAGATTCCCGACTACCCCGTCGTGTTCGGCCGCTACGCGTCCAGTCTGATCGGCCACGATGCGCCCATCGTGCGCCCGCGATCGTCGCAGCAGCTCGACTACGAGGGCGAGTTCGTCGCCGTCATCGGCCGGGGCGGCCGTGACATCCCGAAGGCGCAGGCGTTGGACCACGTGGCCGGCTACTCGGTCTTCAACGACGCCTCGATCCGCGACTACCAGTTGCGCACGTCGCAATGGACCGTCGGCAAGAACTTCGATGCCACCGGCGCGTTCGGGCCGTACTTCGTGACGGCCGACGAGCTGCCGGCGGGCGCCGCCGGCTTGTCGATCCGCACGCTGCTCAACGGCCAAGTCGTGCAACAGGCCAGCACGACCGACATGTTGTTCGACGTCGCCACGCTGGTCAGCGTGCTGAGTGAGGTGTTCACCTGGGAGCCCGGCGACGTCATCGTCACCGGTACGCCTGCAGGCGTGGGCCTGGCACGCAAGCCACCGCTGTGGATGAAGCCGGGCGACATCTGCGAGGTGGCGGTCGAGGGCATCGGCACGCTGCGCAATCCGGTCATCGAAGCCGGGTGACCGAGCGCGGGACCGGCATCGAACGGATTCCGGGGCATCGATCTCTTCGCACCTTATCGATCCCGTCAATGCGAAGGGCCCGCTCGGCGGGAAGAAGGCGCACCCCCTCACGTTGCAACAGCGCCCCATCACCAACAACACAGGAGACATGAAGCGATGACAAGACACTCCCATCATTCGAAGTGGCGGCATGCGTGCGGCGCCGGCGCGGCCCTGGCAGCGCTGGCCTCCAGCGCACAGGCCGTCGAGATCGACACTGGCAACCCTGACGTTTCGCTGCGCTGGGACACGACGGTCAAGTACAGCCTGGCCAGCCGTGTCGGTTCGCCGGATGCCGTGTACCTGGGGCCGGGCAACGCCAACGGTGACGACGGCGATCGCAACTTCGGCAAGGGCATCGTCTCGAACCGCCTCGACCTCTTCACCGAGGCCGACCTCGTATGGCAGCGCAACTTCGGCATACGCGTGAGCGGCGCAGCCTACTACGACGACGTCTACAACAAGAAGAACGACAACCCCGGCGTCGCCGGCGGTGCATTCCCGAACAATGCATCGGTGCCGGCCGATGAGTTCACGAAGGCCACGCGCGACCGGATGGGCCGCAAGGCCGAGCTGCTCGATGCCTTCGTCTTCGGTAAGTTCGACCTCGGGGAGACCAAGGCCGCGTTCCGCGCGGGCCGCCACGCGCTGACCTGGGGCGAAAGTCTCTTCTTTGGCTCCAATGCCATCGCCGGCGGCATGATGCCGGTGGATGCGATCAAGCTCGCTGGCGTGCCGGGAACGCAGTTCAAGGAGGCCATCCGGCCCGTCCCGATGCTCTCGGGCACGGCGCAGCTCACGCCCCGTCTCTCGCTCGGCGCCTACTATCAGTTCAGTTGGCAGCGGTCGATCCTTCCGGCCGCGGGCAGCTACCTGAGCACCTCGGACATCCTGCTGGACGGCGGCGAGCAACTGCTGGTGGGCCCCACGGGCGCTCCGCGCCAAGCCGACCGCACGCCGAAGAACAGTGGCCAAGGCGGCATCCAGCTGCGTTGGCGCGGCGACGAGACCGACTTCGGCGCCTACCTCGTGCGCTACCACGAGAAGGGGCCTCAACCCGTCGCCGTGCTGGGAGTGGTAGGGAATGCGCCCGCACCTACGGGCTATTACATGGCCTACAACGAAGGGGTGACCGCCGTCGCGCTGAGTGCGAGCCGCACGTTCGGGTCATACAACATTGCCGCGGAGGCGGGCATTCGCCGCAACTCGTCGCTGGCTTCGTCGCAAGGCGTCGACCTCAGTGCCATTGCGCCAGTGCCGCCCACTGACGTGACAGGCAACCCCGGCTACGCCACCGGCAAGACCGCACACGTCAACGTCTCGGTGCTCGCCTCGCTGGACGAGAGCTGGCTGTGGCGCGAGGCATCGTTCGCGGCCGAAGTCGCCTGGAACCGCATGCTCTCGGTGATGAAGAACCCGGGCGCGCTGGATCCGAATTCCACGCGCGACGGCGTCGCACTGCGCTTCGTGCTCGAGCCGACCTACCGCAGCGTGGCGCCGGGCGTCGACATCGGCGTGCCGGTGGGTCTGGGGTGGGCGCCCAAGGGTTCGCGGCCGTACGCCGCGGGCGGGCCGCCGGCGTGGATTCCGCAGAACGGCGGCGACGTTTCGGTCGGCCTGAACGCCAGCTTCCGCGACGCCTGGCGCTTCACGCTCAACTACACGCACTACTACGGCAGCCGCGCGCCGGTGGCCGTCGATGGCATCTACCAGTGGAAGCAGGCCCTGGGTGACCGTGACTTCATCGCTGCGTCCGCGCGCTACTCGTTCTGAATCCCAGGAGACGCATCATGAAATCTACTCTCAACCGTCCCGCTGTCGTGGCACTGGCCTTTGCGCTGGCCCCGGCCTTCACGCCCGCTTTCGCCGCCGTCAGCGCAGAAGAAGCGACGCAGCTCAGGACCACGCTCACGCCTTTAGGCGCCGAGCGCGCGGGCAACAAGGACGGCTCCATCCCCGCCTGGACCGGCGCACCGGTGCCTGGCGGGGACATGTACGGACCCAATCGGCGCAAGGACCCATTCGCCGATGACAAGCTGCTGTATTCGGTGACGGCCAAGAACCTGGACCAGTACGCCGACCGCGTGAGCGACGGCTTCAAGGCCGTGATGCGCAAGTATCCCGAGAGCTTCCGCATCGATGTCTATCCGACCTTGCGCACCGGCATCGCGCCGCAGTGGGTGTACGACTACACCGCCAAGAACGCCGTCAAGGCCAAGCTGGTCGACCTGCCTTCGGGGCAGGCGCCTGAAGGCGCTTATGGCGGCATTCCGTTCCCGATCCCCAAGGCGGGCGTGGAAGTGGTCTGGAATCACTTGCTGCGCTGGCGCAATCCGTCGTACACGGGCGCGATACGCAACTACCAGGTCACCTCCGACGGCCAGTGGCTGATGATCAGCGACGCCAGTCTGGAAGTGACGATGCCGTACTACCAGCCCAACGGCGCCGACAAGTTCAACGGCGAATATCTGTTGGTGCGACAAAAGGTTTTCGGACCCGCGATCCGCGCCGGCGAAGCCATTACCGGGCGCTTCGCAGTCGACGACGACAAGGCCAACACCTGGGTCTACATGACCGGCCAGCGCAGGGTTCGCAAGCTGCCCAACCCTTGCTGCGACACGCCCGGCCCCTTCTCAGCCGGCATCGCCACCTTCGACGAAGTGAACGTCTTCACCGGCCGCACCAACCGCTTCGATTGGAAGCTCGTCGGCAAGCGCGAGATGCTGGTTCCCTACAACAGCAACCGCACCTATGTTCCGGCCCGCGACAAGGACATCTTCGGTCCCAAGCACCTGAGTCCGGACCACGTGCGCTGGGAACTGCACCGCGTGTGGGTCGTGGACGCCACGTTGCGCGCAGGGCAGCGCCACACCAGCCCCAAGACCCGCTACTACTTCGACGAAGACACCTGGATGGCGGTGATGGCCGAGCGCTACGACGCCACGGGCACGCTCACGCGGGTGCCGTTCGCGGTCCCCGCCGTCTTCTCCGATTTCCCGGCGACCGATCAACTGGTCTGGGGCATCTACGACCTCGTGGGCGGCTCCACCTTCATCTCCGGCATCACCAACGAGAAGGACACGATCTACCGGGCACAAAAGGTTCCGTTCCCTGAAACGGTCTTCACACCGGACGCCATGGCCGGCGAGGGAGTGCGTTGATGCCGTTGATGAAGCGCCGCCGGTGGCTGTGCGGGCTGGCGCTCGCAGGCGCCTTCGGCGGCGCCATGGCGGCGGCGTCGTTCCCGGCGCTCGATCATCCGGCCATGGCGGTGCGCGCGCCCGAGCGAGACGTGCTGCTGGCGGCTGCGCTGGCAGGCCAACGGGTCGTCGCGGTCGGCGAACGCGGCATCGTCGTGCTGTCCGACGACGGCGCGCGCACGTGGCGGCAGGCGCATGCCGTGCCGGTGGCGGTCACGCTCACGGCCGTGCAGTTCGTCGATGCCCAGCGTGGCTGGGCTGTCGGCCACGGCGGCATCGTGCTGCACAGCGAGGACGGCGGCGAGAACTGGGTGCGCCAAGCCGACGGACGCACGCTGGCCCAGGCGGTACTCGCGGCCCAGGACACCGCAGACGCTCACCGCTTGGTGGCCGAAGGCCCCGACAAGCCGCTGCTCGACCTGCGCTTCGTCGATGCGCGACACGGCTACATCGTCGGCGCCTACAACCTGGCCTTCGAGACGAGGGACGGCGGCGCGACGTGGTCCAGCCTGATGAGCCGCATCGACAACCCCAGAGGGGTGCACCTGTATTCGATCGCCGTGCGCGGCGACTCGGTCTTCATCGCCGGAGAACAAGGCGCGATGTTCCGCTCGCGCGACGGCGGCGCGAGTTTCGCGGCGCTGCAGACCTCGTACCGTGGAAGCTGGTTCAGCGTCATGGCGCTGCCGGGTCGCGGGCTGGTCGCCGCAGGACTGAGAGGCAATGCCATGTACTCGCCCGACGACGGCGAGACCTGGACCGCCATTGAAGGCACACCGCCGGTCACGCTGGTGCACGGTACCGTGCTGCCCGACAGCCGGGTCCTGATGGTCAACCAGGCAGGCGAGTTGTTCATGGCTCGCTCCGGCTCGCCGATCGCACCCTTGCGGCTGCGGACCTCGTTGCCGGCGCCATCGGCCCTGCTGCCGCTGCCCGAAGGCGCGCTGCTCGTCGTCGGTCTGACCGGCGCCATCCGGCTCCCGACCCTGGAACCCGCCACCCGATGACCACTGCCGCCTTGTCCACCGCGCCGGCCGTGCGCGACCTGGCCGATTTCGATCAATGCAGTGGCTCATGGCTCGAGAGGGCGCTGTTCAACCACCGCGGCATCGTGGTCTCGCTGTGCGCGCTGATCACGCTGGTCCTCGCATGGCAGGCCACTCACCTCCGGCTGTCGGCGAGCTACGAAAAGACGATCCCGATCTCGCATCCCTTCATCGTTTCCTTCCACGAACACGAGACGCAGCTCTACGGCCTGGGCAACGCCGTGCGGATCGTCGTCGCCAACCCCAACGGGACCATCTACGACGCGCCCTACCAGCAGACGCTGCGCCAACTCAGCGACGAGGTCTTCCTGCTGCCGGGCGTCGTGCGCCAGCAGATGAGAAGCCTGTGGACGCCGGCGGTCCGCTGGACCGCCGTCACCGAAGACGGCCTGGAAGGCGGCCCGGTGATCCCCGATGGCTACGACGGGTCTCCGGCCAGCCTGCAGGCCCTGGGCGCGAACATCGCGCGCTCGGGCGAGATCGGGCAACTGGTGGCCCTGGACGGACGATCGAGCGCGATCTTCGTGCCGCTGATGGCGACCCAGGCCGATGGCAAGCCGCTCGACTACGGCGTGCTCGCCGGCCGGCTGGAAGCGCTGCGCGCCAAGTACGAGGCACAGGGCGTCACGATCCACATCACCGGCTTCGCCAAGCTGGTGGGCGAGCTGATCGACGGCGTCGAGTACGTGCTGGCGTTCTTCGGCGTCGCGGTCCTGATCGCCGCTGCCATGGTCTTCTGGTACACGCGCTGCACGCGCTCGGCGCTGCTTGTCGTGACCATGTCGCTGGTCGCCGTGGTGTGGCAACTCGGCCTGCTGCCGATGCTGGGCTACGCGCTCGACCCGTACTCCATCCTCGTGCCCTTCCTGGTGTTCGCGATCGGCATGTCGCACGGCGCCCAGAAGATGAACGGCATCCTTCAGGATGTCGGTCGGGGCACGCACAAGCTGGTGGCCGCGCGCCACACGTTCCGGCGCCTCTTCCTGGCGGGCTTGACGGCTCTGCTGGCCGATGCGGTGGGCTTCGCCGTGCTGCTGGTCATCGACATCCCGGTGATCCGCGAACTCGCCGTTGCCGCATCGATCGGCGTCGCGGTTCTGATCTTCACGAACCTGATCCTGCTGCCGATCCTGCTCAGCTACACGGGCGTCAGTGCCGCCGCCGCACTGCGCAGCCTGAAGGAGGAGGAGGCCGATGCACGCGGGCAGGCGAAGCACCCGCTGTGGGCGCTGCTCGACCGCTTCACGCAACCACGCTGGGCCGCTGCGGCGGTGGCTGCGGGGGCGGTGCTGCTGGCGGGCGGCTTCGCGGCCGGATCGAGGCTGTCCATCGGCGATCTCGATCCGGGCGCGCCCGAACTGCGACCCGACAGCCGTTACAACCGCGACGTGGCCTTCACCAACGCGTCCTACGGCGCGTCCAGCGACGTCCTCGCCGTCATGGTGGCGACCCCCGAGGGCCGGTGTTCGCAGCTGGACACGGTGCTCAAGGTGGACGAGCTGGAGTGGCAACTTCGGCAGATCGACGGCGTGGAGTCGACGAACACGGTGGCGCTGCTCAACCGGCGCATGCTCGTGGGCCTCAACGAAGGCAACCCCAAGTGGTACGAGATGCTGCCCAGCCAGGCCATGGTGAACTCGATCGTCACGAATGCGCCGCGCGGCCTGTACGACGAGGCGTGCAAGCTGCTGACCGTCTATGTGTACCTGCGCGACCACAAGGCCGACACGCTGACGCGCGTGATCGAGCACGTCCAGGCCTTCGCGGCCAAGAACGACACCCCTGACGCGAAGTTCAAGCTGGCCGCAGGCAGCGCCGGCATCGAAGCAGCCACCAATATCGTCGTCAAGGACGCCTGGCGCCGGATGCTGTGGCTGGTCTATGGGGCCGTCGTCGTGCTCACGTTCGTGACGTTCCGCTCGTGGCGCACGGTCGTGGTCGCCATCCTGCCCCTGGTCGTCACGTCGTTCCTCGCCGAAGCCCTGATGGTCGCGCTCGGCATGGGCGTGAAAGTGGCTACGCTGCCGGTGATCGCGCTGGGCGTCGGCATCGGCGTGGACTACGCGCTCTACATCCTCTCCGTGATGCTGGCCCGGCTGCGCGAAGGCATGACGCTCTCCGAGGCCTACTACCGGGCGCTGCTGTTCACCGGCAAGGTCGTCTTGCTGACCGGCATCACGCTCGCCTCCGGAGTGCTCACCTGGGCCTTGAGCCCCATCAAGTTCCAGGCCGACATGGGCATCCTGCTGGCGTTCATGTTCCTGTGGAACATGGTCGGCGCGCTGGTGCTGCTGCCTGCGCTGGCGTACTACCTACTTGCATCGCGAGGCGAGCGCCCCGGCACGTTGCTCGCGGATGTACGCGCCGCGGGCGTGAACGCGACGGGGCGAACATGAAGAGCATCGAGTTCGACGTCGCAAGCAGCGCTACCGCATCGGCGTCCCGTGTGCCGGGGCTCGGCCAGGTCGCCGTGCTGCTGATGACTGCCGCGCTGGCTGCCATGATCACGGCCATCCTCGGACCGAGCCTGCCAGTCATGCAGGCGCACTTCGCCAATGTGCCGAGGGTGGAGATGCTGGTCCCGTTGATCATGAGCGCTCCGGCGCTGTCGATCGCGCTGTTGAGCGTGGTCGCCGGCGAACTGGCGGACCGCTGGGGGCGCAAGCGGCTGCTGATCGTGTCCGCCTTCGCCTACGCATTCGTCGGGACGATGCCGCTGTACCTGGAGTCCGTGACCGCGATCCTCGCCAGCCGGTTCGCGCTCGGGGTCTTCGAGGCTGCGCTTCTGACGATCAGCACCGCCTTGATCGGCGATTACTACCACGGATTGCAACGCGTGCGGTACATGGCGTTGCAGACGACGGCAACGGCGGTATCCGTGGTCGTGCTGAGCTTGATCGGTGGCGTCCTGGCTGCCTACGGTTGGCGCACGCCGTACGCGGCATTCGGCATCGGCCTGCTGCTTCCGCCCCTGATGATGGTATTTCTGTGGGAGCCCGTGACTCGCGCGACGATGAGCGTCGCGCAGCGGGCGGCCGACGATCTGGCGTTCAGGCCGGGGGCGCTCGCATGGCGATGCGTCCTCGCAGTGGCGGTTGGGGCCTCGTACCTCGTTCTCGCGGCGCACTTCGCCTATCTGCTCAACGGCATCGGCATCGACTCACCGCCGCAGATCGGCTTGGCCTTCGCCATCTATGGCGTGGGCAACATCGCGGGCACGCTGCTCTTCGGTTGGGTGATCGCGCCGGCACTGTCACTGCCGCTGCGCCTCGCGTCCGGTGCCCTTCTGGTCCGGGGCGGCGCTGGCCGGCATGCCATTGGCCGAGAACTTCGCATCGATGGCTGCCGCCGGGTTCGTGTTCGGGCTCGGCACGGGTGTCCTGCTGCCGGCGATCGCCAGCTGGAACATGGACGAACTGCCCTTGTCCAGGCGTGGGCTGGGAACCGGCGTGTTCAGCTCCTGTCTCTTCCTGGGCATGTTCCTGAGTCCCGTGCTGGTCGTCGCCGTGGAGAAGGCGACGGACGGAACTCGCGTGTCCGCGGTGGCGATCGTGGGCTATGCGCTCGTCGCCTTCGGCCTGGGTGCCATCCTGATCCGCGTCGCGCGCCGACGCGCCTGACGCCTCGCTGCAAATCATGAACCCTGTTGTCACATCGTCGCTGGCGAGCCGCATCCTGACCATCGAAATCGACAGCCCGCCCGTCAACGCCTTGTCGCTCGAAGTGCGGCGCAGCCTGCTGGCCGCGCTGGTCGCGGCGAACACCGACGCCAAGAGCGATGCCGTCGTCGTCTGTGCCGCCGGCCGCACCTTCGTCGCAGGCGGCGACATTGTCGAGTTCGACCAGCCGCAGCTCGCGGACCCGTACTTCAACGAAGTGAATGCGGTGCTGGACAAGATGGACAAGCCCGTGGTCGCCGCGCTGCACGGTCACGTGCTGGGCGGCGGGCTGGAACTGGCTATGGCCTGTCACGGCCGCGTCGCGCTGCGCGGCGCGCAGTTGGGCCTGCCCGAAGTGAAGCTGGGCGTGCTGCCCGGCGCGGGCGGCACACAGCGCCTGCCTCGGCTGGTGGGCGTGCCGGTGGCGCTCGAGATGATCCTCAGCGGCGCGCCGGTGGGTGCTGCGCGCGCGCTCGAACTGGGGCTGGTCGACGAGGTGGTCGACGACGGCCTGCGCGAAGCGGCCGCAACCCTGGCCCGCAAGCTACTCGCGGGCGGACGGCCTTGGCCGTGTGCGAGCGCGCGCGCCGTGCCCGGTTTCGCGCCCGATCTGCTCGACGAGGTACGGCGCAAGCTGCCGCCCGGGGACATGGGTGGTCGGCCGGCACGCGAGATCGTGCGCTGCGTCGAGATCGCGACCGGCGGCACGCCCTTCCTCGATGCCGTCACGCAAGAGAAGACGGCGTTCGACGCGTTGCGGCTCTCGGCCGAGTCGAAGGCGATGCGCCACGTGTTCTTCGCCGAGCGCGAGGCGGCGCGCATTCCGAACCTGCCGGCCGGCTTGAAACCACGTACCGTGGCCACGGTTGGCGTGCTCGGCGCCGGAACGATGGGCACCGGCATTGCGATGACCTTTGCCAATGCTGGCTACCCTGTCACCTTGGTCGATGCGACGCAGACCGCGCTGGACCGCGGCCTGGGCCTCATTCGCGGTCAGTACGAGGTGAGCGTCGCCAAGGGGCGGCTCGACGCGGTGGAAGCGGCCGAACGGCTGGCGCGCATCGGTACCGGTACCGGCGAAGCGGCGCTGGCCGGCTGCGACCTGGTCGTCGAAGCGGTGTTCGAGAACCTGGACTTGAAGCGTGAGGTCAGCGCGCGGCTCGGGCGCCTGTGCCGACCGGGCGCGATCATCGCGACCAACACTTCGACGCTGGACGTCGATGCGCTGGCGCAAGCCAGCGGGCGGCCGGAGGACTTCGTCGGCATGCACTACTTCAGCCCCGCGCACGTGATGCGGCTGCTGGAGGTGGTGCGCGGTGCACGGACCGCGCCCGAGGTGCTTGCCACCGTGATGCAGATCGCCCGCGCGACGGGCAAGGTGGCCGTGGTCTCGGGCGTGTGCTACGGCTTCATCGGCAACCGCATGGCCGAGGTCTACATGCGCGAGGCCGAATACCTGATCCTGGAAGGCGCTACGCCGCGCCAGGTGGATGCCGCGGTCGAATCGCTCGGGTTCGCGATGGGGCCGTGCCGCATGCTGGACATGGCGGGCATCGATGTCGGCGCCAAGACGGTGATCGAGGCGACGAAGGCCGGCATCCTGGGCCGCGATCCCAGTTACCGCGCGCTGGTGCGGACGATGTTCGAACGGGGGCGGCAGGGGCAGAAGACCGGCGCAGGCTACTACCGCTACGAGGGGCGCAAGGCGGTTGATGACCCCGAGGTCGAACGCATTGCGGCCGATCTCGCCCGCGCGCATGGCATCGCGCGGCGCGACGCCATCGCCGGCGACGAAGTCATCGAGCGGCTGCTCTACCCGTTGTTCAACGAAGGCGCCGCCATTCTTCGGGAAGGCATCGCCTACCGCGGCAGCGACATCGACGTCGTCTGGACCGCGGGCTACGGCTTCCCCGCGTGGCGCGGCGGGCCGATGCACATGGCCGACCGCGTGGGGTTGGTGCGCATAGTCGAACGGCTCAACCACTACGCACGAACGCGCGGCAACGACTGGGGGTACTGGACGGTCTCGCCGCTGCTCGCGCAACTGGCCGAGAGCGGCGCATCGCTCGCGGGCTGGCAACTGCCCCGCTGAGCGCCATGACCGACATCGACATGCGTGTCCACGACGTATCGATCTGGATTTCTGATTCGATCGCGCGGCCCACAGCCATCGCGAAAGGCCGCGCTGCAGCTTCAGGAGTCGCCTGATGGGGAGCACGATCAGCGAGCGCGAGCTCGAGTTCCTGCTCTACGAGTTCCTGGACACGCAGGCCGTGCTCGCCAGGCCGCGCTACGCCGAGCACTCGCGCGAGGTCTTCGATGCCACGTTGGAGACGGCGCGCCAGCTCGCCGAAGACCTGCTGGCTCCGCACCTGCGCGAAGGCGATGAAGACGAGCCGAAGTTCGTCGCCGGCCAAGCCAAGCTGATCGCGTCCGCCCAGGCGGCATGGAAGGCGATCGCCGACGCCGGGTTTCTGAGCGCGCACTGGGACCAGGAAGAGGGCGGTCTGCAACTGCCCGAAGTCGTGCTGCGTGCCGCGATGAGCGCCTTCTATGCGGCCAACGTCGCGATGGCCTCGTATCCGATGCTGACCATCGCCGCCGCCAACCTGTTGCGCAGCTTCGGCAGTGCGGCGCTGAAGGATCGTTACCTGGCGGCGATGGGCGACGGCCGTTGCGCAGGCACGATGGCGATGACCGAGCCCTCGCAAGGGTCGGCGCTGGGCGACATCAAGACCAGGGCCGTGCCCCAGGCCGATGGCAGCTACCGCATCTTCGGCCAGAAGATGTTCATCTCCGGCGGCGACCAGGACTTCACCGACAACATCGTCCACATGGTGCTGGCGCGCATCGACGGCGCGCCGGCCGGCGTCAAGGGCATCTCGCTCTTTCTCGTGCCCAAGTGGCTGCCGGATGCGGCCGGCGGTCCCGGCCCGCGCAACGACGTGACCCTGGCCGGGCTGCTGCACAAGATGGGTTGGCGCGCCACGACCTCGACCGTGCTCTCCTTCGGCGATCAGGGCGGTGCCGTGGGCTGGCTGATCGGGCGCGCGCACCACGGCCTGGCGCACATGTTCCAGATGATGAACGAGGCGCGCATCAGCGTTGGCGTGATGTCGGCCTGCATTGCGTGGCGTGGCTTTGGCGAGTCGCTTGCCTATGCGCGCGAGCGACCCCAGGGCCGGCTGCCGTCGTGCAGGGATCCGCTGTCGCCGCAGGTCAAGCTGGTCGCGCACGCCGACGTGCGCCGCCTGTTGTTGGCGCAGAAGACCTACGCCGAAGGCAGCCTGGCCTTGTGTCTCCACGCCAGCAGCTTGTTCGAGGACCAGCACACGCACCCCGATGCGGGCGCGCGCGAGGCGGCGCGCCGCCTGCTGGACGTGCTCACGCCCGTGGTCAAGTCGTGGTCGGCGCGCTACGGCGCAGCGGCCAACGACATGGCGATCCAGGTGCTGGGCGGCGCCGGCTACACGCGCGACTATCCGCTGGAGCAGTTGTACCGGGACCAGCGCCTGAACCAGATCCACGAAGGCGCCGAGGCCATCCATGGTATTGACCTGCTCGGGCGCAAGATGGTGATGGAGTACGGCGCCGGCCTGCATCTGTTCGTCGAGACGGTACGCAGCGACGCGTCGCAGGCGGCCGAAGCCGGGCTTCACGACGAGGCCTCGTCGCTGCTGGCCGCGCTCGATCGACTGGTCGAGGTGACCGAGACGCTGGCGGTACTGCAACGCAGCGATCCGGATCTTGCGCTGGCCAACGCCACCGTTTACCTGGACGCCTTCGGCCGCATCGCGCTGGCCTGGATCTGGCTGCGCCAGGGCCGAGTCGCCGCGCTGGCTTCGAAGGGAGGCAGCGCTGCAAGCGCCGACTTCTACCGCGGCAAGCTGCAAGCGATGCGCTGGTTCTTCCACTGGGAACTGCCGCAGGCCGAAGCCCAGTGGACTCTGCTCGCCCGCGTCGATCGCACTGCCTTCGACATGCGCGACGAGTGGTTCACCTGAGCCATCGCGGGGTTCTCCGCATTTTGCAAGGCGCAACCACCAGCCCACCATGAAAGAAGCCGTCATCGTCTCCGTCGCGCGCACGCCCATCGGCCGCGCCACCAAGGGCGCTTTCAACGCCATCAAGTCGCCTACGCTGCTGGCCCATGCCATCGGGCATGCCGTGGCACGCAGCGGTGTCGAGCCGAGCAAGATCGACGACGTGGTCGTTGGCACCGTGCTCGCCGCTGGCACCGCGGGCATGAACCTGGCCCGCAACGCCGCGCTCGCCGCGGGCCTTGGCGTCGGCGTCAGCGGGCAGACGCTGGACCGGCAATGCGCGTCCGGCTTGATGGCCGTCGCCACTGCCGCCAAGCAAATCATCGTCGACGGCATGCGGGTGGCGGTCGCCGCCGGCCAGGAGAACATTTCAGCGGTCCAGAAGGGCTACTTCGAGTGGGCCGCCGCCGAGGCCGACCCGGCGGTCGAAGCGAAGGCCAAGCACGCCTACATGCCGATGCTGCAGACGGCGGAGTTCGTGGCCCGAAAGTACGGCATCAGCCGCGAGGCGCAGGATCTCTACGCGCTGCAATCGCAGCAGCGCACCGCGGCGGCGCAGCGCGCCGGACGCTTCGACGACGAGATCGTTCCTCTGGTCACGCGCATGGCTGTGGTGGACAAGGAAACGCAGGCCGTCAGCTACCGCGACGTGACGCTGTCGCGCGACGAAGGCAATCGGCCGGACACCACGCTGGCGAGCCTGTCGGCACTCAAACCCGTCATTGAAGGCGGTACCGTGACCGCCGGCAATGCCAGCCAGCTCTCCGACGGCGCGGCCGCCTGCGTGCTGATGGACGACGCGCTGGCCGCGCAACGAGGTCTCAAGCCGCTGGGCATCTATCGCGGTATCGCCGTCGCCGGCTTGGCGCCGGAGGAAATGGGCATCGGCCCGGTGCTTGCCATCCCCAGACTGCTCAAGCAACACGGTTTGAGCATCGACGACATCGGTTTGTGGGAGCTGAACGAGGCATTCGCTTGCCAGGCGCTGTATTGCCGGGACAAGCTGGGGATCGATCCAGAGCGCTACAACGTCAGCGGGGGCGGGATCTCGGTGGGTCACCCCTATGGTATGACCGGTGTGCGCCTCGTAGGCCACGCGCTGATCGAAGGACGCCGTCGCGGCGCTCACCACGTGGTGGTCACGATGTGCGTAGGTGGAGGCATGGGCGCCGCCGGGCTGTTTGAGATCGTGCCATGAGTACGGGCCTGCTCGCAGGCAAACGCTCTGCCGGCGCGAGCCGCTGCATCGGGCTGGCTATCGTGAGCGGCCCGACGCCAACCTCAAGCAGCATCAGCTCGAAGTTGCCTGTGTGGACGAGAGCCAAGCTGCGCGCTGCCGCCGATAAGCGCATGTGGTTCGTCGCCGCCTGCCAAGACGGCTGGCCTATTTCCAGGACCCGATTGAGTAGAGCGGCGTGAAGTCTCCATCGTGCCGGATCGACAATGGAACTTCGCCATCTCCGGTATTACGTCGCTGTCGCTGAGGAACTGCACTTCGTTCGCGCGGCAGAACGGCTGCACATGGAGCAGTCGCCTCTGTCGCGCGCAATCAAGGACCTGGAATACGATCTCGGTGTGCGGCTGCTGGAGCGGACGACGCGCAGCACACGCATGACCTGGGCAGGCCAAGTCTTCTTGGATGAAGCGCGTCGCGTGCTGGCGGCAGTGGACCAAGCGAGGGCCGCGGCCAAAGCGGCAGCCAGCGGCTACCACGGACACCTGCGTATCGCACTCTCGGACGGCATCGCGCAACCGCGTTTCGCAGCATTGCTAGCCCAGTGCCGCGAGGAAGAGCCCGACATCGAGGTGCGCATCTTCGAGATGCCGTTCGCGCAACAAGTTAAGGGCTTGCACGGCGATCTGCTCGATGCCGGTTTTGCGCTCGCGTCCGAAGTGCCTGAGGGCCTGGTGGCGGTGCCCGTTTGGACCGACCCCATCGCCGTGGTGTTGCCGGTGCGGCATCCGCTGGCCGCCCACAAGCGAGTGGCGCTGGCCGACGCGCTCCAGCACGCGCTCGTACTGTGCCACCCTGAAGCCGGCTCTGGTTGCCACGAGCAGATAGACGCAATGCTCAAGGCCGTGGACGCGCAGCCCAAGGTGGCCGACCATGCCACTACGCTGGGCGTGATGTTGACGATGGTCGGCGCGGGCTACGGCATCGGCTTCGCCATCGCCTCGCAGGTCTCGGTGATGAATCGGCCCGACGTGGTGGTGCGGCCGCTGGCGGGCCGCTCGCTCACGCTGACGACCTACCTGATCCGATCCGAGGGCGAACCGTCCGCCCAGTTGTCGCGCTTCATCGAACGTGCCAAGCCAGTGCCGGTCGTTGAGCCGTCCCGACCCACGAGGGGCACCTGACGCATGCCGTAGTCATTCTGTATGCGTGCCGCCGCGTTCGGTCATCGGTGCGCTGGTGTCGTAGACGACAAGAAGCGGGCCGAAGCTGAAGCCTGGTTTCGTCACCGAGCCGATCGAGTTCGCCCTCACCTTGTCGGCGAAGCTGAAGACTACGCTGGACCACCGTGCAGCGCTGCATGCGCAGACCTGCGGACAGCAGATCGATGCCAGAGCGCGCTGTTCCCGTCGCCGCACCGAAGCAGCCAACGGGTACGCGGCGGCAAGCAGCCGACGCGGTTGAGGTGTGTGGGTGGTAGGCCGTGCTGGGCTCGAACCAGCGACCAAAGGATTCAGGTTTGTGCAGGTTTCCCTGCTCCCTGGACTATCTCATCGTCCCCAAGCTGTGAGGCATGGGGACGCCGGGCGCTCGTGGGATGCTTATTGGCTCGGCTCCGCACATCCTAGTCTCTGCACCTTCCAGCCTACCAACTGGCCTTCGGCTGGCTTGGCTCAGGGTTGCCATCGCTCGCGCGAGAAGGTTCCCCTGAGTTCACCCGGTTTTTCCACCGCGCGTTACCGCGCGGGGTCACCATCTCGATGAGTCCTCTGCTCTAACCAACTGAGCTAACGGCCCACGGTTCATTGTCGCACGCCATGTGGCCACCAGCGAGGTTCGACGCAGCTCTTGTGCGTGTCTCGGCCGTGGCGTTGCTGATGGCGGAGGAACGCCGCCGCCTCGGACGGCCGATCGATCACCGCCGCAACTTCCGGCGCCTAGGACGGTCTCGCTCGATGCGCTGGCCGCTGGGCTGTGGTTCACCCCAGGCTGATCCCGTGCGCCGCCCGTGGCACGCTGGTACGCGCTAGAGCGCGCCACCGTGCCGAGGATGTTTGTAGCCTAGCTGTAGCCTGCCATGAGGCGACTCCATCTAAGCCGTTGATCCACAACAGGAATTTTCCTGTTGACAGAGGCCTCATAATCCTTTGGTCGTTGGTTCGAGTCCAACACGGCCTACCAGAATGCCCCGTTCGGCGCGCCGGCTCGTCGGCGCGCCCGGCCTGCAATCAGCGCTTCGGCTGGAGCATCTGCTGCAGGTTCGCCACGTTCTCCTGCATGCGGGTCTGCAGCACCTTCCATGCGTTGCTGCGCGTCTGCGCCTCCATCTCGGCGAGTTCACGGAAGTGCTCGATCGCCTGCTGCATACCGCGCTGTGCGGCCTCGGTCTGCTTGGAGAGCGATCCCTTGCCCGCGGCGTCCTTCAGCGTCTCCTGCCACTGGGCGAGCGTCTCGCGCAGGATCTCGCCGCGCCGCTCGGCCAGCGCCTTCATGCCCTCGTAGGCCTGGCGGTTCGCCTCGGCCAGTGTCTCCAGATCCTTGCGCTGCCATTCGATCAGCGCCTTGACGTCGACGCCGGGCAGCTTGAAGCGCTCGATCATCTGGCCCAGATCGCCCAGCGACGGCAGTTCCATCGCAGGTTGGGACGCGGAAGCGGTTTTTTTCTTGGTGGTTGCCATGGATGCATTCCTTGGGTGAGTGGCTGCACGGAAAGAACTGGAATTCGTCAGGCCGCGGCGAGCCGCGCCTGCGCCGCGGAAACCGGCTTGATGACGCTCATCAGGATGACGGCGGAGAGCAGCCACAGGGCGACCGTCAGGTACATGGCGTTGTCCATCGAGCCGGTGACGCTGCCGATCCAGGTGGTGAGCGTGGGTGTGACCGAAGGCCCGAGGTTGCCCAGGCTGCTGACCAGCGCGATGCCGCCGGCGGCGGTCTTGCGGGGCAGGTATTCGCTGACGGCCGTGAAGAACAGCGGCGTGTTCGACGACTGCCCGATGGTCATGATGCTCAGGCCGATGATCCCGATCACCAGGCTGCCCTTGCCGAAGACGGCGAGCAGCAGCCCCGCCGCAGCCAGGATGGCGCAGAACAGGAAGTGCTTGCGGCGCTCCTGGTGCCGGTCGGAGCTGCGTCCGATCAGGACCATGCCGATGCCGCCGAAGATCGGCGGAATGCCGGCCAGGATGCCGATCATGAACAGGTCGCTGACGCCCCAGCTCTTGATCAGCGTCGGCGAGAAGAACACCAGCGTGTAGTTGGCGCCCAGGAACAGGAAGTACACCAGGGCCATCGTGAAGACCTTCGGGTCGCGCAGCAGCGACCAGAAGGAGCCGTGCGATGCCGACTGGATGACGCTGGCGTCGTCGTCGAGGTGGCGGCGCAGCCGGACCTTTTCTTCCGGGGTGAGCCAGCCGGCCTGTTCGGGCTTGTCCTTGAAGTAGAGGAAGGCGACGATGCCCAGGATCGACGCCGGCAGGCCCTGCACCACGAACAGCCACTGCCAGCCGCGGTGGCCGCCGAGGCCGTCCATGTACTTCATGATCGCGCCCGACAGCGGGCCGGCGATCAGGTAGCCGATCACCGTGGCCGTCATGAAGATCGAGATGACCTTGGCGCGCCGCGCGGAGGGATACCAGTAGGTGAGGTACAGGATGATGCCGGGGAAGAATCCGGCCTCGAAGGCGCCGAGCAGGAAACGCAGGATGTAGAACTGCATGACCGAATCGACGAAGAACATGCACGAGGCCACGATGCCCCAGCAGAACATGATGCGCAGCAGGGTCTTGCGCGCGCCGATCTTCTCCAGCATCAGGTTGCTGGGCACCTCGAACAGGAAGTAGCCGATGAAGAACACGCCTGCGCCGAAGGCGTAGGCGGCGTCGCTGAAGGGCAGCGACTGCTTCATCTGCAGTTGTGCGAAGCCGATGTTGATGCGGTCGATGAAGGCGATGACGTAGCACAAGGTCAGCAGCGGCAGCAGGTGCCAGCTGATCTTGGAGAACAGCGCCTCGTCGTCCCGGTCGTACTGGACCGCGGGCCCTGCCTGGGCAGGAGCGTGGTGAGCCATGGGGATGTCTCCTTCTCTTCTCGTCTTGGGGAATCTTCGGGCTTCAGCCGGCCCGGCCGGCGGCGGCGGTGCGCTTCTTGCCGCGGACCGCCGCCTTGCGTGTCGCCGCCGGGGTCTTGGCGGCGCCCGTGCCGGCGCGCGTCTTGCGGGCCGGCTTGCTGCCGTTGGCGGCGGGCAGCGCCGGCGCGGCCTCGGGCTTGGCGGCGCCCTTGGTGGGCTTGGCGGGCTTGGCCGGTGCCGGCGCGGCATCGGCGGCGGCGCCCTCGCCGATGGCCGGCAGGCGCTCGATCTCCCTGAGCACGGCGCGTGCATGCTCCAGCAGTTCGTAGGACTCCTCCTGCGACAGGATGCGGCGGCAGGCGGTGATGCCGAAATCGAGCGAGCCGGCATAGCTCTGCACCGTGATGTTCAGCGCACTGCCGTGGTAGGGGATGGACACGGGGTAATAGGCGACCATCTTCGCGCCGGCCACGTACAGCGGCAGGCTCGGCCCGGGCACGTTGGAGATCAGCACGTTGGCCATCGGCGGCATGCGCTTGGCCAGGTTGGAGCGGCCGTACAGCGACGCCAGGCTGGTCATGAGCCAGGGCGAGCCCGTCATGGGCATGTCGACGCCGAGCACCGGCTTGAGCTCGCGCACCACGGCCTTGGCCGCCTCGGACGAGGCGTGGATCGCCTTGAAGCGTTCGATGGGGTCGGCGATGTCCGTGGCCAGGTCCACACGCACCATCGACACCTGGTTGTTCATCGAGTCGTCGCCCTCGGCGCGCAGGCTGACGGGCACGGCTGCGATCAGCGACTCCTTGGGCATCAGGCCGCGCTGCGTGAGGAAGCGCTGCAGCGCGCCGCTGGCCATCGCCATCACGATGGTGTTGACGGTGCCGCCGACGCGCTTGCCCAGCGCCTTCACCTCGTCGAAGGGCAGCGACATCGTGCTGTACGAGCGCTGGTTGGTGATCGAGTCGTTGAAGACCGTCTTGGGCGCCAGGCCCAGGTTCAGCGGCCGCTGGCCCTTGCCCGTCTGCTGGCTGGCCAGCACCTTGCCGGCCGTGGTCAGGGCCTTGGCCGCGGTCGGCAGCAGCCCGGCCAGCTTGCGGTATTGCTGGGCCGTGTTGGCCACGGCCGCCTGCAGCAGCTCGGCCATGCCGAGCTGGTAGCCGCCGCGGCTGCTGGCCTTGCGCCGGGGGGGCGGTACTTCGCGGATCTTGGGCGAGATGTCGTACATCACCTTGGCCAGCTCCGCGCCGGCCTTGCCGTCGACGCCGCTGTGGTGGGCCTTGGTATAGAAGGCGACCTGGCCGTTCTCCAGCCCCTCGATGACGTACATCTCCCACAGCGGGCGGCTGCGGTCGAGCAGGCTCGAATGCAGCCGCCCGATCAGCTGGTGCAGCTGCGCCATCGTGCCCGGGCGGCGCAGCGTGAGGCTGCGCACGTGGTAGTCGAGGTCGATGTCTTCGTCGTCGATCCACACCGGCTCGGCCAGCTCGAAAGGCATCTGCGCCAGCTTGCGGGTCAGCACCGTGGACAGGTGCATCCGGCTGCCGACCATCGCCTTCACGTCCTCGTAGTAGTCGCCGTCATAGCCCGGCGGCAAGTCCATCAGCATGAGGCTGCCGACGTGCATCGGCGTCTCGGGGGTTTCGAAATGGAGGAAGGAGGCATCGAGGCCGCTGAGGTGGTCCATGGCGAGCGCTTTCTCTCTGGGAAGACATCGGCGCCGAACCCCGGGGGCACGGCGCGCAAGACAGGAAAGAAGAAGAAACGGGCGGAGGCCGCGGCGCTCAGGCTGCGGCCGCGCGCTTGCGGGCTTCCTCGTCCACCAGGTCCTTCTTCGACAGCTTGCCCACGGCGGTCTTGGGCAGCTCGGCACGGATCTCCAGGGCCTGCACCATCTCGTGCTTGCCGAGCTTGTCCTTCAGGAAGGCCTGCAGTTCCTTCAGGTCGAAGGCCTGGGTCCCTGGCTTGAGCGTCAGGAAGGCCTTGGGCGACTGGCCGCGGTACTCGTCGGGGATGCCGATGACGCACACCTCGCCCACCGAGGGATGCTGGTAGATGGCCTCTTCCAGCACGCGCGGATAGACGTTGTAGCCGCTGCACAGCAGCATGTCCTTGCAGCGGTCGACGATGAAGACATAGCCGTCTTCGTCCATGTAGGCGACGTCGCCGGTGCGGAACAAGCCGTCGAAGGTGGTGTCCTTGGCGGTGGCTTCCGGGTTCTTCCAGTAGCCCTTCATCACATTGGGGCCCTGGATGCACATCTCGCCCCTTTCACCCCGGGGCACGTACTTCGTCGGGTCTTCCAGCGACAGCAGCTTGATGACGATGTTGGGCAGCGGAATGCCGCAGGAGCCGGGCTTGCTCTTGCCCATCGGCGAGAAGGTGCCGGTGGGCGAGGTCTCGGTCATCCCCCAGCCTTCGGAGACCTCGGCGCCGGTGATGGCGGTGTAGCGCTGGGCCACCTCGACCGGCAGCGGCGCGCCGCCGGAGCCGCAGAACTTGAGCGAGCGCAGGTCGTACTTCGGCGTGTCGGGGTGCGCGATCAGCGCCGTGAACATGGTGGGCACGCCACAGAAGATGGAGATCTTCTTGTTGGCGATGTCGTCGAGCGCCGCCTTGGGGTCGAAGCGCATGTGCTGCACGATCTCGGCGCCCAGCGTGATGCCGAACAGCATGTTGACGGTGAGCGAGAAGATGTGGAACGGCGGCAGCACGCCCAGCAGTCGCTCCTGGCCGAAGTCCAGCAGCGGCGGCTGGTAGTGGGTGGACTCGGCGTACTGCGCGCAGGCGCCCGAGAGGTTGGCGTGCGTGAGCATCGCGCCCTTGGGCAGGCCGGTGGTGCCGCCGGTGTACTGGAGCACCGCGATGGCGTCGGCCGGGTCGGCGATGGGATGGCGGGTGTAGGCGCCGTCGTTGTCGAGCAGGCTGGCGAACTTGACGTGCCGCTCGTCCCAGGGGACGTCGACGGTTTCCTTGGCGGCCTTCATCTTGGCGGCCACGGCGTCGGGCGCGGGGGTCATCTCGGCGACGTTGCCGACGATGAGCTTCTTCAGGCGCGTCTTGCCGAGCATGCCGGCCATCTGCGGATACAGCCCCGCGAGGTCGAGCGTGAACAGGAAGTCGGTCTCGCTGTCGTCGATCTTGTGCTCGAGCACCTTGGCGGCATCCAGCGGCGAGTAGTTGACCACCGTGCCGCCGGCCTTGAGGATGCTGAAGAAGGCGATGATGGTGTGCGGCGAGTTGGGCAGGAAGATGCCCACGTGCACGCCGGGGCCGACGCCCAGCGCCTGCAGCCCCTTGGCGCCGCGGTCGGTGAGCGCGCCCAGTTCGCGGTACGTCAGCCGCTTGCCCATGAAATCGATGGCCGGGTTGTCGGGTATCCGCGCAACGGTGTCATCCAGCACCTGCTGCACCGGGATGGGCTTGATCTCGAGATCCCAGTGCATGCCAGGGGGATAGGAGGCCAGCCAGGGCTTGTCGTTCATCGTTCGTCTCCGGGAAAAAGGGCGGTCAGGCGCAGGCGCGGGTGCCGCGATGGGGATCGGGATAGACCAGGCGGCGCAGCCCCGTGCGGCGGAACGGCGACCAGGCGCCCTCGGGCTGCGCCAGCCGGTCCGCCAGCGCATAGAGCGCCACCGGGTTGTGGCCCAGGCCGCAGTGGCTGCCTTCGACCTCGATGCTTTCCGAGCTGGGGCTCTCGCGCTCCATGCAGCCCTGCCAGGCGACCACGCCGTCGCTGCGGCTGAAGATCGCGGTGGCCGGCACCGGCGGCGGCGCCTTCATCTGTTCGCGCTCCGCCCAGTCGTCGACGCTGCGGCCGCTAAGCCGTTCGTACAGCCGCCAGGCGTTGCTGGCGCGCGGCTCGCCGGCAAAGGGGCTGCCCAGCGTGACGACACCGCGCACGCGCTCCGGCGTGCGGCAGGCCAGCAGGCGGGCGAACACGCCGCCGAGGCTCCAGCCGACCAGGCTCACCTTGCGCTGGTAGCGCTGGTGCAGCTCGGCCAGGCGGTGGGCCATCTTCTCCTCCATGCCCTCGCGCGGGCCGTGGTTGGGGCCTAGCTTCCATCCGTGCGCGCGATAGCCGCGGTCGCGCAGGAAGGCGCGCAGCGGCCGCGTGGAGCGATCGTCCGCGGACAGGCCGGGCAGCACCAGCACGGGATGGCCATCGCCGGCCGGCGCCAGGCGCAGCAGCGGGGCCAGCACGAAGAAGGCGGACAGCTCGGCCGCCGCGCGCCCCTCCAGCATCAGCAGTCCCGCCGACGGCGGCGCCATCGAGGCGGCGCCGCTCACGGCTGCCTCCGTTGCGGATGCGGAACGATGCGCGACGGCACCCTTCCATGCTGTTCGTGCCTTGCGGCGCGGGCAGCCCGAGGCCGGTGGCCCGGTGTGGTCATGTCGTCTCCTACGGCCCGCCGTCCAGGCGCCGCGATGCGACCCGGCCCGGGCATTCTTTCGTTCGTGATCGCCGCACTGCCATTGACGGCATGCGGCGTGGTGTCCGGCCATCTTTCCGTGTGCGCGCCGACAAAGAAAGGTGCGATCAGCCCGTTTCCCGGTGAATTCAGTCCGGGAGGAACGAGCCGCCCCGCCGCTAGTACCTCGTCTGCGACCGGATCTGCTCGGCCATCACCGCCTCCGCCGCGCTGAGCTGCCGCGGCGTGCATTGCGGGCTGCTGCGCACGCGGCGGCCCTGCGGGCTGAGCTGCACCACGCAGTTGTTGGCGTAGATCGCCTCGCCGCTGCCGTTGCGGTTGACCACCAGGTGCGGCAGCGAGCCGTCGTCGTAGCGGTCATGCCCCTGCTCGCGGCGGTAGGCGGTCATCGCGTCGTCGGCGCGGCGAAGCTGGCGCTCGTTGCAGCCGCCGCGCGACTGGCCGCGGCGGCCCAGCGGGTCGTAGAACACCATGCAGCCGTTGTCGAAGATGACGCGGCCGAAGCGGTTGCCGTCCATGAAGATCTGCGGCGGCTGCGCTTCGTTCCAGCGGCCGTCGCGCCGGTCGGCTTCGCGCAGCGACGAGACGTTGTCGTTCAGGCCCATCGGCCGCAGCGACGGATAGCGCCCCGGCCCCAGCGTGATGCATTGGCCCCGGAACTCGGCGTCGGTGCACAGCAGCCAGTTGCCGCTGCGGATCATCACCGACGAGGCGCGGTCGTTGAAGCCCGCCTCCGCCAGGTTGCGCACGCTCTGCCCGGTGGCGAAGGAGCGGCCCCGGAAGCCGTCGTCCTGGTACAGCACCAGGTCGGCCTTGGCGCCGGCGGCGGCCAGCAGCAAGGGCACGGCGGCCAGCAGCGCGCGCAGATCGAATGTCATCGCATCTCCCCAGGTTGACGTTCGGGCACGCCGACGGTACCGCAGCCGCGCGCGCCGGCGCAAGCTGCCTACACTTGGCGGGCCCCGATTCAACGCCACGTGCGAGAAGGACCCCGACCATGAGTTTCCAGGCCCTGCTGATCGAGAAGGACGAGGCCGGCTACCGCGCCGCGGTCAAGGCCGTCGGCGACGAGGTGCTGGGCGCCGGCGAGGTGACGGTGCGCGTGGCCTGCAGCACCATCAACTACAAGGACGGCCTGGCGATCACCGGCAAGAGCCCGGTGGTGCGCAAGTTCCCGCTGGTGGCCGGCATCGACTTCGCCGGCAGCGTGGAAAGCAGCGAAGACCCGCGCTTCAAGCCCGGCGACCGCGTGCTGCTCAACGGCTGGGGCGTCGGCGAGTCGCATTCCGGCGGCCTGGCGCAGCGCGCCCGCGTCAAGGCCGACTGGCTGCTGCCCATTCCCCCGGCCTTGAGCGAGCGCCGCGCGATGGCCATCGGCACCGCCGGCTACACCGCGATGCTGTGCGTGATGGCGCTGCAGAAGCATGGCCTGAAGCCTGGCGACGGCGACGTGCTCGTCACCGGCGCCAACGGTGGCGTGGGCACGGTGGCGATCAGCCTGCTGGCGCGGCTGGGCTACCGCGTGCTGGCGTCGACCGGCCGGCTGCAGGAGGCGGACTTCCTGAAGTCGCTGGGCGCGGCCGAGGTCTTGTCGCGCGACGAGTTCTCCGCTCCCGGCAAGCCCTTGGCCAAGGAGCGTTTCGCCGGCGTGGTGGACGCAGTGGGCAGCCACACGCTGGCCAATGCCTGCGCCGCCACGCGCTACGGCGGCGCGGTGGCGGCCTGCGGGCTGGCCCAGGGCATGGACTTCCCGGGCTCGGTGGCGCCGTTCATCCTGCGCGGCATCACGCTCTACGGCATCGACAGCGTGATGGCGCCGATGGCCTTGCGCAGCGCCGCCTGGGCGCGGCTGGCCGGCGGCGATCTGGACCTGGCGAAGCTGGACAGCCTGACCACCGAGATCGGCCTGTCGGAGGCGGTGGCCGCCGGCAGCCGCATCCTGGCCGGGCAGGTGCGCGGGCGGCTGGTGGTCGATGTCGATCGTTAGCACCTGAACCCGATTTCATCTCGAGGAGCGAACTCATGCCGTCCAGACCGTTCCCGCGCACCGCCGCCGTGCTGACGCTGGCCGGATGCCTGGCCTTGCCGGCCCTGGCATTCGATTTCTCCAAGACGCCGCCGGTCGCCGAGATCGGCGACGGCCAGGTCTCGGTGGGCGTGCGCACGGTCAAGCTGCCGCCGGGCAACTGGACCTTCGTGGCGTACGCGCAGAACCGCTACATGGTCGGCGGGAGCACGGCCTCGCCGCGCCACACCGGCTATTTCGCCAACGTGGCGGATCACCGCTTCCGGGTGGGCCTGGCCATCGAGATGGGCGAGATCGCCGTCGCCAGCAGCCGCTGGACCGACGACCCCTGCAAGATCGACGGCAACGTCCACAAGGCGGCGCTCGACGCCACGCCGCTGTTTCCGGAATGCCTGGTCATCAACCAGCGCCCGTCGCTGCACAAGAGCCAGACGCCGGGCTTCTACAAGCCGGTGGGCGACTGGCTGGCGCAGCAGGGGCTGGAGCAGTCGATCCAGGTCATGGACCTGATGTTCCTGCACACCTCGTCCACCGGGCAGGGCACGGTGCGGCTGTTCTTCCCCGCCACGGCCTTTGCCAGCAAGCAGGCCGCGATCGAATGGGCGCAGGCGCTGCCGCCGCTGTTCAGGCCTTTCTTCCAAGGCCGCGTCAACGAGGTGACGCTGCCCGCGCTGCCTTGAGGTCGCGCGTTATTTCTTCTTCGCCGCCGCCTTCTTCGCCGCCGGCGCCTCCTTGGCCAGCATCTCGTCCAGCGTCTTGCGGATCTCGCCTTCGATGGTCCCGGCGAAGGCGCCGAGCAGGAAGCCGAGCTTGGCGTCGAGATCGAAGTGATCGGCGGCCACGACCAGCTGGCCGTTGACGCCCGAGCGCGTGAACTCCACCGTATCGCTGGTCTTGCCCTCGATCACCGTGCAGTCCATGCCGAACCGGGCCTCGACCTGCTCGGCCCAGGCCCAGGCGATCTTGCGCGCCTTGGCCAGGCCGAGCTTGTGTTCACGGTGGATGCGGATGTCGGGCACGGCGGCGGTCTCCTTCAGCGGACGAGGGAATCGAGTGTGGCCCGCCGCTCGGCCTTCGGCAAGGCGGCCAGGCGCTGCACCTCGGCGTAGAAGCGCGCGAAGTCGCCGCCCTCGCGCCGGAAGAGCTGCTCGAAGGCCGGCACCAGCTCGTTGTAAGCGGCCTGCACGCCGAAGCTGGCATTGTTGGCGCGCGCCACCGCAGCGTCGTAGCCGGCGTAGCCGCCCCAATGCTCAGCCTTGAGCTGCGCATACTCGGCGCGCCACTGATCCATCAGCTCGGCCTTGCACGCGCGCTTGGCGGCGTCGTCCAAGGGGCTGGCGTACAAGGCCAGCAGCCGTTCGCGCTGGGCCTGCATCAGCGCACGGAACGCGGCGCGGCGCTCGTCGATGCGCGCCAGCTCGGCGCGGGCCTGCGGCCGGTCGGCCAGCCAGCGCTCGCCGCCCAGGCGCTCGACCGCGGTCGCGAAGCTCTCGTTGAACGTGGTGTCGTCGGCGGCGTAAGCCACCTGGTGCGCCAGCTCGTGGAAGATCAGCCGCGCCAGCTCGCCCTCGGGCCAGTCGATGAAGGTGTTGAGCAGCGGGTCGCCGCCCATCCAGTTGCTCCAGCCCAGGCTGGAATAGGCCGGCACGCCGTAGACGCTGACTTCCCAGCCCTGCGCGCGCAGCTCGGCGCCCAGCGCCTCGGCCGCGGCGCGGTCGAAATAACCTCGATAACCGACGCAACCCATGATCGGGAAGCACCAGGTCTTGAGCGTCAGCGACAGCTCGGGCGCCGCCACCACGTTCCACACCGCGGCGCTGCGCTGCAGGTCGGCGTAGGCGCGGTAGCTGCGGTTGTCGGGCAGCTTCAAGTCCCGCACCGCGAACTCGCGCATGCGCTGGGCCAGCGCCAGGCGCTCGCGCAGGGCCGGCGGCGTGCCAGCCTCGGCCAGCCAGTCGCTCACCGGCCGCGCGCGGTGCATCAGGTCCAGGTGCCCTTGCAGCGCCTGGCCGTAGTAGCCCAAGGCCGAGCAGCCGCTGCCCAGGCAGACGGCCGCGGCCGCCAGTGCGGCGGCGCCGGCCAGGCCGATGCCCGCCATCAGCAGCCGCCTACGCGGGATCGACCGCCACCTCCACCAGGCAGTCATAGAACGTGGGCCCACGGCCGATGTCGGTCAGGCGCTGGTGGGTCAGCTCATTGACGTTGCGGCCGTCGAGGCCGAACTTGCGCCACCAGATGCCCAGCCCGTTGACGACGCCGGGCCGCGCGCGCACGCTGACCTCGGCCCTGCAGCGGTAGCGGCCGCGGTCGTTGAAGACGGTGACGGTCTGCCCGCTTTCGATGCCGCGCGCCGCCGCGTCGTCGGGGTGGATCTCCAGCAGCGGCTCGCCTTCCACCGAGCGCAGGCTCTTCACGTTGACGAAGGTGGAGTTCAGGAAGTGCCGCGCCGGCGGCGAGATCATCGCCAGCGGGTAGCGCGCCGCCAGCTCGGGCGCGCTGTCGGCCGACTCGTGGTTGGGCACGTGGTCGGGCACGCCCAGGCCCGGCGGATCGGCCTGGGCCTTGCCGTTGGCGGTGTGGAAGCCGCCGTCGGCAAACGGCGCGTCGGGGATCGGCAGCGGCGCCCAGCCGTCGCTCAGCAGCCTTTCGCGGTCGACCTGCCCGGCTTCGAAGGCGCTGCAGGCCAGCGCCTCGTCGCCGTCGGCGAAGCAGGGCTCGTCGAAGCCCATGCGCGCGGCCAGCAGGCGAAAGATCTCGGCGTTGGACCTGGCCTGCCCCAGCGGCGCCACGGCCGGGCGGTTGAGGATCACGTCGGTGTGGCCGTAGGTGCCGTGCACGTCCCAGTGCTCGAGCTGGGTGGTGGCCGGCAGCACGTAATCGGCGAAATCGGCGGTATCGGTCTGGAAGTGCTCCAGCACCACGGTGAACAGGTCTTCGCGCGCGAAGCCGGCCACCACCTTGCGGCTTTCGGGCGCCACGGCCACCGGGTTGCTGTTGTAGACGATCAGTGCCTGCACTTGCGGGCCGAAGGCGGGCGAGGCCTCGCGCAGCAGGTCGTCGCCGATCGTGCTCATGTTGATCGTGCGCGGCCGGCGGCCGGCCAGCAGATCGGGCCGCTGCAGCGCGGCGTCGTCGCGGGCGCGCGCGAACCAGCCCGACGACGACAGCAGCAGCCCGCCGGCGCGCTGCCGCCACGCACCCGTCAGGCAGGGCAGCAGCGCCACCAGCCGCACCGCGCTGCCGCCGCCGTGCACGCGCTGCATGCCGTAGTTCAGCCGGATCGCGGCGGGCGCTATCGTCCCGTAGTCGCGCGCGAGCTGGCGCACCTCGTCGGCGCCGATGCCGCAGGTGGCGGCCGCGCGCTCGGGCGGCCATTGCAGCGCGCGCTCGCGCAGGGCCGGCCAGCCGTCGACGTGGCGCTCGATGTAGTCGTGGTCCAGCCAGTCGTTGCGCACCAGCTCGTGCATCAGGCCCAGCGCCAGCGCGCCGTCGGTGCCCGGGCGCAGCGCGATGTGCTGGTGGCACTTCTCGGCGGTCTCGCTGCGGCGCGGGTCGATGCACACCAGCTTGGCGCCGTCGCGCTTGGCCTGCTGCGCCAGCGTCCAGAAATGCAGGTTCGACGCGATCGAGTTGCTGCCCCAGATCAGGATCAGCCGGCTCTCGGCGAAGAAGCGCGTCTGCATGCCGACCTTGCCGCCGTAGGTGGCGGCCAGCGCCTCGCCGCCGGCGCTGGAGCAGATCGTGCGGTCCAGCCGGCTGGCGCCCAGCTTGTGGAAGAAGCGCATCGCCATGGTCTCGCTCTGCACCAGGCCCATGGTGCCGGCGTAGCTGTAGGGCAGGATGGCCTGCGGGTCGCGCGCGGCGATGGCCTGCAGCCGCGCGGCGATGTCGTCGAGTGCCGCGTCCCAGCTCACCGGGTCGAAGCGGCCCTCGCCCTTGGCGCCGACGCGGCGCAGCGGCTGCAGCACGCGCTCGGGGTGGTAGGTGCGCTCCATGTAACGGCTGACCTTGGTGCACAGCACGCCCTGGGTGTTGGGGTGGTCGGGGTTGCCGGCCACGCGCACGGCGCGGCCGCCGGCCACGCTGACCTGCAGCGAACAGGTGTCTGGACAATCGTGCGGGCAGGCCGCGTGCACGGTGCGGAACTCGGCGGGGGCGTTCATCACCGAAACTATGGCACAGCGCGCCTTTCCCCAGTGCCCCCGGCGCCCCGGGTCGGGCACCGATGTCCGGCGCCGGCGCGGCGCGGTAGGCTCAAGCCCGCTGTTTCATCTTCTGCAGTACCCCCCATGACGCAAGCCCCCGCGCGCCGCCGCGCGCTCGGCCGCCTGGCCGGCGCCGCCGCGGCGCTGGCGCTGCCCGCACTGGCGCAGGAACGCGCGCTGCTGCTGGGCCAGTCGGCCCCCACCACCGGCGCCGCCGCCCAACTGGGCATCCAGATGCACCACGGCGCCAAGCTCTATTTCGACCAGTTCAACGCCCAGGGCGGCGTGGGCGGGCGGCCGGTGGAGCTGCGGCTGCTGGACGACGGCTACGAGCCCGAGCGCTGCAAGGCCAACACCGAGCAGTTCATCCGCGACGAGGCCTTCGCGCTGCTGGGCTACGTGGGCACGCCCACCAGCCTGGCGGCGCTGCCGCTGGTCAACCAGGCGCGCATCCCGTTCTTCGGCCCCTTCACCGGCGCGCAGGCGCTGCGCGAGCCGCTGTCGCGCTGGGTCTTCCACGTGCGCGCCTCGTACTTCGACGAGACGGCGCTGATCGTGCGCCAGCTCACCGGGCTGGGCCTGAAGCGCATCGCCGTCTTCCGCCAGAACGACAGCTACGGCCAGGCGGGGCTGGACGGCGTGCTGCGCGCGCTGGCGCCGCAGAACCTGCAGCCGGTGGCCGTGGGCACGGTGGAGCGCAACAGCGTCGACGTGGCGGCGGCCGTCAAGGCCATCGTGCCGCAGATGCCGCACGCGGTGGTGCAGATCAGCGCCTACAAGAGCTGCGCCGCCTTCGTGCGCGCGGCGCGCCAGGCCGGCTACGGCGGCACCTTCTACAACGTGAGCTTCGTCGGCAGCCAGGCACTGGCCGACGAGCTGGGCGGCGACGGCCGCGGCGTGATGATCAGCCAGGTGATGCCGCACCCGTCGTCCACCACCACCGGCATCGCGCGCGAGTACCTCGACGCGCTGCGCCGCGCCGGCGGCGGCCGCGCGCCCGACTACAGCAGCATCGAAGGCTACGTGGCCGCGCGCGTGTTCGCCGAAGGCCTGCGCCGCGCCGGCAGGGTGGTCACGCGCGAGGGCGTGGTCGCCGCGCTGGAAAGCCTGTCGCGGCTGGACCTGGGCGGCTTCACGGTCGGTTTCAGCCCGCGCAGCCATGCCGGGTCGAGCTTCGTCGAGCTGACCATGCTGACCGGCGACGGCAAGGTGCGGCGCTGAGGAAAGACCTGGAGAGCGCGGGCTGGGGCCGGGGCGTAAACTGCCCCGCTCCCCTCTTTCCTCCAGCAGCAGGCCCGCCATGCAGATGATCGAATCCATCCTCGCCGACGCCGCCGCCATCACCGCGCTGCGCCGCGACATCCACGCCCATCCCGAGCTGTGCTTCCAGGAGCAGCGCACCGCCGACCTCGTCGCCAAGGCGCTGACCGACTGGGGCATCCCCATCCACCGCGGCCTGGGCACCACCGGCGTCGTCGGCATCGTCAAGAACGGCAGCTCATCGCGCGCGGTGGGCCTGCGCGCCGACATCGACGCGCTGCCGATGACCGAGCACAACCACTTCGAGCACGCCAGCCGCCACCAGGGCAAGATGCACGCCTGCGGCCACGACGGCCACACCGCGATGCTGCTGGCCGCGGCCAAGCACCTGTCCAAGCACCGCAACTTCGACGGCACGGTCTACCTCGTATTCCAGCCGGCCGAGGAAGGCGGCGGCGGCGCGCGCGAGATGATGAAGGACGGCCTGTTCGACAAGTTCCCGATGGAGGCCATCTTCGGCATGCACAACTGGCCCGGCATGAAGGTGGGCCAGTTCGCGCTGACCCCGGGCCCGATGATGGCCAGCAGCAACGAGTTCAAGATCACCATCGTCGGCAAGGGCGCGCACGCCGCGCTGCCGCACAACGGCGTCGACCCGGTACCGGTGGCCTGCCAGATGGTGCAGGCCTTCCAGACCATCGTCACGCGCAACAAGCGGCCGATCGACACCGCGGTGATCTCGGTGACGATGATCCACGCCGGCGAGGCGACCAACGTGATCCCCGACAGCTGCGAGATCCAGGGCACCGTGCGCACCTTCAGCAACGACGTGCTGGACCTCGTGGAGCGGCGCATGAAGACCATCGCCGAAGCCACCTGCGCGGCCTTCGAGGCCGAGTGCCGCTTCGAGTTCCACCGCAACTACCCGCCCACCGTCAACCATCCCGAAGAGACCGAGTTCGCGCGCCGGGTGCTGGCCCAGGTGGTGGGCGCCGAGAACGTGCTGCCCTACGAGCCGACGATGGGCTCGGAAGACTTCAGCTACTTCCTGCAGGCCAAGCCGGGCTGTTATTTCGTGATCGGCAACGGCGACGGCAGCCACCGCGCGCTGGGCCACGGCGAAGGCCCCTGCATGCTGCACAACCCCAACTACGACTTCAACGACGAGCTGATCCCGCTGGGCGCGACGGCCTGGGTGCGCATCGCCGAGGCCTGGCTGGCGCAGCCGCGCTGAGGCGACGATGGCCGATGACATCGCCGGCGCCTTCGCGCAGACCTACGCCGAGGCGCGCGCCAAGTTCCTGCAGGCCGCGGCCGGCGCCGGCCTGGACGTGCACGCCCACCGCCACCCGCTGCTGGGCCGCGACGGCGAGGAGCTGGCCGTCGACGTCGCGCGCCACGGCGCGGCCGACGCGCAAAGCCTGCTGATCGTCACCAGCGGTTGCCACGGGCTGGAGGGCTTCTGCGGCTCGGGCATCCAGGTGCACCTGCTGCGCGACGGCGGCCTGCTGCGCGCGGCCGGCAAGGCCGGCGTCGCGCTGCTTGTCGTGCACGCGCTCAACCCCTGGGGCTTCAGCTGGTGGCGGCGCACGACGCAGGAGAACGTCGACCTCAACCGCAACTTCGTCGACTTCGGCCGGCCGCTGCCGGCCAACCCCGGCTACGACGAGCTGGCCAACGCGCTGGTGCCCGCGCAATGGCCGCCCAGCGCGGCGGGCGAGCAGGTGATCGCCGGCTTCATCGCCCGCCGCGGCATGATGGCCTTCCAGACCGCCGTCAGCAGCGGCCAGCACGATCACCCCGAAGGCTTGTTCTTCGCCGGCCGCAACCCGACCTGGAGCCACCGCATCTGGCGCGAGATCCTGCGCAACCACGCCGGGCGCTGCAGCCGCCTGGCCTGGATCGACCTGCACACCGGCCTCGGGCCTAACGGCCACGGCGAGCGCATCTTCAGCGCGCGCGACGATGCCGCGACGCTGGCGCGCACGCGCCGATGGTGGGGTGCGCAGGTGACCTCGATCTACGACGGCTCGTCCACCTCGGCCAAGCTCTCGGGCATGGCCTTCGAGGCCGTCTACAGCGAATGCCCGCAGGCCGAGTACACCGGCATCGCGATGGAATACGGCACGCTGCCGCTGACCGACGTGATGACCGCGCTGCGCGCCGACCAGTGGCTGGAGAACCACCCGGAGACGCCCGACGACGTGCGCCGCACGATCAAGCAGCAGACGCGCGACGCCTTCTACACCGACACCGACGACTGGAAGCGGCAGGTGGTCGTGCAGGCCGAGGAGGCGGTGCAGCAGGCGATCGCCGGCCTGGCCGCGGCTTGAGCGGGGCGACCGCCGCCCGATGGATTCGCTGACCCAGGTCGCGCTGGGCGCGGCCGTCGGCGTGGCCGTGATGCAGCGGCGCACCGCGCCGTGGAAGGCCGCGCTGTGGGGCGGCGTGGCCGGCACCCTGCCCGACCTGGACGTGCTGCTGCGCCACGGCGACCCCATCCTGGAGATGGTGCTGCACCGCGCCGAGTCGCACGCGTCGTTCTGGCTGACGCTGGTGTCGCTGCCGTTCGCGGCGCTGGTCGCGCGGCTGCACGGCGAATGGGCCTTGCGCCGGCGCTGGTGGCTGGCGATCTGGCTGGCGCTGGTCACGCACCCGCTGCTGGATGGGCTGACGATCTACGGCACGCGGCTGCTGCTGCCTTTCAGCGACCGGCCGCTGGGCCTGGGCAGCGTGTTCGTCATCGACCCGATGGTCACCGTGCCCTGGCTGGCCGGCGTCATCTGGGCGCTGGCCGCGCGCGGCAGCCCCGCCGGGCTGCGCGCCAACGCGATCGGGCTGCTGATGGGCTGCGCCTACCTGGCCGCCGGCGTCGGCGTGCAGCAGCAGGTGCAACGCGAAGCGCTGGCGTCGCTGGCCGCGCAAGGCGTGCAGGCCGAGCGGCTGATCGCCACGCCCGCCGCCTTCAGCATCGGCGTATGGCGCGTGCTGGCCGTCGCCGGCGATCATCACGATGAAGCCGTGCACGCGCTGGCCGACGCGCCCGGTCCGATGGCCTGGCGCCGCTTCGACCGCGGCGCCGCGCTGGACGCCGAACTGCGCGACAACCTGCACGTGCAGCGCGTGCGCGAGTTCAGCCGCGGCTTCTACGCGCTGTCCGAAGCGCGGGGCCAGATACGGGTCAGCGACCTGCGCATGGGCCTGGCGCCGCACTACACCTTCAGCTTCGTCGTCGCCGAGCGCGGTGCGGACGGGCGCGCGCAGCCACTGCCCGTCGCCCGCGCGGTCGGCGGCCGGCCCGACCTGACGCTGGTGCTGCCCTGGTGGTGGCAGCGGATGCAGGGGCGGGCGGTGGCGATGCCGCCATAGCAGGCCGCCGCGCCGCAGCAGCCGCTACAACGCCACCAGGTGCCGGCCGGCCGCCCCGTGCACGGCCTTGAGCTGGACGCGGCCGTCGAAGGTGACGAAACGTCCCCCGCGGTGCACCGCCAGCGCGAGCAGGTAGTTGTCGGTCACCTGGCGATGACCCAGCACTTGCTGCCAGTCGATGGTGTCGGGGTCCAGCAGGCTGATGTCGTCGGGCCAGAACTCGTGCGCCGGATGACGCGCCGCCACCGCCAGGCGCTGCGCCACCTGGGCGGCCGGCAGCTCGCCCGGGTAGGCCGGCTGGGCCATCACGCGGATGCAGCCGTTTTGCGTCAGCGGGCACGAGGCCCAGCCCTCCTTGAGGTGGCGCGCCAGCCAGGCCGTGGCATCGGCATGGCGGACATGGCCGGCATCCAGCAGCGCGATCAGGACGTTGACGTCCAGCAGCGCGCGCATCAAACGCCTTCGCGGTCGCGCAGCGCGTCGATGTCGGCGTTGGTAACCGAGCGGCCGCGCGCGGCAAAAGGCTGAAAGCCGCCCACCGAGCCGGCCCCGGCCCTGCCCCGCCGCGCCGCTGCGGCCGGCGACGCCTGGCCGGTCAGCGCCTGGCGCAGCAGCGCAGACACCACCTGGCCCGCGCTGCGCCCCTGCACGCGCGACAGCTCCTTGGCGGCCGCCAGCAGATCGTCGTCGATGTCGAGGGTGGTGCGCATCGCAGGCTCGCTCCGTCAGGGTCGTGGATCCGCATTCTAGCCCGGTGCCGCACCAGTGCATCAATGCATCAACCCATCAGGAAACCCCATCAAACGCCCAGCCAGTCCGCCGCCGCCAGCTCGGCCTGCGCCTGCGCCGCATCGGCGAAGCGCAGCGCCTGCCAGCCGCGCACGCGCGCGGCGTCGACGTTGGCCGGATGGTCGTCGATGAACAGCGTGCGCGCCGGGTCCAGCGCGAAGCGCGATTCGGCCAGCGCGAAGATCGCCGCGTCGGGCTTGATCAGGCCGACGCGGGCCGAGAAGATGCCGTCGGCGAACTCGGCGACGAAGGCGTTGCAACGTTCCAGGTGATCGGCATACGGCGCCGGCATGTTGGACAGGAAGAACATCCGGTGGCCGCTTTGCTGCAGCCGGCGGAGCAGCGCCACGCTGTCGGGCAGCGGCTGCAGGTGATGGGGAATCGCGTCGACGATGCGCCGCACCTGCGCCGGCTGCACGCCGATGCGCGCGGCGATGCGGGCCGACAGCTCGTCCTCGGCGAGCTGCCCGAGGTCGAAGCGCGCCCAGTCGCTGTCGGGCGTCAGGCTCTGGAAGACCTGCGCGGCCAGGCGGCGCGCCTGCGCGTCGTCGGCCGCAAGCTCGGGCACGCAGCCGCGCAGTAGCGCCAGCGGCTGCCAGCGGAACAGCACGGCGCCGAAATCGAAGACGACGGCCCGGCTGGCCACGCTCACGGCACGGTTCATCTGCGGAAGCATAGGGTCAAGCCGCATGGTGGATGGAAAACTCGGTGATTCGCGCCGTGACGGTGCCTTGCTCGAGCAGAAGCTCGGCGGCAGCGATGGGGAGCTTGAACCGACGAGGGCCAGGGCTTCCCGGATTGACGTACAGCACCGAGTCCCTGCGTTCGATCAGCGGCTTGTGCGAGTGGCCGGAGACGACCACCTGGACGCCGGCCGCAGCGGGGGCGATGTCGATCTCCGTCAGGTCGTGGATGACGTAGACAAGTACGTTGTCCAGCCGGATCAACTCGGTCTCGGCCAGATGCGCTGCCCATGCTCCACGATCGTTGTTGCCGCGCACGGCAGTGACGGGCGCCAGCGCAGACAGTCGGTCGAGGATGCTTGGGTCGCAGATGTCGCCGGCGTGGATGATGTGGTGACTGCCGCTGAGGAACCCGGTGACCTCCGGACGGAGGAGTCCGTGGGTATCGGAGACGAGACCGACTCGGAACATGCTGGTGGTCTACAGTTGCCCGAGGAAGCTGCGCTGGAGGCGCAACGTGTATTTGACCAACGCCGCAAGCTGGCCACACTACGCTGATTCATCTCGTGCTAGGAACTGCGCGCTAGGCATGTACACCGTTGCGCCGCCTTCGACCATGAGTGTTGTGCCATTCACAAAAGCTGCTTCGTCCGACGCCATGAACAGAATGGCGTTGGCAACATCGACCGGCTCGCACAGCCTAGGCATCGGGTACATCTTGCGAGACGCCTTGCGCTGCTCTGGCGTCAACCCCTTCACTGCGGGCGTTAGTACCAGCCCGGGCGCAACAGCATTGCAGCGGATCCCTCGCGCACCGTACTGTGCTGCGACAGCCTTTGTGAAGAGAACGACTCCAGCTTTAGATGCGCCATAGACCGCACGCACGCCGCGGCCCATAAATGCCTCGATGGAAGCTGTGTTGACGATCGAGCCCCTTCCTCGCGCGAGCATGTGCGGAATGGCGTGCTTGCAGCCCATCACGACCCCTTTAAGGTTGACCGCGACAAGGCGGTCGAAGAGGGCCATATCGAGGTTGACGATGTCGACATCCGTCGAGTTCGTTCTTGAGTCGGTGGCGTTGTTGTGCAGGATATCGAGCCCACCGAAGGTGTCGACCGCCAGTTGCATCATCCGCGCGATGTGCGCCTCGCTGGAGACGTCAACCTCGATGGGAATCGCGTTCTCTAGTTCTTCGGCAACGCGCTTGGCGGCCGTGCCGTCAATGTCGGCGACAACTATCGACGCCCCCTCGCGCGCCATCACTCGCGCGGACGCCTCTCCAATCCCGCTTCCGGCGCCGGTGACGATCGCTACTTTTCCGCTAAGACGTCCCATAGAGATGCCTCTTTCATTTTGGCCCTGGAATATGGGCGTTTGACCGCGCTGAAATCTTAGCCCAGTACCCAGTGACGGTTTTCGGCCGGCCTGGAAACGCAGCTATGTGGTCGGCCCTGCCAATTACGTTCAACGCGTTGCCGCCTCCCGTTGCAGCCACGATCCGGGGCATAGGCGGGGCATAGGGGGCATAGGGGGCACAGGGTCAGGTCTTGCCTTCTGCCAAATCCACAATGCCAACGCTTTCGGCCACGGCGATCAGCCGGCTGACTCGCGACACCGACAAGCCGCAGTCGCGGGCCAACTGGGTCATCGTGATGCCGCCTTGCACGTAGGCCGCGTGCAAAGCCTGTTGTCGGGTTGAACCGGCATCGATCAGTGCCTGGTAGCTGACGGCGCGCCGTGCCGTGCGCTGAGCGCGAGGCACTTCGGCCGAAGGTGTGGGCGCCTGGGCCAGCATGCGCTGAACGAAATGCTCGTCGCCCAGAAACACCTGCTGCCGCAGGCCGCCCTGCCACAGTTGGGCATCGTCCTCCTGGTGGATCATCCGGCGGTACACGGCGATGGCCCGTTTGCGGTCGGCGGCATTGCGGACGGGCTGGCCCAGCAGGTAGCCATGCAGTCCATCGGTATCCAGCCAGGGCGGAACGGGCGCCGGGCCCAGGTGCGCGGCGCAGCTCGACCACGGCCAGGCCTGCGCGGCATCGACCAGGCCGGCGGCCACCGGATTGCGTTCGACATACCGGCAGACCGAGAGCAGGTAGGCGTCGCGGTCGACCAGGATGGCCTTGAAGCGCCCCTGGAACACGTGCCCCGACAGACCATGGCGGCGGTTGAAGCGTTGCGTGTAGACACCGTTGACGTGCCGCATCAGCCGGGACAGGTTGGCCTGGCGGGTGTGCAGCACCAAGTGATAGTGGTTGCCCATCTGGCAATAGGCCAGGACTTGGGCGTCGAAGCGATCCATGGCATGGGCCAGCACGTCGAGCTGTGCTTCGCGGTCGGCATCGTCCCTGTAGATGGCTTCACGCCGGTCGCCACGCGAGGTGACGTGATAGACGGCACCGGCGAATTCGAGGCGAAGGGGGCGGGACATGGGGGTCGATGATTGCCCATGAGAACGCAAAAGGCAAGACCTGACCCTATTGCCCTGCGTGACCCTATTGCCCTGCCGTAACCGGACGGGCCGGCATGAGTGCCTCAACCGCGTGTATTGGCCCTCATTCCTGCAAATTGCGCCATTGGCAATCGCCCGCAGAGCAAGCGTTGGCACGGGTTTCCGGGTTGTTCAGGGCGGACCCAGTAGAGTCCGCCTCTGGTCACACGGAGGAAGTGCCATGCATGTCGCGATGGTCATCGGTGCCGGGCTGCTGCAGTTGAGCGTGTTCGTGCTGTTCGGCTGGCTCTGGGGCGCCAGCGCCGCCGGCATGGCGCTGGCCGCCAAGGCCTTCGTGCCCGTCTGGCTGGTGGCGGCAGCGCTGAACATGTGGGTCGGCGTCACGCACGCCGGCTACACGGTGCGCGAGGAGGCGCCGATCCTGCTGGTGGTGTTCGCGGTGCCGGCGCTCGTCGCCGCGCTCCTGGCCTGGCAGCTGCCGCGCCCCTGACATGGCGGCCGAAGCAAGCGCCGGGCAACTGCTGCCGGTGGTGATGCTGCTGGGCGCCGCGGTGGTCGCGGTGCCGCTGTTCAAGCGCCTGGGCCTGGGCTCGGTGCTGGGCTACCTGGCCGCGGGCCTGGCCATCGGCCCCTTCGGCCTGCGCTGGTTCAGCGACGCGCAGACCATCCTGCACACCGCCGAGCTGGGCGTGGTGATGTTCCTGTTCGTCATCGGGCTGGAGATGCGGCCCTCGCACCTGTGGAACCTGCGGCGCCAGATCTTCGGCCTGGGCAGCCTGCAGGTCGTGGTGTGCGGCGCGCTGCTCACCGTGGTCGGCGTGGCCTTCGGTTTTTCCTGGCCGGTGTCGTTCGTCAGCGCGATGGGCTTCGTGCTGACCTCGACCGCGATCGTGATGCAGCTGCTCGGCGAGCGCGGCGACATCGCCGCGCCGCGCGGCCAGCGCATCGTCGCCATCCTGCTGTTCGAGGATCTGCTGATCGTGCCGTTGCTGGCGATCGTCGCGCTGCTGTCGCCGGAGGTGGCGCCCGTCGCCGCCGGCAGCTCGCGCTGGGTCGCGGTGGGCTGGGCGGCGGGCGCGATCGGCCTGCTGGTCGCCGCCGGCTTGTGGCTGCTGAACCCGCTGTTCCGCGTGCTCGCCGACGCCCGGGCGCGCGAGGTGATGACCGCCGCGGCGCTGCTGGTGGTGCTGGGCGCGGCGCTGCTGATGCAGCTGGGCGGGCTGTCGATGGCGATGGGTGCTTTCCTGGCCGGTGTGCTGCTGTCCGAATCCACCTTCCGCCACCAGCTGGAAGCCGACATCGAGCCTTTCCGCGGGTTGCTGCTGGGGCTGTTCTTCCTGGGCGTGGGCATGTCGCTGGACCTGGGCGTGGTGGCGCGCAACGCTGGGCTGATCGCGGCCGGCGTGGCCGCGCTGATGGCCGTCAAGGCGGGCTGCGTCTATGCGGTGGCGCGCCTGGCGCGCAGTTCGCACGCCGACGCGCTGGACCGCGCGGTGCTGATGGCGCAGGGCGGCGAGTTCGCCTTCGTGCTGTTCGCCGCCGCGCTGGCGGCGAAGGTGATCGACCCGGTGGTGAATGCCAACATGAGCGCGATCGTCGTGCTGTCGATGGCGCTGACGCCGCTGCTGGTGCTGCTGCACAAGCGCTTCGCGCCGCGCGCCGCGGTGTCCACCGAAGGCGCCGAGGCGCCGCAGGGCCTGAGCGGCAGCGTGCTGATCGTCGGCTTCGGCCGCATGGGGCAGATCGCCAGCCAGCACGTGCTGGCGCTGGGCGCCGACATCACGATCATCGACCGCAATCCGCAGGTGGCGCGCGATGCGCAGGAGTTCGGCTTCAAGGTCTACTACGGCGACGGTGCGCGCATGGATGTGCTGCATGCTGCCGGCGCGCACCAGGCGCGCGCGATCCTGGTGTGCATCGACGATGCCGCGGCCGCCACGCGCATCGTCGAGCAGGCGCAGCACGAGTTCCCGCAGGCGCGCGTGCTGGTGCGCGCGCGCGACCGCGAGCACGCGCTGGAGCTGATCCGGGCCGGTGCGCGGACGCAGGTGCGCGAGACCTTCGAGTCGGCCATGCAACTGGGCTGCGAGGCCGTGCGCGCGCTCGGCGCCGACGAAGAGCGCGTGGCGGCGATCGAGGCCGAAGTGCGGCGCCGCGATGCCGAGCGCTTCGACCTCGAGCTCGCCGGCGGGCTGCGCGCCGGCATGTCGAAGATCATCGGCAACATCGAACCCAAGGCCTGAAGCCGCATGGACGCCGGCTTCTTCGACAGCGTCGAGGCCGGGCTGCGGCTGTTCCTGTGCCTGCCCTTCGCGCACTCCGAAGACCTGGCGGACCAGGCGCTGTCGGTCGAACTCAACACGCGCCTGGGCCGCGAGTTCCGTGCGCATGCCCAAGGGCACCAGGACATCGTGCGCCGCTTCGGCCGCTTTCCGCACCGCAATGCGCTGCTCGGCCGCACGACGACGGCGGCGGAAGCCGAATTCCTGCGCCGGGGCGGCTTCGCGGGCTGAATGGGCCGGCCGCAGTTTCGTTCGCCTCGGCGGCCGTGCGAGCTCGACCTGCGGCGCTGGATGGCGCGCATGGGCTGGCAGCGCGGCGACGGTCTTCGAGCCAGATTCCGTCCATCATTCCGGCCGCCATGGGGTCATCCGCGGTATCCAGCGCGGGACGGCGGCGCGGTACGCCGCGTACTCGCTCCCAAACGTCTGCTCGAGCGAAGGTTCTTCGGACGCCACGACGACCGCGTGGAACGAGAGCCAGAGCAGCGCGCCCCAGGCGATGAGGCGCCAATCGCCCATCAGCACCGCCTGGCCCAGGACGATGGCAACGAGCGCGACGTAGATGGGATTGCGCACATAACGGTAGAGACCGGTCACCACGAGATTCCGGGGCGGCGCGATGGGCGCGGGGGTGCCGAGACCCTGCAGCGCGAAACGCGCAAATGCGTCAACGAGCCCAGGCACGCCTGCCAGAATCAGGACCGCGCCGACGCCGCGCGTCAGCTCCAGACCCAGGAACGGCGGCTGGAGTTGCCAACCCGTAATCCACCATGGAATGAGCCCTGCCAGCGTGCATGGGGCGACCACGAAGAAAACCGCCGAGCCCAGGACGGCAATGATTCGTTGCTCGGCGGTTCCCGACACTCGTTGCTGCGTGCTCATAAGGCAACCTCTCAATGGCTTCATTTCTTTCCTCCTCGCGGCTCATCGCCTTGCAGGTACTCGCGCAGAAGCGCGCGGCCGCGATGAATACGACTCTTGCAGGCTTCGCGAGTGATGCGCAAGCGATCGGCCGCCTCGGCGATGGTGAGCTGCTCCATGTCGCGCAGCAGGATCACTTCGCGGTACATGTCCGGCAGCGACTCCAGCGCACGGACGACGTCGATGCGCAGATCGTCCTTCGGAACCTGCGCAAAGTACTCGGCCTCGTGCCGCTCCGTCAGTTCTTCCGCGCCCCGTATCAGCCCCAGTACGGGAAGCATGCACAGCCGGGTGACCACGCGGAATATCCAGCCCGCGATGGCCAGCGGGTCGCGCACGTTGCCCAGGCGGCGGTACAGCACGATCAGCGCTTCCTGAACCACGTCCTCGATGGCCGTCGTGCGATGGCACTGGCGCCTTGCATAGCGGCGGATGTCGGGCTGCAGTTCGCGCAGCATCCTGTCCAGAGCGGCCGGATCGCCAGCCTGGGCGGCGGCGAACAAGGCTGCATCGACCCGGATCACCGTGGACCTTCGCGCGGCTTGCGGCCGGCCATGGCACAAGCGGGGCAGAAGCCGATCAGCCCCGTCAGCGCCGTCAGCACGCCGCTTCCGGCAAGCACCCAGCCGAGCGGCGTCGGACCGATCTGCGTGAGTGAGCAGGCCACGATCAACGCACCACCGATCGCCCGCGCCCAGCTTTCCTTGGGGCCCATGTTCTTGCGGTAGAACATCTCATCACCTCGATCTGCCCGATCACGGCGAGCATCGTAGACAAGGAGGGGCATGCGGTCGAAAAGGATTCAGCAGGTGTTCAAGGCGGCAGCCGTTCTCGTTCTCCCCTGTGCTGCGGCGGCCAAGCGGGGTCGAACCCGCTCACGCAAACGGCGGATGTGCCACCCCACGTTGTTGCGCCGCCGCCACCGCCAGACCCGCACCCCGGCCGGGCGCCCGTCCATGCGCAGGCGGACTCGCCTTCTCCACTCCGATGCCGCTTCGCGCCAGAAGCCAGGAGATCACCGAGTTGGAGTTCCACATCTCGCCGACCCTGTGCTCGTCACGACCCCACGGCGGAGTGGGCACCTTGGGGGCGAGTCCGATGAGGCGCCTGGCCGCCGCCTCGTGGCGGCGGCCAGCCGAGCGTACGGGAGTCCTGGCCGGCGTGGGCGGGGCCGGCGGCGAGCAGGGCGACCAGCGCGAGAGGCGCGACGCCGGCGATGCGGGTTTGCAAGGCGTTCATGCCGAGATTGTTCGCCATGCGCGGTAGCCTTTCAGCGGCCGGCCCGCCGCCGCCCGCGCGGCCAAGCAGAACAGCGACTTCACCCGGAATGATGGAGCGCTGCTTCGTGCCGCTCAGTGGTCATCGACCTGCCGTCAAGAGCCCCCCAAGAGGCGTTCCGAGTCCAGGATCTCGACGACGCCCCGACCCAGACGCAACAGGCCGATCTTCTCGAGTCGCTTCAGCTCGCCGGAGACCTTCGGTCGGCTGACGCCGCAGCGCACGGCCAGATCCTCGTGTGTCGCGTCGATCAACCAGCGTGCGCCAGTGAGCGGCGTCGACTCTCGCGCCAGCCGAACCAAGGTCGCGCATACGCGCTCGCGCACGCCGCGCTCGAGCCAGCCGGCTTCGCGCGACTGTACTTCGCGCAAGCGAGCGGCCAGGAACCGCACCAGCAGCACCAACAGGTCCTGGCGCTGCAGCAAGGCCTGCTCGACTTCAGTCTTGGGTACCCAACGCAAGCGCAAGTCGGTGGCTGCGACAAGATCGAGCTGACCGGGTTCGTTGCCGAACAGGCGAGACAGGGCCACCACCTCGCCGCCCCCGAACGAGATCGGGATGACCTGTCCGCCTTCGGCACCATGCAGATGCAGGACAGCGTTGACCAGGCCCGTCTCCAGAAACGCGATCCGCGTAAACCTCTCGCCGGCCCACATCAGCGTCGTGCCCGCGCTGATCTGCAGCAGCGGACGCTCCGAAAGCTTCACGAACGGAGCCAGCTCCAGGGCCAGATGGCGACTCTGCTCGCGGCTGTCGATCGCTTCGTCGGACGGATGCATCGGCGGGGCCTCTCCGTCAGCGAGCGCGGCGACAGGCGGGCGTACCAGTGTAGTCCGCCGTGTACCCCCATTCTTGTTCCAGCGGGAACTGACGCCGCGGAGGCGCTTGCCAACAATGCGAGCACCATCGCGACCTCCGGGAAGCCGACATGCCGCTTCATCGACGCCAGACTCTCGCCCTGCTCGGTGCCGCTGCGTCCCTCACCGGGTCCCTGATCGCGGCGGCGCAGCCCGCGAAGAAGCTCAATGTCCTGGTGGGCTATCCGGCCGGCGGCGCGCCCGACACGGTGGCCCGCGCCGTCGGCGAGGGCCTGCGCCGCCAGGGCTGCACGGCGCTCATCGACAACAAGGCAGGCGCCGGCGGCCGGCTGGCCGCCGACGCCTTGCTGGCCGGCTCTGCCGACGGCAGCACCGTGATGCTGGTGCCCGGAGGTAATCTGACGCTCTATCCGCACATCTACGCCAAGCTTCGCTACGACGGCCTGCGCGACTTTGCACCTTTGGCGACCGCTTGCGAGCTCGCCTTCGGCGTGGCCGTCGGGCCGGAGGTGCCCGCCAGGACCCTGCCCGAGTTCATCGCCTGGGCGCGGGCCAACCCCGGCAAGGCGCAGTTCGGCTCGCCGGGCGCCGGGTCGGCGATGCACTTCATCGGCGTGCAACTGGCCGCCCAAGCAAATGTCCAACTGCAGCATGTTCCCTACCGCGGAGGCGCCCCGGCACTGACCGACGTGATGGGCGGCACGATCCCGGCCGTGTTCACGACGGTGTCCAACCTGGTCCAGCCGCACAAGGCCGGCAAGGTCCGGATCCTTGCCCACTCCGCCGCGAAGCGACTGCCCGATCTGCCCGACGTGCCGACCTTCGCCGAGTCCGGCTTCCCGGCGCTGACCATCGGCGAGATGTTCGTGTTCGTGGCGCTCACCCGCACGCCGATCGCCACCCAGAAGGAGTGGGCGGAGCGGCTGAGCGCGGCGGCCGCCGAGCCCGGCGTAAAGGCGGCTCTGGAAGCCGCTGACTTCACTCCTCTGACGCTCTCGCAGGAGGCCATCGCCAAGCGCCTCGCCGCCGAGTACGAGCACTGGGGCGCCATGGTGAAGGCGACGGGCTACAAGGCCGAAGACTGACGCCGTGGAGATCCGGCGACAGAACATTCTCCTGCTCACCAGCGACCAGCACCGCGGCGATTGCTTTGGCTTCGAGGGCCGCCGCGTTCGCACGCCGCATCTGGATCTCCTGGCGCGACAGGGCACTCGCTTCTCCACTTGCATCACGCCCAATGTGGTGTGCATGCCCGCACGAGCGTCGATCCTGACCGGTCTGCTGCCGCTGACCCACGGCACGGCCGACAACGGCATCGACCTGGCCCCCGGCATCGCGGCGAACGGGTTTGCCGGCACGCTGAGCCGCAACGGTTATCACACGGCGTTCATCGGCAAGGCCCACTTCTCCAGCAACCATTCGGCGCAGCCGACTGGACGTTGCGAGAACGTCGCGAGCTCGCACCGATTCGCCGACGACTGGCACGGCCCATACATGGGTTTCGAGCATGTCGAGCTGATGCAGCTGGGACACAACTACTGGCTGCCCGAGCGCCCGCCCGGTGGCATGCACTACGAGCGCTGGTACCACGCCGACGGCCTCGGCGACCTCAAGGACGATCTGTATCGGCGACACGTCGGCCCGTCGGTCACGGCCGCGCAAACGCACGCATCGGCGCTGCCGACGGCATGGCACAACAGCAGCTGGGTCGGCGACCGCGGGGTCGAGTACCTTCGCGGGCGGGGGCGAGAGCGCCGCAGCGGCTCCGCCCGCCCGTTCTGCGCCTGGGTGTCGTTTGCCGATCCGCATCACCCGTTCGACGCACCCATGCCGTGGAGCGAGATGCACCGGCCACAGGAAGTCGACCTGCCGATTCAGAGAACGCGCGACCTCGAGCGGCGACCCTGGTGGCATCGGGCTGCGCTCGACAACCCGCCGCGAGGACCCGCCAGCCGGGTGCGCCGCGAGTACTCGCGCATGCCTCAGCAAAACGACTCCCAGTTGCGCGAGCTGATCGCCAACTACTACGGCATGGTTTCGTTGGTCGACCACAACGTCGGCCGCATGCTGGCGGCACTGCAGGACGAAGGCCTGGCCGACGACACCTTGGTGGTCTTCACTTCCGACCACGGCGACTGGCTGGGTGACCACGGGCTCGTGCTGAAGGGACCGATGTTCTACGAAGGGCTGCTGCGGGTCGGCCTGATCCTGCGCGGGCCCGGCGTGCCTGCACAGCGGGTCGTCGCCGACCCGGTGTCGACGGTCGACCTGGCGGCCACATTCGGCGACTACGCCGGCGTGCCGATACCAATGGCCGCGCATAGCCGATCGCTTCGGCCACTGGTGGAGGGCGTTGCGCAAGACCCGGGCTCGCGCGGGCATGCCTACACCGAATGGCGGCTCGGACCGTCGCGTTGTGGCGTGGCACTCGACCTGCGCGGCGTTCGCAGCGTCGATGCGAAACTGACCCTCGAACGGGGCTCCGGCGCCGGGGAACTCTACGACCTGCGTGAAGACCCCCACGAGTGCGTCAATCGCTTTGATGACCCGGCCTACCGTGGCCTTCGCGAGGAGCTGATGCAACGACTGATGTGCAGACCGAACGACGTCATGGCGGCGCTGCCGCCGGCGGTCGGGCCGGCGTGAGGACCGTACCATCCCCCGCCATGAAGATCCTCCTTTTCGGCACCACCGGCATGGTCGGCCAACCGGTCCTCCGCGAGTGCGTGCGCGCCGTCGACGTTACGTAGGTCACCTGCGCCGGCCGCTCGAAGCTGCCGGCCGATCTGCCCGAAGCGGCCGGCCCCAAGGTCACGCAGATCCTGCACGCCGACCTGTTCGATCCCGAACCGATCGCCGCCGCCATGCCTGGCCACGACGCCTGCTTCTTCTGCCTCGGCGTCTCGTCGGAGCATAGGAACTTCAACAACCATTCTGTCAAATCCGGGCCCAACTTGAACACCCCGAGGCGCCCCTGGAACGCCCACCGACCACTCCGGCGCCGGTCGCCGCCCGCAATCCGCCCTCAAAGTGCGCCCGACAGCCCCCTCAACCCACGGCCTGATCGCCCTCGCCAAGCCCTGGCGAGCGCCCGCACCCAGCGCCACCAGGGCGGCCCGCCGTCACCGGGTCACCCTGCTCGTCATGCCGTGTGCCTGGCTCGCCAACGTGACTGTCAAGCGGCCAGCATCGCGCCCTCATCGAGCGCCAGCAGCCGCGGCGGCGCTTGGCTCGGTTCGGCATCAACATTCAATTCACCAACTCGGGCACCTTTTCGTCCACGGTGCACTTCCAGGGCACGGTCTCGGCCGATCCACCCTCGTCGCCCTACATCCCGCAGTTCGCCTACCTGCGCGAGTACGTGCAGCTGCGCGACCTCACCACGGGCACACTGGAGACAGCCGGCTACAGCATCTGCACCAGCCAGGTGTTCGATTGCGCTTCGGTGCAGCCATCGATCTCCACCGACTTCACGGTCTCCACGACGTGATTGCCGGCCACGTGTACCAGGTGGTGGTCGACGAGAGCGGTACGGCCATCGAAGCGGCCGCCTTCGACGGGATCGACCCCTCGTTCATTTCTCTCTCGCTGTCGCCCGGCCTGCGGGTGGACACCAGCAACGGCATCGCGCCTCCGACGTTCCTGGCCCTCACCCTGGCGCCGGTGCCGGAGCCATCCACCTTCGTGCTGCTCGGTCTGGGCATGGCCGTACTGAAGCTGCGTCGCAGGCGACCGATCCGGGCCGTCGAGCCGAGCGTGTAAGCCGCGACGCGCCAAGGCGGCGCCCATGGGCGCGCAGTTCGATGCGCGGTGGTTGATGCGCGGTGGTCGATGCGCGGCGGGGCGATGCCGCCGTGGGCGGGCGTGTCGCTCGGGGCTGGGTTCGTTGATGGCCCGCCGCGAGCGTCCGCCGCTGCATGAGCCGCATGGTGCCTCCCCGAACCCCTTCAGCGATCCGCTGAATGCATACGCCGCGCGCGCATGCGGCTTGCGGCAAGCTCGTGAGCTTCGGGCGGCTCGTTCGCAGTCTCGGCGGGCCAGCGACAATGCCGCTCGGCGGCACATCAGTCCCGGGGTGGAACCGCCGCGGTGAATGGTACGCAACGCCTCGAGCTGGAGCTTCTCCGCATGGAACGCGATCAGGCCCTGAAGTTCGTCGAAGACCTGCTTCTGTTGGCGCGTACCCGCAACGGCTCCGTCCTGTTCCTCATGGCCGGCTTCCCGCCGGCCATCAAGGTCGACGGCCAGGTGATCCGAGCCAGCCCGCAGTCGCTGACCAGCGGGCACATGTCGGCCCTGGCGCGCGCGGTGCTGAACGACAAGCAGGCCGCCGAACTCCAAAGCACCAAGGTCTGCAACTTCTCGGTCAGCTCGCCGGGCACAGGGCGCTTCCGCGCGAACGCGTTTCTTCAGCAGGGCAGCATCGCGCTGGTATTTCGCGCCGTCACCCAGGCATTGCCCACCCTCGGCGGCCTGGGGCTGCCAGCGGTGCTCGGCGAAGTCGCCCTCAGCAGGAGGGGCGTGGTGGTCGTCGCCGGCACCGATGGGTCGGGCAGGAGCACGACGCTCGCCGCGTTGATCGACTGGCGCAACGAGAACTCACACGGCCACATCCTCAGCATCGAGGATCCGATTGAATTCGATCATCTGCACAAGAACTGCATCGTCACGCAGCGCGAGGTCGGGGTCGATACCGACAGCCTGGAAGAGGCCTATCGGAGTGCGCTGCGGCAGGAACCCGACGTCGTCGTGATGGGGGAGATCCGCGACGGTGCCGCCTGGCGGCATGCGGTAGCGTTCGCCGAGGCCGGCCACCTGTGCATGGCGACGCTGAACGCCAAGGATGCGGTCGACGCGCTGAGCCGGATCGGCAGCTTCGTCGGTGCCGATCGGCGCCAGCAAGCCTGGATGGAACTCTCGCTGAACCTGAAGGCTCTGGTCTCCCAGCAGTTGATACCCAGGCAGAGCGGCAGGGGCCGCATCGCGGCCGTCGAGATCCTGCTCAATTCGCCCGTGGTGTCCGAGCTGATCGCCAAGGGCGAGTTCGGCGACATGAACGAGATGGTCAAGCGCAGCCGCCAACTGGGCATGCAGACCTTCGACCAGGCGCTGTTCGATCTGTACGAGGCCAACCACATCAGCTACGAAGATGCGCTGCGCCATGCCTCCTCGCTGAATGACTTTCGCCTGCAGGTCAAGCTGACGAGTCAGCGCGCGAGGACCCAGGACCTGGCCGCGGGCATCGAGCACCTGTCCATCGTCGGCGGGGCGCCCGCACCTCGCATGCCTGCCGTGCCGGCGGTCGAGCAGCACCCCGGCACGCATGCGCCTGCACCCCAGGCCCAAGCCTCGGAAGTCCTTCTCGGCGCCTCGGCGCCGCAGGCGGTTCGCCCTGGCGACGAGTTCACGGCACGACTCGTCGCGTACGTTCCCGAACTCGAAGAGACGGTCGCCGAGATCCTTCGCAAGCTCAGCCCGCGGTCAACCTCGCACATGGCCCTGCAACCCTGCTGCTGGAAGATCGGGGCTCGGTTCGACGTTCGGTTGAGCGCGAGCGATTTCGGCGTCGAACCACAGACGCAGGCGGCCACATGGTCGGGCCGGTTCGTTCTCGTCGAATTCGACGTGACCGTGCCGACCACGGCCCCGGCGCGGACGTCCGTTCTCAAGTTCGAAGTCTCGATGGATGGAATCACGGTCGCGCGGCTGCGGCTCGACATATCGGTTGCGGCCGGAATTGAAGGCACCTCGACGGTCGAGGCGCGTGCCAAGGCCTCCCGAACGGCGTTTGCGTCCTACTCGAGCGAGGACCGGCAGCGCGTGCTGGATCGCGTCGCGAGTGCTCGGATCAGTGCGAGTCTCGACATCTTCCTCGACTGCATGTCGCTGCATCCCGGCGAGGAATGGAAGCCCCAACTCGAACGCGAGATCATGGATCGGGACCTGTTTCTCCTCTTTTGGTCAGAGCATTCGGCCAGGTCCGAGTGGGTGGAGTGGGAGTGGAAGACCGCATATGCGCGAAAGGGCCGTGACGCACTGCAGATCCACCCGCTGAGCCACCACGTTCAACCGCCGGATGAACTCAAGGACTTGCACTTCGGCGACCCGATGATGTCGATACGGGACGCCCAGGCAGCAGGGGAATCACACGTTCGACCTTGAACCATCCGCTCGCTGGAACACACAGCCAGGATGCGCTCGATGGCATCGCGCTCCAGGATCGCCGCGACCATCCTCAGGCCGCCGCCGCAGTGGGGGCAGTGCTCCAGGTCGAGCTTGAAGACGCGGGCCAGCAGCTTGGCCCAAGGGATGTAGTTCCGGCGTTTGGGTTCGGGCGCCGCCTCGAACGGGTCGTCTTCGGCGCCGATGGCCGTGCGCGGCGCGGGCGGCCCCATGGGCACCACCAGCGGGCGCAGCTTGGCGTTGGGCGCCAGAACCCCGTGGAACCGGATGAGGTGCAGCCGCGGCCTGGGCACCAGCGCCGCCAGCCGCTGCATGAATTCCAGCGGCGTCATCGCAAGGTGCGTGGTGCCGTCGCGCCAGGGGGACTTGAGTTCGATGGTCACGCAGCCGGCACCTTCGTCGTACTCGATCCGTTCGTTGGCAAGCGCCGGCCGCGCCACGTAGCGCACCAAGCGTTCGAGCCGCACGCCGCGGCATCGTTGAACCGCAGCGCCTGCCAGCCCAGGGCCCGGGCCGCGGCGACGTTGGCGGCGTCGTCGTCGATGAACAGCGTGTGCGCCGGCTCCAGCCCGAAGCGATGCGCCGCCAGCTCGAACGAAGCCCTGGAACAGCCGCGCCGCCAGCTGCCGGGCAGCGGCTTCGTCGGGCGCCAGTTCGGGCATCGCCGGCTGCAGCAGTTCGGCCGGCTGCCAGCGGAACAACACAGCGCCGAAGTCGAGAACACCACAGCGCGGGACGGGTGAGCCACGCTCATCCGCGCAGCCGCTGCAGCAGTCCGGCGGTGGAGGCGTCGAGCCCGCTCACGTCCCCGCTGTCGAAACGCGGCAGGAGCTGATTGCACAACGCCTTTCCCAGTTCCACGCCCCACTGGTCGAAGCTGTTGATGCCCCACAGCGCGCCGCTCGTGAACACGCGGTGTTCGTACAGCGCCAGCAGCGCGCCCAGCGAGCGCGGCGTCAGTTCGTCCAGCACGAAGGTGGTGCTGGGCCGGTTGCCGGGGAAGCTGCGGTGGCGCGCCAGCACCGCGGGATCAATCGTGGCCGACGCGGTGGGCGCATTTTCGGCGGCAGCCTCGTCGGCCGTCTTGCCCCGCATCAGCGCCTGGCTTTGCGCCAGGCAGTTGGCCAGCAGCTTGGCGTGCAGATCCGCATGGCCGTGCGCAGGCCGGCGCACCGCGATGAACTCGACCGGGATCACGTCCGTGCCCTGGTGCAGCATCTGGAAGTAGGCGTGCTGGCCGTTGGTGCCGGGCTCGCCCCAGACCACCGGGCTGGTGGCCAGCGGCAGCGGCTCGCCGGCCATGTCGACGCGCTTGCCGTTGCTTTCCATCTCCAGCTGCTGCAGGTAGGCCGGCAGCCGGCGCAGGCCCTGGTGGTACGGCGCGACGCTGCGCGACGCGAAGCGGTGGAAGTTGCGGTACCAGACGTCCAGCAGCCCGAGCTGCAGCGGCAGGTTGGCCTCGGCCGGCGCCTCGGCGAAGTGCCGGTCCATCGCATGCGCGCCGGCCAGCAGCGCGCGGAAATTCGCGTCGCCGACGGCGATCGCGATCGGCAGCCCGATCGCACTCCACAGCGAATAGCGCCCGCCCACCCAGTCCCAGAAGCCGAAGGTCTGCGCGATGCCGAACGCGGCTGCGGCCTGCACGTTGGTGGTCGTCGCGCAGAAGTGGCGGCCGATCTCGGCTTCGGCCATGCCCTGCTGCAGGAACCACTGCCGCGCCACCGCGGCGTTGGCCATCGTCTCCTGGGTCGTGAAGGTCTTGCTGGCGACGATGAACAGCGTCTTGCGCGGGTCCAGCTCGCGCAGCACCGGCACGATGTCGTGGCCGTCGACGTTGCTGACGAAGTGCAGGCGCAGCCCGCGCTGGCAGTAGGCGTCCAGCGCCGGCACCGCCATCGCCGGCCCGAGGTCGCTGCCGCCGATGCCGATGTTGACGACGTCGGTGAAGCCGCCCATGGCCGCATCGGCGCGCACGCGCTCGGCATAGGCCAGCATCGCGTCCAGCACCGCGTGCACCTCGTCGCTGAACGGCGCGGCGCCGCGCGGCGCGCGCAAGGCGGTGTGCAGCACCGCGCGGCCTTCGGTCGCGTTGATCGCCTCGCCGGCGAACATCGCGTCGCGCCGTGGCTCGATGCCGCATTCGCGCGCCAGGTCCAGCAAAAAGCGCCGCGTCGCGATGTCGATCAGGTTCTTCGACAGATCGGCAAACACCTCGGGCGCCTGCAGGCTGAAGGCGGCAAAGCGATGCGGGTCGCGCGCGAAGGCCTCGCGCAGGTCCAGCTCGCGGCCGTGCGCCTCGAAGTGGCCTTGCAGCGCGCCCCAGGCCTTGGTGCGGTCGCAACGCGGATAGGCAGCGGCGGCGTTCATCCGCGCGCCCGCTCGATCAGCGCGTCTAGCTTCAACGCATCGGCCGCGAAGGCGCGGATGCCTTCGGCCAGCTTCTCGGTGGCCATCGCGTCCTCGTTCAGCGCCCAGCGGAAGCTGCGCTCGTCGTGGTGCACGGCCGTCAAATCCAGCGCGCGCGCAGCCGCGGCATCCAGCGCGCGCGGCGCCGGCGCGTCGGCAGCCTGCAACTGCGCCAGCAGCTCGGGGCTGATGGTCAGCAGGTCGCAGCCGACCAGCGCCAGGATCTGGCCGACGTTGCGGAAGCTGGCGCCCATCACTTCGGTCGCGATGCCGTGGCGCTTGTAGTGGTTGAAGATCGCGCGCACCGAGCGCACGCCGGGGTCGTCGGCGCCGGCGTTCGCGGCCTCGTCCCAGGCGCTGCCGGCGGCCTTCTTGTGCCAGTCGTAGATGCGGCCGACGAAGGGGCTGATCAGCCGCACGCCGGCGTCGGCGCAGGCCACGGCCTGGCTGAACGCGAACAGCAGCGTCAGGTTGCAATGGATGCCGTCGCGCTCCAGCGCCTCGGCGGCGCGGATGCCTTCCCAGGTGGCGGCGATCTTGACCAGCACGCGCTCGCGCGCGATGCCGGCCGCGGCGTACCAATCCACCAGCCGCCGCGCGCGCGCGGCCGTTGCCGCGGTGTCGAACGACAAGCGCGCGTCGACCTCGGTGCTGACGCGCCCGGGCACGATCTTCAGGATCTCCAGCCCGAAGCGCACCAGCACGCGGTCGACCACCGCGTCCAGCGGCTCGCCGCGGTGCGCGGCCACGGTGTCGGCCAGCAGCGGCACGTAGTCGGCCTGCTGCACGGCCTTGAGGATCAGCGACGGATTGGTGGTGGCGTCGCGCGGCGCGAAGGCCGCCATCTGCTTGAAGTTGCCGGTGTCGGCGACGACGGTGGTGTACTGCTTCAGTTGGTCGAGCTGGTTCATGCCGGCATTAGAACCCGAGCGGCCGGGGCTATGCTGGCGCCCCATGTACGCGCCCTTCTTCGGCCTGCGGCAGCCGGCGTTCGCGATCGCCCCCGATCCGCGCTTCCTGCACCTGAGCACGATGCACCGCGAAGCGCTGGCGCACCTGCTGTACGGGCTGCAGGGCGGCGGCGGCTTCGTGCTGCTGACCGGCGAAATCGGCACCGGCAAGACCACGGTGTGCCGCTGCTTCCTGGACCAGATTCCGCCGGGCCACCGCGTGGCCTACGTCTACAACCCCAAGCTGACGCCGGTGGAGCTGTTGCAGACCGTCTGCCAGGAGTTCGGCATCGCGCCGGACGGGCCGCCGCCGGCCACCGTCAAGCCCTGGATCGATGCGCTGAACCGCTTCCTGCTGGACACGCATGCCAAAGGCGAGAAGTGCCTGCTGGTGGTCGACGAGGCGCAGGGCCTCTCGGCCGATCTGCTGGAGCAGTTGCGGCTGCTGACCAACCTGGAGACCACCGAGCGCAAGCTGCTGCAGATCGTGCTGATCGGCCAGCCCGAGCTGCGCGACAAGCTGGCGCGGCCCGAGCTGGAGCAGTTGTCGCAGCGCGTGATCGCGCGCGTGCACCTGGGGCCGCTGACGGCCGCCGAGACGGCCGACTACGTGCAGCACCGGCTGACCGTCGCGGGCCTGAGCGGCCCCTCGCCCTTCGACCGCCGCGCGCTCGCGCGGATTCACGCCTTGAGCGGCGGCGTGCCGCGGCGCATCAACCTGCTGTGCGAACGCGCCTTGCTGGGCGCCTACGCCCAGGGCCGGCACCATGTGGACGCGGCCACGGTGCGCCGCGCGGCGCAGGAGGCTTTCGGCGCCGAACGGCGGCGCCGCGACGCTTGGCCGTGGCCATGGTCGTGGCCGGCCGGCCTGGCCGGACTGGCTGTCGGCACCGCGATGGTGGTGGCGCTGGCCGCGGCGCTGCCGGGGCATTGGCCTTTCGGCAGGACGGCCGCGGGGCCGGCGCGGACCGCGGCGTCGGCCGCCGGCGCTGCGGCTTCGGCCGCGTCTGCCGCCCTCGCTTCGACCGCCGAGCCCGCGCCTTTCGCCGATGCCGAAGCCGCCGGCGCGGCCCTGGCCGCGGCCTGGGGCCTGGCGGCATCGGCCCCCGCCGGCGACGCCTGCAGCCGCGCGCGCACGCTGGGCCTGGCCTGCCACCAGGGGCGCGGCGACCTGGCCTTGCTGCGCCGCCTGGACCGCCCGCTGTTGCTGACGCTGGGCGACGGCGGCGGCCCGGTGCTGCTGCAAGCGCTCGGCCGCGACCACGCGCTGCTGCGCGGCGCGGCGGGCGAGCAGCGGCTGCCGCTGCAGCGCCTGCAGGCGCTGTGGAGCGGCGATCTGCTGGCCTGGTGGCGGCCGCCGCCGGTCGATCAGCGCATGGCCGACTGGGCGCTGGAGCGCCTGCTGGCGCTGCAAGGCGCCGACAGCCCCAGCGCGCCGCCCGTGGCCCGCGACGAGGCCTTGCGCCGCCGCGTCTACGCCTTCCAGTTGGCGCAGGGCCTGCCGGCGGATGGCCTGCTGGGCCCGCTGACGCTGATGCAGCTCCAGCGCGCCGGCGGCGCCGACGAGCCCCATCTGCGCCCGGAGCCCTGATGTCCTACATCCTCGATGCCCTGCGCCGCGCCGAGGCCGAACGCCGCCGCGGCGAACCGCCGGCGCTGGACCAGGTGGCGCGCTGGCCGGCGCTGGACGCGGCGCCGGGCCGGCCGCGAGATGGACGGCCCGGCGGGCTGTCGCTGCTGATCGCCGTCGTCGCATGCGCGGCAGCGGTCGCGGCCGCGACGGCGGCCTGGTGGTGGTCGCGGGCGATGTCGCCACCGCCAACGTCACCGCCGCCGGCCGCTGCGGCGCCGGTGGCCGCGGCCCCCATGACGCCACCACCGGCCGCCGCGCCGCCGCGCCTGCCGCCCAGGCCGGCGCAAGCGCCCCCGCCGCCGCGGGCCGCAGCCCGCCGCACGCCCGCCGCGGCGGCGTCGGCACCGCCGGCGCCCATCGCTTCGGCATCGGCATCGGCACCGGCCTCGGCAACAGCATCGGCATCGTCTTCCGCATCGGCGCCCGTTGCCGCCGCCAGCGCACCCGAGCCGCCGCCCATCAACGCCGCGATGCTGCCCGAACCCCAGCGCAGCGCGCTGGCCCGCCTGGGCCTGAGCGGCGGCGTCTATTCGCCCGACCGCAGCCAGCGCTTCGTGCTGGTGGGCGGCCAGATCGCGCACGAAGGCGACGTGCTGGCGCCGGGCATCGTGCTGGAACGCATCCAGCCGCGCTCGGTGCTGCTGCGGCTGGACGGGCGCACGCGGGTCGAGCTGCCGCTGTAGCGCCGCCGCCGCTCAGCCCGCTTCAACCACCGACACCCCGCTGCCCGCCAGCCGCAGCGCCAGCGCCTCGCCGATGCGCCAGTCGCGCTGCACGTCGGCCGAGACGACGAAGATCTCGCCGATCTCGGTGCCGACGGTCAGCTCTTGGAAGCTGCCGAGGTACGCGCTCTTCAGCAGGCTGCCGGGCAGCGCGTCGGGCGCGCCGTCGCACACGGCCCAGGCTTCGGGCCGCACCGCCACCTTCACCGCGCCCGGCCGCACCGCGCGCCGCGCCGGCAGCCGCAAGGGGCCGAGCTGCACGATGCCGTCGGCATCCGCCGTCGCGGCGAACAGCATCGCCTCGCCCATGAAGCCGGCGACGAACTCGCTGTTCGGGTGCTCGTAGAGCTGGCGCGGCGTGCCGGCCTGCGCGATGCGGCCGGCGTTCATCACCACGATCTGGTCGCTGACGGCCAGCGCCTCGCTCTGGTCGTGGGTGACGTAGGCCACGGTGAGCCCCAGGCGCTGCTGCAGCGCGCGGATCTCCTCGCGCATGCTGCGCCGCAGCCGCGCGTCCAGGTTGGACAGCGGCTCGTCGAACAGCATCACGCTGGGCTCCAGCACCAGCGATCGCGCCACCGCCACGCGCTGCTGCTGGCCGCCCGACAGCTCAGCAGGCAGCCGCTCCTCGTAGCCCGCGAGGCCCACGCTGTCCATCGCCGCGCGGGCGCGGCGCGCCGACTCGTCGCGCGAGACGCCGCTGACGCTGAGGCCGTAGCAGACGTTGTCCAGCACCTTCATGTGCGGAAACAGCGCATAACTCTGGAACACCATGGAAACGTTGCGCTCGGCCGGGCCGAGGTCGGTGACGTCCTGGCCGTCGATCAGGATGCGCCCGCCGCTGGCCGCGTCCAGCCCGGCGATCATGCGCAGCGTGGTCGTCTTGCCGCAGCCCGAGGGGCCGAGGATGGTCGTCAGCGTGCCCTTCTCGACCACGAGGTCGATGCCCTTGACGACCAGCGGCGACGTCGCGTCGCCGTAGCGCTTGGTGACCTGGCGGAACTCGATCCCTGCGGGCATCTTCAATGTCCTTGCGTGGGTCGGCGGCCGAGCTTGCGCTCGCCGACGAGGAACTGGATCAGCGCCGTGACCAGCGACATCAGCACGATCAGCACCGTGCAATACGCCAGCGCGATGCCGTAGTCGCCGTTGCCGACGCGGCCGATGATGTAGGTGGTGGCCAGCTCGTTCTCGGCCGTCACCAGGAAGACGACGGCCGACACCGTGGTCATGCTGCGCACGAAGCTGTAGACCAGCGCCGCGACGACCGCGGGCTTGAGCAGCGGCAGCACCACGCGGCGCAGCGTGGTGGCGGTGCCGGCGCGCAGCATGGTGCTGGCCTCGTCCAGGCTCTTGTCGAGCTGCTTGAAGCTGGCGGTGCCGGCGCGCACGCCCACCGGCAGGTTGCGGAACACGAAGCACAGCACGATGATCAGCGCGGTGCCGGTCAGCTCGAACGGCGGCACGTTGAAGGCCAGGATGTAGCTCACGCCCAGCACCGTGCCGGGAATGGCGAAGGCCAGCAGCGCGCCGAACTCGAAGGCCTTCTGCCCGACGAACTGCGTGCGCGCCAGCAGCCAGCTGATCAAGAGGCCGATGGCCGCGCAGATCGGCGCCGCGATGGCCGAGAGCTTCAGCGTCGTGAACAGCGAGTTCCACGCGGTGCCGGCCCACACCAGGCCGTAGTCGCCCCACTGCAGGTCGAACGCGGTCTTGAAGTGGCGCAGCGTGGGCGTGTAGTCGCGCCCCCAGGTCTGCACGAAGCCGCCGATGAAGGCGAACACGTAGACGACGACCGTGAACGCCAGCCAGGGCAGCGCGACGCCGCGGCACAGCCGGCGCACGCGCTCGGGCAGCGGCATCGGCAAGCCGGCGTCGCCCTTGCCGCCCAGCGTGGTGTAGCTGCTGCGGCCCAGCAGCTTCTGCTGCGCGAAGAACACCGCCAGCGCGAAGCCGGTGAGGATCAGCGCCAGCGAGGCGGCGCGCCCCTGGTCGTATTGCGCGCCGACGATCGCGAAGAAGATGTCGGTCGACAGCACCGCGTACTGCCCGCCCACGACCACCGGGTTGCCGAAGTCGGCCATGCTCTCGATGAAGCCGACCAGGAAGGCGTTGGCCAGCCCCGGCTTCATCAGCGGCAGCGTCACCGTCTTGAAGGTCTGCCAGCGGCTGGCGCGCAGCGTCTGCGCGGCTTCCTCCATGCTGGGGCTGATGCCCTGCACGACGCCGCGCATGATCATGAAGGCGATCGGCGTGAACGCGAACAACTGCGCCAGCAGGATGCCGAACAACCCGTAGAACCAGCGCGAGGGCGTGACGCCGAAGGCCCATTCGAGGAACTGGTTGACCAGCCCGGCGCGGCCGAACAGCAGGATCAGGCCCAGCCCGACGACGAACGGCGGCGTGATGATGGGCAACAGCGCCAGGATGTTGAGCGGCTTGCTGTAGGCGCGGTTGCCGCGTTCGGCCATCAACGCGATCAGCGTGCCCAGCAGCGTGGTGCCGGCGGCCGTCAGCAGCGCGAGGAACAGCGTGTTCCAGGCCACGCCGCAGTGCGCGCCGCCCGCCAGGCACGACAGGCCCCAGACGCGGTCCTGCCCCAGCCGCTCGGCCAGCGCCTGCAGCGAGAATGCGCCGCCGTCGTCGAGGAAGGCGCCGACCAGGCTCTTGCCCACCGGCAGCGCGACGAACAGCAGCAGCAGCGCCGCGCACAGCAGCACGGCCGCGGCCACGAAGATGTCGCCGCGGAAGAAGCTCAGGCGCGCGACGCCGGCGCCCATCAGCATCAGCAGCGCCAGCAGCACCAGCGCGGCGCCCAGGCCGACGCCGAACTGGCCGCCGCCCAGTTCGCCGAAGAGGCGGGTCAGCCACTCGTAGGACCAGCCCTGCGCGCCGATCGCGAAGCCGCTGGCCAGCAGGCCCGCGAGGCCCAGGCCGCCGCCGCCCAGCCACAGCCAGCCCTGCACGCGCCCGGCCGGCAGCGGCCAGCCCGCGGCCGCCAGCAGCAGCCCTGCCAGTCCCAGCCACAGCCAGGGCTTGTGGTGCACGGCGGCCTGCACCAGGCCGCTGGCCGTCTCGCTGCCGCCGAAGATGCCGGGCAGCGATTTCAGCAGGCTGAGGTTCTGCGGGAAGTACCAGGGCAGCAGCACGTAGGCCGCCAGCCCCAGCAGCAGCCAGCCGAGGACGATGCGGCGCGCGCGGATCTGTCCGCGCGTCAGAATCAGCGGTACCGCAAGACGAGGAGGATCCGGATCCGGGTTCCCCGGTCCGGATCGCTCCCCCTCGGGGGGACCGGCCTGCAGGGCCGTAGGGGGCGCCATCAGCGCGGCAGGCTGTTGACGTCTTTTTCCCACTTCGCGATCAAGCGCCGGCGCTCGGCGCTGGCGCCGTACTTCGCGTAGTCGTAGTTGATGAACTTGATCTTCTTGAAGTCGGGCACGTGCGGGTCGACCTTGGCAGCCTTGTTCGACGGCACCTGGTACTGCTTGGCCGCGGCGCCCATCTCTTGCGCCGCCGGCGTCAGCGCCCATTCGTAGAACTTCTTCGCGTTGTCGAGGTTGCGCGCGCCCTTGATGATGGTCATCGAGCCGATCTCGGCGCCGGTGCCTTCGCTGGGCGTGATGGTGGCCACCGGAAAGCCCTGCATCGCCTCGCCGGGGCCGTCGTGCACGAAGCTGATCGACACCGTGGTCTCGCCGCGCGCCACCGCCTTGATCGGCCCGGTGCCGCTGCGCGAGTAGGCGCCGATGTTCTTGTGCAGCGCCTTCAGGTAGTCGAAGGCCTTGTCCTCGCCCATCAGCTGCACCAGTGTCGCGATCATCGTGTACGCGGTGCCGCTGCTGGCCGGGTTGGCGACCTGGATCTCGCCCTTGTAGACGGGCTTGAGCAGGTCGGCCCAGCTCTGCGGGATGGGCATCTTCTTCTTGGCGATCAGTTCGGTGTTGTAGCCGAAGCCCAGCGGGCCGCTGTAGATGCCCACCGTCTTGTAGCCGCTTTGCTGGGCCTGCTGCTGCGCCCAGGGGTGGAGCTGGCTCAAGCCCGGGCTCTTGTACTCCAGCGACAGGCCTTGCTCGGCGGCCTGCAAGTGGGGATCGCCGGTGCCGCCGAACCAGACGTCGGTCTTCGGGTTGGCGCGCTCGGCGATCAACTGCGCCAGCGCCTCGCCCGAGCCCTTCAGCGACATGTTGACCTTGATGCCGGTGGTGCGCGCGAACACCGTCTGGATCATGTTGCACCACTCGGCCTGCACCGAGCAGATCACGTTGAGCTGGCCGCCGTCCTGCGCCTGGGCGGCGGTGCCGGCGGCCGCCAGCGTCAGGCCCAGGGCCAGGGGGGCGATCAGGCCATGCTTCTTCGTCAAAGCGGCTCTCCTTGTTGTTGGTGAAGGTTGGAATATGACAGCAGGATGACAGTCCGCCGGCCGGCCGGCCAGCGGGGAAGCCCGAGCAGGGCCCGATCCGCGGGCGGACGGCCGGCCGGCGGATGGCGCCAGAATCGCCGTCATGCAGACGTTTTGCTTCCGCGGACGCCGGGCGGGACCGGCCGCCGCCCTGGCCTTGTGCTGCGGCCTGGCCCAGGCCGCCACCTGGATCGTCGGACCCGACAAGCCGTCGATGACGCTGGCCGAGGCGCTGGCCGCCGCGGCCGACGGCGACACCGTGGCGCTGATGCCCGGCCACTACAAGGGCCAGACCGGCGTGGTCACGCACAAGCAGCTCACCATCCGCGCGGTGGCCGAGCGCCCGGTGCTCGAAGCCGCGGGCCAGATGGCCGAGCGCAAGGGCATCCTGGTGGTGCGCGGCGGCGACGTCACGGTCGACAACATCGAGTTCCGCGGCGCGCGCGCCGCCGACGCCGACGGCTCGGGCATCCGCCACGACAGCGGCAAGCTCACCGTACGCAACTGCCTGTTCCTCGACAACGAGAAAGGCCTGATGACGGCCAACGACGGCCAGGCCCGCCTGGTGGTCGAGGACAGCGAGTTCGGCCAGGCGCCGCACATCGAAGGCGGCCTGCCGCACCTGCTGTACGTGGGCCGCATCGCCAGCTTCAGCCTGCGCGGCAGCCGCTTCTACGGCGGCTACGAGGGCCACCTGGTGAAGAGCCGCGCGGGCGAGAACCGCATCGCCTACAACCTGATCTACGACGGCGAAGAAGGCCGGTCCTCGTACGAGATCGACCTGCCCGAGGGCGGGCTGGACCTGGATCATCGGCAACGTGATCGGCCAGAGCGAGCACGCCGAGAACCCGGTGATGGTGGCCTACGGCGCCGAGGGCGGACGCTGGCCGAAGAACGCGCTGTACCTGTCGCACAACAGCTTCATCGGCAACCCCTGGCCGCCGAGTTGGAACGTGCGCGTATTCGAGGGCCGGCTGCCGGGCCCGGTGGAGGTGAAGGCCGTCAACAACCTGAGCCTGGGCCTGGGCCTGTTCAGCCCCGGCACCAGCGGCGTGTTCGAAGGCAACCGCTGGGCCTTGCGCCGCCGTGCGGTGCAAAGCATCTACACGCTGGAGTTCGAGCTCACCGAGGCTTCGGGCCTGCGCGGCAGCGTGGGCCCGGCGGGCCAGGGCGGCGGCGAATCGCTGCAGCCGACCGCCGAGTTCAAGCTGCCGCGCGGCACGCGGCCGATCCAGCCGCCGGCGGCCTGGTCGCCGGGGGCGATGCAGACGCCCTGATCTGCACGTCCACCGCGCGGCCGCCGCGTTGACCCGCGCAGGAAACTCCTGCATAGTGAAGTTCGTAACAAAATTACAAACTCCTGCGCATGTCCTTCGATCTCGTGTTCTTCGGCGGCACCGGCGACCTCACCTGGCGCAAGCTGATGCCGGCGCTGTTCCAGGCCTTCAGGCACGGCAAGCTGCCGGCGGGCGGGCGCATCCTGGCCGTGGCGCGCGACGAGCGCAGCGACGAGCAGTACCGCGGCCTGATCCGCGAGCGCTTCGCCGAGGTCGAGCCCAGCAAGCGCCCCAGCGACGACGAGTTCGCACGCTTCGCCGAGCTGCTGCACTACCGCCGCATGGACTTGTCGCAGCCCGAGCATTACGCGGGCTTGAAGCAGTGGATCGAGGCGCGCGACGCCGACACCGCGGTGCTGTACCTGGCCACCAGCCCCTACCTGTTCCCGGTGATCTGCGAGCAGCTCGGCGCGGCGGGCCTGAACGGCCCCAAGGTGCGCGTGGTGCTGGAGAAGCCGCTGGGCCACGACCTGGCCAGCGCGCGCCAGATCAACCGCGTCGTGCGCTCGGCATTCAGCGAGACCCAGGCCTTCCGCATCGACCACTACCTGGGCAAGCCCGCAGTGCAGAACCTGATGGCGCTGCGCTTCGGCAATGCCTTGTTCGAGCCGCTGTGGCGGCGCGAGAGCATCGCCAATATCCAGATCACGCTGGCCGAGGGCCTGGGCGTGGGCACCCGCGGCGACTACTACGACAAGACCGGTGCCCTGCGCGACATGGTGCAGAACCACGCGCTGCAGCTGCTGACGATGATCGCGATGGAGCCGCCGTCGACCAGCGACGCCGACGCCATCCGCGACGAGAAGCTCAAGGTGCTGCGCTCGCTGAAGGCCTTCACGCCCGACAGCGTGGCGCGCGACGTGGTGCGCGGCCAGTACCGCGCCGGCAACGTCGACGGCAAGCCCGTGGTGGGCTACCAGGACGAGGTGAAGGTGCCCGCCGGCAGCCGCTGCGAGACCTTCGTCGCGCTGCGCACCGAGGTGCAGAACTGGCGCTGGGCCGGCGTGCCGTTCTACCTGCGCACCGGCAAGCGGCTGGCGGCGCGCGACTCGCAGATCGTCGTCAACTTCCGCGAGGTGCCGCACCCGATCTTCCCCGGCACCACGCGCGCCAACAAGCTGGTGATCAAGCTGCAGCCCGAGGACGGGCTGGAGCTGCACCTGCTGGCCGCCAAGGGCGGCGCCAGCAACGAGCGGCTGTCGCCGGTGTCGCTGGATCTGGACTTCGACAAGGCCTTCCCGACCGAGCGCGTGGGCGCCTACGAGCGGCTGCTGCTGGACGCCATCGCCGGGCGGCTGAACCTGTTCGTGCGCAGCGACGAGCAGGAGCAGGCCTGGACCTGGGTGATGCCCATCCTCGACGCCTGGGCCAGCGACCCTTCAGGCCCGCGCCCCTACGCCGCCGGCACCTGGGGGCCGGCGGCGGCCAGCGCGCTCATTGCGCGCGACGGCTGTGCGTGGGCGGAGGAGGAATGACCGACTCCCGGAGCTCGCATGCATGGAGTCGAGGCGTCGCGGCAGGCGCAGCCCCGCGGCGGCTCATACTGGGTCGGCCGGCTGGCGCCGGCTCCCCTGCGGTGCTCGCTCTCATGGGCCCGTCCCGAAACTCACTCCGCTCGCTTCGCTCGCTGCGTTCGGACAGTCGGGACGAAGTCAGAGCACGAAGCGCGCGAGTACGCGCGCGGCCCATGAGCGCTGCGCTCCTCGGCGACCCAGAAATCGCCCCCGCGGGGCTGCGCCTGCCGCGAGGCACCGATAGTGGCATGCCACTTGTGGCACGCCACCCCGGTTGCCGCAAAGGGCCGCCCGGGCCGCCTGCGGCGCGCCTATGGGGCGCTGAGGAGCGGAGGGCTCGTGGCCGCGCGCGTACTCGCGCGCTTCGTGCTCTGACTCGCCGCGACTGTTCGAGCACAGTGAGCGAAGCGAACGGAGCGAGTTTCGCAGCGGGCCACGAGACCGAGCACCGGAAGGGAGTCGGCGCAGCCGACCGCCCCATTGAAGCGCCGCGGGCGGCCCGGGTGGCCCTTTGCCGCCTGAGCTTCTGCATGCGGGTGGCCGCCTGTTCTGATGTGCCATCGGAGGTCGACTGAAATGCTCGACCGCATCCGCGCCTCGATCCCCGCGCTGCCGCCGGCCGAGCAGCGCGTGGCCCGGCTGCTGCTGGCCGATCCGCGCAGCTTTGCCTCGCTGCCGGTGGCGGAGCTGGCGGAGCGCTCGCACGTCAGCAAGCCCACCGTGGTGCGCTTTTGCCGCAGCGTGGGCTACGACGGGCTGGCCGACTTCAAGCTCAAGCTGGCCGGCAGCGTCAACGAAGGCGTGCCCTTCGTGCACCGCGCGGTCGACGAGGACGACAAGGCCGGCGACATCACCGTCAAGGTGATCGACAACGCCGTCGCGGCGCTGCTGCGCTACCGCAACGCGGCCGCCGGCCAGGCGGTGGAGCGCGCGATCAAGGCGCTGGTGCGCGCCGGCCGCGAGGGGCGGCGCATCGAGTTCTACGGCGTCGGCAACTCGGGCATCGTCGCGCAGGACGCGCAGCACAAGTTCTTCCGCCTGGGCGTGCGCGCCACCGCGGTCAGCGACGGCCACGTGCAGGTGATGAGCGCGACCATGCTGGAGCCCGGCGACTGCGCGGTGATCATCTCCAACAGCGGCCGCAGCAAGGACTTGCTGGACGTGGCCGACATCGCGCGCCGCAAGGGCGCGACGGTGATCGCGATCACCGCCAGCGGCTCGCCGCTGGCGCTGGAGGTGCAGGGGCCGCAGCACGTGCTGCTGGCCGCCGACCACCCGGAGGACGCCGACCGCTACAGCCCGATGGTGTCGAGGCTGCTGCACCTGGTGATCGTCGACATCCTGACCACCGGCGTCGCGCTGCGGCTGGGCAGCGCCGGCCTGCGGCCGATGCTCGCCGAGATCAAGAAGAACCTACGCTTGCGGCGTTATGTCGCGGCGGGGCGGGACCCTGGCTCGGGCCCGGGTTCAGGATCGAGCGACAGCAGCCCATCCACGCCGTAGAGCTGCGCCAGCTCGCGCAGCTGGGCCGGCGCGTGCAGCACGCGCAGCCGGCCGCCGCGCGCCTGCACCGCGCGCTCGGCGTGCAGCAGCAGCGCGATGGCCGAGCTGTCGAAGCGCTGCAGCGCCGCGGCGTCGATCTGCAGGCCTTCGGCCGCCGAGGCGCCGGCGGCCGCCGCGTCCACCGCGGCCAGCAGCGCGCGCGCCTGTTCGAGGCCGGCCGCGGCCGGGAGCTGCAGGCTGGGCATGCCGGCGCCTCAGCTCTTGCTCGCCGCCTTGTTGCGCTCGGCCAGCTTGGCGATCAGGCCGTCGATGCCGCCGGCGCCCAGCTCCTGCGCGAACTGCGAGCGGTAGCTCGTCACCAGCCAGATGCCGCCGACGTTGACGTCGATGATCTTCCAGTCGGCGTCGAACTTGTCGAGCCGGTAGTCCAGCTTGATCGGCTCGCCGCTGCCGCGCACCTCGCTCTGCACGACGACCTGGTTGCTCTGCGGCACGGCCTGCGTCTTGGTGATCTCGACCGTCTGGTCCTTGATCTGCGTGAGCGCGCCGGCGTAGACGCGCACCAGCAGCGTCTTGAACTCGGCCTGCAGCTTGCCGCGCTGCTCGGGCGTGGCTTCGCGCCACTTGGGGCCGACGGCCGAGCGCGTCATGACCTCGAAGTTGACGCTGGGCATCACCTTGCTGTCGACCAGCGCGATGATCTTGTTGATGTCGCCGGCCTGGATGGCCTTGTCGGCCTTGGCAGTGTCGATCACCTCGGTGGAGATCTTCTTGACCAGGGCGTCGGGCGTCGTCTGCGCCAGCGCGGCGCCGGCGACGAAGGCAGCCGTCCAGGCGCCGATCAGCAGTTTCTTCAACACGGTTTCTTCCTTTCGATCGATGGGCCTCGCGGCCGCCCAGCTACAACGCAGGGCGACCCGGCCCGGTTGGCGGCCACGCTCAACTCCCCTTCTTGGGGGGAGCCGCCGGCTCGGGGTCGTCGGCCCCCTCGTCCTCGAACTTCTCCAGCGGCGGCGCGCCGTCGTAGACCTGGTCGCGCCGGCGCGCCAGATAGGCGTCGCGCAGGAAGCTGTACTTGTCCAGCGAGACGTCGCTCAACAGTTGCGTGGTGGCCAGCAGCTCGGCGCGCACGTTGACGAGCTGCAGCGCGCTGGTGGCCCAGGCGTTGACGTCGAAATACGGGCTGGTGGAGCCAGCATAGCGGTCGAACGGCAACCCCACGGTGTCGCGCAGCGACGAAGGCCCGAACACCGGCAACACGATGTAAGGCCCGGCCGGCAGGCCCCACACGCCCAGCGTCTGGCCGAGGTCCTCAGAGCGCCGCGGCAGCCGGAACTCGGTGGCCGGGTCGAGGATGCCGCCCAGGCCGAACAGCGTGTTGCTGAGCACGCGCATGCCCATCTCGAAGCCGGTGCCGATCTTGCCCTGTAGGAAGTGGTTGGCGGTGGACCAGACGTCGCCGAGGTTGCCGAAGAAGTTGCTGACGCCCGTGCGCACGAGTTGCGGCACGTGGTCGCGGTAGGCCTGCGCCACGGGCCTGAGCACGGCCTCGTCCAGCGTCTCGTTGAAGGCGAAGACCTTGCGGTTGAAGGCTTCCCAGGGGTCGACCGGGTTCACCGCCTGGGCGCCCGGCGGCACGCTGGCGCAGCCGCCGGCCAGCAGCAGCGCCGCCGTCGCCAAGGCCGCGGCGGCGCGCTTCATTTCAAGGCCCCACTGGCGGCCGGCGCCGCGGCGGGTGCGGCCGCGGGCGATGAAGCCGTGCCCGCGTCGGCCGCCTTGCCGGTGAGGAACTGGCCGATCAGGTTCTCCAGCACCACGGCCGACTGCGTCTGCGCGATGGTGTCGCCGGGGTTCAGGTTGGCGTCGTCGCCGCCGGGCTCGATGCCGATGTACTGGTCGCCCAGCAGCCCGGCGGTCAGGATCTTGGCCGCCGAATCCTTGGGGAACTGGAAGCGGCGGTCGACGTCCAGCGTCACCACGCCCTGGTAGCTCTTGGGGTCCAGCGTGATGCCGGTGACGCGGCCCACCACGACGCCGGCGCTGCGCACCGGCGCGCGCGCCTTCAGGCCGCCGATGTTGTCGAAGCGCGCGCTCAGGGTGTAGGTGTCGCCGCCGCTGAAACTGGTGAGGTTGGCCGCCTTCAGCGCCACGAACACCAGCGCCACCACCCCCAGCAGCACGAACAGGCCGACCAGGATCTCGATGTTTCTCTTTGCCATTCCCTTGCCCTTTTTTCTAGCGGCCCGTCGAGAACATCAGCGCCGTCAGGATGAAGTCCATGCCCAGCACGCACAGCGACGAGACCACCACGGTGCGCGTGGTGGCGTAGGCCACGCCTTCGGGCGTGGCCTCGGTCTCGTAGCCCTGGTACAGCGCCACCGTGGTGCAGATGATGCCGAACACGAAACTCTTGACCACGCCGTTGCCCACGTCGCGCCACACGTCGACGCCGTTTTGCTGGATCGACCAGAAGTTGCCCGGGTCGATGCCGATCAGCCCTACTGCGACCAGCCAGGCGCCGAGGATGCCGATCGCCGAAAACAGGATGGCCAGCAAGGGCATGGCCACGATGCCGGCCAGGAAGCGCGGCGCCAGCACGCGCTGCCGCGGGTCCAGCGCCATCAGCTCGAGCGCGGCGATCTGCTCGCCGGCCTTCATCAGCCCGATCTCGGCGGTCAGCGAGGTGCCGGCGCGGCCGGCGAACAGCAGCGCCGTGACCACCGGCCCCAGCTCGCGCACCAGCGACAGGTTGACGATCAGGCCCAGCGATTCGGCCGCACCGTAGGTGACCAGCGCGTAGTACATCTGCAGCGCCAGCACGAAGCCCACCGCCATGCCCGAGGCCAGGATGATCAGCAGCGAGCGGTTGCCGATCGCGTGGATCTGCTCGACCACCAGCCCGAAGCGGCGCAGCGACGGCAGCAGCGCGCGCAGCAGGTCGGCGAAGAACAGCGCCGCACGGCCCCAGCCGCGCAGCACCTGCAGTGCGCGGCCACCGAGCAGGGCCAGCAGGTTCGTCATACCTTGACCCCGAAGTCCTCGGCGATCGGCACCGCGGGATAGTGGAACTTGACCGGGCCGTCGGGCTCGCCGCGCACGAACTGGCGCACCTCGGGGTCGGTGGACGCCATCAGCTCGGCCGGCGTGCCTTGCGCGACCAGGCGGCCGCCGGTGGCCAGCAGCACCACCCAGTCGCTGATCGCCATGCATTCGGGCACGTCGTGGCTGATCACCAGCGAGGTGGCCCCGGTGGCGTCGTTCAGCGTGCGGATCAGCTTGGCGGTCACCCCCATGCTGATCAGGTCCAGCCCGGCGAAGGGCTCGTCGTACATGATCAGCTCGGGGTCGAGCGCGATGGCGCGCGCCAGCGCGATGCGCCGCGCCATGCCGCCGGACACTTCGCTGATCTTCAGCGAGGCTGCGCCGCGCAGGCCCACCGCGTTGAGCTTCATCAGCACGATGTCGCGGATCATGCCTTCGGGCAGATCGCTCATCTCGCGCAGCGGAAAGGCGACGTTGTCGAACACCGTGAGGTCGGTGAACAGCGCGCCGAACTGGAACAGCATGCCCAGGCGCCGCCGCAGCCGGTAGAGCTGCGCGCGGTCGTGCACGTCGATCACCTCGCCGTCGAACACCACGCGGCCGCTGTTGACGCCGTGCACGCCGCCGATCAGCCGCAGCAGCGTGGTCTTGCCGCAGCCCGATCCGCCCAGCACCGCGGTGACCTTGCCGCGCAGGAAGCGCAGGCTCAGGTCCTTGAGGATGGTGCGCCTTTCGTCGTAGCCGAAAGTGACGTGGTCGATCTCGATGAAGGCGTCGGGCTTCAAACCGGAAGGGCGGGGCCGGGGAATGGAGCGCGGGATTGTCTCACGCACCCTCCGCGCCGGCGGCCCGCCGCGCACGCAAAGCCTTGTTGCCCCTTTGAGCGCGTTTGTAGCCGCTTGTGTCAGCGCGGCAGGCTGCTGCTGCCCATCAGGTACTCGTCGACCGCGCGCGCGGCCTGGCGGCCTTCGCGGATCGCCCACACCACCAGGCTTTGCCCGCGCCGCATGTCGCCGGCAGCGAACACCTTGTCGACACTGGTCTGGTAGCAGCCCGGGCCCTCGGTCGCGGCGCGGGCGTTGCCGCGCGCGTCCTTGTCGACGCCGAAGGCCTCCAGCACGCCGGCCACCGGCGAGACGAAGCCCATCGCCAGCAGCACGAGGTCGGCCTTCCATTCCTGCTCGGAGCCGGGCACCTCGCTCATCTTGCCGCCCTGCCACTGCACCTGCACGGTCTTCAGGCCCGTCAGCTTGCCTTTGTGGCCCACGAACTCCTTGGTCGCGATCGCGAACGTGCGCTCGCAGCCTTCCTCGTGGCTGGAACTGGTGCGCAGCTTGTATGGCCAGTAGGGCCAGGTCAGCGGCCGGTCCTCCTGCTCGGGGGGCGTCGGCATCAGCTCGAACTGCGTGACGCTGGCCGCGCCGTGGCGGTTGCTGGTGCCCACGCAGTCGCTTCCGGTGTCGCCGCCGCCGATCACGATCACGTGCTTGCCCTCGGCGCGGATCTGGCTCTTGAGCTTGTCGCCGGCGACGACCTTGTTCTGCTGCGGCAGGAACTCCATCGCGAAGTGCACGCCGTCCAGGTCGCGGCCGGGCACTGGCAGGTCGCGGCTCTGCTCGGCGCCGCCGGTCAGCAGCACGGCGTCGAAGTCCTTCAGCAGTTGCTCGGCGCCGAGGGTCTCCTTGGCGTCGTTGGTGACCTTGCTGTCCTTGGGGAATGCGCCCACCAGCACGCCGGTGCGGAAGACCACGCCCTCGGCCTTCATCTGCTCGACGCGGCGGTCGATGTGCGTTTTCTCCATCTTGAAGTCGGGGATGCCGTAGCGCAGCAGGCCGCCGATGCGGCCGTTCTTCTCGAACAGCGTCACCGCATGGCCGGCGCGCGCCAGTTGCTGCGCCGCCGCCAGCCCCGCGGGGCCGGAGCCGACCACGGCGACCTTCTTGCCGGTCTTCACCGCCGCCGGCAGCGGCTTGACCCAGCCTTCGACCCATGCCCGGTCGATGATCGCGTGCTCGATGCTCTTGATGCCCACCGGATCGTCGTTGACGTTGAGCGTGCACGCCGCCTCGCAGGGCGCGGGGCAGACGCGGCCGGTGAACTCGGGGAAGTTGTTGGTCTGGTGCAGCACCTCGATCGCGCTCTTCCAATCGTCGCGGTACACGAGGTCGTTGAAGTCCGGGATGATGTTGTTGACCGGACAGCCGTTGTTGCAGAACGGCGTGCCGCAGTCCATGCAGCGCGCGCCCTGGATGCGGGCCTGATCGGCGTTCAAGCCGATGACGAACTCCTTCCAGTTCTTCAGCCGCACCTGGACGGGCTCGTAGCCCTCCTCCAGGCGTTCGTGTTCGAGAAAGCCGGTGACCTTGCCCATGATGTGTGCGCTCTTCGGGTTCTTCGTTTACTTGGCGGCCGCGGTGGCGGCGCTGGCCTTGGCCTTGGTGGTGGCCTGCGCGGCTTCGGCCTTGGCGGCGCGCTCGGCCAGCACGCGCTTGTATTCGTGCGGGAACACCTTGACGAACCTGGCGCGCGAATCGGCCCAATGGTCCAGGATCTCGCGCGCGCGCAGAGAGCCGGTCCATTTGTGGTGGTCTTCGATCAGCTTCTTCAGCAGCGTCTCGTCGGCCGTCTCGCGGTGCCAGCCCACGGCCGGCGCGGCCTGCTCGCCTTGCGGCAGCACCTTGTCCAGCGCCACCATGCTGGTGTTGCAGCGGCGCGCGAAGTGGCCGTCCTCGTCGTAGACGTAGGCCACGCCGCCCGACATGCCGGCCGCGAAGTTGCGCCCGGTGCGGCCCAGCACGACCACGGTGCCGCCGGTCATGTATTCGCAGCCGTGGTCGCCGGTGCCTTCCACCACCGCCGTCGCGCCCGACAGCCGCACCGCGAAGCGCTCGCCGGCCACGCCGCGGAAGAAGGCCTCGCCGCTGGTGGCGCCGTAGAGCGCGGTGTTGCCGATGATGATGTTCTTGGTGGCCTCGCCGCGGAACTCGATCGACGGCCGCACCGCGATGCGGCCGCCCGACAAGCCCTTGCCGGTGTAGTCGTTGGCGTCGCCGATCAGGTACAGCGTGATGCCCTTGGCCAGGAAGGCGCCGAAGCTCTGCCCGCCGGTGCCTTCGAGCTGCATGAAGATCGTGTGGTCGGGCAGCCCTTCGGGGCGGCGGCGGATCAGCTCGCCCGACAGCATCGCGCCGACCGAGCGGTTGACGTTGCGCGCCTCGTCCATGAACTGGACCTTCTCGCCCTTCTCGATCGCCGGGCGGCAACGCTCGATCAACTTGACGTCCAGCGCCTTGTGCAGGCCGTGGTCCTGCTGCTCTACTTGATAACGCGGCACGTCGGCGGGCACCGTCGGCTGCGCCAGCACACGGCTGAAGTCCAGGCCGCGCGCCTTCCAGTGCGCGATGCCTTTCTTCATGTCGAGCAGGTCGCTGCGGCCGATCAGCTCGTCGAAGCGGCGGATGCCCAGCTGCGCCATGATCTGGCGCGCCTCCTCGGCGACGAAGAAGAAGAAGTTGACCACGTGCTCGGGCCTGCCCGAGAACTTGCGGCGCAGCACCGGATCCTGCGTCGCCACGCCCACCGGGCAGGTGTTGAGGTGGCACTTGCGCATCATGATGCAGCCCTCGGCCACCAGCGGCGCGGTCGCGAAGCCGAACTCGTCGGCGCCCAGCAGCGCGCCGATCACGACGTCGCGCCCGGTCTTCATCTGGCCGTCGGCCTGCACGCGGATGCGGCTGCGCAGGCGGTTGAGCACCAGCGTCTGCTGCGTCTCGGCCAGGCCCAGCTCCCAGGGCGTGCCGGCGTGCTTGATCGAGCTCCACGGCGACGCGCCGGTGCCGCCGTCGTGCCCGGCGATCACCACGTGGTCGGCCTTGCACTTGGCCACGCCCGCGGCCACGGTGCCGACGCCGACCTCGGACACCAGCTTGACGCTGATGCCGGCGCGCGGGTTGGCGTTCTTCAGGTCGTGGATGAGCTGCGCCAGGTCCTCGATCGAATAGATGTCGTGGTGCGGCGGCGGGCTGATCAGGCCGACGCCAGGCACCGAATAACGCAGGAAACCAATGTACTCGCTGACCTTGCCGCCCGGGAGCTGGCCGCCCTCGCCAGGCTTGGCACCCTGAGCCATCTTGATCTGGATCTGATCGGCGCTGACGAGGTACTCGGTCGTCACGCCGAAGCGGCCCGAGGCCACCTGCTTGATCTTGCTGCGCAGGCTGTCACCGGCGTTCAGCGCGTAGTCGACCTCGATGACCTTGCCGCCGATGACGTCCGACACCTTGGTGCCGGCGGCGATCGGGATGCCCTTCAGCTCGTTGCGGTAGCGCGCCGGGTCCTCGCCGCCTTCGCCGGTGTTGCTCTTGCCGCCGATGCGGTTCATCGCCACCGCCAGCGTCGCATGCGCCTCGGTGCTGATCGAGCCCAGGCTCATCGCGCCGGTCGCGAAGCGCTTGACGATCTCGGCGGCCGGCTCGACCTCCTCGACCGGCACTGCCTTCGCCGGGTCGACCTTGAACTCGAACAGGCCGCGCAGCGTCATGTGGCGCTTGCTCTGGTCGTTGATGATCTGCGCGTAGTCCTTGTAGGTCTCGAACTTGCCCGAGCGCGCGCTGTGCTGCAGCTTCGCGATCGCGTCGGGCGTCCACATGTGCTCTTCGCCGCGCGTGCGCCAGGCGTATTCGCCGCCGGCGTCCAGCATCGTCGCCAGCGTCGGGTCGCTGCCGAACGCGGCGACGTGCATGCGCAGCGCTTCCTCGGCAACCTCGAAGACGCCGATGCCGCCCACCTGGCTGGCGGTGCCGCGGAAGTACTTCTCGACGAAGTCCTTCCGCAGGCCGATGGCCTCGAAGATCTGGGCACCGCAGTAGCTCATGTAGGTGCTGATGCCCATCTTCGACATGATCTTCGACAGACCCTTGCCGATCGCCTTGACGTAGTTGTAGACCGCCTTCTCGGCCGACAAGGCGCCCGGCAGCGTGGCATGCAGCTCGGCCAGCGTCTCCATCGCGAGATAGGGGTGCACGGCCTCGGCGCCGTAGCCGGCCAGCACCGCGAAGTGGTGCACCTCGCGCGCGCTGCCGGTCTCGACGACCAGCCCGGCCGTCGTGCGCAGGCCTTCGCGCACCAGGTGGTGGTGGATGGCCGACAGCGCCAGCAGCGCGGGAATCGCCACCTGCTTGCGGCTCATCGCGCGGTCGCTGATGATCAGGATGTTGTGGCCGCCCTGGATCGCGTCCACGGCCTCGGCGCACAGCGACGCGAGCTTGGCCTCCACCCCTTCGCGGCCCCAGGCCAGCGGGTAGGTGATATCGATGACGTGGCTCTTGAACTTGCCGTTCGTGTGCTGCGCGATCGAGCGCAGCCGCGCCATGTCGTCGAAGTCGAGCACCGGCTGCTCGACCTCCAGCCGCATCTGCGGGTTGACGGCGTTGATGTCCAGCAGGTTGGGCTTCGGCCCGATGAAGCTGTTCAGCGACATCACGATCGCTTCGCGGATCGGGTCGATCGGCGGGTTGGTCACCTGCGCGAACAGCTGCTTGAAGTAGTTGTAGAGCGGCTTGTTCTTGTCCGACAGCACGGCCAGCGGACTGTCATTGCCCATCGAGCCGATCGCTTCCTCGCCCGCAGTGGCCATCGGCGCCAACAGGAACTTGATGTCCTCCTGCGTGAAGCCGAAGGCCTGCTGGCGGTCGAGCAGGCTTTCGGTGAAGGCCGGCGGCTGCTGGCCGGGGCCGGCGATCGAGTCGAGCCGGATGCGCACGTTCTCGATCCATTGCCGGTAGGGCTTGGCTGACGCGAACTGGTTCTTCAGCTCCTCGTCCTCGATGATGCGGCCCTGCTCCAGGTCGATCAGCAGCATCTTGCCGGGCTGCAGCCGCCACTTCTTGACGATGCGGTTCTCGGGGATCGGCAGCACGCCGGACTCCGAGGCGCCGACCACCAAGTCGTCGTCGGTGACGATGTAGCGCGTCGGGCGCAGGCCGTTGCGGTCCAGCGTGGCGCCGATCTGCTTGCCGTCGGTGAACACCATCGCGGCCGGGCCGTCCCACGGCTCCAGCATCGCGGCGTGGTACTCGTAGAACGCGCGTCGGCGCTCGTCCATCAGCTCGTGCTGCTCCCAGGACCTCGGGGATCATCATCATCGCCGCGTGCGCCAGCGGGTAGCCGGCCATCACCAGCAGCTCCAGCGCATTGTCGAAGGTGGCGGTGTCGCTCTGGCCTTCGAAGCTGATCGGGTAGAGCTTCTTCAGGTCGTCGGCGAGCACGGGCGACTTCATCACGCCCTCGCGCGCGCGCATCCAGTTGAAGTTGCCCTTGACGGTGTTGATCTCGCCGTTGTGCGCCACCATGCGGTAGGGGTGGGCCAGCGGCCATTCGGGGAAGGTGTTGGTGGAAAAGCGCTGGTGCACCAGGGCCAGCGCCGAGACCACGCGCGCATCGGCCAGGTCGCGGTAGTACTGGCCCACCTGGTCGGCCAGCAGCAGGCCCTTGTAGATCACGGTGCGGCAGCTCATGCTGGGCACGTAGTACTCGCGGCTGTGCGTGAGCCTGAGCTTCTGGATCGCCGCGCTGGCGGTCTTGCGGATCACGTAGAGCTTGCGCTCCAGCGCGTCGGGCACGATGACGTCGGCGCCGCGGCCGATGAAGATCTGGCGGATCACCGGCTCCTTGGCGCGCACGGTGGGCGACATCGGCATCTCGCGGTCGACCGGCACGTCGCGCCAGCCCAGCAGCACCTGGCCCTCGGCCTTGACGGCGCGTTCCAGCTCGTGCTCGCAGGCCAGGCGCGAGGCGTGCTCCTTGGGCAGGAAGATCATGCCGACGCCGTATTCGCCAGGCGGCGGCAGCTCCAGCCCTTGCGTGGCCAGCATCTCGGCGCGGTAGAAGTCGTCGGGGATCTGGATCAGGATGCCGGCGCCGTCGCCCATCAGCTCGTCGGCGCCGACGGCGCCGCGGTGGTCCAGGTTCTCCAGGATCTTCAGGCCCTGCTGGATGATCGCGTGCGACTTCTCGCCCTTGATGTGGGCCACGAAGCCGACGCCGCAGGCATCGTGCTCGGCCGCCGGGTCGTACAGGCCCTGCTCGCGCAGCACGCGGATCTCGTCGTCGGTGGGGGTGCGCAAGGGACGCTGGCTCATGGCTACTCCAGGCGGGCAAATCGCGGGAGGCGCGAGCCTACCGCAGTGCAGCAACGGGGACAATCGGCAATAAATGGGGTCAGGTTGATTAATGAATCAATGATCTGACCATCACCTTGAAAATAGGGACATATCAAACGGTGGCGTGTACCAACAGCCATGCATGCCGCATGCCGGTTCGCCAAGCATCTCAGGCGGCGCGGCGCGGACGGCCGGGCGGGCGCGGCTGCGCCGGACGCTGGCTGACGCCGGCCAGTTGCTGCAGAAAGCCCGGGCTGCCCAGCGCCCAGCCGCGCTTCAGCGCGCCGCGCAGCGCGGCTTGCTCGTCAGGCGCCAGCCCTTCGGCCAGCAGCCGGCGATACTGCGATTCGCGCTCGAACGGCGTGTTGCCAAGCTGCCAGTAGGCCGGCGGGTCCACGAGCGCGGCATCGCGGCGGATGCCCAGGCGGTGTGGCAGGCTGCTGCGTTCGACGCCGTCGGCACTGCCTTCGGCGGCCGTCGACTCCACCTGGCGCAGCGCCAGCAGCGCCGCCGGGCCGGACTCGATCAGCGCCGAGCGGAAGCGGCCGTCCCACAAGGCGCCGCTGCGACCGTGGCGGCGGTTGAACGCGGCGGCGTGCCGCCGGCCCAGCGCCTGCATCGTGCGGCTGATGCCGTCGGCCGTCTCGGGCGTGGCCAGCAGGCGCAGTTCGGCGGCGGTCAAGGCGTAGGCATGCAGCGCCACGCCGTGCAACCGGGCGGCCTCGCGCAGGGCTTGCAGCAACTGCTCGCTGTCCTGCGTATCGAGCACGATCGCACCACCGTTGTGCCCGCGCTGCTGCACGAGGTGCATCACGCCGGGCAGGGACAGGCGCGGCTGGCGGGCCATGCGCGGTCGGCGCCCGTTCAGGCCGGAGGCGGAGCCGGCCACGGCGCCGGGTGCAGCGCGGCCGGAAACGGCACGCGGCCCGTCAAGCGGTGGTATTCGCGCAGCGCGAAGCGATCGGTCATGCCGGCGATGTAGTCGGCCACCGCGCGCGGGCGGTCTTCGGCACCGCCGAAGTCGGCCGGCATCTCCTGCGGCGCGGCGAGGTAGGCGCCGAACAGCTCGCTGACGACCTGGCGCGCCGCCGCGGTGGTCTGCATCACCTGCGGATGGCGGTACAGCGCGGCGAACAGGAAGCGCTTGAGCTCGTCGAACTCGGCGCGCGCCGCCGGCGGCAGCTGGGCCAGCAGCGGCAGCCGGCGCACCGCGTCGGCGTCGGGCGGCGCGTGCTCGCGCAGGGCCTGGCGCAGGTGCTCGACGAGCTGCCGCAGCTGGCCCGAGAGCATGCGTCGCAGCACCTCGAACAGCAGCCGGCGGCCCGCCGTCTCCAGCCCCGGGTGCTCGACCAGCACCTCGCGGCGGATGCGGCCGTAGGCGGCCAGGCCGACGAGCTGCGCCTCGTCGAGCAGGCCCGAGCGCATGCCGTCGTCGACGTCGTGCGCGTTGTAGGCGATCTCGTCGGCGAGGTTGACCACCTGCGCCTCCAGGCTGGGGCGCGTGCCGTCGATGAAGCGCCGCGCGACGCCGCCGGGCTCGGCGGCTTCCAGCGCTTCCGCGCGCCGGCGTGAGCAATGCTTGAGGATGCCCTCGCGCGTCTCGAAGCTGAGGTTCAGGCCGTCGAAGCCGGGATAGCGCTGTTCGAGTTGGTCGACGACGCGCAGGCTTTGCAGGTTGTGCTCGAAGCCGCCGTGCGCCGCCATGCAGGCGTGCAGCGCGTCCTGGCCGGCGTGGCCGAAGGGCGTGTGGCCCATGTCGTGGGCCAGCGCGATCGCTTCGACCAGGTCCTCGTTCAGCGCCAGCGTGCGCGCCACCGAGCGCGAGAGCTGCGCGACCTCCAGCGAATGCGTCAGCCGCGTGCGGAACAGGTCGCCTTCGTGGTTGATGAAGACCTGGGTCTTGTACATCAGCCGCCGGAACGCGGTGCTGTGCACGACGCGGTCGCGGTCGCGCTGGTGCTCGCCGCGGTCCAGCGGCGGCGGCTCGGGGTGGCGGCGGCCGCGGCTGCGCGCCGGGTCCACCGCCCACGGCGCCAGCGCCACGGTCACGGCGCGGCCGGCTGGCGGTGGCGGACGATGACCTCGCGCACCAGCGCATCGGGCGCCGGCCGCACCGCGGCGCGGCCCAGCGCCTCGATGACGACGAAGCGGATCTCGCCGCCCTCGGCCTTCTTGTCGACGCGCATCAGCTCGACGAAGCGGTCGACGGCGATCGCCGCCGGCGCCACGACCGGCAGCCCGGCGCGCTGCAGCAGATTACGCAGCCGCTCGACGAAAGCGGCCGGCATCAAGCCCAGCCCGGCCGAGAGATCGGCCGCCATCACCATGCCGCAGGCGACGGCCTCGCCGTGCAGCCATTGGCCGTAGCCCAGCCCGGCCTCGATCGCGTGGCCGAAGGTGTGGCCGAAGTTGAGGATCGCGCGCAGGCCGCTTTCGCGCTCGTCCTGGCCGACGACCCAGGCCTTGATCTCGCACGAGCGGCGCACCGCGTGCAGCAGCGCCGCCGGCTCGCGCGCCAGCAGCGCGTCGAGATTGGCTTCGATCCACGCGAGGAAGCCCGCATCGGCGATCGGCCCGTACTTGATGACCTCGGCGAGGCCCGCGGCCAGCTCGCGCGGCGGCAGCGTGTCCAGCGTCGCCAGGTCGCAGACCACGCGCTGCGGCTGGTAGAACGCGCCGATCATGTTCTTGCCCAGCGGATGGTTGATCGCGGTCTTGCCGCCGACCGACGAATCCACCTGCGCCAGCAAGGTGGTGGGCACCTGCACGAAAGGCACGCCGCGCATGTAGCAGGCGGCGGCAAAGCCGGTGAGATCGCCGACCACGCCGCCGCCCAGCGCGAACAGCACGGTCTTGCGGTCGCAGCCGGCGGCCAGCAGGTGGTCGAACACGTGGTTCAGGGTCTGCCAGTCCTTGTGCGCCTCGCCGTCGGGCAACGCCAGGACGGTGATCTCGCGGTAATGCGACGCCAGCGCCCGCTGCAGCGCAGCGCCATGCAAGGCCTGCACCGTGGTGTTGGTGACGATCACCGCCTGCGCGGCGGCCGGCAGCCCTTGCCAGGGCGCCGGATCGGCCAGCGCGCCGGCGGCGATGTGGATGTCGTAGCGATGACCCGGCGTGCTGACCGGCACGTCGGCGCGCAGAGATGCGGTCGTCGAACTCATGAGAGCGGCAGTGTACGGCGCAGGCCTGCCGCGCTGCCGGCAGCGGCGGCTAAGGCTCGCGAGACGGCACCAGGCCGGCCAGCTCGAGCTGCATCAGCACCATGCCGGTCAGCGCCTGCACCGAGGGGCGCGCGGCCTCGACGACGAAGTGCGCGGTGCGGCGGTACAGCGGGTCGCGATCGCGGTAGAGCTCGCGCAGGCGCTTCAGCGGATCGTCCACCTGCAGCAGCGGCCGCTGGGTGTCGTGCCGCAGGCGGCGGAACAGCTCTTCGGGGCTGGAGCGCAAGTAGAAGACGTGGCAGCGCGAATGCAGCGCGTTGCGGTTGGACGGCCGCAGCACCGCGCCGCCGCCGGTGGCCAGCACGGCGCCGCCTTGCTGGCTGAGTTCGTCGATCACCGCCTGCTCGACGTCGCGGAAGGCCTCTTCGCCATGCTGCGCGAACCAGTCGCGGATCGGCATGCCCAGGCGCCGCTCGATGACGTGGTCGCTGTCGACGAACGCCAGATCGAGCTGGCGGGCCAGTTGCCGGCCCACCGTCGACTTGCCCGACCCGGGCATGCCGACGAGGGCGATGGTCATGACGGGCTTCAGTTCGAGTTGGTACAGCCCGGCGCTGTGCCATAGGGGCTGTACTTGAACGATGGGTCTTGCGCCACGTTCAGAACCTCCGCCTGGGAGACGGGTAGCCACTCATAGGTCAGAAGATAGCCATCAACGGTCGGCTGTCCATTGGCACCGGTCAATTCAGCCAGTGGCCGCGAAGGCAACAGTACCGGCACCCCCAACGGGTAATACGCGGGCGGGCTCAAAACACCGGCCGCCGTCACGGTGATCTTGAATTTCACCCAGCTTGCCAAGCTCTTCGGGTACTCAAGTTGCAACACCGCCACGCCGTTGGCGTCGGTCTTGGTGGCACCCGACAAGGTGATCGAGACGTCGGATTTGCGCGGATCCAACTGCCCGTTGCCGTTGACGTCTTCATTCGTGTCGATGACGCCATTGCGATTCAAGTCCTCGTTGGGGCAGCTATCCGTCTGTGCCTTCACCCAGCAGTCGGACAACCCGCACTTCCCCAGAACCCAGGCGCCCTTGCTAAAGCCTCCGAGATCCACGGAAGGCGTCACCTGGACATCGGACTTCGGATTTCCAGCCGAATCAACGACCAGCACGACGTACTTCTTGATGAAGGTCAGGCCTGTCGGACCATTGGCGATGGTGTTATCGGTGCCGATCGAGATCGACACCGGATTGGAAACGATCGTCAGCGCGGTCGTCAGCAGATTTTCCGCCGGGCAGTTGGCGACCGTTTCGCCGGCTGCGAAATCGCTGATCTTCCAGCAAGCCAGGATCGTGACGCCGTTGGTCGGGCTGCTGACCGCACCCGGCTTGTAGGTCGTCGAGGCAGAGCCACTGGCATCGGACAGCACGGCGTTGCCGGCGGAGCCGATGCTGCCGGTGCCGTTGTCGCCGATCACGCCGAACAGCACGCGGACGTTGCTGATGGGCGCATTGCCGCCATCGCGGAAGATGGCGCTGACCGAAACCTGGTTGCTCGTGCTGCCGGTATTGACCGCGACCACGTTGGCCGAAAGATTCAGCGTCTTGGAGACGGGGGCCTTGGCAACCGGCACCGTGGTGCTGCCACCCGGAATGGTCACGTTCACATTGGACTCTGCACCTCCCGCCTTGGCATTGATGGTCAAGGTGGTGCCCGGCGTGCTGGGCGCCGTGTAGTTGAAGGTGTAGCCGCCGTTCTGGTTGGTCGCACCGGACTGGCTGCTGACGCCGCTGCCGCTCACGGTGATCGGCACGCCCGTCATCGGGTTGCCGTTCACGTCGGCCAAGGTGTACTGGACCGTTCCCGCTGCGCCCGCCGCCACCACCGAGGGCACCGCGCTGGCCTGCGCGAACTGCGTGCCGGTGACGTTGAACACCGCCTCTGCCTGGAAGTTGCCGCTGATCGCCTTCACCGTGATCGGGCGATTGGTGCGGTCCGGGCCGATACTGACGGTGCCCGTCACCTGGCCGCCTGCATCGGTCTGGCTGCCGTTCGCGGCAACGAAGGCGCTGGTCTGCGGATCCGAGATCGCGAACTGGACCGGAATGCCCGCAACGGCATTGCGATTCGCATCGACCGCGGTTGCCGTCGCGATCACCGTCCGGCTGCCCGAGTTGTCGATGCTGGCGCTGCTCAGCGTCAAGGTCAGGCCCGCCGCCACCGCCGTACCGTTGCTGCCACCACCCAACCCGGGCGTGCCGGCATTCCCGCCGCCGCCTCCGCAGGCCGCCAGCCCCAGCGTGACCAGCACCGCCAGCAACCGCTTCCAATCGCTCATGTGCGCTTCCTAATGTCGTTCAACGGATCGCCGACCGGTCGGTCACGATCTTGGGGGTGATGAAGACCAGCAGCTCGGTCTTGTTGGCGATGCGGGTCTTGCTGCGGAACAAGGCGCCGACGAAGGGGATGTCGCCCAGCAGCGGCACCTTCTGCACGTCGTCGCTCTCGTCGAGCTGGAAGATGCCGCCGATCACCACGGTGCCGCCGTTCTCCACCAGCACCTGCGTGTCCACGCGCTTGGTGTTGATCGCCGGGCCGGCGTTGGGCGTCAATGCGCCACGGCTGTCCTTGCTGACGCTGACCAGCATGATCACGTTGCCTTCGGGCGTGATCTGCGGCGTCACTTCCAGCCGCAGCGAGGCCTTCTTGAACTGGATGGAGGTCGCGCCGCTGGAGGTGGCCACGTTGTACGGGATCTCCTCGCCCTGCTCGATGCTGGCCTTCTGCTGATCGGCGGTGACGATGCGCGGGCTGGACACGATCTTGCCCTTGCCCTCGGTCTCCATCGCCGACAGCTCCAGGTTCAGGAAGCGGTTGGCCGCGGCGCTGAACAGCGACAGGCCGAAGGTCGCCGCCGATGCGACGCCCAGCGCGCTGGCGTTGGCGGGCAGGTTGACCATCTGGGTGTTGGCGAAGCTGTCGCCCCCATTGGAAGAGCCCAACTGCCCGGTCTGATATCCCACACCGTCGTAGTTGCCGCCGATGGTGACGTAGTTGCCGCCGCTCACCCGGTAGCCCGGAATGCCACCGCGCAGCCCACGCGCATCGGCGGCCCCCAGCTTCACGCCCAGCGCACGCCCGAAGGTATCGTTGGCCTCGACGATGCGCGCCTCGATCAGCACCTGGCGCACCGGGATGTCGATCTTGGCGATCAGCGCCGTCACCTCTTCCAGCTTGGACGGGATGTCGGAGACGAAGAGCTGGTTGGTGCGAGTCTCGTAGAGCACGCTGCCGCGCGGCGACAGGATGCGGGTGTTGAACTGATTGCTGCCGCCGCTCCCGCCCTGGCCGACGGTCTGCCCGGTCAGGCCCTTGGCGATGTCTTCGGCCTTGGTGTAGTTGAGCTGGAACGACTGCGTGCGCAGCGGCTCGAGTTCGGCCACCTTCTTCTTGGCTTCCAGATCGACCTGCTCCTTGGCCGACAGCTCGTCCTTGGGCGCGATCCACAGCACGTTGCCGGACTTGCGCACGCCCAGGCCCTTGCTCTGCATGATGATGTCCAGCGCCTGGTCCCAGGGCACGTCCTTCAACCGCAGCGTGACGTTGCCGGTGACGGTGTCGCTGGTCACGACGTTGAAGTTGGTGAAGTCGGCGATGACCTGCAGCAGCGCCCGCACCTCGATGTTCTGGAAGTTCAGCGACAGCTTCTCGCCCTGGTAGCCCGGGCCTTGCGTCAGCTTGTTGGGGTCGACTTTCATCGGCCGCACTTCCAGCACGAACTGGTTGTCGGTCTGGTAGGCGCTGTGCTCCCAGGCGCCGCGCGGCTCGACCACCATGCGCACGCGGTCGCTGGACTGGAAGGTGGAGATCGACTGCACCGGCGTGCCGAAGTCGGTGACATCCAGGCGGCGACGCAGGTTGTCGGGCAACGACGAGCGCAGGAACTCCACCACCAGGTTCTGGCCCTGCTGGCGGATGTCCACGCCCACCTGGTTGCTGGGCAGGCCGACCACCACGCGGCCGGCGCCGTCGGCGCCGCGGCGGAAGTCGATGTCGCGCAGGCCCTGCACCTCGGTGTTCTGCGCCGGCGCGAACTGCACCGGCGGTTGGGTGCCGGCCGCCGCGATCGCGGCGCCGCTGGGCTCCAGCACGATCAGCAAGGCCTTGCCCTGCAGCTGCGTCTTGAAGCTGGCCGCCTGCTTGAGGTTGAGCACCAGCCGCGTGCGGTCGCCGGCCTGCGCCACCGACACCGAGCGCAGGTTGCCTTGGTTGATCTCGACCGTGTTGCGGCCCAGCGCGTTGCCCACGCCGGCGAGGTCGATCGCCACCCGCGGCGGCGCCTGCACCGCAAAGCCCGCGGGCGGCGCGGCCAGGGCCTCGCTCAGCTCGACGCGCACGACCTCGGTGCCGGCCTGCTGGGTGCTGGTGATCGCCTGGATCGCGTTCTGCGCCCACGCGGCAAGCGGCGCGCAGATCGTCGTGCCCAGCAGCACGAGCGCAGCCGGCAGTGTTCGCCACTTGCACATGTTGGAGATCTCCTGAGTCTTCCTCATCGCGCCTTCTCCTGCAGTTGCAGGGAGCTCATCCGTTCGGTCCATTCACCGGCAGCGTCCTGCACCACCTCGCGCAGGCTGATTTCGGTCTCGCCGATCCTGGCGATGCGACCGTAGTTCTGTCCCAGGTAGTCGCCCACCTTGACCTGATACAGCAGGTTGTCGACCCGCAGCAGCGCATAGGGCTGGCCGGCCTTGGTGAAGCTGCCGACCATCGTCATGTTGTCCAGCGGGTAGGCTTCCAGCGGCTCCTTGCGGCGGTTCAGCTCCGAGGCCAGCAGCGGGTTGAGCTGCCGCGCCTCCTGCTTGAGCGCCACCGCCAGCTTCTGGTTGCTGAAGGGGTCCACGGCCTGGGCCGAGGTGTAGGGCTCGGGGTCGAACTTCTTGGGCGGCTGCAGCTTGGGCACGCTGGGCTTGGCCTCGCGCCGCTTGGCCTCGGTCCACTGCTGCAGTTCTTCCAGGTCGCTGGAGCAGGCGGCCAGGCTGCCCAGCATCAGGGCCAGCACCAGCGCCGGCAGTCCACGGCGGATGCGATTCATGGCTTCCTCGCTCCGGCGGCCTTGGCGGCGGCGGCCTTCTTCTGCTCGGCCACTTCGTTGGCGTCGAGGTAGCGGTAGGTGCGGGCCACGGCGTTCATCCACAACTGGCCGCCGGGCGCGTCCTTGGTCTGCACCGGCGTGACGTTGAGGTTGTGCAGCGTGACGATGCGCGAGAGGTTGGCCACGTCGGCCGCGAAGGCGCCGATGTCGTGGTAGCGGCCGCTGACGCGCACTTCGATCGGCAGCTCGGCGTAGTAGTCCTTCACTTCCACCTGCCCGGGCTTGAACAGGTCGAACACCAGCCCGCGGCCGAGGCCGGCCTGGTTGATGTCGGACAGCAGCGCGTCCATCTCGGCCTTGCCGGGAAGCTGCTTCTCCAGCTGGGTGACGTATTCCTGCACCTGCAGCTTCTGCTTGCGCAGCTCGCCCAGGTTGACGGCCTGGGCCAGCTTGGATTCGAACTGCTGGCGTAAGCCCGGCTCGCGGTCGCGCTCGGCCTGCAGCTCGTCGACCGCCGAGCTGAGCAGCGCGAACCAGCCGATGACGACGACCGCCACCGCCACCGCCAGGAACACCGCGGCCTTGGGCAGCCAGGGCCATTGCCCCGGCTCGCTGGGGTTGAGGCCGCGGAACTGCGAGACCGCCTGGTCCCACAGGCCCGAGGCGTCGAAGCCGGTCGAGGGGTTGTTGTTGGTCGCCATCGCGTCCCTCACGAAGCCTTGGCCTTGGCCGGGGCCGAGGCCGGCGCCGACGCGGCGGCCGCGGCCGCCGGCACCACCGGCTGCTTGATGCGCACCTTCAAGGTGTAGCGGAACAGGCGCCGCAGCTCCTTGCCACCGGTGTTGACGTTCTCCGCCCGGATCTCGCTGAGCTCGGGGTGCTCCAGCCAGGTGGCGTTGTAGAGCAGGTTGCGCAGCAGCTCGGCCACGCGCTCGTTGGACTGCGCGATGCCCACCACCTCGACCTGGTAGCCGGTCTGCTTGAGCGATGTGACGTAGACGCCTTCGGGCAGCTGCTTGACCAGCTCGTCGAGCAGCCGCACCGGGGTGTTGCGGTCGGTCTGCAGGTCTTCCACCGCCTTCTGCCGCGCCTTCAGCGCGTCGATCTCGGCGCGCAGCGACGCGATGTCCTTGATCTGCACGTCCAGCCGTGCGATCTCTTCATTGAGGAACTGCGTGCGGGCCTGCTGGTTGGCCATCAACTGCTGCAGCACCAGGTACCAGACGCCGGCGATCACGAGGCCCGCGACCACCGCCGCGGCCACGCCGGCGAAGAACGCCTGCTTGCGTTGGCGCCGCTTCGCCTCGCGGTGAGGCAGCAGGTTGATCAGGATCACTGCACGAACCTCCGCATCGCCAGGCCGCAGGCCGTGAGGTAGGACGCGGCCTCACGCCGGATCCGGTTCTCGCGCACCGAGGATCCGAGCTGCATGCTGTCGAAGGGGTTGACCACCATCGAGGCGAAGCCGGTCAGGTCGGTCACGCGGTCCTTCAGCCCGGGCAGCGTGGCGGTGCCGCCGGCCAGCATCACGTAGTGCACCTTGTGGTGCGGGGTGCTGGTGAAGAAGTACTGCAGCGCGCGGCCGATCTCCTGCGACAGGCTGTCGACGAAGGGACCGAGGATGGTGGTCTCGTAGTCCTCGGGCAGGTCGCCGGCGAGCTTCTTCTGCTCGGCCTCCTCGAACGAGAAGCCGTACTGGCGCGAGATCAGCTGCGTGAGCTGGGCGCCGCCGAAGGCCTGGTCGCGGTCGTAGAGCTGCTCGTCGTCGCGCAGCACCTTCAGGCTGGTGGTGTCGGCGCCGATCTCGAACAGCGCCACCAGCGCGTCGCGCCCCTCGTTGGGCAGCGCGGCGATCACGCGGCTCATCGCCAGCCGCGAGGCGTGCGATTCGATGTCCAGGATCACCGGCGTCAGGCCGGCGGCTTCCGCCAGGCCCTGGCGGTCCTGCACGCGGTCCTTGCGCGAGGCGGCGATCAGCACTTCAACGTCGCCCAGCGAGGTCGGGCTGGGACCGATCACACAGAAGTCGAGGCTCACTTCGTCCAGCGAGAACGGGATGTACTGGTTGGCCTCGGACTCGACCTGCAGTTCCATCTCTTCTTCACGCAGGCCGGCGGGCAGCACGATCTTCTTGGTGATGACCGACGACTGCGGCATCGCCATCACCACCTGCTTGGTGCGGGTGCCGCTCTTGCTGACCACCCGGCGCACGGCCTCGGCGACCTCGTCGAACTTCTCGATCTGGCCGTCGGTGATCCAGCCCTTCTCGAACGGCTCCAGCGCAAAGCGCTCGAGCACGTACTCGCCCGACGAGGTCTGGCCCAGTTCCACCAGCTTGACGCTGGACGAGCTGACATCCAGGCCGATCATCGGCGGCGATTTACGGCCCAGCAGTCGATCCAGGAAACTCACTTCGGAGCACTCCTCATGCACCCAGCGAGGCGCCAAGCTTGTTAAGAAGTTACTTCAATGCTAGCAGTAAAGCCCTTGTACTCCAATGAAAAAAGGCCCGTCCAATCCCTGCAGCCGTTGTGATTGACCGACGGATTCGGCGCCAGCTGAAACAAGCCGCAATCGTGTTTTGAGGGTTTTCACGGATCGGCCTCGGCGGTGCGCACGAAGCGCCGGCGCACGCCATCCAGAGCCTTCGGGATGCGGTTTCTATAATCCGCGCAGCACTTCTTCGGGACGCCCATGCCCGCCGACGAGCCCGAGAATCCGCCACCGCCCCCCGCCGAAGGAGCCCCTGCGCCGATGCGCCGGCGCCGCCACCCGTTGCTGCGCGGCCTGCTGTGGCTGCTGGGCGGTGCGGTGGCCGCGTTCGTCGGCGTGTTGCTGGTGGCCGCGGTGGCGCTGGCCGTGGCCTACCCCAACCTGCCCGACGTCGCCAGCCTGGCCGACTACCGGCCCAAGCTGCCGCTGCGGGTGTTCTCTGCGGACGGCGTGCTGCTGGGCGAGTTCGGCGAGGAGCGGCGCAACTTCGTCCCCATCGCCCAGATCCCGCAGGTGATGCGCGAGGCCGTGATCGCCGCCGAGGACGCGCGCTTCTACCAGCACGGCGGGCTGGACTTCAAGGGCATGGCGCGCGCCGCGCTGGAGAACCTGCGCGAGGCGCGCAGCCAGGGCGCCTCGACCATCACGATGCAGGTGGCGCGCAACTTCTACCTCAGCACCGAGAAGACCTTCACCCGCAAGATCTACGAGATCCTGCTCGCCTTCCGCATCGAGAGCGTGCTCAGCAAGGACCAGATCCTCGAGCTATACATGAACCAGATCTACCTCGGCCAGCGGGCCAGCGGCTTCGCGGCCGCGGCGGAGGTCTACTTCGGCAAGCCGCTCAAGGACATCAGCATCGCCGAGGCGGCGATGCTCGCCGGCCTGCCCAAGGCGCCGTCGGCCTACAACCCGGTGTCCAACCCCAAGCGCGCGCGCGCGCGCCAGCGCTACGTGATCGAGCGCATGTTCGAGAACGGCTTCATCACCGAGGAGCAGCACGATGCCGCGCTCGACGAGGTGCTGCGCTACCGCACGCCGTCCGACGCCGCGGTGCACGCCGAGTTCGTGGCCGAGAACGCGCGCCAGCTCGTCTTCGCGCAGTATGGCGAGGAGACCTACAGCCGCGGCCTGAACGTCTACCTGACGCTCAAAGCCGCCGACCAGACAGCCGCCTATCGCGCGCTGCGCCGCGGGCTGATGGATTACGAGCTGCGGCAGGTCTACCGCGGCCCCGAGGCCTACGTCGACCTGCCGGCCGACCCGGCTCAGATCGACGCCCGCGTCGCCGAGGCCTTGAACGAGCACCCCGACAACGACGACCTGCGCTCGGCCGTGGTGCTGGAGGCCTCGCCGCGCAAGGTGGTGGCGATGCTGCAGTCGGGCGACTCGATCACCGTCACCGGCGACGGCCTGAGGCCCGTCACCTCGGGGCTGGCCGACAAGGCCGGGCCCAAGGTGCAGATCCGCCGCGGCGCCGTGGTGCGGGCGCTCAAGGGATCCAAGGGTGAATGGCGGCTGACCCAGTTGCCCGAGGTGGAAGGTGCCTTCGTCGCGCTGGACCCGCGCAGCGGCGCCGTCCGGGCGCTGGTGGGCGGCTTCGACTTCGGCAAGAGCAAGTTCAACCACGTCACCCAGGCTTCGGCGGCAGCCGGGCTCGAGCTTCAAGCCCTTCATCTATTCGGCGGCGCTGGAGAAAGGCTTCACGCCGGCCACCGTGGTCAACGACGCGCCGCTGTTCTTCGCCGCCGACGTCACCGGCAGCCAGCCCTGGGAGCCCAAGAACTATGACGGCAAGTTCGACGGCCCGATGCCGCTGATGACGGCGCTGGCGCGCTCGAAGAACATGGTGTCGATCCGCATCCTGCAGGCCATCGGCCCGTCGTTCGCGCAGGACTGGATCCAGCGCTTCGGCTTCGAGGCGGAGAAGCATCCGGCCTACCTGACGATGGCGCTCGGCGCCGGTTCGGTCACGCCGCTGCAGATGGCGGTGGCCTACAGCACCTTCGCCAACGGCGGGCTGCACGTCACGCCGCACCTGATCGCCCGCATCGTCGACGGCAAGGGCCGCGTGCTGGTCAACTCGCCGCCGGCGCCGGCCGACGAGGAAGCGCGCACGCTGGACGCCCGCAACGCCTTCGTGATGAGCTCGCTGCTGCAGGCCGTCACCCGCTACGGCACCGCCGCGCGCGCCCAGCAGTTGCTCAGGCGCACCGACATCTACGGCAAGACCGGCACCACCAACGACTCGATGGACGCCTGGTTCGCCGGCTTCCAGCCGACGGTCACCGCGGTGGTGTGGATCGGCTACGACAACCCGCGCAAGCTGGGCGACCGCGAAACCGGCGGCGGACTGGCGCTGCCGGTGTGGATCGAGTGGATGGCCCAGGCGCTCAAGGGCGTGCCGGTGCAGGAGCCGACCGCGCCGCCGGGCGTGGTGCCCAGCGGCGGCGGCTGGGCCTACGAGGAATTCACGCAGGGCGCCGGCGTCCAGAGCCTGGGCCTCGAGGACAGCGTGCCGGCGGCGCCGACGACCGAGGAGCGCAACAGCATCCTCGATCTGTTCAAGCGCTGAAGTCCAGCCGCCGTCCGCCCTGGGCGCTGGCGTGCCGCGACAAGGTGGCGACGAATTCGCTGCCGTCGCGCGTGTCCACCCATTGCCGGCCGTCCCAGCGGTAGTGGAAGCCGCCGGCTTTGGCCGCCAGCCACACCTCGTGCAGCGGCGGCTGGGTGTTGACGATGATCTTGCTGCCGTCGGGAAACGCCAGTTCCAGCAGGCCGCCGGTGCGGTGGCTGTCGATGTCGATCAGGTCGTCCTGCAGCCAGCGGTCGATGCGGGCCTCGATGCCGTCGAGCAGCGCTTGAGTCAGCGTCCGGTAATCGCTGTCGCTGAGGCTGGACGCGCGCGTGTCGGCAGTCATGGTCGCTAGAATGAATTCGATGTCTGCAACGAGTGTAGCGGCCCGGATCGGGCACGGCGCCGGCCGCCTGGGCAAAGTCCTTTTGCTGGTGTCTGCCATCGCCGCCGCGGGTTGCGGGCAGAAGGGCCCGCTGACGCTGCCTTCGGCAGCGGCCGCTTCGGCGGCGTCGGCCGCGCATCGCTAGCGAAAACGCCAGGCGCAAAAAAACCGCCCCGAAGGGCGGTTCTTCGTTGACAGGCAACCGGGCCTGAAGCCCGGGGCCGATCAGAACGAGTGACGGACGCCGAATTCGACGCCGCTGGAGTTGCCGCCAGGGCTGGAGACGATAGTGGTCGCGCCATTCAAACCGTTATTGATCCCGTTGTTGCCAACGGTACGGTTCTGCACGCCCTTGTTGCTGACGCGCGCGTAGGTCGCGTACAGCGTGGTGCGCTTCGACAGGTTATGCAGATAGCCGACGGCGATCTTGTTCCAGTCGTTGTCGCTGTCCTTGATGTCATGACGAGCGTAAGACGCGCGGAGCACACCCATGGGGCCGACCGGCACCATGACGCCCGGCTCAATCGACAGCACCTTCATGCCAGCGCCATTCTTCTCTTGGTGGACGACCAAGGTCGGCTTGACGACGCCGGCATCGAACGACGCGCCGAAGTTCAGCACCTTGTAGTCCGCCGCATCGGTGGCGCCTTCGGTCTTGCTGTAGGCGACGTGGGCCGAGATCGGGCCGGCCGCATAGCCAAAGCGGAAGCCCAGGTAATTGTTGGTCTTGACGCCGCCGCTGGGGTTCTCGCCAAAGGCGTACATCACCCAGCCCTGGATACCGCCCAGGCTACTGGGCAGGAAGTAACTGATGGCGTTATTCGAGCGCACGGCGGTAGCCGTGTTGGTCGCCGAGCCGCTCGCGCCGATCGCGCCGATCGTCATGGCCTGACCGATGCCGTTGGTGCCGAACGGATCGTAGGCGGTCAGGTTCCAGAAGGTCGGGGTGTAGTCGCGGTCCGAGGCGGATTTCACCGAAGTTACCGGCCAAAGCGACCGTCGAACGGCGTTGGAAATCCAAGGCAGTGCCGGTATTGCGACCATCGCCGGAATCGTTGAACAACTGGCCTTCGATCCAGAACTCGGCGCGCAGACCGCCGCCCAGATCTTCAACACCACGGAAACCCAGACGGCTGCTGTTGTAGCCCGAGTTCGTCATGCCGGTGACCGACTTGCCACCCGCGGAAATGCGGGCGACGCCCGCGTCAACGATACCGAACAGAGTCACCGACGACTGGGCGGATGCGGCACCGGCGAACGCGGTCAGCGCGGCCAGGGCGAGCAGAGATTTTTTCATTGCAGCTATCTCCTAGGTTGAACAAGAGGTCCCGATCGGGGAGGTCACCCGCCTTAAGGGGGCTGATCAGGCCAACCTCCGCAGCGGAAGTTGCCGCAATTTCACCAGACCCCCCCACCGCTTGCAAAGAACAAGGGCCCGAATTCGGGCTGCGCTGTGGTACCGCAACAACGTGAAATGCTTGGCAGCCCGGCGCTCGGCCTGGGCTATCCTCGGCAGCCACCGTGAATCCCATCGACAAACTGATAGTGAGCGCTGACAACGCGCTCAGAACGCTGGCCGGCGCGCCCGTCGCCTCGCGCCCCAGCCCCGGCGACCGCCAGCCCGACGGGCTGGCCGCGGACCAGCGCCCGCTGGCCGGCGCGTTGATGCGGGTGAATCACGTCGGCGAGGTCTGCGCCCAGGCGCTGTACCAGGCGCAGGCGCTGACGGCGCGCACGCCGGGCCTGCGTACGCGCATGCAGGCGGCCGCCCGCGACGAGCAGGACCACCTGGCCTGGACCGCACAGCGGCTGCAGGAGCTGGGCGACCGCCCCAGCCTGCTGAACCCACTGTGGTACGCCGGCTCCTTTGCCATCGGCGTGCTGGCGGGCCGGCTGGGCGACGCGCGCAGCCTGGGCTTCGTGATCGAGACCGAGCGCCAGGTCGAGCAGCATCTGGCCGGCCACCTGGACCGGCTGCCGGCGGCCGACGGCCGCTCGCGCGCCATCGTCGAGCAGATGCGCATCGACGAGGCCCGCCATGCCGAAGACGCCGCGGCCGCCGGCGGGCTGCCGCTGCCGGCGCCGGCGCGCTGGCTGATGCGGGCCGCGGCCAAGGTGATGACCACCACCGCCTACCGTCTCTAGGATCAGACTTCGACGATCTCGTGGCTGGTGCTGATCGCCGCGGTCTTGCCCAGCATGATGCTGGCCGAGCAGTAACGCTCGTGCGACAGCGCGATCGCGCGCTCCACCGCGCCGGGCGGCAGGCCCTTGCCGGTGACGGTGAAGTGCATGTGGATGCGCGTGAAGACCTTGGGATCGGTCTCGGCGCGGTCGGCCTCGATGCGCACCTGGCAGCCGCGCACCTCGTGGCGGCCGCGCTTGAGGATCAGCACCACGTCGTAGGCGGTGCAGCCGCCGGTGCCGGCCAGCACGGTTTCCATCGGGCGCGGCGCCAGGTCGCGGCCGCCGCCGTCGGGCGCGCCGTCCATCGTCAAGACATGCCCGCTGCCGGTCTCGGCGACGAAGCCCATGCCCATCGCGGGCACCCAGTTGACTGTGCATTCCATCACCGGCGATTGTGCCGCCCGTCACCGCGGCTGGAGAACTCCCCCTAAAGACCCCCCGATGGCGTATTGCACTGCAGCAATCAGGTGCTAGACTCCGTCGCATCGGTCTTCGATGGCCCTTCTGGGGGCCGCAAAGATCAGCCGCTTGTCTCCTCCACCTCCTCCAATGGTGGATTCGACCCCGGTGCCCCAAGCACCGGGGTCTTTTTCGTCCGGCGGACCCTTATCATCCGCCGCCCCCACGCCAGCACCAGCTCCCAGGTCCGACATGCCCCGTAGCGCCGCCGCCGTCCCGACATCCGAGCCGGCCGGCACCAGCGCCAAGGGCGCTGTCAACATCAGCGCCAAGGGCGCGCGCATCGCCGCCGATTACCTGCGCCGCATCCTCTCGGCGCGCGTCTACGACGTGGCGCGCGAATCGCCGCTGCAGCCGGCGCGCAACCTCTCGCGGCGCCTGGGCAACCACGTGCTGCTCAAGCGCGAGGACCAGCAGGCCGTCTTCAGCTTCAAGCTGCGCGGCGCCTACAACAAGATGGCGCACCTGACGCCGGAGCAGCTGCGCCAGGGCGTGATCTGCGCGTCGGCCGGCAACCACGCGCAGGGCGTGGCACTGGGCGCGCGCCGCCTGGGCTGCCGCGCAGTGATCGTGATGCCGGTGACGACGCCGCGGGTCAAGGTCGATGCGGTGCAGGGGCTGGGCGGCGAGGTGGTGCTGCACGGCGACAGCTATTCCGACGCCTACCTGCACGCCGCCGAGCTGCAGAAGGCCCAAGGCCTGACCTTCGTCCACCCCTTCGACGACCCCGACGTGATCGCCGGCCAGGGCACCGTGGGCATGGAGATCCTGCGCCAGCACCAGGGCCCGCTGGACGCGGTGTTCGTCGCCATCGGCGGCGGTGGGCTGATCTCGGGCGTGGCCGCCTACCTCAAGGCGGTGCGGCCGGAGGTGCGGGTGATCGGCGTGCAGACGGTCGACAGCGACGCGATGCTGCGCTCGGTGCGCGCCGGCAAGCGCGTGCAGCTGGCCGACGTGGGGCTGTTCGCCGATGGCACCGCGGTCAAACTGGTCGGCGAGGAGACCTTCCGCGTCGCGCGCGCGCTGGTCGACGACTACGTAGTGGTCGACACCGACGAGGTCTGCGCCGCGATCAAGGACATCTTCCAGGACACGCGCAGCGTGATGGAGCCCTCCGGCGCGATGGGCGTGGCCGGCATCAAGCAGTGGGTGGCGCGGCACAAGTGCAAGGGCCAGACCTTCGTGGCCGTGACCTGCGGCGCCAACATGAACTTCGACCGGTTGCGCTTCGTCGCCGAGCGCGCCGAGTTCGGCGAGCAGCGCGAGGCCTTGTTCGCCGTCACCATCCCCGAGGAGCGCGGCTCGTTCAAGCGCTTCTGCGAGCTGATCGGCCCGCGCTCGGTGACCGAGTTCAACTACCGCATCTCCGACGAGCGCGTGGCGCACGTCTTCGTCGGCCTGACCATCAGCCGCCGCGACGAGGCCGAGCGCATCGAGCGACACTTCGTGCGCCACGGCTTCGCCACCGTCAACCTGACCGACGACGAACTGGCCAAGGAACACGTGCGCCACATGGTCGGCGGCCACTCCGAGCTGGCGCGCGACGAGCGGCTGTTTCGCTTCGAGTTCCCCGAGCGGCCCGGCGCGCTGATGCGCTTCCTGGCCGCGCTGCACCCGAGCTGGAACATCAGCCTGTTCCACTACCGCAACCAGGGCGCCGACTACGGCCGCATCCTGGTGGGCATCCAGGTGCCGCCGGGCGACGAGAAGGCCTTCCGGCAGTTCCTGAAGTCGCTGGCCTATCCGCACGTCGAGGAAACGGCCAACCCGGTCTACCGGCTGTTCCTGCGCTGAGGTTCCCGCTTTGAAGCGCGCCGCATAGACTGCCGGCCATGCAGCCCAACCGTTCGCTGGTCTCGCCCACCTCGCACCCGGCGCTGGAGCACGAGCTCGCGCAGACGCTGCGCCGGCGCGGCGAGGCGGGCGGCCACTTGGGGCAGCTCGAGCCGCTGGCGCTGCGCCTGGGCCTGATGCAGCGCAGCCTGAAGCCGCGCTTCACCGATCCGCAGCTGCTGGTGTTCGCCGCCGACCACGGCATCGCCGTCGAAGGCATCGCCCCGGCCGACGCGCCGCAGACCCACGAGCAGGTGCGCCTGCTGCTCGACGGCTACCTGCCGCTGGCCGCCTTCGCGCAGGCGCAGCAGCTCGAGCTGTCGGTGGTCGACTGCGGCATGGCCTCCAACCTGCAGGCGCACGACCGGCTGCTGATGCGCAAGATCGCCCACGGCAGCCGCAACGCGCGGCTCAGCGCCGCGATGTCGGCCGACCAGGCGCAGGCCGCGATGCGCGCCGGCATGCAGCTCGGCCAGCGGCTGCGCGGCAACTTCGCGATCTTCGCCGGCCTGGGCGTCGGCGCCGACTTCAGCGCCGCGCTGGTGCTCTCGCGCCTGACCGACTGCCCGCTGGCCGACCTGCTGCGCAGCGGCCCCGAGATGGGCCGCGACGAGCTGGCGCGCCTGGTGCGCCTGGGCCAGGGCGCGCTGGCGCGCCACCGCGACGCGGTGGAGCCGTCGCCGGTGCTGGCCGCCTTGGGCGGCTTCGACATCGCGGTGATGGTGGGCGTGATGCTGGTGGCCTCCAGCCGCCGCCACCTGCTGGTGGTGGACGGCATGGCCGCCTGCGCGGCGCTGATGGTGGCCTCGCGCATCGCGCCCGCGGTCACCGACTACTGCGTGTTCTGCCGCAGCCGCCAGCACCAGGGCATCGACCAGGCCCTGGGCTTGTTCAACGCCTCGGCGCTGCTGGAGCTGGGCATGGACAGCATGGACGGCACCGGCGCCACGCTGGACCTGGCCGCTGATCCGCTGCGCCGCGGCGCTGCTCAGCGACGTCGCCGACGACCAGGCGCAGCCCGAGGACCACGTGTTCGACAGCGTGCAAGGCGAGCTCGACGCCGGCTTGCCGGCCGGCTTCAGCGGCCCCGCGTTGTATTGAGCCCCCGGCCGCTGGGGCGGCCGCCAGCGGGCTTGCAGGCCCGCTGGCCTTCGCCAGGCGAAGAACCGTCCGCAGGGACGGTTCTTCGTCCGGGCTCAGCCCCCCGAGGGGGCTACCGAACCGGACCGGCAAAGCCGGATCCGGTTCGGCGCGCATTTCACCGCCGCTCCCCCTGGTCGCCTGCGGCGACCTGTCCCCGAGGGGACCGCTTTTCACACGCCGTAGGTCGCGTGGGCTCCTTCTCCCGCTCGCGGGAGAAGGCGGGGGATGAGGGTGCGCGCCGCGTCAGCGCTGGCTGAGCGGGCTGGCCTGGCCGGCCGGGTTGACGGGGTGGTTGCCGTCGGGCGGCGCCGGTTCCACGTGCTGCATCTGCAGCCGCGCCGGGTCTTCCGCCGCGGCCGGCGCCACGGTGCCCGGCGGCCGGAAGCCGCGCACGCCACCGATGGCCGTGCCTGGCGTGACGACAGGCGGCGGCAAGACCCCCGGCCCGCCCGGAACGACGCCCGCCGCGGCCGGCACGCCGGTGGCGGGCGGCTGCAGCGGCGGCAGTTCCAGCGCGATCGTCGCCGGCCCCTGGCGCGGGCCGAGCGTCACCGCGCGCGCGCGCACCGACTGCAGCACGTGGTCGCCGTCGACCGCCGCGCCCACCCGGTAGGCGCGCGGCGGCTTGCCGTCCACCGCGATCAGCGCCACGCCTTGCGCGTGCGCCGCAGCGGCGCGCGGCGCCACCACGCCGATCAGCTGGAAGCGGCTGCTCTCCGGCGGCGGCGCCGGCGCGGCGGCCATTGGCGGGGGCGGCGGCGCGGCGCCGAACAGGCGCGACCAGTCGCCGCCGGCGGCCGGCGTGCCCTGCGCCAGCACCGTCTGCGGCGGCGCGGCCAGCGGGCTGGCCCACAGCTTCAGGCCCCAGAACACCCCGCTGGCGGCCACCAGGGCCCAGACCAGGAACGTCGACCATCGTGCCCACATGCGGCGATTATGATTCCGCGCCCCGATCCCGAAGACCCTACGGACAGGCTGCGCCGGCGGCCCGACAACCTCATGCGAGCCTCCCTCCTGCCCCGCGCCGCGCGGGGCTTCACGCTGATCGAGCTGATGGTCGTCGTGGTGATCATCGGCGTGCTGGCCGCGCTGATCGTGCCCAACGTGCTGGACCGCACCGACGACGCGCGCGTCGCCGCCGCGCGCACCGACGTCAACAACCTGGTGCAGGCGCTCAAGCTCTACAAGCTGGACAACCAGCGCTTTCCCAGCGCCGAGCAGGGGCTGGACGCGCTGGTCCGCAAGCCGACGGCCGGCGCCATCCCGCCCAACTGGAAGCCCTACCTCGACAAGCTGCCGGCCGACCCCTGGGGCCGCCCCTACCAGTACGTGAACCCGGGCGTGAAGGGCGAGATCGACGTCTTCAGCTACGGCGCCGACGGGCAGGCCGGCGGCGAGGGCAAGAATGCCGACATCGGCTCCTGGCAGTAGCCGCCGGCGTGCCCCAAGCGGCTTCACGCTGATCGAAGTGATGGTGGTGGTGGCGCTGGTGGCCATCGCCGCCGGCGTCGTCTCGCTGGCGCTGCGCGACGGCCGGCAGGACCGGCTGGAGCGCGAGGCCGCGCGCCTGAGCGCCTTGCTGGAAGCGGCGCGCGCCGAGGCGCGGGCCGCGGCGCTGCCGGTGCAGTGGCTGCTGACGCCGGAAGCGGCCGGCGGGCAATTCCGCTTCGTCGGGCTGCCGCCGTCGCGCGCGCTGCCCACGCGCTGGCAGGACCCCGAGGTCGTGGCGCGCATCGACGGCAACCGCGGCAGCGTGGTGCTAGGCCCCGAGGCGCTGATCGGCGCGCAGCGCGTGCTGCTGGCCATCGACAGCCAGGTGATCGCGGTCGCCACCGACGGGCTGCGGCCGTTCACCGTGCAGCCGGTCGAAGCGGCCGGTGGCGGCACACCCTGAGGCCACGCCGATGCGGCGGCCGCGCGGCTTCACGCTGATCGAGGTGCTGGTGGCGCTGGCGGTGGTCGCCGTCGCGCTGGCCGCCGGCGCGCGCGCCGCCGGCGCGCTGACCGACAACGCCGAGCGGCTGCAGCAGGTCACGCTGGCGCAGTGGTGCGCCGACAACCAGCTCACCAACCTGCGCCTGGCGCGCGTGCTGCCGGGCATCGGCGACGCCGATTTCAGCTGCGAGCAGCTCGGCCGCAGCTTCCCCGGCAAGCTCGTCACGCGGCCCACGCCCAACCCCAACATGCGCCGCATCGACGCCGTGGTCAGCGACGACACCGGCCGCCCTCTGGTGACGCTGACCACGGTGATGGGCCGGCCATGACGCGGCGGCAGCGCCGCGCACGCGGCTTCACGCTGGTGGAGGTGCTGGTCGCCCTCTTCGTGATGGCGCTGATGGCGGCGCTGGCCTGGCAGGGCGTGGACGGCGTGCTGAAGAGCCGCGACGCCAGCCGCGACGCGGTGGACCGCAGCCTGCTGCTGACCGCGCTGATGTCGCAGTGGGAGACCGATCTGCAGATGCTGCAGGCCGACACCGGCGTGCCCAGCGCCTTGAGCTTCGACGGCCGCGCGCTGCGCCTGGTGCGGCGCAGCGAGGGCGCGGTGCAGCTCGTGGCCTGGTCGCTCGACGGCCGCACCTGGCAGCGCTGGGCCTCGGTGCCGACCACGCGGCTGGCCGAGCTGCAGCAGGCCTGGCTGCGCAGCCAGCAACTCCAGGGCGCCGAGCCCGAGCCGCTGCGGCTGCTCGACGGCGTCGACGGCTGGCAGGTCTATTTCTACCGCGGCAACGCCTGGACCAATGCGCAGTCCACCGGCGACTTCACGTCGTCGTCGCCGCAAGGGCCGCCCGGCGGCGACGGTGGTACCGGCGGCACCGGCGGCACCCCTGCGCCGCCGCGGCAGGTCGAGCTGCTGCCCACCGGCGTGCGCCTGGTGCTCACGCTGGACGGCCGGACGCTGACGCGCGACGTCATGGTCGCCCCCGCGTCATGAGCACCCGCCCCGCCCAGCGCGGCGCCGCGCTGCTGATCGCGATGATCATCCTCACGCTGGTGGCCACGCTGGCCTCGGCGATGGTGTGGCACCAGCAGCGCGCGGTCGACGTCGAGACCGCCGAGCGCGCGCGCGCGCAGGCCGCGTTGCTGCTGGACGGCGCGCTCGATTGGGCCAAGGTGCTGATGCGCGGCGGTGCCGACAAGCCCTTTCCGCCCGGCGCCGGCTGGGTCAGCAAGCTGGAGGAATCGCGGCTGTCGCAGTTCCTGGCCGCCGACCGCGACAACAGCGCCGACGCCAACCTCGACGTCTTCCTGTCCGGCGAGATCAGCGACGCGCAGGGCCGCTACAACCTGCGCCGCCTGGTCGGCGACGACGGCAAGCCGGTGCCGGCCGAGCTGGCCGGGCTGCGCCGGCTGTGCGACGCCGCCGGCGCTGGCGCCGATCTGGCCGACCGCCTGGCCGCCGGCCTGGCCGACGCCTGGTACGGCCGCAGCGAGACCGCCGCGCTGCCGCCGGCGCGCCTGGAGCAGCTCGCCTGGCTGGGGCTGGACACGGCGCAGCTGGCGCAGATCGCGCCCTACGTCAGCCTGCTGCCGGTGCGCACGCCGCTCAACGCCAACACCGCCGAGGCGCCGGCGCTGCTGGCGGCCATCGACGGGCTGGACCTGGGCAGCGCGCAGCGCGTGGCGCAGTCGCTCAAGCGCAGCCCGGCGACCACCGGCGACGAGCTGCGCGCGCTGCTGCCGGCCACCGTCAGCATCGACGACGGCCGCGTCGGCGTGCGCTCCAGCTACTTCGAGGTGCTGGGCCGGCTGCGCTACGAAGACCGCGTGCTGCAGGAGCGCTGGCTGCTCGCGCGCGGCGCCAACGGGCTGACGCTGCTGCGGCGCGAGCGGCAGTCGCTGTCCGCCGCCTCCGGCGGCTGAACCGGCGGCCGGGGCGTCGGACTTCGCAGCGACAATACAAGTCGTCGCGCCCGACGCGAAGCCGCAACCCTTCTTTGCCGGCCGCCGCCCGCGGCGCGCGCCACCCGCGTAGTAGCCTTGATCCTCCGATGTCCGTGCTCGTGATCCTCCTGCCCCCGCGCCTGCGCGAGGCGGCCGATGCCGGCGTCGATGTCGACCGATCCGGCGACCACGCCTTCGTCTTCAGCAGCGACGGCCAGGCCATCACCCGCCAGGGCCGCGCCGCGACAGCCGAGCTGCCCAAGGCCGACACCACCTGCCTGGCGCTGGCCGATGCCGACCTGAGCTGGCAGCGCCTGGCGGTGCCCAAGGCGCCGGCGGCGCGCGCGCGCGCCGCCCTGGGCGCGATGCTCGAAGACGCGCTGCTCGACGACGACGAGGCCGTGCATGCCGCCTTGGCCCCGGACCTGACGCCCGGCCAGACCGGCTGGGTGGCCGTTACCGACAAGGCGCGGCTGCAGCGCGCGCTGGCCGCGCTGCAGGGCGCCGGCGTCGCGGTCGACCGCGTGCTGCCGCTGAGCTGGCCGACCCCGCAGCCCCAGGCGCACGTGCTGCCGGCCGAAGCCGAAGGCGACGAGCCGACGCTGGTCTGGAGCCATGCCGACGGCGTGAGCGTCCTGCGCGCCGGCAGCCTGGCGCGCCAGCAGCTCGCGGCCGCGGACCGCGGCCAGATCGAGCGCAGCGCGCACCCGGCGGCGGTGGCGGCGGCCGAGCGCTGGCTCGAAGGCCCGGTCGGCGTGCGCACCGACGCCGAGCGCGCGCTGCAGGCCAGCCGCTCGGACTGGAACCTGCTGCAGTTCGACCTCGCGCCGCGTCACCGCGGCCTGCAGGCGGTGCGCGAGGCGCTGCGCCGCCTGGCCGGCCCCGAATGGCGGCCGGTGCGCATCGGCGCCGCGGCCTTGCTGGCGCTGCAGGTGGTCGGCCTCAACGCCTGGGCCTGGAAGCTCGACCGCGCGGTGCAGGACAGGCGCCTGGCGCAGACTCGCCTGCTGCAAAGCGTCCACCCGCAGGTGCGCTCGGTGCTCGACGCGCCCTTGCAGATGCAGCGCGAGACCGAAGGCCTGCGTGCCGCCGCCGGCCAGCCCGGCCCGGCCGATGCCGAGCCCTTGCTCGCCGCTGCCGCCACCGCCTGGCCCGATGGCCAGCCGCCGCTGGCGGCGCTGCGCTTCGAACCCGGCCGGCTGCTGCTGACGCCGGTGGGCTGGGCCGACGCCCAGCACCAGCAGTTCGCCGAACGCGTGCGCGCCGCCGGCTACGTGGCCGAACGCCAGGGCGCCCAGGTCGCCGTGCTGCGCGGGGCCCGCTGATGAACGGCGCCGCCGCTCCGCCCTGGGCCAAGGCCCGCCAGACGCTGCAGGCCGCCTGGACTGCGCGCGATGCCCGCGAACGGCGTCTGCTGCTGCTGGCCGCCTGGGTCGTCGGGCTGTTCCTGCTGTGGACGTTGGCGCTGCGGCCGGCGCTGCGCACGCTGCGCGAGGCGCCGGCGCGGCTGGACGGCCTGGAAGCCCAGTTGCAGGCCATGCAGGCCCAGGCGGCCGACGTGCGCAGCCTGCGCGCCACGCCGCCGCTGCCGCGCGCCCAGGCCGTGGCCGCGCTGAAGGCGGCCAGCGACCGTCTCGGCGAGCGCGCCCGGCTGCAGGAGCAGGGCGACCGCGCCGTGCTCACGATCAGCGGCGCCACCGGCCAGCAACTGCAGGCCTGGCTGGCCGAGGTGCGCAGCACGGCGCGCGCGCGCGCCGTCGACATCAACCTGACCCGCGGCGAGCAAGGCCTGTCCGGCGCGGTGATCGTCACCCTGCCGGGCGGCTGAGGGCCGGCGTGGGGGTGGCCTCTCTGGCGCATCGCCCTGCCCGCCGCGGCTGGCGCTGGGCGGCCGCCGGCGTGCTGGCCGGCGGCGCCATCGCGCTGGCCCTGCAGCCGCCGGCCAGCTGGCTGGCGCAGGCGCTGGCCGACGCCACCGGGCAGCGCCTGCTGCTGGCCGATGCCCGCGGCAGCCTGTGGCACGGCAGCGCCGCGCTGGTGCTGAGCGGCGGCAGCGGCGCCCAGCAGGCCAGCGTGCTGCCGGGGCGGCTGCAGTGGTCGCTGGGCCTGGCCGACGGCTGGCGGCAGCTGGAGCTGCGCCTGCAGCAGCCCTGCTGCCTCGACGGCACGCTGACCGTCAGGCTCGAGCCCGGCATCGGCCGCCTGCGCGTGAGTTTGGCCCCGGGCCGCGTGGCCGTCGGCCAGTGGCCGGCGAGCTGGCTGGTGGGCCTGGGCGCGCCGTTCAACACGCTGCAGCCCGGCGGCGCGCTGCAGTTGACGGCCGACACGCTCAGCGTGGAGTCGGTGCAGGGCCGCTGGCGCGTCAGCGGCCATGCCGAGCTGCAGCTGCTGGCGCTGTCGTCGGGCTTGAGCACGCTCGACAGCCTGGGCAGCTACCGCCTGCGCTTGAGCGGCGGCGGCGAGGCCGACGAAGGCGCGCGCCTGGACCTGGCCACGCTGCAAGGCCCGCTGCGCCTGAGCGGCGCCGGCCAGTGGGTGGGGCCGCGGCTGCGTTTCCGCGGCCAGGCCCAGGCCGACGCCGGCAGCGAGGCACTGCTGAACAATCTGCTCAACCTCATGGGCCCGCGCCAGGGTGCGCTGGCCCTTCTCGCGATCGGATGAGAATGACCCGACGAACACACGGCCCGCGCCTGCTGGCAGCCTGCCTGGCGCTGACGATGGCGCTGCCTCCGCTGCAGGCGCAGCCCAGCGGCGCCGCCGCGCGCGGCAGCGGCAGCCGCGCGCCGGTGACGGTGAACTTCGTCAACGCCGACCTCGAGGCCGTGACGCGCGCCTTCGCCGCGATGCTGAACCGGCCGATCGCGGTGGACCCGCGCGTCAAGGGCACGATCACCGTCTACAGCGAGCAGCCGCAAAGCGTGGCCGAGGCCTACCAGACCTATCTGTCGGCGCTGCGCGGCCTGGGCTTCGCGGTCATCGAGACCGGCGGCTTGCTGAAGGTGGTGCCCGAGTCGGAGGCCAAGCTGCAGACCAGCACCGTCTCGGTGGGCGAGGTGGGGCGCCGGGGCGACGTGATCATCACGCAGATCTTCACGCTGCGGCACGAGAACCCGAACAACCTGGTGGCCGTGCTGCGGCCGCTGATCAGCGCCAACAACACGATCAACGCGAGCCCGGGCAACAACTCGCTGGTGATCACCGACTACGCCGAGAACCTGCAGCGCCTGGCCAAGATCATCGCGGCGCTGGACCAGCCGACGGCCTCCGACATCGAGGTCATCCCGCTCGAGCACCTGGTGGCCAGCGACGTGGCGGCCACGGTGCAGCGCCTGGCCGACGGCACGCCCACGGTGGCGGTGCCCGGCGCCATCGCCGCCGCCGGCGGCACCACGGTGCTGGCCGATGCGCGCACCAACTCGCTGATCGTGCGCTCGGGCAACGCCGCGCGGCTGGCCGCGGTGAAGGCGGTGGTGGCCAAGCTCGACCGCCCGGCGCAAGGCGGCGGCGTACCCGGCGCGCCCGGCATGTGGGTGGTGCACCTGAAGAACGCCGATGCCACCAAGCTGGCCACCGTGCTGCGCGCCGCCTTCGCGGCAGCCACCGGCGGCAGCGCCGGCGGCGGCAGTTCCAGCAGCCCGTTGGCCGCCGCCGCGATGCCGGCGGCCGCGCCGGCGATCGGCAGCAGCACCTCGTCCACCACCAGCAGCGGCCTCGGCAGCAGCCAGGACCACGGCGCCGCTCAGCGGCTCGGCTCAGCCGTCCACCGGCGGCTTCATCCAGGCCGACCCGTCGACCAACTCGCTGATCATCACCGCGCCCGAGCCGCTGTACCGCCAGCTGCGCGCGATGATCGACCAGCTCGACTCGCGCCGCGCGCAGGTCTACATCGAGAGCATGATCGTCGAGGTGGCCGGCGGCGACGCCGCCGACTTCGGCTTCGAATGGCTGGGCACGCTCAACGGCAACGGCAGCACCTCGCTGCAGGGCCTGCAGAGCCTGACCACCGGCGCCGCGCCCAACATCGTCAGCGTCAACTCCAGCCTGGCCAGCGGCTCGGTGACGCTGGGCGACGGCCTCAGCCTGGGCATCCTGCGCACGATCGACGGCGTGAAGTCGCTGGCCGCCATCCTGCGCCTGCTGCAAAGCCGCAGCCAGACCAACATCGTCAGCACGCCCAACCTGATCACGCTGGACAACGAGGAGGCCAAGATCGTCGTCGGCGAGAACGTGCCCTTCATCACCGGCCAGTTCACCAACACCGGCACCGGCACGACCAACCCGTTCCAGACCATCGAGCGCAAGGACGTGGGCATCACGCTGCGCATCAAGCCGCAGATCGGCGAGAACGGCGCGATCCGCATGCAGATCTACCAGGAGCAGAGCGCCGTCAAGAGCACCACCGCGGCCGGCACCAGCAACGCCGGGCCGTCGACGACCAAGCGCTCGATCGAGAACATCGTCACCGTCGACGACGGCCAGATCCTGGTGCTGGGCGGGCTGATCGAGGACACCTACACCACCACGCTGAGCAAGGTGCCGCTGCTGGGCGACATCCCGTTCCTGGGCGCCCTCTTCCGCAGCGAGAGCCGCGAGCGCAAGCGCACCAACCTGATGGTCTTCCTGCGCCCCATCGTGCTGCGCGACGCCGACGCGCAGGCGCGGCTGACGCTGGACCGCTACGACCAGATCCGCGCGCGCCAGATCGACGGCCAGCCCGCGCCCAGCTTCGTGCTGCCGATCGACAAGTCGCCGGTGCTGCCGCCCGCGGTGCCGGGGCAGGTGGTGCCGATCGCGCCGTTCGAGCCGCCGGCGTCGGCGGCACCGCCGGCATCGGCGCCTTCATCGCCGCAGTGACATGGGCGCCAGACATCCCCTGCCCTACGCCTTCGCCAAGGCCCACACGCTGCTGCTGGAGGACGACGGCCGCGAGCGCGTGCTGTGGGCCGCCGAGACCACGCCGGCCAGCGCGCTGTCGGAGGTGGGCCGCGTCTACGACGTCTCGCGCCACGAGTACGAAGCCGCGGCGACGCTGGCCGGCCGCATCGCCGCGGCCTACGCCGGCGGCGAAGGCAGCGCGGCGGCGGTGATCGGCGAGGTCGAGTCGGGCGTCGACCTGAGCCGCATGATGCAGGACCTGCCGGCGGTGGAAGACCTGCTGGAGGCCGCCGACGACGCGCCCATCATCCGCATGCTCAACGCGCTGCTGACGCAGGCCGCGAAGGACGGCGCGAGCGACATCCACATCGAGCCCTACGAGCGCAGCAGCTCGGTGCGCTTCCGCGTCGACGGCACGCTGCGCGAGGTGGTGCAGCCCAACAAGGCGCTGCACGCGGCGCTGATCTCGCGCCTGAAGATCATGGCCGAGCTCGACATCGCCGAGAAGCGGTTGCCGCAGGACGGCCGCATCTCTTTACGCATCGGCGGCCGCGCGATCGACGTGCGCGTGTCGACGCTGCCGTCGGCCCACGGCGAGCGCGCGGTGCTGCGATTGCTGGACAAGACCGAATCGAAGTTCACGCTCGAAGGCCTGGGCATGAGCGGCGAGGTGCTGGCCGCCTTCGGCCGCCTGATCCAGCAGCCGCACGGCATCGTGCTCGTCACCGGGCCCACCGGCTCGGGCAAGACGACCACGCTGTACGCGAGCCTGGGCCGCGTCGACACCAGCACCACCAACGTGCTGACGGTGGAAGACCCGGTGGAGTACGAGCTGCCCGGCATCGGCCAGACCCAGGTCAACCCGCGCATCGACCTCACGTTCGCGAAGGCGCTGCGCGCGATCCTGCGCCAGGACCCGGACGTCATCATGATCGGCGAGATCCGCGACCACGAGACCGCGCAGATCGCGATCCAGGCCAGCCTCACCGGCCACCTGGTGCTGGCCACCGTGCACACCAACGACGCGCCCAGCAGCGTCACCAGGCTGATCGACATGGGCGTCGAGCCTTTCCTGCTGGCCAGCAGCCTGCTGGGCTCGCTCGCGCAACGCCTGGTTCGCAAGTTATGTACGGCCTGCCGCGTGCAGGGCGACGACGGCCACTGGCACCCCCACACGATGGGCTGCCCGGCCTGCAGCCACACCGGCTACAAGGGCCGCACCGGCGTCTACGAGCTGATGGTGGTCGACCCCGTCGTGCAAGGCCTGATCCATTACAAGGGCGGCGAGCAGGAGTTGATCGCCGCCGCGCGCAACGCCGGGCTGCGCTCGATGCGCGAGGACGGCGAGCGCCTGGTGCGCGACGGCATCACCTCGCCCGAGGAAGTCATCCGCGTGACGCGGGACTGACCACCGATGCCGGCGTACCGTTACGAAGCGCTGGACGCCAAGGGCAAGGCCGCCAAAGGGCTGGTGGAGGCCGACAGCGCCCGGGCCGCGCGCAGCGCGTTGCGCGCCCAGGCGCTGGTGCCGCTGGCCGTCACGCCGGTGGCCGAAGCGGCGGCCGGCGCCGGCGGCGGCGCGCGCTTCACGCGGCGCGTGTTCTCCAACGCCTCGCTGACGGTGTGGACGCGGCAGCTCGCCGGGCTGGTCGGCTCGGGCCTGCCGCTGGAACGCGCGCTGACCGCGCTGGCCGACGAGAGCGAGGACGCGAAGCAGCGCGAGCTGCTGTCGCACCTGAAGAGCGAGGTCAACGCCGGCAGCAGCTTCGCGCGCGCCCTGGCCACCGCGCCGCGCGAGTTCGACGAGGTCTACCGCGCCGTGGTGGCCGCCGGCGAGCAGAGCGGCGCGCTCGGCGCCGTGCTGGAGCGCCTGGCCGACGACCTGGAAGAGCGCCAGCTGCTGCGCGCCAAGCTGCTGGGCGCGATGCTGTACCCGGCCATCGTCTCGCTGATCGCGGTGGTCATCGTGACCTTCCTCGTCACCTACGTGGTGCCGCAGGTGGCCTCGGTCTTCACCAATTCCAAGCGCGCGCTGCCGACGCTGACGGTGCTGATGCTCGCGGTCAGCGGCTTCGTGCGCCACTGGGGCTGGGCGGTGGCGCTGGCGCTGATCGGCGCTGTCGCGCTGTTCACGCTGGCGCGCCGCGGCGAGGCCTTCCGCGAGCGCAGCGATGCGATGTTGCTGCGCCTGCCGCTGGCCGGCCGCCTGGCGCGCGGCTACAACGCGGCGCGCTTCGGCGGCACGCTGGCGATGCTGGCCGGCGCCGGCGTGCCCATCCTGAAAGCGCTGCAGGCCGCCGCGGAAACCTTGGGCAACCGCGCGATGCGCGCCGACGCGCTGGACGCGCTGGTGCAGGTGCGCGAAGGCGCGCCGCTGGCCAGCGCGCTGGCCGGCAAGAGGCGCTTTCCGGGCCTGCTGGCGATGTTCGCCCGCCTGGGCGAGCAGACCGGCCAGCTGCCGCTGATGCTGCAGCGCGCCGCCGCGCAGCTCTCGGCCGAAGTGCAGCGCCGCGCGCTGGCGGCGGCCACGCTGCTGGAGCCGCTGCTGATCGTCGCGATGGGCGCCGTCGTGCTGCTGATCGTGCTGGCGGTGCTGCTGCCGATCATTCAGTTGAATACCTGGGTGAAGTAGCGTTGCCTCGCGCGGGGCGCGAGAGGTCGCGAGAAGCGCCCTCACCGCGCCGGCGCGCACCCCGCCGGCGTGTACTGCGGCTGCAGGTCGCGCGCCTCGCAGACCCAGCCGCGCTCGGGGTCCAGGCGCCAGCGCAGGCGGCGGTCGGCGGCGCCGGCGACGCCCAGCACCAGCTCGATCACGCCGCCTTTCAGCTCCAGGTGGCTGATCTCGCTGTTGGGCACGAAGCTCGCGCCCACGTCGTCCAGCGTCTGCGGCGGCACCTGGTGCTCCAGCACGTAGGCCGAGACGCGCGCGCGCAGGTCGTCCAGCGCGACGGCCTGGCGCACGCGGTAGCGCACGTCTTCCTCGTAGTCGGCAACGCCGCCCCACATCAGCAGCGCCAGCAGCGGCGGGATGAAGCCGATCAGCATGGTCCTGGGGTCGGGCACGCCGGCGCGGGCGAGCTGCTGCAGCGCCTGCTGGCGTTGGACGTCGCCGTCGAGCGCCAGGCTGGCGCCCAGCGCGGCCACGCGGCGGTACAGCAGCGCGTCGGCGAACAGGCCGCAGGGCACGGCGGCCAGCGCCCAGGCCAGCGGCAGCGCCCAGGGCAGCACGCGCCACCACAGCCCCAGCGCCACCGCAGCCAGCACGAAGCCGCTGGCTGCGGCACCCGGCCAGAACAGCCGGTGGGCGAAGAACCAGAAGCCCTGCAGCAGCGCCGCCCAGGGGTTGAACAGCGCCGGCAGCGCGCGGCCGGCGGCGATCTGCTCGTGCACGCGCCGCGTCCGCCGGCCGAAGGCGTTGGCCGGCAGCGCCTGCGTCCAGTGCGCGGCCTGCGGGCGCAGCGGCTCCAGCAGCGCCAGGAACTCGGCGATCGACGCCGGCCGCCGTGCGGGATCGAGCTGCAGCGCCTGCTCGACGGCTTGCAGCAGCGGCGCGGGCAGGCCCGGCGCCAGCACGTCCAGCGGCTTGAGCTCGGCGCCGGCCGCGCGCAGGCCGGCATCGGCGGGCCGCTGGCCGCCGAGGCAGAAGTACAGCAGCGCACCCAGGGCGTAGACGTCGGTCCAGGCGCCGGTGGCCTGCAGGTCGTTGACGTACTGCTCGGGCGCCGCGTAGCCGGGCGAGACCGCGAAGAAGCCCTTGCCCGAGCCGGTGGTCAGCCCTTCGCTGGCCGCTACGACGCCCGGCGCCGGGCCTGTCGCGCCCAGCAGCGCGGCGTTGCCGAAGTCGATCAGCACCGGGCGGTCGCGCTCGTCGATCAGCACGTTCTCGGGCTTGATGTCGCGGTGCACCAGGCCTTGCTCGTGGATGGCCTGCAGCCCTTCGGCCAGCGGCCACAGCCACTGCAGCACGGTGGCCGGCGGCAGGCGGCCGCCGGCCTCGGCCACGCGGCGCGCCAGCGGCGTGCCGGGCACGTGCGGCATCACGAAGTAGGCGGTGTCGTTCTGCGCGAAGTAGTGGATCACGCGCGCCACCGCGTCCACGCCGTCCAGTCGCGCGAGCTTGCGCGCCTCGTCGAGGAACAGCTCGCGCTGCAGGTTGAAGAAGCCGCGGTTGCCGCTGTGGATGGCGTCGACCGCGGTCGTCGAATCGGGGCCGCGCGTGACCAGGCTCTCGGGGAACAGCTCCTTGATCACCACCTTGCGCTGCAGCACGCGGTCCCAGCCCAGGTAGGCGATGCCGAAGCCGCCCGGCGCGCCCAGCACCTGGCCGACGACGAACTTGCCGTCGAGCACGGTGCCCACGCGCAAGGCCTTGGGATGGCGGCGCTCGGCCAGCGGCGCGCCGCAGTGGCTGCAGGCGGCGCCCGGCGCGCTGGCGTGGAAGCAGTGGCCGCAGAGGACGGTGGTCGCCATGGGGATCAGGGTGAACCGACGCCGGAAGCAGGCGGCTGGGCCAGCAGGTCGATCGAAGGACCGCCGCGGCCCGGCGCGGCGGATGCCGGCGGCGCGGCCTGCGGCCCGGCCGCCGGGCGCGGGCCGCGCGCCAGCAGCAGCAAGGCGACGGCGGCCAGCAGCGCGGCGACGGCGGCCCAGGCCAGCGGATCGCGCCAGCGCCCGCGGCGGCCCACCGCCGCGGCCGCCGCGGCCACCGGCGCCGGCGATGACGAAGGCGAGGCCGGCGGCAGCACCAGCCGCCCCGGCGGCTGCCCGTAGACGCCGCGGCTGCTGCTGCCGGTGTCCGGCGCCTGCCCCGGCCGCGGCACCTGCAGCAGCACCGCGGTGACGTTGTCCTGGTCGGGCAGGCCGCGGTCCAGCGCGGTCTGCAGCAGCCGGTCGCAGGCCTGCTGCGCCGGGCCGTGGAAGCCCTGCAGCACGGCACGGATCGCCTCGTCGTCCAGCGCCTGCGTCAGCCCGTCGCTGCACAGCAGCACCCAGGCGCCGGGCCGCAGCTGCAGCGGCGCGGTGGACGCGGCCTGCAGCAGCGGCTCGGGGCGGCCCAGGTAGCTGGTCAGCGCCTCGCGCAGCGGGTGGCTCAAGGCCTCGCCGGCGCTGATCTCGCCGCGGTGCACGCGCTGCAGCAGCACCTCGGCGAAGCGGTGGTCGGTGGACAGGCACAGCAGGTGGCCGTCCTCCATCAGGTAGACGCGGCTGTCGCCGACGTTGAGCCAGTGCAGCTCCAGCCCGCGCACCACGGCCGCGGCCAGCGTGCAGCCCATGCGGTCGACGAGGTCGCGCCGGCGCGCCTCGCCGTGCACCACGGCGTTGGCGGCGCGCAGCGCGCGCTGCAGCGCGGCGGGCGGCGGCTCGTCCGCCGATTTCGCCTGGTAGGCCTGCACGAAGGCCTGCACCGCCTGCGTGGCCGCCCACAGGCCGTGGCGCAGCCCGCCCATGCCGTCGGCCAGCACCGCCAGGTGGCCGCCGTGCGCGGCGAAGGCCTCGTCGGCCAGGTTGGAGAAGCCGAAGGCGTCCTGCTGCGAGTCGCGCCGGCCCACGTGCTGGGCCTGCGCCGGGTCGACGCCCAGCGCGGCGGCGGGGGCGATGCGCGTGTCGGGCATCGTCGCGCCTAGCCTGGGTCGCCCCAGTCGAAGCCGGCGCCCACCAGCGGCACGAAGACCAGCGTGCTGCCGCCCAGCTCGATGCGGTCGTGCGGCTGCAGCGGCACCGGCACCAGCACCTCCTGGCCGTTGCGGTAGACCAGCGCCTGGCCCTCGCCCGGCGCCAGCATGAAGCGGCCGCTGCGCGGGTCGAAGCTGACCAGCGCATGGCGCTCGCGCGAGACCGCGGCGTCGCCGGCCAGCCGCACCGCCATGCCCTCGCCGCGGCCGATGGCGTTGCGGCCGCTCACCAGCCGCCAGTCGCGCCCCTTGTCGGGCCCGGCCACGCAGGCCAGCCAGCCGACCACGGGCTCGACCGCGGCGCCGATGCGGTCGTAGACGCCCACGGTCGGCGGCGTCGGCGGATGCCCGGGCGGCGGCAGGTCCAGCGTGCGCGTGGCGTGGTCGACGCGGGGGTCGATCGTGATGCCGGCCGCGGCGGCGGCCGCCTCGTCGGCCCAGATGCCGCGCGTGCGCGCCAGCTCGGCGTCCTGCGCGGCGCAGACCGGGCAGCCGCCGGTGTGGCCCTCGGGCGCGTTGTAGAGGTGGAAGCGCGGGCACTGGAACTGCTTCATCGCGGAGCCTCGGCAGGAATTTCGACCGTGAAGCGGTTGCTGTCGGGGCCGCCCAGGTCGACGCGGTCGCCGTCGTTCAGCAGCCGCGGCCGGCCCTTGGGCAGGCGCTGGCCGTTGACCCAGGTGCCGCTGCTGGACAGGTCGCTCACGCTCAGCAGCCGCGTCCCCGGCTCCCACGCGAAGCAGGCGTGCACCGCGCTGACGTCGTGCGCGGCGGCCGGAAACACCACCTGGCAGGACTGCGGGTCGCGCCCCACGTAGAGCAGGCTGCCGCCGTTGGGCATCGGCAGGCTGAACAGCGATCCGCCCAGCGGCCCGTGCGAGCCGTGCAGGTGCGCCTGCGGCCCCGGCGCTGACGACGACGCCGGATCCAGCGCCGCGGTGGGCGCCGCCACCGCATGCAGCAGCGTCGGGTTGACGCGGCCGGGGCTGCTGCCGCGCGGGTGCGGCGCCGACGACGGGTTGGGCAGCGGCAGCGGCCCGGGCAGCGGCTGGCGCGCGTTGCGCCAGGCCAGCAGCGCGAAGGCGACGGCAGCCAGCACCGCCAGCGCGGCGGCGCCGGCCAGCATCAGGCGCTGCGGGTCGGCGGTCCACGCTCGCTCGGACGGCAGGCTGGGCGGCGGCAGGCTGCTGACGGCAGGCCGCAGCGGATCGGCCACCGCGGCCACGTAGGGCACCTTCAGCAGCACCAGGAAGGCCGCCATCACGGTGGCCGGCACGGCATCGACCTGCGGCGCGCCGCCGTCGCCGGCATCGTCCAGCGCCGACAGCAGGCCCACGACGCCGGAGCCGCGCAGCACGGGGCTGCCGGCCAGGCCCGCGGGCACCGCGGCCGCCAGGCGGTGCAGCCGGGCGTGGATGCGGTCTTCGGGCGGGCCGCCTTCGGGCTGCCAGCTGATCTGCTGCGGCCCGGTGTAGACGGCGTCGAAGACCGGCGGCGGCGCATCGAGCGCCGCGCCGCGGATCTGCACCCGCATCTGGTCGTCGAGCTGGTCGGCCACCGCCAGCCCCAGCGGCGCGGCGCGCGCCGGCGCCAGCAGGCGCAGCACCGCGAGGTCGGGTGCATAGGTGCGCACGTTGTCGCGCTGGCGGCGGCGCGCGGCCTCGCCGGGCGGCGCCTCGCCGGCGCTGCGCGGCAGGTCGGCGCCGCAGGGCTGGGCCGCATCGCGGCAGACCGCCTGCACCAGCTTGACCGGGCGGCCCGAGGCGTCCTGGTAGTTGCGGTCGGGCAGCCGCTCGGCCGCGGTGACGAAGCGCTCGCCGCCCGCGGTCTCGACGATGCCGATGCTTGCCGCCTCGGGGCAGGCGGTGGCGGTGTGCCAGGCGGTCAGCACGTGCTGGCGCTCGCGGTCGACGACGAAGCCCACGCCCACCTGCAGCACCTGGCGGCCGCCGGCGGCCAGCGGCTGGCGCTGCAGCCGCGCGGCCGGCTCCTGCAGGCTGTCGGCGCGCTCGGCGATGCAGACCACCGGCAGCGGCGCGCCGGCCGGCTGCGCGTGCAGCGGCGCGGCCAGCGCCAGCAGGCTAACGATCGAAAGAAACGGCTTCTTCACAGCAGCTCGAAGCGCACGCTCTCGATCGCGAGCCGCGCCTCCTTCAACTGGCTGCGGTAGCGCGCCGCGCCGTCGGCCACCAGCGGCAGCAGGCTGCCGAAGTCGGCGCGCCGGCGGTCGACGAAGCGGCCGCCCACGGTCATGAAGAACACCAGCTCGCGCGGCACCGACTTGGCGTGCAGCTCGGGCCGGCTGAACCAGCAGCTCATGCCCTGCACGCACTGGTCTTCGCGTGTGTAGTCCAGCACCAGCTTGGCGCGCACGCGGTACTGGCCGTGGCGCAGCCGCAGCGGCGACGCGCCGTGGTTGGAGACCTCGATCTCGAAGCGCCCGTCCTGCACCGGCCCCAGCGCGCGCGCGACGAAGCTGAAGCCGCCGACCACCGCGCGGTCGGGCACCATGCGGCCGCTGGCTTCGTTGAAGGCCACCAGCACCAGCTTGTTGGGCAGGGCCTGGATCAGCGTCCATTCGTGCGGCGCGTCGCCGGCCTGGTCGGTGCCGGCGGTGGTGATCGGCGGGCTGGCCGGCGGCGCAGCCGGGGTCGACGGCGTGGACGATGGCGGCGGCGCCTCACGCCGCGGCGGCCGCGGTGGTGGCGCGTTAGCCCCCGGCGGCACCGCCGGCGCCGCGGCCACCCAGGGCGGCGCGCCGGCGCCGCAGGCCGCGCCGGCCAGCCATTGCGCGAAGCAGTGCAGCACTTCCGAGCGCCGGCGGCCGGCCTCGGCGCCGACTGCGGCGGCGAGCTGGCGGCGCTCGGCCGGCGGCCGGTCCGAGAGCAGGTCCACCAGGTGCGTCGCGACGCCGATCTGGTTGGGCGGCTGGGTCGCGCTTTCCAGCGCATCGGCCAGCGCGGCGGCCGCGCGCGCGTTGCCCGCCAGCAGCGACTGCGCGTGCGCGCCCACCAGCAGCTTGTGGCCCAGCAACTCCAGCTCGGCGCGCAGGTCGACGGCCGGGTCGGCGCCCTGGAACATCGCCCGCGCGGCCAGGCGCGGCGCCGTCGTCACGCTGGCCAGCGCGCGCTGGAAGGCGTCGATGTCGCGGATAGCGCGCAGGTCGTCCAGCCAGCGCGAGCGCCGCTCGGGCTGGCGCGACAGCAGCTCCAGCACCTGCCACTCGGCGTCGCCCCAGTCGACCTCGCTGCCGGCGCGGCGGCCGGACAGCACCTCGTCCATCTCGGCCAGCAGCGGCCGCAGGTCGATCACGGTCAGCCGTGCCTGGTCGGCGCGCTCGCGCTGCACGAAGAGCAGCAGCTCGGCGTCCAGCGGCGAGGTGCAGACCAGGTGGCTGCCGCTGCAGCCCAGGCTGCGCAGCAGCGCCAGGTCGGGCGCGCTGCCGCTCGCCACCTCGGCGATGGACTCGGTGCCCAGGTGCTGTGCCTGCTGCAGCAGCGCCGGCAGCTCGCCGGCCCAGGGCTGGCCGCTGCGGGCGTCGATCAGCCGCTCATCGGCCTGCGCGGCCGCCGGCTGCAGGTGCAGCACCACGGTGCCGCTGGGCGCGTCGACGTAGGTGGACAGCACCGAGCGCCCGGGGGACAGGCTGATCACGGCTTCGCTGCGCTGGATGCGCGCCGCCTCGGCGGCCGGCGCGGCCGCGGCCGCCGTCGCCAGCGCGAGGGCCACCCGCAGCGCGGCGGCCCGCCAGCCAGGCACGGAAGGCGCGCGCCGCATCAGGGCTTCTTGTCGGACTTGAAGGTGTCGCGCAGCTTCTCGAACGCGCCCTTGGCATCGTCCTTGACCTGGCTGAGCGCCTTGCTGAGCTGGCCCAGCACGCCGTCGGCCTTGCCTTCGATCTCGCGCCCGCCCAGGCTGTCGACGGTCTCGCCGGGGAACAGGATCTCGGCGCGGCGGTTGAGCTGGCGGTCCTGGTCGGTCAGCTCGGGCGACTTGCGCGGCTTGTCCTTGCCGAGGCCGCGCGCTTCCACGCGGTTGGGCGGCACCTGGCGCGCGATGATGGCTTGGCGCACCTTCTCGGCGCGCGCCAGCGACAGCCGCTTGTTCGCCTCGTCGCTGCCGATGCCGTCGGTGTGGCCTTCGACGATGATCTTGCCGCGCGCCTTGGCGAAGGCGGGCTTCAGCACGTCGAGCACCGGCTCGGCGGCGTTGGCGAAGTCGGTCTTGCCGAAGACGAAGAGGATGGACTCCGAGAGGATCGCGCGCGCGCCCTCGGGGCTGTCCTCGAAGCGCACGCGGCTGCGCGCCTCGGCGTCGGCGCTGGGCTGCGACGCGCAGCCGGCCAGCGCGACCAGGGCCAGCATCAGCGCGCCCAGCAGGCGGCGGCGGATGGCATCGGCCGGCGCTGGCATCTTCAGCCGCCTTGCCTGGCTTGCGTGAGCTTCAGGCTCAGCGCCTCGATCTCGCGGCCGCCGATCGACTCGACGGTCTCGCCGGGGAACAGGATCTCGGCGCGGCGGTTGCCCTGGCGGTCCTGGTCGCTGGTCTCCGGGGTGTAGCGCGGCTTGTCCTTGCCGAAGCCGCGCACCTGCAGCCGGTTGGGCGGCACCTGGCGCTCGACCAGCGCGGCGCGCACGCGCTCGGCGCGCTGCAGCGACAGCCGCTTGTTGGCCTCGTCGCCGCCGATGCCGTCGGTATGGCCTTCGACGATGATGTTGCCGCGCGCCTTGGCGAAAGCCGGCTTCATCAGGTCCAGCACCGGGCCGGCGGCCGGCGACAGGTCGCTCTTGCCGAACTCGAACAGGATGGTGTTGGGCAGGATCGCGCGCGCGCCGTCGGGCGTGTCCTCGAAGCGCAGCCGGTTGCGCACGTCGACCTCGGGCGCCGGCGGCGGTGGCGCGGCGGGCGGCGGAGGCGGCGCTGCGCAGCCCCACAGGCTGGCCAGCAACAGCAGCAGAGGGATGTTGATCGCGCGGCGCATGGTGTGGCGTCCTCCTGGTGGAGCACAACGATACGCCACCGCGGCACCCGGATCACGCCCGATCGATGCGGCGCGACAAGACGACCGAGGTGGTGGTCTGCTGCACGCCGTCCAGCGCGCGGATCTGGTCGAGCAAGGCGTCCAGCCGCTCGGCCGAGTCGGCGCGCACCAGCGCCACGTAGTCGAACTGGCCGCTGACCGAATCGAGCTGCTTGACCTCGGGCAGGCGCCGCAGCAGCAGCACCACGTCGGCGCCGGCGCGCGGCTGCACGGTGATGCCGACGAAGGCCGAGAGCCCCTGCTGCGCCAGGTCGTGCCGCAGGCGCAGCGTGTAGCCGCTGACGATGCCTTCGCGCTCCAGCCGCGCCAGCCGCGCCACCACCGTGGTGCGCGCCACCTTCAGCTTGCGCGCCAGCTCGGCGGTGGAGGCGCGGGCGTTGACGGCCAGCAGCGCCAGCAGCTCGTGGTCCAGCGCGTCGCGCGGCTGGGCCAGGAGCGGCAGCGGCTTGGCCATGGCGCCGATCTGCCGGGTTAGTCGAGCGTGACTTCGCTGCGCACGGTGCCGGCGCGGTCGGCCGTCGCCGTCAGCGCGATCGCCGTGCCGCGCGGGCCGTGCAGCACCCATTCGACGACGGCGCGGTCGGCCGTCACCTCGCGGTTGGGCAGAAAGGCCTGCAGCGAGGTCTTGGGCGCGTGGCCGTCGAGGTGGCCGGCTTCCACGCGCTCCTTGCCGCTGACCAGGCTCACGCCCGGCGGCAGGTGGATGCTGAAGACGGTGCCGCGCGCCACCTTGCGCTCGACGGCGCGCTTGCTGACGTGGCTGGGCAGGTAGCCGCTGTTGGCCACCGCGAAGCGCACGCGCCAGGTGTCGGCGCCCAGCGCGCGCACCTCGGTGCGCAGCACCTCCAGCTTGGGCAGCGCCAGCGCCAGTTGCGTCAGCCAGCCGGGGAAGCGCGCCGCCTCGCGCTCGCGCAGGTGCGGCGGCGGGTTGCGCCAGTAGTTCATGCGGTCCCAGCCGCCGAGCTCGACCATGCCGAGCTGCGGGTGGCGAAACGGGTACCACTCGGCATGCGCGCGGCCGCCGCAGTGCTCGTCGCTCCACTTCAGCAGCTTGAGGTCGTCTTCCACCGGGTGGTCGCGGTACCACTCGATCCACTGGTAGTCGTCGATCCCGGCCTCCTTGTTGGGGGCCCAGAGCTCGACGGTCCAGAACAGCGCGCCCAGGTGCTCGTACACCCAGTCCTGGGTGCCGGTGATCACTTCCTTGGGGTGGTACTTGAAGTCGTGGAAGCTGCTGATGGCCGGGTAGCCGCTGAGCTTGCTGCCCAGCTCGGACAGCCGCTTGACCATCCACAAGTCCTCGGGCGTCATGTCGTCGTCGCTCTGCGTGCCCATGGGCCGCAGGATCACGCCACTGTGCGTGTGGAAGCTGACCGCGGCGCCGATGTTGGGGTGGCGCACGATGAAGTCGACCATCGCGCGCACCTCGGGCTCGCTGGTCGGGTAGGGGCCGGCGCCGGACTGCTCGAACTCCTGCCGCCAGTAGGCGGGGAAGTTGCGGTTGAGGTCCAGGCCTTCGCGGTCCTTGTTGACCTTGATCTGCAGCCCGTCCCAGTTCTTCAGCGTGCCCTCGGGCATCAGCCGGTAGTAGCTGCCGCCGAACTCGCCGGGCTCACGCGGCACCATCAGCCGCGGGTCGGCCTCGCACTTCTTGTAGCCGCCGTGCGGATCGGGGATGCGCATGTAGAGCACGCGGCCGTCGCCGTCGACGTCCTCCACCGTCAGGCCTTCGACCTGCGGCTCGTCGTAGGGATAGGGCCGCGTGCCGGAGCGGATGTGGCGCGGCCGGTCGGCCAGCGCCAGCTCGGCGCCGTCGGGGTTGAGCCGCGGGCACAGGTAGACCGCGCGCGTGTCCAGCAAGTGGCGCAGCCGGGGGTCGTCGGCGCCGGTGGCGAGCTGGTGCAGGAAGTACAGGCACGCGGTGGACGCCGTCAGCTCCGCGGCGTGGATGTTGCCGTCCACCCACAGCGCCGGCTTGTCCTCGGCGGGGCCGGTGACGCTGTTGGTGACGGTCACCAGCCAGATGTCGCGGCCTTCGTGGCTCTTGCCGATGGCCGACAGCTGCACCAGCCCCGGCAGCGCGGCGGCGTAGTCCTGCAGCAATCGGGTGAGCTCGGGGTGGCGGTAGAACTGGTCGAAGCGGGGAACGGGAATGGGCGCGGGCATCTAGGCATTGTGCTGCGCGGCGCCCTGCACGAACACCCGCAACTCCTTGCAGGCGAACGGCAGCCAGGGCTCGCCGGTGGTCAGCGGCTCGGTGGCGACGATGCTGACGCGGTCGCCGGCCGAGGTCAGCGCGGCGAAGTCGACGCTCAGGTCCTCGTCGGCCAGCGTCGCGGCGCCGAAGGGGTGCTGGCGCTGCAGCGACCACAGCTGGGTGGTCGCGAAGGCCCACAGCGCCTGGCCGTTGGACAGCAGCAGGTTGAAGGTGCCGTAGCCCGCCACCACCGGCAGCAGCTCGGCCAGCGTGCGGCTCAGCTCGTGCACCGTGGGCACGCCGGCGTGCGACTTGGCCAGCTCCTGCATCAGCCAGCAGAAGGCGCGCTCGCTGTCGGTGCTGCCCACCGGCTTGAAGGCGGCGTGCAGCCGCGGCGCGAAGCCTTCGAGGTTGCCGTTGTGCGCGAACACCCAGTAGCGGCCCCACAGCTCGCGCACGAAGGGGTGCGTGTTCTCCAGCGCCACGCGGCCCTGCGTGGCCTTGCGGATGTGGGCGATGACGTTGTCGCTCTTGATCGGGTAACGCTTGACGAGATCGGCCACCGGCGAGTGGCGCGCGCCGTGGTGGTCGATGAAGTGGCGCAGGCCCCTGTCCTCGAAGAACGCGATGCCGAAGCCGTCCTTGTGCTCGTCGGCGCGGCTGGCCAAGCCGGTGAAGCTGAACATCACGTCGGTCGGCGTGTTGGCGTTCATGCCCAGGAGCTGGCACATGGGGCGAGGATAAGCCCAGGCGGCCAAGGGCCGTGAATGGCGCCGGGAACAGCGCATCCTCATGACAATCTGCACGAGCGTCCCGTCGTCGGATCCTGGATGCAGACGCGGGCATGTCAACCCGGCTGGTGACGCCATGCCGACTTGCTGATTCGACGGAACACGAGGTATCCCATGAAGCCCATCAAAAGTACGTTTGCCGTCCTGGGCAGTCTGTTGGCGCTGTCGCAGGCCGGCGCGGCCGTCGTCGGGCCTGCATCCGGCGCCGTCGACGGCGTGCAGCCGGCCACCGTGCTCGACGTCAATCCGGCGGGCATCGGGCACGTCAACCTGGTGCCTTACTTCAGCGTGCGCAGCGGCTTCGACACGTACCTGAACCTGACCAACACCGACACGCGCAACGGCAAGGCGGTGAAGCTGCGATTCCGTTCAGGCTACAACGGCGAGGACATCGGCAACTTCACGGTGCTGCTGGGGCCGGGTGATGTCTGGGCGGCGGCCATCACGCGCGATGCAGCCACCGGCTACCCACGTGTGGTCCATGGCGATCGAAGCTGCACGCTGCCGGCCGACGTGCAGACGACGCTCGGGTCGATTTACCAGGGGCGCGTGAACTCTTCGGGAAACGAGAACCCCACGCCATCGCTGGATGGCTCGGTGGAGATCATCACGCTGGCCGACATCCCGCAACTGACCAGCGGCGGCCAGGTGGCGGCCTTGCATGCGGCGGTGACGGTCTCGGGCGGCACAGCCGTGCCGACCTGCAGTGCCGCGGCACTGGACCCGCTGGCCAGCGACAGCGGCAGCTACGCCGATGCGCGCAGCAAGGGGCTGGAGGTGCCGACCTCGGGCCTGATGACGCAGTGGACGCTGATCAACGTGCCGCGGGCCGTGTCCTACAGCGGCCGTGCCACGGCGGTCGAGGCCCGCGTGGCCGCAAATGGCTCGCCGGGCTACGGCAACATCGTCCTGTTCCCGCAAACGTCGGAACAGGTTGTCGATGAAGCCCGCACGAAGGCCTATACGACCAACCCCAACATTCGAGGCGGCGCGCGGGAGAACAAGGATGGCGTTGCGGGATCGGTGTTCCCGAATGGCGGCCAATCCTATGTCCAGCATCAGTTTCCCGACCTGTCGACGCCCTATCTGCCGGCAGGATTGAGCGGCGCCCTGGGGCCGGGCGTGGCGCCGCGCCTGCAGGCCTTTGCAGTCAGCAAGGCGCTGGCGGCGACGTCGATCGGCGGCGAGTTCGTCACGGACCCCGGCCTCCTGGCCAAGACCGACTGGCTGGTGAGCTTGCCGACGCGGTATCTGCAGGTCGGATACATACCGGAAAGCCTGTTCAATGTGCTGCCTTCGGCCACGTACACCAACTTGACCGTCGACGATGCGGGGGCGCCTGTCGGCAATGGCGTGAAGAACTTCTTCCAGAGCGATGTGAATGCGCAACTGGACCCGTACTCTGGCATCTATCCAATGTGCGTATCGGGAATCGACCCCTATGCCAACGGCACGGCGAACCCGGGGCAGCCCCAGACGGCAACCGGTTTCCGCGCTCGCGAAGGTTCGTCCATCACGCTGCAGACGCCTCCTCCCGTCGGAGGGATCCAGGTGCCGTTCAGGCTCTGCGGTCACAGCAGCGTGCTGCGCTTCGCGAGGCCGGGTGCCGATGCTGCCGACGGCGTGCTGGGCGATGTCCGCAACCGCTGGCCGATGATCAGCAGCAGCACCGCCGGCTGGGGGCGCATCCAGATCCCGGGTGTGGCCGGCCAAGGCCTGCCGATCATCGGTTTCGCCGTCAGCGAGCTCTACAACAGCGCCGTGAAGCCCGGCACCGCCGGAGTGTTCGGCGTAACGTTCCCGCTCAGCACGACGCGGCCGTAGGCCGTCAAGGCGTCACCCGCGCCGCGCGCTACGGGCAGATCGAATCCGCCGGGACGGCGATGCTTTGCAGCCAGTCGCGCGTGCAGGCGGTGGCGTCGTAGCCGGTCTGCTCGGCGACCACGGCCACCAGGTCGGCGATGCCGGCGGCCTGGCCGCCGAAGCGCGTGTACAGCGCACGCAGGCTGGCGTCGAAGGCCGGCCGCGTCAGACGGCGCTCCAGCGCCCGCAGGTAGTGCGCGCCCTTGACGTAGAGCGCGCGCGAGAAGACGGCTTCCGGCGCGGCCTGGTTGCAGCCGGCCGGCCGCGCCACGATGCGGCCGCCGGCCGCGCGCAGGCCGGCGAGCTCGGCGTCCAGCAAGTGCCACACGGCCTGGCCCCGGGCGGCGCCGGCCACCTCTTCCAGCAAGCGCGCCTCGTAGTAGGTGGCCGCGCCTTCGGACAGCACCAGGTCTTCCCAGCAGGCCAGGCGCACGCCGTCGCCGAACCAGCCGTGCGCCGCCTCGTGAAGCTGCACGCGCTCGTCGGCCAGCGAACCCGCGCTGACGTGCCACAGCGGGTGCGTCTCCATGCCGGCCCAGCCGTCGCCGGCCCAGTGCGCCGAGACGGGGCCCGCTTCGCGCCCGAAGCGATAGGGGCCGACGTTGCGCTCCAGCCAGTCGAAGCCCGCCACCAGGTACGCGGTGCCCTGCGCCGCGGCGTCTTCTTCGTCGGCGTGGTTCCAGCGCACGATCTCGGTGCCGGCCGCGGTGCGGCCCAGCGCGGTGCGCTGGTAGGGGCCGATGGACCAGGCAAGCTGGTAGGCGGGCGCGGCATCGGGGATGCTGGCGGCATAGACCGCCACCTGCCCCGCCGGCACGCCGCTGAGCGCCAGCGTGAAGCGGCTGCCGTCGGCCGACAGCGAGTGGCAGGGGAACAGGTTGCCGCAGGCCTGCGGCCAGGTCAGCGTGCTGCCCATGGCGACGCCGCCCGCGTCGGGATGGATCTGCCAGGCGTAGTCGATGCGGACGGTGGTCACCGCGGGGCCGACGGCAAGGTCCAGCCGGTCGCCGCTGCGCTGGAAGTCGATCGGCCGGCCGTCGACGCTGACCGCGTCGATCCGCAGGTCGCCCACTTCCAGGCTGGCGCCCGGCGTGGCGCTGGCGCCGAACCGGACCTGCGCGCTGCCGGTGCGGCCGGCGATGTCGACGCGCAGGTCGGTGGCTTCGATGTCGCGCTGCGGGTCCGCGGCCACCGGCCAGTCGTCGTGGCCACCGCCGCCGCAGGCCGCGAGCAGCAGCGCCAGCGCCAGACCGGCATGCCGCGTCATTCGAACATCAGCTTCGTGATGCCGCGCCAGGACAGCAGCCGGCCCGGGTTCTGCGTCTCCTCCAGCACGCCGCTCATGCGGCGCAGAATGCCAGGGCTGCGGTTGGCGCGCCAGATCACCAGGTCGGTCAGCCAGGGCCGGTGGTTGACGTGCGCCGCTTTCTCGTAAAGGCCGAAGCGCGGCTGCAGCGCGCGCAGGCCGGCTTCGTAGCGCTGGCGCACCGCGTCGTCGGTCGCGGCCAGGTCCACCGCGTCGGCGGCCAGCAGGCCGGTCTCCAGCGCCTTGCCGATGCCTTCGCCGGTGAAGGCGTAGGTGCTGCCGGCGGCCTCGCCGGTAACCAGCAGCCCCGGACGCGACCAGCGCGCGCCGCCCAGCGAGCAGCGCAGCGGCGCGCCTTTCAGCTCGCCCAGCAGCGTGCCGCCGCGCATCAGCTCACCGGCCGGCGCGTAGACCTCGCAGAAGGCGTCGAACATCGAGCGCAGGTTGACGTCCTGCATGCGGAAGCCGCCGTCGCCGCGCTCCACCGCATGGCTGCCGGTCAGGCCGGTGCCGATGTTGAAGACGCCGTCCGGCGCCGGGAAGATCCAGCCGTAGCCGCCGGCCAGGCGCTTGTGCCAGAAGATCTCCAGCGCGCTGATGCGGCCGACCATCGCGTCGTTCTTGATGTAGCCGCGCAGCGCCACGCCGCTGGGCGTGCGGCGCTCGCACATCCCGGCGGCCATCAGGCCTTGCGGCACGGCGCCGGTGGCCAGCAGCACCCAGCGGGCCTGCAGTTCGTGTTGCGCGTCGCCGCAGCGCAAGCGAACGCCGCTCACGCGCTCGTCGTCGAGCAACGGCGCCTCGAAGCGGGCCGGCATGCACAGCCGGGCGCCGGCCCGTTCTGCCGCGCGCACGAGGATGTGGTCGAGCCGCCGCCGCGGCAGCACCGCCAGCGTGCCCGGCACGTCGACGTGGCCGCCGCGCGGGCCGGTGCAGCGCACGTGCGAGACGCGGCGCGAGAGCGCCATCACTTCGTCCAGCACGCCGATGCGGCGCAGCGCCGCGTGCGCGTCGGGGATCAGGCCGTCGCCGCAGACCTTGTCGCGCGGAAACACCTGCTGGTCGACCAGCACCACGTCCAGCCCGCGGCGCGCCAGGGCCCAGGCCGCGGCGCTGCCAGCGGGGCCGGCGCCGATGACGGCGACGTCGCAGCGCGTGGGCATGGCATCGGCGTCGTCGGCAGCGGCAGGCATCGCGCGGGATTGTAGGCAGGGCCATCGCCGTGCTGCCGCAGCGGCGGCCGGACCGTCTCTAGTCGATCCGCTTCTGCCAGGCGGCGTACAGCCCGCCCAGGACCGCGATGCCGATCAGCAGGTAGAAGCCGTCGACCAGGCTGAGGAAGCTGGCCTGCTGCGCCAGCAGCGGGCCCGGCGCGTGCCCGGCCGCGGCCGCCGCGGCCCGCAACTGCGCCGAGTGCGCCGCGAAGCGGTGCTGCTCCAGCGACACGATGCAGGTGGTCGCGAAGGAATAGGTCAGCTGCCTGACGATGTTCTTGAAGCGGTAGCCGTGGTGGAACTCGTCGGCCTCGAAGACGCGGAACGCGATGTTGGCCGCCGGCAGCGCGATGAAGATCAGCAGCAGGCCGCGCAGCACCATCGGCGGCACCAGCAGCGCCGGGCCGGCATCGGGCGGCAGCTGCGCCATCCACAGGCCGATGACCGCGGCCAGCGCGAAGCCCGAGACGATCAGCCAGCGCCGCCGGGTGATGCGCGCCGAATAGCGGAAGTAGACCAGGGCCATCGGCAGCGAGGCCAGCGCGGTCAGGCCCAGCAGGCGGCCGGCGCCCTGCACCGAATGGCCCAGGCCGCCTTCGAGCAGGCGCACGCTGAGGTAGCCCAGCACGTTGCTCATGAAATAGAACAGCACGTACAGCGCGAGGCCGGTGCGGAAGGTCTGCTCGCGCAGCGCCTGCAGCCGCACCAGCGGCCGGGGGTGGTGCCACTGGTGGTGGGCGAACCAGGCCAGCGACAGCACGCCGGCCAGCGCCACCAGCAGCCAGAAGCCGGGCGAGCGGCTGGGGTGCTCGGACTGCGCCTGCTGCATCGCGACCTGCAGCGCGCCCTGGGACAGCGCGAACACGATGTAGGGCCAGATGGGGGCGTGGCTGCGCGCCTCGGGCTCCAGGTGGCCGGTGTGCGGCACCGTGCGCCAGATCAGCACGGCCAGCGCCAGAGCGGCCAGCGCGCAGAAGACGAACAGCGAGCGCCAGCCGAAGGCGGCGATCAGGTCGCCGCCCAGCAGCGGCGCCAGCGCGCTGGCGACCAGGATCATCAGCAGGAAGATGCGCGTCGCCTGGGGCCGGTCCTGCGGCGTGAAATCCACCTGCAGCAGGATGCGGCAGACGCCCATCATCGGGCCCATGCCATAGCCCTGCACGCCGCGCAGCAGCGCCAGCTCGATCGGGCCGGTGGCGAACGCGGCCGCCACGGCAGCGGCGGCGAACAGCAGCAGGCAGGCCGTGATGTAGCGCCTGAAGCCGACGCGCTCGACCCACCACTGCTGGCTCAGGATGCCCAGCACCGAGGCCACGGCATAGGCGCTGGCCGACCCGATCAGCTCGGCCGGCGTGGCATGGACGCCGGCGGCCATCTGGCCGATGTAGAAGATGAAGACGGTGGCGTCGAAGTATTCCAGCCCGGTGGCCAGCGCGATGGCCCAGGGCAGGACGCGGCGCGGGGTGATGCGGCTGCCCGGGCGCGCCGGCACGGCCTCCATCACTCGGCGTCCCGGCGGCAGATCGTGCGCGGCACCATGGCGCGGATTATCCCTTCAGGTCGAACGGCATTGCCGCCGGCAGCCGGCCCGGCGCCGCCGCCCATCGGCCCTGCCTTGATCGACCTCAAGCGCGCGGCCGCATCGGCGCCGCATCATCGAGCCGAGACCGACACCTGAAAGCAGACCCCCGATGAGCAGACACCTCACCGCCGGCCAGAAGGCCTTGCTCGAAGCCGCTTTGGTCCAGCGCCAGCATCAGCTGGACCGCCGCCTGGCCGACCACACCGGCGGCCTGTCGCGCGCCGAGCATGCACGCGAAGTGCTGCTGCAGGACGGCGACGACGCGCCGCAGCGCGAGAGCGAACGCGAGATGGACCTGGCGCTGACCGACATCGAGACGCAGGAGCTGGGCGCCGTCAGCGCCGCGCTGCGCCGCCTGCACGAGCCCGACTTCGGCCAGTGCGCCGAATGCGGCAGCGAGATCCCGTTCGACCGCCTGAAGATCGAGCCCTGGGCGCTGCGCTGCGTGGCCTGCGAGTCCCGGCGCGAGCGCGGCGGCCGCGCCTGAAGATTGTTCAACCGAGAACACGAAAGAGGAAGACACCGATGACGATGTTCCATGCCGTGGTCTGGATCGACCACCAGAAGGCGCAGGTGCTGCAGTTCGACGCCGAGCACGTGCAGGCGCAGAAGGTCAAGGCGCACAGCCACCACACGGCGCAGCACGGCAGCACGGTGCGCACCGAGCACGAGTTCTTCGGCCAGGTCTGCGACGCGCTGGAAGGCATCGCCGAGGTGCTGGTGGTCGGCCCCAAGACCGGCATCGCCGCGTTCGAGCACTACGTGGGCAAGCACCGCCCGGCGCGCGCCCGGCAGATCGTCGGCTACGAAGTGGTGGACCACCCGAGCGAGAACCAGCTCATCGCGCTGGCGCGGCAGTACTTCCTGAAGTACGACCGCATGAACGGCGTGCCAACGCCGACCTGAAGTCCGCCGTCAGCGCGCGAACAGCCGCGCGTGCGCCGGATCCAGCCGCACGGCCACCGCATCGCCGGCGCGCCACGGCGCCTGCCCGGGGCGGCGCGGCTGGTCGACCAGCAGCCGGTGCGGACCCACGCGCACGTGGTGGCGCCACTGGTCGCCGAGGAACTCCACCGACTCCAGCACGCCCGGCCAGCCGTCGTGCGCCGCCAGTTGCAGCGCCTGCGGCCGCAGGCCCAGCAGCAAGGGGCCGGCCGCTTCATCGGCCGCGGCGGCAGGCCAGGGCTGCACGCCGATGCCGTCGACCTCCAGCCCCGCGGCCACGCGCCGCGCCGGCAGCAAATTCATCGTGCCGACGAAGCCGGCGACGAAGGCGTTGGCCGGCCGGTCGTACAACTGCTCGGCCGTGCCCACCTGCTGCAGCACGCCGTGGTCCAGCACGGCCATGCGGTCGGCGGTGGTCATCGCCTCTTCCTGGTCGTGGGTCACGAAGATCGTCGTCAGCCCGAGGCGGCGCTGCAGCGCCAGCAGCTCCTGCCGCATCTGCACGCGCAGGCTCTTGTCGAGGTTGGACAGCGGCTCGTCGAGCAGCAGCACCTGCGGCTCGATCACCAGCGTGCGCGCCAGCGCCACGCGCTGCTGCTGGCCGCCGGAGAGCTGGCCGGGCCGGCGCTGGCCGTAGCCCGACAGGCCCACGCGCTCCAGCGCCTCGGCGACGCGGCGGCGCAGCTCGTCCCTGGGCGTGCGGCGCTCCACCAGGCCGAAGGCGACGTTGTCCCACACCGACAGGTGCGGCCACAGCGCATAACTCTGGAACACCAGGCCCACGTTGCGCTCCCACGGCGGCCGCGCCGAGACCTCGGCGCCGTCGATCAGCAGTTCCCCGGCATCGGCCTGCGCGAAGCCGGCGATCAGCCGCAGCAGCGTGCTCTTGCCCGAGCCCGAAGGGCCCAGCAGCGCGAAGAACTCGCCCGGCGCGATGGCCAGGCTGATGTCGCGCAGCACCGCGATCGGCCCGTAGGACAGCCGCAGGCCGCGGCATTCGACGCCGACTTGTCTCATGCGTTGGAGTCCTTGACGGCAGGCGCCAGCCGGCCCTGCGTGCGTTCGACGATCAGGTGCGAGACGTAGGTGCCGACGGCGACGACGGCCACCGCCAGCACGCCCAAGGCGGCGCCCGGCCCGCGGCCGGCCGCGCTTTGCATGTAGAGGTAGATGCCGTAGCTCATCGGCGCCTGGCTCTCGGCCGAGGTCAGCACGATGGTGGCCGACAGCTCGACCGCCGCGGTGATGAAGCTGGTGACGAAGCCGGCCAGGATGCCGCCGGCCATCAGCGGCACGACGACGCGGCGGATCGTGCGCAGCGGCGTCGCGCCCAGGTTCTCGGCCGCCTCCTCCAGCGAGGCGTGCAAGGGCTGCAGCGCGGCCACGCAGCTGCGCAGCGCATAGGGCAGCCGGCGCACCGCGTAGGCCAGCATGATCATCGGCCAGGTGCCGGTCAGCAGCTGGTCGCTGCCCGGCAGCGTGACGCCCTTGTAGAAGCGCAGGTAGCCGATCGCCAGCACGATGCCGGGCACCGCCAGCGACGCGGTGGCGGTCCAGTCCAGCCAGCGCCGCGCCGGCAGTGTGGTGCGCAGCATCAGGTAGGCGATGGCCACCCCCAGCACGACGTCCAGCCCCGCGGCCAGGCCGCAGTACAGCAGCGTGTTGCCGATCATGCCGCCCGCGTCCTGGAACACGGTGGCGTAGTGGTCCAGCGTGTAGGCGTCGGGCAGCGGCGAGAAGCTCCAGACCTTCGCAAGACTCAGCAGCAGCACGCCCAGGTGCGGCGACAGCACGACGGCCAGCACCAGCGCGATCCAGCCGTAGGCCGCCAGCGCCCCGCCGCGCGACAGGCGCCGGCGGCGCAGGCCGCCGCCGCCCTTCTGCGTGGTGGCGTAGTCGCGGCCGGCCAGCAGCCGGGCCGACAGCACCATCGCCGCGATCGAGAACACGATCATGATCACGCTGATCACGTAGCCCAGCGGATCCTCCAGCCCCACCTGCGTGATGCGCAGGTAGGCCTGTGGCGCCAGCAGGTTGGTCTGCCCCAGCACCAGCGGCGTGCCCAGGTCGTCGAACACCTTGACGAAGACCAGCGAGGCGCCGGCCGCGAAGCCGGGCGCGGCCAGCGGAAAGATCACGCGGCGGAACAGCCGCCAGCCGCGGCAGCCGAGGTTGAGCGCGGCCTCCTCCATCGCGCCGTCGATGCCGCGCAGCGCGACGCTCAGGTTCATCAGGATGAAGGGGAAGTAGTGGATGGCCTCGACGAAGACGACGCCGGCCAGCCCCTCCATCAGCGGCAGCGTGACGCCGAACCACTCGCCCAGCAGCAGGTTGACGCTGCCCGAGCGGCCGAAGATCAGCTGCATCGCCACCGCGCCGACGAAGGGCGGCATGATCAACGGCAGCACGCCCAGGGTCTGGATCAGCAATGCGCCACGAAACTCGAAGCGCACGGTGAAGTAGGCCAGCGGCACCGCGATCAGCGCCGCGAACAGCGCCGACAGCAGCGCGACCGTCAGGCTGTTGAAGAAGGCCTCGCGCATCAGCCCCTGCTGGAAGAAGGCGCCGAAGTGGCCCAGCGTCGGCGTGCCGTCGGACTCGACGAAGGCGGTGACGAACACCTGCCCCACCGGCAGCACCAGGAACAGCAGCAGGAAGGCCAGCACCAGCGCGCCGGCCGCCCACGCGCCGGCGCCGGCGCGCCGCGCGAGCCCGGCCGCCCCCGTCACCGGGCCAGCGCCAGCGCCTGGTCGGCGAGCGTCTTCGCGCGTTCGTAGTTGGCGCGCGCGCTGCTGTTCCAGTGGTCTTCCAGCGCGGTCACGCGCTTGTTGACCGCGGCGTCCTTCTTGCTGGCGGCGAACACGGCCAGGAACTCCTTGTCGGCCGCCTTGGCGGCATCGACCACCGGCGTGTAGGCCAGCTCGCGCGCCTCCTTCAGCAGCGCCGCGGCCTTGGGGTTGGGCTTGTGCGCCAGCGCCGCGTCGGCCGCTTGGATGGCCTTGGTGGCGGCCTGCAATTCCTTCAGGCGGAAGGTGATGGTCTGGTCGAACATCGCCGAGACCACGTTGTAGCGCGACTCCGACCGCTCGGAATCGAAGTGCACCTTGGCGCGCTTGGCGATCTCGAAGGCGTTGGGGTAGCCCGCCGGCGCCTTGCCGCCCATGGCCTCGGGCGGCAGGATGGGCAGGCGCGAGATCTTCGGGTCGTACAGCAGTTGCTGGCCTTCGGCCGAGACCGTGTAGCTGATGAACTTCCTCGCCTCGTCGGGGTTCTTCGCGCCGGCCACCAGCGCGATGTTGGCCGGCACCACGGCCGTCACGTCGGGGTAGGCGAACTCGACCGGGAAGCCGCTGTACTTGCCGGCCAGCCCGAAGAAGTCGATCACCAGCCCGATGCCGTACTGGCCGTTGTTGACGCCGTCGGGCACGCCGAAGCTGCGCTCGGTGACGGCGGCGCAGTTGCCGGCGATCTGCAGCAGCTGCGTCCAGCCCTTGGCCCAGCCTTCGCCCTGCAGCAGCGTCTCCACCGTCAGGTGCGTGGTGCCCGAGCGCGACGGCGAGCTGGTCGCCACGTGGCCGAAGTAGATGGGCTTGGCCAGGTCGGCCCATTGCTTGGGCGCCGGCAGCTTGTTGGCCGCCAGGTAGCGCGTGTTCCACATCAGCCCGTAGCCGGCCAGCGCCTGGCCCAGGTAGCGGCCCTGGGGGTCGTTGATCGGGTAGTTGCCCACCTTGGCGGGCGCCGCCTTGTTGGCCAGCGCGGCCACGTTGTCCAGCAGCTTCAGCCCGCCCAGCACCTCGAAGGCGTCGGGCGCCGAGGCCCAGAACACCTCGGGCCGCTGGCCCGCGGGCAACTCGCGCACGTAGGCGATGCCTTGCACCGTGTTCTTGTTGAGGATCTCCAGCTTGATGCCGGGGTTGGCCTTCTCGAAGGCCGTCTTGTAGGCCTGCGTCAGCTCCTTCGGGAACGAGGTGACGACGGTCACGGTGCCGGCGGTGGCGGCACCGGCCGCCGCGACGACGGCCAGCGCGGCCGTGGCTTGCTTGATGAACATGCGCTCTCCTGAAAACGTCGAGGTCCGGCCGCACGATAGCCGCGCGGCCGGACCTCGGGTATCAGGACTTGCCGGATCAGGCGGCTGCCGCTGCCTTCACCTTCAGCCGCCAGGCGTGCAGCAGCGGCTCGGTGTAACCGCTGGGCTGCGCCGTGCCCTTGAACACGAGGTCGCAGGCGGCCTGGAAGGCGGCACCGTCGAAGCCGGGCGCCATCGGCTTGTAGGCCGGGTCGCCGGCGTTCTGCCGGTCCACCACCTTGGCCATGCGCTTGAGCGTGCTGCGCACCTGGGCCTTGGTGACCACGCCGTGCAGCAGCCAGTTGGCCATGTGCTGGCTGCTGATGCGCAGCGTCGCGCGGTCTTCCATCAGGCCGACGTCGTGGATGTCGGGCACCTTGGAGCAGCCCACGCCCTGGTCCACCCAACGCACGACGTAACCGAGGATGCCTTGCGCGTTGTTGTCCAGCTCCTGCTGCTTCTCGGCCTCGGACCACTTCGCCTTCTTGACCACCGGCACCGTCAGCAGGCCTTCGAGCAGCGCCTCGCGCTCGGCCTCGGCGTCGATCTTCTCCATTTCCTTCTGCACCTTGAAGACGTCGACCTGGTGGTAGTGCAGCGCGTGCAGCGTCGCCGCCGTAGGGCTGGGCACCCAGGCGGTGTTGGCGCCGGCGCGCGGGTGGGCGATCTTCTGCTCCAGCATGGCCCTCATCAGGTCCGGCATCGCCCACATGCCCTTGCCGATCTGCGCCTTGCCGCGCAGGCCGCAGGCCAGCCCGACCAGCACGTTGTTGCGCTCGTAGGCGGCGATCCACTCGCTGGCCTTCATGTCGCCCTTGCGCCGCATCGCGCCGGCCTGCATCGCGGTGTGCATCTCGTCGCCGGTGCGGTCGAGGAAGCCGGTGTTGATGAAGGCCACGCGGTCGGCCGCCGCGGCGATGCAGGCCTTCAGGTTGACGCTGGTGCGGCGCTCCTCGTCCATGATGCCCAGCTTAACGGTCGCCTTCGGCAGCCCCAGCAGCTTCTCGACGCGGCCGAACAACTCGCTGGCGAAGGCCACCTCGGCCGGGCCGTGCATCTTGGGCTTGACGATGTAGACGCTGCCGCGGCGGCTGTTGCGCAGGCCTTCGGTCTTCTTCAGGTCGTGCAGCGCGATCGTCGTCGTGACGACGGCATCCATGATGCCTTCGGGGATCTCTTTGCCCTCGTCGCCCCACAGGATCGCCGGGTTCGTCATCAGGTGGCCGACGTTGCGCACGAACAGCAGCGAGCGGCCGTGCAGCGCCACGTCCTCGCCGCGCGGGCCGGTGTACCGGCGGTCGGGGTTCAGGCCGCGCGTGAAGGTCTTGCCGCCCTTGGTGACGGCTTCGGTCAGCGTGCCCTTCAGGATGCCCAGCCAGTTGCCGTAGGCCAGCACCTTGTCGTCGGCGTCGACCACGGCCACCGAGTCCTCGAGGTCGAGGATGGTCGACAGCGCCGCCTCCAACACCAAGTCGGCCACGCCGGCGGGGTCGGTCCTGCCGATCGGGTGCGCGGGGTCGATGCGGATGTCCAGGTGCAGGCCGTGGTGCGACAGCAGCACCGCCGACGGCGCGCCCGCCTCGCCCTGGAAGCCGACGAACTGCGCCGGGTTCTTCAGCCCCACCGTCGCGCCGTTCTTCAGCGTCACCGCAAGCTGGCCGTCCACCACGCGGTAGGCGGTGCTGTCGAGGTGCGAGCCCTTCTTCAACGGCGCGCAGCGGTCCAGCACATGGCGCGCGTATTCGATGACCTTGGCGCCGCGCAGCGGGTTGTAGGCCTCGCCGCCCGGGCCTGCCTTGGTGGCGCCGCCGTCCTCGGGCAGCGCGTCGGTGCCGTACAGCGCGTCGTACAGGCTGCCCCAGCGGGCGTTGGCGGCGTTCAGCGCGTAGCGGGCATTGGTGATCGGCACCACCAGCTGCGGGCCGGCCTGCAGCGCCAGCTCGGCGTCGACGTTCTTCGTCGTCACCTTCACCCGCTCGGGCGCCGGCACCAGGTAGCCGATCTTGCGCAGAAAGGCTTCGTACTTCTTCAGGTTGCGGATCGGGCCCGGGTGCGCGCGGTGCCAGGCGTCCAGCTCGGCCTGCAGGCGGTCGCGCTCGGCCAGCAGCGCGGCGTTCTTGGGCGCCAGGTCGTGCACGATGGCGTCGAAGCCGGCCCAGAAGACCTCGGGCGTGATGCCGGTGCCGGGCAGCACCTCTTGCTCGATGAAGCGGTGCAGCACGGTGGCCACCTGCAGGCGGTGTGCAGAAGTGCGGTCGGTCATGGTGGTTAAGCGGGACGGAATGAGCCACGCACACTCTATTCGAACCGCGATCAGCCATTAACAGCGGCCAGATTCAGAGATTCATGCAGATTTGATGCATAGTCTCGGCTTCATGGACCGGCTCAAGCAGATCGAGACCCTGGTCGCGGTGGCAGCCAAGGGCAGCCTGACGGCCGCGGCCAGGGCCGAGGGCGTGGCGCCGGCGGTGATCGGCCGGCGCATCGACGCGCTGGAAGAGCGCCTGGGCGTCAAGCTGCTGCTGCGCACCACGCGGCGGCTGTCGCTCACCCATGAAGGCAGCGCCTTCCTCGAAGACTGCCAGCGCCTGCTGGCCGACCTGGCCAACGCCGAGGCCAGCGTCAGCGCCGGCGGCGTCAAGGCCAGCGGCCACCTGCGCATCACCGCGCCGGCCGGCTTCGGCCGCCGCCACGTGGCGCCGCTGGTGCCGCGCTTCATCGCGCTGCACCCCGACGTCAGCGTCTCGCTGAACCTGTCGGACCGCGTGGTCGACATCGTCAACGAAGGCTACGACTGCGCGGTGCGCGTCGGCGACCTGGGCGACTCCAGCCTGATCAGCGTGCGCCTGGCCGACAACCGGCGGCTGTGCGTGGCCGCGCCCGCGTACCTGCAGCGCGCCGGCGCGCCGCGCACGCCGGCCGAGCTGGCGCGGCACGAATGCCTGACGCTGTCGTCGGAGGCCAGCCAGACGCGCGGCTGGGCCTTCATCGTCGACGGCGCGCTGGTCCACCTGCGTCCCCGCGGCCGCGCCGACTGCAGCGACGGCCAGGTGCTGCACGACTGGTGCCTGGCGGGTCTGGGCATCGCGTGGCGCAGCACCTGGGAGGTGGAGCGCGAGGTGGCCGAAGGCCGCCTGCAGACGGTGCTGGACGAATTCGCGGCGCCGCCCAACGGCATCTTCGCGGTGTTCCCCCACGCCAAGCACCAGCCCTTGCGGGTGCGGCTGTGGATCGACTTCCTCAAGCGCAGCTTCGGTGACCCGGCGTACTGGGCCGCGGCCTGAAGACCGAAAAGGGCGCCGCGGCGCCCTTCTTCGACGAGCGGCGCGCGCCTTACTTCTTGGCGCCCGAAGCCGCCGCCGGCGCGGCCGCCGCCGCGGGCTTGGCGTCGCCGCCCTTCATGTCGGCCTCGCACTTCTTGACGAAGCTGGTCTTGGCGGCGCCGTGCAGCGCCTTGCCGTTCTTGTCCACCGCCTTGGCGTCGCAGGCCGAGGCGCCGCCGGCACCGGCCTCGCACTTCTTCAGGAAGCTGGCCTTGGCGGCGCCGGCCAGCGCCTTGCCGTTCTTGTCCACCGCCTTGGCCTCGCATTCGGCGCTGGCGGCCGAGGCGTGGAAGGGCGCCGACAAGGCGATGGCGGCGGCACAGGCGGCCAGGATCGGGGACAGGGTCTTGAACATGCTTGCCTCTTTCGTTGCAGGATGAAGGTGGGACAGCAGCACCGCGGATTGCAGCATGGAACCGCGCCGCGGCCAGCCGACAACGCGGCAGCGCGCCGCGCGGCTGACAGGAAAACGACAAGCGGCCGGCTGGGGAGGGCTTAGAGGATGCGCCGCGGATGCGCCAGCGCCTCGTGCGCGGCGTGCAGCCGGCGCACCAGCACCTGAATGAACGCGGTGTCGAACAGGTGGCGCGTGGCCATCGACAGCTGGCCCAGCGTGTGCGGCGTGAACGAGATCGTGGTCACCGGCTCGGCGACGATCACGTCGGCGCTGTGGATGCGCAGGTCGGGGCTGGGCGCGAGGTAGGCCATCTCGCCGACCGAATCGCCGGCGCCCAGCTCGGCCACGTTCTGGCCGTCGCGGAACACGTCGACGCGGCCGCCGGCCAGGATGTGGAAGTCGTCGCCTTCCTGGCCCTTGCGGTAGATCGCGTGGCCGAAGGGCAGGCGCTGCCAGCGTGCGCGGTGCACCACCTCCCACAGCTCGACGTCGCCGAAGCCCTTGAAGAAGGCCAGTGTGCGCAGCAGGTTGAAGCGCTCGGAATCGAGCACGCCCTGCACCTGGCCGCGCGGCACCTCGCGGTCGGTGACCAGCGCCGACAGCGCGTGCGCGAACAGGCCCCAGTCGGCCGGGCGCTGGTCGCGGTCCTTGGCCAGCGCGCCCAGGATCAGCCGGTCCAGCCGCTCCGAGACGCCTTCGCGCAGGCCCTGCAGCGAGGCCGGCTCGACGTTGTAGATCTGGTGCATGATGGCCTGCTGCCGCGTGGCGTCGAACGGCGGACGGCCGGCGATCAGGTGGTACAGCACCGCGGCCAGCGAGTAGATGTCGGCCCTGCAGTCCAGCGTGTCGCCGTCCAGCTGTTCGGGCGACATGTAGGCGAGCGAGCCGACGCGGTAGACCTGCGTCGCGTCCGAAGCCTGGTTGAAGGCGCTGCCGAAGTCGCTGATCTTGACGTCGACGATGGCGGCGCCGTCCATCACGGTCAGCAGGTTGGCCGGCTTGACGTCGCGGTGGATCACGCCCTGGCGGTAGACGTAGTCCAGCGCCATCGCGCACTTGAAGCCAATCTCGACGATCTGGTCCAGCGGCAGCAGCGCATCGGCGCGGCAGAAGCGCCTGAGCGTCACGCCGTTGACGTACTCCATCACCAGGTAGGGCGCGGCCTCGTCGAACACGGCGTCGAAGATCTGCACCACGTTCGGGTGGTTCAGCCGGCCCACCAGCGCGGCCTCGGCGGCGAAGAAGCGGCGCTGGAAATGCGATTCGCGCGAATCGGGCATCAGCCCCAGGCGCACGCGCTTGATCGCGACGTCGCGGCCGCGGAACTCGTCGCGCGCCAGGAAGACCTCGCTGGTCGCGCCTTCGCCCAGCCGTGCCAGCACGGGGTACTTGCCGATCTGCGCCGGCAAGGCGGCCGGCGCGGCACGGAGCGGGGGTGGAGGGGAGGCAGGCATGACGAGCCCTCGCATCGTGCACCAGAGCGGCGCCGCCGAAACCCCCAAAAACGAGCCCATTGCCGGCTTGTCTGCGGCGACGCCCGCCGCCCTTGCGCAGCCAGGCCCCGCCGCGGACCCCGCCCGCAGGGACCCCACCCGTAGAATTGCCGCGATGATCCAAGCCAAGCAAGAGCTGCTGCAGGCGCTGGAGCGGGCGCTGGCACGGCTGGCCCCCGACGCGCCGCCGGCCGCCGCTTTCGAGTCCCCCAAGCAGGCCGCGCACGGCGACCTGGCCATCACCGCCGCGATGCCGCTGGCGCGCAGCCTGAAGAAGAACCCGCGCGAGATCGCCCAGGCGCTGGTCGACGCGCTGAAAGCCGATGCCGCGGTGCAGCGCTGGGTGGCTGCGCTGGAGATCGCCGGCCCCGGCTTCGTCAACCTGCGGCTGACGCCGGCCGCGCGCCAGGCCGTGGTGGCCGAGGTGCTGGCCGCCGGCGACGGCTTCGGCCGCCGCGCGCCCAACGGCCGGCAGGTGATGGTCGAGTTCGTCTCCGCCAACCCCACCGGCCCGCTGCACGTGGGCCACGCGCGCCAGGCGGCGCTGGGCGACGCCTTGTGCAACCTGCTGGCCACCCAGGGCTGGCAGGTGACGCGCGAGTTCTACTACAACGACGCCGGCGTGCAGATCAACACGCTGGCGCTGTCCACGCAGTGCCGGCTGCGGGGCCTGAAGCCGGGCGACGCCGACTGGCCCGAATCGGCCTACAACGGCGACTACATCCAGGACATCGCCGACGCGTTCCGCGTCGGCAAGACCGTCAGCGCCGACGACCGCCGCTTCACCGCGTCGGGCGACGCCGAAGACCTCGACGGCATCCGCCAGTTCGCGGTGGCCTACCTGCGCCACGAGCAGGACCTGGACCTGCTGGCCTTCGGGCTGCGCTTCGACAACTATTTCCTCGAATCCGGCCTCTACGCCGACGGCCGCGTCGAGGCCACGGTGCAGCGCCTCGTCGCCGCCGGCAAGACCTACGAGAAGGACGGCGCGCTGTGGCTGCGCAGCACCGACGACGGCGACGACAAGGACCGCGTGATGCGCAAGTCCGACGGCACGTACACCTACTTCGTGCCCGACGTCGCGTACCACATCGACAAGTTCGAGCGCGGCTTCGTCAAGGTCATCAACGTCCAGGGCACCGACCACCACGGCACCATCGCGCGCGTGCGCGCCGGGCTGCAGGCGGCCGGCGTCGGCATCCCGGCGGGCTACCCCGACTACGTGCTGCACAAGATGGTGACCGTGATGCGCGGCGGCCAGGAGGTCAAGATCTCCAAGCGCGCCGGCAGCTACGTGACCCTGCGCGACCTGATCGACTGGACCAGCCGCGACGCGGTGCGCTTCTTCCTGATCAGCCGCAAGGCCGACACCGAGTTCGTGTTCGACATCGACCTCGCGCTGAAGCAGAGCGACGAGAACCCGGTGTTCTACGTGCAGTACGCGCACGCGCGCATCTGCTCGGTGCTGGCGCAATACGCGGCGCAGGGCGGCGGCGGCGATGCCGGCCCCGCGGCGCTGGCGGGCGCCGACCTCTCGCTGCTGGCCGCGCCCACCGAGCAGACGCTGCTGCTGAAGCTGGCCGACTACCCCGAGATGCTGACCCGCGCCACCGCCGAGCTGGCGCCGCACGACGTGGCCTTCTACCTGCGCGACCTGGCCGCGGCGCTTCACGCCTGGTACGCGGCCGAGCGCTTCCTGTCCGGCGACGCGGCGCTGACCCGCGCCCGCATGGCCTTGCTGGCCGCCACGCGCCAGGTGCTGCGCAACGGCCTGGCGGTGCTGGGCGTCGGCGCGCCGCAGTCGATGCAGCGCAGCGAGGCGGCGGCGGAGGCCGCGGCATGAGGACCGGGCAACGGAGGGGCTTCGGGCAGCGGGGCGGCTTCGGGCAACGCGGCGGCTTCGCCGTGGGCCTGGTCGCCGGCCTGCTGATCGGCCTGGCGCTGGCGCTGGGCGTCGCGCTCTACATCACCAAGGCGCCGGTGCCCTTCGTCAACAAGGTGCCGCAGCGCACCGCCGAGCAGGACCAGGCCGAGCAGGCGCGCAACAAGAACTGGGACCCCAACGCGCCGCTGGCCGGCAAGCCGGTGAAGCCGATGAACGGCGCGACCGCCGGCGCCGCGTCGGCCGCCTCGGCGCCAACGGCAGCGGCTTCGGCCGCCGCGCCGCCGGCCGCGCTGGCCTCGGCGCCGCGCTCCGGGCGCGACCCGGCGGCCATCCTTTCGGGCGCGGTCACGCCGGGCCCGGCCGGCGCGCGCGGGCCCGAGCCCTTCGTCTTCTTCGTCCAGGCCGGCGCCTTCACCCGCCAGGACGAGGCCGAGCAGCAGCGCGCCAAGCTGGCGATGGCGGGCCAGACCGCCCGCATCACCGAGCGCGAGCAGAACGGCCGCGTGGTCTACCGCGTGCGCATGGGCCCGTTCGAGACCCGCAACGAGGCCGAGGGCCTGCAGGGCAAGCTGCAGGCCTCGGCGATCGAGAGCCAGCTCGTGCGCGTCGAGCGGCCTTGAGCGCGGCGGCCACACCCGACACGACGGAACTCCACCGGCGGCCCCGACTCCACCTCCGCGCGACCACCGTCCCGAACACGAAAGGAACTCCATGAAGCGGCGCGATTTCTCGATCCAGCTGGCAGCCGGCGCCGGCCTGGCCCTCGGCGGGCTGCACCCGGCGGCGCAGGCCCAGGGGCAGCCGCCCGTCGAAGGCAGCCAGTTCATCAAGCTGTCGCAGCCGCTGCCGGCCAGCATGCTGCCGCCGCCGGGCAAGATCGACGTCAGCGAGTTCTTCTGGTACGAGTGCCCGCACTGCAACGCCTTCGAGCCGCTGCTGGAAGCCTGGACCAAGACCCTCCCGGCCGACGTGGCCTTCCGCCGCGTGCCGGTGGGCTTCACCGCGCGCCACCAGGTGGGGCAGAAGATGTACTACGCGCTGGAGGAGATCGGCGCGATCCCGGCGGTGCACCGCAAGGTGTTCAACGCGATCCACGGCCAGGGCCAGCGCCTCACCAGCGAGAGCGACGCCATCGGCCTGGCCGCCGCAGTGGGCGTCGACAAGGCCAAGTTCGCCGAGGCCTACAAGTCCTTCGGCGTCAACACCAAATGTGCCAAGGCGCGCCAACTCTCCGACGCTTACAAGGTCGACGGCGTGCCGCTGATGGGCATCAATGGCCGATACTTCACCTCCGCCTCGCTGGCCGGCAGCCACGAGCGCGCGCTGCAGGTGGCCGACTACCTGATCCAGCGCTCCCGCAAAGGCGGCTGAAGTCGCTGTTTTTTCCGCATCCGGGGCCGGGCTTGCGTCTATACTGACTGCAAGTTTCGTGCCCTAGATGACCGCCCTCCTCCCTCTCCCCCTTCGCCTTCGCGCCCTGGCGCTGCTGGCCGCGCTGGCTGCGGCCTGGCCCGCCCTGGCCGAGAAGGCCGACCGCGGCAAGCCGATGGAGGTGCTGGCCGACAAGTCCAGCACCAACAACCTGAAGGACCAGGTCAGCCGCTTCAACGGCAACGTGGTCGTCACCCAGGGCACGCTGACGATCAAGGCCGACCGCGTGGAAGTGCGGCAGGCGGCCGACGGCTACTACGCCGGCACCGCCTGGGGCGCGGCCGGCGCGCCGGTCAGCTACCGGCAAAAGCGCGACAACGTCGACGAATGGCTGGAAGGCACCGCCGACCGCGTGGAGTTCGACGGCCGCACCGAGGTGCTCAAGCTGATCGGCAACGGCGTCGTGCGCCGGCTGCGCGGCAAGGAGGTGGTCGACGAGATCACCGGCAGCCTGATCACCTGGAACCAGGGCATCGAGGAGTTCGCGGTGCAAGGCGGCAGCGCGGCGCCCGGCAGCGCCGCCTCGGCGCCGCGCGCGCGCATGGTGTTCACGCCGCCGCCAGGCAGCGCCGCGGCGTCGCAGGCCGGCGCCGCCCGGCCGCCGGCGCGCCCGGCCTCGGAGCCGCGTTGACGACCGCGATGCAGGCCGCACCCGGCACCGGCGGCGCATCGGCAGCGGCCACGGTGCCCGCCAGCCGGCTGGAGGCCGAGCACCTGGCCAAGACCTACGGCACGCGCCGCGTCGTGCACGACGTGCACTTGGCCGTCAGCGCCGGCGAGGTGGTCGGCCTGCTGGGCCCCAACGGCGCCGGCAAGACCACCACCTTCTACATGGTGGTGGGGCTGGTGCGCGCCGACGAAGGCCGCATCAGCATCGACGGTCGGGCGATCGAGGGCCTGCCGATCCACCGCCGCTCGCGCATGGGCCTGTCGTACCTGCCGCAAGAGGCGTCGATCTTCCGCAAGCTCAACGTCGAGGAGAACATCCGCGCGGTGCTGGAGCTGCAGATCGGCCCCGACGGCCGGCCGCTGCCGCCGGCGCGCATCCGCGAGCTGCTGGAGCAGTTGCTGCACGAGCTGGGCATCGAGAAGCTGCGCGACTCGCCGGCGCCGGCGCTGTCGGGCGGCGAGCGCCGGCGCGTGGAGATCGCGCGCGCGCTGGCCACGCAGCCGCGCTTCATCCTGCTGGACGAGCCCTTCGCCGGCGTCGACCCGATCGCGGTGATCGAGATCCAGCGCATCATCGGTTTCCTGCGCCAGCGCGGCATCGGCGTGCTGATCACCGACCACAACGTGCGCGAGACGCTGGGCATCTGCGACCGCGCCTACATCATCAGCGAAGGCCGCGTGCTGGCCGAAGGCACGCCGGCCGAGATCGTCGAGAACGCCGAGGTGCGCAAGGTCTACCTCGGCGAGAACTTCAGAATGTAGGGCCGCAGTCGATGAAACCATCGTTGCAGGTCCGGCTCTCGCAGCACCTCGCGCTGACGCCGCAGCTGCAGCAGTCGATCCGGCTGCTGCAGCTGTCGACGCTGGAGCTGCACCAGGAAGTCGAGCAGATGCTCGATCTCAACCCCTTCCTCGACGTCGAGGAGGACGCGGCCAGCCCGTTCGAGACGCCGCTGGACCGCACGCTGAAGGACGACCGCGCCGCCGAGCGCGCGAGCCCCGCCGAGCGCGACGACGAGGCCGGCGCCGGCACGGCCGCCGACGGCGCCGGCGACGGCGAGGGCCTGGCCGAGGTCAGCGGCCAGGAGTTCGGCACCACCGAGCGCGAGGACTGGGAGAACGGCACCGAGGGCGACGACTTCGACGGCATCCGCGAGACGCCGTCGGTCAACGGCAGCGCCAGCGGCGACGACGACGGCCTCGAAGCGCAGGACCGCCGCGCCGCCGGCAGCAGCCTGCAGGACCACCTGCGCGCGCAGGTCGCCGGGCTGCGGCTGTCGGCCGACGACCTGGCGGCGCTGAACGTGCTGATCGAGTCGCTCAACGACGACGGCTACCTCGACGGTCCGCTGCAGGACATCGCCGAGCGCCTGGCCGAGATGCTGGGCCTCGGCGCCGGCGCCGACGACGCCGAGGCGCGCGAGGAGCTGGCCGCGCGGCTGCAGATGGCCTTGCGCCTGCTGCAAAGCCTGGAGCCCGCCGGCGTCGGCGCGCGCGACCTGGAGGAATGCCTGGTGCTGCAACTGCGCCAGACGCCGCCCTGCCGCGAGCGCCGGCTGGCGATCACGATCTGCGAGAAGTACCTGGAGCTGCTGGCGCGGCGCGACATGCGCAGGCTCACCGCGCTGACGGGCGGCACCGAGGAGCAGGTGCGCGGCGCGCAGGCGCTGATCGTGCAGTGCGAGCCCAAGCCCGGCCGGCCGTTCAGCAACGCCGAAAGCAACATCATCGTGCCCGACGTCATCGTGCAGCGCGCCGGCCGCGGGCTCAAGGTGACGCTCAATCCCGACGTCATGCCGCGGCTGCGCATCAACGACCTCTACGCGCAGGCGGTGCGCGGCCAGCGCGGCGGCGCCGGCGGCAGCGGGCTGTCGTCGCGGCTGCAGGAGGCGCGCTGGTTCATGAAGAACATCCAGCAGCGCTTCGACACCATCCTGCGCGTCAGCAAGGCCATCGTCGAGCGCCAGAAGAGCTTCTTCACGCACGGCGCGATCGCGATGAAGCCGCTGGTGCTGCGCGAGATCGCCGACGAGTTGGGCCTGCACGAGAGCACGATCTCGCGCGTGACCACCGCCAAGTACATGGCCACGCCCTACGGCACCTACGAGCTGAAGTACTTCTTCGGCTCCAGCCTCAACACCGAGGCCGGCGGCAACGCCTCCAGCACCGCGGTGCGCGCGCTGATCCAGCAGTTGGTGTCGGCCGAGAGCGCGGCCAAGCCGCTGTCGGACAGCCAGCTCTCGCAGATGCTGGAGGAGCAGGGCATCCACGTCGCGCGGCGCACGGTCGCCAAGTACCGCGAGGCGCTGAAGATCGCGCCGGCGTCGCTGCGCAAGACCATTTGATGGCCGCGATCTTCGTACCCTGCGCCCAGGGCGTGGAGGAATTGCTGGCCGCCGAACTGAGCGGCATCGCGGGAAAGGCGGCCGAAGCCGGCCGCAGCGGCGCCTGGGTCGACGGCGACCTGCAGCTTGCGATGCGCATCAACCTCGAATGCCGGCTCGGCCAGCGCGTGCTGTGGCCGCTGATCGACGGCCCCTACCGCGACGAGCACGCGCTGTACGAGCTGGCGCGGCAGGTCCGCTGGACCGACTGGATCACGCCCGAGCAGACGCTGCGCGTCGACGTGCAGGCCCAGCACTCGCCGCTGAAGAGCCTGAACTTCGCCGCGCTGCGCATCAAGGACGCCGTCTGCGACCGCCTGCGCGAGGCCACCGGCGCGCGCCCCAGCGTCGACACCCGCCATCCGACGCTGCCGCTGCTGCTGTTCCTCGGCCCCGAGCACGCCACGCTCTACGTCGACACCTCGGGCGAGGCCTCTGTTCAAGCGCGGCTGGCGCAATGAAGCCCAAGCCCGGCGGGGCGGCAGCCAAGGCGTCAAGGGCGAGGCGCCGCTGAAGGAGACGCTGGCCGCCGCGATGCTGGCCGCCGCCGGCTGGCAGGGCCGCGCCGGCGACGGCCCGCTGCTCGACCCCTGCTGCGGCGCCGGCACGATCGCGATCGAGGCCGCGCAGCTCGCCTGCGGCATCGCGCCCGGCGTGCAGCGCCGCTTCGCGTTCGAGCGGCTGCAGCCCTTCCAGCCGCTGCGCGCGCGCTGGCAGCAGATGAAGGCCGAGGCCCTCTCGCGCGTGCACCCGCCGGCGGTGCCCGTCTTCGCCGGCGACGTGAGCTTTCGGATGACCGACTTCGCCGCGCGCAATGCCGAGCGTGCCGGCGTCGCGCACGCGATCGAGTTCAAGACCGCCGACGCGCTGCAGCGCCCGCCGCCGGCGGCCGCCGGCACGCTGATCATGAACCCGCCGTACGGCGAGCGCATCGCGCCGAAAGGTCAGGGCCAAGGCCAGGCCCAGCGCGCGCCGCGCGAAGGCTTCGAAGGCGGCGCCGACGCCGCAGCCTTCTTCTCGGCGCTGGCCGCGCACTGGAAGCGCCACTACGGCGGCTGGACCGCGTGGTGCCTGAGCCCCGAGATGAAGCTGCCCAACCTGATGCGGCTGAAGGAATCGCGCCGCGTGCCGATGTGGAACGGCGCGATCGAATGCCGGCTGTTCCGCTTCGACCTCGTGGCCGGCAGCCACCGGCCTGACCGCCAATCTGCGTCTACCCCTACCCGTACGCCAGCAAGCGGCCCTTGACCACTTTGCTGGGCCAGCGCTTGAGCGGCGTGTCGCCCACCGCGACGCAGTCGCCGCTGGCCACGTCGAACACCCAGCCGTGCTTGGGGCAGGTGAGGCGGCAGCCGTCCAGCGCCAGCGGCGGGATGTCGGTGGTCTGGTGCGGGCAGCGGCCGTCGTAGACGCGCCATCCGTCGGCGGCGCGGTGGACGAACAGGCCGTGCCCCGCGGCTTCCACGCGCCGCGTGCTGCCGACCTCGACGCCGCGCGTGGCCATCAAGTCGTGCCACTGCGGCGGCGGGGCCGGGGCCGCGGCCGGGACTGCGGCCGGCGCCGCCAGCGCCTCGGGCGCGAAGCCGGGCAGGTCCATCGCCAGGATCACGTCGATCGCCCACAGCAGCTTGGTCAGGCCCAGCGTCGGAAAGGCCATCAGCAGCGCGTCCAGCACCTCGGCCGGCGAGCAGCCCTCCTTCAGCGCGCGCTTGAGGTACTGGCGCAGGCCGCGCTCGGTCTGCGCATGCACCTTGGTGATCACGCTGATCAGGTTGCGCGTCTTGGGGTCCAGGCTGCGGCCGCAGTCCTTCAGGAACGCGAAGTAGTGGCCCATGGTCTCGGGCCTGGCTTTCAGCAGGTACGTCAGCGCATCGCTCACGAAGAGACTCCATCGCCCATGGCCTGCACCAGCACCGGGCAGGTGGCCAGCCCCAGCACTTTCTGCGCCACGCCGCCTAGCCAGGCGCGCTGCAGGCTCTCGGCGCGGTGGCGGCCGATCACGATCAGGTCGGCGCCGGCGTCGGCCGCGGCCTGCAGCAAGGCCTGGTGCGGGCGGCCGCTGCGCAACTCGCCGTCGGCGGCCACGCCGGCCGCATGCGCCTGCGCCACTGCGGCGGCCAGCACCGTCTGCGCCTGGGCCTGCGGCTCGCCGCCGTCCGCCACGCAGACGACCAGCAGCGGCAGCGCCTCCGCCGCGGCCAGCGCGGCGGCTTGGGCCACGGCGCCGGCAGCGGCCGGGGCCAGCGGGTCCAGCGCCAGCAGCACGCGGCGCTGCCACAGGCGGCCGTCGCGCGGCACCACCAGCACGGCGCAAGGCGCGTGGGCGACGACTTTGGTGACCATCTCGCCGACCAGCAGATTGGCCAGGAAGCTGCGCTGCCCGCGGCGGCGGATGATCAGCAGGTCGTGGCCGCGCTCGGCGGCCTGGGCCACGATCTCGGCATAGGGCTCGGGGCTGCGGCGCACGGCCACCTCCAGCGCCACGCCGGCCGCTGCGGCGCGGGCCAGCAGGTCTTCGCGGCGAGCGGCGGCCGCGCCTTCCGCGCGCGCCGCCCAGGCCGGCGCCACGGCTTCGAACTCGGCGTTGCTGGTCAGCGGCAGCACCGCGGCCAGCGGCAGCGCGGCACGGCTCGCCAGCTCGAAGGCCAGCCCTTCGGCGCCGCGGTCGAACTCGCCGTGCTCGGTGGCCAGCAGCAGGCGGCTGAAGACCGGCGCCGTCATCCCGCACCTCCGGTCAGCCAGCCCGACGCGGCCAGCGCGATCACCGCGATCTGGGCGAGTGCCAAGACGGCGTAGACCTTGTCGCCGCGGCGCAGGTACAGCGGCAGCAGCGCCAGCAGCGCCGGCAGCGAGCAGCTCGCCAGCCAGGCGATGCCGCCCAGCGCCAGCATGTCGCCCTGGCCCAGCCGCGCCAGCCAGCTCCAGCCGGTGGGCGAGCCCGACTGCTGCAGGAACTGCGCGAGCGGCAGCGACCACAGCTCGGGCAGCCGCTGCGGCGGCACGCCAGCGGGCAGCAGCCCGCTGCCGTAGGCGCCGAAGCCCAGCAGCAGCAGCGCCAGCCCGGCGCGGGCGCCGGCCTCCAGCAGCCGCGCATAACGCCGTTGTTCAACGCTTTGTTCGCCGCCGGCAGGCGTCGTCGTCATGGCCACACCCCCAGTCCCTTCAGCAGCGCGCGCAGGCCCGCAAACAGCAGCACCGCGATCACCAGGCGGCGAATGGCCGAGGCCTTCAGCAGCCCGAGCAGCCGCGCGCCGATGCGCGCGCCCAGCATCATGCCCACCACCGAGGGCACGGCGATCACCGGCAGCACCGCGCCCCGGTTGAGGTAGACCCAGGCCGCCGACGAATCCACCAGCGACAGCACCAGCCCCGAGGTGCCGGCCGCCACCTTCAGCGGTGCGCCCATCAGCAGGTTGAGCGTGGGCACGTTGGCCCACCCGGCGCCGATGCCGAACAGCCCGGCCAGCACGCCGATGCCGAGGAACAGCAGCAGCCCGAGGCCGGTGCGGTGCACCTGCCAGGGCACGCTGCGGCCGGCCGCGCCATCGATGAAGATGCCGTGCAGCGCCAGCGCCTGCGACAGCCGGTCGGGCCGCTCGACCTGCGGGAACTCCGAGCGCCCCGCCATCAGCATCAGGCCCACGATGGCCAGCACCACCACGCCCAGCAGCACCTGCACCACGTGCGCCGGCATCGCCAGCCCCAGCAGCGCGCCGCCGATCGAGCTGGCCGAGGCCAGCAGCGCCAGCGGCAGCGCCAGGCGCAGGCTGGCCAGCCCGCTGCGCAGCAGCAGCGGCCCCGCCGCCAGCGCGCTGGCCAGCGCCACCAGCAGCCCGGCGCCGCGCACGAAATCGAGGTGGAAGGGAAAGAAGCTGCCGACGATGGGCACGAACAGCGTGCCGCCGCCGATGCCAGCCGGCACCGCGAGGATACCCAGCAGGAAGCACACGGCGAACAGCGCCAGCGGCCACAGCCACCAGGCCGGCGCGGCCGCCGCCCCATCGGCGGCACCGGCGGCCTGCGCCGACGCGCCGGCCAGCAGCAGCGCCAGGCCCGGCAGCCCGCTAGGAACGGCCACCGGCATTCAGCGGCGCAGCAGCGCGCCGGTGACCGAATCCGGCAGATCCATGACGCCCTTCCCTTGCGATGCGGATGAAGGAATCGATTTTGGCAGCGCTCGATGGCCGGTCAAGCCGCGCCACCCAGCCCGCTCTGCCAGGCCAGCACGGCCAGGGCCGCCAGCGGTGCGGTCTCGGCGCGCAGCACGCGCGCGCCGAGCTGCACGGCCTCGAAGCCGGCGGCCCGCGCCGCGTCTTCCTCGGCCGGCGACAGGCCGCCTTCGGGGCCGCTCAGCAGCAGGGGGGCCGATGCGGCCGGCGCAGGCGCGAACGGCAAGGGCCGCGCGCCCGCAGGGCTGAGCAGCCAGCGCGGCCCGCGCTCGTCGCCCAGCGTCGCCAGCCACTCGGGCAGCCGCACGGCCAAGCCGATGCGCGGTACGCGCGTGCGGCCGCTCTGCTCGGCCGCGGCCACGGCCTGCGCCTGCCAGTGCTCGCGCTTGCGTGCGGCGCGCTCATCGGCCAGGCGCAGCACCGAGCGCTCGCACACCAGCGGCTGGATCGCCGCGGCGCCCAGCTCGGTGGCCTTCTCCACCAGCCAGTCCATGCGCTCGTTGGCGGGCATGCCCACCGCCAGCGTCACCGGCTGCGGCAGCTCGCGCTCGACGGCCTCGTGCGCGCCGAGGCGCAAGCGCACCTGCTGCCGGCCCATCGCCAGCACCTCGGCCTGCCACTCGCCGCCGAGGCCGTCGAACAGCCGCAGCGCATCGCCCGGCTGCAGCCGCCGCACCTGCACGTGGCGCGCGGGGCCGGGGGGCAGGTCGAGCGTCTGATCGGCCATCAAAGGCCCGTCGACGTAGAGGCGAAGCATGGCGCCGCGATTGTCGACCAGCCGCCGCGCCAGATGACGAACTTGTCATCTGGCTGTCCGCTGGCAAGCGCTTGCGCTTTCCAGAATTTCATCCGTGGACAGCAAGACGCGGCCCACCCAAGCAACGAACCGTCAACCACCGTCTTTCGAGAGGAACCGACCATGAACCGCATCACCCGCATCGCCGCCATCGCCCTGTCGCTCGCCGCCGCCGGCTCGGCCTTCGCCGACGACATCACGATCGACCCCGTGCAGCACCAGTCGCTGAAGACCCGCGCCCAGGTGCAGGCCGAACTGGCCCAGTTCCAGGCCGCCGGCGTCAACCCCTGGAGCATGGGCTACAGCATGGGCAGCAACTTCAAGCCGCAACTCACCCGCGCCGACGTGATCGCCGAGCTGAAGGCCGCGCAGGCCAGCGGCGAGCTGCAGGGCCTCGCCTCCGAAGACAGCGGCGCGGCCTACTTCGCCCGCGTGCGCACGCAGGCCGCCCGCGCCAACGTGATCGCCGCCCGCTGATGCAGCGCCGCAAGCGCCCGCCCGCCGCTTCGGGGGCGGCGCGCGGCGCTGACGGCGAGCGCCCTTCTTCCCGTCAGCCGCGCAGCTCGCGGCGCAGGACCTTGCCCACCGGCGTCTTCGGCAGATCGGTCCTGAACTCGATGATCCTGGGCCGCTTGTAGCCGGTCAGATTGGCCTCGCAATAGGCGCGGATGTCGGCCTCGGTGATCGCCGGGTCCTTCTTGACCACCACCACCTTGACCGCCTCGCCCGCCTTGGCGTCGGGCACGCCGACCGCGGCGCATTCCAGCACGCCGGGCATCTGCGTGATCACGTCCTCCACCTCGTTCGGATAGACGTTGAAGCCGCTCACCAGGATCATGTCCTTCTTGCGGTCAACGATCTTGAAGTAGCCGCGCTCGTCGACCACGCCCACGTCGCCGGTGCGGAAGAAGCCGTCGGCCGTCATCACCTTGGCCGTCTCGTCGGGGCGCTGCCAGTAGCCAGCCATCACCTGCGGGCCGCGGATCGCGATCTCGCCCGGCGTGCCCAGCGGCACCTCGTGCCCCTCGTCGTCGAGCAGCGTCAGCTCGGTGTTGGGCATCGGCAAGCCGATGTTGCCGCTGTAGGCAGTGCTGTCCACCGGGTTGCAGGTGGCCGACGGGCTGGTCTCCGAGAGGCCGTAGCCTTCGCAGATCGGGCAGCCGGTCTTCTCCAGCCACAGCCTGGCGGTGGCCTGCTGCACCGCCATGCCGCCGCCGACGCTGATCTTCAGGTGGCTCCAGTCGACCTTGCCGAAGTCGGGATGGTTGGCCAGCGAGTTGAACAGCGTGTTGACCGCCGGGAAGCTGTGGAAGCGGTGCTGCGACAGCTCCTTCAGCACCGCGACCAGGTCGCGCGGGTTGGGGATCAGGATGTTGCAGCCGCCCATCCGCAGGCCCAGCATCATGTTCGTGTTGAAGCCGAAGATGTGATAGAGCGGCAAGGCGCAGACGGTGACGATCTGCTCGCCGCTCGGGATCTTCTTCAGCGCCGGCTGGTACCAGGCCTCGGACTGCAGCACGTTGGCCATCAGGTTGCGGTGCAGCAGCACCGCGCCCTTGCTGACGCCGGTGGTGCCGCCGGTGTACTGCAGCACCGCGATGTCGTCGGGCCCCACGTTGGGCGGCGTGTAGGGCTTGTTGCGGCCGCCGGCCAGCGCGTCGTTGAAGCGCTGCGCGCCGGGCAGCCGCCAGGCCGGCACCATCTTCTTGACGTTGCGCACCACGTGGTTGACCAGCGTGCCCTTCAGGAAGCCCAGCATGTCGCCGAACGAGGCCACCACCACCTTCTTGGTGGGCACGGCGTCGATCACCTGCTGCAGCACGGTGGCGAAGGGCTCCAGGATCACGATGGCCTTGGCGCCCGAGTCCTTGAGCTGGTGCTCCAGCTCGCGCGGCGTGTACAGCGGGTTGACGTTGACCACCACCATGCCCGCGCGCAGCACGCCGGCCACCGCCACCGGGTACTGTGGAACGTTGAGCATCATCAAGGCCACGCGGTCGCCCGGCGCCAGGCCGATGGACTGCAGGTAGGCCGCGAAGGCGCGCGAGTGGTCGTCGAGCCAGCCGAACGTGAAAGCCTTGCCCATGAAGAGGTAGGCCTTCTGGTCGCGGTACTTGCGAAAGCTCTCTTCCAGCAGCGCGACCAGCGAAGGGTAGAGATCCGTCTTGATCTCGGCAGGCACGCCTGCCGGGTACTGCTTCAGCCAGATCTTCTCCATTGACACAGGGCTCCATCCGTTGCGGACCATTCTCACCGAGCGCCCGCGGCACCAGCATCAGGGGATTCGATGAGCGTGCGCCAGGCTCGGGCGCGCCCCTATGATCGCCGCGGGCGCTTCGATGAACCTTGAACCGACACAAGCCGTGCCGCCTGGCCACGGCCATGGTCACGGCCCGGCAGCCGCGGCCGGCCGCTGGCACGTGCGCCTGCTCGGCGGCCTGCAGTTGCAGGGCCAGGACCCCAAGGCCGGCCCGGTGCGCCTGCCCAGCCGCGCCTGCACCGCCTTGCTGGCCCGCCTGGCGCTGTGGCCCGAGCGCGAGCACGGCCGCGAGGAACTGGTCGAGCTGCTGTGGCCCGGCATCGATCTCGCCACCGGCCGCAACCGGCTGCGGCAGGCCTTGTCGACGCTGAAGGCCTTGCTGGAACCGCCGGGCGCGGCCCCGGTGATCGTGGCCGACCGCCGCTCGCTGCGCGCCGCGCCGGGCGCCTTGAGCAGCGACGCGCAGCAGTTCGAGCAGCACCTGCGCACCGGCCGCGTGCAGGCCGCGGCGGCGCTGTACGGCGGCGAGCTGCTGCCCGGCTTCTTCGACGAATGGATCTGCGACGAGCGCCGCCGGCTGTCGAATCTGGCCGAGCGCTTGCACGATCGGCTGGGCGAGGCCGTGCCCGTGCCCCCCGCGGCCGCCAACGCGCCGCCGCCCGCGGCCACGGCCGCGGCACCGCCGCCCCCGGCCCTGTCGCGCCACGCGCTGCCGGCGTACCTGACGCGCTACTTCGGCACCGAGGCCCAGGCGGCGCGGCTGCGCGGTCAGGTCTCGGCGCACCGGCTGGTCACGCTGGTCGGCCCCGGCGGCATCGGCAAGACGCGCCTGGCGGTGGAGCTGGCGCAGGCGCTGCGCGACACGCCCGATCTGGCCGCCGACGACGGCGCGCATCCGCGCTTCGACCTCGTCGCCTTCGTCCCGCTGGCCGGCTGCGACCGCGTGGAGACCCTGCTCGACGCACTGGGTCGCGCCTTCGGCCTCGGCGGCGCCAGCGCCGACCTCGGCGAGCGCCTGGCCACCGCGCTGGCCGGCCAGCGCGCGCTGCTGGTGCTGGACAACCTGGAACAGCTGCTGCCCGCGGCGGCGCCCTGCATCGCCGCGCTGCTGCACCGCCTGCCGGCGCTGCACCTGCTGGTCACCTCGCGCCGCGTGCTGGCCGTCGACGGCGAGCGCGAGGTGGTGCTGGCCCCGCTGCCGCTGCCCGCCGCCGAGGCCGACCTGGCCGAGCAGGCGGCCAACCCGGCGGTCGCGATGTTCGTCGACCGCGCCCGCGCGGTGCGCGCGGACTTCCACCTCAACCCGCGCAACGCCGACGCGGTGGCCGCGCTGGTGCGGCTGCTGGGCGGCGCGCCGCTGGCCATCGAGCTGGCGGCGGCGCGCGTGCGCAGCGTGCCGGTGGCCGAGATGCTGCAGCGCCTGGACGGTCGCCACGGCGGCGCGCCCGGCGCCGGCCTGGCGCTGCTGTCGCGCCCGGGGCCGCGCGCCGGGCTGGACGCGCGCCACGCCGCGATGACCGAGGTCATCGCCTGGAGCTGGAATCTGCTGCCGCCGGCGCTGCAGCGCACGCTGGAGTCGATGACGGTGTTCGTCGGCGGCTTCACCGCCGAGGCCGCCGCCGCGGTGGTGGGCACCGACGCCGCGCTGCAGCTCGACGAGGCGGTGCAGCACTCGCTGCTGGCCGGCGACTGGCAGGCCGACGAGACGCTGCGCTTTCGCTTCACCGAGCCGGTGCGCGAGTTCGCGCTGACCCGGCTGCTGCAGCAGCAGCCGGCCGCAGCGGTGGCGTGGCTGCGGCGCGCGCACCGCGACTGGTGGCCGCACTGGATGGCCGGCCTGGGACCCACGGTGCCGCTGGCCGCGTTCCGCGCCGAGCTGCCCAACCTGGTGGCCGCACTGGCCAGCGCCGAGGCCGACGGCGAGCCCGAGGCCGGCGTGCGCCTCGCGCTGGCGCTGCGCCGCGGCTTTGCCGTCGTGCCGCTGACCGGCAGCGGCATCGACACCTTGCAGCGCCTGCTGGAGGCCCTCACCAATCTCGACGCCGACGCCACGCTGCGCAGCGCCGGCCTGAGCCTGCTGGCGGTGCAAGAGTACGAAGCCGGCTTGCGCGAGCGCGCCGAGCGCCACGCCGGCCAGGCGCTGGACGCGGCGCCGCCGGCGTCGGTGGAGCGCGCCCGCGCGCTGCAGGTGCTGGCGCGCCTGCGCTGGACCGCCCATCACGACCGCGCCGGCGCCTGCCGCCTGCTCGACGAAGCCGAGCCGCTGGCCGAGCGCCTGGGCGAGCGTGCGCTGCTGGCCACGCTGCTGGCCCAGCGCGCCTACGCCCAGCACTTGTCGGCCGGCCGGCCCGACGAGGCCGCCCGCCTGTTCGAGCGCCAGCGCGCGCTGCTGCAAGGCCTGGGCAACCGCCACGACAGCAACGCCGCGCGCTACCACCGCGTCAACCTCGACTACCAGCTCAACCGCTATGCCGACACCCTTCGCGGCGCGCACGAGCTGGTGGAACGCGCGCGCGCCGAGCAGGACTGGGCGCTGCTCAGCAAGACCGCCAACGCGCTGGGCGGCGCCTACGCCGCGGTGCGCCAGTGGCGGCGCGCGCTGCCCTGCTTCCTGGAGGCGGCCGAGGTCGCCTGGGCCGACGGCGCGCACTTCGCCTGGGCCTATGCGGTGTGGAACCTGCCGGCCTCGCTGCTGCGCTGCGGCCAGGCCGAGCACGCGGCGCGCCTGATGGCCTTTGCCGCCCAGCACTGGGCCAGCCGCTACGGCGAGCTGAGCCGCGGCGACCTGCGCACCGTGCAGCGCCAGGAGCGGCTGGCGCGCACGCTGCTGAGCGAGCGCCGCCGCGCCGAGCTGGCCGAGCAGGGCCGCGAGCTGAACCCCGCGCAGGCGATGCAGTTGCTGCGCCGCGCCGTGAAGGCCGGCACGCAAGCCCCAGCAGCGGCCCCTTGAACCGAGGGCACCCCCCGCGAACAGGTGGGTGAAGACCGCCGCGCGGCGCCGCAACCGCTAACGCTTGCCTAACGGTCGCTGCCGATCCTCCTTGTCAAACCGGACACGGAGCATCGACATGACCGCCCTTCGCCGCCCCCGCACCCGCAAGTCGGCCCTGGCCGTAGCCGCCACCCTGGCGCTGGGCATCGCGCCGCTGCAGGACAGCCTGGCCGCCGCCTGCACCTTCAACCCGGCCAGCGGCAACTGGAACCTGGCCGGCAACTGGAGCTGCGGCCTCGTTCCCAGCGGCCCGGCCGTCGACAGCGCCACCGTCGGCGCCGGCAGGACGGTGACGGTCAACGACGCGCGCTCGATCTACACCTTCAGCAACGCCGGCACGCTGGCCATCGACGCCGCCACCTTCAGCCTGCAGGCCGGCGGCAGCACCACCAACACCGGCACCATCAACGTCGGCGGCGCCAGCACGGCGGCGCTGCAAGTGGGCGCCGGGCACTCGATCAACAACACCGGCGGCGTCATCAGCGTCGGCAATGGCAGCGCGGTCAACCTGTTCGGCAGCACGCTCGCCGGCGGCACCGTCGCCACCACCGGCACGGGCGCGCTGGTGGTGTTCAGCAGCGGCTCCAACGTGCTCAGCGGCCTCACGCTGAACGGGCAGATGGACATGGCGACGGTGGCCAGCTCGCGCCAACGCATTGCCAACGGTCTGACGCTCAACGGCAACGTCAACATCGCCAACGGCGGCATCCTCAGCCTGGACAGCTCGCTGACCACGGGCAACAACCAGACCATCGGCGGCACGGCCACGTTCAACCTCAATGACGGCAGCGCCCGGCTGGCGCTGGACGGCACCGGCACCAGCACGCTGGGCGCCAACGTGGTGGTGCGCGGCCAGGGCAACGTGGGCCAGCCCATCAACGCCGGCGGCAACCACACGCTGGTGAACAACGGCCGCATCTCGGCCGACGTGGCCGGCGGCACCCTGACGCTGACACCGCCGGCCAACGGCGGCGGCAGCTCGATCGTCAACAACAACATCCTGGATGCGCGCAGCGGCGGCACCCTGGTGCTGGCCACGCACATCGACAACACGGCCGGGCAGATCAATGCGCTGGCCGGCAGCAAGGTGGTGCAAAGCGGCATCACCATCACCGGCGGCCTGCTGGGCACCAGCGGCAGCGGTGTGATCCAGGCCGCCAGCAGCGGCAGCAACGTCCTCAACGGCATCACGCTGAGCACGGGCAGCGTGTTCGACATGACGAGCATTGCCAACTCGCGCAACCGCATCGCCAACAGCGCCACGATCAACGGCGCGTTCGACGTGGGCAACGGCGGCATCCTCAGCCTGGACAGCGGCCTTTCCACCAACAACAGCGTGGCGGTGGGCGGCACCGGCGTGATCAACCTCAATGACGCCGGCGCACGACTGGCCATCGATGGCAGCGGCACCTCGTCCCTGGGTTCGACCCTCACGGTGCGCGGCCAGGGCAACATCGGCTTGGCCATCAACACCGGCGGCAACAACGTGCTGACCAACAACGGCCTGATCTCGGCCGACGTCAGCGGCGGCACGCTCGACATCACGGCGCCGGCCAATGGTGGCGGCAGCAGCTTCATCAACAACGGCACGCTGCAGGCCATCAACGGCGGCAGCTTGCTGCTGTCCACCCACATCACGGGCAACAGCAGCAGCCAGATCCTGGCCGGCGCCGGCAGCTCGGTGGTTCAAAACGGCGTCACCATCTCCGGCACCATCAATGCCAGCGGCAGCGGCGTCTTCACGGCCGCCAGCAGCGGCAGCAATGTTCTCAACGGCGTGGCCCTGAACGGCACGCTGGACTTGGCCAGCATCACCAACTCGCGCGAGCGCATTGCCAACGGGCTGACGCTGAACGGCAACGTCAACATCGCCAACGGCGGCATCCTCAGCCTGGACAGCGGCCTTTCCACCAACAGCAGCGTGGCGGTGGGCGGCACGGGCGTGATCAACCTCAATGACGCCGGCGCACGACTGGCCATTGACGGCAATGGCACCTCGTCCCTGGGTTCGACCCTCACGGTGCGCGGCCAGGGCAACATCGGCTTGGCCATCAACACCGGCGGCAACAACGTGCTGACCAACAACGGCCTGATCTCGGCCGACGTCAGCGGCGGCACACTCAACATCACGGCGCCGGCCAATGGTGGCGGCAGCAGCTTCATCAACAACGGCACGCTGCAGGCCATCAACGGCGGCAGCTTGCTGCTGTCCACCCACGTCACCGGCAACAGCGGCAGCCAGATCCTGGCCGGCGCCGGCAGTTCGGTGGTGCAGAACGGCGTCACCGTCTCCGGCGTCATCAACACCAGCGGCGCGGGTGTGTTCTCCGCCTCCAACAGCAGCAGCAATGTTCTCAACGGCGTGGCCCTGAACGGCACGCTGGACATGGCCAGCATCACCACCAACTCGCGCGAGCGCATTGCCAACGGGCTGACGCTCAACGGCAACGTCAACATCGCCAACGGCGGCATCCTCAGCCTGGACAGCTCGCTGACCACGGGCGGCAACCAGACCATCGGCGGCACGGCCACCTTCAACCTCAATGACAGTGGTGCCCGGCTGGCGATGGAAGGCACCGGCACCACCACGCTGGGCGCCAACGTGGTGGTGCGCGGCCAGGGCAGCGTGGGCCAGCCCAACCACGTAGGCGGCAACCACACGCTGGTGAACAACGGCCGCATCTCGGCCGACGTGGCCGGCGGCACGCTGACGCTGGTACCGCCGGCCAACGGCGGCGGCAGCTCGATCGTCAACAACAAGACCCTGGATGCGCGCAACGGCGGTACCCTGGTGCTGGCCACGCACATCGACAACACGGCCGGGCAGATCAATGCGCTGGCCGGCAGCAAGGTGGTGCAAAACGGCATCACCATCACCGGCGGCTTGCTGGGCACCAGCGGCAGCGGCGTGATCCAGGCCGCCAGCAACGGCAACAACTTCCTGAGCGGCGTGACGCTCGCCAGCGGCAGCGTGCTGGACCTGACGGGCATCGCCAATGCGCGCGAACGCATCGCCAACAGCGCCACGATCAACGGTGACGTCAACATCGGCAACGGCGGCGTCCTCAGCCTGGACAGCGCCAATTCCAGCAACAACAGCGTGGTGGTGGGCGGCACCGGCGTCATCAACCTGAACGACAGCGGTGCCTGGCTGGCGATCGAGGGCAACGGCAGTTCCACGCTGAGCGCCGGCCTGACGGTGCGCGGCCAGGGCCACATCGGGCAGCCGCTGTTTCAGGGCGGCAACAACACGCTGTTCAACAACGGCGTGATCCTGGCCGACGGTGGCACGCTGACGATTCAGGCCCCGGCCAACGGCGGTGGCAGCCTGCTGGCCGGCACCGGCACGCTGCAGGTCAACGGCGGCACGCTGGCGGTGGCCACCGGCACCGCCAGCAGCCAGGGCAAGCTGGTGATCGGCGGTACCGGCTCGCTGAGCCTGGGTACGCAGAACCTGACCCTAAGCAGCGACTACACCAATGCGCAGTGGGGCAGCGGCAATACGTTCAACCGCCGCGCCGGTGTCACCGGCACGGGCCAGATCCTGGCCGGCGGCGACGCGGCGCAGATCATCAGCGGTGCGGGCGTGACCGGCGGCAACACCAACAACGCCACGCTGACCATCGGCAACATGCACGTCGGCACCAACACCTACAACTACACCATAGCCAACGGCGGCAGCACGGGCCCGACGCTGCGCGGCGCCGTCCAGACCAGCGTCAACGGCGGCAACATCACCGACGGTCGGCTGGCCGTCACCGACGGCAACTACAACGCCGGTGCGCCCGGCGGCGCGGGTGCGGCGCAGACCGTGACCTTCACCGCCAACAGCGCCGGCGCGCTGGGGTCGATGACGGGCCAGGCGATCAACCTGCGCAGCAACTTCGACAACATCGCCGACCAGAAGCTCAACATCGTGCTGGGCGCCGGCGCGGCGGCCTACAACCTGGCCGGCGGCAGCGCGTTGCCGGCGCCGGTGACGGTGGCCAACCAGCGCGTGGGCGGCAGCAACTCGGTGGCGCTGAACGTCGGCAACACCGCGGCGGCCGGCAGCTTCAGCGAGGACTTGAACGCCGGCATCGCGTCGCTCAGCGGCGCGGCCACGGCCAGCGGCTCGGTCAGCGGCCTGCTGGCCGGCGCCAGCAGCGGCGGCATCAACGTCGGCGTGTCCACCGCGTCGGCCGGCGCCAAGACCGGCACCGTGAACTTGGCCTACACCTCCACCGGCACGGTGAATGGCACCAGCAACGGCCTGGGCCAGACCAGCGTCGGCAGCCAGGCGGTCACGGTCAACGGCAACGTCTACCAGACGGCCAGTGGCCAGCTCGTGGGCAACACGCTGAACTTCGGCACGCTGCAGGTGGGCCAGCAGGTCAGCCAGAACCTCGTGGTGCGCAACACCGCCAGCGGCCCCGCCGGCTTCGTGGAGGATCTGAACGCCTCGTTCGGCGCGTCGGGCAACGGCCAGATCAGCGGCAGCGGCTCGCTCAGCGGCATCGCCGCCGGCAGCAACAGCACGGCGGCCAACGGCACGATGACGGTCACGGTGACCGGATCGACCGCCGGCGCGCTGAACAGCGGCATCGCGGTCAACTACTTCAGCGCCGGCGCGGTGGGCGGCGTCAGCAACGGGCTGGGCGTGCTGGGCGTGGGCAGTGAGCAGTTCGGCGTCAACGGCACAATCAGCGCCGTTGGCAACGTGATCAACCAGGCGAGCCCGCAGTTCGGCAGCACCAGCGTCGACCTGGGTGCGGTGCGCGTCGGCGCGGCGTCGCCGACGGCCAGCATCGCCTTGACCAACCAGGCCACCGCGGCGCCGCAGGCGGCGCTGAACGCCAGCATCAGCAGCAACGGCGCGCCCATCACGGCGCTCGGCAGCGTCAGCCTGTTGGCGCCGGGGGCCAGCAGCAACGCGCTGCAGGTGGGACTGAACACCGCGGTGGCCGGCAACTACACCGGGGCCAACGCCGGCAGCGCCACGGTGCAGCTCGTGTCCGACGCCTCCAACGTCGGCGGCTGCGCGCCCAACTGCCAGATGACGCTGGCGCCGCAGACGATCAGCGTCTCGGGCAAGGTCTACACCGCCGCGGTGGGCCAACTCGGCACGCCGGTGGTCGACTTCGGCATCGTGCGCGTGGGCGACACGGTCAGCGCCAAGAACATCACCGTCAGCAACACCGCGGCGGTGACGGCGCTCAACGACACGCTGCGCGCCACGCTGTCGGGCGTCTCGGGGCCGTTCACCGGCGGCGGCGCGGCCGCGGGCATCGCGGCGGGGGCCAGCGGGCAGATCAACGTCGGGCTCAACACCGCCAGCGCGGGCGTGTTCAACGCCAACGGCAGCGTCGCCTTCCTCAGCCAGAACCCCGACATGGCCGACGTCGCGGCCGGCGCCAATGCCGGCGTGCAGGTGAAGGCGCAGGTCAACAACCTGGCCAACGCCGACTTCGGCCTGCTGGCGGGCCTGGGCACGCTGAAGGACCTGGGCGGCGGCCACTTCCAGCTCAACCTGGGCAACCTGGCGCTGGGCAGCAACGGCCACTGGATGCTGCAGATCGAGAACGACGTGGCCGGCCCGGCCGACGCGCTGAGGGGCAGCTTCGACCTCGGCAGCGTCGACGACTTCCTGTTGGGCGGCTTCGGCCTGGTCGACGGACTGGAGGCCGGCCAGGCGCAGGGCGGCCTGGGCATCGACTTCACGGCCGCGAATCTGGGCCAGTTCGAGGACACCGTCGTCTTCAACGGCTTCAGCTACAACGCCTCCGACCCGACCGGCCTGTCGCTGATCCGCAGCCTGCAGATCGTCGCCAACGTGTTCGACCCCAACGGCGGCGGCAACGTGCCAGAGCCCGGCACGCTGGCGCTGCTGATGCTGGCGGGCTTGAGCGTGTGGCGCAGCCGCGCGCTGGCGCTGCAGCGGCAGCGGGGCCTGCAATGAGCCGTGCATTGCAAGGCTTGAGCACGGTACTGGCGCTGCTGGCGCTGGCCGCTGCGGTGGCCATCGTCGGCCTCGGCCAGCACAACGCCGGACTGCGCCGCGAGCTGGCGGCGCAGCAGCAGTACGTGCAGCAGTCGGTGCAGCTCGAAGGCCTGTACCGCGAGATGGTGCGCGCGCTGGCCGAGCTCTCGGCGCGCAACGGCGACGAGGCGCTGCGCGCGCTGCTGCAGCGCCACGGCATCAACTACAACCTGCAAGCGCCGGTCCCGGCCCCGGCCGCCGCCCCGAAAGCCAAGCCTTGAGCAGCCCCCACGCCAACACCGTCGTCGCGATGCGCGACGCCAAGCCCGGCGACGCCGCCGGCACCGACAAGCCGCCGGCGCCGGCGTCCGCCACCGCCGCGCCGGCCGCCGCGCCCCTGCCGGCAGCGGCTGCGCCGCGCAGCCTGGCGCTGCCGCTGCTGATCGGCCTGCTGGCGCTGCTGGTCTCGCTGGGCTACCAGGCCTCGGCTGCTGGACCAGGATCGCCAGCAGCTCCAGCAGACGCAAGCGCAGTTGCAGCCCACGGTCGAGAACGCGCAGCGCCTGCGCCGCTCGCTCGACCTGCTGGCTGCCGACACCCAGCGCCTGGCCGATGCCGGCAACGGCAACGCGCGCGTGCTGGTCGACGAGCTGAAGAAGCGCGGCATCACGATCAACCCCACGGCCACGGCAGGCGCGGCGGCTGCCGCCAGCGGCGCTGGAAATTAGGCGCAGCAGCACACCCCTTACTGGCCCCGCGATCCGGGGGGCCGCGGTCGGTCTTGCGTGCATGAACGTGCATTCCTGGCGCCGGCCAGGCACAAGGCCCGCAGCGCCGTTCCTAGAATCGCGCGGCCCATGGCCAGCGCCCGCCCTGACCCTCAAGACCTGCTGCCAGGCGCGGCGCCGTCCGATGCCGTCTGGACGCTGCGCCTGCTGGGCGCGGTGGAAGCCCGGCGCGGCCACGAGCGCATCGCCCGCTGGCCTTCGCGCGCCGCCGCGGCGCTGCTGGCCCGGCTGGCGCTGGCGCCGCAGCGCTCGCATCCGCGCGAGGAGCTGGTCGAGCTGCTGTGGCCCGGCGTCGCGCTCGACGTCGGGCGCAACCGGCTGCGCCAGGTGCTGTCCACGCTGCGCAGCCTGCTCGAAGGCGAGGGCCGGGACGCGCTGCTGATCGACGCCGACCGCCACAGCATCCGCCTGCGGCCGGGCCGGCTGGACTGCGATGCCGTCGATTTCGAGCGCCAGGTGCGCGCCGGCGACTGGGCCGCCGCGCGCCGCGGCTACGGCGGCGAGCTGATGCCCGGCCACTACGACGACTGGGTGCTGGAAGCGCGCGCCCACCTGGCCGCCTTGTTCGAGCGCGTCGAGGCGCAGGCCGCCGCCGCCCCGCCGCTGCCGCCGGCCGGCGCGCCCGCCTGGACCGAGGCGCCGCTGCCGGCGAGCTGGACACGCGTCTTCGGCATCGAGCACAGCGCCACGCGGCTGCTGGCGCTGCTGCGCCACGAGCGGCTGGTCACCGTGGTCGGGCCCGGCGGCGGCGGCAAGACGCGGCTGGCGCTGGAAGTGGCGCGCGCGCTGCGGGACACGCCGCCGTGGCCGCCCGGCAGCACCGCGGCCGCCGGCGCGCCGGTGCGCGTGGTCTTCGTCTCGCTGGCGGAATGCAACGACGAGGCGCAGGCGCTGGCCGCGCTGGCGCTGGCGCTGCACGTCCACGGCCGCGAGCCGCTGCAGCAGATCCAGGTGCGGCTGGCCGACACGCCGGCGCTGCTGGTGCTGGACAACTTCGAGCAGCTCGTCGGCCGCGCCCAGGGCCTGCTGCTGCGGCTGCTGGAAGCGGTGCCCGGCCTGCAGCTGCTGGTCACCTCGCGGCTGCGCTTGAGCCTGCCCGGCGAGCAGGTCTTCGCGCTGCGCGGCCTGCCGCTGCCCGAAGCCGACGCGCCGTCCGACCCGGACGCGGCGCTGCTCAACCCCGCCGTCGCGCTGTTCGTCGACCGCGCCCGCGCGGCGCGGTCCGACTTCCACCCCGGCGCCGCGGAGCTGCCGGCGCTGTGCGCGCTGGTGCGCTGGCTCGCCGGCATGCCGCTGGCGCTGGAGCTGGCGGCCTCGCGCGTGGGCAGCTTCTCGCCGGCGCAGATGCTCGCGCTGCTCAGCCCCGCCGACGGCGCGGGCGACGGCGACCGCCTGGGCCTGCTGGCGCGCCGCGGCCCGCGCGCCGGCCACGACCCGCGCCAGGCCTCGATGACCGAGGTCATCGACTGGAGCTGGCGGCTGCTGCAGCCGGCCGAGCAGCGCCTGCTGGCCGCTTTGAGCGTCTTCGCCGGCGATGCCGGCGTGCCCGGCCTGGCCGCGCTGCTGGACCAGCCCGCGGCGCAGGTGGCCGCCGGGCTGGACGACTTGGCCGGCCAGTCGATGCTGCAGACCCTGGCCGGCGCCGACGGCGAGCCCCGCTTCGCGCTGCTGGAGCCGGTGCGCGAGTTCGTGCGCGGCCGCTGGCCGGCGCCCGAACGGCAGGCGCTGCAGCAAAGCCTGCTGCGCTGGCTGCTGCAGTGGGCGCACGCGCTGGGCCGCTCACCAAAGCCCGGCGCGGCGGACGCCGAGATGCGCAGCGTGCTGGCGCTGCTGTCGCAGGCCGGCGTCGACCCCCAGGGCCGCATCGAGCTGGCGCTGGCGCTGCGCCCCACCTGGGACAGCGAAGGCCTGCCGCTGGCCCAGCAGGCCACGCTGGAGCAGGCCCTGGCCCGGTGGCCCGAGGCGCCACCGCTGCTGGCGAGCGATCTGCACGAAATGCTGGCCTATCTGCGCTTCGAGGCCGGCTGCCTGGCCGAGGCGCGCGGCCATGCCCAGGCCGCGCTGCAGGCCGCCGGCGGCGACCCCGGCCGCCGCGCCCGCGCGCTGACCCGCCGCGCCTGGGTGGAGCTGGCCGCCTGCCGCAGCGACGACGACAGCAGTCCGCAGACCGACCGCCTGCAGGCCGATCTGCAGCAGGCGCTGGCGCTGGCCGAGGCCGCGCAGGACCTCGAAGCACAGGCGCGCGCGCTGCACCAGCTGGCCGTCGTCACCAGCCAGATGCGCGACGACTGGGCCGCGGCCGAGGCGCTGCTGGCGCGCTCGCAGGCCTTGTGGACCGCACTGGGCGACCGCCGCAAGGCCGCGGCCCGGCTGCGCAACCGCGGCCAGTGCTGGATCCGCCTGGGACGCGGCGACGAGGCGCTGGCCTGTTTCGAACAGTGCGAGCAGCAGGCGCGCGCCGAGGGCGACTGGCTGGGCCAGGTCGACAGCCTGCTGTCGCTGTCCACGCTGCTGGCCGAACGCCGCCAATGGCAGGCCGCGCTGGCGCTGGACCGCCGCTGCGTCGCGCTGTGCCGGCAGCGCTGGCACCGGCATGGACTGGCCTATGCGCTGTGGAACCCGCCGCTGGCGCTGGCGCGGCTGCGGCGGCCCGAAGCCGCGCTGCGCCTGATGGCCTTCGCGGCGCGCTTCTGGGAACAAAGCTTCGGCCCCTTGGGCCGCGCCGACCGCCGCACGCTGCGCCGCGTGCGCCGCCTCGCCCAGGCCCAGCTGGGTGCCGCGCGCGCCCAGGCCGCGTGGGACGAAGGCCTGGGCCTGGACATCGACGGCGCGGTAGCGCTGGCGCTGCAGGGCTAAGCCCGGATGCAAGAGCCCGGGAAGGGTCTCGCGCCTGGCGAAGGCCCGAGCGCGATTTCACGCGCGAGGGCTGACGAGCGCCGGCCCGGCACAAGACCACCCTCGACTTCGGGGGTGCGGCGCCGCGCCGATGCAGCCTCTGGTTACGCCGCCGCGGCCCGGGCTGAGCTACGCTAGCCGGCTCGTCCTTTGGAAGGCGTGCGCCGCCTCATGCCGGCGGTGACGGCCGGCCTGCCGGCGACGCGGCGCGGGCGCCGCAGCTAACGATGGACGAACGGTGACGACTCAGCATCGGCTGTGCCGACGCCGAGCCCCGAGACCTGAATCCTGGATGTTGTTCGACATGATCCCCTCTTCCCCCCGCCGCAGCCGCCCGCGCGAGCTGCGCTGGCGGCCCAGCGCCCGGGTGCTGACCGGCAGCGCCGGCTTGGCGCTGCTGGCTGCCGGCGGCCTGCTGGGCCTGGACTACGGCGCGCCCGCCGGGCCGCAGAACCTGTTGGCGGTGGCGCCGTCGCTGGCCTTGCTGGCCATCCCCTGGTGGCGGCAGCGCGTGCGCGTCAGCGAGCATGGCTTGCGTGTGGGCTCGGGCTTCGGCCGCAGCCGCGGCTGCGCCTGGGACGACATCGCCGCGAGTTCGGTCCGCGGCGTCGACCCGCTGTTGCGCCGCAGCGGCCATCTCGACCTCTACATCGAGGCCAAGGGCCGGCGCGCCCTGCTGTCGATCACGCTGACGCCGCTGCACGCCGACGACCGGCGCTGGCTGCTCGACCGCGTCGAACAGGCGGTGCAGCGCCGCCAGCGCACGGCCTTGTCCCAGTAGAACGGCGCTTGCAAAGACGCTGAAAGGGCGGGCGCTCAAGCCTTCAGCGCCGTCAGCACCTCGTCCAGCATCTTCTTCGCGTCGCCGAACAGCATGCGGTTGTTCTCCTTGTAGAACAACGGGTTGTCGACGCCGGCATAGCCCGAGGCCATGCTGCGCTTCATCACGATCGAGGTCTTGGCCTTCCACACCTCCAGCACCGGCATGCCGGCGATCGGGCTGCTCGGGTCTTCCTGCGCGGCCGGGTTCACGATGTCGTTGGCGCCGATGACCATCGCGACGTCGGTGTCGCCGAAGTCGTCGTTGATCTCGTCCATCTCCATCACGATGTCGTAGGGCACCTTGGCTTCGGCCAGCAGCACGTTCATGTGCCCGGGCATGCGCCCGGCCACCGGGTGGATGCCGAAGCGCACGTTGACGCCCTTCTCGCGCAGCAGCCGGGTGATCTCGAAAACCGTGTGCTGGGCCTGCGCCACCGCCATGCCGTAGCCGGGCACGATGATCACGTTCTTGGCCTCGCGCAACAGCTCGGCGGTCTCGGCCGCGCTGACCGCCACCACCTCGCCGGCCGGCTGCGCCGCGCCGCCGGACGCCGCCGGCGCCTTGCCGCCGCCGGAGCCGAAGCCGCCAGCGATGACGCTGATGAAGTTGCGGTTCATCGCGCGGCACATGATGTAGGACAGGATCGCACCCGACGATCCGACCAGCGCGCCGGTGACGATCAGCAGGTCGTTGCTGAGCATGAAGCCGGTGGCCGCGGCGGCCCAACCCGAGTAGCTGTTGAGCATCGACACCACGACCGGCATGTCCGCGCCGCCGATGGCCATCACCATGTGGACGCCGAACAGCAGCGCGATCACCGTCATCACCAGCAGCGCCGTCATGCCCGCAGCGATGCCCTCGGCGTGCAGGAACTGGCGCCCGAACCAGATCACGACCAGCAGGCCGATCAGGTTCAGCCAGTGGCGCGCCGGCAGCAGCAGCGGCTTGCCGCCGATCTTGCCCGAGAGCTTGCCGAAGGCGATCAGCGAGCCCGAGAACGTGATCGCGCCGATCAGGATGCCGACGTAGATCTCGACCTCGTGGATGGCCTTCTCGGCGGGGGTGGCGAACACGGTGGAGGTGTCGACGTAGCTGGCGAAGCCGACGAGGCAGGCGGCCAGGCCGACCAGGCTGTGCATCAGCGCGACCAGCTCGGGCATCTGCGTCATCTTCACCGTGCGGGCGGCGAACAGGCCGATCGCGCCGCCGACGGCGAGCGCGCCGACGATCCAGCCCCAGCCCGCGGGCGTGACGCGCGGGCCGAACACGGTGGCGACGACCGCGATCGTCATGCCGATGACGCCGAACAGGTTGCCGCGGCGCGCGGTCTCGGGGTTGGAGAGCCCGCCCAGGCTCAGGATGAAGAGGATGGTGGCCCCGATGTAGGCCACGGTGGCAAGGCTTGCGTTCATGCCGGTGCCCTCACTTGCGGAACATGGCCAGCATGCGCTGCGTGACCGCGAAACCGCCGATCATGTTGATCGCGGTCAGCACGAGCGCGAACACCGCCAGGCCGAGGATCAGCAGGTTCGGCCGGTCGGCCGCGCCGGCGGCGTCCAGCGGCGGCGCGATTTGGATCAGCGCGCCGATGGCGATGATCGACGAGATCGCGTTGGTCACGCTCATCAGCGGCGTGTGCAGCGCCGGCGTGACGTTCCACACCACCATGTAGCCGACGAAGCAGGCCAGCACGAAGACGGTGAAGTGCGCCAGGAAGCTGGCCGGCGCGTACAGCCCGACCAGCAGGAACAGCAGCGCGCCGACGCCGAACACGATGGCCAGCGTCCCGCCCGCCATCGGTGCGCCGGCGCCATGGCCGTGGCCCTTGGCGGCCGGCACCGGGGCCGCCGCCTTGGGCTTGGGCGGCGGGGCCGGCAGTTGCAGGGGCGGCGGCGGCCAGGTCACGCTGCCGTCCTTGATCACCGTGAGGCCGCGGATCGCCGGGTCCTCCATGTTCACCAGCGCGACGCCGTCCTTGGCCTTGCACAGCTCCTCGGTCAGGCGCAGCAGGTTGTTCGAGTACAGCGTCGAGCTCTGGCGCGCCATGCGGCTGGCCAGGTCGGTGTAGCCGACGATGGTGACGCCGTGGCGCACCACCGCCTCGCCGGGCACGGTGAGCTCGCAGTTGCCGCCCTGTTCGGCCGCCATGTCGACGATCACGCTGCCGGGCTTCATGCTCTGCACCATCTCGGCGGTGATGAGCTTGGGCGCGGGCTTGCCGGGGATCAGCGCGGTGGTGATGATGATGTCCGCGTCGCGCGCCTGGTCGGCGTACATCTTGCGCTGCGCGGCCTGGAAGCCTTCGCTCATGACCTTGGCGTAGCCGCCGCCGCCCGCGCCTTCTTCCTCGTAGTCGACCTTGACGAACTCGCCGCCCAGCGACACCACTTGGTCGGCCACCTCGGCGCGCGTGTCGTTGGCGCGCACGATCGCGCCCATGTTGGCCGCGGTGCCGATCGCGGCCAGCCCGGCGACGCCGGCGCCGGCGATGAAGACCTTGGCCGGCGGGATCTTGCCCGCCGCCGTGACCTGGCCGTTGAACAGCCGGCCGAAGGCGTTGGCGGCCTCGATCACCGCACGGTAGCCGCTGACGCCGGCCATCGAGGTCAGCGCGTCCATCTTCTGCGCGCGCGAAAGCTGGCGCGGCAGGCTGTCGATGGCCAGCACGGTGGCGCCCTTGGCGGCCAGCTGCTGCATCAATTCGGGGTTCTGCGCCGGCCAGACGAAGCCGATCAGCATGCCGCCGGGGCGCATCAGCGCCACCTCGTCGGCCGTCGGCGGGCGCACCTTGAACACGATGTCGGCGCCGGCCCACAGCTCGGCGGCGCTGTCCTGCACCTCGGCGCCGGCGGCGCGATAGCTGTCGTCGCTGAAGTTCGCCGCCTCGCCGGCGCCGCTTTGCACCGCCACCGTGAAGCCCAGCTTGACGAGCTTCTCGACCACCTCCGGCACGGTCGCGACGCGCTTCTCGCCGGCCGCGGTTTCTCGGGGGACTGCTATGCGCACCTGCTTCTCCTCGGTCTCGTTGTCCACTTCCTGGCGCGCGAGCTTACACAAGTCGACCGCGCGCCCCGGCATCGGGCCGATCGCACGCAGCCCGGGGCGACAATGCCCGCCATGACCCAAGCGCGCTGGACGCCGAGCGTGACCGTGGCGGCCATCGCCGAGGACCGCGGCCGCTACCTGCTGGTGGAGGAGCACACGCCCGAGGGCCTGCGGCTGAACAACCCGGCCGGCCACCTCGAGCGCGGCGAGTCGCCCGAGCAGGCGGTGGTGCGCGAGGCGCTGGAGGAGACGGCGCGCGTCTTCACGCCGCAGGCGCTGCTGGGCGTCTACCTGGCCCGCTTCGAGCGCGCGGCCGAGGACGTGACCTACCTGCGCTTCGCCTATGCCGGCCGCGTCGGCGAAACGCTGCCCGGCCGGGCGCTGGACGCGGGCATCGTGCGCACGCTGTGGCTGACGCTGGACGAGGTGCGCGCCAGCGCCGCGCGCCACCGCAGCCCGCTGGTGCTGCAATGCATCGAGGACCACGCCGCCGGGCGGCGCCATCCGCGGGACCTGGTGATCGCCCACGCCAGCTTGGCGGTGCCGTTCCGGCCGGGATAATCCCGGCCCCATGCAAGGCCCGCAGCGCATCGTCGTCGGCTTGAGCGGCGGCGTCGATTCCGCGGTCACCGCCTGGCTGCTGAAGCGGCAGGGGCACGAAGTCGTCGGCATCTTCATGAAGAACTGGGAGGACGACGACGACAGCGAATACTGCTCGTCCAACGCCGATTTCGTCGACGCCGCCGCGGTGGCCGACGTGGTGGGCATCGAGCTGGAGCACGTCAACTTCGCCGCCGAGTACAAGGACCGCGTGTTCGCCGAGTTCCTGCGCGAATACCGGGCCGGCCGCACGCCCAACCCCGACGTGCTGTGCAACGCCGAGATCAAGTTCAAGGCCTTTCTCGACCACGCGATGCGGCTGGGCGCGCAGAAGATCGCCACCGGCCACTACGCCCGCGTGCGCGAGGTCGAAGGCCGCTTCGAGCTGCTGAAGGGGTTGGATGCCGCCAAGGATCAGAGCTATTTCCTGCACCGGCTGACGCAGGCCCAACTGTCGAAGTCACTCTTTCCGCTCGGCGATCTGCGCAAGGCCGAGGTGCGCCGCATCGCCGCGCAGATCGGCCTGCCCAACGCGAAGAAGAAGGACTCCACCGGCATCTGCTTCATCGGCGAACGGCCGTTCCGCGAGTTCCTGCAGCGCTACCTGCGCAACGAGCCGGGGCCCATGCTCGACGAGCGCGGCCGCGAGGTCGGCCGCCACGTGGGCCTGAGCTTCTACACGCTGGGCCAGCGCCAAGGGCTTGGGATCGGCGGCATCAACTGGGCCTCCAGGGCTTCGCACGCGAAGCCCGGCCCCCGAGGGGCGTCGTCCGTCTTGGGGCGGCCCGGCGACGGACGGGGCGGCGGCGAGCACGAGCCCTGGTACGTCGCGCGCAAGGAGATCGAGCGCAACGTGCTGCGCGTGGTGCAGAGGCACGACCACCCCTGGCTGCTGTCGTCCACGCTGCAGGCCGGCGACTGCAGCTGGATCGCCGGCACGCCGCCGACCGCCCTGCGCCTGGCCGCCAAGACGCGCTACCGCCAGGCCGACGCGCCTTGCCGGATCAGCCTGCAGCCGGCAGGCTTCGAGCTGCGCTTCGACCAGCCGCAATGGGCGGTGACGCCGGGGCAGTCGGCCGTGCTCTACGACGGCGAGGTCTGCCTGGGCGGCGGCGTGATCGACGCCGCTGCGGCCTGATTGCGGCAACGGCCGCGCGCTCAGGCGCGATGCGGATCGGGCGGCGCCGCGCTGCCGCGGCCGCGGCGCCGCCGCGAGCGGCCGTGCGCGTGGTGCGACGACGAGTGGCCATGGCGGTGCCGCCGCTGCTGCGAGCCGACCCAGAGCAGCACCATCGCCACCAGCACCAGCGGCAGCACCACCCATTGCAGCGTGGCGCGCTGCTGGCGCAGCGCGTCCAGGTCGGACAGCGGCACGGCCGCGGCCGCCGAGGCCGCCACGTCGCGCGGCGCGGCCGCGGCGGCCGGCGTGCCGGCATCCGCGGCGATCGCGCGTTCGTCCAGCGGGTCGCCGCCATCGCGGCCGTCGGGCGACGACGAGGGCATGAAGTCGCCCAGCGCGTCCTCGGCGGCCAGCGCCTTCTCGACCGCCGGCAGCCCCACGTCGGCCGGCGCGGCCAGCGGCAGGCCGCCGATCTCGGTCACCGGCTCGGGCAGCGCCTGCGGCAGCGTCTCGGCGGCGACCAGCGGCAGCTCCTCGTCCGGCTCGGCCGGCGCCGCCGGCGGCTGGCGGCCGGCCACCACGAACTGCGCCGGCGGGCTCAGGCCGGCCTGCTCGCCGGCCAGCGCGGGCGCGTCCAGCGCTTCCAGGCTCACCTGCAGCGGCATCGCTGCCGCGGGAACAACGCACCAGCCAAGGGCAGCGATCGCCAGCAGGCGCTTCATCAGTCGGGAGTTCTCGTGCATCGCAGCGCGAATCTAGTGCGAAATTTCGCGTCCGGCCCATCGAGGACGCCAAACCGGCGCGATGCCTGCAAGCAAACGTTACCGCAGCCGCGCCAGCGGCCGCCGCGCGCACGGTGGAAACGACCAGCGACAATCGCGGGCCACCAAGAACCAGAACAAAGGCCCGCATGACCACGCTGCCGCTCTTCATCGCCCCCACCCGCTTCGACGACGCCGAGTCGGCGCTGGCGCAGGTGCGCCGCATCTACGACGCCAGCATCGCGCACCTGCGCGACAGCCTGCAGCGCTTCGTCGCCGGCGACGACGTGGGCGACCACGTGCGCGCCTGCTACCCCTTCGTGCGCGTGCACACCAGCACCGTGGCGCGCGCCGACTCGCGCCTGGCCTACGGCTTCGTCGCCGGCCCCGGCACCTACGAGACCACGCTGACGCGGCCCGACCTGTTCGGCCGCTACTACCGCGAGCAGTTCGAGCTGCTGCTGAAGAACCACGGCGTCGCGCTGGAGGTGGGCACCAGCACGCAGCCGATCCCGCTGCACTTCAGCTTCGCGCAGCACGACCACGTGGAAGGCGAACTCCGCCCCGAGCGGCGGCTGCTGCTGCGCGACGTGTTCGACCTGCCCGACCTGGCGGCGATGGACGACGGCATCGCCAACGGCACGCAGCAGGTGCGCCGCGGCGACCCCGAGCCGCTGGCGCTGTTCATCGCGCCGCGCGTGGACTACTCGCTGCAGCGGCTGCGCCACTACACCGGCACCGCGCCCGAGCACTTCCAGAACTTCGTGCTGTTCACGAACTACCAGTTCTACATCGACGAGTTCATCAAGCTCGGCCACGAGCGGATGCAGGACGCGGCCAGCGAGTACCAGGCCTTCGTCGAGCCCGGCAACGTGGTGACGCGCCGCGCCGGCGAGCCGCCGCAGCCCGGCGACGAGCTGGGCGTGGCGCCGCCGCGCCTGCCGCAGATGCCGGCCTACCACCTGGTGCGCGGCGACCACGCCGGCATCACGATGGTCAACATCGGCGTCGGCCCGGCCAATGCCAAGACCATCACCGACCACATCGCGGTGCTGCGCCCGCACGCCTGGCTGATGCTGGGCCACTGCGCCGGGCTGCGCAACAGCCAGCAGCTCGGCGACTACGTGCTGGCCCACGGCTACGTGCGCGAGGACCACGTGCTCGACGAGGACCTGCCGCTGTGGGTGCCGGTGCCCGCGCTGGCCGAGATCCAGGTCGCGCTGGAGCAGGCGGTGGCCGACGTGACGCAGCTCAGCGGCTACGAGCTCAAGCGCATCCTGCGCACCGGCACCGTGGCCAGCACCGACAACCGCAACTGGGAGCTGATCCCCTCGGGCGGCGCCAGCTCGCCCGAGCGCCGCTTCAGCCAGAGCCGCGCGGTGGCGCTGGACATGGAAAGCGCCACCATCGCGGCCAACGGCTTTCGCTTCCGCGTGCCCTACGGCACGCTGCTGTGCGTGTCCGACAAGCCGCTGCACGGCGAGATCAAGCTGCCCGGCATGGCCAACCACTTCTACCGCGAACGGGTGGACCAGCACCTGCGCATCGGCATGCGCGCGATCGAGCTGCTGCGGCAGGAGCGCCCGGGCCGGCTGCACAGCCGCAAGCTGCGCAGCTTTGCTGAGGTGGCGTTCCAGTAGGCTCCAGCTTTACTTTACAAACCGGCCACAACGGGGCCACCCCCCGCGGGTACAAACCCGTAGTGCATTCTCGACGCCCCCTCCTGCCGCTGCTGATCGCCGCCAGCCTGGCCGCCTGCAGCAGCCTGCAGCCGCCGCCGGCCGGCGACACGCCTGCGCCGCCGCTGCCCGCCACCTGGCAGGGCAGCGTGCCAGCGGCCGACGACGCCGGTGACGGCCTCGCCGGCGCCGCCTGGCAAGGCTTCGCCGACCCGCTGCTGGCCGCGCTGGTCGACGAGGCGCTGGCCGCCAACCTCGACCTGCAGGCCGCGCAGGCGCGGCTGGCGCAGGCGCGCGCGCTGGTCGACGTGGCCGCCGCCGGCCAGCAGCCCACCGTGGGCAGCAGCGCCAGCGCCGGCCGCAGCCGCAGCGGCAACCAGACGGGCAACAGCCTGCGCGCGGGGCTGGACGCGAGCTGGGAGGCCGACCTCTTCGGCGCCAACGCCGCCGCCACGCGCGCCGCGCGCGCCGGCGCCGAGTCCAGCGCCGCCACGCTGCAGGCCACGCGCTTGTCGGTGGCCGCCGAGACGGCGCTGGCCTACGTCGCCTGGCAGGGCGTGCGCGAGCAGTTGCGCGTGGCCGAGGCCAGCCTGGCCAGCCAGCGGCAGACGCTGGAGCTGGTGCAGGCTCGCGTCGGCAGCGGCCTGGCCGATCACCTGGAACTGCAACAAGCCAACAGCACGCTGGAGCAGGCCCAGGCCCGCGTGCCGGCGCTGCGGCTGACGCTGGCGCAGGACGAGCACGCGCTGGCGCTGCTGCTGGGCCAGCCGCCGGCCGCGCTGTCGGCGCGCCTGGCCGCGGCGCCGCAGGCCCTGCCGCGCGCGCCGGCGCTGCCCGCGCTGCCGCTGCCGGCCGAGCTGCTGCGCCGCCGGCCCGACCTGCGCGCCGCCGAGCTGCAGATCGACGCCGAGCTGGCCACCCTCGCGCAGACCGAGGCGCAGCGCAAGCCCAGCTTCACGCTCAGCGGCAACCTCGCGCTGCAGGCGGCCACGCTGTCGGGCCTGGGCCACGCGGCGGCGCTGGTCGCGGGGCTGGCCGCGGGCGTGGACTGGACGATCTTCGACGGCGGCGCCGGCGCCGCGCGCGTGGCGGCGCAGCGCGCCGCGCTGGACGGCGCGCGCATCGCCTGGCACGCCGCGGTGCTGGCGGCCCTGCAGGACGTGGAGGACGGCCTCGCCGCGCTGGCCCGCGGCCAGGAGCGCGTAGCCACGCTGCAGCGCGCCAGCGCCGCCGCCGACGAGGCGGCGAGCTTCGCGCGCATCCGCTGGCAGGCCGGGCTGACCGACTTCACGACGCTGCTCGACGCCGAGCGCAGCGCGCTCAGCGCCGGCGACAGCCTGGCCAGCGCGCGCACCGACCTCGCCAGCGCCCACATCCGGCTGCTCAAGTCGCTGGGCGGCGGCATCGGCATCCCCCCTTCCGTTTCCGCATCATGACCGCACCCGCCGACCTGCAGACCCTGCTCGAACAGCACCAGCGCCCCTGGTGGAAGCGCGCCACGCCCTGGATCGCGCTGGCCGCGCTGGCGCTGGCCGCCGGCGGCTGGTGGCTGTGGCGCGACCACGCGCGCGCCGCCGCCGCGCCGCGCTACGCCACGCAGCCGGTGACGCGCGGCAACCTGGCCATCAGCATCACCGCCACCGGCACGCTGCAGCCCACGCGCTCGGTGGCGGTGGGCAGCGAGCTCTCGGGCACCGTCACGCGGGTGCTGGTGGACGTCAACGACACCGTCAAGAAAGGCCAGTTGCTGCTGGAGCTGGACCGCGCCAAGCTGCTCGACTCGGTCAACGCCTCGCGCGCCGCGCTGCAGTCGGCGCGCGCCAGCCAGACCCAGGCGCAGGCCACGCTGACCGAGTCCAAGGCCAGCCTGGCGCGGCTGGAAGACGTTCACCGGCTGTCCGGCGGCAAGCTGCCGGCGGCCGCCGATCTGGACACCGCGCGCGCCACCGCCGACCGCGCCAGCGCCGCGCTGGCGGTGGCGGTGGCCGGCGTCGCGCAGGCCCAGGCCACGCTGTCCACCAACGAGACCAACCTGTCCAAGGCCGCGATCCGCTCGCCGATCGACGGCGTGGTGCTGGCGCGCAACGTCGATCCGGGCAACGCGGTGGCGGCCTCGCTGCAGGCCGTCACGCTGTTCACGCTGGCCGAGGATCTGGCGTCGATGAAGCTCTCGGTCAACGTCGACGAGGCCGACGTGGCGCAGTTGAAGGACGGCCAGCACGCGCGCTTCACCGTGGCCTCGCAGCCGGGGCGCGACTTTGCCGCCACCGTCTCGCGCGTGGCTTACGGCTCGACCACCACCGACAACGTCGTCACCTACACCACGCAGCTCGACGTGGACAACACCGACCTCGTGCTGCGCCCGGGCATGACGGCCACCGCCACCATCGCCACCACCGAGCGCAACGGCGTGCTGCTGGTGCCCAACAGCGCGCTGCGCTTCACGCCCGCGGGCGCCGGCGGCGAAGGCGCGGCCGCGCCCGCCGGCAGCGCGGCCAGCGAGGCCGCGGGCGGCATCCTGTCCAAGCTGATGCCGCGCCCGCCGGGCATGAACCGCTCGCGCCGCGGCGGCGGCAACGCACCCGGCGGCGGTGCCGCCAACGTGCCGCGCGAAGGCACGGTATGGGTGCTGCGCGACGGCCAGGCGGTGCCGGTGCGCGTGCAGCGCGGCCTGTCCGACGGCCGCCAGACCGAGGTCAGCGGCGCCGGCCTGGCCGAAGGCGCGGCCGTCATCACCGACCAGAGCAGCACGGCATCGCGATGAGCGCGCAGGCTTTGCCGAGGGCTCATTCCCGCTTGGCGGGACCGGGCGCGGCCCGCAGGGTGCCAGCATGAGCGCGCATGGCCGTTCCAAAGCGCTCATACCGGAGCGCGTCTGCGCAGAGGTTGCCTTATGAGCGCGCTGATCGAGCTGCGCGGCATCACCAAGACCTACGGCAGCGGGCCGGCGGCCTTCCAGGCGCTGCGCGGCGTGGACCTGGACATCGCGGCCGGCGAGTTCGTCGCGGTGATGGGCCCCAGCGGCTCGGGCAAGTCGACGGTGATGAACCTGATCGGCTGCCTGGACACGCCCAGCAGCGGCAGCTACCGCTTCCAGGGTGTGGCGGTGGAGACGCTGTCGCGCGACCAGCGCGCGCTGCTGCGGCGCCACCAGCTCGGCTTCGTGTTCCAGGGCTTCCACCTGCTGGCGCGCACCTCGGCGCAGGAGAACGTCGAGCTGCCGCTACTGTACCGCGGCGCCGGCGCGCGCGAGCGCAAGGCCGCGGCGCGCGAGGCGCTGGCGCAGGTGGGCCTCAACGGCTGGGAGCACCACACGCCGGCCGAGCTGTCGGGCGGCCAGCAGCAGCGCGTGGCGATCGCGCGCGCGCTGGTCACGCAGCCCGAGCTGCTGCTGGCCGACGAGCCCACCGGCAACCTGGACAGCGAGCGCTCGCGCGAGATCATGGTGCTGCTGTCGACGCTGCAGCGCCAGCGCGGCATTACCGTCGTGATGGTCACGCACGAGAGCGACATGGCCGCCTACGCCAGCCGCGTCGTGCGCTTCAAGGACGGCGTGATCGCCGGCGACGAGCGCCAGCAGCCGCTGGGCGCGGAGGCCCACGCATGATCGGCCTGAACACGCTGTGGCTGGCGCTGCGCGCGATCCGCCGCAACCTGATGCGCTCGGTGCTGACCACGCTGGGCATCGTGATCGGCGTCGGTGCCGTCGTCACGATGGTCACCGTCGGCAACGGCGCCACGCAGGCGGTGCAGGCGCAGATCGAAAGCCTGGGCAGCAACCTCTTGATGATCCGCCCCGGCCAGCGCCTGGGCCCGGGCCAGGGCGCGGCCGGCGCGGCGCCGTTCAAGCTGGCCGACCTGCAGGCGGTGGCCACGCAGATCGGTGGCGTGGCCGCGGCCGCGCCCGAGGTGCGCGCCGGCGTCACCGTGGTCGCCGACGGGCGCAACTGGTCGACCACGGTCACCGGCAGCAACAACGACTACTTCGCCGCCAGCAACTGGAAGCTGGCCGACGGCCGCCTGTTCGAGCCTGCCGAGGAGACCGCCGGCGCCGCCGTCTGCGTGATCGGCGCCACCGTGCGCCGCGAGCTGTTCGCCAGCGACGACCCGCTGGGCCAGCACCTGCGCATCCGCAACTTCAGCTGCGAGGTGATCGGCCTGCTGGCCAGCAAGGGCCAGGCGGCGATGGGCATGGACCAGGACGACATCATCGTCGTGCCCACCGCGACCGCGCAGCGGCGCATCACCGGCAGCACGCGCGTCAACACGCTGCTGGTCTCGCTGCAGCCCGGCAGCGACACCGAGCGCGTGAAGCGCAGCATCAGCGAGCTGCTGCGCGAGCGCCGCAAGCTGGGCCCGCGCCGACGACGACAACTTCAACGTGCTGGACACCCAGCAGGTGGCCGAGACGCTGTCGGGCACGACGCGGCTGCTGACCAGCCTGCTGGGCGCGGTGGCCGCGGTCAGCCTGCTGGTGGGCGGCATCGGCATCATGAACATCATGCTGGTCAGCGTCACCGAGCGCACGCGCGAGATCGGGCTGCGGCTGGCGATCGGCGCCTTCGAGCGCGAGGTGCTGGCGCAGTTCCTGGTGGAGGCGGTGGTGCTGGCCGCCCTGGGCGGCCTGGTCGGGCTGGTGCTGGCGCTGGCGGCGTCGCTGGGGCTGTCGGCGCTGCTGCACGTGCCGTTCGAGTTCATGCCGGGGATCAATTTGCTGGCCTTCGCGTTCTCCGCCGCGATCGGCGTCGTCTTCGGCTACGTGCCGGCGCGGCGCGCGGCGCGGCTGGATCCGATCGAGGCGCTGCGGCACGAGTAACATCCCGCTGTCAGCGTGGAGTTCCCCGGACCATGAAAGCATCCGCAGATCCGTCGCCGCCGCGCCGTGCGCCGCGCGGGAACCAAAGCGCCTTGAGGGGCATCACGATCAAGCTGCCCGAGGCGACGCTGCAGGCGCTGGCCGCCGAGGCGCGCGCCAGCGGGCGCAGCATCGCGGCGGTGGTGCGCAGCCGGCTCGAAGCGCCGCAAGGCATCGCGGACGGTTCGGTCCATGCCCTGGCCGGCGATCTGGCCGGCTCGCTCGCCGGCAGCCGCCGCCCGGCCAGCAACGACCGCCGCAAATTCCGGCGCGCATGATCCACATCTGCGACACCGGGCCGCTGATCGCCTTCCTGAATCGCAACGACCCGCACCATGCCTGGGCCGTCGCGCTGATGCGGCGGGTGCCGGCGCCGCTGCGCTGCTGCGAGGCCGTGCTGACCGAATCGGCCTATTTCCTGCGCGAGGACGGTCTCGGCGTCGATGCCTTGTTCGCGCTGCTCGAACGCGGGGCGCTGCAACTCGATTTCGATCTGCGCACCCATTGGCCCCGCTTGCGCACGCTGATGGCACGCTACGAGCGCATGGATCTGGCGGATGCCTGCATCGTCGTGATGACCGAACAGCACCGCCGGGCCCGCGTGCTGACGGTCGACCGGCGCGACTTCAGCACCTATCGGCGCAACGACCGGCAGATGATCGACTTCGTCGCGCCGGAGCCGGACTAGGCACAGCGGCGTTTCGCGCGACACTCGCGCGATGAAGACCTTGCGCATCTGGCAGCACGCGCGGCTGGCCACGCTGGCCGGCGCCGATTGGGGCTTGATCGACGACGGCGCCGTCGTCAGCGAAGGCGAAATCATCCGCTGGGTCGGCCCGCGCGCCGAGCTGCCGGCCGGGGTGCAGGGCGCCATGACGCACGACTTGGGCGGCGCGCTGCTGACGCCGGGCCTCGTCGACTGCCACACGCACCTGGTCTACGGCGGCCAGCGCGCCGACGAGGCCGAGATGCGCCTCAACGGCGCCAGCTACGAAGCGATCGCGCGCGCCGGCGGCGGCATCCGCTCCACCGTCGGCGCCACGCGGGCAGCCGATGAAGACGCACTGTTCGACGCCGCCGCCGCGCGCGCCCGCGCGCTGATCGCGCAGGGCGTGACGACGCTGGAGGTCAAGTCGGGCTACGGCCTCGCGCTGGAGGCCGAGGCGCGCTGCCTGCGCGTCGCGCGCCGGCTGGGCGCCGAGCTGCCGCTGTCGGTTCAGGCGACCTTCCTCGGCGCCCATGCGCTGCCGCCGGAGTACGACGGCCGCGCCGACGACTACATCGCGGCCGTCTGCGCCTGGCTACCCGAGCTGCAGGCGCAAGGCCTGGTCGACGCGGTCGACGCCTTCTGCGACACCATCGGCTTCACGCCGGCGCAGACGCGGCGCGTGTTCGAGGCCGCGCAGCGCTTGAAGCTGCCGGTCAAGCTGCACGCCGAGCAGTTGTCGGACCAAGGCGGCGCGGCGCTGGCGGCCGCGTTCGGCGCGCTGTCGTGCGACCACCTGGAGCACCTCGGCCCGGAAGGCATCGCCGCGATGCGCGCCGCCGGCAGCGTGGCCGTGCTGCTGCCCGGTGCCTTCTACATGCTGCGCGAGACCCGGCTGCCGCCGATCGAGGCACTGCGCGCCGCCGGCGTGCCGATGGCGGTGTCCACCGACCACAACCCCGGCACCTCTCCGGCGCTGTCGCTGCCGCTGATGGCGCACATGGCCTGCAGCTTCTTCCGCCTGACGCCGCTGGAAGCCGTGCAAGGCATCACCGTGCACGCCGCGCGCGCGCTGGGCCTGGCCGACCGCGGCCGCCTGGCGCCGGGCCAGCGCGCCGACTTCGCGCTGTGGGCGCTGCGCCACCCCAACGAGCTGTGCTACTGGTTCGGCGGCAACCCCTGCCGCGGCACGGTGGTGGGCGCTCGGCCGAGCCGCGAATTTGCGCTGGATCAGAACGTCCTGCGTCGACATGCTTGCTAATGCGAATTGTTCGCATTACAGTCGCGCCATGTCTACCGCCCTGCACCCCCAAACCGCCGGCGCGCTGTCCGCCCTCCCTCCCGTGGCGCCCGCGCCGCCGCGTCCGGCGGGCGCCGCCGCCGGCTCGCCGCGCTGGCAGACCGAGCAGTTGTTCGGCCCGCGCAGCGAGGTGGAGATCGAGCACCGCGGCTCGATCTACCGCCTGCGCATCACGTCGCTGGGCAAGCTGATCCTCACCAAGTGACGGCGGCGCGGCCCACGCCGCCGTCACCGCCCCTCCCTTTTCTCCCCGAAGCCGTCCATGCACCAGCCAGCCCCGCGCCAGCACGTGCCCGATCTTGCGAAAGGATCGCCGCGTGTCGCCTGTCTGTCTGCCGTCGCCCGCCGCGGGCGCGCCGCTGCTGCCGGCCTGGCCCGGGCCTGCTGAACCGCCGCCGCGGCCGGCGGCCAGGGCCGCGGGCGAGCGCAGCCTGCGCGCCGCCGTGCGCCGCCAGGGCCTGCAGGCCGCCTTCGACCTGCCGGCGCTGTGCGCTGCCGTCGGCCAGGAGCCGGCGGCGCTGCTGGCGGCCCACGGCACGGTGTTCAACCGCGCCGAGTCGCCGCTGAAGACCCGCCGCCTGCAAGGCCCCTGGCCGGCGCTGGCGGCGGCGCTGGCCGGCTTCGGCCGGCTGCAGCTCCAGATGTGGCGGCCCGGCCAGGGCCGGCTGCGGCTCGACGGCGACGCACCGGCGCTGCTGGCCGCGCTGCAGCCGCACGACGAGCATTGGGCGCAGCAGGCCTGGGCGATGGAAGAACGCCTGCCCGGCGGCGAGCTGCGGCGCAGCGTGCAGTTGCTGGGCGCCCAAGGCCGGCCGCAGGCGGCGCTGGTGCTGGCGCCTGAAGCGCAGCTGCCGGCCTTCTTCGCGCTGGTCGAGACCTTCGGCGCGCTGGACCTGCGCGGCACGCCGCCGCCTTGCCGGCCGCTGCCGCCGCGCGCGGCCGTCACCGACGGCGCCGCGCAGCGCCACCAGGGCTGGCCCAGCCTGCGCCAGCGCGACGCCGCCGAGGCCTTGCACGAGCTGTTGTGGCGCGCGATGCAGGGCGGCCTGGGCCTGCGCCTTGGCCTGCACCACGGGGCGCTGTCGCTGCACGCGGAGGGCGAGCTGCGCCGCCTGTCCACCGCCGGCGGCCTGCTGTTGCTGGAGGCCTCGGGCCTGCAGCTCCAGTTGGAAGAAGCCGCCGTGGCCGAACTGCGCTGCCTGCGCATCAGCAAGGCCGGCGGCGTGCAGCACCGCGTCGAAGCGCTGGACGCCGATGGCGAGCGGGCGCTGGACCTGCAGGCCCGGACCCCGCCCGGCCAGCGCGAGCCCTGCGCCTGGCGGCTGCTGGTCGACAGCGTCGGCCGCGACGCGATGGAGCCCGCATGACCGCCCGCTTTTTGCGCCGCCGCGCGCCGCTGGAGCAGATGCTGCATCTGCTGCAGGACAACATCGACCAGGGCCGCGTGCGCCAGCGCCTGCAGACCTACCGCCGCATGCGCACCGTCGCTTTGGGCCCTTGCATGCAACTGCAGTTCGAGGACCAGGTGACCGTGCAGCACCAGGCCTACGAGAGCCTGCCGCTGCCGCTGCGCCGCGACGGCCAGGCCCTCGCGCGGGCCATGGCCGAGCGCCGCCACCTCCTGCCCGAGGGGCTGGACTTCCGCGCCAGCCTGCAGCTCGGCCTGCAGGACCTGCGCCGCCTGCCGCGCCCCGGGCTGCCGCCGGTGGACGCGCTGCCGGCCATCCACCTCGACGTGGCCCCCGGCACGCCGGAGATGACGCGCGTGCGCGCCGAGCTGCGCCCCGGCACCGGCAACCACCCGATGCTGCGCTTCGCGCTCACGCCGCGGCTCGCCCAGGCGCTGCTGGCCGGCGCCGGTGCCTCGCTGGGCTGCAGCCACCCGGCCTACGCCTGGCACCACGTGCTGCCGCCGGCCACGCTGAAGCTGCTGCGGCGCGACCTGCACGGCAGCCGCGCCTGCGCCGACGACGAGCTGTTGCCGCTGGGTCAAGCGGCCTGAGACCGAACACGCCATGCCCCAGCTCGAACCCCGCCCGCCGCTGACGATGCTGAGCACGCAGCCGACGCCCAACCCGCCGCTGCCGGGCTCGCGCCGGCGCCGGCTGTGGGAGCTGCCCGGCCATGCGCACTGCCCGGTGGTCGGCGTGTGCCTGCCGATGCCGGCGCTGCGCCGGCTGTTCGACAAGGCCGTCGGCGGCCTGGGCGACAAGGCCGGCGGCGGCCAGCGGCCGGACGACTACGAGCTGCACTGCACCGCCGTCAGCGAATGCAAGCGCCGCGGCCCGCTGACCGAGGCGCTGCAGCGCGAGCTGGACCGCCGCGGCCTGCTGGCGCTGCGCCGCGCGGCCAAGGTCCGGGGCGAGCAGGCGCTGGCCGAGTGGTGGCGCGAGACCTCCGCCGGCAAGGACCTGGGCAGCGCGCTGTGGGCGCTGCTGACGCACCCGTCGTGTACGCCGGCGCTGGAAGACCGCGTGCTCGCCGAGGTGCACATGCTGCAGCACCAGGTGGGCATGGCCACGCGCGTGGAGCTGGCGCGCTTCGAGGCGCTGATCGACGAGAACGCCGTGCTGTCGCGCGAGCTGGCGGGCGCGCAGCAGCGCTGTCTGCATCAGGCAGTCGACTTCGGCCGCCGCAGCCAGGCGCACGAAGCCGAACTGCTGCGCACCCGCGCCGAGCTGATCAGCCGCTGCACCGAGCTGGGCCAGGCCCGCGAGGAGCTGCAGGCCCTGCAGCAGGCCGACCCGGCGCTGGCCGACCGCCTGGCGCTGGCGCAGGAGAACCAGGCGCTCAAGCAGCGCCTGGTCGACGTGCAGCGCGCGCTGCAGGCCGCCGAGCAGCAGGCCGAGCGCCAGCGCCGCCGCGCCGACGACGTGGAGGCGCTGCTCGCGCTGCGCCTGCAGGCCGAGGCCGCCGAGCCGCCCGCGGCCGCCGCCCAGGCCGCGGCCGCCAACTGGCTGGCCGAGCGCGCGGTGCTGTGCGTGGGCGGCCGCTCGGCCAGCGTGCCGGTCTACCGCCAGGTGGTGGAACGCACCGGCGGCCGCTTCCTGCACCACGACGGCGGCGCCGAGGACAGCCCGCACAAGCTGGACGCCACGCTGGCCGCCGCCGACCTGGTGATCTGCCAGACCGGCTGCGTCAGCCACGACGCCTACTGGCGCGTGAAGGACCACTGCAAGCGCACCGGCAAGCGCTGCGTCTTCGTCGAAGCGCCCAGCCGCGCCGCGCTGGAGCGCGCGCTGGCCGCGGCCGCCACGGAGGCCGACGCGTGAAAGAAATACAGGCGCTGCCGCGCGAAGCCTTCCTGCGCCAGCGCTGGGACCGCATCGGCCTGGGCGTGCGCCTGGCCTACAACCCCTGGCATCCGGGCGTGATCCGCTGCTACCTGCAAGCCGGCGCGCTGCTGGTGCGCATCGGCGCGATGCCCGAGCTGGCCGTGCAGCAGCGCATGCTGCAGGTGCTGCTGCAGACCGCCGCCGACCCCGGCCTGCCCTGGGCCTGGCGCAGCGCCTGCCACGAGCACATGGTCTTCCCGCTGGCCCGCCTGGCCACGCTGGCCCGCCTGGGCCTGGCGCCCGCGGCCACGCCCTGGCAGCAGCGCGTCGACGCCTGCGCCGCGCTGCTCGAACGCTGCCGGCCCGGCGCCTGCGGGCGCAAGCGCCGGCCTTAGTTCCCCTTCCACCGCCAGCCACCCGTCGCCAGCCCTCCCAACGACATCCCCCCTACCCTTCCAGGAGACCCCGCCATGGCGTGCGCTCGCCTTCTTCGTTATGCCTTCCGCCGCCCGGCCGCCGCGCCGGCGGCGCTGACGCCGGTGGCGCTGGCCGCGCTGATCGCCACCGGCGCCCAGGCCCAGACCCCGCCCGAGACCCCGCAGGCGCCCAAGATCACCGTTTCGGCCACCCGCATCGAAAGCGCCGAGGACACGGTGCCCGCCACCGTGACCAGCAAGACCGCGCAGGAGATCGAGCGCGCGCTCGCGCGCGACCTGAAGACGCTGCTGGAAGACGAGCCCGGCGTCTCGGTGCGGCTGCAGCCGGCGCGCATGTCGGCGGTGTTCGGCGCGACGGGCCGCGGCGGCAACGAAGGCATCAACATCCGCGGCCTGGAAGGCAACCAGGTGCTGCTGCAGACCGACGGCGTGCGGCTGCCGATGGCCTACGACAGCGGCCCCTACGTGGCCGGCCGCGGCGACTACATCGACGTCGAGGCCTACAAGCGCGTGGAGCTGCTGCGCGGCCCCTCGTCCACCTCGTACGGCAGCGACGGCCTGTCGGGCGCGGTGAGCTTCGTCACCAAGGACCCGGCCGACCTGCTGACGCTGGGCAAGGACTGGCAGGGCTCGATCAAGCTGGGCTACTCGTCGGCCGACAAGGCCTGGCTGGCCGTGCCCTCGTTCGCGGTCAAGAACGGCGGCCTGCAGGCCATGGTGCTGGCCAGCGTGCGCCGCGGCCACGAGCTGAAGAACATGGGCAGCGACGAGTCGCTGAGCTGGAACCGCACCGCGCCCAACCCGCAGGACCGGCGCTCCGACTACCTGCTGGGCAAGCTGATCCTCGACGTCGCGCCGGGCCACCAGCTCAAGGCCTCGCTCGAGCAGATCGACCGCGACATCACCACCAGCCCCATCTACACCGTGGTGGGCATGCCCTTCGTCAACGCCAACATCATCGACGCCGACGCCAGCGAGCACGTCAACCGCCGCCTGGGCAAGCTGGAGTACCAGTACAGCAACAACCGCAACCCCTGGCTGCAGCGGTTCAGCGCCTACGTGTTCGACCAGGAGGCGACGAACCGCCAGCTCGGCACCGAGCGCTACCGCAGCCCGCCGGCCTCGTGGGCGCGGCGCGACCGCGACACGCTGTACGGCGAGGACAGCCAGGGCCTGGGCGTGCAGGCCGAGAGCAACTTCGGCGGCGCCGCGGTCGCGCACCGGCTGCTGTGGGGCGTGGACGCCTCCGACACGCGCGTCTATTCGCTCAAGGACGGCGCGCACTACACGGCCACCGGCGCGCTGCTCACCGGCAGCCTGGGCTTCGTGCCCAACCAGAGCTTCCCCGACACCGACTACCGGCTGCTGGGCGCCTTCGTGCAGGACGAGATCAGCATCGGCCCGGTGACCATCACGCCGGCGCTGCGCTTCGACCGCTTCGAGCTCGACCCCCAGGTCGGCGACCCGCTGTACACCGTCAACAACAAGGTCGCGCCGTCCAAGCTGTCGGGCGACGAGCTGTCGCCGCGGCTGGGCGTCACCTGGAAGCTGGCGCCGCAGGCGCTGCTGTTCGCGCAGTACGGCCACGGCTTCCGCGCGCCCACGCCGGGGCAGGTGAACGGCGGCGTCAGCAACACCACCGCCAACCCGCCCTACCGTTCGATCGGCAACCCCGACCTGAAGCCCGAGACCAGCGACTCGGTGGAAGTCGGCGCGCGCGGCCAGTTCGGCCCGGTGAAGCTGGGGCTGGCGGTCTTCAAGTCGCGCTACCGCAATTTCATCGACGCCAACATCGACGTCACCGCCACCACCACGGTGCCGCTGGACCCGGGCATGGCGGCCAACACACGCACCTTCCAGTCGATCAACCTGCGGCGTGCCGAGATCAGCGGCGTCGAGCTCTCGGCCGGCTGGGCCTTCGCCGCCAACTGGCTGGCCGAGGCGCGTTACGCCCATGCGCGCGGCAACGCCATCAGCGAAGGCACGCGCACGCCGCTGGCCAGCATCGAGCCCGACAAGATGACGCTCAAGGTCGCCTACGACCGCAAGGGCCTGTGGGGCGCCGAGCTGATGCTGGTGGCGCAGGAGCGCCAGAAGCGGCCCTATGCCGACGGCTTGTACATTCCGGCCGGCTACGTCGTCGCCGACCTCTCGGCGTGGTGGGACATCACGAAGCAGTTGCAACTGCTGGCCGCGGTGCACAACATCGGCGACCGCAAGGTCGTGCTGTGGAGCGACGTGCGCGGCACCGCCGCCAACAGCACGCTGACCGACGCCTACACCCAGCCCGGCCGCAACTTCAGCGCCAGCCTGAAATACTCGTTCTGACACCCGCACCATGCGCGCTCTCCTGCTCGGCCTGCTGTGGCTGCTGACGATGGCGGCGCCGGCCGCGGTGCAAGCCGCCGGCCGCGTGCTGATCGTCACCGCCAGCCCGGTGGCGCCGGGCAAGTTCGTCAGCCTGGCGCGCGAGGCCGACGCGCTGGGGCTGAAGATCGAGGCGCGCTACGCCGAGAAGATCGGCGCCGATCCCGGTCCCTCGTTCTGGGACGGCGCCGACCTCGTGCTGATCGACGCGCCGCGCTCGCACATCGAGGACTATGTGCGCGAGAAGCTTGGGCCCGCGCTGCCGGCGCTGGCGAGCAAGCCGCACGTGTGGCTGCCGACGCAGGCGCCGAAGGCCGGCGGCGGCGTGGACGCCGCGTTCGCGCAAGCGCTGCACGCCTACTACGTCAACGGCGGCCGCGCCAACACGCGCGCGCTGCTGCAGTTGCTCAGCGCCCGCGTCGAAGGCCGCGACTGGCACGGCCTGCCGGCGCCGCAGGTGTTTCCGCCGGCCGCGCTGTACCACCCCGCGCTGCCGCAGACCGTGGTCGCCACGGCGTCCGAATACCTGGCCTGGAAAGGCGTCGACCCCAAGCAGCACGCGCCCATCGTCGCGATCGCCTTCCACCAGCAGACCGTCTCGGCCGAGCAGACCGGGCTGATCGACGGCCTGGTGCAGCGCATCGAGGCCGGCGGCGCGATCGCGATGCCGTTCTACAGCCCGGTGATGGACCCCGACGCGATGCGCCGGCTGCTCAGCGTCGACGGCCGGCTCGTCGCCGACGTGCTGGTCAACACGCAGATCACGCTCAGCCCCGACATGCGGCGCAACGAGCTGCAGGCCATGGGCATCCCGGTGATCCAGGCCATGGCCTATCGCCGCGGCGACGCCGACGCCTGGCGCGCCGACCCGCAAGGCGTGCCGCTGCTGGACGTGCCCTTTTACCTGGCGCAGGCCGAGTACACGGGTATCAGCGACATCCAGACCGCCGCCGCCACGCGCAAGAGCGACGAGCAGCTCGAAGCCATCGCGCCGCAGGCCGACGCAGTGGCCGCCAAGGCGCTGAACCTGGCGCGGCTGCGCCACCTGCCGCCGGCCGACAAGAAGGTGGCGATCTTTTTCTGGAACTACCCCGCCGGCGAAAAGAACCTCTCGGCCAGCTTCATGAACCTGCCGCGCAGCCTGAGCGGCACGCTGGCCGCGCTGCAGGACGCCGGCTACCGCACCGAGCGCGTCGCCGAGACGCCGCTGACGCTGCAGCTGCAGCGCCTGCTGGCCCCCGGCTACCGCCCGCCGCAGGACCAGAGCGCCCTGCGCGAGCTGCTGCGCGACGGCCTGGCCGACAAGCTGCCGCTGGCGCGCTACCGCGCTTGGCTGGCCTCGCTGCCCGACGCGGTGCAGGCCGCGCTGCGCGAGCGCTGGGGCGACCCGGCGCGCTCCAGCATGGTGCTGGCCGATGGCGGCGAACCCTTCTTCGTCGTGCCGCGGCTGCAGCTCGGCCAGGTGGTGCTGCTGCCGCAGCCCGGCCGCGGCGAGCGCGGTGACGACAAGGAGAAGGCGCTGTACCACTCCACCAGCGCGGTGCCGCCGCACCACTACCTGGCCAGTTATCTTTGGGTACGCGACCGCTTCAAGGCCGACGCGCTGGTGCACTTCGGCACCCACGGCACGCAGGAATGGCTGCCCGGCAAGGAGCGCGGCCTCTCGGTGCACGACTGGCCGATGCTGGCCGTCGGCGACGTGCCGGTGCTCTACCCCTACATCGTCGACAACATCGGCGAGGCCACGCAGGCCAAGCGCCGCGGCCGCGCGGTGATCATCAGCCACCAGACGCCGGCCTTCGCGCCGGCCGGGCTGCACGACAAGCTCACGCGCATCCACGACCTGCTGCACCAGTGGCTGGCGCAGGACAGCGGCGGCGTGAAGGACCGGCTGCGCGCGCAGTTCCTCGACGGCGTGCGCGCCGAGCGCATCGACCGCGACCTGGGCTGGACCGCGCCGCAGATCGAGCAGGACTTCCCGCGCTTCCTGAGCGAGGTGCACGACCACCTGCACGAGCTGGCGCACAGCGCGCAGCCGATGGGGCTGCACACCTTCGGCCAGGGCACCGAGGACAAGTGGCGCATCGCCACCGTGCTGATGATGCTGGGCAAGGATTTCTGGGAAGGCGTGGCCGACACCGCCGCCGGCGAGGAAGGCGACGAGATGCTGGTGGGCGACTACACCAAGCTCACCGAGTCCAAGCCTTATCGAACGCTGGCGGCACTGCTGAAGGACGGCACGCCGCCGCCGGGCCTGAAACCCGAGCGCGCGGCGCAGGCGCGCGACTGGTACGACAAGCTGGGCGCGCAAGGCGAGCTGCGCGGCCTGCTGGACGGCCTGGCCGGCCGCTACGTGCCCACCAGCTACGGCGGCGACCCGATCAAGAACCCCGACGCGCTGCCCACCGGGCGCAACCTCTACGGCTTCGACCCCAGCCGCGTGCCGACCAAGGCCGCGTGGGAAGCCGGCCAGCAGGCGCTGGACGCGCTGCTGGCCGCGCACCGCGCCAAGACCGGCAAGACGCCGGCCAAGCTGGCCTTCACGCTGTGGTCGGTGGAGACGATGCGGCACTTCGGGCTGCTGGAAGCGCAGGCGCTGTGGGCGCTGGGCGTCGAGCCGGTGTGGGACGCCGGCGGCCGCGTCAGCGACGTCAAGCTGGTGCCGCGCGACAAACTCGGCCGAGCGCGCGTCGACGTCGTGCTGTCGGCCACGGGCCTGTACCGCGACCACTTTCCCAACGTGATGAAGCAACTGGCCCGCGCGGCGCAACTCGCGTCGCAAGCCGACGAGGCCGACAACCCGGTGGCCGCCAACGCGCGCCGCATCAGCCAGCAGTTGCAGCGCCAGGGCGTGCCCGAAGCCGAGGCCAAACGCGCCGGCGCGACGCGCATCTTCTCGTCGGAATCGGGCCGCTACGGCACCGGGCTGGACGACGCCGCGCTGGCCACCGACACCTGGAAGACGCAAGCCGAAGGCGACCGCAAGCTGGCGGCGCTCTACCTCTCGCGCATGCAATACGCCTACGGCCCTGACGAAGCCGAGTGGGGCAGCACCGGCGTGGCCAGCGCGCGCAAGCTCAACCTCTACGCCGAGCACCTGCGCGGCACCGAGGCCGCGGTGCTGGCGCGCAGCAGCACGCTGTACGGCATGCTGACCACCGACGACCCGTTCCAGTACCTGGGCGGCATCGGGCTGGCGGTGCGGCAGCTCGACGGCAAGGCGCCCGAGCTCTACATCAGCAACCTGCGCGGCCCTGGCGCCGGCAAGGTGGAAGGCGCGGCCGGCTTCCTGGCCAAGGAGCTGGCGACGCGCAACTTCCACCCCGGCTACATCCAGGGCCTGATGGCCGAAGGCTACGCCGGCACGCTGCAGGTGCTGGACGGCGTCAACAACTTCGCCGGCTGGCAGAGCGTGGCGCGCGAGATCGTGCGCGACGACCAGTGGCAGGAGTTCATGGACGTCTATGTGCGCGACAAGCATCAGCTCGGACTCAAACGGTGGTTCGAGGCCCACAACCCCCATGCGCTGGCGCAAAGCATCGAGCGCATGCTGGAAGCCGCGCGCCTGGGCCAGTGGAAGGCCGACCCGCAGAGCGTGGCCGAGCTGAAGGACCGCTACCGCGAGCTGGCCAAACGCTACGACGTGCGCACCGACAACGCGACCTTCAAGGCCTTCGTCGATGCCGGCTTCGGGCTGCAGGCGCCGGCACCGCAGCCGACACCGGCCGCGGCCGCGCAGCAGCCGCCCGCCGCCGCCGAGCCACCGCCCCCCGCACCGCCCCCGCCGCCGCCGATCCGCGGCCTGCGGCTGGACCGCGTGCTGCCCACCGTGACCCCCAGCGACCTGCCCAGCACACTGCTGGCGCTGCTGCTGATCGTGCTGGCCACGGCTGGCGGCGCCTGGCGCGCCCGGCCGCTGTCGCGCCCCCAGATCCCACCCTTGACCCCGACCCCCGCATGACCCCCTGGATCGAAAACACGATGTACGTGGTGGCGCAGCTCTTCCTGCTGCCCACGCTGGCGCTGATCGCGCTGCTGTTCCTCTACGCCTTCTGGCTGCTGGGCGAGTTCGCGGTGCTGGCCTGGGCGCGCCGCCGCGGCGGCGGGCGCCCGCTGGTCGCGGCGCAGCGCGCGCAAGGCCCCTTGAGCCCCGACGAGCTGGACCTGCGCGCGCACAAGCTGCTGGAAGGCCCGCGCATCGCCAGCCGCGTGGCGCCGTTGCTGGGCCTGGTGGCGACGATGATCCCGATGGGCCCGGCGCTCAAGGGCCTGGCCGACGGCAACCTGGCCCAGGTCTCGCAGAACATGACGGTCGCGTTCTCGGCGGTGATCCTGGCGCTGATCGCGGCGGCCCTCGCGTTCTGGATCTCCAACGTGCGACGCCGCTGGCTGGCCGAAGAGCTGCTGGAGATCGGCAGCACAGCCGCCAAGGCCGGGACCGGGACCGGGGCTTGACGCGATGGCCATCAAGCTGCTGCACGAACCCGAGAGCGACGATCCCATCCTGTCGGTCGTCAACCTGATCGACATCTTTCTCGTCATCATCGCGGCGCTGCTGATCACGGTGGCGCAGAACCCGCTGCTCAACCCCTTCAACCAGCGCGACGTCACCGTCATCACCGATCCCGGCAAGCCCAGCATGGAAATCGTCGTCAAGAAGGGCGAGAAGATCGAGCGCTACAAGTCCAGCGGCGCCATCGGCAGCGGCGACGGCGAGAAGGCCGGCGTGGCCTACCGCATGAAGGACGGCTCGATCGTCTACGTGCCGGAGGGCAGCGGCGCGGAAGGCGGCAAGCCGTGATGCGCCGGCGCCGGCTGTTGGGCAGCGGCGGCGCCCTGCTGCTGGCCGGCTGCGCGGCCGCGCCGGCGACGGCCGGAGACCGCATCGTCGACGCCGCCGGCGGCCGCGAGATCGGCCGCGACGAGCTGATCGTGCGCCTGCGCGCCGCCGACTTTGTGCTGCTGGGCGAGCAGCACGACAACCCGCACCACCACCAGCGCCGCGGCGCGCTGATCGCGGCCCTGGGCGCGGGCGGCGTGGTCATCGCCGAGCACCTGCTGCGCGGCCAGCGCGTCGGCCCGGGCGCCGAATTGCTGCCGCGGCTGCAGGCCGCCGGCTTCGATCCCAAGGGCTGGCGCTGGCCGCTGCACGAAGGCTTGTTCGCGCCAGTGCTGGCCGCCGGCATCCCGGTGTGGGGCGGCAACGCGCCGCTGGACGCGGTGCGCGCCGTCGCGCGCCAGGGCGATGCCGCGCTGCCGGCCGAGCTGGCGCCGGCGATCGCCGCCGCGCCGCTGTCCGCCGCTGCACAGGCCGCGCTGGACCAGGACCTGCTGGACGGCCACTGCGGCCAGTTGCCGGCGGCGCGCGTGCCCCCGATGCGCGCCGCCCAGCGCCTGCGCGACACCAGCATGGCCGCCGCGTTGCTGGCCGCCGCCGACGCCGGCGCCAAACCCGCGCTGCTGGTGGCCGGCAACGGTCACGTGCGCAGCGACCACGGCGTGCCGACGCTGCTGCGCGCGCAGCGGCCGGCGGCGCGCATCATCAGCGTCTGCTTCGTCGAGTCCTCGGCCTCCGACGTGCCTTGCGACTATCGCTGGATCACCCCGGGGCCGCCGACGCCGCGGCAGAATCCTTGCGCAGGGTTCACGATGCGGGCGCGACGCTGAACCCACCGGCTCAAGCCTGATCGGCATCGAGACGTCATCCACCGTTTGCAGGAGACGTCGGCCGGGCGTGCAGCCGCGCTCTGACACCATCGGCGCATGACCCATGCGCAGAATCCTCAACCCGGCAGTGCCGGTGCGGCCGGTACACCCATCGCCCGGCCCGGCCGCGTCTTTCACGCCCATTCGCTGACGGACCGGCCCGAAGCGCATTGGCAACCTCTGGTCGACCATTTGCAAGCCGTAGCCGCACTGGCCGCTCGCTTTGCCGAGTGGTTCGGCGGCCAGGCTTTCGCGCACGCCGCCGGACTGCTGCATGACCTGGGCAAGTACACCGAGGAATTCCAGCAGCGCATCCGTGGCCAGGGCGACCGCGTGGACCATGCCACCTGGGGGGCGCGCATCGCCGTCGAGCGGTTCGGCCCGCTGGGCTACCTGATCGCCTACGCCATCGCCGGGCATCACGCCGGCCTGGCCGATGGCGAGGGCGAAGCCAGCCGCACCAACCTGCGGCAACGTCTGGACGCCGAACTGCCGACTTTGCTGGATGCGTGGCGGCACGAGTTGGACCTGCCTCAAACGCTGCAGGCGCCGGCGGGCATGAAGCCCAAGAGCGCTGCGCAGGCCAACTTCATGCTGAGCCTGCTGGTGCGGATGCTGTTTTCCTGCCTGGTGGACGCCGATTTTCTCGACACCGAGGCCTTTTATGCCGAAGCCGAAGGCCGGGGACCGGCACGCGCATCGAGCACCCTCACGATGGCTGCGCTGCGCGATGCGCTCGATTCACATCTCCAGGCGATGGCTTCGCGGGTGGACAACACGCCGGTCAACGCCGAGCGCACGAACGTCCTGCAACACGTGCGCACCCAGGCCGCGCTGGCGCCCGGCCTCTTCTCGCTGACCGTGCCCACGGGCGGCGGCAAGACGCTGACCTCGCTGGCCTTCGGCCTCGACCACGCGGTGGCACACGGCCTGCGTCGCTTGATCTACGTGATCCCGTTCACCAGCATCGTCGAGCAGAACGCTGCCGTGTTTCGGCGGGCGCTCGGGCCCCTGGGCGGCGAAGCGGTGCTGGAGCATCACAGCGCTTTTGCCGATGACCCCAGGCAGGCCCGGGAAGCGCGGGAAAAGATCCGCCTGGCGATGGAGAACTGGGACGCCCCGGTGGTGGTCACGACCGCAGTGCAGTTCTTCGAGAGCCTGTTCGCCGACCGGCCTTCGCAATGCCGCAAGCTGCACAACGTTGCCGGCAGCGTGATCGTGCTCGACGAAGCGCAGACCTTGCCGCTGAAGCTGCTGATGCCCACCTTGCTGGCGCTGGACGAACTGGCGCGCAACTACCGCTGCAGCATCGTCTTCTGCACGGCCACGCAGCCGGCGCTGGCCGACGAGCGTTTCCGGAATGTCATTGGCTCGATGCGAGAGCTGGCGCCGGATCCGGTACGGCTGTTCCAGGTGTTCAGGCGGGTGACCGTACGCCACGCAGGCCCGATGTCGGATGCCGACGTGGTGGCCCGTATGGCGCAACGAGATCAGGCCTTGTGCATCGTCAACAACCGCCTGCATGCGCGAGCGCTGTATCAAGGGCTGAGCGACCAGCCGGGAGCTTGGCACCTGAGCACGCTGATGTGCGCACAGCATCGCCGCCAGGTGCTGCAGCAGGCACGAGAGGCCCTGCGCCGAGGGCAGCCGTGCCGGCTGGTGTCGACCAGCTTGATCGAAGCCGGCGTCGACGTCTCGTTTCCGCTGGTGCTGCGGGCCGACGCCGGCTTGGACTCGGTGGCACAGGCAGCGGGGCGTTGCAACCGCGAAGGCCTGTGGAGCGCCGATGCCAGCGAAGTGCTGGTCTTCAGCCCGGACACCGAGCAATGGAAGCCACCCAGAGAGCTGGCCCAGTTCGCGGCCGTCGCGGCACAGGTACTGCGTCGCCATGCCGGCGATCCGCTGGCGCCAGCCGCCATCCGCGACTACTTCGAGGAGCTGTACTGGACACGCGGCGACCGCCAGCTCGATGTGGACGACCTGCTCGGCCGCTTGCGCGCCGCGTCTCTCACGAGCCTGCCGATGGACACGTTGGCTCGGCTTTACCGATTGATTGACACGCAACAAGAAACGGTGATCGTGGCTTTCGACAATGCTGCCAAAGCCGCCATCGAGCGGCTCCGATTTGCGGATGGCGTCCGTGGTCTTGCTCGAACCCTGCAGCCCTACACCGTGCAGATCCCGCGGCGAACGTTCGAAACTCTCGTCGAGGCTGGCGCTGTCGCCGCGGTCAATCCAGGCAGTTGGGGCCATCAGTTCATGCTGCTGACCAATCGACGGCTGTATCGAGCCGACGTCGGGCTGGACTGGGAACACCCGGAGTTTCTGGATGCGATTGGACTGGTTCTATGAAAACTTCGCTGCTGCGGTTTGATTTCCTTGTAGGACTTGATTGACTGGCTGTCATCAGATAGCATTCCTTGCGTCGAACGGGGAAGGAGGAGTCAAGCGCTTGAGCGTTTTGTTTTAGGCCTTGGTTGCTAGGTAGTCCGCCGGACATGGGAATGCCTTGATCACATCCGCCAAGCACAGACAACTGGACGGCTATCGGCTGGGCGCCCTCTGTCAAGGCGATGTGGGTTGAAACGCTGCGGCGGTGCATTTGCTGGTGTTGTCCAAACAGGATGCGGGATGGGGACGGGTTCATCCCACCTCATCTCGCTTCCATCAGAAGGGAGGAGCGCATGACATTCGGTATCCGCCTGCACGTATGGGGCGAGCGCGCCTGCTTCACGCGCCCGGAGATGAAAGGCGAGCGTGTCTCCTACGACGTAGTCACGCCATCGGCCGCCCGCGCCATTCTCGAAGCCGTGCACTGGAAGCCCGCGATCCGCTGGCATGTGGACCGCATCCGGGTGTTGAAGCCGATCCGCTTCGAGACCATCCGGCGCAACGAGGTGGGCAGCAAGGCTTCGTCGGTCAGCGCCGGCAAGGGCATGAAAGAAGGCTCGCTGGTCGGGCTCTACAACGTCGTGGAGACGGATCGCCAGCAGCGTGCCGCGACCGTGCTGCGCCACGTGGCCTACCTCATCGAGGCGCATTTCGCGCTGACCCGAAAGGCCGGCCCCGACGACAGCGTCGGCAAGCACCTGGACATCTTCAACCGCCGCGCGCGCAAGGGTCAATGCTTCCAGCAGCCTTGCCTTGGCATGCGCGAATTCGACGCCCACTTCGCGTTGGTGGAAGACGGTGAAGCGCTGCCGGCAACAGATCCCGCACTGCAAGGCACGCGTGACCTGGGCTGGATGCTGCACGACATCGACCACGACCAAGGCAGCACGCCGCGCTTCTTCCGCGCGACGATGGTGGATGGCGTGATCGCGGTGCCCGCGTGGACCAGCGCCGAGGTCAAGTCATGATCCTGCAGGCGCTGTATGAGCAGTATCACCGCCTGCAACGGCGCGGCGAAGAAGGCTTGCCGCGCTACGGCTACAGCCAAGAAAAGATCAGCTACTGCATCACCTTGTCCGGCGATGGTGAGGTGATGGGCGTGGTTCCGCTGCTGGATACGTCGGGCAAGAAGCCGCTGCCTCGCAGCCTGAGCGTCCCTCAGCCTGAAAAGCGCACGTCCGGCATCAAGCCGAACTTCCTCTGGGACAAGACGAGCTATGTATTGGGCGTCAGTGCCTCCAGCAAGCGTGCTGCGGACGAGCACCAAGCCTTCAAACAGTTCCACGACGACAAGCTGCGCAACGAGACCGATGCCGGCCTGGTGGCGCTGAACCGCTTCCTGGATCGCTGGACGCCGGAGCAGTTCGCGCCGCCGCACTTCAGCGCCGAGATGCTGGACACCAACCTGGTCTTTCGCCTCGACGGCGAGCGGCAATACCTGCACGAGCGGCCTGCAGCCCAGGCTTTGCGTGCCCGCCTGATGGTGCCCGAGGAAGATTCGACGGCGGCACCGATGCCCTGCTTGATGACGGGCGGCGTACATCCGGCAGCGCGGCTCCACCCCGCCATCAAAGGCGTCAACGGTGCGCAGAGTTCGGGCGCCTCGATCGTCTCCTTCAACCAGGACGCCTTCAATTCATGGGGCAAGTCGCAGGGCGAGAACGCGCCGGTGTCCGACGAAGCCGCTTTTGCATACACCACGGTCCTGAACCACCTGCTGCGCCGCGAGGCCGTCAACCGGCAGCGCCTGACGGTCGGCGATGCCACCGTCGTCTTCTGGGCTGAAACCGACCAGCCCGAGGAAGCCGAGGTCGCCGAATGGACCTTCGCCACTTTGACCACTGACGCGCCGCAGACCGACGAGCAGGCCGCCGACAAGGTGCGCCATGCGCTCGAAGTGGTGGCCAAGGGAAGGCCGCTGACGGACATCGACCCGCGGCTGAAGCCCGAGACCCGCATGGTGGTGCTGGGGTTGTCGCCCAACGCATCACGCCTGTCGATCCGCTACTGGCTACGCGACAGCCTGGGCATGCTGGCCGAACACCTGCGCGCGCATGCGCAAGACCTGCTGCTGGAGCCGCTGCCGTGGAAGACCCCGCCCACGCCATGGCGGCTGGCGCTGTGCACGGCGCCGATGCGCGACGGCAAGGCCAAGGCCGAGGACGTGTCGCCTTTGCTGGCCGGCGACCTGATGCGCGCCATCCTCACCGGCAGCCGCTATCCGCAAAGCCTGTTGTCCAGCCTGGTGATGCGCATGCGTGCTGATGGCGACGTGGGCGGGTTGCGCGTGGCCTTGTGCAAGGCCGTGATCTGCCGCGATCAGCGGCTTGGTGGTTCTGAAACGTCTTCCAAGGAGGTTCCCGTGAGTCTGGATGTCAAAGTCACGCACCCGGCCTACCTGCTGGGGCGCCTGTTTGCCGTGCTGGAGAGCACGCAGCGCGCGGCGCTGGGCGGGCAGGTCAATGCCACGATCCGCGACCGCTACTTCGGCGCGGCATCGGCCACGCCGGCCCTGGTGTTCCCGCTGCTGATGCGCAACGCCCAGAATCACCTGGCGCGCGTGCGCAAGGACAAGGCCGGCCTGGCGGTGAACCTGGAGAAGGACATCCGCGAGATCGTCGACAAGCTGCCCGACCACTTTCCGAGGAGCCTGGAGTTGAAGGATCAGGGCCGCTTCGCAATCGGCTACTACCACCAGTCTGAAGTCCGCTTCAAGAAGGGCGCCCCGGCCGAGGTTGCCGAAGAAGTGGAAGCAGCCGTCGACAACAACTGAACTCAGGAGGAGCAAGCACCATGACCGCCATCGCCAAGCGCTACGAATTCGTCTATCTGTTCGACGTCGTCAACGGCAACCCCAACGGCGACCCCGATGCCGGCAACCTGCCGCGGCTGGACCCGGAGACCAACCAGGGTCTGGTCACCGACGTCTGCCTGAAGCGCAAGATCCGCAACTTCGTCAGCCTGGCCAAGGGCGACACCGACGGGCACGCGATCTACATGCAGGAGAAGGCCATCCTCAACGAGCAGCACCTGCTCGGCCGCAAGGCCGTGGGCCTGAGCAACGAAAGCAAGGAAGAACTCAAGAAGCTGCCCAAGGACGAAGCCAAGGCGCGCGAGGTCACCGCGTGGATGTGCGCGAACTTCTTCGACATCCGCAGCTTCGGCGCCGTGATGACCACCGGCGTCAATGCCGGTCAGGTGCGCGGGCCGGTGCAAATGGGCTTTGCCACCTCGATCGATCCCGTGCTGCCGATGGAAGTGTCGATCACGCGGATGGCGGTGACCACCGCTGAGGAAGCGGAGAAGCAGTCCGGCGACAACCGGACGATGGGCCGCAAGAACATCATCCCTTATGGCCTGTACCGCGCGCACGGCTTCATATCGGCCAAGCTGGCCGAGCGCACCGGGTTCAGTGCCGACGACCTGCAGTTGCTGTGGCAGGCGCTGATCAACATGTTCGAGCACGACCGTTCGGCCGCGCGCGGCGAGATGGCCGCCCGCAAGCTGATCGTCTTCGAGCACGATTCGGCGATGGGCAACGCACCTGCACACAAGCTATTCGAGCAGGTGCGCGTGAGCCGGCGCGATGGCCAGGCTGACAGCCCCGCACGCAGCTACGCCGACTACGAGGTGAACATCGACGCCGCCAAGCTGCCGGCCGGCGTGACGCTGCACGAAATGCTCTGAGAGCGCGCCCGCAGCGCAGGCCGGGGCATCGCTCATGGCGCAGGATGACTGGTCGGTCCCGATCTCCGCACTGCAGCACTACCTGTACTGCCCGCGGCAGTGCGCGCTGATCCACCTGGAACAGGTCTGGACCGAGAACGTGCAGACGGCGCAGGGCCGGTTGCTGCATCAGCGCGTCGATCTGCCGCAGTCGGCGCTGCGGCGCGATCGGCGTGTCGTTACCGCAATGCCAATCAGCCATGCCGACCTGGGCATTCACGGCGTGGCCGATGTCGTGGAGTTTGCGGGGCGTGAGGCAGACGCACCGGCGATGCCGGTCGAGTACAAGCGCGGACGCCCCAAGCAGCACCGCGCCGACGAAGTGCAGCTCTGCGCGCAGGCACTGTGCCTGGAGCACATGCTCGGCCAGGTGATCCCGCACGGTGCCCTGTATTACGGCGAACAGCGGCGCCGACACGAGGTCGCATTCGACGAAGAGTTGCGAGCCTTGACCCGGCAGACCATTGCCGACGTGCGAAGCCTGCTGCAATCGGAACACACGCCCGAAGCCGTCTACGAAGCGTCGCGCTGCGACCACTGCTCGCTGCTGGCTGATTGTCGGCCTCGAGCGCTGGGACGCTCAGGCGGCGTTCAGCGCTGGCTGCAAAGACAACTCAAGGAGTGACATGCATGCGCCCGATGCTGAACACGCTGTACGTCACGACCGAGGGGGCGTGGCTGCGCAAGGACGGCGAGAACCTCGTGATGGAAGTGGAAGGCGAAGAACGCGCGCGGCTGCCCATGCACATGCTGAGCGGCTTGGTCTGCATGGGTCGCGTGATGGTTTCGCCGCCGCTGCTGGGGCACTGCACCGAACACGGCATCTGCGTGAGTTATCTGTCAACGAATGGCCGCTTTCTGGCCCGCGTGGAAGGCCCGGTGTCGGGCAACGTGCTGCTGCGGCGCGCGCAGTACCGCGCCGCCGATGACCCCCAGCGCTGCGGCCTGCTGGTGCGGCATCTGCTGATCGGCAAGGTGCACAACCAGCGATCGGTCTTGGGCCGCGGCCTGCGCGATCACGCAGAAAAGCTCAGCGCCGAGAACCTCGACCGGCTGCAATATGCGCACAAGCGTCTGGGCCGGCTGATCGACAAGCTGATGCTGGAGAGCGACGCGAACCAGCTCCGCGACCTGGAAGGCGAAGCGGCAGCGTGCTACTTCGACAGCTTCGGCCTGCTGGTGCGCAGCGAGGATCCGGCGTTTGCGTTCAAGGGACGCAGCCGCCGGCCGCCGCTGGACGCCTTGAATGCACTGTTGTCGCTGCTGTACACCTTGCTGACCCACGATTGCCGGGGCGCGCTGGAGGCCGTGGGACTGGATCCGGCCGTCGGCTTCCTGCACCGCGACCGGCCCGGCCGGCCGAGCCTGGCGCTGGACTTGATGGAAGAGTTTCGGCCGGCGCTGGCCGATCGTCTGGCGCTGTCCCTGGTCAACCGCAAACAGGTTTCGGCAAAGGACTTTCAGACGCTGGATAACGGCGCCGTGCTCCTGCGCGACGACGCACGCAAGCTGGTGCTGACCGCCTACCAGGAGCGCAAGCGGGAGGATTTGCAACATGCCTTCCTCGGCGAGAGTGCGGTGTTCGGCCTCTTTCCTTTCATTCAAGCCCAACTGATGGCCCGCCATCTGCGCGGCGACCTGGATGCCTATCCACCCTTCTTGTGGAAGTGAGGCCGGCCGTGATGGTTCTTGTCAGCTACGACGTGAAAACCCAGGACACCAGCGGCGCACGTCGCCTGCGGAAGCTGGCCAAGACATGCCGCGACTTCGGTCAGCGCGTGCAGTACTCCGTCTTCGAGGTCGAGGTTGGCCCCGCTCAGTGGGTCACCGTGAAAGCACGACTGTTGAGCATCATGGACCCGTCCGTCGACAGCCTGCGCTTCTACTTTCTGGGCAAGCAGTGGCAGTCCAAGGTCGAGCACCACGGCGCAAAGCCGGCGGTCGATCTGGCAGGGCCGCTGGTCTTCTGAATCTGCGAACCCCAAGCTGCAGACGCATTCCAGGTAGGTTCGCAGGCCGCCGTTGCCGAGTGAAAGGCAAGGGCGGCGAGTGAGCCGACACCGTGCAAGCAGCCATTTGCAGCACCAGTTCGCAAGCTTGTATTGCGGAAGGCTTCAAAATCAATCACTTACATTTGCGCCGTCGCGCTCCTCGCGAGCGCGTGGGTTGAAACGGCGTGCGCAATGAAGCCTCCGACGAGCCGGAGAGTCGCGCTCCTCGCGAGCGCGTGGGTTGAAACGCCTCCAACGAGTTGAGGCCGGCCTCGATGCGCTCGTCGCGCTCCTCGCGAGCGCGTGGGTTGAAACGAGCCCTCTGCAACGACTCCCCAGGGGCACATCGTGTCGCGCTCCTCGCGAGCGCGTGGGTTGAAACGCGCTGAAGACGCTGGCACCACGAACCACGCCGCACGTCGCGCTCCTCGCGAGCGCGTGGGTTGAAACCGCAACATGAAGGCCGCGGGCCTCGACGCGAATGGCAGGTCGCGCTCCTCGCGAGCGCGTGGGTTGAAACCGCGTCGATATCACCTGGTCGCCGCGCTTCAAGCGGTCGCGCTCCTCGCGAGCGCGTGGGTTGAAACCTGGGCGGCCTGTGGCTCGGCTACCGCCTGGACCGTCGCGCTCCTCGCGAGCGCGTGGGTTGAAACCATGGCCCCGGCGTGTGGTCCATCACAGCGCCACCGTCGCGCTCCTCGCGAGCGCGTGGGTTGAAACGCCAGCAGCGCCAGCACCTTGGCCAGGCGCGACATGGGGTCGCGCTCCTCGCGAGCGCGTGGGTTGAAACTCGGCACCCGCGCCGACAACAACGCCGACATGGCGTCGCGCTCCTCGCGAGCGCGTGGGTTGAAACGCCGCACGGCAGACCGCGGATGCGCAGCGCATGGCGTCGCGCTCCTCGCGAGCGCGTGGGTTGAAACGACTTGCGCGCGCCCATCACCAACACCATCCGCGGTCGCGCTCCTCGCGAGCGCGTGGGTTGAAACGGTCGCTGGTCTGTCGCGCGCAACCCCGCGGGCCGGTCGCGCTCCTCGCGAGCGCGTGGGTTGAAACGCCAGGTTGTTGACGATGAACGGCGCGGGGCAGTGTCGCGCTCCTCGCGAGCGCGTGGGTTGAAACCCGCGCAGGTGCACCAGCGTCGCCGCGGTCAGTCGCGTCGCGCTCCTCGCGAGCGCGTGGGTTGAAACGCGCAGACACCCAGCGGCGCCGACATCCAGATGACCGTCGCGCTCCTCGCGAGCGCGTGGGTTGAAACTGGAACGCGGGCTTGAAGACCGTCATCGCCTGCTCGTCGCGCTCCTCGCGAGCGCGTGGGTTGAAACAGGACACCACGCTGCTGGGCAGCGTCGGCCTGGCGGTCGCGCTCCTCGCGAGCGCGTGGGTTGAAACCTTCAGGCGGTCGACGACACCGGCGCCGATGCCGAGTCGCGCTCCTCGCGAGCGCGTGGGTTGAAACTCGACTGGATCTCCGACCCGGCCGAAATGCGCCGGTCGCGCTCCTCGCGAGCGCGTGGGTTGAAACTGCCCTGTGCCGCTGGTCTGCGCGGTCCAGACTGTCGCGCTCCTCGCGAGCGCGTGGGTTGAAACTCTCCTTTTTGGTTGTCTCGCTCATGATCTGCGAGTCGCGCTCCTCGCGAGCGCGTGGGTTGAAACTGGCTCTGCCTGCGCCGGCCGACAAACGCGAGTGGTCGCGCTCCTCGCGAGCGCGTGGGTTGAAACTGGCCGCTGCACGTCTACACCGCCGACCAGATGCGGTCGCGCTCCTCGCGAGCGCGTGGGTTGAAACACCGGTCTGCATCAGCCCAGCGATGCGCGGCACTTGTCGCGCTCCTCGCGAGCGCGTGGGTTGAAACGATGAAGCCCGCGCTCACCCGCCCTTCCCACACTGTCGCGCTCCTCGCGAGCGCGTGGGTTGAAACAGCGCCTCGCCCACGCTCCCGACGTCGAGGTGATGTCGCGCTCCTCGCGAGCGCGTGGGTTGAAACAGCTCATCAGGGATGGCGCGGATGCGATCGCTGAGTCGCGCTCCTCGCGAGCGCGTGGGTTGAAACCCGCAGGGCGCCGTCGTCGGCAACCTCAACGAAGTGTCGCGCTCCTCGCGAGCGCGTGGGTTGAAACGGCCAGATCCAGCAGGACCGCGGCCTTCTCGACCTGTCGCGCTCCTCGCGAGCGCGTGGGTTGAAACCAGTGCCAGATGCGCTGCGCATCGGCGAGGACGACGTCGCGCTCCTCGCGAGCGCGTGGGTTGAAACCTTCGTACTGAGGCACGTCATCGCCTCGTCTCCCGGTCGCGCTCCTCGCGAGCGCGTGGGTTGAAACTTGCGAACGGGATAGCGCCTTCATGCGACGACTCGTCGCGCTCCTCGCGAGCGCGTGGGTTGAAACGTTGGCATCGCCGACCTATGCGCTACGCGATACCGGGTCGCGCTCCTCGCGAGCGCGTGGGTTGAAACGGCAACTTGGTGCCGATGCGCACCCGGCTCGTCACGTCGCGCTCCTCGCGAGCGCGTGGGTTGAAACGTCATCAACCGACCGGACCTGTTTGGAGGGGAGGGTCGCGCTCCTCGCGAGCGCGTGGGTTGAAACCAACCGGTGCGGCCATTGAATTTTTCAAGGGAGGGTCGCGCTCCTCGCGAGCGCGTGGGTTGAAACCTGATGGACCAGGGCGATGCGACGCCGGCCGGCGAGTCGCGCTCCTCGCGAGCGCGTGGGTTGAAACATCTCGGCGTAGACGGCTGAGCGCAAATTCGGAGTCGCGCTCCTCGCGAGCGCGTGGGTTGAAACGCAGCGCCAGATGACGCTGGAACTCGACGAGGGCCTGTCGCGCTCCTCGCGAGCGCGTGGGTTGAAACACGTCATCTGCCTGTCATACGCCGCCGGCGTCGGGGTCGCGCTCCTCGCGAGCGCGTGGGTTGAAACCGCAAGATCAGCGCGGCCACCGCCGAACTGCAGCCGGTCGCGCTCCTCGCGAGCGCGTGGGTTGAAACGAAGGCGTCGTGCTGTCCGACGGCAGCGCGATTGCGGTCGCGCTCCTCGCGAGCGCGTGGGTTGAAACGTCTGCCGACGGCGGCATGATCCGCTGGGCGATCGTCGCGCTCCTCGCGAGCGCGTGGGTTGAAACTCCATGATCTTGTCCAGGCGGCGAGCGAGATCGGGTCGCGCTCCTCGCGAGCGCGTGGGTTGAAACTTCTTGACGTCGAAACAGTCGGGGTCGGTACACAGTCGCGCTCCTCGCGAGCGCGTGGGTTGAAACCACCACCTGGTGCTGGCCTACCTGGCCTGCCGCCGGTCGCGCTCCTCGCGAGCGCGTGGGTTGAAACTTGCGCGCGCTGTACCTCGATGCCGAACTGCCGGGTCGCGCTCCTCGCGAGCGCGTGGGTTGAAACGGGTCCAATAACATGCCGTCGACGCCGGTCCTGGTCGCGCTCCTCGCGAGCGCGTGGGTTGAAACAACGACTCGGTGCTGGCCTGGCTGCAGGGACAGCCGGTCGCGCTCCTCGCGAGCGCGTGGGTTGAAACGATGCCTGGGGCTTCGACGGCGAGGGCGGCATCCAGGTCGCGCTCCTCGCGAGCGCGTGGGTTGAAACGCCTTCTCGGCGGCCCTTGTGGCCGGCGAGGCAGGTCGCGCTCCTCGCGAGCGCGTGGGTTGAAACGTCGGTCATCTCGCGCACGATGGCGGGGATGCCGTCGTCGCGCTCCTCGCGAGCGCGTGGGTTGAAACTACAAGAACAAGCCGCGCAACCTGGCGCGCATCGAGCGTCGCGCTCCTCGCGAGCGCGTGGGTTGAAACGGTCACCAAGGCACAAATCAGGCCGACCAGAGGCGTCGCGCTCCTCGCGAGCGCGTGGGTTGAAACTTGTCGATGTGCGCCCAGGTGATGTGCTGCGAGCTGGTCGCGCTCCTCGCGAGCGCGTGGGTTGAAACCTTTGTCGCTGGCGCATCGACGGGCACGGCCGGCGCGTCGCGCTCCTCGCGAGCGCGTGGGTTGAAACCAGCCCTCCAGCGCTGCCACCATCCGCTGGAAGAGCGTCGCGCTCCTCGCGGGCGCGTGGGTTGAAACTGCAGCAGCTCGCTCACCTGGCCGAGGGCCTGGTCGTCGCGCTCCTCGCGAGCGCGTGGGTTGAAACAGCGCCAAGCCATGCGGCGTACAGCTCGCGGTTGGTCGCGCTCCTCGCGAGCGCGTGGGTTGAAACGTTGCCAAGGCATGACCTCGATGCCGTTGGCGATGTCGCGCTCCTCGCGAGCGCGTGGGTTGAAACCGGCCAGATGTTCGACTACTACAGGCCGCAGTACCGTCGCGCTCCTCGCGAGCGCGTGGGTTGAAACCAGCATCGGACAGCCCTCGGACTCGGTGCGCTTGAGTCGCGCTCCTCGCGAGCGCGTGGGTTGAAACAGGCGCTTGAACGCCGGGCTGCTGGTGTAGGTCTCGTCGCGCTCCTCGCGAGCGCGTGGGTTGAAACAGCGCTCGACATCGCCGTCGTCTACGGACCGCCGGTCGCGCTCCTCGCGAGCGCGTGGGTTGAAACGCGGTGCCGCGCCGTCCAGTCGTCGCCGCGGCGCACGTCGCGCTCCTCGCGAGCGCGTGGGTTGAAACGCAAAGACGCTGGGCAACGAGGTCAAGACGCAGATGGTCGCGCTCCTCGCGAGCGCGTGGGTTGAAACTTCCACGGCTTGCCGTGGGCGCTGAGCGCGGTGATGTCGCGCTCCTCGCGAGCGCGTGGGTTGAAACCGCCCCAAACGGGGCGGACGGGCCGAGCCTGTCTTGGTCGCGCTCCTCGCGAGCGCGTGGGTTGAAACTCGACGATCTGGACAGTAGCTGCCATGGAAGCTCGTCGCGCTCCTCGCGAGCGCGTGGGTTGAAACTGGTTGTAGGCGTTGTTGCGCGAGTACTGCGTCTTGTCGCGCTCCTCGCGAGCGCGTGGGTTGAAACGGCCGCCTGGTGCCGCTGCGCGAGCGCCTGGCGACGGTCGCGCTCCTCGCGAGCGCGTGGGTTGAAACCATGTCCGACCCCAAGATTAAATACGACATCGAGGCGTCGCGCTCCTCGCGAGCGCGTGGGTTGAAACACGCTGCGGATGGCAGCCAGTGCCGTGGCCTTGAGTCGCGCTCCTCGCGAGCGCGTGGGTTGAAACCGTGCTTGCGTCGCGTGTCGGTGCGAAAGCCTGGTCGCGCTCCTCGCGAGCGCGTGGGTTGAAACAAGGATCTGCGCGACGGCACGTCCCTGCGGGTTGAATGTCGCGCTCCTCGCGAGCGCGTGGGTTGAAACGTCGTCACGCACCCGAGGCCGCGCGAGGTGTGGGCGTCGCGCTCCTCGCGAGCGCGTGGGTTGAAACCGTGTAAGGAGGCGACATGCGCGTGATCGCAACGGTCGCGCTCCTCGCGAGCGCGTGGGTTGAAACAGCTTGATCGCGGTGACGATCAGCGTGTCGGTCGCGTCGCGCTCCTCGCGAGCGCGTGGGTTGAAACATCATGTCCACGCGCCCGCACAGCAAGGGCGTGGTGTCGCGCTCCTCGCGAGCGCGTGGGTTGAAACGCCGCGCTTCTGGCAGTCGGCGAAGCGCGTCAGCGTCGCGCTCCTCGCGAGCGCGTGGGTTGAAACCATCCGTTGATCGCCCAGGTCAGCGGGGGGCCGCCGTCGCGCTCCTCGCGAGCGCGTGGGTTGAAACTTCCACCAGCCGAGGATCACGGATTCGTTGCCGCGGTCGCGCTCCTCGCGAGCGCGTGGGTTGAAACAGCCGCTTTGGCGCGTCGCGCGTGCCGATGGCGTGTCGCGCTCCTCGCGAGCGCGTGGGTTGAAACCACTGCGTGCAAGCGGCGTCGAAGAGCTGGGCGGCGTCGCGCTCCTCGCGAGCGCGTGGGTTGAAACCGGTGCGCACCGTCGACCGCATCCTGACCACCGAGGTCGCGCTCCTCGCGAGCGCGTGGGTTGAAACAGCTACAACGGGGTCTGGACGTCGGGCGATCCGGCGGTCGCGCTCCTCGCGAGCGCGTGGGTTGAAACCTCGGCACGATCGTCACCGGCCCTGCGCTGGTGAGCATCGCGCTCCTCGCGAGCGCGTGGGTTGAAACGTGGAAGAGTGGGGCCGCGACCCCGAGAAGCCGCTGGTCGCGCTCCTCGCGAGCGCGTGGGTTGAAACATCCGCTGCTCGTCGGTGAACATGCTGTCCTGTTGTCGCGCTCCTCGCGAGCGCGTGGGTTGAAACGCCCAGCCGGTGCCGGAGTGGTCACAGGCCGAGGGTCGCGCTCCTCGCGAGCGCGTGGGTTGAAACAACGGCCTGGCGCCGCGGTACTCCACCATCGCCGGTCGCGCTCCTCGCGAGCGCGTGGGTTGAAACTCGCGCTGGGCGTCGATCTGGGCCTGCCGCCGCCGGTCGCGCTCCTCGCGAGCGCGTGGGTTGAAACTGCAGTCGAATCGTGGAAGCCGTCACCGACAGCGTGTCGCGCTCCTCGCGAGCGCGTGGGTTGAAACTCTTGCTGCGTGACTTCCTGCGTGACTTTTCAGCGTCGCGCTCCTCGCGAGCGCGTGGGTTGAAACTTCGCGGCCCACTGCGCCTCGGTCGGCCTGCGCGGGTCGCGCTCCTCGCGAGCGCGTGGGTTGAAACACCGCCCAGTTGCTGCTGCTCATCGACGTGCCGGCGTCGCGCTCCTCGCGAGCGCGTGGGTTGAAACTTGTCGCCGCGGTTGCGGTCGGTCGCGTCGAAGCGGGTCGCGCTCCTCGCGAGCGCGTGGGTTGAAACGTAGTCCACCGAGATCTCGCCGCCCGGGTCGAGCAGTCGCGCTCCTCGCGAGCGCGTGGGTTGAAACGACGATCTGCAGGGCGCGTGCTGGCCGATGGGCTGGTCGCGCTCCTCGCGAGCGCGTGGGTTGAAACGGCGAAATGCTGGTCAAGGAGGTGCCTGGCGAGCGTCGCGCTCCTCGCGAGCGCGTGGGTTGAAACACCGGGATGCTGGCCGCGTCGCGCCCGATGCGAGGTCGCGCTCCTCGCGAGCGCGTGGGTTGAAACAGCTCTTGCACGCTGGTGCCGACACGCCTGAGCGCGTCGCGCTCCTCGCGAGCGCGTGGGTTGAAACCAGCGCCTGTCTTTGACCGTGACGGTCACGCTGACGTCGCGCTCCTCGCGAGCGCGTGGGTTGAAACGGTCGCCGGCGTCCACTCGGCCGCATGCGCGTCGATGTCGCGCTCCTCGCGAGCGCGTGGGTTGAAACCAGCAGCTCGCGCTCGGTATCAGCCATTGCCGCCTCGTCGCGCTCCTCGCGAGCGCGTGGGTTGAAACGCGACATGCCCGCGGATCAGTACCACGCCGACCATGTCGCGCTCCTCGCGAGCGCGTGGGTTGAAACGCGCCGTCGGCCACCGTGCCCACCGGCGTGGGCGTGTCGCGCTCCTCGCGAGCGCGTGGGTTGAAACGCTGTCCTCGTCGGGTAACGCGCAGACCATCGACGGTCGCGCTCCTCGCGAGCGCGTGGGTTGAAACGCGTGCTACACGCTGATGCATCACGGGGACACTAGGTCGCGCTCCTCGCGAGCGCGTGGGTTGAAACACCAAGGGCCGCGTCGAATACAACCGGCCGCTGAAGGTCGCGCTCCTCGCGAGCGCGTGGGTTGAAACTCGACCTTGCCCGGCACCATCGGCATCGGCAGCGCGTCGCGCTCCTCGCGAGCGCGTGGGTTGAAACGAACCACCCTCGTTCGGATGGCCCGTGGTGAAAAGGTCGCGCTCCTCGCGAGCGCGTGGGTTGAAACGACGTGTTGATCCAACTCATCGAGGTGGACGTTCGTCGCGCTCCTCGCGAGCGCGTGGGTTGAAACATTGCCAGCGCCCCCTATGCGGTCGGCGCGGCTGCGTCGCGCTCCTCGCGAGCGCGTGGGTTGAAACTTCGGCTGGCTGCATGCCTCTATTGGCGCCCAGGCGTCGCGCTCCTCGCGAGCGCGTGGGTTGAAACTTCATGCTGCCGCCGGACCGGAATCCGCCCTCCAGGTCGCGCTCCTCGCGAGCGCGTGGGTTGAAACGACGCGCAGCGGCCGCGTGTGATCGAGCAGACGGCCCGTCGCGCTCCTCGCGAGCGCGTGGGTTGAAACATCGGCCCGGACCGGCCGTGCTGGCACTGCCAGCGTCGCGCTCCTCGCGAGCGCGTGGGTTGAAACGTGAGCTTGGCGACCTGATTCCCGGGTTTCTTGGTGTCGCGCTCCTCGCGAGCGCGTGGGTTGAAACTGGCAGTCAGCCACCAGTGCGGCCAGCGGCGAGGGTCGCGCTCCTCGCGAGCGCGTGGGTTGAAACTTCAGCTTGTCCTCGGCGGTGTCGTCGCGGCCCGTCGCGCTCCTCGCGAGCGCGTGGGTTGAAACAGTCAGCGGCGCCGGCCCGTGCACCGCTGTCACCGGTCGCGCTCCTCGCGAGCGCGTGGGTTGAAACCTGCAAGACGGCCGCATCGCGGCGCTGTGGAGCATTCGTCGCGCTCCTCGCGAGCGCGTGGGTTGAAACCTTCTCGCGCGAACCGGCATTGACCAGCGCCGGGTGTCGCGCTCCTCGCGAGCGCGTGGGTTGAAACTCTGGCCACTTCGCCAAGGCGTTCGCGCAGATCCGGTCGCGCTCCTCGCGAGCGCGTGGGTTGAAACGCCTGCTCAGTGCCGCCGCGCGCCGCCACGCTGTTGTCGCGCTCCTCGCGACCGCGTGGATTGATCCATCACCTCCCGATGCTCCAAAGCCACGAGGCCTACCGCCCGCGCGATGGCGCTTCTTCCAGCGCCTTGAGCTCGGCAAGATAGTTGTAGACCGTGAAGCGCGTCACCTGCAGGTGGTGCGCCACCTTTTCGGCGCTGCCCTTGATGACGAAGAGGCCACGCTCGATCATCATGCGCATGACCCGAAGCTTGTCGTCCTTGTCCATGGCGATCACCGGCTTGCCGATGCTTGCCAGTGACTCGTTGATGATCTCGTCGATCAACTCATCCACGCTCGGGCGCGCCTTGTCGTTGGGCGCCGTCGTCTCCGCGATCGGCTGGATGATCTGCTGCAGGTGCGACTGCATGAGCTGAAAGAGCGTGAGGTCGCTGTTGGCGCATACGGTGCCAAACACCTCGCCCGCGTCGTTGCGCAGCGCGATCGTCGTCGACTTGAGCTCGCGTCCGTCCTTGGCGCGGGATTTGTACAGGCCCAGCTGGTCCGCGAGTTCCACGCTGTGTTCCGCGCGCTCGTGGCCCCAGAAGCCCTTGTCGTGCGCAGGCGATGCAATGATCGGATCGCCCACGCGCCTGCCGGTCACATGGCCGTTGGCAATGGCGAACGTGGACGAGCGCGGATGGCGAAGGTCGTGCACCACGATCTCCACGTTCGGGCCGACGATCGGCTCAAGCCCCTGCACGATGCTTCTGAGCGCCTCCAGCATCATCAGCTCTTCGGCGCGGCTCTTGGGCCGGCGCGTCGGCTGCTGCGGTGCGGGCGCGCGCCTGGGCGCCGCGCTTGTTTTGGGTGACGCGGCCTTCGCGGTTTTCGTGGTCTTGCCGGGCATCAGTGAAGCACCTGCGAGAGGAAGGTTTTCAGCCGCGCGGTCCGTGGGCGCTCGAACAAGTCTTCGGGCTTGCCGCTCTCGACGATCTCGCCGCGGTCCATGAACACCACCCGGTCGGCAACCTGCCGGGCAAAACCCATCTCGTGCGTGACGCACAGCATGGTCATGCCCGAGCTGCCGAGCTCGACCATCACGTCCAGGACCTCGCGCACCATTTCAGGATCGAGTGCCGAGGTCGGCTCGTCGAACAGCATGATGTCCGGCTGCATGCACAGCGACCGCGCGATCGCCACGCGCTGCTGCTGCCCGCCCGAGAGTTGCGGCGGGCGCTTGTGCGCCTGCTCCGGAATGCGCACACGCTCCAGGTATTTCATGGCCAGGCTCTCGGCTTCGGCACGCGGCAGCTTGCGCACCTTGATGGGTCCGAGCATGCAGTTCTCGAGCACCGTCAGATGCGGAAACAGATTGAACGACTGGAACACCATGCCCACGTGGCTGCGCGCGGCAGCAAGAGAGCGCGTGTCCTCGGTGAGCTCGGCGCCCAGCACGCGCACACTGCCTTCGTCATGCGCTTCGAGCCGGTTGATGCAGCGGATCATGGTCGACTTGCCGGAACCCGAAGGGCCGCAGATGACCAGCTTCTCGCCGCGCGCCACCGACAGGTTCACGCTGCGCAGTACCTGCAGCTCGCCGAACCATTTGGAGACGTCCCGCAACTGCACGGCGGGCGCCGCGGCTTCGGACGATGGGGAATTGTTCGTTGTCATGCGCAATGCCGCGACTAACTCGCTGTGGAATGCCGCCGCTCGATGCCGCCCGCGTAGCGCGAGATGGTGAAGCAGAAGCAGAAATAGATGAGGCCGATGAAAAGATAGACCTCGGTGCCGAAGCCCTGCCAGATCGGATTGATCACCACGTTCTGCGCCGCAGTGAGCAGATCGAAGATGCCGATGATCAGCACGAGCGAGGTGTCCTTGAAGAAGCCGATGAACACGTTCACCAGCGACGGAATGCTGATGCGCAGCGCCTGCGGCAGGATGACCGAGCCCATCTTCTGCGCGTAGCTCAGACCGATCGCATCGGCCGCCTCGTACTGGCCCCGATCCACCGCCTGCAGCCCGCCACGAATGACTTCGGAGAGGTACGCGCCCGCGAACAGGATGAACGCCACCTGCGCGCGCAGGAACTTGTTGAAGTCCATGCCTTGCGGCAGCAGCAGCGGGAACATCACGCTGGCCATGAAGAGCACGGTGATGAGCGGCACGCCACGCACCAGTTCCACATACACGGCGCAGAGCGCACGGATGGCCGGAAGGTCGGAGCGCCTGCCCAATGCCACCAGCACGGCGAGCGGAAATGCGATCGCCAGTCCGAAGGTCGCGAGGATGAGCGTGACCGGAAGGCCGCCCCATGCATCGGTGGACACGCGCCGGAGCCCGAGGCCGCCGCCCATCAGCCACACGATGAGCGCCAGGGCCACGACCCACACGACGGCTAGGCGCCAGTTCCACAGCCGCCGCTGCGCGGTGAGCACGTACAGCAGCAGGAACACGCCGATGGTGACGGCCGGGCGCCACTGCTCGTTGAACGGATAGGTGCCGAACATGATGAAGCGGAACTTCTCATGCACGACGGCCCAGCAGGCGCCCAGGCCGATGGCTTCGCGGCAGGCGGTGCTGTCGGCGGTTTCGTTGGTACCGGGCACGGTCCATACCGCGTGAACCACGGCCCAGCCGGCGAAACCGATGGCCCACCACACGATGAGCGCGGCCATCACGAGGGTCGTGGCCGTGGACAGCGGCGAGGAGAACAGGTTGGCGCGCAGCCATGCGCGCCGACGTTCGCCCGGCGAAAGCGACCCGGGCCTCATCGCGCACCTCGTGCCAGCACGCGGGCGTTGTAGAGGTTCAGGGGCACGCTGATCAAGACGCTCAGCGACAGATAGACGGCCATGATGAGAATCACCGCTTCGACGGCCTGGCCGGTTTGCGTCAGGCTCAGGTTGGCGACCGCGACGATGTCCTGGTAGCCGATCACGATCGCCAGGGAGCTGTTTTTCAGAAGGCCGAGGTATTGACTCGTCAGCGGAGGAACGATCGCGCGCAGCGCCTGCGGCAGGACGACCCAGCGCAGCGTCGCCGGCATGCCCAGGTTGATGGACGACGCGGCTTCCCATTGCCCGCGCGGCACGGCCAGCACGCCCGCGCGCACGACCTCGGCGATGTAGCCGGAGCTGTACACCGACAGGCCGATGGCCAGCGCCGCGAATTCACTCGTCACCTGAGCGCCGCCGGTGAAGTCGAACAGGCTCGGTTCGGGCACTTCCCATGTCGCGGGCATGCCGGTAAGCATGAAGGCCGCAAGCGGCAGGCCAACGACGAGAAGAAACGCCAGCCCCCAGGACATGCCGGGCTTGGCCGCCATAGCGTCGCGTCCGCGCAAGAGCCGGCGGATCAGGCCGAACAGCACGACGCCCGCGGCCAGCGCGACCATCGTCCATTGAAAGCCGGGTTGCGCGTCGATCCACGGGAATGCAAGCCCGCGGTTGGAGAGATAGACGCCGGGCAGCGGCTTGAGCGCGGCATCGGGCGCGCCCAGGTGCTCGATGAGCGCCACCCAAAAGAGAATCTGCAGCAGGCAGGGCACGTTGCGGATGGCGCCCACGTACCAGCTTGCGGTGGTGCGCAGCAGCCAGTTGCGCGAGAGCTTGGAGAGGCCCGCGACGACGCCGAGCACCGTGGCCGCGATGGCCGAGACGATCCACACGCGCAGCGTGTTGATGATGCCGATCAGGAAAGCGAGGCCATAGGTGCTGGTGGTCGGGTCGTAGTCCAGCACCGTGCTGCCGATGGGAACGCCGGTCACCCGGCCGAGGAAAGCGAAGCCGGTGGCAACGTGGCGCTGCTCCAGGTTGGAGAGCGTGTTGCGCACCAGCACCCACACCAGCAGGCCCACCGCGCCGAGCACGACGGCCTGCCAGAAGAGGCCCCGCAACAGGCCGCTGCGGGAAGAGCGTCGGCGCCCGCGCACGAAGCTCAACGCATCGGAGGCGCGTACTGCAGGCCGCCGTCTTTCCACAGCGCGTTCATGCGGCGCGGCATCTTCAGCGGGCCGCCCACGTCACGGTCCCACATCTCGGCGAAGTTGCCCACGCCCTTGATGATGTTGTAGGCCCAGCGGTTGTCCAGACCCATGCTCTTGCCGATGTCGCCTTCGACGCCCAGCAGGCGGCGGATGTCGGGGCGCTCTGCGGTGAGCATCTGGTCCACGTTCTTGCTGTTCACGCCGAACTGCTCGGCCAGCACCATGGCGAAGTGGCTCCAGCGCACGATGTCGAACCAGCGCGCATCGTCCTTGCGCACCGCGCCGCCCAGGGGCTCGTTGCTCAGCACTTCGGGCAGGAACACGTAGTCTTCGGCCTTGTCGCCCTGCGCGGCGCGGAAGCTGGCCAGCGCGGACAGGTCATGCACCCAGGCGTCGCAGCGGCCGGCGATGAATGCCTTCTTCACTTCCTCGGTTTCGGAGATCACGACCGGCTTGACCTTGATCTTGTTCACGCGGGTGTAGTCCTGCAGGTTGATGTCCGACGAACCGCCGGGCAGCGTGCAGATGCTGGCGCCGTTGAGCTGCTTGGCGCTGCGCACCTTGGACGTCTTCTTCACCAGGAAGCCCACGCCGTCATAGAAGTGGATGCTGGCGAACTGCACGCCCAGGCGCGTCTCGCGCGTGGTGGTCCAGGTGCCGTTGGCATACAGCAGATCGATTTCGCCGGATTGCAGCGCCGCGAAGCGTTGCTGCACGGTCACCTTCACGAACTTCACCGCATCGGGCTTGCCGAAGACGGCGGCGGCCACCGCGCGGCATTCGTCCGCGTCGATGCCGCGCATCTCGCCCTGGCTGTCGGGCAGCGAGAAGCCGAAGCTGCCGCCGGAGACGCCGCACGAGACGTAGCCCTTCTTGAGCACGGCCTCCAGCGTGGGCGAGCCGCCTTGCGCCGGCGCCGCGGCGGGCGCCGGAGCAGCCGGTGCCTGGGCGTTCACGGCCAGCGGAGCCGCCAGGCCGATGGACGCGCACAGGGCCAGGACCAGCCGGCCGGCGCGATGGGGGAAGGGGTGGTTCATGGGTTCCTCGACGAGCGGGTTGGACGACCGGATTCGCGCCTGCACATCATGTTCAAGCGCTGACGAATCGTCGACGAGTCTATGGAGGCGCCTATCCGATGTCAACAGATCGTGCTAGATTCAACTTCTTGTTGATATCCGCAGAAACGCGATGCCATCCCTGCAGGACGTTCGCAGCCACTTTCCTTTTCTCTCGCAGTGCACCTACCTGGACACCGCGTCCGCCGGGCTGACGGCGCCCGGCAATGGTGCCGCGGTCGCCGACTACCTCGATCGCGTGAAGGGCCGCGGCATTCTCGGCCGCGACGAATGGCGGGCCAAAGGCGACGAGCTGCGTGCGCGCCTGGCATCGCGGCTCCATGCGCATCGGGACGACGTCTCCTTTGCCGCCAACACCTCCGAGGGGCTCAACCTTTTCGCGCACAGCCTCGACTGGCGCGCCGGCGACGAGGTCGTGTTCGCGCAGGACGAATACCCCACGGTTCGCGAAGCCTGGCATCCCGCAGCCAAGGCGGGCGCGCGCCTGGCGCCGGTCGCCATCGGCGCGGGCGTGGCGGGCGAGTCGGCGCGTGAGGACGCGCTGCTGGCAGCACTGACACCACGCACGCGCGTGCTCGCGTTGTCGCAGGTGCATTGGGTCACGGGCACGCGCATCGACCTCGAGCGCGTGGACCGCGCCTGCCGCGCCAACGGCACCCTGCTCGTGGTGGATGGCGTGCAGGCCTTCGGCGCGACGCCCGTCGACCTGGCGCACGTCGACGTCTACACCGCCGCGGTCTTCAAATGGCTGCTGTCCGGTTTCGGCTTTGCGGTGTTCGTGGCGACCGCCGCCGTGCGCGATCGGCTCACGCCCGTGTTTCGCGGCGCCATGAATGCGGTGCAGGGCGGCATCGGGCCGGCGAATCAGCTGCAGTACGGCCACCCCAACTATTCCGGCGTGTATGCCTTGTCCGCATCGCTCGATTTCTTCGACGCCTGCGGGTGGGATGCCATCCACGCCAGGCTCGCCGGCGTCATGCGCCATCTGCACGACGGACTGGCGCGCATGGACCTGGCGTCGGCCACGCCGCGCGATCGCACGGCGGGCATCCTGAACATTGCGCTTGCGAAGCCCGACGACGTGGCGGCACAACTGTCGGCCCGTTCGATCCAGCTCACGGGACGCGGCCGCGGCATTCGCGTGTCGCCGCATTTCTACAACGACACGGGCGATATCGACCGCTTGCTGCAGGCGCTGGCCGACATCAAGCCGGAACGCGGCTGAATCCACGTCGTTCAACGGACGAGAAGCAAGAGACGCATTCCATGGACGTTCGAATTCTGAATCGCGAGCACATCGCGCAGGTTTTTTCGATGCGCGAGTGCGTGGACCTGATGCACAAAGCGTTCACGCTGGTTTCGCAAGGCAAGGCCTTGCAGCCGATCCGCCGCTCGGTGCCGCTGCCGCATGGCCGCGGCCTGGTGAGCGTGATGCCGGGGCACGCCAGCGACCCGGCGGCGTTCGGTGTGAAAGTGGTGTCGGTGTACCCGGGCAATCACGGCACGGCCCATGGTTCGCACCAGGGTGCCGTGCTGCTGTTCGACGATGAGACAGGCGCACTGCGCGCCGTGCTGGACGGGCGCGACATCACGGCCATCCGCACGGGGGCGACCAGCGCCGCGGCGACGGACGTGCTGGCGCGCAAGGATGCGAAGACGATGACGATCTACGGCTATGGCGACGAAGCGCGCACGCATCTGCAGTCCTTGACGCTGGTCCGCCCATTCGATCGCATCGTGATCTGCGGCCGTTCGCTGGCGAAGGCGAAGGCTTTCGCGGGCGAGATGGGCGAGCAGTTGGGCCGCAAGCTGGAGGCGAGCGACGATTTCCAGGGCGCGGCCCATGCGGACGTGCTGTGCACGGTGACGTCGGCGACGGCGCCGTTTCTCAAGGGCGAGTGGGTGCAGCCGGGCACGCACGTGAACGTGGTGGGCTCGAGCATCCCGACGACGGCGGAAGTGGACGACGAGATGGTCCGGCGTTCGCGGTTCTTCACCGACTTCACGGACAGCACGCTGGAGCTGGGCGGCGAGATTCGCGGGGCGATCTCGCAGGGCGTCGTGGCGCAGAGCCACATCATCGGCTGCGTGGGCGACGTGATCACGGGCAAGGTGGCGGGACGGCAGTCGGCACAGGACATCACGCTCTTCAAGTCCCTGGGGATGGTCGTCGAAGACCTGGTCTCCTGTTCGTTCATCGTTCAGCGGGCCGAGCAGCAAGGGGTTGGGGTGCTGGTGCCTTGGTGACGTGTCGGCTGCCGAGGGCCTGGCGGCTCGGCAAGTCGACCTTCGAGCTCTTGCCGCGCAGCCGGCGAACGGATTGACGGCGGCCGGCCCCTTGCGCTAAACGGTCGTCATGAGCACGCTGCACCCTTTCATCGCCCGCCTGGGCCTTCGTCATCCCATCATCCAGGCCCCGATGGCCGGCACCGCGACGCCGGCACTGGCGGCCGCGGTCGGCAACGCCGGCGCCTTAGGCTCGCTGGGCATCGGCGCCAGCACGCCGGCGCAGGCGCGGCAGATGATCGAAAGCACGCGCGCGCTGACCGCCGCGCCCTTCAACGTCAACGTCTTCTGCCACGCACCCGCCCGCCGCGACACGGCGCGCGAGGCGGCCTGGCTGCGGCACCTGGCGCCCTTGTTCCAGCAGGCCGGCGCGGCGCCGCCGGCGGCGCTGGACGAGGTCTACCGCAGCTTCGTCGGCGACGACGAGGCGTTCGAGATGCTGCTGCAGCAGCGGCCGGCGGTGGTCAGCTTCCACTTCGGGCTGCCGCCGCGCGATCGCATCGCCGCGCTGCGAGCGGCCGGCTGCCTGACGCTGGCCACCGCGACCAATCTCGACGAAGCCGCGCAGATCGAAGTCGCGGGCGTCGACGGCATCGTCGCCCAGGGCATCGAGGCCGGCGGCCACCGCGGCTTCTTCGACCCCGAGGCAAACGACGAGCGCTGGAGCACCGCGGTGCTGCTGCGCCTGCTGCGGCAGCACACGCGGCTGCCGCTGATCGCCGCCGGCGGCATCATGGACGGCGCCGGCATCCAGGCGATGCTGGACCTGGGCGCCGCCGCGGTGCAGCTCGGCACGGCCTTCGTGCTGTGCCCGGAGTCGGCGGCCTCGTCCGCCTATCGCGCGCAACTGAAGGACCCGCGCCGGGCCGCGCACACGCGGCTGACCGCGGTGCTCTCGGGCCGCCCGGCGCGCGGCCTGGTCAACCGCCTGATCGAGCATGGCGAGGCGCCCGGCAGCCCGCCGCCGGCGGCGTATCCGCTGGCCTACGACGCGGCCAAGCGGCTGCACGCCGCCGCCGCGGCGCAGGGCAACATCGAGTTCGCCGCAGAGTTCGCCGCCCATTGGGCCGGCCAGGGCGCGCCGCTGGCGCGCGAGCTGCCGGCCGCCGAGCTGGTGCAGCGGCTGGTCGACGAGTGGCAGGCCGCCGGGCTCAGCAGCGCAGGCGCGCCTCTCGCGGCGTCTGCCCGTAGCGGCGCCTGAACGCGGTGGCGAAGTTGGCGGCGCTGGTGTAGCCGGCGATGTCGGCGGCGCGCGCGACGCTGACGCCCTGCTGCTCCAGCGCGCGGCGCGCCGCATCCAGCCGGCGCTGGCGCAGGTAGCCGAAGACCGAGGCGCCGGTGCAGGTGCGAAAGCCCGCCTCCAGCGCGCTGGCACTCATGCCGGCGTGGTGGGCGATCTGCGCCAGGCTGCAGCCGTCGGCGGCGCCGCTGTCCAGCCAGTCGCGCAGCGCCAGCAGCCGCTGGCGCTCGCGCTCGCGCGGCGGCGCCGGCAGCGGCGCGGCCGCGGGCTCGCCGGCGATCAGCGACAACGCCTCGGCGGCGATCTCGATCGCCCGGCTTTCCAGGTACAGGTTCAGCAGCCCCGGCTGCAGCGGCGGCGCCTGGATGATCTGCTCGGCCAGCGCCTGGATGCGCGCGCTGGGCCGCCAGGGCAGGGTGGCCAGGTGGCTGGCGCAGAAGTCGCGCACGCGCGGGTGGGCGGCGAGGCCGCTCGCGGCCAGCCATTCGGGCAGCAGCGTCAGGCTCACCTTGCGCTCGTGGCGGCCGCGCTGCCAGATGCGCTCGAACGGCGCCGGCTCGGCCAGCGCCACCAGCGCCGCGTCGTTGTGCCAGCCGCCGGCGGCGGCGCGCCGCGGACCCAGGCGGAAGCGCCGGCTGCCCATCGCCACCTCCACCTGGCCGCCGACCACCAGGCTCAGCTTGAGCCCCGGCTTGAGCTGCACCCGCGTGCGCAGGCTTTGCAAGTCGCACAGCCGGGTGCGGTGCAGCACGAAGCCCGGCCGCAGCTCCAGCGTGTGGAACAAGCCGTCCAGAAGAGGTGTGCGCTCGCTCACCTGTCCGCCGCAGAACTCGTAGCCGGCGCCGACGAGGTCCACCGTGCGGCAGATGTCGGCACGGTGCAGCAGGCGGCCGGCCGGCGGCGGGGGCAGCGTCGAGGCGGCGGTCAAGCGGGATTGCATGCGGGCAAAGCTTTCGTGGTGCGGCGCAAAGCTCGGATGGCCGGGCGCGTGGAACACTCGAAGACCGAATCTTAATGCGACTCATTCTTGATTATGGTCGCGACCGTTTTCCCGCCATGCCGATGCTCCGCCCGCACCCGCTTCGTTCCGCCCTGCTCTGCGCCTGGCCGCTGCTGGCCGCCGGCCCGGCGCCGGCCCAGACGGCCGCCGAGCCGCAAACCATCGTCGTCACCGGCTCGGCCATCGAGCAGAAGCTGATCGACGCGCCGGCCAGCATCTCGGTGATCACGCGCGAAGAGCTGGACAAGCGCCCGGTGCAGGACGTGGCCGAACTGCTGGGCACGGTGCCCGGCGTCACGCTGTCGCGCAGCGGCAACCTCGTGCCGGGCATCCAGATCCGCGGCCTGGGCCAGGCCTACACGCTGATGCTGATCGACGGCAAGCGCGTCAACTCCACCAGTGCCAGCTTCCGCGGCAACGACTACGACAGCGGCTGGGTGCCGGTGGAGGAGATCGAGCGCATCGAGGTCGTGCGCGGGCCGATGAGCTCGCTGTACGGGTCGGACGCCATCGGCGGCGTGGTCAACATCATCACGCGCAAGGTGGGCAAGGCCTGGCGCGGCTCGCTGCGCGTCGAGAAGATCGTGCAGGAGAACGAGCTCGCCGGCGACAGCACGCTGGGCAGCTTCTCGCTGTCCGGTCCGCTGCTGGCCGACGTGCTGGGCTTCAAGCTCTGGGGCGGCGCCGACCAGCGCGAGGCCGACAGCCCGGCGCTGAACCCCGCGCCCGCCGCCGGCGGCACCGCGCCGACGGCGATGCCGCTGCTCAACAGCCGCAGCTACGGCGCGCAGCTCGCGTGGACGCCGGCCGAGGGCCAATCGCTGCTGCTGGACGCCGACGGCACGCGGCGCAACCACGGCAACTTCGTGCTCGAGCGCGAGACCCGGTCGCTGCGCCACCAGGGCCGCTACGGCTTCGGCCGCAGCGAGCTGACGCTCAGCGCCGACGAGACGCGCAACCTCACCGGCACCGTCGACGGCCAGATCAATCCCAACCGGTCCAACACGACGCTGCTGGACGGCAAGCTCACGCTGCCGCTCCCGGCCTGGTGGCAGACGCTGACCGTGGGCGGCGAGCTGCGCCGCGACAAGCTCCACGACCCCGCCAACCTGGCCGGCGCGCCGGGCACCGCCGGCTTCGGCAAGGACCCGACCACGCGCGTGCAGCAGCACGCGCTGTTCGTCGAGGACGAGCTGCGCCTGGGCGACGACACCTTCGTCACGCTGGGCCTGCGCCACGACGACCACGAGAACTTCGGCGGCCACGACAGCCCGCGCGCCTACCTCGTGCACCACCTGGCGCCCTGGCTGACCATCAAGGCCGGCTGGGCGCGGGCCTTCCGCGCGCCGACGCTGCTGCAGGGCAGCCCGAACTGGGGCTCGGTCTCGTGCGGCAGCGCGACCGTGGGCTGCTACATCGTCGGCAGCACGGCGCTGCAGCCCGAGACCAGCACCAGCAGCGAGATCGGCCTGCTGGCCGAGCGCCGCGACTGGGGGGCCGGCCTGACGGTCTACCAGAACAAGCTGCGCAACATGATCGACATCACCAACCGCACCGCCAACAAAGCGCTGGCGCCGACCTACGACAACTTCGTCGGCTTCCTGCCCGACGGGCGGCCGATCTTCCGCTACCAGAACATCGCCAGCGTCGAGACGCGCGGCGCCGAGCTGAGCGGCCGCGTCGCCCTGGGCGCGTGGAAGCTGCGCGCCAACTACAGCTACACCGACGCGCGCAACACCAGCGGCGCCGTCGAGCTGCCGCTGACCTACCGCTCCAAGCACGCGGCCAACGTCGGCCTCGACTGGCAGGCCGGCGCCGCGCTGAGCCTGGCCGCCAGCGCGCGCTTCAGCGGCAAGCAGTACATCAGCGTGCCGGCCAGCGGGCTGAACCTCGTCAGCAAGCCCGGCTACACGATCGCCGATGTCAGCCTGGCCTGGACGCTGAACCCCCAGGTCACGCTGCGCGGCGGCGTGCTGAACCTGGCCGACCGCACAGTGGACCGGCTCAACAGCAATGACTTCAACGAGGACGGGCGGCGCTGGTTCTTCTCGCTGGCGGCGCGGTTCTAGGCCATGACCACGCGAAGGCGCGCACTGGCCGCCGCGGCCGCGCTGCTGGCCTGGCCGGCGGCGCGCGCCGCCGATGCGCCGGGCCCCCTGCTGGCCGCGCTGCTGCAGCAGCACGGCGCCGGCACGCCGGCCTTCTGGCAGGCGCTGGCGGCGCAGGGCACGCCGCTGGCCGAGCCGCTGGACGGTGGCAGCCGTTTCCGCGTCAGCTTCGTCTGGCGCGGCCACGAGAGCACACGCGAAGTGCGGCTGTTCTGGCCGGTGCGCGCCGGCGACGACCCGCGCCTGCAGCGCCTGGGCGACAGCGACGTCTGGTGGGCCGAGGTCGTGCTGGCGCGCGGCACGCGGCTGGCGTACCAGCTCGCGCCCGACACGCCGCGCCGCCCCGGTGCGACGCCGCTGCAGCAGCGGCGCGCGGTGCTGGAAGTCGTGCAGGCCGACCCGCTGAACCCGCGCGCCTTTCCCGCCGACCCGGCGCTGGGCTTGCGCGAGCGCTCGTCGGTGCTGGCGCTGCCCGGCGCGCTGGACGAGCCCTGGGCCGCCGGCCCGCTGCCGGCACGGCGCGGCACGCTGGAGAGCATCGACTGGCGCAGCCAGCGCCTGGGCAACCAGCGCCGCGTCAGCGTCTACACCCCGGCCGGCGCGGCGCCCGCGGGCGGCTGGCCGCTGCTGCTGCTGTTCGACGGGCCGGACTGGCTGGCCAAGGTCGACCTGCCCGCGGTGCTGGACCGCGCATTCGCGGCCGGCATGCTGGCGCCGATGCTGGCCGTGCTGGTCGGCAACGCATCGCCCGAGGCGCGCGGCACCGAGCTGCCCTGCAACCCCGAGTTCGCCGACGCCATCGCGCTGGAGCTGATGCCGGCGCTCGCGCAGCGCCACGCGATCAGCGCCGACCCGGCGCGCAGCACCATCGGCGGCGCCAGCTACGGCGGCCTGGCGGCGAGCTGGATCGCGCTGCGCCACCCGCAGCGCTTCGGCCGGGTGCTGAGCCTGTCAGGCTCGTACTGGTGGGCACCCAACCATCTGATGGGCATGGCGCCGCCGCTGCACCAGTCGCCCGAGGACCAATGGCTGACGCGCCACGTCGCCGAAAGCGAGCGCGTGCCGGTGCGCCTGTACCTCGCCGCGGGCCGGCTGGAACGCACGCGGCCGGGCGACGGCGTGGGCATCCTCGACGCCAACCGCAACCTGCGCAACGTCTTGCGCGCCAAGGGCTACCGCGTGCAGCACCACGAGTTCGACGGCGGCCACGACTGGCTGGCCTGGCGCGGCGAGCTGGTGCTGGGGCTGCAGGCATTGGCCGCCGACCAGGACCGATCATGACGATGGACGAACGGCCACCCAAGCAGATCATGCTGCAGCGCCACCCGCTGCGCTACCGCGAACTGCAGGTGCTGCGCGTGCAAACGCTGTCGCCGCGCATGCGCCGCATCACGCTGGGCGGCGACGCGCTGGCCGGCTTCGCGAGCCCCGCGCCCGACGATCACGTGCGGCTGGTCTTCCCCGCGCCGGGCGAGGCGGCACCGATCGCGCCGAGCACCGACGAGCACGGCCTGCACTTCCCCGACGGCCCGCTGCGGCCGGCGATGCGCGACTACACGCCGCGCCGCTGCGACGGCCGCGAGCTGGACCTCGACTTCGTGCTGCACGGCCACGGCCCCGCGGCGAGCTGGGCGGCGCAGGCCGCGCCCGGCATGCGCATCGGCGTCGCCGGGCCGCGCGGCTCACACCTCGTAGGCGTCGGATTCGACGGTTATGTGCTGATCGGCGACGAGACCGCGCTGCCGGCGATCGGCCGCTGGCTGGAGACCTTGCCCGCCGCGGCGCCGGTGCTGTGCCTGGTCGAAGTCGCAGACGCGGCCGAGCAGGCGGCGCTGGCGGTGCCGCCCGGCCGCACCGTGCACTGGCTGCACCGCCGCGAGGGCGCGCCCGACGCGCTGCTCCAGGCGCTGCGCAATGCCGCGCTGCCGCCCGGCGACCGCTTCTGCTGGATCGCCTGCGAGTCGGCGCAGATGCGCGCGCTGCGCCGCCACCTGATCGACGACCGCGGCCAGCCGCGCGCATGGCTGTCGGCTTCCGGCTACTGGAAGCGCGACACCGCCGACCACCAGGACGAGCATTGAAATGACCGTTACCCACTCCCCGCAACGCCGCCGCCTGCTGGCCGGCACCGCCGCCGCGCTGGGCGTTTGCGCGGCGCTGCCGCTGCGCGCGCAGGCCACCGTCACCGACCTCGCCGGCCGCAGCGTGCGCGTGCCCGCCAAGGCCGAGCGCATCCTGCTCGGCGAAGGCCGGCTGCTCTACACGCTGGCGCTGCTGGAAGGCAAGGCGCCGCTGGCGCGCATCGCCGGCTGGCAGGGCGACCTGCGCAAGCTCGACCCGCAGACCTACGGCCTGTACCGCGCGCGCTTCCCCGAGATCGACCGCATCCCGCTGATCGGCAACACCTCGGAGGACAGCGTCAGCCCCGAGAAGGTGCTGATGCTCAAGCCCGACATCGCGGTCTTCAGCCTGATCGGCCACGGCCCGGGGCGGCGCAATCCGGTGGTCGAGCAGCTGGAGAAGTCCGGCGTGCCGGTGGTCTTCGTCGACTTCCGCCAGCAGCCGGTGGCCAACACCGTGCCCAGCCTGCGCGTGCTGGGCCAGGCGCTGGGCCGGCAGGGCGAGGCCGAGCGCTTCATCGCGTTCTACGAGGCCGAGAAGCGCCGCGTGACCGAAGTGGCCGAGCGCATCCCGGCGGCCGAGCGGCCCAGCGTCTTCCTCGACGTGCGCGCCGGCGCCTTCCCCGGCCTGATGACCGCCGGCAAGGGCAACCTCGGCGAGCTGGTGACGCTGGCCGGCGGCGCCAACCTCGGCGACAGCCTGGTGCCGACGACGATGGGCGAGGCCAGCCTCGAAGCGGTGGTAGCGCGCGCGCCGCAGGTCTACATCGCCACCGGCACCTACGAGCCCGGCACCAAGGCCGTGGGCCTGCAGATGGGCGCCGCGGTGGACGAGGCGACCGCGCGCGCCGCGCTGCGCGCCACCGCGCTGCGCCGGCCCGAGGTGGCCGCGCTGCCGGCCGTGCGCAACGGCCGCGTGCACGGCGCCTGGCACCACTTCTACAACACCGCCTACCACGTGGTGCTGCTGCAGGCCTTCGCCAAGTGGCAGCACCCGGCGCGTTATGCGGCGCTCGATCCGCTGAAGACCTGGCGCGAGATGCACGAGCGCTTCCTGGCCGTGCCGCCGGACGGCAGCTACTGGGTGTCGCTGAACCCCGCCGGATGAGCGCGGACTACGCCGCGCTGCTGCGCCGCCGCGCCGCGCTGGTGGCGCTGCTGGCGCTGGCCACCATTGCCTGCCTGCTGGCCGACCTGGGCACCGGACCGTCGGGCCTGAGCCCTTCGGAGCTGCTGCGCTGGGCCGCCAAGTCGCTGGGCCCGGCCGATCCCGGCGCGGCGCTGGACCCGCGGCAGATCATCGTCTGGGACATCCGGCTGCCGCAGGGCCTGCTGGCGGTGGCCGTCGGGCTGGCGCTCGGCCTGGCCGGCGCCGAGATGCAGACGGTGCTGGACAACCCGCTGGCCAGCCCGTTCACGCTGGGGCTGTCGGAGGCCGCGGCCTTCGGCGCCGCGCTGGCCATCGTGCTGGACGTCGGCATCCCAGGCGTGCCGGCCGAGGCGATGGTGACGGCCAACGCCTTCGTCTTCGCGCTGGCCGCCGCGCTGTTGCTGGACGGCGTGACGCGCTGGCTGGCACTGCCGGCGTCGTCGCTGGTGCTGTTCGGCATCGCGCTGGTATTCAGCTTCAACGCGCTGCTGTGGCTGCTGCAGTACGTGGCCTCGGCCGAGGCGCTGCAGGCACTGGTGTTCTGGGTGATGGGCAGCCTGCAGCGCGCCACCTGGACCAAGGTGGGCCTGCTGCTGGGCCTGGCGGCGCTGCTGCTGCCCTGGGCGCTGCGCGACGCCTGGGCGCTGACCGCGCTGCGCCTGGGCGAAGAGCGCGCGGCCAGCTTCGGCGTCGACGTGCGGCGGCTGCGATTGCGCGCGCTGCTGCGCGTGGCGCTGCTGGCGGCCACGGCGGTGTCGTTCGCCGGCACCATCGGCTTCATCGGGCTGGTGGCGCCGCACGTCGCGCGCCGGCTGTGCGGCGAAGACCACCGCTTCTACCTGCCGGCGGCGGCGCTGGTCGGCGCCTTCGTGCTGTCGGGCGCGGCCATCGCGTCCAAGCTGGTGGTGCCGGGCGCGGTGATTCCGGTGGGCATCGTCACCGCGCTGATCGGCATCCCGTTCTTCCTGGCGATCGTGCTGCGCACGCGCGCGGCCTTCGCGTCGTGAGCGCCGCCGGGCTGCAGGTCGACGGCGTGCACGCCGGCTACGGCCGCCGCGCCGTGCTGCAGGGCATCAGCCTGCCGCCGCTGCCGCCCGGCAGCCTGACGGCGCTGCTGGGGCCCAACGGCTGCGGCAAGTCCACGCTGCTGAAGGCGCTGGCCGGGCTGCTGCCCGCGCGCGGCCGCCTGCTGCTGGACGGCCGGCCGCTGGCGGCGATGGACCGCACCGAGCGCGCGCAGCGCGTGGCCTACCTGCCGCAGGCGCTGCCGGCCGGCGTGCGGCTGCGCGCGATCGAATCGGTGCTGGCCGCGCGCCGCGCCGGCGGCCGGCGCAGGGCCGACGACCCGGCGCGCGTCGACGCGGTGTTCGCGCAGCTCGGCATCGCGACCATCGCGATGGCCTGGCTGGACGAGCTGTCGGGCGGCCAGCGCCAGCTCGTCGGCCTGGCGCAGGCGCTGGTGCGCGACCCGGCGGTGCTGATGCTCGACGAGCCTTTCGCGGCGCTGGACCTGCGCCACCAGTGGCGCGCGCTGCGCCTGCTGGCCGAGCAGACCCGCGCGCGCGGCCTCGTCACGCTGCTGGTGCTGCACGACCTGAACGCCGCGCTGCGCCACTGCGACGCCGCGGTGCTGCTGCACGGCGGGCGCGTCGCGGCTGGCGGCACGCCGGCCGACGCGATCACGCCGGCCACGCTGGCGCAGGTCTACGGCGTCAGCGCGCGGGTCGAGCGCTGCTCGCGCGGGCTGGCCTCGGTGCTGGTCGACGGCGAGGCCGGCCCGCCCCCCTGATCGTGCCGGTTGTGGCGTGCCGCCGAAAGGCGTACGCTGGCCTTGCGCCCGTGCGAGCCTGAACACGTCTCCCAACGACACACAGCCCGCCGCTGGCGCAGCGGCGCGGGCTGCAGGAGAAACCCTCATGCCAAGCCCAGCCCCCGGCGCCAGCGCCGCGATCGAACGCATCCGTACGCTGGCCCTGGTCGGCCCCTCGGCCGCCGGCAAGACGCTGCTGGCCGAAGCCCTGCTGCAGCGCAGCGGCGCGATCGGCGCGATGGGCAGCCTCGAACGCGGCAGCACCGTCAGCGACGCCGACCCGCTGGAGCGCCGCATGCAGCACTCGCTGAACAGCAGCGTGCTGCACCTGGACCACGCCGACACCCGCATCCACCTGATCGACACCCCCGGAGGCGCCGACTTCCTCGGCCAGAGCCTGCCGGCGCTGGAGGCGGTGGAAACCGCCGCGGTGGTGATCAACGCCGCCACCGGCATCGAGCCGATGGCGCAGCGCATGATGGAGTACGCCGCGTCGCGCCACCTCGACCGGCTGATCGTCGTCAACCGCATCGACGCCGCGCCCGAAAAGCTGCAGGCGCTGCTGGAGCAGATCCAGGCCACCTTCGGCAAGGAATGCTTGGCCCTGAACCTGCCCGACGCCGGCGGCAGCCGCGTCGTCGACTGCTTCTACAACCGCGAAGGGCACAGCGACTTCGGCGCCGTGGACGCCGCGCACCGCGCGCTGGTGGAACAGGTGGTGGAAGTCGACGCGGCTTTCGTCGATCGTTACCTGAACGACGGCGACGTCGACGCCGCCGAACTGCATGCGCCGCTGGAGCAGGCGCTGCGCGAGGGGCACCTGATCCCCGTGTGCTTCGTCTCCGCGAAGACCGGCGCCGGCGTGGCCGAACTGCTGGACGTGATCGTCAAGCTGCTGCCCAACCCGACCGAAGGCAACGCGCCCGACTTCCTCAACGGCGAAGGCGAGGCCGCGCAACCGATGCACGCGACGCCCGATCCAGCGCTGCACGTGCTGGCGCACGTCTTCAAGGTCACGGTGGACCCCTACGTCGGCAAGATGGGCATCCTGCGCGTGCACCAGGGCACGGTCACGCCCAACAGCCTGCTGTACGTGGGCGACGGCCGCAAGCCGTTCAAGGTGGGCCACCTGTTCCTGCTGCAGGGCAAGGAGCACGTGGAAGTGAGCAAGGCGCTGCCGGGCGACATCGTCGCCGTCGCCAAGGTCGACGAGCTGCACTTCGACGCCGTGCTGCACGACGCCGCCGAGGACGACCACATCCACCTGAAGCCGCTGGACTTTCCGGTGCCGGTGCACGGGCTGGCGATCGAGCCCAAGCGCCACGGCGACGAGCAGCGCATGTGGGAGATCCTGACCAAGCTGGTCGACGAGGACCCGTGCCTGAAGGTGGAGCACGTGGCGACGACCAACGAGACCATCGTCTACGGCCTCGGCGAGCTGCACCTGCGCGTGCTGCTGGAGCGGCTGCGCGAGGTCTACAAGTTCGAGGTCAACACGCGGCCGCCGCGCATCGCCTACCGCGAGACCGTCACCGCGCCGGCCGAAGGCCACCACCGGCACAAGAAGCAGACCGGCGGCGCCGGGCAGTTCGGCGAGGTGTTCCTGCGCATCGAGCCGCTGCCGCGCGGCGGCGGCTTCGAGTTCGTCGACCAGGTCAAGGGCGGCACGATTCCGGGGCAGTTCATCCCCGCGGTCGAGAAAGGCGTGCGCGAGGTGCTGGCGCACGGCGCGATCGCCGGCTACCCGGTGGTGGACGTGCGCGTGATCGTCTACGACGGCAAGCACCACAGCGTGGACAGCAAGGAGATCGCGTTCGCGACCGCGGGCCGCAAGGCCTTCCTGGACGCCATCGCCAAGGCGCGCGCGATCGTGCTCGAGCCCATCGTCGCGATCGAGATCAGCGCGCCCGACCAGGCCATGGGCGACATCACCGGCGACCTGTCGAGCAAGCGCGGCATGGTGACCGGCACCGCCAACCTGGCCGCCGGCACCGTGGTCGTCAAAGGCCTGGCGCCGATGTCGGAACTGGCCGCCTACCAGAACCGGCTGAACGCGCTGACCGCCGGCCAGGGGCGCTACACGATCGCGCTGTCGCACTACGAGGCGGTGCCGCCCACCGTTCAGCAGCAACTGACCAGCGGCTTCAAGCTGCGCGAAGAAGACTGAGCCCGGACGCACAAGCCCGGAAGGCTTGTGCGCCTGGCGAAGGCCCCGCTGTCGTCTCCAGGCACGTTGTCGCTTCACGACAACGCAACTGAGAATAATTCTCATTAGAGTTATAGTTCAAGGCTGAGTGATCTTTGCCGCTCCGCCATGGGTCGGCGTCCATCTCTGCTCTTGCCCGCCTTGAACGCATCCGCACCTTCCCCGCCGCTGCCCGAGGTCGCACTGCTCACGCAGCGCGAGGCCGACTTGCGGCCGGCCGAGCGGCGGCTGCTGGTCGGCGGCGTGGCTGCGGCCCATCTGCTGGCCTTGTGGGGACTGCTGCAACTCGACGTGGTGCGCAGCGCCATGCGCGACGTGGCGCCGCTGATGGTCGACTTCGTGGCGTTGACACCGCCCAAGCCCGAGCCGCCGGCACCGCCCGTGCCGCCGGCGCCGCCGCGTCCGCAGCCGCAGCGCCCGCCGGTGCAGCCGCCGCCCGTGCTGTCGGTGCCGCCCGCGCCACAGGCGGCACCGGCCACCTTCGTGGTGCCGCCGCCCGTCGAGCCGGTGCCGGTGGTCGAGCAGGTCGTCGCACCGGCGCCGGTGGCGGCACCGGCGCCGCCCGCGCCGCCGCCGCCTCCCGCTGCGCCCAGGCAGATCCCGGTCAGCGAGGTGGCCTACCTGGTGCCGCCGCCGATCGAGCTGCCGATGGCCTCGCGCCGGCTGAACGAGGAAGGCACGGTGCTGCTGCGCGTGCTGGTCGGCACCGACGGCCAGCCGCGCCAGGTGAGCCTGCAGCGCTCCTCGGATCACGGCCGGCTGGACGAGCAGGCGATGTGGGCGATGAAGCGCGCCCGCTTCAAGCCGCAGATGGAAAACGGCGTCGCGATCGAGTGGATCGTGATCGCGCCGCTGCAATACGAACTTCAGTGAACGAGGATTGAAATGGACGTCACGCCAGGCCTGGGCTTCGGCCATTTCCTGAGCCAGAGCGACGCCGTCGGCAAGACGCTGCTGGTGCTGCTGCTGGCGATGTCGGTCGCGTCATGGGTGTTGATGGCGCTCAAGGGTGTGGCCCAGGTGCGCCGCCGGCGCCGCGGCGCGGCCTTCCTCGACCTGTTCTGGAACGCCAGCACGCTGGACCAGGTGCGGCACGAGCTGCAGACGCACGGCGCGCACGACCCGTTCTCGCACCTGGCCGCGCACGCGCTGCACGCCCAGGCGCACCACGCGCGCCACGGCGCGACGCGGCTGGCCGACGCCGGCAGCGCCAGCGACTTCATCACCCGCACGCTGCGCAAGGTGCTGGACGAAGAGACGCTGCGCATGGAGCGCGGCCTGACGCTGCTGGCCACCGTCGGCGCGACGGCGCCATTCGTCGGCCTGTTCGGCACCGTGTGGGGCGTGTACCACGCGCTGGTGGCGATCGGGATGAGCGGCGCCGGCACGCTGGACAAGGTGGCCGGTCCGGTCGGCGAGGCGCTGATCATGACCGGCCTGGGCCTGGCGGTGGCCATCCCCGCGGTGGTGGCCTACAACGCCTTCACGCGCGCCAACCGCGTGCTGGCGGCGCAGCTCGACAGCTTCGCGTTCGAGCTGCACAGCTTCCTGACGCTGGGCGAGGCGCCGGGTGCCGCCACCGCGCAGGCGCAGGGCGCCGGCAAGGTGCAGGCGCTGCGGCCGGCCGCGGCCTCGAAGCAGCGCGCACGAGGAGACCCGAGATGGCCTTCGCCTCTTTCGACGCCAAGCGCACGCCGATGCCGATGTCGGAGATCAACATGGTGCCGCTGATCGACGTGATGCTGGTGCTGCTGGTGATCTTCATCGTCACCGCGCCGCTGCTGACGCACGCGGTCAAGCTCGAGCTGCCCAAGGCCAGCGCCGAGGTCAACCAGCTCAAGCCCGACAAGATCGAGCTGGCGATCGACGCCCAGGGCCAGCGCTACTTCAACGGCGAGCGGCTGAGCCGGCAGCAGATCGCCGAACGTTTCACGCAAGCCGGCAAGATCCGGCCGCTGCCCGAGCTGCACCTGCGCGCCGACGAGGCCGTCAGCTACCGCGTGGTGGCCGAGACGCTGGCCGACGCCTCGCGCGCGGGGCTCGGCAGGATCGGCTTCGTCAGCGCTCCGGAGGCCCGCTGAGGCCTTCGCGCCGGCAACGACCAGAGGAGACACCCGCTTCCTTTCCATCGGTTAAGCCCAGCCACAGGGCAGCCTCTCGCTGCGCCAGCCACGCCAACCGCCTGACTGACCCACGAACGAGAGAGAGACTGCCCATGAGCCCGACCCCCGCCTCCAAGCCCCCTCACCCCTTGCTGCCGCTGGCCGCGCTGGCCGCCGGCCTGGGCCTGTCGGCCAACGCCGATGCGCAATCGGCCGCCGCCCCGGCGGCCGCGGCCAGCGCCCCGGCCGCGACGACCGTGGCCCAAGCCAGGTCCGAGACCGTGATGCCGGTGGTCACCGTGACCGGCGCGCGCGAGCCGCAGGGCAAGGACAGCCTGCAGGCCACCACCAGCACCATCGGCAAGGGCAAGCAGGAGCTGCGCGACATCCCGCAGTCGGTGACCGTGGTCACCGAGAAGCTGATCGACGACCGCCACCTCGACACGATGAAGGAAGTGCTGAAGAACACCGCCGGCATCACCTTCATGGCCGCCGAGGGCGGCGAGGAGGACATCCGGCTGCGCGGCTTCCCGCTGCAGGGCTCGGGCGACGTCTTCGTCGACGGCATGCGCGACCCCGCCTTCTACGACCGCGACACCTTCTTCTACGACCGGCTCGAAGTGCTGCGCGGCTCGGCCTCGATGCTGTTCGGCCGCGGCTCCACCGGCGGCGCGGTCAACCAGGTCAACAAGGTGCCGCGCACGGTGGACGAGCATCAGGTCGACCTGACGCTGGGCAACCACGATTACCGCCGCCTGGTCGGCGACTTCAACTTCCGGCTCGGCGACGAGGCCGCGCTGCGCATCGGCGCGATGGCCACCGAGGCCGACAACAACGGCGCCGGCAGCTCGATCGACAAGAACGGCATCGCGGCCACCGTGCGCTGGGGCATCGGCACGCGCGACGAGTTCTCGGTCTCCGGCTACTACCTCAACAACAACAACGGCATGAACTACGGCATGCCGTGGATCCTGCCGCGCGCCGGCGCGGCCACCGCCGAGACCACGATGCTGCCGCTGGACCCCAAGGCCTACTACGGCATGGCCAGCGACTACAACGGCGGCGACGCGACCACGCTGACCGGCACCTGGACCCACCGCTTCGACCGCGACCACGAGATCACCACCAAGATCCGCCGCGGCGAATACGAGCGCGACCAGCGTGCCGGCACGGTGCGCTTTGCCGGCGCGGCCACGCAGCCCGACCGCACCGCGGTGACGCTGGCCACCTTCGGCCCCAACACGGTGATCACGCGCGGCTCGCAGCTCAAGATCCAGGACCTGGACACCTGGTTCGCGCAGAGCGACTACAGCGGCAAGTTCAACGCGCTGGGCGTCAAGCACGAGGTGCTGGCCGGCATCGACTACGCGCGCGAGGAGAAGCAGGTCTACGGCGCGCGCTCGGCGGCGCAAGGCGGCGTCAACCTGACCAAGCCCACCACCAAGGTCGGCACGCCCGGCGACGGTGCCTGGATCGACGAGGGCAGCCGCGTGCTGCGCACGACCAGCGAGTACAAGTCCGACGGCTACGGCGTCTATGCGCAGGACCTGGTGGAGGTGGTCCCGCACTGGAAGCTGCTGCTGGGCCTGCGCTACGACAGCTTGACCGGCGACTACGACACCATCGGCATCCCGAACAACGCCGCCGGCCCCGAGACCGTCACCAGCTACCGCATGAAGGTCTCCGAATGGAGCAAGCGCCTGGGCGTGCTGTTCCAGCCGACGCCGCTGGCCTCGTTCCACTTCTCGGCCGCGACCTCGTTCAACACCTCGGGCGACGCCTATTCGCTGTCGGCCGCCAACGTCGACATCCCGCCCGAGCAGTCGATCAACCTCGAGCTCGGCGCCAAGCTCGATTCGGCCGACGGCAAGCTCTCGGCCCGCGTCGCCGCCTTCCGCTCGACCAAGCTGCACGAGCGCAACACCGATCCGCTGGTGAACCTGGTGACGCTGTCGGGCAAGCGGCACGTGGCCGGCCTCGACATGGACATCGCCGGCCGCATCACGCCGACCTGGGAGCTGTACGTCTCGTACATGTGGCTGCCGGTGGCCAACATCGACGAAGGCGTGGCAGGCAGCGAAGGCAAGGGCACGCGGCCGTCGCTGACGCCCGAGCATTCGGGCACCGTGTGGTCGACCTACCAGGTCACGCCCAAGCTGCGCTTCGGTGCGGGCCTGAACTTCCGTTCGTCGCAGACGCCCAACCGCAACCCGGGCTTCGCGGTGCCGAGCTACGTGACCGGCGACCTGATGGCCGAGTACGCGCTGATCCAGAACCAGTTGACGCTCAAGCTCAACGTCACCAACCTCAGCAACAAGCTGTACGCCGATTCGCTGTACACCGGCCACTACATCCCCGGCGCCGGGCGGCTGATCCAGGTGACGGCGAGCTGGAAGTACTGAGCTTCCAAACGGCCTCGGTCGAACGAGACCTTGCCGGCTGGCGGCCCCGGCCGGCAAGGCGGCTTTATCATTGAGGCCGATGACGAATGGCCCTTCCGATCTGGCGCAGGTCCGCCTGGACAACGCCATGGTCTTGTTCGAAGAGTTCGTCCGCCAGACCGCGCGCCACGCCGATGCGGCCACCCTGCGCGGGCTGGAGCGCCGCTTCGCGGAGCGGGTGCAGATCCAGCCCAGCTACTGGAGCCAGATCAAGAGTCGTTCACGCCAGATCGGCGAGCGCCTGGCGCGCCAGTTCGAGCACCTGTGCCACAAGCCGCGCGGCTGGATGGACGTGCCGCACGATGCGGCCGCGGTCGCGGCCGAGGCTGACCCGGGCCGCGCCAGCGAATCAGAGCCGCGCGACGACGACGAGCGCTTCATCGTCGGCCTGGTGCTGACCTACTACCGGCGGCACCCGCAGCGCGCGCGCGGCCGCCTGCTGGACCTGCTGGGCGAGGTGCTGCTGCCCGCGCCGGCGCCGGCGCCGCAGCCGGGCGCCGCCGCGCGCGCTGGCGGCGCTGCCGCGCCCAAGCCGCCGGCTGCCGACGACGGCACCGAACTCTGGCGCCGGTCCAGCAGCGGCGTGGCGCCGCTCAAACAGAAGAAGTAGATCCACACCCTTGTGGATGGCGCACGCTTGCGTCCTGATAACTTCGTCTTTATCATCAGCGCAAGCTTGTGAACCGGTCTTGCCAAGTCGGTCTCCCGGCGACGCCCAGCCCCTCAACCCCGCACGAAAGCCCCATGCCCATCGCCATGTCGTCACCGCCGAACCGCAGGCTGCAAGCCGGCGCGCAGGGCGGCCATGTGATCAGGTCGTTTGCTTCGTGTCTTTCCCTGGTCGGCGGCAACGCCGATCAACGCCCGGTTGCCTCGATGGCTTGAGAGCCCTGTTGTTCTCTCAGCCGCGCGGCCCGGGTTGCATCAGCACCCGGGCCGCTGCGCTTTTGGGCCCGGCAAACGAAGGAGTCAGCCATGGAACGCATCAGCCTCAAGACCCTCAAGCCGCGCAATCCGCTGGTGGCCGCCGGCCGCATGCGCCACGCCGGCGCGCACCGCCGCGGCGCCGGCGGCGAACGGCAGGACGCCCGGCGCGGCCTGCAGCGCGAGCTGGCCGATCTGCATCGCCAGCGACACAGCCCCTGAAGCAACGCTTTGACGGACGCCGGTGGAGGCGCGCCGTCGGGAGACACGATCATGACGACGAAGGAATGGTTCCTGCGCCCCGAGCCCGGTCCGGCACACGGCTGGCTGCGCTGGCCTTGCGCGGCGCCAGCCGCGTGCTGAGCCGGCTGGCGCGCCGGCTGGGCCACCCGCGGCGCGGCCCCACGCTGCCGCCGGTGCTGGAGTTCTACGCCGAAGCCGGCGCGCCCGAAGGCGCCTTGTACGTCGATGGCCGGCTCGTCGGCCACCTGCCCGGGGTGACGCGACTGTGAGCGCGCATGGCCGCTCCAAAGCGCTCACGCCGGAGCGCGTCAGCGCGGAGCTTGCCTCATGAACGGCAGGCTGGACGCCGGGCTGCGCCTGCTGGTGGCCGGCCGCACGCTGCTGCACCTGCGCTGGACCACCGAGCCCGACGCCCCGGCCGGCCGCGCGCTGGCCGACGGCGAGGTACGGCTGGCCATTCACGCGGTCGACTTCGGCGCCGCCGAGTTGAACCGGCTGCAGGCCCGCTTGCTGCGCGCCGAGGCCGGCGGCGACGCCGGCTGGCTGGTGCTGGAAGCGCCCGGCCTGGGCGAGGTGGTCGAGTCCCGTGCCTTCGGCTGCCCGGTGGGCCGCATCCTGCGCGGGCCGCTGCATCTGGGCAGCCACCGGGTGCTGCGCCTGGCGGCGGTCGATGCACACGGCGTCGTCACGGCCGGACCGGGCGCCGCGCCGACGCCGCGCTATGCCTGGTCGGCCGGCCCGCTGCACGGACCGGCCGCGCAAGGCATCGACGCGGTGGAGCAGGCGCTGCAGCCCTTGCGTGATCCAGCCCACGGCCCGGCACCGGCGCTGCCGATGCGGCTGTCGGTACTGGGCTCAAGGCAGGGCGGGCGCGATCCGATAAGCCTTGCATCATGTCTGCGCAACCGGACTTCGCACGCCTTGGCGCCGGGCTGACAGGCCGCGCGCCTGCCTCGGTGGCGGAGTGGGCCGTCCGCTTCGATGCCGGCAGCTTGCCGGTACTGCGCAGCTCGGCGTTGGCGATCGAAGAGCTGCGCGCCAACGAGGACGCGGTGGACGCTCATCTGCTGGGCGAGACCCTGGCCGACGACCCGCTGTTCACGCTGAAGGTGCTGGCCCATGTCGCGCAGCTTCGCCGCGGACGCGAGGGCACCGACGCCGAGACCCTGACCGCGGCACTGGTGATGCTGGGCATCCCGCCGTTCTTCCGTCACTTCGGCCCGCAAGCCAGCGTGGAAGAGCACCTGGCCGGACAGCCGCAGGCGCTGGCCGGGCTGCAGGCGGTGCTGGACCGCTCGCACCGGGCCGCCCGCTTCGCGCTGGCCTTTGCCGTCCAGCGCATGGACCACGACGCTAACGTGATCCGCGAAGCCGCGCTGCTGCACGACTTCGCCGAGCTGCTGCTGTGGCTGCACGCGCCCGCGCTGGCACTCGAGATCCGGCGGCGCCAGGCGACCGACCCGCAGTTGCGATCGGCAACGGTGCAGCGCGAGCTGCTGAACATCGAGCTGCCGGATCTGCAGCACGCGCTGATGTTGAAATGGCGTCTGCCCCTGCTGCTGGTCGACATCGCGGACGACCAGCGGCAAGCGGTCTCGGCGCAGGCGCGCAACGTGCTGCTGGCCATCCGGCTGGCCCGCCACACGGCACGGAACTGGGACAATCCGGCGTTGAGCGACGATGTGCGCGACATCGCTGCGCTGCTCAACATGACACCCGAGCCGACGCTGGCGTTGCTGCGGGATCTGGACGATCAAGCCTGAACGGCTTGAGGGCAGCGGCGGGCTGCGCCACGGCCTCGAAACGAAGGCTTGCGGACGCATATGCCGGCCATGACCGAAGAAACGCTGCAGCACCTGGCCGTCGTCGATGCCGAGCGCCAGGCCCGGGCTGCGGATCCTGCGCTGGCCGCGCGGGTCGCCGAGCTCAAGCGCTATCAACAATGCCGCTTCGAGCAGTGCTATGCCGACCTGCTGGCCTCGGACCGCTACGCGCAGGCCGCACGCTTCTTCTTGCAGGAGCTCTACGGACCGACCGATTTCGTCGAGCGCGACCGGCAGTTTGCGCGCATCGTGCCCAAGATCGCCGCCATGATGCCCGCCGAGGTGAGCGCGACCGTCGGCGACCTGGCGAGGCTGCACGCCATTTCCGAGCGGTTGGACAGCAAGATGGCGCAGGCACTGCCCAGCGGCGAACTGGGGCCGGTGTCCTACGTCCGCGCTTGGCAGCGCGTCGGGCAAGAAGCGCAGCGGACGGCGCAGATCGAGCTGGTGCTTGCGATCGGCGCGGCGCTGGACCGCTTCACCCGCCGCACTTGGATCCTGGCCGCCTTGCGGCTGATGCGGGGGCCGGCGCATGCCGCGGGGCTGGCAGCCCTGCAGGCGTTTCTGGAGTCCGGCATGGAGAGCTTTCGGTCCATGCGTGGTGCCGGCGAGTTCCTGGCCATCGTTCGCGAGCGTGAAACCGCGTTGATGCGGGCCTTGTTCGATACCAATCTTGGAGCGATATCTGCGATATCGACATCAGGCCCGCTGCAAAAGCTGCCAGCCGGCAGTTGATCGGATATCGAAACCGCCAATGGAGAAGGGCCCGATCTTTCGACCGGGCCCTTTCGCATTATTAGCCTGACAATGTCCTACTTTCACACGGGAATCCGCACTATCATCGGCGCAGAGGCGTTTCACTGTCCTGTTCGGGATGGGAAGGAGTGGGACCACCTCGCTATGGTCATCAGGCTTGACTTGTTGCCATCCTGCTTTGGCAGGACAGCCAATTCATAGAATCGATTCAGCTTGATTGCGTCACGCTTGGCATAACACTTCGACTCATCGTCAAAGTTATAGGGTCAAGCCTCACGAGCAATTAGTACCGGTTAGCTTAACTGGTTACCCAGCTTCCACACCCGGCCTATCAACGTCCTGGTCTCGAACGACTCTTCAGGGGGCTCAAGGCCCCGGCAAGATTTATCTTGAGACAAGTTTCCCGCTTAGATGCTTTCAGCGGTTATCTCTTCCGCACATAGCTACTCGGCAATGCCACTGGCGTGACAACCGATACACCAGAGGTGCGTCCACTCCGGTCCTCTCGTACTAGGAGCAGGCTCTCTCAATCTTGCAGCGCCCACGGAAGATAGGGACCAAACTGTCTCACGACGTTTTAAACCCAGCTCACGTACCTCTTTAAATGGCGAACAGCCATACCCTTGGGACCGGCTACAGCCCCAGGATGAGATGAGCCGACATCGAGGTGCCAAACACCGCCGTCGATATGAACTCTTGGGCGGTATCAGCCTGTTATCCCCAGAGTACCTTTTATCCGTTGAGCGATGGCCCTTCCATACAGAACCACCGGATCACTTAGTCCTACTTTCGTACCTGCTCGACTTGTCAGTCTCGCAGTCAAGCACGCTTATGCCTATGCACTATCAGCACGATTTCCGACCGTGCCTAGCGTACCTTCGAACTCCTCCGTTACGCTTTGGGAGGAGACCGCCCCAGTCAAACTGCCTACCATACACTGTCCCCAACCCGGATCACGGGCCAAGGTTAGAACCTCAAACACACCAGGGTGGTATTTCAACGTTGGCTCCACGGCACCTAGCGGTACCGCTTCAAAGCCTCCCACCTATCCTACACAGATCTATTCAAAGTCCAATGTAAAGCTACAGTAAAGGTTCATGGGGTCTTTCCGTCTTTCCGCGGGGAGATTGCATCATCACAAACATTTCAACTTCGCTGAGTCTCTGGAGGAGACAGTGTGGCCATCGTTACGCCATTCGTGCAGGTCGGAACTTACCCGACAAGGAATTTCGCTACCTTAGGACCGTTATAGTTACGGCCGCCGTTTACTGGGACTTCAATCAAGAGCTTGCACCCCATCATTTAATCTTCCAGCACCGGGCAGGCGTCACACCCTATACGTCGACTTTCGTCTTTGCAGAGTGCTGTGTTTTTAATAAACAGTCGCAGCCACCGATTCTCTGCGGCCTCATTGGGCTCCGTTTGTACAACTTCACCTACTAAAGGCACACCTTCTTCCGAAGTTACGGTGTCAATTTGCCGAGTTCCTTCTCCAGAGTTCTCTCAAGCGCCTTAGAATACTCATCTCGCGCACCAGTGTCGGTTTGCGGTACGGTCGTATGCAGCTGAAGCTTAGTGGCTTTTCCTGGAAGCAGGGTATCACTCACTTCGGAAGCAAGCTTCCTCGTTATCACTTCTCATCTAAGCTCGGCGGATTTGCCTACCAAGCACGACTACAAGCTTGAACCGGGACATCCAACACCCGGCTGAGCTAACCTTCTCCGTCCCCACATCGCACTGCATATCGGTACAGGAATATTGACCTGTTTCCCATCAGCTACGCATCTCTGCCTCGCCTTAGGGGCCGACTCACCCTACGCCGATGAACGTTGCGTAGGAAACCTTGCGCTTACGGCGAGGGGGCTTTTCACCCCCTTTAACGCTACTCATGTCAGCATTCGCACTTCTGATACCTCCAGCAGACCTCGCGATCCACCTTCACAGGCGTACAGAACGCTCTCCTACCACTTGCACTTGCATGCAAATCCGCAGCTTCGGTAACTGGCTTAGCCCCGTTACATCTTCCGCGCAGGACGACTCGATCAGTGAGCTATTACGCTTTCTTTAAATGATGGCTGCTTCTAAGCCAACATCCTGACTGTTTTAGCCTTCCCACTTCGTTTCCCACTTAGCCAATTTTGGGGACCTTAGCTGGCGGTCTGGGTTGTTTCCCTCTTGTGTCCGGACGTTAGCACCCGGTGCACTGTCTCCCAAGCTGTACTCATCGGTATTCGGAGTTTGCAATGGTTTGGTAAGTCGCCATGACCCCCTAGCCATAACAGTGCTCTACCCCCGACGGTAATACTTGAGGCACTACCTAAATAGTTTTCGGAGAGAACCAGCTATCTCCAGATTTGTTTAGCCTTTCACCCCTATCCACAGCTCATCCACTAGTTTTGCAACACTAGTTGGTTCGGACCTCCAGCAGGTGTTACCCTGCCTTCATCCTGGCCATGGATAGATCATCTGGTTTCGGGTCTACACCCAGCGACTGAACGCCCTGTTCGGACTCGGTTTCCCTGCGCCTTCCCTATTCGGTTAAGCTTGCCACTGAATGTAAGTCGCTGACCCATTATACAAAAGGTACGCCGTCACCCTTGCGGGCTCCGACTTTTTGTATGCATGCGGTTTCAGGATCTATTTCACTCCCCTCCCGGGGTTCTTTTCGCCTTTCCCTCACGGTACTAGTTCGCTATCGGTCGATTACGAGTATTTAGCCTTGGAGGATGGTCCCCCCATCTTCAGACAGGATTACACGTGTCCCGCCCTACTTGTCGTACGCTCAGTTCCACAGCCAACTTTTTTCATACGGGGCTATCACCCGCTATGGCCGGCCTTTCCAAACCGTTCTGATAAATCAACTGCTAAAACGTACAGGCTGCTCCGATTTCGCTCGCCACTACTTTCGGAATCTCGGTTGATGTCTGTTCCTCGAGCTACTGAGATGTTTCAGTTCACCCGGTTCGCCTCGCACACCTATGTATTCAGTATGCGATACCCTTGCGGGTGGGTTTCCCCATTCGGAAATCTCCGGATCAAAGCTTATTTGCCAGCTCCCCGAAGCTTATCGCAGGCTAACACGTCCTTCATCGCCTGTAATCGCCAAGGCATCCACCACATGCACTTAGTCACTTGACCCTATAACTTTGACGCCCGCTGACGCAGGGTCGGTCAATGACTGAATTGAGTATTCCGCGTTATGCCGTTCTTCATTCTTTCGAATTGAAGTTCGTTGACGCAATCAAAAGCTGCCAGCGGCACGGTGCACCGAAGTGCTTTCCGCCAGCAGCGCTGATTCGACTCTATGGATTGTTAAAGAACGACAGCCGACTTTACAGCCGAACCGGCAAACACACTGAACCGATGCATTTGCCGCTTGGGCAGTTGAAAGCGCGTGGTGGAGGTGAACGGGATCGAACCGATGACCCCCTGCTTGCAAAGCAGGTGCTCTCCCAGCTGAGCTACACCCCCGAATGTGTTGGTGGGTCTGGTTGGATTCGAACCAACGACCCCCGCCTTATCAAGACGGTGCTCTAACCGACTGAGCTACAGACCCGCACGCTTGAAGTAGTCTGTCGTCAACAACAGCCGATAAGTGTGGGCGCTATGAATTTGAGTGCTTTTTCCAGAAAGGAGGTGATCCAGCCGCACCTTCCGATACGGCTACCTTGTTACGACTTCACCCCAGTCACGAACCCTGCCGTGGTAATCGCCCTCCTTGCGGTTAGGCTAACTACTTCTGGCAGAACCCGCTCCCATGGTGTGACGGGCGGTGTGTACAAGACCCGGGAACGTATTCACCGCGGCAAGCTGATCCGCGATTACTAGCGATTCCGACTTCACGCAGTCGAGTTGCAGACTGCGATCCGGACTACGACCGGTTTTCTGGGATTGGCTCCCCCTCGCGGGTTGGCAGCCCTCTGTACCGGCCATTGTATGACGTGTGTAGCCCTACCCATAAGGGCCATGATGACCTGACGTCATCCCCACCTTCCTCCGGTTTGTCACCGGCAGTCTCATTAGAGTGCCCTTTCGTAGCAACTAATGACAAGGGTTGCGCTCGTTGCGGGACTTAACCCAACATCTCACGACACGAGCTGACGACGGCCATGCAGCACCTGTGTTCTGGCTCTCTTTCGAGCACTCCCACATCTCTGCGGGATTCCAGACATGTCAAGGGTAGGTAAGGTTTTTCGCGTTGCGTCGAATTAAACCACATCATCCACCGCTTGTGCGGGTCCCCGTCAATTCCTTTGAGTTTCAACCTTGCGGCCGTACTCCCCAGGCGGTCAACTTCACGCGTTAGCTACGTTACTGAGAAGAAACCCTCCCAACAACTAGTTGACATCGTTTAGGGCGTGGACTACCAGGGTATCTAATCCTGTTTGCTCCCCACGCTTTCGTGCATGAGTGTCAGTACAGGCCCAGGGGATTGCCTTCGCCATCGGTGTTCCTCCGCATATCTACGCATTTCACTGCTACACGCGGAATTCCATCCCCCTCTGCCGTACTCAAGCCATGCAGTCACAAATGCAGTTCCCAGGTTAAGCCCGGGGATTTCACATCTGTCTTACATGACCACCTGCGCACGCTTTACGCCCAGTAATTCCGATTAACGCTTGCACCCTACGTATTACCGCGGCTGCTGGCACGTAGTTAGCCGGTGCTTATTCTTCAGGTACCGTCATTACCCTGAGGTATTAGCTCAGAGCGTTTCTTCCCTGACAAAAGCGGTTTACAACCCGAAGGCCTTCTTCCCGCACGCGGCATGGCTGGATCAGGCTTGCGCCCATTGTCCAAAATTCCCCACTGCTGCCTCCCGTAGGAGTCTGGGCCGTGTCTCAGTCCCAGTGTGGCTGGTCGTCCTCTCAGACCAGCTACAGATCGAAGGCTTGGTAGGCCTTTACCCCACCAACTACCTAATCTGACATCGGCCACTCCAATAGCGCGAGGCCTTGCGGTCCCCCGCTTTCACCCGTAGGTCGTATGCGGTATTAATCCGGCTTTCGCCGGGCTATCCCCCACTACTGGGCACGTTCCGATGCATTACTCACCCGTTCGCCACTCGTCGCCAGGTTGCCCCGCGTTACCGTTCGACTTGCATGTGTAAGGCATGCCGCCAGCGTTCAATCTGAGCCAGGATCAAACTCTTCAGTTCGATCTTGAATTTGCTCAAAACGGAATTGAAGTGAACTTCACTTCAGTTTCCGTGAGCGTTTGAATGGATCTTGCGATCCTTGGCACTCGCCTTCAAACGCCCACGCTTATCGGCTGTATGTTGTTAAAGAACTTGCCTTTCGGCGCCGCTGATTGTTATCAGCGAAGACCGCGATTCTGACATTCTTTTTAAATCCCTGTCAACTTCTCGGTCTTTGCTCGTTCGCGCGGCGGTTCGATTTCTCGGCCCCGCTCCGCGATCAAGCGAGCCTGTGACTGTACATCGGAAATTTTCGATACGCAAGCAGCCGATCACAAAAGCTGCCGCTACGCCGCGGCGGCCACCTTCGACAGCAGCTCGCTGCACGCGGCCGCGCAGTCCTCGGCGGCCAGGATGCGCGGCAGCGCCGCGGCCAGCCGACGCGTGTCGGCGCGCAGCACGCGCTGCTTGATCGAGGCGATGCGCGCCGGATGCATCGAGAAGCTGCGCAGGCCCATGCCGAGCAGGAGATCAGTGAACAGGGGGTCGCCCGCCATCTCACCGCAGACCGAGACGCCGCGGCCTGCGCGGTTGGCGGCAGCTATCGTGCGCGCGATGAGCTGCAGCACGGCCGGGTGCCAGGGGTCGTACAGGTGCGACACCGACTCGTCGGCGCGGTCGATGGCCAGCGCGTACTGGATCAGGTCGTTGGTGCCGATCGAGACGAACTGGAAGTGGCGCAGGAACGACTCGATGCACAGCGCCGCCGCCGGCACCTCGATCATCGCGCCCAGTTCCACCGGGCCGTAGGCCTTGCCGGCATCGTCGAGCTGCTGGCGGGCGCGCGCCAGCGCTTCGAGGGTCAGGCGCACCTCGCTCAGGTGGGCGACCATCGGGATCAGGATGCACACCTTGCCGTAGGCGCTGGCGCGCAGGATCGCCCGCAGCTGCTGCCTGAACATGCCCGGCTCCGACAGGCTCCAGCGGATGGCGCGCAGGCCCAGCGCCGGGTTCAGCACGTGTTCGTGACGCAGCTCGGAGGCGGACATACGCTCCAGCGGCTTGTCGGCGCCGATGTCCACCGTGCGGATGGTCACCGGCAGGCCGTTCATCGCCTGCACCGCGGCGCGGTAGGCCTCGAACTGCTCGTCCTCGCCGGGCAGGTCGTCGCCGCGGTTCATGAAAAGGAACTCGCTGCGGAAGAGGCCCACGCCGACCGCGCCCGACTCCAGCGCCGGGCCCGCGTCCGACGGCAGCTCGATGTTGGCCAGCAGCTCGATCGGCAGCCCGTCCAGCGTCACCGCCGGCGTGTGGCGCAGGCGGTGCAGCCGCGCGCGCTCGAGCTCGCTCTGGCGCTGGCGGAAGCGGTACTCCTCCAGCACGATGGGCGACGGATTGACGACGACCACACCGGCGTCGCCGTCGATCACGATCCAGTCGTCCTGCCGCACCAGGCGGCTGGCCTCGCGCGCGCCGACGACGGCGGGGATGTCCATGCTGCGCGCGACGATCGCGGTGTGCGAGTTGGTGCCGCCGACGTCGGTGACGAAGCCGGTGAAGACGCTACGCTTGAACTGCAGCATGTCGGCCGGCGCCATGTCGTTGGCCACCAGCACCAGCGGGTCTTCGCCGCCGAAGTTGCCGCTCAAGGCCGCGCTCTGCATCGCCTCGCCGTCGCCGCCCTCGCGCGACAGCGCGCGCAGCATGCGCTCGACCACCTGCTCGACATCGGCCTTGCGCTCGCGCAGGTAGTCGTCTTCCATCTCGTCGAACTGGCGCGCCAGCACCTCCAGTTGCGCCGACAGGGCCCACTCGGCGTTGTAGTGCCGCTCCAGCACCCACTGTTTGGTGGCGCCGCTCAGCGTGTCGTCGTGCAGCAGCATCAGGTGCACGTCGAGCAGGGCCGACAGCTCGGCCGGCGCCTCGGCCGGCAGATCGGCCTTCAGCGTCGACAGCTCGGCGGCCACCACGTCGCGCGCCATGCGCAGGCGGTCGATCTCGCCGGCCACCTGGTCGGCCGACACGAAGTAGTGCGCCACGTCGACGCGGCTGGACGCCACCAGCACCGCGCGGCCGATCGCCACGCCGCGCGACACCGCCATCCCGAAGACCTGGATGCTCATAGGGCAACCTCCGCGCTGACGCGCTCCGGTATGAGCGCTGTGGAGCGGCCATGCGCGCTCATGGCTTCAATGTAGCTCGCCCGTGCCGGCGGCAGGGTCTATGCCTATTCACCCTCGCCGAACTTGCCATCGACCAGCGCGCGCAAGGCCTCCATCGCGGAGGCCTCGTCAGGGCCTTCGACCTCGATCTCGATCTCGGTTCCCATGCCGGCGGCCAGCATCATCACGCCCATGATGCTCTTGGCGTTGACCCGCCGGCCATTGCGCGAGAGGTGGATTTCGCTGCCGAAACTGCCGGCCAGCTTGGTCAGCTTGGCGGAGGCGCGGGCATGCAGCCCGAGCTTATTGCTGATGAGAATGCTGGACTTGATCATGAGCGCCGGAGGCTGGGAGGGATTGGTTCTGTCGCCGCGCCGGCGCCACGTGCATCACGCCTTGCAGCGCGCCGGCCGTCGCCCGCTCGACCAGCGCGGCCAGCGTCTCGTGGCGATAGCACAGCGTGCGCCACAGCATCGGCACGTTGACGCCGGCTACCAACCGCACGCGCACGCCGTCGGCCACGCGCTGCGCCGCGTTGCAGGGGGTGGCGCCGAACACGTCGACGAGGATCAGCGCGTCTTCGCCGGGGCCTGCCGGCAGATGGCTTCTGAGCAGCGCCTCGACCTCGTCGGCGCCCTGCCCGGGCTGGACGTCGATCGCCTGCAGGCCCACGGCGCATTCAGGAAAGGCATGCGCCGCCACGTCGCGCAATGCCGTGGCCAGCGGTGCATGGGCAAGCAGAACGATGCGGGTCATGAGGCAACTCGTGGCTGCGATTATGGGCACGCCCTTCAGGCGCCGGCGCGCACCGAGCCGAAGAAGGTCTCGACCGCTGCCTCCGGCACCTGCTCGCCCAGCGCCGTGAGTTGCACCACCAGCAGGCCGCGGGCGAAGACTAGAACCTGCGCCTGCAGTGCACGGCCGCGCGGATCGCGGCCGGCGAAGGCGTAGCGCCCGGCCGCCGCCTGCGGCGTGGCGCCCGGCACCGCATGCGGCCGCAAGCTGCTGCGCACGACGCCGAGATTGGCATGCGCCGCCGCGGCCAGCGCGTCGAGCAAGGGCCCGACGGCCGCGGGCTCGCTGGCCTGCGTGTGGGCCAGCGCCCAGCTCACGCCGTCGGCATCGCAGACTTCCAGCACCAGCAACTGCGCCCGGCCGGCGATCGTCACCTGCCGTTGCTGGCGCGCCGGCTTGCAGGGAAAGGCCTGCACCAGGCCGGTCTCGTCGGAGCGCCATTCGCGCCAATTGAGAGACGGCGTGCAGGCGGCGCAGGCCAGGACGACCGGCGCGATCAGCGCCGTGCGCCCTGCCCTCTTTTTCGCTTCTTGCGCTTCGCTTGCGAACATCGCGCGCATTATCCGAAGCGCGCGGCAGCACTGTGCACGATGCCGCGCCGCGGCCGCCCGATCCCCGGAACGCGGGGTGGACGCTGTCACGAGGCGTCACAATCATTGTCCCGCCGCCCTGCACTGCCGCCGGGCCGAGCATTGGCGAGGCCTTTCTTCCACGGGCGATTCATGAGCGCTGCCGGCAAAACCGCTGTTCCTGCTGCCGCCGCGTCCGCGCCGGACGGCAGCGCCGACGCCATCGACGGGCATGCGCTGCTGGGCCAACTGGGCAGCGAGGTGGCCAGCGCGCTGTCGGCCGCGCTGGAGCGCGTCAATGCCCTGGCCACCACCGGCAAGATCAGCCGCAAGGGCCTGCGCGAGCTGCGCGAATCCATCGAGCTGGCGCGCCGCGTCGGCATCATGGGCCAGCAGGTCAACCGCCTGGCCTCGGGCCGCGTGAAGCAGCAGGCCGAGCGCATCGACCTCACCGCCTTGCTGCGCGATTCGCTGGCGCAGCACCGGCAGAAGATCGAATCGCTGGGCTTCGAAGTGCGGCCGGTGCTGGCGCCGGCGCAGGTGATGGCCGACCCGACGCTGATCTTCACACTGGTCGAGGCGCTGCTGGAATGGAGCTTCGAGCACGCGCGCTCGGCGATCGACCTGCGCATCGAACTGAACGAATGGCCGGTGTTCGCGCGCCTGAGCGCGGGCTTCCGCAGCCTGAGCGACGAGCAGGTCGAGCAAAGCCTGGTCAGCTTTCCCGGCTCCACGCTGCAGTCGATGTCGTGGCGGCTGCTGCAGCAGGCCGCGCGCACGATGGAGCTGCCGATCCGGCTGGAGGAAGACGGCGCCAGCGCGCGCGTGGCGATCGAGTTCCCGCGCACCGTCAACGACCCCAGCGAAACCGCCGCGCTGCGCGACCGCACCGATGCCGAGCGCCAGGGCCTCAACTCCAAGCCGCTGGCCGGCAGCCACGTGCTGGTGCTGGCGGCGCGGCGCGAGACGCGATCGCTGGTGCGCGACGCGATCCGCCACATGGGCCTGATGGTCGACTACGTGACGACGATCGACGAGGCGCGCGAGTTCTGCAAGGGCGGCATGCCGCACGCCATCCTGCACGAAGGCGCGCTCGGCGGCGAGCGCTTCGAGCGCCTGCGCATCGACCTGCTGCGCGAGATGCCCAAGCTCGTGTTCATCGAGCTGTCCGACGACGGCAAGGGCCTGGAGACCCGCCGCGTCGGCGACCGCCAGTTCAGCAGCCTGAGCCTGTCGTCGGTGATCGAGTCGCTGCCGCCGGCGCTGATGTTCGAGCTGTCGCGCCCGCGCTGAGCGCGGCGGCCGCGCCCGTCGAGGGCGGCTCCTAGAATCACCGCACATGCACATCCACATCCTGGGCATCTGCGGCAGCTTCATGGGCGGCCTGGCCGCGCTGGCCTGCGAAGCCGGGCACCGGGTGACCGGCTGTGACGCCGACGTCTACCCGCCGATGAGCACGCAGCTCGAAGCCCTGGGCATCGAACTGATCGAAGGCTGGTCGCCCGACCAGCTGGCGCTGGCGCCCGACGCGTACGTGATCGGCAACGTGGTCAAGCGCGGCAACCCGCTGTTCGAGGCCGTGCTCGACGCCGGCGCGCGCTACACCAGCGGCCCGCAATGGCTGGCCGAGCACGTGCTGCAAGGCCGCCACGTCCTGGCGGTGGCCGGCACGCACGGCAAGACCAGCACGACCGCGATGCTGGCGTGGATCCTCGACCAGGCCGGCCTGGCGCCGGGCTTCCTGGTCGGCGGCGTGCCGGTCAACTTCGGCGTCTCGGCGCGGCTGGGTCAATCGGGACCGGGCAAGCCCTTCGTGATCGAGGCCGACGAGTACGACACCGCGTTGTTCGACAAGCGCAGCAAGTTCGTGCACTACCGGCCGCGCACGGCGATCCTCAACAACCTGGAGCTGGACCACGCCGACATCTTTCCGGACTTGGCGGCGATCGAGACCCAGTTCCACCACCTCGTGCGCACCGTGCCGTCCAGCGGGCGGCTGGTCGTCAACGCGCGCGACGAGGCCTTGCAGCGCGTGTTGCAGCGCGGCTGCTGGAGCGAGGTGCTGCGCTTCGGCGCGCGGCGCGAAGAGCCCGGCGTGCTGCGCGCGCGCGGCGAGCCGCATGCCTTCGACGTGCTGCGCGGCGCGATGCGCATCGGCCGCGTCGAATGGAGCCTGCTGGGCGAGCACAACCAGCTCAACGCGCTGGCCGCGATCGGCGCGGCCGAGCACGTGGGCGTCGTGCCCGAGCAGGCGGCGCGCGCGCTGGGCAGCTTCAGCAACGTGCGCCGCCGGATGGAGCTGCGCGGCGAGGTGGACGGCGTGCGCGTCTACGACGACTTCGCACACCACCCGACCGCGATGCGCGTCACGCTGGAAGGCCTGCGCCGCCGCATCGAGCCGCCGGCCGCCGCGGCCGCGCCGCCGCCGGCGCGGGTGCTGGCGGTGTTCGAGCCGCGCTCCAATACGATGAAGCTCGGCACGATGAAGGCGCTGCTGCCGTGGGCACTGGAGCCGGCCGACCGCGCGTACTGCCTGCAAGGCGATTACGGCTGGAGCGCGCGCGAGGCGCTGGCGCCGCTGGGCGCGGCCGCCGTCGTCGCCGATGCGGTCGACGCGCTGGTCGAACTGGTCGTGCGCGACGCGCAGCCGGGCGACCACGTGGTCTGCATGAGCAACGGCAGCTTCGGCGGCATCCACGACAAGCTGCTGGCGGCGCTGGCCGCGCGCAGCGGCGGCCGATGAGCGAGCGCCCCAGCCATCTGCTGTACCTGCACGGCTTTCGCTCGTCGCCACGGTCGTTCAAGGCCGTGCGCCTGCGGCAGTGGCTGCAGCAGCACCGGCCCGAGGTGCACTGGTGGTGCCCGCAACTGCCGCCGTCGCCCCGCGAAGCGTTGGATCTGGTGATGGCGCGCTTGGTCGACTGGCCCGCCGGGCGCTTTGCGGTGCTGGGCAGTTCGCTGGGCGGCTGGTACGCGACCTGCGTCGCCGAAGCCGCCGGCTGCCCGGCGGTGCTACTGAACCCGGCGGTCGATCCGGCGCGCGACCTGCAGCCCTACGTCGGCGAGCTGACGGCCTACCACGACCCGAACGAGCGCTTCGAGTTCAAGGCCCACTACATCGACGAATTCCGCGTGCTGCAGCCGCCGGCGTTGACGCGGCTGGAACGTTACTTCGCGGTGATCGCCAAGGGCGACGAACTGCTGGACTGGCGCGAGATGTGCGCCCGCGTGCAAGGCGCGCAAATCCGGCTGCTCGAAGGCAGCGACCACGGCTTGTCGGACTTCGACGATCACCTGCCGTCCATCCTCCATTTCCTGCAACTGAACTGATTCCATGAGACTGAAGAACAAGGTCGCCGTGATCACCGGCGCCGCCCAGGGCATCGGCCTGGCCACCGCATTGAAGTTCGCACGCGAAGGCGCGATCGTGCAGGTCTGCGACTTGCGCGCCGACGCCGTCGACGCCGCCGTCGCGCAATGCCGCGAGGCGGGTGGCCGGGCCGACGGCCACCGCGTCGACGTGACGCAGCGCGACCAGGTCGACGCGATGGTGGCCGCGGTGCTGCGCTCGCACGGCCGCATCGACGTGCTGGTCAACAACGCCGGCATCACCAAGGACGCGCGGCTGCAGAAGATGAGCCTGCAGCAGTTCGACGCCGTCATCGACGTCAACCTGCGCGGCGTCTTTCACTGCGCGCAGGCGGTGGCCGACGCGATGGTGGCGCAAGGCGGCGGCGTGATCCTCAACGCCAGCAGCGTGGTGGGCATCTACGGCAACTTCGGCCAGACCAACTACGCGGCGTCGAAGTTCGGCGTCATCGGCTTCACCAAGACCTGGAGCCGCGAGCTAGGCCCCAAGGGCGTGCGCGTCAACGCGGTGGCGCCGGGCTTCGTCGAGACGCCCATCCTCGCGACCATCCCCGACAAGGTGCTGCAGCACATGCGCGAGCAGGTGCCGCTGCACCGCCTGGGCCGGCCGGAGGAGATCGCGAACGTCTACGCCTTCCTGGCCAGCGACGAGGCCAGTTACGTCAACGGCGCGGTGATCGAAGTATCCGGAGGGATGACGGTATAGCCCCTCAGGCGACGTCGTCGCCCGAGGGCGCCGGCTTGTCGCCGGTCAGCATCGCGCGCACCAGGTTCTCTTTCTGGTGCCGGCTCGTGAAGACGACGCCGCCGACGTGCAGCGCGACCAGCGCCACCAGCATCCAGGCCAGCGCCGCGTGCGCGTCTTCGACCCACTCGTAGCCCCATAGCCAGTCGGTCGTGAAGAGCCAGCCGCTGAGGCAGGTCGCGGCGACGGCAGCCAGCAGCGCCAGCACCATCCACCCGCCCAGCGGGTTGTGTCCCAGGTAGCGCGGCGCGGCGCCGGCGAGCACCGCGCGCGCGTAGGCCAGCGTCGCCGCCGGCGCGCGCACGAACTGCGCGAAGCGTGCATAAGGAGAGCCGGCGAAGCCCCACGCCAGGCGCGACGCGACGATGGCCGCCGCGCCGTAGCCCAGCCATTCGTGCCAGGGCCCGCGCAGGTCGCGCGTGAACCAGGCCGCGGCAACGCAGGCGACCAGCGCCCAGTGCAGCAGGCGCACCGCGCGGTCCCAGACGCGCACGGCGCCCGGCCTACTCGACACGCTCGAAGGTCTTGGGATGGAAGAAGGCTTCGACGCGCTTGCCGTCGGGGGTCTTCGCGTAGACCTCGTAACACGTGGGCGTGGTCTTCATCTGGCGGATGACCCAGCCTTCGTCGGTCAGCTTCTTCGCCAGATCGGTATGCGGCCGCCATTCGGCCTTGGGCGTCGCGGGGTCGCACTTCACGTCGCCATGCGCCCGAACGCCAGGCCGGCCGTCAGCAACAGCACGGCGGCGGCCATCGTCTTCGTCATCGTCATCGCGGTTCCTTTCAGGCCACGGCCCAGCGCCGCAGCAGGTTGTGATAGACGCCGGTCAGCGCGAGAAGGTTCGGGTCGTCGGCCGGCAGGCCCGGCGTCAGCCCCTGGATCGCGCGGTCGAGGTCGAACAGCAGGCTGCGCGCGCCTTCGTCGGCGACGTAGCTCTGGATCCAGAAGAACGAGGCGATGCGCGCGCCGCGCGTCACCGGCGTCACGCGGTGCAGGCTGGACGAGGGGTACAGCACCAGGTCGCCTGCGTCCAGCTTGACGACCTGGGCGCCGAACGGGCCTTCGATCTCGAGCTCGCCGCCGTCGTACTCGTCGGGCGCGGACAGGAACAGCGTCGCCGAGAGGTCGGTGCGCAGCGAAAGCGCCGTGCCCGGAACGCCCATCAGCGCGCCGTCGATGTGCGCGCCGTAGGTGCCGCCGCCGGCGTAGCGGTTGAACTTGGGCGGGTAGATGCGCTGCGGCAACGCCGCGGCGGTGAACAGCGCGTTGGCACCCAGGCGGCGCAGGATGTGGTTGCCGAGCGCGACCGCGGTCTCGTCGCCGTCGGCGAGCTGCTCGTTGCGCTTCACGCTCCTGGCCAGCGAGCCGGCGGTCAGCGCACCGTCCTGCCAGGCGGCCGCGTCGAGGCGCTGGCGAAACTGCCGCAGCTCGTCGTCGCCCAACACCTTCTCGATCGTCACTAGCATCGGTCGTCCTCGCCCGCGGCAGCAGGCCGTGCGCGCGCAGGCACCAGCGTCGCGCGCCGCACATCGGCGAGTGTCGCGCAGCCGGCCTGCGCCATGCACGCTTCCAGTTCCTCGCGCAGCAGCTTGAGCATGTGCGCCACGCCCAAGGCGCCGGCCGCCGCCAGCGCATACACCTGCAGGCGGCCGACGAGCACGGCATCGGCGCCGAGCGCGATCGCCTTGAATACGTCGCCGCCGCCGCGGATGCCGCCGTCGAACAGCAGCGGATAGCCGTCCCCGACGGCCGCGCGGACCGCGCTCAGCATGCGCAGGCTGGCGGGCGCGCCGTCGAGGCTGCGTCCGCCGTGGTTGGAGACGACGATGCCGGCCACGTTGCGCTGCTGCAGCTCGCGCGCGTCGTCCGGGTGCAGCACGCCCTTGACCCAGACGGGCAGCGGCGACTGCCGGATCAACCCGTCGAGATCGTCCCATCCCGGCGCGCCGCGCATCGCGCCCTGGAAGACACGGCTGTCGCCGGCGGACCCCGTGGGCGGCGGCGCTGCGGCGGCGTAGCCGCTCAGGTTCGCGGCCACGCATTCGGCGGGCAGGCGAAAGCCGGCCGCGAGCGCGCGGCGGCTGGGCAGTTGGATGGCTGCATCCAGCGTGACGACGATGGCGCCGAAGCCGGCGTCGTGCGCGCGGCGCACGAGGTCCAGCGTCGCGTCGCGCCGAGGTTGGAAATAGAGCTGGAACCAGCGCCGCGGCCCGGCGTACCGGGCCACCTCTTCCAGCGGATACGAGCTCAAGGTGCTCAGCACCAGGCCGGCTTCCGCGGCTTGCGCGGCGCGCGCGCTTTCCAGTTCCGCCTTTTCATGCGCGAGCTTCTGGTGCGCGACCGGCGCCAGCAGCAAGGGATGCGCGAACGCTTCGCCGGCCAGCGTCAGACGCGTATGGCCGGCGCTCACGTCGCGCAGCAGGCGCGGCACGATGGCGAAGTCCGCGAACGCCGCGCGGTTGGCCGCGACGGTCGCATCGTCACCGCTGCCGCCGGCGATGTAGGCATGAACCGGCGCGGCAAGACAACGCGGCGCGAACGCCTCGTAGTCCTGCGCGCAGCGGATCTCCGGCGGGATGCCCGCGGATGGCGGCACGCCCCCGCGCATCGCACCGGATGTCAGTAGTCCACTTCCAGCGAGACCGTCGCGCGGCGCCGGTCGCCCATCATCAGCCAATTGCCGCTGCGGTAGGCGCTGAGGTAGTAGGCCTTGTCGGCCACGTTCAGCACGGTGCCGCGCACCAGCAGGTTCTTGTTGATGCGGTAGGTGGCGAACAGGTCGAACACCGTGAAGCCCGGCACGCGCTGCGTGCAATCGGTGACGCCGACCGTGAAGACTGCCGCCGTGTCCGGCTGGCCGCCGCAGCGCTCGCTTTCGTAGCGCGCGGTGCCGCCGAAGCTGAAGCCGGGCGTGAACTCGTACTTGGCCTGCAGGTTGAACGTCCGGTTCGCGAAGTTGGACAAGGGGTGGCCGATGGCGTTGGGCCCGCCGCCGTTGACGGACGGATGGGACTTGGTGATCTTCGACTTCATGAAAGCCGCGCCGGCCTGCACCGTGAACTGCTCCGTCACGTTGCCGACCAGCCCGAATTCCACGCCCTCTACGCGGTTGGCGCCGGTGTTCAAGGTGCCCACGATGGCGCCTTCAGCCTGGCTGACGCCTTCCATCACGTCCTTCTTGTCGGTGCGGAACACCGCGGCCGTGGCCAGCAGCTTCTGGTTCAGCAGGTTCCACTTGGTGCCGAGCTCGAAGTTGCGCGAAGTCTCCGGCTTGGAGCTGAGCTGGCCGTCCAGCGTCACGGTCACGAGGCCGCCGTAGCCGGGGCTGGTGCCCGAATCCGGCTCGCCGCCGTTGATGTCCTGGCCACTGCCGAAGCTGGCGTAGACGATGCCGTCGGGGGTCAGCTTGTAGCTCAGGCCGCCCCAGTAGTTCTTCAGCGTTTCCTTGTACTTGAAGGGGCCGGCGGAAACGGCGCCGGTGGTGGCGTTGAACGAGGTCGCGTTGAAGTCCAGGATGCGGTCCAGCCGCACGCCGAGGAAGCCCGTGAGGCTGTCGGTGAAGTCCATCGTGTCCATCACGCTGACCCCGACGGTCCTGATGTTCCAGTCGTAGTTCTGGCCGCCGCGCGTCCAGGTGTTGCCTTTGGTGGCCTGGATGTTGGCCAGCGGCGTGATGGTGTTCTCGGGCCCGAACGTGGTGATGCAATAGGCGTTGAGCGCGCCCGCGCCCGCGCTGTTCTTGCAGTTGAACGGCTTGGTGTTGACCTGGGTGAAAACGCCCTGGTCGACCTTGTGGTCGGAATATTCGAGCGTGGCAACGAACTCGTTCTTGCGGCCGTTGCCGAGGTCCGTGTCCCAGCGCAGGCTGTCCTGGTGGGCGAAATACTTCACGTTCTGCCAGCGCTGGTGCTGGTCGTTCAGGACGACGGCGCCCGGATTGGCGCCGCTGCCGTCGTTGGCATTGACGTTGTAGGTCGCGGTGGTGAAGGCGTAGGCGTTCTTCGTTTCGCCATAGCGCGTGCGGCTGTCGAGCGAAAGCGCCGGCGCGATGTTCCACTTGATGCGCACGGTGCCGGTGTCCGTATCGGACTTCATGAATTCGCCGTCTTGCGTATGCGGCGGCATCACCGTGGCGGGCACGCGGCTGCCCGGGCTGCCGACGAGCCAGCCGCCGGCGTCGTAATAAGGGTTGCTGGCGCGCGAGCCGTAGTAGTCGAGCGTGACGGAGAAGTCCTTGCTCGCCTCGTACAGCCCGGAAATCGCGATCCCCTTGCGCTCGCGCCCGGCGGGGGCGCGGTCGGGCACGTCCTGGTCGGCCCACAGCGCATTCACGCGGATGGCGAAATTGTCGTTGATCGCGTGGTTGATGTCGGCGGTGATGCGCTTGTAGCTGTCGGTGCCCAGGCCCACGGTGGCGCGCGTGAAGTCGTAGTCCAGCGTCGCTTGCTTGGTCACCGCATTGACCGCGCCGCCGGCGGAACCGCGGCCGGCGAAGCTGGAGTTCGGGCCCTTGGTGATTTCCACCTGCTCGATGGCGAAGCTCTCGCGCGTGTTCATGCCGGGGTCGCGCAGGCCGTCGACGAAGATGTCGCTCTTGGCCGCCTGTCCGCGGATGAAGTAGTTGTCCCCGAACATGTTGCCGTTCTCGCCGGCGCCGAGCGTGACGCCGGGGCTGGACAGGAGGATTTGCGCCAGGTCGGTCTGGCCCGAATCGTCGATCGCGTTCTTGGTGATGACCTGGATGGTCTGCGGGGTCTGCGCCAGCGGACGGGTGTGGCGCGAGTCGGCGGAGGTCTTGGCCTTGTAGGGCGCGCCGGTTTCCGCGTTGGGGTTCGGGTCGATCGCGGTCGCCTGGACTTTGACGCCGGGAAGCACGGCATCGGTCGGCGCCGAGGCCGCACGCGCGGGCGCGGCCACCTGGGCCAGCGCCGTCAACGGCATCAGCACCGCGGCGGTGGTAACGCCCAGCGCCGCACCGCCCTTGGCGATGAAGCGGGACGGAACGACGGCGCTCGAGCGCAGGCTGCGCGGACGGCGGGTGCTGGTGGAAGGGGGTTGGGACATGTGGGGTCTCCCTCTGGAGTGGTGTGATTAGACAAATGATAATAATTCTTATTGATATTCTTCATTCCAAGTTGCATTTCCACCACAGGGATGTCCCGGAAGTCCGGGATCGGTGGATCAGCCCGCTTCGAGGGCGAAGGTCAGCGAGATCGTGGCCCAGGCCTCGACCGCCCGTCCGGCGTCGATGTGCGGCTTGAACTTGGCCTTGCGCGCAGCCGTCACCGCCGCGGCGTCGAGGCGGGGGAAGCCGCTGCTGCGCGCCACTTCCACCTGGCGTGGCAGGCCGCCCTCGTCGATCAGCACGCGCACCAGTACCTCGCCCTCTTCGCGCTCGCGGCGCGAAGCACGCGGGTACTCCAGCGGCGGCGGCACGAGGTACTGCACGGCCGAGGACGGGATCTGGCGGGGGCCGGGGGCGACCACGACCGGTGCCGCGACGGCCGCCGGCACCACGGCAGGCGCCACTGCGGTGACGGGCACGGGCGGCGGTGGCGCCACCGCGACCGTGATCGCCGCCGGGTTGGGAGGCACGGGGCTCGGCGCGACCATCACCTCGGGCACCGGCAGGGGCGCCGCCGTCGGACGCGGCGGCGGCGGCACCGCGAGCGGTGGGGCGGGCGTCGGCGGGGCCGCCGTCCGGGACTCGACGACGCTCACGATCACGGGCGCCACGCTCTGCACCGCCTCGCGCGCCGCGCGCGCCTGCAGCAGCACCCACCCGATCAGCACGTGCAGGCCGACGATCGCCCCCACGGCCACCCGGCGGCGGCGGCCGGCATGCGCCGGCGTCCATCCGCCGGTGCCGGACGGCACGGCGGCGCGACGGGATGCGAGCGGAACAGGGACAGCGGACACGATGCGCGCAGCAATGCAAACGAACGAAAACTCTAGCACACGCGAATCATTTGCGTTCGCATCCGTCTTGAGGTCGCTCAAGACCCGGCGACACGGCCCGGATCCGCGCAGCGCCGAAAGCCGCTTGCGCTCAGCCGGCGGGCGATGGCCTTGCTCCGGAAAAAGGCAGCGCGCCCGCTGCAATTTCGCCGATGGCCCGCCGCGAGGCCGGCCGACACTGCCGCAGGCGGCAGCCGGCCCGCGCCGCGCCCGCATGCGTGCAGTTTTGAAGAGGATTCCTCGATGAGCATGACGATCCAGGAGCGCACCAAAGAGCTGGCAGGAACCATCCGCGATGCGGTGGTCTACCTGGTCGACCACGAGTCGCCCCAGATCCGCAGCCTGCTGGCCGACGCACTGGACTCGGTGGAGTCCGCCGTGCCGGGCGACGCCTGCGTGCGCAGCGCCGGTCAAGCGCTGCGCGGCCTGTTGGGCGGCAAGCTGCTGCCCGTGCCCACGACCACCGCATTGGAGAGCTACGAACGGGCGGTGGCCGGCGCGCTGGAAGCCCCGTCCCCTGCCGCCCCGGACGTCAAGCTCGTCATCTGGGATCTGGACGACACCTTCTGGCGAGGGACCCTGGCCGAAGGCGACGCGCTGGAGATCCCGCAGGCCCATCTGGATGCCGTCAGGGAGCTGACGCGGCGCGGCATCGTCAATGCCATCTGCTCGAAGAACGACTTCGCCGCGGCCCGGGCGCGGCTGGAGCAGGCGGGCATCTGGGACCAGTTCGTCTTTCCGAGGATCGCGTTCTCCCCCAAGGGCGAGTTGATCCGCGACATCATCGGCCAGGCGCAACTGCGCGCCGAGAACGTGCTGTTCATCGACGACAACACGCTCAATCTGGAAGAAGCGCGCTACTACAGCCCGGGGCTGCAGGTGCTCGATGCGGCGGCCAGCGGCGGCCTGCTCTCCATGCCCGGGCTGGCCGGCAAGCCCGATGGCGGCCAGCGCCTTGCGCAATACAAGATGCTGGAACAGCGCAGCAGGGAGCGCGAGGGCGCGTCCAGCAACGACGAGTTCCTGCGCCAGAGCGACATCCGCATCCGCATCACCCCGACCCGCGAGGCCGATGCCGAGCGCGTCCACGACATGGTCGCGCGGACGAACCAGCTCAACTTCACCAAGAAGCGCGTGTCGCCCGAGGACGTGCGTGCCCTGGTGGCGGACCCCGCCAACCAGACGGCCACCATCGCGGTGCGCGACCGTTTCGGCGACCACGGCGTGGTGGGCTGGTACTGCCTGCGGGACGGCGTGCTGGAGCACTTCCTGTTTTCCTGCCGCATCATCAACCTGGGCATCGAGCAGTTCGTGTACGCGCATCTGGGGCATCCCCGGATCACCGTCGCAGGCGAGGTGGCGTCGACGCTCTCGGCACACGAGGCAGGCGCCGACTACATCGCGCTGGAGACCGGCTCGCCGCCACGAATCGACGCCCCGCCGGCGCGCCAGGACCTTCCCAGGCTCAGGCTGTTCGCTTCCGGCGCCTGCGACATGTACTACCTCGTCGGCACGCTGGCGAACGCGCTGACGGACGTGACCTTCGAGTGCAACACCTTCCGCGGCAACACGCGGGGCGTCAACGTCTCGACCGAATACCTGCGCTCCTGCTTCGACATGCCGGACGACGACAAGGCCCTGTGCGTCCGGCACTTCCACAACTACAGCGGCCAGACGGCCTTCAAGACCCAGGTCTTCGACGGCGTCTACGACTACGCGCTGTTCTCCTTCAACGACGACGCCGAGCTGTTCACCTACCAGCACCGCAGCCGCCCCGCCCTGCGCGTGGTGCTGAGCGAGAGCGCCGCCTACAGCGTCACCCCCGTCACCCCGCCGGCCGGGGAGGACGCCGATGAATGGCTGTGCAGCCAGTTCGACTGCCGGGGCCTGATCACGCCCGAGCGCTTCCGCGACAACCTGCTCTGGATGGCCGGGCGCATGCCGGCGCACACGCGCATCCTGCTGATGACGCTGCCGGAGTTCAACTACTTCCGCAACGCCCTGCCGGCCTTTCCTCAATACCGGCGGCAATGCCTGCGGCTCAACCGCGTCATCCGCGAGCTGTGCGCCACGAACGAGCGCTTCACGCTGGTGGAGATGAACAAGCACGTCACGGACCGCAGCCACTTCACCGACTACGTGATGCACCTGCGGCCGGAGCGCGGCTTCCTGATCGCCTGCGAAGCCTTGCAGGCGATGGCGCGGCGTCCGGTCGACATCCACCTCGCCGCGCAACTGCCCGTGCAGGGCCGAACGATCGTGCTCCTCGGCAAGGGCATCGAGACGATTCCCTACCTGTTCTCGCTGCAGGCCGCCGGGCTGCAGGTGAGCCATTGCGCAGTCCAGGACGGCGGCATCAGCCTGATGGGCCGGCCCGTCCCGCGCCTCTCCGCCCTGGCCTGGCCGTCGCAGGATGTCTTCGCCATCGTCACCCCCCAGCTGGGCGCCAGCACCGTGGACCTGCAGGCCCTGGGCTATGCGGACGGCGCCAACTGCCGGGTGCTGCAGGAGTCGGTGTTCAACCTGGATTGGAAGGAGCGCTGAGAACGGCGGGGCATGGCCCTGGGCGACAATCCGCCCCGTGAGCTATGCATTGTTCGATGACGCCGGCAAGTTCCTGGCCGGCCGTGTGATGTCCGAGGCCGAGGCCTCGGTGCAGATCGAGCTCGACTCGGGCAAGCGGGTCAAGGTCAAGGCCGCGCACGTGCTGCTGCGCTTCGACCAGCCCGCACCAGCCGAACTGATCGCCGACGCGCAGAAGCTGGCGCAGCAGATCGACCTCGACCTGGCCTGGGAATTCGCGCCCGACGACGAGTTCGGCTTCGCCGACCTGGCGCGCGACTACTTCGACGCCAAGGCCGGCGCCGGCCACCAGGCCGCGGCGCTGTTCCGGCTGTTCGAGGCGCCGCACTACTTCCGCCGTGCCGGCAAGGGGCGCTTCAAGAAGGCGCCCGAGGAGACCGTCAAGGCCGCGCTGCTGGGCATTGAGCGCAAGAAGCAGATCGCTGCGCAGATCGAGGCCTGGGCCGCGGAACTCGCCGCCGGCCAATGCCCGGCCGCCGTGCGCGAGCAGCTCTACCGCATCCTCTTCAAGCCCGACAAGAACGGCCCCGAGTACAAGGCCGTGGTGGAGGCGGCGCGGCGCACGCAGCGCTCGCCGCTGGACCTGCTGCAGGCCGCCGGCGCGATCGACAGCCCCTACCAGTTCCACTGGCGGCGCTTCCTGTTCGAGCAGTTCCCGCAGGGCACCGGCTTCCCCGCCTTGCAGGCACCGGCGATCAAGGACGAGCTGCCGCTGGCCACGTCCCAAGCCTTCTCGATCGACGATTCGGCCACCACCGAGATCGACGATGCGCTGTCGGTGCAGGGCCTGGGCAGCGGCACCGTAACCTTCGGCATCCACATCGCGGCGCCGGCGCTGGCCATCAGCCCCGACTCGGCGCTGGACAAGCTGGCGCGCGGCCGCCTGTCCACCGTCTACATGCCGGGCTGGAAGCTGACCATGCTGCCCGACGACGTGGTGCAGGCCTACACGCTGACCGAAGGCCGCGACTGCCCGGCCGTGAGCCTGTACGTGACGATCGACGAGGCGACGCTCGAAGTCCGCGGCCACCAGACGCGGCTGGAGCGCGTGCCCATTGTCTCCAACCTGCGGCACGACCGGCTGGACGCGGTGATCACCGAGGCCTCGCTCGCCGGCGAGGCGCCGGCCGGCTACCCGCACGCCGCCGAGCTGGCCTTCGCGTGGCGCCTGGCGCGCCGGCTCAAGGCCGCGCGCGAGGTGGTGCGCGGCAAGCCCGAGACCTTCAACCGGCCCGACTACAGCTTCAAGCTGGATAACGGCGATGCCGAGCCCACCGGTGGCGAGACCGTCAGCATCGGCGTGCGCCAGCGCGGCGCGCCGCTGGACCTGATCGTCGCCGAGGCGATGATCCTGGCCAACAGCACCTGGGGCGGCTGGCTGGCCGAACTGGGCGTGCCCGGCATCTATCGCAGCCAAGCGAGCCTGCTGCCGGGCGTGAAGGTGCGCATGGGCACCAAGCCGGCGCCGCACGCGGGGATGGGCGTGCCGCAGTACACCTGGGCGACCTCGCCGTTGCGGCGTTATGTCGACCTGGTGAATCAGTGGCAGATCATCGCCTGCGCGCGCCACGGCCGCACCGCGGCGCTGGCGGCGCCGTTCCGCCCCAAGGACGCGGCGCTGTTCTCCATCATCTCCGGCTTCGATGCCGCCTACGCCGCGTACAACGACTTCCAGCACGGCATCGAGCGCTTCTGGACGCTGCGCTGGCTGCAGCAGAACGGCATCGCCGATCTGGAAGCCGCGGTGATGAAGGACGGCCTGGTGCGCGCCGAAACGCTGCCGCTGGTGTTCCGCGTGCCCGGCACCGAAAGCCTGCCGCGCGGCACGCGCATCCGCGCCCGCGTGGCCGGCATCGATTTGCTGACGCTGGACCTGCACGCACAGCTGCTGCAGCGCATCGAGGCCGCGCCGGCGGCCGAAGCCGATGCCGATGCGACCGCCGCCGACGACGAAGACGCCGACGCCGGCAGCGGCCCGCTGACGCTGGCGATCGACGTCGGGGACGCGGCCGAAACCACCGATGCAGCCGACGCGGCCGACCCCGCCGCCGCGCCCGGATCTTGACGCCGTGGGCCGCGCCGCCGCCGGCAAGCTGGAGCTGGCGCCCGTGCACTGGGCGCTGCTGGCCTCGCTGGCCGTGCACGGCGGCCTGCTGACGCTGCGCGCGGCCGACCCCGAGCGCTTCAACCGCGTGTTCCGCGACACGCCGCTCGAAGTCATCCTGGTCAACGCGCGCTCGACCGAGCCGCCCGTCAAGGCGCAGGCGATCGCGCAGGCCAACCTGGCCGGCGGCGGCAACGTCGAGAAGGGGCGCGCGCAGTCGCCGCTGCCGGCGCACGCCACCGCCGAGCTGGGCGACGCGCCCGAGGAAGCGCGCCGCCGCATCGAGCAGCTGCAGGAGCAGCAGCAGCAGCTGTTGGCCCAGGTGCGGCGCGAGCTGGCGCTGCTGTCCACGCCCGACCCCCAGCGCGACGCCGGCCGCCCGCAGGACCGCGACCAGGAAGAGCGCAAGCGCCAGCTGCTGCGCCTGCTGGCCGAGATCGAGAAGCGCATCAACGACGAGAACGCGCGCCCGAAGAAGCGCTACATCAGCCCGGCCACGCAGGAGGAGGTGTACGCGCTGTACTACGACGCGCTGAAGCAGCGCATCGAAGACCGCGGCACGCGCGACTTCCCCGAGTTCCAGGGCCGCAAGCTCTACGGCGAGCTGACGATGAACGTCACCGTCGACGCCGGCGGCCGGCTGGTCGACGCCGAGATCGTGCGGCCCTCGCGCTCGCGCGTGCTCGACCAGCGCGCGCTGGCCATCGTGCGCGCGGCCGGGCCCTTCGGCGCCTTCACGCCGGCGATGCGGCAGCAGGCCGACCAGATCGTCATCACCTCGCGCTTTCGTTTCACCCGCGACGACGGCCTCGAGACCACGCTGAGCGGGCGCTGATCCATGACCGAGCCAGCCTTGATTCCTTATGCCGTGATCGGCCATCCGGTGACGCACAGCCAGTCGCCGTTCATCCACGCGGCCTTCGCGGCGCAGACCGGCGAACCGGTCCGTTATGGCCGCATCGATTGCGGGCCCGACGGCTTCGAGGCCGCGGTGCGCCGCTTCGCCGCCGAAGGTGCCGGCGGCTGCAACATCACGGTGCCGTTCAAGTTCCGGGCGGCGGACCTGGCCACGCGCTGCAGCGATCGCGCGCGGCTGGCCGGCGCCGCCAACATCCTGAAGTTCGACCCGGCGCCGGCGGGCTGGCTGGCCGACAACACCGACGGCAGCGGGCTGCTGCGCGACATCCAACGGCACGCCGGCTTCGACCTCGCCGGCCGCCGCGTGCTGCTGATCGGCGCCGGCGGTGCCGGGGCCGGCGTGCTGGGGCCGCTGCTGCAGGCCGGGCCGCGGCAGCTGGTGGTCGTCAATCGCAGCCCGGAGCGCGCACTGGCGCTGGTCGAGCGCCACGCGGCCTTGGCCTCGGCCCACGGGGTGGACTTGTCGACGGCGCCGCTGGACCGCCCCGGCAGCGGCTTCAAGCTGGTGATCAACGCCAGCGCCAGCAGCCTGCAGGCCGCCGGCGTGCCGGTGCCGGCCGCCGTGCTGGCGCCGCGCGCGCTGGCGATGGACCTGATGTACGGCCCAGCGGCACAGGGCTTCCTGGACTGGGCCGCCGCGCACGGCGCCAACGGCCGCGACGGCCTGGGCATGCTGGTCGAGCAGGCGGCCGAGGCCTTCTTCGTGTGGCGCGGCGTGCGGCCCGACGGCGCCCCGGTGCTGCAGGCGCTGCGCCGGCACCTGGGCGCGGCGGCCGCATGAACCTCAAGCGCCGATTGCTGCTGGGCCTCGCCCTGCTGGCCTGGTGCCTGCTGGCGCTGCAACTCGCCTTCGTGCTGCGCATCGCGCTGATGGCCTGGCTGGATCCGCGCTCCACCACCTTCCAGCGCAGCGAGATGCTGCGCCTGGCGCTGGACAAGCAGCAGATCGCCTGGGCCGAGGCCTGGGTGGACTACGAACGGATCTCGCCGCACTTGAAGCGCGCCGTGATCGCGGCTGAGGACGCCGGCTTCACCGAGCACACCGGCGCCGAGTGGGACGCGATGGAAAAGGCCTGGAGCCGCAACCAGAAGGCGCAGACCGCGCGGCCCGGCTCGCGCGCCTCGCGGCTGCGCGGCGGTTCCACCATCACGCAGCAGCTCGCCAAGAACCTGCTGCTGTCGGGCGAGCGCACGGTGCTGCGCAAGGGGCAGGAGCTGCTGCTGGCCTGGATGCTGGAAGCGCTGCTGGACAAGCGCCGCATCCTGGAGATCTATTTGAACCACGTGGAATGGGGCGAAGGCCTGTTCGGCGCGCAGGCCGCCGCGCGGCACTACTTCCGCGTCGACGCGGCGCGGCTCTCGCCCGAGCAGGCGGCGCGGCTCGCGGTGATGCTGCCGGCGCCCAAGCGCTTCGAGCGCCAGCCGGCCTCGGGCTACCTGCTGGCGCGCGCCGCCGCGATCGTCGCGCGCATGCCGGCGGTGGAACTGCCATGATCGCGCGATGAGTGCCAGCCTGAGCCAGGAGATCGCGGCGGCGGCCGCGCAGCTCGTCGTCGAAGACGGGCTGGAATACGCGCAGGCCCGCCACAAGGCGGCGCGCAAGCTGGGCGGCCGCGCCGTCAAGCCCGGCCAGATGCCGCGCAACGAGGAGATCGAGGACGAGGTGCGCGCTTACCTCGCCACCTTCCACGCCGACCGCCAGCCGCAGGAGCTGCGCGCCTTGCGCGAGCTGGCCGCACGCTGGATGGAGCGGCTGGCCGCGCACCGCCCGCACTTGGCCGGCGCCACGTGGCGCGGCACGGCCACGCGGCGGTCGGCGCTGCTGATCGACCTGTACTGCGACGACCCCAAGGGCACCGAGATCGACCTCATCAACCAGGGCCTGGACTTCGACGCCGGCGGCAACGGTAACGGCGACGCCGGCCAGGCCGCGGTGCTGACGCTCGCCGCGCGCGTGCCCGGCTGGCCCGAGCCGGTGACCCTCCACCTGCTGCTGCACGACCTGGACGACCTGCGCGGCGCGTTGAAGCCCGATGCTCGCGGCCGCACCTGGCGCGGCGACCGCGCCGCCTTGCAGCGGCTGCTCGGCGAGGAGGCGGCATGAAGCGCCGCCGTGCGCTCGGCTGGGCGCTGGTCGGCGCCGGCGCGGCGGCGGCCGGCGCCGGCATGTCGTGGTGGCTGTCCACGAAGACGGTCGACCCCGAGGTCGAAGCCGAGCTGTGGACGCTGCGCTTCGTGCGCCCTGAAGGCGGCGAGCTGGCGCTGGCCGATCTGCGCGGCCAGGTGGTGGTGCTGAACTTCTGGGCCTCCTGGTGCGCGCCGTGCATCAAGGAGATGCCCGAGTTCGACCGTCTGCACCGGCTGCAGGCCGGCCGCGGCGTGCAGGTGGTGGGGCTGGCGGTGGACGGGCCGACGCCGGTGCGCGAGTTCCTGGCCAAGCGGCCGGTCCACTACCCCATCGGGCTGGCCGGCTTCGAGGGCAGCGATCTCAGCCGCAAGCTCGGCAACGCCGCCGGCGGCCTGCCCTTCACCGTCGTCTTTGACCGCCAGGGCCGGCTGCGGCACCGCAAGCTGGGCATCACGGCCTTCGACGAGCTGGCCGGCTGGGTGAAGGACCTGTAAAAAGGCGCCAGCAGCGTTCTTCGCCGAATTTGCGCTCTGCCGCTCACAACCGCACACATTCAGCGTAAAGTTCGCCGTCCCCACAAAGGGTGAAGCCGTTCGCGCGGCCGCGCCGAGCTGTACTCCATGAGCATCCTCGTCCTCAACGGCCCCAACCTCAACCTGCTGGGCACGCGCGAGCCGCAAGTCTACGGCAGCACCACGCTGCAGCAGATCGAGGCCGAACTGGTGGCGTTGGCGGCAAAAGCAGGCTCGAAGCTGGAGTGCTTCCAAAGCAACCACGAAGGCGCGCTGATCGACCGCATCCACGCGACCCGGCTGGACGGCACGCGCTTCGCGATCATCAATCCCGGCGCCTTCACGCACACCAGCGTCGCCATCCGCGACGCTTTTGCCGGCGTGGCACTGCCCTTCATCGAGGTGCACCTGTCCAACGTCCACAAGCGCGAGCCCTTCCGCCATCACTCCTACCTGTCGGACATCGCGGTCGGCGTGATCTGCGGGCTGGGCGTGCACGGCTACCGCCTGGCGCTGGACTACGCGCTCGCCAACACGCAGCAGCGCGCCAGCCAAAGCGCCTGACGCCCGACCGGGCCGGCTGCCAATCAGCTTGCGGCCACCGGGCCGGCCTCAAAGACCCCAAGGAAGTCCATGGACCTGAGAAAACTCAAGACCCTGATCGACCTCGTCTCCGAGTCGAACATTTCGGAACTGGAGATCACCGAGGCCGAGGGCAAGGTGCGCATCGTCAAGGCCGGCGCCGCGCCGGTGCTGGCCGCGCCGATGGCGCTGGCCGCGGCGCCGGCGGCCGCTCCCCTGGCAGCGGCAGCATCCGCGGCGGTGGCCGCGCCGGCCGAAGCCCCGGCCGCGCCCAGCGGCAAGATCGTCAAGTCGCCGATGGTGGGCACCTTCTACCGCGCGCCCAGCCCCGGCGCCAAAGCCTTCGTCGACCTCGGCAGCGCGGTCAAGGAAGGCGACCCGGTCTGCATCATCGAGGCGATGAAGATCATGAACGAGATCGAGTCCGACATCGGCGGCACGGTGCGCCGCATCCTGTGCGAGAACGGCCAGGCCGTGGAGTTCGGCCAGCCCTTGTTCGAGCTGGAATAAGGGCGCCGTTTCGTGTTCAAGAAGATCCTCATTGCGAATCGGGGGGAGATCGCCCTCCGGATACAACGCGCCTGCCGCGAGATGGGCATCCAGTCGGTGGTCGTCTATTCCGAGGCCGACCGCGAAGCCAAATACGTGAAGCTGGCCGATGAAGCGGTATGCATCGGCCCGGCGGCGTCGGCGCAGAGCTACCTCAACATGCCGGCCATCATCTCGGCCGCCGAAGTCACCGACGCCGAGGCCATCCACCCGGGCTACGGCTTCCTGTCGGAGAACGCCGACTTCGCCGAGCGCGTGGAGCGCAGCGGCTTCGTCTTCATCGGCCCGACGCCCGACGCGATCCGCACGATGGGCGACAAGGTAGCCGCCAAGCAGGCGATGCTGAAGTCCGGCGTGCCCTGCGTGCCCGGCAGCGAGGGCGCGCTGCCCGAGGACCCGAAGGAGATCATCCGCATCGCGCGCGCCGTCGGCTACCCGGTGATCATCAAGGCCGCCGGCGGCGGCGGCGGCCGCGGCATGCGCGTGGTGCACACCGAGGCGGCGCTGATCAACGCGGTGCAGACCACGCGCGGCGAGGCCGGCGCGGCCTTCGGCAACCCGGCGGTCTACATGGAGAAGTTCCTGGAGAACCCGCGCCACATCGAGATCCAGGTGCTGGCCGACACGCACCGCAACGCCGTCTGGCTGGGCGAGCGCGACTGCTCGATGCAGCGCCGGCACCAGAAGATCATCGAGGAAGCGCCGGCGCCGGGCATCCCGCGCCGCGTGATCGAGCGCATCGGCGACCGCTGCGCCGCCGCCTGCAAGAAGATCGGCTACCGCGGCGCCGGCACCTTCGAGTTCCTCTACGAGGACGGCGAGTTCTATTTCATCGAGATGAACACGCGCGTGCAGGTCGAGCACCCGGTGACCGAGCTGGTCACCGGCATCGACATCGTGCAGATGCAGATCCGCGTCGCCGCCGGCGAGAAGCTGCCGATGACCCAGCGCAGCATCCAGACACGCGGCCACGCGATCGAGTGCCGCGTCAACGCCGAGGACCCGTACAAGTTCACGCCGTCGCCGGGCCGCATCACCGTCTGGCACCCGCCGGGCGGGCCCGGCGTGCGCGTGGACTCGCACGCCTACGCCAACTACTTCGTGCCGCCCAACTACGACTCGATGATCGGCAAGATCATCGTGCACGGCGACACGCGCGAGCAGGCGCTGGCGCGCATGCGCACCGCGCTGTCGGAGACGGTGGTCGAAGGCATCCTGACCAACATCCCGCTGCACCGCGAGCTGATGGCCGACGCGCGCTTCATCGAAGGCGGCACCAGCATCCACTACCTCGAAGGCTGGATGGCCCAGCACCGGCGCTGATGTTCGAGCTCGTGCTGCTCGCGCCGCAGGCGCTGGTGGAGCCGGTCAGCGACGCGCTGGCCGACGAGCTGGAGGCGCTGTCGGTGTCGGTGGAAGACGCCGACGCCGATTCCGACGCCGAGCGCGCGCTGTTCGGCGAGCCGGGGCTGCCGGCGCCGGCCGCCGGCTGGACGCGCTCGTCGCTGCGCGCGCTGTTCGACAGCCGCGAGCAGGCCGAGGCCGCGGCCACGCTGCTGCTGGCTCAAGCGTGGACGGCCGGGCTGCAGGTGCAATCGCTGGACCCGCTGGAAGACCAGGACTGGGTGCGCCTGACGCAAAGCCAGTTCGAGCCGATCGCCGTCACGCCCTCGTTCTGGATCGTGCCGAGCTGGCACGCGCCGCCGCCGCAAGCCCGGCGGCTGATCCGGCTGGACCCCGGCATGGCCTTCGGCACCGGCACGCACCCGACCACGCGCATGTGCCTGCGCTGGATCGCGCAGCGCGCCGAGCGCGGCGACGCCGCTTGCTTCGAGCGCGTGCTGGACTACGGCTGCGGCTCGGGCATCCTGGCCATCGCCGCCGCGCTGCACGGCGCGCGCGAAGTCGACGCGGTCGACATCGACCCCGCGGCCGTGACCGCGACCGAGGCCAATGCGCGCGCCAACGGCGTCGTGCTGCATGCCGCCGGCCTGCCCGACCGCGCGCAAGGCGCCTACGGCCTGGTGCTGGCCAACATCCTGGCCTCGCCGCTGAAGCTGTTGGCGCCGCTGCTCTGCGGCCACCTGGCGCCCGGCGCGCCGCTGGTGCTGGCGGGCATCCTGGCGCGGCAGACGGCCGAGTTGCAGGCGGCCTATGCGCCGTGGCTGGCGCTGCAAGCAGCCGACGAACAGGACGGCTGGGTGCTGCTGAGCGGCGCCATGCCGGCCTGAGCCTTCCATCGACCGCATGACGCTGGCCACGCGCTGCCCCAGTTGCGGCACGGTGTTCCGCGTCGTGCAGGACCAGTTGCGCGTCTCGCAGGGCTGGGTGCGCTGCGGCCGCTGCAGCGAAGCCTTCAACGCCGAGGAGGCGATGGTCGACTGGCCGGCCGCGGCGGGCGCCGAGCCGGGCGAGGCGCGCGAGGCCACGGCGATCGTGATCCCGGCCCGGGTGCCGGCCGCCGACGAGGTGGTGATCGCGCTGCCGCCGGCGCCGGCCGCGGCGCTGCCCGAGCCCGAGCCTGGGCCGCCGCTCATCGAGCTGCCGCCGGGCGTGGAGGTGATCGCCAGCGATGGCGCGCTGAGCGTCGACGTCACCGAGCCGCTGGTCGCGGCAGAAGACGATGCCGCTGCAGAGCCGCTTGAACCGCCCGCGGTGCCCGCGGCTGAACCGCCGGCCATAAGGTCGGAAACAATCGCACCGCCGGCACCGGCACCGGCCTCGCCGGAGGCGCCCGCGGCGGCGATCGAGCCTCCGCCCGCCGCCGCCCACCACGACGCCGCGTTCGACGAGCCGCTGCAACCCCCGCCCTCCTTCGTGCTGCAGGCCGAGCGCGCCGCGCGCTGGCGCCGGCCCGGGGTGCGGCTGGCCTTGTCGGCCGCGGCCCTGGGAGCGGCGCTGGGGCTGGCCGCGCAAGCCGTCTACGTCTTCCGCGACCGCATCGCCGCCGGCCACCCGGCGTGGCGGCCGGCGCTGCAGCAGGCCTGCGCCGCGCTGGGCTGCCGGGTCGGCGACTACCGCCAGATCGACGCGCTGTCGGTCGAGAGCGCCGCGCTGACGCGCGTCGACGGCGCGCCGGTCTACCGCCTGGCCGTGACGCTGCGCAACCGCGCCGGCCTGGAGGTGGCGGCGCCCGCGATCGACCTCTCGCTGACCGACGTGCAGGGCCGGCCCATCGCCCGCCGCGTGCTGCAGATGGGGGACCTCGGCCTGCCGCTGCGCACGCTGAAAGCCGGCAGCGAGGTGCCGATCCAGGCCTCGCTCAACGTCGGCGACCGCCCCGTCAGCGGCTATGCGGTCGAGATCTTCTATCCCTGAATCGTCCATGTCCCCCTTGCTGGAGCCTTCATGTCGGCCTTGATCTGCGGTTCGCTCGCCTTCGACACCATCACCAACTTCCCGGGCCGCTTCTCGCAGCAGATCCTGCCCGACCAGGTGCACATCCTCAACGTCTCGTTCCTGGTGCCCACGCTGCGGCGCGAGTTCGGCGGCTGCGCCGGCAACATCGCCTACACGCTGCAGGCGCTGGGCGGCCGGCCGGTGGTGCTGGCGATGCTGGGGCAGGATGGTGCCGACTACCGCGCGCGGCTGGCCGGCTGGGGCGCCGACACCTCGCTGGTGGGCGAGCAGGCCGCCGAGTACACCGCGCAGGCCATCATCATCACCGACGAGGACAACAACCAGATCACCGCCTTCCACCCCGGCGCGATGAGCCTGGCGCACGAAATGCGCGTACCGGCGCCGGGCACGCGCACGGACATCGCGATCGGCATCATCGCGCCCGACGGCCGCACCGCAATGGCCGAGCACGCGCAGCAGATGCACGACGCCGGCATCCCGTTCATCTTCGACCCCGGCCAGCAGTTGCCGCAGTTCGACGGCGCCGAGCACCGGCAGATGCTGGGCATGGCGCGCTGGGTGGCCGTCAACGACTACGAAGGCCGCATGCTGTGCGAGCGCACCGGCGAATCGCTGGCCGACATCTCGCGCCGGCCCAACATCCAGGGCGTGGTGGTGACGCTGGCCGAGCAAGGCTGCGACGTCTGGCAGGACGGCGCGTGCACCCGCGTGGCCGGCGTGCCGGCCACCGCGGTGGTCGACCCCACCGGTTGCGGCGACGCCTTCCGCGCCGCGCTGCTGTACGGGCTGGAGCGCGGCTGGACGCTGCAGCGCTGCGTCGAGCTGGGCAACCGCGTCGGCGCGCTGAAGATCGCCTGCCGCGGCGGGCAGAACCACCGCATCGACCGCACGGCACTGGGCTGCTGAGCGTCAGCTAACTTTCGGAGTTGACGGCAAGCTGCGCGCGCAGCCAATCGGCCACCTGCTGCGACGGGCAGTCCAGGTGCAGCCGCTTGCGCCGCGCCATCTCGCCGCCGATCAGGCGCACGCCGCGCCGGGGCAGGCCCAGCGACTTGGCCAGCCACTGCTGCAGCACCGCATTGGCCCGGCCCTCCACCGGCGGCGCCGCCAGCCGCACGCGCAAGGCATCGCCCAGCAGCCCCGCCACGGCCGTGTGGCCGGCGTTGGGCACCACCTGCACGCGCAGCTCGCTGCCGCCGTCGTGGGCGCTGAGGCAGGGCAGGTCGGCGAACGGGTTCATCACCAAAAAAAGAACCCGGCGCGAAGCCGGGCTCGGGTGTCGAGAATCAAGGGTCCGGGAGCGCCAGGCTCCCGGATCCTCTGGCCGACTCAGGGCTTGTTGCCGGTCGGGAAGGGCCAGGCAGCCGCCGGGCTCAGCGCCGTCTTCGCAGCAGGGGCCGCGGGGGCCGCAGGGGCAGACGGGGCAGCGGGGGCCGCTTTCTTCGCCGCCTTCTTGGCGGCGGGCTTCTTGGCAGCGGCCTTCTTCGCGGTGGCCTTCTTGGCCGGGGCCTTCTTCGCAGCGGCCTTCTTCGCCGGCGCCTTCTTCGCAGCCGCCTTCTTGGCCGGTGCAGCCTTCTTCGCCGGGGCCTTCTTCGCGGGCGCCTTCTTGGCCGGTGCGGCCTTCTTCGCCGGCGCCTTCTTCGCGGCTGCCTTCTTGGCCGGTGCGGCCTTCTTCGCCGGGGCCTTCTTCGCGGCCGCCTTCTTGGCCGGAGCGGCCTTCTTCGCAGTTGCCATAACGATCTCCTTGATCAAGTTGCAAAGAGCATCGTGCCGACCGAGCTCGATACGGCACGACGATTCACGGCCCACAGGTCTTCCGCCGAGCTTGCGCCCTGCGGTTGCCGCGGTGCCGTGAACGGGGGTGCAACCCGGTGCAGGCCCTCTGACGGGGCCTTGCTCCAGGCTGCGGATCTTGATCGCTCACACGGGGCGCTCTCGTTGCGCCCTTCTGCGGTGACGGTCCCACGCATGCCCACTGCCGCCGGATGAACCGGGCGGCGTGAACAGGCCTTGGTCGTCACCATCATTCGAATCGCTTCTTCAATCCCAGGAGAGCGCGCCACCGGTCTGGTAGTCGATCACGCGCGTCTCGAAGAAGTTACGTTCCTTCTTCAGGTCGATCATCTCGCTCATCCAGGGGAAGGGGTTCTCCTCGTTCGGGAACAAGGCGTCGAGCCCGATCTGGGTGGCGCGGCGGTTGGCGATGTAGCGCAGATAGCCCTTGAACATCGACGCGTTGAGGCCCAGCACGCCGCGCGGCATGGTGTCTTCGGCGTAGCGGTATTCGAGCTCGACCGCGCGCTCGAACAAGGCCTTGATCTCGGCCTTGAACGCGGGCGTCCAGAGCTGCGGGTTCTCGAGCTTGATCTGGTTGATCAGGTCGATGCCGAAGTTGCAGTGCATCGACTCGTCGCGCAGGATGTACTGGTACTGCTCGGCAGCGCCGGTCATCTTGTTTTGGCGGCCCAGGGCCAGGATCTGCGTGAAGCCGACGTAGAAGAACAGGCCTTCCATCAGGCAGGCGAAGACGATCAGGCTCTTCAGCAACGTCTGGTCGGCCTCGGGCGTGCCGGTCTCGAAGGCCGGGTCCATGATCGCGTCGATGAACGGGATCAGGAACTCGTCCTTGTCGCGGATCGAACCCACCTCGTGGTAGGCGTTGAAGATCTCGCCTTCGTCCAGGCCCAGCGACTCGACGATGTACTGGTAGGCGTGCGTGTGGATCGCTTCTTCGAAAGCCTGGCGCAGTAGGAACTGCCGGCACTCGGGCGCCGTGATGTGGCGGTAGGTGCCCAGCACGATGTTGTTGGCGGCCAGCGAATCGGCGGTGACGAAGAAGCCGAGGTTGCGCTTGATGATGCGGCGCTCGTCTTCGCTCAAGCCGTTGGGGTCCTTCCAGGTCGCGATGTCGCGCGACATGTTGACCTCTTGCGGCATCCAGTGGTTGGCGCAGGCCGAGAGGTACTTCTCCCAGGCCCACTTGTACTTGAAGGGCACCAGCTGGTTGACGTCGGTGTGGCCGTTGATGATGCGCTTGTCGGCCACGTTGACGCGGCGGCGCGATTCGTCGGACTCGGCCTTGGCGACGGCCGGCACGGCGCGCGGCGCGGCACGCGTGGCCTGTTCGACGGTGGCCAGACGAAGAGCGGGCTGCTGGTCACGCAAAGCCGCGGCGGCCGCGCTTGCGTTGTTGGCATTCGTCGATGAAGGTTTGACGTCGTCGTCCCAGACCAGCATGTGTCTTCGTCCTATGGTGCGGAATTATCCGAGTGTTGCGTGCGAACACCAAGCACTTGTTGACAGTGGCGCGTGCGTGTTGTTGCAGCAGTGTCACTGACACGCTTCGCAGTCGGGGTTGTCGATCGCGCAGAACTTGATGTCGCTGCCCGGCTCTGCCGCTGTTGCTGCGGCCGCCATCGGCGCCACGCCTTGCGTGGGCACCGCGTTCAACTTGCCTTGCGCGACCGTGGCCTTCTCGGCGTAGGTGGCGCTGGTGGTGCGCAGGTAGTAGGTGGTCTTGAGGCCACGCGTCCACGCGAGCTTGTAGGTCTCGTCGAGCTTCTTGCCCGAGGCGCCCGACATGTAGATGTTGAGCGACTGCGCCTGGTCGATCCACTTCTGGCGCCGCGCCGCGGCTTCGACCAGCCAGCTCGCATCGACCTCGAACGCGGTGGCATACACGCGCTTCAAGTCCTCGGGCACGCGGTCGATCGGGCGCAGCGAACCGTCGAAGTGCTTCAGGTCCATCACCATCACGTCGTCCCACAGGCCCAGGCGCTTGAGGTCACGCACGAGGTACTCGTTGATGACGGTGAACTCGCCCGACAGGTTGGACTTGACCGACAGGTTGCCGAAGCTGGGCTCGATCGACGCGTCGACGCCGATGATGTTGCTGATGGTGGCGGTGGGCGCGATGGCCACGCAGTTGCTGTTGCGCATGCCGTGCTCGCGGATGCGCGCGCGCAACGCGTCCCAGTCCATGCTGGACGAGCGGTCGATGTCGACGTAGCCACCGCGCGCGTCGGCCAGCAGGTCCAGGCTGTCCTGCGGCAGGATGCCGCGGTCCCACAGGCTGCCGCGGTAGCTGCTGTAGCGGCCGCGCTCCGCGGCCAGCTCGGTGCTGGCCCAGTAGGCGTGGTAGCACACGGCTTCCATCGAGCGGTCGGCGAAGTCCACCGCCTCGGCACTGGCGTAGGGCAGGCGCAACTGGTACAGGCAATCCTGGAAGCCCATCACGCCCAGGCCCACCGGGCGGTGGCGCAGGTTGCTGTCGCGCGCCTTCTTCACCGCGTAGTAGTTGATGTCGATGACGTTGTCGAGCATGCGCATCGCCGTCGCCACCGTCTTCTTCAGCTTGGCCTGGTCGATCGCGCCGTCTTTCAGGTGCTGGGCGAGGTTGACGCTGCCGAGGTTGCAGACCGCGATCTCGGTGTCGCTGGTGTTGAGCGTGATCTCGGTGCACAGGTTGGACGAGTGCACGACGCCCACGTGCTGCTGCGGGCTGCGGACGTTGCAGGCGTCCTTGAAAGTGATCCAGGGGTGCCCGGTCTCGAACAGCATCGACAGCATCTTGCGCCACAGGTCCCTGGCGGGCATGCGCTTGTAGAGCTTGAGCTCGCCGCGGTCGACCTTGGCCTCGTACGCGGTATAGGCTTCTTCGAACGCACGACCGAACTTGTCGTGCAGGTCGGGGCAGAGGGACGGCGAGAACAGCGTCCAGTCGCCGCCTTCCATCACGCGGCGCATGAACAGGTCGGGGATCCAGTTGGCGGTGTTCATGTCGTGCGTGCGCCGGCGGTCGTCGCCGGTGTTCTTGCGCAGCTCCAGGAACTCCTCGATGTCGAGGTGCCAGCTCTCCAGGTAGGCGCAGACCGCGCCCTTGCGCTTGCCGCCCTGGTTGACGGCCACCGCGGTGTCGTTGACCACCTTCAGGAACGGCACCACGCCCTGGCTCTTGCCGTTGGTGCCCTTGATGTAGGAGCCCAGGGCGCGCACGCGCGTCCAGTCGTTGCCCAGTCCGCCGGCGAACTTGGACAGCAGCGCGTTCTCCTTCAGCGCCTCGTAGATGCCGTCGAGGTCGTCGGCCACCGTGGTCAGGTAGCAGCTCGAGAGCTGGCTGCGCCGCGTGCCGCTGTTGAACAGCGTGGGCGTGCTGGACATGAAGTCGAAGCTCGACAGCACGTCGTAGAACTCGATGGCACGCGCCTCGCGGTCGATCTCGCCCAGCGCCAGGCCCATCGCGACGCGCATGAAGAAGGCCTGCGGCAGCTCGATGCGCTGCTCGTCCACGTGCAGGAAGTAGCGGTCGTACAGCGTCTGCAGGCCCAGGTAGTCGAACTGCAGGTCGCGTTCGGCATCGAGCGCGGCGCCGAGCTTGGCCAGGTCGTATTGCAGCAGCTTGTCGTCCAGCAGCTCGGCCTCGACGCCGCGCTTGATGAACTGCGGGAAGTACTCGGCATAGCGCTCGCCCATCTGCGCCTGCGAGACCTCGCCGCCCAGGATCTCGCGGCGGATGGTGTGCAGCAGCAGCCGCGCGGTCGCACGGCTGTAGGCCGGGTCCTTCTCGATCTGCGTGCGCGCGGCCAGGATCGCGGCCTTGTAGACCTCGTCGATCGGCACGCCGTCGTAGAGGTTGCGCCGCGTCTCGGCCAGGATGGGCTCGGCCTGCACGTCGGCGCCCAGGCCCGTGCAGGCCGATTCGACCAGGCTCTTCAGCGCGCCCAGGTCCAGCGGCACGCGCTGGCCGCGGTCGGTGACGAACAGCTCGGCCGGCTTCGCCGGCGCGGCCGCCACCTGCTGGCGCGCGCGCTCCTGCGCGCGGCGCTCGCGGTACAGCACGTAGGCGCGCGCCACCTCGTGGTGGCCGCCGCGCATCAGGCCCAGCTCGACGTGGTCCTGCACGTCCTCGATGTGGAAGGTGCCGCCGCCCGGGCGCGAGCGCAGCAGCGCGCGCACCACCGTCTCGGTCAGGCGCTCGACCGTCTCGCGCACGCTGGCCGAGGCCGCGCCCTGGGTGCCGTGCACCGCGAGGAAGGCCTTCATCAGCGCCACCGCGATCTTGTTCGGCTCGAAAGCCACCACGGCGCCGTTGCGCCGGATGATCTGGTAGCCGGCATAGGCCGAAGACGCCGGCGCCGCAGCGGCAGCAGGATGACGGACGGGCACGGCGGCCTCGGCGGCGGACGGCAGGATGCTTTGCATCGAATCCTCTTGATCGGAAAAGTCAACGAGCCGGCCCTGCTGCGATCGGCAGGCGCCGGCGTTCTTTTATTTGGATGGCGGAGGTGGCACTATATCTGGGGTCTCGGCACCCCACAAGACACTACGGGTAGTGGCATCCCTGATTTGCAATTGGCCACACCTGTACGGCCTCGCCGCGCAGCAGCCGGCGCAGCCGCAGCCACTCGAAGCCGGCGCCGGGATCGCGCTTGCGGCCCGGCGCCACGTGCTCGTGGCCGACGATCTCGCCGATCGGATGGCGCGCGGCCAGCACGCGCAGCAGCCGCGCCAGCACGCGGTACTGGCGCGCCGCGAAGCGCCGGCCTTCGAGGCCTTCGATCTCGATGCCGATCGACCAGTCGTTGCACTGCTCACGCCCGCGCCAGCTCGACACGCCGGCATGCCAGGCGCGCTGGTCGGTGGCGACGAACTGCATCAGCTCGCCGCTGCGGCGCAGGAAGAAGTGCGCCGAGACGCGCAAGCCGCGCAGGCCGTCGAAGAACGGATGGCGGTCGCAGTCCAGCGTGTTGGTGAACAAGGCCTGCACCGCATCGCCGCGCAGCACGCCCGGCGGCAGGCTGATCGAATGCAGCACCACCAGGGTGGGTTGCTGGCCGGCAGGCCGCGGGCCGAAGTTGGGCGACGGCACGGCGCGGGCGCCGCGCCACCAGCCGCCTTGCCAATCCGGCCGACGCCGATCCGGTGGGCCGCGGCGCCGCTTCAAGGCGCGTCGCCGCGCTCGGCGGCGATGTCGCTGCCGCCGATGCCCAGCCGCGCCATGCGGTAGCGCATCTGCCGCAACGACAGGCCCAGGCTCGCGCCGGCCGCGGTGCGGTTGTAGCGGTGGCGCTCCAGCGCGCGCTCGAGGATCTCGCGCTCGACCTGGTCGAGATGGGCCGCCAGGTCACTGGGCAGCGGCGGCTGGCCCGATGGGGCGGGCGCAGGCACGGGCGCCGCCGGCGCGCCGGCCGGCTCGGCCTCGGCCTCGTGCAGCAGGTCGTCGGGCAGCGCCAGGTCTTCGCGCTCGATGCGCGCGCCGCCGGACAGCGCCAGCGCGCGATGCAGCAGGTTCTCCAGTTCGCGCACGTTGCCGGGGAAGGCGTAGCGCCGCAGCTGCGCCATCGCGCCCGCGGTCAGCTCGGGCACCGGCGTCACGCCGGCGTCGCCGGCGATGCGCTCGATCACCGCCTGGCAGATCTCGGCCAGGTCCTGCAGCCGCTCGCGCAGCGGGGGCACCGGGATCTGGATGACGTTGAGGCGGTAGAACAAATCCTGGCGGAAGCGGCCCGCGGCCACCTCGGCCGCCAGATCTTTATGAGTGGCGCTGACGATGCGCACGTTGACCGGCAGCTCGGCCGTGCTGCCCACCGGCCGCACCGCGCGCTCCTGGATCACGCGCAGCAGCTTGCTCTGCATCGACAGCGGCATCTCGCCGATCTCGTCGAGGAACAGCGTGCCGCCGTGCGCGGCCTGGAAGAAACCCTGGCGGTCCTCGGTCGCGCCGGTAAAGGCGCCCTTGCGGTAGCCGAAGAACTCGGCTTCGAGCAAGGCCTCGGGGATCGCGCCGCAGTTGACGGCGATGAAGTGCTGCCCGGCGCGCGGCGAGACCTCGTGGATCGCGCGCGCCACCAGCTCCTTGCCGGTGCCCGACTCGCCCTGCACCAGCACCGGCGCCATGCCGCGCGCGACGCGCTCGACCAACGAGCGCACCTGCTGCATCGCGGCCGACTGGCCCGCCAGGCGGCGCAGCGCGGCGGCGGCCGGCGGCGCTGGTTCGATCGGCGCCGCCCTGGCGCCGCGCGCGTCGTGCCCCGCGTCGCGCTCGCGCGGTGTCGGGCCCGGCGGCTCGCCCACCGGCGCCGGCGCGCGGCCCAGCGCGGTGGCCACCACCGAGCGGAACTGCCGCAGGTCCACCGGCTTGGTCAGGTAGTCGTAGGCGCCGGCCTTCAGCGCTTCCACCGCGTTCTCGGCCGAGCCGTAGGCGGTGATCACGATGCCCTTCTCGCGCCGGCCGTGCTCGTCCATGCGGCGCAGCAGGTCCAGCCCGCTGCCGTCGGGCAGGCGCATGTCGGTGATCACGACCGCGAAGCGCTGCGCCTGCAGCGCGGCCCAGGCTTCCTCGACCGAGCCGGCGCAATCGACGTCGTAGCCCTCGCGCACCAGCGTCAGCTCGTACAGCGTGCGCAGATCGGGTTCGTCGTCGACGACCAGCAGGCGATAGGCAGCGGTGGGGTTCACGGAACGAGGCCCAGGGTGGCGTTGGCGGGGCTGAGCGCGCCGCGCAGCATCAGCACGCGGAACTCGTTGCGCAGCCGGTCGCTGCCGGGCCGCGCGCGGTACTCGATGCTGGCGCGGTAGCGCTCGCACAGCTCGCGGCAAATGTACAAGCCCAGGCCGGTGCCGCGGCTGCGCGTCGAGAAGAAGGGCTCGAACAGATGGCGCTCCACCTCGGGCGGGATCGGCGGGCTGTCGCTCGCCACCGAGAGCACCGCGGTGGCCTCGTCGTGCACGGCCAGGCGCAGGAAGACGGCGCCCGGCGCGGCGCTGGCGTGGCGGCGCGCGTTATCCAGGAGATTGACGAGCACGCGGCGCAAATGCTCGGGGTCGAAGCTCACGCCCAGCGGCTGGCCGGGCAGCTCGACGCGCAGCCGGCTCTCGGCACCCAGCGGCAGGTCCACGGTGCGCGCCCATTCGGCGGCGGCCGCGGCCACCTCGGCGCTGGCGTCGATCACGCGCACCAGCGGCGGCATGCCCGGCGCCACTTCCATCACGTCGTCGACGATGCGCTTGAGCCGCTCGACGTTGTCGGCCACCATGCGCGCCAGGCGCTGCTGCGTGGGCGCGAGCTCGTCTTCCAGCAGCAGCGCGTTGGCCTGCGCGATGGCGGCCAGCGGGTTGCGGATCTCGTGTGCGATGCCGGCCGAGACGCGGCCCATCGCGGCCAGCTTCTCCTGCCGCAGCCGCGCCTCGGCGGTGCGCACGTCTTCCAGCAGCAGCACGCAAAAAGGTTCGCCGCCGCCGGCGCCCGGGTTCAGCTCGCGCCGGCGCAGGAAGCGCATGCGCACGCGCAAGCTGCGGCGGTGGCCGCTCTCGAAGGCCAGCGCGATGTCGCGCCCGGCCTCGGGCCAGGTGGCGGGGTCGGCCAGCGCCGCCTCCACGGCCTGCGACAGCGGCTGCCAGGCCCGCCGCGACGGCAGCGGAAACGGCGCCGGCGGCGCCAGCCCCTGCTCGGCCAGCAGCTCGCGCGCGGCGGGGTTGGCGGCGCGCACGCGCAGGCGGTGGTCCACCACCAGCACGCCGTCGACCATCTCCTCGATCACCAGCCGGTTGAGCTGCGCCTGCTGGCGCGCCAGCTCCAGGCTGCCGCGCGCGGCCAGTTCCTCGCGCGCCAGGCGGCCGGCCAGCTCGCCGGCCATCAAGGTGATCACGAACAGGCCCAGGCCGGTCAAGCCGGCCTGCATCATCAGCGCGTTGAGGTCGCCGCCCTGCTGCGTGCTGCGCCAGGCAATGACCAGCAGCACCAGCGTCACGCCGGCGGCGGTGGCCAGTGCGCGCAAGCGGCTGGTCAGCACGCCGGCCATCAGCACCGGCAGCACCAGCAGCGCCGCGAAGTTGAAGCTGGAGCCGACCTCCAGCAGGTGCAGGCCGGCGAACACCAGCAGGTCGACGCCGATCGTCGCCAGCCATTGCGCACGGCGCCGGCCGCGGCTGGCCTGCGGCTGCGCCAGCGGCCTGAAGCGCGGCAGCAGCCAGAAGGTGATGGCCTGCAGCGCATAGCCCAGGCACAGCAGCAGCGAGGCCAGCGCCAGGCGCACGCCGGCCAGCGCCGCCGCCACCTGCGCCGCCACCAGCACCAGGCCGACCACGGCGCGCGCCGCAGCGTAGGTGCGGTAGATGCGCGCCAGCGCCGTCTCCTGCGCGGTGGCCACGCGCCGCGCCTCGCGGCTGAGGAAGCGGCTGTCGGCCATCTCCTCGCCGGCGGCCGGCCAGCCGGCGTCGAAAGCGGACTCGTTCAGCTCGCTGGCGCGCTCGGCATCGACGCCGACGGCGCCGAACCACGATTCGTCGCCCAGCGGCGGCGGCGGCGCGCGGCGGTCGGCCTTGCGGCGGTCGCCCACGCGGCGGTCGCCGCTGCGGCGCTCGGCGTCGCGCGGCGGCGGCGCGCCGGCGTTCATTTGGGACCGGCGATGCGGTGGGCCTCGCCGCAGAACGAACGGCCGGCGCTGTCGAGCAAGGCGTCGCCGCGCGGCAGGTGCACACCGCAGTGGGCGCAGCGGACCATGGCCTGCGCCTCGGGCTTCGGTCGCGGCGGCTCGCGGCCTTCGCGCCCGGGGCGCCGGCGGCGGCCGGTCAGCATCAGCAGCGCGATGACGATCACCACGATCAGCAACAGGAACTTCATGCCGGTGCCCGCCCCAGCAGCACTTCCAGCACGAAACGCGCGCCGGCATAGGCCAGCAGCAGCAGCACCGCGCCCACGTACAGCCAGCGCGTCGCGCGCCGCCCGCGCCAGCCGCGCAGCCGGCGGCCGGTGAGCAGCGCCGCGAACACCGCCCAGCCCATCAGCGAGAGCACGGTCTTGTGGTCGAGCTTCCAGCGCGGCCCGCTGAAGAAGCCCAGCAGCAACGCCGCCGACAGCACGATGAAGCCCGCTTCGACGAAGCGGAAGGTCAGCCGTTCGAGTTGCAGCAAGGGGATGCCGCCGGCCGGCACCGGCCCCTTGAGCCGCAGCCGCCGCTCGGCGGCGTCCAGCAAGGCCGCGTGCACGACGGCGGCGCCGAACAAGCCGTAGGCGCCCACGCCCAGCGCGTAGTGCAGCGGCGCCAGCGGCGTGGCCGCCGGCCGCGGATCGCCGGGAAAGAACACCGCCACCAGCACCACCACCGCGCCCATCGGCGCCAGCCAGCCGCGCACGGTGGGCAGCGGCACGAAGCGGCTCTCCACCGCGTGCACGCCGATCACGATCCACACCGTGAGCGACAGCACCGGCGCGAAGCCCAGCCGCGCGCCGCGCGCGGTGATGCCCCAGCCGGCGATGTCGGCCACCAGGGCCAGCAGGTGCACGATCCAGGCCGCGGACAGCGCCCACGCGGCCAGGCGATCGAAGCGCTCGCCGCGCAGCGAGGCCACCGCGTACAGCGCGGCCGCCAGCAGCGCCGGCACGCTGTCGACCAGCGGCGTGCTGCTGGAGCCCGGCGATAAAATCATCGCCACAGTGTACTTTCGCGGCGCCGCTCCACGCGCCGCCCGGCGATGGCCTCGACCCTATCCGACCGCCTTTCACGGCTGGTCAAGACGATGCGCGGCCAGGCCCGCATCACCGACAGCAACATCCAGGACATGCTGCGCGAAGTGCGCATGGCCTTGCTGGAAGCCGACGTCGCGCTGCCCGTGGTGCGCGACTTCATCGCCCGCGTCAAGGACAAGGCACTGGGCCAGGAGGTCGTCGGCTCGCTGAACCCCGGCCAGGCGCTGGTGGGCATCGTCCACAAGGAGCTGGCTGCGACGATGGGCGAAGGCATCGCGGACCTCAACCTCGCCACCCAGCCGCCCGCCGTGGTGCTGATGGCCGGTCTGCAGGGCTCGGGCAAGACGACGTCGACCGCCAAGATCGCGCGCCACCTGATCGAAAAGCGCAAGAAGAAGGTGCTGACGGTCTCGGCCGACGTCTACCGGCCGGCGGCCATCGAGCAGCTCAAGACCGTCACGAAGCAGGCCGGCGCCGAGTGGTTCCCGTCCAGCCCCGAGCAGAAGCCGCGCGACATCGCGCTGGCCGCGCTGGACCACGCGCGGCGCCATTACTTCGACGTGCTGCTGGTCGACACCGCCGGCCGCCTGGGCATCGACGAAGCGCTGATGGCCGAGATCCGCGAACTGCACGCCGCGCTGCATCCGGTGGAGACGCTGTTCGTCGTCGACGCGATGCAGGGCCAGGACGCGATCAACACGGCCAAGGCCTTCAAGGACACGCTGCCGCTCACCGGCGTGGTGCTGACCAAGCTGGACGGCGATGCGCGCGGCGGCGCCGCGCTGTCGGTGCGGCAGATCACCGGCGCGCCGATCAAGTTCGCCGGCGTATCGGAGAAGATCGACGGCCTGGAGGTCTTCGACGCCGAGCGCCACGCCGGCCGCGTGCTGGGCATGGGCGACATCGTCGCGCTGGTCGAGGAGGTGCAGAAGGGCGTCGACCTCAAGGAAGCGCAGAAGCTCGCCGAGAAGGTCAAGAGCGGCACCGGCTTCGACCTCAACGACTTCCTGTCGCAGATCTCGCAGATGAAGAAGATGGGCGGGCTCTCGGGGCTGATCGACAAGCTGCCCAGCCAGTTGAGCGCCAAGGCCAGTGGCGCCGACATGGACCGCGCCGAGCGCGACGTGCGCCGCATGGAAGGCATCATCCACTCGATGACGGCGCTGGAGCGGCGCAAGCCCGAGCTGATCAAGGCCAGCCGCAAGCGCCGCATCGCCGCCGGCGCCGGCGTGCAGGTGCAGGAAGTGAACCGCCTGCTCAACCAGTTCGAGCAGATGCAGGGCATGATGAAGAAGATGAAGGGCGGCGGCCTGATGAAGATGATGCGCCGCATGGGCGGCGGGATGGGCGGCCTGCCCGGGCTGCCGCGCTGACCGAAGCCGCGTGAAGCGCCGATCTGGCCGCTTTTTGCGGCCGATGAAACGATTGGATACCTTGGTCGCGGCCATGGCGTTGACCGCGGGCCGGCATCGCGCGTAGCTTGCGGGTTTTCGCGCGCAACGGCACACCTCGCCCATGGACTTCATCGACGCCGGATCCTCCACTGCCCTGGTGGCTGCCGCGGCCCTGCTGCTGACCCTTTATCTCGTGCGCCGTCGCGGCCGCCAAGGGCCGTCGCGCGGCGTGCGCGACGCGCTGGACACGGTGCAGGACTGGCCGCCCGAGGCGGCGCGCGTGATGACGGTGCAGGAGCGCCATTCCTACGAGCTGCTGCGCCGCGCGCTGCCGGGCTACATGGTGCTGGCGCAGGTGCCGCTGTCGCGCTTCCTGCGCGTGCCGACGCGGCACTCCTACACCGAATGGCTGCAGCGCGTGGGCTCGCTCAGCGTCGACTTGGCGGTCTGCGACACCGGCTCGCGCGTGCTGGCCGTGATCGACGTGCGCGCCACCGACGAGAGCGAGCGCAGCCGGCGCCGCCACGAGCGCCTGGCGCGCGTGCTGCGCGCGGCCGGCATCCGCGTGCACGTCTGGCGCGAAGGCCATCTGCCGACGGCTGCCGAAGTGCGCACCGCGCTGGCGCACGACCTCGTGCGCGGCAGCGGCCCGATGCAGCCGGTGGCCACTACCTCACGCCCGATGCCGCTGATCCCGGTGCCGGAGATGCAGGAGCTCGACGCGATGCTGGCTGAAGGCGACGCCGCCGCGCTGCGCGATGGCGAGCACGAGCCGGTGCCTTCGGGCTTCTTCGAGGAGATGACGGCCTCGAACTCGGCCACCGCCGGCCGCTGAGGCTTTCAGTCCCTGTCAGTCCAGCAGCGCGCGCGCGAACTCGCGGGCGTTGAAGGGCTGCAGGTCTTCCAGCGCCTCGCCGACGCCGATGAAATAAACGGCCAGCGGCCGCTGCTTCTCGCTGCACCAGCGCGCGATCGCGGCCAGCACGCCGCCCTTGGCGGTGCCGTCGAGCTTGGTCACCACCAGGCCGGTCAGGCCCAGCGCCGCGTCGAAGGCCTGCACCTGCGCCAGCGCGTTCTGGCCCGTGTTGCCGTCCACCACCAGCAGCACCTCGTGCGGCGCGCCGGCCTGCGCCTTGCCGATCACGCGGTGGATCTTCTTCAGCTCTTCCATCAGGTGCAGTTGCGTCGGCAGGCGGCCGGCGGTGTCGGCGATCACCACGTCGCAGCCGCGCGCGCGGCCGGCGTTGACGGCGTCGAAGGTCACCGCCGCCGGGTCGCCGCCTTCCTGGCTGACGATCTCCACGCGGTTGCGGTCGGCCCACACCGCCAACTGCTCGCGCGCCGCGGCACGGAAGGTGTCGGCCGCGGCCAGCAGCACCTTCAGGTCGGCGGCCGCCAGGTGGCGCGTGAGCTTGCCGATCGTCGTCGTCTTGCCGGCGCCGTTGACGCCGGCCACCATGATCACGGTGGGCGTGTGCTGGCCGACGTCCAGCGTGCGCTCCAGCGGCCGCAGCAGGTCGGCGATGGCATCGGCCAGCAGTTCCTTCACCGCCGCCGCGTCGCCGGCCTTGGCGTCCTTGACGCGGCGCTTCAGGTCGTCCAGCAGCACCTGCGTGGCCGCGACGCCGGTGTCGGCCATCAGCAGCGCGGCTTCCAGTTCCTCGTACAGCGCATCGTCGATGCGAGTGCCGGTGAAGACCTGGGCGATGTTGCTGCCGGTCTTGCGCAAGCCCTGCTTGAGGCGCGCCATCCAGCCGGCGCGCGCCGGCGGCTCTTCGGCGGCGGCCACCGGCTCGGGGGCCGGCGGTGGGGCATCGACGGGCGGCTGCTGGGCCGGCAACGGGAGCGAAGGCGCCTCGGCCGCAGCAGGAGCTGGAACAGGCGGCGGCGCCTTCTTCTTGAAGAAGCTGAACATCGTGGACCGGCCATGAGCGCGCTGTATACTTTTGGGTTCAGGCGCTTTAGCTCAGTTGGTTAGAGCGACGGAATCATAATCCGCAGGTCCGGGGTTCGAGTCCCTGAAGCGCCACCAGACAGATCGAGAGCTTGGCGATACCCGTCGCCAAGCTCCTCGTCTCCGGCTAAAGGGGCTTGCCGCTGCGCACGACCACTTCGCCGACGATCCCGCGCCGGAACGACAGCACGCACAGGATGAACACCAGCCCCTGTGCCACGCTGACCCACTGGCCCAGCGGCGCGAAGAAGTACTCCATCGCCACGACGACGAAGGCGCCGGCCACCGGGCCCAGCACGGTGCCCAGGCCACCCACCAGCACCATCAGCACGACCTCGCCCGACATCGACCAGTGCGCGTCGGTCAGCGTCGCGAACTGGAAGGCCAGCGACTTGGTCGCGCCCGCCAACCCGGCCACCGCGGCCGACAGGATGAAGGCCAGCAGCTTGTAGCGGTCGGTCTTGTAGCCCAGCGAGATCGCGCGCGGCTCGTTCTCGCGGATGGCCTTCAGCACGTCGCCGAACGGCGAGTGGATCACCCGCTGCACGAACAGCAGCGCGCCGATGAAGATGGCCAGCACGACGTAGTACATCGTCATCTGGTCTTTCAGCTCGATCAGCCCGAACAGCGTGCCGCGGGGCACGGCCTGGATGCCGTCCTCGCCGCCGGTGAACTGCGGGAACTGCACGCAGATGAAGTACACCATCTGCGACAGCGCCAGCGTCGTCATCGCGAAGTAGATGCCTTGCCGCCGGATCGCGACCAGGCCGGTCAGGACGCCCAGCACGGTGGCCGCCGCCACGCCGCTGGCGATCGCCGCTTCCGGCGGAAAGCCCCAGACCTTGGCGGCATGCGCGCTGATGTAGCCGGCGCCGCCCAGGAACATCGCGTGCCCGAACGACAGCAGCCCCGCGTAGCCCACCAGCAGGTTGAGCGCGACCGCGAACATCGCCAGGCACAGCGCCTTCATCAGGAACTGCGGGTAGAAGACGAACGGCGCCAGCACCAGCAGCACCGCCAGCCCCAGCATCGAGTAGCGCAGCGCCGGGCCGCCCACCGCCACCGGCCCGCCGCCGGCGCCTTCGATGCTGCCGCCGCCCGGCGGCAGCGGCTTGCCGAACAGGCCTTGCGGCCGGAACATCAGCACCAGGATCATCACCGCGAAGACGACCGTGGTCGACGCCTGCGGGTAGACGACCTTGGTCAGCCCTTCGACGACGCCCAGCGCGAAGCCGGTGACGATGGAGCCCATGATCGAGCCCATGCCGCCGATCACGACGACGGCGAAGACGACGATCAGGATGTCGTCGCCCATCATCGGCGCCGCCTGGTACAGCGGCACCGCCAGCACGCCGGCCAGCGCGGCCAGGCCCACGCCGCCGGCGTAGGTGAGCGTGATCAGCCGCGGCACGTTGATGCCGAAGGAGCGCACCAGCGGCGCGTTCTCGGTCGCGGCGCGCAGATAACTGCCCAGCTTGGTACTCTCGATGACGAACCACGTGGCCAGGCACACGGCCAGCGAGAACGCGATCACCCAGGCGCGGTAGTACGGCAGATACATGAAGGGCAGCCGCACGCCGCCGCTCAGCAGCGCGGGCATCGGGTACGACTGCCCGGTGGTGCCGTAGCGCTCGCGGAACATGGCCTGGATGATGATCGCCAGGCCGAAGGTCAGCAGCAGGCCGTAGAAGTGGTCCAGCCGGTAGATGCGCTGCAGCAGCGTGCGCTCCAGCAGCACGCCAAAGGCGGCGACGATCAGCGGCGCCAGCAGCAGCGACCACCAGTAGCCCACGCCCAGCTGCGTCAGCAGCAGCCAGGACGCGAACGCGCCCAGCATGTACTGCGCGCCGTGCGCGAAGTTGACGATGTTGAGCATGCCGAAGATGACGGCCAGCCCCAGGCTCAGCAGCGCGTAGAACGAGCCGTTGATCAGCCCCAGCAGCAACTGGCCGAACAAGGCCTGGGGCGACAGGCCCAGCAGCTCAGACACGGCGGCCCCGCCGTTCAAACGCCCAGGTAGGCATGCAGCTTCTCGAGGTTGGCGTCGAGCTCGGCGGCGCCGAAGCCGTCGATGATGCGGCCGTGCTCCATCACGTAGAAGCGGTCGGCCACCGTGGCGGCGAAGCGGAAGTTCTGCTCCACCAGCAGCAGCGTGAAGCCCAGCTCCTTCAGCCGGCGGATCGTGTGCCCGATGTGCTGGATGATCAGCGGCGCCAGGCCTTCGGTCAGCTCGTCCAGCAGCAGCAAGTCGGCGCCGGTGCGCAGGATGCGGGCGATCGCCAGCATCTGCTGCTCGCCGCCCGAGAGCTTGGTGCCCTGGGCCGTGTCCATGCGCTCGCGCAGGTTGGGGAACAGTTCCAGGATCGCGTCGAGGCCCAGCCCGCCCGGCCGCAGCACCGGCGGCAGGCCGAGGTTCTCGCGCACCGAGAGGCCGGCGAAGATGCCGCGCTCCTCGGGGCACAGCGCCACGCCAAGCCGGGCGATGCGCTCGGGCAGCAGCGCGAAGGTCTCCACGCCGTTCTTGCGCACGGATCCGCGGCGCTTGGTGATCAGCCCCATGATGGACTTCAGCGTCGTGCTCTTGCCCGCGCCGTTGCGGCCCAGCAGCGTCACCACCTCGCCCTTGCGGATCTCCAGGTCCACGCCGTGCAGCACGTGGCTCTCGCCATACCAGGCCTGCAGGCCGCTGACCGACAGCATCGCCGGCTCAGGCATGGCCGACCCCCAGGTAGGCCTGCTGCACCTCGGCGTTGGCCGACACGGTGGCGTAGTCGCCTTCGGTCAGCACCTGCCCGCGCGTCAGCACGGTGATGCGGTCGCACAGCGACGAGACGACCGACAGGTTGTGCTCGACCATCAGCACCGTGCGGTCGCGGCCGGCGCGGCGCACCAGCTCGACGATGCGGTCGATCTCCTCGTGGCCCATGCCGGCGGTCGGCTCGTCCAGCAGCAGCATCTGCGGGTCCAGTGCCAGCGTGGTGGCGATCTCCAGCGCGCGCTTGCGGCCGTACGACAAGGCGCCGGCCGCGCAGTCGGCGTGCTCGCTCAAGCCCACGTCGGACAGCAGCGCCATCGCGCGCGCGTTGAAGACGTCCAGCACCTTGCGCGAACGGAAGAAGTCGAACGATCCGCCGCGGGCGCGCTGCAGCGCCAGCCGCACGTTGTCGCGCACCGACAGGTGCGGAAACACCGCCGAGATCTGGAACGAGCGCACGAGCCCCAGCCGCGCGACGTCGGCCGGCATCAGGCTCGTGATGTCGCGGCCGTCGAACAGGATCCGGCCCGCGGTGGGCACCAGGAACTTCGTCAGCAGGTTGAAGAACGTCGTCTTGCCCGCGCCGTTGGGCCCGATCAGCGCGTGGATGGACCCGCGCCGCACCTGCAGGTCGACGCCGTTGACGGCGCGAAAGCCGCCGAAGGCCTTCACGAGCCCGCGGCTTTCGAGGAGGACGGGGTCCACGGCAGAAACGCCCTTGGTCTGCTTACCAGCTTACTTCTTGACCAGCGGGCACTCGCTCAGGCTCAGCGGGCGGAAGGCCTGCTCGCCCGACACCGTCTGCACCAGCTTCAGCAGGTCCCAGGGGTTGGTCGACTCCGACGGCTTCTTGGCCTGCACCAGGAACATGTCGTGCACCATGCGGCCGTCCTCGCGCAGCTTGCCGTTCTTGGCGAACATGTCGTTCACCGGCAGCTCGCGCATCTTGGCCATCACGGTCTTGGTGTCCTTGCTGTTGGCGGCGCGGACGGCCTTCAGGTAGTGCAGCACCGCGGAATAGACGCCCGCCTGCGCGTCGTTGGGCATCGCGCCGTTGTGCCGCGCCTGGAAGCGCTTGGACCACGCCAGCGCCTCGGGGCTCTGGTTGGGGAAGAAGCCGGTCGCGTAGGTCAGCCCTTGCGCCTTGTCCAGCCCCATCGACTTCAGGTCGGTGAGGAACACCACCAGCCCGACCAGCTTCTGGCCGCCGTCGGTCAGGCCGAACTCGTGCGCCTGGTGCACGATGCGCACGGTGTCGGTGCCCGCGCCGGCCATCGCGATGTACTTGGCCTTCGACTCCTGCGCCTTCAGCAGGAACGACGACATGTCGGCGCTGTTGGTCGGGAACCGCGCGGCGCCCAGCACCTTGCCCTTGGCGGCCTCGATGAAGCTGGTGGCCGCGCCTTGCAGGTAGGTGCCGCCGACGTTGTCGACGGTCAGGAAGAACCAGGTCGCGCCCGGCTCGGCGGCGGCCGTCAGCACGCGGCCCGACGAGTAGGTGTCGTAGGTCCACATCGCGCCGGTCGGCGAGCACTGCTTGTTGGTCGCCGCGTCGGCCGACGCCGACGAGATGACCGAGATCTTGCCCAGGTCCTTGGCGAGGTTCTGCACCGCCAGCGCGATGCCCGAGTTCGGCAGGTCGACGATGATGTCGACGCCCTGCCGCTCGTACCACTCGCGGGCCAGCGAGGCGGCGACGTCGGCCTTCTGCTGGTGGTCGCCGGAGACCAGCGCGACCGGGTTGCCCAGCACCTTGCCGCCGAAGTCCTCGATCGCCATCTGCGCCGCCACCACCGAGCCCTTGCCCGACAGATCGGAATAGCTGCTCGACATGTCAGTGAGCACGCCGATCTTGACGGTCTTGTCGGGCGCCTGCGCCTGCGCGCCGCCGGCCAGCAGCGCCAGCGCGGCGACCGCGATCGCGGACATGGACTTCCACATGAGCTTGTCTCCTGAATCGTTCCTGGAATGGCCGGGATTGCATGCGATCCCCCGCGGCCCCGGCAAGGGGAGGCACGGCAAGCGTTCCGTGCTTCAGAAGGCCGCCCGGCTCGATGTACGGAACGCATGCCCCCATCGGGCCCGGCGACCGCGAGCCGCCGCGGTCGAATGGCGCCAGCTCCACGACGGCCGGCCCATGAACCGCAAGACCCACTGCGCGATCGACGAACGCCTCTGCGGCGAGGTGACCGAGCTGTCGCCGGGCCGCTGTTGCGTGCGCCTCCAACTCACCGAAGCGATGCGCGCCGACGAGCGCGGCCTGGCGCACGGCGGCTTCATCTTCGGCGCGGCCGACTACGCGGCGATGCTGGCCGTCAACGAGCCCTACGTCGTGCTCGGCGCGGCCGAGGTGCGCTTCAAGCGGCCGTCGTCGGTCGGCGAGGTGCTGACGTTCGAGGCGCAGGTGGAAGGCGGCGCTGCCGGCCGGCCCGCGGTGCGCGTCGTCGGCAAGTCGACCGATGGCCAGGTCGCCTTCATGGGCACGTTCTCTTGCGCGGTGCTGGCGCAGCACGTGCTGGGGGCAGCGCCTCCGCCGTCGGGGTTCTGATGCACGGAACACGGCGGCACCGCCGCTGGCGCGGCCGCGGCCGGCCCCACTACAAACCCGCCAACGATCGAAGCCAGCGAGAAGGAAACCAATGAGCGAACTCACCGGGTCAGAAATCATCGCCAAGGCGCTGCGGGCCGAAGGCACCGAGCACCTGTTCTACCTGATGGGCGGGCCGATGCTGAAGACCGAGAACTCGTGCATGGCCGAAGGCATCCGCGCCATCGACGTGCGCCACGAGCAGTCGGCCGCGATGATGGCCAACGCCTACGCGCGCCTGCGGCAGAAGCCCGGCGTCTGCCTGGCGGCCAGCGGGCCGGGCGTGATCAACCTGTCCACCGGCATCGCGCATGCGCTGGTCGATTGCGCGCCGGTGGTCGCGATCGGCGGCTCCAGCCCGTCGGACCTGGTCGGCCGCCAAGCCTTCCAGGAGATCGACCAGGTGGCGATCATGAAGCCCATCACCAAGTGGGCCGAGCGCGTCGAGCACCTGCACCGCATCCCGGAAAAGATCAACACCGCGTTCCAGAAGGCGATGGGCGGCAAGCCCGGCCCGGTGTACCTGGACTTCCCGGCCGACCTGCTGTTCGAGACGATCGATGAAAGCAAGGTCGACTGGAGCTTCGCGGGCCGCCCGCTGCTGCAGGCGCGGCCGATGGGCGACCCCAACCAGGTCGCGCGGCTGATCGACCAGCTGAAGGCCGCGCGCCGGCCCATCATCGTCTCGGGCAGCGGCGTGATCTGGTCGCAGGCGTGGACGCAGCTCCAGGCCTTCGTCGAGCGCACCGGCATCCCCTTCTTCCCCACGCCGCAGGGGCGCGGCGTCGTGCCCGACGACCACGAGTACGCCTACGGCGGCGCGCGCTCGCAGGCCTTCAAGGAGGCGGACCTCGTGCTGGTGGTCGGCACGCGGATGAACTACGTCATCGGCCACGGGCTGGCGCCGCGCTTCGCGGCCGATGCGGTGATCGCGCGCATCGACATCGACCCCGACGAGATCGCCACTGCGGCGCGCGGCGTCGACATCGGCATCGTCGGCGATTGCCGCTCGGTGCTGGAGCAGCTGCTGCAAGGCATCGAAGGCCGCATCACGCCGGCCCACTATGCCGACTGGCGCCGCACGCTGGCCCAGCTCGACGCCGAGCGCAACGCCGCCAACGAGGCCGAGACCTACCCCGGCGAGCCGATCCACCCGATCCGCCTGCTGCGCGAGATCAACAAGATCGCGCGGCGCGACGCCATCCTCTCGGTGGACGGCCAGGAGATCCTGAACTACGGCCGCCAGGTGATGCCCACCTTCATGCCCGGGCACCGCCTCAACTCGGGCCCGTTCGGCACCATGGGCGTCGGCGTGCCCTTCGGCCTGGGCGCCAAGGTCGCCAAGCCGGAGTCGCAGGTCATCGTCGTCACCGGCGACGGCGCCTTCGGCTTCAACGGCATGGAGCTGGACACCGCCATACGCCAGAACATCCCGGTGCTGATCGTGATCAGCTTGAACGGCGGCTGGTCGGCCGACTGGCCCAAGGGCAAGCCCGGGCGCTACCTGGGCTACACGCGCTTCGACCGGCTGGCCGAAGCGCTGGGCTGCCACGGCGAATACGTCGAGCGCGCCGAGGACATCGCCCCCGCGCTGCAGCGCGCGCAGGCCAAGGTCGACGCCGGCATCACCGCGGTCGTCAACGTGAAGACCGATTCGGCCGCGCGCTGCTCGACGCAGAAGTTCACCCTCTCGATGACCTGATGCCTGCACGCCAAGGAGACGACACGGTGCGCCTGCAGAGTGACATCGAACAGCTGATCCGCGAGCGCGTGCGCGCGCACCCGGACGCGACTTGGCTGAAGTTCAAGGACCAGCAGCATTCGTGGCGCGAGTTGCTGTCGAACGCGCAGCGCGCAGCCAACGGCCTGCTGAAGCTGGGCGTGCGGCCCGGCGACCGCGTCGCGATCATGGCCGGCAACCGGCCCGAGTTCATCTGGGTCTACTTCGGCATCCTGCTGATCGGCGGCGGCTTCGTGCCGCTGAACCGCTGGCAGCGCGGCCCGGCGCTGGAGCACATGGTCAACGACGCGCAGATCACGCTGATCGCGTTCGACGAAGACCTGCGCGACACCGTGCACGCGCTGCTGCCCCAATGCGCCAGCCTGCAGCGCCTGGTGGTGTTCGGCGACGCGGTTGCCGGCGAGACCGCGTATGCCGATCTGATGCAGTCTCCCGACGCCGAGCCCGACGTCGAGGTCGTCGCGCCCAGCAAGGTGGTCGACATCATCTACACCTCGGGCACCACCGGCACGCCCAAGGGTGTGTACGCCAACGTCTTCGAGGCGCACCTGACGCCGATGCGCGACGCCATCGGCGTGCGCCCGGGCGAGACGCTCTACACCTGCATGCCGCTGTTCCACGGCAGCGGGCTCTACATCGGCACGCTGGGCTCGATCCGCATGGACGCCGCGCTGGCGCTGGGCGAGAAGTTCAGCGCCAGCGGCTTCTGGGACGAATGCCGCCGGCACGGCGCGGTGGCCACGCACCTGTTCAGCTCGATGTTCCCGATCCTGATGAAGCAGCCGCGCCGCGCCGACGACGCCGACAACCCGGTGCGCCGCGTGCTGTCGGTCGGCTGCCCGGAGTCGAGCTGGCGCGAGTTCGAGCAGCGCTTCGGCGTGCAGATCATCGAGTCGTACTCGATGTCCGACGCCATCGGCATGACGCTCAACACCGAAGGCCGGCTGGGCACCGCGGGCAAGCCGATGGCTGGCGCCGAGTTCCGCATCGTCGACGCCGACGACCGCGAAGTGCCGCGCGGCGAGATGGGCGAGATCACCTTCCGCCATCCGGTCGGCCAGGCCACGCACTACCACAACCTGCCGGAGGCGACCGCGTACGCCTACCGCGGCGGCTGGTTCCACAGCGGCGACCTCGGCCGGATGGACACGCAAGGCTACCTCTACTTCTGCGGCCGGCTGAAGGAGGCCATCCGCCGGCGCGGCGAGAACATCTCGGCCTGGGAGGTGGCCAGCGTCATCGACCAGCACCCCAAGGTGAAGGAAAGTGCCGTCTTCGGCGTGCCGTCCGAGCTGGGCGAGGAGGAAGTGATGGCCGCCGTGGTGCCGATGCCCGGCGAGCAGATCGGCGCCGTCGAGATCATGGACTTCTGCCAGGGCCGCCTGGCGTACTACGCGATGCCGCGTTACATCGACGTGCTGCCCGAGCTGCCCAAGACCGGCACGCAGAAAGTGCAGCACCTGGCGCTGAAGGCGCGCGGCCCCGGTCCGACGACCTGGGACCGCGAGAAGAGCGGCTACGTCGTGGTCAAGCGCTAGGAGACCTGCAATGGAATACACCGAGATCGCCAGCGGCCTGCGCTTCCCGGAAGGGCCGCTGGCGCTGGAGAGCGGCGAGCTGCTGGTCTGCGAGGTGGCGGCCGGCACCGTGCAGCGCATCGGCCGCGACCGGCGCGCGCGGCTGTTCGCGACGCCCGGCGGCGGGCCCAGCGGCCTGGCCTTCGGGCCCGACGGCATGCTGTACCTGTGCAACGGCGGCACCGGCGACTTCCGCGAGCACGAAGGCAAGCTGTACCCGCACTTCGCGCCCGACGAGCCGCCCAGCGGCTGCATCCAGCGCCTGCACCCCGAGACCGGCGAGGTCGAGACGCTCTACACCCATTGCGACGGCAAGCCGCTGATCGGGCCGAACGACCTCGTGATCGACGCACACGGCGGCATCTGGTTCACCGACCACGGCAAGGTGCGCCGCGACACGCGCGACAACGGCGCGATCTACTACGCCAGGACCGACGGCTCGTTCATCCGCCGCGTGGTGGCGCCGCTGCTGGGGCCCAACGGCATCGCGCTGTCGCCCGACGGCCGGCAGCTCTACGCGGCCGAGACGCCGACCGCGCGCGTCTGGCGCTTCGACATCGGCGAGCCCGGCCAGCTGCTGAAGTCGCCCGGCGCGGTGCTGGGCAGCAAGGGCCATCTGCTGTGCGGCCTGGGCGGCTGGCAGTGGCTGGACTCGATGAAGGTCGACGCGGAAGGCTGGGTCTGCGTCGCCACGCTCTTCAACGGCGGCATCACCGCGATCTCGCCCGACGGCAAGGACGTGCAGCACGTGCCGCTGCCCGACCCGTTCACGACCAACCTCAGCTTCGGCGGGCCGGCGCTGCGCACCGCCTTCGTCACGCTGTCCACGCTCGGCAAGGTCGTCGCGGTGCCCTGGCGCCGGCCCGGGCTGAAGCTGAACTTCGCGCGCTGAGCGCATCACACCAAACCTCGAACCACGCCGGTCGGCACCGGCCCCAGGAGACAAACCACATGACTCATCCCGCTTCGCGTTCCCGCCGCACCGTCCTCTCCACCGCCGCCTCGGCGGCGCTGCTCGCGGGCCTGTGGCCCGGCGTGTCGCAGGCCCAGGACAACGCGCTCATCATCGGCTGCCCGCTGTCGATGACCGGCCCGGCGGGCGCGATCGGCGTCGACATCCAGCGCGGCGCGCAGCTCGCGGTCGACGAGGTCAACGCCGCCGGCGGCGTGCTCGGCAAGCCGCTGAAGCTGGAGGTGCAGGACACCACCGGCGCGCCGGCGCAGGCGGTGCAGCTGTTCGGCAGCTTCGCGCGCAACCCCGGCGTCGTCGCGGTGCTGGGCCCGATCAACGCCGCCGAAGTCGGCGCGGTGACCAACCTGGCCGCCAGCCAGAAGCTGGTGGCCTACGCGCCGGCCTCGGCCGGCACCGTGCCGGGCGTGCCCAACCTCAAGTTCAACGACTGGACCTTCCGCCTGAACCAGGCGCAGCCGACGGTGCTGGGCCCGCTGCTGACCGAGGTGATGACGCGCACCAACACCACCAAGCAGGTGACGGTGCTGAACTACAGCGACAACGCGGCCTACGTCGACGTGGGCGGCTTCTGGCGCAAGGCGGCCGAGGCGCGCGGCGCCACGGTGCAGCACATCCAGTTCCCGTCGACGCAGCAGGACTTCTCGGCGATCGTCACGCAGATCCAGAAGTCCTCGGAGCTGATCGCCATCGGCGCGCTGCCGGCCACGCTGGGCCCGCTGGTGCGCGCGATCCGGCAGGCCGGCCTCACCGCGCCCATCGTCGGCGAGGCCAGCATGATCTCGTCGTCGGTCTACACCGTCTCGCAAGGCGCGAGCAAGGGCGCGTACTCGTACAGCAGCTACCTCGTCGGCACCGGCACCGGCACCAGCGAGTTCGTCGCCAGCTACAAGAAGGCCTACGGCACCGACCCGGGGGCGCTGGCCTCGTACGGCTACGAGGCGATCAAGCTGATCGCGCACGCGATGAAGACGCAGAACGCGACGACGCGCCAGGCGGTGCGCGACGGGCTCGGCGCCACCAAGGGCTACCAGGGCGTCACCGGCAACATCACCTACAACAACAGCGGCGACGCGATCCGCCAGACCGTGCCGCTGGTGCAGGTGAAGGACGGCGGCGAGCTGGTGAAGGTGGCGGACATCGCGCTGGCGAAGTGACGCCGGAAGCCACAGCGGCAGTGACGGCGGCGATGGGCGCGACGGCTTCCGCTCCGGTGCTCGCGGTGCAGCAGGTGCAGCGCCGCTTCGGCGGTGTGCAGGCGCTGGCCGGGGTCGACTTCGAGGTCGGCGCCGGCCAGCTGGTGGGGCTGATCGGGCCCAACGGCTCGGGCAAGAGCACGCTGGTCAACGTCATCACGCGGATGATCGACGCCGACGCCGGCCGCGTGGTCGTCGACGGCCGCGACATCACCCACGTTCGACCGCACCTGGTGGCCGACCTCGGCGTCGCGCGCACCTACCAGCGCCTGCGGCTGACCGGCGAGCTGAGCCTGCGCGAGAACGCCGCCAGCGGCGCGCTGTTCCGCCTGCAGCGCGCCACCGCGGGGCTGGCGCGCCTGTGGCTGGACCTGGGCTCGCCGCGCCGGACCGTGTTCGCGGCCGCCGATGCCGCGCTCGACCTGATGAAGGTGCCCGCCGCGATGCGCGACCGGCTGCCCAAGGAAGTGCCGTTCTCGCTGCAGCGCCGCACCGAGATCGCGCGCGCGCTGGTCGCGTCGCCCAAGGTCGTGCTGCTGGACGAGCCGGCCGCGGGGATGAACCCGGCCGAGGTGGCCGAGCTGGGGCAGCTGCTGATCGCCGCGCGCAGCCAGCTCGGCGTGGCCATCGTGCTGATCGAGCACAACATGGAGTTCGTGATGCGCGTCGTCGAACGGATCACGGTCATCAACCGCGGCCAGCGCATCGCGTTCGGCACGCCGCACGAGATCCGCAACGACCCCGCGGTCGTCGAGGCCTACCTCGGCACGCGCGGCATCGCGAAGACGGCGGCCCGCGCATGAACGCCGCGGCATCGTTCCTGAAGCTCGACAAGGTCACCGTGCGCTATGGCGCGGTGACGGCGCTCGACGAGGTGTCGATCGAGGTCCGCAAGGGCGAGACCGTGACCATCCTCGGCGCCAACGGCGCCGGCAAGACCACCGTGATGCGCGCCATCATGGGCCTGGTGCCGCTGGCCGGCGGCGCCATCCACCTCGAAGGCCGGCGCCTCGACGGGCTGCAGACGCACCAGGTGGCCAAGGCCGGCGTCGGCATCGTGCCCGAAGGCCGCAAGGTCTACGGCCGGCTGACGGTGGCGGAGAACCTGCTGATGGGCAGCCGGCTGTCGCCCTCCAGCGTGCCCGAGGACCAGCGCCTGGAGCAGGTGCTGCGCCGCTTTCCGGCGCTGCGCACGCGGCTGGCCGAGCCCGGCTCGCTGCTCAGCGGCGGCCAGCAGCAGATGGTGGCGCTGGGCCGCGCGCTGATGACCGACCCCAAGGTGCTGCTGCTGGACGAGCCCTCGCTGGGGCTGGCGCCGCTGCTGATCGAGGAGGTGTTCCGCGTCATCGGCGAGCTGCGCGAGCTGGGCGTCACGATCCTGCTCGTCGAGCAGAACGCGAGCGCCGCGCTCGAAGTGGCCGACCGCGCCTACGTGCTGCAGACGGGCCGCGTCGTCGCGTCGGGCACCGCCGACGAACTGGCGCAATCGTCGGCCGTCGCCGATGCCTATCTCGGATTCGCCTGAATCCGCCCGCAGCAGGAGCCGCCCTTGGAACTCTTCTTCAGTCAACTCGTCAACGGCCTGACGATCGGCTCCACTTACGCGCTGGTGGCGCTGGGCATCGTGCTGATCTTCTCGGTGCTGGACGTGATGAGCGTCGCGCAGGGCGAGATCCTGATCGCCTCGGCCTACGCCGGCTTCGTCTGGTTCCACAACCACGTGTCGTCCAACCTCGTGCTGTGCGCGCTGGTCGTCGTCGCTGTGTCCATCGTCATCGGCATGCTCACCGAGCGCATCGCGGTGCGGCCCGCGCTGCACGGCGGCCACCTGGCGACGCTGATCACCACGGTGGGCGTCGGCCTGATCCTCTCCAACGGCGTGCAGATCCTCGCCGGGCCCGACGCCCAGCTCGTGAAGAACGATGCCGCGGTGCTGCCGCTGTTCCACGTCGCCGGCGTCGCCGTCACCGTGATCGCCGCGGCCTCGGTGCTCGTGCTCGCCGCGGGCTTCGCGGGGCTGAAATACTTCACCGAGAAGACGCGCGCCGGCTCCTGGGTGCGCGCCGTCGCCGAGGACAGCGAGACCGCCGCCGCGATGGGCGTCGACGTGCGGCGGCTGCGCGCGGCGACCTTCGCGGTGGGCTGCATGCTGGCCGGCATCGCCGCGGTGCTGCTGAGCCTGAAGTACGGCAACCTGACGCCGCACCTGGGCGTGGGCTTCAGCCTCACCGCGCTGACGGCCGCGATCATCGGCGGCGCCAACCGCGTCGAAGGCGCGGTGCTGGTGGCCTTCGTGCTCGGCATCGCCGAGACGATGACCACCTCCTACCTGGGCGCGGACTACATCCTGCTGGTGCAGTTCTCGTTCTTCCTCGCGATCCTGCTCGTGCTGCCCGAGGGGATCTTCCGCCGCACTACTCGCCGGGCCGGATGACATGCTGCTCACCCTGGATTGGACCTACCTGTTGACGCTGATCGCGATCAACTGCGTCGGCGCGCTGGGCTACTACGTGACGCTGTCCAGCGGACAGCTCTCGATCGGCCACGGCGCGCTGTACGCGCTGGGCGGCTATTGCGCGGCGCTGTTCGCGCTGCGCTTCGACGTGCCGGTCGTCGTCTACCTGCTCGTGGGCTTCGTCGCAGCGGCCATTCCCGGCTACCTGCTCGCGCTGCTGACGATGCGGCTGCGCGACCTGTACTTCGCGGTCGCCACCTTCGGCTTCGGCGGCGCGCTGGTCGAGCTGATCGGGCACCTGAGCTTCTTCAACGGGCAGTTCGGGCTGGGCGGCGTCGCGATGTTCACGACGCTGCCGCTGGCGCTGGCGGTGCTGGCGGTGACCGTCTTCGTCGTCTGGCGCTGGGACCGTTCGCTGTGCTACCAGCTCGCCGCCGTCACGCGGCTGGACCAGGACGTGGCGCTGGTGCTGGGCGTCGACGTGCGCCAGATGCGCCGCGCGGCGTTCGCGCTCGGCGCCGGCATCGCGGGCGTCTCGGGCGTGCTCTACGTCGGCAGCACGACGATCATCACGCCGCGCGACGGCAGCTTCGACCACAGCCTGGCGCTGCTGCTGATGGTGGTGATCGGCGGCACGCGCTCGTGGCGCGGGCCCATCCTCGGCGCGGTGATCTGGACGCTGCTGCCCGAAGTGCTGCGCTTCGCCAGCAGCTGGCGGCTGATGATCTTCGGCGCCGTGGCCATCGCGCTGATGGCGCTGCGCCCGCAAGGGCTGCTGGGCCGCACCTTGCCGGGCCAATCGGCCTGGCCCGCCTTCCTGGGCGGCAAGGCCGGCCTGCGCTCGAAATGGAGGAGTCGCAATGCCTGACGACGACCGCAGCCGCGACCGGCGCGACCTGCAAGGCCGCGTCGCGGTCGTGATCGGCTGCGCCACCGGCATCGGCGCCGCCACCGCCCGGCTGCTGGCGCGGCGCGGCGCCGGCGTCGTGATGGCCGACGTGGACGACGAGCGCGTGCGGCGCGCGGCCGCCGCCATCGGCGCGGAAGGCGGCAACGTGGTGCCGTTGCACTGCGACGTCAGCAGCGAAGAACAGGTGGCCGCCGCGATGCAGCTCGCGGTCGAGCGCTTCGGGCGGCTGGACATCCTCAACAACAACGCCGCCGCGATGCACCTCGTCGGCGACGACAAGGACATCGTCAGCGCCACGCTCGCGCACTGGGACGCGACGATGGCGATCAACCTGCGCGGCCAGATGCTGGGCTGCAAGCACGCGATCCCGCTGATGCTGAAGACGGGCGGCGGCAGCATCGTCAACACCTCGTCGCTGTCGGGCAGCGCCGGCGAGCTGACGTCGACGGCCTACGGCGCGTCCAAGGCGGCCGTCAACCAGCTGACGCGCGCGGTGGCCACGCAGTACGGCCGCCAGGGCATCCGCTGCAACGCGGTGCTGCCGGGGCTGATCCAGTTCGAAGGCACGCGGCCTTCGGGCCGCGGCCTGCCGCCCGCGGTGCGGGCGACCTTGACGCGCCACCAGCTCGTGCCCTGGCCGGGCCGTGCCGACGATGTGGCCAACGCCGTCGCCTTCCTGGCCGGCGACGAGGCGCGCTTCATCACCGGCCACCTGCTGGTGGTCGACGGCGGCATGGGTGCGCACCAGCCGTTCTATGCCGACGTGCTGGACGTGCTGGCGGGCGGCGAGAGCCGCTAAGGTCAGTCGTTGGAACCGACGCTGAGAGGCAAGGTTGCGATCGCCGGCATCGGCGAGACGCCGTACTACAAGCACGGCGCCTCGCCGGACCCGGAGTTCGTGCTCGCGCTGAAGGCCATCCTGCAGGCCTGCAAGGACGCCGGCGTCGACCCGAAGACCATCGACGGCTTCGCCTCGTATTCGAACGACCGCAACGATCCCTCGCGGCTGGCCGCGGCCTTGGGCATCGGCGAGCTGCGCTTCGCCAACATGCAGTGGGGCGGCGGCGGTGGCGGCGTTGCCGCGGCGGTGGCCAACGCGGCGGCAGCGATCGCGACCGGCCTCGCGGAGCGCGTGATCGTCTTCCGCGCGCTGGCGCAAGGGCAGTTCGGCCGCTTCGGCCAGGGCGCGGGCTACGGCTCCGACCCCGGCGCCGCCGCGGTGCGCGGCGAGGAAGCGCTGCGCGTGCCCTACGGCGTGATCTCGCCGGCGCAACGGCATGCGCTGAAGGTCCGGCGCTTCCTCGCCGAGACCGGCATCGGCGCGGACGCGCTGATGGCCGTCGCACTGACCTCGTACCACCATGCCCAGCGCAACCCGCGCGCGGTGATGCACGGCCGGCCGCTGGATGAAGCGAAGTACCGCGCCGCGCGCTGGATCGTCGAGCCGTTCCGGCTGTTCGACTGCTGCCAGGAGAACGACGGCGCCGCGGCGCTGCTGCTGGTGCGCGCCGACGCGGCGCCGGCGCTCGCCAAAGCGCCGGCCTATCTGCTCGCCGCCGGCGCCGGCGCGCCCTACCGCTGCGCGGCCACCAGCTTCAACGTGCCCGACCTCGCGACCGCCGGCTTCAAGGCGCTGGCGCCGCGGCTCTACGCGACGGCGGGGCTGCAGCCCTCCGACGTCGACGTGGTGCAGTCGTACGAGCACTTCACCGGCGGCGTCGTGATGAGCCTGATCGAGCACGGCTTCTTCACCGCGGGCGAGGCGGACGAGTTCCTGCGGCTCGACAACCTGATCGCGCCGCACGGGAAACTGCCGCTCAACACCAGCGGCGGCAACCTCGCGGAGTGCTACATGCACGGCCTGGGCTTGTTCGTCGAAGCGGTGCGGCAGATCCGCGGCAGCTCGTGCAACCAAGTGCCGGACGCCAAGGTGGCGCTGGTGTCCGCCGGGCCTTTCGTCACGCCGGTCAGCAGCGCGCTGCTGGGCCATGGAGACACGCTGTGAACACCGCACTGCCGCCGGGGCTGCCGATGCCGGTGGCCGAAGACGACGGCCTGAGCGCGCCGTACTGGGAAGGCCTCAGCCGCGGCCGACTGCTGGTGCAGCGCTGCCGGCACTGCGGCGGCTGGCAATGGGGCCCGGAGTGGATCTGCCATGCCTGCCTGTCGTTCGACCTCCAATGGCAGGAGGTGGAACCGCGCGGCCGCGTCTACGCGTCGACGCGCGTCTGGCACCCGGTGCATCCGGCGCTCGCCGGCGCGACGCCTTACGACGTGCTGCTGGTCGAACTGCCGCAGGCCGGCAACATCCGGATGCTGGGCAACCGCGTGGGCGCGGCCGACCGACCGCTCGCGCCGGGCCTGGCGGTGCGCGGCGTCTTCGAGCCGCAGCGCGGCGCGGCCGGCGCGTACGCGCTGCTGAACTGGCGCCTCGATGACGATGAGATCGACGGTTAGGTCTTGCGCGCGCGCACCAGCGTGCCGTTGCGCTGCTCGACGAACTGCAGGATCGCCGTGAAGTCCAGCGCGCCCAGGCCGGCGGCGTAGGCGGCGTGCCACTGGTCGCGCGCGCGCTCGATCACCGGCACCGTGGTGCCCAGCGCCGCGGCTTCGCTCAGGCCCAGCGCCATGTCCTTGTCGAGGATGGACAGCGCGGCGCCGAAGTCGAAGCTGCCGGCCACGCCGCGCTGCAGGATCTCGCAGGCGGCAAAGCTCTGCGCGGTGCCCGCGCCCAGCACCTGCAGCATCGCCGCCGGGTCCAGGCCGGCCTTCGCGCCCATGCTCAGGCCTTCGCAGGCGGCGACCATGTTGGCGCCCATCACGATGTTGTTGACGACCTTCATCAGCTGCGCCATGCCCGGCCGGTCGCCGAGCACGAAGACCTGGCGGCCCATCAGCTCCAGCAGCGGGCGCGCGGCAGCCACCGCCGCGGACGGACCCGAGACCAGCATCGTCAGCCGTCCGGCGCGCGCCACCGGCGGGCCGCCGGTCACCGGCGCGTCCAGCGTCTCGATGCCGCGCGCGGTCCAGCCCGGCGGCGATGCGCTCGATGGTCTCGCGGCCGATCGTCGACATGTCGGCGTAGACCTTCAGCGCCTTGCCGTGCAGCACGCCGGCGTCGCCCAGCGCGACCTCCAGCGACACCGCCTGCGACGGCAGGCACGCGAAGACGATGGCGGCCGCATCGGCCACGGCGCGCGCCGAGCCGTGCACCACGGCGCCGCGCGCCGCGAACGGCGCGGTGGCCGCGGGCACGGGGTCGTGCACGTGCAGTTGGAACGGCTGGTCCAGCAGGCGCTCGGCGATCGCGCTGCCCATCTGGCCCAGGCCCAGGAATCCGACGTGAGGGTGGGGTGCGGTCATGGCTGGCTCGTTTTCAGACGATGGATCGGCGCGAGGTCAGGCCGCCGTCGACGGTGAGGATCACGCCGCTGGTGTAGCGCGAGCGGTCGGACGCGAGAAAAACGAACAGGTCGGCCACCTCGGCCACATGGGCCGGCCGGCCCAGCGGCCACGCAGCCATCAGCGCCTGCGCGGCGGCGGCGTCGCCCCGCTCGCGCTCGGCCCGCGCGCGCATCACCTTGCGGATGCGCTCGGTGTCCACCGGCCCGGGGTTGACGCCGACGACGCGGATGCCGTCGGCCAGGCTGCGCCCGCCCAGCGCGCGCGTGAAGGCCATCAGCGCCGCGTTGCCGGTGGTGCCGGCGATGTAGTCGAAGTCGAAGTTCTCGCCGCCGTTGCCGATGTTGTTGAGGATCACGCCGCCGCCGCGCGCCTTCAGCGCCGGGTACAGCGCGCGCGTGAGGTTGATGTAGCCGAAGACCTTGAGCTCCCAGCCCTGGCGCCACGCGGCCTCGTCCACCTGCCACAGCGAGCCGCCGGGGATGCTGCCGGCGTTGTTGACCAGCACGTCGACGTCCGGCGCGAACGCCGCCACCGCATCGACGGCGCCCGGCGCGGTCAGGTCCTGCGCCAGCGTGCCGACGTCGATGCCGTGCGCGCCGCGCAGCCGCGCCGCGATGCCGTCCAGCCGCTCGGCCGAGCGCGCCACCAGCCGCAGCGCGCAGCCCTCGGCGGCGAACGCCTCGGCCAGCCCCTCGCCGATGCCTTGCGAGGCGCCGGTGATCAGCACCTTTTTGCCCCTCAAGCCCAGATCCATCGCTGCCCTCCTCGTGGTGTCAAGTGGCCGACATGCCGCCGTCGACCGGGAAGACCTGGCCCGTGACCGTGCGCGACTCGTCGGACGCCAGGTACAGCGCGAGGCAGGCCACGTCGGCCGGCTGCGAGACGCCCAGCAGCTGGCGCTCGCGGGTCTTGCCCAGGATGCCGGGCTGCTGCTCGAGCAGGCCGCGCACGCGCTCGGTCACGGTGACCGCGGGTGCCACGGCATTGACGCGGATGCCGTGCGGCGCGTACTCCGCCGCCATCGAGCGCGTGACCGCCGAGACGCCGCCCTTGGCCGCGGTGTAGGCGTCCTTGCCGGCCAGCCGGCCCGCGTGCGTGCTCATCGGCGCCTCCTTCAGAAGCTGCGCGGCAGGCCCAGCAGGTGCTCGGCCACGTAGGAGAAGATCAGGTTGGTCGAGATCGGCGCCACCTGGTACAGCCGCGTCTCGCGGAACTTGCGCTCGACGTCGTATTCGCACGCGAAGCCGAAGCCGCCGTGCGTCTGCAGGCACGTGTTGGCGGCCTCCCAAGAAGCCTTGGCCGCCAGGTACTTGGCCATGTTGGCCTCGGCGCCGCAGGGCTGGCCGGCGTCGAACAGCGCGCAGGCCTTGAAGCGCATCAGGTTGGCCGCCTCGGTCTCGATGAAGGCCTCGGCGATCGGGAACTGCACGCCCTGGTTCTGGCCGATCGGGCGGTTGAACACCACGCGCTCGCCGGCGTAGCGGCGCGCCTTGTCGACGAACCAGTAGGCATCGCCCAGGCATTCGGCGGCGATCAGCGTGCGTTCGGCGTTCAGGCCGTCGAGGATGTACTTGAAGCCCTGGCCTTCGGTGCCGATCAGGTTCTCGGCCGGGATCTCCAGGTTGTCGAAGAACACCTCGTTGGTCTCGTGGTTCACCATGTTCGGGATCGGCCGCACCGTCATGCCGCGGCCGATGGCCTGGTGCAGGTCGACGATGAAGACGCTCATGCCCTCGCTCTTGCGCCGCACCTCGGCCAGCGGCGTGGTGCGCGCGAGCAGGATCATCAGGTCCGAATGCTGGATGCGCGAGATCCACACCTTCTGCCCGTTGACGACGTAGCGGTCGCCTTTTCTCACCGCGGTGGTCTTGAGCTGCGTGGTGTCGGTGCCGGTGGTCGGCTCGGTGACCGCCATCGACTGCAGCCGCAGCTTGCCGCTGGCGATGCCGGGCAGGTACCGGGTCTTCTGCTCCGGCGAGCCGTGGCGCAGCAGCGTGCCCATGTTGTACATCTGGCCGTGCACGGCGCCGGAGTTGCCGCCCGAGAAGTTCACCTCCTCCATCACCACCGAGGCCTCGGTCAGGCCCAGCCCCGAGCCGCCGTACTCGGCGGGGATCATCGCGGCCAGCCAGCCGGCGCCGGTCAGCGCGTCGACGAAGGCCTCGGGGTAGCCGCGCGCCTCGTCGACCTTCTGCCAGTACGCGGAATCGAAGCGGCCGCACAGGTCGCGCAGCGCCTCGCGCATCTCCTGGTGGCGGTCGGGGGCGGGAATCGGGTGCTTCATGCGAGTCCTGATTTCAGAGGCGCGCGGCGCGGATCTCGTCCAGCGCCGCGGGGTTGTCCAGTGACGACAAGTCGCCGGCGGGCAGCTCGCAGTAGGCGCTGCGGATCGCGCGGCGCATGATCTTCGAGCTGCGCGTCTTCGGCAGCTGCGTCACGCGGTGCACGGCGGCGGGCCGGAACGGGCGGCCGAGGCGCTGCTCGACGTGCAGGCCGACGCGGCGGGCCAGCTCGGCGGCGTCCGCGCCACCCGGCGCGGCGACGACGAAGACCACCAGCTTCTGCCCTTTCTCGGCGTCGTCGACGCCGATCGCGGCCGCCTCGGCGATGCCGGGCAGCTCCAGCACGACGGCTTCCACCTCGGCCGGCCCCAGCCGTTTGCCGGCCACCTTCAGCGTGTCGTCCGAGCGGCCCATCATGAAGAAGGTGCCGTCGGCGCGGCGCAGCGCGAGGTCGCCGTGCACCCACAGCCCGGGGATCGTGCGCCAGTAGGTGTCGAGGTAGCGCTGGTCGTCCTGCCAGAACGAGCGCGTCATGCCGACGAAGGGCTGGCGCACCACCAGCTCGCCCACCGCATCGGTCAGCGGCCGGCCTTGCGCGTCGACCACGTCGACCTCCACGCCCGGCGAGATGGTGTTGAAGCCGCCCGGCGCGATCGGCCGCACGATCACGCTGGACAGCAGCGCGCCCGAGACCTCGGTGCCGCCGGTGTAGTTGACGAGCGGCTGCGTGCCGCGCCCGAACGTGCGCTGGAACCACGCGAAGTGCTCCGGCGCGATGTTCTCGCCCGCGGTGATCAGCAAGCGCACGGTCGACACGTCGCCCTGCAGCGCCAGCGCCTCGTGGCTGGCCAGGCCGCGGATCAGCGTCGGCGCCGAGCCGTAGTGCGTGATGCGGTGGCGCTGCACCAGGCGCGACATGCGCGACCAGTCCGGGAAGTCCGGCGCGCCGTCGTAGCACACCAGCGTCGCGCCGCGCAGCAGCGCGCTGCTGAGCACCAGCGCGCCGGCGATCCAGCCCATGTCCGCGGGCCAGCAGAACACGTCGCCGGGCTGCACGTCGAAGTGCACCAGCGCGTCGTGCGCGATCTTCAGCGGGAAGCCGCCGTGCGTGTGCACCACGCCCTTGGGTTTGCCGGTGGTGCCCGAGGTGTAGATCACCATGAACGGATCGTCGGGGCCGAGCACGAGCGGCTCCTGCGCGCGGCCGCGCGCCGCGTCCATCAGCTGCTGCCAGTCGAGGTCGCGCGCATCGGCCGGCGGCGGCTCGCCCGGCGCGCGCTGCCAGATCACCTGCCGCAGCGCCGGCAGCTCGCGCCAGGCCTCGCGCAGCGCGGACTCGACGTCGACGCGCTTGCCGCGCCGGCTGAAGCCGCTGGACGCGATCACGCAGCTCGTCTGCGCTGCCGACAGCCGCGCGACGATGGCATCGACGCCGAAGCCGCTGAACAGCGGCACGACGATCGCGCCGACCGCCGCCAGCGCGAGCAGCGAGACCGTGGCTTCCAGCCCGTTGGCCATCAGCAGGCCGACGCGGTCGCCGCGGCCGACGCCCCGGTCGGCCAGCACGGCGGCGAAGCGGCGCACCTGCTCGTCCAGCTCGGCGTAGCTGGCGGTCTGCACCGTGCCGTCCTCGCGTTCGGCGACGACCGCGGGCTGCGCGCGCGTCGCCTCGTCGCGCGCCCAGGCCAGCACGGTGTGCACCCAGTTCAGGCGGCCGCCGGGAAACCAGCGCGGGAACTCGCGCCCGGCGGACGCATCGAGGTAGCCTGTAGGCGGCGTCTGCCAGGCGATGCGGCACTGCCGCTGCACGGTGTCCCAATAACGCGCAGGCTCGTGCGACGCCAGCGCCAGCAAATCCTCGTAGCGCGACACCGGCAGCGCGCGCATCAGCTGCGCGACGCCCGAGGAGGCCATCTCCCGTGCGCCGGGCCGCCAGGTGTTCAGTGGTTCGTCCATCGCTCGCGGTCTCGCCTCAGGTTGATGCATCGATGCTGTCACAGCCCCATGTAGGCGCGGCGCACCGCGTCGTCCTGCGCCAGCTGCGCCGCCGGCCCGTGGGTGACGACGTGGCCGCCTTCCAGCACGTAGGCGTGGTCGGCGGTCTCCAGCGCGACCTCGGCGTTCTGCTCCACCAGCAGCACGTCGACGCCGTCGTCGCGCACCTCGCGGATCACGCGCGCGATCTGCTCCGCCACCGCCGGCGCCAGCCCGATCGTCGGCTCGTCCAGCAGCAGCACGCGCGGCGCGCTCATCAGCGCGCGCGCCACCGCCACCATCTGCTGCTGCCCGCCGCTGAGCGAGCCGGCGGCCGCGTCCAGCTTGGGCTTCAGGTCGGGCAGCAGTTCCAGGCAGCGCTGCAGGCTGCGCGCGACCGCCGCGCGGTCGGCGCGCGCATGGGATCGCACGTACGCGCCCAGCTCGAGGTTCTCGCGCACGCTCATCGTGCCGAACAGGCGGCGCCCTTCGGGCACCATCGCCAGGCCGCGCGCGACCCGCTCGTTGGGCTCCAGCCCGGTCACCGCCTGCCCGTGCAGCGCGATGCTGCCGCGGCGCGGCTTCAGCAGCCCGGCGATGCACTTCAGCACCGTGGACTTGCCGGCGCCGTTGGCGCCGATCAGCGTGACCACCTGCCCGCGCCGCACGCGCAGCGTGACGCCGTGCAGCGCCGGCACGGCGCCGTACGACGCGCCGAGGCCGTTCACTTCGAGCGTGCAGGACGCGTCAGTCGACACGCGCGCCTCGCAGATAGGCCGCCAGCACCTGCGGATGCCCGCGGATCTCGGCCGGCGTGCCGCTGGCCAGCAGCTGGCCGTGGTGCAGCACGTAGAGCCGCTCGCAGACCTGCATCACCGCCTTCATGTTGTGCTCGACCAGCAGGATGGCGCTGCCGTGCTCGTCGCGGATGCGGCGGAACACCGCCAGCGCGGCGCCGACCTCGGTCTGGTTCAGGCCGGTCAGCGGCTCGTCCAGGCACAGCAGGTGCGGCCGCGGCGCGAACGCGATCGCGATGCTCACCAGCCGCTGCAGCCCGTGCGGCAGGTTGCCGGCGGTCTCGTGCAGCACCGGCCCCAGGCCCAGCAGCGCGGCGGTCTCGCGCACGCGGCGGCCGCGCTCGGCGCGGCCCGCGCCGGGCATGCCGCCGATCGCGCCGATCAGCAGGTTGTCGGCCACGCTCATCGACGGCATCAGGCTGCCGTGCTGGAAGGTGCGCACGAAGCCCAGGTGGCTGATGCGCTCGGGCGCCCAGCCGGTGACCTCGCGCCCGGCGATCCACAGCCGGCCGCTGCTGGGCCGCAGGAAGCCGCTCAGCAGGTTGAAGGTGGTGCTCTTGCCGGCGCCGTTGGGGCCGATGAGGCCGAGGATCTCGCGCGGCCGGATCTCCAGGTCCAGCCCCGAGACGGCCAGCAGCCCGCCGAAGCGGCGCGACAAGCCTTCGCCACGCAGCCAGGGCGTGGCGTCTTCGGCGGCCGTCATCGCGCCTCCTCCGCCTGCGGCAGCGGCTGCGGTTCCGGCGCCGCGCGGCGCCGGCTCCAGCGGCCGATCAGGCCGGTGATGCCGCCGGGCAGGAACAGCACGCCGACGACGATCGCGGCGCCGTAGAAGATGTGCTCGCTGCCGCCGAAGCCCTGCGCCACGCTGCCCAGCAGCACGAGCAGGATCGCGCCGGCCACCGGCCCGGCCGGATGTTCCTCGCCGCCCACCTTCAGGTAGGCCAGCGCGAAGGTCGAGAGCAGGAAGCTGAAGTCCGGCGGGCTGATCACGTTGTTGGCAAAGGCGTGCAGCGCGCCGGCGATGCCGGCGACGAACGACGCCAGGCAGAAGCACAGCACCTTCATCCGGTGGACCGGGATGCCGACCGAGCGCACGACGCTGTCGTTGTCGCGGATCGCGACGAACACGCGCCCGAGGTGCGCGCGCTCCACCGCGACCAACGCGAGGATCAGCGCGCCGGCGATCGCGACGACGACGGTGGTGAAGCGCTCGGCCAGCGCCGCCGGCGGGAAGATGCCCACCATGCCGGAGTTGCCGCCCAGCGCGGTCGAACGCGTGTAGAGGATGCGCAGCGATTCGGTGAACGCGAAGCCGATCAGCAGGAAGTAAGGGCCCTTGACGCGCAGCGTGACGCCGCCGAAGGCCGCGCTGGCGGCCAGCGCGACGAGGCCGCTGATCAGCAACGACAGCGCGAACGGCAGCTCCCAGATCGTCGTCGCGACGCCCGACGCATAGGCGCCGAGGCCGAAGAACGCGGCGACCGCGAAGTTCAGCTCGCCGATCAGCAGCACGAAGCGCAGGCTGCTGGCCAGCACCGCGGCGATCGCGATCCAGCCGATCAGGCTGGCCGCGTAGCCCTTGCCGGCCAGCAGGCTGACGGCGACGGCCGCGCCCCATGCCGCGAGGCCCGAGACGATGCGCCGCTCAGCCATGGCCCAGCAGCCCCTTGGGCCGCACCAGCAGCACCAGCATCACCAGCACGAAGATCGCCAGGCTCGCGGCCGAGGGGTCGAAGTAGAAGCCGCCGAAGCTTTCGATGAAGGCGATGAACAGGCTGCCGAGGATGGCGCCGGGCACGCTGCCCATGCCGCCGATGACCACCGCGATGAAGCCCTTGACGAGGTAGGCGTCGCCCAGCGTCGGCGAGACGGCCGCCACCGGCGCGATCAGCGCGCCGGCCACGGCGCCGATCGCGGTGGCGATCGTGAAGCCGCGCCGCGCGATGCGCCGGTACGGGATGCCTTGCAGCATCGCCGCCTCGTGGTCGATCGACACCGCGCGCAGCGCCTTGCCGAAGCGCGTGCCGCTGATCGCCCAGGTCAGCAGCAGCATCAGGCCCACCGCGACGCCGCACAGCAGCAGGCGCTGCGCCGCGATGCCCACGCCCAGCAGCTCGACCTTGCCTTCGGCCAGCGGCGGCACCGGGTGCACGCCGCCGCCGAAGATCTTCAGCAGCAGCCCTTCCATCAGCAGCACAAGGCCGGTCGAGAGGATGAAGGAGCCGGTCATGTCGCGCGCCACGCGCTTGAAGCCCAGCTCGTAGACCACCAGGCCGACCAGCGTGGCCAGCAGCACGCCGGCCGCGCAGGCGCCGAGGTAGGCCGCCCACACCGGCCAGCCGCGCGCGCCCAGCGCCGGCACGGCCACCGCCACCGTCAGCGCCGACAGCGTGAAGAACTGGCCGTGCGCGAAGTTGACGATGCGCAGCACGCCGAAGATCAGCGTCAGCCCCAGCGCGAACAGGATGTAGACGGCGCCGATCTGCAAGGCCAGCAGCGTCAACTGCAGCAGGTTCTGCATCGCGGCTCCTGTTCGCGGCGGCGGTCCGCGCTCAGCGCAGCTCGGCGGGCGCGAGCCGGGCCACTTCGACCAGCTTGCCGTCCTTGAGCTGCGTGACGACCACCGGCAGCAGCATCTGCTGCGGCGAGCCGTAGGTGTCCTTGCCGCCGAACGCCGACTTGCCGTAGAACGACGGGAAGCTGACGCCCGGCAGCGCGCGCGCCACCTCGACGGGGTCGGTGCTCTGCGCCTTCTCCATCGCCGCCTTGATCGCGTAGACCGCGTCGTAGATGCCGATCTGGATCGCGTTGATCGAGTCGCCGGTGGCCTTGTGGACGCCCTCGTTGAGCGCGCGCTGCCGCGCCGTCGCCGCGGCGCCGTCGAGGTTCAGCGCGGCGCCGAGGTAGGCACCTTCGACCGACTTGCCGCCGGTGGCCAGCAAGCCGTCGGCGCCGGTGCCCACTTCGATCACCTTCACGCCGGCCCAGCCGGTGGCGGCCAGCTCCTTGAACACCAGGCCGGCGTCGGCCGGCGGCGTGGAGCACAGGTCCACCGCGTCGGGCTTCAGCGAGCCGAGCTTGGCCGCGACGGGCTGGAACTCGCTGCTGCCGCGCTCGTACCAGTCGCTGGCCACCACCTTGACGCCCACCGCCTCCCAGGCCTTGCGCGCGATCTGCTCGGTCTCCTGGCCGGTGGCGTCGTTCGGGTTGAGCAGCGCCACGGTCTTGATCGCATGCGCCTTCGCGACGAAGGCGGTGAGCGGCCGCGAGATCTCGTTGGGCGTGTTCATCTGCGTGAAGGTCAGCGGGAACTTCGGCCCCTTGATGCTGCTGCCCCAGGCGGTGGTGAACAGCAGCACCTTCTCGCGCTCGCTCAGCGACTGCAGCGCGCGCACCGGCGCCGTGCCGATGCTGCCGGCGATGAACTTGACGCCGTCCTTGGTCAGCAGCGCCTGCGCGACCTTGGCGCCTTCGGCGGCGCTGTACTTGTTGTCGTAGGCCAGGCATTCGAAGTGATGCACAACGCCCTTGACCTTGACGCCGCCTTCCTTGCCGATCTCGGCCGCGGCCTGCTGGCACAGCCATTCGGAGCCCTTGCCCCAGGACGCGCCGGAGCCCGACAGCGGCACCGACAGCCCCAGCTTGATGGTCTGCTGCGCCGACGCCAGCGAGGCGAAGGCCAGGCCCAGCAGCGCGAGCGGCAGGCGGATCGAAGGCAGCGGCATGATGAAAGTCTCCTGGTTGGATGCTCGACGTATTGGACGAAGCGCGCGCGGCCCGGGTCAACGCCGGCCGGCTCGCAGTTCCGTGCACTGAAAAGCCGACCGGCGCTTCAAGCGCGCTCGAACACCGCGGCCAGCCCCTGGCCGCCGCCGATGCACATCGTCTCCAGCCCGTAGCGCGCGCCGCGGCGGCGCATCTCGTGCAGCAGCGTGGCCATGATGCGCACGCCGGTGGCGCCGACCGGGTGGCCCAGCGAGATGCCCGAGCCGTTGACGTTGAGCCGGTCTTCCAGCTCGTCCATCGAGCGGCCCCAGCCCTTCACGCAGGCCAGCGCCTGGCAGGCGAAGGCCTCGTTCAGCTCGACCAGGTCCATCTGTGCGAAGTCCAGCCCGGTGCGCGCCAATACCTTGGCAACCGCGGGCACCGGGCCGATGCCCATGCGCGAAGGCTCGCAGCCGGCCGCGGCCCAGCCCGCCAGCCACGCGATCGGCTCCAGCCCCAGCGCGGCCAGCCGGTCCTCGGCGACGACCAGGCAGGCCGCCGCGGCGTCGTTCTGCTGGCAGGCGTTGCCGGCGGTGACGATGCCGTCCTTCATCACGGGCTTCAGCTTCGCCAGGCCGTCGAGCGTGGCGTCGCCGCGCACGCCTTCGTCGCGGTCGACGAGCAGCGCCTCGCCCTTGCGCTGCGGCACGCGGACGCCGACGATCTCGTCGGCGAAGCGGCCGGCCGCCCAGGCCGCCGCGGCCTTGCGGTGGCTGCGCAGCGCGAAGGCGTCGGCGTCCTCGCGCGTGATCGCGTGGTCGCGCGCGAGGTTCTCGGCGGTCTCGATCATGCCGCTGATGCGGCCGAAGCGCGCCTCGGGCTGCGAGCGCTCGCGGCCGCGGTCCAGCCGGTCGTGCAGCGTGACCGAGCCGGCGCGGCTGCCCCAGCGCATGCTGGTGGTGTAGTACTCGACGCTACTCATGCTCTCGACGCCGCCGGCCAGCACGACGTCGGCGGCGCCGGTCTGCACCATCATCGCCGCGGTCGCGACGGCTTGCAGGCCACCGCCACAGCGGCGGTCCAACTGCATGCCGGCCACCTCGATCGGAAAGCCGGCCTGCAAGGCCACCCAGCGCCCGGTGCAAGGCGTCTCGCCGTTCATGTAGCTTTGCGCGAACACCACGTCGTCGATGCGCGCGGGGTCGAGCCCGGCGCGCTCGGCGACGGCGCGCGCGACGGTGGCGCCCAGTTCCTCGACCGGGATGCTGCGCAGCGCGCCGCCGAAGGCGCCGACCGGGGTGCGCAGCGGCGCGACGATGGCTGCTCTTCTGAGGGCCTGCATGGCCGTTCCCTTTCCTCGTTTTCCAGTTTCCGGCGACGATGCGCAGGCGGTGCCGGCGGGTCAAGGCGCGCCGCCCGCGGGTTCCGTACATCGGCACGGGCCGCGCGCGCGAATCGAGGTACGGAACCGCCGCCGCGCCGCGCTTGACGCACGGCGGCCGGCCGCCCAGCATGGCCCGGCACCGACCCTTCCGCGCTTCATGACGACGACGACAACACTGGCCGAAGCCCACCGCATCCTGCGCACGGTGCAGGACGCCTGGAACGCGGCCGCCCGGCACTGGGATGCGCAGGCGCTGGCGGCGGTCTACACCGCGGACGCGCTGTTCTTCGGCGGCCGCCCGGGCCATGCGGTCGGCACCGAGGCGATCCGCGCCTACTTCGCGTCGTACGACGGCGTCATCGAATGCGCGGCGATGACGCTGGTCGAGCAAGCGGTGATCGTCCTCGGGCCCGAGGGCTTCCTGGCCCAGGGCCATGCCGAATTCGATTTCGTGCTGACCGGCCGCGGCGCCAGCGCGTCGCGGCTGCGCACCACGCTGCTGCTCGCCGGCACGCCGCAAGGCTGGAAGATCCGCCAGCACCATTTCTCGCCGGTGCCGGCGCAGCCACCGCTCGGCTGAGGACGAACGGCTTCAGGCCAGCTCGGCCGCCGCCTGCATCGCCAGGTCGCCCGCCGCGTTTTGCGCCCACAGGCTCAGGCGCTTGGCGCCGTCGTCGCGCGCGCAGACCTCGAACGCGGCATCGTCGAACAGCGGCGACACCGCCTTGAAGTCGAAGCGCAGCACGCGCGCATCGGGCCGCTCGCGCGAGACCAGGTCCAGCAGCAGCGTGGCGATCAGCGGACCGTGCACCACCAGCGCCGGATAACCCTCGACACGCGTCGCATAGTCGCGGTCGTAGTGGATGCGGTGCGCGTTGAAGGTCAGCGCCGAGAAGCGGAACAGCAGCGTCGCGGTCGGCGTGATGCGGCGCGAGAAGCTCGCGCCTTCCGGCGCCGGCGGCGCCTTGGCCGCGGCCGGCGCGCCGGGCGGCGCCGCTTCGCGGTAGACGATGTCCTGCTCTTCGGTGATCGCCAGCCCTCGCGGCCCGGTGATGTGGTGCGTCAGCTTCAGGAAGACCAGCGGGCCGCTCTTGCCGCTGCGCGGCTCGACGGCCGTGATGCGCGAGCTGCGCTCCACTGGTTCGCCGATGTGTAGCGGCGCATGAAACGTGATGCGGCTGCCCGCCCACATGCGCCGCGGCAGCGTGATCGGCGGCAGGAAGCCGCCGCGCCGGGGGTGGCCGTCCTCGCCCAGCTCGGCGCCCGGCGCGTCGGGCAGGAAGTACAGCCAGTGCCACAGCGGCGGCAGTTCCGAAGCTTCGGTCGGCGCGAGGTCGGCGCGATCCAGCGTCGCGGCCATCCGCGCGACCGGGCTCGCGCCCAGCACGTCGCGCCGGGATTCGCTGCGGCCGATCCAGGCGTCGAATGCGCCGGCCGGCACCGGCGATGGAGTCGTCATCGTCGGCCTCGCTCAGCCGTAGCGGCCGCCGGTGACGTGCAGCACCTCGCCGCTGATGAAGCCGGCGCACTCGCTGGCCAGGAATGCCACCGCGTCGGCGATGTCGGCCGGCGTGCCGACGCGCTTGATCGGCTGCGCCTGCACCGCGCGCTCCTTGATCGTCTCGTACGTCGAGAGCGCCTGCACCATCTCGGTGTCGATGAAGCCGGGCGCGACGCAGTTCACCGTCACGCCGTAGCGGCCTTCCTCCAGCGCCAGCGCCTTGGCCATGCCGATCAGCCCGGCCTTGGCCGCGGCGTAGTTGGCCTGCGTGGGGTTGCCGAAATGCGCGCGCGAACTGATGTTGATCACGCGGCCCCAGCCCTTCTCAATCAGGTGCGGCATCACCGCCTTGGTGGCGAGGAAGGCGCCCTTGAGCATCACGGCCATCACCGCGTCCCAGTCGTCCTCGCTCATCTTGACGAGGTAGCGGTCGCGCGGAAAGCCGGCGTTGTTGACGAGGATGCCCACGCCGCCGAAGGTGGCTACGGTCTCGTCGACGAGGCGCTGCACGTCGGCCACCTGCGTGATGTCGCCCACCACGCAATGCGCGGCGAGGCCGGCCGCGCGCAGCGCCGCAGCCGTGGCCTCGGCGGCGTCGCGCTGGATGTCGGTGACGACGACCTTCGCGCCTTCCTCGGCCAGGCGGCGCGCCGTCGCGGCGCCCAGGCCGCGCGCCGAGCCGGTGACGATCGCCACCTTGTCCTTCAATCCCAGATCCATCGTTGGCCTTCCTTCCTGCGTCTGCGGCCATCGTGCGAGCGGCGCCAGTTCCGGTCAACGGCCGCACTGCCTTCGTTCCGTACTCTGACGCCGGCGATTTTCGAAGAGCGGAACAGCCGGCCGCCCCGCGTTGACGCTGCGGCGGCGCCGGCCGTTCAATGCGCCGATGATCCGCGACCCCGAAACCCTGCAGCTGCTGTTGGACAACATCGCGCGCTTCGTGCGCGAACGCCTGGTGCCGAACGAGGAACTCGTCGCCGAGACCGACGAGGTGCCCGAGGACATCGTCGCCGACATGCGCACGATGGGCCTGTTCGGCCTGTCCATCCCCGAGGCCTACGGCGGCCTGGCGCTGACGATGGAAGAAGAAGTGCTCGCGATGCTGGAGCTGGGCAGGACCTCGCCGGCCTTCCGCTCGATCATCGGCACCACGGTGGGCATCGGCTCGCAAGGCATCGTGATCGACGGCACCGAGGCGCAGCGCCGGCAGTACCTGCCGCGCATGGCCAGCGGCGAGATCATCGCCTCGTTCGCACTGACCGAGCCCGGCGCCGGCTCCGACGCCGCGTCGCTGCGCACCACGGCCATCCGCGACGGCGATCACTACGTCGTCAACGGCACCAAGCGCTTCATCACCAACGCGCCGCACGCCGGCGTCTTCACGCTGATGGCGCGCACCGATCCGGCCGACAAGGGCTCGTCGGGCATCTCGGCCTTCATCGTCGACGCCAAGACGCCGGGCATCGGCTTCGGCAGGTACGACAAGAAGATGGGCCAGCGCGGCGCGCACACCTGCGACGTGATCTTCGACAACTGCCGCGTGCCAGCCGCCAACCTGATCGGCGGCAAGGAGGGGCTTGGCTTCAAGACCGCGATGAAGGTGCTGGACAAGGGCCGCATCCACATCGCCGCGATCTGCGTCGCGGTGGCCGAGCGCATCCTCGCCGACGCGCTGCGCTACGCGATGGAGCGGCGCCAGTTCGGCCAGCCGATTGCGGAGTTCCAGCTCGTGCAGGCGATGCTGGCCGACAGCAAGGCGGAGACCTACGCCGCCCGCTGCATGGTGCTGGACGCGGCGCGCCAGCGCGACGAGGGCCGCAACGTCAGCACCGAGGCCTCGTGCGCGAAGATGTTCGCCTCCGAGATGTGCGGCCGCGTCGCCGACCGCGCCGTGCAGATCCTCGGCGGCGCCGGCTACATGAGCGAGTACGGCATCGAGCGCTTCTACCGCGACGTGCGCCTGTTCCGCATCTACGAGGGCACGACGCAGATCCAGCAGATCGTCATTGCCCGGAACATGGTACGGGAAGCGAGCTGACTCCGGTCGCATGCAAAGGCTCAGGCGGCAAAGGGCCGTCCGGGCCACCCACGGCGCTTCAAATGGGGCGGTCGGCTGCGCCGACTCCCCTGCGGTGCTCAGCCTCATGGCCCGCCGAGAAACTCGCTGCACTCACTTCGTTCGTTACGCTCGAACAGTCTCGGCGAGTCAGATCACGAAGCGCGCGAGTACGCGCGCGGCCATGAGGCTTGCGCTCCTCGGCGCCCCATAGGCGCGCCGCGGGCGGCCCGGACGGCCCTTTGCAGCAACCGCGGTGGCATGCCACCTGCGGGCATGCCACTACGGTGCCTCGCGGCAGGCGCGGCCCCGCGGCGGCGATTTCTGGGTCGCCGAGGAGCGCAGGGCTCATGGGCCGCGCGCGCAGCGCGCCACGTGATCTGACTTCGTCCCGACTGTCCGAACGAAGCGAGCTTTAGCGAGCGGAGTGAGTTTCGGGACGGGCCCATGAGACCGAGCACCGCAGGGGAGCCGGCGCAGCCGGCCGACCCAGTATGAGCCGCTGCGGGGCCGCGCCTGCCGCGACGCGCCGCGCCGCGAGCGCAAACTGAGATCAACCGCCCTTCGGTGCCTCGGGCAAGACCGCAGACGGAAACTGCGGCGCCCGCTTCTCCTTGAACGCCGCAACGCCCTCGCGCGCGTCAGCGCCAAGGAAGGTCAGCATCTCCAGCGCCAGCGAGTTGTCGAAGATCGGCCCGGCCGCCCGCATCCAGTTGTTCAGCGACTTCTTGGTGGCGCGGATTGCCGCCTGGCTGCCGCGCGCCAGCTTGGCCGCCACCGCCAGCGCGCGGGGCAGCACTTGGTCCTGCGGCACGCTGAAGGTCACGAGGCCGATGCGCTCGGCCTCGCGGCCATCGATGAAGTCGGCGGTCATCAGGTAGTACTTGGCCTTGGCCGGCCCGCACAGCAGCGGCCAGACGATGGCCGCATGGTCGCCCGCCGCAACGCCCAGGCGCGCATGGCCGTCGGTGATCTTGGCCGTCTCCGACATCACGCTGACGTCGGCCATCAGCGCCACCGCCAGCCCCGCGCCGACCGCAGTGCCGTTGATCGCGGAGATGATGGGCTTGTCGCAGGCCAGCATGTTGTAGACGATGTCGGCCGCCTCCTTCATCACGACGGCGATGATCTCGGGGTTGCCGACCATCTGCTCGACCCATCCGATGTCGCCGCCGGCCGAGAACGCGCGGTCGCCGGCGCCGGTCACGACGACGGCCTTGGTCGACGCATCGTCGGCCACCACGCCCCACAGCTGCGTCAGCTCCCAGTGCAGTCGCGCGTTGGTCGCGTTCATCACTTCGGGACGGTCGAGCGTCGCCAGCAGCACGCCGTCGGGCTGCCGGTCGAAGCGGATGTGCTGGAAGTCGCCGTATTGCATCGAGGAGTCTCCTGTTGAACCGACGGATTGTGGGCGGCCAAGCCCGCCGGCCGCCGCCGCGGGCCGCCGGCCGTTCCGTGATTCGGAACCGGCCGGCCCCGCCGCTGACGTGCGGCTGAAGTACGGAACGCGCGCCGATGCCGATTTGACGCGGCGCGGCCGCCCTCCCTAGCATGCGGGCCACGATTGGAGGCTTCATGAGCATCGACCCCGACATCGCCAACGTGCTGAAGGCCCTGGCATCGATGCCGCCGATGGAAAGCATGGGCGTCGCCGAGCTGCGTGCCAGCATGGTCTACCCGCCGCCCGAGCGCCGCACGCCGGTGGGCGAGGTGCAAGACCTGCTCATCGACCTCGGCTTGCACGCGCTGCCGGCGCGGCTGTACCGGCCGCCGCGGCGCCGCAGCGACGGCCTGGCGGTGTTCTTCCACGGCGGCGGCTTCGTGATCGGCAGCCTCGAAACGCACGACCACGTCTGCCGCGACCTGTGCGCCGGCAGCGGCGTCTCGGTGCTGTCGGTGGACTACCGGCTGGCGCCCGAGCACCGCTTTCCCGCGGCGGTCGACGACGGCCTGGCCGCCGTGCGCTGGGCCGCGGCGAACGGCGAGCGGCTGCGCGCCGACGCGTCGCGGCTGGCCGTCGTCGGCGACAGCGCCGGCGCGACGCTGGCCGCGGTCACGGCGCTGCGCATCCGCGACGAAGGCGGCCCGGCGCTGCGCGCCCAGGTGCTGGTCTACCCGGTGACCGACTACCACACGCCGCCGACGCGCTCGTACCTCGACAACGCGCAGGGCTACTCGCTGACGCGGCCCGCGATGATCCGCTTCTGGCGCGACTACCTCGCCGGCGAGGAGCAGGCCGCGCACCCGCATGCCTCGGTGCTGCGCGCGCCGTCGTTGCGTGGCCTGCCGCCGGCACTGGTGCTCACCGCCGAGTTCGACCCGCTGCGCGACGAAGGCGAGGCCTACGCCCACCGCCTGCTGGACGACGGCGTGCCGGTCACGCTGTGGCGCGAGCCGGGCCTGATCCACGGCTTCTTCCGCATGGCGATGGTCAGCGCGCGCGCGCGGCAGGTGCTGGAGCGCACGGCCGCGTGGCTGGGGCAAGCGCTGGCCTGAGCAAGGACCGCTAGCCGCGGCGCAGCCGCTCGCCGGCCGCAGGCGCGCCGGCGAGGCGCTGGGCGCGCAGCAGCACCGGCTTGTCGATCATCTTGCCGTCCAGCGCGACGGCGGCGCCCTGCGCCGCGGCCGCTGCCGCGAGCACCCGCTCGGCCCAGGCGCGCTCGTCGGGCGACGGCGAGAAGGCTTCGTGCACCGCCGCGAGCTGGCGCGGATGGATGCACAGCTTGGCGTGAAGGCCGCAGCGGCGCGCGCGCCGCGCGTCGGCGCGCACCGCGGCCTCGTCGTCGATGGCCGTCGTCACGCCGTCGATCGGCGATGCGCAGCCGGCCAGCCGCGAGGCCAGCACCAGTTCGGCGCGGAACGGCTGCAGCGCATCGTCATCGTCGATGCCCAGGTCGAGCTGGAAGTCGATCGCGCCGAAGGCCAGGCGCACGACGCCGGGCTCGGCCGCGAGCGTGCGGGCGCGCGCGATGCCCACGGCGGTCTCGATCAACGGGATCCACGCCAGCCCGGCGCCGACCCGCCGCTGCAGCTCGGGCGGCAGCGCTTCGGCCTTGGGCAGCAGCAGCCCCGCCACGCCGGGCTGCGCGGCCAGCGCGAGGTCGTCGCCGAACCACGGCGTGTCGGCCGCGTTGCAGCGGATCCAGACCGGCCGGTCGTCGCGCAGCCAGGCGCCGACCGCCAGCCGCGCCTCGTGCTTGCGGTGCGGGGCGACGGCGTCCTCCAGGTCCAGGATCACCGCGTCGGCCGCGCTGTCCCAGGCCTTGTCGAAGCGCTCGGGCCGGTCGCCGGGCACGAACAGGAAGCTGCGCGCGGCCGCCGCGGCGTGGGCGTGAGGGTTCATCGGGCCGTCTCTCCGCGGTCAGTCGATCGGCCGCCGTCAGATCATGCGTTCCGGTTCGACGCCGGCGCCGAAGATCTCGTCGCGCATGCGGAAAACCGTGTCGTCGCGCGAGCGCGATGCCCAGCGGTGGTCCGGATTGGGCCGCGGGCCGTTGGCCGGCCGGCTGTCGATCGATTCGAAGACGGTCACGCGCTTGGCGATGCGCCAGACGCCGGCGCGCCGCTCGACGCGGTCGACGTAGCGGCCGCGGATGACCACGTCGTGGCTCTCGCCGGCGCCGGCGCCCGCCTGCATGAACATCGCGTTGGCCGCCACCGCCTCGCCGCTGATGCGCATGTAGGCGGTGAAATAGGTTTCCACCAGCGCGGTGTCGGGGCCGGCGAAGTCGACCAGGCAGTTGCCGAGGAAGTGCATCGCCTCGGTGATCGCCGCATGGCGCCGGCTGACCCAGGCGATGAAGCCTTCGACGTCGCCGACGTAGGCGCCGTGGTCGTCGACCGCGTCGGGGTGGTAGATCTCGCGCAGGCCCGCCCACTGGGCGCGGTCCACGCAGCGCGAGTAGCGGGCCATCAGGTCCTGGATCTCCATCCGGTCCGCGAGGCGCTGCAGTCGGTCGGTGTCGTTCATGAGGTCTCCGTCGAAAGAGGTCACGCCGCGAGTTCGAGGATCTCGCGGACCTGTTCGGCGCTGCTGATCGGGCGCGGGTTGCGCGGCACCCAGGGCGTGGCCAGCGCCTGCTGCGCGATGCGGTCGAACTGCTCGCGCCCGATGCCCACGTCCGAGAGCCGGCGCGGCAGCCCGAGGCCGGCGATCAGCCGGTCCAGCAAGGTGGCCGCATCGTCCGCCGGCGCGCCCATCGCGGCGGCCAGCTGCGCCTGGCGATCGGCGGCCGCCGGCCGGTTCCATCGCAAGACCGCCGGCAGCATCACGCACGAGGTGTGGCCGTGCGGTACGCCGAAGCCGGCGCCCAGCACGTAGCCGATGCCGTGGCTGGCGCCCATCGGCACGCCGGTGGCCACCGGCGCCATCGACAGCCAGGCGCCGAGCTGGCAGTCCAGCCGCGCGCCGAGATCGGACGGATCGTCGTGCACGCGCGGCAGCGCCGCCGCCAGCAGCCGCAGCCCGTGCAAGGCCTGGGCATCGGCGAAGGCCTGCGCCTCGGGCGAGCTGAAGCCTTCCACGCAATGGTCCACCGCGCGGATGCCGGTCGAGAGGAACAGCCCCGGCGGCGTGTGCACCGTCATCGCCGGGTCCAGCACCACCGCCAGCGGGATCAGCCCCGGGTGGCGGAACAGCTCCTTCACCCTTGTGCGCTCGTTCGTCAGGCCGGCGATGGCCGAGAACTCGCCCGCCGACAGCGTGGTCGGCACCGCGAGGTGCGGCACCGGCGGGGCGCGGCAACCCGGCGGCGCGGCGCTGTCGCCCGGCGCGGGCCGCAGGGCGTCGAGCGCGTCGGCGTCGCGCACGTCGTTGGCCAGGCACAGCGGCACGGCCTTGCCGGCGTCGATGACCGAGCCGCCGCCGACGCTCAGCACGAGGTCGGCCCCGGCTTCCCGCGCCGCGGCCGCGGCCTCGACCACCGCCTGCCGCGGCGAATGCGCCGGCACGCGGTCGAACACGCCGGCCAGCCGATCGCCGAGGGCCACCGTGATGCGCTGCACGGCATCGGTCTGCCGGTTGAGCGTGCCGCTGGCGATGATGAAGACGCGCCGCGCGTCCAGAGCGCTCACCATCTCGGTTAGCACCGCGGCGGCCGGCCGGCCGAAGACGACCTCCTGCATGCGGCTGAAGGCGACGCGGCCGCTCTTCATCGGCGGCCCCCGCCGGCGCGCTCGAAGGGTTGGCAGCGGGGATCGGGAAATCGCGTGCGCATGGTCGGCCGATTGAAGGCCATGCCGGCCGGCGGGCCAAGCCTGGCGACGGCCGCGTTCCGTGCTTCGAATCGCGCCCGACCCGCAGCACTGGCGCGTTCTTCCGTACTTCGGACGGAGATCGGCGACGCCGCGACGAGCAGCACCCAAGGCGATGGAACGCGCGATTTCTCCAAAGTACGGAACAAAGCATCAAACCCTCTTCTCCCGGCCGCGCGTCGCGGCGCACACTCTGCGCAAGCCGGGCCCCACCGGCGCCGCCTGATGGACAGACAGAGCGCAGGTCCACCTGCGCAGGCAGCAAGGAGACAAGGAGACATGCGACAGTCGGCTTCTCCCTACCGCTACGACGTGCGGATGGTGCTGCGTGCACCCGCCCGTGAAGCCAGGACCGCAGCAGCACGGCCGGACGACCTGATCACCCCCATCGAGCGGGGCCTGGGCGTCCTGGCCGCATTCCGGCAAGGCGACGAATGGCTGGGCAACCAGGAGATCGCGCAGCGCACCAACATTCCCAAGGCCACGATCACGCGGCTGACGCAGACGCTGGCGGCCGAAGGCTTCCTCAACCATTGCGCGCAGCGGCGCAAGTACCGGCTGGCGCCGGCCGTGCTGACGCTGGGCTTCGCGAGCGCGCACCACACCGACTTCGCAGCGTCGGCGCGGCTGCTGGTGCAGAAGTTCTCCGACGACTGCGGCGTCTTCGCGGCGCTGGCCAACCGCGCCGGCCTGGACACCGCGATCGTCGGCAGCTGCCACAGCGCCGCCACGCTGATGACGCTGGCCTTGAGCGACGGCGCGCAGTTCCCGATCGCCGGCTCCCCGTTCGGCCTGGCCTTGCTGGCCGGCCTGCCGGAAGGCGAGCGCGAGTACCTGCTCGACCGCATCCGCCTGCGCTGCCCCACCGAGCACCGGATCGCGATCCGCCAGCGCGTGGCCGATGCGCTGGAGCAGGTGGGGCAGAAGGGCTACTACGCCGCCGCGGGCGACTGGGGCGACGAGATGGTGGTCGCGGCGGCGCCGCTGGTCGTGCCCGACCGCCCGGCCTTCGTGGTCGGTTGCGCAGCCCCCTCGTCGGTGCTGCCGCGGGCGAAGCTGGTGGAACTGGTCGGCCCGCGCCTGGTCTCGCTGGCCGAGACGCTGTGCTCGCTGATGCGCGGCAACGCGCAGGGGCTGGGTCATGCTTGAACTCGGATGCATCGACGCGCCGCTGCCCGCCGGCACCCTGGCCGGATCGCCGCCCCGGACGGCCCCGCCGTTCGACGCGGCCGAAGAGCGCCACCGCGGCACGCACACGCTGGAGCGTGCGCTGTCGATCCTGAAGGCCTTCGACGGCCACAAGGCGGCGCTGTCGAACTCGCAGCTCGTGCAGCGCACCGGCTTCTCCAAGGCCTCGGTGTCGCGCATCACCGCGACGCTGCTGGGCCTGGGCTACCTGGCGCGCGACAACGACGGCGTGCGCTTCCGCATCGGCATGCGCGGCCGCATGCTGGGCCATACGTACCGCACCAACAGCCCGCTGTCGGCGCTGGCGCGGCCGTGGATGCAGGCCTTCGCGGATCGGCACGACCTGTCGATCGCGCTGGGCACCGGCGACGGCACCGACATGCTGTACCTCGAATACTGCAAGAGCCCGCGCACCGCGACGCTGTGCTTTGCCGTCGGCGGCCGCATCCCGATGGAGCTGACCGCGATGGGCCGCGCCTACCTGTGGGACCAGGCCCCTGCCGAGCGGCGCGAGCTGCTCGAGCGCATCGCCGCGTCGCCGCGGCCCGGCCGGGCGCGCGCGCTGGCGCGCATCGACGCCGCGTTCGGGCAATTGAGCGCCGACGGCTTCTGCGTCGCCAGCGGCGAGTACCAGCGCGATTCCTACGGCATCGCGATCGCGCTGCGCCTGGGGCGCCCGGAGCTGCGCATGAGCCTGAACTGCAGCGGCATGCTGCCGGCCCCCGACGAGCGGCAGATCCGCGAGGTCGTCGTGCCGGGGCTGCAGGACACCGCACGGCAGCTGCAGGAGGCGTTCGCCGGCGTCGACAGCCGCCTGTTCTAGGACCCGGGCAGGCCGCATGGATCCTGCCCGGTGCGGCCCGCGATGCAAGCGCTGCGCATGAGCCCGGCGGCCGCTCCGGTGGACCCGGACCCGGCCGCGGCCGAGGCGCGGCGGCCGATGGTGATGCCGTTCGCGCGCGCGCTGATGCTGCTGGCGGTGTTCACGCCGCAGCGGCGCTGGCTGTCGAACCGCGACTTCGTCGAGCACACGGGGCTGCCGGCATCGACGATCACGCGCATCGGCCAGTCGCTGGTGCAGCTCGGCTACCTGCAATACGACGCGCACCAGCGGCTGTACCGGCTGGCCGCGCCGGTGCTGGCGCTGGGCTATGCGGCGTTCGCCAACTCCGACGTGCAGCAGGCCGCGCGCGTGCACATGAAGGACTTCGTCAGGCGCCACAAGCTGCACGTGAGCCTGAGCTGCCGCGACCGGCTCGATCTCATCGTGCTGGAAAGCTGCGACAGCGGCCAGGCCGCCTGGTCGCTGAACCTGGACGTCGGCGCGCGCGTGGGCATCGCCGCCTCGCCGATGGGCTGGGCGCTGCTGGCGGCGCTGCCGGAGCTGGAGCGCTACTACCTGCTCGACAAGGTCGAGCGCAAGATCCCGCGCCAATGGCCGACGCTGCGCCGCCGCTGCAACGAAGCCATCGCGCAGGTGCAGGAGCTGGGCTACTGCGCCGCGGCCACCGAGCCCACGCCCGAGCTGGGCGTCGTCGCCGCGCCGCTGTGGCTGGAGAACCATGCACCGCTGGTGCTGAGCTGCGTGGGCGCCAACCTGCAGATGTCGCGCGCGCGCATCCAGCGCGAGATCGGCCCGCAGCTCGTGGCGCTGGCCGACGCGATCCAGCAGCGCGGGGCGGTCGAATGAACGGGCTTGCCGCCGCCAGGCGCGACGGGCCGGAGACGGTGCAGACGGTGGAGCGCGGGATGGCGGTGATCCGCGCCTTCCGTGCCGAACGCGCAGCGCTGTCCAACGCCGACCTGGTGCGGCGCACCGGGTTGTCCAAGGCCACCGTCTCGCGGCTGACGAGCACGCTGCTGCAGATGGGCTTTCTGCGCCACGCGCCGGGCGGCCGGCAGTTCGAGCTGGGCCCCGGCGCCCTGGGCATCGGCAACGCCTACGTGGCGGCCAACCCGCTGGAGCCGCTGGTGCGGCCGCTGCTGCAGGACCTCGCGGAGCGGCTCGAAGTCTCGGTGGCGCTGGCGCTGCCCGACGGGCTGGACGTCATCTACGTCGGCTACCGTGCCAGCCGCAAGGTGGCCACGCTGCGCCTGGGCCTGGGCTCGGTGCTGCCGGTGGGCACGACGGCGATCGGCCACGCGATCCTGTGGGCCTTGCCCAAGCCGGAGCAGAAGCGCCTGGTGCAGGCGCTGCGCGAGCGCGCCGCCGGGCAGCGCGACGAGTTCGACCTCACGCTGCAGCGCAGCTTCCAGGAGCTGGCCGATGCCGGCACCTGCGCCGTGCTGGGCCAGTTCCAGCGCGGCGCCTACGCCGCGGCGGCGCCGGTGCGCGTCGGCCGGCAGCGCATCGTGATGGGCCTGAGCTGCGGCAAGGCCAGCGTGCACGCCGACCTCGACGCCGAGCGCCGCCGCCTGTCGCCGGCGCTGCTGGACACCGTGGCACGCCTGGAATCGCAGTTGGCCGGCCACGACGGCCGGCCTTGAGGACCCTCAGACGATGCCGCGCTCGCGCATCGTGGCGACGCAGTCGCGGGCGTAGCCGAGTTCGGCCAGCACCTCGTCGGTGTGCTCGCCGGCGGTCGGCGGCCGGCGCGCGATGCGCGGCGGCGTGCGCGACATCGAGATCGGCGTGCCGACGATGGGCACGCGGTGCTCCGTCCCCGGGTAGTTGACCCAATGGAAGGCGTGCGAGGCGCGGACCACCTCGTCCTCCAGCGCCTGGCGCGGCGAATTGACCGGCCCGGCCGGAATGCGCGCGCGCTCCAGGTTGGCCAGGCACTCGGCACCGTCCTGCCGGCCGCACCATTGCGCCATCAGCTCGCTCAGCAGATGGCCGTGCTCGCCGCGCTTGCGGTCGTCGTCGAAGCGCGGATCGTCGACCAGCTCGGGGCGGCCGATCATGGCCGCCCAGCGCTTGAACATCGCATCGCCGATCACCTGCACGATGATCCAGCCGTCCTTGACCTTGAAGATGTCCGAAGGGCCGTAGTTGGGGCTGCGGTTGGCCGTCGCCTTGCGGTCCAGGCGCAGCAGCGCCTCCTCGATCAGGCTGCCGCTGGCCAGGTTGAGCCCGGTCTGCAGCAGCGAGGCGCCCACCTCCTGGCCGACGCCGCTGCGCTGCCGCTCGTACAGCGCCAGCACCGTGCCCAGCGCGCAGGAGATCGCGGTGGCGAAGTCGACCATCGGCACCATCGCCTTCATCGGATGGTCGGGCAGGCCCGTCATGTGCACCGCGCCGCTCATCGCCTGGCCCACGCCGTCGAAGCCGACGCGGTCGCGCACCGCGGGGTCGGTGCCGAAGGCCGACGAGGCGGTCAGGATGATGTCGGGCTTGATCCGGCGCAGGCTCTCGTAGTCCAGACCCAGGCTGGCGATCGTGCGCGGCGGCATGTTGGCGATCACGACGTCGGTGTCGCGCAGCAGCCGGGCGACGACCTCCCGGCCTTCGGGGCCGTCGAGGTCCAGCGTCAGCGAGCGCTTGTTGCGGTTGACCTGCAGGAAGAACGCGCCTTCGCCGTGCTCGGTCACCGGCATGATGAAACGGTCCTCGCTGCCGCCCACGCGGTCGATGCGGATCACGTCGGCGCCGAAGTCGGCCAGCAGCGCGGCGCAGAAGGGCCCGGCGATGAAGCGGCCGAAATCGAGGACCTTGATGCCTTTCAGGACTTGCATGGACTCCCTTGCTCCCCAACAGGCCGGATGCGGAAATGAAGGCATGCTAGGAAGGGGCCGATGCAGCGACAACGAACGAAGAAAGGCCGTTCCGTACTTTGACCCCCTTTCGAAAGCGCTGCCGGCCCTCCGACAGCCGACGTTCCAAAGTACGGATCCGATGCGGCACGCGGGCTGCACGGCGCCGGTGCCGGTCGGCATCCTCCGGTGGCCGATACCGGCCCCTCTTTCCCCCGCACCGCGAGGCCTCACCATGCACGATCCGACCGCACTGATCCAGCGCTTCCAGGCGCTTCACGGCTACGCCGACGCCGCCGTGGAGCAGGCCGCGCGCAGCGACCCCGGCTTCATGGCCGCCTACCTCGACATGGCCGCGGTGGCGCTGGAGTCCGGTCCTCTGGAGCCCAGGATGCGCTCGTTCGCGATGATCGCGGCCAACGCATCGGTCACGCACATGAACCGCGACGCGGTGCGGCACCACGTCGACGCGGCGCGCCGGCAGGGCGCGAGCGATGCCGAGCTGCGCGAGGTGCTGCAGATCGCCTCGGTGCTGGGCATCCACGGCTACATGCTGGGCGCGCCCATCCTGCTGCAGGAAGCGCGCAAGCTCGCCGGCCGCGGCGCCGACGAGCGGCCCGAGCTGGGCGAGCGCGAAGCCGTGGTGCGCGAAGCCTTCCGCCAGGGCCGCGGCTACTGGAGCGAGCTGCTGGAGGACATGCTGGCCGCGTCGCCCGAGTTCTTCCAGGCCTACACCGCCTTCTCGTCGCACCCGTGGAAGACCGGCGTGCTGCTGCCCAAGCAGCGCGAGCTGCTGTACGTGGCGATCGACGCCTCGACCACGCACCTGCACGAGGCCGGCACGCGCATCCACACGCACAACGCGCTGCGCTGCGGCGCGACGCCGGCCGAAGTGATCCAGGTCGTGCAGATCGTCAGCTGCCTGGGCATGCAGAGTTATCTGCTCGGCATGCCCTGCCTGGCGGCCGCTTAGGCCACGGGGGCCACGGCGGCCTTCGGGTCGCTGTGCAGCGGCTCCAGCACCAGGCCGCGATAGCCGTCGGCGACCATCGCCTCCAGCTCCTTGCGGTAGTTGTTGACGCCGCCCACGTAGATGCCGAAGCCGCGCGCCTTGCCCGGCACGTTGGCGCCGTTGTACCAGGAGTCGGCCTTCACGTAGAGCGTCTTGCCGGCGATCTCGCCGACGTGCCGCATCCAGTCGCGCTGGGCCTCGGCGGTCGCCTCGATCGCGCCCAGGCCGTGGCGGCGCAGGTGGCCGATGGTGTCGGCGATCAGCTCGACGTGCTGCTCGATCGACAGCACCATGTTGGACTTGACCGCCGGGCTGCCCGGGCCGGTGATGATGAACAGGTTGGGGAAGCCGTGGATCGTGAAGCCCATGTACGAGCCCACGGCCTGCTTCCACTGGTCGGCCAGCTTGACGCCGCCGCGCCCGGTGATGTCGATGCGCGTCAGCGCGCCGGTGATGCCGTCGAAGCCGGTGGCGAAGACGATGGCATCGACCTCGATCTCGCCGGCCTCGGTCTCGATGCCCTTGGGCGTGATGCGCCTGACCGGCGTCTCGCGCAGGCTGACCAGCTCGACGTTGTCGCGGTTGTAGGTCTCGTAGTAGCCGGTGTCGATGCAGATGCGCTTGGAGCCGATCGGGTGGTCGTACGGGCACAGCTTCTCGGCCACCGCCGGGTCCTTGACCGTCTCGCGGATCTTGCGGCGCACGAAGTCGGACAAGCGCTTGTTGGCGCGCTCGTCCTTCATGAAATCGGTGAACGCGAGCTGGAAGTTGATGCTGCCGCCGCGCGCCCACAGCTTCTCGAACACCACGTTCGTCTCTTCCTCGCTCAGCTCCAGCACCGAGCGCGTCGGCTCGGGCACGTTGGAGACGCCGAACAAGTGGTGACGCGCACGCTTGCGGCGCTCGGGGTAGTCACGGCGGTAGTCGGCGATCTCCTCGGGCCGCAGCGGCGCGTTGCCGGCCGGCAGCGAGTAGTTGGGCGAGCGCTGCATCACGTACAGGCGCCGGGCCTGCCTGGCGATCTCCGGAATGATCTGGATGCCGGTGGCGCCGGTGCCGAACACCGCGACGCGCTTGCCGGTGAAGTCGACCGGGGCTTTAGGCCAGATGCCGGAGTGATAGGTCTCGCCCTTGAAACTGTCGAGGCCGGGGATGTCGGGATAGTTCGGCACCGTGAGGTTGCCGGTGGCCATCACGCAGTAGCGGCACTGGACGACTTCGCCCTTGTCGGTGGAGACGGTCCACTGCTGCCGCTTCTCGTCGTAGGTCTGCGAGACCACCTTGGTGTCGAAGTCGATCAGCCGCCGGACGTCGACTTCGTCGGCCACGTGGGCGATGTAGCTCTGGATGTCGGGCTGGAACGAATAGCGGTGGCGCCAGTTCCAGCGCTGCTGGATCTCGTCGGAGAAGCCGAACGAATACTCCAGGCTCTCGACGTCGCAGCGCGCGCCGGGGTACTTGTTCCAGTACCAGGTGCCGCCGACGTCGGACCCGGCCTCGAAGGCGCGCACCGACAGGCCCAGGCTGCGCAACTTGTGGATCATGTAGACGCCGGCAAAGCCGGCACCGACGACGACGGCGTCGACGTTCTTCGCTGCACTCATGGCTCGTTCCTTTGAGGGGCTGGTTTCTCGGCTGCAACGGTCGCAAGTCGGCCGCCTGCGGTCAACGGAAGACGCGGCCGCGTTTCGTACTTCGGGTGTCTAGCCGATGCGCGCCAGCAGCCCGCGGCCGATGAATAGAATTTGCACATATTGGAATCCATGGATCTCAATCTGCTGCGCGTACTGAACGCTGTGCTGGATGCCGGCAGCGTCACGGGTGCCGCCCAGCGGCTGCACCTGAGCGTTCCGGCCACCAGCCACGCGCTGTCACGGCTGCGCGATGCCTTGGGCGATCCGCTGCTGGTGCGCGCCGGCCGGCGCCTGGTACCCACGCCCAGGGCGCAGGAGTTGCGCGAGCCCCTGGCCCGATGGATGGCCCAAGGGCAGGCGATGCTGGCGCGCGACGGGGTCGCCGCGCTGGCGGGACTCAGGCGCCTCTTCGTCGTGCGTGCGCCGGAAGGCATTGCCATCACGTTCGGCGCATCGTTGATACAAGCGCTGCGGCAGACCATGCCGCTGGCCAGGCTGCGTTTCTTGCTGGAGACGGCCGACGAAGACTCCGCACTGCGCGATGGCAGCATCGATCTCGACCTGGGGCATTTTCGTCCACGGGCGCCCGAGGTGCAGACCTTGGACCTGCTGCGCCAGAAGCCCGTTGCGGTGGTGCGGCACGACCATCCGCTGAGCACCCGGGCCGTGACGGCGAAGCGACTGGCCGGGCAGTTGCATGTCGACGTGCAACGCCGGCCCGGCGCACCATCGCCCGTGGATGATGCCTTGGCCAAGCTGGGCTTGGCGCGCGAAATCGTGCTGACCGTGCCGCAGTCCAACGTCGCGGCGCTCGTGGCTGCCCGGTCCGACCTCGTGGCCATCCTGAGTGAGCGCATGGCCCGCGCCGCAGCGCCGTCGATGGGACTGAAAGTGCTCCCGCTGGCCTTCTCGGTTGAGCCAGAGTCGCTGGTGCTTGCGTGGCATCCGCGCCATAACGTCGATCCGGCGCACACATTGCTGCGCCAGCTGCTTCTGAAGCAGGTGGCCGCGGCGCGAGGCGATTGACTGGTCGCGGCAAGAACGTTGGTCGGAGCGCCCTAGCTTGGCAGGCCGCGGGACTTTCCTCGCGGTGCCATGTCGAGGCCGGGGCGCCTGTGATGCCAGCCAGCACAGGCTTCATAGGCATGGCCGATCTGCAGCAGGGTCACCTCGTCATACGGCTTGCCGACGAGTTGCAGCCCGACGGGAAGGCCGCCCGCCGTGAAGCCGCAGGGCAGCATCAACGCTGGTTGACCCGTGATGTTGAACGGCCCGGTGGGGGCGATGGCGACCAGCGACAGCGGCAGCTCGCGGCCTTTGACGCTGACGGTCCGCCGCGTCAGCGGCGGCGTGGGAACCAGTTGCCCCGGCGTCGCCAGCACGTCCACCGGCGCGCAGGCGTCGAGCAGCGCCTGCCGCAGGCGGTCGCGCGCCTGCAGCGCCTTCACGTAGTCGATCGCGCTGAGCGCGCGGGCGCTTTCGAGGTGCCGGCGCACGCGTTCGCCGTAGTCGGCGGCCCGCGCCTGCAGCAGTGGCTCGTGCCAAAGGTAGGCCTCGGGCAGGATCAGCGGCGCACCGATCTGCGGCCAGGTCCAGTTCCAGCCGCGGCAGCTCGACCTCGACGATCGTCGCGCCCAGGTTTGCGAACGAAGCCAAGGCTGCATCGAAGGACTGCTTCACCTCCGGGTCGATCCAGTCGTCGAAGAAGGCGCGGGGAACGCCGATCGTGCGGCCGCGAATATCACCGGGCAATGCCGACTGGCCGCCGGCAGCAGGCGCGTCGGCCACGGCGTCCAGCAGCAGCGCGGCGTCGACCACGCTGCGCGTGATCGGTCCGACATGGTCGAGCACGCTCGACAGCGGCACCACGCCGTCGAGGCTGACGGGCCCGTGCGTCGGCTTGAGGCCCACCACACCGCAGAATGCCGCCGGGATGCGGATCGACCCGGCCGTGTCGGTGCCCAGCGATCCGGCACACAGCCCGGCGGCCACGGCCGCCGCGCTGCCGCTGCTCGACCCACCGGCACCGTGCGCGGCGCTCCATGGATTCGCAACGCGGCCGAAATGCGCGCTCGGCCCGACCGAGGCGAACTCGTGCATGTTGAGCTTGCCCAGCAGCACTGCGCCGGCAGCGCGCAATCGCGCCACAGCGGCGGCATCGCGCGCGGGCACGTGGTCGGCCATGGCCTTGGACGCGCAGGTCGTGCGGATCCCCTGCGTGAAGATCATGTCCTTGTGCGCCAGCGGGATGCCGTCCAGCGGCCCGAGAGGACGGCCCTGCTGGAAGCGCTGCTGCGCGGCGCGCGCGTCGTTCAATGCCCGATCGGCGCTCACCGTGATGTAGGTATGGAGTTGGCCGTCCAGCCCCTGGATGCGCTCGAGATAGGCCTGCGCCAGCTCCACCGGCGAGATTTCGGCCGCGCGCAAGCGCCGGCCCAGTTCGGCGATCGTCGACTGGCACAGGTCTTCGTGCGCCATCGTGCTCATGGACGTGGTCACCAGGCTCCGGCCCCGCGACCGTCCCACCGCGGCACCGCTGCCAGCAACTCTGCGGTGTAGGGGTGTTGCGGCTGCGCGAACAGCGCCTCGGTGGCGCCGAGCTCGCAGATGCGGCCCTTGCGCATCACCAGCACGCGGTCGCACAGCGAACGCACGACGGCCAGGTCGTGCGAAATAAACAGGATGGCCAGCTCGTGGCGCTGGCGGATCTCCTCGAGCAGGTTGATGACCTGGGCCTGCACCGAGACGTCGAGCGAAGAGACCGGCTCGTCGCAGACCAGGAGCTGCGGCCTGAGCACCAGCGCGCGCGCAACGCTGACACGCTGGCACTGCCCGCCCGACAGCTCGTGCGGCCGGCGCCGGCCATGGGTCGCCATGTCGAGCCCGACTTCGTGCAGGACCTGGGCGACGCGCTCGGTCCGCTCGCTGCCGCTGCGGATCCCGTGCACGAGCAGCGGCGCTTCGACGATCTGTCCGACGGTATGGCGCGGATTCAGCGAGGTCACGGGATCCTGGAACACCGCCTGGATGTGCGGCCGGATCGCGCGCAACCCGCGGCCGCGCAGCAGCGTGAGTTCCTGGCCGAGGAAGCTCACGCGCCCGCCGTCGGGCGGGGGCAGCATCAGCACGGCTTTCGCGAGCGACGACTTGCCGCAGCCCGATTCGCCGACGATGCCCAGCACCTCGCCGCGCGCGAGGTCGAAGGAAACGTCGTCGACGGCGACGTGGACGTGGCCGCGCGCCTTGTACCGGCGCTGCAGGCCTTGCACCGACAGGATGGGTTCGCTCATGACCCGGCCTCCGATTCCGCAGGCGCCGATGGCAGCGGCGGATTCCAGCAGGCAAAGCTGCCGTCGGCGTCCTCGACGACCGGAGGCGGCTGCGTGCGGCAGCGCTCCAGCGCGGCTTCGCAACGCGGCGCGAAGGGACAGGCCGCGGGCGCGCTCATCAGGCTCGGCGGCCGGCCTTCGATCGCATACAGGCGCTCATGGGGCCGCGCGTCCAGGCGCGGCATGGCCCGCATCAGCGCCTGCGTGTAGCGCATGCGCGGCCGCGCGAACACCTGCCGCACCGGCGCCTGCTCGACCATCTGGCCGCCGTACATCACGGCCACGCGCTCGCACACCTGGGCGACCACGCCCAGGTTGTGGCTGATCAACAGCAGCGCCATGCGATGCTGCTCCTGCAGGCGGCGCAGCAGCTCCAGCACGCGCGCCTGCACCGTGACGTCCAGCGCGGTGGTCGGCTCGTCGGCGATCAGCAACTGGGGCTGGCCGGCGAGTGCGATCGCGATCACGACGCGCTGCCGCATGCCGCCGGAGAGCTGGTGCGGCGCATCGTCCAGGCGCTGCCGCGGATCATGGAGGCCGACCTGCGCCAGCAGCTCGGTCGCGCGCTCGCGCGCCTGGCGCAGCGTCATCCGGCCGTGCCGGCGCAGCACCTGGGTGATCTGCAGGCCAATGGTCTGCGTCGGGTTGAGCGAGCCCATCGGATCCTGGAACACCATGCCGATGCGCCGGCCGCGCACGTCGCGCAGCGCGCGTTCGTCCAGCGCGAGCAGATCGACGCCGCCGAGCAGCACCGACCCGCGGCAACTCGCGTAGGGCGGCCCGGGCAGCAAGCGAGCGATCGTCCGCGCCAGCACCGACTTGCCCGAGCCCGACTCGCCGACGATGCCCAGCGCCGCGCCGGCCCCCAGTTCGAAGTTGACGCCGTTGACCGCGTACACCGTGCCCCGTGGCGTATGGAGTTCGGTGTGCAGCTCGCGCACTTGCAGCAGCGCGTCGCTCATAGCGCGCTCGCCCGGCCGTCGGCACGGCGCTGAAAGCGCTCGCCCAGGCTGTGCAGCGACAGCACCGTCAGGTACAGCAGCAGCGCGGGCAGCAGCGAGGCGTGCGGCGCCTCGCGCAGCGAAGCCGCCTCCGACGACACCATGCCGCCCAGCGTCGGCGTCGGCGGCTGCACGCTCAGGCCCAGGAACGCGAGCGTGCCCTCGGTCACGGCGGCGATCGCGGTCATGATGAGTGCGAACACCATCAATGCCGGCATCAGGTTCGGCGCAATCTCGCTCAGCAGCACCCGAGCATGGCCCATGCCCATCGCGCGCGCCGCCGTCACGAAGTCCTGCTTGGCGAGCGACATCGTGTTCACGCGCGCCATGCGGGCGAAGGTGCCGGCAAACACGATGCCGAGCACGCCCGTCACCTTGAGCAGCGCATCGCCCGGGTAGACCATGACCGCCACGACCAGCACGACCGACGGGAAGGCCAGCAGCGTGTTGTTGAACGCCATCAGCGCGCGGTCGGTGGCGCCGCGGAAGTAGCCCGCCAGCATGCCGGCACCGCCGCCCAGTACCAGCCCGATCAGCACCGACCCGAGGCTGACGGTCAGCGTGACGCGCAGGCCGTAGATGGCGCGCGCGAAGACATCGCGGCCCAGCGAGTCGGTGCCGAACCAATGCTCCCAGCCGGGCGGCACCAGCACTTGCATCAGGTCCTGGGCATCCGGATCCCGGATCGGCAGCAGCGGCGCCAGGAGGCTCGCGAGCGCCATCGTCAGCAGCCACGCCAGCGGCAGCGCGAGACGGCGCAGACGTTGCCATCGTGCGGCACTCATTCCAGCTCCCCGTCGCGCAGGCGCGGATCGAGGGCCGCGCACAGCAGATCCACGACGAGGTTGATCGCCACGTAGCCGGCGGCGATGAACAGCACGATGCCCTGCATCAGCGCGTACTCATGGCGGAACACCGCCTCGACCAGCAGCTGGCCCAGCCCCGGCAGGCCGAAGAGCACTTCCACGGTCATCGCGCCGCCCAGCAGGCGGCCGACGCCCAGGCCCACGGCGGTGATCAGGTTCACCGACGCCGGGCGCAGCGCCGAGCGCCACAGGATGGTCCGGCGCGACAGCCCGGCCGCGCGCGCCAGCAGGATGTAGTCCTGCTGCAGCACATGCGTGATCTCGCGCCGCAGCACGCGCATGTAGATCGGCACGTCATGCAGCACCAGTGCAGCCACCGGCAGTGCCAAGGATCGAAGGTTGGCCCCCAGGTCCTCCGCCAGAGGCACCCACCCGGTGGCGGGCAGCCACTCCAGGTGGATCGCGAACAGGTACACCAGCACGATGCCGATCAGGAAGGCCGGCGCCGACAGGAAGGTCAGCGACGTGTTCATCAGCACGCGGTCCACCGTGCGGCCGGGGCGGAAACCCGTGAGCACGCCGAGCGGAACGGCGATCACGACCGAAAGGACGAGCGTCAACGCCATGAGCTCCAGCGTGACGGGTATGCGCTCGGCCATCGCGTCGGCAACCGACAAGCCGGTATGGTGCAGACGTCCCACGTCGCCCTGCAGGGCCGCCAGCAGCCACTGCCCGTAGCGCTCGTGCAAGGGTCGCTGCGTGCCGAGCTCACGCTGCAGGTCGGTGACGGCCTCGGCCGTTGCGGTCTCGCCCAGCATCAAGGTCGCCAGATCCCCCGGCAACAACGCGACGAGCGCGAAGCTGATCATCGAAATGATCAGCAGCATCGCCGCCACGCCCGGCACTTCCCGGATCAGGCGTCTGCCCAGGCCTGCCAACAAGTGACGCACCGCCGTCTACTCCTTCCACGCGTCGGCAACGCGGACCAGCGAGTCGGGCATCGGGTCCATGCCATGGACCTTGCTGCTGGCCACCAGCGGCGCCGTCGTGTAGCCGAGGAAGATGTACGGCAGGTCCCGCGCCAACAGGGTCGAGATGCGCGAGTAGATCTTGCGCCGCTCCAGCGGATTGAGCTCGCGCCGACCGGCTTCGAGCAGCTCGTCCATTTCCGGATTGGCGTACTGCACGAAGTTTGAAGAGGGCGTGCGCTGCGCGAGGCGCGAGTGGAAGAACGAGTACACGTTCAAGTCCGGATCGGCGCGGCCCGACCACCTGAACAGCGCGGCATCGAAGTCGTGGGACGACAGCGACTGAATGAGCCGGACCATGTCGACAACCTGAATCTCGACGTTCACGCCGACGGCGCGCCACATCTGCTGCAGGGCTTGGTTCGTTCGCAGCGACAAGGGCGTGTTGTCGGCCGTCAGGACCAGCCTGACCGGCTGGCCGAACTCGGCCAGCAAGGCCTTGGCGCGCGCGGGATCGAACTTCGGATAGTCGGCCAGTTCGTCGACGCTCAGGTGCATGCCCTTGCCGAATGGCGTGGTCGCCAGTTTCGGCAGCCCATGAAACATCACCTTCAACAACTGCTCGCGGTTCGTCGCGTGCGCCAATGCGAGCCGAACGCGTTGGTCCTTGAGCTGCGGATGCGTCATGCGCAACGGGATGAAGACGGCGCCGAAGGCATTAGGCATCAGCACCTGATAGCGCTTGTCGCTGCGCGCTTGCGCGACGAAGCGCGGCGGCGCCTGGGTGACGATGTCGAATCCGCCCGACCGCATCGTCGCCTCGCGCGCCTCGCTGTTCTGCAGTCCTTTGAAGACCAGCCGGTCGACGAAGGGCCGCCCGGTCCGCCAGTACCCGGCGTTGCGCTCGGCGACGAAACGCGAGCCCTTGATCCATTCGACAAGGCGGAACGGCCCGGTTCCCACCGGTTTCTGTCCGAAGGTTTCGCCGGCCGTGCGCACCGCCGCAGGCGACGCCATCATCCCCGGCGAGTCCGCCAGCACGGCCGGAAACGACGCCATCGGCGCGCTCAGCCGGATCTCCACCGTGCGCGGGTCTGCCGCCTTCACGTCCTTGATCAGCGAGAGATTGGCCAGGCAGCGACAACGGTTCTTCGGATCGCGCGCGCGATCGAGATTGAAGACGACCGCGGCGGCATCGAACTCGGTTCCGTCGTGGAAGCGCACGCCTTCGCGCAGCTTCAGCGTGTAGAGCAAGCCATCCGTCGTCACGGCGTGCGAGGTCGCGAGGCCCGGCACGATGCGGCCGGACGCATCGATCGTGAGCAGCGTGTCGAAGATGGCCATCGCGTATTGCAGGCCCACGTAGCTGGAGACCTGCAGCGGGTCCAGCGTCGGCGGATCGACCTCGGTGCCAATGGTCAGCGTGCCGCCGCGCTTGCCTTCGGCAGCCGGCGCGGCCAGGGCTGCCAGACCCAGGACGGCCGCGCACACACCCATGACGACGCGATCGAGCATGGAGCGGCGGCGATCGCAGCGCGGGCATGCCACGCGAGCGTGTATCCGGATCATCTTGTCTCCTCTTCGGCGATGCCATCATAATACTTGCTAAACAACACGCAAGTTGGTGGATTCCCTTCCCGCCAATCCGCAAGTGCATGCCCGGCCGCGGTCAGCGTCTCCCGGCCGCCCGGGCCGGCGTCGCCGGCGGCGATACGCGCCGGAATGCCGCATTGGCGGCGATCACGAGTACCGCCGCGGCGATCGTGGCGATCAGGCGGTCCTGGAGGACGTACGCACCGCCGGCGCCCGCGGTGTCGATCAGCAACATCACGAGCACGGTGATGAGCGCCGTGTAGCCGGCGTAGTGCCGCTCACGCAGCAGCGGTTGCGTCAACGCCAACAGGCCAATGGTCGAAATCAGGATCTCTGGTCCCAGTTCCGCGCTCAACAGCCCCTGCGCGAGCGCCAGGCCAACCACCATGCCGGCTGCACGCTGCGTCACCTTGATCGGCATGAGCTGGGCCTCGCGAGGCAACAGCAACACGACCGTGAACGCGATCCACAGCATGTGGTGATGCGGCCGGACAATGTCCGCGACAGCCGCCACCAGCAGGCATGCCAGCAAGCGCAGGGGATACGACCACCCTCCCAACGTGCGAAGCGTGTGGCGCCAGTGCTGGAGTCGCTTGCTCCACGGCGCCGCCGCCGCCGTCGGGGCCGCGGCCGGCAGTTTGTCCAGCCGGCGCACCATCGCATTGGCCGCCAACCACAGCACGGCGGTCCAGAAACTGCCCAACGCCAGCAGCAAGGGCTCGCTCGCGTTCGCGCCGGCACCCTCGAACACGTTCAGGGCCATCACGAAGGCCAGGGTGAAGCGGATCGCGAAGACTGCGCTGGGCCGGCTGATGCTGCCCAGCAGGGCCACCAGGGTGGCAATCAACGGCACCGCCAACGCCACCATCGGCCCGAGGCCGGCAATCAGCCGAACGCAGCCGACGGCGAGCAGGCATTCCAGCGTCGCTCGCAGAGACTGCCACCCTTGCTGGCGCAGGGTCGGCGCGAAACCGATGCCGGCCACCGGCAGGCTGCCGACCGCCACCGCCAAACCGGCCGGCAGGTGCCCCGCAGCCGCGCCGGCAACCACAGGGACGGTCACGCCCAACGCCGCGACCAAGCACGCGAACGCCTGCTGCACCGGCGTGACGCCGTCGCGCGGCTGCCAGGCCAGGGCCTGCCGAACATGCGACTGGAGGCGCTCTTTCATGCTTTCGCGTAGACCCACGAAGCATGCGAGCTTAGTCGGCGCTCTGCAGCGCACGCTCGAACGAAGGCATCGATCCACATCCGTGGACTCGCGGGGCTGGCGGTTCCTGGACGCAACACCCCTCCCAGAATCGCACCCGTGCAAAACCTCGACATGCCCGACGCCGGCGCACCCTCCCCCGCTGGTCTGCGTACGGGCGCCCTGACCGGGCTGCGCGTGGTCGACCTGACCAGCGTGGTCTTCGGCGCCTACGCGACACAAATCCTGGGTGACCTTGGTGCAGACGTGATCAAGATCGAGTCGCCGCACGGCATGCGCGGGGCTGGCGGCGACACCATGCGCTGGGCCGGCAGGACGCCGTCGGACGCCGCTGCGGGCCTCGGGCCGATTTTCATGGCGACGAACCGCAACAAGCGGTCGGCGCTGATCGACTTGGCGAGCGCCGAGGGGCGCGGGATGCTGCATGCGCTGGTCGCCGAGGCGGACCTCTTCGTCACCACCGTCCGCGCCCCGGCGCTGGAACGCATCGGCGCCGATCGCGCCGCGCTCACGGCGCTGAAGCCGGATTTGATCTACCTGCACGGCACCGGTTTCGCTTCGGACGGGCCCGATGCCGGCAAGCCGGTCTACGACGACCTGATCCAGGCGCGTTGCGGACTGGCGGACCTGCTGAGCAGGATGGACGGCGACGCCACGCCGCGCTTTCTGCCTTCGCTGCTGGGCGACAAAGTCGCGGGGCTGTTCCTCGCGCAGGCGGCCTTGGCGGGCCTGGCACACAAGCTGCGCACGGGAGAGGGACAGTTCATCGAAGTGCCCATGCTCGAGTGCCTGACCAGCTTCAACCTGCTGGAGCATCAGTTCGGCCACGTCTTCGATCCGCCCTTGGGCCCGATGGGCTATCCGCGCATCACCTCGTCCGAACGCCGGCCGTATCCCACCCGCGACGGCTTCGTCTGCATCCTGCCGTACACCGATGCTCATTGGCGCCGCTTCTTCGAGGCCTGCGGCGTCGAGTCCTCCGTGCGCGACGACCCGCGCTTCGCCGACTACCGCACGCGCCAGGCCCACGCGAGCGCGCTGCACGCGCTGGTGTCCTCGCTGACGGCGGAACAACCGACGCAGTACTGGATAGACCTGCTCGAATCCATGGAGATTCCCGTCGCGCGGATCAACCGGCTCGAAGACCTTCAGGCGGATCCCCAGCTCGTCGGCGGCGGGTTCTTCCAGCGCCTGCGGCATCCGCAGGCCGGCGACTACATCGCCACGAGACCACCGATTCGATTCGAGAAGTCGCCTTGCGCCCTGCGGCTGCACCCGCCGCTGCTGGGCGAGCACACGGCCGAGGTGAGCGGCGAGGCCCGGATTTCCAAGACACGCTGACGCAGGAGACGACATCACATGGACTTCGATCTGCCCGAAGAGCACCGGATGCTCAAGGACTTGGTGCAGCGCTTCGTCAAGGACGAGCTGCTGCCGCTGGAGCCGAAGATCCTCGAGCGCGAGGCCAAAGGCCTGCCGCCGGGGCTGAACAAGGAGGAACGCGAGCGCGTCGACAAGCTGTCGCGCGAACTGGGCCTGTGGGGGCTGGACGCGCCCACCGACGTCGGCGGCATGGACCTGCCGGCCATCGCGATGGTCGGCGTCAACGAGGAGATGGGGCGCACGATCGTCCCCTACACGCTGCCGCCGGATTCGCCCAACCTGCGCATGATGATGGCCACCGTCACGGACCGCCAGCGCGAAGCCTATCTGGCGCCCTATGTCCGGGGCGAGACGGTGTCGGCGATGGGTATCTCGGAGCCCGGCGCTGGATCCGATCCTTCACGCATCACGACGCGCGCCGTGCGCGACGGTGACGACTGGGTCATCAACGGCCGCAAGATCTGGATCAGCCGCGCGGCCGAGGCCGACTTCACGATCGTGATGGCGGTCACCGATCGTGCGAAGGGGGGTCGAAACGGCGTCTCGGCCTTCCTGGTCGATCGCGGAACGCCCGGCTTCAACGTGCTGCGCCGCATCCCGATGCTGGGCGGCATGGCCACCTACGAGATCGCGCTCGAAGATTGCCGCGTGCCGGGCTGGAAGCTGCTGGGCGAGGAAGGCAAGGGCTTCGCGCCGATGCAGGTGCGGCTGGGTACGCGGCGCATCGAGATGGCATCGTGGGCTATCGGCATGGCCTCGCGCGCGCTCGAGATGATGTGCGAATACGCGCCGCAGCGCGTCACCTTCGGCCAGCCGCTGTCCGAGCGCCAGGCGATCCAGTGGTGGATCGCGGACGCCGCGACGCGCATCCACGCGGCGCGGCTGATGACCTACGACTGCGCCGCCAAGCTCGACCGCCGCGCCGACGTGCGGCTGGAGATCTCGATGATCAAGGCCTATGCGGTGGAGATGGCCTGGGAGGTGGTGGATCGTGCGATGCAGACCTTCGGCGCGATGGGCATGACGCGCGAGCTGCCGCTGCACCTGATGGCATCGCGCCTGCGCACGATGCGCATCTTCGACGGGCCGACCGAAGTGCACATGAGCGTGATCGCCCGTCACGTCCTGGGGCTGCGCAAGTGAGCGCGGCCTGGGGCAGCGTGGCCGGCGAGGTCGAGGGCGCGGTGATGCGCCTGAGCTTCAGCCGGCCGCCGTACAACCATGTGGACATGGACCTGCTGCGCGACCTGGCTGATGCGCTGGAGGCCGTCGACACCGATCCGTCGCTGCGCGCGGTGCTGCTCGCTTCCGAAGGCGGCACGTTCTGCGCCGGCGCCGACTTCATCAGCCGGCGCCCCGTGGCCCCCGAAGGCCAGGGCGGCATGAAGGGCTTCTATGCGCAGGCGGCGCGCCTGTTCGCGAATCGCAAGCCGGTCGTCGCTGCGATCCAGGGTGCGGCCATCGGCGCGGGTCTCGGACTGGCGTTGGCAGCGGACTTCCGCGTCGCCAGCCCCGCAGCGCGCTTCTCGGCCAACTTCGTCAAGCTGGGCTTTCACGCCGGATTCGGCATCACGCTGACGCTGCCGCGCGTCATCGGCGAACAGCGGGCGGCATTGATGCTGATGACCGGGCGGCGCATCAAGGCCGAACAGGCGCTCGAATGGGGCCTGATCGACGAACTGGCCGATGCCGCGGATCTGCCGGCCCGCGCGATGGCCTTCGCGCAGGAGCTCGCCGAGAACGCACCGCTGGCCGTGCAGGCCACGCGCGACACACTGCGCTCCGCCCTGCACGCCCAGGTGCTGGCCGCCACCGACCGCGAACTGGCGATCCAGTCCCGGCTGCGCAAGACGTCCGACTTCGCTGAAGGCGTGCGCGCCGTGGCGGCGCGGCGGCCAGGCAACTTCACGGGAACCTGAACTGCAGGCGCACTCAGGCGGTCACGAGCCAGCCATGCGGCTCCACCGCATCGTGCCGCTGCCCGCTCGCCGCCAGCACCTGCCCCGGCGGGCGTGGCATCGGCTGGTCGGCAAGGTTGAGCGCGACGCGAACGCTCTCGCCTGCCGCGCCTTCGACGTGCAACTCGGCCTGCAATCCGCTGCCGGCCTTCAGGCTCGCGCGGGCCTGCGCGAGCCAAGGCAGGCGCCGCCGGATGCCGAACAGGCGCTGGTGCGTCTCGAAGATCGCTGCGCCCCAGGGCGCCAGTTGCCCGGGCGCGGCCGGGAACGCGGGCCGGATCGCGTCGTCGCCGCCTGCGCGATGCTCCTTGACGCCGTGAAAGCCCTGCTCGTCGCCCGCATAGATGCAGGGCATGCCCGGCAGCAACGCCAGCAGCGCCACCGCGTGGCCGAGGTGGCGCGGGTCGGTCAACTGGCTCGCGATGCGCGTGACGTCATGGTTGCCGATGAAGGTGGTCGGCAGGAACTGCCCGTGCCAGCGCTGGTTGCGCTGGATTGCCCAGGCTAGCTCGTGCAGGTTGCCGTCGTTCAGGCTACTCCAGACCGCCTTCCACAGCTCGTACTGCGTGACCGACGACAGGCCCGACTCCGCAACGAAGCGCCCGTAGTCGCCATGGATCACCTCGCCCATCAGCCACGCGTCCGGGAATCGCCGCCGGACCGCCGCAACCATGGGTGCCCATGCCGACGCTCCCGCGCGATAGGCCGCGTCGAGCCGCCAAGCCGCGACCCCGCGCTCCAGCCACTCGATCATGACGCCGGCGATGAACTGCTGGACCGGCGGATGGGCGAAGTCCAGTTCGACCAGGGGTGCGTGACCCTCGAACGCAACCGGCGCGCCGGCGCGCCATCGGATCCAGCGCCCTGGCTCCGAATCAGGGCCTTCGGTGATCGCGCGCTGCACGATCGCGTGCTCGCGCGCGAGATGATTGAACACGCCGTCGAGCATCAGCGCGATGCCGCGGCGCCTGCATTCGGCGAGCAGCGCATCGAAGTCCGCAAGATCGCCCAGCCGGTCGTCGATGCGGCGGTGATCCAGCGTGTCGTAGCCATGCGTGACCGAGGCGAAGACCGGTCCGAGCATCAGCCCGTTGCACCCGAGGCGCAGCAGGTAGTCCAGCCACGGGCCCAGGGCCGGCAACCGGTGGCGGACGACACCATCGTCCGGCCGCCGGCCCTCGGCACCGAGAAAGCCGAGCGGATAGACGTGCCACCAGACCATGTGCTCAGGCTGCATCCATCGCCTCCTCAGCCGCCAGCCCCGCGCTGAACTGCTTCAGCAGCCGGATCAGCGCCGCAAGGCGCCCTTCCATCGCCGGCAAGGAGCCGGTGAGCCCCAGCGCCACGTGGCGGTCGAACACCGACGCGGGCAGCAGCACCGACAGCATGCCGAAGCCGGGCGTGACGCAGCCGCGCGAGAAAGCAACGCCGTCGCGGCGGACCTCGCGGATCCGCTGCATCAGCGCGGCCAGCTCCACGCGCGGTTCCAGGCCATAGTGGTTGATGCGGCGAACGATGTGCTCGATCTCGGCGTCGCGGTATGCCGCCAGCAGTGCCCATCCCATCGCCGAACCGGCCAGCGGGCGCAGGTCACCCGGCTTGACACGCAGGCTCAACGGATCGGCCGGATGTGCAATGTGGAGGTACTGCACCTGCGTGTCGGTGCGGCCGGCCAGCACGACGGCGAAGCTGGTGCGCCGCTGGAGCCAACCGATGGCGTCGGCAATGCGGACGTCGCGCAATACCGATTGCTCGACCCATCCGCCCACGGCGGCCAGCCGCATCGTCGGGCAGTAGGTTTGCGAGCTGCGGTCGAAGTGCAGATAGCCATGGCCGACCAGTGTCTTCAAGAGCACGGCCGTGCTGGAACGCGGGTAGCCCAAGGTGGTCCAGATCTCGATCAGGCTCAGCGGCCGCCGCTCTCGCTCGAACAGCTCGAGAATCACCAGCACTCGGCTCGCGGATTTCACGCGATGCGGCATGAGCGAACCCTCTCAGAAGCCTTCGGCGCGGGCCAGCCGCTCGAGATGCCAGCTCGTCGAGCCGTAGGCACAGGCCAGCACCCGGGCGCGCTTGAGGAAGAAGCCGGCGTCGTGCTCGTCGGTCATGCCGATGCCGCCGTGCAACTGGATCATTTCATTCGTCGCGAGCCTGGAGGCATCGTTCATCATGACCTTCGCGGTGGACGCGGCCATCGACCGCTGCTTGGCGTCTCCGCGGTCGAGCGCCGACAGCGCCGCCTCCACCGACGAGCGCGCGAGCTGGAGCTCGGCGAACCATTCCGCGGCGCGATGCTGTAGCGCCTGGAACGAGCCGATCGGGTGATCGAACTGCACGCGCACGCGCATGTAGTCGAGCGTGATGTCCAGCGCCGCCTCGGCGGCGCCAAGCAACTCGGCTGCCGAACCCACGGCGGCGGCGTCGATGCTCTCGTCGAGCAACCCGGCAGCCCGGCCCAGCTCACCCAGCACATACTCGCCGCCGACCTCGACACCGTCGAACTGCAGCAGCGCCGCGCCGCGATGGTCCACCAGGCCCATGTCGCGGCGCCTGAGGCCGGGCGCGTCAGCCGGCACGACCACCGCGCTCAGGCCGGAATCACCGCGGCCGAACACGATGAAGTGCGTCGCCGCCATGCCGTCCTGTATGAATCGTTTCTGCCCTTTCAGACGCACGCCATCCGTGCCGGGAACGATGTCGAGCTCCAGGCGCGCGGGATCGAAGCGCGCGCCCTCGTCGATGGCCAGCGCCAGCCTCACGTCGCCCGCGGCAACCTCCGGCAGCAGCATCGCTTGCAGCGCGGTGCTGCCGGCACGCACGAGCGCACGCACGCCGACGAGCGCGGTGCTCGCCAGCGGCTGCGCCGCGAGCGTGCGGCCGAGCTGCTCGACCACGAGGCCGACCTCGAACACCCCCATCCCCGCGCCGCCATACGCATCGGGCACCGCAATGCCGGGCCAGCCCAGGCCGGCGATCTCGCGCCAGGCCTCGGCGTCGTAGCCGGCGCCGCCGCCCTGGTCGCGCAGCTTGCGGAAGGCGGTGATCGGTGCGCGCCGCTTCGCCCAATCGGCAGCGACATCGTGAAGCATGGTCTGCTCTTCGTTGAGAAGTGCCATCGTTGTGTTCCTCTTCGAGTGTCCGGGTGTCAGCGGTCGGGCAGGTTCAGGATGCGCTTGGAGATGATGTTGTTCTGGATCTCCTGGCTGCCGCCGTAGATCGAATAGGCCTTGCCCTTGAGCCACTCGGTCACGGCTCCCAGTTCCCCGGCCGAGAACTCACCGGCCTCGGTGCCCAGGCCTTGCGAACCCATGATCTCGATCGTCAACTCGGCGCGTTCCTGCGCCAGCCGAGCGCCAGCGTTCTTGATGATCGACGTCGCCGCATTGGGCCCGCCGCCGCGCGCCTCGGCGCTCACGCGTGCCAGCGTCTGCGCGTACGCCCGCTGCCGCACCAGGTGGCGCGCCAGGCGGGCCCGCAGTTCGAGGTCGGCCAGGCGCCCGTCGGGCGTGGTGCCGACATAGCGCTTGGCTACCGTGGGCAGCGGCGCCCCGGCGCCCTTGGCGCGGCCGGCCGACAGGCCCGCGCGTTCGTGCTGCAGCAGCCGCTTGCCGATGGCCCAGCCGCCATGGAGCGGCCCGACGAGATTCTCCTTGGGCACCTTCACGTCGTTGAAGAAGGTCTCGCAGAACGGCGACGACCCCGAGATCAGGCGGATCGGCCGCACGCTCACGCCGGGCGTTCGCATGTCGATCATCAGAAAGCTGATGCCCTCCTGCTTCTTCGTCTTGTCGGTTCGGACGAGGCAGAAGCACCAGTCCGCCAGATGGGCGCTCGAGGTCCACGTCTTCTGGCCGTTGACGAGCCAGTGGTCCCCCCGGTCCTCGCAGCGCGTCTGCAGCGCAGCCAGGTCGGAGCCGGCACCGGGCTCGGAGAAGCCCTGGCACCAACGCAACTCGCCGCGCGCGATGGGCGGCAGGTGGCGACGCTTCTGGATCTCGTCGCCGTACTGCAGCAGCGTGGGGCCGAACATCAGCACGCCCATGCCGCCGATGGGATTGAAAGCGCCTGCACGCACCATCTCTTCGGCAAGCGTTCGTGCCTGCGCCGCGTCGAGGCCGGCGCCGCCGTACTCGACCGGCCAAGTCGGCACACCCAGGCCTGCCCGGCCCATGGCACGCATCCAACGCGCATACGGCGCGTCGGCCTCGATCACCTCGGCTGGGGTCTGGTAGTCGTAGGCCTGGCGGCCCGCCAGCTCGGGCGGAAAGTTGGCGGCCAGCCATTCGCGCACGGCGCTGGCGAAATCGGGCGTCTGGCGCAGTTCGGGGGTTGTCGTCGTCATCGACCTCTCCTTGGACGTTCCGGATCAGAGCTCTTGCCAGACGGGCGCGCGACCGTCGACGCGTGCGTCGTGCACCCATTCGCGCAACAGGTCGTAGCGCAGCTTGGCAGCGGGCGTGCGCTGCAGGCTGGTCACGGCCAGCAGCGAGCGCGGCAGCTTGTAGCCCGCCAGGCCACCGCGAAGCGCGTCGGTCAGTTCGCGCAGCGACGGGGCAGCCGCGGGGTCGTCGACCTCGATGACCGCGCATACCTGCTGGCCCAGCCGCGGCTCGGCGATGCCCAGCACCGCAGCGTCGCGCACGCCGGGGTATTGCTTGAGCGCCTCCTCGACCTCCTCGGGATAGACTTTCTCGCCACCGGTGTTGATGCACTGGTTGCCGCGGCCGAGCAGCTGGATCGTGCCGTCGGCGGCCACGCTGGCCAGGTCGCCCGGACAGGACCAGCGCTGGCCCTCCCAGACCGGGAACGAGGCCTCGGTCTTCGCGGCGTCCTTGTAGTAGCCGAGCGGGATGTACCCGCCCACCGCCAGCACGCCGGCCTCGCTCGAGCCCGGCGGGACGCGCCGTCCCTGCTCGTCGAACACGGCGCAATGCGGCCCCATGCGGAAACGCGCCGTCTGCGCGGGCGCTTCGCCGCTGGACAGACTGCTGCCCATGCCTGCCGCTTCGGAAGAGCCGAGCGTGTCGAGCAGCTTGAGCTTGGGCAGCTTGGCCAGCAAAGCCGCCTTGACCTCGGCGCTCCACATCGTGCCGGAACTGAAGACAACGCGCAGCGCCGACAGGTCCCAGCGATCCGGGGACCTTTCGAGCGCTTCGACGAGGGGCCGGCAGAACGTGTCGCCGACGATGGTCATGCGGCTCGCGCCCAGGCGCTCGGCCTCGCTCCAGGCCTCGACGGCGTCGAAGCGACGCGAGGGCAGGTAGGCGGTCGCGCCACCACCCATCATCGCCGACAGCGCACTCAGGAAGCCGGTGCCGTGCATCAGCGGCGAGGCAATCAGCGCGGTGCGCATCTGCGAGGCCGCCGCACGCTGGCCGGCGTGCGCCGGCGACGTGAGCGGCCCCAGGCCGAGCAAGGGGCTGGCGCCGAAATCACGTGCACCGATCAGGTCGTGCTGACGCCACATCACGCCCTTGGGCGCGCCGGTGGTCCCGCCGGTGTAGATCAGCACCAGGTCGTCAGGTGAAATGCCCCACGGCGCGCGGAACAGTCCCTGCGCCGAGCCGGCGACCCACTCGTTCCAGTGCAGGACATTCGCCGCCTGGGCACCCGACGCGCGCTCACCCACCTGAATCCACAGCTTGACGCGTGGCAGCCGGGCGCGCACCCCCTCGACGTTTGGAAGAAACTCGGCATCGAAGATGCAGACCTCGGCGTCGGCATCGTCGAGCACATAGGCCAGTTCCGAAGCGACGTAGCGGTAGTTGATGTTGAGCGGCGCCAGCCCGGCCTTGAACGCGGCGAAATACGCGGTCAGGTACTCCACGCCGTTGAACAGGTAGACCGCCACCTTGGCGCCGCGCCCGATGCCGGCGCCCACAAGGAAGCGAGCCAGCGCATCGGCCTCGCGCTCGAAGCGGCGCCAGGTGTGGACGCGCTCGCCCTGGATCAGCGCCGGCCGATCGGGCACCGCTTCGGCGATCGCCTCCCAGATCAGCGCGTAGTTCCACTCAACGCTCATGCGCTTCTCCGCGGGTTCGGCACCTTGACATCGACGCTCCGTGACCAACAAAATACTTGCGTGTTAACCAGTAAGTATGATCAAGTCTACTCGGTGCGGGCTAGGGGCTTACCCGACAGCCGCGACCTTCCCTCCCTCGCAAACCTCAGGAGACATTCCATGCGTGAAGCCGTGATCGTCGCGGTCGCCCGAACGCCCATCGGCAAGGCCTACAAGGGCTCGCTCAACGACACGTCCGGCCCGATGCTGGGCGGCCACGTGATCCGTGCACTGGTCGAGCGCACCGGCATCGATCCGGCCCGGATCGACGACGTGGTGATGGGCTGCGCCCAGCAACAGGGAACCAACGGCAACAACATCGCCCGCACCTCGGCGCTGCGCGCCGGCTTGCCGCCCACCGTGGCCGGCATGTCGGTGGATCGCAAGTGCTCGTCGGGCCTGATGGCGGTCGCCACCGCGGCCAAGTACATCGTCAACGACGGTGCTCCGATGGCCATCGGCGGCGGGCTGGAGTCGATCTCGCTGGTGCAGAACGAGAAGCTGAACCGCCACCGCGCCGTCGACGACTGGCTGCGCCAGCACGTGGGCGGCGTGTACGCACAGATGATCGAGACGGCCGAGATCGTCGCCCAGCGCTACGGCGTGAGCCGGGAGCGCCAGGACCAGTACGCCTTCCAATCGCAGCAGCGCACCGCCGCGGCGCAGCGCGAGGGCCGCTTCGACGCCGAGATCGTCCCGATCAGCACGACGATGAAGGTCACCGACAAGGCCAGCGGCGAGACGGTCGACCGCGAGGTCACGCTCGCGCGCGACGAAGGCAACCGGCCCGACACGACGCTGCAGGCGCTGGCCGCGCTGCAGCCGGTCTACAAGGACGGCCGCTTCGTCAAGCAAGGGGAGTTCATCACCGCGGGCAACGCCTCGCAGCTCTCCGACGGCGCCGCCGCGGTGCTGCTGATGGAGCGCCGCGAGGCCGAACGCCTCAACCTGGAACCGCTGGGCGCCTACCGCGGCATGGCCGTGGCCGGCTGCGACCCGTTGGAGATGGGCATCGGGCCCGTGTTCGCGATTCCCAAGCTGCTGCAGCGCAACGGCCTCACGGTCGACGACATCGGGCTGTGGGAAGTCAACGAAGCCTTCGCCAGCCAGCTCGTCTACTGCCGCGACACGCTGGGCCTGCCCGACGAGCGGCTCAACGTCGACGGCGGCGCGATCGCCATCGGCCACCCCTACGGCATGACCGGCGCGCGCTGCACGGCGCACCTGCTGATCGAAGGCCGGCGGCGCGGCGCCAAGTACGGCGTGGTGTCGATGTGCGTCGGCGGCGGCATGGGTGCCGCGGCGCTGTTCGAGATCTACTGAAACCGAGGCACCCGATGAACATGACCGAGACCACTCCACTCGTCCGCACCGAGGCCGACGGCGCCGTCGTCGTGATCGCCGCGGACTCGCCGCCCGTCAACGCCTTGTCGGCCGCGCTGCGGCAGGCGCTGGCCGGCGCGCTCGAAGAAGCCGTCGCCAACCCCTCGTGCCAGGCGATCGTGCTGCTGTGCCGCGGCCGCACCTTCTTTGCCGGCGCCGACATCTCCGAGTTCGGCCGCAAGCCGGTGCCGCCGACGCTGCGCGACCTGGAAGGAACGATCGAACGCTCGCCCAAGCCGGTGATCGCCGCGATCCACGGCAACGCGCTGGGCGGCGGGCTGGAACTCGCCCTCGCCTGCCGGCACCGCGTGGCCGAGCGCAGCGCGCGCCTGGGGCTGCCGGAGATCAACCTGGGCCTCGTCCCCGGCGCCGGCGGCACGCAGCGGCTGCCGCGCCTGGTGGGCCTGCGCCGGTCGCTGGAGATCATCACGGGCGGCAAGCCGGTCTCCGGCGACGAAGCGCTCGCCGCCGGCCTGGTCGATGCCGTCTGCGCGCCCGGTGAACTCGAAGCCGCGGCACGCCGCTTCGCCAACGAATGGCTGCAGGGCGAACACCGGAGCCCGCCGATCGCCGAGCGCGCCATCGCCGACGCGCCGACGCCCGCCGCCGCCGCCGAACTGGTCGCCGCGTTCCGCGAGACCCAGCCCCGGCGCCAGCGCGATCTGCCGGCACAGCAGGCCGCCCTGGCGCTGCTGCGCGCGGCGGTGGAGAAGACGGTGGAGGAAGGCATGGAGCTCGAGCGCCAGGCCTTCGTCCGGCTGCTGGGCACGCCCGAGTCGGCCGCGCAGCGCTACTGCTTCTTCGCCGAGCGCAAGGCGGCCAAGGTGCCGGGACTGCCCGCGCGCAGCAGCGCCGAACACGTCAAGCACGTGGGCATCGTCGGCTCGGGCACGATGGGCGGCGGCATCGCGATGGTGTTCGCCAACGCCGGCATCCGCGTGACGGTCACCGACGTGAAGCAGGAAGCGCTGGACCGCGGCCTGGCGACGATCCGCCGCAACTACGACCGCAGCGTGACGAGCGGGCGCTTCACCGGCGAGCAGGTCGGGCAGCGGCTGGCCTTGATCCACGGCGCCGTCGGGCTGGCGGCGCTGGCCGACTGCGACCTCGTCGTCGAGGCCGCGTTCGAGCGCATGGACGTGAAGCAGGCCATCTTCCGCGAGCTGGACGGCATCACGCGGCCGGACGCGATCCTGGCCACCAACACCAGTGCGCTCGACATCGACGTCATCGCGCAAGCCACCACGCGGCCGGCGCAGGTGATCGGCCTGCACTTCTTCTCGCCGGCCAACGTGATGAAGCTGCTGGAGGTGGTGCGCGCGAAGGAGACGTCCGACGCCGTGCTCGCCACCTCGATGGCGCTGGCGCGCAGGATCGGCAAGATCGGCGTCGTCGTCGGCGTGTGCAAGGGCTTCGTCGGCAACCGCATGCTCGCGGCACGCCGCGCGCAGGCGATGGCGATGCTGGACGAGGGCGCGCTGCCCTGGGACGTGGACCGCGCGCTCACCGACTTCGGCTTCCCGATGGGGCCGTTCGCGATGAGCGACCTGGCAGGGCTGGACCTGGGCTGGCGGCGCGAGAGCTCCAACCCGCAGGTGCTGCGCGACCGCCTGTGCGAGCTGGACCGGCGCGGCCAGAAGACCGGCGCCGGCTACTACGACTACGACGCCGAGCGCCGGCCGACGCCATCGCCGGTGGTCGAGGCCATCGTGCGCGAGCTGGCCGCGGCCCGGGGCCATGCGGCACGCGAGATCCCGGCCGCCGAGATCATCGACCGCAGCCTGCTCGCCATGGTCAACGAAGGCGCGCGCATCCTCGCCGAAGGCAAGGCGTTGCGCGGCTCGGACGTCGATGTCATCTGGGTCAACGGCTACGGCTGGCCCGCGCATCGGGGCGGCCCGATGTACTGGGCCGACTCGATCGGGCCGGCAAAGGTCGTCGAGAAGCTGCACGCGTTGGCCGAACGCCATGGCAAGGGCCTGGCGCCTGCGCCGCTGCTCGTCGAACTGGCCGGCAGCGGCCGCAAGCTGTCGGAATGGGAGGCCGCATGAAGGTGCTCGTCGCCGTCAAGCGCGTGCTCGACGCCAACCTGCGCCCGCGGCTGCGCGCCGACGGCTCGGGCTTCGACATCGCCGACCTGAAGATGGCGATCAACCCGTTCGACGAGGTCGCCGTCGAGGAAGCCGTGCGCCTGAAGGAACGGGGCGTGGCGACGGAAGCGGTCGCGGTCACGATCGGCCCGCCGAAGTCCCAGGAGGTGCTGCGCACGGCGCTCGCGCTCGGCGCGCAGCGCGCCATCCACGTCCAGGCCGACGATGGCCTGGAGCCGCTGGCCGTGGCCAAGGCGCTGGCTGAAGTGGTGAAGCGCGAGGCGCCCGCCCTGGTCCTGGTGGGCAAGCAGGCCATCGACAGCGACAACGGCCAGGTCGCGCCGATGCTCGCCGCGCTGCTCGGCTGGCCGCAGGCGGACTGCGTCTCCAGCATCGAGGCCGCCGACGGCGGCGCCTGGCGCGTGATCTCCGAGGCCGACGACGGCACCGAGACCTGGACGCTGCACGGTCCCTGCGTGATGAGCGCCGACCTGCGGCTCAACACGCCCCGCTACACGACCCTGCCCAACATCATGAAGGCCAAGTCCAAACCGCTGCAGTCGCTGCCGCTCGCCGAACTGGGCGTTCAAGCCGCGCCCCGGCTCCAGGTGCGCGCTGTCGTGCCACCGCCCGCGCGCAGCGGTGGTGTGCGCGTCAAGGACGTTAGCGAGCTCGCCGGTGCGCTCAAGCAACTGGGGTTGTTCGCATGAAGCTGCTGTTGTGGGCGGAACACCGCGACGGCGCGGTCACGCCGGACACCCTGGCCGCCGTCACCGCGGCCGCCAGCCTGGGCACGGTGGACCTGCTGCTCACCGGCGCGGGCGCCGCAGCGGCCGCGCAAGACGCGCGCCGCCTGCAAGGCGTGGCGCGGGTTCTGCTGGGCGCTGCGCCGTGCGATGCGCTGCCGACACCCGACGGCATCGCACGCGCGATTGCCGCGGCCATGGCCGAATACGACGCGCTGGCCGCGCCGGCGTCGGCGCAGGCGCGGCGATCGTCGTCTCCGGCGGGCGCGGGCTCAAGGACGCGGCGGGCTTCGCCGCCCAGGTGCTGCCGCTGGCCGACCGCCTGGGCGCGGCCGTGGGCGCCAGCCGCGCCGCGGTCGATGCCGGCTTCGTCTCCAACGAACACCAGGTGGGCCAGACCGGCAAGCTCGTCGCGCCGGACCTCTACATCGCGCTGGGCATCTCCGGCGCGATCCAGCACCTGGCCGGCATGAAGGACTCGAAGACCATCGTCGCGATCAACAGCGACCCCGACGCGCCGATCTTCGAGCTGGCGGACTTCGGCCTCGTTGCCGACGTGTTCACCGCGATGCCCGAGCTGCTGCGCCGGCTCTGAGCCGATGGACGCGCCTGCTTCCCCCACCGCCAACGACGCAGCGGCAGCGCCCGGCCGGCGCCCGCGCCAGCCGCTGGAGCACCCCTTCGCCGCACCGCCCGCGATGGGCGGGATGCGCGAGGTCACCGACGGCGTGCTCTGGCTGCGCATGCCGCTGCCCTATGCGACCGACCACATCAACCTCTGGCTGCTGGCCGACGAGGATGCCGCCGGAGCCGGCTGGGCGCTGGTCGACACCGGCGTGAAGACGCCGCAGTCGGTGGCGCTGTGGCGCAGCCTGACCGCACCCGGCGGCGACCTCGAGCAGGCCGGGCGCAACGGGCGGCTGACGCGGGTGATCTGCACCCACTTCCACACCGATCACGCCGGGATGGCCGGGTGGCTGACGCGCAAGCTGCAATGCCCGCTGTGGATGACGCGGCTGGAATACCTGAGCGGCCGCCTGCACCTGTCCGAATGGGGTCGCCCGGCGCCGGAAGGCGTGCTGGCGTTCTACGCGGCCTGCGGCTGGTCGAGCGAGAACCTCGAACGCCTGGGAGCGCACTACGGCCGCTATGCGGCGGTCGTGCATCGCTTCCCCGACGCCTTCCACGCGCTGGCTGCCGGGCAGGTGGTGCCGATCGGCAAGCAGCGCTGGCAGGTCTTCATCGGCCGCGGCCACTCGCCCGAGCATGCCAGCCTCGTCAACGACGAAGCCGGCATCGTGATCGCCGGCGACCAGGCGCTGCCGGAAATCTCGTCGAACGTGAGCGTCACCGCGAACGAGCCCGGCGACGACCCGCTCGGCGACTGGATCGACTCGCTGCACCGGATGCGTGGCCGATGCGATCACCGGATGCTGGTGCTGCCGTCACACGGGCTGCCCTACATCGGGCTGCACACGAGGGTCGACGAACTGCTCGGCGGCCACGAAGCATCGCTCCAGGCGCTGCGAGCCGCGCTCGCGGCCGGGCCGCGGCGCGTCATCGACGTCTTCTCGACCTTGTTCTCGCGGCCCGTCGACGCCGGCAGCCGCCTCGACCGCCTGACGCTTGCAACGGGCGAGAGCCTGGCGCACCTGGCGCGCCTGGAGCGCCTGGGCCAGGCCGTCCGCGCCGCCGACGGCCAACAAGTCAACTGGTGGACGGCTTGACGCGTACGGCCTTGCGCGCAGGCACGGCAGCGCCGCCTTTCCGGTCGTAGCCGAGGATGCGCTCGATCGCCAGCAGCGCGGCCGCACGCACGCGCTTCAGGCGCGGGTCATCGCCGAGCAGCAGCTCCGTCGCAGCCATGCCGCGCAACATCGACAGCAGCACGAAGCCCATCGCCTCCGCATCGACCTCGGCCGACACCTCGCGGTTGTTGACGGCCTGCTCGACCAAGGCCCCGTAGTAGCCGGCCGCGACCGAGGTGAAGGCCCGCAGTGCCTGCTGCAGCTCGCCGCCGTAGATGATGGCCTCGGTGACCATCGCGTTCATCGCCGCGGACATGTCGCCCGTGCGGGTCAGGTACATCTTCGCGCTCGCCAGCAGCCGCTCGCCGCCGGCCGGCGCCGGCGCCAGGCTGCGCTGGCCCTCGTAGAAGCGCCGCTGGATCGACTCGACCAGCGCCTGCACGAAGGCCGCCTTGCTGCCGAAGTGGTGCGCAACGATGCCGCGGCTGAAGCCGGCCGCCTCGCCGACCTCGGCGAGCGTCGTGCCGGCGATTCCCTTCTTCGCGACCAGCTTGAGGCCCGCTTCGAGCAGGCGGCTCTCGGCCTCCTGGCGACGTTCGGCCTGGGTCCTGCGCGGCCTGCGTGCGCTTGCCTCCACTCCACTCATGCCAACACCCCCTTGCTTCTCGCGCGCTCGACACCGGCGATGACCGTGAAATACACTTGCTTGTCAATGCACAAGTATATGAGCATCACGGCCGAAGCGTGCGGCTGGCTCGCATCGAGTCATTGGATCTGTTTGCCCAACCCTATCATGGCCGCAGCGCGCTGCGCTGGCGCCACCTGGCGAGTTGGATGGCGTCCGAGGCCTGTCCGCCGCGTGCGACGGACTCATCCGCGGGGGAGCAAACCACGACTGGGAGCCTATGCGACGCGCGCCAGCAGCCCGCGACCGATGACCTGCGCCTGGATCTCCGCCGCGCCTTCGAAGATGTTGAGGATGCGCGCATCGCACAGCACGCGGCTCATCTCGAACTCCAGCGCGTAGCCGTTGCCGCCGTGGATCTGCACGCCGGCGTCGGCGTTGCTCCAGGCCACGCGCGCGGCCAGCAGCTTGGCCATGCCGGCCTCGATGTCGCAGCGGTGGCCTTTCTCCTTCTCGGTGGCCGCGAAGTAGGTGAGCTGCCGCGCCAGCGCGATCTCGGCGATCATCAACGCGAGCTTGTCGCCCACGCGCGGAAATTCGACCAGCGGCTTGCCGAACTGCCGGCGCTCGCCGGCGTAGCGCCAGGCCAGCTCGAACGCGCGCCGAGCGACGCCCACGGCGCGCGCGGCGGTCTGGATGCGCGCGCCTTCGAAGGTCTGCATCAGCTGTCGGAAGCCCTGGCCGGGCTCGCCGCCGAGCAAGCCGTCGGCCGGCACCGCGAAGCCGTCGAAGGCGATCTCGTACTCCTTCATGCCACGGTATCCGAGCACGCCGATCTCGCCGCCGCTCATGCCCGGCGCGGGGAACGGCTCGCCGTCGCTGCCGCGCGGCTTGGGCGCGAGGAACATGCTGAGCCCGCCGTGCCCTGGCACACCGGCCTCGGAGCGCGCCAGCAGCGTCATCAGGTCGCTGCGCGCCGCATGCGTGATCCAGGTCTTGTTGCCGTCGATGCGCCAGCCGCCGGCCGTCGCGGTGGCGCGCGTGCGCAGCGACGCGAGGTCGGAGCCGGCATCGGGCTCGGTGAACACCGCCGTCGGCAGTACCTCGCCGGAGGCGATGCGCGGCAGCCAGTGCGCCCGCTGCGCCGGCGTGCCGGCGCCGGCGATCAGCTCGCCGGCGATCTCCGAGCGCGTGCCCAGCGACCCGGCGGCGATCCAGCCGCGGCTCAGCTCCTCGGTCACGATGCACATCGCGAGCTTGCTTAAGGCCAGCCCGCCGTACTGCGCGTCGATGCAGACGCCGAAGGTGCCCAGCGCCGCCAGCCGCGCGACCAGCTCGTCGGGGATCAGCGCATCGGCCAGGTGCCAGGCGTGCGCATGCGGCACGATTTCGTTCTCGCAGAAGCGGCGGAACTGCTCGCGCACCATGTCGAGGTCGCCGTCGAAGACGGTCTCGTCGACGGCCTCGCCTTGCCGGTGGCGTTCCACCAGCTCGGCGCGCGCCTGCGGCGTGGTGCCCTGGGCGACGAACCAGCGCACCGCGGGCTCGGCGGCCAGCGCGGCGCTTTCCGCCTGCAGGCCGATCTCCGCGCCGCGGAAGATCTCGCTTTGCGACATCGGGATGCCGCTGCTCAATTGCAGCAGGGATTCCGCGATGCCGACGCAGGCGGCCAGCTCGTCGACGCGGCTCAGGCGCCCATCGCTTGCGTGGCGCAGGCCCCATTGCGCGGTGCACACGACGGCTTCGGCGGTGGTGGCCGTCCAGGCCAGGCCGTGGACGGCGCGCTGGTGCCGCTCGACCAGGGTCGGGTCGAGGCGGGATCCGTTGCGGCATAACGCCGCGACCGCGCGCGCCGCAGCATCGGTGAAGGCGCGGGCCGCCGGCACGACGGCCTCGGCATGCCGGACGAAATCAGTGGATGGAACGGCAATCATCGCGTCAGGCATCCCGCGTCGGACCGGCGACGATGCCGGCATCGTGCAGCTCGCCGATCTGGCCGGCGGACAGCGCCAGCAGCTCGCTCAGCACCTCGTCGGTGTGCTCGCCGAGATGCGGCGCACGCGTGACCGGCTGCCGTGCCAACGCGGCGAACCCGGCCATCGCGCCGGGCACCGGGTAGCGGTGGCCGCTGGGCTGGTCGATCGTCGTGAACAGCTCGCGCTGCGTCGAAAAGTGCGGGTCCTCGTCGAGCGCGCGGCGCAGCGTGCGGTAGGGCGACCAGCAGACGCCTTGCGCCTCGAACGCGTCGCGCAGCGCGCTCAAGGTGCGCTCGGCGATCGCGCGCTCGAACAACGGGAACAGCGCGTCGCGGTGCACGAAGCGCGTGCCTTCGTCGGCCGCGAACGAGACGCCCAGCCGCTGCTCGACGGCCGCGACGGCCGCCTGCAGTTGCAGCGACTGCACCAGGCCCGTCCACTGGCGTGCGGTGATCGCGACGACCATCACGCGCTGGCCGTCGGCGGTGAGGAAGTCGCGCCCGAACGCGCCGAACAAGTCGTTGCCCATGCGCAGGCGGTCGCCGCCGGTGAGCACCTCCGCGATCTGCCCCATGTGCCCCAGCGACGCCAGCGCGACGTCGGACAGCGGCACCAGCACCTCCTGCCCCTGCCCGGTGTCGCGGCGATGGCGCTCGGCGGCCAGCAGCGCGAAGGCCGCGTACGAGCCGGTCAGCAGGTCCCAGGCCGGCAGCACGTGGTTGACGGGCTCGTCGTCGGCCAGCGCGCGCGGCCCGGTCATGGTGGGCAGGCCCAGCGCCGCGTTGACCGTGTAGTCGACCGCTGCCGCGCCGTCGTTCCAGCCCATCACGCGCACGGTGATGAGGTCGCTCCGCTGCGCGGCCAGCCGCTCGTGCGACAGGAAGCCGCCGCGCGGAAAGTTGGTCACGAACAATCCCGCCTGCGGCCCGGGCGCGGTGATGATTTGCGCGGCCAGCTCGCGCCCCTGCGGCCGCGAGAGGTCGATCGCCACCGAGCGCTTGCCCTTGTTGAGCCCTTCCCAGTAGAAGCTGCGCCCCTGCGGCGACACCGGCCAGCGCCGCGCGTCGGGGCCGCCGCCCACCGGGTCGATGCGAATGACTTCCGCGCCGAGCTGCAGCAGGTGCAAGGCGCACGAGGGCGCCGCGATGAAGGAGGCGCATTCGACGATGCGCAGGCCGCTCAGGATCCGGTACATGCTTTTCTTTCGTTAGCCCACGCGCTCGAACACCGCGGCCAGCCCTTGGCCGCCGCCGATGCACATCGTCTCCAGCGCACGGCGCGCGCCGCGCCGGTCCAGTTCGCGCAGCATCGTCGCGAGGATGCGCACGCCCGTCGCGCCCACCGGGTGCCCCAGCGAGATGCCCGAGCCGTTGACGTTGAGCCGCTCGAAATCCCCCGGCTGCAGCCCCCAGGCCGCGGTGCAGGCCAGCACCTGCGCGGCGAAGGCCTCGTTCAGCTCGATGAGGTCGATGTCCGCCAGCGCGAGGCCCGCGCGGCGCAGCGCCAGCTCCGTCGCCGGCACCGGGCCGATGCCCATGCGCTCGGGCTCGACGCCGGCGACGGCCCAGCTCACCAGCCGGGCCAGCGGCCGCAGGCCCAGGCGCTCGGCCGTGGCCGGCGTGGTGACGATGCAGGCGGCGGCGCCATCGTTCTGGCCGCTGGCGTTGCCCGCGGTCACCGTCGCCTCGGGGTCGTTCTTCAGCCGCACCGGGCGCAGCGCCGAGAGGCTATCCAGCGTGACGTCGGCGCGTGGATGCTCGTCGGTGTCCACCCGCCGCGTGCCACCGCGCGCCGGCACTGGCACCGCGACGATCTCGTCCCGGAAGCGCCCCGCTTGCTGCGCCGCGACGGCGCGCGCGTGCGAGCGCTCGGCCAGCCGGTCCTGCGCGTCGCGCGTGATGCCGAACTCGCGGCGCAGGTTCTCGGCCGTCTCCAGCATGCCGCCCTCGACCGGATGATGCCGGCCGCCCGAGGTGATGCGCCCGCGCGCGATGCGGTCCCACAAGGGCGCGGCATCGCCGCGCAGGCCGCCCCAGCGCGCGCCCAGCACGTAGTGCTCGGCCTGGCTCATGCTCTCGGCGCCGCCGGCGATCACGAGGTCCGCGGCGCCGGTCTGCACGCGCATCGCGGCGTCGATCACCGCCTGCAGCCCGGAGCCGCAGCGCCGGTCGATCTGCAGCCCCGGCACGCGGATGCCCAGCCCCGCGTCGAGCGCGGCGATGCGGCCGATCGCCGGCGCCTCGCCGTTGGGATAGCACTGGCCGAAGATCACGTCGTCGACCTGCGCCGGGTCCAGCCGCGTGCGGCGGACCAGTTCACGGATCACGGCCTCGGCCAGCGCCGTCGCCGGCAGGTCGCGGAAGACGCCGCCATAACGCCCGACCGGCGTGCGCAGCGGTTCGCAGATGACGGCTTCTCTCATGTCGGCTCCGCTTCGGGGTCCGGGATCAGTTCCAGCGGCGTCGCCGGATCGAGCGCGCTCAGGTCGCCGACCGGCTCGCCGACGTAGCGCGCGCGGATCGCGCGGCGCATGATCTTGCCGTTGCGCGTCTTCGGCAGCCCGGCGACCACGTGCACGCGCGACGGCGCCACCGACTTGCCGAGCGCCGCGGCGGCGGCGCCGCTCAGCGCCGCCTCGTCCAGCGCCGGCGCGCCCGGGCGCGGCACGACGAAGGCCACGATGCGCTGGCCTTTCAACTCGTCGGGCACGCCGATCACCGCCGCTTCGGCGACGCCGGGCTGCGCGATCAGGGCCGACTCGATCTCCGCCGGCCCCATGCGGCGGCCGCCGACCTTCAGCGTGTCGTCCGAGCGGCCGTGGATGTGCCAGTGGCCGCCGGCGTCGCGGCTGGCGAGGTCGCCGTGCACCCACACCTCGGGCCAGCGGTTCCAGTAGGTGCCGAGGTAACGCGCGTCGTCGCGCCAGAAGCCGTGCGTCATGCCCGGCCAGGTGTTCAGCACCACCAGTTCGCCGATGCCGGCGGTGGGTTGGCCGTCGGCGCCGAAGACGTCCACGCGCATGCCCGGCAGCGGGCCGGCGAACGAGGCCGGCGTCTGCGGCGCGATCGTGTAGCTGGACAGCATGCCGCCGCCGATCTCGGTGCCGCCGGAGTAGTTGAGGATCGGCAGCCGCGAGCCGCCGACGCGCTCGAACAGCCAGCGCCACGTCGGCTCGTCCCAGGCCTCGCCGGTGGACGCGAAGGCGCGCAGGCGCGAGAGGTCGGCGTCCGGCGGCCGGCCATCGGCGCGCGCGCACAGGCCGCGCGCGGCGGTCGGCGAGATGCCTTGCAGCGTGACGCCGTTGCGCTCGGCGATGCGCCACAGGCGGTCGGGCTGGGGATGGTCGGGCACGCCTTCGGTCAGCACCAGCGTGGCGCCGAAATGCAGCCCGCCCAGCATCAGCAGCGGGCCCAGCATCCAGCCCATGTCGGCGATCCACGCGATCACGTCGTCGTGCTGGACGTCGAAGGCGTAGCCGAAGTCGACCGCCGCCTTGAGCAGGAAGCCCAGATGCGAATGCACGATGCCCTTGGGCGCGCCGGTGGTGCCCGAGGTGTAGAGGATGGCCAGCGGATCGTTGGCGGCGAGCGGCGGCGCCGGTTCGTCGTCCGGCGGCTCGCCGGCCTGCGGCGGCACCTGCTGCCACCAGTGGTCGCGCCCCGCGACCAGCGGGCTCGAATGCACGTCCGACGGCACCACCAGCAGGTGGCGCACCGAGGGCGACAGCGCGACGGCGCCGTCGGCGATGGCCTTCATCGGCACCGGCTTGCCGCGCCGCGTCGTGCCTTCAGTGGTGATCAGCACCCGCGCCTCGGACGCTTGCAGCCGCGTGGCCAGCGATTCGCTGCCGTAGCCGGTGAACGCCGGCACGAGGATCACGCCCAGCTTCGCGCAGCCGAAGAACGCGACCGCCGCTTCGGGCAGCGGCGGCAGGAACAAGGCCACGCGGTCGCCCTTGCCCACGCCCAGGCGGCGCAGGTTCGCGGCGCAGCGGTCGACCTCGGTCTTCAGCTCGGCGAACGTCAGCCGGCGCTGCTGGCCGGCATCGCCCTCGTAGATCACCGCGGCGCGCCGGGACTGCACCGGGTCCGCGGCGTGGCGGTCGACGCAGCTCCACACGACGTTGAGCGATGTGCCGCTGAACCATTGCGGGAAGGCGCGGCCGCGCGCCTCGTCCTTGACCGATCGCGGCTGGCCGACTAATGGGATCTGCAGATCCTCAACCGCCGCGGGCCAGAACCAGTCGGGCCGCTCGATCGACGCGGCGTGCAGTTCGTCCAGCGTCTCGAAGCCCCAGCGCCGCATCGCGGCGGCCAGCCGGCTGCGCGCCAGATGCTCGGGGCCAGGCCGCCAGACCACCCCATCCGCCCCGTCCGCCCCATCCGCATTCCCGAAGAATCTGCCCACCGCTCCACCCCGACCATCGGATGCCGTCGAATCGACGCTGCATTGTGGAAGCCGTTCGTCCGCCCGCGGCGGAACCGGGGCTCGAGGGTTCCGGGAATCGGAACGGGCCTGCGCAGCCGCTACCATTCGCGGCTTCCGCAATTTCCCACAGCCCCTGGATCCACACCATGCTTCGCTGTGCCGCCCTGGGCCTTGCCGCCGGCATCGCCTTCTTCAGCGCCGCCGCCACCGCGCAAGTGCCGCGCGCCTTTCCGCCCACCGCGCTGCGCGGCGAAATCACCGGCACCGCGCCGCCCGACGTGCTGCTCAACGGCAAGCCGGCGCGGCTGGCCGCCGGCGCGCGCATCCGCGGCGAGGAGAACCGCTTCGAGCTGACCAGCGTCCTGGCCGGCCGGAAGCTCATCGTCAACTACACGATCGAGGACACCAGCGGCCAGCTGATGGAGGTCTGGGTGCTGACGCCCGCCGAGCGGGCCAACACCCCGTGGCCGGCCAGCAGGGAGCAGGCCAGCACATGGACCTTCGACCCGGTGTCGCAGAAGTGGACGCGGCCATGAGCGGCGGCCATCACCCCAAGAAGGTCTTCATCCGCACCTTCGGCTGCCAGATGAACGAGTACGACTCGGACAAGATGTCCGACGTGCTGCGCGCCGCCGAGGGCTACGAGCCGACGAGCGACGTCGAGCAGGCCGACCTGATCCTGTTCAACACCTGCTCGGTGCGCGAGAAGGCGCAGGAGAAGGTCTTCAGCGACCTCGGCCGCGTCAAGCACCTGAAGAAGAAGGGCGTGCTGATCGGCGTCGGCGGCTGCGTGGCCAGCCAGGAAGGCGCAGCGATCATCGAGCGCGCGCCCTACGTCGACCTGGTGTTCGGCCCGCAGACGCTGCACCGGCTGCCGCAGATGATCGAGGCGCGCCGCGCCGAACGGCGCGCGCAGGTGGACATCAGCTTCCCCGAGATCGAGAAATTCGACCACCTGCCGCCGGCGCGCGTGGAAGACGCCTCGGCCTTCGTCTCGATCATGGAAGGCTGCAGCAAATACTGCAGCTATTGCGTCGTGCCCTACACCCGCGGCGAGGAGGTCAGCCGCCCGTTCGACGACGTGCTGACCGAGGTGGCGGGCCTGGCCGACCAGGGCGTGAAGGAAGTGACGCTGCTGGGCCAGAACGTCAACGCCTACCGCGGCGCGATGGGCGGCACTTCCGAGATCGCCGACTTCGCGCTGCTGCTGGACTACGTGGCCGAGATCCCCGGCGTCGAGCGCATCCGCTACACCACCAGCCACCCCAAGGAGTTCGGCGCGCGGCTGATCGAGGCCTATGGCCGCATTCCGAAGCTCGTGAACCACCTGCACCTGCCGGTGCAGCATGGCAGCGACCGCATCCTGATGGCGATGAAGCGCGGCTACACCGCGCTGGAATACAAGAGCACGATCCGCAAGCTGCGCGCCGTGCGGCCGGGCATCAGCCTGTCCAGCGACTTCATCGTCGGATTCCCCGGCGAGACCGAGGCCGACCACGACAAGACGATGAAGCTGATCGAGGAGATCGGCTTCGACGCCTCGTTCAGCTTCGTCTTCAGTCCGCGCCCCGGTACGCCGGCGGCCAACCTGGCCGACGAGACGCCGCGCGAGGCCAAGCTGCAGCGGCTGCAGGCGCTGCAGGCGCTGCTGGAGCAAAACGTCGCGCGCATCAGCGACAGCCGCGTCGGCAGCGTGCAGCGCATCCTGGTCGAAGGCCCGTCGCGCAAGAACGCGGCCGAACTGATGGGCCGCACCGAGTGCAACCGCATCGTCAACTTCGACGGCGGGCCGCTGGGCGGGCGTCTCGTCGGACAGATGCTGGACGTGCGCATCACCGGCGCGCTGCCGCACTCGCTGCGCGGCACGCCGGTGCTGGCGGACGCCGACGCCGCGGCCGCCTGAAAGGCCCCGCGCTTTCAGCGCCGCCGGAAGCCCGCCCAGGCCAGCGCCAGCGCGGCGGCCGGCACCATCAGCGCGTAGGTGGCCATGCGGCCGTCGCGGCCGAAGAGCAGCAGCCCGGCCAGCGTCACCGCCAGCGCGGCGCCCGCCGCCGCCAGCGCCAAGCGCCGCCAGCGCACGGCGGCCAGTTCGCGCCGCCACAGCAGCTTGGCGCCGCCGGCGGCCAGCAGCCCGAACAGCAGGCCGACGGCGAACAGATTGACCACGTGCCAGAAGAAATCGATCGCACCCATGGGTTTGCCCGGGCAGCGGCCGCCCGCTTTCTTGACGGCCATCAAGACGGCCGGCGCCGATGCTGGCGAGACTGCGCTTGTCCTGCGCCAAGCCGGCCGCAGGAGCGCGATCCTACAATCCAGCCCGTGTCCGTCTTCGCTCTCGGCCTGAACCACACCACCGCCCCGCTGGACCTGCGCGGGCGGCTGGCATTTGCACCCGAGAGCCTGCCGCCGGCGCTGCGCGGCCTGCAGGACCGGCTGCGCCTGGCGACGCCCGAGGCTGCGCTGGTCTCCACCTGCAACCGCACCGAGCTGTACGTGGCCGCCGACAAGGCGCCGCCGCGGGAGCTGGTGGCGCCCACGCTGTCGTGGCTGGCGGCCGAAGGCGGCGTCAGCGCCGACCACCTGCGCGGCCACACCTACGTGCTGGAGAACCGCGACGCTGCGCGCCACGCCTTCCGCGTCGCGTCGGGGCTGGATTCGATGGTGCTGGGCGAGCCGCAGATCCTGGGCCAGATGAAGCAGGCCGTGCGCCAGGCCGACGCCGCCGGCACGCTGGGCACCACCTTGCACCAGCTGTTCCAGCGCTCGTTCTCGGTGGCCAAGGAAGTACGCACCGCCACCGAGATCGGCGCGCATTCGATCAGCATGGCCGCCGCCGCGGTGCGGCTGGCCTCGCAGCTGTTCGAGAAGCTGTCCGAGGTTCACGTGTTGTTCGTCGGCGCCGGCGAGATGATCGAGCTGGTGGCCACGCATTTCGCCGCCAAGTCGCCCAAGGGCATGGCGGTGGCCAACCGCACGCTGGAGCGCGGCGAGCGCCTGGCCGCGCGCTTCGGCGCGCAGGCGCTGCGGCTGTCGGAGCTGCCGACGCGGCTGCACGAGTTCGACGCGGTGATCTCCTGCACCGCCAGCAGCCTGCCCATCATCGGGCTGGGCGCCGTCGAGCGCGCGCTGAAGCAGCGCCGCCACCGGCCGATGTTCATGGTCGACCTCGCGGTGCCGCGCGACATCGAGCCCGAGGTCAGCACGCTGGGCGACGTCTACCTCTACACCGTCGACGACCTGTCGGCGCTGGTGCAGACCGCCGGCGAAAAGCGTCAGGCTGCCGTGCAGCAGGCCGAGGCCATCATCGACGCCGGCGTGCAGAGCTTCGCCCACTGGCTGGATCAGCGCGCCGCGGTGCCGCTGATCCAGGCGCTGAACCGTCAGGCCGAGGACTGGAGCAGCCTGGCGCTTGCGCGCGCGCGCAAGCAGCTGGCCAAGGGCGAGCCGGTGGAGGCCGTGCTGGAAGCGCTGACCCGCAGCCTGACGCACAAGATGCTGCACGGCACGCTGGCCGAGCTGCACGCCGCCGACGGCGCCGAACGCGCGCAGCTGGCACAGACCGTCTCGCGCCTGTTCCTGCGCGACAGCGTCCGCACGCCTGGCGGCGACGGGCGTTAGCTTCCCCACTCCACTCCAGCCACCGCGGCCGCTCGGCGGCCTTCGGGGTGGCGAGCGCCATGACCCCGTCCCTGCGAGAACAGTTCGAACGCCTGGCCCTGCGGCTGGCAGAGCTCGACGCCAACCTGGCCGACCCCCAGGTCGGCGCCGACATCAAGCGCTGGCGCGCGCTGTCGCGCGAGCAGGCCGAGGCCGCGCGCGTGGTCGGCCTGTTCCGCCGTTATCAGGGCCGCGAGGCCGACCTCGCCGCCGCGCGCGAGATGCTGGCCGACCCCGGGCTCGACGACGCCGAGATGCAGGCCATGGCGCGCGACGAGGTGGCGGCCGCCGAGGCCGACCTCGCGCGGCTGGACGGCGAGCTGCAGGCCGCGCTGATCCCGCGCGACCCCGACGACGAGCGCAACGCCTTCCTGGAGATCCGCGCCGGCACCGGCGGCGACGAATCGGCGCTGTTCGCCGGCGACCTGGCGCGCATGTACCAGCGCTACTGCGAGCGCCAGGGCTGGCGCACCGAGGTGCTGAGCGAGAACGCCGCCGAACTGGGCGGTTACAAGGAGCTGGTGCTGCGCGTGGAAGGCGACGCCGTCTACGCGCGGCTGCGCTTCGAATCGGGCGGCCACCGCGTGCAGCGCGTGCCGGCCACCGAGGCGCAGGGGCGCATCCACACCAGCGCCTGCACCGTCGCCGTGATGCCCGAGCCCGACGAGGCCGAGGAGGTGCAGTTGAACCCGGCCGAGCTGCGCATCGACACCTTCCGCGCCAGCGGCGCCGGCGGCCAGCACATCAACAAGACCGACAGCGCGATCCGCATCACGCATTTGCCCACCGGCATCGTCGCCGAATGCCAGGACGACCGCAGCCAGCACCGCAACAAGGCCAAGGCGATGGCCGTGCTGGCCGCGCGGCTGCGCGAGAAGGAGCGCAGCGAGCGCGCCGCGAAGGAAGCCGCGACGCGCAAGGCGCTGATCGGCAGCGGCGACCGCAGCGACCGCATCCGCACCTACAACTTCCCGCAGGGCCGCGTCACCGACCACCGCATCAACCTCACGCTGTACAAGCTCGGCCAGGTGATGGACGGCGACCTGGTCGACCTGGTCGACGCGCTGCAGCGCGAGCGCGCGGCGCAGCAGCTGGCGCAGCTCGAAACCGGAGCGAGCTGATGGACGTGGCCGCCGCCTTGGCGCTGGCCCGCCGCCGCGGCGTCGAGCGGCTGGACGCGCAGCGGCTGCTGGCGCAACACCTGGCGCGGCCGCGCAGCTGGTTGATCGCGCATGGCGACGCGGCGCTGCCGGCCGAGGCGGAGCAGCGCTTCTGCGCCGACCTCGAGCGCCGCGCCGGCGGCGAGCCGCTGGCCTATCTGCTGGGCGAGCGCGAGTTCCACGGCCTGCGCTTCGCGGTCACGCCGGCGGTGCTGGTGCCGCGGCCAGAGACCGAGCACCTGGTCGACTGGGCGCTGGAACTGCTGGCCGAGCTGCGCGGCCGGCCGCGCGTGATCGACCTCGGCACCGGCAGCGGCGCGATCGCGGTCAGCGTCGCGCAGCGCTGCCCGGCGGCGCAAGTCAGCGCGACCGACGTCGACGCCGGCGCGCTGGCCGTCGCCGCGGCCAACGCCCAGGCGCACGGCTGCGCGGTCGAGTGGCTGCAGGGCTCCTGGTGGTCCGCGTTGCCGCCGGACCGGCGCTTCGAGCTCGTGCTGTCCAACCCGCCCTACATCGCCGGCAATGACCCGCACCTGGCCGCGCTGACGCACGAGCCGCGGCACGCCTTGACGCCCGGTGGCGACGGCCTGGATGCGCTGCGCGCGATCATCACCGGCGCCCCGGCGCACCTGGAACCCGGCGCCTGGCTGCTGGTCGAACATGGATTCGACCAGGGCGCTGCCGTGCGCGGCCTGCTGTCGGTAGCGGGCTTCCAGCAGGTGCAGACGCGGCGCGACCTGGCCGGGCACGAGCGCTGCAGCGGCGGCTGTTTCCCTTAAGGTGATCCGGCTTTGCCGGGCACCTTAAACCCCCGCGGGGGGCGGGCTGGGCGCAGCCCGGCCCTTGGGGGCGCTCAGAAAGTCACGTGGCACGGACAACGGGGGATGCCAAAGCCGCCGCTTGAGCGCATCATGGGCCAAAGACCGGAGGGTGAGACATGGCGACTTGGCTCCGAATCCCGCATCGCAACGCCGCCGTCCTGGCGCTGGCTCTGCTGGCCGCGCCGGCCTTCGCGGCCGACGGCTTGTCGCTGGACCGCGAACTGGTCTGGCCGCGCTGGCAGCCGCGCCTGAGCGTCTTCGAAGCGCCCGACAACGCGCCACTGCAGCGCGCCGCGCTGGTGGGCGACTACGACCTCGGCAGCTTCGGGCTGAGCCTGCCTTTCGCCACCGGCCGCTTCCGCGCCACCAGCGGGCTGCTGTTCGACCTGCGCGGCAGGCCCGGCGCGGCAACGCCGTGGACGGCCTTGGGCGCCGGCGACGCGCCGCTGCTGTCGGCACCCTACATCGGCCTGGGCTACACCGCCTGGGTGCCCAAGACGGGCCTGAGCTTCAGCGCCGACCTTGGGTTGTCGGCCGACTACCCCGGCGGCGCCTGGCGCTTCGGCCGCGCGCTGTTCGGCAACCAGGGCTTCGATGCGACGCTGCGCGATCTGCGCCTGCAGCCGCGGCTGCAGCTCGGTGTCCAGTACACCTACTGAGCCTGCGCGACCAGGGCGGTCTTGGGCTTTGCCGTATAAACGCAGCATCTTTCCTTGCAGCATCCAACACCACCATGAGCGACGTTCAGCAACGCATCGACGATCTGGTCAAGAACAACCGCGTCGTGCTTTTCATGAAGGGCACGGCCCAGTTCCCGATGTGCGGCTTCTCGGGCCGCGCGGTGCAGGTGCTCAAGGCCTGCGGCGTCGACGAGTTCAAGACCTTCAACGTGCTGGAGGACGAAGAAGTCCGCCAGGGCATCAAGGACTACTCGCAGTGGCCGACCATCCCGCAGCTCTACGTCGGCGGTGAGTTCGTCGGCGGCTCGGACATCATGATGGAGATGTACCAGTCGGGCGAGCTGCAGCAGGTGCTGGGCCACAGAGCCTGAACGCGATGCCGCCCCGCCGCCCCCGCCTGGTGGTGGGCATCAGCGGCGCCAGCGGCGCCGCCTACGGCGTGGGCATCCTGGACCGCGCACGCGCGCTGGGCGTGGAGACGCACCTGGTGGCCACGCCGGCCGGCATCCTGAACGTGCACCACGAGCTGGACCTGGACCGCGGCGCGCTGGAAGCGCGCGCCGACCATGCCTACGCCTGCGGCGACGTCGGCGCCAGCGTGGCCAGCGGCAGCTTCGAGACCGCGGCGATGATCGTCGCGCCCTGCTCGATGAAGACGCTGGCCGCGATCGCGATCGGCCTCTCGGACAACCTGCTGACGCGCGCCGCCGACGTCGCGCTGAAGGAGCGCCGCCGCCTGCTGCTGATGGTGCGCGAGACGCCGTTCAACTTGGCCCATCTGCGCAACATGACGGCCGTCACCGAGATGGGCGGCATCGTCTTCCCGCCGCTGCCGGCGTTCTATCACCGGCCGCAGACGATCCAGGCGCTGGTCGGCGACACGGTGGAGCGCGCGCTGTCGCTGCTGGGCATCGCCGGCGCCGCGCCGCAAAGCTGGGAAGGCCTCAGGTCCTGATTTCCCACTGCCGCCGCGCGCCGAACACCAGGTTGGGATATTCGGCGCGGCCGCGGCTGCCGTTGTAGCGGCCCAGCGCCATGAACAGGTCGCCGCGCTCGATGTCGAGGTAGTGGCGCAGGATCACGCAGCCGAAGCGCAGATTGGTCTGCAGGTGGAACAGGCGGCTGGCGTCGCCGTCGCCGATCGCGCGCGTCCAGAACGGCATCACCTGCATATAGCCGCGCGCGCCGGCCGAGCTGATCGCGTACTTGCGAAAGCCGCTCTCGACCTGGATCAGCCCCAGCACCAGCTGCGTCTCCAGCCCCGCGCGCTTGCTTTCGTACCACACGGTCTCCAGGAACTCGACGCGCGTCTGGTGTTCGGACTTGCGGTGGCGCAGGCGCTGGCTCGCTTCGCCCAGCCAGCGGAGGTACGACAGGCGCTGGTCGATCTGCTCGAAGCGCGGCCGCGGCGGCGCCAGCTCCGCCACCGAAGCCGACAACGCCGAGCGCACCGCGTCGGCCAGCGGCTCCTCGATCTGCGCGCCCGCCCGGGCCGGCGGCGCGGCCGGCAGCAGCCACAGCGCGGCAGAGCCCAGCACGAAGCCGCGGCGGCTGCCGGCGTGCAAGCTCGCCGCCCTCATGCCTCCAATCGGGCCTTGATGCGGGCCGGCGCTTCGGTCACCGGCACCGCGGTGGCGGCGGCTTCGCGCCGGCCCTGCAGTTCGACGGTGCCGGCCTTCAGGCCGCGGTCGGAGATCACCACGCGCCACGGCACGCCGACCAGCTCCCAATCGGCGAACATCGCGCCCGGCCGCTCGCCGCGGTCGTCCAGCAGCACATCGATGCCGGCGGCCGCCAGTTCGTCGTGCAGCGTCTCGGCCGCGGCCTTGACCTCGGCGCTGCGGTCCATGCCGATCGGGCAAATCACGACGCCGAACGGCGCCATCGAAAGCGGCCAGATGATGCCGCGCTCGTCGTGGTTCTGCTCGATCGCGGCGCCCAGCAGCCGCGTGACGCCGATGCCGTAGCAGCCCATCTCGAACGGTTGCGGCTTGCCGTTCTCGTCCAGGTAGTGCGCCTTCATCGGCTCGCTGTACTTCTGGGTGCCGAGGTAGAACACGTGGCCGACCTCGATGCCACGCTGGATCTCCAGGCGCCCCTTGCCGTCGGGCGAAGGGTCGCCAGCGACGACGTTGCGGATGTCGGCCACCAGGTCGGGCTCGGGCAGGTCGCGGCCCCAGTTGACGCCGGTGTGGTGGAAATCGGCCTCGTTGGCGCCGCAGACGAAGTCGCTCATCAGCGCGACGGTGCGCTCGGCCACCACCTTGACGGGCTTTCGAGTGCCGATCGGCCCCAGGTAGCCGGGCTTGCAGCCGAAGTGGTCTTCGATCTCGGCCACGGTCGCGAAGCGGAAGCCCTCTTTCAGCCCCGGCAGCTTACCGGCCTTCACTTCGTTGAGGCTGTGGTCGCCGCGCACCAGCAGCAGCCAGATCGTCGTCTTCAGCACGCCGCCGGCTTCGTTCTTCTCGTCGGTGGCCAGCACCAGCGACTTGACGGTGCGCGCCAGCGGCAGGCCCAGCAGCGCGGCCACGTCTTCGCAGGTGGCCTTGCCCGGCGTGGGCGTCTTCACGCGCGCTTGCGCCGGCGCGGCGCGCGCGGCCAGCAGCGGCAGCGCCTCGGCCAGCTCGATGTTGGCGGCGTAGTCGCTGTCGGGGCAGTAGATGATCGCGTCCTCGCCGGTGTCGGCGATGACCTGGAACTCGTGCGAGGCATCGCCGCCGATCGCGCCGGTGTCGGCCGCCACCGCGCGGTAGTTGAGGCCGAAGCGGTCGAAGATGCGCTTGTAGGCGTCGAACATCGCCCGGTAGCTCTTCAGCGCGCCGGCCTTGTCGCGGTCGAAGGAGTAGGCGTCCTTCATCGTGAACTCGCGCCCGCGCATCACGCCGAAGCGCGGCCGGCGCTCGTCGCGGAACTTGGTCTGGATGTGATAGAAGTTGCGTGGCAGCTGCTTGTAGCTGCGCAGCTCCTGGCGCGCGATGTCGGTGATCACCTCCTCGCTGGTGGGCTGGATCACGAAGTCGCGCTCGTGCCGGTCCTTCACGCGCATCAGCTCGGGGCCGTAGGCCTGGAAGCGGCCGGTCTCCTGCCACAGCTCGGCCGGCTGCACCACCGGCATCAGCAGCTCCACCGCGCCGGCGCGGTTCATCTCCTCGCGGATGATGGCCTCGACCTTGCGGATCACGCGCAGGCCCAGCGGCATGTAGCTGTAGATGCCGGCGCCCAGCCGCTTGATCAGGCCGGCGCGCATCATCAATCGGTGGCTGACGATCTCGGCGTCGGCCGGGGCTTCCTTGAGCGTGGAGACGAAGGTCTGGGAGGCTTTCATGGGCGCTGGGTCGGTGCACCGTCGGCGCCGCTTGCGGCCTGATGCGGGTTTGCGAGGAATCGCATGCCGCACACTGCCGGTGCAATAATGATTTCAATCACGAAAATTGGGGTTCGATTATGCTCGACAGGGACGGCTTCAGGCCCAACGTCGGCATCGTCCTGCTCAACGCGCGGAACCAGGTGTTCTGGGGCAAGCGGCTGCGTACGCACTCCTGGCAGTTCCCGCAAGGCGGCATCAAGCATGGTGAGTCGCCCGAGCAGGCCATGTTGCGCGAATTGCACGAGGAAGTCGGGCTGATGCCCGAGCACGTGGAGATCATCGGCCGCACGCGCGACTGGCTGCGCTACGAGGTGCCCGACCATTTCATCCGCAAGGACGCGCGCGGCCATTACCGCGGGCAGAAGCAGATCTGGTTCCTGCTGCGCCTGCTGGGCCGCGACAGCGACATGAACCTGCGCGCCACCGAGCACCCCGAGTTCGACGCCTGGCGCTGGAACGAGTACTGGGTGCCGCTGGACGTGGTGATCGAGTTCAAGCGCGGCGTCTACGAGATGGCGCTGACCGAACTGGCGCGTTATCTGCCGCGCGTGAGCCACCACAACCGCTACCTGCGCTCCGGCATGCGCCACGCGCGGCACGAGGACGAGGCGCCGTCCGAGCAGGAGACGCCGCGCGGCGCCGCCGGCTGAACACGCAGCCGCGCTACGCCCGCACCAGGTTGTCGCGGTGGATCATCTCGGGCTCGTTGGCGTAGCCCAGCAGCGCTTCGATCTGCGCCGATGAACGGCGCGCGATGAGCCGCGCCTCGGCCGCCGAGTAGTTGGCCAGCCCGCGCGCGATCTCCACGCCGGCCGCGCTGCGCACCGCGATCACGTCGCCGCGCGCGAACTCGCCCTGCACTTCGGTCACGCCGATCGGCAGCAGGCTCTTGCCCTCGTCGCGCACCTTGGCCGCCGCGCCGTCGTCCACCACGACGGCGCCGCGCAATTGCAGGTGGTCGGCCATCCACTGCTTGCGCGCCGCGAGCTTGGGCGTACCGGCGACCAGCGCGGTGCCGATGGCCTCGCCGGCGGCCAGGCGCAGCAGCACATCGCGCTCGCGGCCCCAGGCGATCACGGTGCTGGCGCCGCTGCCCGCGGCGCGCTTGGCGGCCAGCACCTTGGTCAGCATGCCGCCGCGGCCGATCGCCGAGCCGGCGCCGCCGGCCATGCGTTCCAGGTCGGGGTCGCCGGCGTGCGCGCGGTCGATGAAACGCGCCGCCGGGTCCTTGCGCGGATCGGCCGCGTACAGGCCGCGCTGGTCGGTCAGGATCACCAGCGCGTCGGCCTCCACGAGATTGGCCACCAGCGCGCCCAGGGTGTCGTTGTCGCCGAACTTGATCTCGTCGGTGACCACGGTGTCGTTCTCGTTGATCACCGGGATCACGCCCAGGCGCAGCAGCGTCAGCAGCGTCGAGCGCGCGTTGAGGTAGCGCTCGCGGTCGGCCAGGTCGCCGTGCGTCAGCAGGATCTGCGCGCTGCCCATGCCGTGCTCGCGCAGCTTGGTCTCGTACATCTGCGCCAGCCCCATCTGCCCGACGGCGGCGGCGGCCTGCAGCTCGTGGATCTCCTTGGGCCGCGCCGGTCCAGCCCAGGCGCTTCATGCCTTCGGCGATCGCGCCGCTGGACACCATCACCAGCTCGCGCCCCTGGCGCGCCAGTGTGGCGAGCTGCCGCGCCCAGTTGCCGATGGCCTCGGCGTCGATGCCGCGGCCTTCGTTGGTGACCAGGCTGGAGCCGACCTTGACGACCACGCGGCGCGCGCCGCTCAGCAGTTCAGTCATGGTCCTTGGCCTCCGGCGCGGGGTCGAAGCGAGGATCGGGTTCGGCCGCCGCGCGATGGTGCCGCGAGACCTCGTCGTAGATGCGCTGGACCAGGGGCCCCAGCCCCTCGCGCGCCAGCGCCGAGATCTCGAACACCGGGCCTTTCCAACGCAGGCGCCGCACGAAGTCCTTCACGCGCGCGGCGCGTTCTTCGGCCGGCACCATGTCCAGCTTGTTCAACACCAGCCAGCGCGGCTTGGCGTGCAGCGCGGGGTCGTACTTCTTCAGCTCGGCGACGATCGCGCGCGCCTGCGCCACCGGGTCGACGCTGTCGTCGAACGGCGCCAAGTCGACGATGTGCAACAGCAGCCGCGTGCGCTGCAAATGGCGCAGGAACTGGTGGCCGAGCCCCGCGCCTTCGGACGCGCCCTCGATCAGCCCCGGGATGTCGGCCACCACGAAGCTCTGCTCGGGCCCCACGCGCACCACGCCCAGGTTGGGGTGCAACGTCGTGAAGGGGTAGTCGGCGATCTTGGGCCGCGCATTGGAGATCGCCGCGATCAGCGTCGACTTGCCGGCGTTGGGCATGCCCAGCAGGCCGACGTCGGCCAGTACGCGCAGTTCGAGCGCCAGCTTCTTCTTCTCGCCGGGCCAGCCGGGCGTCTTCTGCCGCGGCGAGCGGTTGGTGCTGCTCTTGAAGTGCAGGTTGCCGAAGCCGCCGTCGCCGCCCTTGGCCAGCAGCAGCTTCTGGTCGTGCTCCAGCAGTTCGACCAGCACCTCGCCGCTGTCGGCGTCGCGCACGATGGTGCCCACCGGCATGCGCAGCACGATGTCGCCGCCGGCGGCGCCGAACTGGTCGGAGCCACGGCCGGGCTCGCCGTTCTTCGCCTCGTGGCGGCGCGCGTAGCGGTAGTCGATCAGCGTGTTGATGTTGCGGTCGGCCAGCGCCCAGACGCTGCCGCCGCGGCCGCCGTCGCCGCCGTTGGGGCCGCCGAAGGGGATGAACTTCTCGCGCCGGAAGCTCACGCAGCCGCTGCCGCCGTCGCCGGCGGCCACGTCGATCGTCGCTTCGTCGATGAACTTCATGCATGCCTCCTGCGGCAAGGGCCAGAACGACGAAGCCCCGGCGGGCCGGGGCTTCGGGTTCGCGAGCCGGGGTCGGTCAGACCGGGGCCACGAACACCGTCTGGTGATTCCGCGGGCCCTTGACCTCGAACGACACGGTGCCGTCCACCAGCGCGAACAGCGTGTGGTCGCGGCCCATGCCGACGTTGGTGCCGGCGTGGAAGCGCGTGCCGCGCTGGCGCACGATGATCGAGCCGGCCGACACGGCCTGGCCGCCGAACACCTTCACGCCCAGCATCTTGGGCTTGGAGTCGCGGCCGTTGCGGGTGGAGCCGCCGCCCTTTTTCTGTGCCATGGTTCAGCGCTCCTGGTTAGCCGTTGACCGAGCCGATCTGCAGCTCGGTGTAGGTCTGGCGGTGGCCGCCGTGCCGTTGATAGTGCTTGCGGCGGCGCATCTTGAAGATGCGCACCTTGTCGTGCTTGCCGTGCGCCAGCACCGTGGCGCTGACGCTGGCACCCGCGACCCAGGGCGTGCCGACCTTCAGCTCCGCGCCGTTGCCGACGGCGAGCACCTGGTCGATCACGATCTCCTGGCCCACGTCCGCAGCAATCTGTTCTACCTTGATCTTTTCGCCAGCAGCAACCTTGTATTGTTTGCCGCCGGTTTTTATGACCGCGTACATGTGAACCCTTTCGACGAAGATCGCGCCGCGGCTTCTTTGCCCCTGGGAGAGGCGGCCGGCGGCGAGAAAAGCCTGTAATCGTAGCACAGCAGACCGGCCGAGGGGACGGCGTCGCTTCTAGTTCCTATAATCCTGCGCCCACTGCCCGGGACCCATTTTGCAGCCCGCCACCATCGACCTCACCGCCGAGCCGTCCATCGACCCGATGGCGGCCGACATGCAGCAGGTCGACGCCGTGATCCGCGAGCGCCTGGCCTCGCGCGTGGCGCTGATCAACCAGATCTCCACCTACATCGTCAGCGCCGGCGGCAAGCGCATCCGGCCGCGGCTGGTGCTGCTGTTCGCGCAGGCGTTGGGCTTCGAGGGGCCCGAGCGCTTCGAGCTGGCGGCCACGGTCGAGTTCATCCACACTGCCACCTTGCTGCACGACGACGTGGTCGACGAGTCGTCGCTGCGTCGCGGCCGCGCCACGTCCAACGCGCTGTTCGGCAATGCGGCCAGCGTGCTGGTGGGCGACTTCCTGTACTCGCGCGCCTTCCAGATGATGGTGTCGATCAGCCGCATGCGCGTGCTGGAGGTGCTGGCCGACGCGACCAACGTGATCGCCGAGGGCGAGGTGCTGCAGTTGATGAACATGCACGACCCCGACCTTTCGGTCGAGGACTACCTGCGCGTCATCCGCTACAAGACCGCCAAGCTGTTCGAGGCCAGCGCCCGCCTCGGCGCCGTGCTGGCTGAAGCCCAGCCGGCGGTGGAGGAGGCCTGCGCCACCTATGGCCGTGCGCTGGGCACGGCGTTCCAGTTGGTGGACGACCTGCTCGACTACGAAGGCAGCAGCGACGCCTTGGGCAAGAACGTCGGCGACGACCTGCGCGAGGGCAAGCCCACGCTGCCGCTGCTGCTGGCGATGCAGCGCGCCACGCCCGAGGAGCGCGAGCTGATCCGCCGGGCCATCGAGCACGGCGAGGTCGAAGGCCTGCCCAGGATCATCGAGCTGGTGCGCCGGACCGGCGCGCTGGATGCCACCCGTGCCGCGGCCGAGCGCGAAGCGGACGTGGCCCGCGCGTCGATCGCCGGCCTGCCCGCGTCGAAGGCGCGCGAGGCTCTGCTAGAATTGTGTGTTCGGGCCGTCCACCGGTCCTCGTAAGCACCGCGGGGTGTAGCTTAGCCTGGTAGAGCGCTACGTTCGGGACGTAGAGGCCGGAGGTTCGAATCCTCTCACCCCGACCAACTCTGCAAGCCGCCTTTTCCGGGCGGCTTCGTCGTTTGTAAGCCGATGTGCCATCGGCACGAGTCGTGCTTATGCACCGTTTACACCCGCGGACGGATCGGCGATGATCGTCCGGATATGACTGCCGCTCGACGACCGAACTAGATGGCCGCGGAAACAGCGCTCGAGTCTCCCCCGAACGCCCTGTCCGGCGTCGCCCGCGTGCTCGTCAATGCCGGCAGGATCAACGGCAAGACCGCCGAAGAGCTGCTGAAGTCGGCGCGCGAGCGCAAGGTCAGCTTCAGCTCGGCGGTGGTGGCTGCCGGCGCGGTCTCGCCCACCGACCTGGCGCACACGCTGTCCACCGCGCTGGCGCTGCCGTTGCTCGACCTCAACGCGGTCGACCTGCAGAAGGTCCCGAAGAACGTCCTCGACCAGAAGACGGCGCTGCAGTACCAGTTGCTGGTGCTGGGCAAGCGCGGCAGCCGGTTGTTCGTGGCCACCGCCGACCCCACCGACCAGGAGGCGGCCGAGCGCGTCAAGTTCGCCACCCAGCTCAGCCCCGAGTGGGTGATCGTCGAGCAGGACAAGCTGGCGAAGCTGGTCGAAGCCCAAGGCACCAGCGCTGCCGAGGCGCTGGAGTCGATCGCCAGCGCCGAATTCGACTTCGACGTCACCGAGGAAGAGGCCGCGCCGTCGGAGCAGGACATCGCCACCGAGGTCGAAGACGCTCCGGTCGTGCGCTTCCTGCAGAAGATGCTGGTCGACGCGATCAACATGCGCGCCTCGGACCTGCACTTCGAGCCCTACGAGTACACCTACCGCGTGCGCTTCCGCGTCGATGGCGAGTTGCGCGAGATCACCCAGCCGCCGATCGCGATCAAGGAGAAGCTGGCCTCGCGCATCAAGGTCATCTCGCGCATGGACATCGCCGAGAAGCGCGTGCCGCAGGACGGCCGCATGAAGCTGAAGTTCGGCAACAAGGCGATCGACTTCCGCGTCAGCACGCTGCCCACGCTGTTCGGCGAGAAGGTGGTGGTCCGGATCCTGGACTCGTCCAGCGCCAAGCTGGGCATCGACGCGCTGGGCTACGAGAAGATCGAGAAAGACCGGCTGATGGCCGCGATCCACCGCCCCTACGGGATGATCCTGGTCACCGGGCCCACCGGCAGCGGCAAGACGGTGTCGCTCTACACCTGCCTGAACCTCCTCAACCAGCCGGGCGTGAACATCTCCACGGTGGAGGATCCGGCGGAAATCAACCTGCCGGGCATCAACCAGTGCAACGTCAACGACAAGGCGGGGCTGACCTTCGCCGCGGCGCTGAAGTCGTTCCTGCGGCAGGACCCGGACATCATCATGGTCGGCGAAATCCGCGACCTGGAGACCGCCGACATCGCGATCAAGGCCGCGCAGACCGGCCACTTGGTGATGTCGACGCTGCACACGAATGACGCGCCGACCACGCTGACGCGGCTGCTGAACATGGGCGTGCCGCCGTTCAACATCGCCTCCAGCGTGCTGTTGATCACGGCCCAGCGCCTGGCGCGGCGCCTGTGCGAGAACTGCAAGTCGCCCGCCGAGTATCCGCGCGAGGCGCTGCTCAAGGCCGGCTTCGCCGAGACCGATATCGACGGCAGCTGGAAGCCGTACCGCGCCGTCGGCTGCTCGGCCTGCAACAACGGCTACAAGGGTCGCGTCGGTCTGTACCAGGTGATGCCGATCACCGAGGCCATCCAGCGCATCATCCTGTCCGAGGGCACGGCGCTGGACATCGCCGGGCAGGCGCAGAAGGAAGGCGTGCGCGACCTGCGGCAATCGGGCCTGGTCAAGGTGAAGGCCGGTGTCACGACGCTCGAGGAAGTGATCACCGTCACGAACGAATAGCACCGGGCAGGCCGGGCCGGGCCCGGTCGGAGGATCCATGGCAACTGCAGCACTGGCAAGCAAGAACCCGAAGGACGCGATCTTCGAGTGGGAAGGCAAGGACCGCAACGGCAAGGTCGTGCGCGGCGAGGTCCGCGCCGGCGGCGAGGCCGTGGTCAGCGCCAGCCTGCGCCGCCAGGGCATCCTGGTCACCAAGATCAAGAAGCGCCGCACCGCCGGCGGGCGCTCGATCAAGCAGAAGGACATCGCGATCTTCACGCGCCAGCTCGCCACGATGATGAAGGCCGGCGTGCCGCTGCTGCAGTCCTTCGACATCGTGGGCCGCGGCAGCACCAACCCGCGGATGACCAAGCTGCTCAACGACATCCGCTCCGACGTCGAGACCGGCACCAGCCTGTCGGCGGCCTTCCGCAAGCACCCGCTGCACTTCGACTCGCTGTACTGCAACCTGGTCGAGGCCGGCGAGGCCGGCGGCATCCTGGAGGCGCTGCTCGACCGCCTGGCGATCTACCAGGAGAAGACGCTGGCGATCAAGCAGAAGATCAAGTCGGCGCTGATGTACCCGATCGCGGTGCTGGTGGTGGCCTTCGTGGTCGTCACGGTGATCATGATCTTCGTGATCCCGGCGTTCAAGGAGGTCTTCACCTCCTTCGGCGGCGAGCTGCCGGCGCCCACGCAGTTCGTGATCGCGATGTCGGAGTTCTTCGTCAGCTACTGGTGGGCGATCTTCGGCTTCCTGTTCGGCGGGCTGTACTTCTTCTTCGAATCGTGGAAGCGCTCGGAGAAGATGCAGATGTTCATGGACCGGCTGCTGCTGAAGGTGCCGGTGTTCGGCGACCTGATCAACAAGTCGGTGATCGCGCGCTGGACGCGCACGCTGTCGACGATGTTCGCCGCCGGCGTGCCGCTGGTCGAGGCGCTCGATTCGGTGGGCGGCGCCTCCGGCAACGCCGTCTACCAGCAGGCCACCGAGCAGATCCAGAAGGACGTGTCCACCGGCTCGGCGCTGACCACCTCGATGACGCAGACCGGCGTCTTCCCGGTGATGGTGCTGCAGATGGCGGCCATCGGCGAGGAATCGGGCTCGCTGGACCACATGCTGGCCAAGGCCGCCGAGTTCTACGAGGAAGAGGTCGACGAGATGGTCAAGGGCCTGTCCAGCCTGATGGAGCCTTTCATCATCGTGATCCTGGGCGTGGTGATCGGCGGCATCGTGGTCTCGATGTACCTGCCGATCTTCAAGCTGGGCGCGGTCGTGTGATCGACGCGCCGCCGCTCGAACTGCTCCTGTCGCCCTGGGTGCTGGCCTTCGTGGGCCTGGCCATCGGCAGCTTCCTCAACGTCGTCGCGCACCGGCTGCCGGTGATGATGGAGCGCCAGTGGTGGAGCGACGTGGCCTCGCAGCTGCGCGACCGCGATTCGTTCCGCCGCACCTTCGCCGCCGAGGCGCCGCCGGGCCTGCAGCAGGCCGGCAACGCCTTGCAGCGCACGATCGGCGCGCTGGGCGCCTTGAGCCTGATGCGGCCCGGCTCGCGCTGCCCGTCGTGCAGCCACCGCATCCGCTGGCACGAGAACGTGCCGGTCTTCGGCTGGCTGCGGCTGCGCGGCCGCTGCTCGGCCTGCGGCACGCGGATCTCGGCGCGCTATCCGGTGGTCGAGCTGGTCACCGGACTGCTGTTCGGCGCCATCGCCTGGCGCTTCGGCGCGCAGCCGGTCACGCTGCTGTACTGCGGCCTGGTGGCCGCGCTGCTGGCGCTGACGCTGATCGACTGGGACACCACGGTGCTGCCCGACGCGATCACGCTGCCGCTGCTGTGGGCCGGGCTGGTGGCCGCGGCCTTGAGCTGGCTGCCGGGCGTGCCGCTGAAGGCCTCGCTGTGGGGCGTGGTGGCGGGCTACCTGTCGCTGTGGTCGGTGTACTGGCTGTTCAAGCTGGCGACCGGCAAGGAAGGCATGGGCTTCGGCGACTTCAAGCTGCTGGCCGCGTTGGGCGCCTGGCTGTCGTGGCAGGCCATCCTGCCCATCGTGCTGATGGCCTCGGTGCTGGGCGCCGTCGTCGGCCTGGCGATGAAGCTGCAGGGCAGCCTGCGCGAAGGCCGCTTCGTGCCCTTCGGCCCCTTCCTGGCCGGCGGCGGCATCGCGGTGCTGCTGATCGGGCTGCAGCCCATCCTCGAATGGATGGGCTGGGCCTGAAGCCAGTGCCGGTCCGTGCGATCGGCCTCACCGGCGGCATCGGCAGCGGCAAGAGCTCGGTGGCCCGCGTGCTGGTGGACTGCGGCGCCTGGCTGGTGGACACCGACGCCATCGCACGCGCGCTGACGCTGCCCGGCGGCGCCGCGATCCCGGCCATCGCCGCCGCCTTCGGCCCGGAGATGATCGGCCCCGACGGCGCGCTGGACCGCGACCGCATGCGCGCCCAGGTCTTCGCCGACCGCCGGGCCAAGGGCCAGCTGGAGGCCATCCTGCACCCGATGATCGCCACCGAGGCCGCGCGCCAGGCGGCCGAAGCGAAAGGCCGCTGCGTCGTCTACGACGTGCCGCTGCTGGCCGAGGCCAGCCGCTGGCGGCGCATCGCCGAGCGCATCCTGGTCGTCGACTGCGGCCCCGAGACCCAGGTGCAGCGCGTGATGCAGCGCTCGGGCTGGACCGCCGACGCGGTGCGCGCGGTGATCGCCCAGCAATCCGCCCGCGAGACGCGTCGCGCGTTGGCCGACGCGGTGATCCACAACGACGGCATCACGCCCGCGCAACTGGCCCAGCAGGTGCGCGGCTTGTGGGCCTGGTGGCTGGGCACCGGGCACGTGGCCGCCTGACGCTGTGGAACAATGCCCGGCAGCGACGAAAGCCCGGCCCTTGGTCCTCTACGAGTATCCGTTCAACGAAGGCATCCGCACGATGCTGCGGCTGGAGCACCTGTTCGACCGCCTGGCCCGGCTGCTGCCGCGCGAGGCCCCGGTGGACCACCATTTCGCGCTGGCAACGATGTTCGAGATCATGGACGTCGCCTCGCGCGCCGACCTCAAGTCCGACCTGCTGAAGGAACTGGAGCGCCACCGCGCGCAGTTCCTCGGCTACCGCGGCAACCCGGCCATCTCGGAGGCCGCGCTCGACGAAGTGCTGGGCCGCATCGAGCAGGCCTACGCGGGGCTGAACCAGCTGCAGGGCAAGGCCGGCCAGGCGCTGGCCGCCAACGACTGGCTGATGAGCATCCGCAGCCGCATCAGCATCCCCGGCGGCACCTGCGAGTTCGACCTGCCGTCGTACTACGCCTGGCAGCAGCACGGGCCCGAGCGCCGCCGCGCGGACCTGGCCGGCTGGGTGGGCACGCTGGCGCCGCTGGGCGTGGCGCTGCAGACGCTGATGAGCCTGGTGCGCGACAGCGGCTCGCCGCAGCGCATGGTGGCCGCCGGCGGCCAGTACCAGCAAAGCCTGCCGCAGAACAAGAGCTACCACCTGATGCGCCTGCGCCTGGACGGCTCCGACGGCCTGGTGCCCGAAATCAGCGGCCACCGGCTGCTGGTGTCGGTGCGCATGATGCGCGCCGACGGCGAAGGGCGGCTGCGCCCGGCCGCCGCCGACGTGCCCTTCGAGCTGACGCTCTGCGCCTGATCCAACGGAAGCCGATGGCCGCGACCAAGGCGTCCAAGCCCTTGCGGGTGCCCTGCCCCAGTTGCCGGCAGCCGGCGCTGTTCAGCCCCGCCAACCCCTGGCGGCCGTTCTGCAGCGAGCGCTGCCGCAACCGCGACCTCGGCGCCTGGGCCAACGAGGAATACCGGCTGCCCGAGGCCACGCCGCAGGACGGCGAGGCGCCCGACGACGGCGCGGTGCCGCGGCACTAACCTTCGATCTGCTGCAACAGCTCGGCCACCAGCGCCGTGCCCTGGTCGATCAGCGGGCCGCGCGGGCGCTGCGCCGAGGTCGCCATCCACAGCGTGGCCACCAGCGGCGGCGGGCCGATCGGCCGCAGCTGAAAGGCATCGGGCTGGCCACTGCCGCGGATCGCGTTCTCGGCCAGCACCGCGTGGCAGCCGCCTTGCAGCACCAGTTCCAGGATGGCCGGCACGCTTTCGATCTCCAGCGCCACGCGGGCGCGGCAGGCCTCGGCGGCCAGCGCACCTTCGAGCAGCATGCGCATCGAATGCGGCCGGCTGGGGATCACCAGGTCCAGTTCCGCCACCTCGCGCAGCCCGATGGCCTTGCCCTGGCGCGCGCCGCGCGGCGGGCGCGCCGAGACCAGGTACAGCCGCTCGTTGAGCAGCGGCTGCAGGTCGATCGCCGGCGACGGCGTCACGTTGTAGACCACCGCGCAGTCGACGCGGCCGATGGCCAGCCATTCCAGCGCATAGGCCGACAGCCCTTCGACGACGCTCAGCGTCGCGCGCGGCAGCCGCTCGCGGAAGGCGCGCACCAGCGGCGCCGTCAGCGTGCGGCTGACGCTGGGCGGCAGCGCGATCGCCAGCCGGCCGGTGGCGGCGCCGCGCTGGTCCTCCAGGTCGTCGCGCGCGCGCTCCACCTGCTGCAGGATGCCGCGCGCATGCGCCAACAGCCGCTTGCCGGCCTCGGTCAGCGTGACGCCCCGGCCGTTGCGGTCCAGCAGCGGCTGGCGCAGTTCGACCTCCAGCGACCGCACTTGGCGCGACAGCGCCGGCTGCGCCACCCGCAGCAGCGTGGCCGCGCGCGTGAAGCTGCCCATCTCGGCCACGTGCACGAAGTATTCGAGCTGCTTGAGATCCATGCCTTGATGCTATAGCTGCTAGTGGCGGTATCGCATTGATGACAGGTCAGGGCCGATCGACAATCGGCGCCGCTGCAGCAGGAGACGCCCGCCATGATCATCGACATCCACGGCCACTACACCACGGCGCCCAAGGCGCTGGAAGCCTGGCGCAATGCGCAGATCGCAGGGATCAAGGACCCGGCGCAGATGCCGCGCGCGGCCCGACCTGAAGATCTCCGACGACGAGATCCGCGAAACCATCGAAGGCAACCAGCTCAAGCTGATGAAGCAGCGCGGCTCCGACCTGACGATCTTCAGCCCGCGCGCCAGCTTTATGGCGCACCACATCGGCGACTTCCAGGTCAGCAGCACCTGGGCGGCGATCTGCAACGAGCTGTGCTTTCGCGTGTCGCAGCTCTTCCCGGACCACTTCATCCCCGCGGCGATGCTGCCGCAAAGCCCCGGCGTCGCGCCCGAGACCTGCATCCCCGAGCTGGTGAAATGCGTCGAGCAGTACGGCAACGTCGCGATCAACCTGAACCCCGATCCTTCGGGCGGCCATTGGACCAGCCCGCCGCTGACCGACCGCCACTGGTACCCCATCTACGAGAAGATGGTCGAGTACGACATCCCGGCGATGGTGCACGTCAGCACGAGCTGCAACGCCTGCTTCCACACCACCGGCGCGCACTACATCAACGCCGACACGACGGCGGTGATGCAGCTGATCCAGGGCGATTTGTTCAAGGACTTCCCGACGCTGAAGTTCATCGTTCCGCACGGCGGCGGCGCCGCGCCCTACCACTGGGGCCGCTACCGCGGGCTGGCGCAGGAGCTGAAGAAGCCGCTGCTGAAGGACCATCTGCTGAACAACGTGTTCTTCGACACCTGCGTCTACCACCAGCCGGGCATCGATTTGCTGACCAAGGTGATCCCGGTCGACAACATCCTGTTCGCCAGCGAGATGATCGGCGCGGTGCGCGGCATCGACCCCGAGACCGGCTTCAACTACGACGACACCAAGCGCTACATCGAGGCCAGCACGCAGTTGAGCGCGGCGCAGAAACAGGCGATCTACGAAGGCAATGCAAGGCGCGTCTATCCGCGGCTCGACGCCGCGTTGAAGAAGAAAGGGCTGTGATATGTACGAACTCGGAGTCGTCTACCGCAACATCCAGCGCACCGACGCGGCCACCGCCGATGCGCTGGCCCAATTCGGCAGCGCCACCGTGCACGAGGCGATGGGCCGCGTCGGCCTGCTGAAGCCTTATATGCGCCCGATCTACGCCGGCGCGCAGGTCAGCGGCACCGCGGTCACCGTGCTGCTGCACCCGGGCGACAACTGGATGATGCACGTCGTCGCCGAGCAGATCCGAGAAGGCGACGTCGTCGTCGCGGCGATCACCGCCGAATGCACCGACGGCTACTTCGGCGACCTGCTGGCCACCTCGTTCCAGGCCCGCGGCGCGCGCGCGCTGGTCATCGACGCGGGCGTGCGCGACGTGAAGACATTGACCGAGATGGGCTTCCCGGTCTGGAGCAAAGCCATCAGCAGCAAGGGCACGATCAAGGCGACGATCGGCTCGGTCAACATCCCCGTGGTTTGCGCCGGCGCGCTGGTGCACCCGGGCGACGTGATCGTCGCCGACGACGACGGCGTGGTCTGCGTGCCCAAGGCGTTAGCCGCGAAGACGCTGGAGGCGGCGTCCGCGCGCGAGGCCAACGAAGGCGACAAGCGCGCCAAGCTGGCCAGCGGCGTGCTGGGCCTGGACATGTACAAGATGCGCGAGCCGCTGGCCAAGGCCGGCCTGAAGTACATCGACTGACCGCAAGCCATGAAGATCACGCTGATCGGCTACGGCGAGGTCGGCCGCATCCTGGCCGAGGACCTGCGCAAGCAGGAGCTGGCCGTCACCGCGTTCGACCTCAAGCTGCACGGCGAAGCCGGCGAGCCGCTGCGCGAGCACGCGCTGCTCAACGGCGTGCGGCTGACCGAGTCGCACGCCGATGCGGTGCGCGGCGCCGAGCTGGTGATCTCCGCCGTCACCGCCAGCCAGGCCGTGCCGGTGGCCCAGGCCTGCGCACCAGGGCTGACCGCAGGCTGCTTCTTCCTCGACGTCAACTCGGCGTCGCCGGGCGCCAAGATCCGCGCCGCCGAGTTCGTCAACGCCGTCGGCGGCCGCTACGTCGAAGGCGCGGTGATGACCTCGATCCCGCCCTACCGCATCCAGGTGCCGCTGCTGCTGGGCGGCCCCGATGCCGCGGCGCTAACGCCAAAAATCAACGCCTACGGCTTTGCCGCCAAGGTTGCCGACGAGCGACTGGGCGTGGCCAGCGCCACCAAGATGTGCCGCAGCGTGATGATCAAGGGCCTGGAGGCGATGGTCATCGAGAGCTTCACCGCCGCGCGCCACTACGGCGTGGAAGACGCGGTGATCGCCAGCCTGCGCGAGACCTTTCCCGGCATCGACTGGGAGAAGCAGGCCGCGTACTTCTTCCAGCGCGTGATCGAGCACGGCCGCCGCCGCAGCGAAGAAGTGCGCGAGGTCGCCGAGACCGTCCGCGAAGCCGGCCTCGCGCCGTACAGCGCCGCCGGCACCGCCGAACGCCAGGCCTGGGTGGCCGACCTCGCCGACGGCGACCTATTCGGCACGCGCGGCAAGCCGGGCTTCGCGCGCAGCGCCGACTGGCGCACGGAAGCGGACCGCATCCTCGCCCACACCCGCAAGAAGCCCGCAAAGGACTGCTGAATGACTTTCGAGAAAACCCCCGGCTGGCTGGACTGGTACGCCGGCCCGAGCCAGCCGCAGTTCAAGCTGCCGCCGGGCAGCGTCGACGCGCACTGCCACGTGTTCGGCCCCGGCGCCGAATTCCCCTTCGCGCCCGAGCGCAAGTACACGCCTTGCGACGCCGGCAAGGCCCAGCTCTTCGCGCTGCGCGACCACCTGGGCTTCGAGCGCAACGTGATCGTGCAGGCCACCTGCCACGGCGCCGACAACCGCGCGATGGCCGACGCCTGCCGCGCCAGCGGCGGCCGCGCGCGCGGCGTCGCGACGGTCAAGCGCAGCGTGAGCGACCGCGAGCTGCAGGATCTGCACGAGGCTGGCGTGCGCGGCGTGCGCTTCAACTTCGTCAAGCGGCTGGTCGACTTCACGCCCAAGGACGAGCTGTTGGAGATCGCCGGCCGCATCCAGGCGCTGGGCTGGCACGTGGTGATCTATTTCGAGGCGCAAGACCTGCCCGAGCTGTGGGACTTCTTCACCGCGCTGCCGACCACCGTCGTCGTCGACCACATGGGCCGGCCCGACGTGAGCAAGCCCATCGACGGCCCCGAGTTCGCGCTGTTCCTGAAGTTCATGCGCGAGCACGCCAACGTCTGGAGCAAGGTCAGCTGCCCCGAGCGCTTGTCGGTCACCGGCCCGCGCGCGCTGAATGGCGAGCGCGCCGCCTACCGCGACGTGGTGCCGTTCGCGCGCAAGGTGGTCGAGACCTTCCCCGACCGCGTGCTGTGGGGCACCGACTGGCCGCACCCCAACCTGAAGGACCACATGCCCGACGACGGGCTGCTGGTCGACTTCATCCCGCACATCGCCGTGACGGCGGAACTTCAACGCAAGCTGCTGGTCGACAATCCGCGCCGTCTGTACTGGCCCGAAGAATGACGATGAAGCACACCGTCCTGATCCCTGCCCTGTCCCTGTCCGCGGCCGCGCTGCTGCTGGCCGGCTGCGCCGCGCCCGGCCCTCGGCTGACCGGGCCCGATCTCAAGTCCGGCTGCGAATCGCTGGCCGGCACGACGATCGCGCCCGAGCGCATCGTCTGGCCGGGGCTGACCAGCGGCGCCGCGCGCGTCGACAGCGCCACCTGGATGGCACCGGCGCCGCTGGCGGTGGCCGAGCGCGGCCCGACGCCGGCCGCGATGATCACGCCGGCCGCGCCTGCCTATTGCAAGGTCCTGGGCAGGATCGCGCCGGTCGACCCCAAGGCCGAGCCCATCCAGTTCCAGGTCAACCTGCCGGCGCAGTGGAACGGCCGCTCGCTGCAGTACGGCGGCGGCGGCTTCAACGGCGTGCTGATCAGCGGCCTGGGGCTGCTGCCGGCGCAGCGCTACGACAGCCCGTCGCCGCTGATGCAGGGTTATGCCACCGTCGGCACCGACTCCGGCCACCAGGCCAGGCCCGGCGAGCCGCCGATGGCCTTCGCGCTCAACGACGAGATGCTCGTCAACTTCGCGCACGCGGCCTACCCGAAAGTGCGCAACGTCTCGGTCGAGCTGATGAAGCTGGCCTACGGCCGCGCGCCGCAGTACCTGTACTTCGCCGGCAGCAGCGAAGGCGGGCGCGAAGGCCTGACGATGGCGCAGCGCTACCCGCAGGCCTTCAACGGCATCTTCAGCCGCGTGCCGGTGATCAACTGGACGGGGCTGCAGTTCGCCGGCGCGCGCAACGGCATCGCGCTGATGGATGGCGGCTGGCTCAACCCGGCGCAGGTCAAGCTGGTGCACGAGGCCACGCTGGCCGCCTGCGACGGCAAGGACGGCGTGCTCGACCGCGTGATCGCCGACCCCGCGGGCTGCCTGAAGACCTTCGACCCCGCCACGCTGCGCTGCACCGCCGGCCAGGCCGCCGACGCGTGCCTCAGCGACAAGCAGATCGACGCCATCCGCACGCTGCGCGCGCCTTATCGGTTTCCGTACGCGCTAGCCAACGGCGTGACCGAGTACCCCGGCTGGAGCATCGGCGGCGAGGACACGCCGGCCTTCGGCGCCACCGGCGGCTGGCGCGCGTGGTGGACCGGCGCATCGGCGCCCACGCTGCCGCCGGCGGCCGACAACGGCATCGCCTGGGTCTACGGCAGCGGCGCGCTGCAGTACTTCTACGCTCGCGACCCCAAGGCCGACCCGCGACGCATCACGCCCGAATCGGCCGCCGCGCGCGTGCGCGAGGTCTCGGCGCTGATGGATTCGACCGACCCCGACCTGCGCGCCTTCCAGCAACTCGGCCACAAGCTGATCGTGCTGGAGCACATGAGCGACTACGCGCAAAGCGGCTTCGCCGGCGTGCGCTACCTCGAATCGGTGCAGCGCCGCCTGGGGCCGCGCCAGCCCGCCGAGTTCATGCGCCTGTACGCCGCGCCCGGCGTCGACCACGTGGGCAGCGGCGCGCCGGCGCTGGTCGACATGCTCGACGTGCTGGTTCAATGGACCGAGAAAGGCTACGCCCCGCGCGAGTTGGACCTGGTGGAGCAGGAGGCCAGGCCGCCCTTCCAGGTGCAGCGCAGCCGGCCGCTGTGCCAGTGGCCCTACTGGCCGCGGTTCAACGGCGGCGACGCGGCCAATGCCGCCAGCTTCTCCTGTGTTTACTGACCGGCGACCCAGGAGCATCCGATGGCGCTGCACAAGCCTTACCAGGACATCCCCGGCACGACGATCTTCGACGCCGAGCAGTCGCGCAGGGGCTATTGGCTCAACCAGTTCTGCATGAGCCTGATGAAGGCCGCCAACCGCGAGCGCTTCAAGGCGAACGAGCGCGCCTACCTCGACGAGTGGCCGATGACCGAGGAGCAAAAGCAGGCCGTGCTGGCGCGCGACCTCAACCGCTGCATCGCCGCCGGCGGCAACATCTACTTCCTGGCCAAGATCGGCGCCACCGACGGCAAGAGCTTTCAGCAGATGGCCGGCAGCATGACCGGCATGACCGAAGAGGAGTACCGCGAGATGATGATCGCCGGCGGCCGCAGCGCCGAAGGCAACCGCCGCCTGGGCGAGGACGGCAATGCGCAGCCGCACCGCCAGCCGCAGGGAAAGGCAGGGCAGCGCTGATGGCCCGCATCACCGCATCGGTCTACACCAGCCACGTGCCGGCCATCGGCGCCGCGCTGGACCTCGGCAAGACGGCCGAGCCCTATTGGCAGAAGGTGTTCTCGGGCTACGAGTTCAGCAAGCAGTGGCTGAAAGCGCAGAAGCCCGACGTGATCTTCCTCGTCTACAACGACCACGCCACCGCGTTCAGCCTGGAGATCATCCCCACCTTCGCGATCGGCACCGCGGCCGAATACCAGCCGGCCGACGAAGGCTGGGGCCCGCGCCCGGTGCCCAAGGTCATCGGCCATCCGCAACTGGCCAGCCACATCGCGCAAAGCGTGATCCAGGACGACTTCGACCTCACCATCGTCAACAAGATGGACGTCGACCACGGGCTGACGGTGCCGCTGTCGCTGATGTGCGGCGCGCTCGACCCGGCGAAGGACGCCTGGCCTTGCCCGATGATCCCGTTCGCGGTCAACGTCGTGCAGTATCCGGTGCCGTCGGGCCGGCGCTGCTTCCAGCTGGGCCAGGCGATCCGCCGTGCGGTGGAAAGCTACGACGAGCCGCTGAACGTGCAGATCTGGGGCACCGGCGGCATGAGCCACCAGCTGCAAGGCCCGCGCGCCGGGCTGATCAACGCCGAGTGGGACAACGCCTTCCTCGACCGCCTGATCGCCGACCCCGCGGACCTGGCGCAGATGCCGCACATCGACTACGTGCGCGAGGCCGGCAGCGAAGGCATCGAGCTGGTGATGTGGCTGATCGCGCGCGGCGCCATGGCCGATGTCGCCGGCGGCGCCAAGCCGCGCGTCGCGCACCGCTTCTATCACGTGCCGGCGAGCAACACGGCCGTCGGCCACCTGATCCTGGAGAACCCCGCATGACCATCAACGTCGCCCTCGCCGGCGCCGGCGCCTTCGGCATCAAGCACCTCGACGGCATCAAGAACATCCCCGACGTCAAGGTCGTCTCGCTGGTCAGCCGCGAGCTGGGCAAGACGCAGGAGGTCGCCGACAAATACGGCATCCCGCACGTGACGACCGACCTCGCCGACAGCCTGGCGATCAAGGACGTGGACGCCGTCATCCTGTGCACGCCGACGCAGATGCACGCCTCGCAGACACTGGCCTGCCTGCAAGCCGGCAAGCACGTGCAGGTGGAGATCCCGCTGTGCGACGCGCTGGCCGACGGGCAGGCGGTCGTCGCCGCGGCGCAGGCCAGCGGCAAGGTGGCGATGTGCGGCCACACGCGGCGCTTCAACCCCAGCCACCAGTGGGTGCACCGGCGCATCGTGAAGGGCGAGTTGCACGTCCAGCAGATGGACGTGCAGACCTACTTCTTCCGCCGCAGCAACATGAACGCGCTGGGCCAGCCGCGCAGCTGGACCGACCACCTGCTGTGGCACCACGCGGCGCACACGGTGGACCTGTTCGCGTACCAGGCGCAAAGCCCGATCGTGAAGGCGCACGCGATCCAGGGGCCGATCCATCCGAGCTTGGGCATCGCGATGGACATGAGCATCCAGTTGAAGGCCGCCAACGGCGCGATCTGCACGCTCTCCCTGTCGTTCAACAACGACGGCCCGCTGGGCACCTTCTTCCGCTACATCGGCGACACGGGCACCTACATCGCGCGTTATGACGACCTGTTCACCGGCAAGGACGAGAAGATCGACGTCAGCCAAGTCGACGTCTCGATGAACGGCATCGAGCTGCAGGACCGCGAGTTCTTCGCCGCGATCCGCGAAGGCCGCGAGCCCAATGCCAGCGTCGCGCAGGTGCTGCCGTGCTACCAAGTGCTGCACGACTGCGAGCTGCAACTCAAGGACTGAAGCTGCTCAAGTGTCGGTCCAGCGCCGCAGCAGGTTGTGGTAAGTGCCGGTGAGGGTGACGAGTTCCGGCTCGTTCTCGCCCAGGCGGCGGCGCAGCGAGATCAGCGCCAGGTCCAGCTCGTGCAGCAGGCGGCGCTGCTCGGCGTCCTTGACCAGGCTTTGCATGAACAGGTAGCAGGCGTAGCGCTCGCCGCGCGTGACCGGGCTCACCTCGTGCAGCAGGCCCGAGGGATAGACCACCAGGCTGCCGGCGGCGCCGCGGATCGCGCGAGCGCCCAGCGGCTCGCGGATCGTCAGCTCGCCGCCTTCGTATTCGCTCGGGTCCGACAGGAACAGTGTCGCCGAGAGATCGGTGCGCAGCGCCGAGCCGTCGGGCAGCCAGCGCACCGTGTTGTCGATGTGCCAGCCGTAGGTGGGATGCTCGGGCGTGTAGCGGTTGAAGTTGGGCGGCCGCATCTTCAGCGGCAGCGCCGCCGAGAACAGCAGCCGGTTGCGGTTGAGCGCCTGCAGCACGATGGCGCGCATCTCCGGCAGCCCCTCGGCGCCTTCGGGGATCTGCAGGTTGTGCTTGACCTCGCGTGCCTGCGAGCCGGCGCCGACCCCCGTCTGCCACGGCGCCTGCTGCGCCAGGCCGCGCAGCCGCGCCAGCTCGTCGCGCGTCAGCACCTCTTCGATCACGATCATCATGGCGGTGTCTTCCTTGCTGGCACCACTATAGGCGCGGCGCCTTCATGCATGATCGGCGCATGAACGACACGCCTGCCCTGCCGCGCCGCGCTCTCGGCCCCTTCCGCGTCAATCCCATCGGGCTGGGCTGCATGAACCTGAGCCACGCCTACGGCCGCCCGCCGGCCGAGGCCGACGCCGAGGCGCTGCTGCAGCGCGCGCTGGACCTCGGCGTGGACCACTTCGACACCGCCGCGCTGTACGGCTTCGGTGCCAACGAGCGGCTGGTGGGCCGCGCGCTGAAGCAGGCACGCTCGCGCATCACGCTGATCAGCAAGGGCGGCATGGCCGGCGTCACCGGCGCCGACGGCGTGACCCGCCGCGTGATCGACGGCCGCCCCGAGGCCATCCAGCGCCACTGCGAAGACAGCCTGCAGCGCCTGGGCACCGAAGTGATCGACCTGTACTACCTGCACCGCTGGGACAAGACGGTGCCGATCGAGGACTCGGTCGGCGCGCTGGCACGGCTGGTGCAGCAGGGCAAGGTGCGCGCGATCGGGCTGTCGGAAGTCTCGGCGCCGACGATCCGCCGCGCGCACGCGGTGCACCCGATCGCCGCGGTGCAGACCGAATACTCCCTGTGGACGCGCAACCCCGAGATCGCGGTGCTGCAAGCCTGCCGCGAGATCGGTGCCGCCTTCGTCGCCTTCAGCCCGCTGGCGCGCGCCTACCTGACCGGCACGCTGCACGACCCCTCCACGCTGGACGAGAAAGACCTGCGGCGCGCGATGCCGCGCTTCCAGCCCGAAGCCTATGCGGCCAACCTGAAGCTGCTGCCGCCCTACCTGGCGATCGCGCAGGAGGTGGGGTGCAGCCCGGCGCAGCTGGCGCTGGCCTGGCTGCTGGCGCAGGGCGAGCACGTGCACGTGATCCCCGGCACGACCCAGGTCGCCCACCTCGAAGACAACCTGGGTGCCGCGCGCGTGCGGCTGCCGCCGGATCAGGCGCAGCGCCTGGATGCGCTGATCAACCCGCGCACCGTGACCGGCCCGCGCTACACGCCGGCGGCGCAGGCCGACGTGGACACCGAGGACTTCGCGCCGCGCTGACGCCGGCGCACCAGCGCCAGCCCCGCCAGGCCGGCCAGTGCCAGCGTGCCCGGCTCCGGCACGTTCGACGGCGGATCGCCGGTGATCATGTCCTGCACGCCGGCGGCCTCGAAAGTCATCACGTAGCGGGCGTCGAGCGACGCCGTACCCGGCATCGCGGCCAGGAAGCCGGCCAGGTACGAGGCCGTCTGCGCTTCCAGGCCGCTGGCCTGGAAGGCGCCGCTGCCCATGCTCCAGTCGTCGCCGCTGTCGTACTTGCTTTCCCAGATGCCCAGCTGGATCGCGGCGGCCATCAGCCCGTTGCCGGGATGCAGCCAGGCATAGGGGTCGACCTGAGACTGGCTTTGGCTCAGCACGGCATTGACGGCGCCCAGGAAGTCCAGCGTGCGCGCCGCCGCGCCGCCGAAGTTGACCGTGTAGTCCGCGCTCCAGCCGTCGCCCACGTGCTCGTACAGGTCGTAGCAGTACAGGTAGAGGTCGGCCGCGCTGTCGACCAGCACCGAGGGGTCGATGCCCACGAGGTTCGACGCCGTGCCCTGGAAGCGCCCGGCCGCCACGTTGGCGGTGACGCTGGCGCCGCCGCCTGGGCCTGGGAAGCGGATCGTCACCGCATCGTAGGCCGGCGCCGCCACGCCGCTGAAGATGGGGTTGTCGAACTGCACGTGGACCATGGCCGCCGGTGCGGCGGCGCTGGCGGCCAGCAGGGCAGCCGTCGAAATAGCACGGTAGATGAAGTTCATGATGGGCTTCGCGCTGAAGAAACACCGCCGGGCGGGACACCCGGCTTCTGCCCAGCAGTGTTTCAGCCGCCCCGCCGCCCGCGAAACCCTCGACCGCGGGTGCGCGGCCACCGCGCGCCCTCCGCCGTGAAACCCGACCGCCGACGACGGCCCAGGCCCCGGGTGAGAACCCGGGGCCTGGCCGGTCAGCCCAGCTCTACCGGCACGAAGATCTGCTGCCCGTCGCGCGCGATCAGCAGCGCCACGTGGCGCGGCTTGCTCTTCAGCGCGTCGCGGATCTGCTCGATGCCCTGCACCGGCTTGCCGTTGAGCGCCAGCAGCACATCGCCCGGCTGCACGCCGGCCAGGCGCGCGGGGCCCTTGACCTGCTCGATCAGCAGCCCGTGGTCGACGCCGGCCTGGCGCTGCTCGGCGCGCTCCAGCGGCCGCACCGACAGGCCCAGCGACGGCCCTTCGACGCCGCCGGCCACGGCCTCGGCCTGGTCGTTGCCGGCATCGGCGCGGCCCAGCGCCACCGGCAGCTCGCGCGCGGCCTTGTCGCGCCACACCGTCAGCGCGGCGCGCTCGCCGGGCCGCGCCAGGCCGACGCGGCTGGACACGTCGCCGGCCGTCTGCACCGGCGCGCCGTCGTAGGCGGTGATCACGTCGCCGGCCTTCAGCCCCGCCTTCGCGGCGGCGCTGCCGGGCACGACGCTGGACACCAGCGCGCCGTCGGGCGCCTTCAGCCCGAAGGATTCGGCCAGCGGCGCTGACAAGTCCTGCAGCGTGACGCCCAGCCGCGCGTGCTCCACCTTGCCGTGCGTGACGATCTGGTCCTTGACGCGCAGCGCGACGTCGATCGGGATCGCGAACGCCAGCCCCTGGAAGCCGCCGCTGCGCGAGAAGATCTGCGCGTTGATGCCCACCACGCGGCCGCTGCCGTCGAACAGCGGGCCACCCGAGTTGCCCGGGTTGACCGCGGCGTCGGTCTGGATGAAGGGCACGACGCTGTCGCCCGGCAGCGAGCGCCCCTTGGCGCTGACGATGCCCTGCGTGGCCGACTGCTCGAAGCCGAACGGCGCGCCGATGGCCAGCACCGGGTCGCCCACCTGCAGGTTGCGCGCGTCGCCCAGCGCCACCGTCGGCAGGCCCTTGGCGTCGATCTTCAGCACCGCGATGTCGGTGGCGGCGTCGCTGCCCAGCACCTTGGCCGCGTATTCGCGGCGGTCGCTGAGCTTGACGGTCACCTGCTTGGCCTCGCGCACCACGTGCGCGTTGGTCAGCACCAGGCCATCGCTGCTGATGATGAAGCCCGAGCCCTGGCCGCGGAACGGCTGCGCGCCCTGCGGCGGCATGCGGAAGCCCGGCACGCCGCGGAAGAAGCGGAAGAACGGGTCGTTCTGCAGCGCCGGGCCGCCGTCGCCGCCGTCGTCGTCATCGTCGTCACTGCTGCGTGCGGCCTTGTGCAGGCCCGAGACCGTGACGCCCACCACCGCCGGGCCGGCGCTTTGCACGATGGCGCGGTAGTTGGGCTGCGCGCCGGGCGGCAGCGCGGGGGCCGGGGCGAGGGCCGGCGTCGCCGCCGTGGCCGGCGCCATCGCGGTGGTGGCCGGCTCGGCGTTCTGCGCGAGGGTCTGCGCCTTGGCCTTGCCGGACAGCCAGGCCGGCAGCGTCCACGCGCCGGCGGTGGTGGCGGCCAGGCTGGCAGTGCACAAGGCAGCGGCCAGCGCGACGGTGCGGGGCTTGAAGTTCATCTGCGCTCTCCTTCGTGTTCCATCCGGCCGGCGGCCGGGGTCGGAGTGGAATCTAGAGAGCGCCGATGAGCCCTGCGTGAGGCGAAGATGAAGCGAGGATTAAGGCTCGGCCCTCGAGCGCCGGGGCAGGCGCCGTTCCGCCGTACTCGCGGTGGCACCTGACTCCGTCAACCTTCCGGTGACGTACTTGTGCAAGACGCTGGCGATGAGCGTCTGATAGGGAACACCTTCTTCCAGGGCGCGAGCTTGAATGTCCATGAGGTCGATGGACGACAGGCGGATGTTCACGCGCTTGTCCTTGATCGCGGTGGCGCGGGCGGACGCGCGCAGACGCTCCCGTTCGGCCTTGCTTGCGACCGAGCCGAGTTTGCGCTTCTCGTAGGCTTGGAGAACTTCAAGTTCGTACGGATCGAGCCTGGACATCGTCTGCCTCCTTGCCAAGGAAGTCGCGCGTGGCCTTGCGACTGGGGATGATGGTCTTGAGGAACAGATGATCCTCTTCCTCGACGAACGGAACCAGGTAGGCATAGCCAGCCACGGCGACGACCATGATCTTCTGACGCGGGTACTTCTTCGGATTGGGGTGGGCCACCACATCCAACAGTGCGCCGGCCTCCACCGCGACGGTGATCTCCTCGAAGGAGATGCCGCGCTCCTGGCGCAGCGATCCGAATATTAACGATATTGGATCAAGCGTCGCCGCACCTGAGCGCCTGGACGACGAAGCCCGCGCGCTCGGCCACGGGCAGGCAAGGAACCTCCTGCAACTGGTAGCCGCACCGTTGATACCAGCGAACAAGCTGGGCATGGACAACTTGAGAGTGGGCGAAGGTTTGATCGCGTTCTGAGTCGGTAACGTAGATGGCTTGCCACGGCGGCAGCATAAAGACGAAGGGATGGAAGCGAAACTCGGCAAGGCGCTGGCTCAACTGGTCTGGCGGGTACGGAACCGTTTCATGGAGCATTGCCAGTGACTCCAGCGCGCTGCGGTCGAAGAACACCCACTCGTCCGAGTCACCCGCTTGTTCGTACTTCTCGATGTCTCGGCGGAGGATCTCGCGTGCGAACATCTCCGGCGCCGGGCGAGGCGGAAGGCCAAGCGCCCGCCGTTCGGCGATGGCGGCGCGCGCCGACTCCGCGACCGTGCGAAAGCCGCGGCGCGCGAGTTCGTGGAGCAGGCTTGTCTTACCTGCGCCTGGCCCTCCAGTGATGACGATGCGAGGCATACGGTGCTCCGGCAGCGTGTTGGGCGTCACTTCCTATGGCTCAGAGCCCACTTATCAAGATCACGAACGCATCGACCTGACGGCGGGCGCCGCAGCGAACGCGGCGGCTCGCGGGGCAACGTGCGTGCCGTGGCGCCTCAGCTCGAGACATGTTAGGGAATGTCTGCATAACTAAGGGCTGATCCGTCTTGCCCGAGGCGGCACGTGAGGTGACGATGCGAGCCGTGAAGCAACTTGGACTTGGCCTGAACCTGTCGACGAAGAAGACGCGCAAGCGCGAGTTCCTCGAAGAGATGGAGCGTGTCGCGCCCTGGGCGGTGCTGGTGCAGATCGTCCAACCGCATTACCCCAAGGCCAAGACCGGCCGACCGCCCTTCGGCATCGAGACCATGCTGCGCATCCACTACCTGCAGCAGTGGTTCGGGCTGAGCGATCCGGCGATGGAAGAGGCGCTGCACGACGTGCCGCTGTACCGCGAGTTCGCCAAGCTCGAGGGCGTGACCGCGCGGCTGCCCGACGAGACGACGATCCTGCGCTTTCGGCATCTGTTGGAGCGACACAACCTGGCCGTGGACATGCTGCGGGTCGTCAACGATCTGCTGAGCCACAAGGGCCTGATGCTTCGCAGCGGCACGGCGGTGGATGCCACGCTGATCTCGGCGCCGAGCTCGACCAAGAACGCCGAGGGCGAACGCGATCCGCAGATGAAGCAGACGCGCAAGGGCAACAACTGGTATTTCGGGATGAAGGCGCACATCGGCGTGGACGCCGACTCGGGTCTGGTGCACACGGTGGTGACGACCGCGGCCAACGTCAACGACCTGAACGTCGCCGGGCAGCTGCTGCACGGGCGCGAGCGTGACGTCTTTGCCGACGCCGGCTATCAGGGGGTGCACAAGCGGCCGGAAGCAGCCGGCCCGAACTGGTACGTGGCGATGCGGCCTGGTCTTCGGCGCAAGCTCGACCCGCAGACCAAGGCAGACGTCATCGCCGACAAGCTCGAGCAGCTCAAGGCCAGCATCAGGGCTAAGGTCGAGCACCCGTTCCGCGTCCTGAAGAGGCAGTTCGGCTACACGAAGGTTCGCTACCGAGGCTTGGCCAAGAACACGGCGCAGATCGTCACGCTGTTCGCACTGTCGAACCTGTGGATGGCGCGCGCAAAGCTGATGGGAGCGCGAGGATGAGTGCGCGAGCCGTGCACCAAGCACGCGCCGCGCTGCAATCGCTCGGCGCCGTGACGCGCGTCGCGAGGTCCTTCGAGTGCCGTTCTCGATCTGCATGATGGCCAACTGGGCGCGTCAGCGTTACGCAGCGCGTTGTGCAGACCTTCCTTAGGCCTCACGGCTTCGAGCTCCGCTTGCTGGTTTGATGGTTCAGGTCTTCAACCACTCTTCGCGACTGACCGCATGAGTAGCCTCCGGCTTTCCATACCAAGTTTCAAGGCCCCGGTAGCGCATGCGTAGACGATCCATCACACGGGCTGAAGCGATGTTGTCGAGGTGGCGCACAGCGATCAGCTCTTGGGCTTCGAGAGCATCGAAGGCATGCGAGGCCATGCGCAGCGCCGCTTCGCTGGCCATACCTTTACGCCAGAAGTCAGGATGCAGGCGCCAACCGATCTCGAGCGGGTTGCTCCGCAAGCTGTCTAAGTCCGAAGGGAGTTCTGCCTCTCGGCGTGCGTATTGAATGCAGCCGCTGCCAGCGATGCGACCGCTGGTCGGTTCGACAAAGGCCCACCAGCTGGTGCCCCATGCGGCCCAGCAGCGCTGAACACGAACGATCCATGCGGCGGTCTGTTCGCGTGTCGCTGGTTGCCCACTGACATAGCGCATGACTTCTGGGATCTGGTCCATTGCATACACGCCATCGAGGTGTCGTTCAGCAATCGGCTCCAGACGCATTCGGCTTGTATGCAAGATAGTCAAGAGCGACTCCGCTGTTCCATGTGAGGAACGTGATATGGACCAAATGGTACCGGCGAGATAACTTGGCCTATCACCCCCGATGCAACCCGCCGGCAGTTTGCCGACGCCCCCACTCTTCCTCGCAAGAGGGCCCTCTTCGATCCCGACGCAGGGCGATGGGCAAGTCGTCATGGGCGGCCCATATTTCCCCGGACGGATTCCCTCGCGCCAAGCATGACCGACCGGCCTGCGGCGCGGCTGGATGGCCGCCGCCCTGGACAATCCGGCCGGCAGGCCGCCGCACCTGTGGAACCAGATGCGGACCGCCATCCGGCTGGGTCATATCGGACCGGGTCATGCTGCTCGCCTCTTCAACGGCGACCGGCTGCGCCCGAGCGATGGAGGTTCGCGCAGGCAGGTTTCCGGTCAACGGGACGGCGACGTGATCCCGTCACCCCAGCGGGACGGCCGGCTGGACGCAGATGCCGGCCGGCAGTCGCAACTCCGCGCGCAGCCCGCTCAGCGGCGAATCCAGCAGCCGCAGCGTGCCGCCGTGCTGCCGGGCGACGGCGCGCGCGATCGCCAGGCCCAGGCCGCTGCCGGGCGCGGCGGCGGCGCCGTCGCCCTCGCGGCGGTGGAAGCGGTCGAACACGCCCTCGCGCTCGGCCTCGGGGATGCCCGGGCCGTCGTCGTCGACCTGCGCGCAGGCGCTGCGGTCGCCGTCGTCGACTCCGCGGCGCAGCGTCAGCCGCACCTGCGCGCCGCCGTGCAGCACCGCGTTGTCGAGCAGGTTGCGCAGCAGGCTGCGCAAGGCCTCGGCGTTGCCGCGCACGTCCAACGATTCAGGTGCGTCGATGTCCAATCGCGCCCGTTGAGCCTGCGCCAGCGGCGCCGCGTCGGCGAGCGCCTGACGGGCCACGGCCACCAGGTCCAGCGGCGCCATCGGCAGCGCCTGGCCGGGCTCGGCGCGGGCCAGCGCCAGCAGCTGCTCGGCCAGCCGCGACGCGCGGTCGACGCCGGCGCGCAGGCGCTGCAGCGCGTCGTCGCGCTGGGCGTCGTCGGCGGCCGTGCGCAGCAGCTCGAGCTGCAGCTTCAACGCCGTCAGCGGCGTGCGCAGCTCGTGCGCGGCGTCGCCGACGAAGGCGCGCTGGGCGTCGAAGGCGCTGCCCAGCCGCGCCAGCAGCGCGTTGAAGGCCTGCACCAGTGGCAGCAATTCGCTGGGCAGGCCGGCCAGCGGCAGCGGCTGCAGCGAATGCGGCTCGCGCGCGCCGGCGGCGGCCACCACACGGCGCAGCGGCGCCAGCGTGGCGCCGACCAGCCACCACACCGCCAGGCCCAGCAAGGGCACCGCGATCACGATCGGCAGCACGCTGCGCCCGGCAGCCGCGGCCGCGAACTGCCGCCGCACCGCCAGCGGCTGGCCCACCTGTACCACGCGGAACGGCGTGGCCGCGCCGTAGACGCGCCACTCCCGCCCTTCGATCCGCGCCGTCGTAAAGCCCAGCACCGCGCGCGGCGGCAGCGTGCCGGAGAGCGGCCCGGACAGCGGCCGCGGCCGGCTGCTATAGAGCTGCACGCCGTCCAGCGACCAGATCTGCACCACGTAGTCCAGCTCGGGGTCGGCCAGCGCGGCGCGCTCGTCTTCGGCGATGCGGCCCTGATCGCGCAGCGACAAGGCCATCTGCCGCAGCTGGTAGTCGAACAGCGCGTCGGCCTCGGCGCGCACACCGGCGTAGGTGGCACCACCCACGGCCAGCGCCGCCAGCGCGGCCAGCGCCAGCAGCAGCACGAACAGACGCAGGCGCAGCGAACGCATCAGCCCTGCTTGGGAAGGCCGACGTAGTAGCCGACGCCGCGCACGGTGTGCAGCAGGTCGTCGCCCAGCTTGCGCCGGAGCTGGTGCACGTAGACGCTGACGGCGTTGCTCTCGACCTCCTCGCCCCAGCCGTAGAGCCGGTCTTCGAGCTGCGCGCGCGAGAGGATCGCGCCGGGCCGCTCCATCAGCGCCTGCAGCAGCGCGAACTCGCGCGCCGACAGCAGCACCGGCCGGGCGCCGCGGCTGACCTCGCGGGTGGCCGGGTCCAGCGTCAGGTCGGCTACCTGCAGCGCGGTCTGCGCGCGGCCGGCGTGGCGGCGGCCCACCGCGCGCAGCCGCGCCAGCAGCTCGTCCAGCTCGAAGGGCTTGACGAGGTAGTCGTCGGCGCCGGCGTCCAGGCTGCCCACCTTGTCGGCCAGCGCGTCGCGCGCGGTCAGCACGATCACCGGCGTCGCGTCGCCGCGCGCGCGCAGGGCCTGCAGCACCTGCACGCCGCTGCGTTGCGGCAGCCCCAGGTCCAGCAGCACGGCGTCGAAGCGCTCGCTGGCCAGCGCCGCATCCGCGGCGCGGCCGTCGCGCACCCAGTCGGCCGCCATGCCCTGGCGGCGCAAGGCCTCGCGCAGGCTCTCGCCGATCATCGGGTCGTCTTCCACCAGCAGCACGCGCATCAGTACCGCCCGGCCGTTCCGAAGGTACTGAGCACCCCCTCGGGGGGCCGCGAACGAAGTGAGCGTGGGGGCACCATGACACCAGTGTCGGTCAATAGCGGCCGGACAGGCGGTCGCTGAGGCTTTGGAACAGCGGCAGCAGCAGGCCGCGGCCCAGCGCGCGCAGCAGCTCGAAGGCCGCGGCCAGCAGCGCGGCGGCGAACAGCGGCAACACCAGCGCGGCAAGCACGCGCGGCAGCGGCGGCACGCCGATCGGCGCCGGCCACAGGCTGGGCAGGCCTTTGAACACGGCCAGCAGGCTCAAGGCCGTCAACGCGCCCCAGCTCAGCAGCAGCGCGGCGCGGCGGCCGGCCAGCGCCTGCAGCAGCGCGTGCGCGGCCAGCGCCAGCAGCGCCACGCCGACGAAGCGCAGCGGGGCCAGCGCGCCGCGCGGCGCGGCCGTGGCCGCGGGACGGGACGCCGCGGTGTGGGCGGCAGCGGTCGAAGCCGCCGCCTGCGCCGCATCGGCCGCGGCAGCCAGCTCCAGCGCGGCGGCGTGCTGCGGCGCTTCCAGCCGCAGCGCCATGCGGTGTGTTGCGGACGCGTCGGACAGCTCGGCTGGCTCCAGTTGCAGCGGCACCGCGGCCGCGCGGCGCAGCAGCCGCGCCAGCTCGTCCCAGGCCTCGGCGCTGCCGGCGCCGGCGCCGCTGCGGCACAGGTACGCGGTGTCCTGCCCGGGCGCGGCCAGCGCCATCTCGGCGTAGCGCGGCAGGCTGCAGTCGAAGACCATGCCGCCGCCCGCCGGCGCGCGCACGCGGAAGTCGGCCAGCGCCAGCGCCTGCGGCGCGCCGTTGCGCAGCGGCAGCCACCAGACGCGGCCGCGCAGGCTGCCGTCGGGCGCCAGCAGCGACCACAGCCCCGGCGCCGTCTCGCGCAGCCGCGCTTGGTCGGCCTCCAGCTCGGGCGGCACAGCCAAGGCTCCGGGCGGCGGCGCCGCGCGCAGGTACTGGTTGACCAGCTCGGCCCAGCGGCTGCGCAACGCGCCGTCGGCCGGCGCCGGCGGCTGCGACGCGCCTTCGGCCAGCGCCTGGCGCACGGTCTGCGCGGCCGCCGCCGGCGTGCCGGCCAATTGCAGCAGGTGCCGGCGCAGCAGCACGCGGCGCAAGACCTCGGCCTGGTCGGCGGCGCTCAGCAACTCCAGCGCCGCGCTGTAGCGCCAGGCCTGCGGGTCGGCGCCCAGCGGCTGGTCGAACCAGGGCGCATCGACGCGGCGCGATGGCGGCGGTGGCGGCGAGGCCGGAGCCGCAGGCACCGGCTTGTCGGCCACCACCTCCATCGGCGTGAAGCTGACGGCCGAAGCGGGCGGCTCCGGCGCCGAAGCCGCCTGCGCCCGCGCCGCGCCGGCCGCGCCCAGCACCAGCGCGCCGCACGCGAGAAGAAGGCCCAGGGTCAGCCGCATGCGCCGATGATGCCGCAGCGGCTATCCTGCAGCGCCCGCGCCTCACCACCGCCACCCGCCGCCGCCGCGCCCATGACCGATGACACCCTGAACCCCGGCATTCCGCTCGACTTGGCGCGGCTGCGCGCCTTGCGCGTCAACCAGCCCGCGGTGGCGCGCCGCGTCGCCGGGCTGAACGGCAGCCGCTCGGTCAAGAAGCAGCACCAGGCCGCGTGGCTGCTGCGCGCCATCCAGTGCCTGGACCTGACGACGCTGGCCGGCGACGACACCTTCGGCCGCGTGCGCCGCTTGTGCGCCAAGGCGCGCCAGCCGCTGCGCGCCGATCTGGCGGCCGCGCTGGGCGTCGACGGCTTGAAGGTCGGCGCCGTCTGCGTCTACCACGAGATGGTCGAGTGCGCGGTGGACGCGCTGGCCGGCAGCGGCATCCCGGTCGCGGTGGTGTCCACCGGCTTCCCCGCCGGGCAGACGCCGCGCGAGACCAAGCTGCGCGAGATCGAGCTGTCGGTAGCCGCCGGCGCGCGCGAGGTCGACATCGTGATCAGCCGCCGCCACGCGCTGCTGCACGACTGGCCGGCCTTGTACGACGAGATCCGCGCCTTCCGCGCCGCCTGCGGGCCGGCGCACCTGAAGGCCATCCTCGCCACCGGCGAACTTCAAACCTTGGAGAACGTGGCCCGCGCGTCGTGGGTGGCGATGATGGCCGGCGCCGACTTCATCAAGACCAGCACCGGCAAGGAAGCCGTCAACGCGACGCTGGACGTCTCGCTGGTGATGGTGCGCGCGATCCGCGACTACGCGGCCGAGACCGGCCACGTCGTCGGCTACAAGCCCGCGGGCGGCATCTCGTCGGCGCGGCTGGCCACGCAGTACCTGGCGCTGATGAAGGAGGAGCTGGGCGCGCGCTGGCTGCAGCCGGGGCTGTTCCGTTTCGGCGCCAGCAGCCTGCTGACCGACATCGAGCGCCAGCTCGAACACCACGTGACCGGCGCCTACAGCGCGTCGTACCGCCACGCCTTGCCATGACTTCAGTCACCGACATCCTCGCGACGATGGACTACGGCCCCGCTCCGGAATCCGACGGCCTGGCCCAGGCCTGGCTGGACCGCCACGGCCGCCGCTTCGGCCACTTCATCGGCGGCCGCTGGCTGAAAGGCGGCGGCCACTTCGACACCATCGACCCGGCCACCGGCCGGCCGCTGGCGCAGGTGGCGCAGGCCACGCCGTCGCAGGTGGAACAGGCGGTGAAGGCGGCCGAAGCCGCTCAAGTCGGCTGGCAGGCTTCAGGCAACCACGGCCGCGCGCGGCACCTCTATGCGCTGGCGCGCGCGCTGCAAAAGCATGCGCGGCTGTTCGCGGTGCTGGAGACGCTGGACAACGGCAAGCCGATTCGCGAGACGCGCGACGTCGACGTGCCGCTGGCGGTGCGCCACTTCTATCACCACGCCGGCTGGGCGCAGCTGCTGGAGACCGAGTTTCCGCAGGCGCAGGCGCTGGGCGTGGTCGGGCAGATCGTGCCGTGGAACTTTCCGCTGCTGATGCTGGCTTGGAAGATCGCGCCGGCGCTGGCCTGCGGCAACACCGTGGTCTTCAAGCCGGCCGAGCAGACGCCGCTGACGGCGCTGCTGTTTGCCGAAATCTGCACCGAGGTCGGCCTGCCGCCCGGCGTCGTCAACATCGTCTGCGGCGACGGCACGGTGGGCGAGTCCATCACGATGCATCCGCGCATCGCGAAGATCGCGTTCACCGGCAGCACCGAGGTCGGCCGCGCGATCCGCCGCGCCACCGCCGGCAGCGGCAAGAAGCTGAGCCTGGAGCTGGGCGGCAAGTCGCCCTGCCTCGTGTTCGCCGACGCCGACCTCGACGCCGCGGTCGAAGGCCTGGTCGACGGCATCTTCTTCAACCAGGGCCAGGTGTGCTGCGCCGGCAGCCGGCTGCTGGTGCACGAAGGCACGGCCCCGGTACTGCTGGCCAAGCTGAAGGCGCGCATGGAAAAGATTCGCGTCGGCGACCCGCTCGACAAGAACACCGACATGGGCTCGCTGGTCAGCGCCGCGCAGCACGTCCGGGTCAGCGGTTATGTCGAACGCGCCCGCGCCGCCGGCGCCGAGGTCCACCAGGCCAGCGCCGCGCCGCTGCCGGGCACGGGCTGCTTCTTCGCGCCAACGCTGGTCAGCGGCGTCGACACCGCCAGCGAGATCGTGCAGGACGAGGTCTTCGGCCCGGTGCTGACGGTGCAGACCTTCCGCACGCCGGCCGAAGCCGTCGAGCTGGCCAACAACACGCGCTACGGGCTGGCCGCCTGCGTCTGGAGCGAGACCATCGGCCTGGCGCTGGACGTCGCACCGCGGCTGAAGGCCGGCGTCGTGTGGGTCAACACCGCGAACCAGTTCGACGCCGCCTGCGGCTTCGGCGGCTACCGCGAAAGCGGCTTCGGCCGCGAAGGCGGGCGCGAGGGCCTGCGCGAATACCTGCGGCCGCGGCCCACCGCGCCTGCGCGCAAGGCCGCTCCGGCGCGCAGGGCCGCGGCCGCGCTGCGCCACGTGACGGTGGAGGCCGGCGCCGCCGGCGATGCGATCGACCGCACGCCCAAGCTCTACATCGGCGGCAAGCAGGCGCGGCCCGACGGCGGCTACAGCCGCGAGGTCTGGGCCGGCAACCGGCTGCTGGGCGTGGTGCCCGAGGGCAACCGCAAGGACATCCGCAACGCCGTCGAAGCCGCGCGCGCGGCCGCCGGCTGGGAGCGCCACAGCGCCCACGGCCGCGCCCAGGTGCTGTACTACCTGGCCGAGAACCTGAGCGCACAGCGCGAGCGCTTGACGGCGCTGCTGGCCGCGGTGCAGACGCCCGCCGCCGCGGCCGCCGAGGTGCAGGCCAGCGTCGAATGCCTGTTCAGCGCCGCCGCCTGGGCCGACAAGCATGAAGGCGCGGTGCACCAGCCGCCGCTGCATGGCGTGACGCTGGCGCTGCACGAGGCGGTGGGCATCGTCGGCCTCGTCGCGCCCGACGAGCAGCCGCTGCTGGGCCTGCTTGCGCTGGCCGCGCCGGCCGTCGCGATGGGCTGCCGCGTCGTCGCCGTGCCCTCGTCCACGCTGCCGCTGGTGGCCGCCGAGCTGTACGCGCTGCTGGACACCTCCGACTTGCCCGGCGGCGTGCTCAACCTCGTGACCGGCAACCCCAACGATCTGGCCGACGTGCTGGCCGCGCACGCCGAGGTCGACGCCTTCTGGTGGCCCGCCGCGACGGCAGGCCAGGCCGCGCGCGTGCAGTCGCTGTCGGCCGGCAACCTGAAGCGCACCTGGGTCGGCGAAGCGGTCTCCGCGACCGACCTGCGGCCCGCGCTGCAACAGGCGGTGCAGGTCAAGAACGTGTGGGTGCCTTACGGCGTCTAGACGTTCGGATCGGCCGTTAGCTGCCCGTCGCCACCGGCGCGCCCGGCCAGGCGCACCACTCGCTCCAGCTGCCCGGGTACAGCGCCGCGCCGCCGAGGCCCGCCACTTCCAGCGCCAGCAGGTTGTGGCAGGCGGTGACGCCGGAGCCGCAACTGTTGACCAGCTCCGAAGCCGGCCGGCCGCCGGTCACCGCGTCGAACTCGGCGCGCAACTGCGCCGCCGACTTGAAGCGGCCGTCGGCGCCCAGGTTGTCGCGGAACACGCGGTTGCGCGCGCCGGGGATGTGGCCGCCCACCGGGTCCAGCGTCTCGTTCTCGCCGCGGAAGCGGTCGGCCGCGCGAGCGTCGATCAGCAGCCGCGTGGGCTGCGGCAGATCGGCCAGCAGCGTCTCGCGGTCGACCGTAGGCACCAGCGACGGCTGCAGCGCGAAGCTGCCGCGCGCTGCCGGCGGCGACGCCTCGCTGCTGTCGACCGGCAGCCCGGCCGCGCGCCACGCGGCGATGCCGCCGTCGAGCAAGGCCACCGCCGCGTGGCCGGCCCAGCGCAGCATCCACCAGGCGCGCGCCGCGTACATGCCGCCGTTGCCGTCGTAGACGACGACCTGGCTGTCGGCATCGACGCCCAGCGCGGCCAGCCGCTCGGCAAAGGCCTCGCGCGCGGGCAGCGGATGGCGGCCATTGCGGCCGGTCTTCGGTGCGCTCAAGTCGTCGTCCAGGTGCAGATAGCGCGCGCCGGGCACGTGGCCCGCTGCGTAGGTCGTGCGGCCGGCAGCGGGGTTGGCGAGGTCGAAGCTGCAGTCGAAGACCGCCAGCTTGGCGTTGCCGCCGCGTTGGCGCAGCGCGTCCAGCTCGGCGGCCTGGATCAGGGTGGTGTAGGTCATGGCGGCGATTGTGCGCGCCGCGGCATGGCATGCTTGCCGCCCGACCGCACTTGCTGGAGACCCCCGATGGACGCTGCCGCACTGCGCCGCATCGCCGAGCAGGCCATGCTGGCTTGCGGCCTGCGCCCGGCCTTCGAGCCGGCGGTGCTGCAGGAGGTGCAGGCCCGTGCCGCCGCGGGTCCCGACGCCGGCGGCGACGTGCACGACCTGCGCGCGCTGCCCTGGTTCTCGATCGACAACGACGACACGCGCGACCTCGACCAGTTGAGCTGCGCCGAGCCGCTGGCGAGCGGCGTCAGCCTGCTTCGCGTCGCGGTGGCCGAGGTCGACGCGATGGTGCGCCGCGGCGGCGCGATCGACGAGCACGCGGCCGCCAACACCACCTCGGTCTACACCGCGGCCGGCGTCTTTCCGATGCTGCCCGAGCGGCTGAGCACCGACCTCACCTCGCTGCATCCCGACCAGGACCGCCTGGCGGTGGTGGTGGAGCTGCAGGTCGACGCCGAAGGCGCCGTCGCCGCGCCGCCCGCCATCCGCCGCGCCGTGGTGCGCAACCAGGCCAAGCTGGCCTACGACGGCGTGGCCGCGTGGCTGGACGGCCGCGGCCCGCTGCCGCCGGCGGCGCGCGGCTTCGAAGGCCAGCTGCGGCTGCACGACGCGCTGGCCGAGCGCCTGCGCGGCTGGCGCCAGCGCCGCGGCGCGCTGAACCTGGCCACCGTCAACGCGCGCCCGGTATTCGACGCCGATGGCGAGCTGGTCGACCTGCGCGCCGACGGCCGCAACCGCGCGAAGGACCTGATCGCCGACCTGATGATCGCCACCAACGCCGCGACGGCGCGCTTCCTGGCGCGGCACGGGATGCCGTCGCTGCGGCGTTTCCTGCAGTCGCCGCAGCGCTGGGACCGCATCGTCGCGCTGGCCACGGCGCACGGCGGCGCGCTGCCGGCGGCGCCCGACGCGCCGGCGCTGGAACACTTCCTGGCCGCACGTCGCACCGCCGATCCACAGCGTTATGCCGAGCTGTCGCTGGCGGTGGTCAAGCTGCTGGGCTCGGGCGACTACATCGCCGAGCCGCCGCAAGACCAGGCCGACGCCGCGGCCGACCCGGCCGCCGGCCACTTCGGCCTGGCGGTGGCCGACTACGCGCATTCGACCGCGCCCAACCGCCGCTTTCCCGACCTGGTGACGCAGCGCCTGCTGAAGGCGGTGCTGGCCGGCGACGGCCCGCCCTACGCGCTGGACGCGCTGCAAGCCATTGCCGCGCACTGCACGCGGCAGGAGGACATGGCCAACAAGGTCGAGCGCCAGGTGCTGAAGACGGCCGCCGCCTACCTGCTGCAGCACCGCGTCGGCGAATGCTTCGACGGCCTGGTGACCGGTACGCCGAGCAAAGGCACCTTCGCGCGCATCGCGCGGCCGCTGGTCGAAGGCCGCGTCGTGCGCGGCTTCGAAGGGCTGGAGGTCGGCGACACGCCGCGCCTGCGGCTGCTGGCGGTCGATCCCGAGCAGGGGCACATCGACTTCGAGCGCTGCTAGAGAGGAGAACGCGGAGAGCGCCCGGCGCCGACAGCGCGCGGCGGCGCCCTCCTACAGCGCCGCCGCCTGCGCCGCGGCAAGCTGCGGTGCCATGAAACAAGCGCTGATCGCCCTCCTGGCCGGCCTGAGCCTGGCGGCCGCGGCGCAGAACACGCCCAAGCCGCCGCCGAACGCCGCACGCAGCGCCGCCTCGGCGGCCAGCGGGCCGGCCGGCCCCGCGACGGCCGCCTCGGCGGCCTCGCCGATCGGCAGCCCGGCCGTGCAGGCGGCCGAGCGTGCCCGCATGCCGGGCGAGCTGGGCCCCGAGAAGCCCGCCGCGCCGCAGATCGTCGTGCCGCTGCGCCGGCCGGCGCCGCTGCCGGCGGCCGCGGCCGCATCGGCAGCCGCCGCGCCGGGCGGCATCGACGACGGCGCCGCACGCTGCGCGGCGCTGCAGAAGAAGGCCGAGCGCCAGGCCTGCCGAGCGGGCGCCGCGGCCCCGGTGCGCGCATCCGCGCCCAGGCGCTGATCGCCGCAGCGCCCGGCCCCGGCTGCCCGAGCCTCTACAGTGCGGTCCCCATGAAGGACCGCGCCCGCCAACCGACACGGCCCGCGACGCCGCTCGCCATCGACGACCTCTGGCAGCTCGACCGCCTGGCCGCCGCCGGCCTGTCCCCCGACGGCCGGCAAGCCGTCTGCACCGTGATGCGCGGCGACCTGGAGGCCAACCGCAGCCGCAGCTCGCTGTGGCTGCTGGACGCGCAAGGACGGCGCCCGCCGCGGCGTCTGACCACGGCCGACGGCCGCCACGCGCAGCCGGCGTGGTCGCCGCGCGGCGACCGCATCGCATTCGTCGCCAGCCGCGAGCAGCAGGGCCGGAAGGACGAGGAGCCGCAGCTCTACCTGATCGCGCCCGACGGCGGCGAGGCCCGGCGCGCCAGCCAGCTGGCCGCCGGCGTCGAGGCCTTTCGCTGGCTGCCCGACGGCCGCGGCGTGCTGTGCTCGGCCTGGGTCTGGCCCGAGCTGAAAGGCACGGCCGCCCAGGCCAGGCGCCACCAGGCCTGGCGCGAGCGCAAGGAAAGCGGCTACGCGACCGAGGAAGCGCAGTACCGCCACTGGGACCACAACCACCCGCAGGGCCGCGTGCGCCACCTGCTGCGACTGGACCTGGCGGACTCTGGCCGGGGCCGCGTGCAAGACCTGTTCGAAGGCACGGCCTGGGAGCTGCCGCGCAGCGACGGCACGGCCGACGGTTTCGACGTCAGCCCCGACGGCCGCCGCGTGGCCTTCTGCTGCGACCCGGCGGCGGTCAAGCTGGAAGGCAACCGGCAGATCGTCGTCGAGATGGACCTCGCGACGCGGCGCACGCGCGTGCTGGCCGACGACGCCGAGTGGAGCTTCGACTGGCCGCGCTACGCACCCGACGGCCGCAGGCTGCTGGTGGCCGCCGCGCGCACCGGCGCCGACCCCACGGCGCCGTGGCGGCCGGCGCTGATCACGCTGGCCGGCCGCCAGCCGGGCTGGCGGCCGCTGGCGCAACGGTGGGACCACGAGATGGCCGCGCCCGGCCGCTGGGCGGCCGACGGCGCGTCGTTCCTGCTGAGCGCCGAGCGCCAGGGCCGCTGCCCGCTGTGGCGCTGCACGCCGGATGATGATGACGGCCGCTTCGAAGTCATCGCCGACCCCGGCTGGGTGCAGGGCTTCGACCTCGCGGGCGACGCCGAGGCGCCGGTGCTGCTGACGCTGGTCGACCGCGCCTCGCACCCGCCGCAGGTCTGGGTGCAGCGCGGCGCCGATGCGCCGCGGCGCATCGAGTCGTTCAACGACCGCCGCCTCGCCCGCCACGCCTTGGGCCGCAGCGAAGCGGTGACGATCGCCGGCGCGCAGGGCGATCCGCTGCAGCTCTGGCTGACCTATCCGCCTGGCTTCGACCGCCGGCGGCGCCACCCGCTGCTGCACGTCGTCCACGGCGGGCCCTTCGCCGCCGCCGGCGATACCTGGGGCTGGCGCTGGAACACCCACGTGCTGGCCTCGCAGGGCCACGTGGTGGTGCAAGTCAACTACCACGGCAGCAGCGGCTTCGGCCACGCCTTCAAGCGCAGCATCACGGGCCGGCTGGGCGCGCTGGAGTTCCAGGACATCGAAGCCGCCAGCGACTGGCTGCTGCAGCAGCCCTGGGCCGACGGCCGGCGCCTCTTCGCTGCCGGCGGCAGCTACGGCGGCTTCCTGACCGCCTGGCTCAACGGCCATGCGGCGCCCGGGCGCTACCGCGCGCTGGTCTGCCATGCCGGCGTGTTCGACCGCGTGGCCACCTTCGCCGCCGACTCGTGGGCCACGCGCCGCCACGACCTGGGCGGCTGGTACTGGGACGACCTGCCGCGCGTGCTGCGGCAAAGCCCGCACGCGGCGGCCGGCGGCATGGTGACGCCGACCCTCGTGACCCACGGCGCGCTGGACTACCGCGTGCCCGACGCCAACGGCCTGGCGCTGTACAACACGCTGAAGGCGCGCGGCGTCGATGCGCGGCTGCTGTGGTTCCCCGACGAGAACCACTGGGTGCTGAAGCCGCGCAACTCGCGCCAGTGGCACCAGGAGGTGCTGAGCTGGCTGCAGCGGCACGGGCGGCCATGAACGACGCGCCGGTCCCCGTCGACGCGATCGTCGAGCTGCTGGTCGCGCTGGTGCGCACGCCCAGCCGCGCCGGCGAGGACGAACTGGCGCCGGTGGCGCGCGTCATCGAGGCCTGGTTCGGCGCGCGCGGCCTGCCCTTCCACCGCCTGCAGGGCGAGCGAGGCCAGGCGCTGGGCCTGTACGCCGAAGTGCGCGGCCAGCAGCCCGGCCCCTGGATCGTGCTGGACGCCACGCTGGACACCGCCGGCTTCGGCGACGAAAGCCGCTGGACCTGCCCGCCGACTTCGGCGGCACAAATCGACGGCTGGCTGCTGGGCCGCGGCAGCGCCGATTCCAAGGGCGGTGCCGCGCTGTTCGCGCACCTGCTGCAGGAGTGGTCCACCATCGACCGCCGCGCGATGGCCGGTCGCCTGGGCGTGTTGTTCGACCTGGACGAGCACAGCGGCGGCTTCGGCGGCGCACGCGCCTTCTTCGGCCGGCCGCTGGGCGGCGAACCGCCGCCGCGGCCCGACGTCGTCGTGATCGGCTACCCGGGCGACGACGCCATCGTCACCGGCGGCCGCGGCTTCCTGCGCGCACGGCTGCAGGTCGCCGGCGTCGCCGCGCATTCCGGCGCCACCGAGTCGCGCGGCGTCAACGCGGTCAGCCGCGCCGCGGCGCTGGCCGGCGAGTTGAGCACGCTGCCGCTGCCCGGCCCCGACGCCGAGCTGGGCCTGCCGCCGCAGTTGACGCTGACCGGCATCGCCGGCGGCGGCCCCGGCTTCAGCCAGGTGCCCGACCATTGCGAGCTGCGGCTGGACCTGCGGCTGACCTCGGCCTTCGACGACGCGGCCGCGCGCCGCGCGCTGCAGCAGGCGGTGCGGCAGCACGATGCGCAGTGGCCGCAGGCGGCGCCGACGCGCATCGAGTGGATCGACGGCTGGCCGCCCTACCGCGTGCCGGACGGCCATCCGATGGTGCAGGCGCTGCGCGCGGCCGGCGCCGACGAGCACGGCGCGCCGCTGCCCACGCGCGTGGTCGGCCCGTCCAACATCGGCAACTACCTGGCGTCGCTGGGGGTGCCGGCGCTGTGCGGCTACGGGCTGCGCGGCGAGGGCATCCACGCCAGCGACGAGCGCGTGGCGCTGGCCAGCATCGCGCCGGTCTACCGCATCTACCGCGGCGCGCTGCGGCGGCTGCTGGGCTGACCGCTATCCTCGGGCGATGGTCCTCAACCTCGTCTGGGTCGGCTTCATCCTGATCGGCTTCGTCGTCGCGCTCGTCCGCCTCGCGCAGGGCGACGTGCAGATCTTCGGCAAGGTGCTGACGGCGCTGTTCGACACCGCCAAGACCGGCTTCGACATCAGCCTGGGGCTGGTGGGCATCATGAGCCTGTGGCTGGGGCTGATGAAGGTGGGCGAGCAGGCCGGGATGATCCAGCTCTTCGCGCGTGCGATGGACCCGCTGTTCCGGCGCCTGTTCCCCGGCATCCCGCCCGGCCACCCGGCCGGCGGCAGCATCGTGATGAACTTCAGCGCCAACATGCTGGGGCTGGACAACGCCGCCACGCCGCTGGGCCTGAAGGCGATGCGCGAGCTGCAGGAGATCAACCCGCGCAAGGACGTGGCCAGCGATCCGATGATCATGTTCCTGGTGCTCAACACCGCGGGCATCACGCTGATCCCGACCTCGGTGATCGCGATGCGCCAGAGCATCGCGGTCGAGCAGGGCCTCACCGGCTTCAACCCGGCGGACATCTTCCTGCCCACGCTGATCGGCACCTTCATCAGCTTCTGCGCCGGGCTGGTAGCGGTGGGCTGGGCGCAGCGCATCCGGCTGTGGCAGGGGCCGGTGCTCGCGTTCTTCGGCGGCTTCGCGGCGCTGCTGGCAGGGCTGTACCTGGCCTTGCGCGGGCTGCCGCCGAAAGCGATGGCCGACGCGGTGGGGCTGATCGGCAGCGGCGTGATCTTCGGCGTCATCGTGCTCTTCGTCGCCGCCGGCGCCTGGCGCCGCATCAACGTCTACGAGGCCTTCGTCGAAGGCGCGAAGGAGGGCTTCGGCGTCGCGGTGACCATCATCCCGTACCTGATCGCGATCCTGGCGGCGATCTCGGTCTTCCGCAGCACCGGCTGCATGGACCTGCTGATGGCCGGCATCAGCGCCGCGGTGGCCGCGCTGGGGCTGGACACGCGCTTCGTGCCCGCGCTGCCGGTGGGGTTGATGAAGACCTTGTCGGGCAGCGGCGCGCGCGGGCTGATGATCGATGTGATGAAGACCTACGGCGTCGACAGCTTCCAGGGCCGGCTGGCGGCCATCATCCAGGGCTCGACCGAGACCACCTTCTACGTGCTGGCCGTGTACTTCGGCAGCGTCAACATCAAGCGCACGCGCTACGCGCTGGCCTGCGGGCTGTTTGCCGACTTCGTGGGCCTGGCCGGCGCCATCTTCGTGGGGTATGCCTTCTATGCGAGCTGACGCCGACACGAGGCTTTGCACAGTTTCACATCGCAAGCGCCAACCGGCGGCGGCGGCGGTACGTTGTGCAGGCATGGACCTGCACACCTCCTCCTTCAAGCCCCGCGGCCTGGGTCTCGCGGCCGCTGCGCTGGCGACGATCGCGCTGGCCGGCTGCGTGGTCGCCCCGGCACACCACCGGCCCTACTACGGCCCGCCGCCGGCGCAGGCGGCGACGCCGGCCGCGCCGCCGATGTACTTCTACCCCGAGCGCGGCCAGGGCCCCGAGCAGCAGGACCGCGACCGCTACGAGTGCTACCGCCTAGCGGTGCGCGACAGCGGCGTCGACCCCGGCATGACGCCGGTCAGCCGGCCGTGGTCGGCGCCGCCGCCCGCCGCGCCGCGCGACGGCGCCGAGGTGGTGGGCGGCGCCGCCACCGGCGCCATCATGGGCGCGGCGGTGTCCAGCCCGCGCCACGCCGGCCAGGGCGCGGTGATCGGCGCCGTCTTCGGTGCCTTGCTGGGCGCGGCCTCGCAGGAGGCGCGCGCGCAGGCCAGCGAGGCAGCCCAGGCCCGGCACGAGGCCGCGATGGCACGCTCGCAGGCGCCGCTGAACAACTTCCGCCGCGCGATGGGCGCCTGCATGCAGTCGCGCGGCTACACCGTGGGATGAGAGGAAGGACCATGAAGAGCCGCGCCCTGCTGATCACCCTGCTGGCGGCCGCCGTGGCGGCCCCGGCGCTGGCCGCGCCCGACGATCGCGGCGGCCGCCAGGATCGTCCCGACCGGCCGGACCGCCCCGAGCGCATCGAGCGCCCGGGCCCGCCGCGCGTCGATCGCCCCGGCCCGCCGCCGCGCGTGGAGCGCCCGGCGCCACCCTCGCGCAACGACCGCGGCCGCCCCGGCCCCGACCGCTGGTACGACGGCGCGCACGGCCACAACCACTACTACCCGGCGCCCGGCCGCATCGTGCCGCCGCCGCCGCGGCCACCCGCGCCCGTCTGGTGGGGCGGCGTCGGCTACCGCTATTGGGACGGCGTCTGGGCCACGCCCGGATCGCGCGGCTGGGTCACGGTGCGGCCGCCGATCGGCATCGTGATCCACGACCTGCCGAGCTGGCGCACCGCGCTGGTGATCGGCGGGCTCACCTACTACTACGTCAACGGCATCTACTACCGCCCGCTGGTGAGCAGCGACGGCTACGAAGTGGTGGCCGCCCCGGTGGCCCAGCCCGACGTGGTGACCACGGCGCCGGACAAGACCTTCGTCTACCCGCGCCAGGGCCAGAGCGCGCAGCAGCAGGCCAGCGACGAGTACGAATGCCACCGCTGGGCGGTGTCGCAGTCGGGCTTCGATCCCACCGGCGCGGCCACCGGCCAGGATGGCGCCACGCTGTCCAGCACGGCGCGCGGCGACTACCAGCGCGCCCGCGCCGCCTGCCTGGAAGGACGCGGCTACACGGTACGTTGATTATCTACGTTAGCCGGCGATGCCGCACCGGCTACACGGTGTGGCCCCGCCGCGACGCTCGGGGTTTTCCTGAGCGCTGTTTCATCTGTAAGCCGAGGCCCGGCGTCAGGGCTGGTGGAAGAATTCGGGGCCATCCGATCCCGCCCGAACCGTCCACCGCCCATGGCCAAGCGCTCCGACAAACCGCCCGTCCTGCAAGTGCTGGTGTTGCTGGTTGCCCTGGTCAGTACCGCGCTGGCGCTGGCGGCGCTGTCGCCCTCGCGCGCGGCCGATCCGGCGCCGGCCGCGGCCACGCCGCCGGCGGCCCATCCCGCAGTACCCGCCAAGCCCTGAACGCGGCACCTCACGGCAGGCGCAGATGCGCCGGCAGGATGTGGCTGGCGCTCAGCGGCGCCACCGGCACGGGGTGCGGCGGCGCCGGGTCCAGCCAGACCAGTTCGTCGATCTCGGCGCCGGGCGCGGGCCGGCCGTCCACCTGCACGCGATAGACCTCGGCGCGCACGCGGCGGCCCGGCTCGTTGACGGCCGCCGCCTCGAAGCTGCCCAGGCGCTGCGCGCCGGCCTCGCGCAGGCGCACGCCCAGCTCCTCGCGCAGCTCGCGCGCCAGGGTCTGCAGCGAGGTCTCGCCGGCCTCGCGCTTGCCGCCGGGCTGGATGAAGAAGGCCGAGCCGCGCTTGCGCACCAGCAGCACGCGGCCGGCGGCGTCGGTGATCACCGCGGCCACCGTCTCGAAGGGCGGCGCCTCGCCGGGCGGGTTCACGTCGGCGGCACCGTCATCAAGCCCGGCTTCCTGCCAGCGCCCGCGCGATGCGCTGCACCAGCAGCAGGCCCAGCAAGGCGCTCAGGCCCGTGGCCGCCCAGGTGTACTGCCAGCCGCCGACGCGGCTGGCCAGCCAGGCCACCAGCGGCGGGCCGGCGAACTGGCCGAAGGCCGACCACTGCTGCATCCAGCCCACCGTCGACGACAGCGTGTGCTCGCCTGGTGCCAGCCGCACCACCAGCGCGAACAAGGTGCCCGGCACCAGCCCGCCGACGGCCGAGAACGCCAGCACCGCGGCGTAGCGCAGCGCCGGCGGCTGGCCCCAGTCGCCGAAGGCCAGCAGCGCGGCCAGCCCCATCGTGACGAAGCCGCTGGCCAGCAGCCGCGGCGGCGGCCAGCCGCGGTGCAGCAGCCGCCCCGAGCCGACGTTGCCAATGATGTTGACGCCGGCGGCCAGTGCCGTCAGCACGCCGCCCAGCGCCGGCGCGACGCCGGCCTGCGCGTAGATGGTCGGCAGGAAGCCGACCACCGCCAGCCACTGGCCCGAGTAGCAGGCGAAGCTCAAGGCCAGCAGCCAGGGCCCGCGCGCGGCCAGCGTGTGGCGCAGGCGCTGCGTCCACGGCAGCAGCGTGGCCGGCCGCGGCCCGGCGCCGGCCGCCGGCACGCGGCGCAGCACGACCAGGGCCGCCATCGCCGACAGCGCGGCCAGCGTCCACCACCAGGCGCGCCAGCCGAAGCCCTGGATCACCAGCGGCCCCAGCAGCAGCGCGCTGGCGGTGGCCACCGGCATGTAGGCGCCCCACAGGCCCATCGCGCGCGCCAGGCGCTGCGGCGGCACGAGCTGGCGCACCAGCCCCGGCGCCGGCAGCACCACCAGCAGGAAGCCGAAGCCTTCCAGCGCGCGCAGGATCATCAGCATCGCCGCGCCGGTGGCCACGCCGCCTAAAGCGCTGGCCAGCGCCAGCAGCGCCAGGCCGCTGACCAGGCTGCGGCGCAGCCCCAGGCCGTCGGCCAGCACGCCGAAGGCGACGCCGGCGCTCATGCCGGCGAGCTGCACCAGCGACAGCAGGAACCCCGCCTGCACCAGCGACAGCCCCAGCGCCGCCTGCAGCGCGGGGATCGCCGGCGGCAGCTTGCCGACGTGCAGCGCCGCGGCCACGCCGGCGGCGATCACGATCAGCGCGGCCCGCTCGCGGGCGGCGGCTTCGTCGGCGGAGGCGCTCAAGGCCGCGGCTTCGCAGGACGGCCGGCCGGCTGCTGCGCTCAGCCCTTCCTCGGCGCGGTAGCGGCCAACTGCCAAAGGCGCGCCAGCAGGCCCAGCGATTCGTGGCCGGCCAGCGCCTTGAACTGCTCGGCCGCCTCGGCGTTGCGGCCGGCGCGCAGCAGCGCCTCGCCGTACTGCAGGCGGGCCTGGGCGGGATCGGGCAGCGGACCGGCCAGCGCGGCCTTCATCAGCTCCAGCCCACGCTCGGACCTGGCCGGCGCCGGCCAGCGCGAGACCGGTGTTGAAGGTGCCGGCGGCAGCGCGCGCGTCGCCCACCGCCGGCGGCCGCGCCGCGGCGGCGGCCAGGCTCTGGCGGTCGTCGTTGGCGGCCTTGACCATCGCGGCGCGGAACTTCTCCTGCTCCCCGGCCTTGGCGCCCTTGCCCAGCAGACCCTTGGCGAAGCCGGCTTCCAGCACCTTCTGCGCCTCGGCCGGCAGGCCGGCCTTGGCGGCCAGGTCGGCCAGCACGAGGTAGTCGTCGGCCTCTTCCATCAGGTCGAGCTGCAGGCGCAGCCGGTAGGCGTCGATGTCCCAGCGCGGCTGCCAGTTGGGCGCGCGCTGCACGCGCGACACCAGGTCGGGCCAGTACTCGCTGCGGCCATGGTCGCGCAGCAGCCCCTCGATCAGGCGCACGTAGTTGGCCTCGTCCTTGAGCTGGCCGTAGGCCGAGGCCAGCAGCCGCAGGTCGTCGACGCCGAGCCTGCCGTCGCGCTGCTGCTGCGCCTCCAGCAGCTTGACCGCACCGGCGTAGTCGTTCTGCAGGTAGGTGGCGCGCACCAGCACCGACTGCACGGCAGCGGACTTGCTGCCGTCGGCGATGGCCTGGCGCGCCCAGTCGGCAGCCTTGGGATAGGCCTTGAGGTTGAAGTTGCCGCGCGCCAGCGCCTCCTTGCAGCTCAGCGTGTCGGCGCTCGGCTGGGCGTTGATCGCCAGCGCGGCTTCGAGCTGCTGGATGCCCTCGGCGGTCTGCTCGAGCTGCAGTGCGAACAGGCCGCGCAGGCGGTGCATCACCGTCAGCTCGGCCGGCTGCGCCGGCATGGGAGCGGACGCGGCGGGGCCCGCAGCGGCCGGCGCGGCGGCGGGCTGCGCGAGGGCGGCCTGCACCTGCTCGACCCTGGCCTTGGCCTCGGCCACCTTGCCGGCGCGGTAGAGGTCCACCGCTTCGTTCAAGGCCTTGCCCACCTCGGGCCGCACCGAGAAGGCCGGTGCCGACGCCGCCGAAGCCGGCGCGGCCGCGGGCTGCTGCGCCGAAGCGGGCATCGCCACGCCCGACGCGATCGCGGCGCAGACGGCGCAAACCGTGGCGAAGGCGGGCAGCAGCTTCTTCATCATCATGGCGGGCGTTCCGAAAAAGGGCGCGCGATGCTACCCGAGCAGGCCGTTGAGATCGAAGCCCGCGTCGGCCGCCTGGTCCGGCGTCGGCCCGCGGCCGGCATCCAGCAGCTTGCGCGCCAGCAGGTGTTCGCGCGCCGCGTTGACGGTGTCGACCGCCAGCAGCCGCCCCGCGGCGTCGAAGTGCCACAGCGAGAACGACGGCGCGTCCAGCGCGCCGCGCAGCACCGACTGCACGGCCCCGGCGGCCAGCCCCGCCATCTGCAGCTTGCGCTCGTGCTGGTCGGACCAGAACCAGGGCGTGCCGCCGAAGGGCCGCGGCTGGCCCAGCAGCGCCGCGGCGGCGCTGCGGCCCTGCTCGGTGGCGTTGTTGACCGATTCCAGGCGCAGCAGGCTGCCGTCGGCCAGCCGCCGGGCCGTGCAGTCGCCGGCGGCGACGATCGCGGGATCGGCCGTGCGCGCGCAGTCGTCGACGACGATGCCGCGCTCGCAGTCCAGCCCCGCGGCGCGCGCCAGCTCGTCATTGGCCTGCACGCCGACGCCCACCACCACCAGCCCCGCGGGCCAGCGCTGGCCGGCGCTGCCCAGCACGGCCACCGCGCGGCCGCCCTGCTGCTCGATGGCCTGCACGCCGACGCCGAGCTGCACCTCGACACCGCGGCCGCGGTGCAGCTCGGCGGCCCAGTCCGACAACAGCGGCACCAGCACGCGGCCCAGCAGCCGCGGCGCCATCTCCAGCACCGTGACGGCCACGCCCAGCTTGCGCGCGGTGGCCGCCACTTCCAGCCCGATGAAGCCGCCGCCGATCACCACCAGCGGCAGCCCCTGCGCCCGGCAGGCCTGCAGCCCGGCGGCGATGGCCTCGGCATCGGCGCGCGTGCGCAGCGCCAGCACGTTGGGCGCGTCGGCGCCGGGCAGCGTGAGCCGCCGCGGCCGCGCGCCGGTGGCCAGCACCAGGCCGTCGTAGGGCAGCCGCTCGCCGCTGGTCAGCGTCACCGTCCGCGCGGCGCGGTCGATCGCTTCCACGCGCGCGCCGCTGCGCAGCGCGATGTTCTTGCGCGCCAGCGCCTCGGGCGCGCGCATCGCCAGCTGCGCGGCGTCGACCTCGCCGGCCAGCCAGCCCTTGGACAGCGGCGGCCGGTGGTAGGGGCCGTGGCCCTCGTCGCCCAGCAGGGTGACAGGCGCCTCGTAGCCGCCGGCGCGCAGCGCTTCGGCGGCCTGCAGGCCGGCCTGGCCGGCGCCGATGATCAAGATGCCTGGGAGGGATGCGCTCATGGCGGTGATTCTGGCAGCGCCGGTGCTTGACGCCGGCCGGGCGATCGGGCATTGAGGCGTACATGTCCGAGCGACCGAACATTGCCGTCCGCCACGTGCTGGCCTGGCTGATCGTCGGCCTGCTGGTCGCCTGGTGGTGGCCGCGCCCTGTGGACGACGCGCCACCGGCCACTGCCGCGCCCGCGGCGGCGGCGGCGCCGCTGCCGCTGGCGCAGGCCGTGCAGCGCTGCCACGCGCTCTGGCTGGCCGGGCATTGGGACCAGGCGCCGCTGGCGCTGGCCTGGCAGCCGGGGCGGCTGGACTGGTACGTGCAGGATGGCGTGGACCTGGACTCGATGCGCCACTTCCACTGCGACGGCCAGACGATGGCGCGCGGCGCGCGCTACCGCCGCATCCTGGCCGAGCGGCTGCCGCCGGCCGCCGACGAGCCGCGCTCGGTGCTGCGCGACCTCAACCTGTTCAAGCACTACGCTCAGCCGGCCAGCGACGCTTCCGCGCTGCTGGCGCTGGAAGCCGCGCAGGACCCGCAGGACCCGACGCGGCCGCAGCCCATCGAGCGCCGCTGGACGGCCGCCGGCCCGCAGACGTCGGGCCCGGCGCCGGCGGACTTCGCCTTGCTGCTGCAGCCAGGGCTGCCGGCAGCGGCGGCGGCCGCGGCTGCCCCGGCGCCGCCGCCGCTGTCGCGGCTGGAGCCGCGCAACTGGCTGCGCCGGCCGCAGGAGGCTTTCGCGCTGCTGGGCGACCACGTGCCGCCCGAGGCCCGCGTGGCCGCGATCGACCTGTGCGAAGACAGCATCACGCTGACCATCCTGGGCCGCATCCCCAACTTCGACGGCAAGCCGCCGGCGCCCTATGGCGACGCCAGCTTCGACGAATACGGCGTCCGCGACGCGAGCTGGTGGTACCCGCGCGACGACGGCACGCGGCGCTGCACCGTCGGCCGCCCGCTCGACGAGGTGCGCGCGCTGTACCTGCAGCACTCTGCGGCGGCGGACCCCGCGGTCTGGTCCGCCGAATACGGCTGCGACGAGCGCTCCGACGGGCAGGGCCGCTGGACGCTGCGCCTGCCGCGGCGGCGCTGAAGCGGCCACCATGGTGTAGCGTCGGCGGCCCATGCCCCCGATCGCCGAGGAGACAGCGCCATGCCGCCCATCGAACAACGCCTGCAGGCCCTGGGCCTCGTGCTGCCGGCGCCGCTGCAGACGCCGCCCGGCGCGGCGCTGCCCTTCCCCTGGGTGCGCGTGCTGGGCCATCGGGCGCTGATCTCCGGCCACGGGCCGACGCTGGCCGACGGCTCGCTGGCGCAGCCGCTGGGCAAGGTGGGGCGCGAGCTGACGCTGGAGCAGGCGCAGGTCGCCGCGCGCCTGACCGGCCTGGCGATCCTCGGCAGCCTGCAGCGCGCCTTGGGCAGCCTGGACCGCATCGCCGCGTGGACGCGGGTCTTCGGCATGGTCAACTCGGCGCCCGGCTTCAACCGCCAGCCGCTGGTGATCAACGGCTTCAGCGAGCTGATCGTGCAGCTCTTCGGCCCCGAGGCCGGCGCCCACGCGCGCAGCGCGGTGGGCATGGCCGAGCTGCCGTTCGACATCCCGGTGGAGATCGAGGGCGAGGTCGAGCTGCGGCCGTAGGCGCGGCCGATTTCAGGCGGTGGCGGCCTGCCAGCGCACGGCGAGGGCCAGCCAGTCCTGCACGTAGTCGAAGCTGTCGATCTCGTCGACGCGGATCCGGCGGTCACGGGCCAGCATCTCGACCGCGGCCTTGAAGCGGCCGAAGCGGTCGACGATGTCGCCATGGCCGCGGACGCCAGTGCCCGCCGGCAGCACGGCCTTGGCCTTGGCGGCGAGGAAGGCGCGCACCGCCTTGATCAGCTCGTCCGGCCGCCCGGCGTGGTACTTGGCGTCCTGGCCGGCCAGATCGCTCAAGATGCGCTGGTCCTGGAAGCGTTCGCCGGCCAGGATCAGCAGGTCGCGGCCCTGGGCGCGCATGGCGTTGCCGAAGCGGATCGCGCCGAAGCTCAGCCCGCATTCGAACGGCATGTTGAAGCGGGGCAGCGGATCCGCCGACGAGACCTCGACCCGGCTGATGTCGTGGATCGAGAAGCGCGATTCGCCGATGATGCGCACGATCTTGTCGAGCCGGGTTTCGCCCGAGCCGACGTCCTCGAGCGCGGTGCGTGCGATGAAGCCGCAGTCCTGGATCGTGAACAGCGCGGCGTGCAGCAGCGGCCGGTAGGCGTCGTCGAAAGGGCAGTTCAGGAAGACCGAGACGTCGTAGCGCCGCGGCCGCCGGCTCACCGCGCGGCCACCATCAGTTCGACGGCACGATCGAGTTCAGCGGCGCTGAGGTGCTTGGGCTGCATCGCCGGCGCCAGCACGCAGTAGACCTTGCCGCCGCGCGCCCTGACCTGGCCGAGCACGACCGCCTTGCCGGCGACCGGGGCGGCCTTGGCCGTCTGCTGCGCCTGGGGCGCCGGTGTGCGAGGCGTGGTCATGCCGCGCAGTCTACCGGCAGCCGTGCCGCCGTGCATCCGCCTTCAGCTGGCGGCCGCCTTGCCGCCCTGACGGCGCCCCGGCCGGCATCCGACTCCGGGTTTTCACCAGGGTCTTGAAGCCTGGGCATCGGCCCCTATAATTTGCCTGCTAGCACTCGCCGAGCTTGAGTGCTAACGACCGCCAGGCCTCTTGGGTTTGCCGCGGTCGCAGCATGTGATTGGGTGCTCACTTAATCAAGCGCCCTCGTCCTTATGTGATTCGACAGGAGATCTTCATGAAGCTTCGTCCGTTGCACGATCGAGTGATCGTCAAGCGCCTTGAGCAAGAGACCAAGACCGCCTCGGGCATCGTGATCCCCGACAACGCCGCCGAGAAGCCCGACCAGGGCGAGGTGCTGGCCGTCGGCCCCGGCAAGCGCAACGACAAGGGCGATTTCGTGGCCCTGAACATCAAGGTCGGCGACCGCGTGCTGTTCGGCAAGTACAGCGGCCAGTCGGTCAAGGTCGACGGCGACGAGCTGCTGGTGATGCGCGAGGAAGACCTCTTCGCGGTCGTCGAGAAGTAATCCCTTTCAAAACTCGAATACGGAGTAAACACACATGGCTGCCAAAGACGTCGTCTTCGGTTCCGACGCCCGCCACCGCATGGTGGAAGGCGTGAACATCCTGGCCAACGCGGTCAAGGTCACTCTCGGCCCCAAGGGCCGCAACGTCGTGCTCGAGCGCTCGTTCGGCGCCCCCACCGTCACCAAGGACGGTGTCTCGGTCGCCAAGGAGATCGAGCTGAAGGACAAGCTGCAGAACATGGGCGCGCAGATGGTCAAGGAAGTCGCTTCCAAGACCAGCGACAACGCCGGCGACGGCACCACCACCGCCACCGTGCTGGCCCAGTCCGTCGTGCGCGAAGGCATGAAGTACGTGGCCGCGGGCATGAACCCGATGGACCTGAAGCGCGGCATCGACAAGGCCGTGACGGCCCTGGTCGAAGAGCTGAAGAAGGCCAGCAAGCCCACGACCACCAGCAAGGAGATCGGCCAGGTCGGCGCCATCTCCGCCAACAGCGACGAGTCGATCGGCAAGATCATCGCCGACGCGATGGACAAGGTCGGCAAGGAAGGCGTGATCACCGTCGAGGACGGCAAGAGCCTGAACAACGAGCTCGACGTCGTCGAAGGCATGCAGTTCGACCGCGGCTACCTGTCGCCCTACTTCATCAACAACCCCGACAAGCAGGTCGCGGTGCTGGACAACCCGTACGTGCTGCTGCACGACAAGAAGATCAGCAACATCCGCGAGCTGCTGCCCACGCTGGAGCAGGTGGCCAAGAGCGGCCGTCCGCTGCTGATCGTCGCCGAGGAAGTGGAAGGCGAGGCGCTGGCCACGCTGGTGGTCAACACCATCCGCGGCATCCTGAAGGTCGTGGCCGTCAAGGCGCCGGGCTTCGGTGACCGCCGCAAGGCCATGCTGGAAGACATCGCCATCCTGACCGGCGGCAAGGTGATCGCCGAGGAAGTGGGCCTGACGCTGGAGAAGGTGACGCTGGCCGACCTGGGCCAGGCCAAGCGCGTGGAAGTGGCCAAGGAGAACACCACGATCATCGACGGCGCCGGCAAGGCCGCCGACATCGAGGCGCGCGTCAAGCAGATCCGCATCCAGATCGAGGAAGCCACCTCCGACTACGACCGCGAGAAGCTGCAGGAGCGTGTGGCCAAGCTGGCCGGCGGCGTGGCCGTCATCAAGGTCGGCGCCGCGACCGAAGTCGAGATGAAGGAGAAGAAGGCCCGCGTCGAAGACGCGCTGCACGCCACCCGTGCTGCCGTCGAGGAAGGCATCGTCGCCGGCGGCGGCGTGGCCCTGTTGCGCGCGCGCGCCGCGATCGGCTCGCTGAAGGGCGACAACCACGACCAGGACGCCGGCATCAAGATCGTGCTGCGCGCGGTCGAGCAGCCGCTGCGCGAGATCGTCGCCAACGCCGGCGGCGAGCCCAGCGTGGTGATCAACAAGGTGCTCGAAGGCAAGGGCAACTTCGGCTACAACGCCGCCAACGACACCTACGGCGACCTGATCGAGATGGGCATCCTGGATCCCACCAAGGTCACCCGCACCGCGCTGCAGAACGCCGCCTCCGTGGCCGGCCTGATGCTGACGACCGAGTGCATGGTCGCCGAGGCGCCCAAGGAAGAAGCCCCCCCGATGCCCGGCGGCGGCATGGGTGGCATGGGCGGCATGGGCATGGACATGTAAGTCCGATGCCTGCCGGCAGGGCGCCAGCCCTGCCCCGCACGACATCCGAGCCCGCGTTGCGAAACGCGGGCTTTTTCTTTGGATCGCCGCTCGGTGGCCGCCGCCGATAATCCGGCGGCTCACTGGACCCGCTGCGCCCCGATGCCGATCTCCGACGCCCTGCAACGCTTCGTCGACGACGAGTTGATGCGCGCGAGCCTGCTCGCCGAGCAGGTGATCGAGGAGGCCCTCACCGCCGTGCGCCGCGACGCCCCCGCGATGACCCCGCGCGAGCGCGTGCTGGTGGCCGACGTGACGCGCAGCCTGCAGAGCAGCCGGCCGCTGGTGGTGCGCGAGTTCGTGCGCTCGCTGACCGAGCACGTGCAGCACGAGCTGCACCAGGAAGAGAGCACGCGCAACGCGCCGCCGTCCACGCTGGGCGGGCTGTCGCTGGTGGACGAAGGCCAGGTCGAGGTCGACGTCGAGATCTCGCGCGTGATCGAGGCCATCCGCAGCGTGGCCGAGCACGAGCTGCGCGAGGTGATGAGCTACGCCTCGGCGCTGGTGGGCGACATGGACGTCGCGCGCGACTACAACCCCTTCCGCCCCGAGGTGCTGGGCCGCGCGCTGTGGGACGCCGCGCAGGCGCTGCCGATGCAGCAGGCCTACCAGCTCGCCTTCATGCGCATGGCCTGCCTGCCGATGGCGCAACTGGTGCGCAAGTCCTACGCCGGCGCCTGCGCGCGGCTGGAGTCGCAGGGCGTCGAGCCCGCGGTCTACCGCACCATCATCGTCTTCGGCAGCCGCCGCAGCCAGGGCCAGCAGGATTCGTTCTTCGACCCGCAGGCCAACCGCGCCGAATCGACCACGCCGCTGCCCGGCCCCGGCGGCCGTCCGCGGCCGGCAGCCGCGGCAACCGCGGCCCCGGCCGTCCCCGCCGCGCCGCCGCCCGGCCCGCGGCTCAGCCTGGACCAGGTGCTGGCGCGCACCGACGAGCTGTTGCGCCGCCTGCCCGCCGACGGCGACGGCCAGCAGCGCGAGACGCTGCGCCGGCTGCAACGCGATCAGCTCGTGGCCAGCGCCGACAAGGCCGCCGACCGCGAGCTGATCGAGCTGATCGGCCGCCTGTTCGACGCCGTGCTCGGCGACCGCCGCCTGGAGCCCGACCTGCAGAACCTGCTGTCGCGGCTGCAGTCGCCGGCGCTGCGGCTGGCGCTGCACGACCCGTCGACGCTGGACAACTACACCCACCCCGTGTGGCTGCTGATGGACCGCATCGGCTGGCAAGGCGCGCTGCACCCGCCGCCCGGCGACCCCGAGCGCACGCGCATGCTGCGCTTCATGCACGGGGTGCTAGACACCATGGCCGACGAGCGCTCGCGCGACGCCGACGCCTGCCGCTGGGCACGCGAGCGCGTGCTCAGCTACGAGCGATCGCGCTTCGAGCAGCGCCGCGGCGCCGCCGAGGCCGAGCTGGCCAGCCTGCAGGCGCTGGAAGACCAGGCCGTGGCCGGCGGCCCGCCGCCCACCAGCCCCGGCGCGCTGGACGTCGGCCAGCTCGACACCGTGCCCGCCGATCTGCTGGACGACCTGGTGGCCGCCGGCCCCGGCGACGAGCACCCCAGCGACGGCGCGGCCTGGCTGCAAAGCCTGCGCAGCGGCGAATGGGTGCACCTGTTCATGCAGGGCGCCTGGGTCAACGCGCAGCTGCTGTGGTACGGCCGCCATCGGGAATACTGGCTGTTCGCCGACGGCGCCTCGGCCAACACCTGGGCCGTGCGCCGCCGCGCGCTGGAGCGCATGCACCAGAGCCAGCTGCTGACCGCGCTGACGCCGCGCTCGCTGATCCGCGAGGCCGCGGCGCGCGTGCTGCGCAATCTGTCCGACTAGCAGCTAATGCGTTAGCTCGACGGCCGCGCCGGCGCCTCGGCCAGCACCTCGGCCAGCACCCGCACCGCCCGGTCCACCGCGTCGGGCGCCAGCTGCGCATGCGTGACGAAGCGGATCTTGCTGCGCTTGTGCCCCGCCAGCACGCCGCGCCCGGCCAGCGCGCGCACGATGCCGGCGGCGTCGTCGGCATAACGGTCGACCTGGCAGTTCACGATGTTGGTCTGCACCCGCGCCGGGTCGACCAGCGTGGGGTCGATCGCTGCCAGCCCTTCGGCCAGCGCCAGCGCCAGCGCGTGGTCGCGCCGGTGCTGCGGATAAGGGTCCTGCAGCGCGAACAGCCCTGCCGCCGCCAGCAGGCCCGACTGCCGCATGCCGCCGCCCAGCATCTTGGCGGCGCGGCGCGCGCGGCGCATGAAGCCGCGCTCGCCGGCCAGCACCGCGCCCACCGGGCAGCCCAGGCCCTTGCACAGCGCGAACCACACCGAGTCGGCGTGCTCGCAGACCGCGCCGATGCTCAAGTCCAGGCAGGCCGCGGCGTTGAACAGCCGCGCGCCGTCCATGTGCAGCGGGATGCCGGCCTCGCGCGCGACGGCGTGCAGCTCGCGCAGGTGCTCCAGCGGCAGCACGCAGCCGCCGCTGTCGTTGTGCGTGTTCTCCACGCACAGCAGCCGCGTCGGCGCGATCGCCAGGTCGCCGCCGCCGCGGATCTGGCGCCGCACCTCGGCCAGCGGCATCAGGCCGCGCGTGCCGGCGATGGGCCGCGGCATCGCGCCGGCCACCACGCTCAGGCCCGCGCCCTCGGCGTTGTAGAGGTGGGAGGCGGCCTCGACGATCACCTCGCCGCCGCGGCAGTCGTGCGCGATCAGCGCGCACAGGTTGGCCATCGCGCCCGAGGGCAGGAACAGCGCCTCGGGCTTGCCGGTCAGCATCGCGGCCACGCGCTCCAGCTCGTTGACGCTGGGGTCCTCGCCGCGCGCGGCGTCGCCCAGCGGCGCGCGCGCGATGGCCTGCATCATCGCCGGCGTCGGCAGTGTGACGGTGTCGCTGCGGAAGTCGAACGCCACCGTGCGGCCGCGTCCTTCAGTCAACCGTGGCTCCGGACTCGCGCACCGCGCGCGCCAGCTTCTCGCGCTCGGCGGCCAGGAACTCGCCGAACTGCTCGGGCGTTCCCGGACGGGCATCGACGCCGCGCTCGGCCAGGCCGGTGCGCAGGTCCGGCGCCTGCAGCGCGCGGTTGACCTCGGCGTTGAGGCGCGCCGCCAGCCGCGCCGGCAGCCCGGCCGGCGCCACCACGCCGTAGAACACGTGGTGGACGAAGCCGCGGTAGCCGGCCTCGGCCATCGTCGGCACCTCGGGCAGCCCCGGCAGCCGCGTCGCGGCGGTCACCGCCAGCGCCTTGAGCTTGCCGGACTTCACCAGCGGCGCCGCGGCCGGGTACGACGCGAAGTGCAGGTCCACCTGGCCGCCGATGAGGTCGGTCATCAGCGGCCCCGCGCCCTTGTACGGCACGTGGACCATGTTGGCGCCCAGCGCCTTGTCCCAGCTCTGCCCCACCAGGTGGCCGACCGTGCCGTTGCCCGACGACGCGAAGGTGAGCTGCCGCTGGCGGGCCGCCGCGGCCAGCGCGCCGGCGCTGGCGTAAGGGCTGGCCGCCGGCACCACCAGCACCAGCGGCACCGTGCCCACCAGCGCAACGGGCTGCAGGTCTTTCGCCGCGTCGTAGGGCATCTTGCGGTACAGGTAGGGGTTGATCGCCAGGTTGGCCGACTCGCCCATCGCCAGCGTGTAGCCGTCGGCCGGCGCCTTGGCCGCCGCGTCCATGCCCAGGTTGCCGCCGGCACCGGGGCGGTTGTCGACGACGAACTGCCACTGGTTCAGCTCGGTCAGCTTGGCCGTCACCAGGCGCGCCAGCGCGTCGGTGCCGCCGCCGGGCGGGCTGGGCACCAGCATGCGGATCGGCTTGTCGGGGTAGGCATCGACCTGCGCCGCGGCGGGCATCGCCGCGCAGGCGATGGCGGCGGCAAGCAGGCTCGAGGGGATCATCGAACGCACGGCTTTACTCCTGTGGCGGCCGATGCTAGAAGCCCGCCACTCGTGAGCAAAGCGAGTTTCTCTGATTCGACAGATGAGGAATGCTGATGAATATCGGAGCCCTCTCGACGCTGGCCGCGGTGCTGCGCCACGGCCGCTTTGCCGCCGCCGCGGCCGAGGTGGGCTGCACGCCCAGCGCGGTGAGCCTGCAGATGAAGCAGCTGGAATCGCACTTCGGCCAGCCCTTGTTCGACCGCTCGGGCCGCTCGGTGCAGCCGACGCCGTTCGCGCTGGAGCTGGGCAGCACGGTGGGCGAGCTGGTCGAGCGGCTGCAGGCGCTGCGCGCGCGCCCGCAGCTGATGATCGCCGGGCGCTGGCGGCTGGGCTGCATCGCCAGCGCGCAGGCCGACGCGCTGCCGCAGGCGCTGCGCCTGCTGCGCGACCGGCATCCGGCGCTGACGGTGGTGGCCTCGGTCGATGACTCGGCGGCGCTGCTGGCCGAGCTGAAGGCCGGCCGCATCGACGCCGCGCTGGTGGTGCGGCCGCCGACGGGCGGCAGCTCGCGGCTGGCCTGGCACGACCTCGCGCGCCAGCCCTTCGTGCTGCTGGCGCCGGCGGCCGCGGCCGCTTCGGCGCCGCGCGAGCTGCTGCGCCAGCAGCCCTGGATCCGCTACGACCCGGCGCTGACCGGCGGCAAGACGGCCGCCGGCATCGTGCGCCGGCTGCACCCGCAGGCGAGGCCGGCGATGGACCTGAAGCCGATCGACGCGATCGTCGCGATGGTGGGTGCGGGCCTGGGCGTTTCGGTGGTGCCGCAGCCGCGCCCGGCGCTGCTGGCGGCGCACGCGGTGCAGGCGGTGGCGCTGGGCCGGCGCGCGCCGGTGCGCCAACTGGCCTACGTCTGCCGCGCGGCCGATGCCGAGCACCGCAACGGCGCCGCGGTCGTCGACGCGCTGCAGCGCGCCTACGCGCCGGCCAAGGGCGGCTGAGGGTCGGGCTGGGGCTCGGGCTCGGGCGGCGCCACCCAGGCGCGAATCGCGGCCGCCGCATCGCCGACGCCGCGCTTGGACAGCGCGGAGAACAACGCGACGCCGATGTCGGCCGCCTCGCCCGCCAGCGTGCCGGCCAGCACCTCCTGCGCGGCGCGCAGCGCGGCGTCGGACTCGCGCCGGTTGAGCTTGTCGCACTTGGTCAGCAGCACCAGCAGCCGCACCTCGCCGGTGGCGACGCGCGGCGCGATCAGCTCCAGCAGCCGGCGGTCCAGATCGGTGTAGCCCAGGCGCGAATCGACCATCTGCACCACGCCGTGCAGGTTGCGCCGCAGCACCAGGTAGTCGGCCATCACCTCCTGCCAGCGCAGCTTGGCGCTGCGCTCCACCGCGGCGTAGCCGTAGCCGGGCAGGTCGGCCAGCCAGGCGTCGGCGGCGTCCTTCGGGCCGACCTCGAACAGGTTGATGTGCTGCGTGCGCCCCGGCGTGCGCGACGCGAAGGCCAGCCGCTTGTGCTGCGCCAGCGTGTTGATCGCGGTGGATTTGCCGGCGTTGCTGCGGCCGACGAAGGCGATCTCGGGCCGCTCGGTCACCGGCAACTGGTCAAGCCGGCTGGCGGTGACCAGGAAGCGCGCGCTGTGCAGCCAGGCCAGCGCGGCGCGCTCGCTGCCGTCGTCGGAATCGGAGTCGCGCGCGGCGCGGGGGGCGGCAGTCATGGGGCATTGTAAAATTCTGCGGTTTGATCCCCCCGCGCCACATTCCAGAGGCACCTGAATGAAGCTGGCTTCCCTGTTTGCGTCCCTCGCCTTCGCGGCCGGCAGCGCTGCCGCCGCCGACGAGGCCAAGGCCCCGCCCAAGGCCGACCCGGCCAAGGGCGCCACCGTCGCGGCCGTCTGCCAGGCCTGCCACACGGCCGACGGCTCGCGCGGCGCGCCGGCCAACCCCATCATCCAGGGCCAGCATCCCGAGTACATCGCCAAGCAACTGGCCGAGTTCAAGTCGGGCAAGCGCAACAACGCGGTGATGAAGGGCATGGCCGCGCCGCTGTCCGACGAGGACATCAAGAACGTCGCCGCGTTCTACGCCGGCAAGCAGGCCAAGCCCGGCTTCGCGAAGAACAAGGACACGGTGCTGTTGGGCGAGAAGATCTACCGCGGCGGCATCCTCGAGCGCAACGTGCCGGCCTGCGCCGGCTGCCACAGCCCCAACGGCGCCGGCATCCCGGCGCAGTACCCGCGCCTGGGCGGCCAGCACGCCGACTACACCGAGGCGCAACTCGTCGCCTTCCGCAGCGGCGCGCGCGCCAACGGCCCGACCATGGTCACCGTCACCTCGCGGATGAACGACGTCGAGATCAAGGCGGTGTCCGACTACATCGCCGGCCTGCGCTGAGCGCGGCCCGGTCGCCATCGTGCTCGAAGGCCGGTCGCTGACCGGCCTTTTGCTTTTCGGGCATCGTTGTAAGGATCGCGCCGCCGCCGCGACCAAAGGCGGACCGTCAGGAGTTCCTCATGCACTTTCTCAAGGACCGCGGCTTCACCCACCCCGTCGCGTCGGAGATCACGCCGCGCGCCGTCTACGAGAGCCGGCGCGACTGGCTGCGCGGCGCGGCGCTGGCCGCCGCCGGCAGCGGCCTGGCCGCCTGGGCCGGCCGCGACGCGCTGGCGCAGGCGCCGGCGCCGGCAGGCGCCGCGCTGGCCGGCGTGCGCAGCACGGTGTCGGGCGCCGTCACGATGGAGAAGATCACGGCGCGCAAGGACGCCACCACCTACAACAACTTCTACGAGTTCGGCACCGACAAGTCCGACCCCGCCGGCGCCGCCCACACGCTGAAGACGCGGCCCTGGAGCGTCGCGATCGAAGGCGAGGTCAGGAAGCCCAGGACCTTCGATCTCGACGAGCTGATGAAGCTGGCGCCGATCGAGGAGCGCGTCTACCGGCTGCGCTGCGTGGAAGGCTGGTCGATGGTGATCCCGTGGGAGGGCTGGTCGCTGTCGCACCTGATCAAGGCGGTGGAGCCCACCGGCAACGCCAAGTACCTGCAGTTCGTCACGCTGGCCGACCGCGCGCAGATGCCGGGCCTGCGCTCGTCGGTGCTGGACTGGCCTTACGTCGAAGGCCTGCGCATGGACGAGGCGATGCACCCGCTGGCGCTGCTGGCCTTCGGCATGTACGGCGAGGTGCTGCCCAAGCAGAACGGTGCGCCGGTGCGCATGGTGCTGCCGTGGAAGTACGGCTTCAAGTCGGCCAAGTCCATCGTGCGCATCCGCTTCGTCGACCGCCAGCCCAAGACGAGCTGGGAGACCGCGGCGGCCAACGAGTACGGCTTCTATTCCAACGTCAACCCCAACGTCGACCATCCGCGCTGGAGCCAGGCCACCGAGCGCCGCATCGGCGAGGACGGCCTGTTCGCCAAGCGGCGCGCGACGCTGATGTTCAACGGCTACGAGCCGCAGGTGGGCCAGCTCTACGCCGGCATGGACCTGAAGAAGTTCTACTGACCGCGGCGGCTGCGTGAACCGCCTGTTGCAGGCCAGGGCGGCCAAGCCGCTGGTCTTCATGGCCTGCCTGCTGCCCTTCGCCTGGCTGCTGTGGGGCGCCATCGCCGACCGCCTGGGCCCCAACCCGGCCGAGGCGCTGATCCGCGGCACGGGCGACTGGACGCTGCGCCTGCTGTGCCTGACGCTGGCCGTGACGCCGCTGCGCCAATGGACCGGCTGGCACGCGCTGGCGCGGCTGCGCCGCCTGCTGGGGCTCTACACCTTCTTCTACGGGCTGCTGCACTTCCTGTGCTTCGCGTGGCTGGACATGGGCTTCGACCTCGACGCGATCCTCAAGGACATCAACAAGCGCCCGTTCATCCTGGTGGGCACCGCCGCGCTGCTGCTGATGCTGCCGCTGGCCGCCACCTCGTTCAACCGCGCGATCAAGGCGCTGGGCGCCCGCCGCTGGCAGACGCTGCACCGGCTGGTCTACGCGGTCGCGCTGCTGGCGCTGCTGCACTTCTTCTGGATGCGCGCCGGGAAAAACGACTTCGGCGAGTGGTCGGCGTATGCGGGCGTCGTCGCGGTGCTGCTGGGGTGGCGGGTGTGGCGACGGTTTGCCGGGCGTTGAGGGGCGAGGGGCCTGTTCGTCAATCCGGCCCCGGAACTATTGGTGAAGCTCCTCCCGCAACACCTTGCGCAGCATCGCCACCGTCACCGGCCTGTCCTCCGCGGCCTTGCTTGTTGGTCGCTCTCCGGCCAGCGCCTTGCGCAACGCAGCGTTGATCATGGTCTGATAGCCGCTGCCCTGCGCTTCCGCCTTGGCGCGGAAGAACTCGATCACGTCGTCGTCCAGCATGATCGTGATGCGGGTCTTGCCGGGCGAGTCGACGGCCGCGCCGCGCCGCGCTTTCGAGAAGTCGTATTCCTTACGCACCATAGGCCTCCAATTCGCGTTTGCTCGCCTTGCGAGCCGAGATCAAGCGGGTCCGGTCGCCGCGCGGCGTGTGGACGACCACCAGCACGCGGCCCAAGGCATCCATGCCCAGCGTCACGAAACGCTGTTCGTCTTGCGCATCCGGGTCTTCGACCGTCAAGCCCATCGGGTCACGCAACGCCTGCTCCGCATGGCTGAAACTGACCTTGTGCTTGTGCAGGTTGGACTTCGCCTTGACCGGATCGAACTCGATGTCCATTCCGGCATGATGCATATCATATGCATATTGTCAAGATCCGCTGCCGGCGACCGGCCGGCGCCGTCCACGAGCCGGCTCGATAATCGCCCGCCTGACGGAGGAGACCGCCCCATGCCGCTGAAGATCATCTCGTCGATGGCCACCAAGGCCTTGTTGGCCGACCTGGCGGCCGGCTACCGCGCGGTCGATGGCGGGATCGAGCTGCAGATCGAGTCGGTGGGCGGCGTCGATGCCGCCAAGCGCGTGCAGGCCGGCGAGGCCTTCGACGGCGTGGTGCTGGCGTCCAATGCGATCGACTCCTTGATCGAAGCCGGCCGCATCGTCGCCGGCAGCCGGGCCGACCTGGTGCGCTCAGGCATCCACGTCGCGGTCCGGGCCGGCGCCGCGGTGCCCGACATCGGCAGCGAGGATGCCGTGCGCCAGGCCGTGCGGGCGGCGCGCAGCATCGGCTATTCCACCGGGCCCAGCGGCGTCTACCTGCAGAAGCTCTTCGAACGTTGGGGCATCGCGGCGCAGATTCAGGATCGCACCGTGCAGGCCAAGCCCGGCATCCCGGTCGGGCGGCTGGTGGCGGCCGGCGAGATCGAACTGGGCTTCCAGCAGTTGAGCGAGCTGATGAACGAGCCCGGCCTGCAGGTGCTGGGGCCGCTGCCGCCGGCGATCCAGCAGCTGACCATCTTCTCCGGCGGCATCGCGGCTGCCAGCGCGCAGGCCGATGCGGTACGTGCCTGGCTGGCCTGGTGCGCGTCGCCATCCACTGCCGAGATCAAGCGCCGCAACGGCATGGAGGCCGCAGCATGAGCATCCCCACCGTCCGCCTGGGCCGCAGCGGCCTGCAGGTTTCCCGCCTGGCCCTGGGCACGATGACCTTCGGCCTGCAGACCGAAGAGGCCGAGTCGCAGCGCATCCTGGACAAGGCCTTGGCCGCCGGCGTCAGCTTCATCGACACGGCCGACGTCTACCCGCTGGGCGGCACGCTGCAGACCAACGGCCGCACCGAGGAGATCATCGGCCGCTGGCTGCAGCAGCACGGCCGCCGCCACGAGGTGGTGCTGGCCACCAAGGCAGTCGGCCGCATGGGCGCGCAGGCCTGGAACCAGGGCGCGTCGCGCAAGCATCTGCTGGCGGCCATCGACGCCTCGCTGGCGCGGCTGCAGACCGACCACGTCGACCTCTACCAGTTGCACAGCGACGACCGCCAGACGCCGCTGGACGAGACGCTGGAGGCGCTGGACCGGATCGTGCGGTCGGGCCGCGCGCGCTACGTCGGCGTCTCCAACTTCATGGCCTGGCGGCTGGCGCGCATGGTCGGCCGCGCCGAGCTGCTGCGCCTGGCGCGGCCCGTCAGCGTGCAGCCGCGCTACAGCCTGCTGTTCCGCGAGATCGAGCGCGAGCTGCTGCCGCTGGCCGACGAGGAAGGCCTGGGCGTGATCCCCTACAACCCGCTGGCCGGCGGCCTGCTGTCGGGCAAGTACCGCGGTGCCAGCGGCAGCGCGCCGCCGGCCGCAGGCCGCTTCAGCCTGGGCACCGCGGCGCAGATGTACCAGGACCGCTACTGGAGCGAGCGCTACTTCGCCACCGTCGAGCAACTGCAGGCGCTGGCCGACGAGGCCGGCCTGCCGCTGGCCACGCTGGCCGTGGCCTGGGTGATGGCGCAGCCGCAGATCACCGCGCCGCTGCTGGGCGCCAGCCGGGCCGAGCAGCTCGACGCCACGCTGGCCGCGGCCGACGTGAAGCTCGACGCCGCGCTGCTGGACCGGCTGAACGCGCTGACCGCCGACTACCGCAAGGGCGATGCGCCGCGCTAACGCGCGATTTCAACGCATGCCGATCGCCGCGCCGGCGAACAGGTTCTTCAGCTCGCGCGGCTGCGACCGCCAGTACGCCGGCGGTGCCTGCACCTGGGCACCCAGCTGAGCGGCCGCATGCCAGGGCCAGCGCGGGTCGTACAGCATCGCGCGGGCCAGCGCCACCGCGTCGGCCCGGCCTTCGGCGACGATGGCCTCGGCCTGTGCCGCCTCGGTGATCAGCCCGACGGCGATCGTCGGCAGGCCCGCGGCCTGCTTGATCGCCTGCGCCAGCGGCACCTGGTAGCCCGGCCCCAGCGCGATCTGCTGCCGCGGCGAGACGCCGCCCGACGAGACGTGGACCGCCGCGCAGCCGCGCGCCTGCAGCGCCCTGCTGAAGGCGATGCTGGACGGCAGGTCCCAGCCGCCGCCGTCCACCCAGTCGGTGGCCGACAGCCGCACCCATAACGGCCGATCGGCGGGCATCGCGGCGCGCACGGCGTCGAACACTTCGAGCGGAAAGCGCATCCGGTTGTCCAGGCTGCCGCCGTACTCGTCGTCGCGCCGGTTGCTCAGCGGCGACAGGAACTGGTGCAGCAGGTAGCCGTGGGCGCAATGCAGTTCGACGCCGTCGAAGCCGGCCTGCACCGCGCGCCGCGCGGCGTCGACGAACTGCTGCCGCACGCGGCGCAGGCCGGCGGCGTCCAGTGCCGCGGGCGCGTCCTCGCCGTCCAGATGCGGCAGCGCCGACGCCGACACCGCCGCCCAGGCGCCCGGCTGGCCGCGGCGGATCTGCTGCCCGCCGCGCCAAGGCACTTCGCTCGACGCCTTGCGCCCGGCATGCGCCAGTTGCAGCGCCAGCTTGACCCAGGGCGCCGCGCGGCGCAGCGCGGCCAGCAGCCGCGTGAAAGCGGCCTGCTGCGCGTCGTCGTACAGCCCCAGGCAGCCGTGGGTGATGCGGCCTTCGGCGCTGACGCCGGTGGCTTCGACGATCAGCAGGCCGGCACCCGAGACCGCCAGCGATCCGTAGTGCATCCAGTGCCAGTCCTGCGGCACGCCGTCGACGGCCGCGTACTGGCACATCGGCGGGATCACGATGCGGTTGGGCAGCGCCAGCGGGCCCAGTTGCCAAGGCAAGAACAGCACGCTCATGCAGGCTTCCTCTGCAGCACCGGCGCCAGCGACCGCCCCGTGTGCGTGCCGGCCGCCACCACGGCTTCCGGCGGTCCTTCGGCGACGATGCGGCCGCCGGCGTTGCCGCCTTCGGGGCCGAGGTCGATGACCCAGTCGGCCTCGGCGATGACGTCGAGGTCGTGCTCGATCACCACCACGCTGTGGCCGCCGCCCACCAGGCGATGCAGCACGCGGATCAGCTTCTCGACGTCGGCCATGTGCAGACCGACGGTCGGCTCGTCCAGCACGTACAAGGTGTGAGGTGCACGGTTGCCGCGGCGCGTGATGTCGTCGCGCACCTTGCTCAGTTCGGTCACCAGCTTGATGCGCTGCGCCTCGCCGCCGCTCAGCGTCGGTGACGGCTGGCCCAGCGTCAGGTAGCCCAGGCCCACGTCCTTCAGCAGCTGCAGCGGGTGGCTGATGACCGGCATGCTGGCGAAGAAGTCGACCGCCTCGTCCACCTCCATCTGCAGCACCTCGCCGATGTTCTTGCCGCGCCAGGTGACGGCCAGCGTCTCGGGGTTGAAGCGCCGGCCGTGGCAGACGTCGCACGGCAGCTTGACGTCGGGCAGGAAGCTCATCTCGATCGTGCGCAGGCCCTGGCCTTCGCAGGCCGGGCAGCGGCCGTCGCCGGTGTTGAAGCTGAATCGGGCCGCGGCATAACCCCGCGCCTTGGCCTCCAGCGTCTCGGTGAACAGCTTGCGGATCGCGTCCCAGAAGCCGATGTAGGTGGCCGGGCACGAGCGCGGGGTCTTGCCGATCGGCGTCTGGTCGACCTCCAGCACGCGGTCGACGCTGTCGTAGCCGCTCAAGCCCTTGCAGCCCACCCAGGCCGGCGGCGGGCCCTTGCGCGCGGCCACCGCGGCCTGCACGTTGGCCAGCAGCACGTCGCGCGCCAGCGTGCTCTTGCCCGAGCCGCTGACGCCGGTCACCGCCACCAGGCGCTGCAGCGGCACGCGCAGGTCGATCTGGCGCAGGTTGTGCAGGCTGGCGCCGCGCAGGCGCAGCGCCGGCAGCGCATCGTCCACCGGCCGCCGCGGCTGCAGCGGGTGCTGCAGCGGCCGCGCCAGCAGGCGGCCGGTCAGCGAATCGGCATGCCGCGACAGATCGGCCACCGTGCCTTCCGCGACCAACGTTCCACCGCGCTTGCCGGCGCCGGGGCCGATGTCGATGAGGTGGTCGGCGCGGCGGATCGTGTCCTCGTCGTGCTCGACGACGACCAGCGTGTTGCCCTTGTCGCTCAACTTGGCCAGCGCCGACAGCAGGATGCCGTTGTCGCGCGGGTGCAGGCCGATGGTCGGCTCGTCCAGCACGTAGCAGACGCCTTGCAGGTTGCTGCCCAGTTGCGCCGCCAGGCGGATGCGCTGCGCCTCGCCGCCGCTGAGCGTGGGCGCCGCGCGGTCCAGCGTCAAATAGCCCAGGCCCACCTCGGCCAGGAATTCGAGCCGGCTGCGAATCTCGGCCACCACGCCGCGCGCGATCTCGGCGTCGCGGCCCTCGAGCTTCAAGCCGGCGATCCAGGCCCGCGTCTCGTGCACCGACAAGCGCGCGATGTCGCTGATCGCCTGCCCATCGAAGCTGACCGCGCGCGCCGCCGGGTTCAGCCGCGCGCCGCCGCAGTCGGGGCAGGGCTCGTCGGCCAGGCCTTCGACCTCGGCCTCCTCGGCCGGAAAGCTCTGCTCGCGGCCCTTGTCGTCATCGTCGCGCACGCTGTCGTCGTAGGCCTTGCGCTGCTCGCGCGTCAGCGCCAGGCCGGTGCCGACGCAGGTGTTGCACCAGCCATGCTTGCTGTTGTAGCTGAACATGCGCGGGTCCAGCTCGGGGTAGCTGGTGCCGCAGACCGGGCAGGCGCGCTTGGTCGAGAACACCTTCACCGCGCCGATGGCCGCGGTGGAATCGCCGCCGTCCATCGCCGCCGCCAGCCCGTCCAGCGGGTGCAGCAGGTGCAGCACGCCCTTGCCCAGGTCCAGCGTCTTGCTCAAGCAGGCGCGCAGCTCGGCCTCGTGCTCGGGCGCGACGACGAGGTCGCCCACCGGCAGCTCGATCGTGTGCTCCTTGAAGCGGTCGATGCGCGGGAACGGGTCGACCTTGACGAACTCGCCGTCGATGCGCAGGTGCGTGTGGCCGCGCGCCTTGGCCCACTTGGCCAGGTCGGTGTAGACGCCCTTGCGGTTGACCACCAGCGGCGCCAGCAGGCCCACGTGCTGGCCCTTGTGGTCGCGCAGGAGCTGCGCCGCGATGCTCTCGGCGCTTTGCGCGCGCACCGGGCTGCCGTCGTGCACGCAGTGCTGCAGGCCCAGCTTGACCCACAACAAGCGCAGGAAGTGCCAGACCTCGGTGGTAGTGGCCACCGTGCTCTTGCGGCCGCCTCGGCTCAAGCGTTGTTCGATGGCCACCGTGGGCGGGATGCCGTAGACCGCGTCGACCTCGGGCCGCCCGGCCGGCTGCACGATGCTGCGCGCGTAGGCGTTCAGGCTCTCCAGGTAGCGGCGCTGGCCTTCGTTGAACAGGATGTCGAAGGCCAGCGTGCTCTTGCCCGAGCCGCTGACGCCGGTGATGACGTTGAAGCGGCCGCGCGGCACGTCCACGCTCAGGCTCTTGAGGTTGTGCTCGCGCGCGTTGACGATGCGGATCGCGTCGTCGACCACCTGCCGCGCCTGGCGCTGCGCGCGCACCAGCGTCTGCAGCGGCCGGCCTTCCTCGGCGCGCAGCGCGCCGCCCAGGCCCATCGCGGCCTCGTAGTCGCGCAGCGCCTGGCCGGTGTGCGAGCCGGCGTGCGCCTTCACCTCGTCGGGCGTGCCGGTGCAGACCACGTGGCCGCCGGCCTCGCCGCCTTCGGGGCCGAGGTCGACGATCCAGTCGGCGGCGCGGATCACGTCGAGGTTGTGCTCGATCACCAGCAGCGAATGCCCGGCGTCCAGCAGCTTGCGCAGCGCGCGCATCAGCTTGTTGATGTCGTCGAAGTGCAGCCCGGTGGTCGGCTCGTCGAACAGGAACAGCGTGCCCTTCTTCGCCGCCGGCTGCTTCGGACCGGCCGCTGCTTCCGCAAGAAAACCGGCCAGTTTCAAACGTTGGGCCTCCCCGCCGCTGAGCGTGGGCACCGGCTGACCCAGGCGCACGTAGTCCAGGCCGACGTCGACCAGCGGCTGCAGCCGATCGACGACGCCGGCGTCGCGCTGGAACCAGTGCGCGGCCTCGGCCACCGTCAGCTCCAGCACGTCGGCCACGCTGAACTGGTGCGGGCCGCGCGTGAGCTTGACGTCCAGCACCTCGGCGCGGAAGCGCCGGCCGTCGCAATCGGGGCAGCGCAGGTAGACGTCGGAGAGGAACTGCATCTCCACGTGCTCGAAGCCGCTGCCGCCGCAGGTGGGGCAGCGGCCGTCGCCGGCGTTGAAGCTGAAGGTGCCGGCGGTGTAGCTGCGCTCGCGCGCCAGCGGCGCATCGGCGAACAGCTTGCGCAGCTCGTCGAAGGCGCCCACGTAGCTGGCCGGGTTGCTGCGCGCGGTCTTGCCGATCGGGCTCTGGTCGACGAACACCGCGTCGGCCAGGAAGTCGGCGCCCAGCAGCCGCTCGTGCGCGCCGGGGCTTTCGGTCGGCTTGCCGAAGTGGCGCGCCAACGCGGGGTACAGCACGTCCTGCACCAGCGTGCTCTTGCCCGAGCCGCTGACGCCGGTGACGACCACCAGCCGCTGCAGCGGCAGCGTGACGGACACGTCCTGCAGGTTGTGCTCGCGCGCGCCTTCGAGGATCAGTTTGGGCGTCGCGTCCTGCACCAGGCGGCGGATGCCGATGCCCACCTGCTTGCGTGCGCCGAGGTAGGCGCCGGTCAGCGTGTTCGCGCTGCGCGCGGCCTCGGGCGTGCCGTCGAAGACGATCTGCCCGCCGCGCTCGCCGGGGCCGGGGCCGAGGTCGATCAGCCGGTCGGCGGCCAGCATCACCGCCGGGTCGTGCTCGACGACGACCAGCGTGTTGCCGGCGTCGCGCAGGCGCTGCATCGCCTGCACGATGCGGTTCATGTCGCGCGGGTGCAGCCCGATGCTGGGCTCGTCCAGCACGAACAGCGTGTTGACGAGGCTGGTGCCCAACGCGGTGGTCAGGTTGATGCGCTGCACCTCGCCGCCGCTGAGCGTGCGGCTCTGGCGGTCCAGCGTCAGGTAGCCCAGGCCGACGTCGCACAGATACTTCAGCCGCGTGCGCACCTCGTCCAGCAGCAGCTTCAGCGCCTCGTCGAGCAGGCTGCTGGTCAGCGTCAGGCCGTCGAAGAAGCGCTTCAAGCGCTCGATCGAGAGCTGCATCAGGTCGTGCAGGTGCAGGCCCGGCAGCGCTTCCAACTGTTCACGCGACCAGCTCACGCCGACCGGCATGAAACGCCGGGACGGGTCGAGCACCGCGTCGGCGTCGGCCTTGGCGCCGATGCGCCACAGCAGCGCCTCCAGCTTGAGCCTTGCGCCGCCGCAGACGCTGCAGGGCGTGTAGCTGCGGTACTTGGACAAGAGCACGCGGATGTGCATCTTGTACGCCTTGCTCTCCAGGTAGCCGAAGAAGCGGCGGATGCCGTACCACTGCTTGTTCCAGTTGCCGGTCCAGTGGGGCGAGCCTTCGATCACCCAGTCGCGCTGCGCCGCGGTGAGCTGGCTCCACGCGGTATCGCGCGGGATGCCGGCCTCGCCGGCGTACTTGACGAGGTCGTCCTGGCAGTCCTTCCACGCCGGCGTCTGCAGCGGCTTGATCGCGCCGTTGCGCAGCGTCTTGCGCGCGTCGGGGATCACGAGGCCGAAGTCGACGCCGATCACGCGGCCGAAGCCGCGGCAGGTGTCGCAGGCGCCGAAGGCCGAGTTAAAGCTGAACAGCGCCGGCTGCGGGTCGGCGTAGCGCAGGTCGCTCTCGGGGCAGTGCAATCCGGTGGACCAGCGCCATTGCTCGCCGGCGTCGCCGACGAAGACGTTCAAGCGTCCGCCGCCGCGCTTCAGCGCGGTCTCGATCGCCTCCATCACCCGCACCTTCTCGGCACCGCTGATGCGGAAGCGGTCGGCCACGACGTCGAGGATCTTCTTGCCGCCCTCGACGCGCTCGGCCTGCACGCGCGTGAAGCCGGCGGCCGACAGCCACTCTTCCTGCTGCGCGGCCGTGGTGTCGGCGGGCAGTTCCACCGGGAAGCTCAGCACCAGCCGCGGATCGCCCGCCGCGGCGGCGCGCCCGACCAAATCGGCATAGATCGTCTCCGGCGAATCGTGCCGCACCGGCAGCGCGGTGGCCTTGTCGAACAACCGGGCCGCGCGCGCGAACAGCAGCTTCAGGTGGTCGTTCAGCTCGGTCATCGTGCCGACCGTGCTGCGGCTGGTGCGTACCGGGTTGGTCTGGTCGATCGCGATCGCCGGCGGCACGCCATCGACGCGGTCCACCGCCGGGCGGTCCATGCGGTCGAGGAACTGGCGCGCATAGGCGCTGAAGGTCTCGACATAACGCCGCTGGCCTTCGGCATACAAGGTGTCGAAGACCAGGCTGGACTTGCCCGATCCGCTGGGGCCCGTGACCACGGTCAATTCGCCGGTGCGGATGTCCAGGTCCAGGTTCTTCAGGTTGTGCTGGCGGGCGCCGCGGATGCGGATGACACCGGAGGTCATGACGGTGGAAGGCCTGGAAGGTGGGCAGAATTTTTCATTCTAGGAGTCCGTGTGCATTCATGCGCCGGCCGGTGGTTTGCCCGCGTTGCGCGCGCCGGACCCTTGCACCACAGTAGAGACTTCCCGACGACGACCGACGAGCGCAATGGCAATCCCTTCCTGGATGCGCAACCCCGCGGCCAGCCTGCTGCTGGCCGGCGCCGCCGCCCTGGCCCAGGCACAGATCCTGATCGGCCAGACCTCCAGCTTCAGCGGCCCGGTGGCCGCCGGGGTCAAGGAAGGCACCGACGGCGCGCGGCTGTATCTCGAAGCCGTCAACGAGCGCGGCGGCGTCAACGGCCAGAAGATCGAGCTGCTGTCGCTGGACGACAAGTTCGACCCCAAGCTGGCCGCCGCCAACGCCGCCGAACTGGCGCGCAAGGGCGTGGTCGCGCTGTTCTTCAACCGCGGCACGCCGCAGTCGCAGGCCATCATGCCGGTGCTGGACCAGTACCGGCTGCCGCTGATCGGGCCGTCCACCGGCGCGATGCTGCTGCACAAGCCGGTGCACCCCTGGGTCTTCAACGTGCGCGCCACCTATCAGCGCGAGGCCGAGCGCGCGGTGCGCCACCTGCAGCTGACGGGCATGACGCGCATCGCGCTGCTGCAGGCCGACGATTCCTTCGGCGACGACGGCGCCGCCGGCGCCAGGACCGGCTTCGACGCGCTGAAGCTGCAGCCCGTGCTGCACGAGAAGTACTCGCGCACCAAGCCGGACTTCGCGCCGCTGGGCCCGAAGATCGTGCAGGCCCAGGCACAGGCGGTGCTGTTCATCGGCTCGGGCACGCACGTGGTCGACGGCGTCAAGGCCATCCGCGCCGCGGGCTCGGCGGCGCAGATCGTCACGCTGTCCAACAACGCGGCCTCGGGCTTCATCAAGGCGCTGGGCGACCAGGCGCGCGGCGTGGTCGTGAGCCAGGTGTTCCCGTTCGAGCGCTCGGTGGCCTCGCCGCTGGTCAAGGAGGTGCTGGAGCTGCTGGCCAGCCGCCGCAAGGGCGAGGAGGCCACGCCGGCGATGCTGGAAGGCTACGCCGCCGCCAAGGTGCTGGTGGAGGCGCTGAAGCGCGCCGGCAAGGACCCGACCCCCGAACGCATCAAGAACGCGCTGGAAGGCTTCAAGCGCGTGGACATCGGCGGGCTGGAGATCAGCTACGGCCCCGCCGACCACACCGGGCTGGAGTACTCCGACCTGTCCATCATCGGCGTCGACGGCAAGTTCCACCGCTGACAAGCGCCGTGAGGCGCCGCGAGACGGTCAGCGCCGGTCCTGCAGCATCCGCACCATCGCGGCATAACCTCGGTCTTGCGCCAATTGCAGCGGCGTGCGGCCCTGGCGGTCGGCCAGCGTGGTGCTGGCGCCGGCGTCCAGCAAGGCCTTCAGCGTGGCCTGGTGGCGCGGGCCGCCGTCGCCCAGCACGATGGACTCGATCACCGCGGTCCAGTGCAGGTTGTTGACGTGGTCCAGCGGCGCGCCGGCGGCGATGAGCTGGCGCACCACGCCGTCGTGGCCCAGGTGCGCGGCGGCGATCAGCGCCGTGCCGTCGTAGCGGCTGGTGACCCGCCGGGCCGAGGCGCCGCGCTGCAGCAGCAGCTTCAGGCTGTCCTCGTCGTCGGCCACTGCGGCGATGGTCACCGCGTCGTAGCGGTCGTTCTCCAGCAGGCCCAGGTCGGCCTTGGCGTCGGCCAGCAGTGCGATGGCGGGACGCTGGCGCGCGAAGGTGGCCACGTGCAGCGGCGTGCGGCCGTGGGCGTCGCGGCCGTCGACGTCGGCGCCGGCGGCCAGCAGGCGGCGCAGCGCCGCCAGGTCGCCGCGGTGCGCGGCCTGGTGCAGCGGCGGCATCTGCGCCAGCTCGTCGGGCCGCGGCGGCGTCTGCGCCCGAGCCGGCGGCGCCGGGCCGAGCAGCAGCGCCAGGGCCAGGCAGGAGGACGACAGCAAGGAGGCGGCGCGCATGCGCCGATTCTGGCAGCGCTTCAGCCGCGGCGGCAGGGGTTGGCCAGCAGTAGGTCCCAGCGCGGCGGGGCCGGCGGCGCACGGCGGGCCGGCGGCAGCGTGGCGCCGGGCCGGTAGCTGCGGCAGGCCAGCGCCGCCATGCGGTCGGCCTCGGCTTCCAGCGCCGGGTCCACCAGCAGCCGCAGGCCCACGCCTTCGGGCGCCAGCATCCAGCCGCGGCGGCTCTGGCGCACGTGGGCCAGCTCGTGGCCGATCAGGCCCCAGCCCAGCGCCGAATCGGGGTCGTAGTACTCGCGCTCGATGTAGATGTCGCTGCCGTGCACGAAGGCCACCGCGCCCAGCGACGCCGGCTCGGGCCCCAGGTGCACGCGCACGTCGGCGAACGAGGTGGAGAAGAGCTGCTCCATGCGCAGCAGCAGCGCCTCGGGCAGCGGCAGGCCGCGGTCGGCAGCGCCGAACGACAGGCGGTGGACGTCGAGCATCGCGGCTCTCCCGGCGCGGCAGAAGAAGGCCGCCAGTATCGGCACGCGGCGCCGGCGTTTCATCGCCCCGATGAAGGGTGCGCATCCCGCGGATGAGGGAAAAGCCGGCGCGGCTTCGGCGATGATCGCCCTCCATGACGATGAAAGTGTTCGGCATCGCCGGCCGCTCCGGCATGGGCAAGACCACGCTGCTGGAGCGGCTGCTGCCCGAGCTGCGCGCGCGCGGGCTGGTGGTCTCGCTGATCAAGCACAGCCACAAGGCGATCGAGGTCGACCGCCCGGGCAAGGACTCATACCGGCTGCGCGAGGCCGGCTGCCAGGAGGTGCTGCTACTGGGCCGCGACCGTTGGGCGCTGATGCACGAGCTGCGCGGCGACGCCGAGCCGCCGCTGGCCTACCTGCTGAGCCGCATCCAGCCTTGCGACCTGGTGCTGGTGGAAGGCTTCAAGAGCGGCGACTTCCCCAAGCTGGAGGTCTGGCGCGACAGCGAGGGCAAGCCGCCGCTGTGGCCCGACTGGCCGGGCATCGTGGCGATGGCCGTCGATGGCCCGGCGCCGGCCGGCGCGCCGCAGGTGCTGCCGCTGGCCGGCACCCAGGCCATCGCCGATCTCGTGCTGGCCGCCGCCGCGCCGGCGGCGGCGCTCAGCGCCTGAGGAGGAACTTCAGCATCTCGGCCTTGGTCTGCGGCGACTGCAGGATGCCCAGGTGCGCAGTGCCCAGCACCGGGTCGAAGGCGCCTTGTCCGGTCAGGTCGACCTGCTTGGCGCCCTTCAAGGCAGCGCTCTTGGAGAAGTCGACGGTCTTGCCGTAGATGTCCACCGAGGGCACCGGCGGGAACAGCCCGTCCTGCTGCGCGAAGTAGACGAAGCTGGTGTCGGCGTTGCGGATCACCAGCACGCGCGTGGGCCATTCCCATTCGTCCCAGCCGCGGCGGCCGTTCAGCAGCCTGAGGAAGGGCGTGTTCGGCGAGCCCAGTTCCTGGCAGACCTCGCTGGAGGGCGTGAAGCCGCCCGAGGCCGGCAGCTGGTAGTAGTTGAGCGGCGACGCGCTGCAGTTGATGATGCCGTGGTTGGGGCCGTCGATCGCGACCAGCCGGCGCACCTGCGATTCGGCCTCGTCCTGGCGCATCCACTCGCGCGCCAGCGTCACGCCCAGGCTGTGCGCGACGATGTCGACCTGCCGCGCACCGGTGTAGGCCAGCACCGCGCGCACGAAGCGGCGCAGGTCGGGCACGTTGGCCTGGTTGGTGTGGGCGATGCCCGCGCGGCGCGTATTGTCGGCCGCCAGGTCGCACTGGTCGCCCTGGTAGCCCAGGCCCCACAGCTCGCTCGGGTTCCAGCCGTTGTCGGCCAGGTGCTGCGCCAGGCCCTGGATCTTGCCGTTGGTGGGGCTGCAGGCGGTGGCATAAGGCACGTCGTTGTTGCCGTGCAGGAAGATCACCGGCGTGCGGTTGACCGGACCGGCGGCGCCGAAGCCGATGATGGGCTTGCCGAGCGAGGCGTCCTCGAAGGCCGTGAAGCCGGCCGGGAACGTGTTGCCGACGGTGCCGGCGGCCTGCGCGGCGGCCGCCGCGACGATACCGAGGGCGGCGATGCCGCGGCGGATCCAGGTCTGGGGGTGCATGTCTCGTCTCCTCGAAGTGGCCGCCGTCAGGCGGAAAAGAAACGCTCGACCAGCGCGACCTGCTCGGGCGTGTTGAGGGCCGGCGCGTGGCCGCAGCCGGCGATCGTGACCACCACCGCGCGCGGGCCGCGCGTGCGCATCGCCTCGGCCACCTCGGGCAGCAGCAGGTCGGAGCTTTCGCCGCGCAGGCACAGCACCGGCAGGCTCAGCGAATCCCAGGCCTCCCACTGGCGGTAGTCGTCGGGGTGGTGGATGAACTGCTGCACCATCGCCGGGTCGTAGTGCGGCGTCACGCGGCCGTCGGGCAGCCGGCGCATCGAGGTCTCGGCCAGCAGCCGCCACATCGCATCGCTCAGCCAGCCGTAGGGCTTGTAGACGGTGCGGAAGTACTGCTCCAGCTCCTGCATCGTCGCGAAGGCCGGCGGGTCGCCGGCATAACTGCGGATCCGGGCGACCGCCGGCGCCGCCAGCTCGGGCCCGATGTCGTTGAGCACCAGGCGCTGGATGCGGCCGCGCAAGCGCCCGGCGGCCGCGCGCAGCCCGATCGCGCCGCCCATGCTGGTGCCCAGCCACAGGCAGTCGCGCACGCCCAGCTGGTCCAGCAGCGAGACGGCCAGCCGCTCGTAGAAGGCCAGGCAGTATTCGGACGCCGGCGCCGGGCTCCATTGGCTGAAGCCCCGGCCCAGCGTGTCGGGGCAGATCACGCGCCAGCGCGCGGCCAGCTCGGCGGCGATGTGGTCCATGTCGCGCCCGGTGCGCGCCAGGCCGTGCCAGGCCACCACCACCTCGGGCTTGTCGGCGCCCCATTCGGTGACGTGCAGTTCGCGGCCTTCGCAGACCAGGTAGCGTGAGGTGGGTGTGGGCCTCATGATCGGCTCTTGGGCCCGGTCAGCGCGCGCAGGCGGCCGACGATGCCGGTGGGGAAGTGGTAGACCGACAGCACGAACAGCACGCCCAGCCACAGCAGCCAGCGGTCGGGCGAGACGACCTGCGACAGCAGCGGCACGCCGTCCAGCGCACCGGCGCCGATCTTCAGCAGGTCCTGCAGGTAGTTCTGCGCCAGCACGAACAGCGCCGCACCGACCACCGCGCCGTACATCGTGCCCATGCCGCCGATCACGACGATCAGCAGGATGTCCAGCATGATCTCGAACGACAGCGTGGTGTCGGGCCCCACGTAGCGCAGCCACAAGGCCAGCAGCGCGCCGGCCAGCGTCGCGAACGCGGCCGACAGCACATTGCTCCAGGTGCGGTAGACGACGGTGGAGTAGCCGATCGCCTCGGCGCGGAAGTCGTTCTCGCGGATCGCCTGCAGCACGCGGCCGAACGGCGAGTTGACGATGCGCAGCAGCACCAGGAACAGCAGCGCGACGGCGACGAACAGCAGGTAGTAGGTGACGATCTTGCCGTCGAGGGTGATGCCCAGCAGCGGCTGCTCGAAGGGCTCGAACGAAGGGCTGAGCACCTCGGGGTTCTTGAAGGTCAGCCCGTCCTCGCCGCCGGTGAAGTCCGAGAGCTGCGAGGCCAGCGTCTGGAACGCCGTCGCCACCGCCAGCGTGATCATCGCGAAGAAGATCGCCTTCACGCGCAGCGAGAACAGGCCGATCAGCAGCGACAGCAGCAGCGAGGCCGCCAGCGCCCCCGCGGTGCCCAGCAGCACCGCGCCGAAGCCAGGCCCCAGCCGCGTGCTGGCGATCGCGACGCCGTAGGCGCCGATGCCGAAGAACATCGTGTGCGCGAAGCTGACGATGCCGGTGTAGCCCAGCAGCAGGTCGAAGCTGGCCACCAGCAGGATGAAGACCAGCATCTTGGCCGCCACCGCCAGCGCCTTGGCGCCGGGGAAGGCGAACGGTGCGACGGCCAGCCCGAGCACGATGACGATCAGCGCCAGCGCCAGCCAGCGGCTGCGCGGGCGGTCGTGGGAGAGGATGCGGTCCAGCATGGTCAGCGGTTCGTCACGGGGTACAGGCCCTGCGGCCGCCACAGCAGCACCGCGACCATCAGCGCGATGTTGGAGAACAGCGCCACCTTGGGCGCCAGGAAGCCGGTGTAGTTGGCCATCAGCCCCACCAGCAGCGCGCCGACGAAGCAGCCCAGCGTCGAGCCCAGGCCGCCGATGATGATCACGATGAACAGCAGCACGTTGACCTGCGCGCCCATCTGCACCGAGACGTTCTGCTGGTACAGCGCCCACATCACGCCGCCCAGCCCGGCCAGCGCCGACCCGGCGACGAAGACGCCGACGAACAGGCGCCGGATGCGGTAACCCAGCGACTCGACCATCTCGCGGTCTTGCACGCCGGCACGGATCAGCAGGCCGATCTTGGTGCGCGCCAGCGTCCACGCCAGCAGCGCGAAGACGACGAGGCCGATGCCGCCGGCCAGCAGCCGGTACTTCTCGATCGCCGCGTCGCCGACGAGGTAGGCGCCGCGCAGGATCTCGGGCAGCGGCAGCGCGATCGGCAGCGGGCCCCAGACGAGCTTGATGATCTCCTCGCCGACGATCATGCCGCCCATCGTGATCAGGATCTGCTTCAGGTGCAGGCCGTAGACCGGACGCACGATCACGCGCTCGAAGGCCCAGCCGACGGCGCCGGCCACTGCCATCGCGACCAGCATCGCGGCGAACACCGTCACCAGGCTTTGCCAGCCGCCTTGCGCGCCGAAGCCGGCCATGCCGCCCATCACGCTGGTGGCGATGAAGGCGCCGAGCGCGATGAACACGCCGTGGCCGAAGTTCAGCACGTCCATCAGGCCGAAGACCAGCGTCAGCCCCGACGCGATCACGAAGACGATCAGCCCCATCGCGAGGCCGGCGACGGTCAGCGTCAGCCAGCTGCTGGCGTTGCCGACCGCGGGCAGCGCCAAAAGCATCAGCGCCACCAGCAGCGCGATGGGCTTCCAGTCGAACTTCGCTTTTGGGATCTCGGCCGCAGCGGTGGCGGGCAAGGTCGTGGTGTTCATTGGTGCGCCCCCAGCGACAGGCCCAGCAGCCGCTGCTGCAGCGATTCGTCGGCCGCCAGCTCGGCCATCGCGCCGCGGTGCACGATGCGGCCGTCGTCCATCACGGCCACCGTGTCGCCCAGCGCCTTGGCCATCAGGAAGTTCTGCTCGACCAGCAGGATGGTCGTGCGCTGGCGCTTCAGCTCGCGGAAGGCGCTGATCAGGTTCTGGATGATGGACGGCGCCAGGCCCTTGCTCGGCTCGTCGATCAGGATCAGCTTGCGCGGCTCGCAGATCGCGCGCGCCACCGCCAGCATCTGCTTCTGCCCGCCGGAGAGCTTGCCGGCCGGGTAGAGCCAGAACTTCTTCAGCGCCGGGAAGAGGCCGAAGATCCAGTCCAGCCGCGCGCGGTCGAGCTCGGCTTCGTGGCGCGCGCTGCGGGCGGCGAGCACGATGTTCTCGCGCACCGTCAGGTCGGTGAAGATACCCATGCTCTCGGGCACGTAGGCGATGCCGCGCGCCGCGATGTCGGGCGTGGCCAGTGCGTTCAAGCGTTGGCCCTGGAAGCGCAGCTCGCCGGCCGAGGCCTGCCAGAGGCCCATGATGGTGCGCAGCGTGGTCGTCTTGCCGGCGCCGTTGCGGCCCAGCAGCATCGTCACCTCGCCTTCGGGCACCGCGAAGTCGACGCCGTGCAGGATGTGATAAGCGCCGATGTGGGTGTGCACGCCTTGCAGCTCCAGGATGTCGCTGCTCACGCCGCCTCCTCCGCCGCCATGCCCAGGTAGGCCTGCTGCACGACCGGCGACGCGATCACCGCGGCCGGCTCGCCGTCGGCGACGAGCTGGCCGTTGTTCAGCACGATGATGCGGTCCGACAGCTCGCGCACGACGTCCATCTTGTGTTCGACGAGCAGGATCACGACGTCGCGCCGCGCCTTCAGGCCGCGGATCAGGTCCAGCACCACCGGCACCTCGTCGACGCTCATGCCGGCGGTGGGCTCGTCGAACATGAAGACCTTGGGCTGCAGCGCGATCAGCAGCGCCACTTCCAGCTTGCGCTGGTCGCCGTGCGGCAGGCTGCTGGCGTGCGCGTCGCACTTGTCGGCCAGCCGCACCTCGGCCAGCAGCGCGTCGGCTTCGGCTATCCAGGCGCGGCGGTCGGACCACACGCGCCACATGTCCAGCGCGCCGCCGTGGCCGCGGCCGGCCTCGCGCGCCTGGATGGCCAACCTCACGTTTTCGCGCACCGTCAGGTTGGGGAAGAGCTGCGTCAACTGGAAGGCCCGCCCCAGCCCGCGCCGCGTGCGCAGCGGCGCCGGCAGCGTGGTGATGTCCTCGCCGGCCAGCGTCACCCGCCCCTCGCTGGCCGGCAGCTGGCCCGAGATCAGGTTGAAGTAGGTCGTCTTGCCGGCGCCGTTGGGGCCGACGATCGCGGTCAGCGTGCCCGACGCGAACGCGCAGGACACGTGGTCGACCGCGACGTGGCCGCCGAATCGGATCGTCAGGTCGCTGGTTTCGAGCATGAGCAGGCCCTGCGCGAGCCCCTGGCAGGGCCCGCGCCGCAGGTCATTCCACCGCCGGGTTCAGCGCTTGTTGCGGATCGGGATGTCCAGCTCGCTGGCCGGAATCACGCGCACCAGCTCCGGCACGCCCCAGGCGAACGCCGGGTCGTTCTTGATGCGGAAGTGGTACATCTCCTGCATCGCCTGGTGGTCCTCCTTGCGGAAGGTCATCGTGCCCTTGGGCGTCTCGAAGCTCATGCCTTCCATCGCCGGGATCAGCTTGGGCGCGCTGGCGTCGCCGTTGGTCTTCTTCAGCGCCGCCACCACCGCCATCGCGGCGCTCATGCCGCCCGCGGTGAAGAAGTCGGGCGGCGACTTGAACTTGCTGTAGTGGTTGGCCACCAGCCACTCGTTGGCCTTGTTCTGCGGGATGCCGAAGTAGTAGTACAGCGCGCCTTCCATCCCGGGGAAGCTCTTGTAGGCCACCATCGCCGGCAGGATGTTGCCGCCGGTGGCCAGCTTGATGCCGAAGCGCTTGTCGAGCTCGAGGTCGGCGATCTTCGGGAACGGCGTCGGGCTGCCCGACCACACCACCGACAGATACTTCTTGCCCGGCTGGTCCTTCAGCTTGTCGATGATGCGCTGCAGGCCCGCGGTGAAGTCGGTCGTGCCCACCGGCAGGTATTCCTCGTGGACGATCTTGGCCTTCTTGGTGAAGTCCTTGGCGGCCTTGACGGCGTCGCGGCCGAAGGCGTTGTCGTTGGCCAGCACCGCGATCACGTTGCCCGCCTGGTCCATTGCGGCGGCGTTGGCGGCAGCGTCCTGGCTGCTGTTGCGGCCGGTGCGGAAGATGTACTTGTTCCACTTGTCGCCGGTGATCGAGTCGGCCACCGCCGGCTCCACCAGCAGGATCTTCTTGTACTCCTCGGCCACCGGCAGCATCGCCAGGCCCACCGGGCTGGCGGTGGGGCCGACGGCGATGTCGGCCTTGTCGTCGGCATAGGCCGCGGCCAGCGCGGCCTTGCCGACGTCGGGCTTGCCCTGGTCGTCCTTCTCGATCACCACCAGCTTCTTGCCGGCCACGATCATGGTGCCGCCGGTGGCGTACTCCAGGCCCAAGTTGAAGCCGACGATCATCTGCTTGGCATAGGCTTCCAGCGGGCCGGTCTTGCTCTGGATCAGCGCGATCTTGACTTCACCCTTGTTCTGCGCCCAGGCAGCCGGCGCGGCGGCCGCCAGGGCCGCGGCCAGCGCGGTCGCCGCGATGGCGAAGGAAAACGGTCGACGGTTCATGCGAGCAATCTCCTCAGGACCGGGCCGACATGGCCGCGGCGATGCGGCAGCGAGTGCAACGGCCGTGCCCGCGCAGCCGGATCAGGCCCGAACTTGGTGCAAACCCTGATGAAAATGGTGCCTGATGGTCGGTCAAGCAGCATCACGACCTGCGCTGCAGCGGTTGATTGTCAGATGATCAGACAAGTTGATTGTCTGAACTATGGACATTTTGGATTGATCGTCCGATTTCCAGGCATCACGGCGCATGAAGCCCCGGTCTCACCCGCCGGGCTTTCTGTTTCAGGGTGCCTGCGCTATCAGGCTTAGAGGCTTGTGTTTTGTTGTCAAATACGACAACATCCAAGCATGAGCAAAGCATGACCAGAACGACCCGGCCCATCTCGTGGATCAAGGCGGCACGCAAGGATTTCGAGGGTTTCCCTGCCGGTGCGCAGGAGCGCTGCCTGGCCGCGCTGACGGTTGCTGCCGAAAGCAGCATGGCCGACATTGCCAAGCCGCTGAAGGGGCTGGGGTCGGGCATGTTCGAGGTGGTGCTGCCCTTTCGGGGCGATGCCTTCCGGGTGGTCTATGCGGTGCAGATCGGCGCGGACATCTGGGTCGTTCACGCGTTCCAGAAGAAGTCCACGCAGGGCATCAAGACCCCGAAGCACGACATCGACCTGGTGAAAGACCGATTGAAACGCCTGAAGGAGTTGCTGGCATGAGCAGACAGAAAATCGTCCCCGACACCACAGCCGCGCAGGACGCCAAGCTTGAGCTTGTGCGCGGCAGCGGCAATGTCTTTGCCGACTTCGGCCGCCCCGATGCGCAACTGCGTCAGCTCAAGGCCATCCTGGCCGCTGAAATCATCCGGACGCTCGATGAGGAAGGCCTGACGGTGCGCAAGGCGCAAGACCGCACGGGCTTTGCCGCCGCCGACTTCTCGCGCATCCGCAACGTCGAGCTGGGGCGCTTTACCGTCGACCGGCTGATGACGGTACTCGCCAGGCTCGACCAGGATGTGCGCGTGGACGTGACGGTCAGCCACCGCCCGGCTACCGGGCTGCACCCCTGAGGGGACGCCGTATTTCCGCATCAAGCCCTGGCCGCACCTGTCGGGTTTTTTTTGCCGGGTGCCTGGCGTGGCATCGCTGGGCCATGAGCAAGAGCCGCCGCTATACCGGGCAGGAGCGCCAGCAGGCGCTCGACCTGATGCAGGTTGAGGGCCTGACCGTCAGCCGGGCGGCGCGCCGGACTGGAATCAACTGGCGGTGATGCGCTACGGCTTGTCCGACCCCAGGGCGCGATTTTCAGGCCACCCGGCCGCGGACCGCCGCCCCAGTTCGCCCAGCGCCGGATGCCGGGCCAGCTTGTCGTACAGCGCCGCGCGCGACATCTTCAGCAGCCGAGCCGCCGCCAGCCGGTTGCCGCCGGTGGCGCGCAAGGCGGCGGCGATGGCCTGGCATTCCAGCTCGTCCACCTGCTGCTGCAGCGGACGCAGCAGCACAGGCGCCGGCTCGGTGGGCGCGGCGGCGGCAACGGCCTGCGGCGGCGCCGGCCGCGGGCCTGGAGCCACGGCCGCCGCCGGCCGCGCCGCCGCCGCGCCGCCCGGCGCCAGCCGCAGCGCCGACTCGAAATGCGCCGCGCCGAGCTGCAGTTCGTCGGTCATCAGCGTGGCCTGCTCCAGCACGTTGCGCAGTTCGCGGATGTTGCCGGGCCAGGGCTGCGCGGCCAGCAGGTCCAGCGCCTCGGGCGTCAGCCCCTTGTGCGGCAGGCCGCTGCGGCGCGCGATGTCCTCGGCCAGCGCATCGGCCAGCGCCTCCAGGTCGGCCAGCCGCTCGCGCAGCGGCGGCAGCCGGATCGGCAGCACGTTCAGCCGGTAGTACAGGTCGGCGCGAAAGCTGCCGTCGGCCACCATCGCGGCCAGGTCGCGGCTGGTGGCGGCCATGATCCGCACGTCCACCCGCTCGACGCGGTTGCTGCCCAGCGGCTCGATCTCCTGCTCCTGCAGCACGCGCAGCAGCTTGCTCTGCAGCGCCAGCGGCATGTCGCCGATCTCGTCGAGGAACAGCGTGCCGCCGTCGGCCACCTTGAACTTGCCGTCGCGGCCCTTGCGCTCGGCGCCGGTGTAGGCGCCGGGGGCGACGCCGAAGAACTCGGCCTCCAGCAGCGTCTCGGGCACCGCGGCGATGTTGACGCCGACGAAGGGCCGCGCCGCGCGCCGGCTGGCGGCGTGGATGCCGTGCGCCAGCAGCTCCTTGCCGGTGCCGGTCTCGCCCAGCAGCAGCACGGTGGAATCGGCCTGCGCGACGCGCCGCGCCTGGCGCTTGACCTCCAGCGCCGCCGCGCTGCTGCCCACGAAGCTGGCGATCGTGTACTTGGGCCGCCGCTGCTCGGCGAGCTGGCGGCGCGCGCTGTCCAGCTCGCCCTGCAGGCGGATGAACTTCTGCATCAGCGGCTGCATCGTGGTTTCCGGATGGTCCAGCAGCACCATGCCGAAGGCGCCGATCACCTCGCCCTGCGCGTTGCGCAGCGGCAGCCGGCTGACCAGGAAGGTGCCGGCGTGGTTGCTCAGCAGGTCCACCAGGATGGGCTGGCCGCTGTCGATCACCTGGCCCAGCATGGTGTTGGGGATCACGTCCTCGACGCGCCGGCCGACGAACTCGGCCGCGCTGGCGAAGCCCAGCGCCGGCAGGAAGTTCTTGTAGCCCTCGCTGATCCAGACGATGCGGTGCTCGCGGTCGACCACCAGCGTGCCCATCGCGGTGCGCGCGAAGGTGTCGAACATGCTCTGCGCCGCGAGCTTGAGCACCTGGTCGGCGTCCAGCGGCAGCGGCGTGGAGGGCAGCGGCAGCGACATGGGCGCGACTCTACTGCGGCCGGCATCGTCGGACTCTTGCGCATTCTGTAATTACAGCGTTACCATGCGCCGCATGCCCGACCCCATCCCCCTGCGCGGCAGCTCTCTGCACGACGGCGTGGCCGCGCGGCTGCGCGCGATGATCTTCGACGCCGAGCTGGCCCCCGGCGACTGGGTGGACGAGAAGGCGCTGGCCGCCGCCTGGCAGATCAGCCGCACGCCGCTGCGCGAGGCGCTGAAGGTGCTGGCCGCCGAAGGCCTGGTGGAGCTGGTGCCGCACCGCGGCTGCCGCGTGGCCGCGATCGGCGACCATGACGCCGACGACCTGTTCCCGGTGATGGCGCTGCTGGAGGGCCGCTGCGCCTACGAGGCGGTGCGCAACGCCGACGAGGCCGCGCTGGCCGCGCTGCGCCACCTGCACGCCGAGCTGGAGCGCCACGCCGCGGCGCATGACATCGACGGCTACTACCGCGTCAACCACGAGTTCCACAGCCGCGTGCAGGCGCTGGCCGACAACCGCTGGCTCGACCGCGTGACCGGCGACCTGCGCCGCTTCATGCGCATGCTGCGCGGCCGGCAGCTGCAGTTGCCGGGGCGCATCGAGGCCTCGCTGAACGAGCACCGCGTGCTGATGGACGCCTTCGAGCAGCGCGACGCCGCGCGCGCCGAGCGCGCGATGCACGACCATCTGCTGGCCCAGCTCGCGGCGCTGAAGAAGCTGCGCGGCCGGCAGGCCCAGGCCGCCAAGACCACCAAGGGGAGGCGCCATGCTCGCTGAAATCCGCCAGGCCGCGGCGCGCCAGCGCCGCCGGCGCACGCTGAACGCGCTGACGCTGGGCGCGCGGCAGCTGCTGTCGGCGCGCGGCGAGATGAACGGCATGGCCGCGGCCGGCACGCTGGTCGAGCAGCTCGACCGCCTGGAGGCCGACGAGCTGAACGCCTTCTTCGACCGCCTGGCCAGCGACTTCGGGCCCGACCCGAAGCAGGTGCTGCAGCTCGCCCAGGCCTGGGCCGGCGAGCCCAGCGCCGCGCACCTGATCGCGCTGACGCAGGCGGTGGAGCCGCCGCGGCAGGAGCTACTGCGGCGCATCAACCGCGCGCGCGGCGGCACCGCGGCCATCCTGCGCCTGCGCCGCGCGCTGCTGCGCGTGCTGCCCAAGCGGCCCGAGCTGGCGGCGCTGGAGGCCGACCTGCTGCACCTGCTGACGAGCTGGTTCAACCCCGGCTTCCTGCAGATGCGGCGCGTCGACTGGAACGCGCCGGCGCAGTTGCTGGAGAAGCTGATCCTGCACGAGGCGGTGCACGAGATCGACGGCTGGGACGACCTGCGCCGCCGCCTGCAGCCCGACCGCCGCTGCTTCGCGTTCTTCCACCCGCAACTGCCCGACGAGCCGCTGATCTTCGTCGAGGTGGCGCTGCTGCCGCAGATGCCCGAGGCGATCGCGCCGCTGATCGACAAGGCGTCGACGCCGCTGCAGCCCGAGGCCTTCCGCGTCGCCTGCTTCTACAGCATCAGCAACTGCGAGCCGGGGCTGCGCGGCGTGTCGCTGGGCAACTTCCTGATCAAGAACGTGGCGCAGCAGCTGCAGCGCGAGCTGCCGCGGCTGAAGACCTTCTGCACGCTGTCGCCCATCCCCGGCTTCGCCGCCTGGCTGCTGGCCGGGCCCGACCTGGCGGTGCTGCCGGGGCTGCGCAAGCCGCAGGCCGAAGCGCTGCAAGCCGCCTGGCAGCGCCTGCAGGCGGCCACCGGCGGCGAGTTGACGGCCTTGCAGCACGCCGCCGCGCAGGCCAAGCTGGACGACGAGGATCAGGCCGCGCTGCAGCGCCTGTGCGCGGCCTACCTGCTGCAGCTCTCGCCCACGCCGGGCGGCGACCCGGTGGCACGCTTCCACCTCGACAACGGTGCGCGGCTGGAGCGCATCAATCTCCGTGGCAACATGTCGCCCAAGGGCTTGCGGCAGGCGCTGGGCCTGATGGTCAACTACCTGTACGACCTGGACCGCATCGAGGCCAGCCACGGCAAGTTCCGCCAGGGCGAGGTCGCGCGCTCGCGCGCCGTGGCCTCGCTGCTTTGATGATGAAGAAGACCGATCCACCCCGGAGACAAGCCACCATGCAACTGCCCCGCCGCAACGTCCTGACCCTGACCCTGACCCTGACCCTGGCCCTTGCCCTGGCGCTCGGCGCCGCCGCGCCGCTGGCGGCGCAGGCCCAGGCGAGCAGTTGGCCGACCAAGCCGGTGACCATCGTCGTGCCCTTCCCGCCCGGCGGCGGCACCGATGCCTTCGCACGGCCGCTGTTCGCGCAGATGACCAAGAACCTGGGCCGCCAGTTCGTCATCGACAACAAGGGCGGCGCCGGCGGCACGCTGGGCGCGGGGCTCGCGGCGCGCGCCGCGCCCGACGGCTACACCTTCTTCATGGGCGCGGTGCATCACTCGATCGCGCCGTCGATGTACCCCAAGCTCGACTACAACCTCGAGGCCGACTTCGTGCCCGTGGGCCTGATCTCCAGCGTGCCGCAGGTCATCGTCGTCAACCCGCAGCGCGTGGCGGCCAGGACGCTGCCCGAGCTGCTGGACACGCTGCGCAAGAACCCCGGGCGGCTCAACTACGGCTCGGCCGGCAACGGCACCAGCCACCACCTGGCCGGTGAGCTGTTCAAGCTGCAGACCAAGACCTTCATCACCCACATCCCCTACCGCGGCGCCGGCCCGATGCTGCAGGACCTGATCGCCGGCCAGGTGGACATCGGCTTCGACGGCCTGGGCTCGTCGGCCGCGCACATCAAGGCCGGCCGGCTGCGCGCCATCGCGGTGGCCGCCAACCAGCCGGCGCCGGGCTTCCCCGAGGTGCCGCTGGCCAAGAACGGCGGCGCGCCCGAGTACCAGGTGTCCACCTGGTACGGCCTGTGGGCGCCCAAGGGCACGCCCAAGGACATCGTCGACAAGATGGGCGCCGAGATGAAGAAGGCGCTGGAGTCGCCCGAGCTGCGCGCCACCTGGACCGGCCTGGGCACCGACACCCCCAACCTCTACGGCGACGCCTTCGGCCAGTTCGTCCACAGCGAGATCAAGCGCTGGGCCGAGGTCGTCAAGAACTCCGGCGCCAAGCTCGACTGACCTTTCTTTCACTCACGCATGACCAAAGGCAATCTGTTCACGGCGCTGCGCGCCGCCTTCCCCGACGACCTGGACCAGGTGGCGATCGAGACCGCCGACGGCGCGCGGCCGCTCTACTACACCTGGCGCGACCTCGAGCGCGGCACCGCGATGCTGGCCAACCTGCTGGCCAGCCTGAGGCTGCCGGCGCAGTCGCGCGTCGCGGTGCAGGTGGAGAAGAGCGTCGAGGCGCTGATGCTCTATCTGGCCGTGCTGCGCGCCGGCCATGTCTACCTGCCGCTGAACAACGCCTACCAGGCCGCCGAGATCGAGTACTTCATCGGCAATGCCGAGCCGGCGGTGGTGGTGTGCAGCAGCCGCAACTTCGCCTGGGTCAGCAAGCTGGCCTTCAAGGCCGGCACGCGCAACGTCTTCACGCTCGACGACGACCGCAGCGGCAGCCTGCTGGAGCGCGCCGCCTGCCACAGCGACCAGCACCAGCCGGTGCGCCGCGGCAGCGACGACCTGGCCGCCATCATCTACACCAGCGGCACCACCGGGCGCAGCAAGGGCGCGATGCTGACGCACGGCAACCTGCTGTCGAACGCGCGGGTGCTGAAGGACTACTGGGGCTGGAGGACCGCGGAACAGGGCGGCGACGTGCTGATCCACGCGCTGCCGATCTTCCACGTGCACGGCCTCTTCGTCGCGTCGCACGGCGCGCTGCTCAACGGCAGCAGGATGATCTGGTTCGGCAAGTTCGACCCCAAGGCGGTGATCGCGCGGCTGCCGGAGGCCACGGTCTTCATGGGCGTGCCCACGCTGTACGTGCGCATGCTGGCGGACAGCGCGCTGACGCCCGCGGCCTGCGCCAACATGCGGCTGTTCATCAGCGGCTCGGCGCCGCTGCTGCTGGAGACCTTCAACGACTGGAAGGCGCGCAGCGGCCACACGATCCTGGAGCGCTACGGCATGAGCGAGACCATCATGCTGACCAGCAACCCCTACCGCCCCGAGAGCGCGCGCCGCGGCGGCACCGTGGGTTTCCCGCTGCCCGGCGTGGGCCTGCGCGTGCACGACGACAAGGGCGAGCCGGTAGCCACCGGCGAGATCGGCGGCATCCAGGTCAAGGGCCCCAACGTCTTCAAGGGCTACTGGCGCATGCCGGAGAAGACGGCCGACGAGTTCACGCCCGACCTGTGGTTCAGGACCGGCGACGTCGGCCGTGTCGACGCCGACGGCTACGTGACCATCGTCGGCCGCAGCAAGGACCTGATCATCAGCGGCGGCTACAACGTCTATCCCGCCGAGATCGAGGGTTATCTCAACGACATGGCCGGCGTCGCCGAGAGCGCGGTGATCGGCGTGCCGCACGCCGACTTCGGCGAAGCCGTGGTCGCCGTCGCCGTGCCCAAGCCCGGCGCCGTGCTGGACGGCCCGGCGCTGGTGGCGGCGCTGAAAGGCCAGATCGCCAACTTCAAGGTGCCCAAGGCGATGTTCATCGTGCCCGAGCTGCCGCGCAACGCGATGGGCAAGGTGCAGAAGAACCTGCTGCGGGAGCAGCACAAGGGCCTGTTCAAGGCGTGAGCGAGGCGACGACCTCGGTTGCAGCCACCAGCGCCGGCAAATATACTTCCGCATCGTCGGATGTATTTATGCGAGCCCTGCCCTTCGTCCCCATCGCCGAAGCCGCCTTCATCGCCGGTCTGAACGACCGGCAGATGAGCCGCATCGTCGACGAGAACCTGGTGCCCGCCGCCTTGCTGGGCCAGCAAGGATCGGCGCGGCTGTTCGCGCGCCTCGCGGCAGCCTTTGCCCGCTTCTACTTCGATACCGAGCAGACGCTGGTCGCCTCGGCGCGCCGGGACGTCGTCGAAGAGCTGGCCCGGCGCGTGCAAGGCCTGCGGATGCGGACCGACGTGCTGGCGCTGCGGGTCCTGCCGACCGAGGTTGACTGGAAGGTCGCCCGCAAGACCGTCGAGATCGACATCTCGCCCTACGTCGCGGAAGCCTTCGCGCGCGCCAAGGAGATCGACGAGGCCGAAGCGCTGGTGACGGAGGACCCTGCCGTGATGGGCGGCATGCCGTGCTTCGCCGGAACCCGGGTGCCGATCGAAATCGTGCTCGGCTCCGTCGATGAAGGCATGAGCCACGACGAGCTGCGCGAGTCGTACCCGTTCATCACCGACGCGCACATCGCCGCGGCCCGCGTCTATGCGGCCGTACACCCACGTCGCGGCCGGCCCCGCCGGACCGGCGAGGCCTGGCCCGGCAGGCGCCTGCGGGAAAAGATCGTCCGCCCGGCCCGGGCATGAGGTACAAGTTCCTCATCGACGAGTGCCTTTCACCGTCACTCGTCGGCCAGGCCGTCGATGCCGGCCACGTCGAGTCGACCTGCGTCCGCGACCGCGGGTTGGCAGGCGCGAAGGATTGGCGGCTGGTCGAGTTCGCCGTTGCTGGCGACTTCACCTTGGTCACCCACAACGCGGCCGACTTCCGCGGCAAAGGCGCCGATGCGCCGGGCGGCCACTATGGCGAGCTTGAGGTGCACGCCGGGCTCGTCTGCCTCAACAGCATCCACGTCATGACGGTGCCGCGCCAGAAGCGGCTGTTCCAGCAGGCTCTGGCGCTGCTCGCCGAACGCCCCGACCTCGTCAATGCATCGCTCGAAGTGTTCGAAGACGCCGAAGGGCGCGTGCACTTCGAGGTCTACGACATCCCGGCCTGAAGACCGGCTACTCTCGCGCTGCGCATGAGCACCCCACCCGCCGCCTTCAACGCCCGCTGCGAGCGCTGCGGCGGCGGTTTCCATTGCGGCGTGCGCGATGCCGGCCCTTGCGCCTGCGGCGGCCTGGACCTGTCGCCGGCGCTGCTGGCGCGGCTGCGGCGGGACTACCGCGCTTGCCTGTGCCTGGACTGCCTGCAGGCGCTGGCGCAGGCGGACGAGGACGCGGCCGAGCGCCGTACGCCTGACGCCGGCGCCTTATTCCGAGCGTCTTGACAGGGTATTCGATCGTGACGCGGCGCCGGCGCGGCGCCAGCATGCGGCCCTTCCTTTTCCTGCGGAGGGCCCCCATGAGCATCAAACAAGCCCTGGCTGCTGCGGCGCTGATCGGCGCCGCCGGCGCGGCCTGCGCCAGCATCGTCAACTTCGCCACCGAGCTGCTGCCCGAAGCGCCCGGAGCCACCGGCAGCGGGCAGGCGCTGATCGCCTACGACACCGTGGAGCACACGCTGAGCTTCGTGGTCGACTGGAGCGGGCTGTCGGGCACGACCACCGTCGCCCACATCCACTGCTGCACGGCCGATCCCGGTATCGGCACCGTCGGCGTGGCGGTTACGCCGGGCACCTTGCCGGGCTTCCCGACCGGCTTGTCCGACGGACACTACGAAACGGTGGTCGACCTGGACCTGTCCAGCAGCTTCACCCCCGCCTTCGTCACCAACTTCGGCGGCGGCACGGTCGACGGCGCCATCGCCGCGCTGCTGGCCGGCATCGACGAGGGCAAGGCCTACCTCAACATCCACAGCAACACCTTCCCGGCGGGCGAGATCCGCGGCTTCCTGGCCCAGGTGCCCGAGCCGGCGAGCCTGGCGCTGGCGGCGATGGCGCTGCTCGGGCTAACCGCCACACGCCGCCGCGGCCCGCGCTGACGCAGCAGCGGCGGCTACGCTCGGGGTCTGTCCAACCCCCGAGCGTTTCGCCGATGTCCATCCGCCACCGCATCCGCGTGCAGCAGGTCGAGCTGCGCAGCCGGCATTTCAACCGCGTCGAGAACACCACGCTGGACTGGCTGCGCGCCGACGGCCGCTGGCAGCAGCTGCAGCGCGAGACCGTGGACCACGGCGACGGCGCCGCCGTGCTGCTGTACGACCTGCGGCGGCGCACCGTCGTGCTGCTGCGGCAGTTCCGCTACGCCTGCTTCGTCAACGGGCTGGACGACTTGCTGGTCGAGGTGCCGGCCGGGCTGCTGGACGCCGCGTCGCCCGAGGACTGCATCCGCGCCGGAGGCCGAGCAGGAGGTGGGCTTTCGCGTGCGCCGGCCGCGCAAGGTGTTCGACGCCTTCATGAGCCCCGGCTCGCTGTGCGAGCGGCTGCACGGCTTCGTCGCCGAATACGACCACGACGACCGCATCGGCGCCGGCGGCGGCCTGGTGCACGAAGGCGAGGACATCGAGGTGCTGGAGCTGCCCTTCGCCGAAGCGCTGGCGATGCTGGCCGACGGCCGCATCCGCGACGCCAAGACCATCATGCTGCTGCAGTACGCGGCGCTGCACTTGTTTCCGGCCGGCGCTTGATGCACATCAACCCGGAGTTGATGCAAGTCAAACCGCCGTCAGCCCGGCGTGCGACGATGGAATCATGGGCATGGCAGGCATCGCAGGCGTCACAACTCCGGGCAGCAGCACCACGTTCTGGCTGCGGCCGACCGTGGCCGCCCGCCCGGCGACCACGGACTGCGGCGGCTGCCTCGCCTCGGCCAGCGGCCCGCAGTGCCGCGCCGACGTGACCGGCGAGGCCTGCGCCCACCCGCTGATGGCCGGGCGGCAGGAGCAGTTGCAGCAGGTGATGCGCGAGCTCAACCGCGAGGTGGTCGATCCCGGCGCCGGCCGCGGCATCGTCGACCTGCAATGGGTGCGCGCGCTGCGCATCGAGGACGGCGAGGCCGAGCTGACGCTGAGCTTCGCGCCGCGCTGCGGCCCGGGCAAGACACTGTCGGAATCGGCCTTCCAGACGCTGCGCCGGCTGCTGCCCGACACCGACGTCTACGTGCGCCACGCGGCCTGAGCCCGGCCTGAAGGCCGCGGCCGCAGGCCGGCCAAGGAGGCGGTGCTAAGCTCGTCGCCCCTTTCGCTGAACTGGATGGAGCGCCCATGCCCGGCCTGCTGCCCGACGTCGACCCCGACGGCCTGCTCGAGTACTCGGTGGTCTACACCGACCGCGCGCTGAACCACATGTCGCGCCGGTTCCAGGGCGTGATGCGCGACATCTCCGCGCTGCTGAAGGAGGTCTACCACGCCCACGCGGTGGCGGTGATCCCCGGCAGCGGCACGTTCGGGATGGAAGCGGTGGCGCGCCAGTTCGGCCACGGACGCAAGGCGCTGGTGATCCGCAACGGCTGGTTCAGCTACCGCTGGACGCAGATCCACGAGATGGGCCGCATCCCCAGCGAAGAGATCGTGCTGAAGGCCCGGCGCGCGCGCCCCGGCGCGCAGGAGCCCTTCGCGCCGGCGCCGATCGCCGAGGTGACGGCCGCGATCCGCGCGCACCAGCCCGCCGTGGTCTACGCGCCGCACGTCGAGACCGCCGCCGGGATGATGCTGCCCGACGACTACCTGAAGGCCGTGGCCGAGGCCACGCACGCGGTGGGTGGGCTGTTCGTGCTGGACTGCATCGCCTCCGGCGCGATGTGGGTCGACATGCAGGCCTGCGGCGTCGACCTGCTGGTCAGCGCACCGCAGAAGGGCTGGACCGGATCGCCCGGCTGCGCCTTCGTGATGCTGTCGGCGCGCGCCCGCGCCGCGATCGACGCCACCACCAGCAGCAGCTTCGCCTGCGACCTGAAGAAGTGGCTGCAGATCATGGAGACCTATGAAAGCGGCGGCCACGCCTACCACACGACGATGCCCACCGACGCGCTGACGCGCACGCGCGACGTGATGCTGGAGACGCGCCAACTCGGCTTCGCCGCGCTGAAGCAGGCGCAGGCGGAGCTGGGCCGCCGCGTGCGCGCGGCGCTGGAAAGCCGCGGCTACCCCAGCGTCGCCGCGGCCGGCTTCCAGGCCCCGGGCGTGGTCGTCAGCTACACCGCCGACCCCGGCCTGGCCACCGCCAAGACCTTCATCGACCTGGGCCTGCAGACCGCCGCCGGCGTGCCGCTGCAATGCGACGAAGGCGCCGACTTCAAGAGCTTCCGCATCGGCCTGTTCGGGCTGGAGAAGCTGCAGCACGTGGACCGCAGCGTGGCCCACCTGGAGCGGGCGCTGGACGAGATCGCCGCCGGCCAGCGCAAGGCGGCTTGAAGGTGACGGTGCAGGGCCCGCAGGCCCTGCGCCGCCGGCGGCTGCTGGCCACCGCCGCGCTGCCTTGCAGCGCCATCGCGTTGCCGGCCGTCGCCGCACCGTTGGCCGGCGGAAGCGGCCGCAAGGTGCTGCGCCTGGCCATCGAGTCGCCCGAGACCACGCTGGACCCGGTGCAGACCAACAGCGACGGCAACACCAGCACCGTGCTGTCGCAGATCCTCGAAGCACCGCTGGGCTACGACTACCTGGCGCGGCCCGCGCGGCTGCTGCCGGTGACCGCCGAGGCGCTGCCGCAGGTCTCGGCCGGCGGGCGCGTGTTCACGGTGCGCATCCGGCCCGGCATCTTCTTCGCCGAGCACCCGGCCTTCGGCGGCCGGCCGCGCGAGCTGGTGGCCGCCGACTACGTCTACGCGATCAAGCGCTTCTACGACCCGCGCTGGAACTCCAGCGACCTCTACCTCTACGAATCGCTGCAGTTGCCGGGCCTGGGCGAGCTGCGCGAGCAGGCCGTCAAGCACCGCCGCCTCTTCGACTACGACCGCGAGGTCGAGGGCGTGCGCGCGCTCGACCGCTACACGCTGCGCATCACGCTGGGCGTGCCCGACCCGCGCTTCACCTACCTGATGGCCGACCCGGTGCAGATGGGCGCCGTCGCGCGCGAGGTGGTCGAGCACCACGGCGACGACATCGGTGCCCACCCGGTGGGCACCGGCGCCTTCCGGCTGAAGAGCTGGCGCCGCGGCTCGCAGATCGTGCTGGAGCGCAACCCCGCGTTCCGCGAGCAGCGCCACGCCGGCCAGGTGGCCGACCACCCGCTGGCGCAGGCCGCCGCCGCGCACCTGGCCGGGCGGCGGCTGCCGCTGGTCGACGAGGTGGTGGTCGACGTCGTCGAGGAAAGCCAGCCGCGCTGGCTGTCGTTCCTGGAAGGGCGCTACCACTGGCTGGAGGTGCCCTTGGGCTTTCGCGCCCAGGCTGCGCCCAACCGGCGGCTGGCGCCCTATCTCGCGCGGCGCGGCATCACGCTGCAGAACCAGCTGCGGCCCGACATCGTGATGAACTTCTTCTTCATGCAGCACCCGCTGGTGGGCGGCTACACGCCGGAGAAGGTGGCGCTGCGCCGCGCGATCGGCCTGGCCTTCGACGGCCCGGCGCTGCGCAGTTCCTATTTCAAGGGCTATGGGCAGGCCGCGCAGAGCACCGTGCCGCCGCACACCAGCGGCTACGATCCGGCCTACAAGAGCGAGATGAGCGACTTCGACCCGCTGCGCGCCAAGGCGCTGCTGGACCTGTACGGCTACGCCGACCGCGACGGCGACGGCTGGCGCGAGCAGCCCGACGGCAGCCCCCTGCGGCTGGTGATGGCCTCCGGCGCGTCGCAGGCCGATCGGCTGCGCAACGAGATCTGGAAGCGCAGCATGAGCGCGGTGGGCCTGCGCATGGACTTCGAGATCGCCACCTGGCCCGAGCTGCTGAAGAAGAGCCGCGCCGGCACGCTGATGATGTGGGGCTATTCGTGGACCGCCGGCTCGCCCGACGGCGGCTTTTTCCTGGCCATCGCCTACGGCCCCAACGCCGGCGAGGCCAACGACCCGCGCTTCGCGCTGCCGGCCTTCGACCGCCTGTTCGAGCGCCAGCGCCTGCTGGGCGACGGCCCCGAGCGCGAGGCGCTGATGCGCCGCGCCAAAGATTTGCTGGTCGCCTACATGCCCTTCAAGGTGCACCTGCACACCGAGCGGCTGGAACTGGCCCAGCCCGGCGTCAAGGCGTACTGGCGGCACCCGTTCATGCGCGATGTCTGGCGCTTCGTGGATGTGGACGTGCCGGCCGCGAGCTGAGCCGCGGCCGGCACCGTCTTCGTCGTCAGCCGCGCGGGCCGGAAGCGGCCATCGCCCAGACGGCGGCGTCGGGGTTGCCGCGGGCGGCCATGTGGTCGACGCCGGCGAAGACGCACAGCGTCATCAGCAGGGCGAGCATCAGCGCGGCGGCACGGTCGGTCAGGCGGCGGGTCATGGCGGGCTCCTTCGGCGGGTGGGTCGGTGATTCGATGGGCTGGATGATCGTCATCGCCCCGCCGCCGCGCGAGCGGCGTGCGACGAACCGCAGCCTGCCCGGCATCAGCCGCAGCCCGCGCCGACGAGCCTCGCGCGGCGGACCCGCCTTTCAGTACTGCACGCGCGCGAGATAGGTCTTCTGCGCCGCCTCCCGCGCCTGGCCCAGCGTGTGGATGCCCTGCGCGGCCAGCAGCGGGATCATCTTCAGGAACACCTCGGCGGTGACCATCGCATCGCCCAGGGCCGTGTGGCGGCCGAGAATGGTGACGCCCAGGCGCTCGGCGATGGCTTCCAGCCGGTGCGACTCCTGCTGCGGGTGGATCACCGCCGACAGCAGCAGCGTGTCCAGCACCGGCTGCTCGAAGCGCACGCCGGTGGCCTGCTCCTGCAGCTGCAGGAAGCGCATGTCGAAGGCCGCGTTGTGCGCCACCAGCACCGTGTCCTGCGCAAAGGCGTGGAAGGCCGGCAGCACCTGGCCGATCGGCGGCTGGCCGGCCACCATCTGCGGCGTGATGCCGTGGATCGCGATGCCGGCCGCGGGGATGTCGCGCCCGGGGTCGACGAGCTGCTCGAACACCTCCTGCCGGCGCAGCTTGGCCGCGACGATGCGCGTGGCGCCGATCTGGATGATGCGGTCGCCCTGGCTGGGGTTGAGACCCGTGGTCTCGGTGTCGAACACGGTGTAGGCCAGCTCGGCCAGCCGGCGGTCGGCCAGCGCGGCGTCGCCCTCGCGCGCGGCGAAGAGGTCGAAGTCGTAGTACTCGGGCCGGCTGTCGCCGTGCAGCACGTCGGCCGCCTCCAGCGGCGCGCCTTCGGCCGCCAGCGGCAGCAGGAAGCGGAACAGCGCCGCGGCGCGCACGCGCTCGCGCTCGAACCAGAAGGCGCCGCCGTGGCGCTGCACCACGTCGCGCACGGTCAGCGCGCTGGCCTGGCCGTCGACGGTGATGGCGTCGGTCTCCCAGGCCATCACGATCTCGGTGCTGATGCCGGGGCCGATCCACACCAGGTCCAGCCGCGCGCGCGCGCCCTCGGCCTGCAGGCGGAACTGGATCAGCCGCACCTCGTACTCGCCGACCAGCCGCGAGGCCAGGTGCGCCAGCGCCTGCAGCAGCGAATAACTGTCCACCTTCAACCACAGCGAGGCGTCGACCTCGGCCGTGTCGACGCGGCAGCCGCACAGCGCCTCGATGCGCCGCGCCGCGGCGGCCACGAGGTCGGCGCCCAGCATGTCCTCCAGCGGCCAGCGCGTCTTCATCGCCTGCGCGGTGTGGCGCGCCGCGTCGTGGATGCGGCGCGCCAGCGCCGCCACCTCGTCGCGCACCACGCCCTGGAAGCGCTCGCGCGTCGCGGCGTCGAGTTCGGGCTCGTCGAGCAGCTCCACCGCGGCCTGCAGATTCCCTAAGCTGGCGCGGCTGCTCTCGGTCAGCTCGTGCAGCAGCCGGTCGCGCTCGCTCTCGTCGGCGAAGTCGCGCGTGATGTTGTCCAGCATCAGCACGAAACCACTGAGCGCACTGTCGGCTTCGCCGCCGTCGCCCAGCGCGCGCACCGGCGCCATCTGCACGCGCAGCAACTGGCCGCTGCGCGTGCCGGTGACGAACTGCGCCGACGGGTGCGCCGCGCCGCGCTGCAGCCGCTGCTGCACCTGCTCCAGCGCGTGCGCGACGAGCTGGCGGTCGAACACCGCGTAGATCGAGCGGCCGATGCCCACCAGCTCGGCGCCGGCGCCCACCGTGTCGGACAGCGCGCGGAACTGCAGCCGCGCGCGGCTGTTGTAGAGCAGGATGCGGCCGTCGAGGTTGCAGACCACCACGCTTTGGGTCAGCTCGGCCATCAGCGCGGCCAGGCGGCTGCGCTCCAGCTCGATGTCGCGCGCCGCGGCGCGCACGCGGCCGTCGACGTCGGCCTGCAGCGCGCGGCGCTGGCGCAGCAGCTCGTTGACGACGGCCTGCAGCGCGCGCACCTCGGCGGCGGCGCCGGGCAGCGCCAGCTCCTTGTCGACGTCGCCGGCGGCCAGCGCCTGCGCCTGCTCGGCCAGGCGGCCGGCGGCGGCGCCCCAGGCCAGCCAGGCGCGGCGCAGCAGCAGGCCCAGGCCGATCGCAGCCACCAGCCCCATCATCAGCAGCAGCGCCGCGCGCGGCTGCAGCAGCGCCAGCACGGCCTGGCGCTCGGCGGGCTCCAGCGTCGCCAGCAGCGCGCCGCCGGCGGCCAGCGTCCACACCGCCAGCAGCAGCCCCGGCGCCAGCGCCGCGGCCCACTCGCGCCAGGCGGCGGTCTTCATGCCGCGCCGCCGCCGGCCAGCAGTGCGCGCACTTTGGCCGCCAGCTCCTTGGTCGAGAAGGGCTTGGTCATGTAGGCGTCGGCGCCCAGTCCCAACCCCTGCGCCTGGTCGGTGTCGCGGCCCTTGGCGGTCAGCATCAGGATCTTCACGCCGGCCAGCGCCTCGTCGGCGCGCACCGCCTGGCAGACCTCGAAGCCGCTCTTGAGCGGCATCATCACGTCCAGCAGCACGAGGTCGGGCCGCTCGCGGCGGATCAGGTCCAGCGCCTGCTGGCCGTCGCGCGCCACCAGCACCTGGTGGCCTTCGCGCTTCATCAGGAACTCCAGCGAGATCACGATGTTGGGCTCGTCGTCGGCGATCAGCACCTTGTGCGTCATGATGATGTCTCCTCGTTTCGTGCGCCATGCTGCCACGGCAGGTCGAAGCCGAAGCAGGCGCCTTGGCCGGGCTCGGACTGCAGCCACAGCCGGCCGCCGAAATGCTCGACGATCTGGCGGCTGATCGGCAGGCCGAGGCCGGTGCCCTGCGGCCGGTGGTCGGCGTCGCCGCCCTGGCGGAACTTCTCGAACACGAGTTGCTGCTGCGCCGGCGGCACGCCGGGGCCGTTGTCGTGCACCGTCACGTGGACGCCGCCCGCATCCGAGCTCAGCGTCAACTGCACGCGGCCGGCGCCGGCGGGCACGAACTTGGCGGCATTGGACAGCAGGTTCAGCACCACCTGCAGCAGCCGGTCGGGGTCGGCGCGCAGCGTCTTCAGCGGGCCGTCGGGCAGTTGCAGCTGCAACTGCGCGCCGCGCTCGCGGAACAGCTCGCCCACGGCCTGCGCCGCGTGCTGCAGCAGCGCGCGCAGGTCGACCTCGGCGCTGTGCCATTCGGCGTGGCCGGCCTCGATCTTGGCCAGATCCAGCACCTGGTTGACCAGGCGCGACAGGCGCTCGGCCTCGCCGACGATGATGGCCAGGAACTGCGCGCGCTGCGCCTCGTCCATCTGCGGGTCGTCCTGCATCAGCTCGGCCAGCGCGCGGATGCTGGTCAGCGGCGTGCGCAGCTCGTGCGTGACGCTGCTCATGAAGTCGTCCTTCAGCCGGTCCAGGCTCTTCAACTGCTCGTTGACGTGGCGCAGCTCGGACGCCTCCTCGACGATGCGCAGCACGTCGTCCAGCTCCAGCGCCTCTTCCTCGGTGACCGAGGCCACCATCACGCGCGCCGACGCGCTGCCGATCGCGCCGGCGAGCTGCGTCTCCACCCACTGCACGAGCTGGGCGTCGGCGCGCAGCCCGTGCTGCCGTGCATAACCCTGGAACAAGGCGGCGGCGCGCTCGGCCCCGAGAAAGCGGCCCATCAGCGCCTGCAGCTCGGCCGGCTCGGCGCGGCCGCGCCAGAAGGCCTGGGCCACCGCTTCGCGCTCGAAGACGTCGACGAAGCGCAAGGCCTGCGCCGCCTCGGCCGCGCTGGGCGGCCGCCACAGCGACACAGCGACATAGCCGCCGACGTTGGCCAGCAGGCTCCAGAACAGCGCATGCGTCAGGTTGTCCAGCCCGCTCAGGCCGAACAGCGCCTCGGGCTTCAGCCAGGCCTGGCCGAACAAGCCCTGCTCAACGAAAGCGGCGCTCAGCCAGCCGCTCTTGGCGATCGACGGCAGCATCAGCGTGTAGGCCCACAGCAGCGCGCCCAGGCCCAGCCCGGCCAGCGCGCCGTTGCGCGTGCCGCCTTTCCAGTACAGCCCGCCCAGCAGCGCCGGCGCGAACTGCGCCACCGCGGCGAAGCTGATCAGCCCGATGCTGACCAGCGCATAGGCCTCGCCGGCGACGCGGAAGTACACGTAGCCCAGCAGCAGCAGCGCGACGATGACCACGCGGCGGATCGCCAGCAGCGTGCGCGTGTGCTCGCGCGCCGCGAACGCCGCGCGCCGCAGCAGCAGCGGCAGCACGAGGTCGTTGCAGACCATGGTCGAGACCGCGATCGCCTCGACGATCACCATCCCGGTGGCCGCCGACAGCCCGCCGACGAAGGCTGCCAGCGCCAGCGCGCCGTGGCCGGACTTCAGCGGCAGCGTCAGCACGAAGGTCTCAGCGTCCGCCGCGCCGCCGCCGAAGTGCAGCAGCCCGCCCAGGGCGATCGGCAGCACGAAGACGTTGATCGCCAGCAGGTAGGCCGGGAAGGCCCAGGCCGCGCGCTTGAGGTGCGCCTCGGCGACGTTCTCGACCACCATCACCTGGAACTGCCGCGGCAGGAACAGCAGCGACAACCCCGCCAGCAGCAGCAGGCCGAACCAGGCGTCGTAGGCGAAGGGCTTGCCGCCGCCCTGCAGCACCGCGGCGACGGCAGGCGCCGCGGCGATGCGTGCGCTCAAGTCCGCCGGCCCGTCGAACAAGCCCCAGGTGACGAACACGCCCACCGCGACGAAGGCCGCCAGCTTGACCAGCGATTCCAGCGCGATCGCGGCCACCAGGCCTTCGTGGCGCTCGGTGGTGTCGAGGTGGCGCGTGCCGAAGGCGATCGTGAAGCCGGCCAGCAGCAGCGCGATGTACAGCGTGCTGTCGGCCCACCACGCGCCGCCGGCCGCCGCGTGGCCGCCGCCGCCGCCGTTGCCCGTGAGCAGCGCGTAGCCGCTGGCCACCGCCTTCAGTTGCAGCGCGACGTAAGGCACGACGCCGACCAGCGCGATTAGCGTGACCAGCGCGGCCAGTGCGCGGCTCTTGCCGTAGCGGCTGGCGATGAAGTCGGCGATCGAGGTGATGCGCCAGCGCCGCGCGATGCGGATCATCTTGCGCAGCACGGTCCAGGCCAGCACCATCGCCAGCGTCGGCCCCAGGTAGATCGGCAGGAAGCCCACGCCGCTGGCCGCCGCGCGGCCCACGCTGCCGAAGTAGGTCCAGGCGCTGCAGTAGACGCCGATCGACAGCGCGTACACCCAGGCGTTGCCGATCACGCTGCGCCCGGCGGCGGCGCGCCGGTCGGCCCAGGCCGCCACGGCGAACAGCGCCAGCAGGTAGGCGAACGCGGCGCCGATCACCAGCGGCGCGGCCAGCGTGGCGGCGGCCTCAGTCACCGCCGCGCTCCATGATCCAGGCCAGCGCCGCGATCAGCAGCGCCCAGACGCCGAACAGCCACAGCGGCCGCGCCGCCCACAGCGACAGCAGCGGAAAGTCGAACAGCAGCCAGCCGGCCGCGAACAGCGCCAGCAGGCGGTGGGCGAGCGGGCTGCGCTTCATCGGCCGCTTTCGGCTTACAGGTTATCCAGGCGGAAGTGCTGGCGCAGGAACTGCCGGAAGCGCCGCACGATGGCCAGCGCGTCGTGCAGCGGCTCGCGCTCCAGCGCGCCCAGCTCGCTGGCGCGCACCTCGTTGCCGGGCCGCGCACCGCCGGCGCGCTGGCGCAGCTGGTGCGACAGCCGCAGGCCCATCAGGAAGTGCAGCGCGTCGACGAGGTCGCGCACCAGCACCTCGTCGATGCGGCCTGCTGCCTGCAGCGCCTGCAGCCGCGCGGCGGTGCCCTGCTCGCGCACGCCGGCCTGCAGCGACAGCGCGCGCACGCCGTGCACGATGGGGAAGGTGCCCAGCTTCTTCAGGTCCAGCGGCTGGTCGTCGCGCCGCGTGGTCAGCCGCGTCCACCAGCCGCCTTCGTGGAACTGGTCGGCCGCGGCGGCAAAGCGCGCGAGGTAGACGTCCTGCCCCGACAGCAACTGATCCAGGTGCGCGCGCGCGTCGGCCAGCAGGCCGGCGTCGCCGGCCACCGCGGCGGCGTCGAAGAAGATCGCCAGGTTCATCGGCCCGTCGGGGTCGGCACCGTAGAGCCACTGCCGCAACGATTCACGCAAGCCGGCCAGCGGCTGGCGCCACAGCGGCGTGGTGAGCATGATGCCGCCCGGGCAGGGCGGGTAGCCGAAGCGCGCCAGCGCGTCGTTGAAGCTTGCGGCCACGGCTTCCAGCTCGGCGCAGGCGAAGCCGTCGCGCAGGATCAGCGCGTTGTCCTGGTCGGTCTTCAGGATCTGCTCGCCGCGGCCTTCGCTGCCCATCACCAGCAGGCAGCTGTTAGCCGCCAGCTCGGGCGGCGCCAGCAGCGACCACAGCCGCGCGAACAGGCGCCGGTTCAGCTCGGTCACCAGCCGCGTGATGCGCTCGATGCGGATGCCGCTGCCGTGCAGCAGCGCGATCACCTGGTCGATGCGCGCCGCGGCGGCGGCGAGGTCGTCGATGCCGGCGGCGTGCTCGATCTGCTGCGCGACCAGGTGCGAGTGGTTGGCGACGAAGCTCACCAGGTCCAGTTGGCCCAGCACGCCGACGACGCGCTCGCCCTCGCGCACCAGCAGCCGGTGCACGCGGTGCTGCACCATCAGCCACAAAGCCTCGAAGACCTCGGCGTCGGCCTGCACCTCGACCAGCTCGAAGCGCGCCGCCTCGCGCACCGGCAGCGCCTGCGGCGGCAGCTCGCGCAGCAGCGCGTCGCGCAGATCGGTGGTCGTGAAGATGCCCAGCCGATCGCCGTCGCGCACCAGCGCGTGCGTGGCCTTGTGCGCTTGCAGCTCGCGGCAGACGCTGACGAGGTCGAGCGCGCCGTCCACGACCAGCGGTTTGCGCACGAAGGTGTCGCTGATGCGCGCCGTCATCAGCGACAGCATCTCGCGTTGAATCTCGGCAGCGGGCATGGCAGGCGGCGGATCAGCAAAAAGGGACCGCAAGCCCGGTTCAGGCCTGCGGTCCCCGACGCGGGATGACAGCGTATCAGTGACCGCTGGCGCCGGCGGCGCCGATGCCGGTCTCGCTGCGCACCTGCTGCGCCAGGAAGCCGGCCTTGTCCTGGGCGGCGCGCTTGCTGCCGTCGAGGATGGAGAACAGCCAGATGCCGACGAAGCCGATGGTCATGCTGAACAGCGCCGGGCTGGTGTAGGGGAACCAGGCCGAGCCCTTGGGGTTGCCCAGCGTCGCCTCCCACACCGCGGGCGAGACCACCGTCAACGCCACCGAGCTGATCAGCCCGAGGAAGCCGCCGATCACCGCGCCGCGCGTGGTGCAGCCCTTCCACAGCACGCTCATCAACAGCACCGGGAAGTTGGCCGAGGCCGCGATCGCGAAGGCCAGGCTCACCATGAAGGCGATGTTCTGCTTCTCGAACGCGATGCCCAGCAGCACCGCGACGATGCCCAGGCACACCGTGGTGATCTTGGACACGCGCAGCTCGTCGGCGCTGCTGGCCTTGCCCTTCTTGACGACGGTGCCGTACAGGTCGTGCGACACGGCCGAGGCGCCCGACAGCGTGAGGCCGGCCACCACCGCCAGGATGGTGGCGAAGGCCACCGCCGACATGAAGCCCAGGAACACGTTGCCGCCGACCGCGTTGGCCAGGTGCACCGCCGCCATGTTGCTGCCGCCGATCAGGCCGCCCTTGGCGTCCAGGAACTGCGGGTTGGTCAGCACGAAGGTGATGGCGCCGAAGCCGATGATGAAGGTCAGGATGTAGAAGTAGCCGATCCAGGTGGTGGCCCACAGCACCGACTTGCGCGCTTCCTTGGCGTTGGGCACGGTGAAGAAGCGCATCAGGATGTGCGGCAGCCCGGCGGTGCCGAACATCAGCGCCATGCCGAAGCTGATGGCGCTGATCGGGTCCTTCACGAAGCCGCCCGGGCCCATGATCGAGAAGCCGATCCTCGCCGCCTCCTCCGGCGACTTGCCGCCCTGCGCCGCGAGCTCGGTCTTGACCTGCACCGACTTGGCGAACAGCGCCTCGGGGCTGAAGCCGAACTGCGCCATCACCATCAGCGCCATGAAGGTGGCCCCGCCCAGCAGCATGATGGCCTTGATGATCTGCACCCAGGTGGTGGCCGTCATGCCGCCGAACAGCACGTAGATCATCATCAGCACGCCGACGATGACGACGGCGTACATGTACTCCAGCCCGAACAGCAGCTTGATGAGCTGGCCGGCGCCGACCATCTGCGCGATCAGGTAGAAGGCCACCACCACCAGCGTGCCGCTGGCCGCGAACACGCGCACCGGCGTCTGCGCGAAGCGGAAGGCTGCCACGTCGGCGAAGGTGAACTTGCCGAGGTTGCGCAGCCGCTCGGCGAGCAGGAAGGTGACCACCGGCCAGCCGACGAGGAAGCCGATCGAGTAGATCAGGCCGTCGAAGCCCGAGGCCATCACCGCCGCCGAGATGCCCAGGAACGAGGCCGCCGACATGTAGTCGCCGGCGATCGCCAGGCCGTTCTGGAAGCCGGTGATGCCGCCGCCGGCGGTGTAGAAGTCGGCCGCGCTCTTGGTGCGCGCCGCGGCCCACTTGGTGATGAACAGCGTGAAGATCACGAACACGCCGAACATGCCGATGGCCGTCCAGTTGGTGGCCTGCTTCTCGGCCTGGCCGAGGTCGCCGCCGGCGGCCAGCGCGAAGGTGGCGCCGCACAGCGCGGCGGCGCCGAGCACGAGTTTGGAGGAGGCTCTCATTTCAGCACCGCCTTGTTGATGTCGTCCGTCAATTGGTCGAACTCGCTGTTCGCGCGCTTGACGTAGATAGCGGTGATGACCACCGTGAACACGATGACGAACAGGCCGATCGGCATGCCCCAGGTCATCACGCCCTCGCCGATGCGCTTGGCGAGCAGTTCCTTGTCGAACGCCACCAGCAGGATGAAGCCGTAGTACACGACCAGCATCGCCACCGTCAGCACCCAGCCGAAGCTGCTGCGCTTGGCCTTCAGCTCCCGGTACTTGGGATGCGCCGCGATGCGCTGCGCCAGATCAGCTTGCATGCATGTCTCCTTGGAGGAAAGTTGCGTCGCCCACGGCACACCCGGAGCGGCTTGGGCGTGATCTTTCGGGTACGCACTGACCACGCTCTGACGCGAGGCCAACGCAAGCTGACAACGAGCCGGCTCACCTGGGAGACGCGGACGCGCCCCTGGTGAAAACCCCTAGCAAACTTCGCGCACCGGCCGGCCGGTCGCAGGCCCCCAGCGTCCGCAGCACGCCGTTTGCCCCCGCGCATGGCGGCACGCGGCGACGTGTTCATCGGCATCTCCGGCTGGCGCTACGCGCCGTGGCGTGGCGCCCGAGGGCTTCGTGTTCGCCGTCAAGGGGCCGCGGCGCCCAGCTCCAGCTCGACGCAATCGGCACCGCAACGGCCCGGCGCGGTGGGCCGCGCCGGTGCCGGGCGGTGCAGCACCGCGCGCGTCGGCGTGATGCGCAGCCGCTCGCCGTCGACGGCGGCCTGGCCGTCGACGATCAGCGAGTAGTCCGACTCGACGGCCGGCGGCCAGACCAGGCCGACCGCGGGCCGCTGCGCTGCGTTGTCGCGCGTGCGCCGGCCCGCGCCGTCGATCCACAGCGCGCCGTCCTGCAGCCGCGGCGACACCGCCACCGCATGCGGCGCGCCCTCGTTGGCGCTGGCGGTCATCAGGTAGGCGAAGCGGTAGCGCGCCAGCGCGTCCGCCAGGTTCGACAGCTCGACCGCAATGCTCATGGCTGGGTGCCTTCCGTTCGATTGAGCAGCACGTCGCACAGGACGACCGCATCGTTGCGCTCTTCGTCGCGCGCGCCGAAGACCAGCGTGACGGTCTTCGCTCGCGCCAGCGCGCGCAGGCGCTCCAGCGCCTCGGCCTGCGCCGGCTGCCGCAGCTCGGCGCGGTAGCGCTGCTGGAACTCCGCCCAGCGCGCCGGATCGTGGCCGAACCACTGCCGCAGCTCGGTGCTGGGCGCCAGGTCCTTGATCCAGTCGTCCAGCCCCGCCTTGGCCTTGCTGACGCCGCGCGGCCACAGCCGGTCGACGAGGATGCGCGCTCCGTCGCCGGGCTCGGCCGGCAAGTAGGCACGCTTGAGCCGCAGGTGCGAGGCGGGGATGTGCGACGACGTCATGGCGGTGCGGGCGCAGCGGCGCATTCATCATAGCGATGCACGCAATGGACCGACACCGGAGCTGGCTACACTGCACGCATCATGGCCCTGCCCGCCCACAAGCCCACGATCGAGGACTTTCTGGCCTGGGAAGAGGCGCAGCCCGAGCGCCACGAGTTCTATCGCGGCGAGTTCTTCGCGATGGTAGGCGGGCGGCGGGTCAATGGGCTGGTCACGGGCAATTTGTACGCGGCGCTGCGTTCGCGCCTGGCCGGTACGCCTTGCCGGGCTTTCTTCGAAAGCATGCAGTTGCAAGTCGCCGACGACGCCATCTTCTACCCCGACCTCTTCGTCACCTGCGACCCCGCGGACCTGAAGACCGAGCGCATCTTCCGTGCGCCGCTGCTGGTGGCCGAGGTGCTGTCGGAGTCGACCCAGGCCTATGACCGCGGGCTGAAGTTCGCTGCCTACCGCCAGTTGCCCAGCCTGCGCGAATACCTGCTGGTCGACCCCGACACGCGGCGCGTGGAGGTGTTCCGCCGCAACGAGCGCGAGCTGTTCGAGTTGCACGACCAGACCGGCCGCACCGAGCTGCACCTGGCTAGCGTCGACTTCCGGCTGACGATGGCCGAGCTGTTCGACGGCCTGGACGACGAAGCGGCTTCCGCCGCCGCGCCCTGAGCCTCAGCGGCGCCGCACGACGCCGGCGCGCGGGGCGCCTTCGCGGTCCCAGGCGAGGCCGCTGAACCAGGGGTCGTCCTTCAACGCTGCAGCCAGCATCGGCAAGGCGTCCAGGCCCCAGAACAGGCGGCCGTCGAGCTCGAAAGCGGGCACGCCGAACACGCCGTGCGCGATGGCCTCGTCGGTGGCAGCCTTCAGCTCGGCCTTGACTTCGGCATCGGCCGGGTCGCGCGGCGGCGCCAGCTCGGCCTGCAGCGCGGCCAGCCTCTCGGCATCGGTCGGATCGCCGCCGCCACGCCACACGTGGCGGAAGATCGCCTCGCAGACGCGCCGGTTGGGCCCGCAGGCGACGGCCAGGCGCAGCAGCGGCAGCGGGTTGAACGGGTGCTGCGCCGGCGTGTCGATCGGGATGCCGAGCTGGTGCCCTGACCAGTGAACGTGGCGGAAGGTCCACGCGCGCTTGGGCTCGATCTCGGCCGGCCCCTTCTGGCCATGGTGCTGCAGCAGCCCGGCGAACAGGATGGGCCGGTAGTCCATCGCATAACTGCAACCTTCTAAGGCCTGCGGCAGCCGCTCGAAGGCCAGGTAAGCGAAGGGCGAGACGAAGTCCAGCCAGAAGGTAATGCGTTTCATCGCGTGGCGACCGCTTGCGGCAAGACCGCGCGGCGCTGGTCCAGCAAAGCCCAGACGGCGCGTTTGGCTTCATCGCCCAACGTCGACCACGTGGCGATCTCGTCCAGCGTGCGCAGGCAGCCTTCGCACAGCCCCGTGGCCGCGTTCATGCGGCAGACGTTGACGCAGGGGCTGGGCACGGGCAGCCGCTCGTCGTTCATGCCGGGACCTGCACCACGTCGTGCACCGGCGCGCCGGTCAGCGCCACCAGTTGCTGCGGCGAGAGCTTGAAGACGCCGTTCGGATGACCGGCCGCGGCCCAGATGAAGTCGAAACGGAACAGCTCGCGGTCGATCAGCGTGACCGGCGGCGTGGCGTGCGCCAGCGGCGAGACGCCGCCGATCGAGAAGCCGGTGCTGGCCTTGACGAAGTCGGCGTCGGCGCGGCCGAGCGGACCGGTGATCGCGGCCACGCGCTTCTCGTCGACGCGCCGGTCGCCGCTGGTCACCACCAGCACCGCGGCCTCGTCGCCCTTGCGGCGGAAGATCACGCTCTTGGCGATCTGCCCCACCTGCACGCCCAAGGCATCGGCCGCTTCCTGCGAGGTGCGGGCGCTCGTCTCCAGCCAGCGCGGCACATGCGGATGGCCGCGCTCGGCCAGCGCCTGCGCCACGCGGCGGAAGCCCTCGGGCCTGTCGTCGAGTTCCATCGGATTCATGCGTTAGTCACTGCACCGCGCCTGGCCAGCAGCGCGCGGCTGACGCGCGACACCGGCGGCCGGCCCAGCACGCCGGAGATCCAGGCGCCCGCGTCGACGAGCCGGTCGAGGTCCAGCCCCGTTTCGATGCCCATGCCGTGCAGCATGAAGACCACGTCCTCGGTGGCCACGTTGCCGGTGGCGCCCTTGGCATAAGGGCAGCCGCCCAGGCCGGCGATGCTGCTGTCGAAGGTGGCGATGCCCAGCTCCAGGCAGGCCAGGATGTTGGCCAGCGCCTGGCCGTAGGTGTCGTGGAAATGGCCGCTGACCTCGGCCACCGGGTAGTGCTTGAGCGCGCGCGCCAGCGCCGCCTGCGCCGCGCGCGGCGTGCCGGTGCCGATGGTGTCGGCCACGCCGCAGTGGTCGACGCCGATCTGCTTCATCAGCACGACCACGCGCTCGACCTCGTCGGCGCTGACGGCGCCCTGGTACGGGCAGCCGAGCGCGCAGGACACCGCGCCGCGCACCTTGACGCCGGCCGCGTGCGCCGCGGCCACCACCGGCGCGAAGCGCTCAATGCTCTCCTCGATCGAGCAGTTGATATTGCGCCGGCTGAAGGCCTCGGTCGCAGCGGCGAACACCACCACCTCGTGCGGCCGCGTCGGCAGCGCCGCTTCCAGTCCCTTCAGGTTGGGCGTCAGCACCGAGTAGCGCACGCCGGACTGGCGTTGGATGCCGGCCATCACCTCGGCGTTGTCGGCCATTTGCGGCACCCACTTGGGGCTGACGAAGCTGGTGGCCTCGATCTCGCGGCAGCCGGCAGCCTGCAGGCGGTGGATCAGCTCCACTTTGTGCGCGGCGGTGACGGGCTGCGCCTCGTTCTGCAAGCCGTCGCGCGGGCCGACCTCGACCAGCGTGACGCGATCGGGCGTCTTGATCATTCGGACATCCTCAACAGCTCGGCGCCTTCGGGCACCTGGTCGCCGGCGGCGAACAGCAGCTCTTGCACGCGGCCGTCGCGCGGCGCGCTGATCGTGTGCTCCATCTTCATCGCCTCCATCACCGCCAGCGCCTGGCCGCGCTTGACGCTGTCGCCGGCCTGCGCCAGGAAGGAGATCAGCTTGCCGGGCATCGGCGCGGTCAGCCGGCCGGATTCGCCGGCATGGTCGCCGGCATGGGCCAACGGGTCGGCCTCGGTCAGTGTGGCCGAGCCTTCGGCGCCGAAGACGCTGAAGCGCTCGTCCTGCCGGTAGACGGCCAGCGTGTGGCGTTCGGCGCCTAACAGCACATCGAAGCGATGGCCGGCCAGCCGCTGCGTCTGCAGCGGCCACTGCCGGTCGCCGATGCGCAGCGTGGTGCCGCCGTCGTGCAGGCGCCGGACTTGCGCGGCGAGCGCCTCGCCCTGCAACTCCAGCTCCAGCCGCCGCTGCGCGCCGCCGTGCAGCCGCCAGCCGTCGCGGCGCGACCAGGGGTCGGCGCCTTCGGCCGCGCGCTCCTCGTCCAGCAACTGGGCGACGACGCCGGCAGCCGCCAGCTCGGGCGCCAGGCCGGCGGCGCCGAACAGCGCATCGCGCTCGCGCTCGATCAGCGCGGTGTCCAGCTCGGCCTTGGCAAAGCTGCCGCTGGCGACCACGCGGCGCAGAAAGGCCACGTTGTTGTGCAGGCCGACGATGTGGGTGTCGCGCAGCGCCGCGTCCAGCCGCGCCAGCGCCTGCGCGCGGTTGTCGCCCCAGACGATGAGCTTGGCGATCATCGAGTCGTAGTAGGGGCTGACCGCGTCGCCTTCGCCGAAGCCGGTGTCCACGCGCGGCAGCGCGTCGTCGCGCACAAAGGACACGTGCGGCGGCCAGCGCATGACCTGCAGCGTGCCGGTGGCGGGCAGGAACTGCTTGTCGGGGTTCTCGGCGCAGATGCGCGCCTCGATCGCGTGGCCGCGCATCGCCACCTGGTCCTGCGCCAGCGGCAGCCGCTCGCCGCCGGCGATGCGCAGCTGCCACTCCACCAGGTCCAGCCCGGTGACGGCCTCGGTCACCGGGTGCTCGACCTGCAGCCGCGTGTTCATCTCCATGAAGTAGGCGCGGATGTCGCCGTCGTCCAGCTCCTCGGCGACGAACTCGACGGTGCCGGCGCCGACATAACCCACCGCCTTGGCGGCTGCGACCGCGGCGGCGCCCATCTCGGCGCGGCGCGCGGCCGACAGGCCCGGCGCGGGCGATTCCTCCAGCACCTTCTGGTGGCGGCGCTGCACCGAGCAGTCGCGCTCGCCCAGGTGGATGACGTTACCGTGGCGGTCGGCGAAGACCTGGATCTCGATGTGCCGCGGCCGCGTGACATAACGCTCGACCAGCACGTGGTCGTCGCCGAACGCGGCCTTGGCCTCGCGCTGGCAGCTGGCCAATGCGGCGGCAAAGTCTTCCGCCTTGTCGACGCGGCGCATGCCCTTGCCGCCGCCGCCGGCGCTGGCCTTGATCAGCACCGGGTAGCCGATTGCGGCAGCCTCGCGTGCCAGCAGCGCGGGGTCGTTGTCGTGGCCGTGGTAGCCGGGCACCAGCGGCACGCCGGCCTGCTCCATCAGCGCCTTGGCGGCGGCCTTGCTGCCCATCGCGGCGATGGCCTCGGGCGGCGGGCCGATGAAGACCAGGCCGGCCGCGGCGCAGGCGCGCGCGAAGTCCTCGTTCTCCGACAGGAAGCCGTAGCCCGGGTGCACGGCCTGCGCGCCGCTGGCCTTGGCGGCGTCGATGATGGCCTGCCAGCGCAGGTAGCTTTCGCGCGGCGCGGCGCCGCCGATGGGCACCGCCTCGTCGCAGGCGCGCACGTGGCGGGCCTGGGCGTCGGCGTCGGAATAGACGGCGACCGTCTGCACGCCGAGGCGGCGCGCGGTGGCGGCCACGCGGCAGGCGATCTCGCCGCGGTTGGCGATCAGGATCTTCTTGAACATCAGACGGACCTCAAATCTGGCTCAGCGGGCCGGCCGTGGCCTGTCAAGCGCCGCCACAAGCCGCGCAGGAACTTGAACAGCACGACGGTCAGTGCCAGCCCCAGCAGCAGCGCCGCGGCCAGCGCGACGAAGAACGCGACCGGGTGCTCCCAGGCCAGCCACAGCATGCCGGGCACCGCGGCATCGCCCAGCAGCGACAGGCCGATGTTGGAGAACGGCTCGGGCGAGGTGTTGGCCGCCGCGCGCGTGGTGGCCTTGGCGGTGTGCGCGCTGGCCGCCAGCGTGCCGCCCAGCAGCGCGGCCACCGTCGTCCAGGTGGCCGAGTCGCCGCCGAACACGCCGGCCGCCAGCGCCGCGCCGGCGGGGATGCGGATGAAGGTGTGCACGAGGTCCCACACGCTGTCCAGCGCCGGGATCTTGTCGGCGAAGAACTCGGCCACGAACATCAGCCCGCTGGCGCCCATCACCAGCGGGTTCTGCAGGATCTTCAGCCCCTCGGGCAGCGGCACCCAGCCCAGGTAGCCGGCGGCGCCGGTGATGAAGACCACTGCGTACAGCCGCAGCCCGCTGGCCCAGCCCAGCGCGGCGGCCAGCGCCACCAGGTGCGTGGTGTCGAGTTGGGCGATGTTCATCGGGGGCACCTCCACGCGGGCTCGCGCTTGTCGAGGAAGGATGACATGCCTTCGCGTCCCTCGTCGCTGGCGCGGATGTCGGCGATGCGGCGCGCGGTGTCTTCGCGCAGCGCAGCGTCGATCTCGCGGCCGGCCAGGTCCTGCACCAGCCGCTTGCTGGCCTTGACGGCCATCGGCCCGTTGGCCACCAGCGCGGCGACGACTTCGGCCACCTGCGCGTCCAGCGCCTCCGGCGCGGCCACCTCGTGCACGAAGCCCAAGGCCAGCGCACGCTGCGCGCTGAAGCGCTCGGCGGTGACGAAGTAGCGGCGCGAGGCCTGCTCGCCCAAGGCGCGCAGCACGTAGGGGCCGATGGTGGCGGGCAGCAGGCCCAGCCGCGCCTCGCTCAGGCAGAAGTGCATGCCGTCGGCGGCGATGCGCACGTCGCACACCGCGGCCAGGCCCACGCCGCCGGCGTAGCAGTCGCCGTGCAGGCGGCCAACGATGGGCAGCGGGCAGCTGTGCGCCAGCCACAGCATCTGCGCCAGCGCCTCGGCATCGGCCTTGTTCTGCTGCCAGGTGTTGCTGCCCAGCGTGCGCATCCAGTTCAGGTCGGCGCCGGCGCAGAAGGCCTTGCCGCGGCCGCCCAGCACCAGCGCGCGCAGATCGGGGTCGGCGCCCAGGCTTCCGAACGCGGCGGCCAGCTCGGCGATCAGCTCGGCATTGAAGGCGTTGCGCGTCTCGGGACGGTTGAGCCACAGCTCGGCCACATGGGCCGACGGGCGGACGATCTCCAGCAGGCTCATCGTGGCGTGCCCTCCTGCACCAGCATCAGCGCCAGGTCCAGTTCGGGGCAGGGCCGGCCCAGCGCGGTGAGCGCGGCCGTCACCTGGCCGCGGTGATGGGTGCCGTGGTTGAAGACGTGCAGCAGCGCGGCGGCAAAGGGCAGCGACGCCTCCTGGCCGTTGGTGCGCCGGTAGTCCAGCTTGCCCAGCAGCCGCGCCTCAGGCCAGACCTCGATCAGCGGCAGCCAGGCCAGCGCGCCGTCGACCAGCCGCTCGCGCAAGGCTTCGCGGCCGGGCTCGATCTCGGCGTCCAGCGCCAGCTGCGGCGAGCTGCCTTCGGCGAAGCGCCGGTACCACAGCTCGTGCTCGGCCAGCAGCAGGTGGTTGAGCGTGCCGTGCACGCTCTTGAAGAACAGGCCCAGGTCGCGCCGGTAGTCGGCCTCGGGCAGCGCGTCGACCTGGGCGTACAAGGCCTGCGTGGCCCACAGGTTGTAGCGCGCCAGCAGCCGCAGCTGCTCGCGCAGCGGCGACTGGTCGAGCGGCTTTTCCATGATCACGCTGCGGTAGGTCTTGCCCTCCCACTGCACGTGCGAGACCTCCACGTAGCCCAGACGCCGGTACAGGCCGCGCAGCGCGGCGGCGGGCTCGGCCGTGTCCAGCGCCATGCGCTTGTAGCCGCGCTCGCGCGCCCAGCGCTCGCAGGCGGCGACCAGCCGCCGCCCCAGGCCCTGGCCTTGATGCGCGGGGTCGACGGCCAGCTGGTGGAAGTGCGCGGTGTCGCGGTCGCGGAAGGCCGGCACGCCGGCGGCCCAGGGCGCCAGGCTCAGGTCGTAGGGGCCGCAGACGGTGACGGTGCCGACGAGGCGGCCCTTGTGTTCGATCACGAAGCACTGGCCTTCGGCGGCGCGGCGCTGCGTGGCCTGCTGCGATTGCGTGGCGGCGGTGAAGTTCATGCCCTGCGCGGCCAGCGGCGCGTAGGCGCGGTGCAGCAGCGCGGTCAGCGCCTCCATCGAATCGCGCGCGGCCAGCAGGCGGACTTCGACGTGCACCGGCATCAGTGCCTCCAGATGCGCAGGCCGTGCCGCCGCTCGAAGGCCTCGAAGTCGCGGTCGGCGTGCAGCAGCGCGTAGTCCTGCTCGATGCAGAAGGTGGCCACCAGCACGTCGATCGGGCTGCGCACCGTGATGCCCTGCGCGCGCAGGCCGCGGTAGTGCTGCGCGGCCTGCAGCGCCAGCGCCGGGCTGCTGGCGGCCTCGACGCTCAGCGATTCCAGCAGCAGCCGGGCCTGGCGGTGGTCGCGCTCCAGCCGGAAGCCGCGCAGCACCTCGAACAGCACCAGATCGGGCACGACCAGGCGCACCTCGCCGTGGTCCAGCACATGGCGCAACACATCACGCTGCGGCGATGGCCGCGCATTGAAGTAGTCGATCCAGACGCTGGAATCAACGACGAGCACGGCTCTTGGCGGGTTTGGCGGGTTTGGCGGGCTTGTTGGCGTACGCGGGCGGCACCGGCGCGCGCACTTCCAGCGCGGGCACGCGGCTCGCCTCATGCGCCGTGCCGGGCGGCTGCGTCCAGTCGACCTCGTCGTCGCCTTCCCAATGCAGCTTGCCTTCCCACTTCAGGATCTCGCGGTACGCCGCCTGCCGCGCCAGCAGCTTCAGGCCGGCCTCGACCGCCTCTTTCTTGGTCTTGTACGGGCCGGCCTTCATGGCCTCGGCCATCAAGGCTTCGTCGATGACGATGTTGGTGCGCATGATGTGTACGTAGTGCGTTTGTTCACACACATCGTACATCACATCCGGAAAACCCCGAAGGCCGGCCGCTCGGGGATGGGCGCGTTGAGGCTGGCGCTCAAGCCCAGCGCCAGCACGCGGCGCGTGTCGGCGGGGTCGATCACGCCGTCGTCCCACAGCCGCGCGCTGGCGTAGTACGGGTGCGCCTGGTGCGCGAACTGCTCCAGGATGGGCTGCTTGAACGCCGCCTCCTCCTCGGCCGACCACTTGCCGCCGCGCGCCTCGATGCCGTCGCGCCGCACGGTGGCCAGCACGCTCGCGGCCTGCTCGCCGCCCATCACCGAGATGCGCGCGCTGGGCCACATCCACAGGAAGCGCGGGCTGTACGCGCGCCCGCACATGCCGTAGTTGCCGGCGCCGAAGCTGCCGCCGATGATCACCGTGAACTTGGGCACCGTGGCCGTGGCCACCGCGGTGACCATCTTGGCGCCGTGCTTGGCGATGCCCTCGTTCTCGTACTTGCGGCCGACCATGAAGCCGGTGATGTTCTGCAGGAAGACGAGCGGCACCTTGCGCTGGCAGCACAGCTCGATGAAGTGCGCGCCCTTTTGCGCGCTCTCGCCGAACAGGATGCCGTTGTTGGCGACGATGCCCACCGGCATGCCTTCGAGGTGCGCGAAGCCGGTGACCAGCGTGGTGCCGAAGCGCGCCTTGAACTCGTCGAACTCGCTGCCGTCGACGATGCGAGCGATGATCTCGCGCACGTCGAAGGGCTTGCGCGGGTCGGCCGGGATCACGCCGTACAGCTCGGCCGCGTCGAACAGCGGCGGCCGCGCGGGCTCCAGCCGCAGTTGTTCGGGCTTGCGCCAGTTGAGGTTGCCGACCGCGCTGCGGGCCAGCGCCAGCGCGTGCAGGTCGTTCTCGGCCAGGTGGTCGGCCACGCCCGACAGCCGCGTGTGCACGTCGCCGCCGCCCAGGTCTTCGGCCGACACCACTTCGCCGGTGGCCGCCTTCACCAGCGGCGGACCGCCGAGGAAGATCGTGCCCTGGTTGCGCACGATGATGGCTTCGTCGCTCATCGCCGGCACGTAGGCGCCACCGGCGGTGCAGCTGCCCATCACCACCGCGATCTGCGGGATGCCCTTGGCGCTGAGGTTGGCCTGGTTGTAGAAGATGCGGCCGAAGTGCTCGCGGTCGGGGAACACCTCGTCCTGGTTGGGCAGGTTGGCGCCGCCCGAGTCCACCAGGTAGATGCAGGGCAGGCGGTTCTGGTCGGCCACCTCCTGCGCGCGCAGGTGCTTCTTGACCGTCATCGGGTAGTAGGTGCCGCCCTTGACGGTGGCGTCGTTACAGACGATCACGCATTCGACGCCGGCCACGCGGCCGATGCCGCAGATCACGCCGGCGCCCGGCGCCGCGTTGTCGTAGAGGTCCAGCGCGGCCAGCGGCGCCAGTTCCAGGAACGGCGTGTCGGGGTCCAGCAGCATCTCCACGCGCTCGCGCGGCAGCAGCTTGCCGCGCGCGGTGTGCTTATCGCGCGCCGCCGCTCCGCCACCCTGGGCGATCTGCTCCAGCTTGGCGCCCAGGTCGGCGACGAGCTGGCGCATCAGCGTGCTCGCCGCCTTGAACTCGTCGGAGCGGACATCGAGCTTGGAGGTGAGCGTGGGCATGGGGTCTCCGTCGAGGGGGCTGCGGCCGGCCCCGGTCTTCTTGTGTCTGCAGGGCGCCAAGCCCGATTCATTCTAGGCCGCGGCCGCAGGCTGTCGCCGAACGGTCACCGGGCTTTCATCGTCGCTGCCTAGAGTGGCCGCGCCACCCAGATCGACCCAGCCACATCAGCGAGGAGAACCTTCGATGCAAGCCTTCCACGTCGCCGCCGCCGCGGCCGCGCCCCGCGGAGCCCAGCGATGAGCCGCCGCGACTTTCTTCGACAGTTGGCGCAGGCCGGCGGCGCCAGCGCCGTGCTGGCCACCTTTCCGCCGGCGATCCAGCGCGCGCTGGCCGTCACCGCCAACCAGCGCACGCGCAGCCTGCAGGACGTCGAGCACATCGTCGTGCTGACGCAGGAAAACCGCAGCTTCGACCACTACTTCGGCACGCTGGCCGGCGTGCGCGGCTTCGGCGATCCGTTCCCGGTGCCGGTGAAGGACCGGCTCAACCTGTTCAGCAAGAAGACCGTGTTCGTGCAGCCCAGCGTCGGCGGCGCGCCGGTGCCCGGGCGCCCGAACTGGCCGCAAAGCCAGCCGATCGCGCCCTTCCACCTGAACACGGTGCAGGACTTCGCGGTGATGCGCGTCACCGGCACGCCGCACACGTGGCCTGACGCCCAGTTCGCCTGGGACCACGGCCGCATGAACGACTGGTGCACGGCCAAGCAGAACCACTCGCTCGGTTACTACAAGGAGGCCGACCTGCCGTTCCAGTTCGCGCTGGCGCGCGCCTTCACGCTGTGCGACCACTACCACTGCGCCGTGCAGACCGGCACCAACACCAACCGGCTGTTCCTGTGGAGCGGCCACAACGATCCGCTGGGCGTGGCCGGCGGCCCGTCCACCGACAACAGCCGCGACAGCTTCAACACCAACCCGGCCACCGACTACCTGTGGACCACCTACGTCGAGCGGCTGCAGGCCGCCGGCGTGAGCTGGCAGGTCTACCAGAACATGGCCGACAACTACACCGACAACCCGCTGGCCGGCTTCCGCCCGTTCCGCAATGCGTGGTACCAGCGTGCCGGTTATTCGCAGGCGCTGCGCGAGCGCGGCGTCAGCACGCGCGACCTCGACCTGCTGAAGGCCGACGTGCTGGCCGGCGCGTTGCCGCAGGTGAGCTGGATCGTCGCCACCGCCGAGGGCTCCGAGCACCCGGGGCCATCCAGCCCCGCTTCGGGCGCCGACTACACCGCACGCGTGCTGGACGCGCTGACCGCCAACCCCGAGGTGTGGAGCAAGACCGTGCTCTTCATCAACTTCGACGAGAACGACGGCTTCTTCGACCACCTGCCGCCGCCGGCCGTGCCGTCCTACCTGAGTTACGACACCGACCCCGCGCAGGCGCAGCTGGCCGGCGCGTCGACCGTGGCCACCACCGGCGAATACCACCACGTGCTGAACGGCGCCGACGCGCGCACGCTGCACCGGCCCTACGGCCTGGGGCCGCGCGTGCCGATGTACGTGGTCTCGCCGTGGACCAAGGGCGGCTGGGTCAACTCGCAGGTGCACGACCACAGCTCGGTGATCCGCTTCATCGAGGCGCGCTTCGGCGTGCAAGAGCCGCTGGTCAGCCCTTGGCGGCGCGCCGTCAGCGGCAACCTGCTGTCGTGCTTCGACTTCGCGAACCCCGAAGACAACGGCTTCCTGCAACTGCTGCCGCAGACCGCCGCGCGGCGCGCGCAGGCGCTGGCGCTGCCCGGCACCAAGACGCCGGCCGCGCCCACCAGCTTGAGCGCCCCGGTGCAGACCGCCGGCGTGCGCCCGGCGCGCGCGCTGCCCTACGAGCTGCAGGTGCAGGCCACGGTGACCACCGGCAGCGCGATCAGCTTGAGCTTCGAGAACGCCGGCGAGGTCGGCGCCGTGTTCCACGTCTACGACCGCTTGGCGCTGGACCAGGTGCCGCGCCGCTACACCGTCGAGGCCGGCAAGCTGCTGCAGGGCACCTGGACCACCGCCGGCGCCTACGACCTGTGGGTGCTGGGGCCCAACGGCTTCCACCGCCACTTCGCCGGCGACGTGCGGCGCGCCAGCAGCGTGTCGCAACCCGAGCTGGTGCTGCGCGCGCAGCGCAGCAGCGGCGAGCTGCTGCTGGAGCTGGTCAACACCGGCAACCAGGCCTGCAGCTTCCAGCTCACGGCCAACAAGTACTACGCCGGCACGCCCAGCACCGTCAACGTACCGGCGCGCAGCAGCAGCAACCTTCGCGTGGCGCTGGCCACCAGCCAGCACTGGTACGACTTCAGCCTGCGCGCCACCGGCGTCGGCGGCTGGCTGCGCCGCTTCGCCGGCCACCTGGAGAACGGCCAGCCGTCGATCAGCGATCCGGCGATGCAAGGCACCGCGCAGCTCGACCAGTTCCAAGTCTGAAGCCAAGGAAGAATCACATGAAACTGCAACAACTCGCCGCCGCGGCGCTGCTGGCGCTGGCCGGCGCGGCGCAGGCCGCCATCACCTACGGCAGCAACCTGATCGTCAACGGCGACGCCGAAGCCGGCACCGACGGCTGGCTGGCCTACGGCAGCTACGTGCCGATCCAGTCGGTGAACTACGGCAGCAACTGGGTGCTGCCGACGCAGCCCGGGCCTGCCGATCGCGGCAGCAGGATGTTCGTCGGCGGCACCGGCGCCTACAGCGTGGGCTATCAGCTGCTGGACCTGGGGGAGGTCACGACGCAACCGCTGGCTTACGAATTGAGCGGCTGGCTCGGCGGCTGGCAGAGCCAGGGCGACAACGCGCTGCTGTACGTGCAGTTCCTCGACCTCACCGGCGTCGAGCTGGGCGGTGCCGCGATCGGCCCGGTGCTGCCGGCCGACCGCAACAACGTCACCGGGCTGTTCTATCGCGAGACCGCCGACTGGCTGCCCGTGGGCACGGCGCAGCTCGGCTTCTGGCTGTCGATGGAGCGCCAGGGCGGCGGCGACAACGACGGCTACGCCGACAACCTGTCGTTCATGCTGGCCGCGCCGGCCGCGGTGCCGGAGCCGGCGGGGCTGGCGCTGCTGGGCCTGGGAGTGCTGGCACTGCAAGCTCGCCGCAAGCGCATGCGCTGACGCCGCGGGGCCGGGGGCCGCGCGTCCACCGGCTCCACAGACGCCACGGCCGCAGGTGAACAAGGGCTCGCAGCCAATTTCGGCAAGACAGGCGAGCGACTTTGGAGGACGATGCCCGCTGCAGCCCGCCATGCGCAAATGCGCAAGCATGGCGCGTGGCCGTTGGAGCGCAGCGAATGACCAAGAAGGCGGTTCGAATCGGCGGAGCCTCGGGCTTCTGGGGCGACAGCATGGTGGGCGCGCCGCAGCTCGTGCATTCCGGGCTGATCGACTACCTGGTGTTCGACTACCTGGCCGAGACCACGATGGCGATCCTGGCCGCGGCCGAGCGCAAGAAGCCGGGCACGGGCTACGCGACCGACTTCGTCGAGATCGCGATGCGCGAGTGCCTGCCAGCGGCGATGCAGCGCGGCATCAAGGTCATCGCCAACGCCGGCGGCATCAACCCGCAGGCCTGCGCGCAGGCGCTGCGCGGCGTGGCCGCGTCGCTAGGCTTGTCGCCGCGCATCGCCGTCGTACTGGGCGACGACATCGCCGGCCTGATGCCGCAGCTGCGGAAAGGAGGCGTGCGCGACCTGTTCACCGGCGCCGCGCTGCCCGAGACGGTGCTGAGCGCCAACGCCTACCTGGGCGCGTTCCCGGTCGCGCATGCGCTGGCGCTGGGTGCGGACATCGTCGTCACCGGGCGCGGCGTCGACAGCGCGGTGACGCTGGGCGCGCTGATCCACGAGTTCGGCTGGTCGGCCGACGACCTCGACGCGCTGGCCGGCGGCAGCCTGGCCGGCCACATCATCGAATGCGGCTGCCAGGCCACCGGCGGGCTGTTCACCGACTGGGAGCGCGTGCCCGACTGGCCGCACATCGGCTACCCCATCGTCGAATGCGCGGCCGACGGCAGCTTCGAGCTGCTGAAGGCGCCCGGCACCGGCGGCCTGATCGAGCGCGCCTGCGTCGTCGAGCAGATGCTCTACGAGATCGGCGATCCGGGCGCTTATCTGCTGCCCGACGTCAGCTGCGACTTCCGCGGCGTGCGCGTCGAGCAGGCCTCGCCCGAGCGCGTGCGCGTGCACGGCGCGCGAGGGCGCGCGCCGGGCGCGAGCTACAAGGTCTCGGCGACGCAGCTCGACGGCTACCGCTGCGCCGGCATGATGGTGATCGTCGGCGCCGACGCCGCGCGCAAGGCGCGGCGCACCGGCGAGGCCATCGTCGCGCGCACGCGCGAGCTGCTGCGCAACGCCGGGCTGACCGACTACACGAACGTACAGATCGAGCTGTTCGGCTGCGAGGCGCTGTACGGCACCCATTCGCGCACGGCCGCTGCGCGCGAGGTGATGGTGCGCGTCGTCGTCGACCATCCGCGCAAGGAAGCGCTGGCGATCTTCGCGCGCGAGATCGCGCCGTCGGGCACCTCGTGGTCGCCCGGCACCACGATGCCGGCCGGCGGACGGCCGTCGCCGTCGCCGCTGATCAAGCCGTTCTCGTTCCTGGTCGACAAGTCGCGCGTGCCGGTGCAGGTGGCGATGGACGGCGCGCCGCCGGTGGCCGTCGACATTCCGGCCGGCGTGCAGGACCGCGCGGCGCCCGATGACGCGGCACCGCCCGAAGCACCGCCGCGCTGGATCGATCCGCCCGGCGAGGCGCTGACCGAGGTGCCGCTGATCAAGCTGGGCTGGGGCCGCAGCGGCGACAAGGGCAACATCGCCAACATCGGCCTCGTCGCGCGCCGGCCCGAATGGCTGGCGCTGATCTGGCAGCAAGTGACGCCGGAAGTCGTGCAGGCGTATTTCGCTCACTTCGGCTGCACGCGCGTCGAGCGCTTCTACCTGCCGGGCACGGATTCGATGAACCTGCTGCTGCACGACGCGCTGGCCGGCGGCGGCCCGGCGTCGGCGCGCTTCGATCCGCTGGGCAAGGGCAACGCGCAGATCCTGCTGGACTTGGCCATTCGCGTGCCGGCTTCCGTTGCCGCGACTTTGAATTCGACTCAAGAGAAAGGTGGAACATGCGCGTTCTCGTCCCCGTCAAGCGGGTCATCGACTACAACGTGAAAGTCCGCGTCAAGAGCGACGGCTCCGGCGTCGACTTGGCCAACGTGAAGATGAGCATGAACCCCTTCGACGAGATCGCCGTCGAGGAGGCGGTGCGTTTGAAGGAGAAGGGCGTGGCGACCGAAGTGATCGCCGTGTCCTGCGGCCCGACGCAATGCCAGGAGACGCTGCGCACCGCGATGGCGATCGGCGCCGACCGCGCGATCCTGGTCGAGTGCGCCGACGAGCCGCAGCCGCTGGCCGTGGCCAAGCTGCTGAAGGCGCTGGTCGACAAGGAGCAGCCGGGCCTCGTGATCCTGGGCAAGCAGGCGATCGACGACGATTGCAACCAGACCGGGCAGATGCTGGCGGCGCTGGCGGGGCTGCCGCAGGCGACGTTTGCCAGCAAGGTCGAAGTGGCTGATGGCCAAGCCAAGGTCACGCGCGAAGTCGACGGCGGCCTGGAGACGCTGTCGCTGAAGCTGCCGGCGATCGTCACCACCGACCTGCGCTTGAACGAGCCGCGCTACGTGACGCTGCCCAACATCATGAAGGCCAAGAAGAAGACGCTGGACGTCGTCAAGCCGGCCGACCTGGGCGTCGACGTGGCGCCGCGCATCAAGACGCTCAAGGTGGTGGAGCCCCCGAAGCGCGGCGCCGGCGTCAAGGTGCCCGACGTGGCCACGCTGGTGGCCAAGCTCAAGAACGAAGCCAAGGTGATCTGAACATGGCCGCACTCGTCATCGCTGAACACGACAACGCGAGCATCAAGCCCGCGACGCTCAACACCGTCACCGCCGCCAGCCAATGCGGCGGCGAAGTCCACGTGCTGGTGGCCGGCGCCAACGCAGGCCCGGCCGCACAAGCCGCGGCGCAGATCGCCGGCGTCGCCAAGGTGCTGCACGCCGACGCCGAAGGCCTGGCGCATGGCTTGGCCGAGAACGTGGCCGCGCAAGTGGTAGCCATCGCCAAGAACTACAGCCACATCCTGTTCCCCGCCACCGCCGGCGGCAAGAACGTCGCGCCGCGCGTGGCGGCGCTGCTGGACGTCGCGCAGATCAGCGACGCGACCAAGGTCATCAGCGCCGACACCTTCGAGCGCCCGATCTACGCCGGCAACGCGATCGCCACGGTGCAGAGCGCCGATCCGATCAAGGTCATCACCGTGCGCACCACCGGCTTCGATGCCGCGGCGCAAGGCGGCAGTGCCCCGGTCGAAACCCTCAGCGCCGTGGCCGACAGCGGCCTCAGCAGTTTCCAAGGCGCCGAGATCGCCAAGCTCGACCGTCCGGAGCTGACCAGCGCGAAGATCATCGTCAGCGGCGGCCGCGCGCTGGGCAGCAGCGACAAGTTCAACGAAGTGCTGACCCCGCTGGCCGACAAGCTGGGTGCGGCGCTGGGCGCGAGCCGTGCGGCGGTGGACGCCGGCTACGCGCCCAACGACTGGCAGGTCGGCCAGACCGGCAAGATCGTCGCGCCGCAGCTCTACATCGCCGCCGGCATCAGCGGCGCGATCCAGCACCTGGCCGGGATGAAGGACTCCAAGGTCATCGTCGCGATCAACAAGGACCCGGAGGCGCCGATCTTCAGCGTCGCCGACTATGGCCTGGAAGCGGACCTGTTCGCCGCCGTGCCCGAGCTGGTCACCCGTCTTTGAGCGCCGCGGCCGGCTCGAAGTTGAGCACGGTCAGCTCGTCGTCGAGGTCGTCGAAGCGGGCCTTGACCGGCAGGCCGATGCGCAGCGCCTGCGCCTCCGCGCCGACCAGCCGGCCGCTGACGCGCGGGCCGGCGTCGAGGTCGACCAGCACCAGCAGGAACGGCACCTCGTCCTTCAGCCTCGGATCGAGCGGATGGAAGATCTCCGACCAGGTGCATAGCCGCCCGGTCAGCGGCGTCTCGGTCCACTGCCCGCCCAGCGTTCCGCATTGGGGGCAGCTCGGCAGCGGCGGAAACCGGAAGCCGGCGCAGTGCGCGCACTGCTGCAACTGCAGCACGTGGCGCTTGAGCCCTTCCCAATAGGGCGCGGAGTCGACCGTGATCTCGGGAGACAGAAACTTCTTCATGCCAGCGCCTTCTCGGTCGAGAGCACCATCGCCGAGCCTTCGGTCGTCGCGCCCGAGGTGACGACCGCGACCTTGGGAACCTTGGCCACCTGGTGCGCGCCGGCTTCGCCGCGAAGCTGCTCCACCGCCTCGTAGATCGGGTTCCAGCCGTGGATGTAGGCCTCGGACAGCATGCCGCCGCCGGTGTTGACGGGGATGCGGCCGCCGCGCGCGATCGCGCCGCTGGCCGCGAACGCGCCGCCCTCGCCTTTCCTGCAGAAGCCCAGGCCTTCCAGCCCCAGCAGCACGGTGTGCGTGAAGCAGTCGTAGATCTCCGCAATGTCGACGTCGGCGGCCGAGATGCCCGCTTCGGCATACAGGCGCGGCGACAGATAGGTCGTGAAGTTCTCGGTCAGGTCGGGCCAGGTGTAGGGGTCGGCCCAGTCGCCGCCCTGGTGCCGCCCCCAGAACTGCGCCGCGTGGATGTAGACCGGCGGCCTGGGGCCGTCCGCGGCGCGGTCGGCGGCCGAGACGACGATCGCGCAGGCGCCGTCGCTTTCCAGGCACATGTCGTAGACGCGGAACGGCGTCGCGATGCGGCGCGCGTTCATGTAGTCGTCGATCGTGATCGGCGTGCGCTGCATCGCGCGTTCGTTCAGCACCGCATTGGCGCGCTGGTTGACGGCGATCGCGCCCAGGTGCTCCTCGCGCGTACCGAACACCTCCATGTGCCGCCGCGCCCACAGCGCCATGTTCTGGCCGTAGCTGATCTGCCCGTACGGGTAGCGGTAGGGCGACGCCACGCCGCGCAGCTTGTACATGAAGTCGCCCTCGGCGCCGCCGATGCGCAGGCTGGAGCGGCCGTTCAGCGCCCGGTACAGCACGATGTTCCTGCACGCGCCGGTGGTCACGAGGTTGGCGGCGAGCTGCGTCATGCTGCACTGGACGATGCCGCCGGCGTACAGGTCCAGCACGAAGCGCGTTTCCTTCAGCCCCAGCGCGGTCGCGACGGCTTCCGGGCAGTCCGCATCGCCGATCGCATGCGTGAAAACGCCGTCGACGTCGCCGGTGCCCAGGCCGGCGTCGCGCATCGCGGCCTGGCAGGCTTCGACCGCTAACTGCAAGGTCGAGCGACCAGAGGCCTTGGAATAGTCGGTGCAGCCGATGCCGACGATGGCCGCGTTCAGCCGGGACGCCAACTCAGCGCCCCTTGAAATGGGGGCGCCGCTTGCCTTCGGCGAAGGCCTTGAGCCCTTCGCGCGCGTCCTCGGCGGTCGTGTGGTAGTGGTGCGCGATCGCCAGTTCGATGTACTCGGCATCGGCCTCGCGCATGTTCAGCGTCTGGTAGAAGATCTCCTTCGCGTACCGGTAGCCCAGCGGCGCCTTCAAGGCCATCTGGTTGGCGAACGCGATGCCGGCGTTCAGCAGCTCGGCATCGGGCACCACCTTGTTGACGAGGCCGATCGCCAGCGCCTCGCGCGCGGTCCACAGCGCGCCGGTCATCAGGTTCTCGAACGCCAGGCCCGGCAGGATGCGGCGCGGCAGCTTGTAGTTGGCGCCGCCGCCGCCCAGCAGGCCGAAGTTGGCATGCCCGTCGCCGATGCGCGCCGACTCCGCCGCGTACGAGAAGTCGAACGACAGCATGATCTCCAGCCCGCCGGCCACCGTCACGCCGTTGATCAGCCCGATCACCGGCTTGGGCGCTTGCTGGCACTTGCGGCAGAAGGCGCCGACCGACTGCAGGAACTGCATGAAGCCCACCGAGTCGTCGAACAGGCTGACGTACTTGCGCATGTCGCCGCCGGCCGAGAAGCCGCGTCCGGTGCCGGTGACGGCGATCGTGCAGACCTCGGGGTCCGCGGCCAGCGGCTCGATCGCCCGGTCCAGCGCCGCGACGGTCCAGCGGTCCAGCGGGTTCAGCTCGTCTTCGCGGTTGAGCTGCAGCAGCCCGAGATAACGGTTGGGGACGTCGAGCGCGATCCGCTTCGTCAGAACGAGATCGTCGCGTTCACTGGGATCCGCGGCCATGCTGCAACCACCTTTGCTGTCGATGTCGCCGCGAGGTTAGAGCGCGGGTGCCGTTCGCCGCCTGTCATTCGGTGCCGTGTTTCTGTCTTTCCGGACTGACAGAATTTGGTCATCAAAGGACAAGGCCCGCGACGGTGCGAACGGGTAGCCTGCGGGGCCTACCGGCAAGCTCCGCACACACCATGGCCCTCGACTTCGACAGCGCCCGACTCCCGTCGCCCTACCTCAACGCGGAGCACGAAGCCTGGCGCACGCAGCTGCGCCGCTTCCTGGAGGCCGAGGTCGTCCCCCACATCAACGACTGGGACGAGCAGGGCCGCGTGCCGGATGAGTTATGGCCCAAGGCCGCGGCGTTCGGGCTGCTGCAGATCGGCTTCCCCGAGCGCTTCGGCGGCATCGAGGACGGCATCGACCACTTCCACCTCAACATCATCGCGGAGGAGTTCACCCGCGCCGGCTCGGCCGGCGGGCTGCTGAGCAACCTGATGATCCACTGGATCGGGCTGCCGCCGGTGGTCAACTTCGCGCGGCCCGAGGTGCAGCAGGAAGTCGTCCCCGCAGTGCTGTCCGGCGACGCGCGCATCGCGCTGAGCATCACCGAGCCCTCGGGCGGATCCGACGTCGCGCGCATCCGCACGACGGCGCGGCGCGAGGGCGACGCCTACGTCGTCAACGGCAGCAAGACCTTCATCTCCGGTGTGATGGGCGCGCGCTGGGTCAGCACCGCGGTGCGCACCGGCGGCGAAGGCGCCGGCGGCGTCTCGATGCTGCTGATCCCCACCGAGCTGACGGGTGTGTCGCGCACGCCGCTGGAGCGCAAGCAGGGCTGGTGGTGCGCCGACACCGGCACCATCTACTTCGACGACGTGCGCGTGCCTGCGAAGTACCTGATCGGGCAGGAGAGCGAAGGCTTCAAGGTCATCATGAAGAACTTCAACAGCGAGCGGCTGGTGATGAGCTCGACGATGGAATCGGCCGCCCGCGTCTGCCTGGAGGAAGCGGCTGCCTGGGCGCAGCAGCGCCACACCTTCGGCCGGCGGCTGGCCGACCACCAGGTGATCCGCCACAAGATCGCCGAGATGAAGCGGCGCATCAACTGCACGCAGCTCTACCTGCAGCACATGACGCAGGCCTACATCGAGCAGCGCTGCCACCCGGGCGACCTGGCGATGCTGAAGGTGCAGGCCAGCGAGACGATGGAGTTCTGCGCGCGCGAGGCCAGCCAGATCCTGGGCGGCGCCAGCTACTTGCGCGGCGGCCGCGTCGAGCGCTTCTACCGCGAGGTGCGCGTCAACGCGATCGGCGGCGGCTCCGAGGAGATCATGCGCGACCTGGCGGCCGCTCGCTATCACCTGTGACGGCGGCGGCGGCGCGGCCCAGCATGCGCTCGCGGTAGCTGAACGGCGTCTGCCCGGTCCAGCGCTTGAAGGCGCGCGTGAAGTTCGCGCTGTCCTGGAAGCCCAGCGTGTAGGCCACTTCGGCGATCGGCAGCCGCCGGTTGCGCAGCTTGCTGTGCGCCAGGAACATGCGCGTCTCGTCCAGCACGCGCTGGAAGCTGGTGCCCTGGTCGTTCAGGCGCTGGCGCACCTGGCGCGCGCTGAGGCGCAGCCGCGCGGTCACGGTGTCCAGCGTCGCGGTCTCCTGCGCTTCCAGGCATTCGAGGATCGCGGTCTGCACGCGCGCGAGGATGTCGCTGGTGTGGATCTTGGCCAGATACGCCAGCGCGCGCGTGTCCAGCTCGCGCGCCAGCTCCTCGCAGCCGGAGCGCAGCGGCTTCTCGAACTCGCGCTTCTCGAACACCAGCGCGCAGGCCTCGTGGCCGAAGGTCACCGGCGCGCGGAAGTGCTCCTCGTAGACGTCGGCGCCGCCCAGCGGCTTGGCGTGCATCATCTCCACGCGCAGCGGCGTCAGATCCTCGGAGTTGACCTGGCACAGCAGCTTGTACAGCAGCGATTGCCACGAATCTTCGACCGGCGCCGCCAGCGGCGTGGAGGTGACGACGCGGTAGCCGTTGGCGTCCTCGCGCACCTGCAGGCTGCCGGTGCGGCTGATCATCGGCATGAAGCGGCTCAGGCGCTGGCAAAACGACAGCATCGAGCCGCTGCTCATCAGCCCCAGGCCCAGCACGTGCAGGTCGGGCGCCTTCATCGAGCGCGTTGCATGCAGCCCGAAATAGCGGTCCTGCGTGGCCTCGGCGCTGAGCCTGAAGACGCTGGAGATCAGCGAGCCGGGGCAGCGGTTGAACGGGTCGTTCGAGAGCTGGTTGGAGATGCCGGCGCACTTCAGCAGGTCGGCCGCGTTGACGCCGCGCGATTCCAGCTCGCCGGCCACGCCCAGCAGGTAGCCGACCATCACGGTCGACAGCCCATGGGAATCACCGCCGGCAGCCATGGGGGGCGACTCTAGCGCCGCCGCTCGCGCGTTCAAGCGGAGTTTCCCGAAAAAGCCCTCTTCAGGCGCGCCGCGCGCCGGCCTATCGCATCTGGCGCTGGATGTGCTTGGCGACCTCGATCAGCATCACCTCGGTCGCGCCGCCGCCGATGGCGAGCACGCGGCTGTCGCGCGACAGGCGTTCGACGGCGGTTTCGCGCATGAAGCCCATGCCGCCGTGGTACTGCACGCACTGGTACAGGATGCGGTTGGTCAGCGGCGGCAAATGCGCCTTGACCATCGCGGCCAGCGTGCGCGCGTCGCCGCCGCGCGCCGCGACGTCGACCGACTGGTACAGCAGCGCCTTGGCGGCGGACAGCTCGGTCAGCAGCCTGGCCATCTCCAGCCGGATGCCGTGCAGGTCCCACAGCTTGGCGCCGAAGGCGTTGCGGTTGGCCAGCCACTGCAGCGTCAGCTCGATCGCCGCTTCGCAATGGCCGACGCAGATGCCGCCGATCGAGAAGCGCTCGTGCTCGAAGCCTTCCATCACGTGCTGGAAGCCCTTGTTGAGCTGGCCGATCAGGTGGCCCGCCGGCACGCGCACTTCGTCGAAGAAGAGCTGCGCGGTGTCCGACGACAGCCAGCCGGTCTTCTTCAGCGGCCCGCGCACGCTGAAGCCGGGCGTGCCCTTCTCCACCACGAACAGCGAGACGCCGTGCGCGCCGCGCGCCTGCGCATCGGTGCGGGCGGCGACGAAGTAGACGTCGGCATGCACGCCGCTGGTGATGAACATCTTCGAGCCGTTGAGCACGAAGTCTCCGCCGTCGGCGCGCGCGCTGGTCTTCAGCGACGCGACGTCCGATCCGGCGTCGGGCTCGGTGATCGCCATCGCGCAGACGGTGCGGCCGGCGACGATGCTGCGCAGGAAGCGCTCCTGCAGCGCCGGCGATCCGTGCCGCGCCAGGTGCCCGGCCGACATGTCGGTCTGCAGCGCGATCGCGCCGGCCACGCCGCCGTAGGTCGAGCGGCCCAGCTCCTCGCCCAGCACCAGCGTGCCGAACAGCCCCAGGTCCGAGCCGCCGAACGCTTCCGGGTACGGAATGCCCAGGATGCCCAGCTCGCCCATGCGGCGGTAGACCTCGCGCGGCACGCGGCCGTCATCCTCCCACTGCGCGGCGTGCGGCTTGACTTCGTCGTCGATGAAGCGGCGGATCGTGCGCCGCACTTCGCGCAGTTCTTCGCTGAGGTACAGGTTATCGAGGTCGAGGAAAAGGCTCATGTTTGCAACTCGCTCAAGTCAGGTGGCGGTACCAGTCGACGCCGTCGGCCGCGCGTTCGCGCCCGGCTTCGCCGCGCTGCATCAGGTGGTTCAGGCAGGCCACGGTCTCGCCGGTGGCCAGGCCCAGCTGCGACGAGGTCTGCGGGATCGGGCGCCGGAACAGCACCTCGAACAGATCGACCACGCGCCGCGGCTCGCGCAGCGCCTCGCGCAGGCGGTCCAGCGCCCGCAGCTGGCTGCTTTGCAGGCCGTCGATGCGGGCATGCAGGCCGCGAAAGCACTCGTTGTGCGCCGGCAGCACCAGCACGCTTTCAGGGACCGCACGGCGCAGCCGGGCCAGGGTGTCCAGCCAGTCGCTCATCGGGTCGGCGTCGGGCTCGGTCGGATGCACTGAAACGTTGGACGAGATCTTCGGCAGGATCTGGTCTCCGGAGATGAAGAGGCCCAGCGCCGGGCAGTGCAGGCACACGTGCGCCGACGAGTGGCCGGTGCCGATCACGACGGTCCACGCGCGGCCGTCGATCGCCAGCGCGTCGCCGTCGCACAGCCGGCGGAAGCTGTCGGGCAGCGGATGGATGAAGCGGCCGAAGTCGCCGAAGCGCACGCGGTAGCTCTCGATCGCCGCGCGCGACCAGCCGGCGCGCCGCCAGAACGCCAAGGCGTCGTCCGGCGCCTCGCGGCCGCTGTCGGCCACCAGCGCGCGGCAGTTCAGGTACTCCAGCCGGCTCATCCACAGCGTGGCGCCGAAGTACCGGGTGATCCATCCGACCAAGCCGATGTGGTCGGGGTGCATGTGGGTGCCGATCACGCGCCGCACCGGGCGGCCTTGCAGCACGCCGTCGAACAGCGCCAGCCAGTGCTGCAGCGTCTCGGGGTCGCGCAGTCCCGTGTCGACCAGCGTCCAGCCGTCGCCGTCCCGCAGCAGCCAGACGTTGATGTGGTCCAGGCGGAACGGCATCGGCAGCCGCAGCCAGTGCACGCCCGGCGCGACTTCCACCGACGCGCCGATTGCCGGCGGTGCGCCGCAGGGGTATTCGAGCGCGGGCGTGCTCATCCGGCGTGGCTTGCACGAACCGCTGCGCGGTCGACGCGGCCGTCCGCCAGGCACGGCAGCGCGGGGACGAACAGCACCTCGCGCGGGCGCTTGAAGCGGGCGATGCGTTCGGCGACGAAGTCGATCAGCGCCTCGGGTGTCAGCGCGTGGCCCGCGTTCAGCACGCAGACGGCGCGCACCGCTTCGCCCCAGCGCTCGTCGGGCACGCCCAGCACGACGGCCTGCGCGACCGCGGGGTGCGCGGCCAGCGCCGCCTCCACCTCGGCCGGGTAGACGTTCTCGCCGCCGCTCTTGATCAGTTCCTTGTCCGCCGTGCGGCCCAGGTACCAGAGGAAGCCGTCGGCATCCAGCCGGCCCCGGTCTCCCGTGTGGTGCCAGCCGCCGCGGCGCGCGTGCGCGGTCTCGGCCGGGCGCTGCCAATAGCCGTTGAAGATGCAGGCGCTGCGCAGCACGATCTCGCCGGGCTCGCCGGGTAGCGCCCAGCCGCCGTCCTCGCGCTCGATCCGCAGCTCAACGCCGGGCAGGGGCTTGCCGGCGGAGCCCGGGCGCGCGGACATCGGCGCCAGCGTCGCGAAGCCGCTGGTTTCGGTCTGGCCGTACAGGCTCCAGAACGCGGCTTGCGGGCAGCGCTCGTGCAGGCGCTGCACGGCGTCCGGCGGCTCCAGCCCGGTGATCGCGCGCAGCGATGGCAGGCCCGACTTCGCCGCATCGGCCGCATCCAGGATGCCGGCCAGCATCGGCGAGAAGCTGGCGAAGAAGCTCACGTCGTGCGTTGCGATCGCCGCGGCGGCCGCCGGCGGATCGAAGCGCGCCTGGATGACGGTCGCGCCGCCGTTGGCCTGCGCCGTCAGCGTCAACACCATCGCCGCGGCATGGAACAGCGGCAGCATGCACAGGTAGCGGTCGGTCGCGCTCAGCGACCAGGCGTCCGTCAGCAGCCGCGCCTGGTGCAGCAGCGCCGCGTGCGACAGCAGCGCGATGCGCGGCCGGCCGTCCACCGCCGCGGTGGGGATGCCCAGCAGCGGCGCCTGCGCGCCGGCGGCCGGCGCGCTGATCTCGTGCCCGCGGTCCAGCTCGTCCCAGGCCGCCAGCCGCCCGGCGTGCGCGCCGAACGAGCGGCAGTCGACGTGCGCCGGCACCGCCGCGAGCAGCGGCTCCAGCTCCGGGTCGGCGAACAGCAGGCGCGGCGCGGCATCGTCGACCACGCCGGCGATCTCGGCCGCGGTCCAGCGCACGTTCAGCATCACCAGCGTCGCGCCGAGGTAAGCCGCCGCGCCCAGCAGTTCGATGATCTCGTGGCGGTTGGCGGCCAGCGCGGCGATGCGGTCATCGCGCACGACACCCAGCGCCGCCAACGCGCCGGCCAGCCGCCGCGCGCGCCGCGCCAGCTCTGCATGCGTGATGCAGCCGCTGTCGCCCAGCAAGGCCGGCTGGTCGCCGCAGGCCTCGGCGTTGCGCGCCAACAGCTCGGCGTAGGTAGCCGTTGTTGTCAAACGTTAGCCCCCGGCACCACCGTATCGACCAGCGGCGTGAAGCGCGGCGCCGGCGCGATGCGCAAACCGCCGCCCTCGTCGATGCGGAACACGCCGCGCGCGCGGTTGTGCGGATGGTCCATCGCCTCGCGCATGCCCAGCACCGGCGCAAAGCAGGCATCGCTGCCTTCGAGCCGATCGCACCAGTGCCGCTGCGGCTGCTGCGCGAACAATCGCTCGAAGCGCTGCCGCAGCGCCGGCCACGCGGCGCTGTCGTACTGCGCCGCCGCGTCGACGTCGGACAGATCCAGCCGGCGCAGCAGCTCGGCATAGAAGCTCGGCTCCACCGCGGCCAGCGAAATGAACTTGCCGTCGGCGCAGCGGTAGGCGCCGTAGAACGGCGAATCGACGAAGGGGCTGGGCCGCTCGCCGTCCAACTGCCCGCAAGCCCGCAGCCAGTGCGCGAGGTTGCCGAGCATCGCGACGACTTCGAGCACCGCGCCGTCCACCACACAGCCCTGGCCCGACGCGCGTGCCCGCAGCACGCCGCAGACGAGGCCCAGCGCCACGCCCAGCGCGCCGCCGGCGTCGCCCAGCACCGACACCGGCAGCACCGGCACGCCGTCGCGGTGCGCGGCGATCGACAGCATGCCGCTCAGCGCGACGTAGTTGATCTCGTGGCCGGCCGCCTGCGCCAGCGGGCCGGTCTGGCCCCAGCCCGTCATGCGCGCGTACACCAGCCGCGAGTTGACCGCGGCGCAGGCCTCGGGGCCTAGGCCCAGTCGCTCCATCACGCCGGGCCGCTGCCCTTCGATCAAGCCGTCGGCCGCGGCCACGAGGTCCAGCGCTGCGCGCACGCCGTCGCGCGTCTTCAGGTCGATCGTCACCACGCGCTTGCCGTGCCGCAAGGTGTCGACGCCCTCGCCGCCCAGCGCGCGCACCGCCTGCGGCGCTTGCGGGCGCGCGATGAGCGTCACCTCGGCGCCCAGGTCGGCGAGGATGCGGCCGACCATCGGCGTCGGCCCGATGCCTTCGAACTCGACCAGCCGCAGGCCTTCCAACGGGTTCATCGCGTTCCTCTGCGGGGCTTGGTTCATTGCGGCATGCGCGCCGGCGGCGGGCAGGGGTCGATCAGCCGCAGCTTGCGCGACCCGGCGAAGATGTCCTTGGGCCGCAGCCCGTAGGTCTGGCGCACGCAGCGGCAGAAGTGCGCGGCGTCCGGATAGCCGGTGTCCAGTGCGACGGCGATCAGGTTGTCGTCGCGCTTGACGTAGTGCAGCACGCTGCGCGCGCGCTTCCAGCCGCGGAAGGCGCGGAAGGTCGTGCCCACTTCCTGCCGGAACAGGTGCAAAAAACGCGACGGCGACAGCGTCGCCACCGCCGCCGCCTCGGCCGCCGACAGCGGCGTCGACGGCTGGCTTTGCAGGCGCGCGATCACCGCCGCGATGCGCGGATCGTGCCGCGCGGCGGGCAGCGCGGCGCCGAAGAAGCTGGCGTCGAAGTCGGCCGGCATCAGGTCGAACGCCGGCCCCTTGGCGACGAAGGCGCGGTGCAGCCGCCGCACGTGCGCCGCGAAGTCCGGCGCCGCGACCGCGCCGCAGCCGTTCAACATCGCGGGCAGGCGGCTGCGGTCGACCGTCTCGGCCTCGATCAGGATCGTCAGCACATGGCGGCCGAACGAGACGATCTCGTACGGCGTGTACGGCTGCACGACGACGACCTCGGCGCTTTGCGCCTCGCCGCCGGCCACGCGCACGCGCAACGCGCCTTCCAGCGCGACGTAGACGACGATCGCGCCCTTGGCATGCGTGGACGGCGCGCCCAGCAGCCCGGCGTAGAAGATGCGGTTGGGCGTGATCCACATCAGCCGCTCGCTGCTGGCGCAGCGCATCGGTGCCAGCCCCGTCATGCCTCGGCCCCTTCCATCACCGCGGGCCGCACGACCGCGCGCGCGGTGCGGCGCAGCGCCTCGGCCGCCTCCTCGATGATCTGGTCGAAGATCGCCTCGACCGGCTTGACCTCGTCGGCGAACACCACCGATGGCCCCACGGACAGCAGCCCGCGCTCGAAGTCGCCACTGCGGTAGGCCTCGCGCGCCAGCTCGCCGCCGGCGTGCGGCGCGTAACGCTCGAACTGCGTCACCCGGTCTTCGTCCAGGCCGGCCACCACGCGGGCGGTCTCGTTGGCCAGCACGCGGTGGTGGTTGCGCAAGGCCTTCATCACGACCAGCGTCGCGTTCTCGTCCCGCGTCGTCAGGTGCTGCTTGTACGCGGCGTGCGCCCAGATCTCGTCGGCCACCAGCATGCGCGATCCCATCAGCATGCCGTCGGCCCCCATCGCGATTGCGGTCACGAGATGGCGCCCGGTCGACATGCCGCCGGCGACGACCAGCGGCTTGCGGATGCGATCGGCCGCCAGCGGCGCCTGGATGATTTGCGGCAGCATCACCGTGCCCGGGTGCCCGCCGGCCTCGCCGGCGACGACGGCGATCGCGTCGACGTCGAGCTGCTCGGCGCTGGCCGCGTGCTTGAGCGTCGGCGCCTTGTGCATCACGAGGCAGCCGGCCCCTTTGAGCCGGCCGAGGATGGCCGCCGGGCTGTCGCCCGCGGTCTCGACGAAGCGCACACCCTCCGAGACGACAACGTCGATGAACGGTTCCAGCCGCTCCGGGCCGGCGCGCCGGGAAATCGCCAGGCTCACGCCGAAGGGCTTGCCCCGGCACAGCTCGCGGCAGCGCCGCACTTCGCGCCGGAAGGCCTGCGGATCGCCGGGGAACGACATGCAGGTGATGAAGCCCATGCCGCCGGCGTTGACCACCGCCGCCACGTAGCGCGCATCAGCCAGCCAGTGCAGGCCGCCGCACAGGATGGGGTGGCGGATGCCGAACAAACGGGTGATCGGCGTGCTGAACAGGGCTTCGCGCATGTCAGTGTTGCCGGCGCAGCACGACCAGGCTGGTTTCCATCGTCGCCACCTTGTCGCCGCGCTGGTTGCGCATCGCCAGGCCGACGGCGACGATGCCGCGGTCGCCCTGGCTGCGGCTGGCGCGGCAATCGCCGATCGTCGCAACGCCGGTCAGCACGTCGCCGGGCAGCAGCGGCGTCAGGAAGCGGATGTTCTCGACGCCCGCGCCGGCCACCGCGGCCGCGCGGCCGTAGACGCGGTCGAAGGCCAGGCGGTGGCAGATCGCGAAGGTGTGCGAGCCGCAGGCGCACAGCCGCCCCAGCGGGCTGGCGCGCGCCGCCGTCTCGTCGACGTGGAAGGGTTGCGGGTCGAAGCGGCGCGCGAAGTCGATCACTTCGTCGCGCTCGACCAAGTACTCGCCCAGCGCGTATTGGGCGCCGGGGACGAAATCCTCGTAATGCAGCTTCTCGCTCATGCCTTGGTCCTAACCCAGCCAGCGCTTGCGCCGGCGGTAATGCTTGACGTCGCGGTAGCTCGCCTTGCCTTCGGCGCTGCCCAGGCCGAGGTAGAACTCGCGCACGTCCTGGTTGCCTTCCAGCGCCTCGCGCGAGCCGGCCAGCACGACGCGGCCGTTCTCCATCACGTAGCCGTAGTCGGAGATCTGCAGCGCCGCGCGCACGTTCTGCTCGACCAGCAGCACCGCGATGCCGCGCCGCTTGCACACCGCGTGGATGGCGTCGAACAGCTCCTGCACGACGCGCGGCGCCAGCCCCATCGACGGCTCGTCCAGCAGCAGCACGCGCGGCGCGGCCATCAGCGCGCGGCCCACCAGCAGCATCTGCATCTCGCCGCCCGACAGGTAGCCGGCGGGCCGCGCCTTCAGCAGTTCCAGCTTGGGGAAGAGCGTCAGCATCTCCTGCAGCTCGCGCTCGACGGCGGCGCGGTCGTTGCGGAAGTGCGCGCCGGCGCGCAAGTTCTGCTCGACGCTCAGGTGGTGCAGCACCTTGCGCCCTTCCAGCACCTGCACGGTGCCGCCGCGCACCACGCCGCAGGGGTCGGCGTTGGTGCTGTCGCGGCCTTCGAGCAGGACCCGGCCGTCCACCACGCGCCCGCGCTCGACGGCCAGCAGGCTGGAGATGGCCTTCAGCGTGGTGGTCTTGCCCGCGCCGTTGCCGCCGATCAGCGAGACGATCTGCCCGCGGCGGACCTCCAGGCTGACGCTGCGCAGCACCTGGATCACGCCTTCGAACGTGACGTCGACGTTGCGCAGCTCGATCGGGTGCGCTTGGGCCTGGATGGGCTCGGTCGTCATGCTCAGCCCTTGCGCGGATACGGCCACAGCCGGTAGCCGAGCTTGATGCGCTCCCAGCGGTGCTCCAGCCCCAGCGGCTCGAAGATCAGGATCGCGACGATCACCGCGCCGAGTGCCATGTTGCTCAGCGCCAGTACGACGCCGCCGCTGGCGCCGGTGCTGGCCACCACCAGGTTGCCGAGCGCGCGCACGCCCTCGTCCAGCAGCGTCAGCGACACCACGCCGAGGATGGCGCCCAGCGACGAGCGCATGCCGCCGACGATCAGCATGCCCACGTACCACACCGACAGCCACAGCGTGAACTGCTCGGTCGACACATAACGCACGTAGTAAGCGAGCAGGCAGCCGCTGATGCCGGCCAGGAAGGCGCCGGCGAAGAACGCCAGCATCTTGTAGTAGGCCAGGTTGATGCCCATCACCGAGCTGGCGATGTCGTTGTCGCGCATCGCCTGCAGCGCGCGGCCGGTACGGCAGCGCGCGAGGTTGCGCGTCGCCAGGTACGCGACGATGGCCACCACCAGCACCAGCTCGTACATGCGCACCGGCGTGTCGATCGCGGCGCCGAAGATCACCGGCGGGTCCACCGGCAGCCCGGCGTTGCCGCCGAACCAGTTGGCCGGCAGCCGGCCGATGACGATCGGGAACATGATCTGCGCCGCGATCGTCGTCAGCACGAGGTAGAAGCCCTTGATGCGCGCCGCCGGCAGCCCGAACACGATGCTGACCGCGCCCGACGCGAACGCCGCCGCCGGCAAACAGACCCAGATGCCGAAGCCGCGCGTGGCCAGCGCCGCCGCGACGAAGGCGCCGACGCCGACGAAGGCCGACTGCCCGAGGTTGAGCTGACCCGCCAGGCCGATCGTGACCTGCAACCCGAACACCGCGATCAGCGTGATGCCGGCCATCGTCGCGATACCCAGCACCGAGCCGCCCACCAGCACCGGCAGCGCGAACAAGGCCAGCAGCAGCGCCGCCAGCATCCCGCGCTGCGGCGTGGTGTGCACCAGCGCGCGCTCATCGGCATAACGCTGGAAGAAGAGACCCGAGCGAAGCATGGCTTACAGCCTTTCGGTGGTGCGCCAGCCGAACAGCCCGTGCGGCCGCACCAGCAGGACGACGATCATCAGCAGGTAGGGGAACACCAGCGACGCCGCGCCGTTGGTCCATTCGTCGAGGTAGCGCGAGGCCAGCGCCTCGCCGACGCCGAGGATCAGCCCCGCCAGCGCCGAGCCGCGCACGCTTTCCAGCCCGCCGAGGATGGCCACCGGCAGCAGCCGCAGGCCCACCTCCGAGACGTGCAGGCCCACCGACGCGCCCGACAGCAGGATGCAGGCCGCCAGCAGCGCCAGCAGCGTGCCGGCGATCCAGGCGACGGTGGTCGCCTCGCGCACCGAGACGCCCAGCGACAGCGCGATCGTGTGGTCCTCGGCCACCGCCGCCAGCCGCAGCCCGGGCCGCGTGCGCGTGAAGAAGCGGTGCATGGCCTCGGTGACCACGAGCGTGATCGCGGCGCCGATCGCCAGCGTCTTGCTGACCTGCAGCGGCCCGAGCGTCCATGCGCCTTCGGGGAAGATGCGCGGGAAGGGCTTGTCCTGCGGGCCGAAGAACACCTGCGTCGCCGCCTGCAGGAAGATCAGCACGCCGATGCTGGCCATCACCGTGGTGAACGCCGGCTGGCCGATCAGGCGCCGGAACACGGTGCGCTCGATCGCCAGCCCCAGCAGCGCGCTGGCCGCCACCGCCAGCGGCAGCGCCTGCCACAGCGACAGCCCCATGCGCACCGCGAACAGCGAGACGAACACGCCCGACAGCATCACGAGCTGGCCCTGCGCCAGGTTGACGATCTTCGACGCGCGGTAGATGACGACGAACGACAGCGCCAGGATGCCGTAGACCAGCCCGGTCAGCACGCCGTTGACGACGACTTGCACGAACTCCACGTCAGGTCCCCTCGGAGATGAGAACGTCCTGGCGCAGCCGGCTCACCGCACCGTCGGCGTAGCGCACCTGCACCTCCAGCGCGCAGCTGCGCGAGCCGCCGTAGATGGCGTCGATCAGCGGCCGGTAGCGCTCCTCGATCACCTCGCGGCGCAGCTTGCGCGAGCGCGTCAGCTCGCCGTCATCGGGGTCCAGGTCCTTCGGGAAGGTGGCGAAGCGCAGCACGCGCGCATGCGCGTCCAGCCGCTCGTTGACGGCGCGGATCACCTGGCCGACCAGCGCGTGCACCTCGCGGTGCTGGCTCAGGTCGGTGAAGGTGCGCCACGCGATGCCGTGCATCTCGGCGAAGCGCGAGACCACGGTCTCGTCGATGTTGACCAGCACCGCGACGTGCTCGCGCGACTCGTCGCCCAGCACCAGCGCGTCGCGCACGTAGGGCGAGGCGCGCAGCTGGTTCTCGATGAACTGCGGCGGAAAGCGGTGGCCCGAGCGCAGCCGCTTGAGGTACTTGACGCGGTCGAGGTAGATCAGCTCGCCCTGCGCGTCCAGCCGCACCGCGTCGCCCGAGCGGTGCCAGTCGCCGTCCATGCCGGCGGCGGTCTGCTCGGGCGCGTTCAGGTAGGGGCTGACGCCGCTGCCGCCCTTGACCAGCAGCTCGCCTTCCGCCGTCAGCGCGAACTCCAGCGGCACGCCCAGCGTCGGGTCGATCGGCAGCAGGTGGCCGATGGTGGCCGGATCGTCGCGCTCGCCGTAGTGCGCCGACAGCATGCCGTGCTCCGAATAGCCGTAGAGGTTGCGCAGCGGCACGCCGAGCGCGTGGAAGTGGTCGAAGATCTCGGTCGACATGCCGCTGCCGGCGCACAGCGCGTACTTCACGTATTTCACGCCCATGTTGTCGCGGATCGCCGTCAGCGCGACCACCTTGGCCAACGCATGACGCCAGCCGCTGCGGCCCGTGCGCACCGCGCGCAGCCCCTCGCGCGTGGCCCAGTCGACGAGGCGGCGGCGCAGCGGGCCGGCCTGCAGCATGGTCGCGCCGACCGCCGAATCCATCATCTCCCACTGCCGCGGCGAGAACAGCAGGAACTCGACGCCGACCTCGCGCAGATCGGCCTGCACGCTGGCGGCGGTCTCGCTGAAGTGCACGATCATCGGCGCCAGCAGCCCCAGGCCGAGGCCGATCTGCTCGGGCGCCCACGACAGCGACATGTAGCTCAGGTACTTGGTGCCGGCCGCGATCTGCAGCGCGGCCATCAGCCGGTAGGCGTTGTCCAGCACGTAGCGGTGCGAGAACACCGCGGCCTTGGGCTGCCCGGTCGTGCCGGACGTGTAGCACAGCGCCGCGGCCTCGGTGTCCTGCGCCTCGCGGATCGTGCGCTGCAGCGCGTCGGACTCTTCGGCCGTCGGCTGGCGGCCGCCGTCGCGCAGCGCCTGCAGCGCCACCAGCCGCGGGTCGTCGTAGCTCCAGAGCCCGCGTTCCTCGATGTAGACGATGGTCTCGACCCGGCCCACCGCGGCGCCCAGCGCCAGCGCCTTGTCGACCTGCTCCTGGTCCTGCGCGAACAGCAGCCGCGCGCCCGAGTGCTCCAGCACGTAGCGCAGGTTGGCCGGGCTCTCGTCCGGGTACAGGCAGGTCACGCAGGCGCCCACGCAGTGCGCCGCCAGCTCGATCGCGTACAGCTCGGGCAGGTTGTCGCTGAGCATCGCCACCACGTCGCCGGCGCGCAGGCCGCGGCGGCGCAGCGCGTGGGCGATGGTCGTCACCTCGTCGACGAAGGCCTGCCAGCTCGTGTCCTGCCAGATGCCCTTGTACTTGCGGCGCAGGTAGGGCTTACCGCCTTGCGCGGCGGCCTGGTCCAGCAGCAGCTGCGGCAGCGTGCGCCGGCGGCCGGTGCGCGCGTCGGTGCCCAGCGGCCCCTGCAGCGTGGAGACGATGCCGGCCGGCACGGCCGGCGCTTGAAGCTCGCGCACGGCGTTCATGCCTCCACGCCCAGGTAGGCCTTGATGACGGCGGGGTCGCGGCGCACCGCCTCGGGCACGCCCTCGGCGATCGTGCGGCCCCAGTCCATCACCAGCACGCGGTCGGAGATGTCCATCACGACCTCCATGTCGTGCTCCACCAGCACCACCGGGATGCGGCGCTCCTCCTTGATGTCGAGGATGTAGCGCGCGAGGCTGGCCTTCTCCTCGGGGTTCATGCCGGCCATCGGCTCGTCCATGATCAGCACCTGCGGCGACAAGGCCAGCGCGCGGCCCAGGTCGACGCGCTTGCGCAGGCCGTAGGGCAGCTCGCCCACGCGGGCGTGGCGCAGTTCCTCCAGGCTGAGGAACTCGATGATGTCCTCGGCCTTGTCGGTGAACTCGTCCTCCTCGCGGCTGCAGCGGCCCCAGTGCAGCATGCCGGCGAACAGGCCCGACTTCATGCGCGCGTGGAAGCCGCACAGGATGTTGTCGCGCACGCTCATGCTGGCGTAGGTCTGGATGCCTTGGAAGGTGCGCGCGATGCCCAGCGCCGCGTAGCGGTGCGTCGGCAGCCGCGTGATGTCGCGGCCGTTGAACAGCACCTCGCCGGCCTGCGGGCGGTAGAAGCCCGACAGGCAGTTCAGCAGGCTGGACTTGCCGGCGCCGTTGGGGCCGATGATCGAGTGGATGCTGTCGGCGTGGATCGCGAAGCTGATCTCGTCCAGTACCTTGATGGCGCCGAACTGCAGCCGCAGGCCGCGGGCCTCCAGCACGGGCGCTTGAGCGCTCACCACTTGGCCAGCGCAGGCACCGGCAGCCAGTTGCTCGACACCGTGCCCAGCTTGCCGCCCTTGACCACCATCGCCTGCACGGCCAGGTTCTGCGTCGGGAACGGCGCCTGCGGCCCGAAGCTCAGCGTCGGCAGAATGCCCAACGTGGCCTCCGACGGGATCGGCGCAGAGAGCATCGCGTCGTACACGGCCTGCCCGGTCAGCTTGGCCGGGCCCACGGCGGCCGCGGCGCGCTCGACGGCGGTCAGGAACAGCAGCATCTGCGCCGAGGTCTGCACCGCGGTCAGGCCCCACTTGCCCTTGGTCCCCTTGTAGTACTGGCGGAAGACGTCGGCCGCCTTCAGCCCGGGCGTGTTGAACGGCGCGAACGCGAACACCGAGTACACGCCTTCCAGCTCGGCCAGCGGGAACGCCGACTCCAGCTCGGTGATGCCGTTGTGCGACGAGGTGGCCAGCGGAATGCGCAGCCCCGCTTCCTTCAAGCCCTTGAGGATCGCGGTGGCCTGCTGCGTGTTCGCGTGGTTCATGATGATGTCGGGGTTGGCCTTGGCCAGCTCGCGCACCTGGTTGGCCGCCGCGACGGGGTACAGGTCCACCCATTGCGTGCTGACGACCGCAAAGCGGTCCGGATAGGCCTTGGCCAGCGCCTGCACGCCGTTGACCGGGTCTAGGTAGGCCGGGTGCGACTGCGTGCTGACCGTCGCGATGCGCAGCGGCCGCTTGTCCGGCAGCGCGGACTGCAGGTACGCGAAGAGCCCGGCGAATTCGTGCGCGTAGGTCGGGCGGAACGTGAAGGACCAGGTGTCCGGCAGCCAGGCGCCGGAGGGCACCGGCGAGCTGACGAACAGCGGCACCTTGTCGCCCGGCAGCCGCTTGGACAGCGCCACCACGTCGGCGCCGCCGATGCCCAGATAGCCCAGCGGCTTGGCGCCGCCGGCCGTCAGCATCTCCGGCCACAGCCGCGCCAGCGTGGCCATGTCGTAGCGCGTGTCGTAGATCTTCTGCTCGATGCGCACGCCCAGCTTGGCGCCGCGCGTCTCGTTCCACCACGCCAGCATCGCCTGGTGCGCGGCCTGCCAGCTGTCGATGATGGCGGCGATGGGCCCGGTGTAGTCGGCAGCCACCGGAATCGTGTAGACGGTGGGGGCCTGCGCGCGGGCGGGGACGAAGGCGCCGGCGCCCAGGGTCGCGGCGGCGGCGGTGGCGGTGGCGCAGAAATCCCGGCGGCTCAAACGCTGATCCATCTCTTGTCTCCTGTTGAGGGGCTTGCAGACTCGTCGCACGAAGGGCAGCGGCCATGCGGCGTGATGGGAGGCATGCTAGAGGGCGGCCGGCATCCGGCACTGTCATTTCATCGCGCGTTTTGGTCTTTGGCAGACGCGGCGCGCGGCGGCGGGGCGCGGCGCTCATCCCGCGCAGCCGGTTTGCACAAGACGGCTGCCGCGCGCGCGGTCATGCTGGCGCACGACCCAAGGAACCTCCACCACACATGCAGACCGCCATTTGCCGCTCGCTGGGCATCGACGCCCCGATCTTCGCCTTCACCCATTGCCGCGATGTGGCCGTCGAGGTCAGCAAGGCCGGCGGGCTGGGCTGCCTGGGCTCGGCCTTCATGACGCCCGCCGAGCTGAAGGAACACCTCGACTGGATGGACGCCAAGGTCGGCGACAAGCCCTACGGCGTGGACATCCTGTTCAACCCGCGGCAGCCGGGCAAGGGCGCGGCGCTGACGATCGAGCAGGTCGACGACAAGGTGTGGGGCACGATCCCGCAGGCGCACCGCGACTTCGCCGAGAAGCTGCTGCTCGACGCCGGCGTGCCCGCGTGGCCCGAGCCCGACCGCCCCAGCCTGCGCAGCATGGCCTACGAGATGGCGTTTCAGCTCTTCGAGGAGACGCTGCGCCACCCGAAGTGCAAGGTCATCGTCAGCGCGATGGGCACGCCGCCGACGGAGATTGTCGACGCCGCGCACCGCCACGGCCAGTTGATCGGCGCGTTGAGCGGCACGCGCCGCCACGGCATCCAGCACAAGGAAGCCGGGCTCGACTTCGTCGTCGCCAACGGCAACGAGGGCGGCGGCCACACCGGCGCGATCGGCAGCATGGTGCTGTGGCCCGAGATGGTGGACGCCGTGGCGCCGCTGCCGGTGCTGGCCGCCGGCGGCGTGGCCAACGGCCGCCAGATGCTGGCGGCGCTGGCGATGGGCGCGCAAGGCGTGTGGACCGGGTCGCTGTGGCTGACGGTGGCCGAGGCGCAGACGCAGCCTGCCGAGCGCCAGCGCTACCTGCAGGCCACCACCGCGGACACGGTGATCAGCAAGTCGTGGTCGGGCAAGAACGCGCGCTTCCTGCGCAACCGCTGGACCGAGGCCTGGGAGGGGCCGGAGTCGCCCGGCATCCTGCCCAACCCGGCGCAATGGCTGCTGACGGCCGATGCGCGGCGCCGCACCGAGCGCTACGGCGAGGTGGGCCAGGCGCAGGAAGTCGCGTTCTCGGGCGCGGGCCAGGCCGTCGGGCTGATCAACGAGGTCGAAGCCAGCCGCGCCGTCGTCGCGCGGCTGATCCGCGAGTACCTCGAGGCCTACGAGCACGTGACCGCGCTGATGCCGCAGGCCTGATCCGCAGGAGCGCCCCTTGGACCCCGCGATGCAATCGGTGTGCGCCGCCTGGCTGGCGGAAAGCCGCGCGCTGGCCGCCTTGTGCGGCACGATGGACGGCGCGCAGTGGCAGGCGCCGACCGATTTCTACGGCTGGACGCCGTGGGACGAAGTGGCGCACCTGCTGTTCTTCGACGAGACCGCCGCGCAGGCGCTGGCCGACCCCGCCGGCTTCGAGCGCGACAAGCTCGAACTGGAGCAGGCCATCGCGCAAGGCCGCGGCGTGCGCCTGATCGCGCGCGAGCGCTTCGGCCACCTGGACGGGCCTGCGCTGCTGCGGCAGTGGGCCGACTGCAACGAGGCGCTGGCCGTCTCGCTGCTGGGCTTGGACGCGAAGGCGCGGCTGCCTTGGTACGGGCCGTCGATGAGCGCGCGCTCGTTCGTCACCGCGCGGCTGATGGAGACCTGGGCGCATGGCCAGGACGTCTACGACCTGCTGGGTGAGCCGCACGAGTCCACCGGCGCGCTGCAGCCGATCGCGCACCTGGGCGTCACGACCTACGGTTGGAGCTTCGTCAACCGCCAACTGACGCCGCCGCAGCCCGTGCCTTACGTCGAACTGCAGGCGCCCGACGGCAGCCGCTGGACCTGGGGCGAGCCGTCCGACCGCGACTACGTCAAGGGCCCGGCGCAGGACTTCGCGCTGCTGGTGACGCAGCGCCGCCACCGGCTGGACACGCGGCTGCGCTGGGCCGGCGCGGGCGCGGAACAATGGACGCTGCTGGCGCAGTGCTTCGCCGGCGAGCCCGCCGACGGTCCGGCGCCCGGCGCGCGACGTGGACCTCGCTGAACCCGACGGCGGCGCCGAGCTGACGGCCGACCTCGCCGCGCGCATCGCACCGCTGCTGGCGCAGCGGATCGAAGGCCTGGCCGAGCAGGCACCGTCCGAGCTGAGCGCCGGCAACCTGCGGCTGTTCCGCGGCGTGCACCGCTGGCGCTTCCACGACGGCGCATGGCCCTGCATCGGCGGCGTCGGCTATGACGGGCTGCGGCAGGCGATCCCGCTGTTCGACGTCCGCGCCGCGTCGCAACGCGAGCTGGACGCCCTGCTCGACCGCCACGGCTGCCTGGCCCCGCTGTGCGGGCGTGAGGCGCAGGCGCTGCAAGCGCAAGCGCTGCGGCTGGAGCAGCACCGCGACGATGCCGACTACGTCTACACAGCCTTCCAGTTCCAGCGTTATGCTGGCCGCGCGCTGCAGAAGAAGGCCAACCTGATGACGCAGTTCCTGGCCGCCCACCGCGTCAGCGCCGAGCCCTTCGGACCGCACCAGCGCGCGCCGGCCGCCGAGATCCTCGATGTCTGGATGCGCGACAAAGGCAAGGCCGCCGGCGAGGCCGACGAAGCGCCCTGCCGCGAGGCGATCACGGCGCCGCGCGACTTCGGGCTCGACGGCTTCCTCTACCGCGCCGACGGCGAGCCCGCCGGCTTCGTGCTGGCCGAGGAGCTTCAGCCCGGCGTGTGGGTCATCCGCTTCGCCAAGGGGCTGCTGCGCTGCAAGGGCATCGCGCCCTACATGTTCCACCACTTCGCATCGCGCGGCGACCGCCGCGTGGACTGGCTCAACTTCGAGCACGACCTCGGGCTCCCGAACTTCCGCCGCACCAAGCTGAGCTACCGGCCCACGCTGCTGCTGCCCAAGTGGCGGGCGCTGCCAGCGCACCACGCCGACCAGTTTCCACAAGATGCAGCGGCCCATCTGCGCTAGCCTGACGCCATGGCCCAGATCGAATCCACCCTCGCCGCGTCGGGCGCCGAGTACGCTGCCAACCGCGACCGCATGCTGCAGTTGCTGGAGCAGGTGCGCGCCTACGAGCGGCGCACGCAGGCCAAGTCCGCCGCGGCGCGCGAGCGCTTCGAGAAGCGCGGACAACTGCTGCCGCGCGAGCGGCTGTCGCTGCTGCTGGACCCCGGCGCGCCTTTTCTCGAACTGGCGACGCTGGCCGGCCTGGGGCTGGACACGGCCGATCTCGACCAGAGCGTGCCCGGCAGCGGCGTGATCGCCGGCATCGGCTTCGTCAGCGGCGTGCGCTGCATGGTGCTGGCCTCCGACTCCGGCATCGACGCCGGCGCCCTGCAGCCGATGGGCCTGGACAAGCAGCTTCGCGTGCAGGAGCTTGCGCTGGAGAACAAGCTGCCCTACGTGCAGCTCGTCGAGAGCGCCGGCGCCAACCTGATGCAGTACCGGGTGGAGGACTTCATCCGCGGCGGCAACCTGTTCCGCAACCTCGCGCGGCTGTCGGCCGCCGGGCTGCCAGTGGTGACCGTCACGCACGGCTCGTCCACCGCCGGCGGCGCGTATCAAACCGGCCTGTCGGACTACATCGTGCTGGTACGCGACCGCTCGCGCGCCTTCCTGGCCGGCCCGCCGCTGCTGAAGGCCGCCACCGGCGAAGTAGCCACCGAGGAGGAACTGGGCGGCGCGGTGATGCACACCTCGGTCTCGGGCCTGGGCGACTACCTGGCCGAGGACGACCGCGACGCGATCCGCATCGCGCGCGAGATCGTCGCGCAGCTCGGCTGGAACGCGCAGCCGGCAGCGCCGCCGCGCGCCTTCAACCCGCCGCGCTGCGACGCGGAGGAACTGCTGGGCCTCATGCCGGCGGACCACAAGCGGCCGGTGGACATGCGCCAGATCATCGCCCGCATCGCCGACGATTCGGAGTTCCTGGCGTTCGCCGAGAACTACGGCAGCGCCACCGTCTGCGGCCACTTCAAGCTGGAGGGCTGGCCGGTCGGCGTGATCACCAATAACGGCCCGATCGACCCGGCCGGCGCGTCGAAGGCAACCCACTTCATCCAGGCCTGCTGCCAGTCGCGCACGCCGCTGCTGTACCTCAACCACACCACCGGCTTCATGGTCGGCCGCGCCTACGAGGAGGCGGGCATCATCAAGCACGGCTCGAAGATGATCCAGGCGGTCACGAACGCCAGCGTGCCCCAGATAACCATCTACTGCGGCGCCTCCTACGGCGCCGGCAACTACGCAATGTGCGGCCGCGGCTTCCACCCGCGCTTCTGCTTCAGCTGGCCCAACGCGCGCACCGCAGTGATGGGCGCCGAGCAGGCGGCGCAGACGATGCGCATCGTCAGCGAGGCGGCGATGCGCCGCAAGGGCCAGGTGGACGAGGCCAAGCTCGACGAGATGTGCCGTCGCATTGTCGAGCGCTTCGAGAGCCAGACCAGCGTGTTCGCCACCAGCGCGCGGCTGCTGGACGACGGCGTGATCGACCCGCGCGACACCCGCGCCGTGCTGGCCAATGTGCTGGCGATCTGCCGCGAAGCGGAAGGCCGCCGGCCGCAGGCGATGCAGTTCTCCGTGGCGCGGCCCTGAGCGCCGTTCACTCGCACCGGATTCGCCCCGTGAGCACTTCCACTCCCTTCTCCAAGATCCTGATCGCCAACCGCGGCGAGATTGCGCTGCGCATCATCCGCAGCGCGCGCGCGCTCGGCTATCGCACGGTGGCCGTGCACTCCACCGTCGACGCGCAGGCGCTGCACGTGGCGCGGGCCGACCAGGCGGTGTGCATCGGCGAGCCGCTGCCGGCGCAGTCCTACCTGAACATCGCGGCGCTCATAGCCGCGGCGCGGCGGACCGGCGCCGATGCGGTCCATCCGGGCTACGGCTTCCTGGCGGAGAACGAGGACTTCGCCGCTGCCTGCCGCGACGCCGGGCTGGTGTTCATCGGGCCGTCGCCGGAGGCCATCCGCGCGATGGGCGACAAGGCGCGCGCCAAGGAGCTGATGGCCGCGGCCGGCGTGCCCTGCATCGCCGGCTACCAGGGCGAGGACCAGAGCGAGCAGCGCCTGGCCGGCGAAGCGCAGCACATCGGCTATCCGGTGATGATCAAGGCCACCGCCGGCGGCGGCGGCCGCGGCATGCGGCTGGTGGCCACGCCGGCGGAATTCAGCGCCTCGCTGCGTAGCGCGCAGTCGGAGGCGAAGAACGCCTTCGGCGACGCGACGGTGATCCTGGAGCGCGCGATCGTCGAGCCGCGCCACGTCGAGATCCAGGTCTTCCGCGACCGCCACGGCCACGCGGTGCACCTGGGCGAGCGCGATTGCTCGGTGCAGCGGCGGCACCAGAAGGTCATCGAGGAAGCGCCCTCGCCCGCCGTCGACGCGGCGCTGCGCGAGCGCATGGGCGCGACCGCGCTGGCGGCCGTGCACGCGATCGGCTACGAGGGCGCCGGCACGCTGGAATTCCTGCTCGACCGCGACGGCGAATTCTTCTTCATGGAGATGAACACGCGGCTGCAGGTCGAGCATCCGGTCACCGAGGCGATCACCGGGCTGGACCTCGTCGAGTGGCAGTTGCGCGTGGCCGCCGGCGAGGCGCTGCCGCTGCGCCAGGACGAGATCCGCTTTTCCGGCCATGCGATCGAGGTGCGGCTGTGCGCGGAGGACCCGGCCGCGGGCTTCCTGCCGCAAAGCGGCACGATGCACGGCTGGCATGCGCCCCCGGGCCTGCGCGCGGAGCACGCGCTGCACGCGGGCGCCGCGGTGCCGCCGTACTACGACTCGATGCTGGCCAAGCTGGTGGCGCACGGCCGCACGCGCGACGAGGCGCGGCGCAAGCTGCTGCTGGGCGTGCAGGACACCACGGCGCTGGGCGTGAAGACCAACCAGGACTTCCTGGCCCGCTGCCTGGCGCACCCGCGCTTCGCCGCGGGCGAGGCCACGACGGCGTTCATCGCGCAGCATCAGGACGAGCTGCTGCGCGCCGACGACGCTGCCGCGCAGCGCGCAGCGCGGGTCGCCGCATGGCTGCTGTTCCCGACCGCCGGCCACGCGCCGCACCACGGCAGCGCGCGCAGCCTGGGCCACCGGCTGCCGCTGGGCATGCGCTTCGTGATCGACGGCCGCGAGTGCACGCTGCGCTTGCGCCAGCTCGCGCACGACCGCTTCGCGCTCGGCGACGACGACGCGCACACGCTCGAAGCAGTGCACGTCGGCGCGGACGAAGCGCGCTTTCGGCTCGACGGCGTGCTGGAGACGGTGCGCTTTTGCCGCCGCGGCGGCACGCTGTGGATGAACGGCGGCGGCCGCACGCACACGATCGAGGACCGCACCGTGGCCTCGGCGGCGCGCCGCGATGAGGCCGGCGGCGATGGCAAAGTGCGCGCGTCGACCAACGGCCGCGTGGTCGCGATTCCCGCCGGCGTGGGCACGCCCGTCAGCGCTGGGCAGCCGGTGATCGTGCTGGAGGCAATGAAGATGGAGCACATCCACACCGCCGCGCTGGACGGCACCGTGAAGGCGGTGCACATCGCCGTCGGCGAGCAGGTGCACCTGCACCGTGTCCTGGTCGAGATCGAGCCGCGGGCGGGCGAGGAGGCTGCGCGATGACCGCTGCCACTGAGGTTGTCCATGAACGGCGCGACCAGGCCTTCTGGATCGTCATCAACCGCGCCGAAAAGCGCAACGTGATCAACGGCGCTGTCATCGCCGGCATCCGCGCCGGCCTGCGCGAGGCGCATGCCGCGCCGGACGTGCATGCCATCGTGCTCACCGGCGCGGGCGACAAGGCCTTCTGCGCCGGCGCCGACCTGCAGCCGGGCCAGGCCTTCCAGTTCGACCACTCGCGGCCGCGCGGCGACTACGCCGATCTGCTGCGCGAGGCGCGCGACGCGACGCTGCCCATCGTCGTGCGCGTCAACGGCGCCTGCATGGCCGGTGGCCTGGGGCTGCTGTGCCTGGCCGACATGGCCGTCGCCGCCGACCACGCGGCCTTTGGCCTGCCCGAGGTGAAGGTCGGGCTGTTCCCGATGCAGGTGATGAGCCTGCTGCAGCGCCTGGTGCCCGACCGCATCCTGCGCGAATGGTCGTTGACCGGCGAGCCCTTCAACGCCGCCGAGGCGCGCGCCTGGGGGCTGGTCAACCACGTCGTGCCGGCGGCCGAACTCGACGCGAAAGTGCAGTGGCTGCTGGCGCGGCTGGTCGACAAATCGCCCACCGCGATCCGGCGCGGCAAGTACGCGCTGCGCGCGATCGCCGACATGACGTTCGATCAGGCCATCGCCTTCACCGAAGGCCAGATCGCGGCGACGGCGATGACCGAAGATGCGCGCGAGGGGCTGGCGGCGTTCCAGGAAAAGCGCAAGCCGGTTTGGACAGGCCGCTGATGGCCGCGTCGAGTTGGCGTGTCGCGGCAGGCGCAACCCCGCGGGCGCTCATACTGGGTCGGCCGGCTGCGCCGGCTCCCCTGCGGTGCTCGCTCTCATGGGCCCGTCCCGAAACTCACTCCGCTCGCTGAAGCTCGCTTCGTTCGGACAGTCGGGACGAAGTCAGATCACGAAGCGCGCGAGTACGCGCGCGGCCCATGAAAGCTGCGCTCCTCGGCGACCCAGAAATCGCACCCACTGGGTTGCGCCTGCCGCGAGGCACCGACAGTGGCATGCCACTCGTGGCACGCCACCATGGTTGTTGCAAAGGGTCGCCCGGGCCGCCTGCGGCGCGCCTATGGGGCGCTGAGGAGCGGAGGGCTCGTGGCCGCGCGCGTACTCGCGCGCTTCGTGATCTGACTCGCCGCGACTGTTCGAGCACAGTGAGCGAAGCGAACGGAGCGAGTTTCGCGGCGGACCACGAGACCGATGCAGTGCACCCGGACGGCCGACAGTCCCTGCGGACTGTCGGTCGCCTGGTGCACGCCTTTGCGCCTACGAGCGCAAAGGCACGGAAGGGAGTCGGCGCCAGCCGACCGCCCCATTGAAGCGCCGTGGGCGGCTCGGGCGGCCCTTTGCCGCCAGAGCCGTTGCATGAAAACCGCCCGCTACTGCCGCCGCGCCACAGCGCCCAGCAACTGCGGCGCGTCACCCGCCTGCCGCCCCAGCACCGCCTGGCGATAGCCCTGCGGCGTCTGCCCGCTCCAGCGCTTGAAGGCGCGCGTGAAGTTCGCGCTGTCGTTGAAGCCCAGCAGGTACGCCACCTCGGTGATCGGCAGCTTGCGGTTGCGCAACTTGCTGTGCGCGAGGAACAGCCGCGTGTCGTCCAGCACGCGCTGGAAGGTCGTGCCCTGGTCGTTGAGGTGCTGGCGCACCTGGCGCGCGCTCAGGCGCGCCCGCTCGGTGACAGCGTCCAGCGTCGCGGCGCGCTGGTCGTTCAGGCATTCGAGGATCGCGCTCTGCACGCGCGCCAGGATGTCGCCAGTGCCGATGCGCGCCATATACGACAGCGCGCGCGCGTCGAGTTCGCGCGCCAGCTCCTCGCAGCCCGAGCGCAGCGGCTGCTCGAAGGCCTCCTTCTCGAACACCATCGCCGAGGACCTCGTGCCCGAAGCTCACCGGCGCGTCGAAGTGCGCCTCGTACTCGTCGACCCCGCCACGCGGGCGGCCGTGCGACATCTCCACGCGCAGCGGCCGCAGCTCGGCCGAGTAGACCTGGCGCAACAGCTTGTGCAGCAGCGATTGCCAAGAGTCCTCGACGCTGGCGGCCATCTCGCTGATGGTGACGATGCGGTAGCCCACCGGCTCCTCCAGCACCTGCACCGAGCCCGTGCGGTGGATCAGCGGCAGGAAGCGCGCCAGCCGCTGGCAGAACGCCAGCATCGAGCCGCTGGCCATCAGCCCCAGTCCCAGCACGTGCAGGTCGGGCGCCTTCATCGAGCGCGCGGCGTGCAGCCCGAAGTGACGGTCCTGCGTGGCCTCGACGCTGAGCCGCAGCACGTCGCACAGCAGCGAGCTGGGGCAGCGGTTGAACGGGTCGTTCGACAAGGGGTTCGACACGCCGGCGCTCTTCAGCAGGTCGACGGCGTTGACGCCGCGGCTCTCCAGCTCGCTGGCGATGCCCAGCATGTAGCCGACCATGATGGTCGAGGGCCCGCCGGAAACCTCGGTCTTGCCTTTGGAGATCATCGAACGCGCTCGCTGCCGCGCCGCCGCCGCAACAGCGGCAACTCTAGCGCCGCGCGGATCCCCTGCAGAGGGGGTTTCCCGCAGGAGAAACAGGGGCGCCGGCAGCCAGTTGGCGCAAGACCGCCGCGGCGCGCGTGCCGATACTGGTGCGGACTGCCTTCATCGCCTTCACCATCGACGCCATGAGCCTGATTCCCGACCTCGACGACGCCTACCTGCCCGAAGAGCACCGGATGATGCGCGCGCTGGTGCGCCGCTTCGTCGACGAGGAGGTCAAGCCGCACGGCGAACGCTGGGAGGCCGAGGGCCGCGTTCCGCGCGAGGTCTACCTGCGGCTGGGCGAGCTGGGCGTGCTGGGCATGGGCTATCCCGTCGAGTACGGCGGCGGCGGCATGGGGCTGCTGGGCACGGTGCTGCTGGGCGAGGAGCTGGGCCGCTCGACCTTCGGCGGCTTTGCCGGCGCGATCGCGCTGCAGACCGACATGGGCGCGATGCACCTGGCCACGCACGGCAGCGACGCGCTGCGGCGCAAATACCTGCCGGGCATCATCAGCGGACGCCAGGTGGTATGCATCTGCTCGACCGAGCCCGACGCCGGCTCCGACGTCGCGGGCCTGAAGACGAGCGCGCGGCGCGACGGCGACCACTACGTGGTCAACGGCTCGAAGATGTTCATCACCAGCGGCATCCACGGCGATCTGTACCTGGTGCTGGCGCGCACCGATCCGCAGGCCAAGGGCAGCCGCGGCCTGTCGCTGCTGGTGCTGGAGAAGGGGATGCCCGGCTTCACCGTCGGCGCGCCGCTGAAGAAGACCGGCTGGCTGTCGTCGGACACCGCGCAGCTCTTCTTCGACGACGTGCGCGTGCCGGCCGCCAACCTGATCGGCGAGGAGAACAAAGGCTTCTACTACACGATGGAAGGCTTCGAGCGCGAGCGCATCATGGTCGGCGCCTTGAGCATCGGCCAGAGCGAAGCCGCGCTGGAGCTGACGATGGACTGGCTGAAGCACCGCAAGGCGTTCTCGCAGACGCTGTGGGACCTGCACGGCATCAAGCTGGAGATGGCCCGGCTGGCGTGCGAGCTGTCGGCCGCCAAGACGCTGCTGTACCACGCCGCGCGCAACGCCGACCGGGGCCAGCCGGCCACCGCGCTGGCCTGCATGGTCAAGGCGCATCTGCCGCCGCTGCTGAACCGCATACTCTACCAGTGCGTGCAGGTGCACGGCGGCATGGGCTTCATGAACGGCACGCCGGTCGAGCGCATCGCGCGCGACGCGCGCGTGCTGGCCATCGGCGGCGGCGCCACCGAGGTCATGCTGCTGGAGGTGGCGAAGCGGATGTGAGGTCAGGCCGCGGGCACGGCCACGGGCATGGCCACGGGCACGGCCGCGCTCAGGCGGCCCGCTTGTCCATCATCCGCGACAGCACGGTCAGCATGATCTCGTCGGCGCCGCCGCCGATCGAGGTCAGCCGGTGGTCGCGATAGGCGCGGCTGACCGGCGTCTCGTTCATGAAGCCCATGCCGCCCCAGAACTGCAGGCAGGCGTCGGTCACTTCGCGGCCCAGCCGGCCGGCCTTGAGCTTGGCCATCGTGGCCAGCCGCGTGACGTCCTCGCCCTGCACATAACCCGCGACCGCGCGGTAGGTCAGCGCGCGCAGCAGCTCCACTTCGGTCTGCAGCTCGGCCAGGCGGAACGCCACCGCCTGGTTGTCCAGCAGCCGGCGCCCGAAGGCGCGCCGCGTCTGCGCGTAGTCCAGCGTCTGCGCGATCGAGGCCTCGTGCGCCTTCAGGCAGGCCGCGGCGCCCCACAGGCGCTCCTCCTGGAACTGCAGCATCTGGTAGGTGAAGCCCTTGCCGGCCTCGCCGATCAAAAAGCGGCGCGGGATGCGCACGCCGTCGAAATGGATCGTCGCGGTGTCGGACGAGCGCATGCCCAACTTGTCCAGCGGCGCCGAGACGCTCACGCCCCTGGACTTCATCGGCACGCACAGCAGCGACTTGTTGCGGTGCGGCGGACCGTCATCGGTGTTGGCCAGCATGCACATCCAGTCGGCCTGGCAGCCGTTGGTGATCCAGGTCTTGGCGCCGTCGATCACCCATTCGTCGCCGTCGGCGCGCGCGCGGGTCTTGACCGACGCCACGTCGGAGCCGGCGCCCGGCTCCGAGACGCCGATGCAGGCCACCATCTCGCCGGCGATCGACGGCGCCAGGAACTCGCGGCGCAGCTCGTCGGAGCCGAAGCGCGCCAGCGCCGGCGTGGCCATGTCGGTCTGCACGCCGATGGCCAGCGGCACGCCGCCGCAGCGGATGGTGCCCAGCTCCTCGGCCATCAGCAGCGCGTAGCTGAAGTCCAGCCCCGAGCCGCCGTAGTCCACCGGCTTGTTCAGGCCGAGGAAGCCGCACGCGCCCATCTTGCGGAACAGCTCGTGCGCGGGGAAGCGGCCGGCGCGCTCCCACGCGTCGACGAAGGGGTTGATCTCCTGGTCGATGAAGCGCGCCAGCGTGCGCCGCACCTCCTCGTGGTCGGGGGTGTAGATCATCGCGTTCAGCGGTTGATGCGCAGCGTCTGCAGGATGCCGTCGGGGTCGATCCGGTGGCGCAGCAGCTGCAGTTCCTCGGCGTCGGGCGCGGGGGTTTCGGCGATGCGCTCCGGCACGATCAGGTCGAAGCCGGTGTTGTCGCGCACCTCCTCCAGCGTGACGCCGGGGTGCAGCGATTTCAGCCGCATCAGCTTGCTGTCGGGCGCGAAGTCGAACACGCCCAGCGGCGTGAACACCAGCCGCGGGCCGGTGGACTGCGGCGGCACGTAGCGCGCGCGGTCCTCGGTGAAGCCGGGCGAGCTGATGAAGTCGACCTGCTCGACGAAGATGTTGCGGTTGTGGTGCATCGTGTAGAAGTACATCGTGCTGAACGACACGCCGAAGCACAGGCCCACGGTGCCGACGCCGCGCACCTTGGGCCGCTCGAAGTCGCCCACGCACACCATGTTGCTGCTGCCGCGGCGATCGATCTGGATGCCGCCGACGATGGCCACCAGCGGCGGGTTCTCGTGCGTGAAGTGCCACATCTCGATGTCGACGATGTCCTCCATGCTCATCACGTACTCCGCGCCGCGCAGCGTGCGGTAGTCGGAGGTGGAGGTCACCAGCTTGCCGGTGCCGTTGATGGCGCCGCCGCCGCCGGCCAGCCACCACAGGCTGGGCGCGCAGGTCATGCGCGCCAGCTTGACCGCCGCCATCGGCAACTGGGAATACGCGCCCACCGCGACCCACTCGCCGTCGTGCGCCTCCATCTGCCGCGCGATGGCCACGGCCATGATCTCGCCGATGGTGCAGTCGGCGCACTCGCTGCTCTTGCTGGTGTTCTGGCTCATCACAGGCTCTCCCGCAGTCCGGCCAAATGCGCCGCGCCGATCTTGTCGAGGTATTGCTCGTGCCGCGGCAGCGCGGTCACGTACTCCTGAAGATAACTGTCGATGTCGGCGTCGCGGTAGCGCCGGATGTGCTCGTCGTCGGAGACGTAGACGCCGTGGCACGACAGCGGATGGGCACCGTAGGGTGCCTTGACCACGCAGTCGACGTAGTGCCCGGGAATGGTCGTGCGGCGCGGGTCGGCCTGGATCTTCTCCAGCGGGATGATCTCCTCGCAGGTCACGATCGCGTGCCTGGCGGCCTTGCAGATCAGGTCGTCAGAGGTCACCGAGCCGAGGTGGACGACGTTGCCGTAGGGGTCGCAGAAGGGCACGTGGATGATCGCCACGTCGGGCACGATGGCCGGCGAGACGATGACCTCGCGGCCGGTGTAGGGGTCGATGGTGCGCTTGTAGCTGCGCTCGCGGCGCGGGTTGTCGCGCGCCTCGTGCCCCGGCGGATAGGGCACGAAGGGCAGGCCCAGCGCGCCGGCCTTCAGGCCCAGCACGTAGTAGATCTCGTCGCCGTCGATGACCTTGACCTGGCCGGTCTCGGCCGCCTTGCGGAAGCGCGGCGCAAAGCCGTGATGCTCCAGCCCGATGTACGACACGGTGACCGTGTCGACGCAGCCGGCGCCGATCAGGATGTCGGCCGGCACGCCGGCGCTGACGTTGGCGATCAGGTGCAGGCCGCGCACCTTGCGCCGGATGATCTCGCGGATCAGCGCCATCGGCCCGTTGTGCGCGTGGATGCCGCCGAAGGCGAGCGTGCAGCCGTCGCGCACCAGCGCCGCGGCCTCCTGCAGCGACGCGACCTTCTGCCGGCGCGCCTTGGGTGTCGAAGCGGACGTCGTCATGCGCTCACCTCGGCATCGTGGCCGCCACGCGCTCGAAGGCGTCGGCGTACTCGCTCATCAGCCGCGCCATCACCTCGCGCGTCGATTCCACCTGGCCGATCTGGCCGATCACCTGCCCGGCGCCGGCGAAGGCCACGTCGACCACCTGGCCCTGCTCGGCATAGCGCTCGGTGCGGCGGCGCGCGTCGGTGGTCAGCAGCCACTGCTGCGGGCTGGGCAGCGGGCCGGGCGAGTCAGGGCCGTCCCAGGCGTCGGTCCATTCGTTGCGCAGATAACGCGCGGTCTTGCCGGACCAGGACTTGCTGACCACCGTGTCACCCAGGCCGGCTTCGAGCAGCCGCTCCTTCAGCTTGGGCGGCGTCAGCGCCTCCTGCACGCACAGCCACAGCGAGCCCGTCCACACGCCCTGGGCGCCGGTGGACAGCGCCGCCAGCACCTGGCGGCCGTTGCCGATGCCGCCGGCGGCCAGCACCGGCAGCGGCGCGACGACGTCGACCAGGTTGGGCCACAGCACGATGCTGCTGATGGCGCCGACGTGGCCGCCGCCTTCCCAGCCGTTGGCGATGATGAAGTCGAGCCCGGCCGCCTTGTGCTGCAAGGCGTGCTTGGGCGAGCCGGTCAGCGCGCCGACCAGGCGCCCCTGCGCGTGGACCATGTTCACCATCTCCGGCGGTGGCGTTCCCATCGCGCTGACGAAGACCTTGCACTTGGGGTGGCGCAGCGCCTCCTCGGTCAGCACCATCGCCACCTCGTAGGCCATGCCGCCGAGGCTGGGCTTGTCGTCTTTCTCGGGCCATTCGGGAACGCCGTGTTCCTTCATCAGCTTCTCGGCGAACTCGCGGTGCTGATGCGGGATGTCCTTCCAGACCAGCTCGTCCACCTGCTCGATGCTCAACCCCTCGCCCTTGCCGGGGCGGCGCGGGTTGAAGACGAGGTCGACGCCGTAGGGCTTGTCGCCCACCGCCTTGTCCATCGCGTTCAGGTTGTCCCTGAACTCGTCCAGCATCATGAAGGCCGAGCCCAGGCAGCCCAGCCCGCCAGCCTTGCTGACCTCCACCGCCACGTCGCGGCAGTGCGTGAAGGCGAAGATCGGAACGTCGATGCCGACCTTGTCACAAAGTTCTGTATGCATGCGTGGGAATCTCCGGTCGCCAGCTCTGCCCGGTTGAACAGAGCCTGACAACGCGCAAGGCTAGGCCTGCACCCCAGGCAGCGCTTGTCATTTGGTTTGCGATCGCTGTCATTCCGCGGCGCATGCGAGGCCTGCACAAGCCGGTCACGCAGAAACGGCGAAGCCCGCACTCGGCGGGCTTCGTTCAGTGCTTCCCAGCACTATGATGCGGTGGTTGCGGGGGCTTGCAACCGCTCCCGTAGACGCATCCTTTTATAGGGCGCCGCGGTGCTGCGGTGCCTTCATGCCACAGCACGCGGCCTCCGCGGTACCATGGCGCGATGCGTGCCCAGATCGCCGATGAGCTGATCCAGTTGACCCCCGCCGAAAAACGCGAGTTGGGCGAAGCCTTGATCGCCAGTGCCGATGCCGCATCCGAGGTGCCACCGCTCAGCGACGCCCAGCGGGCAGAGTTGCGCAGGCGCTTGGCGGATCATCGCGCGAATCCAAACGCCCCTGGCATCACGATCGACGAACTGAAGGCCCAGCTACGCGCCGGGCGGGCATGAGCGCCCGCCTGGTCTTCAGACCTCTCGCAGCCGCTGAGATCGCCGAGGCCTATGCCTGGTATGACCAGCCAGGCATCAACAAGGCCGATGACTTCATGGCCGAGCTTGAACGCGTTGAGCGGTTCATCCGCCTGAACCCCGCGCTGTATCCCAGGGTTGAGGGCGAGATTCATCGGGCCAACCTGCGCCGCTACCCTTACTCGCTGTTCTACGTCGTGGACGGCCGGACGGTCAGCGTGCTGTCGTTCTTCCATCAGCGGCGGGACCCGAAGACGGCACCCTCAAGCGCCTCGTGATGAAGTGGGTCAAAGAGGGGCGTTCGTAGAATGCGGTAACACCGTCAGCCGCCGACAAATCAGCGCGGATGACGAAGGGAATACCTGGGCCGAAATGCAAGAACCCGCCGAGCGCCTTGTGCAGGCAGTCGGCGGGTCTATGGGATTGGTTGCGGGGGCAAGATTTGAACTTGCGACCTTTGGGTTATGAGCCCAACGAGCTACCAGACTGCTCCACCCCGCGACTGAACTTGAAAGTATAGCCGATGATCGGCCCGGCTTGTGGTGCGCAGGGCCTTTATTCGGCGCTGGCTTCGGCCGTCTCGGCAGCCGCCGACTCGGGGCGGTCGACCAGCTCGACGAAGGCCATCGGCGCGTTGTCGCCGACGCGGAAGCCCATCTTCAGGATGCGCGTGTAGCCGCCGGGGCGGGCCTTGTAGCGCGGGCCCAGCTCGTTGAAGAGCTTGGTGACCACGTCGCGGTCGCGCGTGCGGTCGAAGGCCAGGCGGCGGTTGGCCAGCGTGGGCTCCTTGCCCAGCGTGATCAGCGGCTCGACGGCGCGGCGCAGTTCCTTGGCCTTGGGCAGCGTGGTCTTGATCGCCTCGTGCTGGATCAGCGAATTGCACATGTTGCGCAGCATCGCCAGGCGATGGCTGCTGGTGCGGTTGAGCTTGCGAAGCCCGTGACGGTGGCGCATGGTGCTTTCCTTTCGTTATCGAGACCCCGGCCGTGTCAGGTACCGGGGGTTGCACGCCATTAGAGTGTTATGGCTTATCGCTTGTCCAGGCCTTGCGGCGGCCAGTTCTCCAGCCGCGCGCCCAGCGTCAGGCCGCGCGAGGCCAGCACTTCCTTGATCTCGTTGAGCGACTTGCGGCCCAGGTTGGGGGTCTTCAGCAGCTCGGTCTCGGTGCGCTGGATCAGGTCGCCGATGTAGTAGATGTTCTCGGCCTTCAGGCAGTTGGCCGAGCGCACCGTCAGCTCCAGCTCGTCGACCGGGCGCAGCAGGATGGGGTCGAAGTTCGGCGCGCGCGTCGGCTGCGCCTCGAACATCTCGTGCGGGTTGACGTCGATCTGCGCGAACGCGGCGAGCTGCTCCACCAGGATGCGCGCCGACTGGCGGATCGCTTCTTCCGGCGGGATCGAGCCGTTGGTCTCGATCTCCATCACCAGCTTGTCGAGATCGGTGCGCTGCTCGACGCGGGCGTTCTCCACCGCGTAGCTGACGCGGCGCACCGGCGAGAACGAGGCGTCCAGCACGATGCGGCCGATCGACTTGGTGGGCTCGTCGCCGTAGCGGCGCATGGTGCCGGGCACGTAGCCACGGCCCTTCTCCACCTTGATCTGCATGTCGAGCTTGCCGCCCTGCGCCAGGTGGGCGATCACGTGGTCGGGGTTGATCACCTCGACGTCGTGCGGCGTCTGGATGTCGGCCGCGGTGACCGGGCCTTCGCCTTCCTTGCGCAGCACCAGCGTCACCTCGTCGCGGTTGTGCAGGCGGAAGACCACGCCCTTGAGGTTGAGCATGATGTGGACGACGTCTTCCTGCACGCCGTCGATCGCCGAGTACTCGTGCAGCACGCCGGCGATGGTGACCTCGGTCGGCGCATAACCCACCATCGACGACAGCAGCACGCGGCGCAGCGCGTTGCCCAGGGTGTGGCCGTAGCCGCGCTCGAAGGGCTCGAGGATCGCTTTCGCACGATGGCCGCCCAGCACTTCCACCTGGATGGCCTTGGGCTTGAGGAGAGTGGTCTGCATTGAGTGTGTGTTCCTGTCAATACCCTCGGCTCGTTACACCGATAAGGCTGATGGACCGCGTCGGGCAGTGCGCTCGGTTTGCTGCGCGCCCGACGAGCGCAGCAAGGCCCACGAAGCACGGCCGGCGCGCCTGAGCCCAAGCGCGCCGGGCGCTGAACCGTCAGCGCGAATACAACTCGACGATCAGCGCTTCCTTGATCTCGGCGCCGAACTGGTCGCGGTCCGGCACCTTCTTGAAGGTGCCTTCCATCCTGGTGGCATCGACCTGCACCCAGTCGCACAGGCCGACCGACTGCGCCAGCTTCAGCGCGTCCTGCACGCGAAGCTGGTTCTTGGACTTTTCGCGCAGCGCCAGCACGTCGCCGGCCTTCACGTTGTACGACGGGATGTTGACCACCTGGCCGTTGACCGTGACCGCCTTGTGCGACACGAGCTGGCGGGCCTCGGCGCGCGTGGAGCCGAAGCCCATGCGGTAGACCACGTTGTCCAGGCGCGATTCCAGCAGCATCAGCAGGTTGGCGCCGGTGTTGCCCTTGCGGCGCTCGGCCTCGGCGAAGTAGCGGCGGAACTGGCGCTCCAGCACGCCGTACATGCGCTTGACCTTCTGCTTCTCGCGCAGCTGCACGCCGTAGTCGGAGGTGCGCGAGCCGCTGGTGCGGCCATGCTGGCCGGGCTTGCTGTCGAACTTGGCCTTGTCGGCGATCGAGCGCCGGGCGCTCTTCAGGAAGAGGTCGGTGCCTTCGCGACGGGAAAGCTTGGCCTTGGGGCCGAGGAGACGTGCCACGTGCTGTCCTTTTCAGTCTCTTGCTGCGCGGCCGAATGCCGGTGAAGGCACTGCCGCGGAGTCCGCGCCCGTTTCTTTCAGCGATCGAAAGCGGCGCGAACGGTGGGCTTGACATCCTGCGGCCCGGTTGCCCGCCGCAGGAAACTCTCAAGTATAGCGGGAAGCGGAAAACTCAGATCCGACGGCGCTTCTGCGGGCGGCAGCCGTTGTGCGGGATCGGCGTCACGTCGCTGATCGAGTTGATGCGGATGCCCAGCGAGGCCAGCGCGCGCACCGACGACTCGCGGCCCGGGCCCGGGCCCTTGATGCGCACGTCGAGGTTCTTGATGCCCTGCTCCTGCGCGGCGCGGCCGGCCACTTCGGCGGCCACCTGGGCCGCGAAAGGCGTCGACTTGCGCGAACCCTTGAAACCCTGACCGCCGCTGGAGGCCCAGGCGAGCGCGCCGCCCTGGCGATCGGTGATCGTGATGATGGTGTTGTTGAACGACGCGTGCACGTGCGCAATGCCGTCCGCAACGTTCTTGCGGACCTTCTTGCTGACGCGGCGGGCGGCGGTGTTGACAGGTGCTTTGGCCATGACGAACTCTGGTGACGGTTGCGGAGGCGGCTTACTTCTTCAGCGCGGCGGCACCCTTGCGCGGACCCTTGCGGGTGCGGGCGTTGGTGCGCGTGCGCTGGCCGCGGACCGGCAGGCCCCGGCGATGGCGGAAGCCGCGGTAGCAGCCCAGGTCCATCAGCCGCTTGATGTTGATCGACAGCTCGCGGCGCAGATCGCCTTCGATCGTCAGGCGGCCGATCTCCTCGCGGATGCGCTCGAGGTCGGAGTCGCTCAAATCCTTGATCTTCTTGGAATACGGGATGCCGACCGCCTCGCAGATCTTCTGCGCGGTGGGGCGCCCGATGCCGTAGATGGCCGTCAGGCCGATCTCGGCGTGCTTGTGCGGCGGAATGTTGATGCCAGCGATGCGTGCCATGCTTGTCCTCTAAATCTGGATGCCGACGAAGGCGTTCTCAGCCCTGACGCTGCTTGTGACGCGGGTCGGTGCAGATCACGCGCACCACTCCCTTGCGGCGGATGATCTTGCAGTGGCGGCACATCTTCTTGACCGAAGCGGCGACTTTCATGGTCTTCTCCGTTCACTTACTTGGCGCGGAACACGATCCGCGCGCGACTCAAATCGTAGGGCGTCAACTCGACGGTGACCTTGTCGCCGGGAAGGATGCGGATGTAGTGCATGCGCATCTTCCCGGAGATGTGACCCAGGACGACGTGCCCGTTCTCCAGCTTCACGCGGAAGGTTGCATTCGGGAGGTTCTCCAGGATCTCCCCCTGCATCTGGATGACGTCGTCCTTGGACATCGGTCAGCTCGTCTTGAAATTCGCCTTCTTCAGCAGGCTCTCGTACTGCTGACTCATGACATAACTCTGCACCTGCGCCCAGAAATCCATCGTGACGACGACGATGATCAGCAGCGAGGTGCCTCCGAAATAGAAGGGCACGTTGTACTTGAGCACGAGGAACTCGGGCAGCAGGCACACGGCGGTGATGTAGATGGCGCCGGCCAGCGTCAGGCGCGACAGGATCTTGTCGATGTAGCGCGCGGTCTGCTCGCCGGGGCGGATGCCGGGGATGAAGGCGCCGCTCTTCTTCAGGTTGTCGGCCGTCTCGCGGCTGTTGAACACCAGCGCGGTGTAGAAGAAGCAGAAGAACACGATCATCGCCGCGTACAGCAGCACGTAGACCGGCTGGCCCGGCGACAGCGCCGCCGACAGGTCCTTCAGCCAGCGCAGCCCCTCGCCGGTGGCGAACCAGCCCACGATGGTGGCCGGCAGCAGGATGATCGACGAGGCGAAGATCGGCGGGATCACGCCCGACATGTTGAGCTTGAGCGGCAGATGCGACGACTGGCCGCCGTAGACCTTGTTGCCGACCTGGCGCTTGGCGTAGTTGACCAGGATCTTGCGCTGCCCGCGCTCGACGTAGACCACCGCGAAGGTCACGACGATGACCACGGCGATGATGAACAGGCTGGCGATGACGCTCATCGCGCCGGTGCGCACCAGCTCGAACAGCCCGCCGATCGCGCTGGGCAGCCCGGCCACGATGCCGGCGAAGATCAGGATCGAGATGCCGTTGCCCAGGCCGCGCTCGGTGATCTGCTCGCCCAGCCACATCAGGAACATCGTGCCCGCCACCAGGCTGACCACCGCCGTCATGCGGAAGCCGAAGCCCGGCGACAGCACCAGGCCCGGCGAGCCTTCCAGCGCCAGCGCGATGCCCAGCGACTGGAACACGCCCAACAGCAGCGTGCCGTAGCGCGTGTACTGCGTGATCTTGCGCCGGCCCGCCTCGCCTTCCTTCTTCAGCGCCTCGAGGCTGGGCACCACGTAGCTCATGAGCTGCATGATGATCGACGCCGAGATGTAGGGCATGATGCCCAGCGCGAAGACGGTGAAGCGCGACAGCGCGCCGCCGCTGAACATGTTGAACAGGTTCAGGATGCCGCCCTGCTGCCCCTGGAACAGCTGCTGCAACTGCACCGGGTCGATGCCGGGCACGGGGATGTGCGCCCCGATGCGGTAGACCACCAGCGCCAGCACCAGGAAGACGATGCGGCGACGCAGGTCGCCGAACTTCCCGCTCTTGGCTAGCTGATTGGCGGACGTGGCCACGCTGGAATGTCCTTGGCTGGCCGCTTCAGGCCAGCGAGCCGCCGGCGGCTTCGATCGCGGCCTTGGCGCCGGCCGTCGCGGCGATGCCCTTGAGCACGACCTTCTTGCTCAGCTCGCCCGACTTGATGACCTTGACGTGGCGCACCAGATCGCGCACCAGGCCGGCGGCCTTCAGCGTCAGCAGGTCGACCTCGTCGGCCGCCAGGCGCTGCAGGTCGGCCAGCGTGATTTCGCCGTTGTACTTGAGCTGCGCCGACTTGAAGCCGCGCTTGGGCAGGCGGCGCTGCAGCGGCATCTGGCCGCCTTCGAAACCCACCTTGTGGAAGCCGCCGGCACGCGACTTCTGGCCCTTGTGGCCACGGCCCGCGGTCTTGCCCAGGCCCGACCCGATGCCGCGGCCCACGCGCCGCTTGGCATGCTTGGCGCCGGCGCCCGGCTTGATCGAATTGAGTTCCATCACAGCACCTTCACGAGGTACGAGACCTTGTTGATCATGCCGCGCACCGCGGGCGTGTCTTCCAGCTGGCGCTCGCTGCCCAGCTTGCGCAGGCCGAGGCCGCGCACCGTGTCGCGGTGCGACTGGCGGGTGCCGGCAACGCTCTTGACGAGCTTGACGGTCAGGGTCTTCTTGTCGGACATGAATCTTCTCCGCAGGGCCGGATCGCAGCCGTTCAGTTGAACAGCTCTTCGACCGTCTTGCCGCGCTTGGCAGCCACTTGGGCCGGCGTGGTCGAGCTCTTCAGCGCGTCGAGCGTCGCGCGCACCATGTTGTACGGGTTGGTCGAGCCGTGGCTCTTGGCCACGATGTCGGTCACGCCCATCACCTCGAACACCGCGCGCATCGGGCCGCCGGCGATGATGCCGGTGCCGGCCGGCGCCGGCGCCATCAGCACGCGGGCGGCGCCGTGCTCGCCTTCGACGTTGTGCTGGATCGAGCCGTTGCGCAGGCTGACCTTGACCATGTTGCGGCGCGCGGCGTCCATCGCCTTCTGCACCGCCACCGGCACTTCCTTGGCCTTGCCCTTGCCCATGCCGATGCGGCCGTCGCCGTCACCGACCACGGTCAGCGCCGCGAAGCTCAGCGTGCGGCCGCCCTTGACGACCTTGGTCACGCGGTTCACCGCGATCATCTTTTCCTTCAGGCCGTCGTCGTTGCCTTCGGCCTGGGCGCGGGGAGTGAACTTTGCCATTGCAGTGTTTCCTAGGAAAGCGCGGCCGGGGTCAGAACTGGAGACCGGCTTCGCGGGCGGCCTCGGCCAGCGCCTTGACGCGGCCGTGGTAGGCGAAGCCCGCACGATCGAAAGCCACCTTCTCCACGCCGGCGGCCTTGGCCTTCTCGGCGATGCGCTTGCCGATCAGGCTGGCGGCCTCGACGGCACCGCCCTTGCCGGCCGCGCCGAGCTGGGTGCGCACTTCCTTCTCGGCCGTGGAGGCCGAGGCGAGCACGCGCGCGCCGTCGTCGGAAATCACGCTGGCGTAGATGTGCAGGTTGGAACGGAACACCGTCAGGCGGGCGACGTTCTGCTGGGCGATGCGCTGGCGCGTCTGGCGCGAGCGGCGCAGTCGTTGATCCTTCTTGTTCAGCATGGAGCGGCTCCTTACTTCTTCTTCGTCTCTTTCAGCACCACGCGCTCTTCGGCGTAGCGGATGCCCTTGCCCTTGTAGGGCTCGGGCGGACGGAAGGCGCGCACCTCGGCCGCCACCTGGCCGACCACCTGGCGGTCGGCGCCGGAGATGACGATCTCGGTCTGCGTCGGCGTGACCACCTTGATGCCGGCGGGCATCTCCTTGACCACGGGATGCGAGAAGCCGATCTGCAGGTTGAGCTTCTGGCCCTGGGCCTGGGCGCGGAAGCCCACGCCCACCAGCGTCAGCTTGCGCTCGAAGCCCTTGCTGACGCCGCCCACCATGTTGGCCACCAGGGCGCGCATGGTGCCGCTCATCGCGTTGGCCTCGGGCGTGTCGTTGGCCGGCGCGAAGTTCAGCGTGCTGCCGTCCTTCTTGACGGTGACCAGCGCCGACAGCGGACGCGACAGCGTGCCGTTGCTGCCCTTGACGGTGATCTGCTCGGCCGACAGCGCCACGTCCACGCCTTGCGGGACGGCGATCGGCATCTTTCCTACGCGGGACATTTGTGCTGACCCTCTCTTAAGCGACGTAGCAGAGGACTTCGCCGCCGACGCCGGTCTGGCGCGCCTTGCGGTCGGTCATCACGCCCTTGGGCGTGGTCACGATCGCCACGCCGAGGCCGTTCATGACCTGCGGGATCGCGGCGCGGCCCTTGTAGACGCGCAGGCCCGGGCGGCTGACGCGCTCGATGCGCTCGATCACCGGGCGGCCGGCGTAGTACTTGAGGGCGATCTCGAGCTCGCTCTTGGCGCCGTCGGCGTTGACCTTGAAGCCGTCGATGTAGCCTTCGTCCTTCAGGACCTGGGCGATCGCGACCTTCAGCTTGGACGAGGGCATCGTCACGGCCGCCTTCTCGACGCTCTGCGCATTGCGGATGCGAGTCAGCATGTCGGCGATGGGATCACTCATGCTCATGGGTTTTCTCCTGCGTGGGCCCCGATGTCACCAACTGGCCTTGGTCAGACCCGGGATGTCGCCCTTGAAGGCGAGCTCGCGGATCTTGTTGCGGCCCAGGCCGAACATGCGGAACGTGCCGCGGGGGCGGCCGGTCAGCGCGCAGCGGTTGCGCAGACGGGTCGGGTTGGCGTTGCGGGGCAGCTTCTGCAGATCCAGGCGGGCGGCATAGCGCTCTTCGTCGGAACGCTTGGCGTCGTCGATCACCGCCTTCAGCTCGGCGTACTTCTTCGCGTACTGGGCGACGAGCTTCTCGCGCTTGGCTTCACGCTGCTTGAGGGAGAGTTTGGCCATGCTTGCCTCAGTTCTTGAACGGGAACTTGAACGCGGCGAGCAAGCGCCTTGCACTCGTCGTCGCTCTTCGCGCTGGTGGTGATGCTGATGTTCAGGCCGCGGATCGCGTCGATCTTGTCGTACTCGATCTCGGGGAAGATGATCTGTTCCTTGACGCCGATGTTGTAGTTGCCGCGGCCGTCGAAGGCGCGGCCGGAGATGCCGCGGAAGTCGCGCACGCGCGGCAGCGCCACGGTGACGAAGCGATCGAGGAACTCGTACATGCGCACGCCGCGCAGCGTGACCATGCAGCCGATGGGCACGCCGTCGCGGATCTTGAAGCCGGCGATGGCCTTCTTCGACTTGGTGACCACGGGCTTCTGGCCGGCGATCTTGGTCAGGTCGCCGACCGCGTGCTCCATCACCTTCTTGTCGGACACCGCCTCGCTGACGCCCATGTTGAGCGTGATCTTCTCCAGCCGCGGAACCTGCATGGCCGAGGTGTAGCCGAACTTGGCCATCAACTCGGGGACGATCTTCTCGCGGTAGACCTGTTGCAAACGGGCCGGGGCCGGGGCCTGCGCAGTCGCTTGTTGCTGAGCCATGGTCGCTGTCCTCAAGCCTTGATTTCGGCGCCGCTGGACTTGTACACGCGCACCTTCTTGCCGCCGTCGAGCAGCTTGATGCCGACGCGGTCGGCCTTGCCGGTGGCCGCGTTGAAGATCGCGACGTTGGATTGGTGGATGGGCATGGTCTTGTCGACGACGCCGCCGGTGGTGCCCTTCATCGGGTTGGGCTTGACGTGCTTCTTGACGACGTTGACGCCCTCGACGACGAGGTGGTCGGCATCGGCGCGGGACGTGACGGTGCCGCGCTTGCCCTTGTCACGGCCGGCCAGCACGATGACGTGGTCACCCTTGCGAATCTTGTTCATGCTCGTTCCTTGCGAAGCCTGGGGGCGTCAGAGCACTTCCGGCGCCAGCGACACGATCTTCATGAAGCGCTCGGTGCGCAGTTCGCGCGTCACCGGCCCGAAGATGCGGGTGCCGATCGGCTCCAGCTTGGCGTTCAACAGCACGGCGGCATTGCCGTCGAACTTGACCAGCGAGCCGTCGGGCCGACGCACGCCCTTGGCGGTGCGCACGACGACGGCGCTGTAGACCTCGCCCTTCTTGACGCGGCCGCGGGGCGCCGCTTCCTTGATGCTGACCTTGATGACATCACCGATGCCGGCATAGCGGCGCTTGGAGCCGCCCAGCACCTTGATGCACATGACGGACTTCGCGCCCGTGTTGTCGGCGACATCAAGCCGCGATTGCATTTGGATCATGGTTCATCCCCAACTTGTCCCGCTGCGGCAGCAGCCGCGGCGATCAGTCTTGGGCCCCAGGTTCGGGAAGATCGGATCGATCGGATTGGCGAATCTTGCGTCTTCGCTCGCGGGCGACGCCGGCTTGCTGTCCGTGCACGCGATGAGCGAAGCCGCGCATTATGCTCAAATGAACAAGGCCCCGTCAAGGGGCCCTGTGGTTCAACGGGCAGGCCCGCTCAGGCTTTGAGCGCTTGCGCCTGCGCCAGCAGCGTGCCGGCGTCGCTGACCTCGAACTTGCCCGGCGCCTCGACGTTGAGCGTCTTCACGACGCCGTCCTTGACCAGCGCCGAATAGCGGTTGGAGCGCAGGCCCATGCCGCGCGCCGTCAGGTCCAGCGTCAGCCCGGTGGCCTGCGCGAAGGCAGCGCTGCCGTCGGCCATCATGCGCACCTTGCCGCCGGTCTTCTGGTCGCGGCCCCAGGCGCCCATCACGAAGGCGTCGTTGACCGACACGCACCAGATCTCATCGACGCCGGCGGCCTTCAGCGCGTCGGCCTGCTCGACGTAGCCCGGCACGTGCTTGGCCGAGCAGGTGGGCGTGTAGGCGCCCGGCAGCGCGAACAGCGCGATGGTCTTGCCCGCGGTCGACTTCTCGACGTCGAAGCTGTTGGGGCCGATCGAGCAGCCGTTGCCCTCGACCTCGATGAACTCCTGCAGCGTGCCCGCGGGCAGCTTGTCTCCAACCTTCAGCATGGTTCGTTCGCTCCTGAAAATGGGATCAGACCAGCTTGGCCTTCTCGACCAGGCGGGTGACGACCCAGGACTTGGTCTTGCTGATCGGCCGGCCTTCGGCGATCTCGACCACGTCGCCCAGCTTGTACTCGCCCTTCTCGTCGTGGGCGTGGTACTTGCGCGACTTGGCGACGATCTTGCCGTACAGCTCGTGCGCGTTGCGGCGCTCGATCAGCACGGTCACGGTCTTGGCGCGCTTGTCGCTGACGACGCGGCCCACCAGGGTGCGGGTGTTCTTGACGGCAGCTTCGCTCATTTGGCGGCCCTCTTCTTCTCGGCCAGGATGGTCTTGGCACGGGCGATGTCGCGGCGGGTCTTGCCCAGCTGCGAGTTGTTGGCCAGCGCCTGGGTGGCCCTTTGCATGCGCAGGCCGAAGTGGGCCTTCAGGAGATCGGTGATCTCCTTTTCCAGCGCAGCGACGTCCTTGGCGCGCAGTTCGGATGCTTTCATGGTGCGTCTCTTCTTGCGATCAGGCGCCGACCTGGCGCGCGACGAAGGTCGTGCGCAGCGGCAGCTTGGCGGCGGCCAGCGTGAAGGCCTCGCGCGCGAGCTGTTCGGGCACGCCGTTGATCTCGTAGAGCACCTTGCCCGGCACGATCTCGGCCACGTAGTACTCGGGGTTGCCCTTGCCGTTGCCCATGCGGACTTCGGCCGGCTTCTGCGAGATCGGCTTGTCGGGGAAGATGCGGATGAAGATGCGGCCGCCGCGCTTGATGTGGCGGCTGATCGCGCGGCGGGCCGCCTCGATCTGGCGCGCGGTGATGCGGCCGCGCTCGGTGGCCTTGAGGCCGTATTCGCCGAACGACACGTTGGCACCGCGCGTGGCGATGCCGGTGTTGCGGCCCTTCTGCTCCTTGCGGAACTTACGACGTGCGGGTTGCAGCATCGTCACTCTCCTTTGGTCTCGCCGCCCGCGGCGGGCGGGGCGGCGCGGCGGACACGCTTGACGGCCGGGCCGCGCGGGCCGGTCGGGCCCGCGGGCGCATCGCCGGCCGGACGGTCGGCGGCCTGGGCACCTTCGCCGCGCGGGGCGCGGTCACCGGGGCGGCCGCGGCCGCCCGGGGCGCCGGGGCGCGGGCCGCGGCGCGGACGGCGGTCGTCTTCCGGCGCGTCGGTCTTGGCCAGCGCGGGCGATTCGCCGTTGGCCAGGCGGTCGCCGCGGTACACCCAGACCTTGACGCCGATGACGCCGTAGGTGGTCTTGGCCTCGCTGAAGCCGTAGTCGATGTCGGCCTTGAGCGTATGCAGCGGCACGCGGCCTTCACGGTACCACTCGGTGCGCGCGATCTCGATGCCGTTCAGGCGGCCGGCGCTCATGATCTTGATGCCCTGCGCGCCCAGGCGCATCGCGTTCTGCATCGCGCGCTTCATCGCGCGGCGGAACATGATGCGCTTCTCGAGCTGCTGGGTGATGCTGTCGGCGATCAGCTGCGCATCGATCTCAGGCTTGCGCACTTCCTCGATGTTGACCGCGACCGGCACGCCCAGACGGCGGCCGAGCTCGGCCTTCAGGTTCTCGATGTCCTCGCCCTTCTTGCCGATCACGACGCCCGGACGCGCCGAGAAGATCGTGATGCGGGCGTTCTTGGCCGGGCGCTCGATCAGGATCTTCGAGACGGCCGCGTTCTTCAGCTTGGTCTTCAGGTAGTCGCGGACCTGCAGGTCCTCGGCCAGCATACCGGCGAAGTTGCGGTTGTTCGCGAACCAGCGCGAACCCCAGGCGCGCGTGACCGAGAGGCGGAAGCCGGTCGGATGGATTTTTTGTCCCATGTTTTCCCAGCTCCCCTTTTAAGCGCCGACCGACACGAAGATGTGGCAGGTGGGCTTGCTGATGCGGTTGCCGCGGCCCTTGGCGCGGGCCGAGAAGCGCTTCAGCGTGGCGCCTTGCTCGACGTAGATCGAGGTCACCTTCAGCTCGTCGATGTCGGCGCCGTCGTTGTGCTCGGCGTTGGCCACGGCCGATTCGAGCGCCTTCTTGATGATGACGGCGGCCTTCTTGGGCGTGAACGTCAGGATGTTCAGCGCCTGGTCCACCTTCTTGCCGCGGATCATGTCGGCCACCAGCCGGCCCTTGTCGACCGACAGGCGCACGCCGCGAACGCTGGCTTTGGTTTCGGTTGCCATGCTGCGCGCCCCTTACTTCTTGGCCTTCTTGTCCGCCGGGTGACCCTTGAACAAGCGGGTCAGGGCGAACTCGCCGAGCTTGTGGCCGACCATCTGGTCGGTCACGTACACCGGCACGTGCTGCTTGCCGTTGTGCACGGCCACCGTCAGGCCGATGAACTCGGGCAGGATGGTGGAGCGGCGCGACCAGGTCTTGATCGGCTTCTTGTCCTTGATGGCGGCGGCCTTCTCGACCTTGGCCATCAGGTGGTGGTCCACGAAGGGACCCTTCTTCAGTGAACGTGCCATTGTTCAGGCCTCACTTCTTGCGGCGCGAGACGATCATCGTCTGCGTGCGCTTGTTGCTGCGCGTGCGATAGCCCTTGGTCAGCGTGTTCCACGGCGACACCTGCGGCTTGCCCTCGCCGGTGCGGCCTTCGCCGCCGCCGTGCGGGTGGTCCACCGGGTTCATCGCCACGCCGCGCACGGTGGGGCGCACGCCCTGCCAGCGGATGGCACCGGCCTTGCCGTACTGGCGCAGGTTGTGCTCTTCGTTGCTGACCTCGCCGATGGTGGCGCGGCAGTCGATGTGGATCTTGCGGACCTCGCCCGAACGCAGGCGGATCTGCGCGTAGATGCCTTCGCGCGCCATCAGCGTCACCGCGGCGCCGGCCGAGCGCGCGATCTGCGCGCCCTTGCCCGGCAGCATCTCCACGCAATGGATGGTCGAGCCGACCGGGATGTTGCGGATCGGCAGCGTGTTGCCGGCCTTGATCGGCGCCTCGGCGCCCGACAGCAGCGTGGCGCCGGCCTCGACGCCGCGCGGCGCGATGATGTAGCGGCGCTCGCCGTCGGCATAGCACAGCAGCGCGATGTGCGCGGTGCGGTTGGGGTCGTACTCGATGCGCTCGACCTTGGCCGGCACGCCGTCCTTGTTGCGGCGGAAGTCGACCACGCGGTAGTGGTGCTTGTGACCGCCGCCCTTGTGGCGCATCGTGATGATGCCGCGGTTGTTGCGGCCCGCGTTCTGCTTCTGCGGCTCGAGCAGCGAAGCCTCGGGCGCGCCCTTGTGCAGGTGCTTGTGCACCACCTTCACGACGGCGCGGCGGCCGGGCGACGTGGGTTTGACCTTGACGACAGCCATTTAAGCGGCCTCCCCGGAGAAGTTGAGCTCCTGACCGGCCTTCAGCGACACGAACGCCTTCTTGACGTGGTCGCGGCGGCCGATGGAACGGCCGAAGCGCTTGGTCTTGCCCTTCTGGTTGACGGTCTGCACCGACTCGACCTCGACCTTGAACATCAGCTCGACGGCGGCCTTGATCTCGGGCTTGGTGGCGTCGCGCAGCACCTTGAACAGAACCTGGTTCTGCTTCTCGGCGATGCGGGTGGCCTTCTCGGAGATGATGGGCGCGACCAGCACGGTGGCGAGGCGGCCTTCATCGAACTTTTGGGCGGCGCTCATGCGTACATCTCCTGCAACTTGTCGATCGCGCCCTTGGTCACCAGCACCTTCTTGAAGAAGACCAGCGACAGCGGATCGGCATAGCGCGGCTCGACCACCAGCACGTTGGACAGGTTGCGCGAGGCCAGCGCGATGTTGTCGTCGATCTGGTCGGCGATCACCAGCACCGAGTTCTTGGTGTCGGTGCCCAGGCCCATGGCCTTGAACTTGGACGCCAGCAGCTTGGTCTTGGGCGCGTCGATGCCCAGCGAGTCGATCACCGCCAGGCGGCCGTCGCGCGCGAGCTGCGACAGGATCGACGCCATGCCGGCGCGGTACATCTTCTTGTTGACCTTGTGCGAGAAGTTCTCGTCGGGCCGGTTCGGGAAGATGCGGCCGCCGCCGCGCCACAGCGGGCTGGAGGTCATGCCCGCGCGGGCGCGGCCGGTGCCCTTCTGGCGGAACGGCTTCTTGGTGCTGTGCTTGACCTCGCCGCGATCCAGCTGCGCGCGCGTGCCCTGGCGCGCATTGGCCTGGAAGGCGACGACGACCTGGTGCACCAGCGCTTCGTTGTAGTCGCGCGCGAACACCGTGTCGGGCGCGTCGACCTTGGACGTGGCCTGGCCTTGTTCGTTCAGGAGCTCGAGCTGCATCACTGGGCTCCCTTCTTGGCCTTGACCTTGATGGCCGGGCGCACGACCACGTGGCCGTTCTTCGCGCCCGGGACGGCGCCGCGCACCAGCAGCAGCGAACGCGCCTCGTCGACGCGCACGACGTCGAGGTTCTGCGTGGTGACGGTTTCGTCGCCCATGTGGCCGGTCATCTTCTTGCCCGGGAACACACGGCCCGGGTCCTGCGCCATCGAGATCGAGCCGGGCACGTTGTGCGAACGGCTGTTGCCGTGCGACGCGCGCTGCGAGCTGAAGTTGTGGCGCTTGATCGTGCCCGCGAAGCCCTTGCCGATCGACGTGCCCTGCACGTCGACCTTCTGGCCGGCCGCGAACAGCGTCACCGGCAGCACGGCGCCGGCCTTGTGCTGGCCGGCGATCTCGGCGGTGACGCGGAATTCCTTCAGCACCTCGCCCGCCTCGACACCGGCCTTGGCCAGGTGCCCGGCTTCGGGCTTGTTGACGCGCGAGGCCTTGCGCGCGCCGAACGCCACTTGCAAGGCGTTGTAGCCGTCGGTCTCGACGGTCTTGACCTGGGTGACGCGGTTGTTGGACACGTCCAGCACCGTCACCGGGATGGCATCGCCATCGTCGGTGAAGATGCGCATCATGCCCACCTTGCGACCCAGCAATCCGAGGCTTTCGCTCAGACTCATGGAGCTTTCTCCAGCACCCTGTTGAGAGGTGCCTTTGTTCACGATCCCGACATCGATTGGCCGGGGTGATTGGCGCTTCGAACGCCACGTTTGCACGGGACACCGAAGCGCGAGCTTTCCCTGGCGAACCAGGAAAAGCCAGTGAGTATAGCCGAACTCTCGCTTACTGCAGCTTGATCTCGACGTCCACGCCGGCCGGCAGGTCGAGCTTCATCAGCGCGTCCACGGTCTTGTCGGTGGGGTCGACGATGTCCATCAGGCGCTGGTGCGTGCGGATCTCGAACTGGTCGCGGCTGGTCTTGTTGACGTGCGGCGAGCGCAGGATGTCGAAACGCTGCATGCGCGTCGGCAGGGGCACGGGGCCCTTGACGATGGCGCCGGTGCGCTTGGCGGTGTCGACGATCTCCAGCGCCGACTGGTCGATCAGCTTGTAGTCGAAGGCCTTCAGGCGGATGCGGATCTTTTGCTTGGACATGTCCGCCCCTTACTCGATGATCTTGGCCACGACGCCGGCGCCGACGGTGCGCCCGCCTTCGCGGATCGCAAAGCGCAGGCCCTCTTCCATCGCGATCGGCGCGATCAGCTTCACGGTGATGCTGACGTTGTCGCCGGGCATGACCATTTCCTTGTCCTTGGGCAGTTCCACCGCTCCCGTCACGTCGGTCGTGCGGAAGTAGAACTGCGGCCGGTAGTTGTTGAAGAAGGGGGTGTGGCGGCCGCCTTCTTCCTTGCTCAGCACGTAGACCTCGGCGGTGAAGTGGGTGTGCGGCTTGATGCTGCCGGGCTTGCACAGCACTTGGCCGCGCTCGACGTCTTCTCGCTTGGTGCCGCGCAGCAGGATGCCGACGTTGTCGCCCGCCTGGCCCTGGTCGAGCAGCTTGCGGAACATTTCAACGCCGGTGCAGGTGGTCTTTTGCGTGGCGCGGATGCCGACGATTTCGATTTCCTCGCCGACTTTGACGACGCCGCGCTCGACGCGGCCGGTCACGACGGTGCCGCGGCCGCTGATGCTGAAGACGTCTTCGACGGGCATCAGGAAGGCGCCGTCGACCGCGCGCTCGGGCGTGGGGATGTAGCTGTCGAGCGCGTCGGCGAGCTTCATGATGGCTTGTTCGCCCAGCTCGCCCTTGTCGCCTTCCATCGCGAGCTTGGCGCTGCCCTTGACGATGGGGGTGTCGTCGCCGGGGAAGTCGTACTTGCTGAGCAGCTCGCGCACTTCCATCTCGACGAGTTCGAGCAGTTCGGCATCGTCGACCATGTCGCACTTGTTCATGAAGACGATGATGTAGGGCACGCCCACCTGGCGGGCCAGCAGGATGTGCTCGCGCGTTTGCGGCATCGGGCCGTCGGCGGCCGAGACGACCAGGATGGCGCCGTCCATCTGCGCCGCGCCCGTGATCATGTTCTTCACGTAGTCGGCGTGCCCGGGGCAGTCGACGTGGGCGTAGTGGCGGTTGGCGGTCTCGTACTCGACGTGCGCGGTGTTGATCGTGATGCCGCGCGCCTTCTCTTCCGGCGCCGCGTCGATCTGGTCGTAGGCCTTGGCCTCGCCGCCGAACTTCGAGGCCAGGATCGTCGTGATCGCCGCCGTCAGCGTCGTCTTGCCGTGGTCCACGTGCCCGATCGTCCCCACGTTCACGTGCGGCTTGGTCCGTTCAAATTTGCCTTTTGCCATTCTTCAATCTCCGAGAAAGAGCATTGCCAGTGTTCGGGTTTTAGGTTTCCGCCGGGCCCGGTGTCCGCCTGCCACTGGCAGCAGGCGCGGGCTCGGCGAAGACCATTGCGGAATTACTTGGAACCGCGCGCGGTGATGATCGCGTCGGCCACGTTCTTGGGCGCCTCGCTGTAGTGCTTGAACTCCATCGTGTACGTGGCGCGGCCCTGCGACATGCTGCGCAGCGTGGTGCTGTAGCCGAACATCTCCGACAGCGGCACCTCGGCCTTGATGATCTTGCCGCCGCCGGGCATGTCGTCCATGCCCTGCACCATGCCGCGGCGGGACGACAGATCGCCCATCACCGAGCCGGCATAGTCTTCCGGCGTCTCGACCTCGACGGCCATCATCGGCTCCAGGATCACCGGGCTGGCGCGCTTGCAGGCCTCCTTGAAACCGATCGACGCGGCCATCTTGAAGGCGTTTTCCGACGAGTCCACCTCGTGGTACGAGCCGAAGGTCAGCGTGACCTTGACGTCCACCACCGGGTAGCCGGCCAGCACGCCGTTGGGCAACGTGTCTTCCACGCCTTTCTGCACCGCGGGGATGTACTCGCGCGGCACCACGCCGCCCTTGATGGCGTCGACGAACTCGAAGCCCTTGCCCGGCTCCTGCGGCTCGACCGTGAAGACCACGTGGCCGTACTGGCCCTTGCCGCCCGACTGGCGCACGAACTTGCCTTCGACGTCCTTGACCTGCTTGCGGATGGTCTCGCGGTAGGCCACTTGCGGCTTGCCGACGTTGGCCTCGACGCCGAACTCGCGCTTCATACGGTCGACGATGATCTCCAGGTGCAGCTCGCCCATGCCGGAGATGATGGTCTGGCCGCTTTCCTCGTCGGTGCGCATGCGGAACGACGGATCCTCGGCCGCCAGGCGGCCGAGCGCAATGCCCATCTTCTCCTGGTCGGTCTTGGTCTTGGGCTCCACGGCCTGGCTGATCACCGGCTCGGGGAAGACCATCTTCTCCAGCGTGATGATGGAATCCGGGTCGCACAGCGTCTCGCCGGTGGTCACGTCCTTCAGGCCCACGCAGGCGGCGATGTCGCCGGCCAGGATCTCCTTGATCTCCTCGCGCTGGTTGGCATGCATCTGCAGGATGCGGCCGATGCGCTCCTTCTTGCCGCGGATCGGGTTGTAGACCTGGTCGCCCGACTTCAGCACGCCCGAATACACGCGCACGAAGGTGAGCTGGCCGACGTAGGGGTCGGTCATCAGCTTGAACGCCAGCGCCGAGAACTTCTCGCCGTCGTCGGCCTTGCGGGTGACTTCCTTGTCGTCCTCGTCGGTGCCCGGCACCGGCGGGATGTCCACCGGCGACGGCAGGAAGTCGATCACCGCGTCCAGCATGCGCTGCACGCCCTTGTTCTTGAACGCGGTGCCGCACAGCATGGGCTGGATCTCGGTCGCGATGGTGCGCAGGCGCAGGCCCTGCTTGATCTCGTCCTCGCTCAGCTCGCCCGATTCGAGGTACTTGTTCATCAGGTCTTCGCTGGCCTCGGCGGCGGCCTCGACCATCTGCTCGCGCCACTTCTGCGCGTCGGCTTCCAGCTCGGCGGGGATCGGGCCGTACTCGAACTTCATGCCCTGCGACGCCTCGTCCCAGACGATGGCCTTCATCTTGAACAGGTCGACCACGCCCTTGAAGTTCTCTTCCGAGCCGATGGGGATCACGATGGGCACCGGGTTGGCCTTCAAGCGCGACTTCATCTGCTCGTAGACCTTGAAGAAGTTGGCGCCGGTGCGGTCCATCTTGTTGACGAAGGCCAGCCGCGGCACCTTGTACTTGTTGGCCTGGCGCCAGACGGTCTCCGACTGCGGCTGCACGCCGCCGACCGCGCAGTACACCATGCACGCGCCGTCGAGCACGCGCATGCTGCGCTCGACCTCGATCGTGAAGTCCACGTGCCCGGGGGTGTCGATGATGTTGAAGCGGTGCTCGGGGTAGGACAGGTCCATGCCCTTCCAGAAGCAGGTGGTGGCCGCCGAGGTGATCGTGATGCCGCGCTCCTGCTCCTGCTCCATCCAGTCCATCGTCGCGGCGCCATCGTGCACTTCACCGATCTTGTGGTTCACCCCGGTGTAGAACAGGATGCGCTCGGTGGTGGTGGTCTTGCCGGCATCGATGTGCGCCGAGATACCGATGTTGCGGTAGCGCTCGATGGGGGTCTTGCGGGCCATGATCTTTCTCCAAATACAGGGGCCGCCTTTCGGGTTGGGACTAACCCGTAAGGCGGCCGGACAGGCGTGGAAGGACGTTGGGCTTAGAAGCGGAAGTGCGAGAACGCCTTGTTCGCTTCGGCCATGCGGTGCACCTCGTCGCGCTTCTTCATCGCGCCGCCGCGGCCTTCGCTGGCTTCCAGCAGTTCGTTGGCCAGGCGCGCGGCCATCGACTTCTCGCCGCGCTTGCGGGCCGACTCCTTCAGCCAGCGCATCGCCAGCGCCTGCCGGCGCACGGGGCGAACTTCCACGGGAACCTGGTAGTTCGCACCGCCGACGCGGCGGGACTTCACTTCGACCATCGGCTTGATGTTGTTCAGCGCGATCATGAAGATCTCCAGCGGATCCTTGCCGGACTTCTTCTCGACCTGGTCGAGCGCGCCATAGATGATGGCTTCGGCGACGGCCTTCTTGCCCGATTCCATGATGACGTTCATGAACTTGGACAGGTCGACGGACCCGAACTTCGGGTCGGGCAGGATCTCGCGCTTGGGGACTTCGCGACGACGTGGCATGGGAGTCTTCCTTCTTTCAATTCAGCCGGCGGACAAACCGCCCTGAAGGGCCAGCGGACCCTTCGCTTACTCGGCACAAAGGCCGCGGATACGCTCGGGGCCGTTAAGCCTTCTTGGGGCGCTTGGCGCCGTACTTGGAACGCGACTGCTTGCGGTCCTTGACGCCTTGCAGGTCCAGCGAGCCGCGCACGATGTGGTAGCGCACGCCCGGCAGGTCCTTCACGCGGCCGCCGCGCACCAGCACGACGCTGTGCTCCTGCAGGTTGTGGCCTTCGCCGCCGATGTACGAGATGACCTCGAAGCCATTCGTCAGGCGGACCTTGGCCACCTTGCGCAGCGCCGAGTTCGGCTTCTTGGGCGTGGTGGTGTAGACGCGGGTGCAGACGCCGCGCCGTTGCGGGCAGTTCTGCATCGCGGGAGACTTGCTCTTGATCACCTCGGCCTGGCGGCCCTGGCGAACGAGCTGGTTGATGGTTGGCATAGGTAACTTGTTCCCGTTTGAAGTCACGCACTCTTTTCGGGAAGAAGCCGTCGGCGCCGTGGGGGCCCAACCGGGGCGGAACTGCTGCAGTCCGCCGTTGCGTCGAGGGTTACCGGCGCAGGCCTTTCGCAAGCTGCGGGGCCGGCCGGTCGCGCTGCGCGCATCCGGGTGTGCTCGTCAAAGAGCGCGGCAGAATCTGCCGAAAAGCCCTCCATTATAGTGGCCCGCACACATGCCGGCAAGCCGCCCGTTTTCCGCAGCGCCTGCCGTGGTGCTGGACACCAACGTCGTCTTCGACTGGCTCGTGTTCGGCAACCCCGCGGTCGCCCCGGTCATCGAGGGCATCCGCACGGGCCGGCTGCGCTGGCTGGCCTGCGCCGCCATGCGCGACGAAGCCGCCTGGACCTTGGCCCACGGCTCGCTGGCCACGCGCGTCGCCTCCCTTGAGCAAGCGCTGACTTCCTTCGACACCCTGGTGACCTGGGTCGACGCGCCCCCGACACCGGCAGCACCCCGGCTGCGCTGCAGCGACGCCAGCGACCAGATGTTCGTCGACCTGGCGCTGCAGCACCGCGCACGCTGGCTGCTGACACGCGACCGCGCGCTGCTGAAGCTGGCGCGGCGGGCACGCGCGCACGGGCTGGCCATCAACGCTCCCGAGCGCTGGACGGCGCCGGCTTGAGCGGCCGCCCGGTCGCGCTGGCCTGTCGCGATTTCGAGCGTTTCGCGTGCATGCGGACCGAGTGGTTGCGCTGAACATCAGCGCGTCGCAAGGGCGGTGAAGCCGCTCAGTGCTTGGCCTCGCGCGCCGCGGCGATGGCCTGCACGATCGTCAATGCCAGCGCGCGGTCGCCGCCTTTGAGCCGCAGCATGGCCGTGCGCAGCGCTTCCCACTCATCCGCCGGGCGCGAACTGGCCGACCCCAGCAGCGATGCCACCGTGACGTCCAGCGCCTCGGCCAGCACCAGCAGCCGCGCCAGCGACGGCAGCGTGGCGCCGCGCTCGAAGCGGCTGATGGTCTCGGGATCGGTTTCCACGGCCTCGGCAAGCTGGCCTTGCGTCATCGCTTTGGCCAGGCGGGCATCGCGAAGGGCACTGCCCAGGCGCTGGCGCAGTGCGTATTCGCTGTCCTTCATGGGTGGGGTCAACACGGCTGGAATGGATCCAGAGTGTTGACAGGCCACGGTTTGTGATGAATGATGTAAATAGTTGTATTATCAACATATTACATCTACAGAATCGAGAATGAATCGACATGCGGCCATTTGCGGTCCTCCTCATCGCCAGGCCCAGGGCCTGGCCAAGTCACGCCGTAGCGACGGCTCACAACCATCACAGGAGGATCACCATGTCTGCATCGTTGCCCGTTCAATCATCCACCCGCCACTGGCGCTGGCCGCGCTGGCCGCCTGCGGCGGCGGCGGCGGTGACGACAGCGGCGGCAGCACCAGCACCTTGGCGCTGACCGGCACCGCCGCGACGTCGGCCGCGGCAGCCAACGTCCCGGCGGAGGCCAAGTGCCGCGGCGGCAACGGCAGCGGCACGACGCAGGCCGACGGCAGCTTCAGCCTGACGCTGCCCGCCGGTGCCGCGCTGCCCTGCATGCTGAAGGTCACCGTGGCTTCGGACGCGCTGCATTCGCTGGCCACCGGCAGCGGCAGCAGTGCGCGCGCCAACGTCACCTCGGTGACCGAGCTGGTGGTCGCGCAGGCGACGGGCATGCAGCCCGAGAGCGTCCACCAGGCCTTCACCGGCGCCAACGCGCCCAGCGACAGCACCCTCGGCGCCGCCAAGACCGCCGCGGCCGCCACGCTGGCCGCCGGCGGCGTGGACCTGTCCACCAGCGGCGACGTGATCAGCGGCGCGCTGGTGGCCGCCGGCGGCAGCGCCAGCGCCAATGCCTACGGCCAGACGCTGGCCGCGCTGGGCAGCAAGCTCGACGGCAGCGGCACCACGCTGGCGGCGCTGACCAGCGCAACGGCCAGCGCATCGCCCGCGGCCAGCACCGCCACGCTCAACAGCGCCGCGTCGCTGCCGGCCGAGTTGCTGCTCAAGCCCAAGGCGGCCAACTGCGCGTCGCTGCGCAGCGGCAGCTACCGCATCATCGAGCTGAACCAGCCCGGCGCGGGCGGCGGCCAGAACGGCTTCGCGACCGACACGATCACCATCGACGCCACGGCGCTGAAAGGGACCGACAAAGACGGCAGCTTCAGCTTCACGCCGGCCGAACTGGCCGGCGACTGGAACAGCATGAGCTTCGACCGTGTCGCCGACAACGACCCCGACACGGTGCAGACCCTCACCCTCACGGCCAGCGCCACGGGCACGTGGTCCAACATCACGGTCTGCAGCAGCCTGGCCAGCGGCTGCAGAAACCCGACCACCGGTCTGCCGAAGATGGTGGCCGACGGCAGCGGCGGCTTCTACCTGCAGGGCTCCGACTGGCGCGACCGCCTGTACGCCTACCGCGCCGGCGGCGGTGAGCTGCTGCTGATCAGCCAGACCGGCTCGGGCAAGGTGGGCTTCTCCACCCGCAAGGTGGCGCGCACGCTGCCGGCGGTGGGCGAGGTCAGCGAGAGCTGGAACCTCGGCATCGTGCCATCGGGCACCGCCACGGCGTCGTTCACGGTGCCGGGTGCGGTCAGCCAGTCCAAGAGCACGGTGGCCTCGCTGGGCAGCGGGCAATACGTCCGCAATGCGGTCACCGACTTCGCCACCGGCGTGACACAGCCGGAGACGATAGCGATCAACCAGCCGCGCGACGGCTACGGGCACCGCGTCGCGGCCAGCGGCGTGGCGCGCAGCGACGGCACGACCGCCAACGTCGGCGAATGGTTCGTCCTGACACTGCGCGGCATGGGCATCAGCGCGGTGGGTTTCCCGGCGTCGGGCCAGAACCAGTTGCTGCTGGCGGTCAGTCCGGCGCAGTGATCGGCTGACGCCAGAACCCGGGTGGCAGACGCCGCCCGGGGCCGCGTCACGGCGCAATGCGGCGCTTGAGCGAGCGCGCCATCGGCTGCGGCAGCGCAGGCAGCGCGCGCAGCAGCCAGGGCAGCAGCCGGCGCCTGGCGCCGCTGAGGGCCTCGGGCACCATGGCCTCGATCAGGTGCGGCCGGTCGGCATGCGCCAGCGCGTATTCCAGCGCCTGCAGCAGGTCTTCGGCCGTATCCACCCGCACCGCGTGCACGCCCATGCCCTGCGCCAGCCGCGCGAAGTCCAGCACCGGCGCGTGCAGATCGAGCTGGGCGCGCGCCTTGGGCCCGGCCTGCGCCGCGCCCACGCGCTCCAGCTCGACGTTCAGCACCGAATAGGCCGCGTTGTTGAAGACGATGGCGGTGACGTGCAGCCGCTCGCGCGCCATCGTCCACAGCGCCTGCGCGGTGTACATCGCGCTGCCGTCGCCCACCAGCGCCAGCACCGGCCGCCCCGGGCAGGCGATGGCCGCGCCCACGGCATTGGGCAGGCCCTGGCCGATGGCGCCGCCGGTCAGCGTCAACAGGTCGTGGCGCGGCGCGCCGGCGGTCAGCGCCGACAGCATCAGCCCCGAGGTGATGGCCTCGTCGACGACGATGGCGTTCTCGGGCAGCAGGTGGCCCACGGCCTTGCAGACCTTGGGCGCGCTCAGGCGGCCGCGCGGGCGGCCCGGGCGCTGGGCGGCTTGCAGCGCCGGCTGCGCCTGCGTGGCGCCGAGCGCCGCGGCCAGCTTGTCCAGGCTGGCGGCCGCGTCCTGCGCCGGCGTGGCCAGCGTGTGCACGGTGCAACTCGCGGGCACCAGCTCGCTGGGCTTGCCCGGGTAAGCGAAGAACGAGACCGGCGCCTTGGCGTCCACCAGCACCAGATCGTCCAGCTCGGCCAGTTGCACGCCGGCCATCTCGGCGAGATAGGCAACGCGCTCCACCGCCGGCAGCCCGGCGCCGCGCTCCAAGCGCGTCGGGAACACCTCGGCCAGCAGCTTGACGCCGCGGTGCGCCGCGATGCGCGCGGCGGCCAGCAGCGCGCCCTCGCGCAGCGCGCGCCCGCCCAGCAGCAGCGCCGCGCGGCGGCCCGGGCGCAGCGCGGCGACCACCGCGGCGACGGCGGCATCGTCGGCCGCCTCGGTCTGCGGCGCCGGCGGCGGCGGGCAGGGCTCGGCGCCTTCGCCCCATGACACGTCGGCCGGCAGGATCAGCGTTGCCACCTGCCCGGGCAGGCCGCGCGCGGCGGCGATGGCGTCGGCCGCGTCGCGGCACAGCGCGGCGCTGCTGCGCGAGGTGCGCACGAAGCCGGGCGAGACGTTGCGCGCCACGGTCTCGATGTCGGACTGCAACTGCGCATCGAACGGCACGTGCCAGGTGGCGTGGTCGCCGACGATGTTGAGCACCGGCACCCGGCCCTTGCGCGCGTTGTGCAGGTTGGCCAGGCCGTTGCCCAGCCCGCAGCCCAGGTGCAGCAGCGTTGCGGCGGGCTTGTCGGCCATGCGCGCGTAGCCGTCGGCGGCGCCGGTGGCCACGCCTTCGAACAGCGTCAGCACGGCGCGCAGGCGCGGCTCGCCGTCCAGCGCGGCGACGAAGTGCATCTCGCTGGTGCCGGGGTTGGTGAAGCAGACCTCGATGCCGGCGTCGGCCAGCGTCTTCAGCAAGGCTTGGGCGCCGTTGGGCATGGGATCCTCGTCTCCTCGTGATTCGTACTCAGCGGGCGCCGGCGATGGAGCGCGCCGCCGCGCGCGCGGTGAGGATGCAGCCGGGCAGGAAGCTGCCTTCCAGCGAGCGCTTGCCGCTGGCGCCGCCGCCGCCGAAGCCGGCCGCCTCGCCCACGCAGTAAAGCCCCGCGATCGGCTGATCGGCGGCGTCGAGGACGCGGCTTTGCAGATCGGTGCGCAGCCCGCCCAGGCTCTTGCGCGTGATCAGCTGCATCTGGATCGCGATGAAAGGCCCGGCGCCGGGCTGCTGCAGCGGCGCCGGCTTGCAGGTGCGCAGCCGGTCGGGGCCCCACTGGCGCGCGTGCAGGATGCGGCGGATCTGGTCGTCGTTGTGCAGGCTGGCGCCGCGCGCGAAGTTGGCGTCGAAGGCGTCGGCGCTGGCCTGCAGCACGGCCGCATCGACATCGTGCGAGCGCGTCAGCGCGTTCATCTTCGCGGCCAGCCCGGCCAGCGTGTCGTCGACCAGGAAGTGCGGGCTCTCGCGCTGCATCTGGCGCACGAGGCGGTGGTTGCCCAGCAGCGTCTCCTTCAGGAACAGCGGGAACTGCCGGTCGCGGATGCGCTGGTTGTGCTCGGCGCCCGAGATCGCGAACTCCTTGGCCGCGATGCGCCAGTTCAGCAGATGCCAGGTCCAGGGCCTGGCCTGCTCGGCCACGCGCCGGCACAGCCAGTGGGTGTCGAAGCCGGTGACCAGCGGCTCCGGCCCGATGCGCCGGCCCTGGTGGTCCAGCCACAGCGCCGACTTGCACGGGATGGCCGACAGCCCATGCCCCTCGAAGTGCGGAAACGGATGCGGGAAGCCCGCCGCGTAGTTCCACATCTCGCCGGCATGCGCGATCTGTCCGCCGGCGTGCTCGGCGACCCAGTGGTGCAGGCGGCCGTCGGCGAAAGGATGGGCGCCGTTGAGCATGCGCTCGGGCCGCGGACGGTCCTGCGGCCAGTTGGCGCGCGCCTCGTCGTGGCTGCCGTTGAGGCCGCCCATCGCCAGCACCACCACCGGCGCGCGCAGGCGCACTTCGGCGCCGCTGCGTTCGTCCACCGCCAGCACGCCAGCGATCGCGCCGCCTTCGCGGTCCAGCGCGGTGACACGATGGCCGTACAGCACGGCCAGCCGCCCGCCGCGGTCGGCGGCGCGCAGCGCCGCGAGCATGCGGCGCGTCAGCTCGCGCGCCGTGCCCCAGACGATGTGATAGCGCGGCAGGCTGTTGCCGTCGCCGTGGCGGCCGCGCTCCACCCAGTTGACCGCGGGCATGAACTTCAGGCCTTCGCCGACCAGCCAGTCGTAGACGTCGGCGCGCGAGCGCTCGACGTAGTGGCGCGCCCACTGCAGCGGCCAGGCGTCGCCATCGGCCAGCTCGCCGAAGCGCAGCCAGTCGCGCAGCGCGATCTCCGGCGTATCGGGGATCTTCATGCGCGCCTGCAGCGGCGTGCCGACCAGCGCCATGCCGCCGAAGGCCCACAGCGCCAGCCCGCCGAAGCGCTCGGGCGTGTCGCGGTCGACCACCGTCACGCGCAGGCCGGCGCGCAAGGCTTCGAGCGCGGTGACCACGCCCGCCAGGCCGCCGCCGGCGACCACGACATCGGCTTGGCCCTGAGCGTCTTGCATGCGGATCTCCTCCTTGCCCGGCATGGCCAGCCCGCCGGCACCGCATGCTAAGGCGGCGGCACGAACCGCCGCCCGCGCCGCCCGCTGTCATGCGACGGTCACACGCCGTGCCCAGCATGCGGCAGCTTCACGAACGCCGCCCCGCCATGTCCCTGACCGATGACCCCACCCTGCTCGCCCGCCTGCGCGAAGACATCGCCGACGGCTACGACGAGGAACTCGAGCTCGAGATCGAAGACCGCGCCGCCGGCGAACTGCTCGCCGACAACGACGGCGAGGCCGGCCGCGCCTCGCGCCTGTCGTACTTCAAGACCCTGTTCCGCCTCCAGCGCGAACTGGTCAAGCTGCAAGACTGGGTGGCGGCCAGCGGCCAGAAGGTGGTGATCGTGTTCGAGGGCCGCGACGCCGCCGGCAAGGGCGGCGTCATCAAGCGCATCACCCAGCGCCTGAACCCGCGCGTGTGCCGCACCGTCGCGCTGCCCGCGCCCACCGAGCGCGAGCGCAGCCAGTGGTATTTCCAGCGCTACGTCGCTCACCTGCCGGCGGCCGGCGAGATGGTGCTGTTCGACCGCAGCTGGTACAACCGCGCCGGCGTCGAGCGCGTGATGGACTTCTGCAGCGAGGACGACGTCGAGGAGTTCTTCCGCTCGGCGCCCGAGTTCGAGCGCATGCTGGTGCGCAGCGGCATCAAGCTGCTGAAATACTGGTTCTCGATCACCGACGACGAGCAGCACCTGCGCTTCCTGGCGCGCATCCACGACCCGCTCAAGCAGTGGAAGCTCAGCCCCATGGACCTGGAGTCGCGCCGCCGCTGGGAGGACTACACCAAGGCCAAGGAGTCGATGCTGGAGCGCACCCACATCGCCGAAGCGCCGTGGTGGGTGGTGCAGGCGGTGGACAAGAAGCGGGCGCGGCTGAACTGCATCGCCCACCTGCTCTCGCAGTTCGGCTACACCGAGGTCCGGCACCCCGAGGTGCTGCTGCCGCAGCGCGAGCGCCACGCCGACTATGCTCGCCAGCCGGTGGCGCCGGAGATGTTCGTTCCCGAGCGGTACTGACGACCGGTTTACTGGACTCGGTCCAGCAATTCATTGACCAAGTCCATCATTGCCGCGATGATGCGACGATGACGACCGCCCAACCCCAGCCCGCCGCGGAAGCCGCCGCCGCCGAGGTCCGCCGCTTCAACCGCTTCTACACCCGGCTGCTGGGCCTGCTGGACGAGCACCTGCTGGCCAGCGCCTTCTCGCTGACCGAGATGCGCGTGCTCTACGAGCTGGCCCAGGTGCCGCCCACGGCCGAGGCGCCGGCGCCCAGCGAGCTGGCGCGCGCGCTGGGGCTGGACGCCGCCTACCTGAGCCGGCTGCTGCGCCGCTTCGACGCGCAAGGCTTCTTGAAGCGCGAAGCCCATGCCGCTGATTCGCGCCGCCAGCACCTGCGCCTGACCCGCGCCGGGCTGGCCGCCTTCAAGCCGCTGGACCGCGCCTCGCAGCAGCAGGTGCTGGACCTGCTGCAGCCGCTGGCGCCGCCGCAGGTGGCCGAGCTGGTGGCCGCCATGCAGCGGGTGCAGCAGCTGCTGTCGCCGCCGCCGGCCCAGGCGATGGCGCAGCCGCCCTACCTGCTGCGCGGCCTGGAGATCGGCGACATCGGCTGGATCATCCGCCGCCAGGGCCAGCTCTACGCCCAGGAGTACGGCTGGGACCTGCAGTTCGAGGCCCTGGTCGCCGAGATCGCCGCCGGCTTCGTCAAGGGCTTCGACGCCCGGCACGAGCGCGCCTGGGTGGCCGAGCGCGAAGGCCAGGTCGTCGGCTCGGTGTTCTGCGTCAAGGTCAACGCCCACGAGGCCAAGCTGCGTCTGCTGTACGTGGAGCCCGCGGCGCGCGGGCTGGGCATCGGCGCGCGCCTCGTCGACGAATGCATCCGCTTCGCGCGCGAGAAGGGCTACCGCCGGCTCACGCTGTGGACCAACGACATCCTGGTCGCCGCCCGCCGCATCTACGAGGCCCGCGGCTTCGTGCTGGTGGAGGAGGAGCCGCACCATTCCTTCGGCCACGACCTGGTGGGCCAGTACTGGCGCCTGGACCTGAAGGCGGCGCCGGCGGCCGCGCCACGCTGACGCGCCGGGGCCGCTGCCGGCCGCCGCTGCCCGGCCGGCTGTCCGCGCCCATCAGCCCTGCCCGGCCACCTCATCCAGGTCGCCGAATGCCTCGCCCACCGTCAGCGTCAGCGCGATGCTGCGCAGTTGCACGGAAGGCTGTGCGGGCGTGGACTCGTGCAGCAGCCAGCCACCGGCCTCGCGTCCGAACAGTTCCAGCCGCCGCGCGTCGATGTCGACCAGCAGGTAGTCCTGCAACGACGGCAGTTGGCGGTAGGCGGCGAACTTCGCGCCGCGGTCGGTGGCGGCGGTGGAATCGCTCAGCACTTCCACCACCAGGCAGGGCGCCTGCAGCGCCAGTTCGGCACGGCGGTCGGCCTCGTCGCAACTGACCATCACGTCGGGATAGAACACCGCGTCGGCGGCCGCCACTTCCAGCTTCATGTCGCTGACGTAGGCGCGGCAGCGCGTGCCCTTCAAGTGCTCGCGGAAGCGCGCATACAGGCTGCCGGCCACCACCACATGCTGCTGCCGCGCGCCCACCATGGCGAACACCTCGCCGGCAACGTATTCGTTCTTGCCGTCCTGGGCGGCTTCCCAGTCGAGGAAGGCGGCGCGATCGAAGCGCGGTTGCTCAAGTGCCTTGCCCATGGTGATCTCCGGCGCGGAAGCAGCGCGAACGCCGGGATTCTAGGAGGCTGCCTGGCCCGCCTCGCTCCCCAACGCCGCTGGCTGATGCCTGTCACCCCGGCGACGGCCCGAGCTCGAGCACGGCCTCGCCCGACACCGGATCGGTGACGCCGAGGCCGCCGCCCAGATCTTCGAGGATAGTGCGCAGGCGATCGAGGTTGCCGATCATCGACGGCCGCGCCGCGGCGAGGCTGGCCATGCCGTCCCACTCGCCGATGACGCAGAACGTGCGCTCGCCGGTCTTCACCAGCAAGAACTTGCGCAGGCCCTGGAGGCCGGTTGCCATGCGGCCATCGCTGTGCAGGCCGATGAAGGCGTCTTCCTGGCCGGGCTTGACGCGGAAGCGGACGACATTGAATGCGGTCATGGAACTCTCCTGCTCAGGCGCGCACTTCGTACACGATGTTGAACGGCGTCTCCGCGGCGCGCCGGAAGCGCTTGAAGCCGCCGTCGGTCACGACCTGGCGGATGCGGGACTCGCCGGCCTGCGCGCCCAGGCCCAGCCCGACTTCCTGCGCCAGCGAGCACGGCACGCAGACCTGGGCGCTGGCGTTGTAGTACACGCGGCCCACGGGATTCAGGTTGTCCTCGACGCGGTCGTTAGCATAGGGCTCGACCAGCATCCAGGTGCCGCCGGGCGCGAGCGATTGCCTGACGTGCGCCGCCGCGCCGATCGGGTCGCCCATGTCGTGCAGGCAGTCGAAGAAGGCGATCAGGTCGAAGCCGGTGCCCGGATAGTCCTTGGCGCGCGCCGGCTCGAAGCGCACGCGGTCGGCCACGCCCTCGCGCGCGGCCGCGGCGCGCGCGGCTTCGATCGAAGGCGGATGGAAGTCGTAGCCGACGAAGCGCGACTTCGGGTAGGCCTTGGCCATCACGATCGTCGAGGTGCCGTAGCCGCAGCCCACGTCGGCCACCTGCGCCCCCGCCTTCAGCTTGGCCTCGACGCCGTCGAGCGCCGGGATCCAGCCCGGCACCAAGTGCGTGTTGTAGCCGACGCGGAAGAAGCGCTCCGTGCCCTCGAAGCCCAGCGGGTCGTGCTCCTGCCAGCCCAGGCCGCTGCCGCTCCTATAGGCGCGCTCGAGCTTGAACAGGTCCAGGTACATCGCCGACAGCACCTGATAGCCGCCCATCAGGTTAGCCGGGCTGCCGTCGTTGGCCAGCACCTCGGCCGCCTCCGGCCCCAGCGTGTAGGTCTGCCGCTTCGGGTCGTAGTCGACGAAGCCGTTGGCGGCCTGCGCGTTCAGCCACTCCTGGGCGTAGCGCAGGCGCAGGCCGGTCTTCGCCGATAGGCCGTCCACCGTCATCGGCCCGGCGCCGGCCATCGCCTTGTACAGGCCGAGCCGGTCGCCCAGCAGCACCAGCGGGCCGCTGGCGATCGCGCCCATCTCGCCGACCAGGCGGCCGAGCAGCGCATCGAGTTTGTCTTGGTCCAGTTCCATGGCGGCCTCCGCCGGGAAGTTCGGGTGCTGCACTGTCCGGCCTGCGGCGCCGGCTGGCGATACGCAGGTCCGCGTACGCGCAGCCCCAAATGCCTGGCGCGGACGCCGTACGATGCCGGCCCGTCAGCGGCCAGGGCAGCCATCGATGCAGCACGGCGATGAAGCGGTCGAACGGCTGGCGCAGGCACTGCTGCGCCTGCACTCGCCTGTGCCGTCGGCCCGCGCCGGCGAGCGCATCGCCGAGGCGCTGGCGCTGGCGGTCGACAGCGACCTGGCGCTGCACGTCGCCGTCGACCCCGCGCTGAACCACGCGCAGGCCAGCGTCTGGCCGCGCGGCGTGCGGCTGCCGCCCGTGGACGCCTCGGTGATCGAGCGCGAGCGCGCGCTGAACCCGCTCGTGCACTGGCTGGCGGCGGACCGCAGCCTGCGCGCCTGGCGCCTGGCCGACGTGGGCGGCGAGGCGCCGCCCTGGGGCTCGCTGCCGGTGCGCTACCAGATGGTGATGCGCCTCGCCAGCCCCGACGGCCGCCTGCACGCCGCGGTGCTGGCACGCGGCCGCGCCGAGTTCGACGACGGCGAGCGCCGCCGCGTCGAGCTGATGTGGCCGCACCTCGTGCACCTGCTGCGCGACGCGCGCCGCGCCGTCCGGCACGGCCGCGTCGCCGCGCCGGGCGAACGGGGGCGCGCCGAGCGCGGCATCGTGCTGCTCGACGACGACCTGCAGGTGCTGCTCGCCACCGAGCAGGCGCGGCTGTGGCTGGGCGAGTACTTCGGCTCGCAGACGGCGATGGGCCTGGCGCTGCCGCCCGTCCGGCCCTGGCTGCCGCCGGCCGTGCTCGACTGGGTGCGGCGCCGCGTCGACGGCGAGCGGCTCGCGATGCGCGAGCCCGTGATCGACCGCGATCCGCTCGTCTGCCAGCGCGGCGAGCGCTGCCTCGTCGTCGACCTGGTCGTCGACCTCGGCCGCGGCGAGCACCTGCTGACGCTGGTGGAGGAAGCGCTGGCCGCGCCGGCCAGCGCGCTGGGCGGCCTGGGGCTGACGGCGCGCGAGACCGAGGTGCTGTCCTGGGTCGCCCAGGGCAAGACCAACCGCGAGATCGGGATGATCCTGGGCGCCAGCGAGCGCACGGTGCAGAAGCACCTGGAGCGCGTGTTCCAGAAGCTGGGCGTCGAGTCGCGCACCGCGGCCACGCTCAAGGCGTGGCAGGCGGCGCGGTACGCGATGCTGGGGACGACGGGCTGATCCGCTATTCGTCCCAGCAGTCGAGCTCGTAGCTGCGCTGGATGCGCCCGTCGGCGACCTCGACGAGGTGGATGCAGGCGACCGTCGTGCCGTCGGGATAGCGGCAGGTGATGCGCGTCGCGATCTGGCGGTCTTCGGCGATCTGGGTCTCGACCTTGTGCGTCATGTCGCGCGCGCAGGCTTCCATCCACATTGCGCGGATCGCGTCGTGGCCGCGCACCATCAGCGGCCGGCTGGGCGGCGCGTTGCGGTTGACGACCGTGTGGTCGCAGCCCTCGGCGTAGAGCGACGACAGCGTCTCGCCGTCGCGCGACTCGATGCTGCGGCGGATCGCGTCGGCCACCTGCCGCGTACTGCGTTGAACGGGCATGTCCATGTCGCCTCCTGGATCGCCGCACCTGGCGGCGCGAGCGGATTCTGGGCGCCGCGCCGCCCGCTCGCCATACGCAGGTGCGCGTAGCCGCGCCCTCAGGCGAGGGCGTGCCGCGTCAGGAACTGCATCACGGGCGGCCACGCGAAGGCGCCCAGGATCCCGGCGGCCGCGATGGCGGACACCGCAACGGCGAGCTTCACCGTGAGCGGCCGGTGGCGCGCGCGCAGGATGAAGGGCAGGTTCACGGCGACGCTGGTCACCGACGCGATCACCGCCCCGGCGGCGGCCGTCCCGGGCGCCAGCGTGCCACTGGTCGCCAGGCTGGCGGCGGCGGCCACCGCGCTCGCGCTGGAGACCAGCCCGCCCAGCAGGCTGACGGCGTAGAAGCCCGCGCTGCCCGCCAGGTTCTGCGCGAGCACGCCGACGATGTGCAGCGCCAGGAAGAGCAGGCCGTACCTCAGCGCGACCCACAGCGAGAACGGCAGCTCGAGCTTGACGTCGGGAACGTCCTCGAGTGCGGGCCGCGGCTTGCCGTGCCAGCTCGCGAAGATGAACAAGGCGGCGACGACCAGCATCAGCACGTGCGCGCCCAGCGCGGCCGCGAAAGCGATCGGCGCGAGGATCGCCAGCAGCACGGCATTGCGCACGATCATCGCGACCGTGGCCAGCAGGATGCTGCGGTACGCCGCCGGCGCCAGCCGGCCCTGGGTCTCGCGGACGCGCGCCGCCAGCTCGCTCACCGTCACGCTGCTGTTGACCAGGCCGCCCAGAAAGCCGGCCAGCTCGATCCCGCGCGTGCTGTAGAGCTTCCACAGCACGTAGTTGACGAACCCGATGCCGGCGATCAGCAGCACGGTGAGCCAGATCGCGCGCGGCTCGATCAGGTGCCAGGGCCCGATCGCGCCTTCCGGCAAGGCGGGGTAGATGACGATCGCGAGGATGGCCAGCAGCACCGCGGAGCGCAGTTCGCGCTCCGACAGCCCCATGCTGAACCCGGCGAGCGTCTGCTTCCAGGCAAGCAGCGCCGTGGTCATGACCATGGTCGCCGCCGGCGTGAGGCGGTGCCCCTGGCCGCAGAGGATGCCGGCGAAGCAGGTGATGAGCATGGCCGCCGACGTGGTCAGCTCGGTGCCCTGTTCCGTGCGCATGGCGTGGAGGTTGAGAAAGACCGTGAGCAGGCCGGTCAGCAGCAGGCTGAGCAGCGCATAGCCCTGGCCGAGCGAGCCGCCCAGCGCGCCGAGGAGCGCGACGAAGCCGAAGGTGCGCAGCCCCGCCTCCTTGCCGCGCCGCTCCCGTTCCATCCCGATCAGCAGGCCCAGGGACAGCGCGAGGGCCAGCCGGACGAGGATCTCCACATAGGGCCATTCGACCCGCGGCAGCGCCCCGGCGGTCGCGCCCAGCGCAGGATCCGCCGCGGCGAGGAGTTGCAGGCTCATCATGCGGACAGTATCGCGGTCAGGGCGGCTGGTCCGCCGCTTTCGACAAGGCGCCGCGGCGGCGCGCCAGGCCGGCCAGCCGCGCCAGCAGCCCGCCGAAGGCGGACAGCCACGCCAGGCCCGCGGCGATGCCGAAGGCCGGCGGCACGCCCTGCAGGAAGCCGAGTTCCAGCGCCCGGGCCATCTCCAGCGTGCACACCGCATACATGCCCAGCGGGAACACCGCGGCCCAGTACATCGGGTCGTAGCGCAGCGGATGGCGCCGGGCCACGTAGCGCCACACGCCCAGCACCAGCAGCATCGGGATCCACCAGGTACCGGTGGCCCAGTAGAACAGCGTGAAGCCCTTGATGAAGGGCAGCAGCGACTGCAGCAGCGGCGCCTGCGCCGCGTGCTGCACCAGCAGCGCGCCGGCCAGCGTGGAGATGGCCATGGCGCCCATGTTGATCCAGGAGGGCGGCGTGAGGTCGCCCGGCGCCAGCGTGAAGAAGGTGTAGCGGTAGAAGATGAGCGACATCATCCAGATGTAGAGCATGCCGCCCCACAGCCACATCGCCAGCGCGAGGAAGTTCATCGCCAGCCGGGGCTGCGGGCCGAAGCGCGTGCTCAGCAGCGCGCCCAGCACCGCGATGGACTGCGTGGCCACCACCGCCAGCAGCCAGGCGCCGCTGATGCCCTTGTCCAGCGCGGGCTTGCGCGCCTTGAGCGTGAAGACGGCCAGGATGCCGTAGATCAGCACGAGCCAGAGCGCGGCCGCCAGCACCCACAGCGCCAGCGCCGCGCCGTGCTGCCCGGCGACGAGCACGCACTGGCTGCCCAGCACCGCCGTGCCGGCCACGGTGGTGAAGAAGCCCGGCCCGCGCAGGTGGTCGGCCAGGTCGTCCAGGACGCGGCGGCGGTGGCGTGCCAGGCGCAGCAGCGTCAGCAGCCACAGCCCGGCGTAGAGCACGGCGTTGAGCCCCAGCAGCGCCTGCGCGGCGCCGGGCTGGCCCAGCCGCTGCGCGGCGATGGAGACGATGCCCGTGGCCATCACCATGCCGAAGTTGGCGGGCGACAGGCCGGCCAGGCCCTGTGGCGCTTCCTGCCCCGCCTGCGCGCTCACGCAGCCGCTCCCCGCGCGCGCGGCGCTGGCGAAGAGGGCGGGCGACGGCGGGGCATCGATAGCCTTCGCAGGGAGCGATGCGGCCTATTGTCCAGCGCGGCCGCGCAGGCTTTCAGCCGGCCGCGACGGGCTCCCCGCGCTCCGGCCGCGCCGCGCTGCCGGCGCCGGTGCCGCGCCCGGGTGCCGGCGCCGTGGCCAGCCAGCCGCCGGTGTCGCTGACCGGCATTGGGCGCGCATAGAGGTAGCCCTGCACCATCGCGCCGCCCAGCGCACGGATCACGGCCAGCTCGTCGGCCGTCTCCACGCCTTCGATGATGCAGTCCAGGTCCATGTCGCGGCTCAGCGCCAGCAGCGACTTGACGATCTTGTAGCTGGCCGGGTTGTCCTGGATGCCGCTGACGAAACGGCGGTCGATCTTGATCTTGGTCAGCGGCAGCGCGTGCAGCTGGCTCAGACTGGAGAAGCCGGTGCCGAAGTCGTCCAGGGTCATGCCGCAGCCCAGGCGGCGGAACTCTCCCACCGCCCAGCGCACCTGCTCCAGGTCGTGCATGATGGCCGTCTCGGTGATCTCCAGGTCCAGCCGCGCCGGCGCGAAGCCGCTGGCGGCGATCAGGTCGATCAGGCGGCCCACCATCTCGGGCGCGCCGAGGTCGTGCGCCGAGAGGTTGAACGACAAGCGCACCGGCGCCGGCCAGTGCGCGGCCGCGGCCAGCGCCTTCTTCAGCAGCACGTGGGTCTGCAGGCCGACCAGGCCCGAGCGTTCGGCCACCGGGATGAAGCGCGCCGGCGAGACCTCGCCCAGGCTCGGGCTGTGCCAGCGCGCCAGCGCCTCGAACGCCAGCGTGCGGCGAGCGCCGGCATCGACGATGGGCTGGAACACCACCGACAGCTCGCGCTCCAGGTCGGCCTGGCGCAGCGTCTGCTCGATCACCGCGTCCTGCTGGATGCGCTCGCGGTGGCGGGCCGAGAACAGGCCGGCGCCGCCGCGGTGGTTGCGCTTGCCGTGGTACAGCGCGTAGTCGGCGTGCTCGTACAGGTCGATGGCGTTGGTGGCCAGGTCGGGATAGGTCACCAGGCCCATTGAGGCGGCCACCTGCAGCGTGCTGTCGCCCAGGTGGAAGGGCTTGCGCAGCGCGGCGCACACGCGCTGCCCGAAGGCCAGCAGCTCGTCGTCGGCGAGGTGCTCGATGACCAGCGCGAACTCGTCGCCGCCCAGCCGGGCCAGGAACACGCCCTCGCCGGCCAGCCTCTGCAGGCGCCGGCCGACCTGCTCCAGCAGGTGGTCGCCCGTGGCGTGGCCGTAGAGGTCGTTGACCGGCTTGAAGCCGTCGAGGTCGAGGATGCCGACGGCGAAGCGCCCGCCCTGGCGCCGGGCACGCGCGCAGCAGCGCTCCAGCTCGGCGAAGAAGCCGCGGCGGTTGGGCAGCTGTGTCAGGCTGTCCAGGTTGGCCATGCGCAGGTTCTCGGCGCTCAGCTGCTCGGCCTGCACCTGGGCCTCGACGAGGCGCGTGAAATCGCGGTAATGGCCCAGCAGCATGAACATCAGCACCAGCGTGACCAGCGCCACGTTGACCGCCGTGGCCACGAAGGTCGGCACGCCGGTGGAGGCGAAGAAGCCGACGAAGCCCACGTTGCCGACCAGGGCCACCGTCAGCATCGCCTGGCGCACGTGCAGCAGGCAGACGATGCAGCCGATCATCGTGATGGCGATGAAGAACGCCACGTGCGACTGCTGCAGCGGGTTGCCGTGCGGGAACAGCAGCAGGCCCCAGGCGACGAAGCCGGTGGACAGCAGCGCGGCCAGCCGGTTGGTGCGGTTGAGGTGGCGGCAGGCGTGGTCGGCGTCCGGCTCGGCCGCACGCGAGCGCCACCACGAGGTGAGCCGCACCACGCACACCAGCGACAGCCCGAGCGGGAACCACAGCGTCAGGCTGCGCGGCGCCGTGCCGGCGTGGGTGCTGACCAGCAGCCAGGTGTTGACCAGCAGGACGACGTAGAGCAGCGGGATCTGGGTGGAGAACGCACGGTACTGCGCTTTCAGCAGGGCCGGGCGGTCGGTGGGAACGGAGAGCCAGCTCCGCAGGAGGGCGAGGTACCGAGCCGGCGCTGCATGGGGCGGAGACATGCGGTGTGGGTGGAAAAGAAGCTCGGGCAAAGGAGGGGCGTGGGCGCGGCAGGAGCGCCGCCGCACCCGTCATATCGGCAGGGCCGCCGGCGGCTGAAGCGCCCGCGGCCGGGCCCGTCCCGTGGCGGGCCGCGTCAGGCGCCGGCCGGCGGATAGTCGTCGTACAGGCCGCGCCCGCTCTTCACGCCCAGGCGCCCGTCGGCGACCAGTTGCCGCAGCAGGGTGCGCGGCTCCTCGGGCAGGCCGGCGCGCTTGCGCGCGTAGTGCTCCTCGATGCTCAGCACCACGTCCAGGCCCACGGCGTCCATCAGCCGGCAGGGGCCGTAGGACGTGCCGCTGGCCTGGGCGTAGATGGCGTCCACCTCCTGCGGCGTGGCCACGCCCTCGGCCACCACGGCCAGGGTCTCGCGCTTGATGGCCGCCCAGATGCGGTTGAAGATGAAGCCCATGCTCTCGCGCCGCACCACGTAGGGCGTGAGGCCGTGGCCGGGCAGGCGTCCGGCCAGCAGCGGGATGATGGCCGGGTCGGTCCGGCCGCAGGACATCAGCTCCACCGGGATGATGTCGGGCGGCATCAGGAAGTGCATGTTCAGCAGCCGCGCGGGATCGGCGACGCTGCCGGCCAGCTCGCTGGACGGGTAGGAGGACGAGTTGGTGGCCAGGATGGCGTCGGGCGCGGCCAGGGCATCGACCTCGCGGAACAAGGCCTGCTTGAGCGCCAGTTGCTCGGGCACCGACTCGATCACCAGCCAGGCGTCGTCCAGCGCGTCGGCCAGCTGGTCCACGGCCACGATGGTGCCGGCGCGGCTGCCGGGCAGCCTGGCCAGCAGGGCGGGCAGCTGTCCGCGGGCGTAGGCCGCACCGGCCTCGCGCGTGGCGGCGCTGCGGGCGTACAGGCGCACCTCGGCACCGCGCGTGGCCATCATCAGCGCGATGCGCCGGCCCAGCGTGCCGGCGCCCAGCACGGCGATGGGACGGGCGTCGATGCGGTCGGGAAGGGTGAAGCTCAAGGGCGTCTCCTGCGGGAGCGGTGGGGCCGCGGCCGCGGCCCGCGCAGTCTATGCGCGCCGGAGCGTGCAATGCTGGCGCTGGCGCGCGAGCAGCATGCCGCCATCGCGCGTCGCGGCGTTCAAGTGGACGCGCCGGCGGCCGATGAACGGCGGGTGGACACGCTGCTGCCGACCCTTCTGCGCCGCTGGCTGGCGCTGGCGTTGTGCCTGGCCGCCTGGCAGGCGCCGGCATCGGCGCAGACGCTGCTGCTGGACGCCGCCACGCGCAGCGCGCCGGCCTGGCCGGCGCTGCGCATGCTGGCCGACCCGTCGGGCACCTTGACGGCAGCGCAAGTGCTGGCGCGGCGCGCGGCGTTCAGCGTGCCGGACGGCCCGCATGCCAACCTCGGCCCGCGCGCCGAGCCGGTCTGGCTGCTGCTGTCGCTGCGCAGCAGCGCCGATGCGCCGTCGCAGTGGATGCTGTCGGTGGACTACCCGTCGATCGACCGCGTCGACGTCTACCAGCCTTCGCAGCCGGACGCGGCAGTGCAGGTCATCGGCCGCGCGCTGCCGTTCGCGCTGCATCCGGTGCCCAGCGCCGTGCATGCGGCGCGGCTCACGCTGGCACCGGGGCAGGCGCACGAACTGCTGCTGCGGGTGCACACGCGCAGCACGATGGTGCTGCCGATCACGCTCTCGACGCCCGATGCCTTCTATGCCGCCGAGGCCGGCCGCCAGCTGCTGCAGGGCCTGATGAGCGGCGCGATGCTGTGCCTGCTGCTGTACGGCCTGACGCAGTGGGTGTCGGTGCGCGACGGCATGTTCCTCGCCTATGCGCTGGTCACCGCCGGCACCGGCCTGTTCTTCTTCAGCTACTCCGGCCTGGGCCCGCAGCACCTGTGGGGCGGGAACCAATGGCTGAGCGTGAACCTGGCGCCGCTGTCGGTGCTGTTCGCGCTGGTCGGCGCCTGCTGGTTCGTCGAGCGCGTGCTCGAGGTGCGCCAGACGCAGCCCTGGATCGCCCGCACGCTGCACGCGCTGGGGCTGGCGGGCGGGCTCGCGGCGCTGGCCTTCATGGCCGGGTTGATCGACTACCCGGTGGCGCAGCGGGTGGCCACCGCGCTGGGTCCGCTGCCGATGCTGCTGGCCATTCCCGTGGCCTGGCGGCGCGCGCGCAGCGGCCAGCGCGTCGGCGCCTACATGCTGCTCGGCTGGGGCGCCTATGGCGTGGCGACGCTGACGATGGCGGCGCTGCTGCGCGGCTGGGTGGGCGCCAACCCGTGGACCGAGAACGCCTTCCAGGCCGGCGCGATGTTCGAGATGCTGATGTGGATGCGCGTGCTGGCGGTGCGGCTGGAGGACCTGCGCGCCTCGGCGCAGCGCGCGCACATCGAGCGCGACGCACTGCGCTCGCTGGCGCTGACCGACGCGCTGACCGGCCTGCCCAATCGCCGCGGCCTGTCCGAGCTGCTGGCGCGCTCGCTGGCGCTGAGCTCGCCGCAGCGGCCGACGGCGGTCTACCTGCTCGACCTCGACGGCTTCAAGGCGATCAACGACCGGCTCGGCCACGAGGCCGGCGACGAGCTGCTGGTGGGCGTGGCGCGCCGGCTGCAGTCGCTGCTGCGCAGCGGCGACACGGTCGCGCGGCTGGGCGGCGACGAGTTCGTCGTCGTCGCCGGCGGCCTGGGCGGCGATGCCGACGCGCAGGCGCTGGGCCGCAAGCTGCTGGACAGCTTCCAGCAGCCTTTCACCGCCGCCGGCGAGCCGTGCCGCGTGGGGCTGACGATCGGCTACGCGCTGGCGCCGCTGGACGGGCAGGACGCCCAGAGCCTGCTCAAGCGCGCCGACGCGGCGATGTACGCCGGCAAGCACGCCGGGCGCCACTGCCTGCGGCGCGGCCAGGCCAGCGTCGGGCTGGCGATGGCGGATGCCTGAGAGCACCCCCAGGGCCGGGCTGTGCCCAGCCCGCCCCCCCCCCCCCGCGGGGGATCAAGATGCCCGGCAAAGCCGGATCACCTTGAGTGCTCAGGCCGCCGGCAGCGCGGCGCCGACCTGCTGGTACACCGCCGTCTCGAAGCCGATCAGCGTCTCGATGACGCGCGGGTCGAAGAAGGGCAGGATCTGCGTCATCAGCACGCCGCCGATGCCCTTGCTGCGGTCGATCCAGTAGTAGGAATTGAACACGCCGGCCCAGTCGCCGGTGCCGCGGCTGCGCATGCCCGGCAGGTCGGCCAGCGTCAGGTGGAAGCCCAGCCCCCAGCCCTGCGGCACCGGCAGCGAGGGCACGTCGTTGGACAGCTCGGGCAGCGCGGACTCGATCCGCTCCGGCATCCGCACGCCGGCGATGTGGTCCTGCAGCGCCATCCGCGCCGTCTCCGGCTTCAGCACGCCGGCACCGTCGTTGAGCCAGGCCTGCACGAAGCGGCCGTAGTCCTGGATCGTCCCGTAGGAGCCGTGGCCGGCCGCGTCCCATTCCGAATGGGCCGGCAGGTCCAGCGGCGAAGGCGCCAGCGTGCCGTCGGCCTGGCGCTGCATCACGCGCAGCAGCCGGGCGCGCTGCTCGGCGCCGGGCGCGAAGCTGGAGTCCGCCATGCCCAGCGGCGCATAGACGTGCTGCTGCAGGTAGCTGCTCAAGCGCTGCCCCGTCAGCGCTTCCACCACCAGCCCCAGCCAGTCGGTGTTGACGCCGTATTCCCACAGCGTGCCGGGGTCGTTGACCATCGGCACCGACAGGCTGCGCTTCTCGCCCGACAGCGGGCTCGGCGCGCCGGTCAGCGCCAAGTAGCGCAGCAGCCTGGCGTTGGTGAAGAAGTAGCCCAGCCCGGCGGTGTGCGTCATCAGCTGGCGCACCGTGGCCTTCGTAGCCGGCGGGCGCAGCCTCGGCGAATCGCCGTCGAAGCCTTCCAGCAGCTGCAGCTGGCCGAACGCCGGCAGGATCGACTCGACCGTGGCGTCCAGGTCCAGCCGGCCCTGCTCCACCAGCTGCAGCGCGCCGGTGGTGGCCACCGCCTTGGTCATCGAGGCATTGCGAAACAGCGTGCGCTCGTCGGCCTCGCCGGCCGCGTGGTGGAACAGCGCTCCGTTGCGGTCGACCACGAGCGCCGCGATGCCATGCACCGCGCCCTGGGCCACCGCCCCGTCGAGCAGGGTCCTGATCGCCGAGCCATCGAATGCCATGCATGTCTCCTGGTGCGAGGGCGCGCGCCGCCGCGCGGTGGGCGCATTCTGCGCCAGCCGGCCGACGATCACGTCCTCCTCCAGGCTCGCGCCTGCGCGCGCCGCAATCGCTTCAGCGACGCGGCCCGGCCGCAGGCCGGCGGGTTTGCAGGCGGGCATGGGCCGCCGCCTTGTTCTCGCGCCACCAGTCGATCATCCGGTCGAAGTCGCCGTCGAACTTGCGTGCCTTCAGTTCGTCGGCCGTCGCCGCACAGGCCGTGAACGCGTCCGCGTCCAGCACGCTGGTGGTGGTCGTCCAGTCGCAGATCCAGAACGCGCGCTCGAGTTCGGTGACCGTCATGCGGGCCAGCGCGGCCGCGGCCGGTCGCGCCGCCTGCGCATGGACATCGCCGGTGCCCGCGGCCAGCGCGAGCCCGGGGGCCCAGGCGCAAAGCCACGGCACCGCCAGGACGGGGGCGGCGGCCCGCCGCGCGGCATTCCGGACGCGGCGGACCAGCGGAACGAGGGACTTCATGGCCGGTTCTCCAGGGCGATGGATGCGGCGCTGACCGTAGGCCGCGGGGATGCCGGCGGCCTGAAAGAACCCTGAAAATGCGCTGAAACTTCGAGGGTCGGACAGCCATGAACGATCGCAGCTCGATGACGGGGACGACGGCCCGGCAGCTGGTGCTCGGCGGCCACGTGCTCGACCTGGCCGAGGGCGAACTTCGGACCGCCGACGGCCAGCGCGCCGGCCTGCGCCGGCGCTCGCTGGAGCTGCTGCTGACGCTGGGCGCCCGTGCCGGTCAGGTGGTGAGCCGCGACGAGCTGATGCGGCAGGTGTGGCCGGGGCTGGTGGTCGGCGACGACTCGGTCACGCAGGCCGTGGCCGACATCCGCCGCGTGCTCGGCGACGACCGGCACCGTCTGTTGCAAACGGTGGCCCGGCGCGGCTATGCGCTCGTGCCCGGCGGGCCGGACGAGCCCGTGCCGGAGCCCGCAACGGAGCCTGCGGCGGCGGCCGTGGTCGATGCGGCCGATGCGGCCACTGCGCCGCCGCCTGCCGTGACCGCGAGGCGCGGCCGCTGGACGACGGCCGCGGCCCTGCTGACCCTGCTGCTGGGCGCCGCCATCGGGCTGTCGATGCGGCCTGCCGCGCCGCCGCCGGCCGCAGCGCCGCTGGCGAGCGCTTTACCCGCGTTGCCTGCGGCGACCCCCTCGCTGTCGGTGGTGGTGCTGCCGCTGCAATGGGACGGCGACGCGCACGACAGCCGCTGGTTCGCCGACGCGCTGCACGGCGACCTGATCACCCAGGTGTCGCGGCTGCTCGAGATTCCGGTCATCGCGCGCGACACGGCCTCCACCTACCGCGACCGCGAAGTCGACCCCCGTCAGGTGGCGCGCGAGCTCGGCGTCCGCTACGTGGTGCGCGGCACGCTGCGGCGCGACGAGGAACGGGTGCGCATGAAGCTGTTCCTGATCGACGGCGAAAGCGGCGCCCAGCGTTGGGCCGAAGGCTACGACTTCGATCGCGCCATCCTGCCGCAGATGGTGGACGACTTTGCGATGCAGATCGGGCGCTCGCTGCTGGGCGCGCTGGTGCGCAGCGTGGCCCAGCACCGCGCTGCGCTGTCGGCGTCCGAGGCCTCTGCCGACGACCTGTCGATGCGGGGCATCGCGCTGTGGTACCGCGGCATCAGCCGCGACAACGTCGGCGAAGCGATGGCGTTGTTCGAGCGTGCGGTGGCGTTGGACCCGAATTCGGTGCGTGCCTGGGGCGGCCTGTCTTTCACGGGTGCGCAGGCGTTGAACAGCGGCTGGGTGGCCGATCCGGATCGGGCGGCGGTGCGGCGCCGCACCTTGGAGGCGGGCCGGCAACTCGAACGGCTGGACAGCGAAGGCTTCTTCACCTACCAGTCCCGCGTCATCCGGGCCGTCCTGGCGCAGGACTGGCCCGAGATGCTGCGCCAGGCCGAAGCCTGGGTGGCGCGTCACCGCCACCCGGTGGCCTTCGGCGCGCTCGGCGGGGCGCTGACCTTCAACGGCCGGCACGACGAGGCGCCGGCGAAGCTGGAGCAGGCGCTGCGCCTGAGCCCGCTCGACCCGTTCCGCGCCGAGTGGCAATACCGCCTGGCGCTGGCGTACTTCGTTGCCGGCGACTACGACAAGGCACGCGACTGGGGACAAAAGGCCGAAGCGAGCAACCCGTCGCTGCCCTGGCCGCCGGTGCACGCCGCCGCGCTGCTGCGCCTGGGCTGGTGCACCGAAGCGCAAGACACCGTCGACCGGGTGCGGCGCCGGCACCCCGATCTGGCGCTGGCGAAGATCGAGCAACGCCTGCCGAGCCGGCACCCGACCTTCGCCGAAGGCCGCGAACGGCTGACCGCCAGCCTGCACGATCTGGGGCTGCGCTGACGGCGGGTCGCGTCCGCCATTCGTCCATTTGTCCGAGGCCGACGCGAAGCGCATACCGCAGCTTTCCGCCCTGATGCTAAGATGCTCCAAATCGAAGCATCATGATGCCATCATGCGTACGACGGTCACGCTGGACCCCGACGTGCACGCGCTCTTGCGCGACGCTGCGCACCGCAGCGGCAAGCCGTTCAAGACGGCACTCAATGACGCCATTCGCAACGGCCTGAAGCCGCGCGCGCCTGCTGCAACGGAACCGCCGCGCTGGTTGTGCGCCGATCTGGGCGTGCCGCTGGTCGATCTGACCAAGGCAGCAGCGCTGGCCGATGAACTCGACGACGCCGATCGGCTCGCCAAGGCCGCCCCGCGGGCGCCAGCCGTGCGCCGCCGATGACGACGATGATGAAGATGCCCGACGTCAACGTGCTGCTGCATGCCGTCAACACCGCCGCAGCCCAGCATGCCGTGGCGCATCGGGCACTCAGCCGTGCTTTCGTCGAAGGCCCCGTGGCGCTGGCTTGGCCCGCCTTGCTGGGTTTCCTGCGCCTGAGCACGCGAGCCGGCATCCTGCCGCGCCCGCTGCCGGTGGCCGATGCCTTGTCGGTCGTGCAGGCGTGGCTGGGCCACGCGGCGGCCACCGTCGTCCACCCCACCGAGCAGCACGTCGCCACGCTGGCGCGGCTGCTGCTGGGGGCGGGTCAGGGCGGCCCCCTGGTGTCCGACGCCCATCTGGCGGCGCTGGCCATCGAACACCGCGCGGTGCTCGTCAGCTTCGATCGTGATTTCGAGCGTTTCGCGGGTTTGCAGACCGAGCTGCTGCGCTGAAGCTTCGGCAGGCCTCCGGTCCAACAAAAAGGGGCGGCCGAAGCCGCCCGATTGTTCATCGCGGTAAACGACGCGCCTACGCCTTGCGCTTGCCTGATGGACCGACCGCGTATGCGGGGTGTAGGCTGGCGCGATGCACGAGCTGCTCGACCCCGCGCGCCACGAACCGCTGAGCGCTGCGCCTTGGGACGAGGCCAGGGCGCGCGAGGCCATCGCGCGCATCGGTACGGCCGCGGAGTCCGAGTTCGACGAGCGCGAAGGCGGCTGGCTGCTGCACCCGCAGGACGATCCGCCGCAGCCGGGCAACCGTTCCTTCAACCTCTACTGGGGCGCCACCGGCGTCGTCTGGGCGCTGCGCGATCTGGCCGCGCGAGGCGCCTTCGCGCTGAAGCGCGACTATCGGCCCTGGATCGAGCGTTATCCCGAACGGGTACGGGCGGAAGCGGCCGGGGAGGCGCACGGCAATGCCTCGTACCTGTTCGGCGAAAGCGCGGCCCTGCTGCTGGCCTGGGCCGCGACGGGCCGCGCCGCGGCGGCCGATCGCCTGCACGCCGTCGTGCAGGGCAATCTGCACAACCCGGTGCACGAGCCGCTGTGGGGCAACGGCGGCACCGCGCTCGCCGCGATCCACATGGCCGAAGCCACGCGCGAAGCGCGCTGGACCGAGCTGGTGCGCGAGGCGGTGAACGCGCTGCGGGACGACATGGTGCGGGATCCGGACATCGGCACCTGGCTGTGGCAGCAGGACCTGTACGGCCGCCGCGCGCGCTACCTCGGAGCCGGCCACGGCCTGGCCGGCAACGCCTATGCCGCGCTGCGTGGAGCCGCGATGGCCGATGCGACCGCCGTGCAGGCCATCGAGCAGCGCACCGGCGAGACGCTGGCGGCGACGGCGCTGCACGCGCCGCCGGGCGCCGCGGACGACAGCGTCGAGTTGATCAACTGGCACGTGCTGGTGGACCCGGCGCGCGTCGCCGACGGGCGCGCCCGCGGCGGCCGGCCCCTGGTGCAGGACTGCCATGGCGCGCCGGGCATCGCCTGCCGCCTCGCCGGCGCGCCGCGCAGCGCGGCCTGGGACCGGCTGCTGCGCGGCGCCGGCGAGTTGACCTGGTTCGCGGGCCCGCTGGCCAAGGGACCGTCACTGTGCCATGGCAGCGCCGGCAGCGCCCTGGCCTGCCTCAAGCTGTGGCGCCGCTTCGGCGAGCCGCAGTGGCTGGAACGTGCCCGGCGCCTGGCCCTGCATGCCGCGGAGCAGGTGGAGCAGGCGCGCGAGCGCCACGGCCAGGGGCGCCACAGCCTGTGGACCGGCGACCTGGGCGTGGCCTGCGTGCTGTGGAACTGCATCACGGGCGACGACCGCTTCCCGACGCTGGACCATTTTTGACGAGGCTCCGGGCCAGGCCCGGACGTCGTTGGAACTCGAAGCTCAAAGCGACGATGCCGCCTCTGCCAGCCGCTTCAGGCGGCCCAATACGTCGCCGAAATCCGAGGTCACCATCGGCCCAAGTTCCGCAGCGCCAGGTCCGGTTATTTCAGTGCTGTAGATGATTCTGGTCTTTCCCGATGGCAGAGCGACCAGCTTGTGGCTGACCACGACCCGCGTTTCGTCCACGACGGTCTCATCTGCAAAGGATTCGCCCGGAATGACCTCGATCAGCGTGCTGTTCAACTCGTCCTGGCCGGGAGGCTTCATCGTGAACGAAGTGCCCGCCTCGAACGGGCCGTGAATTTCAATGGCTTCAATGCCCGCGTTCCAACTTTTCCAGTGCGCGACGTCTTCGAAAAGCGACCCAAACGCGAGCGGCGGGTGCCGACGTTTCAATTTCTTGCCGATGGGTCCACATGGGAGTCTCCTTGACGATCTACGGATTGCGAATGAGCGTTGTCGCGTACCGCGCGGCGTCGGGCAACAAGCCGCGCGAGCGTCGATTGGACTGGTAGATGTTGTCGCGCACGGGTGCTGCGCCGGTCTTCACGCTGCTCAGCCAGTCCTGGGTGGACATGACGGCTGCAAAACGCGATTGCAGCACCACGCTGAACACGCGATGGATTTCCTCGGCGCTCGCCGCACCGGCTTGGTTGCGATACGGAACCGAACCCGAGGCATCATGCAGGAACTCGACCGCCATGCCCTGGTGCAGCGCGTGGATGATGGTGGAGGCATCGCAGTTGTGCGTCATGTAGCCCACCACCGTGAGCGTGTCGATGCCATGCGCTTGCAGCCATTGCGCAAGATCGGTCTCCGGAAAAGCGCTTGGCAAGGTCTTGCGCAGGTCGCGATCGCGTGGGCGCGATGCCACCGCAGGGTGCAGTTGCCAGCCGTCGGTGTCGATGGCGAACAGCGGCGAACTGGCCGGCGCGGTCTGCTGAACGACGACCACCGCGATGCCATGTTCTTGCGCGGCATCCATGGCAATCTCGATGTTGGCGATGGTCTGCCGTGGGTCCGGGTACTCGATCGGCAGGCCGCCGGTGAAGTACTCGTTCTGTGCGTCGATGACGATCAAGGCGCGTTTCGGGATGTGGCTGGCGATCATGGACAGACTCCTGGATGTCGGTTGAGCGGCGGGCGTTGCGGCACCCGTGGACGGCATCTTCGTTCGTGGCTATCCTTGCCGAAAGCGGCCTGAAAGACATCTATCGAAAGAATCGGGCCAATCTCATGGGATCGTCATGCGCACCCGGAAAATCGCCGTTCTGGCCTTCAATGACATCAGCCCGTTCCACCTCTCCGTCCCGTGCCTGGTGTTCGAGAAGCGCGCCGGACTGCCCGCCTACGATCTGCGGATATGTGCGGGTGAGCCCGCCCGGAAAGGCAGCCTTCGCACCACGGCGGGATTTACCGTGCAAACCGACTTGACGCTGGAAGACGCCATTCAGGCTGACGTGCTGATCGTGCCGTCATGGCGCGGAGCGGCTGAGCGCCCACCGACGCCGATGGTCAACGCCGTCCGCACCGCATACGAGCGCGGTGCCACGGTCGTGGGCCTGTGTCTGGGCGCGTTCGTCCTCGCGGAAGCGGGAATCCTCGACGGCCGCGAAGCCACCACGCACTGGATGGCGGCCGATGCATTCGCGCAGCGCCATCCGCGCGTGAAGCTGGTGCCTGATGTGCTGTACGTGGACGGCGTTGAGGGCCGGCTCGTGACTTCCGCTGGCACGGCCGCCGGCCTGGATTGCTGCCTGCACTTGGTGCGCCGCTGGCACGGCGCAGAAGTCGCCAACCGCGTAGCGCGCCGATTGGTGGTCGCCCCGCATCGGCAAGGCGGGCAGGCTCAATACATCGAGCAGCCGCTGCATGATGCGCCGGGCGGTGATCGTCTATCCGATCTGCTGAATTGGGTGACGGCCCACCTGTCCGAGCCGCACACGCTGGACTCGCTGGCCGAGCGGGCTGCCATGAGCCGCCGCAACTTCACGCGGCGCTTTCGCGCACTCACGGGCACGACGGTCGGACAGTGGCTGCTGGAGCAACGTCTGGCCCATGCGCAACGCATGCTGGAAACCACGAGCCAACCGGTGGAAGTTGTTGCGCAACTGGCAGGCTTCGGCAGCGCCGTGTCTCTGCGTCAGCATTTCAGCCGGACGTACCGCACGTCGCCCAGCGCATATCGCGTGTTATTTGCGCAGGCTTGACCTTGTGCCGGATTCCGGGAGACGCGCGGCTCACGCAGGAGGTCGAAACATTCGCCGATGATCGGCAGCCTGGATTGCGGCGCCCGCCAATTCACCGTACAGTGAATAAAACCGCATGAGCGCACGTCCCACGCCCCCCGAAATCCGCCCGCGCGACGCCGAGCGCTCGCAGGCCGCCATCCTGCTGGCTGCCCGCGAGGAGTTCGCGTCCTTCGGCCTGGCCGGCGCGCGCGTCGACCGCATCGCCGAGCGCGCCGAGGTCAACAAGCGCCTCATCTACTACTACTTCGGCAGCAAGGACGACCTGTTCCTGGCCGTGCTCGAACAGGCCTATGCCGACATCCGCAACGCCGAGAAGCAGCTTCACTTGCTGGAGATGGAACCCGCCGCCGCCGTGCGCCGGCTGACCGAGTTCACCTGGGACTACTACCTGGCGCACCCCGAGTTCATCACGCTGCTGAACAGCGCCAACCTCCATCTGGCGCGGCACCTGAAGAAGTCGCAGCGCGTGCAGGAGATGAACTCGCCGCTCGTGCAGACCCTGGGCGACATCCTCGAACGCGGCCGCCGCGAGGGCGCGTTCCGCGGCGGCATCGATCCGGTGCAGCTCTACATCTCGATCGCCGGCATCGCCTACTTCTACCTGTCCAACAACCACACGCTGTCGGCGATCTTCGGGCGCGACCTGATGTCGCGCAAGGCGCGCGCCGAGCGGATCTCGCACATGTGCGACGTCATCCTAGGGTATGTCCTGAAGGATTGAGGCCGGCGGCGCGTTGACCGCTCTCGTCTGGAGGCGCCAGAATTCACCCGCTGGTTAATTGCAGCAACGAGAGGCTTCCCCATGACCCTGTCTTCGCCCGCGGGCCTGGCTCGCCGGACCGCACTTTTCGCCGCGCTGTCGCTGGCTGCATCCTGCGCGTTCGCGCAGTGGAAGCCCTCGCGGCCCATCAACCTGATCGTGCCCTGGGCCGCCGGCGGCTCCACCGACCAGGTCACGCGCGTGGCCGCGCTGGAGATGGAGAAGGTGCTGGGCCAGACGATCGTGATCGTCAACCAGCCCGGCGCGTCCGGCGCCATCGGCACCAAGAGCGCGCTGGACGCGCCCAAGGACGGCTACACCTGGACGGCAGGCGCCGCCCAGGACCTGGGCGCCTACGAGACGCTGGGCTCGCTCAAGACCCGCATGAGCGACTGGCACCTGTTCCTCTCGGTGGCGAACATCCAGGTGATCGGCGTCAACCCGGCCACGCCCTACAAGACGGCCAAGGACCTGATCGACGCGATGAAGGCCAAGCCGGGCCAGGTCACGGTCGCAACGGCCGGCGTCACCTCGGCCGGCCACAACGCGATGGACTTCATCAGCAAGGCCACCGGCGTGAAGTACCGCGAGGTGTCCTACGACGGCGGCAACCCGGCGGTGGTGGCCACGGTGGCGGGCGAGACCGAGGCCACCACCCAGCTCGCGGTGGAGCAGGCCGACATGCTGCGCGGCAAGCGCCTGCGCGCCCTGGCCACGGTGAGCGACAAGCCGCTGGAGATCGAGGGCTACGGCAGCATCCCGCCGCTGTCGGACAGCGTGCCCGGCTTCACCGCGCCGCCCAACTATTTCGGCATCTTCATCCCCAAGGGCGTGCCCGACGAGGTGGTGCAGACGGTGCAGAAGATCTGGGCCGAGACCATCCCCAAGAGCGAGGCGCTGAAGAAGTACGCGCTCAGCCGCGGCGCGCTGTTCAACCCGCTCGCGGGCGACGCGGCGCAGAAGGCGGTCGCGCCCGCGGTGCAGGCCAACGCCTGGAACCTGTTCGCGGCGGGCAAGGCCAAGGTCTCGCCGGACACGGTCGGCATCCCCAAGCCCTGACGCCGCGGCGATGAGTTCGCCCACCGGCTCCGCCCCCCAGGCACCGGCCGCGCACGGCGGGGCCTCGCCCCGCTCGGACCTCAGGGACGGGATCGGCTGGGCCGCGCTCGGCGTGGCCACGCTGGCCGGCTCGATCACCATGGACCGGCTGGAAAGCCAGGGCATCAACCCCTACACGGTGCCGGGCCTGCTGCCGGGCCTGCTGGGCATCGCGCTGATCCTGCTGGGCCTGCTGATGGCGCTGCGCGGCTGGCGCCGCGGCGCCCTGCAGCCGCAGGCGCACGCCGACGACCCGCTGCGCACGCAGTTGCGCCGCCGCGTCGCGCTGGCCATCGTCCTGTGCGTGGGCTACTCGGTCGTGCTGGTGGGCCACGGCCTGCCGTTCTGGCTGGCCTCGGCCCTCTACATCACCGTGTCCATCCTGGTGTTCCAGCGGCTGAGCCTGGACGAGGCCGAGCGCCGCCTGGGGCTGCGCGCCTGGGTGCAGGCGCTGGTCATCGGCGTCGGCGTGTCGCTCGTCATCGCGCTGGTGTTCGAGCGGGTCTTCCTCGTCCGCCTGCCCTGAGCGCCGCCGTCACGCCGCGACGGCCTGCCCTCCCATTCCCCAAGGCTGACTCATGTTGCAGGGACTGTCCGACCTCGGCCAAGCCTATCTGAGCTTCTTCAACCCGATGACGCTGCTCTACGGGCTGGGCGGCGCCTTCGTCGGCATCGTGATGGGCATCCTGCCGGGGCTGTCGGCCACGCTGTGCATCGCGCTGCTGACCACGCTGACCATCAAGCTCAGCCCGAACGACGCCATCCTGGTGCTGATCTGTTCCTACGTGGGCGCCCTCTACGGCGGCTCGCGCACCGCCATCCTGCTGAACATCCCCGGCACGGCGGCCAACGCCGCGTCCTGCGCCGACGGCCACGCGCTGGCGCTGCAGGGCCAGGCCGGGCGCGCCATCGGCATCGCCACCAGCGGCGCCTTCGTCAGCACGCTGATCGGCGTGGTCTGCCTGGCGCTGTTCACGCCGCTGCTGGCCGAGGTGGCGCTGAAGTTCGGCGCCTTCGAGTTCTTCTGGCTCGCCCTCTTCGGCGTGACCATGTCGGGCAGCATCGTCGGCGACGACCCGATCAAGGGCTGGCTGATGGGGCTGCTGGGCCTGCTGCTGGCGCAGGTCGGCCAGGAGAGCCTGTATGCCTACGACCGCTTCACCTTCGGCTGGGACGAGCTCTCGGGCGGCATCGGCCTGATCCCGGCGCTGGTGGGCGCCTTCGGCCTGGCCGAGGTGCTGACCACGCTGGCCGACCCGGTCGAGCGCAAGATCATCGACCTCAAGGACTCGGTGCTGCCGCGCTGGCGCGAGGTGATCCAGTACCGCTGGACGGTGCTGCGCTCGGGCATCATCGGCGTGGCCACGGGCCTGCTGCCGGGCGTGGGCGAGGACGCCGGCGCCTGGATGTCCTACGCCGCGGCCAAGGCCGTCAGCAAGGAAAAGGAGCAGTTCGGCAAGGGCTCGATCGACGGGCTGATGGCGGCCGAGACGGGCGACATGTCGTCCATCCCCGGCCACATCATTCCCTCGCTGGCGCTGGGCATCCCGGGCTCGGCGCCCTCGGCGGTGCTGATGGCGGCGATGATCATCCACGGCGTGCAGCCGGGGCCGATGCTGATGATCCAGAACCCGCACTTCATCTACCACGTGGTGGCCATGACCACGCTGGACCTCGATCACCATCCTGCTGTTCGGCCTGTTCGGCGTGCGGCCGCTGCTGCACGTGCTGAAGGTCAGGCGCGGCATCCTGATGCCCATCGTCTTCGTGCTGTGCACGGTGGGCGCCTTCGCCACCGCCTCGCGCCTGTTCGACGTCTACGTGATGCTGGCGCTGGGCATCGGCGCCTTCTTCCTGCGCCGGCGCGGCTACGAGATGGCGCCGCTGGTGCTGGGCCTGGTGCTGGGCCCGCTGCTGGACAAGAGCCTACGCCGCGGCCTGGTGCTGTCCGACGGCAGCGTGGCGCCCTTCTTCACGCGGCCGATCTGCATGGTCTTCGCCGCGGTGACGATCTTCACCATCCTGATGTACGTGCCGTCCTTCAAGGCGGCGGTGAAGTCCTTCACCGGCCGCCTGTTCGGGCGCACGGCCCGCGCATGAAGATCGCCCTGTGCAACGAGGTGCTGGCGGCGCTGCCGCTGGAACGCCAGTGCGAGGTCGCGGCCGCGCTGGGCTACGACGGCCTGGAGATCGCGCCCTTCACGCTGGCCGAGGCGCCCGAGCGGATCACCGCGGCGCAGGCCGCGCGCATCCGCGCCACGGTGGAGTCCTTCGGCCTGGCGGTCACCGGCCTGCACTGGCTGCTGGTGCGGCCCGAGGGCTTGTCGCTGACCCATCCCGACGCGGCGCTGCGCGAACGCACGCTGCAGGTGATGGAGCGCCTGGTGGGGCTGTGCGCCGAACTCGGCGGCGCCGTGCTGGTGCACGGCTCGCCCAAGCAGCGCGCCGTGGCGCCGGGCGACCGCAAAGCCGCCGCCCTCGGCCGGCTGCAGGACGGGCTGGCGCGCGCCGCCCGCGCGGCCGCGGCGCACGGGCTGGTCTACTGCATCGAGCCGCTGTCGCCGCGCGAGACCGAGCTGGTCAACACCGTCGAGGAGGCCGCCGCCGTCGTGCGTGCGGTGAACGAGCCGGCGCTGCGCACCATGCTCGACTGCAGCGCCGCCGGCCTGTCCGAATCGGCCTCGGTGCCCGAGCTGATCGATCGCTGGCTGCCCACCGGCCTGATCGGCCACGTACAGGTCAACGACCCCAACCGCCGCGCGCCGGGCCAGGGCGAGATGCGCTTCGCGCCCATCCTCGCCGCGCTCAAGCGCCACGCCTGGGCCGGTGCCATCGGCGTCGAGCCCTTCGACTACGTGCCCGACGGGCCGGGCGCGGCCGCCTTCGCCGCCGGCTACCTGCGCGGGCTGCGCGAGGCGCTCGACTGCTGAATCCATTCGCCATGCCAGTTCCCTTCCGCATCACCGACATCCGGCTCTACGAGCGCGGCGTGCGCATGCGCCTGCCCTTCCGCTTCGGCGTCGTCACGCTGACGGCCTGCCCGCAGGCCTTCGCGCGGGTGCGCATCGCCACCGCCGACGGGCGCGAAGCCGAGGGCGCATCCGCCGAACTGCTGGCGCCCAAGTGGTTCGACAAGAACCTGGCGCTGAGCAACGAGGACAACTTCGAGCAGCTGCGCAGCTCGCTGCGCCTGGCGCGCGAGGCCTACCTGGGCCCGGCGGCGGCGCTTGACGCCTTCGGTCATTTCGCGGCGCACTACCAGCCGCAGATCGACGCCGCCGCGCGGCAGGACCTGAACCCGCTGATCGCCTGCTTCGGCCCGGCGCTGATCGACAAGGCCCTGCTGGATGCGCTGTGCCGCGCGCAGGGCCTGCCCTTCCACGAAGCCCTGCGGCGCAACCTGCCGGGCGTCGACGCGCGCCTGACGAGCGACCTCGCCGGCTTCGACATCAACGCCTTTCTGGCAAGCCTGGCGCCGGCACCCGCGATCGCGCTGCGCCACACGGTCGGCCTGCTCGACCCGATCACCGGCGCCGACATCGCGCAGCGGCTGGACGACGGCCTGCCCGAGAGCCTGCAGGACGTGGTGGCGGCGACCGGCTGCCGCCACTTCAAGCTGAAAGTGGCCGGCGAGGCCGCGGCCGACATCGCGCGCCTCACGCGCATCGCGCAGGTGCTGGACACCCTGCCCGACTACCAGGTCACGCTGGACGGCAACGAGCAGTTCGCCGATGCCGCCTCGGCCGCGGCCTTCTGGCAGCAGGTGGAGGGCACGCCCGCGCTGCGCCGGCTCGCGCAGGCCACGCTCTACATCGAGCAGCCGCTGCCCCGCGCCATCGCGCTGGCGAGCGACGTGCATGCGCTGGCCGCGATGCGGCCGGTGCTGATCGACGAGTCCGACGCCACGCTGGACGCCTTCCCGCGCGCGCTGGCCTGCGGCTACACCGGCGTTTCCAGCAAGGCCTGCAAGGGGCTCTACCGGTCGATCCTCAACGCGGCGCGCTGCCGGCAGCGCAACGAGCAGGCCCGGCGCGAAGGCCGCGCGCCCGTCTGCTTCATGTCGGCCGAAGACCTGACCACGCAGGCCGGGCTGGCCGTGCAGCAGGACCTGGCCCTGGTCAGCCTGCTCGGGCTCACGCACGTGGAGCGCAACGGCCACCACTACGTCGACGGCTTCGGCAGCGCGCCAGCCGCGGAGGCGCAGGCCTTCGCCGCCGCCCATGCCGACCTGTACCAGCCGCCCAGCCGGCCGCGCCTGCACATCCAGGCGGGGCAGTTGAGCCTGCGCAGCCTGCAGGCCGCGGCCGGCTTCGCGACGGCCGTCCATCCGCAGTGGGACACGCTGCAGCCGATGGCGGGCGGCGGTACGCCGGCAGCAGCCTGAGCCGCCCACCGTCTTTCCAAGCTCCCGTTCCTTTCACGCAAAGCCATGGCAACCCAACGACTCGGACTCATCATGCACGGCGTCACCGGCCGCATGGGCATGAACCAGCACCTGATCCGCTCGATCTGCGCGATCCGCGCCGAAGGCGGCGTCCGGCTCTCCAACGGCGACCGGGTGATGCCCGACCCGGTCCTGATCGGCCGCAACGCCGAGAAGATCGAGGCGCTCGCCAGGGCCCACGGCATCACGCGCTGGAGCACCGACCTGGACGCGGCGCTGGCCAGCCCCGACGACACCGTCTTCTTCGACGCCGGCACCACGCAGATGCGCCCCACGCTGCTGGCCAAGGCCATCCGCGCCGGCAAGCACGTCTATTGCGAGAAGCCCATCGCCACCAACCTGAACGAGGCGGTGGAGATCGCGCGGCTGGCCGAGGAAGCCCGCAAGACCCGGGGCCTGAAGCACGGCGCCGTGCAGGACAAGCTCTTCCTGCCGGGGCTGCGCAAGCTCGACATGCTGCGCCGCGCCGGCTTCTTCGGCCGCATGCTCAGCGTGCGGCTGGAGTTCGGCTACTGGGTGTTCGAGGGCGACCTGCAGCCCATCCAGCGCCCGAGCTGGAACTACCGCAAGGAAGATGGCGGCGGGATGATCCTGGACATGATGTGCCACTGGCGCTACGTGCTGGACAACCTGTTCGGCGAGGTGAAGTCGGTGAGCTGCCTGGGCGCCACGCACATCCCGCAGCGCTGGGACGAGAACGGCCGGCCCTACGCGGCCACCGCCGACGACGCCGCCTACGCCACGGTGCAGCTCACCGGCCACGGCGGCGAACCGGTGATCGCGCAGATCAACATGAGCTGGGTCACGCGCGTGCGGCGCGACGACCTGGTGACCTTCCACGTCGACGGCACCCACGGCTCGGCCGTGGCCGGGCTGCAGGAATGCCGCGCCCAGTCGCGCGTGGCCACGCCGCGGCCGGTGTGGAACCCGGACGTCAAGCAGAGCATGAACTTCTTCGACCAGTGGCAGGAGATCCCCGACTCGCAGGTCTACGACAACGGCTTCAAGATCCAGTGGGAGCACTTCATCCGCCACGTGGTGGAAGACGCGCCCTACCAATGGACGCTGCCCGAGGGCGCCAAGGGCGTGCAGCTGGTCGAGGCCGCGCTGCAGAGCTGGGGCGAACGGCGCTGGATCGACGTGCCGGCGCTGCAGGTGTGACGCCATGGCACTGACCCTGCGACTGCCCACGGCTGCCCGTGCGATCGAGACCTACACGCTGCGCGGCAGCGTGCCGGTGAAGCCGCCGGCAGGCGTGAAATTCGACCGCATTGCCTACTCGGCCGCGCACGTCGTGGCCGACCCGCTGGCCGCCGTCGACCCCTGGCTCACGGCCGCGCTGGACTGGGACGCCACGCTCGCCTACCGACGCCACCTGTGGTCGCTGGGCCTGGGCGTGGCCGAGGCGATGGACACGGCGCAGCGCGGCATGGGCCTGGACTGGAAGACCTCGCTGGAACTGATCCGCCGCACGCTCGACGCCGCGCGGGACGTGCCCGGCGCCCTGGTGGCCAGCGGCTGCGGCACCGACCACCTCGACCTCGACGCGGTGACGAGCGTCGACGACGTGATCCGCGGCTACGAGCAGCAGATGGAGGCCATCGAGGCGCTAGGCGGCAAGCTGATCGTGATGGCCAGCCGCGCCCTCGCCCGCGTGGCGAAAAGCCCGGCCGACTACGAGCGCGTCTACGGCCGCGTGCTGAGCCAGGCGAAGCAGCCGGTGGTGCTGCACTGGCTGGGCGACATGTTCGACCCGGCGCTGGCCGGCTACTGGGGCACGCAGGATCTGGACGCCGCGATGGACACGGCGCTGGGCATCAGCGCCGCGCATGCCGCCAAGGTGGACGGCATCAAGATCTCGCTGCTCGACAAGGACAAGGAGATCGCGATGCGCCGGCGCCTGCCGCCGGGCGTGCGCATGTACACGGGCGACGACTTCAACTACGCCGAACTGATCGCCGGCGACGGCTTCGGAGATGAGCCGACGCACGGCAGGAGCGATGCGCTGCTGGGCATCTTCGACGCCATCGCGCCCGCCGCCGCCGCCGCGCTGGGCGCGCTGGCGCAGGGCGACGAGGCGCGCTTCCACGCCCTGCTCGGCCCCACGGTGCCGCTGTCGCGCCACATCTTCGCGGCGCCCACGCGCTTCTACAAGACGGGGGTGGTATTCATGGCCTGGCTCAACGGCCACCAGTCGCACTTCACGATGGTGGGCGGGCAGCAGAGCACGCGCTCGCTGCAGCACCTGGCCGAGCTGTTCCGCCTGGCCGACGCGGCCGACGTGCTGGAGCGGCCCGAGCTGGCGGTGCAGCGCATGAAGACGCTGCTGGCCACCTACGGCGTCGAATGAGCATGCGCGATTTCGCCGCCGACCACGACTGGCTTTCCATCAACACCGCCACGCTGCGCCAGCAGCAGGGCGCGGAGGTGTCGCTCGCGAAGATCATCGACCAGTGCGCGGCACAGGGCGTGCGCGCCGTCAGCCCCTGGCGCGACCAGGTGGCCGCGGTGGGGCTGGACAAGATCGCCGCGCAGCTCAAGGCGCTGGGCCTGGTGCTGTCGGGCTACTGCCGCGGCGGCTTCTTCCCCGCGCCCGACGCGGCCGGGCTGAAGGCCGCGCTGGCCGACAACCGCCGCGCCATCGACGAGGCCAAGACCCTGGGCGCGCCCTGCCTGGTGCTGGTGGTCGGCGCGCTGCCCGGCGCGCTGGAGGGCCGGCCCGCCTACAAGGACCTCGCCCGCGCCCGCGGCGAGGTGCGCGACGGCATCGCCGCCTCGCTGGACTACGCGCGCGAGGTCGGCATGCCGCTGGCCATCGAGCCGCTGCACCCCATGCAGGCGGCCGACCGCGCCTGCATCAACACGCTGGAGCAGGCGCTGGACCTGTGCGACGAGCTGGACCCGTCGCGCAGCGGCCTGCTCGGCGTGGCGCTGGACGTGTACCACTGCTGGTGGGACCCGAAGCTGCGGCAGCAGATCGCGCGCGCCGGACGCGAGCGCCTGCTGGCCTACCACGTGTGCGACTGGCTCACGCCCACGCGCGACCTGCTCAGCGACCGCGGGATGATGGGCGACGGCGTGATCGAGCTACGCAAGATCCGCGGCTGGATCGAGGACGCGGGCTTCGCCGGCTTCAGCGAGGTGGAGATCTTCTCCAGCCGGGACTGGTGGCAGCGCAGCGGCGAGGAGACGCTGCGCACCTGCATCGAGCGCCACCGCGGCGTGGTGTAGCCAACGGCGCCGGGACCGTCCGCTCGGCCATGCCGAACACCGCCGCCGCCGCGGCCCGCCGCGCCATCGCGCTGATGGTGGGCGCCTGCGCCTGCTTCGCCACCAACGACGCGCTGGTCAAGTTCGTCAGCCAGTCGCTGCCCACGGCCCAGGTCATCGTGCTGCGCAGCCTGATCGCGGCGGCGCTGATCCTGCTCGTCGCGCTGCGCACCGGCGCCACGCGCGAATGGCGCGCGGCGCTGGGTCCGCGCGTGCTGGCGCGCAGCGCGGCCGATGCCTGCGGCACCTCGATGTACCTGCTGTCGCTGTTCCACCTGCCGCTGGCCAACGCCACCGCCATCAACCTGGCGGCGCCGGTGTTCATGACGCTGCTGGCCGTGCTGCTGCTGGGCGAGCGCGCCTCGGCCGCGCGCTGGGCCGCGGTGGGCATCGGCTTTGCCGGCGTGCTGGCCGTGGTGCAGCCCGCCGGCGACAGCTTCAACGCCTGGGCGCTGCTGTGCGTGGCCGGCACGCTGCTGCACGCGGTGCGCGACCTGGTCACGCGGCGCATCGACCGGGCCGTGCCCTCGCTGATGATCGCGCTGTCCAGCGCGGTGGCGCTGGGCCTGGCCGGCGGCGCGATGCTGCCGTGGCAGGGCTGGCAGCCGGTGGCGGGGTGGCACCTGGCGCTGCTGGCGGCCGCGGCGGCGCTGCTGACCTCGGCCTACCTGATGCTCATCGGCAGCCTGCGGCGGGCGGAGATCTCGCTCACCGCGCCCTTCCGCTACAGCGCGCTGCTGTTCGCCGCGCTGCTGGGCTACGGCGTCTGGGGCCAAGTGCCCGACGCCTGGGCCTGGGCCGGCATCGCGCTGCTGGTGGGCTCGGGCCTGTCCATGGTGCACGGCGAGCGCGGCCGCCGCCCGACAATGCGCGCATGACCGCTCCCGCCGTCTTTCCCTCCTTCCCTGTCACCCTGCTCCACAACCCGGCCTGCAGCACCTCGCGCAACGCGCTGGCGCTGCTGCGCGAGCGCGGTTTCGCGCCGACCGTGGTCGAGTACCTGAAGACCCCGCTGGACGCCCAGGCGCTGCGCGCGCTGGTGGACGAGCTGGGCATCGGCGTGCGCGGCCTGCTGCGCGACAAGGAGCCGGTCTACGCCGAACTCGGCCTGGCCGACCCCCAGTGGACCGATGCGCAACTGCTGGACGTCATGGCCCGGCACCCGCGCCTGATGAACCGCCCCGTGGTGCGCACGCCGCTGGGCGCGCGGCTCGGGCGGCCGCTGGAGCGCGTGCTGGAGGTGCTGCCGCCCGCCTGAGGCCGCCGGCCTCGCCGCACGATGGCCGCGCTACGCCGCTTCCCGCTCCGGCTCGCGCACGAAGTGCGGGCGCGGCTCCAGCACGTCGCCCTGGTAGAAGGCGGCGTAGCGCTCGAACTGGCGCTGCGCCGCGCCGGCGTTCACGCCTGCGGCCAGCACGGCGCTGGTGAAGCCGCTGCGCTGCATCAGCAGCAGCTGGTCGATCAGCACGTCGCCGGTGGCGCGGATGTCGCCCGCGAAGCGGTAGCGTCGGCGCAGCAGCACCGCCTGGCTGAAGGCGCGGCCGTCGGTGAACTTCGGGAAGTCCAGTTCGATGCGGTCGACGCCTTGCAGCGCGCCCTCGGCCGCCAGCGCGCCCAGGTCGACGTCGTTGGCGATGCGCAGGGTCTTCAGGCCGTCGGTCGGCTCGACGGCGTCGTTGGCGAGCAGTTTCATGGTGCGGGCTCCACGGGCGGGCCTCAGGCCACGGCCTCTTCGGCCGCGCGCGCCGCGCGGTGGTCGCTGCCGTGGCGCGCCGCATTGGCCGCCTGCTTGAAAGGCTCGTGGCCGACGCGGCGCAGCGTGTCGATGAAGTGCTCGGCGGCGCTGCGGCGCAGCGTGCGGTAGGTGTCGAGGATGGCTTCGACGACGCCCGGCACCTCGGCGGCGCTGAACGAGGGACCGACCGCCTTGCCCGGCATCGCCGGGCCGGAGAGCTGCGAGCCGTCGGAGCCGCCCAGCGTGACCTGGTACCACTCCTTGCCGTCCTTGTCGACGCCCAGGATGCCGATGTGCCCGCTGTGGTGGTGGCCGCAGGAGTTGATGCAGCCGCTCATGTGCAGGTCGATCGGGCCGAGGTCGGTGACCTCGTCGATGTCCTGGAACAACTCGGTCAGCGCCGCCGCGATGGGCAGCGAGCGCGCGTTGGCCAGCGAGCAGAAGTCGCCGCCGGGGCACACGATCATGTCGCTGATCAGGCCGATGTTGGGCCGCGCCAGGCCCAGCGCGCGCGCGGCTTCGTACAGCGCCGGCAGGTCGCCGGCATGCACCCAGGGCAGCAGCAGGTTCTGCTCGCGCGTCAGGCGGGCCTCGCCGGCGCTGAAGTCGTCGGCCAGTTGCGCCAGCGCCTCCAGCGTGGCGGCGTCGGCATCGCCGGGCGCGAAGCCCGCGCGCTTGAACGACAGCGTGACGGCGCGCAGCTCCGGCAGGCGGTGGCCGCGCACGTTCTGCCGCAGCCAGCGCTGGTAGGCCTGGCCGCCGGTGTCGACGCTGGAGGGCCGCTTGGCCGCCTTCAGCTCGGGCACCACGAAGCAGGCCTGCACGCGGTCCAGCTCGGCCTGGGTGATGGTGTGCGGGGCGCCGTCCAGCTCGACGATGTCCCGGTACTCGGCCTCCACGTCGTCGATGAACTTCTGGCCCTCGGCCTTGACCAGGATCTTGATGCGCGCCTTCCACTTGTTGTCGCGCCGGCCGTAGCGGTTGTAGACGCGGACGATCGCTTCGATGTAGTTGAGCAGCTGGTGCCAGGGCAGGAACTCGCGCACCACGGCGCCGATGACCGGCGTGCGGCCCATGCCGCCGCCCGCCTTGACGGTGAAGCCCGCCTCGCCGGCGTCGTTGCGCACCGCCTGCACGCCGATGTCGTACCAGCCGGTGGCGGCGCGGTCTTCGGCCGCGCCGTTGTAGGCGATCTTGAACTTGCGCGGCAGGAACGAGAACTCGGGGTGCAGCGAACTCCACTGGCGCGTGATCTCGGCGAAGGCGCGCGTGTCGAGGATCTGGTCCTCGGCGATGCCTTCGTAGGCCTCGCAGGTGATGTTGCGGATGTCGTTGCCGCTGGTCTGGATGCCGTGCATGTTGACGCTGGCCAGCAGGTCCATCACGTCGGCGGCCTTGGTGATGGGGATCCAGTTGAACTGCACGTTGGTGCGCGTCGTGAAGTGGCCGTAGCCGTAGCGCAGCGGCGGCGCGGCCAGGGTCAGGCCGGGTTGCGCGGCCTGCAGCGCGTCCTGCGTGGCCTGGGCATGCGCCAGCAGCGCGGGCTCGGGCTTGTCGTAGTCGCGCGCGATGCGCGCCAGCATGCGGAGCTGGGCGCTGCTGATCTCGCCGTAGGGCACGGCGATGCGGGCCATCGGCGCGTAGCGCTGGATGTACCAGCCGTTCTGCAGGCGCAGCGGCAGCAGCTGCTCGTCGCTCAGCTCGCCGCGCTGCCAGCGCTCGAGCTGGTCGCGGAACTGCGCCGCGCGGGTGTGCACGAACTGGCGGTCGAATTCGGTGTACTGGTACATGGGCGCTGAATCGAAAGTCTCGCGCCGGCCGGTCGCGGCCAGACAAGGCGGCAGTCTAGGAACTGGCGATATGGGTGAGAACTACAGAAAAGTTGCTTGCATATGCGATGAGGGAATGAAAAAGGGGCGGCCGAAGCCGCCCCTCCCCCGCAGCCGCCGGCCGAGGCCGGCGGCGCGTTCGGCGCCTACTCGCCCGCCGCGTCGCCGCCCGGCGCGGCTTCCGCCGCCGCGGCGGCAGCCGCGTCGACGTGGGCCATCTGCACGGCAGCCAGTTCCTCGGCCTCCTGCAGCGCGATCGCGCGGCGCTCGCTCTCGTCCATGTCCTCCTTGGCCTTGCGCGCCTGGTGGAAGGCCATGCCGGTGCCCGCCGGGATCAGGCGGCCGACGATCACGTTCTCCTTCAGGCCGCGCAGCTCGTCGCGCTTGCCCATGATCGCCGCCTCGGTCAGCACGCGCGTGGTCTCCTGGAACGAGGCCGCGCTGATGAACGAGTCGGTCGACAGGCTGGCCTTGGTGATGCCCAGCAGCACGTCGGCGTGCGTGGCCGGGATCTTGCCGTCGGCGCGCAGCCGCTCGTTGGTGTTGAGCAGCTCGCTGCGCTCCACCTGCTCGCCGGCGATGTAGCCGCTGTCGCCCGGGTTGGTGATCTGCACGCGGCGCAGCATCTGGCGGACGATCACCTCGATGTGCTTGTCGTTGATCTTCACGCCCTGCAGGCGGTAGACGTCCTGCACCTCGTCGACGATGTAGCGCGCCAGCTCCTCGATCCCCAGCAGGCGCAGGATGTCCTGCGGGTCCGCCGCGCCGTCGACGATCAGCTCGCCGCGGTTCACCACCTGGCCTTCGTGCACCAGGATGTTCTTCTCCTTGGGCACCAGCTCCTCGTACACCTTGCCGTCGGGGTCAGTGATCTGCAACCGCACCTTGCCCTTGGTCTCCTTGCCGAAGCTGATGGTGCCGGTGATCTCGGCCAGCGTGCCGACGTCCTTCGGCGAACGGGCCTCGAACAGCTCGGCCACCCGCGGCAGGCCGCCGGTGATGTCGCGCGTCTTCTGGCCTTCCATCGGGATGCGCGCCAGCACTTCGCCGGGCGCTAGGTCCTGCCCATCGCGCACCTGGATCAGCGCGCCGACCGGGAAGCCGATCGTCACCGAGTGGTCGGTGCCGGGGATCTTCACCTCCTTGCCCGCCACGTCCAGCAGCTTGACCTGCGGGCGCACGACCTTGGCCGCGCCGCGGCGCTTGGGGTCGATGACCACCAGCGTCGACAGGCCCGTCACCTCGTCGACCTGCTTGGCGACGGTGACGCCTTCCTCGACGTTCTCGAACTTCGCACGGCCCGCGAACTCGGTGATGATGGGCCGCGTCAGCGGGTCCCAATTCGCGAGCACGGTGCCGGCCTTGACCTGCTGGTCGGGCTTGATGTTCAGCGTCGCGCCGTAGGGCAGCTTGTGGCGCTCGCGCTCGCGGCCGTGCTGGTCGCTGATGATGATCTCGCCGGAACGCGAGATCACGACCAGCTCGCCCTTGCCGTTGGTGACGTAGCGCATCGTCGCGTTGAAGCCGATGATGCCGTCGCTCTTGGCGTCGACACTGCTGGCCACCGCCGCGCGCGAAGCCGCGCCGCCGATGTGGAAGGTGCGCATCGTCAGCTGCGTGCCCGGCTCGCCGATCGACTGCGCGGCGATCACGCCCACCGCCTCGCCGGCGTTGACCAGGCCGCCGCGGCCCAGGTCGCGGCCGTAGCAGTGCGCGCACAGGCCGAAGCGCGTGTCGCAGGTCAGCGGCGTGCGCACCTTGACCTCGTCGACGCCGGCGGCTTCCAGCACGTCGAGCGCGTCCTCGTCGAGCATCTGCGCGGCGCCGAGCAGCAGCTCCTGCGTCTCGGGGTGCAGCACCTCGACCGCGGTCACGCGGCCCAGGATGCGGTCGCGCAAGGACTCGATGACTTCACCACCTTCGACCAGCGCGCGCATGTTCATGCCGTTCTGCGTGCCGCAGTCGTCCTCGGTGACCACCAGGTCTTGCGTGACATCCACCAAACGACGGGTCAGGTAGCCCGAGTTCGCGGTCTTCAGCGCCGTGTCCGCCAGGCCCTTGCGGGCGCCGTGGGTGGAGATGAAGTACTGCAGAACGTTCAGGCCTTCGCGGAAGTTCGCGGTGATCGGCGTCTCGATGATGCTGCCGTCAGGCTTGGCCATCAGGCCGCGCATGCCGGCGAGCTGGCGGATCTGCGCCGCGGAGCCGCGGGCGCCGGAGTCGGCCATCATGTAGATCGAGTTGAACGACTCCTGGTCGACCAGCTTGCCGTTGCGGTCCTCGACCTTCTGCTTCGAGAGCTGGGCCATCATGACCTTGCCCACCTCGTCGCCGGTCTTGCCCCAGATGTCCACCACCTTGTTGTAGCGCTCGCCGGCGGTCACCAGGCCCGAGACGTACTGCTGCTCGATCTCCTTGACCTCCTTCTCGGCGCGCTCGATCAGGCCGTGCTTCTCTTTCGGCACCAGCATGTCGTCGATCGCGATCGAGATGCCGGCGCGCGTGGCCAGGCGGAAGCCGTTCTGCAGCAGCTTGTCGGCGAAGATCACCGTCTCCTTCAGGCCGCAGCGGCGGAAAGATGCGTTGATCAGGCGCGAGATCTCCTTCTTCTTCAGCGCCTTGTTCAGGTTGCTGAAGGGCAGGCCCTTGGGCAGGATCTCCGACAGCAGCGCGCGGCCCACCGTGGTGTCGACCAGCTTGGTCTCGGGCACGAAGTCGCCGTTGCCGTTGGCCTTGTCCTTGACCCACTCGGTCAGGCGCACGCTGATCTTCGCGGTGATCTCCACCGCGCCGTTGTCCAGCGCGCGCTGCAGCTCCTGCAGGTCGGAGAAGACCATGCCTTCGCCGCGGCCGTTGGTGCGCTCGCGCGTCGCGTAGTACAGGCCCAGCACCACGTCCTGGCTCGGCACGATCGAGGGCTCGCCGTTCGCGGGGAACAGCACGTTGTTGGAGGCCAGCATCAGCGTGCGGGCTTCCATCTGCGCCTCGATCGACAGCGGCACGTGCACGGCCATCTGGTCGCCGTCGAAGTCGGCGTTGAAGGCCGAGCACACCAGCGGGTGGAGCTGGATCGCCTTGCCTTCGATCAGCACCGGCTCGAAGGCCTGGATGCCCAGGCGGTGCAGCGTCGGCGCGCGGTTCAGCAGCACCGGGTGCTCCTTGATCACCTCTTCGAGGATGTCCCACACCACCGGCGTGCCGCTCTCGACTTCCTTCTTCGCGGCCTTGATCGTGGTCGCGATGCCCATCGCCTCCAGGCGGCTGAAGATGAAAGGCTTGAACAGCTCGATCGCCATCAGCTTGGGCAGGCCGCACTGGTGCAGCTTGAGCGTCGGGCCGACGACGATGACCGAGCGGCCCGAGTAGTCGACGCGCTTGCCCAGCAGGTTCTGGCGGAAGCGGCCGCTCTTGCCCTTGATCATGTCGGCCAGCGACTTCAGTGCGCGCTTGTTCGCGCCCGTCATCGCCTTGCCGCGGCGGCCGTTATCCAGCAGCGAATCCACCGCCTCCTGCAGCATGCGCTTCTCGTTGCGCACGATGATCTCGGGCGCCTTCAGCTCCAGCAGCCGCGCGAGGCGGTTGTTGCGGTTGATGACGCGGCGGTAGAGGTCGTTCAGATCGGACGTCGCGAAGCGGCCGCCGTCCAGCGGGACGAGGGGGCGCAGGTCCGGCGGCAGCACTGGCAGCACCTCCATCACCATCCAGCTCGGCTTGATGCCGCTCTTCTTGAAGGCCTCCAGCACCTTCAGGCGCTTGGAGTTCTTCTTCATCTTCAGCTCGGAGCCGGTGCCGTCGTTGCGGATCTTCTCGATCTCGGCGTCGATGTCCAGCTCTTCCAGCAGCTTCTTGATGCCCTCGGCACCCATCAGCGCGGTGAACTCGTCACCGTACTCGGCGTGCTTGGCCTCGAAGTCGTCCTCGGACATGATGCTGAACTTCTTCAGCGGCGTCATGCCGGGGTCGACGACGACGTAGGCCTCGAAGTACAGCACGCGCTCGATGTCGCGCAGCGTCATGTCGAGCACGAGGCCGAGACGGCTGGGCAGCGACTTCAGGAACCAGATGTGCGCACAAGGCGCGGCCAGGTCGATGTGGCCCATGCGCTCGCGGCGCACCTTGGTCTGCGTGACCTCGACGCCGCACTTCTCGCAGATCACGCCGCGGTGCTTCAGGCGCTTGTACTTGCCGCACAGGCACTCGTAGTCCTTGATCGGGCCGAAGATCTTGGCGCAGAACAGGCCATCGCGTTCCGGCTTGAAGGTGCGGTAGTTGATGGTCTCGGGCTTCTTCACCTCGCCGAACGACCACGAGCGGATCTTCTCCGGACTCGCAAGGCCGATCTTGATGGCATCGAAATGCTCATCGGGGGTGAATTGCTTGAAAAGGTCGAGTAGTCCCTTCATGGTGCTTTCCCGTTTCCTTCCTTAGTTGCGCTCGAGCTCGATGTCGATACCGAGCGAACGGATTTCCTTCACCAGCACGTTGAACGATTCCGGCATGCCGGCCTCGATCGCGTGCTCGCCCTTGACGATGTTCTCGTAGACCTTGGTGCGGCCGTTCACGTCGTCGGACTTCACGGTCAGCATCTCCTGCAGGATGTACGAAGCGCCGTAGGCTTCCAGCGCCCACACTTCCATCTCGCCGAAGCGCTGGCCGCCGAACTGCGCCTTGCCGCCCAGCGGCTGCTGCGTCACCAGGCTGTAGGGTCCGGTGGAGCGCGCGTGCATCTTGTCGTCCACCAGGTGGTGCAGCTTCAGCACGTGCATGTAGCCCACGGTCACCGGGCGCTCGAAGGCGTCGCCGGTGCGGCCGTCGTGCAGCGTGGCCTGCGTGCGCGTGGCGGTCAGGCCCTTCCTCGCGGCGATGTCGTCCGGGTAGGCGAGCTTGAGCATGCCGCGGATCTCTTCTTCCGCCGCGCCGTCGAACACCGGCGTCGCGAACGGCACGCCGTGCTGCAGGTTGCGCGCCATCTCGACGATCTCGTCGTCGGACAGCGCCTTCAGCTCCTCGGTCTTGCCGCCGGACTTGTTGTACAGCTCGTCGAGGAAGGCGCGGATCTCGGCCACGCGGGCCTCGCTCTGCAGCAGGTCGCCGATGCGCTGGCCGATGCCCTTGCCGGCCCAGCCCAGGTGCACTTCCAGCACCTGGCCGACGTTCATCCGTGAGGGCACGCCCAGCGGGTTCAGCACGATGTCGCACGGCGTGCCGTCGGCCATGTAAGGCATGTCCTCGACCGCGACGATCTTCGACACCACGCCCTTGTTGCCGTGGCGGCCGGCCATCTTGTCGCCGGGCTGCAGGCGGCGCTTGACGGCGAGGTAGACCTTCACCATCTTCAGCACGCCGGCCGGCAGCTCGTCGCCCTGCGTCAGCTTCTTGCGCTTCTCTTCGAACGCGAGGTCGAAGCTGTGGCGCGTCTGGTCCAGGCTGTTCTTGATCGATTCGAGCTGGTTGGCCACCTCGTCGTCGGCCGGGCGGATGTCGAACCAGTGGTACTTCTCGACCGAGGCGAGGTAGGCCTTGTCGATGGTCGTGCCCTTGGCGATCTTCTGCGGGCCGCCGTTGGCCGCCTTGCCGACCAGCAGCTTCTCGATGCGGTCGAAGGCGTCGGCCTCGACGATGCGCAGCTGGTCGTTCAGGTCCAGGCGGAAGCGCTTCAGCTCGTCGTCGATGATCTGCTGCGCACGCTTGTCGCGCTGGATGCCTTCGCGGGTGAAGACCTGCACGTCGATCACGGTGCCGTTGGTGCCCTGGTCGACGCGCAGCGAGGTGTCCTTCACGTCGGAGGCCTTCTCGCCGAAGATCGCGCGCAAGAGCTTTTCTTCCGGCGTCAGCGTGGTCTCGCCCTTGGGCGTGACCTTGCCGACCAGCACGTCGCCGGGGTTCACCTCGGCGCCGATGTAGACGATGCCGCTCTCGTCCAGCCGCGCGAGCTGCTGCTCGCTCAGGTTGGGGATGTCGCGCGTGATCTCTTCCGAGCCCAGCTTGGTGTCGCGCGCCATCACCACCAGCTCCTCGATGTGGATGCTGGTGTAGCGGTCGTCGGCGACGACGCGCTCGCTGATCAGGATCGAGTCCTCGAAGTTGTAGCCGTTCCAGGGCATGAACGCGACCAGCATGTTCTGGCCCAACGCCAGCTCGCCGAGGTCGGTCGAAGCGCCGTCGGCCACCACGTCGCCGGCACCCACCTTGTCGCCGCGCTTGACGATCGGGCGCTGGTGGATGTTGGTGTTCTGGTTCGAGCGCTGGTACTTGATCAGGTTGTAGATGTCGACGCCGACCTCGCCCGCGACGGTCTCGTTGTCGTTGACGCGGATCACGATGCGGTTGGTGTCGACGTAGTCGACGATGCCGCCGCGGCGCGCGGTGACGACGGTGCCCGAGTCGACCGCGGCCACGCGCTCGACGCCGGTGCCGACGAAGGCCTTCTCGGGGCGCAGCGTGGGCACAGCCTGGCGCTGCATGTTGGCGCCCATCAGCGCGCGGTTCGCATCGTCGTGCTCCAGGAAGGGCACCAGCGAGGCCGCGACCGAGACGATCTGCGTCGGCGCCACGTCCATGTACTGCACGCGCTCGGGGCTGACGAACATCGACTCGCCCTTCTCGCGCGCCGACACCAGCTCGTCGACCAGCTTGCCTTGACCGTCCAGCGAGGCATTGGCCTGCGCGATCACGTACTTGCCTTCCTCGATGGCCGACAGGTAGTCGATCTGGTCGGTGACCTTGCCGTCCGCCACGCGGCGGTACGGCGTCTCGAGGAAGCCGTACTCGTTGAGCTGCGCGTACAGCGCCAGCGAGTTGATCAGGCCGATGTTCGGGCCTTCCGGCGTCTCGATCGGGCACACGCGGCCGTAGTGCGTGACGTGCACGTCGCGCACCTCGAAGCCGGCGCGCTCGCGCGTCAGGCCGCCCGGGCCCAGCGCCGAGACGCGCCGCTTGTGCGTGATCTCCGACAGCGGGTTGGTCTGGTCCATGAACTGCGAGAGCTGCGACGCGCCGAAGAACTCCTTCAGCGCCGCGGAGATCGGCTTGGAGTTGATCAGGTCGTGCGGCATCAGCGCCTCGGTCTCGGCCTGGCCCAGGCGCTCCTTCACCGCCTTCTCGATGCGCGCGAGGCCGCTGCGGTACTGGTTCTCGGCCAGCTCGCCGACGCAGCGCACGCGGCGGTTGCCCAGGTGGTCGATGTCGTCGACGTCGCCGTTGCCGTTGCGCAGATCGACGAGGATCTTCACGACGTCCAGGATGTCCTCGTTGCTGAGGGTCATCTTGCCTTCGGGCGTGTCGCGGCCGACGCGGGCGTTGAACTTCATGCGGCCCACGCGCGACAGGTCGTAGGTGTCCTCGCTGTAGAACAGGCGATGGAACAAGGCCTCGACGGCATCCTCGGTCGGGGGCTCGCCGGGGCGCATCATGCGATAGATGGCCACGCGCGCCGAGAGCTGGTCGGCCGTCTCGTCGGCAGCCAGCGTCTGGCTGATGTAGGCGCCCTGGTTCAGCTCATTGGTGTAGATGCACTGGATCTCCTTGATCCCGGCGGCGCGCAGCTTCTTCAGCAGCGAATCGGTCAGCTCGTCGTTGGCCTTGGCGACGATCTCGCCGGTGTCGGGGTCGACCTGGTTGCGCGCCAGCACGCGGCCGACGAGGAAGTCTTCCGGCACGCTGACGAAGCCGGTGCCCGACTGCTCCAGCTGCTTGACGTGGCGCGCGGTGATGCGCTTGTCCTTCTCGACGATCACGTTGCCGTTCTTGTCGGTGAGGTCGAAGCGCGCGACCTCGCCCTTCAGCCGCTCGGGCACGAACTCCATCTGCGCGCCCGTGTCCATCAACCGGAAGTTGTCGTTGACGAAGAAGTGCGCGAGGATGCTTTCGGGATTCAGGCCGATCGCCTTCAGCAGGATCGTCACCGGCATCTTGCGGCGGCGGTCGACGCGGAAGTACAGGATGTCCTTGGGGTCGAACTCGAAGTCCAGCCACGAGCCGCGGTAGGGAATGATGCGCGCGCTGAAGAGCAGCTTGCCGCTGCTGTGCGTCTTGCCCTTGTCGTGCTCGAAGAACACGCCCGGCGAGCGATGCAGCTGGCTGACGATCACGCGCTCGGTGCCGTTGACGATGAAGGAGCCGTAGTCGGTCATGAGCGGCACTTCGCCCATGTAGACCTCCTGCTCCTTGATCTCCTTGGCCACCTTCTGCGGATGCGACTCGCGGTCGTAGATGATCATCTGCAGCTTGGCGCGCACGGCAGCGGCGAAGGTCAGCCCGCGCTGCTGGCATTCGCGCACGTCGAAGGCCGGCTTGGCGATGTTGAACTCGATGAACTTCATCTCCACGAAGCCGTTGTGCGACGTGATCGGGAACGCGGAGAGGAAGGCCGCCTGCAGCCCTTCGGGCTTGCGCTTCTGGGGCGGCACGTCTTTCTGCAGGAAGGCGACGTAGGAGTCGCGCTGCATGGTCAGCAGGTAGGGGACCTTCAGAACGCTTTCACGCTTGCCGAAGCTCTTGCGGATGCGCTTGCGCTCGGTGTAGGTGTAGGGGGTTGCTTGCGCCATTGAAACTCTCCGTGTCGAGAGAACCCCCTTGGCCAAAGGCGGATCCTCGTCGGCGACTGGCGACTCAGACGTTGCGCCTGAGGTCTGGTGGCAGGCCACTACCTGCCGCTGGCGGACAACCCCGGCGTTGCACCGGAGCCCGACCAAACCCGTTCCCTGCAGTCGGATCAGAGAACACTGCAAAACCCATGGGCTTTGCGCTGCTCTCTCCAGCCCCCTCTCCCGCTTGCGGGAGAGGGTTGGGGTGAGGGGCTCTTACTTCAATTCCGCCTTGGCGCCGGCCTCGACCAGCTTCTTCAGCGCGGCTTCGGCATCGGCCTTGGCAATGCCTTCCTTGACGGGCTTCGGAGCGCCGTCGACCAGGTCCTTGGCTTCCTTCAGGCCCAGGCCGGTCAGCTCGCGCACCGCCTTGATCACCGACACCTTGTTGGCGCCGGCTTCCAGCAGCACGACGTTGAACTCGGTCTTCTCCTCGGCAGCCGGGGCGGCGGCGCCGCCGGCGCCACCGGCGGCCGGGGCGGCCATCGCGGCGGCGGACACGCCGAACTTCTCCTCGATGGCCTTCACCAGGTCATTGAGTTCCATCACGGTCATGCTGTCCATCGCGGACAGGAAAGCGTCTTTGTCGAATGCCATTTGGGGTTCCTCGAAATCGAATGAATGTCTGAACAGGGGATGCGTTCGTCAGGCGGCGGCGGCTTCGGCCGGCGCGCCCTTCTTCTCGGCGACGGCGGCCAGCACGCCGGCCATGCGCTGGATCGGCGACTTCAGCAAGCCGGCCACCTGGGCGATCAGCACCTCGCGGCTGGGGATGGACGCCAGGGCCTTGACCCCGTCGGCGTCCAGCGCCTTGCCGGCGTAAGCGCCGCCCTTGATGACGAGCTTGTCGTTGCCCTTGGCGAAGTCGGCGACGACTTTCGCGGCGGCAACGGCATCCTCGGAAAAGCCGTAGATCAGCGGGCCGACCATGGCACCCTGGGCCACCTCGAACGGCGTGCCGGCGACGGCGCGGCGCGCCAGGGTGTTCTTCACGACGTGAAGGTAGACACCCTTGGCGCGCGCATCGACGCGCAGCTTGTTCAGGTTTTCCACGGTGAGGCCACGGTACTCGGCCAGCGCCAGCGTCTGCGAACGTGCGACTTGTGTCGACACGTCCGCCACCACGGCGGCCTTCTCGTTGCGGTTGAGACTCAAGGTCTGCTCCTCACACTAACGTGCCATCGCACTGCCTGACGGCAGCAACCCGGCACACCCGTAAATCAGCGACCTTCTGTTCGGAACCACTCATTCGCGCTTCCTTCACAGCGGGTTCGCCATCTGCGCTGGCCTTGCGGTTTAAGGATGCCGGGCCGACCCCGTTCATCCGCCAGCGGTCTTGGATGACCTGCGCAGCTTGCGATGCACAGCCCACCAATCTCTTACGCCGCCGCAGGGGCGGCAATCGAAGCCGTATCGACGCGCACGCCCACGCCCATGGTCGACGACACCGCCACCTTGCGCAGGTAGATGCCCTTGCTGCTGGCCGGCTTGGCCTTGTTGAGGGCGTCGATCAGGGCGCGCAGGTTGCTCGTCAGGCGATCGGCGTCGAACGAGCGGCGGCCGATCGTCGCGTGGATGATGCCGGCCTTGTCGACGCGGAACTGCACCTGGCCGGCCTTGGCGTTCTTGACCGCGGTGGCCACGTCGGGCGTCACGGTGCCGACCTTGGGGTTGGGCATCAGCCCGCGCGGACCCAGGATCTGGCCCAGCGTGCCGACCACGCGCATCGTGTCGGGCGAGGCGATCACGATGTCGAAGTCCATCTTGCCGGCCTTGATCTCGGCGGCCAGGTCGTCCATGCCGACGATGTCGGCACCGGCGGCCTTGGCTTCGTCGGCCTTGGCGCCCTGCGCGAACACGGCCACGCGCTTGGTCTTGCCGGTGCCGGCGGGCAGCACGACGGCGCCGCGCACCACCTGGTCGGACTTCTTGGCGTCGATGCCGAGCTGCACCGCGACGTCGATCGACTCGTCGAACTTGGCGGTGGCGCAGTCCTTGACCAGCGCCAGCGCGTCGCCCAGCGGGTACAGCTTGGTGGTTTCGACCTTGCCCTGCAGGGCCTTGGCCTTCTTGGTGAGCTGGGCCATGGTCAGACTCCTTCCACCGTGATGCCCATCGAGCGGGCGGAACCGGCGATGGTTTTCACGGCGGCATCCATGTCGGCGGCCGTGAGGTCCTTGATCTTGGTCTTGGCGATCTCCTCGAGCTGCTCGCGCGTGACCTTGCCCACCTTCTCCAGGTGCGGCTTGCCCGAGCCCTTCTCGATCTTGGCCGCCTTCTTCAGCAGCACGGTCGCCGGCGGCGACTTCAGCACGAAGGTGAAGGACTTGTCGGCGAACGCGGTGATCACCACCGGCAGCTTCAGCCCCGGCTCGTAGCTCTGCGTCTGGGCGTTGAACGCCTTGCAGAACTCCATGATGTTGAGGCCGCGCTGGCCCAGCGCCGGGCCGATCGGGGGCGAAGGATTGGCCTTGCCCGCCGGGACTTGCAGCTTGATGAAGCCGACGATCTTCTTTGCCATGAAAGGCTCCTACCGAGTTCAAGCGACCGCCGAAGCGATCTCCTCGTCGATCGACCCTGTTGGATGTCGGCGCGCCGGGGTCGGGGCAGCGCGCCGCGAAAAGACTCAGACCTTTTCGACCTGCGCGAAATCGAGCTCGACACCCGTGGCACGGCCGAAGATCGTGACGCTGACCTTGACCTTGCTCTTCTCGTAGTTGACTTCCTCGACCGCGCCGTTGAAGTCGGTGAACGGGCCTTCCTTGACGCGCACCAGCTCGCCCACGGTCCACTCGACCTTGGGCCGCGGCTTTTCGGCGCCTTCCTGCATCTGGCTGACGATCTTGGCCACCTCGGCCTCGGAGATCGGCGCCGGGCGGTTGCGCGCGCCGCCGATGAAGCCGGTCACCTTGCTGGTGTGCTTGACCAGGTGCCAGGTGTCGTCGGCCATCTCCATCTCCACCAGCACGTAGCCGGGGTAGATGCGGCGCTCGGTCACGGTCTTCTTGCCGTTCTTGAGCTCGACCACTTCTTCGGTGGGCACCAGGATGCGGCCGAACTTGTCCTGCATGCCGGCGCGGTCGATGCGCTCGCGCAGGTTGCGCTCGACGGCTTTCTCCATGCCCGAATAGGCATGGACGATGTACCAGCGCTTGTTCGAAGGCGCCGGGGCGGCGGCGGCCGTCTCGGCAGCCGCCGGCGTCGTGGCAGCCGTGGTATCGGTAGGGGTGTCGGCAGTCATCGCAGTCCTCAGCGCTTCCAGCCCAGGATCAGGTCGTACAGCACCCATTCCAGCGTCTTGTCGGTCAGGAACATGAACAGCGCCATGATGAAGACGAAGGCCACCACGTAGCCCGTCATCTGCATCGCTTCCTTGCGCGTGGGCCAGACCACCTTGCGCACCTCGCGCACCGACTCACGGCCGAAGCCGATCAGCTGCTTGCCGGGCTCGGAGGTGAAGAACAGCGCCACGCCGGCAGCCAGCACCAGCAGCAGCGCGATGACGCGCAGCCACAGGTCCTGCTTGCCCAGCGCGTAGAAGACGGCGACCGCGCCCACGACGAGCAAGGCGGCGCCGGCCAGCTTGGCCTTGTCGGCACTGGTGGAGACGGTCTCGACGGTGGGTTGGGTGGCCATGGCGGTGGTGGGGTGGATCACATCAAGCGCAAAGCCCGCCGGGCTGGTTCAGCGCCCGCGGGCTGTTCGGCGCCGCCTCGTCGCGAGGCCGGCGGATGGCAGGGGCAGAGGGGATCGAACCCCCGACCTTCGGTTTTGGAGACCGACGCTCTGCCAGTTGAGCTATGCCCCTGCGGTTGATCCTGGCTCCTTACTCGATGATCTTGGCCACGACGCCGGCGCCGACGGTGCGCCCGCCTTCGCGGATCGCAAAGCGCAAGCCCTCTTCCATCGCGATCGGCGCGATCAGCTTCACGGTGATGCTGACGTTGTCGCCGGGCATGACCATTTCCTTGTCCTTGGGCAGTTCCACCGCGCCCGTCACGTCGGTCGTGCGGAAATAGAACTGCGGCCGGTAGTTGTTGAAGAAGGGGGTGTGGCGCCCGCCTTCTTCCTTGCTGAGGACGTAGACCTCGGCGGTGAAGTGGGTGTGCGGCTTGATGCTGCCGGGCTTGCACAGCACTTGGCCGCGCTCGACGTCTTCGCGCTTGGTGCCGCGCAGCAGGATGCCGACGTTGTCGCCCGCCTGGCCCTGGTCGAGCAGCTTGCGGAACATTTCCACGCCGGTGCAGGTGGTCTTTTGCGTGGCGCGGATGCCGACGATTTCGATTTCCTCGCCGACCTTGACGACGCCTCGCTCGACGCGGCCGGTCACGACGGTGCCGCGGCCGCTGATGCTGAAGACGTCTTCCACGGGCATCAGGAAGGCGCCGTCGACCGCGCGTTCAGGCGTGGGGATGTAGCTGTCCAGCGCGTCGGCGAGCTTCATGATGGCTTGCTCGCCCAGTTCGCCCTTGTCGCCTTCCATCGCGAGCTTGGCGCTGCCCTTGACGATGGGGGTGTCGTCGCCGGGGAAGTCGTACTTGCTCAAGAGTTCGCGCACTTCCATCTCGACGAGTTCGAGCAACTCGGCATCGTCGACCATGTCGCACTTGTTCATGAAGACGATGATGTAGGGCACGCCCACCTGGCGGGCCAGCAGGATGTGCTCGCGCGTCTGCGGCATCGGGCCGTCGGCGGCCGAGACGACCAGGATGGCGCCGTCCATCTGCGCCGCGCCGGTGATCATGTTCTTCACGTAGTCGGCGTGCCCGGGGCAGTCGACGTGGGCGTAGTGGCGGTTGGCCGTCTCGTACTCGACGTGCGCGGTGTTGATCGTGATGCCGCGCGCCTTCTCTTCCGGCGCCGCGTCGATCTGGTCGTAGGCCTTGGCTTCGCCGCCGAACTTCGAGGCCAGGATCGTCGTGATCGCCGCCGTCAGCGTCGTCTTGCCGTGGTCCACGTGCCCGATCGTCCCCACGTTCACGTGCGGCTTGGTCCGTTCAAATTTGCCTTTTGCCATTTCCTGCGCTCCTGGCGGTAGAAGATTGAATCAGGTGGTGCCCATGGCGCGGATCGAACGCGCGACCTCTCCCTTACCAAGGGAGTGCTCTACCACTGAGCCACATGGGCATCGATACGGGTCTGACGACAAGCTGCCTGACGGCAGACCCGTAGCGACGGCGAAGGTTCTCGAAACACCGGCCTTCCTCTGGAGCGGGAGACGGGAATCGAACCCGTGTCATTAGCTTGGAAGGCTAAGGTTCTGCCATTGAACTACTCCCGCCCGGCACAACCACATCTGACGCTGTCTCTGGTGGAGGAGGCTGGATTCGAACCAGCGTAGGCGTAAGCCAACAGATTTACAGTCTGCCCCCTTTAGCCACTCGGGCACCCCTCCAGAGAGCCGGCGAGTATAGCACGCGGCTCTTTCCGTGCCAGCTAGCCGCCGCGGTCCCCGGACAAGGCCCACCAGTCCACGCGATCGGCCGTGGCCTGGAAGTGGCTGCCCCCGGCCATGAACTCGCGCCGCATGTCGTGCGACGGGTGGCGGGTGCGCAGCACGACCGGGTGGGCGTCCGGTGGCCGTGCCGAATCGAAGAAGGCGCCGGCCGGCTTGCCCCACAACAGAAAGACCGGCGGCTCGGCTTGCCGGCACAAAGTCTTGACGATTTCGGATGTAAGCGCCTGCCAACCACAATGCAGGTGGCTGCCGGCCAAGCCCACTTCCACCGTCAGCACCGGGTTCAGCAGCAGCACGCCCTGGCGCGCCCAGCCGTCCAGCGCCCACTGCGCCGGCGGCCGCCAACCCGGGCGGTCGGCGGCCAGCACCTCGAAGACGCGACGCAGCGAATGCGGCTTGCCGTGGCCGGCCGAGAACGCCAGCCCGTCGGCATGACCCGGACGCGGATAGGGATCCTGGCCGAAGACCACGACCCGCACCTGGTCGGGCGCCACCAGGCGCAGCGCGCGGAAGGGGTCGGGCGGCGCGATCTCGCGGTCACCGGACGCGGCGCGCACGCGCTCGACCACGGCCGCCTGCGCCGCCGGTGTCCAGCCGGGCAGACGCGAGCGCCAGGCCGGCGGCAGGCGGTCGAACGCGGCCGGCAGCTCGTCGGCCGTCATGCGAAGAGCCGCTGCAGCGCCGCGCCGGGGTCGCTCGCGCGCATGAAGGCCTCGCCGACCAGGAAGGCGTGGACGCCGGCCGCGCGCATGCGCGCCACGTCCTGCGGGCTCAGGATGCCGGACTCGGTGACCAGCAGCCGGTCGGCCGGCACCCGCGGCAGCAGGTCGATCGTGGTCTGCAGCGAGACCTCGAAAGTCTTCAGGTTGCGGTTGTTGACGCCGACCAGCGGCGTGGCCAGCCGCAGCGCGCGGTCCAGCTCGGCGGCGTCGTGCACTTCCACCAGCACTGCCAGGCCCAGCTCGCGTGCGCAGGCTTCCAGCTCGGCCATGCGGCCGTCGTCCAGGCAGGCGGCAATCAGCAGGATGCAGTCCGCGCCCATCGCCCGCGCCTCGTAGATTTGGGCCGGGTCGATGATGAAGTCCTTGCGCAGCACCGGCAGCGTGCAGGCCGCGCGCGCCTGGCGCAAGTAGTCCGCCGAGCCCTGGAAGAAGCACTCGTCGGTCAGCACGCTCAGGCAGGCGGCGCCGTGGCGCGCATAGCTGGCGGCGATCTCGGCCGGCACGAAGGGGTCGCGCAGCAGGCCCTTGCTGGGGCTGGCCTTCTTGACCTCGGCGATCACCGCCGAGCGGCCGGCGGCGATCGCGCTGCGCAGCGCCGCTTCGAAATCGCGCCGGTCGCCGCGCGCTGCCTGGGCTTCGGCCTCGGCGCGCAAGGCTCCCATCGGCTGGCGCGCCAGCAGCGCCGCCACCTCGTCGCGCTTGACGGCGACGATGCGTTGCAGGATATCGTCCGGCATGGCCTGGCTTTCAGGCCGCAGGCCGGAACTGGTTGGTCATCGCGACGAACTGCGACAGCCGCGCCTGCGCGGCGCCCGAGGCCACCGCCTCGCGCGCGCGGCGCACGCCTTCGCTGACGCTGGCGGCCACGTTGGCGCAGTACAGCGCCGCGCCGGCGTTGAGCAGCACGACGTCGCGCACCGGGCCGTCCTCGTTGGCCAGCGCGCGCTGGATGCACTGCACCGACTCCTCTTTGTTGGCCACGCGCAGCACGCGCGAGTCGTACACCGGCATCCCGAAGTCGCTGGGGTGCACGACGTACTCCTTGACCTCGCCGTCCTTCAGCTCGCCGACCAGCGTCTCGCCGGAGAGCGAGACCTCGTCCATGCCGTTCATCCCGTAGACCACCATCACGTGCTCGCTGCCCAGGCGCTGCAGCACGCGCACCTGGATGCCCACCAGGTCGGGGTGGAACACGCCCAGCAGCTGGTTGGGCGCGCCGGCCGGGTTGGTCAGCGGGCCCAGGATGTTGAAGATCGTGCGCACGCCCAGCTCCTTGCGCACCGGCGCGGCGTGCTTCATCGCCTGGTGGTGGTTGGGCGCGAACATGAAGCCGATGCCGGTCTCCTGCAGGCACAGGCCCACCTGTTCCGGCGTCAGGTTGATGTAGGCGCCCAGCGCCTCGACGACGTCGGCCGAGCCCGAGGTCGACGACACGCTGCGCCCGCCGTGCTTGGCCACGCGCGCGCCGGCGGCCGCCGCGACGAAGGTGGCCGCGGTGGAGATGTTGAAGGTGTGCGAGCTGTCGCCGCCGGTGCCGACGATGTCGACGAGATGATGGCGGTCGGCCACCGGCACCGGCGTCGCGAACTCGCGCATCACCTGCGCCGCGGCGGCGATCTCGCCGATGGTCTCCTTCTTGACGCGCAGCCCGATCGCCAGCGCGGCGATCATCACCGGCGACATCTCGCCGCTCATGATGCGGCGCATCAGCGCCAGCATCTCGTCGTGGAAGATCTCGCGGTGCTCGATGACGCGGGTCAGGGCTTCGGTGTTGGTGATGGTCATGCGGGTCTCCGGCTCATCTGCAGGAAGTTCTTCAGCAGCGCGTGGCCGTGCTCGCTGAGGATGGACTCGGGGTGGAACTGCACGCCTTCCAGCGGCGTGGCGGTGGCGGCCAGCGCGCGGTGGCGCACGCCCATGATCTCGCCGTCTTCCGACGCGGACGTCACCTCCAGCTCGGCCGGCAGCGAGGCGCGTTCGATGGCCAGCGAGTGGTAGCGGATGACGTTGAACTTCGAAGGCAGCCCTTCGTAGACGCCGCGCCCGTCGGTGCTGATCGTGCTGGCCTTGCCGTGCATCTGCACCTGCGCGCGGATCACCTTGCCGCCTAGAGCGTCGCCGATCGCCTGGTGGCCCAGGCACACGCCCAGGATCGGCAGCTTGCCGGCGAAATGCCGGATCGCCGCGACGCAGACGCCGGCCTCGGCCGGCGAGCAAGGGCCGGGCGACAGCACCAGTTGCTCGGGCTGCAGCCCGGCAATGCCTTCGAGCGTGATCTCGTCGTTGCGGAAGACGCGCACGTCCTCGCCCAGCTCGCCGAAGTACTGCACCAGGTTGAAGGTGAAGCTGTCGTAGTTGTCGATCATCAGCAGCATGATCAGAACCCTTCCTCGACGAGTTCCGCCGCCCGGATCAGCGCCCGCGCCTTGGCTTCGGTCTCCTTCCACTCCAGCTCGGGCACCGAGTCGGCGACGACGCCGGCGGCCGCCTGCACGTACAGCGTGTTGTCCTTGACGATGCCGGTGCGGATGGCGATCGCCAGGTCCATGTCGCCGGCGAAGCTCAGGTAGCCGCAGGCGCCGCCGTAGATGCCGCGCTTGACGGGCTCCAGCTCGTCGATGATCTCCATCGCGCGGATCTTGGGCGCGCCGGTCAGCGTGCCGGCCGGGAAGGTGGCGCGCAGCACGTCCAGGCTGCTCATGCCGTCCTTGAGCAGCCCCTCGACGTTGCTGACGATGTGCATCACGTGCGAGTAGCGCTCGATCGCGAAGGCCTCGGTCACCTTGACGCTGCCGGTCCTGGCGATACGGCCGATGTCGTTGCGCGCCAAGTCGATCAGCATCAGGTGCTCGGCGCGCTCCTTGGGGTCGTTCTTCAGCTCTTCTTCCAGCGCCTTGTCCAGCTCGGGCGTCGCGCCGCGCGGGCGCGTGCCGGCCAGCGGGCGGATCGTCACCTTGTCGCCTTCGGCGGTGTGCTCGTGGCGCACCAGGATCTCGGGGCTGGCGCCGACGATGTGGAACTCGCCCAGGTCGTAGAAGTACATGTAGGGCGACGGGTTCAGCGAGCGCAGCGCGCGATACAGGCTCAGCGGGCTTTCGGTGTAGCGTTTCTTCAAACGTTGGCCGATCTGCACCTGCATCATGTCGCCGGCGGCGATGTAGTCCTTGCTCCGCAGCACCGCGGCCAGGTAGTCGGCCTGCTCGAACTCGCGCTCCACCGCGTAGGACGGCCCGCGCTTGACCGGCGGCGCGGTCACGCTGTAGCGCAGCTTGTCGGCCAGCTCCGACAGCCGCCGCTTGCCGCTGAAGTAGGCCTCGGGCTGCGACGGGTCGGCCCAGACGATCAGGTACAACCGCCCCGACAGGTTGTCGATCACCGCCACTTCCTCGGTCTGCAGCAGCAGCACGTCGGGCGTGGCGATGCCGCCGCTCTTCCAGGTCTCGGCCAGGCGCGGCTCGATGTAGCGCACCGCGTCGTAGCCGAAGTAGCCGGCCAGTCCGCCGCAGAAGCGCGGCAGCCCCGGCGGCAGCGCCACCTTGAAGCGCTGGCGGTACGCGGCGACGAAGTCCAGCGGGTTGCCCTCGTCCGTCTGCACGACGCGGCCTTCGGTGACGACCTCGGTCTTGAAGCCGCTGGCGCGCAGCAGCGTCTTCGCCGGCAGGCCGATGAAGCTGTAGCGGCCGAAGCGCTCGCCGCCGACGACCGATTCCAGCAGGAAGCTGTGGCGCTGCCCGCCGGCCAGCTTGAGGTACAGCGACAGCGGCGTCTCGAGGTCGGCAAAAGCCTCGGCGATGAGGGGGATGCGGTTGTAGCCCTGCGCGGCAAGGCTCTTGAATTCGAGTTCGGTGATCATGGCTCGGCCCTGAATGGCGGCTTGCGGCGGCGTGTGCGGCGGCAAGCCCGATGTTGCGGTGAGCTAGGGCCTCGGCGAACGAAGGCCCGGCGTCAGGCGGTGGACCCGTGGCGGGTCAGGCGGTGCGGGGCGAGCGGCGCCAGGGCCAGGCTCCCCGGTCCTGGGACCCTGCCGGCGTGACGACGGTGATGGCACGTGCCGCAAACATGGCGGGCAGTTTAGCAAAGCCGCTACAGCGGCTGGGTCAGCAGCCGGTCCAGCTCGTCCAGGCGGTCGATCACCGCGTCGGCGCCGACCTTGGCCACCGGCTCGCCGTGGTTGTAGCCGTAGCTCACCAGCACCACCGGACAGCCGGCGGCGCGCGCGGCGGCCGCGTCGTTGCTGGAGTCGCCCACCATCAGCGTCGCCGCGGGCGCGCTGCCCAGTGCCTTGCAGGTCTCCAGCAGCGGCAGCGGGTCGGGCTTCTGGCGCGCGAAGGCGTCGCCGCCGAACACCTGCTCGAAGTAGCCGGCCACGCCCTTGCCGGCCAGCAGCGCTTGCGCAAAGGCCGTGGGCTTGTTGGTCAGGCAGGCGAGGCGCAGGCCGCGCGCGCGCAAGCGCTCCAGCCCTTGGGCCACGCCGTCGAACAGCGCCGAATGCAGGCCGTTGATCTGCCGGTAGTGGTGCTGGTAGCGGTCCCAGGCGCGCTCGTAGTCGGACTCGGGCGCGCCGGCCTGCTGCAGCGTGCGGCGGATCAGGTGCTCGGAGCCCTTGCCCACCGTCGCGGCGATGAAGCCGCGCGTCACCGGCGGCCGGCCCAGGTCGGCCAGCGTGCGCGCGAGCGCGGCCTCGAAGTCGCCGACGGTGTCGACCATCGTGCCGTCGAGGTCGACGATCGCGGCCTGCAGGTTCAGGTGTCGAAAATCGTTCATGCGCAACGCCGCGGCTCAGCCTGCGCCGCCCAGGTTGGCGACGTGGATCGCCGGCCGGCGCGCCGCCCAGGGCATGGCCTGCTCCAGTTGCCCGCCCAGGTTGAACAGCGTGGCCTCGTCGCCGTAGCGCGCGACCAGCTGCACGCCGATCGGCAGGCCGTCGGCGCTGGCGGCCAGCGGCAGGCTGAGGCCCGGCTGGCCGGTCAGGTTGTACAGCGCGGTGAAGGGCATATGGCGGAACACCTCGCGCAGCCAGCCGGCGGCGTCCAGGCCGCGGCGGTTGCAGTCCATCACGCCCAGCGCGATCGGCGGCGCCGCGGTCACCGGCGTCAGCAGCACGTCATAACTTTGGAAGAAGGCGGCCACCGAGCGGCAGATCACGTTGGCCAGCACGTCGGCCTCTTCCAGGTCGACCGCGCGCAGCGCCAGCCCGTGCTGCACCGAAGCCCAGGTGCAGGCCTCCAGGTTCTCGGCCGACGGCGTGCGGCCCAGCATCGCCGCCAGCCCGGTGACGGCGCCGGCCAGGAACGAGGTCCAGTAGCACAGGTTGACGCGGTCGAACATCGCCTCGTCGCAGGCGGGCTTCGCCGGCTCGACGTGGTGGCCCAGCGCCTGGCACTGCGCGGCCACTGCCTCCACCGCCGCGCGGCACTGCGGGTCGACCACGGCGTGCGCGCCGCCGTCGGCGTGGAAGGCGATGCGCAGCGGCCGCGGCGGCGCGCGGCGCAGCTCGTCGGCATAGAGCCGCGCCGGCCGCGCGATCGCGAAGCGGTCGCCGGGCGCCGGGCCTTCCACCGCGTCCAGCAGCGCGGCGCAGTCGCGCAGCGTGCGCGTCACCACGTGCTCGATGCCCAGGTCGTGCAGCGGCATCCCGGTCTCGGGGCCCACCGGCGTGCGGCCGCGCGTCGGCTTCAGGCCCACCAGCCCGCATTGCGCGGCGGGGATGCGGATCGAGCCGCCGCCGTCGTTGGCATGCGCCAGCGGCACGATGCCGGCCGCCACCGCGGCCGCCGAGCCGCCGCTGGAGCCGCCGGCGCTGCGCGACAGGTCCCAGGGGTTGCGCGTGGGGCCGTGCAGCAGCGGCTCGGTGGTGGCGTTGAAGCCGAACTCCGGCGTGTTGCTGCGGCCCAGCGTCACCAGCCCGGCGGCACGAAAGCGCGCCATCAGCTCGGTGTCGTGCGGCGAGGTGAAGGCGCCGGCCACCAGCCGGCTGCCCATGTCGCAAGGCACGCCTTGCGCATGCAGCACCAGGTCCTTGATCAGGAAGGGCACGCCGTGGAACGGCGCCGCGGCGCCGCCGGCCGGCGGCTGCGGCTCGACGCGGCCGATCACCGCGTTGAGCCGCGGGTTCAGCGCGTCGATGGCCGACTGCGCCAGCGCCGCCAGCTCGGCCGCCGAGACCTCGCCGCGGCGCACCAACTCGGCCAGGCCCAGGCCGTCGTAAGCAGCGTATTCGTCGAGTCTCATGATGTCTCGCTCCTCGATGAGGCCGCCGGCGGCACGCGCCGCACCGACAGCCCTTGCCAGCCGAAGCGCTCGCGCGCCCAGCCCCACAGGCCGCGCGGCGCGAAGCGCATCACCGCGATGGCCACCAGCCCCATCGCCACCAGGTACCAGCTGCCCGAGACGCCGGCCCAGGCGGCGAAGCCCTCGCGCAGCCCGAAGTACAGCACGGTGCCGATGATGGGCCCTTCCAGCGTGCCGATGCCGCCGATCACGACGATGAACATCATCGCGACCACCCAGTTGACGTCGAAGGCCGCCTCGGGGCTGACGAACATCGTGCCCATGAACTGCGCCGCGCCGGCCAGCCCGCAGCCGAAGGCCGAGACGACGAAGGCCACCAGCCGGTTGCGCCAGACGTCGACGCCGATGCTGGTGGCGGCCAGCTCGTTGTCGCGCACCGCCATCAGGCCCAGGCCCAGGCGCGAGCGCATCAAGGCCTGCACGCCGGCCACCGCGGCCAGCGCGATGGCGGCCGAGATCCAGAAGCTGTTGCGCGCGAAGGTCTCGACGTCGACCAACCGCACCGACTTGAGCGCCACGCCGCTGGAGGCGCCCAGCTCGCGCGTCTTGGTGGCCAGCACGTAGACGATCTCGGCGAAGACCCAGATGCCGACCGAGAAGTAGGCGTCGCGCAGGCGGAACAGCAGCGGCGCGATGATCGCCGCCACCAGTGCGCAGGCCGCGCCGGCCACCGGCACCAGCGCGAACGGATGGATCTCGAAGCGGTCGGACACATAGAACAGCAAGTAGGCCGCGATGCCGATGAAGGCCTGGTGGCCCAGCGACACCAGCCCGGTGTAGCCGGCCAGCAGGTTCCACATCTGCGCCATCGCCAGCATCAGCAGCACCTCGCTGGCCAGGCGCAGCCAGCCGGCGTCCAGCAGCGACGGCGCGGCCGCGGCCAGCGCCGCGCAAATCATCATCAAGACGAGGCCCAGGTGCTTCATCGCCCGCGCCTCGACAGCCCCGTGGGCCACAGGATCAGCACGACGAAGAACAGCAGGTGCGAATAGAGCGAGCCCGCGTTGGAATCGAACTTCTGCCCCAGCAGCTGCGCGACGCCCAGCGCCATGCCGCCGGCGAACGCGCCCCAGAACGAGCCCAGCCCGCCGAGGATCACGACCTCGAAGGCGACCAGCAGCCGCTCGGCCCCCGAGTACGGCGTGAACGAGGTGCGCAGCGCCAGCAGCATGCCGGCCACCGCCGCGAAGGCCAGCGCCAGCCCCATCACGGTGTTGTAGACGCGGTTGGGCTCCACGCCCATCAGCCGCACGATGCGGAAGTTGTCCGACGTGGCGCGCACGATGCGGCCCCATTCGGTGCGCGACAGCAGCCACTGCAGCGCGAAGAACATCGCCGCCGCCAGCACCAGCACCGCCAGCGGGAACAGCGCGATGCGCAGGCCCAGCACGTCGAAGCCGGCGCGCGCGAAGGCGCCGCCGTCCAGCGCCTGCGGGTTGGTGCCGAACACCTCCACCATCAGGTTGCGCAGCACGACGGCCAGCCCGAAGGTCAGCATCAGCGGCGTCAGCGGGTCGCCGCTGCGCACCGCGCGGTTGACCAGCAGCGCCTGCAGCGCATAGCCCACGCCGAAGGCGGCCACCGCCACCGGCAGCACCCACCACAGCGGCGAGACGCCCGGCACCAGCGCCGCCAGTGTGGTGCCGCCGTAGGCCGCCAGCACGATGAACTCGCCATGCGCGAGGTTGACCACGCGCATGACGCCGAACACCAGCGCCAGCCCCAGCCCGAACAAGCCGTACAGGGCGCCCAGCATCAGCCCGTTGACGATGGTCTGCAGCCAGTCCATGGGTTCAGTGTCCGAAGTACGCGCGCGCGATCTGCGCATGGTCGAAGGCGTCGGCGCCGCCCTGCAGCGTGACGCGGCCCTTCAGCAGGCAGCACACCGCGTCGGCCGCGGCGCAGGCGCGCTGCACGTCCTGCTCCACCAGCACGATGGCCAGCCCCTCGCCGCGGATGCTGCGCAGCGCCGCGTAGATCTGCTCCACCACCAAGGGTGCCAGGCCCAGCGAAATCTCGTCGCACAGCAGCAGCCGCGGGTTGGACAGCAGCGCGCGCGCCACCGCCACCATCTGCTGCTGCCCGCCCGACAGCGCGGTGGCCGGCCGCCCGCGGAACTCCGCCAGGATCGGGAACAGCTCGTAGACGCGCGGCAGCGTCCACGGCCCGCGGCGGCGCGTCAGCGTGCCCATCAGCAGGTTCTCCTCGACGCTGAGCGAGGGGAACAGCATTCGTCCTTCCGGCACCAGCGCGATGCCCTCGCGCGCCAGCGCCTCGGCCGGGCGGCCCAGCACCGCCTGCCCACCGAAGCGCACGGCGCCGGCGGCGCGGCCGTCCAGCAGCCCGCACAGCGCGGCCAGCAGCGTGGACTTGCCGGCGCCGTTGGCGCCGATCAGCGCCAGCACGCCGCCTTCGTCCAGGCTCAGCGAGACGCCGTACAGCGCCTGCAGGTCGCCGTACCAGACCTGCAGCGAATCGACTTCAAGCAGCGCCATCGTCTTCGGCCGGCAGCCCCATGTAGATCTCGCGCACCTCGCGGCTGGCCATCGCCTCGGCCGGCGGCGCCTCCAGCAGCTTGCGGCCGAAGTGCAGCACGAGGATGCGGTCGGCCACCGCGTGCAGCGCCTGCGGGATGTGCTCGATCCACATCACCGCGTACTGCGATTTCAACTCGGCCACCAGCGCCGCCAGCAGCGCCACCTCGGGCTCGGTGAGGCCGCCGGCCACCTCGTCCAGCAGCAGCAGCTTCGGCGCGGTCGCGATGGCCTTGGCCATCTCCAGGCGCTTGCGGTCCAGCAGCGGCAGTTGGCCGGCGGGCTCGGCCGCGCGGCCGGCCAGCGCGCAGCGCTCCAGCGCGGCTTGCGCCTGCGCGGCGGCGCGCGCGCCGTCGAGACCGGCGCCGAAGGTGGCGGCGGCCAGCACGTTCTCATAGACAGTCAGCTTGGGGAACGGCTGCGGAATCTGGAAGGCGCGCGCGACACCCAGGCGCGCACGCTGGTGCGGGCGCTTGCCCGCGAGGTCCACGCCGTCCAGCCGGATGCTGCCGGCGTCCGCCGCGGCGACGCCGGTGATCAGGTTGAACAGCGAGCTCTTGCCCGCGCCGTTGGGCCCGACCACGCCGATGCAGTGCCCGCGCTGCAGCGAGAAGCCGATGCCGTCGGCGACGACGATCTCGCCGTAGCGCTTGCACAGGCCCGAGACTTCCAGCACGGACAGGGCCTTTGCGGCGGGTGCTTCAGCGCAGCGCCGACAGCAGCTTGAGCCCCGACTCCACCGGGATGTTGGGCGCCGTGCCGTTGTGCGTGATCAGCAGCTCGAACGGGAACTTGGCGCCGGCCTTGGCCTTGCGCCACTGGCCGCCCACCATCTGCGTGACGGCGATGCTCTTGATCGGGCTGTCCTTGAAGTTGATGGGCCCGACGATGGAGTCGAGCTTCATCTTCGTGATCGCGTCGCGCACCGACTTGCGGTCCTTGGGGTCGGCCGCGCCCTTCAGCGCCGCCAGCGCCGTCTCCCACAGCGCGTGGCCATAACCGATGGGCTGCGTCCACTGCTTGCCGGTGGACTTCTCCCAGTCGGCGGCCAGCTCGCGCGCGGTCTGCCCGGTGATCGACGACTTGTACGGGAACGCCGGCGTCCACCAGATCTCGGTGGACATGCCGTCGCCGGCGTCGCCCAGCGACTGCAGCGCGCTGGGGAACAGGAAGGCCGCCGCCATCGTCACCACCTCGGGCTTCAGCCCGGCCTGCTGCGCCTGCTTCCAGAAGGTGGCGAAGTGGTTGGCGAACGCGAAGCCGGAGACGATCTGCGCGTTGCCCGACTTGAAGGCCTGCACCTGGTTGGAGAAGTCGTCGGTGGAGATCTTGAAGAAGCCGGTGTTGATCTCCTTGTAGCCAAACTGCTTGGCGCCGGCCGGCAGGCCGGTCTTGGCATCGGCGAAGGCCTGGCCGGGCGGGTTGTCGACGTAGAAGGTGCCCACCGTCTTGTTGGTCTGGTGCGCGTTCCACATGCCGAAGAAGTTCTTCAGCACGTCGTCGGCGCCCCAGAAGAAGTGGAACGAGAACGGAAAGCCCTTCTCCGGCGTGGAGCCGCGGCCGAAGGTGAAGGCCTGCCACGGCATCATCGTCGAGATCATCGGGATGCCGTTCACGTCGCAGAGCTGGCCGGCCGGGCCGGCGGCATCGCCGTCCTGCACCAGCAGCAGGTCGACCTTGTCGCGCAGCACCGCTTCGGTGGACACCACCTGCGAGCGGTTGGGGTCGGACTGGTTGTCCTTGGCGACGACCTCGATGTTGTAGGTCTTGGCGCCGATCTTCACGCCGCCCTTCACCGCGGCCTTGAACTTGTCAAGCGTCCAGTTGTCGGCCTCGCCGAAGTTGGCACGCACGCCCGACAGCGCGGTGATGTAGCCGATGCGGATGGTGCTGCCCGACTGCGCCAGCGCCGGCGCCGGCAGGCCCAGCGTCGCGGCGCCGGCGGCCCCGGCGGTCAGCAGCGTGCGCCGGCGAAGCGTTCCGACCGGCGACAGGGACACGGGATTGACGTCGGACGCGGCCATGATCGGCTCCTTCTGCGCGGGTGAGAGGTGGGCGGCCATCGTAGGAATTATTTGTTTCGTTGTCAACAGAATCAATGAAGGCCCGGCGGCGGGCTTAAGCGCCCGAAGGCCTGGTCGCACAGCGCCGCAAAGCGCAGCGGCGTGCGGTCGTGCAGATACGGGCCGACGATCTGCACGCCGGCCGGCAGGCCGCCGACCCGCTCGCCCAGCGGCCGCGCGGTGGCTGGCAGATGGGCGACCGTCGTCAGCCCCGGCCACATCAGGTTCTCGAGGTAGGGCCGCGGCGCGCCGTCGACCGGCAGCGTGCGCGCGATCTGCGGCACCGGGCCGTGGCCGTCGTCGGTCTGGTGCGCGAAGGCCTGCGTCATCGCCACCGGGCACAGCAGCAGGTCGTGGCGCTCGAAGAAGTGAGCCCACTGCCGGCGCAGCGCGGACTGCCGCCCGGACTGCAGCGCCCAGTGGCGCAGCGGCTGCGCGGTGGCGCGCGCCAGCCGCGCGGCATAGCCGTCCGGCGGCGCGCCCTTGGCCGCGGCCTGGTAGGCCCCGAGTTCGGCCTCCGGCGCGCCCATGCCGATGACGCCGAACAGCAGGTCCAGGTAGGTGTCCCACGACGCGGCCGGGTCCACCGGCCCTTGCCGCAGCCGCTCGACCGCGACGCCCTCGGCCGCCAGCGCCTGCGCGAAGCGCTCGATCGCCGCGGCATAGGCGCCGTCGACTGGATAAGCATCCAGCCACAGCGCGACGCGGAAGTCGCTCAAACGCTCCTGCCGCGGCGGCGGCAGTTGCAGCGACCACGCCGGCACTTCGTCCTCGGTGGGCCCGGCCAGCACCGACAGCGCCAGTTCCAGGTCGGCGGCCGAGCGCGCCAGCGGGCCGATCACCGCCAGCGGCGCCGGCGGCGCCACGACGCCGGGCGGCGGCGGGATGTGGCCGCGCCCGGACACCAGGCCCCAGCTCGGCTTGTGGCCGTAGACGCCGCAGAAGTGGCTGGGCAACCGGATCGAGCCGCCGATGTCGCTGCCCAGCTCCAGCGCGCAGAAGCCCGCGGCCAGCGCCGCCGCCGATCCGCCCGACGAGCCGCCGGGCGTGCGCGCCGCGTCCCAGGGGTTGCGCGTGACGCCGAACAGCGGGTTGTAGCTCTGGTGGTCCGACACGCCCAGCGGGCAGTTGGTCTTGCCGTAGATCACCGCGCCGGCAGCGCGCAGCCGCGCCACCGCGTCGGCGTCGCGCGCCGGGCGGTGCTGCGCCAGCTCGGGGATGCCGCAGGTGGCGGTCATCCCGGTGACCTCGAACGAGTCCTTGATCGTCATCGTCAGCCCGGCCAGCGGCGGCAGCGCGGCGCCGGCGGCGCGGCGCGCATCGATCGCGCGCGCGGCGCGGCGGGCGCCGTCGACGTCGGTCGCGATCACCGCGTTGACGGCGCCGTCGAGCGCATCGCGGCGCGCGACGTAATGGTCCAGCAGTTCCTCGGCGCCGATGCGCCGCGCGGCCAGCTCGGCCAGCGTCTCGGCGGCGGTCCAGTCGTGCGGTGCGCGGTTCGTCGTCGTCGTCATCGCGGGCCTCTCGTCAATGCGTCGGGCGCGGCATGTCGTCGTCGCCCCAGATCAGGTAGACGTCGGCATCGTCGGGGATGCCGGGCATCGTGCGCGCCCAGTCGTTCCAGGCTTCGCGCAGGCGCTGCAGCCGCTCGGGCTGGCGTTTGGCCTGGTTGGCGCGCTCGCGCTGGTCGGCCGAGAGGTCGAACAGGTACTCGTGGCCTTCGATGCGCAGGTACTTCCACGGGTGGTCCAGGCAGGCCGCCTGCAGCCGGTGCTTCATGCGCCAGTACAGCAGCCGCGGCGGCGCCCAGGCCGGGTCGTCGAACAGCGGCAGCAGGCTCACACCGTCCAGCGGATGGTCGGCGTGCGGCGCCACGCCGGCGGCCTGCAGCATCGTCGCGGCCCAGTCCATCGTGATCGTCGGCAGCGCGCTGCTGCGGCCGGCGGCGATGCGCCGCGGCCAGCGCGCGACCAAGGGCACTCGGATGCCGCCTTCGGTCAGGTCCATCTTGCCGCCGACGTAGGGCCAGTTGTTCGAGAAGCGCTCGCCGCCGTTGTCGCTGGTGAAGACGACCAGCGTGTCGTCGCGCCGGTGCGCCGGCACCGCGGCCAGGATGCGCGCGATGCCTTCGTCCATCTGGCGGATCATGCGGCGGTAGATCTCGATCGAGCCGCCGTCGAGGTGGCCGATCGCGGCGCCGATGCGCTGCGATTCGCCGCGGCCGCCGTCGCGGTCCTCCCAGGGCCAGTGCGGCGCGGTGTAGTGCACGCTCAAGAAATACGGCTGCTCGCCGCGGTCGCGCGCGACGAATTCGGCCGCGCGCTCGCTGATCAGGTCGGTCAAGTAGCCCTCGGCGCCGCTGAGCGCGGGGCCGTCCCACAGGTCGCGCTGGCCGCCGAAGTTGAGGTACGAGAAGTAGTCGACCGCGCCGCCCATCGGCCCGAAGAACTCCTGGTAGCCGCTGAGCAGCGGGCCGAACTTCGGCGCATAGCCCAGGTGCCACTTGCCGGCCAGCGCGGTGGCGTAGCCGGCGTCGCGCAGCAGCGAAGGCAGCGTGGGGTGCTCGGGCGGCAGGCCCAGCGTGTCGCTGCGGCGGCCCAGCGGCTCTTCGGCGGCGCCGCGCAAGCGGTACTGCCAGCGCCCGGTGATCATCGCAAAGCGCGTCGGCGAACACACCGGCGAATTGGCGTACGCCGTCGTGAAGCGCAGGCCCTCGGCGGCCAGGCGGTCGATGGCAGGCGAGATCGCCGGGTCGCCGCCGTAACAGCCGAGATCGGCGGAGCCGAGGTCGTCGGCGACGATGTAGATGATGTCGGGCTTGTTCATTCGGCGGTCGTCGCGTAGTGCCAGTGCAGCAGCCGGCGGTCGAGCTGCAGGAACGCCGCGTTGACGGCCCAGCCCACGCAGGCGATGGCGCAGATGCCGGCCAGCCCGTCGGCGATGCGGAAGGTCTCCTGGCTGCGCAGCAGGTAGACACCGATGCCATCGGACGACAGCAGCATCTCGGCCGTCACCGCCACCAGCAGCGCCGCGGCCACCGCCAGCCGGATGCCGGTCATCACCACCGGCAGCGTGGCCGGCAGGTCGACGTGCCACAGCGCTTCGCGCCGCGACAGGCGCAGCGAGCGCGACACCGTGTGCAGCAGCGGGTGCGTGCCGCGGATGCCGTCGATCGCGTGGATCAGGATCGGGAAGGCGGCGGTGTAGACGATGACCGTGATCTTGGCCGCGTCGCCGGTGCCGGCGAACAGCATCACCAGCGGCACGATGGCCGGCGGCGGCAGCGGGCGCAGCAGGTCGATCACGGGCTCCAGCAGGTCGCCCAGCCAGCCGATGCGGCCGATCAGGATGCCCAGCGGCACCATCGTGACGACGGCCAGCGCCAGCGCGATCGCCACGCGGCGCAGCGTCTGCACCAGCGCTGGCGCGATCACCGCCGCATTGCCGGCCAGCGCCTGCAGCACCGCGCTGAACGCCGGCACGTTGGGGTTGCCCAAGGCGCGCGCCAGCATCTCCCAGGCCAGCAGCACGGCCGCCAGCAGCACCAGCGCGGGGGCGGCGCGCCGCAGCCATGCGTTCATCGACATCGCCGTCATGCCCGGTTGGACTGCGTCAGGCCGACGTGCCAGCCGACGACGCGCCAGCGCAGCCGCAGCACCAGCGCGTTGAGCGCCAGGCCGCTGAGCATCGCCAGGAACAGCGCCGCGAACATCTCGGGGATGCGCAGCGTCATCGCCGATTCGTTGAGCAGATAGCCCAGGCCGTCACGGCCGGCCAGCATCTCGGTGACCACGGTGGCGATCAGCGCGACGCCGGCGGCGATGCGCACGCCGATGAAGATCTCCGGCAGCGCCGCCGGCAGTTGCACCTTCAGCACCCGGCTCCAGCCGGCATAACCGAAGGACGAAGCGGTGCGCAGCTGCACCGTGGGCACCGCGGCCAGCGCGGCGCCGGCGTTCAGGTACACCGGCCAGACGCAGGCGAACAGCAGGATGAAGCCGAACAGCGCGCCGCCCAGCCCGAGGAAGAAGATCGCCATCGGCACCAGCGCGGCCGGCGGCAGCGGGCGGAAGAACTCGGCCACCGGGTCCAGCGCCTGTTTCAGCAGCTTGTAGCGCGCGGTCAGCAGCGCCACCGCAACGCCCAGCGCGGTGGCTCCGACCAGCCCCAGCAGCGCGCGCGCCACGGTCTGCGCCAGCGCGCGCAGCAGTTCGCCGCCGGCCAGCCCCGCCCACAGCGCCTGCGCGGTGGGCCAGGGGCCGGGGAAGTAGTCGGCCGGCACCCATCCGGTCCAGACGACCAACTGCCACAGCAGCAGCAGGCCGCCGATCGAGACCAGCACGCGCAGGCGGTGCATGGCGAGCAGGCCTCGTTACTTCGATTCCGCGACCACGTCGGCGGGCTTCAGCGTCGCCTTGATCATGCCGTGGCGCTTGAGCGCCTCCACCACCGGCACGATGTCGGCCAGTTCCAGCCGCGGCTCGGGGTCGTAGTCCAGCCGCATGGTGTCGGCCACCGCGGCCGGCAGCTTGAACTCGTCGACCAGGATCTTGCGCACCACGGCCTTGTCGCCGTTCAGGTCCTTGGTGGCGCGCGCGACGGCGCGCTTGATCGCGGCGATGGCCTTGCCGTTGGCAGCAATCCAGGTGTCGGTGGAGAACACGCCGTCGATCATGTAGCGGCGCTTCTCCTCGGCCAGGTAACCCATGCCCAGCAACACGGGCTTCACCTTCGACCCTTTGATGCTGCTGTAGAACGGGTCGGGCGTGCACGCGGCGTCGGCGTTGCCGACCTCCAGCGCCGCCTGGTGCTGCGGGAAGGGATTGGTCAGCACCTTCACCGACGACCACGCGACGTTGTTCTTCGCCAGCCAGTCGCGCCAGGCCAGCTCGCACAGGCCGCCGGGCGGGCCGGTGAGGATGGTCTTGCCGGCCACGTCCTTGAAGCTCTTGATGCCCGAGCGTTCGCTGGCGATCATCGGGCCCCACAACTGGTCGGGCGTGCGCTCCCATTGCAGCGCGAAGATGAAGCGGTAGGGCTGGTTCTGGTCGCGCGCGATGACGATCGGCGTCGGCGCCGCGTAGCCGATCTGCGCGCTGCCGCTGGCCACCGCGGCGGCCGCGGCCGGGCCGCCTTGCACCGGCACCATTTCCAGGTCCAGGCCTTCGGCCTTGAAGTAGCCCTTCTGCTCGGCGTAGAAGAAGGGCACCATCGTCGTGGTCTTCAGGTACGCGAACTTGACCTTGTCCTGCGCCTGCGCGGGCAGGCTGACGACGGCGGTGGCAGCGGTGGCCAGCGCGGCGGCGATCACGGCGGTTGAACGGATGGCGGTCATCGGCTTCTCTCCTTCAATGGGCTTTCGGTAGTGACTTGATCAGCCGCAGCACCTCTTCGCGCAGCGCCAGGAAGCGCGGGTGCGCGCGGGTGCTCAGCTGGTCGCGCGGCGACGGCAGCTCCACCGCGATGTCGCGCAGCACGCGCGTCGGACGCTGCGACAGCACGATCACGCGGTCGGCGAGGTACAGCGCCTCGTCGACGTCGTGCGTCACCAGCACGCAGGTTTGGCGGTACTCGGCGGCCAGCGCCAGCAGCAGGTCCTGCACCTCGGCGCGGGTCTGCGCGTCGACGGCGGCCAGCGGCTCGTCCAGCAGCAGCAGGTGCGAGCGCGCGGCCAGCGCGCGCGCGATCGCCACGCGCTGCTGCATGCCGCCGGACACCTGCCAGGGGTAGAAGTCCTCGAAGCCTTTCAGCCCCACGTGCTGCAGCAGATCGCGCGCCTGCGCGGCCTTCTGCGCCGGCGACAAGTCCTGCAACCGCTTCATCCCGAACACGACGTTGGCGACGTTGGTGCGCCACGGCAGCAGCGAGCGGCTGTAGTCCTGGAACACCACGCCGATGCCGGCCGGCGGCCCGGCCACCGGCTTGGACTCGAAGACCACGCGGCCGCTGTCCACCGGCATCAGCCCGGCCAGGCACATCAGCAGCGTGGTCTTGCCGCAGCCCGAGGGGCCGACGACGGCGATGAACTCGCCCGGCCGCGCGGCGAACGCGAGGTCGCCGATGATGGACGTGGCCGCGCGGCGCGCGCCGTCACCGCCCAGCGCCTTGGCGATGTGCTGGACGTCGAGGATGGGGTCGGCCATGGCGTGCCCGTCAAAGGCCGTGCAGCGCGGCCATCTCGTCGATCAATTGCCGCTGCAGCGCCATGAAGCGCGCGCCCGGCTGCTGCAGGCCGAAGAAGTCGGAGAACGGGTCCTGCACTTCGGTGCGGTGGCCCGACAGCTCTTCCATCACCGCCAGCCCGCAGAACGGCACGCAGGCTTCCGAATAGCCGCCCTCGTGCACGATCACCAGCTTGCCGCCGGCGTGCTGCGCGGCCATCGCCTTGGCCTGGCGCGTCATCCAGCGGAAGCTTTCGGGGTGCAGCTGCATGCGCGCCAGCGGGTCGACGCCGTTGGCGTCCAGGCCGCTGGCGACGATCAGCAGCTGCGGCCGGAAGCGGTCGATCGCCGGGCGCACGATGCGCTCGAAGGCGTAGACGTAGCTTTCGTGGCCGCCGCCGGGCTGCAGCGGCACGTTGACGTTATGCCCCAGGCCGGGGCCGGCGCCGCGGTCCTCGGCGCCGCTGTAGCCGGGCGGGAAGCAATGCTCCTGGTGCAGCGAGATCGTCAGCACGTCGGCACGGTCGTAGAAGATCGCTTGAGTGCCGTTGCCGTGGTGCACGTCCCAGTCGAGCACGGCGATGCGCTCGATGCCGTGGCGCGCCTTCGCGGCCTCGATCGCGATCGCGATGTTGTTCAGCAGGCAGAAGCCCATGCTGTGCTCGCGCAGGCAGTGGTGGCCCGGCGGGCGCGACATCGCGAAGGCGTTGCCGAACTCGCCGCGCCAGACGCCGTCCACCGCGGCCAGTGCGAGGCCGGCCGAGAGCCTGGCGATCTCGTAGCTGCCGGGGCCGAACGGCGCCACCTCGCCCAGGTCGCCGCCGCTGGCATCGCTCAAGCGTTTGAACTCGTCGAGGTAGCTGGCCGGGTGCACACGGCGCAGGTCTTCCTCGGTCGCCATCGGCGCGCTGCGCACGACGAGCTGCTCGGTCAGCCCCGAGACGTCCATCAGCGATTTGATGCGGCGCTTGCTGTCGGGCGACTCGGCCATGCCGCTGCCGGCCATCGGCTGCACCCAGCCGCCCACCGGCAGGAACAGCGCATGCAGACCGCCCGGCACGTGCCAGAAGGTGCGCTCGTCGTGGAAGAAGGCGGTTTGGGTCGTCATGCTGCAGTCCCGGTCAGAGTGCGGCCACGGTGCGCAGCGCCGCGTCCTCGGCGGCGCAGGCGGCGGCCGCCGGCACGTCGCCGCGCCGGCGGGCCGCGGCCACCTCCTGCTGCGCCAGCGCCAGTTGCTGCCGGTACAGGGGCTCGGCCTGCAGGCGCGCGAAGGCGGCGGCGCCGGCCAGCTGGCCGGCCTGCACGTCGCTGCGCCAGTGCACGCCGCAGATCCAGCGGCTGTCGCCGTAGGCCAGGCCGCGCGCCATCAAGGACTCGGTGCGCTCGGGCGCCACCTGGGTCAGCACCAGGCCCCAGGCCATGCCGATGGCGGCGTGGCCGGAAGGGTAGGAGTCGGCCTTCAGCCGCGCCTCCTCGGCCGGCGTGCAACTGGCCTCGGCGTTGTGGCGGAACGGCCGCTGGCGCGCGTAGTGCTCCTTGGCGCGGAAGGTGGCCAGCCCGGCGTCGTTGAGGCTGCGGCGCAGCAGCATGTCCAGGTGCGGCGTGCGCTCGGCGCTGACGTTGACGCCCAGCGAGCAGGCGAAGGCCTGCACGGCCTGCGGCGACTTCAGGTCGGCATCGGCCACGGCCAGCGCGCCGCGCGGGCTTTGGCGCAGCGCCTTGCCCTGTTGATACGCCAGGTCGTCGATGCGCTGGGTCAGCGAGCCGGGCGCCGGCGGCGGCGCGACGAAGCGCAGCGCATCGGGATAGTCCTGCTGCGCCACCTGCACGTCGCCGGCGCGGTGCAGATAGCCCAGCGCATAGCCCGAGCCGGGGCGGTAGTACTCGCCGACCTCGCTGATGCGGGCGGGCGGCGGCGGCGCGGCGCAGGCGGCCAGCAGCGCGCAGGCCACGCCCGCCGGGATCAACGGCAGGCGCTTTCCGTTCGCAACGGCACGTGACGGGAGCATGGGTCTTTCCTTCCTTCGGTTGACGGTACCGCGAGACGCGGGCTCGAAACCATGCTAGGAAGAGATCGTTTCATTGTCAACAGAATTAACCCGGGAGCGGCGCCGGCGCCGCCGCGCCGGCCCGCAACTTCGCTAGAACCCGCGCGCGCCCGCCGCGATGCGGCCGCCGCCGTCGGCCACCAGCACCGCGCCGGTGACGAACGAGGCCTCGTCGCCGGCCAGGAAGCGGATGCACGCGGCCATCTCGGCGGGCCGCGCCAGGCGGCGCAGCGCCAGCCGCGCGGCCAGCGCGGCGAACTCGTGCTCGGCATCGGTGCCGGCCTGCGCGGCGGCCTCCTTCATCTCGGCCTCGGCCATCGCGGTGCGCGTCCAGCCGGGGCACAGGCAGTTGGCGCGGATGCCTTCGGGGCCGTGCGCGTAGGCGATGCTGCGCGTGTAGGCGACGACGCCGGCCTTGGACGGCGCGTAGCTGGCGCTGCCCGGCGTCGAGTTGAACGCGGCCACCGAGGCCACGTTGACCACCGCGCCGCCGCCGGATGCGCGCAGCAGCGGGATCGCGCCGCGGCAGACGCGCATCGTGCCGGTCAGGTTGACGGCCAGCATGCGGTCCCAGGTCGCGTCTTCCACGTCTTCAGGATCGTCGGCGGCGACGACGCCGGCGGCGTTGACCACGGCGCGCAGGCCGCCGAGTTCGCTTGCCTTCGCGATCAAGCGGTCCACGTCGGCCTGCCGAGTCACGTCGCCCTGCAGCGCGACGACGCCGTCGCGCACCGCGTCGTCGCCGCAGAGGCCGCGGTCGAACGCCAGCACGCGCGCGCCGTCGGCCGCAAAGCGTTCGACGGCCGCCGCGCCGATGCCGCTGGCCGCGCCGGTAACGATGACCAGCGCGCCTTTCACGCCCGCGCTCCGGCCGCAGCGGCAATGCGGCCCTGCACGACCCAGCGGTCGAAGACCTGCAGCACCGCGTCGCAGAACGCCGGGTCGTTGATGTGGGCGTCGACCTCCTGCACCTCCACCGGCGGCCGCACCGCCTGGCGCAGCGCGGCGTAGAAGGCGGCCAGGCCTTCGGCATCGTGCAGCGGCTGGCCCGGCCGGTCCCAGCCCTCGATGCCGCCGGTGGGCAGCACGAACGCCGTGGGGCCCTTGGCGCGCGCCAGCTTGTCGCCCACCACCTGCGCGGCCTGGCAGCGCTCGGCAGCCGTCATCAGCACCGACGCGATCAGCCGGTTGTGCGCGTGGTAGGGCCGGTCGGCGTACTCGGCGCGCACCGGCTTCCAGGTCTGCATGTCGATCATGTCCAGCGCACCGGGCGCGACGATCTGCGGGATGCCCATCGCGCCGGCCGTCTCCAGCCGGCTGGGGCCGGAGGTGACGACGGAGCCATGCACCTCGTTGCCCACCTCCTGCAGGCACAGGTCCAGCACCGCGGCGACGCGCCTTTGCGCGGCCAGCGACTCGATCGCGCGGCCGCCCATCCCGGTGCAGTGGAACACCGCGACCTCGTAGCCGCGGCGCTCCAGTTCGGGCTTGAGCGTCACCATGTAGGTCAGCGCGCTGCTGCCCAGCGAGCTGATCGCCACCAGCGGCTTGTCCATCGCCAGCGGCCGCGCGCCGTGGCAGGCGCCCAGCACCGCGCCTGCCGCCTGCGACAGGATGGAGCGGCAGATCTCGTTCAGCCCGTACAGCCCGCCGGCCCACAGGATCATCATCAGGTCGGGCGCCAGCCGCTCGGGCGGGATCAGGTGCGAATAGGCGACCGTCGAGACAACAAACTTCGGCATGCCCAGCGGCAATGCCGCGGTCACGTCCAGCGCCAGATCGGTGCCCATCGTACCGCCTAACGCCAATAATCCATGCACGCGACCTTCGCCGTACAGCCGCAGCGCGACCACCACCGCGCCTTCGGCCATCTTCGTCATCGCGGCGTTCTCGTCGCCCAACGCGGCGATCGCCTCGATCGTCGTGCCCGCGGCCGCCGCCACCTCGGTGTTGGGGTGCTCGGGATCGAAGCACGGCCGGCCCAGCACGCCCACGTCCATGATCGCCGCGCTGCCGCCGCCGTCTTCGATGCATTGGCGGATGAACAGCAGCTCGTCGGCCTTGGTGTCGGCAGTGCCGACGATCAGGATGTGCGGCTTCATGGCTGCTCCTTCGCGTGGAACTCGTCCATCACCTGGCCCGATTCGGGCAGCGTCATGCCGCCATCGACCACCAGCGTCTGCCCGGTCACCCAGCGCGCCTGCTCGCTGGCGAGGTACAGCATCGCCCACGCGATGTCGTCGGGCTCGCCAGCGCTGCCCAGCGGGATCTCGCGCACGAGCTGCGCCTTCGTTTCCGGCTGGCTCAGGCGCCCGCGCGGCTTGGCGACGAAGCCGGGCTCGACGCCGTTGACGGTGATGCGGTGCGGGGCCAGCTCCAGCGCCGCCGAGCGGATGAAGCCGTTGACGCCCGCCTTGGCCGCCGCGTAGTGCGCGGCGCCCAGCATCGCGACGCGCGGGCCGGTGACCGACGAGGTGACGACGATGCGGCCGCCACTACTGCCCGCTTGCTTCAGGTGCGGCAGCGCGGCCTGGGTCAGCCAGAAGCAGGTTTCGAGATTGAGCTGCAGCGCCTCGCGCAGCGTCGCGGTGCTCAGCGTTTCCAGGTCCGACCAGGGGCAGCCGCCAGCGTTGTGCACCAGCAGGTCCAGGCGGCCGAAAGCGGCCACCGTGTTGGCCACCGCTTGCCGGCAGCCGGCTTCGTCGGCGGCGTAGGCGCAGGCCTGCGCGTTGAGGCCGCGTGCACGCAGGTCGGCGGCCAGGCCTTCAGCGGCATCCACCGAGCGATTGGCCAGCATCACCGCGGCGCCCGCCTCGGCCAGTCTCGTCGCCACCGCGGCGCCGATGCCGCGGCCGGCGCCGGTGACCAGCGCGGCTTTGCCGTCGAAGCGGAACGGGGCGGTCATGATGCCGCGCTGCAGGTGGCCACCAGCTCGGCGCAGAACTCGCGCCAGACGGCCAGATAACGTTCGGTGTCGGCGGCACTGGTCGCCGGGCACATCAGCAGCATGCAGTGGAACGGCGTGATCAGCACGCCGCGGTTCATGAAGTAGACGTGCAGCAGCGCCTCCAGCACGTCGTCACGCCCGCGGCGGAACGCAGCGGCGTCACGCGGCGCCGCCGGCGTAAACATCGTCTCCATGCGCCCTCCGAGCTGGCTGACGCACCAGGGCAGCCCATGCTCGTCGATGACGGCGCGCGAGGCTTCGGCCAAGCCTTGCGCCAGCCCGATCATGTGCTCGAACACCGGCGCCGTCAGCACCTGCGACAGCACCGCGTGCACCGCCGCCACCTGCAGCGCGCTGCCGGCCAGCGTGCCGCCGAAGCCCAGGTGCGCGCTCTGGCGCACCTCCACCGGGTTGACCTTGGGCACGATCTGCCACAGCCGTTGCGCCACCGCCTCGCTGACGCCGTACAAGCCCACCGGCACGCCGCCGCCCACCGCCTTGCCGACGACGAAGCCGTCGGGCTGCAGCCCGTCGCGCCCGGTGATGCCGCCGGGGCCGCTGGAGAAGGTGTGCGTCTCGTCCAGCACCAGCAGCGTGCCGGTCTCGCGCGTGGCCTCGCGCAAGGCGGCGACGAAGCCGGGCAGCGGCTCGATCATGCCGAAGTTGGTCATGAACGGCTCGGCCAGCACGCAGGCCACGTCGCGCGCGGCCAACGCGCGGCGCAAGGCGTCGACGTCGTTGAACGGCACGACGGCCGACACCCGTGCATGGTCCACCGCGTTGGCGTGGATGCCGTTGCGCATCACCACGCGGCCTTCGAGGTCCAGCGCGACGTGCGCTTCTTCCACCGAGCCGTGGTAGCAGCCGTCGAACACCAGCACCTTGGGCCGGCCGGTGACCATGCGCGCGATGCGGATCAGCGCACGGTTGGCGTCGCTGGCCGAGGTGGTGAAGCCCCAGTACGGCAGCCCGAAGCGGCGCGTCAGCTCCTCGCCGACCCACTGCGCCTGCAGCGTCGGCAGCATCAGCGTGGCGCCGCGCGCCAGCTGCGCCGACACCGCCTGCGTGACGGCCGGATGCCCGTGGCCGCACATGCCGCCGGTGTCGCCGAGGCAGAAGTCCACGTAGTCCAGGCCGTCGGCGCATTGCACGTGCACGCCTTGCGCCGACGCCACCGCGAGCGGAAAGCCGCCGGCCCAGCGCCGCATCCAGTGCGACGGCGCGCCGTACAGGTAGTGCTGCTGGCCGGCCGTGAAGGCCTCGCGCGAGCGCGGGTGCGTTTGCGCGAAGCGCGCCTGCTCGCGCGTGAGCAGTTGCCGCAGCGCCTGCGGGTCCAGCGTGGCGGCAGCCATCAGCGGCCCTCGACCTCGGCGAACGCCGCGTCCAGCACGTCGCACAAGTAGTCGACTTCCTCGCGGCTGATCGTCAGCGCCGGCGACAGGATGATGTTGGGACCCGAAGTCCGCACCATCGCGCCGCGGCGGTAGGCGCTGCGCGCGACGGCGTTGAGCTCCTTGGCGCCGCGCGGCAGCGCGGCCTTCGTGGCCTTGTCGGCCACCAGCTCCAGGCAGACCATCAGGCCGACGCCGCGCACGTCGCCCACCAGGCGCGAACGCGAGGCGATGTCCTGCAGCCGCCGCATCAGGTGCTCGCCCTGGCGCGCCGCGTTGCCGACCACGTCTTCCTGCTCCAGGATGTCCAGCGTGGCCAGCGCCGCGGCCGCCGCGACCGGGTGGCCGCTGTAGGTGTAGCCGTGCGCGACCGAGCCCAGCGACGGGTCGCCCTGCAGGAAGGCCTCGGCCACGCGGCCGTTGACCGCGGTGGCGCCCAGCGGCAGGTAGCCCGCCGAGATGCCCTTGGCCAGGCACCACAGGTCGGCCTGCACGCCCCACAGCCGCGTGCCGAACAAATGGCCGGTGCGGCCGAAGCCGGTGACCACCTCGTCGGCGATCAGCAGCACGCCGTGCTTGTCGCAGACCTTGCGCACCAGCGGCCAGTAGTTGGGCGGGGGCACGATCACGCCGCCGGCGCCCTGCACCGGCTCGGCGATGAAGGCGGCCACGGTGTCGGGGCCCTGGAAGCTGATCTCGCGGTCCAGCAACTCGGCGCAGATCTCGCCCAGGCGAACCGGGTCGCTGCTGTAGGGGTTGCGGTACAGCCAGGGCGTGTCGACGTGAAAGCAGCCGGGCAGCAGCGGCTCGTAGGCGCGGCGGAAGTTGGTGTTGCCGTTGACGCTCATGCCGCCGAAGTGCACGCCGTGGTAGCCCTGGCGCAGGCTGACGAACTTGGTGCGGTCGCCCTGCCCTTTGAGCTTCCAGTACTGACGCGCGATCTTCAGCGCGCCTTCCACCGCGTCGGAGCCGCCGTTGCCGAACAGCACCGCGGCCACGCCGTCGGGCTGCATGATCTTCACCAGCCGCGCCGACAGCTCGATCGCGCGCGGGTGCGTGGTGCCGCGGAAGGTGTTGTAGAAGGCCAGCTCGTCGAGCTGCGCGACGATGGCGTCGCGGATCTCGCGGCGGCCGAAGCCCAGGTTGGCACTCCACAGGCCGCCGACGCCGTCGATCATCTTGTGGCCGTCGACGTCCCAGATCCAGCTGCCCTCGCCGCGTGCGATGATGTCCGGCGGCGCGTCGCGCATGCCTTGCGGATGCGCCATCGGGTGCCACAGGTATTGCGCGTTGGTGGCTTTCAGCTCTTCGGTGTTCATGCGGGGCATGTCGTCTCCTCGATCTCGGCAATCGGCAGCCGCAGCCGCGCGGCGACGGCGGCGATGCTGCCGTCCACGTCGCGCAGGTCGAAGAACTGCGACTGCAGGCCGGCCCTTTGTGCGCCGGCGATGTTGCGGAACTGGTCGTCGACGAACAGCACGCGCGCGGCCGGCAGGGCGAGCTGCTGCACCGCCATCTCGTAGGCGCGCGGGTCGGGCTTGAGCACTTGCGTGTGCGTGGCGTCGACGATCACCTGCATGTCGCGCAGGATGTCCATGCGCGACAGGAACTCGGCGCCGTAGAACAGCTCCAGCTCGTTGCTGAGGATGCCCACGGCCAGGCCACGCGCGCGCGCCGCGCGCACCAGGCGGCGGATGCCGGGGCGCACCACCGCGTTGGGATCGGTGTGACGCAGCCGGGTCAGCATCGCCAGCATGTCCCAGTGAGGCTCGCCGGCGGCCTCGCCCAGCTCGCGCGCGCGGCGGGCCCAGTACTCGCGCTCGCTGATCTCGTCGCGCTGCATGGCCTGCCACAGCGCGTCGGTCTCAGGCGCGATCGGGCCCAGCCAGTCCAGGCTGCCGGCGCTCAGGCCCAGCTCGGCCTCGGTGTCGCGGTGGCGCTCGAACAGCGAGACGCTGATCACGCTGCCGAAGTCGAGCAGCAACGCCTGCGGGATGGCCGCGGTGTCCATTTGATCTCCAGGTTATGCCGGTGCGGCGACGCTGACCAGCTTGACTTCGGTGTAGCCCAGCAGTCCTTCGAGCCCGCTTTCCTGGCCCAGGCCGCTGTCCTTGATGCCGCCGAAAGGCGTCTCGGGCTGCGAAACGCCGAAGTGGTTGATGCCCACCATGCCGGCCTGCAGGCCCTGGCCCAGGCGGTGCGCGGCGGCAAGCTCGCCGGTGAAGGCGTAGGCCGCCAGGCCGTAGGGCAGCGCGTTGGCACGCGCGATGGCGTCGTCCAGGTCGTCGAAGGCGTCGAGCAGCGCGATCGGGCCGAAGGGCTCCTGCCGCTGCACTTGGGCGGCATCGGGCGCGTCTTCGATCACGGTGGGCGCGTAGAACCAGCCCGGGCGCTCGATGCGATGGCCGCCGCACAGCACGCGGCCGCCGCAGGCGACGGCGTCGTCGACCAGGCGCTGCATCTCGGCCAGGCGGCGCTCGTGGATCAGCGGGCCGAACTGCGTGCCTTCGTCCAGCCCGTTGCCGACCTTCAGCGCGCGCGCGCCGGCGACGAAGGCGTCGCGGAAGGCGTCGACGCGCGAGCGGTGCACCAGGAAGCGGATCGGCGAGGCGCACACTTGGCCGGCGTTGCGGAACTTGGCCGGCACCGCCAGCCGCGCGACCGCGCCGGCATCGGCATCGGCGCAGACGATCACCGGCGCATGGCCGCCCAGCTCCGCGGTGTAACGCTTGAGGTGACGCGCCGCCAGCTCGCCCAGCTGCCGCCCCACCGGCACCGAGCCGGTGAACGAGACCTTGGCGATCGCCGGGTGCGCGATCAACGTCGACGAGATCTGCGGCGGGTCCCCCAGCACCAGGTTCAGCACGCCCGGCGGCAGCCCGGCGTCATGGAAGGCGCGTACCAGCGCCAGCGCGGTGGCGGGCACCTGCTCGTCGGGCTTGAGCACGACGCTGCAGCCGGCGGCCAGCGCGCCGCCGATCTTGCGCGCCGGCAGGTTGGCCGGGAAGTTCCAGGGCGTGAACGCCGCCACCGGCCCCACCGGCACGCGCACGACGGTCTGGCTCAGCACGTTGGGCAGCCGCGGCGGCACGCCGCGCGCGGCCAGGCGCTTGGCCTCCTCGGCCAGGAAGTCGATGATGTCGGCGGACAGCTGCACCTCGCGCAGCGCCTCGGCCAGCGGCTTGCCCTGCTCCAGCGTCAGCGTGCGGGCGATGGGCCCGGCACGCTCGCGGATCAGCGCCGTGGCGCGCGTGATGATGCGAAAGCGCTCCAGCGGCAGCGTGCGCGACCACGTGGCGAAGCCGCGCACGGCCGCCGCCGCGGCATCGGCCAGGTCGGACTCGTCGGCGGCGGCGTACTCGGCCAGCAGCGAGCCGTCGGCCGGGTTGTGCACCCGCAGCCGCCGCCCGGAGCGGCCGCCGGCGAAGGCGCCGTCGATGCAGAGGCTGATCTCGGGATAGGACATGGCGGCGCATCATGGTCGCAACTCGTTTCGTTGTCAACAAGTTTGGTTGCCGCACGCGCTGGGCTACACTGAATCCGTGCCCGCCAAGACCCCCCACAAGACCCCCAAGGCCGCCAGGACCACGGCCAAGCCGGCCCCGCGCCGCGTGGCCGTCAAGCGCGCCAACCTGGGGCCGATGGGCCGGCTGGAGGACTTCATCCCCTACAAGCTGTCGGTGGTGGCCAACCGGGTCTCGCAGTCGATCGGCCGGCTGTTCGAGACCAAGTTCAACATCCAGATCCCCGAGTGGCGCATCTGCATGGCGCTGTACGCCTACGGCGACCTGGTGTTCAACGAGGTGGTGGAGCGCACCAGCATGGACAAGGCGCGCGTCTCGCGCGCGCAGCGCCGGCTGGCCGACCTGGGGATGATCCAGACCCGCGACGACCCGGCCGACGGCCGCAAGCTGATCCTGTCGCTGACGCCGGTGGGCGCCAAGCTGTGCGAGAACATCCTGCCCGAGGTGGCGCAGCGCGAGGCCTGGTTCCTGGCCGCGCTGGACGCCGACGAGCACCGCCAGCTCGACCTCATCCTCGACAAGCTGATGAAGCGCAGCCTGGAGCTGCCGGAGTCCTAGGCTGCCGGCCGCGCCGGGATCTCCAGCCCGCGCTGCACCGCCGGCCGCGCCTTGAAGGCGGCCACCGCGCGCTGCACGTTCACGAAGTCTGCATAACCCACCAGATCGGCGGCACCGTAAAAGCCCACCAGGTTGTTGACCCAGGGCCAGACGGCGATGTCGGCCACCGTGTACTCGTCGCCCATGATCCATTCGCGGCCGGCCGCGAGCTGCTGCTCCAGCACGCCCAGCAGCCGGCGCGACTCGGCGGCGTAGCGGTCGCGCGGGCGCTTGTCCTCGTAGTCCTTGCCGGCGAACTTGTGGAAGAAGCCGAGCTGGCCGAACATCGGCCCGACGCCGCCCATCTGGAACATCAGCCACTGCACGGTCTGCCAGCGCAGGGCCGGATCGGCGGGGATGAAGCGGCCGGCCTTGTCGGCCAGGTACAGCAGGATGGCGCCGCTCTCCCACAGCGCCAGCGGCCGGCCGCCGGGGCCGTGGGGGTCGATGATCGCGGGGATCTTGTTGTTCGGGTTCAGCGACAGGAACTCGGGCGAGAGCTGCTCGTTGCGGTCGAAGCGCACCAGGTGCGGCTCGTACGGCAGCCCGGTCTCCTCCAGCATGATCGAGGCCTTGACGCCGTTGGGCGTGGGCAGCGAATAGAGCTGGATGCGGTCCGGATGCTGCGCGGGCCACTTGGCGGTGATGGGGAAGGCTGATAAATCGCTCATGCGGCCGATTGTGGCGGCGCGACCTTGACCCCGAAGACCTGGCGCAGATAGGCCAGGAAGGTCTCGTCGTCGCACATCGTCTTGCCCGGGCTGTCCGACAGCTTGGCCACCGGCTGGCCGTTGACGCGGGTGAGCTTCATCACGATGTGCAAGGTCTGCAAGCCCATGTCGTTGGACAGATGGGTGCCGATGCCGAAGCCGAGCTGGGTGCGGTCGGCGAAGTGGCGGTAGAGCTGCAGCGCGGTCTCGATGTCCAGCCCGTCGCTGAACACCAGGCGCTTGGTGTGGGCGTCGATGCGCAGCTTGTCGTAGTGCGCCAGCGCCTTCTCGCCCCACCACACGGGGTCGCCGCTGTCGTGGCGCAGGCCGTCGAACAGCTTGGCGAAGTAGAGGTCGAAGTCGGCCAGGAAGGCGTCCATGCCGATCACGTCGGTCAGCGCGATGCCCAGGTCGCCGCGGTACTCCTGCACCCAGCTCTCCAGCGCGGCGCGCTGCGAGTCGCGCAGCCGCACGTCCAGCGCCTGGAAGCTCTGCAGGTACTCGTGCGCCATCGTGCCGATCGGCACCAGGCCCAGCTCCTTGGCCAGCCAGACGTTGGAGGTGCCCTTGAAGACGGCCGGCAGTTCGCGGCGGAAGGTGTCGACCACTTCGCGCTGCCAGGCGCCGCTGTAGCGGCGGCGCAGCCCGAAGTCGAACATCTCGAACGGGTGCAGCCGCGGCGGCTCTTGCGCGAAGGCGCGCAGCCGCTCGATCTTCAGGCCCAGCCGGCGCCGGCCCTCGGCCAGCGCGGCGGCCGCCGGAAAGCGGCGGAAGTACAGCTCGTTGACGATGGCCAGCACGAAGATCTCGAAGGCCATCACGTGCACCTGCGGGCCGCTCGTGACGATCGCCAGCTCGTCGCCGGCCGCGCGCACCTCGATGAAGTCGCGCTGAAAGCGGAAGATGCGCAGGAAGTCGACGAAGTCGCTCTTGATGAAGCGCCAGCCGCGCAGGTAGGCCAGCTCGTCGGGGCGGAAGCTCAAATCGCACAAGTGGTCCAGCTCGCGCTCGACCTCTGGCAGCAGTTCGGCCAGCGGATAGGCCGCCGGGCGGCGGCTGTGGAAGCTGTACTCGGCCTGCGTCTGCGGAAAGCGATGCAGCATCGCCTGCCACATCGTGAACTTGTAGAGATCGGTGTCCAGCAGGCTGGTGATGACCGGCGACATCGGGGATCCTTCGTTCAGAGCAGCGCCAGCGCCTCGGTGCTGGCCAGCGTGCGCAGGCCCAGCGCGCGCATCGCGGCGAGGAACTGCGCGGCCTGCGGCTCGAAGCCGGCCACCGGGCTCATGCAGTCGGTCAGCAACACGATGCGCGACAAGTCGCCGCCGAGGTGCTCGGTCAGATGCTCGACGGTGGCGCGCACGCAGTGGCTGCTGGCCTCGCCGGCCACCAGCAGCCGCGTGGCCGGCGCCAGCGTCTGCAGCAGCGCGCGGTCGAGCTGCGTGCCGGGGTCCGCCGCGTCGGGCACCTCGGCCATCAGCGCGCTGTAGTGCTCGGTCCAGGGGTTGCTGCCTTTTGAAATGCGCAGCACGTGGCGCCGGCGCCGCTCTTCCCAGCGGTTGTAGGCGGCGCGCACGTCGGCGTGCACGGCCTGGCCCCAGCTGCCGATCTCGCAGTGCACCGGCCACACCATCAGCGTGTAGCGGCCGCGGCGCTCCAGCTCGTCCAGGTAGGCCAGCGCGCGCGGCAGCGCGGCAGCGTCGCGCGGCAGGTAGTCGCCGGCGCGCACCTGGGCCGCGGTGATGGGCGTGAACGGCGGCACCGCGGCGCCGCTGCCGGTCTGCCAGAAGCCGGGGTGGGCGATGTCCAGCCGCAGGTGGCTGTCCAGCGTGACGGTGATCGCGTCCAGCCGGTCGGCGGCGGCGTCGATGAAGCGCGCCAGCCGCTGCAGGTCGGCATGCGCGCCGGCCACCGGCAGCGCCGGCGCCTCGCCCGGCGGGCACCGCGCGGGCGGCAGGTCGCAGAAGTCGTTCTGCGGGTCGATGATCAGCAACTGGGTGTTCGTCACGCCTCCCAGTATCGGCCAATGCCAGAATCGGCCGCCGCAAAGGTTCAAAGGGAGAGGACGAGACCATGCGTTTGCCGCTGATCTGCCACGCCATTCGATGGCTGCTGCCGTGCCTGCTGTTCGCGGCCGGCACGCCGGCGCCAGCGATGTCGCCCGACGAGGCGCGCAAGATCTTCGACGAAGGCCGCGCCGCGGCGCAGGCCGGGCCGGCCGAGATCGCGCTGGCCGGCCAGGCGCGGCTGACGCTGCCGGCCGGCCACCTGTTCGTGCCGCAGCCGCAGGCCGGCCGCGTGCTCAACGCGATGGGCAACCCGGGGCAGGACCCGCGGCTGCAGGGGCTGATCTTTCCGCAGGCCGAGCGCGAGGGCTGGTTCATCACGGTGCGCTACGAACCCTCGGGCTACATCCGGGACGACGACGCGCGCGACTGGAAGGCCGACGAGCTGCTGGCCAGCTACCGCGAAGGCACTGAAGCCGCCAACCAGGAGCGCAGGAAGATGGGCGCGCCGGAGCTGGAGATCCTGGGCTGGGCCGAGCAGCCCGCCTACGACGCCGGCACGCACCGGCTGGCGTGGGCGATGTCGTCGCGCGAGAAGGGCGCGGGCGCCGGCGAGCCGCAGGGCGTCAACTACAACACCTACGTGCTGGGGCGCGAGGGCTACTTCATGCTGAACCTGGTGACCGGCCTGGCCGAGCTGCCGGCGCACAAGCCCGCGGCGCAGCAGATGCTGGCCGCGCTGCAGTTCGATGAAGGCAAGCGTTATGCCGACTTCGTGGCCGGCACCGACCGCGTGGCCGAGTACGGGCTGGCGGCGCTGGTCGTCGGCGCGGCGGCCAAGAAGCTGGGGCTGCTGGCGGCCGCGGGGCTGTTCCTCGCCAAGTTCGGCAAGGTCGCGCTGCTGGCGCTGGCCGGGCTGGGCGCGCTGGCGGCCAAGGTCTTCAAGGGCCGCAAGGCCAAGGCGGCGGCCGGCAGCGGCACGCCGCCCGCGGCCTGATGACCAAGCTGCTGTTGCTGCTGCTGTCGGGCGCCAAGCTCGGCAAGCTGGCCGTCACCGGCGGCACGATGCTGCTGTCGCTGGTGGTCTATGCCTTCGCCTTCGGCTGGAAGTACGCGGCCGGCTTCGTCGTGCTGCTGTTCGTGCACGAGATGGGGCATTACCTCGCGGCGCGGCAGCGCGGGCTGGCGGTCGGCGCGCCGACCTTCATCCCCTTCGTCGGCGCCTGGATCGAGATGAAGCAATTGCCGCACGACGCCGAGACCGAGGCCTGGGTGGGCCTGGGCGGCCCGCTGCTGGGCAGCGTGGGCGCGCTGGGCTGCTACTTCATCGCCCGCGAGACCGGCCAGGCCTGGCTGCTGGCGGTGGCCTATGCGGGCTTCTTCCTGAACCTGTTCAACCTGATCCCGCTGTCGCCGTTCGACGGCGGCCGCATCACCGCGGTGCTGAGCCCGCGCATCTGGCTGCTGGGCGTGCCCATCCTGGTGGCGCTGTTCCTGTGGCGGCCCAGTCCGATGCTGGTGCTGATGGCGCTGCTGGCCGCGCCCCAGGTTTGGAAGGCCTGGAAATACGATCCCCAAGGCGCCGAAGCGCAAAGTTATTACGCGGTGCCCGCCGGCAAGAAGTGGGAGTACGCGCTGATGTACCTGGGCCTGGCCGCCTTCCTGGCCGTGATGACGCACGACCTGCACCAGATGCTGCAGGGGCTGCAGCCGGCGCGCGGCGGCTGACGGCCGCCGCTGCCGATGCTCACCCGATGCTCTGCACCTGCCGCGACTGCTGATACGTCGGCCCGAAGCGGTTGGCCAGGCAGGCCGGCGTCGCGCCGACGCGCATCTTCACCTCCTGCAGCGCCTCGAAGCCCGGCGTTCTAGGCAGACCGCAGGATGGCGGACACCGCGCCCGCGCTTGCCAGAACGGTCAGCAGCGACACGAAGCGGATCTCCGTCACAGGCAAGGCCGGCTTCGAGCCCGAGGACAGCCGGTGGTGCTCCGCATGCGCCCAGGCCAGCGCCGCGCAGCCCACGCAGAGGATGCCGCTGGCCAGCAAGGCGAGGTGATCGAACGCCTGCAGGCCGGCGCGCATCAGCAGCAGCGCATTGCACAGCAGGGCCAGGTCGGTGCGTATCCAGGCCTGCGCCGTTCGCTCCGGCTGCAGCCCGGGGTCTCGCATCCGGCCCTGTTGCAGCGTCACTGGAATCCGCCGGCCAGCAAGTAGAAGGCCGACCCCGCGCCCAGCAGCGCGACCAGCACGGCGAGCCAGGCGATCAGGCCGGCCCGGGGCAGCGACTGCTTGAGCCGCATCGCCAGCTCGTTGCCGCGCCAGCGGAAGTACGCGCCGCCGCCGATCGAGCCGGCCAGCACGCACAGCGCGCCGCTGAGCGGGTCCAGCAGCCGCCGCGAACCGAGGCCCCCGGCGAACTGGTGCAGCACGATGGCGCCAGCCAGGATGGCCAGCGCGGTGCGGATCCAGGCCAGGAAGGTTCGCTCGTTGGCCAGCGAGAAGCGGTAGTCGGGGTCTTCGCCGAGCTTGCGCCAGGACATCGGCATTCCCCGGTCAGCGCCGCTGGAGCGGAACCACCGTGTCCTCGGCGTCTGCCGGCGCGATCGAATCGGCGGCGGCCGACCCGGCTTCGAGCGCGAGCACCCGTTGCCGCAACGGCGCCGTGCCGGTGTGCACGTCAGGCCCGCGCGACCTGCGGCGCTCCGCCGGCCGCAGCCGGCCGGACGACCGTCATGAGGATGATGCCTGCCGTCATCCACAGCGCGATCACCAGGAAGAAGCCGGCCGATGCGTAGCCGGAATGCGAGTTGAGCCAGGTGACGATGGCCGGCATGGCCGCCGGGCCGAGGTTGCCCAGGCTGCTGATCAGCGCAATGCCGCCGGCGGCCGACTTCTTGGGCAGGTACTCGCTGACGGCCGTGAACAGGATGGGGGTGTTGGGCGAATAGCCGATCGCCATCAGCGTGAGCGCCACCATGCCCAGCATCATGTTGTCCTTGGTCAGCACGACCAGCAGCACGCCGATGGAACCGAGCACCATGCAGAACATGAAGTGCCAGCGGCGCTCCAGCCGCTTGTCCGAACTGCGGCCCACCAGCACCATGCTGAGGGCGCCGAAGATCGCCGGAATGGTGGACAGCATGCCGACGACGAACAGGTCGGACAGGCCCCAGCTCTTGATGATCAGCGGCGAGGAGAAGGTCATCGTGAAGTTGGCGCCCAGCGTCAGGAGGTACACCAGGGCCATGATGAACACCTTCGGGTCGCGCAGCAGCGCCCAGAACGAGCCGTGCGAGGCGGACTTCACCGCCTGCATGTCATGGTCGAGGTGCTGGCGCAGCAGGGCCTTTTCCTGCGAGGTGAGCCAGCCGGCGTCCTCCGGCTTGTCCTTGAGGTAGATGTAGACCACGATGCCCAGGATGGACGCCGGCAGGCCCTGCATCACGAACAGCCATTGCCAGCCGTGGTGGCCGCCCACGCCGTTCATGTACTTCATGATCGCGCCCGACATCGGCCCGGCCAGCAGGTAGCCGATGGACGCGGCCACCATGAAGATCGAAATGACGCGGCCGCGGCGCGACGACGGATACCAGAACGTCAGGTACAGGATGACGCCGGGGAAGAAGCCGGCCTCGAACACGCCCAGCAGGAAGCGCAGCACGTAGAACTGCAGGGGCGTCTGCACGAACATCAGCGCCGAGGCGACGAGGCCCCAGCAGAACATGATGCGCAGCAGCGTCTTGCGCGCGCCGATCTTCTCCAGCATCAGGTTGCTGGGCACCTCGCACAGGAAGTAGCCGATGAAGAAGATGCCGGCACCCAGCGCGTAGGCCTCGTTGCTGAAGCTCAGGGTCTGCTTCATCTGCAACTGGGCGAAGCCGATGTTGATGCGGTCGATGAAGGCGATGACGTAGCAGGCCATCAGCAAGGGCAGCAAGTGCCAGCTGACCTTCGAGAAAAGTGCCCTGTCTTCCGCGCTCTCGCCGGCGCGGGCGCTGTTCGGCTTGGGGGAGGTCTGCATGGTTCGTCTCTTTTGTTGTGAGGCGTTGACGAAATGGCGTTCCTGAAGGGGACTCAGGGCGCTCGTTTGAGTGGCGGTGGCACCCAGCGCCCTTCCAGCGCCGGCGCCCGCGGCATGTACAGCCGCAGGTTCATGCTGAAGGGCCGGCCGGTGCGGGCAGCCAGTTGGATTCCTGGTCCCGGCCGGGCGATTCATGCTGGATGTACAGGTCCAGCGAGCCGTCGGCGTTGAACGCGAGCTTGTCCCGGTCGCCGATGGCGTAGCGGCCGATGCGGTTGGCCACGAAGAACTGGTCGGCGCCGTACATCGTCAGCGACCAGAACGCATCGGCCGGCGGCATGTGGTCCTTGTCGAAGTGCAGCACGTAGCGGCTGGCGCCGGTCAGGGGCTTGCCCTCGGCATCGGCGGCGGCCATCGGGTAGATCGCTTCCTCGTTGGGCAGCGCGCCCAGGCCGGCGTAGGCGACGAAGGCCCGCAACAGGTAGTCGTTGCCGTAGGCGCCGACGTCCACTTGCGACGGCGGCGGATCATGAGGCCGGCCCCAGGCCGACAGCGGCACGGCCTCCAGCCCCGCCTGGAGCCGGTGCACGAAGGCGTAGTCGTCCGGGCCGTTGGCCTGGATGCGCCCGAGGATCCAGCCCTGTTCGGTGGGGCAGACGATGGGGCGCAAGTCCGGCGGCAGGCTGCCTTGCCAGCGCGGGCCGACCAGCGCGAAGCGGCCGCCCGCGTTGCCGGTGGTGCGCGTGCCGAGCGTGGCGAAGACGTCGGTCCACATGTCGTGGACAGGCACTACGTGGTAGCGCCCCTGGGTGTCGGGCAGCGTGAGCACCAGCGGCTCACGGCCCAGGTCGAACCACGCGCGCGAGTACAGCGTGTCGGCGTTGGGCCGCACCACGTCGCGGTGCGTGGCGTTCTTGTAGGCCACGGCATGCGCGAAGCGGTTCAGCGGTGCCCGCTGGAGGACGCCGTCCGGTGCGGCCACGTTGGTCGCCACGCGCAAGGAGAGCGCCATCAACACCATCGGGTAGGCGTAGATGCAGGCCTCGACGCCAATGGCGTAGGCCTCCTCCTCAGTGATCACCGAACGCATGGCATGCCATTGCAAGGGATGGGTAGCGCAGCCACCGGCCGTCAGGGCAGGCGCTCAAGAGCCGGCGGCATCCAGCGCCCGTCCAGGGCCTGGGGCTGCGGCCAGTACAGGCGCAACGTCATGTCGAAGCGGCCGGCGGGTGCAGGCAGCCAGTTGGACTCCTTGTCCTTGCCCGGCGGATCCTTCTGGATGTACAGGTCCAGCGAGCCGTCCGCGTTGAAGGCGAGCGGGTCGCGGTCGCCGATCGCATAACGGTTGATCGGGTTGTCCACGAAGAACAGGTCGGGGCCGTACATCGTCAGCGACCAGAAGGCCCTCACCGGCGGAATCTGGTCCTTGTCGAAATGCAGGACGTACTTCGAGTCGCCCGTCAGCGGCCGGCCCTCGGCATCGGCCTCCAGCGCGGGATAGGTGGCCTCCTGCGCGGGCAGCGCGCCCAGCCCGCGGTAGGCGACGTAGCTGCGGATCATGTATTCGATGCCGTAGCTGCCGTAGGCGCCGCGGGAGATGTTCCAGCCCTGGCGACGCCCGGCGCCGCCGCTGCGCAGGAAGGGGCCACGCTCCTTCATGAGCTTGTAGGCATCGGGCACGGCACGCGCCAGCGCCCGCTGCACGGCCTCGGGTGCATCGGCCAGCGAGAAGCTCTGGCCGGGCACGATGCCCAGGCGTTCCATGCGCAGCAGCATCGGGTAGTCGGCCGCATGCGGCGGGTTGCGCTTAAGCAGTTCGGCGAACAGCCCGAAGAACTCTTGGGGCGTGAGCTTTTCCAGCTTGGTGGGCGGCGACGTCATGTCGACCGACGGATCCACCCGCCCGGGCGGCGGCGTGTAGGGCTTGCCCCAGGCCGAAAGCGGCGTGGCCGACAGGCCGGCCTGCAGCGCGTGCACGTTGGCGTAGTCGCCCGCGCCGTTGGTCTGGATGCGGCCGATGATCCAGCCGGTGTCGGTCGGGCAGGCGATGCGGCGCACGCCCTCGGGCAGCGTGCCTTTCCAGTTCGGGCCGACCAGCGCGAAGTTGCCGCCGCCGTTGCCGTTGGTGCGCGTGCCCAGCGTGGCGAAGACGTCGGTCCACATGTCGTAGATCGGGATCACGTGGTAGCGGTCGCCGGTGTCCGGCAGCGTCAGCACCAGCGGCTCCGGCCCGACGTCGAACCACAGGCTCGAATAGAGCGTGTCGGCGTTGGGCCGGACCACGTCGCGGTTGCTGGCGTCGGCATAGGCCGCCCCGTGCGCGAACTGGTTCATCGGGGCATGGCCGCGCCTGGCGTCGGGCTTGACGACGTTGGTGGCCACGCGGCGGGTCAGTTCCAGCAGCACCAGCGGATGGGCGTAGATGCAGGCCTCGACGCCGATCTCATGTGCCTCCTCTTCGCTGAGGGCGGCAGGGGCATGGGGTGAAAGACGGGTCACGGTTCGTCTCCAGGCTTGGACCTTCGGGTGTCCAATGGGCCACTGGTGAAAGCGGCCGATGCGGATAAGCTATGACAGGCGCCCGCTGCATCTGGAGACACACCGCCTTGCAGCCAGCTCCGGCAACAGGCCAGGTGCATGGTAGGCAGCGGTGAGGGTCGATTTCTATCAAGCGCGCAACCAATTCGCAGGCAACTGCTCATGGAATACCCTCTACGAACACAAGCCCCGCGAGAGGCCGAGGGTGAGATGCTTTTGCGCCTGTGCCCGCTGTTTGCCGAATGGCCGGCCGACCGCTTGCGGGAGCTGACCGCCTCGATGCGCATGCAGCGCTACCGGCGCCGCGCGCTGCTCAAGGCCCTGCGCGACGGCGAGGCGGACGTTCTCTTGATCGTCTCGGGCGCCATCGACCTGGAGGTGACCAGCGCGCAGGGCGGCAAGTACACCCTGGCGGTGCTCGGACCCGGCCAGATCATGGGGTTGCTGTACCTGCGCGGAGAAGCGCCGCAAGTGTTCACCGCCTACGCCCACGAGGACTCGCAGATCATCCACATCCCCACGGCCACGATGCGGCAGGTGCTGGATGCGGAGCCGATCCTCTGGCGCAGCGTCGCCGAGTTCGCGCTGCAGCGCTTCCACCTCAATATCGAATTCCAGCGGGACTGGGCGCTGGGTTCGGTGCGCCGCCGCGTGGCCCTGGTGCTCATCAATCTGGCGCACCGCTATGGAGACATCGGTGCCAGGGGACACCCGTCCGATACCGAACTGCGCATCACACAGGCCGACCTGGCGAACATGCTCGGCGTGTCCAGGCAGACGGTCGCCGGTGAACTGAAGCGGCTGAAGGACGAAGGCGTGGTGGGCAGCCGGGCCGGCTACCGCCTGATCATCCTGCGCGACATGGCCGCGCTGCTGCGCATCGCGCAGGAACCCTGAGCCGGCGCGGCCCCGGCGTCAGAACGTGTGCCGGATGCCCGCGGCGATGACGCGCGCTTCATCACCGCTGTTGGGCGCCACGCGCACGCCGGCCAGCGATACCGAGGCGTCGCCGCGGTTTTCCAGGTTCAGGAAGCGGCCATAGAGCGAGGTGCGCCGGCTCAGGTTGTAGTCGTAGCCCAGCGTCCAGGCGAACTGCGCCCGATCCGTGCGGCTGACCTTGCGCTGCACCGCTTCGAGCAGCAGGTTCGAATTCGGCGTGACCGCGTAGGACGCACCCAGGCTCGCGGTGCGCGAGCGCGGCACGCCGATGCCCGAGAGGGCAACGCCGCTGGCCGAGGCGACCGTGTAGGTGGCGTACAGCTGCAGGTTGTTGTTGAAGTCGTAGGCGCCGCTGATCGTCTGATGGGTGGTCGTGGAGGGCGATGCCACCGGGGCCGCGGCCGTTCCCGAACGCGACCGCTGGATCGCATAGGCGACGAAGTACGGCTTGCTCGACCACCCGAACGCGGCGCTGTAGATGTCGCCGCTGCCGCTTGCCCCCTCCGTCTTGGTCGCCTCGCCCGGGGCGTAGGCGATGTCGGCGAAAAAGGGCATCTTGGCCGGCGTGCGGTAGCGGATCGTGTTGCTGGTGCGCGCCGCCAGCCCCAGCAGGCCGGACTGCGCATCGACCTGAAAGGCCAGCAGCAACGGCGAGAACACCGAGTTCACGCCATAGGGGTCGCCGCGGAACAGCGTCGTGAACAGCGGCGTGTAGATCCGGCCCAGGTCGATCTGGCCCCAGGGGCCCGACAGGCCCATGTAGGACTGGCGGGTGAAGGCCAGGGACGGGCCGGGCAGCGTGCCTTCCCCCGTATCGGGAGAAACGCCAGCTTCGAGCAGAAAGTACGCACTGACCCCGCCGCCCAAATCCTCCCTGCCGCGGACGGTGATGTTGGATGCGGTGCGGCCGCCGTCCTGGAGCTTCGCCCAGGAACTGGAACCCGTCTTCGCGTGCGCAAGGTACAGGTCCAGCGCGCCGGAAAGCGTCACGTTGCTCTGGGCGAAGGCGAGGGAAGAAGCCGACAACGCGAGCGCTGCGGTCAGGGCGGGTTTCATGGATTCGTCTCCTGATGCAGCAGGCGTGTGATCACGCTGCCGTTGTTGTGCTGATGGATGCGGCTTGCGCGGGCGGCGCCGCGCTTCGCGCTTCGCATGCGCGCCGGGCCGGCAGGGAAACAGACGTCAGGGCAAGCGCCGGATCGGTGGCGGCGTCCAGCTCCCCTCCAGTGCCGCCGCCCGGGGCACGTACAGGCGCAGGTTCATGCTGAAGGGGCCGGCGGGCGCGGGCAGCCAATTGGCCTGCTTGTCCTTGCCGGGCGATTCGTGCTGGATGTACAGGTCCAGCGAGCCGTCGCCGTTGAAGGCCAGCGGGTCGCGGTCGCCGATGGCGTAGCGGTTGATCGGGTTGGCGATGAAGAACTGGTCGGCGCCGTACATGGTCAGGGACCAGAACGCATCGGCCGGCGGTATGCGGTCCTTGTCGAAGTGCAGCACGTAGCGCGCGGCGCCGGTGAAGGGCTTGCCCTCGCCATCGGTGACCACCATGGGATAGAGCGCTTCCTCGGTCGGCAGCGCGCCCAGGCCGGCATAGGCGATGAAGGCCCGCAGCAGGTAGTCGTTGCCGTAGACGCCGATCTTGCTGGCCGTGCTGAGCCAGCCGTCGACCGGCGCACCGAAGCCGCGGACGCGGTTCTGGATGCGCTGGTAGGCATCCGGCACGGCGCGTGCCAAGGCGCGCTGCACGGCGGGGTCGGCCTGGGTCAGGTCGAAGCTCTGGCCGACCACGAGACCCAGGCGCTCCATGCGCAGCACCACCGCATAGTCGGTGGCATTGGGCGGGTTCCTCTTCATCACCTCGGCGAAGGTGGCGAAGAAGGCGGCCGCGTCCAGCCGGGCCGTCTGCTCCGGCGCGGGCGTGACCATGTCGATGGTCGGGTCCACGCGGCCAGGGGCGGACACGTAGGCGGGATCGCCCCAGCCCGACAGCGGCACGGCCTTCAGGCCGGCCTGGAGCTTGTGCACGTTGGCGTAGTCGCTGGGGCCGTTGGCCTGGATGCGCCCGATGACGTAGCCCACGTCGGTCGGGCTGACGATGGCCCGCACGCCCTGGGGCAGCGTGCCCTTCCAGCGCGGGCCGACCAGTGCGTAGCTGCCGCCGCCGTTGCCGGTGGTGCGCGTGCCCAGCATGGCGAACACGTCGGTCCACATGTCCATGAACGGGATCACGTGGTAGCGGTCGCCCATGTCGGGCAGGGTGAACACCAGCGGCTCGTCGCCCACGTCGTACCACAGGCTCGAATACAAGGTGTCGGCATTGGGGCGCACCACGTCGCGCGCGTCCACGCCGGCATAGGCCTGGGCGTGCGCGAAACGGTTCATGGGCGTGCGCCGCGTGGCGGTGTTGGGCTCGACGGCGTTGGAACGCACGCGCCGCGTCATCTCCATCAGCACCGCGGGGTAGGCGTAGGTGTAGGCCTCGACCCCGAAGGCATGGGCCTCCTGTTCGGTGAGTCGTTCTTTCATGGGCAATCTTCTGAAGCAGCCAGCAGGTGCATGTTAGGCAGCGTGGCGCGCCGATTTCTATCAAGCGCGCAACCAAATGCGGCAGCGCCTTCTCATGGAATACCCGCTCATGGCGTTCCTGCTGCGGCCGCGCTGAAGCGCCGGACCCTTTCTCGCCCTCACCCGATGCTCTGCACCTGCCGCGACTGCTGGTAGGCCTGCCCGAAGCGGTTGGCCAGGAAGGCCGGCAGCGCCACCTGTTCCTGCCGGATGAAGCCGCGCTGCGGCAGCGCGCCTTCGCGGAACAGGTCCACCGCGGCGCAGATGCCGGCCGCGGTGGTGATCTGGATCGCCGACTGCGCCGGCACACCGCTGTCGCTGCCGCCGCGCTCGGCGAAGATCTTGCGCGCGAACACCTCCTGCAGCAGCACGCCGTCGCGCAGCCCGCTGACGGTGACGAAGACCAGCACCACGTCCTGCATCGTGCTGGGGATCGCGCGGCGCATGATGGTCTTCAGCGTCTCGGGGTCGTGCCGGAGTTGCAGTTCCTCCAGCAGCACCTGCATCAGCGCGCGGTGGCCGGGGTAGCGCACGCTCTTGTAGTCCAGCGTCTGCACGCGGCCGGCCAGGGTCTCGCACAGCGTGCCCAGGCCGCCGGAGGTGTTGAAGGCCTCGTACTCGACGCCGTCCAGCGAGAAGTGCTCCAGCCCTTCCAGCGGCAGCAGATCCACGCGCGCGCCGTCGTGGATGGCTTCGCAGGGATGGCAGTACTCGTTGATCAGGCCGTCGACGCTCCAGGTCAGGTTGTATTTCAGCGCGTTGGTCGGGAACGCCGGCAGCGCGCCGACGCGCATCTTCACCTCGTGCAGCGCTTCGAAGCCCTGCGCGAGGTGGTGCGCGACGATGCCGATGAAGCCCGGCGCCAGCCCGCACTGCGGCATGAAGGCGGTGGCCGCGCCGTCGGCCAGGCGCTGGATGGCCTGGGTAGCGGCCACGTCCTCGGTGAGGTCAAAGTAGTGGCACTGCGCCTCGCGCGCGGCCGTCGCGGCGGTGGTGGCCAGGTGGTAGGGCAAGGCGTTGATCACCGCCTGCTGCCCGCGCAAGTGCTGCAGCAGCACCGCGGGGTCGGCGGTGTCGCCCACGCGCGTTTGCAGCGGCAGCGTTTGCAGCCGCGCCAGCGCCGCGGCGTCACGGTCGAGCACCGTCAGTTCGTAGTCGCCGCTGGTGGCCAGCAGGCGTGCAATGGTCTGGCCGATGTGGCCGGCGCCGAGCAGGGTGATGCGCATGGGGAACCTCCGCAGCAAGCAATGGCGCGGAGTCTGCGCGGGGTCGGCGTCGGATTGAAGGCTTGTTCCGACGAAAACGAAGGCGATTACGCCGTTTTGGCGAGCTCCGACCGCATCGCGGCGATCACCGCCTGGTAATCCGCCTGCCCGAAGATCGCGCTGCCGGCAACAAACGTATCGGCGCCGGCCTCGGCCACGCGGCGGATGTTGTCGACCTTGATGCCGCCGTCCACTTCCAGCCGGATGTCGCGCCCGCTGGCGTCGATCCGCTTGCGCACGCGCTCGATCTTGCGCAGCGCGCTCTCGATGAAGCTCTGGCCGCCGAAGCCCGGGTTGACGCTCATGATCAGCACGAGGTCGACCTTGTCGATCACCCAGTCCAGCACGTCCAGCGATGCGGCCGGGTTGAACACCAGGCCGGCCTGCTTGCCCTCGGCCTTGATGAGCTGCAGCGTGCGGTCCACGTGCGTGCTGGCGTCGGGGTGGAAGCTCACGAGGTCGGCACCGGCGCGGCAGAAGGCCTGCGCCAGCGCGTCCACCGGCTGCACCATCAGGTGCACGTCGATCGGCACCGTGCTGTGCGGGCGCAGCGCCTGGCAGATCATCGGCCCGAAGGTCAGGTTGGGCACGTAGTGGTTGTCCATCACGTCGAAGTGGATCCAGTCGGCGCCGGCGGCGACGACGGCCTTCACCTCGTCGCCCAGGCGGGCAAAGTCGGCCGACAGGATGGACGGGGCGATGCGGTACGGCGGATGGCTGGGCATGGCGTCGGGATTCTAGGATTCCGATCCGGGTCCCCCGGTCGGAATCGCTCCCCCTTGGGGGGACCGGCCCGCAGGGCCGTAGCGGGGCCACGGACCGGGCCTAATAATCGCCGCCATGAGCCGACCCGAGTTCACCTGCGAGGTGCGCGTGCAATACCTGCCGGAGCAGTCGCAGCCGCCCGACGGGCCGTTCGCCTTCGCCTACACCGTGACCGTGCACAACACGGGCGACGTCACGGCGCAGCTCGTCGGCCGGCAATGGCTGATCACCGACGCCACCGGCCAGCAGCAGGAGGTGCGCGGGCTGGCGGTGGTGGGCCACCAGCCGCTGCTCAAGCCCGGCGAGCGCTTCGAATACACGAGCTGGACGCGCATCGACACGCCGCACGGCAGCATGCGCGGCCGCTACTTCTGCATGACCGAGGACGCGCGCCCGTTCGAGGCGCCGGTGCCCGAATTCCAGCTCGTCTTCCCCGGCCTGCTTCATTGACCCCCCCGAAGCGCCTTCGGCGCCTCCCCCCAGGGGGCGCCGCCAGCGGACCGGCAAAGCCGGACCCGCGGCGGCCGCTTGGGTCCGCCGACTTCATGCCAACCAAGTTGGCGCTTGGCGCCATGCATGACTGAAACACCGTGAGTTCTCCCTGGGACTTGACCGCCCTGGTCAACGCGGCCGATGCGCGCTTGCCGCAGGCCGAGCGCCACCTATGGCTGGTGCGGCTGATGGAATGGCTGCGCCACAAGCCGGCGCGGCGCGAGCCGGTGGCCGGCAGCGGCGCCGACGACGCCGAGGCCCGCACGCCGCTGCCGCTGCTGCGCCTGCGGCTGCTGCTGAAGGTGATCGACCAGCACCCCGAGATGCGCGCGCAGGTGCAGGGGCTGATGGCGGCCTTCTGGCGCGAGGTGGACGCCGCGGCGCTGTTCGCCGACCACGGCTTCGGCACGCGGCTGTCGCTGCGCAGCGAGCTGGTGTCGCGCATCCGCCGCCGCCTGCTGCCGGGCACGCCGCAGACGGCCGACCTCGCCGAGCTGTTCGACCTGCTGTTCGACCCCGAGGACCAGGCCTGGCTGCAGGCGCTGGACGCGCCCACGCTGGCGCGCGTGGCCGATCTGCTGGCCACGCCCGACGCCGCCTGGCGCCAGCACCTGCTGGAGGCGATGACCATCCTCGTCAGCGCGGTGCATGCCTCGGGCTACACGCCGGCGCTGCGCCAGCGCATGGACCGCAGCCTGCTGGCCGCCGAGCCCTTCCGCGAGCTGACGCAGACCAGCAACGCGCTGCGCCGCGCGCTGGCCGAGGGCACGCACGAGCAGGTGCTGCAACAGGCGCTGCTGCTGCGCGCCACGCTCGACGCCTGCCGCCAGGCCGCGGCCAGCGTGGCCGGCCACCTGGAGGCCTACGGCGTCTCGGTCGACGTGGTCTACGAGGTGGACCAGCTCGTCTCGCGCGCGCACCGCATCGAGCTGCTGCTGGACTGCGTGCTGGCGCCCGCGCCGCAGCCCGAGCTGCTGCGGCTGCTGCAGGAGCTGCTGCGCGCCAGCGCCCGCCAGCGCGGCATCCGCAGCGTGCTGGCGCGCCACTACTCGCTGCTGGCGCGCCAGGTGGCCGAGCGCAACGCCGAGACCGGCACCCACTACATCACGCGCGACCGCGCCGAATACCGCCAGATGCTGCGCCGCGCGGCCGGCGGCGGCGCGGTGATCGCCGGCACCACCTTCGTCAAGTTCGCGATCCTGGCACTCGGGCTGTCGGCGTTCTGGAGCGGCTTCTGGGCCGGCGCCAACTACGCGGTCAGCTTCGTCGTCGTGATGCTGCTGCATTGGACCGTGGCCACCAAGCAGCCGGCGATGACGGCGCCGGCGCTGGCCGCCAGCCTGCCGCGCGGCGAAGGCAACGACGAGACCACGCTGGAAGCCTTCGTCGACCGCGTGGCGCAGCTCATCCGCTCGCAGGTGGCCGGCATCGTCGGCAACCTGGCCGCCTGCGCGCCGCTGGTGCTGCTGGTGCAGGTGCTGGCGCAGGCCGCGTTCGGCGCGCCGCTGGTCGGCCACCACGACGCCGAGCATTCGATCGAGACGCTGGAGCTGCTGGGCCCCACGCCCTTCTTCGCCGCCTTCACCGGCGTGCTGCTGTTCGCCAGCTCGCTGATCGCGGGCTGGACCGAGAACTGGTTCGTCTTCCACCGCCTGGACAGCGCGATCGCCTGGAACCCGCGCATCGTCGCGCGGCTGGGCGCGGCGCGCGCGCAGCGCTGGGCGGCGTGGTGGCGGGCCAACGTTTCAGGTGTGGCGGCCAACGTCTCGCTGGGGATGATGCTGGGGCTGGTGCCGGCGCTGCTGGGCTTCGTCGGGCTGCCGATCGAGGTGCGCCACGTCACGCTGTCCACCGGCCAGGTGGCCGCGGCGCTGGGCACGCTGGGCCTGCACGCGCTGCAGCGCGCCGACTTCTGGTGGTGCGTGGCCGCCATTCCCGTCACCGGGGTGCTGAACGTGGTCGTCAGCTTCTGGCTGGCCTTCAAGGTGGCGCTGCGCTCGCGCGGCATCCAGGTGCAGGAGCAGTCGCGCATCTACGCGGCGATCCGCCGCCGGCTGTGGCGCCGGCCGCTGGACTTTCTGCTGCCGCCGCGCTGATGCGCCGCTACGGCCGGTCTTCGGGCGGCAGCTCGCCTTTGCGGCGGCCGGCGAACATGGTCCACCAGACCAGCAGCAGCAGCACGGCCAGCGCGGCCAGCGCTTCGAGGATCAGGAGCCACATGCGGCTTGCGTGGAAGTCGATGCCAGGGGCGGCGATGCTAGCAGCGCTGGTGGCCTGCGGCAGCGCGCCGCCCACGCGCGCGCCGGCGCCGGTGGAGCAGCGCGCGGCGCAGGCGGCGGCGCCGGCCGCGTCCACGCCGGCGGTGATCGCAGCGCCGCCGCCGGCGGCCGCCGCGGCCGGCACCACGCCCAAACCCGAAGGCCCGGCCTTCGACCGCGGCAAGGTGCGCTGGGTGGCCGCGAGCTGGGCCGACCTGCCCGGCTTTGCCGCCGACCGCATCGCAGAGGCCTGGCCGGCGCTGCAGGCCTCTTGCACGCGCCCGGCGCCGGGCTGGAACGAGCTGTGCGCCCGCGCGCTGCTGGCCCCGGCGATGGGCGACGAGGCCTTGCGCCGCTGGCTGCAAACCCATCTGCAGCCCTGGCGGCTGGAGGCGCCCGACGGCGGCGCCGAAGGCCTGGCCACCGGCTACTTCGAGCCGACGATCGCCGCCAGCCGCCGGCCGAATGGCGCCTTCCGCATCCCGCTCTACGCGCCGCCGCCGGGCCGGCCGGCCTACACGCGCCAGCAGTACGACAGCCTGCCGGCCGCGCAGGCGCTGCTGAAGGGGCTGGAGATCGCGTGGATCGAAGACCCGCTGGACGCGCTGCTGCTGCAGGTGCAGGGCTCGGGCCGGCTGCGCATCGCGGAGGCCGACGGCCGCGTCAACACGGTGCGGCTGGCGTTCGCGGCGCATAACGACCAACCTTACCGGTCGCTGGGCCGCTGGCTGATCGAGCAGGGCGAGCTGACGGCCGATACCGCGTCATGGCCCGCGATCAAGGGCTGGGCTCAGAAGAACCCGCAGCGCCTGCAGGAGCTGCTGTGGACCAACCCGCGGCTGGTGTTCTTCCGCGAGGAGGCGCTGCCCGATCCGACTCAAGGCCCGCGCGGCGCGCAAGGCGTGCCGCTGACGCCGGGCCGCTCGGTCGCGGTCGACCCGCAGGCGGTGCCGCACGGCACGCCGCTGTGGCTGGACAGCACCGAGCCGCTGTCGGCCACGCCGCTGCGCCGGCTGGTCGTCGCGCAGGACAGCGGCGCCGCGATCACCGGGCCGGTGCGCGTGGACCTGTTCTTCGGCTGGGGCCGCGACGCCGAGGCGCGCGCCGGCCGCATGAAGCAGCCGCTGCGGCTGTGGGCGCTGTGGCCGCGGGGTGCAGCGCCGGCGGATCAGCCCTGAACGACGGGCGCGCGGCGGAAGCCTTCCGCCGCCGCCATCAGCGTGCGCGTGTAGTCGTGCTGCACGCGGCCGGCGGCAAGGTCGGCGCTGGCCAGCGTCTCGACGATGCGGCCGCGCTGCATCACCGCGAGCCGCTCGCACAGATGCGTCACCACCGCGAGGTCGTGGCTGACCATCACGAAGCTCAAACCGCGCGCGCGGCGCAGCGCCTCCAGCAGGTTCAGCACCTCGGCCTGCACCGAGGCGTCCAGCGCCGAGGTGGGCTCGTCCAGCAGCAGCAGCGGCGGCTGCAGGATCAGCGCGCGCGCGATCGCCACGCGCTGGCGCTGGCCGCCGGAGAGCTGGTGCGCATAACGGAAGCGATGCGCGGCACTCAAGCCCACCTCGTCCAGCGCGCGCACGATGCGCGCCTCGGCATCGCTGATGCCGTGGATCGCCAGCGGCTCGGCCAGCATGCGGTCCACGGTCTGCCGCGGGTGCAGCGAGGCGTACGGGTCCTGGAACACCATCTGCACGTGGCGCGCGAAGGCCTTGCCGCCGGCTTGCGCATCGGCCCCGTCGAGCGCGATGCGCCCGGCGCTGCGTGGCGCCAGGCCGCAGACCGCGCGCAGCACGGTTGACTTGCCCGAGCCCGATTCGCCGACGAGGCCGAAGCTCTCGCCGGGCGCCAACTGAAAGCTCACGCCATCGACCGCGACGAAGTCGCCATAGACGACGCGCAGGCCTTCGACCTGCAGCAGGCTCATGCCGCCCACTCCGCGCGCCGGTCCAGCGTGGGCAGCGGATGCCGCGGCGCGCCCAGTTGCGGCAGGCAGTTCAGCAGGCCTTGCGTGTAGGCGTGCTGCGCCTGGTCCAGCCGGCCGCTGGGGAGCTGCTCCACCACCTTGCCGGCGTACATCACCAGCACGCGATCGCAGAAGCTGGCGACCAGCCGCAGGTCGTGCGAGATGAAGATCAGCCCCATGCCGCGCCGCGCGACGAGGTCGTCGAGGATCTTCAGCAGCTCCAGCTGCACCGTGACGTCCAGCGCCGAGGTCGGTTCGTCGGCGATCAGCAGCTCGGGCTCGGCGATCAGCATCATCGCGACCATCGCGCGCTGGCCCATGCCGCCCGAGACCTCGTGCGGGTACAGCCGCGCGACGCGCTCGGGGTCGTCGATGCGCACTGCCGCCAAGCCGCCCAGCATGCGGCGCCGCGCCTCGGCGCGGCCCACCTCGCGGTGCGCGCGCAGCGTCTCGACGATTTGCGCGCCGATGCTCATCACCGGGTTCAGCGAGAACTTGGGGTCCTGCAGCACCATCGCGATGCGGCCGCCGCGCAAGGCGCGGCGCTGGCGCGGCGGGCAGTGCAAGAGGTCGATGCCGCCAAAGTGCAGGCGCCGCGCCGTCACGCGGCCGCCGGGCGCCGTCAGCCCCAGGATCGCGCGGCCGGTCTGGCTCTTGCCCGAGCCCGATTCGCCGACGATGGCCAGCCGCTCGCGGCCCAGCGCGAAGCCGACGCCGCGCACCACCTCGGCCCAGCCGCCGCCGCGCACCGGGTAGGCCACGCGCAGGTCTTCGACTTCGAGCAGCGTGGTCATGACGTGCCGGCCTTCGGATCCAACGCATCACGCAAGCCGTCGCCCAACAGGTTGAAGCCCAGGCTGACGACGAAGATCGCCAAGCCCGGGCCGGCGGCCACCCACCACTGGTCCAGCACGTACTGGCGGCCGCCGGCGATCATCGCGCCCCATTCGGGCAGCGGCGGCTGCGCGCCCAGGCCCAGGAAGCCCAGCCCGGCGGCGGTGAGGATGATGCCGGCCATGTCCAGCGTGACGCGCACGATCAGGCTCGGCAGCGCCAGCGGCATCACGTGGCGCGCGACGATGCGCGCCGGCGACGCGCCGGCCAGCCGCACCGCGGCGAGGTAGTCGCTGCGGCGCACGGCCAGCGTCTCGGCGCGCGCGATGCGCGCATACGGCGGCCACGAAGTGATGGCGATCGCGATCACGGCGTTCTCGATGCCGGGGCCCAAGGCCGCGACGAAGGCCAGCGCGAGGATCAGCTTGGGGAAGGCGAGGAAGATGTCGGTGATGCGCATCAGCACCGCGTCCAGCCAGCCGCCGGCATAACCCGCCACCGTGCCGACCAGCAGCCCCACCGGCGCCGCCAGAACCGCGACCAGCACGACGACGAACAAGGTGATGCGCGAGCCGTGGATCACGCGCGACAGGATGTCGCGGCCCTGGTCGTCGGTGCCCATCCAGTGCGACGCCGACGGCGGCAGCAGCCGCAGCGTGCGCAGGTCGCCTTCGGTGGGCGAGTGCGGAGCAATCCAGGGGGCCAGCAAGGCCATCAGCAACAGCGCCAGCACGATCACCAGGCCCAGCAGCGCCAGCCGGTTGGCGGCAAGCCGCCGCCAGGTGGCGTAGGCGCGGCCCAGCGCGGCCTGGCGGCGCGACTGCGGATGATCGCTCAGCAACCAGGTACGCAGTGATGGCGCGTTATCGCTGCTCATCGCACCCGCGTCCTCGGATCCAGCAGCCGGTACAGCCCGTCGCTCAACAGATTCAACCCGACGAACACCGTCCCCACCACCAGCGTGCCCCCCAGCACCGCGTTCATGTCGGCGTTCTGCAGCGAGTTGGTGATGTACTGCCCCAGCCCCGGCCACGCGAACACGGTCTCGGTCAGCACCGAGCCTTCCAGCAGCCCGGCGTAGGACAGTGCGATCACCGTGACCAGCGGCACCATCGCGTTGCGCAGCGCGTGGCGCCAGACGATGCGCGCCTCCGACAAGCCCTTGGCGCGCGCCGCGACCACGTATTCCTGCGCCAGCTCGGCCAGCATGAACGAGCGCGTCATGCGGCTGATGTAGGCCATCGAGAACGCGCCCAGCAGCGCCGCCGGCAAGGCCAGGTGCGACAGCGCGTTGCGGCAGGCCTCCCACTCGCCGGCCAGCGCGGTGTCCAGCAGCAGCAGCCCGGTGAACGGCACCAGCGTGTATTCGTACGTCACGTCGATGCGCCCCGGCCCGGCCACCCAGCCCAGCCGCGCGTAGAACACCACCAGCGCCATCAGCCCGAGCCAGAACACCGGCACCGAGTAGCCCGCCAGCCCCAGCACACGCACCGCCTGGTCGATCCAGCCGCCGCGGCGAACGGCCGCCCACACGCCCAGCGGCACGCCCAGGCCGGCGCCGAGCAGGATGCCGGCCGTGGCCAATTCCAGCGTGGCCGGAAACGCGCGCAACAGGTCCTGCAGCACCGGCTTGCTGGTCAGCACCGAGGTGCCGAAGTCGCCCGCGCTGACCTTCTTCAGGTAACGCCAGAACTGCTCGTGCCGCGGCAGGTCCAAGCCCAGCTCGGCGCGCACGCGCTGCACCACGTGCTCGGGCGCGCGGTCGCCGGCGATCGCGATCACCGGGTCGATCGGCACCACGCGGCCGATGAAGAAGGTGACCGCCAGCAGCCCCAGGTAGGTGACGGCGATCACCGCGGCGAAGCCGGCCGCCGCGCGCAGGCGCTTCATGAGCGCTTGATCAGCGCTTGCTCACCTTGAACAGGTAAGTCGAGTCGGACGTGGGGCCGAGCTGCAGCCCGTCGACGTTGCTGCGGAAAGCCGCGACCTCGATCTGCTGGAACAGCATCACGAACGGGCTCGAACGGCGGAACTCGGCCTGGATCTCCTCGTACATCGCCTTGCGCTTGGCGGCATCGCGCTCCAGCACCGCGGCGTCGCTTTGCTTCGTCAGCTCCGGGATCGCCCAGGCGTTGCGCCAGGCCAGCGGCTTGGACTTGGCGTCGTCGCCGTTGTCGGGGTTGCGCGCAAAGGTGTCGGCGTTGGTGTGCGGGTCCCAGTAGTCGGCGCCCCAGGTGCCGATGTAGAGGTCGTGCTGGCGCGCGCGGTACTTGGTCAGCGTCTGCTTGCCGTCGCCGGGGATGATCTCCAGCTCGATGCCGCCGCGCTTCAGGCTTTGCTGCATCGCCTCGGCGATCGCGGTGATGGGCTGCACGCTGCGCGTGTCCATCGTCACCTTGAAGCCGTTGGGCAGCCCCGCCTTGGCCAGCAGCGCCTTCGCCTTGTCGACGTCCAGCTTGTACGGCTTGGCGCTGGACGCGCCCAGCATCCCGGCGGGCAGGAAGTTCTGATGCACGACGCCGATGTTCTTCATGATGGTGTCGCCGATCGCCTGGTAGTCGATCAGCCACTTGAAGGCCTCGCGCACCTCGGGCTTGGCGAGGTTGGCGTTCTTCTGGTTCAGGCTGAAGTAGTACAGCGTGCCCTTGGCGGTGGCCGTGGTCTTCACGTCCTTGTGCGTGGACAGCGCCTGCAGGTCCTGCGGGCCCAGGTTGCGCGCGATGTCGACGTCGCCCTTTTCCAGCAGCAGCCGCTGCGTGGCCGGCTCCTTCAGGTGGCGGTAGAGCACGCGCGCCAGCGTCGGCTTCGGCCCCCAGTAGTTGTCGTTGCGCTCCATCGCGACGACTTCGTTGGCGCGCCATTCGCGGATCTTCAACGGGCCCGATCCGGCGTAGCTGGTCTTCAGCCAGCCGTAGCCCATGTCGCCATTGGCCTCCTTGGACAGCACCAGCTTCTTGTCGACCACCGCGGCCACGTTGGCGGTCAGGCAGTTGAGCACGAAGCTGGGCGCGAAGACCTTGTCGGTGGTCAGCGTCAGCGTCAGCGCGCCGGTCTGCTTGATGCGGTCGCGCACGTTGTCCTTGTTGAAGCCGAACTGCGTCAGGATGAAGGCCGGCGTCTTGTCCAGCAGCACCGCGCGCTGCAGCGACCACACCACGTCCTCGGCCGTCAGCGCATTGCCGCTGGCGAATGTCAAGCCCGGCTTCAGCTCGAAGCTGAAGGTCTTGCCGTCGGCGCTGACGGTCCAGCTCCTGGCCAGGTCGCCCACCAGCTTGCTGGGGTCGGAGACGTCGAAGCGCAGCAGCCGGTCGTAGGCGTTGCCCATCACCTCGCCGGCCGAGATCTCGAAGGCCTCGGCCGGGTCCAGCGTGATGATGTCGTCGAAGGCGGCGGCGATCACCAGCGTGTCCTTGGGCGTGGCGGCCGGCACCGGCGCGGCCAGCGCGGCCAGCAGCGACAAGGCCAGGGTGCGGCGGCGGGTCAGCGGGGGAAGCAGCATGGTCGTTTCCTTGGGCGCGGCGGCGCAGCGAATGAGCCGGCAACATACCATGCAGATCATGCGTCGCCCCCTGCCCGCCTTCTGCCTCGCCCTCGGCTTGGCCGCCCTGACCGGATGCTCCACGATGACCGCGCCCACCCTCCCCGCCCTCGACCGTGAACTGGCCGCGCTGGTCGATGACCCGCAAGCGCCGGTGGCCGCCGTCGCCGCGCTGGCGATCCGCGACGGCCGCGTCGTCTACGCCAACCAGTTCGGCCTGCGGCACCCGGCCGAGCCGCCGCTGCCGGTGACCGCGGACACGCGCTTTCGCGTCGCGTCGATCTCCAAGCTGGTGGTCGCGTTGGGCGTGATGCGGCTGGTCGAAGCACAGCGGCTCGACCTGGACGAGGACGTGAGCCTCAAGCTCGGCTGGACGCTGCGCCACCCGCAGTTTGCGGGCGTGCCGATCACGCTGCGGCTGCTGCTCAGCCACCGCTCGGGGCTCGCCGACGGCGGCGAGCGCTACTGGTTCGACGGCAGCACGAAGCTGCAGGACGTGCTGCAGCCGCAGGGCGCGCTGTATGCCGACGGAACAAACTGGCGCCGCGGCAACCGGCCCGGCACGGACTTCGAATACGTCAACCTGAACTACGGCGTGATCGCGCAAGTGATGGAGCGCGCGACCGGCGAGCGCTTCGACCGCTTGATGCAGCGCCTGGTGCTGCAGCCGCTGGGTTTGCACGCCGGCTTCGACCCGTCGCCATGGCCGCGCGCCGAGCAGCAGGACGTCGCCGCGATGGTGCGCAAGCGCCGCGCCGACGGCGAGACCTGGGACCCGGCCGGGCCCTGGGTGATCCAGGCCGACGACTTCCGCGCGCAGCCCGCACAAACGCCTGCCGGGCTGGACCGTTATGTAGTGGGCACCAACGGCACGCTGTTCGGCCCGCAAGGGCGGCTGCGGATTTCGGTGCGCGGCCTGGGCGTCGTGATGCAGATGCTGCTGGACCAGGGCCGGCACGACGGCCAGCCTTTCCTGAAGCCCGAATCGGTCGCACTGCTGGCCAGCCCGCAATGGCGCCGCCAGGGCCCGCCGCCGGCGAACGGCGAGAACGTCGGCGCCTGCGCCTGGGGCGTCGGCGTGCAGATCTTCACCGACCGCGCCGAGCCCGGCTGCGGCGACCGCCTGGTCGACGGCGGCGGCTTCAGCGCCTGGGGCCACACGGGCGACGCCTACGGGCTGATGGGCGTCTTCGCGCTGGACCCGGCCACGCGGCGCGGCATGGTGGTCATCGTCAACGGGCCGGGCGTCGACCCGAAGACCTTTCCCAGCCGCTACTCGGCGCTGTACCGCTGGCAGGAGATCGCGGCCACCGCGGTCTGGCGCCACGCGCTGCAGGGCGCATCATCGCGCCCATGACCGGCACCGAATCCCCGCACGGCGCGCACGCCGAGCTCGACCTCTATCCCACCGGCCGCCTGCTGCACACGCTGGTCGACGACCAGGCGCAGGCGCTGGCCGCGGTGCAGGCGGCGGCGCCGCAACTGGCGCGCGCGGTGGACGCCGCGCTGCCGCGCATCCGCGCCGGCGGCCGGCTGGTCTACGTGGGCGCTGGCACCTCGGGGCGATTGGGGCTGCTGGACAGCGTCGAGCTGAACCCCACCTTCAGCTGGCCGCCGGAGCGCGCGCTGGCGCTGATCGCCGGCGGCCGCGGCGCGCTGTTCGAAGCCGTCGAAGGCGCCGAGGACGAGCGCGAGCAAGGCGCGATCGACGTCCGGCTGCACGAGCTGGGCGCCGACGACGTGGCGCTGCTGATCGCCGCGTCGGGCAGCACGCCCTACGTGCTGGGCGCCTGCGACGCGGCACGCGCGGCCGGCGCGCTGACGCTGGGCTTTTCCAACAACCCGGGCGCGCCGCTGCTGCAGGCGGCCGAGATCGGCATCGTGCTCGACACGGGCCCCGAGCTGGTGTCGGGCAGCACGCGGCTGAAGGCCGGCACGGCGCAGAAGATCGCGCTCAACAGCTTCTCGACGGCGCTGATGGTGCGGCTGCACAAGGTCTACGGCAACCTGATGGTCGACCTGCGCGCCACCAACGCCAAGCTGCGCCGCCGCGCGCTGGCCTTGACGATGCGCGCCAGCGGCGCCGACGAGCTGGCGGCCGAGCGCGCGCTGCGCGACAGCGGCTTTCGCGTCAAGGTGGCTATCGTCGCGCTGCGGCTGGGGCTGTCGGTGCACGACGCCAGCCAGCGGCTGGAGGGCAGCGAAGGCAATCTGCGCGCCGCGCTGGCAGCGCCCGGCGCATGACCCGCTCGCCGTGGTGGTGGGTGCCCAGCCTGTACTACGGCCAGGGCCTGCCCTACGTGGTGGTGATGACGCTGGCCGTGGTGCTGTACAAGAATCTCGGGTTGGATAATACCTCAATTGCGCTCTACACGAGCTGGCTGTACCTGCCCTGGGTCATCAAGCCGCTATGGTCGCCGCTGGTCGACCTGCTGCGCACCAAGCGCTGGTGGATCGTCACGCTGCAGCTCGTGATCGGCGCCGCGCTGGCCGCGGTGGCGCTGACGCTGCCGATGAGCGGCTTCTTCCGCATGAGCCTGGCGGTGTTCTGGCTGCTGGCCTTCGCGTCGGCCACGCACGACATCGCGGCCGACGGCTACTACATGCTGGCGCTGCCGCAGCACCAACAGGCGGCCTTCGTCGGCGTGCGCAGCCTGTTCTACCGCGTCGCGATGATCAGCGGCCAGGGCGGGCTGGTCTACGCCGCCGGCCGCCTGAGCGAGCACCTGGGCAGCCCGGTGCCGGCCTGGCAGTGGGTGTTCTGCGTGCTGGCGGCGATCTTCGGCGGATTGTTCCTGTGGCACCAATGGCTACTGCCGCGGCCCGACAGCGACCACCCGGCCGCCGCGGCCGGGCAGGACCTGTGGCGCGGCTTCGCCGAGACCTTCGCGTCGTTCTTCCGCCGCCGCGACATCGGCCTCGTGCTGGCCTTCCTGCTGCTGTTCCGCCTGGGCGAGGCGCAGCTCGTCAAGCTGGTCACGCCTTTCCTCCTGGACCCCGCGGCGCAGGGCGGCCTGGCCTTGAGCACCGCGCAGGTCGGCCTGGTCTACGGCACGGTCGGCGTCGGCGCGCTGACGCTGGGCGGGCTGCTGGGCGGCTGGGCGATCTCGCGCCACGGGCTGATGCGCTGGCTGTGGCCCATGGTGGCGGCGATCCATCTGCCCAACCTGCTGTTCGTCGCGCTGGCGGCGTGGCAGCCGCAAAGCCTGGCCTTCATCACCGCGGCGGTGGCCTGCGAGCAGTTCGGCTACGGCTTCGGCTTCGCGGCCTACCTGATGTTCATGATCTGGGTCGCCGACGGGCCGTCCAAGACCGCGCACTACGCGCTGTGCACCGGCTTCATGGCGCTGGGGATGATGCTGCCGGGCATGCTGAGCGGCTGGCTGCAGCAGCGCATGGGCTACGCGCTGTTCTTCGGCTGGGTGTGTTTGTGCACGCTGCCGTCGGTGTGGGCGGCGGCGCGCTTGCGCATCCCGGCAGATTTCGGCCGGAAGGACGAAGCGTGAACAGCGGCCAACGTCTGGCGTCGCTCGACGCCTTCCGCGGCTTCGCGATCGCCGGCATGGTGCTGGTCAACAACCCCGGCGACTGGAACGCGCTGTACCCGCAGCTCGCCCACGCGGCGTGGCACGGCTGGACCTTCACCGACTGGATCTTCCCGTTCTTCCTGTTCATCGTCGGCGTCTCGATGACGATCTCGCTGGGCCGGCGCGCCGCGGCCGGCGACTCGCGTGGCACCTTGTGGCTGGTGACGGCGCGGCGCGCGGCGCTGATCTTCGCGATCGGGCTGCTGCTGAACCTGGTGCCGCGCTTCGACTTCGCGACCGTGCGCATCCCCGGCGTGCTGCAGCGCATCGGCCTGTGCGTGTTGCTGGCCGCGCCCATCGTCCTCTACTGCCGCTGGCGCGGCGTGCTGGCGTGGCTGGTCGGCTCGTGCGCGCTGTACGGCGTGCTGATGCTGGCAGTGCCGGTGCCCGATGCGCAAGGCGTGGTCGCCGCCGGCGCGCTGGAGCCGGGGCGCGACTTCGGCGCTTGGCTGGACCGGCTGCTGCTGGGCGGTCATTTGTGGGCCGCGTCGCGCACCTGGGACCCGGAAGGCCTGGTCAGCACGCTGCCGGCCGTCGGCACGCTGCTGTCGGGCGTGCTGGCCGGGCGCTTCCTGGCCCAGCCGCGGCCGGCCGCGGAGCAGACGGTGTGGCTGCTGCTGGCAGGCCTCGCGCTGCTGTGGCTGGGCGCCATGCTGGACGCCGTCTTCATGCCGATCAACAAGAGCCTGTGGACGCCGTCGTACATGGTCTTCATGGACGGCTGGGCGCTGCTGGTGTTCGGCGCCTTCCACTGGCTGCTGGACGCAGCGCCGCAACCCGGCTTGCGCGCGGCGGCCGCACGCTGGTTCAAGCCGCTGCAGATCTACGGGATGAACGCGCTGCTGATCTTCGCGGTCTCGGGGCTGGTGGCCAAGCTGATGCTGTTCTTCAAGTTCGGCGAGCCGCCGCAGTCCGTCAAGCAATGGCTGTATGCGCCGATCCAGGCGCTGCCGCTGGCGCCGCGCGATGCCTCGCTGCTGTGGGCGCTGCTGTTCAACGGCGCGATGTTCGCGCTGGCCTGGTGGCTGTGGCGCCGGCGCTGGTTCTTCAAGGTATGAGGCGCCGCCATGTTTTGACGTTATTGACGGCGCTGGGCTCATGCAGCCTGTGGCCGCCGATCGGCCCGCCGCCACCGCTGCCGCGCGAGTTCCGCGCCGCCTGGGTGGCCAGTGTCGCGCACATCGACTGGCCCAGCCGCGCTGGGCTGACCAGCGCCGAGCAGCGCGCCGAGATGCTGGCGCTGCTGGACCGCGCCGTGGCGATCGGCCTCAACGCGCTGGTGCTGCAGGTGCGGCCGGCGGCCGACGCGCTGTACCGCTCGGCGCTGGAACCGTGGAGCGAATACGTCACCGGCGCCAGCGGCCGCGCGCCCGATGAGGACTGGGACCCGCTGGCCGAATGGGTGGACGGCGCGCACCGCCGCGGGCTGGAGCTCCACGCCTGGTTCAACCCCTACCGCGCGCGCCACCCGTCGGCGCGCAGCGAACCGGCTGCCACGCATATTGCGCGCACCGATCCGGCGATCGTCAAGGCCTACGGCGACTACCTGTGGCTGGACCCCGGCGAGCCGCGCGCCGCCGAGCGCATGCGCGCCGTCGTGCTGGACGTGGTGCAGCGCTACGACATCGACGGCGTGCACCTCGACGACTACTTCTACCCCTATCCGGTGACCGACGCGCAAGGCGCGGAGGTCGACTTCCCCGACGGCCCGTCGTGGCAGCGCTATGGGGACGGCGGCGGCGCGCTCGCGCGCGCCGACTGGCGGCGCGACAACGTCGACCGCCTGATCGAGACGCTCTACCGCGAGGTGCACGCCGCCAAGCCATGGCTGCGCTTCGGCATCAGCCCCTTCGGCCTGCCGCGCCCCGACCGCCGGCCGCCGGGCATCCGCGGCTTCAGCCAGTACGACAAGCTGTATGCCGACGTCGAGCGCTGGTGGGAACAGGGCTGGATGGACTACCTGGCGCCGCAGCTCTACTGGCCGATCGGCAAGGTCGAGCAGGCCTTCGCGCCGCTGCAGGAGGCCTGGCGCGCCGGCAATGCGCAAGGCCGCCACCTGTGGCCCGGCCTCTTCACCAGCCGCCTGGGCGCCGAGCGCGACGCCTACGAAGCCGACGAGGTGCTGGCCCAGGTCGCGCTGACCCGCGGACCGCGCGCCGACAACGGCCACCTGCACTTCAGCATGGCTGCGCTGCTGCAGGACCGCGACGGCATCGCCGCGCGGCTGCGCGCCGGGCCCTATTCCGAGCCGGCGCTGACCCCGGCCACGCCCTGGCTGGCCGAGCCCGCGCCGCAGCCGCCGCTCATCGAAGCGCTGCCGCAGTCCGACGGCTCGCGCGCGCTGTGGCCACGCCAGGGCGTCGGGCCGCCGCTACGCCAGGCGGTGCTGTGGCAGTGGCGGCGCGGCGCCTGGCAGTGGCAGGCGCAAGCGCTGCCGGCGGCCGCGCCGCTGGTGCTGGCCGCCGACGCGCAGGCCGCCTGGGTGCTGAGCATCGGGCGCAGCGGGCTGGAGAGCGCAGCGGTGGCGATCATCTGATGCGCCGCGCATTCCCCCCGGTTATGCCGGCCGCACGAGCTTTCATTGGCCGCGGCCGCGGGCAGTGCCTAACCTGCGCGGTCTGGCGGCAAACCAACACAGGGCAGACTTGAACGCGGTGGCAGCACGGCAAGGCAGGGCCGGCCTCGGCCTGGGCATCGATGCCGGCGGCACGCAGACCCGCTGGGCCCTGGCCACGCCGGCCGGCGAGTTGCTGGCCGAAGGCAGCGTCGCGGGCCTGAGCGCCGTGCAGCTCGCCAGCCGCAACGGCCAGCAGATGGTGCGCGACACGCTGGCCGCGCTGGCCAGCGACGTGCTGGCCGTCGGCCGGCCGACGCAGGTGCACGCCGGCCTCACCGGCTACGGCGGCGTGCGCGAGCCGCTGTCGGGCCTGATCCGCGCGCCGCTGGGCCTGGACGCCGAGGCGGTGACCATCGTCACCGACATCGAGGTGGCCTATCTCGACGTCTTCCGTCCCGGCGAGGGCTACCTGGTCTACGCCGGCACCGGCTCGATCGCCGCCTTCATAGCCGCCGACGGCGGCTTCCACCGCGTGGGCGGCCGCGGCGGGCTGCTGGACGACGGTGGCAGCGGCTTCTGGATCGCGCGCGAGGCGCTGCGCCACATCTGGCGGCAGGAAGACGAGGAACCCGGTGCCTGGCAGCGCTCGCCGATGGCGCGCGAGGTGCTGGAACACGTGGGCGGCAGCGACTGGAGCCACAGCCGCCAGTTCATCTACACGGTGGACCGCGGCGAGATGGGCAAGCTGGGCCTGGCCGTCGCCGCGGCCGCGGGCAGCGACCCGGTGGCGCTGCGCCTGCTGGAGGCGGCCGGCAGCGAACTGGGCCGGCTGGCGCGCATCCTCGTGCAGCGCTTCGGTCCGCGGCCGGTGGCGCTGGCCGGGCGCGTGTTCCAGCTCCACCCGGTGATCGAGCAGGCCTGCCGCACCGCGGTGCCCCCGCCGGCCGCGCTGCAGGTGCGCGTGAGCCATGGCCACCATGCGGCGGCGCGCATCGCGGCGCGCGCCGCCAAGGCGGTGGCATGAGGCCTTTCGTCCGCCTCGCCTCGCTCCTGACGGCGCTGGCCGCCGCTGCGGTGCTGGCCGGCTGCGCCGCCGGGCTGAAGATCGACGACAGCCACCGCTCGGTCAGCCAGGGCCCGCGCGTGGACCTGCTGGTGCTGCACTACACGGTGCTGGACCAGCCGACCTCGCTGCGCGTGCTGACGCAGCAGGAGGTCTCCAGCCACTACTTGGTGGGCGACGACGACCCGCCCACCGTCTACCGCCTGGTGGACGAGAACCAGCGCGCCAACCACGCCGGCGTCAGCGCCTGGGCGCGGCGCGTGCTGGTCAACATGTCGTCGATCGGCATCGAGATCGTCAACGCCGGCTACGTCGACACGCCCGAGGGCCGGCGCTACACGCCGTATCCGCCGCGGCAGATCGACGCCGTCGTCGCGCTGGTGCGGGAGATCGTCAAACGTTGGAACATCCCGCCCGAGCGCGTGGTGGGCCATGCCGACGTGGCGCCCGGCCGCAAGCAGGATCCGGGGCCGCTGTTCCCGTGGAAGCGCTTGGCGCAGGAAGGCTTGGCGCTGTGGTTCGACGAGGCGCGCGCCGCCGCGCTGCAGCCGCGCTACGAAGCCGGCCTGCCCGACACCGCGTGGTTCCAGCAGCGCCTGGCGCGCGTGGGCTACCTGGTGCCGCAGGACGGCGCGCTGGACACCGCCACGCGCGACGTGCTGGTGTCGTTCCAGATGCGCTTCCGGCCCGCGCGCTACGACGGCGTGCCCGACGCCGAGACCGCGGCGATCCTGGCGGTGCTGACGACGCCTTGATCCAAAGTTACGCCATCTGGCTTTGCAGGTAGTTCTGCAGCCCCACGCGCTGGATCAGCCCGAGCTGCTGCTCCAGCCAGTGCGCATGGTCCTGCTCGGTGTCTTCCAGCATCGGCAGCAGCACCTGGCGGGTGACGAAGTCGCGCTCGGCCTCGCACAGCGCGATCACCTCGCGCAGGTGCTGCACCACGACCAGTTCCACCGCCAGGTCGTTGGCGTAGATCGACGGCAGGTCGCTGCCGACGTTCAGCGCCGACGGCGTCATCTTCGGCGTGCCGTCCAGCATCAGGATGCGCTTGATCAGCGCCGCGGCGTGGCTGGTCTCGTCGTCCATCTCGTGCGCGATGCGCTCGGCGGCTTTGGCCAAGCCCCATTCGGCCAGCATGCGCGAATGGATGAAGTACTGGTCCCGCGCCGCCAGCTCGTCGACGAGCAGCGCGTTCAGGGCATCGAGGATGACGGGCTTGCCTTGCATGGCGGGACTCCGGCTGAGGTCGATGGCGCGCAGTATCGACCCGATCGCGGCCGGCCGGGCTTGTCGGCCCGCAAGCCTTCGTACTTTCTAGAATGAACGCCGAAATGATGCCCCCAAGCTCACTTCGTTCGCTGCCCCCCGAGGGGGCGCTCAGTACCTTCGGAGCGGCCGGGCGGTACTGATGCGGCTGCGCCACATCGAAGTCTTCCACGCCGTGATGCAGGCCGGCACCATCAGCGGCGCGGCCCAGGTGCTGCACATCTCGCAGCCGGCGGTCACCAAGGTGCTGCAGCACTGCGAGCTGCAGCTCGGGCTGCCGCTGTTCGAGCGCATCCGCGGCAAGCTCTACCCGCGCCCCGAGGCGCACCGGCTGTTCGCCGAGACCGAGAAGCTCGCGCGCGACCTCGCCGGCATCCGCCGCCTGGCCGCGTCGCTGAAGAGCAAGTCGGTCGAGACCATCCGCCTCGTCGCCACGCCCTCGCTGGCCTTGAGCGTACTGCCCGCGGCGATGGCCGCGTGGCGGCGCGACTTTCCGCAGACGCAGTGCGAGCTGGGCACCCAGCACACCGACGAGATCGTCAACATCCTGCGCATCGGCGAGGCCGACCTCGGGCTGTCGCTGCGCGACCCGCGCCACCCCACCATCGTCGCCGAGCCGCTGGCCGAAGGCCCGCTGGTGGCGCTGGCGCGCGCCGGCACTTGGCCGCCGGCGCAGCGCAGCCAGCCGATTGCCGTGGCCGAGCTGCCCGACGACCTGATCGGCCTGCCCAATGCCGACCCGCTGGGCGAGCTGATCGCCGGCGCCTTCGAGGCCGCCGACCGCCACCCCGTGCACGGCACCGTCGTGCAGACCTACCAGCTGGCGCGCGCGCTGGTGGAGGCCGGCGGCGGCGTGGCCGTGGTCGACCCCTTCAGCGCCAGCCTGCCGGCGCCCGAGCGGCTGCAGCGCCGCCCGCTGGAGCCGGCACTGCCGGTACGCCTGTACATGCTGAGCGCCAGCCAGGCCCCGCTGTCGCACGGCGCGCGCGAGCTGGTCAAGCGCGTCACGCAAGTCGCGCGGCAGGCGCTGGACGCGGGCTGGACATGATGACCACGATCAACATCGACGAGCTGCCCGCGCACCCCGACTACCGCGCGCTGGCCGCCATCGAAGGGATGCAGGTCGACCTGCGCTACGCCGGCACGCGCAACCTGCTGGGCCGCGACCTGTATTCGCCGCACGACTGTGCCTGGCTGCGCCGCGAGGCCGCCGACGCGCTGCAGCGCTCGGTACGCTGGCTGGCGCTTGAGCAGCCGGCCTTGCGGCTGCTGGTGTTGGACGCCGCACGCCCGCAGCGTGTGCAGGAGCTGTTCTGGGCGCACGTGCAGGGCACGACGATGCAGCCCTATTTCGCGCCGCCGCAGCGCGGCTCGATCCACAGCTTCGGCATGGCCGTCGACATCACGCTGGCCGACGCGCAGGGGCGCGAGCTGGACATGGGCACGCCCTTCGACGACACCACCGAGCGCTCGCATCCGGCGCTGGAACATCGCCATGCCGCGGCCGGGCTGCTGAGCGAGATGCAACTCAGCAACCGCCGCCTGCTGCGCACCGCGCTGCTGCAAGCCGGCTGGCAGGCCATCGACACCGAGTGGTGGCACTTCGACTTCGGCGACCGGGACGAGGTGAGGCGGCGGCTGCCGCGGATCGTCTGAAGCAGGAAGGAAATCATCGATGAACGCAACCGTGCTGCAAGCCTTGGCGCCCGAGGCCATCACGCTGCGCATCGCCACGGTGCGCGAGCAGCGCGTGATCGTGGACGCCGACCTCGCCGCGCTCTACGGCGTGGAGACCAAGCGCTTCAACGAGGCCGTCAAGCGCAACCTCGCCAAGTTTCCGCTCGACTTCATGTTCACGCTCACTGCCGAAGAGTTCAGCGCTTTGAGGTCGCAGATTGCGACCTCAAACGACCAGGCCCCAGGCCGCGGCGGCCGGCGCTATGCGCCGCGCGTGTTCACCGAGCATGGGGCGCTGATGGCGGCCTCCATCCTCAACAGCCCACGCGCCGTCGAGGTCTCGGTGTACGTGGTGCGCGCCTTCGTGCGGCTGCGCGAGTTGGCCGCCACGCATGGCGACCTGGCCAAGCGGCTGGCGGAACTCGAAGAGAAGACCGAGGCGCTGGCGATGAACCACGACACGTTCAGCTGCAACACCCGCAACCAGCTCAAGCAAGTGTTCGACGCGCTGCGCGCGTTGATGACGCCGCCCGATCCGCCCAAGCGTCCCATCGGGTTCGTTACCCCGCCCATTGAGAAGAAGGGCAAGGACGAGGGCTGAACGCCCTCAAGACCCCGCCGGCCTCGCCACCCCCTCGAACCGCGTCCGCCCCACCCACTCGACCAGCGCGTCCACCACCGGCCGCAGCTGGCGCGGCGCGAGGCGGTCCTGGTTGAACATCGCGACGACGATCTGCGGCTGGCCGGCGGCGTCGGGCATGGTGCCGGCCAGCGCGACCACGTTGCGCAGCGTGCCGGTCTTCATGCGCGCCCAGCCGGCCGCGGGGCCGTCCTTGAAGCGGTTGCGCAAGGTGCCGTCGACGCCGGCGATCGGCAGGCTGGCGACGAACTCGGGCGCCCAGCGGCTGGCCAGGCCCGCGCGCAGCACGCCTTCCAGCTGCGCCGGCGTGATGCGCTCGCTGCGCGACAGGCCCGAGCCGTTGTCCAGCACGAAGCCGGCGTCGTCGATGCCGTGGCCGCGCAGCCAGCCGCGCACCGCGCGCTCGGCGCGCTGCAGCGTGGGCTCGGCCGGCTCGCCCGGCGCGGCGCGGCCGATGGCCAGCAGCAGCGTGCGCGTCAGCGTGTTGTCCGACGGCTTGTTGATCGCGCGCACCAGCTCCGACAGCGGGCGCGACGCATGCTCGGCCAGCAGCCGCGCGTCGGCCGGCGCCTGGCCTTCGCGCACGCCGCCGCGCCAGCGGCCGCCCAGGCCGGTCCACAGGCCGCGCACCAGGCGCGCGATGTAGTCGTTGCGCTCGATCACGTTGAAGGCCACGCTGCGGTCGCAGCGCACCGGCCAGGTGCCGCGCAGCACGACGTCCATCTGGAAGACCAGGCGCCCGGGCTTGGCGGGGCGCACTTCGGGGGTCTTCCAGCCTTCGTCCCAGCGGCTGCAGTCGCCGTCGACCAGCGTCATCTCGTGCGTCACGCGCACGCCGGCCAACGGGGTGAGCGGCAGCACTTGCAGGCCGCGCTGCTCGTCGACGAAGACGTCCACGCGCAGCAGGTTGTCGTTGACCAGCAGCGCGTCGGGGATCACGTTGTAGCCGGCCTCGGGCGCGTCGTCGAAGGGCGGTGCGCCCAGGTCCAGCCGCGGCGGCTGGAAGGCGCTGCGGTCCAGCACCAGATGGCCGCGCCAGTCCTGCAAGCCGTGGTGGCGGGCGCGCTGCAGCATCGCCTGCAGGGCCTGCTGCGACAGGTCCATGTCGGCGCCGCCTTGCAGCACGAGGTCGCCGCGCAGCACGCCGTCCTGGATGGGGCCGGCCGCCAGCAGCCGCGTCGTGCCGCGCCAGGCCGGGCCCAGTTGCTCCAATCCCACAAGGGTTGTCACCAACTTCATCGTCGAGCCGGGCTGCAGCGGCCGGTCGGCCTGGTGCGCCACGTGGCGCGGCCCCGCGGCGACGGGGGCGACGACCAGCCCCAGCGCATCGGCCGGCACGCCGGCCTCGGCCAGCGTGCGCGCCAGGGGCGGCGGCAGCTCGGCGCGGGCGTTGAAGGTCCACGAGCCGAGGGCGAGGACGGCGGCGAGCAGCAGGGTTCGGCAGGTCATGGCGAGCGGTCGGCGCAGTCTACGGGCGCGGCGCCGGCGGCGGGCATTCCACGCGGTTATGCAACGGCGAAGCCTTTTCATTGGCCGCTCGCGGAACCGATGCCTACCCTGCCCCGGTTACCCGATGTTGCGGCCTGGTGAACGGCATGTCACCGGCGCGCGGCATCGGCCCATCCACCCGCAGGAGAAGAACAGTATGAAACTCACGCCCCTGGCCGCCTCGCTGGCCCTGCTCGGTCTGTCATCGGTCGCGCTGGCGCAGTCCACGCCGCAGCGCGTGGAGATCACCGGCAGCAGCATCAAGCGCATCGCCGACGAAGGCGCGGTGCCGATCCAGGTGATCAGCCGGCAGGAGCTGGAACGCCAGGGCATCGTGACGGCCGAGCAGCTGATCAACTCGCTCAGCGCCAACGGCACCGGGCTGGACAACCTGGCCGCCAACGCCGACGTGGTGGCCGGCGCGGCGCGCGGCAACAACGGCGCCTCCTGCGCCAACCTGCGGCTGCAGGGCTGCGCGGCGACGCTGATCCTGCTCAACGGCCGCCGCGTGGCCGCGCACGGCCTGAACGGCGGCGTGGTCGACGTGCAGCAGATCCCGATGGCCGCGGTGGACCGCATCGAGGTGCTGAAGGACGGCGCCTCGGCGATCTACGGTACCGACGCGATCGGCGGCGTCATCAACTTCATCCTGCGCAAGAACTATCAGGGCCTGGAGGCCCAGGCCTTCACCGACATCACCGAGGCCGGCGGCGGCAACATCACGCGCTTCAAGCTGACCGGCGGCTTCGGCGACCTGGACCGCGACAACTTCAACGTGCTGGTGGCCCTGAGCCGCAGCGAGAACAAGGTGCTGCGCGGCGACCAGCGCGACTTCGTCAACACCTTCCAGCCCAACCGCGGGCTGTCGGTGGACACGCGCGGCACGCCGATCGCCACGCTGTTCACGCTGACCTCGCTGTACACGGGCCTGAGCCGCGACAACAACGACAACACCGGCCGCAACACCGGGCCCACGCTGCCGGGCGGCGGTGCGCAGACCTACACCGGCATCAACGTGCTCGACCTGCCGGGCGGCGCCGGCTGCAAGTCGGTGGACGGCATGGACGCCTACGACGAGGTGCTGTGGGCCACGCCCTCGGCCAAGTACGGCTGCGCCTGGGACACCGGCCGCGCCGCGGTGCTGCAGCAGCCGGTGACCAACACCAACGCGGTGGTGCGCGGCACGCTGCGCCTGGGCGAGCACCAGCTCTACGCCGAATACACCGGGGCCAAGGTGGAGTCCAAGAAGAGCTTCTCGGCCAACCAGATCTCCAGCAGCGCCAGCAGCAGCAGCGTCTTCTACAACCTGGCCTACCCCAGCAGCGGCAGCTCGTACAACGAGGTCTTCAACGCGCTGGTGGCCACCTTCCCGCAGCTGGAGGCCAACCGCGGCGCGCCGCTGGCCTTCCGCTGGCGCTGCATGCCCTGCGGCAGCCGCGAGATCGAGACCGAGAGCGACACCTCGCGCTTCCTGCTGGCCGCCGACGGCCCGCTGTTCGGCGAGTGGAGCTACCGCGCCGGCGCCTCGCGCGCCACCAGCGACAGCACCTCGGTGCTGGGCGACGGCTACTTCTACGGCAAGGAGTTTGCGGCGCTGATCAACAGCGGCGTGCTCAACCCCTTCTCGCTGACGCAGACGCTCGAGGCGCTGGCCGCGCTGCGCAACGTGATGGCCAACGGCGTCACGCTGTACGGCGGCAAGTACACGGTGGAGCAGGTCGACGCCACCTTCAGCGGCCCGGTCTTCAAGCTGCCCGCCGGCGAGGTGATGGCCGCCATCGGCACCGACGTGCGCACCGAGAAGTACCGCTTCAACGGCAACGCCACCGACCAGGCCACGCAGGCCCGCATCTTCAACGCGCCCTTCGACAGCATCAACACGCTGGACACCGTCAAGCGCGACATCAAGGCCGTGTTCGCCGAGGTGCAGGTGCCGATCACCAAGCAGCTGGAGCTGAACCTGGCGGTGCGCTATGACGACTACACCGGCTTCGGCAGCACCACCAACCCCAAGGTGTCGCTGCTGTTCAAGCCGCTCAGCCAGCTGGCGCTGCGCAGCTCGTACAGCACGGGCTTCCGCGTGCCCACGTTCAACCAGCTCTTCTTCGGCATCACCGACTCGCCCTACAGCGGCAAGGACCTGACCGACCCGGCCAAGTGCCCGTCGGGCGTGGTCAGCGCGACGCCGGGCTGCGAGTCGGTCACGCCCAACATCCTGACCGGCGGCAAGCCCAACCTGGGCCCCGAGGAAAGCAAGCAGTGGAACGCCGGCATCGTCTGGGAGCCCAGCGCCAACTTCAACGTCAGCGTCGACTACTGGGACATCCGGCGCGACGGCACGGTGCAGACGCTGGCGCTGAGCGACCTGGTCAAGAACTACGCGCTGTTCCCCGACAACTTCATCCGCGACGCCAGCGGCAATCTGGCCTACATCGACAACCGCTGGGTCAACGCCGGCCAGACCATCACCAAGGGCGTGGACATCAACGCCCGCGTCAACGGCCGGCTGAGTGACGCGCGCTGGTCGGTGATCCTGGATGGCACCTACCTGCTGGAGAAGAAGTCGCGCCTGCTCGCCAGCTCTCCCTTCGGCGCCAGCGAGATCGGCCAGTTCACGCGCGCCGGCGACCTGGGCCTGCGCTGGAAGCACACGCTGACCGGCACCTACACCCGCGGCGTCTGGACCGGCACGCTGCAGAACGTCTACAAGAGCGGCTACACCGACTACGTGCTGCCCGGCGTGGCCAACGGCAGCATCGTGCCGCCGGACTGGAACCCCAAGGTCAAGGCCTATCAGCTGTGGAACGCCAGCGTGGCCTATACGGGCGTCAAGAACCTGACGCTGACGCTGGGCGTGAAGAACCTGCTGGACAAGGATCCGCCGTTCTCGGCCGCCTACGACGGCAACACCGGCGCCGGCAGCTCGTGGGAGCCGCGCGTGGCCGATCCGCGCGGGCGTTCCTATACGCTCACCGTCGACTACAAGTTCTTCTGACCTGATCGACGTGCAGCGCCGCCGCTGGCTGGCCGGCGCGCTGGCCGCGGCGGCCGCCGGCTGCGCGGCGCCGCCGGCAGCGTTGTTGCCGCCGGTGCGGCGCCCGCCGCGGCTGCGGCCGGGCGACACCATCGGCTTGTTCGCGCCCAGTTCCCGGTTGCAGGCCGAGCACGTGGCGCGCGCGACCGCCGCGGTGCAGGCGCTGGGCTTCAGGCCGCGCGTCGGGCACCACGTGCTGGCGGCGCAAGGCCATTACGCCGGCAGCGCCGAGCAGCGCGCCGAGGACTTCAACGCGCTGTGGCGCGACGGCGAGGTGCGCGCGCTGTGGGCGCTGCGCGGCGGCGCCGGCGCGGCCGCGATGCTGCCGCTGCTGGACTGGAGCGCGCTGCGCCGCGACGCCAAGGCGGTGATCGGCTACTCCGACCTCACGGCCCTGCTGCTGGGCCTGCGCCGCGCGGGGCTGGTGTGCTTCCACGGGCCGTCGGCGGTGTCGCGGCTCACGCCCTTCAGCGTGGCGGCGCTGCAGGCGGTGCTGATGCAGCCGCAGCGCGAGACGCTGCTGGCGCGCTCGCCCGAGCACCGTGCGCGCGCCGAGGCCGAGCCGCAGTTCCGCGCGCGCAGCATCCGCGCCGGCGTGGCCGAAGGGCCGCTGGTGGGCGGCAACCTCTCGGTGCTGGCCTCGCTGGTCGGCACGCCCTGGGCCGCCGACTGGCAAGGCGCGCTGCTGTTCCTGGAAGAGGTGGGCGAGGAGCCCTACCGCGTCGACCGCCTGCTGACCCAGCTGCAGCAAAGCCAGGGTCTGCAGCGCGCGGCCGGGCTCGTGGGCGGCGTGTTCGAGCGCTGCGAGCCCGGCCCCGATTCGACGCCGATGCCGCTGGCCGAGGTGATCGACCGCCAGTTCGGCACCGCCGGCGTGCCCGCCATCTACGGCCTGAGCTTCGGCCACGTGCGCGACCAGATCACGCTGCCGCTGGGCGTGCGCGCGCGGCTCGATACCGAGGCGCAGACCTTGACGCTGCTGGAGCCGGCGGTGGACTGATGGCCCTCACCCCGGCCCTCTCCCGCACGCGGGAGAGGGTGATCTGCTACGCCAGCGCGCGGCCGCTGGGCTTGGCGAAGTAGAACCATTCGTGGCCGGGCTCGGCCACCGCGTTGGGGAAGACGATGCGGCCGTCGGCCGGCGCGGCGACGATGTGGCCGTCGTGGCGCACCGCGATCGGCTCGCCGGCCTGCACCGCGTCGAAGCTGGCCCATTCGCGCACGAAACGGTCTTCGGCGTGCAGCCGGTCGGTCACCTCCACCAGGCGCAGCACCTCGTGGTCGCCGCGCGGCGGCTGCAGCGGCAGCTCGGCCAGGCCCAGCAGCGCCAGCGCCTGGCGGATCGCCCGCTCGGCGACGTCGGGCGCGTGCGGGTCGGCGTGCTGGCCGCATTCCAGCGTCATCGCCCAGCCGCCGCGCGAGCGCATGTACTCGGTGGTGCCGACGCCGTAGTTGGGGTCGGCGTCCAGCGCCGTGCCGATGCGCTGCGCGCGCGCGCGGCGGCGCGCGACGCCGGCCTCGTAGACCGACAGCCAGCCGTCGACGATGCGGCGCACGCCCAGGTGGCGCGCCAGCCGTTCCTCGTCGGCCGCGTGGCCGAAGGGCTCCAGCGCGCCGCGGTTGTCCGGCGGGCCGATCATCACGAAGGCTTCGCCCTGGCCCTGGAACGAATGCAGGTCCAGCAGCGCGTCGTGCGCGTCCAGCAGCGGGCACAGCACGTTGGCGATGCGGTCCTCGAAGTCCTGCGGCACGGCGCTCGGCCGCAGGTTGCGGTTGAGGTTGCGCTCGCCCATGCGCCGGCCCAGCTCGTGCGCCAGCGGGTTGGTGACGGGCACGAAGCTGACGCAGCCGCGGGTGATACGCAGCTCGCCGCGGTCCAGCGCCTCGACGACGCGGCGGATGCCCAGCATCCCCGCCACCTCGTTGCCGTGCACCGCGCCCAGCACCAGCAGCCGCGGCCCCGGCCGCAGGCCGTGGAACTGGTGCAGGCGCAGCATGTGGCGGTCGAGGGCGTCGTCGGTCATCGCAAGGGTCCTGGGCGTGGGGCGGGGCCGGCAGGATAGCCTCAGCCGAGGCACACCAGCCGGTCGCGCCCCTGCTGCTTGGCCTCGGCCAGCGCGCGCTCGGCGCGGTCCAGCGTCTGCTCGACGGTCTCGCCGGCGTGGTGCTCGGCCAGCCCGGCCGACAGCGTGACGTGCAAGTCGCCCGCGATGATCGCCACGCGCATGTTGCCGACGCCCCCGCGCACGCGCTCCAGCCCGCCCTTGGCCAGCGGCGCGCGGGCGTCGGCCAGCAGCAGCACGAAGCGGTCGCCGCCCCAGCGCGCGAAGGCATCCGACACGCGCACGCGGCGCAGCGCCTCGGTGGCCACGCTGCGCAGCACCGCATCGCCGACACTGCGGCCGTGCTGCTCGTTGACCTCGCGGAAGCGGTCGATGTCCAGCACGCCCAGGCAGAAGGTGCGGCCCGAGCGGATGCAGCGCTGGTGCTCCTGGCCCATCAGCTCGCGCATCTGGCGGCGGTTGACCAGGCCGGTCAGCTCGTCGCGCGTGGCCAGCTCGCGGATGCGCACCAGCGCGGCTTCCAGGTCCTGCTGCTGGCGCCGGCTGCGCGCGCGCATCTGCGCCCAGCGCGAGGCCAGCAGCGGCGCCGCCGGCAGCAGCGCGGCCAGCAGCAGCAGGTGCACCGCCTCCACCCAGGGCCAGCCGCCGGATTGCAGCGCGGCGTCGATCATCGCCAGCACCAGCAGCACAGCGGCGGCGATGCAGCCCTGGCGCATCTGCCGCGGCGTGGCCGACAGCAGCGCGGCTAGCAGCAGCGCCATCAGCACCAGGAAGACGCCGCCGCGCGCCGCGCCGGCCAGGCCGTAGGCCAGCGCGCAGGCGGCGCTGCCGCCGACCATCTGCACGAGCGTCAGCGCCGGGTCTTCGAAGCGCCGCGTCCAGCCGCTGCGCACCAGCGCGAACAGCAGCAGCGCACCGCCCGGCGCCAGCAGCGCCCACCACAGCACCGGCCGCAGCGAGGCCTGGCCGGCCAGCGCCAGCAGCAGCAAGGCCAGCGCCAGCGCGGCCAGCGCCAGCGTCACCATGGCGGCCTGCACCAGCCGCGTGCGCTGCGCGGCGTCGGTGGTCAGCAGCAGGTCCAGCAGGCGGCGCATCGCGTTTTCAACACCCATCGGCACCAGTCGGCAGGCACCGAGCGTAGCGCATCGTTTCCCTTCAAAACCCCAGGTGACGCAAAGGCAGGACCGCCCCCTCCTTGACGCCGCCCAGCGAGAAGCTGGTGTGCAGGTCCTTCACGTTGGGCAGCGAGAACAGCCGCTCCATCGCCCAGCGCGAATAGGCGTCGAGATCGGTGGCCACCACCTGCAGCTCGAAGGTGCCGGTGCCGCTGATGTAGTGGCAGGAGACGACCTCGGGCAGCGCGCGGATCGCGTCTTCCAGCGCCCGCGTGGCGTCGGCGTTGTTGCGGTCGGCGTCCACGCGCACGAAGGCCAGCACGCCCAGGCCGACGCGGCGGCGGTCGAGCTCGGCGCGGTAGCCGGTGATGTAGCCCTGCTGCTCCAGCCACTTGGTGCGCCGCCACGTGGGCGCCGCCGACAGCCCGATGCGCAGCGCCAGCTCGGTGTTGGTCAGCCGCGCGTCGGCCTGCAGCTCGCGCAGGATGGCCACGTCGTAGCGGTCCAGCGTCGTGCCGTGGGGCTCGTTGGACTCGGACTCCGGCTTGCGGGTATTCCCTGTCGCGGGCTTCTTGAGCGTCATTCTTTCGTCGATGCGAGCCAGGCATTCCATTCCTTGCGCGAAGCATGCCTGCGCGGGCATCAAAAGAAAAGACTTGAAACGGCCTTCGTCCTAAACTGCCCGCCACCCGCCAGCTTGATCCGCCCGCCATGAATGCACCGCTGCCCGACGCCATCCGCAAGGCGCTGGAGACCGTCACGCTCGACGACAAGTACGCCCTGGAAACGGGGCGTGCCTTCATGAGCGGCACGCAGGCGCTGGTGCGCCTGCCGATGCTGCAGCGCCAGCGCGATGCGCGCGGCGGCGTCAACACCGCCGGCTTCATCAGCGGCTACCGCGGCAGCCCGCTGGGCGGCTACGACCAGGCGATGTGGCAGGCCCAGAAGCACATGGCGGCGCAGAACATCGTGTTCCAGCCCGGCGTCAACGAGGAGCTGGCGGCCACCGCGGTGTGGGGCTCGCAGATGCTGGACCTCTTTCCGCAGCAGAAGAAGTTCGACGGCGTGTTCGGCATCTGGTACGGCAAGGGCCCGGGCGTGGACCGCTGCTCCGACGTGTTCAAGCACGCCAACATGGCCGGCACCGCGAAGCTGGGCGGCGTGATCGCGGTGGCCGGCGACGACCACGTGGCCAAGAGCAGCACCGCCGCGCACCAGAGCGACCACATCTTCAAGGCCTGCGGGCTGCCGGTGTTCTTTCCCAGCAGCGTGCAGGACATCCTGGACATGGGGCTGCACGCCTTCGCGATGAGCCGCTTCGCCGGCGTGTGGACTGCGATGAAGACCATCCAGGAGGTGGTGGAGTCGTCGGCCTCGGTGCTGGTCGATCCGGACCGCGTGAACATCGTGCTGCCCGAGGACTTCCAGATGCCGCCCGGCGGCGTGCACATGCGCTGGCCCGACCACGCGCTGGAGCAGGAGGCGCGCCTCTTCGACTACAAGTGGTACGCGGCGCTGGCCTACGTGCGCGCCAACCGGCTCAACCACGACGTGATCCGCGGCGCGCACGACCGCTTCGGCATCATCGCCAGCGGCAAGGCCTTCAACGACACGCGCCAGGCGCTGTTCGACCTGGGGCTGGACGACGAGAGCTGCCACCGCCTGGGCATCCGGCTGCACAAGGTCAACGTCGTGTGGCCGCTGGAGGCGACGATCACGCGCGGCTTCGCCGAAGGGCTGCAGGAGATCCTGGTCGTCGAGGAGAAGCGCCAGGTCATCGAGTACCAGCTCAAGGAGGAGCTGTACAACTGGCGCGCCGACGTGCGGCCCAACGTGCTGGGCAAGTTCGACGAGGGCGAGGGTGACGCCAGCGGCGGCGAATGGAGCCGCCCCAACCCCGGCCAGAACTGGCTGCTGCGTGCCAAGGCCGATCTGTCGCCGGCGATCATCGCGCGCGCCATTCACCGACGTTTGAAGAAACTGGGCGTCGACGCCGACACCGCGCGCCGCATGGACGAGCGCATCGCGCTGATCGACGCGCGCGAGCAGAGCCTGGCGCAGATCCCCTCCGGCGGCGACCGGCTGCCGTGGTTCTGCAGCGGCTGCCCGCACAACACCAGCACGCGCGTGCCCGAGGGCTCGCGCGCGGCGGCCGGCATCGGCTGCCACTTCATGGCCACCTGGATGGACCGCAGCACCGTCACCTTCAGCCAGATGGGCGGCGAAGGCGTGAGCTGGGTCGGCCAGGCCCCGTTCACGAACGAGAAGCACATCTTCGCCAACCTGGGCGACGGCACCTACTACCACAGCGGGGCGCTGGCGGTGCGGCAGAGCATCGCGGCCAAGGTCAACATCACCTACAAGATCCTGTTCAACGACGCGGTCGCGATGACCGGCGGCCAGCCGGTGGACGGCACGCTGCGCGTGCCCGAGATGACGCGCGAGCTGGACGCCGAAGGCGCGAAGCAGATCGTCGTCGTGACCGACGAGCCCGAGAAGTACGACGCGGTGAAAAGCCGCCTGGCCCCCGGCGTGACCGTGCGCCACCGCGACGAGCTGGACGCGGTGCAGCGCGAGCTGCGCGAGGTGCAAGGCTGCACCGTGCTGATCTACGACCAGACCTGCGCCACCGAGAAGCGCCGCCGCCGCAAGCGCGGCACGATGGCGACGCCGTCCAAAACGGTCGTGATCAACGAGCTGGTCTGCGAAGGCTGCGGCGACTGCAGCGTGCAGAGCAACTGCCTCAGCGTGGAGCCGGTGGAGACCGAGTTCGGCCGCAAGCGCCGCATCAACCAAAGCACCTGCAACAAGGATTTCAGCTGCGTGAAGGGCTTCTGCCCCAGCTTCGTCACCATCGAAGGCGGAACGCTGAAGAAGCCCAAGAAAGAGAAGCGCGAGCTGGCCTTGCCGCCGGTGCCCGAGCCGATGATCCCGGCAGCCGAGACGGCCTGGGGCATCCTGGTGGCCGGCGTCGGCGGCACCGGCGTCATCACGATCGGCCAGCTGCTGGGCATGGCCGCGCACCTGGAAGGCAAGGGCATCGTCACGCAGGACGCCGGCGGGCTGGCGCAAAAGGGCGGCGCGGCGTGGAGCCACGTGCAGATCGCCAACCGGCCCGAGGCCATCCACACCACCAAGGTCGACACCGCGAAGGCCGACCTCGTGATCGCCTGCGACGCCATCGTCGGCGCCGCCAAGCCCACGCTGCAGGTGATGATGCCCGGCCGCACCTTCGTCGCGCTGAACGGCCACGGCACGCCGACCGCGGCGATGATCAGGAACCCCGACTGGCAGTTCCCGGCCGGCAGCTGCGAAGCGGCGCTGGCCGCCGCCGTCGGCCCCGAGCTGGTGGGTGCCTTCGATGCCGAGGAAGCCGCGACGCAGCTGCTGGGCGACTCGATCTACACCAACCCGCTGCTGCTGGGCTACGCCTGGCAGCAGGGCCGCATTCCGCTGACGCACGCGTCGCTGATGCGCGCGATGGAGCTCAACGGCGTGCAGGTGGCCAACAACCAGGCCGCCTTCGAATGGGGCCGGCGCTGCGCGCACGACCTCGCCGCGGTGTGCGCGCTGTACGCCGCGCAGCAGGTGATCCGCGTCGTCAAGAAGCCATCGGTCGACGAGCTGGTGGCGCGCCGCGTGGATTTCCTCACCGGCTACCAGGACGCGGCCTACGCGGCCGACTACAAGGCCCTGGTCGACCGCGTGCGCCGTTCGGAATCCGCGTTAGGCACCGGAACCGCGTTGAGCGAGGCGGTGGCCCGGTATCTGTTCAAGCTGATGGCCTACAAGGACGAGTACGAGGTCGCGCGGCTGCACACCGACCCCGCCTTCGTCGCCAAGATCGAGGCGATGTTCGAAGGCGACTACCGTATCGTCCACCACCTGGCGCCGCCGCTGACGGCCAAGAAGAACGCCAAGGGCGAACTGCTCAAGCAGCCCTTCGGCCCCTGGGTGCGCAAGGCCTTCGGCGTGCTGGCGCGGATGAAAGGCCTGCGCGGCGGCGCGCTCGACGTCTTCGGCCGCACCGACGAGCGCCGCATGGAGCGCCAGCTGATCGCCGACTACAAGGCCTGCATCGACGAGCTGCTGCAAGGCCTGTCGGCGCCCAAGCTGCCGCTGGCCGCCGAGATCGCGCGCATCCCCGAGGAGATCCGCGGCTACGGCCACGTGAAGGAGCGCCACCTGAAGGCCGCGCGCGCGAAGTGGGATGCGCTGATGGCGAAGTGGCGGGCAGGGGCTCCTGAAACGCTCTCCAAGGCTTCTTAAGCCAGATAAGAAGCTCTTGAGAGCACTTTTGAATTGACCCGACGGCAGCCTCGTGCCATCCTCGCGCGATGGCCCAGGATCCCGCGCCGACCGCCCGCAACCCGCTGCTGGCCGCCCCGCCGTTCGACGTGGAGCGCGCGCTGGTGCGCCTGGGCGCCAACCTGCGCACCGCACGGCTGCGGCGCAACCTGACGATCGCCGAGCTGGCCGCGAAGATCGGCACCGGCAAGCGCGCCGTGGCCGACGCCGAGAAGGGCAAGCCGTCGACCGGCATTGCGGTCTACTTCGCGCTGCTGTGGGCGCTGGGGCTGCTGGACCAGGCGGCCGACCTCGCGGCGCCGGAAACCGACGCCGAAGGCAACGCGCAGGCGCTGGCGCGCGACCGCGCGCGGGCGCGCGCGAAGACCGGGCTGGACAATGACTTCTAGCGGCAGCGGCAGCGGCAGCGGCAGCGGCAGCGGCAGCGGCAGCGGCTGCTTCGTCTACGTCACGCTGCCGGGCCACACGCAGCCGGTGGCGGCCGGGCGTTTCGCGCTGCAGGCCGACCGGCGCGGCGTCACGCAAGGCCGCTTCGTCTATGGCCGCCGCTACCTGGAGCGGCCCGACGCCGTACCGCTGGACCCGGTCGAGCTGAAGCTGGCGCCGCAGGCGTATGCCACCGTCGCGCTGGGCGGCGTGTTCGGCGCGCTGCGCGACGCGGGGCCGGACTACTGGGGCCGCCGCGTGATCGAGCGCCACCTGGGCCGCGCGCCGCTGGGCGAGCTGGACTATCTGCTGCATTCGCCCGACGACCGCGCCGGCGCCCTGGGCTTCGGCCTCAACGTCACGCCGCCGGCGCCGCAGCGGCGCTTCAACCGCACGCTGGACCTGGCGCGGCTGCAGCGCATCGCCGACGCCATCGCCGGCGACGAGGACGTGCGCGCCGGCTCCGAAGCGCTGCAGGTCGAGCAGCTGCTGCTGATCGGCACCTCGATGGGCGGCGCGCGGCCCAAGGCCGTGGTCGAGGACGGCGACGGCCTGTGGCTGGCCAAGTTCAATCGCCGCGACGACCGCTGGAACAGCGCGCGCGTCGAGCACGCGATGCTGCAGCTGGCGCGCCGCTGCGGCCTGGACGCGGCCGAGAGTCGCGTGGTCAGCGCCGCGGGGCGCTCGGTGCTTCTGGTCAAGCGCTTCGATCGCCAGCGCATGCCGGGCAGCGGCTACCTGCGCGCGCGCATGGTCAGCGCGCTGACGCTGCTGCGCGCCGAGGACACGCTGCACTCGCGCGAGCGCTGGTCCTACCCGGCGCTGGCCGAGGAGTTGCGCCGCATCTGCAGCGAGCCGCAGCGCAACGCGGCCGAGCTGTTCCGCCGCATGTGCTTCAACGCGCTGATCTCCAACAGCGACGATCACCCGCGCAACCACGCGGCGATCGCGCGCGGCACGCAGTGGATGCTGTCGCCGGCCTACGACCTGACGCCCACCGCGCCGCTGGCGACCGAGCGGCGCGACCTGGCGATGATCTGCGGCAACCAGGGCCGGCTGGCCAGCGCCGCCAACCTGCTGTCGCAGCACACACGCTTCCTGCTGAACAAGGACGATGCGGCCGTCCTCGTGCGCGGCATGGCCGAGCAGGTGCGCAACACCTGGTACGCCGTGGCACGCGCAGCCGGCGTCCCGGAAGCCGATTGCCGGCTGATCGCGCCGGCCTTCGTCTACCCGGGCTTCTTCGGCGGCGGGCAGGCCGGCGCCTGACCGGGCGCTGGCCGCTGCCCCCCCACGTCCAAGGGATCCACGTCGCGCATCTGCGGGCGCGCCGCTGCCGTCAGGACAGACGGCCATCCCGGCCGACGTGGAGGCACTCTTGAACCCCTTGCGACATCTGATCCCGGCCCTGGCTCTGGCCGGACTGGGCACTCTGGCCGGCGCAGCGCCGGTGGTCTTCTCGGCCGCCGGTGCCGGCGCCGGCGACGTGACCGGCAGCGTCGACGCGTTCCGCAGCGCGCTCGGCGCCAACCTCGGCGCCGCCCCCAACCCCGCACTGCTGCCCGGACGGCGCGAGATCAACTGGGACGCGCCGGCACTGGACGCGGTGGCCGACCCCAACTTCATGCCGGCCGACCAGTTCAATCGGCTGGCCGCGCCGTTCGCGCGCGGCGCGCAGTTCAGCACGCCGGGCGATGGCTTCTTCATCAGCCGCCGCTGCGAGCAGGACGGCGCCGCGGCGCCTTGCGGCGGCAGCAACGTGCTGCTGGGCTTCGGGCCCGGCGCGGGCAACGACGTGAACCTGCGCGCCTTCAGCGAGCAGCGCATCTTCGTGCCGGTGGGCGCCAACGTGATGGACGTGAGCTTCGCGCTGCCCGGCAGCCCCGGCACGGCGGCCACCGTCTCGGCCTTCGGCGCGATCTTCCTCGACGTGGAGGCCGCCGGGCTGACGACGATGGAACTGTTCGACGCCGCCGATCAGTCGCTGGGCAGCTTCGCGGTGCCGGTGGGCGGCGACGCCGGCTTCTCGTTCCTGGGGGTGGCGTTCGGCGGCGGCGAGCGCATCGCCCGCGTGCGGCTGACCCTGGGCGACATGGCGGTGCTGGGCCATGGCCAGAGCACGGCCCAGCTCAACGACCTGGTGGCGCTGGACGACTTCATCTATGCCGAACCGGCCGCCGCCGTCAGCGAGCCGGCAGGCCTGGCCGCGCTGGGCCTGGCGGCCGCCGCCTGGGTGCGGCGCCGCCGCGCGCGTCAGTGCGCCACCAAAGGCTGCTGCGCCAGCGCGGTGTAGCGGCCAATGAACTCGTCGAAGGCCTCGGGGCTGGGGTTGTGGTCGACGATCTGCTGCACGCCGGCCTTGAAGCTCTCGGCCAGCAGGCCTTCGATGTAGATTTCCTTGCGCGCGGCCTTGTCGACGATCTCGTAGCCGCCGCGGGCGATGGTCTCGGCAGCGGCACCGCCGCCGTCGGCCGCGTCGGCGGCGCCCGGCGCCGGCAGGTCGAACTGCACGACGATGAAGTTGTCCGAGTTGTAGAGCATCTGCATGAGCGGTCACTCCTTGGCGCGCACGTGGGTGCGCCGGGCCGCATTTCAAGGCTGCAGCAGCAGCTCCAGCGCGTCGCTGCCGGCGCCGCTGGACAGCTTCAGCCGCACCGGCAGGTGGTGGCGGGCAGGGTCCAGCCAGACCTCGACGCGGGTGTCGTAGGGCTTGCGCGGGTCGCGGCGCAGCGCCAGCGCGTCGTCGATGCGCGCCCCGCCGGCCACCTCCACCGCCTCGCGGCCCAGCACGCTGAAGCTCCAGACGTCGACGTCGCTGCGCACGCCGGCCACCTGCATCGCCACGCGGTCGCCCGCGCCGTGGCGGGCCGGCGCGGCCTCGACGATCGCGGCGAGCTGCAGCATCCACGACAGCCGGTCCTGCGCGCCGGGCAGCAGCGCGAACTCGTCGCTGCTGGCCGAGAAGCTGATCACGCCGCGTTCGCGCTGGAAGTTGGCGGCGCGCTGGTCGCGGCCGCGCCGGCGGTCGACGAAGCGCTGCGGCGCCAGCCCGGCGGCGTCGAAGCCGCCGCTGCTCACCTGCGACAGCAGCGGCAGCCCGAAGGCGCTGCCCTCGATCTGCAGCTCGTAGTGCCGGCCGTCGGGGCGCCAGTGCACCTCGCCCTGGCCGCGCAGCGCGCCGCGGCGCAGCTCGTAGCGCAGCACGGCGGGCGGCGGCGGCCTGGTCGCATAGGTGGGCGGCGGCTCGGCGGCGGCGCTGGCGGGCGCGGCGGCAGCGTCGGTCGAAGCGGTCAAGGCCACGGGGATCAGCGCGAACGGCGGCGCAGGCTCGGTCTCGCGGGGCAGCGCTTCCACCTCCGCGGGCGCGGGCGGCTGCACCGGCGCGGCCGGCCGCGGGGCCGCCGGCAGACGGCGTGCGGCCCGCCGTGGCGGCAGCGGGACCGCGGCCGGCGGCGCCGGCACCGCTTCGGCAGGCACCGGCACCGGCACCGGAGCCGGAGCCGGAGCCGGAGCCGGAGCCGGAGCCGGAGCCGGAGCCACCAGCACGATCTGCCGCACCTGCAACGCCGGCGCCGGCCGCCGCTGCGGTCCGCTCGATTCGATCGGCAGCCCCGCCAGCAGCAAGCCATGCGCCAGCACCACCAGCAGCACCAAGCCCAGCGCGCGCCGCCAGCGCAGCAGCGGGGTCGGCAGCGATCGACGGCTCGTGCTCACGGGACAATGGTGCCACCGGCGCGCCGCCGGCGCCCATCCTTTGACTCGAACCCTGCTGCCATGAAACTCGCCACCTTGAGGGACGGCTCGCGCGACGGCCAGTTGATCGTCGTCTCGCGCGATCTGGCGCTGGCGCACCTCGCCAGCGGCATCGCCACCCGCCTGCAGCAATTGCTGGACGATTGGAACTTCATCGCCCCGCAGCTCGAAGAGCTGTCCGCCACGCTCAACGGCGGCAAGGCGCGGCACGCCTTCGCGTTCGAGCCGCGGCAGTGCCTGGCGCCGCTGCCGCGCAGCTACCAGTGGGCCGTAGCCGCGGGCTACGGCAGCCATCGCGCGCGGCTGCAGCGCGGTGCCGGCGGCGCTGCGCCGACGGTCGACGCGCGCACCGGCGATGCCTGGCTGGGCCCGCAGGACGAGGCCTTCTTCTTCGACGCCGCGGCCGGCATCGACTTCGGCGCCGGGCTGGCGGCGGTCACCGGCGACGTGCCGATGGGCGCCACGCCCGAGCAGGCGCTGGAAGGCGTGCGCCTGCTGATGCTGGTCAACGACTGGGCGCTGCGCGAGTCTGCACTGCCGCCACCGGCCAGCGCCGCCAGCCCGGTGGCCGTCACGCCCGACGAGCTGGGCGAGGCCTGGTCCGGCGGCCTGCTGCACGGGCCGCTGGCCAGCCACCTGAACGACCGCAAGCTCGGTGCGCCCGATGCCGGCCAGGGCATGGACGGCGGCGGCTTCGGCACCATCCTCTCGCACCTGGCGCGCACGCGCAGCCTGCGCGCCGGCAGCGTGGTCGGCGCCGGCACCGTCAGCAACGCCGACCCGGCGCGCGGCTACGGCTGCATCGCCGAGAAGCGCGCGCAGGAGGCCGCCGACGACGGCCAGCCGCGCAGCCCCTACCTGCGGTTCGGCGACCGCGTGCGCATCGAGATGAAAAGCCGCGACGGCCAGAGCGTGTTCGGCGCGATCGAGCAGACGGTGACCGGGCCGGCCGCGGCGATGGCGGCAGCGGAGGCCGAGGCCGAGGCCGCGCCCACGCCGGCGGCCTGAAACCGGCCCGGCCGGCGCACAATGCCGGCGCCCTCAACTCGCCCCTTCGCGTCGCCATGGCAACACCCGACTTCACCAAGATGGTCCCCGGCTTCGACTTCCTGCAAGGCCTGATGAAGGGCGCCGGCTCGGCGCTGCCCGGCATGAGCCAGTGGATCGCGCCGACGCTGGACGCCGAGGAGGTGAACAAGCGCATCCAGGAGCTGCGCACCGTGCAGTTCTGGCTGGAGCAGAACGCCAAGATGCTGGGTGCCACCATCCAGGCGCTGGAGGTGCAGCGCATGTCGCTGGCCACGCTGCAGGCGCTGAACCTGCCGATGAGCGATCTGGGCGACGCGCTCAAGCTCGGCGCCCGACGCGCTTCGCCGCCCAGGGAAGTGCCCCAGGAAGCGCCCAAGGCCGAGGCGCCGGCCCCCGAGCCGGCCCCGCGCCCCGCGCGCAAGAAGGCCGATGCCGGCGCCGCGCCGGCCGCGGCGCCGGGCATGGTGGACCCGCTGCAATGGTGGGGCGCGCTGACCCGCCAGTTCACCGAGCTGGCCGCCAACGCGGTGAAGGACACGCCGGCGGAAGGCTTCACGCAGATGGCCGGTGCCGCGTTCAAGCAGGCGGTGCAGCCGATGGCCGATGCCGCCGGCGCGGTGGCGAAAGCCGTCAAGGCGCCCGCCGCGCGCAAGGCGGGCGCGGCCAAGCCCGCCGCCAAGACCGCCAAGGCGCGCCGATGACGGCCCGATGAGCCCCTTCGCCGGCGGTTGACCCCGGGGATGGACACGCCGCAGGAGTGGCAGGCGCTGGCCGCCACGACGCGGCGCGGCGTGCCGCGGCTGCCCTTCGTGATCGACGGCATCGAGGCCGGCTCGGTCGCCGTGGTGCACCTGCCGGCGCTGCAGGCCTTCGCGCCGCGGCTGCTGCGCATCGAGCCCACGCGGGTGCTGCTGGACGTGGCCGCCGCTGCGCGCGACGCCGCGCTGGCCGAGATCCACCAGCGCCTGCGCGCGCAGGGCCTGATCAAGGCCTGGCGCGACGAGACCTACCCGCTGCCCGACCCGGCCAGCCTGCGCGTGCTGGCGCGCATCGAGCGCGCCGCCTCGCGCTTCTGGGGCACGCTGACCTTCGGCGCCCACGCCAACGGCTGGGTGGCCGGCGCCAACGGCCGGCCGGCACGGCTGTGGATCGCGCAGCGCGCCTTCGACAAGGCCACCGACCCCGGCGCCTTCGACAACCTGGTGGGCGGCGGCGTGCCGGCGGGCCAGAGCCCGTTCGAAACGCTGCTGCGCGAAGGCTGGGAGGAGGCCGGCCTCGATGCCGCGGTGATGCGCCGCGCTCGGCGTGGCCGCGTGATCCGCCTGCGGCGCGACATCCCCGAAGGCCTGCAGCACGAATGGCTGCACGCCTACGATCTGCAGCTCGCCGCCGGCGAGCGGCCCGTCAACCAGGACGGCGAGGTCCACGCCTTCCGCTGCCTGCCCGTGGCCGAGGCGCTGGCGCTGGCCGCCGGCGCGACGATGACGGTCGACGCCGCGCTGGTGACGCTGGACTTCGCGCTGCGCCACGGCCTGCTGCCGGCAGCCGAGCAGGCCGCGCTGGCCGCACGCAGCGCCGGCCTGTGGGTGGACGCGCCGGCGTGAACGGGCCGGCGCGCTACACCGGCACCGCGATCGCGCTGCACTGGCTGGTCGCCGCGCTGCTGCTGGGCGGCTTCGCGCTCGGGGCGACGATGACCGGGCTGCCCAACGGCGTCCTCAAGCTCAAGCTCTACAACTGGCACAAGTGGCTGGGCGCCAGCGTGCTGGCGCTGACGCTGCTGCGCCTGGCCTGGCGGCTGCGCCACGCGCCGCCGCCGCTGCCGCCGGCCATGCCCGTCTGGCAGCGCCACGCGGCGGCGGCGGTGCAGGCCGCGCTCCTCGTGCTGTGCCTGCTGGTGCCGCTGCTGGGCTGGGCCTACAGCTCGGCGGCTGGCTTCCCGCTGGTGTGGCTGGGCCTGGTGCCGCTGCCCGACTGGGTGCCGCAGGACCGCGCGCTGGCGCAGGCGATCAAGCCCTGGCATGGGCGCGCGGCCTGGCTGCTGGCGCTGCTGGCGGGCGGGCACGCGGCGGCCGCGCTGAAGCACCAGTGGCTGGACCGCGACGGGCTGCTGCGCCGCATGGCACCATGGGGGCGATGAAAGCCGCGCTCGCTTCAACCCTGCTGCTCGGCGCGCTGTCCGCCGGCGCGGCGGCGGCGCAGACGGTGCTGCCCGCGGGCAGCGAGATCCGCTTCGTCACGCGGCAGATGGGCGTGCCGGTAGAGGGCCGCTTCACGCGCTGGCAAGCCGACGTGCAGTTCGACCCGCGCCAACCGCAGACCGCGCACGTGGCGATCACGATCGACACTCGCAGCATCGGCTTCGGCGCCGCCGAGACCGAGGCCGAGGCCGCCAAGCCGGCCTGGTTCGACAGCGCGCGCTTTCCGCAGGGGCAGTTCCGCTCCAGCAGCGTCAAGGCGCTGGGCCAGGGCCGCTACGAGGTGGCCGGCAGCCTGAGCCTCAAAGGCCAGAGCCGCGAGCTGCAGGTGCCGGTGAACCTGGCCGCCGGCCCGGCGCCGGGCCAGGCCACGGCCAGCGGCAGCTTCACGCTCAGGCGCATGGACTTCAAGCTGGGCGAAGGCGAATGGGCCGACCTCTCGGTGGTGGCCAACGAAGTGCAGGTGCGCTTCAAGCTGCTGCTGGCGGGCGTGAACCTGCCATGACCCGGCGCGCGGCCGCCGCGCTGCTGCTGTCGGCGGCCGCGGCGGCCCAGGCCGCGCCGCAGGACTACCAGCTCACGCCGACGCACAGCTTCGTGCATTTCGAGTGGTCGCACCGGGGCTTGAGCACGCTGAGCGGCCGCTTCGACAAGGTGAGCGGCCAGGTGCGGATGGACCGCGCGGCGCGCAGCGGCAGCGGGGTCGTCACGATCCGGCTGGACAGCGTGAACACCGGCCGCCCGGCGCTGGACGCGGCGCTGCGGCGCTCGCTCGACGCCGACGGCGGGGGCGACGACGCCCCGTCGGAGTTCCGCATCGACGGCCTGCGCTTCGGCGACGGCGACTTGCCCGCGGCCGCGCAGGGCCGCTGGTCCTGGCGCGGGCGCAGCCTGGCGCTGGAGCTGCGGGCCGTCCACTTCAACTGCTATCGGAACCCGCTGCTGCTGCGCGAGGTCTGCGGCGGCGACTTCGAGGCCTCGGTCGACCCCGCCGCCATCGGCGTGGCGCTGCCGGGCGCCTTCGGCCTGCAGGGGCCGATCCTGCTGCGGGTGCAGGTGGAGGCCGTGCGGCTGGAGGCGACGCCGTGAGCCGCCGTTGCCGGGCAATCCGCGCGATCCGCGCGCGGGCCGCGGCGGCGGCCGCGGCGCTGGCCGCCGGCCTGCCGGCCGCCGCCGCGCCCGAAGTCTTCGACCTCGACCCGGAGCAGACCTTCGTGCAGTTCGAGGTGCGGCACTTCGGCGCCTCCACGCTGCGCGGCCGCGTCGGCCCGATCCGCGGCGAGGTGCTGCTGGACGCCGACGCCGGCCGCGGCCACCTGGGCCTGGTGATCGACCTGCGCACGCTGGACACGGGACTGAAGCTGCTGGACCTGCGGCTGCGCCAGGCCGACCTGCTGGACGTCGGCGGCCACCCCGAGGCCTACTTCGTCGCCGAGCGCTTCCGCTTCAGCCAAGGCCGGCCGGTGGAGCTGACCGGCGAGTTCACGCTGCGCGGCACCGGCGTGGCGCTGACGCTGCGCGCGCTGCGCTTTCGCTGCCTGGACGACGAGCAGCCCCGCCGCTGCGGCGGCGACTTCGAGGGCGAGTTGCTGCGCAGCGCCTTCGGCGCCAGCTTCGGCGTGCCGCTGGTGGCCGACCGCGTGCGGCTGCGTGTGCAGGTGGAGGCCCTGCAGCGGCAGCCCAGGTAAGCCCGCATTGCGGCGCCGTGGCCTTAGCGTCGATATTCGTCCGGCTTGTCCGGCCCCGTGACCCAGGCAGGACCGATCAAAACCTTCTTCCGGAGACATACGCATGACCACAGCTTCGAAGCCGGCGCCGCAGCGCCGCCGGTTCCTGCGCAGCAGCGCCGCCGCGGGCGTGGGCGCGATGGCCGCGCCGATGATCGCCGTCGCGCAGCAGGCCGTTGCTTTCCGCTTCCAGAGCACTTGGCCGGCCAAGGACATCTTCCACGAGTACGCGCAGGACTTCGCCAAGAAGGTCAACGAGATGGCCGGCAACCGGCTGAAGATCGAAGTGCTGCCCGCCGGCGCCGTGGTGCCGGCCTTCCAGCTGCTGGACGCGGTGAACAAGGGCACGCTCGACGGCGGCCACGGCGTGGTGGCCTACCACTACGGCAAGAACTCGGCGCTGGCGCTGTGGGGCTCCGGCCCGGGCTACGGCATGGACCCCAACATGCTGCTGTCGTGGCACTACTACGGCGACGGCGACAAGCTGCTGCAGGAGATCTACAAGGCCACCAACATGGACGTGGTCTCGTTCCTGTACGGCCCGATGCCGACCCAGCCCTTCGGCTGGTTCAAGCGCCCGGTGGCCAACCTGGACCAGCTGAAGGGCATCAAGTTCCGCACCGTGGGCTTGGCCGTGGACATGTACACCGAGCAGGGCGCGGCGGTGAACCCGCTGCCCGGCGGCGAGATCGTCGCCGCGCTCGACCGCGGGCTGATCGACGCGGCCGAGTTCAACAATGCCAGCTCCGACCGCGCGCTGGGCTTCGCCGACGTGGCCAAGAACTGCATGCTGCAGAGCTTCCACCAGAGCACCGAGCAGTTCGAGATCTTGTTCAACAAGGCCAAGTACAACGCGCTGGCGCCCGACTTGAGGAAGATCATCGACTACGCGGTGGAAGCCGCCAGCGCCGACATGAGCTGGAAGGCCATCGACCGCAACTCCAAGGACTACATCGATCTGAAGAAGACCGGCGTGAATTTCTTCAAGACGCCCGACGCCATCCTGCGCAACCAGCTCGACGTGTGGGACAAGGTCTGCGCCAAGAAGAGCGCCGAGAACCCGCTGTTCAAGAAGGTGCTGGACAGCCAGAAGGCCTTCGCCCAGCGCGCCGCCGCCTGGCAGAACGACTACCTGGTCGACTTCAAGATGGCCTACAACCACTATTTCGCGCGGAAATAAGACCGCCTGCCACGCTCACGACCGGCCTTCGGGCCGGTTTTGTTTGACCGCTTGGCCCTCCCGCCCACGATGACATCGCAATCCCTGCTCCACACCGCCGAGAGCATCAGCACCTGGGTCGGCAAGGCCTTCGCGTGGCTGATCGTCGCCCTGATGCTGCTGGTGGTGGTCGAGGTCTTCAAGCGCTACGCGCTGAACATGCCCACCGCCTGGGTGTTCGACGCCAGCAACATGCTCTACGGCACGCTGTTCATGATGGCCGGCGCCTACACGCTGGCGCACGACGGCCACGTGCGCGGCGACTTCCTCTACGGGCGCTTCCGCCCGCGCACGCAGGCCGCGCTGGACCTGGTGCTCTACGTGGTGTTCTTTCTGCCCGGCATCGCGGCGCTCACCTGGAGCGGCTGGACCTACTTCGGCGAGTCCTGGGCGATCCGCGAGACCACCTTCAACGCCACGCCGCTGCCGATCTACCCCTTCAAGTTCATGATCCCGCTGGCCGGCGCACTGGTGCTGATGCAGGGCCTGTCGGAGATGCTGCGCTGCGTGCTGTGCCTGCGCACCGGCGTCTGGGCCGAGCGGCTGAAGGACGCCGAGGAGATCGACGTCGTCGAACAGCAGCTCGCCTCCAGCGAGTACGTGGACGACGAGGCGCGGCGCCAGGCGATCGAGCGCGCCAAGGCCATCGACGAGGAAGCGCGCCAGCGCAGCGCCGGGAGCGCGACATGAGCGATGCGGCCCTCGGCCTGACGATGCTGAGCCTCATCGTCGTGGTCATCCTGCTGGGTTTTCCCACGGCGTTCACGCTGATGGGGCTGGGCATGCTGTTCGGCTTCGTCGCCTTCTACGACCCCGGCCAGCCCTGGCTGGACAACCGCGTGTTCGACCTGATGGTGCAGCGCGCCTTCGGCGCGATGAACAACGACACGCTGCTGTCGATCCCGCTGTTCGTGCTGATGGGCTACGTGATGGAGCGCGGCGCGCTGGTGGACAAGATGTTCCACAGCGTGCAGCTCGCGTTCCGCCGCCTGCCCGGCTCGCTGGCGGTCACGACGATGGTGATCTGCACCTTCTGGGGCATCGCCAGCGGCCTGGTGGGCGCGGTGGTGGTGCTGATGGGCGTGATCGCGATGCGGCCCATGCTCAATGCCGGCTACGACACGCGGCTGGCCTCGGGCGTGATCACCGCCGGCGGTACCCTGGGCATCCTGATCCCGCCCTCGGTGATGATCATTGTCTACGCCGCGGTGGCCGGGCAGAGCGTGGTCAAGCTCTACGCGGCGGCGATGTTCCCCGGCTTCTTCCTCGCCTTCCTGTACCTGGTCTACGTGATCGGCTGGGCGCTGCTCAACCCCAAGGTCGCGCCCCGGCTGCCGCCGGATCAGCAGCGCGCGCCCATCTCGCCCTGGGTGGCGCACCTGGCGGCGAAGTACTCGCCACGCATGCTGGGCAGCCTGCTGATGGCGCTGCTGGCGCCGGGCCGCGCGCTGGCCCATCGGGGCAGCGCCGCGCCCGGCGACCGGCGCATCGGCTACGGGCTGCTGCTGCGCGCGCTGGCCACGGCGCTGGCGCCGGTCTGGCTGGCGCTGGTGTGCCTGGGCTCGGCCTGGTGGTACGTGACGATCTACACGCAGGAGGTCGAGGATTCGTCGCTGCCGCCGGCCGTCTCGGCGCCGGCCGCGCCCGCCGCCGGGGGGCTGCAGGAGCCGCCCGGGTCCGGCGGATCGGGCGGCGGCAGCGGCGGCCTGCAGGAGCCTCCGGGCGCCGGCGGCGTGCAGGAACCGCCGGGCGCCAGCAGCCTGAAAGAGCCGCCCGGCGCCGCACCCGCCGCCGCGCAGGCCCAGCAAGAGACGCTGCAGCGCATGGGCGACGGCCCGGCCGAGGTACGCCACCCCGACGCGGTGCCCCAGGCCTTCTACACCGGCTTCTGGATCAGCTGCGCCTTCGTGCTGGCGCTGCTGGCCTGGTACTACTGGCGCTTCGACGCCGAGCAGTACGAAATCCTCGCGATGCTGGTGTCCTCGGTCGCGCCGCTGGGCATCCTGACGCTGGTGGTGCTGGGGGTGATCCTGTTCGGCATCACGACGGCCACCGAAAGCGCCGCGGTCGGCGCCGCCGGCGCCTTCATCATGGCCTTCCATGCGCGCACGCTGAACTTCCAGCGCATCAAGGAGGCCGTGTTCCTGACCGCCAAGACCACCGCGATGGTGTGCTGGCTGTTCGTCGGCTCGGCGCTGTTCTCGGCGGTGTTCGCGATCCTGGGCGGCCAGGCGCTGGTCGAGCAGTGGGTGCTGAAGATGGACCTGACGCCGCTGCAGTTCATGCTGCTGTCGCAGGCCATCATCTTCGTCCTCGGCTGGCCGCTGGAGTGGACCGAGATCATCGTGATCTTCGTGCCCATCTTCCTGCCGCTGCTGCAGCATTTCCAGATCGACCCGCTGCTGTGGGGCACGCTGGTGTTCGTCAACCTGCAGGCGGCCTTCCTGTCGCCGCCGGTGGCGATGTCGGCCTTCTACCTGAAGGGCGTCTCGCCGCCGCACGTGACGCTGAACCAGATCTTCGCCGGCATGATGCCGTACATGCTGATCGTCATCCTGTGCATGGTGATCATGTACGTCTGGCCCGGCATGACCGTCTGGCTGCCGAACTACCTGTACGGCCGCTGAACGCGGCGGCGTCCGGCGGCTTCCGCCGCCGGACCGGCACGCGCCGTCAGCGCGAAACGAACGACTGGCCGAACGCGAACACCGAGTTCGGCGCCCGGCTGCGCGGCGGCTGCGACGCCGGCACCGCTGCCGGTGCCGGCATGCCGCTGCGGCGCGGGGCGGCCGGCTCCGCCGCCGCCGGGGTGGCCGCCGTGCCGCCGCGCGTGCGGTGCTCGTCGACCAGTTGCTGCAGCGGCACCGCTGCCATGTGGCGCAGCATCACCTGGTCCAGTTCGGCCCAGAGGTCGCGGGTGAGCTGCAGGCGCTCGCCGTCGTCGGCGCCGGGCTCGTCCTCCACCGCGGCCACGACGTCGGCCACCGAGATCTCCGGCGCCCGGCGGCCCAGCGTGTAGCCGCCGCCGGGGCCGCGCGTGCTGTCCACCAGGCCGGCGCGGCGCAGGCGGCTGAACAACTGCTCCAGGTACGACAGCGACACGCCCTGGCGGCTGGCGATCAGCGCCAGGGCAACGGGGCCCGAGCGCTCGCGCAGGGCCAGGTCGATCAAGGCCTGGACGGCAAAACGGCTCTTCGTGCTCATGCGCATGGAACTCTCCTGCGGGGCCGCCAGCAACGTTGCTGACCGTGGGGACTTTAGAGGTCGCATCACCTCGCGTAAATTCGAACGTTCAACGCGATCGATTCGAGAAAATCGAAGAGAAAAGAATGAACTTCAAGCACCTCCACTACTTCTGGGCGACCGCCCATGCCGGGGGCATTCTGCGTGCCGGGGAGCAGTTGCACACCTCGCCGCAGACCCTCTCGGGCCAGATCAAGCTGCTGGAGGATCGGTTGGGCCGCAAGCTCTTCCGCAAGAGTGGGCGCAAACTTGAGCTGACCGACGACGGCCGCGTCGCGCTCGGCTATGCGGACGACATCTTCCAGCTCGGCAGCGAGCTGGAAGCCACGCTGCGCGAGCGGCGCAAGACCAAGCGCTCGATCGACTTCCGCGTCGGGGTGGCCGATTCGGTGGCCAAGACCGTGGTCTACCGGCTGCTGGAGCCGGCGCTGCAGCTCGACGACCCGGTGCACCTGGTGTGCAGCGAGGGCAGCTTCACCGAGCTGCTGGGCCAGCTGGCGCTGCGCCGGGTGGACCTGGTGATCGCCGACGAGCCGCTGACGCGGCGCGCCAGCATCAAAGCCTTCAACCACCCGCTGGGCCGCTCGACGATGAGCTTCTTCGCCACTGCCGCGGTGCGCGCCGGGCTGCGCGGCGGCTTTCCGCAGTGCCTGGACGGCGCGCCGATGCTGATCCCCGGGCCGACCTCGTCGGTGCGCGCGCCCTTCGACGCCTGGCTGTCGCGGCTGCGGCTGCTGCCGCGCGTGGTGGGCGAGTTCGACGATCTGGCGCTGATGGCCACCTTCGGCCGCGAAGGGCGCGGCATCTTCGTCTCGCCCACCGCGCTGGAGATCGAGACCGAGGCCTTGCACGACGTGCAGACCATCGGCCGCGCCGACGACGTGGTGGAGGAGTTCTTCGCGATCTCGGTGGAGCGCCGCATCAGCCACCCCTGCGTGGTGGCCATCACCACCGCGGCGCGCGGGCGCCTGTTCGAGCCGCTCGGGCACAGCATGGGACGCTGAACCGGGCATCGGCGCGCCCGCTCGTCGGCACGGCAAGCAGCCTGTCGCGGCCAGGCTGCAGGGTGTCGGCCGGCGCTCGCGCGCGGCCTGCCGGCGTGCTTACAGTGCCGGCCAGGCCACCTGCTGCAAACCCTTCCGATGTCTCCCGCCCCCACCCTCCCATCGCCCTGGGCCGAACGCTGGCAGCGTTTGTCGGCGGCCTTCCTGCGCGCCTTCCACCGCTACGCCAATTGGCTGGTGGGCATCAGCTGGAAGCGCTTCATCGCGCTGTCGATCGCGCTGCTGATCGTCGCGGCCATCCTCTCGGAGCTGCCGCCCTTCAGCTGGCGGGTGACCGAGACCATCGAGGACAGCGGCCGCGCGAGCGCACCGCCGGCCCCTCCCGCCCCTCCGAAGCCGCCGTCGAAGCCGACGGGCAGCACGCAGATCATCATCGGCGGCAAGCCGGTCTTCCAGATCGACAAGCCCGCCAGCGGCAGCAACGGCGGCGACGGCGTCGACATCTCGATCGACGACCGCGGCATCCGCGTGCGCTCGCGCGGCAAGGCGGCGGCCGCCGCGGTCGTGGCGTCGGCGGCGGCATCGGCCGCTGCCCCGGCCGCCGCACTCGCCAGCCCGGCCTCGGCCGCTGGCGACGACGACACCGAGGTCCACATCACCCTGCCCAAAGGGGTGAACCCGGAGGCCCTGCGCGAAGCCGTGGCCGAGGCCAAGCTCGCGGTGGAAGAAGCCATCCGCAGCAAGCGCGAGGCCGCCGAGGAAGCGGCCCAGGCCGCGCGCGAAGCCGAGCAGGCCGCGCGCGAGGCCGAACGCGAGGCGCGCGAGGCCATCGCCGAGGCCGGCAAGACCGTCATCAGCCCCAGCGGCCGCATCAAGCGCACGCGCAAGATCCATTGGGGCGACTTCCTGACCGACCTGGCGCTGATCTGGATCCTGGCCTCGGCCATCATCAAGGGCACCTACAAGGGTCGCATCCAGGCCGAGGTGAAGGCCGCGCAGGCCGCCGAGACGGCCGAGGCCGAATCGCTCAAGCGCCAGGTGGTCGAGGCGCGCATGGCGGCGATGCAGGCGCAGGTGGAGCCGCACTTCCTGTTCAACACGCTGGCCTCGATCGACCACCTGATCGAGACCGACCCGCAGCGCGCCAGCCAGATGCAGAAGAACCTGATCGCGCTGCTGCGCGCCAGCATGCCCACGATGCGCGAGGCCAACGCCGACGGCGCGGGCGGCGGCCTGCGCGACCTGGCGCGCGAGCTGCAGGTGATCCGCCCCTACCTGGAGATCCTGAAGGTGCGCATGGAGGAGCGGCTGGCCACGCAGATCGACGTGCCCGACGGGCTGCTGTCGGCCGAGTTCCCGCCGATGATGCTGCAGACCCTGGTCGAGAACGCGATCAAGCACGGCCTGGAGCCCAAGGCCGAGGGCGGCACGCTGGCCGTCAAGGCCGAGATCGTGCACGGCAAGCTGCAGGTGACGGTGGCCGACACCGGCCTGGGCTTCGGCAAGGCGGCCACTGCCGGCACCGGCGTGGGCCTGGCCAACATCCGCGAGCGGCTGCAGCTGCTCTACGGCCCCAAGGCCAGCCTGACGATCGCCGAGAACCCCGGCGGCGGCACGCGCGTGAGCATCACGGTGCCGTACCGCAGCGTGGCGACGGAAACGGCCTGATCACACCAGGGCCGCGATGGCCTCGCCCATCTGCGTGGTGCCGGCGCTGCCGCCGAGGTCGGGCGTGCGCGGGCCGTCGCGCAGCACCGTCTCGATGGCCGCGAGGATCGCGTCGTGCGCCGCCTGCTCGCCCAGGAACTGCAGCATCAGCGCCGCGCTCCAGATCATCGCCACCGGGTTGGCGATGTTGCGGCCGTAGATGTCGGGCGCCGAGCCGTGCACCGGCTCGAACAGCGACGGGAAGCGGCGCTCCGGGTTCAGGTTGGCCGACGGCGCCAGCCCGATGGTGCCGGTGCAGGCCGGGCCCAGGTCGGACAGGATGTCGCCGAACAGGTTGCTGGCCACCACCACGTCGAAGCGCTGCGGCTGCAGCACGAAGCGCGCGCTCAGGATGTCGATGTGCTGCTTGTCCACCGTGATGCCGGGATAGCCTTGCGCCACCGCATCGGCGCGGCCGTCCCACCAGGGCATGCTGATCGCGATGCCGTTGCTCTTGGTGGCCACGGTCAGGTGCCGGCGCGGCCGCTCCTGCGCGCGCTCGAAGGCATAACGCAGCACCCGGTCGGCACCGAAGCGGCTCATCACCGTTTCCTGGATCACGATCTCGCGCTCGGTGCCGGCGTACATCACGCCGCCGAGGTTGGTGTACTCGCCCTCGGTGTTCTCGCGCACGATCAGGAAGTCGATCTCGCCGGGCTTGCGCGGCTTGCCTTGCGGGTCCACCAGCGGGCATGGCACGCCGTCGAACAGGCGCACCGGGCGCAGGTTGATGTACTGGTCGAACTCGCGCCGGAACTTCAGCAGGCTGCCCCACAGCGAGACGTTGTCGGGCACCGTCGCCGGCCAGCCGACGGCGCCGAACAGCAGCGCATCCCGGCCCTGCAGCTGCGCCTTCCAGTCGGCGGGCATCATCTCGCCGTGCGCGGCGTACCAGTCGCAGCTCGCCCATTCGATGGATTGGGCGTCGAGCTTGAAGCCGAAGCGCGCTTGCGCCTTCTTCAGCACGCGCAGGGCCTCGGGCATCACTTCCTTGCCGATGCCGTCGCCGGGGATCACGGCGATGCGATGGGTCTTGGTCATGGGACTCCTCGTCAGAGGCTTCAGTATTCCACGCCGCACCTGCCCTAGGATCCGACGATGAACGACACCGCCGCCCCCCCGCGCGCCATCCTGGCCGACGACGAACGCCTGATGCGCGAGCAGCTGCGCGCCCGGCTGGCCGAGGTCTGGCCCGAACTGCAGATCGTCGCCGAGGCGCGCAACGGGCAGGAGGCAGTGGACCTCGTGGCGCAGCACCGGCCCGACATCGTGTTCCTGGACATCCGCATGCCGGGGCTGACCGGCGTCGACGCGGCGCGCCGGATCGCGCAGCTTCCGCCCCGCGAGGGCGAGGGCGAGGGCGAGGGCGACGAGCTGCTGCCCGAGATCGTCTTCATCACCGCCTACGACCAGTACGCGGTGGAGGCCTTCGAGCAGGGCGTGGTCGACTACGTGCTGAAGCCCGCCGAGCGCGAGCGGCTGCAGCTCACCGCGCAGCGCCTGCAGCGCCGGCTGGAGGCGCGCCGCCGCGGCGAGCCAGCGTCCGAGGCGGATGCCCCGGCACAGCCGCTGCAGCAGTTGCTGCACCAGCTCTCGGCGCACCTGAGCCCCGGCGCGGCGCCGCCGCAATACTTGAAATGGATCCAGGCCAACGTCGGCAGCGCGATCCAGATGATCGCGGTCGACGAGGTGCTGTTCTTCGTCAGCGACGAGAAGTACACCCGCGTGCAGACGGCGCAGGTGGAGGCGCTGATCCGCAAGCCGATCAAGGAGCTGGTGGACGAGCTCGACCCGCAGCAGTTCTGGCAGATCCACCGCAGCACGCTGGTCAACGTGAAGGCGATCGCCGGCATCGCGCGCGACTTCCGCGGCCGGCAGATCGTCAGCGTGCGCGGCCACCCGCAGAAGCTGGAGGTCAGCCGCAGCTACGCCGGGCTGTTCAAGGGCATGTAGCCCCCTCCCCCCGCTTGGGGGCACCGAAACGGGCGCCTTCCCGGGCGCTGCCGGCTCCGGCACCATCGGCGGCGGAGGAAATGGCAGCGATGGGACGATTCGTGATCGCCGGCTACCGGCCCAAGCCCGGCATGGCGGCCGCCTTGGAAGCGCTGGCGATGAGGCACTGGGACGTGCTGCGCCGCGAGGCCCTGGTGACCGACCGCCCGGCGCACCTGATGCGCGCCGGCGACGGCACGGTGGTCGAGGTCTTCGAGTGGCTGTCGGCGCATTCGATCACGCGCGCCCACAGCAACGCCGCGGTGCAGGCGCTGTGGGCCGAGTTCGCCGCCGTCTGCGAGCACGTGCCGCTGGCCCAGATCCCGGGCGCCGACGCGCCGTTCGCCGAGTTCGAGGCGGTGCCGCCGCCGGCGGGGTGACGCCGCCGCATCATCGGTCGTTCTCGACGCCCTGGAACACCAGCGTGAAGGTCGCGTGGTGGCCGTCGTCCCAGCCGGTCAGGCGGCCGCGGCAGCGCACCTCGCGCTCGCCGTGCACGGGCGACAGCGCGCGAAAGCTCGTCTCCAGCGCACCGCCGCTGTTGACCGCGCCGACGTAGCGGCGGCGCAGCATCCAGCGGTCTTGCGAATGCACGTAGCGCGCCAGCTCGGCGAAGGGCAGGTCGGGGCGCGACTCCGGGATGCCCAGCCATTCCAGCATCGCCGCCGAGCAGTGCACGAGGTCGGTGGAGACGTCGTGGTGCATCACCGCCAGCCGCGCGATGCGGCTGGCCGCCTCCAGCCGCCGGCGCGACGCGCCGGCGGCCAGCTCGGCGCGCTTGCGCGCGGTGATGTCCCACTCGAAGGCGATGTACTTGCTGATCCTGCCGTCCTGGTCGAGGATGGGCTCGATGAACATGCTCACCCAGTAGGGCTCGCCCGACTTCTTGTAGTTGAGCAGCTCGCAGGCCTTGACGCCCTGGCCGCCGCGCAGCGCCGCGCCCAGCCGGTCGGCGGCCCGGCCGTTGGTGCGCGGCCCGTGCAGAAAGCTGCGCGGGTTGCGGCCGCGCACCTCGTCCAGGCTCCATCCCGTCAGCGCGCCGTAGGCGGCGTTGGCCCACTCGATCTCGCGCCGGCTGTTGGTCACGACCATCGCGACGCCCGTGCGCTCGAACGCCAGCTCCAGGTAGGGCAGCAGCAGGGTCGACTGGGGCGGGGCCGCTTCCATGATGTCGGTCGGCCGCGCGCGGCCGCGTACTACTTGCGTTGAGTGACCATTGCGAACGGTGGCATCGCATTCGAGCCACAAGGCATATGGAGACGGCGGGCCGTCCCGCAAGCGCCCGCCATGCGCTGCATCTGCCCTGGCACGGCCAGTGGCCGATCTGCCGGTGGGGAATTGATCTATCTTAGCGTACGTGAACGCAAAATAAACGCAATGGACGATTCGACGATCGGCCGCCGGCGGCGGCGGTCCCGGGCATCGGCGGGAGCCGGCTGCAGAATGCACGCCGACCGTACCCAGGAGGCCCTCCGATGAACGAACCGGCCCCGCCGGCTCCCCGGCGCCGGCGCAGCAAGGCCGAGCAGCGCGAGCTGTACGCCAGCATCGTGGACGCCTCGCTGCGGGCCTTCGCCGACGGCGGCTACGAGGCGCTGTCGATCCGCAAGCTGGCCGCCGAGGTGGGCATCGCGCCGATGGCGCTGTACCGCTACTTTCCGACCAAGGCGCACCTGATCCGCCACGTCTGGGACGACATCCTCGGCCACGCCGCCGAGCGCGCCGCGCAGCGCCTGGCCGAGGAGCGGCTGCCGCTCAAGCGCCTGTGCGCCTACCTCGACGAGTTCCTGCAGTACTGGCTGGACCACCGCGAGCACTACTGGGTGGTGTTCTGCCTGCGCGACGAGCGCAGCGAGCTGGGCGTGGACGAAGGCGCCTACCTGCTGCGGCCCAACCCGCAGCCCTTCCTGGGCCAGGTGGCGGCGCTGATCGACGACTGCATCGGCCGCGCGCGCATCGACGACGCCGAGCGCCGGCTGCTCAACGAGGCGGTGATCTGCAAGAGCCTGGGCTACCTGGCCGGCGTGATCGGGCTGCGCTCGCTGCCGTGGTCCGACATGGCCGAGCTCAAGCGGCGGATGATCGACGACGTCGCCCGCCAGGTCAGCGAGGCCTGCGACGGCACGCCGCCGTCCGCCGCGCCGGCCCGCGCGCGCCAGCGCACGGCGGCCTGAGCGCCGCCGGCCGCCCGGCCCCGCACCTGCGGGGAAACTGGGTAGCAAATTCCGCGTTTCTCTGCTCAAGTAGCGTACGTGTACGCCGTAATCTATCGTTGTCGCGGTCGTTTGACGACGCTCAGGAAACGCTCTTGACGGTCCGGCCCCGCGCCGCCTGCCACGAGCAGGCCAGCAGGACGCGCGCCCTTCGGCCGCGCCTTCGATCTCGTCCCCGGAAAAGACGCGCCGGTCGCCCCGCAGGCATGCCGGCACTGCCCGTTTATCGACTGGAGCGACTGAAATGGACAAGCTGAACATCTCCACGCGCCTGTTCCTGCTGATCGGCATGCTGTGCGCGCTGCTGGCGGGCAGCGGCGCGATCGGCATTGCCGGCATCGCCAAGACGCGCGACGGCCTGGCCCGCGTCTACGAGGGCAACACCATCCCGATCACGCAGATCGCCGAGATCCAGGAGCGGCTGCTGGCCAACCGGCTGGCGATCACCGTCGCGATCCTGACGCCCGACGCACCCACCATCAAGGAGAAGACCAACGAGGTCGAGGCCAACATCCAGGCCATCGGCAAGGTCTGGGAGGCCTTCTCCGCGCTGCCGCTGGACGCCAAGGAGCGCGAGCTGGCCAAGACCTTCGCCGCCGACCGCGCGCGCTTCGTGCAGGAAGGGCTGAAGCCGGCGGTGGCGGCGCTGCGCGCCAACAAGCTGGCCGAGGCCAACGACATCGTGGTGCACGCGATCCGGCCGCTGTACGCGGCGGTGGACGGCGGCATCAAGGCGCTGATGAAGCACTCGCTGGACAGCGCCGACGAGGAGTACGCCGCCGCCACCGCCCGCTACGAGGCCACGCGCAACCTGTCGGTGCTGGCCATCGTGGCCGGCGTGCTGTGCGCGGCGGCGTTCGGCCTGGTGCTGGTACGCAGCATCAAGCGGCCGCTGGACCACGCGGTCGAGGCGTCCAACGCGGTGGCCCGCGGCGACCTCACGTTCCCGGTGCGGACGGCCGGCAGGAACGAGATCGCGACGCTGCTGCGCGCGCTGGGGGCCATGCAGGACAGCCTGGCCGGCGTGGTGGGCGGCGTGCGCCGCAACGCCGAAGGCGTGGCCGCCGCCAGCGCGCAGATCGCGCAAGGCAACATCGACCTGTCCAGCCGCACCGAGGAGCAGGCCTCGGCGCTGGAGGAGACGGCCGCGTCGATGGAGCAGCTCAGCTCCACGGTCAAGCAGAACGCCGAGAACGCGCGCCAGGCCGACCAGCTGGCCAAGGGCGCCTGCGGCGTCGCGATCAAGGGCGGCGAGGTCGTCGGCCACGTGGTCGAGACGATGAAGGGCATCAACGAGAGCTCGCGCAAGATCGTCGACATCATCTCGGTGATCGACGGCATCGCGTTCCAGACCAACATCCTGTCGCTCAACGCCGCCGTCGAGGCGGCGCGCGCCGGCGAGCAGGGGCGCGGCTTCGCGGTGGTGGCCTCCGAGGTGCGCACGCTGGCGCAGCGCAGCGCCGAGGCAGCCAAGGAGATCAAGGAGCTGATCACCGCCAGCGTCGAGCGCGTGCAGGACGGCACGGCCCAGGTCGACGAGGCCGGCGCGACGATGCGCGAGGTGGTGGGCGCGATCCAGCGCGTGACCGACATCGTGGGCGAGATCAGCTCGGCCAGCCACGAGCAGAGCGCCGGCGTGACGCAGGTCGGCCAGGCGGTCAGCCAGATGGACCAGGCGACGCAGCAGAACGCCGCGCTGGTGGAGGAAAGCGCCGCCGCGGCCGAGAGCCTGCGCGTGCAGGCGCAGCGGCTGCTGGAGTCGGTGGCGGTGTTCCGGCTGTCGTCGCCGGCGGCGCAGGGCGGGACCGACGCGGTGCCGGCGCCGGCGCCGTCCGGCGGGACACCCCGGCCGGCCGTGAAGGCCGTCAATGGCGCGAAGAAGTCCGCGCCGCACGCACCGCCCGCGCCCCGGGACGAGCCGCCGGTGCGCACGGCCGCCGCCGGCGGCGACGACTGGACCTCGTTCTAGCGCCGGCCGCAGCCCCGCCCGCCAACCACGCATCGTGAGGAGTCGTCGTGGTGGAAGATCGACATCGTTCCCCGGACGCCGAGGCACCGTCCGCCGGCGGCACGCTGTTGCCGCCGCTGCTGCCCCGCTTCCACGCCTCGCCCGGCACCCGGCAGCGGCTGACCTGGGCGACCTGGCTGATCGCCGGCTCGATGCTGGCCGCCGCCATCGGCCTGGCCGCGGTGGCGTCGACCGAGCGCTTCGGCCTGCTGCGCTGGGCCGCGGGCCTGGTGCTCAGCACCAGCATCGCCGGGCTGGTGGGCGTGGTGGCGTTGTGGGTCGGCGGCCGCCGGCGGCTGCGCCAGCAGGCGGCGCTGCGGACCGCCGGGCGGCTGCAGTCGCTGCGTGAGGCGGGCAGCGCGATGGCGCACCAGGTGGTACGCAGCGGCGTCTACACGGTGGTCTTCGCCGCCGGCACGCTGACGGCCTTCCAGGCCTGGCAGGCGCTGCGCGCCGAGGAGGTGCGCGCGCTGGACGCCGAGATGGCCGACCTCGCCGGTGCGCAGCGCATGTTCAGCCAGCGCATCGGCCGCCTGGCCGCGGCCACGCCGGACATCGCCGACGACGACGCGGCCGACCGCCTGGCCGACACGCTGGAGGCCGCCGAGCGCGGCGCCCGGCGGCTGGAAGCGGCGCTCGCCGCCGAGCCGGCGCTGACGGGCGACGGCGAGGCGCTGCGCCTCGCCATCGACGCCTGGCGCGCGCATCGGCAACGGCTGCTGGACAGCGCCCGGCGGCTGCTGCAGACCGTCGACGCCGGCGCGCCGGCCGCCGTCGCGCGCCAGGCGCGGCTGGTCGTCGCCCAGGCCGACCCCGCGCTGACGGCGGCGCAAGGCCTGGTCGATGCGCTGTCGGAGATCGCGCGCCAGCGCCAGCGCCGCATCGTCCGCGTCACGCTGTACTGGGACGTCGCCAATCTCGCGCTGCTGATGCTGCTGGCGCTGACCGTGGCCGAGCCCACGGCGCGCTCGGTGCGCCGCCAGTACACGCGGCTGGCGCAGCAGGCGATGGAGCTGCAGCGGCTGGCGCTGGTGGCCGAGCGCACCGACAACGCGGTGGTGCTGATGGACGGGCAGCAGCGCATCGTCTGGGTCAACCACGCGTTCACGCGCATCACCGGCTTCGACGAGCAGCAGGCCCAGGGGCAGCGGGCCGCGCGGCTGCTGGACAGCGACCGCAGCGACCCGCAGGCCATGGCGCGGCTGCAGGCCGCGCTCCGCCAGGGCCACGGCGCGCGCGCCCAGCTCCTGAACCGCCGCCGCGACGGCGGCGAGCTGTGGCTGGACGTGGACGTGCAGCCGCTGCGCGACGAGGGCGGCGCGCTGGCCGGCTACGTGGGCGTGGCCGCCGACATCACGCAGCGGCGCCAGGTGCAGGCCGACCTGCGCATCGCCGCGATCGCCTTCGACGCGCTGGAGGCCATCGTCGTCACCGACGCGCAGCAGATCATCCTGAAGGTCAATGCCGCGTTCACGCGCATCACCGGCTACAGCGCCGACGAGGCCATCGGCACCACCACCGGCCGGCTGCTGCGCTCGGGCCGCCAGGACCGGCCGTTCTACGACGCGATGTGGACCGAGCTGCAGCGCCAGCGGCACTGGCAGGGCGAGGTCTGGAACCGCCGCAAGAGCGGCGAGCTGTACCTGGAGTGGCTGAGCATCACCGCGGTGGCCGACGAGGACGGCCGGGTCGTCAACTACGTGGCGGTGTTCACCGACATCACGCAACGCAAGCAGGCCGAGGAGACCATCCACCAACTGGCCTTCTACGACGCGCTGACCGAGCTGCCCAACCGGCGGCTGCTGCGCGACCGGCTGCAGCAGGCCATCGCCGCCAGCGCGCGCCGGCGCTGCTCGACGGCGGTGCTGTTCCTGGACCTGGACCGCTTCAAGGAGCTCAACGACACCCGCGGCCACGACTTCGGCGACCGGCTGCTGGTGGAAGCGGCGCGCCGCCTGGTGGGCAGCGTGCGCGCCAACGACACGGTGGCGCGGCAGGGCGGCGACGAGTTCGTGATCGTGCTCGACGAGCTCGCCGGCGACCCGCAGCAGGCGCTGCTGCAGGCCGAGCACGTGGCCGAGAAGGTGCGCCAGGCCATCGGCCGGCCCTTCGTGCTGGACGGCGGCGAGGTCCTGTCGACGGCGAGCATCGGCGTGGCCGTCTCGGTGGCCGGCGAGGTGAGCGCCGAAGAGCTGCTGCGCCGCGCCGACACCGCGATGTACGAGGCCAAGCGCGCCGGCCGCAACGGCGTGCGCTTCTTCGACCCCGCGGCGCAGCAGGCGATGGAAGCGCACCTGGCGTTCGAGGCCGACCTCAAGAACGCGCTGCCCGAAGGCCAGCTGCGGCTGTACTACCAGCCGCAGGTGGACCGCGAGGGCCGCGTGTTCGGCGCCGAGGTGCTGCTGCGCTGGCTGCATCCGGTGCGCGGCTCGGTGCCGCCCTCGGCCTTCATCCCGGTGGCCGAGGACACCGACCTGATCGTCGACATCGGCCGCTGGGTGCTGGAGGGTGCCTGCGCGCAGCTCAAGGCCTGGTCGGCGCTGCCGCACCTGGCGCACCTGCAGCTCTCGGTCAACGTCAGCGCGCGCCAGTTCCGGCAGCCCGATTTCGTGGCCCAGGTGGGCGCGGCGCTGCAGGCGCACGGCGTGGCGCCGCAGCGGCTGAAGCTGGAGCTGACCGAGAGCCTGGTGCTGCTGAACGTCGACGACGCGGTGGCCAAGATGCACGCGATCCGCGCGCTGGGCGTGGGGCTGTCGATGGACGACTTCGGCACCGGGCAGTCGTCGCTGGCCTACCTGATCCAGCTGCCGCTGGACCAGTTGAAGATCGACCAGTCCTTCGTGCGCCAGGTGGACGCCACGCGCGCCGGCGCAGTGCTGGTGCAGACCATCATCGGCATGGCGCGCAGCCTGGGGCTGAACCTGGTGGCCGAGGGCGTGGAGACGCCGGCGCAGCGCGACTTCCTGGAGCGCAGCGGCTGCGAGCACTACCAGGGCTACCTGTTCGGCCGCCCGGTGCCGCTGGCGGAGTTCGAGCAAGCGCTGGGCGCGTAGCGCTCAGGCGCTGGCCGAGACGAACACGCCCTGGCTGCGCAGCAGGCGCAGCGTCAGCAGCTCGCCGTGCAGCAGCCAGTCGCCGCCGTGGCGGCGGCAGCCGACGATGACGGCCACGGCGTCGAAGTCCGCGGTGACGATGCGCATCGCGCTGCGCTCGGCCGCCGGCAGCGGCGACAGCAGGCACAGGCCGCTGAGCGAGAGGTCGCGCAGCCGCGCCGGGTGGTCGCCGGGCCGGCCCGGCAGGCGCAGCGCGGCGGCCAGCGCCCGCGCGCTGCGCGGGCTGCGGCGGCGGCCCAGCAGCTCGCCGCGGTCGAAGTGCGGACGCGGGAACAGCGGGCTGTCGCAGGCGGCGCAGCGGCTGTCGGCGTGCAGCGCGGCCGGCAGCGCGTGGCGGCAGAACGGGCAGGCGCGGTCGGCGCGCCAGGTGGCGGCGTCCTGCGCCACCGCCGCCGACGGCGCGGCGGCAGGCGGCGGTGCTGCTGCCGGCGCAGGCGCCGGCGTCGGCGCGCGCGCCGGTGCGCGGCCGGCGGCGCGGAGCTGCTGGTCGTAGGCGCGGCGGCGCGCCGGATCGGTCAGCACCGCATAGGCCGCGTTGATGCGCGCCGCGGCCTCGGGGTCGCCGCCCAGGTCGGGGTGGGCGCGCAGCGTGCTCATCAGCGTGCGGTAGCTGGCGCGGATGACTTCCAGCGGCGCCTCGGGCTGCACGTGCAGGATGCGGTAGAGATTGCGACGTTCCGGCGCCATCGGCTGGACTCCTCGTTCTTCGTCCAACGGCTATCGGCCGCCGGCGGCCGGACTTGAGCCCTCGTTCGCGGGGGACGGCGGCGCCAGCCACGAGGCGATGCAGACCTGCGCCGTCCAGTACGGGGCCAGGATCCACAGCGAGGCCAGCGGCAGCACCAGCGCGAAGCGGTTGGCGGCCAGCAGCGCGTCGCTCAGCAGGAAGAGCGCGCCGCCCAGCGCCAGCCGGCGGCCCGCGGGGTCGGCCGGCCGCGCGCGCCAGACCACCGCGGCCTGTGCCGCCATTGCCACCAGGCAGGCGACGTAGGCCAGCACCGGCGTGCGCAGCGGCGCCGGCACGCCGGACCACAACGACGTGGCCAGCACGACGCCGGCCAGCAGCGCGTAGGCGACGAACGGCCAGCGCCGCGCCGCCAGCGGCTGCGCGCGCGTGAACGCCACCAGGTACGCCAGATGCGCCAGCAGAAAGCTCAGCAGGCCGGGCACGAAGCCTTGCCGCGGCCACAGCAAGGCCACGTCGCCGGCCAGCGACAGCACCAGCCCCGCCAGCACCCAGCGCCGCGCCGTCGGCGTGCCGCGCCCGCGCGGCCACGCGAACGCGATGATCAGCACGGTGGCCAGCGGCTTGAAGACGAAGTTGAGCCACGGCTGCCCCAAGGCCCACGGCGCCGAGGCAATCGAGAGGCCGGCGCTCAGCGCCAAGGCCAGCGCGTGAAGGGCTCGCATCAGGCCACCGGCGGCGCGGCCGTCGCCTTGGCCGCCAGCTCGGCGCGCAGGCGCTTGAGCCGCTCGCGCGGGTCTTCCTTGGTGCCGGCCGCTTCGCCCTGCTTCATCTCGGCGATGAAGCGGCTGGGCACGCCGGCGACGATCTCGCGCCCGCGCTTGCGGCGCCGCAGGTGGCTGACCACCAGCGTCTGGCGCGCGCGCGTGATGCCCACGTACATCAACCGGCGCTCCTCCTCCAGCCGCTCGGGCGTCATCTCCTCGTCGCCGCTGCGGAACGGCAGCAGCCCTTCGTTGACGCCGGCCAGCCAGACGTGCGGCCACTCCAGGCCCTTGGCGGCGTGCAGCGTCGACAACGTGACCACGTCCTGCTCGTCGCCGCGCTCGGCCAGGCTGATGATCAGGCTGATGGTCTGTGCCACCTGCAGCAGCGTCTGCGGCTCGCCGCCTTCGGGCGTGCCGCCGCAGCGCTTGGCGATCCAGTCGACGAAGTCCAGCACGTTGCGCCAACGCGCGGCGGCCAGCTTCTCGCCGTCCCCACCGTCGAACAGGTGCTGCTCGTAGGCCATCGCCTTCAGCCAGCCCAGCAGCAGCGCGCGCGCGTCGTCGCCGCCTTGCGTGTGGCGCGCGCGGTGCTCCAGATCGTTGACCTCGCGGCCGAAGGCCTGCAGCGCGTCGATCGCCTTGCCCTTCAGCGCGGTGCCCAGGCTGGGCGAGAACAGCGCCTCGAACAGGCTGAGCTTCCACTTGCCGGCGAACTCGCCCAGGGTGGCCAGCGTCTGGTGGCCGATGCCGCGCTTCGGGGTCGTCACCGCGCGCAGGAAGGCGGGGTCGTCGTCCTGGTTGACCAGCAGGCGCAGCCAGGCGCACAAATCCTTGATCTCGGCGCGGTCGAAGAAGCTCTGCCCGCCCGAGACCTTGTACGGGATCTGCGCGGCGCGCAGCTTCTGCTCGAACACGCGCGCCTGGTGGTTGGCGCGATACAGCACCGCGAGATCGCGCCAGCGCACGGCACCGCCGGCACGCAAGGCCTGGATGCGCGCAACGGCGCGCTCGGCCTCGTGCTCGTCGCCGTCGCAGTCGACCACGCGCACCGGCTCGCCGTCGCCGAAGCTGCTCCACAGCTTCTTCTCGAACAGCTTGGGGTTCTTCGCGATCACCGCGTTGGCGGCGCGCAGGATGTGGCCGGTGCTGCGGTAGTTCTGCTCCAGCGGAATGATCTTCAGGCGCGGAAAGTCCTGCGGCAGGCGCTTGAGGTTGTCGATGGTGGCGCCGCGCCAGCCGTAGATGCTCTGGTCGTCGTCGCCCACCGCGGTGAACGGCGTGCGCGTGCCGACCAGGGCCTTCAGCAGCTCGTACTGCACCGCGTTGGTGTCCTGGTACTCGTCGACCAGCACGTGGCGGAAGCGCTGCTGCCATTGCTCGCGCGCCTCGGCGTCGCGCAGCAGCAGTTTCAACGGCAGGCCGATCAGGTCGTCGAAGTCCACCGCCTGGTAGGCGGCCAGCCGCTCCTGATACAGCCGCATCACGCGCGCGGTGCTGCGCTCGTGCTCGTCGGCCGCGGCACCGGCCGCCGCGTCGGCGTCCAGGCCCTGGTTCTTCCACAGGCTGATCGCCCACTGCCAGCGCCGCGCCTGCGCGTTGTCGCTGCAGCCGCCGGCGTCGCGCAGCACACTTAAGCCGTCGTCGCTGTCGAGGATGCTGAACTGCGGCTTCAGCCCCAGGCGCTGGCCGTCGGTGCGCAGCATGCGCACGCCCAGCGAGTGAAACGTGCTGATCGCCAGGTCCTTGGCCGCGCGCGCGCCGACCAGCGCCTTGGCGCGCTCGCGCATTTCCTGCGCCGCCTTGTTGGTGAAGGTGATGGCCGCGATCTGCCGCGGCTCCAGCCCGGCCTGCAGCAGCCGCGCGATCTTGTGCACGATGACCCGCGTCTTGCCCGAGCCGGCGCCGGCCAGCACCAGGCAGGGCGCGTCGAGCTGCTGCACCGCGGCCATCTGCGCGGCGTTCAGCGTGTCGGGGGTTTCCGCCATCACGATTCAGTCATGGTGGTCCAGCGCGCGCCGGCCGCGGGCCACCAGGCGCGCGCGCAACGGCGCCGGCAGCCAGCGCAGCAGCGACTGCAGCCGCTGCGTCAGCCGCGCGTGGCGCTCGCGCAGCGCGTCGCGCTCGGCGGCAGCCTGCACCAGCGCTTGTTCGGCGGCGGTCAGGCGCTGCTGCAGCGCGGCTTCGCGCGCGGCGGCCGCGTCCAGCGCCAATACCAGATCGGTGACCTCGCGGCGCATGAAGGCGCTGTCGAGGTGCGCCTGGGCCAGCGCCTGCAGGCTGCGCCCGTCGTCGTCCGGCGGCTGCGGCGGGCCCGACGGCGGCAGCGCGGCGTACAAGGCGTTCATCGTCGTCATCATGTCCTCCATCGCCGGCAGCGGCGGCTGCAGCGGCAAGCCGCTGTCGATGCGCCGCGCATCGAGCAAGGCCTGCTCCACGCGCCGCGCCAGCTCGGGCACCGGCAACTGCGGGTCGTACAGCGCACCGCCGCCGGCGTGGCGACGCACGCGCTCGGCCAGCGCGCCGAGGTCGGGGGCCAGCACCGTGAGGCCGCTCATCCACGCATCGCTGAGCGCATAGCAGTGGCTTTCCGGCATGCCGGGCGGGAACAGCGCCAGCCGCACGCCGTAGTGCCGCACCAGCGCCGGCAGCTCGTCGGGGCCGAACAGGCCGTGCACGCGGATGCGGCCGTCGGCGGTCCAGCCCGGGCGCAGCTGGCGCTCGGTATAGCCGAGCACGACGATCTGCTGCGGCAGCAGCGCCGACAGCGCCTCCAGCGCCTGCAGCCCCTTGTGCGCGCCGATCGCACCGATCACCGCGACGGGGAACTCGCCTTTCGGCGGCGGCAGGTCCGGCGCTACCGGTGCGAACGGGCGCGCGCCCAGCGGCACGCGGCGCACGTCGAAGGCGTCGCCCAGCACCTGCTTCGCGCGGCCGACGATGAAGTCGCTGGGCGCCATGCAGCGGTCGGCGCTGCGCACGAAGGCGAGCCGCGCGGCGCGCTCGTCATCGGGCAGCGCGGGGTCGGCGAACCAGATGTCGTGCAGCGTCAGCAGCCGCGGCGCGCCGGTGGCGGCGGCCAAGCGTGCGCAGGCCTCGCGCACCGCCGGCACCGTGCCGTGCGCGTGCAGCGCCAGCGGTGCGCCCAGGCCGCCGCCGGACGCCCAACGGATGACGTCATCCGGCGACAGCGGCGTGAAGCGCGGCGTGGCGCCGGGTCGTTCCAGCACCCATTGCGCCGCCGTGACGTGCAGCAGCAGGTCGCCCGGCCGCGCGGCCAGCAGCTCGCGCACGCAGCGCTCGACGCCGCCGCCGCCCGGCGGCATCACGTGCAGCACGCGGGGGCCGGGCACTCCGTTCACGACCAGCGGTGCGGCAGCTTGACGAAGCCGGTCTCGCGCGACTTGCCAGCGATGTCGAAGCGCAGCTCGACGTGGTCGAACATGCGCATGCCTTCGGGGTCCATCGCGTGGCTGCGCGCGACGTAGGCGCCGGGCAGCAGCAGCAGCTGCGGCAGCTCCAGCGTGTAGGCATAGAGCTGCGGCCCCGCCGGGCGCAGCGCGAAGCCGTCCATCTCGGAATAGCAGCCGGCCACCGGCGTGCCGTCCAGCCGCACCACGCCCACCGCCACCTGCGGCACGCGGCCGTCTGGCGAATGCACGGTGCCGGTGACGGTCAGCGTGCCGTTCTCGGGCACCAGCACCGCCTCGTCGCCGGCCACGCCGTTGAGCTGCATGCTGCGCACCTGGTACAGGCTGCTGTTGGCGGCCGCCGACGCCGGCTGCAGCTTGCGCGCCTGCGCGCTGCGCTCGTCGTGCCAGGTCAGGTACTCGCGCGTGACGTCGGCGGCGTCGCCGGCCAGGCGCACGCGGCCGGCCTCGATCCACAGCGCCTGCCGGCACAGCTTCTGCACGTGGTACATGCTGTGCGAGCACAGCAGCAGCGTGCCGCCGCTGGACAGGTAGTTCTCCATCCAGATGATGCACTTGCGCTGGAAGGACTCGTCGCCGACCGACAGCACCTCGTCGGTGATCAGCACGTCGGGCGTCAGCGCGGTGGCGACGGCGAAGCCCAGCCGCACCACCATGCCCGACGAGTAGTGCTTGACCGGCTGGTCGATGTGCGCGCCGATGTCGGCGAACTCGACGATGCGGTCCACGTGCTGGCGCGTCTGCGCGGGCGACAAGCCCATCAGCGCGCAGCTCAGGCCGATGTTCTCGCGCCCGGTGTATTCGGGGTGGAAGCCGGCGCCCAGCTCCAGCAGCGCGCCGACGCGCCCGCGCGTGACGATCTCGCCGCGGCTGGGCTTGACGACGCCGGCGATGACCTTCAACAGCGTGGACTTGCCGGCGCCGTTGACGCCCACCAGCGCCGTCGACTCGCCGCGGCGCACGTCGAACGTCACGTCCTGCAGCGCGTGGAAGGCTGACGCCGCATGCGGCCGCCCGCGCAGCTTGGCCCACAGCGAGGCGAGCTGGCTGGCCGCCGACGCATGCACCGGATAGGCCTTGCCGACGCCACGCAGCGAGATCAGCGGCAGCTCGCCGTCATCGGCGGCCGCCATCACAGCGCTTCCTCGAAGTGCGGCGACAACCGGCGGAACACCAGCCGCCCCAGCACCAGCACCGCCACGCAGGCCAGCCCGGCCAGCCATTCCATCTGCCCCGGCAGCGCACGGCCCTGCAACAGCGCCGAGCGCACGCCCTCGATCAGCACCGCCACCGGGTTGAGCCAGACCCAGGCCTTCAGCCAGTCGGGCACCATCGCCATCGTGTAGACGATGGGGCAGAGGTAGAACACGATGCCCAGCACGGGGGTCAGCCCCTGCTCGACGTCGCGCACGAAGACCTGCAGCGCGCCCAGCAGCAGCGCCAGCCCGGTGGCCAGGCAGCCCAGCGCCAGCAGGCAATACCCCACCAGCGGCAGCCCGGCCAGCTGCAGCGGATGGCCGATGAAGGCGATGAACAGCAGCACGACCACGAAGCCGGCGAGCTGCAGCGCGAAGCAGGCCGCCACTGCGGCGTAGACCACCAGCTCGTGCGCGAACGGGATCTTCTTGACCAGCGCGCCGTTACCCACCACCGACAGCGTGCCGCGCGTCACCGATTCGGCGAACGCCAGCCAGGGCCACAGCGCCAGCGCCAGGAAGACGAGGAAGGGCACCGTGGTCTCGGGCGGCGGCCGCACCCTCAGCACCGAGGTGAAGACGAAGTTGTAGGTCAGCAGCAGCGCCAGCGGATGCAGCAGCGCCCACAGCCCGCCCAGCAGCGAGCCGGCGAAGCGGTTCGTGATCTCGCGCTGCGCGAAGCGCAAGAACAGCCACCAGGACGAGGGATTCATGCGGCGCAGCGGCGAAGAGGGGGTCGGGCGGTAAGGAGTCGAAGGCAAGGGCGCCGCGGAAAGACACGCAGCCGGGCGGGCAGCGCCGCCGGGGTCGGGATGATATCGGCGCGGCGGCGGCGGCCGCGGACCTGAGACACTGGCGCGCCTGTCCCGCCGGATCCCCCGCGTCCCTCCACCCGATGTCCGCCGACCCCGCCGACCCCGGCGTCACCGCCGTGGTGGTGAGCTACCACCCCGAGCCCGCCGCGCTGGCCGCGCTGCTGGCGGCGCTGGCTGGGCAGGTGCGATCGGTGATCGTGGTCGACAACGCCAGCCCCGCACTGCCGGCGCTGCCGCCCGGCGTGCGGCTGATCCGGCTGGACCACAACCGCGGCGTGGCCGCGGCGCAGAACGTCGGAGCGCGCGCCGCGCTGCAGGCCGACCCGGCGCCGCAGCAGTTGCTGCTGCTGGACCAGGACAGCCTGCCGCAGCCGGGCATGGTGGCCGCGCTGCAGGCCGCCTTGCAGGCCGCCGCCGACGCCGGCCTGCGCCCGGCGGCCGCGGGGCCGCTGATCGTCGACGAGAACGGCCGCAGCGAAGGCTTCGTGCGCTTCCGGCGCGGGCGCTACGAAGCGATCCAGCCGGCAGGCGTTGCCTGGATCGACTGCGACCTGCTGATCGCCTCCGGCACGCTGATCCCGGCCGCGGCGCTGCAAGCCGTCGGCGAGATGGACGAGACGCTGTTCATCGACAAGGTCGACACCGAGTGGTGCCTGCGCGCCGCGGCGGCCGGCTGGCAGCTGATCGGCGCGCCGGCCGCGCGGCTGTGGCACCGGCTGGGGCAGCGGCAGATCCGCTTGTGGTTCTTCGGCTGGCGGCAACTGGCGGTGCATGCGCCGTTCCGCTACTACTACATGTGGCGCAACGGGCTGCTGCTGCGGCGGCGGCCGCAGGCGACGGCGGCGTGGAAGCGCGCCGATGCGCGGCAGCTGCGGTCGCTGCTGCTGTACTTCGGCTTGCTGGCGCCGGGGCGTTGGGCGCGGCTGCGGATGATGGCGCGCGGAATTGCAGACAGTTGGCATGGCGTGAGCGGGCCGCTGCACTGACCATCCGCTCGCCCGGCCGTTGCCGGACACGCCGGCATAATCCCGCTCCCGTCGTCGGCCCACACGCTCATTGCAGCCCGCCTCGTGGGCCCGTCACCTGATGACGCTGGATACCCGGCGCATGGCCGGCAAAACAACAGCGATGTCTCCAGACACCTCCTTGGTCAGCGTCATCATCCGCAGCATGGGTCGCCCCACGCTGCGTGAAGCCGTGGCCTCCATCCAGGCCCAAACCTACGCCCCGATCGAGATCGTGGTGGTCAATGCCAAGGGCGTTGACCACGGACCCTTGCCCGATGTGCCGGGCCCGGCAGCCGTGCGCATGATCGACAGGGGCCACCCCCTGCTGCGCAGCGCAGCCGCCAACGCCGGCCTCGACGCTGCACAGGGCGAGTTCGTCTTCTTCCTCGATGACGACGATCTGGTGGAGCCGGATCATGTCAGCACGCTTGTTGCAGGATTGAATGCGCATGGCGACGCGCGTGCGGCCTATGTCGGTGTACGGGTCGAGCACTACACCGAAGGTCGACTGACCAGCTCGGGGCTTCTGCATGCCCCGTTCGACCGGCTGCGGCTGTGGGGCCGCAATTTCCTGCCGATCCATTCGGTGATGTTTCGTCGATCGTTGCTGGCCGATGGATGCCGGTTCGATGAAACGCTGGATGTGTATGAGGATTGGGACTTCTGGATCCAGATGTCGATGCACACCGACTTCGTGCGCATCGACGCGGTGACCGCCCGGTACCGCAACCACGGTGAATCCGGCTTCGGAATCGAGACTGACGAGGCCTTCATCGCTCGCTCCCGGGCCTGCCTGTTCGACAAGTGGCGCCAACGCTGGAGCGGCGAGCAACTCGGCGCCATCATCGAGCGGCGCGAGCAACTGCTGCAAGAAGGCATCGATGCCCTGAACCGTGCGCGTACGGATTCGGCACGGCATGAGGCCATGTGCCATGACGTGTCGCAAGCCCTGCATGGGCAGATGGCACGGGCCGATGCGGCACAGGCGCGCGTATCGGTACTGGAGCATGAACAAGCTCAGCTGCAGCGCGAGCAGGCTCAGCTGCAGCGCGAGCAGGCACGCCTGCAGCACGAGCAGGCGCGCCTGCAACGCAGCCTGTGGGATCAAAGCCGTCTGGCGCGCCGCCTTCAGCACAGCCTCGAATGGCAACAACGCGCGCTGCAGGCCGCTCAAGGGCAACTGAATGCGGTTTACGCCTCACGCTCCTGGAAACTATCGGCGCCGTATCGGGCAGTGGGCACCGCCCTGAGAAAATCAAGAACGCTGTACCGCATCGGCGCGCTCTATGCAGCCGATCACGGCCCTGGGCTGCGCGGCTGGTTGTCACTGTTTCGAATGGCCGGACGTACGGCGCTGGAGGGGGGCCTGCAGGCATCCGCCCAGGCGCTGCGCGACTATCCCCAAAAACGCCTGGCGCGCGCAGCACGGCCGTTCCTGCTGCCGGTGATCCAGCCGCCGACGACACCTGCACCAACCGTGGCCGTGGATGTCATCGTCTGCGTCCACAACGCGCTGGACGATGTACGCATCTGCCTGCAATCCGTCCTGAACCACAGCCGGCAGCCCTATCGGCTGATCGTCGTCGACGATGGCAGTGCGGAGCCCACGCGCGACTTCCTTGCCGCCTTCGCGCGTGAGCACGAATGCCTTCTCCTGCGCAACGAAGATGCACGCGGGTACACCCTGGCCGCCAACCAGGGCATGCGCGCGGCGACGGCGCCGCTCCTGATACTGCTCAACAGCGACACCGTGGTCAGCAGCGGATGGCTGGACAAGTTGGTGGCATGCGCCGAGTCCGACCCTGCCATCGGGATGGTCGGCCCGCTGAGCAACACGGCGTCGTGGCAATCGATACCGGACATCGAACATCAAGGCGACTGGGCCGACAATGCCCTGCCAGCCCATCTGAGCATTGCCGGCATGGCTGCGGCCGTTGCCGAACACGCTGCGCGCAGCTATCCACGCATCCCCGTGCTCAACGGCTTTTGCCTGCTGATCAAACGTACCCTCATCGAGCAGATCGGTTACTTCGACGAGGTGACCTTCGCCCGCGGCTACGGTGAGGAGAACGACTACTGTCTTCGTGCGGGCAAGGCCGGCTTTGCGCTGGCGGTGGCCGACGACACCTACGTCTTCCATGCCCAGTCGAAAAGCTACAGCAGCGACCGCCGCAAGCAGCTCAGCGAGCTGGCCGGCCGTGCCCTCGCCGCAAAACACGGCCAGCCGTTGATCGACGCAGCCGTCCAGGTCTGCCGTTACAGCCTGGTCATGGAAGGTCTGCGCGCACATGCCGGCAGGCTCTTCGATCGGCTCTCGCTGCTGGAGCAGGGACGACAGCGCTGGGCCGGCAAGCGGATTTGCTTCGTACTGCCGGCTGCCGATGCGGGGGGTGGTGCCAATATCGTCATCTGTGAGGCCCGTGCACTGGCGCGCATGGGCATGCGGCCGGAGATCATCAACTTCGAATCGGCACGCGCGGCATTCGAGCGCAGCTACCCTGGGTTGGACGTCCCGGTGCGCTACGTCGACGGCTTCACCGACATTCCAACGGCATGCGCGGATGCCGACGCCGTCATCGCCACACTGAACACCTCGGTCTACTGGATCGCGCCATTACGTGAACGGGCCGATCGAAGACCTGTTCTCGGCTACTACGTTCAGGACTACGAACCCTGGTTCTACCCCGACGACCCGGACGGCTACGAACGCGCCAAGGCGTCTTACACCGCCGTCGACGGCATGGTGTGCATCACCAAGACCGAATGGAATGCCCAAGCGGTACTGGCGGAAACCGGAAAGCACTGTTCGGTGATCGGGCCTTCTTTCGATATCGACCTGTTCCGCCCTCGGCAGCGCAGTATCCCGCGTGGCGATGCACCCCACCCCATCCGGGTGGGGGCCATGATCCGGCCTTCGTCGCCCCGGCGCGCTCCGGCGCTCACCATGCAGGTTCTGCAAGGCCTGGCCGCCGAGCTCGGATCGCGCATCGAAGTGCTGCTGTTCGGGGTTGACGCCGAGGCACCGGAGTTCCTCGCCTTGCCGCACGACTTTGCATGGCACAACCTCGGCCCGCTGAACCCCCAGCAGACAGCCGCCCTGCTGAGCGAGCTCGACGTATTCGTCGACTTCTCCGAGTACCAGGCCATGGGCCTGACCGCATTGGAGGCCATGGCGAGCGGCACCGCCGTCATCGTCCCCGAGAACGGGGGCGCCGACAGCTACGCGCAACATGAGAGGAACGCGCTTGTCGTCGACAGCCGCGATGCCCAGGCCTGCCTCGATGCAGCACGCCGGCTGGTGGTGGACGAGGCGTTGCGGGAACGGCTGCAGCGACAGGCCCTTCGTGATGCGACAGCTTGTTTTCCGGAGGCCGCGGCCTACCGCATGGCGGAGGCCCTGTTTGGCGCTGCCTTGATCCCTACTTCCTGCACAGCATCTTGATGCCTGTCGCTTGGTTCCGGCTTGTCGCAAGTTCATCCCGAACATCGGAACGCAGCAGCTCGATCAACGGCCGCAGCCACAGCCGCATCTGGTCCTCGCTGAATTTCTCCGTACCTGCCCATATCATCGGTTGAAGCGGCGACCAGAATGCATTGCCGTCGGAGACGATCGATAGCGCATTGTCCCGCGCAAACCGGGCCAACTGCAGCCTGTCATATCCCGGCGTATGGTGTTCGAAGTTCTTCCACTCATGCTCCCGCAAATACGGATCCATGCGCTCGGATTCATTGGCAAAGGGAACTTCGATATAGAAATACCCGCCCGGCCGCAGCAAACGGCACATGGCCGCGTAAGCCGCTTGATCTTCTTTTATATGCTCGAGGCATTCGATCGAATATACAAAATCAGCGGGCGCTATCGCTTGCGCCGCCTCGGGCTCGAGGATGTTCAACTGCATGGCCCGGAGATTGGCCTGTGGATAGCGCGGTATCTGATGACTGAGATCGACGGCCGTCACTTCGGTCGAGCCCAGGAGCCGCGCCAGCACGATCTCGTGATAGCCCGAGCCACTGCCGATGGACGTGATTCGACGAGGCGCATGCGGCAGTTTGCAGACGGCATCGACCAGGTGAAGCAGGCGAAACAAGCCCAGGCCACCATCCAGAATCGACAAATGTGCGCAGCAGTTGAAAACCACCTCGTCTTGCAGATTCTCCAACAGGAGAGTCACTCCATCTGGGACCTGTGGGGACATTGAGGCTCGCGCGCCAAACTGACGCAAGATACTTTCGATCAAATTGGACACTGTGTGCGCTCCTGCCGCGGCCTGCTTCAACTCCATTACACACGACTTCAACCATCCTACGCAGCTCGATGATTTGACGGATGAAGCTGCCGATGCGCCGGGCAGCGCAGACGCCGGCGGGGGTTCACCTTGGCGGCAAGACGCCGCGGCAGGCTAGCATCGACGCCGCTGCCCCTGCCATGTGCCCATGCGCGTTGCCGTCGTCATTCCCTGCTTCAAGGTCAAGGCCCACATCCTGTCCGTGCTGAACGGCATCGGCCCGGAGGTGGCACGGATCTTCGTGGTCGATGATGCCTGCCCCGACGCGTCGGGAGACTTCGTCGAGCACCACTGCCGCGATGCTCGTGTGCGCGTGCTGCGCCATGCGAACAACCTCGGCGTCGGCGGCGCCGTGATGACCGGCTACCGGGCCGCGCTCGACGAGGGCTGCGACATCCTTGTGAAGCTCGACGGCGACGGCCAAATGGACCCGCGCCTGCTGCCGGCATTCCTGCAGCCGATCCTGGAGGGGCAGGCCGACTACACGAAAGGCAACCGCTTTTTCAATCTGGAGGCGGTCGAGACGATGCCCCGGGCGCGCCTGATCGGCAACGCCATCCTGTCGTTCGTGACGAAGTTTTCGTCGGGCTACTGGCAGCTCTTCGACCCGACTAACGGCTACACGGCCATCCACCGCGACGTGGCCCGCTACCTGCCGTTCGACAAGATCAGCCGGCGCTACTTCTTCGAGACCGACATGCTGTTCCGGCTCAACACCTTGCGCGCGGTCGTCGTCGACGTGCCGATGGAGGCGCGCTACGGCAACGAAGTCAGCAACCTGAAGATCATGCGGATCCTGCCCGAGTTCATCGCCAAGCACACACGCAACACGTTCAAGCGCATCTTCTACAACTACTACCTGCGCGACATGTCGATCGCGTCGGTCGAGCTGCCGCTGGGGATCGTGCTGCTGGGGTTCGGGATCGGCTTCGGCAGCTACCACTGGCTGACGCGCAGCGACGTCGTGGCCGCGTCGGCCGGCACGGTGATGCTGTCGGCGCTGCCGATCCTGATCGGCGTGCAGTCGCTGCTGGCCTTCCTGAACTACGACATCGCGTCGACGCCCAACCGGCCCTTCCAGAGCCGGCGTTCCCATGGCGACGGCGCGGCCGCCACCCCACCAGAGAAAGAAGCTGCATGATGCGTTTCGACGACGACAGCGGCCGGTTCCCATGCTGATGGTCTACGTCGTGGCCCTGGGCTGCGTGCTCGGGCTGGCCGCCGGCCAGGTGCTGTTCAAGCAGGCGGCCATCGGCCTGTCGGCCTCGGGCACGGTGTTCTCGTCGGCGACCCTGCTGCCGTTGATCGTGGCGCTCACCGTCTACGGCGTCGCGACCGTCGCCTGGGTCTGGGTGCTGCAGCATGCGCCGCTGGGGCGGCTGTACCCGTTGATGGCGCTGGCCTTCGCGCTGGTGCCGCTGGCCAGCCACTTCGTGTTCGGCGAGCGCTTCACGCCGCAATACGTGGTCGGGGTCGCCTTCATCCTGGTCGGCATCGTGCTGGCGTCGCGGGGCTAGGACGGATGTCGCGGTCGCTGACGGGCACGGCAGCGCCGTGGATGCTGGCGCTGATCGTGCTGTCCAGCCTGCTGCTGTCGGTGCTGGTGCCGCCCTTGCAGTCGCCCGACGAGTCCGACCACATCAAGCGCGCCTATGTGCTGTCGCGCGGGCACCTGCTGCTGCAGGCGCCGCCCGGCCAGGCCTCCGGCGGCGCGGTCGACAACGGGCTGCTGGCGTACCTGGACGCGTACTCGGTGCTGCCGTTCAAGCCCGAGCAAAAGGTTTCCGGGGCGCTGCTGGAACGGGCCGGCTCGCTGCGCTGGGGCGGCCAGGAAACCTTCAGCCCGGCCCCCGGCACCGGCTACTACCTGCCGCTGGCCTATCTGCCCCAGGCGGTGGCGCTGGCCGCGGGCCGCCATGCCGGGTGGTCGATCGACGCTTCGTACCGCGCCGCCCGGCTGCTGTCGCTGGCGGCGGTGCTGGCGCTGGCCGGCCTGGCGATGCGCCTGTTCCCGATGCCGCCGGTCGCCATCGGCCTGCTCGCGCTGCCGATGACGCTGTTCCAACTGTCGTCGGCCACGCTCGACGGGGTGTCCTATGGCCTGACCCTGCTGGCGCTGGCCTGCTTCCTCCACGCCAGCCGCGCCCGCGCCGCGACGAGGCCCGGCGTGCTGATCGCGTTCAGCGTGGCGGTGCTCGTCGTGATCACCTGCCGCGTGCACCTGTTCCCGCTGGTGCTGCTGTTCGTGCCGCTGTGGCGGATGACGGGGCGCCGCGGCGCGTTGCGGGCGGGCGCGGCCGTCTGCGCGCTCGGGCTGGCCTGGACCGCCTGGGCGATGCACGCCACCGTCGACACCCGCGTGACGGTCGGCGCGCCGCCCGGCACGGTGCTGCTGTACTACCTGGCGAACCCGGGGGCGCTGCTGGCGGTCGTGGCGGACACGCTGACGGGTTACCTCGACCCCTACGTCGAAACCTTCCTCGGCCGGCTGGGCTGGCTCGATGCCAGCTTCGACGCACAGCAGCGCGCCTGGCTCGGCGGGGGGCTGGTGCTGCTGGCGGCCGGTTCCATCGGGCCGTTCTGGCGCTGGCGCGGCCCCGAGCTCGGCTGGCGGCTGCTGCTGCTGGCCTGCAGCGCCGCCAGCGCAGCGCTGATCTTCCTGGCGCTGCTGGTGGCGTGGAATCCCCATCCGGCGAAGATCATCGAAGGCGTGCAGGGCCGTTACTTCTGGGCGCCGGTGCTGATGGCCTGCCTGGCGCTGGCGCCGTCGACCGAGGCGGCCGGCCGGCTGCATCGCCGCGTGCTCATCGCGGCGCAATTCCTCTTCATCGCCTGCAGCGCCTGCATGACGGCCGGCCTGTTGTTGACCCGGTACTGGGTCGCCTAGGACCCGCCGATGCACCGCCGCTCCGCACTGATCGCCGGCGCCGCCTCCCTGGCCGCGCCCGCCTGGGTGCGCCACGCCCACGCCGCCGAACAGCCCCGCTTCGCGCTGGGCGTCGCCTCCGGCCAGCCGCGCCCCGACGGCATGGTGCTGTGGACGCGCCTGACCGGCGACGATCTGCCGCCGCAGGTGCCGGTGCGCTGGGAGTTGGCGCATGACGAGGCCTTCGTCCGCATCGCCGCGCGCGGCAGCGAGGTGGCCGACCGCGCCTGGGCGCACAGCGTGCATGCCGAGCCGGCAGGGCTGGCGCCCGGCCGCTGGTACTGGTACCGCTTCCAGGCGCTCGGCCAGCAAAGCCGCGCCGGCCGCACACGCACCGCGCCGGCGTCCGATGCCGCGGCCACGCTGCGCCTGGCCATCGCGAGCTGCCAGCGCTGGGACCAGGGCCGCTACGCCGCCTGGCGCCACGCGGCGGCGCAAGACTTGGACTGCATCGCCTTCCTCGGCGACTACATCTACGAGTCGGCCTCGCCGCCCGACGCACCGCGCCGCCACGACGGCGGCCGGCTGCGCAGCCTGGACGACTACCGCGCACGTTACGCGCAATACAAGACCGACCCCGCGCTGCAGGACGCACATGCCGCCTGCCCCTGGCTGCTGGTGTGGGACGACCACGAGGTCGAGAACGACTACGCCGGCAGCATGGCCACCACGCCGCGCGGGCTGGAGATGGCGTCCCTGCGCGCCGCCGCGTACCAGGCCTACTGGGAGCACCAGCCGTTCGCCAAGGCGCAGCGGCCGCGCGGCATGGACATGCGCATCGTCGGCCGGCTGGACTGGGGGCGGCTCGCCCGCATCCACCTGCTGGACGACCGCCAGTACCGCGACCCGCAGGCCTGCCCGGTGCCGCCGCGCACCAGCGGCTCCAACGCGGTGCTGCTGCGCGACTGCCCGGCGCTGGCCGACCCCGCACGCACGCTGCTGGGCCGCGAGCAGGAGCAGTGGCTGGCCGACGGCTGGAGCCTGGACCGGCCCTGGAATCTGGTGGCACAGCAGACGCTGATGGCGCGTTACACGCGCACGGCCGAGGGCCGCTACTGGACCGACGGCTGGGACGGCTACGCGGCGGCGCGCCAGCGGCTCCTGTCCACCGTCGCAGGGCGCCGCGTGCCGGGCGTGGTGGTGCTGGGCGGCGACGTGCACGCGCATTTCGTCGCCGACCTGAAGGCCGACTTCGACGACGCCCGCTCGCCCGTGGTCGCCAGCGAGTTCTGCGGCACGTCGATCTCCAGCCGTGGCGGCGACCAGCGCCGCGTCGAGGCCGCGCTGGCGCTGAACCCGCACCTGCACTACGGCCACGCCGACCAGCGCGGCTACATGGCCTTCGAGATCGGCCCGCGCGAACTGCGGGCCAGCGTGCTGGCGGTCGACGACCCGCTGGACGCGGCCAGCGCGCTGCAAGTGGCGGCGCGCTTCACCGTCGACGCGGCACGGCCCGGGCCGCAGCGGGCTTGACGCGGGGGCGCCGCTCGCGCTGACGGCCGCCCGCCGCCAACGCCTGCCCATGCACCGCCGCTCGGTACTGATCGCCAGCGCCGCCTCCCTGGCCGCGTCTGCCTGGGTGCGCCACGCCGCGCAGTCCGGAGATGACGTCCTTGCGCGCCGACGTCAAGACGGTGTCGCAGCAGCCCGGAGGTCGGATGCCCGACCAAAAAATCATCGCTTCCGACGAAGCGGTTTGAACGCTCATGGGGAAAGAATGGCCGCCGACCTCGTCGTTCAGGAACTTCCCGATGTCCGAAGCATTCATTGTCGCCGCTCTGCGAACCGCAGGGGGGCGTCGCAACGGCCGGCTGAGCGGCTGGCACCCTGTCGAGCTGGCCGCGCGGCTGATCGACGGCCTGTTGGAGAAGTCACCCTGCGATCCGGCGCTCGTCGAGGACGTCTACATGGGCTGCGTCAGTCAGGTGGGGGAGCAGTCCACCAACGTGGCGCGGAACGCGGTACTGGCGTCGCGGCTGCCGTTGCACGTGCCCGGCACGTCCATCGACAGGCAATGCGGCTCGTCTCAACAGGCACTGCACTTCGCGGCGCAGGCGGTGATGTCGGGCACCAACGACGTGGTCATTGCCGCGGGCGTGGAAAGCATGAGCCGCGTGCCGATGTTCACGCCCTCGGTCTTGCCGCAGAAGAACGGCTTGGGCACCTACATGAGCCCGGCCATCGTCGAGCGCTTTCACACGTCGGAGTTCTCGCAGTTCACGGGCGCAGAACTGCTGGCGCGCAAGTACGGCCTGTCACGCGAATCGCTGGACGAGTACGCACTGCGCAGTCACCAGCGCGCGGCCGAGGCGACGCAAGCAGGCCGCTTCCGCGACGAGATCCTGCCGGTCGAGGCACGCAGCGCGGCTGACGGCCCGCTGGGCGGCATGCACGAGGTGGACGAGGGCGTGCGGGCCGATTCGAGCCTGGCGCAGATCGCGGCCGTCAAGCTGCTGGCCGAGGGCGGCTGCATCAGTGCCGCCAATGCCAGCCAGATCTGCGACGGCGCCAGCGGCGTGCTGGTCGCCAATGAGCGTGGGCTCAAGGCCCTCGGCGCCACGCCGCTGGCGCGCATCCACCAGCTCACGGTGCTGGCCGACGACCCGATCGTCATGCTGGAGGCGCCCATCCCGGCAACGCAGCGGGCGCTTCGGCGCGCCGGGCTGAGCATGGACGACATCGATTTGTTCGAGGTGAACGAGGCGTTCGCGCCCGTGCCCCTGGCCTGGATGAAGGCCACGGGCGCAGACCCGGCCCGGGTGAACGCGCGCGGCGGCGCCATCGCGCTCGGCCACCCGTTGGGCGCCTCGGGCACACGGCTCATGGCCACGCTGGTTCACGCGCTGCGCCAGCGCGGCATGCGATACGGCCTGCAGACGATGTGCGAGGGCGGCGGCATGGCGAACGTCACCATCGTGGAGCGGCTTTGACCGCCTGTGACGCCGTTCGAGCCACCGCGACCGTGTGAAGCAGGCGGCACGCCAACGCGCCGGCGCCCCCGAGGAGACAACCCCATGAATGCCATGTCTGATCTCCAGCATCTGCTGACGCTGGACGACCGCTATACGGTGGAGGACGGCACGATCTATCTCAACGGCATGCAGGCGCTGTTGCGCCTGATGCTCGATCAACGCCGGCTGGATGCCCGCAACGGCCTGAATACGGCCGGCTACGTCAGCGGTTATCCCGGCTCGCCGGTGGGCGGCGTCGACGACGAGATGCTCTCCAACCGCAAGCTGCTCGACGACAACCACATCGTCTTCCAGCCGGGCCTCAATGAGGAATTGGCGGCGACGGCGGTGTTCGGCACGCAGACACTGCATGCCGTGCCCGGTGCGAAGTACGACGGCGTGTTCGGCCTGTGGTACGGCAAGGCCCCTGGCGTGGACCGCGCGGGCGACGCGCTGCACCACGCCGCCTTCCGCGGCGTGGGCCGCAACGGCGGCGTGCTGGCCGTGGCCGGCGACGACCCGCATGCCCGCTCGACGATCTATCCGAGCGACTCCAACCTGGCGCTCGCGAGCTACTACATGCCCGTCCTGGCGCCCGGGAACATCCAGGAGGTGCTGGACTTCGGCCTGCACGGCTATGCCCTATCGCGCGCCAGCGGCCTGTGGGTGGGCTTCAAGCTCGTCACCGACGTGGCCGACAGCTGCGCCACCGCGCAGGTGGGCCGCGACCGTATTCGTCCCGTCCTGCCGACCGTCGCTTTCGACGGCGCACCGCTGCAGCCGGCCATCCGCGTCAACGACGTAGGCCCGGCGCTGCTGGAGGCCGAGCGCAAGATGTACTACGGCCAGATGGAGATCGCGCGTGAATACGCCCGCCTGAACGGCCTGAACCGCATCGCCGTCAACCCGCCCCGGGCGCGCCTGGGCATCCTCACCGGCGGCAAGACCTACTACGACGTGCGCCAGGCCCTGGCCAGTCTGGGGCTGAACGACGCCACGCTGGACGCGATGGGCGTGCGCATCCTCACCATGGGCATGCTCTATCCGGTGGAGCCGACCATCGTTCGCGAGTTCGCGCAGGGGCTGGAGGAAATCGTGGTGGTCGAGGACAAGCGGCCGCTGCTCGAACTGTTCCTCAAGGACCTGCTGTACGCCCGTGCCGATCGCCCCGTGGTGGTCGGCAAGACCGACGAGGACGGCGCCAGCCTGCTGGCCGGCTGGGGCGAACTGTCGGCTGACGCGATCGCCGACGCGCTGGAGCGGCGCTGGGCGCGATTCGGTCTGGCGCCCCGCGCACGGCCGCGGGTGCCGGCCGCGCCCAAGCCTGCGGCGCCGGTCCAGGCGCTGCCCGGCCGGCTGCCGTACTTCTGCTCGGGATGCCCGCACAACCGCAGTCTGCATGTGCCCGAGGGTTCGGTGGTCGGCGCCGGCATCGGCTGCCACGCCATGACGCTGTGGATGGGGGCGGTGTTCGGCGACGTCGTCGGCTATACGCAGATGGGCGGCGAAGGTGCCCAGTGGGTCGGCTTGGCGCCGTTCACCGGACAGCGGCATTTTTTCCAGAACTTGGGCGATGGCACGTTCCACCACTCGGGCAGCCTCGCAATCCGGTTCGCCATCGCCGCCGGCACCAACATCACCTACAAGATCCTCTACAACCGCGCAGTCGCGATGACGGGCGGGCAGGACGTGGCCGGCGCGATGGCCGTGCCCGACCTCGTGCAGATGCTCTACGCCGAAGGCGTGAAGAAGATCATCGTGACCACCGACGAGCCGGAGAAGTATCCGGGCGGCAAGGCCGGCAGCGCCGACGTCTGGCACCGTGACCGGCTGGTGGAGGCCGAGACGCTGCTTGCCGCCACGCCCGGCGTGACGGTGCTCGTCAACGACCAGCAGTGCGCGGCCGAAAAGCGCCGCTTGCGCCGCCGCGGCAAGCTCGCGTACAAGCCGCGCAGCGTGTTCATCAACGAGCGCGTGTGCGAAGGCTGCGGAGACTGCGGCAGGAAATCCAACTGTCTGAGCGTGCAGCCGGTGGAGACCGAGTTCGGCCGCAAGACGCAGATCCACCAGTCATCCTGCAACCAGGACTTCTCGTGCATCAACGGCGACTGCCCGTCGTTCGTCACGGTGGAAACGCGCGACGGTACGCTGCCCAAGGCCGCCAAGCCCAAGCCCCTGGCTTTCCCTCAGGATGCCGCGCTGCCGGAGCCCGAACCCACGGTGTCCGGCAGCCACTACTCGGCGGCGATGGTGGGCATCGGCGGCACCGGCGTGGTCACGGTCAACCAGATCCTGGGCACCGCAGCCCACATGGACGGCAAGGCCGTGCAGACCTACGACCACACGGGGTCGAGCCAGAAGGCCGGGCCCGTGGTCTCGCACCTGAAGATATTCGAGCCTGGCGAGGCGCTGTCCCCGACCGTTTCGCGCGGCATGGCCGATCTCTACCTGGCATTCGACGCGCTGGGCAGCGTCAATCCGGTCAACCTGGCGATGGCGTCGCCCGAACGCACCGTCGCCGTGGTGTCGACCACGCGCGTGCCCACGGGCGAGATGGTGTCCAACGTGGCCAGCATCTTCCCGGACCAGAGCGTGCTCGCGCGGCGCATCGACGCCGTCACGCGGGCCGACCGCAACGTCTACGTGGACGCGCAGACGCTGGCCGAAAAGCTGCTCGGCGATCACATGGCCAACAACCTGCTGATGGTCGGCGTGGCCTACCAGCTCGGTGCGATCCCGATCCGCGCCGCGGCCATCGAAGCCGCCATCCGTCTGAACGGAACGGTGGTACAGATGAACCTGGACGCCTTCCGCTGGGGCCGCCTGTACGTCGCCGCGCCGGCGCGCGTGGAGCAGGCCCTGACGCAGGCGCAGGCCGAGCGGCGCTCCGTACCCATGCCGCACACCAAGGTCGGACCGCGGGCGCAAGCCATCGCCGGCGCGCTGGCGCTCCAGGGCGAGCCGGCGCGCCTGGTGGCCGTGCGCGTGCAGGAACTCATCGACTACCAGGACGAAGCCTGTGCGCGCGGCTACGCGGACGTCCTCGGCCGCGTGGCCGCGGCCCGGCCCGGCGACGAGGCCTTGCTCGTCGCGGTGGCCAGGAACCTGCACAAGCTCATCGCCTACAAGGATGAATACGAAGTGGCCCGGCTGCACCTGACGCAGGCGGCACAGGCGGCCCTGGTGCGCGAGCTCGGCGAGGGCGGCAAGGTGTACTGGCACTTCCACCCGACCTTCTTGCGCGCCATGGGGCGCGAACGCAAGCTCAAGGTCGGCATGTGGTTCAAGCCGGTGCTGGCCATGCTCGCGCGCATGAAATCGCTGCGCGGTACGTCGCTGGACTTGCTCGGCCGCACGCACGTGCGCCGCATCGAACGCGAACTGGCCGGCCATTACACGCAGATGATCGACGCGGCGCTGGCACGGCCGGGCGCCCATGCGGACGCGCTGCTCGAGCTGGCCCGTGCGCCGGATGCCGTTCGCGGCTACGAGGGCGTCAAGCTCGGCAACGTCGGCAAATATCTCGTGCGCGTCACCGGCCTGCAGCAGACGCTCAGCATCGCGGTGCCGCTGCCGCCGGCGCTGGCGGATGTGGCGCATGCGCAGCACGCACCGGCAGCGCCGGTGAAGATGGCGGCTTAGAGCCTGTTAACGCGATGACGAAGCGCGTGCGACGGCGCGGACACCCGTTCGCGCACACCGTCTGAAGGGACGAGTGCCCAGGCTCGGCCTGGGGGGTACATTCGGCCCCGCCTCTTCGCCGCCCCATCATGTTCTCCGTGTCGTTGCCGCTCGTCGCGACCAAGTTCAGCCCGCCTGCTGCCGATCGCCGCCAGGTGCCGCGGCAGGCGTTGTGCAGCGACATCGTCGCAACCCCGGCGCGGCTCGTGCTGGTGCGCGCGCCCGCCGGCTTCGGCAAGACGACGATCATGGCGCAGACGCGCCAGCGCTTGGCGCACGATGGCATCGCGACCTCCTGGCTGACGCTCGACAGCGCCGACAACGATCCCGCCCGGTTCCTCACCTACCTGCGTCATGCGTTGGAGGAGCTGTTGCCCAGCCACCCGCCGGCCCTGCCGGGCAGCGGCGAACTCGCGCTGGGCGAAGTGGCGCTCGCCACCATGGAGGCCTTCGCGGCCATCCCGTTCCCTTACGTGCTGTTCCTCGACGAAGTCGAGGCCGTGCAGTCGCCCGGCGTGGTCGCGTTGCTGGCGCAGCTCATCCATTGCCTGCCTGCCGGCGCCAAGCTCGTCATGAGCTCGCGCAACATTCCCGACCTGCGCCTGGCGCGCCTGCGCGCGAGCGGCCAGCTCTTCGAGGTGGACGCGCGGCTGCTGCGGCTGTCGCTGGAAGAGACGCGTCGCTTCTTCGGCGGCCTGGGTGCCGGCGGCCTGGACGACGACGAGATCGCCGCGCTGCATCGCAAGACCGAAGGCTGGGTCGCCGCGCTGTGGCTGGCCTGGCTCGCGCTGGAGCGGCACGAACGGCCGCGCGAGTTCATCGCGTCCTTCTCTGGCCGCGAGCAGAGCGTGGCCGAATACCTCGCCGAAGAGGTGCTGTCGCAACAACCCGCCGACGTGCGCCGCCTGCTGCTGGCCAGCAGCATCCTGCGTGAAGTCTCCGAGCCCCTGTGCGACGTGCTGCTGCCCGGCATGCAGACCGGCCGGCTCATGCGACAGCTCGCCGAGGCCAACGTCTTTCTCGCTCCGGTGGAAGGCCGTCCCGGGCACTGGCGCTATCACAGCCTGTTCGCCAGCTTCCTGCGCGCGCAGTTGCAGCGCGAGATGCCGGGCGAGCAGCGCCGGCTCCACCTGGCCGCAGCACGCTGGTTCCTGTCGCAGGCACGGCCCGTGCCGGCGGTGGACCACTTCATCGAAGCCGGCGAGTATGCCGAGGCCATCGACGTGCTGCGGCGCGAGGCGATGCCGCTGCTCATGCACGGGCGGCTGCGCCTGCTCACGCGCTGGTTCGACGCGCTGCCCGCGCCTGCATTGGCCGCCGAGCCGCTGCTACAGGTGGCGCATCTGTGGTCGCTGTGCTTCACCTGCGGACCGCAGGCCGCGATCGCTCTGCTGGGCACCAGCGACATCGAGCGCTCCAGCGACCCGGAGATCAAGGTCCACGTGGCGGCGCTGCGGGCCTCGATGCTCGCGCTGCTGGACGAGTGGGAGGAAGCGCACGCCGTTGGCAGCCGCTCGCTGCACTTGCTGCCCAGCCCGTCGGCTTTCGCCAACGCGTCGCTCGTGAACGTCACGGCCAGTGCCGGCACGGTGCTGGGCCTGTTTCCGCAGGCTCGCCAGCTGCTGCAGCGCGCCCGCCAGAGCCAGGGCCAGGGCGCGAGTGCCTTCCACAGGATGTATTCCGAGACGATCGAGGGAATGATCGACCTCATCGAAGGCCGGCTCAACGAGCCGCGCGCCCGTTTCCGGCTGGCGGTGCAGACCACGCAGGACTCCACGCTCGACGCGGCGCAGGGCAATGCGTGGGCCGGCCTGCTCTACGCAGGTGCCATCTACGAAAGCGGCGACCTTCGCCAGGCCCGCCGGCTGCTGCAGGTGTACCTGCCGCTGGCGCGCGACGCCTGGCTGTCGGACCATGTCATCGTGGGCTACCGCATGCTTTCGCGCATCGCTTTCGCGGAAGGCGAGGTCGACCATGCCTTCCAGGACCTGTCGGAGCTGGAGTACATCGGCTACGAGCGACGGCTGCCGCGTCTGGCGGCGGCCGCGCGCGTCGAGCGCGCGCGCATGCTGCTGCTGCAGGGCCATGCCGATGCCGCCAACGAAGAGCTGCGCGGCGCCGGCACGCCCGAGATGTGGCGCCAGATCGGCGCGCGGCGCCACCTCGGGCACGACTGGGAAGACCAGGAAATCGGCCTGGTGCGCTGGCAACTGCTGGCCGGCGACCCACGCAAGGCCGCCGTCGCCCTGGAGGCGATGCTCGCACAGGCCATGCGGACGGGCCGCCTGCGCCGAGCGCTCAAGCTGCGCCTGCTGCACGCGATGGCACTGCTGCAGGCGAGCTGCGACGACGAAGCGCAGGCCGCCGCGCTGCCCGTGCTGCAGACCGGCTGTGCGGAGGATCTCGTGCGCCTGGTGGTGGACGAGGGCCCGGTGGCCGGCCGCCTGGTTGCGCGCGTGTGGGCGCGCATGGATCCGCAGCAGACCGGCCCCATCTTCGCCGACTACCTGCAGCGCGTGCTCGTGGTCTTCGGCCCGCTGACGGTCGATGAGCCGGTGTCGGCAACGCCGCCACCGTTGATGGAGGCACTCACGCCAAAAGAGATCCGCCTGCTGCAATTGCTGGCGGAAGGCTATTCCAACCGCGCCCTGACGGAGAAACTGTTCGTCTCCGACAGCACCGTGCGCACCCACCTGCGCAACATCAACGGCAAGCTCGGCGCCAACAACCGCACGCAGGCGGTGGCGATGGCCCGACGGCTCGGTCTGATCCGCTGACATGTCGCCGGCACGGCGCCGCTCCATCCGAGCGCCGCGCGGGTGAATCGTCGCTTCGGACGATGCTGCCGCGGCGCGCGCGCAGGCAAGATTCGTCACCCGCACGCGATCACCCCATGACCATCGACTTCCGCCCGAGCTGGCTCGACGATGAGCTCGCGCTCTATCAGGACACGGTCGCCCGTTTCGTCGATCGCGAAATGCTGCCGGCCGACGAGCAGGCCCGCAAGGACGGCCACGTCGGCCACGCGCTGTGGCGCCAGGCCGGCCAGTTGGGCCTGCTGTGCGCCGACATCCCCGACACCTGGGGCGGCGGGGGCGGCGACTTCCGGCACGAGGCGGTGTTCTACGACGCCATGAGCCGCCGTGGCCTGACCGGCATGAGCCCGTCGGTCCACAGCATCGTCGCGCACTATCTGCTCAATCACGGCACCGAGGCGCAGAAGCGCGAGTACCTGCCTCGGATGGCCAGCGGCGAGCTGGTGGGCGCCATCGCCATGACCGAGCCCGGCACGGGCTCGGACTTGCAGGGCGTGCGCACGCGCGCCGAGCGGCGCGGCGACCGCTACGTCGTCAATGGCGCAAAGACTTTCATCACCAACGGCTACCTGGCCGGCCTGGTGCTCGTGGTGTGCAAGACCGACCCGGCGCAGCGTGCCCGAGGCACCTCGATCCTCATCGTGGAGACGGCCAAGGTCGACGGCTATCGCGTCGGCCGCCGGCTCGACAAGATCGGCCTCAAGGCGCAGGACACGTCCGAGCTGTTCTTCGACGACGTGGGGGTGCCGGCCGAAAACCTGCTCGGCGGCGAGGAAGGCAAGGGCTTTTTCCAGCTGATGGCCGACCTGCCGTACGAGCGCACCATCATCGGCGTGATCGCCGCCGCGGCGATGGAAGGCGCCTACCAGGCGACGCTCGGCTACGTGCACGATCGCCAGGCATTCGGCCAGGCCATCGGCGACTTCCAGAACACCCGCTTCAAGCTCGCCGAAGTGGCCACCGTCTGCAAAGTGGCGCGGGGCTTCGTGGACGACGCGGTGCAGCAGCTCCTGGCCGGCACGCTGGACACGACCACCGCCTCGATGGTCAAGCTCTGGACCTCCGAGCAGCAGGGCTGGGTGATCGACCAATGCCTGCAGCTGCACGGCGGCTACGGCTACACCAACGAATTCCTGATCGGCCGCATGTACGTGGATGCGCGCGTCCAGCGCATCTACGGCGGCGCCAACGAAATCATGCGCGAAGTGATCGCGCGGGCGATGTGAGCATGGCCGGCCCCTCCTTCTACGAGCATCTGCAGCTCGCCGAGCAGGACGGCGTCGCCACCGTCACGCTGAACAGGCCCGAGCGACTCAACGCACTCAACCCGCGCCTCATCGCCGAGCTCAACGCATTCTTCGGCGGGCTGAACGCCCGTTCGTCCTCGCGCGTGGTGGTTCTGCGCGGTGCAGGCCGTGCCTTCTGCGCCGGGCTGGACCTCAAGGACATGCAGGCCAACGGTGCGCGCAGGAGCGTGGACGACATGCTGCAGGTGCAGAAGAACGTGCGCGACGTCATGCTCGCGATGCGGCGCTGCCCGCAGCCGATCATCAGCATCGTGCAGGGCGCGGCCTCCGGCGGCGGCTTCGCACTCGCGCTCGCGTCCGACATCCGGCTGCTCACACCGGATGCACGCATGAATGCGGCCTTCATCCGCATCGGCCTGAGCGGTTGCGACGTCGGCGTGAGCTACTTCCTGCCCCGCATGGTCGGTGCGTCAGTGGCTGCCGAATACATCCTCACCGGCCGGTTCATGGACGCGCAGCGCGCCCTGGCGCTCGGCCTGGACCAGCCGCGTGGACGAGCTGTCCGCGCTGCAGGTCGAGGCCCGGTCCCTGGCCGCCGACATGCTGGCGGCTACGCCGCTGGGCCTGCGACTGTCCAAGGAGGCGCTGGGCTTCGCGCTGGACGCGCCGTCGCTGGAGGCGGTCATCGCCATGGAGGACCGCAACCAGGTCCTGTGCACGCAGGGCGAGGATTTCGCCGAAGGCGTGGATGCATTCCTCGCCAAGCGGCGCCCCGACTATGCACGCAAGGCAGGCGGCGCATGAGGCCGCACGACTTGCCTTATCGCGAAGGCCTGCTGACGGGCCAGCGCATCCTCGTGACCGGCGGCGGCACCGGCCTGGGCCGCACGATGGCCGAGGCTTTCCTGATGCTGGGTGCCGACGTCGTGATCTGCGGCCGGCGCCTGCCCGTGCTGGAAGACGCTGCGGCGGCGCTGACGCAGGCGCACGGCGGGCGCGTGCAGGCGATCGCCTGCGACATCCGCGACGAAACCGCCGTGGCGGCCATGGTCGGGCGCATCTGGGCCGAGGGCGGCGCGCTCACGGGGCTGGTCAACAACGCCGCCGGCAACTTCATCAGCCGCACGCAGGACCTGTCGCCGCGCGGCTTCGATGCCATCGCCAACATCGTCTTCCGCGGCTCTTTCCTCGTCACGCTGGAATGCGGCAAGCGCTGGATCGCCGAGGGCCATAAAGCGTCGGTGCTGTCCATCCTGGTGAGCTGGGTGTGGAACGGCTCGCCGTTCGCCGTGCCATCGGCCATGAGCAAGGCCGGCCTGCATGCGATGACGCAGTCGCTCGCGGTGGAATGGGGTCCGCGCGGCATCCGCTGCAATGCCATCGCGCCGGGCCTGTTCCCGACCGAGGGCATGCTGGCGCGGCTGGACCCCACCGGCGGCAGCTTCGACCCCGTGGCCCGCAACCCGCTGCGCCGCGCCGGACAGATGGCCGAGCTGGCGAGCCTGGCGGTCTACCTGATGGCGCCCGGCTCCGAATACGTCAACGGCCAGACGATCGCCATCGACGGCGGCGAATACCAGGCCACGGGCGCGAACTTCTCGCACCTGAGCGCGTGGACGGGCGACGACTGGGCGCGTGCCGCCGAGGCCATCCGGCGCCGCAAGGCCGCATGACCGCCCCTCCATCGGCCCCAGGCGCAGCATCGGCGGCAGAGCCGCTGGCCCTGGCCCATCGGCCGCAGCCAGGGGATGGCGAGAGAGGAAGCATGTATCGAGGACGAAGTGTGCGCGCCCAGCCGCTGGACGAAGGATTCGTCGAGCTGTGCTTCGACCGCGAAGGCGAGGCCATCAACAAGTTCGATGCGCGCACCGTGGCCGAACTCAAGGCGGCGGTGGCCGCCATCGCCGCGATGCCGGGCCTGCGCGGCGTTCTGGCCACCAGCGCCAAGGACGTGTTCATCGTAGGCGCCGACATTTCCGAGTTCGGCGAGAAGTTCGCGCTTTCGCATGCCGATCTGGTGGCCGATGTCCGCGCCTCCAACGAAGCGTTCGTCGCGCTGGAAGACCTGGGCGTGCCCGTGGTCGCTGCCATCGACGGCTACGCGCTCGGCGGCGGCTTCGAGTTCGCGCTGGCGTGCGCGCTGCGCGTGATGTCGCGCAAGGCGCAGGTGGGGCTGCCCGAAGTCAAGCTCGGCCTGTTTCCCGGCTTCGGCGGCACGGTACGGCTCGCCCGCGTCGCGGGCTGCGAGACGGCCGTGAACTGGGTGGCCGACGGCCGGTCGCGCGATGCCGGCGCAGCGCTCGAGGCCGGCGCCGTCGACCGGATCTGCGACAGCGCCGCGTTGCGCGAGACGGCGCTGGGCCTGCTGCGGCAGGCGGCCGGCGGCGCGCTGGACTGGCGCGCGCGGCAGGAGCGCAAGCGCCGCGCGGTGGCCGGCGATTCGTCCGAGCGCACGCGCACCTTCGCTGCGCTGCGCGAGCGCGTGCGCGCCGCCAGCCCCGTCAACCAGCCCGCCGCGATGGAGGCGCTGGACATGATGGAGCGGGCCGCCGCACTCGAGCGCGAAGGCGCCCTGGCACTCGAGAGCGAAGTCTTCGCGCACGTGGCGCGCACGCAGGCAGCCTCGTCGCTGGTGCAAGCGTTCCTCGACGACCAGCAGATCCGCAAGCGGGCGCGCAGCCATGCACGCGGCGCGCGACCGGTCCGCCAGGCCATGGTGCTGGGCGCCGGCATCATGGGCAGCGGGATCGCCCTGACCAGCGCCCGCAGCGGCATCCCGGTGCGCGTCAAGGACACGTCGCGCCGGGCGCTGGAGGCCGCGGCGGCCGATGCGGCGCGTCAACTGGCGCGGCAGGTGAAGACCGGCCGGCTCAGCGCCGAGCAGGCCGACGCCGTGCGCGCCCGCATCGTGACGCAGACGGACGATGACGGCGCGGAGCGCTGCGACCTGGTGGTCGAAGCCATCGCCGAGCGGCTGGAGATCAAGCACGCGGCGCTGGGCGCGCTGGAGGAGCAGCTTGCTCCCGACGCCGTGCTGGCCAGCAACACGTCGAGCCTGCGCATCGACGACATCGCCCGGCCGCTGCGTCGCCCGGAGCGGCTGGTGGGCATGCATTTCTTCAACCCCGTGCCGTCCATGCAACTGGTGGAGGTCGTCAAGGGCAGCCGCAGCAGCGACGAGGCCGTCGCCACGGCCGTCGCCTACGCGGCGGCCCTGCAGAAGACGCCCATCGTCGTGCGCGACGGGCCGGGCTTTCTCGTCAACCGCCTGCTCATGGCCTACACCGGCGCGGCGCTGCGCCTGATTGCCGGGGGTGCCGACTACCTGGCGGTGGATCGCGCGATGGAGGCCTTCGGCTGGCCGATGGGCCCGTCGTGGCTGCAGGACGTGATCGGCATCGACACCGGCAGCCATGTGGCCGACGTGATCGCCGCCGGCCACCCGGCCCGCATGCCGCCCATCGAAGGTGACCCGCTCAAGCTGATGCTCGCGCGCGGGCGGCTGGGCCAGAAAACCGGGCTGGGCTTCTACCGCTACGAACGCGGCGCGGACGGCCGCATGGCCCGCCACGTTGCGCCCGATACCGCAGCGCTGCTCGCGGCGGTGCAGCCGCGCGGGCCGCTGGCGCTCACCGATGAGGCGATCGTCGAGCGGCTGATGCTGCCCTTCGTCGTCGAAGCGGCGCACGCGCTGGACGAAGGCGTCGTCGAAACGGCGGGCGAACTGGATGCGGCCGTGCGGCTCGCACTGGGCTGCCCGGCCTGGATCGGCGGCCCGCTCAAGTACGCCGACTGGCTCGGCCTGGACGCCGCCGTGCGCCGGCTCGACGCGCTGGCCGCGCACGGCCCCATGTACCAACCCACGCCGCGGATGCGGCGCATGGCGGCCGAGGGCGGCCGCTTCCACACGCCAGGAGCGCATTGATGCAACTCGGACCCGACATCGCCGCCGTGGTCACCGGCGGCGCCTCCGGCCTCGGCGCCGCGACCGCACGCCGGCTGGCCGCCGGCGGTGCGAAGGTCGCGCTGTTCGACCTGAACGCCACAACGGGCGAGGCGCTGGCGCGCGAGATCGGCGGCGTGTTCTGTGCCGTCGACGTGACGCGCGACGACGACGTCGAGCGCGGCTTCGCGCGCGCCCGCGCGGCGCACGGCCAGGAGCGCGTGCTCGTCAACTGCGCCGGTACCGGCAATGCGATCAAGACCGCCGGCATCGACAAGGCGACCGGCAAGCCGCGCCACTTTCCGCTGGCCGACTTCGAGAAGATCATCCAGATCAACCTGATCGGCAGCTTTCGCTGCATCGCCCAGTCGGCCGCCGGCATGCTCACGCTGGCGCCGCTGGCCGACAACGAGCGCGGCGCGATCGTCAACACCGCGTCCGTCGCCGCGCAGGACGGCCAGGCCGGGCAGGCGGCCTATGCCGCATCCAAGGCCGGCATCGTCGGCCTCACGCTGCCAGTGGCGCGCGACCTCATGGGCGACGGCATCCGCGTCAACACCATCCTGCCGGGCATCTTCGACACGCCGCTGCTGCAGGCCGCGCCGGAGCACGTGAAGGCCGCGCTGGCCGCGTCCGTGCCTTTCCCGAGGCGGCTCGGCCGGCCCGAGGAATTCGCGGCGGTGGCCGAGATGCTGGTGACCACCGCGTACATGAACGGCGAAAGCATCCGGCTGGATGGCGCCATCCGCATGGCGCCGCGCTGAGGCCGTCATGACAGGCTCCATGGCAGGCAAGAGCGCCGCGCCGCTCGTGGGCGTGGAGGTGGCGGACGGCGTCGCCACCGTCACGCTGCGCCATCCCGCCAAGCCCAACCCGATCACGCAGCCGCTGCAGCGCGAACTGCTGGCGGCGCTGAACGCGCTGCGCGCCGATGCCGGCGTGCGCGCGCTCGTGCTGACGGCGGCGGGCAAGGCCTTCTGCGTCGGCGCCGACCTCGATGAGATGCGCGAGGCCGACGGGGCGAACGAGTCCCTCGGCCAGTGGACGTCCGACTTCATGGCCGCGCTCACCAACCCCATCGTGCTCGCGTTGCGCGAGATGCCGGTACCGGTGGTCTGTGCCGTCAACGGCGCGGCGGCCGGCGCGGGTGCGGGGCTGGCCATGGCCGGCGACGTGCTGCTCATGGCGCGCTCGGCCTACCTGTACCTGCCGTTCGTGCCCCGCCTGGGCATCGTGCCCGACATGGGCATCACCTGGTCGCTGCCGCGGCGCGCCGGACGCCAGCGTGCGACGGCGCTGGCTCTGCTGGGTGAGCGGCTCGGCGCGGAGCAGGCCGTGCAATGGGGCGTGGCCTGGGCCGCGGTGGACGACGCCTCGCTCGCGAGCGAGGCGATCGCGCTCGCGCGCCGGCTGGCGCGCAACCCGCGGGGCAGCGCGCTCGAGCTGCGGCGCGCGCTCGATGCGTCCGAGCACAACGGCCTGGCGCAGCAGCTCGAGTACGAGCGGTCGCGCCAGCGCGAGCTGATCGACCGGCCGGCATTCCGCGAGGGCGTCGCGGCCTTCCTGGAAAAGCGCGAGCCGCGCTTTCACGGTTGAACGCGGCGGGCGGCCGGCGCATGCAGGCGTTCGACACCGCGGCGCTCGACGCCTTCCTGCGGCGCGAGATCGGCGGCCTGACCGGCGCCATGCGCCTGGTGCCCATCGGCGGCGGGCAGTCCAACCCCACGTTCTTCGTCAGCTACGACGACCGCCGGCTCGTGCTGCGCAAGAAGCCGGCCGGCACCGTGCTGCCGTCGGCCCATGCCATCGACCGTGAATACCGCGTGATGCGCGCGCTGGCCGGCACGGCGCTGCCGGTGCCGCCGGTGCTGCTCTACCATCCGGAGGCCGACCTGATCGGCACGCCCTTCTACGTGATGGAGCGGGTCGAGGGCCGCGTCTTCAACGACAACGCCGCACCCGGCCTCGACGCGCGCCGAGCGCCGCGCCGTCTACGACGCCATGGCCGATGCCCTCGCGACCTTGCACGGCGTGGACTGGCGGGCCGCCGGCCTGGACGGTTTCGGACGGCCGGAGGACTATTTCGGGCGGCAGCTCCGGCGATGGCGACGGCAATGGGAGCTGACGCGCACGAGGCCGATTCCCGACATCGACACGCTGCTGGCCTGGCTGGAGGCGCACCTGCCGGCCGACGAGGCCGCCACGCTGACGCATGGCGACTTCAAGCTCAACAACCTGTTGTTCCATCCGCGCGAGCCGCGCGTGGTGGCGGTGCTGGACTGGGAGCTTTCCACGCTCGGCCAGCCGCTGGCCGACGTGGCGTTCAACACGGTCGCCTGGCGCAGCTTGCCGAGCGAATACGGCGGGTTGCGCGGGCTGGACCTCGGCGCTTTAGGCATTCCCGATGAACGCGAGCATCTGGCGCGCTACTACCGCCGCACCGGCCGCGACGACCCGGCCCGGCACGCGCAGCCCTTCCACTGGGCCTTCGCCTTCCTGCGCCTGGCGGTGATCTTCGAAGGCATCGCCGCACGGGCGCGCGCCGGCACGGCGGCATCGGCCAATGCGGCCGCAGTGGGCGAGCTGAGCGCCGCGCTGGCGGCGCGCGGGGTGGAGGCGATGGGCGACACGCGGGGCTGACCCGCGCGCCGCCGCGGGGCGCGGCCGGTCCCCGTCGATGGGCCGGCCTCAGGCCGTGGTCAGTTGCCGCGCCGTCGCCTGACGTTTGTCACCACCCGCCAGGAAGAGGTCGAGGCGCCGTGCCGTCTCCGCCCGCACGCGCTCGACTGCCGCGTCTTTCACGTGGCCGTAGCCGCGGATGTCTTGCGCGGCCTGGGCCAGCGAGACGGCGGCGCCGTGGTTGCGCGCGTCGAGCGCCGTCGCGATGCGCGGCAGCAAGGCCTCGTAGTCGGCGATGAGCGAGCGCTCCGTGCGGCGCTCGGCGGTCCGCCCGAAGGGGTCGAAGACCGTGCCGCGCAGGAACTTCAGGCGCGCCAGCAGGCGGAAGGCCGGCAGCATCCATGCACCGTATTCCTTCTTCAGCAGATGGCCGGTGCGCGGGTCGCGCCGCGAGAACAGCGGCGGCGCGAGGTGGAAACGCAGCCGGGCGCCGTCTTCGAACTGGGCCGCGATCTGCGCGTGGAAGGCCGGGTCCGCATGGAGGCGCGCGACTTCGTACTCGTCCTTGTAGGCCATCAGCCGATAGAGCGACTGCGCGGCGGCGCGGCCCAGTGCATCCTCGCCGGGCGCCACGCGCCGTTCGGCCGCCAGTACGGGCTCGAGCGCGGCGCGGTAGCGGGCGGCATAGGTAGCGTCCTGGTAGTCGGCCAGCCGGCGGGCGCGGTCGTCGACCCACTCGTCCAGCGTGAGCGACGGCAGCTGGTGCGGCACGAAGTCATTGCGCGCCAGCAAGGCGCGCACGGCCTGCGGGTCGTGCACCCACAGGCGTCCCAGCCGCATGGCGCGAAGATTGAAGTCCACTTGGACGTTGTTCAAGCGCAGGGCCTCTTCCACGGCGTCGAGCCGCAGCGGCAGCCAACCGCTTTGCAGCGCCACGCCCACCATGAAGAAGTTGGCCGCGATCGCATCGCCGCACAGCGACAGCGCGATGCCGGAGGCGTCCACGTAGCGGGCGTTGGCCTTGCCGACGCGGCTTTCGATGCGCCGCTGCAGCAGCGAGGCATCGACCCGCTCGTCGGGGTTGAAGTTGAGCGTCGCGGTCGGCTGCACCCGGTCGTTGCCCAGCAGCCGCGTTCCCTCGGCCATGGTGCGGAAGGCTTCGTCGGACAGTGCCGCGACCAGGTCGAACGCGACCACCACCTGCGACTCGCCGATGCCGATGGACGGCGAGGGCATGGCGCTGCCGGCCAGGCCCATGCGCAGGTGGCTGAGCACCGCGCCGTTCTTCTGCGCCATGCCGGTCATGTCGTACACCGAGGCCTGCAGGCCCTGCAGGTGGGCCGCCATCGCCAGCACGGCGGATACGGTGAGCACACCCGTGCCGCCGATGCCGGCGAACAGCACGCCCATGCCCATGGCGGGAACGTCGCGCGTGCGCGGCTCCGGCAGCGCGGCAAGCGCCGACTCGTCCACGGACGCGGCGCCGCGCTTGCGCAGCGCGGCGCCATCGACCGAGACGAACGACGGGCAGAAGCCCTTGACGCAGCTGTAGTCCTTGTTGCAACTGGACTGGTTGATGCGGCGCTTGCGGCCCACGGGCGTGTCCAGCGGCTCGATCGACACGCAGCCCGATTGCGTGGCGCAGTCGCCGCAGCCTTCGCACACGGCGTCGTTGATGAGCACGCGCTTGAGCGGGTCCGGCATCTCCCGGCGCTTGCGACGACGGCGTTTTTCGGCCGCGCAGGTCTGCTCGTAGACGATGACGGTGCAGCCGGCCACGTCGCGCATGTGCCGCTGCACCGCGTCGAGCTCGGCACGCGGGTACAGCTTCACGCCGGCCGGCAGCGAACCGGCCGGGTGGCGCGAGGGGTCTTCGCTCACCACGGCCACTTCGCGCACGCCCTCGGCGAGCACTTGCGCGGCGATCATCGCGGGCGACAGCGGACCTTCGACCGGCTGCCCGCCGGTCATGGCGATCGCGTCGTTGAACAGGATCTTGTAGGTGATGTTGGCCTTGGCGGCGACCGCCTGCCGCAGGGCCAGCAGGCCCGAGTGGTAGTAGGTGCCGTCGCCGAGGTTCTGGAAGATGTGCGGCAGCCGGGTGAAGTGCTGCAGCGCCGTCCAGGTCACGCCCTCGGAGCCCATGTGCGTGCCCATCAGCGTGGTGCCGGGCTTGGCCCAGATCGCCATGCCGTGGCAGCCGATGCCCGACATCGCCAGGCTGCCTTCGGGCACGTTGGTCGAGGTGTTGTGCGGACAGCCCGAACAGAAGAACGGCAGGCGCTTGGCGCCCGGGTCCAGGATCGGGAACAGCACCTTGCGCATCGACTGCACCACCGCCAGGCGCTCGTGCAGCCCGTCGTCGGCCAGGCCCAGCCGCGCGAGCCGCGCGGCGATCGCCTGGGCGAGCTCCAGCGGCTCGATCAACAGGTCCGAGGGCAGCAGCGGCAGGCCCTGCTCGTCCGTCTTGCCGGTGATGCGCGGGCGCTCGGCGTCGTTGTAGAACAGCGTGGCCGCCTGCGTCTGCATGAAGGCGGACTTCTCCTCGACGAAGAACAGTTCCTCGGCGCCCTGCGCGAACTCCCGCAGGCCCTCGGGCTCAAGCGGCCAGATCATGCCGACCTTGTAGACGTCCAAGCCCAGCGCGCGGGCGCGCGCGGCGTCGATGCCCAGGTAGCGCAGCGCCTGCAGCACGTCGCCATGGGCCTTGCCCGCGGTGACCAGGTCCAGCCGGCGGCTGGCGGTACCGAACTCGGCGCGGTCGCCCCGGTTGGCGCGCCAGAAGCGCTGGGCCAGCGGGATGCGGTAGCGCTTGTGGATGAACTCGTCGCGCGCCGGGCTGAACACGCCGCGGTAGTACAAGCCCTCCGGCGGCAGCTCGCCCTTGTCGGGCGCGGCGATCTCCAGCGCCTCTTCGCCGGGCACGGTGGCCGTCTGCTCGATGGTTTCGTTGACCAGCTTGAAGGCCGTCCAACAGCCTGCGTAGCGCGACATCGCCCAGCCCAGCAGGCCGAAGCGCACGAACTCCGACACCGTGGCGGGGAAGAGCACCGGCATCTGGTGATGCACCATGGCCTGCTCGCTATGGTGCGCCACGGTGGAGGACTTGCCGGGGTGGTCGTCGCCCAGCAGCACCAGCACGCCGCCGTTCGGATGGCTGCCCGCGTAGTTGCCGTGCTTGAACGCATCGCCCGAGCGGTCCACGCCCGGTCCCTTGCCGTACCACATGGCGAACACGCCGCCGACGGTGGCCTCCTTCATGAGGCCGATCTGCTGCGTGCCCCATACGGCGGTGGCGGCGAGGTCCTCGTTGATGCCCGGCTGGAACACCACGTTCTCCTGCCGGAGCCAGCGCTCGGCCTCCCACATGGACTGGTCCACGTAGCCCACCGGCGAGCCGCGGTAGCCGCTGACGAAGCCGGCGGTGTTCAGGCCGGCGGCCTTGTCGCGCCGGTGCTGGGTGAGCAACATGCGCACCAGCGCCTGCGGGCCGTTGATCAGGCAGGGCCTGCCCGTGTCTGCGAACTTGTCGTCGAGCGACACTTCGCGCAGGGGAGGTTGCGTCGTCATCGTGGGAGTCCTTTTCGTCCTTTTCGGTCTGTTTCAGGTGAGGATGAGCCCGCCGTCGACCGGCAGCGTCTGCCCGATCATGTAGGCCGACAGGGGCGAAGCCAGGAACAGCGCGGGGCCGGCAATGTCGTCCGGCACGCCCAGACGGCCGGCCGGGATCTTGTCGAGGAAGGCCTGCCGGCGCTTGGGGTGCTCGGTGGTCACGCGCGTCATCTTCGTCTCCACCATGCCCGGCGCCAGCCCGTTGACGCGGATGCCCAGCGGCGCCCATGCTTCGCCGAGCGTGCGCGTCAGGCCTAAAGCGCCGGCTTTGGAGGCGTTGTAGGCCGGGTTGCCCTTGGTGGAATGAAAGGCCGCCGTGGAGCTGATGACCACCACCGCGCCGCGCGCCGCCTTGAGCGGCTCGAAGAAGCGCATGCAGCAGGTCATGAGGCTGGTCAGGTTGACATCGAGCACGCGGCGAAACCCCGGCTCGTCGAACTCCTGCCGCTGGTACAGCACCATGCCCTGCGACAGGACGAGCACGTCCAGGCTTTCCAGTTGGGGGGGCGCGCTGCGGATGGCGTCGCCGTCGGCCACGTCCACCTGGGTGTAGTGCAGGCCCGCCAGGTCGGAGCCGGGTTCGCCCGCGTAGCCGGCCGGACTCGCGCGCGTGCCCCACACATGCACCTGCGCGCCCTGCGCACGCAGCGCCTGTGCGATGGCGTTGCCGATGCCGCTGGAGCCGCCGACGACGAGGGCGCTCTTTCCGCTGAAGTCGAGCATGTTCGAACTCATGGCTTTCAATGCCGCTGGATCGAGCCCAAGCCCGGCAGGCGGCCCAGGTGGTTGCCGCCCAGGCCGCCGTCGGTGATGAGATTGTGGCCGTTGACGTAGCGCGCTTCACGGCTGGTGAGGAAGGCCACCACGTCGGCGATGTCCGGCGGCTCGCCGGTGCGCCCGATCGGCACCAGCGCGGCGCGTGCGGCTGCCACCTGTGCATCGGCATAGACCTGGGCCGTCATCCCGCCGGTGCGGACCATGCCGGGCGAGACGGCATTCACGCGCACGCCGTCGCGGCCGAACTCCTGCGCCAGCACCTGCATCAGCATCAGCACGGCGGCCTTGCTCGGGCCGTAGGCGCCGAGGTTCATGTGCGCATAGACGCCCGAGATCGAGCCGATGATGACGATGGAGCCGCCCGAGGCCTTGAGCGCCCCGTGCGCCTCCTTGGCGAGCAGCCAGGTCGCGCGCGTGTTCACCGCGAACATGCGGTCCCAGTCGGCCACGTCGTAGTCCACCAGCGGGCGCGACCAGGCCGTTCCGGCATTGCTGACCAGCGCATCCAGGCCGCCAAAGGCTTCCACCGTCCGGCGCACCGCCGATACGGGTCCGTCCACCGTTCCCATGTCGGCACGCAGGCGCAGCACCTGCGCGTCCAGCGCTGCAAGCTCGTCCGCGACGGCGTCCATGGGTGGCCCGTCGTCCAGGTCCGCCACCGCGATCCGGACCGCCTCGCCCGCGCTGCGGCCTTTGGCCGCCAGCGCCTTGCAGATGCCGCGTCCGATGCCGCTCGCCCCGCCCGTGACCAATGCGCGCACGGCTGCCTCCAGGTGTTGTCGATGAAGGCCTTCAGTCTCCTGCCGGGAGCCGCCTCACGAATCGTCGCAATGGACGATTGGTGCGCAGGGCAGGGTTTTCTAGAGTGCCGCCATGACGGCTGCCGACCTTCCCACGCTCAAATCCCGTCTGCTGGCCGGCGAGGTGCCCGTGGGCACCATGGCGATGGAGTTCTGGGTGCCGGGGCTGGCGCAGATGGCGCGCGCCGCGGGGGCCGAGTTCATCGTCTACGACATGGAGCACAGCGGCGCGAGCCTGGAGTCCGTCAAGGCGCAGTGCGCGTACTGCCGCGGCGTCGGCATCGCGCCGATCGTGCGGGTGGCCACGGCCAGCTACGGCGCCGTGGCCGGCGCGCTGGACGTCGGCGCGCACGGCATCATGGTGCCGATGGTGGAGAGCGCCTCCCAGGCGCGCGACATCGTGTCGTGGACACGCTATCCGCCCGAAGGCCGGCGCGGCGCCGCATTCGGCGTGGCGCACGACGACTACCTGCCCGGCGCGCCTGCCGGCAAGATGGCGCACGCCGCCGCGCGCACGCTCGTTGCGCCCATCATCGAGTCGCCGGCCGGGGTGGAGAACGCCGCCGCCATTGCCGCCGTGCCGGGCGTGGACGTGCTGTGGCTGGGCAGCTTCGATCTGACGAGCTTCATGGGCATCGCCGCGCAGTTCGACCACCCGCGCTACCTGCAGGCCGAGGCCGCCGTGCTCGGGGCGGCGCACGCGCACGGCAAGGCGGCGGGCTTCGTCGCGGGCGACGGTGCGTCGGCACGCGAATGCCGGGCGCGCGGCTACCGCATGCTGGCCGTGGGCATCGACTTCCAGCTCTACCAGCGCGCGCTGGGGCAGGGCATCGCGGCGCTGCGCGAGGGCTGAGCCCGGACGCACGAGCCCGGAAGGGCTTGTGCGCCTGGCGAAGGCCCGAGCGCGATTTCACGCGCGAGGGCTGAGCGGCGTCAGGGCACCGGGCAACTGCCGCCGTCGATGTTGATCGCCGTGCCGGTGATGTAGGAAGACGCGTCCGACGCCAGGAAGCAGGCCGCCTTGCCGAACTCGTCGGCCTCGCCCATGCGGCCGAGCGGGATCTTCATCGTCTGCACGAACGCGTCGATGAACTCGTTCAGCGGCAGCGTCGAGCCGGTGTTGCGATGAAGGTGGACGATGCCCTCGGACTTGATGGAGCCCACCAGCAGCGCGTTGACCAGCACGTTGTGCGGCGCGCCTTCCTGCGCCAACACCTTCGTCAGCGCGATCTGGGCGGCCCGCGTGACCGAGGTGGGCGCAGTGCCGGCCGGCGGCGCCTTGGCCAGCGTGTTGAGCACGTTGATGACGCGGCCCCATCGGCGCTGCACCATGCCGGGCCACGCCAGGCGCGTCATGCGCACCATGGCCAGGAGCTTGACTTCCAGGTCCGACGTCCAGGCCTCGTCGGTGATCGAGACGAACGTGCCCGCGGCGAAACCACCTGCGTTGTTCACGAGGATGTCCACCTTGCCGAGGGCGGATTCGGCGGCGGCGAAGGCGTTCTCGATCTGCGCCTTGTCGCGCACGTCGCATTGAAGGGGCAGCACGCGCGCCTTGGGAGCGTGCGCAGCGATCTGCTCGCGCGCAGCTTCGAGCTTGTCGCGGTTGCGTGCGAGGATGGCCACGTCGGCACCGCTTTGCGCGAAGTTCAAGGCAGTCGCCAGGCCCAGCCCCTGGCTGCCGCCGGTGATGAGCGCGCCGCGGCCCGAGAGATCGATCTGCATGCAGGTCCCCTCCGGTTGAGATGCCCCGCATGTTGTGGCGCGCCGCGCACGCGACTCATCGTCGCATGCGACGATTGTGCGTGCCGCTCGGGGAAATCCCTGAGCGTCGCGCGCGTCGCTGCCAGGCCCCGGCGCGCAATTCGTCGGTTCAGACGATGGCGCGATCGCATCCGATTCCTAGAGTTCGGGCCCTGGGCGAACGGTTCGCCGCCGGGATTCCGAGAAGGGCAGCTCGATGGAAGACTTCAGGGGCAAGGTGGCCGTGATCACCGGCGGCGCCAGCGGCATCGGGCTGGCGACGGCGAAGGCGTTGGCCGGCGAAGGTGCGCGCATCGTCCTGGCGGACGTCGAGCAGAAGGTGCTCGGCGCGGCCGTCGAGCAACTGCAAGCCTCGGGCACCGACGTGGTGGGCGTGAAGGTCGATGTGTCGGACAAGGACCTCGGTGCACTACCTGGCCGACCAGGCGTGGAACACGTTCGGCGCGGTGCACATCCTTTTCAACAACGCAGGCGTGGCCGTGGGCGGGCCGACGCAGGAGGCCACGCATTCCGATTGGCAGTGGTCGATGAACGTCAACCTCTGGGGGCCGATCCATGGCGTCGAGGCCTTCGTGCCGCGAATGGTCGCGCAGAAGCAGGGCGGACACGTGCTGTTCACCGCCAGCTTCGCAGGCTTGGTGCCCAACCGCAGTCTCGGCCCCTACTGCGTGACCAAGTTCGGCGTGGTCGCGCTCGCCGAATGCCTGCACAAGGACCTGCGGGAGCACGGCATCGGCAGCTCGGTGCTCATGCCCATGCGCGTGGACAGCAACATCGACTACAGCAGACGCAACCGGCCGACCGACTTCGGCGGCGTCAGCAGCGAATCGATCTACTCCGAGGAGGAATACGCGCAGCTGTCGGGCCGCACGCTGCCGGTGGAGCCGGTGGCGCGCATGGTGCTCGACGGCATCCGGCGCAACAGTCTGTTCATCCACACGCACCCCGAGGCACGCCCATTCGTGCGGCGCCGCTGGGAGCGCATCGATGCGGCGTTCGATTTCACGCCTGCATTCGACCCCGCGCATCGACCGTAGCGGCGGACGCGCCCCCAGCGGGCGGATGGACCGCTTCCTTCCTTCCATCTGTCGAGGAGACAACGATGACATCGAGACAACGTTTGGGATCGGCGGGCACCGGCATCGACCGCCGCGCGGCCATGACGGGCATGACCATGATGGCGCTGGGCGGCGCAGGCCTGCCCGCCCTCGCGCAGACGGTGCGCGGCATCACGCCAAACAGCATCACGCTGGGCGCCACGCTTGCGCTCACCGGGCCGGCGGCCGTCGCGCACGAACAGATCCGCGCCGGCCAGTTCGCCTACATGAGCATGATCAACGATCGCGGCGGCATCAACGGCCGCAAGATCAACCTGATCTTCGAGGACAACGAATACCAGGCGCAAAAGGGCGTGACGGCCGTGCGCAAGCTGGTCCAGCGCGACAACATCTTCGCGCTGATCGGCTCCAACGGCACGGCACAGATCAACCCCGTGATGCCCTTCCTCGCCGAGCAGAAGGTGCCGCTGGTCAACAGCTTCACCGGCAGCCTGGACTGGTTCGACCCGATCCGGCCCAATGTGTTCGGCATCTACACGCCGCTCGAGTACTGCATGCAGGCCTGCGGGCGCTGGGCCGCCAAGGACGGCCACAAGAAGATCCTGGTGCCTTACTTCGACGTGGCCTTCGTGCGCGCCTTCACGCAGTACACGACCCCCGGCGCCAAGAGCGTGAATCCCAACGTCGAGGTCGAGTTCATGCCCATCAAGCTCGGCACGGTCGACTACGTGCCGCATGCGCTGGAGATCATCCGCCGCAAACCGGACGCCGTGGTCGGCATGACCATCCTGGCCGAGTTCGTGGCCATGGTGCGCGAGCTGCGCGCGCAGGGCTCCAAGGTGCCGATCTACACGCCGCCGTCCAACGTGTTCGAGTCGCTGATCTCGATGAGCCCCGAGGCCATGGAAGGCACCAAGGCGTTCGCCTTCACCACGTCGCCGCTCGGCGATTCACCGGCCGTCAAGGAATACCGCGACGCTCTGGCCAAGTACGTGACGCCGGCGCAGAAGCCCGACTTCATGTCGCTGTTCACCTTCGGCGGCTCCAAGATCCTGGTGGAGGCGCTGCGCCGCACCAAGGAGCCGATGTCGGTGGAGTCGTTCTACGACGCGCTGCACTCGATGAAGGACTACGACTCGGGCCTGTTTCCGCCGGTCAGCTTCAGCGCCACCAATCACCAGGGCACGAATTCGCTGTTCAAGGTGACCGCCAAGGGCGGACGCTGGGTGCCGACGGGCGAGGTGGTCGATGCCGCCAAGAACGACTGGTGAGCTCGCCCGAGCGGATGCCGATGCCATCGTGAACGTGCTGATGCACGCGCGGCAGGCACGCGCTCCCGCGCCGATTCCGCCCAAGGTGGCAGCGCTTGCGCCGGGTGATGCCTATGCGCTGCAGGCCGCGCACGAGGACGCGGTGCTGCGCGTGCATGGCGGCCGGCGCATCGGCACCAAGCTCGGCGGCGGCACGATGGACGATCTGCGCAAGCTCGGCTTGCGCGGACCGTTCCGCGGGCCGATCTTTTCGGCCTTCCGCCACGTGAGCCCGGCGCGGCTCGCCCGGGCGGACTTCTTCGTCTGCGCCGTGGAGGCGGAAATCGCCGTCGTGCTCGGCCGCGACCTCGTCGGGCGCGACGGCTTGCCGCCGCGCGCGGAGGTGGCCGCTGCCATCGACGCGGTGCTGCCGGCCATCGAGGTGGCGGACTCGCGCTGGTCGGACTTTGCCCAGGCATCGGCCGGCGCCGTGCTCGCGGACCTGGGCTTCGCCGGAGCGTGGGTAGCGGGCGAGCCGGTGCGCGACTGGCGTGGCATCGACCTGGCCGCCGTGACGGTGCGGCTGCTCGGGCACGGCCGCGAACTGAGCGCCGGGGTGGGCATGCGCGCCATGGGTGATCCGCTGCTGGGTGTATGCCACGCACTGGCCGAGATGGGCCCCAGCGGGGGCTTCAAAGCCGGCGACATCATCAGCACAGGCACCTGCACGGCTCCCTACATGGCCAGGGCGGGCGATTCGCTGCTGGCCGACTTCGGGCCGCTCGGACAGGTGCAACTCGAGCTGGTGTGAATCAAGGCGGACGGCCCGTCTGCATCAACGAAAGGGATTCATGAGCTGGGATTTCGAAACGGATGCCGATTTCCAAGCGGAGCTGGACTGGGCCGAGCAATTCGTGCGCGAGGAGGTCGAGCCGCTGGACTACGTGCTGGGCAGCGAATGGGACATCCAGGCGCCATTGTTCGGCAAGCTCGTGCGGCCACTGCAGGCGCGCGTGCGCGAGCGCAAACTGTGGGCCTGTCACCTCGGCCCCGAACTGGGCGGCCAGGGCTATGGGCAGGTCAAGCTCGCGCTGCTCAACGAGATACTGGGCCGATCGCGCTTCGGCCCCATCGTGTTCGGCTGCCAGGCACCCGATACCGGAAACAGCGAGATCCTCGCGCACTACGGCACGCCGGCGCAGAAGGAGGAGTATCTCTACCCGCTGCTGCGCAACGAGATCGTCTCTTGCTTCTCGATGACCGAGCCGCAAGGCGGCGCCGACCCCAAGGTGTTCAAGGCACGCGCCGTGCGCGACGGCGATCACTGGGTGATCAATGGCGAGAAGTGGTTCTCGTCCAACGCGCGCTACGCCTCGTTCTTCATCGTGATGGCGGTGACCGACCCGGACGCGGCCCCCTACGAGAGCATGTCGATGTTCATCGTACCGGCCGACACGCCGGGGGTGAAGATCCTGCGCAACGTGCAGTTGGCCGACGAGCCCGAGGCCACGCACGGCTACATGTCCTACGAGAACGTGCGCGTGCCGCTGGACCACATGCTGGGCGAGCCCGGCCAGGCGTTCGTGGTGGCGCAGACGCGGCTGGGCGGCGGCCGCATCCACCATGCGATGCGCACGCTGGGCACGGCGCGGCGAGCCTTCGAGATGATGTGCGAGCGCGTGCTCTCGCGCAGCACGCAGCGCGAGCTACTGGCCAACAAGCAGATGGTGCAGGAGAAGATCGCCGACAGCTGGATGGAGCTGGAGCAGTACCGCCTGCTGCTGATGCGCACGGCCTGGCGCATCGACAAGTACAAGGACTATCGCAAGGTGCGCGCCGACATCTCCGCCATCAAGGCGCTGATGCCGCGCCTCTTCCACGACGTGGCGCAGCGCGCGCTGCACCTGCACGGCTCGATCGGCGTGTCCACCGAGATGCCCTTCATGGACATGGTGATCCATTCCTACCACATGGGCCTGGCAGACGGCCCGACGGAAGTGCACAAGGTCACCGTGGCGCGCCAGGTGCTGCGCGATTTCAAGGGTACGGATGCGCTGTTCCCTGAATACCACGTACCGGCGCGTGCCGCAGCGGCACGTGCCAAGTTCGCCAGCGCGCTGGCCGAGTGTGCCTGAGCGCCGGGTTGAGGCCGGTCTCGTGAGCGCGCATGGCCGCTCCAAAGCGCTCACACCGGAGCGCGTCAGCGCGGAGGTTGCCTGATGAGCGCGCGCCCTGGCATCGCTCATGAGTCGCTGGTCGACCTCGACCGTCTGCGCGAATGGATGGACGGGGCTGGACTCGGGCAGGGCCCGCTCTCGGCCGTGACGCCACTGGCCGGCGGCACGCAGAACGTGCTGCTGAGATTCCAGCGCGACGGCCGCGGCTACGTGCTGCGGCGGCCACCCCGCCATCCGCGTGCCGACGGCAGCAAGACCATGCTGCGCGAGGCGCAGGTGCTGGCTGCGCTCAAGGGCAGCGCGGTACCGCATCCCGGCCTGATCGCGGTGTGCGAGGATCGCAGCGTGCTGGGCGCCGCCTTCTACCTGATGGAGCCGGTCGACGGCTACAACCCGACCACCGGCCTGCCCGACGACGTGGCGGCGAGCCCGTCGCGCCAGCACGCGCTGGGCCTGTCGATGGTGGATGCCCTGCTGGCATTGCGCGCGGTGGACTGGCAGGCCGCCGGCCTGCAGACGCTGGGCAAGCCCGAGGGCTACCTGGAGCGGCAGGTGCCGCGCTGGCTGGCCTGGTACGAGGCCTATGCGGAGTATGAAGGCTGGAAGCCCGAGGTGCCGCACCTGCACACGGTGGCGCGCTGGCTCGACGACCACCGGCCCGCGCAGTTCGTGCCCGGCATCATGCATGGCGACTTCCACCTGGCCAACGTCATGTTCCGCCACGACGCACCGGCGCTGGCGGCCATCGTGGACTGGGAGCTCGTTACCGTGGGCGATCCGCTGATCGATCTGGGCTGGCTGCTCGCGACCTGGCCCGACCCTGACGGCATGGGGGCGGGCACGATCGAGGTGCATCCCTGGAACGGCTTCCCTTCGGAGCGCGAGCTGGCAGCCGCCTATGTGGCGCGTTCGGGCAGGCCGCTGCCGAACCTGGACTGGTACACCGTGTTCGGCTGCTACAAGCTGGGCATCCTCATGGAAGGCAGTTGGGCCCGTGCCTGCGCGGGCCAGGCACCGCACGACATCGGCGAGCGCTTGCATGCCTCCACGGTACGGCTGCTCGGCCGGGCCGTGGACCGCATCCGGCAGGCCGGCGGCTGAGCACGCAGGCCGCCGATTCATCGACAACGACCAGACAGGAAACCGATCGTGATGCACGCCCCCTGGGTCGACGCACCTTGCTGCCATCGGCGAGAGCGGGCTGAAGGTCGCGCGCTCCGGGCTGCCGCTCAACCGGGTCCTCCGCGGGCAACATCATGGATTTCCTGATTCCGCTGCTGATCTCGGGTGTCGTGACGGGCTCGGCCTACGGGCTGGTCGCGCTCGGCAAGACGATCATCTTCAAGACCACCGACACGGTGAATTTCGCATTGGCCGACATCGCCACGCTCGCCGCCTACGTGGCGGTCAGCGCGATGCGGGGCGGCCTGCCGGTGTGGGGCGGGCTGGTGCTGGCCGTGCTGGTGGCCGGCATCGCCGGCATCCTGACGAACTGGCTGCTGCTGAAGCGCCTGGTCCGCAACAAGCACCGCATCTTCGTCGCGCTGGTCATCATGATCGGCCTGGGCCTGGTGATACGGGCAGGCATCGGCTCGTTCTGGGGACACGATCCGGTGAAGTTTCCGCCGCTGGTCGAGGGCTCGGTGATGGTCGCGGGCATCTCGCTGCCGCTCAACAAGCTGCTGGCCACAGGCATGGCGGTGTCGGCGATGCTGTTCGTCGCGTGGTTCTTCACGCACACCACGTTCGGCGTGGCCATGCGGGCCAGCGCCGAAGACCCGTTCGCCGCGCGGCTGGTGGGTATCAAGCCGGAGCTCATCGCTGCCATCGCCTGGTTCATCGGTTGCGGGTTGGCGGCCATCGCGATCTTCTTCCTGGCGGCCGACACGTCGCTGTCGCCGACATTCGCGCTGGTGCCGCTGTTCCGCGCGCTGGCCGGCGTGTTCCTCGGCGGGCTGACGAGCATGCCCGGCGCCGTCCTCGGCGGTTTCGCGATCGGCATGCTGGACAACCTGGCCGCCGGCTACGTGTCGGCGAGCTTTCGCGACACCATCGTGTTCAGCGTGATCGTGCTGGTGCTGTTCATCAGGCCAGAGGGTTTCCTGGGCAAAGTGCGGGCGGAGCGGGTATGAGCGCGAGCGGACAGAACGACAAGCGCGGTGCCGGCCTGTCGGCGGCGGCCGCACGCCGCCTGGGCATCGCAGCCATCGGCCTGGGGGCGGCCGTGCTGCTGAGCCCGGCTTTCGTCAACACGGGCACCTACTGGATCGTCGTGGTCAGCCAGGCGGTGTTCACGACCATCGTCGTCGCCGCGATGACGGTACTGGCGGGTTCGTCGGGCATCTGGTCGCTGGCGCATGCGTCCTTCGCGGCCATCGGCGCCTACCTCACCGCCAACCTCTCGGGCGCGGGCTGGCCGCTGGAGGCGATCGTGCCCGCGTGCGCATTGTGCGGTGCCGCCGTAGGCTATCTGCTGGGGCTGAGCGCGGGCCGCTTCTCGACGCTGTATTTCGGCCTGCTGACGCTGGCGGTGAGCATGACGGTGAGCGAGATCATCGGCCGCCTGGATCGCTATACGGGTGGCGACCAGGGCATGGCCGTGCCGCCCGTCAAGTCGCTGCTGGCCGGCGGGCTGCCGCTCACGGACAAGCACGGCGCCGCACTGGGCCTGGTGCTGGCCACGCTGGTGTTCCTCGTGCTGGACTTCGTCATCAAGGGCGCGCGTGGGCGGCGCTGGCGTGCCATCAAGAGCCAGCGCATGGCCTCGATGTCGATCGGACTGGTGCCGCACCGCGAGAACGCGATGGCGTTCGCGATGAGCGCGGCGTTGGCCGCCATCGGCGGCGTGGCGTCGTCCATCGCCATCGGCTACCTCGACCCCAACGAGTTCGGGCTGGAGCGCAGCGTGGTGCTGCTGGCCGGCAGCGTGGTCGGCGGCATCGGCAGCGTGGCCGGCGCGATCTTCGGCGGCACCTTCGTGGCGGTGGTGCCGGAGCTCGCGCGTGGGCTGCGCGACGTGGCGGTGTTCGCCTTCGGCACCTCGATGATCCTGGTGCTGCTGTTCATTCCGCGCGGCGTGCTTCCGTCCGTGCTGCACCTGCTGCGGCTTCGCAGCCGTACGCGCGCGGAGGCGCAGCGGCAGGCCACGGTGCGCGAGGCCGCCTCGTCCGAGCAGATCGCCCAGTTGGCGCGCGAACTGCTGCCGACGGCGGATGCCGACCTTGCCGTGCGAGACCTGGGCGTGCGCTTCGGCGGCCTCAAGGCCCTGGACGGCGTCTCGCTCACGGTGCCGCCGGGTTCGGTGCTGGGCCTGATCGGCCCCAACGGCGCAGGCAAGACCACGCTGCTCAATGTGCTGTCGGGTTATGTGCAGCCGTCGAGCTGCGCCGAGTTGCGCTTCGGCAGCACCGGCCTGGCCGGCCGGCCGGCCTATGAGCGCCAGCGGCTGGGTTTTGGCCGCACCTTCCAGCATGCGGAGCTGTTCGAGGAACTCACGGTTCGCGAGACGCTGCTGCTGGCTGCCTCGCGCGGCCATGCGACCGGCCCGCGGACCGGGCCGCGCGGCGCGATGCAGGACGAAGCCGTGGCCGACCGCATCCTGCGCGGCCTGCACCTGGAGAAGTACGCCGACGCGCATCCGCCCGAACTGCCCTTCGGGATTCAGAAGGTCGTGGATGTAGGCCGGATGCTCGCCACGCGACCGCAGGCGGTGGCGCTGGACGAACCCTTCTCCGGCCTGGACAGCGACGAGGCCGAACAGTTGCGCGCCATCCTCCGCGGCATGAAGCTGGCCGGCGTCACGGTGATCATCATCGACCACGCGGTACAGGAGGTGCTGGGCATCGCCGACCATGTGGTGGTACTCGATTTCGGCAAGGTGCTGGCCGCCGGGACGCCGCGCGAGATTCAGGCCAATCCCGAGGTGCTGGCCGCCTATTTCGGCAAGTCGGCGGGCAAGGTGGCGGCTGCCGCCGCCGACGCGGCAGCACGGGAGCAGACGCATGCTTGACGCCATCGTCGAGGCCATCGACGTCACGCACCGCTACGCCGGGGTGCTTGCACTGGACCGGCTGTCGATCGCGATCGCGCGCGGCAGCTTCTCGGGCATCTTCGGCCCCAACGGCGCGGGCAAGTCCACGCTGTCCCAGGTGCTGGGCGGCATGCTCGTGCCCACGGCCGGCAGGGTGACGCGCAGCAGCGGCGCACGGATGGCGCTGGTACCCGAAGGGCGGCGGCTGTTCGGCCAGTTGTCGGTGCGCGAGAACCTGATCCTGGGCGCGTTCGCCAACAAGGAGGGCAAGGCGCGCACGCAGCAGCGCTTCGACGAGGTGCTGGCGCTGATGCCGGCCTCGATCGTCCAGGGGCTGGCGCGCCCGGCCGTGACGCTCAGCGGCGGCGAGCGGCAGATGCTGGCGCTCGGCCGCGCGCTCATGTCGCGGCCCGACGTGATCGTGCTCGACGAGCCCTCGCTCGGGCTGGCGCCGGTGATGATCGATCGCGTGTACGAGGTGTTGTCGGCCCTGCACCGGGGCGGCGCCACCGTGGTGGTGGTCGAGCAGATGGCCACGCACGCGATGGACTATGTCGACACCCTGTTCGTGCTCGATCGCGGGCGCCTGGCCTACCAGGGCCCCATGACCGGCGACGCGGCGCAGCAGGCGCTCAGGAGCGGCTACATCGGCGAGAACACGGCGGTGCCGTGAGCATCCGTGCGGGCAGCATGGCGCCCGCCACGCGCCCGTGCGCGGCCCTCGCCGGCCGTCAGCCCAGCCCCCAGTCGCGCAACGCCGCGTCGCCGCCTTCGCCGCGCGCGGGCGGGGGGCCCTGCACCGCGCCCGGCGTGCGCGAAAAACGCGGCGCCGCGCGTGGCTGCAACACGCCGAAATGCTCGCCGAAGGTGCCGCGCGCCTTCATGTGCGGATGCGCCGGCGCCTCGCGCAGCGACAGCACCGGTGCGAAGCAGGCATCGCTGCCTTCGAGCAGCGCGCACCATTCGTCCCGCGTGCGCGTGAGGAAGGTCTCGCCCAGCAGCTTGCGCATTGCAGGCCAGCCGGCGCGGTCGTGCTGTCGCGCGACCAGATCGCTGTCCAGCCCGAGCTTGCCGACCAGTTCCGCGAAGAACTTGCCTTCGAGGGCGCCCACCGCGACGTAGCCGCCGTCCTTGCACGCGTAGGTGTCGTACCAGGGCGCGCCGCTGTCGAGGTCGTTGACGCCGCGCGCGTCCTGCCACACGCCCTGCGCCAGCAAGCCGTGGAAGACGGTCATGAGCGAAGCGGTGCCGTCGACCATGGCGGTATCCACCACCTGGCCCCGGCCCGATGACTGCCGTTCGTGGAGCGCAGCGAGCACCCCCATCGCCAGGTAGAGCGTGCCGCCGCCGAAGTCGCCGACGAGATTGATCGGCGGCACCGGCCTGGCGTCCTCGTGGCCGATGGCGGCCAGCGCGCCGGCCAGCGCGATGTAGTTGATGTCGTGGCCGGCGGCCTGCGCCATCGGCCCTTCCTGGCCCCATCCCGTCATGCGGCCGTAGATCAGGCGCGGGTTGCGCTGCTGCACGGCGTCGGGGCCCAGGCCCAGCCGCTCCATCGTGCCGGGGCGAAAGCCTTCGAGCAGCACGTCGGCCTTGTCCGCCAGGCCGAGCACCGTGTCGCGGTCCGCCGGCGATTTGAGGTCCAGCGCCAGCGACCGTTTGCCGCGGCCGAGCAGGTCGAAGCGCGTCTCGATGGGAATGCCCAGCCCGGAGTCCTGCGTGCGGTCGATGCGCAGCACGTCGGCGCCGAGATCGGCCAGCAGCATGCCGCAGAAAGGCACCGGTCCGATGGCCGGCATTTCGATGACTTTCAAACCCTTGAGCGGTCCTTGCATGGTGGTCTGTCCTGTGCGGGCCGCCAGTGTGGCGCGGACCTCGCGGTGCCAGCGTCGTCCAAAGCGACGAAATCATCCGTTCCGACGATTCGCGTGCATGCATCGCCTGACTAGAGTCCCTGCGACGGCGAAGAATGAAACGGAGACCCGCATGAGGCCCCTGATATCGGACCAGGTCACGCGCGGCCGCGACAAGGCCGCGGCACGCTCGCTGTGGCGCGCCACCGGCATGACCGACGGCGACTTCGGCAAGCCCATCGTCGCCATCGCCAATTCCTTTACGCAGTTCGTGCCGGGCCACGTGCACCTGCGCGAACTTGGCGCGCTGGTCGCGTCGGAGATCGCGGCGGCAGGCGGTGTGGGCCGCGAGTTCAACACCATTGCCGTGGACGACGGCATCGCGGCGGGGCACGACGGCATGCTGTATTCGCTGCCGTCGCGCGACGTGATCGCCGACGCCATCGAGTACATGGTCAACGCCCACTGCGCCGACGCGCTGGTGTGCATCTCCAACTGCGACAAGATCACGCCCGGCATGCTGAACGCCGCACTGCGGCTGAACATCCCGACGGTGTTCGTCTCCGGCGGGCCGATGGAGGCAGGCCGCGTCGATGCCATCGCGCCGGCGCTGCGGGTGAGTGTGGTCGAGTCCTACGTGGCCATGATCACGCCGGGAACGACCGACGAGCAGGCCGGCCACTACGAGCGCAATGCATGCCCGACCTGCGGCTCGTGCTCGGGCATGTTCACCGCCAACTCCATGAACTGCCTGACCGAGGCGCTGGGCCTGTCGCTGCCGGGCAATGGCTCGCTGCTGGCCACGCATGCCGACCGGCAGGAGTTGTTCCGCCAGGCCGGTCGCGTGGTGATGGACCTGTGCCGGCGTCACTACGGCGGCGGCGACGACACGGTGCTGCCGCGTGCCGTCGCCACGCGCGCCGCCTTCGAGAACGCCATGCGCATGGACATCGCGATGGGCGGCTCGACCAACACCATCCTGCACCTGCTGGCAGCCGCGCACGAGGCCGGCGTGGACTTCGGCATGCGCGACATCGACCGCATCTCGCGCGCGACGCCGCACCTGTGCAAGGTGTCGCCGTCGACGCCGAAATACTTCATGGAGGACGTGCACCGCGCTGGCGGCGTGTTCGGCATCCTGGGCGAATTGCGGCGCGGCGGCCTGCTGGAGACGTCGGTGCCGACCGTGCATGCGCCGACGCTCGGCGAGGCGATCGACCGCTGGGACGTGCGGAGCACGGGCGATCCGTCGGTACACGCGTTCTACCGCGCCGCCCCGGGCGGCGTGCGCACGCAGACGCCGTTCTCGCAGTCGCGCCGCTTCAGCGCGCTCGACCTGGACCGCGAGCAGGGCTGCATCCGCGCGGTCGAGCATGCGTATTCCACCGACGGCGGGCTGGCCGTGCTGTACGGCAACCTCGCCGAGGACGGCTGCGTGGTCAAGCAGGCGGGTGTGCCGGAGCATCTGCTGGTCTTTCGCGGCCCGGCGGTGGTGTTCGAGAGCGAGGACGCCGCCCGCAATGCCTTGATGGACGGCACGATCGCGCCCGGCAGCGCCATCGTCATCCGCTACGAAGGGCCGCGCGGCGGGCCGGGTATGCAGGAGATGTCCAAGTGCGCGGTGGCGCTCAAAGCCAGCGGGCTGGACGCGACCTGCGCGATGATCACCGACGGTCGGTATTCGGGCGCGAATTCGGGGCTGGCCATCGGCCATGTCTCGCCCGAGGTCGCGGCCGGCGGTGCCATCGGTCTGCTGCGCGACGGCGACATCGTCGTCGTCGACATTGCCCGCCGGCGCATCGACCTGGCATTGGACGATGCGGCGCTGGCCGCGCGCCGCGCGGAAATGCAGTCGCGCGGCCAGCAAGCCTGGAAACCCGCGCCGCGCCGGCGCGCCATCAGCACGGCGCTGCGCCTGTGGGGGGCATTGGCGACTTCGGCGTCCAGCGGCGCGGTGCGCGACGTGCGGCGCATCGATCTGCTCGATGCACTGGGCGATACGCGAAATACGAAAGAGGAAAGTACCTGATGAAAACGATCATCCTGGGGGGCGGCGCGCTCGGCTCGATCATCGGCGCCCACCTGCATCGCGCGGGCCGCGACGTCGTCATCGTCGCTCGCGAGCCGCGTGCCGGGCTGCTGGCGCGCGAGGGCGTGCGCATCACCGGGATCGCCGATTTCGTGGCGAAGGTGCCCATCGTGCGTGAAGTCGCCGAGGCCGCCGACGGCGATCTGTACATCAACGCGCTGAAGACCTTCCAGAGCCCGGCGGTGATCGGCGCGCTGCGGCCCAGGCCGGGCGCATGGGCCTTCTCGGTGCAGAACGGCGTGTACAAGAACGCCGAGCTGGCGGCCGTGTTCGGTGAAGAAGGCGTGCTCGGTGCGTCGGCCATGATCAGCGGCGAGGTGCTGCCCGACGGTGCCGTGCGCTTCACCGTCAACGACAGCCTGCTCATCGGCGAGCCGGCAGGTGGCCGGTCGGAACGCTGCGGGGCCATTGCGACGATGCTCGACGAGGCCGGCGTGCGCACGGCCGTGTCCCCGGCGATCCGCAGCGTGGAATGGGCGAAGTACGCGATCTTCGTGCCGTCGTTCTGCCTGGCGACGATCACGCGCAAGGAAACGCACCGGTTCCTGCAGCATCCGGGCACGGCCGCCGTGATGGCGGCGCTGGCGCGCGAGATGGCGGCCATTGCGGCTGCCGAAGGGGTGACGCTGCCGGCGTCCGGCGTGTTCTCGGCAGCGGGGCTGGCAGCCGTCGACATGCAAGAGGCCGTTCGGCTGACGCGCGCCTTCGGCGATCACATGGCAGCCAACGCGCCACGCCACAAGGTGTCGGCGCTGCAGGACTTGGAGCGCGGACGACAGACGGAAGTGGAAGAGATCGTTGGCCACGCCTGTCTGCTTGCGCAACGGCATGGTCTGGACCTGCCTGTGCTGAGGACTTGTCATGGCCTGAGTCAGGCAGCGACCTGAACGGATACGGGGAGGGGCGAGGCCGCGGCCGGGCCGGGCCGGTCGGGATTCAGCGAAGGCCCGAAGGGGCAGCACCACATTCGCGCGAAACTCGCCGCCCATGACTTGGATCTTCGCCGTCACCGCCCCCTTCTTCGCGCTGGTGCTGTGCGGCTGGCTGGCGGCGCGGCAGCGCGTGCTGCCGGAGTCGGCGATCCCCGGGCTCAACGGCTTCGTTCTCTACTTCGCGCTGCCGTGCATGCTGTTCCGCTTCGGCGCCGGCACGCCGGTGCTGCAGACGCTGAACCCGACGCTGCTGGCCGTCTACCTGCTGTGCGCAGCGCTGATGGTGGCGCTGACGGTGGCACTGACGCGCTCGGCCGCGGTACCGTTGAAGGACGCGGCCTTCGGCGCGCTGGTGGCCGCGTTCCCGAACACCGGCTTCATGGGCGTGCCGCTGCTGGTGGCGCTGCTGGGGCCGGCCGCCGCGGGGCCGACGATCTGCGTGCTGACGGCCGACCTCGTCGTCACCAGCACCGCCTGCCTGGCGCTGGCCGAGGCGCAGGGCCTGGCCGGCCAGGGCCACGGGCTGTGGCGCTCGGCGCGGCGCATCCTGGGCGGCGTGGCGCGCAACCCGATGCCGTGGGCGATCGTGCTCGGCGCCGCGTTCTCGGGGCTGGGCTGGAAACTCGCCGGCCCGCTGGACGGTGTGGTGCGCATGCTGGCCGACGCCGCCAGCCCGGTGGCGCTGTTCACGATCGGCGCGGTGCTGTGGCGCGCCGGCCAGCACGCGCACGGCCGCACGCCGCCGGGCCGCTATCTGCCGGTGGCGGCGATCAAGCTGCTGCTGCATCCGCTGCTGCTGTGGCTGCTGGGGCTGGCGGCGCAGTCGCTGGGGCTGCCGCTGACCGACTTCGCGCTGCTGGCCATCGTGCTGGTGGCCGCGCTGCCCAGCGCCAGCAACGTGGCGATCCTGGCCGAACGCTACGGCGCCGATAACGGCCGTATTGCGCGCATCATCATGGCCTCGACGGTGCTGGCCTTCGGCAGCTTCACCGCGATCGCGTGGCTGGCCGGGGTGCAACCCAGCTGAGCAGCGTCAGATCACGAGCGGATCGACGTCAATCGCCCAGCGCGTCAAGCCTTTGTGCCGCGGCCGCAGGCCGTGCAGCACCGGCAGCCAGGCCGCCAGGAAGCGCTGCAGCGCCGGGCGCGAGGCCGATTCGGCCAGCATCTGCATGCGCTCGATGCCGGCCACGCGCGGCACCGCGGGCGGCACCGGCGGGTAGACCGTGACGGCCGCGCCCTCGGCCAGGCCTTGCGCGGCCTCCGCCGCGGCCTGCAGGAACGCGGCGGCCACCGCGGCATCGCGCGCCTCGGCGCGCAGCAGCGCCAGGCTGGAGAACGGCGGCAGCCCGGCGCGGCGGCGCTCGTCCAGCTGGCTGGCGGCGAAGGCCTCGAAATCGTGCCGCACCAGCGCCTGGTACAGCGGGTGCGTAGGGTTGGCTGTCTGGATCCACATCTCGCTGCGCGCGGCCTGCGCGGCGTCGCGCCCGGCGCGGCCGGCGGCCTGCATCAGCAGCGCGAACAGCCGCTCGGCGGCGCGGAAGTCGCTGCTGAACAAGGCGCCGTCGGGGTTGATCGCGGCCACCAGCGTCATGCGGCGGAAGTCGTGGCCCTTGGCCACCATCTGCGTGCCCACCAGCACGTCGACCTCGCCTTCGTGCACCGCGTGCAGCTGGCTTTCCAGCGCGCCCTTGCGGCGCGTGCTGTCGGCGTCGATGCGCGCGATGCGCGCGCCGGGCAGCAGCTCGGCGAGCTGCTCTTCCAGCTTCTCGGTGCCGCGGCCCAGCGGCGCGATGTCGAGGTTGCCGCAGTCGGGACAGGCGCGCGGCACCGGCTCGGCCAGGCCGCAGTGGTGGCAGCGCAGCGTGCGGTCGGCCTTGTGGAACACGCGCCAGGCACTGCAGTGCGGGCAGCCGCTCTTCCACTGGCAGTCGTGGCAGTACAGCACCGGCGCGTAGCCGCGGCGGTTGAGCAGCAGCAGGCTTTGTTCGCCGCGCGCGAGGCGCTGCTGCACGGCCTCCAGCAACGGCGGCGCCAGCGCCGGCAGCACGCCGCGGCGGCGCGGCAGCGCCTGGGTGTCGAGCAGCCGCACGCGCGGCATCGCGCCGTCGCCGATGCGCTGCGCCAGGTTCAGCCGCCAGTAGCGGCCGTCCAGCGCGCGCTGCCAGCTCTCCAGCGACGGCGTGGCCGAGCCCAGCAGCACCGGCAGCCGCTCCAGGTGGCCCCGGTAGACCGCGAGGTCGCGCGCCGAGTAGCGGGCGCCTTCCTGTTGCTTGAAGCTGGGATCGTGCTCCTCGTCGACGACGATGAGCCCCAGCCGCGGCAGCGAGGCGAACACCGCCAGCCGCGTGCCCAGCACCAGGTCGGCGCGGCCCAGGTGGGCCAGCAGCCAGTGGTCGATGCGCTGCGCCGGCGTCAGCGCGCTGTGCAGGCTGACCAGCGTGCGCCCGGGGAAGCGCGCCGCGAAGCGCGCTTCGAGCTGGGGCGTGAGGTTGATCTCGGGCACCAGCACCAGCACCTGGCGGCCGGCGGCCAGCGCGCGCTCGGCGGCGCGCAGGTAGACCTCGGTCTTGCCGCTGCCGGTGACGCCGTGCAGCAGCGCGGTGCCTGCCGCCATGCCGTCCAGTGCCGACAGCGCGGCGGCCTGGTCGGCGGTCAGCGCCGGCGCGGCGGCCGCAGCCGATGCGGCCGATGCCGCCGTCGTTTCCGGCGCCGGCGGCGCGTCGCGCAGCAGCCGGCTCAGGCGGCGGCCGAGCTGGCGGTCGTCGCTCTTGCGCAGCTCGGGCGGCAGCACCGACAGCGCCAGCTCGCCCACCTGGCGCTGGTAGTAGGCCGACGCGAAGTCCAGCAGCGCCAGCCAGGCCGGCGCCAGCGGCGGCAGGCCTTCCAGCACCTCGGCCAGCGGCCGCAGCTGGCCGGCCTCGGCGCGCTGGCCGCCGGGCCGGTTCCAGACGATGCCGGGAACCTCACGCTTACCCAGCGGCACGCGCACCAGGGTTCCCGGCGGCAGCGGGCGCTCACAAGCGTAATCCAGCAAAGGCGTGATCGCCGCATGTTGCGGGGTGTCGACGGCGACCGGCAGGCTCAGCATGCGCCTGCCGGTGCCCGCTGCTGAAGTTGCGCGCGAAACTTCGGAATCGCATGAGCGTTCGGGCCTAAGCTCATGATTCCGCTCGTCTTTTGCATCTGTCCACGAAGGATGTGGATAACTTTGTGGGCAAGGTGCGGCCAGCCGCGCCAAGTTCTTGATTCTGCGATGCCGGCGTCGGTTTGCCCGATTTCGCGGCAGGCCATGCTTCGATGAAAAATCAAGGACTTAGCTCGGTACTGGGACTTGTCCTGATGGACCGCCGGGCCGCCGTTGGCACCAGATTTGTCTACCTCGGCAACTGGGGATAAGTCAAGGCCGGCAGGCCTGAAATCACGACCCGCCGACCGCCGCCGTGGGCGAAGCGCTCACTTACCGGCAGCCCCTAGGACTGGGCTGCGCCGGCCGCCCGCAAACGGCGCGAATGCCCGTGCACCGCCTCGACCAGCGCCGACACGTGCTCGGGCGGCGTGTGCTGGCTGATGCCGTGGCCGAGGTTGAAGACGTGGCCGTCCCAGGTGCCGTCGGCGCGCTGCGGCGGGCCGAAGGCGTCCAGCACCGCCACCGCCTCGCGCGCCACCACCTCGGGCGGCGCGAACAGCACATTGGGGTCGAGGTTGCCCTGCAAGGCCACGCGGCTGCCGACTTGCGCACGCGCACGGCCTAGGCCCAGGGTCCAGTCCAGCCCGACGACGTCGGCGCCGCAGGATGCGATCTCGTCCAGCCACAGCCCGCCGCCCTTGGTGAAAACGATCACCGGGATGCGCCGGCCGTCCTGCTCGCGCCGCAGCGCCGCCACCACGCGGCGCGTGTAGTCCAGGCTGAAGCGCTGGAAGGCGCTGTCGGCCAGCACGCCGCCCCAGCTGTCGAACACCATCACCGCCTGCGCGCCGGCGTCGATCTGCGCGTTGAGGTAGGCCGCCACCGCCTGCGCGTTGATGTCGAGGATGCGGTGCAGCAGGTCGGGCCGCGCATAGAGCATGCTCTTGACCAGGCGGTAGTCGTCGGAGCCGGCGCCTTCCACCATGTAGCAGGCCAGCGTCCAGGGGCTGCCCGAAAAGCCGATCAGCGGCACGCGGCCGTCCAGTGCGCGGCGGATCGAGGCCACGGCGTCGAAGACATAACGCAGCCGCTCCAGGTCAGGCACCTGCAGCGCGGCCACCGCGGCCTCGTCGCGCAGGGGCCGTGCAAAGCGCGGACCCTCGCCTTCGGCGAAGCTCAGGCCCAGGCCCATCGCGTCGGGCACGGTGAGGATGTCGCTGAACAGGATCGCGGCGTCCAGCGCGTAGCGCTCCAGCGGCTGCAGCGTGACTTCGGTGGCGAAGCCGGGGTCGGTGGCCAGCCCCATGAAGCTGCCGGCGCGCGCGCGCGTCGCGCGGTACTCGGGCAGGTAGCGGCCGGCCTGGCGCATCAGCCACAGCGGGGTGTACGCCGTGGGCTGGCGCAGGCAGGCCCGCAGGAACGTGTCGTTGCGAAGGGCTGCAGGCATGCGGGGCATTATCGGCGACCCTCCTGCGCACGAACGCTGGCGGCACGGCCACGGCACGACGGCAACCTGCGCGCCGGCGTTCCACGCCGTCGACCGGCCGTGCGCGCGGCAGCCTTGAACACGCGGGCTCGGCACCCATTTCACGCGGAGCGGCTAGCATGGGCCGTTTCAGCGAGGAGAACCGCGATGCGCTCGTCCCGAACCTGGCTGGCCGGCCTGGCCTTGCTCTCGGCCCTGTTGCTCAGCGGCTGCGGCTACAACGACTTCCAGCGCCTGGACGAGCAGGTCAAGGCGGGCTGGAGCGAGGTGCTCAACCAGTACCAGCGCCGCGCCGACCTGGTGCCCAACCTGGTGGCCACGGTCAAGGGCGAGGCCAACTTCGAGCAGGAGACGCTGACCAAGGTGGTGGAAGCGCGCGCCAAGGCCACCTCGATCCAGGCGACGCCCGAGCTGATCAACAACCCCGAGGCCTTCAACAAGTTCCAGCAGGCGCAAGGCGAGCTGTCCAGCGCCCTGAGCCGCCTGCTGGTGGTGACCGAGAACTACCCCAACCTGAAGGCCAACCAGGGCTTCCAGGACCTGCGCGTGCAACTCGAAGGCACCGAGAACCGCATCACCGTGGCGCGCAACCGCTACATCAAGGCGGTGGCCGACTACAACGTGCTGACGCGCAGCTTCCCCACCAACCTGACGGCGATGATCTTCAGCTACGCGGTCAAGCCCAGCTTCACGGTGGCCAACGAAGCGCAGATCTCGGCGCCGCCGCCGGTCAACTTCGACAAGCCGGCCTCCAAGTAGGCCGGCCGGAAAGCCCGCTGCGATGAAGACCTGGCGCGCGCTCGCCGCCGCGCTGCTGCTCGCCGCCTGGTCCCTGCTCGGCTGGGCGCAGGCCGAGCAGCCGGTGCCCGCGCTGACGGCGCGCGTGATCGACCAGACCGGCACGCTGTCCGACGCGCAGCGCGCCGCGCTGGACGGCAAGCTGGCCGACTTCGAGGCGAAGTCGGGCCCGCAGGTCGTCGTGCTGCTGGTGCCGGCGACCGCGCCCGAGGACATCGCCGCCTATGCGCAGCGCGTGGCCGACCAGTGGAAGATCGGCCGCCGCGAGGTGGGCGACGGCGTGCTGCTGGTGGTGGCCAAGAACGAGCGCAAGGTGCGCATCGAAGTGGCCAAGGCGCTGGAAGGCGCGATCCCCGACCTGGCGGCGCGGCAGATCATCGACCAGCAGATCCGCCCCGCGTTCCGCGCCGACGACTATGCCGGCGGCCTGAACCGCGCGGTGGATGCGCTGATCGCGCGCATCAATGGCGAGGGCCTGCCGGCGCCGCAGCCGCGCGGCGGCGGTGGTGACGGCGACGGCATCGGGCTGACGCCGGACTCGCTGGGGCTGTTCTTCTTCCTGATCGTGCCGGTGGCCGGCACGCTGCTGACGCGGCTGTTCGGCCGCCGCTTCGGCTCGCTGCTGACCTCGGGCGCGGCCGGCACGCTGGCCTGGTGGTTCACCGCCAGCGTCGCGCTGGGCCTGGCCGCCGGCGTGGCCGCACTGGTCATCGTCGGGCTGCTGGACATCGGCTCGGCGCTGCGCCCGGGCAGCACGCGCGGCCGCGGGCCCTGGATCGGCGGGGGCGGCTTCGGCGGCGGCGGGTTTGGCGGTGGCGGCGGCTTCGGGGGCGGTGGCGGCGGCGGCTTCTCGTCGGGCGGTGGCGGCGATTTCGGGGGCGGCGGCGCCTCCGGCGACTGGTAGCACTAAAGGCACTGGCGATGAACCGATGGCTGCGCCTGCTCAAGCACCGCTGGCACGACGAGACCGATGCGCGCCGCGCGCTGGACGATGCCGCGCTGGCGCGCCTGGCCGAGCGCGTGCGCGCCAGCGAGCGCCAGCATGGCGGCGAGATCCGCGTCGTCGTCGAGGCCGGGCTGCCGCTGTCGTACCTGTGGCGCGGGCTGTCGGCGCGCGACCGCGCGGTCACGCTGTTCGGCAAGCTGCGCGTCTGGGACACCGAGCACAACAACGGCGTGCTGATCTACCTGCTGCTGGCCGAGCACGCGATCGAGATCGTCGCCGACCGCGCGGTGGCGCGGCACGTGGCGCCCACGCAGTGGGACGGACTGATCGCCGGCATGCGCCGGGCCTTCCGCGAGCGCCGCTTCGAAGCCGGCTTGGCCGAGGCCATCGACGCCGTGGATGCGCTGCTGCGGCAGCACTTCGCGCTGGCCCCGGGCGAGGCCAATCCGAACGAGCTGCCCGACCAGCCCTTGCGCGGCTAGCTAGATTGCTTTGAACGGCTTGGCCGGCTGGTCGCGCAGCGGCGCGGTCGGCAGCGGCGGGAACTCGATCTTCGCTTCCGGCACCTGGCGGTCGGGGATGTGGTCCAGCAGGTGGCGGATCAGGTGCAGCCGGCCGCGCCGCTGGTCGTTGAAGTCGACCAGCGTCCAGGGCGCGTGCCGCGTGTGCGTGGCCTTCAACATGCGGTCGCGCGCCTTGGAGTAGGCGGCGTACTTCTCGCGCGCGGCCAGGTCGATCGGCGACAGCTTCCAACGTTTGAGGGGATCGGCCAGGCGCTCGGCGAAGCGCGCTTCCTGCTGCGCCTGGTCGACGGTCAGCCAGTACTTGAAGAGCAGGATGCCGTCGTCGACCAGCAGCCGCTCGAAGCGCGGCGCCTGCTGCAGGAAGGCTGCGGTCTGCTCGGGCTTGCAGAAGCCCATCACCGGCTCGACGCCGGCGCGGTTGTACCAGCTGCGGTCGAACAGCACGATCTCGCCGGCCGCCGGCAGGTGCGGCGCCCAGCGCTGGAAGACCCACTGCGTGCGCTCGCGCTCGGTGGGCGCGGGCAGCGCCACGACGCGGCATTGGCGCGGGTTCAGGTCCTGGCTGATGGCGCCGATCACGCCGCCCTTGCCGGCGGTGTCGCGCCCTTCGACGATCACCAGCAGCCGCTGGCCGGTGTGCTGCAGCCAGCGCGCCAGCTCGTTCAGCTCCAGCTGCAGCGGCTGCAGGCGGTCGAGGTACTCGTGCTTGGACAAGGGCAGCCGCGCCGCCTTGGCGTCAGCACGCTTGTTCTTGCCCATGGCGGGGGGCGACGGACGGTGCCGGCCTACTTCTTGCGCAGCTTGGCGATCGCCGCGATCTGCGCGGCCATCATCGCGAACTCGCTCTGCGCCTTGGCCAAGTCGATGTCGCTCTTGGCGTTGCGCATCGCTTCCTCGGCCAGCTTCTTGGCCTCAGCGGCCTTGGCCTCGTCGAGGTCGTGGCCGCGGATCGCGGTGTCGGCCAGCACGGTGACCGTGCCCGGCTGCACTTCCAGGATGCCGCCGGCGACGAAGACGAACTCTTCCTCGTTGTTGTCGGCGCGCTCGATGCGCACGGCGCCGGGCTTGATGCGCGTGATCAGCGGCGTGTGGCGCGGCAGGATGCCCAGCTCGCCGTTCTCGCCCGGCAGCGCGACGAATTTGGCCTCGCCGCTGAAGATGCTCTCTTCGGCGCTGACGACGTCGACGTGGATGGTGGCCATCGCAGCGCCTCCTTATTGGATCTTCTTCGCTTTTTCGAACGCGTCGTCGATGGTGCCGACCATGTAGAACGCCTGCTCGGGCAGGTGGTCGCATTCGCCGTTGACGATCATCTTGAAGCCGCGGATCGTCTCCTTCAGCGGCACGTACTTGCCCGGGCTGCCGGTGAACACTTCGGCGACGTGGAAGGGCTGGCTCAGGAAACGCTGGATCTTGCGCGCGCGCGCCACGGCCAGCTTGTCCTCGGGGCTCAGCTCGTCCATGCCCAGGATCGCGATGATGTCGCGCAGCTCCTTGTAGCGCTGCAGCGTGCCCTGCACCGCGCGCGTGGTGCTGTAGTGCTCCTCGCCCACCACGTTCGGATCCACTTGGCGCGACGTGCTGTCCAGCGGATCGACTGCGGGATAGATGCCCAGGGCCGCGATGTCGCGGCTCAGCACCACAGTGGCGTCCAAGTGCGCGAAGGTGGTGGCCGGCGACGGGTCGGTCAGGTCGTCCGCGGGCACGTAGACGGCCTGGATCGAGGTGATCGAGCCGACCTTGGTCGACGTGATGCGTTCCTGCAGGCGGCCCATTTCTTCCGCCAAAGTCGGCTGGTAGCCCACGGCCGACGGCATGCGGCCCAGCAGCGCGGACACCTCGGTGCCGGCCAGCGTGTAGCGGTAGATGTTGTCGACGAAGAACAGCACGTCGCGGCCTTCGTCGCGGAAGGCCTCGGCCATCGTCAGCCCGGTCAGCGCCACGCGCAGCCGGTTGCCCGGCGGCTCGTTCATCTGGCCGTAGACCATCGCCACCTTGGACTCGCCCAGGTTCTCCTGCACGACGACCTTGGAGTCGCTCATCTCGTGATAGAAGTCGTTGCCCTCGCGCGTGCGCTCGCCCACGCCGGCAAACACCGACAGGCCGCTGTGCGCCTTGGCGATGTTGTTGATCAGCTCCATCATGTTGACGGTCTTGCCGACGCCGGCGCCGCCGAACAGGCCCACCTTGCCGCCCTTGGCGAAGGGGCAGATGAGGTCGATCACCTTGATGCCGGTTTCCAGCAGCTCTTGCGAAGGGCTCAGCTCGTCGTAGGCCGGGGCCTTGCGGTGGATGGGCATCGTGGTGGTCTGGTCGACCGGGCCGCGCTCGTCGATCGGGTTGCCCAGCACGTCCATGATGCGGCCCAGCGTCGCCTGGCCCACCGGCACCGAGATCGGCGCGCCGGAGTTGGTGACCATCAGCCCGCGGCGCAGGCCTTCGGACGAGCCCAGCGCGATGGTGCGCACGATGCCGTCGCCGAGCTGCTGCTGCACTTCCAGCGTCAGCGGCGAGCCTTCGAGCTTGAGCGCGTCGTAGACGCGGGGCATCTCGTTGCGCGGGAACTCCACGTCCACCACGGCGCCGATGCACTGGACGATCTTGCCTTGTGCCTGGTTCATGATTGCCATTCCTCGATTCACTGAAATCAACGTTAGCCTTCAAGCGACCGCCGTGGATCCGGCTCTGCCGGTCCACTGGCGGTGCCCCCTTGAGGGGGCGCGCGAAGCGCGTAGGGGGTGGTCCATGTCAACCGCTGATCGCGGCCGCGCCGCCGACGATTTCGGAGAGCTCGGTCGTGATGGCCGCCTGGCGGGTCTTGTTGTAGACCAGCTTCAGCTCGGCGATCAGGTTGCCCGCGTTCTCGGTGGCCGCCTTCATCGCCACCATGCGCGCGCTCTGCTCGCTGGCCATGTTCTCGGCCACCGCCTGGTACACCAGCGCCTCGATGTAGCGCTTCAGCAGCTCGTCGATGACGGTCGGCGCATCGGGCTCGTAGAGGTAGTCCCAGGCGTGCTGCGCCTTCTCGGCGGCGGTCTGCTCCAGGCGCTCGGCCGACAGCGGCAGCAGTTGCTCGACCATCGGCTCCTGCTTCATCGTGTTGATGAACTTCGTGTAGCACAGGTACACGGCGTCGAGCTTGCCTTCGACGAAGGCGTCCAGCATCACCTTGACCGGGCCGATCAGCTTCTCCAGCACCGGCGCGTCGCCGAGCTGCACCACGTGGCTGACCACCGGCACGCCCACGCGGTTGAGGAAGTTGAAGCCCTTGTTGCCGATGGCCACCGCCTGCGACTGCCCGCCCGCCGTCTGCACGTCCTTCATCTTGTTGGTGACGGCACGCAGCACGTTGGTGTTCAAGCCGCCGCACAGCCCCTTGTCGGTGCTGACGACGATGAAGCCGGTGGTCCTGGCGTTGCCGCCCTTGCGCATGTACGGCGAGTGGTACTCGGGGTTGGCCTGCGCCAGGTTGGCCGTGATGTTGCGGATCTTGTCGGCGTAAGGCCGGGCCGCGCGCATGCGGTCCTGCGCCTTGCGCATCTTCGACGCCGAGACCATTTCCATGGCCTTGGTGATCTTCTTCGTGTTCTCGAAGCTCTTGATCTTGCCGCGGATCTCTTTACCGACCGCCATGACGGCTCCTTAAGCGAAGGACTTCTTGAACGCGGCGATGGCGTTGGAGAGCTCTTCCTCGGCGGCCTTGTCCATGGCCTTCTCGCTTTCCAGCTTGGCCAGCAGCGCGGCGTGGCTGCTCTTCAGGTGCTGGTGCAGGCCGTGCTCGAAGGGCAGCACCTTCTTCACGTCCACGTCGTCGAGGAAGCCCTTGTTGACCGCGAACACCGAGGCGGCCATCAGGCTGATCGGCAGCGGGCTGTACTGCGGCTGCTTCAGCAGCTCGGTCACGCGCGCGCCGCGATCCAGCTGCTTGCGCGTGGCGGCGTCGAGGTCGGACGCGAACTGCGCGAAGGCCGCCAGCTCGCGGTACTGCGCCAGGTCGGTGCGGATGCCGCCCGACAGGTTCTTGATCAGCTTGGTCTGCGCCGACGAGCCGACGCGCGACACCGAGATGCCGGCGTTGATCGCGGGGCGGATGCCGGCGTTGAACAGCGCCGTCTCCAGGAAGATCTGGCCGTCGGTGATCGAGATCACGTTGGTCGGCACGAAGGCCGAGACGTCGCCGGCCTGCGTCTCGATGATGGGCAGCGCGGTCAGCGAACCGGTCTTGCCCTTGACCTCACCCTTGGTGAAGGCCTCGACGTAGTCGGCGTTGACGCGCGCGGCGCGCTCCAGCAGGCGGCTGTGCAGATAGAAGACGTCGCCCGGGAAGGCTTCGCGGCCCGGCGGGCGGCGCAGCAGCAGCGACACCTGGCGATACGCGACGGCCTGCTTGGACAAGTCGTCGTAGATGATCAGCGCGTCCTGCCCGCGGTCGCGGAAGTATTCGCCCATCGTGCAGCCCGAGTAGGCCGACACGTATTGCATCGCCGCCGATTCCGAAGCGCTGGCGGCGACGACGATGGTGTAGTCCATCGCCCCGGCCTGCTCCAGCGCGCGCACCACGTTCTTGATCGAGCTGGCCTTCTGCCCGATCGCGACGTAGACGCAGGTCATGTTCTGACCCTTCTGGTTGATGATGGTGTCGACGGCCACCGCGGTCTTGCCGGTCTGGCGGTCGCCGATGATCAGCTCGCGCTGGCCGCGGCCGATCGGCACCATCGTGTCGATCGACTTCAGGCCGGTCTGCACCGGCTGGTCGACGGACTTACGGGCGATCACGCCCGGCGCGACCTTCTCGATCACGTCGGTCATCTTCGCGTTGATCGGGCCCTTGCCGTCGATCGGCTGGCCCAGGGCGTTGACGACGCGGCCGATCAGCTCGGGGCCGACCGGCACTTCCAGGATGCGGCCCGTGCACTTGACGGTGTCGCCTTCGGACACGTGCTCGTACTCGCCCAGGATCACCGCGCCGACCGAGTCGCGCTCGAGGTTCAGCGCCAAGCCGAAGGTGGGCTGGCCGCCGGGCGTGGGCGGGAACTCCAGCATTTCGCCGGCCATCACGTCGGACAGGCCGTGCACGCGCACGATGCCGTCGGTGACGGACACCACGGTGCCCTGGTTCTTGATGTCGGCCGACGCGCCAAGGCCTTCGATGCGGCTCTTGATCAGCTCGGAAATTTCAGCGGGATTGAGGTTCATCGAAAAATCTCCTGGCGGTCACGCAGTCAGCGCGGCCTTCATTTGTTCCAAACGGGCCTTGACCGAGGTGTCCAGCACTTCGTCGCCGACCACCACGCGGATGCCGCCGATCAGCTCGGGGTCGATCTGCACCGCGCCCTTGAGCTTGCGGCCGAAGCGCTTCTCCAGCGAGGCCATCACCTCGCCGAGCTGCGCGTCGTCGATTGCGTAGGCGCTGTAGACGGTGGCGTCGGACACGCCCGAGCTCGCGTTGACCAGCGACTGGAACTGCGCGGCGATCTCGGGCAGCGCGCTCAGGCGGCCGTTCTCGACCACGGTGCGCAGCAGGTTGCCGATCTTGCCGTCCAGCGCCAGGCCCTTCTGCAGCGCGACGCCGGCGATCAGGTCGAACACCTGCATCGCGCCGACCTTGGGGTTGTCGGCCAGCTGGCGCAGGTCGGGGTTCTGGGCCACCGAGGCCAGCACCGCCATCTGCGACTTCAGCGCCTGCGCGTCGGAGCCGCCGATGGCCTTGAACAAGGCTTCGGCATAGGGCCTGGCGATGGTGGCAAGCTCGGCCATCTCAGAGCTCCGCCTTCAGCCGACCCAGCAGCTCGGCGTGCACCGAGGGGTTCACTTCCTTGCGCAGGATGGCCTCGGCGCCCTTGACGGCGAGACCCGCCACCTGCTCGCGCAAGACCTCGCGGGCCTTGACGGCTTCCTGCTCGGCCTCGGCGCGCGCGGCGGCGACGATCTTGGCGCCTTCCTCGTTGGCCTTGACCTTGGCGTCCTCGACGATCTGCTGCGCCAGCCGTTCGGCATCGGCCAGGCGCTTGGCGGCGTCGTCGCGCGCGGCGGCCAGCTGCTGCTCCACGCGCTGGTTGGCGGCGGCCAGTTCGGACTTGGCCTTGTCGGCGGCCGACAGGCCGTCGGCGATCTTCTTCGCGCGCTCGTCCAGCGCCGCGGTGATCGGCGGCCAGACAAAACGCATCGTGAACCAGACCAGGATCGCGAACACGATCATCTGGACGATCAGGGTGGCGTTGATGCTCACGGTGGGAACCTCGTCATGGGCTGACCACGGACGGCAGCGTCAAGCCGCCATCCGGCGAACCGTCACCGAAGGATTACTTCGGCAGGTTGGCGATCTGGCCCAGGAAGGGGTTGGCGGTGGCGAACCACAGCGCGATACCGGTGCCGATGATGAAGGCCGCGTCGATCAGGCCGGCCAGCAGGAACATCTTGGTCTGCAGTTCGCCCATCAGCTCGGGCTGGCGGGCGGCGGACTCGAGGTACTTGCTGCCCATGATGCCGATGCCGATGCAGGCACCGATGGCGCCCAGACCGATGATCAGGCCGGCGGCGAGGGCGACAAAGCTGATGACTTCCATGATGGCTCCTGTGTATTGGAAGGTTGGGTGAGAAAGGGAACGAAGGAAAAGGACAGGCTCAGTGCGCGTCGTGCGCCTGGCCGAGGTAGATCAGCGCCAGCATCATGAAGATGAAGGCCTGCAGCGTGATGATCAGGATGTGGAAGATGGCCCACGCGGTGCCGGCCACGACATGCAGCGCCGCCAGCGCCAGGCTGCCGCCCAGGCTGACGGCGCCCCAGGCACCGCCGAGCAATGCGATCAGCATGAAGATCAGCTCGCCGGCGTACATGTTGCCGAACAGCCGCATGCCGTGCGAGACGGTGCGGGCGATGAACTCGATGATCTGCATCGCGAAGTTCACCGGGTACAGGAACCACTTGTTGCCGAACGGCGCGGTGAACAGCTCGTGGACCCAGCCGCCCACGCCCTTGATCTTGACGTTGTAGACCAGCACCACCAGCAGCACGCCGACCGACAGCCCCATCGACACCGAGAGGTCGGCGGTGGGCACCACGCGCTGGTAGTGGATGCCGAACAAGCCCGCGAGCCAGGGCAGCAGATCGACCGGCAGCAGGTCCATCGCATTGAGCAGGAAGATCCAGATGAACACCGTCAGCGCCAGCGGCGCGACCAGCTTGCGGCTGGTGGCGTTGTGGATGATGCCCTTGGCCTGGTTGTCGACCATCTCGACGAGGAACTCGACCGCGGCCTGGAAGCGGCCCGGCACGCCCGAGGTGGCCTTGGACGCCGCCTTGTACAGCAGCCAGCAGCCGATCACGCCCAGCAGCACCGACCAGAAGATCGAGTCGAAGTTGAAGACGGAGAAGTCGGCCACCGCGACCTGCTTCTTGTTCTGCAGATGCTGCAAGTGGTGGACGATGTACTCGCCGGCGGTGGGCGCGCTGCTTTCGTGACCGGTGGCTGCCATGTGATCTCTTTTAAGCGCTCGTCAACTCTTCTTCGGGCCGCGCCACAGCAGCGCCACCCAGTACACCTTCATGCACAGCACCAGGCCCACCAGCAGCGCTGGCCAGCTCAGGGGCTGCACGAGCCTCGCCGCGAGCATCAGCATCGCGATCGAGACCGCAATCTTGACCATCTCCCACAACATGAAGCTGACGGCGCTGGCGCCGGGCGACACGCTGGACAGACGACTGGTCATGCCGCGCGCCATCAAAGCCCCCGGCACCACCACGGCGGCCGCCCCATAGAGCAGCGACCACCCCACCTCCTGCCTGCCGGTGAGCAGCGCCGCAAGCAGCGCCGCCACCGCACCGACCGCGCCCTGCACGGCGATCACCCGCCACGGCGACAGCGGCGGATCCTTCTCCCGCAGGGCTTGCGCTTCCTCCCTGGTCAGCGCCTTGAACTTCGGTGCTTGCGCCTCATCTTCCGCGTCGGTCCATTCGTTCCAGGCGCCCGGTCGGGGCGGTACCGGAGGCACCGCTGCTTTCCGGTGTGGATTCATGGGCGACTCGCGAGATGCGATCAGCAAAGCCGCGGGATTATATGTAGAAACCCGCAGGCAGCCGAATGTCCCCGCGCGGCGCCGCGCCGGACCGGCTCTTGTCCGATGTCAGGCGGGGCCGTTGCCGATGTGGTTTGATCGCGGCTTGCCGCGCGCAGCGGAACCTGCGCGCCCGAGTCTTCCTCTGATCCGCCGATGCCGCGCCGCACCCTTCTGCCCTTGCTGGCCTTGATCGCCTGCAGCCTGCCGTCCACCGGCAGCGCGGCCGGCGACGTCGTCACCACGCCACAGGTGCGCGCCGAATTGCTGGCGCACGCGCCCGAGGGCCTGGGCGCCGGCAAGCCGCTGTGGCTGGGCTTGCTGATCGAGCACCAGCCGCACTGGCACACCTACTGGAAGAACCCCGGCGACTCAGGGTTACCGACCACGCTGCAATGGACGCTGCCGCCGGGGCTGCAGGCCGGTGAGATCCAATGGCCCACGCCGCGCAAGCTGCCGATCGGGCCGTTGATGAACTACGGCTACGAAGGCCGGCTGCTGCTGCCGGTGCCCGTGCAGGTGAACGCGCTGCCCGCGGGCGCGGCGCTGCCGGTCAAGCTCAAGGCCGAATGGCTGGTGTGCAAGGAGGTCTGCATCCCCGAGTCCGGCGAGTTCAGCGTCGAGTTGCCGACCCAGGCCGCGATCGCCGGCCAGGCCGCGCTGTTCGACGCCGCGCGCGCCGCGCAGCCGCAGGCCGTGGCCGGCGCGCAGGGCAGCGCGCGGGTGGAAGGCGACGAGCTGGTCGTCGACATCGGCGGCCTGCCCGCCGCCTGGCAAGGCCGCAAGCTGGCGCTGCTGCCCGAGACAGCCGGCGTCATCGCCAACGCCGCGCCGCCGCGCGAGGCGTGGACGGCAGACCGCTGGAGCGCGCGCATCCCGCTCGATCCGCAGCGCAGCGAAAGCCCGGTGGCGATGCCGGTGGTGCTGATCAGCGACGGCCAGGCCGCCGGGCTGCAGGTGCAGGTGGCGGTGACCACGCCGTGGCCCAACCCGGCACCGGCTTCGACGGCGGCCGTACCGACACCGCCGGCTGCCGCGGCGCCGACGCCGGCCGCGCCACCGGCGCCCGCCGCGAGCCTCGGCAGCCTGCCGCTGGCGCTGCTGTTCGCGCTGGCCGGCGGCGCGCTGCTGAACCTGATGCCCTGCGTCTTTCCGGTGCTGTCGCTCAAGGTCTTCGGCTTCGCGCAGCAGGCGCACGACCGCCGCCGCCTGCTGGCCGGCGGCCTGGCCTATACCGCCGGCGTGGTGCTGTCGTTCCTGGCGCTGGCGGGGCTGCTGCTGGCCTTGCGCGCCGGCGGCGAGCAGCTCGGCTGGGGCTTCCAGCTGCAAAGCCCGCTGTTCGTGGCCGCGCTGGCCGCGCTGTTCACGCTGATCGGGCTCAACCTGGCAGGGCTGTTCGAGTTCGGCTCGGTGCTGCCGGCGGCCTGGTCGGCGGCACGCGCGCGCCATCCGATGGTCGACGCGGGCCTGAGCGGCGTGCTCGCGGTGGCCGTGGCCTCGCCCTGCACCGCACCGTTCATGGGCGCGTCGCTGGGCCTGGCGCTGACGCTGCCGGCCGCGCAGGCGCTGGCGGTGTTCGGCGCTTTAGGCCTGGGCATGGCCCTGCCCTATCTGCTGGCCAGCGCGTGGCCGGCGCTGGCGCGCGCTTTGCCGCGGCCGGGGCCCTGGATGGCCACCTTCCGCGGCCTGATGGCGTTCCCGATGTTCGCGACGGTCGTCTGGCTGGTCTGGGTGCTGGGCCAGCAGACCGGCATCGACGGCGCTGCGGCGCTCTTGGGCGCGCTGCTGGCGCTGGCCTTCGTCGCCTGGGCGCTGGGCTCGCCGGCGCTGGGCGGCCGCGCGCGCGCCACGCTGGGCACGGTGTCGCTGCTGCTGCTGGCGGTGGCGCTGGCCTGGGCGCTGCCGGCGCTGCGCACGGTGGAGGCGGCGACGCCGGCCGCCACCGAAAAGACCGGCGCCTGGCAGGCCTGGAGCCCCGAGGCCGTGGCGCAACTGCAGCGCGACGGCAAGCCGGTGTTCGTGGATTTCACCGCCGCGTGGTGCGTGACCTGCCAGTACAACAAGCGCACGACGCTGGCCCGCGCCGAGGTGCTGGACGCCTTCCAGGCGCGCCAGGTCAGCCTGCTGCGCGCCGACTGGACGCGGCGCGACGCGCGCATCACCGCTGAGCTGGCGCGGCTGGGCCGCAGCGGCGTGCCGGTCTATGCGCTGTACGCGCCGGGCGCCGCGGCGCCGCGGCTGTTGAGCGAGCTTCCCACCGTGGCCGAGGTGAAAAGCGCCCTGGCCGATCTGCGCTGAAGCGCACGCTTCACTGGAGGACTCCCGATGAAGAGCCTGATCGCTTCCCTGCTGCTCTCCGCCGCCGCGCCGCTGACGCTGGCCGCCGCCGTCGTCGGCCAACCCGCGCCGGCCTTCACCGCCACCGACGTCAACGGCAAGACCGTCTCGCTGGCCGACTTCAAGGGCAGGCACGTGGTGCTGGAATGGGTGAACCCCGGCTGCCCCTACGTGCAGAAGCACTACGGCGCGGCCAACATGCAGGCCACGCAGAAGGCGGCCACCGACCAGGGCGTGGTCTGGCTGTCGGTCAACACCGTCGCGCGCGAGCACGTGGACTACAAGCCGCCGGCCGAGCTGGCGGCGTGGATGAAGAACCAGAAGGCCGCTGCCACCGCGACGCTGATGGACAGCGAAGGCACGATCGGTCGCGCCTACGGCGCGCGCACGACGCCGCATCTGTACGTGATCAACCCGGCCGGCACGCTGGTCTACGTGGGCGCGATCGACAGCAAGCCGACGGCCAACCCCGCCGACATCACATCAGCCACCAACCACGTGAAGGCGGCGCTGGCCGAGACGCTGGCCGGCAAGCCGGTCAGCGTCAGCAGCACGCGGCCCTACGGCTGCTCGGTCAAGTACCCGTCGGCGGCCTGATCGCGGCCGGCTCAGACCGGGCCGATCTCCAGCTTCATCCAGGCCTCGGTGCTTTCGCCCGGGGCCACGCTGCGCAGGCCGTGGGCCAGCGGGTCGGCCATGTGGATCGCGTTGCTGACGTGGCTGACCGGCTCGACGCAGAAGATGTCCTTGGTGGTCGGCGTGTAGACCACGAGGTAGGGCAGCGACGAGCTCAAGCGCAGCGACAGCTTCTCGTCGCGGATGCGCGCGGCGCCGCGCCAGCCTTCGAAGCAGTGGTCGAAGGCGAGATGCGCCACGTCGCCGTCGATGCCGCCGGGCTGCGGCACGCGGCGCGTGGGCAGGCCGCTGGCATCCGACTCCCAGCGCTCGCTCAGCTCCACGTGCAGCCGGCTGCGCTGGCGCTTGGGAAAGTACGGATGCCAGCCCAGGCCCACCGGCGCCGGGTGCGGCGCGCGGTTCTCGAAGCGCAGATGGACCGTCAACGCCCCGGCGTCGAGCGCGAAGTGCTGGCGCACCGTGAAGGCGAAGGGCCAGTGCGCATCGCCCTCGTGCGCGTACTGCAGCTCGGCCGCGGCGTCGGTCGCCGACAGCAGCTGCCAGGGCCGCTGCCAGGCCACGCCGTGCACCGAATGCGGGTTGTCGTCGAAGTTGGCGGCGGTCGCGTAGTCCTTGCCCAGCCAGCGGAAGCGCCGGTAGCCCAGGCGGTTGGAATACGGCACCAGCGGGTAGCAGCCCGAGGGGCGCGAGCCCTGCAGATCGCCGGGCTCCACGCTGCGCAGCACCGGCAGGCCGTCACGCCACAGGCCGGCGATGCAGCCGCCCAGGTCGGGCCGCAGGGCCAGGCGCAAGGGCCCGGCACGGAGTTCGAGTGGTTTGCTGTTGCTCATCGGCGGCGATGATGCCCGACGCGGCGCTGCCCGCCGATCACCACCGCGTGCCGGGCTGGTCCAGCTCGGCCTTCAGGTAGTGTGCGCCGGCGATCGGGTTGAAGTAGTACGGCGGGATCTCCTCGAAGCCCAGCGAGGCGTAGAGGCCGCGCGCCGCCTCCATGTCGTCCAGCGTGTCCAGCAGCATCGTCGAATAGCCGGCGCGCGTGGCGCGGTCGACCAGCGCCTGCGCCAGCGCGCGCCCCAGGCCGAAGCGGCGGAAGGCGCGGCGCACGTACAGGCGCTTCATCTCGCAGGCGTTGGGGTAGTCGGCGTCGGGCCGCGGCCGCAGCGCGCCGCAGCCGGCATGCTGGCCGTCCACCAGCGCCAGCAGCAGCACGCCGCCGGGCGGCGCGTAGTCGCCGGGCAGCGAGGCCAGCTCTTCGTCGAAGCCCTGGAACGCCAGGTCCAGGCCCAGCCCGTCGGCGTACTCGCGGAACAGCCCGCGCACGGCCTCCAGCGCGGCCGCGGTCTCGGGCTCGATCAGCTCGATGCTGGGCGCATCGTTCATGGCCGTTGCCGTCACCCCCCGAGCCTGACCACCCAGGTCACCACGCCGGCGCAGACCAGCGCCACTGCCAGCGCCAGGCCGCGCGCGGCCGCGTTGTCGCGCGCCGACGGGGCCGGCGGCCCGGCCGGCAACTGCTTGTCGCCGGTGAGCATGGGCCGCACCAGGTTCTGGTGCTTCCGGACCCGGTAGAACACGATGGCCGCGACGTGCAGCAGCACCAGCACGATCAGGATCACCTGGCCGTAGTCCTTGTGCCAGTGGGTCGCGCTGCTCGCGGTGTCGGCGCTGACGAAGCGGTTCAAGGGCCCCTGGGTCGCGATCTCGTCGTCGGCCACCAGGCCGGTGCCCACCTGCAGCGCCAGGAAGAACAGCAGCGCGAACACCGAGCCCGCGCCCAGCGGGTTGTGGCCGACGTCCAGGTGCTCGTCGGCGCGGCCCTGCCCGCGCAGGTAGCGCAGCACGGTGCCGGGCCTGTAGGCGAAGCGCGCGAAGCGCGACCAGTGCCCGCCGACGAAGCCCCACAGCAGCCGGAACAGCAGCAGCCCCATCACCAGGTAGCCCAGCCGCATGTGCCAGGCCAGCGCATTGCCGCCCACCTTGCCGGTGACCACCAGGCCCACGACGGCCAGCGCCAGCAGCCAGTGGAACAAGCGGGTGGGCAGGTCCCAGACGCGCACGGTCTGCAAGGCGCGATCGGCGGGTGGAGACGGCATCGAGGCGGCCATGGCGGTGCTCGTTGAAGGAATACAAACCATACCGCGATTTGCCGCGCCGCGGCCGCGAGACGCCGCCTGGCGTCGGGCCAAGGGCCGGGGCCTACGGGCTTACCCCGAGCCCGGGAAGGCCCGCCGCGAGCGCTGCGTACACTCGATCGTGCCTTTCTTCCCTCAACCCGAGCACCGGAGAACCGAATGAAACGAATGCTCCTCGCCGCCGCCACGGTGGCCGGCCTGGCCGCCAGCCTGCCGGCTGCCGCCCAGTTCCAGAAACCGGAAGACGCGGTGAAGTACCGCCAGAGCGCGATGTTCGTGATGGCCAACCACTTCGGCCGCATCGGCGCGATGGTCAACGGCCGCGCGCCCTACGACGCCGCGACCGCCGCGGCCAACGCCGAGATCGTGGCGACGATGTCCAAGCTGCCCTTCATCGGCTTCGTCGAGGGCACGGCCGGCACGCAGAAGGGCGGCGCCGCGGCCAAGATCTGGACCAACCGCAGCGGCTTCGACACCAACGCCAAGACCATGCAGGACGCCGTGGCCAAGCTGGTGACCGCATCCAAGACCAACAGCCTCGACAACCTGAAGGCCGCTTTCGGCGACGTCGGCAAGGCCTGCAAGGGCTGCCACGACGAATACCGCAACCAGTGACGCCGGGGAGGGCTTGCGCGGCCACCGATCGACCGTGCAAGCCTGAATTGCCACGCGGCCGGGCAGCTCCTATAACCCGCCCGGCCGCTGCCAGGGCTCTCCTGCCGGAAGCGGCCTGATCGCTTCCCCAGGAAGGGCCCACGGATGGCAGACAACGGCAGCCCGCTGCTGCGCGTGCAAGGCGTGTCGGTGCGCTTCGGCGGCATCGTCGCGCTCGACGGCGTGAGCTTCGACGTCGCGCGCGGCGACATCTGCGCGCTGATCGGCCCCAACGGCGCCGGCAAGACCACGCTGTTCAACTGCATGAGCCGGCTGTACCCGTACCAGGCGGGCGACATCCTGTTCGAAGGCCGCTCGATCACGCGGCTGCCGCAGCACCGCATCGCCGGCCTGGGCCTGGGCCGCACCTTCCAGAACCTGGCGATGTTCCGCACGCTGACCGTGGCCGACAACGTGATGGTCGGCGCGCACGCACGCTCGTCGGCCGGCTTCGTGGCCAGCGCGCTGCGCCTGCCCGCGGTGGGCGCCGAGGAACGCCGCCTGCGCGAGCAGGCCGCGCTCGTCATGGACGAGCTGCAGCTCACGCCGCATGCCGCGCGGTCGGCCGGCGAGCTGCCGTTCGCGATCCAGAAGCGCGTGGAACTGGGCCGCGCGCTGGCCGCCGAGCCCAAGCTGCTGATGCTCGACGAGCCGGCCGCCGGCCTCAACCACGAGGAGCTGCAGGCGCTGACCGCGCTGGTGCGCCGCATCCGCGACCGCCGCGGCATCAGCGTGCTGCTGGTCGAGCACCACATGAGCATGGTGATGGGGCTGTCGGACCACATCGTGGCGCTGAACTTCGGCCGCAAGATCGCCGAGGGCACGCCCGCGCAGATCCAGAACCACCCCGACGTGATCGAGGCCTACCTCGGAGCCGGACACCATGGCTGACGACGCCCTGCTGGAGGTGCGCGGCCTCAACGCCTACTACGGCCCCACGCAGGTGCTGCACGACGTGGGCTTCCACCTCGGACGCGGCCGCATCACCGCGATCCTGGGCGCCAACGGCGCCGGCAAGACGACCACGCTGCGCGCGATCTGCCGGATGGTGCGCGCCAGCGGCAGCGTGCGCGTCGACGGCCAGGAAGTGCTGGGCCGCAGCACCGAGGAGGTGGTGCGCCTGGGCGTGGCCCACGTGCCCGACGGCCGCGGCACCTTCGGCGCCTTGAGCGTGGAAGAGAACCTGCGCCTGGGCGCCCACGTGCGGCGCGACAAGGCCGCGGTGGTCGAGGACCTGCAGCGCGCCTACGAGCGCTTTCCGCGCCTGGCCGAGCGCCGCCGCCAGCAGGCCGGCACGCTGTCGGGCGGCGAGCAGCAGATGCTGGCGATCAGCCGCGCGCTGATGCTGCGCCCGAAGCTGCTGCTGCTGGACGAGCCCTCGTTCGGGCTGGCGCCCAGGATCGTGACCGAGATCTTCCGCATCCTGCGCGGCATCAACGAGAGCGACCAGGTCGGCATGCTGCTGGTCGAGCAGAACGCGCAGCTCGCGCTGGACCTGGCGCACGACGCCTACCTGCTGGAGACCGGCCGCGTGCAGCTCTCGGGCTCCAGCGCGGCGCTGCAGGCCGACGAGGCGGTGAAAAAAGCATACCTGGGCATCTAGATGGAAAATTTCCTGCACCAGATCTTCAGCGGCCTGGCCAACGGCTGCATCTACGGCAGCCTGGCGCTGGCGCTGGTGATGATCTACCAGGCCACCCACCACCTCAACTTCGCCCAGGGCGAGATGGCCACCTTCAGCACCTTCATCGCCTGGGCGCTGATCCAGCGCGGCTGGCCGTACTGGGCGGCCTTCGCGGTGACGGTGGGCGTGTCGTTCGCCGGCGGGCTGCTGATCCAGCGCCTGATCCTGCGGCCGATCGAGCGCGCGCCGGTGCTGACCAACGTGATCGTCTTCATCGGCCTGCTGGTGATCTTCAACTCGCTGGCCGGCTGGATCTTCGATCACACGGTCAAGGCCTTTCCGTCGCCGTTCCCGCAGCGCTCGGCGCTGGCCACGCGCTTCTTCTCGGCGCACGAGGCGGGCACCTTCCTGGTGATGATGGCAGTGCTGCTGGCGCTGTACGCTTTCTTCCGCTTCACGCCGGCGGGTCTGGCGATGCGCGCGGCGGCGCTCAACCCCGAGTCGGCGCGGCTGGTGGGCATCCGCGTGAGCTGGATGCTGGCCCTGGGCTGGGGCCTGGCCGCGGGCATCGGCGCCATCGCCGGGATGATGGTGGCGCCCAGCGTCTTCCTCGACCCCAACATGATGGCCGGCATCCTGCTGTACGGCTTTGCCGCGGCGCTGCTGGGCGGCATCGACAACCCGCTGGCCGCGGTGGCCGGCGGGCTGATCGTCGGCGTGCTGGAGAACCTGCTGGGCGCCTACGTGATCGGCCCCGAGCTGAAGCTGACGATGGCGCTGGTGCTGATCGTCGGCACGCTGATGCTGCGGCCCAACGGCCTGTTCGGCAAGCCGGTGGTGACGCGCGTATGAACGCCGTCATCGGTTCCGTGCACCGGCGCGGCGCCGGCTGGTGGATCGCCGTCGCCGCGGCAGCGCTGGCGCTGGTGCTGCTGCCCTTCCTGGTCAAGAACTACCGCGTGTTCCAGCTCAACCTGGTGCTGGTCTACGCGATCGCGGTGCTGGGCCTGAACCTGCTGACCGGCTACAACGGCCAGATCTCGCTGGGCCACGGCGCGTTCTACGCGATCGGCGGCTATGCCGCGGCGATCCTGATGGAGCGCGCGGGCCTGCCGTTCTGGGCCACGCTGCCGGCGGCCGCGCTGCTGTGCTTCGCGCTCGGCTTCCTGATGGGCTTTCCGGCGCTGCGCCTGGGCGGGCACTACCTCGCGCTGGCCACGCTGGCGCTGGCGCTGGCGGTGCCGCAGCTGCTCAAGCACAAGGCCATCGAGGCCTGGACCGGTGGCGTGCAAGGCATCGTGCTGACCAAGCCCGAGCCGCCGTTCGGCTTGCGCCTGTTCGGGCAGAGCCTCAGTGCCGACCGCTGGCTGTACTTCTTCACGCTGGCCGTCGCGGCGCTGATGTTCCTGCTGGCCTGGAACCTGCTGCGCGGCCGCATCGGCCGCGCGCTGATCGCGATCCGCGACCACCCGATCGCCGCCGCCGCGATGGGCATCAACCTGCCGCTGTTCAAGAGCCTGACCTTCGGCTTCTCGGCCGCCTTCACCGGCGTGGCCGGCGCCCTGGGCGCCGTGGTGGTGGCCTTCGTCTCGCCCGACAGCTACGGCTCCTTCCTGTCGATCACCCTCCTGGTGGGCGTGGTGATCGGCGGGCTGGCCTCGATCCCGGGCGCGATCTTCGGCGCGGTCTTCATCCAGTACGTGCCCAACCTCGCCGACGAGATCTCCAAGTCCGCGCCGTGGGCGATCTACGGCGCCTTCCTGATCGTCTTCATGTACTTGATGCCCGGCGGCGTGATGGGCATCGTGCGCAAGGCCTGGGCGCGATGGCGGATGGGCGCCGCCGCCGCGCCGTCCCTCGAAGCGTCCCAAGGAGACCACCGACCATGAATCGCAAGCAGTTCACTTTCGTCGCGGCCGCGGTCGCGCTGGCCGTCGCCGCGCCGGCCTGGGCGCAGAAGAAGTACGACCCGGGTGCCGACGACAAGGAGATCAAGATCGGCGCCATCCACCCTTATTCGGGCCCGGCCTCGGCCTACGGCTCGATCGGCAAGGCCATCGGCGCCTACTTCGCCAAGGTCAACGACGAGGGCGGCATCAACGGCCGCAAGATCAAGTACATCCCGCTGGATGACGGCTACAACCCGGCCAAGACGGTGGAGATGGCACGCAAGCTGGTCGAGGAGGAAGAGGCGCTGCTGGTCTTCAATCCGCTGGGCACGCCGTCGAACACCGCGATCCAGAAGTACCTCAACCAGAAGAAGGTGCCGCAGCTGTTCGTCGCCACCGGCGCCACCAAGTGGGGCGACCCCAAGAACTTCCCCTGGACCATGGGCTGGCAGCCCACCTACCAGGCCGAAGGCCGCATCTATGCCGCCCATCTGCTGGAGACCAAGCCGAACGCAAAGGTCGCGGTGCTGTACCAGAACGACGACTACGGCAAGGACTACCTCAAGGGCTTCGAGGACGGCCTGGGCGACAAGGCCAGGACGCTGATCGTCGCCAAGGTGTCCTACGAGGTGACCGACCCGACGGTCGACAGCCAGGTGCTGTCGCTCAAGGCCTCGGGCGCCGATGTGTTCTTCAACATCACGACGCCCAAGTTCGCCGCGCAGGCGATCAAGAAGGCCGGCGAGATCGGCTGGAAGCCGGTGCACTACCTGAACAACGTGTCGGCTTCGGTCGGCTCAGTGCTGACGCCCGCCGGCCTGGACAACAGCAAGGACATCATCACGACCCAGTACCTGAAGGACCCGACCGACCCGCAGTGGGTCAACGACAAGGGCTACAAGGATTGGGTCGACTGGATGAAGAAGTACCACACCAGCGGGAGCCTGACCGATGCCTTCAACGTCTACGGCTACACGGTGGCGCAGGGACTGGTGCAGGTGCTCAGGCAGTGCGGCGACAACCTCACGCGCGACAACGTGATGAAGCAGGCCGCGAGCCTGAACATCGAGCTGCCGATGATGCTGCCCGGCGTCAACGCCAAGACCTCGGCCGACGACTTCTACCCCATCGAGCGCGAGCAGCTGGCGCGCTTCGACGGCAAGGCCTGGGTGCTGTTCGGCAAGGTCTATGGACGCTGATTCCGATCGTTAGCTCACAAGACCGAGCACGCCCCTCCGGGTCATGGCGGACTTCTTGGTGCGTCCATCACGTGCGCTGCGCGCACATGAGTGCGCCCCGGAAGTCAGCCCGGGCCGACGCCCGGCTCGGCAAAGCCGAGCACGACCCTGCGGGTCATGGCTGACTTCTTCTCGATCTTCGTGACGACGACGGCGCCGACATCGCGGGTGTTCGCCACGTGCGTGCCGCCGCAGGGCTGCAGATCCACGCCGTCGATCTCGATCACGCGCACGCGGCCCAGCCCTGATTCCGATCTCGGCGGCTGCACCCTCATGCTGCGCACCAGGCCGGGGTTGGCGTCGAGCTCGGCCTCGCTGATCCAGCGGTGGCGCACCGGATGCGCCGCGGCCACGAGGCGGGCGATGCCGGCGGAGAGCGCTTCCTTGTCCAGCGGCTCGTTCATGTGGAAGTCCAGCCGCGCATAACCCGCGGTGATGCTGCAGCCGTCCACCGGCTGCGGCACCAGCGCGCACAGCAGGTGCGTCGCGGTGTGGAAGCGCATGTGCGCGCGCCGGCGTTCGGCGTCGATGCGCGCGTTCACGCGGTCGCCGGGCTGCAGCGGCGGTGCATCGGGCGCCGGCACGTGGACGATCGCGCCGGCCAGCACCTTGTGCTTGCGGGTGTCGACGATCGCCACGCGGCGGCCGTCGGCCGTCAGCAATTCGCCGGCATCGCCCGCCTGGCCGCCGCCCTGCGGGTAGAACACGCTGCGGTCCAGCACGATGCCGGCCTCGTCGACGGCCAGCACGGTGGCTTCGCACGCCAGCAGCGTGGCGTCTTCGCGGAACAGTTCTTCGGTCATGGGCTCTCCAGGCTCACGTCGCCGAGCGGAGTGGACAGCCGGACGCGCAGCGCCGGCCCGTCGTCGTCGACGGCGGTCACGCCGCGCAGGCGCAGCACCTCGCGCGCACGTGCCGGCACGCGGTTGATCGTGATCGACTGCAGGCCGACGCCGCTGTCGGGCAGCGCGTCGGTGGGATGCGCGCCTTGCCACTGGATCAGCGTGGGCAGCGCGCCGCCGCAGCGCAGGCTGCCGTCGGCCGGCACCAGGATCTGCCATTGCAGCAGGCCTTGCGGCGTCTCGCGGCTGGCGGCCACCGGGTCGCCCGGCGGCTGGCCCACGGTGATCAGGCCCCAGCGGTGCATGTCCAGCATCGGCGAGCGGCCCACCCAGTGGATCAGCCGCGGCCCGGCCGAGAGGTCCAGACGGTCCAGGCCGAACCAGCGCGCGCGGCCCGGCGGCGGCGCCTCGGGGTCGATCGCGATGATTTCCAGGTAAGCCTGCGGGTAGGCGGCGCTGGCGATCTTGAGCACGCGGTTGTGGGTGCCGAAGGGCGGATGCCGGCCGCCGCCGGCAGGCTCGACGCCCAGCGTGGCCCGGCACCAGGCCGCGCCATCGTCGAGCGTGGCGGCGGCGACGATCAGGTGGTCGACGGCGACGAAGCTCATACGCCAATGCTACGGCGCCAGGTCGACCTCACCCTCGATGCAGGGCGCCACCTCGCCGCCGATCCAGATCTCGCCGCCCTCGGAGCGCACATGCACGCGGCCGGCGCGGCCCAGCGCGTGGCCCTGCGCGGCCACGTAGCGCGGCGGCGCCAGGCCGGCGCCGATCAGCCACTGCGCCAGGCTGGCGTTCAGGCTGCCGGTGACCGGGTCCTCGTAGCCGCTGCCGACGAAGGCCCGCACTTCGAACGCGGTGTCGCCGCCGGGGCCTTGAGCGCCGACCAGGCCCAGCATCACGTCGCGGCCCAGCGCCGCCAGATCGGGCGTGATGGCGCGCACCGCGGCGCCGGATGGCAGCATCAGCGCGCACCAGCCCGGCCCGTTGTCCACCCACTGGTGGCGCAGCACCTCGTCGGGCGCCAGGCCCAGCGCCGCGGTGATGCGCGCCAGCAAGTCGGCATCCAGCGGCCCGCTGCGGCGCAGCGGCGGCGCGGCGAAGGCCAGCCGCGTGCCGTCGCGCCGGATGCGCACGAGGCCGACGCCGCATTGCTGCACGACCTGCGCCGCGTCGCGCGGCTGGCCGCCGGCCGCCAGCCAGGCCCAGCAACTGCCCAGCGTCGGATGGCCGGCAAACGGCAGCTCGCCGCCGGGCGTCCAGATGCGCACGCGGTAGTCGGCCGCGGGGTCGTCGGGCGGCAGCAGGAACGTGGTCTCCGACAGGTTGGTCCAGCGCGCGAACGCGGCCATCGTCGCGTCGTCGACGCCTTGCGCCGCGTGCACCACGGCCAGCGGGTTGCCCTTCAGCGGCACCGCGCTGAAGACGTCGACCTGGTGGAAGCGGCGTTTCATCGCCAGGCCTCGTGCAGCACGCGGCCCAGCGCGGCGACGCCTTGCGCGATGCGCTCGGGCGACACGGTGACGAAGGACAGGCGCAGCGTGTTGGCGCGGCCCTGGCCGGCAAAGAACGCGGCGCCGGGCACGTAGGCCACGCCGGCCTCGACGGCCCGGGGCAGCAGCGCGGTGGCGTCCAGCGCCGCTGGCAGCTCCACCCAGAAGAACATGCCGCCGGCGGGCACGGTGTAGCGGCAGCCGGGCGGCAGGTGCCGGTCCAGCGCCGCGCGCATCGCGTCGCGCTGGGCCTTGTAGCGCGCGCGGATGGTGGGCACGTGCTGGCGCAGGAAGCCGTCCTTGATGACCTCGTGCACCACGCGCTGGTTGAAGCCCGGCGTGTGCAGGTCGGCCGCCTGCTTGGCCTGCAGCAGTTTCGGATACAGCGCCGGCGGCGCGATCAGGTAGCCCAGGCGCAGGCCCGGCGCCAGCACCTTGGAGAACGAGCCGAGGTAGACCGCATCGTCGCCCAGCGTGGCCGCAATCGGCGGCGGCGGCGGCTGGTCGAACCACAGGTCGCCATAGGGGTTGTCCTCGACGACGGGCAGCCCGACGGCGCGCGCCTGCTCGGCCAGCGCCAGCCGGCGCGCGGCCGGCAGGCAGCGGCCGCTGGGGTTCTGGAAGTTGGGCAGCAGGTACAGGAAGCGCGCGCCGCGCGCGGCGGCCAGCGCCTGCGGCAGCGGGCCTTCGTCGTCGCCGTCGACGGCGACGAACTCGGGCTCGTAGGGGCTGAAGGCCTGCAGCGCGCCCAGGTAGGTGGGCGACTCCACCGCGACGCGGCAGCCGGGGTCGACCAGCACCTTGCCCACCAGGTCCAGCCCCTGCTGCGAGCCGGTGGTGATCAGCACCTGCGAGGGCTCGGCGCGCAGACCCTGCGCGGCCATCTCGGCGGCCACCCATTCGCGCAGCGGCGCATAGCCTTCGCTGGCGGCGTACTGCAGCGCCTCGCGCGGGCTGTCGCGCAGCACCTTGGCGCAGGCCGCGGCCATCGCCTCGACCGGAAAGCCCTCGGCCGCCGGCAGCCCGCCGGCCAGCGAGATGATGCCCGGGCGCTCGGTGACCTTGAGGATCTCGCGGATCGTCGACGGTTCGAGCCGCGCGGCGCGGCGGGCCAGGGTCCAGGTCATCGGGGGTCTCCTCGGGGCGGCGGATGCCGTGCTCGCAGTCTAGGCGCGGTGACCATCACAGTATCGATACACTTTGCCGAACAGCTTGAACCCCTGTATGGCCAATACCGACCACACAGATCGCCGCACCGACACGCCCCCGGTGCTGCCGCGCGCCGCCGGCGCGACGCTGACCGAGCAGTTGGCGCAGCGCTTTGCCGAGCGCATCGAGCAGCGCCTGCTGGCCCCCGGCGCGCGGCTGCCCTCGGTGCGCGACTGCGCCGAACGCCACCGCGTCAGCCCGTCCACCGTGGTAGGCGCCTACGACCTGCTGCAGGCCCGCGGCCTGGTGCAGGCGCGGCCGCAGCGCGGCTTCTTCGTGCGCGAGCGGCGGCCGGCGCCCGTGGCGGCGAGCGCACCGCCGGCCGCACCGCCGCCGGTGGACGCCACGGCGCTGATCCGCAGCATGTTCCTCGCGCGCGACGGCGTGCCCTCGCCCGGCATGGGCACGCTGCCGGTGGACTGGCTGGACGCCCCGCTGCTGCAGCGCGCGCTGCGCCGCGCGATGGGCACGGCCGCCAACCCGGCCTGGCTGCGCTATGGCGACCCGGCCGGCAGCCCGGCGCTGCGCCAGGCGCTGGCGCGGCGGCTGGCCGACATCGGCGTGCCTTGCGCGGCCGAGCAGGTGGTGACGACGATCGGCGCCACGCACGCGCTGGACGTGGTGGCGCGCACGCTGCTGCAGCCGGGCGACGCGGTGCTGGTCGACGAGCCCGGCTGGGCGGTGGAGTTCGCGCGGCTGTCGCGCGCGGGCTTCCGGCTGCTGCCGGTGCCGCGCGCCGCCGACGGCCCCGACCTGGCGGTGATGGAGGCGCTGCTGCGCGAGCACCGACCGCGGCTGTACGTCACCGTCTCGGTGCTGCACAACCCCACCGGCGCCTCGCTGTCGGCCGCCAGCGCGCACCAGGTGCTGCGGCTGGCCGAGGCGCACGGGCTCACCATCGTCGAGGACGACACCTACGCCTGGCTGGTGCCGCCGCACGCGACCCGGCTGGCGCAGCTCGACGCCCTGCGGCGCACGGTCTACGTCTCGGGCTTCTCGAAGATCCTGGCGCCGCAGTGGCGCGTGGGCTTCATCGCCGCCGCACCGGCGCTGGCCCAGCGCTGCATCGACACCAAGCTGCTGAGCACGCTGACCACGCCGTCGCTGCTGGAAGACGCGGTGGCGCTGTGCCTGGACCAGGGCGCCTTGCGCCGCCACGCCGAGCGCGTGACCGCGCGGCTGGACGCGGCGCGCGCCCGCACGGTGCGGCTGGTGCGCGATGCGGGCTTGCGCTTCGCGTCGCCGCCGCAGGGGCTGTTCGGCTGGGTGGACGTGGGCCGCGACACCGACCGTCTGGCGCAGACGCTGCTGGACGAAGGCTGCCTGATCGCGCCCGGCTCGCTGTTCCACGCCCGCGCGCGGCCGACCACGCTGATGCGCATCAACTTCGCCGCCGCGCAGGACGCGCGCTTCTGGCGCCGGTTGCGCGACAGCGCCTGGTGACAAATGAAACAGCCTCTCGCGCCGCCGCGGGCCGCGGCGTAGGATGGCGGGCGGCCCCCAAAGCCCCCATCCAGACCGCCGATGCCGGTGACGCCCTTCGAATCCACCCTGCCCATCGGCGCGGCCGAGCTGATGCGCGCCAGCGCCTTCCGCCGCACCATCGAGTCGGAATTCCGCGGCAGCGGCGACGATCGCATCACCTCGCGCCTGTCGTCGCTGGACCCGTCGCTGCACCAGGACCTGATGCGCTTCGAAAGCAAGGGCCGGCAAAGCGAGCTGCTCGAAGTGCTGGCCGGCGCGGTGCGCCATGCCAGCGCGGTGACCATCCAGTTGCAATTGCTGGCACACGTGCTGCCGCTGACGGTGTTCCCGGTGCACCGCTTGGTGCACTCCAAGCTGCCGATGCGGCAGTTCTTCGAACTGCAGCTCACCGATCTGGAAGTGATGCGTGTCGAGAAGGCGCAGATGCAGGTGCCCGACCTGCAAGCGCTGGCGCAGCCGGCGGTGCAGGCCCAGTTCGCGCCGCTGGGCAAGCTGCTGTGGGAACTGGCGCTGCGCGGCGCGCGCGACGAGTTGCTGCCCGAGATCGCCGGCCAGGCCGCCTACCGCATCACGCCGACGCTGGACCTGTCGACGCTGGAGCTCTCCGGCACGCTGGCCTCGGCCTGCGAGAAGCTCAGGCGCCAGACCACCAGCCTGCGCGAGATCGCCGAATGGCCCGGCTTCGACAAGCCGCGCGCGATGCGCATGCTCAACGGCCTGTACCTGCAGGCCGGGCTGATGGTGACGCGCACGCACCCGGCGGCCACCAACGAGGGCTGGTTCGGCGGCGGGCGCTGAGGCCGCTCGGTTCGGCCGCTCAATTCGGCCGTCAGGCGATCGTCACCGTCAGGCTGGCGGCGTAGCCGCTGCCGGTGTCGCCGCTGACCGCCGCCATCTGGTAGGTGGTGCCGTCGCTGAACACGTTGTCGGCGGCGAAGCTGGTCACCGAGCTGTTCTGACCCTTGGTGTAGAGCGCGCTGGCGTAGACCGCCGTGGTCACCTCCTGCGGGAAGGCGAGCTGCGAGGTGGCCGTGGCCGTCACCGCGAGGTCGTCGTTCAGGTAGACCTGGAAGTGGATGTGCGTGATGCGCCCCGCGTACCAGCCCGGGTAGATGGTCGTGAAGTGCACCTGGCCATTGGCGTCGGTGACCTGCACGCCGCGCAGGTAGGTCAGCCCCGCTTGGCCGGCGTTGTTGCTGACGTTGTAGCCCGAGTACAGGCCATCCTTGTCGCAATGCCAGATGTAGACCGCGGCGCCGGCCACCGGGGCGCAGCCCTTGCTCTGGTCCTGGATCGTCAGCGTCAGCGTCAGCGGCACGCCGGTCTTGCCGTCGCGGATGTCGCTGCGCACGACGGCGCTGTTGGACAGGATGGCCAGCAGCGGATACGGGCCTTCGGTCTCGGTGGGCGTCAGCGTGCAGCTGCCCGCCGCGGCGCGCGTGGCGGTCACGGTGTAGCTGCGCGTGCTGCTGCCGTCGGCCGCGGTGACGGCGACGGTGATCACCGTCGAGCCCACCGCCAGCGCCACCGCCGCCGCCGCGCTGCCGCTGGCGACCACGGTGCCGTTGACGCGGATCGTCGCGCCGGCATTGCCGGCCACCGGCGTCAGTGTCAGCGCGGTCACCGTGTTGGCCACGCTGACGGTGTAGCTGGTGGTGGCGGCCGCGAAGTCGGGCGACAGGCTGCCGGCCGACAGGCTCAAGGCCGACAGCGAGGCGTCGTTGCTGACCGTCGTGCCGCTGCTGCCACCGCCGCTGCTGGTGTCGGTGCTAGTGCCGCTGCTGCTGCCGCCGCCGCAGGCGGCAGCAGCCAGCGCGCCGAGCGTGCCCAGCGCCGTTAGCGCACCCAGCGCGTGGCGGCGGCGGGCGGGAACAGAGGTTTCGGCGAACGGGGCGGCATCGCGGTGGTCTGGCATGGGCTGGGCGTCGGGCTGGCTGGCGAGCGCACAGTTTGGGCTTGCGGCTTGTCAAGCCTGTCGCCGGCTCGTGTCGGCGCCGACACACCGGCAACCACGGCCGCGGGCCGCAGCACGCTCAGCGCGAGGCCAGCGCCTCCCAGCGTTCCAGCGCGACCATCAGCTCGGCCTCGATCGCCTCGTGCCGCGCCTGCAGCTCGGGCACGCGCTGCGGCTCGTTGACGTAGAGCTCGCTGCTCGCCAGGCGCTCGGCCAGCTGCCGCTGCTCGGCCTCCAGCGCCTCGATGCGGGCGGGTAGCTCGTCGAGCTCGCGCTGCTCCTTGTAGCTGAGCTTGGTGCGCGGCTTGGGCGCGGCAGCGGCCGGCGCTGCCGCCGCTGCGGCCGCGGGCCTGGGCGGCGGCGGCGCGGGCTCGGCGACCGCGCGCGCGCGTTCGCGCTGCAGCTTCCAGTCCTCGTAACCGCCTTCGTATTCGCGCCACAAGCCGGGGCGGCCGCCGAACGCGGGGTCGCCTTCCCAGGCGATGGTCGAGGTCACCACGTCGTCGAGGAAGCGCCGGTCGTGGCTGACCAGGAACACCGTGCCGGCGTAGGCCTGCAGCAGCTCTTCCAGCAGGTCCAGCGTGTCGATGTCGAGGTCGTTGGTCGGTTCGTCCAGCACCAGCACGTTGGCCGGCAGCGCGAACAGCCGCGCCAGCAGCAGCCGGTTGCGCTCGCCGCCCGACAGCGTGCGCACCGGCGCGTGGGCGCGCTCGGGGGCGAACAGGAAGTCGCTCAAGTAACTCATCACGTGCTTGCGACCGCCGCCGATCTCTACCCACTCGCTGCCCGGGCTGATGGTGTCGGCCAGCGTCGCGTCGAGCTTCAAGCCGGCGCGCATCTGGTCGAAGTAGGCCACCTGCAGCCGCGTGCCCTGGCGCACGCTGCCGCCGCTGGGCTGCAGCTCGCCGAGGATCAGCTTCAGCAGCGTGGTCTTGCCGCAGCCGTTGGGACCGATGAGGCCGATCTTGTCGCCGCGCAGGATGGTGGCGCTGAAGCGGTCGATCAGCAGCTTGTCGCCGAACCGCATGGTGACGTCCTTCAACTCCGCGACGATCTTGCCGGGCGGCAAGCCGGCATCCAGCTCCAGCCGCACCTGGCCGAGCTGCTCGCGCCGCTGCGCGCGCTGCTGGCGCAGCCTGCCCAGCCGCGCGACGCGGCCGACGCTGCGCGTGCGCCGCGCCTCGACGCCCTTGCGGATCCACGTCTCCTCCTGCGCCAGCAGCTTGTCGGCGCGCGCGTCGGCCTGCGCTTCGGCGTCCAGCTCGCGCTCCTTGGCGGCCTGGAAAGCGGCGAAGTTGCCGGGATAGCTGCGCAGGCAGCCGCGGTCCAGCTCGACGATGCGCGTGGCCACCGCGTCGATGAAGGCGCGGTCGTGCGACACCAGCACCAGCGCGCCGCGCCAGTCGTTCAGCAGGTCCTGCAGCCACTCGATCGCGGCGATGTCGAGGTGGTTGGTCGGCTCGTCGAGCAGCAGCACCTCGGGCGCCGCGGCCAGCGCGCGCGCCAGCGCGACGCGCTTCTTCGTGCCGCCGGACAGGCTGTCGACCACGGCCGCGGCGTCCAGGTTCAGGCGCTGCAAGGCCTGCTCGACGCGCTGCTCCCAGGTCCAGCCGCCCAGCGCTTCGATGCGGGTCTGCAGCGCGTCGAGGTCTTCATCGGCATCGTGCGCCTCGTAGCGCGCACGCAGCGCACGCGCCTCGGCCACGCCTTCGGCCACGGCGTCGAACACCGTGACGCCGGGCGCGAACGCCGGCTCCTGCGCGACGTAGACGCGGCGCAGCCCGGTCTGCACCTGCAGCACGCCGTCGTCGGGCTTGTCGAGGCCGGCCAGGATCTTCAGCAGCGAGGACTTGCCGGCGCCGTTGCGCCCGATCAGCGCGACGCGCTCGCCGGGCTCCAGCGCGAAGTCGGCGCCGTCCAGCAGCGGCACGTGGCCGTAGGCGAGGTGGGCGTTGGAGAGGGTCAGCAGGGCCATCAGTACCGCCCGGCCGTTCCGAAGGTACTGGGCGCCCCCCTGGGGGGCCGCGAACGAAGTGAGCTTGGGGACTTCATTGCGGTGATTGTCCCCGGCGGGCCTACACTGCGGCCGTCAACGGGGAAGATGCCGATGGGACAAGCCGCACCGCTGCACCGCATGAGCGCCGAGGATTTCCTGGCCTGGGATGCGCACGAGACCATCAAGCACGAGTACGTGCAGGGCGAGCTGTTCGCGATGGCGGGGGCCGAGGAAGGGCATGTCACGGCCACGGGCAACGTGTACGTGGCCTTGCGCACCCACCTGGCCGGCAGCCCCTGCCGCGTCTTCATGCTAGACATGAAACTGCGCGTCGAAGCCGCCGACTGCTTCTTCTACCCCGACGTGCTGGTCACCTGCAGCACGGCCGACGCCGCCGACCCGAAGATCAAGCGCGAGCCCTGCCTGGTGGTGGAAGTGCTGTCGCCCGGCACCGCCGGCTACGACCGCGGAGACAAGTTCGCCGCCTACCGGCTGCTGCCCAGCCTGCGCGAATACCTGCTGGTCGACCCCGAGTCTCGCCGCTGCGACCTCTACCGCAAGGGCGGCGACGGCCTGTGGGTGCTGCACCCGGCGGAATCGGGGCAGGACGTTCAACTGGCCAGCGTCGGGCTGGACTTGAGCGCCGCGGCCTTGTGGGCCGAGATGCCTCAGCCCGCCGCCGACGCCGCCACCGCGCGCGACGCCGCGCGGCGCCAGTCGTCGCCGCCGTAGCAGCGTTCTTCCTCGCGGGCGCTGTCGACCAGCTTGATCAGGTGCTCGTCGTCGCTGGCCAGCGCGGCGGCGACGATCGCGTCCCAGTCCAGCAGCGGCGCCGGCTGCGGCAGCGGCCGCAGCCGCGCGGCCACCACGCCGTGCGCATAGGCCTGCCAGAAGCAGCGCCAGGCGTGGTCGGCATCGTCAGCGAAGCGCGCCAGCACGCGCATCGCGTGCGTGCCGGTCACCAGGTGCAGCGCAGTGAAGTTGCCGGTCTCGGCGTACGCAAAGGCCGCGGCGCGCGCCAGGCGCTTGGGCGTGTCGGCGCCGATGCGCAACGGCGCGATCACGCGGTTGACCTGGCCGCCGCGCGCCGCGTCGGCGATGCGGCCGGCGATCAGCGGCGCGTTGGAGTCCCCGGCCCGCAGCCGCCGCAGCAGCGGCAGCGGGTCGCTCCGGTCCATCACGACCTCGGGCAGCGGCCCCAGCGGCAGATGGAACGCCGCCCAGTGCGCCAGGCCGTCGGCCAGTTCAGCCAGGTGGCCCACCTGCACCGCGTAGGCGGTGCGGATCAGCCCGTGGAAGGCCGCGGCTGCGCAACCGGGCATCAGTTGCGGCAGCACTTGCGCCAGCAGCGCCTGCGCGCCTTCTTCGGCTATCCACTCGCGGAACAGCCCGCGGTACAGCGGCCAGGCCGCCGCGTCGCCCAGGCGCCCGGGCCAGGCGTCGCCACGCGGCCAAGGTTGCACCGGCTGCGCCGGGCGCAAGGCCTTGGCGCTCACATAACGCTCCATCCAGGCGTTCAATCGCCCGGCGCCGGCGCCCAGCCGCTCCAGCGCGATCAGGCCCATGGGCAGGTGGTTGGACAGGCCGTCGCCGTACTCGGCGTCCCAGTGCGCGCCGTCGTTCAGCAGCCGCTGCAGCGGATCGGAGGCGTGCATCGCCCGCTCGGACGCTCAGATCGCCGCTTCGAGCGCGTCGACGAACGTCTTCGCCACGTCGAAGCCGGTCTGCTGCATGATCTCCTGGAAGCAGGTGGGGCTGGTGACGTTGATCTCGGTGAGCTTGTCGCCGATCACGTCCAGCCCCACCAGCAGCAGGCCGCGTGCAGCCAGCGTGGGGCCCAGCGCCTTGGCGATGCGGCGGTCGGCATCGCTCAAAGCTTGAGCCACGCCCTTGCCGCCGGCGGCCAGGTTGCCGCGGATCTCGCTGCCCTGCGGGATGCGCGCCAGGCAGAACGGCACCGGCTGCCCGGCGATCAGCAGCACGCGCTTGTCGCCCTGCGCGATCTGCGGCAGGTACTGCTGGACCATCAGCGTGCGCGTGCCCTGCGCGTTGAGCGTCTCGATGATGCTGCCCAGGTTCAGCCCATCGGCGCCGACGCGGAAGATGCCCATGCCGCCCATGCCGTCCAGCGGCTTCAAGATGATGTCGCCATGCTCGGCATGGAAGGCGCGCACCGCGGCGTCGCTGCGCGTCACCAGCGTCGGCGCGATGTGCTCGGGGAACTCCAGGATCGCCAGCTTCTCCGGGTGGTCGCGCAAGGCCGCGGGCTTGTTGAAGACTTTCGCGCCTTCGCGCTCGGCCTGGCCCAGCAGGTGCGTGGCGTAGAAGTACTCGCTGTCGAACGGCGGGTCCTTGCGCATCAGCACCGCGTCGGTCTCGGCCAGCACCTGCTCGGCGTCGGACACGGTGTCGAACCAGGCGTGCTCATCGCCCGTCAGCACGATGGCGCGCGCGCGCCGTGCCACCACGTGCGCGCCGCGGCGCCACACCAGGTCGGCCGGCTCGCAGGCGCTGATGCGGTGGCCGCGGCGCGCGGCCTCGCGCATCATCGCGAACGTGGTGTCCTTGTAGGTCTTGAAGCTTTCCAGCGGGTCGGCGACGAACAGCAGGTGCACGGCTCTTTCCTCCAATCGGGGCCGGACTGTCTCACACCGGCGTGACCGTTGCCTGCGCAGGCTCAACGGTGCACCCTATGGCCTGCGGCCAGTCCCGCCAAGCGGGAATGAGCCCTCGGCAAAGCCTGCGGGCTCAAGCCCGAAAGCGCTGCACCGCCAGCGCCAGCGCGCCGGCGACGACGCCCCAGAACGCCGCGCCGACGCCGAACAGCGTGAGGCCGCTGGCCGTCACCAGATACGTGATCAGCGCCGGCTCGCGGCTGCGCTCGTCCTTCACCGCGGCGGCCAGGCCGCTGCCGATCGTCGCCAGCAGCGCGAAGCCGGCCACCGCCAGCACCAGCTCCTTCGGGAACGCGGCGATCAGCCCGACCACCGCGCCGCCCACCAGCCCCAGCGCGGCATAGAGCAACCCGGCCACCACGCTGGCGGTGTAGCGGCGCGCCGGGTCGACGCTGGCTTCGCGGCCCATGCAGATGGCCGCGGTGATGGCCGCCAGGTTCAACGCATAGCCGCCGAACGGCGCCAGCACCGTGGTCGCCAGCCCGGTGGCGGTGATCGCCGGCGACACCGGCACGTCGTAGCCGGCGGCGCGCTGCGCGGCCACGCCGGGCAGGTTCTGCGACGCCATCGTGACGACGAAGAGCGGCAGCGCGACGCCGACCAGCGCGGCGACGCTGAAGCGCGGCGCGACGAACACCGGCACCGTCCACTGCCACTGCACGCCGCCGAAGTGCAGCAGCCCCGAAGCGCCCGCCACCGCCACGCCGGCCAGCAGCACGCCCGGCACCGCGTAGCGCGGCCACCAGCGCCGGCCCAGCAGGTAGGCCGCGGCCATCGTGCCCACCAGCAGGCCTTGCGTGCGCAGCGCCAGGAAAGCGTCGAACGCGAAGCGCGTCAGCACGCCGGCCAGCAGCGCCGCCGCCAGCGCCTGCGGCAGCCGGTCCATCACGCGCGCGAACAGGCCGCTGGCGCCGGCCGCGGTGATCAGCAGCCCGCAGACGACGAAGGCGCCCACGCCTTCGGCCAGCGGCACGCCGGCGCCGGCGGTGACCAGCAGCGCCGCGCCCGGCGTGGACCACGCGGTGAGCACCGGCTTGCGGTACCACAGGCTCAGGCCCGCGCTGGTGAGGCCCATGCCCAGGCCCAGCGCCCACAGCCACGACGCGGTGACCTCGGGCGTGGCGCCCAGCGCCGCCGCGGCCTGGAAGACGATGACCACCGAGCTGGTGTAGCCCACCAGCACGGCGACGAAGCCGGCCACCACGGCCGGCAGCGAGAGATCGCGCCAGAACGAACGCGGCATCAAATCTCGACCTTCGAACCCAGCTCGACGATGCGGTTGGTCGGCAGGCGCAGGAAGTCGGCCGCCGCGCCGGCGTTACGGTGCATGCTGGCGAACAGCTTCTCGCGCCACAGCGCCATGCCGCCGCGCAGCGTGGGGATGACCTGGTCGCGGCTGAGGAAGTAGCTGGTCTGCATGTCGTCGAGCTGGATGCCGCGGCCGGCCAGCAGCTTCAGCGCCTCGGGCACGTCGGGTTCGTTCTTGAAGCCGAAGTGCAGCACCACCTGCCAGCAGTCGTGGCCCAGCGGCTCGACCTCGCAGCGGCGGTCGAAGCCGATCCACGGCAGCTCGTGGTGGTGCACGCTGACGAACAGGTTCTGCTCGTGCAGCACCTTGTTGTGCTTGAGGTTGTGCAGCAGCGCGAACGGCGTGGCGCCCTTCTCGGCGCCGAGGAAGACCGCGGTGCCCTCCACGCGCTGCGGCGGGCTGAGGAAGATCGACTCCAGGAACAGCGGCAGCTCGATCGCCTCTTCGTGCAGCCGCGCCGACATCAGCCAGCGGCCGCGCTTCCAGGTCGTCATCAGCAGGAACATCGCGCCGCCGATGACCAGCGGGAACCAGCCGCCCTCCAGCACCTTGACGGCGTTGGCGGCGAAGAAGGTGACGTCGACGACGAAGAAGAAACCCGTGGCCGCCAGGCACAGCGGCAGCGGCAGCTTCCAGCCGAAGCGGATCACGAAGAAGGTCATCACCGTGGTGATCGTCATGTCGATGGTCACCGCGATGCCGTAGGCCGAGGCCAGTGCGCTGCTGGAGCCGAAGGCCGCCACCGCGGCGACGATGCAGACGTACAGCGCCCAGTTGACGAAGGGCACGTAGATCTGCCCGGTCTCCCGGACCGAGGTGTGCGCGATGCGCAGCCGCGGCAGGTAGCCGAGCTGCACCGCCTGCTTGGTGACCGAGAACGCGGCCGTGATCAGCGCCTGCGAGGCGATCACCGCGGCCGCGGTGGCCAGCGCGATCAGCGGGAACAGCGCCCACGGGGGCGCCATCTCGTAGAACGGGTTGCGGATGTTCTCGGGGTGCTCCAGCAGCATCGCGCCCTGGCCGAAGTAGTTGAGCACCAGCGCCGGCCACACCAGCGCGAACCAGGCCAGCCGGATCGGCAGCTTGCCGAAGTGGCCCAGGTCGGCGTACAGCGCCTCGGCGCCGGTCACGCACAGCACCACCGCGCCCAAAGCGACGAAGGCGACGTGCGGCTGCCCGGCGGCGAAGCGCAGCGCGTGCGTGGGCAGCAGCGCCACCAGCACCTGCGGCTGGTGCGCGATGTGCACCGCGCCCAGCGCCGCCAGCACCAGGAACCACAGCGCGGTGACGGGCCCGAAGAAGCGCCCGATGCCGCCGGTGCCGAAGCGCTGCGCGGCGAACAGCGCCGTCAGCACCAGCAGCGACAAGGGCACGATGAAGCGGTGCAGCCCCGGCGCCGCGACCTCCAGCCCCTCCACCGCGCCCAGCACCGAGACCGCCGGCGTGATGACGCCGTCGCCGAAGAAGATCGCAGTGCCGAAGATGCCCACCAGCAGCAGCTTGCGGCGCAGCGCGGGGCGCTGCTTCACCGCCTGCGAGGCCAGCGCCAGCATCGCGATCAGGCCGCCTTCGCCGTTGTTGTCGGCGCGCAGGATCAGCGTCACGTACTTGAACGAGACGATGATGGCGAGCGTCCAGAACACCAGCGACAGGATGCCCAGGATGTTGTCCGGCGTCAGCGGCACGCGGCCGTGGCCGAACACCTCCTTCAGCGCATACAGCGGGCTGGTGCCGATGTCGCCGTAGACGACGCCGATCGCGGCCAGCGTCAGCGCGGCCACGGCGCCTGGCGTGCGGGCGGGGGTTTCGCGGGGCATGGAAAGGACGGAAGGACCGGCCGCTGCCTCAGTCGTAGTTCTCGGCCTCGGGATCGGTGGCTTCCAGCTCGTAGGCCGCGGCCAGCATCGCCAGGCGCCCGATCACGCCGTACATGTAGAAGCGGTTGGGCGCGCTGGCGCCGGGCTTGGCCGAGCGCAGCGGCAGCTGGTGGCTCTCGGCGAAGGCCAGCGGCACGTAGGTGGAGCCGGGCGTGTCCAGGTTCTCGTCGATGCCGCGGCCGGCGTGCACGCGGTAGTAGCCGCCGATCACGTAGCGGTCGATCATGCAGACCACCGGCTCGGCCACCGCCTCGTTGATGCGCTCGTAGGTCGGCACGCCCTCCTGCACCAGCAGGTCCACCGCGGCGGGCGCCTCGGCGGTGCCCAGCACGCGCTGCAGCCGCGCGGCATCGATCTCGCGCGCGTCGCGCACCGTCAGCACGCCGGCGCCGCTGCGGCGGGCGTCGGTCTTGACGACGGCGAAGGGCTTCTCGTTGATGCCGTATTCCTTGAACTTGCGCCGCACCTTGGCCAGGATCGCATCGGCCTGGGCACGCACGCCGTCCAGCGCGGCCTCGTCGGCGGCGTCCACCGCGGCGCAGCGCGCGGCCATCGGGTTGATCAGCCAGGGGTCCATGCCCAGCAGCTTGGCGAACTTCTTGGCCACCTCCTCATAACTGTGGAAGTGCGTCGACTTGCGGCGCAGCGCCCAGCCGGCGTGCAGCGGCGGCAGCAGGTACTGCTCGTGCAGGTTCTGCAGCGAGCGCGGCACGCCGCCGCGCAGGTCGTCGTTGAGCAGGATGGTGCAGGGGTCGAAGTCCTTCAAGCCCAGCCGCGTGCGCTTGCGCACCACGGGCTCGATCAGCAGCTCGCCGCCGTCGGGCAGCGGCACCGGGCGCGGCGCCGTCAGCGCGGGGTCGAACGAGCCCAGCCGCACGTTGAGCCCGGCCTGCGTGAAGATCTGCACCAGGCGCTGCAGGTGCATGCGGTAGAAGCTGTTGTCGCAGCGCTTGCCGGGCAGCAGCAGCAGGTTCTTGGCCTCGGGGCAGATCTTCTCGATCGCCGCCATCGCCGCCTGCACGGCCAGCGGCAGCATCTGCGGCGTCAGGTGGTTGAAGCCCTCGGGGAAGAGGTCGGTGTCCACCGGCGCCAGCTTGAAGCCGGCGTTGCGCAGGTCCACCGCGGTGTAGAACGGCGGCGTGTGCTCCATCCATTCGAGCCGGAACCAGCGCTCGATCGCCGGCATCGATTCGAGGATGCGCTGCTCCAGCTCGTTGATCGGGCCGGTGAGCGCGGTGATCAGGTGGGGGACCATGAGGTTCTCGTCATCGGCGCGGACGGCCAAGCGTCGCGATTCTAGGAAGCAATCGCGGGCGGCGAGAACCGGGCCGCGTACGGCGGCGACATCAGCGGCGCCAGCTCGGGCCACTTGCGCTGCCAGAAGGGGCCGGCCGGGATGAGGCTGGCGTCGATGGCATCGGCCACGTGCAGGCCGAAGCGCCGGGCGACCTTGCGGCCGGCGTCCTCGCGGGCCAGGCGCTCGATCTCGGACACGAAGGGCTGCAGCGGGTGGCGCCCGCGCGTCTTCTGCGATGGGAGCTTGCCGGCCTCGTCGCGCAGGAACTCCCGGGCCGCGTCGATCGCCAGCGCCAACTGCATGACCCCTTTGGGGTTTTGCTTCTCGACCAGCCGGTGCAGGTTTGCCAGCCGGCTGCGCAGCACGTCCAGCGGGTGCATGACGGCGAAGATCACATCGTCGACCTCCACGCGCACGGCACGCTTGCGAACGGCGTCCTGCGTCAGCCCGATGACGCGGAAGACGACATCGACGTTGATGAACTCGTCGTCGCCGATGTCCAGGCAGGCCTGGCCGACCAGCGCGGTCAGCGCGCGCCGGCTGGGAAACTGCGCCTGGCCCTGCAGCGCCGCGGCCATGCGCAGCACGGCGGCCCGGGCGGCCGTCGACGGCGCCAGGAAGTCGGTGTCGGCCGAGACCGCGACGACGTCGGCCGGCAGCACCAGGCCGTAGCGCTGAACCCAGAAGGCCAGCGCCTGGCCACCGACGAGCACCAGGTCGTCTCCGGCCGCGCGCAGCAAGCGCCCCAACACCTCGCCGGGCGTGACGGCCTCGGTCCTGGTCACGCGCGGCTACCAGGGCCCGGCCTTGCCGAACGCATCCTTCGGGAAGGCGAGCCGCGCCCGCCGGGCCAGGTCCGCGGGCACCGCCACCAGGCTGCGAGCGTCGCGCGTGCCGGCGGCCACCTGCGCCTCCAGCGCCGCGTGCCGCTGCGCGAGGCCATCTGCCGGCGCGTCGGCCGCCGCCCCCACCAAGGCCAGGTCGCCGGCCATCCCCAGCACGCCCAGGATGCGCAGGTAGGTCCCCATGGTCACCGAGGCGTCGCCGCATTCGGCGGCCTTGAGGGTGTTGCGCGAAATGCCGAGCGCCGCTGCCAGCGCCGATGCCGACAGCCCGCGCGAACGCCGGCTGCCGGCCAGCCGCTGGCCGAGCTGCCTCAGCAGCGTTTGCTCCAGGGGGTTGGCAAGTTGGATGCGGGCCGGCATGGTGACCGCCATTCTATGCAGCCGGTCAGTGCGCTGCTCAAAATGATGAGCAAAACGCCCCGGTCGTCGACCGGGGCGCCTGTCAAGCTCATCAGGCCCGGATAGCCGGCGTCACTTGCTGTACGCCGTCTCGCCGTGCGAGGTGATGTCCAGGCCCTCGCGCTCCTCGTCCTCGGGCACGCGCAGGCCCAGCGTCAGGTCGGCGATCTTGTACGAGACGTAGGCCACCACCGCGGACCACACGACGGTCAGCAGCACGCTCTTCACCTGCACCCACACCTGGTGACCCATCGCGAAGTCGGCCGGCTGCGTGCCGCCCAGGCCCGGCGCCGCGAACACGCCGGTGAGGATGGCGCCCACGATGCCGCCCACGCCGTGCACGCCGAACACGTCGAAGGCGTCGTCGGCGCCCAGCATGCGCTTGAGGCCGGTCACGCCCCACAGGCAGACCACGCCGGCGATCAGGCCGAGCACGATCGAGCCCATCGGGCCGACGAAGCCGGCCGCCGGCGTCACCGCCACCAGGCCCGCCACGGCGCCCGACGCGGCGCCCAGCATCGAGGCCTTGCCCTTGACCATGGCCTCGCCGGCGATCCACGACAGCGCGGCCGCCGCGGTGGCCAGCACGGTGTTGACGAAGGCGAGCCCGGCCAGCGCGTTGGCCGCGCCCGCGGAGCCGGCGTTGAAGCCGAACCAGCCCACCCACAGCAGCGAGGCGCCGACCATCGTCAGCGTCAGGCTGTGCGGCGCCATCGCCTCCTTGCCGAAGCCGATGCGCTTGCCCAGCACGTAGGCGCCCACCAGGCCGGCCACGCCGGCGTTGATGTGCACCACGGTGCCGCCGGCGAAGTCCAGCGCGCCGTCCTTGCCCAGCAAGCCGCCGCCCCAGACGATGTGGGCGATGGGCACGTAGCTGAAGGTGAACCACAGCGCGCTGAACAGCAGCACCGCGCCGAAACGGATGCGCTCGGCGTAGGAGCCGACGATCAGCGCCGTGGTGATGGCCGCGAAGGTGCCCTGGAAGGCGATGAACACGTACTCGGGAATGGTGGTCAGCGCGCCGAAGGTTTCCTGCGTCACGCCCTTCAGGAAGATCTTGTCCAGCGAGCCGAAGAAGTTGCCCTCGCCGGCGAAGGCCAGGCTGTAGCCGTAGATCGCCCACAGCAGGCTGATCAGCGAGAAGATCACGAAGACCTGCATCAGCACCGACAGCATGTTCTTCGAGCGGCCCAGGCCGCCGTAGAACAGCGCCAGGCCGGGGATCGTCATCAGGATCACCAGCAGCGTGGAGGTCAGCATCCAGGCGGTGTCGCCGGAGTCGACCTTGGGCGCCGGCGCCGAGGCGGCAGCGGCCGGGGCCGAGGCGGCCGCTGCGGGCGCCGGTGCGGTCTCGGCCGCCACGGATGCCGCCGCGGCCGGCGCCGACGCCGCCTCCTGCGCCAGCGCAGCGCCCGAAACGCCCAACGCCGAGACGGCCAGGGCGAGGATCGCAAAGAGTTTCTTCATGCTCGTCATGCTTGTCGTTCTGGTTGGGTTGGCGGCGTTCACAGCGCGTCCTTGCCGGTCTCGCCGGTGCGGATGCGCACCACCTGTTCGAGCGCGCTGACGAAGATCTTCCCGTCGCCGATCTTGCCGGTGCGGGCCGAGGCCTCGATGGCCTCGATCACGCGGTCGACGATGGCGTCGTCCACCGCGGCTTCGATCTTCACCTTGGGCAGGAAGTCGACGACGTACTCCGCGCCGCGGTACAGCTCGGTGTGGCCCTTCTGGCGGCCGAAGCCCTTGACTTCGGTCACCGTGATGCCCTGCACGCCGATGGCGGAGAGCGCCTCGCGAACTTCGTCCAGCTTGAAGGGCTTGACGATGGCGGTCACCATCTTCATGGTCATCTCCTTCGCGTTCAGAAGTTGTACTTGACGCCCAGCGCGACGCCGGTGCGCCCCAGGTTCTTGCCCGACGGGCTGACGTAGGCGTAGCCGCCGTTGATCTTCTTGGTGTCGGTGGCGTAGAGCGTCAGGCTGGGCACCAGGCCGTCGAAGTCCTTGCTGACGCTGAACGAGAAGTCGGTGTATGAGTAATCGCCGTTATGCGCCACCTTCTGGTAGCCGATGTGCGGCGCCAGCATCACGCCGCCGCCCACGTCGAAGCTGGCGCTCAGATCCAGGTAGCCGCTGTTCTTGCTGTCGGCAAAGCCGAACAGATTGGTCACGCTGTGCGAGTACTTCAGCGTCGCCGGGCCGAAGGTCAGCGCGCCGTAGAGCTCGGTGGTCGCCGGGCTCACCGCCAGCTTGTGGCTGGGGTATTGGTAGGTCAGCACGCCCACGTCGTAGGACAGCGAGTCCTTGACGATGTCGCCCTTGTAGCCGCCGTAGACGTCGACCTCGGCCGAGGCATCGCCGCCGGCGTCCTTGATCCACTTGATCGACGAGCCCCAGGTGCCCAGGTAGAAGCCGCCGGCCGAGAAGTCGATGCCGCCCTGCACCGCAGGCTTGAAGCGTGACTGCGAGATGCCGCGGTAGCGGTACTCGGTGACGCCGCCGACATTGAACGCCAGGTCGGCATGGGCTGCCACCGGCCATGCCGATGCGGCCAGCACGGAGGCCAGGGACAGGATCGCTTTCTTCATCGGAGACTCCAAAACGGGGGTGACGAGGTTTCAGCCACCCGGTTTGCAGCTTCCGTGCCACAAGATCGGCAGGGACAAAGCCACGGCTGCGGTGCATCGCGGCCGCCATCGGGGCCATCCGGCCGCACCGATGTGGTGAAACCCGGTCGACTGCACCGAGACGGTGCGATGGCATGAGCGCGGGGCGCCGGCACAATCCCGCCCGGGGAGGATGCGGACGATGTCACTGGCCGTGGTCGCCAGCCGGGCGCTGGACGGGCTTTCGGCGCCCGAGGTGCAGGTGGAGGTGCAGCTCGCCAATGGGCTGCCCAGCTTCACGCTGGTGGGCCTGGCCGACACCGAGGTCAAGGAGTCGCGCGAGCGCGTGCGCGCGGCCTTGCAGCAAAGCGGCTTCGCGTTCCCCCACAACCAGCGCATCACGGTCAACCTGGCGCCGGCCGACCTGCCCAAGGACTCGGGCCGCTTCGACCTGCCGATCGCGCTGGGCATCCTGGCCGCCGGCGGCGTGATCGCGCCGGCCGCGCTGGCGCCCTACGAGTTCGCCGGCGAGCTCTCGCTGGCCGGCGAGCTGCGCCCGGTGCGCGGCGCGCTGGCCTTGGCGCTGGCGCTGCGCCGCGCCGGCAACGCGCGCACGCTGGTGCTGCCGGCGATCAGCGCCGCCGGCGCCGCGCTGGTGCCGGGGCTGCCGGTGCTGGCAGCCACGCACTTGGCGCAGGTCGTGCAGGCCTTGCTGCCCGACGGCCCGGCGCTGCCGCCGGCGGTGCCGGCCGCGCGCGGCAGCGGCAAGTCGATGCTGGCCACCAGGCTGCCGAGCCTGCTGCCGCCGATGGACGAGGCCGAGGCGCTGGCCAGCGCGGCGGTCCGCAGCCTGGCCGCCAGCCCTTTCGACCCCGCGAGCTTCGGCCAGCGGCCGGTGCGCGCGCCGCACCATTCGGCCAGCGCGGCAGCGCTGGTGGGCGGCGGCTCGCCGCCGCGGCCGGGCGAGATCTCGCTGGCGCACGGCGGCGTGCTGTTCCTCGACGAGCTGCCCGAGCTGCCGCGCAACGCGCTGGAGGCGCTGCGCGAACCGCTGGAGACCGGCCGGATCACGATCTCGCGCGCCGCGCGGCAGGCGCACTACCCGGCGCGCTTCCTGCTGGTCGCGGCGATGAACCCCTGCCCTTGCGGCTGGCTGGGCGCGCCGGCCGGCAGCGCGCGCGCCTGCCGCTGCACGCCCGACCAAGTGGCGCGTTATCAAGGCCGCGTGTCGGGCCCCTTGCTCGACCGCATCGACCTGCGCGTCGAAGTGCCCGCCGTGCCTCCGACCGAGCTGATGGCACTGCCCGACGGCGAGCCCAGCGCCGCCGTCGCCGCGCGCGTGGCGCGGGCGCACGCCCTCCAGCTTCAACGCCAGGGCTTGCCCAATGCGCGGCTGGAAGGCGCGGCGATCGACCAGCATTGCCGGCTGGACGAGGCGGCCGCCGCCTTTCTGCGGCAGGCGGCCGAGCGCCTGGGCTGGTCAGGCCGCCGGCTGCACCGCACGCTGAAGGTGGCGCGCACCGTGGCCGACTTGGCGGCGGCGTCCGCGATCGCCACCACCCACGTCGCCGAGGCCTTGCAGGCGCAGCGCGCGCTGGGCTGAGCGCCGTCTCACCTCGAGCTCAGCCCAACGCCGGCGCCAGCAGCCGGCGCGCGTCGGCCTCGGCGACGGCCTGGCGCGCGGCCCAGTCCTGCAGCTGGTCGTCGCCGATGCGGCCCACGTTGAAGTAGCGCGCCTCGGGGTGCGCGAGGTAGAAGCCGCAGACGCTGGCCGCCGGCGCCATCGCCAGGCTCTCGGTCAGGCTCATGCCGATCTCGCCGGCCTGCAGCACGTCGAACATCGCGCGCTTGACGCTGTGGTCCGGACAGGCCGGGTAGCCGGGCGCGGGGCGGATGCCGCGGTAGGCCTCGGCGATCAGCTGCTCGTTGCTCAAGCCTTCATCGGGCGCATAACCCCAGAACTCCGTGCGCACGCGCTGGTGCAGCCGCTCGGCGAAGGCCTCGGCCAGGCGGTCGGCCAGGGACTTGAGCATGATGGCGCTGTAGTCGTCGTGGTCGGCGGCGAACTGCCGCTCCTTCTTCTCGACGCCCAGGCCCGCGGTCACCGCGAACAGGCCGATGTAGTCGGCCGCGACGCCCTTGGGCGCGATGAAGTCGGCCAGGCAGCGGTTGGGCCGCGGCATACCGTCGATCACCGGGCGCTCGGTCTGCAGCCGCAGCGGGCTCCAGCGCAGCACCACCTGCTCGCGCGACTCGTCGGCGTAGACCTCGATGGTGTCGTCGTCCACCGTGTTGGCCGGCAGCAGGCTGATCACGCCGCCGGCCTGCAGCCAGCGCCCTTCGATCAGCCGCTGCAGCAGCCGCTTGCCGTCGCTGAACACCCGCTGCGCCTCGTGGCCGACGATCTCGTCGCGCAGGATCTCGGGGAAGCGCCCCGCCAGGTCCCAGGTCTGGAAGAACGGGCCCCAGTCGATGCACGCGGCCAGCTCGGCCAGGTCCTGGTTGCGGAACACGCGGCGGCCGATGAACTTCGGCACCGGCGGCGTGTAGGCGGTCCAGGCTATCGGCGTCTTGTTGGCGCGCGCCGCGGCGATGGGCACCAGCGCCGGCTGCTTTTTGGCAGCGTGCAGCGCGCGCACGCGCTGGTAGTCGGCCTCCAGTTCGGCGATGTAGCGCGCCGCGCGTTCGTCGGACAGCAGCTCGCTGCACACGCCCACGCTGCGCGAGGCGTCGGGCACGTAGACCACCGGTCCTTCGTAGTGCGGCGCGATCTTCACCGCGGTGTGCACGCGGCTGGTGGTGGCGCCGCCGATCAGCAGCGGGATCTTCTTCAGCCGGAAGAAATCGTCGCGCTGCATCTCGGCGGCCACGTGCTGCATCTCCTCCAGGCTGGGCGTGATCAGCCCCGACAGCCCGATCAGGTCGGCGCCCTCGACCTTGGCCTTGGACAGGATGTCCTGGCAGGGCACCATCACGCCCATGTTGACGACCTCGAAGTTGTTGCACTGCAGGACCACGGTGACGATGTTCTTGCCGATGTCGTGCACGTCGCCCTTGACGGTGGCGATGACGATCTTGCCCTTGGACTTGACGTCGCCGCCGGCGTCCTGCAGCAAGCGCTTCTCGGCCTCGATGTAGGGCAGCAGGTGGGCCACGGCCTGCTTCATCACGCGCGCGCTCTTCACCACCTGCGGCAGGAACATCTTGCCCTGGCCGAAGAGGTCGCCGACGATGTTCATGCCGGCCATCAGCGGGCCTTCGATCACGTGCAGCGGCCGGCCGCCCTTCGCGCGCATGGCCTGCCAGCATTCCTCGGTATCCGCGACGATGAACTCGGTGATGCCGTGCACCAGCGCGTGGCTCAGGCGCTCGTCGACCGTGGCGGCGCGCCAGGCCAGCCGCGCGCCGTCGTCCTTGGCGGCGCCCTTGGCGCTCTCGGCGATCTCCAGCAGCCGCTCGGCGGCGTCCTTGCGGCGATTCAGCACCACGTCCTCGACGCGCTCGCGCAACTCGGGCTCCAGCTCGTCGTAGACGCCGATCATCCCGGCGTTGACGATGCCCATGTCCATGCCGGCCCGGATCGCGTGGTACAGGAACACGGTGTGGATCGCCTCGCGCACCGGGTCGTTGCCGCGGAAGCTGAACGACACGTTGGAGACGCCGCCGCTGACCTTGGCGCCGGGCAGGTGCTGCTTGATCCAGCGCGTGGCCTCGATGAAGTCGACCGCGTAGTTGTCGTGCTCCTCGATGCCGGTGGCGATCGCGAACACGTTGGGGTCGAAGATGATGTCCTCGGGCGCGAAGCCGATCTCGTCGACCAGCAGCCGGTAGGCGCGCGCGCAGATGTCGATCTTGCGCTGGCAGCTGTCGGCCTGGCCCTGCTCGTCGAAGGCCATCACGACGGCGGCGGCCCCATAACGCCGCACCAGCGTGGCCTGGCGGCGGAACTCGGCCTCGCCTTCCTTCAGGCTGATGCTGTTGACGATGCCCTTGCCCTGGATGCACTTGAGGCCGGTCTCGATCACGCTCCACTTGCTGGAGTCGATCATGATGGGCACGCGCGCGATCTCGGGCTCGCCGGCCACCAGCTTCAGGAAGCGCTCCATCGCCGCGGCCGAGTCGAGCATCGCCTCGTCCATGTTGACGTCGATGATCTGGGCGCCGTTCTCCACCTGCTGGCGCGCGACGGCCAGCGCCGCCTCGTAGTCGCCGGCCAGGATCAGCCGCGCGAAGGCCTTGGAACCGGTGACGTTGGTGCGCTCGCCGATGTTGACGAAGAGCGTTTCGGCGCCGATCGCGACGGGCTCCAGGCCCGACAGGCGCATCGGCGGCGGAGTGACGGCAGCGGCGGCAGGGGAATCAGGCATGGCACGCACCTCGGATGGAGAGGTGAGCGCCGTTGCAGCGGCGCCGCGACCGCCGCGGCACCGGCCCGAGCCTGGCGGCCGCAGGGTCTGCGGCCATTGCAACGCTCCTCGGGAAGGGTCGGATTCTAGGCCGTCAGGCGCAGTTGTCGACCTTGAATTCCACGCGCCGGTCGAGGGCGTCACGCAAATCGTCGGTGCCGGTGCCGACGATGGTCTCGTCCCAGCCGCGGCCTTCGGTGCGCACGCGCTGGCCGCGGCCCAGCACCGGCGCGTCGCGCACCAGGCGCTCGCGCATGGCCTGCGCGCGGCGCAGCGACAAGGCCTTGTTGATCGCCTCGGTGCCGGTCTTGCTGGTGTGGCCGACGACGGTCAGGCACAGCTCCGAGGCCTGCGCCGCCTTGGCGATCTGGCGCAGCCACATCGTGTAGACCGGCGCGTCGCTCATGAACTCGGTGGTGCCGGGTCGGAACAGGATCTTCACCGCCAGGTTGCTGGTGGCCAGGCCCAGGGCGGCGATCTTGCCGAACGCGGCCTCCGCATCGGCGGTGCGGCCGAGCTTCATGTTGGCCATGTACAGGCCGTTGAAGGTGCGCAGCTGCTGGCCGTCGTCGCGCGTGGCGGCGGTGGACATCAGCTCCAGCGCGCGGTCCCACTTTTCGTTGTTGTAGGCCTCCTGCGCCTCGGCCAGCAGCGCCGCGGTGGGGATCTGCTCCAGGTACAAGCTGTCGGCAGGCTGGCCCACGGGCTTCTCGGTGGTGGCCAGGTAGCCTTGCACCGCGCGGTCGCGCACCAGCGACGGGCTTTCGGAATAGAAGCGCGTCGGCGACAGGTCGAGCTGGCTGTCCTTCAGCGGCGCCACGCCGCGCGCGATGACCACGCCGCTGCTGCGGTCCGACAGCGCCACCGTCAGCCTGTAGCTGCCCGGCGCGCCGTCCTGCGCGGTGAGCGTGCCGTTGAACAGCCAGCGCGATTCCTTGGCGCCGGCCTCGTCGAAGGGCAGCAGCCGGGTCTTGGGCAGCACGCGCTGCATGCCGGCCATCAGCGCGTGCGCCACCTGCTCGGTGGCCCTGGTCTGCTGGCCGCTGCGGCCGTCGAGCAGCGGGTCGATCACCGCGCTGCGCTCGGTGCCGGCCTGGGGCCCGAGCTGCCGCGCGATGTCCAGCAGCACGCCGTTGATCGCGCCGTCCAGCGTCTCGTCCACCGGCGGCGGAGGCGGCGGTGGGGGCGGCGGCGCCTTGCAGCCGGCCAGCGTCAGGGCCGCGAGGCCCAGCGCCAGGCCCGCGCCCAGCCGCGCCAGCCAGGCCCGCCGGGGGCGGTCTCGTCGTCCTGCGATGCGATCGGTCACGTCGAAGCTCCCTTGGGTCGTGCCTGCCAAGACCAGGCGGCTATTCTGCGGCCCGCGGCCGCCGGCGACGATAGCGCGCCGACCCCCAAAGAGGGGGCGCGTGGCGCGCGGCATCATCGGCCGGATGAGCACTCCTGCGCGCGTGCTGCCGGCCCTGGTGCTGGCACAACTGGCCGGCACCTCGCCGTGGTTCGCGGTCAACGCGGTGATGCCCGAGCTGCAGGCCCGCTTCGGCTGGGCCGCGGCCGAGGTGGGCACGCTGACCTCGGCCGTGCAGGCCGGCTTCATCGCCGGCACGCTGGTGTTCTCGCTGCTGGCGGTGGCCGACCGCCATTCGGCGCGCCGCGTGTTCTTCGCCTGCAGCGTGGCCGGCGCGGCTTGCACGCTGGCAGCCGCCAGCGCCTCGGGCTTCTGGGTGCTGTGGGGCTGGCGTGCGGCCACGGGCTTCTGCCTGGCCGGCATCTATCCGGTGGGAATGAAGATCGCCGCGCAATGGTTCCCGCAGGGTCTGGGGCCGGCGCTGGGCCTGCTGATCGGCGCGCTGATGCTGGGCACGGCCAGCCCGCACGCGCTGCGCGCGCTGGGCGCCGCCTGGCCGTGGACCTGGGTGATGGCCGGCGTCGCCGCGGCCTCGCTGCTGGGCGGGCTGTTGGTGCTGCTGGCCATCCCCGAGCCCACGGCTCGCCCGGCCGGCCAGGGCCCGGGGCTGCACCTGCGCGACCTGGCCAGCCTGTGGACCGACCGCCGCGTGCGCGCTTCGGTGTTCGGCTACTTCGGCCACATGTGGGAGCTGTATTCGCTGCTGGTGCTGGTGCCGCTGATCCTGTCGACGCGGCTGCAGGGCAGCGCGCTGGCCTGGGGCGCTTTCGGCGTGATCGCCGCGGGCGCGCTGGGCTGCGCGGGCGGCGGAGCGCTGGCGCGGCGCTGGGGCAGCGCGCGCGTGGCCGCGGCGCAACTGGCGGCCAGCGGGCTGTGCGGGCTGCTGGCGCCGCTGCTGCTGCGCTCGCCCGACGCCGTGTTCTGGGCCTGGATGCTGGTGTGGGGCCTCACGGTGGCCGGCGACTCGCCGCAGTTCTCCGCGCTCACCGCGGCCAATGCGCCGCGCCAGGCGATGGGCAGCGTGCTGACGCTCACCAACTGCATCGGCTTCGCGATCTCGATCGCCAGCATCCAGCTCTTCAGCGCCTGGGTGCAGCAGGCGCCGCTGGCCGCGGTGCTGCCCTGGCTGGCGCTGGGCCCGGCGCTGGGCTTGTGGATGCTGCGGCCGCTGCTGCTTAGGGCCTGTTAACGCTATGGGAGGGCTCGCGCCGCCCCCTGGCTGGCCCCAGGGCTAGGCGCGAGTGAGGCCGCGTGCCTGCGGCACGCAACGAGCGAGCAACGACGCCCTGGGGCCAGCCAGGCGGCGGCCCTTCGGGTGATCTCAGCAAAAGGCCGCCAGCCGCGTTGCACGGCTTGCCCAGGCGCGCAGCATGGGCTGCGCCGCGCGCCTTGCTGGCGGCCTTTTGCTGAGTCACGCGAGCCCTCCCATAGCGTTAACAGGCCCTAGGCCGGCGGCTTGAACGCCGCGATCGCGGCCAGCGCCGCGGCGCGCTGCGGCTCGGGCAGGAACGACGCGGCCGCCGCCTGACGCTGCATCTGCAGCAGGTCGGCCTGCGTCAGCGGCGTCTGCGCCAGCAGCGCGCGCGCTTCGCCGGCCAGCGTGATGCAGCTCATCAGCGTGTTGTCGGTGTGGAAGCTCAAGGACACCCCGGCGCGCCACAGCGCGGTGATCGGGTGGCGCGCCAGGTCGGGCGCGACGCCGGTGTGCACGTTGCTGGTGGGGCAGACCTCCAGGTGCAGGCCCAGGCCTCGCGCCTCGTCCACCAGGTGGCGGCGCGCCGGATCGGCCAGCGCCTGCGCCAGGTGCACGCCGTGGCCGATGCGGCGCGCGCCCAGGCGGCCGGCTTCGACCACGCGTTCGGCCTCGTCGGCCTCGCCGGCGTGCAGCGTGATCGGCAGGCCGGCATCGCGCACACGCTGAAGCGCCGCCGCGTGCAGCGACGGCGGAAAGCCCCGCTCCGGCCCTGCGAGGTCGAAGCCGACCACGCCGTGGCCCTGCCAGCGCAAGGCCAGCTCGGCGGCGCGCAAGGTCTCGGCCACCGGCAGCTGGCGCATCGCGCAGACGATCAGTCCGCTGGGCAGCGGTGACCGCGCCAGCCCGGCCAGCAGCGTGCGCACCGCGTCGTCGGGCGCGATGCCATGCGGCTCGAACAGCAGCGGCGCGATGCGGAATTCGGCCAGCACGCAGCCCTGGGCGCGCGCGTCTTCCGCGGCCTCGAAGGCCACGCGCTCCAGCGCCGCCGGCGTGGCCATCGCGGCCACGGTCAGTTCGAAGCCCTTCAGGTACTCCACCAGGCTGCCGGCATGCGCGCGGGCCTGGAACCAGGCCGCCAGGCCTGCCACGTCGGCCGCCGGCGAAGCCAGGCCGCGCTGCTGCAGCAGATCGAAGAGCGTGGCGACGCGCAGGCCGCCGTCCAGGTGCTCGTGCAGCAGCACCTTGGGCAGGGCCTGGGCAAAGTCAGCATGCGTCGCCATCGCAGCATCCTAGCGTCGCCACCAAGGCGGGCGCGGCCCGAGTCTTGCTATCCTGCCGCCGCAGCGCCACCCACCGAAGAGAGAGCCGCTCATGAACGTCAAGCCCGCCCTGCTCGCCGTCGCCCTGGCCTCGGCAGCCATCGCCGCCCGCGCCGAGCCCGCCGTGATCTACGACATGGGCGGCAAGTTCGACAAGTCCTTCAACCAGGCCGCCTACGACGGCGCCGAGCGCTGGAAGAAGGAGACCGGCAAGCCGTATCTCGAATTCGAGATCAGCAACCCGGCGCAGCGCGAGCAGGCCAAGCGCCGCATGGCCGAGCGCGGCGCCAACCCCATCGTGGGCATCGGCTTCTCGCAGGGCAGCAGCATGGAGAAGGTGGCCAAGGAGTTCCCGAAGCTGCAGTTCGCGATCGTCGACTCGGTCGTCAACCTGCCCAACGTGCAAAGCATCGTCTTCAAGGAGCACGAGGGCAGCTTCCTGGTCGGCATGATGGCGGCGATGGCCAGCAAGACCGGCAAGGTGGGCTTCGTCGGCGGCATGGACATCCCGCTGATCCGCAAGTTCCAGTGCGGCTACGAGCAGGGCGCGAAGTACGCCAACCCCAAGGTGGAGCTCAGCGCCAACATGACCGGCACCACGCCCGCGGCCTGGAACGACCCGGCGCGCGGCGCCGAGCTGGCCAAGGCGCAGTTCGCCAAGGGCGTGGACGTGGTCTTCGCCGCCGCCGGCGGCACCGGCGTGGGCGTCTACCAGGCGGCCAAGGACGCGGGCAAGCTGGCCATCGGCGTCGACAGCAACCAGAACCACCTGCACCCGGGCACGATGCTGACCAGCATGGTCAAGCGCGTGGACGTGGCGGTCTACAACGCCTTCAAGGGCACGACGCCGGGCGTGACGGTGCTGGGGCTGAAGGAAGGCGGCGTCGACTACGCGCTGGACGACAACAACGCCAAGCTCGTGAACGCCGAGATGAAGCGCAAGGTGGATGCGGCCAAGGCCGACATCATCGCCGGCAAGATCGTGGTCACCGACTACATGGCGAAGAACGAGTGCAAATGAGCGCCGCCGCCGGGGCCGCAGCGCCCCCGGCGGTCAGCCTGCGCGGCATCGACAAGCGCTTCGGCGCGGTGCAGGCCAACAAGGCCGTGGACCTGACGGTGCCCAAGGGCACGATCCACGGCATCGTCGGCGAGAACGGCGCCGGCAAGAGCACGCTGATGTCCATCCTGTACGGCTTCTACCAGGCCGACAGCGGCGAGATCAGCATCGACGGCCGCCCGGTGCAGATCCGCGGCAGCCACGACGCCATCGCCTGCGGCGTGGGCATGGTGCACCAGCACTTCATGCTGGTCGACACCTTCAGCGCGCTGGACAACGTGATGCTGGGCGCCGAGCCGCACTGGCACCTGGACACCGCACGCCGCCGGGTGCGCCGCAAGCTGGAGCCGCTGATGGCCCAGTCTGGCCTGAAGGTGAACCTCGACGCGCCGGTCGCGGAGCTGCCGGTGGGCGAGCGCCAGCGGCTGGAGATCCTGAAGGCCCTGTACCGCGGCGCCCACATCCTGATCCTGGACGAGCCCACCGCGGTGCTGACGCCGGCCGAGACCGAAGCCCTGTTCCACACGCTGCGCGGCCTGCGCGCGCGCGGCACCACGGTGCTGCTGATCACGCACAAGCTCAAGGAGATCATGGCCTTGTGCGACCACGTCACCGTGATGCGCGGCGGCGCGGTGGTGCTGGAAACGCCGATCGCCGACACCAGCATCGACGGCTTGGCCGAGGCGATGGTGGGCCGGCACGTCAGCCTGGCTCGGCGCGACCGCGCCGCCGCCGCGCCCGGCGCTGCGCTGATGCAGGCCCAGGCGCTGACGCTGCGCGACGAGCTGGGCGTGACGCGCGTCGACGGCGTGAGCCTGAGCCTGCGCGCCGGCGAGATCGTCGGCATCGCCGGCGTCTCGGGCAACGGGCAGAGCGAGCTGCTGGACCTGCTGTCGGGCCTGCAGGCACCCGATTCGGGCACGCTGGCGGTCGGCACGCAGCGCTTCGACGCCCACCACTGGCTGGACCCGAAGCGGGCGCGCGAGCTGCGCATCGCCCACGTGCCCGAAGACCGCCACCTGCGCGGCCTGGTGCTGCCCTTCCCGGCCTGGGAATCGGCCGTGCTGGGCTACCAGCAGCGGCCGCGCTACAGCCGCCACGGCTGGATGCGGCAGCGCACGATGCGCGGCGACTGTGCCGCAATGATGGAGCGTTATGACGTGCGACCGCGCAACCCCGCGCTGCGCTCGTCCAAGTTCAGCGGCGGCAACCAGCAGAAGCTGGTGCTGGCGCGCGAAGCGCTGCCCGAGCCGCAGATCCTGCTGGTCGGCCAACCCACACGCGGCGTGGACATCGGCGCGATCGAGTTCATCCACGGCCGCCTGCGCGCCTTGCGCGACGCCGGCGGCGCGGTGCTGCTGGTGTCCAGCGAGCTGGACGAGATCCTGGCGCTGTCCGACCGCGTGATCGTGATGAACGCCGGCCGCATCAGCGGCGAGCTGCCGATCGCCCAGTGCACGGAAACCGCCGTCGGCCGCCTGATGGCCGGCGCGGCGGCCCATTGACGTCATGAGCCAGCCCGTGGAGCTGCCGCGCTGGATGGATCTGGTGCTGCTGCCCGCGGTCAATCTGGGCATGGCCTTGATCGTCAGCGCCGTCGTGCTGCTGATCGTCGGCCACGACCCCGGCCAGGTGCTCGGGCTGCTGGTCAAGGGCGCGTTCGGCTCCAAGGCGGGCCTGAGCTACACGCTGTACTACGCGACCACCTTCGTCTTCACCGGGCTGGCGGTGGCGGTGGCCTTTCACGGCGGGCTGTTCAACATCGGCGGCGAAGGCCAGGCAATGATGGGCGGACTGGGCGCGACGCTGGCCGCGCTGGCCTTGGCGGCGCACCTGCCGGCGGCGCTGATGCTGCCGCTGATGGTGCTGGCGGCGATGCTCTTCGGCCTGCTGTGGGCCGCGGTGCCGGCGGCGCTGCAGGCCTGGCGCGGCAGCCACGTGGTGATCACCACCATCATGTTCAACTTCCTGGCCGCGGCGCTGCTGGGCTACCTGCTGGTGGGCGCGCTGAAGGAGCCCGGCAACATGGCGCCCGAGAGCCGCGCCTTCGGCGACAGCGCGCGCATGCCGGGCTGGCACGAGCTGATGGGCTGGCTGGGCATCGCCTGGCCCAAGACGCCGCTGAACCTGAGCCTGCTGCTGGCGCTGGCCGCCGCGGTGGGCGTGGCGCAGGCGCTGTTCCGATCGCAGCCGGGCTATGCGCTGCGCGCGGTGGGTTTTTCCCCCGAGGCGGCACGTTATGCGGGCGTCGCGCCGCGCACGCAGATCATGCGCTCGATGATGCTGTCGGGCGCGCTGGCCGGGCTGGTGGCCATCAACGAGCTGGCCGGCGTGCAGGGGCGGCTGCTGGCCGAGTTCGTCGCCGGCGCGGGGTTCGCCGGCATCGCGGTGTCGCTGATCGGGCGCAACCATCCGGTGGGCATCGTGCTGGCGTCGCTGCTGTTCGGCGCGCTGTACCAGGGCGGTGCCGAACTCAGCTTCGAGATCCAGGGCTTCAGCCGCGAGATGGTGTTCACGCTGCAGGGACTGATCGTGCTGTTCGCCGGCGCGATGTCGCAGGTGGCGGCGCCGGCGCTGGCGCGCATCCATCGCGCGCTGCGGCGGCAGGCCGGGCCGGCGCATGGATGAGCTGACCGTCGCCACCGTGCTGGCATCGACGCTGCGCGTCTCGACGCCGCTGATCCTGTGCGCGCTGGCCGGCACCTTGAGCGAGCGCGCCGGCGTCATCGACCTCGGGCTGGAAGGCAAGATGCTGCTGTGCGCCTTTGCCGCCGCGGCCGCGGGCGTGGCCGCCGGCTCGCTGGCGCTGGCGCTGCTGGCGGCCATCGCGGTGGGCGTGGCCTTGTCGATGCTGCACGGCTACGCCTGCGTCAGCCACCGCGGCGACCAGGTCGTGCTGGGCATGGCGATCACGATGACCGCCGCCGGCCTCACCGTGGTGCTGGGCATCGCCTGGTTCAGCCAAGGCGGCCAGACGCCGCCGCTGCCCGACGCGGTGCGCCTGGGCCCGCTGCTGCCAGGCCTGGCCGATGCCGTCAAGGGCTGGCCGCTGGTCGGCCCGCTGCTGGGCCTGGGCCTGCTGGGGCACGACGGCTTCGTCTATCTGGCGCTGCTGGCGGTGGCCGGCGTCTGGTGGCTGCTGTACCGCACGCGCTTCGGCTTGCGGCTGCGCGCGGCGGGCGAGAACCCGGCGATGATCGACGCCGCCGGCGTGTCCGTCAAAAGTATGCGTTATGCGGCGCTGGCCTTGAACGGCGTGCTCAGCGCGCTGGCCGGCAGTTACCTGGTGCTGGCGCTGACGCCCAGCTTCATCCCCAACATGACCGCCGGCCGCGGCTACATGGCGCTGGCCGCGATGATCTTCGGCAAATGGCACCCGCTGGGCGCGCTGGCGGCCTGCCTGCTGTTCGGCTTCCTGGAAGCCGCGGCGATCCGGCTGCAAGGCGTGGCCCTGCCCGCCGCGTGGGGCGGCGGGCAGGTGCCGGTGCAGGCCATCCAGGCGCTGCCCTACCTGATGACGGTGGTGCTGCTGGCCGGCTTCATCGGCCGGGCGGCGGCGCCGAAGGCGTTGGGGACGCCGTATGTGAAGGAGCGCTGAGACCGTCATGGACGATGCCCTGATCCAGCGCCTGCTCGATGCCGCCACCGCCGCTCGCGAGCAGGCTTACGCCCCTTATTCGCACTTCAAGGTCGGCGCCGCGCTGCTGGACGACCAGGGCCGCATCCACGCCGGCTGCAACGTCGAGAACGCGGCCTATCCGCAAGGCGTGTGCGCCGAGGCCGGGGCCTTGTCGGCGCTGGTGCTGGCCGGCGGGCGGCGGCTGCGGGCCGCGCTGGTGGTGGGCGCAGGCGCAGCGCCTTGCACGCCTTGCGGCGGCTGCCGGCAGAAGCTGCGCGAGTTCGCCGGCGACGAGCTGCCGGTGCTGGTCGCCGACTTGAGCGGCCTGCGCGCGCGCTTCACGCTGGGCGAGCTGCTGCCGGCCAGCTTCGGCCCCGACCATCTGCAGAAGGACACGACCCCATGAGCCTTGCCGCCGACATCGAAGCCAGCCGCGCCTTGCTGGCGCAGCGCCTGAGCGGCCGCCAACCGCAGGTCGCGATCCTGCTCGGCTCGGGCTGGGGCGCGGTGGCCGAGCAGGTGGCCGACGCGATCGACGTGCCCTATGCCGAGCTGCCGGCGTTTCCGCGGCTGGGCGTCGGCGGGCATGCGGGGCTGCTGCGCTCGGGCACGATCGGCAACCGCCAGGTGCTGGTGCTGGCCGGCCGCAAGCATGCGTACGAGACCGGCGAGGCCGACGGCATGAAAGGCGCCGTCCGCACGCTGGCCGCCTGCGGCATCAAGCTGCTGGTGCAGACCAACGCCGCCGGCAGCTGCGACGAGCCGATGCGCCCCGGCGCGCTGATGCTGATCAGCGACCACCTGAACCTGTCGCAGCGCTCGCCGCTGTTCGGCGAGCCGGGCGACGACCGCTTCATCGACCTGTCCGCCGCCTACGACTCCGGCTTGCGCGCGCAGGCCAAGGCCGCCGCGCAGGCCGCCGGCATCGCGCTGCACGAAGGCGTCTACGCCTGGTTCCTGGGCCCGCAGTTCGAGACGCCGGCCGAGATCCGCATGGCACGGACGTTAGGCGCGCAGGCGGTGGGGATGAGCACGGTGCCCGAGACCATCCTCGCCCGCCACGCAGGGCTGAAGGTGCTGGCCCTGAGCCTGCTGACCAACATGGCCGCCGGCATCGACACACAGCCGCTAAGCCACGCGCATACTCTGGCCGCCGCCAAGGCCGGCGAGGCGCAGGCGCTGCAACTGATGCGCGCGGTGCTGGCCGCGATCGAGATCTGAGCCTGGAGAGAACCAAACCCATGCGCACGCCCTTCCTCGTCACCGCACTGGCCGCCGCCCTGCTGGCCGGCTGCGCAATGCAGCCCCCGCGCGCCACCGCGCCCGTCAGCGTCAAGATCCTGGCGATCAACGACTTCCACGGCAACCTGCTGCCCTCGGCCGGCGGCATCCGCATCAAGGACCCGGCCGACCCGGGCAAGACCGTCGTCGTCAAGGCCGGCGGCGCCGAGCACCTGGCCACCGCGGTGCAGCAGCTGCGCGCCAAGAACCCCAACCACATCTTCGTCGCCGCCGGCGACCTGATCGGCGCCTCGCCGCTGCTGTCGGCGCTGTTCAAGGACGAGCCCACGATCGAGGCGATGTCGCTGATGGGGCTGGAGGCCTCGTCGGTCGGCAACCACGAGTTCGACAAGGGCGCGGCCGAGCTGCTGCGCATGCAGAACGGCGGCTGCGCGGCCGACGGCTGCAAGGGTCCGGCGCCGTTCAAGGGCGCGCAGTTCAAGTACCTGGCGGCCAGCACGGTGGACACGCAAAGCGGCAAGACGCTGCTGCCGCCGTACCACGTCAAGCGTTTCGAAGGCATCCCGGTCGCCTTCATCGGGCTGACGCTGAAGGACACGCCGACCATCGTCGTGCCCGAGGGCGTCAAGGGCCTGCAGTTCCGCGACGAGGCCGAGACCGTCAACGCGCTGGTGCCCGGGCTGCGCGCCCAGGGCATCGAGGCCATCGTCGTGCTGATCCACGAAGGCGGCGTACCCACCGGCGACTACAACGAATGCCCCGGCATCAGCGGCCCCATCGTCGACATCGTCAAGAAGCTGGACAAGGCGGTGGACCTGGTGATCAGCGGCCACACGCACCGCGCCTACAACTGCCGCATCGACGGCCGCCTGGTCACCAGCGGCGACAAGTACGGCACCATCGTCACCGAGATCGACCTCGTGCTGGACCCCAAGACCGGCGACGTGACGAGCACGCAGGCCAACAATCAAATCGTCCGCACCGAAGCCTTCGCCAAGGACCCGCGGCAGACCGCGCTGATCGCGGCCTACGAGAAGCTCTCGCGCCCGCTGGCCGAGCGCGTGGTGGGCCGCATCGGCGGCGCGCTGGCGCCCACCGCGGCGCCCAATGGCGAAAGCCCGCTGGGCCAGGTGATCGCCGACGCCCAGCTCGCCGCGACGCGCGACGCCGGCGCACAGATCGCGCTGATGAACCCCGGCGGCATCCGCGCGCCGCTGCCGATGCCGGCCGACGGGCTGGTGCGCTACGAGAACCTGTTCTCGGTGCAGCCCTTCTACAACAACCTGGTGACGCTGACGCTGACCGGCGCGCAGCTCGTGCAGGTGCTGGAGCAGCAATGGCAAGGCCAGCCCAGCGCCGCCGGCCGCGTGCTGCAGGTGAGCCGCGGCTTCGGCTACACCTGGGATGCGGCGCGCCCCCTGGGCCAGCGCGTGCTGGCCGACAGCCTGAGGCTCGACGGCCGGCCCGTCGCGCTAACGGACATCCTGCGCGTCACCGTCAACGGCTTCCTGGCCGGCGGCGGCGACAACTTCACCGTGTTGAAGCAGGGCCGCGACGCGCGCACCGGCATGATGGACATCGACGCGCTGGAAGCCTTCGTGAAGGCCAACCCCAGCCTCGCGCCCGGCGCGCTGAACCGGCTGACCCGGCTGAACTGACGATGGCGGCCGCGCCGGCCGAGCTGATCCGCCGCAAGCGCGACGGCCAGGCGCTGACGGCGGCCGAGATCGCCGCGTTCGCGCGCGGCCTGGCCGACGGGTCTTTCAGCGACGCGCAGGCCGGCGCGCTGGCGATGGCCATCTGCCTGCGCGGCATGGACAGCGCCGAGACCACCGCGCTGACGCTGGCGATGCGCGACAGCGGCCGCGTGCTGGCCTGGCCCGAGGCGACCGGCCCGGTGCTGGACAAGCACAGCACCGGCGGCGTGGGCGACAAGATCAGCCTGATGCTGGCGCCGATGCTGGCCGCCTGCGGCGCCTGGGTGCCGATGATCAGCGGCCGCGGCCTCGGCCACACCGGCGGCACGCTGGACAAGCTGGAGGCGCTGCCCGGCTACACCGTCGACCCCGGTGACGCCTGCTTGCGTCGAACGTTGGCCGCCTGCGGCTGCGCGATCGTCGGCGCCAGCGCCGACCTGGCGCCGGCCGACCGGCGGCTGTACGCGATCCGCGACGTCACCGCCACCGTCGAATCGGTGCCGCTGATCACCGCCAGCATCCTGTCGAAGAAGCTCGCCGCCGGGCTGCAAGGCCTGGTGCTGGACGTCAAGGCCGGCAGCGGCGCCTTCAGTCGAAGCCTGGACGAAGCGCAGGCGCTGGCGCGCAGCCTGGTGGACACCGCGCGCGGCGCCGGCCTGCGCGCCGGCGCGCTCGTCACCGACATGAACCAGGTGCTGGGCGCCACCGCCGGCAATGCGCTGGAACTGCGCGACGCGATCGACTTCCTCGCCGGCCGCGGCCCGCGCGAGCCACGCACGCTGGCGTTGACGCTGGCGCTGGGCGCCGAACTGCTGCTGGCCGGCGGCCTGCATGCCGACGCTGATGCAGCCACTGCCGCGCTGCAAGCCGCGCTGGACGGCGGCGAGGCCGCCGAGCGCTTTGCGCGCATGGTGGCCTTGCTCGGCGGCCCGGCCGATGTGCTGCGCGATGCCCAACTGCCGCTGGCGCCCGTCGTGCGCGCCGCACCGGCCCCGCGCAGCGGCGTGCTGCAGGCCTGCGACGTGCGCGCGCTGGGCCTGGCCGTCGTCGCGCTGGGCGGCGGCCGGCTGCACCCGGGCGACCGCATCGATCCGCGCGTGGGCCTGTCCGCCTTGCTGCCGCTGGGCCGCGCGGTGCAGCGCGGCGACGCGCTGGCCCAGGTGCACGCCGCCGATGAGGCGGCGGCGGCCGCGGCAGCGGCCGCGGTGCAGGCGGCGTTCACGATCGGCGGCGAGGCGCCGGCGCCGACGGCCTTGGTTCACCACACGCTAAGCGCCCCCGCTATGCAAGGTCTTCGTGGAGACAGAGGAAGTTTCCCTCGGAATCCTTGAACCAGGCCGCCTTCTCCGCGCCCAGGACGCACACATGGTTCACCGTCTTGAAGTCGGGGAAGTCGTAGTTCTCGAAGACGACGCCCGCGCGCTTCAAGGCGGCGATGGCCGCGTCGATGTCCTCGACCTGAAAGCTGATCGCCGTATGCTCCGCCTTCGTGCCTTCGGGCTTGGGGAACAGCGCCAGCGTGGTGCCGCCGACCCGATAGACGAACTTGCCGTCCGGCTTGAACCCGCCGGGAACCAACCCCAGGCGCTGTTCATAGAACTCGCGCGCCCGGGCCAGATCGATGACCGGGAGCATCGTGGTAACCGCAGCGTTGGCCAGCATATGCAGTCCTTTCATCCAGCGCAGGAAGGCCGGCACGCCAGGAGCCGCTCAGGCTCACGGGGCCAGCAGGCCGGAGTATGACCACCCTCGCTGAAGGTCCAACGCCCCATCCACGGCGCGGACGTGGTCACCGCCATCTTGCTCGCCTCGGCCACGGCATCATCGGCGCAGCCATCGAAAGGAAGCCGCATGTCCGCCACCGTCGCCAAGGGCAGCTTCACCGTGGAGATGAAGCCGCAGGCCGAGCCCGCCACCGCCGACGGCGTGAGCCTGGGCCGGATGTCGCTGGACAAGCGCTTCGACGGCGATCTGGTGGCCATCGGCAAAGGCGAGATGCTGACCGCGCTGACGGCCGTCAAGGGCTCTGCCGGCTACGTGGCCATCGAGCGCGTGACCGGCACGCTGCACGGCCGCAGCGGCAGCTTCGTGTTCCAGCACAGCGGCACGATGGACAAGGGCGCGCAGCAGCTGGCCATCACGGTCGTGCCCGATTCGGGCACCGGCGCGCTGGCCGGGATCTCGGGCAGCTTCAGGATCAGCATCGCCGGCGGCCAGCACTTCTACGAGTTCGAGTACGCGCTGCCGGACGCACCGCCGTGAGCGCGCCTGGCCGCTCCAAAGCGCTCACACCGGAGCACGCAGCAATGGCTGAAAACAAGACCAAACCGACTGACGCCGGCGTCGACGACTACATCGCATCGAGAGCGAGCGCGCAGCAAAGCGCGGACTGCGGCCCGCTGATGGCTTTGCTCAAGGCCGTGACGAAGCAAGACCCGAAGATGTGGGGAGCTGGCATCGTCGGATACGGCTCCTACCAATACAAGTATGAATCCGGAAGAACGGGAACCGCCCCGCTGGTCGGCTTCGCGCTACGCGGCCGGGAGATGGTTCTCTATCTGGCCCCCGATTGGAACGACGGGGACGAGGCACGGCCTCTGTTGGAAAAGCTGGGTGCGCACAAGATGGGCAAGGGCTGCCTGTACTTCAAGAGGTTTGCAGACCTCGACGAAAAGGTGCTTGAACAGCTGATCGCGCGTTCCGTCGCGGAGTTGAAGCGCCGGCATGCCAACGTCGGCGGCGCCTGATTGGACGAGCGAGTCATCGGCCCTTCTCCTCCCTCCACCTCAAACCACAGGAGCTTGCAATGATGCGATCGCTGCAAACCGCGCTTCTGTCGGCCGCCTCGATCTGACGTCGAACGCGCGGCTGGCGCGCGAAGCGGTGGCCCGCTGCCGGGCCTTGCCCGAGCGGCAGCACCAGCAGCACTGCCTGCGCGCGGTGCTGGCGGCCGCCAGGGCGCGCGATGCCGATGCGCTGCGGCAGCTGGCGCTTCAGGTGCCGCAGAAGGTGCGGTAGCCGGCCGTCAGCTCGCGCGGCGCCGGTTCTGCATCACGCTCGAAACCGGCGCGCTCGGCGAACGGCTGCGTCACCGCGTCCAGCAGCCGCTCGAAAGGCGCCAGGTCGTCGTGGTCGACGGCGGCGGCCAGCACCTCTTCGACGCGGTGGTTGCGCGGGATCACGATCGGGCTGACCGCGCGCATCGCCGCCGCGCGCGCGGCGCCATCGCCGCCTTCGGCCGCGCAGCGCGCGCGCCAGCGCTGCAGCCAGGCGTCGGCCGCGGCGCGGTCGACGAACAGGTCGCGCAGCGGCTCGGGCTGGTCCTGCACGGCATCGGCCAGGCGGCGCCAGGCCAAGGTGAAATCGACTTGCTGCGCATACAGCAGCGCCAGCCAGTCGTCGGCCAGCGCCGCGTCATCGGCTTGCGCCGTCCGCAGTCCCAGCTTGGCGCGCTGGCCGGCGCGCCAGTGCTCGTCGTACCACGCGGGGAAGGCATCGATCACCTCGGTGGCCAGCGCCACGGCCTGCTCCGGTGGCTCGGCCAGCAGCGGCAGCAGCGTCTCGGCCAGGCGCGCGAGGTTCCAGCGCGCGATCAGCGGCTGGTTGCGGTAGGCGTAGCGGCCGCCGTGGTCGATGGAGCTGAACACGGCCTCGGGGTCGTAGGCCTCCATGAAGGCGCAGGGGCCGTAGTCGATGGTCTCGCCGCTGACTGTCATGTTGTCGGTGTTCATCACGCCGTGGATGAAGCCGACGTTCATCCACTGCGCCACCAGCGCGGCCTGGCGCCGCGCGACGTTGCGCAGCAGGCCCAGGTAGCGGTCGGGCGCGCCGACCAGCGCGGGGTCGTGGCACTCGATCACGTGCTCGGCCAGGCGGCGCAGTTCGTCGTGCTGGCCGCGCGCGGCAAAGAACTGGAAGGTGCCCACGCGCACGTGGCTGGCGGCCACGCGCGTCAGCACCGCGCCGGGCAGCGCGCGCTCGCGGTAGACCGGCTCGCCGGTGGCGACGGCCGCCAGCGCGCGCGTGGTGGGGATGCCGAGCGCGTGCATCGCCTCGCCGACGAGGTACTCGCGCAGCACCGGGCCGACCGCGGCCTTGCCGTCGCCGCCGCGCGAGAACGGCGTGCGGCCCGAGCCCTTCAGCGCGATGTCGCGCCGGCGGCCGTGGGCGTCGATCACCTCGCCCAGCAGCAGCGCGCGGCCGTCGCCCAGCTGCGGCGAGAAGCCGCCGAACTGGTGCCCCGCATAGGCCTGGGCCAGCGGCGACGCGCCTGCGGGCACGCGGTTGCCGGCCAGCACCTGCAGGCCGTCGTCGGATGCCAGCGCCTGCGGGTCCAGGCCCAGTTCTTCGGCCAGCGCGGTGTTCAGGCGCAGCAGCCGCGGCGCCGGCACTTGTGCCGGCTGCCAGGGGACGTACAGGCCCGTCAGCTCGCGGGCATAGCGGTTGTCGAAGGTGAACAAGGGTGGGGCCCGGCGGGTGGACGTTGCAGGGGCCCCGAGCTTGCCTGAACCGCCGCCGTTGCGCGCGGCCCAGGGTCATCCGCGCCGTCGAGAATCGAAGTTAGCGCTAGAACCCCGGCTGCGCCGCGCCGCAGCGCGGGCAGAAGCGCGCGCCCGGCGGCTGCGGCGCGCCGCAGGCCGGGCAGAAGCGCGCGGCCGGCGCGCGCTGCGGCGCCGCAGCGGCGGCGGCACGAGCCGGCGCTGTCGCGCCGGCCGGCCGCGCGGCGGCTTGCGGCGCTGCGGCGGCAGCGGCAGCGCCGCCCGGCGCCCGTTCGGCAAAGCCCTGCACCTGCTGCACCAGGCGGCGGGCCACCGGGCCGTCGCCGGCCAGTTGCAGCAGCACGCGGCTGCCGAGCTGATGCTCGCCTGCGGCGTGGAACACCGAGCGCGCCTTCAGCACGCGCGCCTTGAGCTGCAGCAGCCCGTCGCGCGCCGCCGCATCGGGCGCCGCAGCGGCCGGGGCGGCCTGCACCGTCAGCCACAGCAGCGTGGAGTCGACCTCGACGCGGCTCCACAGCAGATGGCCGACGCGCACCGCGTAGCCGCCGGCCACCAGCAGCACCAGCGCCGGCGCCGCGGTGACCCACGAGCCGGTGGGCAGCGCGTTCATCTGCTCGTAGGCCAGTTGCACCCACAGCACCGCGCCGGCGGCGGTGAAGGCCAGCCCCAGCAGCCCCAGCGCCAGCAGCCAGGTGGCGGGCGTGGGCGCGGGGTCGGCCGCCGGCATCGGCTGCGATTCCTCCAGCACCACGGCCGCCGGCTCGGCCGGGCCGCCGCGGGCCTCGGCCGGCGGCTCCCAGGCGTGGCGGCGGTTGGGGATGCCTTCGGCCCAGAAGCGGTGCAGTTCGCGCTCCACTTCCTGCATCAGCGTGGCCGGCTCGGCATCGACGTCGGCGCTGGCGTCGGCACCCTGCAGGTCGGCGCGCGGCGCGCCGCCGCGCTGCTGGCGCGCGGCCAGCAGGCCCAGGCCTTCGATCAGCAGCAGGCAGGCCAGCACCAGCAGCGTGGCCTGCGACAGCGCCAGCGCCTTCAGCCGCTCCAGGTGCGGCACGCCCTGGCCGAACAGCGCGATGCCGACGCCGGCGACCAGCGCCAGCAGCAGCGCCGCGCCTAAAGCGAAGGGCGACGGCGCGTCCTTGGCGATCCAGGCGCTGCGCGCCACCAGCGCCGCGGCTAGCGCCGCGTACAGCAGCGCGGCCAGCGCCAGCGTGGCCGGCTGCGCGGCGGCCGGCCAGCTGATCGCCAGCGCCAGCAGCAGCCCGAGCCCGGCCGCCAGGTGCGCCACGCGCACGCGTAGATAGGCCAGCAGCGAGCTCGGCGCGTGCAGCAGCGGGCCGGCCAGCGCGCCCACTGCGCCGGCGTATTCGCCCTGCGGCTCGGCCGCGGGCACCTGGCCGTCGCGCATCACCTGCATCAGCCAGGCGGCGCCGCTGCTGGTGCCGCTGGCGCGCCGCGCCACCTCGCTGGTCAGCGAGGCCGGCTGGCCCGGCACCAGCAGCACGCGGCGCTGGCGCGCCGCGGTGAGCAGGTCGATGCCGCCCAGCACCAGCATCAGCACCGCCATCAGCACGTGCGGCACCGGGTTGCCGCGTTCGGTGCGCAACTGCAACTGCACGGCGCCGGCGGTGCCGGCGGGGTCGGGATCGGACAGCGCGACCCAGAACACCGCCAGCGCGGCCAGGATCAGCATCGCGGCGCGCAGCGTCAGGAATCGGTTCTCGACCCGGTAGCAGGCCGGGTACTGGAATGCAGGGCCCTGTGAGCTCCACAGGTAGGACATGCGGTGGTTCTCCCCCAAGCGCGCGGCACGCGGCGCCGCAGGCGGCACGCCTGGCTGGCGCGGCCCTGGGGATTCTGCATGAAGGCCGCGGGCTTTCCTTCTCAGCGCCGGCGATAGCGCGTGGCGGCCAGCCGCGCCGAGACGGCTGCCGTCTTGTTGTCGACGTAGCCGGCGGCGCGCAGCGTGGCGCGGATCGCGTTCTCGCCCAGCGGCGAGCCGCGGCCCTTGACGTTGACGATCCACATCACCGGGGCGGGCATGCGCGCATGCAGCGCCAGCGCGGCGGCCAGCTCGTCGGCATCGTGCACCAGCGCCAGCAGCAGGGCCGCGGCCTGCGGGTCGGCGGCAACGGCGCCCTGCAGCGCGGCACGCAGCTCGGCGTCGTCCATCACCGGGCCGAACACCGCTGCCGGCTGCGCCGCCGAGACGCCCAGCTTGGCCGCCAGGCTGGGCGGCCCGGCCCGGATCTTGTCCAGCCACTTGCGCGCCTGTTCGGCCCCCAGCGCCAGCGCCACGGCCTCGCCGCCGGCGCTGAAGTGCAGGCCGTCGCCCTGCACGCGCAAGTCCTGCAGCACGGCCAGCGGCCAGCGGCGCTTGAGCGCGGTGCCGCGCAGGATCAGCTCGGTCGACTCCAGCAGCGCGCGCAGGCGCTCCGCCTGGCGGTCGACAGTGGCGACAACGACGGCTTCGCGTCCCATGATCAACGCCTGCCCCGCGCCGCCTTCTGCCGCCGCGGCCAGAACTGGAACTCGTCCTCGTTGAACTCGATGTCCAGCTCCTGCGCCCGCTGCAGCAACCGCTCCTGCACCTGCGCCACGGCCTGGTTGTAGACCAGCGGGCCGACCTCCTCCAGGAAGAAGCCCAGCAGCGCGCTGGCGGCGATGTTGCCGATGCGCTGGTCCAGTTCCTCCGAGAAATAGCGCTCGATCGACGCGATGGCCTGGTTGCGGGCTTCGCGGGGCAGTTCGATGGGCATGAGAGTCCCTTCCCTTCCTCAGGCCAGGCCGTGGCGCTGGTGCCACTGCGCCAGCGAGAGGTCGGGATAATGTTCGAACCGAGGATCGCCCGGCCGGCCTTCGACCTCGACCCACGAGGCCTTGGACCCCACCAGGCAGTGCACGTGCTCCGGCGGCACCGGCAGCGGCGTGTCGATGGCGCCGGCGTGCGGGTGCACCAGCTCGGGCCAGGTCGGGTCCCACAGCCACAGCGCGCTGCCGCAGTGCGCGCAGAAGTAGCGGCGGGCCGAGCTTTCGTGCCGGCCGCCGCCCGCGGCGTCGCTCAGCAGCGCGCGGTAGATGCGCAGGTGGCGCTTGCCGCGCACCGTCATCGTCCGCGCCAGCGCGCCCAGGTTGATCGCAAAGCCGCCGGTGCCCGCCGTCTTGCGGCAGATCGAGCAATAGCAGCGCATGAACGGCACCGGCGAGTCCGCCTCGACCGAGAAGCGCACGCGGGCGCAGTGGCAGGAGCCTTCGAGCAGCATCGCGGGGTCCTTTCTTGCAGACGCAAGGCACCTCATTCGGGCACGTGGATCGTGGCCTTGACGTGCTTGAGGTTGGCCACGATGGTGAAGCTCATCAGCACCAGCAGCGACCAGGCGCTCCACTTGGAGACATGCACCGAGGCCCAGGCGCCCATCTGGTGGGGGTAGGCCCACAGGCCGAAGAAGGTGCCGAAGTTCTCGGCCAGCCAGATGAAGAAGCCCACCAGCACCAGGCCCAGCGACAGCGGCATCCGGCGGTCCAGCCGGTGCGGGCGGAAGACGATCTGCGCGCGCGCGTACAGGCCCAGCGCCGCGGCGGCCAGGTACCAGCGGTAGTCGCCGATGAAGTGGTGGGTGAAGAAGTTCAGGTACAGCGCGCCGGCAACGACGCCGGCCATCCAGTACGGCGGGTGGTGCAGCACCCGCAGCTGCAACAGCCGCCACGCCTGGATGATGTAGCTGCCCACCGCCGCGTACATGAAGCCGGCGAACAGCGGCACGCCCCAGACCTTGCTATAGGCGGCATCGGGATACGACCAGGACTTGATGCTGCTCGAGGTCTTGAAGACCTCCAAGGCGAAGCCGAGCAGGTGGAACAGGCAGATCGCCTTGAACTCGTCGACGCTCTCGCGGCCGGTCCACAGCAGCCAAGCCTGGATCGCCAGCGCGATGATCAGCAGCGCGTCGTAGCGCGGCACGCCCCACACGCCGGCACGCGGCACGAGGAGGACGGCCGCGAAGAACAGCCCGGCGAAGAGGCAGGCCTGTGCTTCCTTCTGGACGAAGTGCGCGCATTCGACGAGCGGCGCCCGCAGGCCGCCGCCGAAGCCGTCGCCGCTGTCGCTGCCGCGTTCGAGAGCCGGTGGCGCTGGTTGCATCCGGCGCATTGTGCGGCCGGCGCCGCCGCGCTCAACCGTTGAGCATCGCCATCCCCAGCGCGTGATAGCGCTCGCCGGCCACCGGCTGCCGGGCCAGCAGCTCGCCCAGCGTGCGCCGCTCCTCGTCCGTCAGCGCGATCAGCACGGCGGCCGCGTTCTCGGCCAGGCGTTCGGGGCTGCGCGTGCCGGGGATCGGCACGATGTCGGCGCCGCGGTCCAGCAGCCAGGCCAGCGCCAGTTGCGCCGGCGTGCAGCCGCGCGCCGCGGCCAGCGCGCCGACGGCATCCACCAGCTTGAGGTTGTGCGCCAGGTTCTCGCCCTGGAAGCGCGGGTTCTGGCGCCGCCAGTCACCGGCCGCCAGGCCGTCGCCGCTGCGGATCGCGCCGGTCAGGAAGCCGCGGCCCAGCGGGCTGTAGGCGACGAAGCCGATGCCCAGCTCGCGGCAGGTCGGCAGCAGTTCGGCCTCGACCTCGCGCGACCACAGCGAGTACTCGGTCTGCAGCGCGGCGATCGGGTGCACCGCGGCGGCGCGGCGCAGCGTCGACGGCGAGGCCTCGGACAGCCCCAGGTGGCGCACCTTGCCGGCCTTGACCAGCTCGGCCATCGCGCCCACGGTGTCCTCGATCGGCACCGTGCGGTCCACGCGGTGCTGGTAGTACAGGTCGATGTGGTCGACGCCCAGGCGCTGCAGGCTGGCATCGCAGGCCCGGCGCACGTAGGCGGGGCTGCCGTCGATGCCCAGCATCGCGCCGTCGGCGCCGCGCACGTTGCCGAACTTGGTGGCCAGCACCACCTCGGCGCGGCGCGCCTTCAGCAGCGGCGCCAGCAGCCGCTCGTTGGCGCCCACGCCGTACATGTCGGCGGTGTCCAGCAGGTTGATGCCCAGGTCCAGCGCCCGGTGCAGCACGGCCAGCGAGCGCGCGTCGTCGGCCGGGCCGTAGAACTCCGACATGCCCATGCAGCCCAGGCCGAGCGCGGAGACGACGAGGCCCTGGCGGCCCAGATGGCGGCGGGGGATGGGGATGGCGGCGGTTGGCAGCATCGCGCGGTCCTCTTGAATCGTTGAACGAGGCCGCTAGCCTATGCCGCCGCAGGCGGCGGCGGCCAGCGGGATGCTCCGTGGAGCTTGCCCGATCCTCCGGGCCTACGGCCGTCACCGCGGCGCGCGGCGGGCCCGCGCCGCACAATGCCGCGATGGACTTGAACGACCCCGCGGCCGAGACCTGCCGGCAAGCCTTGATCCGCCGCGTGCTGCGCGCCGCGCCGCAAGACGGCGTGCACGCCACCGCGGTGCCGGGGCTGCAACTGCTGCGCATCGGCGCGCCCGGGCAGCCGCTGCCGGCGCTCTACGAGCCCGGCCTGGTGCTGGTGCTGCAAGGCGCCAAGCAGGCGACGCTGGGTGACGGCGAGCGGCTCGTCTACGACGCGCTGCACTGCCTGGTGGTCACGGTGACGATGCTGCCGCGCGCGCAGGTGGTGCAGGCCTCGGCCGCGCAGCCCTACTTGTGCGTGCGGCTCAACGTCGACGCCCACGAGCTGGCCGCGCTGCTGCTGGAAGCGGCGCCGGCGCTGCCGCCGGTGAGCGCAGCGCCGCCGGGCCGCGGCGCACAGGTGGCGCGCGTGTCGGCGCCGCTGCTGGACGCCGTGGGCCGCCTGCTGGCGCTGCTGGAGCAGCCGCGCGACCTGCCGGTGCTGGCGCCGCTGGTGCAGCGCGAGATCTTCTACCGCGTGCTGACCGGCGAGCTGGGCCCGCGCCTGCGCGCGCTGGCGGTGGCCGACAGCCAGGCGCAGCGCATCGCGCGCGCGGTGGACCTGCTGCGCCGGCGCTTCCGCGAGCCGCTGCGCGTGGGCGAGCTGGCGGCGGCCGCGCACCTGAGCGCGTCCAGCCTGCACCAGCACTTCAAGCAGGTGACCTCGATGTCGCCACTGCAGTACCAGAAGCTGCTGCGCCTGCACGAGGCGCGCCGGCTGCTGCTGGCCGAGGGGCTGGACGCCGCGGCGGCCGCGCACCGCGTGGGCTACGAAAGCCCGTCGCAGTTCAGCCGCGAGTACAGCCGCTGCTTCGGCGCACCGCCGCGGGCGCAGGCGCGCGCGCTGCGGCAGGCGGCGGCGCAGGCGCTGGGCCAGGGTTCATGACGCCGCCGCGGCCCAGCGCCCATCGAACACCGGCACCAGCGCCGGGCTGTCCAGCACGCTGGCCGGCGTGACGGTCTGCCGCTCCCAGGGGATGCGGCCGAAATACCACAGCCGCCAGAAACCGACGTTGGCGTCGGGCCGGCGCTGCAGCAGCGATTCGAAGCGCTCCACCTCGCCGACGGCGACGCCGGTGGCCTGCAGCAGCACTTCGCGCACGAAGCGCGAGCAGAACTGCCGGCGCCGCGACTGCAGGTCGAAGCCGGTGTCGTAGAGCGCGCCGTAGCGGGCCTCGGCGGCGGCCTTCAGCCGCTGCGCCTGCGCTCCGTCCAGCGGCTGCGCCAGCCGCCGCACCGCGACGCGCCCGGCCTCGGAGCGCGCGACGAAGCGCGACAAGGGCGTCGCGCGCACCCGCGGAAACGTGCTCTCGGCCACCAGCGGCTCGGCGCCCGCGGTGTCGACGACGATGCCGACGTGGTTGGTCCACGAGCCGGTGGCCGCGGCCACTTCGACGAAGGGCCGCACCGGCACGCGTATGAAGACGAGGTCGCCGACCGCCAGTGGTGGCGGCGGCAGCGCAGACGGCTCGGCGGCGGCGGTGCCGAAGCACGGCCACAGCGCGGCAGCGACCAGCAGCGCGCGGGCCAGGAATGAAGGGGAGGCAGGCATGGCAGGCGAAGGCAAGTGGAGACAGCCGCCAGCATCGGCGCTGCGCGCCCGGCACGCCAGCGCCGCCGGCCGAGTGGCGTGCCCCGCTCCGCCCGGTGCCGCCAGCCGATACCGCGCGCGCCGCTTCAGCCGCCGCGCACGCAGTTGCGCCCGGCGCGCTTGGCTTCGTACAGCGCAGCGTCGGCGCGCTCGATCAGCGCGCGCAGCTCGTAGGGCGGCGCGGCGGCCACGCCGACGCTGACGCTGACGGTCAGGCCCGGGTTGAGCCGCCCCCATTCGTGCGCCGCCACGCGCTGGCGCATGCGGTCGCAGATGTGCAGCGCGGCGTCGCGGTCGACCTCGGGCAGCACCAGCAGGAACTCCTCGCCGCCGGTGCGGATGATGAGGTCGTCGCTGCGCATGTTGTCGCGCAGCAGGGCGGCCATGGCCACCAGCACGGTGTCGCCCACCGCGTGGCCGAAGCGGTCGTTGACCTGCTTGAAATGGTCGATGTCCATCATCGCCAGCGCCAGCGGGCGCTGCTCGGCCTGCAGGCGCTGCGCCAGCGGCGTCCAGCGCTGCTCCAGCTCGCGCCGGTTGCCCAGCCCGGTGAGCTCGTCGACGCGGGCGCTGACCTCGGCGCGCGCGGCGCGCTCGCCGGCGCGGCGGGCTTCCAGCCGCACCTGCTCGGCCTCCACCGTGGTGACGAAGAGCTGCGAGCGGCCGCGCAATTGCGACAGCAGCCGCACGCGTTCGAGCTGCTGGTACTGCTCGAGCTGCTCCAGCGCCTGCTGCGGCCGGCCCAGCGCGCGCGCCGCCCGGTAGGCGGCATGGTGCAGGCGCAGCCGCGTCATGCGCGCCGCGGCGGCGGCCACGGCCGAGGCCTGCAGCGCCTGCTGCAGCAGCGTCCACGCGGCCTCGGGCGCGCCGCTGCGCAGGTGGTGCTCGCCGGTGGAGCAGGCGATGCGCCACGACAGCGCATCGAAGCCGTGGCGCCGGCTCAGCTCGGCGGCGGCGGCCAGGTCGGGCCAGGCCTCGGCGAGCCGGCCCTGCAGCGTCAGCACCTCGCCGCGGTTGCCCCGCACCAGCGCCACCGGATAGGGCTCGCCGCCGCCGGCGGCGATCTGCATCGCCTCGTCGGCATGCGGCAGCGCGCGCTGCAGCACCTGGGCCGCCTCGTCGTCGGGCGCGCCGCCCTGCAGCAGGTAGTGCGCGCCGATCAGCGTCGCGGTGAGGTTGTTCAGCGCCACCAGCATCGCGTGCGGGTGGCCTTGCTGGCGCGCCAGCGCCAGCGCGTCGAGCATCAGGCGCTCGCCGTGCCAGGGGTCGCCCATGCGCTCGTAGATGCAGCCCAGCGCGTTGGTGGCCAGCGACAGGCGCCTGCTGTCGTCGGCCTGCAGCGCGCGCTGGTGCACTTCGTGGCCGAAGGCCAGCGCCTCCTCGAAGCGGCCGACGTCGGAGGCGCTGAGCACCAGCATGCGCAGCGTCTCGTCGAGCTGCGCGGCCAGCTCCGGCGCCTCGCGCAGCAGCGGCAGCACCTGCGTGCCGGTGTCCACCAGCGTGCCCAGGGCGCCGGTGCGGTAGCGGAAGTGCAGCAGCAGCAGCCCGGCGCTCAGGCGCTGCGCCGGCGGCGCGTCGGCGGCCAGGCGCCAGGCCTGCTCGGCGGCGGCCAGGCCTTCCGGCAGCCGGCCCTCGGCGCGCGCCGCCTCGGCCTGCAGCAACAGGGCTTCCAGGGATTGATCGGACATCTCGGCTGGCATCCGCCTTCAACGGCCGTGGCGGCCTAAGCGCCGACCACGCCGCCCACGACGCCGCCATCGCGCCGGCGGATCGCCACCGTGGCAGAGCGCGGCCGGCCCGCAGCGCTGAAGTCGGGCCAGTTCGACACGCGGCGCGGCTGCAGCGGGTCGCTGCGCTCGCCGGCGGTCTCGCCCGGGTGCTGGATGTTGATGAACAGCGTGCGGCCGTCGGGCGTGAACGCGGGGCCGGTGATCTCGCAGCCCGCCGGGCCGGTGAGAAAGCGCCGGATCTCGCCGCTGCGCACGTCGCAGGCCAGCAACTGGTTGTTGCCGATCGCGGCCATCTCGCCGGTGTTCATCGCGCGCGCGCCGATGTCGGTGCAGATCCACAGCCGGCCCGCGGGGTCGAAGGCCAGGCCGTCGGGGCAGGCGAAGGCGTCGCCGTTGACGGTGCCGCGCGCCTCGGGTCGCGGCTGCGCAGCGTCGCCGGCCAGCACGAGGTGGCTCCAGCGCATGGTTTCGCCGTCGAAGTCGCCGTCGTCCTTCCAGCGGATGATGTGGCCCATGGTGTTGTTGGCGCGCGGGTTGGCGGCGTCCACGCCGGGTTGGCCGGGGGCGCCACGGCGCGAATTGTTGGTCAGCGTGCAGTAGACCTCGCCGCCATGGGGGTCGATCGCCAGCCATTCGGGGCGATCCATCTTCGTAGCGCCCAGCAGGTCGCTGGCCTGGCGGGTCTTGATGACCACCTCGCCCTGGTCGGCAAAGCCGCTGGCGGCCGTCAGCGGCCCCCGGCCGTGCACCAGCGGCAGCCAGCGGCCGGTGCCGTCGGCATCGAAGCGGGCGACGTGGAGCGTGCCGTGGTCCAACAATTCAGCGTTAGCCTTCGCGCCGCCGGGCCGGATCCGATCCCGGCTGACGAATTTGTAGATGTACTCGAAGTAGGCGTCCTCGCCGCTGTAGACCACCGCGCGGCCGCCGCGCGTGACGGCGACCCAGGCGCCTTCGTGCATCGCGCGGCCTAAAGCGGTGCGCTTGACCGGCGTGCTCTGCGGGTCCATCGGGTCGAGCTCGACCACCCAGCCGAAGCGGTGGAACTCGTTGGGATGCCGGCGCACGTCGAAGCGCTCGTCGTGCTCGGCCCAGCGGTACCAGGCACTGCGCGCCAGGCCCCAGCGGCGCTGGTCGGCGGTGGGGTCGTCGCCGCCGCCGAACAGGAAGTGGAAGTTCTCCTCGCCCGACAGGTAGGTGCCCCAGGGCGTGCGGCCGCTGGCGCAATTGGCCATCGTGCCCAGCACGGTGCGGCCCGTGGGGTCGGCCGCGGTGCGCAGCAGCGGGTGGCCGGCGGCCGGGCCGCACACGGTGAACGGCGTGGTCATCGTCGTGCGCCGTGCATAACGCGAAGGCTGGACGAGCTGCCAGCGGCCGTCCTGCAATCGCACCTCGCAGACCGACAGGCCGACCGCGGCCTGCGCCTTCTTCACCTTGTCGGCGGTCCACGGCGTCAGGCCGTCGGGGTGCAGCAGGCCGTCGTCGGTGTACTCGTGGTTGATCGCCAGCAGGCCGTGCGCCGACGAATCGTCCAGCGGATAGAACTGCATGCCGTCGTGGTGCATGCCGAACTGCAGCGCCTGCTCGGCGGCGCTGTTGCCGGCGTCTTCGCGCCAAGGCGGCATGCCGCTTTCGAGGCCCACCGGATCGCCCCAGCGCGTGAGCACCTGCGCCACGTAGCCCGGCGGCACCACCAGGCGGTCGGCCGCGCTGGGCGGCACGCCGGCAAAGCCGAGCGCGGTGCTGACGGTCGGGCCGGCCGTGCCGGCGGGCCCGGCGGCGCAGCCGGCCAGCCACGGCGCGAACAGGCTGCCGGCCGCGGCGCCGAAGCCCAGGCGCAGCACGATGCGCCGCGCGGGATCGGACACCTCGTGGATGCTGGGATTGGCGCTGGTGTTGTCGTCGTCGCTGCCCCGGCAGAAATGCCGGTCCGCCCGGCTCATAAGCGCTCGCTCTCCCCGGCGCGCGGCTGCCACTTCATCAGCCGCTTCTCGATGCGGCCCACCGCGGCGTCCAGCAGCAGCGCGAAAGCCGTCAGCACGACGATGCCGGCCATCACGGTGTTGATGTCGAAGCTGCCCTCGGCCTGCAGGATCAGGTAGCCCACGCCTTGCGACGAGCCCAGGTACTCGCCGACCACCGCGCCGACGAAGGCCAGCCCCACGCTGGTGTGCAGGCTGCTGAAGACCCAGCTCGTCGCGCTGGGCAGGTAGACGTGGCGCAGCAGCTGGCGGTTGCTGGCGCCCAGCATGCGCGCGTTGGCCAGCACCACCGGGCTGACCTCCTTCACGCCCTGGTAGACGTTGAAGAAGACGATGAAGAAGACCAGCGTGACGCCCAAGGCGACCTTGGAGCCGATGCCCAGCCCGAACCAGACCGCGAAGATCGGCGCCAGGATGATGCGCGGCATCGAGTTCAGCGCCTTGATGTAGGGCTCCAGCACCGCGCTGGCCAGCGGCGCCAGCGCCAGCCACAGCCCGCAGGCCAGGCCCAGCACCGAGCCGGCGGCAAAGGCCAGCACGGTCTCGATCAGCGTGACGGCCAGGTGGCGGTAGATGTCGGCATCGGCGACGAACCAGGTCCAGATGCGGCCGGCCACCTGCAGCGGCTGGCCGAAGAAGAACGCGGCCTGGCGGTCGTTGTCGAACATGAACGGCGGCACCAGGCCCGGCGCCGTCATCACGTGCCAGAAGACGATCAGCGCGGCCAGCAGGCCCAGTTGATACCAGCGCAGGTGACGCATCAGCTTGCCTTCAACTGCTGGGCGTAGCCTTTGAGCACTTCGTCGCGCAGCACGGCCCAGATCGCGTTGTGCAGCTCGATGAAGCGCGGCGTGGTGCGCACCTCGGCCACGTCGCGTGGGCGTTCGAGGTCGATCGTGAACTCGCCGATCGGGTGCGAGGCCGGGCCGGCCGACAGCACCAGCACGCGGTCGCTCATCGCGATCGCCTCGTCCAGGTCGTGGGTGATGAAGAGCACGGCCTTCTTCTTCGTCGCCCACAAGTCGAGCACCTCGTTTTCCATCAGCTGCCGCGTCTGGATGTCCAGCGCCGAGAAGGGCTCGTCCATCAGGATGATGTCGGGGTCCAGCGCCAGCGTCTGCGCGAGGCTGGTGCGCTTGCGCATGCCGCCGGAGAGCTGGTGCGGATAGCGGTCGCCGAAGGCGCCCAGGCCCACGCGGCGCAGCCAGGCCTCGGCCTGCGCGCGGGCGTCGGGCACGCCGCGGAACTCCAGCCCCGCCATCACGTTGCCGAGCGCGGTGCGCCAGGGCATCAGGCTCTCGGCCTGGAACATGTAGCCGGCGCGGCCGTTGATGCCGGCGAGCGGCTGGCCGAACACCCGCACGTCGCCGGTGCTGGGCAGCAGCAGCCCGGCGGCCATGTTCAGCAGCGTGCTCTTGCCGCAGCCGGTGGGGCCGACGACGGAGACGAACTCGCCGGGCTGCAGCGCCAGGTCCAGGTCGGCCACCGCGGTGTAGCGCTGGCCGGGGTTGTCGCGGCTGACGAAGGTACAGGAGACGCCGGCGAAGGCCAGCGCGGGTGGAGGTGCAGGCATGGGAGGTGCGAAGCATAGCCGCGCCGCCGGCTGCCGCCGGCTTGATACGATCTTCCCGACTTGCGGTTGAGCACGGGGAGTGTGCGTGGCGCGTGTCTTGCTGGCGAACGAGCTGGGCCATGGCGATGCCCCGCTGCGCCGCGCGCTGCCGCTGGCGCTGGCCCTGCGCGAGCGCGGCCACGAGCCGGTGCTGGCGCTCAACGACCTGCCGCGCGCCGAGCCGGCGCTGGCCGAGCTGGGCCTGCCGGTGCTGCAGTGCCCGGTCTGGCGCAGCCGCGTCGGCGGCTTGCCGCCGGTGCACACCTACACCGACATCCTGCTGCGCTACGGCTTCGCGCAGGCCACCGGCCTGTGCGGCGTGGCGCGCGCCTGGCGCGACCTGGTGCGGCTGCTGCAGCCCGCGGTGCTGGCGCTGGACCACGCGCCGGTGGCGCTGTTCGCCACCCGCGGCCTGGGCGTGCCGCGCCTGCGCTTCGGCGACGGCTTCGGCTGCCCGCCGCTGGCCGTGCCGATGCCGGCGATGAGCTGGTGGGACGCGACGCCCGAGCCCTTCGACCTGATCGGCGAACGCAACGCGCTGCACGTGGCCAACCAGGCCGCCGCCGACCTGGGCCTGCCCGTCGCCGCCAGCGTGGCCGAACTGTTGCGCCCCGAAGGCGAAGCCTTGTGCGTGCTGCCCGAGCTGGACGCCTACGCCGGCCGGCCGGACGGCGACTACTGCGGCGCGCTGGTCGCCGCCGACGAAGGCCCCGAGACGCCCTGGCCCGAAGGCGATGGCGCTTGCTGCTTCGTCGCGCTGCGCGCCCAGCACCCGCTGCTGCCGGCGCTGGTGGAGGCCTTGCGGCACGGCGGCCAGCGCGCGGTGCTGCAACTGGCCGACGGCACGCCCGAGCAGGCCGCGGCGCTCAGCCGCGACGGCATCGTGGTCGCCCGCGCGCCGGTGCCGCTGGCCCAGGTGCGCGCGCAGGCCAGCCATGCGGTCGGCGACGGCCACACCGCGATCACGCAGGCCCTGCTGCTGGCCGGCAAGCCGCTGCTGCTGCTGCCCACGCTGCTGGAGCAAGGCATGCTGGCGCGCCGCGTCGCCGCGCTCGGCGCCGGCCGCATGGTCGACGGCGCGGCGGACGCGGCGGCGCTGGGCCACGCGCTGCAAGCCCTGGTGGACGATCCCTCGTGGGCCGCCGCGGCCCAGGCCTTCGCCGAACGCCACCGCGAGCAGAGCGATGCGCGCACGCTGGCCGCGGTGATCGAGCGCATCGAGCGGCTGCTGGCCGCGCCGCCGCCCGCCATCCCTTCGGAGACCCGCCCATGAGCCTTCCCAACGCCTTGCACCGCCAGACCGTCGGCGACCTGCTGCGCCGCACCGCGGCGCGCTGGCCCCACAAGACCGGCATCGTCTGCGGCGAGCAGCGCTGGACCTGGCGCGAGTTCGACGCGCGGGTCGACCGCGTGGCCGCCGGGCTGCACCGCGCCGGCGTCGCGCGCGGCGAGCGCGTGGGCGTGCTGGCGCGCAACTCGCACGGCTTCGCGGCGCTGCGCTTCGCGCTGGCGCGGCTGGGCGCGGTGCTGGTGCCGGTGAACTTCATGCTCAGCGCCGACGAGGCCGCCTACATCCTGGGCCACGCCGGCGCGCGCGTGCTGGCGGTGGACAGCGGCCTGGCCGCGCTGGGCCGCGCCGCGGCCGCGAGCGAAAAGCACCGCACCGCGATCGAGCGGCTGCTGTGGCTGCCTTCGGAAGACGGCGCACCGCGGCCCGCCGACTGGCGGCCGCAGGACCTGGACCTGCAGGCGCTGGCCGACGACACGGCCGCCCCGGCCACTGCCAGCGCGCCGCCCGAGCCCGCGTTCGACGAGCACGAGCTGCTGCAGATCGTCTACACCAGCGGCACCGAGAGCCTGCCCAAGGGCGCGATGCTGACGCACCGCGCGGTGATCGACCAGTACGTGAGCTGCATCGTCGAAGGCGGCATGGACGAGAACGACGTCTGGCTGCACGCGCTGCCGCTGTACCACTGCGCGCAGCTCGACGTCTTCCTGGGCCCCGCGGTCTACCTGGGCGCCACCTGCGTGATCACCGCCAAGCCCACGCCCGAGAACCTGCTGCCGATGATCGAGCACCACGGCATCAGCGCCTTCTTCGCGCCGCCCACGGTGTGGATCAGCCTGCTGCGCTCGCCGCTGTTCGACGCGCAGAAGCTGGCCGGGCTGCGCAAGGGCTACTACGGCGCCAGCATCATGCCGGTGGCGGTGATGCGCGAGCTGGTGGAGCGGCTGCCGCGCATGCGGCTGTGGAACCTGTACGGGCAGACCGAGATCGCGCCGCTGGCCACGGTGCTCAAGCCCGAGGACCAGCTGCGCAAGCCGGGCTCGGCCGGGCGCGCGGTGCTCAACGTCGAGACCCGCGTCGTCGACGACGAGATGAACGACGTGCGCCCCGGCGAGGTGGGCGAGATCGTGCACCGCAGCCCGCACCTGATGCAGGGCTACTTCAAGGACCCCGAGCGCACCGCGGCCGCCTTCGCCGGCGGCTGGTTCCACAGCGGCGACCTGGGCGTGCTGGACGACGAGGGCTACCTCACCGTGGTCGACCGCAAGAAGGACATGATCAAGAGCGGCGGCGAGAACGTGGCCAGCCGCGAGGTGGAAGAAGCGCTGTACCGGCTGGACGGCGTCAGCGAGGTGGCGGTGGTGGGCCTGCCGCACCCGCGCTGGATCGAGGCGGTGGCGGCCATCGTCGTGCCCAAGCCAGGCCATGCGCTCGACGAGGCCGCGGTGCTGGCGCATTGCGCCCGGCACCTGGCGCCGTTCAAGGCGCCCAAGCGCGTGGTCTTCGTCGACAGCCTGCCCAAGAACCCCAGCGGCAAGTTGCTCAAGCGCGAGCTGCGGCAGCGCTTCCAGGCGCTGTTCGACGAGGCCCCGCGGTGAGCCGCGCCACCGCGCACAGCAGCGCCACGATCGCCAGCGCCGCGCCCGCGCCGGCGGCCGCCGGCCAGGCGTGCGCCTGCCACAGCAGCACGCTGGTGGCCGCCAGCGCCAGCACGAACAAGACGCCGGCCAGCGCCAGCGCGGCCGGGCGCTGCGGCGGGTCATAACGCTCGATCCGCGCGATCTCGAACGGCGGCTTGGGATCGCGCGCCGCCATCCGGGCCGACTGCCAGCCCGGCGGCTTCAGCCACACGCGCAGCTTGTCGGTCCAGGCGCTGCAGCGCCGGCTGGCCTGCAGCAGCTCGCGGTAGATCTGCAGGTTGGCGGCGATCGGGTTCCAGCTGCGCAGCGGGCTGCGCGTGCCGTAGACGCAGGGCTCGGCATCGTCTTCTTCGGCAAAGGTGCCAAACAGCCGGTCCCAGACGATCAGGATGCCGCCGTAGTTCTTGTCCAGGTAGCGCTCGTTCACCGCGTGGTGCACGCGGTGGTTGCTGGGGCTGCAGAACCAGCGGTCGAACCAGCCCAGCTTGCCCACCTGCTGCGTGTGCACCCAGAACTGGTACAGCAGGTCGATCAGCGCCACCGTCGCGAACACCACCGGCGGCACGCCCAGCAGCGCCAGCGGCAGGTAGAAGATCCAGCCCAGCAGGAAGCCGGTGCCGGTCTGCCGCAGCGCGGTGGAGAGGTTGTAGTCCTCGCTCTGGTGGTGCACCGCGTGCGCGGCCCAGCCCAGGGCGACGCGGTGGCCGAAGCGGTGGTACCCGTAGTACAGGAAGTCGTAGCCCAGCAGCGCCGCGGCCCACACCCAGGGCGAATCGGCCGGCAGCGGCCAGAGCGCCAGCCGCTCGAAAGCCAGCGCGTAGAGGCCGATGCCGAACAGCCGCGTGGCAGCCGCGACGAGCTGGCTGACGATGCCCAGGCCGATGCTGGCCATCGCGTCGGGCCAGCGGTAGGTGTCGCGCCCGCGCCGGCGGCCGATCGCCCATTCGGCCGCGATCGCCGCCAGGAACACCGGCGTCGCCAGCACGATGACCTGGGCGCCGGTCAGCATCGCTCGGCGTTCCCGCGGTTCAGCCTCGGGGGTATTTCGCGTTGGACTTCTTCACGAAGTCGTTGGTCCATACCGCCGCGAGGTCCAGCTTGGCCTTGGCGATCTCGGGGTCGATGCTGGCCAGCGCGCGGAAGGCCGTCTCGGCGCCCTTGTCGGGGATGCTGCCGTCGGGCGACAGCGCGCCCTTGGCGGCCAGGAAGGCGTCGATGTAGACCGCGCGGTCGCCCAGCAGGTAGCTCTCGGGCACGTTGCCGATGATGTCGCTCGCGCCCGCGGCCTGGATCCACTTGTCGGCGCGCACGATCGCGTTGGCCAGCGCCTGCACGGTGGCGGGGTTCTTGTCGATGAAGGCCTGCGGCGCGTACAAACAGGCCGCCGGCATCGGGCCGCCGAAGACCTTGTCGGCCTCGGCCAGCAGCCGCGTGTCGGAGATGATCTTCAGGTCGCCCGAGCGCTGCAGCAGCGTGATCACCGGGTCGAGGTTGCTGATCGCGTCGATCTGGCCCGAGCGCATCGCCGCCACCGCGCCGTTGCCGGCGCCCACGCCGATGATGCTGACGTCCGCCGGCTTCAGCCCCGCCTTGGCGACGAAGAAGTTGACCATCACGTTGGTCGACGAGCCCGGCGCGGTGACGCCGATCTTCTTGCCCTTCAGATCGGCCGGCGTCTGGTAGCCGGCCATCGTGCGCGGGTTGAGGCCCAGCACGATCTGCGGCGCGCGGCCCTGCAGCGCGAAGGCGCGCAGCCGCTGGCCCTTGTGCTGCATGTTGACGGTGTGCTCGAAGGCGCCGCTCACCACGTCGGCGCTGCCGCCGACCACGGCGCGCAGCGCCTGCGAGCCGCCGGCGAAGTCGACGACGGTGACGTCCAGCCCTTCGGCCTTGAAGTAGCCGCGCTGCTCGGCGATGGTCAGCGGCAGGTAGTACAGCAGGTTCTTGCCGCCGACGGCGATGCTGAGCTTGGGTTTTTCCAGCGCCTGGGCGCGGGCCACGAGCGGCGCGGCCAGTGGCGTGGCAAGCAAAGCGGCCGATCCGGCGGCGAGGATGTGTCGGCGTTGCAAGGCAGTCTCCTTTCGGGCATTCGTTCGAAAAAGGCGAGGCCGGCACTCTACCGCTGCGCGGCGCGCCGCGGCGGCGCCCCCTCGGGGATCCCCTGAATCTGCGCCGCCGGCGCTTGCCGCCGCGGCCGCGGCCACTACGATCGGCGGCGGTTCACGCCGGCCCCCGGCGACAGGAGGATTCCCATGGACATGGCATCGATCCAGCTCTTTCTGAGCACCACCGCGACCGAGCTGGCGATCAAGGTCGCCGCCGCGGTCGCCTTCTGGGTGATCGGCCGCTGGCTGATCGGCAAGGTGGTGGGCCTGATCCAGGCCGCGATGGCGCGCAACGACGTCGACCCCACGCTGACCAAGTACCTGGGCTCGATCGTCGCGATCGCGCTGAACATCGCGCTGGTGCTGGGCATCCTGGGCTACTTCGGGATCCAGACCACCTCGTTCGCGGCGATGCTGGCCGGCGCCGGCGTGGCCATCGGCGCGGCCTGGAGCGGCATGCTGGGCAACTTCGCGGCCGGCGCCTTCATGCTGGTGCTGCGGCCGTTCAAGGTGGGCGACTTCGTGCAGGTGGGCGGCGTCACCGGCACGGTGCACGAGCTGGGCCTGTTCGGCACCACGCTGGTCACGCCCGACAACGTGCTGACCATCGTCGGCAACGGCAAGGTCTTCGGCGACACCATCCAGAACTACTCGGCGCTGCCCGAGCGCCGCATCGAGCGCGTGGCCCAGCTCGCCGGCGGCGTCGATCCGCTGGAGGCGATCGAGCGCTTCAAGGCCGCCGTCGCCAAGATCCCCAACATCAGCGACCGGAAGCCGCCCGAGGTCACGCTGCTGGACATGAACCTCAACGGCCCGGTGATCGCGGTGCGCCCGTATGCGCACACCGACCACTACTGGCAGGTCTACTTCGACACCAACGAGGCCATCGTGCGCACCTGCAAGGAGGCCGGCTGGCCGGCGCCGACGCCCACGACGATCACGCGCCTGGTGCAGGGATGAGCGTCAGCCGCCGCGTGCTGCTGGTGACCGGCGGCAGCCGCGGCATCGGCGCCGCCTGCTGCCGCGGCGCGGCGCTGCGCGGCTGGGACGTGGCGGTCAACTACGCGCGCGACGCCGGCGCCGCCGAGGCCGTGGCCGCCGCGGTGCGCAGCCTGGGCCGGCGCGCGATCACGGTGCAGGCCGACGTGGCCGACGAAGGCCAGGTGCTGGCGATGTTCGAGCGCGTCGACGCCGAGCTGGGGCCGCTGGCCGGGCTGGTCAACAACGCCGGCATCGTCGACCAGCCGCAGCGCGTGGCGCAGATGAGCGGCGCGCGGCTCAAGCGCATGTTCGACACCAACGTCTTCGGCAGCTTCGTCTGCGCGCGCGAGGCGGTGCGCCGCATGAGCACGCGCCTGGGCGGCGCCGGCGGCGCGATCGTCAACCTCGGCTCGGCCGCGTCGCGGCTGGGTTCGCCGGCGCAGTACGTCGACTATGCGGCGAGCAAGGGCGCGATCGACACCTTCACGCTGGGCCTGGCGCGCGAGGTGGCGGCCGAAGGCATCCGCGTCAACGCGGTGCGGCCGGGCATCATCGATACCGAGATCCACGCCAGCGGCGGCCTGCCCGAGCGCGCGCGCGAGCTGGCGCCGCAGGTGCCGATGCAGCGCGCCGGCAGCGCCGACGAGGTGGCCGCCGCGGTGCTGTGGCTGCTGTCGGACGAGGCCGGCTACACCACCGGCGCGCTGCTGGACGTCACGGGAGGTCGCTGACGGGCAGCGGCAGCACGCCGCGGTCGATCAGCAGCTCGCGCAAGGGATCTGCGGCCGGCGCCGGCGCGGGGGCCGCGCCGCGGCGCCACCGCCCGCTGCGGATCTGCGCGTTCGTGATGCGCTCCAGCTCCACCGCCGCGACGCCGGCCAGCAGGCCCAGCTTCAGCGCCGCGGTATAGCTCAAGTCGATCACGCGGCCGTCGACGAAAGGGCCGCGGTCGTTGACGCGCAGCACCACCTCGCGGCCGTTGGCCGGGTTGCGCACGCGCACATAACTGGGCAGCGGCAAGGTCCTGTGCGCTGCCGTCATCGCGAACATGTCGTAGGGCTCGCCCAGCGCCGTGGGCCGGCCGTGGAAGCGCGCGCCGTACCACGAGGCCAGCCCCGTCTCGCGCCAGGCCACGTCGCCGGCGGCCGGCGCGTACCAGCGGCCGCCCACCTCGTAGGGCTTGTTGGGGCCGCCGCTGCGCAGCGGCTCGATGCGCGGCTCGGCGTCGGGCACCTCCTCCAGCCCGGGCGGGATGCGCGGGCCCGGACCGTCGCGCGGCGGCCGTGGCGGCGTACTGCAGGCGGCCAGCAGCAGGGCCGGCAACAGCAGCGATGCGGCACGGCGCCAGTGGTGCATCGGCATCGGCGGGGAAGGGGTTGGCGCGACCGGCAAGAATCGAACTTGCGACGCGGCCTTCGGAGGGCCGCATGATATCCACTTCACCACGGTCGCACGCCAAGCATCGGATTGTAGGGCCCTGCTGGCTATAATTTTTCGGTTTTGCGCCAGCCGACGCTAGAGCCTGAGGAATCCATGAGCGACTCGATCCACGCCGCCGAGACACACGACGCCCACGAGGGCCCGATCAAGACGCCCAAGCAGCTCATCTGGACCGTTGTGGCTGCGTTCGTCGTGCCGGTGGTCATCATCATCATGCTGACGCACTTCGTCTCCAACGAGACCAAGCCCGCGGCCGGCAGCGACGGCTTCAGCGAGGAAGCCACCGCGCGCCGCATCCAGCCGGTGGGCACGATCGAGCTGCGCGACGCCTCGGGCCCCGCGGTGCTGCGCACCGGCGAGCAGGTCTACCAGGCCCAGTGCTCGGCCTGCCACGGCACCGGCGCCGCCGGGGCGCCGAAGTTCGGCGACGCCGGCGCCTGGGCGCCGCGCATCGCCACCGGCTTCGACGCGCTGGTGCACTCGGCGCTGAAGGGCAAGGGCGCGATGTCGCCGCAAGGCGGCGGCGATTTCTCCGACTTCGAGATCAGCCGCGCCGTGGTCTACATGGCCAACCAGGCCGGCGGCAAGCTGGCCGAGCCCAAGGCGCCCGAGGCCGCCGCATCGGCCGCCAGCGCGCCGAACTGATCTAAGGCTCAGGCCGCAGCCGGTAGCCGAAGCGCGCCGGCATCTCGGCGAACGCCAAGTCCTGCGGCGCGGCCCACGCGCCGGCTTGCAGTGCGTCGGCGGCCGTGCCCATGTCCAGGCTGTGCACCAGGCCGAAGCCGATGTCGCTGTCGATGAACAGCCGGCCTCGTTCGTCCAGCCAGGCGCCGCGCGCTTGCGCCGCACGGCCGGTGTGCGCGGTGATCGTGCCGCCCGCGTCCACTCGCCAGACCCAGGGCGCGGCTTCCAGCTCGACGTAGACGCGCTGCGGGCCGTTCTGGAAGTACCAGGCGCCGTCGCCGTCGGCGGCGTAGTTGCGGTGAATGAAGCCCAGCAGCTTGTCGTGCCGGATCACGCTGCCCTTGACCTGCGGGAACGGCCCGGCGGCCTGGATGCGCTCGTCGCGCATGTACCAGTCGCCGCGCGCGTCCAGCGCCAGCCAGCCGTAGCAGTGCGGCACGTTGGGCCACTTGCGCAGCGCGGCTTCGACGATCTCGTCCATCAGTACCGCCCGGCCGTTCCGAAGGTACTGAGCGCCCCAGGACCAGTAGGGTCCCCTGCTGGGACTGGGGGCCGCGAACGAAGTGAGCTTGGGGGCTTCATGTCGCGGGCATTGTCCGCCGGTTCCGATCAACCCTGCTGCGCGAACCAGTGGCACACCGCCTCGGGCATCGCCATCACGTGGCCCGGAAAGCGCCCGGCCGGAAAGCCGCAATGCCCGCCGTGCGCCGGCTGCCACAGCGTCAGCCAGGGCCCGGCCTCGGCGGCGGTGGGCAGCGAGGCCGCGGGCACGAAGGGGTCGTTGCGCGCGTTCAGCGCTAGCGCCGGCACGCGGATGCGCACCAGGTACGGCTTGGCCGAGGCGCGCGCCCAGTAGTCGTCGGCGCCGGCAAAGCCGTGCAGCGGCGCGGTGAAGGCGTCGTCGAACGCGAAGATCGTGCGCGCCGCGCGCACGCGCTCGCGGTCGAACAGCCCCGGGTGCTGCTGCCACTTGGCCAGCGCCTTGGGCTTCATCGTCGACAGGAACATGCGCGCATAGGCCAGACGGTTGAAGCCGCGGTCGATCGCCGCGCCGGCGGCCGCCAGGTCCAGCGGCGCCGAGACCGCGGCCACCGCGCGCGCCAAGCCTTGCGCGGCGCCTTCGGCCTCGCCGGCCCAGCGCAGCAAGGCGTTGCCGCCCAGCGAGACGCCGGCGGCGTAGAGCGGCACGCCGAAGCGCTCGCGCAGGCGCGCCAGGATCCAGCCGATCTCTTCGTGGTCGCCCGAGTGATAGGCGCGCGGCGCCAGGTTGGGCTCGCCGGAGCAGCCGCGGAAATGCGGCAGCGCGACCGACCAGCCGCGCGCCGCCGCGGCGGCGGCAAAGCCTTGCGCATAGGGGCTGGCCGACGAGCCTTCGAGCCCGTGGAACAGCACCAGCGCCGGCGCGCCGGGCGCGGCGCCCAGGCGCAGGTCGACGTCGACGAAGTCGCCGTCGGGCGTGGCCCAGCGCTCGCGGTGCAGCGCCGCGGGCGGCGGCCGCGACGCCAGCAGGGCCGGCCAGAGGGTCTGCAGGTTGCCGCCGGGCAGCCAGCGCGGCGCGCGGTAGCGCCCGTCGGTCAGCGGGCCGCCGGCAGCCGCGGTCAATGCAGCGTCGACGGCCACTCCTGCACGGCCGGCGGCGGCTCGGCGCGGCCGGGGCTGGCGTGGTGGGCCACCAGGCGCCAGCCGGCCGCCGTGTTGACGTAGACGTTGGTGGCCAGCACGAAGGCCTCCGCCGCGCCCTGGCCCGGCGGCAGCCGCAACCGCTCCACCAGGTGGTGCACCGCGACGGCCAGGCCCTGCAGGCGCCGCACCTGGTCGGGCACCACGGGAATGCCGCCGTTGGCGAAGATGGCCTCGAAGCTGGCGCGGATCGCCGCGCCGCCGACCACGCGCGCGCCGCCGGGGTGCACGCAGACGATCTCGTCGTCGTCGCCCCATACCGCCATCAGCCGCGCCAGATCGCCTTGCTGCAGCGCCTCGTAGAACTGCGCCTCGACGTCGTCGGCGCTGGCCAGCAGCGCAGCCTTGGGCGGCTTGAGGCGGCTCATGCCCGCAGCGGAAGGGCGCCGCGCGTCAGTGCGCCGAGGCCAGCTTCTCGCCCGCCTTCAGCCGGTAGACGGTGCCGCAGTACGGGCACTTGCCTTCGCCGTGCGTCAGGTCGATGAAGACGCGCGGGTGGTTGCTCCACAAGGGCATGGCCGGGTTGGGGCAGAAAGCAGCGCCGGAGCCGTGCAGGTCCTTGGCGCTCAGCTCGACGACGGACTTGGCTTGACTGATCTGACTCATCGCACGCGCCTCAGACCTGGGTCAGCCACTCGGCGTACTTGGGGTTGCGGCCGTTGACGATGTCGAAGAAGGCCGCCTGGATCTTCTCGGTGATGGGCCCGCGCGCGCCGGCGCCGATCTGGATGCGGTCGAGCTCGCGGATCGGCGTCACCTCGGCCGCGGTGCCGGTGAAGAAGGCCTCGTCGGCGATGTAGACCTCGTCGCGCGTGATGCGCTTTTCCACCAGCTTGAGCCCCAGGTCCTGGCAGATCGCGGTGACGGTCTTGCGCGTGATGCCGTTCAGCGCGCCGGCCGACAGGTCGGGCGTGCAGACCGCGCCGTCCTTGACGATGAAGATGTTCTCGCCCGCGCCTTCGGAGACGAAGCCGGCCGAGTCGAGCAGCAGCGCCTCGTCGTAGCCGTCGTCGGTGGCCTCCATGTTGGCCAGGATGCTGTTGCTGTAGTTGCTGACCGCCTTGGCCTGCGTCATCGTGATGTTGACGTGGTGGCGCGTGTAGCTGCTGGTCTTGACGCGGATGCCGCGCTTCAGGCCTTCCTCGCCCAGGTAGGCGCCCCAGGCCCAGGCGGCGATCATCAGGTGGATGGTGTTGCCCTTGGGGCTGACGCCCAGCTTCTCGTCGCCGATCCACACCAGCGGGCGCAGGTAGCAGCTTTCCAGCTGGTTGGCCTTGACGACGTCGAGCTGCGCCTGGCACACCTGCTCGAAGCTGAACGGGATCTTCATGCGCAGGATCTTGGCGCTGTTGAACAGCCGCTCGGTGTGTTCGCGCAGCCGGAAAATCGCGGTGCCGTTCACCGTGTTGTAGGCGCGCACGCCCTCGAAGGCGCCGCAGCCGTAGTGCAGCGTGTGCGTCAGCACGTGGATCCTGGCGTCGCGCCAGTCGACCATCTGGCCGTCCATCCAGATCTTGCCGTCGCGGTCGGACATCGACATGGGTACCTCGGTGTGTGCAGGGCTGAAAGGAGGCGATTTTAGGGCGCGGGCGCGGCGGCCCCGGCGCGCTCCAGCGCAAACGCGGTGCAGCGGCCGCCGCGCAGCTCCACGCGCACGCGGTCGCCGCCGGCGTCGGTCCAGACGAAGGTCTCGGGCTCGTCGGCCACCTTCTGCCCCAGGCTGCGCGTCAACGGCAGGATCTCCAGCAGCCGCATCCCGGGGCGCAGCTTCGCGTGCAGCATCACCGCGTTGTCGATGCTGCCCATCGGGCGGCCGGCGGCGTCGCGCATCACGCGCAGGCTGCGGCTGAACTGCAGCAGCAGCCAGAAGACGACGGCGCTGACGCCCAGCACGATGCCGCGCCAGCCGTAGCCGGCATAACCGACGGCCAGCGCCAACACGGCCAGGCCCCAGCCGATGACGGGGTTCATCTGGCCCCCTTGGCGCTACGCGCCGTCCCCCCACGGGGGAGCGAGCGCCTCCGATGCGATCGTGCGGCGCTCATCGCGGCGGCCTCGGCAACAATCGCGGCGATGGACGGTCTGCACACATGGGTGATCAACCTCGACAGGGACAAGGAGCGGCTGCAGCGCGTAGCCGATCAGCTCGCGCCGACCGGACTGCCATGGACCCGCCTGAGCGCCGTCCACGGCCGCGATCTGCCGCCCGCCGAGCAGCAGCGGCTGCTGGACCACGCGGCCTACCGCCGCAAGCACGGCATGGAGCCGGCGCCCGGCGAGCTGGGATGTTACCTGTCGCACGTGGCGGTGCTGCGCGCCTTCCTCGCCACGGACCACCGCCACGCGCTGGTGCTGGAGGACGACGTGCTGCTGACGCCGGCGCTGCGTCCGGTGCTGCAAGGCCTGCTGCAGCACCCGGCGCGCTGGGACATGGTCAAGCTCTCGGCGGTGCACTCCGGCACGCCGCAGCCGGTGCAGCAGGTGGCGCCGGGCCATCAACTGGCGGTGATGCTCAGCCGCTGCACCGGATCGTCGGCCTACCTCGTCAACCGCCGCGCGGCGCAGGTCTACGTCGACGGCCTGCTGCCGATGAGCCTGCCCTACGACCACGTGTTCGATCAGGGCTGGACCTTCGGGCTGAAGGTGCGCCTGGTCACGCCCACGCCCTGCGTGCACGACCAGGACATCGCGACGACCATCGTCACCGGCCACGGGTCGCGCAAGTTCGCGCCCTGGCAGCGGCTGCCGGCGCACGCCTGGCGCCTGGGCAACGAGTGGCGGCGCGTGCTGTACGGCCTGCGCGAGACCTGGCGCGAGAAGCGCTCGGTCGCTTCACCGGCCTTACCGGCCTGACAGCGCTTGCGCCTCGGTGCGCCCGAGGCGGCCGCTGCGCAGCGCGTCGGCCCAGTCGCCGCGGCCATTGGCCTGGGCGCGCGCGGCCGCGGCGTGCCAGTCGTACGCCGTCAGCCGCTGCTCGACGCGCCAGCCGCCGCCGACCACGCGCTCCACCAGCGCCCAGCGCGCATGCGGCGAGCCGGTCTCGACGATGTGCGGATGCGGCCGGCCGTCGTCGTAGGCCTGCAGCCCGACGCTGCCGGGGTTGACGACCAGCGTGCCGCCGGCCAGCGCCACGCGCGGCACGTGCGTGTGGCCGCACAGCAGCAGCGACGCGGCGCAGCCGCCGCCCAGCCGCGCGCGCACTTCGTCGTCGCGCGCGGCGCGCACGCCGGGACTGCCGCCGACGCCGAAATCCGCCGTCACGGTTTCCAGCAGGTAGTCGAGGTCGCTGCCCGGCGTGCCGTGCACCAGCTGCACGTCGCCGCCGTCCAGCCGGGCCTCGGTGGGCAGCGCCGCCAGCCAGGCCTTGTGCGCGTCCGTCAGCGCATCGAACGCGAACACGTCGGCGGCCGACAGATGCTGCCGCGCGCCTTGCAGCTGCCGTTCGTGGTTGCCGCGGATCGTGGTCCAGCCGCGCGGCGCCAGCCAGTCGAGGGTTTCGCGCGGCCACAGCGGGCCGCTGGCGATGTCGCCCAGGTTCAGCACACGCCCGGCGCGCGCGGCGTCGATCTCGGCCGCCACCGCCAGCAGCGCCGGCAGGTTGCCGTGGATGTCGGACACCACCGCCAGCCGCACGGCCGCGCTCCGGTCACAAGCCCCGCACCACGTCCATCGCCTGCTCGATGCGCTCGACGGCGTGGATCTCCAGGCCCTCGAACAGCGCCTTGCGTGGTGCGTTGGCCTTGGGCACGACGGCGATGCCGAAACCGAGCTTGGCCGCCTCGCGCAGGCGCTCCTGGCCGCGCGGCGCGGGGCGCACCTCGCCGGCCAGGCCCACTTCGCCGAAGGCGATGAAGCCGCGCGGCAGCGGCCGGCCGCGCAGGCTGCTCTGGATCGCCAGCAGCACCGCGAGGTCCGCCGCCGGCTCGGCGATGCGCACGCCGCCCACCGCGTTGACGAAGACGTCCTGGTCCATGCAGGCCACGCCGGCATGGCGGTGCAGCACGGCCAGCAGCATCGCCAGACGGTCGCGGTCCAGGCCGACCGACAGGCGCCGCGGGCTGGCGCCGCCGCTGTCGACCAGCGCCTGCACTTCCACCAGCAACGGCCGCGTGCCTTCCAGCGTGACCAGCACGCAGGACCCCGGCACCGGCGCGCCGTGCGTCGACAGGAAGATCGCACTCGGGTTGCTGACGCCTTTGAGCCCCTTCTCGGTCATCGCGAAGACGCCGATCTCGTTGACGGCGCCGAAGCGGTTCTTGATCGCGCGCACTAGGCGGAAGCTGCTGTGCGTGTCGCCCTCGAAGTACAGCACGGTGTCGACGATGTGCTCCAGCACGCGCGGGCCGGCCAGCGCGCCTTCCTTCGTGACGTGGCCCACCAGCACCATCGCGCAGCCGCTGGTCTTGGCCGCGCGCGTGAGCTGGGCCGCGCATTCGCGCACCTGGGCCACCGAGCCGGGGGCCGAGCTGAGCTGCTCGCTGTACAAGGTTTGAATCGAGTCGATGACGCAGAACGCCGGCCGCTCGGCGTCCAGCGTGGCGAGGATGCGCTCGAGCTGGATCTCGGCCTGCACGCGCACGCCGGTGCCGGCCAGGTCCAGGCGCCGCGCACGCAGCGCCACCTGCGCGCCGCTTTCCTCGCCGGTGACGTACAGCACCTTCATCTGCGCCGACAGCGCGTCCAGCGCCTGCAGCAGCAGCGTGCTCTTGCCGATGCCGGGGTCGCCGCCGATCAGCACCACGCCGCCGGGCACGATGCCGCCGCCCAGCACGCGGTCCAGCTCCTCCTGGCCGGTGGGCGTGCGCTCGACCTCGGCGGCGTCGATCTCGCTCAGCGTGGCCACCGGCTGGCTGCGCGCCAGCGCCTGGAAGCGGTTCCGGCCCGCGCCGCCGGCGGGCTCTGCCGGCCCTTCGTCCAGCGTGTTCCAGGCCCCGCAGTGCGGACACCTGCCCAGCCACTTGGGGCTGCTGCCGCCGCAGTCGCGGCAGGTGTAGACCGACTTGGCGGCCATCCGCGCTGTCAGGTGGAGCTGCTGCTGCCGCGCAGCTTCTGCACGATGAACAGCAGCACGATGGCGCCGACCACCGAGGCGATCCAGCCCGCGCCCTCGCCGGCCGCGTACCAGCCCATGGCCTGGCCGACGAAGCCGGCGATCAGCGAGCCGGCGATGCCCAGCAGGCTGGTCAGGATCAAGCCCATCTTCTGCTCGCCCGGCAGCAGGAAGCGCGCGATGGCGCCGACGACCAGCCCGACGATGGCCATCCAGACGTAGTGCATGAGATTTCTCCTATGGATCGGCGGGTGTTTCAGACGACCACGCGCACCGGCACCCGCTGGGCCAGCGCGCACATCAATTCGTAGCCGATGGTCGCGGCAGAGCGCGCCACCTCGTCGATCGACAGCCGGCTGCCGCCGGGGCCCTGGCCCCACAGCGTGACCTCGCTGCCGATCCCGGCCTGCGGCAGCGCGCTGACGTCGACCGCCAGCATGTCCATCGACACGCGGCCGACGGTGGCCGTGCGCACGCCGTCCACCAGCACCGGCGTGCCGCTGCCGGCGTGGCGCGGGTAGCCATCGGCATAGCCGCAGGCGACGATGCCGATGCGCATCGGCGCGGCGGCCGTGAAGCTGCTGCCGTAGCCCACCGTGTCGCCGCGTTCGAGCTGCTGCACGCCGATCAGGCGCGAGCGCAACGTCATCGCCGGCCGCAGGGCCCAGTGGGCGATGTCGTGCTCGGGGAAGTCGGGCGCGCTGCCGTAGCAGAGGATGCCGGCGCGCACCCAGTCGCTGCGCAGGCCCGGGGCCCCGGAGGGCCTGCCGTCGGCGTGCCCGTGGCGCAGGATCGCGGCGCTGTTGGCGAGGCTGCGCTCGCCCGGCAGGTCCTGCGCCGCGGCCTCGAAGGCGGCCACCTGGTGCGCGATGCCGCGCGCGCCGTCGGCATCGGAGAAATGCGTCATCAGCGAGATCTCGTCGACCTGCGGCAACGCGTTCAGCCGCGCCCAGGCGCTGCGGTAGGCGTCGGGGCGGAAGCCGAGCCGGTTCATCCCGCTGTTCAGCTTCAGGAACACGCGGTGCGCGCGCTGCGTCTTGTGCGCGGCCAGCCAGTCGATCTGCGCGTCGCAGTGCACCGCGTGCCACAGGTCCAGGCGCGAGCACAGCTCCAGGTCGCGCGGCTCGAAGCAGCCTTCCAGCAGCAGCACCGGCCCGCGCCAGCCGAGGGCGCGGATGCGCTCGGCCTCGGCCAGGTCCAGCAGCGCAAAGCCGTCGGCGCCGCGCAGGGCATCGTAGACGCGCTCGATGCCGTGGCCGTAGGCGTTGGCCTTGACCACGGCCCACACCTTGGCGTCGGGGGCCGCGGCGCGCGCACGCGCCAGGTTGCCGGCCAGGGCCGCGGAATGGATCAGCGCTTCGATCGGACGGGGCATGGCCGGGGCATTCTGCCAGCGCGCTGCGCGCCGCGGCCTGCCGCCACCCCCATGCTATAAACCGCCGCCTTCCAGACGGAGACACCAGCGCCGGCCGCATGCGGGGGGCGCCGCAGCGCGCGCGACACGATGAAAAAAGGTTTCTCGACCATCATGTCGGCGCAGTTCTTCAGCTCGCTGGCCGACAACGCGTTGCTGGTGGCCGCCGTCGAGCTGCTGCGCCTGAGCCATGCCCCGTCGTGGCAGACGCCGGCGCTGGCGCCGATGTTCGCGCTGTTCTACGTGGTGCTGGCGCCCTTCGTCGGCGCCTTTGCCGACAGCATCCCCAAGGGCAAGGTCATGTTCATCTCGAACACGATCAAGGCCGTCGGCTGCCTGATGATGCTGTTCGGCAGTCATCCGCTGCTGGCCTACGCGGTGGTGGGGCTGGGCGCGGCGGCGTATTCGCCGGCCAAGTACGGCATCCTGACCGAGCTGCTGCCGCCGTCGCAGCTCGTCAAGGGCAACGGCTGGATCGAAGGGCTGACGGTGGGCTCGATCATCCTGGGCATCCTGCTCGGCGGCCAGCTCGTCGGGCCGAAGCTCTCGCCGCTGCTGCTGAGCTTCGACCTGCCGCTGTTCGACACCGGCATCGACAGCGCGCCCGACGCCGCGATCTCGGTGATCGTCTTCATCTACGTGATCGCGGCGATCTTCAACCTCTACATCCCGCGCACCGACGCGCCGCTGCAGCCGATGTCGGGCGGCGTGGCGGGGATGGTGCGCGACTTCTCGCACTGCAACGCGCGGCTGTGGGCCGACCGCCTGGGCCAGATCACGCTGGCCACCACCACGCTGCTGTGGGGCATCTTCGGCAACCTGCGGCTGATCGTCTTCGCCTGGGCCGCGGCGGCGCTGGGCTACACCACCACGCAGGCCTCGGGGCTGGCGGGCGTGGTGATCATCGGCTCGGTGATCGGCGCCGTCACCGCGTCGGCGATGATCAAGCTGGACAAGGCCACGCGCGTGCTGCCGCTGGCCATCGTGGTGGGCTTCCTGATGATCGGGCTCAACGTCATCACCAACCTGTGGGTGGCCGCGCCCTTCCTGGTGTTGCTGGGCGCGCTGTGCGGCTTCCTGATCGTGCCGATGAACGCATTGCTGCAGCACCGCGGCCACAACCTGATGGGCGCGGGCCGTTCGATCGCGGTGCAGAACTTCAACGAGCAGGCCTGCATCCTGGGCGTGGGGGCGCTCTACAGCGCGCTGACCAAGTTCGGGCTCTCGGCCTTCGTCGCGATCACGATCTTCGGGCTGCTGACCGCCGGCGTGATGGAGGCCATCCGCCGCTGGCACCGGAACAACGCCGTCCAGCACCGCGACGAGGTCGAGCGGCTGCTGGCCATCGCGCGCAGCGACGGCGGGCATTGAGCGCGGCGCGGGCGCTGCCGGGCGCACGGCCGAGGCTTGAACTACGATTGCCGCGATCCCGACCGCCGTTGAAGGAGCGACCATGGCCCAGCAGACGATCTACGACTTCGAGGCGCTGTCGATCGACGGCAAGCCGGCGCACTTGGGCAGCCAGCGCGGCAAGGTGATCCTGATCGTCAACACCGCCAGCCAGTGCGGCTTCACGCCGCAGTTCGCCGGGCTGGAAACGCTGTGGGAGGACTACCGCGATCGCGGGCTGGTGATCGTGGGCTTTCCCAGCAACCAGTTCGGCAGCCAGGACCCGGGCAGCAACGACGAGATCGCCGGCTTCTGCCAGAAGAACTACGGCGTCAGCTTTCCGATGATGGCCAAGGTCGACGTCAACGGCGCGGCAGCGCACCCGCTGTGGAAGTGGCTCAAGGCGCAGGCGCCGGGGCTGCTGGGCACCGAGGCGATCAAGTGGAACTTCACCAAGTTCCTGGTCGGCAAGGACGGCCAGGTGCTCAAGCGCTACGCGCCCAACGACACGCCGGAATCGCTGCGCAAGGACATCGAAGCGGCGCTCGCCGCCTGACCCCCGGCCTCCGAGAAGAAAGCCCCCATGTTCCAGCACCTCGACGCCTATGCCGGCGACCCCATCCTCAGCCTCAACGAGGATTTCCAGAAGGACCCGCGGCCGCACAAGGTCAACCTGTCGATCGGCATCTACTTCGACGACGCCGGCCGCATCCCGGTGCTGGACTGCGTGCGCCGCGCCGAGGCACAGATGCTGGAGCAAAGCGGCCCCAAGCCCTACCTGCCGATCGAAGGCGCGGCCGACGCCCGCCGGGCGGTGCAGGCGCTGCTGTTCGGCGCCGGCCACGAGGCGGTGGCGGGCGGGCGCATCGCCACGCTGCAGACCATCGGCTCCAGCGGCGGCCTGAAGGTCGGCGCCGACTTCATCAAGCGCTGGTTTCCCGACAGCCAGGTGTGGGTGAGCGATCCCACCTGGGACAACCACCGCGCGATGTTCGAAGGTGCGGGGCTGAAGGTGCACGCGTACCCGTACTACGACGCGGCCAGCGGCGGGCTGGACTTCGACGCCATGTTCGAGACGCTGCAAAGCCTGCCGCCGCGCAGCGTGGTGCTGCTGCACGCCTGCTGCCACAACCCGACCGGCGTCGACCTGAGCCGCGCGCAGTGGGAAGCGCTGATCCCGGTGCTGCGCCAGCGCGAGCTGCTGCCGTATCTCGACCTGGCCTACCAGGGCTACGGCGACGGCATCGCCGAAGACGCCTTCGCGCCGCGCGCGCTGGCCGCCGCGGGCCTGCGCTTCTTCATCGCCAACTCGTTCAGCAAGAGCATGAGCGTCTACGGCGAGCGCTGCGGCGCCCTGAGCGTGGTCTGCGCCGACGCCGGCGAGGCCGAGCGCGTGCTGGGCCAGCTCAAGGCCACGGTGCGCCGCAACTACTCCAGCCCGGCGATCCACGCCGCCGGCATCATCGCCCGCGTGCTGGGCGATCCGGCCTTGCGCCGGAGCTGGGAGGCCGACGTGGCCGCGATGCGCGAGCGCATCCTCGCGATGCGGCGCAGCCTGCACGGCGTGCTGTCGGCCAAGCGCCCGGAGCGCGACTTCGGCTACTTCCTCAGCCAGCGCGGCATGTTCAGCTACACGGGCTTGAGCGCGCCCCAGGTCGACCGGCTGCGCGAGGAGTTCGGCGTCTACCTGATCCGCTCGGGCCGCCTGTGCGTGGCCGGGCTCAACACCGGCAACGTCGAGCGCACCGCGGAGGCGATGGCGGCCGTGATCTGATCAGTCGGCTGCCGCGGCCTTCAGCAGCCGCTCGCGCAGCCAGCGCTGGCCGGCGTCGACGTCCAGCCGCAGCGGCCACAGCATCTGCACCGACACCGGGTCCATCTGGAACGGCAGCTCGCGCGTCACGAGCTGGTCGGCGTAGCCGGTGGCCGGCACGAAGTGCGCCGGCAGCACGGTCAGCAGCTCGCTGCGGCTGACCACGCGGCCGGCGGTGAAGAACTGGTTGACCGTCAGCACGATGCGCCGCCGCCGGCCCAGCGCCGCCAGCGCCTGGTCCATCAGCCCCTGCGGCCGGCCGGAGAAGCTGACCAGCAGGTGATCGGCGGCGCAGTAGTCGTCCAAGGTGAGCGCTCGCTCAGCCAGCGGATGGCCGCGGCGCATCACGCAGACGTAGCGGCTCTCGTACAGGTGCTGCTGGTGCAGGCCCGACGACGGGCCTTCGGCCGTCAGCGCCGCCACCGCCACCGGGAAGTGGCCGATCGCCATGTCGGCCTCGCCCTGCAGCAGCAGCCGGCGCGGATCGCGCGTGGTCAGCGGCAGCACGCGCACGCCGACGCGCGCCTGCTCGGCCTGCAGCAAGGCCACCAGCGGCGGCGTCAGCATCGCCGCGGTGGCGTCGGCCATCGCGAGGCGGAACGTGGCGTTGCCGGCGCGCGGGTCGAAGCGCTCGGGCGCCAGCGCGTCGCGCAGGCTGGCCAGCGCATCGCGCACCTGCGGCCACAGCGCCTCGGCGCGGGCCGTGGGCTTCATGCCGAAGGCGGTGCGCACGAACAGCGGCTCGCCCACCGCGGCGTGCAGCCGCTTGAGCGCGTGGCTGACCGCCGGCTGCGTCATCGCCAACTCGGCCGCGGCGCGGGTCAGGCTGCCGTCGGCCATCACGCGGTCGAACACGCGCAGCAGGTTCAGGTCCAGGGTGCGGAAGTTGATGTGAGGTCCTGTACGTTATGAATGGCATTGATAGCTTACATGCACATCTTTCACAATGAAGTATTAGGGTTGACCCTAATATGCCGACCATTGGTTTCGACCCGAGACCGAGCTGAAGGAGTTGTCATGAGCCACTCGACCACCGTCGACACGCTGCACGTCCCCACCCCCGCGATGCCGCGTGGGTCTGCCATCGCCGCCGCGCTGTACCAAGCGCTGGCGTCGCTGTTCAACCGTCCGCCCAGCCGCGCCAAGCTGCTGAAGGAAGCCGCCGCCGTGCGCGAACTGGCCTATCGCATGCAGGACAGCGACCCCGGCTTCGCCGCCGACCTGCGCGCCGCTGCCGACCGCCACGAGTTGCTGCAGGCCTGACGCGCCGCCGGCCCCGCGCGCGCCGGTGAGGCATCATCGGCGGCGATGGGGCCGTTTCTCGTTTTCCTGCTCAAGCGCTTCGCGACCTTCGCGGCCACCCTGGCGGTGGCGTCGGTGCTGGTGTTCGCGGTGCTCGAGCTGCTGCCCGGCAACGCGGCCGAGGTCATCCTCGGCGACACCGCCACTCCCGAGGCGGTGGCCGCGCTGGAGGCCAGGCTGGGCCTGGACCGGCCGCCGCTGCAGCGCTACGTCGACTGGGTGGGCGGCTGGCTGCAAGGCCGCAGTGCCGACAGCATCAGCTACGGCAGCCCGACCGCCGAACTGATTGCCGAGCGGCTGCGCGTGACGCTGCCGCTGGCCGTGATCGCGATGACGCTGACGGTGGTGCTGGCCATCGGGCTGGGGCTGTACGCCGCCTCGCACCACAACCGCGCTGGCGACATCGGCGTGATGGCCGCCAGCCAGCTCGGCGTGGCGGTGCCGAACTTCTGGTTCGCGATGCTGCTGATCCTGGTCTTCGCGGTGAAGCTGCAGTGGGTCAGCGCCGGCGGCTTTCCGGGCTGGACCGAGGACGAAGGCGGCTCGCCGGCCGAGGCGCTGGCGGCGCTGCTGCTGCCGGCGCTGGCGCTGGCGCTGGTGCAGGCCGCGATCCTGGCGCGCGTGACGCGCTCGGCCGTGCTGGAGGTGATGCGCGAGGACTACGTGCGCACCGCGCGCGCCAAGGGCCTGAGCCGCCGCCAGGCCTTGTGGCGCCACGTGCTGCGCAACGCGATGATCCCGGTGCTGACGATCAGCGGGCTGCAGTTCGCCAACCTGATCACCGGCACCATCGTGGTCGAGAACGTGTTCGTGCTGCCGGGCATCGGCCGCCTGGTGTTCCAGGCCATCAGCAACCGCGACCTCGTCGTCGTGCGCGACGTGGTGATGCTGCTGGCTGCGGTGGTGGTGCTGGTGAACTTCGTGGTCGACGTGCTGTACGCGATCGTCGACCCGCGGCTGCGGCGGGCGGATGCATGAGCGCGATCCGGGTCTCCCGGTCGCGCTCGCTCCCCCTCGGGGGGACGGCCCGCAGGGCCTTGAGGGCTTCATGAGCTTTTGGCAAAGAGCGCTGCGCCATCCCAGCTTCGTGATCGGCGGGACCTTGAGCCTGTTGCTGGCCGCCGCGGCGCTGCTGTCGCTGGTCTGGCAGCCGCACCCGCCGGCCGAGATCGACATGGCGCTCAAGCTCAAGGGCCCCAGCGCCGTCCACTGGCTGGGCACCGACACCTTCGGCCGCGACGTCGCCTCGCAACTGCTGGTGGGCGCGCAGGCCAGCATCCTGGTGGGCGTGATCGCGGTCGGCATCGGCCTCGTGGCCGGCGTCGCGCTGGGCTGCCTGGCCGCGGCGCGCGGCGGCTGGGTGGACGAGCTGATCATGCGCGCCAGCGACTTCACCTTCGCCTTCCCGGCGCTGCTGACGGCCATCATGCTGACCGCGATCTACGGCCCCGGGCTGGTGACCAGCATCGTGGCCATCGGCATCTTCAACGTGCCGGTGTTCGCGCGCATCACGCGCAGCACCGCGCAGGCCGTGTGGGCGCGCGAATACGTGCTGGCCGCGCGCGCCGCCGGCAAGGGCGGCTGGCGCATCACGGTCGACCACGTGCTGCCCAACATCGCCAGCCAGTTGATCGTGCAGGCCAGCATCTCGTTCGCCACCGCGATCCTGGCCGAGGCCGCGCTGTCGTACCTGGGCCTGGGCACGCAGCCGCCGCAGCCGAGTTGGGGCCGCATGCTCAGCGAAGCGCAGACGCTGCTGTTCCAGGCCCCGCTGCTGGCGCTGTGGCCTGGCGTGGCCATCGTGCTGAGCGTGCTGGGCCTGAACCTGATGGGCGACGGCCTGCGCGACCTGATGGACCCCAAGCTGGCTCGTAAACGCTGAAGGACGGCTGCCATGAAGATCGAATTCGTCTCCGACGTCGCCTGCCCCTGGTGCGCGATCGGCCTGCATGCGCTGGAACAGGCGCTGGACCGCATCGGCCCGGAGCTGCCGGTCGAGCTGAGCTTCCAGCCCTTCGAGCTGAACCCGACGCTGGGGCCCGAAGGCGCCGACACCCTGCAGTACCTGGCCGGCAAGTACGGCCTGGCGCCCGAGCAGATCAAGGCCAACCAGGCGGCGATCCGCGAGCGCGGCGCGGCGGTGGGCTTCGCCTTCGGCGAGCGCAGCCGCGTCTGGAACACCTTCGACGCGCACCGGCTGCTGTGCTGGGCCGAGACGCAGGGCGCCGAGCGCCAGCGCGCGCTGAAGCACGCGCTGCTGGCGGCCTACCACGGCCAGGGCCGCAACCCCGGCGACCCCGCGGTGCTGCTGGAGCTGGCGGCCCAGGCCGGGCTGGACGCCGAGCAGGCGCGCCAGGTGCTGGCGAGCGATGCCTACGCCGACGAGGTGCGCGAGCGCGAGCAGTTCTGGCAGCGCGCCGGCATCCACTCGGTGCCGGCCGTGGTGATCGACCGCAAGCACCTGATCTCCGGCGGCCAGCCGGTCGAGGTCTTCGAGCAGGCGCTGCGGCGCATCGCTGCTGAAACGGCCTGATGCCGCGCAACATCGAGATCAAGGCGCGCATCGCCAGCGTCGACGCGCTGCTGCCGCGCGCGCAGGCGCTGGCCGGCGGAGCGCCGCCCGCGCTGATCGAGCAGGACGACCAGTTCTTCCGCGTGCCCTACGGCCGCCTGAAGCTGCGCCGCTTCGCCGACGGCAGCGCCGAGCTGATCCAGTACCAGCGGCCAGACGGCACCGCAGCCCGCGCATCGGACTACGTGCGCGTGCCGGTGCCCGACGCCGATGCGCTGGCGCAAGCGCTGGGCCGCGCGCTGGGCGCCGCCGGCCGCGTGGTCAAGCGGCGCTGGCTGCTGCTGGCCGGCCAGACGCGCATCCACCTCGACCGCGTGCAAAGTCTGGGCGACTTCATGGAGCTGGAAGTGGTGCTGCGCGACGGCCAGCCCGACGCCGAAGGCCAGGCCATCGCCGAGCGCTTGATGCAGGACCTGGGCCTGGCGCAGGCCCCGCGCCTGGCCGGCGCCTACGTCGACCTGGGCGCCGGCGGCGCGCAACACAGCTTCATAGAGTAAAGCTTCGTTCCCGCCGTCGCCGGCGCGCAACTCCGCGGCGTTGAAAGGGTCTGCATCAACCGTCTGCGGGGTGGAGATTCGCCATGACATCCAAGCTGCTGCGTCCGGCCCTGGCCGGTGCCCTGGTCCTGCTGCTGGGGGGCTGCGTGATCGCGCCCTACGACGGCTACGGCTACGGCGCCCGCGACCCCTATGCCGCCGAAGACGGCCCGGTGGTCGGCGTCGCGCCGCCGCCGCCGCAATACGAGGCCGTGCCCGTCGCCCCCGGGCCGGGCTACGTGTGGATCGGCGGCTACTGGGGCTGGAACCTGGGCCGCCACGTCTGGATCGGCGGCCGCTGGGCGATGCCGCCGGCCGGCCGCAGCTGGGTGCCCGGCTACTGGGGCCGTCGCGGCGACGGCTGGCGCTACCGCGGCGGTTACTGGGGAAGGCGTTAGCCCCCTACGGCCCTGCGGGCCGATCCCCCGGTCCCGATGACTGGGGAGCGATCCGGACCGGGAGACCCGGATCCGGATCAACCGCTGATCGCCGCCGGCAACGCGGCGGCGAGAAAGTCGTAGACCCGCCGCACCAGCGGGTTGCCGCGGATCTCGCGGTGCACCGCCAGCCAGCACGGCAGCGGCGGGATCTTCAGCGCCGGCAGCAGCGCCTGCACGCCCGGCCAGTAGGCCAGGTTGTAGCGCGCGACGAAGCCGATGCCGGCGCCCGCGGCCACCAGGCAGCCGTAGGCCACCTGGTCGTCGGTGCGCAGCGCGAACTGCTTGGGCGTCACCGCCAGCCCCTGCGCCGCGAAGCCGCGCAGCAGGCTGTCGTCGCGGTCGTAGCCGATCAGCCGGTGCTGCAGCAGATCGGCCGGCTTGCGCGGCGTGCCGGCGCGCGCCAGGTAGCCGGCGTGCGCCGCGGCCACCAGCGGCACCTCGCCCAGCTTGCGGGCCACCAGCGAGGCCTGCACCGGCCGCACCATGCGCACCGCGATGTCGGCCTCGCGCCGTAGCAGGTTGCTCAAGGCGTTGGAGGCCACCAGCTCGACCTGGATCCGCGGCTCCTGCTGCTGCAGCCGCGCCAGCAGCGGCGGCAGCAGCCAGCACGCCGCCACCTGGCTGGTGCTGATGCGCACCGTGCCGCCGGCCAGGTTGCGGCGCTGCGCCAGGCCTTGCGACAGCGCGTCGGCCGCTCGCGCCATCGCCCGCGCGGCGTCGGCGATCTCCAGCGCCAGCGCGGTCGGCGTCACGCCGCGTCCGGTGCGCTCGAACAGCGGCGCGCCGAGCTGCGCTTCGAGCTGCGCCACGTGCCGCCCCAGCGTGGGCTGCTGCGCGCCCAGCCGGCGCGCCGCGCCCAGCAGGCTGCCGGCGTCCAGCACCGCCAGGAAGCTGCGCACCAGCGTCCAGTCGAAGCGCTCGGGGGATATGCCTTTGTGCATAGCTGCTGAACAGAGTTCGCCGATTGTTGCAGAGGGCCGCCGGCGCGACACTGGGCGCCGGCACCGCTCCATGAAGGCATCTCGATGACCCGTTCCACCGTGCTGATCCTCGGCGCCGGCGGCCGCTTCGGCGCTGCCGCCGTGCAGGCCTTCGCCGACGCCGGCTGGACCGTGCTGGCGCAGCAGCGCAAGACAGCTTCGCAGCCGCTGCCGGCCAACGCACGCCTGCTGCAGCAGGGCCTGGACGACGCACCGGCGCTGGCCCAGGCCGCGGCCGGCGCCACGCTGGTGATCCACGCCGTCAACCCGCCCTACACGCGCTGGGAGCAGGAGCTGCTGCCGCTGTTCCGCCAGGGCCTGGCCGTCGCCGAACGCCTGAGCGCGCGCTTCATGCTGCCGGGCAACGTCTATCACTACGGCGAGACGATGCCGCCGCTGCTGCGCGAGGACACGCCGCCGCATCCCAGCACGCGCAAGGGCGAGCTGCGCGCGGCGATGGAAGACGAACTCGCGCGCCGCGCGGCACAAGGCCTGGACGGCGTGGTGATCCGCGCCGGCGACTTCTTCGGCACCGGCCGCGGCAGCTGGCTGGACCTGGCGATCGCCAAGGACATCGCCCGCGGCAAGCTGGTCTACCCGGGCCCGCTGGACGCGATGCACGCCTGGGCCTACCTGCCCGACCTGGCGCGCGCCTTCGTCGCGGTGGCGGGCGACGGCGGCCACCGGGGTCTGTTGCGCCTGCACTTCGCCGGCCACGCGGTGACCGGTCGCGAATTCATCGCCGCGCTGGAAGCCGCCGCCGCGAACCTGGGCCTACGACCGCCGCAGGGCTTTCGCGTCGGCGGCATGCCCTGGCCGGCGATCCGCGCGCTGGGCCTGGTGCAGCCGATGCTGCGCGAGATCGGCCGCATGAGCTACCTCTGGCGCGTGCCGCACGCGCTGGACGGCACGGCGCTGCAGCGGCATGTGGGCACGCTGCCGGCCACGCCGCTGCGGCAGGCCTTGCAGCAGTCGCTGCTGGATCTGGGGCTGGGGCGGCGCTGAGTCCCGAGGCTCCGTTATCGTTGGCAGGTGGCTGAGCTGCTTGCCGTCCAGGACCTTCGCGTCACCCTCCATACCGCCCGCGGCCCGGCCGATGCGCTGCGCGGCGTGTCGTTCTCGATGGCGCGCGGCGACACCGTGGGGCTGATCGGCGAGTCGGGCTGCGGCAAATCGATCACCGCGCTGGCGCTGATGGGGCTGCTGCCCGAGGGCGCGCGCGTCGCGGGCTCGATCCGCTTCGACGGCCACGAGCTGACCACGCTGCCCGAAAGCCGGCTGTGCCGCCTGCGCGGCGACCGCATCGGCATGGTGTTCCAGGAGCCGATGACGGCGCTGAACCCGCTGCACACCATCGGCCACCAGATCGGCGAATCGCTGCGCCTGCACAAGGGCTTGTCGCGCGCGGCGGCGCGCGCCGAGGCCTTGAGGCTGCTGGAGCGCGTGCAGCTCCCGCAGGCGGCGCAGCGGCTGGACGCCTATCCGCACCAGCTCTCCGGCGGCCAGCGCCAGCGCGTGGTGATCGCGATCGCGCTGGCCTGCGGGCCCGACCTGCTGATCGCCGACGAGCCGACCACGGCGCTGGACGTGACCATCCAGCGCGAGGTGCTGGACCTGATCGCCGAACTGGTGCGCGAGGACGGCATGGGCCTGCTGCTGATCAGCCACGACCTGGGCGTGATGGCCGACACCGTGCGCCGGATGCTGGTGATGTACGGCGGCACGGTGGTCGAGAGCGGGCCCACGGCCGAGGTGTTCCGCCGCCTGGCGCACCCGTATTCGCGCGGGCTGTTCGCGGCACGGCCGCGGCTGGGCCTGGCGCGCGGTACGCGGCTGGCCACCATCCCCGGCCGCGTGCCCGAGCTGGCCGACATGCCCGCCGGCTGCCCGTTCGCGCCGCGCTGCAGCCTCGTCGTCGACGACTGCCGCCGCGCGGCCATCCCGCCCTTCGTCGTGACGCCGGGGCACGACGTGCGCTGCCTGCGCTGGGAGGAGACCGCGGCATGACGGTGCTGCTGCAAGCCGTAGCCCTGCACAAGCAGTACCGGCTGCCGCGCGAGCGGCTGCTGGGCCCGCGGCCCGTGGTGCAGGCGCTGGACGGCGTCGGCTTCACGCTGCACAAGGGGCGCAGCCTGGGTATCGTCGGCGAATCGGGCTCGGGCAAGAGCACGCTGGCGCGCCTGGTGATGGCGCTGGAAGCGCCCAGCGCCGGGCAGGTGATCTTCGATGGCCTGGAGCTGCACACGCTGCCGCCCGCCGCGCTGCGGCGCGCGCGCGCCGGCTTCCAGATGGTGTTCCAGGACCCCTACGGCAGCCTGGACCCGCGGCGCAAGGTGCTGCAGACCGTGGCCGAGCCGCTGGCCGTGCTGCATGGCGCCGGCCGCGCCGAGCAGCGCGAGCGCGCCGCCGAGGTGCTGGACGCGGTGGGCCTGCGCGCGAGCGACCTCGACAAGTACCCGCACGAGTTCAGCGGCGGCCAGCGCCAGCGCATCGCGATCGCGCGCGCGCTGGTCACGCGGCCCAAGCTGATCGTCGCCGACGAGCCGGTCAGCGCGCTCGACGTCTCGGTGCAGGCCCAGGTGCTGAACCTGATGCAGGACCTGCAGGACCGCTTCGGCGTCACCTACCTCTTCATCAGCCACGACCTCGCGGTGGTGGACCTGGTCTGCGACGAGGTGATCGTGCTGCAGCACGGCCGCATCGTCGAGCAGGGCGACCCGGACACGATGTTCCGCCGCCCGCAGCACCCCTACACGCAGCGCCTGCTGGCCGCGGTGCCGGGCGCTGCGCTGCCCACGCCTTGAAAGGACGCCATGAGCAGCCCGCATGAACTGAGCGCGCAGGCGCTGTCCCAGGCCTTCGCCGCGCGCAGCCTGTCGCCGGTGGAGGCCGCGCAGGCCGTCATCGCTCACGTCGAACGTTGGGAGACCAAGCTCCACGCGCTGTGGCTCTTCGACCCCGAGGGCGCCCTGGCGATGGCGCGCGAGTCCGAGGCGCGCTGGCAGCGCGGCGCGCCGCTGTCGCCGCTGGACGGCGTGCCGGTGACGATCAAGGAGAACATCGCGACGCGCGGCGCGCCGGTGCCGCTGGGCACCGCGGCCACCGAGCTGGTGCCGGCGCCGGAGGACGCGCCGCCGGCGGCGCGGCTGCGCGAGGCCGGCTGCGTGTTCCTGGGCAAGACCACGATGCCCGACTACGGGATGCTGTCGTCGGGGCTGTCGAGCTTCCACCAGCTCGCGCGCAACCCTTGGGACCTGACCAAGAATCCCGGCGGCAGCAGCGCCGGCGCCGGCGCGGCCGCGGCGGCGGGCTACGGGCCGCTGCACATTGGCACCGACATCGGCGGCAGCATCCGGCTGCCGGCCAGCTGGTGCGGCATCGTCGGCCTGAAGCCCAGCAACGGCCGGGTGCCGATCAAGCCGCCCTACATCGGCCGCGTGGCCGGGCCGATGACGCGCACGGTGACCGACAACGCGCTGCTGATGAGCGTGCTGTCCAGGCCCGACTGGCGCGACGCCACCAGCCTGCCGGCGCAAGCCATCGACTGGCTGGCGCTGGATCTCGACCTCAAGGGCCTGCGACTGGGCCTGCAGCTCGACGCCGGCTGGGGCCTGGCCGTCGACCCCGAGGTGCGCGCGGCGGTCGAGGCCGCGGCGCGGCGCTTCGAGGCCGCGGGCGCCATCGTCGAGCCGCTGGCGCCCTTCCTGCGCGCCGAGATGGCCGAGGGCATCGACCGCTTCTGGCGCGTGCGCTCGTGGCTGGACATCCAGGCGCTGCCAGCCGAGCGGCAGGCCAAGGTGCTGCCCTTCATCCGCGACTGGGTGGCGCCGGGCGCCGAGATCGGCGCGGCCGAGCTGTTCAGGGGCTTCTCGCAGATCGCGGTGCTGCGCGACGCCGCGGTGGCCGCGACGCAGCCCTTCGACTTCGTGCTGAGCCCGGTGGCGCCGGTGCCCAGCTTCCCGGCTGAGTGGGCGATGCCGGCCAACCACCCGGCCACCGCGATGCACCACATCGGCTTCACGCTGCCGTTCAACATGAGCGAGCAGCCTTCGATCAGCGTCGACGCCGGCCACACGCAAGCCGGCCTGCCGATCGGGCTGCAGATCACCGGCCATCGCCACGACGACCTGGGCGTGCTGCGGATGGCGCGCGCCTGGGAGACGCTGCGCCCGGCGCCGCGGCCCTGGCCGCAGCCGTGAGGCGGTGACGGCGGCGAAGGCGGTAGATTCACGGCTCGAAAGGGCGGCAAGCATGCGCATCCTGGTCCTGGGCAGCGGCGGCGTCGGCGGTTATTTCGGGGCCCAGCTCGCCAGGGCCGGGCACGAGGTGTTCTTCGTCGCACGCGGCGCGCACCTGCAGGCCCTGCAGTCGCAAGGCCTGCGCGTCGACAGCCCGCTGGCGCCGGTGCATCTGCAGCCGGTGCGCTGCGGCACCGACCCCGCGGCCTTTGCCGGGCCCGACGTGGTGCTGTTCTGCCCCAAGCTGTGGGACGTGAAGGCCGGCGCGGCGCAGATCGCGCCCACGCTGGCGCCGCACAGCCTGGTGGTCACGGTGCAGAACGGCGTCGAAAGCCACCAGTGGCTGGCCGACGCGATCGGTCCGGCGCGCGTGGCAGTGGGCGTCGCGCAGATCCCGTCGACGATCAGCGCGCCCGGCGTCATCGCGCATGGCGGCATGTTCGCGCGGCTGCTCGTGGGCTTGCTGCCGCCGCAGGCCGCGGATGCCGCGGTCTCGGCGCGGCTCGACGCCTTCGTCGGCGCCGGGCAGGCCGCCGGCATCGATCTGCAGCGCGTGCCCGATGCGCTGCGCACGCTGTGGGAGAAGTTCGTCTTCCTGGTCGCGATCTCGGGGCTGACCTGCCTGACGCGGCAGCCGATCGGCCCGATCCGCGCCGACCCCGACCTGCGCGCCACGCTGCTGGGCTCGATGCAGGAAACCGCCGCGCTGGCGGCGGTGCAAGGCGTGGCCTTCGAAGCCGGTTTCGTCGAACGTCAACTGGCGATGATCGACGGCCTGCCGGCCGAGATGCGCAGCTCGATGCTGCACGACCTGCTGGGCGGCCGCCGGCTGGAGGCGCCCTGGCTGTGCGGCGGCGTCGCACGCATGGCGCTGGCGCAGGGCCTGCCCTGCCCCGTCAACCGCACGCTGTACGCGGCGCTGAAGCCCTTCGTCGACGGCGGGGGTGCGGCATGAAGGACCTGCGCGGCAACCTGCTGGGCACCGAGGCCGATGCCGCCGCTGCCGCCGCCGAGCAGGCGCTGTGGCGCATGATGTCCTTCTACGACGCGCCGATCGCCGACCTCGACAGGGCCATCGCCGCCGACCCCGGCTGGGCCTTGCCGCACGTGATGAAGGCCGGCTTCCTGCTGAGCCTGACCGAGCCCGCGCTGCTGGCCGAGGCGCAGGCGCACCTGGCGCACGCGCGCACGCTGCCGCCAGGCCCGGCGCGCGAGCAGGCCCACCTGCAGGCCGTGGCGCAGGTCGCCGAAGGCCACTGGCAGGGCGCCGTGCGCATCTGGGACGAACTGCTGATCGAGCAGCCGCGCGACGCGCTGGCGCTGCAGTGGTGCCAGCTCTGGGACTTCTACCGCGGCGACGCCCCGGGCCTGCGCCAGCGCCCGGCGCGCGCGCTGCCCACGTGGGACGAGGCCGACCCGCTCTTCCCCTGCGTGCTGGCGCTGCACGCCTTCGGGCTGGAGGAATGCAACCTGCACCCGCAGGCCGAGGAGGCCGGCCGCCGCGCGCTGGCGCTGGACCCGCGCGTGCCCTGGGCCGTGCACGCGGTGGCCCATGTGATGGAGATGCAGGGCCGCTTCGAGGAAGGCGGCGCCTGGCTGCGCCAGTACCAGCCGCACTGGGCCGAAGGCAACGGCTTCGCCGGCCACCTGTGGTGGCACAAGGCCTTGTTCCGGCTGGAGGCGCTGGACGCCGCCGGCGTGATGCGCGTGCTGGACACGCACCTCAGCGGCGACGCGCTGCAGATCACGCTGCAGCGCGTGGACACCGCGGCCATGCTGTGGCGGCTGCACCTGCTAGGCCACGACATGTCGGCCGCCTGCGCCGCGCTGCTGGCCGGCTGGGATCGCGACGGCGCGTCGGCCGGCTACTACGCCTTCAACGACGTGCACCTGGTGCTGACGCTGCTGGCCGCCGGCGAAGTGCCCGCCGCCGGAGGCCTGGCTGGCGCGCTGCGCCGAGCGCGTGCTGGAGGCCGCCGACGCGCGGCGCAGCAACCACCTGATGGCGCGCGAGGTCGGCCTGCCGCTGCTGCGCGCGCTGCTGGCCTTCGCGCGCGAGGACTACGACGCCGCCGCCGACGGCCTGTACGCGATGCGCGGCAGCGCCCAGCGCTTCGGCGGGAGCCATGCGCAGCGCGACCTGATCGACCTCACGCTGCTGGCCGCCGCCGCCCGCGGCAGCCGCCGCGCGATGGGCCAGGCGCTGCTGCGCGAGCGGCTGATGGCCAAGCCCAAGACGCCGCTAACGCGGCATTGGATGGAGGCGCTGGGGATGGGCGAGACGGGGCGCTGAATGTCGCAGCGCCGCGGCCGGCTCAGATCAATGGTGGCTGCAACTGCTCGTGCGCGATCGCTGCCTGCACCGCGGGGCGCTGCAGCACGCGCTGCATCCAGGGGCCGACGTGGGGGAAGTCGCGCGCCGGCTGGCGATCGAAGCCGCGCGTCCAGCGGCACAGCATGAAGGCGTAGGGGTCGACCGCGCTGTAGTCGGCCCCCAGCAGCCAGGGCCCGCCGTGCGAGGCGAGCTGCTCGTCGAGCTGCTGCAGCAGCGCGATCACGCGCGTTTGCGCCGCGGCGCGCACCTGGCGCGCGCCCTCGGCGTTGCCGGCGTTGACCATCCGCTCAGGATAGAAGTAATGGATCAACATCGCCTGCAACGTGTTGGTCAGCCAGACCAGCCACTTGTAGAACTGCGCGCGCTCGGGCGTCGCCGGCGGCGGCGCCAGCCGCGGCTGCGGGAAGCAGTCCACCAGATGCAGGCAGATCGCCGCCGTCTCGTACAGCACGAGGCCGTCGTGCTCCAGCACCGGGATCAGGCCGTTGGGGTTGAGCTTCAGGTAGGCCGGCGACTTGTGCGCGCCCTGCGTGCGGTCGACCAGCACCGGCTCGAAGGGCTGGCCCAGCTCGCGCAGCAGCACGTTGACGGCGAAGCTGGCATTGCTGGGGTAGTAGTGCAAACGGATCATGGGCACCTCAGATTCTGCGCAAGCCGACCCAGCGCGCCAGCGTCGCGCTCAGGCGCTCGGCGTCGATCGGCTTGGTGAGGAAGTCGTCCATGCCGTCGGCCAGCGCCTGCTCGCGCTCGCTGACCAGCGCGGCGGCGGTCAGCGCGATGATGGGCACGCTGCGGCCCGCCGCCCGCGCACGCAGCGCGCGCGTGGCTTCGTAGCCGCTCATCACCGGCATCTGCAGGTCCATCAGCACCGCGTCGTAGGGGCGGCCTTCGGCGGCGGCCTGCTCCACCTGCTGCACGGCCTCCTCGCCGTCGGCGGCCTGGCCGACCGCGACGCCCCAGCGCTCGAGCATGGCCACCGCGATCAGCATGTTGACGGCGTTGTCCTCCACCATCAGCACGTGCGCGCCGCGCAGGCGGTCGGCGGCGGCCGACGCGGCGGCGGGCGGGACGGGCGCCGGCGCGGCGGGGGCGGCCAGCGGCGGCAGCGGCAGCTCGGCCCAGAAGCAGCTGCCGACGCCGGGCTCGCTGCGCACGCCGACCTCGCCGCCCATCAGGTGCGCCAGCTCGCGGCAGATCGACAGGCCCAGCCCCGTGCCGCCGAAGCGCCGCGTGGTCGACTCGTCGGCCTGCGTGAAGGGGCGGAACAGCCGGGCCTGGACCTCGGGCGCGATGCCGTCGCCGCTGTCGTGCACCTCGATGCGCACGCGCTCGCCGCTGCGCTGGGCGCGCAACCGCACCTCGCCGCGCTGGTTGAACTTGACGGCGTTGCTGAGGTAGTTGCCGACGATCTGGCGCACGCGCAGCGGGTCGCCGCGCACGATGCCTTCGCTGCCGGGCTCGAGCTGCAGGCGCAGCGCGAGGTCGCGTCCCTGCGCCAGCGTGCCGTAGGCGCGGCAGACGGCGCGCAGCAGCTCGCCCAGGTCGAAGTGCGTGGTCTCGATCTGCAGCTTGCCGGCCTCGATCTTGGACAGGTCGAGGATGTCGCTGATGATGCCGGTGAGCGACTGCGCGGTCTCGGAGATCTGGTCCAGGTACTGGCGGCGGCGCTCGTCGTCGAGGTCGGCCGAGCGCGCGAGGTCGGCCAGCCCCAGCATGCCGTGCAGCGGCGTGCGCAGCTCATGGCTGGTGTTGGCCAGGAAGGCGCTCTTGGCGCGGCTGGCGGCCTCGGCGTCGTCGCGCGCGCGCGCCAGCGTGGCCTCGAACTGGCGGCGCTCGGTCACGTCTTCCACGATCCACAGCGTGCCGCCGCGCGAAGGGTGCTCGGGGTCGATGGCCTTGGCGATCACGCGGCCGGTGAAGCTGCTGCCGTCGCGGCGGCGGCACTCGGCGTCCAGCTCGATCTGCTCGCCGCGCGCGAGCTTCGGCGCGATCTGCCGGCCCACCTGCTCGTAGGCCTCGTCGCTGGGCCAGACCAGGCGCGTGGGCTGGTCCACCAGGCCGCCGGCGGGCCAGCCGTAGAGGTGCTCGAACCAGGGGTTGGCCAGCACGAAGCGGCGCTCGCGCGTGACGGCGATGCCGATCGCCGCGGTCTCCAGGATCGCCTCGCGCTCCAGCCGCGCGCGCTCGGCGGCGGTGACGTCGCGTGCGTTGATCACCACGTACTCGCGCCGGTCCATCGAGAAACGCGCGCCCGAGACGCGCATCTGCACGCCCTGCCCGGCCTTGGTGACGAAGGTGGTGGGCTGGTCCTGCACGCGGCCCTCGTCGCGCAGCCGGTTGATGAACTCGTCGCGCACCAGGCCGTCCTGCCAGATGCCCAGCTCCACCCAGGTGCGGCCCACCACCTCGGCCGCGGTGTAGCCGGTGATGCGCTCGAAGGTCTGGTTGACCATCGCGTAGCGGCCGGTGGCGAGGTCGGTGAGGGTGATCACGTCGGGGCTGGTGGCCACCAGGTGCGACAGCATGGCCTCCGAGCGGCGCACCGCCTCCTCGGCGGCGCGGCGCTCGGTGTCGTCGACGTAGATCGACAGCACCGCGGGGCCGTCCTCGGCCTCCACGCGCACGCCGGTGGCGCGCACCGAGACGCGGCGGCCCACGCGGCCGCTGATGCGGAAGTCGGTCACCGGCAGGCCCTGGCCCGGCGGCAGGTGGTCCAGCTCGTCGATGCGGCGGCGCTCGCGCTCGCGCGAATCGCCGCTCTCGTAGCTGGCCAGCAGGTCGCGGCCGACCATCGCCGACAGGCTGTCGTAGCCGAACAGCGCCACGCCGGCGGGGTTGGCATCGATCACGCGGCCGGCGCGGTGCATCACCAGCGGCGTGGGGATGCGGGAGAACAGCTCCTGGTAGCGCGTCTCGGTGGCGGCCAGCGCCTGGCGCGCCAGGCGGTCGGCGGTGACGTCGCGCGCCACGCCCCAGTAGCCGCAGAAGACGCCGCGCTCGTCGAAGCGCGGCTCGCCGCTGGCCATCAGGTGGCGCACGGTGCCGTCGGGGTTGCGCCACTGGATCGGCAGGTTGCGGAACGGCGCGCGCGTGTCGAGGTCGGCCTGCAGCAGGTCCAGCGTCTCCTCGTCGCAGCCGAACTGCGGCAGTTCCCAGGGCAGCATGCCCAGGCCCTCGCCGCCGCCCGGACCGAGGCCGAAGCCGCCGTCGCGCTGGGTGGTGCCGGCCACCAGGCGGTAGCGCTCGTCGATCTCCCAGTAGGCGTCGGCGGCGATCGCCAGCAGGCTGCGGAAGCGGTGCTCGCGCTCCTCGGCGGCGCGCATGTGGCGGGCCACGACGTTGGAGATGGCCAGCCCGCCCACCACGCCGGCGGTCAGCACCAGCAGGTGGATCAGCAGCCGCGTCTGGCCGCCGGCCACGCCGGCCGCCGCGGGCCGGCTGCCGTCGACCGCGGCGTGCACCAGCAGCAGCGTCAGCACCATCAGCGCCACGGTCGGCAGCGCCAGCCGGCGCCGCGCCAGCGCGCAGATGAAGCAGGCCAGCAGCCCGAACACCGCCAGCCCCGGCCCGGCCAGGCCCCAGCCGATGGCCACCGCGCTCAAGCCCACGACCGCCACCGTCAGGCCGACCAGGCCGGCCACGGCCGGCTCGGCCCAGCGCGGCGGCAGCCGGATCGCCAGCCCTGACAGGAGCACCAGCGTGCCGTAGGCGGCCAGCAGCGCCCAGCGGCGGCCCTCGCCGACGACGGCGCCGGTCTGCGCGACGATGCCGGCGCCGGCGGCCGCCATCAACGCCAGCGTGGCGAACAGGTAGCGCGCCACCGCCAGCGGCAGCCCGATGCGAGCGCGCCCCGGGTCGGCGCGGGAGCGCGCCGGCGGCACCGGGCCGAGCAGCGACTCGGGGCCTTCGGTGATGATCGATTCGTCGAGGAGGCTTTCTGAGCTCAAGGCGGCATCCGGCGAAACGCGGAGCATGCCCTGGCCGGCGCGGCTTGTGGCCCCACCGGATCCCGGGGGTGGGTCTTTACGTCGGCATGGGTCGTGACCGATGCAACTGCTCGCGCGCGGCTTCGGCCGCGCGCCGCGCCGCGGCGGCGAAGTCGTCGCCGCCGCCGGCATAGAGGATGGCCCGCGCCGAGTTGACGACGATGGGCCCGTCGGGCCGCCAGCCGGCGCGCACCGTGGCCGCGGCGTCGCCGCCCTGGGCGCCGATGCCGGGGATCAGCAGCGGCAGCGTGGGCGCCAGCGCGCGCACGCGCTCGACCTCGCCGGGATAGGTGGCGCCGACCACCAGGCCGAGCTGGCCGCTGCGGTTCCAGTCGCCGGCCGCCAAGCGGGCGATGCGCTCGTACAGCCGCTCGCCGCCGGCCAGCGCCTGCGCCTGCAGGTCGCCGCCGCCGGGGTTGCTGGTGCGGCACAGCAGGAACAGGCCCTTGCCGTCGTAGCGCAGGTAGGGCTCGATCGAGTCGAAGCCCATGAACGGCGACAGCGTCAGCGCGTCGACCTGGTAGCGCTCGAAGGCCTCGCGCGCGTACTGCTCGGCGGTGGCGCCGATGTCGCCGCGCTTGGCGTCCAGGATCACCGGCACCTCGGGCGCCACGCGGCGGATGTGGGCCAGCAGCCGCTCCAGCTGGTCCTCGGCGCGCGCGGCGGCGAAGTAGGCGATCTGCGGCTTGAAGGCACAGACCAGGTCCCTGGTGGCATCGACGATGGCGCTGCAGAAGTCCGCGATGCGCGAGGCGTCGCCCTTCCAGGCGCCGGGGAACCTGGACGGCTCGGGGTCCAGGCCCACGCACAGCAGCGATTGGTGGCGCGCCTGGACGGCGGCGAGCTGAGTGACGAATTGCATGGGGCGAGGTTAGCGCCTTTCAGGCGGTGTCCAGCGCGTCCGCCGGGCGAGGGAGGCCATTGAGCGCGCTCCTCCCGACTGATGGTGCCCACGCCAGTTGTATCCCCTACGGTGCGGCCTCCCACTTCAACCAGGAGGGTCCATGTCGAACTACCGAAGCCAGCCGCTCTCCGTCTGCGCAAGCGCCACAGGTGGCGCAGACGTGGATGTCAGCGTCACCTTGTTCATCGACGGCAGCACCACGCAAGAGGGTGATGCGACGCTGACCGACGTGCACCTGTTGCGCGCCTGCGCCGATCTGCGGGGCCGCAAGACCTCCGGCGAGGCGACGTTGCGCCTGATCTTCCTGGTCGTGCCGCTGGCGGGCAATGGCCAATTCGAGGTCAGGCTGGAAATCGGCCACTCCAGCTTCCCGCAGTCACCCGTCGTTCTGGTGCGCAAAGGCGATGTTGGCGACGGTCCGAAGACGTTCAAGAAGACCTTCAAGCTGCCCTGACGCCGGGATCACCATGACACATCCATCCACGATCGCAAAGCCGGCCGTCGCCGTTCTGGCGCTGGCCCTCGGCCTACACGCCGCAAATGCTGCCGAGTCCAAGTCGCTGAAGGATCAGTTGGCATCCCTGACAACCGACCTCAGCATGCCGACGACGCCAGCCGCCATTCATATCGGTCTTTCAGCAGACGATGTGATCCAGCCCAAGAACCGGCGGGAGTTCGAGCTCGGCATTGCGCAGCTCTACAAGGGCAAGGACCGGCCTTCGGGCAGCCTGGAGTTCTTGCCGTACTACATTTTTCAGGGGGGCAAATTGCCGTTCGCGCGCTACCGCGGCGACGCGTTCTTCCGGGCAATGACCAAGACATCGGTCGGCCTGGCTTGGGGCGACGGCAAGGTCGGCGAGTCGGAGGTCTCGAGCAAAGGCTATTCACTGTCGTCGGTGCTGCTCGATCTGTCCGATCCGATCCACTCCAAGGGCCTGCAGGCTTGCATCGACACGGTGCAGGCCGCGATGCTCAAGCGCGCTAAGGCGGCCGCTGACGACGACGAGGCCCAGGACCTCTTCAAGGCGCCGAAGACGGCCTCATTCACCGAGGACGACGAGTTCAGGGATGATCAGTCGGTCAAGGACTACAAGGCCTGCCTGACCAAGCACCATGCGCCGGCACGCCTGTGGAACCGGACGCGGATCGGCATCGGTTTTGCCGGTGGCAGCGGGCACGAGCAGGCCGGAGAAAAGCGCAGTCTGCGTTACGGCAACGCCGTTTGGATCTCGGCCCAGTATGGCTTCGAGGGCCTAGGTCGAGTGGCGCGAGCTATTGGTGGTGGCTTTGTCGATTGCGATGTCCCCGGCGAGGGCAAGCAGTGCGCCACCGAGCACGTGCCTGGCGCGCTAGAGAGTTCAACCCTGCTGACGCTGCACGCTCGTCGCAACCGCGGCTACAGCGATCTCGACCTGAGCAAGGAAGGTGAGCTGGCGCGACTGAACGGCAGCCTGTGGGGCGTGCGGCTGACCTATGGCTCGGACAAGCGCAATGCCTTCATCGAAGCCTCGCGGCAATCGGTGCACGCACCGACAGGAACACAGCATATCCGCCAACACGCCTTCGGCGCGAGCCTGAAGCTCACCGACAACCTGTGGATAAACGCCATCAGTGGGCGCCGCAAGCAGTTCCTCGACGAAAAACTGCAAAGCGTGACAAGCGTCAACCTTCAGTTCGGTGCTGCCGCCGACCCCCTCGTCAAGCCCTTCTGATCGCTGCACCGGTCCGGCCGGCAGGGTTCTGGCTAGGCCCGCCGCGCCAGCGCCGCCGCCAGCCCGGTGTAGCCGGCCGGCGTCAGCGCCTTCAGCCGCTCGCGCTCGGGCGCCGGCAGCTCGACCAGGCTGTCGACGAAGGCGACGATGGCCTCGCGCGTCATCGCCTTGCCGCGGGTGTAGTCCTTCAGCCGCTCGTAGGGGTCGGGCAGGCCGTGGCGACGCATCACGGTCTGGATCGGCTCGGCCAGCACCTCCCAGGCGGCGTCGAGGTCGGCGGCCAGCGCGCCGGCGTTGAGCTGCAGCTTGTCCATGCCGCGCGCCAGGCTCACGCAGCCCAGCAGCGCGTGGCCCAGCGCGACGCCCATGTTGCGCAGCACCGTGCTGTCGCTCAGGTCGCGCTGCCAGCGGCTGACGGGCAGCTTCTGGCTCAAATGCGCCAGCAGCGCGTTGGCGAGGCCGAAGTTGCCTTCGGCGTTCTCGAAGTCGATCGGGTTGACCTTGTGCGGCATCGTCGAGCTGCCCACCTCGCCGGCCCTGGTCTTCTGCGTGAAGTAGCCCAGCGAGATGTAGCCCCAGACGTCGCGGCACCAGTCGATCAGGATGGTGTCGGCGCGCGCCACCGCGTCGAACAGCTCGGCCATGTAGTCGTGCGGCTCGATCTGGATCGTGTAGGCGTTGAAGGCCAGGCCCAGGCGGTCTTCCACCACCCGGCGGCTGAACGCCTCCCAGTCGAAGTCGGGCCAGGCCGACAGGTGCGCGTTGTAGTTGCCCACCGCGCCGTTCATCTTGGCCAGCAGCGGCACCGCGGCGATGGCCTCGCGCGCGCGGCGCAGGCGCGCCAGCACGTTGGCCGCCTCCTTGCCCACCGTCGTCGGGCTGGCGGTCTGGCCGTGCGTGCGGCTGAGCATCGCCACCGCGGCGTGCGCATGCGCCATCGCCTGCAGCTGCGCGGCGATGCGGTCCAGCGCCGGCAGCAGCACCTGCTCGCGCGCGGCTTTGAGCATCAGCGCGTGGCTGGTGTTGTTGATGTCCTCGCTGGTGCACGCGAAGTGCACGAACTCGGCCGCGGCGTCCAGCTCCTCGTGGCCTTTGAAGCGCGACTTGATCCAGTACTCCACCGCCTTCACGTCGTGGTTGGTGGTCTTCTCCAGCTCCTTGATCGCGCGCGCGTCGGCCTCGGAGAAGCGCAGCACCAGCGAGCGCAGCATGCCGCGCGCCGCTTCGGACAGCGGCTGGAACTCGGCGAAGCCGGCGTCCGACAGCGCGATGAACCACTCCACCTCCACCTGCACGCGGCGGTGCATCAGGCCCAGTTCGGACAGCAGCGGGCGCAGCGGCGCCAGCGCGGCGGCGTAGCGACCGTCCAGCGGGGACAGCGCGGCCAGGGTGGAAAGCGTCATGACGGTGGTGCCGCGGTCAGGGAAAACGCGGAATTCTAGAAGCCCGCCCGTGACGGGCGGGCGGCGGGCGCGCGGCTTGCTAACCTTGCGGGTCTTCCAGCCCAACGCACCACCACGAGGAGCGCCCCCCATGGCCTTGCACCGCCGCCACACCCTGGCCCTGCCGCTGATCGCGCTGGCCGCCGCCGCCAGCCTGCCGTCCATCGCTTTCGCCCAGGCCAAGCTGAAGGTCGCTGCGATCTACACCGTGCCGGTGGAGCAGCAATGGGTCAGCCGCATTGACAAGGCGCTGAAGGCGGCCGTCGCGCGCGGCGAGATCGAGTACGTGTTCAGCGAGAACGTCAGCAACGCCGACTACGAGCGCGTGATGCGCCAGTACGCCGAAGGCGGCCACGCGCTGATCCTGGGCGAGAGCTTCGCGGTCGAGGCCGCGGCGCGCAAGGTGGCCAAGGACTATCCCAAGGTCGCGTTCCTGATGGGCAGCAGCGGCAAGCCGCAGGCGCCCAACTTCAGCGTCTTCGACAACTACATCCAGGAGCCGGCCTACCTTAGCGGCATGATCGCCGGCGGCCTGAGCAAGAGCGGCAAGATCGGCATGGTGGGCGGCTTCCCGATCCCCGAGGTCAACCGGCTGATGAACGCCTTCATGGCCGGCGCGAAGGAGGTCAACCCCAAGGTGACCTTCATGGTCAGCTTCATCAACAGCTGGTTCGACCCGCCCAAGGCCAAGGAAGCCGCGTTCGCGATGATCGACAAGGGCGCCGACGTGATGTACGCCGAGCGTTTCGGCGTCAGCGACGCGGCCAAGGAGCGCAAGGTGCTGGCCATCGGCAACGTGATCGACACGCAGGACCAGTACCCCGACACCGTGGCCGCCAGCGCGCTGTGGAACATGGAGCCGACGGTCGACGCCGCGCTGAAGGCCGTGAAGGCGGGCCAGTTCAAGGCCGAGGACTACGGCAAGTACAGCACGATGAAGTACAAGGGCTCCGAGCTGGCGCCGCTGCGCACCTTCGAGAAGAAGCTGCCGGCCGAGCTAGCCGCGAAGGTGAAGGCGCGCGAGAAGGACATCGCCGACGGCAAGTTCAGCGTCAAGGTCGACGACGGCCAGCCCAAGGGCACGGCGAAGTAAGCCCATCACGTGACGAACCCGGCGCCGCCGCCGCTGCTGCGCCTGCAAGGCATCGGCAAGCGCTTCGGCGCGCTGGTGGCCAACGACGGCATCTCGCTGGACCTGGACCGCGGCGAGGTGCTGGCCTTGCTGGGCGAGAACGGTGCCGGCAAGAGCACGCTGGTGTCCATCCTGTTCGGCCACTACGTCGCCGACGAAGGCCGCATCGAGGTCGACGGCCAGCCGCTGCCGCCCGGCCAGCCCAAGGCCGCACTGGCCGCGGGCATCGGCATGGTGCACCAGCATTTCACGCTGGCCGACAACCTGAGCGTGCTGGACAACGTGATGCTGGGCACCGAGCCGCTGTGGCAGCCGCGGTCGCGCCGGCGCGAGGCGCGCGCCGCGCTGCTGGCGACGGCGGCGCGCTTCGGCCTCGCGGTCGACCCCGACGCGCGCGTGGTCGCGCTGTCGGTGGGCGAGCGCCAGCGCGTGGAGATCCTGAAGGCGCTGGTCTCGTTCGGCCGCAAGCACGGCGCGCGCATCCTGATCCTGGACGAGCCGACCGCCGTGCTGACGCCGCAGGAAAGCGCCTCGCTGTTCGACACGCTGGGCCAGATGGTGGCCGCCGGGCTGGCGGTGATCTTCATCAGCCACAAGCTCGACGAGGTGCTGCGCGTGTCGCACCGCATCGCGGTGCTGCGCGCCGGCCGCCTGGTGGCCGTGCTGCCGGCCGCCGGCGCCGACAAGCCCTTGCTGGCCGAGGCGATGGTGGGCCGCCGCGTCGCGCCGCCGGTCAAGCAGGGCCGCACGCCGGGTGAGGTCGCACTGCAACTGGACGATGCCACGGTCGACGGCGACGGCCCGCGGCCGCTGCTGGACCGCGTGAGCCTGTCGTTGCGCGCCGGCGAGGTGCTGGCGATCGCCGGCGTGGCCGGCAACGGCCAGCAGGCGCTGGCCGAGGTGCTGTGCGGCGAGCGCGCGCTGGACCGCGGCACCTTGCGCGTCGCCGGCCGGCCGCTGCCCGCGCGGCCGCGCGACTGGGTGGCCGCCGGCGTCGCCCGCATCCCCGAGGACCGCCACGCGGTGGGCGTGGTCGGCGACCTGCCGCTGTGGGAGAACGCGCTGCTGGAGCGTTATGCCGCGCCGCCGTTCGCCCGCTGGGGGCTGATCGACCGCCGCCGCGCGCGGGCGCACGCGGCGCAGCTGGTGCAGCGCTTCGACGTGCGCGGCACCGAAGGCGGCGGGCTGGACACCACGACGCGCGCGCTGTCGGGCGGCAACATGCAGAAGCTGATCCTCGGCCGCGCCTTGTCCAGTGATGAGCAGCCGCCGCTGATCGTCGCCAACCAGCCCACCTGGGGCCTGGACGTCGGCGCGGTGGCCTATGTGCACCAGCAGCTGCTGGACGCCTGCGCCGCCGGCAGCGCGCTGCTGCTGATCAGCGAGGACCTGGACGAGATCTTCGCGCTGGCCGACCGCATCGCGGTGATGCACCAGGGCCGGCTGACGCCGGCGCGGCCGCGCGCCGACTGGACGCTGGCCGCCATCGGCCTCGCGATGGCGGGAACGCAAGCCGCACCGGAGACCGCCGATGCGGCTTGAACGCCGCGAGCGCCGCTCGCGCCTGGCGCTGCTGGCGGCGCCGCTGGCCGCCATCGCGGTCACGCTGCTGCTCAGCTCGCTGCTCGTGGCCTGGGCCGGCGCGCCGGTGGGCCGCGCCTATGCGCTGCTGATCGAAGGCGGCTTCGGTTCGCGCTTCGCGCTGACCGAGACGCTGACGCGCGCGACGCCGCTGATCCTGACGGGGCTGTCGGCCGCGCTGGCCTTCCGCGCGCGGCTCTACAACATCGGCATCGAAGGGCAGCTCTACGCCGGCGCCGTCGCCGCGGTGGCGGTGGGCGGGCTGCACGGCGGCAGCGGCTTCGAGTGGCCCACGGCGCTGCTGTTCCCGGCGATGATCGCCGCCGCGATGGCCGCCGGGGCGCTGCTGCTGCTGGGCCCGGCGCTGCTGAAGAGCCGCTTCGGCGTCGACGAGGTCGTCACCACGCTGTTGCTCAACTTCATCGTGCTGCTGGCCGTCTCGGCGCTGCTGGACGGACCGATGAAGGACCCCACCGCGATGGGCTGGCCGCAAAGCGTGGCGCTGCAGGACAGTCTGCAGCTCGGCAAGCTGGTGCCGCGCAGCCGCGTGCACACCGGGCTGCTGGCGGCGCTGGCCTTGAGCGTGGCGCTGTGGGCGCTGCTGCGCTTCACGACGCTGGGCTTCGAGATCCGTGCCGTGGGCTCGGGCGCGCGCGCCGCGGCCTTCGCCGGCATGCCGGTGGCCGCGGTGGGCGTCAAGGTGGCGCTGCTGTCGGGCGCGCTGGCCGGGCTGGCGCCGGCGCGGTGGAGGTGGCCGGCCGCACCGGCTACGTGACGCTGGACATGAGCCCCGGCTACGGCATGAGCGGCGTCGTGATCGCGATGCTGGCGATGCTCAACCCGCTGGCCGTGGTCGCGGCGGCCGTCTTCGTCGCCGGCATGCTGGTGGGCGCCGACAGCATGAGCCGCGCGGTCGCGGTACCGACCTACATTGCCGACGTGATCGTCGCGGTCGCGCTGATCTGCATGCTGGTGGCGACGCTGCTGACGCAGTACCGCATCCGACGATGAGCCGATGAACGAGACGCTGGACCTGCTGCTGTCGGCGCCGTTCTGGGTGGCGGTGCTGCGCATCTCAACACCGCTGATCCTGGGCACGCTGGGCGTGCTGCTGTGCGAGCGCGCGGGCGTGCTGAACCTGGGCATCGAAGGCATCATGGTCGCCGGCGCCTTCGCCGGCTGGGTCACGGTGTTCCAGGGCGCGGGGCTGTGGACCGGCGTCGCGGTCGCCGCGCTGACCGGCGCCGCGTTCGGGCTGCTGCACGCGGCGCTGACGGTCAGCCTGGGGCTGTCGCAGCACGTCTCGGGGCTGGGCATCACGCTGCTGGCCACTAGTTTGGCCAGTTATGCGTATCGCGTGAGCTTTCCGAAGGTCGACAGCCCGCCGACGATCCAGCCCTTCGCGCCGCTGGCCGACTGGCCGATCCCGGTGCTCAGCGGCCAGACGGCGCTGACCGTGCTGGCGCTGCTGCTGGTGCCGCTGGTCGGCTGGCTGCTGATGCGCACGCCGCTGGGCCTGGCTTGGCGCATGGTGGGCGAGAACCCGGCGGCCGCCGAAGGCCAGGGCCTGAACGTGATCGCGCTGCGCTACGGCGCGGTGACGGCCGGCTCGGCGCTGATGGGCGTGGCCGGCGCGTTCCTCACGCTGTCGGCCTTCAACGCCTTCTACTTCAACATGGTCAACGGCCGCGGCTGGGTGTGCGTGGCGCTGGTGGTGTTCGCGTCGTGGCGGCCGGGCAAGGCGCTGTTGGGCGCGCTGCTGTTCGCGTTCTTCGACGCGCTGCAGCTGCGGCTGCAGCAGGCCGGCGACGGCGTCTTCGGGCTGGAGCTGCCGTACCAGCTCTACCTGATGCTGCCCTACGCGATGGCCATCGTCGCGCTGGTGCTGGTGGCGCGGCGCGCGGCGTATCCGCAGGCGCTGATGAAGCCGTACTTCAAAGGTGAGCGTTAGACTGCCTCGCTGGCGGACCACGCGACCTTTCAAAGTACCGCCGGCCGCAGGCTTCTGACCCGGCGCGCGCGTGGGTTCAGCCGGGCACCGCCTTCTGGCACTGCACGCGGGCTCGAGCCTGATACACATAGCTTGCAATAGAGCAGAAGCGGGTTGATATCCCGCCCTCGCCAGCTCCAATGTTTGAGCTGCATCAAAACATTGGAGCCTACCGCTCGAATCACTCATATGCCTCCTAGATAAATCATTATGATGGAATAAAACCTTGATGCCGCTTTCGATTCGACCCGACGATGTGGCGACTTGGGAGTGCTCAAGACAAGACAAGGCGTTGATCGCAGCCGGCATGCGGGCATTGGCATGTACGGAGACAAGTTGACCGCACGTACTGTTGGCTCTTCTTGTTGTTAGCCACAGTTCTTAACTGCGGAGTCAGCGCAGCATCAAGACCCGGTGGCACGGACGGGACGCTTCAGCCGTGTTGGACTTGTGGGAGGCCAACGGAATGACGTATAGAGATTGCAAGATCGCCGTCCATACCAAGGGACAAGAATGGAAGCTGCGTTGCGGCGCGGCCCTGCTGCTGCTGGCAGCCACGGTGGGCTCAAGTCAAGCGCCGGCAGCCACGACGGGCTCAGGTCAGGCGACTATCCCTGGCTCATTGCTAGCTGACAAGACCAACGGCGAGACCAACGAACTGGTCGTCGTCATCAACTACAGCGACACTGCCAGGTTATCGGCACTCTCCAAATCGCTGGCGACCGCCAAGAACGCTGCCGAAACCGAACGTGCGTTGGTTGCGGGGGTCAACAATGTCGAAGACGGCGTCAATGCTGCGCTGGGCAACCCAATCCATGCGCGCTATGCAATAGATTTCGACCGCCTATCGGACCGCGACCGGGCTGCAATCGGTGCTGCTCTCGCGAACGATAAATCCGGCAATGTTGCCGCGATGTTTGCGCGCGAACGCCTGGAACGCTATATTGTTCTGCGCTATGTCAGCATCGAAACTGCTCGCTTGGCGCTCAGCAAATTGCGCAACGAACGTGCCATACAAAATGTCAACATCAATCGAGCTGGCGCAACCATTTCAACGATACCAAGCGATCCTTATTTCTATAATAATGGAGCTCCAGCCCAATATCAATGGGGTATGTACGCCATGTCGTTCCCTGGCGCTTGGACTTTGAGCACGGGTGCAGGTGTATATGTCGGATTATTGGATTTTGGATATCCCGGGACTAAGGTTGCTCCATATGGGAATCCAATAACTGATTTTAGAACACATCCCGACCTTGTTCAAAACTTTCGCCGGCACTTCCTGAGTGACACCGCCCAGCAAAACATGTATTTTGCCGGATATGATAATTCCAATCATACCATTCATGTTGCCGGTATCCTAGCGGCCGCACACAACAATGCCAGCGTCAATCCACCTCACATTGTGTTTGGTCCTAGCAATACCGGCTATGTTGCTGGAGGTTGTCCAGAATGTAGTTTTACGGTGTTTCCGTACGGAGTGCCTGGCACTTACAATACAGATGCATACGTTGGGGCTCAAATCACGGAGGCTGTCGACATCGGTCTGCAGATAATCAATTGGAGTGGAGGTAGTCCGAATGGAACATGCGCCAATAATCCGGTAACCTGTGCCGCCGTAAATTACGCAACGACCCGTGGGGTGTTGCTGGTAGTTGCGATCGGGAATAATCTCAACAACACAAACGTCTTTCCGAATCTCGGCAGTGGTCCGCAATATCCAGGTAACCTGGGGGATTCAACCAGTGTCTTGCCTGTTGGCGGCGTGAAGCCAAATCTCTTTCGTTGGGAGACAGGACAGACAGCGTGCACAGATGCGCAGGGGGGTTGCGAAATCGGCACAAATAATCCATCACTTGCAGGCGTAATGGGGCCTGCCGAGAATATTGTTTCCGATTTTGTTGCTAATACCTACCATAATCTGCAACTATCATGCGGGGATACCCAAAACTCTGATTTGTCTGCGCCTCGCTTCCCCGCGTCTGGCGTAGGTGATGGTGTCGGCACTTGTACTGGAACATCGATGGCGGCACCTCATATCTCAGCGTTGGCGGCGCTCGTTCGATCCGTCAATCCGCGCGCCCCCGTTGCCGCGGTGCGTAATTTCATACGCTCTTCTGGCGATCGGCACGATACGCCGGATGACTTCTATGGGTATGGCTTGCCTATTGCAGCAGACGCTGTTGCTTCAGCGATGGCTGCCAATCCATCGCGATTGACTCCTCTCTTTTCATACTACAGCAGCGGTCGAAGCGATTCGTTTTACACCATAGTGCCGCAGATGGCGCGTGCGGCGATCGAAGGCTATTTGCGGCCGCGAGTCAGCAGTTTCAATCAGTACACCAACCAGTACCTCCCCGCTTACGGCAACGTGATCACCAGTTATTGGTTGCCGCCGGGTTCGCCATTCGTCATCGGCCCCAGCGCGCCCAACTACACGATAGCGGAAGCCTGGGTCTTCACAACTGCCACCAATCCGAAGAACGCCGCTGCGCCGTTGTCGCGACTCGTGCGCATGAGCTGGAAGTGCGGTGATGCCACTCTAAACGTGCCGGCAATCTGCGCGACCAACCCCAATCACGTCGATACGACCCTCGTACTTGACAATGAGGTGCCGGCGTTCGAGTCGCTCGGATACAAGGTCGATGGACATGAGGGCTACGTGTACCCTGCCAGCCAAGCGCAGCCGCCGGGCACGGTGAGGCTCATGCGGCGCTATCACTCGGCACGCGACGACCACGCGGTGTTTCCGGAGCCTGCGCTGCCCGCGATGCTCGGCCAAGGGTATTCCGCCGTCAGCAACAACGTCGAGTGGCTCGGCTACGTGTATCCGAATCCTGCGAGCGGCACGATGCCGATGGTTCAATGAACGGTCGAAAGTCGTTGGTGCCCCGAGCCCGCCTCGTGACGTCCTGCGTGACCGCGGCGCTCGCCCTGGTCGTGCTGCTCGCCGCCTGCGGAGGCGGCGGCAGCAGCACGAACCCCACACCAGACCCGGATCCGCCGGTCACGCCGCCGCCTGTCACGCCGCCCCCTGTCGCGCCGATGCTGACCTTGCTGGCCGGCGGCTTCAACGGCAACGCACGGGACGGCAGCGCCGAACAGGCCGGCTTTCTCAAAATCGATTCGCTCGCGGTGGACAGCCGGGGCTTGGCCTACGTTGGCGACCACCGCGCAATCCGCAGGATCAACGCCGGAGGCGAAGTCACGACCCTGGCTGGTGACTTGATGCAGCCCGGCAATGTCGATGGCCAGGGTGCCGCTGCGCGCTTCGGTCCGACCTTTACTCCCGTGTCGCCTGATTGCTCGGTGTTCGGGTATGGCCGCTACCCCTGCCTGGGGGTTGCGCTGGATCGCGACGGCCCGCTGCTGGTGGCCGACTCGGCAGTCGGGCGGCTGCGGTCGGTCTCGACCACGGGGCTGGTGTCGGCCCGTTGCAGCAGCCAGCCCGGCTGGGCATCGGCCCTGGGCGTGGCCGTCAATGCCCAGGGCGTGACGGTCTTCGTGCAGGTCGCCGTGCCGTCGGAGATGCCGGCCAACCCCGTATTCGGGCTCTTCATCCGGCGTTGCGAGGCCAGCGCCTCGCTGCCCGCCTACGCGAAGGACGTCGCCGTCGAGGACCTCGGCGCCATGGTGTTCAACGACCTTGGCGATCTCTACGTCAGCGACGTCGCCCGGGTCGAATCGCCTGCCGCGACCCGGATCTGGCGCATCGCCGCGAACGGGGACAAGACGCTCTTCGTCGGCGAATCCGCCGGCATCGGCCTGCGTGCCGGTGCCATGGCCTTCGACGCGGCAGGCCGCCTGTACCTGGCCGACACCGCCAAGCGCGTGGTCCGCCGGTTCAGCCCCGACGGCACGATGACGGTGCTGGTGGGCCAGCTCGGCGTCACCACGCCCGGCCTGCAGCTCGGCGCATTGCCGGGGCGGCTGAGCCAGCCCGACGCGCTGGCGGTGGACCGCGCCAACCAGCGGCTGCTGATCGGCGACCGCAACGACGAAGGCAGGCCGGTAGTGCTGACGGTGCCGCTGGCCGCGGGCTCCTGACCCGGGCGCCGCCCCGCACCACGGCACCGCCGCCACTTGACGAAGATCAGGTGACGGGCACGGCATCCGCGGACAATCCCGCCCATGCCAGATACCCCATCCCCTATCATGCCCGCTGCCGCCGCCGCGGGCGATGCCGACAGCTCGGTGACCGTCGTCTCGCTGTACCAGAAGCACAGCAAGATCTACGCGCGCTCGGTCAGCGGCTTCTTCATCAAGTGGCGCTGGGCGCTGGTCTGGTTCACGCAGATCCTGTTCTACGGCCTGCCATGGCTGATGTGGAACGACCGCCAGGCGCTGCTGTTCGACCTGGTGGTGCGGCGCTTCTACATCTTCGGCCTGGTGCTGTATCCGCAGGACCTGATCTATCTCTCGGCGCTGCTGATGATCAGCGCCTACGCGCTCTTCCTGTTCACCGCGGTGGCCGGGCGGCTGTGGTGCGGCTACGCCTGCCCGCAGACGGTCTACACCGAGATCTACATGTGGATCGAGCGCAAGATCGAAGGCGACCGCCAGCGCCGCATGAAGCTCGACGAGAGCCCGTGGAATGCCAACAAGGTCTGGCGCAAGACGGCCAAGCAGTCGGCCTGGATCGCGGTGGGGCTGTGGACGGGCTTCACCTTCGTGGGCTACTTCACGCCCATCCGCACGCTGGCCGGCGCGGTGGTGTCGGCGGGGCTGTCGCCGTGGGAGACCTTCTGGATCCTGTTCTACGCCTTCGCCACCTACGGCAACGCGGGCTGGATGCGCGAGCAGGTGTGCAAGTACATGTGCCCTTACGCGCGCTTCCAGAGCGCGATGTTCGACAAGGACACGCTGATCATCAGCTACGACACCGAGCGCGGCGAGCCGCGCGGGGCGCGCAACAAGAAGCTGGACTTCAAGCAGGCGGGCCTGGGCGCCTGCGTCGACTGCGGGCTGTGCGTGCAGGTGTGCCCCACCGGCATCGACATCCGCAACGGCCTGCAGTACGAATGCATCGGCTGCGCCGCCTGCGTGGACGTGTGCGACGGCGTGATGGACAAGATGAACTACCCGCGCGGCCTGGTGCGCTACGCCACGCAGAACGGCCTGGCCCGGCACCTGGACAAGGCCAGCATGCTGCGCCGCATCTTCAGGCCGCGGGTGCTGGTCTACACCGGCATCCTGTGCGTGATCCTCGGGCTGTTCGGCTGGAGCCTGTTGGCGCGCAGCCCCTTCCGCGTCGACGTGGTGCGCGACCGCGCGTCGCTGGCGCGCATCGTCGACGACGGCAGGATCGAGAACGTCTACCGGCTGCAGGTGATGAACAACGCCGAGCAGCCGCAGCGCTACCGCTTCAGCGTCGACGGGCTGCCGGGCCTGGTGATTGCCGACGCGGCCGAGCGGGCGATGCTGAGCCTGGGCCCGGCCGAGGCGCGCTGGGTGACGCTGCACGTGCAGCTTCCCCACGAGTCGGCCCGGGACGGCGGGCCGGGCGCGTACGAGATCCACTTCGAGGTGCGGCGCGAGGCCGCGGCGGCCGGCGAGGCGGCCGTCGGCGTGCGCGAGAAATCCACCTTCGTGGTGCCGCGCTGAACGCGGAGGTCCGCACAAGCCCCGATGGCCGGCCGCCGGCATCCCGCGCACAGTGTGGATTTGATTCGCCGCAAGGAAAGCACGCATGAGCCCGTCGACTCGCACGATCCGCATCCTGGCGGTGCTGTGGCCGGCCTTCCTGGCCACCATCGTGATCGAGGGGTTGGTGTTCTCGATGTTCGACCCGTCCGCGCTGCGCTGGACCGACGGCCTGGGCGAGACCTTGTCGCCGCTGGCGGTCTATACGCTGGCCTTCGTGGTGATCTGGGCCGCCATCGCCGGCGCAGTGGCGCTGGCCGGGTCTTTCGCGCTGCCGTCGGCTTCGCAGCGCTGAGGCCCGGGCCCGCGCCCAGCCCCGATGCCGCTTGAAACGCTCAAGCCCCAGCCGAGAGACCTGGGCGGCGGCCTGGTCGTGCGCCGCCTGCTGCCGGCGCTGCGCCGGCCCGCGGTGGGGCCCTTCGTCTTCTTCGACCACTTCGGCCCGCTGAGGGTGCAGCCGGCCGACCGGCACGACGTGCGGCCGCACCCGCACATCGGGCTGGCGACGGTGACCTATCTGTTCGACGGCGCGATGCAGCACCACGACTCGACCGGCGCCTTCCAGCGCATCGAGCCCGGCGCCGTCAACTGGATGATCGCCGGCCGCGGCATCGTGCATTCCGAGCGCCGGCCGGCCGACCTGCAGCAGCGCGCCTACGCGCTGCACGGCCTGCAGCTCTGGGTGGCGGCGCCGGCCGCGCAGGAGGAGGCCGAGCCTTCGTTCCGCCACGTCGGCGCCGGGCAGATCCCGCAGGCCGAGCCAGGCGACGGCGGCGCGCGCGTGCGGCTGCTGGTCGGCCAGGCCTACGGGCTGCAATCGCCGGTGCCGGCGATGTCGCCGACGCTGTTCATCGACATCGAGCTGCCTGCCGGCGCCGCACTGCCGCTGCCCGGCCGCGACGCGGCCGAGGAGCGCGCGCTGTACCTGGTGCAGGGCAGCGCCGCGCTGCTGGACCTCGGCGACGCGCCGCAACCGCTGCCGCCGCAGCAACTGGTGCTGCTGCCCGCCGAAAGCGCGCCCACGCTGCGGGCCGCGGCCGACGCGCCGGCGCGCGCGGTGCTGATCGGCGGCACGCCGCTGGGCCCGCGCCACCTGTGGTGGAACTTCGTCTCCAGCCGGCCCGAGCGCATCGAGCAGGCGGCCGAGGCCTGGGCGCGTGACGCGATGGGCCAGGTGCCGGGCGAGACCGAGCGCATCCAGCTGCCGGAAGCGCGCTGGCGCCGGCGCTGACCGGCAGGCCCGGCGTTCAGCGCGGCGGATCCGGCACGTACATCGCATTGCCCGGGAAGGGGCTGGGCCGCCGGTGCACCGGCGGCTGCGGCTGGCGGATCACGCCGGCCGCCACCAGGCGCTCGAAGCTGTCGTACTCCAGTTGCAGCAACTGGTCGGGCACGCTGCTGGCGCGTTCGAAGCGGGTGCGCGTGATCGGCGACCACTCGCGCGCCCCGTGGCCGGTGCCCAGGCGCGATTCGGCGCGGCCGCTGCCGGCGTCGGCGGCGGCCGCCTTCTCGCGTGCCTGGCCCATCGCGGCCGGCGCGGCCGGGGCCGGGGCCGCAACGGAGGGCGGCGGGGGCGGCGGGGGCAATGGCACGGGCTGCTCGCGGAACACCGCCATGCCGATCACGCCGACGTCGCCGGGCCGGCCGGTGCGCGCGGCGTAGGACTGCTCGATCGGCGCGAACTGGAAGGCCGCCACCTGGGTGTCGGACTTGCGCCAGCCGGCGATGTCGTGCCAGCGGCCGGGCTCCAGCACGTAGCCGGTCTGGCTCCAGTCCGCGGTCTGGCCGCTGATCACGTTGATGCCGTCGACCGACAGCACCACCAGCAACCGCCCGCCGCTGAGGTTGCGCAGGCGCAGCGCGTAGCGTGCGCCGGGGCGGCCGGGCAGGTAGCGCCGGCCCTGGTGGCCGTAGACCGGCAGCACCTGGCCGTCGTCGCGGTCCACCACCTCCAGGCTGGCCAGCAGCGGGCCGCCGTCGGCCAGGCTGCTGGCGCAACCGGGCAGCGCCCAGCCGGCGGCCGCGGCGGCCAGGGTGCCGAGCAGCAGCCGGCGCTGGATCGGGAAGGGGGCGGTGCGGTGCATGGCAGCTCCTGCAGCAGTGGGGGTGCAGGCTGATACGCACCGGCCGCGCCGGCGGGGTTAAGCCGCGCCGGCCTACTGCGGCACGAAGCCGGTGGCCTTGATGATGCGCGTCCAGACCGCGGTGTAGGCGCGCTCGCGCTGGCCCAGCTGCTCGGGCGTCATGTGGCCCACGGTCAGGCCCATCGCGGTGAGGCGCTCGTGGACCGCCGGCCGCGCGATCGCCTTGGCCACCGCGGCCGACAGCTGGTCGAGCGCCACGCGCGGCGTGCCGGCGGGCGCGAACAGGCCGTAGTACGGCACGTCCTCGAAGCCGGTGAGCCCCAGCTCGGCGAAGGTGGGCACGTCGGGCATCACCGCCTGGCGCGCGCCGCCCAGCACGGCCACCACGCGCAGCTTGCCGCTCTTGTGGTTCTCGATGAAGTCGGGGATGCTGGCCACGCCGGCGGCGATCTGGTTGCCCAGCATGTCGGCCATCAGCGGCGCGCTGCCGCGGTAGGGCGCGGCCACGAGGTCGAGCTTGTTCTTCTCGGCAATCACCTTGACCAGGAACTCCGGCACCGAGGCCGGTGCCGGCACGCCCACCACGCCCTTGCCGCCGCCGGCGCTGCGCACCCAGGCCACGTAGTCGTTGAAGCTGCGCGCCGGCGTGCCGCCCGAGACCGCGAAGGCGTTGACGAAGGTGGCGAAGCCGACCGCGGGCACGAAGTCCTTCGCGGGGTCGAAGCCCGGCGTCTTGACGACCTGCGGCAGGATCGAGATCGTGTGGTCGTGGGTCAGGAACAGCGTGTTGCCGTCGGGCGCCGCGGCCTTCAGCGCCTGCGCCGCGAGCTGGCCGCCGGCGCCGGGCTTGTTCTCCACCAGCACGGTGGCGCCGCCCAGCTCGTCCTTCAGCGCGTCGCCCAGGATGCGCGCGATCGCATCGGTGCCGCCGCCGGGCGGAAAGCCCACCAGCAGGTGGAGAGTGCGCGACTGCGCGCGCGCGACGCCGGCCGCGGCCAGCAGCGAGGTGGCGGCGGCGGCCTGCAGCAGGCTGCGGCGGCGGAGAGGGGCGGGCTGGTTCATGGCGGCTTGCGCAAGCGTGCGCGAGGGTTGGCGAAGGACGCGAAGCTTAACTGCCGGCCCGCGGCGCGGGCAGGCCCGCCAACGCATCCGCCAGCACCTCGGCCAGCGCTGCCGCCGTCAGCCCGAAAGCGCGGCCGAAGCCGGCGATGAAGCGCGCCGACTGCGGCTGCAGCCGCACCAGCAGGAAGTCGCCCAGCGCGAAGGTCTGTTCCGACCGCGGAAAGCGGCCCTGGTAGACCGCGCGCGCGGCGGCCCACTCCGCGTCGTCGCGCGTGATCACCACGGCGCGGGCCTGCAACGTCAGCCGCGCCAGCGCCTGCGGGTTGGCATCGGGCAGCAACGGCGCGGTGAGCATCAGGCTGACCTGCGGATGCGATTGCAGGTCGCGCGTGTGCGGCGCCAGGCCGCTGACGTGGATCAGCGGCTGGCCGTCCGGCAACCAGGCCACCGGCACCATCGAGACGAAGGGCTCGACGCCGCCGCGCACGTCGTGCAGCGTGCCCAGGGCGCCGATCGGCTGGGCCAGCAGCAGCGCGCGCAGTTCGGCGGCGGCGCCGGTGTCCATGGATCAGATCCAGTTGCCGTCCTGCGGCATCCGGATCGTCATCTGCGGACTGCCGCCGGCCAGCGCACCGATGGCGATGCTGAGGATCGAGATGAACAGGCCGGCGAAGAACGCGGTCCAGAAACCCGACAGCCGGAAGCCCTTCACCAGCCTGGCCACCAGCAGCAGCATCAGCGCGTTGATGACCAGGATGAACAGCCCGAAGGTCAGCAGCGTCAAGGGCAGCGTCAGCACGATCAGCAGCGGCTTGACGACGGCGTTGGCCAGCCCCAGCAGCAGCGCCGAGACGACCAGGGCCGCGTTGTCGTCGAACTTCAGCCCGTCGAAGATGCGGCTGGCGACCCACAGCGAAAGCGCCGTCGTGGCCCAGGCCAGCAGGAAAGCGATCAGGTCTTGACTCATGGAACGGGTGTGCCTCGTGCCGCCGGAGGATACAGGGCGGCCGGCGGCGGCAGGCGCACCGTCCCGGCCGGGCAAAGGCTCACAGCCCCATCTCGACCATGCGCAGCAATCGCGCGCCCAGCGCCGTGCGCAGCGCACGCGGCGCGCGGCGCAGCGGCCCGTCGATGATCAGCAGCGCCATGCCGTGCACCGCCGACCACGCCAGGAACTCGGCGCCCGGCCGCCGGTCCGCGGGCAGCATGCCGGCCTGCACCATCGCGTCCAGCGCGTAGCCTAGCAACTCGAAGGGGTTGAGCCCCTTGGCGGCGGTGCGAGCCGGGTCGGTCGGCACCTGCACGTCGAAGGGGCTGAACGCGAACGCGGTGCGGAACCAGCCCGTCTCGGCCTGCGCGAAGCCCAGGTAGCCGCGCCCCACGGCCGCGAGCATCGCGCGTGCGCGCTCGGCCGGATCGGGCAGCGCCTCGGCCACCCGCAGCTCGGCCTCGATCGCCCGCGCCAGCGCGCCCAGGGCCGCCGCGCGCACCGCCTCGAACAAGGCCTGGTGGCCGGAGAAGTGGCGGTACGCCGCATTGGGCGCCACGCCGGCGCGGCGCGTGGCCTCGCGCAGCACCACTGCCTGCGGCCCGCCCTCGCGCGCCAGCGCCAGCCCCGCCTCGACCAGCGCGGCGCGCAGGTCGCCGTGGTGGTAGGTCGTGCGGGGCTTGGGGCGGCGGGCCGTGGCCATGGTGCTTTCAGGGGCGGACAAACATTTACAGCCCCAGGGGGTGGTCCCATGTGGACAGTGTCCATTTTAGCGCCTAGGATGTGAACATCGTCCACACCATCACGGAGTCGCCGCCCATGGCCCGCCTGGTCCCCCGCATCCAGCCCTGCCTGTGGTTCGACACCCAGGCCGAGGAAGCCGCGAACTTCTACGTCGGCGTCTTTCCCGATTCGCGCATCCTGAGCGTCTCTCACTACGGCGAAGCCGGGCGCGAACACCACGGCAAGCCGCCCGGCTCGGTGATGGCCGTGTCCTTCACGCTGGACGGCCAGGCCATGCTGGCGCTGAACGGCGGGCCGCACTTCAAGTTCAACCCCGCGGTGTCGCTGATGATCAATTGCGACAGCCAGGCCGAGATCGACCACTACTGGAATGCCTTGGGCGCAGGCGGCGACCCCGCCGCCCAGCAATGCGGCTGGCTGGCCGACCGCTACGGCCTGTCGTGGCAGGTGACGCCGCGCGACTGGGAGCGCGTGATGAACGCCCCCGACCGCGCCGCCTCGCAGCGCGCCATGCAGGCCATGATGCAGATGAAGAAGCTCGACATCGCCGCGCTGCAGGCGGCCTTCGACGGGCGCTGAACCGGCGCCCTGCACCACCCAAGCACCCGGAGACCCACCATGCAATTCGTGCCCTACCTCAACTTCGACGGCAACTGCGCCGAGGCCATGGCCTTCTACGCCAAACTGTTCGGCGGGCAGATCGTCTTCCAGTCCACCTTCGGCGAGATGCCGCCCGGCGAAGGCATGCCGCCGCTGCCCGAAGCCGCCAAGAGCCGCCTGATGCACGCGCAACTGCAGATCGGCGCGCAAACCTTGATGGCGTCGGACACGCTGCCCGCGATGCCGGGGCAGGACCCCGAAGCCTGCGGCGGCGGCTACCGCAAGCCGCAAGGCCTGTGGGTGTCGATCGGCATCGAGACCGCAGCCGAGGGCAAGCGCGTGTTCGACGGCCTGGCCGAGGGCGGCCAGATGACCATGCCCTTCGCCAAGACCTTCTGGTCGCCCGGCTTCGGCATGGTGACCGACCGCTTCGGCACGCCGTGGATGGTGAATGTCGCCGCCCAGGCTTGAAGGGCAAGCCGCCCCCCGGCCGCGTCCGGTCGAACACGGACCGGGCAACACAAAGCGCGCATCGACCGCGAGGAGAAATACATGAAGATCGTCGTCTCAACACTCGTCAAAGCGCCCTTACATGAGGTCTGGCGGGCATACACGACCCCCGACGACATCAAGGCGTGGAACACCGCGTCTCCCGATTGGCATACCACCGCTTCCTCCGTGGACCTTCGTCCGGGCGGCAAGTTCTCGTCCCGAATGGAAGCCAAAGACGGATCGTTCGGCTTCGACTTCGCCGGCGAATACACCAAAGTGGAACCGCTCCAACTCATCGAATACGCCTTCGGAGACCGCATCGGTCTCGTCGAGTTCGAAAGCGGTGCGTCCGGCGTAGCCGTGACGGTCACGTTCGACAGCGAGCCGACCCACTCCGAAGAACAGCAACGAGCCGGATGGCAGGCGATCCTGGACAACTTCGCGCGCTACGCCGAAGCTGGCGCCGCCTGAGCCGCGTTTTCCACCTTCAAGCAGTCGGAGCCCCCGATGAAACCCAATCCCGTCGTCTGGTTCGAGATCTACGTGCAGGACATGGCGCGTGCGCGCGCTTTCTACGAAGCCGTGCTCGGCTGCACGCTGGCACCGCTGGCCGCGTCCGAGGGCGAAGCCGGCGGCATGGAGATGCTGAGCTTTCCGTCGGAGATGAATGCGCCCGGCACGGGCGGCATGCTGGTGCGCATGGACGGCGTCGCGCCGGGCGGCGGCGGCACGCTGGTGTACTTCGGCTGCGAGGACTGCGCCGTGCAGCAGTCGCGCGTGGAGGCCGCCGGCGGCCGGATCCACAAGCCCAAGTTCGCCATCGGCCCCTACGGTTTCTGCGCGCTGGTGGTGGACACCGAAGGCAACTGCATCGGCCTGCATTCGATGACATGAACACGAAGAAGACGGAGAGAACCGCATGGCGATCAAACTGTACGGCCACCCTTTTGCATCCTTCGCGTGGAAGGCGCTGATCGCGGCATATGAGCGCAAGGTTCCGTTCGAGTTCTGCATCGTGGATGCCGAGCATCCGGAGCATTCGGCCCGAATCGCCGAACTGTCGCCGACCGGGCAATTCCCGGCGCTGACCGACGGCAGCGTCGAGGTCACGCAATCCAACGCCGTCATCGAATACCTGGACCGGTTCGGCGATGCGCCACGGATGGTGCCGCCGGATGCCGATGCGGCGCTGCAGGCCCGCATGCTGGCCGATGTGTTCGACGACTACGTGTCCGGGCCTATGCAGCAGATCGTGGCCGATGCGCTGCGCGCGAAGGAACACCGCAGCCCGCTGGACGTCACGGAGGCCCAGGCCAGGCTGGACCGGGCCTACGCCTGGCTGTCGCGTCGCATCGGTTCCGGCTGGGCCAACGGACGCGGCTTCAGCATCGCCGACTGCGCCGCGGCCCCTGCCTTGTTCTACGCCGACTGGGTGCACCCGATTCCCGAAGGGCCGCTCAAGGCCTACCGCGCGCGGCTGCTGGCACATCCGTCGGTGGCGCGCGTCGTGGACGAGGCGCGGCCCTACCGTGCGTTCTTCCCGCTCGGCGCACCCGACCGCGACTGACGCGACCCCCAACCGCACCCACGACCCCAGGAGATCCCGAGCATGCCGACCGGAACCGTGCGCCTTCACCGCGTGTTGCGCACCACGCCCGACAAGGTCTATCGCGCCTTCACGCATGGCGCGGCGATGGCCAAGTGGCTGCCGCCTTACGGCTTCGTCTGCCACGTCCACCACTTCGACGCCCAGGCCGGTGGCCGCTTCAGGATGTCGTTCGAGAACTTCTCGACTGGCCACAGCCATTCGTTCGGCGGCGAGTACCTGACGCTCGTCCCCGGCGAACTCGTCGAATACACCGACCGCTTCGACGACCCCAAGCTGCCGGGTGACATGCGCGTCACGGTGAAGCTGCGCGCGGTGTCATGCGGCACCGAAGTCAGCATCGAGCAGGCCGGCATCCCCGAGGTCATCCCGACCGAGACGTGCTACCTGGGCTGGCAGGAATCGCTGGTGCAACTCGCCCACCTCGTCGAGCCCGAGATTCCGAACTAGAAGTCGAGGAGACCACATGCACTACGTCGACGGTTTCGTCGTGCCCGTCCCCCGCGCCAAGCTGGACACCTACCGCGCGCTGGCCCAGACGGCCGGCGAGGTCTGGATGGAACACGGCGCGCTGCAGTACTTCGAATGCGTAGGCGACGACGTGCCACCCGGCAAGCTCACCTCGTTCCCACAGGCCGTGCTGCTCAAGGACGACGAGGTGGCCGTGTTCGCGTGGATCGTCTACGCCTCGCGCGCCGAGCGCGACCGCATCAACGCCCTGGTGATGAAAGACCCGCGCATCGCCTGCAAGCCCGAGGACATGCCCTTCGACGGCATGCGCATGTTCTGGGGCGGCTTCACCGGGCTGGTGGAGCGGGGCTGGGGAAGCGCGCCGGGCGCCTGAGCAGTCGGGCGCAACGGTATTCGTCAACGGCTTCCGGACTCTGCGATGACGACCACGCAATCCAAGCGCCATATCGCGGCGCCTCCCGAGCGGGTGTACCGCCTGCTGACGGATCGAGACGCCGTGCAGCGCTGGCGGGTTCCCGACGGCATGACCAGCCACGTCCACGCATTCGATCCGCGTGAAGGCGGCTCATTCCGTGTCTCGCTGACCTACGACGCTGCCGAACCCACCGGCAAGACCAGCGCGCACACCGATACCTACCATGGTCGCTTCGTCTCGCTGATTCCCCACCATCTCGTCGTCGAACGCATGGCGTTCGAAACGGACGATCCGGCCATGGCTGGCGAGATGACCGTCACCTACACGCTGTTTCCTTCGGGTAGCGGGACGGATCTGCTGGCCGTGCATGAGGGAGTACCGGACGGCGTGTCGGCCACGGACAACGAGCTGGGGTGGCGCATGGCGCTGGACAAGCTGGCGGCACTTGCGGAGAGCCAGGCGGGCCTGGAGGCATCATGAAGACGCAGTACTACACCGCAACCAGCCTCGACGGCTTCATCGCGACTGAAGACGACTCGCTGGACTGGCTTTTCTCCCTCGGCGATCTGAACGACTCCAGCTACCCGGAGTTCATCGCCGGCGTGGGTACATTGGCCATGGGCTCGACGACTTACGAATGGATGCAGCGCCATGCGGTGACCTGCGGCATCCCGATGATCGCGGCGGTGACGATCTACAGCGTCGACGGCCTGGTCGGCATGATGCGGTAGCGACGCTGGTCGGCTTCATCCATGCCGGCACGATGCCGCTGTACGCGGTGATCATCCGCGAGAACTTCCCGCTGAAGATGATGGGCACGATCTCGGCGTCATGGCGACGGTCGGCAGCCTGGGCATGTCGACCGGGCCGGTGCTGGGCGGCATGGTCTACGACCGCTTCGGCAGCTACACGCTGATGTACGTCGGCGCCTGGGGCATCGGGCTGGCGGCGATGGGGGTGCCGATGGCGTTCCGGCCGTTTCCAAGGGCGCCCACGAGGCAGGTGGCGGCACAGGTCTAGGGTTGTACCTTCACGGCCCATTTCTTGGCCCAAGCGCCGAGAGGAACCAGCAGCGAATACAGCTCTCGTCCGCTGGATGTCGCGCAGTAACCCTTCTCCGTGTGCTCGACCAAGCCCACTTCCCGCAGCTCGCTCAGCCGCGAATTGAGCACTGTCGGAGAGATCATTTCACAGCGCTCCTGAAGCTCCCGAAACGTACAGGGCCCGCCTTTGCTGAGGTTCCAGAGGATGCCCATTGCCCAGCGCCGCCCCAGTAGATCGAAGAGCGCCATGACGGGAACGCCCGACCGTGAGCCGCGGACGGGTCTCCCGGGTCTCGGAGTCGGGTTCATCGTGCGCTACCAATTTCGTAGCAAATCATCGTGATCCGTGTTGGGCTGGGTTGCTACTCTATTTGTAGCAACAGTGTACCGTATGCCCATTCTTGCTCCTGCTGCAGCACTCGGCGCTTCACTATGCTGGGCGCTGGGCGCTTTGCTGGCTTATCGCCCTGCGACGCAACTCGGCGCCTTCGAGGTCACGAGAACGCAGCTGATCAGCTCATCCGCGCTCCTGGTCGTGCTCGTCACGGCCCTCGATGGCTGGCAAAGCGTGGCCTGGACGTACTGGCCATCGTTTCTTGTGGCCGGCGTGGTCGGTGTGATCTTCACCAACCTGGCGATGATCGCGTGCCTGCGGCGCGGTGGGCCGCGACGCATGCAGCTCCTGGTGAGCATGAGCGCACCCATCGCCGCGCTGCTGGGCTCCTTGTTCCTTGGCGAATCGATGTCGCCGTTCAGGTTCGTCGGCCTTGCGGTCGCGTTCAGCGGCCTGTTTCTCGCCATCCTGTTTGGCCGACGCACGCAAAGCCGTCTTGACCCCGTCCAGGGCTCGCTCACGAGCGTGATGGCGCTTGGGCTGTTCGCGGCAACTTCCCACGCCGTCGGACTCGTCGCGTTGAAGCCTGCGCTGGTGGCGGGCACCGACCCCGTCGCGGCGACGGCATTGCGTACTGCGGGGGCATCCTTGATCATCTCGGTCGTGGCGCTGTGGCCTGCACCGGCGTTCGAGCCTCTGACGAAGCGAACCGCAGCGGTCGTGCTGCGTGCGATCGTGCCGGGATTCATCGGCTACATCGTTGCGGTGAGCCTGCAGCTCTATGCTCTGCGCAAGTTCGACACGGGGGCGGCCGCTATTCTCGGTTCAATGGCCCCGGTTTTCCTGCTTCCGATCCTGTGGTTGACACGCGGCGAGCCTTCGCCATGGTCGGCATGGGTCGGTGCGATTCTTGCCGTTCTAGGCAGCAGCATCGTTCTCGTTGGATGATCCTCACGGGATCTCCGGACCAAGTCAGCTGAACCGCGCGACCGTGCGGGCGCTGCGACGGCAGCCCGAGCTGCTGACGATGATGAGCCTCCGCCACGGCCACCCCAACCTGCAGGCCGCGCTGTCGCGCACGGGGCCGGGTAGCGGCCGGGGACACGCCGATAGGCGCCGGCTCGATCAGGCCGGCGTGCGGTCCAGGTCGGTGAAGTTGCTGATCTTCACCGCGCCGTCCGGAAAGCGCGCAACGACCTCGAGCTGCCCGCCCATCGCTTCGATGTGGCTGCGCAGCGTCGAGAGGTACATGTCGGTGCGCTTCTCCAGCTTGGCGATCGCCGGCTGCTGCACGTGCAGCACCTCGGCCAGCATCTTCTGCGACAGCCCGCGGGCCTGGCGCAGCTCGGCCAACGGCATCTCGGCCAACGCAGCCTTCACCTGGGCATCGACCTTGGCGCGCCGGTCCAGCGACATCCGAGCGCGCAGCGTTTCAAACTTCTTCGCCATCGATCAGCCCTTCCTTTCGCAGTTCGTTCAAATACGCGTCGTACAGCTTGTCGGCAAGCGGAACATGGGTGTCGTACCAACGCGGATCGCCCGTCTTGTCGCCGCCGATCAGCAGGATCGCCGTGCGCCTCGGGTCGAAGGCATACAGCGTGCGCAACGGCCTGCCGTCGTGCTGCGTGCGCAGCTCGCGCATGCGGCCGTGCTTCGATCCATTGATGCCGCTGCTGTGCGGAAAGCGCAGGTTCGGACCGCGCTACTGCAGCAGCCCGACGGACACGGCAACGGCATCCTGCTCGTCTTCCGACAACGCTGACCACCACGCCTCGAATTCGTCCGTGAATTCGACCTCCCAAGTCATGCGTGATATGCCCTTGAGGGAATATTCCGTCAACAGCATACTCCGCGGCGGGCAGCGCCCAAGGGTAGTCCGGCGCGGCCGAGCCCCCGGGCCAGCGATCCGAACAGGCACAGGCCCTGCACGCGCTGCGGCTGGACGCGCTGCGGATGGCCGGGTTCTCCAGCGTGATCTCGATTTGTACAAGAGGTTTTCCGTGCGCGCACTCCCATCGCTTCGGCGAGCGCTACCGCGCGTATCGCGAGCGGGTCGGCATGCTGGTGCCGAAGGTGGGCATGCGACTGCCGGGGAGCCGGACGAGGCGGCGAAGGGCCTGCCGGGGCCACGCCGCCGCGGCGGCTGCGGCACACTGCGCGCACCGCGGCTTTTCCTGGAGGACCCGTGCAGCTCATCGGCATGCTCGACTCGCCCTACGTCCGCCGCGTGGCCATCGCGCTGCAGCTGCTGGACCTGCGCTTCACGCACCGCAGCCTGTCGGTGTTCCGCAACTTCGACGCCTTCAGCCGCATCAACCCGATGGTCAAGGCGCCGACGCTGGTGTGCAGCGACGGCACGGTGCTGATGGATTCGACGCTGATCCTGCAGTACGCCGAAAGCCTGGCCGCGCCGCGCCGGCTGTCGCCCGCCGCGCTGCCCGAGCTGCAGCGCGACCTGCAGCTCACCGGCCTAGCGCTGGCCGCGTGCGAGAAGTGCGTGCAGATCGTCTACGAGGAAACGCTGCGCCCGCCCGAGAAGCAGCACGCGCCCTGGGTGGAGCGCGTGCAGGGCCAGATGAGCGCCGGCTTCGCGGCGCTGGAGCAGGCGCTGCAGCGGCAGCCGCTGAGCGCCGAGCCGGGCCGGCTGACCCAGGCCGCGCTGACGGTGGCCGTGGTCTGGCAGTTCGTGCAGCAGGCGCGGCCGGCGCGCGTGCCGGCCGCCGCCCACCCGGCGCTGCAGGCCTTGTCGGACGCGGCCGAGCGGCTGCCGGCGTTCCGCGCCGCCCCGCATGGCGACGGCGTGTATCCCGTCGCCGCGGCGGCCGGCAGCTGATGAGATGACGCGGCGCGCGGCCGCGCGCCTTTGATCCCTCGGCGCCGTCAGGGTTTTTCAGGTTTGCCCTGAGCGCGCGCCGCGCCGCGGCCCGATGCCGGCGGGACGAGGGGCTGCCTAGAGTAGGCACCGTCATCTTCGCCTCGCCGCGCCGCCGTGAACCTCAGCCTCGACTCCGTCCCGCCCAGCCGCCGGGCCCGCCCGGCCGGCCGTGCCGGCCAGCGCTGGTGGCAGCGCCTGCGCCGCGGCCTGGCGCGCGACCGCCGGCCGCTGCTGATGCTGCAACCCATCGGCGTGGCCCAGCGCGACCTGCAGGCCCTGCGCGACCTGTTCGATCGCCTGGGCGACGAGCTGCAGATGCGCTTCGACCTCAACGGCAGCGAGCGCGATACCGTGCTGCTGGACATCGACTACGCGGGCCGCACGCCGGCCTCCATCGTCAAGGCGCTGACCGGCGAGCGCCCGGTGCTGCTGTTCGAGCGCCCCGACGAAGGCCTGGGCGCACCGGCCGAGCTGCTGCGCGGCGAGCTGCTGCGCCAGCTCAGCCACCTGCCGGCTTGCCGCGAGCCGGTGCTGCGCCTGCTGGCCGCCCAGCAGGCGGCACCGGCGCCCGAGCCGCCGCGCCAGGCGGACGGCAGCACGCTGGGCATGGCCTTCGACACCGACTTCGACTCCACGCTGCAGGCCGAGCAGTTGCGCGCCCAGGCGCCCGACGCCGCCGCGCGGGCGCTGGTGGCGCACGTGCTGCGCGGCCTGCACGACGACGGCACCGAGGTGCTGCTGGCCGGCTACGGGCCGCAGGCCGCGCTGCGCATGGACTTCGCGGCGCGGCTGGTGTCGCTGGACCCGCAGGCGCTGCAAGGCCTGCGCGTGCGCCGCGAGCTGCCGCGCCTGGGCGACGGTGCCGGGTTGAGCGACCAGGCCGTGGTGCACGACCTCGACGAGATCGTCTGGCACCTGGGCCTGGCCTGCGGCCGCTACGCGCTGCTGCAGGCGCCGGCCGACTACTGGCACGCCCGCCTCACCGGCGTGGCCGCCCACCAGATCGAGCGTTATTCGCGCCAGCCCCGCCACCTGGAGCTGATGCGCCGGCTGCAGCAGGGCCCGGCGTCGCCGTCGGAGCTGCGCCGCCACGTGCGCATCCAGGTCGGCGACCTGCTGTGCTTTCTGCAGGCTTGCTTGTTCCTGGGCCTGATCCGCTGGAGCGATTGAGGCGCTTCAGCCCGGCAGCGGCCAGACGCGCAGCTTGCCGGGATTGAGCAGCGACAGCGGGTCGAAGCGGCGCTTGGCCGCCGCGGACTCGGGCGGCAGCGTGCCGCCGAAGCGGCCGTCCTCCACGTGCCGGTGGTGCGGGTTGTTGACGCGCACGCCCAGCTCGCGGATGCCGTCGACCACCGCCTGCAGCTGCGCCTCGTCGACGTAGCGCAGCAGCGGCAGCGCGGTGCAGATCAGAGCGCCCTCGCTGCTGCGGATGAACTCCAGGTGCAGCAGCAGCGCGTCGCCGAAGCGCGCGCGCACCGCGCGCACCTGGTCCAGGTGGCGGCCGGCGCTGAAGCTGCACTGCAGGTAGGTCAGCCCGGGGTCGGTCTTCATCGCGTGCAGCGTGCTGTGGTTCCAGCACAGCTCCAGCACCGTGTGGTTGCGGCGCTGGGCCTCCAGGCTGTCGGCCTCGTGCGTCACGCGGCCGCCATGCCGTGCCGCCAGCGCCCGCACCGCCGGCAGCGCGGCGCGCGCCACCACCACCACCGCGGCGTCGTGCCCGGCGGGGAAGCTCGCTTCCCAACGTTGGATGTAAGCCGGCAGCGGCTGCGCCAGCACCGCCACGTTGCGCTTGGGGCAATCCGGCTCGGCGGCCAGCGCCTGGCCGAAGTCGAGCGCCGCGTCGAAGCCGGGGAAGGCCAGCACCAGCTCGTGCCAGTCCTGTGCCGGGGCCAGCGCCAGCTCCAGCTCCAGCACGATGCCGGTCGTGCCCCAGTTGTGGTGCAGCGCCAGCGCCTCGGCGCCGCGCAGCTCCACCGCCTGCGGCTGCGGCTCGACCGACAGCACGCGCAGCCCCGCCACGTTGCCCGGCGCGGCGATCGGCCCCCAGGCGATCGAGCCGATGCCGCCGAAGCCGCCGGCGAACAGCCCGCCCAGCGTCGCCAGGCGGAAGGTGGAGGGCATCGTGCGCAGCTCGAAGCCCTGCTCGCGCGTGCGGCGCTCCAGCTCGCCCAGACGGATGCCGGCCTGCGCGCGCGCGACGCCATCGCGCAGCCACAGCAGCCGGTTCAGCCCGCCCATGTCGACCAGCACGCCGCCTTGCACCGGCGTGCACTGGCCGTAGTTGCCGGTGGCGGCGCCGCGCAGCGTCAGCGGCAGCGCACGGCGCGCGCAGGCGGCCGCCAGCGCGGTCAGCTCGGCCTCGTCGCGCGGACGCACCGCGATGTCGGCCACCGCGCCGGCCAGCTCGCGCTTGAGGATGGGGCTGAACCAGGAGAAGTCGCGCGACAGCACGGCCAGGCGTTCGGCGTCGGTGGTCCAGTCCAGCGCGGGCAGCTCGGCCTGCAGCGCGGCAACGTCGTGGTGGTTCATGTCAGTGGCGCCCGGCCGTCCGAAGCCACTGACACGCCCCCTCGGGGGGCAGCGAACGGAGTGAGCGTGGGGGCTTCATTTCAATCCCGGGAGGTTTCGCTCGCATGCCAGCGGCCGATGAAGCGGCGGGTCAGCCAGGCCATCGCGACGAACAGCAGCACGCCGGTCAGCGAGATCAGCAGCAGCGCCGCGAACATGCGCGGGATGTCCAGCATGAAGCCGGCCTGCAGCACCTGGTAGGCCAGGCCCGAGCCGGTGCCGCCGGTGCCGGCGACGAACTCGGCCACCACCGCGCCGATCAGCGACAGCCCGCTGCTGATGCGCAGCCCGCCGAAGAAGTAGGGCAAGGCGCTCGGGATGCGCAGCCGGCGCAGCGTCTGCCAGCGCGTGGCGCCGTTCATGCGGAAGTAGGCCTGCAGGTCGGGGTCCACGCTGCGCAGCCCCAGCGTGGTGTTGGCGATGATGGGGAACAGCGCCACCAGCGCGGCGCACACCACCATCGCCGCGGTCGGGTTCTTGACCCAGATGATGATCAGCGGCGCCACCGCGACGATGGGCGTCACCTGCAGCAGGATCGCGTACGGGAACAGCGTGGTCTCGACCAGCCGGCTCTGCACGAACAGGAACGACACCGCGACGCCGACCACGGTGGCCAGCACGAAGGCCAGCAGCGTGACCTGCAGCGTGACCCACAGCGCGGCCATGAAGGCGCCGAAGTTGGCGGCCAGCGTCTGCATCATCAACAGTGGCGACGGCACCAGGTAGTGCGGCAGCTTCAAGCCGGTGACCAGCCCCTGCCACAGCGCGACCAGCAGCACCGCCAGCGCCAGCGGATAGGCCACGCGCTCGACGTGGCGCCTGGATAACGCGGTACTCATGTCGCGCGCTCCACCAGATCCTCTCCGCTGGCGCGGTACAGGCTGTCCTGCAGCTGCCGGGCGTATTCGGCGAAGCGTGGCGTGACCAGGAAGTCGCGCCGGCGCGGATAGGGCTCGGCGATGGCGAGCTCGTCGGTGATCCGGCCCGGGCGCGCGGCCATCATCACGACGCGCTGCGACAGGAACACCGCTTCGGCGATGCTGTGGGTGACGAAGACCACGGTGAGCTTGCGGCTGCGCCACAGCTCCAGCAGCTCGGCGTCGAGCTTGTGGCGCGTGAACTCGTCCAGCGCGCCGAAGGGCTCGTCCATCAGCAGCAGCTGCGGCTGCACGACCAGCGCGCGGGCGATCGACACGCGCATCTGCATGCCGCCCGACAAGGCGTTGGGCAGCGCGCGCTCGAAGCCGCTCAAGCCCACCAGCGCCAGCGCCTCGGCCACGCGCGCCTGGGCCTCGGCGGCGGGCAGCGCCGCCAGGTCCAGCGGCAGCCGCACGTTGGCCTGCACGTCGGCCCAGGGCATCAGCGTGGGCGACTGGAAGACGAAGGCCAGGCGCCGCCCACTGCTCTTCAGCGCGGACGGCGGCTGGCCCCACAACTGCAGCCGGCCGCCGTCCAGCGGCAGCAGCCCCGCCATCAGCTTCAGCAGCGTGCTCTTGCCGCAGCCCGACGGGCCCAGCAACGTGACGAACTCGCCCTCGGCCACGCGCAGGTGCACCGGCTGCAGCGCGTGCGTGCCGTCGGGGTAAGTCTTGTCGACGCCGTCGACTTCGATCGCGGCGGCGGCCGGCTCTGCCATCGCCATCAGGGCATCACCTTCAGGTCGCGCACGAACTCGGTGGTGTAGCTCTTAGCGAGGTCCACCTTCGCGGGGTCGATCACGCCGGAGCCGACCATCAGGTCGTAGCTGGCCTTCAGGCGCTCGGGCGTGATGGTGCCGATGCCCAGCTTCTGCGCGTCGCCGCTGGTCACCATGCCCAGCTCGCGCAGCTTGCCGACGCTGTAGGCGAGCTGCTCGTCGGTCATGTTGGGGTTGTCCTTGCGGATCAGCGCATTGCCCGGCGCGGGGTTGGCGAGGTAGCTCTTCCAGCCTTCCATCGTCGCGCGCACGAAGGCGGCCAGCGCGGTCTTGCGCTCGGCCACGGTCTTCTCCATGCACGAGATGGTCGTGTTGTAGGCCGGGTAGCCATGGTCGCTGAACATCAGCACGTTGACCTTGACGCCGGCCTTCTGCAGCGAGAACGGCTCGCTGGTCAGGAAGCCCTGCATCGCCGAGTTGGGGTCGGCGACGAAGGGCTGCACGTTGAAGGTGTAGGGCCGCACCTGCGCGTCGGTCAGCCCGTACTTGGCCTTCAGCCAGGGCCAGAAGGTGCGGTGCGACGCGGCGCCGATGAAGAGGGTCTTGCCCTTCAGCTCGGCGAAGGACTTGACGTCCTCGTGCGCGATCAGCACCTGCGGATCCTTCTGGAACACCGAGGCGACGGTGACCGTGGGCACGCCGGTGTTGCGCGCGATCAGCATCGCCATGTCGGTGCTCATCATGCAGTCGGCCTGGCCGGCGGCCAGGATCTGCAGGCCGTTGAGCTGCGGGCCGCCGGCCTTGATCGTGACGTCGAGCCCGTGCTTCTTGTACAGGCCTTCGGCCAGCGCCTGATAGAAGCCGCCGTGCTCGGCCTGGGCGTACCAGTTGGTCTGGTAGACGAACTTCTCCTGCGCCTGCGCGGCGCCGGCCAGCAGCAGCGACGAGATCACGGCAAGGGTTTGCAGCTTCATGCAAGGGGCTCCGATGGGTCAGGGGTTTTGCTCGATGTGGCCGCTCTCGGCGCCGCGGCCCCAGGTGGCCTGCTCGCGCACCACCCAGCGCAGCGCGTGCAGCTCGGTGATCGCGCGCGCCCAGCTCTCGGCCAGCGTGGACAGGATCTCCAGGCCCTGCTCGCGCGTGGCGCCGGTGGGGTCGCCGATCACGCCACTGGGGCCGAAGTCGCGCGTGGTCCAGGCGCAGGCCGGGCGGCCGTCGGGCGACAGCAGCTTGATCGGGAACGGCGGCGGATAGTTGGCGACCGCGCGGTCCATGCGCACGCTGTCCGGCAGCAGCGCCAGCATGATCGCGGTCTCACCGTGGCCGGCGTGCATCGCGAGCTGCTTCTCCCGTTCGCTGGTGAACTTCGACGCCGCATTGGGCATGCGCCACACCGAGTGCGGCACGACGACGTAGTCGCCATGGCGCAGCCGCAGTTCGCGCGCGGCCATCTCCATCACCTGCGGCTGGCCGCCGTGGCCGTTGACGATCAGCAGCTTGCGAAAGCCCGAGCGGTAGACCGATTCGCCGACCTCGGTGACGGTGTCCAGCAGCGTCTTGCCGCTGAGCGTGAAGGTGCCGGGGAAGTGCAGGTGCTCTTCGCTCTTGCCGTAGGTGATGGGCGGCAGCGCGAAGGCCGGCACCTCGGGTGGCAGCCGCGCCAGCGCGTGGCCCATCACGCCGGCGCAGATCACCGTGTCCACCGCGATCGGCAGGTGCGGGCCGTGCTGCTCGGTGGCGCCGGCGGGCAGCACGACGACGGTGTTCTCGCGGTCGGGCAGCGCCGCGATCTCGGTCCAGCTCAGGTAGGGCAGGTAGCGCGCCGCAGGGTTGTAGCCGTGGAGCATGGTGCGTCCGAATCCAGGTCAGGTGATTTTGCGCATGGCGGCGGCCGCCCGCTGCAAAAAAGCGTCCCGCGCCGCCGCGGTGGCGGTGTTCATGCCGTGCAGCGGCAGGTAGCGGATGCGCGCGCGGCCGTCGGTCAGCCGGCGCATGAAGCGCTGCATCAACGCCCGCGGCGCGTCGCCCAGGAACCAGGCGCGCCAGCGCGGCGTGCCGTAGGTGGTGACGGCGACCACGTGGCGCAGGTGCGTCAGCCCGGGCTTGATGCGCCGGGGGTCGCTCATGTCGAACGAGACGCCGGGCAGCAGCACGCGGTCGAACCAGCCCTTCAGCATCGCCGGCAGGCCGAAGTTCCAGACCGGGAACACGAAGACCAGCGCCTGCGCCTGCAGCACGCGGTCCACGTAGCGCTGCACCGGCCGGCGGTTGGCGGGGATCTGCGAATACAGCGCGAGATCCTCCGCGCCCAGCACCGGGTCGAAGCCCTCGGCGTGCAGGTCGCAGTCGTCCACCTCGTGGCCGGCCTCGCGCAGCGAGCGCAGCACCTCGCGGTGAACCGCGGCGTTGAAGCTGTCGGCGCGCGGATGGCAGAAGATCAGCAGCACGCGCATCGTCTGGCACTCGCATGGTCCCCTCGGGGACAGGTCGCCGCAGGCGACCAGGGGGAGCGACGGTGGCAAGCGGGCCGAACCCGATCCGGGTCTCCCGGTCGGGTTCGGAGCCCCCTCGGGGGGCGGCCGCCCCAGCGGCCGGGGGCCGTCAGTTCCATCAGTTGGTTTGCGGGTTGACGATCTTGACGATGCGCGTCCACTTGGCGACCTCGCCGTCGATGAAGCGGCGCGACTCGTCGACCGACTTCGCTTCGACGACGAAGCCGCGCTCGGCGAAGAAGTCCTTCAAGTCGGGCGCGCGCACGGCCTTCACGACCTCGGCGTTCAGCCGCTCCAGCACCGCCGGCGGCGTGCCGGCGGGCACGAACAGGCCCTGCCACGACAAGGCCTCGTAGTCGGCCAGGCCTTCCTCGGCCATCGTCGGCACCGCCGGCAGCAGCGGGTGGCGCTGGCGCGAGCTGACGGCCAGCGCGCGCAGCTTGCCGGCCGTGATCTGCGGCAGCACGACCAGCAGGTCGCCGAACATCGCTTCGATCTGCCCGCCCAGCAGGTCCTGCAGCGCCGGCGCGCTGCCCTTGTACGGCACGTGCGTCACCTTCACCTGCGTGGCCAGGCCCCACATCTCGCCGCTCAGGTGCATCGTGGTGCCGTTGCCGGGCGAGCCGTGCGTCAGCCGCTCGGGGTTCTTGCGGCCCCAGGCGACCAGATCGGCCATCGTGCGGTACGGCGAGTCGGCGCGCACCACCAGCACCAGCGGCGCGCTGACGACGATGGACACCGGCGCGAAGTCGGCCCGCGGGTCGTAGCCCAGCTTGGGGTTGATCGCCGGGCTGATCGCGTGCGTGCCGGTCACGCCGAACAGCAGCGTGTGGCCGTCGGCCGCGGCGCGCGCCACCTCCACGCTGCCGGTGGCGCCGCCGGCGCCGGGGCGGTTGTCCACCACCACCGGCTGGCCGAGCGCGACGGCCAGCTTCTCGCCGATGCGGCGCGCCAGCAGGTCGGTGCTGCCGCCGGGCGGAAACGGCACGACCAGGCGCAGCGGCCGGTTCGGAAAGCCTTGCGCGAAGGCCGGCGCGGCGGCCAGCGCCAGCGTTTGCGCAATGAACTGTCGACGAGGATTCATGGCTGATCTCCAACGTTGGGCATTGTTGCGGCGGCGTCGGCCGGCCCCCAGCCGCCGCCGCCCGCGGTCTCGATGATCCAGCAGTCGCCGGCCTGCAGCGACACGCGCTGGCGCGAAGCGAGATGCTCCACGCGCCCGTCGGCACGCAAGACGCGCGCCGCGCCGTGGGCGCCGGGGCCGCCGCCGTTGCAGCCGGCCGCTTGGCTGCGGTGGCGCTCGCCGCGGTACGACAGCTGCGCCTGGCCCTGCAGCAGCCGATAGACGCGGCGCACGCCGTCGCCGCCGCGGTGACGGCCTTCGCCGCCGGAGCCGCGGCGCAGCTCGCAGGCCTCGACGCGCACCGGCGCTAACGCCTCGATCACTTCCACCGGCGTGTTGCGCGCATTGCCGACGTCGGTGGACACCGCGCTTTCGCCCGGCCCCAAGGCGCTGGCGCCGGCGCCGCTGGCGACGATCTCGGTGAACGCGAAGGGCCGGCCGGCATCGTCGTGCCCGCCCAGCGACACCACCACCGCGACGCCGGCGTTGGCGGCCGCCGGCACCGCCGCCGCCTGCTGCCCCCAAGCCGCCAACAGCGCGTTGGCGGCCAGCTTCACCGTCGCGGTGCGCGCGTTCACCGCGGCGGGGAAGCGCGGGTTGACGACGCTGCCTTCGGGCAGGCGCAGCGCGACGGCCGCCAGCCCGCCGCCGTTGTCCGGCGCGTCGGGCGCCAGCGTGCGCACGAAGTACAGCAGTGCCGCCATCAGGCAGGCCGGCGAGGCGTTGGCCGGGCCGCGGGTCTGCGGCGCCGAGCCGTCGAAGTCGACCGTCAGCGCGTCGCCGCGCTTGTCCAGCGTGACCTGCAGCGGCACCGGGCGGTCGTCGACGCCGTCGCCGTCGAGCTGGTCGCGCACGGTCCAGCGGCCGTCGGGCGCGGCGGCCAAGGCTTGTCGGGTCAGCGCCTCGGTACGCGCCAGCAAGGCTTGCGCGCGCGCGGCGAAGGTCTCGCTGCCGTCGCGCTGCCACAGCGCTTGCAGCTCGGCTGCGCGCCAGCGCGGTGCAGTTCCACTGCGCCTGCAGGTCGGCCAGCAGGTGGTCGGGCGTGCGGCTGTTGGCAGCCAGCAGCGCGCGCAGCACCGGGTCCAGCCGGCCGCCGCGATGCGACTGCAGCGGCGGCACGCGCAGGCCCTCTTCGAAGACGCTTTTCGCATCGGGCGGCACCGACCCGGGCGCAATGCCGCCCACGTCCTGGTGGTGCAGGCTGCAGGCCGCCAGCGCCTGCACGCGGCTACCGGCGTCGAACAGCGGCACGACCAGCGTCAGGTCGGGCAAATGCGTGCCGCCGTCCCAGGGGTCGTTGAGCAGGAAGCCGTCGCCGGGCTGCATGGTGGCAACCGGGACGTGCCGCAGCACCGCCTGCACCGCGCTGACCAGCGAACCCAGCAGCAGTGGCAGCCAGCGCGCCTGGGCCAGCATGCGGCCGTCGGGCAGGAAGAGCGCAGCCGCGCAGTCGCCGGCCTCGCGCGCGATGCTGGACCGCGCTTCGCGCATCAGCAGCGCCTGCAGGCGGTCGGCCGTTGCGGCCAACGTTTGACCCAAGGCATCGACGTCGTCGGCCGGCGGCGGCTCGGGCGCGGCCGCGGGCTCGTCGCCCAGCAACTGCTGAACGGTTGCGCGGAAGCGCTCGTACTCGCGCGGCTGCGGCAGCACCTGGTGCGACAGTGCCAGCCGCAAGCCGGGCACACGCGCGGCCAGCACCGCGGCGATGCGCTGCTCGTGCGCCGGGTTCAGGTGCGAGAACAAGCCGCAGACCGCCACCGCGCGCACGCCGGCCTCGGCGATGCTCGCCGCCAGCGCCTGCAGCTCGGCCTCGTCCAGCGGCTGCGCCTCGCGGCCTTCGGCGTCGATGCGGCCGGCCGCTTCCAGCCGCAGCGCGGGCAGCGTGGTCAACACGCCGTCCAGCCGCGGCTGCGCGCGGTACAGCTCGCGCCGGTTCTGGCGCGCCAGCAGAAGCAGGTCGGCCATGCCGCGCGTGGTGACCAGGGCCAGCTCGGCGGGCTTCATCCGAGCAGTGACTTGAAACGTTGAGGGCTGAACGGCGCCAGGTCGACCTGCGGCGCGCGGCCGGCGACCAGCGCCGCCAGCTCGCGCCCGGTGCTGGCGCCGCCGCACATCCCGACGTGGCCGTGGCCGAAGCCGAGCCACGCGTTGTCGACCGCAGGCGCGGCGCCGATCACCGGCAGGCTGTCGGGCAGGCAGGGCCGATGGCCCATCCAGCGCGAGACCTGCGAGGTGTCCAGGTGCGGGAATAGTTGTTGACCCTTGCGCAGCAGCACGTCGGCGCGCGCGTACTGCGGCGGCGCCTGCAGCCCGGCGAACTCCACCGAGCCGGCCAGCCGCAGCCCCATCGCCATCGGGTTGACCATCAGGTTGTGCTCCAGCGCCATCACCGTGTGGCGGAGCTTGAGGTTGGAGCTGGCGACCGTGACGTGGTAGCCGCGCTGCGTCTCCAGCGGCACGCGCGCGCCGAGCCGGCGCGCCAGCGGCGCCGACCACGCGCCGGCAGCGACGACGACGCCATCGACCGCCAGCCGCTCACCGTTGGCGAGGCGCAATGCCTGCACGCGGCGGCCCTGGCGGTCGAAGCCTTGCACCGTTTCGCGCACATGGTCGGCGCCGTCACGCAGGCATTGCGCGTGCAGCGCCTTCACCAGCGCGGAAGGGTCCGGCGTGCTGCCGTTCTCCGGCGCCAGCAGCCCGAAGCGGAACGCGCCGCGCAGGTCGGGCTCCATCGCTTCCAGCTCGTCCTGGCCGACCTCGCGCAGCTCGACGCCCAGGCTGCGCCGCAGGTTCATCCCCCAGGCCCAGCGCGACGCGGCCTGCTGCGACGAATAGACGTACAGGCAGCCGCTACGCCGCACGAGCTGCGGCACGCCGGCGCGCTCGACCAGCGGGCCATAACTGTCGAAGATGGGGGACAGCAGCTGCCGCAGCGCGGTGGCGATGCGCACCACCTCGTCGCGCGAGCTGTGGCGCAGGAAGCGCAGCAGCCACGGCAGCACGCGCGGCAGATAGGCCCAGCGCACGGTCAGCGGGCCCAGCGGGTCCTGCAGCCACTTGGGCACCTGCTTCCACATGCCCGGCATGCCCACCGGCAGGCAGGCGCTGGGCGACAGCGAGCCGGCGTTGCCGAACGAGCAGGCCTCGCCGGCGTCGCGCGGGTCGACGAAGCTGACGCGGTGGCCGTCGCGCTGCAGCCAGCCGGCGGTGCAGACGCCGACGATGCCGGTGCCGATCACGGCGATGTGCATGGTGGGCTTCCCGTCAAGCGCTGAGCGTGCGCACGAAGTCGGCCGCCTCGCGCCGCAGCGCCGCAAGGTCCAGCCCGGGGATGCGGTCGTGCTCGACGACGGCGCGGCCCTGGACCAGCAGCGCGCGCAGCGTGGGCCGCCCGCCGCTGGCCACCGGCGCGATCGCCGGGTCCATCAATCCGAAATGGCGCGGCTGGTCGAGGTCGTAGACCGCGACGTCGGCCGCCATCCCCGGCGCCAGCGTGCCGACGCCGTCCAGCCCCAGCAGCCGCGCGCCGCCGGCGGTGCCGATGTGGACCACGTCTTCCACCGTGATCGCCGACGCGTGGCCGCCGGACTGACCGGCGCGCGCCGCGCCGCGCGGATCGGCGCGGTGCAGCAGCCACGCGGCGTGCGCTTCGCTGGCCATGTCGGCGGCCTCATTGCTGGCCGCGCCGTCGACCGCCAGCCCCACCGGCACGCCCAGCGCCAGCGCCTCGGGGATGCGCGCGATGCCGCTGCCCAGCCGCGCATTGCTTTGCGGACAGTGCGCGATGCCGGTCTGCGTCTGTGTGCACATCTCAAGTTCCTCGTTCGTCAAGTGCACCATGTGCGCGTACCAGACGTCGGGGCCGACCCAGTCGCGCTCGGCGACGAACTGCAGCGGCGTGCAGCCGTGCTGATCGCGCGCCCAGCGCACGTAGTCGTGCGTCTCGCTCAGGTGGCTGTGCAGGCGGATGCCCAATTGCCGCGCCTGCTGCGCCAGCGGCTTCAGGTGCTCGGGCGCGCAGCTCCAGTTGGGCGTGGTGATCGCGCTGGCCACGCGGCGCATCGCCATCGGCCCAGGGTCGTGGAAGCGCTGCACGTCGCGCTCGACGCGCGCCATGAAGTGCTCCAGCGATTCGGGCAGCGCCCAGCGCGGCAGCGGCTCGTTGGCCGGCCGGCCCTGCGTCTGGCCGCCGCAGCACAGCACGCAGCGCAGGCCCAGCGCCTGCGCTTCGTCGAAGACGGCGGCCGAGGCGTCGAAGGGCATGCCTTCGCCGTCGTGGTACTGGTGGTCGGCCACCGTGCTGCAGCCCGACAGCGCCAGCTCGGCGAGGCCGATGCGCGCGGCCAGGCGCAGCGCGCCCTCGTGGTCGAAGCGGCGGCGGTAGCGCATCGGCACCGCCGCGAGCCAGGGCAGCAGCGGCGCATCGATGCCCGCCGGCACGCCCTTCAGCAGGCTTTGGAACAGGTGGTGATGGGTGTTGACCCAGCCGGGGTAGACGACGCAGCCGTCGGCGCGCAGCACCGTCTCGCCAGGCTCGGGCTGCAGACGGCCGATCGCGGTGATCACGCCGTCGCGGTAGCGCAGATCGGCACCGTCGACACTGCGCATCGCGGCGCCGGGCCGGCCAGTCCACAGCGCCTGCGCGCCCAGGATCAGGCCGCTGCTCATGCCTTGCGTGGCAATGGCACGTACGCGGTCGCTTCCACCTCGACCAGGATCTCGGCGCTGGGCAGCATGCCGCTGACTTCCACCACCGTGCTGGCCGGCGGCTCGCCGGGGAAGAACAGCTTGCGCACGCGGCTGTAGAGCGGGAAGTGGTCCAGGTGCTTGAAGTACTGCACCAGCTTGAACACGTCGCCCATCTGCCCGCCGGCCGCTTCCACGGTCGCGCGGATGCGGTCCAGCACGAACCAGCTCTGCGCGAGCACGGGGCCTTCCTTGCAGTCGGTGCTGAACTCGCCGGTCTCGCCGATCAGCCGGCATGCGGCGCTCGGAATGTCGTCGTAGCCGCGCACGATCAGCTTGCGCGCCGGGTCGACGGCGATCACGCCGGACAGGAAGACCAGGTCGCCCGCGCGCCGCCAGGCCGCATAGCGCGCCAGGGGCTGGGCCACGTCGCTGGGTTCGCTCACAGCTTCTTGATGAGAGCCAAGGCGGGCACAGTCTAAGGGCTGGCTACGATCGCCCCATGCGAACCGCGAGCATTCTCGACCGCGTGGCCGGCCTCGGCTCCGACAAGTGGCGCGTGCACGTGCGCGCCAAGCAGCTGATGGCGCAGGGCGAGGCGGTGATCCTGCTGACCATCGGCGAGCCCGACCGGCCCACGCCGCCGGAGCTGATCGAGGCCGCCGAGCGCGCCTTGCGCGCCGGCCGCACCGGCTATTCCAACGGCCGCGGCGAGCCCGCGGTGCTGCGGGCGCTGGCCGCCAAGTACACGGCGCGCAGCGGGCGCGCGATCGGCACCGACCAGTTCATCTGGGTGCCAGGCACGCAGAGCGCGCTGTTCCTGCTGCTGATGGCACTGGTGCAGGCCGGCGACGAGGTGCTACTGGCCGACCCCTGCTACGCCACCTACCACGGCCTGGTGCAGGCCACCGGCGCGCAGGCGGTGCCGGTGGCGCTGCGGCCGCAGCGCGGCTTCCGGCTCGATGCCGACGACCTGGCGCGCGCCGTCACGCCGCGCACGCGGCTCATCTTCCTGAACTCGCCGCACAACCCCACCGGCGCGGTGCTGACGCGCGACGACGTGCGCGCGATCGGCGCCGTGGCGCAGGCGCACGACCTGTGGATCCTGAGCGACGAGGTCTACGAATCGCTGGTGTTCGACGGCAGCCGCTTCGCGTCGCCGTTCGACGAGCCGGAGCTGGCCGATCGCACCGTGGTCGCCTCGTCGCTGTCGAAGTCGCACGCGGCGCCGGGCTTTCGCGCCGGCTGGTGCGCCGGGCCCGCGGCCTTCATCAGCCGGCTGCTGCCGCTGGCCGAGACCATGCTCTTCGGCGCGCAGCCTTTCATCGCCGACATGGCGGCGCAGGCGCTGTCGCACGAGTTCGCGATCACCGCGCAGATGCGCGACCGCTACGCCGCGCGCGCCCGCCACGTGGCCGAGGCGCTGGGCGGCGTGCCGGGGCTGCAGGTGCACGCGCCGCAGGCGGGGATGTTCGTGATGCTGTCGGTGGGCGATCTGGGCCTGGACGGCGAGGCCTTCGCGCTGCGCCTGCTGGACGAGGAGCGCGTCGCGGTGATGCCGGGCGCGGCCTTCGGACAGTCGTCGGCCGCGATGCTGCGCCTGAGCCTCACCGTGCCCGACGCCGCGCTGGCCGAAGGCTGCCGGCGCATCGCGGCGCTGGCGCGGCGGCTGCGAAGCTGAACGCTCCGGGTTCGGGATGGCCCTCCGCCGGCCCTGCGCGCTAGCATGGCCCGCATCCCGAATCCGCCACGAACGACGACACCCATGGCCACCACCCCCACCCTCAGCGCCCCGGTCGGACCGGGCCAGGCCAACCTGCCGGACGACCTGAAGCTGCTGCGCCAGGCGCTCAACGACTTCAGCAGCCGCGGCTTCCTGCAGCCGTCGGTCACGCTGCCGGCCGAAGGCGGCTGGGACGCCGCGGTGGCCGCCGCGCTGCAGGCGGTGGAGAACCAGTACTTCTACGGCGAGGCCGACCCCGACAACAAGCTGGAGACGCAGGACACGCTGTTCCAGTTCCTCGTGCAGGCCGGCAGCGACAGCCAGCGCGTGGCCGCCAGCCTGTCGGGCGAGACCTACGCGCTGGCCGCGGCGATGGTGCCCGGCGGCGTGGACCGCAGCAAGCGCACGACGGTCAGCACGCCGCAGCTCGTCAACGGCAAGATGGTGATGAAGCGCGAGGTCAAGGTCGAGAAGGTCAGCGGCAACATCCGCAGCTACCTGCCCTTCATCCTGCAAGCGCTGACGCAGCGCGGCCTCAACGACACCGACATGCTGATGATGGCGCTGGGCACGATCCGCGCCGAGTCGGCCGCCTTCCAGCCCATCGACGAAGGCATCTCCAAGTACAACACCAGCCCCAAGGGCACCGAGGGCCGCCATGCCTTCGACCTGTACGACGACCGCGCCGACCTCGGCAACAGCGGCGACGGCGACGGCGCGCTGTACAAGGGACGCGGCTTCGTGCAGCTGACCGGCCACGACAACTACCAGACCGTGGGCCGCCAGGTGGGCGTGGACCTGCTGGCCGACCCGGACCGCGCCAACGAGCCGGCGGTGGCCGCCGCGGTGCTGGCGCAGTTCCTCAAGAACAAGGAGGCGGCGATCCGCCAGGCGCTGAAGAAGAACGACCTGGGCCGCGCGCGGCGCCTCGTCAACGGCGGCAGCCACGGCCTGCAGGCCTTCCGCGACGCCTTTGCCGCCGGCCGGCGCTACCTGGGCATCGTCGTGCCGGCCAAGGCGCGCCAGGCGGTCAAGGCCAAGGCCGCGGCCAAGCCGGCGGCGCCCAAGCCGGCGGTCAAGGCGCCGGCCAAGACCGCCACGCCGGCGGCCGCCGCGCCGGGGCTGAAGGCGATGCCGCTGCCATGAGGCGGCCGCTGCGCCTGGTGCCGGCATTGGCCGGCGCCGCCTGGCTGGCAGCGATGCTGGCGGCTGCCGGCCCGGCGCGCGCCGACGGGGTGCCCGCGGCCCCGGCCCTGGGGCTGTGCACGGCCACCGAGACGGTGGTCTTCGACTGCCCGGTGCCCGGCGGCCGGCGGGCCTCGGTCTGCGCCAGCGCCGATCTGTCGACGAGCGCCGGCACGCTGCAGTACCGCTTCGGCCGGCCCGGCAAGCTGGAGCTGCAATGGCTGCCGGCCGCTGCGGTCCCTGCGGCCGCGGCCGACTGGCGCGCCGGCGTCAAGGCCGGCCACGTGATGTACGCCGGCGGCGGCGGCGCTTACCTGCGCTTTGCCGCGCCGCCGTTCGACTACGTGGTCTACAGCGCCAGCGGCCGCGGCTGGGGCCGCAAGGCCGGCGTGATGGTGCTGAAGGACGGCCAGCGCGCCGCGGTGCGGCGCTGCGCCGCGCCGGCGCAAAGCCGCATGAACCTGGCGTTTTCCGAGCGCGCGGGGCTGGCGGCCGACGAGCAGGAACTGGAACTGCCCGGACCCTGACGCGGCAAGCGCCAGCCGACGAAAAAACCGGCCCGCCCGACGATGCGGAGGGGCCGGTGAAGTCCTTCGACGAGGACATCGGGAGGTCAACGCGGCGCGTCCCACGGCGCCAGGAGTCGGGTTCGACTGTACGCGCCGGCGGCACCGGCGGCCATCCCGGGCCTGCGGGGCCTCGCCCCGGGTCGGCATCCGGGGCATGATTCGGCCGCATGACCGCGCCCGCTTCCCCGCCGCTTGCCGAAGACGACATCCAGCGCCTGCAGGCGCTGCTGGACGAAGTGCCCGCGCCGCTGGAGCCGCTGGACATCAGCGCGCTGGACGGCTACTTGTGCGGCGTGCTGCTGCAGCCGCGGCCGGTGCCGCTGGCGCAATGGTGGCCGGGCGTGGCCGACGTCGACGCGCGGCCGCTGCCGGCGGGCTTCGACACTGCCGAGTTGCAGGCACTGGCGCTGCGTCGCCACGCCGAGCTGGCGCTGGCGATCGCCAAGCGCGACTGGTTCGACCCCTGGGTCTTTCAGCTCGACGACGAGGCGCTTCCATCGGAAGCCGTGCTGCCCTGGGTGGCCGGCTTCGCCGCCGCGCAGGACCGCTTTCCCGATCTGATGGCCAGCGACGACCCGGCGCTGGTGGAGCCGCTGGCGCTGCTGTACCTGCACTTCGAGCGCGACGACCTCGAGGACGCCGACGCCTTGCTGGCCGTGATCGACACGCTGGAGCCGCCCGAAGACCTGGCCGAGGCGGTGCAGGATCTCGTGCGCAGCGTGATGCTGATCGCCGACGTCACGCAGCCGCGGCGCCGAACACCGAGCGCGCGTGCACGCCCAGGCCCTGGGCCACGCTCGCGAAGCGGTCGCCGCGCACGTTAGCCGCCGCCGGGAAGGCCGCGGCGATGCGGCCCACCAGCGACTGCAGCCCGGTGGAGCCGCCGGTGAAGTACAGCATGTCCACCGCCGCCGGCGCCACGCCGGCCAGCCGCGCGGTCTGGCGCGCGGCGTCGACGATGCGCTCGAGATCGGCCTCGATCGCCGCCGCGGCGGCCGGCTCGGTCAGGCGGGCCTGCAGGCCGCTCTCGACCTCGTCCAGGTCGATCAGCGCCTCGCCGCCATCGGTGAGGTTCGCGACGTCGATCTTGGCCTGCTCGGCCGCGGCCGCCAGCGCATGGCCCAGGCGGCGCTGCAGCACGGCCAGCAGCCGCCGGTGGTGGGCCGCTTCGGCGTACCAGCCGTGCAGGCGGCGCAGCTCGGCCACACGCGCCGGCGCGTAGCAGGTGTTGATCAAATGCCAGGTGGCGAGGTCGAAGTACAGGCCGCTGGGCAGCTCGCGCGGCGCCTCGCCGGTGCGCGCGGGCGGGCGCAGCGCGCGGTAGCCCATCAGCGGCAGCACGGCGGCCAGCTCGACGTGGCGGTCGAAGTCGGTGCCGGCGATGTGCACGCCGTGGTTGGCCAGGATGTCGTCGCGCCGGTCCAGCCGGCCGCGCCGCGCCGGGCCCACGCGCAGCAGCGAGAAGTCCGAGGTGCCGCCGCCGATGTCGGCCACCAGCACGAGCTGCTCGCGCTCGGCGCGGCTTTCGTGGTCCAGCGCGGCGGCGATCGGCTCGTACTGGAACAGCACCTCGGCAAAGCCGACGGCGCGCGCCGCCGCCTCCAGCGCGGCCTGGGCCCGGGCGTCGCGCGCGGGGTCGTCGTCGACGAAGAACACCGGACGGCCCAGCACCACGCGGCGCAGCTCGGCGCCGGCGGCGCTTTCCGCGCAGCGCTTCAGGTGGCGCAGGTAGCCGGCGATGACCTCGGTGAACTTCACGCTCTGGCCGCCGCCGACCTCGGTGCTCTGCTCGATCAGCGCCGAGCCCAGCACGCTCTTCATCGAGCGCATCAGCCGGCCGTCCAGCCCGTCGACGTAGGCGGCGATCGCGGCGCGGCCGAAATAACGCCCGGGCTCATCGGCGCGGTAGAACACCGCGGTGGGCATGGTGCGGAAGCCCGGCTCCAGCTCGACCAGCGCCACGCCTTGCGCGTCGCTGCTGGGCAGCGCGATCGCCGAGTTGGAGGTGCCGAAGTCGATCGCGGCGAAACCGGGTGCTGGCATGGGCGGGCGGCCGGCAAGGGCACTCGAACGGGGGGCGCGGATTCTATGGCCCCCTACGGCCCGTGCGGGCCGGTCCCCCCGAGGGGGAGCGATCCCGACCGGGAGACCCGGATCGGGATCTAGGGGGGCGCGCCGGTCCTTCGCGTGTCGCCGTGAACTGGGGCACGCGCGTTAGGCAATTCGGGCGATCACGATCCGGCCGCGGGCCGCACACTGCACGGACAAGAGGCACCCACCATGAGCGAACCCAGCAAACCCCATCGGCTGTTCGACCTGTGGCGTCGCCGCACGGACGAAGCCAGCAACGCCGAGCCCGACGACGTCGGCACCGCCTTCGGGCTGGAGCTGAGCATGCTGCCCGATGACGAGCCCTCGGCCACGCAGCCCACCGGCGCCCCCGGCGGCACCGGCTGGTGGCGCCGGCTGACGCAGCAGTTGACCGGCAGCTAACCCGCGATCAGCGGACCAGCAGCACCGGCGTGCTGCAGTTGGCCAGCACCTTGGTGGCCACCGAGCCCATGACCAGGTTGGTCAGCGTGCCGTGGCCGTGCGAGCCCATCACCAGCAGGTCGTACTTGCCCTTGTCGGCCATCGCCGCGATGGTCTCGGCCGCCGGGCCCACCTTGGCCGTGTAGCTGGCAGTGATGCCCTGCTTCTCGAAGAACTGGCGGATGGGCTTGAAGACCTTCTCGGCCTCGGAGTCGTAGTAGTCCTTCAGCACCTGCTTGTCCAGCACCGAGGCGGCGCGCGGCGGCACGGCCGTGACGGTGTGCAGCACGGTGTAGGCATGGGCGCCGCCCAGCCATTCGTCGTGCGCCGCCAGGTAGGCCAGCATGCGCTTGGTGAAGGAGCTGCCGTCGGCAGCGACCAGGATCTTCATCGTGTCTCCTCGGGGAAAAACGGGATGGCCCGGAGTGTTGCACGCCCCGGCGGCCGGACCTTGACCTTCGGCAAGCGCGGTGGTTCAGGCCTCGATCAGCCGCAGCGGCTCGTGGCCCTCGGCCTCGCCCTTGGCGGCCAGCCCGCGCGCCTGGCAGACCACGCGCGCGGGCGCCTGGCCGGGCCGCGCGACGAGGTAGTCGTGCCGGCAGTGCAGGTGGCCGTGCAGCCAGAGGTCGGCGCGCGGGATCAGGTCGTCGTCGGCATTGCAGAAGCTGGCGGTGCCGGGCTGGCGGCCGTAGCGCGGGTCGGCGCTGCGCAGGCTGGGCGCGAAATGGGTGACGACGACGGTGCGGTCCCAGCGGCCTTGGGAGGATTGCATCAGCTCGGTCTCCAGCCACGCGCGGTCGGCCAGGCCTTCGGCGCGCACCGCCTCGGCGTCGAACGGCGCGCCGTCGCGGCTGGCGTTCATCACGCGCTGGAAGTAGGCGGCGGCGCGCATCGCGCGCTCGCGCTGCGCGGCGCCGAAGAGGTCGAAGTCGCTCCAGCGCACGGTACAGACGAAGCGCAGCCGCGCGCCGTCGGCGGCGGTGATCAGCGCCGTCTCGCGCTGCAGCAGCCGGATGCCGAGATCGGCGCAATGCGTGCGCAGCGCCGCCAGCGCGTGGTCGACGTCGCGGCCGTCGAACTCGTGGTTGCCGGGCACGAGGATCACCGGCACCGGCCAGCCGGCGAAGCGGCGCAGGCCGGCCCAGGTGGCGTCGATGTCGCCGGCCAGCACCAGCAACTCGGCCCCGGGCGCAGGCTCGGGGTCGAAAGCCTCGGTTTCGAGGTGCAGGTCGGACAGGAGCTGCAGCTTCAAGCCGCAGCCGTCACGCCGCCAGCCGGGCTTCGAGGCGCTGCATCGCCGCCGGCAAATCGGCCGGCAGGCCGTGCTCGAGCTGCTTGAACAGCTCGGCATGCAGCTTCAGCTCCTGCTGCCAGGCGGTCTTGTCGATGCCGATCACGGTGTCGAACTGCTCGCGCGTGAAGGCCAGGCCGTCCCAGTGCAGGTCTTCGTAGCGCGGCGAGACGCCAAAGACGTTCTCGGCCCCCTGCGCCCGGCCTTCGATGCGGCCCAGCATCCATTCCAGCACGCGCATGTTGTCGCCGTAGCCGGGCCAGACGAACTTGCCGTCGGCGCCCTTGCGGAACCAGTTGACGCAGTAGATGCGCGGCAGCTTGGCGCCTTCCGATTGCAGCTTGGCGCCCAGGTCCAGCCAGTGCTGGAAGTACTCGGCCATGTTGTAGCCCATGAAGGGCAGCATCGCGAACGGGTCGCGCCGCACCACGCCTTGCTGGCCGGCCGCCGCCGCGGTGGTCTCGCTGCCCATGGTCGCGGCCATGTAGACGCCCTCGGTCCAGTTGCGCGCCTCGGTCACCAGCGGCACCGTGGTGCTGCGGCGGCCGCCGAAGATGAAGGCGTCGATCGCCACGCCGTCGGCGTCGTCCCAGTCGGCGTCCAGCACCGGGTTGTTGGTGGCGGCCACCGTGAAGCGGGCGTTCGGGTGCGCGGCCTTGGCACCCGTTTCCTTGGCCAGCGCCGGCGTCCAGTCCTTGCCCTGCCAGTCGATCAGGTGGGCCGGCGGCGCGTCGGTCATGCCTTCCCACCAGACGTCGCCGTCGTCGGTCAGCGCGACGTTGGTGAAGATCACGTCGCGCTTGAGCGACGCCATGCAGTTGGGATTGGTATGGTCGTTGGTGCCCGGGGCGACGCCGAAGTAGCCGGCCTCGGGGTTGATCGCGTACAGACGGCCGTCGGCATGGGGCTTGATCCACGCGATGTCGTCGCCGATCGTCGTGACCTTCCAGCCGGCGAAGCCGGCGGGCGGCACCAGCATGCTGAAGTTGGTCTTGCCGCAGGCGCTGGGGAAGGCGGCGGCGACGTGGTACTTCCTGCCCTGCGGGTTGGTGACGCCCAGGATCAGCATGTGCTCGGCCAGCCAGCCCTGCTCGCGCCCCATGGTGCTGGCGATGCGCAGCGCGAAGCACTTCTTGCCCAGCAGCGCGTTGCCGCCGTAGCCCGAGCCGTAGGACCAGATCTCGCGCGTCTCAGGGTAGTGCACGATGTACTTGGTCTTGTTGCAGGGCCAGGGCACGTCGGCCTGGCCCTGCTGCAGCGGCGCGCCGACGGTGTGCACGCAGGGCACGAAGTCGCCGTCGGCGCCCAGCACGTCGAACACCTTGCGTCCCATGCGCGTCATCACGCGCATGCTCACCGCCACGTAGGGGCTGTCGGTCAGCTCGATGCCGACGTGGGCGATGTGCGAGCCCAGCGGCCCCATCGAGAACGGCACCACGTACAGCGTGCGGCCGCGCATCGCGCCCTTGAACAGCGCCTTATCGCCGGTCTGCAGCAGCGCGCGCATCTCGGCCGGAGCCATCCAGTTGTTGGTGGGGCCGGCGTCTTCCTGCTTGGCGCTGCAGATGAAGGTGCGGTCCTCGACGCGGGCCACGTCGCTGGGGTCGCTGCGGACCAGGAAGCTGCCGGGGCGCAGCTCGGGGTTGAGCTTGAGCAGCGTGCCGGCGGCCACGAGCTGCTCGGTCAGGCGCCGGTATTCGTCGTCGCTGCCGTCGCACCAGTAGACCTCGGCGGCCTCGGTCAGCGCGGCGATGTCGGCCACCCAGGCGATCAAGCGGTCATGCTTGACATGGGCGGGCGGGTTCAGGCGCAGGCCTTCCAGCGCGGGACGGTTCATCGGTCGCTCCAATCAGGGGTGATGGCGAAAAGACGGGATTGGGCGAACCCCGCGCCGCGAGACTCGCCCAATACCGCTTGCAACACCGCCGCCGGAACACCGGGCAACGCCGCGGGGGACGGGGATTGTCGACCCAATGTCATCGGGTGGTCACCACCCGCCCGGATGGTCTTATGCAAATCCGGTATGGCGTGATGCCTGCCGCGGCCGGCCGGTTTCAGGCCGTCACATGGCACAGTCCGGCCATGCTCGCCTACCGCCACGCCTTCCACGCCGGCAACCACGCCGACGTGCTCAAGCACTGCACGCTGGTGGCGCTGCTGCAGCACCTGAACCTCAAGGACAAGAGCTACCGGGTGATCGACACCCATGCCGGCGCCGGCGCCTACGAGCTGGGTAACCGGCAGGCTCGCCAGCACCGCGAGTTCGCCGGCGGCATCGGCCGCTTGTGGACGCGCGACGACCTGCCGCCGCTGGTGCAGGCCTACGTCGAGCAGGTGCGCGCCTTCAACGACGGCCCGGCGCTGCGGCGCTACCCCGGATCGCCCGAGCTGGCGCGCGCGCTGCTGCGCGAGCACGACCAGCTCCGCCTGTTCGAGCTGCACGCCACCGACCACGCGCAGCTGGCCGGCCGCATGCGCGGCGACGCGCGGGTGGAGGTGCGGCCGGCCGACGGCTTCGGCGCGCTGAAGGCGCTGCTGCCGCCGCCCAGCCGGCGCGCGCTGCTGCTGATCGACCCCAGCTACGAGATCAAGACCGACTACGTGCGCGTGCTGGGCGCCTTGCGCGAGGCCTTGAGCCGCTTCGCCGAATGCGTGGTGCTGGTCTGGCTGCCGCAGCTGCAGCTGCTGGACGCCGCGCGGCTGCCGCAGCGCCTGAAGGCCGCGGCCACCGGCACCGCGCCCAAGGGCTGGCTGCTGGCGCGGCTGTCGGTCGAGCGCCCGCGCGAGCGCGGCTTCGGCCTGCTGGGGAGCTGGGTCTTCGTGGCCAACCCGCCGCACACGCTGGCGCCGGCGCTGCGCCAAGCCTTGCCCTGGCTGGCCGAGACGCTGGCGGTGGATGCCGATGCGGCCGGCTGGCAGTGCGAGGCCAGCGGCTAATCCTCGGCCACCGGCTCCACCAGCCACACCGCGACGGCGCTGAAGTTGTCGTGGCTGCTGCGCCCGTGCACGGCCTCGCGCACCAGGCGCTCCAGCGATTCCAGCCAGGCGCTGGGCGTGGTGGCGCTGCCCAGCGCGTGCTCCATCGCCTCGTCGCCGACGAACTCCCACAGCCCGTCGGAGCACAGCAGGAAGGCGTCGCCCGGCGCCACCGGCACCAGGTCGTCGCTGGTGCTGATCTGCAGGTCCTCGGGCTTGGTACCCAGCGCCGACTGCAGCTCACTGCGGCGCGGGTGGCCGCGCGCCTGGTCGGGCGTCAGCACGCCGGCGCTGATCAGGCTCTGCACCAGGCTGTGGTCCAGCGTGCGCTGGCGCAGCCGGCCGTCGCGGAACCAGTACAGCCGCGAATCGCCGGCGTGCGACCAGTGCGCGGTGCGGTCGACGAAGTCGATCACCAGCGCCACCACGGTGGTGTGCATGTCGCGCAGGCGCTTGTCGGTGCCGCGCTGGCCCAGCAGCCGGTGGTTGGTGCTCCACACCAGCTCGGACAGCGCCGGGCCGCCGCCGGTGGGCTGGTCGGCAAAGGCCTCCAGCAGCGTCTGCACCGCCAGGCGCGAGGCCACGTCGCCGCCGCCGTGGCCGCCGGCGCCGTCGGCCAGCACGCAGCACAGGTGGCGGTCGGAATGCCAGTGGCCGCAGGCGTCCTCGTTGTGCGAGCGGCCGCCGGGGTCGGACAGGATGGCAACCTCCATGCCCAGCATCAGCCGCCTCCCCTTCCCTGCACGCCGGTCTGGCGGTCGGCCGCCTTCAGCTCGCCCAGGTGGTCTTCGTAGGCTTCGAGGAAGGCGCGGCCGAACAAGGTGTGGAAGTCGTCCTCGGCCTCGGCCGACAACTGGCCGAACAGCGTCTGGTAGGCCTGCCAGAGCTGGGCGCGGCGGCCGCCGGCGAGCAGCGTCTCCAGACCCGACTTGCGGGCGAGGTGGGTCTCCAGCGTCTTGGGGTCGAAGCGCTGCAGCAGCCCGGTCAGCGCCGAGCGCATGCCGGCCATCACCGCCAGCTCGTGCGCGCGCAGGTCCTGGAAGGCGTCGCGCATCGCCGCCTGGGCCGGCAGGAAGCCGGGCACCGTGGGCGTCAGCAGGTGCTGCAGCGCCACCGCGGCGGTGGGCGAGAACTTCAAGGGGTTGTTCTGGCGCGGGCGGATCGCGGTGACGTCGGCGCGCATCTCGTTCTTGACCACGGCACGCGCATGCAGCAGGTCGATGGTGCCGCGCACCGATTCGGCCAGCAGGCTGCCGACCAGGCGCATCAGCTCCGGCGTCAGCGCGTTGACGTTGGGCGCGCGCTCGCTGCCCAGGCCGTCGAGGAAGGCTTGCAGCAGGCCGTCGGCGGCGGCCGTACCGGCAGACGCCGGCGCCGCAGCCATCGCCGGCGCGGCGGACGGCGGCCCCGCGGTGCGCAGCCCCGGGCGGGCGCCGCTGCCGGTGGCCGCGGGTGAAGCGCGACGGCCGTCGGCGGCCGACACCGGCGCGGCGACGATGGTGGCCTGGCGCGGGCTGCCGTCCCAGGACACCACCGGCGTCCGGCGCGCGTCGCCGGCGGTGGCGGCCGGCGGCGGGCCGGCGGTCGGCTGCAGCGGCGAGGGCGGCGGCGCCGCGGTGACCGGCGTGCCGAGGTCGGACAGCAGCAGTTCCACGTCGTCGGGCAGCATCCGGCGCGGCAGCGGATCGGTGTCGGGCAGCTTGGCGTCGAGGCCGAAGAGGTCGTCGATCGACGGCGTGCCGCCGGCCGCCGCGGCCGTCGGGCGGGGGCTGGCGATCGGCGGCGCGGCCGGCGCAGCGGCAGCCACCGGCGGCAGCACCGTGGTCCGGGCCGCTGCAGCCATGGCGGCCGTCGGCAATGCCGGCGCTGGGGCCGCGGCGGCCACCGGCTCCGCGCCGGTGCGCATCGGGTCCCAGTCGGCCGGGATCTGAGCGCCGGCGGCCGGTGCGGCGGCGGGCGGTGGCAGTGCCGCCGGCAGCGGATCGGCCGCGCCGGCGCGCACCTCCAGCGTGTAGCCGCCGATCTGCACCAGGTCGCCGGCGGCCAGCGGCACCGCGGCGCCTTTGCCGAGCATGCTGCCGTTGACGACAATGGGGTTGCTGCCGCGGTCCTCGATCACGAAGACGCCATTGCGGCGCGCCACCGTGGCGTGCACCCGCGAGATCGTGCGGTCGGGGTCGGGCAGGACCAGCAGGTTGCTGTCGGCACGGCCGATGGTGCCGCCCAGCTCGTCGAAGCTGGCCTCGATCGGCTCGGTGGCGGCGCCGTTGTAGGTCTTGACAGCCAGCACGATCATGCAGCGAAGGTCTCCGGGGGATCAGGCGGCCATCCCGTGGGCGGCTGCGATGCCGGCTGCCATGCCCATTTGCCGCAGCTTGGCGCGAAAGCCTGATCAGCGAAGCATAACGATGTCGCCAAGCCTGGAGCATAGCGCCCGCCACCGCCGGCGGCCGAACGTGCAGGAGTTCAGGTCAATGCCGTTGTGCGGCCCTACTTGGCCAGCGCGCGCACCCAGTCGAAATAGGTCAGACCCAGGCTGTAGTAGTAAGGGATCAGCGGCGGCTCGCTGATCTGGCCGAAGATCTGCAGGAACTCGCGCGCCGAGGCCTGCAGCAGCGCCTTGTCCTGCGGCGCCGGCGACAGCTGCGCCCAGGCCGGGAACAGCAGGTCGTACAACTGGAACAGCCGCTCGCGCAGCGCGAGGTAGTTGTCGGCCGTCATGCCCTGGGGCAGGCGGAACTCGCCCAGCGGCTCGCGCGGCGGGTCCTGCCGGCCGAAGGACTGCGGCGTCACCGCACGCACCGCGATCAGCGCGCCGTTCTTCGGATCCAGCCACACCACCTGGTTGGGCGGCGCCAGCCGGTTGACGCCCGGCAGCGCCTGCGAGGGGCAGTACATGAAGGCGATGCGCAGCGGCCGGTCTTCGCGCGCCGGCACCGGCACCGGCAGCGACTGGCGCGACTGCTCGGACACCTGGTCGCCGGCCTGGGTGCGGCCCAGCTTCATCAGTTGCGAGAAACTCATTGCAAGGTCGGACATGGCGGTTCTCCGGGCGGCGCGAGCCGGGCCTGCGCCGGCCGCTCCCCATCCCGCCAGCAGCGCCAACAGCAGCCGGCGCTCACAGGATGGAGTTGTTGGTGACATTCAACGACGGGTTGGGGTGCGCCCCGACGGCCGCGTTCCAGGTGCCGATCGGCACCACCTGCCCGCACTGCCCGGTGCCGGTGTCGTTGATGATGACGTTGGTGACGGTGCCGGCGTCGTCGTACTGCACGCCGGTGACCGTCACCGCGTGCAGCGAGCCCGGCGGCGTGGTGCCGCCCCAGAGCTGCGCTGCGTCGAGGTTGGCGATCGTGCCCTGCCCGCGCGACATCGCCAGCCCCAGGTTGTCCAGCGAGCTGCTCTGCACCGTGGACGCCACGCCGGCATTGGCCAGGATGGACTGCCGGCCCGCGGCGCCGGTGCCGCCGTCGGCGAACACCGGCGGCGAGCCCGGCGTACCGCCGGCCCAGCCGTTGTTGATGGCGTTCTGCAGCACCTGGTTCTCGCTCAGGTTGCTGCCGTTGGCGCGGTTGATGACCTGGCGCGACGACTCGACGCCGCAGTTGTTGTAGCTCTGCTGGGTGGTCCCCGAGGTGCGGCCGCCGGCCGCGGCGTTGCACATCGCGGTGCCCACGCGCACGTTGCCGGCGGTGCCCGACAGGCCGATCAGCACCGTCGGGCAGCCCATCGCGACGGTGCCGCCGTGCGCCGTCTGGTCGCCCATGCGCGCCGCCGGGTTGCGGCTGATCGGCACCGGGAAGGCGCCCTTGACGATGCTGTCCGGCGGGCCCACGCAGACCGCCATGTCGCCCATGCGCGCGGCGGGCAGCGCGCCGATCAGCACCGTCAGGCCGCCCGGCGGCAGCACCGGGCCGCCCACGTGCGGTATCGGCGGCACGCCGGGGGTCACCATCGGGCACACGTGCATGTCGCCCACGCGGGCGGCCGGTTGTCCGCTCATGATCGCTGTCCCGCTCAGGTGTTGATCTTGACCATCGGGCCCTTGATGTCGACGATGCCGCCGGGGTCGACGTTGACTTTGCCGGCGCCGGCGCTCATCGTCACGTCGGTGCCGGAGGCCTTGATGACGCCGGCGGTGTCGATGTGCACCTGGCCGCCGGCGGTCTTGATCGTGATGTCGGTGCCGCTGATCTCGATCTTGCCGTCGTTCTTGATCAGGATGTAGCCGCCGCCGGTGTGCAGCTTGATCTCCTTGGCGCCGAGGTCGACCGTGCCGTCCTTCTTCATCGACAGCGCCGACGAGCCGGTCTGCACCGTCACCGCGTCGCCGGCGTCCAGCGCGAAGGTCTTGCCCACCGACTGGCTCTTGCCCAGGCCCACCACCTCGGCGCAGGCGCCCACCACCTCGGTGAGCTTGGCGCCGCCCACGGTCTCGTTCATCGCCGCACCCACCGTCACCTGGTAGGCCGCGCCGATGGTCAGCGCCTTGGCCGCGCCGATGGTCTCGGCCTTGGCCGCCGCCACCGTCTCGGTCTTGCTGCCGCCGATGCTCACGCTGCGGTTGGCGCCGATGGTCACGCGCTCGTTGATGCCGACCGTCTCGGTGCGGTTCTTGTGGATGACGTTGGTCTCGTTGCCGTCGACGGTCTTGCGCCGGTCGTTGCCGACCCACTTGTCCTCGTCGTGCTCGACCTCGGTGAGCTGGTCCTTCTGGGCGTGGAACCACAGCTGCTCGGCCCCGGCCTTGTCCTCGAAGCGGATCGCGTTGGCGTCCCCCGCGCCGTTCTTCTCGCCGGCCCCGGGCGCGCCGCCCTTGCTGCTGCGCGTGAGCCAGCCGCTTTGGGTGGCGTTGTCGGGCAGATCCCAGGGCGGCATGTTGGCCGCGTTGTAGACGCAGCCCATCAGGATCGGGTAGTCGGGGTCCCCATTGAGGAAGTCGATGATGACTTCCATGCCGATGCGCGGCGTGAAGACGGCGCCGAACTTGGACCCGGCCCAGGCCGTCGAGACCCGGACCCAGCAGCTCGAGTTCTCGTCCATCTGGCCTTCTCGGTCCCAGTGGAACTGGACCTTGACCCGTCCGTACGGGTCGACCCAGATCTCTTCGCCCGCCGGGCCCACGACGACGGCGGTCTGCGGACCGTGCGTGCGCGGCTTGGGGGTCTTGCGCTGCGGCCGGTACGGCACGCTCTTGGGCTGCAGCGCGAGGCTGAACTTCTGCTGCGAGCCGCTGCCGCCCGATCCTTCGCTGACCTGAGGGTTCTCGTGGAACTCGTAGTCCACGGCCAGGATGAGATAGCTCTGGTTCTGGTCTTCCCGCGGGTGATTGGTCAGCGTCAGCGTGTAGCCGGGGCTGAGTTCGCGCCGGTTGCTGGTGGCCCGGGCGATGTGCCGCGGGCTGAGCTGCTGCTCCAGCCGCACGCGGGTATAGGTCTCGCCGTCGCCGAACTCGGTGAAGCCGCCGGGCCATTCGTACTGCTCGTACTTGTCGTAGGCATGCCCGGGCGGGTTCTGCCGCATGTTGGACAAGTCGGCCTTGGGCTTCTTGAAGTCGTAGTCGTCGTTGTAGTGGCGCCCAGAGCGCACTTCCTGCAGCGCCTGCCAGGTGAGGATGCACTCCTTGTCGGCCACCGCGGCCTTCTCCGGCGGATGGAAGGGGATCGTTGCGCCGCCGGGCAGCGAATCGTGGCCCGTTTCGGTGTCGTCGGCGAAGACCACCGTCTGCTGGCCGGCGGCATGCCGGTAGTAGTAGTAGATGCCTTCGTGCTCGCACAGCCGCGCGATGAAGTTGTGGTCGCTCTCGTGGTACTGCACGCAGTAGTCCCACCTGCGGTAGCCGCGGCTGGCCTTGATCTCGAAGGACTCGCCGTACTTGTTCAGCACCTCCTGGATGATCTCCGGCACGGTCATCGACTGGAAGATGCGGAAGTCGCTGCGCAGCGTGGCCAGCCACAGCCAGGGGCGCAGCACGAGCTTGTAGCTGTAGAGGCTGTGGTCCTGGCCTTGCAGCCCGAAGCGGCTGACCAGCCCATTGATGTAGCGCCGACCACCGCCATCGGTCTCGACGACGACGGTGGCGTTCTTGCCGAGCAGGGCCTTGGGGTCGATGGCCTTGTCGGTGCTGAGCAGGTCGATGTCGAGCGCGTAGAGCTCGCTCAAGGCCTCGTGGCCGCGCAGTTGACGGAACTGCAGGGCCTCGCCCAGCGGGGTCTGGATGGTGACGCGGCGGGTCATGCGGGCCTCGGCGGATGAGAGAGACGAACGAGAAAAGAGCCGCAACTCTTGCGAGGCGGCTCTCCTCGGCGGCTGGCAGCCCGAAGGTGCTCAGGCTTCCTTGTTTTCCTTGATGCTGAAGCCCATCTGGCTTTCCGCACCCTTGCCGCCCTGGTTGGTCTGCTCCCAGTACTGCGCCTTGACCTGCGAGGCCTGGAACGAGTAGTTGATCGTCACCGCGTCGGCCGCATTGGCCCCGCTGACCGTCACCGCCGTCACCAGCACGTCGGTCAGCGTGATCTTGCCGAACTCGATCTGCGAGCCCCCGGCCTTGCACAGCGAGATCTCCACCTTGCCCAGGTGCTTGCCCGTCGCGCAGTGCTTGAGCACCGACGAGTACGCCTTGTCCATCGACGCCACCACGTTGAGGTCGTGGAACGTCACCTTGCCCGCCCCGGCGCCGCCGCCCGAGCTCATCGAGTGCGGCTGCGTCGCGCCCCACGAGAACGATTCGATGTTGGTCCAGCCCTTGTGGTTGGAGTCCTGCGACTCGCCGCTCGCGCCTTCCACCTTCATGAACATGTCTACGGCCATTTGCTTGCTCCTTTGGTTGATCGCGGAGCCATTGTGCCCACGGCGCCCGAAAAAACCTCGGTCGGATTTGGGAGGGGCGATGTGAAAACGCACACCGGTCCGGCAGCCCCTCCCCAGCCCCGCCGGCCGTGCGGCAAGCAACAAACGCAAGCGCCTGTATGCGCCGCCGGGGCCGCATTAGCATGCGATGCTCGCACCTGAAGGGAAGGCGCTCCGCCTCGGCACCAGGCAACCCGGCCCAGCGCACCGACGACCATGGACAAGATCGAGATCCGGGTAGAAAGCTTCAACGGCGACGCCGTGACCAAGCCCTGGTCGGCCGTCTTCGGACCTGGCCGGCGGCACCATCGGCCGCGGCGGGCAGAACAAGCTCGTGCTGCCCGACAACGACGCCCATGTGGCCCGCGTCCACGCGATGGTGCGGCTGGAGACCGACAAGGCCTTGATCGCCAACCTGTGCGAGCGCCGCGCCATCGAGGTGGGCGGGCAGGAGCTGCCGTCCGGTCAGGAGACGGTGCTGCCGCTGGGCGCGCAGGTGCGCATCGGCCCCTACCTGCTGCGCGCGCTGCGGCCCGGCACGCCCTGGCAGGCGGCCGATGCGCTAGCGGCGGCCGCACCGCCGGCCTCCGCGGCCGCCGCAGCCGCCGCGGCGCTGGACGAGAACCCCTTCGCCTTCATCGGCCGCGTCGAAGCGCCGCCCCCGCGGCCGGCCCCGGCGCCGCGCGCGCCGCTGCCGCCTCCGCCGCCGGGTGCCTTGCTGATCCCCGACGACTTCGACCCCTTCGCCCGCGACGCCGAGCAGGAGCGCCGCGACAAGGACCCCTGGGCCGGCGGCCTGCCGATGCAGAACCTGGCCGAGATGGCGCCGGTGCGCGACGAGTTGCTGCGCTCGCTGCCGTCGATCGACCGCGTGGACCAGCCGTCGCCGCTGGACCGCTCCGCGGTCAAGGGGCTGCCGGCCTCGCTGGATCCGCAGACGGAGCTGGACCCGCTGCGCCTGTTCGACAGCGCGCCCACGCTGCCGGGCCTGCCGCCGGAGGCGGCGCGGCTGCTGCACGGCTCCGAGCTGGGCCAGGCCTTGCGCCTGCCGCAGGAGGCGGCGATGCCGGGGCCTGCGCTGGCACCTCCGGCGATGCCGCCCGCCATGCCACCCGTCATCGCCCCGGCCCCACCGCCCGCACCGCCCGCACCGCTGCAGGCCGCGGGGCTGAACCGCGTGGAAGGCCTGGACCTGACGATGTTCGACCGCGCACCGGCACCGCTGCCGGCCCGCCACGCCGAGCCGCCGGTGGCGCCCGAGGCCACGATCTTCAGCCACATCGACGCCGACCTCACCTCCACACAATTGCTGCCGATGCGCACGGCCGCGCCGCTGCCGCAGGTGCCGACGCTGGCGGTGGTGGCGCCGGACCTGGACCTCGATCTCGACGGACCCGCGCCGCCGGACCCGCCCGCGGCGGCGGTGGTCGCCGCGCCCATACCGGCGCCGGCGGCCGCCACCACCGCCGCCGCCCCGTCGGCCGACCTGCAAGCCCTGATGCAGGCCTTCGTCGAAGGCATCGGCCTGCCGCCCGAGCGCGTGCAGGCCGAGCTGACGCCCGAGTTCATGCGCCGCTTCGGCCAGGCCTTCCGCACGGCGATCCAGGGCACGATGGACCTGCTGCATGCGCGCTCGGAGATCAAGCGCGAGTTCCGCGCCGACGTCACCATCATGGCCAACCGGGCCAACAACCCGCTGAAGTTCCTGCCCGACGCCGACGGCGTGATGATGCAGATGTTCGGCCAGACCTTCCCCGGCTTCATGCGGCCAGTGCCGGCGATGCAGGAGGCCTACCGCGACCTGCGCGTGCACCAGCTCGCGCTGATGGCCGGCATCCGCGCCGCCTATGCCGAGGCGCTAACGCGCTTCGACCCCGCCGAGCTGGAAAAGCAGGCCGGCGAGCCCGGCGGCCTGCTGGCCCGGCTGGGCCGCAACCGCCACAAGGCGGCGCTGTGGGACGACTACAAACAACGTTATGCCGAGATCCGCCGCAATGCCGAGGACGACCTCGCGGCCTTCTCCGGGCGCACCTTCGTCAAGGCCTACGACGCCGCTGCCGACGCCGCGCTGGACGAGGACGAGGTGCTGCTGAGGAAGAAGACTTGATCGCCCACCTCGCCGGCGCCGGGCATCGGCACGTGCTGCGGGTGGCCTGCCGCACCGAGCGCGGCGCGCGGCCGGCCAACGAGGACTTCATGGGCCTGGCCGACCTCGGCACGCGCGGCCTGTGCTGCGTACTGTCCGACGGCGCCGGCGGCCACGGCAACGGCGCGCTGGCGGCGCGCATCACGGTCGACGCGGTGCTGGAGGCCTGGCGCCAGCACCCGCTGTTCTCGCCGGCGGGCCTGGCCTCGCTGATCTCGATGGCCGAGCAGGCGGTGGCCACCGAGCAGCCCACCTCCGTCTCGCGCCGCGAGATGACGGCCACCGTGGTGATGCTGTGCATCGACCCGCTGGGCGACCGCGCGCTGTGGGCGCACTGGGGCGACTCGCGGCTGTACTGGTTCCGCGGCGGCGTGGTCTGCAGCATCACGCAGGACCACAGCGTGGTGCAGCAGTTGCGCCAGGCCGGCCTCTACAAGGACGAGGACGTGCGCCAGCTCCCGCACCGCAATGTGCTGGTGGGCGCCGTCGGCGCCGATTCGCAGGTGCCGCCCACGGTGCTGCAGCAGGCGGTGGACCTGCACGCGGGCGACGCCTTCCTGCTGTGCTCCGACGGCCTGTGGGACCGGCTGGACGAGCCGGCGATGGAGGCCGCACTGAAGCACTGCCCCTCGCCGGCGGTCTGGCTCGACCGCATGGCGCGGTCGGTGCTGGCCGCCGAGCGGCCCGACCAGGACAACCTGAGCGCGCTGGCCGTCTGGATCGTCCCCGGCGACGACGAGGCCGGCGCCGCCGAGCCCGAGCCGCCGCCGGCCCCGGCCGCCCCCGCAGAACCCGACCCGTCTTGAAGGACGCCCGATGACCATGACCTCCCCCCATCGACGAGACCCCCGAGACCGCCGCCAGGCGCTGCAAGGCCTGCTGGGCGGCGGCGCCCTGCTGGTGCTGCCCGTGTCTTCCCTGCTCTCGGGCTGCGGTGCGGTCAGCGCCATCACCGCACCCACGGCACCGCCGCCGCCGCCGGTCACCGTGGTGCCCAACGCCATCTTCGAGGTGAGCGCCGATGCCGCCGTCAACCCCGACATCAACGGCGCCGCCAAGCCGGTGCTGCTGCGGCTGTACGAGCTGAAGGCGGCCGCGAGCTTCGAGCGCGCGAGCTTCCTCGACCTGATCGAGAAGGACGAGGCCGCCATCGGCGCCGACTTCGTGCGCCGCGAGGAATGGCTGATCGCCCCCGGCGAGAAGCGCAGCATCGACCGCAAGGGCAACGCCGACGTGCGCGCCTTCGGCCTCTTCGCCGCCTTCCGCGACCTCGAGCGCAGCTCCTGGCGCACCAGCATCGACGCGCCCGGCTCGGTGGAGATGCGGCGCCGCTTCCTGGGCCTGGGCCCGGCCGAGAAGCTGCTCCCGGTGCGCTACAAGGTGACGCTCACGCGCGACGCGGTGCGCGTGGAACTGCAACCGCAGCAGCCGAGGTAGCGCGCATGGTCTGGCGACGCAAGGTCGTGTGGTCGGAGGGCATGTTCCTGCGGCCGCAGCATTTCCAGCAGCAGGAGCGCCACTTCGAGGCGCTGCTGCAGCAGCGCAGCCACGGCGCTCAGCCCTTCTTTTGGGGCTACTCGAAGCTCGAGCTCGACCGCGAGCTGCTCGCCCTGGGCAAGATCGCGGTGCTGGCGGTCGAGGGCGTGTTCCCCGACGGCACGCCGTTCGCCATCCCGCAGGACGACGAGCCGCCACCGCCGCTGGAAGTGCCGCGCGAGCTGAAGGACAGCCTCGTCAGCCTGGCGCTGCCGATGCGCCGGCGCAGCGGCATCGAGGTCGGCTTCGACGGCGCCGATGCGGCGCTGGCGCGCTACCGCGCCCAGGTGCAGGAGGTGGCCGACGTCAACGAGGCCGGCGCGCAGGCAGCCGAGCTGCAGCTCGCCGAGGCCCAGCTCGTGCTGCGGCCCACCGCCGAGGTAGCCGGCGGCTGGGTGGGGCTGCCGCTGGCGCGCGTGGTCGAGCGCCGCGCCGACGGCTCGCTGCTGCTGGACCCGGCCTTCATCCCCACCGTGCTGAACAACGGCGACAGCTCCAGCCTGCTGGCCACCTGCCAGGAGCTGCAGGGCCTGCTGCGCCAGCGCGGCGCGGCGCTGGACGCGCGGCTGTCGCAGCCCGGCCGCAGCGGCACCGGCGAGTTCGGCGACTTCCTGATGCTGTCGCTCATCAACCGCTGGGAGCCGGTGGTCGAGCACTGGGCGCGGCAGCGCGCGATCCACCCCGAGCGGCTGTTCCAGGAGCTGCTGCGCCTGGCCGGCGAGCTGGCCACCTTCAAGCGCGACAGCAAGCGCCCGGGCGAGCTGCCGGCCTACGACCACGACGACCTGCAGGGCTGCTTCGCGCCGCTGGTGCTGGAGCTGCGGCGGGGCCTGTCGTCGGTGCTGGAGCAGAACGCCATCCAGATCGAGATCCGCGAGCGCCAGTACGGCGTGCACGTGGCCATCATCCCGAGTGTGGAGATGCTCGATAGCTGTGAATTTGTCCTGGCGGCGCATGCCCAGACCAGCCCAGAATTCCTGCGCAGCAACTTTCCGGCGCAAGTCAAGATGGGCCCGGTGGAACGCATCCGCGATCTGGTCAACCTGCACCTGCCGGGGGTGGTGATGTCGCCGCTGCCGGTGGCGCCGCGCGACATCCCCTACCACGGCGGCTTCACTTACTTCCAGGTCGACACCGGGCACGAGCTGTGGCGACAGCTGCAGAAGTCGGGCGGGCTGGCGCTGCACGTCTCGGGCGCCTTCCCCGAGCTGCAGCTCGAGCTGTGGGCGATCCGCCGCCATTGAGGACGACGAGGCATGGCCACTGACCCCTTCGGCGGCGCGATCCCGGGCGAGTTCCGCACCATCTTCGGTGCCACCGCCGAGCAGCCGCGGCCTTTCGGCGCCGCGCCGCAGGCCGCGGCCAGCCGCTCCGACCTGCCCGACGTGGTGAGCGGCGGCAACCCGCTGGTGGCTGCCGCCAACGGGCTGCTGAACCTGATCCCGCAGATCCGCGCGATGGCCACCAGCGACGACCCGGCGGCCTTCCAGCAATACCTGCTGGAGGCGATGCGCGGCTTCGAGCGCAAGGCCGCGGGCTCGGGCGTGCCGATGGAGACCGTGATCGGCGCGCGCTACTGCCTGTGCACCGCGATCGACGAGGCCGCGGCGCAGACGCCCTGGGGCGGCGGCGGCGTGTGGCCGCGCTACAGCCTGCTGGTCGCGCTGCACAACGAGACCTGGGGCGGCGAGAAGTTCTTCCAGCTGCTGGCCAAGCTGGTGCAGTCGCCCAAGCAGCACATCGACCTGCTGGAGCTGATGTACTTCTGCCTGATGCTGGGGCTGGAAGGCCGCTACCGCGTGATCGACGACGGCCGCAGCAAGCTGGAGACGCTGAAGGCGCAGCTGCTGCAGGTGATCGAGAACGAGCGCGGCGACCGCTCGTCGGCGCTGGCCGTGCACTGGCGCGGCGTCGAGCGCGCGGCCGCGCCGCCGTGGACCCTGGTGCCGCTGTGGGTGGCCGCCGCGGTGGCGCTGCTGCTGGCCTTCCTGATCTGGCTGTGGTTCAGCTGGCGGCTGGCCGGGCAGTCCGACGAGGTCTACGCGGCGCTCAATGCCATCCGCTTCCCCAAGGTGGCGGCCGCCGCGCTGCCGCCCACCGCGGCGCCCACGCCGCCGCGGCTGCGCCAGTTCCTGGAGCCCGAGATCCGCGACCGCCTGGTCGAAGTCACCGACGAGGCCGACCGCAGCACCATCGTGCTGCTGGGCGATGGCCTGTTCGACCCCGGCGCGGTGGTCGTCAAGCCGCGCTACGTGACGGTGCTGCAGCGCGTGGCCGCGGCGCTGAACCAGGTGCCCGGCCGCGTGCTGATCAACGGCTACACCGACAACGCGCCGATCCGCTCGGTGCGCTTCCCGTCCAACTGGCATCTGTCGCAGGCGCGCGCCGAGGCGGTGGCCGAGATGCTGCAGCGCTCGATCAGCGACGCTCACCGCCTGCGCGCCGAAGGCCGCGGCGACGCCGACCCCGTAGCCCCCAACACCACGCCCGAAGGCCGCTCGCGCAACCGGCGGGTGGAGATCATCCTGCAGGTGCCGCCCACCACGCGCGACGCCGCGCTGCAGCAGCAGCCCGCTGCAGCGCCCGCGGCGCCCGCCGCCCGCCCGGCCCCGGCCACACCCGGAAACTGAACGACGATGTTGCGCAAGGTCGCCGCCTTCTTCTTCAACCGCATCACGCTGGCGCTGGTCGGCCTCGTCCTGCTGAGCCTGCTGATCTGGTTCGTCGGCCCGCTGATCGCGATCGACCGCTACCGCCCGCTGGAAGGCGAAGGCATCCGCTGGCTGATCATCGGCGTGCTGTGGGCCCTGTGGCTCTTGAAGCTGCTGCTGCAGTGGTGGCGCAGCCGCAACATGAACAGTCGCATGATGGCGCAGCTCGCGCGCTTCACCGCGGCCGACCCGGCGGCGCAGGCGCCCAGCGCCGGCCGGCAGGAGGTCAAGGAGCTCGAAGGCCGCTTCAAGGAGGCGGTGGACACGCTGGCCAAGGCGCGCTTCGCGCAGGCCGACAGCAGCCTGTTCGGCCGCCTGACCAAGCGCTACATCTACCAGCTGCCCTGGTACCTGATCATCGGCTCGCCGGGCTCGGGCAAGACGACGGCGCTGGTCAACTCGGGGCTCAACTTCCCGCTCGCCGACAAGTTCGGCAAGGGCTCGATCCGCGGCGTGGGCGGCACGCGCAACTGCGACTGGTGGTTCACCGACCAGGCCGTGCTGCTGGACACCGCCGGCCGCTACACCACGCAGGAAAGCGACGCCCAGCAGGACAGCACCGCGTGGACCGGCTTCCTGCAGCTGCTGAAGCGCTTCCGCGGCCGCCAGCCGATCAACGGCGTGCTGGTCACCCTGAGCGTGCAGGAACTGCTGTCCAGCACCGAGGCCGAGCGCAGCCAGCTCGGCCGCGCGATCGGCCAGCGCCTGGCCGAGCTGTGCGAGGAGCTGTCGCTGCGCTTCCCGGTCTACGTGCTGGTCACCAAGGCCGACCTGCTGGCCGGCTTCACCGAGTTCTTCGGCTCGATGAGCCGCGAGGAGCGCGCCCAGGTGCTGGGCTTCACGCTGCCCTATGTCGAAGGCGGGCTGCAGCCCGACCCGCTGGCGCTGTACGACGAGGAGTTCGACCTCGTGGCGCGCCAGATCGACCGCCTGCTGCCGCAGCGCCTGGCCGGCGAACCCGACCTCGCGCGGCGCGGCCTGCTGTACGCGCTGCCGCAGCAGTTCGTGGGCCTGCGCGACGTGGTGCACGACACGCTGCGCCAGGTCTTCGCGTCCACCCAGTTCAAGGAGAAGCCGCTGCTGCGCGGCGTCTACTTCACCAGCGGCACGCAGGAAGGCCTGCCCTTCGACCGCGTGATGTCGGCGCTGGCGCGGCGCTTCGCGGTGCAGCCCGCCGGCGCCCAGGCGCTGAAGGCGCAAAGCGGCCGCAGCTACTTCATCGAGACGCTGTTCAAGAGCGTCATCTTCAACGAGGCCGGCCTGACCGGCCGCAACACCAAGAAAGAGCGCCAGCTCCGCTTGCTGCAGGCCGGCGGTCTGGCGGCGCTGGCGCTGGGCCTGGTGGGGCTGACGGCGGCCTGGTTCTACAGCCACGGCAACAACAGCGCCTACCTGGGCGAGGTGAGCGCCAATGCCGGCGTGCTGAAGCAGGCCGTCGACGAGGCCAAGCAGGCCGACCCCGACAGCCTGGTGGCGCTGCTGCCGATGCTGGACCACGCCGCCGCGGTGGCCGCCAGCGGCCGCTACGAGGGTGACTCGGCGCCGCTGGGCTGGCGCTACGGGCTGCTGCAGGTGCCCAAGATGCAGGCCGCCGCCGAAGGCACCTACCTGCGGCTGCTGGAGGACGCCTGGCTGCCGCGCCTGGCGCGGCAGATGCGCCGCTCGCTGCAGGACGTGTCGACCAACAACCCCGAGGCCAGCTACGAGGCGCTGAAGGCCTACCTGATGCTCTACGACCCGGAGCATTTCGACGCCCGCGTGGTCAAGAACTGGATGGCCACCGAATGGGCGCGCACGCTGCCGCCCGAGGCCCTGCAGCGCGGCGTGGCCGACCGCCTGGCCCGCCACCTGGACGCGCTGATGGACGAGCGCACCGTCACCGCGCGCGAGCCGATGGACACCGCGCTGGTGGCCGACGTGCGCCAGCGCCTGGCGCAGCTCTCGCCGGCACAGCGCGCCTACAGCCGGCTCAAGCAGCTGCTGCTGACCGACAAGGACCAGCCGCCCGAGTTCACCGTCGTGCGCGCCGCCGGCCCCGAGGCGCCGCAGGTCTTCACGCGGCACAGCGGCAAGGCGCTGACCCAGGGCATCCCGGGGCTGTTCACCTACGACGGCTACTACGGCCTGTTCTCGCGCGAGCTGCCCAAGACCACCACGCTGCTCAGCAACGAGGAAGGCTGGGTGCTGGGCCAGGCCGACCGCAGCCGCGGCGGTGCGGCCGCCGCGGCCAGCGAGGCGCTGACCGGCCAGCTCGCCAACGAGGTCAAGCGCCTGTACCTGATGGAATACGCCAAGCTGTGGGAGGACTTCCTGGCCGACGTGCGCCCAGTGCGCGCCACCTCGCTGGAGCAGGCCGGCGAGCAGGCGCGGCTGTACTCGGCGCCCAACTCCAGCATCGAGCAGTTCGTGCGCTCGGTCGCGCGCGAGACCACGCTGGCGCAGAAGCCCGGCAGCGGCGGCACCGGCAGCACCACCAGCAGCTGGCTGGGCGACAAGATCAACCGCATCAAGGAAGAGCAGGCGCAGCTCAGCCGCCTCACCGGCCGCCAGGTCAATGTCGGCGGCCTGGCCACCAGCGGCACGCTGGAGGCCGACATCGTCGACGTGCGCTTCCGCGAGTACCGCCGCCTGGCCGGCATCGGCGCCACCGGGCCGGCGCCCATCGTCAACAGCCTGGCAGTGATCAACGAGGCGGCGGCCGTCATCGCCTCGGCGCGCCAGCAGGTCAAGGCCGGCGGCAGCGTGCCGCCCACCTTGTCGGGCACGCTGGAGAAGGTGCGCGGCGAAGGCCGCCGGCTGCCGCCGCCGATGTCGGTGATGTTCAACGACCTGGCGACGGCGACGTCAGGCTTCGTCGGCAGCGACGTGCGCAGCACCATCGGCGGCAACCTCAACGCGACGATCGGCGACTTCTGCCGCAAGTCGATCAACGGCCGCTACCCGTTCACGCGCGGCGCCGCCAAGGACGTGACGGCCGACGACTTCTCGCGCCTGTTCTCGATGGGCGGGCTGTTCGACGAGTTCTTCCGCGCGCAGCTGCAGCCCATGGTCGACATCTCGCGCGAGCCCTGGACCTTCAAGCAGGGCATCGACGGCTCGCCGGTCGGCGGCTCGGCGGCGCTGGCCTCGTTCCAGCGCGCGGCAACGATCCGCGATGTCTACTTCCGCTCCGGCGGCAAGGCACCGGCGCTGCGGGTGGAGATCAAGCCGCTGGACATGGACGCCACGATCTCGCAGATGGTGCTGGACGTCGACGGCGAGGTGCTGCGCTACCAGCACGGCCCGCAGATCCCCAAGTCGATGAACTGGCCCGGCGCGCGCGGCACCAACCAGGTGCGGCTGCAGCTCACCACCTCCAGCGGCGAGAACGTGGGCCTGCTGACCGAAGGCCCCTGGGCCTTGCACCGCCTGTTCGACCGCGCCCAGTTGTCGCCCGGCAGCACGCCCGAGCGCTTCATCGCCAGCTTCGCGGTCGAAGGCCGGCGGCTGCGGCTGGAAGTCACCGCCAGCAGCGTGCAGAACCCGTTCCGTCTGAAGGCGATGGAGGAGTTCGCTTGTCCCAGCAACCTGTAAGTGCGGCCTGCTGGTTCGGCAAGCTGCCCTCGATCGGCGACTTCGTCGGCCGCCGGATGTCGCACGAGCTGACCACCGGCTGGGACTACTGGCTGCGCAGCGGCCTGGACCAGTTGCGCAGCGACGCGCCCGACACCTGGACGCAGCGCTTCGTGCACTCGCCGATCTGGTTCTTCCTGACGCCCGCGCGCGTCACCGGCGTGCCGGGCTGCGGCGTGATCGCGCCCAGCGTCGACCGCGTGGGCCGCTTCTACCCGCTGACCGTGATGTCGCTGGCCACCGAGCGCCAGCAGGCGATGGCCGACACCGCCACGCTCAGCCGCTTCCTGGCCGGCGCGCATGCCGCGGTGGTCGATGCCCGCCGGCTGCCGCTGTCGCCCGACGAGCTGGATGCGCGGCTGGCCGAGCTGCCGTCGCCGTTCGAAAGCCGCCAGGCGGCGGCGCCCGCGGTGTCGCCGCTGATCGCCAACATCCTGGCCGACCTCAACGCCGCCAGCGAGGCGGTGGCCGCCGGGCCCACGGTGGCGCTGCCCTCGGCCGAGCTGCGCGCGGTGCTGCAGAAGGGCGCCGACACCAGCGTCTGGTGGGTCTCGCCCACCGCGCAGTGGCCTTTCCAGGAGCTGAGCCACGGCGGCGCGCTGCACCGCCCGCTGTTCCTGCGCCTGTTCCAGGGCGCCCAGCGCTGACGAAAGCCCCCATGACCGATCTCGACCGCCTGCTCCAGCCCGTGAGCGAAGCCTCGCCCTGCGGCGAGGACCTGACCTACGACGCCGACTTCCTGGCGCTGGAGACCGCTGCCGCCGGCAAGCCCGAGCAGCAGTTCGGCGACACCGTGATCGCCGCCGAGCCGCCCGACTGGCGCGACATCGAAGCGCGCTGCGAGGCCCTGTCCCGGCGCACCCAGGACTTGCGCGTGGCCGGGCTGCTGTGCCGCGCCTGGGTCAACGTGCGCGGCGCCGCCGGGCTGGCCGACGGCCTGGAACTGGTGGCCCGGCTGCTGGAGCAGCACTGGGACGCCCTGCACCCGCAGCCCGAGGACGGCGACTACTTCATGCGCATGAATGCGCTGGGCCAGATCGACGACGCGGTGGGCCTGCTGGGCGACCTGCGCCAGTCCGAGCTGCTGCGCCTGGCCGGCAGCGCCATCACCGCGCGCGACGCGATGACCGTGCTGCGCGGCCAGCCGCTGCCCGAAGGCGGCCCCAAGATCAGCGCCGACCAGTTGCGCCTGGCCGCCGCCGACGCCTGGCGCCAGGGCCAGCCCATGCTCAAGGGGCTGGCCGCGGCGCGCGACAGCCTCCGGCGCATCATCGCCGTCTGCAACGAGCGGCTGCAGGGCCAGCAGCGGCCGCAGTTCGCGAACGTGTTGCCGATGCTGGACCTGCTGGCCCAGTTGCAGCCGCGGGACGACCAGCCCGCCGGCGCCGCCGCGCCCGACCTCGCCGCGGCCGCCGGCGGCCACGCCACCGCCGCGCCGGCGCCGGCCGCCCCCGGCGAGCTGCGCAGCCGCGACGATGCACAACGTCAGCTGCTGGCGGTGGCCGAGTTCCTGGAGCGCAGCGAGCCCACCAATCCGGCGCCGCTGCTGATCCGCCGCGCCGCGCGGCTGATGGGCATGAGCTTCATCGACATCGTGCGCGAGCTGGCGCCCGACAGCGTCGGCCATGTGCAAAACGTCACCGGGGCCGCGCCCGGCGATGGGTAAGAAGCACGTCCAGGACCCCAACGATGCACGGTCCGCGGAGCGGGGCTCACTGTTATCGTCATCCCGAGGAGGCTTGGGGCCGCGGTCGATCGGATCGACAATGCCCCGGCGCAGCATGCAACCCCATCACTTGAGGTGAACCGATGAGCAAGACAGGCAAGAGTGGCCAGAAATTCATCGCGCGCAACCGGGCGCCGCGGGTCCAGATCGAATACGACGTGGAGATCTACGGCTCGGAGAAGAAGGTCCAGATCCCCTTCGTGATGGGCGTGATGGCCGACCTCGCGGGCAAGCCGCTGGAACCGCTGCCCGAGGTGGGCGACCGCAAGTTCCTCGAGATCGACATCGACAACTTCGACGCGCGCATGAAGTCCATCAAGCCGCGCGTGGCCTTCAACGTGCCCAACACGCTGACTGGCGAAGGCATGCTCAACGTCGACCTCACCTTCGAGAGCATGGACGACTTCTCGCCCGCGGCCATCGCCGGCAAGGTGGGCGCGCTGAAGTCGCTGCTGGACGCACGCACCCAGTTGCACAACCTGCTGTCGTACATGGACGGCAAGCAAGGCGCCGAGGACCTGATCGCCAAGGTGCTGCAGGACCCGGCGCTGCTGAAGTCGCTGGCCGCCGCGCCCAACACCGCGCCTGCCGCCGGCGACAAGGCCTGAACTTCGGAGGACCACGATGAACGCACCCCAGACCGAACGCAGCGCCGAAGCCCAAGTCCAGGAAGGCAGCGAGTTCGCCGCGCTGCTGCAGAAGGAGTTCCGCCCCAAGACCGACCAGGCGCGCGAGGCCGTCGAAGCCGCGGTGCAGACGCTGGCGCAGCAGGCGCTGGCGGCCAGCGGCACCATCTCGGGCGACGCCTACAAGACGGTGCAGGCCATCATCGCCGAGATCGACAAGCGGCTGTCGGAGCAGGTCAACCTGATCATCCACCACGCCGAGTTCCAGCAGCTCGAAGGCGCGTGGCGCGGCCTGCACCACTTGGTGACGAACACCGAAACCGACGAGATGCTCAAGATCCGCGTGATGAACATCTCCAAGAAGGAACTGCACCGCACGCTGCGCCGCTACAAGGGCGTGGCCTGGGACCAGAGCCCGCTGTTCAAGAAGGTCTACGAGGAAGAGTACGGCCAGTTCGGCGGCGAGCCCTTCGGCTGCCTGGTGGGCGACTACCACTTCGACCACAGCCCGCCCGACGTGGAACTGCTCAGCGAGATGGCCAAGATCGCCGCGTCGGCGCACGCGCCGTTCATCAGCGGCGCGTCGCCGGCGCTGATGCAGATGGAGTCCTGGCAGGAACTGGCCAACCCGCGCGACCTGACCAAGATCTTCACCAACACCGAGTACGCCGCCTGGCGCAGCCTGCGCGAGTCCGACGACTCCAAGTACGTCGGCCTGGCGATGCCGCGCTTCCTGTCGCGGCTGCCCTACGGCGCCAAGACCAACCCGGTGGACGAGTTCGACTTCGAAGAAGAGACCTCCGGCGGCGACCACGGCAAGTACAGCTGGGCCAATGCGGCCTATGCGATGGCGGTCAACATCAACCGCTCGTTCAAGTACTACGGCTGGTGCACCTCGATCCGCGGCGTCGAGTCCGGCGGCGCGGTCGAGAACCTGCCGACGCACACCTTCCCGTCGGACGACGGCGGCGTCGACATGAAGTGCCCGACCGAGATCGCGATCAGCGACCGCCGCGAGGCGGAGCTCGCCAAGAACGGCTTCATGCCGCTGGTGCACCGCAAGAACTCCGATGTCGCCGCCTTCATCGGCGCGCAGTCGCTGAACAAGCCCGCCGAGTACTACGACGCCGACGCCAGCGCCAACGCCAACCTGTCGGCGCGGCTGCCGTACATGTTCGCGTGCAGCCGCTTCGCGCACTACCTGAAGTGCATCGTGCGCGACAAGATCGGCTCCTTCCGCGAGCGCTCGGACATGGAGCGCTGGCTCAACGACTGGGTGATGAACTACGTCGACGGCGACCCCGCCAACTCCTCGCAGGAAACCAAGGCGCGCAAGCCGCTGGCCGCCGCCGAGGTCAAGGTCGAGGAGATCGAAGGCAACCCGGGCTACTACAGCTCCAAGATGTTCCTGCGCCCGCACTACCAGCTCGAAGGGCTGACCGTGTCGCTGCGCCTGGTGTCCAAGCTGCCGTCGGTCAAGGCGGCCAGCAACTGAAGCAGGCCCGGCCGGCCGGGCCGCCGCCCTGCGGCCACCCGCGTGGTGGCGGCAGGGCGCCTTTTTCGCCTTTTTCTTTTGGCAGAGAGAACACCGCATGGCCCGCTTCGACCCCTCGCGCCCGCTAGCCGAGCAGCTCGACGAGCTGAAGACCGCGATCCGCGCCGCGCCCGGCCAGGCCTCGCTGCGCGTCTACCTGTTCCAGTTGCTGGCGGTGATGGGCCAGTGGCAGAAGTCGCTGGACGCGCTGCAGATGGCCGCGCAGCTCGACGACAAGGCGCAGCCGATGGCGCGCGCCTACCGCGAGGCCATCCGCTGCGAGGTGCTGCGCGCCGAGGTCTTCGCCGGCAAGCGGCAGCCCAACATCCTGGGCGAGCCGCCGGCCTGGATGGGCCTGCTGGTCGAGGCGCTGCGCCTGCTGGGCCAGGGTGACGCGGCCGCGGCCGCCGCCTTGCGCACCCAGGCCTTCGAGCAGGCACCGGAAAGCGCGGGCCGGCTGAACGACGAGCCTTTCGAGTGGATCGCCGACGCCGACTCGCGCCTGGGCCCGGTGTGCGAGCTGCTGGCCAACGGCAACTACTACTGGCTGCCGTTTTCCGCCATCGGCCGCATCGGCTTCGAGGCGCCGCAGGATCTGCGCGACTTCGTCTGGGCCGCCTGCGAGGTCACGCTGACCACCGGCGGCACGCTGGCCGGCTTCATCCCCGCGCGCTACCCCGGCAGCGAGGCCGGCGACGACGCGCTGCGCCTAGCGCGCCGTACCGAGTGGACCGACCTCGGCGACGGCCATGCCAGCGGCCTGGGCCAGCGCACGTGGCTGGCCGACGGCGACGAGCATGCGCTGCTGGACGTGCGGCGGCTGCAGTTCGGCGCCAGCTGACTTCGCAAGCAGATGGCATCGTCGCGACCCTCCAGGGCCGGGCCCGACGGCGGCAAGGACCGCCTGCAGCCCGCGCTGCTGGACCGGCTGACCGACGACGAGCCGCTCAAGCGCAGCGAGCGCGTCGACGCCGTCTACGTCAACGAGTCGCGCCTGCGCGGCGCGCTGCTGCGCGACCTGGGCTGGCTGCTCAACGCCAACAACGCCGGCGGCCTGATCGACTTCGAGGGCCTGCCGCTGGCTCAGCGCTCGGTGCTGAACTACGGCATCACGCCGATGGCCGGCCAGCTGCTGTCGGAGCTGGACTGGCCGGCGCTGGAGGCCGACATCCGGCAGTGCATCGTCAACTTCGAGCCTCGCATCCTGGCCGACACGCTGCAGGTCTCGCTGGCGCCGTCGGCGGCCTCGCTCAGCCACCACAACACCCTGCAGTTCGAGATCCGCTGCCAGTTCTGGTCCATGCCCTACCCGATGGAGATGCTGCTCAAGACCAGCCTCGACCTGGAGACCGGCCAGGTGGCCGTGGAAGGGGCCTGACGCCTTGAACCGCCAGCTCGTCGAGGTCTACAACCGCGAGCTCGCCTACCTGCGCGAGCTGGGCGCCGAGTTCGCCGCCGCCTTCCCCAAGGTGGCCGGCCGGCTGACGATGCGCGAGGTAGAGGTCGCCGACCCCTACGTCGAGCGCCTGCTCGAAGGCTTCGCCTTCCTCACCGCGCGCATCCAGATGAAGATGGACGCGGAGTTTCCGCGCCTGTCGCAGCGCATCCTGGAGATGGTGTGCCCGCACTACCTGGCGCCGACGCCGGCGATGCTGGTGGCGCAGATCGAGCCCAGCGCCAGTGAGGGCAGCCTGGCCGCGGGCTTTCCGCTGCCCGCGGGCACGGTGCTGCGCAGCCGCAAGATGGCCGACGAGCAGACGCCGTGCGAGTTCCGCACCGGACACGACCTGCTGCTGTGGCCGCTGGAGATGGTGCGCGCGCGCCTGGCCGGCGTGCCGGTGGAGCTGCCGCTGGCCAGCCTGCGGCTGCCGGCCGAGCCCGCCGGCCACCTGCGGCTGGATCTGAGCGTGCGCAGCGGCCTCACGTTCGACCAGTTGCGGCTGGACCGGCTGGACCTGCACCTGGCCGGCGCCGACACCGTGGCCACCCAGCTGCAGGAGCTGATCCACGGCTCGCTGCTGGGCGTGGTGGTGCACGACGCGCAGGATCCGACGCGCGTGTTCGGGCAGCTCGGCCCCGAGGCCTTGCAGCCCGAGGGCTACGAGCAATCGCAGGCGCTGCTGCCCTACACGCACCGCGCCTTCCAGGGCCACCGGCTGCTGCACGAGTACTTCGCGTTCCCGGCGCGCTTCCGCTTCTTCTCGATCCGCGGCCTAGCACCGGCGCTGCAGAAGGCCAAGCTGCGCCAGATCGCCCTGACGCTGCTGCTGCGCAAGCCGCGGCCCGAGCTGGAGGCCGCGGTCGACCAGAAGAACTTCCTGCTGCACTGCGTGCCGGCGATCAACCTCACCCAGCGCACGGCCGACCGTATCCACCTGAGCCCCAGCGTCAACGAGTACCACGTGGTGCCCGACCGCACGCGGCCGCGCGACTACGAGGTCTACAGCGTGCGCTCGGTCGTCGGCCACCACGAGGGCCGCATCGAAGACCGCGAGTTCGTGCCGCTGTACGCCTCGATCCACGGCATCCGTGCCGAAGACCAGGCCTACTTCGCGCTGCGGCGCGAGCCGCGGCTGTTCTCCGAGCACGCGGCCCGCTTCGGCGCCCGCACGCGCTACCTGGGCAGCGAGGTCTTCCTGTCGCTGGTGGACCAGCGCGACGCGCCCTTCTCCGACGACCTGCGGCAGTTGAGCGTGGTCGCGCTGTGCACCAACCGCGATCTGCCGCTGCTGATGCCGGTGGGCCAGGGCGGCGGCGACCTGTCGCCGGTGGAATCGGCGCCGATCGGCGCCGTGCGCGTGGTGGCCGGCCCCTCGCGCCCGGCGGAGGCGATGGCCGAGAACGAGATCACCTGGCGGCTGATCTCGCACCTGACGCTGAACTACCTGGCCTTGAGCGACAAGTCCGACGAGGAAGGCGCGGCCACGCTGCGCGAGCTGCTGGGCCTGTACAAGGACCTCGGCAACCGCGACCTCGGCGGGCAGATCCAGGGCATCGCGTCGCTGGCGATCGAGCCCATCACGCGGCGGCTGCCGCAGCACCGGCAGCTCGTCTACGGCCGCGGCGTGGGCGTCAGGCTCGGGGTGGACGACACGCCATTCGCCGGCGTCAGCCCCTGGCCGCTGGCGGCCGTGCTGGAGCAGTTCCTGGCGCGCCACGTCGGCGTCAACAGCTTCACCGAGCTGGAGCTGCGCTCGCGGCAGCGCGGCCGCCTGGCCGCGTGGCCGGCGCGCATGGGCATGAGGCCCGCAGCATGACGGCCGGCACGACAGCGGCCACCGCCGCGGCCGGCGACGGCGCCACCGTCACCGCGCTGCCTCCGGCGCGGCCGCCGGAGCTGCCGGGCATGGGCGCGCGCGAGTTCTGGCGCCGCCTCAAGGCCGATCCCAGTGCCTACGACCTGTTCTTCGCGCTGCGCCTGCTGCAGGCCCGGCACCCGGAGCTGCCGCGCTTCGGCCGCGCCGAGCGGCCGCGCGCCGAGCCCATCCGGCTGGGGCAGGATCCGTCGCTCGCCTTCGCGCCGGCCACCCTCGCCGAGGTGCTGCCGCCGCCGGCGCGCGCGCCGCACCAGCCCGAGCGGCTGACGGTCTGGAGCTTCGGCCTCTACGGCCCCAACGGCCCGCTGCCCACGCACCTGACCGAGTACGTGCGCGAGCGGCTGCGCCAGCACGACGACCCGACGCTGGCGCGCTTTGCCGACATCTTCCACCACCGGCTGCTGCTGCTGTTCTTCCGCGCCTGGTCCGACGCGCAGCCCACCGCGTCGCTGGACCGGCCGGGCGCCGATCATTTCGGGCGTTATCTCGGCAGCCTGATCGGCCTCGGCGAGGCCGGCATGCTGAACCGCGACGCGGTGCCCGACCACGCCAAACGCTTCGCGGCCGGCCACTTCAGCCGCTGGACGCGCAACCCCGAAGGCCTGGCCTCGGCGCTGCGGATGTTCTTCGGCGTGCCGGTGCAGCTGCAGGAGCACCGGCTGCACCACCTGGAGCTCGACCCCGAGCAGCAGACCCGGCTGCAGCCCTTCGGCGGCAACACCCGGCTCGGCGTCGACGCGGTGGTGGGCTCGCGCGTGCCCGATGCGCAGTACGCTTTCCGGCTGCGGCTGGGGCCCATGTCGCTAACGAATTACCTGCGCCTGATGCCCGGCGCCGACGACTTCCGCGCCCTGGTCGACTGGGTGCGCAACTACGTCGGCATCGAGTACGCCTGGGACCTGCAGCTCGTGCTGCGGCAGCCCGACGTGCCCGGCACCGCGCTCGGCGGCCAGGCGCGGCTGGGCCACAGCAGCTGGATGCTGGCCGGCCCGGCGCCGGCCGACGCCGAGGACTTCCGCTTCGATGCCGAACGCTGGCTGCGCCGGCAGCGCCGCGCGGTGCGCGGCGATGGCCGCCGCCGCCCTTCTTCAACCCCCACCCAGTGAGCCCGCCCGTGTCCGAAATCAGTCGTCTGGCCCTGTTTGGCAAGCTCAACCCGCTGCTGTTCAAGTCGCTGGAAAGCGCCACCGTCTTCTGCAAGCTGCGCGGCAACCCCTATGTCGAGCTGGTGCACTGGCTGCACCAGCTGCTGCAGGAGACCGATTCCGACCTGCTGCGCCTCGCGCGCCACTTCGGCGTCGACGCCGAGAAGCTGGCCGCCGACGTGGTGGCCAGCCTCGACCGGCTGCCGCGCGGCGCGACCGCGATCAGCGATTTCTCCGACCAGATCGAGACCGCGATCGAGCGCGGCTGGGTCTACGCGACGCTGATGTTCAACGAGTCGCAGATCCGCAGCGCCTACCTGCTGTCGGGGATGATGCGCACGCGCGTGCTGACCAACGAATTGCGCGCCATCTCGAAGGAGTTCGACAAGCTCGCCGAGCCGATGCTGAGCGAGGCCTTCGGCAAGATCCTGCCCGGCTCGCCCGAGGCGCGGCTGCAGGCCAGCGACGGCAGCGGGCTGCAAGGCGCGCCCGGCGAGGCCAGCAACGCGATGCCCGGCGCCGGCGGCGGCAAGGGCACGGCGCTGGAGAAGTACACGCAGGATCTGACCGAGCGCGCCAAGCGCGGCGAGATGGACCCGGTGACCGGCCGCAACGACGAGGTGCGGCAGATGATCGACATCCTGATGCGCCGCCGCCAGAACAACCCCATCCTGGTGGGCGAGGCCGGCGTCGGCAAGACCGCGGTGGTCGAGGGCATGGCGCTGCGCATCGCCGAAGGCGACGTGCCGCCGCCGCTGCGCGGCGTGCAGCTGCGCGTGATGGACGTCGGCCTGCTGCAGGCCGGCGCCAGCATGAAGGGCGAGTTCGAGAACCGGCTGCGCACGCTGCTCGACGAGGTGCAGGGCAGCCCGACACCCATCATCCTGTTCATCGACGAGGTGCACACGCTGGTGGGCGCCGGCGGCGCGGCCGGCACCGGCGACGCGGCCAACCTGCTGAAGCCCGCGCTGGCGCGCGGCACGCTGCGCACCATCGGCGCCACCACCTGGGCCGAGTACAAGAAGTACATCGAGAAGGACCCGGCGCTGACGCGGCGTTTCCAGGTCGTGCAGATCCACGAGCCCGACGAGCCCAAGGCGGTGGCCATGCTGCGCGGCGTGACGGCCAAGCTCGAAGCCCACCACAAGGTGCGCATCGGCGACGACGCGGTGCAGGCCGCGGTGAGCCTGTCGCACCGCTACATCCCGGCGCGGCAGTTGCCCGACAAGGCGGTGAGCCTGCTGGACACCGCCTGCTCGCGCGTCGCGATGGGCCTGCACGCGGTGCCGGCGCGGCTGGAGCACGTGACGCGCCGGCTGCAAGGCCTGCAGATCGAGCTGGACGTGGTGCAGCGCGAGCTGGCGCTGGGCGTCGACCACGGCAAGCGGCTGGACGAGCTGAAGGCCACGCAGGCCAGGCTGGAAGACGAGCGCGCGGCGCTGAACGCGCGCTTCGAGGCCGAGAGCCAGCTGGTACAGCAGATCGGCGCGGCCGAGGCCAAGCTGGTCGCCAGCGAGCCCGGCGCCGACGCCGCCGAGCTGCAGCGCCTGCGCAAGGAGCTGGCCGCGCTGCAAGGCGACGACCCGCTGCTGCAGCCCATCGTCGACGCCAGCGCGGTGGCCGCGGTGGTGGCCGAGTGGACCGGCATCCCGGTCGGCCGCATGGTGCGCAACGAGATCCAGGCCGTGCTGCAACTGGCCGACACGCTGGGCCGGCGCGTGATCGGCCAGCGCCACGGGCTGGATGCGATCGCGCGCCGCATCCAGACCGCGCGCGCGCAGCTCGACAACCCGAGCAAGCCGGTCGGCGTGTTCATGCTGGCCGGGCCTTCGGGCGTGGGCAAGACCGAGACCGCGCTGGCGCTGGCCGAGTCGCTGTACGGCGGCGAGCACAACCTGATCACCATCAACATGAGCGAGTTCCAGGAGGCGCACACCGTCTCCACGCTGAAGGGCTCGCCGCCGGGCTACGTGGGCTACGGCGAAGGCGGCGTGCTGACCGAGGCGGTGCGCCGGCGGCCGTACAGCGTGGTGCTGCTCGACGAGGTCGAGAAGGCGCACAGCGACGTGCACGAGATGTTCTTCCAGGTCTTCGACAAGGGCTGGATGGAAGACGGCGAGGGCCGCTACATCGACTTCAAGAACACCGTGATCATCCTGACCTCGAACGTCGGCACCGACGTCATCGCCAGCATGTGCCGCGACCCCGAGCTGATGCCCAGCGTCGACGCGCTGGCCACGGCCTTGCGCAAGCCGCTCTTGGAGAAGTTCCCGCCCGCGCTGCTGGGGCGGCTGGTGGTGGTGCCCTACTTCCCGATCAGCGACGAGATGCTGGGCCAGATCATCCGGCTGCAGCTGGGCCGCATCCAGCAGCGCGTGGCCGACCGCCACCGCGCGAAGCTGGACTACACCGACGCCGTGGTCGACCTGATCCGCCGCCGCTGCACCGAGGTGGAATCGGGCGGCCGCATGGTCGACGCGATCCTCACGCAAAGCCTGCTGCCGCGCCTGGCCACGCACTTCCTGCAGCACGCGGGCGAAGACCAGGTGGTCGAAGCGATCCAGGTCGATGCCGCCGACAACGACTTCGTGCTGGACTTCCGCAGCGCGCCCGCCGCGGCTTGAGGGAATGAAGATGCCGGCGCCGTGCGGCGCCGGCGCCAGCCTGCTACTGCCGCTTCGTCACGATGGTCACGCGGCGGTTCTCCGGCGCGTCGGGGCGCTCGGTGTTCAGCGGCTCGGCCGAGCCTTTGCCCACCGGCGACAGGCGGTCGGCCGCGATGCCTTGCGCGGCCACGAGGTAGTTCACCACCGACTGCGCGCGCGCGGCCGACAGGCGCTGGTTGAGGTCGGCGCTGCCGCGGGGGTCGGCATGGCCTTCCACGCTGAAGGCATAGGGCGCCAGCTTGTCGGACTGCATCGCCTTGGCCACCGTGCCCAGCGCGTTCTTGCTCTCGTGGGTCAGCTCGGCCGAGTTGGTGTTGAAGGTGATCAGCAGGTTGGACTTGCCGGCCGCCACGCGCGACGGCGTGTTGCCGCTGTTGTTGTTGCTGCGCGCGGTGGGCCTGATGCTGCGCGTCCTGGCGCCTTCCTCGGCGCCGGTCTCGCCGATGTCCAGCGCGTCGACCAGCGCCTGCTCGGTGACCTGGTTCATCTTCAGCACCGGGGCCGGCGCCTGCGCCTGGGCAGCCGCTCCCCCCATCAGCAACAGCGCGGCCGCCAGGGCCTGCAGCGGGGTGGTCTTCATGCTCGCTCCTTCATGCCGGTTGGGCAGCGGGTCGTATCTTGTCACCGCGGCGGCCCGAAATCGAAGACTTAATCCGCAGCCGGGGCGATTTGGGCGCGGGATCTGGCAGACTGCGGCCTCGGCCGCCATGAACAACGACACGCCCGACAACGACCGCACGGTCGTGCCACCGCCGCTGGACGGGCCGCCGGGCGAAGCGCCCGCGGCGGCCGTGCCGCCGCCGTTGCCGGGCCGCCAGGACTCGGGCAACGCGCTGCCGCTGGGCACCTTTCTCGACGAGTTCGAGCTCAAGCGCGTGGCCGGCGAAGGCGGCTTCTCCATCGTCTACCGCGCCTGGGACCATTCGCTGAAGCGCCAGGTGGCGGTGAAGGAGTACTTCCCGTCGGGCATGGTCGGCCGCTCCGGCGGCACCCAGGTGGTGGTGCGCTCCGAGCGCCACACCGAGGCCTTCGAGGCCGGGCTGCGCAGCTTCGTCGAGGAAGCGCGGCTGCTGGCGCAGTTCGACCACCCGGCGCTGATCAAGGTCTACCGCTTCTGGAAGGCCAACGGCTCGGCCTACATGGTGATGCCCTTTTGCGAAGGCATCACGCTGCGCGACGAGTGGAAGTCGCTGCCCGAGCCGCCCGACGAGATGGCGCTGATGACGCTGCTCGACCCGCTGACCGAGGCCTTGAGCGTGCTGCACGCCGAGCGCTGGTACCACCGCGACATCGCGCCCGACAACGTGATGCTGCTGGCCGGGACGCGGCGGCCGCTGCTGCTGGACTTCGGCGCCGCGCGCCAGGTCATCGGCGACTTGACGCATGCGCTGACGGTGATCCTGAAGCCGGGCTACGCGCCGATCGAGCAGTGGGGCGAGGTGCCGGGCATGAAGCAGGGCCCGTGGACCGACGTCTACGCGCTGGCCGCGACCATCCATTTCGGCATCACCGGGCGCACGCCGCCGCCGTCGGTGGGCCGGCTGATCAACGACGGCTACGAGCCGCTGGCGCAGATCGCCGCCGGCCGCTACAGCGCGCGCTTCCTGGTCGCGGTGGACCGCGCGCTGGCGGTGCGGCCCGAGGAGCGCACGCCGTCGATCGAGCAGTTCCGCGACGAGCTGGGCCTCAACGAGTTCACGCGCGAGCGCACGCAGACCTGGTTGCCGCCCGGCGCGGTGACGCAGCTGCAGCGCACGCCGACCACCATCTACGCGGCGCCGCTGGTGCCCGACGTCGAGCTGGCCACCGCGGCACCCGGCGAGGCCGCGGCGCCGCCGCCGTTCGAAGCCGCGCTGGCCGATGCGGCGCCGCAGTTCACGGTGCGGCCGGGCGAGACGCCGTTCGACTTCGAGGCGCGCACGCAGCCGCTGCGGCCGCAGCCGCCGCCCAAGGCGGGACCGCGGCCGGCGCTGCTGTTCGTCTCGGCGCTGCTGGCCACCGGCGCGCTGGGCGTGGGCACCTATGCCTGGCTCAGGCCTGCGGCCGCGCCGGCCCCGCCGATCCCGACGCCGATCCCGACGCCGGTACCAGCACCGATACCGGCGCCGGTGCCGGCACCCGCACCGGCACCGGCACTGGCCGCCTTCGACGCGCTGGCCGACTTCAAGCGCATCGTGGCCGCGCAGGCGCCCGACCACAAGGTGGAGGTCAGCCTGGTGCGCACGACGGTGCGCAGCGAAAAGGATGCGATCGAGTTCACCGTCAAGTCGCAGAGCGACGGCTACCTCTACGTCTACAACCACGGCTCCGACGGCTCGCTGCTGCGCCTGTACCCCAACCGCATCTCGGGCCTGCCGCGGGTGCGCAAGAACGTGGCGCTGAACCTGCCGACCGACGTCGACTTCAAGATCTCGGGCCCCAGCGGCGCCAACCAGTTGCTGGTGATGGTGTCGGCGCTACAGCGCGACCACTCGGCGCTGCCCGAGCGCGACGAAGGCGGCTTCGCGTTCTATCCCACCGGCGACGCGGCCAACGCCTTGTCGCAGCGGCACACCGGGCCGCTGCCCTGGATCGCCGGCGTGCCCAAGTGCCCGCCGGGCGGCAGCGGCTGCAGCGACGTCTTCGGCGCCACCATCGTCGGCTTCAACGTCGTGCAGTAGGCGCAGCCGCGCCGATGAGCAAGCTCTACTTCCGCTACGCGGCGATGAACGCCGGCAAGTCCACCGCCTTGCTGCAGGCCGCGCACAACTACGAAGAACGCGGCATGCGCGTGCTGCTGTTCACCGCGGCGCACGACGAGCGCGCCGGCCAGGGCGTGATCGGCTCGCGCCTGGGTCTGCAGCGCACCGTGGCCACCTTCGGGCCCGGCACCACGTTCGCGCGCGAGCACCTGCCGGCCGACGTGGCCTGCCTGCTGATCGACGAGGCGCAGTTCCTCAGCCGCGAACAGGTGCGCCAGTTGCACCGCCTGGCGCACGGCGGCCGCGTGCCGGTGATCTGCTACGGCCTGCGCAGCGACTTCCGCGGCGAGGCCTTTCCCGGCTCGGCCGAGCTGCTGACGCTGGCCGACGACCTGGAGGAGATGAAGACCATCTGCGCCTGCGCGCGCAAGGCGTCGATGAATCTGCGCCTGGGCCCCGACGGCCGCCGCGTGACGCATGGCGAGCAGGTGGAGATCGGCGGCAACGAGCGCTACCGCGCGGTTTGCCCGTCATGCTTCTACAGCGACGACGACGCGCCGGCCGAGCAGGCGCCGGGGCTGTTCGGCTGACGGCCCGGCCAAGCGGCGGATGCCCTACAACTGCACGACAAGACTGGGCCGCGGGCATGGACCTGCGCTGCCGGCTGGCGCATGATCGACCCTGCAATCCCAAGCCCATGGCCGACCCGCAAGATCAACCGCAGCGCCCGTCAGGCGGCACCGCCCAGGCCGCGACGGTGACCACCCCCCTCGCGCAGCTCGGCACGCTCCCCGATTCGGGCACCGGCAGCGAAACCTCGCTGCGCAGCCGCGGCGTGCTGCCCGGCGAATCGGCGCTGCCCTTCGGCACCCTGCCCGGCGGCGGCCCGGCGACCGAGAAAGTGCAGCAGGCCGGCCGCTACCAGATCCTGGAGCGCATCGGCCGCGGCGGCATGGCCACCGTCTTCAAGGCCCACGACCCGCACATCGGCCGCGACGTGGCCATCAAGTTCCTGCACGCCTCGCTGTGCGAGGGCGACGATTACCGCGGGCGCTTCCTGCAGGAGGCGCGCGCCGCGGGCGGGCTGTCGCATTCCAACATCGTCACCGTGCATGACGTCGGCGAGATCGAAGGCCGGCCCTACATGGCGATGGAGCTGCTGTCAGGCACCACGCTGGCCGACGAGCTGGAGGCGACCAAGACGATCCCGGTGCGCGACGCGGTGGTGATGGGCATCCAGCTCGCCCGCGCGCTGGATTACGCGCATTCCAGGGGCATCGTCCACCGCGACATCAAGCCGGCCAACATCATGCGGCTGACCGGCAGCCGCACGATCAAGGTCACCGACTTCGGCATCGCGCACATGGACAGCGCGACCGACGCCTCGCTGCGCACGCGCGCCGGCGACGTGCTGGGCACGCCGCAGTACATGTCGCCCGAGCAGACGCGCGGCGAGAAGCTCGACGGCCGCTCCGACCTGTTCTCGGCCGGCATCGTGCTGTACCAGATGCTGGTGGGCCACCGCCCCTTCCGCGGCGACAGCCTGGTGGCCGTGGCCACCAAGATCGCCAACGAGCCGGCGCCGCCGATCGACAAGGCGCGCACCGACGTGCCCAACTCGCTGCGCCGGCTGATCGACCGCTGCCTGGCCAAGCAGCCGGCGCAGCGCTTCCAGAGCGGCGCCGAGCTGGCCGATGCGCTGGTCAAGGTGCTCGCCGAAATCGACGAGGAGGCGCGCGACCTCGACCGCCAGCGCATCGTGCCGCTGCGCGTGCGCTGGGCGCTGACGATGGCGCTGATCGTCGCCGCGGTGATGGGCGTGACGGCCACGCTGATCACGCAGCGCCAGGTGGCGGCGCTGACCAGCCAGGCCATCGACTACGGCGCGTCGATGACGCGCTTCATGGCAGCGCAGAACGCCGCCTCGGTGCTGGGTGAGGAATGGGAGGCGGTGGAGGTGCTGGTCGAGAAGGTCATGAAGACCGGCGACTACGAGCGCATCACCGTCGCCGACGCCAACGGCGTGGTGCGCGCGGCGAGCGACGCGCGCCTGGTCGGCCAGCCCTACAAGGCGCCGGCCGCGGAAAGCCTGGGCCAGCGCGACAAGGTCGCGGTGGGCCGCTACGTCGCCGGCGGCGAGCCGGTGCTGGGCTTCGAGGTGCCGATCACCTTCCAGGAGCAGACCGCCGGCCGCGTCGCCATCGGCATCCGTGAGCGGCCGCTGACCGAGGTGGCGCGGCTGTCGATCACGCTGATGGTGCTGCTGGCCATCGTGACGGTGCTGGCCGTCGCGGTGGCGATGTACTTCGTCGCCAACTGGTTCGCCAAGCCGATCAAGCTGGTGCGCGAGTCGATGGCCGAGATCGCCAAGGGCCGCTTCGACCAGCGCATCAACGAGCAGCGCAAGGACGAGTTCGGCCAGCTCTACGCCGGCTTCGACGCGATGGCCGCCGCGCTGCAGGAGCGCGAGGCCGCGCTCGACCGCACGGTGGCTCAGCCCGTCACGCCACCGCGTTCGGCATGAGCCGGCAGGCTTTGCGCGGGCGGGCCGCCGCTGCGCTGTTCGCCGGCGCCGCGCTGCTGCTGGCCGCCTGCTCGTCCACGCCGACCGCCACGGCCCCTGCGGCGCCGCAAGCTCGATCGGCCGGCCCCGAGACGGCACCGCCGCCGGCCCCTGCCGCCGCGACTGGCGGTCCCTGGCCGCAGGCGCAAGGCGAGGTGCTGGGCCGCAACGAGCGGCTGCTGGTCTACCGCCCGGCCGCCGGCGACAGCTTCGAGGGCATCGCCGAGCGCTTCCTGGGCTCGGCCGCCCAGGCCTGGCAGATCGCCGATGCCAACGATGACGATGGCGACGGCAACCGCAGCCCGGCGGCGCCGTCGCCCGCCGTGCCGCTGGTGGTGCCGCTGCGGCCCCTGAACCCGCTGGGCGTCAGCGCCGACCGGCTGCAGACCGTGCCCATCCTCTGCTACCACCGCTTCGGCGCGGGCAACGCCAAGATGGTGGTGTCGCCGTCGGCCTTCGAGGCGCAGATGGCCTGGCTGGCGCGCAACGGCTACCGCGTGGTGCGGATGGCCGACCTCGCGGGCTTCCTCGCCGGCCACAAGGCGCTGCCGGCGCGCGCGGTGGTGATCAGCTTCGACGACGGCTACGAGTCGGTCTACCGCCATGCCTTCCCGGTGCTGAAGAAGTACCGGCTGCCGGCCACCGTCTTCATCTACACCGACTTCCTGGGCGGCGGCGACGCGCTGACCTGGGCGCAGTTGCAGGAGATGCAGGCCTCGGGCCTGGTCGACGTGCAGTCGCATTCCAAGAGCCACCGCAACCTGGTCGAGCGCCGCGCCGGCGAGACCGACGAGCGCTACCGCGCCAACCTGGACGCCGAAATGCGCACCCCGCGCGAGCTGCTGGAGCGCCGGCTGCCGCCGCTGAAGGTCAGGCACCTGGCCTACCCCTTCGGCGACGCCAACGAGGCGGTGCTGGAAGCTGCGGCGCGCAACGGCTTCGAGCTGGGCGCCACCGTCGTGCCCGGCGGCAACGCGTTCTATGCGCAGCCGCTGATGCTGCGCCGGACCATGATCTTCGGCGACACCAGCCTGGAGGGCTTCAAGTCCAAGCTGCAGACCAGCCGCGCGCTGGCCGCGCCGTGATCGGACCGCGCCGCTGGCTCTGCCTGATCGCCGCCGCCGGCGCCTTGGCGCTGGCGGGCTGTGCGTCGCGGTCGACCGCGCCGGCGGCTGCCGAGCCCGCAGCGGGCGCCGACGCCGCCGAGCCCCTGCCGGCCGACCCGCCGCCGCCGGAGCACGAACGGCTGCTGGCCGGCCGCGCGGCACGCGCCGAGGCGCAAGGCCGCTGGGCCGACGCGGCGCTGACCTGGGAGGTGCTGAGCGTGCTGCGCCCGCAGGACGAACGCGTCCGCGAGCGCCTGGGCGCCGCGCGCCAGCGCATCGACAAGCTCGCCGGCGAGCGCCTGGCCGCGGCCGCCGACGCCCAGCGCCGCGGCGAGCTGGACCTGGCCGTGCAGGCCTATCTCGAAGTGCTGGCGCTGGATCCCGAACGCCGCGCCGCCGCCGATGCGCTGCGCCAGATCGAGCGCGAGCGCACGCGGCGTTCGGCCGTCGGCCGCTTCGCCGCCCCGCCGGCGCTGCGGCGCGCCGCCGAGACCGAGCCGCCGGCCTCCACACAGGCCGGCGAAGCGGCCCGCGCCGCCAACAGCCAGCGCGAGCACGCGACGATGCTGGCGCGGCAAGGCGACCTCGACGGCGCGATCCAGTTGCTGCGCGACAGCCCCGCGCTGCGGCACGACGCGGCGCACCGCAGCCTGCTGGCCGACCTCTACGTGCAGAAAGCCGAGTCGCTGCGCCAGCGCCAGCCCGACCAAGCGCGGCAGGCGGTCAACGCCGCGCTGGCGCTGGACCGCCGCCATCCCGGCGCGCTGGCCCTGCAAAGCCAGCTGGCCGTGCGCGGCGGCAAGGCGCGCGGCCCAGCGGCGGGCGCCTCGGCCGCGGCGCGCTGAGCCCGGACGCACGAGCCCGGAAGGGCTTGTGCGCCTGGCGAAGGCCCGAGCGCGATTTCACGCGTGAGGGCTGAGCCCGGGCACAGCCCGCGCCTACCTCACCTGCTGCAGCCGGTTGCGGTCGGCAATCGCCTTGTCGCGCTCGGCCTTGGCCGCCGCGTTGTCGGGTTCGCGCGCGATCTGGCCGTCCAGCCGCCTGATCGTGTTCTCCAGCAGCCGGATCAGCCCGGCCACCTGGCTGAGCGCCTGCGCCCGCTTGAGCCTGGCGTTGGCGTGGCCGGGGTCGCGCTCCAGCACCTTGTCGAAGGCGACGATGGCCTCGGCGGGCTTCTGCTGCGCCATCAGCGACAGGCCGCGGCGGTACTCCTGCGCGATCACCGCATCGGGCGCCGGCGGCCGCGGCTCGGGCGCAGCGGGCCTGGCCGGTGGCGGCGCTGGCGCCGGCGCGGGTGATGGCGGCGCCGGCGCTGGCGGCGGTGGGGCCGGCGGCGGCGCGGCGGACATGGGCGGCGGCTGCCGGCCCGGCACCTTGATCTGCTGACCGCCTTGCAACTGGCGCGGCACCTTGATGTCGTTGTAGCGCGCCAGCGCGTAGAACAGGTGCACGTCCTTCAGGAAGCGGCCGGCGATGCGCGACAGGCTCTCGCCCGGCTCGACGCGGTAGACGAAGAACTCGCGTCCCAGCAACTGCTGCGGGTCGGTCTGGATCTGCTTGAGCAGGCTCTGCGCCAGGCGGTTGGCCGGGTCGGCCTGCAGCGCGCGCTGGATCTCGGCCAGCGCCTGGTCTTCGTTGCCGACCTCCAGCAACTCCACCGCCGCAATGGCTAGGCGCTGCGCCTGCTGCGCCGCGGCCGGCGACGCCGGCGCCGGCTCGGGCGGCGGGGCCGGCGGCGCGGGCTCGGCCGCGGGCGCCGGCGCCGACGCCGGAGCCGCGCCCGGCCTGGGTGCAGGCCCGGCCGCCGGCGATGGGCCCGCCGGCGGCGTGGTGCAGGCCACCATCCAGCCGGCCCCGGCGGCGGCCATGCTCAACAGCGCCAGCCGCCGCAGTCTCGTCTTTCGATCCATGCTTGCCGCCTGCCGACGCAGGCGCTCTCGTGGTGAATGGCCCGGCACCGGCTCCAGACAGCCGGCGCCGCGGTCAGGCAAGCATTATCCGCGAGCCGTCGGCTGACGGCTTACTTGCGCGGCATCGGGCAGGTGTTGAAGCCCAGCACGCGGTACAGCGGACAGGTGCCCAGCGCGCCGGTGGCCAGCGGCACCACGCCGATCCAGCCCCAGGCGCCGATGCTGCCGGTGGCCGCCAGGCCGATCAGCACCAGGCCGACGACGATGCGCAGGACGCGGTCGATGCCGCCAACGTTTGACTTCATGCTTTCCTCCGGGCTGGCGCGGCGGGATCGCCGCTGCGGCCAGTGTCGGCCAGCGCTGCGCGGCGGGTCTGTGACCTGGGTTACCTTGGGCTTGCGGCAGGTCAGCAGATCGGGCCGATCAGGCCGGCGGCGGCCCTGCCGCCACGTCGCGCAGCGCCGCGGCATCGACGATCTGCACCCGCTCGCGCGCGAGGCGCACCCAGCCGGCGCGCTCGAAGCGCCTGAGCAGCCGGGTGACGATCTCGCGCACGGTGCCCAGCTCGTCGGCCAGCGATTGATGCGTGCAGCGCAGGACTTCGCCGTGGCCGAGCAGCGCATGCGCCAGGCGCTGGTCCAGGCGCTGGAAGGCCACCGCTTCGGCCAGCGCCATCAGGTCGGCCAGGCGGCCGGCGAAGACGCCGAACACGTAGCGCCGAAACGCTTCGTGCGCCGTCCAGCGCGCGAAGCCGGCCGGCGTCAGCACGACCAGTTCGGTGGCCTCGGCGGCCTCGCCATGGGCCGTCAGCGCCGCGTGGCCGAACAGGCAGGCGGTCGACACCACGCACAGCTCGCCGGGGCTGACGCGGTAGAGCTCCAGCCGCCGGCCCTGCGGCGAGCCGCGGGCCACGCGCACGCTGCCGCTCAGCACCATCGGAAAGCCGCCGCAAGGCTGGCCTTCGTCGAACAGCAGCGCGCCGGCGGGCACGGTCAGCACCTGCGCTTCGCGGGCCAGCACATGTCTGCGCTCACTCTCGCTGATCGTCAGCAGCGACGGGTACAGGACCAGCAGCCGCTGATCGGTGAGACGGTCCATCGGCGTCGGTGCGGCGGCGTCAAGCGGCGGCGGTCACCGCTTCCAGCCGGGTCAGCCAGACCAGCGCGTCGGCGCGTGACGAGCCGCACATCTCGGCCTGCGGCCGCAGCGAACGGCAGACCGCCGGCCGCTCGGGCCGTCCGAACAGCCGGCAGCGCCGCTGCTCGTCGAGCTGCGGGCAAGCCTCGCCGGCGGCCTTGGGCCGCGCCGCCGCGCCGCCGGGCTGCGGAATGGGCGTGGAGATCGACGGCGCGATGCAGCAGGCGCCGCAGCCGGGCCGGCAGTCGAGTCGGGCCAGGTTGGACATGCGTCGATTATGGGCAGCGGCGTGGCGGGCTATGACGCGCGGGGGTGCGCTTCTAAAATCCGCACCTTTGCCTGCGCACCTTCCACCATGCTGCACCCCGAGTCCTTCGATGTCATCGTCGTCGGCGGCGGCCACGCCGGCACCGAGGCCGCGCTGGCCGCGGCCCGCATGGGCTGCCGCACGCTGCTGCTGACGCACAACATCGAGACGCTGGGCCAGATGAGCTGCAACCCCTCGATCGGCGGCATCGGCAAGGGCCACCTGGTCAAGGAGGTCGACGCGCTGGGCGGCGCGATGGCGGCGGCCACCGACGAGGCGGGCATCCAGTTCCGCATTCTCAACGGCTCCAAGGGCCCGGCCGTGCGCGCCACCCGGGCGCAGGCCGACCGCCTGCTGTACAAGGCCGCGATCCGCCGCCGGCTGGAGAACCAGCCGAACCTGTGGCTGTTCCAGCAGGCGGTGGACGACCTGCTGGTCGAAGGCGACCGCGTGGTCGGCGCGGTCACGCAGATCGGGCTGCGCTTTCGCGCGCGCGCCGTGGTGCTGACGGCCGGCACCTTCCTGGACGGCCGCATCCACGTCGGCTTGCAGAACTACGCCGCCGGCCGCGCCGGCGACCCGCCGGCTGTCGGCCTGTCGGCGCGGCTGAAGGAGCTGAAGCTGCCGCAGGGCCGGCTGAAGACCGGCACGCCGCCGCGGCTGGACGGCCGCTCGATCGACTTTTCGCGCCTGGTCGAGCAGCCGGGCGACGCCGATCCGCTGCCGGTGTTCAGCTTCCTCGGCCGGGCCGAGCAGCACCCGCGCCAGCTGCCCTGCTGGATCACGCACACCAACGAGCGCACGCACGAGATCATCCGCAGCGGCTTCGACCGCAGCCCGATGTTCACCGGCGTCATCGAAGGCGTGGGCCCGCGCTACTGCCCCAGCATCGAAGACAAGATCAACCGCTTCGCCGACAAGGACAGCCACCAGATCTTCTTGGAACCCGAGGGGCTGACGACGCACGAGTTCTATCCCAACGGCATCTCGACCTCGCTGCCCTTCGACATCCAGATCGCCGCCGTGCGCTCGATGGCCGGGCTGGAGCAGGCGCACATCCTGCGGCCGGGCTACGCGATCGAGTACGACTACTTCGATCCGCGCGAACTGCGGCCCAGCTTCGAAACGCGCGCGATCGGCGGCCTGTTCTTCGCCGGCCAGATCAACGGCACCACCGGCTACGAAGAGGCCGCCGCGCAAGGCCTGTACGCCGGCGCCAACGCCGCGCTGCAGGTGCTGGGGCGCGAGCCCTGGCTGCCGGCGCGGCACCAGGCCTACCTGGGCGTGCTGGTCGACGACCTCGTCAGCAAGGGCGTGACCGAGCCCTACCGCATGTTCACCAGCCGCGCTGAATACCGGCTGCAGCTCCGCGAGGACAACGCCGACCTGCGGCTGACCGAGACCGGCCGCCAACTGGGCCTGGTCGACGACGAGCGCTGGGCCGCCTTCAGCCGCAAGCGCGACCGCCTGGCCGCCGAGCTGCAGCGGCTGCGCAGCACCTGGCTGCGACCGCAGACGCTGCCGGCCGCCGACGCCGAGCGCGTGCTGGGCAAGGCGCTGGAGCACGAATACAGCCTGGCCGAGCTGCTGCGCCGGCCGGGCATCGGCCACGACCAGGTCAGTGAGCTGGAAGCGCTGGCGCGGCCGGACGCCGCGGTTTCACGTGAAACCTTGCGGCGCGACTGGGGCGCTGCCGAGGCCGACGCCGTCATCGAGCAGGCCGAGATCGCGCTGAAGTACGCCGGCTACATCGACAAGCAGAACGACGAGGTCGAGCGCGCCTCGCACTACGAGCACCTGCCGCTGCCGGCGGACCTGGACTACCAGCAGATCACCGCCCTCTCCTTCGAGGTGCGGCAAAAGCTCAGCCGCCACCGCCCCTCCACATTGGGCCAGGCGGCGCGGCTGTCGGGCATGACGCCGGCCGCGGTGTCGCTGCTGCTGGTGCACCTGAAAAAGGGGCGGTTCCGCGGCTTCGGCGGCGACGGCGGCAGCAGCCGCAACGGCGGCCAACCCGCGGTGCAGGATGCCGCTGCCTGACCGGGCTGCGGTGCTGGCGGCCGCGGCCACGCTGGGCTTGCCCGTCAGCGATGACCAGGCCGACGGCCTGCTGGCCTACCTGGCGCTGCTGCAGCGCTGGAACGGCACCTACAACCTGACCGCCATCCGCGACCCGGATGCGATGTGGCTGCAGCACGGCCTGGACTGCATGGCGGCCGTGCCCGCCGTCCGCGCCCTGCTGCAGGACGGCCGGCGGCTGCGCATCCTGGACGTCGGCAGCGGCGGCGGCCTGCCTGGTGTGGTGTGGGCGCTGCTGCTGCCGCAGGCCGACGTGGTTTGCGTCGACGCCATCGGCAAGAAGGCCGCCTTCATCCGCCAGGCCGCGGGCGCGCTGCGGCTGCCCAACCTGCAGGCGTGGCACGCCCGGGTCGAGGCGCTGGACGAAGCGCCGTTCGACCTGATCGCCTCGCGCGCCTTTGCCTCGCTGGCCGACTTCACGCGGCTGAGCCGCCGCCTGCTGGCTCCCGGCGGCCGCTGGCTGGCGATGAAGGGCAAGCCGCCGGCGGACGAGCTGGCGGCGCTGGACCCTCAGGCGCTGATGTTTCACGTGGAACCGCTGCAGGTGCCGGGCCTGGACGCGGAACGCTGCCTGGTTTGGCTGCAACCGGCCGCCCTTCCCGCGGCCAAAGCCTGAACCCAAAACTACACTAGCGGCTTCCTCCAAGGACGCCCTCCCATGTTCGGCATCTCCGACTTCGGTGCCTTCTGCGCCGCCATCCTGCTGTTCCTGGCCTTGCCGGGGCCGGGCACCTTTGCGCTGCTGACCTCCACGGCCAAGGGCGGCTACCGCGGCGGCGCCGCCGCGACGCTAGGCCTGATCCTGGGCGACCAGGTGCTGCTGTGGCTGGCGGTGGCCGGCGTCGCGGCGCTGCTGGCCGCGCACCCGGCTTGGCTGCACGGCGTGCAATACCTGGGCGCCGCCTATCTCGGCTGGATCGGCCTGCGGTTGCTGCTGTCCAAGCCCGGCGGCGCCAGCCCGATCCGCATCACCAGCGGCCACTACCTGCGGCAGGCGCTGTTGATCACGCTGCTCAACCCCAAGGCCATCGTTTTCTACATGGCCTTCTTCCCGCTGTTCATCAACCCGGCCACGCACCGCGGCCTGCCCACCTTCGTCGCGATGGCGGCCACCATCGCCGTCATCACCGCCGCCTACTGCCTGCTGCTGTGCGCCTTCGCGCAGGCGGTCAGCGCCCAGGTGCGCGCGCACCAGGGCCTGGCGCGCGCGCTGGAGCGGCTGGCCGGCGTCTTCCTGATCGGCTTCGGCATCCGGTTGGGGACGCAATGAGTTCAACGAGTCCCGCGGCCCGCATCTTCTGCGTCGCCAACCAGAAAGGCGGCGTCGGCAAGACCACCACCACGGTCAACCTCGCGGCGGGCCTGGCGCAGGTGGGGCAGCGGGTGCTGGTGGTTGACCTCGACCCGCAGGGCAACGCGACGATGGGCTCGGGCATCGACAAGCGCGCGCTCGATCTCAGCGTCTACGACGTGCTGCTGGGCAGCAGTGCGCTGGCCGACGCGCGCAAGCCCAGCCCCAAGGGCGGCTACGACGTGCTGGGCGCCAACCGCGAGTTGGCGGGCGCCGAGATCGAGCTGGTCGACCTGGACCGGCGCGAGCGGCGGCTGAAGGAAGCGCTGGCCACGGTCGCGCGCGACTACGACTTCGTGCTGATCGACTGCCCGCCATCCTTGAGCCTGCTCACGCTCAACGGCCTGTGCGCGGCGCACGGCGTGATCGTGCCGATGCAGTGCGAATACTTCGCGCTGGAAGGCCTGTCGGACCTGGTCAACACCATCCGCCAGGTGCACGCCAACCTGAACCCCGAGCTGCAGATCATCGGCCTGCTGCGCGTGATGTTCGACCCGCGGGTCACGCTGCAGCAGCAGGTCAGCGAGCAGCTCAGGTCGCACTTCGGCGACAAGGTGTTCAACACCGTGATCCCGCGCAACGTGCGGCTGGCCGAGGCGCCCAGCTACGGCCAGCCGGGCGTCGTGTTCGACCCCGCGTCCAAGGGCGCGCAGGCCTTCGTCGAGTTCGCGCGCGAGATGGTGGCGCGGCTGGGGCAGCGCGCCGGCGTGGCCACGGCATGACGGCGGCGGCGCCCGCGTTGGACGACGGCGAGCTGGCCGCGATCGAAGACGCCGCGCTCAACGCCAGCGCGCCGCCGCAGCAGCTCTGGCTGGACGGCTGGCTGGTCCGGCGCTGCCCCGGCAAGGCCAAGCGTGCACGCAGCATCAACGCCGTCGCGCCGGGCCGGCTGCCGCTGGCCGACAAGCTGGCGCTGGCCGACGCGCTGTACCGCGAGGCCGGGCTGCCGCTGGTGGTGCGCATCACGCCGTTCTCGCAGCCCGCCGGGCTGGATGAAGCGCTGGCGGCCGCCGGGCTGCAGTGCTTCGATCCCACCCGGGTGCTGGTGGCGGAGCTGGCCGGCATGGCGTTGGACGCCGCCGCCCCGCTGCCCGCCGATCTGCGGCTGGAGCGCGCCGACGCCGAGGCCTACGCCCGGGCGGTGGGCCGCCTGCGCAGCTCGCCCGCCGACCAACAGCAGGCGCATGCCCAGCGCCTGGCGCAGTCGCCGGTGCCCTACTGCGGTTGGCTGCTGCGCCGGCAGGACGAGGTCATCGCCTGCGGCCAGTACGCCCGCCAGATGCACTGGGTAGGCTTGTACGACGTCTTCACGGCGCCGGCCGCACGCAACGGCGGACTGGCCGGCGCGCTGTGCGCCGAGCTGCTGCGCCGCGCCGCCGCCGAAGGCGCGCGCACGGCCTATCTGCAGGTGGACGCGGCCAATGCGCCGGCGCTCGCGGTCTACCGCCGGCTGGGCTTCAAGCCCGGCTACGACTACCACTACCGCGCCGCCGACCCCGCGATCTGCCTCTGACTCTGACCCTGGCGCCGGCAGCCGCCGCGGCGCCCGGCTACAGCCCCAGCCCCTCGTCGACGCCCAGGTGCACGTTCATCGACTGCACCGCGGCGCCGCTGGCGCCCTTGCCCAGGTTGTCCAGCCGGGACATCAGCAGCACCTGGCGGTCGTTGCCGAACACGAACAGGTCGGCGTGGTTGCTGTCGTTGTTGGCCTGCACGTCGAAGAAGCCCGACTCCAGCGTGGCCGGGTCGCGCAGCGGCTGCACGCGCACGAAGCGCTCGCCGGCATAGCGGGCGGCCAGCGCCGCGTGCAGGCTTTCGGCCGTGGTGCCGGCGGGCAGTTGCGACAAGGCCAGCGGCACCGAGACGGCCAGCCCCTTGTAGTAGTTGGCCACCACCGGCAGGAAGATCGGCGCCTGCAGCAAGCCGGTGTGGGCCGCCATCTCCGGCAGGTGCTTGTGCGCCAGCGCCAGCCCGTAAGGCCGCGGTGAAGTGAGCGCAGGCTCAAGTGGAGAAGCTTGATACTGCTCGATCATCTTCTTGCCACCGCCGGAATAGCCGGTGATCGAGGTGGCGCTGACCGGCAGCGCCGCCGGCACCAGCCCGGCGTCCACCAGCGGCCGCAGCAGCAGGATGAAGGCACTGGCGTGGCAGCCCGGGTTGGCAATGCGCTTCGCGGCGCGCAGCTTGTCGCGCTGGCCGGGCGCCAGCTCCGGCAGGCCGAAGGCCCAGTCCGGATGCGTGCGGAACGCGGTGCTGGCGTCGATCAGGCAGGTGCGCGGGTTGCTCACCATCGCCGCCGCCTCGCGCGAGGCGGCATCAGGCAGGCACAGGAACGCCACGTCGGCGGCGTTCAGCAGCCGGGCGCGCTCAGCCGGGTCCTTGCGCTTGTCGGCGGCGATGCGCAGCAGCTCGATGTCGCCGCGCCCGGCCAGCACTTCGTGGATACGCAGGCCGGTCGTGCCTTCCTGCCCGTCGACATAAACCGTGTATGCCATCGCCAAAACCCCTCGCGCACAATGCGGCGCGCCCGGCCGAGCATAAAGCCGCGGCGACGACACCACGATGAGCCTGAAGAAGCCGCTGCTCGACGCCATCGTCCTGGGCCTGGCCGCCGCGGCCGGCGCCTGGGTCTTCAGCCGCTGGGACGGCGCCTTGCGCACGGTGCTGCTGCTGGCGCTGGTGGCCGCCTACGTCGCCTTCCGGCTGCCGTGGGTGGGCGTCGCGGCGCTGGACCGGCTGCTGCTGGCCGCCCGCGCCTTCCATTGGCGGCACGAGCAGGGCCGGCATCACGCCTTCGGCGGCGTGCCGCTGCGCGTGGAGGACGACGGCCGCCACCAATGGGTGGGCGGCGCGGGCCTGCGCCGCGTGCTGGGCAGCCAGGACGTCGACGACGTGCTGGCCGCGCGCCACGCCGGCCGCTGGCGGCGCGATGCCGACGGCGAGCTGCTGCTGCGCGTGGACGCCGTGGTCGAGGTGCTGGCGCACGGCCCCGGCCGGCTGGAGCCGCGCACCGTGCGGCTGCGCCGCTACTTCGAGCGCGAAGTGCTGTTCCCGGCTGCCGAGCGCCGCCGGCGACGCCAGGGGTCATAGACAATCGATCCCCATGGTCACCAAGAAAGCCAAGGGCCTGGGTCTGGGCCTCGAAGCCCTGCTAGGCCCCAAGGTCAGCGACGCCCCCGTCTCCGGCGACAGCGCCCCCGCCACGCTGCGCCTGGAGCTGCTGCAGCCCGGCCGCTACCAGCCGCGCACGCGCATGGACGAAGGCTCGCTGTACGAGCTGGCCGAGAGCATCAAGAGCCAGGGCGTGATGCAACCCATCCTGGTGCGGCCGGTGGCCGCCGGGCGCTACGAGATCATCGCCGGCGAGCGGCGCTTCCGCGCCGCCGGCCTCGCCGGCCTGAGCGAAGTGCCGGTGCTGGTGCGCCAGGTGGCCGACGAAGCGGCCGCGGTGATGGCGCTGATCGAGAACATCCAGCGCGAAGACTTGAACCCGCTGGAAGAAGCGCAAGGGCTGCAGCGCCTGATCGACGAGTTCAAGCTCACGCACGAGCAGGCGGCGCAGGCCGTGGGGCGGTCGCGCAGCGCGGCCAGCAACCTGATCCGCCTGCTGCAACTTTCAGCGCCGGTGCAGCAGATGCTGATGGCCGGCGACCTGGAGATGGGCCACGCGCGTGCGCTGCTGCCGCTGCCGGCCGCACAGCAGGTGATGGCCGCGCAGACCGTGGTGGCGCGCAAGCTCAGCGTGCGCGAGGCCGAGAAGCTGGCCGGGGCCCAAGCCTCCGGCCGCCAGGCGCCGCTGCTGCGTGTCAAGAAGGACAAGCCGCGCGACCTGCTGCGGCTGGAAGAGCAGCTGTCGGATCACTTGACGGCCGCCGTCGAAATCCGTGTCCACGGCAAGGGCAAGCAGGGCGAGCGCGGCGAAGTCGCGATCGCCTTCGGCTCGCTGGACGAGCTGAACGGCGTGCTCGAAAAGCTGGGCCTGCCTGCGCAATAAGCCCGCTTCGGCGGCGCCGCGGCCAACGCGCCACGTCAGCGCGCGCAGCGCCTGGCGCGTTGTGGGTCGGTGGTGACAAGACGTCGAGGGCCAGCGGCACGTGTCTTGCGTAGCCGACATCGGGCCCCAGATCGAGAAACAGAACCGCAATGAGCGTTCTCTTTCCCGCGCTGGCAGGCGCAGAATGAACCATCCTGAGATCGCGTCGTCACAGCCAGTGACACGCTGACCGGAAAGCTCTGATGGAGCCTGGGCCTCGTACGGCCGGGACTTCATCAGAACTTCCCAGGCCCGGCCGAAGCCATCCCGCTTCGGCCGCGCCTTCCCTCACCAGGAGGTCCGCATGGACGTGATGAGCAGTCTCAAGGCCCGCTACGAGCGGCTGCGAGAAGAGGAGATGTCCCTCGAGGACTATCTCGCCGAGTGCAAGCGCAACCCGCTGGCCTACGCCACCGCCGCCGAGCGCATGCTCAAGGCCATCGGCGAGCCGACCACGATCGACACGCGCAACGATCCGCGGCTGTCGCGCCTGTTCGCCAACAAGGTCATCAAGACCTACCCGGCCTTCGCCGAGTTCTTCGGCATGGAAGACGCCATCGAGCAGGTGGTGTCGTACTTCCGCCATGCGGCGCAAGGGCTGGAAGAGAAGAAGCAGATCCTCTACCTGCTGGGCCCGGTCGGCGGCGGCAAGAGCTCGATCGCCGAGCGGCTGAAGCAGTTGATGGAGCAGGTGCCGTTCTACGCGCTGAAGGGTTCGCCGGTGAACGAGTCGCCGCTGGGCCTGTTCGACGCGGTGGAAGACGGCGCGATCCTCGAGCAGCAGTACGGCATCCCGCGCCGCTACCTCAACCGCATCTTGAGCCCCTGGGCCGTCAAGCGGCTGGAAGAGTTCGGCGGCGACATCCGGCAGTTCAAGGTCGTCAAGCGCTACCCGTCGATCCTGAAGCAGATCGGCATCAGCAAGACCGAGCCCGGCGACGAGAACAACCAGGACATCAGCTCGCTGGTCGGCAAGGTCGACATCCGCAAGCTCGAGACCTACGCGCAGGACGACCCCGACGCCTACAGCTACAGCGGCGGCCTGTGCCTGGCCAACCAGGGCCTGCTGGAGTTCGTCGAGATGTTCAAGGCGCCGATCAAGGTGCTGCACCCGCTGCTGACGGCCACGCAGGAAGGCAACTTCAAGGGCACCGAAGGCTTCGGCGCGATCCCGTTCGACGGCATCGTCCTCGCGCACAGCAACGAAAGCGAGTGGAAGGCCTTCCGCAACAACAAGAACAACGAGGCCTTCCTCGACCGCATCTACATCGTCAAGGTGCCGTACTGCCTGCGCGTCTCGGAAGAGATCAAGATCTACGAGAAGCTGCTGAAGAACAGCAGCCTGGCGGCCGCCACCTGCGCGCCGGGCACGCTGAAGATGATGAGCCAGTTCGCGATCCTCACGCGGCTGAAGGAGCCCGAGAACAGCAGCCTGTTCAGCAAGATGCTGGTCTACGACGGCGAGAACCTGAAGGACACCGACCCGCGCGCCAAGAGCTACCAGGAATACCGCGACTACGCCGGCGTCGACGAGGGCATGACCGGCATCAGCACGCGCTTCGCCTACAAGATCATCTCCAAGGTCTTCAACTTCGACAGCACCGAGGTCGCGGCCAACCCGGTGCACCTGATGTACGTGCTGGAGCAGCAGATCGAGCGCGAGCAGTTCCCGCCCGAGGTGGAGCAGAAGTACCTCGCCTTCATCAAGGAGCACCTGGCCACGCGCTATGCCGAGTTCATCGGCAAGGAGATCCAGACCGCCTATCTGGAAAGTTATTCAGAGTACGGCCAGAACATCTTCGACCGCTACGTCACCTACGCCGACTACTGGATCCAGGACCACGAGTACCGCGACACCGACACCGGCGAGGTGTTCGACCGCGCCTCGCTGAACGCCGAGCTGGAGAAGATCGAGAAGCCCGCCGGCATCGCGAATCCGAAGGACTTCCGCAACGAGATCGTCAACTTCGTGCTGCGTGCGCGCGCCAACAACCAGGGCAAGAACCCGGTGTGGACCAGCTACGAGAAGCTGCGCGCGGTGATCGAGAAGAAGATGTTCTCCAACACCGAGGAGCTGCTGCCGGTGATCAGCTTCAACGCCAAGGCCAGCGCCGACGAGGCCAAGAAGCACGAGGACTTCGTGACGCGCATGGTCGCCAAGGGCTACACGCCCAAGCAGGTGCGGCTGCTGTGCGAATGGTATTTGCGCGTACGGAAGTCAAGCTGAAGGAATGCCGATGCTGCAGTCCATCATCGATCGCAGGCTGGCGGGCAAGAACAAGTCCATCGGCAACCGCGAGCGTTTCCTGCGCCGCTACAAGGACCAGGTGCGCGAGGCGGTCAAGCGCGCGATCGACGGCCGCGGCATCCGCGACATCGAGCGCGGCGAGGACATCCACATCCCCAAGCGCGACATCAGCGAGCCCGTGTTCGGCCATGGCCAGGGCGGCGTGCGCGAGGTGGTGCACCCGGGCAACAAGGAATACGTGCGCGGCGACCGCATCGAGCGCCCCAAGGGCGGCCAGGGCGGCGGCAGCGGCTCGGGCCAGGCCAGCGACAGCGGCGAGGGCGAGGACGACTTCGTCTTCACGCTCAGCAAGGAAGAGTTCATGCAGGTCTTCTTCGAGGACCTGGCGCTGCCGCACCTGATCCGCACGCAGCTTGCAGAAGTCCCTGAATGGAAGAGCCAGCGCGCCGGCTTTTCCAGCGACGGCACGCCCAACAACCTGCACGTGGTGCGCAGCCTGCGCGGCGCCATCGGCCGGCGCATCGCGATCGGCGCCGGCAGCCGGCGCGAGCTGCGCGAGATGCAGGAGCGGCTGGCCGCGCTGAAGGCCGCGTTCAAGCCCGGCGACGCGGTGGCCGAGCGCGAGATCAAGGCGCTGGAGACCGAGATCGAGCACTTGCGCGCACGGCTGGAGCGCATCCCCTACCTCGACCCGATCGACCTGCGCTACCGCAGCCGCATCCGCGTGCCGGTGCCCACCAGCAAGGCGGTGATGTTCTGCCTGATGGACGTCTCGGGCTCGATGGACGAAGGGCGCAAGGAGCTGTCCAAGCGCTTCTTCATCCTGCTGTACCTGTTCCTGACGCGGCACTACGAGAAGATCGAGCTGGTCTTCATCCGCCACCACACGCAGGCCGCCGAGGTCACCGAGGACGAGTTCTTCCACGCGCGCGAGACCGGCGGCACCGTGGTCAGCAGCGCGCTGGTGCTGATGGAGGAGATCATCCGCGCGCGCTACAGCCCGAGCGAATGGAACATCTACGGCGCCCAGGCCAGCGACGGCGACAACTGGCACCATGACAGCGGCCGCTGCCGCGAGCTGCTCAACGACAAGATCCTGCCGCTGTGCCGCTACTACGCCTACGTGCAAGTGGCCGAGGAGGAGCAGAACCTGTGGGAGGAGTACACCCAGCTGCTAGAGGTCAACCGCCACTTCGCGATGCGCAAGGCCACCAGCGCCGACCAGATCTACCCGGTGTTCCGCGAGCTGTTCAAGAAGGAAGGGGCACAAGCGGCATGAAACGGCACCACGCGCGCACCCTGCTGACCGAGCCCATCGCGCTGGAGCAGCGCCCCGGCGAGCCTCTGCCCGGCCCCAGCGACTGGTCGTTCGAGCTGATCGAGGACTACCACCGCATCATCAAGGCCACGGCCCGGCGCTTCGGCTTGGACACCTATCCCAACCAGTTGGAGATCATCACCGCCGAGCAGATGATGGACGCCTACGCCAGCGTGGGCATGCCGGTGAACTACCGCCACTGGAGCTACGGCAAGGAGTTCATCGCCACCGAGAAGAACTACAAGCGCGGCCACATGGGCCTGGCCTACGAGATCGTCATCAACTCCAACCCCTGCATCAGCTACCTGATGGAGGAGAACACGATGGCGATGCAGGCGCTGGTGATCGCGCATGCCGCGTACGGCCACAACAGCTTCTTCAAGGGCAACTACCTGTTCCGCATGTGGACCGATGCGGCGTCGATCATCGACTACCTGGTCTACGCCAAGGACTACGTGGCCAAGTGCGAGGAGAAGCACGGGCTCGACGCGGTGGAGGCCTTCCTCGACAGCTGCCATGCGCTGGCCAACCACGGCGTGGACCGCTACCGCCGGCCCAGCCGCAAGAGCCTGGCGCAGGAGCTCTCGGCCCGCCAGGAGCGCGAGGCCTATGCGCAGCGGCAGGTCAACGACCTCTGGCGCACGCTGCCCCGGCGCGCCGACAAGGCCGAGGAAGAGAAGGAGAGCAAGCGCTTCCCCGAAGAGCCGCAGGAGAACCTGCTGTACTTCATCGAGAAGAACGCGCCGCTGCTGGAGCCCTGGCAGCGCGAGATCGTGCGCATCGTGCGCAAGGTGGCGCAGTACTTCTACCCGCAGCGCCAGACCCAGGTGATGAACGAAGGCTGGGCCACCTTCTGGCACCACAAGCTGCTCAATCAGATGTACGACGACGGCTACCTGACCGACGGCGTGATGATCGAGTGGCTGAAGTCGCACACCAACGTGGTCTACCAGCCCAAGGTGACCGACCGCGGCTACAGCGGCATCAATCCCTACGCCTTGGGCTTCGCGATGTACACCGACATCAAGCGCATCTGCGAGGCGCCGACACCCGAGGACCGCGAGTGGTTCCCCGACATCGCAGGCAGCCCCTGGCTGCCGACGCTGGACCATGCGATGCGCAACTTCAAGGACGAGAGCTTCGTCGGCCAGTATTTGAGCCCCAAGCTGATGCGCGACCTGCGCCTCTTCGCGATCCGCGACGACGAGCAGGAGAAGGAGCTGGAAGTCGCCGCGATCCACGACGACGCCGGCTACCGCCGCGTGCGCGAATCGCTGTCGCGCCAGTACGACCTGGGCTCGCGCGAGCCCAACATCCAGGTCTGGAACGTCAACCTGCGCGGCGACCGTTCACTCACGCTGCGCCACTTCCAGCACAACGACCGCCCGCTGCACGAAACCGCGCAGGAGGTGCTGAAGCACGTGGCGCGGCTGTGGGGCTTCGGCGTGCACCTGGAAAGCGTCAACGCCAGGAACGAGGTGACCAAGCGCTGGACCGTGCCGGCGCCGGCCGCCTGAGGAGGGGTGCTCTACAGCGCCAGCACCTTGCCCGGGTTCATGATGTTCTTCGGGTCCAGCGCGCGCTTGATGGTCTTCATCATCGCGACGGCGCCCTCGCCGGTCTCGTCGACGAGGTAGCCCATCTTGTGCAGGCCGATGCCGTGCTCGCCGGTGCAGGTGCCTTCCAGCCGCTGTGCGCGCTGCACCATCTTGACGTTGAGCGCCTCCACCCGCGCCGCTTCGTCGGCGTCGTTGGGGTCGAGCAGATAGCTCAGGTGGAAGTTGCCGTCGCCGACGTGGCCCACCACCCAGTAGGGGATGCCCGCTTCCTCCGAGTCGGCCACCGATTCGTTGATGCACTCGGCCAGGCGCGAGATCGGCACGCAGGCGTCGCCGGCCTGGCAGCGGCAGCCGGGGCGCGTCTGCAGCGCGGCGAAATAAGCCTTGTGGCGCGCCGTCCAGAGCTTGCTGCGCTCCTCGGGCGTGGTGGCCCACTGGAAATCGGTGCCGCCGAAGTCGCGAGCGATGTCCTGCACCGTCTGCGCCTGCTCCTGCACGCCGGCTTCGCTGCCGTGGAACTCCATCAGCAGCATCGGCGACTCCTGCAGGCTCAGGTTCGAGTGCTTGTTGACGGCGCGCACCGCATTGGTGTCCAGCAGCTCGCAGCGCGCGATCGGCACGCCCATCTGGATGACCTGGATCGTCGTGCGCACCGCGGCGTCGACGCTGGGGAACTGGCAGATCGCCGCGCTCAGCGCCTCGGGCAGCGGGTAAAGCTTGACCGTAACCTCGGTCATCACGCCCAGCGTGCCTTCGCTGCCGACGAACAAGCGCGTCAGGTCGTAGCCCGCCGAGCTCTTCTTGGCGCGCGTGCCGGTGTGGATGACCTCGCCGGCGGCTGTCACCACCGTCAATGCCAGCACGTTCTCGCGCATCGTGCCGTAGCGCACGGCGTTGGTGCCGCTGGCGCGCGTCGCGGCCATGCCGCCGATCGAGGCGTTGGCGCCGGGGTCGATCGGGAAGAACAGCCCCGTGTCGCGGATCTCGCGGTTGAGCTGCTCGCGCGTGACGCCGGCCTGCACGGTGGCCGTCAGGTCCTCGGGGTGCACGCGCACGACCCGGTTCATGCGGCCGAGGTCGATGCTGACGCCGCCCTGCACCGCCAGCAGGTGGCCTTCCAGCGAGCTGCCGACGCCGAAGGGGATCACCGGCACCGCGTGCTGGTCGGCCAGCTTGACGACGGCGGCCACGTCCTCGGTGCTCTCGCAGAACACCACCACCTCGGGCGGCGTCACCGGGTAGGGCGACTCGTCGCGGCCGTGCTGCTCGCGCACTGCGGCGGCGGTGGAGCAACGGTCGCCGAAGCGCGCGTGCAGTGCCTGCAGCATCGCGGCCGGCACGGGGCGGATCTGTTGCAGCAATTCGGTCGGCAGCGGAGCGTTCATCGCGGGTCTCCCGGCAAGCGCGGATAGGGTCGGCCATTCTAGGAGCCGGCCTTCACCGCCGCTGCTAGCATCGGCCCCACCATGGCCAACCGACTCTCGCAGATCGCCACCCGCACCGGCGACGACGGCAGCACCGGGCTGGGCGACGGCAGCCGGGTGCCCAAGAGCCACTTGCGCATCGCCGCGATGGGCGACGTCGACGAGCTGAACTCCAGCCTCGGGGTGCTGCTGGCCGAACCGCTGCCCGACGACGTGCGCGAACTGCTGGTGGTGATCCAGCACGAGCTGTTCAACCTGGGCGGCGAGCTGTCGATTCCCGGCTACCAGCTGCTGAAGGCCGACGCGGTGCTGCGCCTGGACGAAGCGCTGGCGCACTACAACGCCGCGCTGCCGCGGCTGAAGGAGTTCATCCTGCCGGCCGGCACGCGCAGCGCGGCGCTGGCGCACGTCAGCCGCACGATCGCGCGTCGTGCCGAACGCGCGATGGTCGCGCTGGCGGCGCACGACCCGGTCAACGAGCCGCCGCGCCAGTACCTGAACCGGCTGTCCGACCTGATGTTCGTGCTGGCCCGCGTGCTCAACCGCGCCAACCTCGACGGCCTGGGCGGCGACGACGTCTACTGGCACTCCGAGCGGCTGGCGCGCAGCAGCGGCGAAGGCTGAATCGCTCAGCCTGCATGTCGGCGCCGCGCCTTGACCGCGGCCGACAGCACATGCAGCACCTCCACCGAATCGTCCCAGCCGATGCAGGCGTCGGTGATGCTCTTGCCGTACTCCAGCGCCGCCGGGTCGTCCTTGCCGGGCGTGAACTTCTGCGCCCCGGCGTGCAGGTGGCTCTCCACCATCACGCCGAACAGGCAGCGGTTGCCGGCCGCCATCTGCGCGCCCACGTCGCGCATCACGTCGATCTGGCGCTGGTGCTGTTTGCTGCTGTTGGCGTGGCTGGCGTCGATCATCAGCCGGCACGGCAGCTTGGCGGCTTCCAGGTCCTTGCACGCGGCGGCCACGCTGGCGGCGTCGTAGTTGGGCGCCTTGCCGCCGCGCAGGATCACGTGGCAGTCCTTGTTGCCCTTGGTCTCGACGATCGCCACCTGGCCGTTCTTGTGCACCGATAAGAAGTGGTGCGGCCGCGCCGCCGCCTGGATCGCGTCGCAGGCGATCTTCAGGTTGCCGTCGGTGCCGTTCTTGAAGCCCACCGGCGCCGACAGTCCCGAGGCCAGCTCGCGGTGCACCTGGCTTTCGGTGGTGCGCGCGCCGATCGCGCCCCAGCTGATCAGGTCGCCGATGTACTGCGGGCTGATCACGTCGAGGAACTCGCTGCCCGCCGGCACGCCCAGGCGGTTGATGTCCACCAGCAGCTGGCGCGCGATGCGCAGCCCTTCGTGGATGCGGTAGCTCTCGTCGAGGTAGGGGTCGTTGATCAGCCCCTTCCAGCCCACCGTGGTGCGCGGCTTCTCGAAGTACACGCGCATCACCACCTCCAGCTCGCCGGCGTGGCGCTCGCGCTCGGCCTTGAGCTTGCGGGCGTATTCCAGCGCGGCGGCCGGATCGTGGATCGAACAGGGCCCGATGATCACCAGCAGCCGGTCGTCGTCGCCGGCCATGATGCGGCGCACGGCATTGCGCGTGTCGCCGACCAGCGTCTCCACCGGCGTCTCGGCGATCGGGAAGAAGCGGATCAGGTGCTCGGGCGGCGGCAAGGGGGTGATGTCCTTGATGCGCTGGTCGTCGGTCTCGCTGGTCTTCTCCGACAGTGCGAACCGCGCTTCGCTGTTCAGCGTGCTGCCGGGCAGGGCTTTGGGGCTCATGGTCGTGGGCTGTTATGGGTGGGCTGGAAAAACAAAAACCGCCGGGGTTGCCGGCGGTTTGAAGGGTTTGCGCTTGGGTCTGTTTCTTTGCGTGCGCCTAGGCCTCTCCAGCCGCCGATGGGGGCGAGAACCAAAAGGTCGCAAAGAAATAGGCCGCGGAACGCATGGCGCGCACTGTACCTCAGTAGACCGCGGCCGCAAAACCGGCATGTTGCAGCGCGACGACGACCTGTGCCACGTGCGCCGGGTTGCGCGTCTGCAGCACCAGCTCGACCTCGACGTTCTGCGCCGACAGCGAACTGAACGCGCGCTGGTGGTGCACCTCGTCGATGTTGGCGCCGGCCTCGGCCACCAGCGCGGTGATGCGCGCCAGCACGCCGGGGTGGTCGCGCGCGCCGACGCGGATGCGCGCCAGCCGCCCGGCGCGCACCATGCCGCGCTCGATCAGCGCGGCCAGCAGCAGCGGGTCGATGTTGCCGCCGCTCAGCACCAGGCCCACGTCGCGGCCGGCGAATTCCTGCGGGTGCTTCAGCAACGCGGCCAGGCCGGCGGCGCCGGCGCCTTCGACCAGCGTCTTCTCGATCTCCAGCAGCATCAGCACCGCCTGTTCGAGATCGCCCTCGTCGACCAGCAGCAGCTCGTCGACGCGCTCGGCCACCAGCCGCCGCGTCAGCACGCCCGGCTGGCCCACCGCGATGCCTTCGGCGATGGTGCCGGCGCCTTGCGGCCGCTGCTCGCCCTTGACCGCGTTGAACATCGCCGGAAAGCGCTCGGCCTGCACGCCGACGATGCGGATGCCGGGCTTCAGCGCACGCGCTGCGGTCGCGATGCCGGCGATCATGCCGCCGCCGCCGACACCGATCACCAGCGTGTCGATCGCCGGCTGCGCCTGCAGCATCTCCAGCGCGATCGTGCCCTGGCCGGCGATCACCAGCGGGTCGTCGAACGGGTGCACGAAGCTCAGGCCCTGCGCGGCGGCGAGCTGCAGCGCGTGCTCGCGCGCGGCGTCGAAGCTCTCGCCGTGCAGCACCACCTCGGCGCCGAAGCCGAGCGTGCGCTCCACCTTCACGGTGGGCGTGAACTGCGGCATCACGATCACCGCCCGCAGCCCCAGGCGCTGCGCGTGGTGCGCCACGCCTTGCGCGTGGTTGCCGGCCGACGCGGCGATCACGCCGCGCAGTTCGGCCCGGCCGGCATCGCGCTCGTCCACCAGCGCCAGCAGCTTGTTGAGCGCGCCGCGCTCCTTGAACGACGCGGTGAACTGCAGGTTCTCGAACTTCAGGAAGACGCGCGCGCCGGTCAGCTGCGACAGCGTCTTCGATTCCAGGCAAGGCGTGTCCAGCACCTGCCCGGCCAGCCGCGCGGCGGCGGCGCGGATGTCGCTCAGGCTAACGTCTGCATCCAACGTCAAGCTGTACCCCCGACCGTCAGCCGGTCGATGCGCAGCGTGGGCTGGCCCACGCCCACCGGCACGCTCTGGCCGTCCTTGCCGCAGACGCCGACGCCGGTGTCGAGCTTCATGTCGTTGCCGATCAGGCTCACGCGCGTCAGCGCCTCGGGGCCGTTGCCGATGATGGTCGCGCCCTTCACCGGGTACTGGATGCGGCCCTTCTCGACCCAGAACGCCTCGCTGGCCGAGAACACGAACTTGCCGCTGGTGATGTCGACCTGGCCGCCGCCGAAGTTGGTGGCGTAGAGGCCGCGGTCGATGCTGGCGACGATCTCCGCCGGATCGGCGGTGCCGCCCAGCATGTAGGTGTTGGTCATGCGCGGCATCGGCACGTGGGCGTAGCTCTCGCGACGGCCGTTGCCGGTGGGCTTGACGCCCATCAGCCGCGCGTTCAGGCTGTCCTGGATGTAGCCGCGCAGGATGCCGTCCTCGATCAGCAGGTTGCGCTGCGTCGCGCAGCCTTCGTCGTCGACGTTGAGCGAGCCGCGGCGGTCGGCCAGCGTGCCGTCGTCCAGCACCGTCACGCCCTTGGCGGCCACGCGCTGGCCGATGCGGCCGGCGAAGGTGCTGCTGCCGCGGCGGTTGAAGTCGCCTTCCAGCCCGTGGCCCACCGCCTCGTGCAGCAGCACGCCGGGCCAGCCGGGGCCCAGCACCACGGTCATCTCGCCGGCCGGCACCGGGCGGCTGTCGAGGTTGGTCAGCGCGGCGTTGACGGCCTGCTCGACATAACTCTCGACCACGGCGTCCGTGAAGTAGCCCAGCCCGAAGCGCCCGCCGCCGCCGCCGGTGCCCACCTCGCGCCGGCCACCCTGCTCGGCGATCACCGTCACGCTCAGGCGCACCAGCGGCCGCACGTCGGCGGCGCGCGTGCCGTCGGCGCGCGCCACCAGCACCACGTCGTACTCGGCGGCCAGTCCCGCCATCACCTGCGCGATGCGCGGATCCTTGGCGCGCGCCAGGCGCTCCACCTTCTCCAGCAAGGCCACCTTCTGCGTGCTGTCCAGCGTGGCGATGGGGTCCAGCGGCGCGTACAGCACGCGGCTGGGCGCCACCTTGGCCGCGCGCGCGAGCTTGACGCGCCGCTCCTGCCCGGCCGCGGCGATGGTGCGCACGGTGCGCGCGGCGTCCATCAGGCTGGCGACCGACAAGTCGTCGCTATAGGCGAACGCGGTGCGCTCGCCGGCCACCGCGCGCACGCCCACGCCCTGGTCGATGCTGAAGCTGCCGCTCTTGACGATGCCTTCCTCCAGGCTCCAGCCTTCGTGGCGCGTGGTCTCGAAGTAGAGGTCGGCGTCGTCGACGCGGTGCTCGCGGATCGCGGCCAGCGCGCGCGCGAGCGCCGCGTCGTCCAGCCCGAAGGGTTCGAGCATCAAAGCCTGCGCGATGGCCAGGCGTTCGAGGGTGGGTTCGCGGCTGATCATGGCGGCCTTTGCGCGGTGGCGGGGCAAGCGGCGGATTGTCCTTCAGACCCCGTCGCGCCGCTGCAGCGCGCGCTGGTACAAGGCCTTGCGCGGCGCGCCGCTGATCTCGGCGGCCAGCGCGACGGCCTGCTTCAGCGGCAATTCGCGCTGCAGCACGGCCAGGCAGTGCTCGGCGGCGGCCGGCAGCGCGTCGCCCACCGCCGGCGCGGGCGGCATCGCGTGCAGCACCAGCACGAACTCGCCGCGCTCGCGGTTGCCGTCGGCGGCCAGCCAGGCGGGAGCCTCAGCGGCCGCCAACGTCGCCACCGATTCGAACTGCTTGGTCAGCTCGCGCGCCACCGTCAGCCGGCGCTGCGGCGCGGCGGCCGCCAGGTCCTGCAGCAGGCCGCGGATGCGGTGCGGCGCCTCGAACACGATCTGCGTGCGCGCATCGCCGCAAGCCGCCCGCAGCGCCGCCTGGCGCTCGGCGCCCTTGGCCGGCAGAAAGCCCTGGAAGACGAAGGCGCCATCGCCCACGTCGCCGGCCACGCTCAAAGCCGCCAGCGCGCTGCTGGGCCCGGGGATCGGCACGACGGCATGGCCGGCGGCCACCGCGGCCGCGACCAGGCGCGCGCCGGGGTCGGACACGCCCGGCGTGCCGGCATCGCTGACGAAGGCCACCGCGTCGCCGGCCGCCAGGCGCCCGCAGACGCGCTGCGCGGCCTCGTTCTCGTTGTGCGCATGCACCGCCAGCAGCGGCTTGGGCGCCAGGCCGTAATGCGCCAGGAGCTGGGAGGTGACCCGCGTATCCTCGCAGGCCACGCAGTCGGCGCGCTGCAGCAGGTGCAAGGCGCGCAGCGTGATGTCGGCGCGGTTGCCGATCGGCGTGGCCACGAGGTACAGCGTGCCGCCGGGGTGGCTCTGGTGGCCGGCGGCGGCGGCCGCGGCGCCGCGCAGCAGGGAGGCATCGATGGTCGACAAGGCGAACGCCCCGTTGGACAAGCCGTCTGGCAAGCAGCGCGGCGACGCGGCCGAGGCCAAGGCCCTGGCCCATCTGCAAGGCCGCGGCCTGCGGTTGGTGGAGCGCAATTATCGAGTGGCCCGCGGCCCGTCGGCGCGCGGCGGCGAGATCGACCTGATCCTGCGCGACCGCGACGGCACGCTGGTCTTCGTGGAGGTGCGCAGCCGCCGCAACACGGCGCAAGGCGGCGCGGCCGCGAGCATCGGCCACGCCAAGCGCGCGCGGCTGCTGCTGGCCGCGCGCTACTACCTGGCGCGGCTGGCGGTGCTGCCGCCTTGCCGCTTCGACGTGGTGGCGATCGACGGCGACCGTATCGAGTGGATACCGGCCGCCTTCGACGAAAGCTGAGGGCACGGGACACCCCTCGCATATGATGCCCGCCCATGCTCGAACAGCGCATCCAGCAGCAGTTCTTCGAGGGCGCCGATCTGCAATACCAGACCGCCGAGGCGCTGGCGCGGCCGATCAGCGAAGCGGCGGGCGCGGTCGTCAGCGCCCTCACCGCCGGCGGCAAGCTGCTGCTGTGCGGCCCGGGCAGCGGCGCGCTGCTGGCCCGCCACGCCGCGGCGCTGCTGGTGGGCGCGCTGGAGCGCGAGCGGCCGCCGCTGGCGGCCTTGGGCATCGAGCCGCAGCCGCGCCACATCCAGGCGCTGGGCCTGCCCGGCGACCTGCTGCTGCTGATCGACCCGGCGGCCGCCGACCTCGACGCCAGCATCGCCGCGGTGCGCGCCGCCCAGGGCAAGGACATGACCGTGGTGCTGCTGGTCGGCAGCGCCGGCGCCGGCCTGGGTGAAACTTTGGCCGAGACCGACGTTCTGATCACCGTGCCGCACGAACGCCCGAGCCGCGTCCTCGAAGTCCAGCTTCTCGTGCTGCACGCGCTGGCCGATGCGGTCGATCTGCAATTGATGGGAGACCAGGAATGAACCCCAGACCACGTTCTTTGCGGCTGCTGGCCGCCACGCTGGCCGCGGCTGCCACGCTCGGCACACTGGCCGGCTGCGCGCCGCTGCTGGTGGGCGGCGCGATGCTCGGCGGCACGATGATGTACATCGACCGCCGCACCTCCGGCGCCCAGGTGGACGACCAGGCCATCGAGCTGAAGGCCGCCTCGCGGGTGCGCGAGCTGGCGCTGCCGGCGCACGTCAACGTGACCAGCTACAACCGCGTGCTGCTGATCACCGGCGAGGTCACGCAAGAGGCCGACAAGGCCGCGGTCGAGCAGGCGGTCAGCCGGGTCGAGGCCGTGCGCTCGGTGGTCAACGACCTCGTCGTCGCCGAGCCCAGCACCATGGGCTCGCGCGCCAGCGACAGCGTGATCTCCGGCAAGGTCAAGGCCTCCTTCGTCGACGCCAAGGACCTGCAGGCCCAGGCCGCCAAGGTCGTCACCGAGCGCGGCGTGGTCTACCTGATGGGCCGCGTCACCGAGCGCGAGGCCACGCGCTTCGCCGACGTGGCGCGCTCGGTCGACGGCGTCAAGAAGGTCGTGCGCGTGTTCGAGATCCTGACCGAGGCCGAGCTGGCCACCATCCAGCCCAAGTCCAACTGAAGCGGCGCTACTTCAGGCGCTTGATCAGGCTGGACGTGTCCCAGCGTCCGCCGCCCAGCGCCTGCACATCGGCGTAGAACTGGTCGACCAGCGCCGTCACCGGCAGCTTGGCGCCGTTGCGGCGGGCTTCGTCCAGCACCAGGCCCAGGTCCTTGCGCATCCAGTCGACGGCGAAGCCGAAGTCGAATTTGCCGTCGACCATGGTCTTGCCGCGGTTGTCCATCTGCCAGCTCTGCGCCGCGCCCTTGCCGATGACCTCCAGCACCTGCTTCATGTCCAGCCCCGCCTGCTGGCCGAAGGCGATGGCTTCGGCCAGGCCTTGCACCAGCCCGGCGATGCAGATCTGGTTGACCATCTTGGCCAGTTGACCGGCGCCGCTGGGGCCCACCAGCGTCACTGCCCTGGCGAAGTTCAGCGCCACCGGCTGCATCGCGTCGAAGGCCGCGGCCTCGCCGCCGCACATCACCGTCAGCGCGCCGTTCACCGCGCCGGCCTGGCCGCCCGAGACCGGCGCGTCGACGAAGCCCAGGCCGCGCCCGGCCGCCTCGGCATGCAGCTCGCGCGCCACCGCGGCCGAGGCCGTCGTGTGGTCGACGAAGACCGCGCCGGGTGTCATGCCGGCCAAGGCGCCTGCTTCGCCGAGCACCACCGAGCGCAGGTCGTCGTCGTTGCCGACGCAGGCGAAGACGAACTCCGCGTCCTGCGCGGCCTCGCGCGGCGTGGCGGCCGCCGCGCCGCCGTACTCGCGCACCCAGGCCTCGGCCTTGGCTGCGGTGCGGTTGTAGACGGTGACTTGGTGCCCGGCGCGCGCCAGGTGGCCGGCCATCGGATGGCCCATCACGCCCAGGCCCAGAAAGGCACAGCGGCGCGGCGTTTGCGGTTCGTAGTTGCGGTTGCTCATGAGCGCGATGCTGCCACGAAGCCCCCGCGTGCGCGGCGCCGGCCGCTGCCGCCCGATCAGGGCTGCGTCACCGACAGCACCAGGGTCCGCCCGGCCGGCAGGATCAGCGGCGTCATGCCAATGCCGCGCAGCGTCAGCAAGGTCCACTCGCTGACGTTCTCGCTCGCACCGGCCGAGTTGGTCACCGTGGCCGCCAGCCGGTTGTTGTAGCCGTCGCGCGGGCTGTTGATCATCACCGTCTCCGGGTGCATGGTGTTCTGCCCGACGGTGCCGGCCTGCCGCAGGTAGCTGCCCGCCGCGGTGTCGACGCTGAGCGTGGTGTTGCTGCTGGCGGACACCGCGTTCGGCGCCAGCCCGCTGCGCGCGATCGTGACGTTCCACGAGGTCGAGCCGCCGCCCACCGTGGGCGGTGTGTTGCTGCGCACGCGCGTGTGGAAACCGAAGCTGCCGTCGGCGCCGACGTGCATCAGCATCAGGTCGCCGTTGCCGGCGCGGAAGGCGAACACGCGCGCATTGGCCGCGCCGGTGCTGCTGTCGGCGCCGTCGAAACCACCCGCCGCATTCGCGCGCAGCACGCCATCGTTGGCATTGCTGCCGCTGGGCACGGTGCAATCGGCGGTCTTGATGCTCCAGGTGGCGTCGTTCTGGCAGTCCAGCTTGCCGGTGATGGCGCCGTCGGCGGCGATGCTGAGGGTGCCCGCCGCGCCGGTGTAGGCGCTGCCGGCAGCGTTCAGGTTCAGGTGGTTCCAGTCGCCGGCCAGTTCGGCCAGCGCGTGGGCCTGCTTGGGCACCGCGACCGCGACGTGATAGCTGCCTTCGTCGAGGTAGCGCCAGACCATCAGGCCCGACGCCGCCACCATCACCTGCGTGCTGCCGCCGTCGGCCGTGTAGGCGCAGTTGCCGTTGGGCGTCAGCGTGGTCTGGTCGGTGGCGCTGAAGCTCGCGGTCAGCGCCTGCGCGTCGAGCACGAATTCGCCCGCTTGCTCGGCCAGGCTGGCGCCGCGCCAGGGGCCGATCACGCTGTAGGTGCCGCTGCGCAGCCCGCGGCAGTTGCTGGCCGCGGGCTTGAGCAGCAGCTCGCCGGGCGGCGACGCGGTGCCGCTGCTCGACGCCTTGCCGGCCATCACGGCGGCCTCGGCCGCGGTGGCGGCGGCCAGCGCCGTCAGCGAGCTGCCGCCGGCGGCCAGCGCGGCCTGCAACTGATCGAGCAGCTGGTCGTGGCCGTCGCCCGCGGTGCTGCCGTTCCGGGCCGCCAGCGGGCCGCCGCTGGCGTCGGCCACGGCGCCGAAGTCCACGCCGCCGGCCTTGAGCTTGGCGACCACCGCGGCCTGCGCGCCGGCGACGGCCGAGGCGGTCAGCGCCGCGGCTGCGCCGCCGTCGAAGCCGGCGTAGTAGCCGGCCGGCTCGGCCTGGGCGAGCCGGGCGACGATGAGCTGGGTCAGCGGCGTCAGGTTGATGCGTGCGCTGCTGCCGCTGGCGGTCGACACGCCGTGCAGCACGGTGCCGTTCGCGGCGGCCGGCGTCACGCGCGCCACGCAGGGCAGCGCGCCGCCGCTGATGCTGGCGCTGTAGCTGCCGTCGGCGCCAGTGGTGGCGCTGGCGCTGCCGGTGGCGCACTTGACGTCGACCGCCGCGCCGGCCAGCGCGGCGCCGGTCGCGGCGGTGCCGGTGACGGTCAGCGCATCGTCACCGCCGCCGCAGCCGGCCGCGAGGCCGGCGCAGGCCAGCGCCGTGACGAGCGACGAGAGACGCAAAGACCGATGGCCAAGCGCATGATGGGGATGGTGAGTGCGGTCCATGACGAGGCCCCCTCCTTGAAGGCCGCGGCGCGGTGATCGCGCCGGTCGTTGTGGGTCGGCGGGACCGCAATCTCGAACAGCGCAGGCGGCGCGTCGCCATCCGTCGGGATGAGCGCGCGGCGCTGCCGTCCGCAATCAGGAGGGGAACGAGTTGGCGCCTCGATCGCGCGCCGCGGCGCGAGCGCTACTGCGGCCGCAAATCCGTCGCGCGGCGGCCCGGCGTGAGCTTGGCCATCTCGGCCTGCGGGTCGCCCACGATGGCCATGTGCTCGGTGCCGGCGGCGAGGTCGGGGTTGCGCGCGCGCTGGCTCTTGAGCTTGATCTGCAGCCGCAGGTCGTTGACCGAGTCGGCGTTGCGCAAGGCGTCCTCCAGCGTGACCATGTTGGCCTCGTAGAGGTTGAACAGCGCCTGGTCGAAGGTCTGCATGCCCAGCTCGCCGGAACGCTTCATCAGCTCCTTGATCTCGCCGACCTCGCCCTTGAAGATCATGTCCGACACCAGCGGCGTGTTGATCAGGATCTCCACCGCCGCCACGCGGCCGCGGCCTTCCTGGCGCGGCAGCAGGCGCTGCGACACCAGCGCCTTCAGGTTGAGCGACAGGTCCATCAGCAGCTGCGCGCGCCGCTCCTCGGGGAAGAAGTTGATGATGCGGTCCAGCGCCTGGTTGGCGCTGTTGGCGTGCAGCGTGGCCATGCACAGGTGGCCGGTCTCGGCGAAGGCCACCGCGTGCTCCATCGTCTCGCGGTCGCGGATCTCGCCCATCAGGATCACGTCGGGCGCCTGGCGCAGCGTGTTCTTCAGCGCGATCTCCCAGCCGTCGGTGTCGATGCCCACCTCGCGCTGCGTGACGATGCAGTTCTTGTGCGGGTGCACGAACTCCACCGGGTCCTCGATCGTGATGATGTGGCCGAAGGTGTTCTCGTTGCGGAAGTCGACCATCGCCGCCAGCGAGGTGCTCTTGCCCGAGCCGGTGGCGCCGACGAAGATCACCAGCCCGCGCTTGGTCAGCGCCACGTCCTTCAGGATGATCGGCAGCTGCAGGCTGTCGATCGTCGGCAGCGTCTGCGGGATCGTGCGGAACACCAGCCCGACGTGGCTCTGCTGGATGAAGGCGTTGACGCGGAAGCGCCCCACGCCCTGCGGGCTGATCGCGAAGTTGCACTCCTTGGTGCGCTCGAACTCGGCGGCCTGCTTGTCGTTCATCACCGAGCGCGCGAGCTGCAGCGTGTGCTGGCCGCTCAGCGGCTGCGGGCTCACCTTGGTGATCTTGCCGTCGACCTTGATCGCGGGCGGAAAGTCGGCGGTGAGGAAGAGGTCCGAGCCGTTGCGGCTGACCATCAGCCGCAGCAGGTCGTTGACGAACTTCGAGGCCTGGTCGCGTTCCATGTGGCGTTCCTCCGGGCCCGCAGCTTAACCGGGGAAATTTTCCGGAATCTTGGCCTTGCCGCGCGCCTCGGCCGCCGAGACCACGTTGCGGCGCACCAGGTCGGCCAGGTTCTGGTCCAGCGTCTGCATGCCCAGGCTCTGGCCGGTCTGGATCGAGCTGTACATCTGCGCGATCTTGTTCTCGCGGATCAGGTTCTTGATCGCGCTGGTGGCGATCATGATCTCGTGCGCCGCGACGCGGCCGCTGCCGTCCTTGAGCTTGCACAGCGTCTGCGAGATGACCGCCACCAGCGACTCCGACAGCATCGCGCGCACCATCTCCTTCTCGGCCGCGGGGAAGACGTCGACCACGCGGTCGATGGTCTTGGCCGCGCTGCTGGTGTGCAGCGTACCGAACACCAGGTGGCCGGTCTCGGCCGCGGTCAGCGCCAGGCGGATGGTCTCCAGGTCGCGCATCTCGCCGACCAGGATCGCGTCGGGGTCCTCGCGCAGCGCGCTGCGCAGCGCGTTGGCGAAGCTCAGCGTGTGCGGCCCCACCTCGCGCTGGTTGATCAGGCACTTCTTGCTCTCGTGCACGAACTCGATCGGGTCTTCCACCGTCAGCACGTGGCCGTACTCGTTTTCGTTGAGGTGGTTGACCATCGCCGCCAGCGTGGTGCTCTTGCCCGAGCCGGTGGGCCCGGTGACCAGCACCAGGCCACGCGGCTTCAGCGACAGCTCGGCGAAGACCTTGGGCGCGGCCAGCTGCTCCAGCGTCAGGATCTTGCTGGGGATGGTGCGGAACACCGCGCCGGCGCCGCGGTTCTGGTTGAAGGCGTTGACGCGGAAGCGCGCCAGGCCCTGGATCTCGAACGAGAAGTCGCACTCCAGCGTGTCCTCGTACTGCTTGCGCTGGGCGTCGTTCATGATGTCGTACACCATGTCGTGCACGGCCTTGTGATCCAGCGGGTCGACGTTGATGCGCCGCACGTCGCCGTGCACGCGGATCATCGGCGGCAGGCCGGCCGACAAATGCAGGTCCGAGGCCTTGTTCTTGACGGAAAAGGCCAGCAGCTGGGTGATGTCCATCGCCATGGAGAAGGGCGCCGGCGGGCGCGGTCGAGAATGCGGGAGGCGCGCCGCTGGCGCACGGGAGGAGTCCGGGGGATTATGGGCAGCATCGGAAGCAACCTGCAAGACGTGAGGCAGCGCATCGCCCGCGCGTGCGCGAGCGCGGGCCGCGGCGAGAACAGCGTCACGCTGCTGGCGGTGGGCAAGACCTTCCCGGCCCAGGCGCTGCGCGAGGCGCACGCCGCGGGGCAGACCGCCTTCGGCGAGAACTACGTGCAGGAGGCGTTGGCCAAGATGGACGCGCTGGCCGACCTGCGGCCGCAGCTGCAGTGGCACCTGATCGGCCCGCTGCAGAGCAACAAGACCCGGCCCGTGGCCGAGGCCTTCGACTGGGTGCACTCGGTCGACCGGCTGAAGATCGCCCAGCGCCTGGCCGAGCAGCGGCCGCCGGCGCTGCCGCCGCTGCAGTTGTGCCTACAGGTCAACATCAGCGGCGAGGTCAGCAAGAGCGGCCTGGCCCCTGCAGACGTGCCCGCGGTGGCCGCCGCGGTGGCCGCGCTGCCGCGCGAGCGCGTGCGCCTGCGCGGTCTGATGGCCATCCCCGAGCCGGCGGGCGACCTGCAAGCGCAGCGCGGTCCGCACCGCGCTTTGCGCGAGTTGCTGGACGCGCTGCGCGGGCAAGGCCTGGAACTGGACACGCTGTCGATGGGCATGAGCGCCGACCTCGAAGCCGCGGTGCTGGAAGGCGCCACGCTCGTGCGCGTGGGCAGTGCGATCTTCGGGCTGCGCTGAAGCGCCGCCTACAGCGGAATCTGCGTCGTGTTCTTCACCTCTTCCATCACCGCGTAGGTGCGCGTCTCGCGCACGCCCGGCAGCGTCCAGATCACGCTGCCGATGAACTGGCGATACGCCGCCATGTCCGAGACGCGGGTCTTCAGCAGGTAGTCGAAGCCGCCGGCCACCAGGTGCGCCTCCAGGATCTCGGGCCGCGCCTGCACCGCGGCGCGGAAGTTGTCCATCACGTCGTGCACCGTGCGGTCGAGCAGCACTTCCACGAAGACCAGCAGTCCGGCGTCCAGCTTGGCCGGGTTCAGCCGCGCCTCGTAGCCCAGGATGTAGCCGTCGCGGGTGAGGCGCTTCACGCGCTCCAGCACCGCGGTGGGCGACAGGTGCACCGTCTCCGCGAGCTTGAGGTTGCTGATGCGGCCGTCGGCCTGCAGCACGCGCAGGATGCGGGCGTCGATCTTGTCGATGCCGCGCTCGGCGCGGGCGCTGTCGGGGCCGTCCATGGGCACGCGATTGTGCCGGTGCCGCCGGCCTGCCGCCCAGGCTCAGTTCAGGTACATGCCCAGGTAGCGGCGGCCGCGGCTCACCGCTTCGGCATCGCCGCAGACGCCGAACCACTCGACGAGCTGCGACCGCGCCTTCTCGCGCCAGTCGCCCTTGTCGCGCAGCACCACCTCCAGCAGGCTGTCGAAGGCGGCGTTGAAGTCGCCCTCGTAGGCCTGCAGCGCCGCTAGCGCGAAGCGCGCCTCGAAGTCCTTGGGGTTGGCCGCGATGCGCGCGGCCAGCGCCGCCGGGTCGCCCTGCGGCTTGTTGCGCGCGAGCTGGATGCGCTTGACCAGCGCCGCGTGGCGGTCGTTGCGGGCCGATTCGGCCACGCGGTCCAGCAGCGCCTGCGCATCGTCGAGCGCGCCGCGCGCGATCACGCGCTCGGCGAGGTCCAGCGTGGCGTCCAGGTGGCCGGGCTGCATTGCCAGCGCCTGACGCAGCAGCGCTTCGGCCAGCGCCGCATCGGGCGCGTTGGCGGCCTGCTCACGCAGTTCGTCCACCGGCGACACGGCGGGCAACAGGTGCTTGTCGAGGAAGGCGCGCACCTGCGCTTCCGGCAGCGCGCCGGTGAACTGGTCCAGCACCTGCCCGCCCTTGATCAGGAAGACCTGCGGGATGCTGCGCAACTGCAGCGCCTGCGCGACGCCGGGGCATTCGTCGCTGTTGAGCTTGGCCAGCACGAACTGCCCGCCGTAGGCCTGCACCAGCTTCTCGAGGATGGGCTTGAGCGACTTGCAGGGCCCGCACCAGGGCGCCCAGCAGTCCAGCAGCACCGGCACGTCCATCGAGCGGTCGAGCACGGTGGTTTCGAAGTCGGCGTCGCTGACGTCGTAGGACAGGGCGGAATTGGGAGCGGAGGTCTGCATGGCGGCGGGCGCGACGGCCGGTTCGGGAACAACCTGCAAGCATATGGGGACGGCCCGCGCCGCCGCAAGATACGTCCATTCGCACGCAGTGCGCGTGGGCAACAGCATCTACGTCGCCGGCGATGTCGGTCGCGACATCGAAGGCGGATGATCGGGCCCGACATCACCATACAGGCCCGACAGGCCTTCGAGAAATCTCAAGGACATCGCGTGCCGAGAGGGAATCGCAGTAGTGGACGACCGAGTCGGTCGCCTACCCCGCCGGAACCCGCATCGACTCCTTCAACACCTCGATAACCGCGGCGATCAACGGCCTGCGCGAGCTCTCACGTACCGTGGCGATGTACATCTTGCGCGTCAGTGCCGGCACCAGCGGGATGATGACCAGCGATGGATCCTTGCGGGCGTCTTCCAGGCCCAAGCTCGGAAATACGCCGACCATGTTGGTTTCAGCGATCAGCCGGTAGGACGCGGCCGGGTTGCGACAGCTGCTGCGGATCTGGGGACGGAAGCCTACCTTCAGGCACGCGTCCAGCAGCAGCTGGTAGTAGGCGGTGGAGGCCACGTTCACGTCCCACCGTTCGTCCTTCAAGTCCGCCAGCGACACGCTTCGGTAGCGCGCCAGCCGATGCCGCGCGCCCACCAGCACCGCGAACGTGTCCACACCCAAGGGCAAGAGCTGCAGCGAGCCCTGCACCCGGTACTGCTGCGGCCCCAATTCGTACACCACGGCCAAGTCGACCTGTTTGGCGGCAGCCGCCTGCATTGCGTCTTGGCACTCCAATTCGCTGAAGTGCACGTCCACGCGAGGATGGCGCACCGCCAGTTCGCGCACTGCCGTGGGAATCAGGCTGCCCGCAGCCGAGCCAAAGGAGGCGATGCGGACCTCGCCAGCGATTTTCCCGGAAGAGGCTTCCATCTCCGACTCGATGCTCTCGGCCACGTCGAACAGGCTCTTGCTCAGGCTCACCAGTCGCCGGCCGGTGGCCGTCAGCCGCACGCCGCGGCCGGACCGCTCGAACAGGACGGCCCCGAACTCGTTTTCGAGCTGGAGCAGCTGATGAGACACGGCGGGCCGCGTCAAACGCCGGGCTTCGGCGACGCGGGAAATGGTGCCGAGGATCGACAGCTCGTGCAGCAGATAGAGGCGGTTGAGGTCCAGCATCTCGGGCGGGAATGGAAAAAATAATCTTCCCTGGTCGTTAGATTTAAGAATCTTTTCTTCCAAGTGCAAGTATCTAACATGGGCTGCGAACGCCTCCCAACCCAAAAGGAATCCGCATGACCATGCTCGTCTCGCTCTTCTGCGGTCGCAACCGCCGTGCCTCCTGTTGGGTCGTACCTGCTGCGCTCGGCTTCACGCTCGTCGCAGCCACCGGCAGCGCATGGGCGCAGGCGCAAACGGAATCGCGCCTGGACATGATCATCAAGCGCGACAAGGTCATCGTTGCAGCGATGAGCACGAGCCCACCGAACGGGTTCATCGACGAAGCGGGGAAGCTCACGGGTTTCGAAGTGGAGTTCGCGAAGCTCGTCGTGAAAGCGATGGTCGGCGATCCGAACAAGGTCGAATTCATCACGACGGATGCACCCGGCCGCTTCCCCGCCGTGCTGTCGGGCAAGGCCGACTTCGGCATCGGCACCGCCACCATCTATCCGGACCGCACGATGCGCGTGGCGTTCACGCGCCCGTACATGGACTCGGGCTCCACGGTCATCGTCAAGGCGGGCTCGCCGATCAAGACACTGGCGGATCTGAATGACCCCAAGGTCACGCTGCTGGGCGCGAACAGCTCGGGCAACCAGGATCGGGCGAAGAAGTACGCGCCCAAGGCGACTGCGCTGTTCTTCGACGGCGACGCCGCCGCCGTGCTCGCACTCAAGAGCGGACGCGGCAATGCCTATCAGACCGATGTGCCGGTCGCCGCGTATTTCGTCGCGCAGAGCAACGGCGCCTACGTGCGGCTGCCGGGCTTGCTGGGCGACGTGAACGGCAATGCGCTCTTCATGAAACCGGGCGATTTCGCGTTGTGGCTTGCACTCAACACCATCGTGCAGGAGTACGTCGCCGGTTCGCGCTATACGGAGTACTCGGAGCTCTACAAGAAGTGGTTCGGCAAGGAGCCGCCGCCCGCGCGCTTCTACCCGGTGAATTGAGGACGACAGGCCTGTTCGAGATCGAGGACCGCCTGGCGCACCGATGTTCGATCTCGCCTTCGTCAGTCGAAACCTGCCCACCTTCCTTGACGGCCTCTGGATCACCGTCCTGATCGGCGCGCTCGCGATGGCGGGCGCGCTCGTCGGCGGCGGCATCGTGGCGGCGCTGAAGCTGAGCCGTTTGCGCGTGCTGGCCTTCATCGGCTCGGCCTATGTGGAAGTGCTGCGCAACACGCCGGTGCTGGTGCAGATCTTCATCCTGTACTTCGGGATGCCAACGCTGGAGATCTATCCAAGCGCGATGGCCTCGGCCGTGATCGCGTTGACCCTGCAGAACAGCGCCTACCTCGGGGAGATCTTTCGCTCGGCGATCGAATCGGTGCCCAAGCGTCAGATGGAAGCGGCAGAGGCCGTGGGCATGACGCCGGCAAGAGCCTATCGCGTCGTGATCCTGCCGCAGGCCCTGCGTCGGGCATTGCCTGGCATCGGCAACCAGATGATCTTCATCATCAAGGACACCTCGATCGCCTCGACGATCGCGGTGGCGGAACTCACGCACACCGGCCAGTTGCTGCTGGACCGCAGCGCCGCGCCATACGAAGTATTCCTCATCCTCGCGGCGTTCTACCTCGCTCTGACCGCATTGCTGCAGTTGGTGGTCAAGGCCCTTGAACTGCTCTTTCCTGTGCGGGCCTGAGCGACATGACCTCCGCGGCGCTCTCATTCACCTTGATCTACCTCGGCAAGGGTGCGCTCATGACGATCGCGCTGGCGCTCGGCGCCTCGCTCGTGAGCGGGTTTCTGGGGTTGGTACTGGCATTGGCGCGCCTCTATGGCGGATGGCCACTTCGCCTGCTCGTGGGCGCAGTCGTCTTCGTCATCCGAGGCGTGCCGCTGCTGATCCTGCTGGTCGGGGTCTTCGTGATCCTGCCCTACCTCGGCGTCCGGATGCCGTCGGCGCTGGTCGCCGTTTTCACGATCGGCATCTACTTCGCGGCGTACGCGAGCGAGATCTACCGCGCAGCCATCCTGTCGATACCGCTCACGCAATGGGACGCGGGGCGCAGCCTCGGCTTCACGCCGTGGCGGGTGTTCAGCGTCGTCGTCTTTCCGCAAACCGTGCGCTTTTGCGCCGCGCCCTTGATCGGCATCTTCATCATGACCGTCAAGGCAACTTCGCTCGTCTACGCCATCGGCTCGTGGGAACTGCTGACGGCGGGCAAGGAAACCGCCGAGCGAACCTTCCAGATCCTGCCGGTCTACCTGGGCGTGGCGGCGATCTACTTCGTCGTCTGCTTCGGCCTGTCGCGACTGGCCCGACGCGTTGAGAAAGCCACCACCTATGGATAGCCGCGCCGACGATCAATCCGCTGTCCAACCGCTCGTCTCCATCGATCAAGTGGAGAAGGTCTTCGGTCCAACGCGCATTCTCGACAAGGTGTCCGCGTCGATCGGTGCCGGCCAGGTGCTGTCGCTGATCGGCCCGAGCGGCTCGGGCAAGACCACGCTGCTGCGCTGCGTCAACTTCCTGGAGCGCTACGACGGCGGCCGCATCACGGTGAACGGCAAAAGCGTCGGCTATGTGTTCAACGAACGAGGACAGCGGCGGCTGCGGTCCACCACGGACATCGCCGCCGGCCGCGCCGAGGTGGGCATGGTGTTCCAGAGCTACAACCTCTTTCCGCACATGACCGCCATCGAGAACGTCGTCGTCGCTCCGACGAAGGTGCGCGGCATGGCGCGCGCGCCCGCCATGGAAGCCGGCATGGAACTGCTGAAACTCGTCGGCCTGGATCACAAGGCGAGGTCCTATCCCGCCGCACTCTCGGGCGGCCAGCAGCAGCGCGTGGCGATCGCGCGCGCGCTTGCCATGAAGCCTCGGCTGCTGCTGATGGACGAGGTGACTTCCGCGCTGGATCCGCAACTCGTCGGCGAAGTCCTGGACGTCATCGGGCGGCTCGCTGCCGACGGCATGACGATGATCCTCGCAACCCATGAGATGGAGTTCGCACGCCAGGTGTCCAGCCAGGTGCTGTTCATGGCGGACGGCCAGGTGGTGGAAAGCGGCCCACCGCAAAAGCTGTTTGGAAACCCCGACACCGAGCGACTGCGGAAATTCCTTCAGCGCTACAACGCTCGCCAGCCCGCACACTGAAACCCACGAAAGCCGCTCCCATGAGCAACGCAAACGCAGACTTTCCCTTTCACCGCCCGACCTGGTGCGAGATTGATCTCGCCGCGATCGAGCACAACATGCATCTCCTGCGCGAAATGCTGGGCGACGCGGCCCACATCTACGTCTGTCTCAAAGGCGACGCTTCGGGCTGCGGTGCCGTGGAAGTCGCGCTCACGGCCGAGCGCAGCGGTGCGAGCGGCTTTGCCTTCGGCAACATCGATTCGGCCATCCATTGCCGAAATCTCGGCGTGACCTTGCCGATTCTGCTCTATCCCACCTGTCTTCCGGAAGCCGCGCCTGCGCTGGAGCAATACAAGCTGAGTCCGACCGTTTCAACGCTGAACGACGTTCGTGCCTGGAACGAACAGGTTCACGGCGTGTTGCCGGTGTTCCTCAAGATCGACAGTGGCGGCTTCCGGGCCGGCGCCTTCCCCGACGAAGCCGCGAGCATCGCGAAGGCCATCCAGGCGAGCCCGCGCCTCGAACTGGCCGGCGTCTATGGCCATTCGCTCGCGGGCTACGGAGTGGAAGATCCGCGCGGTGTCGATCGCCACATCCGCGAGTTCCTCAAGGCCATCGCAAACATCGACGCGGCCGGAGTGTCGGCAGACATCCGCATGTGTTCCAGTTCGGAGCTGATCCTCAAGCACCCCGAGGCCGACCTGAACGCGGTCGATCCGGGGCGACTGGTCTGCGGCATGGAGTTTCCCGCGGGCGAAGACCGTAAGCGCAGTTGGCAACCGGCTCTCGTCGGCTTGAAGAGCCGGCTGGTGATGATCAAGACACTGGAACATGCGGGCTCCGTTGCGCCGGCACCGTTCGTTGCCGGGCGGGAGAACCTCGTAATCGGCCTCGTCCCCATGGGCTGGAGCGATGGTTATCCGCGCAAGCCCTCGCCTAACGCCCACGTGCTCGTGCGCGGCAAGCGCGCGCCGATCTTCGGGCCGATCCATTCTGAACTGATGCGCATCGACCTGACGGATGTGCCCGACGCGCGCGTCGGCGACGAAGTGGTCTTTCTCGGCGCATCGGACGGTGACGCCATCGACCTACGGGCGCTGTCGGGTCAATGGGACATGCCGATCTTCGATGTGTTCTGCAGGATCGGGAAATCGGTTCCGCGCGTCTATTCGTGACACCAGCCGATCAGGGGCCGATCAGGGGTACAGGCCGCGCTCCTGCCGCGCCTGCAGGATGCGCTCGCAGGCCACTGCGAAGGTGGCGGTGCGCAGGCTGATCTTGTGGCGGTCGGCGGTGTCCCAGATGTTGCGCAGCGCGCCGACCATGATCTTGTCCAGCCGCACGTTGATCTCATCCTCGGTCCAGAAGAACGAGCTGAAGTCCTGCACCCACTCGAAGTAGCTGACCGTCACGCCGCCGGCGTTGCAGATCACGTCGGGCACCACCAGGATGCCGCGGTCGGCCAGGATGTCGTCGGCCGCCGTCGTCGTCGGGCCGTTGGCGCCTTCCAGCACCAGCTTCGCCTTCAGCCGGCGCGCGCGCTCGGGCTGGATCTGCCCTTCCAGCGCGGCCGGGATCACGATCTCGCAGTTGACGTCCCAGAAGTCCTCGATGCCGATCGCCTCGGCGCCCTTGAAGCCGGCCACGCCGCCGGTCCGGCGCACGTGCGGCACCAACTCGGCCAAGTCGAAGCCGGCGTCGTTGTAGATGCTGCCGGTGTGGTCCTGCGCGGCCACGATCTTCGAGCCGGCCTGGTGGAACAGCTCAGCCGCCGAGCTGCCCACGTTGCCGAAGCCCTGCACCGCGACGCGCGCGCCCGCCAGCTCCAGCCCGATGCGGCGCGCCGCCTCGCGCCCGGTGACGAACACGCCGCGGCCGGTGGCCTTCACGCGGCCCAGGCTACCGCCCAGGTGGATGGGCTTGCCGGTGACGACGCCGGTGGCGGTGGCGCCGACGTTCATCGAATAGGTGTCCATCATCCAGGCCATGATCTGGCCGTTGGTGTTGACGTCGGGCGCCGGGATGTCCTGGTTGGGGCCGATGATCAGCCCGATCTCGCTGGTGTAGCGGCGCGTGAGCTTCTCCAGCTCCTTCAGCGACAGCTTCTTGGGGTCGACGCGGATGCCGCCCTTGGCGCCGCCGTACGGCAGGTTGACCGCGGCGTTCTTGATGCTCATCCAGGCCGACAGCGCCATCACCTCTTCCAGCGTCACGTCGGGGTGGTAGCGCACGCCGCCCTTGCCGGGGCCGCGGGTCAGCGAGTGCTGCACGCGATAACCCTCGTAATGAGCGATCGAGCCGTCGTCCAGCTCGATCGGGATGTCGACGATCAGCGCCCGCTTGGGCCGGCGCAGGGTCTCGCCCCAGTGCGCCAGCGGGCCCAGGTAGGGCAGCACGCGGTCGACCTGCGAGAGGTAGGTGCCCCAGGGGCTGTCGGGGCTGGGGTGGACGAAGGACAGGGGCTCGTTCATGGCGGCGGTTGCCTCGTGTGGCGCCGGGTGCGGCGATGGGCGGGCACTGTAGTCAGGCCGGCCCCGAATGTGTCACGTTCCGCGATGCCGTGTTTGCATGACGCCTGCGCCGCCGCGGCATGCGGACTGCCGTCTACACTGCCGGCCCCGATGGTCATGACCCGCATCGCCGACATCCGCCGGCACCTGCGCGCTGCCGGCGCGCGGCCGGCGCACGAGCAGCAGCTGCTGCGCCGCTGGCTGCAGGCGCGGCCGCTGGACGGCGGCCGGCTGGACCTGCCGCGGCCGCTGCTGGCGGCGCTGCCCGCGCTGCACGCCGCGCTGCAGGGCCTGGCGGTGCTGCGCAGCGAGCACCCGGCGGCCGACGGCTCGGCGCGGCTGCTGGTCGAGCCTGGCCGACGGCCAGAGCGTGGAGGCCACGCTGCTGCCGCGCGAGGGGCTGTGCGTGTCCACCCAGGTCGGCTGCGCGGTGGGCTGCCGCTTCTGCATGTCGGGCCGCGACGGGCTGCAGCGCCAGCTGGGCAGCGCCGAGATCGCGGCCCAGGTCGCGCTGGCGCGCGCGCGGCGGCCGGTGCGCAAGGTGGTGTTCATGGGCATCGGCGAGCCCTCGCACAACCTCAGCGCGGTGCTGGAGGCGATCGAGCTGCTCGGCACGCTGGGCGGCATCGGCCACAAGGAGCTGGTGTTCTCCACCGTCGGCGACGCCCGCGTCTTCGAGCGGCTGCCGCAGGGCGCGGTGAAGCCGGCGCTGGCGCTGTCGCTGCACTCCACCGACGCCGCGCGCCGCGCCCATCTGCTGCCGCACGCGCCGGCCATCGCGCCGGACGAGCTGGTCGACGCCGCCGACCGCTACGCGCACGCCACCGGCTACCCGGCGCAGATCCAGTGGACGCTGCTGGAGGGCGTCAACGACGGCGACGACGAGGTGCAAGGCCTGCTGCGCCTGCTGCCGGGCCGCCGGCTGATGCTCAACCTGATCCCCTTCAACCCGGTGGACGGCAGCGGCTACCGGCGGCCGGCCTGGGCGCGCGCGGTGGCGATGGCGCAGCAGCTCAACCGCGGCGGCGTGCTGACGCGGCTGCGCCGCTCGGCCGCGCAGGACGTGGACGGCGGCTGCGGGCAGTTGCGGGCGCGGCAGGCGCCGCCGCAGCCGTCGTCACCGCCGCCCGCACGGGTGATCGAGCTGCGCTCAGCGCGGCTCTGAGGCGGCGCCGCTGCCGCCGCCCTGGCTGTAGATCGCCTGCGCCAGCGCCAGCAGCTGCTCCTTGGGCAGCGCGCCCACCAGCGCGTAGCCGGCGCCCGACTCCACCCAGTAGAACAGCCCCAGCTCGCCCTGGCGCTCGTAGCGGAACGCGGCCGGCGTGCCGACCTCGGGCTTGCGCAGGTAGACGGTGACGCGCAGGCCCTGCGGGTCCTGGTACATCAGCTGCGCGCTCTTGCCGCTGCCGTCGGGCAGCAGGCGGCCGCCCACCAGCTCGAAGCCCTGGGCGTGCAGGTCGAACAGCTTGACCGGCACCTCGATGCGCCGCGTCAGCCAGCGCGCGAGGTGCTCCTCCTGCGCCTTGACCTCCACCGCGTGGCGCGGCTCGGGCACGTAGACCGCGTGCGCCGCCGCGGCGCGCTGCACCCAGCCGCTGGCGCCGCCGCCGCTGCTGCCGGCCCCCAGCGCCAGCCGCGCGCCGGCGCCCGGCTGCTGCTGCCACTGCCACAGCAGCCCGGCGCCCAGCACGCCGCCCAGCAGCAGCAGGCCCGCGGCCGACGCCGCGACGGCCCAGCGCGCGGCGACGAAAGGCCGGCGGGCGACCACGGCGCGCAGGCCTTCCGGCACCGGCTCGTCCAGCACCGGCGCCAGCCGCGCGCGCAGGCCTTCGGCATCGGCGGCCCACAGGCGCAGCCGCGCGGCGTCTTCGGGGTGCTCGCGCAGCCAGGCCTCGACGGCGGCGTGCTCGGCCGCGTGCTCGGGGCCCTTGAGCTCGCCGTCCAGCCAGGCCGACAGCAGCTCATCGGTCACGGTCACGGGTTTGACGGGCCCGTTCATCTCACACCACCCGGCGCAAGGTGGCGCCGGCCGCAGGCGCGGCGGCGGCCGAGCCGTCGAGGAACTGCCGCAGCGCGGCGCGGGCGCGGCAGACGCGCGACATCACGGTGCCCACCGGGATCTGCATCACTTCGGCCACCTCGGCGTAGCTGAGCTGCTCGACGCAGACCAGCAGCAGCGGCTCGCGCTGCTCGGGGCTCAGGCGCCGCAGCGCGGCCAGCAGGTCCAGCCGCAGGCCGACGTCGGGGCCGGGGTCGCCGCCGGCGAGGTCCTGCAGGCGGTGCAGCTCGTCGGGGTCGGCGATGCTCAGGCGCGCGTCGCGCCGGCGGCCGTCCAGGAAGGCGTTGTGCGCGATCGCCAGCACCCACACCAGCATGTCGCGCCGCTGGTCGAACTGGTGCCAGTGCGACAGCGCGCGCTCCAGCGCGTTCTGCGCCAGGTCGTCGGCCTGCGCGGCGTCGAACACCAGCGTGCGCGCATAGCGGCGCAGCCGCGGCACGGTGTCCAGCAGCTGGCGGCAAAAGCAGTCGGGGGCGCGCACAAGCCAGCATACGCGGCGCGGCCGGCTTTCATTCCGAGCCTTGATACCGCCATGGGCATCCCCACCTGCGTGCGATGGACACCGACAAGCTGCTGATCGCCTGCCCGCACTGCGGGGTCACCAACCGCGTGCCGGCGGCGCGCGCCGCCGAGTCGCCGTCCTGCGGCAAATGCGGCCGGCCGCTGCTGGACGGCCACCCGCTGGAACTGACCGACGCCAACTTCGACGCCGTGGTGGCCGCCAGCCCGGTGCCGGTGCTGGTGGACTTCTGGGCGCCCTGGTGCGGCCCCTGCCGCGCGATGGCGCCGGCCTTCGCGCAGGCCGCGCGCCAGCTCGGCAGCCGCGCGCTGCTGGTCAAGGTCAACAGCGACGACAACCCGGGCCTGAGCCAGCGCTTCGGCATCCGCAGCATCCCGACGCTGGTGCGGCTGCAGCAGGGGCGCGAGACGCAGCGGCAGTCGGGGGCGGTGCCGGCGGCGGCGATCGTGCAGTTAGCCGGGGCCTGAAGCGCCGCCGCCGCGCAGCCAGCACGCGCACGCCTGCCGCGGCGCCACTTCGCGCAAGGGCGGCACCGCGCTGCGGCACTCGGCCACCTGCGCTTCGGCGCAGCGCGTGTGGAAGCGGCAGCCCAGCGGCAGCCGGCTGGGCGACGGGATGTCGCCGCTCAGCAGCGCCGGCGGCGCGCCGCCGGCCAGCCGCGGCACCGCGGCCAGCAGCGCCTGCGTGTAGGGATGCGATGGGCGCTCGAACACCGCGGCCACGTCGCCCTGTTCCAGCACCTTGCCGAGATACATCACCGCGAGGCGGTCGCACAGGTGGCGCACCACCGCCAGGTTGTGCGAGATGAAGAGGTAGGTCAGCTGCCGCTCGCGCTGCAGCTCGCGCAGCAGCGCCAGGATCTGCGCCTGCACCGAGACGTCCAGCGCCGAGGTCGGCTCGTCCAGCACCACCAGCCGCGGGTCCAGCGCCAGCGCGCGCGCGATGCACACGCGCTGCTTCTGCCCGCCCGACAGCTCGTGCGGGTAGCGCCACGCGAAGCCGCGCGGCAGGCTCACGCGGTCCATCAGCTCGTGCACGCGCCGCGCCAGCGCCGCGCCGCGCGCGCGCCGCTGCAGGCGCAAGGGCTCGCCGATGGCGTCGAAGATCGTGTGCCGGCCGTTCAGCGCCGAATGCGGGTTCTGGAACACGATCTGCATCTGCGCGCGCAAGCCTCGCAGCCGCGCGCCATCGGCGTGGGTGATGTCCTCGCCGTCGAACACGATGCGGCCGGCCGTCGCATCGGCCAGGCGCAGCAGCAGCCGCGCGACCGTGGTCTTGCCGGAGCCCGATTCGCCGACCAGGCCGAAGCATTCGCCGGCGCGCAGTTCGAGGTCGATGCCGTCGACGGCGCTCACCGTGGTCTTCGCGAAAGCGCCGCGCGCGGGGTCGCCGACCTGGAAGCGCTTGACCAGGCCCTCCGCGCGCAGCAGCGGCGTGGTGTCATCGCGCAGCAGCGGCAGTGACGGGGCCAGCGCTTCAGGCATGGTGGCAGGCCACGCGGTGATGAGGCGTGTCAACGTGGACCGGGCGCAGCAGGGGCTTTTCCTGCCGGCAACGCTCGCTCGCCAGCGCGCAGCGCGGGTGGAAGCGGCAGCCCGCGGGCGGCGCCAGCAGGTTGGGCAGCGTGCCGGGGATGCCTTGCAGCGCCTCGTGCGCATCGGCGATGTCGGGCAGCGCGGCCAGCAGCCCGCGCGTGTACGGATGGCGGGGCGCGCGCAGCAGCGCCGCCGCCGGCGCGTCCTCGACGATGGTGCCGGCATACATCACCGCGATGCGGCCGCACACCGCGGCCACCGCGGCGAGGTCGTGGCTGATCATGACGATCGCCAGCTTCAGCCGCTCGACCAGGTCGCGCATCAGCGCCAGCACCTGGGCCTGGATGGTCACGTCCAGCGCCGTCGTCGGCTCGTCGGCGATCAGCAGCCGCGGCGTGCCGGCCAGCGCCATCGCGATCAGCACGCGCTGGCGCATGCCGCCGGACAACTGGTGCGGATAACGGTCCAGCAGCGCGTCCGCGTCCGGCAGGCGCACCAGCGCCAGCAGTTCCGCCGCCCGCGCGCGCACCGCGGCCCTGCCCTCGCGCACGCCCTGCTGCACGCGGATCACGTCGCCCAGCTGGCGCCCGATGGACAGCACCGGGTTCAGGTAGGTCATCGGGTCCTGGAAGATCATCGCGATGCGGTGGCCGCGCAAGCAGCGCCAGTCGGCCTCGCGGCAGCCCAGCAGCTCCCGGCCCTCGAAGCGGATGCTGCCGCCGCGCACGCGCGCCGGCGGGCTGGGCAGCAGGCCGATCAGGCTCTTGGCCAGCACGCTCTTGCCGCAGCCGGTCTCGCCGACCAGCGCCAGCGTCTCGCCTTCGGCCAGCGCCAGCTCGATGCCGTCCAGCACCTGGTAGGCGCCGTCGAAGGTGTCGAAGTCGAGGCGGTAGTCCCGCACTTCCAGCAAGACGCTCATGACGAACGGCTCTTGGGGTCGAGGATGTCGCGCAGCCCGTCGCCGAACAGGTTGAAGCCCAGCACCGTCAGGTAGATCGCCAGCCCCGGCGCCAGCGCGTACCACCACCAGTCGGGCATGTAGCTGCGCGCGATGCTGATCATCGAGCCCCATTCCGGCGCCGGCGCCTTCGCGCCCAGGCCGATGAAGCCCAGGCTGGCCGCGGCCAGCACCGCCAGCCCGAAGTCCATGCTGGCCTTGACGATCAGCGGCGACACGCAGTTGGGCAGGATGTGGCGGAACAGGATGTAGGGCGTGCCGGCACCGACGGCGCGCGCGGCCTCGACGAACAGCTCCTGCTTCAGCGCCAGCGTCTTGCTCTCGATCAGCCGCACGTAGCCGGGCCACCAGACCAGCGACAGCGCGATCACGCAGTTGGCGATGCCGGGCCCGAGCGAGGCGACGATGGCCAGCGCCAGCGCCAGCCCCGGCACCGACAGGAAGACGTCGGTCAGCCGCATGATCGCCTCGCGCGTGCGCCCGCCCCGGTAGCCGGCGAAGATGCCGATCGGCACGCCGACCGCGACCGCCACCGCGGTGATCACGAGGCCGATCCACAGCGAGGTGCGCGTGCCGATGATCACGCGGCTGAGGATGTCGGCGCCGACCTCGTCGGTGCCGAAGGGGTGGGCGGCGCTGGGCGGCTGCAGCTTCTCGTCCATGTGCACCGCGCCCAGCGCATCCTCGGGATAGGGCGCGACCAGCGGGCCGAACGCGGCCAGCGCCAGGAACAGCAGCACCAGCGCCAGCCCCAGCATCGAACTGAAGCTGCGCCTGAACAGGTGCGCATACAAGCGCCATTGGCGCAGCGTGCCGGCATGGCGTTCGCGCCACGAGGTGTCGGCGGCGGCGTCCATCAGCTTTCGCGCAACCGCGGATCGAGCCACGCATAGGCGAGGTCGATCGCGAAGTTGATCAGCATGAAGCTCAGGCCCACCGCCAGCGCGACGCCGATCACCGGCTGGAAGTCGGAATACAGCGCCGACTGCACCGCGTACAGGCCGATGCCCGGCCAGTCGAACACCGTCTCCACCAGCACCGTGCTGCCCAGCATCCAGCCGAAGCGCAGGCCGATGATGGCCAGCGTCGGCAGCATCGCGTTGCGCAGCGCGTAGACGGCGACGATGCGCCAGTTGGCGATGCCGTGCGCGCGCGCGGCGGTGATGTAGTCGCTTTGCAGCACCTCCACCATCTCGGCGCGGTTGACGCGCAGGATGGACGCCAGGCACGGGAACGACAGCACCAGCGCCGGCAGCACCAGGTGCTGCAGCGCTTCCAGGAACGTCGCCCATTCGCCGCGCAGCAGGCTGTCGACCAGCAGCAGGTGCGTGATCGGCTCCGGCGGCGGCGTGGTGATGCCCACCCGCCCCGACACCGGCAGCCATTCGAGCCTGACGCTGAAGTACAGCTGCAGCAGCAGCCCGAACCAGAACGCCGGCAGCGCGACGCCCGACACCGAGGCGATGCGCGTCAGGTGGTCGAGCGCGCGGTCGCGGTAGACCGCGCTCAGCATGCCCAGCGGCACGCCCACCGCGACGCCCAGCGTCATCGCCGCCAGCACCAGCTCCAGCGTGGCAGGGAAGTAACGCGCCAGTTCGTCCAGCACCGGCTTGGTCGACACCATCGATCGCCCCAGCTCGCCGCGCGCCAGTCCCGCCAGGTAGTGCAGGTACTGCACCGGCAGCGGCCGGTCCAGCCCGTACTCGCGGCGGATGGTGTCGACCATGTCCTGCGTCGCGTTGGGGCCGGCGATCAGCCGCGCCGGGTCGCCCGGCGCGACCTGGGTGACGACGAACAGGATGCTCGCCAGCCCCAGCAGCATCAGCGCCAGCAGCGCCAGCCGCTTGCCGATGTGGATCAGCATGCGGCGGCGGCGCGCATCACTTGGCGTCGATCCACAGCGGGTACAGGTCGACCTCGCCGGTGAAGCGCACCGGGCTGAACTGGAAGCCCTTCAGGTAGTCGCGCTGCGCCCAGCGGCGGTTCTGGATCATGCCGAACACCTCGGGCTGGTCGGCCATGATCTGCTGCTGGATCTGCGCGTACAGCGGCGCACGCTCCTCCCACTTGCCCAGCGTGCGCGCCTGGTCGATCAGCGCGTCGACCTTGGGGTTGTCGTAGTGGCTCATCGCGAAGTACTGGCCCCAGGCGTTGCGGTGGTACTGGTAGGCCACGGCGTCGGGGTCGGTGGAGATCGGCGTCACGTAGACGCTGGTCATGTGCGGCGCGGTCTCGGGCTTGGCGCCGCGCGCCACCATGTTGGGCCACTGCTCGGCGATGACGTTGACCTTGATGCCCAGCTTCTGCAGGTTCAGCAGCAGCACCAGGCCGATGCGCCGCGCCTCTTCGAGGCCGGCCACGTAGTAGTAGTCCAGTTCGAGGCCGCCTTGCGGGTAGGCCGACTTCGCCAGGTATTCGCGCGCCTTGGCCAGGTCCTGCACCGGGCGGCCGGGCACGTCGACGTGGCCGCGCATGCCTTGCGGGAACGGGCTGGTCTCCAGGATCGCGGCGCCGCTGTAGATCTTCAGCAGCGATTCGTAGTCCATCGCGTAGGCGATGGCCTTGCGCAGGTTGATGTCCTTGGTCGGGCCCTGCTGCGTGTTGAACTTGATGCCGAAGGTGGTCATGCCGGCATGGTCCTGCACGACGATGCCCTTCTGGCGCTTGAGCTGGTCGAAGTCCTCCGGCGTCAGGCCTTCGACGATGTCGGCCTCGCCGCGCGACAGCGCCGCCTTCTGTGCCGCCGGCTCGCGGATGATGCGGTAGACGATGCCGGCCGGGCGCTTGGCCTCGCCCATCGGCCAGCCCTTCCAGTAGCCGTCGTTGGCCACCAGCTCGTGCAGCACGTTCTGCTCCCAGCGCTTCTGCATGTAGGGGCCGCTGCCGGCGCTGTGCTCGGTCAGCCACTTCTGGCCGTAGTCCCCGTCGACCTCGTTCGCCTTCACCTGCTTGGGGTTGACGATGTACCACCACGGAATCCAGCCCAGGAAGGGCGCATAACCGTGCTTGAGCGTGAAGCGCACGGTGTTCGCGTCGACCACCTGGATGCCCGCGGGGTCGAGGAAGTCCTTCAGCATCCAGGCCACGCCCTTGTTCAGCTTGAGCCCGCGCTCGAAGCTGTAGCGCACGGCCTCGGCGTCCACCGGGTCGCCGTTGTGGAACTTGGCGTTCTTCACCAGGTGGAAGGTCCAGACCTTGGCGTCGGGGCTAACGTCCCAGCGCTCGGCGAGCCAGGGCTCGATCTTGGCCGGGTTGCCGGTGTACTTGGCCAGCGCGTCGTACAGCGCCTGCTGCATCATGCGCGTGCTCCAGTCGTAGCGCACGTGCGGGTCCAGCACCGGCACCTGCTGGCGCCCGCCGAAGACGATGACCTTGCGCTCGCCCGCGCGCTCGAAGGCCTGCGCGGGCGCCAGCGCGGCGGCCAGCAGCAGGCCGGCCAGCGCGGGCAGCAGGAGTTGTCGCAACGGCTTCATCGAATCGCTCCTTCGGGATGGGGGTTCAAAGCACTTGCTGCACGGCGCCGGCGACGATGCGCCGCGCCAGCAGCACCGGCCCGGCCGTGCGGGCGGCCACGCGCGCGCGCATCGCCTCGGTGTAGCCCATGCAGTGCATCACGACGAGGTCGCAGCCGGCCAGTTCCTGCGCGGCAGCGTCGAGCCGGTCGCCGCTGTACGGCGAGTAATGGGCCGCGGTGACGCTGCGCCGCTCGTCGCCCTGCAGGTGGAACTCTTGCACCTGGCGTGCCAGCGGCAGCATCACGCCCAGCTTGCGGCAGCCGAGCGAGAAGGCATCGACCATCGCATCGACGACGCGCTGCGCCTCGATCAGCAGCGTCTTGCTGCCGACATGCTCGAAATAGCCGGTGCACAACAGCACGATGGCATCGAAGCCCTCGGTGTCCAGGCGGTCGAACAGCGCCTGCAGCCGCACGGCGGTCTGGCGCTTGCCGATCACCGCCTCGCTGCCGTCGCGCAGGCGGGTGCACAGGCTGGCCTCGCCGGGGGGCGGCGCCATCGCCGCGATCTGCGCGGCGTCGAGGTCGTCCAGCGCACCGAATTCGATCGCGTCGATGCGGCCATGCACGCCGGCGAGGATCTCGGGCACCATGTCCACGCGCGGCGACTGGCCGATGGTGACGAACGCGATGCGAGGCACACGGGACATGGCGGTATCGGCGGGCTGAAGCGGCCCGGCAAGCGTATGCCAGGCGCCGCCGCGGCACCCATACGGAGGAACACGTAAGCATGACGGCTCAGCCCTCGCGCGTGAAATCGCGCTCGGGCCTTCGCCAGGCGCACAAGCCCTTCCGGGCTCGTGCGTCCGGGCTCAGAGCCCCGGGTGCTGCACCGCCAGCACCATGCGGATCAGCGCGCCGGCCGAGCCCGCGGCCATCTTCTCCATCATCTTGGCGCGGTGGATCTCCACCGTGCGCGGCGAGATGTCGAGCTGGCGGCCGATGGCCTTGTTGCTCAAGCCCTCGGCGACCAGCGACATCACCTGCCGCTCGCGCGGCGTCAGCGTCTGGATGCGCGCGGCCACGGCCTGCGCAGCGTCGCTGCCGGCGCGGCCGTCGGCCGGCGGCGGCGGTGCGCGCCGCGTGCCGCCGGGGTCCAGCAGCAGGCGGATCGCACCCGCAACGACGCGCCGCGCCAGGATCACCGGCCGCCCCATGCGCGCGGCCACGGCCTCGCGGTCGGCCTCGTCGAAGCCCACCGAGTTCAGCACCACCAGGTCGCAGCCGCGCAGCTCGTCGGCGGCGCGGCGCAGCGCCGCCGCGTCACCGCCCGCGGCGTGGCTGAAGCGCAGCGCGCAGCCCGGCACCGAATAGCTCGCGTTCTCGTCGACCTGGCGCCGCAGCGGGTAGATCACGCCCACCGCCTGGCCGCTGGCGACCACCGCGGCCACCGCGGCATCCATCGCCCGCTGCGCGTTCACCGTGGGACATTCGCTCTCGAACTCGCGGAACAAGCCCGTGGTCAGCACCACCAGCAGATCGAAGCGCGCGGGGTCGATGCCGCCGCAGATCACCTCCAGGCGCCGCGCCATGCGCTGGTGCGACAGCACCACCTCGCGCCCGTCGCGCAGCCGCGTGACCAGGCTGCTCTCGCCCGGGCGCGGCGCCAGCGCGGCGATTTCGCGCTCGCTCAGGCCGTCGAGCGCACCGAACTCCTGCACCGCCGGCGCGACCGGCAACTGCGCCAGGATGTCGGTGACGAGGCCGTCGCCGCGCGGCGTCTGGCCCAGCATCAGGCAGGCCACGCGCCGCCGCGCGCCGTCGCCGCTTTGCTCGTCCTCGTCCGTCATCGTCTGTTCCCGCCGGCTACGTAGCCATCCTGATTTGCGCCCCCGCGGCCGCAGCGTACCGTGCATCGCCATCACAGCCAGACCACGATCTTCCCGCATGCAACGCAACATCGATGCCGCCGAGCTGGAACCGCTGGCCATCGGCGCCTGGATCCTGGGCACCGGCGGCGGCGGCAGCCCCTACCTGAACTACCTGAACTGCCGCAAGCTCTACGACGACGGCGCGCGCGTGACGCTGATCGACCCGCTGGACCTCGCCGACGACGACCTGGTGGCCGTGGTCTCGAACATGGGCGCGCCGCTGGTCGGCCAGGAACGGCTGAACGACCCCGCCACCGCGGCGCGCGCGGTGACGATGATGGAAGAGTACCTGGGCCAGCGCTTCCGCGCCGTGATGAGCGTGGAGATCGGCGGCGGCAACGGCCTGCAGCCGCTGCTGGTGGCCGCGCAGATGGGCATCCCGGTGGTCGACGCCGACGCCATGGGCCGCGCCTACCCCGAGGCGCAGATGACCAGCTTCGCGATCGGCGACCTGCCGATGGCTCCGCTGGCGCTGGCCGACGTGCGCGGCCATGAGGTCATCGTCAAGAAGGTGACGAGCTGGAAGTGGATGGAGCGCATCAGCCGCAAGGTCTGCGTCGAGGTCGGCTCGATCGCCAGCACCTGCAAGGCGCCGCGCACGGGGCGCGAGGTGAAGGACTGGGGCATCCACTACACGACGACGAAGGCGATCCGCCTCGGCCAGGCGGTGCTGGACGCGCGCCGCCGGCATGCCGACCCGATCGCCGCCGTGCTGCAGCACGAAGGCGGCCAGCAGGTCTTCCGCGGCAAGATCAGCGACGTGCGGCGCCAGGCCACCGAAGGCTTCCTGCGCGGCAAGACCACCATCGAGGGCCTGGACGGCGACCGCGGCCGCACGCTGGTGCTGGACTTCCAGAACGAGTTCACCGTCGGCAGCGTCGACGGCCGCGCGGTCGTGATGACGCCCGACCTGATCTGCGTGCTGGACACCGTGTCGGGCGAGGCCATCGGCACCGAGACGCTGCGCTACGGCCAGCGCGTGACGGTGATCGCGCTGCCCGCGCCGCCGGTGCTGACCAGCGCCAAGGGCCTGCAGCACGTGGGCCCGCGCGCCTTCGGCTACGACCTGGATTTCGTCTCGGTGTTCGAGGGGGGCCGGCCATGAAGCGCATCGGGATCGACGTGGGCGGCACCAACACCGACACGGTGCTGGTCGAGGACGACGCGGTGGTCGACGCCGTCAAGGTGCCGACCACCGAGGACGTGATGGGCGGCGTCGTGGCCGGCCTGCGCGAGCTGCTGGCGCGCGTGGGCGAGCGCGGACGCGCGGTCGACGCGGTGATGATCGGCACCACGCACTTCATCAACGCCGTGGTGCAGCGGCGCGACCTGGTGCGCGTGGCGGCGCTGCGCATCGGCCTGCCGGCGTCGCAGTCGCTGGTGCCGATGATCGACTGGCCGCGCGACCTGCGCGCCGCGGTCGACCCGCTGGTGTTCATGGTCGAGGGCGGCCACGAATACGACGGCCGGCTGTTCATGCCGCTGGACGAGCGCGCGGTGCGCGAAGCGGCGCAGCGCATCAGCGACAGCGGCGTGCGCGCGCTGGGCATCAGCGCCGCGTTCTCGCCGCTGACCGCCGAGCACGAGCTGCGCGCCGCCGAGATCGTGCGCGAGGTCGACCCCGGGCTGGCGGTCACGCTGTCGCACCGGCTGGGCCGCATGGGGCTGCTGGAACGCGAGAACGTCACGCTGCTCAACGCCTGCCTGGCGCAGCTCGGGCGCACGACCATCGAAGCCTTCAAGGCCGCGCTGCAGGCCGCGGGCCTGGACGCGCCGTTCTACCTGACGCAGAACGACGGCACCGTGATGCTGGCCGAGGTGGCGGCCGAGTTCCCGGTCTACAGCTTCGCCAGCGGGCCGACCAACAGCATGCGCGGCGCGGCTTTCCTGAGCCGGCTCGACGGCGCGATGGTGGTCGACGTCGGCGGCACCACCAGCGACATCGGCTGCCTGGTGCACGGCTTCCCGCGCGAGGCCAACAACGTCGTCGAGGTGGGCGGCGTGCGCACGCTGTTCCGCATGCCCGACCTGCTGTCGATCGGGCTGGGCGGCGGCACGCTGGTCGTCGAAGACCAGGGCCGGCTCGCCGTCGGCCCGCGCAGCGTCGGCTTCCGGCTGCCGCAGAAGGCGCTGGTGTTCGGCGGCGACACGCTGACCGCGACCGACATCGGCGTGGCGGCCGGGCTGATCGAACTCGGCGACAAGAGCCGGATCAGGCACCTGAGCCCCGGCCTGGTGAAAGCGACGATCGCGCGCATCACCGAGATGCTGGAAGAAGGCATCGACCGCATGAAGACGCAGGCCGACGACGTGACGCTGATCGCCGCCGGCGGCGGCGCCTTCCTGATCCCCGAAAAGCTGGCCGGCGTCGGCCATGTGCTGCAGGTGCCGCATGCCTCGGTGGCCAACGCGGTGGGCGCGGCGATCGCGCAGGTCTCGGGCGAGGTCGACCAGATCTTCACCAACGTCGGCCGCGATGCCGCGCTGGCCCAGGCCAAGGTGCTGGCCGAGCAGCGCGCGGTGCACGCCGGCGCCGACGCGGCGTCGCTGAAGCTGGTCGACATCGAGGACCTGCCGCTGGCCTACCTGCCCGGCGGCGCGATGCGCGTGCGCGCGCGCGTGGTGGGCGACATCGCGCGAGTATCGAGTTAGGGCCTTGATCAGGCCGCCGCGTCGCGCCCCGGCAGCACGTCCACCACGTGCCACCACTCCTGCCAGAACAGCGGCCGCCGGTAGCCGACGACCCAGGGCTGCACGAGGTCGCTGACCATGCGGTGCACGCGCGACTTGTAGGGCATCAGCACGATGCTGCGGCGCTTCAGCTCCTGGAACAAGGCCTTGCGCTCGGGGCCGTCGGGCAGCTCGGACAGGCGGTCGTACAGCGCGTCGATCTCGGGCACGCGCAGCCGCGCCATGTTCTGGCCGCCGATGTGCTTGCTGTGGTAGCGCTGCAGGCTGCTCTGCCCGTCGGGGTCGGCAGCGACGCCGCCCACGCCCCAGATCTGGAACTTGCCGGCGCGCGCGGCCTTCAGGTTCTCGGGCCACTTGCCGGGCTGGAACTCGATGCGCAAGCCCAGTGCCGTCATGTCGCGGCGCATCAGGTCGTCGAGATCGCGCGTGAGCTGGTCGGTCTGCGTCATCTTGCGCAGCACCAAGGGCCGGCCGTCGGGCATCTCGCGCCAGCCGTCGCCGTCGCGGTCCACCCAGCCGTACAGGTCCAGCAGCGCCCGCGCCTTGGGCAGGTTGTATTCGCCGTTCTCGCTCTTGAACGTGGCGTCGTAGGCGTAGGTGTGCGGCACCACGGGCGACTGCGCGGGGATCGCCTGGCCGCGGCGCACGCGCTCGATCTCGGCCTGCACGTCGGTGGCCAGCGCGATCGCGCGGCGCAGCGCCACCTGGTGCGGCGCATAACCGCCGACCACCGGATCCTCCAGGTTGAAGATGGTGTAGTCGGTGGCCGAGCGCACCATGCGCCGGCCGCTGATGCCCTTCTTCGCCAGATAGGGCGCCACCTTGCCGCCGGGCAGCGCGCGCTCGTTGAACTCGGGCGGCACGTCGTCCAGCACGTCGCTGGCGCCTTGCAGGAAGTTCAGCCAGCGCGGCTGGCTCTCCTCGATGATCGAGATCTCGACGCGGTCGATCATCGGGATGCGCCGGCCCTGGAGCTGTTGCAGGATGGCCTGGCCCTCGGCGTCGTCGGGTGCGGGGCTGGCTTCGTAGACGCGCTCGCGATAGCCGGGGTTGCGCTCCAGCGCGATGAAGCTGCTGCGCCGCCACTGCGCCAGCCGATAAGGCCCCGTGCCCACCGGGTGCGCCGGGATCTTGTCGCCGTAGAACTCGACCACCTCGCGCGCCACCGCGCCCAGCAGGTCGCTGCCACACAGCAAGCCGGTCACGAAGCGCGGCCGCGGCGCCGCAGCGCGAAAGCGCAGCGTGTAGCGGTCGGGCGCCCCGACGCCGTCGATCGCGCGGTCGTAGTCGAAGGGCTTCTTCGCCGCCAGCGCCTGCTGGCGCAGTTCGGCCAGGCCCAGCAGCTCGTAGGACTCCAGCCAGGGCCAGGCCGGGCTCTTCACCGCCGGGTCGGCAAAGCGCTTGACGGCATAGACGTAGTCGGCCGCGGTCAGCTCGCGCCTGGCACCCTTGAACGCGGGGTCGTCGGCGAAGAAGATGCCCGGGCGGATCTTGACGGTCCAGCTGCGGTAGCCGTCGCCGTGCTCGGGCATGCCGTCGGCGGTGAGCGGCCGCACCAGGCTGGGCCGCGCCAGCGGGTCGTACTGGTAGGGCGCCTCGAAGATGTGCGGCGTGACGGTGCGCGAATAGATGTCGCTGATCTGCGCCGGGTCGAAGCCGGTCTCGGCGACGCGGAACGAGACGCGCAGCACCTTCTTGCCGTCGCCGTCGATCGCCGCGGCGCGCGCGGCGGCCGGCAGCGCCAGCGTGCCGGCGGCCAGGGCCAGGCCGTCGCGACGGTTCATGCGTGCTGCTCCCGGTCGAGGTCGATGTCGACCATGTGCCACCAGTCGTACCAGAACACCGGGCGCCGGTAGCCGATCAGCCAGGGCTGGGCCAGCACGTCGGAATACTGGTGCATCGTCACCTTGTACGGCGCGTAGGCCACCGCCAGGCGCTTGGCCTGCTCGAACAGCGCGTCGCGCTCGGGTCCGTTGGGCAGCACGGTCATGCGCTCGAACACCTCGTCGAAGGCCTTGAGCCTGAAGCGCGCCAGGTTGCCGTTGCCCACCTCGGGCCCGTACAGGCGCTGCAAGGCCTGCTGGCCGTCGGGCTGGGTGGCCGAGCTGCCCACGCGCCACAGCATGAAGTTGCCGGCGCGCGCGGCCTTCAGGTTCTCGGGCCACTTGGCGGGCTTGAAGACCGAGCGGATCTGCAGCGCGTCGAAGGCGCGGCGCAGCAGCTCGTCGCGCGCGCGGCTGATCTGCTCGGGCTCGGTCGCGCATTCCACCAGCAGCGGCTGGCCGTCAGGGCGCTCGCGCCAGCCGTCGCCATCGCGGTCGGCCCAGCCGTACAGGTCCAGCAGCGCCTTGGCGCGCGCCGGGTCGTGGTCGCTGTTCTCGCTCTTGAAGCCGGCGCGGTAGCCGGTGCAGTGCGGACTGATCATCGACTCGGCCGGCACCGCCTGGCCGCGGAAGACCAGGCCGATCTCGCGCCGCACGTCCAGCGCCAGCCACACCGCGCGCCGGAACGCCACCTGCGCCGGTGCGTTGCCGCCGACGGCCGGGTTGTCCATGTTGAAGAAGTACATCTGCGTGAACGGCACCAGCACGCGCCAGCCCTGGATGCCGCGGCGCGCCAGGTTGGGCGCGAGCCGGCCGCCGGGCAGCGCCTGGCCGGCGAACTCCTGCGGCACCGCCACCGTATCGAGCTTGCCGTTGAGGAAACTCAGCCAGCGCGGCTGCGCCTCCTCGACCACGGTGACCTCCACGCGGTCGACCAGCGGCAGCTTGCGGCCGCGCAGGCGCTGCAGCAGCGCCTGGCCTTCGGCGTCGTCGGCGGCGGGCTCGGCGTCCCAGGCCTCGTCGCGGAAGGCCGGGTTGCGCTCCAGCAGCATCAGCGAGGTGCGGCGCCAGGTGACCAGCCGGAACGGGCCGGTGCCCACCGGATGCGCCATGATGTCGTCGCCATAGGCCTGCACCACCTCGCGCGCGACGGCGCTGACCATGGGGTGCGTCAGGCTCTCGACGAAGCGCGGCTGGGGACGCTCCAGCGTGATCTGCAGCGTGTGGCGGTCGACGGCGCGCAGGCCTTCGACCGGACGGTCATAGTCGAACGCGACCTTGTCCTGCAGCGCGCGCTCGCGCAGCGCCGCCAGGCCCACGATGCGCCAGTCGGCCACGCCGGACCAGTTGGGCGACTTGTTGACCGGGTCGGCGTGGCGCTTGATCGCGTAGACGAAGTCCTCGGCCACCAGCTCGCGCCGGGCGCCCTTGAACGCGGGGTCGTCGGCGAAGAAGATGCCCGGCCGCAGCCGCACGGTCCAGACGCGGAAGTCGGCCGAGACCTCGGGCATCGCTGCCGCCAGCCGCGGCTTGATCTTCACCGGCCGCGCCAGGTGGTCGAAGCGGTACGGCGGCTCGAAGATGTGGGCCAGCACGCCGATCGAATAGATGTCGTTGACGCGCACCGGGTCGAAGCCGGTCTCGGCGGTGGGCAGCGCGATGCGCAGCACCTTCTCGCCCGCTGCGGCGGCCTTCGCCATCGGCCATGCCAGCGCGGCGGCGCCCAATGCCAGACTCTCGCGCCGCTGCATGCTGATCAAGGCCCCTCGGCACCGCGGCCGCGCTGCTGCGCCGCATCGACGTCGACGTAGCGGAAGAAGTCGCGCACGTAGATGTTGCGGTGATAGCCCTTGACCCAGGGCTGCGTCAGGTCGGTGAAGACGCGGTGCGCGTGCACCTTGTAGGGCATGTAGGCGATCATCAGCTTGGCGGCCTCGGTCATCAGGCGCTGGCGCTCGGGGCCGTCGGGCAGGCGGCGCTGGCGCTCGTACAGCGCGTTGAAGGCCGGCAGGTCGAAGCGCGAGTGGTTGGCCTGGCCCTTGTTGGGGCCGTAGCCCAGCGCCAGGAAGGTGTCGCCGTCGGGCTGGCCGGCCACCCAGGCCACGCCCCACATCATCAGCTTGCCGGCGCGGCTGGCCTTCAGGTTCTCGGGCCACTTGGCGGTCTTGAACTCGAACTTCAGGCCGATGGCCGCCATGTTCTTCTGCCACAGCTCCACCAGCTTGCGGCTGAGCTGGTCGGGTTGGGTGCTGTATTCGATGACCAGGGATGAGCCGTCGGGCTGCTCGCGCCAGCCGTCGCCGTCGCGGTCGACGTAGCCGTGCATGTCCAGCAGCGCCTTGGCGCGCGCCGGGTCGTAGTCGCTCATCGTGCTCTTGAAGGCCGCGTCATAACCCCAGGACCGAGGGGCGATCGGCCCCTGCGCGGGGATCGCCTGGCCGCCGCGCACGAGGCGGATCTCGCGCCCGACGTCGGCGCCCAGGCTGATCGCGCGGCGCAGCGCCACCTTGTGCGGCTCGTAGCCGCCGACCACCGGGTTCTCCATCCCGAAGTACGACAGCACGACGTCGGCGCGCGGATAACGCTCCATCTGAATGCCACGCTTGGCGAGGTTGGGCGCCAGCTTGTTGTTGGGAAAGGCGACCGCCGCGAACTCCTCGGGCACGATCTCCAGCAGGTCCTGCTCCTCGTTCAGGAAACTCAGCCAGCGCGGCTGCGGCTCTTCGATGATGGCGATGTGCACCTCGTCCAGCAGCGGCAGCCGCTTGCCCTTGTAGGCCTGGGCGATGGCCTGCAGCCGCGCGTCGCCGGCGGCGGGGTGCTCGTCGTACAGGCGCTGGCGGAAGCTTGGGTTGCGCGCCAGCACGATGCGCGAGCTGCGCTTCCACTCCTTCAGGACGAAGGCGCCGGTGCCCACCGGGTGCTCGCCGACGCGGTCGCCGTAGGCCTCGACCACTTCGCGCGCGACGGCGCCGGTGAAGGCGTCGGTGAAGTGGTACAGGAAGCGCGGCTTGGGCTCGGCCAGGCGGATCTGCAGCGTGTAGCGGTCCAGCGCCTTCAGGCCTTCGACCGGGCGGTCGTAGTCGAAGGGGATCTTCTTCGCGATCGTCTCCTGCCGCAGCTCCGACAGGCCCAGGATCTTGTCGGCCTCCAGCAGGTAGAGGTTGCCGCTCTTCCAGCGCGGGTCGTAGTGGCGCTTGAGGCTGTAGACGTAGTCCTCGGCCGTCAGCTCGCGTTTCTTCCCCTTGAACGCGGGGTCGTCGGCGAAGTAGATGCCGGGCTGCACGCGGAAGGTGAAGCTGCGGAAGTCGGCCGAGACCTCGGGCATCGCCGCCGCGGTGCTGGGCCGCATGCGCGCCGGCTCGGCGAGGAATTCGAACTCCAGCAGCGAGTCGAAGATGCCGGCGGTGACGGTGCGCGAATAGAGGTCGGTGACGTAGGCGGGGTCGAAGCCGGTCTCGGCGATGCGCCAGGCATACCGGAGCACCTTCAGCGGCTGCGCGGGCGCCGGGGCCTGGGCCCACGCGGCAGCCGCGGCAGCGGCGAGCGCCAAGCCCGCGGCCAGCGTGCGCAGCAAGGAGGATCTCGTCACGGAAGAGCCTCGGCGAAAAGGCACTGAGTCTAGACCCCCGGGGAAGCGGGGAAAACCACGAGCCGCCACCCCCTACACTCGCCCATCCCTTTGCCGGTGCCCGCAGGCCACGAGCCCCGCGGCCCGTTTTGGAGCTGTCGACGACATGGCCGCATACCTGATCCGGCGCCTGTGGCAGATGATCCCCACGCTGGCCGGCGTGGTGCTGCTGGTGTTCTTCCTCTTCAAGTATTTCGGCGGCGACCCGGCCGAGGTGCTGGGCGGCCTGAACGCCAGCAAGGAGCAGATCGACGCCATTCGCCAGCAGCTCGGCCTGAACGAGCCGGTGTGGGTGCAGCTGTGGATCTTCGTCAAGCAGATCCTCACCTTCGACTGGGGCAAGAGCTGGGCCACCAACGAGGCGGTGAGCAACCTCTTCGCGACGCGGCTGCCGGCCACGCTGACGGTGATGATCCCGATCCTGGTGCTGGACGTGCTGCTGGCGCTGCCGGTGGCGATGTGGGTGGCCTACCGCCGCGGCAGCCTGACCGACCGCACGATCATGGTCATCACGACGGTCGCGCTGTCGATCAGCTTCCTGGTCTACGTGATCGTCGGCCAGTACGTGTTCGCGTTCCAGCTCGGCTGGTTTCCGGTGCAGGGCTGGAGCGACAGCCTCGTCACCAACCTGCTGACCTACACGCCGCTGCCGGTGCTGCTGGCGGTGGCGGTGGGCATCGCGCCGCAGACGCGGCTGTACCGCAGCTTCCTGCTCGACGAGCTGGGCCAGGACTACGTGCGCACCGCGCGCGCCAAGGGCCTGACCGAAGGCGTGGTGCTGTTCAAGCACGTGCTGCGCAACGCGCTGATCCCCATCCTCACCAACATCGGGCTGCAGCTGCCGGGCATCTTCGTCGGCAGCTTCCTGATCGAGGTGTTCTTCTCGATCCCGGGCCTGGGCCGCGAGGTGCTGCTGGCGGTCAACCGCAGCGACTTCCCGGTGATCCAGGCGGTGACGATCTACCTCGCGGTGCTGACGATGGTGATCAACCTGCTGACCGACCTCGCCTACAAGCTCGCCGATCCGCGGGTGGTGCTGAAATGAGCGCCGTGCTGTCCACCGCATCGTCGCTCGACGACGCGAACCAGAAGTCCGAAGGCGTCTGGCACGCCGCGTGGCGGCGCTTCAAGGCCGACCGCGTGGGGCTGGTCTCGCTGGCCATCGTCGCGGCCTTTCTGCTGCTGATCCTGGCGTCGGCCACCGGGCTGGTGGCGCGCCACTGGCAGGACGAGATCGGCGTGCCCAACGCGCCGCCCACGCTGCTGGGCCCGCGCCAGGCCGAGGCCACCGCGGCGATCGAGTCGCCCAAGGGCCCCAACGTCGACCTGTCCGACATCGACCCGCTGGCGCCGCGCTACAAGGAATGGGACGAGCGCGCCAAGCAGTTCCAGACCCAGGTGCAGCCCAAGCGCGAGACGCTGCCCTTCGGCGCCGACCGCCTAGGCCGCGACGTGCTGGCCAAGGCCGTCAAGGGCACCGAGATCTCGGTCTTCGTCGGCGTCGCGGCCGCGCTGTGCGCCACGCTGATCGGCACGCTGCTGGGTGCCTTCGGCGGCTTCTTCGGCGGCAAGGTGGGCGACGCGCTGGAGTGGCTCTACAACGTGTTCGAGAGCATCCCCAACATCCTGCTGATCTTCGCGTTCGCCGCGGTGGTGGGGCGCGGCGTCGAGAGCGTGGTGATCATCCTGGCGCTGACCGGCTGGACCGGCATGTACCGCCAGGTGCGCGCCGAGTTCATCAAGCACGCCAGCCGCGAGTACGTGCGCAGCGCCGAGGCGATCGGCGCGTCGCTCGCCAGCCGCATGTTCCGCCACATCCTGCCCAACGTCAGCCACGTGATCCTGGTGCGCATGGGGCTGCTGGCGGTGGGCTTCATCAAGGCCGAGGTCATCCTGTCGTACCTGGGCCTGGGCGTGCGCGTGGACCAGGTGAGCTGGGGCACGATGCTCGCCGAGGCGCAGAGCGAGCTGATCCTCGGCTACTGGTGGCAGCTGGCCACCGCGACGCTGTTCATGGCGGTGTTCGTCACCGCGTTCTCGCTGATGGCCGATGCCTTGCGGGATGCGCTGGATCCCAAGCTGCGGGGGCTGGAATGAGCACGTCGTTGTTGAGCATCCAGGACCTGCGCGTCTCGTTCCGCATGGGCCAGGGCCAGCGCGCCGACGCGGTGAAGGGCGTGTCGTTCGACGTGCCCGAGAACGCCACCGTCGCGCTGGTCGGCGAGTCGGGCTCGGGCAAGAGCGTCACCGCGATGTCGGTGCTGAACCTGCTGCCCGACAACGCCGAGCGCAGCGGCCGCATCCTCTGGCGCGGCAAGGATCTGCTGCAGGCCTCCTTGCGCGAGCTGCAAAGCCTGCGCGGCAAGGAGATCGCCTGCGTCTTCCAGGACCCGATGAGCTCGCTGAACCCGGTGTTCAGCGTCGGCCAGCAGCTCGTCGAGCCGCTGCGCAAGCACCTGGGCCTGGGCGCCGCGCAGGCCTGGAAGCGGGCCGAGGAACTGCTGGCCGAGGTCGGCATCCCCGAGCCGGCGCGGCGGCTCAAGAGCTATCCGCACGAGATGTCCGGCGGCCAGCAGCAGCGCGTGATGATCGCGATGGCGCTGGCCTGCGAGCCGCGCCTCTTGATCGCCGACGAGCCCACCACCGCGCTCGACGTGACCATCCAGCGCCAGATCATCGAGCTGCTGGCGCGGCTGAAGGCGCAGCACCGCATGAGCCTGCTCTTCATCAGCCACGACCTCGGGCTGGTGGGCGAGATCGCCGACCAGGTGGTGGTGATGCGCCACGGCCAGGTGCGCGAGCAGGGCCCCGCTGACCGCATCTTCAGCGACCCGCAGGACGCCTACACGAAAGCGCTGCTGGCCTGCCGCCCCAGCCTGGAAGGCAACCCGCGGCGGCTGCTGGTGATCGACGACCACATCGCGGGCCGGCAGGACGAAGGCACGGCCAAGCCCAAGGATCCCGCGGCGCCGGTGGTGCTGGAAGTGCGCTCGCTCGCCAAGAGCTTCTGGCTGCGCCAGGGCCTGTTCGGCAGGCGCGAGTTCAAGGCGGTGCAGGACGTCAACTTCAAGCTGCGGCGCGGCCACACGCTGGGCGTGGTGGGCGAGTCGGGCTCGGGCAAGACGACGATGGGGCTGACGCTGCTGCGCCTGCACGAGCCCACCAGCGGCGAGGTGATCTTCGACGGCAAGAACCTGCTGACGCTGTCCGACCGCGAGCGCCTGGCGATGCGCCGGCGCATCCAGATCGTGTTCCAGAACCCGTACGCGAGCCTGAACCCGCGCTTCACGATCGGCCAGACGCTGGTGGAGCCGATGGCCATCCACGGCATCGGCGCCGACACGCCCGAACGCGAGCGCCGCGCGCGCGCGCTGCTGGAGAAGGTTGGCCTGGACGGCCGCGCCTTCGGCAAGTACCCGCACGAGTTCAGCGGCGGCCAGCGCCAGCGCGTGGCGATCGCGCGCTGCCTGACGCTGTCGCCCGAGGTGCTGGTGCTGGACGAGGCGGTCAGCGCGCTCGACGTCAGCGTGCAGGCGCAGGTGCTGAACCTGCTGAAGGACCTGCAGGACGAGCTGGGCCTGGCCTACGTCTTCATCAGCCACGACCTCGCGGTGGTGCGCTTCATCAGCGACGAGGTGCTGGTGATGAAGGACGGCCAGGTGGTCGAGCAGGCCAGCGCCGAGCAGATCCTGGCCGAGCCGCAGCAGGCGTACACGCAGCGCCTGCTGGCGGCGATTCCGCGGGGGTATCGGGCGGCGCGTCAATAACTCCTGACGTGCGCGGCCGCCGGCCGGTGATTTGCACCGGCCGCGTTTGCCAGATCCGCCTTTCACGGGACTTGCACCCACTCAAGAATCCGGGCTGGGGGCCGAAATGTCTTCACCGGCGCTCGCGGCACCCATGCCCTTGCCGGTCGCGCAGCCTCATCCGGGCCTGCGCAAGCCGTCCTTCCCGTGAACCCTTACTCGCAGACTCCGCCATGAACTTCCTGTCCCGCATCCTGATCACGATCGCCGCCGCCGTCGGCCTGACCACCACCGCCCTGGCCCAAGACCACGGCAGCCGCGACGACGCCAAGGCGATGGTCGATGCCGCCCTCGCCCACGTGAAGAAGGTCGGCCCCGAGAAGGCCTTCGAAGACTTCAGCAAGGACAAGGCCGCCTGGACCAAGAAGGACTTGTACGTCTTCGCGATGGACTTCGACGGCGTCAACAAGGCGCACGGGGCCAACGAGAAGCTGATCGGCAAGGCGCTGATCGGCCTCAAGGACCAGCAAGGCAAGGAATTCGTCAAGGAGATGGTGGCCGTCGGCTCCGGCAAGGGCGAAGGCTGGGTCGACTACGACTGGGCCAACCCGGTGACCAAGAAGGTCGAGGGCAAGAGCTCCTACGTCAAGCGCATTGCCGGCACCAGCTACCTGCTGGCCGTGGGCATCTATCGCTGACCCGGCGAGGCAGGACTTGGCGGCGCTGCAGCCCGGCTGCAGCGCCGCCGTCGCTTTTGCACCCGCTTTTGCATCAAGAGTTCCCGACATGAATCCACTGAAGAACGCATCGATCGCCGTCAAGATCGCAGCGGCACCGCTGATGACGATGCTGTGCCTGGTGGCCGTGGCGACGCTGGGCCTGTGGACGGCGCGAGAGTTGAGCGCCTCGCTGCAAAGCCTGCAGACGCGAACCCTGCCGACGCTGGCCACCAGCGCCGACCTGCAGCGCCGGCTGGGCGCCGCCTATGCCAGCACCAACCAATCGCTGGCCTGGACCGGCGCGGAGTTTCCCGCCGCCCGCATCGACAAGCTCGACCAGGCACTGACGCGGGAACTGACCGCGCTGGGCGAGCTGATCACGCAGCAGGCCGCGCTGCCCGATCACGACGATGCCGCGCGCCAGCAGCTCAAGGGCATCGCCGACGCCTATACCGCCTTTCGCCGCGCCGCGCTGGACGCGCTGGACATGAAGAGCACCGGCCTGTCCACCGCGGCCACCTTCATCCAGGCCGTGGAGGACAGCTACCGCACGCTGGACGCCCGGCTCGACGCCTTCGGCGCCGCCCAGCGCCAGGCCGGCGGCGAACGCGTGCAGCATTCGGTGCATGCCGCCGAGGCCAAGGTCTGGGGCATCGCCGTCGGCGCGCTGGCCGCGTTGCTGCTGGCCGGCGCGACGAGCTGGTGGTGCGCGCGCCTAATCGTGCGCCCGCTGCGCGACGCCCAGCGGGTGGCCGCCGCGGTGGCCGAAGGCGACCTGACGACGGTCGAGGTCGCGGCGCCCAGCGACGAGACCGGCCGGGTGCTGGCGGCGTTGCGCGCGGTGTCGATGCAGCTCGGCGGCGTGGTCACCGACGTGCGCACCGCGGCCGGCCAGGTCGACGTTGCCTCGGCCGAGATCGCGCAGGGCAACGCCGACCTGTCCAACCGCACCGAACAGCAGGCCGCCAGGCTGCAGCAGACGGCGGCCTCGGTCAGCCAGCTCAGGGACGGCGTGCGGCTCAATGCCGAGAACGCGCAGCGCGCCGACGCGCTGGCGCGCGAGGCCTCGCAGGTGGCCGAGGACGGCGGGCGCGCGGTCGGCGACGTGGTGCGCACGATGGACGAGCTGAACACGCAGTCGCGCCGCATCAGCGAGATCATCGGCGTCATCGACGGCATCGCCTTCCAGACCAACATCCTGGCGCTGAACGCCGCGGTGGAAGCGGCGCGCGCCGGCGAACAGGGGCGCGGCTTCGCGGTCGTGGCCAGCGAGGTGCGCAGCCTGGCCGGGCGCTCGGGCGCGGCGGCCAAGGAGATCCGCTCGCTGATCGGCACCTCGGTGGAATGCACCGAGGCCGGCACCACCCGCGTGCAGGCCGCCGGCGCGACGATGCAGCGCATCGCCGAGTCGATCGCCCGCGCCACGACGGTGATGGGCGAGATCGCCGCCGCCAGCCGCCAGCAGGCCGAGGAGATCACGCAGATCGACGTCAGCGTCGGCGAGATGGACCGCTCGACGCAGCAGAACGCGGCGCTGGTGGAACAGGCGGCGGCCGCCGCCGGCTCGCTGCAGCAGCAGTCGCAGCGCCTGATGCAACTGCTGGGCCGCTTCCGCACGACGGCCTGAAGCGCCGCGGCGCCGGCGGCGCTCAGCCCGGACCGGCCAGGCAGGCCCGGGCCTTGGGCGCATGCGGCTGCAGCACGCGCAGCAGCTCGGCCTCCATCACCGGCTTGGCGATGAAGCCGTCCATGCCGGCCTCGGCGGCGTCGGTGCGCTCCTGCTCCAGCACCGCGGCCGACAAGGCGTAGATCGGCAGCCGCGCGCCCTGGCCGGTGGCGCGCAGCCGCCGCGTGGCCTGCAGGCCGTCGAGCACCGGCATGTGCAGGTCCATCAGCACCGCGTGCACCGCCTCGGGCCGGGCCAGCACCAGGGCCACGGCCTCCTCGCCGTTCTCGGCCTCCAGCACCTGCGCGCCCAGGCGGCGCAGCAAGGCGCCGACGATCAGCATGTTGACCGCGTTGTCCTCGGCCACCAGCACCTGCAGGCCTTCCAGCGGGCTCAGCGCCGCGCGATCGACGGCTTCGCCCAGGCCGCCGGCCAGCGGCGCGGCCGGCAGCGCCAGCTCGGCCCAGAAGCAGCTGCCGCTGGCGCCGTCGCTGTCGACGCCGACCGCGCCGCCCATGCGCTGGGCCAGCTCGCGGCAGATCGACAGGCCCAGGCCCGTGCCGCCGTAGCGCCGCGTGGTCGAGCTGTCGGCCTGCGCGAAAGGCCTGAAGAGATGCTCGCGCACGCCGTCGGCGACCCCGGGGCCGGTGTCGCGCACCTCGATGCGCACGCGGCCGGCGGCCGCGCGCCGCAGCCGCACCGAGATCTCGCCGCGGCGCGTGAACTTCAGCGCGTTGCTGAGGTAGTTGGCCAGGATCTGCCGCACGCGCACCGGGTCGCCGCGCACGCGGTAGGGCACCTCAGGGTCGACCTGGCAGCGCATCAGCAGCCCGCGCTCGCGGCCCAGCGGCGCGAAGGTCGCGAAGCTGCTGTGCGCCAGCGCGTGCAGGTCGAAGGCGATGGCCTCGACCTGCAGGTGGCCGGCCTCGATCTTGGACAGGTCCAGCACGTCGGACACCAGCCCGCTCAGCAGCTCGGCGGCGTCGATCAGGTGGCCCAGGTACTCGCGCCGGCGGTACTCGTCGAGCTCGGGGTCCTGCATCAGCCGCGCCAGCCCCAGCACGCCGTTGAGCGGGGTGCGGATCTCGTGGCTCATGGTCGCCAGGAAGGCGCTCTTGGCCTGGTTGGCGGCCTCGGCCTGCTGCTTGGCGTCGGCCAGCTCGCGCTCGGCGCGGCGGCGCTCGGTGATGTCCTCGGCGACCCAGATCGCGCCGCTGTCCAATGGGCGCTCGGGGTCGATCGGCCGCGCCCGCAGCCGCACCAGGAAGGGCGTGCCGTCGGGGCGGTGGCTGGCGCGCTCGATGTCGATCGGGCGCCGCTGCAGCTGCGCGCGGTCGGCGCGCTCGAAGAAGGCGTTGAAGTCGGCCTCGCTGTCGAACAGCGAGACCGTCAACTGCCCTTGCAGGCTGCCGGCGGCGCGGCCGAAGATGACCTCGAACGGCGGGTTCACGCGCTCGAAGCGGCGCGCGCGCACCAGCGCGATGCCCACGCTGGCATGGTCGAGGATCGCATCGGCCTCGGCGCGGGCGCGCTCGATCTCGCTGATGTCGCGCGTGGTGATCACCGCCACCGACTCGCGGTCCCACTCGAAGGCCGCGGCCGACATCAGCATCGGCCGCGCCTCGCCGCCGGGCAGGTGCACCACGGTGCGCAGGTCGCGCACCTGGCCGTCGCGCTGCAGCCCATCGCGCAAGCCCAGCGGCACCGCCTCGTCGCGCCACAGGCCGAGCTGCAGCGCGCTGCGGCCCAGCACCTGGTCTTCGCGCAAGCCCACATAACCGAGGAACTGCTGGTTCGCGAGCAGGATCACGCCGTCGGACAGCCGCGCCACGCAGATCGGGTCGGGGCTGGTCTTGACCAGGCGGTCCAGCAGCACCTGGGTGCGCGCCTGCGCCTGCAGCGCCTGGCGCTCCGGCGTGACGTTGCGGCTGACGCCGCGCCAGCCCAGCAGCCGGCCTTCGGCGCCGAACACCGGGTCGCCGTTGCCCAGCACCGACAGCAGCGTGCCGTCGGCGCAGCGGAAGCTGATCAGCCGGTCGCGGAAGGGCTCGCGGGCGCGCATCTGGCGCAGCAGTTCGCGGTACTCGTCGTCGACCACCACTTGCGGGCCGCCGAGCCGGCCCACGCGCAGGAACTCGGCCACCGTGCGGCCGGTGCGCGCCTCGAACGAGGGCGAGACGTGGGTCGGCGCGCCGTGGCGGTCGAACTCCCAGCTCCAGTCGCTGCCGATGCGCAGCAGCGCTTCCAGCCGCTGCTCGTGCTCCAGCGCGCGGCCCAGGCTGGCATGCAGCAGCCGCGCCAGCAGCACGGCCGCCATCAGCGCCACCGCGGTGAAGGTGAGCTGGCCGATCAGCCGCTCGCCGGCGCTCTGGCCGGCGGCCGCCACGACGCCGGGCAGCAGGCCGCTGCGCTCGCCGGCGTAGGCGGCCAGCACGGCCAGCGCGTGCGCGGCGGCAAAGCCGACCGCGGTACCCACGCTGCACAGCACACCGCTCAAGGCCACCGCGAACAGCGCGCTGGTCAGGATCAGCGCGTGCACGCCGATGCCGGTGACCCAGACGTGGACCCAGGCCGCCACCATCGCCGCGCCCAGCACCGCAGCGCTGGCCAGGCGCGGCCGCCGCCGGCACTGCCACTGGCCCAGCGCGGCCACCGCCGCCATCACCAGCCCGTAGGCGCCGCGCAGGCGGCTGAACAGCGTGGGCATGCCGAAAGCCTCGTTCAGCAGCGCGCTGCCCAGCAGCAGCGCGGCCGCCATCCAGGCGGTGCCCACCAGCACCCGCGCCGCCAGGTCGTGCAATTCGACCTTGCTGGAGGGCAGGGGCAGTTTGGCGTTCATAACGTCAGGTGACCGTTCATTGTGCGTGAGCGGCCGGCCGCGGTGAAGAAAGGCAAAGATCGCGGGTGGCACACCGCCAACGCACGACAGCGGCCGGCACAATCGCGCCCCGTGCGCAATCCCAGACCCCAAGCGGCCGCATGGGCCCGTTCCGCGCTGGCGCTGGCCGGTCCGCTGCTGCTGATTCCCCACCACGCCCAGGCGCAGCAGACGCCGCCGCCGGCCCCGGCCGCCGCCGCATCGGCACCCGCGCCCGCCGCGGCCAAGTCCCAGGCGGCGCAGACCGTGGAAGTCACCGCCACGCGCGAGAGCGACACCGAGCAGCGCCGCCAATCCACCGCCGCCAAGATCGTGATCGGCCGCGAGGAGATCGAGCGCTTCGGCGACAGCACCGTGGGCGAGGTGCTCAAGCGGCTGCCCGGCGTCACCGTGCAGGGGCCGCCGGGTCGCGGCGGGCCGCCGCGCATGCGCGGCCTGGGCGCGGGCTACACGCAGCTGCTGATCGACGGCCAGCGCGTGCCGCCGGGCTTCAGCCTGGAGTCGCTGACGCCGGAGCAGATCGAGCGCATCGAGATCCTGCGCGCGCCCACCGCCGAGACCGGCGCGCGCGCGATCGGCGGCACCATCAACATCATCACGCGCGAAGGCTACAAGCGCCGCATCAACGATCTGCGCCTGGGCTTCGGCGTCGAAGGCGGCCAGGTCTCGCCGGGGCTGTTCTGGACGCGCAACGACAGCGTCGGCGAGCGCTTCATCTACACCGTCTCGGCCGGGCTGATCAGCGGCCGGCGCGAGAACCGGTCCAGCACCCGCACCACCGAGACCGATCTGGCCGACGGCAGCCTGGTGTCCGACCAGGTGGAGACCAGCCAGGGCCTGGACCAGCGCCTGGGCCTCAACCTCACCTCGCGGCTGCAGTGGCGGCTGTCGCCCACCGACACGCTGGTGCTGATGCCGGTGCTGTTCCACAACCAGGGCGAAGGCCGGCGCCACTACGAGCTGACGCAGACCCTGGGCGCCACGCCGGCGCTGTACGACCATGCCGACAGCGAAGGCCACAGCCGCTTCACCGTCGGCCGCGTCAACCTGCAGTGGCGCTCGCAGCTCGGCAGCGGGCTGCGGATGGAACTGAACGGCGGGCTCTCGCAGGCCCGCGGCCACTCCGACGGCCAGCGCCAGGAGTACGACGAGCACGGCGCGCTGCTGCGCAACACCAGCGACGACACCCGCGTGCGCGACCGCACGGCCACGCTCAACGGCAAGTTCTCCAAGCTGCTGGAAGGCGACCACAGCCTGGTGACCGGCTTCGAGATCGAGCGCCTGAACCGCGCCGAGACGCGCATCAGCACGCAGGACGACGAGAACCCGCTGGCCGAGTTCGACCCCGACCTGCAGGCCTCCAGCCTGCGCCTGGCCGCCTACGCGCAGGACGAGTGGGCGGTCAACGAGCACTGGGCCGCGCACGCCGGGCTGCGCTGGGAGACCATCCGCACGCGCGGCGACGGCGGCGACGGCAGCCGCCCCGACAACCGCAGCCAGGTGATCACGCCGCTGCTGCACGCGGTGTGGAAGCCCGACCCCAAGGCGCGCGACCAGATCCGCATCAGCCTGACGCGCAGCTACAAGGCGCCGACGCTGCAGAACCTGGTGGCGCGGCCCTCGCTCTCCAGCCGCTACCCGGCCGCCGGCGCCAACACCGCCACCAGCCCCGACCGCGCCGGCAACCCCGACCTCAAGCCCGAGCTGGCCACCGGCATCGACCTCGCGTTCGAGCGCTACCTCAGTGGCGGCGGCGTGCTCAGCGCCAACGTCTTCCACCGCAGGCTCAAGGACTACATCCGCAGCACGACGATGCTGGAGACCGTGTCGTGGAGTGCGGTGCCGCGCTGGGTGTCGCGGCCCAAGAACATCGGCCGCGCGACGACCGAGGGCATCGAGCTGGAGGCCAAGTTCAGGCTCGACCAGATGGTCGACGGCGCGCCGCCGGTGGAGCTGCGCAACAACCTGAGCGTCTTCCACTCGCGCGTGCAGCAGGTACCGGGCCCCGACAACCGGCTGGACGAGCAGCCGCGCGCCACCGCCAACCTGGGCGCCGACTACCGCTTCCGCGGCACGCCGCTCACCATCGGCGGCAGCCTGAACCTGACGCCGGGCTACCACACGCAGGTCTCCGACGTGCAGCAGCGCGACGCCGGCCGCAAGCGACAGTTCGACGCCTATGCGCTGTGGACCTTCAACCCGGCGCTGCAGCTGCGGCTGCTGGCGTCCAACCTGGCGCCGGACGACTACCCCTCCTGGGCCGCGGTCGACACCGGCTTGCTGCGCACGCGCGCCGACGCCACGACCACCACCTACACCAACTGGCAGTTGCGGCTGGAGCTGAAGCTGTAGGGCACACTCGCCGGGCGAGCCCCATCCGGAGGGACCGCAGGAGACCCGCCCCATGCGCCTGAACCGCCGCCATTTCCACCGCGCCGCGCTGGCCTGCGCCGCCGCCCCCCTTTCCGCATGGGCGCAAGGCGCCTGGCCCGCCAAGGCGGTGCGCATCGTCGTGCCCTTTGCCGCCGGCGGCACCACCGACATCCTGGCGCGCGCGCTGGCGCCCGAGCTGCAGCGCGCCTTCGGCCAGCCCTTCATCATCGACAACAAGCCCGGCGCCGGCGGCAACAACGGCGCGGCCGAAGTCGCCAAGGCCCCCGGCGACGGCTACACGCTGCTGATGGGCACCGTGGGCACGCATGCGATCAACCCCTCGCTGTACCCCAAGATGCCTTACGACCACGTGAAGGACTTCGTGCCCATCACGCTGCTGGCCGGCGTGCCCAACGTGCTGGTGATCAACCCGGCCAGCGCGCAGCGCCTGGGCGTGACCGACGTCGCCAGCTTCATCAAGGCGCTGAAGGCCAACCCCGGCAAGATCAACATGGCCAGTTCGGGCAACGGCACCTCGATCCACCTCGCCGGCGAGCTGTTCAAGACCATGACCGGCACCTTCATGCTGCACATCCCGTACCGCGGCTCGGGCCCGGCGCTGATCGACCTGATGGGCGGCAGCATGGACGTGATGTTCGACAACCTGCCCAGCGCGCTGCCGCACATCAAGAGCGGCAAGCTGAAGGCGCTGGCGGTGACCAGCGCGCAGCGCTCGGCCGCGCTGCCCGACGTGCCCACGGTGGCCGAGGCCGGCGGTCCGGCGCTGAAAGGCTACGAGGCCAGCTCGTGGTTCGGGCTGCTGGGCCCGGCGGGGCTACCGGCTGAAGTTGCCAACCGCATCCAGACCGAGACCGCCAAGGCCGTGGCGACCGCGGCCTTCAAGGAGCGGCTGTTGTCGCAAGGCGCGATCCCCAGCGCCAACACGCCGGCGGAGTTCGCGCGCGTGATCGACGCCGAAACGCGCAAGTGGGCGCAGGTCGTCAAGGCCTCCGGCGCCAAGGTGGACTGACGCGGCCTTCGTCAAGGTAAATCCGTCACCAAGGCAGCGCGAAACACTGCCCATCGTGAAAGAGGTGTAAAGCCTAGTCTCCCCTTCACTCGCCGAGGGCCGGCTGTTCCGGCACCAGCGAACGATCGGGAGCCTGCGATGTTCGATCTGGAGACGCTGATCCCCGCCGGGCTGGCATCGCGCCAGCCTTCGTTGCAAACCATCGTGCCGCAGACGGCCGCTCACACGGCCCATGCGGCCCACGCCGCCAACAGCAGCAGCAGCGGCTACCGCGGCCCCGAGCGCCGTTCGGCCGCGTCGCAGGGCTCGCGCTGGCTGGCGCTGGCGCTGGACGAGGTGGACTTCGGCATGGTGCTGGTCGCCGACGAGGGCCAGGTGCTGCACGCCAACCACGCGGCACGCGCCGAGCTGGACGCCGGGCATCCGCTGCAGCTGCTGGGCCGCGAGCTGCGCGCGCGGCTGGCGGCCGACGCCAACGCGCTGCAGGACGCGCTGGCCGCCGCGCGGCGCGGCCTGCGCCGCATGGTGCACCTGGGCGAGCGCGACCAGAAGGCCTCGATCGTCGTCGTGCCGCTGGGGGTGCTGGCGGCCGGCGGCCCGCAGGCCAGCCTGCTGATGCTGAACAAGCGCGAGGTCTGCGGCAACCTCTCGGCGCAGTGCTTCGCCAGCAGCCACGGGCTGACGCCGGCCGAGACGCGGGTGCTGCTGGCGCTGAGCCAGGGCAAGAAGCCGCGCGAGGTGGCCGAGGCGCACGGCGTGGGCCTGGCCACGGTGCGCACGCAGATCGGCTCGATCCGCGCGAAGACCGGCACCGCCGGCATCCGCGACCTCGTCAGCCGCGTCGCGACGCTGCCGCCGATGGTCAGCTCGCTGCGCATGAACTGACGGCCCCCGGCCGCCCGGCGGCCGCCCCCCATGGGGGCTATCGAACCGGACCGGCAAAGCCGGATCCGGCTCGGCCCGCTTCTCCACGCCGCTCCCCCTGGTCGCCTGCGGCGACCGGTCCCCGAGGGGAGGGCGCCGCTTGCCGGTCATGCGTTGACGTCCAAGTCCGCTGGCGGCAGCCCGGCCTGCTGCCGATCGAGCGACCGCTGATCAACCTGGACAGCAACTCGGACATCGTTTGCCCGGTCATAATTTGCCTGAGCAATGTTTGTCGCGCCAAGCAACAGGCGCCGCGAGTCCTCCCATGTCTCCCCGCACCTCTCTCCGCAGCCCGGCCTCCCGTTCCGGGCCGCCATTCCCGTGCTACGACGGCGCGCACTACGACATCACGCAGAGCGTGGGGCACCACATCGTGCACCTGATGCAACTGATGCGGCGCGAGGTCGAGTCGCGCATGGCCGCGCACGACCTGACCGACGCGCAATGGAAGCCGCTGATGCTGCTGGCCACCGGCCGCGCCAGCAGCGCGCTGGAGATGGCGCGCGCGCTCGACCTCGACGCCGGCGCGATGACGCGGCTGCTCGACCGCCTGCAGGCCAAGGGCCTGCTGGAACGCGTGCGCTCCGAGAGCGACCGCCGCGTCGTGCACCTGCGGCTGACGCCCGCCGGCCAGGCCGCCGCCGACCAGGTGCCGCACGTGCTGGCCGCGGTCAACAACGATTTCCTGCGCGGCTTCACGCGCGCCGAATGGGAAGAGCTGGGCCGGCTGATCCAGCGCATGACCGACAACGGCCTGGCGCTGCAGGCCGAACGGAGCGCCGCATGAGGGCCGCCGCGATCGCCGCCGCCGCGTCCGCCGCGCTGCTGCTGGCCGCCTGCGCCAGCCCCGGCCCGCAGCGCACGCCCCAACGTCTGACCGAAGCCGCTGCGGTCGGCCTAAACGCCGACGCCGCGACCGCGTGGCCCGCCGAGCGCTGGTGGCAGCGCTTCGGCGACCCGGCGCTGTCGGCGCTGATCGAGCAGGCGCTGGCCGGCCAGCCCTCGCTGCGCCAGGCCGAGGCGCGGCTGCGCCAGGCCGAGGCCGGCGTCGCCGCCACCGATGCCGGCCGGCTGCCGCAGGTGCAGGCCAGCGCCGACCTGACCGACCAGCGCTTCACCGCCAAGGGCATGATCCCGGCGCCGCTGGCCGGCGCGACGATGTGGAACAACACGGTGCAGCTCGGCGCGAGCTGGGAGCTGGACCTGTTCGGCCGCCAGCGCGCCGCGCTGGACGCCGCGATCGGCCAGCAGCGCGCGGCCGCCGCCGACGTGCAGGCGGCGCGCGTGCTGCTGGCCTCGCAGGTGGCGGCGCACTGGTTCGCGCTGGCGCGCCAGCAGGAGCTGCAGCGCTTGTCGCAGCGCTCGCTGCAGCAGCGCGAGCAGGTGCTGGCGCTGGTGCGCCAGCGCATCGCCGCCGGGCTGGACACCGCCGTCGAGCGCCATCAGGCCGAGGGATTGGTCGCGCAGTCGCGCGCCGAGCTGGAGGCGCTGGCCGAAGGCATCGCGCGCGAGCGCCATGCGCTGGCCGAGCTGAGCGGCCAGGCACCGCAGGCGCAGGCGGCGCTCGACGCCGCGCTGGCGCCGCTGCGCACGCAGCCGCTGCCCGACGACCTGAGCGCCGACCTGCTGGGCCGCCGCGCCGACCTGGTGGCGCAGCGCTGGCGCGTCGAGGCAGCGCTGAAGGACGTGGACGTCGCGCGCACGCGCTTCTACCCGGACGTCAACCTCGTCGCTTTCTTCGGCCTGTCCAGCCTGGGGCTGGACAACCTGCTCAACGCCGGCGCGCGCACCTACGGCGCGGGCCCGGCGCTGCGGCTGCCGGTGTTCGAAGGCGGCCGGCTGCGCGCCAACCTGGCTGCGCGCGGCGCCGAGGCCGATGCCGCCGTCGAGGCCTGGAACGCGACGCTGCTGCGCGCGCTGCGCGAGGTGGCCGACGAGGTCGCCACGCTGCAGGCGCTGGACCGCCAGCAAGGCGCGCAGGACCAGGCCACCACGGCCGCCGAGGCCGCCTTCGACCTGGCGCTGCAGCGCTACCAGGCGGGGCTGGGCAACTTCCTCAGCGTGCTGGCGGCCGACGCCACGGTGCTGACGCAGCGCCGCGCCGCGGCCGACCTGAAGGCCCGCCACCTCGGCAGCGAGGTGGCGCTGGCCCGCGCGCTGGGCGGCGGCTACCGCGCCGAGACGCTGCCGCCGCTGGCCGCGCTGCCGCGCTGATCGACGCATCACGAACAATCCGAACGCCACATCATGAACGACGACAAGACCCCTGCTCCCGCGGCCCCGATTCCGCCGTCCGCTCCGACGCCCGCGGCGCCGCCCGCCCCGGCGCCCGCGGTGGCGCCGTCGCGCCGCCGCCCGGCGCTGCTGATCCTGAGCGCCGCGCTGGTGCTGGCCGGCATCGGCTACGGCGCCTGGTGGGCGATCTACCAGCGCCACTACGAGTCCACCGACAACGCCTACGTGCAGGCGCCGGTGGTGCAGATCACGCCGCAGGTCGGCGGCACCGTGCTGGCGGTGCTGGCCGACGACACCGACGTCGTGAAGGCCGGCCAGCCGCTGGTCAAGCTGGACCCGGCCGACGCCAGGCTGGCGCTGGAGAAGGCCGAGGCCCAGCTCGCGCAGACCGTGCGCGAGGTGCGCACGCTCTACACCAACAACGCGACGCTGGCCGCCGGCATCCGGCTGCGCGAGGCCGAGGTCGCGCGCGTGCAGTCCGACCTGGCCAAGGCGCAGGACGACGTCAACCGCCGCCGCCCGCTGCTGGCCAGCGGCGCCGTGGGCGGCGAGGAGATGAAGCACGCCGAGGCCGCGCTGGCCGCGGTGCGCAGCAACCTGGCCAGCGCGCAGTCGGCGCTGGCCGCGGCGCAGGAGCAGGCGGCCGCCAACCGCGTGCTGACCGAGGGCACCACGGTCGACAAGCATCCCAGCGTCGAGCGCGCCGCCGCCGCGGTGCGTGAAGCTTACCTGGCACTTCAACGCACCGAGCTGCCGGCGCCGGTGGCCGGCCAGGTGGCGCGGCGCAGCGTGCAGGTGGGCCAGCGCCTGGCGCCGGGCACGCCGCTGATGGCGGTGATCCCGCTCGACCAGGTCTGGGTCGAGGCCAACTTCAAGGAAAGCCAGCTGCGCCAGATGCGCATCGGCCAGCCGGTCCGGCTGACGGCCGACCTCTACGGCAGCAAGATCGAATACAAGGGCCGCATCGCCGGCCTGGGCGCCGGCACCGGCGCGGCCTTCGCACTGCTGCCGGCGCAGAACGCCACCGGCAACTGGATCAAGGTGGTGCAGCGCGTGCCGGTGCGCGTGGAGATCGAAGCGGCCGACCTCGCGGCGCACCCGCTGCGCGTGGGGCTGTCGATGGAAGCCACGGTCGACGTGGCCGAGCAGTCGGGCCGCCCGCTGGCCGCGGCCTCGGCCGCCGCATCGCGCGCCAGCAGCAGCACCGACGTCTTCCAGGGCGCCGCCGCCGAGGCCGAGCGCCGCGTGCGGCAGATCATCTCCAGCCAGCTCGGCAAGGTCGCGCGCGGCTGAGCATGAAGCCCGCCGTCGCCTTTCCGCCGCTGCAGGGCAGCCAGCGCGTGCTGGGCACGCTGGCGCTGTCGCTGGCGACCTTCATGAACGTGCTGGACACGTCGATCGCCAACGTCTCGCTGCCGGCGATCGCCGGCGACATGGGCGTCAGCCCCTCGCAGGGCACCTGGGTCATCACCTCGTTCGCGGTGGCCAATGCGATCGCGGTGCCGCTGACCGGCTGGCTGACGCAGCGCTTCGGCCAGGTGCGGCTGTTCACGCTGAGCGTGCTGCTGTTCGTGCTGGCCTCGTGGCTGTGCGGGCTGGCGCCGAACCTCGAGCTGCTGATCGCCTTCCGCGTGCTGCAAGGCCTGGTGGCCGGGCCGATGATCCCCTTGAGCCAGACGTTGCTGCTGGCCAGCTACCCGCCGGCGCTGGCCGGCACGGCGATGGCGCTGTGGGCGATGACGACGCTGGTGGCGCCGGTCACCGGGCCGCTCTTGGGCGGCTGGATCACCGACAACGTCTCCTGGCCGTGGATCTTCTACATCAACGTGCCGGTGGGGCTGTTCGCCGCCGCGCTGACGTGGTCGATCTACCGCAGCCGCGACCCCGGCCCGCGCCGCGTGCCGCTGGACCGCGTGGGCCTGGTGCTGCTGGTGCTGTGGGTGGGCGCGCTGCAGCTGATGGTCGACAAGGGCAAGGAGCTGGACTGGTTCGCGTCGGGCCAGATCGTCGCGCTGGCGATCGCCGCCGCGGTGGGCTTCGCGTTCTTCCTGGTCTGGGAGCTGACCGACCGCCAGCCCATCGTCAACCTGCGGCTGTTCGCGCGGCGCAACTTCACGATGGGCGTGCTGGCGCTGTCGGTGGCCTACGGCTTGTTCTTCGGCAACGTGGTGCTGCTGCCGCTGTGGCTGCAGCAGTGGATGGGCTACACCGCCACCTGGGCGGGCCTGGCCACCGCGCCGGTGGGGCTGCTGGCGATCGTGCTGTCACCCTGGGTGGGCAAGAACGTCGGCCGGCTGGACCCGCGCAAGCTGGCCACCGTGTCCTTCGTCGGCTTCGGCTACGTGCTGTGGCTGCGCAGCAATTTCAGCACCGCGTCGACCTTCGAGCTGGTGCTGATCCCCACCATCCTGCAAGGCGCGGCGATGGCCTTCTTCTTCATCCCGCTGCAAAGCATCGTCTTCAGCGGCATCCCGCCCGAGCAGCTGCCGTCGGCCGCTGGTGTCTCGAACTTCGTGCGCATCACCGCCGGCGCGGTCGGCACCTCGCTGTTCACGACGCTGTGGGACAGCCGCGCCAGCCTGCACCACGCGCGCCTGGTGGAAGGCCTGCACAGCGGCAACAGCGCGCTGCAGCAAAGCTTCACGCAACTGGGCGCCCTGGGCATGGGCGAGGACCAGGTGCGCGCGCTGGTCGAGCGCCAGCTGCAGCAGCAGGCCTACACGATGGCGGTGACCGACCTGTTCCTGCTGTCGTCGGCGCTGTTCATCGCGCTGATCGCGCTGCTGTGGCTCAGCGAGCGGCCGCCGCGCATCGCCGGCGCCGGCGGCGCCAAGGCCGACGCCGGCGCCCACTGAGCCGCGGCGCCTCAGGCCAGGATCGCGCCCTGCTCCAGCAGCCGCTGGCGCAGCAGCCTAACGTCCACTCCGCGCGTGCTGCCGTCGCCGGCGCAGGCCAGCGCGGCACCGAGGCCGGCGGCCTGGCCGACGGCCATCGAGATCGTCATCACGCGGATCGCAGCCTGCGCCTCGTGCGTGGCCGAGACGCCGCGGCCCAGCGCCAGCGCGTTGTCCAGCGTGGTCGGCAGCAGGCAGCGCCAAGGGATCTGGTAGGCGTGATCCTCGCCCAGCTCGCGGTATTCGAGCCCGCCGCCTTGCGCCGGATGGATGTCGATCGGGTAGGCGCCGGCGGCGATGGCGTCATCGAAGACCGTGGGGCGCAGCAGGTCGTCGGCGCCGAGCACGTGGTCGCCCTCGACGCGGCGCGTCTCGCGGATGCCGATCTGCGTGCCGAAGGCGCGCAGCGTGCCGCGCCCGCAGCCCGGCACCTCGCGCTGCAGGAACTGCGCGGCGCGCCAGGCCTGGTCGCGGCCTTCGATCTCGGCGCGGCTCAAGGCCCAGGCGTCGGTGGCGTCCACCGCGAGGCGGCTGATGTTGAACCAGGCGTCGTCGCTGCCGGGGTCGCGCGCCGCGTGCAGCGCCGCGCGCGCCAGCTCGCCTTGGGCATGGCCGCGCTGTGCCAGCGCGGCGCGCTCGGGCGCGGGGATGGCCTCGAAACGGTCGAAGTCCACCGGCCCGAAGCGGAACATCATGGTCGCCGGCTGCAGCGCCTCGCCCTCGGCCAGCGGCAGGAAGCGCGCGCCGGCGCGGTGCAGCGCGTCGAGGTCGCCGCTGGCATCGGCCAGCAGCCGCGGGCGCAGCTCGACCCGGCCGCTCTTGCATAACACGTCAATCGAACGCACGCGCCGGCCTTCCACCTGCACGCCCGCCAGCTGTGCGTGCAGCAGCGGCTGCACGCCGGCGTCCAGCAGCAGCCGGTCCAGCACCCACTTCAGCCGCTCGGGCGCGTAGACCACGCGGTCCATGCGGTGGCCGGTGGACATCGTGAAGACCTCGTGCGCCGCCGCCGCGCCCACCGCGCGCAGCCGCGCCACCACCTCGTCGGCCAGGCCGGCCACCACGCGGCGGCCGGCCGCCGTCTGCCAGCTGTTGAACTGCGCCACCGCGCCGGCAGTGGCGTTGCCGCCGAGGAAGCCGTAACGCTCGACCAGCACCACGCGCGCGCCGGCGCGGGATGCCGCCACCGCGGCCATGCAGCCGGCGACGCCGCCGCCGCAGACCACCAGGTCGACCTCGATCGCCGGCGCGGCCGCTGCGCTGGCCATGCTCACTCAGCCTTGATGCCGCGCGCGCTGATCACCTTCTGCCAGCGCGCGCCCTCGGCGCGCAGCGTGGCCGCGGCGGCCTCGCGCGTGGACGCCCAGGTGCTGATGCCGGCGCCGCCCAGCCTGGCCTTGACGGCCTCGCTGCCGAGCGCCGCGGCCAGTTGCGTCGACAGTTGGGCCAGCGCCGGCGCCGGGAGGCTGCCCTTGGGCGCCACCAGCACCGCCCAGCCCTGCACCTCCAGATCGGGGAAGCCCAGGCTGCGGAAGGTGGGCACGCCGGGCAGCTCGGCCAGCGGCTGCGGCGACGACACCGCCAGCGCCTTGAGCTTGCCCGCCTTCAGGTGCGGCAGCACGCTGGGCAGGTTGAGGAAGCCCAGCGCGACCTGGCCCGACAGCAGATCCGGCAGCAGCGCGCTCTCGCCCTTGTAGGGCACGCTGATCAGGTCGGTGCCGGTCTGCAGCTCGAACAGCACCGAGGTCAGGTGCGCCAGCGTGCCGTTGCCGCTGTTGCCGGCCGACAGCTTGCCCGGCTGCGCCTTGGCCTCGGCCACCAGCTCGGCCACGCTGCCCGGCCGCGCCGCCACCGGCAGCACCAGCACCAGCGGCTGCGCCGAGACCATGCCCACGGCGTCGAAATCGCGCTCGACCTCGTAGCCCAGCCCGGGCCGCAGCAGCGGGTTGACCACCATGCTGTTGCTGCCCATCAGCAGCGTGTGGCCGTCCTTGCTTTGCGCGGCCAGCGCCACGCCCACCGCGCTGCCGGCGCCGGGCTTGTTCTCGACCACCACCGCCTGGCCCAGCACCGGCGCCAGCGCCTCGGCCAGCGCGCGCGCCGAGATGTCGGCGCCGCCGCCGGGCGCGAAGGGCACGATGATGCGCACCGGGCGGCTGGGCCAGGCGTCGGCGGCCAGCGCCGGCAGGCCCGGCAGCGCGAGCGCGGCGGCCGCGGCCAATCCCGCGCGGCGGCGGACGTCGATGGGGGTCTTCATGGTCTGGTCTCCTCGGTTGGCCGCGATCGTACGCGGGGCATGGGGTGCCACAATGCCGCGGTCCATCCGCGCCGCAGGACCTGTCCATGCCCTACATGCTGTTGATCGTCGAACCGCCGGAGCAGCGCGCCGAGCGCGGCGAGGCCGCCGGGCGCGAGGTCTACCAGCAGATGCTGGACTGGTCGGCCACGCTGCAGCAGCGCGGCGTGCTGATGCAGAGCAGCTCGCTGGCGCACAGCCGCGAAGCCGTGCGGCTGCAGGTGCGCGAGGGCCGCCGCCACGTGGTGGACGGCCCCTTCACCGAGGCCAAGGAGATGGTGGGCGGCTTCTTCCTGCTGGACGTGGCCACGCGCGACGAGGCCGTCGCGATCGCCGCGCAATGCCCGGCCGCGCAGTGGTGCACGGTGGAGGTGCGCGCCACCGGGCCTTGCTACCAGTCGGGCTGAGACACCGCAGCCGGCGTCGATTCCGCCCCGCGCCGATCGTCGAGACCATGTCCCCACGACAGGAGGGCGGCCATGCGGCCCAGGCCACGGCCCGCGAGGCGATCAGCGCCGTCTGGCGCCTGGAGTCGGCCAAGATCGTGGCCGGCGTGGCGCGCCTGGTGCGCGACGTCGGCCTGGCCGAAGAGCTGGCGCAGGACGCGCTGGTGGCCGCGCTGGAGCACTGGCCGGCCGAGGGCCTGCCCGACAAGCCCGGGGCCTGGCTGATGGCCACCGCGAAGAACCGCGCGCTGGACCGGCTGCGCCAGCAGCGCCTGCACGAGCGCAAGCACGAGGCGCTGGCGGCCGATGCCGACGCGCTGCAAAGCCACGTCGTGCCCGACTTCGTCGACGCGCTGGACGCCGCGCGCGAAGACGACATCGGCGACGACCTGCTGCGCCTGATCTTCACCGCCTGCCACCCGCTGCTGGCCACCGAGGCGCGCGTCGCGCTGACGCTGCGGCTGCTGGGCGGGCTGGGCACCGACGAGATCGCGCGCGCCTACCTGGTGCCCGAGGCCACCGTGGCGCAGCGCATCGTGCGCGCCAAGCGCACGCTCAGCGCGGCGCGCGTGCCCTTCGAGGTGCCGCAGGCCGCCGAGCGCCGGCGCCGGCTGGACGCGGTGCTGGAAGTCATCTACCTGATCTTCAACGAAGGCTATGCCGCCACCGCCGGCGACGACTGGATGCGCCCCGCGCTGTGCGACGAGGCCTTGCGCCTGGCGCGCACGCTGGCCGGCCTGATGCCGGCCGAGAGCGAGGCGCTGGGCCTGCAGGCGCTGCTGGAGCTGCAGGCCTCGCGCACCCCGGCGCGCACCGACGCGCAAGGCCGCCCGGTGCTGCTGGCCGAGCAGGACCGCGGCCGCTGGGACGCGCGGCTGATCGGCAGCGGCCTGGACGCGCTGGCGCGCGCCGAGGCGCTGGCCGCGCAGGGCGACGGGCTCGGGCCCTACGCGCTGCAGGCCGCGATCGCCGCCTGCCATGCCCGCGCGACGCGCGCCGCAGACACTGATTGGCCGCGCATCGTCGCGCTCTACGACGGCTTGCTGCGGGCCGCGCCCGGCCCGGTGGTGGCGCTCAACCGCGCGGTCGCGGTCGGCATGGCCTTCGGCGCCGACGCGGCACTGCCGCTGGTCGACGCGCTCGCCGCCGAGCCGGCGCTGCGCCAATATCCCTGGCTGCCCGCGGTGCGCGGCGACCTGCTGCTCAAGCTGGGTCGCCGCGCCGAGGCCGCCGCCGCCTTCGAGCAGGCTGCCACGCTGACGCGCAACCAGCGCGAGCGCGAGCTGTTGCTGCAGCGCGCCGCGGCGCTGCGGTGATGACCTGGAGCCCGCAGCACCGCCGCCGCCTGCGCGAGGTCTGGCGCTCGGCCGGCTGGCCCTGCCGGGACGCGATCGAGATCGACCTGCTGGCCGCCGGCTTGCTGCTGCAGGTCTTCGACGACGCCGGCCGCATGACGCTGCGCGTCACCGAGGCCGGCGTGCAGCTGCTGGCGGCCAGTCTGCAGCGCAACCGCGCCGCCTTCGACGCGCACGAGGCGCTGGTGGGCCGCGTGGTGCGCGAGATGCAGCGCGCCGGCCGCCTGGCCTGGCGCGGCCTGCGGCTGCGCGCGCCGCCGCCCGACGCCGAAGGCCCGCGACTGTGGCCCACCGCGATGCCCGACGTCTTCTCGATCCGCCACACCACGCGCGAGGACCTCGTCGAGCCCATCGTCCACGAGATCAAGGTGCGCCGCGCCGACCTGCTGGCCGACCTGCGCCAGGAAGCCAAGCGCCAGGCCTACCTGGGCTTGGCTAGCCAGTGCTGGTACGTGCTGCAAACCGGCATCGGCAGCGCCGACGACGTGCCCGACTGCTGCGGCGTGCTGATCGCCCACGACGACGCTCTGGAATTGGCGCGCCCCGCGCCGCGGCGCCCGCTGCGGCTGCCGCTGGCCACCTGGATGGTGCTGGCGCGCGCCGATGCGGAAACCCCGCCCGACGACGACGGGCAGGGCTTGCTGTAGCGGACCAATCGGATAACCGATTAGCCGAACGTCAGGCCGCCCGCACGCGCCGGCGGCTCCAGCCCACGCCGGCCAGCCCCAGCGCCGCCAGCAGCGCAGTGGCCGGCACCGGCACCGACGATGCGGGACCGGTGACGAAATGCGCCTCGGTGAACGCCGGGGACCACCAGATCGCGTTGCTCTCGCCCTTGATCGAGAACGCGAAGGCCTGGATCGCCGGGTTGACGCGGTCGAACACCAGCAGGAAGTCGTCGAACAAGCCGTCGCCGACGACGGCGTTGGCGCCGCGCGCCAGTGCGCCCATCGCCGTCTGCGTGCCGCCCTGGTTGGCGATGCCGATCTCCGACAGCGCGTAGTGGTGGCCGCCGATCGTCAGCTGGATGTCGGTGAAGGCGCTGATCGAGTCGGCGAGGTTGATGCTGTCCCAGCTCAGGCGGCCGGTGATCGCCTCGGTGTAGGGCTTGGCACCGCCGCCGGCGGTGCCGAAGCCGGAGGCCGTGAATTCCATGGTGACCGGCGCGGCCTGCGCCAGCGAGGCGCACAGCAGGGCGGCGAGGGAGATCAGTTGCTGGTTCATGATGACTGCCTTTCGTCGATGTGCAGCCAGTGTCGGCAACGGGCGCCGGCGCGGCGACGGCCCAGGTCGCAAGGCCCGCGGGCCTTGTGACCTGGAAAGGCGGCCGCGCTTGTGCTATGTGCGCGCGGGCGCGGTTCAGACCATCGCTTCGATCAGCCAGGGCCCGCGGCTCGCGAAGCCGTCGCGCAGCGCCTGCAGCAGCGCCTGGGCGGTGTCCACGCGCACGCCGGGCACGCCGTGGCCGCGCGCCAGCGCCAGCCAGTCCAGCGGCGGACGGTCCAGCGACAGCAGATCGGCGGCTTTGTGCCCGCTGATGCGCGCGCCCACGCCTTGCAGCTCGCCCTGCAGGATGCGGTAGGCGCGGTTGGCGAACACCAGCACCACCACCGGCAGCGATTCGCGCGCCATCGTCCATAACGCTTGAAGCGTATACATCGCGCTGCCGTCGCCTTCCAGCGCCAGCACCGGGCGGCCGGGCGCGCCCAGCGCCGCGCCCACGGCGCCCGGCAGACCCCAGCCGATGGCGCCGCCCATCACCGCGAGGACCTCGTGCGGCGCCGCGCCGCCCAGGCGCCCGGTCAGCCCGCGGCCGCCGGTGATGCCTTCGTCGATGATCACGGCCTGCTCGGGCAAGGCCAGCGCCACCGCGGCGGTGATGGCTTCGGCCGTCAGCCCGCCGCTGGGGCTCTCGGGCAACACGGCCACCGGCGTCGGCGCGGCGCTGGCGCCCAGCTCGTCAGCCAGCGCCTGCAGCGCGGCCGGCACGTCGTGCTGCGGCGCCGCCAGCGTCAGCAGCGCGGCGCCCGGCGGCTTCAGCTGCGAGGGCTTGCCCGGATAGGCGAAGAACGCGATCGGCTCGCGGCTGCCGGCCAGCACCAGCGCCTGCGCGTCGGCCAGGCAGGCCTGCGCGGCGTCCACCGCGTAGGGCAGCCGCTCGATGCGCGGCCGGCCGCGGCCGCCGGCCATGCGCGCGTTGTAGAACTCGGTCAGCACGCGGCAGCCGGTGCGCGCGCCGATCGCCGCCGCGAGGCGCTGCGCGCCTTCGCCGGCCGCGCCGCCGGCGCCCAGCAGCAACACCGCGCGCGGGCCGAGCTGCTGCAGCAGCCGCGCGGCCGCGGGCACGGCGTCCAGCACCACGTCGGGCGGCGGCGGCGCGGCCGCCACCGCGGGGCGGCCGCCCGCGCCCCACGCGGTGTCAGCCGGCAGCAGCAGCGTGGCGATGCGGCCCAGCGCGCCGTCGCGCGCAGCTTCCACCGCGGCGGCGCCGTCGGCGCCGACCTGCGCCGCGCTGCCGCTGCTGCGCACCCAGGCCGAGACGCTGCGCGCGACGCCTTCGGCGTCGCTCTTCAGCGGCGACTCGAAGCGCGCGTGCGCCAGCGCATGGTCGCCGACGATGTTGACGATGCCCGAGCGCGCCTTGCCCGCGTTGTGCAGGTTGGCCAGCCCGTTGCCCAGCCCCGGGCCCAGGTGCAGCAGCGTGGCCGCGGGCTTGCCCGCCATGCGCCAGTAGCCGTCGGCGGCGCCGGTCACCACGCCTTCGAACAGCGCCAGCACACAGCGCGGGCCGGCGATGCGGTCGAGCGCAGCGACGAAGTGCATCTCCGAGGTGCCGGGGTTCGCGAAGCACAGCTCCACGCCGCTGGCGGCCAGCGTGTGGACCAGGGACTCGGCGCCGTTCATCGGCGCCGGCGGGTCGGGCAGCGGATCGGAGGTCGACATCGTGCGCCGACTGTAGCGGCCCTATGCTGCGCGCCATGGACGCGACGAACCCCGAACGCGCGCTGGTGCTGTTCTCCGGCGGCCAGGATTCCACCACTTGCCTGGCCTGGGCGCTGCAGCGCTACGGCCACGTCGAGACGCTGGGCTTCGACTACGGCCAGCGCCACGCGGTGGAGCTGGACTGCCGCCCGGTGGTGCTGGACGCGCTGCGCGCGGCCTTCCCCGACTGGTCGGCGCGGCTGGGCGAAGACCACCTGCTGGACCTGCGCACGCTGGGCCAGATCAGCGACACCGCGCTGACGCAATCGCGCGCGATCGAGCTGCAGGCCGGCGGCCTGCCCAACACCTTCGTGCCCGGGCGCAACCTGCTGTTCCTGGCCTATGCGGCGGCGCTGGCCTACCGCCGCGGACTGAACGTGCTGGTGGGCGGCATGTGCGAGACCGACTACTCCGGCTACCCCGACTGCCGCGACCTGACGATCAAGGCGATGCAGCTCGCGCTGAGCCTGGGCCTGGACACGCGCGTGCAGGTGGAGACGCCGCTGATGTGGCTGGACAAGGCCGCCACCTGGGCGCTGGCGCAGCGGCTCGGCGGCGCGGCGCTGGTCGAGCTGGTCCGCCGCGAGACGCACACCTGCTACCTCGGTATCCGTGGGGATCTTCATCCCTGGGGCCATGGCTGTGGAAGCTGCCCGGCCTGCGAGTTGCGCCGCCGGGGTTGGGAGACTTTCGAAGCCATGGCCGGTGGAACCCCGCAATGAACCGCCACCAGGCTGACGAGCTCCCGCCCTATCGCCCCACCACGCGCCACCGCCGGCTGCTGATCGCGCTGCTGGCCGTCTGCACCGCGCTGGTCGTGCTGTGGCTGATGTTGCGGCCCAAGCTGCACCTGATGGAGGTCGAGGCCGAGCGCCGCGCGGCGCCGCCCGCGCCTTGCGCGGCCAGCCAGAGCCAAGGCTGCATCGGCGGCACGATGCAGGTCATCGTGCCTACACCTCGAACTGCACCCCCTGCGCCAGCGGCAGCTCGCGCGAGTAGTTGATGGTGTTGGTCGCGCGGCGCATGTAGCCCTTCCAGGCGTCGGAGCCCGATTCGCGGCCGCCGCCGGTCTCCTTCTCGCCGCCGAAGGCGCCGCCGATCTCGGCGCCCGAGGTGCCGATGTTGACGTTGGCGATGCCGCAGTCCGAGCCCTCGGCCGACAGGAAGGCCTCGGTCTCGCGCAGGTCGTTGCTGAAGATCGCCGACGACAGGCCTTGCGGCACGCCGTTGTGCAGCGCCAGCGCCTGGTCGAACTGCTCGTAGTCCAGCACGTAGAGGATGGGCGCGAAAGTCTCGCGGCGCACGGTCTCGGTCTGCGCCGGCATCTCGACGATCGCCGGGCGCACATAGAACGCTTGGCCGTAGCGCTCCTGCAGCAGCCGCTCGCCGCCCGTCACGCGGCCGCCCTCGGCGGCGGCCGACTGCAGCGCCGCCTGCATGGCCTGGAACGCCGCCTCGTCGATCAGCGGCCCGACCAGCGTGCCGGCCTCCAGCGGGTTGCCCACCGGCAGCCTGGCGTAGGCAGCCTTCAGGCGATCGACCAGCGCGGCCCGGACGCTGTGGTGCACGATCAGCCGCCGCGTGGTCGTGCAGCGCTGGCCGCAGGTGCCGGCGGCAGCGAAGACGATGCCGCGCACCGCCAGGTCCAGGTCGGCCGTGGGCGCGACGATCACCGCGTTGTTGCCGCCCAGCTCCAGCAGCACGCGGCCGAAGCGCTGCGCGACGCGCGGCCCCACCTCGCGGCCCATGCGCGTGCTGCCGGTGGCCGAGACCAGCGCCACGCGCGCGTCGTCGACCAGCGCCTCGCCGGTGTCGCGCAGGCCGATCAGCACCTGCGACAGCTGCGCCGGCGCGCCGGCGCCGAAGCGTGCCGCCGCGCGCTCGAACAAGGCCTGGCAGGCCAGCGCGGTGAGCGGCGTCTTCTCCGACGGCTTCCACACCACCGCGTCGCCGCAGACCACCGCGAGCGCGAAATTCCAGGCCCACACCGCGACGGGAAAGTTGAACGCCGTGATCACGCCCACGACGCCCAGCGGATGCCAGCTCTCCATCATGCGGTGGCCGGGGCGCTCCGACGCGATCGTCAGCCCGTAGAGCTGGCGCGAGAGGCCGACCGCGAAGTCGCAGATGTCGATCATCTCCTGCACTTCGCCCAGGCCTTCGGAGAGGATCTTGCCGGCCTCGATCGACACCAGCCGGCCCAGGGCGTCCTTCTCGGCGCGCAGCTCTTCGCCCAGCAGCCGGATCAGTTCGCCGCGGCGCGGCGCCGGCACTTGGCGCCAGGCGGCGAAGGCCTGCTGTGCGCGGCTGACCGCTTCGGCCACCTGCGCCGGGCCTTGCAGATGCACGCGGCCGATCTCCGCGCCGTCGATCGGCGAGCGCACCGGCCAGTCGCCGCCGGCGGCAGAGTCGGCAACGCCAAGGCGGGCAAGGAGGGAGGCAGCGGTCGAGGTCGTCATGGTGCAGACCGGGGGATGGAGCGGATCAGTCTAAGCCGGAAGGGCAGCGGGCTGTGGAGACCGTCGGTCGGCGCAAGCGCCGTTCGCCAGAATGGTCAGCTTAATATCCATTTCAACCGATATTGGATAGCATACGATCCATGCTGACGCCACTGCTCGACTCCGACAACGCCTTGCTCGCAACGCTGGGCGAACGGCTTCACCTGGCGCGCCGGCGCCGGCGCAAGACCGCGCAGGAGACGGCTACGCAGGCCGGCATCACCCGCGTCACGCTGCGCCGGGTGGAGGCCGGCGAGCCCACGGTGATGATGGGCACCTACCTGAAGGTCATGGCCGCGCTGGGGCTGGCGCAGGACCTTGTGCTGCTGGCGCGCGACGATGCCCATGGTCAACGCCTCCAGGACGAACGGCTGCTGCAGCCGCAGCGCCGGCCCGCGGCGGCGGCCAAACCGGCGCCCCGCCGGATCCGCCTGGCCGACTACCCGCTGCTGCGCGAGATCGCCTGGAGCACCGACCCGGCCGCGAGCCTGACGCCGGCCGAAGCCTTTGCGCTGTACGAACGCAACTGGCGCCACCTCGACCGCGACGCGATGAGCCGCAAAGAGCGCGATCTCGTCGCCCGCCTGACGGCCACCGTCGGCCACGGAGTGTTGCTTGTATAGCCGGCCGCATCACCAGCGCATCCAGCAGGTGCTGCAGTCGCTCGATGCCGCGCGGCTGCTGAAGCACCAATGCCTGTTCGGCGGCGGCACCGCCATCGTGCTGGCGCATGGCGAGTACCGCGAGTCGGTCGACATCGACTTCATCGTCTCGTCGGTCGACGGCTACCGCGGGCTGCGCGGCCTGGTCAACGCCGGCGGCATCCACGCGCTGATGACGCGGCCGCTGCCGCTCCGGCGCGAGGTGCGCATCGACCAGTACGGCATCCGCTGTGCGCTGGACATCGACGGCATGCCGATCAAGCTCGAGATCGTGTTCGAGGGCCGCGTCGCGCTGGCCGACCCGCTGCCCGAGCAGCGCATCGACGGCGTCTGGACCTTGACGCGCGAGGACCAGGCGGCCACCAAGCTGATGGCCAACTCCGACCGCTGGGCCGACGATGCGGTGTGGAGCCGCGACCTGATCGACCTGGCAATGCTGGCGGACGCGGGCCGCATCGACCCCGCAGGCGTCGCCAAGGCCGTGCGGGCCTACGGCGACAGCGTGCTGTCCGACCTCAAGAAGGCGCGCACCCAATTGCTCGAGCGCGACGATCGGCTGGCCACCTGCATGGCGCGGCTGCAGATGAGCATCAGCGAGCGGGAGCTGCGCGCGCGGATCCAGGCGCTGAAGGCCCGCGGCCGCGGCTGAGTGTCAGTCACACATCGATATTCGCCGCCCGCAGCGCATTGCTCTCGATGAAGTCGCGCCTTGGCTCGACCTCGTCGCCCATCAGCATCGTAAAGACGCGGTCGGCCTCGATCGCGTCTTCGATCTGCACCTTCAGCAGCCGGCGCACTTCAGGGTCCATCGTGGTCTCCCACAGCTGCTCGGGGTTCATCTCGCCCAGGCCCTTGTAGCGCTGGCGGGCGACAGCGTTCTCGGCCTGGGCCATCAGCCAGGCCATCGCGGCGCGGAAGTCGGCGACCTTCTGCTCCTTCATGCGCTCGCCCTCGCCGCGGCGGACGATGGCTTCGGCACCCAGCAGGTCCTTGAAGGTCTGGCCGGCTTCCTTCAGCGCCGCGTAGTCGGCGCCGTGCACGAAGTCGGGCGTGATCACGCTGGCCTTGATGTTGCCGTGGTGGCGGCGGCTGATGCGCAGCAGGTGCTTGTCGGTGCGGGCGTCGAATTGCGCCTCGACCCGGGCGTCGTTCAGCGCCGCCTGCAAGGCCGCGGCGCTGGCCTCGGCGGCGGCGGCGCTGTCCAGGTCGACCGTCAGGCCGTTGGCCATCGCGCGCAGCGCGTCCAGGTCCATCCAGTTGGCCAGGCGGTCGATCACGCTGGTGGCCAGCAGGTAGGTGCGCGCCAGCGCCTCCAGCGCGCTGCCGTCGATAGCCGCGCGGCCGCCGACGGCCAGGCCGTCGGGCAGCACGACGGCGCCGTCCAGCGCCACCTTCAGCAGGTAGGCGTCGAGCTCATGGCCGTCTTTCAGGTACTGCTCCTGCTTGCCCTGCTTGACCTTGTACAGCGGCGGCTGCGCGATGTAGATGTGGCCGCGCTCCACCAGCACCGGCATCTGGCGGTAGAAGAAGGTCAGCAGCAGCGTGCGGATGTGGGCGCCGTCGACGTCGGCGTCAGTCATCACGATGATGCGGTGGTAGCGCAGCTTGTCGACGTTGAAGTCGTCGCTGCCGATGCCGGTGCCCAAGGCAGTGATCAGCGTGACGATGCTGTCGCTGGACAGCAGCTTCTCATAACGTGCTTTCTCGACGTTCAGGATCTTGCCGCGCAGCGGCAGGATCGCCTGGAACTTGCGGTCGCGCCCCTGCTTGGCGCTGCCGCCGGCGGAGTCGCCCTCGACGATGTAGATCTCGCACAGCGCCGGGTCCTTCTCCTGGCAGTCGGCCAGCTTGCCCGGCAGGCCCATGCCGTCAAGCACGCCCTTGCGGCGCGTCATCTCGCGCGCCTTGCGCGCCGCCTCACGCGCGCGCGCGGCGTCGACGATCTTGCCGCAGATGATCTTGGCGTCGTTGGGGTTCTCCAGCAGCCAGTCGTTGAGCAGCCGGCCGACGATGTCCTCCACCGGCGCGCGCACCTCGGAGCTGACCAGCTTGTCCTTGGTCTGGCTGCTGAACTTGGGCTCGGGCACCTTGACGCTGACGACGCAGGCCAGGCCTTCGCGCATGTCGTCGCCGCCGACCTCGACCTTGGCCTTCTTGGCCAGTTCGTTGTCCTCGATGTACTTGTTGATCACGCGCGTCATCGCCGCGCGCAGGCCCGTCAGGTGGGTGCCGCCGTCGCGCTGCGGGATGTTGTTGGTGAAGCACAGCACCGACTCGTTGTAGCCGTCGTTCCACTGCATCGCCACTTCGACGCCGATCTCGGTGTTCTGCTCGCTCAGCTTGCTGCCCATGGCGTGGAAGATGTTGGGATGCAACACCTTCTTGCCCTGGTTGATGAAGGAGACGAAGCCCTTCACGCCGCCGGCGAAGGCGAAGTTGTCCTCCTTGCCGTTGCGCTCGTCGACGAGGCGGATCTTGACGCCGTTGTTCAGGAAGCTCAGCTCGCGCAACCGCTTGGCCAGCACGTCGTAGTGGAAGTCGACGTGGCTGAAGATCTGGTCGTCGGGCAGGAAGTGCACCTCGGTGCCGCGCTTCTCGGTGTCGCCGGTGATCTTCATCGGGCTGACCTCGACGCGGCCCTCGGGGCTGTCGCGCTGCTCCAGCACGCGGTCCTGCGCGGCGCCGCGCTGGAACTCCAGCAGGTGCACCTTGCCGTCGCGGCGCACCGTCAGCCGCAGCCACTTGCTCAAGGCATTGACGCAGCTGACGCCCACGCCGTGCAGGCCGCCGCTGACCTTGTAGCTGTTCTGGTTGAACTTGCCGCCGGCGTGCAGCTCGGTCAGCGCGATCTCGGCGGCGCTGCGCTTGGGCTCGTGCTTGTCGTCCATCTTGACGCCGGTGGGGATACCGCGGCCGTTGTCGATGACGCTGATGCTGTTGTCGCTGTGGATGGTGACGACGATGTCGTCGCAGAAGCCCGCCAGCGCCTCGTCGATCGAGTTGTCGACGACCTCGAACACGAGGTGGTGCAGCCCGGTGCCGTCGCTGGTGTCGCCGATGTACATGCCGGGGCGCTTGCGCACGGCCTCCAGGCCTTCGAGGATCTGGATGCTGCCTTCGCCGTACGCGTTGCTGGCGGCCTGGCCGGGGGTTTCCGGCGTCTTCTTGTCGGGATCGGTCATCGGGTCCTTGTCAGATGCGCATCGGCATGACGACGTACTTGAAGCCGGGGCGTTCCGGCACGGTCAGCAGCGCGCTGGCGCTGCTGTCCTGCAGCTCGATCTTCACCATCTCTTGTGAAACGTTGGCCAGCACGTCGATCAGGTAGGTGACGTTGAAGCCGATGTCGATCGCGTCGCCGCTGTAGTCGATCTCCAGCTCTTCCTTGGCCTCTTCCTGCTCGGCGTTGCTGCTGGCGATGCGCAGCACGCCGGGCTCGATGTTGACGCGCACGCCTTTGAACTTCTCGCTGGTGAGGATGGCCGCGCGCTGCAGGCAGCCCAGCAGCGGCACGCGGCCCAGCGTGACGCTGTTGCGGTGGTTCTTGGGGATCACGCGGTTGTAGTCGGGGAACTTGCCTTCGACCAGCTTGGTGACGAACTCCATGCCCGAGAAGCTGAAGCGCGCCTGGTTGCCGGCGAAGCGCATCTCGATCGGCGTGTCCTCGTCCTTCAGCAGCCGCTGCAGCTCGAGCACCGTCTTGCGCGGCAGGATCACCTCCTGCTTGCTGGGCACGTCGGTCTCCAGCGTGGCCTGCGCCAGCCCCAGGCGGTGGCCGTCGGTGGCCACCAGCGTCAGCGTCCTGCCTTCGGCGATGAAGAGGATGCCGTTCAGGTAGTAGCGGATGTCGTGCACCGCCATCGCGAAGTGCACCTGGTTGATCAGGTCCTTCAGCACCTTCTGCGGCACGCCGAACGCGGGGCCGAAGTCGGCCGCCTCGTTGACCAGCGGAAAGTCCTCGGCCGGCAGCGTCTGCAGCGTGAAGCGGCTCTTGCCCGCCTGCAGCGTGAGCTTGTTCTGCGCCGCAGACAGCGTGACCACCTGGTCGGCCGGCAGCGCGCGCAAGATGTCGATCAACTTGCGCGCGCCCACCGTGGCGCTGAAGCTGCCGCTGTCGCCGCCCAACTCGGCCTGCGTGCGCACCTGAATCTCCAGGTCGCTGGTGGTCAGCTCCACCAGGCTGTCGTTCTTGCGCAGCAGCACGTTGGCCAGGATGGGCAACGTGTGCCGGCGCTCGACGATGCCGGCCACCGACTGCAGCGCATCGAGCAGCCGCTCCTGGGGCGCTTTCACAACGATCATGTCTTCCTCTTTTTTAGAGCTGGTAGTCGTAGTAGGCGACCGCCGGGTCTGGGGACAAGGCTATTTTCGCCTTTTCTTTCAGGGATTTACGCGGCGGCCAAGGCTGTGGGCCAGACCCGGGACGAAGGCTTGCGCGATTGGGGGCAAACGGGCCGGCGGGCGGGCGGCTGTGGACAAGCCGCGGCTTGTTCCGGTCTTGTCCCGGCGTTTTGCACAGGGTTCCAACTGGAGTTTGCAAGCCGTCATTCAGGCCTTGAGCGTCTGCTCCAGCACGTGCAGCTGCTGGTTCAGTTCGCTGTTGCGGCTGCGTTCCTCGCCGATCTTGCGCACCGCGTGCAGCACCGTCGTGTGGTCGCGGCCGCCGAACAGCTCGCCGATCTCGGGCAGGCTCTTCTTGGTCATGTCCTTGGCCAGGTACATCGCGATCTGGCGCGGGCGGGCGATCGAGGCCGGCCGCTTCTTGCTGTACATGTCGGCGACCTTGATCTTGTAGAAGTCGGCCACCGTCTTCTGGATGTTCTCGACCGAGATCTGCCGGTTCTGGATCGACAGCAGGTCGCGCAGCGCCTCGCGCGCCAGTGCGATGTGGATGTCCTTGTGCGAGAAGCGCGCGTAGGCCAGCACCTTGCGCAGCGCGCCTTCGAGCTCGCGCACGTTGGCGCGCACGTTCTTGGCGATGAAGAAGGCCACGTCCTCGGGCATCTCGGCGCCTTCGGCGCGCGCCTTGGCGATCAGGATCGCGACGCGCATCTCCAGCTCGGGCGGCTCGATGGCCACCGTCAAGCCGGCGTCGAAGCGGCTGGTCAGCCGCTCGTCGATGTCGACCAGGCCCTTGGGGTAGGTGTCGCTGGTCATGATGATGTGCGCGCGCTTGGCCAGCAGCGCCTCGAAGGCGTTGAAGAACTCCTCCTGCGTGCGGTCCTTGCCGGCGAAGAACTGCACGTCGTCGATCAGCAGCAGGTCCAGGCTGTGGTACTTGGCCTTCAGCTCGTCGAAGGTCTTGCGCTGGTAGTTGCGCACCACGTCGCTGATGAACTGCTCGGCATGCAGGTACAGCACGCGGGCGTCGGGCTTGTCCTTCAGCAGCGCGTTGCCGACCGCGTGCACCAAGTGCGTCTTGCCCAGGCCGACACCGCCGTAGATGAAGAGCGGGTTGTACATCTGCCCCGGCGCGCCGGCGACGTGCAGCGCCGCCGTGCGGGCCATCTGGTTGGCGCGGCCGGCCACCAGGGTGTCGAAGGTCAGCGCCGGGTTCAGCTTGTGGCGCGTGGCGGCGGGGGCCGGCGCCGGGCGGGGCTCGCGGAGGGTCGGCGCCGGCTCGGCCTCGGCGACCGCGGCGCCGGCCGGCAGCACCGCCGCCAGCGGCCGCGGGCCGGCCGTGGCGCCGCTGGACTGCAGCGCCAGGCCCGCCGGGCGCAGCCCCGGGCCGGGGCCTTCGCGCAAGGCCAGCACCAAGTCCAGCCGCACCGGTTTGCCGGCGATGTCGGACAAGGCCTGCTCGATGCGTCCGGCGTACTGCGAGCGGATCCAGTCGAGCTTGAAGCGGTTGGGCGCCTTCAGGCACAGCACCACGCCATCGGGCCCGTCGCTGACGCATTCGGCCGGCGGCAGGGGACGGATCCAGGTGTTGAACTGCTGTTCGGGCAGTGCGGCGGCCAGCCGCTCGCAGCCGGCCTGCCAAAGATCATCGGTCATTGTGGACATCTTCTTGTCTGAGGTCCGCCGGATGCGCTCTCCTCAAGCCGGCGGGCCGCAGTTATCCACAGTTTTGGGCCGGCGGTCAATCCCTCTGCAAGCCTTGGTTTGTGGTGCAAGTGTTTGACCCGGAAGGGGTTTCTTGCTGTAATCGCGGGTTCCGTCGGAATCGTCTCCAAGCCGCTAGAACGCAACGCGTCCCAGCGGCAAGCCGTACGCAACACACGCAGCACGCACGAGACCCGTCGCCGACGACCCGCCACCCGCGCGATTCAACTCATCCCCGTCCAAGATCGGAGTTCAGCCATGGCCATGAAGCGCACCTATCAACCGTCGAAAGTCCGCCGCGCCCGCACCCACGGCTTCCTGGTCCGCATGAAGACGCGCGGCGGCCGCGCGGTGATCAACGCCCGCCGCGCCAAGGGCCGCAAGCGCCTGGCGGTCTGAGCGGCGACGGACACTGCCGCCGGTGCCCGATGATCGGCCGCCTGGTGCAATCGGCCGATTTCCAACGCCTGCTCGCGACGCCTTCGCGTTCGCGGAGCGCTCACTTCGCCGTGCATCACGTGGCCACCGGGCCTGCGGCCACGGCCTGGCAGCTCGCCCACAGTCCATCCACTGACTTATCCACAGAACGGGTGGACGTTTCGGCGTCGCCTGTGGATAGCTCGCCGCCAGGGCATTGGCTGGGCAGCGTGGTCCCCAAGCGCCACGCGAAGCGCTCGGTGACCCGCAACCTGCTGCGCCGCCAGATCCGCGCCGCGATGGCCGAGCGCCTCGATGCCCTGCCCGCCGGCCTGTGGCTGGTGCGCCTGCGCCAGCCGTTCGACCGCCAGCGCTTCGTCTCCGCCGCGTCGCCGGCCTTGCGCCGCGAGGCGCGGACCGAGTTGCGGCAGTTGTTCGAGCGCGCCGCGGCCCGGCGGCCCGGCTGACGCCATGGACCGCCGGTTGCAGACGTTGCAAGCGCTGCCGCGCCAGCTCCTGCTGGCGCTGGTGCGCGCCTACCGTCTGCTGTTCAGCGCCTGGATCGGCAACGTCTGCCGTTACCACCCGAGCTGCTCGCAGTACGCGCTGGATGCGCTCAACCGCCACGGCGCCTTGGGCGGCAGCAGCCTGGCGGCCTGGCGCGTGCTGCGCTGCAATCCGTGGTCGCACGGCGGCGTCGACCCCGTTCCCGACCGCCACCCGCTTCAAGGCCTGTTCACCCGATTGCCGTTGACGAGCCCGCAGACGGCCGGCGACGACACCCCCGATTCTTCGCAGAAGAAGCTTCCATGACCGATATGCGCCGCACCCTGCTGTGGGTGGTCTTCACGATGTCGCTCGTCCTGCTGTGGGACGCCTGGCAGAAGCACAACGGGCAGCCTTCGCTGTTCGGCGGCCCGCGGCCGGCGGCTTCGGCCGCCGCGGGTCCCGCGCCCGACGGTGCTAGCACCGCCGGCGTGCCGAGCGCCGGGACCAGCACGGCCGCCGCCGGCACGGCGGCCGGTACCGCGGCGCTGCCGGCCGCGGGCGCTGCTGCGCCCGCCGGCGAGCGCATCACGCTGCTGACCGACCGCGTGAAGGCCACCTTCGACAGCACCGGCGGCTCGCTGGTGCGGCTGGAACTGCTGGGCTACCGCGACAACGCCGACCGCACGCGCAACGTCGTGCTGTTCGACCAGACGCCCAAGCGCAACTATCTGGCGCGCAGCGGCCTCGTCAGCGACCAGCCCGGCCTGGCGCTGCCCACGCACCACACGCCGATGACGGCCCAGCCCGGCACGCGCGAGCTGGCCGCCGGCAGCAACGAGCTGAGCCTGCGCTTCGAGGCCGAGCCGGTGGGCAGCGTCAAGCTGGTCAAGACCTACACGCTCAAGCGCGGCAGCTACGTCATCGGGGTCAAGCACGAACTGGTCAACGCCGGCGCGGCGCCGGTGTCGCCGCAGCTCTACCTGCAGCTCGTGCGCGACGGCACGCCGCCCGAGGGCGAATCGTCGTTCTACTTCACCTTCACCGGCCCGGCGATGTACACCGAGGCTGGCAAGTTCCAGAAGCTGGACTTCAAGGATATCGACAAGGGCAAGTTCGAGCACCTGCCGCAGGCTGGCGACGGCTGGATCGCGATGGTGCAGCACTACTTCGCGTCGGCCTGGCTGGTGCCCGAGAAGGCCGAGCGCCACTTCGTCGTCAAGAAGGACAGCGACCGCGAGTACCTGATCTCGATGCTGCTGCCGCTGGGTGCGGTGGCGCCGGGCGCCAGCAAGGTGCACGAGGCCACGCTGTTCGCCGGTCCGCAGGAGGAGAACAAGCTCGCCGCGCTGGCCCCGGGGCTGGAGCTGGTCAAGGACTACGGCTGGTTCACGATCCTGGCCAAGCCGCTGTTCTGGCTGCTGGACAACCTGCACAAGGTGATCGGCAACTGGGGCTGGGCGATCGTCGCGCTGGTGGTGCTGCTGAAGATCGCCTTCTACTGGCTCAACGCCAGCGCCTACCGGTCGATGGCCAAGATGAAGGCCATCAACCCGCGCGTGATGGAGCTGCGCGAGCGCCACAAGGACGAGCCGCAGAAGATGCAGCAGGAGATGATGCGCATCTACCGCGAGGAGAAGGTCAACCCGCTGGGGAGCTGCCTGCCCATCTTCGTGCAGATGCCCTTCTTCATCGCGCTGTACTGGGTGCTGCTGTCCAGCGTGGAGATGCGCAATGCGCCGTGGATCGGCTGGATCACCGACCTCGCCGACAAGGACCCGTGGTTCATCCTGCCGATCCTGATGACGCTGTCGTCGCTGTTCCAGGTCTGGCTGAACCCGACGCCGCCCGATCCGGTGCAGGCCAAGATGATGTGGATCATGCCGCTGGCCTTCTCGTTCATGTTCTTCTTCTTCCCCGCAGGCCTGGTGCTGTACTGGCTGACGAACAACATCCTGTCGATCGCGCAGCAGTGGTTCATCAACAAGCGGCTGGGCGTGCAGAACTGACGGCAGGCGGCGTGACAAGGCTCACGCCGCCGCGAAAGATCCCCTGAACAGGGGTTGAGCCGCGTCGGCCTTGTGCCGACGATTGCCTCCATGCGGGCGACCCGGCCGCCAACGGCCGGCTCAGGAGACCAACGCGACAGGGCCCAAACCCCGTTCGCGACTCCACCCGCGCCATGCCCTGGGCGGCGAGCCAGAATCAAAAGACCATGCTCGCCCGCCTGCAAGACCCCATCGTGGCCATCGCCACCGCGCCCGGCCGCGGCGCGGTGGGCATCGTGCGCGCGTCGGGGCGCGATCTCTCGCCGCTGATCGCCGCCGTCTGCGGCCGCGCGCTATCCCCGCGGGTCGCGAGTTATGGGCCTTTCCGCGATGCCGGCGGCGCGGCCATCGACCAGGGCCTGGCGATCCACTTTCCGGCGCCGCACTCCTACACCGGCGAAGACGTGCTGGAGCTGCAGGCCCATGGCGGCCCGGTGGTGCTGCAACTGCTGCTGGCGCGCTGCCTGCAGGCGCTGCCCGGCGCGCGGCTGGCCGACCCCGGCGAGTTCACGCAGCGCGCCTACCTCAACGACAAGCTCGACCTCGCGCAGGCCGAAGCGGTGGCCGACCTCATCGACGCCAGCACCGAAGCGGCCGCGCGCTCGGCCGGGCGCTCGCTGGCCGGCGCCTTCTCGGCCGAGGTGCAAGCGCTGGCCGAGCGCATGCTGCGCCTGCGCATCCTGGTCGAGGCGACGCTGGACTTCCCCGAGGAGGAGATCGATTTCCTCGAAAAGGCCGACGCGCGCGGCCAGCTCGACGCGATCGACGCCGCGCTGCAGGCCACGCTGTCGCGCGCGCGGCAAGGCGCGCTGCTGCGCGAGGGCCTGCGCGTCGTGCTGGCGGGCCAGCCCAACGTGGGGAAAAGCTCGCTGCTCAACGCGCTCGCCGGCGCCGAGCTGGCGATCGTGACGGCGATCCCCGGCACCACGCGCGACCGCGTCGCCGAAACGATCCAGATCGAAGGCGTGCCGCTGCACGTCGTCGACACCGCTGGCCTGCGCGGCGAGCACGAGGCCAGCGACGAGATCGAGCGCATCGGCATCGGCCGCAGCTGGCAGGCCATCCGCGAGGCCGACGCGGTGATCTTCCTGCACGATCTCACGCGCCTCGGCGATGCCGATTACCAAGCCGCCGACGCCCGCATCGCCGCCGAGCTGCCGGCCGACGTGCCGCTGCTGCAAGTCTTCAACAAGCGCGATGCCTGCGAGCCGCTGCCGGCGCTGCCGCCAGGCGCGATCGCCCTCTCGGCCCGCAGCGGCGCCGGGCTGGAGGATCTGCGCCGCGCGCTGCTGGCCCAGGCCGGCTGGCAGGCCGTGCCCGAAGGCGTGTTCATCGCGCGCGCCCGGCACGTCGACGCGCTGCGGCGCGCCCAGGCCCATCTGCAGCAGGCCCAGGCGCACGCGCGCCAGCGCGACGCCGCGCTGGACCTGCTGGCCGAAGACCTGCGCCTGGCCCACGATGCGCTGGGCGAGATCAGCGGCGCGACCAGCGCCGACGAGCTGCTGGGGCAGATCTTCAGCCGGTTCTGTATTGGCAAGTGATACGGCATTAGCCTGCCGCCCGAGATCTCAGGTCCCGTCGAACGCCACCAGCGTGAACAGCTGCAGCCCCGCGGCGCGCAGCCGCATCGAGCCGCGCAGCTCGGGCAGGTCGACGATCGCCGCGCCCTCGATCACCTGCGCACCCAGCCGTTCCAGCAGCTTCTTGCCGGCCATCATCGTGCCGCCGGTGGCGATCAGGTCGTCGACCAGCACCACGCGGTCGCCGGGGCGCACCGCGTCGGTGTGCATCTCCACGGTGGCCGAGCCGTATTCCAGCTCGTAGGTCTCTTCCACCGTCTGGTAGGGCAGCTTGCCCTTCTTGCGGATCGGCACGAAGCCGATGTTGAGCTCGTAGGCCAGCACCGAGCCGATGATGAAGCCGCGCGCGTCCAGCCCCGCGATGGCCGCGGGCCGCACGTCGAAGTAGCGGTGCACGAACTGGTCGATCAGCACGCGGAAGACGCGCGGGTTCGACAGCAGCGGCGTGATGTCGCGGAATTGCACGCCGGCCGACGGCCAGTCGGGCACGGTGCGGATGTGCGACTTGATGTACTGCGACGGGCTGGCCGTGGGCTCGCGGTTCATGGCGCGACGATACGCCGGTGGCGGCGCGTCGTTGCGGTCAGGCGCGCAGCAGCTTCTCTTCGGCGAGTGCCAGCGCCTCGGGCAGGCCCGAGAGCACCAGCGTGTCGCCGGCGGCCAGCACGTGCTGCTCGTCGGTCTGCGTCACCGAGCCCGAGGCCAGCCGCACCGACACCACCGCCACGCCCACCGCGTGCAGCGCCAGGTCGGCCAGGCTGCGGCCCAGGCAGGCGGCCGCCGGCGGCAGCGTGACGGTGGCCAGCCGCGCCTGTGCCAGCTCTTCCACGGTGTCGTCGTCGGCGCCGTGGAAGTAGCCGCGCAGCAGTCCATAACGCGCATCGCGCGCGTCACGGGTCAGGCGGATCACCTTGCGCATCGGCACGCCCACCAGCGCCAGCGCGTGGCTGGCCAGCATCAGCGAGCCTTCGATCGCCTCGGGCACCACCTCGGTGGCGCCGGCGGCGCGCAGCGTCTCCAGGTCGGCGTCGTCGATCGTGCGCACGATCACCGGCACCGAGGGCGCGTGCTCGCGCACCACGCGCAGGATCTTCAGCGCCGACGCGGTGTTGGGATAGCTCACGACCACCGCGTTGGCGCGCGCCAGGCCGGCGGCCATCAGGCTTTGCGCGCGCGCGGCGTCGCCGAACACCACGCTCTGGCCGGCGGCGGCGGCCTGGCGCACGCGGTCGGGGTCGAGGTCCAGCGCCATGTAGGGGATGGCCTGCGTGTCCAGCATGCGCGCCAGGTTCTGGCCGCTGCGGCCGTAGCCGCAGATGATCACGTGCTTCTCGGTGCGGATCGAGCGCTTGGCGATCTGCGTGAGCTGCACCGACTGCAGCAGCCAGTCGCTGCTGGACAGCCGCATCACGATGCGGTCGCTCCACATCACGATGAAGGGCGTGGCCAGCATCGACAGCACCATGCTGGCCAGGACCGGGCTCATCCACTGCGGCGCCACCAGGCCGCGCTCGGCGCCCAGCGTCAACAGCACGAAGCCGAACTCGCCGGCCTGCGCCAGGTACAAGCCGGTGCGCAGCGCGGTGCCGGGCGTGGCACCGAACAGCCGCGACAGCGCCGCCACCAGCGCGAACTTGGCCAGCACCGGCCCCAGCGTCAGCAGCAGCACCAGGTGCCATTGCGCCGTCACCGGGCGCCAGTCGAGCTTCATGCCGATGGTGATGAAGAACAGGCCCAGCAGCACGTCGTGGAAGGGCCGGATGTCGGTCTCCACCTGGTGCTTGTATTCGGTCTCGGCCACCAGCATGCCGGCGACGAAGGCGCCCAGCGCCAGCGACAGCCCCGCGTGCTCGGTCATCCAGGCCAGGCCCAACGTCACCAGCAGCAGGTTGAGCATGAACAGCTCTTCGCTCTTGCGCCGCGCCACCAGCGTCAGCCACCAGCGCATCACGCGCTGGCCGCCTACCAGCAGCAGCGTCAGCAGCGCGGCGGCCTTCAGCAGCGCCAGGCCCAGGTCCAGCGCCAGGTGGCTGCCGTCGCGGTCCAGCGACGGGATCAGCACCAGCAGCGGCACCACGGCCAGGTCCTGGAACAGCAGCACGCCCAGCACCTGCTTGCCGTGCTCGCTGTCGAGCTCCAGCCGCTCGGCCATCAGCTTGACGAGGATGGCGGTCGACGACATCGCCATCGCGCTGCCCAGCACCACCGCGCCCTGCCACGTCATCTGCCACGGCCGCCCGGTGAAGCGCTGGTAGCCCAGCGCCAGCACCGCGTGGCCGGCCAGCGTGCCCAGCATCGTCAGCGCCACCTGGCTGAAGCCGAGCCCGAACACCAGCCGGCGCATGCTGCGCAGCTTGGGCAGGTTGAACTCCAGCCCGATCACGAACATCAGGAAGACGACGCCGAACTCGGCCAGGTACTTGACGCCGGCGTTGTCCTTGGCCAGCGCCAGCGCGTTGGGGCCGATGATCACGCCGACCACCAGGTAGCCCAGCATCGGCGGCAGCTTCAGCGAGCGGCAGGCCACCACGCCCAGGACGGCGGCCACGAGATAGAGCAGGACGAGTTCGAGCGTGGTGGCCATGCGCCGGGGCGACTCCTAGAATGCCCGATCCTAAATGCACGTTCCGGGCCCGCGTGACGCCGTCTCCAGACTTCGATGCCGAGCGCGCGCTGCGCCTGGCGGAGCGCACGATCGCGATCGAGATCCAGGCCCTGCAAGGCCTGGCCGCGCGCCAGGGCGCGGGCTTCGCGCAGGCGGTGCGCGCGATGCTGCAATGCCGCGGCCGCGTGGTCGTGATGGGCATGGGCAAGAGCGGCCACGTCGGGCGCAAGATCGCCGCCACGCTGGCGTCCACCGGCACGCCGGCGTTCTTCGTGCATCCGGCCGAGGCCAGCCACGGCGACCTGGGCATGCTGGCCACGGGCGATGTGGTGCTGGCCATCAGCAACAGCGGCGAGAGCGACGAGCTGGCCGCGATCCTGCCGGCCATCCGCCGCCTGGGCGTCACGCTGGTCGCGATGACCGGCCGCGCCGATTCCACGCTGGGGCGCCACGCCGAGCACGTGCTGTGCAGCGCCGTCGACCAGGAGGCCTGCCCGCTGAACCTGGCGCCCACCGCCAGCACCACCGCGCAGATGGCGCTGGGCGACGCGCTGGCCGTCGCGCTGCTGGACGCGCGGGGTTTCCGCGAGGAGGACTTCGCGCGCTCGCATCCCGGCGGCAGCCTGGGCCGGCGCCTGTTGATGCACGTGCGCGACCTGATGCGCAGCGGCGACGCCGTGCCGCGCGTGCCGCCCACCGCCAGCCTGGACGCGCTGCTGCGCGAGATGACGGGCAAGGGCCTGGGCTTCACCGCGGTGGTCGACGACGGGCAGCGGCCGCTGGGCATCTTCACCGACGGCGACCTGCGGCGCTTGATCGAAAAAGGCGCTGAGCTGCGCGGCCTGACCGCCACCGACGTGATGCACCGCGGCCCCAGGACCGTGCGCGACGGCGACCTGGCGGTCGACGCCGCCGGCGTGATGGAGCAGCACCGCGTCACCAGCGTGCTGGTGCTGGACGAGGCCGGCCGGCTGGTCGGCGCGCTGAACTCCAACGACCTGATGCGGGCGAAGGTGATCTGAGATGACGCCCGCGCTGCGCTTCGCGCCCGAGCTGCTGCTGCGCGCCCAGGGCGGCGGCTTCGGGATGAAGCTGGCCTTGTTCGACGTCGACGGCGTGCTGACCGACGGGCGCCTGTACATCGGCGAGCACGGCGAGACCGTCAAGGCCTTCCACTCGCTGGATGGCCACGGCCTGAAGCTGCTGGCGCAAGGCGGCATCGAGCCGGTGATCATCACCGGCCGCGACTCGCCGGCGGTGCGCCGCCGCGTGGCCGACCTGGGCCTGCGGCGCGCGCACTACGGCGTGCACGACAAGCGCGCGGCGGCCGAGAGCGTGCTGGCCGAGGCCGGCGTCGGCTGGGCCCAGGTGGCCGCGATCGGCGACGACTGGCCCGACCTGCCGCTGCTGCGGCGCGCCGGCTTCGCCTGCGCGCCGGCCAACGCGCACGCCGAGGTCAAGGCGGTGGCGCACCACGTCACCGCGCTGCCGGGCGGCCACGGCGCGGCGCGCGAGTTCTGCGACCTGCTGCTGATGGCCGCCGGCCGCTACGCCGCGCTGCTGGACGCCCAGCAGGCCAGCCTGGACACGCGCTGAGGGCGCCCAGCCCGCTCCCGCCCGATGGCCGTCGAACTGCATCTGCCCGACCTGCCCGAGGTGCCGCTGTCGCTGGGCCTGGCGCCGGCCGCGCCGCCGGCGCCGGAGCCGCGGCGCCGGCCCTGGCACCTGCGCGTGGGCGAGCTGCTGTCGACCTACCTGCCGCTGCTGCTGATGGCCTTGCTCGCCTTGTCCACCTGGTGGCTGGTCAAGAACACGCCGGTGCTGGCGCCGCCGCCGGCCAGCACCGAGCTGCGCCGCGACCCCGACTACCTGATGAACGAGTTCGCGATCGAGCGCTTCGACCGCTCCGGCCGCCTGCGCGTGCGCGTGGACGGCCAGCGCCTGCAGCACTTTCCGGCCAGCGACCACTACGAGATCGACCGCGCGCGCATCCGCGCCGTGGGCGTCGACGGCAAGGTGACGCTGGCGGTGGCCGACCGCGCGCTGGCCAACGGCGACCTCAGCGAACTGCAGCTCTTCGGCGGCGCCAAGGTCACCAGCACCGGGCCGCAAGGCGAGCCGGTGGAGATGCGCAGCGAGTTCCTGCACGCCTTCCTGGTCACCGAGCAGGTACAGACCTCGCTGCCGGTGACCGTGACCGCCGGCAGCAACGAGCTGCGTGCCGAAGGCCTGCAGTACGACAACGGCAAGCGGTTGCTGGAGCTCAAGGGCCGCCAGCGCGCCTGGCTCGCGGCGCCGGGCCCGGCGCCGCGGCGCGAGGCGCCGTCGCCGTGATGCCGTCGTCGCCGGTGCCGCTGGTCTACCTCACCGGCGCCTCGGGCGGCATCGGCCGGGCGCTGGCCGCGCGCTACCTGCAAGCCGGCTGGCGCTTGGCGCTGGTGGCCCGGCGCGCTCAAGCCGTGCAGGCCTGGGCCGACGAGCGGGCGCTCACCTCCGAACGCTGCGCGGTCTACGAGGCCGACGTGCAGCAACTCGACGGCATCGTCGCCGCCGGCCAGGCCTGCCTGCGCTCGCAAGGCCTGCCCGACGTGGTGATCGCCAACGCCGGCATCAGCGTCGGCGTCGACACGGCCGAGCGGGCCGACCTCGACGTCATGCGCGAGGTGCTGGCCACCAACACGCTGGGCGTGGCGGCGACCTTCCAGCCCTTCATCGCGCCGATGTGCCGGCGCGGCAGCGGGCGGCTGGTCGGCATCGCCAGCGTCAACGCGATCCGCGGCCTGCCCGGCCACGGCGCCACCTGCGCCAGCAAGGCCGCGGTGGTCAGCTACTGCGAAAGCCTGCGCGGCGAATGCCGGCCGCACGGCGTGCGCGTGGTCACGCTGCTGCCCGGCTACGTGGCCACGCCGCTGACCGCGGCCAACCCCTACCGCATGCCGTTCCTGCTGACGCCGGATGCCTTTGCCGAGCGGGCCTTCCGCGCGATCGAGGCCGGCAGCAGCTACCGGGTGATCCCGTGGCAGATGGCCGTGGTCGCCAAGGGCCTGCGCCTGCTGCCCAATGCCTGGTTCGACCGCCTGATGGCCGGCCGCGGGCGCAAGCCGCGGCGGGATACCGAGTAGCGCCGAAGGCCCAAAAACGACAAAGCCCGCAGGCAAGCGGGCTTTGCAAAGGGAGAGGGGGTTTCAGTAACCGCCGCGGCCACCACCGCCGCCGCCGTAACCACCACCGCCGCCACCACCACCGTAGCCGCCGCGGCCACCACCACCGCCGCCATAGGGGCTGCGGCCACCGCCACCACCGCCGTAGGGGCTGCGGCCACCGCCGCCGCCACCACCACCGCCGTAGCCGCCGCGGCCACCACCGCCGCTGCCGCCGAAGCCGCCGGGACGCTCTTCACGCGGGCGCGCCTCGTTGACGACGATCGCCCGCCCTTCGAGCGGCTGGCCGTTCATGCCGTTGATCGCGGCCTGGGCCTCGGCATCCGAGCCCATCTCGACGAAACCGAAGCCCTTGGAGCGGCCGGTCTCGCGATCCATCATGACCTTGGCCGACGTGACGTGGCCAAATTGGGAGAAGGCCTGCAGCAGCGAGTCATCGCGCACCGAGTAGGCCAGGTTGCCGACATAGAGTTTGTTACCCACGGGGAAGCCCTCAACGAAATAGCGAAAGAACCATGTGGAGCTTCAACCCTGCGTGACCTTTTTAAGGCGAAAGGCGCGGCATCCAGACACAGACTCCGTATTAGAGCCTCAGGATTGCGTGCCCGTAAAGCGCTGACTCGTCAAGTGTTGTTTTGTCGCTTCCGGGGTATACCCTGGCTGCAGGCCTGAGCCGCGACCGTTGACGGCCGGCAGAATCCCCCCAGGTGACCCGGAGACGCCGATGAGCGTGGATACAAACACGCACTGGGATTACATCGTCGTCGGCGCCGGCACCGCCGGCTGCCTGATGGCCAACCGGCTGAGCGCCGACCCGAGCAAGCGGGTTCTGCTGGTGGAAGCCGGCGGCAAGGACGACTACCACTGGATCCACATCCCGGTGGGTTATCTGTATTGCATCGGCAACCCGCGCACCGACTGGCTGTACCAGACGGAGCCCGACCCCGGGCTCAACGGCCGCTCGCTGCGCTACCCGCGCGGCAAGGTGCTGGGCGGCTGCTCCAGCATCAACGGCATGATTTACATGCGCGGCCAGGCGCGCGACTACGACCACTGGGCCGAGCAGGTGGCCGATGCGCGCTGGCGCTGGGACTTCTGCGTGCCCTACTTCAAGCGCCACGAGGACCACTGGCGCGGCCCCGGCCCGATGCACGGCGCCGCCGGTTTCGACGCCAGCGGCAGCCGCCAGGGCGGCGAATGGCGGGTCGAACGGCAGCGCCTGCAGTGGGACGTGCTGGACGCCTTCGCCGCCGCCGCGCAGCAGGCCGGCATTCCGGCCAGCGACGACTTCAACACCGGCAACAACGAGGGCGTGAGCTATTTCGAGGTCAACCAGCGCCGCGGCGTGCGCTGGAACGCCAGCAAGGCCTTTCTGCGCGCGGTGGCCGGCCGGCCCAACCTGGACGTGCGCACCGGCTGGCAGACCACGCGGCTGTTGCTGGGCGACGGCGTGGCGGCGCCGCTGCACGCCCACGGCATCGAGGCGCGGCCCACGGCCGGCGGCGCGCCGCAGGCTCTGCACTGCCGGCGCGAGGTGATCCTGTGCGCCGGCGCGATCGGCACGCCGCAGCTCCTGCAGTTGTCGGGCATCGGCCCGCTGCAGGTGCTGCGCGACGCCGGCATCGAGCCGCGGCTGGGCCACCCCGGTGTCGGCGAGAACCTGCAGGACCACCTGCAGATCCGCGCCGTGTTCGGCGTCGACGGCGTCAAGACGCTCAACACGATGGCGCAGTCGCTGTGGGGCAAGGCGCTGATCGGGCTGGAATACCTGCTGCTGCGCAGCGGCCCGATGAGCATGTCGCCGTCGCAGCTGGGCGCCTTCACGCGCTCGTCGGAGCGGCACCGCTGGCCGAACCTGCAGTACCACGTGCAGCCGCTGTCGCTGGATGCCTTCGGCGAGCCGCTGCACCGCTTCAACGCCTTCACCGCCAGCGTCTGCAACCTCAACCCCACCTCGCGCGGGCACGTGCGGGTGCGCTCGTCCCGGCCCGAAGACGCGCCGCGCATCCTGGCCAACTACCTGTCGACGCCGGCCGACCGCCGGGTGGCGGCCGATTCGTTGCAGCTCACCCGCCGCATCGTCGGCATGCCGGCACTGGCGCGCTACCGGCCGCGCGAGATCAAGCCCGGCACCCAGTTCCAGAGCGAGGACGAACTGGCGCGCCTGGCCGGCGACATCGGCACGACGATCTTCCACCCGGTGGGCACCTGTCGCATGGGACGCGCCGACGACCCGCTGGCGGTGGTCGACTCGCGCCTGCGCGTGCTGGGCGTCAGCGGCCTGCGGGTGGCCGACGCCAGCATCATGCCCACCATCACCAGCGGCAACACCAACTCTCCGACGCTGATGATCGCGGAGCGCGCGGCTGAGTGGGTGCTCGCACAAGGCTAGACGCGGCGGGAAAGTCCGGATGCGGCGGCCCGGCCCGCCTCGCTACAGTCCGCGCACTCGCAGCGCCGTGCCTTCTGGTTGATCGCCAAGGACCGGCGTCTGGACGGGGGCTCGAGGAGACACGGACACACAACGCCAACGGAAGAACGGCTAGAACCGAAACGACTGCCGGCTGCCATCCAGGCGGCCGGATTTGGAAGGCGCCTCGCCGGCATCGGCAGGCGCCTTTTTTCTTCGCCCGCGTCGTCGATCTGAGGCCGCCCGGCCCCGCTTTTCGCCGGCTCGGCGCCGGCGGTGGTGGGCTAGCATGGCCCAGCACCATGTCCGTCAACCCTGAACTGCGAGCGCTCGACATCTCGATCCCGGCTCAGCCCGAGAGCCTGGTCAAGCTGTCGCTGCTGATGGCCGAGGACGAGCTCAACCTGGCGGCCATCGCCGAGCTGATCGAATGCGACATGGCGCTGGCCGCCGCGGTGCTGAAGGCGGTGAACTCCTCGCTCTACGGGCTGAAGGGCCGCGTGCAGAGCGTGCATCAGGCCATCACCTACCTGGGCCTGCGCGAGGTGGCCGGGATCACCTTCGAGATGGGCCTGCGCGCCGCTTTCCCGCCGGCGGCCGAGCTGGAGCCGCTGTGGCAGCGCGCCGCGCAGCGCGGCCTGCTGATGGGGCGGCTGGCGCAGCGCATGGCGCTCGATGCCTGGGCCGCCCATTCGGCCGGGCTGTTCGAGGAATGCGGCAAGGCCGTGCTGTTCCGCCACGCGGCCGACCACTACCGCGCGATGCTGCGCGCCGCGGCCACCGATGCCGAGCTGCTGACGCTGGAGCGCACCGGCTTCGGCGTCAGCCACGACGCGCTGGGCGCGGCGCTGTGCGAAAGCTGGGGGCTGGATCCCCACGCAGTGGCCAGCGTGCGCCACCACGTAGGCGTGCAGGACACGCTGCAATTCCCGCCCAAGCTGGCGCGGCGCGCGCTGCCGGCGCTGTCGGCCATCGTCGCCGCGCTGATGAGCCGGCCCGAGGCGCTGGACGAAGTGGTGGCCGCCGTCGCGCCGCCCGCCGGCCTGGACGCCGAGCTGGCATTGCGCTGCGCGCGCCAGCTCGAAGCCGAGCAGCAGCAGGCACGCGAGCGCCAGCGCGCCGTCTAGCCAGGACAAAGCCCGGCCAGGGCGAAAGCCCGCTGGCGGCCGCGGCCATGCTTCGCTAGGCTTGCCGCCCCTGCGTTCACAGGCCCTAGCCGGCTCGCCCACCATGGCTGAAGTTGTCGCCGCCGATGCGCTGGCCCTGCAGCGCCTGTACCACTGGGAACGCACGCGGCCCGACCGCGTGGTGCTGACCCAGCCGCTGGGCGCCGGCGCCCTGGCCACCTACACCTGGCGCCAGGCGCTGGACCAGGTGCGGCGCATGGCCGCCCACCTGAAAAGCCTGCCGCTCGAGCCCGGCTCGCGCATCGCGATCCTGTCCAAGAACACCGCGCACTGGCTGTTTGCCGACTGGGCGATCTGGATGGCCGGGCACGTCTCGGTGCCGCTGTACCCCACGCTGGCGGCGGGCACGATCCGCCAGATCCTGGAGCACAGCGGCGCGCGGCTGCTGTTCATCGGCAAGCTCGACGGCTGGGAAGGCATGCGCGCCGGCGTGCCCGATGGCCTGCCCTGCATCACGCTGCCGCTGGCGCCCGACAGCGCGCGCCAGGCTCATCCGTCGTGGGACGAGATCGCCGCGCGCACCGCGCCGCTGGCCGGCACGCCGGTGCGTGCCGGTTCGGAGTTATGCACCATCATGTACACCTCGGGCACCACCGGCGCGCCCAAGGGCGTGATGCACAGCTTCGAGGCTTTTGCCTGGGCCGTGACTTCGGGCCTGAAGCGCGTGCAGGCGATCGACGAGTCGGCCCGCATGCTGAGCTACCTGCCGCTGTCGCACGTGGCCGAGCGCATCCTGGTCGAGCACGGCCTGCTGGCCAAGGGCATGCAGGTGTACTTCGCCGAGAGCCTGGAGACCTTCACCGCCGACCTGCAGCGCGCGCGGCCCACGGTGTTCTTCTCGGTGCCGCGGCTGTGGGTCAAGTTCCAGCAGGGCGTGCACGCGCGCATGCCGCCGGCCAAGCTGGAGCGGCTGCTGAAGATCCCCCTCCTGCGCCACGTCGTGCGGCGCAAGGTGCTGTCGGCGCTGGGCTTGCAGGACTGCGTCTTCGCTGCCGGCGGCGCCGCGCCGATGCCGCCCGAGCTGCTGCGCTGGTACCGCCGGCTGGGGCTGGACCTGGTGGAGGTCTACGGCATGACCGAGAACTGCGGCGTCAGCCACGCCACGCTGCCCGGCCAGCAGCGCCCAGGCACCGTCGGCCTACCCTACGACGGCATCCAGAGCCGGCTGGACCCGGCCAGCGGCGAGATCCAGGTCAAGGCGCCCTGCCTGATGCTGGGCTACTACCGCGAGCCCGAGCTCACGCGCGAGGCCTTCACCGCCGACGGCTGGCTGTGCACCGGCGACAAGGGCGCGCTGGACGGCCAAGGCAACCTGCGCATCACCGGCCGCGTGAAGGACTTGTTCAAGACCAGCAAGGGCAAGTACGTGGCGCCGGCGCCGATCGAGGACCGGCTGGTGGCGCACGGCGCGATCGAGGCCTGCTGCGTGACCGGCGCCAACCTGGGCCAGCCGCTGGCGCTGGTGATGCTGAATGCCGAGGCCGCTGCCAAGGCGCGCCAGGCCGAGGGCCGCGCGGCGCTGGAGGTCTCGCTGCAGGCGCACCTGAAGGCCGTCAACGACGGGCTGGACCCGCACGAGCGGCTCGACTGCCTGGTGGTCACGCTGGAGCCCTGGACCGTCGACAACGACCTCGTGACGCCGACCTTCAAGGTCAGGCGCAACCGCATCGAGGCGCAGTTCGCGGCGCGCTACGACGCCTGGGCGGCGTCGGGCCGGCCGGTGCAGTGGGTCGGCGCCTGAGCGCCGCCGCGCGCGATCGCGGCCGCGGCCGGGGCCGGCCCTGGCCTTATGCTGCCGCGCCATGCTGATCCGCAACGCCACCCTGCCCGACGGCCGCCAGGGCGTCGATCTGCTGGTGCGGGACGGCCGCATCGCCGCGCTGCAGCCGGGCCTGGCCGCGCCTGAAGGCGTGACCGTCATCGACGCCGGCGGCTGGCTGCTGTCGCCGCCCTTCGTCGACGCGCACTTCCACATGGACGCCACGCTGAGCTACGGGCTGCCGCGCGTCAACGCCAGCGGCACCTTGCTGGAAGGCATCGCGCTGTGGGGCGAGCTGAAGCCCCAGCTCACGCAGGAGGCGCTGGTCGAGCGCGCGCTGCAGTACTGCGACTGGGCGGTGGCGCAAGGCCTGCTGGCGATCCGCTCGCACGTCGACGTCTGCGACCCGCGGCTGCTGGCCGTCGAGGCCTTGCTGGAGGTGCGCCGCCGCGTCGCGCCCTACCTCGATCTGCAGCTCGTCGCCTTTCCGCAGGACGGCGTGCTGCGCAGTCCCGGCGTGCTGGACCACTTGAAGCGCGCGCTGGATCTCGGCGTCGACGTGGTCGGCGGCATCCCGCACTTCGAGCGCACGATGGACGAGGGCGCGCAGTCGGTCGCGCTGCTGTGCGAGCTGGCCGCCGAGCGCGGGCTGCCGGTCGACATGCATTGCGACGAGAGCGACGACCCGCTGTCGCGCCACATCGAGACGCTGGCCTTCCACGCGCAGCGCCTGGGGCTGCAGGGGCGCGTCACCGGCTCGCACCTGACGTCCATGCATTCGATGGACAACTACTACGTCAGCAAGCTGCTGCCGCTGATGCGCGAGGCCGGCGTGCACGCGGTGGCCAACCCCTTGATCAACATCACGCTGCAAGGCCGCCACGACACCTATCCCAAGCGCCGCGGCATGACACGCGTGCCCGAGCTGCTGGCCGCCGGCATCAACGTCGGCTTCGGCCACGACTGCGTGCTCGACCCCTGGTACGCGCTGGGCAGCGGCGACATGCTGGAAGTTGCCGCCATGGGCCTGCACGTCGCACAGATGACCTCGCAGCAGGGCATGCGCCAGTGCTTCGACGCGGTGACCGTCAACAACGCCCGCATCCTGGGCCTGGAGGGCTACGGCCTGGACCCGGGCTGCCGCGCCGACTTCGTGCTGCTGCAGGCGCGTTCGCCGGCCGAGGCCATCCGCCTGCGCGCGCCGCGCCTGCTGGTGGTGCGCGGCGGCCGCGTGCTGGCCCGTGCGCCCGAGCGGCAGGTGGCGCTGCACCTGCCCGGCCGGCCGCCGAGTGTCGATTTCACGCTGGCGCGCTGAACCGGCGTCCGCTCCCCCCGGCTGGGGGCCCGGCCCGGCGCCCGCGGCACGCCGCGGCGCAGGGGGTGCGTGGCTAGAATGGCCGCGGACAGGGACGGCGCCCGCCTCTTGCAGGCACATCACACGACATGAAACTGATCGGTTCTCTCACCAGCCCTTATGTGCGCAAGGTGCGTGTCGTGATGGCGGAGAAGAAGCTCGACTTCCAGCTCCTGCTGGAAGATCCCTGGGGCACCGAGGCCGTGATGGCGTCCAATCCGCTGGGCAAGGTGCCTTGCCTGGTGATGGAGGGCGGCGAGGCGGTGTTCGACTCGCGCGTGATCGTCGAATACCTCGACACCTTGTCGCCGGTGGGCAAGCTGATTCCGCCCTCGGGCCGCGAGCGCACCGAAGTGCGCACCTGGGAGGCCCTGGCCGACGGCGTGCTGGATGCCGCCGTCGCCGCGCGGATGGAGCAGACCTGGGCCGGCCGCAGCGCCGAGCAGCGCTGCCAGGCCTGGATCGACCGCCAGATGTCGCGCGTGCAGGCGGCGCTGAAGGCCATGAGCCAGGGCCTGGGCGACAAGCCCTTCTGCGTGGGCAACCACTACACGCTGGCCGACGTGGCCGTGGGCTGCGCGCTGGGCTACCTGGACTTCCGCTTCGCGCAGATCGACTGGCGCACGCCCTACCCCAACCTGAAGAAACTGCACGACAAGCTGGCCGCCAGGCCCAGCTTCGTCGACACCGCGCCGCGGCAGGCCTGAAGCGGGCTGCTGCCCGCCCCGTCCAGGCGCCCCCGGGCGGGGGACCCCCGCCAAGCCGCCGTCCGGGCGATGGCCCCTGAAGGCCGCAACGCCGAGCATCCATTCCGAGGCCCGCCCTGCCGGGCCGCGAGGAGTGCGGCGATGAGCTTGTGGATCCTTCTGCAGAACTGGTGCCGGCGCGATGCGCGCGTGCCGGCGATGGGTCATCCCTGGTCCGACGAACCGCTGACCCTGCCGGCCGAGCCGGAGCGCGCCTTCGGCTGCGGCTGGTTCGACTCCAGCCTCGACCTGCGCCAAGGCTTGGCGGTGATCGAGCACCAGGACCTCGTGCCCGACCTCGCGGTGGAACTGATGCTGGCGACCTGAGCCCTGCGCGGCGCTCAAAATGCCGACCGGCGAGCCCCGCGGTCGGGGCCTGGAGCAGCGCGATGAAGGCGATCTGGAACGGCACCGTGGTGGCCGAGAGTGACGACACCGTGGTGGTCGAAGGCAACCACTATTTCCCGGCCTCGGCCGTCGATCCGAAATACCTGCTGCCGAGCAACACCAAGACCATGTGCTCGTGGAAAGGCCAGGCCAGCTACTACACGCTGTTCGTCGACGGCGACGCCAATCCGGATGCCGTCTGGACCTATCCCGATCCCAAGGAAGCCGCGGCGCCGATCAAGGGGCGGCTGGCGTTCTGGAAGGGCGTGAAGGTCGAAGCCTGAAAAGCGAACAAGCCGCCTGAAGGCGGCTTGTCGAAGCGTGCGGAAGGGTGCTGTGTCAGGCGCGAGGCGCCAGCACGCGACGGCGCGCGGCACCGGCGCCCAGCGCCGCGATGCCGAACAGCGCCAGCGACACCGGCTCAGGCACGCCAGGGCCCGGCGTCGGGCCGCAGCCGCCAGTGCTGGTCTGGCTGGTGAGGCATACGTTCGCGGCGCTCACGGTGCCCAGCTTGAAGGCGTCGTTGGAGCCGCCGAAGGCGGTCGAAATCAGCCAGTAGCTGGAGTAGTAGGTGCCGTCGGTGATGCCTTGGGTCAGGTTGTCCGCGAAGTCACCGGTCGTCGTCGACACCAGTTGCCAGCCCGTCATCGAGTTGGGGTTGAAATTCGTGACCGTCGGGTCGGGCGTGCTCGAGTTGTAGTTCCAGCGATAGACCTGGAAATCGGCATCGCCGCTCGGGTTGGTCCAAGTCGCCACCAACTGGCTCAGGTCCACCGCCTTGGAGAACTGCAGCAACACCAGCTCATAGGCATTCCCGGTCGAAGACTGGCCGGCGGTGCGGACGTTGTCGATGGCGTGATGGGGGGACGTGCCGCCCGTCTCGCCGCCGCTCAGCACGCCGATGTAGCCGTTTTGGGTATTGATCGAGGCCGCGGAGAAGTTCGTTGACGAACCCGTGGAGGTGTAGGCCTTGACATTCAGCGTCACACCACTGGCATTCGTGCCGGTGCAGCCGGTGAAGCCGCTGGTGGCCTTGGTGCCCCCATTGCAGGCGTCGATGTCCCAGCTTGCATCGGCGTGAGCCCCCCCCGCGCCTAGCGCCGTCAACGCGCTGACGGCAAGGGCACGGCAAAGATGGTTGAAAGCAGTCATGTCAAATCCTTGTTCTTGCTAGAAAGCAGTTAGCATGAAGTGGGCCATCTAAAAAAACTGTTCTGCATCAACTACTTGCAATCAACAGCTCAACACGTCGGATACAACTGTAAGATCACTCGACAGCGCCGTGAACCCCTCAATTCAGCGTGTTGAGCAAGATCTGGGCATCTTTCTGGCCGTTGAAAGGGCGGGCTGACTTGAGCGCCGCGGCCAGTTCCGTCCTGGCTTCGCTGTTGCGGCCGGCAGCGGCCAGCGCCGCACCCAGGTAGTACCGCGTCTCGGCGCTGTCGGGATTGCGCAACCGGGCGTCGCGCAGCAGTTGCAGCGCGCGGTCGGACTGTCCCGCCTTGTGGGCCGCCCACCCCAGCGTGCTGATGACGTGGGCGGCAGTGGGCTTGAGCGCATAGGCGCGCTCGGCGGTCTTCAGCGCCATCGGATCTTTTTGCGCCAGCAGCACGTTCGCCAGGTTGTTGAGCACCTCGGCGTCATCAGGGCTGGACTTCAGCAAGGTCTCGTACGATTTGCGCGCTCCGGGCCAGTCGCCGCCACGGGCCTGGGCGTCGGCCAGCGACCGCCAGACGACCGCGTCTTGCGGATGCTTCTTCAGCCACTGCTCGGCGGTTCGCACCGCCTCGGCAGGCTGGCTGCGTGCCAGATGGGCAAAGAGCTGCAGCAGCGCGGGCTGGCTGTTGTCCAGCTCGTAGGCGCGCCGGAAGGCCGATGTGGCGGCCGCGTCCTGCTTGCGCGCGACGGCGACCTCGCCCAGCAGCGAATGTCCGATGCCGGCCTTGGGCAGCCGGGCCGTCAGCTCGCGCGCACGCTGCTCGGCGGCCGCCAGATTCCCTTGCAGGACGTCGGCACGGGTCAGCACCACCAGCGCGGGGACCAGCTGCGGCGCCTCCTTCAAAGCCTTGCCGGCACTGTGCGCGGCTCCGGCGACGTCGTCCGCCGCCAGCTGCAACTCGGCGATCGCAACCAGCGGCCCAGGGTCTTGCGAGACGGCCGTCGACGCCCGCGAGAGCATCGACTTGGCGGCGCGGCGGTCGCCGGCGGCCAACTCGATGCGAGCCTGCATGACCAGCACGCGCGGCGCATCCGGCGCCTTGGCCGTCACGCGCTTCATCGCTTCGCGGGCGCGGTCGACCTGGCCCTGCGCCAGGTGGAACTCGACCAGCCGCATGCCGTGGTCGATCACGTCGGCGCCGCTGTGGTCGTCAGCCTTCTCGAACCAGCGCTGGGCTTCGTCCAGCCGGCCCTGGCGGGTCATGACCTGGCCCACCAGCGATAGCAGGCCCACATGCTTGGGGTCGCGCTCGAGCGCTGCCGACAGGCGCGCCTCGGCCGCCGCGGTGGCGCCCGACTGCAGCTCGATCTTCGCCAGCTCGACCTGCGGATCGAGGAAGCGCGGGTCGGCCTTGGCCGCCGCTTCCAGCGCCGTGCGCGCGCCTTTCGGATCGCCCGCTTCGAGCCGCGCCTTGCCCAGCAGGAACAGCAAGCCAGGCTGCCCCGGCGTGCCCTTGTTGAGCTGCTCGGCCACTGCCGCTGCCTTGGCGGGTTGCCCCAGTTGCAAGTACAGCGAGGCCAGTGCGGTGCCGGTGGCGGTGGACTTCGGATTGCGCTTGTAGGCGGCCTCGAGCTCGGCCAGCGCGCTCTGGAACTGCCCCGAGTTCATGAACGCCATGCCGAGAGCCTGCTGGAACTCGGGCCGCGCGTCCTGCTTCTGGGCGGCCTGCAGCAAGCTGATCGCCCGCGCAGGGCGCCCTTGCGCCATGTGGGCCGACGCCAGCAGCAAGGTGGCCTGAGCGTCCTGGGGATGCTGCCGCCGATAGCCTTCCAGCGCCTCGATTGCGCGGTCGGCGTTGTTCTCCTGCAGGTGGATGCGGGCCAGTACCTTGGCGGCCGGGCTGCCCGGCTGGTCGCGCAGAACCCCTTCCAGGTAGGGTTTGGCCTTTTCCGTCCCGCCCTGGCTGAAATGGGCGAGGCCGCCCATCATCAGCAGTTGCGGGCGGTAGCGCAGCATCTCGATCGGGATCGGATCGAGCAAGGCGGTGACCTTGGCCAGCGTCGCCTTGGCGTCGGCCGCGCGGCCGTTGCGCTCCGCCAGCAGGGCTGACAGGTAGAAGCCTCGGGCATCGTTGGGCCCGACCTTGAGCAGCGCCTCGACGTCCCGCGCGGCATCGGCCGTCCGGTTCAGGTCGAGCAGCAGGCCGGCGCGGGACACCAGGGCTTCCACGTGCTCGGGCGAGGCCTGCAGCGCCTTGTCGTAGTAGGACAAGGCGCTCTTCAGGTCGCCCTGGGCGTGCGAGACGGTGCCGCGTACGTACAAGGGCATCACCTGCCCCGGCGCCAGCGACAAGGCCTTGTCCGCCGCCGCCTGCGCTTCGCGGGACTGCCCCTGGCGGATGCGCAGCTTGGCTTCCGCCAGCCAGGAATTGGGCGACGAAGGATCGACCTCGCGCGCCTTCTCCAGCAACTGCAGCGCCAGGCGGCGGTCGCCGACGTCGTCGGCCGCGCCGGCCTTCAGCACCAGCAGCGCATGGCGGCTGGCCGTGCTCAGGCCCTTGTCCGCGAAGCCATCGTCGTCCAGCACCGCGCGGGCCTTGCCGATGTCCAGCGAGGCGCGCGCCATTGGCACCACCACCTCCTCGCGGCTGACGCCCAGCCGCAGCGCCTCGGCAAAGGCGGCCTCGGCGGCGATGGGCTGGTTCTGCTCGAGCAGCGCCTTGCCCAGCAGCACGTGGACGGGCAGCAGGTTCTTGTCGATCTGCAGCGCGTTCTTCAGCTGCAGAACGGCGCCGGCGAAGTCCTTCTTGTCGAAGCGCTGCAAGGCGTCTTCATACAGGCGGGAGGCCTTGGGGTCGGCGGCACCGGCAGCCAGCGCCAGCGCCGACAGGCTCAGGCCCAGCACCAGTTGGCGCCAGCGGCGGGCAGGACTCGGGATGCGATGCAAATGGCGGGCGTTCACCCCTGCATGTTAGGGGGCCGGCCGGCTCGGCAGCCGTTGCTTTTCCTCGCTCGGCGGGGCTTCACGGCATCCGTCTGCGGCGTGCGCGCGCCCGCCGCACAATCCGGCCGATGCTGATCTCCGCCTGCCCTTCCCCGCGTGCCTGGATCCTGTCGGCGCTGTTGATGGCGGCTGGCAGCGGCCCGGCCACCGCCGCCTTGCCTTCCACCCAGGTCGCCTGGCTCAGCGCCGCCGCCCCGGCCGACATCGACCGCGCCTTCGCGCAGGCGCGCAGCGGCCGCAAGCCGGTGCTGCTGTACTGGGGCGCCACCTGGTGTCCGCCTTGCAACCAGCTCAAGGCGACGCTGTTCAACCGGCAGGACTTCGCGGCGCTGTCGCGCTCCTTCGTCGCCGTGCACGTGGACGGCGACCGGCCGGGCGCGCAGAAGCTGGGGCAGCAGTTCAAGGTCGGCGGCTATCCGACGCTGGTGCTGCTCAAGCCCGACGGTGCCGAGCTGACCCGGCTGCCCGGCGAGGCCGATGCCGAGCAGGTGATGGCGCTGCTGCGCCTGGGCTTGGCCGGCGGCCGTCCGGTCAAGGCGGTGCTGGCCGACGCGCGCGCCGGCCAGCCGGTGGCGGCGTCCGAATGGCGGCTGCTGGCCTTCTACAGCTTCGAGACCGACGACCGCCAGATGCTGGCCGGCAGCGACGCCGCCGGCGTGCTGGCCGAGCTGGCGCCAGCCGCCGAGAAACCCGGCAGCGGCGCCGACGCCGAGACCCGTAGCCGGCTGTGGCTGAAGGCGGTGGCCGCCAGCGACGACGGCAAGGGCCTGAAGGCCGACGAGCCCGTCCGCGAGCGCGTCCGCCAGGTGCTGGCCGACGGCGCCCGGGCGCGCGCCTTCGCCGACATCCTGGTCAACGAGGCGCCGGAGATGGTGCGCGCACTGGGCGACGGTGCGGCGTCGCGGCAGGCCTGGGCCGAGTGCTTCGAGCCGGCGCTCCAGCGCCTGCAGGCCGACGCCGGGCTGTCGCGCGGCGACCGGATGTCGGCGCTGATCTCGCGTATCGAGCTGGCCCGCATCGAGCTGCCGCGCGACGAGCTGAACCCGCTGCTGCCCGAGGCGCTGCTGCGCGACCTGCGCGAACAGGTGTCCGCCGCCGACCGCGAGATCAGCGACGGCTACGAGCGCCAAGCGGTGATCCCGTCGGCCGCGTACGCGCTGCAGCGCGCCGGCCTGTGGCCCGAGGCCGAATCGCTGCTGCTGCGCAACCTGGCGCGCAGCCCGGCGCCCTACTACCTGATGAGCCAGCTCGGCGGCCTGCACCGCAAGCTGGGCCGCAAGGACGAGGCACTGCGCTGGTACGCCCAGGCCTTCGACCGCAGCCAGGGCCCGGCGACCCGGCTGCAGTGGGGCGCGGGCTACCTGCAGGCGCTGGTGGACCTGGCGCCGGCCGACGCCGCCCGCATCGAAGCCACCGCCGGCCAGCTCTTCGCCGAGGCGGCCGCCGACGGTGGCGCTTTCTACCAGCGCAGCGCGGCGTCGATGCGGCGCGTGGGCCGCAGCCTGCAGGCCTGGAACAAGGACGGCAGCCATGCCGCGGCCGTCGAGCGGCTGCAGGCGCGGCTGGACGGCGTGTGCGCCAGGGTGGATGCCGCCGAGGGCCGCCGCGCAGCTTGCCGCTCGCTCTTGGGCGCCGGCTGGAAGGGCGCCGGCCGGAAGGGCGCTGACCGGAAGCCGGCCGCCTGAAGCCGCGGCGCGCTACAGCGTGCCCAGCAGCTTGGTCACTTCGTCCTGGTTGGGGTACTTGCGGCCCATCGCCTCGATCTTCTTCAGCTCGTTGCGCGCCATGCCCTTCTGGTCGGACTGCAGGTAGAGCTTGGCCAGGTTCAGGCGCAGCCCGCCGTCCTCGGGCGAGCGGTCGACCGCTGCTTTCTGCAGCTCCAGCGCGCGCGGTACCTGCTTCTCGGCGGCCAGCGCCGAGGCCAGCGTGTCCATCAGCGGCGGCCGGCCCGGCAGCAGGCGGTTGGCACGCTCGGCGAAGTCCACCGCGCCGGGCTTGGACTGCTGCACCATCAGCCAGGCGATGTTGTTCAGCGCCAGCGCGTTGTTGGGCTGCAGCTCCACCACCTTGCGGTAGCGTGCCTCGGCGGCCGCGAAGTCGCGCGCGGCCAGCGCGCGGTCGGCCAGGTAGAACGGGAAGACCGGGTCGCCGGGATGGTCGGCGATCCACCTGTCGGCGAACTGCTCGGCCTCGGCCGTCTGGCCCAGCGCGATCATCGTGTTGTGCGCGCGGGTCGCGGCCTCCTGCGGGTTGGCCTTGGCCAGGCCTTTCTGGTAGGCGGCCAGCGCGGCCTTCTGGTTCTTGCGGTAGCCCTCGACATCGCCTTCCAGCACGTAGCCCACGGCCTCGCCCGGCAGGTCCTTCTGCACCGCACGGGCCAGTTCCATCGCCTCGCCGACCTGGCGCTCGGCCAGCGCGATGGCCACCAGGCCGCGGCGCGCCTGCAGCAGCCGCGGCTCCAGCTCCAGCGCGCGCTTGAGGTTGCGGGCAGCAGCCGGGCGGTCCTTCAGCGCCAGGTTGGCGTCGGCCATGCCCAGGTAGGGCTGGGCCGACTTGGGCTGCGCCAGCGCCAGCTTGTTGAAGGTGCTGATGGCCTGCTGCATGTCGTTGCCGGCCAGGTAGGCGCGGCCCAGCGCCATCAGGACGTCGGGGTGGTTGACCAGGGTCTTGCTGGCCTCGGTGGCGGCATTGATCGCCGGCTTGGCCTCGCGCCGCTCGAGGTAGAAGTTGATCAGCATGAGCTGGGCGCGCACGTCGTTCGGGTTCTGCTTGACGGCATCGGTCAGCAGCTTGGCCACCTCGTCGCCGGTGTGGCCGGTGCGCGTCAGCAGCGCGGCCAGCGCCTGCTTGGCCGGCACGTTGTTGGGGTCGGCCTTGAGCAGGTCGTCGAAGTGCTGGCGCGCCTCGGCCGGCTTGTTGGCCGCCAGGTCCAGCGCCGCCAGGCCGGCCACGGCGGGGAAGTAGAGCTTGTCGATCGCCAGCGCCTTCTGGAACTGCGCGCGCGCGCCGTCGATGTCCTTCTTCAGCACCAGCACGCGGCCGCGCAGCATCGGTGCCAACGGCTTGCCCGGCTGCTTCTTCTCCAGCGCGTCGATGGCCTTCAGCGCCTTGTCGATCTCCTTCTTGCGCAGGTGCGCGCTGACCAGCGCCAAGTCGGCCAGCGCGCCCTTGTCGCTGCCGGCGATCTGCTCCAGCTCGCTGATCGCCGTATCGGTCTTGCCCTTGCCGAACTCGCTGAGCGCCAGCGCGGTGCGGATGCGCGGGTCGTCGGGCTTGATCTTGGCGGCCTTCTGGTACAGGTCCTCGGCCTTCTTGGGGTCGCCGCTTTGCAGATGGGCTTCGGCAGCCAGCTGCAGCAGGCCGGCGCTGGGGCCGCGCGCCAGCAGCGGCTCCAGCATCGACAGCGTCTTCTGCGGCTGCCCGGTGCGCAGGTAGACCTGGGCCAGCATCGTGCGCGCGATCGGCAGCTCGGACGCGAGCTGCAGCGCCTTGCCCAGGTAGTTCTCGGCCTGCGCGTAGTCGCCCAGGCGGAACTCGGCGGCGCCGGCCAGCTGCAGCGCCAGCGCGTTGTTGGGCAGCGCCTGCACCACCGGGCGCATGTGCTCGCGGGCGGCCTTGTAGTCCTTGGCGTTGAAGGCCAGCTCGGCTTCGAAGAACTTGGTGCGCGGGTGGTTGGGAAAGTGCTTCTTCATCTCCGCCACCTGCGCGGTGGCGGCGGCGGCATCGCCTTCGAGGAACATCGTCGTGATCGCCGAGACGTGCGCGCCCAGCATCGTGGGCTTGGCCGCGGCGGCCTTGCGGAACGCCTCGATCGCGGCCTTGCGGTCCTTGTCGATGTTGAGCGCCAGCTCGCCCTTGAGCATCCAGGCCTCGGCGGCGTTGGGGTCGCCGGCCAGCACCTCGTCGACGATGGCCTTGGCCTGCGGCACCTGCTGCTTGTCGGCCAGTACGCGCGCGCGCAGCAGCCGCGCCGGCACGTTCTGCGGCATGGCCTGCAGCGCCTCGGCGATGAAGGTCTCGCCCTGCTCGTTCTGCTTCTGCGCGAAGAAGGCATTGGCCAGCGCCACCGACAGCTCGGCCTGCGCCGCGGCGTCGGGCAGCTTGGTGCCGGCGAACTGGCCGGTCAGCGCCGCGTACTCGCCCTGGGCCAGCAGCGTGCGTGCCAAGAGCGGCGTCACCTTGACGGGGTCGTACTTGAGGTCGGCCGCCTTTCGCAGCTCGACCAGCGCCGCGTTGACGTCGCCCTGCTCCAGCAGCGAGCGGCCCAGCAGGTAGCGCGCCTCGCCGAGCTGGTCGTTCTTCTGCAGCAGCGACTTGAGCTGGATCACCGCCGAGCGGTGGTCCTGCTTCTCGATGAAGCCGCGCGCCGCGCTCAGCATGTCGGCTTCTGACGGGCCGCCGCAGGCGGACAGCAGCAAGGCGGCGGCAACGGCGGCGGCGGTGAGCGGGCGATGCATCATGGCGGCGAAGAAGTGACCAGCGGGCGGCGAAACCGCGATCATGCCCCGGGCCCGGCCGCGCGGCGCGTCCGGGTTGCGCCGGAAGCGGGAAGAACGCGGCGCGCGCTCGGTACTTGGTCACGCCGCAGGCCGGCTGATACGCTCGCCGGCACTGAAGACCTGCGGTGATGCGCTTTTCATTTCCCGACGAGCTGAAGCGGCCTTGCCGGCGGATCGCCCGGGTCTGCGCTGTGCTGCTGGCGCTGCCCGCGGCGGCGGCGTTGCCGCCGGCGCCCGGGCTGCAGCCCTGCGTGCTGCGCGGCGTGGAGCACCCGGCCTGGTGCGGCCAGGTGCAGCGGCCGCTGGACCCGGCCGCGGCCGGCGGCCCGTCGATCGCGGTGCACTTCGCGGTGCTGCCGGCGCTGTCGCGGCGGCGCTTGCCCGACCCGGTGTTCTTCCTGGCCGGTGGGCCGGGCCAGAGCGCGATCGAGCTGGCCGGCACCATCGGCCACTGGCTGGCGCGCTTCTCCAACCGCCGCGACCTCGTGCTGGTGGACCAGCGCGGCACCGGCCGCAGCGCGCCGCTGCGCTGCGAGGGCGACGAGCAGCCCCAGCCCGGACGCGAGCTGCGCGACAGCGTGGACCCCGCGGCGCTGGTGCAGGCGCTCTCGCGCTGCCGGCAGGCCTTGCAGAAGCTGCCTCATGGCGACCTGCGCCGCTACACCACGCCGCTGGCGATGCAGGACCTGGACGCCGTGCGCCGCGCGCTGGGCGCCGAACGCATCGACCTCGTCGGCGTCTCCTACGGCACGCGCGCGGCGCTGGAGTACCTGCGGCAGTTTCCGCAGGCCGTGCGCCGCGTGGTGTTGGACGGCGTGGCGCCGCCCGACATGGCGCTGCCCGCTTCGATGGCCGTCGACGCCCAGGCCGCGTTCGACGGCCTGCTGGCCTGGTGCGAGGCCGATGCCGATTGCCGCGGCCGCCATCCGCGCTTGCGCGCGCAATGGCAGCGCCTGCTGGCGGCACTGCCGCAGGACGTGAGCGTGCCGCATCCGCTCAGCGGGCGCGAGCAGCGTTTGCGCATCACGCCCGAGGGCTTGGCCGGCCTGGTGCGCGGGCCGCTGTACGCGCCGGTACTGGCCGCGGCGCTGCCGCCGGCGATCGAAGAAGCCGCCGCCGGGCGCTGGACGCCGCTGGTCGGCCTGGCTGCGGCCCTGTCCGGCGGTCGCGGCGCGGCGCTGGCGCAGGGCATGCACTTCTCGGTGATTTGCGCCGAGGACCTGCCGTCGCCGGCCGCGGCCGCCGTGCCGGCCGCATCGGCGCCGCCGGCCTTCGGCACTGGCATCGCGGCGCTCTACCGCGAGGTCTGCGCCGACTGGCCGCGCGGCGAACTGCCGGCGGACTTCCACCGCCTGCGCCCGTCGCCGGTGCCGGTGCTGCTGCTGTCGGGCGCGCTCGATCCGGTGACGCCGCCGCGCCACGGCGCGCGCGTGGCCGCGGCGCTGGGGCCGAAGGCGCGGCACTGGGTGGTGCCCAACGCCGGCCACGGCCTGCTGGCGCTGGACTGCCTGCGCGAGCAGGTCTTCCGCTTCGTCGACGAAGACGACGAGGCCCAGGCGCTGGCTCTCGATGGCCGCTGCGCGCAGGGCTTGCCGCGGCCGCCGGTGTTCCGCCCGCCGGTGGCCGGAGCCGCGCCTTGATCGAGGTCCACGAGTTGCGGCGGCGCTTCGTCCAGGGGCACGGCCGCCGGCGGCGCGAGCTGCAGGCCGTCGACGGCGCCTCGTTCAGCGCGGCCGACGGCTGCATCACCGGCCTGCTGGGCAGCAACGGCGCCGGCAAGACCACCACGCTGCGCTTGGTGGCCGGGCTGTTGCAGCCCGACGGCGGGCAGGTTCGCGTCGACGGCATCGACGTCGCGCAGCAGCGCTCGGCGGCGCTGGCGCGCCTGGGCGTGCTGAGCGACGCGCGCGGCCTGTACCCGCGGCTGACGGCGCGCGAGAACATCGTCTACTACGCGCGGCTGCAAGGCCTGGGCGAGGACGAGGCGCAGGCCCGTACCGAGCGCTTGGCCGACACACTGGAGCTGCGCGCGCTGCTCGACCGCCGCACCGAAGGCTTCAGCCAGGGCGAGCGCATGAAGACCGCACTCGCCCGCGCGCTGGTGCACGATCCGCCCAACCTGATCCTCGACGAACCGACCAACGGCCTGGACGTGATGGCCACGCGCGCGCTGCGCGAGACGTTGCGCCGGTTGCGCGACGACGAGGGCAAGTGCATCGTCTTCTCCACCCACGTGATGCAGGAGGTGGAGCGCTTGTGCGACCAGGTGGTGGTGATGGCCGCCGGCCGCACCGTGGCCGGCGGCAGCGTGACCGAGCTGTGCCGGCGCACCGGCAGCGCCGATTTCGAGCAGGCCTTCGTCGCGCTGGCCTTCGAGGGCCGCGGCTGATGCTGCGCGCGGCCTGGATCGTCTTCCGCAAGGAGTGGCTGGACGCGCTGCGCGACCGCCGCACGCTGGCGGTGGTGCTGCTCAGCTCGGTGGCCTTGGGGCCGCTGGTGCTGGCGCTGCTGTCGACGCTGGTGGCCGATGCCGAGCGCCACGCGCAGGCGCGCGAGCTCGTCGTCGCCGGCATCGAGCACGCGCCCACGCTGCGCAACTACGTCGAGCGCCAGACCTGGCGCGTGCGCGCCGCGCCGCCCGACTACGAGCGGCTGCTGCGCGAGAACCGCCTCGGCGACCCGGTGGTCGTGGTCGCGCCCGGCTTCGAGGCCGAGCTGGCCGCCACGCGCGCGCCGCTGGTGGAGGTGCTGACGAGCAGCGGCAACCGCCGCGCCCAGGCCGCCGCCGGCCGCGTGCTGCAGTTGCTGCAGGGCTTCAACCGTGAGCAGGCGCTGCTGCGCCTGGCTTGGCGCGGCGTCTCGCCCACGTTGCTGGAAGCGATGCAGGTCGAGCCGCGCGACCTCGCCGACCCGGCGGCGCGCGCGCTGCAGCTCACCGCGATGCTGCCCTTCTTCGTGCTGATGGCGGTGCTCTACGGCGCCTTGAACGCCGCGCTGGACAGCACCGCCGGCGAGCGCGAGCGCGGCTCGCTGGAGCCGCTGCTGATGAATCCCGCGCCGCGCCTCGCGCTGGCGTTGGGCAAATGGGCTGCGGTGTCGGCGGTGGCGATGCTGATCGCGCTGCTCAGCTGCCTGAGCTTCCTGCCCGGGCAATGGCTGCTGCGCAGCGAATCGCTGGCCGCGCTGTTCCGCTTCGGCCCGGCGGAGCTGGCGCTGTTCCTGGCGCTGCTGCTGCCGCTGGCCGGCGCGCTGTCGGGGCTGCTGATGCTGCTGGCCGTGCGCTGCCGCAGCGTCAAGGAGGCGCAGGCCAGCGCCTCGGTGCTGGTGCTGGCGGTGTCGCTGCTGCCGCTGCTGTCGTTCTTCAGCCAGGACGGCGAGCAGCCCTGGCAGCGCTGGGTGCCGGCGCTGGCGCAGGTGCTGCTGATGAACCGCGTGCTGCGCGGCGAGGCGCTGGTTGCCGCCGACCTCGGTCCGCCGCTGCTGCTGTGCCTGCTGCTCGCGGGCCTGAGCGTGTGGGGCGTCGCGCGGCGGCTGCAGCGCAGCGCGGTGGCTTGAGCCCGGTCAGTGGCAGGTCGCCAGTGCCCGCCCCACCGCGTCCTGCCAGGGCAGCGCGTGCACGATGCCGTTGAGATAGAGCGCGGCTTCGGCCGCGGTCAGCACCTCGCCGGCGTCGCCGACGATGCGCAAGTTGGTGATCACCGACATCGGGTCGGCCATCGCGACGACGCCGGCGCAGATCTCCACCCAGTCCCAGGCCATGCCGGCGTCGCTGCCGTCGACGGTGCCGGCCCAGATGGTCTGGCCGGCCACGCGACTGTGCAATCCGCCGTGGTTTGCGGTCACTCGCGTGCTGAGGTGGTGGAACTCCGTAGGTGGGCCGCCGGCGGCCTGCCACAATAGCGGCGGCCATGCGCGCAGCGACCACGGCATGACGGCGAGCGGGGCGCGCTCCGACAGTTGAAGTGGCGTATGGTGCATGGACTGCAGTGTGGGTGGGAGACTCCGGATCGAAAGCTGTAAGGCCTAGCAGCCCTGTAAGGTCTGTCAGGCCTTGCGCCGCCACTGTGGCGTTGCGAGGCTGTTGGAACGCAAGAAACCGATGCTCCCGGGTGGCTATACCTCCGTGATGAAGGCGCAGAACCGCGACGAGTTTCGCGGCGAGGTCGTGCGCTTCGCGCAGGCGCTGGGCTTCGAGACGGTGTCGGCGACGACCATCGTCGACCATGGCCTGGGCAGCAGCGAGTTCTTCGTCGTCGACAACACGCCGCAGGCCTACAACGACGCTTTCCGCGACCCCGGCAGCGGCCGCCGCGACCCGGTGATGCAGCACTGCCGCCGGCAAAGCGTGCCCATCGTCTGGAACCGCGACACCTACCTGTCGTCGGGCGCGCTGGACAAGTGGGAGCAGCAGGCGCAGTTCGGCTACCAGACCGGCATTGCGCTGGCGCTGCATCTGCCCGAGGGGCGTCATTTCTTCCTCGGCGTCGACCGCGACCAGCCGCTGCCGGAGGACAGCCGCGAGCTGCAGCGCCTAGTGGCCGACCTGCAGCTCTTTGCCGTGCACGCGCAGGAGGCGGCGCTGCGCCTGTTCCTGCCGGCCACGCTGCAGGCCGAGCGCCCGGCGCTGACGCCACGCGAGCTGGAGGCGCTGCGCTGGACCATGGACGGCAAGACAGCCTGGGAGGTGGGCGCCATCCTCGGCATCAGCGAGCGCACCGCGGTGCTGCACGTGAACAACGCGATGCACAAGCTGGGCTGCGTCAACAAGCACCAGGCAGTGCTGAAGGCCTTGCGGCTGGGCCTGATCCACTGATCTGATCAGGCGCAAGGGGGCGGCGCCACGTGCTGCCCACCTGTAAGGGGTGACAGTGGTTGTGAAGGCGCGACGCTGCTCCAATCTCTCCGAGCGTGCAATTTCGCACACCGCCCCAGCCCCGGAGATCCAACATGCTGCCGATCCGCTTCTTCGCCCGCCGCGCTCCTGCCGTCCAGGTCAAGCCGGTGGCGCCCGCTCGTCCGGTGCCGCTGCAGCCCGCCGACCTGAAGGCCGTGAGCGGCGCCGGCCCGAACGCCACCTGGGGCCCCAACGCCACTTGGTAAGTTGCCACCCGCGGCGCGGGACCGGCCCGCGCATGGCTTCTGAGCGCCCCCAGGGCCGGGCTGCGCCCAGCCCGCCCCCCGCGGGGGATTCAGGTGCCCGGCAAAGCCGGATCACCCTGAGAGCATTTTTCGGCGTGTGCGCTGCGGCGTGCCGCCACGGTTTTCCACGCCCGAGCCGGCGGCCTTGCGCCCCCTCTGTGGCTCCCGGCATCAAGATCGGGCGTGTCTTTATTCCAACGGTGGACCTCGCCACCGCGCGGGCCTGAGGCTTGCGTCCCCATGGCCCGCCCGCTCTTTCGTGACGAAGTCCTGCAGGGGCAGCGGGATGCTTGGCTGGGCCGCGTTCAACTGGTGCGCCCCCTGTCGATGGACCTCGTCACGATCGGCGTGCTCGCGGTGGCCGTGGCCATCGCGGGCTTTCTCTATTTCGCGCACTACACCCGCAAGGCCACGGTCGACGGCGTGCTGTCGCCCGACCGCGGACTGATCCGCCTCGTGCCGGCCGAAGGCGCCACCGTCATCGAGCGCCGCGTGCAGGAAGGCCAGACCGTGCGCGCCGGCGACGTGCTGTTCGTGCTGGCGCTGGAGCGCCCGCGGCTGCTGGCCCAGGCGCAGGCCGAGGTCAGGCGCAGCCTGAGCGAGCGCCAGCGCAGCCTGCAGGACGCGGCGCGCCAGCAGGAAGGCCTGGCCGAGGCGCAGCGCGCGGCGCTGGACCGGCGGCTGGCGGCGCTGCAGGCCGAGCGCGCCCAGGTCGAGCGCGAGATCGCGCTGCAGCAGCAGCGGCTGCTGCTGGCCCAGGAGGCCGAGAAGCGGCTGGAAGCCTTGCGCAACGAGCAGTTCATCTCCGACGCCCAGGTGCTGGCCAAGAAAGAAGAGCTGCTGGCCCTGCAGGCGCAAGCGCAAGGCTTGCAGCGCCAGCGCACCGCGCTGGACCGCGAGCAGGCCCTGCTCGAAGGCGAGCGCTTCAGCCTTCCGCTGCTGACGCGCAGCGCCCAGGGCGGCATCGAGCGCGACCTGGCGGCGCTGTCGCGCGAGGCCGCCGAGCAGGACAGCGAGCGCCGCCTGATCGTGCGCGCGCCGCAGGACGGCATGGTCAGCGCGCTGCTGGCCGAGCCCGGGCAGGCGGTGTCGCCGGCCTCGGCGCTGGCCAGCCTGGTGCCGCAAGGCGCGGTGCTGCAGGCCCAGCTCTACGCGCCCAGCAGCGCGGTCGGCTTCGTGCGGCCGGGGCAATTGGTGCGGCTGCGGCTGGAAGCCTTTCCGTACCAGAAGTTCGGCCAGCTCGAAGGCCGGGTGCTGCAGGTCTCGCGCACGCCGCTGGCCGCCGGCGAACTGGCGGCGCTGGCGCTGGCCGGCACGCCGCAGGCCGAGCGGCCGGCGGAGGCGCTGTTTCGCATCACCGTCGCGCTGGACGAGGCCTCGGCCGCCGCGCTGCCGCAGCCGCTGGTGGCCGGCATGCGGCTGCAGGCCGACGTGATGCTGGAGCGCCGGCGGCTGCTGGAGTGGCTGTTCGAGCCGCTGTTCGGCCTGCAAAGCCGCCTATGAGCCAGCCCGGTCGCTTGCGCTTCGGCGGGCCGGGCGTGCCGGTCGTGATGCAGACCGAAGGCGCCGAGTGCGGCCTGGCCTGCCTGGCGATGGTCGCCGGCGCCCACGGGCTGCGGACCGACCTGGCCACGCTGCGCCGGCGCTTCCCGATCTCCAGCCGCGGGCTGACGCTGGCCGACGTCGTGCGCATCGCCGACGCGCTGCACCTGCAGTCGCGCCCGCTGCGCGCCGAGCTGGAGGAGATCGAGCAGCTCCAGACGCCTTGCATCCTGCACTGGGACCTGACGCACTTCGTCGTGCTGGTCTCGGTGCGCCGCGGCGTGGCGACGATCCACGACCCAGCGCGCGGCCTGCGGCGGCTGAAGCTGGCCGAGCTGTCGCCGCACTTCACCGGCGTCGCGCTGGAGCTGCAGCCCGGCCCCGACTTCAAGCCGGCGCGCGAGCAGCGCGACCCGCGGCTGCGCGCGCTGCTGGGCCCGGTCAGCGGCCTCCGGCGCGGCCTGGCGCAGGTGCTGCTGCTGGCGCTGGCGCTCGAAGCCTTCATGCTGCTGACGCCGTTCTTCATGCAGTGGGTGGTCGACGACGTGCTGGTCAGCGGCGACCGCGACCTGCTGCTGACACTGGGCATCGCCTTCGCGCTGCTGGTGCTGATCCAGGTGCTCACCGCGGCCGGCCGCGCCTGGGCGGTGCTGGTGCTGTCGGCCACGCTCAACCTGCAGTGGCTGCTGAACGTCTTCGCCCACCTGCTGCGGCTGCCGCTGGCCTGGTTCGAGAAGCGCCAGGTGGGCGACATCTGGTCGCGCTTCATGGCCGTGCAGCAGATCCAGAAGGCGCTGACCACCAGCTTCGCCGAGGCCGTGCTCGACGGCCTGATGGTGGTGCTGACGCTGGCGATGATGGCCGTCTACAGCCTGCGCCTCACCGCGGTGGCGCTGCTGGCCGTGCTGGCCTACGGCGGCCTGCGCTGGCTCTTCCTGGGCCCCTTGCGGCTGTCCACCGAGGAGGCGCTGGTCAACGAGGCGCGGCAGAGCAGCCACTTCCTCGAAAGCCTGCGCGGCATGCAGGCCATCAAGCTGTTCGGCGCCCAGCTCGACCGCCGCAACCGCTTCGCCGCGCTGGTGGCCGAGACGATGAACGCCGACATCCGCACGCGCAAGCTCGAGCTGGGCATGGCGCTGGCGCAGCGCGCGCTGTTCGGGCTGGAGCGCGTGGCCGTCATCTGGCTGGGCGCGCTGCTGGTGCTGGACCGGCGCCTGAGCGTGGGCATGCTGTTCGCGTTCTTCGCCTACAAGGAGCAGTTCGCGCTGCGCGTCGCAGGGCTGATCGACAAGTGGGTGGCGCTGCGCCTGCTGCGGCTGCAGGGCGAGCGGCTGGCCGACATCGTGCTGACGCCGCCCGAGGCCGACGACGAGGACGCTGCGCTGCTGCCCGAGCCGGCGCCCGGCGTCGAGCTGATCGACGTGAGCTTCCGCTACGCCGAGGGCGAGCCCGAAGTGCTGCACCGGCTGAACCTGCGCATCGAGCCCGGCGAATCGGTGGCCATCACCGGCCCCTCGGGCTGCGGCAAGACCACGCTGCTCAAGCTGATGCTGGGCATCCTGGCGCCCACCGGCGGCGAGCTGCGCGTGGGCGGCGTGCCGCTGGCGCGGCTGGGCGCGGCGCGCTGGCGCCAGATGGTGGGCGTGGTGATGCAGGACGAGCCGCTGTTCTCGGGCTCGGTGGCCGACAACATCAGCTTCTTCGATCCCCAGGCCGACCGCGACTGGGTGGCGCACTGCGCCCGCATCGCCGCGGTGCACGACGACATCGCCGCGATGCCGATGGGCTACCACACGCTGATCGGTGAGCTGGGCCTGTCGGTCTCCGGCGGTCAGAAGCAGCGCATCCTGCTGGCGCGCGCGCTGTACAAGCGGCCGCGCATCCTGCTGCTGGACGAGGCCACCAGCGCGCTGGACGTCGACCGCGAGCGCATCGTCAACCAGTCGGTGCGGCAGCTGGCGCTGACGCGCATCATCGTCGCCCACCGGCCCGAGACCATCGCCTCGGCCACCCGCGTGATCGCGCTCGCCGACGGCCGCGTCGCGCAGGACCTGCGCAGCGTGCCGCCGTCGTCCAGCATCAACTGACACTGGACGGACGGGTCAGGCGAGATCCAGCCGCTGCTCGATGCGGTCGATGCGCTCGCCGATCCGGTCCATTCGCACGCTGAGGATGGCGATGTTTTCATCGCTGTGCGCGAAGTCCCTGCGCAGCCCTGCGATACCGCTTTCGACCTGGCCCATGCGCACGATCAACTCATCGCATTTGCGCTCGACGCGATCGATGGTTGCCTGGAAGCGCTTCATGTGCTCCAGCAGCAGGTTCTCGATGGTTTCGGCCATGGTGCTTGCAGTGTAGGGCAGCCGATGGGCCGTGTGCAGGCTGTGTGCAGCCGCAGTTCCGGCCCTGCGCAGCGTGCCGCCGTCGTCCAGCATCAACTGAAGGCGCGGCCCGCCAGTCGCGTCGGCGTGTCGGCCGGCTTGACGCCGACGGCCGGCCGCCAGCGCCGCCGCCCGTCCCGCGGCCTGTCGAGCCAGGCCTTTTCCGGCCGGGATCGAAACTTGCGGGTTGAGCCCACCGGCCGCCGAAGTGCCGCGGAGGGACCGACCATGCTGAAGAAACTCTCGCTCACGATGCTCGCCGCCTTGTCGCTGGCGGGCGCCGCCAGCGCCGCCAGCGCCGCCACCACCGTCATCTCGGTGGCCGGCACGTCCAACCCGTGGCTGGCCGGGATGCCGAACGGCACGTCGGCGGGCAGCGGCGACACGGCACCTGGCGAATCGCCGGTGCTGGTGACCGGCATCGGCTTCGCGGCCGGCGACGTGCTGCGATTCTCGGCCCTCGGCTCGACCGACCATTGCAGCGCGGGCGGCTGCGGACTGGCAGGCCCTGAAGGCGATGCCGCCGAAGGCGCTTTTACTCACGGCGCGTTGTTCGGCCTCTCGGGCCTGAGCGCGCCGATCGACTCACTGATTGCCGTCTTCCTCGGCTCGGCGCAGCCGGACGGCTCCGCGGCGCCGGCCACGCTGGACTTCGGCAGCGCCGCGGCGCGCGACTTCGCCAGCCTGTCGCCGCTGCTGCAGCAAGTGTTCTTCATCGGCGACGGCCTGCGCAACGATGGCGTCACGCTGCAGGACTTCGTCGTGCCGGTCGGCGCCACGCGGCTGTTCCTGGGCACGATGGACGGCTTCGGCTGGTTCAACAACGTGGGCAGCCTGAGTGTCACGGTCAGCACCGATGACGGCGGCACGCCGGTGCCGGAGCCCGGCACGCTGGCTCTGCTGGCGCTGGGCACCGGCCTGGCGCTGCGGCGCCGGCGCTAATCCACTCCGCGCGCACGCTCGGCCGCGAAACCGGCACGCCAGGCTTCGAAGCGACCCTGTTCCAGCGCCTGCCGCAGCTCGCTCATCAGGTTCACGTAGTAGTGCAGGTTGTGGATGCTGGCCAGCATCGGGCCCAGCATCTCGCCGCAGCGGTCCAGGTGGTGCAGGTAGGCGCGGCTGAAGCGGCTGCAGGCGTGGCAGCCGCAGCTCGGGTCGACGGGCCGCGGGTCGCTCCTGTAGCGCGCGTTGCGCAGCCGCAGGTCGCCGAAGCGCGTGAACAGGTGGCCGTTGCGCGCATTGCGGGTGGGCATCACGCAGTCGAACAGGTCGACGCCGCAGACCACGCCTTCCACCAGGTCTTCGGGCGTGCCCACGCCCATCAGGTAGCGCGGCTTGTGCGCCGGCAGCAACCGCGGCGTGTGCGCCATGATGCGGCGCATGTCCTCCTTGGGCTCGCCGACGCTGACGCCGCCGATCGCGTAGCCCGGCAGCTGCAGCTCGGCCAGCGCCGCGGCCGACTCGGCACGCAGGCCCTCGTACATGCCGCCTTGCACGATGCCGAACAGCGCGTTCGGGTTGGCCAGGCGCTGGAACTCGTCGCGGCTGCGCCGCGCCCAGCGCAGGCTCAGCTCCATCGACGCGCGCGCTTCGCGCTCACTGGTCGGCCGGCCCGCGGTCTGGTACGGCGTGCACTCGTCGAACTGCATCACGATGTCGCTGTTCAACACGGTCTGGATCTGCATGCTCACTTCCGGCGTCAGCAGCAGCTTGTCGCCGTTGACCGGGCTGGCGAAGCGCACGCCTTCCTCGTTGATCTTGCGCCCCTTGCCGTCGACGCCGCCCAGGCTCCAGACCTGGAAGCCGCCGCTGTCGGTGAGGATGGGTTTGTGCCAGCCCTCGAAGCGGTGCAGCCCGCTGAAGCGCTGCAGCACGTCCAGCCCCGGCCGCAGCCACAGGTGGAAGGTGTTGCCGAGGATGATCTGCGCGCCCATCTCTTCCAGAGAGCGCGGCAGCACGCCCTTGACCGTGCCGTAGGTGCCCACCGGCATGAACACCGGCGTCTCGACGACGCCGTGGTTCAGCGTCAGGCGGCCGCGGCGGGCATGGCCCTCGGTCTTCAGCAGTTCGAAGCTCAGCATGCGCCGATTGTCGAGGCCCGCTGCAGCAGCATCGCGTCGCCGTAGCTGAAGAAGCGGTAGCGCGCCTCCACTGCGTGCCGGTACAGCGCCATCACGTGCGCATGGCCGGCGAAGGCGCTGACCAGCATCATCAGCGTGCTGCGCGGCAGGTGGAAATTGGTCAGCAGCAGGTCGGCGACGCGGAACTCGAAGCCCGGCGTGATGAAGATGTCAGTCTCGCCGCGGCTGGCCTGCAGGCGGCCGCCGCGCGCCGCCGATTCCAGCGCGCGCAGCGCCGTCGTGCCGACCGCGACGATGCGGCCGCCGGCGGCGCGCGCGGCCTCGATCGCATCGATGGCCTGTGCGTTGACCTCGTACCACTCGCTGTGCATGCGGTGCTCGGCCAGCCGCTCCACGCGTACCGGCTGGAAGGTGCCGGCGCCCACGTGCAGCGTCACGCGCGCCTGGCCGATGCCGCGCTGCTGCAAGCGGCTCAGCACCGCCTCGTCGAAGTGCAGCGCGGCGGTCGGCGCGGCCACCGCGCCGGGACGCTCGGCGAAGACGGTCTGATAACGCCGCTCGTCGTCGGCATCGTCAGCATGCTGGATGTAGGGTGGCAGCGGCACGTGGCCGTGGCGCTGCAGCAGCAGCAGCGGATCGTCCGGAAAGCGCAGGTGGAACAGCGAGCCGTCAGGCCCGCCGCGGCCCAGCACCTCGGCGTCGAAGGCGCGCGCCAGGCGCAGCCGGCTGCTGGCCTTGGGCGACTTGCTGGCGCGCAGGTGAGCCAGCACCTCGTGGCCGGGCAGCACGCGCTCGACCAGCGCCTCGACGGCGCCGCCGGTGTCCTTCTCGCCGTAGAGCCGCGCCTTGATCACGCGCGTGTCGTTGAAGACGATCAGGTCACCCGGCTGCAGCAGCGCGGGCAGCTCGCGGAAGACGCGGTCCACCGGCGTCTCGGCACGCCCGTCCAGCAGCCGCGAGGCGCTGCGCTCGGGCGTGGGGTGCTGGGCGATCAGCGCGGGCGGCAGCTCGAAGTCGAAGTCGGCAACGGTGAGGTCTTGCAAGGGCATGAAGGAACCGGCGGCCATGCGGTGTCCGACCGCGCAGCGTTCAGAATTGTTCCATGGTCGATGCCAGCGACGCCGCCCGCCTGTCGGCCCCCGCCAAAGCCCTGCGCCGCCTGGGCCTGTTGCGCGACATCGACCTCGCGCTGCACCTGCCGCTGCGCTATGAGGACGAGACGCGGCTGACGCCGATCGCGCAGCTGCGCGAAGGCGAAGCCGCGCAGGTCGAAGGTCAGGTGGCCGACTGCCGCGTCGAGCAGCGCTCGCGCCGCCAGCTGCTGGTGCGGCTGCGCGACGACGGCGGCGAGCTGCTGTTGCGCTTCCTGCACTTCCACGCCGCGCAGCTCAAGCAGATGGCCGAAGGCGCGCGCTTGCGCGTGCGCGGCGAGGCGCGCGTGGGCTTCCTCGGCCGCGAGATGGTGCATCCCACGGTCAAGCCGGTGGAGATTGGCGCGCCGCTGCCGCAGGCGCTGACGCCGGTCTATCCCGCGGCGGCGCAGCTGCCGCAGGCCTATCTGCGCAAGGCCATCGCGTCGGCGCTGGGCCGCGTCTCGCTGCACGAAGTGCTGCCGCCCGGCACTGCGCCCGCGGGCCTGCCCAGCCTGCGCGAGGCCGTGCGGCTGCTGCACCAGCCGCCGCCGCAGGCCGACCAGCAGGCGCTGCAGGACCGCAGCCACCCGGCCTGGCAGCGCCTGAAGTGGGAGGAATTGCTGGCCCAGCAGCTCTCGCAGCTCCAGGCCCAGCGCGCACGCGCCCGGCTGCGCGCGCCGGCGCTGCGCGCGGCCGACGGCGGCCTCGTCGTGCGGCTGCTGCAGCGGCTGCCCTTTGCGCTGACCGCGGCGCAAGCGCGCGTGGTGGCCGAGATCGCCGCCGACCTGGGCCGCGAGCAGCCGATGCACCGGCTGCTGCAAGGCGATGTAGGCTCGGGCAAGACCGTGGTCGCCGCGCTGTCGGCCGCCGCGGCGATCGACGCCGGCTGGCAATGCGCGCTGATGGCGCCCACCGAGATCCTGGCCGAGCAGCACTTCCGCAAGCTGGTGGACTGGCTGGCGCCGCTGGGGCTGACCGTGGCCTGGCTCAGCGGCAGCCGCAAGGGCAAGGCTCGCGCGCAGATGCTGGCGCAGGTGGCCGGCGGCGAAGCGGCGCTGGTGGTCGGCACGCACGCGGTGATCCAGCACGACGTGGCGTTCCACAAGCTGGGCCTGGCCATCGTCGACGAGCAGCACCGCTTCGGCGTCGCGCAGCGGCTGGCCTTGCGGCACAAGCTGGAGGAGCAGCAGCTCGAGCCTCACTTGCTGATGATGAGCGCGACGCCGATCCCGCGCACGCTGGCGATGAGCTACTTCGCCGACCTGGACGTCAGCACCATCGACGAGCTGCCGCCGGGCCGCACGCCGGTGCTGACCAAGGTGTTCGCCGACGGCCGGCGCGACCAGGTGATCCTGCGCATCCGCGACGAGCTGGCTGCCGGGCGGCAGGTCTACTGGGTATGCCCGCTGGTGGAAGAAAGCGAGCACCTCGATCTGCAGAACGCCACCACCACCCATGCCGAGTTGAGCGCCGCGCTGCCCGGCTGCCTGGTGGGCCTGCTGCACGGCCGCATGCCGGCCGGCGAGAAGGCGGCCGTGATGTCGCTGTTCAGCCAGGGGCAGATGCCGCTGCTGGTGGCGACGACGGTGATCGAGGTCGGCGTCGACGTGCCCAATGCCAGCCTGATGGTGGTCGAGCATGCCGAGCGCTTCGGCCTCGCGCAGCTGCACCAGTTGCGCGGCCGCGTGGGCCGCGGCGCGGCGGCCAGCGTCTGCGTGCTGCTGTACACCGCGCCGCTGTCGGCGCCGGCCAAGGCGCGGCTGAAGGCGATGGCGGAGACGAACGACGGCTTCGAGATCGCGCGCCGCGACCTGGAGATCCGCGGCCCCGGCGAGTTCATGGGCGCGCGCCAGAGCGGCGACGCGCTGCTGCGCTTTGCCGATCTGCAGACCGACGAGCCGCTGCTGCGCCATGCCCGCGCCGCTGCGCCGCGCCTGCTGGCCGGGCACCCGGCCGCGGCGCAGGCGCATGTCGAACGTTGGCTGGCCGGGCGCCTGGTCTATCTGAGGGCCTGATCAGCGGGCTTCGTGCGCCAGCGCCCACGCGCGGCGCAGCAGCGGCGGCGCCTGCGCTTCCTCGGGGATCAGCAGCAGCCGCGCGTGGCGCAGCGCCAGCCCCGGCGCGAGCTGGCTGGTCCACACCGCCAGCGGCACCGCGAAGACCAGCGGCAGCGCCACCGGCAGCAGCCACAGCAGCGCCTGCGCCTGCGCGGCAGCCAGCCCGATCACCGCCGCCGCGGCCAGCAGCGAAGCCGGGCCGAAGAAGCGCAGCGCATCCTGCCAGCGCACGCGCTCGGCCGAGCGCGGCGGCGACTTCCATTCCAGCTTCCAGCCGGTGAACGCGCCCAGCACGAACAGCGAGTGCGCCAGCATGCGCAGCGGCGCCTGCAGCGCGGCCAGGCCCGCTTCGAGGGCGGCGCTGCCGAGCAGCCGTGTGCCGCCGCCGAACTCGCCGGCCTGGCCGCGCAGCATCACCAGCGCCACGCCCAGCGCGCGCGGCAGCAGCAGCATCAGCAGCGTGCCGGCCCACAGCGCCAGCGCGCCGGCGCCCAGCTGCTGCGGCAGCACGCGTGCCTCGCCGCCGGCCAGCCAGGACAGCAGGCCCAGCGCGATGTAGCCCAGCCACAGCGGCGCCGACAGGTAGGACATGGCGCCGGTGGCCAGCATCGCGCGGTGCACCGGGTGCAGGCCCGGTTCGGCGATCAGGCGCGCGTTCTGCAGGTTGCCCATGGCCCAGCGGCGGTCGCGCTGCAGCTCGGCGCTGAGGTTGGGCGGCGGCTGCTCGAAGCTGCCGCCGAGGTCGCCGACCAGCCACACCTGGTAGCCGGCGCGGCGCATCAGCGCGGCCTCGACGAAGTCGTGCGACAGGATGTCGCCGGCCAGCGCGCCGTGGCCGGGCAGCGGCGCCAGCGCGCAGTGCTGCATGAAGGGCTCGACGCGGATGATGGCGTTGTGGCCCCAGTAGTGCGCCTCGCCGAGCTGCCAGAACTGCATGCCGGCGGTGAACAGCGGGCCACCGACGCGGCTGGCGAACTGCTGCGCGCGCGCGTGCAGCGACAGGTGGCCGCAGGGCCGCGGCGCGGTCTGCAGGATGCCGGCGCGCGGGTTCGCTTCCATCAGGTGCAGCAGGCGCATCAGCGCGTCGCCGCTCATCACGCTGTCGGCGTCCAGCACCACCATGTAGCGGTAGCCGCGGCCCCAGCGGCGGCAGAAGTCGGCCACGTTGCCGGCCTTCTTCTGGCCGCGCTGCTCGCGCACGCGGTAATGGATGCGCAGGCGGCCCAGCAGCGCCGCTTGCAGCGCGGCCCAGGCCTGCTCTTCTTCGGCGCGCAGCGCGGCGTCGGGCGTGTCGGAGAGCACGAAGACGTCGAAGTGGCGGCCGCCGCCGGCGGCCAGCAGCGATTCGCAGGTGGCGCGCAGGCCGGCGAAGACGGTGGCCACGTCCTCGTTGCAGATCGGCATCACCAGCGCCGTGCGCGCATCGGGCCCCAGCGGCTGCGACAGGTCGGCCGCGGCGCCGGACAGCGTGTGGCGGTCGCCGCGCAGCAGCACCGTGAAGCCCATCAGCGCCGTCAGGCAGCCGGCGCTGACCCAGGCGAACAGCAGCGAGAACAGCCCCGTCTGCAGCCACTGCAGCAGGCCCTGGCCCTGCAGCGGCTGCGTGCGCGCCATCACCGCGGTGGCCAGCACGGTGGCGGCCAGCACCCACAGCAGCAGCGCGCGCCGGCGGCGCCGCGCCGCGGCCTGCCAGCCGGCGCCGTCGGTGGCGGCGACAGCGGCGCGCGGCGCCAGCAGGCCGCGCCAGAAGCCCAGCCAGGGCCGGGGTTCCATCGTGCCGCGCCATTCCGGCGGCACGCGCTCGACGCTCAGCGCGGCGGAATCAGATAGGTCCATGTTTCGCTCACCGTGTCGGTGGAGGTTTGGAGAAAGGCGCGCAGCTCGGCCGGCTGCGCGAGGTCGCGGATGCGCACGCGCAAGGCCATGCGCCACTGGCCGGTGGCCTCGTTGCGGTAGGCATGCGCTTCGCGCAGCTCGGCGTTGCCGTCGGCGCTGGCGACGGCGCGCACGGCGGCGTCCGCCGGCAGCGCGGCCAGCGCCGGGCCCTCGAAATCGACGATGAACTGGCGCTCGTCGGCCGCCAGCGCGGCGTAGCTGCGGCCGCTGCGCGTCTGCGCCGCCCAGCCGCCGGGCGGGCGCGTCTGTTCCTTGCCCTGCCAATGCAGCCGGTAGCGCAGCTCCAGCGGCTGGCCGGGCGGCGGCAGCGCGGCCGGCACCCAATAGGCGACGACGTTGTCGTGCGTCTCGTCGGGCGTGGGCAGCTGCAGCAGCTCGACGCGGCCTTCGCCCCAGTCGCCCAGCGGCTCGACCCAGGCGCTGGGGCGCAGCTCGTAGCGCGCCTCGGTGTCCTCGTAGGCGGCGAAGCGGCGGTCGCGCTGCATCAGCCCGAAGCCGCGCGGCGAGCGCAGCGCGAACGAGCTGAGCTGCGGCCGCGCCGGGTTGACCAGCGGGCGCCACAGCCATTCGCCGTCGGCGCCGGCGATCTGCAGGCCGTCGGAATCGTGGACCTCGGGGCGGAAATCTCCTGCGTGCGGCTGGTTCTCGCCGAAGAAGAACATGCTGGTCAGCGGCGCGATGCCCAGCGTGCGGATGGGGTCGGGGCCGGCGCGCAGGAACAGCCGGGCCTGCACCTCGACCACGGTGTCGCTGCCGGGCCGCACCTCGAAGCGGTAGGCGCCGGTGGCGCGCGCCGATTCGAGCAGCGCGTAGACGGTCACGCGCTCGGCACCGGGCGCCGGGCGCTGCAGCCAGAACTCGGAGAAGCGCGGGAACTCCTCGCCGCCGCGGCCGCCCACGGTGTCGATCGCCAGTCCGCGCGCCGACAGGCCGTAGCGCTGCCCGGCGCCGAGCGCGCGGAAGTAGCTGGCGCCCTGGAACACCAGCAGTTCGTCCTTGTAGGCCGGGTCGTTGAGCGCGGCGTGGATGCGAAAGCCGGCCACGCCGAGGTCGCGCAGCGCCTCGAGCGCGACGCGGGTCTTGCCGAAATGGAAGTCGGCGCTGTCGTACGGCAGCGGCCGCGCCTGGCCGTCGGCGCCGATTTCGTGCACGCGCACCGGCTGCGCCTGCACGTAGCCGAGGTGGAAGAACTGCGCCTCGAAAGGCAGGCCCTCGCGCCGCCACAGCGCGCGCTCGGGGCGGAAGCGGATGTCGCGTGCCTGATCGTAAGTGAGCGCACGCAACGAAGCCGGCGCCATGACGGCGGGGCGCGATGGCTGCCGCGCCAGCGTGGCGGCCTGGGCGGCCACGTCGTCGAAGCCGAAGGCCTGGGCCAGGCCGCAGGCCAGCAAGGCCAGGGTGCCGCAGGCAGCACGAAAAAAGCGGGACGACGGCGACATCACCCGGCATCCAGGGCAAACCCCATGCCAGCGCCGTTTTGGCTTTCAAATCAATGACTTGGCTTCTTCCGGCGGTACCTCGGCCGTCGCCCGGCGGCGACGCGCACCGCCCGCGCGCGGCGCAAGTGCTTGATTCGAAAGGGTTTTAGCCTGTCGCTAATCGGCGACAGGGTCGTCGCCTGGCGTCTCGGCGCGGAACTGGCCCGGCGTCAGCCCGTTCTTCTGCAGCAGCCGGTAGAACTCGGTGCGGTTGCGGTCGGCCAGGCGCGCGGCGTCGGCCACGTTGCCGTCGCTGAGCTTGAGCAGGCCGACCAGGTAGTCGCGCTCGAAGCGGCGCCGCGCCTCGGCGTAGCTCAGCACCTCGACGCCCGGCGTGCGCAGTGCGCGCTGCACCAGCGCCAGCGGCACCAGCGGCGTGGTGGCCAGCGCCGTCGCCTGTTCCACCACGTTGTGCAGCTGGCGCACATGGCCCGGCCAGGGCGCGGCGACCAGGGCCTTCAGCGCGTCGGGCGCGAAGCCGTTCACCGCCTTGCTGTACTTGGCGGCCAGCTTCGACAGGAAGTGCTGCGCCAGCAGCGCGATGTCTTCGCGCCGCTCGGCCAGCGGCGGCAGCGTCAGCGTGACGACGTTGAGCCGGTAGTACAGGTCCTCGCGGAACGAGCCGTCGGCCAGCGCGGCGTCGAGGTCGCGGTGGGTGGCGGAGATCACGCGCACGTCCACCGGCACCTGGGTGCTGGCGCCCACCGGGCGCAACTGCCGCTCCTGCAGCACGCGCAGCAGCTTGACCTGCAGCGCGGCCGGCATGTCGCCGATCTCGTCGAGGAACAGCGTGCCGCCGTCGGCGGCCTGGAACAGCCCGCGGTGCGCCGTGGTGGCGCCGGTGAAGGCGCCCTTGACGTGGCCGAACAGCTCCGATTCGAGCAGGTTCTCGGGGATGGCGCCGCAGTTCACCGCGACGAAGGGCCGCGCCGCGCGCGCGCTGGCCTTGTGGATGGCCTGCGCCAACAGCTCCTTGCCGGTGCCGCTGGCGCCGCGGATGAGCACGCTGGCGTCGGACGTGGCCACCAGCTTGGCCTCGGCCAGCAAGTCGGCCATCGCCGCCGAGCGGCTGACGATGGCCTCGCGCCAGGCCTCGCCGCGCGTGGTGTCGGGCTCGTCGGGCGGTGCGCCCAAGGCCAGCGCCTCGGCTACGCTGTCCATCAGCTCCTTGCCGTCGAAGGGCTTGGTCAGGTAGCGGAAGACGCCGCGCCGCGTGGCGTCCACGGCGTCGGGGATGGTGCCGTGCGCGGTGAGCAGGATCACCGGCAGCAGCGGGTGGCGGCGGCGCAGCGAGTCGAACAGCGACAGCCCGTCCTGCCCGGGCAGGCGCACGTCGCTGACGACGATCTGCGGCCGCTCCAGCGCCGCCAGCGCGAGCGCGGCCTCGGCGGTTTCGGCGCAGCTCACGCGGTAGCCCGCGGCGGCCAGCCGCATCGACAGCAGGCGCAGCAGGTCGGCGTCGTCGTCGACCAGCAGCACGTGGGCCTTCACGGCGCGGGCCTCGGCGCGCTGCCCGGCGGGGCCGGCGCCGCGGGCGCGGCCGAGGGGCGGCTGTTCAGGCTGCGCTCGATCGACTTCAGCGCCTCCAGCTTCTCGTTGAGCTGGTCCAGCCGGCGCTGGCTTTCGCGCTGGGCGTCGCGCAACTGCTGCGCCAGGCGCTCGGCCTGCTCCTCGACGCGGCGCTGCTCGGCATAGCGCGCGGCCAGCAGCCGCGCCAGGCCGTGCCAGGCGGCGGCGTCGGGGTTGCGCTGCACGGCCTCCAGCAGCGCCAGCGCGCGCTGCAGGTCGCCCGGCGCGCGCGTGCTGCCCAGCACCAGCGCCAGCTCCATCGCCGCCTGCGGCGAGGCGCTGCCGTCGCCCAGGCGCTGCAGCTCGGGCGCCAGCGCCTGCGGGCCGAGCGGCGCCAGCCGCTCCTGGAAGGCCAGCAGGTGGCGCGCCGCCTGGTCGGCGGGCTCGACCACCGGCACGTAGACGGTGACCGGCGCCGGCGGGGGCGGTGGCGGCAGCGGCTGCGGCACCATCTCTTCCACCGGCGGCAGCGGCGGCGGCGGCGCGCCGAGCAGGCTGCAGCCGGCCAGCGCCGCTGCCGCCAGCAGCGCGCCGCGCCGCAGCAGGAGGGGCCGGAGGCCTTCAATCGGGAGCATGGGGCAGTTCGATCCTGAAATGGGCGCCGTGCGGTTCGTTCATCGCCTGCACCCGTCCGCCGTGGGCTTGCACGTACTCGCGCACCAGCGACAGGCCGATGCCGCTGCCGCGCTCGGCGCCGGCGGGCTGGTTCTCGCCCCGGTAGAACGGCTCGAAGATGCGTTCGCGGTCGGTGCCGGCGAGCCCGGGGCCCTGGTCGATGACGTCGATGATGGCCCAGCCGGGTGCGCGCGCCAAGCGCAGCGTCACGCTGCCGTCCGGCGGGCTGTAACGGAAAGCGTTGGACAGCAGGTTGCCGATCACCACGTCGAGCTTGTCGCCGTCGGCCTCGATCTCCAGCGGCTCGCCCTGCACGCGCACCTGCAGGCGCTGCGCCTGCCACTGCAGGCGTTGCGCCTCCACCGCGCGCTGCAGCAGCGCCAGCAGATCCAGCCGCCGGCGCGTGAGCCGCCGCGCCTCGAAGGCGGCGGCGTTGAAGCGCAGCAAGGCCTCGATCTGTCCCTGCAGCGTGCGCGTGTTCTGCGCCAGGATGCGCACCACCTCGCGCTGGTCCTCGCTGAGGTTGCCGGCCACCTCGTCCTGCAGCAGCGCCACGCCTTCGCGCAGCGCGGCCAGCGGCGTCTTCAGCTCGTGCGAGACGTGGCGCAGGAAGCGCGCCTTGTCCTCGTCCAGCTCCTGCAGGCGCAGGCGCAGCCATTCGAGCTGGCGGCCGAGCGCGCGCAGGTCGCTGGGGCCGTCGATCGGCAGCGCGCGGTCGAGCCGGTTCTCGCCCAGCCCCACCACCGCCCGCTGCAGCCGCCGCAGCGGCCGTGCCAGCCAGACGCCGAAGGCCAGCGCCGCCAGCGCGGCGAAAGCGATGGCCGCCAGCACCTGCTGGCGAAGCTGGCGCCGGCCGGCCTCGAACTCGTCGCGCATGCGCGCGTTGCGCGCCTCGGCCTGCGCGCTGACGCCGGCGGCGATGGCCACCGTCGCGGCGTCCAGCGCCTGGAAGCGCGGCGCCAGCGCCGACTGGCCCAGCCGCCGCGCGGCGACGGGGTCGGCCAGTGCGGCGACGATGGCGTCGAGCCGCTCGCGCCAGTCCTCCACCAGCGCGGCCGGGAGCTGGCGCGCCAGGCGCTCGTCGAGCAGCGAGCGGGCCTCGGCGCGCGCGTCGTCGAAGCGGCGGCGCAGCAGCGGATCGTCGAGCACCAGGTACTGGCGCGCGGCGCGCTCCATCGCCACGCCGCGCTCGGCGAGCTGCTGCGCGGCGGCGTTGAGCGCCACGGCCTCGTCGGCGGCGGCGCGGCTTTGCGCGATCAGCCGCTCGAACACGTACAGCCCGCGCAGCGACACCGCGCCCAGCACGCCGGCGACGGTGAGGAAGGCCAGCAGCAGCAGCTGGCGGAACGACAGGCGGTGCAGCAGCGTCATGGGCGAAGGCGGCGAGACTGTAGCGGCACAATGCCGCGCATGACGCTGACCGAGCTGAAGTACATCGTCGCCGTCGCGCGCGAGCGCCACTTCGGCCGTGCGGCCGAGGCCTGCTTCGTCAGCCAGCCCACGCTGAGCGTGGCGATCAAGAAGCTCGAGGAAGAGCTGGACGTCAAGATCTTCGAGCGCGGCGCCGCCGAGGTGACCGTGACGCCGCTGGGCGAGGAGATCGTGCGCCAGGCGCAGCAGGTGATCGAGCAGGCGGCGTCGATCAAGGAGATTGCCAAGCGCGGCAAGGACCCGGTGAGCGGCCCGCTGCGCCTGGGCGTGATCTACACCATCGGCCCCTACCTGCTGCCCGACCTGGTGAAGAACGCGATCGAGCGCGTGCCGCAGATGCCGCTGATGCTGCAGGAGAACTTCACCGCGCGGCTGCTGGAGATGCTGCGCACCGGCGAGCTGGACTGCGCGATCATGGCCGAGCCCTTCCCCGACACGGGCCTGGCGGTGGCGCCGCTGTACGACGAGCCTTTCGTCGCCGCGGTGCCGGTGAGCCACCCGCTGGCCAAGCGCAAGAGCATCACCGCCGAGGAGCTGAAGAACGAGACCATGCTGCTGCTGGGCACCGGCCACTGCTTCCGCGACCACGTGCTGGAGGTCTGCCCCGAGTACGCGCGCTTCTCGTCCAACGCCGAGGGCATCCGCAAGAGCTTCGAGGGCAGCTCGCTGGAGACCATCAAGTACATGGTGTCGTCGGGCATGGGCGTCACCGTGGTGCCGCAGTTGAGCGTACCGAAGGACCGCCAGCCGCACATCCGCTACATCCCCTTTGCCGAGCCGGTGCCCACGCGCCGCGTGGTGCTGGCCTGGCGCCGCACCTTCACGCGCTACGAGGCGATCGCGGCGCTGCGCAATGCGATCTATGCCTGCCCGCTGCCGGATGTGACCCGGCTGTCCTGACTACAAGTCGTCGATCGACTTCGGCCAGCTCGCCTTCAGCAGCCGCGACAGTGCGCGGTCGGCCAGCAGCTTGCCGCCGGTCTGGCAGCGCGCGCAGTAGTTGGACTCGTTGTCGGCATGGACGATGCGCTGCACCGGCGCGCCGCACACCGGGCAGGGCTGGCCGTAGCGGCCGTGCACGGCCATCTGCGGATGGAAGGCAGTCACCTTCTGCGGCCAGTCGCCGGCCTCGGCGCCCAGGCGCTGCGTCCATTCGGCCAGCACCTGCTGCGCGGCGGCGTGCAGCCGCTCGATATCGGCGTCGGACATCGCCTTCGTCAGCAGCACCGGCGACAGCTTCGCGCGGTGCAGGATCTCGTCGGAATACGCGTTGCCGATGCCGGCGAAGAGCTGCGGCATCGTCAGCGCGCGCTTGAGCGTGTGGTTCTCGCGGCGCAGGCGTTCGGCGAAGTCGGCCACGCTGCAGCCCATCACTTCCAGCCCGCCGGGGTCGGCCGCCTGCAGCGCGGCGCGGTCGGCCAGCAGGTGGATGGAGGCGCGGCGCTGCGTGCCGGCTTCGGTCAGCACCAGCGTGCCGTCGTCGAACTCGAACGCGGCCAGTGACAGCTTGCCGCCCGGCGGCTTGGCGCCTGGCGGCAGCCAGCGCAGGCGGCCGGCGATCATCAGGTGGATGACGAGGAAACTGCCGTTCGCCAACGCCAGCACGATGCGCTTGCCCAGGCGTTCGACGCCGGTCACCACCTGGCCTTCGGCACTGCCGATCGGCGGCAGCGCGGTGCGCAGCACGAAGGGGTTGAGGATGCGCACGCGCTGCAGCGCGCGGCCTTGCACCTTGGCCTGCAGGCGGTCGATGTAGACGGCGAGGTCGGGCAGCTCGGGCATCGTGCCCGCGAGTCTGCCTCAGCTAAAGCGGGTAGTCGTAGCGGATGAAGCCCTTGAACTGCGCGACGCGGTCGTATAGCGTGCGCGCGGTGCGGTTGGTCTCCTGCGTCAGCCAGTACAGCCGGGTCGCGCCTTGCGTCCGCGCGGCCTGGGCCACCGCGTCGATCAATGCACGCGCCACGCCGCGGCCGCGCACGGCCTCGTCGGTGAACAGGTCCTGCAGGTAGCACTGCGTGCGCACCCAGGTGCCGGTGTGGAACAGGTAGTGCACGATGCCGACCAGCCGGCCGTCCAGGTGCGCGCCCAGGCCTTGCACGCCGTCGGCCGCGCGCAGGCGGCGCCAGGCCTCGTCGTATTCGGCCGCGGTGGTCGGCGTGTTGTAGAAGCGCTTGTAGCCCTCGGCCAATCGGCCCCAGGCGGCGCGGTCTTCGTCGCGCAACGGCTCGATGGTGATCATCGCGGGGCGTACTCCTGCATCCAACCGGCCAGCGCTTCGCCGCCGGCCGGCTGTTGTTGCCGCAAGCCAGCCACCACGCCGACCACGTCGGCGCCGCTGCGGTTCTGGCTGAGCTTGAATTTGCCGACCCAGCGCTGCACCGGGATCTCGATGCCGACGATCGCGCGCAGCATCTGCTCGACGTAGTCGGCCGGTGCGTCGTTCACCGCCCAAGGATGCGCTTGCGCGGCCTCGTGCTCGGTGGTCAGCGCGGTCACGATGGCCAGCAGCGCGTCGCGGTCGTCGACGATGCGCGGCGTGCCGTGCGCGTGCACGACGGCGTAGTTCCAGGTCGGCACGACCTTGCCGTGCTCCCGCTTGGCCGCGTACCCGTTGGGCGAGACGTAGCCGTCCGCCGCGCGAAAGGCCAGCACGCTGGGCGCCGGCGTGCGCCACACCGGGTTGGCGCGCGCGACGTGGCCGACCAGCGTGCCATGCTCGCCGCGCGCGGCGTCCAGCCGGAACGGCACGTGATTGACGACCGGCAATCCGTCGACGACGGTCGCCCACATGGCCAGCGGATGGCGGCGCACCAGCTCGTGCAGCGCCGCGGGGTCGGTGATCTCGAAGTGTGCGGGCAGGTACATGATCAATCCACCAGTTCGGGATGGCAGTGGACCTCGCTGCGCACCGAATGCGCGATGTAGCACTGCGCGTGCGCCTGGTGGTGCAGCGCCTCGTGCTCGGCCGCGCTCGGCCGCCGCGCGCCGCCGAAGCGCACGGCAGGGCGCAGCGTCACGGTGGTGATCGCCAGCTGGCCTTCGGCATTGCGCGCCATCGTGCCGGCCGCGGCGTCGGCGTAGTCCTCCACCACGTAGCCGGCCTTGGCCGCCAGGTGCAGGAACCACAGCAGGTGGCAGCTCGACAGCGCGGCGACGAAGGCTTCCTCGGGGTCCACTGCCGCGGGGTCGGAATGCGGCAGCGGCACCGAATGCGGCGACGACGAGCCCGGCACCACCGCGCCGCCGTCGAAGGCCCAGTCGTGCCGGCGGTGGTAGCGGTTGTCGACGAAGGCCTCGTCGGGCCGGCGCTGCCAGCGCGTGGTGGCGGTGTAGTCGGACATGCTGAAGATCCTCGCGTACTTCAATGGCCCCGCAAGATAGCGCAAGATCGGCGCTGCAAAGGAGCCAATGACGCATGCCGCCGGGAACCAATGACGCGCCGCTGCGGCTGCAGGTCTACCGCCGCCTGCGCGCCGCGATCGAGCAGGGCAGCCTGGCGCCGGGCGCGCGACTGCCGCCGTCGCGCCTGCACGCGCAGACGCTGGGCGTCTCGCGCAACACCGTGCTGTGGGCCCTGCAGCGCCTGCAGGCCGAGGGCTACCTGGTGGCGCGCGTGGGCCGCGGCACCCACGTCGCGCCCGACCTGCCCTGGCGCGGCGGCGCAGCGGCCGGTCGGCCCGTGCGTGCGGCCCGGCGCGCGCAGCCGGCGCTGGCACCGGCGCTGTCGCAGCGCGGCCGGCAGATCGCCGACACGGCCTTGCGCTGGCAGCCGCCGCTGACCGCGGCGCTGCCGTTTCGCATCGGCGCGCCCGAGGTCGAGCGCTTTCCCTTCGCCACCTGGGACCGGCTGACGCGGCGCCTGTCGGCCGGCGAGCGCCGGGCGCTGGCGCAGTACCTCGATCCGGCCGGCCTGGCCGAGCTGCGCGAGGCCATCGCGCAGTGGCTCTGGGCCTCGCGCGGCGTGCACTGCGACGCCGGTCAGGTGCTGGTGTGCGCCGGCTCGCAGCAGGCGCTGGATCTCGTCGGCCGGCTGCTGCTGGACCCCGGCGACGAGGTGATGGTGGAGGACCCTGGATACCCAGGTATCCGGGCGGCCTTGGCCGGCCAGGGCGCGCTGGTGCGCCCGGTGCCGGTGGATGCCGAAGGCCTGGCCATCGCCGAGGGCGCCGCGCGCTGGCCCCAGGCGCGGCTGCTGGTGGTGACGCCCACGCACCAGTTTCCGACCGGCGTGCGCATGAGCCTGAAGCGCCGGCTGGCGCTGCTGGACTGGGCGCGCAGCGTCGGTGGCTGGGTGGTGGAGGACGACTACGACGGCGAGTTCCAGTACGGCGCGCACCGCATCCCCGCGCTGTCGGGCCTGCCGCAGGCCGGGCGCGTGCTGCACGTCGGCACCTTCTCCAAGACCCTGCATCCGGGGCTGCGGCTGGGCTTCGTGGTGCTGCCGCATGCGCTGCTGCCGGCCTTTGCCGCGGCGCGCGCGCTGGCCGACCGCCATGCGCCGGGCGAGGCGCAGGCGGTGCTGGCGCGCTTCATCGCCGACGGCCATTTGCTGCGCCACCTGAACCGCATGCGCGAGCTCTACCCACAGCGCCAGCAAGTGCTGATCGACGCGCTGGCGCGCGCCAGCGGCGGCGCGCTGCGGCTGGCGCCGTCGGAGCAGGGCATGCACCTGCTGCACGAGATCCCCGGCCACCGCAGCGACCTGCCGCTGGCCCAGCGCGCGCTGCAGGCCGGCGTGGTGCTGGCGCCGCTGTCGCGCTATGCGATCGAATCGGGCCGGCGCGGCTGGCTGTTCGGCTACGCCGGCTTCGACGCCGCGCTGCTGCAGCAGGCCGCGCAGCGGCTGGGCCGCTCGTGGCGCGAGTGATCGGGGCCGGCGGCTTGCCGATCAGCGCGGGCGCCGCCAGGCGAGCCATTGGCGCAGCAGCACCGGCGTGGCCAGCGCCAGGCCGGCCAGCGTGGGCGCCAGCCCGGGCGCGATGGTCAGCAGCGCGGCCAGCAGGCACAGCAGCTGCTCGCCGCGTTTCATCTCGACCAGGAAGAACCTGGACAGCGCCGCCGCCAGCAGCACGATGCCCAGCACGCAGCCGATGAAGGTGATCGTGAAGGCCTCGTGCGTGTAGCCCTTGGCGACGATCAGCAGCGACGGCGAGAAGACGAAGACGAAGGGCACCAGCGCCTTGGCCAGGCCGAGGCGGAACGCGGTGTTGCCGGTCTTGAACGGGTCGCTGCCGGCCATGCCGGCGGCGGCATAAGCCGCCAGCGCCACCGGCGGCGTGATGTCGGCCAGCACGCCGTAGTAGAAGACGAAGAAGTGCGCCACCAGCGGCTCCACGCCCATCTGCACCAGCGTGGGTGCGGCCACCGTGACCATGATGATGTAGTTGGCCGTGGTGGGAATGCCGGCGCCCAGCAGGATGCAGACCAGGCCGGTCATCACCAGCGCCACCAGCAGGGTCAGTGCCTTGGTGTCGATCAGGCCGTCCACGAAGGCCGGCAACACCGTCCCCACGCCGCCGGCCACGGCCTGGGCGGCGCCGGTGATCAGCACGCTGAGCTTGAAGCCGACGCCGGTGAGCGTGACCACGCCGATCACGATGCCCACGGTGGCCGCCGCCGCGCCCACCGCCAGCGCGTACTTGGCGCCGGTGGAGAAGCTCTCCACCATGTCCATCAGGCCGATGCGGCCCTGGATGCGGAAGGCCTTGACCGACACGGCGGTGGCCACCACGGCGACGCCGAAGACCGCCAGCTTGACGGCCTGGCTCTCGATGCCGCCGAACACCAGCACCAGCAGCAGCACGTGCAGCACGGCCAGCAGCGCCCAGTTGACGGCGCCATTGCCCTTGACGCGCGTGACCAGGCCGACGATGGCGCAGCTGCTGATGCCGGAGAACGCCGCCAGGTAGGGCGTGCGCCCGCTGACCAGGATGCCGATCAGCAGCGCCAGCGGGATCAGCGTCGGCCAGCGCTGCCGGAGGCTTTCGCGCAGGCGCGGCATTTCGTCCGGCGTCAGCCCGCGCAGGCCGAAGCGCTTGGCCTCGAAGTGCACCTGCATGAAGACGCCGAAGAAGTGCATGAAGGCCGGCACCGCGGCGGCGATGATGATGGTCTGGTACGGGACCGAGAGGAACTCGATCATCAGGAATGCCGCCGCGCCCAGCACCGGCGGCGTGATCTGGCCGCCGGTGGACGAGGCGGCCTCCACCGCGCCGGCGAACTCGCGCTTGTAGCCGACGCGGATCATCGCCGGAATGGTCAGCGATCCCACGGTCACCGCATTGGCCACCGAGCTGCCCGAGAGCATGCCGAACATGGCCGAGCCGAACACGCTGACCTTGGCCGGCCCGCCGGCATAACGCCCGGCCACGGCGGACGCGATGTCCAGGAACAGCTGGCCCAGGCCGATGCGCGTGGCCAGCACGCCGAACAGCACGAAGTGGAAGACATAGGTCGCGACCACGCCCACCGCGACGCCGTAGATGCCCTGGCTGGTGAGGTACTGGTGGTTGACCAGCTGGCTCCAGCTGGCGCCCGCATGCTTGAGCAGGCCCGGGAACGCCGGCCCGGCCAGCGCGTAGACCATGAAGACGATGGCGATCACCGGGAGCGGCCAGCCCATGCTGCGGCGCGTGGCCTCCAGCAGCGCCACCAGCAGGATCGAGCCCATCGCCACGTCCAGCGTGCCCGGATTGCCGACGCGGAAGGCCAGGTCCTCGAAGATCCACGGGATGTACAGCACCGACGCGGCGATGGCCAGCGCCAGCAGCCAGTCGAACCAGGGCACGTTGCCCGGTGCGGCCGGCCGGTGCACGGCGGCCTTCTCCAGCAGCGCGTGGCGATGCGGAAAGACCAGGAAGATCAGCCCCAGCACGAAGGCCAGGTGCACGCCGCGGTGGGTGATCTCCTGCAGCAGGCCGAAGCCGGCGGTGTAGTAGTGGAAGACCGACAGCAGGATCAGCAGCGCGCCGACCAGCGTGGCGGCGCCGGCCGTCAGCGGCCGGAAGCGCATCTCGGGGTCGTACTTCTGCTCGAGGGCGTCGAGCTCGGCGGCAGAGGGCGCGGTGGTGGACATGCAGGCCTTGGGCGGTCGACAACGCAAAAGGGCGGCCCGCCGGGCCGCCCTGGGTTCAGGCGCGCAAAGCCCGCGTCACTTGATCAGGCCGGCTTCCTTGTAGAACTTCTCGGCACCGGGGTGGAACGGGATGCCGGCGCCCTTGACGGCGTTGTCCTTGGTGATGAATTTGCCTTTGGCATGGCCGGCGGCCAGGGTCTTCTGCGCGGCGTCGCTGAACAGCGCCTTGGTGATCTCGTAGACCAGGGCGGCGTCGGCCTTGTCGCTGGTGACCCATTGCGCGCCCACCGCGAGGGTCTTGATCTGGCCCACGCCCTTGTAGGTGTCGGCGGCGATCACGTCGTCGGCGAAGAAGCCGCTGCTCTTCTTCAGCGCTTCGGCCTGGGCGCCGTCGATCGGCAGGATGTCGATGCCGCTGCCGGCACTGGCCAGCTCGGCAATGGCGCCGGCGGGCGCGCCGCCGGTGAAGAAGAAGGCATCGAGCGAGCCGTCCTTCATCTTGTCGCCGGCCTGGTTGGGTTTGATGTACTCGGGCTTGATGTCGCTTTCCTTGATGCCGTAGGCGGCCAGGATGGCGCGCGCATTGACCAGGGTGCCCGAGCCGGGCTCGTCCAGCGCCACACGCTTGCCCTTGAGGTCGGCCACGCTCTTGATGCCGCTGCCCTTCTTGACGACGACGTGCACGCTCTCGGGGTAGAGGTTGGCGATAAGGCGCAGGCCGGGCACGCTGGGCTTGCCCTCGAAGATGCCGCTGCCCTTTTGCGCCCAGGTGGCCACGTCGGCCTGGCTGAAGCCCGATTCCATCGCACCGCCCGCAATGCCCGTGACGTTGGCCAGCGAGCCATTGCTGGCCTGGGCGGTGGCGACGATCTTGCCCGGCTGGCTGACGGCGTTGGCGATCATGCCGCCCACCGGGTAGTAGGTGCCGGCGGTGCCGCCGGTGCCGATGCGGAAGAACTGCTGGGCCTGGGCGGCACCGGCGGCCACGGCCAGGGCGGCGGCCAGGGTCAGAACGCGGGAGAGTTTCATCGAGCGGGCTCCTGTCGGGTCTTGCGAGGAAAGGCGCTAGCGTAATGCCAAGTCGAGCGCGACTCCGGCAAACAGCGCGAAACCCACCCAGTGGTTCAGCCGAAAGGCCTTGAAGCAGCCCTCGCGCGTGCGCCGGCGGATCAGCGTGAAGTGCCACAGCGCCTGGGCCGCGCCGACGGCCACGCCCAGCAGATACACCGCGCCCAGCCCCAGGCGCGCGCCCAGCCAGGCCCAGATCACGAAGTGCAGCGCGTAGAACAGCATGACGCCGGCCACGTCGAAGCGGCCCAGCGTGATCGCCGAGGTCTTCATGCCGATGCGCAGGTCGTCGTCGCGGTCGACCATCGCGTACTCGGTGTCGTAGGCCAGCACCCAGAACAGGTTGCCCAGCAGCAGCCCCCAGGCGTGCGGCGGCACCGCGGCGTTGACGGCCGCCGGCGACGGATCCAGCCCGCCCTGCGCGGCGGCGAAGGCCATCGGGATGCCGAAGCTGAAGGCGATGCCCAGCACCGCCTGTGGCATGGCCAGCACGCGCTTGGCGTAGGGGTACAGCAGCGTGATCGCCAGCCCCGCGAACGACAGCCAGATCGTCGGCGGGTTGGTCGTCAGCACCAGCAGGAAGGCCAGGAAGGCCAGCAGCGCGCCGAACTGCAGCGCCTGGCGCACGCTCAGGTCGCCCGCGGTGACCGGGCGCCGCGCGGTGCGCTTGACGTGGCGGTCGAAGTCGCGGTCGGCCACGTCGTTGATGCAGCAGCCCGCGCTGCGCATCAGGACCGTGCCCAGCACGAAGACGATCAGCAGGTGCCAGCCCGGAAAGCCGTCGGCCGCGATCCACAGCGCCGACAGCGTGGGCCACAGCAGCAGCAGCCAGCCCGCCGGGCGGTCCCAGCGGATCAGGTCCAGGTACAGCGCCAGACGACGACGGGGGCTGCGGGGCATGGCATCGGCGGTCATCGGTGCTGATTATCGGCAGGGGCAGACGTAGCATCGCGCGCGATGACGACCGCGAACGCACCCTCCCATTCGCTGCTGGACCTGCAGCCCGAAGTGGCGCAGGCGCTGGCGCGCGGCGCGCCGGTGGTGGCGCTGGAATCGACGATCATCGCGCACGGCATGCCCTGGCCGCAGAACCTGCAGACGGCGCAGCGCCTGGAAGCCGAGGTGCGCGCCCACGGCGCGGTGCCCGCCACCATCGCGGTGCTGGGCGGGCGGCTGAAGGCCGGCCTCGCGCCCGCCGAGTTGGAGGCGCTGGCGCGGCGCGGCCCGCAGGTGGCCAAGCTGAGCCGGCGCGACCTGGCCGCCTGCATCGCGCGCGCCGGGGACGGCGCGACGACGGTGGCGGCAACGATGATCGTCGCGGCGCTGGCCGGCATCCGCGTCTTCGCCACCGGCGGCATCGGCGGCGTGCACCGCGGTGCCGCCGAGAGCTTCGACGTCAGCGCCGACCTGCTGGAGCTGGCGCAGACCCCGGTGGCCGTGGTCTGCGCCGGCGCCAAGAGCATTCTCGACCTCGGCCTGACGCTGGAAGTGCTGGAGACCCACGGCGTGCCGGTGGTCGGCTACCGCACCGACACCCTGCCCGCGTTCTATGTGCGCGACAGCGGCTTCGCGCTGCCGCTGCGCGTCGACGACCCGCAAGCGGCGGCGCGCCTGATGCATGCGCAATGGACGTTAGGCCTGAAAGCCGGCCTCGTGATTGCCAACCCGATCCCGCCGGAGCACGCCCTGCCCCGCGAGCGCATCGACGCCGCGATCAACCGGGCGCTAGCCGACGCCCAAGCTCAGAGCATCCACGGCAAGGCCAGCACGCCCTTCCTGCTGGCCCGGGTGGCCGAGCTGACCGGCGGCGACAGCCTGGCGGCCAACATCGCGCTGGTGCTGAACGACGCGGCGGTGGCGGCGCAGGTGGCGGCGGCGTACGCGGCGCTCACGGTCGCAGCAGATTGACCAAGGGCTTTCCTGCCCGGTCGCGGTAGACATCGAAATCGGCGTCGATCGACAGCAGGTGGCGGACCTTCAGCCGCGCCGCGACCTCGGCGATCGAGGCGTCGGCCAGGTCGAAGGGCAGGCTGGCGAAGCGTTCGCTGATGCGCAGCATCTCGGTCAGGCTGCCGTCGACGGCGCGGTCCAGCGTCAGGCCGCCGCGCTGCACCCAGCGCAGGAAGTCGAGCGCCGCTTCGTTATGGATGCGCCGCGCCAGCAGCGCGCACACCTCGGTGGCCACCGGCCAGCTGCTGACGAGCGTGGCCGCCGGGTTGCGCTGCAGCCAGTCCAGCACCGGCTGGTGCCAGCGGTCGGCGCCGTTGAACAGCGCGATCAGCGGGCCGCTGTCCACCAGCACCGGCCCGCGGTGCGTCAGGTACTGCGGCGACGGTTCGTTGACCGCGCGCGGCGCGGCGGCAGCCGGGGCCGTCGCATAGCGGCGCGTGGTCATCAGCGGCGGTGGCCGCGGGCCTCGTGCCGCTCGGCCCAGGCGTCGGCGGCTTCGCGCTTGTGGTTGGCGGCCAGGTGCGGCGGGCCGAAGTGGCGGCCGAACAGGTCCGCGCCCAGGTCGTGCGCCGAGCGCGCGGGCTCGGCCTCGGGCTGGTCCAGGTAGGCCTGCAGCGCGGCGCGGATCACGTCGCTGGTGCTGCGCCCGCTGCTGTGCGCGCGCTGCCGCAGCCGCTCTTCGAGCGTGGCTTCGAGCTTGATCGTGACGGTCATCGCCGGCCCCTGCGCGTGTTGGTAATACGCATGGTATTGCGATGGCGGAGAGGCGTCAACCGTCGAGCTGCTTCTGGAACACCAGCCCGGCGTGCTCGCGCAGCGCGTGGAAGTGGATCTTGGGCCAGTTGTCCTGCATCGCGCGCAGCTCGCCGGCGTACTCCAATAACACGCAAGGCGAGTCGACCGCGTCCAGCGCCACGCGGTGCGCGTTGCCGTCGATGAAGCGCTGCAGCTCCTTGGCATCGTCGCAAGTGACCCAGCGCGCGACGTTGTAGCGTGCCGGCTGGATGCGCGCCTTGACGCCGTATTCGTGCTCCAGCCGGTGCGCCACCACCTCGAACTGCAGCTGCCCCACCGCGCCCAGCAGCAGCACGCTGCCGGCCACGGGGCGGAAGACCTGGATCGCGCCTTCCTCGCCCAGCTGCGTCAGCCCGGCGCGCAGCTGCTTGGTCTTCAGCGGATCGGCCACCTCGACCGAGCGGAACATCTCCGGCGCGAAGAACGGCAGCCCGGTGAACTGCAGCGGCTCGCCCTCGGTCAGCGTGTCGCCGAGCTGCAGCACGCCGTGGTTGGGAATGCCGATGATGTCGCCGGCGTAGGCCTCGTCCAGCAGCTCGCGGCGCTGGCTCATGAAGGTGACCACGGTGTTGGGCCGCAGCTCCTTGCCCGAGCGCGTGACCTTCAGCCGCATGCCGCGCTCGAAGCGCCCGCTGGCCACGCGCACGAAGGCGATGCGGTCGCGGTGCGCCGGGTCCATGTTGGCCTGGATCTTGAAGACGACGCCGCTGAACTTCGGCTCCTCGGGCTCGACCTTGCGCTGCATCGCGGCCTTGGGGCCGGGCGGCGGCGCCAGGTCGACCAGCGCGTCCAGCACCTCGCGCACGCCGAAGTTGTTGATCGCCGAGCCGAAGAACATCGGCGTCTGGTGGCCGGCCAAAAACTCCTCTTCGTCGAACGAGGGCGCGGCCTCCTGCACCAGCTCGATCTCGCCGGCGGCCTGCTCGAAGGCGGGGCCGAAGCGCTGATTCAGCACCGGGTTGGCCAGGCCGTCGACGATCTCGTCGTCGCTGCTCTGCCGGTCTTCGCCGGGCGCGAACACGCGCATCTGCCGCTTGCGCAGGTCCAGCACGCCGCCGAACACCTTGCCCATGCCCACCGGCCACGTGAAGGGCACGACGCCCATGCCCAGCTCGCGCTCGATCTCGTCCATCAGCGCCAGCGGCTCCTGCACCTCGCGGTCCATCTTGTTGACGAAGGTGAGGATCGGCGTGTTGCGCGCGCGGCAGACCTGCAGCAGCCGCCGCGTCTGCGGCTCCACGCCGTTGGCGGCGTCGATCACCATCAGCGCCGCGTCCACCGCGGTCAGCACGCGGTAGGTGTCCTCGCTGAAGTCCTGGTGGCCCGGCGTGTCCAGCAGGTTGATCACGCAGTCGCGGTACTCCATCTGCATCACCGAGCTGGCCACCGAGATGCCGCGCTGCTTCTCGATCTCCATCCAGTCGCTGGTGGCGTGGCGGCTGGCCTTGCGCGCCTTGACGCTGCCGGCGATCTGGATCGCGCCGGAGAACAGCAGCAGCTTCTCGGTCAGCGTGGTCTTGCCGGCGTCGGGGTGGCTGATGATGGCGAAGGTGCGCCGGCGGCGCACCTGCGGGGCAAGGTCGGACATGGGTGCCGCGCCGCGGCGGCCTGTCTGCTAAAGGGCGGCCGGGCGGCGTCGAAAGAAGGCCCTGCGCGGGCGAAGGCGCGATTATCGGCGGCAGCGCTTCGTCAGCCGCCGCGGCCCAGTTCCTCGGCGCGTTGGCGCGCGGCCTGCAAGGCCTGGACGAAGGCCGCCTGCACGCCGCTGGCGTCCAGCGAGGTGATCGCCGCATGCGTGGTGCCGCCCTTGGACGTGACTTGCGCGCGCAGCTCGGCCGGCGACAGCGGCGAGGCCTGCGCCAGCGCCGCCGCGCCGGCGAAGGTGGCCTGCGCCAGGCGGCGGCTCTGCTCGGCCGACAAGCCCATCTGCGTGCCGGCCTGCATCATCGCCTCGATGAAATAGAACACGTAGGCCGGGCCCGAGCCCGACAGCGCGGTCACCGCGTCGAGGTCGGCCTCGCGCTCCACCCACAGCGACTGGCCGGTGGGCGCGAACAGCGCCTCCACCTGCCCGCGCTCGTCGGCGCTGACCTCGGGCCGCGCGTACAGGCCCGCGATGCCCTGGCCGATCAGCGCCGGCGTGTTGGGCATCGCGCGCACCACGCGCGCGCTGCCGCTGGCCTGCACGATGCTGTCGCTCAGCACGCCGGCCATCACGCTGAGCTGCAGCGCGCCGGCCAGCCATCCACCGCAGGCCGCGGCGGCCTCGGCAAAGCTCTGTGGCTTGACGGCCCAGACCACGGTGGCGGCCTGCTGCAGCGTGGCGTCGGCGGCCGGCCGCGCGTGGATGCCGAAGGCCTGGGCGAGCTTCTCGCGCTGGGCTTCGAACGGCTCGACCACCAGGATGCTGGCGGCGGGGCGGCCGGCGCGCACCAGGCCGCCGATCAGCGCGCTGGCCATGTTGCCGCCGCCGATGAAGGCGATGGGGGCTTGATTCATGGCCGCAGTGTAGGGCGAGGGCGCCGACTTGCGCTCCAATACGGCCCCATGTCGTGGCCCTTGCGCAGCCTGGTGTCGATCGTGTTGCTGTGCGCGGCGGTGGCCGCCGCCGCGGCATCGCCCAAGGTGCTGCGCATCGCCAGCGAAAGCGAGACCGGCTTCGACCCCGCGCGCGTCGGCGACGTGCGCTCGTTCCGCGTCACCAGCCACATCTTCGAGACGCTGCTGCGCTACGACCCGCTGGCGCGCCCAGTCAAGCTGCGGCCGCTGACGGCCGCCGCGATGCCCGAGCCGTCGGCCGACTTCCGCAGCTGGACCGTGCGCCTGCAGCCGGGCATCTTCTTCACCGACGACCCCGCATTCGGCGGCCGGCCGCGCGAGCTGGTGGCCGCCGACTACGCCTACAGCATTCGCCGCCTGGCCGACCCCGCGACCAAGAGCCCGGGCTGGAGCTCGATCGAGCAGGCCGGCATCAGCGGCCTGGCCGCGCTGCGGCGCGAGGCGGTGGACCAGCGCAAGCCCTTCGACTACGACCACCCGCTGCCGGGCCTGCAGGTGCTGGACCGCTACACGCTGCGCTTTCACCTCGACGCCGGCCGGCCGCGCTTTCCGCAATGGCTGGCCGATGCGGCCACCGCCGCGGTGGCGCGCGAAGTGATCGAGGCCCAGGGCGAGTTGTCGATGCAGCACCCGGTGGGCACCGGCCCTTTTCGCCTGGCCGAGTGGCGGCGCGCCTCGCGCATCGTGCTGGAGCGCAACCCGCGCTACCGCGATCTGCGCTACGACGCCGAGCCCGCGCCCGACGACGCCGAAGGCCAGGCCATCCTGGCGCGGCTGAAGGGCCGCCGGCTGCCGATGGTCGACCGCGTGGAGATCGCCGTCATCGAGGAGAAGCAGCCCACCTGGCTGGCCTTTCTGAACGGCGAGACCGACTGGATCGAACTGCCCGACACCTTCACGACCATCGCGCTGCCCGGCGGCCGGCTGGCGCCGCACCTGGCGCGGCGCGGCATCCAGGTCGAGCGCGCGGTGCTGCCGTCCACCTACTACACGATGTTCAACATGCAGGACCCGCTGGTCGGCGGTTATGCAGCGCCGCAGGTGGCGCTGCGCCGCGCGATCGGGCTGGCGATCGACGTCGAGCGCGAGATCACGCTGCTGCGCAGCGGCTCGGCGGTGCCGGCGCAGTCGCCCGTGACGCTCAACATGAGCGGCTACGACCCCGTATGGCGCAGCGAGATGAGCGCCTACGACCCGGCGCGCGCCCGTGCGCTGCTGGACTTGTACGGCTACGTCGACCGCGACGGCGACGGCTGGCGCGAGACGCCCGACGGCAAGCCGCTGGTGCTGAAGATGGGCACCCAGCCCAGCCAGGAGACGCGCCGCTTCGACGAGCTGATGAAGCGCGACATGCAGGCCATCGGCCTGCGCGTGGAGTTCCACAGCGCCGTCTGGCCCGAGCAGTACAAGGCCGCGCGCGCCGGCAAGCTGATGATGTGGAGCGTGAGCGGCCGCGCCGGCGCGCCCGACGGCATCCAGGGCCTGCTGCGCTACGACGGCGCAGCTGCCGGCGGCGTCAACCTCTCGCGCTTCGACCTGCCGCAGATGAACGCCGCGATCGCGCGGCTGCTGGCCTTGCCCGACGGCCCCGAGCGCGAAGCCGCGTTCGACCTCGCCAAGCGGCTGACGGTCGCGTGGATGCCTTACAAGCTGCGCACCCACCTCGTGCAGATCACGCTGTGGCAGCCGCACTTGGTGGGTTTTCGAAGGCCCTTGTTCTGGAACCAGTGGTTCGACGTGGTCGATCTCGAATGATGGAATGAACGATGAAAAATGAATTGGTGCGGCCGCGGCGGCTGCAGCCGGGCGATCTGATCGGGCTGATCAACCCCAGCGGCGCGATCTACGAGAACGCGCCTTACGAGCAGGCGCATGCGCGGCTGCGGGCGCTGGGCTTTCGAACGAAGGAAGGCGCCAACCTGCGCGCGCGCTACGGCCACATGGCCGGTACGCCGCAGCAGCGCGCCGACGACATCCACGCCCACTTCGCCGACCCCGAGGTGGCCGGCATCCTGGCCGTCACCGGCGGCTCGGGTGCCAACCGCGTGCTGCCGCTGCTGGACTACGCGCTGATCGAGCGTCATCCCAAGTTCCTGGGCGGCTTCTCCGACCTGACGGCGCTGATCACCGCGGTGCAGGTCAAGACCGGGCTCGTGACCTTCCACTCGCCGCTGGCGCGGTCGGAATGGAACGCCTTCAGCGTCGAGCATTTCAAGGCCGTGGTGATGGACGCGCGCCCGCACACGCTGGCCAACACGCGGGTGCCGGCCGACGACCTGGTGCCGGCCGAAGGCACCATCCAAACGCTGCGCGGCGGCCGCGCGCAAGGCCCGCTGGTGGGCGGCAACCTCGCGGTGCTGACCTCGCTGGCCGGTACGCCCTACATGCCTTCGTTCGACGGCGCGATCCTGTTCCTGGAGGACGTCACCGAATACGTCTACCGCGTCGACCGCATGCTGTCGACGCTGATGCTGTCGGGCGCGCTGTCGCGCGTGGCCGGCGTCGCGCTGGGCGGCTTCACCGACTGCCCGCCCAGCGAAGGCAGCTTCGGCAGCCTGACGCTGGACGAGGTGTTCCGCGACTACTTCGGTCCGCTGGGCGTCCCCGTCTACCGCGGCGCGCAGTTCGGCCACATCAAGCGCAAGTTCACGCTGCCGCTGGGCTTGCCCGCCGAGATCGACGCTGACGCCGGCACGCTGCGGCTGCTGGAGCCGGCGGTGGCTTGACCGCGTTTGACAACTGGCCGCGATTGGCGGACACTTGTCTGAAGTCTTTCAATTCGACCCGCACACGCCATGGAAGCCACCGCCACCGCCACCGCCACCGCCACCGCCACCGCCACCGCCACCGCCACCGCCACCGCCACCGCCGGCCGCGCGCAGCAGCCGCAGGACAGGCTGTACTCGCTGTCTTGCCGCTACCTCGGCGGCAAGCGGTTCTGGCAACGGCGGCTGGCCAGCCGCTCCGACGTGCACGCCAACATCGTCAGCGGCGTGCCTTATGGCTCGCTGATCTTCCTGGTCAGCCAGCTCAAGGATCTGTCGGAAGACGAGGTGGCCAAGATGCTGGGCATCAGCACGCGCACGCTGCGCCGCCAGAGCGAGACGCCCGACAAGCAGATGCCGGCGGACCTGGCCAGCAAGGCCTGGCTGCTGGCCGAGACGCTGGCCAAGGCGACCGAGGTCTTCGGCGGCAAGGAAGAGGCCGAGCGCTGGATGGCCCGGCCCGCGATGGGCCTGGACGGCCAGCGCCCCATCGAGCTGCTGCAGACCATGCAGGGCGCCGAGCTGGTCAACGACTTCCTGACGCGGCTGGAATACGGCGTGTACAGCTGAACGCATGCCGATGACGCCCCTGCCCGGCGCGCTGGCGCCGGACGCGCCGCTCGTTGCCTGGCGCATCGACGCCGCGGCCTACGCCGCCGCGTGGGACAGCGGCATCGGCGCCGAGCGCGGCGGCGGCCGCTGGAATCCCAAGGGGCTGAAAGCCGTCTACTGCAGCTTCGACCCCGCGACGACCATCCTCGAATCCGCGGTGCACCGCGGCTTCGAAGTCCTCGACGCGCAGCCTTTCATGCTGACGTGCATGCGCATCGCAGGCGCTGCCGGCGTCAAGGTGGTCCAGCCGGCCGAGGTGCCCAACCCGGCCTGGCTGCACGGCGGCATCCCCAGCGCCGGCCAGCAGGCCTGGGGCGCGGCGTTGCTGGAAGCCCATCCGTTCGTCGCCTTTCCCAGCGTGGTCTCCAAGCCGAGCTGGAATCTCGTGTTCCGGCCCGACCGCGCGGCCGGCCAGTACGCCTTGAGCCACCAGCAGCGCCTGGTGCTGGACACGCGGCTCAACCCGCCCGCGTCTTGAACCTCGCGCGCGCTTACCGCCTGTTCATCGTCGCGCTGCTCGGCTTCGCGTCGGGCCTGCCGCTGGCGCTGACGGGGCAGGCGCTGCAAGCCTGGCTGGCCACCGACGGGGTGGACCTGGCGACCATCGGCTTCCTGGGGCTGGCGGGGCTGCCCTACACCTTCAAGTTCCTGTGGGCGCCGCTGATGGACCGTTTCGAGCCGTCGGGCCTGGGCCGGCGGCGCGGCTGGCTGGTGCTGACGCAATTGCTGCTGGCCGCCGTGCTGCTGGTGCTGGCCGGTACCTCGCCGGCGGCCGGCATCCGCTCGTTTGCGTTGTTGGCGCTGACGCTGGCCTTCCTGTCGGCCTCGCAGGACGTGGTGATCGACGCCTACCGCACCGACCTGCTGCCGGCGTCGGAGCGCGGCCTCGGCGCCTCGCTCAACGTCGCCGGCTACCGCGTCGCGATGATCGTCTCCGGCGGCCTGGCGCTGATCTGGACCGACGCCGCGCAAGGCGGCGGCTGGACCTGGCCGCAGGTCTACCGGCTGATGGCCGCGCTGATGCTGGCCGCGGCGGGGGTCAGCGCCTTGCTGCTGCCGCGTCTGCCGCCGTTGCCGGTCGCTGCCACCGCGCCGGGCGGCCCGGCACGGCGCGAGCTGCTGGGCTTCGCCGCGGTGCTGGCCGCGGTGGCCGTCGGCGTGTGGCTGACCGACCGCTACGGCGCCTTGCTGGCGCAACGGCTGCTGGGCGGCTGGCTCGCCGCCACCGCGCTGCCTGCGGCGCTGCAGGCCCGCTGGATCGAGCTGGCCGCGCTGCTGGGCGGCATCGCGCTGACGCTGCCGCTGGCCGCCTGGGCCGCGCGCCGCGCGCGCTTCGACACCTTGCTGGCCGGCCTGCGCGACTACTTCAGCCACCCCGGCGCCGGTGCGATCCTGCTGCTGATCGTGCTCTACAAGCTGGGCGACGCCTTCGCCGGCGCGCTGCTGACGCCCTTCCTGCTCAAGGGCATGGGCTATGCGTCGGCCGAGGTCGGCGTCGTCAACAAGCTGCTGGGGCTGTGGCTGTCGATCGGCGGCGCGCTGCTGGGCGGCGCGCTGATGCTGCGGCTGGGGCTGTGGCGCGCGCTGATGCTGTTCGGCATCCTGCAGGCGGCCACCAATCTGGGTTTCTGGTGGCTGGCCGAGGGCGGGCGCGGGCAGTTGGGCGCGGCGCTGCTGCCGGCCTTCGACTGGGGCTTCGTGCAACTGGCCAGGCCCACGCCGGTGGACGGCGGCCTGCTGCTGGTGGTGGCGCTGGAGAACCTGTGCGGCGGCATGGGCACGGCGGCCTTCCTGGCCTTTCTCATGAGCCTGTGCAGCCGGCGCTTCACGGCCACGCAGTTCGCGCTGCTGTCGGCCTTTGCGTCGGTCGGTCGGGTCTGGGTGGGGCCGCTGGCGGGCGTGCTGGCCGAGACCATCGGCTGGCCCGGCTTCTTCGTCGTCAGCACCGTGCTGGCGCTGCCGGCGCTGGTGCTGCTGTGGGCCTTGCGTGCGCCCATCCGTGCGCTGGGCGATTCTTCGGACTCCTAGAATTTCCCGCGCCGGCCCTCACCTGCCGGCCCCAAGGAGAACCGCCGATGACCGCTGACCGCCCCTGCCCTTGCAGCCTGCACCGCCGCCGGCTGTTCACCGGCGGCCTGCTGGGCGCCGGGCTGGTGGCGGCGTGGCCGGCCGCGGCTGCCACCCTCCCCGAATGCAAGCGCTCGAGCTTCACGAAGGCGGTGCCGGCCGACACCGTGGAAGGCCAGGCCGGCCAGCAGTACCGGCGCATGCTGCAGCAGGCCGGCAGCGAGCGCGCGCTGGCGCCGGCCGACCATCCGCAGCTCCAACGTTTGAAGTACATCGCCGCGCGCATCGTGCCCTTCACCGGCGACTGCAATCCGCGCGCGGCGCAGTGGCACTGGGAGGTCAACCTGATCGGCAGCCGCCAGCTCAACGCCTTCTGCATGCCCGGCGGCAAGATCGCCTTCTACTACGGCATCCTGTCGGAGCTGCAGCTCTCCGACGCCGAGGTGGCGATGATCATGGGCCACGAAGCGGCGCACGCGCTGCTGGAGCACGCACGCGAGCAGATGGGCAAGAACGTCATCACCACCAACGGCCTGCGGCTGGGCGCGGCGCTGCTGGGGCTGGGGCAGATCGGCGACATCGGCGCGCAGATCGGCAGCCAGCTGCTGTCGCTGAAGTTCAGCCGCGACGACGAGTCGGAGGCCGACGCGCTGGGCCTGGTGATGGCGTCGCAGGCCGGCTACGACCCGCGTGCCGGCGTCTCGCTGTGGCAGAAGATGGGCGCGGCCGGCGGCGGCGCCAACGCCTCGTTCCTGTCCACGCACCCCAGCGGCCCGCAGCGCATCAAGGACATCGAGGCCCGGCTGCCGCGCGTGCTGCCGCTGTACGAGGCCGCGCCCAAGCCCGACCGGCATTTTCCGGCGGCGCCCAAGCTGGCGGCGGCGCCGCAGCAGCAACAGCGTTGAGCTGACGGGCTACCAGCGCGGTGGCAGCGGCTTCAACAGCATCAGCAGGCCGCGGCCCTCGAGGCCGACGTAGCCGCCCTGCTGCAGGTCGTTGAGCTGGCGCGTGATCATCTCGCGCGAGCAGCCCACGCGGTTGGCCAACTCCAGGTGCGTGAGCCGCTCGGTCAGCCGCCGCGTGCCGTCGGGCTGCGGCTCGGCGCTGGCCTCCAGCAGCATCTTCAGGCGGCCGTAGACGTCGTTGAGCGCCATGCTCTTGGCGCTGAGCGTGGCGGCGCGCGCGCGGCGGATCACCTTGGCCAGCAGCTCGAAGGCGAAGGCCGGGCGCTCGGCCAGGTGCGCTTCCAGCGTGCGCCGCGTCACCATCGAGCAGATCGTGGGCTCCAGCGCCGCCACGCTGGCCGAGCGCGGGCCGCCGTCCAGGCTCATCTCGCCGACGTACTCGCCGGGGCCGTAGGTGCCGTGGGTGATCTCGCGCTCGTTGGCCAGGTGGCTGCCGTAGGCGCGCAGCCGGCCGGCCAGCACGATGAAGATGGTGTCGCCGTGCGAGCCTTCCTGGATCAGCACCGCGCCCTTGGCATAACGCACGAGTTCGCCGCGCCGCGCCAGCGCGCGCACGTCGTCGGACAGCGGCGCGGTCTCGACGTAGTCCTGCGGCGGGGGCTTGGGCTCGCGGCTCATGATCAACTGCCCTGCAGATAGGGATTGAAGCGGCGCTCGCGGCCGAAGCTGCTCTCCGGGCCGTGGCCGGGGATGAACACGGTGTCGTCGCCCAGCGGCCACAGGCGCTGCGTGATGCTGCTGATCAGCGTGTCGAAGTCGCCGCCGGGAAAGTCGGTGCGGCCGATGCTGCCGGCGAACAGCACGTCGCCGACGAAGGCGCGCCGCGCCTGCGCGCTGTGGAAGACCACGTGCCCCGGCGTGTGGCCGGGGCAGTGGCGCACGTCGAGCACGCACTCGCCCACGCTCACCTGGTCGCCGTCGGCCAGCCAGCGCGTGGGCGTGAAGGCTTCCGCCGGCGGAAAGCCGAACTGCCGGCTCTGCGCCGCCAGCGCGTCGATCCAGAACTGGTCGCCGGGGTGCGGGCCGACGATCGGCAGCCCCTGCTCGCGCGCGAGCGTGCCGGCGCCGCCGGCGTGGTCGATGTGGGCGTGGGTCAGCCAGATCTGCGTGAGCGTCAGGCCCAGTTCGTCCACCGCCGCCAGCAAGCGCGGCAGCTCGCCGCCGGGATCGATCACCGCCGCCTGGCGCGTGGCCTCGCAATAGACGATGGAGGCGTTCTGCTGGAAGGGGGTGACGGGGACGGTGCGGTAGTGCAGCGGCATGACCGCTGCGATCTTAGTCGCTCGCCCGGTACAGCGGCGTGGCGCCCAGCCGCTGCTCGATGTCGTCCATCATGCGGCGGTAGGCCGTCGAGCCGGGGCCGCCGAAGCGGCGGCGGAACTCGGCCTCGTTCATCGATTCGGGCAGGTCCGACACGTCGGGCATGAAGTCGGCCTCGTTCAGTCCGGCGGCCAGGCGCTGCTGCAGCCGCCCGGGGTCGCCGACGGCCAGCGCGCCCAGGCGGGTGCCGGCGCGGTTGGCCGCCATGTCGTTGAAGCTGAAGCCGCTGCCCGAGCGCGCGTCGGACAGCTCCTTGTACAGCCCGATCAGGTCGGCCAGCGGCGTGCCGCTCTCGGCCGCCAGCGTGGCCGAGACCAGGAAGTGCTGCGGCGAATCGGGCCGCCCGGCCAGCGTGACGCGGATCGGGTGCGCCGCCAGCTCCTCGCGCCGCTCGGGCAGCAGCGCGCCCAGGCCGATGCCGTTGGCCACCATGCCCAGCACCAGCAGCGCGGCGCGGTTCTCCAGCGCGGGATCCTGCCCGGCGGCGCTGCGCCGGCGCGCCAGGTCGAACATCGGCGGCAGGAGCTGCGACAGCGATTGCGGCGTACCCGCCGGCAGCGCGCGCGCCAGCTGCGCCAGCTCGGCCGCGTAGATGCGCAGCCGCGCATGCTCGCTCTCCGGCAGCAGCGCGGCCAGCACCTGGCTGCCGGCGTCGGGGCCCCAGGCGTAGACCAGGTCCAGCCGGCGCGGCAGCAGCCGCACGAGCTGCACCGACAGCACGTCGGCCTGCTGCCAGCCGCCCAGCCCGTAGTGCTCGGCCAGGCGGCGCGCCGCCCAGGCCGCCAGCGCCGGCGGCACGCTCAGCCGTCCGAGGCGCAGGCGGTCGAGTCGCGGCAGGCCGCGGGTCTGGCGCGCCTGCAGTTCGACGTTGAGCCAGGCGCCGAAGGGGTTGGCCGGCAGGGCCAAGCTGCCGCGCAGCTGCAGGTCGCCGGCGCCCACCTCCAGTTGCCAGCGGCTGGGCCGCCAGCGCGCCGCGGCGTGGTTGATCAGCAGCTCGGCCTCGTGCTGCGACAGCCGCAGCGTGCGCACCACGCCGGGCAGCGCGTGCCGCGGGTCGTGCTGGCGCGCCAGGCGCAGTGCGCGCTCGACGTCGGCCACCTCGATCACCGGCTCCTGCCGCACCAGCGGCTCGGCGGCCGGCACGCGCAGCAGCAACACGGCGGCCAGCAGCGCGGCCGCCAGCAGCGGCAAGGCCAGCAGCAGGCCGATCAGCCAGCCCAGCACGGGGCGCAGACGAAGCATGCGAAGAAGCGAAGAAGCGAAAAGACTGAAAGCGGCACCGTCGCCGCCGGGCCCGCGGATTCTGCCGGCATCGCTTTCGCGCTAGGCTTCGCAGCCATCGGCGCCGGCTGCGGCTGCCGTTGGAGCGTGGCGATGCATCACCCGTTCACCCGCCGCCGCTGGCTGGGCGCCGTTGCCGGCCTTTCGATAGCGCCGCTGCAGGCCGCCGAGCCGCTGCCGCTGTTCGACGCCCACGTGCACTACAGCCACGACGCCTGGGACACCGTGCCGCCGGCGCAGGCCGTGGCCATCCTGCGCCAGGCGGGGCTGCGCGGCGCGCTGGTCTCGTCGTCCGACGACGAGGGCACGCAAAAGCTGCTGGCCGTCGCGCCCGAGCTGATCGTGCCCGAGCTGCGGCCCTACCGCACGCGCGCCGACACCGGCACCTGGGTGCGCGACGACGCGATCGTGCCTTACCTGGAGCAGCGCCTGGCGCGCCACCGCTACGTGGGGGTCGGCGAATTCCACCTCTACGGCGCCGACGCCGAGCTGCCGGTGCCACGCCGCCTGGTGGCGCTGGCGCGCGAGCGCGGCCTGCTGCTGCATGCGCATGCCGACGCCGATGCGGTCGACCGCCTGTTCAGGCAGTGGCCCGAGGCGCGCGTGCTGTGGGCGCACGCCGGCTTCGAGCGGCCCGAAGCGGTTGGCGAGCGCCTGCGCCGGCATCCGCGGCTGTGGTGCGACCTGGCCTTCCGCAGCGAGCACGCCGCCGAGGGCAAGGTCGACCCCGCGTGGCGCGCCGCCTTCGAGGCGTTTCCGCAGCGCTTCATGGTCGGCACCGACACCTTCACGCCCGAGCGCTGGCACTACATCGTGCCGCATGCGCAGTGGTCGCGCGCCTGGCTGGCCGACCTGCCGCGGCCGCTGGCCGAGCAGATCGCCTGGCGCAACGCCGAGGCGCTGCTGCGCGCGCCGGCGCGGCCGGCATGAGGCTGGCGCGCGCGGCCGCCGGGGCGGCGCTGCTGGCGATCGGCGCCGGGCCGGCGCTGGCGGCGTCCGCGACGGCCGGCGACTGCGGCCGCGCCCTCGATGCCCGTCACCGGCAGCAGATCAGCGCCGGCGCGCAGCAACTGGCCTGGGCGCCGCAGCCGGGGCCGCTGCGCGCGGGCCGGATGTTCGCGGTCGAGGTCGTGCTGTGCCCGGCCGGCGCGACGCTGGGCAAGGTCGACGCCGAGATGCCGGCGCATCGCCACGGGATGAACTACCGGCCGACGATCCGCGCGCTGGGCGACGGCCGCTTTCGCGCCGAAGGGCTGCTGCTGCACATGCCCGGGCGCTGGCGCTTCAGCTTCGAGCTGGACGGCCTGCGGCTGAGCCAGGAACGGGACGTCGAGTGAATGTCGCCGCCGGCCTGCGCGGGCGGCTGTCGGCGCTGCTGCTGGCGCTGGCCGCCGTTGCCGCGCCGGCGGCGGCGCTCGACGCCGCCGAGCGCCAGCGCGTGCTGGCCCACGGCCCCTGGCCGCTGCCCGCGGCGCTGGATCCCGGCAACCGCGTGGCCGGCCAGCCGGCCGCGGTCGCGCTGGGGCAGTTGCTGTTCTTCGACGTGCGGCTGTCGCCCGACGGCCGCCTGGCCTGCGCAAGCTGCCATTCGCCGGCCCAGGCCTTCGGCGACGGCCGCGCCCGTGGCCTGGGGCGCGAGGCGCTGGACCGCAACACGCCGTCGCTGTGGAACGCGGTGCACCAGCGCTGGTGGGGCTGGGACGGCGCCGCCGACAGCCTGTGGTCGCAGGCCCAGCAGCCCCTGCTGGACCGGCGCGAGATGGCCAGCGATCCCGCGCACCTGCGCCGCCTGATCGAGCGCGACGCCGATCTGTCCTGCCGCTGGCGGCAGGTGTTCGGCGCGCCGCCGCCGGACGATGACGCCGCCCTGCTGGTGCAGACCGGCAAGGCGCTGGGCGCCTTCGTCGGCAGCCTGGTCTCCGGGCGCACCGCCTTCGACCGCTACCGCGACGCGCTGGCGCGCGACGACCGCCGTGCGCAGGCGCGCTATCCGGCCGCCGCGCAGCGCGGGCTGCGGCTCTTCGTCGGCCGCGGCCGCTGCCACCTGTGCCATGCCGGGCCGTTGTTCTCGAACGGCGAGTTCGCCGACATCGGCGCGCGCTTCTTCGTGCGGCCGGGCGTGGTGGACGCCGGGCGCCACGCCGGCATCGCCGCCTTGCGCGCCAGCGCCACCAACCTGCTGTCGGCGCAGGCCGATGCGCCGGGCGATGCGGCGCTGAAGACGCGCCACGTGCAGCTTCAGCACCGCAACTTCGGCGAGTTCAAGGTGCCGTCGCTGCGCAACGTGGCGCTGACCGCGCCTTACCTGCACGACGGCCAGCTCGCGACGCTGCAACACGTGCTGCGCCACTATGCCGAGCTGGACCTCGATCGGCTGCACGCCGACGGCGAGCGCATCCTGCAGCCGCTGCATTTCAGCGCCGCCGAGCAGCGCGATCTGCTGGCCTTTCTGCAAAGCCTTGGCGACCCCGGCGCACGGGCCTGGCAGCCGGCGCCGTTACCTCGCTGCAAGGGCTGAGACAACCCGAAATACTCTCACAGACCAGGGCCTTCATTCGTTGATGCCTTGGCTTGCCAGGGTCCCGCAAACGGGTCACACTGGGTTCGCCAGGCCTTGCCCGGCCCCCGGTTTTTCCCCCCTCGCTCAGGAGGCACTGAATGAACTTGACGATCAGCGGACACCATCTCGAAGTCACCCCGGCCCTGCGTGAATACGTGCTGACGAAGCTGGACCGCGTGACGCGACATTTCGATCAGGTCGTGGATGTGAACGTGCTGCTGACGGTTGAAAAGAAGAAGGAAAAGGAACGAAGGCAGCGCGCCGAGGTGACGCTGCACGTCAAGGGGCGCGACATCTTCGTCGAGCAGTCGCACGAAGACCTGTATGCCGCGATCGACCAGCTGATGGACAAGCTCGACCGCCAGGTCGTGCGCCACAAGGACCGCCTGCAGGACCACCATCACCAGGCCCCCAAGCGGCTGGACGCCGGCACGCCCTGAGCGCCCCCGCACCGTCGACGGACGAACGGCCCCGCGGGGCCGTTTTTTGCGGGCCTGCGCAGATTGTTGCTGCAATGCCGCAAAAGCACCGCTTCCCCGTGAACGCGGTGCCGCCGCGGGCCTTGCGGCGAGGGGCCGCTTCCTATAATTCACCGCTCTGTAACACGCGGGTGTCGGCCGTCGCCACGAGCGACCCACCCTCGGGGGACTCGCCCAGATGAATCGCCTTGCCGCCATCCTGCCCAGCGCCAACGTGCTGGTGAACGTGGACGCCACCAGCAAGAAGCGGGTGTTCGAGCAGGCCGGCCTGTTGTTCGAGAACCAGCACTCGGTCGCCCGCAGCATCGTCACCGACAACCTCTTCGCCCGCGAGCGGCTGGGCTCCACCGGCCTCAGCCACGGCGTGGCGATCCCGCACGGGCGCATCAAGGGCTTGAAGAACCCGCTGGCCGCGGTGCTGCGCGTGCAGCAGCCCATCGCCTTCGATGCGCCCGACGACGAGCCGGTGTCGCTGCTGATCTTCCTGCTGGTGCCCGAGGCGGCGACGCAGCGGCACCTGGAGATCCTGTCGGAGATCGCCGAGATGCTGTCCGACCGCGAGCTGCGCGAGCGCCTGAAGACCGAGCCCGACGCGGCCACGGTGCACAAGCTGATCTCCGACTGGGAGCCGCTGAAGTCCGTCGCATGACGGCGGGCTGGCGATGAAACCGACTTCGGTCAGCGCCGAGGGCCTGTTCGAGGCCCACCGCGAGGCGATGCGCTGGGAATGGATCGCCGGCCATGCCCACCCCGAGCGCCCCTTCGACGACGCCGCCGTGCGCGACGCGCGCTCGGCGGCCGATCTGGTGGGCTACCTCAACTACATCCACCCCTACCGGGTGCAGATCGTCGGCCGCCGCGAGGTGGTCTACCTGGGCAACGCCTCGCCCGAGGACCAGGAGCGCCGCATCTCGCGCATCGTGACGCTGGAGCCGCCGTTCATCATCGTTGCCGACGACTGCAAGCCGCCCGACCGCCTGGTGGCGATGTGCGACCGCGCCGAGATCCCGCTGTTCGTCACCCGCGAGTCGGCCGGCCACGTGATCGACGTGGTGCGCGCCTATCTCGCGCAGCTCTTCGCCGAGCGCACCACGCGCCACGGCGTGTTCATGGACATCCTGGGCCTGGGCGTGCTGCTGACCGGCGAATCGGGCCTGGGCAAGAGCGAGCTGGGGCTGGAGCTGATCAGCCGCGGCCACGGCCTGGTGGCCGACGACGCGGTGGACCTCTACCGCACCAGCCAGACGGCGCTGGAAGGCCGCTGTCCCGAGCTGTTGCGCAACCTGCTGGAGGTGCGCGGCATCGGGCTGCTGGACATCAAGGCCATCTTCGGCGAGACCGCGGTGCGCCGCAAGATGAAGCTGCAGCTCATCGTGCACCTGGTGCGCAAGGAGACGATGGAGCGCGAGTTCGAGCGGCTGCCCTACGAGCCGCTGTACGAGGACATCCTGGGCATCGGTGTGCGCAAGGTGGTGATCGCGGTGGACGCCGGGCGCAACCTGGCGGTGCTGGTGGAAGCCGCGGTGCGCAACACCATCCTGCAGCTGCGCGGCATCGACACCTACCAGGAGTTCATCGAGCGCCACCAGAAGGCGATGGAGAAAGGCGAGCCCGACTGACGGGCCGCCAGCGCCACGCGCGCTTCAGCGCCGCTGGCAATCCGGCCGGTTGCAGCGGCCGTACAGCGCCAGCGAATGGTCTTGCAGTTCGAAGCCGCGCTCCTCGGCGATCGCGCGCTGGCGCTTCTCGATCTCGGCGTCGTAGAACTCCTCGACGCGGCCGCAGCTCAGGCACACCAGATGGTCATGGTGGTGACCCTCGTTGAGCTCGAAGACCGACTTGCCCGACTCGAAGTTGCTGCGCGTCAGCAAGCCGGCCTGCTCGAACTGCATCAGCACGCGGTAGACGGTGGCCAGGCCGATGTCGGAACCGTCGGACAGCAAGGCGCGGTAGACGTCCTCGGCCGTCATGTGGCGGCGCTCGGCGTGCTGGAACACTTCGAGGATCTTGATGCGCGGCAGCGTGGCCTTCAGCCCGCTGCTCTTCAGTTCCTCGGCATTGCTCATGTGGGGTCCCCGCTAGAATGGTTTTGATCATAGCCAGCCCGCGCCTCGCGTGCGGCTGCGCTGCCCCCACTCAGATCCTGCCCATGAGCCGATCCATCCTCGTCGCCGGCCTGGCTGCCCTGTCGCTGCTGGGCGGTTGCGCCGCGTCGCGCCAGTCCGACGACGGCTTCTTCGCCCGCATCACGCCCTACCGCATCGAGATCGTGCAGGGCAACGTGATCACCAGCGAGCAGGCCGCGCGCATCAAGCCTGGCCTCACCCGCGCCCAGGTGCGCGACATCCTGGGCACGCCGCTGTTGACCGACCCCTTCCACGGCGACCGCTGGGACTACATCTTCACGCTGCGCCGCGACGGCGTGCCCAGCCAGCGCCGCAGCGTGGTGGTCTTGTTCGACGGCGACGCGCTGAAGACCATCGAGGCGCCCGAGCTGCCGAGCGAGCGCGAGTTCGTGGCCGGCATCACCGGCACGCGCAAGAAGATCGAGCCGCGCACGCTGGAGCTGACCGAGGCGCAGATCAAGGCCCTGCCCGCGCCGCCCAGGCGCGACGACGCGCCGGCGGTGCCTGAGCCGCAAGGCCCGGCGCGCAGCTACCCGCCGCTGGGCGACTGAAATGAGCCCTCTGCTGAACATCGCCGTGGCCGGCGCGTCCGGCCGCATGGGCCGCATGCTGATCGAGGCCGTGCTCGCCAGTGGCGACTGCCGGCTCAGCGGCGCGCTCGACGTGCCCGGCAGCCCGGCGCTGGGCGGCGACGCCGGCGCCTTCCTCGGCCGCGTCACCGGCGTGAACATCACCGCTGACCTGCGCCAAGGCTTGCAGGACGCCGACGTGCTGATCGACTTCACCCGCCCCGAGGGCACGCTGGCCCACCTGGACGCCTGCCGCGATCCGGGCGTGCGCATGGTCATCGGCACCACCGGCTTCAGCGCGGCGCAGAAGGCCCAGGTGGCGGCCGCCGCGCAGGCGCTGCCCATCGTGATGGCGCCCAACATGAGCGTCGGCGTCAACGTGATGCTGCGGCTGCTGGACCAGGCGGCGCGCGCGCTGGCCGAGGGCTACGACATCGAGGTCATCGAGGCCCACCACCGCCACAAGGTGGACGCGCCCAGCGGCACCGCGCTGGCGATGGGCGAGACCCTGGCGCGCGCGCTGGGCCGCGAGCTGAAGGACTGCGCCGTCTACGCGCGCGAAGGCGTCACCGGCGAGCGCGATCCGTCGACCATCGGCTTCGCCACCGTGCGCGGCGGCGACATCGTCGGCGACCACACGGTGCTGTTCGCCGGCACCGGCGAGCGCATCGAGATCACCCACCGCAGCAACAGCCGCGCCAACTACGCCGCCGGCAGCCTGCGCGCGGCGCGCTTCCTGCGCGGCAAGCCGCCCGGCCTGTACGGCATGGACGACGTCCTCGGCCTCAAGGGCTGAGCCGGCTGCGGTTCGCGCGTGGACGGCCTGCTGCACTTCTGGGACCGCAGCGACGGCATCGGCCGCGCCGTCGCCGGGCTGCTGCTGCTGATGTCGGTGACGGCCTGGGTCGTGATCCTGTGGAAGGGCTGGCTGCTGCGCCGCGCGGCGCAGGACGTGGAGCGCGGCGTGGCCGCCTTCTGGGCCGCGCCCTCGCTCGACGAAGGCCGCCGGCGGCTGCAGGCGATCGACCGCGAGCAGATCCTGCAGCCGCTGCTCGACGCGGCGGTGGCTGAAGCGCCGCGCGGCACGCTGGACGGCGGCGGGCCGCTGGCCGCGCAGCTCACGCGCCGCCTGCGCGACGCCTTGCACCGCGGGCTGCAGCACCTGCAGGCCGGCCAGGTGCTGCTGGCCTCGGTGGGCAGCACGGCGCCTTTCGTCGGGCTGTTCGGCACCGTCTGGGGCATCTACCACGCGCTGGCCGGCATCGCGGCGGCCGGCAGTCTGTCGATCGAGAAGGTCTCTGGCCCGGTCGGCGAGGCGCTGATCATGACCGCCGCCGGCATCGCGGTGGCCGTGCCCGCGGTGCTGGCCTACAACATCTACGGCCAGCGCATCGCCGCGGCCGAGGCCGAGCTGGAAGGCTTCGCGCACGACCTGCGCGAGATGGCGCTCGGCGCCGAGTCCTGAAGCGCAGCCCATGGCCTTCGGTCGCCTGCAGCGCAGCCCGGCGTCGCGGCCGATGAGCGACATCAACATGACGCCGTTGATCGACGTGATGCTGGTGCTGCTGGTGATCTTCATCGTCACCGCGCCGCTGATGAGCAGCAGCCTGAAGCTCGACCTGCCGCGCGCCGAGGCCGCGCGGCCCAGCGACGCGCCGGCCTTCATCGCGCTGGCGATCGACGCCGAGGGCCGCGTGTTCCTGGCCGACCAGCCGGTGGCCGCCGACGACCTGGTGCAGCGCGTGCGCGAAGCCGCGCGCGGCGACGCCACCGCCGAGGTGCAGCTGCGCGCCGACCGCCGCGTGCCCTACGGCCGCGTGGCCGAGCTGATCGACGCCGTGCAGCAGGCCGGGCTGACGCGCATCGGCTTCGTCACCGAGGCGCCGCCGCGCTGAGGTTGATGCCTCACGCCGGCGTCGCTTGCGGCGCCGCCAGCCAGGCCGCCACCTGCTCGGCCTTCAGCGGCCTGGACAGCAGGTAGCCCTGGCCGATGGGCACGCCCATGCGGCGCAGCGCGGCCAGTTGCTCGGGCGTTTCGATGCCCTCGGCGATCACTTTCTTGCCGAGCGAGCGCCCCAGGTCCAGCACCGCACGCACGATCTCCACGTTCTGCGGCTTGTCGTGCAGGCCCATCACGAACGAGCGGTCGATCTTCAGGCTGTCGATCGGCAGCGTGCTCAGGTAGGCCAGCGACGAGTAGCCGGTGCCGAAGTCGTCGATGCTGAAGCTGACGCCGATCTCGCGCAGCCGCGCCAGCGCCGCCAGCGCGACGTCGAGCCGGCTCATCAGCATGGTTTCGGTGATCTCCAGCGTCAGGTGCCGCGGCGCGAGCTGGTGGCGTTGCAGCACCGCTTGCACGTGATCCACCAGCCCCGGCCAGGCCAGGTCGCGGCCGGAGACGTTGACGTGCATGCCCAGCTCCGCCATTTGCGGCGCGCTGCGCTGCCAGGCGGCGAGCTGGCTGCAGGCATGGTCGATCACCCAGGCGGTCAGCGCCTCGATGTGGCCCGACTCCTCGGCCAGCGTGATGAAGACCGCCGGGCTCACCGGCCCGCGCTCGGGGTGCACCCAGCGCGCCAGCGCCTCGAAGCCGTAGGGCCGGTAGGGGTCGATGTGGTACAGCGGCTGGAACATCACCGAGAGCTGGCCGGCGCCGATCGCGTGGCGCAGGTCGGCCTCCAGCGCCAGCTTGTCGGCGATGCGCTCGTGCATGCTGCTGTCGAACAGCGCCACGCGGCCGCGGCCGGCGCCCTTGGCCTCGTACATCGCCAGGTCGGCGTCGCGCAGCACTTCGTCGACGGTGCGGTAGCCCATGTCGCTGAAGGTGATGCCGATGCTGGCGCCGGGCAGCACCTCGGTGCCGTTGATCGACACCGGGCGCGACAGCGCGGCCAGCACGCGCTCGGCCAGGCGCACGCCGGCCTCCTGCGAGTCCAGCGCTTCCAGCAGCATCGCGAACTCGTCGCCCCCCAGGCGCGCCACCAGGTCGTCCGGCCGCAGCGAGGCGCGCAGCCGCCGCGCCACCTCGCGCAGCAGCTCGTTGCCGGCCACGTGGCCCAGGCTGTCGTTGACGACCTTGAAGCGATCGAGGTCGAGGAACATCACCGCGAAGCGCACCCGCTCGTCGGTGCGGCTGGCCTCCACCGCCACCGCCAGCCGCTCCTGGAAGCAGTGGCGGTTGGCCAGGTCGGTCAGCGCGTCGTGGAACGCGATGTGCTGCAGCTTGCGCTCGGCGAGGTGGCGCGAGGTGATGTCGTGCAGCTGGTAGATCAGGCAGCGGCCGGCGTTGCCGGGGTCGTCGAAGGGGCTGCAGCGCAGCGCCACCCACAGCTCGTCGCCGTCGTCGCCGTGGCCGCGGCAGCGCAGCTCCATCGTGAAGTCGGGGTCGGGGCGCGCCAGCGCCTCGCGCACGTGGCGGCGGAACAAGGCGAGGTCGCCCGCGTGCAGCCGCTGCTCGAAGGGCTGGCCGATCAGCGCCGCCTCGTCCACCGCGAACAAATGGCACAGCGCCGGGTTGGCCTGCAGCACGCGGCCGCTGCCGTCGACGATGGCCATGCCCATGCCGGCGTGCGTGAAGGCGCCGGCGAAGCGGCGCTGGTTGATCAGGACCTCGCGCTCGGCCTCGGCGATGCGCGCCTCCTGCGCGCCGCGCTCGCGGTCGTGGCGGGCCAGCGTGGCGCGCAGCAGCAGCACGATGGCGATCACGACCACCGGGCCGACGAAGACGATGGCGGGCCCGAACTGGCGCACGTTCATGTGCACGACGCCGGCCACCACGGCGGCGCCCAGGTACATCGCGGCCACCCAGCCGTAGCCGTCGAGCCAGGCGCGGCCGTCGAAGCGGCGGCCGTTCTTGAGCGCCATCATCAGGCCCAGCGGCAGCGAGGTCAGCGCGAACGGCAGCAGCGCCACCGTGCACAGCGAGGCCAGCTCGGCGCTGGCCTCGGCCAGCCCGGCGCGCGTCAGCGCCGCGTGCAAGGCGCCGTGCAGCGCGCCGGTCACCGCCATCGCCGCCAGCGCCGCGGCCGGCGACGCCAGCCGGCTGCTGAGCCGCTTGGACGTGCGCCAGCAGCCCACTGCCGCCTCGGTGCCCGCGGCCAGCACCGCGGCCGGCGTGCCGGCGATCGCCAGCAGCGTGAAGACGAAGAGGTCGGCGACGCTGTAGGTGAAGGTGGTGCGCGGGATCTGCACCGGGAACCACGAGGCCAGCGCCACCAGCGCGATGCCGGCCAGGATCGGCCACTGCTGCGCCCAGGGCAGCGCCAGCAGTTGCTGCAGCGCCCAGGCCAGCGCCAGCGCGCCGGCGGCCACCAGGCCCAGCCACAGCCGCCGCGCCGGCGCGCGGTAGTCGAACAGGTGGGCCTGCACGAAGCGCGCCCAGGGGCCGCGCGCCGGTGGCGGGGATGGAGGCGGTGAGGCCGTCACGATGCAGCGGCGCTCACTCGCCCCTGAAGCTGCGGTCGGCCGCCGCCGCGGGGTCGGCCAGCGATTCGCTGAGGATGAAGCCCTCGCTCAGGATGAAGCCTTCGCTGAGGATGAAACCCTCGGACAGGATGAAGCCCTCGCTGAGGATGAATCCTTCGGACAGGATGAAGCCTTCGCTCAGGATGAAGCCCTCGGAGAGGATGAAGCCTTCACTGAGGATGAAGCCCTCGCCCAGCACGAAGCCTTCGCTCAAGATGAAGCCCTCGGCGCTGAGCCGGCCGCCGTCCTGCGCGGCGAAGCCCGACGACAGCGTCAGCCCCGCGCCTTGCAGCGCGCGCGCGCTGAGCGTGTCGACCGGCGTCATCAAGACCTGGCCGGCGCCGTTGGCGGCCAGGCCGTCGAGCAGCCGCACGCCGGCGGTCAGCAGCACCTGGTTGCCGGCGTTGCGCTCGATCACCGCCGTGGGCACGGTGTTGCCGGCCAGCAGCAGCGAGGCCGGCTGGTACTGCAGCGATTCGCGCAGCACCACTTGGCGCGCCCACACCAGGCCCGGGTCGTAGACCGGCTGCCAGCGCGTGAACAAGGCGTCGCCGCCGAACAGGTGCGTGCCGCCGGCGGTGATCAGGCGGCTCCAGGGCACGTCCTGCTGGCCGAGCATCGAGCGCGGCTGCGGCAGCACGCGGCCGGCGGCCAGCAGGTTGTCGCCCGCCTTCAGCCGGCCGGCGGCCAGCGCCGGGCCGATGTCGGTGCGCAGCGCCTGCGCCAGGCGCACCGCGCCTTCGAGGTTGAGCGCGCCGGTGCCCTGCTCCAGCAGCCCGGCATTGGGCAGCGGTTGCGCGGTGTATTGCAGGATGGCCTTCACCAGCGGCGGCGTCAGCCCCGGGTTGGCCTGCAGCAGCACGGCCGCGGCGCCGGCCACCGCGGGCGCGGCCACCGAGGTGCCGCTGAGCTGCATCAGCGTCTGCCGCGCGGCCTGCGACGCGCCGGGCACCTGGGCGAGCTGCGGGTACGTGGTGGCCAGCAGGTTCCAGCCGGAGCGGCTGCCCAGCGCGTCGCTGGACAGTGCGGCGACGATGCGGTTGCCCGGCGCTACGAGGTCGGGCTTGATCAGGTTGTCGACCCAGCGCTTGCCGCTGGCCAGGGTGAACGCGCCGCGCGTGGGCCCGCGCGAGCTGAAGCCGGTGACCCCATCGTCGCCGCGGCCGGCGCTGTCCATCGGGTTGGACGCGCCGACGGTGATCACCGAAGGCTCGTGGCCCGGCGAGGTGACGGCGCCGTAGACCGTGCGGCCCGCGCCGTCGCGGCCGGCGTTGCCGGCCGCCGCCACCACCACCAGGCCGCCGGCCACCGCGCCGCGCGCGGCGCGCGCCAGCGGGTCCAGCAGGAACGAGTCGGTCGACGCCGCGCCCAGGCTCAGGTTCATCACGCGGATGTTGGTCGTGCGGCTGCGCTGCAGCACCCAGTCGATGCCGGCCAGCACGTCGCCGGTGTTGCCGATGCCGCGCTCGTCGAGCACGCGCACGTCGTAGAGGTCGGCGCCCGGCGCGATGCCGCTGTTGTCGGGGCTTTGATAGCCGCCGGCGCCGGCGGCCACCGCCGCCACGTGGCTGCCGTGGCCGTAGGGGTCGGCGCGCAGCGCCGTCGGCGGCAGCGTGAGCTTGCCGCCCAGCAGCCCGGCCACGCCGCTGAGCGTGGCCTGCAGCGTGGCCGACAGGTCGATGCCCGTGCGCCAGCCGCCGTCGGGGAAGCTGCGGCCGAGCGCCACCAGATCGACCGCGCCGCGCACGCGGCTGCGGCCGTCGCTGCCGGCGAAGCTGCGGTGGTTCCAGTCGATGCCGGAATCGAGGATCGCGATGCCCACGCCGCGCCCGTCCAGCGCGCTGCCGGCGGCCAGCACCTGCAGTTCGGCGCCGGCGCCGCTGGCGGCCTGCAGCAGGCTGGCCGTGCGCGAGGCCGGCCGGTTGGGCGTGATGCTCAGTACGTCGGCACGCGCGCCGAGTGCCGGCAGCGCCGACACCGGCACCAGCGCCGACAGCGCGCGCAGCGAGACGTAGTTGTAGTGCACCGAGCCGCCGCGGGCGAGGATGTCGCGCCGCAGATCGGCGAGTTCCGGCGCCACGCTGCCCGGCGCGACGATCAGCACCTTCACGTAAGGCCGGCCGCTCAGGCTGCGCAGCCAGGTGCTGGCGCCCGGCAGGCTGCCGCCGGCCAGCAGCGATTGCAGCTCGGGCGCGAGCTTGCTCGTGCCGGCGGATTGGGCGACGGCGGTGGCGGCGGGCAAGACCGCGGCGGCCACGCTGAAAGCGGCGGCGGCCAGCAGGCGGCGGAAGGCGGATCGTCGGTTCGGCAAGGCTCGTGCTCCCGGGGCAAGACACCCAACAAAGCCCGCGGCCGCGCGCTGGCGCCACCACGGGAATCCATCTCGCCTTACGGCCTTGCCGGCGCCGACTTGAGCTAAAGCAAGCCGAGAACGCCGATTTGCGCGGTCTTGCGTGCGCTTTTGCGCGGATCGCGGTGACGCGTTTCGTGGCAGCGCCGCGGCGGCGGCGGACGGACCCCGTCCCTACAATCGCTGGCCATGAGACGAACACTTTCAGCGACGCGGGCCGAGCGCCGGGCCGCTCCCAAGCCGGCCCGCATCCCCTCGGGGGATCGCCTGACGTACCCGTCGGGCGAGGGGCTGTCATGAACGAAAAGTACGTCCCCGCCGAAGTCGAAGCCGCCGCGCAGGCCCATTGGGCGGCGCGCGACGCCTACCGCGTGACCGAGGACAAGCGCCGCCCGAAGTTCTACGCCTGCTCGATGCTGCCCTACCCCAGCGGCAAGCTGCACATGGGCCACGTGCGCAACTACACCATCAACGACATGATGGCGCGCTACCTGCGGATGAAGGGCTTCAACGTGCTGATGCCCATGGGCTGGGACGCCTTCGGGCTGCCGGCCGAGAACGCCGCGATCGACAACAAGCGCCCGCCGGCCGAATGGACGCGCGCCAATATCGCCGAGATGAAGAGCCAGATGCAGCCGCTGGGCCTGGCCTTCGACTGGAGCCGCGAGCTCGCCACCTGCGACCCCGGCTATTACAAGTGGAACCAGTGGTTCTTCCTGAAGATGCTGGAAAAAGGCATCGCCTACAAGAAGACCCAGGTCGTCAACTGGGACCCGGTCGACCAGACCGTGCTGGCCAACGAGCAGGTGGAGAATGGCCGCGGCTGGCGCAGCGGCGCGCTGGTGGAAAAGCGCGAGATCCCCGGCTACTACCTCGCGATCACGCAGTACGCCGACGAGTTGCTGGCCGGCGTCAACGACCCCACGCACCGCGACTACCTCGAAGGCTGGCCCGAGCGCGTGCGCCTGATGCAGGAGCACTGGATCGGCAAGAGCGAAGGCGTGCGCTTCGCGTTCACGCACGACATCCGCGACGCCAAGGGCGAGCTGATCCAGGGCGGCCGCATGTACGTCTTCACGACGCGCGCCGACACCATCAAGGGCGTGACCTTCTGCGCGGTGGCGCCCGAGCACCCGCTGGCCGCGCACGCCGCGGCGGCCAACCCGGCGCTGGCCGCCTTCATCGAACAATGCAAGCAGGGCGGCACCACCGAAGCCGAACTGGCGCTGAAAGAGAAGGAAGGCATGCCCACCGGGCTGTCGGTCACGCACCCGCTGACCGGCGAGGCCGTGCCGCTGTGGGTGGGCAACTACGTGTTGATGAGCTACGGCGACGGCGCCGTGATGGGCGTGCCGGCGCACGACGAGCGCGACTTCGCGTTCGCGCTGAAGTACGGGCTGCCGATCACGCAGGTGGTGCACGTCGACGGCGAGCACTTCGACTACCACCGCTGGCAGGACTGGTACGCCGACAAGGCGCGCGGCGTCACGATCAACAGCGGCAACTACAGCGGCCTGCCCTACAAGCGCGCGGTGGACGCCATCGCCGCCGCGCTGCAGGCCAAGGGCCTGGGCGAGAAGAAGACCACCTGGCGGCTGCGCGACTGGGGCATCAGCCGCCAGCGCTACTGGGGCACGCCGATCCCCATCATCCATTGCGCCGCCTGTGGCAGCGTGCCGGTGCCCGAGAAGGACCTGCCGGTGCTGCTGCCCGAAGACCTGGTGCCCGACGGCAGCGGCAACCCGCTGAACAAGAGCGCGTCGTTCCTGCACGTGGCCTGCCCGCAATGCGGCCAGCCCGCGCGGCGCGAGACCGACACCATGGACACCTTCGTCGACAGCGCCTGGTACTACATGCGCTACTGCTGCCCCGACAACGAGCAGGCGATGGTCGACCCGCGCAACAACTACTGGTCGCCGATGGACCAGTACATCGGCGGCATCGAGCACGCGGTGCTGCACCTGCTGTACGCGCGCTTCTGGACCAAGGCCATGCGCGACCTCGGCCTCGTCAACTTCGGCGAGCCGTTCAAGCGCCTGTTCACGCAGGGCATGCTGCTCAACGAATGCTTCTACCGCGACGACGATGGCGGGAAGAAGCGGTGGTTCTACCCGTCGGAAGTGGACATCCGCTACGACGACAAGGGCCACCCGGTGGGCGCGACGGCCAAGGCCGACGGCTTGGCCGTGATGCTGGGCGGCATCGAGAAGATGTCGAAGTCCAAGAACAACGTCGTCGAGCCGCGCGACATCATCGCCAGATTCGGCGCCGACACCGCGCGCACCTTCACGATGTTCGCCGGCCCGCCCGACCAGAGCGCCGCGTGGTCCGACAGCGGCGCCGAAGGCGTGTTCCGCTTCCTGCGCCGGCTGTGGGCCTTCGGCGTCAAGAGCGCGCCGCGCATCGCCCATGCCGCGCCGCGCACGGACGGCGCCAGCCGCGCCGCGCTGGAGCTGCGGCGCAATCTGCACCAGCTGCTGCGCCAGGTCAGCGCCGACTACGACCGGCTGCAATACAACACCGTCGTCTCCGGCGCGATGAAGATGCTCAACGCGCTGGACGACGCGGCGCTGGCCGACACGCCGGCCGACGCCGCCGTGCTGCGCGAAGGCCTGTCCATCCTGCTGCGCGTCTTGTACCCCGCGGCGCCGCACATCTGCTTCGCGCTGTGGCGCGACCTGGGCTTCGCGGCGGCGCTCGGCGAGCTGATCGACGCATCGTGGCCCGAGGTCGACGAGCGCGCGCTGGAGCGCGACGAGATCGAGCTGGTGCTGCAGGTCAACGGCAAGCTGCGCGGCCAGGTGCGCGTGCCGGCGATGGCCGACCGCGGCGCGATCGAGGCCGCCGCGCTGGCGCACCCCGAGTGCATCCGCTTCGCCGAGGGCCGGACGGCCAAGAAGGTCGTCGTCGTGCCGGGCCGACTGGTCAATGTCGTGGTCTAGCGTGTTATCCAGGCGGCACGCGCTGGCCGCGGCCGGCGGCGCGCTGGCACTGGCCGGCTGCGGCTTCCAGCTGCGCGGCGCCGAGCCCTTGCGCTTTCGCAGCATCGCACTGACCGGCTTCGCGCCGCGCTCGTCCCTGCGCGACGAGCTGAAGTCCGCGCTGCTGGCGCAGCACGTCACGGTAGAGGACAACCCGGCGCGCGCCGAGCTGATCCTGCAGGCGCTGACCGACGTGCGCGAGCGCAGCGTCGTCGCCACCACCACCGCGGCCCAGGTGCGCGAGCTGAGCGTGCGCCTGCGCTTCCGCTTCCGCACCCACACGCCGGCCGGCCGCGAGCTGACGCCGCCCACCGAGCTGGCGCTGGCGCGCGACCTCAGCTACAACGAGACGCAGGCGCTGGCCAAGCAGTACGAGGAGGCCGATCTCTACCGCGAGATGCAGTCCGACATCGTCGCCCAGGTGCTGCGCCGCCTGGCGAGTGTGCGTATTTAGGCCGTCATGCAAGTCCGCGCCGACCAGTTGCAAGCCCAGCTCGAGCGCGGCCTGCGTCCGCTCTACACCGTCTTCGGCGACGAGCCGCTGCAGGCGCAGGAGGCCGGCGACGCGATCCGCGCGGCCGCGCGGCAAGCGGGTTATGCCGAGCGCCAGGTCTTCAACGTCGCCGGCGCGCACTTCGACTGGAGCGCCGTGCTCGGCGCGGCGCAGGAGATGAGCCTGTTCGCCGACCGGCAGCTGATCGAGATCCGCATCCCCGGCGGCAAGCCCGGCAAGGACGGCTCCGAGGCGCTGCAGCGCTACTGCCAGGCGCTGTCCGACGACGTGCTGACGCTGGTCAGCCTGCCGCGCCTGGACGGCCAGCAGCTCAAGAGCGCGTGGTTCGGCGCGCTCGACGGCGCGGGCGTCAGCGTGCGCATCGAGCCCATCGAGCGCAAGGCCTTGCCGCAATGGCTGGCGCAGCGCCTGGCGCGCCAGGGCCAGCGCGTGCTGGACGGCGAGGCCGGCCAGCAGACGCTGGCCTTCTTCGCCGACCGCGTGGAAGGCAACCTGCTCGCCGCGCATCAAGAGCTGCAGAAGCTGGCGCTGCTGTACCCGCGCGGCGAGCTGAGCTTCGAGCAGGTGGAGGCCGCGGTGCTCGACGTCGCGCGCTACGACGTCTTCAAGCTCGGCGAGGCCATCCTCGCGGGCAACGTGGCACGAGCCCTGCGCATGCTCGACGGCCTGCGCGCCGAGGGCGAGACGCCGGTGCTGGTGCACTGGACGCTGGCCGAGGACGTGCGCGCGCTGCGCCGCGCGCGCGAGGCGCTGGACGCCGGCCGCCCGCTGCCGCTGGCGCTGCGCGAGGCGCGCGTCTGGGGCCTGAAGGAAAAGCTCTTCGAGCGCGTGCTGCCGCAGCTGGCCGACCACCAGCTGGCGCACTGGCTGGAAGCCGCCAGCGTCTGCGACGGCCTCGTCAAGGGCCTGCGCCACCCCGGCTGGCCACTGGACCCCTGGGACGCGCTGCGGCGGCTGGTGCTGATGATGGTGGAGCCGCTGCGTCCCTCGTCGCCGGCCTTGCGTCAGGGCGGCCAGCGCCCGCCGCTGTTGGCACTGGCGCTGCGGCCTTAGGTCAGTACCCCCGCCCGCGGTCCACCAGATGCCGCAGCGGCTGCCCGTCGCGCAGCGCGCGCAGGTTGGCCGCGGCCACCGCGGCGGCGCTGCGCAGGTCGGTCTGTGCCGCGACGTGCGGCAGCACGGTGATGCGCTCGTGATGCCAGAACGGGTGGCCGGGCGGCAGCGGCTCCTGGCCGAAGACGTCCAGCACCGCGTGCGACAACTGCCCGGCGTCCAGCGCGGCCAGCAGGTCGGCCTCGACCAAGTGGGCGCCGCGCGCCAGGTTGACCAACGCCGCGCCGCGCGGCAGCGCCGCGAACAGCGCGGCGTTCAGGATGCCGCTGGTTTCCGGCGTCAGCGGCAGCAGGTTGATCAGCACGCGCACCCGCGGCAGCGCCTGCTGCAGCGCGTCGGCGCCGGCGCGGCGCGACCAGGCCTGCACCGGGAAGCCGGCGGCCTGCAGCGCGCGGGCCGCCGTGCCGCCCATCTCGCCCCGGCCCAGGATCAGCACCGGCCACTCGTCGGCGCGGCGCTGCGGGTGCTGCTGCCAGCGGCCCTGGTGCTGCTGCTGCGCGTAGACGAAGAAGTCGCGCTGCAGCGTCAGCGTGGCCCACAGCGCGGTCTCGGCCATCGCGGCGCTCATCGCCGGGTCGACCATGCGCGCGACCGGCACGCCGGCGGGCAGCGTGGGGTCGGCCAGCAGACGGTCGACGCCGGCCCACAGCGACTGGATCAGGCGCAGCCCCGGCAGGCCTTGCAGGCTGCCCGGCGGCGGGTTGGCCACCACGGCGGCGCTGATCGCGTCAGGCCGCGCGCGGGCCTGCTCGACGCTGCACCAGCGCACCTCGGGCAGTGCCTGCGCCAGCGCTTGTTGCCAGTCCTGCGCCTCGCGGGCGTCGAAATCTCCACACAACAACACGTCCATGGGCCCGAGGGTAACGCTCAAGCCCTGGCCGCCGCGGCCGAAACCGACCTCATGCCCAACCGTGTGCCCGCCCCGCCTCGCGCCCCCGCCAGCCTGCGTTCGGCCCTGCTGCTGGCGCTGGCCGCCGGGCTGCTGCTGCCGGCGCTGATCTGGCTGGGCGCCGAGCTGGCGCTGGCGCCGGGCGTGGCGGAAGCGCTGCAGCGCCACCGCGCGGCCGTGCTGCTGATGGTGACGGTGCAGGCGGTGGCCGCTGCCGGTGCTTGCCTGTGGCTGCTGGGCCGCCGGCTGGACTGGCCGCTGCAGCGCCTGGCCAGCCACGTGCAGGGGCTGCTCGGCGGCCGCCCGCTGCCGGCGCTGCACTGGCCCGCGGGCGACGACTTCGAGCCGCTGGCGCTGGAACTGGATGGCCTGCGCGTTCATCTGGCCGGCCTGCAGGCCCAACTGCGCGCCAGCGACGCGCGGCTGCACAAGGCCGCGATGGTCGATGCGCTGACCGGCCTGCCCAACCGCACGCTGATGCAGGAGCTGTTCGGCCACGAGGCCGCGTCGGCGCGCCGCGCCGGGCGCTCGCTGGCGCTGCTGCAGATCGGGCTGGACCGCTTCCGCACCTTCAACGACACGCTGGGCCACGCCGCCGGCGACGAGCTGCTGACCGGCATGGGCCGGCGCCTGGCGGCCTGCGTGCGCGATGCCGACTTCGTGTGCCGCGGCGCCGGCGACGAGTTCCTGGTGCTGCTGCCCGGCCCCGAAGGCTGGGACCGCGTGGCCGCCGCCGCCGAGCGGCTGCTGCGCGCGGTGGAAGCGCCGCTGGAGCTGCCGCGCGCCGGCCACGTGGTCAGCCTGTCGGCCAGCGTGGGCGTGGCGATGTATCCGTCGGACGGGCAGGATTTCGAAGGCCTGGCGCGCGCCGCGGCGCTGGCGCTGGACCGCAGCAAGCGCCTGGGCCGCGGCCTCTACAGCTTCTACCAGCCGGGCATGGACCAGGCGCTGCGCGCGCGCATCGCCACCGAGCGCGAGCTGAGCCTGGCGCTGGAGCGCGATGAGTTCGAGCTGCACTACCAGCCGGTGGTGGATGCCGCACAGGGCAGCGGGACGGGCCGCGTGGTGGGCTGCGAGGCGCTGCTGCGCTGGCGCCATCCGCGGCGCGGGCTGCTGGGCCCGGCCGAGTTCATCGACGGCGCGCGCCAGTGCGGGTTGATGTGCGACATCGATGCCTGGGTGCTGAACGCCGCCTGCACCGACCTCGCCCGCTGGGCCGAGGCCGGGCTGAAGCCGGGCCGCCTGGCGCTCAACCTGAGCGTCCAGCAGGCGCGCAGCCCGGCGCTGTCGGACACGCTGCGCGACGCGCTGCAGCGCCACGGGCTGTCGCCGGCGCAGCTCGACTTGGAAGTCACCGAGGACGCCTTCCTGCACGAGCCCGATGGCGTGCCGCGGGCGTTGGCGCGCTGGCGTGCGCTGGGGCTGGCGCTGACGATCGACGACTTCGGTACGGGCTATTCGTCGCTGTCGCAGCTGAAGACGCTGCGGCCGGAGCGGCTGAAGATCGACTGCAGCCTGGTGCGCGGCCTGCCGGATGCGGCCGAGGACTGCGCGCTGGCCGAGGCCATGCTCGCGATGGCGCGCGCCCTGGGCATCGAGGTGGTCGCCGAAGGCGTGGAGACCGCGGCCCAGCGCGACTGGCTGCTGCAGCGCGGCTGCGCGCGCCAGCAGGGCCATCTGCACGGTGCGCCGGTGCCGGCCCCGGCCTTCGAGGCCTGGCTGGTGCGCGACACGATGCCGGCCACCGAGCCGGCGGCGCTGCCGGCCTGAGCGCTGTTTGAATGGGACGCTAGACGCTGCGCCGCAAGGCCTGCAGCGCGGCCAGCACCGTGGCGTGGCGGACGGCCGCCCGGTCGCCGCCGAGCTGCAGCAGCCAGGCCTGCACCTGGCCCGGCTGCGCCAGCGCCAGCCACACCGTGCCGACCCGCTTGCCGGGCACCGCGCCGCCGGGCCCGGCGATGCCGGTGACGGCCACCGCGCGCTGCACCGGCGCGCGCTGCAGCGCGCCCTCGGCCATCGCCAGCGCCACCGGTTCGCTGACGGCGCCGTGCGCTTGCAGCAGTGCTTCGGGCACGCCCAGCAACTCGGTCTTGGCCTGGTTGCTGTAGGTGACGAAGCCGCGCTCGAACCAGTCGCTCGATCCGGCCACCGCGGTGCAGGCAGCGGCGATCAGCCCGCCGGTGCAGCTCTCGGCGGTGGCCATCAGCAAGCCCTGGCCGCGCAGCGCGTCGGCCAGGTCCAGCACCAGCGGTTCATAACTCACCAATTCCAGATGCGGATCCATAGCGCGATGAAGAGCAGCGTGCAGAACGCGGCCACGAGGTCGTCGAACAGGATGCCGGCGCCCTGGGCCCAGCCGATGGCCTGGCCGGCGCGCGGCTTGAACAGGCGGTCGGCCCAGCCCACCGGCCCGGGCTTGGCGGCGTCGAAATAGCGGAACAGCACGAAGGCCGCGAGCTGCTGCCACCAAGCGGCCGGCGCCAGCAGCCACAGCACGATCCAGAACGCGACCACCTCGTCCCAGACGATCGCGCCGGGGTCGGCCACCGCGAGCTGCTGCGCGGTGCGCGTGCAGGCCCACCAGCCGACCAGCAGCGACGCCGCGATCAATGCAGCCCAGCCGACGACGTCGAGATAACGGTCCAGCAGCAGGTACGCGGCCCAGCCCCACAGCGTGCCCACGGTGCCCGGCGCCTTGGGCGACAAGCCGCTGCCGAAGCCCAGCGCGATCCAGCGCGCCGGGTGGCCCCGCATGAAGCGCGCGCTGGCCTTCATCGCGTCAGGCGGCGAAGTGGTCGAAGCCCTGCGGCTGCACCGCCTGCAGCCGGCCTCGCTCGTCCAGCAGCCGCAGGCCCGGCTCGGCCTCGATGCGGCCGATCGCGGTCACCGCGACGCCGGCCCGTGCGCCGGCGTCCAGCACGCGCGACTCCAGCGCTGGCGCGGCGGTGAACAGCAGCTCGTAGTCGTCGCCGCCGTGCAGCAGGCAGGTGCGCTGCAGCTCGTGCGGCTGCGCCGCCAGCACCGCGCTGCGCGGCAGCGCGGCCAGCTCGATGCGCGCGCCGACGGCCGAGCGCCGCAGCACGTGGCCCAGGTCGCCCAGCAGGCCGTCGCTCAGGTCGATCGCGCTGCTGGCGATGCCGCGCAAGCCCAGGCCCAGAGCGACGCGCGGTTCGGGGCATTCCATCGCCAGCCGCACCTGTTCGAAGTCGTCGCCGCCCAGGCGGCAGCGGCCGCGGAAGACCTCCAGCGCCAGCCGCGCGTCGCCGAGCCGGCCGCTGACCCACAGCGTGTCGCCGGCGCGCGCGCCGCTGCGCAACAGCGCCTGGCCGGGCGGCACCTGGCCGAAGACGGTGATGCACAGCGCCAGCGGCCCGGCCGTGGTGTCGCCGCCCAGCAGATCGACCGCGTGCCGCTCGGCCAGCGCGAGCAGGCCTTGCGACAGCGGTGCGACGAAGGCCTCGTCGGCGCGCGGCAGCGCCAGCGCCAGCGTGAAGCCCAGCGGCTCGGCGCCGCAGGCCGCCAGGTCGCTCAGGTTGACGGCCAGCGCCTTGTGGCCCAGGCGCTCGGGCAGCACGGTGGACAGGAAGTGGCGGCCCTCGACCAGCAGGTCGCTGGACACCGCGAGCTGCTGGCCGGCGGCGGGCGCAAACAGCGCGCAGTCGTCGCCCACGCCCAGCGCGGCGCGGCGCGGCGGCCGGCTGAAATAACGCTCGATCAGCTCGAACTCACCCATCAGGGCCTGCCGTCCCGCAATTTGTTGGCCAGTTCCACCGCCGATTTCACGTTCATCTTCTCGAACACCCGCGAGCGGTGCACTTCCACCGTGCGCACGCTGATCGACAGCTCGTCGGCGATCAGCTTGTTGGGCCGGCCCGCGATCACCAGCGCCATCACCTCGCGCTCGCGCTCGGTCAGCTCGGCCAGCGCGCGTTCGGCGGCCTGGCGCTCGCGGCGCTGGCCCAGCGCGCGCGCCGAGAGCAGCAGCGCCTGCTCGATGCGGTCGACCAGCGCGTTGTTGGAGAAGGGCTTCTCGACGAAGTCGAAGGCGCCGCGCTTGACCGCGGCCACCGCGGTGGGCACGTCGCCGTGGCCGGTGAGGAAGAGGATGGGCAGCGCCTGCAGCAGGCCGCGCTCGGCCAGGCGCTCGAACAGCACCAGCCCGCTGGTGCCGGGCATGCGCACGTCCAGCACCAGGCAGGCCGGCGCGTCGGGCCAGGGCGCGGCACCGTCGGCCAGGCGCGGCAGCAGCCAGGCCTCGAAGGCGTCGGCGCTGGCAAAGCCCTCGGACAGCAGCCGGCGCGAGCGCAGCAGCCAGGCCAGCGCGTCGCGCACCACCTCCTCGTCGTCGACGAGGTAGACGACGGGCAGTCCGAGCTGGGGGTCAAGCGTCAGCGGCATGGATCGAGGGCGGCGGCTCCCTCGATTCTGCCTGCCGGGGCGCGGGCAGCGTGAAGCGGAACTCGGTGCCGCGCGTGGCCGGCGCCGGCGCGGCGCCGAAGTCGAGCACGCCGCCGTGCTGCTCGATCACCGTGCGGCACAGGCTCAGGCCCAGGCCCATGCCTTCGCTGCGCGTCGTGAAGAAGGGAGTGAAGAGCCGCGCCGCGACCTCGGGCGCGATGCCGGGCCCGCGGTCGACGACGTGGAAGCCGACCCAGCCCGGGTGCTGCTGGCGCACGCGCAGCGTCAGCACGCGGTCTTCGAGCGCGGTGTCCTGCTCCATCGCCTGGATGCCGTTGCGCGTGAGGTTGATCAGCACCTGCTCGACCATCGTGCGGTCGCAGTGCACGCGCGGCGCGCGCGGCGGCAGGTCCAGCTCCACCCGCGTGCCGCTCTTGCGCGCCTGCAGCCGCACCAGCGGCAGCACGCCTTCGAGCAGCAGGTCGGCGGCGATGGTCTCGCGCTGCTGCTCGCGGCGGCGCACGAAGCTGTGCACGCTCTTGATGATGCGGCCGGCGCGCTCGGCCTGCTCCGCGATGCGTTCCAAGGCTTGGCGCAGCAGCGACACGGCGGCCTGCGGCTCGGGCTCGTCCAGCAGGTTCAGCGAGCCGGTGGCATAGCTGGCGATGGCGGCCAGCGGCTGGTTGAGCTCGTGGCTCATCAGCGAGGCCATCTCGCCCACCGTGGCCAGGCGGGCGCTGGCCTGCAGCCGGTCCTGCTGCTGGCGCGACAGCTCTTCCACGCGGCGCTGCGCGCTGATGTCGAGCACGGTGCTCATCCAGCCGGCGTGGCGGCCCTGGGCGTCGAGCAGCGGCGCCTCGTAGATCATCACCGGGAAGCGCTCGCCGTTCTTGCGCATGAAGACGGTCTCGGTGCCCTCGCGCTGCTGATCGGCCAGCGCCGCGTGGCGGCGCGCGTCCTGGCGCTGCTGGTAGCGGTCGACGAACTCCGGCGGCCAGTACGGCGGCACCGGACTCAGCAGCTCGTCGGCCGAGAAGCCCACCATCGCGCAGAAGGCCGGGTTGGCGTAGGTCACCTCGCCGTCGAGGTTGCGCGCGCGCAAGCCCGTGATCAGCGAATCCTCCATCGCCTTGCGCACCGACAGCGCCTCGGCCAGCGCGCGCTCGGCGTCGGCGCGGCGGCGCACGTCGCGCGCCAGCGCCAGCACCACGGCGAAGAGCGCGATCGACAGCCCCAGCACCAGCGCCAGCGTCAGGTTGGGGATCAGGCTGGGCCGGCCGGCGGCGCTGTCGGCGCGCAGGCGCAGCGAGCTGCCCGGCAGGTCCACCAGCCGCTCGGCCAGATAGACGCCGGCGCCGCGCGGGCCGCCGGCGCGCGCCAGGCGGGCGCCGTCGCCTTCCAGCACCGTCACCTCGGCGCGGCGCGCCTGCTGCGCCGTCATCAGCCCGTCCAGCAGCTGCGGCAGGCCGAAGCTGCCGACCACATAACCGTCGTTCTGGCCGGTGCGCACCAGCGGGATGCACAGGTCCACCACCTCCAGGCCCTGGCCTTCGCCCAGCGGTACGAAGTAGCTGCGCGAGAACAGCGGCAGCCCCTGGCGCCGCGCCGCCAGGCAGGTGAGATCGGTGTCGGTGCTGAGGTCGCGGCGCGCCATCTGCACGAACAGCGGCGGCTGGATCGGGCTGTCGACGAAGCGCTCGATCTGCAGCGTCTCGCCGCGGCGCTCCACGCGCCGCAGCTCGGCGTGCTGGCGCATCAGCGCGGCGGCGGCCTGCGGCCAGTCCACTGCCTCGGGGCCGGGCCAGGACACGGCCTGCAGCCGCTGCATCAGGTACAGCAGATCGCGCCGCATCTGCAGCGCCACCTCGGCGCCGATGGCGTCGATCTCGTCCTGGCTGCGGTTGGACTCGTAGTTGACCGTCAGCGCGACCAGCAGGCTTTGCGCCACCAGCAGCAGCAGCAGCAGCAGGCTCCACAGCGTGCGCCGGCGCGGGCCGCGCCGCGGCGTCGGCGGCGCGGTACCGGGAGCGGGGGGGGGCGGCAGGACGGGAGCCACGGAACAAGTATTGGCTCCGCCGGAGTCAGGGCTGATACGCAGTTTTGCGCATGGGTCCGGCCGCCCGCCCGGCGCAGACTCGCGCCCCTAGAATGCCGTCCCCCGCCGGAGACAAGCCATGTCGAGCTACGAAGAAAAGCGCGCCGAGCTGCGGCGCGCCGCGCTGGAGTATCACGAGTTTCCGGTGCCGGGCAAGATCGCCGTCACGGCCACCAAGCAGATGCTCAACCAGCGCGACCTGGCGCTGGCCTATTCGCCCGGCGTGGCCGCGGCCTGCGAGGAGATCGTGGCCGACCCGGTGAACGCCTTCCGCTACACCGCGCGCGGCAACCTGGTGGCGGTGGTCACCAACGGCACCGCGGTGCTGGGCCTGGGCGACATCGGCCCGCTGGCGGCCAAGCCGGTGATGGAAGGCAAGGGCGTGCTGTTCAAGAAGTTCGCCGGCATCGACGTCTTCGACATCGAGGTCAACGAGAAGAACCTGGACAAGCTGGTCGACGTGATCGCCGCGCTGGAGCCCACCTTCGGCGGCATCAACCTCGAGGACATCAAGGCGCCCGACTGCTTCTATGTCGAGCGCGAGCTGCGCAAGCGGCTGAGGATCCCCGTCTTCCACGACGACCAGCACGGCACCGCGATCGTCGTCGGCGCCGCGCTGCTGAACGCGCTGAAGGTGGTGGGCAAGGCGATCGCCGAGGTCAAGGTGGTGGCCTCCGGCGCCGGCGCCGCGGCGCTGGCCTGCCTGGGGCTGCTGGTCAAGCTGGGCGTGCGGCGCGAGAACGTCTGGGTGACCGACCTCGCCGGCGTGGTCTACGAAGGCCGGCGGGAGCTGATGGACGACGACAAGGCCTTCTTCGCGCAGCCGACCGCGCTGCGCACGCTGGCCGAGGTGATGCCGGGCGCCGACGTCTTCCTGGGCCTGTCGGCCGGCGGCGTGCTGAAGGCCCCGATGGTGGCCGCGATGGCGCGAGCGCCGGTGATCTTCGCGCTGGCCAACCCGACGCCCGAGATCCTGCCCGAGGAGGTGAAGGCCGTGCGCGACGACGCCATCATCGCCACCGGCCGCACCGACTACCCCAACCAGGTCAACAACGTCCTGTGCTTCCCGTACATCTTCCGCGGTGCGCTGGACTGCGGCGCGACCACGGTGACCGACTCGATGGAGATCGCCGCGGTGCACGCGATCGCCGACCTGGCGCAGGCCGAGCAGAGCGAGGTGGTGGCTGCGGCCTACGCTGGCGCGACCTTGAGCTTCGGGCCCGAGTACCTGATCCCCAAGCCCTTCGACCCGCGGCTGATGATGAAGATCGCGCCCGCGGTGGCGCAGGCGGCGGCCGACGCGGGCGTGGCGCTGCGGCCCATCCCCGACATGGCCGCCTACCGCGAGCGGCTGCAGGGCTTCGTCTACGCCTCGGGCAACACGATGAAGCCCATCTTCACGCTGGCCAAGCAGGCGGCGCGCAAGCGCGTGGCCTACGCCGAGGGCGAGGAGGAGCGCGTGCTGCGCGCGGCGCAGGTGGTGGTCGACGAGAACCTCGCGCGCCCCACGCTGATCGGCCGCCCGGCGGTGATCGCGCAGCGCGTCGAGCGCTTCGGGCTGCGGCTGCAGGAAGGCGTGGACTACGACGTCGTCAACGTCGAGCAGGACCACCGCTACCGCGACTTCTGGCAGACCTACCACCGCATGACCGAGCGCAAGGGCATCACCGCGCAGATGGCCAAGATCGAGATGCGGCGCCGGCTGACGCTGATCGGCTGCATGCTGCTGCACAAGGGCGAGGTCGACGGCATGCTCTGCGGCACCTGGAGCACGACGGCCAGCCACCTGCACTACATCGACCAGGTGATCGGCAAGCGCGTCGGCGGCAGCCCGCGCACCGCGCAGGACGTGCCGGTCTACGCCTGCATGAACGGCCTGATGCTGCCCGGGCGGCAGATCTTCCTGGTCGACACCCACGTCAACGTCGACCCCACGCCCGAGGAGCTGGCCGAGATCACCGCGATGGCGGCCGAGGAGATGCTGCGCTTCGGCATCCAGCCCAAGGCCGCGCTGCTCTCGCACAGCAACTTCGGCACCAGCGACGCGCCCAGCGCCGTCAAGATGCGGCGCACGCTGGCGCTGCTGCGCGCCCAGGCGCCGTGGCTGGAGGTCGACGGCGAGATGCACGGCGACCTGGCGCTGAACGGCGCCGCGCGCCGCGCGCTGATGCCCAACAGCACGTTGCAGGGCAACGCCAACCTGCTGGTGCTGCCCACCATCGACGCCGCCAACATCGCCTACAACCTGCTGAAGACGGCGGCCGGCGGCGGCATCGCGATCGGCCCGGTGCTGCTGGGCGCGGCCCTGCCGGTGCACATCCTGACGCCCTCGGCCACGGTGCGGCGCATCGTCAACCTGACGGCGCTGACGGTGGCCGACGCCAACGCGGCGCGCTGAACCCCCGGCGTGCACGCCGATGGGGCGTGCGCCGGGCGAGCCGGTCCAGAGCGATCACGCAGCGGGCCGGCGTGTTGAACGGCAAGGCCGATCGAGTAAGCGGGCGCTCACAAATCCCCTGGCCCGGGTGCCTGTTTTTTGGGCACCGGCTTGAGTTTTCGGGGGGGCTCCGGTAGCATCGCGCCTTCGCTTTCAGGGTTCTCCCGTGTCTTTCACCGGATCGGCCGCTTGGGGGTCTGCGCTTCGCAAGTCAGGGCTCGCTATCTTCGCCGCTGCTTGCCTGGCCTCCGGTTCCGGTCTGCAGGCCAAGCCTCGTGGCGCCGGTCTGGCCGAGGTGCCGTTGTCGTCGCTGCCGGCCGAAGCGCAGGCCACGGCGCAGCGCATCCGCCAGGGCGGCCCCTTCCCGTATGCCAAGGACGGCACGGTGTTCGGCAACCGCGAACGCCTGCTGCCGGCCAAGCGGCGGGGCCACTACCGGGAATACACGGTCAAGACGCCCGGCTCGCGCGACCGCGGTGCCCGCCGGATCATCTGCGGCGGCGAGCGGCCGACCGAACCCGAAGCCTGTTACTACACCGCCGACCACTACGCGAGCTTCGCCCGCATCGCACCGTGAACGGCCTTGTTCTTGGTTCATCTTCAATTGATTGACTGAAGGAGGAAGGCGACCATGCTCTTGCAGACCGTCCGTCCGAACATCGTGCAGGCGATTCGGGCCTACCGCGTCGACGACCTGATGAAGGCCGCCGAAGAGGGAGGGCAGCACTTTTTGTACGCCAACCTGTCGCAGGCGCAGACCAAGCAGGACGTGCTCGAGCAGATCGCCACGGCCTTCACCTTCCCGGTCCACTTCGGCAAGAATCTCGACGCCTTGTACGACTGCATGACCGACCTCGTGCACAAGGCCGGCCAGCAGCCGGGCTTCGTGGTGGTGCTGGAACAGTTGCCCGACAACCCGCGCTTCGACCGCGAGGCGCGCGAGCAGCTACTCGACGTCTTCCGCGACGCCGCCGACTTCTGGGGCGAGCGACGAATACCCTTCCGGTGTTTCTATTCTTTTCAGTAGCCCGCTCCCAGGAAATCGGGTCATGGGAGCGGGCTGCTGAGACGGCCCAAGCAACGAACGCCACTGCCGCCGCGCCCAAGCCGGCGCCCAAGGTGGCCGTGCCCAAGAACGGCGTGAACCCCAACTTCGGCATGAACATGCCGATGATGTGCAGCGCCTTCGACACCTCGATGTGGCTCAACGCCGCCTGACGGCGGGCGGCGGCTGACGGAAACAGCACGGTGCGCCGCCGACACCTCCTGCTCGGCAGTGGTGCCCTGGCGGCTGGCTGCGCCAGTCCGCCGCCGGCGGCCGAGGACTGGCATGCCGTGCCCTTGCCCGGCAAGGCGCGCACCGAATACCGCTGGGAACTGAAGGAAGGCCGCCAGGCCCTGGCCGCGCAGGCCGAGGGCTCGGCCAGCCTGTGGCGGCGCCGGCTGCTGCGGCCGCCGGAACCGCTGGGCGAGGTGACCTTCTCGTGGTGGGTGGACCAGCTCATCGCCGAGGCCAACCTCACCCAGGCCGAGCGCGCCGACTCGCCGGCGCGCTTGCTACTGGGCTTCGGCGGCGACGTCTCGCGGCTGCCGCAGCGCACGCGGCTGATGTACGAGCTGGCCGAGGCGCTGACCGGCGAGGCGCCGCCCTATGCCACGCTGATGTACGTCTGGGCCAACGGCGCGCCGCTGGAATCGGTGCTGATCAGCCCGCGCAGCGACCGCGTGCGCAAGATCGTGGTCGACACCGGCAGCAACGGGCTTGGCTGCTGGCGCGACCATCGCCGAGCGCTGGCGGCCGACTTCCGCCGCGCCTTCGGCGAGGACCCCGGCCCGCTGCGGTCGGTGGCGGTGATGACCGACGCCGACAACACGCGCAGCCGGGCGCGCGCCTGGTACGGGCCGATCCGCTTCGTCTGATCAGCTCGGCGGGCTGTCGAGCGACTGCACGCGCGCGGCCAGCGCCAGGTACTCGGCCACCGGCACTTCCTCGGCGCGGCGCTGCAGTTCGAAGCCGTCGATGCCGCGCGCCTGCAGCCACCGCCCCAGCGTGTGGCGCAGCAGCTTGCGGCGCTGCGAGAAGGCCACGGTCACCAGCTCCGACAGCAGCGTCTCGCGCAGCGGCGCCGGGTCCGGCCGCGGCAGCATGCGCACCACCGCCGAGTCCACCCGCGGCGGCGGGTCGAAGGCCTCGGGCGGCACGTCCAGCACCCGCTCCATCGCGTAGCGCCACTGCAGCATCACCGACAGCCGCCCGTAGTCCTTGTGGCCCGGGCCGGCCACCATGCGTTCCACCACCTCCTTCTGCAGCATGAAGTGCTGGTCGGCCACGCGGCCGGCCTGCGGCAGCAGGTGGAAGAGGATGGGCGTCGAGATGTTGTAGGGCAGGTTGCCCACCACGCGCAGTGGCGCGGCCTCTGCGGTGGCCAGCGCGCCGAAGTCGACCTGCAGCACGTCGGCCTCGATCACGTCGACGCGGCCGTCGCGCCGCCAGTGCGCGGCGAGGTCGCGGTCGAGCTCGATCACGGTCAGCGCGGCGCCGCGCGCCAGCAGCGGCTCGGTCAGCGCGCCGAGGCCGGGGCCGATCTCCACCAGCCGCTCGCCGGGCCGGGGATCGATCGCACCGGCGATCGCCTCGGTCATCGCGTCGTCGACCAGGAAGTGCTGGCCGAAGCGCTTGCGCGGGATGTGCTTCATCGCGGCCGCGGCCGGATCACAACGGCGGCTCGCGCATCTCCACGTAGGCGCGGGCGCGCAGCTCGCGGGCCCACTCGCCGTAGGCCTCGTCGAACTTCTGCTCGCGCAGCAGGTTGCGCGCCTGCTCGCGCAGCTGCTTGGTTTCCAGCGCCACCTCGCGCCGCTCCAGCACCTGGATCAGGTGCACGCCGAAGCGCGAGACCACCGGCGCCGAGATGCCGCCCAGCGGCAGCCGGTTCATCGCCTCCTCGAACTCGGGCACGAACTGGCCCGGCCCGGCCCAGCCCAGGTCGCCGCCGTTGGCGGCGCTGCCGTCGTCGGAGACCTGGCGCGCCGCTTCGTCGAAGCTGCGCGTGCCGGCTTCGATCTGCCGCCGCAGCTCGGCCAGCCGGCGGCTCGCCGCCTCGGCGTTCAGCTGCTGCGAGGTGCGCAGCAGGATGTGCCGCGCATGCGTCTGCGCCACCCGCAGCGCGCCGCCGTCGCGGCGGTCCAGCAGCTTCAGCACGTGGTAGCCGGCGCCGCTGCTCACCAGCGAGGACGCCACCTCGCCGGCGGCCAGCGGCCGTACCGCGTCGACGAACAGGTCGGGCAGGCGCGACGAGGGCCGCAGGCCGATCTCGCCGCCCTTGGCGCGGTTGCCGTCCTCCGACAGCTCCGCGGCCACCTTGGCGAAGTCCTCGCCGCCGCGCACGCGCGCCAGCGCCGCCTCGGCGCGCGCCTTGCGCGCCTCGCGCTCGGCGGCGCTGGCGTTCTCGGGCACGGTGACCAGGATCTGCGCGATGTTCAGCTCGGCGTCGGCTTGCGCGGCGGCGCGCTGCTGGTCGACCAGGCGGTCGATCTCCAGGTCGGTGATGCGGATGCGCTGGTAGACCTCGCGCTCGCGCACGCGCTCGACCAGCATCTGGTCGCGCAGGTTGGCGCGGAAGCGCGCGTAGTCGATGCCGTCGGCGCGCATGCGCTCGCGCAGCTGCTCCACCGTGAGCTGGTTCTGCTGCGCGATGCTCAGCACCGCGCGGTCGAGGTCGGGCTCCTCGACGCGCGCGCCCGATTCGCGCGCATAGGTCACCAGCACGCGCTCGTCGATCAGCGCGTCCATCGCCTGCCGGCGCAGCTCGGCCTCCGGCGGCAGCCGCACGCCGGCGCGCTGCGCGGCGTCGTGCTGCGCGCGCTCGATGCGGCGTTCCACTTCGCCGGCGGTCACCAGCTCCTGGTTGACGACGGCGACGATGTAGTCGCCGTTCAGCGTGGCCGCCTGGCGCTGGGCGGCCGGGGCGCGGCCGGGGACCTGGAGCTGGGCCTGGGCCGGCCCCAGGGCGAAGAGGGCGGCGGCGGCCGCGGCCGCGGCGCGCCGGCGGGGCAGGAGATCAGTCATAGCGTGGTGGCGCGGGAGTCGTTGCGCTGGGCTCTTCGCGCAGCAGGCGGTAACCGGGAATATTGTCCTTCAAGACCTGCAGCGGGTTGGAGCCCAGGCGCGACAGGCCCACCAGCTCCAGCTGCAGCTGGATGTGCGTGGTGGCCTCGCTGCGGCCGGTGGACAGCCGCTCGGCCACCACGCGCAGGATCCAGCAGCCAGCGTCGTATTCCAGGCCCAGGATGGAGTCGGTGACGCGGCTGTCGCGCAGGCTGTAGTTGACGCGGCCCACCGTGTACCAGGTGCCGCCGCAGGTGTTGCTGCCGCTGCGGCTGCCGCCCGCCGCAGGGCCGATCGGTCCCGCGGCCGACTTCCAGACCGGCCACTGCCAGGCCAGCTCCAGCTGCTCGGTCGAGCCGCGGGTCAGCCGGTAGGTGGCGCCGAGGGTGCGGAACTCGCCCGGGTTCCAGCGCGCCGACGCGATCGTGCGCACCGGGCGCCGGATGTCGGTGCTGTACTGCAGCGCGCCGTCGACCGAGATGCCGTGCGCCAGCCCCGCCGAACCCAGCAGGTACAGGTCGGAGAAGCGCTGGCTGAGCGGCGGCCCCTCGGGCGTGATGCGCTGCGTGCGCAGCAGGTAGCGCTGCGCGACGCCCAGCCGCATCGCCTCGGCGCCGCTGTCGTCCAGCAGCCGCGAGGTGACGCCGGCGGTGACCTGGTGCGAGTCGGACACGCGGTCGATGCCCGAGAACGCGTTGTTCGAGAACATCGAGTCGAAGTTGAAGTCCTTGCCCGCCGAATCGAAGTTGGGCAGCCCGGTCTGGTCGCGGAACGGCGTGTTGACGTACAGCAGCCGCGGCTCCAGCGTCTGCCGCAGCTTGCGGCCGAACCAGTCGACCTCGCGCTCGAACTCCAGGTCGCCTTCGACGCTGAACGAGGGGATCAGCCGCGAGGCGCGCTTGCGGCCGTCGGCCATGGCCTCGTCGAGCGCATAGCTCGCCGCGTTGACGGACAGGCGCGGCACCACCCACCAGCCCGGCTGCCGCCAGGGCCGCGACAGCGATCCCAGCAGATGGGCGCGCCAGCCGGTGGGCTCGGCGCTGCTGCCGTCGCGGTCGGGCAGCACGAAGCGGTTGGCCTCGGTCTGCAGCGCGTAGCGCCAGCCCTGGCGCTCGCCGTCGAACTGCAGCCCGAGCTGCGGCTCGCGCTCGTAGGGCGAGACCACGGCCAGGTCGCTGCCCTGCAGCACCTGCCAGCGCAGCACGCGCGCATAGGCCTGGCCGCGGTCCCACCAGGGGCTGTCGAGGTCGCGCTCGGCCTCCAGCCGCGCCGGCAGCAGCCGCGGGTTGAGGCTGCGCGCGGTCTCCTTCGGGAAGTCCTTCCACCAGGCGTCGTCGGAGACGCGCAGCGCATCGGCGCGCCAGCGGCCGTTCCACGGCAGCCGGCCCTCGTGCTCCAGGTCCAACGCCCAGCGCGAGCGGCCGGCCACGCGGTCTTCGGGCAGCAGCTCGGCGTCGACGCGGCCGCCGAACGTAGGCTCCAGGTAGCGGAACTCGCCGCCCAGCGCGACGCCGCGGCGCGTGATGACCTTGGGCGTGAAGGTGGCGTCGCGGTTGGGCGCGATGTTCCAGTAGTAGGGCACGGCCAGGCTGAGGCCGCTCTTGGTGTCGAAGTCCAGCGTCGGCGGCAGCCAGCCCGACTTGCGGCCTTCGCCGATCGGGAAGCTCATGGTCGGCAGCGCGAGGATGGGCACGTCCATGAAGCGCAGCACCGCGCCTTCGGCCACGCCCTCGTTGGCCTCGAAGTCGAGCTGCACGCGGTCGGCCTTCAGCACCCAGGCGGGGCGGTCGCCGTCCTCGCGCGGGCAGCTCGTGTACCAGGCGTCGCGCGCCACCGAGCGCTTGTCGTCGAGGAAGTCGATGCGCGAGGCGCGGCCGCCGGCCTGCACGCGGTCGATCTCGTAGGCCGGCTGCAGGAAGAAGCCTTCGAAGCGGTCGAGCTGCAGCTGCAGCTCGGGCCCGCTGAAGCGGCCGGCCGCGTTGCGCACGCGCACGCGGCCGCGCGCGATCGCCAGGTCCTGCGCCTGCTCGTAGCTCAGCCAGTCGGACTGCAGCTCCAGCGGCCCGCGCCGCAGCGCCACCTCGCCTTCGGCGACGGCGTCGATGTCGGGGCGGCCGCGGATCTCGCGCGCCTGGATCTCCACCGGCCCATCGGCCGGGGCCGAAGCCGCCGAGGCTGCGCTCGCCGGCGCCGCCGGCCGCGGCGCCCGGTGCTGCGCCAGCGCGGAGGCGCTCGCGGCCGCCAGCAGCGCGGCGGCGGCCAGCGGCAACAGGCGCGGTGGTGCAAGGCGTCGTGCGGCGGTGGCGACGGTGGCGGCGGCAGGTGACACGGCGGCTCGGCGAAAGGACTGCGGCACCGTGCGGGCCGGGCGCTGAAGCGGGAGGCCGCGATCGTCGGGGACCGGCGGGCTCGCTCAGTAAAATGGATTATCCATGGTGCCCGCGCCGACCGCTGCCGCCGTCCACTGGCCTTCGGCCGCACGCCAAGCCGCCTTCGGCGCCTGGGCCGCAAGCGTCCACGTGCCGGCCGGGCTGCAATGGTCCACGCTGGCCCCGGCCTCGGCCGACGCGAGCTTCCGCCGCTACCTGCGCGTGCAGGGCGCCGATGCCAGCTACATCGTGATGGACGCCCCGCCGCCGCTGGAAGACGTGCGTCCTTTCGTCCATGTGGCCGCGCTGCTGGCCGCCGCCGAGCTGCACGCGCCGCGCGTGCTGGCGGCCGACGAGGCGCAGGGCTTCCTGCTGCTGACCGACCTCGGCGCCGAGCTCTATCTCGACGCGCTGCGCGACCCGGCGCGCGCCGACGCGCTGATGCGCGACGCGCTGCAGGCGCTGCTGCGCTGGCAGCAGCGCGTGCCCGGCGCCGCGCTGCCGCGCATGGACGAAGCGCTGCTGCGCGAGGAGCTGGCACTGTTCCCCGAATGGTGCGTGCAGCGCGAGTTCGGCATCGCCTGGACCGCCGCGCAGGCCGAGAGCTGGCAGCGCCTGTGCGACCGGCTGGTGAGCAGCGCGCTGGCGCAGCCGCAGGTTGCGGTGCACCGCGACTGGATGCCGCGCAACCTGATGGTCGGCACCGGGCGCTTTCCGTCCAACCCCGGCATCCTGGACTTCCAGGACGCGGCGCAGGGCCCGATCACCTACGACCTCGCCTGCCTGCTGCGCGACGCCTTCATCGGCTGGGACGAAGCGCAGGAGCTCGACTGGGCCGTGCGCTGGTGGCAGCAGGCGCGTACGGAAGGCCTGCCGCTGGGCGAGCGGCTGCAGGACGACTTCGGCGAGTTCTGGCGCGCGCTGGAATGGATGGGCCTGCAGCGCCACCTGCGCGTGATGGGCATCTTCTGCCGCCTGAAGCACCGCGACGGCAAGCCGCACTACGCCGACGATCTGCCGCGCTTCCTGCACTACGCCACCCGCGTGGCGATGCGCTACGGCCCACTGCGGCCGCTGCTGCCCTTGCTGGAGCCGCTATCTGGCCAGCGCGTGGCCAGCGGCTTCACGTTCTGACCGGATTGACGGCGCCGCGCCGTGCGGCCAGCATGCCGGCATCGAACTGCGGCCGGAGGCTGCGATGAAGTTCTGCCTGAGCCTGTTGCTGTGCCTGTCGCTGCTGGGCTGCGCTTCGGCGCCCCCGGCGCCGCCGCCCGGCGACGCGGTGTTCCGCGACGCGCTGTTCGCCGCCCCGGCGCCCAAACCCAACGTCGACGCCCTGTTCGCGCTGACGCCGGCGATGAAGCGCTACCTGGCCGAGCAGATCGAGCCCCAGGTGCGGCGCAAGGGCGCGCAGATGGCCTTGCTGGACGCGCTGTACACGCAGGGCGAGCTGCGGCTGGAATACGACGCCGAGCGCACGCGCACCGCGGCCGAGGCCTTCGACGCGCGCATGGGCAACTGCCTCTCGCTGGTGATCATGACCGCGGCCTTCGCGCAGGAGATGAACCTGCAGGTGCGCTTCCAGGACGTGCTGGGCGTGCCGGCGGTAGAGCAGAGCGGCGCCTTCACCTTCGTCGTCGGCCACGTCAACCTGGCGATGAGCCGCGGCCTGGGCACGCGAGCGGGGCTGGCCGAGTCGGACTGGCTGATCGTCGACTTCTTGCCCGGCGAGGACCTGCGGCGCCAGCGCACGCGCGTCATCGACCAGCGCCGCGTGGCCGCGATGTACATGAACAACCGCGCCGCGGAAGAGCTGGCGCTGGGCCGCGTCGACCAGGCCTACTGGTGGCTGCGCGGCGCCTACGAGCAGGACCCGCGCTTCCCCAGCCTCTACAACACGCTGGGCGTGGTCTACCGCCACCGCGGCGCGCTGGCCGAGGCCGAGCAGGCCCTGCAGCTCGCCCGCGTGCTGCAGCCCGACGACGAGCACGTGGCCAGCAACCTGGCCGGCGTGCTGCGGCTGCAGGGCCGCGAGGCGGCAGCGGTGCAACTGGCGTCGTCGGGGCAGGCGCCGCGCGCGCAGTCCAGCAACGGCCGCTTCGACCCGGCGCGCGCCGCGCTCGACGCCGGCCAGTTGAAGCAGGCCTTGCGCCTGCTGCAAGGCGAGCTGGGGCTGACGCCGCGCAACGCCGAGCTGCACTACTGGCTGGCCGTGACCGCGGCGCGCCTGGGCGACGCCGCCGGCGCGCGCCGCCACCTGGAGCTGGCCACCGAATACAGCGGCGGCGGCGAGCAGCACGCGCTGTACGCTGGCAAGCTGCAGCGGCTGAAAGAGCAGGCCGCTGGCGCGCCGGCCGGCCACCACTGACGGTCAGAGAGGATCAGGGGCAGGCCGCGATCACCTGCGCCACCGCGGCGGTGAGCTTCTTGCCGTAGGGCACGTGCAGGAACTCGTTGGGCCCGTGGGCGTTGCTCTTCGGGCCCAGCACGCCGCAGACCATCATCTGCGCGCGCGGGAAGCCCTGCTGCAGCAGGCTCATCAGCGGGATCGTGCCGCCCTGGCCGATGTAGGCGGTGGGCGCGCCGAAGTGGGCGTTCGACGCCGCGTTCATCGCCTGCTCCAGCCAGAGCGCCAGCTCGGGCGCGTTCCAGCCGGTGGCGCCCAAGGCCCCGGCGCGGCCGTCGGGGTGGAAGCTGACCTTGGCGTTGTACGGCGCGTTGTCTTCCAGCAGCGCTTTCAGCTTGACGCTGGCCTCGTGCGCGTCCACCAGCGGCGGCAGGCGCAGCGAGAGCTTGAACGCGGTGTGCGGCCGCAGCACGTTGCCGGCGTTGCCCAGTTCGGGCAGGCCTTCGGCGCCGGTCACGCTGAGCGTGGGCCGCCAGGTGCGGTTGAGCAGCGCTTCCACCGGGTCGGTGGTGGTCGGCAGCGTCGCGCCGCCGTCGGCGCCGCAGGCCCAGGGGAAGCGCTTCCACACCTCGTCCTTCAGCAGCGCCGCGGTGTCGCGCGTCTGCGCCAGCCGCGAGGCCGGGATCTCGCAGTGGAAGAACGGCGGCAGCAAGCGGCCGCTGGCGCTGTCTTCCAGCCGGTCGAGCACGTGGCGCAGGATGCGGAAGCTCGACGGCACCACGCCGCTGCTGTCGCCCGAGTGCACGCCTTCGGTCAGGATCTCGACCTTCAGCACGCCGCTGACCATGCCGCGCAGGCTGGTCGTCAGCCAGAGCTGGTCGTAGTTGCCGGCGCCGCTGTCCAGGCAGACCACCAGGCCCACCTGGCCCAGGCGCGGCTTCAAGGCCTCGATGTAGGCCGGCAGGTCGCCCGAGCCGCTTTCCTCGCAGCTTTCGATCAGGCCCACGCAGCGCGGGTGCGGCAGGCCCTGCGCTTGAAGCGCCTCCAGCGCGGTGATCGCGGCATAGATCGCATAGCCGTCGTCGGCGCCGCCGCGGCCGTAGAGCAGGCCGTCTTCGTACTTGGGCGTCCACGGGCCCAGGCCCGGGCGCCAGCCGCTGAACTCGGGCTGCTTGTCCAGGTGGCCGTAGAGCAGCACGGTGTCGCTCGACGTGGAACCGCTGGCCGGCAGCTCGAAGAAGATCAGCGGCGTGCGGCCTTCGAGCCGCACGACTTCCAGCTTCAGTCCCGGCAGCTTGCGCCCTTCCACCCAGGCCGCGGCGTCGCGCATCACGCGGTCCAGGTAGCCGTGGCGCGCCCAGTCGGTGTCGAACATCGGGCTCTTGGCGGGCACCGCGATGTAGTCGACCAGCGCGGGCACGATGCGCTCGTCCCAGGCGCGGTCGGCATAGGCGGCAAGCGCCGCGGCTTCGGCTTGTCGGGTGGGGGCGTTCATGGGCGGGCTCCTTGAGACGGCAGGTGCCGAGTCTAGGCCTGCGACAGAAACTGCACGAGCCGGTCGATCACCGCCTGCCGCTCGGGCTCGTTGAAGATCTCGTGGTACAGCGCCGGCCAGGCCTGTTGCTGCAGCACGGCCGCCGGCGCCGCGGCGGCGAAGGCGGCGCTGCCGGCCGGCGCCACGCAGCGGTCGGCGCCGGCCCACATCAGCAGCGTGGGCGTGCGCCAGAACGGCGCCAGCGTGCGCACGAGTTCGCCGCCGTCGACGATGCAGCGCACCAGCCGCGCGCAGACGCGGTCGTGCACCAGCGGGTCCTGCTCGTAGGCCTGCACGACGGCCGCGTCGCGCGAGATCCATTCCGGCCGCAGCCCGTTGCCGACGGCGACGCCGGGCGCCACGCGGCTCATCAGCGCCAGCAAGGCCTTCTGCGCGCCGCGCAGGCCCGCGTCCAGCGCCGGGCTGGACAGCACCAGCTGCCCGACCCGTGTCAGCGGGCGCACCCACGCTGCCGGCCGCGCCACCAGTCCTTCGGCGACGAAGCGCGCCGCCACCAGGCCACCCATGCTGTGGCCCAGCAGCACCAGCGGCGCTTGCTGCGGCCAGGCGCCGATGGCCTGCGCCAGGTCGTCGCACAGGCTGTCGGCGCGCGGGATGCAGCCGCGCGGCCCGGGGCTTCGGCCATGGCCGCGCTGGTCGTAGGCGGCCACCGCATGGCCGGCGGCGACCAGGGCCTGCGCCAGCGCCTCGTAGCGGCCGCCGTGCTCGCCCAGGTCGTGGACGATCAGCACCTGCGACTGGGGTGCCGGGTGCGGCCAGTGCCGGACGTGCAGGCGCAGGCCGTCGCGCGTGGTGATGGGCTTCATGCCGCGATCATCGCCGCTGGCACACTCGCGCCACCTCTTGAAGCATCGAAAACGGAGCCTTGCCGATGAGCGATTCCTTCTTCTCCCTGGAGCCGCGCGACGACGGCGTGGCGCTGCTGACGCTGAACCGCCCCGAGCGCATGAACACGATGACGCCGGCCTTCTTTCCGGCGCTGCGCGACGCGGTGCAGCGGCTCGACGCCGAGGGCCGCACGCGGGTGCTGGTGATCCAGTCCAGCGGCAAGCACTTCAGCGCCGGGATGGCGCTGGACGTCTTCGCGGGCGGCATGGCCTTGCTGGACACCGCCAGCGCGCGCCGGCGCCTGGCCTTCCAGGACGAACTGCGCCAGTTGATGCGCTGCTTCGACGCGCTGGAGCAGGCGCGCTTCCCGGTCGTCGCCGCGATCCAGGGCGCCTGCGTCGGCGGCGCGCTGGACCTGGCGGCGGCCTGCGACATCCGCGTCTGCAGCGCCGACGCCTTCTTCACGGTGCAGGAGATCCACATCGGCATGGCCGCCGACCTGGGCGTGCTGCAGCGCCTGCCCAAGATCGTGCCGCCGGGCATCGCGCGCGAGATGGCCTACACCGGCGAGCGCGTCGGGTCTGAGCGCGCGCTGGCCGCCGGCCTCGTCAACGCGGTGCTGCCCGACGCCGCGGCGGCGCAGGCCCATGCGCTGGCGCTGGCCGGCAGCATCGCCGCCAAGTCGCCGCTGGCGGTGGCCGGCAGCAAGCTGGCGATCAACTACGCCGTCGACCACCCGATGGCCGACGCTCTGCAGCAGATGACGCTGCTGCAGAGCGCGATCTTCGACATCGACGAGATGGCGCGCGCGATCGAGGCCTGGAAGGCGAAGTCGGCGGCCACCTTCGATCCGCTGGCGCCGGTGACGCCGGTTTGAGCGGCTGTCGCGGCCTCACCTCCAGGCGAACACCGGCTGCTCGAAGTGCGCCACGCGCGTGTGGCGCCCGGCGATGCAGACCTCGCGGAACTGGTAGAGGAAGGCCGCGGTCGGCGCCGCGATCCAGCCGCTGCCCACCGGCATGCGCAGCACCGGGTGCTCGCTCTGCGGGATGCGGTTGAGCAGCGGCGCGTCGTCGCGCATCAGCTCGGCCAGCGCGATGCGGTGCACGCTGGCCACCTCCTGCGGGTTGGGCGCCAGCGCCGCAGCGGCGGCATCGGCGCCGGCGCCGGCCCAGAACACCAGCGGCGTGATCGCGTAGCCCGAGCGCGTGACGTAGTCGTCCAGCCGCCCCAGCAGCGCCGCGGGCGTGAGCGTGAGGCCCACTTCCTCGTGCAGCTCGCGCAGCGCCGCCTGCTCGGGGCTTTCGCCGTCGTCGATGCGGCCGCCGGGCAGCGCCCATTGGCCGGCGTGCTGGCGCATCGCCGCGGCGCGCCGCGTCAGCAGCAGCGCCGGCCGCGTGCTCCACTGCGGCAGCCGCGCCAGGCCGTGGGCCTCGGCGCCGTGGCCTTCGTCGACCACCACCAGGGCAACCGCGGCGCGGCGCAGCACCGTGCGCGCGCCGTGCTGGGCTTGCGCCGGAAAGGCGGCCAGCCGCTGCCGGAACTGCTGGCGCAGCGCTTCGTTGTCGGGCATTCGTGACAGTCGCAGGGCAAGGCAAGGCCGCAGTGTAGGCAAGGCCGGCAAGCATCTGTATCTTTGCGGCCCATGGCAGACCTCCCGGGCGCAGGAGCCACCGCCGCGGCACCAGCGCCTGCGGCCGGGGCGCTGCCGGCACGCGAGGACGGCTACCTGCGCGAGATCGCCGAGCACATCCCCGGCATGGTCTACCGCCTGCACATCCCGCGCGATCCGGCGCTGCCGGCGCGCTACAGCTTCGTCAGCGCCGGCGTGCGCCAGCTCTACGGCCTGGGCCCGGACGAGCTGGTGGCCGACCCGCGGGTGCTGCGGCCCTTCCGCCATCCCGACGACATGGACCGCGTCGATGCCGAGGTGGCCGCCGCGATGGCCGCCGGCCGGCCGCTGACGGTGGCCTACCGCATCCTGGTCGACGGCCGCGTCAAGTGGGTGCAGATGAGCAGCTCGTCGGTGCGCGGCGGCAGCGACGAGACGGTGCGCGTGGGCGTGCTGCTGGACGTGACGGCCCAGCACCTGGGCGAGCAGATGCGCGCCGACCGCGACCGCGCCGAGTCCGAGCGGCGGCAGATGACGCAGTTCCTCTCGCGCGTCAGCCACGAGCTGCGCACGCCGCTCAACGCCATCCTCGGCTTCGCGCAGCTGATCGAGATGGAGGCCGGCACGCCGCCGCACCAGCGCCGCTGGGCGCAGGCGCTGCTGGACAGCGGCCGCCACCTGCTGGAGCTGGTCAACGACGTGCTGGACCTGAGCGGCGCGCAAAGCGGCCAGATGGCGGTGGACAGCGCCGAGGTCGACCTCGGCCTGGCGCTGTGCGACGCCTGGCGCATGGTGGCCGCCGCAGCCGAGGCGCGCGCGCTGCGCTTCGGCGGCGTGCCGGTGGCCGAAGGCGCCTTGCGCGTGCGCGCCGACCGCCGGCGGCTGCTGCAGGTGCTGGTGAACCTGCTGTCCAACGCCGTCAAGTACAACCGGCCCGGCGGCCGCATCGCGCTGACGGCCCGGGCGCAGGACGGCCAGGTCAGCATCGCGGTGGCCGACGACGGCCCGGGGCTGGCGGCCGAGCAGGTGGCGCGGCTCTTCATCCCCTTCGAGCGCCTGGGCGCGCAGCACGGCGGCATGCCGGGCACGGGCCTGGGCCTGGTGCTGTCGCGCCAGCTGGCCGAGGCGATGGGCGGCAGCCTGGACGCCGCCAGCACGCCGGGCGAGGGCAGCGTGTTCACGCTGCGGCTGCCGGCGGCAACGGCCGCGGCGGGCGGCGCCGGGGGCTAACGCTCGAACCGGAACACCGCGACGCTGGCGCGCAGATTGGGCCAGCGGCGCACGACGCGGCCGTCCTGCAGGCCGAAGCTGTCGGTCACCTTCAAGCCGTTCTTGCGCGCCAGCACCTCGAAGTCGGCGTGCGTGCCGACGCGGATGTTGGGCGTGTCGTACCACTCGTAGGGCAGCGCCTTGGTCACCGGCATGCGGCCCGACAGCACGCGCAGCCGGTTGGGCCAGTGCGCGAAGTTGGGGAAGCTGACGATGCCGATGCGCCCCACGCGCGCCGTCTCGCGCAGCATGTGCTCGGTGTTGCGCAGGTGCTGCAGCGTGTCGAGCTGCAGCACGACGTCGAAGCTGGCGTCGTCGAACAGCGCCAGCCCTTCCTCCAGGTTGAGCTGGATGACGCTGACGCCGCGCTGCACGCAGGCGTGGACGTCGGCGTCGGCGATCTCGATGCCGTAGCCGCTGCAGCCGCGGTGCTGCTGCAGGTGGGCCAGCACCTCGCCGTTGCCGCAGCCCAGGTCCAGCACGCGCGAGCCCGGCGGCACCAGTGCGGCGATGACTTCGAGGTCTTTTCTCTCAGACATCGGCCAGCACCCGCTCGAAGTAGGCGCGCATCACGCGGTGGTAGCGCTCGTCGTCCAGCAGGAAGGCGTCGTGCCCGTGCGGCGCGGCGATCTCGGCGTAGCTCGCGTCGATGCGGTTGTCGACCAGCGCCTTGACGATCTCGCGGCTGCGCGCCGGCGAGAAGCGCCAGTCGGTGGTGAAGCTCACCAGCAGGAACTTGTGCTCGCGCGCCGCCGCGAAGGCGCGCGCGAGGTCGCCGCCGTGCTCGCGCGCCGGGTCGAAGTAGTCCAGCGCGCGCGTGATCAGCAGGTAGGTGTTGGCGTCGAAGTACTCGCTGAACTTGTCGCCCTGGTGGCGCAGGTAGCTCTCGATCTGGAACTCGATCTCCTGCGTGCTGTAGCCCAGTTCGGCGGCCCGGAGTTCGCGCCCGAACTTGGCCTCCATCGCGTCGTCGGACAGGTAGGTGATGTGGCCGATCATGCGCGCCACGCGCAGGCCGCGGCGCGGCAGCACGCCGTGCTCGTAGTAGTGGCCGCCGTGGAAGTCGGGGTCGGTGATGATCGCGCGCCGCGCGACCTCGTTGAACGCGATGTTCTGCGCCGACAGGTTGGGCGCCGTCGCCACCGCGATGCAGTGGCGCACGCGCTGGGGGTGGCGCAGCGTCCAGGCCAGCGCCTGCATGCCGCCCAGGCTGCCGCCCAGCACGGCGGCCAGCTGCGTGATGCCCAGCCGCTGCACCAGCCGCGCCTGCGCGTCGACCCAGTCTTCCACCGTGACGACCGGAAAATCCGCGCCCCAGCGCCGGCCGGTGGCGGGGTTCAGGTCCATCGGCCCGGTGCTGCCGAAGCAGGAGCCCGGGTTGTTGACGCCGATGACGAAGAAGCGCTCGGTGTCCAGCGGCTTGCCCGGACCGACCAGGTTGTCCCACCAGCCGCTCTGCCCTTGCTCGTCGACCCCGGCCACGTGGTGGCTGGCATTGAGCGCGTGGCACACCAGCACCGCGTTGCTGCGCTCGGCGTTCAGCGTGCCGTAGGTCTCGTAGGCCAGCGTGTAGTCGCCTAGCACCGCACCGCTCTTCAGCGCCAGCGGCTCGCTGAACGGCATGGTTTGCGCGTGAACCCGACCCAGACTCGCCATCGATGAAAAAACCCGGCACCGCGAGAGAGGCGGCCACCGGGTCCGGCGCCCTCTTTAGCGGTATTTGTTAAGCGCCCGCAATTCGGAACAAATCGGCGCTGGAGCGGGGGCGAGTATAGCCAGCTCACCCCTTCGGGGGCCTTGGCGGCGGGGCCGCAGCGCTGGGCGGCACGTTTACTTTCGTTTACATTGCGAACGATTCCCATCTTCCCGTGCGTGCTCGAGCGCCACCGCGCCGTCACCACCCCGGCCTGTGGCGACATTCCTGCGCACGGCCGTTCGCGGCCTGGGCCGCGAACGGAGCTTCTCGATCACGGCCCAGCTCGCCCTGCTGCTGCTGGGCCACGTGCTGCTGTGGACCTGGGTGGGCGTGTCGTCGCGCTCCAACTTCGACGTGCCCGGCGACATGGTCGAGGCCTACGCCTGGGGCCAGGGCTGGGCCTGGGGCTACTACAAGCACCCGCCGCTGTCGGCCTGGGTCACCGGGCTGTGGTTCTCGGTGGTGCCCGAATCGCACTGGGGCTACTCGCTGCTGGCCGCGGTCAACGGCACGGTGGGGCTGGCCGGGCTGGCGGTGCTGGCGCGGCGCTTCCTGCCGCCGCCCTGGGTGCTGCTGGCGGTGGCCGTGGCTTCGCTGGCGCCGGGCCTGACGACGCTGGCGATGCGCTTCAACGCCAACGCGATCCTGGTCTCCACCTGGCCCTGGGCGACGGCGCTGTTCCTGCGTCTGATGGAGCGCGGCCGCCGGCGCGACGCGCTGCTGTGCGGCGCCGTCTGCGCGCTGGCGATGCTGGGCAAGTACTTCTCGGCGGTGCTGTTGTTCTCGCTGCTGGCCACCGCGCTGTGGTGGCCGGCGTGGCGGCAGCGGCTGCTGGGCGGCCCGGTGTTGCTGGCGGTGGCGGTGTTCGCGCTGTGCCTGGCGCCGCACGGGCTGTGGCTGCTGGCGCAGACCGAAGGTCCGCTGCAGTACGCGCGCAACGCCGGCGGCCACGGCGATGCCGGCGCGGCGCTGCTGCGCGCGCTGCACTTCGCGCTGGCGCAGATCGTCTTCCCGCTGATCGCGCTGGTTCTGCTGCGCGTGGCGCTCACCGGTCCGCTGCGCAACCGCGCCTTCTTCGCCGCCGTCACCGCGCCGCTGCGGCCGCGCCACGAACTGCCCTGGCTGCTGGCGCTGCTGCCGGTGGCGACGACGATGGCCATCACCGTGATCACCGGCGCGCGCACCGCCTGGGTCTGGGGCCTGGCGATTGCCGCCGGGCTGGCGCTGCTGGCGGCCTGCCGCGCGCGCGAGGCCGGCGCCGGGCTGGACCTGCGCCGGCTGTGGCAGGTGCTGCTGGTCGTCTGGGCGCTGCTGGCGCTGCTGTCGCCGCTGTGGTGGCAGGCGCGCGCGGCGCTGCGCTCGCCGGCCGTGACCGAGCCGCGCGAGGAACTGGCGCAGGCCGTGGCCGAGACCTGGCGCCGGCAGTTCGGCCGCCCGCTGCCCTGGGTGGGCGGCACGCGCGTGCTGGCAGCCTCGGTGGCCTTCTATGCCGACGAGCATCCGGGTTATTGGAGCCTGTGGAACCGCAGCGTCGAGACGCCCTGGGTCGACGACGACCGCCTGCAGGCCGACGGCGGCGCCATCGTCTGCGCGCTGGCCGACGCCGGCTGCGAGGCGCTGGCCGAGGCCTGGTCGGCCGACCGCCGCGTGCTGCGCGTGGCCAAGCACGCGCGCGGCCATCGGTTCGAGGCCCGCGACTACGCCGTCTACCTGGTGGAGCCCGGCGATGAAATCGGCGAGCGCTGAAGCCGCGGTACCCCTGCACCGGCTGGACCCCGGCGACGCCGACGCCCGCCGCGCCGGCGCTGCGCCGGCCATCAGCTGCGTGGTGCCGGCCTACAACGAGGCTGCCAACCTCGCGCTGCTGCTGCCGCGCTTGAGCGCCGCGCTGAGCGCGCTGGGGCCGCGCTGGGAGATCCTGATCGTCGACGACGGCAGCCGCGACCACACGGCGCAGGTGCTGCAGCCCTGGCTGGCGACGCCCGGCGTGCGCCACCTCGCGCTGTCGCGCAACTTCGGCAAGGAGGCGGCGCTGTCGGCCGGGCTGGAGCACGCCGCCGGCGACGTGGTGCTGATGCTGGACGCCGACGGCCAGCACCCGCTGGCGCTGCTGCCGCGCCTGCTGGCCGGCTGGCGCGCCGGCGCCGACACCGTCTGCGCGGTGCGCGACAACCGCAGCGACGAGACCGCCGCCAAGCGCCTGGGCACGCGGCTGTTCTACGGCATCGTCAACGCCGGCTCGCCGGTGCCGATCCCGCGCGACGCCGGCGACTTCCGCCTGATGGACCGGCGCGTGGTCGACGCGCTGCTGGCGCTGCCCGAGCGCAACCGCTTCCTCAAGGGCTTGTACGCCTGGGTGGGCTTCCGCACCGAGTTCATCGCCTACACGCCGGCGCCGCGCGCGCAGGGCAAGAGCCGCTTCTCGCCGCTGCGGCTGCTGGGCCTGGCGCTGACCGGGCTGACCGCGTTCTCGACGCTGCCGCTGCGCCTGTGGAGCGGCCTGGGCGCGCTGGTGGCGGCCGCCGCGCTGGGCTATGGCGCGCTGATCGTCGTCGACCACTTCTTCAACGGCAACCCGGTGCCCGGCTGGCCGACGGTGGTGGTCAGCCTGATGTTCTTCAGCGGCGTGCAACTGCTGTCGATCGGCATCCTGGGCGAATACGTCGGCCGCATCTTCGACGAGGTCAAGCGCCGCCCGCTGTACCTGCTGCGCAGCAGCGCCGGGCGCGGACGCATCGACGACGCGCCTGCCGCAGGCGGGCGCATCGACGGATCGGCCGGCGAATGACCCGCGTGCTGGCCCTGTGCGCCGACGACTTCGGCGCCGGCGCGGCGATCGACGAGGCCATCGTCGCGCTGGTGCGGCAGGGCCGCTTGAGCGAGGTGTCCTGCATCAGCAACGGGCCGAGCTGGGCCGCCGGCGCCGCGGCGCTGATGGCCGTGCCTGCGGTGCAGGAGGGCCGCGTGCGCGTGGGCCTGCACTGGAACCTGACCGAAGGCCGTCCCGCCAGCCCCGCGCTGGCGGCGCACTGGCCCCGGCTGCCGGCGCTGCCGCGGCTGATCGCGCTGGCGCATCTCGGGCGGCTGCCGCTGGCCGCGCTGCGCGCCGAGCTGGACGCGCAGTGGCAATCGTTCGAGCGTCATGCCGGCCAGCCGCCGGCACACCTGGACGGCCACCAGCACGTGCACCACCTGCCGGGGCTGCGCCGCCTGGTGCAGGCGCGCGCGCTGGCGCAGCCGGCGCTGCGCGTGCGCGACACCGGCCGCGTGCGCGGCCCCGGCTTCGGCGTCAAGCGCGCGCTGATCGCGGCCACCGGCGGCTGCGCGCTGGGCCGCTGGCTGCGGGCGCAAGGCCGCGGCGCCAACCGCGAGCTGCTGGGCGTCTACGACTTCCGCGACCCCGACTACCGCGGCCTGATGCGCCGCTGGCTGGCGCGGCTGCCGCCGGCGGGCGGGTTGATCTTCTGCCACCCGGCGCTGGCCGAACAACCGGGCGACCCGATTGCCGCCGCGCGCTGCCGCGAATGGGCTTATCTGGCCGGCGAGGATTTCGCCGCCGACTTGGCCGCGGCCGGCGTCAGCCTGGCGGGCCGGCAGGACGGGCCGCGCGGCACCTGACGAACGGCGGCGGCGCTGCTTGGCGCCTTCAACGCTGCGGGGTCTGCAGCATGCGCTCGAGCAGGTCCTGGAGAAGCCGCTGGTCGGCGGCGCCGAGCCGTCCGGTCAGCGGCGCCAGCGCCTGCCGTACCTGCGCATGCAGGCGCTTGACCAGCCGGGTGCCCTCGGCGGTCAGGAAGACGTCGGTGGCCCTGCCGTCCTCCGCGTTCGGCGCGCGCGCCACGAGCCCTCTCTTCTCCGCCCGCGCGATGAGGCCCGACATCGTCTGCTTCTCCAGGCCCAGGTAGTCGGCGAGCTCGGCCATCCGCGGGCGCCGGTCCAGCAGGATGCCCAGCACGCGGCCCAGCGTCAGCGACAAGTCGTTCTCGGCGCCGATCCGGTTGAGCACCGCCATCGTGGCGAAGGCGGCCGGCACCAGCGCATCGGCCAGCGCGGCGCCGGGCGCCGCGGCCTGCTTGAGGGGTGCTTGCTTCTTCATGCGTCCCGCATGTTGACATAGTTCGCAGTGCGCACCAATAATCGGTTCGTATCACGAACTTCATGGAGCGCGTCCGTTGAAAGCCGCCATCGTCACTTCGTTCGACCAGGCGCCGCGCTGCGGCGACGCCGACGCGCCGGTGCCCCAGGGGCCCGCGGAGATGCGCGTCGACGTGCTCGCCGCCGGCCTGCACCCTCTCACCCGCGCGCGGGCCGCGGGCGCGCACTACGCCGGCAGCGGCGTGCTGCCGTTCGTCGCGGGCGCCGACGGCGTCGGCCGCGGCAGCGACGGCAAGCTGCGCTACTTCGTGCAGAGCCCCGGGCGGGCCGGCACGATGGCTGAGCAGACGGTGATCGAGCTCGACCACAGCATCGAGCTGCCGGACGCTTGCGATCCGGCCACCGTCGCCGCCGCGATGAATCCGGCGATGGCATCGTGGCTGGCGCTGCGCTGCCGTGTGCCGCTGGGCCCGGGGCGCAAGCTGCTGATCCTCGGCGCCACCGGCAGCGCGGGCCGCATGGCCGTCCAGATAACCCGGCACCTCGGCGCGTCGCAGGTCATCGCCGCGGGGCGCGACGAGCGCAGGCTCGCCGGGCTGCGCGCGCTCGGCGCCACCGAGACCGTGGCGCTGGCCGATCCCCGGCTGGGCGAGTGCGCGCGCGAGGTCGACGTCGTGCTCGACTTCGTCTGGGGCGAGACCGCGGTGCGCGTGATGGAAGCCGTGCTCCGCGCCCGCGCCGACCGCAGCCGGCCGCTCACCTGGATCCACGTCGGCTCGATGGCGGGGCCGGCCGCGCCGATCCCGGGCGCCTTGCTGCGCGCCGCGAACCTGCAGATCGTGGGCAGCGGCCACGGCGCGGTGCCGGAGCGCGAGATCCTCCAGGCGCTGCCGGCACTGGCGGCGGAGATCGCGCGCGGCAGCTTCCGCATCGACGTGAAGGCCCTGCCGCTCAGCGAGGTGGAGCGCGCGTGGCCCGCGGCTGCCGGCGCCGGCGCCGGCGAACGCATCGTCTTCACGCCCTGAAGGAGGCTAGCATCCGCGCGGGACCGAGGAGACAACCGCATGCATGCCTGGCTGCACAAGCTCGACCAGCACTTTCCGGTGCGCTACCTGGCCTGGCTGCTCAGCGCCGTGGGGCTGCTGCTGTTCGGCTTCGCGTGGGTGATCTCGCCCGACGGCGTCACGCTGCTGGCGCTGCTGCTGTGCCTGTTCCTGGTGCTGCTGGGCGCGCGCGACGTGCGCCAGCGCCGCCATGCGGTGATCCGCAACTACCCGGTGATCGGCCACATCCGCTACCTGCTGGAGTTCATCCGGCCCGAGATCCGCCAGTACTTCATCGAGAGCGACCGCGAGGCCGTGCCTTTCTCGCGCCAGCAGCGCAGCCTGGTCTACCAGCGCGCCAAGGGCGACCCCGACAAGCGCCCCTTCGGCACCCAGCTCGACGTCGGCGCGATCGGCTTCGAGTGGATCAATCATTCGCTGATGCCCACCCAGTTGGCGACGCACGACTTCCGCGTCAGCATCGGCACGGGCGGCACGAGCTGCAGCCAGCCCTACGAGGCCAGCGTCTTCAACATCAGCGCGATGAGCTTCGGCTCGCTGTCGGCCAACGCGATCCTGGCGCTCAACGGCGGTGCCAAGAAGGGCGGCTTCGCGCACGACACAGGCGAAGGCTCGATCAGCCGCTACCACCGCGAGCACGGCGGCGACCTGATCTGGGAGGTGGCCAGCGGCTACTTCGGCTGCCGCAACGACGACGGCAGCTTCAGCGCCGAGAAGTTCGCCGCCGCGGCCACCGACCCGCAGGTGAAGATGATCGAGCTGAAGCTGAGCCAGGGCGCCAAGCCCGGCCACGGCGGCATGCTGCCGGGGCCGAAGGTGACGCTGGAGATCGCCGCCGCGCGCGGCGTGCCGGTGGGCGTGGACTGCATCAGCCCGGCCAGCCACAGCGCGTTCGGCACGCCGGTGGAGATGATGCGGTTCATCGAGCGGCTGCGCCAGCTCTCGGGCGGCAAGCCCACCGGCTTCAAGCTGTGCATCGGCCACCCCTGGGAGTGGTTCGCCATCTGCAAGGCGATGCTGGAGACCGGCATCCTGCCCGACTTCATCGTCGTCGACGGCGCCGAGGGCGGCACCGGCGCGGCGCCGCTGGAGTTCACCGACCACGTGGGCGCGCCGCTGCAGGAAGGGCTGCTGCTGGTGCGCAATTCGCTCGTCGGCCTGAACCTGCGCCAGCGCATCCGCATCGGCGCCGCCGGCAAGGTGGTGGGCGCCTTCGACATCGCGCGCATGATGGCGCTGGGCGCCGACTGGTGCAACGCGGCGCGCGGCTTCATGTTCGCTTTGGGCTGCATCCAGGCGCAGAGCTGCCACACCGGCAGCTGCCCCACCGGCGTGACCACGCAGGATGCGCTGCGGCAGAAGGCGCTGGTGGTGCCCGACAAGATGGAGCGTGTCTACCGCTTCCACCAGAACACCTTGCACGCGCTGCAGGAGCTGGTGCAGGCCGCCGGGCTGCAGCACCCGAACCAGATCACCGCGTCGCACATCGTGCGCCGCGTCAGCGACAGCGAGGTCAAACTGCTGGCCAACCTGCTGCCGCTGCTGCCGCCCGGCGCGCTGCTGGACGCGATCGAGGGCCGCGCCGACTGGCCGCACAACGTGTTCCGCCTGTACTGGCCGATGGCCAGCGCGCACAGCTTCCAGGCGAGCGTGGCGGCTTGAATGCGGACGAGACCCGGCCCAGGGCTGCGGCGTAAACTGAACCATGGCCCAGGTGTCGATCGCGCAGCTTCGCCACCTGATTCGTACGCTCGCCTACCTTGTGTCGGCCCACGCCGCGGACGAACTTGAAGATGACAAGCTCAGCATCCTCGACCTCGAAAACATCGTCCTCACGGGCCGGATCGTCGAGCGCCAGCGCGATCGCCTCACCCGCGAAGTCAAGTACGTCATCCGCGGTCGCACGCTCGCCGGCAACGCAGCGGAAGTCGTCGCCAAGGTCGGCCTCGGCGGCAGGCTCTTCGTCATCACCGTCTACCTCGGTTGAAACCTCGATCGAGACGGCCTGCGCGAACTGCGGCAGCGACAAGGTCCACCTGAAGCAGGTGACGCGAAGCTTCGGCGCCGGCAGCGATCTGCTGGTGGTCGAGCGGATCCCGATGTGGTCCTGCCCGGCCTGCGGCGAGTCGTATTTCACCGCCCGGACGATGCACGAGCTCGAACGGATCAAGGCGCTGCGGAAATCGGTGTCCAAGACACGGAGCGTCGCCGTCGCGCAGTACGAACCGACCGAGGCCTGAGATGCGCCTTCAAGCCGCCACCGTCTGCCGCACCGCGCGCTCCCAGCCCTGCATCAGCTCCTCGGCCCGCGCGCGGTCCAGTGTGGGCTCGAAGCGGCGCGCGGCCTGCCACTGGCGGCTCAGCTCATCCGTTGAGGCGTAGACGCCGCTCGCCAGCCCGGCCAGGTAGGCCGCGCCCAGCGCCGTGGTCTCGGTGACCCGCGGGCGCACGACCGGGATGCCCAGCAGGTCGGCCTGGAACTGCATCAGCAGGTCGTTGACGCTGGCGCCGCCGTCCACGCGCAGCTCGGTGATGGGCGCGGGCGCGGCGTCGGCGGCCATCGCGCGCAGCAGCGCAGCGCTCTGGAACGCGATGCTCTCCAGCGCCGCGCGCGCGATGTGGGCCATCGTGCTGCCACGTGACAGGCCGACGATCGCGCCGCGCGCGTCGGGCTTCCAGTACGGCGCGCCCAGCCCGGTGAAGGCCGGCACGACGATCACGCCGCCGCTGTCGGGCACGCCCTGCGCCAGCGCTTCGACCTCGCCGCTGGCGCGGATGGCCCGCAGCCCGTCGCGCAGCCACTGCACCACCGCGCCGCCGATGAAGACGCCGCCTTCCAGCGCGTAGGCCTTGGCCGGCCCGATCTGCGCGGCGGCGGTGCCGATCAGGCCGTTGTTCGATGCCTGCAGCCGCGCGCCGGTGTGCATCAGCAGGAAGCAGCCGGTGCCGTAGGTGTTCTTGGCCATGCCGGCGCTGAAGCACGCCTGGCCGAACAGCGCCGCCTGCTGGTCGCCGGCGATGCCGGCGATCGGGATCGGCATGCCGAACAGCGCCGCGTCGGTCTCGCCGTAGACGTGGGCCGACGGATGCACCTGCGGCAGCACGCTGTCGGGCACGTGCAGCGCCTTCAGCAGCTCGTGGTCCCACACGTTGTGGCGGATGTCGAACAGCATCGTGCGCGCCGCGTTGCTGACGTCGGTGGCGTGCACGCGGCCGCCGGTCAGCTGCCACAGCAGCCAGCTGTCGATGGTGCCGAAGGCCAGCTCGCCGTGTGCCGCAGCGATGTGCGCGCCGTTCACGTGGTCCAGCAGCCAGCGCAGCTTGGTGGCGCTGAAGTAGGGGTCGATCACCAGGCCGGTGGCGCGCCGGATCTGCTCGGCCATGCCTTCGGTGGCGCGCAGCTGCGCGCACAGCGGCTCGGTGCGCCGGTCCTGCCAGACGATGGCGTGGTGCACGGGGCGGCCGGTGCGGCGGTTCCACAGCACCGTGGTCTCGCGCTGGTTGGTGATGCCGATCGCGGCGATGTCGGCGGCCCGCAGCCCGGCCTGGGCCAGCGCCGCGCGCGCCACCTCGATCTGCGTGGTCCAGATCTCCTCGGCGTCGTGCTCCACCCAGCCGGGCTGCGGAAAGATCTGGCGAAATTCGCGCTGCGCCAGCGCGGCGATGCGCCCGCTGCGGTGGAAGACGATGGCGCGCGAGCTGGAGGTGCCCTGGTCCAGGGCGAGCAGGTGGTCGCGGGGCATGGCGGGGCAGTCTTTCGTCGGCGTTGTTTTGCGTCGCACTCTGCCACAGCCGCCCGCCGCGGCGGGCGCCGCGCCGCACAATGCCGGGCTTCATGATGAGCGCCGTGCAGCCGTCCCCGCCCGTGTCCACCTTGCCGAGCTTGCCGAACTTGCCGTTTGCGGCCACCAAGATCCAGCCGCCGCGCCAGCGCCGCGCGCGGCTGGCGCGCGGCGCGCTGGAAGCCGCGCTGGCCGTGGCGCTGGGCCATGCGCGCGTGGTGCTGCTGCACGCGCCGGCCGGCTACGGCAAGACCTCGCTGCTGGCCGCGCTGCCCGGGCTGCTGCCGCCGGGCACGCCGCTGGCCTGGGTGTCGCTGGACGAGGACGACGACGAGCAGCGCTTCTTCGCCTGCCTCAGCGCCGCGCTCGAAGCGCACGACCTGCCCTGGCGCATCGCGCCCGAGGCGCTGGCCGGCCAGCTCGGCCATGCCGACGATGCCGCTGGCCGCGCGCTGACCGAGCTGGTGCACGCGCTGGCCGGCGCCGAGGTGGCGCAGGGCCTGATCGTGCTCGACGACGTGCACCGCGTGGCCGGCAGCCGCGTGCCGGCGCTGCTGGAAGAGCTGATCGACCGCCTGCCCGCGCACTGGACCGTGCTGCTGGCCAGCCGCGTGCTGCCGCCGCTGCCGCTGGCGCGCTGGCGCGCCGCCGGTGAGCTGCAGCTCTTCGACCAGGAGCGGCTGGCCTTCAGCGCCGACGAGGTGGCCGCGCTGGCCGCCGTCGACGGCGCCGCGGCGCGCGCCGCCGAGCTGTACGAGCGCACGCGCGGCTGGCCCGCGGGCCTGCGCCTGCTGCTGGCCGCGCCGGCCGGCAGCGCCGCCAGCCGCACGCTGGACCGCGAGGTGTTCGACTTCATCGCCGCCGAGGTGCTGGACGAGATGCCCGTCGCGCTGCACGACTTCCTGCTGCGCGTGGCCGTGCTGCCCGAGCTGACCGTGGCGCGCGCCGCCGCCGTCAGCGGCGATGCGCGCGCCGCCGAGCGCTTCGACGAGATCGAGCGCCGCGGCCTCTTCGCGACGGTGCTGGAGGCCGAGGAGCGCACGCTCGTGCTGCACGACCTGTTCCGCGAAGCCTTGCTCGACCGCCTGCGCCGCCGCTGGCCGCAGCAGGAGGTGGCGCTGCTGCGCCGCGCCGCCGACGGCGAGGCCGACCCCGTGCGCCGCGTCGGCTTCCTGCTGCGCGCCGGCGACTGGCTGGCCGCCGAGGCCGCGCTGGCCGCCGCCGCGCCGGCGCTGCTGCTGGCCGGCAGCGCGCGCGAGCTGCTGCGCCTGGTGGACGCCTTCGACCCCGCCTGGCGCGAGCACTCGCCGCGCCTGCAGCGTCTGGCCGGCATGGCCTGCGTGCTGCGCTGGGACTGGGAGCCGATGGCCGCCCACCTGCGCGCCGCCGCCGAGGCCGCGCGCCGCCTGGGCGACCGCGACGAGCAGGACCTGGCCGAGGCCCACCTCGCCGGCGCGCTGTACCCGCTGGACCAGAACGCCGAGGGCGAGGCGCTGATCGCCGCCCTGCTGGCGCGCCGCAGCCCGCCGGTGGCGCCGGCCGCGCGCCGCCAGGCGCTGATGGCCGACTGCTCGCAGCGGCTGCGCCGCGGCGAGATGGCCGCGCTGCCCGGGCGTTATGCCGAGTTGCTGGACCTGCTGGAGGCGTCCGACGACCTGTTCGAATGGTGGCAGTGCGTGCCGCCCTTCAACTGGACCACGGTGCCCGGCATGGACGTGCTGATCGAGCGTTATGTGCAAGGCGCGCTGACGCGCATCGGCGGCCGCCCGCTGCCGCTGCGCGCCGAGGTCAAGCTGCTGCGCGTGTTCGGCGCGCTGTGGCAGGGACGGCTCGACGCGGCGGCGCTGGAGGCCGACGGCGTCGAGGCCGACCACCGCTGGCTGGCCTGCTCCGGCGAGCTGGAGCTGGGCCTGGCGATCTACCGCCTGATCGCCGCCGCCGTCCACGGCCGCGCCGGCGAGGTGCAGGACCGGCTGCAGGCCTTGTTCGGCCGCGAGGACGGCGCCGGCCCCGAGCGCCAGCGCCTGTGGCACCACCACATGGCGATCTACGGCCTGCGCATGAGCGACACGCTGGGCGGCGAGGGCCGCGCCGCGGCCCTCGAGCACTGGGCCGCATCCCTGAAGGAAGACCCGCTGCGCAGCGCGCAGTTCGACAACCACCGCGCGATCGGCGTGCGCGCCCGCCACGCCGCTGCGCAAGGCCGCTGGGCCGACGCGGCGGCCGGCTTCGCGCGGCTGCTGCCGCTGCTGTCCGGGCTGGACGTGATGGGCCATGCGATGGACCTGCGCCTGCGCGCTGCACACGCGCTGCTGCAGGCCGGCCGCGCCGAGGAAGCGCAGGCCGCGCTGCGGCCGGCGCTGCAGCGGCTGCTGCAGGAAGGCCAGCGCGGCCAGGCGCTGCTGGCCGGGCCGGCGGTGCTGGCCGAGCTGGCGGCGGCGCGCTGGCCGGCGCCGCTGGCCGATGAACTGCAGCAGGAGCTGCAGGCCGCGGCGGCGCTGGCCGCGGTGCTGCGCACGCCGCCGTCGTCCGCGGCCGCCGGGCCGGCCGTCGTGGGTGACGACGACAGACCCGGAGACGCCGACGACCTGCTCTCGGCCCGCGAGCGCGAGGTGCTGGCGCTGATGGCCGCCGGCGACAGCAACAAGCACATCGCGCGCGCGCTGGACATCAGCCCGCACACCGTCAAGCGCCACGTCGCCAACATCCTGGACAAGCTGGGGCTGGCGTCGCGCGGGCAGGCGGCGGCCTGGTATCGCAACCAGGCCTGAAGGCCCGGGGCGATCAGGGCAGCAGGTAGATCCGCGGCGCGTCGCCGGCCACGCCGGTGACGCTGAGCGACCCGCGCGAGCAGAACCAGCGCGCCTGCGCGCTGACATAGTCGCAACGGTGGTCGGTGCCGCCGGTCAGCTCCGGAGCCGTCAGCGCGCTGCCGCGCAACACCATCGCCAGGTCCACGACCGTCCCGGCGTTGAAGCGGCCCAGGCTCAGGTGCACGGTGCGCTTGGCCGACGCGGTGTTCACCGAGCCGGCGTTGCTGTCGTTGGCGGCCGACGCATCCTCGTCATCGGTGACAAACGCCAGCGGGCTGCCGAACTGCTGCAGCACCAGCGTCTGCGCCAGGCTGTTGCCCTGCACCTTGGGGTCCAGCGTCAGCCGCATCGCCTCGGTCGACCAGGCCGGGAAACCGTTGACCAGCACGTCGGCGCGCAGCCGCGAGCGCCAGCGCGCAATGCTCTGCTGCTCGGTGTCGCCGCTCACCGTGGCCGGCGGGATCACGAAGCGCAGCACCAGCTCGCGCGAGCCGCCGGCCGGCACGGTGAGCGCGGTCGTCCACGACGCGGTGGCGTCCACCGTGAACTGGCCGTAGCCGCGCGCCCACAGGTGGGGCACGCCTTCGGCCGTCATCGTCGCCCAGGCCTGCGCGTGGTCGCCGATGCCGATGAAGTCCAGCAGCGAGCTGCCGGCCGGCAGCGTGGGCAGCAGCGGCGGCGACACGGTGGCCGGCAGCCCGGCATAGACCGCGGCGCTGTCGGCGCTCTTGCGCTGCACGGCCTGCACCGGGCTGCCCTTGTTGTAGGCCGAGACCTTGACCGCCGCGGCCATGCGGAAGGCCTGGTTGGCCGGGCTGAGGTAGCTCATGCCCGACAGCGCGGCCTGCTGGGCCACGGTCAGCTCGGCCACCGGCAGCGGCACGTCGGCGCGGGCCGGCCCCGCGGCGGCCAGCGCCAGCGCGGCCAACGAAGTCGAACGAAGGAGGTTGTACATTTGGATGCTCCGTTATGCAGCGGGTTCTCAGCGCGTGTAGACGCGCACCGCGGGCCGATAGCTGATGAACGGGAGCGGCCCGCCGCTGCTCACGCTGTCGGCCGGCAGGCTGATCGCCTCGCGCTGGCTGTGGCAGCGCTGGTAGGTCGTGCCGTTCTCGTGCGAGTTCTTGCAGGTGGGCGCCTCGGTGCGCAGGTCGGTGCGCAGCACCATCGCCACGCTGCGCACGCTGCCGGCCGGCAGCGTGCCCAGGTACAGCGTCACCGTGTCGTCGACTAAGGGCTGGTCCCAGTCCAGGATCAGCGGGTTCAGCCCCGGCGGGTTGAAGCGCTTGGGTTGGAGCGCGTTGGACGCCGACGACCACACCGGCAGCCCGTCGACGTAGACGTCCACCGCCGAGCGCGTCTGCAGCCGCGTCGCCTGCGTGTAGATGTATTCGTAGCCGCTGGGCCCGCCCATGGTGTATGCGAGCTGCCAGCCGCGCCGCAGCGCGGGCACGCGGAACTCCAGGTAGGTGCGCTTCGCCCCCGCGGCCGGCGTCTGGATGCGCAAGGCATAGCTCACGGTGCCGGCGCCGCTGCCGGTCTTCCAGCTCTGCACCGCCATCTGGCGCTGGCCGCCCAGCAGCGGCTGCCAGGCGAACTCGACGTTGGCGCGCTGGTGCACGCCGATGCCGCCGCCGTCCATCGTCTGGCCGTTGTTGGGCAGCGGCACGGCCAGTTCTTCCGCCACCGACGCCAGCCCCGGCACGCCGCCCGCATAGGCCGGCGGCCACCCGCCCACCACGTACGGGCCGGGCGTCAGGTCATAGCTGTTGCTCATGCCCGCGGCGGCGCTGTTGACGTACAGGCAGTTGGCGCCGCAGTCGGCCGTCGGCGTGCCGGGCAGATACAAGGGCCAGGGCTCGGCGACGCCGTTGACGAGCTGCGAGACGTTGAACGATGCGGCGCCGGCCGACGGCGCCAGCACGGCCGCCAGCAGAGCTGCCAGCGAGGGGGCGGCAAGGGCCGCGGCGCGGGCGCGGAGATGTCTGGACATGCAAGGCCTCCTTGGGGGAACCCCCGCCCCGGCGGGGCAGGCGATGGGCGGCATGCTCGGCAGCCGCCGTTGCACGGCCGTTGCAAGTCCGGCCCCCCAAGGGCATGGCGGCGCCGGCCGCATGCGAACATCGGCACGCTTTCGAAAGGCCCCGCCGCCGCGCATGACACCTGCCGCCTTGCCGCAACCCGTCAGGCCGCGCCTGCAACTGGCCGGCCCGCCGCAACTGCGCCTGGGCCCGCAGGCCCTGGCCACCGGCACGCGCAAGGCCTTGGCGCTGGCGCTGCTGGCGGCGCTGGAGCCGGGCCTGCGCCGCAGCCGCGCGGCCGATCTGCTGTGGCCCGACGCCGACCCCGCGGCCGCGCGGCGCAACCTGCGGCGCGACCTGTTCCGTTTGCGCCAGGGCGGCCTGGCGCTGGACGATGGCCCCGGCGAGACGCTGGCGCTGGCCGATTGCGAGATCGACTGGCCCGCGCCCGGCCTGCTGCCGCCGCCCTGGCTGGAAGGCCTGGACGAAGTGGCCGGCGCCGAGCTGTCGCACTGGGTGGCGCTGCAGCGCCGGCAGTTGCAGCGCCGCTGGATCGCGCAGCTGGCCGAGGCCGCGCGCGGCCTGGAAGCCGCCGGCCACGACGCGCAGGCGCTGCAGGCCTGGCGCGCGCTGCTGGCCGACGGCGCCGCCGGCCCCGGCCACGCCGAGGCGCGCGCCGCGCTGCAACGGCTGCGGCCGGGGGCCGAGCCGCCAGAGGCGCTGCATGAACACGGGCTGACGCACGAGCTGATGCAGGCGCCGTCGCCCGACCGCAGCGCCGCCGCGCCGCGGCCGCTGCGCACCGCCACGCTGCCCTTCGTCGGCCGCGAGCCCGAGCGCATGGCCATCGTGCTGGCGCTGGCCGAGCGCCGCCTGGTGCTGCTGGACGGCAGCCCCGGCATCGGCAAGACCCGGCTGGCGCTGGAGGCGCTGGCCGCGCGCGGCGGTGTGCTGCTGCTGCGCTGCCGGCCCGAGGACGCGGCCGTGCCCTATGCCAGCGCGCTGCGCGGGCTGCAGACGCTGCGCGACGCGGCGCCCGGCGTCGTGCTGCCGCCGCGGCTGCGGCGCGAGCTGGGCTTTCTGCTGGCCGACGCGGCGGCGCCGGCCCTGAGCTTGCACGCCGCCGACGCGGCGCCGAACGCGCTGCGCCTGCGCCGCGCGTACCACGAAGCGCTGGCGCTGCTGGCGGCCGGCAACTTCGGCGCCGTCGTCATCGACGACTGGCAATGGGCCGACGAGCCCAGCCAGGCGCTGTGGGACGGCCCCGACGACGATCGCCGCGACGCCGGCGCGCTGCCCACCGTGGTGGTGCACCGCTCGGGCGAGCTGCCGCCGGCCGCGCTGCAGCGCCGCCGCCAGTGGCTGGACAGCGGCCGCGCGGTGGCCGTGCGCGTGCCGCCGCTCGCCGAGGCCGGGCTGCGCCAGCTGCTGCAAGCCCTGGGTGCCGACGACGCCGACGGCCCGCGCCTGCTGCAGGCCTGCGCCGGCAACCCGCTGTTCCTGATCGAGACGCTGCGCCATCAGTGGCGCGGCGGCGGCAGCGCTGCGCTGCCGGGCAGCGTGCACGAGGTGATCGTCGCGCGCGCCCGCGCGCTGGGCCCCGCGGTGCGGCGCGTGCTGGAGGCGGCCAGCCTGGCCGGCGACGCGCTGCCGCCGCGCGAGCTGGCCGCCGCCGCCGGCGTGGCCGAGCTGGCGGTCGCGCAGGCGCTGGAGCACGCCGCCACGGCCGAGCTGCTGGAGCCCGACGGCCAGGGCCGGGGCGGTTACCGCTTTGCGCATGACCTGATCGCGCAGGCCATCGCCGACAGCCTGTCGCCGGTGCGGCGCCAGGCCTTGCACGCGCAGCTCGCGCTTGCCGCCGCCGGCGACGCCGAGCCCGGCCGCGTGGCGCGCCACCTGCAGCTGGCCGGCCGCGACGGCGAGGCCGCGCCGTGGCTGCTGCGCGCGGCCGAGGTGGCGTTCCAGCGCCAGGCCTGGCCGCAGGCGCTGGACGGCTGCCGCGCCGTGCTGTCGATATCACGAGATTCTGCGTTACGCCTGCAGGCGCGGCTGCTCGCCTCGCGCACCCTGCGCCGCCAGGCCGAGCCCGCGGCGGCCGAAGCCGAATTGCAGTCGGCGCTGGCCGACGCCGCGCGCGCCGGCGCCGCGGCGGTGATCGACCTCGCGCTGGAACGCGCCGAAGCGCTCAACGCCGGCGGCCGTGCCGACGCCGCGCTGGCCGAGCTGCAGCCGCTGCCGGCCGACCCGGCGCTGACGCCCGCGCAGCGGCGGCGGCTGCTGCAGGAGCAGGCCAGCGCCTTGTCGATGCAGGGCCGGCACGACGAATCGCTGCCGCGGCTGCAGGCCTTGCTGGCCGCGGTGCCGGCGTCGCAGCCGCACGAGCGGCGGCGCGTGCTGAGCCTGCTGTCGCGCAACAGCTACTGGGCCGGCCGGCTGGACGACGCGCGCGAGCAGGTGGGGCAGATGCTGGCCATCAGCCGCCGCTTAAGCGACGGCGCGTCGGAGGCCAGCGGCCTGTTCCGCCTGGGCGTGCTGGACCGCGAGGCGGGCCGCACCGACGAAGCGGTCGCGCGGCTGCAGGCGGCGATCGCGCTGGCGCGCCAGGAAGGACATGTCGAGCTGCTGCGCTCGGCGCTGGCCACGCTGGCCAGCATCCGCCTCGACCGCCTGCAGCTCGACGAGGCCCAGGCACTGATCGAAGCCGGCGAGCAGGCCGCGCCGGGCTGGGATTCGGCCGACCTGGAAGACGTGTTCGACGAGCGCCGCCACCGGCTGCACCTGCTGCGCGGCGAGGTCGACGCCGCCTGGGCCGTGATGCGGCGCAGCCTGGCGCGGCACGCCGCCCACGACCATCTGCATTCGGAGCTGGGCACCCTGCTGCAGACCGTGGAGCTGGCGCTGGCCACCGGCGACGCGGCGCTGGCGCGCCGCCAGCTCGACGCCGCCGCGGCGCTGCACCGGCGCGGCGGCGGGGCCGATTCGCTGCACGGCGCCGAGCTGGAGGTGCGGACCGTGCAGGTGCTGCGCGCCGAAGGCCATGCCGCCGAGGCCCTGGCCCGCGCCGAGGCCTGGCTGGCGCAGCCGTTGACGCGCCGCGTCCACGAGCGCGCGCTGCTGCTGATGACGGGAGCCGCCGCGGCGCTGGACCTGGGCCGCGCGGCCGCCGCCGCGCCGCTGCTGCAGCAGGCGCTGGCGCTGCCGGGCCTGGACCGGCAGCTCGAAGGCCGCCTGCTGGCCCTGCGCCTGCGCCACGCCCGCGCCGGCGGCGAGCCGGCAGCGCCGGTACTGGCCGCCGTCGACGCCTGGCTGGCGCAGCCGGTGCAGCCGGCGCTGGAAGCTGCGGCTTTGCGCAGCGCGCTGGATGACGTTGGCCTGTCGAGTTAGGCCAACGCCTCGTCCAGCACCTCCACCCAGTGCCGCACCGGCGTGCGGGTGCCGCCTTGCAGGTGCTGGATGCAGCCGATGTTGGCCGAGACGATGGCCTGCGCGTCCAGCGGCGCCAACTGCTCCAGCTTGCGGTCGCGCAGCTGCTTTGCCAGCTCGGGCTGCAGCACGCTGTAGGTGCCCGCGCTGCCGCAGCACAGGTGGCTGTCGGCGGCGGCCAGCCGCACCTCGAAGCCCAGCTCGCCCAGGTGCGTCTCGACGCCGCCGCGCAACTGCTGGCCGTGCTGCAGCGTGCACGGCGGGTGGAAAGCCAGCCGCGTGGCGCCGCGGTTCTTGCGCAGCTTGGGGCGCAGCGGGGCCACCAGCCCCGGCAGCAGTTCGCTCAGGTCGCGCGTCAGCGCGCTGACACGGCGCGCCTTCTCGGCGTAGTCGGGGTCGTCGCGCAGCGCGTGGCCGTAGTCCTTGACCGTCACGCCGCAGCCGCTGGCGTTCATCACGATGGCTTCCACCGCGCCTTCGCTGGTGAGGCCGTCGACCAGCGGCCACCAGGCATCGATGTTGCGCCGCATGTCGGCGCGGCCTCCCTCGGCGTCGCCCAGGTGGCTGCGGATCGCGCCGCAGCAGCCGGCGTCGTCGGCCACCAGGGTCTGGATGCCGGCGGCGTCCAGCACGCGCGCGGTGGCGCTGTTGATGTTGGGCATCATCGCCGGCTGCACGCAGCCCAGCAGCAGCAGCACCTTGCGCGGGTGGCTGCGCGTGGGCCAGAAGCGCGCGCGCGTGCCCACCGCCGCGGCCGGCACCTTGTCCTTCAGCGCCGCGGGCAGCAGCGGGCGCACGGCGCGGCCCAGCGCCATCGCGGGGCCGAACAGCGGCGAGGTCAGGCCCGCCTTCAGGGCCCAGCGCAGCGCGCGCTCGGCAGCGGGGCGCTGCACCTTGTGCTCCACCACCTGGCGGCCGATGTCCACCAGGTGCCCGTACTGCACGCCGCTGGGGCAGGTGCTCTCGCAGTTGCGGCAGGTGAGGCAGCGGTCCAGATGAAGCTGCGTCTCGCGCGTGACCGGCGCGCCTTCGAGCATCTGCTTGATCAGGTAGATGCGGCCGCGCGGGCCGTCGAGCTCGTCGCCCAGCAACTGGTAGGTGGGGCAGGTGGCGGTGCAGAAGCCGCAGTGCACGCACTTGCGCAGGATGGCTTCGGCCTCCCGGCCCTCGGGCGTGCCCTGGAACTCCGGTGCGAGGTGGGTCTGCATGGCGCTTTCAGGATAGCCGCAATGCCGGCGGCAGCGGCAGGGCCGGGCCCGCCGGCGTCAGCGGTTCACGGTCCACGCAGCGGCCCAGTAGTGCGTCCACTCGGTCCAGGCGAAATCGGCGGCGCGGTCGCCGAGCAGGCGGCGCGTTTCGTCGGCCGTTGGAAAGTTCTTCAGCACCTCGTGCACGCTGCCGTCGTCCAGCGTGCGCGTCTGGTAGCCGTTGCCCTGCTCGTCGCGGCGCGTGACGGGCGTGCTGCTGCCCGGCACGTAGCGGTTGTCCAGCACGACGACGCGCGCGCCGGGCAGCAGCCGCGCGTGCAGCGCGTCGACCCAGGCCGACAGCCGCTGCAGCGGCACGTGGCTCCACCAGCAGCCGGCGAAGGCGGCGTCGAAGCGGCGCTCGTCGCCCGGTTGCGTCAGGCGGTAGGCGTCGACGACCTCGAAGCTCACCTTGCCCGGCGGCAGCGGCTTGGCCTGGGCGATCGCCAGGGTCTCGGGGTTGAGGTCGGTGGCCAGCCAGCTCAGCGCGTCGCGCGCGCCATGCGGCGTCCACCAGCCGGTGCCGCAAGCCACCTCCAGCACCCGCCGGCCGGCGAAAGGCGCGCGGATCCAGGCCTCCATCGCCCGCAGGTCGGCCTGGCGCTCGGGCTTGTGGTAGACGCGCTCGTAGTAGGCGGCGCGGCGCTTGTAGTAGTCGATCATCTCGACCGTTACATCCATGGATACAGCCTCCCGCGGTTGAACACCCCCTCCGGATCGAACCCCGCCTTCAGCCGCCGGTGGATGGCCTCCAGCGCCGGGGGCAGCGGGGTGAAGACGCCGTGGCTGCGGTCACCGCCGAGGAAGGGCATGGCGTGGCCGCCGGCGGCTGCCGCCGCGTCGCGGATCTGCCCGGCCGGGGTGCTGGTGCACAGCCAGCGCTGGGCGCCGCCCCATTCGATGAGCTGTTCGCCCGACAGCGCCAGCGGCGGCGCCGTCTGCGGCAGCGACAGCCGCCACAGCGTGGCGCCGCCGGCCACGGCCTTGCGGGCGCCGACGAAGAACTCGTCGCGGTGGTCGCGCAAGCCCTCCCAGAAGCCGGCGGCCAGCGGCGGGTCGATCGCTTCGCCGCCCAGCGCGGCGCAGGCCGAGGCCACCGCGGCCTGCGCGCCGGCCAGGCGCAGCACCAGCATGCCGTCCCACCAGGCACTGGCCAACAGCGGCAGCGGCTGGCCGCCCCACTGGTTGAGCTTCATCAGCGCTGCGGCCTGGTCCAGCTCGAAGCGCAGCGTGGCCGTGGCCACCGGCTGCGGCAGCACCTTCAGGCTGACCTCGCAGATCACGCCCAGCACGCCCAGCGAGCCGGCGAGCAGCCGCGACACGTCGTAGCCGGCGACGTTCTTCATCACCTGGCCGCCGAAGCTCAAGACTTCGGCGCGGCCGTTGAGCAGCGTGGCGCCCAGCACGTAGTCGCGCACGCCGCCGACCGTGGCGCGCGCCGGGCCGGCCAAGCCCGCGGCCACCATGCCGCCGACGGTGCCGCCCGGCGCGAAGCGTGGCGGCTCGAAGGGCAGGCACTGGCCGTGCCCGGCCAGTGCCGTTTCCAGCTCCGCCAGCGGCGTGCCGGCGCGTGCGGTGACGACCAGCTCGCTGGGCTCGTAGCGGCTGATGCCCGCCAGCGGCCGCACGTCCAGCGGCCCGCCCTGCGGCAATCCGCCGTAGAAGGCCTTGGTGTTGCCGCCGCGGATGTCGAGCGCCGTCTTCGCGTCGCGCGCGGTGCGCACCTGCTCGATCAGGCGGGCCAGCGCCGGGTCGGCGGTCTCGGCCACGGCGCTCAAAAGCGCTCCAGCTCGGGGAAGGGCAGCAGGCCTTTGCGGACATGCATCTTGCCGTACTCGGCGCAGCGGTTCAGCGTCGGGATCACCTTGCCGGGATTCAGCAGCCCCTCCGGGTCGAACGCGGCTTTCAGCGCCAGCATCTGCGCGCGCTCCTCGGGGCTGAACTGCACGCACATGCTGCTGAGCTTCTCGACGCCCACGCCGTGCTCGCCGGTGACGGTGCCGCCCATCTGCACGCTGGTCTCCAGGATGTCGGCGCCGAACAACTCGGCGCGGTGCAGCTGGTCGGCGTCGTTGGCGTCGAACAGGATCAGCGGGTGCAGGTTGCCGTCGCCGGCGTGGAAGACGTTGCAGCAGCGCAGGCCGTATGTCTGCTCCATCGCCTGGATGGCCAGCAGGATGTCGGCCAGCCGCTTGCGCGGGATGGTGCTGTCCATGCACATGTAGTCGGGGCTGATGCGGCCGCTGGCCGGGAAGGCGTTCTTGCGGCCGCTCCAGAAGGTCAGGCGCTGCGCTTCGTCGCGGCTGACTTCCATGCGTGTGGCGCCGGCGCCGCTCAGCACGTCCAGCATGCGGTCGATTTCCTCGGCCACCTCCTCGGGCGTGCCGTCGCTCTCGCACAGCAGGATGGCCTGCGCGTTCAGGTCGTAGCCGGCGTGGACGAAGTCTTCCACCGCGGCCGTCATCGGCTTGTCCATCATCTCCAGGCCGGCGGGGATGATGCCGGCGGCGATCACCGCGGCCACCGCGTCGCCCGCTTGGCGCACGTCGTCGAAGCTGGCCATGATGCAGCGCGCCAGTTTCGGCTTGGGCACGAGCTTGACGGTGACCTCGGTGACGACGGCCAGCATGCCCTCGCTGCCGATCACGGCGCTCAGCAGGTCCAGCCCCGGCGCGTCCAGCGCCTCGCTGCCGAAGGTCACCGGCTCGCCTGCTGCCGTGAAGCCGCGCACGCGCAGCACGTTGTGCAGTGTCAGGCCGTACTTCAGGCAGTGCACGCCGCCGGAGTTCTCGGCCACGTTGCCACCGATGGTGCAGGCGATCTGGCTGCTGGGGTCGGGCGCGTAGTACAGGCCGAAGCGCGCCGCCGCCTCGCTGATCGCCAGGTTGCGCACGCCGCATTGCACGGTGGCCGTGCGCGCCAGCGGGTCGATTCTGAGGATGCGGTTGAACTTGGCCAGCGCCAGCGTCAGGCCTTCGGCATGCGGCAGCGCGCCGCCCGACAGGCCGGTGCCGGCGCCGCGCGCCACCACCGGCACGCGCAAGGCGTGGCAGGCGCGCAGCACGGCGGCCACCTGCTCCTCGGTCTCGGGCAGTGCCACCAGCAGCGGGCGCTGGCGGTAGGCGCTGAGGCCGTCGCACTCGTAGGGCGCGGTCTGCTCGTCGCGCTGCAGCAGCGCGTGCGCCGGCAGCAGCGGCGCCAGCGCGGCGGCCACCTCGGCGCGGCGGGCGGCAAGCGGCTGGCGGTGTTCGGGCGCGTTCATCGCTGGGCGGGTGGAGACAGCGGCGAGTATTCCAGAGTCGCCTCGGCGACGGAGCGGCGGTGGCCGCGCATCGCCTCTGCGAACGAGGCCTCGTGCCGGCGCACGATGCCGGCGCGGCGGCGCCCGGCTACCTTGGGCTCACGCCGCATCGCTGCTTGCGCATCCCGCGCAGCCGCTGCGGCGCAGACGCTCCAGGAGGCGCTCATGAAAACGCTGTCTTCGCCGATCCTCGCCGCACTCGTCGCCGTCGCCGGTCCACTCGCGCCGGCCGCGGCGCAGTCCTTGCCGTCGGCCGATCTGCGCACGCTGTGCCCCGGTGCCGAGCAGGCGCTGCAGGCCGAGCTGGCCCGCGCCTGGCACGAGGTGGGCTATCCGGCAACGCTGCGGGTGCAGATGCGGGTCGACGGCCGGCGCGTCGTGCTCGGCCCGGTCAGCGGCGGCGTCGGCGGCCATCGCCACGCGGTGACGCGCGCCGTCGGCCGGCTGGACTGCGCCAGCACCGTGGCCGGCGGCGAGCGGGTGGACTTCGAGGTCCGCTTCACGGCGCCCGGCGAGAGCCAGGCGCCCACGCGGCTGGCCGGCCGCTGACGTGGCGCGGCAGACGCCGCCCGGGGTCTGCGGCGTGGCCGCGCGCCCCGGGCGGCTGCCCTCAAACGTTGCCCCGCAACGCCATCACCAGCGGCGGCAGCGTGGCCACGCGCTGCAGCACCTCGCGGATGCCGCGTGCGCCCACCTTGCCGCGGATGGCACCGATGTGCGTGCGCACGGTGGTCAGCGCGATGTCGCAGTGCCGGGCCACGGTGCGCGGCTCCAACCCTTCGCACAGCGCCTGCAGCACGCGGGTCTCGCTGGGCGTCAGCGCGTGGCAGCGCGCGAACAACTGCAGCGACAGTGCCGCACACATCTGGCGCCGGCCCATCAGCAGCAGCGTGGCGCGCGCGCCGCCCGGCGCCACCGCGCCCAGCGGCGCCACCGCCAGGCTCACGGCCGCGGCGCCGCGGCCCAGCAGCACCAGGCGGCGCTGGCCGTTGCGCGCGGCCATCAGCGCCGCGTGCAGCCGTGTGCCGTCGTCGGCGTCGCGTGCGCGCAGGCTGCCGCCCTCGTCCAGTTGCAGCGGCTGGCCGGCGGCCAGCGCGGCGCGGGCGGCGTGGTTCATCCAATGGACGAGGCCGCCTTCGCCCAGCATCAACGCGCCGTAGTCCACCTCGTCGAGCATGCGCATCAGCCAGGCCGCCGGCGGCGGCCCGGTCTTGCGGCGTTCGGGTCCCTGGTAGTGCGGTGCTCCTTGCAGGGCGGCCGGGCTGGCGTTGCGGTGTTCGGTGTGCATGTGATCCCCCTTTGCTGTCCTTGTGACGCCCGCCGTGACGCGGCGGGTGCATGCACGGTAGCCGCGGGCGGCTGCAACGATTTGAGAGATCTGGTTACCGCCGGCTGTGATGTCGTTCACAAGCTTCCGCCGGGCAGACGAGGCCTGGCGCCGGCTCGTCCCTCCTGCGGATGTTGCGGCGCGGCGGCCGCTTGATCCTGAAGGCTCCTCATCGCTCAACGGGAGCCCGTCATGAAGCCTCGCAAGACCGCTCTTTCGCTGGCGCCCCGCGCGCGGCTGGCCAGCGCTCTGGGGGCGCTGCTGGTGGGCAGCGGCGTCGTGGTGGCGGTGGCCGGCGCCTTCTTCCAGGCCGCGGCCGACCCCTGGCTGCTGCCGGCGCCGCAGGTGCTGGAGATCGCCGCCGCCTGCCGCGCCAAGCCGCAGCGCCGCGACCAGGACGAGTGCCTGCGCACGCTGGTGGCCAGCCGCAGTGCCCGCGCCGGCGAGCGTGTCGCGCGCAACCGGCCGGATGTCGTTGAGCTGGCGCGTTAGTCAGGCGGGCGGCCGTGGCGCCGCCGCTTCGTCCTGGATGCGGGCGAGGCCGTAGCGCGCCATCATGAAGCGGTCGCGCAGGTGGACGGCCTCGAACTCCGGCGGCGGCGCGGCGATGGCCGGGTCTTCCAGCGGCATCGGGATCACGGCGTCCAGCCCCTTGTCGTCGCGCGCGGTGTCGAGCTCCCAGCGCACCCACTTCGACGCCGAGGCGTGGCGCGACCAGAACAGCAGGAAGCAGTCGCTGTCGTGGATGCGCTGGCGAAGCTGCGGCTTGAAGGCCTCGTTCGGCTGCAGGTCCAGGCAGTCCTGGAAGATCGCCAGCCCCGGCGACCAGCGGCTCAGCGCCGACAGGCAATAACCGACGGTCTGCGCGTCCTTCGACGCATAGGACGCGAAGGCGCTGGCCGGCGCCTGCCGGTCCTGCCGGTTCAGCAGCACCAGGGCCTGCTCGCCGGCGATGGCCACCGGCAGCGGCAGCAGCGCGATCGGCACGCCGGCCAGCTCGACCTGGAAGCACAGGTCCAGCGCGCCTTGCGCGCCGGCCGCCATCTGCACGCTGAAGGCGGCGAGGTTGAGCCGCCCGTTCCAGTCGAAGCGGCGCTCGGCCGGCTCGACCACGGCGCCGGGCGCCGACAGCCGCACGGTGACCGGCGCGCCGGGCAGCCAGCCCGACTGGCGGTCGGGCGGCAGGTCCAGCAGCGGCACGCCTTGCGGACCGCCGAGGCGGCGCAACTGGGCCTCGGCAGCGGCGCGCGCGGCCTCGATGTAGACCGCCAGCACGGCGTTGAAGCGCCCGCCGGGCCGGCCGCTTTCGGGGGCGGTGACGCCGATCAGCACCGGCTCGGGCGCGGACTGGTCGGCCGCGGGCGGCTCGGCGCCGCTGGGCTGCGGGGCTTGCGGCGCGGGGCCGATGTAGAGGTCGGCCGTCGGGGCGGTGAAGGGATCGAAGTCGGGCGGTGCGGCAGGCGCCGGTGGCACCGGCTGCGGGACTTGGGCCGGCACCGGCGGTGGCAAGGGCTTGTCGAGCCTGATGAAGTCGGGGGGCAGCGCCGCCGGCGGCGCCGGCTTCGCCGCCGTCGCTGCCGCCGGCCGGTCGTCCTGCCGCCGCCTGCGGCTCAGCCAGCCCCAGATGCCGGCCACGCCGCCGGCCAGCGCCAGGCCGACGATCGAGACGAGGCCCAGCAGCTCCATGCCATCCTCACACGCACAGCGCCTTCAGGTCCTCGGGCACGGGAATCGCCTTCAGCCGGCCGTCGATGCGCTGCACGAAGGCGCGCGTCTCCCAGCCTTCGCACAACAGCAGATCGCCGCGCAAGATGCGGTGGTGCTGGATGAAGACCTTGGGCCGCCATTCCTGGACGCGCGTTTCGACGGTCAACGCGTCGCCGTAGGTCGCCGGCTTGTAGAACCTGGTGTTGATCTCCAGCAGCGGCGTGCCGACGATGCCGCGCGTGTTCTCCAGCTCGCGCCAGCGCGGCAGCCCGCACTGGATGAAGAAGCTCTGCGACGAGGCATCCATCCAGCGGTTGAAGTTGGGGAAGAAGACGATGTCGGCGGGATCGCAGTCGCCCCACTGGACGGTGACCTGGATGCGCGTGGTGCGGCTGCTCATGCGGTGTTGTCGGGAGCTTCAGCTCGGGATGATCACGCCGGCATCGTAAGGGCTGGCGTACAGGGCTTCCACCTCGGCGGCGCGGCGCGCCAGCACGGCGCGCTGGTTGATGTAGCCCTTGTCGGTGATCTCGCCGGCGTCGGCGCTGGGCGGCTCGGCCAGCACCCGCGCGCGCACCACCGCCATCGAGCTGCCGCCGCCCTCGCGCCGCAGCGCACCCAGCGCCGCGGCGATGCGCCGCTGCAGCTCGGCCGCCGGCAGCTCGCGCGCCTGCGGCGAGGGGAACACCAGCGCGCAGGCCTCGGCGCGGTCGTGCCCGGTGATCACCACGTCCTGCGCCAGCGGCGCCAGCGCGCTGATGACCTTGATGCGCAGCGTGCCCACGCTGACCCAGGTGCCGGTGGTGAGCTTGAAGTCCTCGGCCACGCGGCCGTCGAAGACGACGCCGGACTCGGGCCGCGCCGGGTCGGCGATCAGCCCGGCGTCGCCGATGCGGTAGTAGCCCTCCTCGTCGAAGGCCTGGACCGTCAGGTGCGGCGCGTTGCGGTAGCCGGGGAAGACGGTGACGCCGCGCACGCGCAGCTCGAGCTTCTGCCCGTTGGGGACGAACTTCAGCTCCAGCCCCGGCAGCGGCAGCCCGATGTTGCCGGCGCGGTCGAGCTTCCAATGCGCGCTGGTGATCGCCGGGCTGGTCTCGGTGGCGCCCCAGCTGGTGGTGAACCACACCGGCCGCGCGTCCGACGGCGGCCGCACACGGCGCGCCACGGCCTCCAGCCGCTCCCAGGTGGCCTGGGGCAGCGCGGCGCCGGCGTAGAACACCATGCGCAGCCGGGCGAACACGTCGCGCGCCAGCGCCTCGTCGGCCTCCAGCGCCGGCAGCGCCATCTCGAAGCCGCGCGGCACGTTGAACCACAGCGTGGGCTGCACCTCGCGCAGGTTGCGCAGCGTCTGGTCCACCAGCCCCGGCGCGGGGCGGCCCTCGTCGATGTAGAGCGTGCCGCCGTGGCGCAGCACGAGGTTGAGGTTGTGGTTGCCGCCGAAGGTGTGGCTCCACGGCAGCCAGTCGACGATGACCGGCTTCTCGCGCTCCAGGAAGCGCCACACCTGCGCCATCATCTGCATGTTGGCGCTCAGCATGCGATGGGTATTGACCACCACCTTGGGGTGGCCGGTGCTGCCGCTGGTCAGCAGGTACTTGGCGGGGTCGTCGGGCAGGATGGCGTCGAAAGCCTTCATCACCGCCGGGCTCTCGGCGGTGCGCAGCAGGCTGTCGAAGCTCAAGGCGCCGGGGAAGCTCTCGGCGCCCCGGCTGAAGACCACCACCGCATCGATGCCGGCGCTGTCGATCGGCGCGCCGTAGACCTTGGCGTCGGAGGCATAGACCAGCGCCGGGCCCAGCGTCGCCAGGATGCCGTGGATCTTGCCGTAGTCCTGCGTCAGCCGGCAGTAGGCGCTGCTGACGGTGCAGACGGCGCGGCCCACGTGCATCGCGCCCAGCATCAGCAGCAGGTGGTCCAGGCCGTTGTCCGACAGCACGACCACGGGCCGGTGCGGCGGCAGCTTCAGCCCCAGCAGGCTTTGCGCAACGGCGCCGGCCGCGCGCCGCAGCTCGCGCCAGTTCAGGCGCCGCCAGTCGCCGCTGGCGTCGCGCTCGGCCACCGCCGGCGCCTCGGGCGTCTCGGCGGCCCAGCGCTCGATCCACTCGCCCGCGCAGCGGGCATAGGGCTTCAGCGGCTCGGGCGAGCGCAGCACGAAGCTGCCGTCGTCGAAAGCGATGCGCACCGCGCGCGGCGGCGCCAGCGCTTCCGGATCATCGAAGAACGAGGCTGACATGGGGACTCCAAGGCCCTGCAACGGCGCGGGGCGCGCATCGTAAATCTGCAAGATAGTGCACGAATAGCGGGAAATCCCGGGGTGGATTGATGAACGATGGTGCAAGCGCGACGGATGAAGCGGTGGCTTGAGTTCGGCGGGGGGCGGCCTCAGGTGGTAGGCTGAATCCGCCCGGGGCGTGTCGATGCTGCTGCCACTGCTGTTTCTTGCCGGCCTGCTGCTGGCCGTTGCCGGCTGGCTGGCGGGGCCGCCGCTGTGGCACGCCTGGCGGCGCGCGCGCCTCACCGCACGGCCTTTTCCGCCGGCCTGGCGCGCCATCCTGCGCCAGCGCCTGCCGCTGTACCGGCGGCTGCCGGTGCCGCTGCAGCGGCAGCTCCAGCGCCACGTGCAGGTCTTCGTCGCCAGCGTGCCTTTCATCGGCTGCCGCGGGCAGCTGATCACCGACGAGGTGCGCGTGCTGGTCGCCGCACAGGCGGCGCTGCTGCTGCTGGGGCGGCCGGCGGGGCGCTTCCGCGGCCTGCGCCAGGTGCTGGTGTACCCGGGCGCCTTCGTCGTCGACCGGCCGGTGACCGAAGGCGGCATCGTGCAGGACGCGCGCCGCGTGCTGGTGGGCGAGTCCTGGCAGCAGGGGCAGCTCATCCTGTCCTGGGACGACGTGCTGGCCGGCGCCGCGGTGCCCGACGACGGCCGCAACGTGGTGATCCACGAGTTCGCGCACCAGCTCGACCAGGAGAACGGCCCGGCCAACGGCGCCCCCTTCCTCGGCCGGCGCGACGGCTACCGGCGCTGGGCCGCGACGCTGGGCGCCGCCTTCGACGAGTTGCGTGCGCAGGTGGCGCGCGGCGAGCCCAGCCTGATCGACCCCTACGGCGCCAGCGACGCCGGCGAGTTCTTCGCGGTGGTCTCCGAGCTGTTCTTCGAGCGCCCGGCCGAGCTGGCGCGGCAGCACCCGGCGCTGTACGCCGAGTTCAGCGCCTACTACCGCTGCAGCCCCCTGGACTGGTGAGCGCGACCTTTTCAGCGAATTTCTGAGCCAGATCGAACCGGCCTTACGGTACGCTCGTCAGAATCAAGAATTCCGGACAAGAAAAGCGGGCTCGCAGGGCCCGCACCGGAGTCGATACGACCGGCGAACGAGAGGAGGAGGGGTGCTGCGCGGGCGCAGGCAAGTCCCTGGGCCTTGACGTGCCGGAACCCGCACGCCAGGCCAAGACCCGATGACGCCTCCACGGATCCTCCCCGCCGCTTCCTCCGATTCCCCGGCCGCATGGCGGCTGCGCCCGGCCCGCCGCTTGGCGATCGTGGCCGCCTGGCTGCTGGCCGCCGGCTCCGCCTGGGGTCAGGTGGCGGTGAACCAGATCCTGTTCCCGGTCAACATCGGCCGCACGCTGGATGCCACGGTCGACGTCGACTACACCCGCACCAGCGCCGCGGCAGCGGTCGTCCAGGTGCCGATCCCGCCGCAGCTCGGCATCGCGCCGCCGGCGCTGCCCGCCGGCTGCACCGCCATCGTGCTGGGCGGCAACCCGGCGGTGGAATGCACCGTGCCGCCCGGCGGTGCCGGCGACGCCGGCACGCTGTCGTTCCAGGTGCGGGGCACGACGCTGGGCTCGTTCAGCCTGGTGGCCACCGGCACCGGCGGGTCGAGCGCCAGCAACACCGGCACCGTGCGCAGCTCGGGCGACCTGACGCTGCTGAAGACCAAGTCCCCGGCTGGCAACCTGCTGCCCGGCCAGAGCGCTACCTTCACGCTGCAGCCGCAGGTGGCCGCCGGCGCCGACGACCTGCCGCCCGGCAACACGATCACGGTGACCGACCAGCTGCCCGGCACCGCCACCGACTTCACGGTCAGCGCGATCAACCCCGGCATCGCCAGCTGCACGTCGGTGGCGGTGGCCAACGGCGCGGCACGCACCGTCACCTGCACCTACACCGGCCCGCTGACGGTGGCCGCGCTGAACGCCGCGACGATCACGATCACCGGCGCGCCGGGCACCACCGGCAGCTTCAACAACACCGGCTCCATCGCCGCCGGCGTGCCCGGCTACTTCGACCGCGACCCCAACAACAACATCGCCAACGCCGCCTACACGGTGGACGCCGGCGGCGACGTGCAGGCGCTGGGCAGCTTCCCGGCCGGCGTGCAGGCGCTGGGCAGCGCGCAGACGCTGAACATCTCCTGGCGCAACAACGGCCCCACGGCCTTGCCGGCCGGCGGCACGCTGAGCACCACGATCCCGGCCGGCTTCACGGTCAACAGCCTGCCCGCGGGCTGCAGCGGCCCGGCCACCGGCGTGGTGCTGGGCGCACCGGCGGTGCTGACCTGCAATGCCGCGGCCGCCGCGGCCGGCGCCACGCAGAGCTTCGCGATCCCGCTGACGATGCCGGCCACCGCGCAGGCGGGCAACTTCGTCGTCACCGCGGCACCGCCGGCGGGCTTCGGCGACAGCGTGGCGGCCAACAACAGCGTCACGCTGCCCTGGCAGACCGTGACGCCGTATGCCGACCTGCGCGGCGCCAAGTCCAAGGTGCCGGCCAGCGGCCCGGTGCCGCCGGGCGCGACGATCACGACGACGCTGACGGTCACCAACGACGCCGCCAGCCCCGCCGCCGCAACGTATTCGGCCGCCGGCGGCGGCACCGAGCTGCGCGTGGTCGACTACCTGAAGCCGACCGAGATCGCCGGCGACGCGCTGAGCGGCGTCAGCGCCGGCTGGCAGTGCACGGTCAGCAACGACGCCGACCCGGCCGACCCGGCGCGCAGCAAGCGCGTGGCCTGCGTGCGCAGCGCCGGCGGCACGCTGGCGCCCGGCGCATCGCTGAGCGTGAGCTTCAGCACCACGGTGGCGGCGGTCAGCGGCCAGGTCGTGCTGAGCGACCGCATCTGCACCGGCGAGACGCTGCTGACGCAGCTCGGCCTGACGCCCGCGCAAGGCCCGCAGCCCCCGGGCAGCGGCCAGACGGCCAACGACTGCGCCGAGGCCGGCACCAGCCTGATCGCCACCGACGTCGTCAGCGGCCAGGGCGGCGTGACGATCCGCAAGGAGTCGTCGATCGACGGCACGGCCTGGGTCGATCCGGTGGCCGCGGCGCCGACCGTCGCCGCGGCGGCCAACAGCCAGTTCTGGCGCATCACGATCACCACGCCGGCCGGCGGCGCGCAGCAGCCGATCCCGACGCTGGTGCTGAGCGACGCCCTGCCCGGCATCCTGAACGTCGCGTCGCCCGGCGCACCGGCGCCGAGCTACGTGACGCCGGCGATCACCGTCACCACGCAGGTCACCGCCGGCGCCGCGACCGGCAGCTGCCCCAGCCTCGCGGCCGGCAGCGGCGCCTTGAGCTGCACCTTCACCGGCGTCGCGCCCGGCACCACCCTCGTCGTCAGTTATGCGGTGCAGCGGCCGTTCGCCGCCGGCACGCTGACCAACACCGCGAGCCTCAGCTCGCCCGACGCGATCCTGTCGGGCACGCTGTCCGACGCCGCCGCGCTGGTGGTGGAGCCGCGCATCGACGTCGCCGCCACCACCAAGACGGTGACGCCGGCCACGCCGCGCATCGGCCAGACGCTGCAGTTCACGATCACGACGCAGAACCTGGGCCCCGAGGACGTCACCGGCATCGGCGACTTCAAGATCGTCGACGACCTCAACACCAGCGTCGGCGGCGCCGCGGTGGCCTTCGGCGACATCGTCGCCGGCGGCAGCGGGCTGAGCTGCGCCATCGCCACGTCGGTGCTGCCCGACGAGGCGGCATTGGCCGCCGGCCACGTGCGCGTGCGCTGCACCAACACGACGCCGGTTGCGCGTTATGCGACGCGCACGCTGACCATCGGCGCCCGCGTGCTCAAGCCCGCCGGGCTGCCGAACGCCGGCACCGTCTACGCCGGCCAGAGCAACACCGCGCGCGTCGACATCCCCGACAGCCGCTGCGAGTTCAAGACCGAGACCAGCAGCAACGGCAACGTCTCGGCCGCCTGCAACGACGCCGCGTCGGCCAGCAACAACGAACGCAGCGTCAGCTTCGACGTGCTGGTACCGCAGATCGACGTGCAGCAGCGCAAGACCCGCGTGCTGCCCGCCGGGCAGACCGGCTTCGGCGTCGGCCAACCGCTGCGCTACCGCTTCCGGCTGCAGAACAACGGTCCCTCGCGCGCCGAAGGCGTGACGATGACCGACCAGATGACGGTGCCCGCCGGCTTCACGCTGGCCTCGCCGCAGGTCTTCAACGTCAACGGCGCGGCGGCCGAGGCCGGCTACGCGCTGGACACCGGCAAGACCGGCAGCGTGAGCTGCAGCCAGGCCGCGCCCAACGCCAACCTGGTGTGCACGCTGGCGCCCACGCCGGCGGCCAGCTACCTGGACGCCGGGTACGAGGTCAACTTCGAGGTCGAGCTGGTGCAGACCGGCAGCGCGCTGCTGCCCGTGAGCTTCGGCAACGAGGCCCTGGTCTGCGCCGACGAGAGCGCCAACTACGAAATCGCCGGCGCCTGCGCGCGCAACGTCGTCAACAACAACAACGTCGCGGCGGTCAACGACGTGATCTTCCCGCGCGCCGACCTCGTGCTGGCCAAGACCACGGTGACGCCGTCGCCGGTGGCCATCGGCCAGGCGGTGGAGTACCTGCTGCAAGTGCGCAACGCCGGCCCCAGCCCGACGCAGCAGATGCGCGTCAGCGACCTGCTGCCGCCCGACTTCGAGCTGGTCACCAGCGGCCCGCAGGCGCCCAGCCTGACGCTGGGCAGCTTCGTCACCGCGCCGCCGTCCACCGCCACCGGCGCCACGCTGACCTGCCTGCCGTCGCCGGCCACGCTGAGCACGCCGGGCCAGCAGCAGACCGTGTCCTGCGTGATCAACGCGACGCCCGGCCCGCTGGGCGCCGGCGCTTTCCCAGCGAGCAACGACGCCGCCAACACGCTGCTGCTGCGCCTGTTCGCGCGGCCCAAGAGCGGCCTCTACGCCGGCCCCTACGGCACGGATCGCATCAACAACGCCAGCGTCAGCCCCGGGCTGGCAGCCGACGGCATGCCGCTGGCGATCGACACCGTGCCGGGCAACAACAACGCCAGCTCGGTCGTGCAGGTCGCGCGCAGCAGCCTGCGCGGACGCATCTTCATCGACCGCAACGGCAACGGCCAGCAGGACGGCACGCTGCCGGCACAGGACGAAGGCATCGGCAACGTGGGGTTGACGCTGACCGGCGTCGACCTGTTCGGCAACGCCGTCACGCGCACGACGACCAGCGACAACACCGTGGGGCCCACGCGCGGCGACTACTTGTTCGACCACCTGCCGCCCGGCACCTACACGGTGACCGAGACCCAGCCGGCGGGCTACGGCAACAGCCCCGGCACGCCGCCGCCGCCCACGGCCGGCGGCACCTATGCCGCGGCGGCGACCGCCGGCAGCAGCACCTGGAGCGGCATCACGCTGCCGCTGGGCGGGCAAGGCATCAACTACCACTTCCCCGAAGGCGTGCCGGCGCCCGGCATCAGCGGCAAGGTCTTCGTCGACCGCGCCGACAACGGCGTGCTCGACGCCGACGACCCCGCGATCCCCGGCGTCATGCTGGGCCTGTACCCGGCCGGCACCACCTGCCCGGCGGCCGGCGCGCTGCCCGGCGGCGCGCTGCAGACCGTGCAGACCGACGCCGGCGGCCAGTACCTGTTCACCGGGCTGACCGCGGGCACCAGCTACGTGGTCTGCCAGCAGCAGCCCGCGGGCCATGCCGACCGGCCGCCGCTGCCCGGCACCAACGGCAGCACGCCGGGCGCCAACCAGATCGACATCGCCAGCCTGCCGTCCACCGGCTCGGCCGGCAACGACTTCCCCGAGGTGCTGGGCCGCATCGGCGGCACGGTGTTCCTGGACTACTTCGCCGGCGCGCCGGGCAGCACCAACAACGGCGTGCAGAACGCCGGCGAGCCCGGCATCGGCAGCGCCGTGCCCGGCGCCGGCGTGCCCGTCACGCTGACCGGCACGCCCAGCGCCGGCCCGGGCGCCGGCGTGGCGATCACGCCGCGCACCACCACCACCGCCGCCGACGGCAGCTACAGCTTCCCCGACCTGCTGCCCGGCAGCTACACGGTGACCGAAGGCGCGATCCCGCTCGCGCTGGGCACCTATGCCGACGGCATCAACACCGCCGGCCCGGTGACCAGCGGCACGCCGGGCGTTGCCGGCGCGGTGGGCGTCAACACCATCGGCAACATCGTGCTGAGCGCCGCCGGCGCCAGCAGCAGCGGCAACAACTTCGCCGAGCTGCCGCGCACAGCAATCTGGGGCCTGGTCTTCGTCGACGCCAACCAGGACGGCCTGCTGACCACCGTCGATCCGCAGCGCCTGCCCGGCGTGGTGATCGAGCTGCGCCAGGGCGGCAGCTCCTGCGCCAACGCCACGCTGCTGGGCACCACCATCACCGCGTCGAACGGCAGTTATGTCTTCCCCGGCGGCACCGTCACCGTGGGGCAGGTCGTCGCCGGCCAGAGCTACCGCGTCTGCCAGCAGCAGCCGGCCGACTTCGTCAACGGCCCGACGCTGCCCGGCGTCAACGGCACCAGCGCGCTGCCCAACGAGATCCTGGTCGGCAACCTGCCGCTGACCGGCTCGGGCAGCAACAACTTCGGCGAATGGGCCCAGCTCGTCACGCCGCCCAGCGTGCCGGCGATCAGCGGCACGGTGTTCATCGACCGCAACCGCGACGGCAACTTCACCGTCGTCGACGAAGGCCGCATCGGCGGCGTCACCGTGCGCCTGGTGGACGGCATCGGCTGCAGCGGCACCGAGCTGGCGCGCACGCAGACCACCAGCGACGGGCGCTACGGCTTCAGCCTGGCCGCGCTGGTGGCCGGCCGCGCCTACAGCGTCTGCGAGACGCAGCCCGCCGACTACGCCGACGGCCCCACGCGCCCCGGCGCCGGCAACACCAGCCCGGCGCCCGACCACATCGTGATCGGCAGCCTGCCGGCCGCCGGCTCGGCCGACAACGACTTCGGCGAATGGGCCGGCCGCATCACCGGCCGCGTCTACCTCGACCGCGACGACAACGGCCAGTTCAACGGCGCCGACAGCGGCATCGGCGGCGTCGTGGTCACGCTCACGCGCGACGGCCAGAGCTTCACGCGCAGCGCGCTGACGCTCTCCGACGGCCGCTTCGTCTTCGAAGACCTGCCGGGCGGCAACTGGACGCTGACCGAGCAGGCCGCGCAGCCCACGGTGACCATCGACAACGTCACGCAGACCACGTCCGACGGCCGCACCACCGCGGGCAGCGGCGGCGGCACGGTCACCGCGCCGGGCAGCACGCCCAGCCGCATCGGCGGCCTCACGCTGCCGGTGGGCGGCGAGGCGGTCGACAACCTGTTCGGCGAGGTGGTCGCGGCCAGCATCGCCGGCCGCGTCTGGCTGGACGACAACGCCAACGGCCTGATCGACGGTGGCGAAGCCGGCATCGCCGGCGTCACGCTGGTGCTGACCGGCACCGACGACCAGGGCCACGGCGTCAACCTGAGCCAGGTGACCGGCGCCGACGGCCGCTACGAGTTCGTCAACCTGCGCCCCGGCACCTACACGGTGACCGAGCCCACGCAGCCCGGCAGCACGCGCAACAGCGCCACCGTGCCCGGCAGCACCGGCGGCAGCGCCACGGCCAACGACGTCTATCCGTCGGCGATCGGCGGCATCCCGCTGCTGGCCGGCCAGCGCTCGGCCGGGAACGACTTCGGCGAGACCAACGCGATGCCCGACCTCGTGGTGACGAAGGCGACGCGCGAGGCGCGCTTCGTCGCCGGCCGCCTGGGCCACTATCTGATCAGCGTGCGCAACGCCGACGTCGGCCCGACGCAAGGCAGCGTTACGGTGAGCGACCGCCTGCCCGCCGGGCTGACGCTGGCCGCCGTGCCCACGGGCAGCGGCTGGACCTGCAGCGGAGCCGTCGGCGCCGGCAGTTTCAGCTGCAGCAGCAGCGCGCCGCTGGCCGGCGGCGCCAACGCGCCGGTGATCGAGCTGGCCGTCAACGTCGCTGCCAGTGCAGCCGGCGGCTCGCCGGTCAGCAACGCGGTGCTGGTGCAAGGCGGCGGCGAACCGGCCGCGCGTGCCCCAACGTCCGACGAGCGCGGCCGCTTCGACGGCAGCCCCACCACGCTGCCGCTGTGCGCGCAGCCGGCGCAGCACAACGCCTGCCGCGTGGCCACCGAAGTGGTGCTGCCGGCCGCGCTGTCGGGCAGCGTGTGGCTGGAGACCGGCGGCACGCCGCGCCAGCTCGACGGCGGCGACCGCCCGCTGCCGGGCTGGATCGTGGAGCTGGTGAACCCGAACACCGGCCAGGTCATCGCGACGCAGACCACCGGCCCCGACGGCCGCTACCGCTTCACCGACCTGGAGCCCGGCGTGCCCTACGGCGTGCGCTTCCGCGACCCGGCCAGCGGCGTCGTCTACGCCGGCCCGGTCAACGGCGAGGCCGGCGTGCCGGCCGCGCCCTGCAGCAGCTCGGCCCCGCCCAGCTCCTGCGGCGCCGGCCCGCGCGAACCGATGCTCACCGTCGTGCTGGCCCCGGGGCAGGAGCTGACGCAGCAAAGCCTGCCGGTCGACCCCAGCGGCGTGGTCTACGACTCGCTGTCGCGCGAGCCCGTGCCCGGCGCCGTGGTCAGCTTCGCGCCCAGCGGCGTCTGCGCCGGCTACGACCCGGCCACGCAGGTCGCCGGCGCGGGCCTGGGCGGCTACACGATCAGCGGCCAGGCGATCAGCATGACCACCGGCGCCGACGGCTTCTACCGCTTCGTGCTGCTGCCGTCGGCACCGGCGCAGTGCCGGTTCAGCCTGACGGTGACGCCGCCGCCGCAGTGGACTTCGCCGTCCACCCTGATCCCGGCGCAGCCCGGCGCGCTGGCGCCGGCCGGCGGCGCCGGCACGGTCGTCGCGGTGCAGCCGCAGCCCGGCGCGCCCAGCGTCGAGCCTGGGCCCGGCACGAACTACTACCTGCTGCTGGACGTCGGCAGCGCGACGCCGGAGATCGTGCACAACCACCTGCCGGTGGACGCCGCGCTGCCCGCCGGGCTGGCACTGCGAAAGACGGGCGACAAGGCGGTGGCCGAGGTCGGCGACAGCGTGCGCTACAGCATCACGGTCAGCGTCAGCCCCGGCGCCTCGCCGCGCCAGGTGACGGTGGTCGACCGGCTGCCGCACGGCTTCACCTACATCGCCGGCACCGCGATGCTCGACGGCCGGCGCATCGCCGACCCGGCCGGTGCGCCCGGGCCGCAGCTCGCCTTCCAGCTCGGCAGCGTGCCCGCAGGCGGCAGCGTGACGCTGCAGTACCGCGTGCGCGTGGGCATCGGCGCGGCGCAAGGCGACGGCATCAACACCGCGATCGCGCACGGCTGCCAGGTGAGCGGCGGTTGCGTGTCGGCCGGGTTCACGCCGCTGCCGCGCTCGCTGCCCAGCAACGAAGGCCGCTACCGCGTGCGCGTGGCCGGCGGCGCCTTCGGCATCGAGGCCTGCGTACTCGGCAAGGTCTTCGTCGACTGCAACGGCAACCACGTGCAGGACCCCGAGGAGCTGGGCATCCCCGGCGTGCGCCTGGTGCTGCAGGACGGCACGTTCCTCACCAGCGACAGCGAAGGCAAGTACTCGATGTGCGGCTTGCCGCCCAAGAGCCACGTGCTGCGCATCGACGAGCTGACGCTGCCGCGCGGATCGCGCCTGACCACGTCGAGCAACCGCAACCTCGGCGACGCCGGCAGCCTGTGGCTGGACCTGAAGATGGGCGAGCTGCAGCGCGCCGATTTCATCGAAGGCAGCTGTTCCAACCCGATGCTCGACCAGGTGAAGGCGCGCCGCGCGCAAGGCGAGGTCGCGGTGCCCGAGGTCGAGAAGAAGAACCGTCCGGCGCTGCGCTTCGACAGCAAGGCCCACGGCCTGACGCCGCTGACGACGCCCGCGCAAGGCACCGACAGTGCCGACCAGCCGGTGCCCAGGACCAGGCCCGCCGCCGATCCGCGGGAGGGCAAGTGATGAGCCGCTATAACTTCCATCCCGCGCGCCACCCGCGGACGCTTGCGGCGCTGGTCGCCGCGCTGTGCAGCAGCGGCGCGCTGGCGCAGAACGCACCGCCGGCGGGCAGCCCGCCGGACATCAGCTACACGCCGGTGCAAGGCCTGTCGAGCGCGCTGTTCCCGCGCCAGCCGTCGGACCAGCGGCCGCTGGGCGCGGCGGTATCGGCGGTTGGCCGCATCGTCGTCGAAGCCTCGGCCAACGGGCTGCCGGCCGACGGGCAGTCGGTCGTGCGGCTGACGCTGCGCTTGTTCGACGCCGCGGGAAAGCCGCTGGCCGAAGACGCGATGGTCACCGTCGAGCATTCGGGCGGCCGCCTGCGCTTCGTCGGCGCGCGCAGCGACGAGGACGGCACGCGCGCGCAGGACGCCGACCGCGCAACGCCCGGCGTGCAGCTGCGCGTGCAAGGCGGCACGGCCGAACTGGAGTTGGTCGCGCCGGCCGAGGCGCAGGACGTGCGCCTGCGCGTCAGCGCCGGCGGCGAGGTCGCGCAAGGCCAGGTCAGCTTCGTGCCGGACCTGCGGCCGATGATCGCGGCCGGCCTGCTGGAAGGCGTGGTCAGCTTTCGCCACAAGGTGGACGTGCAGCCGCTGCGCCGCGGCGACGTGTTCGAGCAGGAGATTGCTCGCTGGTCGCGCGACTTCGACCACGGCAAGGCCAGCGCCGCGGCGCGCGCGGCCTTCTTCCTGAAAGGCACGATCAAGGGCGACGTGCTGCTGACGGCGGCCTACGACTCCGACAAGGAGACGCGCGCGCGGCTGCTGCGCGACATCGAGCCCGAGCAGTTCTATCCGGTGTACGGCGACGCGTCGCTGCGCAGCTTCGACGCGCGCTCCGGCAGCCGGCTCTACCTGCGGTTGGACAGCGGCAAGAGCTATCTGCTGTACGGCGACTTCGTCACCGGCGACGGCTTTTCTCAAGCGTTGGGCCAGGGCGCGGTGGCATCGCTGAAGCAGCGCAGCCTCGGCGCCTACAACCGCACCGCCACCGGCGCGCGGCTGCACCACGAGAGCGGCGGCGTCAGCGGCAACGTGTTCGCGTTCCGCGACACGCTGCGCCAGGTGGTGGAGGAGTTCACCAGCCAGGGCTCGGGCCCTTACGGCCTGCACAACAACGGCGTGCTGGAAGGCAGCGAGAAGGTCGAGGTCATCGTGCGCGACCGGCTGCAGCCCTCGCGCATCGTCGCCGTGCGGCCGCTGGTGCGGCTGGTCGACTACGGCTTCGAACCGTTCTCCGGCCGCATCCTGCTGACGCAGTTCCTGGGCGCGGTCGACGCGGACCTGAACCCGGTGTCGCTGCGCGTGACCTACGAGGTCGACCAGGGCGGCCCCGCGTTCTGGGTCGGCGGCGCCGACGTGCAGGCGCGGCTGGGCGTCGCGGTCGAGGTCGGCGGCGCGGCGGTCGAAGACCGCAACCCGCTGGCGCCCTACCGGCTGCACAGCGCCAACGCGACCTGGCTGATCGCCCCGCGCACCGCACTGGTGGTGGAAGTGGCCAACTCCAGAACCGAAGTCAACACCAACCCGGCCAACCAGCGCACCAGCGCCGGCTTGAAGGACGTCAGCGGCACCGTGACCGGCCAGGCTCGGCGCGTCGAGCTGGCGCACGAAGGCGACGGCCACGAGCTGCGCGCCTTCGTCGGCCGCAGCGATCCGGCCTTCGACAACCCGGCCGCGCCGCTGTACGGCGGCCGCGGCGAGGCGCTGGCCAGCGGCAAGCTCCGCTTGGCCGACAGCCTGGACCTTGTCGGCCAGGCCCAGCGCAGCGAAGACCGCAACCCCGGCGGCGGCGAAACCAGCGGCGCCGATGCCGGCCTGCGCTGGCGGCCCGCGGCCGGCTGGACGCTGGAAGCCGGTGTGCGCACGCGGCGCGAGACGGTCGGCGAGGCCGGCAGCGGCTGGTCGTCGCTGCCGTTCAGTTCGGGCTGGGGCCAAAGCGGCAGCCTGGGCAGCGGCGCCGGCGGTGGCGCCCTGGGCTACGGCAACCAGGCGCTGGACCCGGCGACCGGGCTGCCGGTGATCGGCTCCGGCTCGTGGACCGGATCGCTGACCTCGCTGCCGGCCGGCACGCGGCTGTCGTCCGACACCGTGCGCCTGGGTCTGGGCTGGCGCGCCAATGAGCGGCTGACGCTGGGCGGCGAGATCGAGCACGAGGTCGACGGCGACGCGCGCCGCCGCATCGCGATCGGCGCCGATTGGAAATTGGCCGACTGGGCGCGGGTCTATACGCGCTGGGAGCAGCAGCAGGGCTGGACCTCGCTGCAAGGCGTCAGCGCGCTCGACTCTCGTGCGTCGGCGCTGGTCTTCGGCATCGACGGCCAGCCGCTGCAGGACACGCAGGCCTTCAGCGAATACCGGTTGCGCGACGCGGTGAGCGGCCGCGACCTGCAGCACGCCAGCGGCTTGCGCCGGCAATGGACGCTGGCCGAAGGCCTGGGCCTGCAGGCCGCGCTGGAACGCATCCAGGTCCTGCGCGGCAGCACCGCGACGGCCAGCGCGGCGTCGCTGGGCCTGGACTGGACGCGCAGCGAGCTGTGGCGCGGCAGCACGCGGCTGGAGCTGCGCCGCTCGGCCGACATCGACGACACGCCCGAGACCGACGAGCGCTTCACCACCACGCTGTGGACCGGGCTGCTGGCGCGTAAGATCAGCCGCGACTGGACGCTGCTGGCGCGTCACCACCTGCTGCGCACCGACTACCGCAGCCGCGGCGACGTGCTGCAGAACCGCACCCAGCTCGGCCTGGCCTGGCGCGACACCGACACCAACCGCGGCAACGCGCTGGGCAAGCTGGAATGGAAGCGCGAAAGCGACGCCAGCAACGCCGAGGTCGGCACGCTGAAGACACGCGCCGTCGTCGCCGCCGTCGCCGGCGAATGGCACCCGTCGCGGCCTTGGTGGTTGTCGGGCCGCGTCGCCGCCAAGTGGCAGGACGACCGCTTCGAAGGTGGCGTCGAGTCGCGCTTCCGCGGCCAGTGGCTGTCGGGCCAGCTGGTCTACGACCTCGGCGAGCGCTGGGACGTGGGCGTGGCCGCGGCGCTGCAGCGCGGCCAGCAGGGCGCGCGCGAGACGGCCTGCGGTGTGGAAGTCGGCTATTTGCTGGCCACCAATTTGTGGCTGTCGGCCGGCGTCAACCGCAGCGGCTTCCGCGGCGACGCCGACCTCTCCGGCTACGAGTACACGCAGCGCGGCGCCTACATTCGGCTGCGCTTCAAGTTCGATGAAACCCTGTTCCAGGCCGCCGACCCCGCGGTCAACCGCAGCCTGCCCCGGTGATGCCCGCATGAACAAGTCCACCCAATCCCTTCTGGCCCTGGCCCTGCTTGGCGCTTGCGGTGTTGCCGCGGCGCAGACGCCCACGCTGGCGCCGCCCGCGGCGCGCATCGGTGACGCGACGATCAGCGCGGACCAGCGCGGCTACGAAGCGATGCAGGCGCGCATCAAGGCACTCAACGATGCCGGGCTGCCTTTGCGCGACCCGCATCTCGCCAAGGCGCAGTGCTGGCTGGATGCCAGCTTCCACGAGTACACGCGCAACGACCGCGGCCCCTGGCCGCAGGCCGCGCTGGACCAGGCGGGCCGCCTGGTCGACGCGCTGGCCGCACGCCAGGTGCCGCCGGCCGAGACGCTGCTCATCGCTGGCGCCGAGCGCATCCGGCCCGACCTGTGGGCGCGCGCCGCCGGGTTGCGCAGCCACGCCGGCTGGTCCTGCGCCCGGGCCAAGGCGGCCTGCGGCGAGGTGGAGCTGGTGCACGCCGGCCACGAGCAGGCACAGCTCGGCTGGCGCCACGCCAGGCCCTACGTGCAGATCGCCGAAGACCTGATCGCCGACGCCGAAGCGCTGGCCCGTGCCTGCGTGCCGCAGCGCTGACGGGCCCTGGCCCGATTTGTGATAGGGTCGGCCGCCCGGATGGGCGCCCGACCGACCTGAACGACGACACCCGAATGGCCAGCAAATCCTACGAACAGATCCAACGCCAGATCCAGGCCCTGCAGGCCGAAGCCGAGAAGCTTCGCCGCAAGGAAGTGGACGAAGTGATCGGCCGCATCCGCGAAGCGATCGACCATTACGGCCTGACCGCCGCCGACCTCGGCCTGGGCCGCGCGGCTCCGGTGCCGCGCAAGAAGAAGGCCGCCGGCGGCCGCAAGGCGGCGCCCAAGGCCGGGGCTGCCGCCGCGTCGGCGGCTTATCGCAACGATGCCGGCCAGACCTGGGCCGGCCGCGGCAAGCGTCCGCAGTGGCTGCGCGACGCGCTGGCCGCCGGCCACACGCTGGACGAATTCAAGGTCGGCGCGTAGAGCCGGTTCAGACGCCGAAAGGCCGCACGCCCAGCCAGGCGCCGTGCAGCCAGAAGGCGAACACGGCCCAGGCGGCCACTCCTACCGCCGCGGCCAGCAGGCTGCGGCCCGCAGTGCCCGGCGGGTAGACCGTGCCCGCCGCGGCGTCGCGCCGGCGCGCGGCGCGGAAATCCAGGATCGCCCACGACAGGAAGCCGCCGAACAGCAGCAGGTCGGCCAGCGTGTGGTTGGCCAGCAGGTGGGCCAGCGCCCAGGCCTTGACGCCCAGCAGCATCGGGTGATGCAGCCGCGCCTTGATGCCGTTGCCCGGCACGTAGGCGGCGGCCACCAGCACGAAGGCCAGCAGCGTCAGCAGCCCGGCCAGGTGCCGCGCCCAGGCTTGCGGCGGCCACAGCGCGATCGGCGCCTGCCGCGCCTGTGCATAGCCCCAGACGATCAGCGCCAGCCCCAGCCCTGACAGCAGCGAATAGATGCCTTTCCAGGCGTTCTCGCCCACGCGCGCGATCGTGCGCTGGCGCCAGGGCTCGGCGACGATGCGCACCGAGTGCACGCCCAGGAAGATCAGCAGGCCGAGGATCAGCGCGGTCATGGTCGATGCGAAGCCGGTGCGAAAAGGCCATTGTGCCGGCCCCGGCGGCCATAATCGGCCGCTCCGCCCTAACGCCGCACCCGATGCTCGTCCGCCTGATCGCCGTCCTGGTTGCCCTGCTGGCCCTGGCGGCGCTGTACTTTGCAGCCGCCTTGTCCTGGAGTTATTCGTCCGGCGAGCGGGCCGGCTGGGTGCAGAAGCTGTCCAAGCGAGGCTGGGTCTGCAAGACCTGGGAGGGCGAGCTGGCCCTGGTCTCGATGCCAGGCGCCGCGCCGGAGAAGTTCGCCTTCACGGTGCTCGATGACGGCGTGGCCCAGCAGATCACCCAGGTGATGGGCAAGCGCGTCAACCTGCACTACGAAGAGAAGGTGGGCCTGCCGACGAGCTGCTTCGGCGAGACCCGCTACTACGTGAAGACGGTGACCGTGTCGGAGGAAATCCCGCTGGCGCCCGGCATCACCGTGCCGGCGCCCGGCGCCTCGGCACCGGCGGCGTCCGCGGTGCCGGTGCCGGTGCCCATGTCCGTGCCGGCATCCGCCGCGTCTCAATGATCCTCGAGATGGATGTGCGTGTCCTCGGCCAAGCCACCGGTCTCGGGGTCCAGCCAATCCGCCAGACCCAGCACGCGCTCGGCCTCGGGCAGGCTCTCTTCGGGCTCGATGTCGTCGTCGGCGCTGCGGTGCAGGTCGGCCAGCGCTTCCTCGGCGGTGGCATAGGGGCCGATCTGCACGCGGCCGTCGGCGCCCAGCCAATAGTAGCCGTCGGGGTGGTGCACCAGGGCCTGGCTGTCGGGCAGCGACAGATCGAGAGCGGTCGCGTCGTCGGCACCGGCATCGGCGGTGAACGGGGCTGGGGCAGGGGGCTGATGCATCGGAAGGCTCCCGGGGTTCACGGCCGCATTCTGCGCCGAGCCGCGGTCACCCTGTTGCGGTGTCGCAAGGCCACCGCCGTGCCCACGTGGCCCGGCGTGCCTGGGCGGCTACAGTGCGGCGCATGAACGCGAGCGCCGCCGCCCCCCGCATCGTCCACCGGCCCGAGGCCTCGCGCTTCGAGGCGGCCTACCCCGAAGGCCTGGCGGTCTGCGCGTACCGGCGCCAGGGCGACGTGCTGCTGTTCACCCACACCGAGGTGCCGCCGGCGCTGGAAGGCCGCGGCATCGCCGCCGCGCTGGTGCAGGCGGCGCTGGACTGGGCGCGCGCCGAGGGCCTGCGCGTGCGGCCGCTGTGCAGCTACGTCGCCGCCTACGTGCGGCGCCATCCGCAGACGCAGGACCTGCTGGGCTGAGGCTCGACGTGCGACGCCGGAAGGCGTCGCACGCCTGCCGAAGGCCCGAGCGCGATTTCACGCGCGAGGGCTGAACGCCCGGCGGTGAATTCGTCACTCCACTGCAGTGGCATCGGTCACCGCGGCGCGGCGGCCGGCTGCGCACACTGCGCGGCATGTCCTCACCGCCACGGACGCCCGCCATGCACCCACCCGCCGCCTCCGCGCTGCCCTCGCCCTGGGCCGATTCGGTCCAGGCCGAACCCCTGGCGATCACGCGCCGCCTGAAAGTGCCCAGCGTGGAGCAAGGCCTGGCCTACACCTGTCGCTGGTGGGCGGCCACGGTGCCGGGGCTGCTGCGCCGCCACCGCCTGCAGCCCGGCCGCGCGCGGCGCTACGAGACCAGCTTCGAGCCGCGGCCCGAGCTGGGCGAGCGCTTCGCCGCGCTGTTCGACCTGCCGAACGATGCGAATGGCCCCGAGGGCCTGGCCTATCCCTTCCTCTATGCGCAAAGCGTGATCAGCCTGCTGCAGGCGCGCGTGCTGGCCGACCTGGGCGTCAACCGCCGCCACGTGCACCACCTGCGCCACCGCACGCGGCTGCCCGACGGCGTGCAGCCCTATCTCGACGCCGCGCAGCAACGCCTGGAATGCCGGCTGCTGCGCACGGTGCGCGTCAGCCCCACCGAGGCCCTGGTGCTGATGGAGACGCACATCGGCGACGCCGGAGACCGCACGCTGGCGCTGGTGGAAGACGGCTTCGTGGTGCGCGACCTGCAGGTGGCGGATGCGGTGCAGGCCGACGAGGACGACGGCCTGCGCCGCGCCGTCAGCCGCATGCGCCGCCGCGCGCCCGAGATCAGCAACACCCATCCCGAAGTGCGCATGCGCACGCTGTTCATCGCCCCCGATGCCGGTCGCCGCTTCGGCCGCGTGGCCGGCGAGCGCGGCATGGCCCACGTCTCGCGCCTGGGCGCGCGGCTGATGGGCCAGCGCCGGCCCTTCGTGCAGTCGCAATACCTGCGCAACCTGGTCGCGCGCGAGCTGGCGGAATGGGGCCAGGAGCAGTCCAACCTGCTGCTGACCTTCACCGCCAAGGCACAGCTCGGCCAGACCCTGCGGCTGCTGCTGCAGGGCAGCGCCTTCGAGCTGGTGGACGAGCGCGGCCGGCTGGTGGCCTTCGGCAGCGTGTAGCCGCGGCGGCGCGCGGCTACCAGCGCGCCGGCAGCTTCTTCAGCAGCACGATGCGCCGGCCTTCGGTGGCGACGTAGCCGCCGATCGTCAGCTGCTTGAAGATGCGGCTCACCATCTCGCGCGACGAGCCCACGCGGTCGGCGATGTCCTGTTGCGTCAGCCGCTCGTTGACGGCCAGGCGAGCGTCCTCGCCGGGCACGGCCAGCTCCAGCAGCAGCTTGGAGATGCGGGTGTAGACGTCGTCCAGCGCCAGCCGCTTGACGGTGTCGGTCGAGCGACGCACCAGCGCGATCAGCTTGCGCACCAGGTGCAGCGCGAAGTCGGGGTGCGTGCCCAGGAAGTCGCGCACGTTGGTGCCGCTCACCACCACGCAGGTGGTGGGCTCCATCGTCATCACCGAGGCCGAGCGCGGCCCGCCATCGAGCGTCATCTCGCCGAAATACTCGCCGGGGCCCAGCGTCGTGTACACCACCTCGCGGCCGTTGGCGCCGGCGCCGTAGACCTTCACCTTGCCCTTGAGCAGGATGAAGATCGAGTCCGAGTCGTCTTCCTCGTTGACCAGCACCGCGTTGGCCGGAAAGGTCTTCACGCCGCCGCGGTCAGCCATGGCCTGCAGCAACTGGTCGTTGAGGGGGAGGCTGTCTTCGGCGTCGCGGCTGCTGTTCATGGTGGCAAGTATGCGGCAGGCTCTAGCATCGGCGGCGGATGGATCGCGAGACGAAGGGAGGCCGCATGGCGGCGAGGCGATGGAGCGGGCGGCTGCTGGCCGCCGTCTGGCTGGCGGCACTGGCCTGGTTCAGCGTTGTGACAGCGGCCACCGCCGCCGAGCCGCTGCCGGCCGAGGCCTTCTTCAAGCGGCCCGACATCGAGCGTGCGCTGTTGTCGCCGTCCGGGCAATGGCTGGCGGTGGGCGCCGGCCGCCCCGGCGGCCGCACCGCGCTGGTGGTGTTCGACCTGCAGAACTGGGGCCAGGTCCGCGTGGCCGCGGGCTTCAGCGATGCCGACATCCGCAGCTTCGCGTGGGTCAACGACGAACGGCTGGTGTTCGACCTGATCGACCGCGAATCGGGCGGCGGTGACCAGCCCTTCGGCGCCGGGCTCTTCAGCGTCAAGCGCGACGGCAGCGAGCTGCGCCTGCTGGTGCGGCTGCGCGGCGACTGGATTCGTGAGGCGCGGACCACCCGGCGCGAGCCGCTGGAATACAACCACCTGCTGCTGCACGTGCCGGCCGACGGCAGCGACGACGTGATCGTCGGCGAGATCGTGACCAACAACCAGGGCGAGCTGCGCGAGCTGTCGCCCAAGCGGCTGAACGTCGTCACCGGCCGCGTGCGCAACCTGGCCGAAGGCACGCCGCCCGACACGCGCGACTGGTGGTTCGACGCCCAGGGTCGCCCGCGCATCGTGCTGACCAGCCGCGAGGGGCGCGAGCGCCTGTTCTTGAAGGCCGACGAGCAGTCGCCCTGGAAGCCCATCGCCGAGTTCGACCGCTACCGGGCGCCCTTCGTGCCGCGCTTCTTCGACGCGGCGGGCGACCTGTTCGTCACCGTGTCCGCAGGCCCGGAAGGTTATGCCGAGCTGCGCCGCTTCGACTTCGCCGAGGGCCGGCCGGCGGCGCGCGCCGTGGTCAGCGCGCCCGGTTTCGACTTCCGCGGCCGACTGATCAGCGAGACGCCCGGCGGCAAGACGCTGGGCGTGCGCCTGGAGACCGATGCCGAGACCAGCGTCTGGTTCGACCCGCGGCTGAAGGACTTGCAGCAGCAGGCCGACGAGCGGCTGCCCGGCCGCGTCAACCGCCTGAGCTGCCGGCGCTGCGACCAGAGCGACATGGTGGTGCTGATCGAATCCTTCGCCGACCGCGATCCCGGCACCTATGTGCTGGTCCGCGCCGACACCAAGGACTGGCGCGTGATCGGCCGCAGCCGCGCCGCCATCGACCCGGCGCAGATGGCGGCGGTCGATTTCCACCGCATCAAGGCCCGGGACGGGCGCGATCTGCCCGTGTGGGTGACGACGCCCGCGGCCAAGGCCGCCGGTCCGCGGCCGGCGGTGGTGCTGGTGCACGGCGGGCCCTGGCTGCGCGGCGGCCACTGGCGCTGGGAGCCGCTGGCGCAGTTCCTGGCCTCGCGCGGCTACCTCGTGATCGAGCCCGAGTTCCGCGGCAGCACCGGCTACGGCAGCGCGCACTTCCGCGCCGGCCTCAAGCAATGGGGCCTGGCGATGCAGGACGACGTGGCCGACGCGCTGCAATGGGCCGTGGCGCAAGGCCTGGCCGACGGCGGCCGTGCCTGCATCGCCGGTGCCAGTTACGGCGGCTACGCCACCTTGATGGGACTGGTGCGCCACCCGGAGCTGTACCGCTGCGGCGCGGCCTGGGTGGCCGTCACCGACCCGCGGCTGATGTACGAGTGGCGCTTCATCAGCGACCAGGGCGACGAGGTGCGGCAGTACGACTACCCGGCCCTGATCGGCGACCCGGTGAAGGACGCCGCGCAGCTCGCCGCCAACGCCCCCGTGGCCCAGGCCGCGCGCATCAAGGCGCCGCTGCTGCTGGCCGCCGGCGCGCTCGACCGCCGCGTGCCGCTGGTCCACGCCACGCGCCTGCGCGAGGCGCTCACCGAGGCCGGCCGGCCGCCCGAGTGGGTGGTCTACGACGACGAAGGCCACGGCTGGCTGACGCTGAAGAACCAGCTCGACTTCGCCAACCGGCTGGAAGCCTTCCTCGCGCGCCACCTCAAGGCCGCAACAGCAGCAGCACCACGTTGATCGTCAGCACCGAGGCCAGCACCGCCGTCAGCAAGGCGGCGGCGCACAGGCGCTGCTGGCCGTAGCGCTGGCCCAGCACCGGGTAGATCGCGATCATCGGCACCGCGGCCATCAGCACCGCCGCGGTGGCCAGCGTGCGGTCGGCCACCGGAAAGAGCTGCAGCGCGAGCGCCACCGCCAGCGGGTGCAGCAGCAGCTTGCCGCCGACGATCAGTGCCAGCGGCGCCGCCAGCCCGCGCACCGAGCTGCCGTGCAGCATGCCGCCCACCGCGAACAGCGCCACCGGCGCCGAGGCCACGGCCAGCAGGTCCACCGCGCGCACCAGCGGCGCCGGCAGCGGCAGCTTGAGGGCGGAGACCAGCACGCCGGCGGCGATCGACAGGATCAGCGGCGAGCGCAGCAGCCGCTGGCCGGTCTCGCGCAGCGCGCGCCGCCAGCCCTGGCCGCGGCTGGCGGCGCTTTCGGCCAGCGCCAGCGCCAGCGGGATCACCAGCAGGTTCTCCACCAGCATGTTCAGCGCCAACGCGACGGCCGCGCCGGGGCCGATGACCAGCACCGCCAGCGGGTAGCCGATGTAGCCGCTGTTGGCGCAGCTCATGCCCAATGCTGCCAGCGCCGCGGTCTCGCGCGGCAGCCGCAGCAGCCGCGCGCCGGCCCAGCCGAGCGCGAACACCGCCAGCGAGGCCAGTGCCATCGCGGCGACATACGACGGCTCGAAGACCTCGGCCAGCGCGCGCTGCGCGAAGGCGCGCACGATCAGCGCCGGCAGCGCGACATACAGCACGAAGCGGCCCAGCGTCTGCACCTGTGCCTCGTCGAACAGCCCGCCGCGCGCGGCCGCGAAGCCCAGCGCGATCAGCAGGAACAAGGGCAGGGTCAGCGTCAGCAGGTCGGACATGCGAAAGGCAGTCGAAAGAGGGAGTTGTCGGCGGCGCGGCGCCGGCATCCGTTGAGGCCGGCAGGGCCGCATGCTGGCATAGGCCATGCCGCGCGCGGGCCGGGGGCTTGCTGCGTGGCCGGCGCTGCGCCAAGATCAGGACGCACCGATGAAAGAGGTTTGCTGCGCGATGATGAAGACGTCTGCACGGAATCCGGTTCGGGCCGACGGCCGCTGGGTGTTGTCGCCCGCGCTGGCCGAAGCCCCGGTGATGGACCTGCTGTGCTCGCACTTCGTGCTGACGCTGACGCTGCACCAGGCCGGCCGCTTCAACCTGCGGCGCGACTGGAGCAGCCTGCTGGCGCTGGTGGGCCGCCACCTGGTGTGGCCGCTGCCGGTGCTGGCGCGGCTGCGCGGCTTCCTGCTCAAGCGCTGCAAGGGCAGCCCGCACTGGCGCGGCCACGAGCTGCTGGCCGACGAGACCTTCGTCGAGCGCCACGGCGCCTGGCGCGGCCCCTACGAGGAAGGCACGCTCTTCTTCTACATCGACGAATACATCAAGGACGCGCCCAAGGACCTGCTGGCCGTGCTGTCCAACAGCTGCGACTGGCTGTCGCGCCGGCTGAAGAAGGAATCGGCGCTGGTGCAGAAGAACATCGACGCGCTGGCCGGGCTGCTGCAGCTCAACCCTGCCGAGCGCGCGCTGCTGCTGTACGGCACGCTGGCGCGCTGCCAGCGCGACCTGCGCGGCCTGCTGGTGGAGTTCAAGGTCTCCAATGCGCAGGAGGCCTATGCCGCGCTGGCCGCGGTGGCCGGCGTCGATGCGCGCGACGTGGCCGAGGCCTTGCGCGCCGGCTCGCGGCTGGAGCGCATCGGCATGATCGAGAACCTGATCTCCGAGCAGAACATCACCGACCTGGCCGACCTGATGAAGGTCAGCGAGCAGCTCCCGCCGGTGCTGATGCGCGAATACGACGGCCCCGGCGACCTGATGGCGGTGTTCACGCGGCCGGCGCCCAAGAGCGAGCTGCAGCCCGAGGACTTCGCCTTCGTCGACGACGACGTGCAGGTGCTGACCGGCTTGCTGCGCCAGGCCGCCGCGCAGCGCGAGGCCGGCGTCAACGTGCTGCTGTACGGCCCGCCGGGCACCGGCAAGACCGAGCTGGCCAAGGTCTGCGCGCAGGCCGCGGGGCTGGAGCTCTACGAGGTGGAATACGCCGACCGCGACGGCAACAGCCTCTCGGGCCGCGACCGCTACCGCAGCCTGCAGATCAGCCAGGTGTTCCTGAAGGGCAGCCCCGGCGTGGCCCTGCTGTTCGACGAGGTGGAGGACGTGTTCCCGCCGATCAGCACCGAGGCCGCGCAGCTCATCGCGCGGCTGGACAGCGCCGACGCGCCGGCCTCGGGCAGCGTCAGCGGCAAGGCCTGGGTCAACCAGATCCTGGAGACCAACCCGGTGCCGGTGATCTGGATCACCAACCGCATCGAGCAGATCGACCCCGCGTTCCGCCGCCGCTTTCAATACCACCTGCTGCTGAAGTCGCCGCCGCCCGGCGCGCGCGAAGGCCTGGTGCGGCGCGCGCTGCAAGGCGTGACGGTCGGCGACGGCTTCTCGGCCCGCCTGGCCGAGCGCCGCGGGCTGACGCCGGCGCAGATCCGCACCGCGGTGCGCTTTGCACGGCTGGTCGGGCGCGAGGGGGATGCCGCCCACGTCGAAGGCCTGATCCTGCGCCAGCTCGGCAACGCCGACCGCGCCCTGGGCGGCAGCGGCCCGCGCGAGAAGCCGGCGCGGCCGGTGGTCACCGGCTACGACCTCGGGCTGCTGAACGTCGAGTCGCGCTTCGAGATCCCGCGCATCGTCGAGGCCTTGCGCCGCCGCGGCCATGGCACGCTGTGCTTCCACGGCGCGCCGGGCACCGGCAAGACGGCGCTGGCCGAGCACATCGCGCAGGCGCTGCAGCGGCCGCTGATGATCCGCCAGGCCAGCGACCTGTCCAGCAAGTACGTCGGCGAGACCGAGCAGAACATGGCCCGCATGTTCGAGGAAGCCGGCACCGAGGAAGCGGTGCTGCTGCTCGACGAGGCCGACAGCTTCCTGCGCAGCCGCCGCCGCGCCGAGCGCAGCTACGAGGTCACCGAGGTCAACGAGATGCTGCAGGGCATGGAGCGCTTCGGCGGCGTCTTCATCTGCACCACCAACCTGTTCGACGAGCTGGACGAGGCGGCGCTGCGCCGCTTCACCTTCAAGATCCGCTTCCACCCGCTGACGCGCGAGCAGCGCGTGCGCATGTTCGTCGCCGAGGCGCTGGGCGGCGACGCGGCCGCGTTGACGGACGAGCAGCGCCAGCGCCTGGCCCAGCTCGACCAGCTCGTGCCCGGCGATTTCGCCGCGGTGCAGCGGCAGGCCGAGATCCTGGGCCAGCGCTTCGACGCCGATGCCTTTTTGTCGCAGCTGGAAAGCGAGCATCGAGTCAAACCCGAGGTCCGGCAGCGCCGCGACATTGGTTTTTTGTAACCGATGTGCAGATTCACTCGAATCCGACACGGACGTGCGGCCGCACCGGACACTATGCTTGCCGCGTGGCCGCGCCGACCGGCTGCGGCTGTACCGCACCCCCGAATTCCTGCCCTGTCGTCGGTTGCCCTGAGGAGATCCTGGCCCCATGCGTTCCGTGATCGGCGACTCGTCGGTATTGCTCTGGGTGGCGTCGGCCTGCATTGCCTTTCTGGGGACGCGCGCCTTCGTCGAGTTCCTGCGCCGCCTGCACTACGAAGGGCCGGTCCACCTGTGGCGTGAATGGCTCTACGGCTCGGCGGCGCTGACCGCGGGCCTGTGGAGCGCGATGCTCATCGACATCGGCGCCCAGGGCCTGGCCTTCGAGATCGGCTACCACCCGTTGAAGATCCTCGGCGCGCTGCTGGGCGTCTACGCCGTCGTGCTGATGCTGGTGGCCTGGGTCACGATCCGACCCGCCTGGCCTTCGCAACTGGCCGCGATGGTGCTGGCCGCGCTGCTGGCGGTGATCCTGCAGGTGGCCGTCGTCTGGTCGATCGGCGCCGAGCCGGGGCTGTCGTGGCAGATGCAGCCGTTGTCGTTCGCGGCCTTGCTGATGCTGGTGGGCTTCGGCGTCGGCGGCTGGATGGTGGTGGCGCCGCGCCGCGGCTCCAAGGGCGACCGCAGTGCGCGCCGGCTGATGGCGGCGCTGGTGCTGACGGCCTGCGTCGTGGCCGCGCAGGAGCTGGTGCTGACGGCGTCCAGCCTCGACCGCCAGGTCGTCTCGGCGCACGCGCGCTTCCTGCCCGAGATGGTGTTCACCTTGCTGGCCGGCGCCGCCGTGCCGATCGCGCTGGTGCTGCTGCTGGTGGACCAGCGCGCCCAGCAGCGCGCCCGCGCCTCCGAGCGCGCGCGCAAGCGCCGCCAGGGCGCCGACGCCGCGAGCGGCAGCGGCGAGTCGATGTTCTCCGACAGCCTGCTGGCCGAAGCCGGCGACATCCCCAAGGCGCCGCCCCAGCGCTGAGAACGCCGACAATGCGCGGCATGAAGCCCATCGCCGCCTACACCCGCGCCGCTGCGCTGCCCGCGCTGCTGCAGTCCCGCATCGTGATCATCGACGGCGCGATGGGCACGATGATCCAGCGCCACCGGCTGTCCGAAGCCGACTTCCGCGGCAGCCGCTTCGCCGATCACGGCAAGGACCTGAAGGGCAACAACGACCTGCTGGTGCTGACGCGGCCCGACGTGATCAGCGGCATCCACGAGGGTTACCTTGCCGCCGGCGCCGACCTGATCGAGACCAACACCTTCGGCGCGACTTCGATCGCGCAGGAGGACTACGGCCTCGCCCACCTCGCGCGCGAGATGAACGAAGCCGCCGCGCGCATCGCCCGCGCCGCGGCCGACCGCTTCGGCACGCCGGAGCAGCCGCGCTTCGTGGCCGGCGCCCTGGGCCCGACGCCGCGCACCGCCAGCATCAGCCCCGACGTCAACGACCCCGGCGCGCGCAACGTCAGCTTCGACGAGCTGCGCGCCGCCTACCGCGAGCAGGCCGAAGGCCTGATGGACGGCGGCTGCGACCTGTTCCTGGTCGAGACCATCTTCGACACGCTCAACGCCAAGGCGGCGATCTTCGCGCTCGACGAGCTGATGGAAGAGCGCGGCGAGCGGCTGCCGGTGATCCTCTCGGGCACCGTCACCGACGCCTCGGGCCGCATCCTCTCGGGGCAGACGGTCGAGGCCTTCTGGCATTCGGTGCGCCACGCGCGGCCGCTGGCGGTGGGCCTGAACTGCGCGCTGGGCGCGGCGCTGATGCGGCCCTACATCGAGGAGTTGGCGCGCGTGGCCGGCGACACCTTCGTCAGCTGCTACCCCAACGCCGGGCTGCCCAACCCGATGAGCGAGACCGGCTTCGACGAGACGCCGGCGGTCACCGGCGCGCTGATGGAAGAGTTCGCCAAGAGCGGCTTCCTCAACATCGCCGGCGGCTGCTGCGGCACGACGCCGGAGCACATCGCCGAGATCGCGAAGCGCGTCTCGGCCTACCGGCCGCGCGGGCTGAACGGCGGCCGGCTGTTCAGCGAGCTGCTGGCGGCTTGACGAGGCGGGCTCAGGCGCTGCCCGTCAGCAGCCGCGCCGCCTCGGCATAACGTTCGGCCGTGGCGGCCACCACCTCGGGCGGCAGCGCCGGCGCCGGCGGCTGTTTGTTCCAGGGCCGGCCGTCGATGCGCACGCTTTCCAGCCAGTCGCGCAGGTACTGCTTGTCGTAGCTGGGCGGGTTCTCGCCTTCGCGCCAGCCGTCGGCCGGCCAGAAGCGCGACGAGTCGGGCGTCAGCACCTCGTCCATCAGCGTCAGCGTGCCGTGCTCGTCGAGGCCGAACTCGAACTTGGTGTCGGCGATCACGATGCCGCGGCCGAGCGCATAACTCGCTGCTTCGATGTACAGGCGGATCGCCGCGTCGCGCACCTCGGCGGCGCGCTCAGGCCCGATCAGCGCCGCCGCCTGCTCGAAGCTGATGTTCTCGTCGTGCGCGCCGGCCTCGGCCTTGGTGGCCGGCGTGAAGATCGGCTGCGGCAGCCGGCTGGCGAGCTGCAAGCCCGCCGGCAGCGCGACGCCGCAGACGCTGCCGCCGGCCTGGTACTCCTTCCAGCCCGAGCCGGCGAGGTAGCCGCGCACTACCGCCTCGATCGGCAGCGGCCGCAGGCGCTTGACCAGCATCGCGCGGCCGCGCACCTGCGCCACCTCGTCGGGCGCGACCACGCTTTCCGGGTCGTCGCCGGTCAGGTGGTTGGGCACCACGTGCGCCAGCCTGCCGAACCAGAACAGCGCCATGCGCGTCAGCAGCGCGCCCTTGGCCGGAATCGGCTCGCCCATCACGACGTCGAAGGCCGAGATGCGGTCGCTGGCCACCATCAGCAGCCGGTCGCTGCCGACGGCGTAGTTCTCGCGCACCTTGCCGCGGCCGACCAGCGGCAGCGAATGCAGCCTCGATTCGTACAGGGCGCTGCTCACGGCGGGGCTTACTTCGCGATCACGCGGACCATCTCGAGCACCTTGTTCGAGTAGCCCCATTCGTTGTCGTACCAGGCGACCACCTTCACGAAGGTCTTGTCCAGCGCGATGCCGGCCTCGGCGTCGAACACGCTGGTGCAGGGCTCGCCGCGGAAGTCGGTGGCCACCACCTTGTCCTCGGTGTAGGCCAGCACGCCCTTCATCGGACCGGCGGCGGCGGCCTTCATCGCGCTGCAAATCTCGTCCCAGCTCGCTTCCTTGACGAGCTCGGCGGTCAGGTCGATCACGCTGACGTCGGAGGTCGGCACGCGGAAGCTCATGCCGGTCAGCTTCTTGTTCAGCTCGGGGATCACGACGCCGACGGCTTTCGCGGCGCCGGTGCTGCTGGGGATGATGTTCTCCAGGATGCCGCGGCCGCCGCGCCAGTCCTTGTTGCTGGGGCCGTCGACGGTCTTCTGCGTCGCCGTCGCCGCATGCACCGTGGTCATCAGCCCGCGCTTGATGCCGAAGCTGTCGTTCAGCACCTTGGCCACCGGCGCCAGGCAGTTGGTGGTGCAGCTCGCGTTGCTGATGATGGCCTGGCCGGCGTAGCGCTTGTCGTTGACGCCGTAGACGAACATCGGCGTGTCGTCCTTGCTCGGCGCGCTCATCACGACCTTCTTGGCGCCGGCATCGATGTGCTTCTGCGCCGTCTCCTTGGTCAGGAAGAGGCCGGTCGATTCGACCACGATGTCGGCGCCCACCGCGCCCCACTGCAGCGCCGCCGGGTCCTTCTCGGCCGTCAGGCGGATCTTTTTGCCGTTGACGACCAGCGTGCTGCCGTCGACCGCGATCTCGCCCTTGAAGCGGCCGTGCACGCTGTCGTACTTGAGCATGTAGGCCAGGTAGTCGGGCTCCAGCAGGTCGTTGATGCCGACGACCTCGATCTCGGGGAAGTTCTGCACCGCGGCGCGCAACACCATGCGGCCGATGCGGCCGAAACCGTTGATGCCAACCTTGATCGCCATGACGAAAGCTCCTTGCGTTGAATTGGACGGTTACTTGGACAAGACCTTGCGCACGGTGTCGGCCACGTTCTGTGCCGTGAAGCCGAAATGCTTGAACAGCGCGCCGGCGGGCGCGCTCTCGCCGTAGCGGTCGATGCCGACCACCGCGGCGCAGCCGTACTTCCACCAGAAGTCGGTGACGCCGGCCTCCACCGCGACGCGCGGCAGATGAGCCGGCAGCACGGCCTTCTTGTACTTGACGTCCTGGCGGTCGAACACGGTGGTGCTGGGCATGCTGACCACGCGCACCGCGATGCCGCGCTGCGCCAGCTCGGCTTGCGCGTGCAGCGCCAGCTGCACCTCGGAGCCGGTGGCGACGATCACGGCCTGCGCCTTCTTCTTCAGCCCCACCTCGGCCGGCTCGGCCAGCACGTAGGCGCCTTTGGCGATGTCGTCCAGCGCCGCCTTGGGCGCATAGGGCAGGTTCTGGCGCGACAGCAGCAGCGCGCTCGGCCGATGCGCGTTGCCCAGCGCGATGGCCCAGGCGATCGCGGTCTCGGCGGTGTCGGCCGGGCGCCAGACGTCCAGCCCGGGGATCAGGCGCAGCGCCGCCGCGTGCTCCACGCTCTGATGCGTGGGGCCGTCCTCGCCGAGGCCGATGCTGTCGTGCGTGAAGACGTGGATCACGCGCCGCTTCATCAGCGCGGCCATGCGGATCGCGTTGCGGCTGTAGTCGCTGAAGGTCAGGAAGGTGCCGCCGTAAGGGATGAAGCCGCCGTGCAGCGCGACGCCGTTCATGATCGCGGCCATGCCGAACTCGCGCACGCCGTAGTTGATGTGGCGGCCGCCGTTGGGCGTGCCCGCGTCGTCGAAGCGCAGCGCCGGCGTGCTGCTGGTGTTGGTCAGGTTCGATCCGGTGAGGTCGGCCGATCCGCCCAGCAGCTCGGGCATGGCCTTGGTGAAGACCTCCAGCGCGATCTGGCTCGCCTTGCGGCTGGCCACGGTCTCGGCCTTGGCGTGCGCGGCCACCACCGCGTCCACCGCGGTCTGCGCAAAGCCGGCCGGCAGCTCGCCCTTCATGCGGCGCGCGTAGTCGGCGGCCAGCTCGGGATGCGCGGCCTTGTAGGCGGCAAAGCGCTGGGCCCAGGCGGCTTCCGCGGCGGCGCCGCTGGCTTTGGCGTCCCACGCGGCATAGGCCGCCTCGGGGATCACGAAGGGCTCGTGCGCCCAGGCGAGGCCTTCGCGCACCAGCTTGATCTCGTCGCCGCCCAGCGGCTCGCCGTGCGCCTTGGCGGTGCCGGCGCGGTTGGGCGAACCACGGCCGATCGTGGTCTTGCAGATGATCAGCGTGGGCTGCGTGGCCGACGCCTGCGCCTGCGCGAGCGCGGCATCCACTGCCGCCACGTCGTGGCCGTCGACCGGGCCGATCACGTTCCAGCCGTAGGCCTTGAAGCGCCCGGCCGCGTCGTCCACGTACCAGGGCTTGACGGCGCCGTCGATGCTGATGCCGTTGTCGTCGTACAGCGCGACCAGCTTGTTGAGCTTCCACGCGCCGGCCAGCGCGCAGGCCTCGTGGCTGAGGCCTTCCATCAGGCAGCCGTCGCCGACGAAGGCATAGGTGCGGTGGTCGACGATCGCGTGGCCCGGGCGGTTGAACTCGTGCGCCAACAGCTTCTCGGCCAGCGCCATCCCCACCGCGTTGGCGATGCCCTGGCCCAGCGGGCCGGTGGTGGTCTCGACGCCGGGCGTCAGGTCCACCTCGGGGTGGCCGGGCGTCTTGCTGTGCAGCTGGCGGAAGTTGCGCAGCTCGCTCATCGCGAGGTCGTAGCCCGTCAGGTGCAGCAGCGCGTACAGCAGCATCGACGCATGGCCGTTGCTCAGCACGAAGCGGTCGCGCTCGGTCCAGTGCGGGTTGCCGGGGTTGTGGCGCAGGTGGCGCGACCACAGCGCCACCGCCATCTCGGCCATGCCCATCGGCGCGCCCGGATGGCCGGAGTTGGCCTGCTGCACGGCATCCATCGCCAGCGCGCGGATCGCATCGGCCATCAGGGACGTGGGCTGCGGGGGGCGGTTGTCGTCTGGCATGCGGTGCTCGCGAAGCGCGGGGGAGGGAGGATGGGGCCTTGGGGGAACCACGGATTCTAGGTGCCGCTTCGTATCATCCGGCCCATGCAGGGACTGCACTTGATGGCCGACTTGCAAGGCTGCCCGGCCGACGCGGCGCTGTTCGGCGACCCGGTGGCCTTGCGCGCGCTGTGCCGGCAGGAAGTGCAGCGCTGCGGGCTGACGCCGGTGGGCGAGCTGTTCCACCGCTTCGGCGGCGCCGGCGGCGTCACCGGCGTGGTGCTGCTGGCCGAATCGCACCTCGCGGTGCACACCTGGCCCGAGCTGGCCGCGGTGACGATCGACGTCTACGTCTGCAACGTCAGCGGCGACAACGGCGCGCGCGCCGAGGCGCTGCTGGCTGCGCTGGAAGCCGCCTTCCGCCCGGGGCGCGTGCAGCGCCACCGCCTGCAGCGCGGCAGCCTGACATCGGCTTGACTTGCCTCAAGCGCTGCGGGCCGCGGACCTGCGACGCTTGCGCCATCGAACGATCCGATGATTGAAGACAGCGAGCCCGCCATGCGCCACCTTGCCCTCGACGTGATCCGCGACGAACACCAGGCCCTTGCGGCGATGCTGCGTTCGCTGTCCATGCTGCTGCAGCATGCGCGGCGCGAGCACCAGCTGCCGCCCTTCGACGTGCTGCGCGCGATGATGTTCTACATCGACGAGTTTCCCGAGCGGCTGCACCACACCAAGGAGAGCGAGCTGCTGTTCCCCAAGCTGCGCCAGCGCGCGCCCGAGATGGCCGAGGTGCTGGACCGCCTGGACCGCGACCACGCCACTGGCGAGCGCGCGATCCGCGACCTGGAGCACGCGCTGCTGGCCTTCGAGGTGATGGGCGAGTCGCGCCGCGACGCCTTCGAGCAGGCCACCGAGCGCTACATCAGCGCCTACCTGGACCACATGGCGCGCGAAGAGAACGACGTGCTGCCCGCCGCCAAGCGGCTGCTGACCGAGGCCGACTGGGACGAGCTGGACGCCGCCTTCGCCGCCAACAAGGACCCGCTGACCGGCCACGAGCCGGAAGACGGCTACCGGCCGCTGTTCCGCAAGATCGTCAACACGGCGCCGGCACCGATCGGCCTCGGCTGAGCCGCGTCAGGCCGCCAACGGCAGCGCGATGGCGTCGATGCGCGCCAGCACCTCCGGCGTCAGCTTCTCGACCACCGCCAGCGCGCCCAGGTTCTGCTGCAGCTGATCGACGCGCGACGCACCGGTGATCACGGTGCTGACGCGCGGGTTCTTCGCCGCCCAGGCGATCGCCAGCTGCGCCAGCGTGCAGCCCAGCTCGGCCGCGATCGGCGCCAGTTGCGCGACGGCGGCGTTCTTGCGCGCATCGGTCAGCCCCTCGCGCAGGAAGGCGTAGCTCTCGATGCTGCCGCGGCTGCCGGGCGGCACGCCGTCCTTGTACTTGCCGGTCAGCAGGCCGCTGGCCAGCGGGCTCCAGGTCGTCAGGCCCAGGCCGATGTCCTCGTACAGCCGCGCATATTCCTGCTCCACGCGCTTGCGGGCGAGCAGGTGGTACCGCGGCTGCTCCATCACCGGCTTGTGCAGGTGGTGGCGTTCGGCGATGTCCCAGGCGGCGCGGATCTCTTCCGCGCTCCATTCGCTGGTGCCCCAGTACAGCGCCTTGCCCTGCGTGATGATGTCGCTCATCGCGCGCACCGTCTCCTCGATCGGCGTCTGCGGGTCGGCGCGGTGGCAGTAGATCAGGTCGATGTGATCGAGCCCGAAGCGCCGCAGGCTGCCGTCGATCGCCTGCATCAGGTACTTGCGGTTCAGCGTGTCCTTGCGGTTCACCGCGTCGCCCTGGCGGTCCAGGCCCCAGAAGAACTTGGTCGACACCAGGTAGTTCAGCCGCGGCCAGTTCAGCGTGCGCAGCGCATCGCCCATCAGCGTCTCGCTGCGGCCGTCGGCGTAGACCTCGGCGTTGTCGAAGAAGTTGATGCCGGCATCGCAGGCCGCGGCCATCATCTCGACGGCGGCCTTGGCATCCACCTGGTTGGCGTAGGTGATCCAGGAGCCGAGGGACAGCGTGCTGACGCGCACGCCGGCGCGGCCCAGGCGGCGGTAGGTCATGGTCATGGCGGTTCTCGAAGGCGAGGAGGAAGCGTCGAGTGTCGCTCAGCCGCCGCAGCAAGGCGCGGCCGCGGCTTCGCAGCCGGCGATGAAGGCTTCCTCGAAGATCGAATAACCTGCCAAATCGGCGTGCGCGAAGCGCACGCGGCCGCGGCCGCCGCGCAGCGCGTGGCGCGCGGCGGCGCTCTGGCGCAGGCCCGGGCGCGGGATCGCCATCGCGTGGCCGTAGCGCATCAGGTCGATGCGCTGCAGCCGCTCGGGCAGGTCGGGGTGCAGCGCCGACAGCTCGCCCACCACGCGCTGCGCCCAGTGCGCGAAGGGCTGCTGCAGCAGCGCCGTGCGCCCGGCGGCGGGCAGCGCGGTGTAGGCCGTCAGCACCGTGGGGCCTGGCACCGGGCGCAGGCTCTGGTGCATCGCTTCGACATAACCCAGCGCCTGATCGCCATAGGCCACGCTGTCCCAGGCGGCGGGCAGGCCCGGGCGGTCCAGCAGTGGGCGGTCGATCTGCAGGTTGGCCACGAGCCAGGGCGCAGATGCCGTCGCCGCGGCGGCGGCCTGCAGCGCGGCGGGCGGCGGCTCCAGCACGCGCGCGGCGACGAACAACGGCAGCGCCAGCACCACGGTGCCGGCGGTCCAGGCTTCCAGTGCGCCGTCGCTGCGCGCGGCGAGCACCTGCACGCCGCCGCGCTCCTCGCGCACGCGCAGCACGGTGCGGTCGCCGTGGAGGCGGCCGGCCAGCGGCGCGGCGAGCTTGTCCACCAACCAGGCATTGCCTTCGGGCCAGGTGAAGACCGGCTCGCGGTCGCCGTCCCCATCGCCCGGCGCATGGAAGCCGTGGCGGCTGCCGAAGTAGTGCAGCCCGGCCCAGGCGGAGACCGTGTCGATGCCGGCGCCGTAATCGTCGCGGCAGCAGTAGTCCAGGTACCAGCGCAGCCGCGGGTCGTCGAGCTGCTGCGCGGCCAGCCAGTCGGCGAAGGTCTGGCGGTCCAGCGCGTCGTGTTCGGCGGTCCACGGCGCGCGGTGGCTGGGGATCGCGAACGCGGGCGCCTTCGCCACCAGCGCCGCGAAGCGCCGGTACTGCGCCTGCGTGGCCGACGCGGGGTCGGCCGGCGGCAGCAGGCCTTCGTGCCAGGCGCCTTCGAAGAACAGCCGCTCCTGCGGGCTGTGGCACAGGTGGCGCTCGTCGGCCACGCGGCGGCCGGCTTCCTGCCGCAGCAGGCCCAGCTCGTGCAGCCAGTCGCCGACCTCGCGCGCCGGCGCGCCGGGCTGCGGCAGGTAATGCGCGCCCAGCGGGCAGGCGATACCGGCGATGCGGTGGCCGCGGCTGTTGCCGCCGGCGTGGTCTTCCAGCTCCAGCAGCTGCACGTCGTCGACGCCGGCGCGGGTGAAGCCGCGCGCCGCCGCGAGGCCGGCGATGCCGCCGCCGACGATCAGCACCGCGGCGCGGCGCGCGGGGCCGGCGGCCGCGAAATCGGGCCGCGCGCCGTCGCGCAGGCGGTGGCCGCGCTCGTGCGCCGCGCCGACCCAATCGCCCGGCGGTGGCGAGGGCAACGTTCGACGTGAGCAGGCCGCGAGCGGCGCTGCCAGCGCCGCGCCCAGCCAGCGTCGGCGGCTGATCGTCAGCGCAGCACGCGGCCCCATTCTTCCTCGAAGGTCTGCACCAGCACCTGGTTGGACAGCCGGTTGGGCTCCAGCCCCTCGATGCGCGCCATGTCGGGCGGAAACTGCAGCAGCGCGGCAAAGCCCTCGGGCGTCAGGAAGCGCAGGCCCGGCGGCAGCACGGTCGGCGCGCGGAAGGGCCGGCGGCCGGCGATGATGAAGCCCCATTCGCCGAAGCTGGGCACGTGGGCGTGGTACGGCGTCACCGTCAGGCCCACGGCTTCCAGCGTCGCGGCCACGGTCCAGAAGCTGCGCCGCGCGAGCAGCGGCGACGTGGTCTGCACGACCGCGAAGCCGTCGGCCGCCAGGTGCTGGTCCAGCAGCTGGTAGAAGCTGGTGGTATAGAGCTTGCCGAGCGAGAAGTTCGTCGGGTCGGGGAAATCGACGACGATGACGTCGAAGGTCTCGGCGTTCGCTTCCAGCCAGCCGAAGGCGTCGGCGTTGACGATGCGCAGCTTGGGCGAGGCCAGCGCGCCGGCGTTTAGCGCGGTCAGCATCGGCTCGCTGCCGAACAGCCGCGTGATGTGCGGGTCCAGCTCGACCAGCGTGACCTGCTGGACGCCGGCGTGCTTCAGTACTTCGCGCACCGCCATGCCGTCGCCGCCGCCCAGCACCAGCACGCGCCGCGGCGCGCCTTGCGCGGCCATCGCCGGATGCACCAAGGCCTCGTGGTAGCGGTATTCGTCGCGCGAGTGGAACTGCAAATTGCCGTTCAGGAACAGCCGCACGCCGGCCGCCGAGCGCGTGACGACGACGCGCTGGTAGTCGCTGTTCTCGCGCAGCACCACGGCGTCGCCGTAGAAGCGGTCCTCGGCCCAGGTGGTGATGCGGTCGGCGCCCAGCATCGCGGCCACCAGCGCGGCCACCACCAGGGCGCAGGCCAGGGCCTGCACGCGCCAGCGGCGCAGCTCGGCGCGGAACAGCAGCAGCGCCCACACCGCCACCGCGGCGTTCAGCAGTCCGAAGAACACGCCGGTGCGGATCAGCCCCAGGTGCGGCACGAACAGCAGCGGAAACGCCAGCGCCACCGCCAGCGCGCCCAGGTAGTCGAAGGTCAGCACTTGCGAGACCAGGTCCTTCAGCGCATAGCGCTCGCGGAAGCGGCGCTTGAGGATGCGCATCACCAGCGGGATCTCCAGCCCCACCAGCACGCCCACCAGCAGCACCAGGCCGTACAGCAGCACGCGAAACGCGCCCACGCCGGCCGCCGGCAGGCTGGCGTGGGCGGCGAACAGCGCCGCCGGCATCAGCCCGCCCACCAGGCCCACCAGCAGCTCGATGGCGAGGAACTGCGCGACGAGCTGGCGCTCGACGAAGCGGCTCAGCCACGAGCCGATGCCCATCGCGAACAGGTAGGTGCCGATCACGGTGCTGAACTGCAGCACCGAGTCGCCCAGCAGATAACTCGCCAGTGCACCGGCTGCCAGCTCGTAGACCAGCCCGCAGGCGGCGACGACGAAGACCGAGGCCAGCAGCGCCAGCTCGGCGGGCGAAGGACGGCCCGGCCCGCTCATGCCATGTAGGTCATCTGCGTGGCGTCACCCATCAGGAAGTCCCGGTTCGACTGCACCGTGTCGCGCAGCCAGACGCAGACGGCGCGCACGCGGGCGACGTTCCGGCGGTCGGCCGGCACCACCAGCCAGAAGGTGCGCAGCACGGTCACCGTACCGTCGAGCACAGGCACCAGCTCGCCGTTCTGCTGGGCCAGGAAGCACGGCAGGATGCCCAGGCCCTGTCCGCGGCAGGCCGCCGCGTATTGGGCCACCACGCTCGTGCTGCGAAACGCCGCCTGCACCGAGGGCACCACCTGGCGCAGGTACTTCAGCTCTGCGCTGAACACGAGATCGTCGACGTAGCTGATGAAGGGGTGATGCGCCAGGTCGGCCAGCGTGCGGATCGGCGCGTGGGCGCGCAGGTAGCCCGCGGTCGCGTAGAGCTTGAGCTTGTAGTCGGCCAGCTTGGAGACGACATAGCTGCCGTGGACGGGCCGCTCGATGGTGACGGCCGCATCGGCCTCCCGCTTCGACAGACTGATGAAGCGCGGCATCGGCAGCAGGTCGACGGTGATGCGGGGATGGCGCGCGCAGAAGTGCGCCAGGTGCGGCGCCAGCACGAAGCAGCCGAAGCCTTCGGTGGCGCCGATGCGGACCTGGCCGGACAGCGCCTCGTTGCGCCCGAACACGGCGTCGGCCGCGGCCGACAGCAGGCTCTCGGCGTCCTGCGCGTAGTTCAGCAGCTTCTGGCCCTGGTTGGTCAGCGCCAGGCCTTGGCTGTTGCGGTCGAAGAGCTGCGTGCCGAGCTCGGTTTCCAGGCGCCGCAGGCGCCGCGAGACCGTCGACGGCGAGACGTCCAGCCGCTGCGCGGCATCCATCAGGCGCTCGGTCCGCGCGAGCTCCAGAAAGACCCGAAGGTTGTCCCATTCCATGGGCGCGGGAGTGTAGGCCTTGCAAATTTGCAAGGCCACAGCGACAGCGCTGCTGTTGCCGCCGGGGGGGCGCGAATGGCTCAATGCCGGGGTTCGGGCCACGACGGCCCGCCGACATCGAACACAAGCAAACACAGGAGACAACCATGGCCAAACGGGGCTTTCAGGCTCATCTCGTCGCTGCCGCCGCGTGCCTGGCGGCGGGTGCGTGCACGCTGCCGGCGCAGGCGCAGCAGTTCTCGAACGGCGGCGTCAAGATCGGCATCCTCACCGACATGTCGGGCGCCTACTCCGGCATGGGCGGCCAGGGCTCGGTGGTGGCGGCCAACCTGGCCGTCGAGGACTGCCTGAAGGCCGAGTGCAAGGGCATGAAGGTCGAGGTGATCGCCGCCGACCACCAGAACAAGTCCGACATCGCGGCGGCGAAGGCGCGCGAATGGATGGACCGCGACGGCGTCGACGCGATGGCCGACCTCACCAACTCGTCGGCCGCGCTGGCCATCCAGAAGCTCATCAAGGAGCGCGGCGGCATCGCGCTGTACAGCGGCCCGGCGACGACGCGCATCACCAACGAGGACTGCACGAGCAACGGCTTCCATTGGATGTTCGACACCTACTCGCTGGCCGCCGGCACCGCCGCCGCGCTGACCAAGCGGGGCGAGAAGAGCTGGTACTTCGTGACCGTGGACTACGCCTTCGGCCATTCGCTGGAAGCCGACGCCTCGGCGATCGTCAAGGCCAACGGCGGCACGGTGCTGGGCAGCGTGAGGCACCCGCTCAATGCGTCAGACTTCTCGTCCTTCCTGCTGCAGGCGCAGTCGTCGAAGGCGCAGGTCATCGGGCTGGCCAGCGGCGGCCAGGATTCCGTCACCGCCGTCAAGCAGGCGCGCGAGTTCGGCGTCGGCGCCAAGGGGCAGCGCCTGGCGGCCCTGCTGCTGTTCCTGACCGAGGTGCACGCGCTGGGCCTGAAGAACGCGCAGGGCCTGATGTATGCCGAGGGCTTCTACTGGGACCAGGATGCCGGCACGCGCGAGTTCGCCAAGCGCTTCGAGGCCAAGCACAAGGGCTTCAAGCCGACGATGGTGCAGGCTGGCGTGTACTCCAGCGTTCTGCACTACCTGAAAGCGGTGGCGGCGGCCAAGACCGACGACTGGAAGGTCGTGCAGCAGAAGATGCGCGAGATCCCCATCAAGGACGCGATCATGAAGAACGCGTCGATCCGGCCCGACGGGCGCGTGATCCACGACAACTACTTGGTGGAAGTGAAGAAGCCGGAAGAGTCCAAGGGCCCGTGGGACTACCTGAAGGTCGTCGACACGATCCCGGCCGCCCAGGCGTTCAAGCCGCTGGAGCAGTCGACCTGCTCGCTGGTCAAGAAGTGAACGCCGCTGCGCGGCCCCCGCGGCCGCGCAGTCCCTTCCCCCTGTCCGCGCGGCGAGCCGCCCCGCTGCCGGCCGCGCCGGCCTGCGCAGGCCCCGCCGCATCCGTTCCCGTTCCAGGAGAGTTTGCATGAGCGCACCCAGCCCCGCCGTCGCGGCGGTCCCGATGTTCATCGACGGCAAGGCCCAGGCGTCGCAGACCACCGAGTGGCGCGACGTCGTCAACCCCGCGACGCAGGAGGTCGTGGCGCGCACGCCGTTCTGCAGCGTCGACGAGGTCGACCGCGCCGTGGCCAGCGCGAAGAAGGCCTTCGAGAGCTGGCGCAACACCTCGCTGAGCCACCGGCTGAGGGTCATGCTGAAGCTGCAGCAGCTCGTGCGCGACAACGTCAAGCCGCTGGCCGCCGCCATCACCCGCGAGCACGGCAAGACGCTGCCCGACGCCGAGGGCGAGGTCGGCCGCGGCCTGGAGGTGATCGAGCATGCGTGCTCGGTGGCGACGCTGCAGCTGGGCGAAATCGCGGAGAACGCCGCCACCGGCGTCGACGTGTACTCCATCCACCAGCCGCTGGGCGTGGGCGTGGGCATCACGGCCTTCAATTTCCCCGTGATGCTGCCCTGCTTCATGTTCCCGATGGCGATCACCTTCGGCAACACCTTCGTGCTCAAGCCATCGGAGCAGGACCCGACTTCCAGCCTGATGCTGGTGGAGCTGGCGCACCAGGCCGGCCTGCCGCCGGGGGTGCTCAACGTCGTGCACGGCGGCCCCGACGTCGTCAACCGGCTGTGCGACCACCCCGACGTGAAGGCGGTGTCGTTCATCGGCTCCACCGCCGTCGGCACGCACGTGTACCGCCGGGCCACGCAGTCGGGCAAGCGCGTGCAGTCGATGATGGGCGCGAAGAACCACTGCGTGGTGATGCCCGATGCGAACAAGGACCAGGCGATCAACAACGTGATCGGTTCCGCGTTCGGCGCCGCCGGCCAGCGCTGCATGGCCAATTCGGTGGCCGTGCTGGTGGGCGAGGCGCGCCAGTGGCTGCCCGAGATCGTCGAGCGCGCGCGGCGGCTGAAGGTCTCGGCCGGCACCACCGACGGCGCCGACCTCGGCCCCGTGGTGTCGAAGGCAGCGCGCGCGCGCGTCGAGCGGCTGATCGGCTCGGCCGCCGAGCAGGGCGCGTCGATCGTGCTCGACGGCCGCGGCATCAAGGTCGAGGGCTTTCCCGACGGCAACTTCGTCGGCCCCACCATCTTCACCGGCGTCAAGCCGGAGATGGACGTCTACACGCAGGAGATCTTCGGTCCCGCGCTGTGCGTGGTCGAGGCCGCCACGCTCGACGACGCGATCGCCTTCATCAACGCCAACCCGAACGGCAACGGCACCTCGATCTTCACCGCCTCGGGGTGGGCGGCGCGCAAGTTCCAGAACGAGATCGACGTCGGCCAGGTGGGCATCAACGTGCCGATTCCGGTGCCGGTGGCCTACTTCTCGTTCACCGGCTCGCGCGCGTCCAAGCTCGGCGACCTGGGACCCAACGGCAAGCAGGCGGCCTGGTTCTGGACCCAGGTGAAGACGATCACCGCGCGCTGGTTCGAGCCGGACCACACCGACAGCCAGGTGAACACCACCATCACCATGCGTTGACGCGCCCGTCGTGGCGTCGAGGAGCTCACCCTTGACAAGCAAGATCGTCTTCATCGGCCTCGGCAACATGGGCCTGCCGATGGCCTTGAACCTCGCCCGCAAGGGCGACGAGGTCTGCGGCTTCGACCTGTCGCGGCCCAGCGTCGAGAAGCTCGAGCAGGGCGGCGGCCGCGCCGGCGCCGATCGCGGCGCGGAGGCCGCCGCCGCCGACGTCGTGATCACCATGCTGCCCGCCGGCAAGCACGTCGAGGAGATCCTGCTCGGCAGCGGCGGCGTGGTGGCCGCGGCGAAGCCGGGCGCGCTGCTGATCGACTGCTCGTCGGTGGCGCCGGCCACCTCACGGCGCGTCGCCGAGGCGGCGGCGGCGCGCGGGCTGGACTGCCTCGATGCCCCGGTGTCCGGCGGCACTGCCGGCGCCACCAACGGCACGCTGACCTTCATGGTCGGCGGCCCGGCCGCGGTGCTGGAACGCGCGCGCGCCACGCTGGAGAAGATGGGCAAGGCCATCTTCCATGCCGGCGGCCACGGCGCCGGGCAGACGGCCAAGATCTGCAACAACATGATGCTGGGCGTGCAGATGGTCGGCGCCTGCGAAGCCATCCGCCTCGGCCAGGCCAACGGGCTGGACGCCGGCGTGCTGTCCGACATCATGGCCAGGAGCTCCGGTCGCAACTGGGTGCTCGAGCTCTACAACCCCTGCCCCGGCGTGATGGAGAACGTGCCGGCGGCGCGCGGCTACAGCGGCGGCTTCGGGGTCGACCTGATGCTCAAGGACCTGGGCCTGGCGATGGAGGCCGCCGTCGCCTCGAGCGCCTGCATCCCGCTCGGGGCGCTGGCGCGCAACATGTTCGACCTGCACAGCAAGTCGGGCGCGGGCGCGCTCGACTTCTCGAGCATCTTCCGCGCGTTCGAGCGACGCCAGGCCTGACCGATGCGGCCCCCGGCCGCGGCGACGACAACGGAGACAGCGCGCGCCAACGGCCCGTGCACAACACCAAAATGAGCGACTACATCCTCCAGACCCAGGGGCTCACGCGGAGCTTCAAGGGCTTCGTCGCCGTCGACGGCGTCGACCTGAAGGTCCGCAAGGGACACATCCACGCGCTGATCGGCCCCAACGGAGCGGGCAAGACGACCTGCTTCAACCTGCTGACCAAGTTCCTGGTGCCGAGCTCGGGCACGATCACCTACAAGGGCGCCAACATCACCCACGAGCCGCCGGCGCGCATCGCCAGCCGCGGCGTGGTTCGCTCGTTCCAGATCTCCGCCGTGTTCCCGCATCTGGCGGTGCTGGAGAACGTGCGCGTCGCGCTGCAGCGCAAGCTCGGCACGCAGTACCACTTCTGGCGCGGCGACAAGGGGCTGGCGCAGCTCGACGCGCGCGCGCTGGAGCTGCTCGACGAGGTGGGGCTCAAGCCCTATGCCTCGATGCTGGCGACCGACCTGCCCTACGGCCGCAAGCGCGCACTCGAGATTGCCACCACGCTGGCGATGGAGCCGGAGCTGATGCTGCTGGACGAGCCCACGCAGGGCATGGGGCACGAGGACGTGGAGCGCGTGATGCACCTGATCAAGAAGGTGTCGGCGAACCGGACCATCCTGATGGTCGAGCACAACATGAAGGTGGTCAGCGGCATCTCCGACATGATCACCGTGCTCGCGCGGGGCAAGGTCCTGGCGGAAGGCCCCTATGCCTCGATCTCCGCCGACCCCAAAGTCATCGAAGCCTACATGGGAGGCCGCCGTGGCTGACGTCGGCAACGAGTTCCTGCGCGTCACCGACCTGCACGCGTACTACGGCGAATCGCACGTGCTGCACGGCATCGACCTGCGCGTGCTGCAGGGCGAGATGGTGGTGCTGCTCGGGCGCAACGGCGCCGGGCGCACCTCGACCCTGCGCGCCATCCTGGGGCTGACCGGCCGGCGCATGGGTTCGGTCAGGATCAACGGCCAGGAGGTGATCGACTGGCCCACCTACCGCATCGCGCGGCTCGGCGTCGGCTACTGCCCCGAGGAGCGCGGCATCTACTCCAGCCTGTCGACGGAGGAGAACCTGATGCTGCCGCCGGACGTGTCCAGCGGCGGCATGTCGCTGGAGGAGATCTACACGATCTTCCCGAACCTGTACGAACGGCGCTCCAGCCAGGGCACGCGGCTGTCGGGCGGTGAGCAGCAGATGCTGGCGATGGCGCGCGTGCTGCGCACCGGCGCGCGGCTGCTGCTGTTCGACGAGATCTCCGAGGGCCTGGCGCCGGTGATCGTCGACAAGCTCGGCGACGTGATCGAGATGCTCAAGGGCAAGGGCTACACCATCGTGCTGGTGGAGCAGAACTTCCACTTCGCGGCGCCGCTGGCCGACCGACTGGTGCTGCTGGAGCACGGCTCGGTGGTGGCCGACATCCCGCGCTCGGAGCTCGAGGCCCGGCGACAACTGATCGATGCAACGCTGGGCGTCTGACGGCGACGCATCACGCGAGGGGACAAGCAAATGACGGAATTGTTCGGCGTCCCGTTGCCGGCCTTGCTGAGCCAGCTCGTGCTGGGGCTGGTCAACGGTTCGTTCTACGCCATCCTCAGCCTGGGGCTGGCGGTGATCTTCGGCATGCTGGGCATCATCAACTTCGCCCATGGCGCGCTCTACATGCTGGGCGCCTTCGTGGCCTGGATGGGGCTGCAGTACCTGGGCATCAACTACTGGTTCTCGCTCATCACCGCGCCGCTGGCGGTCGGCCTGCTGGGCGTGGTGATCGAGCGCACCATGCTGCGGCGCCTGTACAAGCTCGATCCGATCTACGGCCTGCTGCTCACCTTCGGCATCGGGCTCATCCTGGAAGGGCTGTTCCGCGACTGGTACGGCGCCTCGGGCCTGCCCTACGACATTCCGGACGGTCTCGAGGGCGCGATCAACCTCGGCTTCATGGCGCTGCCCAAGTACCGCGCCTGGGTCATCGTGGTGTCGCTGCTCGTCTGCCTGGCGACCTGGTACGTGATCGAACGCACCAAGCTGGGCTCGTACCTGCGCGCGGCCACCGAGAACCCCAAGCTGACCGAGGCCTTCGGCCTGAACGTGCCGCTGATGGTGGTGCTGACCTACGGCTTCGGCGTCGGCCTGGCCGGCCTGGCCGGCGTGCTGGCGGCGCCGGCCTTCCAGGTCAGCCCGCTGATGGGCTCGAACCTGATCATCGTGGTGTTCGCGGTGGTGGTGATCGGCGGCATGGGTTCGATCCTGGGCTCCATCGTCACCGGGCTGGCGCTGGGCCTGATCGAGGGCCTGGCCAAGGTCTTCTACCCCGAGATCTCGTCGACGGTGGTGTTCATCGTCATGGCCATCGTGCTGCTGGTGCGCCCGGCAGGCCTGTTCGGCAAGGAGGGCTGACACCATGAAACGCGAGACCCTGATCAACCTCGTGATGCTGGCGCTGGCGCTGGCGGCGCCGCTGGTGTTCTATCCGGTGCTGCTGATGAAGCTGATGTGCTATGCGCTGCTGGCGGCATCGTTCAACCTGCTGCTGGGCTACACCGGACTGCTGTCGTTCGGGCATGCCGCGTTCTTCGGCACCGCGGCCTACCTGACCGGCTACGTGCTCAAGACCTGGTCGCTGGACCCGATCCTGGGCATCCTGTTCGGCACCGCCTGTGCGGCGCTGCTGGGCCTGGTGGTCGGCCTGCTGTCCATCCGCCGCACCGGCATCTACTTCTCGATGGTGACGCTGGCGCTGGCCCAGATGGTGTTCTTCTTCTACCTTCAGGCCCGCTTCACCGGCGGCGAGGACGGCCTGCAAGGCGTGCCGCGCGGCACGGTGCTCGGGCTGCTCGACCTCAACGACAACACGAATCTGTACTACTTCGTGCTGGCGATCTTCGTGCTGGGTTTCTGGCTGATCTACCGCACGGTCAACTCGCCGTTCGGCCACATCCTGACGGCCATCCGCGAGAACGAGCCGCGCGCCATCTCGCTCAGCTACGACGTCAACCGCTTCAAGCTGCTGGCCTTCGTGCTGTCGGCGGGCCTGGCCGGCCTGGCGGGCGCCACCAAGGTGCTGGTCTTCCAGCTCGCGTCGCTCAACGACGTGAGCTGGCATCTCTCGGGCGAGGTGGTGCTGATGACGCTGGTCGGCGGCATGGGCACGATCTGGGGCCCGATCGTCGGCGGCGCGGCCATCGTGCTGGTGCAGAACGAGCTGGCCGACAAGGTCGGCTCGCTGATCGGCGTCATCATGGGGGCGATCTTCGCGCTGTGCGTGCTGCTGTTCCGGCGCGGGCTGATGGGCGAGATCGAGCGTCTGCGCGATCGCCTCGTCGGCACGGCGGCCAAGACCGGCGGGCGCTGACGAGGATCCTGCGCATGAACATCGAGTCGGTACGGATGCCTGCGGTCGCGCAGCGCAACGAGAAGGTCAAGATCGTCACCGCGCAGGAAGCGGTGCGCCTGATCCGGCCCGGCGACACCGTGGCCACCGGCGGTTTCGTGGGCACCTGCTTCGCCGAGGGCATCGCGCTGGCGATCGAGGCCGCCTTCCTGGCCGGCGACGAGCCGGCCCGGCCCGGCGGCGCGCCCCGGCCGCAGGGCCTGACGCTGGTCTATGCCGCGGGCCAGGGCGATGGCCGCGACCGCGGGCTCAACCACCTCGCGCACGAAGGCCTGGTCACGCGCATCATCGGCGGCCACTACGGGCTGGTGCCGCGGCTGCAGAAGCTGGCGATGGAAGAGAAGGCGCAGGCCTACAACCTGCCGCAGGGCGTGATCCTGCACCTGTACCGCGACATCGCCGGGCGCAAGCCGGGCCACCTGTCGCGGGTGGGCCTGGGGACCTTCGTCGACCCGCGCTTCGGCGGCGGCAAGGTCAACGCCAGCACCACCGCCGAGCTCGTCGAACTGGTCCGCATGGGCGGCGAGGAGTACCTGTTCTACAAGGCGTTTCCGATCGACGTGGGCATCATCCGCGCCACCACCGCCGACCCCGACGGCAACCTCACGATGGAACGCGAGGCGCTGACGCTCGAAATGCTGGACATCGCGATGGCGGTGCGCAACTCCGGCGGCGTGGTGATCGCCCAGGTCGAGCGCCTGGCCGCGCGCGGCACGCTGAGCCCGCGCCGCGTCGAAGTGCCGGGCATCTTCGTCGATTGCGTCGTCGTGGCCGAGCCGGAGCACCACTGGCAGACCTTCTCGGCGCCGTACAACCCGGCCTACGCCAGCGAGCTGATCGTGCCGCCGCCCAAGCCCCCCGGGGCGTTGACGCTCGACGTGCGCAAGCTGATGGCGCGCCGGGGCGCCCTCGAGCTCAGGGCCAATGCCGTCGTCAACCTGGGCATCGGGATTCCCGAGGGCGTGGCCACCGTGGCGGCCGAGGAGAAGGTGATCGACCTCGTCACGCTGACGGCCGAGTCGGGCGTGATCGGCGGCAACCTGTCCGAAGGCCTGGACTTCGGCACCGCCACCAACCACCAGGCGATGCTGCGCGCGCCCTCGCAGTTCGACTTCTACGACGGCGGTGGGCTGGACATCGCCTTTCTCGGCATGGCCGAGCTCGATGCCCAGGGCAACGTCAACGTCAGCAAGTTCGGCCCCAAGCTGGCCGGCGCCGGCGGCTTCATCAACATCAGCCAGAACGCGAAGAAGGTCGTCTTCCTCGGCACCTTCACCGCCGGACGCCAGGCGGTCAGGGTCGAGGACGGGCGGCTGCACCTGGCCACGGCGGGCAACGCCGTCAAGCTCGTGAACGAAGTGCAGCACCGCACCTTCAGCGGCGAGTACGCGCGCCGGCGCCACCAGCAGGTGATGTACGTCACCGAGCGCTGCGTCTTCCGGCTGGTCGACGAAGGCCTCGAACTGGTGGAGATCGCCGCCGGCGTGGACCTTGAGGCCGACGTCCTCTCGCTGCTGCCGCTCAAGCCGCTGATGCGCCAGCCGCCGCGGACGATGGATGCCCGGCTGCTGCTGCCCGAGCCCATGGGCCTGCGCGACGACATGCTCGGCGTGCCGCTGGCCGAGCGCTTCAGCTACGACCCCGAGCAGAACACGCTGTTCATCAACATGGAGGGCGCGACGGTGCGCAACCGCGACGACGCGCAAGCCATCGGCGCCGAGATCCGGCGCCATCTGGAACCGCTGCCGCACAAGGCCTGGGCCATCGTCAACTACGACAACTACACCATCCTGCCCGACGCGCTGGATGCCTACGCCGAGATGGTGCGCGAGGTCGAGGAGCGCTACTACCTGGGCATCACCCGCTACACGACCAGCAGCTTCCTGCGCGCCAAGCTGGGCCGCGAACTGGAGAAGCGCGACGTGGCACCGCACATCTACGAGAGCGCACAGGAGGCGCGCAGCCACCTGCGCGTGATCGAGCAGCGCGCCGTCCGGTGATGGCGCGCGGCGAGAACTGGTTCGTCGAGACGGACGCGGCCGGCCAGGCGCTGCACGTCCGGCACAAGCCGGGCCGGGCGCCGGGCCGGGGGCCGGAGCGGCGCGAGCGGGCGCCCATCGTCTTCGTGCACGGGGCGACCTACTCGGGTGCTGCCGCCTACGATGCGGACCTGCCCGGCGGCTCTTGGATGGACTTCGCGGCCAGCCGCGGCTACGACACCTTCGCGCCGGACATGCGCGGCTACGGACGCTCGTGGCGTCCGCCCGAACTGGATGCCAAGGCCTTCCACAACCGCCCGCAGGTCCATACCGAAGACGCTGTCGAGGACCTGCACCACGTGGTGCAGGCGGTGCTGCGGCGCACCGGCGCGCCGCGGGTCAACCTCGTGGGCTGGAGCTGGGGCACGGCGATCTGCGGCGGCTACGCCACCGCGCATCCGGAGCTGGTGCGCTCGGCCAGCCTGTTCGCGCCGCTGTGGGTGATGCGCGATCCGGTCGGCATCGCGGTCTCGCGCTCGCCGATGCTGCCGTTCGCCTGGTGCTATCCGATGATCGCCGACTCGCGCTGGCTGGTCGGCGCCTACCGCAACGTCGACGCCAAGCATGCGTGGGCGCGCTGGTTCCGCGAGGTGTCGCCCGAACTCGCCGAGGAACTGATGCCGCGCGAGCAGTTCGACCGCTGGTGGGCTGATGCGGTGGCCTGCGACCCGGTCGGCGCCGCCCAGGTGCCGCCGGTCGTGCGTGCTCCCAACGGCGTCCTGGCCGACCTGCTGAGCCGCTGGTCGAGCGGCCGGCCGACCTGGGACGCCGCCCGCATGACGACGCCCACGCTGCTGATCGTGGGCGAGTGGGACATCGACACGCCGCCGTCGATGGCCCAGGAGCTGTTCGAGGCGCTGACCCATGCGCCGATCAAGCGGCTGGAAGTGCTGGCCCGCGGCACGCATTCGATGTCGCTCGAAGTCAACCGCTTCGAGCTCTACCGGCGCGTGCAGGACTTCATCGAGACGCCGTCGTTCGAGTCTGCCGGCACCGTCGCCCGACCCTATCGCAGGAGACGCTGATGAGCAAAGTGAGCCCACCGCCGGCACCCGGTACCGCTGCCGGCTTCGACCCGGGCGAGGTCTTCGCCCAGTTGCACCGGGCCGGGCAGGCCTGGTTCGACCAGCTTGCGAACGTGCCCGGCGGCGGGCCGGCCGCCGGCGGGCTGGAGGCCTGGTGGCGCCAGGGCGCCGAGCTGTCGCTGCAGCCCCTGAAGTGGTGGGCGGACTGGGCGCAGGCGCTGTCCGGCGGCGTACCGGCGGCGGGTGCCGAGGGCGCCGGCCGCGAGGCGCCGAAGCAGGACAAGCGCTTCGACGCGCCTGAGTGGAAGCGCTATCCGCTGTTCGACTACATCCGCAAGTCCTACCAGATGACGTCCAAGGCCTTGCTCGAGGCCGTGGAGGGCGCCAACCTCGACCCGGCGACGAAGAAGCAGATGGTCTTCCTGGCGCGCCAGTTCGTCGACGCCGCGTCGCCGGCCAACTACGCGCTGACCAATCCCGAGGTGCTGCAGCTCGCCATCCAGACGCGCGGCGAGAACTTCCGGCAGGGGCTGGCCAACCTCGCCGCGGACCTCAAGCGCGGCCACATCGCCCAATCGGACGAAACGGCGTTCGCCGTCGGCGAGAACGTGGCCAACACGCCCGGCGGCGTCGTGCTGCAGAACGACGTGATCCAGCTGCTGCAGTACAGCCCGACGACGCCCACGGTGCACGCCGCGCCCATCCTCATCGTCTCGTCGATCGTCAACAAGTACTACCTGATGGACTTGTCGGAGGACATGTCGCTGGTGCGCTACCTGGTCGGCCAGGGCTTCACCGTGTTCATCACGTCCTACCGCAACATGGGCGCCGAGCAGGGCCACCTGACCTGGGACGACTACGTCCAGCAAGGCGTGCTGGATCCGATCGAGGCCGTGCGGCAGATCACCGGCCAGGCCCGGATTCACACGGTCGGCTATTGCACCGGCGGCGCGCTGCTGGGCTGCGGGCTGTCGGTCCTGGCCGTTCGCGGCGAGGAGCCGGCGCTGTCGATGACGCTGCTGATGAGCCTGTACGACGCCAGCGACCCGGGCGAGATCGGCGTCTACCTCGACCGCGGCGCGATCGAGATGCGCGACCGGCTGACGGGCAGCAGCGGGATCCTGTCCGGCAAGGACCTCACGCGCACCTTCTCCAGCCTGCGCGCCAACGACATGGTCTGGGGCTTCGTCGTCAACAACTACCTCAAGGGCAAGACGCCGGACGCCTTCAACCTCTTCTACTGGAACACCGACGACGTCAACGTGCCCTGGCCGATGTTCTCGTACTACCTGCGCGAGTGCTACCTGGACAACAAGCTGATCGTTCCCGGCGCGATGACGGTGCTGGGCACGCCGGTGGATCTGCGCCGCATCCGGATTCCCAGCTACGTCTTCGCCGCGATGGAGGACCACCTCGTGCCCTGGAAGACGGCGCATGCCAGCGGCCGCCACCTCGGCGGCGAGGTGAGCTTCGTCCTCGGCGGCGGCGGCCACATCACCGGGCCCATCAACCCGGTGAGCAAGAACAAGCGCAACTACTGGGTGGCCGGCCGCTACGAGGCGCAGCCCGAGACGTGGCTGGCCTCGGCCAAGCCGGTGGCGGGCAGCTGGTGGCCGCATTGGAGCGAGTGGCTGCTCGGCCACGACGGCGGGCGCAGCGTCCGCGCGCGCAAGGCGCTGGGCAGCCGCCGGCACCCGGTGATCGAGGCGGCACCGGGCCGCTTCGCCCGCATGCGAACGAAGGCGTAGCGCTGGTCGGCCCCTGGGCTAACCGTGCACCGCGGCGGATACGATGAGCCCGATCGCGATGCACATCGCGCCGACGACGATGGCCAGCGCGACGTTCTTGTGCTCGACGATCTCGGCCCACAGGTCGTACGGCGTGAGCTTGTCGATGATGACGAAGCACAGCCAGAAGATCACCACGCCCATCAGCGCGAAGACCATCGAGCCGAAGAAGACGCCCGGCTTGAGCCATTCGATTCCCATCATGGTCGCAGTCCTCCAGGAAGGATGTTCACTTGTGCCCGCCGCCGCTGGAGTATCCGCCCCAGGAGCTGCCGCCGGTGCGCGAGCTGCCGCTGCCCGCGTTGCGCAGGCACTGCTGGTATTCGGCGCTGCTCTCGCCGAAGGCGCGGCGCGTGTCGTCGCAGCCGTCGTCGCTGCAGGTGACGAGGATCACCATCAGCAGCACGAAGATCAGCAGCAGCACCGCGGTCTTGGACAGCGCGGCCGCGGACTTGCCGCCGCCGCCGGCCAGCGGCGCCGCGTCGCGCTTGAAGGTCTGGGCCAGCGTGTCGCTGAGGCCGAAGGCCTTGGCCACCTGCAGCGCGTCGATCGTGCGGCCGGCCGACCACACCACCTCGCCCGCGGTCTGCTCCATAGCCAAGCGGCTGGCCGCCGCGCTGCCGCTGCCTTTGTAGTCGGTGACTTGCGCCTGCTCGTCGCGGCGCACGCGCCAGTAGAACTCGCCCTGCACCCAGGTGACCTTGGCCGCGTAGCGGTAGCCCTTGACGTAGGTGACGCCGCGCCAGCTCACGCGGCCGCCGGCCTCGGCCTTGGGCGTGCCGGTGATGGGGCGCACCCAGCTCCAGCCGTCCTCTTCGCTGTCGACCAGGAAGGCGAAGCCCAGCTCGCGGTTGTAGAGCAGGTACTCGCGCCAGAACACCTGCTCCTCGTCGTCGCCGGGGGCCGGCAGGTCGCAACGTTCGAGGTAACCCACCACCTGCCACGGCGCCGGCACCGGCGTGCCCAGCAGCAGCTCGGCGCTGGCGCCCAGCGGGATCAGCGGCTGCAGCCCGCCTTCGCCGCTGTTGTTCTGGCGGTAGTGCGCCAGCTTGCCGCCCACGCCCTGCGAGACGTCGATGACGGTGTTGCACTGGTTGCAGGTGATGGCCTGCGTGGTCGAGAGCTTGACCTCCAGCGACGCGCCGCAGCTGGGGCATTCGAAGGCGCGGCCGGCCAGCGTCTTCTCGCTGCCGCTCTCCTTCAGCCCCGAGAGCTTGAGGTCGGCCAGCAGCACGCTGCGGCCGGTGGACCAGTGGCCTTGGGCGCTGTCGCCGTAGTCCAGCGTGCCGACCTCGTCCTGCACGTTGCGCAGGTCGGCGACGAGGAATTCGCCCGTCAGCTTGGGCGGCTGCGGCAGTTCGCCCTCGGCGGCGATCAGGTGTGTCCTGGCGACCGAGGCCAGCGTCCACGCGCGGCCGTCCACCTGCAGCGCGCGGCCCACCGGCAGCCGCAGCAGCGCGGCGGCGTCGGGCGGCGCATCGGCCGGCCACGCGGCGTCGAACGCGAAGACGTAAGCGCCGTTGTCTTCGCTCAGCCAGCCGCTGCGGCCGCTGTCGAACAGCGCATGCCACTCGTTCCAGGTGCCGTCGGCGTAGCCGTACTGCAGCCGGCCGACGAGGGTGAAAGCCAACCCCTTATACGAGCCCGACGCGCCGAGCTGCAGCGGGCTGTGGTCGTCGAACAGCTCGGCGCTGACGCCGATGCGCTTGAGCGCCTCGCCGTCGCGCACCAGCGTGCTGCGGCAGAAGCTGCAGACCGCGCTGGCCGACGCGGCGGACGCGAACTCGACTGGCGCGCCGCAGTTCGGGCACGCCGCGCGGTAGGCGCGCTGCGGTGACGTGGCCACGTGGGCGGCGCGCGGCTCAGACCAGCTTCTTCAGCAGCTCGGCCTTCTTGGCGGCGAACTCGTCCTCGGTCAGGATGCCCTTGGCCTTCAGGTCGGCCAGTTTCTCCAGCGTGGCCATCACCTCGTCGGGCTTGATGCCGGCCGGCGCCGCGGCGGCCGCCGTAGCAGCTGCGGCCGCCGGGTTGGCGCCGGCCAGCCCGCCTTGCAGCTGCTGCGCCATCACCTGCCCCAGCGCGACGCCGGCGCCCAGGCCCATCGCATCGCCGGCGATGCCGCCGCCGGCACCACCGCCGCCTTCGGCGAACTTCGGGATCGCCTGCGCCGTCTGGTACTGCATGAACTTGCCCATGTCGCCGCCGACCATGCCCATGCCGATCTTCTGGTCGAGGATCTTCTGCAGCTCTTCGGGCAGGCTGACGTTCTGCACCGTCACCGCCTCCAGCGCCAGGCCCAGCTTGGCGAACTCTTCCGCGTTGGCGTCCTTCAACTGCTTGGCGAACTCGATCTGGTTGGCCGCCAGGTCCAGGAAGGGGATGCCGCTGGAAGCCACCGCATCGCTGATGTGCTGCAGCATCAGTGCGCGCAACTGGCCGTCCAGGTCGTCGACCGTGTAGCGGTCGCGCGTGCCGGACACGGTGGTGTGGAACAGCCTGGGGTCGGCGATGCGGTAGGCGTAGTTGCCGAAGGCACGCAGGCGCACGGCGCCGAAGTCCTTGTCGCGGATCGTCACCGGCTGGCTGGTGCCCCAGCGGCGGTCGAGCTGCTGGCGGGTGCTGAAGAAGTAGACGTCGCTCTTGAACGGGCTCTGGAACAGCTTGTCCCAGTTCTTCAGGTAGGTCAGCACCGGCAGCGTCTGCGTCGTCAGCTTGTACATGCCGGGGCCGAAGACGTCGGCCACCTTGCCTTCGTTGACGAACACGGCCATCTGGCTTTCGCGCACGGTGAGCGAGCCGCCGTACTGGATCTCGTTGCCGGCCATCGGGTAGCGCCAGGCCAGCGTGCCGTCGCCCGCCTCGGTCCACTCCAGGATGTCGATGAATTGTTTCTTGATGAAATCCATCAGCGCCATGGTCATGCCCTCCAGCATCGGCCCCGGAACTCCGGGTGCGCCGAATAATACGCGGCAGATTTCGTGGGGATGAACACCGATGACGGACACGGCCATGCGGATCGCGGTGGTGGGCGCGGGGCCCGCCGGGCTGGCGCTGGCGCTGCACGCGGCGCAACTGCTGCCGCGCGCGGCGATCACGGTCTACGACGCCCGGCCCGAGGACAAGGACGTCTCCGCCGACCCGCGCACGCTGGCGCTGGCGCTGGGCAGCGTGCAGCTGCTGCGTCGGCTGCAGGCCTGGCCGGCCGCGCAGGCGGAGCCCATCCTCGAAGTGCAGGTCTCGCAGGCGCCGCCGTCGCTGCCGCGCGCCGAGGTGCGCATCACCGCGGCCGAGCAGGCGGTGCCGATGCTGGGGGCGGTGCTGGCCTACGGGCCGCTGGTGGCGGCGCTGCAGCGTGCGTGGATGGCGGCGGTGGCGGCCGAACCGCAGCGCCTGGCCTGCCGCTTCGGCGCGCCGGTGCTGGCGATCGAGCAGCGGTCCGGCGGCGCCGAGGTGCGCGCCGCCGCGGCCGAGGCCTACGAGCTGGTGGTGGTCGCCGAAGGCGGTGTCTTCGCCGACCAGGCGCGCAAGGCGCTGCGCCACGACTACCGCCAGACCGCCTGGGTCGGCAGCGTGGCGCTGGACGGCGCGCCGCGCGGCACCGCCTTCGAGCGCTTCACGCGCCAGGGGCCGCTGGCGCTGCTGCCGTTGCCTGACGCCGGTGCTGCAGGCACCACCCGGCGCGCCGCGATGGTCTGGTGCGTCAACGCCGACGACGACCCGGTGCAATCGCTGGACGACCGCCAGCGCCGCCTGGTCATCGACAGCCTGCTGCCCGCCGCCGCCGGCCGCGTGGCCGCGATCTCGCCGCTGAAGCACTTCGCGCTCGGGCTCAACGCGGAGCGCACGCTGGTCGATCAACGCATCGTGCGCATCGGCAACGCCGCGCAGACGCTGCACCCCGTGGCCGGCCAGGGCCTGAACCTGGGGCTGCGCGACGCCTACAGCCTGGTCGAGGCGCTGCGCTTCCGTGCTGCCGATGCCGCTATCGACACCGCGCTGCGCCGCGTCGAATGGGCGCGCGCGCCCGACCGCTGGGCGACGATCGCCAGCACCGATTTCCTCGCGCGCAGCTTCACGTGGTCCTGGCCGGGGCTGGGCGCGGCGCGCGGCGCGGCGATGGCGGCGCTGCAGGCGCTGCCGCCGCTGAAAGCAGCGCTGGCACGGCAGATGATGTTCGGGCGGCGTTGAGCCTTGTCTTGGCGTCAGCCCTGCGCGCCCGGCCACAGCGGCCCCAGCGCGTCGAGGCCGTTCTTCAGCAGCAGGCCCAGCTCGGTGTCGCCCTCCATCACCAGCGTGCGGTCGAAGAACAGCCGGTCGGGGTCGTCCAGCCCGCGCGCCAGGCGCCACCAGCCGGAGGCGCGCGCGGCGATGCGCAGCGCGGCTTGCGCGTGGTCGCCGGCGGCCGTGAAGCCGTCCTCGCGCGCCAGCAGGCGCAGGCGCAGGCCGAGGTCGCTGACCTCCAGCGCGACCACGCGGCCGCGCAGACCGTCGCGCACCTCGGGCTGCAGCCGCGGCCACAGCTCGCGGTTGATCAGCGCCGCGGCCAGCACCGAGGGCGGCGTGCTGGGCCATCCGTGGACCCGCCGCGCCAGCCTGGCCTGGCCCTGCGCCAGCGGCGCCGGCAGCGGCCCCAGGCGGTCCAGCCGCGCCGCGACGGCGTTGGCCCGTTCGACCAGCCAGGCCGCGGCCGGCATCATGCGGGCTCCCGCTGCAGCATGCCGGCCTCGCCGAAGGCATAGCCCGAGACCAGCAGCTGCGGCACGCCCAAGGCCGGCCATTGCGCGACGAGCTCGCGCGCCGACGCCGCGTCGTGGTTGAAGACGGCGTCGAAGTCCTTCAGCACCTGCGCAAAGCCCGAGGCCTGCGGCGACAGCCGCAAGCGCCGTGCGCCGGCCGCCGCCAGCGCCTCGCGGTGCGGCAGCAGGCAGTGCACGCCGGCCGACTGCGTCTGCGTGCCGTTGAGCACCAGGAAAGGCTCGCCTTCGCTGCTGGCGACCAGGCGGCCGTCCGGGTCTTCCAGGCAGGGGTAGCCGCATTGATCCTTGGGCACGCCGTGGTGCCGCGCGGTGAAGCAGCGCGCCGAGAACGACAGCGGCAGCCGGCCGAACGACCAGACCTCGGTCTCGATGCCGGCCACCGGCTGTTGCGGCGGGTTGATGCGTGCGACGGCGGCCAGCGGCAGCTCCACCGGCGGCACCCAGCGCCGCACGCCCAGGTCGGCGTGTTCGAGCAAGGCCTCGCGGCTGTAGACGTTGATGTGCGGCCCCAGCACCAGCGGCACGCGGCCCTGCAGCAGCGCCAGCGCCGAGGCGTCGCCGGCCTCCACGGCGTACAAAGCCTGCTCGCCGATGCGCTCGATCAGCCGCAGGTCGGCCTCGGTCTCCACCAGCACCTGCGTCGCCAGGATCACCTGCTTGCCGGCCTGGCTCAGCTCGCGCGCCAGCGCCAGCCAGTCGTCCAGCCGCAGCTCGCGCCGGCGCGAGCAGACGACCTCGCCCAGCACCACGCAGTCGGCCGGCGATTCGGCGATGTCGGCGTAGAAGGCTAACAACCTTTCTCGTGGCCATAGATATTGCACCGGGCCGACGGTCAGGCCCCAGCGCGACGGCGTGGCGGCAGCTTGCGTCATCGCCACGGCCGCTCGAACGCGCCCAGCGTCGTCTGCGCGCCTTCGGCATGGCGCGCCAGCGCCTGCTGCCAGGGCGGCTGCGGCTGGAAGTCGCGGCCCTGTTCGACCGCCTGCCACGCGGCGTCGATCGCGGCGCGCCAGGCGCGCGTGACCTCGCCGACGTAGGCCGCGCTGCGCTGCCGGCCTTCGATCTTGAAGGCGCGCACGCCCATCGCGATCAGCTGCGGCAGCAGCGCCATCGTGTTCAGGCTGGTCGGCTCCTCCAGCACGTGCGAGCGCTGTCCGCCCACGTCGAAACGGCCCTTGCACAGCGTGGGATAACCGCGAGGTTCATCGGGCGTGTAGTGGTCGATCAGCACGCCGTTGAGGCGCGCGCGCACGCCGTCGGGCCCCTCCTGCCAGCGCACGGCCGCAGCCGGCGAGCACACGCCGGCGTTGTTGGGCGACGCGCCGGTGGCATACGACGACAGCGCACAGCGCCCTTCCACCATCACGCACAGGCTGCCGAACGCGAAGACCTCGATCTCGACCGACGTGCCGGCGATGATGCGCGCGATCTGCTCGACCGCCACCACGCGCGGCAGCACCGCGCGCTGCACGCCGTAGCGCCGGCGGTAGAACTCGATCGCCGCATGCGTGGTCGCTGAGGCTTGCACCGACAGGTGCAGGCGCAGCTCGGGCAGGTGGCGATGGCAGTGGCCCATCACCGCGGTGTCGGCGACGATCAGCGCATCGGCGCCCAGCGCGGCGGCCTTGTCGGCGGCGGCGAACCACGGCGCCGGCTGCCGCGCGTCGGCGAAGGTGTTGAGCGCCATCAGCACCTGCGCGCCGCGGCCGTGCGCATAGGCGATGCCTTCGCGGATCTGCGCCTCGTCGAAGTTCAGGCCCGCGAAGTTGCGCGCATTGGTGGCGTCCTTCAGGCCGAGATAGACGGCGTCGGCGCCGGCGTCCACCGCCACCGTCAACGCGCGCAAGCTGCCGGCCGGGCAGACCAGGTGCGGCTTGGCCTGGCGGTTAGGGGCTTGGGCTTGCATGAGCGGCGCAGTCTGGCCACCTGCCGGCGACGAGGTTTTGTGCCAGCGCAAGCTCAGGATCGCGCTCGCGCTCGCGCCTGCCGCCGTGCCGGCGCCTGCCCCAGCCAGCGGCCGTGCCGCAGCCACCATGCCGCGGCCACGCCCAGCCACAGCAGGCCGGCCGCGGGCAACAGCGTCGCCGACGATCCGGGCCACAGCGAGGCCGCGATGCGCGCCAAGGCCGCGAACTGCAGCAGCGCGAACAGCAGCACCGCCAGGCGGTCGATGGCCTGCGGCCGGCCCTGGTGCGTGGCGACGACGCGCGTCACCATCGTCAGCAGCGTCGCGCCGAGGTAGCCGAGGGTCAGCGCATGCAGCCCGGCCATCTGCAGCGCGTGCGCAAGGTCGGGCCGCAGCGACGGCCAGGCGGCAGCGGCCAGCAGGAACAGCGCCAAGGGCCACCACAGCGCCGCGACGTGCAGCATGCGCACCAGCGGCGCGCGCAAGGCCGGCGCGCCCAGCCAGCGCAAGGTCAGCGCCGCGCTGGCCACGCCGACCAGCGCGAGGTGGATGGCCTCGGCCGCCGCCAGCCACGCCGGCATGCTGCTCACGCCGCCGGCCAGCACCAGCGCCAGCGTCAACGCACCCTGCGCCGCGGGCGCGGAGAGCAGCAGCCACAGCGGCCAGAGCGGAAAGCGCGCGTCGAGCGCGGGCCAGAAGCCGTAGCCGAGAAACGGCAGCATGCGGTGCGACGCGGTGATGAACACCGCTACCGGCCCCCACCACAGCGCCGCGCGCGCCAGCGCGGCCAGCCAGACCCATTGCTGCGTCAGCGCTGCGGCCGCGGACGCGGCCAGGGCCACGGCCATCAGTCCCAGCGACGCAGTGATCAGGCGCGGGTGCAGCACGTCGGCGCGCGTGCTTTGCCGCAGCAGCGCTGCTGCTCGCCACGCCAGTACGCCCAGGCCCGCGGCGGCGGCCAGCAGGCCGGCGGCCGCCAGCCTGAGGTCGAACGTTGCCCCCAGCCACGCGAGCGGCCAGCCGGCCGAGAACGCGGCGACGCCAAGGCGCAGTTGCGCGGCATCGACCTCCGGCGCCTGGACCCACTTCGGCCCGGCGGTGAGCAGGAAGCCGGCGATGAACAAGGGCATCGCGCCGAGCCCGAACCACAGCGCGTGCAGCGTCACCACCGGCACGGCAGGCGTGGCGATGCCCAGCGCCAGCGCCGCCCACCACCACAGCGCGCTGCCCACCCACTGCGCGCCGGCCCAGAAGAAGCACAGGCGGTAAGGGGCGTCCAGCAGCGTGCGGGCTTGCCAGCGCGGCGTCATGCCGCCGAGCTTAGGGCATCACTTCGACGTACTCGTAGACCTCGCAATCGGTCAATTGCCGCCGCAGCGGCAGCGGCAGGGCCTGGAACCAGGCCTGCGGGTCGTGGCGGTCGATCTCCTCACCCAGGAAGCGCAGCAGGCCGCAGATCGGGTCGACCACGTTGCGGCGGTAGCGCTCGTCGTTCTTCACGTAGCCCAGCCACAGGTTCTTGACGCAGTTGCCGCGGCACCAGTCGTAGGCCTCGCAACCGGCGCAAGGCATCGCGGCGGTCTGCTGCAGCGGGCTGGCGCGCAGCCAGTTGCCCTTGACGTCGCCCATCTGCATCTGCGGCGCGTACATCAGGTCGGGGCAGGGGTAGATGCTGCCGTCGGGCATCACGTTGATCAGGTGCGACGACACGCGGCATTGCGTGCGGCCGGCATACAGCTCGCGCGCGCGGCCCGGAAAGAGCTTGTTGCGCACGATGCCCATCAGCGGGATCAGCGGATAGAGCCTGCCGCGGCTCTCGAAGAAGCGCGCGATCAGCTGCCGCAGCACCGCGCGGCGGCGTTCCAGCGAATCGCCGCCGTACATCTCGTCGGCGACGAACTGCCAGTACAGCCAATCGAAGGGGCTGTCGTCGGCCACCAGCGCGTCCAGCTCGTCGAAGCCGGTCTCGGGGTTGCCCCAGGTGACGCGCGCGGTCACGCTGCCGCCGATCTGCGCGCGCACGCTGCGCAGGTTCTTCAGCACCTGGCGGTAGATGCCGCGGCCGCGGTAGCCGTCGGTGATGGCCTCGCCGCCGTCGATCGACACCAGCACGTTCGAGAGGCGCTGCAGCACCCACGTCGGCAGGTCGTCCAGCAGCGTGCCGTTGGTCTGCAGCTGGTAGCGCCACTGCGGCCAGCGCCGCATCACGGCTTCCATCAGCGGGCGGTTCAGCGTCGGCTCGCCGCCGTAGAAGGTGACGTAGATCTCCTTGCCCGCGAGCTGCGTGCGCACGAAGCGGTCGAGCTGGTCGATGTCGTAGCCCAGCACGGTCTGCGAGCCCAGCACGTCGCCGACGCCAAGCGAGCAGTAGCTGCACTTCAGGTTGCACTTCAGCGTGGTCAGCAGCTGCAGCTCGACGCGGTGGCCGGTGATGGCGTCGGCCGCCGGCCCCTCGTGGTCGTGGGGCCCGGAGGCTCGGCGGTGGAACACGATGGGATGGATGGTCATGGAACGGCCGACCGGCAACGACGATGCCGCGGGACCATAGGGCGGCGCGGGCCCGCGGGCAAGCGCCGCGCCGGCGAACGCAGGGTTTGTTGACCGGGCTCAGACGCCCGGCGGGCAACCCCCGGCCCGCGCATGACCGAGGGCAAGCATCGGCTTGACGTCGGTGCCGGTCCGCTGTGGCACCCGGTTACAAGCGTCGGTGCGCCAGCGCCGGCAGTTGCAGCCGCACCTCGGCGATGCGCGCCGGGTCGACCGTGGCCATCACCACGCCTTCGCCTTCGTCGCGGCAGGCCAGCACCTCGCCCCAGGGGTCGACGATCAGGCTGTGGCCCCAGGTGCGGCGGCCGTTCTCGTGCGCACCACCCTGCGCGGCGGCCAGTACATAACATTGATTTTCGACGGCGCGGGCGCGCAGCAGCAGCTCCCAGTGCGCCCGGCCGGTGGTGTAGGTGAAGGCCGCGGGCACCACGATCAGGTCGCAGGGCGGCTGCATCAGCGCGCGGTACAGCTCGGGGAAGCGCAAGTCGTAGCAGATCGACAGCCCCACGCGCAGCGGCCCGCACTGCAGCGCCACCGGCGTGCTGCCGGCATCCAGCGTGCGGCCTTCGTCGTAGCGCTCGCGGCCGTTGTCGAAGGCGAAGAGGTGGATCTTGTCGTAGCGCGCCGCCGCCTGCCCGTCGGGGCCGAAGACGATGCAGCTGTTCAGCGCATGCTCGCCGTCATGCCCGCGCAGCGGCAGCGTGCCGCCCACCAGCCACAGGCGGTGGCGGCGCGCGGCCTCGGCCAGGGCCTGCTGGATCGGGCCGTCGCCGGGGCTTTCGGCGATGCGCAGCTTGTCGTCGTCGCGCCGGCCCATCAGGCAGAAGTATTCCGGCAGCGCCACCAGTTCGGCGCCGCCGTCGGCGGCCTGCGCGATCAGCCGCCGCGCGGCGTCGAGGTTGCGGTCCAGGTCGGGCGTGGCGACCATCTGCAAGGCGGCGACTTTCATCATGGGCGCGCATTCTGGACCGCTGCGGCAGAATCCCCACCCGCGTGACGGCGCTGCGGGGCGGCTAGTCTTGACAGCCGCTTGCACGGTGGAGGGATCTTGGGCTTGAATGCAGCAGAGGGCGTGGCCGCGGCATCGGCGGAGCACAGCCGCTTCGTGCAGCGTGTGCGGCGCCGCTATGGGGCCGAGCGCGCGCTGCTGGCGCCCGGCGTTCCCGACGCGGTCGCCGTCACCGCGCTGGTGGCCGCGCTGAGCCAAGGCGGCCGTGCCCTGCCCTCGGCGCTGCGCGTGGCGCGCCAGCTCGTGCTGGAACGCCTGGCCACGCTGGACGTGGAGCAGGCCGCGCCGATGCCGGCCATCACCGGCGCGATGACGCACCTGGCCGAGGCCACGCTGGAGCTGGCGCTGGCCCAGGCGCTGGCCGACGCCGACCAGCGCCACGGCCAGCCCCGCGACGGCAGCGGCCGGCGCATCGACTTCTGGATCGTCGGCATGGGCAAGCTCGGCGCGCGCGAGCTGAACGTCTCGTCCGACATCGACCTGATCTACGTCTACGAGGACGAGGGGCAGACCGATGGTGAGCGCATGGTGTCGGCGCACGAGTACTTCAGCGGCGTCGCCAAGCGGCTGTACGCGCTGATCGGCGACACCACCGAGGACGGTTTCGTCTTCCGCGTCGACCTCGCGCTGCGGCCCAACGGCAACTCAGGCCCGCCGGTGTGCAGCCTGGGCATGCTGGAGGAGTACTTCCAGGTGCAGGGCCGCGAGTGGGAGCGCTTCGCCTGGCTCAAGAGCCGCATTGTCGCGCCGGCTGCCGCGATTGGCAGCGAGCGCGCGCTGGCCTTGCGCTCGCTGGTCACGCCCTTCGTCTACCGGCGCTACCTGGACTACGGCGTCTTCGAAGGCCTGCGCCAGCTGCACCGCAAGATCCGCGACGAGGCCCAGCGCCGCGCCGCCGGCCGGCCCGAGCGCGCCAATGACGTCAAGCTCAGCCGCGGCGGCATCCGCGAGATCGAGTTCATCGTGCAGCTGATGCAGGTGGTGCGCGGCGGCCAGTTCCCCGAGATCCGCACCCGCTCGACGCAGAAGGCCCTGCAGCGCCTGGCCGGGCGCGCTCTGATGAAGCCGGAGACGGCCGACGCGCTGTCGGCGGCCTACGACTTCCTGCGCCGCGTGGAGCACCGCATCCAGTACCTGGACGACCAGCAGACCCATCTGCTGCCCACGGCCGACGCCGACCTCGCCTGGATCGCCGCCAGCATGGGCCTGGCCTGCTGTCGTCCGGCCGAGGGGCGCGACGCCTGCGAGCTGATCGAGCGCCTGTGCGAGGTGCGCGAGCTGGTGGCCGGCGAGTTCGACATGCTGCTGGGCGACGGCCAGGCCCCTGCCGCGCGCGCCGGCAACGGCTGCAAGAGCTGCGGCGGCGGCCCGCTGCCGGTGGACAGCGAGGCGCTGCTCGACGCGCTGCCGCCCGCGCTGGCCGAGCGCGTGCGGCCCTGGGCCACGCACCCGCGCGTGCTGGCGCTGCGCGACGAAAGCCGGCTGCGCCTGGGCCGCCTGGTGCTGAAGACCGGCCAGGCGCTGCGCCAGGGCGAGTGCTCGGCGCAGGCCGCCACGCGCTTCATCGACTGGATGGAGCCGCTGCTGCGCCGCGAGAGCTACTTCGCGCTGCTGGTCGAGCGGCCCGACGTGCAGCGCCGGCTGCTGCGCCTGCTGGACCTGGCGCGCTGGCCCATGCAGTACCTGATGCGCCACCCCGGCGTGATCGACGAGCTGGCCGACTCGCGGCTGCTGCACCAGCGCTTCGACCGCGAGGCCTTCGTGCTGGAGCTGGAAGACCGCCGCGCCGGCTGGGAGCGCTCGGGCGAGGCCGACGAGGAGCAGCTGCTCGACACCCTGCGCCGCGCCCACCACGCCGAGGTCTTCCGCACGCTGGTGCGCGACGTCGAAGGCGAGCTGACGGTCGAGCAGGTGGCCGACGACCTCTCGGCGCTGGCCGACGCGGTGCTGGACGTCGCGCAGCGCTGGGCCTGGGCGCGCTTCCCCAAGCGCCACCGCGACGACTGCGGCCTGGCCGTCATCGCCTACGGCAAGCTGGGCGGCAAGGAGCTGGGCTACGGCAGCGACCTCGACGTCGTCTTCCTCTACGACGACGCCGACGAGGCCGACAAGGACCACGCGCTGGAGGTCTACGGCGGCTTCGTGCGCAAGCTGATCACCTGGCTGACGCTGCGCACCGCGGCCGGCGAGCTGTTCGACATCGACACCGCGCTGCGGCCCAACGGCAACTCGGGGCTGCTGGTGACCTCGATCAGCGCCTTCGAGAGCTACCAGTCGGGCCGCGGCAGCAACACCGCATGGACCTGGGAGCACCAGGCGCTGACGCGCGCGCGCTTCGCCGCCGGCTGCGCGCGCGTGGCGCCGCGCTTCGAGGCCACGCGGCGCGCGGTGCTGACGGCCGAACGCGACGTCATCGCGCTGCGCGAGGAAGTGCGCGCGATGCGCGAGAAGGTGCGCCAGGCGCGGCCGGTGCCGGCCGGGCGCTTCGACGTCAAGCACAGCGCCGGCGGCATGATGGACGTGGAGTTCGCGGTGCAGTACCTCGTGTTGGCCCACGGCGCGCGCCAGCCGGCGCTGCTGGACAACGCCGGCAACATCGCGCTGCTGCAGCGCGCCGAGGCGGCCGGCTTGCTGGCCGCCGGCATCGGCCGCGCTGCCGCCGACGCCTACCGCGAGCTGCGCCGCGCCCAGCACCGCGCGCGGCTGGACGAGCAACCCACGCAGTTTCCGCCCGAGCCCTACGCGGCCGAGCGCGACGCCGTGCTGGCGCTGTGGCGCGCGGTGTTCGGCTGAAGACGATTCATCACACGAAGGAGACCCCCACCCATGATCACGCTGTGCGGATTCGCGATCTCGAACTACTACAACAAGGTCAAGCTCGCCTTGCTGGAAAAAGGCGTGCCCTTCGACGAGGACTGGGTGATGACCGGCAGCAGGGACGAGGCGGTGCTCGCCTGCTCGCCGCTGGGCAAGGTGCCCTTCGTGCGCACGCCGCAGGGGCCGCTGGCCGAGAGCCAGGTGATCGTCGACTGGCTGGAAGCCACGCACCCCGAGCCGCCGCTGGTGCCCCGGGACGCGTATGCCGCGGCCAAGGTGCGCGAGCTGTGCACCTTCCTGGACCTGCACATCGAGCTGGTCGGGCGCGAGCTGTACGGCCAGGCCTTCTTCGGCGGCACCTGTGCGCCCGAGGTGCAGGAGCGCGTGCGCAAGCAGTTGACGAAGAACCTCGCGGCGCTGAAGCGCCTGGTCAAGTTCTCGCCCTACATCGCCGGTGACCGCTTCACGCTGGCCGACTGCTCGGCCTTCGCCTGCCTGCCCACGGTGGCCAACGCCGCCAAGCTGGTGCTGGGCAGCGACCTGATCGCCGACGCCGGCATCGACTGGAAGGCCTACCTCAAGCTGCTGGGCGAGCGGCCCAGCGTGCAGAGGGTCAACGCCGACCGCAAGCTGGCCAACGAGAAGTTCGCGGCGCTGGGCAAGAAGTAGCGGCCTGGCGGCTTCAGGGCCGTTTCACGCCGGTTTCAGGCCGGCTGCGCGCCCGCGGTCGGCCCCGGCGCTGCGGCCGCCAGCCGTGCTGCCATCTCCTTGCGGAAGCGGTTCAGCTCCTGCACGGTGGAGAAGCTGCGCTCCATCAGCAGGCTCATGTTGTGCAGGATGCGGTCGACCACCTTGCCTTCCCAGCCGGCGTCGAACTGGATCTGGCGGTCCAGCCAGGCTTCCAGCCACTGCGGGTCGGGCAGCCGGCTCTGGATGGTGTCGCGCGGAAAGAGCTTGACGTTGACGTGCAGGTTGGTCGGGTGTAGCGCCTGCGCGGTGCGGCGCGCGCTGGCCATCAGCACGCCCACCTTCGCGAACGCGGCGCGCGCCTCGTCGCCGAAGCGGTGCAGCGCGCGCTTCATGTAGCGCAGGTAGGCGCCGCCGTGGCGCGCCTCGTCGCGCGCCAGCGTCTCGTAGATGGTCTTGATCACCGGCTCGGTGTGCCATTCGGCGGCGCGGCGGTACCAGTGGTTGAGGCGGATCTCGCCGCAGAAATGCAGCATCAGCGTTTCCAGCGCCGGCGCGGGGTCGAACTCGAAGCGCACCGCGTGCAGTTCGTCCTCGCTGGGCGCCAGCTCGGGGCGGAAGCGCCGCAGGTACTCCATCAGCACCAGGCTGTGCTTCTGCTCCTCGAAGAACCACACGCTCATGAAGGCGCTGAAGTCGCTGTCGTCGCGGTTGTCGCGCAGGAACATCTCGGTGGCCGGCAGCGCCGCCCACTCGGTGATGGCGTTCATCTTGATGGTCTGCGCCTGCTCGTCGCTGAGCCGCTGGGCGTCGAAGCGGGACCAGGGGATGTCGCTGTCCATGCTCCAGCGCACGGCTTCGAGTTGCTTGAAGAGTTCGGGGTAGAGCATGGCGCGTCGCTGTCAGGGGTTCGCGATTCTAGGTGGCGGTCTGCACGCGAACGGCCCAGAATCCTCAGTCCTTGGAGGTGCCCATGACAAGACGAGCAATCACCGCCGTCGCGGCGGTCGCGGCGCTGCTGGCCGCCACCGGGCCGGTTCAGGCCCAGGCTCAAGCCCAGGCGCAGACCCCGGCCCCATCCGCCGCCGCCTGCCCCGAGCTGCTGCACCAGCGCCAGCCGCGCCTGCAGGACGAGAAGCCCATCGACCTGTGCGGCTACAGCGGCAAGGTGCTGCTGGTGGTCAACACCGCCAGCTACTGCGGCTTCACGCCGCAGTACAAGGCGCTGGAGACGCTGTACCAGCGCTACGGCAGCCGCGGCTTGGTCGTGCTGGGCTTTCCGTCGAACGACTTCTCGCAGGAGCCGGGCAGCAACGAAGCGATCGCTGACTTCTGCGAAAACACATTCAACGTGCGGTTCCCGATGTTCGCCAAGAGCAGCGTCAAGCCCGGCGCCGGGGTCGTCGTGAACCCGCTGTACGTCGCGCTGGCGGCCAAGACCGGCCAGGCGCCGCGCTGGAACTTCCACAAGTACCTGGTCTCGCGCGACGGCCGCCAGGTGATCAGCCGGCCCAGCGCGACCGACCCCTTGAGCCCCGACTTCGTGCGCGAGGTGGAGCGGCTGCTGGCTGACCAGCCCGGCTGAACGATGACAAGGGCGATTACAAATCAGCAACGGAACTTTGGCGGCGCCACCCGGATCACAAACGCCATTGCCAGGTTTCCCTGTTGTGCGGTTCGGCGGCCTCGCGTTGCCGGAATCCTCGGGCGGTTCTCCTCCTCCTCCCTCCCTCCCTCGTTCGCCCGGGGGCGCCGCACAGCAGTCTTGTCTTCCCCCGCCGCCGTTGCCTACTTCAGCCAGCCCTTGCGGCGGAAGTAGATGAAGGGCGCGGCCACCGAGGCCAGCATCAGCCCGATCGCGTAGGCGTAGCCGTAGCGCCATTCCAGCTCGGGGATCATCTTGAAGTTCATCCCGTAGATGCTGGCGATCAGCGTCGGCGGCAGCAGCGCGACGCTGGCCACCGAAAAGATCTTGATGATCTTGTTCTGGTTGATGTTGATGAAGCCGACGGTGGCGTCCATCAGGAAGTTGATCTTGTCGAACAGGAACGCGGTGTGCGAGTCGAGCGAGTCGATGTCGCGCAGGATCTGCCGTGCCTCCTCGAACTGCTCGGCGTTGAGCATGCGGCTGCGCATCATGAAGCTCAAGGCGCGCCGCGTGTCCATCACGTTGCGGCGGATGCGGCCGTTCAGGTCTTCCTCGCGCGCGATGGCGGTCAGCGCCTCGCCGGCGGCGGCGTCGTCCACGTCCTGGCGCAGCACGCGCGCGCTCACCGCCTCCAGGTTGTCGTAGATGCCTTCCAGCGCGTCGGCGCTGTACTCGGCGTCGGCGTCGAAGAGCTTCAGCAGCACGTCCTTGGCGTCCTGGATCAGCGCCGGGATGCGGCGCGCGCGCAGGCGCAGCAGCCGGAAGACCGGCAGGTCCTCGGCGTGGATCGAGAACAGCACCTGCTCGTGCAGGATGAAGGCCACCCGCACGTTGCGGCTGGGCTTGGCGTCGGGGCCGCCGTCGCCTTCGATCAGGAAGTCCGAGCGGATGTGCAGTTCGCCGTTGTCTTCTTCGTAGAAGCGGGCCGACTCCTCCAGATCGTCGTCGACCACGTCGCTGGGGATGGTCAGCCCGAAGCGGCCGCTGATCCAGCCTTTCTCCTCGGCCGTGGGGGCTTCCAGGTCGACCCAGATGGGCTGCAGGTGGGCCAGCTTGGCGGGGTCTTCGATCTCTTCCTGGAACAGCCGGCCATTGGCGAGGGTAAAGACGTTGAGCATGCTTGAGTCGGTCCGGCTTTGCCGGACGACTCAACCCCCTTGGGGGGCGGACGACGCTTGTCGTCGGCCTGGGGGCGCTCTCTCCGGCGCGAGGGCGCGCGGATTATGGCCTAGCGATGGAGCCAATCGAGCAGCAAGTGGGTCACCGCTTCGGGTTGTTCCAGCGTGAGCATGTGGCCGGCACCGCCGACGGTGTGCAGCCGCGCGCCGGGGATGGCGGCGGCGATCTCCTCGGCGCACGCCGGCGGCGTCAGCGCATCGGCCTCGCCGACCGCCACCAGCGTCGGGCAGCTTAAGCCGGGCAGCCGCGGCCGCAGGTCGGGCCGGGCCATCACCGCGCGGTTCTGGCGGACGAGCTGCGCGGCGCCGGCGCGGCGGATCATCGCCAGGTAGCCGCCGATCAGCGACTCGTTGCGCTGGTGGTCCGGGTGGAAGGCGAAGGCCACGTTGGCGCGCAGCACCTCGTCGACGCGGCCCTGCTCGAACAGCGCGCAGGCCTCGCTGCGCAGGCGGATCAGCTCCGGCGTGTCGGCGCGCGCCGTGGTGCCCAGCAGCGCCAGGCTGGCCACGCGCTGCGGCGCGCGCAAGGCCGCATGCAGCGCCACCATGCCGCCCATCGAGGCGCCCACCAGGTGCAGCGCGCCGGCGTGCTCGGCCAGCAGCGCGTCGGCCATCGCGTCCAGGCCGTCGTGCTGCGCGTGCACGCGGCTCACGTGCACCGGGCCGCGGGCCGCCAGCGCGGCTTGCTGGTGGGTCCACAGGGCTTCGTCGCGACGTCCAGGCCGGGCAGCAGGATCACCGGGGTCATCGGCCCAGTGTGCCAGAGCCGGCAGGCGCGGCAGGGCCCGCGTATCCTTGCCGATTTACTTGCCCGCTCACGATTTCCGCCCCCGCCGCCATGAGCAACATCGCCCCCTTCCACCTCGCCTTTCCGGTGCACGACCTGGCCGCCGCGCGCCGCTTCTACGGCCAGTTCCTCGGCTGCCCCGAGGGCCGGTCCAGCAACGAGTGGATCGACTTCGACCTCTTCGGCCACCAGATCGTGGCCCATCTCGCGCCGGCCCGCGCGAGCGACCACCACAACCCGGTGGACGGCCACGACGTGCCGGTGCCGCACTTCGGCGTCGTGCTGGACTGGGACGACTTCCACGCGCTGGCCGAGCGGCTGCGCGCAGCCGGCGTGCAGTTTGTGATCGAGCCCTACGTCCGCTTCGCCGGCCAGGTGGGCGAGCAGGCGACGATGTTCTTCCGCGACCCGTCCGGCAACGCGCTGGAGTTCAAGTCCTTCCGCGACCGCTCGCAGCTCTTCGCCAAGTGATGCCGCCGCCGGTGCTGCAACTGCGCGGCCTGGGCAAGACCTATGCGTCGGGCCAGGTCGCGCTGAAGGACGTCGACCTCGAGATCCGCCGCGGCGAGATCTTCGCGCTGCTGGGCCCCAACGGCGCCGGCAAGACCACGCTGATCAGCATCGTCTGCGGCATCGTCAGGGCCAGCCGCGGCACGGTGACGGTGGACGGCCACGACCACGTGCGCGACTATCGCGCCGCGCGCGCGCTGATCGGCCTGGTGCCGCAGGAATTGACCACCGACGCCTTCGAGACCGTGTGGGCCACCGTCTCCTTCAGCCGCGGGCTGTTCGGCTGCGCGCCCAAGCCGGCGCACATCGAGCAGGTGCTGCGCTCGCTGTCGCTGTGGGACAAGAAGGACAGCGTGCTGCGCACGCTGTCGGGCGGCATGAAGCGGCGCGTGCTGATCGCCAAGGCGCTGTCGCACGAGCCGCGCATCCTGTTCCTGGACGAGCCCACCGCCGGCGTCGACGTCGAGCTGCGGCGCGACATGTGGCAGCTCGTGCGGCGCCTGCGCGAGACCGGCGTCACCATCATCCTGACCACGCACTACATCGAAGAGGCCGAGGAGATGGCCGACCGCATCGGCGTCATCACGCGCGGCGAGCTCATCCTGGTGGAGGACAAGGCCGAGCTGATGCGCAAGCTCGGGCGCAAGCAGCTCACGCTGCAGCTGCAGCAGCCGCTGGCGGCGCTGCCGCCGGCGCTGGCCGCGCGCGGCCTGCTGCTGGCCGGCGGCGGCAACGAGCTGATCTACCGCTACGACGCGCAGCAGGGCCAGCGCGTGGGCATCGTCGAGCTGCTGAAGGACCTGGCCGATGCCGGCATCGGCTTCAAGGACCTGCACACCACGCAAAGCTCGCTGGAGGACATCTTCGTCGACCTGGTGCACGACGGCAGCCGGAGCCAGGCGGCATGAATCTGCAGGCCGTCAAGGCGATCTACCGCTTCGAGATGGCGCGCGCCTGGCGCACGCTGATGCAAAGCATCATCTCGCCGGTGATCTCCACCTCGCTGTACTTCGTCGTCTTCGGCGCGGCCATCGGCTCGCGCATCCCGCAGGTCGACGGCGTGAGCTACGGCGCCTTCATCGTGCCGGGGCTGGTGATGCTGTCGCTGCTGACGCAAAGCCTGTCCAATGCTTCGTTCGGCATCTACTTCCCGCGCTTCACCGGCACCATCTACGAGCTGCTGTCGGCGCCGGTGTCCACCGCCGAGATCGTGCTCGCCTACGTAGGCGCGGCGGCCAGCAAGTCCATCATCCTGGGCCTGATCATCCTCGCCACCGCGGCGCTGTTCGTACCGCTGCACGTGCTGCACCCGGCGTGGATGCTGGCCTTCCTGGTGCTGACCGCGGTCACCTTCAGCCTGATCGGCTTCATCATCGGCATCTGGGCCGACGGCTTCGAGAAGCTGCAGCTCGTGCCGCTCTTGATCGTCACGCCGCTCACCTTCCTGGGCGGCAGCTTCTATTCGGTCGACATGCTGCCGCCGCCGTGGCGCACGGTGGCGCTGTTCAACCCGGTGGTCTACCTGATCAGCGGCTTCCGCTGGAGCTTCTACGGCCGCGCCGACGTGCCGATCGCGATCAGCCTGGGCGTGACCGCGCTGTTCCTCGTCGCGGCGCTGGCGGTGGTGGGCTGGATCTTCAAGACGGGGTATCGGTTGAAGGCTTGAGCCTCCCGTACGGGCGGCGCTGGCATGCGCCCGCCGGATGCGTACCCGAAATGGCAATGACAAAGGCACCCTGGCTGCCTACGCTGCGGTCCGCCGCATCGGGGGAGATGCTGGGGGAGACGGTGCCGACGGGGACGCGGCCAACGACTGCATGCCAACGAACAACACGCCAGGGTCGACGGAGGGCCCGCACCTGGACAGGCTGCACTGTCCGGCCCTGCTGGTCGACGCGCGGCTGCGCGTGCACGGCTGCAACCCCGCGGTCGCCCGGCTGATGAGCACGCGCGACGCGCTGCTGACGATCGCTGCCGGGCCCGAGGGCTACCTCGGCCATCTGCAGGTGCGCTCGGCCGAGGCGCGGCGGCGCATCAAGCAGGGTCTGACCGACGTGCTGGGCGGCCAGCGCCCGACGCTGGGCCTGACGCTGCCGCGGCCCGGCAGCATGCCGGTGACGCTGCGCATCGCCGCCACCGCGACCGCCGGGCTGGCGCTGATCGAACTGCGCGACCCGCACGACACGCGGGTGGACGCCGCGATGCTGCAGGACCTGTTCGGTTTGACGCCCGCCGAGGCGACCACCGTGTCGCTGGTCTGCGACGGCCGCTCGCCGGCGGACATCGCCGGCCTGCTGGGCGTGCAGTTGAACACCGTCAACGTCCACGTCAAACGCGCGCTGGCCAAGTGCGGCGTTGGCCGGCAGCCGCAGATGGTGGCACTGCTGCTGCGCAGCGTGGCGGCCTGCGAGGAGCGGCCGCCGGCGCATGCGGGCCGGCAAAGTCCTGATTCCTGAAGTATTAGGATGCCTCGTTACCCGAACGGATAATGACTGTCGGGCCGTGGTGGCCCATGCTGCTCAGGGCGCGCGCAGACTCAGCACGAAGCCGGCCCAGTGGGATGGATGCGCGCGTTCGGTGCGCCGGTCGGCCAGCGCGCGAAGCTGGGCGCCGCGCAGCGCAACGGCGGGCTCGGCGCCGGCGTCGAGCTCGCGGTAGAGGTCGCGCATCAGCGCGCCGGTGCTGCGGTCGTCCACCTGCCACAGGCTGGCCACGACGGCCTGGGCGCCCAGGTCGAGTATCAGCGCCGACAGGCCCTCGACCTCGCCGCCGCCGCCGACGTCGGTCTGGCAGGCCGACAAGGTCACCAGCTCCTGCAGCCGCAGGCGGCTGCCGTCGCCGAGCTGCATCCAGCTCCGCCCCATGTTGCCGGGACGCAGCATGAAATGGGTGCCGATGTGCAGCAGGTCGAAGCGCTCGGCGCGGCCGCCGGCGGCAGCGTCGTCGCCGCGCGGCGCGGCGTCCGCCGCCGGCCACGGCTGCTGCAGGGCAAGGCGCCAGGCCTGGGCGCGCGCCAGCTCCCAGTCACGCGTCTGCGCATGCGTCGGCGGCGTGCCGCCGCGCGGCGTGCGCCGCGTCGCGGTGGCCGCCGACGAAATCGCTGTACTCCTCGGCCTTGAACAGCTTCATCACGGCCAGCTCCTCGTCGACGCGCCCGTCCTCGGCCAGCCAGTCGGCCAGCCGCTGGTAGACGGCGTGCGCGTCCGCCAGGTAGCCGGCGTGCAGGTGGCGCGCGGCGCCGAACTGCACGCGCACGGCCTCGATGTGCTCGACCGCCTTCTTCGCCAGCGCCACCGCCAGCGCGGGCCGGCCGGCGGCGCGCTGCAGCCGCGCCATCGCGTCGAGCGCGCTCCACAGCAGGCGCGGCGTGCCGTCGGACTGCGCCGCAGCCAGCGCGTGCAGCAGCGCCTCGTGCGCGTCGGCGGGCGACTTCAGCGGCGGCGTGGTCAACGCCAGTTGCCCATCAGCACGAACGGCGCCCAGTGGTAGGGGTGCGACCTTCCCGCCAGCACTCCGAGGGCGGCCTCGTTGCCTACGACGCGGCGGACGGCCCCGCGCGAGGCATCTGCCTCGACCGCGGCGCCGGTCCCTGCGGCGCGAATCATCGCGAGCTGCGCCTGTCGCAGCGCCTGCGCCAACGGCAGCGGCGCCGCGGCGTCGCCTTCGCGCAACCGGTACACAGACGACATCAGCTCTCCGGTGCTGTCGTCCGCCACCTGCCACAGTGACGCAAGCACGGCGCGCGCACCTTGGGCCATCAGAAGGGCACCCAGACCGTCAATCTCCTGGCCGTAGGCGTCATCCTCACTCAGCGCGGTCTCGCAGGCCGACAGCGCGACCATCTCGAGTCGATCAAAGCGGTAGTCTGGCCCTCCCAATTCCTTGAGGTTCAGCCTCGAACCATCGCCCATCAGCAAGAACGACGCCGCCGCGTCGCCGGGCTCAAACTTGAAGTGGCTGGCGATGTGCAACACCTGGTGCTGCCCGCTGACCAGGGCCTGGCGCAGCGCGTCGGCGTTGAAGGCCCGGTCGATCCATGCTTGGCCGCGCGACGCGCCGCTACCTTCGCCGACGACGCCGCGCACCTCGGCCGGTACGGCCGGCAGTGGCGCCAGCCCGGCGCCGCCGGCCGATGCGCCGAAGGCTGCCACGCGCCAGCGAGGCGAAGTCGGCCGCAGCAATTCGGCCAGTTGCGCGCCGGGATGTGCGACGACCGCGTAACGCTCTACCAGCCACTTCTGGCCGTCATGCAACGCTGCGAAGGGCACGTAGCGCAGCCGACCGTGCAGGGACAGCACGATCGTGTGCGTGCCAGCTTGGTCCAGCAGCGGGCGCAACGGTGCAAACAGCGCGTCGTGCAGCGCGCGCGCTGGCGGGCGCGGATCCAGTCGTGGCTGGCGCAGCGCGGCCTGCAGCGCAAGTACCATCGTGTCGAGCTTCGCGAGCGCAAGCGTAAGGCGAACAGCCTGCCGGCCGCGCGAAGTGACCACAAGTACGTCCGTCCGCTCCGCGCCGGGCAGGAAGTACAGCAACGCTGCCGTGGGTGCCTCACGGGCGAGGGTCACAACGCTGTCCTCGGAGGTCGCGCCAGGGGGGCTCCTGCTGGGCAGCCCTGGCGCCGCGGACGATGGCGAACGTTCCAGCTCGGCCAGGGCTTCGGACTCGGCGGCCAGGTGCTTGCGCTCGACCCTGTCGCGTGCCTGGTCCAGCCGCCACATGCGTTCAAGGGCCTCGATCCCCACGAGCATTCCACCCATCGCAGCAAGTTCGCGCACTGCCTCCGCAGTTGGCGGCGTCACCGCCGGTACTGATGGGGCCTTCGAAGCCGAACCGCCAAGTACCTTGCTCAAGGCCTGCTGGACCATCGCACGCAGGTTCTGCGGCGAAAGCAGCTCTTCAGGCGACGGAATGTCCGCCGGCGACAATGGTCTGTCCATCTCGCGCCGGCTCTTTCCGGGTTCGCGCAGCAGGCGCGCAAGCGCGGGCGCGAACGCGACATGGAACTCGCTGGCCCGGCGTGCGGCCTCGGCCACTTGAGCCGCCTGCGCTGCGGTCGGTCGTGCGTCGCTGAACAGCGATGCATCCTCGGCCAGGTGCCGCAGCGCCGTTGCCAGCCGTTCGCCGTTGCCGGCCATCAGTCGCTCGAGCGGCTCGCGGGTCTCGACCGGCAGGCCACGCAATTCGGCTTCGAGCCGGCTCCTGTCCGGCGCTCGCAAAAAGCCCACCACATCGGCCGCAATCTGCAGTCGTGCCCGTTCGAGACCTTCGCGCGTAGCAGCCAAGGCTACGGCGAACAGTGGGTCATCGGCCACCGACCGGCGCTGAGCGTCCAGGTTCAGCAGTTCGGCACCGGCGCTGTCGGCGCGCGCAGCAAGGCTCTGATCGGCAGGCGTGACCGCCAGCCGCACAGCCGACTTTGCATCGAGCGAGACCTTGAATTGAAGCCCCTCGTCTTGCTTGAGCATCAGAAGTACCTGCTCGACCTCGGCCAGCCGCCCGTCGTCGATGAGCAGCGGGGCGAGCTTCTGGTGCACCTGCTGTCGCTGGCGCAGCAGCGTGCGCCGTGTCGCGCGGTCGAGCTGTGCGCCACCGTCGCCCTGATGCAGCGCCTGCACCAGCGTCACGGCGAGTTTGCCGTGCACGATGGCCGCGCCCCTGCGACCCGCCGCAGCATGCACGCGCATCAGGCCGGCGCGGGCAGACAGCTCGGTGTCGAGCCGCCGCAACGCACGCCCGCGAAGCGCGGCGCGACCGTAGCCGGCCAGTGCCGCATCCAGGTGCTCAGCCCGCTCGTCATCGCCAGCTTTCGCCAGCAGCGACTGCAGTGCAACTTCAGACCCGAGCGACAGCGGCTGGCCGAACTCGAGCCCGCGCGGCAAGCCTTCGGGGCGCGGCTGCGCCGAGACGATGATGGACGGGGTCTGGGCCCCAACCGGAGCCAACGCAACCCGACCCATGTCACCGGACATGCCATCCGTCGCGGCCGACGGCACGCCTTGTGGCGCCGCTGCTGCAGGGTGCTGCTCGCGGACCGCCAAGGCCTCTGCCGATCGGCCCAGACGCTGGTACAGCCGCGCGAGATCGGACGCGGGTACTGCGCGGCAAGCGGCGGGCAGCCCAACGCTGGCCTTCAGGGCGTGATTGAAGTGCGCCTCGGCAGGCTCAAGGCGGCCTAGCGAGATGGCAAGCTGCCCCAGGTTGAGATGGCTGCGCATCAACCCCAGCGCCGGCCCCATGCGGCGTTGCTGCGACAACGTTGCGGCGAACAAAGCCGTCATCTCGGCAGGCACAGGGATCGGCAGAGGCATTTGCTCTGCCGGCTTGGCATCCGTCTCGGCCAGCGCGTCGCGATACCGGGCCTGGGCGCGCTCGAACAGCGCCTGTGCCTGCGGGAAGCGACCCTGCGCTGCAGTGAGCACACCCAGGTTGTTGGCGCAGGCGCCCTCGGCCTCCGCGTCGCGCACAGCGGCGGCGTCGGCCAGGCAGGCCTCGAGCTGACGCTGCGCACGGTCATGGCGCCCGGCAAGCAGTTCAGTGCCGGCGTTGAAGCTGGCGACGTCCAGTCGGACGCGCGCGTTGGCGCGCAGCAGCCCAGCGTAGCTTGGATCGTTGCCCGATGATGGATGCGGCAGATAGCGCCCCGACATCTGCTCGGCGACGGACGGCATGCGCCACAGCAGCCCCACGCGAAGCGTCGGCGGGATGGTGGGCTCGTCGCCGAGCGGTCTTGGGCAGAGCGCCGAATTCATGTCCGGCATCGCCGCCGGCATCGGCGTTGCAGCGGCGCCGCAGCACGTGAGCAACGCGAAGATCCCCGTCAGCGTCTGTCGCAGGTCACACATGGGGATCCTCATCGCCGGACATCGAAAGTGAAGAGCTGCACGGCAATGCCGGCCGCCGGCGCTGCCGGCCGGGCATCGCCGCGGCTCACGTGGCTGGCAAATGCGGCGTCGGCGAACAGGTCTTCTTCGCCGCCTGCCCGCACGCGCGACAGCGCCGGCTGCGCAAGGAAGCTGTAGTCGCGGGACTCGCCGAACCGGCGGGAGGGCGCAGTGATCAGGAGCAGCCTCTCCAGGCCCGCGGGCGGCACGGCAATGTCGATGCCGTCGATGATTTGGCGCGCGCCGGGTTCGATGCGGTTGGTCTCGCCCTGTCGGCTGGGGAACAGTGCCGCCACGCCGTGATTCGCGTCGAGGTACAGCACAGTCAAGTCCACTGCGCTGGCGCCGGGGTTGTCCACGGTCAGCCGCAGCGCGTCGCCGTTGCGCAGTGCGGCGACGTTCAACGTGTCGACAGACTGCCAAGGCGTGCCGCCAGCGGCGCGGCGTTCAAGCGTTGCGACCACGCTGTTGCGCGCCCCGTCGCCGACCATGCGCGCGGCAATGCGAAGCAGATTGCGGGATCGCGCTACGGTGTGCAGCTTGGCGGCCAGCCGCGCGGTGGCGTCGGCTTCATCGGACGCGGCCGGAAGAGGCACCGCGGCGAGATCGTCGTCGACACCCGGCGCGTGAAGCACGATGCGGTCGCGCCGTTGCTCGAGCCAGACGTCGACGCTCGCGATGTCGTTGGCCCACTCGGCGGCCACGCCGGGCACGCCGTCGCGCTGAAGCCGGGCCACCGCGCGCGAGAGCGCACAGCCTGCCTCACAGCCGCTGCGCCGCCATGCCAGGCGCACCCCCAGTGACGGCGGGTTGCTCGCCAGCCGCAGGACCTGACCGGTGCGCAATGTACCGGCGGCCGGCGCGGGCAGCGCGGCGTGAGCCACCGGCTCCAATGTGGCGCGGTCGGCCTGCAGCGCCGCCACGCGCAAATGCCCAAGCTTTCTGGTCTCGTCGGCCAGCGCGTCGGGCAGCACAGCCAGCACCGCGCCTGGGCCGATGCCAGACAGCGCGCCGGCTGGCAGCCACCAGCCATCGGCATCACGCTCCAGCCGCCACTGACGCACCGCGCTGCCGCGGCCACCCAGGAGCGGCGCGTCCAGCGCATTGCCGCTGAACAGCGGCGTGGTCTGCGCTTCCTGAGACACGGCGTAGCTGGCCAACACCTGTTGCGCGAGTTGCCGGTAGGTCATCGGCCCCGATCGTTCCAGTGCCTGCAGCAGTACATGGCTGAACAAGCCGTGGACACGGGCGCCGGTGGTGCCCGTGGGCAGCTTCAGCTCCGGCGTGACCTCGCTCGCTTGCGCGGCGTAGAAAAAGGCCGTCTGACCGGCGGCGCCCGCAAACGACACCGGGTCCGGCGCGGCACGGCGCGTACCGGCCCGCGCCAGCTCGCCGGCCGGCACGCCAAGCTGCTGCGGCGAAACCTGGCGCCAAGCCAGGCTGCTGTCGTCGGCCCGGTCGCTTGTCTTGTCAATGGCCTCGCCGCGGACCAGGCGCGCCGAATGACAGGCATCGAACACCGCCCAGACGAAGGCGCCCTGGGCGGCGATGCGGTCCACCGCGTCGCGCAGTTCGCGACTGGTGATCGCATTGGTCACCTGCCGCCGCGTGCCGTCCCAGCCTGCAACGTCCAGCGGCAGGAAGATCGGCTCTGGCGGTTCGCCGGTGGTCGCCGCCGGTTGAAGGCTGCCGTGGCCGGCGAACATCAGCACCACGGTGTCCCCGCGGCGGGCTTGCGTCGCAAGCCGCGCCAGCGCGTCGATGATGGCGGCACGCGTCGGCGCCACCGCGCCGGCTACACCGTCGGCCAGCAGTTCCACACGCTCGGATGCCGCGCCACGGGCCAGCAGCGCGCGCCGCATGCGCTGCACGTCATTGGGCGGGCCGGCCAGTCTGCGCCTGGCTTCGAACTGAGGATACCCGGCCACGCCCACCAGCAGGGCGCGCACCTCGGCCGAAGCCGTGCCCTGCAGCAGCGCCGACCACAGCACTGCCACCATGGCAGCAGCGCGCATCAGAATCAACGCCTTGCGATGCATGGTCAGCCCCTCCCTCACGCGCCCTCGAACCACGGCACCGTCCGCCGCCTACCGGCCCTTTTATGCGACAGAGCGTTCTTGAGCAACAGCCGCAGTCCCGAACCAGCAGCGTTTGGCTGCGCTGAGCGCTGCGCCGTCACTCTCACGTCACGCGCAGGTGTTCCCTTCAGCCCCGCTGGTCGGCGATGATTGGCCCAACAGGCGAACGACAGTCGGGGGTGGCTTCAGTGATCGAGGCTCTGGAGGTCGAACTGTTGGGCCCGCCGCGCTGGCGGCAGTCACCGATGGCTAGCTGGACGGCGTTGTCGGCGATGGACGCCGCACTGCTGGCCGTGCCAGCCTTGGACGGCCCGCAGGCGCGCGATACGCTGGCCGGCTGGCTGTTCCCGGACGCGGATGGCCGCCAGGCACCCAACAACTTGCGCAAGCGCATCAGCCGGCTGCGCGTGCAGACCGGCCATGCGCTGTTCGACGCCGGTGCCACCGTGAGGCTGCTCGAATCGCTGCGCGTGGACGTGCAGTTCGGTGCCGCGCTGCCGATGCATGTGTTGCTGGACGGCGAACTCCTCGCCGGCTGCGACTTCACCGGTCTGGACCAGTTGCACCTCTGGGCCGAATCGCGGCGCGGGCAATGGCGCGCGCAGCGAGCCGACGCGCTGGCTGGGCACGCCGAGTCGTTGGAAAAGTCCGGTGAGCTGGCCGCGGCGATCCGCCTGGCGCTGCGAATCGCCGACCTGACGCCGTCGCATGAGGTGGCGTGGCGCCGGCTGATGCGGCTGCATTACCTTCGTGGCGACCACACGGCGGCCATCGAGGTCTTCGAACGCTTCGAGGCCTTGCTGCGCAGTGAGACCGGTGCGCGGCCCGGGCCCGAAACGCTGCGCCTTCTGGCAACCATCGAGCGTGGCGTGCAAGCGCAGTCAATGCCGTTCCGTCGCTTGCCGGTCAGCTTGGTGCGTCCGCCAAAGATCGTCGGGCGCGACGCGGCCTGGCAGGCAATGCAGTGTGCCTGGGCCGGCGAACGCGCTTTTCTCCTCGTCGGCGAGGCCGGCATCGGCAAGTCGCGGCTGCTTGCCGACTTCGCCAGACAAGCCGATGGCCCGGTGCCCGGCACGGCGGCCGCTGTGCTGCTCGAAGGCGCGCGGCCTGGTGATGCGCAGGTGCCGTACGCGCTGCTGGCGCGCGTTCTGCGCGGCGCGCTGGACCGCCCGCACCTGAGCCTGCCGGAACCGGTTCGGCACGAGCTTGCGCGGGTGCTGCCTGATCTCGGCCCGGCGCCTGAGGCTGATGCGCACGAAGCCCGGCTGCGCCAGGCGATCGAAGACGGGCTGGTGGCCGCGCACGAGGCTGGCCTGGGCACATTGGCTGTTGACGACTTGCACTTTGCCGATCTGGCTTCGCTCGAAGTGCTGCGCTGGCTGGGTGGGAGCACTCGGCTGCGCGCACTGCGCCGTGGCTATGCGGCTCGACCACTCGAGGATGGGCCCGAAGCCACGCTTCTGGCGGCCTGGCTGTGCGACTCGCACCGACCCGAGCGTGTCGTGCTGAATCCGCTCGATCCGGTTGATGTCGAGCAACTGCTCGTCTCGCTCGATCTGCCCGAGTTCACATTGCCCGGGCTTGCGGCACGGCTGCACGGCCACGCCGGCGGACAGCCGCTGTTCACGTTGGAGACATTGAAGGACGCCTGGTTGCGCGGCGCCGACCTGCGCAGCGATGCCTTACCCCGACCGCAGACGGTGAAGACCTTGATCGAGGGACGCTTGGCTGAGCTGCCGGCGGCAGCACTGAACCTGGCCTGGGTCTGCGCCGTGGGCGGCATCGACATCGATGGCCGGCGCGCCGCGCTCTTGCTGGAGACCAGCGAAGTGGCGCTGGCTGCACCCTGGTCGCTGCTGGAAAGGGCGGGCGTGCTGTCGGGCAGCCGCTTCACGCACGACCTGGTGCTCGACTGCGCGCTCCAAGGCGTGCCGCAGCCGCTGCGTTGCGCGTTGCACGGTCGCCTGGCCTTGCTTCTCGATGCCGACCCGCTGGTGCCACCGTCGCGCGTGGCCGAGCATTGGCAGCGCGCGCATCGCTGGGCTGAAGCCGGTGCCGCGTGGTATCGCTCGGGGATGGCTGCGCGCCGCGCCGGCCGTCTTGCGGAGCAGCAGCAGATGCTCGAGCGTTCGGCTGCCTGCCATCGCGAGGCCGGCCAGGGCGCAGCGGAGTTCGAGGCCGTGCGGGCCAGCTTCGACAGCATCCTGCTGCGTCACGGCGGCAACGCCGTGCTCGCTGCGCTGCCACGACTCGACTCGCTGGCCAGCGATGAAGCCGCGCTGCTGGAATGCCGGCTGCTGCGCGCCGAGGCGCTGCTGGATGTCGAACGCAGCCGCGAGGCGTTGGAAGAGGCCACCGCGGCCGTCGCCGTTGCGCCGATCGCGCCGCGCCGCCTCGGCGACGCGTTATGCCTGCGCGCGATGGCGCTGGCCCAGCTTGGCCGTTCCGGCGAGGCCGAGGACGCGGCCCGCGCCGCCGCCGAGGCTGCGCACGCCTGCGCCGATCGCGCGCAGGAGTTGCGCGCGATGCGATCGCTATCCTACTCGCTGTATGCGTTGGGCCGGCTGGGCGAGTCGCTGCCCATTCAGCGCCGCGTGATTGAACTGGCGCAGTCGCTGGGCGATGAGGCCGAGAGCGCGGCGGCCGAGGCCAGCATCGCTGCGCTGCTGGGCGCCGCGGGCGACGTCCCGGCCAGTGAAAAGCACGCTGCCAGCGCCGCACGCCGGTACGAGGCGATGGGTCTGGACCAGAACAGCACGGTCGGCACCACCAATCTGCTGGTGTGGGGCACTGCCGCGGCCTTTCTTGGACGCTTCGGCGAGGCGCTGCAGGTGCTCGAGCGTGCCCTGCGCATGGCCAGCCATGACGCCACCGTTGCGGCACAGGCCAAGGCGCGCATCACCTTGGCCGGCGTGCATCTGCTGCTGGGCGACGCCGCTGCGGCGCGGTCGCTGGCCGAGCCGATGCCACCCGGCACGTCGCCAGGCATGCGCATGCAGGCCGCGCTGCTCCTGGCGCGCGCAGAACGAATGCAAGGCGGTGACGGGCGCAGTCACTTCGAACACCTCGGAAGACTGGGCGCCGAGCACCCTGACCTGCCGTTGATGCAATCGGCCTGGGTCGAGTGGTCCTATCAGGGGGACTCGGACGCCGTGCTGGCGCGGCTGGCGCCGCTGTGCGACGAACTGCAGCGCTTGGGCTTGCCCGGCGCGGCGCGGTCTGTGCAGTTGCGCGAGATCGCGCGGCTGGGCGATCGCGAAAACCCGGCGTCGGTGGCGCGCGCTGCCGAGCTGGCGGCGGCGCTGCTGCCGCACGTGGCCACGGGCATGAACGCACGAACCTACCCGCCCGAGGCGTGGCAAGTGCTTGCGCGGGCCTTCACGCGCGCGCGACGCCATCCCGAGGCCGAGCGTTGCGTGCGCGCAGCCGTGACGTGGATCCGCGACGCGGCGCTTCCGAACGTTCCCGACGCCGCGCGCGAAGGCTTCCTGTTGCGCAATCCAGTCAACCGGGAGTTGCTGTGCGGGGCGGCTTGACACCGCCCCGCAGCAGCAGCAGCGGCGGCTACTACCAGGTGCCGAGCCCCGGGACGATGATGTTCGTCCAGTACCACTCCCACAGCGCAGGCCAGGCCTGCGCGGTGGCCGCAGTGGCGGTGGTGGAGATGGTGAGCATGCAGACGGCGGCGATGGGCGCAGCCACCCGCACGAGAAGTTGCCGGTTCATGGGCTTGCCTTTCGAGGGTTGGGGGTGGGGCGCCTGCCGCTGGCGGCAGGCGCGAAACAGCGCGCTGGCCTGTAGAACGACGCAGTCGTCCGTTTGTGAGGGGGCGCCTTGAGCGACGCCGACGGGCCGAACGACCTGGACGTCGCGCGGCGCCGCCGCGAGGCGCAATGGATCGCCGACATCGGCGCCGGCGGTCGTCTGCGCGATGCGGCGCTGGAGAAGCTCTTCCACGCCTACGAGCGGCGCGTGGCGGGCTGGCTGCGCTACAGGTTCCGGCTCTCGCCGCACGAGGCCGAGGACCTGTGGCAGGACGTGCTGGTCGCGATCTGTAAGAGTGCTGCCACGTTCCAGGCGGGGACTGACGCGCGAGCCTGGATCTACAAGGTGGCGGAGAACAAGGCGCTGGATTTGCTCAAGCGCTCATCGCGTCGCCATGAAGTGGCCGATGACGACGGCAGAATCGACGCTGACGGCGGCAGCGGCAGCTTCATCGACCGCGCGGCCGTCCCGCCCGGCACACCCGACCTCGACCGCTGCGTGCGCCAGGGATTTGCACGCTTTGCGCGGGATCATCCCGAGATGGCGCACTGGATCGTGATGGCCGACATCGAGGAACATGACATCCCCGACATCGCGGTGGCCCTCAACCGGACCGCGGGGGCGACGCGCACCTACCTCAAGACACTGCGCGACAAGTTCAGGCCCTACATCGCACCGTGCCTGGAACTGCTGCCCGTCTAGGATCGAGTGATGCCACCCCCCGACGATCGAGACCATGGCGACGCTGGCAATGACGACGCCGGCGGCTTCAGCGACTCTGACCAGGCCTGGTGGGACCGCGTGCGCGGCGTGGACGCCGAACGGCCGCCGGCCGGCGACGCCGAGCGCGAAGGTGAAGCGCTGCGCCGCGCGCGAGCCATGGAACGGCAAGCGCTGGGCCTCGAGGCCGGCCCGGACCCGGCAGCCGCTGCCGAGCGCTGGCAACGCGCGCGCGCGCGGCTGCAACGCGAGGGCCAGCTCGAACACCCGCGGCCGCCGCAGCGCGAGGATCTCGGCGCTGGGCGCGGCGCTTGGCGCGTGCCTGCCAGGAACCGGGCTGGCTGGGCCGCCGCGCTGGCGGCCACGCTGGCTGCCGTTGTCGTCTTCGTGCAGTGGCCCGCCGAAGAGCCGCCGCTGTACGACGAGCCGCCGGCGCTGCGCAGCAGCGATGTCGAGGAGCTGCGCTTGGCCGTCGCCGCGCCCCGCACCGATGCCGAGGCGCTGGCGGCCACCTTGCGCGCCGCCGGCTGGAAAGCGGCGCTGTACCAGCGGCGTGGCGAGTTCTTCATCGACACCAGCGTCGACGCCGACTTGCCGCCCGCTGCGCGTGAAGCGCTGGCAGCACTTGGTGTTCGCACGACCACCGGATCGGTGCGGCTCCAGTTCGTGCCGAAGTAGCCCGGCGCCGGGCCGTCGCTGCTTCGTCACTCGCTGATCGGTACAACCCACACCGCGTCGACCTTCGACCGTTGGCAAGTGGGAATGGCCGCAAGGCCTTGTGCAAGGCCGTCAGGTCCTCACGGCACCGGGTCCTGTCGCAGGCCGTGTCGTTTGCGGCGATCAGCATGGAGCACCGAGCATGGAAATCAAGACAGGCCGCGCGGGGCTGAAGCTCATGCGGGTGCGCCGTCCCGATGGCAAGTTCGTGGCGATAGGCGCTTCAGGGCTGACGCAGTTCAGGCTGCCTTCGCTCGAAGCGCTGGATTCCGCGTTGACCCGTCTGTGTCTTCATGAATGCCGACAACCCATCGCCATGAAGAGCCTCGCGTTGGAGACCTTGCACTGCCCCGCCCTGCTCGTCGATGCGCGCCTGCGCGTGCATCGGCGCAACGACGCGGCCGCCGCGGCTCTGGCTGGCGCCGACGCGCTGCTGGCGGTGCGCGACGGGCATCTGCACGTGCGCGCCGCCGACGCGCGGCGGCGCATCGCGCGGGGCGTTGCCGCCGTGCTGGGCGGCCAGCGTCCGGCGCTGGGCCTGGCGTTGCCGCGCGTAGGCCGCCTGCCGGTGACGCTGAGCATCGCCGCCACGGCGGCGCCCGATTGCGCGCTGATCGAGCTGCGCGACCCGCACGACACGCGGGTGGACGCCGCGATGCTGCAGGACCTGTTCGGCCTCACGCCCGCCGAGGCGGCCGCCGTGTCGCTGGTCTGCGACGGCCGCTCGCCGGCGGACATCGCCGGCGTGCTGGGCGTGCAGCCGAACACCGTCAACGTCCACGTCAAGCGCGCGCTGGCCAAGTGCGGCGTCGGGCGGCAGCCGCAGTTGGTGGCGCTGCTGTTGCGCAGCGTGGCAGCCTGTGCCGAGCGGCCGCCGGCGCCCCCGGTCAAGCGGAATGCCGACCCATGAAATGCAATGGTGCCTCGTTACCCGAACGGATAACGACCGTTCGACCGCGGCTGCCTATGCTGCCACGAAGGGCGCCGTATCCCTGCTCAAGCCACGACACGATGGCATGCCGCCATCACCCCAGGAGGAATCGATGACGACCTGCAATTCCCGCCCGGCCTCGGTACCGGCCACGATGCGCGCATTGACGACGCTCTCGCTGCTCACGCTGCTGGTCGGTTGCGGAAGCGGCGGAGGAGACGGCGACGGCAGCAGCGCCACTGACCCGCCCGTCGCCGGCGGGGGCGGCGGGGACACGCCGTCACCATCGCCTGCACCTGCACCTGCACCCGCCACCACCAGCCGCATCGCTTCGGTCAGCTACGACTACGACAACAACGGCAGTGTCGATGCCGTCGAGACCCATAGCTACGACAGCAGCGGCAGGCTCACCGGAACGCAATACACCTACACCGGCGACGGCACGCCCGACTTGCACAACCCCTTCGGCACGGCGCCGGGCAGCACGCAATACGTCTACGACGCGGCCGGCCGCATCGCGCAGGTGACCGTCGTGCAAGCCAGCGGCAAGAGCCAGTTCAGCTACAGCTTCGACGGCCAGGGCCGGCCGGTGAGTGCGGCGCTGACCGTCAATACCGGTGGCCAGGTCTTCACCGGCCAGCGCAGCCTGACCTGGAACGCCAGCGGCCTGCTGACCAGCGCCACCAGCAACTTCGGCGGGCAGGCGAGCACCGACAACTACTTCTACGACAGCAGCCAGCGCCGCATCCAGGTCCGCGCTCTGCAGCCCGGCGGCGGCGACCTGGTCACTCACCAATACTGGTGGAACAGCGACTCGACGCTGCAGCAGGCCTACCACTCGGCGGATGACGGTGGCATCAACGTCTACCACGTGATCTTCCGCGCCAACGGCCTGCAGACCGACACCCTCAAGACCTACGGCGCCAGCCAACCCGCGTACGGCGTCGATTTCACCCACGACGCCTCCGGCCGCCTCACCAAGGCCGTCTTCGACGTGGGCAACAACGGCAGCGTCGAGGCGGTGTGGACGATCAACTGGCAGGCCGGCGCCTGCACGCCGATCAAGCTGCCCGAGTTCGATCCCCTGGTCAACAGCGTCACCGGCTACGGCCAATCGATCGACGGCACGATGAGCCATCACTGCGGGCCCTGAGATCCCAACCAGGGCCCGTCAGGGCAAGCATCCCAACCCAGTGCCAATGGTGAGCCCGTGTTCTTCGCATCGAGCAAAGCCCTTTTGAAGCTGAAGCTGTCGCCGGCATGGCTGACGGCGTTGTGCCTGGCAGGCCCTCCCGGTACCGTTCAGGCTGCGAGTTATGAAGAATGCAGGGCGGCGGTGCTCCAGCAGCGGCACATCTCGCGCTGCATGATCAGCCAGGGCGCCTGCTCCAGTCCGGCGCAGTGCGCGCGCGAAGCCAGGTGCTACCCGGGCAACCGCCGCTGCGAATGGCGCCTGTCCGGCGGCACCTGGATCGCGTCCGAGCCGTCCACGCAGTACTGCGCGGCGCCCGGGCAGTTCTTCATCGGCGACGATGAGGACGAAGTGGTCCGGTCGATGTGCCTGCCGGCCGCGTCAGCCGACGAAAGAGCCGCCGCGATGACGTCGTACCAGCGCGCGGACCAGCAGCAGGACGATGCCGATCTCGCGCTGGCACGCACCTATGCCGAGATCGCAGCGGCGTTTTCACAACCCGAGCCCCGGCGGACACCGAGGGCGCCGTTTCTCAAGCCGGGCAAGGCGGACTGGGTGTGGCCCGTGTGCGTGCGGCTCGCCAGGATTCATTCCAACGCCTTGGAGGCGGAGTTCGGCGCCACCTTGGTCCGCCGCGAACGGCCATCGCAAGCGCTGCGGACCCGCCTCCAGACCTTCGGCCGCGGCAACCATCCCATCGTCTGCGGCTGCGCGGTGCGAGAAGCCGCCAAGCATTTGTCCGAAGAGGAACTCAACGCCGCCGCCCGCTCCCGCACCCGCCTCTGGGGAAGCATCCCGAGCGAGCGGCTGGCCCAGGTCTTCGCGCCCTGCGCCGGCCCGCAGTCCGACGCTGCAGACGCGCGGGCATCGCTTGCTTGGCTGATCGACCCGGTCCTTCGATAGATCGTCCAACGATCGGGAGCAACGAGGATGAGCAGTCTTGCGTCCAGATGCCGCACCGGCGCCCTTGCGGCTTTTCTTGCCATCGCGGCCCCGATCGGCTCCGTGGCTGCGCCGGCCCCGCCGAACTACGCGGATCGCACCAACACCGAGGCAGCCATCGTCAACTGCCCCCGCGAGCATTCGCATCGAGTCGATTGCGCATGCCTGGTGCGGGTGATCGCCGAGCAGCAGCGGGCCGATCCGGATGGATTGTTGAATCCCTGGGTCGCCGCGAGCTTGTGCCCGAACGTCGCGGGCATCAAGGCGCAGGAGACGGCCAATTGCAACATGCTTCCGAGCGGCATCGTGCCTGACGGCATCGACATTCCGGCGTACTGCGAATGCTTCGGTACCGAGGTCGCGCGCGCCTATCAAAACCTCGGGCCTGTTCAGCAGACGGCCCACACCTCATCGAACCTCAGGACGGACGCACGCCGCATCTGCCACAAATCCGTCACGACACGGGCCGCGCCGCCGGGCGGGTTCGTGTTCTCCGGAAACTGGCAGATGGAATACGCGAACAGCAAGTTCGACCTCGAGTTCAATCCATGGCGCGGCACGACGGCGAAGAGTGAGGACAGCCAGGTGATGAAGCTGTCGGTCGGCATGGCCATGTGGAAGGGCGGCACGGGACAGGTCCGGGACGAGGCCGTCTACATTTCCGAAGAGCCGGCCAGGAAGGCCTTTCGCGTCTCCGTCGGCTCGAAGGTCGGCTGCGAAATCAGGCGCGTCAACGACGAACTGTTCGAAGGCGCTTGCGGGGCGGCGCCCAACCTGCTGAAGCTGCGCATCTTCCGCCGATAGCCGTGCCGCCGGCGACGGCCTCATGCCAACCACTACTCCTTGGAGGCGAACCCGATGAAGACCGGCTCCTTGCTGGCCGCGCTGTTTGCAGCGGCAGCGCTGTCGCAGTCCCACGCGCAAGCTCAGCAGTGCACGGCCGCGACGAAGGAAACGGAGCCCTTCGTCGCTGAAGCTCATCGTTTCCTTGAAATCATGGACACCGGCAACGAGGACCGTGCCGTCGAGCGACTGGATCCGGGATACAAGATATTGGGTGATGTCGCCCGCCTGCAATTGCGTCGCAACCTGGCGCTTCGCGCGGAGCGCGGCAAGCTGACGAATCGACGGCAATGCATCATCCCCCGCCGCGCCGAAGGCCAGCCTCTCTACACCGTCACCCTGATCTTCGACGAAGACGCAGAACGTCCTGCCATGTTCAACGGGCAGACGATGACCACCTCACGAACCATCGTCGGCATCTGGCGCCATCCCGAGGACGGACGCCTGTGGGTGCGCCGATTCGACGTGTCCTACTGAGCCGCGTTTGCCGCCATTTGATTCATCACGCTTGAGCATGGGAAAGGAAAATCAGATGTCGAACATCCGGTTCGCAACCGCTTGCGCCGCAGTCCTTGTCATTTCCCCAGCCGTTGCGCAAGACTTTCAAGAGCGACAGCGTCAGTATTACGAACAACAGCGACGCGACCGCGAGCGTGACGAGCAGCGCGAGCGCGACGAACAGCGCCAGCGCGACCATCAACGCCTGATGGAGGAGCGTGAACGCGACAAGACGCGCTACGGCCCAACGCCACAGCGGCCTTCCGGTGAAGCCGCCAAGGAAAGGCCTGCATCGAAGCCATCGTCGCCGGGCCTCACGGCCGGCGAGGTGGTCGGCGGCGCGGTCGCGCTCTTTGGCGTGCTGTGGTTCCTGGAGCGAATGCTGTCATCGCCGGATCCGGTGCCGCCCCCGGCAAGCAGCGCGTCCTTCGAACCGATGACAACCGGCAAACCGCCCGGGGCTGCAGCGCCGCTCCTGAACGTCGTCTGCATTCAGCAGCCCTGGAGCGACTCGCAGAAGATCACGTTCACCTGGCTGGAAGCGGGCGCGACCCGTCGCACCGTGACGGTCCCTCCATCGCGGAGCCCAGGCTTTCTGAGGCTGACCCACCCGACTGCGCGCGAGGTGAACGTCATCGTGCACAACGAGCACCGGCTTTTGCCTGATTCCGCGGCTACCTTGATGGCGACCCCCGCCTCCGAAGGCGCCGGCTGCCCGGCCGGCAGTTCCTTCATGCTGCGCCAGCCAACAGCCAACGGCGCGCTGAGTCTGGTGCGCATGGCCAACTGAGCGTGACGGCGCCTCCTCGCCTCAATGGCCCGCCGAAAGGGCGCGCTCGGCTGGCCGCGCTGCTGCTGGGCGCCGTGGCCGGCCCCGCATTCGCACAAAGCCCACCCGCCGTGGCGGGCGGCACGCCATTGGACGGCACCTTCACCGGGCTGGTCGTCTGTGGTGCTCAGGTGGACCGCATCCAACTGACGTTGGCCACCACCGAAGGCAGCAAGGTGAGCGGCACCGTGCAGCGCCAGCCGTGGCTGAATGCGCCCCATCGGCAGGCGTCCGGCGGCGCTGCGGTGCCCGTGATCGGCATCTATGTGGCCGCAACGGGACTGTTCCAGTTGCGCACGCCGGCAGCAGCGGCGCCGACGGTACACGACGGAGCTCTTGCATTGCGGGGCGGCTTGCAGCCCGGCGGCGACGGCCTGGTGGCCGCGCCACCTGGCGGCGGCGGCGTGGCTGCGGGCAGAACGTGCAACGTGGTGGTGGCGCGCCGCGGCAGCACGCTGCCGGCCGAGTGGCAGGCGCTCGAGCGCGAAGCCGAGCCCGGCGCCACCGGGGGCATGGCGTCGATGCTGCTGCAACTGCCCGAGAAGCTCGAGCAGGGCCGCGACTTCCTGCGCCGCGAATGCGCAGCCCCGCTGATGCCGTGGCTGCAGCAGTTGCACAAGCTGTCGACGCCCGAGGACCTGCTGCGGGCGAACGTGGCGCTGCTGATGTTTGCCGACGAGTCCTTCGTGCCGCACTTCGGCAAGCGCTTCGCCGCGCTGTCGGCGCAGGAGCGGATGGCGTATCGCGTGCAGCAGTCAGGCTCCTGCGCGCGCGACCCGCGCATGCGTGACCCGCAGATGCAGCGCATCATGCCCAACGAACTGCTGCGCGCTTTCCACAACATGCGCGACTTTCCGGACGTGGCCAAGGCTGCCGCCGCCATCCCGCTGGGCGAGTTGCGGCGCTGGCGCGATGCCGCGCTGGCCAGCCTGCCGGCGCCGTCGGCGGTGCCGGGCGACGCCGCCACCTACGACCTGCTGCTGCAGTGGGGGCGCGTGCTGGTCGAGCCGCTGTGGCTGGCCGAAGGGCGCGCTTTCGAGCAGGCTGTGAAGGACGTGCGCGACCGGGCCTGGGTGCATCAACTGGCGCAGGAGTTCGAAGCGGCCAAGCCCTACATGCTGGCCGACCTGCTGACGATGAATCGGGTGGCCCGCGGCTTCGCGTCGGCGCAGGAGCGATATCCGGCGCTTCATTCCGAGGACCTGGCGCCGCTGCAGGCCGCGATCACGGCCTTCGTGCGCGAGCACGTGATGGCCACGGCCGACGCCTGGGCGGCAAAGACCAGCAGCCCTGCGCAGGCCAGGCTGATGGCCGAGGCTCCCGGCAGCCTGCCGGGCATTGCCGCGCGGCTGGAAGCGCCGCAGCGCGAGGCGCTGCGCGAGTTGCTGGCCGCGCACCGGCGCGACCTGGTGGTGCGGATGGCGCAGGCCGAGCGCCAGTTGCTGCAGCAGCGCGCCGCCGCGCCGAACGCCGGCGCGGCGAGCGTGGCCGAGCTGGTGCACGACGAGCAACGCCTGGCCCGTGAGTACGGTGACTACGCCGAGCTGTGGCGCGAGACGCCGTTTGCCGAGCTGGCGGCCGAACGTGCGGCCTTGCGGCAGGACCTGCTGGCGCGCGCCGCCCCCGAGCTGGAAGCCCTGGCGCAGAAGGCGCCGCATGGCCGCGAGCTGGCGCGGCTGCGCGCCACGTACCTGTTGCCGCAGGACGCCGCCGGCGGCGCCGGCGCCCGCTTCGCGGCCGCGCTCGACGCGCGCGCCGACCAGGTGGCGCCGTTCCGCCGCCTGCCGGCCGGCGCCTTCTTCGACGCCTTGTATGCCGACGACGCCGAAGGCGTGGCCGCCTTCGACGCCGAGGTTGCGGCACGCTACCGCGAGGCATGGGAGCAGACCAAGCCGATGTACCAGATCCTCGACCTGATCGTGTCGGCCGCCGGCGGCCAGCGGCGCGTGCAGCCGGTGGTCTCGGAGCACGTGCAGCGAGCCTACGACCGCGCCAGCCTGATCACGCCCATCATGGCGCTGTACCTGGGGCGTTATGGGTTCGAGGACCGCTACAAGCGCTGCATCGAATCCGACGCCGAGCCCCGGGCGGTACGGTTCACCACGGTCGAGGTCAAGAAGCGCTGGGGCTTCGAGTCGCGCAGCGTCACTTCGGACGAGACGGTCGTCTTCGTCATCAACAAGCGCTTCAAGGCCGTGGCCGACGAACTGGGCGTGAACTTCAAGCAGAGCGAAGGCGTGGTCGACCTGGAGCGGCTGTTCTTCTCGCCCGACGCGGCGCCGACCACGGATGACGCCCTGCGGGGCGTGCGGGCGCTGATGTCGCAGTTCGACTGCGACAGCGAAGTGGTCAAGCGCCTGGAGCCGCGGATGATCCGCCACTTCCTTCACCGCTGAGGCGGGCGAGGCCTCGCTTCCGTGTTGGCGGTGGTGGGTGGACCGTCAGGAAGGGGTATCGGGCGTGCCGATGCCCCCGGCGGGGACTTCGGCACGCGAAGGAAGACCGATTGAAGCAAGCCAGCCCTACTGCCAGCTCATCGCCGACAAGTCGTTGGCCGACAGCGGCATGTCCTTCCACAGCCCCTTCACGCGCGCGTTGGCCACCGTCAGGCCGGTGGGCTGGAACAGGTAGGCGGCCACGGCTTCCTCGGCCACCATCTTCTGCGCATCGGCCATCAGCTTGTCGCGGTCTTCCTGCTTGACCGTGGCGTTGATCTTGGCCCACAGGTCGTTGAAGGCCTGGGACTCGTAGCCCCAGTAGTAGCCCGGTCGCGCGAAGTTGCCGAAGTCCAGCGGCTCGACGTGCGAGACGATGGTCAGGTCGTAGGCCTTCTGGCCGTAGACGCCCGACATCCACTGCGCCCACTCGACGTTCTCGATCTTGACGTTGATGCCCACCTTGGCCAGCTGCGCGGCGATCACCTCGCCGCCCTGGCGCGCGTAGCTCACCGGCGGCAGCTTCATCGTCAGCTCCAGCGGCGGCGTCACGCCGGCCTGGTGCAGCAGCGCGCGCGCCTTGGCCTGGTCGTAGGTGTTGAGCCCGGTGGTGTCGATGTAGCCCGGCGCGCCCGGCACGTAGAAGCTGCCGATCGGCACGCCGAAGCCGTCGGCCGCGCCTTCGATCACCGCCTTGCGGTCGATCGCGGCGTAGATCGCGCGCCGCACCAGCACGTTGTCCAGCGGCTTGCGCTTGTTGTTGATCGCCAGGATGGTCTTGGCCCGCGTGCCGCTGATCAGCACCTGGAACTTCTTGTTCTCCTGGAACTGCTTGATGCTGCGCTGCGCGGCCACGCGCGGGAACACGTCGACGTCGCCCGACAGCAGCGCCGCCACCTGCGCCGAGACGTCGCTGATGAAGCGGATGGTCACGCGGCGCAGCTTCACGTCCTTCGCGTTGCGATAGCCGTCCCAGCGCGTCAGCACCACGTTGCTGCCCTTGTTCCAGGCCTCCAGCCTGTACGGGCCCGTGCCCACCGGCTGCGTGCCGTTGGTGGGCGCGCTCTTGGGCTCGACGATGATGGCCGTGCCCTGGCCCAGCTGGAACGGCAGGTCGACGCTGCCGTTCTTCAGCTTCAGCACCACGGTGTGCGGGTCCGGTGTCTCGATCGCCTCGATGTTGGCGAACACCGCCTTGTCCTTGTTGACGCTGTCCTTGGCCACCGCGCGCTCGAAGCTGAACTTCACCGCGGCGGCGTCGAACGGCTCGCCGTTGTGGAACTTGACGCCGTGGCGCAGCTTGAAGGTGTAGGTCTTGATGTCGGGGCTGACGGTCCAGCTCTCGGCCAGCAGCCCGGTGATCTTGCTGTCGCTGTTGACCTTGGTCAGCGTCTCGAAGATGTTGTAGAGCGAGACCTCGGAGATCGCCGACGCGGCGCCGGCCGTCGGGTCCAGCCCCGGCGTGGGCTCGAGCTGCATGCCCAGCACCAGCGTGTCCTTCTTGGACTGGGCCTGGGCGGCCGGCGCGCCAGCCGCCAGGACGGCCGCCAGCGCGGCCACGGCAAACGAAAAGCGGAACGTCGTCGTCATCGAGAAGTCTCCTGCGATGGAATGCCCCCGATGCTACGGCTTTGCGGCGGCCTTCACCGCTGCGTCACTTCAACTGCGCGCCGTGGGCGTCGAACACCGCCACGCTGACCGGGATGCCGGTGCGCACGCTTTGCGTGACGGTGCAGAAGTCCTCGAAGCTGGCCAGCGCACGGTCGAGATGCTCGATGGTGTCGCCGGGCGCGCCGATGTTGAGCGTGACCGCGATGCCCAGCACGCGCAGCCGGTTCTCGGCGTTGCGGCCGACCTCGGCCTGCACCTCGCAGGCGATGGTGCCCGGGTCCTGCTTGTACTTGCGCACCGCGAACAGCAGCGACGCGCTCAGGCAGTTGCCCACCGCGGCGCACAGCAGCTGCACCGGCGACGGGCCTTCGCCCTGGCCCAGCGGCGGCGGCTCGTCGCAGCGCAGCGCGGGGATGTTGCCGCCGAAGCTGGCGTCGAAGCGATAGTCCTGCACCTGGCTCAGGCGCACGGTCTCGCGGGGGCTGGTCATCGAAGCATCTCCTGTGTCAGTGTCAGCGCACTTTGCCCAGCAGCGTCTGCACCTCGTCGAGCAGGCTGCCGAGCTGGCCTTCGCGCTGGTCGTCGAGCTGCAGGCGCTGCTGCAGCTCCTGTTGCATGAAGCACACCGTCATGCGCACGTAGGTGCTGTCCAGCGCCTTGCGCACCGCGGCCATCTGCGAGGCGATGTCCAGGCAGGGCTGGCCCTCCTCGATCATCCGTTGGATGCCGCGCAACTGGCCTTCGGCGCGCTTGAGGCGGTTGAGCAGATCGGTGCGGGTGGCGGCGTCGGCAAGCGTGGACATGGTGCAGCTCGGTGCGGTAAGGGTGGAAGAGGCGGAAGGGGCGGCCATTGTGTCCAAACGCCGATGCGGCCGTCGGTCGCCGGTCGTGGCCGTTCGTCAGCGCGTGCCGCAGGCGGCGCCGCCGCGGCCTTCGGGCACGCCCAGCTTCCTGAGGATCAGGCCCATCAGGCACCAGTTGCTGAAGCCGAACTGCAGCAGGTTCAGGCCGACGAAGGCGGTGAAGGCCAGCCACCACCGGGAGTGGAACAGCGGGCTGCCTTCGATGCCGAAGGCCAGCGACAGCAGGATGAACACGCCGGGGATGATGCGCAGCAGGCGGTCGACGGTCATGATGGAACTCCTTGGGGACGGTTGGGTGGGAAAAGCGGATGTCAGCGGTCGGCCAGGCGCACGATGCCCAGCGCCTTGAGCACGTATTTCTCGTAGACGGGCTCGGAGTTGCCGCTCTTCATCTTCGAGAGGAAGTACTTCTCGAAGGCGATCTTGGCCAGATGCACCCACTTGCCCTTCTTGAACCAGTTGACGTTGCGCGGCGGGATCTGCGGCAGCGCGACGAAGGCGGCGCCGGTGTCGCCCATGTCGGCCAGGCAGATCGCGTTCCAGGTACCCTTGGCGGCGGCGGGCTTGCCGGCCAGCTCGTCGGCGATGTTGTGCGCGATCGCGCTGACCATGGTCTCGATCATGTAGCCCGTCTTGGGCGCGCCGGTGGGCACCGGCGTGGCTTCCACCGGCGGGATGGCCACGCAGACGCCGGCCGAGAAGATGTTGGGATAGGCCTTGCTGCGCTGGAACTCGTCGATCAGCACGAAGCCGCGCGGGTTGCACAGCCCCGGCACCGCGGCCACCGCGTCCACGCCCTTGAAGGCCGGCAGCATCATGCTCAGCTTGAACGGCAGCTCGTGCGCCTTGTAGGCGTTGCCCAGGCCGTCGACCTCGGTGGTGTGCAGCTTGCCGGCCTCCACCTGGGTGGTCCTGGCGTTGCAGATCCACTTGATGTCGTGGTTGCGCAGCTCGCTTTCCAGCATGCTCTTGCTGTCGCCGACGCCGCCCAGGCCCAGGTGGCCGATGTAGGGCTCGCTGGTGACGTAGGTCATCGGCACCTTGTGGCGCAGCTTGCGGCGGCGCAGGTCGGCGTCGACGATGAAGGCGAACTCGTAGGCCGGGCCGAAGCAGCTCGCGCCCGGCATCGCGCCGATCACCAGCGGCCCCGGGTCCTGCAGGAACTGCTGGTACTCGGCCCAGAAGGCCTCGGCGTGGTCCACCGTGCACACCGAGTGCGTGTGCCCGCCGTTCGGGCCGGCGCCGGGCACCTCGTCGAAGGCGAGCTTGGGGCCGGTGGTGATCACGAGGTAGTCGTAGTCCAGCGCCTGGCCGTCGGCCAGCGTCACGCGGCTGGCCGGCGCGTCGATGGCCGCCACCGGCTGCGCGACGAAGGCGATGCCCTTGCGCTGCAGCAGCGGCGCGATCGGCAGCACGATGGCGTCGCGCTGGCGCCAGCCCACGGCCACCCAGGGGTTGGACGGCGTGAACTGGAAGTAGCTCTGCGCGCCGAGCACGGTGATGCGGTGCTCCTTGCCGAGCAGCTCGCGCAGCTCGTAGGCGGCGGGCATGCCGCCGATGCCGGCGCCCATGATGACGATGTGGGCCATGGTGCTTGTCTCCTTGATCAGCCTGCCGCGGTTGCGGACGCGGCGGGGCCGCCTTCGAGGCGCCGGCGGAACAGCGCGTAGTACAGGACCGGGATCACCACCAGCGTCAGCAGCGTGGACACCGCGATGCCGAACAGCAGCGAGATCGCCAGCCCGTTGAAGATGGGGTCGTCGAGGATGAAGACGGCGCCGATCATCGCGGCCAGCCCGGTCAGCGCGATGGGCTGCGCGCGCACCGCGGCGGCCGAGATCACGGCGTCCTTGAAGGCCGCGCCGCGCGCGAGCTGCAGTTCGATGAAATCGACCAGCAGGATGGAGTTGCGCACGATGATGCCGGCCAGCGCGATCATGCCGATCATGCTGGTGGCGGTGAACGGCGCGCCCAAGAGCGCGTGGCCCGGCATCACGCCGACGATGGTGAGCGGGATCGGCGCCATGATCACCAGCGGCGCCAGATAACTCCTGAACTGAGCCACGACCAGCAGGTAGATCAGGATCAGGCCCACGCCGTAGGCGGCGCCCATGTCGCGGAAGGTCTCGTAGGTGATCTGCGACTCGCCGTCCCACTTGACGGCGTACTGGCGGAACGGGTCCTCGGGCTGGCGGATCCAGTACTCGGCCACCGTGCCGGTGCCCGGCAGCGCCACCTGCGGCAGCTTCTCGCGGATCGCGAACAGGCCGTACAGCGGCGAATCGGGGATCTGCGCGCCCTGCGCGCGCCGGCCCACGTCGCCGAAGACGTAGCTCACGCCCTGCAGGTCCTTGGTGAACAGCGGCTGGTCGATCACGCCGCGCTCCACGCGCACCAGCTCCGACAGCGGCACCAGCGCGCCATTGGCCGCGCGCATCGGCAGCGCCAGCAGCGCGTCCAGCCCCACTTGCGACTCGCGCGGCAGCTGCAGCCGCACCGGCACCGGGTACTTGCTGTGGCCGTCGTGCAGCCAGGCGGCATCGCTGCCCGAGAGCGCGGCCTGCACCGTCTGCGCCACCTGGGCCACCGGGATGCCCAGGCTTTCGGCGCGCTGGCGCTGCAGGCGCAGGAAGGCGCGCGGCGCCTCGGCGCGCAGGCTGGAATCGACCGCGGCGATGTCGGGCGTGGCGCGGAAGGCCTGCTCCAGCCGCGCGGCCAGCTGCCGGCGGCCGGCCTCGTCGGGGCCGTAGACCTCGGCCACCAGCGGGCTTTGCACCGGCGGGCCCGGCGGCACTTCCACCACCTTGAGCTTGCCGCCATGGCGCGCGGCGATCGCGTCCAGCGCCGGGCGCAGGCGCTGCGCGATCGCGTGGCTCTGCTCGTGGCGGTGGTGCTTGTCGACCAGGTTGACCTGCAGGTCGCCCTGCTCGGCGTCGCTGCGCAGGTTGTATTGCCGCACCAGGCCGTTGAAGGTGATGGGGCTGGCGGTGCCGGCATAACCTTGAAGGTCCAGCACCTCGGGCTGGCGCGAGAGGTAGGTGCCCAACTCTTGCAGCGCCGCGGCGGTGTCTTCCAGCGGCGTGCCGGCGGGCATGTCCAGCACGAGCTGGAACTCGCTCTTGTTGTCGAACGGCAGCATCTTCAGCACCACGCCGACGGCCGAGTTGGGCAGCAGCGCCAGCGACACCGACAGCGCCACCGCCACCGCCACGCCGGCCAGCAGCGCCCAGCGGCGCGCGGCGCTATCCAGCAGCGGGCGCAGCAGGCGCTCGAAGAGGTTCGACAGCCGCGCGCCCAAGCCGCCCGAAGGCGCCGTGTCGCCCGCGCCGTGGTGGCTGCGCATCAGCTTCAGTGCCAGCCAGGGCGTGACGGTGAACGCGATCGCCAGCGACAGCGCCATGCCCAGGCTGCTGTTGATCGGGATCGGGCTCATGTACGGGCCCATCAGCCCGCTGACGAAAGCCATCGGCAGCAGCGCGGCGATCACCGTCAGCGTGGCCAGGATCGTAGGGCCGCCCACTTCGTCCACTGCCGCGGGGATGATCTCGCGCAGCGGCTTGCCCGGTTCGAGCTGCTGGTGGCGGTGGATGTTCTCGACGACGACGATCGCGTCGTCGACCAGGATGCCAATCGAGAAGATCAGCGCGAACAGGCTCACGCGGTTGAGCGTGAAGCCCCAGGCCCAGCTCGCGAACAGCGTGGCCGTCAGCGTCAGGATTACCGCGGCGCCCACGATGACGGCCTCGCGCCGGCCCAACGCCAGCCCCACCAGCAGGATCACCGATCCGGTCGCGAAGGCCAGCTTCTGGATCAGCTTGTTGGCCTTCTCGGCCGCGGTGGCGCCGTAGTCGCGCGTGACGCTGGCCTGCACGCCTTCCGGGACCACTGTGTTGTGCAGCGCCTGCACACGCTGGCGCACGGCCTCGGCGACGTCGACCGCGTTGACGCCGGGTTTCTTGGTGACCGACAGCGTCAGCGCCGGGTACACCGCGCCGGGCTGGCCGCTGCCCGCATCGGCCGCCGCGCTGGCGGCGGCGCCGGGCGTGAACCAGACATAACGCTGCGCCTGGACAGTTCCGGCTTCGACCCGCGCCACCTCGCGCAGGTAGACCGGCCTGCCCTCGTGCACGCCCACCACGAGCTGGCCCACGTCGTCGGCGTCGCGCAGGAACTCGCCGGTCTCCACGCTGAGCATGCGGCCGGCACCGGCGGCGCTGCCGCCGTCGTCCACCACGCTGCCCGAGGGCAGGCCCAGGTTGGCGGCGGCTAGCGTCTGCTGCAGGCGCAGCAGGTCCACGCCGCGCTCGCGCAGGCGGCCGGGGTCCAGGCTGACGTTGACCGCGCGCCCCGGGCCGCCGATGCTGCGCACCTCGCGCGCGCCGGGCACGCGCTTGAGCTCGGCCTCCATCGTGTGCGCCACCGCTTCCAGCTCGGCGGCGCTGCGGCCGTCGCGGCCCCACAGCGTGACGGCCACCACCGGCACGTCGTCGATGCCGGTGGGCCGCACGATCGGCGTCAGCGTGCCCAGGCCGCGCGGCAGCCAGTCCTGGTTGGCGTTGATCACGTCGTACAGCCGCACCAGCGCCTCGGTGCGCGGCACGCCGACCTGGAACTGCACGGTCACCATCGCCAGCCCCGGCCGCGCCACCGAGTACGTGTGCTCGATGCCGGCGATCTGCGACAGCACCTGCTCGGCCGGCCGCGCCACCATGTTCTGCACGTCCGCCGCCGCGGCCCCGGGGAAGGGGATGATCACGCTGGCCATCGTGACGTTGATCTGCGGCTCTTCCTCGCGCGGCGTGACCCACACCGCGAACAGGCCCAGCAGCAGCGCCACCAACGCCAGCAGCGGCGTCAGCGCGTTGGACTGGAAGGCGGCGGCGAGGCGGCCCGACGGCCCCAGGCGTGTGCTGTCATGCATCGCCGGGCTCCGTCTTCAGCGCGCCGGACGCGCATCGGCCAGGCCGGCCTTCAGCGCGTCGACCGCCACCTTCTCGCCGGGCCGCAGGCCGGCCAGCACCTCGACCTCGGCGCCGCCGCGGTCGTTGCCCAGGCGCACCGCGCGCAGCGCGAAGCCCTGGTCCTGCGCGACGTAGACGGCGGTCAGCTCGCCGCGGCGCAGCACCGCGCTGGCCGGCAGCCGCAGCGCCTGCGCACCGGCGGCCGCCGCCTGCGGCGCCGCGGCGCCGGTGAAGCGCACCCGCGCCGCCTGGCCCGGCAGCAGGCCCGGCAGCGCCGCGGGCGGCAGGTCCAGCCGCCATTCCACGGTCTGCGACACGGGGTCGGCGCTGGCCAGCTCGGTCTGCCGCAGCGGCTTGACGCGCCGGCCGTCGGCCAGCTCGACCTCGGCCTGCGCCGCGCGGCGCGCCAGCCCGGCTTGCGACAGCGGCACCTGCGCCACCGCGCGCAGCGCGCCGGGCGCATACAGCGTGGCGATGGCACGGCCCGGCGTCGCCAGGTCGCCGGCCTCGACGTGGGTGGCCAGCACCACGCCGTCGAACGGCGCGGCCACGGCGGCGAAGCCGCGCGCCAGCGCCGCCTGCGCACGCGCGGCCTGCGCCTGCTGCACGCCGGCCTGCGCGGCCTTGAACTGCGTCTCGGCGCTGTCCAGCGCGGCCTGGCTGATGAAGCCCTGGGCGCGCAGCTCGCGCGTGCGGTCGAGCGCGACGCGCGCGTTGCGCGCCTCGGCCTCGGCCTGCACCAGGCCGGCCTCGCTGCGCTGCACGCCGGCCTGGGCGTCGCGCTCGTCGATGCGCGCCAGCGGCTGCCCGGCCTTGACGCGATCACCTGCCTTCACCAGCAGCGCCATTACGTTGCCCCCCAACTGCGCCGCCACCGTGGCCTGGCGCAGCGCCTCGATGCGGGCTTCGAGCGCCAGCGCGCCGCCCGTGGCGCCGCGGCGCGCTTCGGTCAGCGGGACTTCGGCGGCCTGGGCTGCGTGGGCCAGCAGCGAGACGGCCAGCGCCAGGGCCGGAGGGGTCAGGCGTGGGAGAGGATTGATACCCATGTGGGTATCTTAGTACATACGGGCTACCGTATCAAGTGCGATGCGATCGTTCGCTTTCAGAACGTCGGCAAGCAAGCTGCAGGTCTTGCTGCGGTCGTTCGACGTGAACGATGTCGCCGCCGCACAGGTCTTGAACGCTCAATCCGCGGCAGCCATCTCCTGCCCCATCTCCTGCCAATAGCCCGGCGCCATCAGCATCACGCGAAAGAGATGGTTCTCGATGGTGCTGTACAGCACTTGCAGACAGCAGCCGTCCAGATGCCAGCGCGCATAGCCGGTCATGGGGCCGTCCTTGCGGCGAGCAGCCGGATGGCCGATGCGCGCTTCCAGCATGGACGGGCTGTCTTCGAAGTCCAGGCCGAACGGCAACTCGCCCTGATACTGGCGCGCATCCAGATCGCGCGTGCGGTGGAACTTGACCGCGCCGAGCGCCAGTGATCGTCCTTTGGCATGGGCCTGGAGCTGCAGCCGCTCGGCCTGCTCGAAGTAGAGGATGAGGCCGCCGTCTTCGAGGCAGTCGATCTCGCGCTCGCCGGTATCGGCGTCTTCGACATGAGCACGCAGATCGAGCGGTGCCAGTGCGGCCTGCAGACGAGGTGACTCCGCAGGCAAGCCGAAGAGGCTGAACCACTGCCCGGCCGCCAGTGCGGGCTGGCCCTGGGGCAACGCCGGCAGCGGCGGGATGCGCAGCTTGACGTGCACGCTGTCCAGCGCTCCGCCGTCTTGCCTGTAGGCCAACACCAGGCGCCGCAGGCCGATGTCCCAGCGATCGGTGAGGTAAGACCTGCGGCTCGACTCGTGCCCGGCCAGCTTGGCGCACGCCTGTTCCCGATCGTCGGACCACCGCAGGCCAAAGGGCAACTCGCCGCCGTAGGCGCTGACGCCCTCGCGCCCGGCGTTGTAGAAGGTGATCTGCTGCAGCAGCAGCCCCTTGGTGCGCCACAGGCCGCGCGGGCTGCCGTTGAAGTACGCCGCATCGACGAAGCCGATCTCCAGGCCGCGGCTGCGGATCAGCACCCAGTCGTAGTGCTGCTCAGGGTCGTCCTCGTCCAGGTCCAGCGCTCGCCGCGGTGCCCAGCGCCGAGAGGGTAGGGGTGAACGAGTCTTCGTCGCCTTCCTTGCCAAGCAAATCGAGGAGATCGGAGGCCGTCATCTGGCGAGACCAAGCCGATTCAGCAACCCGGTTACTTGCGGGTCGACATGCGGCTTGCCGAGGGCTTGCAGCAGATCGTCTACGGAGGGGAGCATCTCACGGCTGTCTGCTATGCCCCTTGCTTGGGGCGAGAGAAGATGATTCTTTGCACCTTCAGCGAGGTACGTTCAAATCGGATCGTCACTTCATGATCGTCAAGCAGCCATCGGTCGATGGGCGCAACGGGGCTGGACCAAACGGGCTTGCCCAATTTGGAAGCGGCCAATTCACGCGTGAGCCCGAACTCAAGGCCATACGGCAATGACCCCAGCTTGGAGATCGTCGTTGACGAAATGAATACAGCGCCAAGAACCAAGGCTCCTTCGGGAATTGGTTCAGTCGACTTGTACTTGCCCGGGTCGGCGAATTCAATCTCGATTCCGTACGACTCCGCCACTACGTTCACATCGAAATCGCCTTTCTTGAGGCGAACTTTTTTCATGTCGATGCCCAGCGCGGTCAACGTCTCTCTCACTTTTTCGTTCGTGCTCGATTTGCCCAAAAGCACAAGCAGATCTTCGACCTTCATCGTCATTTGCCGACTCCTTCAACAATCTTCACCAGCCAGTCATCGTAGTCTTTGTTTGACATTCTAAGAATCTTGGCTGCTGCCCGTTGGTATGCTTTTTTGCAGCCGCCGTCTTCGTCATACTCGTCGATCTTTTTCAGCATCGCCTCGACATCTCTTCTTGCGGAGCCGGACAGGTTGCTTGCATCCTTTGCCGCATCGCCGAGTTTTTGGCCATAGGTTGGGCTTACGTCAATGTGCGCTTGGCGCGGGATTGCAACAGCGGCTGCTGCCTTGTCGATTGCGGCCTTTTCCGCCGCACCGAGAGGGCCTAACAACTCTTCCGCCCGCGCCTTCAACGCCGCCTTGCTCGGAATGTGATCGCGGTCGAACTTGCCGTCGCCCGTCTTCTTCTTCAAGTCGCCGTACTTGCCGGACTCCCCGCATTTGAGCTTCTTCTTGCCCTTGTCCTTCCCCCCGCCATTTCCGCCGGCCTTCTTCCCCCCGACCTCGGCCGCCTCTTCTTTGGCCTCCTTTTTCGCCGCCTGTCCGGCGACTTCCTTCTCGACCTTGGCCGCGGTCTTGCCGGTCTTTTCGGCCTTGGCCGCCGCCTCCACCGCGTCGATCCCCTTCTTGCCCCACTTGGCCGCTGTGGCCGCCTGCCCGCCCACGGGCAGCATCGACGCCGCGCTCAGCGCGGCGTTGACCGCGTCGCCTTCGGCGAGATAGATCAGCGCGTTGGCGCCGTCGGCCACCTCGCCGACGACCGGGATCATGCCCACGACGTCCAGCGCCGTGTGCACCACGTCGCCCCACCGGCTCCACCAGCTTTCTTCCTTGGGCGTGGGCTTGATCGGCGGCGCGCTGCTGCCGTGCGGGTTGGGCGCCGTCTGCGGGACGATCAGCCCCGTGGTGTTGCCGATCGGGCCTGGTGCCCCCTGGTTGTTGGGTTTGATCCGCGCCCCGCGGATGCCGCCGGTGGCCATGCGTTCAGCTCTTCTTCCAGTTCATCCACACCTTGTCGGCGGTGCGCACGATCTGGCGGCCGTTGACGTAGACGCTTCGGCTGTGGTCGATGTTGTGGCTGATCTTGGTGTTGACCTGGCTGACCACGCCGCCGCCCTTGCCGGGCTCGTCGCCCTTGACGTTGTCGACGCTGCTTTCGTTGTGCAGGTACACCGGCTTGCCCTGCAGATAGACGTTGGGGCTGCACTGCAGGCTCTGGTCCATCGTGTGGGTGATGGGATAGGGCACCGGATAGCCGCTCTTGCCCGGCGTCAGGCAGACGTCGGGCGCCAGGCAGGTGATGCGGAAGCGGCTGTCCTTGGCGACGATGTTCTCGTCAGCCATGAGCTTCCTCCGGCGCCGCGGGCAGTTCCATCGCCGTGCCCTTGGGCCAGGTGCCCAGCTCCAGCGCCCTGACCTCGGTGCGGGCGCTGATCAGGGCGCGGCGCACCACGCTCAGCGTGGCGTTGCCGACGTCGACGATCACGGTGTCGATGTTCATCGGCGCGAACATCAGCGCCCCGACGTGCAGGCGCACCAGCAGTTGCAGGTCTTGCCGCGGCAATTCGAAGCGCACGACGCCGCCGCGGGGGGTCAGGTTCAGCAGCGAGACCAGCTCTCCGCCCTGCGGATAGTCGATCTGCTGGTCTTCCGGTGCGCAGTTCCAGTAGCGGTAGTCGTGGTCTTGCGGCGACTTGGGCCACTGGCTGGCCTTCCAGGCTTCGTCGTGCGTGCCGGCCAGCTTCAGCCGCGGCTGCCACCAACGGCCTACGGGGCCGAAGCCGAGCACGGGATAGTCGTCCTCCCCTGCATAGGGCCGGTTCAGCTCCTCGATCTGGGGTGCCAGCGGCTGCGCGTCCGCGATCTTGGTGCCGGTCAGGGCTTCGAGCCTCAGCATGACCTTCAGCCAGGTCTGCGTGTCGCGTCCGCAGCCGATGGGGTTGGGCAGATAGGGCTTCGGGATCTGTATCAGCGCATCCTGGGCCTGCTGGCGCCGTTCCGGCGGTTCTGCGGAGTCGGCGGCCAGTGCTTCCAGCCGCTCTTGCGCCTGCAACAGCGACGGCCCGCCGAAGGCCCGCTCATAGACCAGCGGCACGCTGGTGACGGCGTCGGGTTCACCCAGCCGCCAGGTGCCCAGGGTCGTGACGCTGCGCTGCAAGGCACGCGGCCCGCACGCCTGCAACAGCTTCTGCAAAGCCGAGCCGACGTTCAGCCCCACGGGCCAGCGCCGCGCCGGATGGCCTTCGGGCGCATGGGCCTGGGCATTGATCAGCAAGACGTCGCAGCGCGGCTTGTAGGGCGCGAAGTCGCTCTCCTGCAACGCGCTGGAGGTGTTGGCCCCGTCGCAGAAGACGTCGGCCTCGCACAAGGGCAGTTGGTCTTCGAAGGCCAGCAAGTGGGGGCGCGGCGTCGCGCTGCCGTCGAAGTCCATGCCGCGCAGCGAGTAGCTGGTGCGGCAGACCATCACGTGGAAGATCTCGCCGCGCGGATCCACGTGCTGGAAATACTGGCTGGGCCAGGGCGTGTGGTTCGTGACTTCCGGCAGAGGGGCCGACTTCAGCGGCGCCGGCAGCAAATGATCGGGACGGTTGGCGGACACGGGTGCGTTCAGTTCAGGTCGATGCGCTTGGAATCCAGCCCGATGTGCTTGTCGCCGACGACATCGATGTTCTTGCCGTTGAGCGTGATGCTGCCGTCCTTCTTCATCACCAGCGTCGACGAGCCCACGGTCAGCACGATCTCGTCGCCGACCTCCAGCACGATGCGCTTGGCGGCCTTGACCGTCTTGCTGCCGCTGCTGACCGTGGTGCTGTAGTCCCCGCCGGCCACCAGCACGTTCTTGTACAGCCCCACCTGCTCCGTCTTGAACCCGCCGACGGTGGTATTCATCGCCGCGCCCACGCTGGTCTGATATCCCAGCCCGATGCTCAAGGCCTTGGCCAGCCCGATGGTCTCGGCCTTGGCCATCGCGATGGTCTCGGTCTTGTTGCCGCCGATCGTCACGCTGCGGTTGCTGCCGATGCTGACCGTCTCGTTGGCGCCCACGGTCTCGCTGCGGTTGATGCCGATCGCGATGGTCTCGTTGAGGTCCACCGTCTCGGTGCGGTTCTGGTGGATCGTGATCGTCTCGTTGAGGTCGACGGTCTCCGTGCGGTTGCCGTGCACGGTGATGGTCTCGTTCAGGTCGACCGTCTCGGTGCGGTTCTTGTGGATGACGTTGGTCTCGTTGCCGTCGACGGTCTTGCGCCGGTCGTTGCCGACCCACTTGTCCTCGTCGTGCTCGACCTCGGTGAGCTGGTCCTTCTGGGCGTGGAACCACAGCTGCTCGGCTCCGGCCTTGTCCTCGAAGCGGATCGCGTTGGCGTCGCCCGCGCCGTTCTTCTCGCCGGCTCCCGGCGCTCCGCCCTTGCTGCTGCGGGTGAGCCAGCCGCTTTGCGTCGCGTTGTCGGGCAGCCCCCAGGGCGGCATGTTGACCGCGTTGTAGACGCAGCCGATCAGGATCGGGTAGTCGGGATCCCCATTGAGAAAGTCGATGATGACTTCCATGCCGATGCGCGGCGTGAAGACGGCGCCGAACCTGGACCCGGCCCAGGCGGTGGACACGCGCACCCAGCAGCTCGCGTTCTCGTCCATCTTGCCTTCGCGGTCCCAGTGGAACTGGACTTTCACGCGTCCGTACTGGTCGACCCAGATCTCCTCGCCCGCCGGGCCGACGACGGTTGCCGTCTGCGGACCGTGCGTGCGCGGCTTGGGGGTCTTGCGCTGCGGCCGGTAGGGCACGCTCTTGGGCTGCAGCGCGAGGCTGAACTTCTGCTGCGAGCCGCTGCCGCCCGATCCTTCGCTGACCTGGGGGTTCTCGTGGAACTCGTAGTGCACGGCCAGGATGAGATAGTCCTGGTTCTGGTCTTCCCGCGGGTGGTTGCTCAGGCTGATGGTGTAGCCGGGGCTGAGCTCGCGGCGGTTGCTGCTGGCGTGGGCAGTGTGCCGCGGGCTGAGCTGCTGCTCCAGCCGCACGCGGGCGTAGGTCTCGCCGTCGCCGTACTCGGTGAAGCCGCCGGGCCACTCGTACTGCTCGTACTTGTCGTGGGCATGCCCGGGCGGGTTCTGCCGCATGTTGGACAAATCGGCCTTGGGCTTCTTGAAGTCGTAGTCGTCGTTGTAGTGACGGCCCGGGTACACGTCCTGCAGCGCCTGCCAGGTGAGGATGCATTCCTTGTCGGCCACCGCGGCCTTCTCCGGCGGGTGGAAGGGGATGGCCGCGCCGCCGGGCAGCGGATCATGGCCGGCTTCGATGTCGTCGGCGAAGACCAGGGTGTGCTGGCCGGCGCCGTGCTGGTAGTAGAAGTAGATGCCTTCGTGCTCGCACAGCCGGGCGACGAAGTCGTGGTCGCTCTCGTGGTACTGCACGCAGTAGTCCCAGGCGCGGTAGCCGCGGCTGAGCTTGAGCTTGACGGGCTGGCCATAGGGGCCGAGCACGTCCTGGACGATGTCGGGGACGGTCTTGAACTGGAAGATGCGGAAGTCGCTGCGCAGCGTGGCCAGCCACAGCCAGGGGCGCAGCACGAGCTTGTAGCTGTAGAGGCTGTGGTCCTGGCCCTGCAGCCCGAAGCGGCTGACCAGCCCGTCGATGTAGCGCCGGCCGCCGCCGTCGGTCTCGACGACGACGGTGGCGTTCTTGCCGAGCAGGGCCTTGGGGTCGATGGCCTTGTCGGTGCTGAGCAGGTCGATGTCGAGCGCGTAGAGTTCGCTCAAGGCCTCGTGGCCGCGCAGTTGACGGAACTGCAGGGCCTCGCCCAGCGGGGTCTGGATGGTGACGCGGCGGGTCATGCGCTGGTGCCTCGAGGTCAAGGAGAACAAACAAAAAGAGCCGCATCGGCGACGCGGCCCTTGCCAAAGCCCCGAGGGCTCAGGCTTCCTTGTTTTCCTTGATGCTGAAGCCCATCTGGCTTTCCGCACCCTTGCCGCCCTGGTTGGTCTGCTCCCAGTACTGGGACTTGACCTGCGAGGCCTGGAACGAGTAGTTGATCATCACCTGGTCGCCGGCATTGGCGCCGCTGACGGTGACGCTGGTGACCAGCACGTCGGTCAGCGTGATCTTGCCGAACTCGATCTGCGAACCCCCCGCCTTGCACAGCGAGACCTCCACCTTGCCCAGGTGCTTGCCCGTCGCGCAGTGCTTGAGCACCGAGGAGTAGGCCTTGTCCATCTTGGCCACCACGTTGAGGTCGTGGAACGTCACCTTGCCCGCCCCGGCGCCGCCGCCCGAGCTCATCGAGTGCGGCTGCGTCGCGCCCCACGAGAACGATTCGATGTTGGTCCAGCCCTTGTGGTTGGAGTCCTGCGACTCGCCGCTCGCGCCTTCCACCTTCATGAACATGTCTACGGCCATGCGATTGCTCCTTTCTTGCTGGCAACAGATCTGAGCGGATTTTGCACATCCGATCCGCCGCATCCTCCCTAGATCAGGGGAGTTCGGACGATGGTTTGTGTAACGGCATGCTTATGGATCGATCAGAAGGGGATGTCGTCTTCCATGTCGTCGAAGCCCGTGGACGACTTCGGCACCGGCTTCGGCGCCGGGGCGCTGCGGGGCGCGGGCGCGCTGCGCGGGGCGCTCGCGCCGCCGCCCATCTCGTCGCCGCCACCACCGCCGCCCTCGCGGCCGCCCAGCAGCTGCATCTGGTCGGCGATGATCTCGGTGGTGTACTTCTCGACGCCGTCCTTGTCGGCCCACTTGCGGGTCTTCAGCCGGCCTTCCACGTAGACCGGGCGGCCCTTCTTCAAATACTCGCCGGCGATCTCGGCCAGGCGGTCGTAGAAGACCACGCGGTGCCATTCGGTTTCTTCCTGGCGCTCGCCGCTGGTCTTGTCCTTCCACTGGCGGCTGGTGGCCAGCGTGACGTTGCAGATCGCCGCGCCGCTGGGCGCGTAGCGCACCTCGGGGTCGCGGCCCAGATTGCCGATGAGAATGACTTTGTTGACCGAGGCCATGGCTTGCTCCGCAAGGGGGTTGGATGGGATGCGGCCGATTATCCGTGCGGGGTCGGCAGCCGCCATCGCCCGCGCGGGCGCACCCGTCGGCGGGCACCCCGGCCCCGGCGATCAGCGACGCAGCCACAGGATCAGCAGCACCGCGGAGCAGCACATCACGCCGTTGATCACGCTGATCAGCACCGCGCGGTCGAGCTTGCCGCTGCCGCGGTCGGGGATGAGCCCTCGGCAGAGCCTGCGGGTTCATGGCGTCACCAGCCAGACGTGGGTCAGGCCGCCGTCGGCCAGGCGGTTGGCGGCCGCCGCGGCCAGGCGCAGGTCGTCGCCGCGCACCAGCACGGGAGTCTGCGGCGGCAGATCGTGCGCGGCCTGCAGGCCCCAGGCGATGCCGACGGCCTGCTCCACCGCATCGGCGCCGCAGCAGCCGACCTCGATCTGCAACGCGTCGTCGCGCAGCGCGTCAGCCAGTTGGCGCGCCTGAGCGGGGCTGGCGTAGCGGCCGGCGCGGGTGCGGGCGCCGGGGTCGGCCGGCTCGGTGCCGGCGGCGATGGGGGCGGCGCTGCCGTCGTCGTTCAGCAGCGGCGGGATCACGGTGGCCGGGCCCGCGAAGGCCGTGGCACCGGCGGTGGTCGCAGCAGCCGGCTCGCCGCCGCCGCCGCAGGCCGCCAAGGCGGCCGCCAACAGACAAGCCCAGGAACGGAACACGATGCAAACGGATGCGATTCTCATGGCGGCTTCTCCTGCGCTGACACGCCCGATCGGCGTGCCGCCAGTGAAGCGCCGCCGCGCCGCCAAGTCCTCAAGCCGCGCTGAAGATGCTCTGAAAAGTTCCAAAGAAGAGCTGAGCGGCGACCAGCGGCAGCCCGGCCATCGCGCGCATCAAGCTCAGGTCGGCAAAGCTGCCGCCGCGGTTGGTGGCCTGCGGCGTCAGCGGCGGCGGGCCGCGGTCGGCGGCAGGGCGCCACCCAGACGAAGGCGGCGAAGATGGGCAGCCAGTCGGTGCCGGGCGACCGCGCGACGCTGCGCCAGCAACAGCAGCAGCCGCATCTGCTGCGGCTCGAGCTTGACGACGCGGCCGTCGGCCTCGATCTCATCGGCGGCGGCATCGACGCGCCAGCGTCCGATGGTCAGCCGCCGTCCCGGCTGGACATCCATGACTTGAGCAGATCCTCGCCTGATGGTGTGCGGCCGGCATTGTGGACCGGCCCGGGTAGCATCGCCTTCGTGAGTGCCGTGCCCCAGCCGTCCGCCGATCCCGTCGAGATTCTTCACGAGGTCTACGGTTATGCCGCGTTCCGCGGCCCGCAGCGGCCCATCGTCGAGCACGTGGCTGCCGGCGGCGACGCGCTGGTGCTGATGCCCACCGGCGGCGGCAAGAGCCTGTGCTACCAGGTGCCGGCCATCGTCCGCCACCGCGCCGGCCGCGGCGTGACGGTGGTCGTCAGCCCGCTGATCGCGCTGATGCACGACCAGGTGGGCGCGCTGGAAGAGCTGGGCGTGCATGCCGCGTTCCTGAACAGCACGCTCGACGGCGACGAGGCGCGCCGCATCGAGCGCGAGCTGCTCGCCGGCCGGCTGGTGATGCTGTACGCGGCGCCCGAGCGGCTGCTGACGCCGCGCTTCCTGGCGATGCTGGACTCGCTGCACGAGCGCGGCCGGCTGAGCCTGTTCGCGATCGACGAGGCGCACTGCGTCAGCCAGTGGGGGCACGACTTCCGCGAGGACTACCTCGGCCTGTCCGCGCTGCACGAGCGTTATGCCGACGTGCCGCGCCTGGCGCTGACGGCCACCGCCGACGCGCACACGCGCGCCGACATGGTCGAGCGCCTCGCGCTGCGCGACGCCAAGCTGTTCATCAGCAGCTTCGACCGCCCCAACATCCGCTACACCATCGTCGAGAAGGACGAGCCGAAGCAGCAGCTGCTGCGCTTCCTGCGCGACGAGCACGAAGGCGACGCCGGCATCGTCTACTGCCAGAGCCGCAAGAAGGTGGAGGAGCTGGCGACCTGGCTGTCGGCCCAGGGCGTGCCGGCGCTGCCCTACCACGCCGGGCTGGACGCCGACGTGCGCCGCCGCCACCAAGACCGCTTCCTGCGCGAGGACGGCCTGGTGATGGTCGCGACCATCGCCTTCGGCATGGGCATCGACAAGCCCGACGTGCGTTTCGTCGCCCACCTCGACCTGCCGAAGAACATCGAGGGCTACTACCAGGAGACCGGCCGCGCCGGCCGTGACGGCCAGAGCGCCGACGCCTGGATGGCCTACGGCCTGGCCGACGTAGTGAACCAGCGCCGCATGATCGACGAGGGCGAGGCGGAAGAAGAGTTCAAGCGCCTGCAGCGCGCCAAGCTCGATGCGCTGCTGGCGCTGGCCGAGGCGCACGACTGCCGGCGCGTGCGGTTGCTGGCGTACTTCGGCGAGGAATCACGGCCCTGCGGAAACTGCGACAACTGCCTGCATCCGCCGGCCACGTGGGATGCGACCGAAGCCGCGCGCAAGCTGCTGTCGTGCATCTACCGCTTCCGCCAGGTCACCGGCCTGAGCTTCGGTGCCGGCCATCTGATCGACGTGCTGCGCGGCAAGATGACCGACAAGGTGCGCCAGTTCGGGCATGACACGCTGTCCACCTGGGGCATCGGCGCCGAGCTGCCCGAGGCGCAATGGCGATCGGTGCTGCGCCAGCTCGTCGCGCTGGGCCACGTGCGCAGCGAGGGCGAGTTCAACACGCTGGTGCTGACCGACAGCGCGCGCGAGGTGCTGCGCGGCGGCGTGGCGCTGCAGTTCAAGCTGCCCAGCGAGGCGCCGAAGAAGGGCCGCCTGAGCCGCGCCCCGAAGGCGGCCAAGCCGCCGCCGCTGCCGCTGGACGCCGCGGCCCATGCCCGCTTCGATGCGCTGAAGGCCTGGCGCGGCGAGGTCGCGCGCGAGCACAACCTGCCCGCCTACATCGTGTTCCACGACGCCACGCTGGCCGAGATGGCGCGCGAGCAGCCCGATTCGCTGCAGGCGCTGGGCGCGATCAGCGGCGTCGGCGCCAAGAAGCTCGAAGCCTACGGCGAGCAGATCCTGCGCGTGCTGGCAACCCCCGGCTGACCAGCCCCGGCGCCGACCACGCGCTGCCGCGATACTTGCCCATGGCCCTCAGAGTCGGCGAACTGGCCCGGCGCACCGGCCTGACCGTGCGCACCCTGCATCACTACGACAAGATCGGGCTGCTGTGCCCGTCGGGGCGCTCCGAGGGCGGCTATCGGCTGTACGGCCGTGACGACGTGGCGCGGTTGCATGGCATCCAGATGTTGCGCCGCCTGGGCCTGTCGCTCGGCGACGTGGCGCAACTGCTCGACGGCGGAGCGGTCACGCTGCCGGCCATCCTGGGTCAGCAGATCGGCGCGCTGGACCAGCAGATCGCCCAGGCCCAGGCATTGCGCGAACGCTTAAGCGTGATGCGGATGGCCCTCGCGTTCGGAGAGCAGCCCGGGATCGACGATTGGCTGACCGGCCTGTCGATGATGAGCACCTTCGAGCAGTACTTCAGCACCGCGGAACTCAAGCTCGTGTTCGAGCGGTGGCGGGGCAGCGAGGCCGAGTTGCCAGCACTGCTGCAGTCGATACGCGACGCGATGGCGCGCGCCGTGCCGCCCGCTTCGATCGAGGCGCAACAACTGGCGCGGCGCTGGATCGACGTGACCTCGCGCAGGATGAATGGCGACTTCGCGTTCATGAGGCGATGGCGCCACATGATGACCGAGCAGCCGGGCTTGCCGCTGCCCGGCGGGATGGACCAGGCCCTGTTCGAGTACATCGGCCAGGCGATCCAGCTCCGCCTGGCATTGCTGGGCAAGTACCTCGATGCGGACGATCTGCAACGCATCGACTTGACGCTGGATCCGCAGTGGCACGCGCTCGGCGAGCGCGCCGAGCAGTTGATGGCCGCCAGCGTGCCGCCGGCTTCCCCCGATGCACGCCAGCTTGGGCGCGAGTGGCTGGCCCTGCTCGACCGGATGGTGCGGCACGACGCCGGCCTGCGAGCCCGGTTGCTCGCGGCCTACGAGAACGAGCCGCTGCTGCAGGTCCAGCGCGGCCTTCAGCCCGCAGGCGCTGCACTACATGGAGCAGGTGAAAAGCTCCCGAACAGGCCCTTGACCCTCACGCAACGTGAGGGTGGACGATCGGCCTCCGAGCTTGCCGGAGGAAGTGCCGATGTCCATCTCCCAGGTCTCCCAGGTCGTTCGCCAGGGCGAGCCGAGCCGCACGGCGCTGGCCGTCGCCTCGCTGCGCGCCGTGCACCAGTTGATCGACGAGCCGCTGGTCCTGCCCGATCGGGTCGCGCTGCCCGTGCTGGGCCCGGTTGCGGAGGCCGCACTGCGCAACGATCCTTACGCGCTGAACGATCCGCTGTCCAAAGCCCTGCGCGGCGCGCTGGTCGCCCGCAGCCGCTTCGTCGAGGACGAGCTGGCGCGCTGCGTCGCCGCGGGCGTGCGCCAGTACGTGGTGCTGGGTGCCGGCCTCGACACGTTTGCGTACCGCAATCCATATCGCGCCGAGGGCCTGCGGGTGTTCGAGGTCGATCATCCCGGCACGCAGCGCTGGAAACAGCAGTTGCTGGCCGAGGCACACATCGAGGTGCCCGCGTCGCTGGCCTTCGTGCCGCTGGACTTCGAGCACGATGACCTGAGCGAGGCGCTGCAGCAGCATGGTTTCCGGGTCGACCAGGCCGCGTGCATCGGCTGGATGGGCGTGACCCTGTACCTGAGCGCCGACGCCGTGCTGCGCGTGCTGCGCACGGCGGCGCGCTTGCCCGCCGGCAGTTGCCTGTGCTTCGACTACCGCGTGCCGGTGTCGACGCTCGACCCGCTCGAGCGGGCGGTCCACGACATGCTCGAACGACAGGTCGTCGCGGCCGGCGAGCCCTGGCTGTCGAGCTTCGAGCCGGCGCAGTTGCAGCGCCAGCTGCTCGAGCTGGGTTTCCGATCCGCGCAGAGCCCCACGCCGGAGGAGCTGAACCGGCGCTACTTCGCGCGCCGAAAGGACGGTTTGCGCACCGGCGGCGCCGTCCGCCTGATGTGCGCCAGCCCGTGACGCCTGCGCCGACGACCTCGAATCCGAGCCACCGACAGGAGACCCTGATGCCCAAGCTGCCATCCGCCGTCGCAGCCGTTCTTTCGCTCTGGCTGGCGGCCGGCGCCGGCGCCGCGCCGCAACTGGTGCTCGTCAACGGCAAGGTGTTCACCGCCGACGCGGCGCTGCCCTATGCGCAGGCGGTGGCCGTGGAAGACGGGTTGATCCTCGCGGTCGGGCCCGACGAGGCGATCCGCAAGCTCGCGGGACCGGGCACCCGCATCGTCGACGCCGGGGGCCGCCTCGTCACGCCCGGCCTGATCGAAGCCCACATCCATCTGGGCCAGGACTTGCCGACGCCGCCGCTGCGCCTGCCCGGGCTGCCGTTCCCGGGCCCGACGGCCGAGGAGACCCTGGCGGCCGTCGCCGTCGCCGCCAAGGCGCAGACGACGTGGATCTCGGCCTTCGTCGGGCCGCTCGTCGCGCGCGACCCGCGCAACTGGCGCGAGGCACTGGACGCCGTGGCGCCCGAGACGCCGGTGTTCCTGCGCGGCTTCTGGGGCCACACCAGCATCGTCAACAGCGCCGGGCTGCGGGCACTCGGCATCGCGGAAGACGTGGCGGACCCGCTGGGCGGCTGGTGGGGGCGCGATGCGCGCGGGCGCCTCGACGGCCGGGCCTACGAAGCTGCCGAGACGATCGGCCCGCGCATCCGGCCGGCGACGCCGGAGTTCCTGGCGCAGGCCTTCGCCGAGGCGCAGGAGCGCTATGCCCGCTGGGGCGTCACGTCCATCCACCTGATGAACAGCGACAAGTCGGTCTCCACGACGCTGGCGGGCCTGGCGCGCCTGCAGCCGGTGAAGCAGAAGTGGACGGTGTATTCCTGGGGCCCCTGGGAAACGCCGCCCCAGCACATCGCCAAGGCCTGGAACGTCGTCGAAGCGGCCGCCGCGAACGCGCCGGCGAAGGTGCGCGTCGAAGGCCCGAAATGGGTGCTGGACGGATCGCCGATCGAACAATGGGCGCATCAGCGCGAGGCCTACGCCGGCCGGCCCGGCTGGCGGGGGCGGTCCGACTATTCGGATGCCCAACTGCGCGAGATTCTCGAGCTGGGCCTGAAGCGCCCGACGCAGATCGCGCTGCACGCCGTCGGCGATGCCGAGACCGACCGGCTGATCGAAACCATGCTGGCACTGGCGCCGGCCCAGGCCTGGCGCGCCAAGCGCGTGCGCCTGGAGCACGGCGACGGCATCCGCGACGAAACGCGCGAGAAGATCCGCCAGCTCGGCATCGTCGTGATCCAGAACCCGACGCACTTGCCGCTGCCGCTGATCGGCGGACGCCCGCTGGCCGACCATCCGCTGCCGCTGCGCAGCCTGCTGAGCGGCGGCATCCCGCTGGCGTTCGGCTCGGATGGCGGGCCCCGCGAGGCCAATCCCTTCCTCAACATGATGCTCGCCATCCAGTATCCGGGCCAGCCCGCGGAAGCCATGACGCGCGAGGAGGCCCTGGCCGCCTACACCTCGGGCGCTGCCTACGCGGAGCGGCAGGAAGAACGCAAGGGACGCATCGCCCCCGGCATGGCGGCGGACCTGGCCGTGCTGTCCCAGGATGTCCTGGCGGTGCCGGTGTCCCAGTTGCCTGCGACGAGGAGCCTGCTGACCCTGGTCGACGGCGAGGTGGTGTTCGAGGATGCCGCGCTGTCCGCGCGCTGAGGCCACACCCCGAGCCGTTGCCATGCGCGCGCTGGCGTGCATCCCCCGTCGTCAGACCACCACCACGCCGACGAAGGCGCTGTCGGTCCGGTTGCCGAAGCTGTCGGTGGCGCGGGCGAAGAAGTTGACCGTGCTGCCGCGCCGGGCGTCGGCCGGGAGGCTGCTGTTGCAGTCGTAGGGCGCTTCGGTGTCGCGGCACAGCAGCGTGCTGTTGCCGTCGGACTCGAAGCGGTAGAAGTCGACGCGGCGGACCTCGTCGTCGTCGCTGGCTGCCGCCGTCAGCCGCAGCGCCTGCCCAGGCTGGGCTTGGGTGACGCTGGCGGCCAAGCTGACCGACGGCGGATCGTCGAAGTCGTCGATGCCGATGTAGAAGCCGCCGCCGCAGGCGGCCAGGCCGCCGGCGCAGGCCAGCGCGCCCAACAAGTGTTTCATGCGGCGATGCTAGCCCCGGCCGCCCAGGCCGGGCTCGCTATGATGGCCGGTTGCCCTGCCCACGCCTCATGCCGACCGAAGAAGTGCCCCCTCCGCCCGCCGTGCCGCCCCTTGCGCCCGGAGAGCAGGGCTTCATCCGCGTCAGGGGGGCCCGCACCCACAACCTCAAGGACATCGACCTCGACATCCCCAAGCACGCGCTGGTGGTGATCACGGGGCTGTCGGGCTCGGGCAAGTCCAGCCTCGCCTTCGACACGCTGTATGCCGAAGGACAGCGGCGTTATGTCGAGAGCCTGTCGACCTACGCGCGGCAGTTCCTGCAGCTGATGGACAAGCCCGACGTCGACGTGATCGAGGGCCTGAGCCCTGCGATCAGCATCGAGCAGAAGGCCGCGTCGCACAACCCGCGCTCCACCGTCGGCACCATCACCGAGATCCACGACTACCTGCGGCTGCTGTACGCGCGCGCCGGCACGCCCTACTGCCCCGACCACCGCCTGCCGTTGCAGGCGCAAAGCGTCTCGCAGATGGTCGACACGGTGCTGGCCTGGCCCGAGGACACGCGGCTGATGATCCTGGCGCCGGTGGCGCGCGACCGCAAGGGCGAGTTCGGCGAGCTGTTCGACGACATGCGCGCGCGCGGCTACGTGCGCTTTCGCATCGGCAGCGGCGGCGCCGAGCCGCGGGTCTTCGAGGCCGACGCGCTGCCGGCGCTGAAGAAGACCGAGAAGCACGACGTCGACGTCGTGATCGACCGCCTGCGCGTGCGCCCCGAGATCAAGCAGCGCCTGGCCGAGAGCTTCGAGGCCGCGCTGCGCATCGCCGACGGCCGTGCGATCGCGGTCGAGCTGCCGGGCGAGGTCGGCGGCAGCCAGCAGCCGCGCGAGCACCTGTTCAGCAACCGCTTCGCCTGCCCGATCTGCAGCTACGCGCTGGCCGAGCTGGAGCCGCGGCTGTTCTCGTTCAACTCGCCGGTCGGCGCCTGCCCGCAGTGCGACGGCCTGGGCCAGGTGACGGCCTTCGACCCCGAGCGCGTGGTCGCCTTCCCCAGCTTGAGCCTGGCCTCCGGCGCCATCAAAGGCTGGGACCGCCGCAACGCCTACACCTTCAGCCTGCTGCAAAGCGTGGCGGCGCACGACGGCTTCGACATCGACACGCCGTTCGAGGACCTGCCCCGGAAAGCGCAGCAGCGGCTGCTGTACGGCTCGGGCGACGAGGCGATCGAGTTCGTCTACCGCGCCGAGGGCGCGAACGGCCGCAGCCGCAGCGTCAAGCGCCGCCATCCCTTCGAAGGGATCATCCCCAACTTCGAGCGGCGCTTCCGCGAGACCGATTCCGCCGCGGTGCGCGAGGACCTGGCGCGCTACCAGGCCGCGCGGCCCTGCCCGGCCTGCCAGGGCACGCGGCTGCGGCGCGAGGCGCGCCACGTGCTGCTCGACCAGCCAGGCGCGACGCCGGGCAAGCCGATCTACGAGGTCGAGCGCGCGACGCTGGCCGAGGCGCAGGCCTTCTTCGACGGCCTGCGGCTCGAAGGCGCGCGCGCCGAGATCGCCGACAAGGTGGTGCGCGAGATCCGCTCGCGCCTGCGCTTCCTCAACGACGTGGGCCTGCCCTACCTGAGCCTGGAGCGCAGCGCCGATACGCTGTCGGGCGGCGAGGCGCAGCGCATCCGGCTGGCCTCGCAGATCGGCTCGGGGCTCTCGGGCGTGATGTACGTGCTGGACGAGCCCAGCATCGGGCTGCACCAGCGCGACAACGCGCGCCTGATCGGCACGCTGCGGCGGCTGCGCGACCTGGGCAACTCGGTGCTCGTCGTCGAGCACGACGAGGACATGATCCGCGCCGCCGACCACGTGATCGACATGGGGCCCGGCGCCGGCGTGCACGGCGGCCGCGTGATCGCGCAAGGCACGCCCGACGCGGTGGCGGCCAACGCCGAATCGCTGACCGGCCGCTACCTCGCGCACGCGCTGCGCATCGAGGTGCCGAAGGCGCGGCGGCGGCCGGCCGACGACATCGACCAGCGCGCGATCCGCATCGTCGGGGCGCGCGGCAACAACCTGAAGAACGTCGACGTCGAGTTCCCGGTCGGGCTCTTCACCTGCGTGACCGGCGTCTCCGGCTCGGGCAAGAGCACGCTGGTCAACGACACGCTGTACGCCGCCGTCGCGCGCAAGCTGTACCAGAGCCATGCCGAGGTGGCGCCGCACGACCGCATCGAAGGGCTGGAGCTGTTCGACAAGGTGATCAACGTCGACCAGAGCCCGATCGGCCGCACGCCGCGCAGCAACCCGGCCACCTACACGGGGCTGTTCACGCCGATCCGCGAGCTGTTCGCCGAGGTGCCGGCCGCGCGGGAACGGGGTTATGGCGCCGGGCGCTTCTCGTTCAACGTGGCCGGCGGCCGCTGCGAGGCCTGCGAGGGCGACGGCGTGCTGAAGGTGGAGATGCACTTCCTGCCCGACGTCTACGTGCCCTGCGACGTCTGCGCCGGCCGCCGCTACAACCGCGAGACGCTGGAGATCCTCTACAAGGGCCTCAACATCGCGCAGGTGCTGGCGCTGACGGTGGAGGACGCGCACGCCTTCTTCAGCGCGGTGCCGACCATCGCGCGCAAGCTGCAGACGCTGCTGGACGTGGGCCTGGGCTACATCCGCCTGGGGCAGAGCGCGACCACGCTGTCGGGCGGCGAGGCGCAGCGCGTGAAGCTGGCGCTGGAGCTGTCCAAGCGCGACACCGGGCGCACGCTGTACATCCTGGACGAGCCGACCACCGGCTTGCACTTCCACGACATCCAGATGCTGCTGAAGGTGCTGCACCAGTTGCGCGAGGCGGGCAACACCATCGTCGTGATCGAGCACAACCTCGACGTGATCAAGACCGCCGACTGGCTGATCGACCTCGGCCCCGAAGGCGGCGCCGGCGGCGGCCGGGTGCTGATGGCGGGCACGCCGGAGCAACTGGCCGTGGCCGGCCTGGGCCACACCGGGCGCTACCTGGCGGCGGTGCTGGCTGCCGTCTAGAATTGACGTTAGCAGACGCTAGAGCAGGCGCAGCGGCTTGCCGTCGCTGCCGCCGCGGTCGTCGTCGCGTTCGGCGGGCGGCTCCTTGTCGCCGCCGCGGCCGCCGCGCTGCTCGGCGGCGAGCTGGCGGCGCTGGTTCTCCAGCTCGCGCAGCCGGGCGTCGATGATCGAGACCTCGATGAAGTCCTGGCCCGCGGCGCCGTTGCGCGCCAGCTGGCGGCCGCTGCGCAGGCGGTCCATCGCGCCGCGCAGGTCGCCCACCAGCACGCGCGATTCGGCCTGGGCGCGCAAGGCGCGCAGGCGCAGGCCCAGCGCCTCGGCGGTGTTGCCCAGCAACAGCCAGGCGTAGGCGTCGCGCGGGTGCACGGCCACCCAGGTCTGCAGCGCCTCGGTGCTCTGGCGCAGGCGCTCCTCGCGCGCCGGCGGCCGCGTCTGCAGCGCCGCCTGCGCCTGCATCAGCAGCAGCGGCCGCGCCTGCGCCGCGTCGGGCCAGCGCTGCCGGGCCTGGGCCAGCACCTCGACGGCGCCGTCCAGGTCACCGGCGGCAAGGCGGCCCTCGGCCTCCAGCAGCCACAGGCTGCGCAGTGCGGCGGGGTCGGCGTCGGGCTGGTCGGCCAGCAGCGCGCGCGCCTCGCGGTTGCGCCGCTCGGCGGCGGCGTGGTCGCGCAGCAGGCTGGAGGCCAGCGCGCTGGCGTACAGGCCCGCCAGGCGCTCGGCCGCGCCGTGGCCGGGGCGGGTGGCGGGCAGGTCCTGCTGGCGGCGCAGCGCCGTCACGCCGGTGTCGCCCAGCACGCGGGCGCGCGCGGCCATCATCGCGTGCAGCAGCGGCGGTACCGCCTTCACCGCGTGCGGCGGCAGGCCTTGCAGGCGCAGCCGTGCCTCGCTCTGACGCTCCAGCGTCAGCGGGTGGCTGCGCAGGTAGGGGAAGGCGCCGCTGTCGTTCAGGCGGTTGGCGCTGTCGAGCTTCTCGAACATCGCGGCCATGCCGCCGGGCTGGTAGCCGGCCTGGTCCAGCACGGCGAAGCCGATGCGGTCGGCCTCGCGCTCCATGTCGCGCGAGAAGTTGAGCTGGCCCTGGATCAGCGCCGCCTGGCCGCCCACCAGCGCGGCCTGCGCGATGTCGGGGTTGTTGCTGCGGCCGGCGGCCAGCAGCGCCAGGATCAGCCCGGCCATGCCCAGCAGCGACTGCCGCTGCTGGCTGGCGATGCTGCGCGCGATGTGGCGCTGCGTCACGTGCGAGAGCTCGTGCGCCAGCACCGAGGCCAGTTCGTCGCGCGTGGCCGTCATCGCGATCAGCCCCAGGTGCACGCCGACGAAGCCGCCGGGCAGCGCGAAGGCGTTGACGCTCTTGTCGCGCACCAGGAAGGCCTCCCACGCGAACTGGCCGCCCACGTCGACGTCGATGTCGCCGCGCGCGCGCGCGGCCTCGACCAGCGGCTGCCACAGGCCTTGCAGGTATTCCAGCAGCACCGGGTCGTCCAGGTAGTCGGGGTCGCGCCGGATCTCGCCCATGATCTGGTCGCCCAGGCGGCGCTCGGTGCCGACGGTGAAGTCCTCGGCCGCGCTCTCGCCCAGCGCCGGCAGCCGCACCGCGGCCGGCGGCGGCACTTGCGCCTGCAGCGGCAGGACCAGCGCCAGCAGGCAGCACAGCGCGGATCGGACGAAGGGGAACGCTTTCAAGACAACTCCGGAGGGCCCCTTGCAGCCGGGGCCGCCGGTATCATGACACCGCCCCGTTGCCCGCATGTAAAGCGCTGATGCCGTCCTCGCTGACCCATTTCGACGCCCAGGGCCAGGCCCACATGGTGGACGTCTCGGCCAAGGCCGAGACGCACCGCGTCGCCCGCGCCGCGGGCGTGATCCGCATGCGGCCCGAGACCCTGGCGCTGATCGCGCAAGGCCGCGCGAAGAAGGGCGACGTGCTGGCGGTGGCGCGCATCGCGGCGATCCAGGGCGCCAAGCGCACGGCCGAGCTGATCCCGCTGTGCCACCCGTTGCCCATCACCCGCGTGGCGGTGGACTTCGAGCTGGACGAAGCCAACAGCGAGGTGCGCTGCAGCGCGCAGGTGGAGAGCTTCGGCCGCACCGGCGTGGAGATGGAAGCGCTGACCGCGGTGCAGGTGGGCCTGCTGACCGTCTACGACATGTGCAAGGCCGCCGACCGCGGCATGGTGATGGGCGGGATCCGCGTGCTTAGCAAGAGCGGCGGCAAGTCCGGCGACTGGGCGGCCGAAGGCTGATCAACGCCCCAGGAAATCCCGCCAGCCGTAAGCCTTGGCCGGCGCCTCGCATTGGAACGGCGCGGCGCGGCCGGCCGCCGGCGGCGAGCGGCATTCGTCCAGCCAGTCCTGGGACAGCGGGTTGTGGAACTCGCGCAGCCGCGCCGCGAGGTGGCGCGCGCGGTCGACGTCGCCGCGCGCGGCCAGGTCCTCGGCCCAGGCCATCATCAGCCGCGTGTCCAGCAGGTAGTGCGTGGCGCCGCGGAAGGCGCGCTCGTGCAGGCGCGGCTCGGTCTCGGTGGTGGCCGCGGCGTAGTCGGCATGGTGGGCGAAGAACACGCTGTGCTGGCCGCGCTCGATGCGGCGGGCCAGCGGCGCGGCGTCTTCGTCGGCGGCAAAGATTGCGGTGACGCGCGTGTAGTCCCACACCGAGAAGGCCGTGCCCAGCACCAGCGCCAGCGCGGCCGGCGCCAGCCAGCGGTGGCGCGCAGCGGGCGGGGCCGGGGCCGTCGCCGGCGCCGCATCGCCCCCCAGGCCGAAGCCGAAGGCCCAGGCCGTCGGCAGCAGGAAGTAGGCGTACCACAGCGGGTACTCCAGCAGGCTGTGCAGGCCGATCATCAGCACGAACATCGTCGCCGCGCGCCGCGTGACCGACGCATCCCCCGTCGCGACCCAGGCCTGCCGCGCCATGCGCAGCAGGCCCCACAGCAGCAGGCCCAGCAGCAGCACCGCCAGCGGCAGGCCCAGCTCCACCGCGAACTGCAGCACCAGGTTGTGCGTGTGGTCGAAGAAGGCCGTGGGCCGGCCGGGGAAGGGCGTCAGCGTCCAGGCCAGGTTGAACTCGCCGAAGCCCACGCCCAGCCACGGGTTGGCCTTGATCAGCGCCAGCGTGTCGGCCCAGATGCCGAAGCGCGAGCCGGAGACGTCGGTCTCGGCCAGCCGCGCGGCGCCGCCGAACACGTGGTGGCTGATCTCGGCCCAGCCCGCCAGCGCCAGCCACGACAGCGCGTAGACCACCGGCGCCGCCAGCAGCAGGCCGCGCGTGGGCCGCGTGAGGCGCCGGTCCAGCAGGCCCCACAGCGCCAGGATGCCGACGCTGACCAGCCCAGTGCGCGAGGCGCTGAGCACGACGCCGAACACCAGCGCGACGAAGGCCGCCTGCCCCCAGCCGCGGCGCAGCCGGCGCAGCTCCAGCAGCGCCACTGCGCAGATCGCGGCCCACAGCAGCAGGCTGCTCAGGTGGTTGGGCTGGCGCAGGTTGCCCACCGCGCGGCCGACGATGTTGCTGGCGGCGATCCAGTGGCCGTCGGGCCAGTTCGGCGCGAACACCTGCACCAGGCCGATCGCCAGGTTCAGCAGCCCGGCCACCAGCCAGCCCCAGGCGAAGCAGGCGAACAGCGCGTCGCCGACGCCCGCGCTGCGCGCGGTCGAGCCGCTGTGCACGATCAGCGCCGTGGCCGCCAGCAGGCCCAGCGCCGACCAGCACAGGCCTGGCGGCAGATGGCCCACGGTGCCCGAGGCCGCCGCGGCCAGCGCCAGCAGCGCCAGCGCCGCCTGCAGCGGCCAGGCCCGGCGGCTGGCGGCGAAGCGCGGCAGCGCTGCCTGGCCGCCGGCCAGCAGCAGCGCAAAGCCGCCCCAGCCGCCCAGCGCCAAGGCCTGGTTCAGGAAGGTGGGCGACGGGGAGACGTTGTAGGCCAGCAGCGACGGCGCGGCCGCCGCCAGCACCGCGGCCGCCAGCAGCAGCGGCTCGCGCTGGGGATCGGCTGTCATGCGGCGGCGGATGCTATCAGGCAGCCGCGGTATGCTGGCCGCGCCCCGCGCCGCCTGTCGCGCGTCTTCCTTCGAAAGCCCGCCATGCCCCAGTTCAGCAGCCTGCGCATCGAGCAGGACGCGGCCGCGCCGCGCATCGCGCGCCTGCTGCTCGACCGCCCCGAGCGGCTGAACGCGATCGACGAGCGCATGCCCGGCGAGATCCGCGCCGCGGTGGACTGGGCGGTGGCCAACGACGAAGTGCACGTGATCGTCGTGCAGGGCGCCGGCAAGGGCTTCTGCGGCGGCTACGACCTGTCGCAGTTCGGTGAAGGCCGGATCGACCACCCCTGCCAGCAGGAGCGCCAGCCCTGGGACCCGATGGTCGACTACGCGACGATGAAGCGCTACACCGAGGACTTCATGAGCCTGTGGCGGTCACCCAAGCCCACCATCGCCCAGGTGCACGGCGCGGCGGTGGCCGGCGGCAGCGACATCGCCCTGTGCTGCGACCTGCTGGTGATGGCCGAGGACGCGCGCATCGGCTACATGCCCACCCGCGTGTGGGGCTGCCCGACCACCGCGATGTGGGCCTACCGGCTGGGGCCGATGCGGGCCAAGCAGCTGATGTTCACCGGCGACCTGATCAGCGGCCGCCAGGCCGCCGACTGGGGCCTGGCCACGCTGGCCGTGCCGGCCGCCGAGCTGCAGGCCGCCACGCAGGCACTGGCCGCGCGCATCGCCGGCGTGCCGCACGGCCAGCTCGCGATGCACAAGATGGTGGTCAACCAGTTGATGCTGACGATGGGGCTGGAGCAGAGCCAGCAGCTGGCCACGCTGTTCGACGGCATCACCCGCCACAACCCCGAGGGCCTGTGGTTCCGGCGCTATGCCCAGGCCGAAGGCTTCAAGGCCGCGGTGCAGTGGCGCGACGGCGGCGCGCCGATCCCCGAGGGCGACGACGCGCGCTCGCGCATCGCCGGGCTGGAGGCCCGCGCCGCGCTCAAGCGCGGCGGTGACGGCGGCCGATGACGAGCAGCAGGCCGCCGGCAGCCAGCAGCAGCGTGGCCGGCTCGGGCACGCCCATCGCCGCCAGGACGTCGGCCGCCAGCAGATGGGAGGCGGCCGCGGTCGGGTGCAGCGAATCCCAGAAGAAGAACGACGAACAGTCGCTCACGCCGGGCTGGTCCAGGCAGGCGTCGGTGCCGTTGGCCAGGCCGTGGTCGACCGGGCTCGCCAGGATGCTGGTCTGCTTGGCATAGGCGTCGTAGACCAGCACTTGCGCGTCGGGCTTGTCGGCGAACAGCAGCGCATAGCTGTCGGCCAGCACGCTGTTGATGCCCAGGCTCAGCGCCGTCAGGTCGGCGGCCAGGCCCTGGCCCGCGGCCTCGGGCGTCAGCCCCAGGTTGGGCAGCAGCGGCAGCACGAAATGGCGGGCGCCGATGTCGTAGAGCTGCTGCACGGCCGCGCTGAGGTTGCCGACCAGGCTGTTGACGAGCCCGTCGAGCACCGCCGGATCGGACAGGTCCTGCGACGCGATGGCGTCCAGCACGTCGTTGGAGCCGCCGGACACGAAGTACAGCGCCAGCGGGTCGGCGACGTCGGCCACGTTCAGCCGGAACTGCTCCACCTGCGCCAGCAGGCCGGAATTCGCCAGCTCGCCGCTGGGGATGTCGGAGTTGGCGGTGTCGCTGCGCGCGCCGCCGACGGCGTAGTCGTTCAGCGTCAGGCCCAGGGCCTGCGCGATGTACTCGACGAACACCGGACCGTCGCTGGTGCGCGGCGTGGGCGCCGCGGGCGGGTTCAGGCTGCTGGCCAGCAGCGAGGCGCCGTTGTCCGACAGGCTGTCGCCGAAGGCATACAGCGCGGAGTAGTAGCCGGCCTGCGCCGGCAGGCTGATGGCCGACGCGGCAAGCCCGAGGGCAGCCAGCAGGACCTTGAAGCGAACCATGGAGATACTCCCTGTTGCGCTGGCGTGAAACCAGTCGCAACAAAGGATACCGGGCCGGCGCGGGCGCGTCTTCAGGGCAGGCCTGGAATTCGGGATCGCCAGGGGCGGCCTCCCTCCTGTGGAGGGGCCGGAACATGAAATAGTTGGCAGCCGGCCGCCGGCGGCGGGTCAGGAAGAAGGGATCGATGGCGCTCGTGTGTCTACGCAACGTGAGCAAGAGCTACCGCCTGGACGCGGTGGCGGTCGGCCTCAGCGCGGCGGCGGCGCGCCCAGCCACTCCTTCACCAGCTCCACCCAGTAGCGCGCGCCCAGCGGTAGCAAGGCGTCGTTGAAGTCGTAGCTGGGGTTGTGCAGCATGCAAGGGCCTTCGCCGTGGCCGCCGTCGCGGTGCAAGCCGTCGCCGTCGCCGTTGCCGATGAAGGCATAGGCGCCGGGCTTGGCCAGCAGCATGAACGCGAAGTCCTCCGACGGCATCGCCGGCTCCTGCACCAGCGCCAGGCCCGGCGCCACGATGCGCTCGATCACGCGCGCGGCCACCGCGGCCTCGTGCGCGTGGTTGACCACTGCCGGCGCGCGGCGCTGGAAGTCGAACTCGGCCTGCGCGCCGTGCGCGGCGCACAGTTGCTCGGCGATCGTGCGCATGCGCCGCTCGATCAGGTCCAGCACCTCGCCGCGGTAGGCGCGCACCGTGCCTTCGAGCCGGCAGCGGTCGGGGATCACGTTGCGCGCCTCGCCGCCGTGGATCATCGTGACCGACAGCACCGCGGTGTCCAGCGGCCACTTGTTGCGGCTGACCACGGTCTGCCAGGCCTGCACGACCTGGCAGGCGATCAGCACCGGGTCGACGCCGCGGTGCGGCGCTGCGGCGTGCCCGCCCACGCCGCGGATCGCCAGCTCGAAGGTGTTGGCCGACGCCATCACCGGCCCGGCGCTGCAGGCCATGCTGCCCTGCGGGTAGCCCGGCCAGTTGTGCAGGCCGAACACCGCTTCCATCGGAAAGCGCTCGAACAGCCCTTCGGCCACCATCGCCTGCGCGCCGCCGCGGCCTTCCTCGGCGGGCTGGAAGATCAGGTAAGCGGTGCCGTCGAAGTCGCGCCGCTGCGCCAGCGCGTGCGCCGCAGCCAGCAGCATCGCGGTGTGGCCGTCGTGGCCGCAGGCGTGCATCACGCCGGCGTGGCGGCTGGCGTGGGCGAAGCGGTTGGCCTCCTGGATCGGCAGTGCGTCCATGTCGGCGCGCAGGCCCAGCGCGCGGCCGCAAGCGCCGCCGTCGCGCCCGTGCACGATGCCGATCACGCCAGTGCGTGCCAGCCCGTGGTGGACGGGGATGCCCCAGGCCGTGAGCCGCGCGGCCACTACGTCGGCGGTGCGCCGCTCTTCGAAGCCCAGCTCGGGGTGCGCGTGCAGGTCGCGGCGCAGCGCCACGAGCGCGCCGGTGCTGAAGTCGAGGATCGGCCGGGCCTGCATGCGGCCGATGTTGCCATGCCGGCCCGGGGCGGCGTGAATAAGCACGAATGCGGTGCCGCAGAGCGTTTTGCTAGCGCTTGCCTAACGCTTGCCGCCGACGATGCCGCCACACCACGCAGGAGCCAAACGATGAAGACCTCGATGACCCTGGCCGCCGCCGCTGCTGCCTTCGCTGCCCTGACCGCCGCCGCGCCGGCGCAGGCCCAGGACTACGGCGCGATGGTCCAGCAGAGCATGGCGCGCATGAACGCCATCGTCGGCCAGGCCGAGCAGCGCGTGAACGGCGCGGTGCAGCAGCGCATGAACGACCCCGCGGTGCAGGCGGCGTGGCAGCAGTACGTCGCGCAGTCGGGCGGGCGGCCGGCGATGAACTACCCGACCTTCACCTACTACTACATCTACACCAACGGCTTCTCGGCCGGCGGCATGGCGCACATGCGCGCCAACGAGTCGGGCATCCAGCAGCGCGAGATGCAGGCCTGGCAGGGCCTGCGCCAGGCCGAGGCGCAACGCGGCGCCGCCCAACAGCAGCAGCGCGACGCCTACTTCGCCAACCAGCAGGAGGCCGGCCGCGGCCTGATGGGCCAGAGCACCTACACCGCGCCCAACGGCTATCGCCTGCAGCTGCCGCACACCTGGCAGCCCAACACCACGGTGCAGTACCAGGGCGCCAACTACCACGTCGACGCCGGCGGCCGCTACTACGTGCAGGGCAACGACGGCTGGTGGTACCCCTTGGCCGGCAGTCGCTGAAGACGCTGCGTCAGGCCAGCGCCCGCGCGAGCGCCTGCTCCAGGTCGGCGATCAGGTCGCCGGCATCCTCGATGCCGACCGACAGCCGCAGCAGGTCGCCCGGCGCCGGCGTGCCGGCGCCTTCGACGCTGGCGCGGTGCTCGATCAGGCTCTCGGTGCCGCCCAGCGAGGTGGCGCGCTTCCACAACTCGACGTTGGCTGCGGTCGCGATGGCCGCCGCTTCGCCGCCCTTGCTGCGCAGCGACAGCATGCCGCCGAAGCCGCCTTGCATCTGCCGCGCCGCCACCGCGTGGCCGGGCGCATCGGGCAGCCCGGGGTAGAGCACCGCCTCGACGTGGCGGTGGTCCGCAAAATGCTCGGCGATGCGCTGCGCCGACGCGCTGGCCTGGCGCACGCGCAAAAACAGCGTGCGCATGCCGCGCAGCAGCAGCCAGGATTCGAACGAGCCCAGCGTCGCGCCGACTTGCGCGCGCACGCCGCGGATGCGCTGCCAGAAGTCGTCGTTGGCGCGGCTCACCAGCGCACCGGCGATCAGGTCGCTGTGGCCGCCCAGGTACTTGGTGGCGGCGTGCATCACGAGGTCGGCGCCCAGCGCCAGCGGCTGCGTCAGCACCGGCGAGGTCACCGTCGAATCCACCGCCAGCCGCGCGCCGGCGGCGTGCGCGATGGCTGCGGTGGCCGCGATGTCGGTGACGGTCCACAGCGGGTTGGCGGGCGTCTCCACCCACACCAGCTTGGTCTTGCCGGGGCGGATGGCGGCTTGCACCGCGGCCGGGTCGCTCATCTCGACCAGCTCGACCTGCAAGCCCCAGTGCGTGGCGAAGTTCATCAGCCAGTTGCGCAGCGACCAGTACATCACCTTGGGCGCCAGCACGTGGTCGCCCGGGCTCAGGGCCAGGAAGACCGCGGTGGCCGCCGCCATGCCGCTGGCGAACAGCAGCGCGGCGCTGCCCTGCTCCAGCTGCGCCAGCAAGGCCTCGGCCTGGTCGAAGGCCGGGTTGTCGGCGCGCGCGTAGACGCGGCCGCTGCGGTACTGGTTGTCGGGGTCGCGCAGATAGGTGCTGGACAAATGGATCGGCGGCGTGATCGCGCGCGTCTTTTCGTCCACCCAGCCCAGAGCCTGGGCGGCGATGCTTTCGGGTTTGAGCGTCTTCGGGTCCATGGCGGCGGCAGCGTTGAGCGTCCGCCGGACGATACGCGCTCCTGACAGGCCGCTGGCAGCAGCCCCGGCGCAGCATCGCGCTTCCTCTTCCACCACCCCCCAAAGGAGTCCGTCATGAACGCCCCCACCCACGCGCTGAACTGGTTCGAGATCCCCGTGCGAGACATCGACCGCGCGCAGCGCTTCTACGAGCAGGTGCTGCAGCGCACGCTCAAGCGCGAGGCCATGGGCCCGGAGCTGACGCTGGCTGTCTTCCCTTATGCCCAGGGCGAGGGCGCCGGCGGCTGCTTGATGGCCGGCGGCGCGCTGGCCCCGGCCGCGCAGGGCACGCTGGTCTACCTGGACGCCGGCCCGCGGCTCGACGACGCGGTGGCGCGCGTGGCCGGCGCCGGCGGCCGCGTGCTGCAGCCGCGCGTCGACCTGCCCGACGGCATGGGCGCCTTCGTGCACATCCAGGACCCCGAAGGCAACCGCGTCGGCCTGCACGCGATGGCCTGATCGGGGCCTATCGGCGACACTGCCGCGCGATGCGCCGCGCCGACCGCCTGTTCGAACTGGTCCAGCTGATCCGCGGCCGGCGGCTGTCCACCGCCGCCTGGCTGGCGGCGCGGCTGGAGGTCTCGCCGCGCACCGTCTACCGCGACGTGGCCGACCTGGTCGCGCAAGGCGTGCCGATCGACGGCGAGGCCGGCGTCGGCTACCGCATGCGCGCCGGCTTCGACCTGCCGCCGCTGATGTTCACGCAAGACGAGGCGCGCGCGCTGGTGGCGGCGATCCGCATCGCCCAGCCGCGGCTGGACAGCGGCCTGGCGCCGCAGGCCGAGCGCGCGCTGTCCAAGATCCTGGCCGTGCTGCCGCCGGCGGTGCGCGCCGCGGCCGAGAGCCTGGCGCTGTTCGCGCCCGGCGCGCCGGCCGACACCGCCACGCGCGACCGCCTGGCCGTGTTGCGCGAAGCCATCGAGCAGCGGCGCAAGCTGCGCGTGCGCTACCGCGACGGGGCCGATGCCGAGAGCACGCGCGTGCTGCGCCCGCTGGCCTGCCTGCACTGGGACGCGAGCTGGACGCTGGCCGCCTGGTGCGAGCTGCGGCAGGACTTCCGCAGCTTCCGCGTCGACCGCCTGCTGGCGCTGGAGGTGCTGGACGAGCGCTTCCGCGACGAGGGCGGGCGCACGCTGGCCGACCTGGTGCGCCTGTACAAGGTCGACGGCTAACGCCGCGGCAGCGCGGCCGCCTGCTCGCCCAGGTCCCAGAACAGCCCGGCCATCAGTTGCAGCGCTTCGCGCGCCACCGGCGCCAGCAGGTGCTCGTCGCTCGCGTGCTGCCGGCAGCCGGCATAGCTGTGCGGGATCCACACGGTGGGCAGCCCCAGGATGTCGGCGAACACGTCGTTGGGCAGCGATCCGCCGAGGTTGGGCAGCAGCACGGGCGGACGGCCGGTGCTGCGCTCGATGCTCGCCAGCGTGAAGCGCACCCAGGGGTCGTCGGGGTCCAGCCGCGTCGCCTGCGTCAGCATCGGCTCGCTCACCTGCACGTCGCCGAAGCCGTGGGCGCGCAGATGCTCCTGCACCGCTTCGCGCAGGCGGCCGATCTCGGTGCCGACGACGAAGCGCATGTGCATCGCCGCGCGCGCGGCCGGCGGGATCGCGTTGACCGGATGCTCTGGGTTGCCGGCGGTCATCGCCAGCACCTCCAGCGTGTTCCAGGCGATCACGCGCTCGGCCGGCGTCAGGCCGGGCTCGCCCCAGTCGGGGTCGACCGCGGGGTCGCCCGGGTCGCCGCCGAAGACCAGGCCTTGCAGCGCTTGTCGAACGTTGGCCGGGATCGGCGGCGGGCGCAGGCCCGGCACGCGGATCACGCCGCGGCCGTCGACCAGGCAGGCGATGGCGTTGGCCAGCACCGTGCCGGGGTTGCGCAGCAGCCCGCCCCAGTTGCCGCTGTGATGGCCGCCGTCGCGCAAGCGCAGCGACAGCTCGAAGTTGGCGACACCGCGCGAGCCGAGGAAGACCGTGGGCCGATCGCGCGACAGGCGCGGGCCGTCGCTGGCGATCAGCACGTCGGCGCGCAAGGCCTCGCGCTGCGCGGCGCAGAACGCGGCCAGCCCGGGCGAGCCGGTCTCCTCGCCGGTCTCGAGCAGCCACTTGACGTTGAAGCCCAGGCGCCCGCGCAAGGCCAGCACCTGGGCCAGCGCCGCGATGTTGATCGAATGCTGGCCCTTGTTGTCGGCGCTGCCGCGGCCGTAGAGCCGGTCGCCGTCGGCCGTCAGCGCCCACGGGCCGCGGCCGCGGGTCCACGCAGCCTCCTGGCCGCGCACCACGTCGCCGTGGCCGTACATCAGCACGGTGGGCAGGCCGTCGCCTTCGTGGCGGCGGGCGACCAGCAGCGGGCCGCCGGCGGGGTCGGGGTTGTCGTGGACCGTCGATGCAAAGCCCAGCGTGGCCAGGCTGGGCGCGATCTCGTCGTTCAGGTAACGCAGCAGCTCGGCGGCTGCAGCCCCGTTCTGGCTTTCGCTGCGGATCGCCACCCGGCGCGCCAGGTCGCGCACGAAGGCGCCGCCGTCGAAGTGCGCGGCGGCGGCCGCCAGGGCCGCGTCGCGGGTGGCGGCGGCGCCCATGTTCAGGCGCCCTGGCCCAGCAGCTCGAAGTGCTCGACCACCGGCGGCGCCGCGAAGAAGGGGCCGACGATCGCGCGCCACTGCGGGAACAGCGGGCCGTTGCGGAAGTGCACCGTGTGGTCCTCCAGCGTCTCCCACTGGATCTGCAGCAGATAGCGCTCGGGGCTGTCGACCCCCTTGTGCACCTGCCAGCCCTTGAAGCCGCGGGCCTGGGCGATCACGGTGCTCACGCCGCGGCGGATGGCTTCGTCGAAGGTGGCCTGCTGGCCGGGCTGGATGCGGATGTCGGCAAGTTCAAGGATCACGGCGGCGCTCCCAAGGCTGCAACGAAAAGGGCCGCCAGTGTCCCACGGCCGTGCTGGACCGCGCCGGACGTCAGACGCCCAGCAGCCGCGTCAGCGCTTCGGGGTCGCCGGCCAGCGCGGCCGAGGCGCCGCTCAGCACCACGCGGCCTTTTTCCAGCACCACCGCGTCGTCGGTGTGCGCCAGCACCGCGCGCACGTTGCGGTCGACGATCAGCGTCGCGATGCCGGTCTGGCGGATCTCGCCGATCACGCGCCAGATCTCCTGCACGATCAGCGGCGCCAGGCCTTCGGTGGCCTCGTCCAGGATCAGCAGCAGCGGATTGGTCATCAGCGCGCGGCCGATCGACAGCATCTGCTGCTCGCCGCCGGAGAGCTGCTGGCCGCCGTGCGACAGCCGCTCGGCCAAGCGCGGGAAGGTGCTCAGCACGCGGTCGAAGGTCCACTCGCGGCGGCCGTCGGGGCCGGCGCGCGCGCTCATCACGAGGTTCTCGCGCACCGACAGGTTGGGGAAGATGCCGCGCCCTTCGGGCACGTAGCCGATGCCCAGCCGCGCCATGCGCTCGGGCGGCCGGCCGGTGACGTCGCGGCCCTGCCAGCGCACGCGGCCGGCGGCCGCCGGCACGTAGCCCATCACGGTGCGGATCAGCGTCGTCTTGCCCATGCCGTTGCGGCCGAGCAGGCCCAACGCCCGGCCGGGTGACACCCACAGACCGGCGCCGCGCAGCACGTGGCTGTCGCCGTAGTAGGTGTCCAGCGCCTCGGCTTCGAGCAAGATGGTGCCCCCTTGGGCCTGCGGCCCGTCCCCCCGAGGGGGAGCGAGCGCGACCGGGGGACCCGGATCGCGCTCCTGCCTCATCCATGGTCCCCGAGATAGGCCACCTGCACCTCGCGGTTGCTGCGGATCGCCGCCGGCGCGGCGCTGGCGATGACCTCGCCGTTGACCATCACGGTGATGCGCTCGGCGATGCGGAACACCGCGTCCATGTCGTGCTCCACCAGCAGCACCGCGTGGCCGGCCTTAAGCTGCTGCAGCACCTGCAGCATGCGGTCGGTCTCCTCGGCGCCCATGCCGGCCAGCGGCTCGTCCAGCAGCAGCACGCGCGGCTGGGTGGACAGGCACATCGCGATCTCCAGCTGCCGCTTGCCGCCATGGCTCAGCAGCCCGGCCGGCCGCGCCGCCAGCGGCGACAGCCCGGTGGCGCGCAGCGCCTCGGCGGCGATGTCGCCGCTGGCCTTGCAGCGCGCGGCGCTTTCCCACAGCGCCAGCGGCCGCGCGTGCGCGGCCTGGGCGCACAGCCGGCAGTTCTCGAACACCGAGAACTCCGGGAAGATCGTCGTGCGCTGGTAGCTGCGGCCGATGCCGGCGCGCGCGCGCCGCGGCTGCGACCACGCGGTCACGTCCTGCCCCTGCAGCAGGATGCGGCCGTCGCTGGCGGCCAGCTCGCCGCTGAGCATGTTGATCAGCGTCGACTTGCCGGCGCCGTTGGTGCCGATCACCGCGTGCACCTCGCCCAGCTCGAAGTCCAGGCCCACGTCGTTGACTGCAGTCAGTCCGCCAAAGCGGCGCGTCAGCCCCTCGCAGCGCAATAACGCGGTCATCGAACGGCTTCCTCGTCGGCCGCCGCCGGCCGGCGCGGCGCCCGGCGCGCGCGCCAGCGCTGCGGCAGCCCGATCAGCCCCTTCGGCAGCAGCGCCACGAAGGCGATGATGGTGACGCCCAGCGTGAGCTGCCAGTGCTCGGCCAGCCGGTCGCCCACCAGCGCCGGCGTGGAGAACAGCTCCTTCAACAGCGCGAAGGCCACCGCGCCCAGCACCGCGCCGCGCAGGTGGCCGATGCCGCCCAGGATGATCATCAGCAGCACCGCGCCGCTTTCGTGCCAGGACAGCAGCTCGGGGTTGACGAAGCCGTCCTTCACCGCCAGCAGGAAGCCCGCCAGCCCGGCCAAGGCGCCGGCCAGCACGAAGGCCGCCAGCTTGTAGGCCGTGGTGTCGAAGCCGGCGGCGCGCATGCGCTGCTCGTTGACGCGGATGCCGGCCAGCGCATGGCCGAAGCGTGAGCGCCGCAGCAGCGCCAGCAGCGCGTAGGTGAAGGCCAGCGCGCCCAGCACCAGGTAGTACAGGTGCAGCTTGGCGCCGGTGTCCAGCGGCCCCAGCACCGGCCGCACGTTGAGGTAGATGCCGTCGGTGCCGCCGCCCAGCTTGGTGTCGTGGAACACGAAGTAGGCCATCTGCGCGAAGGCCAGCGTCACCATGATGAAGTAGACGCCCTTGGTGCGCAGGCTCAAGGCGCCGACGAACAGCGCATACAGCGCCGCCGCGCCCACCGCGGCCGGCAGCAGCTTGAGGATTGCGCCGGGGTCGGCCTCGGGCGACAGCAGCACCGTCACGTAGGCGCCGATGCCGAGGAAAGCCGCATGCCCCAGCGAGACCAGGCCGGTCATGCCCACCAGCAGCTCCAGGCTGAGCGCGAACACCGACAGCACCATGATCTTGACCACCAGATCGTGCGTGTACGGCGTCAGCGCCAGCGGCAGCGCCAGCAGCGCGGCCAGCGCGATCCAGGGCAGGGCGCGGCTCATCGAGGCCATCGTCAGGCGCGCTTCATCAGCCCTTCGGGCCGCCAGACCAGGATCACCGCCATCAGCAGGTACACGCCGATGCCCGACAGCTCGGCGAAGAACACCTTGCCGAAGGTGTCGACCACGCCCACCAGCAGCGACGCCACTAGCGCCCCGGTGATGGAGCCGATGCCGCCGATCACGACGACCACGAAGCTGATGATCAGCACGTGGCCGCCCATGCCCGGGTAGACGCTGCTCATCGGCGCGGCGATCATGCCGGCCAGCGCCGCCAGCGCCACGCCGCCGGCGAAGACGATGCGGTACAGCCGCGTGATGTCGACGCCGAGGCCGCGCACCATGTCGCGGTTGCTGGCGCCGGCGCGGATCATCATGCCCAGCCGCGTCTTGTTGACCACCAGGTACAGCGCCAGCGCCAGCACGATGCAGGCGGCCGATGCGAACAGGCGGTAGACCGGGTAGGTCATCAGGCTGCCCAGCGGCACCGTGCCGGCCAGCCAGTCGGGCGGCTTGACGCCGTGCACGTCGTTGCCCACCAGGATCGAGCGCAGTTCCTCGAACACCAGGATCAGCGCATAGGTCATCAGCACCTGCTGCAGGTGCTCGCGCTCGTACAGGTAGCTGTAGAACGCCCATTCGAGCACGTAGCCGAACAGCGCCGACAGCAGCAGCCCGACCAACAGCATCAGCAGGAAGTGCTGGCCGAAGAACGGCGCGATCGAGAACGCCAGGTAGGCGCCCAGCATGTAGAAGCTGCCGTGCGCCAGGTTGATCACGCCCATGATGCCGAAGATCAGCGTCAGCCCCGAGGCCACCAGGAACAGCAGCAGGCCGTACTGGACGGCGTTGAGGCACTGGACGAGGAAGGTGGGCAGATCCATGCAGGCGGGCGGCTGGCGGGGCGCGAGCTTAGCAGGCGGCTTTGCGTGCAACGGAGGCCGCCGATCTAGGGTTTGGCAGAATGGACGGCAGAGGTGCCGACCGTGGGAATGCCTCTTGCCAGCTTGACGTTGGCCGACGTGTTCGATGGCATGGAGCCGCCAGCGGAGGCTTGAGCGGGTGGTCCGTGCCAGCCTCAACGGCAAGCGAGCGCTTCGCTGTACAGATCGCGGTAGGCCTGCACGCAGCGCTCCCAACTTCACTGGCTGGCGAGTTGGCGCGCCGCGCTGCGGGCCGCGCGCAGCCGGGCGGGGTAGGCGGCCAGCGTATCGAGCGCCTGGCGCAGCATGGCTGCCGGGTCGGCCACCTGCAGGTCGACGTCGAACACACAGCGCTCGTCGCGCGCCGGAAAGGCCAGCGCCACCTCGCGGCTGACCAGCACCGGTGTGCCGCAGGCCAGCGTGATCCGCGGCGTCGAGGCCGCCACCGACAGGCCTTTCTTCTTGACGAAGCGGCCGAAGACCTTGTCAGCGTGCCCGTGGCAGCGCCGGGAGTTCTATTGCTTGCAGTATCGGATGCTGCAACTGCAAGACATGCCACGAGGCGCGCGTCTCTTCGCAGCGGGCGGCCAGATGCATCGCGCAGAGGCGCCGAAGCGTGTCGCGTGCGTCGCCGGGCCGGTCGTTGAGTCCTTGCGCCAGCGCCAGCCGCAGCAGGGCCGGTGGGTGTGGATAGCGCACGACCACCTTGTGCATGGCGGCCAGTTCATCTGTTGACATGCCGGGCCGCGCTTCAGTACGAATCAACTGCATGAATGCGCCCAACTGGCTCAGCACTTGAAGATCGGGGGCTGGCGTCACGATGCGACGCTCACCAAAAGCCGACTCTAGGCGGGCGGTGCGATAGTTCTGTTCGACCTTCAGATAGTCGGTGGCCGTGACCATGGCCGCCGCAAGCATGACGATCCATGCTAAGGCCAACGGTGCCGGCCGCAGGCGCAACGAGGCTTGGCCCGGACACAGTGTGTGGACCATGCCGATCGAGACGCCAACTGGAAGCAGCAGATACGCGTAGGCGTGCGGCAGTTCCAGCAGTGCATGGACAAAGAAGCCCAGGACACCGGCAAACAACCACAGCGCGCGTGCGTCATTGATGGCACGTGATTGGCGGTAGAGTCCCCAGCCGACCAAAGCGGCAATCAGTCCTCCGAGAGGCAGGCCGGCCCAAATCAGCAGGTCCAGCAGCAGACTGTGGCTGTAGTCGATGTAGCGTTGCAAGTGCGAGTGGTCCAAGGCGACGGCCCACTGGGCTGATGAGTTCTGCAACCAGCCATAACCCTGCAGTGGTTGACGTGAGATGGCGTCGATAACCATCTGCCAGATGGGCAAACGCAGTCCGGCCTGAACCTGGTCGGAGGCCGTGCGGCCTCCGCTGAGCAGCAGCATGTCATTGAATGCAGGCCATGCCAACGTCATCACGATGAACGAAACCAGCAGTGCCAAGGCATGTGGGACCCGCACCAGAGGTCGGTCCGTACGCCGACCAGCCCAGCAGAGCAGCGCAATTGCCGCCAGCATCTGCAGCCAGCCGGTTCGGGAACCGCTCATCGTCATTCCGAACAACAGGAACAGGGAGCCGATCAGCCAGCCAAGTGGCCCGATGCGCCCTGCCTCACGCAACCAGCACAGCGCGCAGAGTCCGAGGAATAGGGCGGTGCAGAAGTTGTTCGCCTGAGCGAAGTTGGCATAGGGTCGATCGCCCCGCGCCAAGAAATTGATAGGGAGCGGCAGTGAATCCGTCCATGTCCACTGCATTAGAGCAATAGCGACCGACAGGATGGCAGCTGCCACGCAACCAACGGCGGGCGCGTCCAGCCAATGCGATGATCCCGCCACATCAAAACGTCCCATCGCGACCCCGATCGCGATCGCCCCGGCAAACCCAAGCACGAAGAGCGATGCCACCCATGCATCGCCGCCGAACGGGATCTGGTGGAGCGCGAACTGCAGGGCAATGACCGATAGCGCAATCGCCGTGGCCAGTCCCCATGTGCGCGGCAAGCGTCTGCCTCGACACACTCAACAACCCCGCCATAGCGATCAATGCCAACGCCGCGGCGTCGTGATGTGCCGCCAGCCACGGCAGGTAGTGTTGCGGAATCAGCCAGACCAGCGGCAGGCCGGTCAATAGCACGGCACTCCAGGGCAATGGACGACCTCCAAAAGAAAAATGGCAGCCGAGGCTGCCATTCCGGGACAGGTATAGAAACGATCCAGGTTTACTTGCAGGAACCCGGCGCGTATTTGGCCTGCGTTGCACTGACGACCGCGCACTTGAAGGTGCCAACCTGCGTCGGGATCGCCGCATTCGTCAACGGGGTGCCGGTAGCGGTTTGAGGTGTCAGCGTGATCTGCATGCCACCGGCTGCGCCGAGGCCCGCATCGTTAGTGGCGGTGACAGTGATCACGCCGTTGGGGTCGGTTTCAACCTTGTCAACATACTTGGTGCCTGAGCCGGACGCGGTTTCGCAGCCCCATCCATTGGCGGTTGGGACGGTACCAGCATTCGCAGTTTGGTAAACCTCCGATACCGTGGTGCGACATTGGCTCGCGCCCAGGATCACTTCCGACACCTTGGCCTTGATCGTGTAGTCACGATAGGCCGGCAGCGCCACGGCAGCCAGGATGCCGATGATCGCGACGACGATCATCAGTTCGATCAGGGTGAAACCTTGTTGAACACGCTTCATATGGAGACTCCTAAGAAAAGGGGTGGGGCGGCAGACGACCCCCATGAATGCAGGGGTCGTGCCAGCGCCGGATGGGGGGTCTGGCCGTGATCTATTCACGGCGGTCGACGCTTTCCGTCGGTTAGATCCGGTTTGGCAGGGCCGCGGAGTGCCCAAGCTGACGAAAATTGTCAGTCCCGCTCGGCCGATCAGGCCGTGAATCAGACCGTGAAGACGTGCCCGGCGTCGAGCGCGCGCACGCGGTGCGGGCTGGCCTGGGCAGCGATCTCGGCCATCACCGTGTCCACCTCGCCCGGCTTGATGTGGGTGATGAAGACGTCGGTGGGCCGGCGCAGCTCGGCGATCTCGGTGCGCAGCTGCTTGGGGCACAGGTGGCGGCTGATGTCGGCCAGCACGTGCTCGTCGTCGCGGAACGCGGTCTCGATGACCAGCGCGCTTACCTTCAGGTCGGCCAGCCGCGCCCACAGCGCCGGGTTGGGGCCGGTGTCCCCGGTGAAGACCCAGGTGCCGGCTTCGGGCCGGCCCTCGGGCGTGAGGCCGAAGCCCACGGCCGGCACCGTGTGCGAGGCCGGTAGCACTTCGACGCGCGCCGCGCCGGCGCTGATGCAGTCGCCGGTCTGAAACGGCACCAGGCTCAGCACCGGCGCCGCCGGGTCGGGCAGCCGCGTGAAGTCGGGCCAGATGACGCCGTTGAAGACGTGCGTGCGCAAGGCGGCCAGCGTGGGCGCCAGCGCATGAACCTGGATCGCCGGCCGCCCGCGCGAGCGGCGCGCGCGGGTCACGCTGTCGGCCAGCAGGCCGATGGCCAGCACGTGGTCCAGGTGCGAGTGGGTGACGAAGATGTGGTCGATCTGCGCCATCTCGTCGAGCGTGAGGTCGCCGACGCCGGTGCCGGCGTCGATCAGCACGTCGTGGTCGACGAGGAACGAGGTCGTGCGGCTGCCGGCGGCGATGGAACCGGAACAGCCGAGAACGCGGATGCGCATGTCGCAGAGTCGAGTGGGTCCCGGCCGTCTGCCGCGGCCGTGATTCGGTTCGATGGATGCGCTCCCCGGGCGCGCCGCCCGCCGTCCTTGGAGCGACGCGGGAAGGGGATCGATCGTGAGGCGGCGGCGGCCACGGCGCAAGCCTTGGATGTCTCAAACCTCATCAAGGCGTGGGTCGGGCCGCAGGCCGGCGGCGGCGGGCGTGACGAGGTTCACGACGCGCCGCGCGCACCATCATCCCCTGCCTTCTCCCGCAAGCGGGAGAAGGAGCCTGACGACGACACGCCCAGCATGGTCCCCTCGGGGACAGGTCGCCGCAGGCGACCAGGGGGAGCGGCGGTGAAATGCGCGCCGTACCGGATCCGGCTTTGCCGGTCCGGTTCGGTAGCCCCCTCGGGGGGCGGCCGCCCCAGCGGCCGGGGGCCGTCAGTTTCTAGCGGTGGATGAACTGCATCTGCGTCCCAGCCAGCTCGATCACGTCGCCGTTGCGCAGCGGCACCGAATCGCCCACCAGCGGCACGCCGTTGACGCTGGGCCGGGTGCCGCCTTCCACGTGGGCGAAGGCGTAACCGTTGGGGCGCTTGGTGATCGAGGCCACCTGCACGCCGGGCTTGCCGACGGTGGTGACGACCTTGGTCAGCGCCACTTCGCGGCCGGCGGCGGCGCCGTTGAGCACCTTGATCACCGCTGGCTGCGACGGCATGCCGCTGGCCGGGCTGCCCATCGCCGGCGCGGGGCCGGCGGGCGGCGTGAAGGCCGGCGGCACGGCGCCGGGCCGCATGATCATGGTCTTCTCGTAGTCGCCGCCCTCGTCGACCAGGTACTTGATCTTGTACTTGCCGATCTCCACGGTGTCGTTGTGGGTCAGCAACTGCTTCTTGATCGCCTTGCCGTTGATGTAGGTGCCGTTGGTGCTGTTGAGGTCTTCGATGAAGACGTCGGCGCCCACCATCTGCAGCACGGCGTGCTCGCCGCTGACGGCCAGGTTGTCGATCACGATGTCGTTGTAGGGACGCCGACCCAGGGTGGTCTTGTCCTTGGTGATCTGCACCTCCTTGATCACCACCCCATCCAGCGATACCACCAGCTTGCCCATGCGTGACCCCGTTGTCGCCCGCTGCCGGCTGCAGCGGGCTGGGCGCTCTTCGGCGCCGATGAAGACCTGTGCGTCGACCCGCCGTCAGCGCCGGAAAGGCCACCAGAAGCGGCTCGTCGTCGTGCTCGCGCCGCCGGAGGCGCGCACCAGGACCACCGAGATATTATCCTTTCCGCCTGCGTCATTGGCAGCGTCGATCAGCGCTTGGCAGGCGGCGGCCAATGAGTCGTGCGCCAGCAACAGCTGGCCGATGCTGGCGTCGTCCAGCATGTCGGACAGGCCGTCGGAGCACATCAGGTAGGTGTCGCCGGGCTGCACGTCGTGCTGGTGCGTCTCCAGCAGCACGGTGTCTTCCACGCCCACGGCGCGCGTCACGAGGTTCTTGTTCGGCCGAGAAGGCCGCCTGCTCGGGCGTGATCAGGCCGGCGTCGATCTGCTCCTGCAGCAGCGAATGGTCGCGCGTGATCTGCTGCAGCCGGCCGGCGCGCAGCCGGTAGGCGCGCGAGTCGCCCACGTGGCCCACCAGCAGCCGGTTCTCGCGGAACACCGCCACCACCAGCGTGGTGCCCATGCCGGCGTACTGCGGGTTGGAGTTGGCGGCGTTGAAGATCGCGCGGTTGGCGTTGTCGACGCAGATGTCCATCGCGCGCCGCACTTCGGTGTCGCTGGCGTGCGAATGCGCCTCGCGCAGCCAGCGGCCCAGCTCGTTGCGGATGAACGAGGTGGCCATGTTGCTGGCCACTTCGCCGGCGTTGTAGCCGCCCATGCCGTCGGCCAGCACGGCCAGCGCGACGTCGTTGTCGAGGGCGACCGAGTCCTCGTTGTTGCTGCGTGCCCGGCCAGGGTCCACGGCGGCGGAGAGCTCGATCGTCAGTGGCACGGGCAGGCGCTGCGGCAAGGGCGGAGTGGGCGGATTGTGCATCGGATCGCCTGCAGCGCCGCGGTGCGCCGGGCCTCAGCCGCGTGATTTCGGACCGCCGCCGGCGCTGCGCGACAGGCCCAGCAGACGCTCGGCCACCGCGGCGGCGTCGGCCGGGCGCTGGGCCGGGCGGCGCTCCAGCAGCTCGGCCACCAGCGCCGACACGGCGGCAGGTACCTGCGGCAGCAGCGACTGCACGGTGGGCGCCGTCCGGTTGGCCACCTGCGACAGCAGCGCGCCCAGCGAGCGGGCCTCGAACGGCAGCCGGCCGGTCAGCAGTTCGAACAGCATCACGCCCAGCGAGTAGAGGTCGGTGTAGGGCCCGATCACGCCTTCGGCCAGCTGCTCGGGCGCCATGTAGCCGGGCGTGCCGGCGACCACGCCGGTGCGGCTGCGGAAGGCGTCGCCCAGGCGGGCGAGGCCGAAGTCGGCCACCTTGACCGTGTCGCTTGTCCAGTGCACCAGCACGTTGCCGGGCTTGATGTCGCGGTGGATCACGTGGATCGCATGCGCGGCCGCCAGCGCGCCCGCCACCCGCGCCCCAGTGCGCAGCAGCAGCGGCAGCGGCAAGCGCTGCGCGGCCGCGACGTGGCGGCGCAGGTCGTGCCCCGGCACGAACTCCATCGCCAGGTAGGCGTAATCGCCGTGGCAGCCACGGTCCAGCACGCGCACGACGTCGGGGTGCTCCAGCCGCTGCCCGAGGCTGGCTTCGCGCACGAAGGCGGCGGCGGCCAGGCCCTGGCCGTCATCGCGAAGCAGAAAGGTCTTCAGCGCGACGGTGCTGCCGTCGGGCGCGACGGCTTCGAAGACCTCGCCCAGAGCGCCCTTGCCGAGGCTGCGGAGCAGCTGGTAACCGGCCAGGGTCCGCAAGTCCGCAGCGCCGCCGGCAGGGGCTGCGGTCCGGTTCATTGCTTGCGCGGGGCCATGTCACCACCACGGTAACACAGGGCCTTCGCGCAAACGGCGGCTCGGCCGGCGATCAGTCGACCAGCGCGAGCACCACCGACAGGCTGGAGCTGACGGCCAGCGGCGCCTTCCAGCGGTCGTCGCTGGGCGGGGCCTCTCCGGGCGTGACCTGCGGCAGGGTCTGGCCCACGCGCGGCTTGCGCAGGTCCATCACCTGCAGCCCGCTGCCCAGCCGGCGGCGGAGCTGCGAGGTCATGTCCTGCGGGCGGCTGCTGGCGATGGTCCATTCGATCTGCGCCCCGGCCGTGGCCGGCAGCAGCGCCTGCAGGTCCTGGCGCAGCCGCTCGGCCCAGTTGCGCTGCCATTGCAGGCGCTGGCGGTTGGACAGCCACTTGCCGACGCGGTGCGTCAGCATCGGCGGGCACATGACCACGGTGCACGGCGTGCCGCCCCGCTCGGCCAGCAGCGGTTGCAGGACCCGGTGTGCGTACGGGGCGTCGTTCACGTAGATCGCGAGGCGTTCCATCTCGGCTTCCTTAGGTCACGGGGTTGAAGGGGCGGCGGTCAAGGGGTGGAGGTCTCCAGCCCGGCGGCGGGCCGGCGGCGGGTGGCCCAGCGGCCGGCGCCCAGCACGCCGGCGACCAGCGCCACATACAGGGCGACGCGCGCGGCGAGGTTGGGGTCGAAGACGCTGTCGAGCAGCGGCTCGCCGACGATCATCTTGGCTGCCGTGAAGGCCAGCACGCCGGCGCCGAGCTGGATGATCACCGGGAAGCGCTCCACCAGCTTCAGCACGATGGCGCTGCCCGAGACGACGATGGGCACGCTGATCAGCAGGCCGATCACCACCAGGTCGAAGGCGCCGTGCGCGGCGCCGGCCACGCCCAGCACGTTGTCCACGCCCATCAGCGCGTCGGCGATCACGATGGTCTTCATCGCGCCCCAGAAGGTGGTGGCCGACGCGCCGCCGTGGCCGTCGCCGGCGCCGGCGGGCGCCAACAGGCGGTAGGCGATCCAGATCAGGCCGATGCCGCCCACCAGCATCAGGCCGGGGATCTTCAGCAGCCAGACGACGGCCAGCGTCATCACCGCGCGCACGACGATGGCACCCACGGTGCCCCAGACGATGGCGCGGCGCTGCAAATGGCTGGGCAGGCTGCGGGCGGCCAGCGCGATGACGATGGCGTTGTCGCCGGCCAGCACGATGTCGATCAGGACGATGGCGGCCAGGGCCGACAGCCACTGGGGGGACAGGAACTCCATGCGAACTCCAACGCAAGCATCAGACGAAACGATGCGTGGCGCTGCGAGTACGGACGAACTCAACCGTCAGGGCGACGGGCGACCTCGAGCCGGTGCCGGCGGCAACCGCGCATCGAAGGTCTTGCTCGGCATGGAGTGGTTTGTTATGGCCTGGCAGACCGGAAGCTCGCGCTTCGTATTGACGATCTGCCTGAACCGCGGCGAGATCCGGTGAAGGCATCAGGCCGCGATCGAGCTACTCCCCTTCGCGTGGCCGCATTCAAGCACAGAAGCGCGGCGCGGTGCAATGGCGGGAACTGCCTAAACCCCGCTGCGGCAAAGGGCTGTCAGGCCGCGGCCTTGGCCGCGCGGCGCTTCTGCAGGTAGAGCCCGATGACGACCACCAGCGCGGCGCCGATCGCGCCGGCGGTGTTGACGATGCCGTGCGGCAGCTCGCCGAAGCGCGCGGTGACGGCGGGGTCGGTCAGCAGCATCTCGCCGGCCAGGAAGCCCAGTAGCGCGGCGCCCACGGTGATGATGATCGGGAAGCGCTCCATGATCTTCAGCAGCAGCGTGCTGCCGAAGACGATCAGCGGGATGCTGATCGCCAGGCCGATGACCAGCAGCGTGGTGTCGCCCTTGGCGGCGGCGGCCACGGCCAGCACGTTGTCCAGGCTCATCACGAGGTCGGCGATCAGGATGGTGCGCACCGCGGCCAGCATGCCGGCGTTGGCGTTGTCGCTCTTGCCGTCTTCCTCCTCGTCGTCCTCCAGCATCAGGCTGACGCCGATGTACAGCAGCAGCAGGCCGCCGATGATCTTGAGGTAGGGCCACTTCAGCATCTCGGCAGCCAGGATGGTCAGGCCGATCCGCATCACGATGGCAGCGCCGCTGCCGAAGAGGATGGCCTTCTTCTGCTGCTGCGGCGGCAGCGAGCGGGCGGCCAGCGCGATCACCACGGCGTTGTCGCCGGACAGCAGGATGTTGGCGAGGATGATCGAGCCGAGCGCCGCCCAGAAGGCGGCCGACATGAGTTCCATGGAGCGCTCCAGCGTTGTTATAAGCACGCGGCCGCGTCTTGCGCGCGGCCGCTTGTCGTGGAACGCAAGTCTACGAAGTGCCTGCCGAGCCTCTGCTTCGTATTACTACGAACGCGAGCGCTCAGATCAGGCTCTTGAGCAGCCGCCCCATCTCGGAGGGGTTGCGCGTGACGGTGAAGCCGCACTCCTCCATGATGGCCAGCTTGGCGTCCGCGGTGTCGGCGCCGCCGCTGATCAACGCCCCCGCATGCCCCATGCGCTTGCCCGGCGGCGCCGTGACCCCGGCGATGAAGCCGACCACGGGCTTCTTCATGTGCTGCTTGCACCAGCGCGCGGCTTCCGCCTCGTCGGGCCCGCCGATCTCGCCGATCATGATCACCGCGTCGGTCTCGGGGTCGTCGTTGAACAGCCGCATCACGTCGATGTGCTTCAAGCCGTTGATCGGGTCGCCCCCGATGCCCACCGCGCTGCTTTGCCCGATGCCCAGCTCGGTGAGCTGCGCCACCGCTTCATACGTCAGCGTGCCGCTGCGGCTGACCACGCCGACGCGGCCTCGTCTGTGGATGTGCCCCGGCATGATGCCGATCTTGATCTCCTCGGGCGTGATCGTGCCCGGGCAGTTGGGGCCCAAGAGCAGCGTCTTCTTGCCGCCGTTGGCCTCTTTCAGCTTCATCCTGTTCCTGACTTCGAGCATGTCCTTGATCGGAATGCCTTCGGTGATGCAGATGGCCAGGTCCAGGTCGGCTTCCACCGCCTCCAGAATAGCCGCCGCGGCCCCTGCCGGCGGCACGTAGATCACGCTGACGGTGGCGCCGGTCTGCTGCTTGGCATCCTTGACGCTGGCATAGATCGGGATGCCTTCGAAATCCTCGCCGGCCTTCTTGGGGTTGACCCCGGCCACGAAGCAGTTCTTGCCGTTGGCATAGGCCACGCACATGCGGGTATGGAACTGCCCCGTCTTGCCGGTGATGCCTTGCGTGATGACGCGGGTGTCCTTGTTGATCAGGATGGACATGCTGTTCCCTTACTTGACGGCGGCAACGATCTTGGTGGCCGCCTCGGCCATGGTGTCGGCGCTGATGATGGGCAGGCCCGAGTCCTTGAGCATCTGCTTGCCCAGGTCCTCGTTGGTGCCCTTCATGCGCACCACCAGCGGAACACTGAGGTTGACCGCCTTGCAGGCCTGGATCACGCCTTCGGCGATGGTGTCGCACTTCATGATGCCGCCGAAGATGTTGACGAGGATGCCGCGCACCTTGTCGTTCTTGAGCATGATCTTGAAGGCCTCGGTGACCTTCTCGGCGCTGGCGCCGCCGCCCACGTCCAGGAAGTTGGCCGGCTCGCCGCCGAAGAGCTTGATGGTGTCCATCGTGGCCATCGCCAGGCCCGCGCCGTTGACGAGACACCCGATGTTGCCGTCCAGGCTGATGTAGGACAGATCGAACTTGCTGGCCTCGATCTCGGCCGGGTCCTCTTCGTCCAGATCGCGGTAGGCGACGATCTCGGGGTGGCGGAACAGCGCGTTGGCGTCGAAGTTGAACTTGGCGTCCAGCGCCTTGATGGACCCGGAGCCTTCCAGGATCAGCGGGTTGATCTCGGCCAGCGAGGCGTCGGTGTCCATGTAGGTGGCGTAGAGCTTCTTGAGCACGTCCACCGCCTGGGGCTGAGAAGCGTCGGGCACGCCGATGCCGGCAGCCAACTCACCGGCTTGGGCATCGGTCAGGCCCACCAGCGGGTCAACGAAGACTTTCAGGATCTTCTCGGGCGTGGCATGGGCGACTTCCTCGATGTCCATGCCGCCTTCGGAGGAGGCCATCACGCAGACCTTCTGCGTGGCGCGGTCGGTCAGCACCGCGACGTAGTACTCCTTGCGAATGTCGGCGCCTTCTTCCACCAGCAGGCGGCGCACCTTCTGGCCACCAGGGCCGGTCTGGTGCGTGACGAGCTGCATGCCCAGGATCTGCGAGGCCAGCGACGTGACCTCGGACGAAGAACGGGCGAGCTTGACGCCGCCGCCCTTGCCGCGGCCGCCGGCGTGGATCTGCGCCTTGACCACCCAGACCGAGCCGCCGAGCTTGGCGGCGACCTCCTCGGCCTCACGCACGCTGAACGCGGCATAGCCCCGCGGCACCGGCACGCCGTGCGCGCGCAGCAGTTCCTTGGCCTGGTATTCGTGGATCTTCATCGGGGCGGTCCTTGCTGGAGGTAGGGTCGGATCAGCCGGCAAATGTAGCAGGCCGCTCAGGGTTTACCTCAGGCCTCGTCGAGCGGATCGTCGCCGGCGCCGGAAAGCTTCAACACCCGCTGGGCGATGGCGGGCTCGAAGCCGCGCGCCAGCAGAAAGCGCATCTGGCGCGCACGCTCGCGCGCATCGGCGGGGGCGGTGCCGAAGCGGCGACGCCAGACCTCGAGCGCGCGCGCCAGCTCGGTTTCGCCGGCGCGGCGCAGCGTCTCGTCCACCAGCTCGGGCGCCAGCGACTTGGCCTGCAGCAAGGCCTGCAGCCGGCGCGTGCCATAACGCGGTGCCTTGGCGTGCAGCAGCGCCTCGGCGGTGCGGCGGTCGCTCAGCAGCCCGCGCTGCTGCAACTCGTCCAGCGCCTGCTGCAAGCGGCGGCGGAGATCGTCCTCATCGACGTCGGCGTCGGCGGCATCGTCTCGCAGCAGCCGCGGCCACAGCTTGCGCTCCAGCTCGGCGCGCGAATGTTCGCGCTGCGCCAGCAGGCGCAGCGCGCGCGCCTTGATCGACGGCGGCGCTACTCGGCGGCTCCGGCGTCGGCGCCGATGGCGGGGATGCCCACCGACTCGCGCACCTTGTTCTCGATCTCGCGCGCGAGATCGGGGTTCTCGCGCAGGAACTCGCGCGCGTTGTCCTTGCCCTGGCCGATCTTCTCGCCGTTGTAGGCGTACCAGGCGCCGCTCTTGTCGAGGATGCGGGCGTTGACGCCCATGTCGATGATCTCGCCTTCGCGGCTGATGCCTTCGCCGTAGAGGATGTCGAACTCGGCGGTCTTGAACGGCGGGCTGACCTTGTTCTTGACGACCTTGACCTTGGTCTCGCTGCCGATGACTTCCTCGCCCTTCTTGATGTTGCCGGTGCGGCGGATGTCCAGCCGCACGCTGGCGTAGAACTTCAACGCATTGCCGCCGGTGGTGGTCTCGGGGTTGCCGAACATCACGCCGATCTTCATGCGGATCTGGTTGATGAAGATGACCATGGTGTTGGTCTTCTTGATGGTCGCGGTGAGCTTGCGCAGCGCCTGGCTCATCAGCCGCGCCTGCAGCCCCGGCAGGCTGTCGCCCATCTCGCCTTCCAGTTCGGCCTTGGGCGTGAGTGCGGCCACCGAGTCGATGACGATGAGGTCGATCGAGCCCGAGCGCACCAGCGCGTCGACGATCTCCAGCGCCTGCTCGCCGGTGTCGGGCTGGCTGATCAGCAGGTCCTGCAGGTTGACGCCGAGCTTTTGCGCGTACTGGATGTCCAGCGCGTGCTCGGCGTCGATGAAGGCGGCGGTGCCGCCGAGCTTCTGCATCTCGGCGATGACCTGCAGCGTGAGCGTGGTCTTGCCCGAACTTTCGGGGCCGTAGATCTCGATCACGCGGCCGCGCGGCAGGCCGCCGACGCCGAGCGCGATGTCCAGCCCCAGCGAGCCGGTGGAGACGACCTGGATGTCCTCGATCTTCTCGCCTTCGCCCAGGCGCATGATCGAGCCCTTGCCGAACTGCTTTTCGATCTGGGCCAGCGCGGCCTGCAAGGCCTTGGCCTTTTCGGTGTTCAATGCTTTGACGGGTGCGTCCATGGGCTTCTCCTTCATGGCCGCGATTATCACCAAAGCTGGATGTTTGTACAGTTATTCCGGAGAATCTTTAGCTTGAGCAGAATCAAGCGTTGAAACGGGGCGCCGTCCCTAGAATGGCCTGAAGCGGGCCGAATTGGATCAGCAGACCGGGAGTCGAACCGGCAGGCCCGCATCAAGGAGACAACGATGCGGATTCTGATTGCCGAGGACGATCAACTGCTGGCCGACGGGCTGCTGCGGTCGCTGCGCGGGTCGGGCTATGCGGTCGACCAGGTCGGCACCGGCAGCGAGGCCGACGCGGCGCTGGCTTCGCACGAGTTCGACCTGCTGATCCTCGACCTGGGCCTGCCGCGCATGCACGGCTTCGACGTGCTGCGCAAGCTGCGCGGCCGCGGCTCCAGCGTGCCGGTGCTGATCCTCACCGCGGCCGACAGCGTGGAGCAGCGCGTCAAGGGGCTGGACCTGGGCGCCGACGACTACATGGCCAAGCCCTTCTCGCTGCAGGAGCTGGAGGCGCGCGTGCGCGCGCTCACGCGGCGCGGGCTGGGCACGGCGTCCAACGTGATCAAGCACGGGCCCTTGAGCTTCGACGCCACCGGCCGCGTGGCCTATCTCAACGAGCAGATGATCGAGCTGTCGGCGCGCGAGTTGAGCCTGCTGGAGGTGCTGCTGCAGCGCTCGGGCCGGCTGGTCAGCAAGGACCAGCTGGTCGAGCGCCTGTGCGAATGGGGCGAAGAGGTCAGCAACAACGCGATCGAGGTCTACATCCACCGCCTGCGCAAGAAGATCGAGCAGGGACCGGTGCGCATCGCGACCGTGCGCGGCCTCGGCTACTGTCTGGAAAAGATCGCCGCCTGAGCCCCGCGCCCGCTCCTCGGCGCGCGGGCTGAGCGGCCTTCGCGTGGCACCATCGCCGCCCCATGGCCAGCCGCCGCGAACAGCTCTCACTCTTCGGCGAGATCCTCGACTGGATGCTGGCGCCGCTGCTGTTGCTGTGGCCGATGAGCGTGGCGCTGACCTGGCTGGTGGCGCAGAGCATCGCCAACCGCCCCTATGACCGCGAGCTGGGCGACCTGGCGCGCGAGATCGCGGCGCAGGCCGCGTCGCTGTCGGCGCCCGAGGCCGCGCAGCGCCGCCGTGCGCGCCACGAGATGGACCTGGCGGTGGCGCGGCTGCTGCGGGCCGACGACGAGGACCGCGTCTACTTCCAGGTGCTGGGCCAGCGCGGCGAGCTGGTGGCCGGCGACGCCGACCTGCCGGTGCCGGTGGACGCCCAGGGCGCCGGCCCCGAGGTGCGCTACCGCGACGACGTGCTGCGCGACGAGCCGGTGCGCGTGGCCTGGCTGTGGCTGCCGAACGCCGGGACCCACGCCGCGCCCGACGGCGGCGGGCCGCTGGTGCAGATCGCCGAGACGCTGGACAAGCGCTCGCGGCTGGCCACCGAGATCATCAAGGGCGTGATCCTGCCGCAGTTCGTGATCCTGCCGCTGGCGGTGCTGCTGGTGTGGCTGGCGCTGGCGCGCGGCATCCGCCCGCTGGCCGAGCTGCAGCAGCGCATCCGCCGCCGCGAGAGCACCGACCTGAGCCCGATCCGCGAGCGCGACGTGCCCGAGGAGGTGGCGCCGCTGGTCAGCGCGATCAACGACCTGCTGCAGCGCCTGGACCAGTCGATCAGCACCCAGCGCCACTTCCTGGCCGACGCCGCGCATCAGCTGAAGACGCCGCTGGCCGGGCTGCGCACGCAGGCCGAGATCGCCGAGCGCGAGATCGACAGCGGCCATGGCGACCCGCAGGCGCTGAAGCACACGCTGCAGCAGATCGCGCTGGGCAGCCAGCGCGCGGCGCACATGGTCAACCAGCTGCTGGCCATGGCGCGCGCCGAAGACCGCGAGCAGGCGCTGCGCCGCCAGAGCGTGGACCTGGCTGAGCTGGTGCGCGACGTGGTGCGCGACTTCGTGCCCAAGGCCTTGGACAAGCGCATCGACCTCGGCTACGAGGGCCCCGAAGCCGGCCGGATCGCGCCCATCCAGGCCCAGCCCGTGCTGCTGCGCGAGATGGTGCGCAACCTGGTCGACAACGCGCTGCAGTACACGCCGCGCGGCGGCACCGTCACCGCGCGCGTGATGCCCGACCCCTTCGGCCAGGTGATCGTGCTGCAGGTGGAGGACACCGGCCCCGGCGTGCCGGCCGGCGAGCGCGAGCTGATCTTCAGGCCCTTCTACCGCGCGCTGGGCACCAACGTCGACGGCACCGGGCTGGGCCTGGCCATCGTGCAGGAGATCGCGCAGCAGCACGAGGCGCAGATCAGCGTCGGCGACGCCCACCCGCGCACCGGCGCCGGCAGCCCGCCCGGCGCGCTGTTCACGGTGCGCTTTCCGGTGCAGCCGGCGGCGGGCTGATCAGGCTGCCGTCGGCCCGCTCCTGCAGCAGCCAGCGGTACAGCGCCGAGTCGTCGTCAGCACCCAGGCCGGCGGCCAGCGCGCGGGCGAAGGTGGCCGCGGCCGCGGCGCCCACCGGCGCCGCGTGCCCGAGCGAGCGCGCCTCGGCCATCGCCAGCGCCGAGTCCTTGGCCAGCAGCGTCATGTGGGCCAGGGGCTCGTCGCGGCCGGCCAAGGCGCGGCGCAGGCGGTCGCTGCCCACCCAGCTCTGGCCGCTGGAGCGCTCGATCACGTCGAGCGTCACCGCCGGGTCCAGCCCCAGCCGCGTGGCCAGCGCCAGCGCCTCGCAGGCGCCGGCCAGGTTGACGGCGGCCAGCAGGTTGTTGACGAGCTTGGTGCGCGCGCCGTCGCCGGGCCGGCGGCCGACGCGGAACACGGGGTCGGCCATGCGCCGCAGCCAGGGCTGCCAGCGCTCGAACACCGCGTCGTCAGCAGCCACCATCAGGCTCATGCGGCCCTCGCGGGCGCGCTGCGGGCCGCCGGACATCGGCGCGTCGATCACGGCCAGCCCGCGCCGCGCCAGCTCGGCCGCGGCGGCGGCGGTGTCGGCCGGCGCGATGGTCGGGCACAGCATCACCGCGGCACCGGCCGGCAGCGCGGCGGCCGCGCCGTCGGCACCGAACAGCACCTCGTGCGTCTGTTTCGCGTCGACCACGACGACGATCAGCAGGTCCGCCGCGGCCGCCAGCGCCGCCGGCGTGGCCGCCACCGTGCAGCCGCCGGCGCGGGCCAGCGCCTCGCGGGCGGGGACGATGTCGCGCACCGCCACCGGCAGGCCCTGCTCGCGCAGCCGCAGCGCGATGCCCAGACCCATGTTGCCGACGCCGATGACGCCGATGCGGGGGCGGTGGTCCATCGCGGAGATCTCCTTCAGCTCTGCATCAGCCGGCGGCTGCGCGCCACCGACATCAGGATGCCGATCGCCAGCCCCAGCGAGACCATCGCGGTGCCGCCGTAGCTGACGAAGGGCAGCGGCACGCCCACCACGGGCAGGATGCCGCTGACCATGCCCATGTTGACGAAGGCATAGGTGAACAGGCTCATCGCCACCGCGGCGGCCAGCAGGCGCGAGAACACCGTGGGCGCCTCGGCCGCGATCATCAGGCCGCGGAAGATCAGGAACAGGAAGCCGGCCATCAGCAGCGCCGCGCCGGCCATGCCGAACTCCTCGCAGAAGGCGGCGAAGATGAAGTCGGTGGTGCGCTCGGGGATGAACTCCAGGTGCGTCTGCGTGCCGCTCATGAAGCCCTTGCCCGAGAGGCCGCCGGAGCCGATCGCGATCATGCCCTGGATGATGTGGAAGCCCTTGCCCAGCGGGTCGCGCGTCGGGTCCAGCAGCGTGCACACGCGGTGCTGCTGGTACTCGCGCAGCACCGGCCAGCGCACGCCGTCGGCGCAGATCTGCGGCTCGGCCAGCACCACCGCGGTGATCGCCGCGCCGCCCAGCAGCAGCACCGGCAGCACCACGCGCCAGGGCAGGCCGGCGAAGAAGATCACGTACAGCCCGCCGAACAGGATCAGCAGCGCGGTGCCCAGGTCGGGCTGCTTGGCCACCAGCGCCACCGGCAGCAGCAGCAGGCTGCCGGCCACCACGAAGTCGGTCACGCGTAGCTGGCCTTCGCGCTTCTGGAACCACCAGGCCAGCATCAGCGGCAGGCCGATCTTGAGGATCTCGCTGGGCTGGATCACGATGCCCAGGTTCAGCCAGCGCGTCGCGCCCTTCTTGGTGATGCCGACGCCGGGCAGCGCGGTGGCCACCAGCAGCACGATGCCGATCACGTACAGCGGCACCGCCAGGCGCTGCAGCTTCTGCGGCGGCACCTGGGCCACCAGGAACAGCACGCCCAGGGCCAGCAGCATGTTGCGGCCGTGGTCGACGAAGCGCGTGCCGTGGTCGTAGCCGGCCGAATACATCGTGACCAGCCCGATCGCGGCCAGCCACAGCATCGCCAGCGCCAGCGGCAGGTCGAAACCGCTGAACACCGGCTTCAGCCGCCGCCAGGGCGAGGGCTGCTCGAAGACGACGCTCACCGAGGGCCCCCGGACGCTGCCAGCGCGGCCAAGCGCGCGTCCATCGGCGCCCGTGCCTGCGCGGCGGCGGATGCCGCCGGCAGCATGGTCCCCGGCAGCGGGATCTCGGCGGCCGGCCGCGGCTTGCCGATCGGCGCCTTGGCCTTGCCCAGGCGCATCGCGGCCAGGTCTTCCTCGCTGGGGTACTGGCCCAGCAGCAGGTAGTCGAAGACGCGGCGCGCAATCGGCGCCGCCGAGTCGGAACCCCAGCCGGCGTTCTCGACGATCACCGCCAGCGCCACCGTCGGCGCCTCGATCGGCGCGGCCGCGATGTACAGCGCGTGGTCGCGCCGGTGCTCCTCGATGCGCGCCGCGCTGTAGCGCTCGCCGCCGCGCGCGCCCACGGCCTGCGCGGTGCCGGTCTTGCCGCCGCTGAGATAGCCGGTGCCGCCGAACGAGGCGCGCGAGGTGCCCTCCTGCGTCACGCCCTGCAGCGCGTGGCGGATCACCTCCACGTGCTCGGGCTTGAAGGCCAGCGGCTCCAGCGCGTCGCTGGCCAGGCGGCGGCGCTGGCCGCTGGCCACGTCCTCGATTTCGCGCACCAGCCGCGGCTTGAAGCGCTGGCCGCCGGAGACCAGCGTGGCCGTCGCGCTGGCCATCTGCAGCATCGTGAAGTTGTTGTAGCCCTGGCCGATGCCCAGCGAGATGGTCTCGCCGGCGTACCACTTCTGCTGCTCCGGGCGCTTGAACTTGCGCCGCTTCCATTCGGTGGACGGCAGGTCGCCGGTGACCTCGCCTTCGAGGTCGATGCCGGTCCTGCGGCCGAAGCCCATCGGCTCCAGCTGCTCGTGCATCAGGTCCACGCCCATCTCGTTGGCCAGGCTGTAGAAGTAGACGTTGCTCGACTGCACGATCGCGCGGTTCATGTCCATCAGCCCGCCGCGCTCGGTCTCGGGGCTGCCGAAGCGGTGGCCGCCGAAGGTGTAGACCAGGGTGTCGTTGATGATGGTCTGCGGCGTGCGCTTGCCGCTGTTGAGCGCGGCCATCGCCATGAAGGGCTTGTAGGTGCTGCCGGGCGGATAGGTGCCGCGCAGCGCCCGGTTCAGCAGCGGCTTGTCGATGCTCTCGTTCAGTTCCTTCCAGCTCTCGACGTCGATGCCGTCGACGAACAGGTTGGGGTCGAAGGTGGGCTTGCTGACGAAGGCCAGCACCTCGCCGTTGCGCGGATCGATCGCCACCAGCGCGCCGCGGCGCTCGCCGAACAGCGCCTCCACCAGCGCCTGCAGCCGGATGTCGACCGACAGCACCAGCGTGTTGCCGGTGGTCGCGGCCTGGCTGCGCAGGCGGCGCACCGCGCGGCCGCCGGCGCTGGTCTCCATCTCCTCGAAGCCGGTGGCGCCGTGCAGCTCGCGCTCGTAGGCCTGCTCCACGCCCAGCTTGCCGATGTACTCGGTGCCCTTGTAGTTGGCCTGCTCCTCGTCGGTCCAGTCCTCCATCGCCTTCTTCTCGGACTGGTTGATGCGGCCGATGTAGCCCAGCAGGTGGCTGCCCACCTCGCCCAGCGGATAGTTGCGGAACAGCCGCGCCTTGACGTCGACGCCGGGGAAGCGGAAGCGCTGCGCGGTGAAGCGCGCCACCTCCTCCTCGCTGAGCTTGGTGCGCAGCGGCAGCGACTCGAAGCTCTTGCTCTCGTCCAGCAGCCGCTTGAAGCGCTTGCGGTCGCGCGGCGTCACGTCCACCACCGCGGCCAGGCGGTCGATCAGCGGCTCCAGCGGACCGGCCCTGGACGGCGTGATCTCCAGCGTGTAGGCCGAGTAGTTGCTGGCCAGCACGACGCCGTTGCGGTCGACGATCAGGCCGCGGTTGGGCACGATGGGCAGGATCGAGATGCGGTTGCTTTCGGCCTGGCTGGCGAGGTCGTCGTGGCGCAGCACCTGCAGCACCACCAGCCGCGCCACCAGCAGCCCGAACAGCAGCAGCACGAAGACCGCCGCCGCCAGCAGCCGGGCGCGAAAGGCGCCCAGCTCGCGCTCGAGGTCGCGCAGCTCGGTCATAGCGGCCGATTTTCGTCGGGGTCGGGCGCGCGGCGCTGCGGTGCCAGCAGCAGCAAGGTGGCCAGCGGCCACAGCAGCGACTCGAACAGCGGCGCCAGCAGCAGCCCCCAGCCGGGGAACATGTCGCCGGCGATCATGCGCACCAGCAGCGCCACCAGGTGCGCGGCGGCGAACACCGGCAGGATCTGCAGCGCCTGCTCGGCCAGGCCGAACCAGGTCAGGCGCCGGTGGATGCTGATCGCCACGTAGCTCAGCAGCGTGTAGGCCAGCGCGTGCTGGCCCAGCAGGCTGCCCTGGTGCACGTCCATCAGCAGCCCGAACAGGAAGGCCGCGCCCACGCCCACGCGGCGCGGCTGGTGCACGTTCCAGAACACCAGCACCACGGCCAGCAGGTCCGGCTGCGCCGGGTGGCGGCCCGCGGGCAGCAGGTTGACCGCCAGCGCCACCAGCAGCGTGAAGCCGATGAAGAAGGGGTTGACCGGCAGCAGCAGCTGGTCGCCGGCGCGCGGCATGATCATCGGCGGCCTCCGCCTCGCGGTACCGGCGCCGGTGCCGCGAGGCCGCCGCTGGCCGCCTGCGACGCGGCATCGGCGGCCGCGGCCGGGCGCGGCGGCAGCTGCTCGCCGATGGGCTGCAGCACCAGCACGTGGCGCACCGCGTCGGCCTGCGCCGCCGGCTCGACCAGGATGCGCGCGAAGTTGCTGTCGGTGCGGCGATCGACCGTGCTCACGCGGCCCACCGGCAGGCCCGGCGGATAGACGCCGTCGATGCCCGAGGTGACCATCGCGTCGCCGGGCTTGACGTCGGCGTTGCCGGCCATGAAGCGCAGCTCCATCGCGCCGCCGCCGGCGAGCTGCTGGCCGCCGAAGGCCACGCCGCGCTGCTGCGTGCGGCTGTTGAGCACGGGGATCGCGGCGTCCTTGTCGACCAGCAGCGTGACCTCGGCGGTCAGCGGGTACAGCCGCGTCACCTGGCCCAGCACGCCGGCGTCGTTGATCACCGGCGAGCCGGCGCTCACGCCCTGGGTCTGGCCGCGGTCGATGAAGAGCTTGCGCGAATAGGGGTCGGCCGCCTCGTACAGCACTTCGGCGGCCAGCGTGCGGGTGGCGACCGCCGGGCGCAGCTCCAGCAGCGAGCGCAGGCGCTCGTTCTCCAGCCGCAGCTGGTCCACCCGCGCGGTCTTCTCGGCCTGCGCCGCCAGCCGCGCCTCGGCCGCGCGGCTGGCCTGCAGCGCGTGCTCCAGCCCGCCCAGGTAGCTGGCCGCGGAAGCCCAGAGCTGCACCGGCACGTTGAGCACGCGCTGCACCGGCAGCAGCACCACCGCCAGGCCCGCGCGCAGCGGCTGCACGATGCGCAAGCGCCCGTCGGCCACCATCAGGAACACGGCCAGCGCCGAGAAGAAGACCAGCTTGGTCAGCGCCGACGGGCCCTGGCGGAAGAAGGGCGGCGGCGTGCGGTCGAGCGTGCCCAGCGGCATGTGCAGGCTGCCGTGGCTGCCGCGATCAGGCCCCCGCGGGGGGCCGGAGCGAAGCGACGGGGGCTGTCATCACTCCGAGGTGAAGATCGAGCCCAGCCGCTCCATGCGTTCGAGCGCCATGCCGCAGCCGCGCACCACGCAGGTCAGCGGGTCTTCGGCCACCAGCACCGGCAGGCCGGTCTCCTCGGCCAGCAAGCGGTCCAGGTCGCGCAGCAGCGCGCCGCCGCCGGTCAGCATCATGCCGCGCTCGGCGATGTCGGCGCCCAGCTCGGGCGGCGTCTGCTCCAGCGCGTTCTTGACGGCGCTGACCATCTGGTTCAGCGGATCGGTCAGCGCTTCCAGGATCTCGTTGGAGCTGATCGTGAACGAGCGCGGCACGCCTTCGGAGAGGTTGCGGCCCTTGACCTCCATCTCCTTGACCTCGCTGCCGGGGAAGGCCGAGCCGATGTTCTTCTTGATCGACTCGGCGGTGGGCTCGCCGATCAGCATGCCGTAGTTGCGGCGGATGTAGTTGATGATCGATTCGTCGAACTTGTCACCGCCGACGCGGATGCTGCCCTTGTAGACCATGCCGCCGAGGCTGATCACGCCGACCTCGGTGGTGCCGCCGCCGATGTCCACCACCATCGAGCCCGAGGCCTCGGCCACCGGCAGCCCGGCGCCGATCGCGGCGGCCATCGGCTCCTCGATCAGGTAGACGTCCGACGCGCCGGCGCCCAGCGCCGACTCGCGGATCGCGCGCCGCTCGACCTGGGTGCTGCCGCAGGGCACGCAGATGATGATGCGCGGGCTGGGCCTCAGGACGGACCGCGGATGGACCATCTTGATGAACTGCTTGAGCATCTGCTCGGTGACGGTGAAGTCGGCGATCACGCCGTCCTTCATCGGCCGGATGGCCTCGATGTTGCCGGGCACCTTGCCCAGCATCGCCTTGGCCTCGCGGCCCACGGCCTGGATGGTCTTCTTGCCGTTGGGGCCGCCTTCGTGGCGGATCGCGACGACCGAGGGCTCGTCGAGCACGATGCCCTTGCCGCGCACGTAGATCAGCGTGTTGGCGGTGCCCAGGTCGATGGCGAGGTCGGTCGAGAAATAGCGGCGCAGGGAAGCGAACATGGTGCTTGAGTCTGGACAGGCGCGGTCGGCAACGGGGGCCGCGCCTGCTGTCCTGACCGGGCCCGACCAGGAACGGCGGGGCAGGCGCCGAAAGGAAAGACGAAGAAAAAAGGCAGTCTGTGGGCGTGCGGGTAGCCGGCGATAATACTGCATCCCCCCTCGAAAACGACCCGGCGAAACGCCTGCAAAGGTGTTGCCGGACGCGTCTTTCGAGGCTTTGCGCGGCCCGGCCGCGACCACTTGTTTCTTTCCGCTCAACGCTCGACAGGCCCATGGCACTCACCCCGCAGGACGTCAGCCGCATCGCCCACTTGGCGCGGCTGGAACTCTCGGCCGCCGAGGAGGCGGCGATGCTGCAGCAGATCGGCAACTTCCTGGGCATCGTCGATCGCATGAGCGCGGTCGACACCGGCGGCGTGGAGCCGCTGTACACCCCGCTGTCGGCGGTGCAGGCGGTGGCGCTGCGGCTGCGCGACGACGTGGTGACCGAAGGCGACGAACGTGCCGCCAACCAGCGCAGCGCGCCGGCGGTGGAAGACGGCTTGTTCCTCGTGCCGCGGGTGATCGAATGAGTGCCGATGTCACCCGCGCTGGCGTGGCCGAGCTGGCGCGCGCCTTGCGTGCACGCGAGCTGTCGGCGCTGGAATTGGCGCAGGCCTACGGCCGGCGCATCGACGCGCACGCGGCGCTGGGCGCCTTCCTGGCGCGCGACGAGGCGCTGACGCTGGCGCAGGCACGCGCCGCCGACGCGCGCCTGGCCGCCGGCGACGCGGCGCCGCTGCTGGGCGTGCCGGTCGCGCACAAGGACATCTTCGTCACTCGCGGCTGGCCGACCACCGCCGGCTCCAAGATGCTGCAGGGCTACCAGAGCCCGTTCGACGCCACCGTCGTGCAGCGCCTCGCCGAAGCCGGCTGCGTGACCTTGGGCAAGCTCAACTGCGACGAGTTCGCGATGGGCTCGGCCAACGAGAACTCGGCCTACGGCCCGGTGTTGAACCCCTGGGACCGCGGCCGCGTGCCCGGCGGCTCGTCGGGCGGCACCGCGGCGGCGGTGGCGGCGCGGCTGCTGCCGGCGGCCACCGGCACCGACACCGGCGGCTCCATCCGCCAGCCGGCCAGCTTCTGCGGCGTCACCGGCATCAAGCCGACCTACGGCGTGTGCAGCCGCTACGGCATGGTGGCTTTCGCGTCCAGCCTGGACCAGGCCGGCGTGATGGCGCAAAGCGCCGAGGACTGCGCGCTGCTGCTGTCGGCGATGAGCGGCTTCGACCCGCGCGACGCCACCAGCGCCGAGCGTCCGCCGCAGGACTACACGACGCCGATGCGCGCCGCGCGCGAGGGCGCCGGCGCGGGCCAGCCGCTGCAGGGCCTGCGCATCGGGCTGCCGAAGGAGTTCTTCCCCGCCGCGCTGGCGGCCGACGTCGACGGCGCGGTGCGCGCCGCGCTGGCCGAACTGCAAAAGTTGGGCGCGGTGCTGGTCGACGTGAGCCTGCCGCGCACCGAGCTGTCGATCCCCGTCTACTACATCATCGCGCCGGCCGAGGCCAGCTCCAACCTGTCGCGCTTCGACGGCGTCAAGTTCGGCCACCGCGCGGCGCAGTACGCGGACTTGCTGGACCTGTACAAGAAGACGCGCTCCGAGGGCTTCGGGCCCGAGGTCAAGCGCCGCATCATGATCGGCACCTACGTGCTGAGCCACGGCTACTACGACGCCTACTACCTGCAGGCGCAGAAGCTGCGCCGCATGATCGCCGACGACTTCCAGGCCTGTTTCGCGCGCTGCGACCTGATCGCCGGCCCGGTGGCGCCCACCGTGGCCTGGTCGCTGGGCGCGCAGGACGACCCGGTGAAGACCTACCTCGCCGACATCTTCACGCTGCCGGCCAGCCTGGCCGGGCTGCCGGGCATGAGCGTGCCGGCCGGCTTCGCTGCTTCGGAGGGTTCGGGCGGCCTGCCGGTGGGGCTGCAGCTGATCGGCAACTACTTCCAGGAAGGCGCGCTGCTGCACGCCGCGCACGCCTTGCAGCAGGCCACCGACTGGCACTTGAAGGAACCGACGCTGTGACCGCCACCCCGCTCATCCGCGGCTACGAGGTCGTGATCGGCCTGGAGACCCACGCGCAGCTCTCCACCGCCAGCAAGATCTTCAGCGGCGCCTCCACCGCGTTCGGCGCCGCGCCCAACACGCAGGCCTGCGCGGTGGACCTCGCGCTGCCCGGCACGCTGCCGGTGATGAACCGCGGCGCCGTCGAGCGCGCGATCCGCTTCGGCCTCGCGGTGGGCGCGACGATCGCGCCGCTGTCGATCTTCGCGCGCAAGAACTACTTCTATCCCGACCTCCCCAAGGGCTACCAGATCAGCCAGTACGAGATCCCGGTGGTGCAGGGCGGCACGGTCGAGTTCCTGCTCGGCGAGCAGAAGAAGCGCGTGCGCCTGACCCGCGCGCACCTGGAGGAAGACGCCGGCAAGAGCCTGCACGAGGACTACCACGGCCAGACGGGCATCGACCTCAACCGCGCCGGCACGCCGCTGCTGGAGCTCGTCTCCGAGCCCGACATGCGCAGCAGCGCCGAAGCGGTGGAGTACGCGCGCGCGCTGCACACGCTGGTGGTGTGGCTGGCCATCTGCGACGGCAACATGCAGGAAGGGAGCTTCCGCTGCGACGCCAACGTCAGCGTGCGCAAGCCCGGCGCGCCGCTGGGCACGCGGCGCGAGATCAAGAACCTCAACAGCTTCCGCTTCCTGCAGCAGGCGATCGACTTCGAGATCCAGTGGCAGATCGACCGCCTGGAGGACGGGCTGGCGATCGAGCAGGCGACCGTGCTGTTCAACCCCGACACGGGCGAGACGCGCGCGATGCGCAGCAAGGAAGACGCGCAGGATTACCGTTACTTTCCCGACCCGGACCTGCCGCCGCTGGTGATCGCGCCCGACTGGGTGGCGCGCGTGCAGGCCGGGATGCCCGAACTGCCCGCGGTGATGGCCGCACGGCTGCAGCGCGACGACGCGCTGCCGGCCTACGACGCGGCGATGATGACGCAGAGCCTGCCGTTCGCGCGCTACTACGAGGCGACGCGTGATGCCTGCGGCCAGCCGAAACTGGCCGCCAACTGGCTGATGGGCGAGGTCTCCAAGCGGCTCAACGCCGCCGGCCTGGCGATCGACGCGGCGCCGGTGTCGCCGGCGCAGCTGGCGGCGCTGATCGGCCGCATCGTCGACGGCACGGTGTCCAACAATGGCGCGCGCCAGGTGTTCGAGGCCTTGTGGGCCGGCGAGGGCCGCGAGGTCGATGCGCTGATCGAGGCCAAGGGCCTGAAGCAGATGAGCGACAGCGGCGCGCTGCAGGCCATCGTCGACGAGGTGATCGCCGCCAACCCGAAGTCGGTGGACGAATACCGCGCCGGCAAGGACAAGGCCTTCAACGCGCTGGTCGGCCAGGTGATGAAGGCCAGCAAGGGCAAGGCCAACCCGGCCCAGGCGAGCGAGCTGCTGAAGCAGAAACTGGGCTGAAGCCGGCGCGCGGGCCTCAGCCGCCGCCGCTGGCCGGCTTGCCGGCGGCCGCCGGCCGGTCGGTGGGCAGCGGGCCCATCGAGCCCGGCGCGGCGCCGGCCCACAGCTTCTGCAGCCGCGCCAGCTCGATGTCGTAGATGCGGTTCACGCGCTCCAGCTCGGCCTGCTGGGTGGCGGCCGCTTCGCGCTGCGCTTCCACCGCCGTGTCGTTGGCTTCCATCTGCGCGCGCAGCTTGGCCGGCAGCCGCTTGCCCTTGTAGAACTCGGCCTCGTTGAGCAGCGGCTTGCGCTCGGCTTCCAGTTCCTTCAGGCGGTCGTCGGTGGCCTTGACGGCCAGGCGCACGGTGTCCAGCGCGGCCTCGCGCGCCTTGCGGTGCGCGGCCTCGTTGGGGTAGCGGTTGAGCAGGTTCTTGTCGCGCCGCGTGGCCTCGATCTGCGCCATGCGCTCGGCGTTGGCCTTGCGCTCGCGCGCTTCGATCGCGGCGCGCTCGTCGGCCGTCAGCGTGGGCGGATGCACGCCGCGCACCGAGCCGTCGCGGTTGAGGATCTGCTGCTCCTTGGCCGAGCAGGCGGCGATCGGGCGGTCGGAGGTCAGGCGCCGGCCCTGGTCGTCGGTGCAGCTGTAGATGATCGACGAAGCATCGGCGCGCGGCTGTTGCGCCAGCGCCGCAGCGCCGGCCAGCAGCGGCGGCAGGCTGATCAGCACTCGCATGCAAAGGAGCGGGCCGCGCGGGAGGAACATTCAAACTCCGTAGCGGTCGCGGTACGCCTGCACGGCCGCGGCACTGGCCTGCAGTGCGGGGTCGGGCGCCAGATACTGCAGCAAGTCGTCCAGGCAGGCCACGGCGCACACCGGCAGGCCCAGTTCGCGCTCGACGAACTGCACCGCCGAATGCGGCAGGTCGCGGCCCGCCTCGGTGGCCTTTTCCTGGCGGTCCAGCGCCAGCGCCACGCCGCAGGGCACGGCGCCGGCGGAGCGGATCAGCGCGATCGACTCGCGCACCGAGGTGCCGGCCGAGATCACGTCGTCGACGATCAGCACGCGGCCGCGCACCGGCGCGCCGACCAGCGTGCCGCCTTCGCCATGGTCCTTGGCTTCCTTGCGGTTGTAGGCGAAGGGCACGCTGCGGCCCAGCCGCGCCAGCTCGATGGCCAGTGCCGCGACCAGCGTGATGCCCTTGTACGCCGGGCCGAACAGCATGTCGAACGCGATGCCGCTGGCCAGCAGGCGCCGTGCATAGAATGAACCGAGCGCCGAGAGCTTGGCGCCGTCGTCGAACAGGCCGGCGTTGAAGAAGTAGGGCGACAGGCGTCCGGCCTTGGTCTTGAACTCGCCGAAGCGCAGCACGCCGGCATCGACGGCGAAGCGGACGAAGTCCTGGGCCAGGGGATCGGCGGCGCGCGCTGCGGTCATGGGCCGCGGATTGTATGAGGGGACCCATGTTGAGAGTGATTTCAGCCAACCTGAACGGCATCCGCTCGGCCGCGAACAAGGGCTTCTTCGACTGGCTGCCCCAGCAGAAGCCCGACGCCGTGGGCGTGCAGGAGGTCAAGGCCCAGCACGAGCAGGTCGACGGCGTGTTCTGCAGCCCGCCCAGCATGAAGGGGCATTTCTGCTACGCGCTGAAGAAGGGCTATGCCGGCGTGGGCCTGTACACGCGCGACGAGCCGAGCGACCTCATCGCCAAGATCGGCGTGCCGGAGTTCGACGACGAAGGCCGCTGGATCGAGAAGCGCTTCGACAAGCCCGGCCGCAAGCTCAGCCTGATCAGCTGCTACTTTCCCAGCGGCTCCAGCGGCGAGGAGCGGCAGCAGGCCAAGTACCGCTTCCTGGCGGCGATCTACCCGCACCTGGTCAAGCTGAAGAAGCAGCGCGACTTCATCCTGGTGGGCGACATCAACATCGCGCACAAAGAGATCGACCTCAAGAACTGGCGCAGCAACCAGAAGAACTCGGGCTTCCTGCCCGAGGAGCGCGCCTGGCTCACCAAGCTGTTCGACCAGGCCGGGCTGGTGGACGTCTACCGCACGCTGGAGCCCGACGCCACCGACACCGCCTACACCTGGTGGAGCAACCGCGGCCAGGCCTGGGCCAACAACGTGGGCTGGCGGCTGGACTACCAGATCGCGACGCCGGCGCTGGCGCAGACCGCGCGCAAGGCCTCGATCTACAAGGCCCAGCGCTTCAGCGATCACGCGCCGCTGACCATCGACTACGACTTCAAGCTGTAGCCTCATGCGCCGGCGGCTCCGTGCGCTGTGGCTGGCGCTGCCGGCGGCGCTGCTCGCGGCGCTGCCGGCCGCGGTGGCCGCCGCCGATGCCGGCGACGACACGCTGGCGCGCCGCGCGCGCGCCTGCACCGGTTGCCACGGCGAGCGCGGCCGCGCGGCGCCCGACGGCTACTACCCGCGGCTGGCCGGCAAGCCGGCGGCCTATCTGTTCGACCAGTTGCTCGCCTTTCGCGACGGCCGCCGGCGCTACGCCTTGATGGCGCATCTGCTGGAGCCCTTGTCCGACGACTACCTGCGCGACCTGGCCGGCTATTTCGCGGCGCTGAACCTGCCGCACGAGCCGCCGGCGCCGCTGCCGGCGCACCTGGCGGCCGACGCCGCGGCGCAGGCGCGCGCCAAAGCGCTCGCCACGCAGGGCGACGCGGCGCGCCGACTGCCGGCCTGCAGCGCCTGCCACGGCGCCGCGCTGACCGGCACGCTGCCGGGCGTGCCCGCGCTGCTGGGGCTGCCGCGCGACTACCTCAACGCCCAGCTCGGCGCCTGGCGCACCGGCACGCGCACCGCGCGCGCGCCCGACTGCATGGCCGAGGTCGCGCGCCGCCTGGCGCCGGAGGACGTGGCGCTGCTCTCGGCCTGGCTGGCCGCGCAACCGGTGCCGCCGTCGGCGCCGCCGGCGGCCGCGCTGCCGCAGCCGATGCCCTTGCGCTGCGGCACCACGGTGGCGGTGACGCCGCGATGAAGCGCATCGCCGCGGGCCTGCTGGCGGCCGTCGCCTTGGCGCTGGCCATCGCCTCGAGCGCCGGCGGGTGGGACCGCGCCGACGATCTGCGCGTGGCCGCGCCGCCGGCAGCGACGGCGCCTGCGACCACGACGGCGCCTGCGGCGATGGCCGTCGCGCGCGGCGCCTACCTCGCCCGCATCGGCCACTGCGCCGGCTGCCACACCGCGCCCGGCGCGGCCGACTACGCCGGCGGCCGCGTCATCAACACGCCGTTCGGCGCCATCGCCGCGGCCAACCTGACGCCCGACCCGCAGCACGGCCTGGGTCGCTGGACCGCGGCCGCCTTTCGTCGCGCGTTGCGCGAGGGCCGCTCGGCCGACGGCCGCGCGCTGCTGCCGGCCTGTCCCTATCCGAACTTCAGCCTGATCAGCGACGCCGATGCCGATGACCTCTGGGCCTATCTGCAAAGCCGGCCCGCGGCGGCGCAGCCGGTGCCGCCGCACGCGCTGCGCTTTCCGTACCGGCTGCCGGTGGCCTTGACGGTGTGGCGCGCGCTGCGCTTCCAGCCGGCGCAGCTGCCCGATCTGGCCGACGGCACGCTGCGCCGCGGCGCTTATCTCGTGGGCGGCCTCGGCCACTGCAGCGCCTGCCATGGCCGGCGCGACGCTTTGGGCGCCACCGCCGGCGCCTGGGACTTCCGCGGCGGCATCATCCCCGAGCAGGGCTGGCTGGCGCCGTCGCTGCAGGACCCGCGCGCCGCCGGCGCCGCGGCCTGGCCGCCGGCCGAGACCGCGGCCTTGCTGAAGACCGGCCGCAACGCGCAGGCCACGGTGTCGGGGCCGATGGCGGTGGTGGTGGCGCACAGCACGCAGCACTTGAGCGATGCCGACGCGGCGGCCGTCGCGGCCTATCTGCATCAGCTGCCGGTGACGCCGGAGCCCGCGCCGCCGCCGGCGCCCGCACCGACGGCCGCGACGCAGGCGCTGGGCGACAAGCTCTACGAGCGCCATTGCGCCGACTGCCACGGCAAACAAGGTGAAGGCGTGGCCGACGACGGCCCGGCGCTGGCCGGCAACCGCGCGCTGGCGCTGGCCTCGCCGGTCAACGTGGTGCGCATGGTGCTGGGCGGCGGCTTCGGGCCGTCCACCGCGGCGCATCCGCGGCCGCCGGGCATGCCGCCGTTCGCCACGCTGCTGGGCGACGAGGAGGTCGCCGCCGTCGTCAGCCAGGTGCGCTGGCGCTTCGGCAACCGCGCCTCGGCGGTCGATGCGCTGGAGGTCAACCGCCAGCGCTGAAGTGCGGCGGTATGCTCGCCGCTTGTCGGAGACTTCAGCCATGCCCGATCAGACCCCGGCGCCGGTGCGCCACATCCGCCTGACCTCGCATCCCGGCCAGGGTCCCGCGGGCGCGCCGGCCATCCGCTGGGGCGAGGCCGATCCGCTGCAGCGCGGGCCCGTCGTCGGCACCACCACCAACCGCGGCCAGCGCAACGTGGTGGGCACGCACAGCGGCAGCTACGGCGTCTACCGCGCGCTGGCGGTGGCGGCCGGCAACCTGACGCGCGGCCACCGCGCCGACCTGACCAACACCGCGCCCACCGACCCGATCGGCCCCTATCCGCAATGGGGCGACGCCGACAAGATCGTCTCCATCGATCCCTGGGGCGCCAGCGTGCAGACGGTCTACGCCGACTATCTGGCCCAGGGCTACGACATCCGGCCGACCATCGCCGTCACCAAGGCCCACATCCATCTGCCGGAGATCAAGCAGGCCATCGCCTTCCAGCGCCTGGCGATCGACGGCCGGGTGCTGCTCGGCGACGCCAGCGCCACGGTGACCAAGATCGCGGTCGAGCCGGTGTGGTGGCTGCCCGGCGTCGCGCGCCGCTTCAAGGTCAGCGAGGCCGAGTTGCGTCGCGCGTTGTTCGAAGAGACCGGCGGCATGTACCCCGAGCTGGTGACGCGCAGCGACCTGGAGGTCTTCCTGCCGCCGATCGGCGGGCAGACGCTGTACGTCTTCGGCGACGTGCGCGCGCTGGCCGACCCGCGCGTGACGCTGACCGCGCGCGTGCACGACGAGTGCAACGGCTCCGACGTCTTCGGCAGCGACATCTGCACCTGCCGGCCCTACCTGACGCACGCGATCGAGGAGTGCATCCACGGCGCGCAGCAAGGCGGCGTGGGGCTGATCGCCTACAGCCGCAAGGAGGGCCGCGCTTTAGGCGAGGTGACCAAGTTCCTGGTCTACAACGCGCGCAAGCGGCAGGAGGGCGGCGACCGCGCCGACAAGTACTTCCTGCGCACCGAGTGCGTGGCCGGCGTGCAGGACATGCGCTTCCAGGAGCTGATGCCCGACGTGCTGCACTGGCTGGGCATCCGCCGGATCCATCGCCTGGTCAGCATGAGCAACGACAAGTACGACGCCATCACCGGCAGCGGCATCGAGGTGGGCGAGCGCGTCAAGATCCCCGACGACCTGGTGCCGGCCGACGCCAAGGTGGAGATCGAGGCCAAGATCGCGGCCGGGTACTTCACCGACGGCGCGGTGCCCAGCGAAGAACGCTTGGCAAACGTGAAAGGCCGCGGTCTTGAATGACTTGTTGGCGGTGCTGCGCCGCCCGCAGACCATCCGCGCGCGCTGCGCGGCGATCACCGCGGCGGTGGCCGACGAGCGCTCGGGCTGGTTCCGGCTCGACCGTTCGCGGCTGCCCGAGGCCGCGGCGCGCGTCGCGGCGCTAACGCGGCGGCGCTTCCCGGACCTGCGCATCCCGTACCACAGCCGCTGGCGCCACTTCGAGGCCGGCGGCGTCGACCGCAAGGCGGAGCTGGATGCGAAGCTGGCCGCGCTGTCGCCGGCCGACCGCGCGCGCGCGCAGTTCGACCTCACCGTGGTCAGCGTGCTGCTGGACGCCGGCGCCGGCGGCTCCTGGCGTTATGCCGAGCAGGCCGCGGCGCTGCCCGCCAGTGCGCTGCCGGCCGAGCGCGTGGGCCGCGACGAGCTGATGGCCGCGCTGGACCAGGCCAGCGGCGGCGCCGCGCGATCGCCGCCGCCGCCGCCGCCGGACCCCGAAGCGCCGGCCGCCGCGCGCTACGGCCGGTCGGAAGGCCTGGGCGTCGCGAGCTTGCGCGCCTTCATGGCCGGCGTCTTCTCGTCGTCGCCCGCCGAGCCCTGCCGCGTGGATGCGCAGGCGCTGCGCCAGGTCGACGCGGCGGTGCTGCGCGGCGTGTTCCAGGTCGGCCCGTCCAACCCGCTGGTCGGGCTGGAAGGCCGTGCCGGCCTGCTGGCCCGCCTGGGCGAGGCCTTGCAGGACGAGAGCCGGCGCGACGGCACGCCGCCGCGCCCGGCGCTGCTGTTCGACCGCCTGACCGCCGGCGGCACGCGCGGCAGCGTCGGCGCCGACGAGATCCTGCGCTACGTGCTGCAGGCGCTGGGCCCGATCTGGACCAGCGGCAGCCTGGTGATGGGCGTGCGCGCCGGCGACGTCTGGCCGCACCGCTGGGCCGGCGCGGCCACCGGCGACGGCGACGGCGAAGACGCGGTCACGCGCGGCTGGGTGCCGTTCCACAAGCTGAGCCAGTGGCTGAGCTATTCGCTGCTGGAGCCGCTGCAATGGGCCGGCGTCGCCGTCACCGGGCTGGACGCGCTGACGGGCTTGCCCGAATACCGCAACGGCGGCCTGCTGCTGGACAGCGGCGTCATCGTGCCGCGCCACGCGGCGATGCTGCAGCGCAAGTGGAAGCCCGGCGACGAGCCGGTGGTCGAATGGCGCGCGCTGACCGTCACGCTGCTGGACGAGCTGGCGGTGCTGGTGCGCCGCGAGCTGGGCGTCGGCGCCGATCAACTGCCGCTGGCCTGTGTGCTGGAAGGCGGCACCTGGGCCGCCGGGCGCGAGATCGCCGCCGAGCGCCGCGAGGGCGGCGCGCCGCCGCTGCAGATCGACAGCGACGGTACGGTGTTTTGAAGGGCAGCGCGTTCTCGTCCGAAGCGTCCGAAAGGCCGCTGCCGCTGCCGCTGCCGGCTTCCGCCTTCGGCGAGCAGCTCCGCCGCTGGCGCCGCCAGCGCGGCCTGTCGCAGCTGGCGCTGGCGTTCGACGCCGGGGTCTCCGCGCGCCACCTGAGCTGGCTGGAGACCGGCAAGTCCGAACCCAGCCGCGCGATGGTGCTGCGCCTGGCCGAGCGGCTGCAGCTGCCGCTGCGCGAGCGCAATGCCTTCCTGGCCGCCGCCGGCTACGCGCCGCTGTACGCCGTGCGCGCGCTGACCGACCCGGCGCTGGCGCACGTTCGCGCCGCGTTGCAGCGCCTGCTCGACGCGCACGAGCCCTGGCCGGCGCTGGCGGTCGACCGGCACTGGAACCTCGTCGCGCACAACCGCCTGGTGCCGATGCTGATGGCACAGGCCGCGCCCGAGCTGCTGCAGCCGCCGGTCAACGTGCTGCGGCTGTCGCTGCATCCGCGCGGGCTGGCGCCGCTGATCGTCAACCTCGGTGCCTGGCGTGCCTACGTGCTGCACCGGCTGCAGACGCAGGTGGCGAGCACGCAGGACGCTCACCTGCAGGCGCTGCTGGACGAACTGCGCGCGCTGCCAGGCCCGGCGCCCGGGGAAGCCGAGCCCGGCCCGCTGGACGTGGCCGTGCCGCTGAGCCTGCGCGTCCCGGCGGCGTGCTGAGCTTCATCACCGCGATTACCGTCTTCGGCGCGCCGCACGACGTCACGCTGGCCGAGATCGCCGTCGAGACGCTGCTGCCGGCCGATGCGGCCACCGCCGATCACCTGCGCGCGCTGCTCACCTGAACGGATTCGCCGTCGCGAACCACAGCCCGATGCCGGTGGCGATGATGAACGCGCCGTCGAGCACGCCGACCAGCAGGAAGACCTTGGCCTGCATCGGCTCCATCATCTCGGGCTGGCGCCCGCTGGCCTCCAGGTACTTGCTCCCCATGATGCCGATGCCCACGCACGAGCCGATCGCGCCCAGGCCGATCATGTGGCCCACGGCCAGCGGAACGAGGTTGATGCCGTCCATCGAATGCTCCATGCGTTGACGATGGCCGCAGCTTGCCGCCGCGCGCCGGCGCTGGCGATGACCTCCCAGGTCATGCCGCCGGCGGCGCCGGCCCCAGCGCCTCGCGGTAGCAGGCGATGAACTGCGTGGCCGCCACCGGCACGGCGCGCGTCTTCAGCGTCATCGCCATCACGTTGATGTGCGCCGCCGGCTCGACGGGCAGCACCACCAGCTGGCCGGCGTAGCGCTGCGCGCTGTAGTCGTCGACCACCGCCACGCCCTGCCCCTGCGCAGCCAGGTCGAGCGCGATCTGGTGCGTCTTCACGCCCAGCCGGGCCGGATAGGGCCAGTCGTAGCGCTGCGCGTAGCGGGCCAGCAGCCGGCCCACGGGGTCGGTGCTGACGACCTCGATCAGCGCCATGGTCCGCAAAGCCTCGCCGTCGATGCGCTTCGCGTGCCGGTACTTGCCCAGCAGCTCGGCGCGCGCCGCGCACACCAGCCGCCGCGGCCCCAGGTCGTCGAACAGCAGCGCCGCGTGCGGCGGCGGCTCCAGCGCCACGCCGACGTCGATCTCGTGCATCAGCAGCCACTGCAGCAGCGTGTCGTAGTGGCCGGTGGAGAACTCGCAGCGCAGCTCGCCGTGCCGGGCGCGCAGGCTTTCGTAGGCCCGCGGCAGCGCGCCGGCCAGCGACAGCGCCACGCCCACGCGCAGCGTGGCCTGCTGGCGCGGGCGCAGGTTCAGCGCCGTGCGGCGCGCGTCATCCAGGCCCGCGAAGGCCTGGCGGATGACCGGCGCCAGGTGCAGCAGCTCCTCGGTGGGCTGCAGCCGCCCGCGGCGGCGGTCGAACAGCGGGTAGCCCAGGTCGCGCTCGGCCTGCTGCAGTGCGCGCGTGGCCGAGGGCTGGGCGATGTCCAGCAACTGCGCGGCGGCGCTGAGGCTGCCGGTCTGCAGGATCGCGTTGATCAGCTCGATGTGGCGCGACTTCACGACGGCCTCCGTGCAAACACGGCCATCGATTCGCGGGGGTGGCAAGGCACGAAAGGCATGAAAAGGCGTCGCGCATGCATGCAGGCTATGGACAGGCCGAGTCTATGCATGCGCGGCCGGCGGGGCGGCCACCTAGACTGGTTTTGCATCACCCTCGGGCGCACCGCCCGTGCACCCTCTCACGTTCGCTGGAGTCCTGCCGATGAACCGCTTCCACCGTCTCGGCCTCGCCCTTGGCCTGGCCGCCCTGTCCACCGTCTCGCAGGCCGCTTTGGTCGGCGTCAGCTACAGCCTGCTGTCGGGCAGCACGTGGCAGGCCAGCTTCAGCTTCAGCAACGGCGCCGGCGAGGACCCGGCGCCGGGGCTGACCGTGTTCTTCGACGAAGCGCTGTACGCCAACCTGGCCAACGCCGTGGCGCCGGCGGGCTGGGATCCGCTGGTGGTGCAGCCCGACCTCGTGCTGGGTGCCGGCTTCTTCGACGCCTATGTCTACGACGACGCCGACGCGCTGCAGCCCGGGCAGACGCTGAGCGGCTTCTCGGTGCAGTTCGACTTCCTGGGCACCGGAGCGCCGGGCACCCTCGGCTACGAGTTCTACCGCTTCGACGGCAACGACCTGGTGTCGCTGCAGACCGGCACGACCATCACCGTGCCCGCCGCCGATCTGCCCGAGCCCGCCACCGCATGGCTGGGCGCGGCGGCGCTGCTGGGGCTGCTGGGCGCGTCGCGCCGCCGGGCCGCGCCGGCACCGGCCGGGCAAGCCGAGCAAGGGGCGCTGGCATGAGCCGCCGCACGCACCCCACGCTGCTGGCGCTGGGCGCTGCCGCCGCGCTGTCGGCCTGCGGCGGCGGCCAGACCGGCACCGGCCTCGGCATCACCCAGGCCGCGGGCGAACGCGCGCAGGCCCTGGCGGCGAACGGCGGCGAGACCGCCGCGACCGCCAGCGCCAGCGTGGTGACGGTGATGCAGGTGGCTGAACGCCGCGTCACGCGCACGGTGTTCGACTACGACTTCAAGGTCACGGTGCAAAACGGCAGCATCGCGCAAAGCGGCATCAGCGCCACGCTGACCGCGGTGGGCGCGGGCAGCAGCATCCTCGACGGCCAGGTGGCCGTCGGCGACCTGGCCGCGGGCGCCAGCGCCACGCCGGCCGACACCATCACGCTGCGCGTGGACCGCAGCCTGCCCTTCAGCCTGGGCAGTCTGGTCTGGAACGTGACCGGCACGCCGGTGCGCGTGGTGACCTTCGACCCCGCGCTGTGCACGCCGCAGGCCGGCGCGCCCTACGGCCAGACGGTGGGCATCACCGGCACCAACATGATGGTGACGTCGGCCGACGTCAATGCCTCGGCCGCCGGCTGCCGCGTGCTGGCGCGCGGCGGCTCGGCCGCCGATGCCGCCATCGCGGTGCAGGCCGTGCTGGGCGTGGTCGAGCCCTTCGCCTCGGGCCTGGGCGGCGGCACCGTCATCACCTACTACGACGCCGCGACGAAGAAGGTGCGTACCTTCGACGGCCTGTCGCGCGCGCCCAGCAACATCGGCGCCGCCACCACCACCTCCATCTACCAGATGGCCGTGGCCTCCGACCTGCTGTGCCGCGCCAACCAGAGCATCGGCGGCAGCCTGTCGGCGCAGCAGGGCAACACCAACATCTCGGGCCGCGCCACCGGCGTGCCGGGCACGGTGCGCGTGCTCGACCAGGTGCACCAGGCCTTCGGCCGCGCGCCGTGGAACACGCTGTGGGACGAGGCCATCGCGCTGGCCACCGACGGCTTCCCGATGACGCCGTACATGTACTCCACCTTGTACAGCGACGGCACCGAGTTCGACGACGAGACCGGCGAGCCGCTGAACGCCGGCGGCGTGAAGGCCTGGTGGAACACGGCGCGCGACCGCTGGGGCGCGGTGCGCTGCCAGTACAAGGACATCAAGGCGCGCTACTGCGACCCGGCCGACAGCACCGGCACGCATCCGCTGCCGGTGGGCACGATGATCAAGAACGCCGCGCTGGCGCAGACCATGGTGCGCGTGCGCGACGGCGGCGCGGCCGCCTTCTACGATCCCAGCGGGCCGATCGCGGCGGCCATCCTGCAGCGCTTCCAGGACGACAAGACCACGGCCAGCGGCGCCAACAACTGCACCTCGATCCTGCCGTCAACCTACAACGCCGACGGCACGACCTCGGCGGCGATCATCCCGGCGCGCATCCCCAGCCTGATGAGCGCGGCCGACATCGGCAACTACCAGGCCGTCGAGCGCAAGCCGCTGATGGCCCAGCGCTTCGGGCTCGCCGTGTACACGCAGCCGGCGCCGCTGTTCGGCGGCGTGGCCGTGCTGCAGCAACTGGGCCTGCTGGAGCGCAAGAACGTCGCCGCGCAGACCTGGGCGACGCCGGGCATGTACTACCTGGCCGCCGAAGCCAGCCGGCTGTCGAACGCCGACCGGCGCGCCATCGTCGGCGACCCGGCCTACAGCAACGTCAACGCGCGCGTCGATGCGCTGCTGTCGGCGCCGTACCTGGACGCCAGGGCCGCGCTGATCAACGGCACCGCGCTGGGCACGGTGAGCGCCGGCGGCGCGGCCGACGGCATCCCGGGCTTCGTGCCGACCGACCCGGCGGGCTTCGACCCGCTGGCCAGCCTGGGCGGACGCGCGCGCGCCGACGCCCGCGCCACGCGGCTGGCGGTCGCGCCGCGGGCATCGCGGGCATCGCGGGCGCCGCGGGCGCTGCACGAGGAGGACTGGAACACCACCAGCTCGCTGGCCATCGTCGACGGCTACGGCAACGCGCTGGCGATGACGACGACGATCAACACGCACTGGGGCGCGCACATCGAGGCCGCCGGCATGATGCTGAACAACGCGCTGTCGAACTTCTCGGCCAGCATGCCGGGGCTGGACGTCAACGGCTACGGCGCGAACCGGCGCCCGCGCAGCTCGATCGCGCCGTCGATCGCGCTCGACGGCCAGGGCCGGCTGCGGCTGGTGTGGGGTTCGGCCGGCGGCGGGCCGATCCCCGACTACATCGTCAAGACCTTCCTCGGCAACGTGGTGTACGGGCTGGACATCCAGGCCGCGATCAACGCCGACAACTGGACGGGCCAGAGCGTCGCCAGCTCGATCGCGCAGTTCGAGAGCAGCAAGCCGATCGCCGGCCTGATCCCCGGCATGCGCACGAGCTACGGCTACACCGCGACGACGCTGAGCCCGACCGGCCTCACCAGCGGCCTGGCCGGCATCGCGGTGAGCCACGACGCCAACGGCTTCCCGACCTACCACGGCGCGGCCGACTACAGGCGCCACGGCGGCGGCAACGGCTATTGAGCGATTGAGCGATTGAGCGCGCGCGGCGCTGTGGCACCATCTTCGCCACAGCGCCGCAGCCCGACGCGGCGGAAGAAGAGCCCGCATGAACCCCACGCCCGCCGTTCACGTCGTCTCCCACCCGCTGGTGCAGCACAAGCTGACGCTGATGCGGCAGAAGGACCGCAGCACCAACAGCTTCCGCCGGCTGCTGCACGAGATCAGCATGCTGATGGCCTACGAGGTCACGCGCGACATGCCGACACAGCTGATCGACATCGAGACCCCGCTGGAGGCGATGAAGGCGCCGGTGATCGACGGCAAGAAGACGGTCTTCGTCGTCATCATGCGCGCCGGCGACGGCTTCCTCGACGGCATGCTCGAGGTGGTGCCCGGCGCGCGCGTGGGCCACGTGGGCCTGTACCGCGACCCGAAGACGCTGGTGGCGGTGGAGTACTACTTCAAGATGCCGCAGGACATGCACGAGCGCGACGCCGTCGTGCTGGACCCGATGCTGGCCACCGGCAACTCGGCCGTCGCCGCGGTGGACCGGCTGAAGGAGACGCGGCCGAAGTCGATCCGCTTCGTCAGCCTGCTGGCCGCGCCCGAGGGCCTGAAGAACTTCCACGCCCACCACCCCGACGTGCCGGTCTACACCGCGGCCATCGACCGCCAGCTCAACGAGCACGGCTACATCGTCCCAGGCTTGGGTGACGCCGGCGACCGGATCTTCGGAACGAAGTAACGTCAGGCGTTGCCCACGACCGACGCCGTCGCCATCAAGTCCTGCAGCAGCGCCAGCGACGCCGAGCCCGGCAGCACGTAGGGGTCGAGCACCGGCTTCTCGCTGTACTTCAGCAGCAGCGCCGGGTTCAGGCGCGACATGTCGACCTGGCCCATCGCCCAGCCGGCGAAGCGCCGCTCGGTGATCTCCTCGAAGGCCAGCAGTTCCACCGCGCTGTGGCGGCGGTCGGCCACGATGCGCTGGTACAGCCGGTTGACGGCGCTGCGCCCGCCTTCCAGCACCTGCAGGAAGATGCCGCTGGCCGGGCACACGCACAGCACGCCGGTGATGCCCAGCGCCGGGTTGTTGGCGCGCGACTGGCGCAGGATGGCGTGCAGCTCCTCGGGGTCCAGCGCGGCGGCGGCCGCGCGGCTGGCGTACATCAGGCGGACGAGCATCGGCATCTCCTCGCTCAGGTCTTGCGCGACAGCAGCGACAGGAACTCCCGCCGCAGGCTGGCGTCCTTCAGGAAGGCGCCGCGCATCACACTGTTGACCATCGCCGACTGGTCGTCCTTGACGCCGCGCCAATGCATGCAGAAATGGTCGGCCTCCATCACGATGGCCAGGCCGTCGGGGCGCACGCGCTGCTGCAGTTCGTTGGCGAGCATCGTCACCGCCTCTTCCTGGATCTGCGGCCGGCTCATGATCCAGTCGCAGATGCGCGCGTACTTCGACAGCCCGATCAGGTTGCTGTGCTCGTTGGGCAGCAGCCCGATCCACACCTTGCCGAGGATGGGGCACAGGTGGTGGCTGCAGGCGCTGCGCACGGTGATGGGGCCGACGATCATCAGCTCGTTCAGCCGCTCGGCGTTGGGGAACTCGGTCACCGACGGCATCGGCGCGTAGCGGCCGCGGAACACCTCGTCGACGAACATGCGCGCCACGCGCGCGGCGGTCTCGTTGGTGTTGTGGTCGCTGTCGGTGTCGATCACCAGCGCGCGCAGCACCTCCTGCATGCGCGCCTGCACCTCGGCCTTCAGCTCGTCGAGCTCGCCGGCGCGGATGTAGGCGGCGATGTTGTCGTTGGCGTGGTGGCGGCAGTCGGCCGTCACCAGCCGGTAGCGGATGCGCTCGGAGGCCGGCAGGCGGGCCAGTTCATCCTCGCTGCGCAGCAACCGGGCGGGTGCGTCGGCCGGCGCCGTCGGCGTCTGGGGCATGGGGTCGGTCTCCTTCGGGGCGGGCTTCGCATTCTGCGGGCAAGGGCATCGGCCCGTCGGAAGCAGGCCCTAGACTGCCGCGGTGAGCGCCACCCCCTCTCTGCATGGCCCGCCGCTGTCGCGGCTGCTGGAGCTGTGCGCCGAGCTGCTGCAGGCGGTGCGCAGCGGACGTTCCGCCACCGACTGGATGGCGCGCTGCCCGCCGGATGCCCGCGCCGGCGTGCAGGCGCTGGGCTTCGACGTGCTGCGCCGCCTGGGCGGCGCCGCCGAAGTGCGCAGGCACCTGGCGCCCAAGGTGCCGCCGCCGGCCGTCGACGCCTTGCTGTGCTGCGCGCTGGCGCTGCTGTGGCCGCAGCCGGCTCCCCCCTATGCCGACCACACGCTGGTCGACCAGGTCGTCCACGCGGCGCGCAGGCGCATGCCGGCGGCCGCCGGCTTCATCAACGCGGTGCTGCGCCGCTTCGTCCGCGAGCGCGCGGCGCTGGTGGCGGCGGCCGAGCACCAGCCCGAGGCCGCCTACAACCACCCGGCGTGGTGGATCGAGCGCGTGCGCCAAGACTGGCCCGCGCACTGGCAGGCGCTGCTGCTGGCGGCCAACCAGCGGCCGCCGATGACGCTGCGCGTCAACGCCCGGCGCCTGGGCGGCGCCGCTTACCTGCACAAGCTGGCCGCCGCCGGCCGTGCCGCGACGCTGCTGGACGACCCGATGCTCGCCGGCCAGGCCGTGCTGCTGGCCGAGCCCTGCCCGGTGCAGGCGCTGCCGGGCTTTGCCGAGGGCGAGGTCTCGGTGCAGGACGCGGCGGCGCAGCGCGCGGCCTCGCTGCTGCTGGGCGATGGCTTACCGGCTGGCGCCCGCGTGCTCGACGCCTGCGCCGCGCCCGGCGGCAAGACCGCGCAGCTGCTGGAGCGCGCCGATCTGGACCTGCTGGCGCTGGACAGCGACCCGCAGCGCCTGCCGCGCATCCACGAGACGCTGCAGCGCCTGCACCTTCACGCCGAGGTGCGCGCGGCCGACGCCCGCCAGCCGGCGGCCTGGTGGGACGGCCGACCGTTCGACGCCATCCTGCTGGACGCGCCCTGCAGCGCCTCGGGCATCGTGCGCCGCCACCCGGACATCCGCTGGCTGCGGCGGGCCGATGATTTGTCAGCGCTTACTCGCATCCAGAGCGAGCTGCTGCACGCGTTGTGGCCCTTGCTGAAGCCCGGCGGGCGGCTGCTCTACGCCACCTGCTCGATCTTCAAATGCGAAGGCCAGCAGCAGATCGACGCGTTTTTGCAACGGCTGCCGGCCGGTGCGGCGCGGGTGGACCCGCGCTCGCCGGGCCACCTGCTGCCGCTGGCCGACAATCCACCGTCCGCGCTGCCGCCGTCCGTGGCCTGGCAGGACGGCTTCTTCTACGCGCTGATCCACAAGCCCTGACACCCCTGCAGCCTGCCCACCACCATGCACCACCGGCGGCACATCGACAGACGCTCGCTGCTGGGGCTGGCGGCGGGGCTCGCGGCCGCGCTGGCGCTGCCGCGGCCGGCGCGGGCGCAGGTGGAGCTGCTGACGCTGCAGGCCCTGCGCGCCGACGGCGCGCTGATGATCGACTTCGTCACCCGCGTGACGCTGCCGCGCGCGGTGGAAGACGCGCTGCAGCGCGGCGTGCCGGTCTACTTCGCGGCCCAGGCCACGCTGTGGCGCAACCGCTGGTACTGGCGCGACGAGCGCATTGCGCGCGTCAACCGCAACTGGCGCGTGGCCTACCAGCCGCTGACGGCCAACTGGCGCGTCGGCCTGGGCGGCCTGAACCAGACCTACGCGACGCTCGCCGAGGCGATGGCGGTGGTCACGCGCGCCTCGCAATGGCGGCTGGCCGAGCTGTCGCAGATCGACCCCGACAGCCGGCACTACGTCGAGTTCTCGTGGCGGCTGGACACCTCGCAGCTCCCGAGCCCGATGCTGATCGGCCTGGGCGGCGGCAGCGATTTCGCCCTCGGTGTCGAGCGCGCCATCCGGCTGGACTGAATGACCCGTTCCGCGCGTTGGGCCTGGATCGTCGCGCTGACCGCGACCACCGGCCTCGGCCTGGTGCTGGCCTTCGTCGTGCGTATGGGCACCGACACGCCGGGCAGCCCGATCAGCGAGCGGCGCTTCTTCTGGCTGTTCTGGGCCAACGTCGCGGTGGCCGCGATGCTGACGCTGGTGATCGGCTTCGCCGCGATCCGCCTGGCGCTGCGGCTGCGGCGCGGCAAGTTCGGCAGCCGGCTGCTGATCAAGCTGGCCGGCATCTTCGCGCTGGTGGGCGTGCTGCCGGGGCTGACGATCTACACCGTGTCGTACCAGTTCGTCGCGCGCAGCATCGAGGTCTGGTTCGACGCTCGCATGGCCGGCGCGCTGGACGCCGGGCTGTCGCTGGGCAAGGGCACGCTGGACACGCTGGCCGCCGACCTCGCGCGCAAGGCGCGGCTGGCCGCCGAACGCCTGCGCGAGACCGGCGTGCCCGGCACCACCGCGGTGACGCTGGAGCGGCTGCGCGAGCAGGCCGGCGTGGCCGACCTGGCGCTGGTGGGCGGCACCGGCCACGTGCTGCTGACGGCCGGCGGCGGCACCGCCACCGTGGCGCCCGAGCGCCCCAGCGCCACGCTGCTGAGCCAGGCCGCCAGCACCGGCGTGGCCAGCCAGTTCATCGGCCTGGACGAGGACACGCTGGCCAAGTCCGGCGGCGACGCCCGCGTGCGCGCGCTGGCGCGCGTGCTCGGCAGCGAGATGGTGCTGGCGCGCAGCGACGAGCGCTACCTGCTGCTGGAGCAGACGCTGCCGCGCGCGCTGGCGCTCAACGCGCTGGCCGTGCAGGACGCCTATGCCGAATACCAGCAGCGCGCGCTGGCCCGCGACGGCCTGCGCCGCATGTACATCGGCACGCTGACGCTGGCGCTGATCCTGGCCGTATTCGGCGCCGTGCTGCTGGCCATCCTGCTGGGCACCCAGCTCGCGCGGCCGCTGCTGCTGCTGGCCGACGGCGTGCGCCAGGTGGCCGCCGGCGACCTCACCGCCAAGCCGGTGTTCGCGTCGCGCGACGAGCTGGGCGGGCTGACGCGATCGTTCGCCGACATGACCGCGCAGTTGGCCGAGGCGCGCGAGCAGGTGCAGCGCGGCGTGGCCCAGCTCGAAGGCGCGCGCACGCGGCTGCAGACCATCCTCGACACCTTGAGCGCCGGCGTCATCGTGCTCGACCGCGAAGGCCGCATCGACACCGTGAACCCCGGCGCGACGCGCATCCTGCGCCTGCCCTTCGCCGCCTGGCGCGGCCGCCGGCTCGACGAGGTGCCCGAGCTGGACGTGCTGGCGCGCAGCATCGAGCAGCGCTTCGAGCTGCTGCACACCAGCCCCGAGGCCGGCGAGCGCGACCACTGGCAGGAAAGCTACGAGCTCGCGCGCGGCGACGGCAGCGGCATCAGCCTGCTGGTGCGCGGCGCGCACCTGCCGGGCACGATGCGGCTGCTGGTCTTCGACGACATCAGCGACGTCGTCTCCGCGCAGCGCAGCGCCGCCTGGGCCGAGGTGGCGCGCCGCCTGGCGCACGAGATCAAGAACCCGCTGACGCCGATCCAGCTCTCGGCCGAACGGCTGCAGCACCGGCTGGAAAGCAAGCTCGAAGGCGCCGACCAGAGCCTGCTGCTGCGCAGCGTGGCCACCATCGTGAACCAGGTGCAGGCCATGCAGCGCCTGGTCAACGAGTTCCGCGACTACGCGCGGCTGCCGGCCGCGCAACTGAAACCGCTGGACCTCAACCCGCTGGTGCAGGAAGTGCTGGCGCTGTACGGCCAGGCGCACGACGCCGGCGTGCTGACGGCGCAGATCGAGCCCGCGCTGCCGCGCGTGCTGGGCGACGCGACGCAGCTGCGCCAGGTCATCCACAACCTGGTGCAGAACGCGCTGGACGCGGTGTCCGAGCAGGACCACGGCCACGTGCAGGTGCGCACCTCCAGGGCCGTGGGCGAGCACGGCGAGCTGCGCGCGGTGCGCCTGACCGTCATCGACAACGGCCCCGGCTTCGCCGAGAAGGTGCTGAAACGGGCCTTCGAGCCCTACGTCACCACCAAGGCCAAGGGCACCGGGCTGGGGCTGGCGGTGGTCAAGAAGATCGCCGACGAGCACCATGCCCGCCTGCGCGTGGCCAACCTGCACGAGGGCGACGACCCGGAAGGCGCGGTGATCGGGGCACGAGTTTCGCTATCATTTTCCAACTTCGCACCTCCGTCCGACGCCGCACCGTCGCCGGACGGCACCGCCGCCGGCAGCGGCGGCCTGCACCAGGTGCTTTGAATGCGCGCATGGCAACCATATTGGTCGTAGACGACGAGCTGGGCATCCGGGCCCTGCTGTCGGAGATCCTCACCGACGAGGGGCACACCGTCGAACTGGCGGAGAACGCGGCCCAGGCCAGAAGCGTGCGCGAGTCCCTGCGGCCCGACCTGGTGCTGCTGGACATCTGGATGCCCGACGTCGACGGCATCAGCCTGCTCAAGGAATGGGGCGCCACCGGCATGCTGAGCATGCCGGTGATCATGATGAGCGGCCACGGCACCATCGACACCGCGGTGGAGGCCACCAAGTTCGGCGCCAGCGCCTTCCTCGAAAAGCCGATCACGCTGCAGAAGCTGCTGCGCGCGGTGGAGCAGGCGCTGGTCAAGCCCGGCGGCGCGCGCGCGGGCGGCGGCCCCGGCGGCGGCAGCGGCGGAGCGCCGCGCAGCGACGGCAGTGGCGGTGCCGACAGCGGCGTCAACGGCGCCCACGCGCAGCCGCTGCCGCCGCTGGTGCCCAGCGGCCCGCAAGCCGAGCAGACCTTCGACCTCGACCGCCCGCTGCGCGAGGCGCGCGACGCCTTCGAGAAGAGCTACTTCGAGTTCCACCTCGCCAAGGAAAGCGGCTCGATGACCCGCGTGGCCGAGAAGACGGGGCTCGAGCGCACGCACCTGTACCGCAAGCTCAAGCAACTGGGCGTGGACCTCAGCCGCAACAAGCGCGGCGCCGGCTGAAGCCGGCACGGAAGGCCCGTCGGCCCTGGCTATAATGACCGGCTCGGCCTGGTAGCTCAGTTGGTAGAGCAGCGGATTGAAAATCCGCGTGTCGGTGGTTCGATTCCGCCCCAGGCCACCAAGACAGCATCCGCATAGGGCCGGAAACGACCAAAGCGCCAAGGAAATCAACGCCTTGGCGCTTTTTTCATGCCCGCATGGGGCCAACCAAGGCCGCTTGCATCGGGTAACTCACCGGGTAACATACCGGGTAAATCGCCCCGACCGGGTAACCGACCGGGGAAGTTACCCGGTCAACCTGGCGGGAGCGACCCAACGATGGCGGGCTCTGAACTGCTGAGCGACAGGGCAATCCGCGCGGCCCTGAAGGCGGCGGCCGAGTCGGGCAAGGCGCGCAAGATCAGCGACGGTGGCGGGTTGCTGCTGGAAGCACGGCCGACCGGCGCCGGCTGGTGGCGCTGGCGCTTCTGGCGCGACGGCACCGAAGGGATGCTGAGCCTGGGCACCTACCCAGAGGTCAGCCTGGCGCAGGCGCGCCAGAAGCGCGACACGGCGCGCAAGGATGCCGCGGCCGGCGTCGACCCGAGCCAGGCGCGCAAGACCGCCAAGGCCGAGCGCAAGGCAGCGGCAGCAGCCGCAGCGCTGGAAGCGGCAGGCCTGCCCGCCGCCGACAGCTTCGAGGCCGTGGCTCGCGAGTGGCACGCTGCGCGCCGCGACGACTGGTCGGCCAGCTATGCCGAAAAGGTGCTGGCCCGCCTCGTGACCGACGTGTTCCCGTACATCGGCCGCCGCCAGGTGGCCAGCATCACGCCGGCCGAGCTGCTGGACGTGCTGCGCCGGATCGAAGCGCGCGGCGTGATCGAGACCGCCCACCGGGCGCACGAAAGCTGCTCCCAGGTGTTCCGTTATGCCGTGGGCAAGGGGCTGGTGGCCAGCGACCCGGCGCGCGACCTGAAGGGCCTGCTGCGCAAGCCGCAGGTGCGCCACTTCCCGGCCATCACCAAGCCCGAGCGCCTGGCCGAGCTGCTGCACGCGTGCGACGGCTACGCCGGCACGCCGGTGGTGCGTGCCGCGCTGCGCTTGGCGCCGATGCTGCTCCTGCGTCCCGGCGAGCTGCGGCAGGCCCAGTGGGCCGAGTTCGATCTGGACGGGGCCACCTGGACCATCCCGGCCGAGCGCATGAAGCGCGAGAAGGCGGGAAAGGCATCGGGCCCGCCGCATCTGGTGCCGCTGCCGCCGCAGGCGGTGCAGGTGCTGCGGGATCTGCAGCCGCTGACCGGGGCCGGGCCTTGGGTCTTCAGGGGCGAGAGGCACCACGACCGGCCGATGAGTGAGAACACCGTGAACGCGGCCTTGCGTGCGATGGGCTTCCCCGCCGACGAGGTGACCGGCCACGGCTTCAGGGCCACGGCCCGCACGATCCTGGCCGAGCGGCTGAACGTGCCCGAGACAGTGATCGAAGCGCAGCTCGCCCATTCGGTGCGCGACAGCCTGGGCCGCGCCTACAACCGCACCCAGTTCCTGGACCAGCGCCGCACGATGATGGTCACCTGGGCCGACTACCTGGATCGGCTGCGCAAGGGGGCCGCGGTGGTGCCGATCAAAGCGGCTTGATGGCCTCGCGACTACCCACCATGCAGCGTTATGCGTACCCATACGGACCCGAAAATCACACTTTCGTGTAACACTCCGGGGCATTGGACAGCTCACCCAGGAGACCCTTTCATGCACACCGCAACCCTTCGCGCCGTCGGCGGCTCCGTGTCCGTCACCTTGCCTCGCCAACTGCTGCGCACGCTGGGCCTGGACGCTGGGGCATCGGTTGCCGTGAGCGTTGAGGACGGCTGCCTGGTGCTCGCGCCTGCGCGCCCGCGCTACTCGCTGGCTGAACTGCTGGAAGGCATGAAGCCCGGCGACATGCCGACGGCGAAGGGCTGGAGCGACGCCGGTCCCGCCGGCCGAGAGGCCTGGTAGCCGTCATGCCGGCGACGCGCAAGACGGCATACGTCCCGCGGCGAGGCGACATCGTCCGCCTGGACTTCGACCCCAGCGCCGGGCACGAGCAGCAGGGCACCCGGCCGGCACTGGTGCTGTCTCCGGAGGCTTTCAATCGATTCGGGATGGCCCTGGCCTGCCCCATCACGCGCGGCGGTGCCTTCGCCCGGGGGCGAGCGTGGACTGTGCCGCTGATGGGTGCCGGGCTGACGACCGATGGTGTGGTGTTGTGCAACCAGGTGCGCACCGTGGACTGGAAGGCGCGCCGCGCGCACTTCGTCGAGGCGGTGCCGGCCGATCTGATCGCCGACGTGCTGGCGCGCGTGGCTACCTTGATCGAATGAGCACCCGGCGCCTGACCGGCCGGCGCATCGTCGTGCGGGAGTCGCGCGGGCGCTGGTGGCCGCGAGTCGATGCGGCGCCGGTGGATGAGGGTGTGGCTGCCGCCTGACCGTTTCCGCCGCGCCTAGGGTAGCTCCCGAACACCCGTCCCCCGGCGGGCTGGCGCGGCACCTTTCACCGGGGCATCGGGGGATGCATGAAGAAGAAGCTCAGCAGCACGGTCCTTGGCAGCACAAGCCCGACAGACCGACTCGTGGCCAGCATCGACTGGCACGGATCGTCAGATGAAGACCTCGGCCGCCTGCTGATCACGGTCCGCCTCAGCGCCGAAGCCGAGCAGCACTGCCGGACGCCGCAGGAAATCATGCGGTGGATCGAGCTTCACGGGCCGGCGAAGATCGAGGCGATCGGCAAGCAGGAAACCGACAAGGTGACCGATATGCCGCTTGAAAAGGCACTGCGCCTAGCTTGCAACGGCGAATTTGCGAGGGCCGGCGCCATCTGGCGGGCGTACATGCTTGATATGGGCAAACGGATGCATGAGGGCAAGCACGCCGCCCTACACGTTGCGCAACAGGTCAAGTTGCTGCAGTCCGGCATGAAGGGCGGGGAGGCTCGGCGCAAGTACACCGACGCCGATCGCGAGCAGTGGTGTGAATTGGCCGCTGGCGCGGACTTGGCGCAGCATTCGACGCTGCGCCGGGCGGAATTGATCGCTGCGCGTTTTGGGCTACCAAAGTCTGCGGTTGAGACCATCCGGAGGGTGATCGCCCAAAAATAGCTGGTAAATCCATTGGGTTTACCAAACCTTCATGACGATGCTCGCGCCACATGTCTACACGCATAGGGCCGCAAGCATCGGGAAAGGCCCGCCCGAATCCGCAAACGGTGCTGCCGCCTGACTTGGCGTGCGCGGCACTCGTCGACGCCAAGACCGCAGCCGCCGTGGGCGGCATGGGCTTGTCCTGGTGGTTCGACGAAGTGCGAGCCGGCCGCGCGCCGCAGCCCGCAGTCCGGGCTCCGCGTTGCACACGCTGGCGTGTCGTTGATGTACGCGCCTTCTGGCAACGCTTCGCTGAACAAGGCGCGGATGCGCGGGCGCTGGCGCAGGCCACCAAGGCAAGCAAGGCCGCAAAGGCCGCAAAGGCCGCGCAAGCTGCTGCGCAGGCGGGGGCGTGAGCCATGCGCGCCTTGCATCACGTCGGCGCCGCAGCGCCGGGCCCGGTCACGCCTGAAAGTGACAACGCCCGCTGGCAGGCGGGCGTCATCGAAGGGCAAGAGGCAGAACAGTCCACGCAGTATGCCGCGAGCGCCGGCGCAACTCAAGACCGAGCCCTGGACGCCCGCCTGACCGTCCTGGCTGCGCACCTCGGTATCGAGCTGCGCGCGCTGGACTCTGATGGCTGGCTATTGCGCCATGCCGGTGGCGCCTCGATCGGCGTCGTACGCGGCGGCGATGCGGTGGGTGCAGCGCTGGCCGGCTTCGAGGCCGCGCGCAACGATGTCCTGGCGCTCATCGCGCGGCGCGCAGGGAGGGCGGCATGACCCCGAGCCGCATCAAGGCGCTGCGTGCGATCCGCGATCGCCACAACGACCCGTCTGCATCGACCCAGCGGGCGTGCTTGCTGGAGGCCCTGCAGGCGCTTGGCCACGTCACGACGTTCGAAGCCTCGCGCTTCCTCGACCTGTACGACCCGCGCGCCCGCAAGATGGAGCTGGTCCGCGCCGGTCACCGCATCCTGACCGCCTGGCGCGCCGTGCCCACCGAGTCCGGCAAGTGCCACCGCATCGGCGTCTACATGCTGGCGAAGGGGGTGACCCGTGGCTGAGCACGTCTTGACTCCCGCCGCGCCGGACGCCACGAAGGACTGGCGCACGGTGCAGGCGCGCTGCCTGCTTGCGGGCTTCACCGCGAACCTGATCGACGGCGACGATGGTCGGCCGATGCTGGTTGTGTCGCGCTGGGCGCTGACCCGCGCGTTCTCGTCGCCGGCGGATGCCGAGAGCTGGCTGCAGCGCGTCACCGGGAGCGCCGCATGAGCGCACCCAGCATCATCGATTGGCACGGCCCGCGCCGGCAAGCGCACGACTGCGGGGGCGGCCACGGCAAACCGCTTGTGGTGTGGGCCGAGGACGGTAACGCGTATTGCCACCGCTGCGCGGAGACCTTCTACCGAGACGAGCGAGAGCCGCGCGCGCCGCGCCCGGTGCAGCTGGTGCACCGCGTCGACGACGTCGACCGCTGGAAGCGCGACCGCTCGATCGACGTCTGGGCCGCCTCGCGCCAGATCACGGCCGAGTGCCTGGTGGCGCCGTACTTCGCAGCGCGCGGGGTGCCGCTGCCGCCTGTCGACGGTGACCTCCGCTGGCTACAGGACCTGCGGCTGTTCGGCTTCAGCGGCCCGGCGCTGGTCGGAGGCATGTCGCCGGCTACCGACCACCGTGAGCGCCGCGGTGTGCACCTGACCTGGCTGCAGAACGGCCCGGGCGGTTGGCGCCGGCAAGAGCGCCGCTACCTAGGCCCGAAGAAAGGCTGCGTCGTGCGCTTGTGGCCCGAGGAAGACGTCAGTGCCGGGCTGGCGATCGGCGAAGGTCTGGAGACCATGCTGGCGCTGGCACACGCCTACCGGCCGTGCTGGGCTGCGCTGGACGCTGGCAACTTGGCCGAGTTCCCGCTACTGGCCGGCATCGAGTCGCTGCTGATCGCGGCCGACCACGATGACGCGGGCATCAAGGCGGCCGAGGCCTGCGCCGCGCGCTGGGCCGCTGCCGGGCGCGAGGCGTCGATCGCGCTGCCCGCGCGGGCCAAGGCCGACATCAACGACTTGGCGGTGGCGGCATGACGGTGGCCGACGTGCATCACCTGGTGGACACGGCGCGGCGCGTCGTGCCGCCGCCAGCGGCGAAGCCAGACGAGGCATTGCAGCGCCGAGGCTGGCGCCTACCTGAACCGATCAGTGCGGACGAGTTGCGTGCAGCCCGCGCGGCCCCGCGCTGCATCGTCGACCGCTACCTTTGGGCCGACGTGGCCGCGCTGATCGCGCCAGGGGGCTCCAGCAAGACGACGTTGAGCCTGCGTGAGTTCGTCTGCATCGTGCTGGGCAAGCCGCTTTGGGGGCTCGAAGTCCGCGCCCCAGGCCCCGTACTACTCGTCACTGCGGAGGATCGTCGCGAGTTCCTCGTTGCGAGGCTGCGGCGGATCTGCGAGAGCATGGAACTGACGCCTGCTGAGACGGCGCAGGTTCGGGAGCAGGTGCGCATCTACGACTGCACGGCGGACCTGCGCCGGCTCACGGCTGTCGTCGCTGACGTGGTGGTGGTATCGGAGCTGGCGCACGAGATGGTCGACGCCTGCGGTGCCACGGGCTTCATGCCGGCGCTGGTGCAGTTCGATCCGATGGTGAGCTTTGGCGTTGGAGAGAGCCGCGTCAACGACGCCGAGCAGGGGCTGATCAACGCCGCGCGCGTGATCACGGCTGGACTCGATTGCGCCGTTCGCTTCGTCCATCACACGGGCGTTTCCAAAGCCCTGGACAAGGCTGACCACCAGTACGCCGGCCGCGGCGGATCGGCGCTGGCCGACGGCTGCCGGATGGTGCACGTGCTCACCACGGTTGACGATGCCGAGCTGCATCGCGCCACCGGCGAGCGCCTGACGGCGGACGACATGGCGGTGAAGCTGTCGCGCCCCAAGCTGAGCTACTGCCCACCGGCGACGCAACCGTTCTACATCGTGCGCCGCGGCTATCGGTTCGACCTGCTGCGCGCGTTGCAACCGCAGACCTCGGATGAACGCGCTGCCACCGTAGGCCAGCAGTTGGCGCGCTTCCTGGAGGCCGAGGCTGCCGATGGGCGGCGGCACACCAAGCACACGCTGGAGCAGTTGCGGCCCGAGAGCCTGGGCCGCAACGATGTGCGTGCCGGCCTCGCCTGGCTGGTTGCCCGTGGCGCGGTCTACGACGCACCGGCGGTCAGCCCCGACGGCAAGACGCCTGCCCGCGGTTCACGCACCTATCTGGCCACGAGCGGCGAACCGACGGCGAGGCGAGCCCAGTGATCGCGCCTACCCCGAACCCTGAAAAGCGGGCTCGCTCGGTTCGCCACCCTTATAGGGAGTGGCGAAGCGGCGAAGCGAGAGGGGCGTTGCCTCGCCCCCCCTCTCTCTCCTTCGATGGGTCATTGGCGAACCGATGGCGAACCGATGGCGAACCGGCGAAGCGATCCCTCTCACCCGAACAGCCGCCCTCGCGACCGCTGCCTTGGCCTGAACTCCACCGCTGCCCCCGATGAACCACATGCACCCCACTGAATCCACCGCCTACCTCCTGGTGGTCACCTTGCTCGACAAGCTGCTGCAGACCATCTGCGGCGACTACGACGGCGACATCGTGGTCACCCTGCGCGTCACTGAGCCGGAGCAGTTCGCCGGCGACCCCGAGATGCTGCTGATGTTCGGCCATGGCTTCCCGTGGTGGCTGCGCTGCGACGACGAGACCGCCGAGCAGTTCCGCCGGCGCGCCGCGGCCGAGGCGCTGCAGCGGCCGCGGCTGCCCGTCAGGTTCGGCCACGTCCGGCTGCTGGCGGAACTGCCGGTCGCGCCCGAGGATGCCCGCGAGCGTCTGGCGCGGCAGGGTAAGGCCGCGGAGGTGCAGCCTTGAGCATCACCGCGCTGATCACCGGCCGCTTGATCGCCGACCCTGAGCGCCGCACCGGCGTTAGCGGCAAGCACTTCACCACCGCGCGCCTGTCGGCCGGTACCGACGACGAATCGGTGCTGTGCAGCGTGATCGCCTTCGGCAGTGCCGGCGAGCAGCTCGTGGCGCTGGGCAAGGGCGACACCGCCGCCATCGTCGGGCGCACCAAGCCGAAAGCCTGGACCGACCGCGAGGGCGCGCCGAAGGCCGGGCTCGACGTGGTGGCCGACCAGGTGCTGACCGCGTACAGCGTGCGCAGGAAGCGCGCGGCGATGGCTGGCGCTGGGGAAGGCGCACCGCAGCCGCGATCGGAGCTTGCAGGCCGTTCTGATGGCCTTGGCGGGCATGTGCCGGACGACGAATGGCTGCAAGGCGGGACGTGAGCCGGATGCAGCGCGACAAGGGCAAGGCCGGCGAGCGCGAAGCCGCGGGGCTGATTCGCGACCTGACTGGCTGGGACGTTCGTCGCCGCGTTCGCCAGCACGATGGCGACAGCGATCTGGTGGGCGTCCCGGGCTGGACCGTCGAGGTCAAGCGCCGCCGAAGCGCCACCCAGGCCGACCTGGCCCGCTGGTGGGCGCAGGCGGTGGCCCAGGCGGGCGCCGAACTGCCGGTGCTGCTGTACCGCGTCGACCGCGGGGACTGGCGTGCCGTGTGGCCGCTGGCGGCGCTGCTGGTGCAGCAGCGGGCCGACTACTGGCGTGCCTACGAATGGGCCGCTGACACCAGCGTTGAGGCCTGGGCGGCGGTGGCGCGCGAGGTGAACGAAGCGGGGATGCTGCCGAAGGAGAATGCCCAATGAGCACCGACAAGAAGCACGTGCGATGCCTGAAGACCGATGACCTCGATCTGTGGCACCGCGTGGCCGCCACCATGAACGCCTTGCACCATACGGCGGGCGTCGTGGTGCTGTCGCGCTTGATGAACTTCGGCCCAGGCGAGCCCGCCCTGATCGTGCAGCTCAATGGCCAGTGCCCGTACTGGACGCGCTGCGACGACGAGACCGCCGAGCAGTTCCGCCGGCGCGCCGCGGCCGAGGCGCTGCAGCGGCCGCGGCTGCCCGTCAGGTTCGGCCACGTCCGGCTGCTGGCGGAACTGCCGGTCGCGCCCGAGGATGCCCGCGAGCGTCTGGCGCGGCAGGGTAAGGCCGCGGAGGTGCAGCCTTGAGCATCACCGCGCTGATCACCGGCCGCTTGATCGCCGACCCTGAGCGCCGCACCGGCGTTAGCGGCAAGCACTTCACCACCGCGCGCCTGTCGGCCGGTACCGACGACGAATCGGTGCTGTGCAGCGTGATCGCCTTCGGCAGTGCCGGCGAGCAGCTCGTGGCGCTGGGCAAGGGCGACACCGCCGCCATCGTCGGGCGCACCAAGCCGAAAGCCTGGACCGACCGCGAGGGCGCGCCGAAGGCCGGGCTCGACGTGGTGGCCGACCAGGTGCTGACCGCGTACAGCGTGCGCAGGAAGCGCGCGGCGATGGCTGGCGCTGGGGAAGGCGCACCGCAGCCGCGATCGGAGCTTGCAGGCCGTTCTGATGGCCTTGGCGGGCATGTGCCGGACGACGAATGGCTGCAAGGCGGGACGTGAGCCGGATGCAGCGCGACAAGGGCAAGGCCGGCGAGCGCGAAGCCGCGGGGCTGATTCGCGACCTGACTGGCTGGGACGTTCGTCGCCGCGTTCGCCAGCACGATGGCGACAGCGATCTGGTGGGCGTCCCGGGCTGGACCGTCGAGGTCAAGCGCCGCCGAAGCGCCACCCAGGCCGACCTGGCCCGCTGGTGGGCGCAGGCGGTGGCCCAGGCGGGCGCCGAACTGCCGGTGCTGCTGTACCGCGTCGACCGCGGGGACTGGCGTGCCGTGTGGCCGCTGGCGGCGCTGCTGGTGCAGCAGCGGGCCGACTACTGGCGTGCCTACGAATGGGCCGCTGACACCAGCGTTGAGGCCTGGGCGGCGGTGGCGCGCGAGGTGAACGAAGCGGGGATGCTGCCGAAGGAGAATGCCCAATGAGCACCGACAAGAAGCACGTGCGATGCCTGAAGACCGATGACCTCGATCTGTGGCACCGCGTGGCCGCCACCATGAACGCCTTGCACCATACGGCGGGCGTCGTGGTGCTGTCGCGCTTGATGAACTTCGGCCCAGGCGAGCCCGCCCTGATCGTGCAGCTCAATGGCCAGTGCCCGTACTGGACGCGCTGGGACGACGAGACCGCCGATCAGTTCAGGCAGCGCGCGGCAACGCAAGCGCTGGCGCTGGCCGGCGAGTTCGGCACCACGCCCACCGGGCCGCATGGCTTGGTGGAGTTCCCACAGGCGTTCATGGCCGTTGTCGACGCCCTGCCCGCCGACCGCCCGGGCACTGATACAGCAGTGACCAAGCAGTGACCAAATGGACGCCACCCAAACCCTGGAAGCCCGGGCAGTCCGGCAACCCGGCTGGCCGCAAGCCCGGCGCCGGCAAGGTCGCAGCGCTGCGCGAGTCCATCGCCAAGCACGTCCCCGAGATCGTGGCCAAGCTGGTCGAGCGGGCCCTGGCCGGCGACGCTCAGGCCGCGCGGCTGCTCATCGAGCGCGTCATCCCGCCGGTGAAGGCGGTGGAGCTGCCCGCGCCGATCGCGTTGCCCGCCGACGGCTCGCTGGCCGATCAGGGCCGCGCCGTGCTGGGCGCTGCAGGGCTCGGGGCGCTCGCGCCCGGCCAGGCGGCCCAACTGCTGGCGGGGCTGGGCGCCCTGGCCAGGCTTGTCGAAACCGATGAACTCGCGGCCCGCGTGGCCGCCCTGGAGCTGAAGCATGAAAAGCCTTGATGCGCGCATCAGCGCCCTGGAGCAAAGCCGGAACACGGGGCTTCATCAGCTCGTCGCCATCACGGCAGCCGAGGACGCTCCAGATCGGCTGCAGGTGATCATCGAGGGAGTTGCGCACCAGTCTGCGGTCGGAGAGTCGGAGTGGGGCTTCGCCGATCGCATCGCGGCCGAAACAGGCCATCCCCGCTGGGCCCTGCTCACGGCTGCTGAATGCAACCTGTAGAGGCCCGCCATGCAATTCATCGTGCACACCCCGAGCGGGGAGCAGGTTCCCATGGAAGCCTTCGCGGGGCATGTCGTGCATTGCATCGGCCAGGGCCAGGACGGCGCCTTGGCCATGCTGCGCCATGTTCGCGAGTCGCGGGACGCAGCGGCACACCCGGAAGTCGCGCAGATGGCCGACGCCATGCTGGCCACGCCTGAGCGGGCGGCCGAACTCATAAACACCATGTCCGACGCAACCTGCGCGCGGTTCGCTGCGGCGGTGACGCTGGCCTACAGCGAGCGCACGCCCGGCGCGTCGGTTTCCATGGTGCCGGAGAGCGACGAGGACAGGGCCTTCGTGGCGTCCGTTCAGGAGCCGCGGCCCGGCGTCAGGCAGTAGGACAGGCGTCGCTGCGGCAGGCGGCGGAGCAGGGGCAGGGGCGACCCGCGGCCACCGTACACCACGAGCTGCCTGCTGCTGTGGCGCGACGCTCAGACGGTGGAGGTGCAACTGCTCACCAGCCCGATGACGCGGCGCCTGATGCGCGAGCTACTGGCTACGCTGCTGAGCCTGGGCGTGCGCCGCGTCGTGGCCGACTGGGCCGAGGGCCACACCCTGCCGCTGGCGCACCTCCGGGAGGACGGTCGCTACGAGATGCGCGTGCAGGAGTGGTGCGAGCGATTCATGCCGGCCGACCACCCAGATCGGATGCCGTACCCGGACGATCCGGCGCCCGCGCAGCCGCCGTGGGGCTGAGCGAGCCGTTATCGCTAGGGCTAAAAGTTCAAACGTGCGGCTGTACGAGCATCCAGCTCGCGTAGAATTCCTGCGCCCAAGAAAAAGGCCACCCGGGAAGGGGCGGCCTGTATTTAGGGCTCAAGGCGCGAAGTGTGGGCGATCCGACCAAAGACACACACGCTTCGCATTCGAGCGGCCGTTAGTGTAGTCGAACGAGTCTGAACGACCTCATCGTTTACCCCTGCGGCGCGCTCTGGTTCACAAAACGTACCCGAGCATGAACTCTCCCAAGCACCAACTCTCTCTTGAGTTGATCGACCACAAGGTCGAGTCCACCATCGTTCAGCAGCGCCTGAGCGATGGTTACGTCAACGCCACGGCCCTGTGCCATGCGGCCGGTAAGCGTTGGTACAACTACCTGCGCAACGAGACCACCGGCCAGTTCCTTCGGGCGCTGGAGGCCAAAACTCAGATTCGAGTTCTGGAGCTAAATCAAGAGGTTAGAGACGCTTCCGGCGTTGCCAGCACTTGGGTGCATCCCAAGGTAGCGATCCACCTCGCGCAATGGTTGTCTGCCGAGTTCGCCGTTCAGGTGAGCGAGTGGGTGTACGAGTGGATGAACGGCGGCACCGCCAGCAGGCGCACGGAACTGCCGCCCCACCTGAAGCGGCACATGCTGAATGTCGGCAAGATCCCGCCCACGCACTTCTCCATCCTGCAGGAGATGACCAACACTCTGATTGCGCCGCTCGAAATGCAGGGCTACTCGCTACCGGAGAAGTTCGTCCCAGACATCAGCCAGGGCAAGATGTTCTGCAAGTACCTCCGCGAGCAACTGGGTGTCGACACCGACGCTTTGCCGACCTACGAGCACGAGTACCCAGACGGTCGCCGCGTGCAGGCCAAGCTCTACCCAGTGGAGATCTTGAGCCAGTTCCGTAAATACGTGAACGAGGTTTGGATGCCGGAACGCTCGGCCGCCTACTTCAGCGAACGTGACCCCGCTGCGCTGCTGGCGCTCGACAAGGTTCTGCACATCACCTATCAGCCGCCGAAGCCGAAGGCGCCTCGGCGTCTCGCTGCGCCGGCGGCCTGAGCCTGCACGGATCGGGATGCCGTAGCAGGACGGCCCCGCGCCGGCTCAGTCGCCGCGGGGCTGACTTACCCGTAGGGCTTCCACACCAGAATCCAGAACTGCTCGGCGTAGCACACCATGCTCGCCGCGCCCTTCCCGCCTGGGAAGGTGACACAACCGCGGGCGCTGGCCGCGGCCATCTCGCGGTTCCGGCTCGGCCCGGCCGCCGCGCGCCGCTAGCCGGGAAGCGCATGGCTGGATCAGGCGGCCGCCGCGTGCAGCTCCATGTCGATGCGCACGGACTCGAACGGGCACAGCACGCCGCCCGCCTCGCCGTGTTCCACCAGGCCCAAGGCCAGCAGCACCTGCAGGTCCTCGTGGACACGCTTCACGTCGCGGCCCACACGGCGCGCGGCTTCGCGCACCGATACTTCGCCTGCGCCCTGCAGTGCGCGCACCAGCGCCCAGCGCCGCTCGGTGAGCTGGCCGAAGAACTCGCCCGGGCTCTCGAAGTTCAATGTCTCGCCGGCGTAGCGGCGGCCGGCGGCCTTGCGACCTGCCTCGCGCAGCGCGCCGCGCCAGTCGGGATTCAGCGTGATGGTCAGGCGTCGAGTCACTTTGCGCTCCTGGCGGCATCGACGGCCGCAATGAAGTCTTCCACCAACTGCTGCACCGTCGTGAAGGTGTAGGGTACCTCCTTGTCGCCGATGTGGCAGTGGTCGCCCTTGCCGCGTTCGTTGTCGAACCCGATCAAGCGGACGCCGCCAACCGCATAGGCGGCACGGTACTTGTAGCCGTGGGTGGTTGGCGGCACCGGGTTCGGCACGCGCCACACAACCAGCTCGATCACGCCGCCATCGGGCGTCACGTCCTTGAAGCGGGTGATCAGTTCGGCTTTCACGTTGGCATTATTGCCAACGATGTGATGTTGTCAAATGCGACAACGGTTCGCGACTGGCTTGCGCTTCCCCCCGCCCATCCGCTACATTCCCCTTGCCGTCCCGGTCGGGGCGGTCGGGGGTGACAGCCCGGAATTACTCAGGCGCGCGGCCGCCTCAAGTGCGGCTTTTTCGTGCCCGCTTCATTCGTGATGCGGATCAGCGCGCACGCGCGGACCACCGTTCAACGGCGGCCCGGGCGGGGGCACCTTCGGGTGCGCCGGTACCTGAGTTCCGGTCTGTCAACCCTGCTTTGGGTCGCCACCATCGTTTGACAGCGACGGCGGCGGCTTTGACCGCAACTCAGGAGCCGTCATGGCTGGTATTCCCCTGGGCGCTTCGGCGCCCAACCCCACACCGCACCCGTTCGCGCACTCGCGCACCAAGCGCTTCCACGGCGCGTTCGTCCTGGTCCGGGCAGCCGGCCGTCGTCACCAGCAGCCGCCGCCAGGGCGAGGCGCTGGCCATCGGGCTGGAGATCGGCCCCGACGGCGAGCTGCTGCGCGGCTTGATCACCCTGGCCCAGGCCCGGTCGATCGCCCGCGCGCTGAGCGCAGCGGCCGATGCGGTCGACCAGCAGCGGGAGGTGCAGCATGGCTAAGCACCTCTCTAAAACGGCCATGGAGTTGGAAGATGAGCTGACCAAGAAGCTCATCCAGCTGGACGCGATGCTGGATATGACCTGGGGCGAACAGGGCGAATCGTTCCGCTGCCTCAGCGATGAAAACCAGGGCAACTTCATGTGGGCGTGCAGCGACGTGGCGAGCGAGGTCCGGCGCCTGGCGAGCCAGTTGAGTGGTGCGCTTCGCGAGGAGGTGAGCCATGGCTGAGGCAACCACCACCCCGAGCATCGAACAACTGCGTCTTGCCGTGAAGTCGATGGACGGCTTGTCGCAGGAGGGGTTCTCCGCGATCGCCAATGACCAGCAGGCCGGCGGCCAGGGAACCGACCATGTGTGACATCCACACCATGCCCGGCGCTGCGCCGCCGCCAGCGCCGGAGCCCGCGCCGTTGACGGCAATTGAGGGGTGGGCTGTTGACCATTTCGATGATCTGCCTCCGGTGATCGTGAACAGTCAGGCAAGCGCGGAGGCCTTGCTGGCGTGGGGCCTCGGGCAGTTGTCGCAGCTCAACGTCTTGCTGCGGGCGGCCAAGCTTGGCGACGCGCCCGACCTGGCCGATGCCGTGCGGCACTTCACAGCGCAGGTGGAACAGGTGCTGGTGGCAGCTCAGGCCCGGCTGAACTGACCACCACCAGCCCCACCACCGCGGGCCCTTCGGGGCCCGTTGTCGTTGAGGCTCTTGATCGCATCAGCGTCTGAAGTTAGTATCCGCTCACATTGGCATCGCTGATGTAGCAGGCGCTCATTCCCGGGCAGCCGTTTTGACCTGGGATCTGCATGAGCGCCATCACGATCACCTACACCGGGCTTTGCGCCCTGCGGCCGCTGGCGGCTGAGCCTCTGGCCGCCGACGCATCCCCGTCCACGCGCGAGCAGATCGAGCCCAGTGCCAGGCATGGCGCTGCGGCGCTTGCGATGAGGGGCTGAGCGATGGCCATCAACGAGAACCCGATGCTCCCGTGGGAGCAAGACCTGTCGCCCGAGCAGTTGCAGCAGCTCTACGCGCTGACGAACGGCTGGCAGCCCGGGCAGGAAGCGCCGGGCGGCTACTGGAGTGAATCCGGCTACCAGCCCGGCACGCCGACGTGGCACGTGGACGGCAAGTTCGGACCGACGATCGGGTGGTCGCCCAACCAGGTGCAGGCGGGCACTGGCGACTCCAGCTCGTGGATGAATGACCCTTCCGGCGCCGGATCGTGGGCCATCAGCCAGCCGCGCAACGTCAGCACCTGGGGCGGCAACGATGTCACGGGATCCTGGGACGCTGATGGCAAGTGGCAGGGCTACGGCTCCGGCGCCACCGATCTGCGCGGCATGGCTCGCTTGGCAGCGCTGGCGACGGGCGCGTACTACGGCGCCGGCGCGCTGAACGGGGCGATGGGCGGCGCCGGGGCGGGCGCTGGTGCTGGGGCCGGCTCCGGGGCCGGCTCCGGCGGCATTGCCGGCTTGGGCAGCGGCGCGGACTTGTCGGCCTTCTACGGCGGGCTCGATGGCGGCGCGACCCTCGGCGGTGCAGGGGCCGGCAGCGCGGCGCTGGGCGGTGGTGCTGCTGCGAGCGGCGCCGCGGCTGGCGGCGCGTCAGGAGGCGCCGGCGCCTGGACTGCCGGCGACTACGCTCGCCTGGCGCAGGCAGGCGGCAGCGCGGCGTCGAGCTTGCTCAATGCCAACGCATCGAAGAACGCGGCCAGAGGCCAGCAGGCCGCCGCAGACCAATCGGTGCTGGCCCAACAGCAGGCGCGCGCCGATGCAACGGCCGCTTGGGACGACGCCTTCAACAACTCGCTGTCGGCGCAGCGCTCGGCGCTGGACCAGTACCTGCCGCTGCAGCAGCAGGCCTACCAGCAGGCGCTGGCCGAGCAGCAGGCCGCACGCGACAGGCTCTATGCCGACTCGTCGCCCTACCGCCAGACCGGCACGCAGGCGCTGGAGCAGCTGCGCGCGATGATGAACCAGGGCGCCGCACCGACGATGCAGGACGTGCTGAACGAGCCCGGGTACCAGTTCGGCCTGCAGCAGGGCCGCAACGCGCTGGAAGGCAGCGCCGCGGCGAAGGGCGGCCTGTACAGCGGCAACGCGCTGAAGGAGCTGACCCAGTTCGGCAACGACTACGGCAGCACCAAGTACGGCGACGCCTGGAACCGCTCGCAGCAGGACTTCGGCAACCGATGGTCGCGCATCTCGCAGCTCGCCGGCATGGGCCAGCAGGAGAACTCGCGCGTCAGTGCGGCAGACCAGTCCTACGCCAACAACATCGGCAACCTGGCGCAGAACAACGCCCAGCGGATCGGCAGTGCGCTGCTCGACCAGGCCGGCAACGAAACATCGCTGCGCACCAATCGTGCCAGCGCCATCGGCAACTTGGCGACGGGCACCGCGAACAACCTGTCGAACATCTGGCAGAGCAACGCCAATGCGCAGGGGGCGGCGGCGCTGCAGCAGGGCCAGATCTACTCTAACGGGATCAATCAGCTCGCGGGGTTGGCGGGCTACGGTGCGCAGAACTGGAACGGCAACAACGGCGCTTGGCAGGTTGGCGGCGTCAATGGCACGAACGATCGCAACTTGCTGAGCGGTGGCAATGCTGCTGACTGGTGGTCGACGTACGGCCGCGGTGGAGACTGAGCATGGCCCTTGATCCCGCGATTTACCAGGCCTTCGCGCCCAAGCAGACGAGCGCGCTGGACACGATGCAATCCCTCTCCGCGCTGGATGCTCAGCGTGGAGACAACGCTTTGCGCCAACTGCAGCGGCAGATGCTGCAGGGGCAGGCGGATGACGCCGAGCACCAGCGCGGGCAGCGCAATGCGCTGGAGCGGATGTTGGCGGGCCCCGGATTCAGCCGCTCGGACCCGGATGCCCGGCAGCGTCTGTCTCAAGTCGCGCCGTCGTTGGCAGGCGGCGTCATCAAGGAATGGGATGACCAGGACAAGGCGGCGGCCGACCTTGCAGAGACGAAGGCCAGGACCGGCAAGTTGACGACCGAAACCAAGGGCCTGGCGTTCGACCAACAGGTCAAGCGGCGACAGCAGCACATCTCGGAGCTTGCCGGCGTGTACGACGCGCCGACGGCGGTGCAGTGGATCAACGACGCCGCGGCCGCCGGCGAAGTGCCGAAGGACCGCGCTGCGCAGATGATCGCCGACATGCAAAGCGGCAAGCTCGACCCCATGCAATGGCGCACGCGCGCGATGCTCGCCGGGGTCTCGTCTCTCGACCAGATGCGGCTGCAGCGCGACCAGCAGCGGGACGCCGAGACTGCCGCGAACAGCAAGCGCATCGACGAGCGCATCCGCTCCGAGGGCGCCGCGAACCGTTCGGTCACGATGCGCGGGCAGAACATGGTCGACGCGCGGGCGCGTGAGGTCGACGCGCCGCGTGGGCAGTTCATCCAGACGCCTGACGGCTACATGCTGGCCGACCCGCGCACCGGCACCGTTCGGCCGGTGACAGGTCCCGATGGGAAGCCGCTGCAGGGTGCGTCGGCTGGCAAGCCGCTCCTTCCCGCCGCCCTCAAGCAGATCACCGAGGCCCGCGACAACGCCAGCACGATGGGTGCCCTGTCGTCATCGTTCAAGGACGATTACGGCGGCAAGGGCTTGTTCGGCCTCGGCGCCGACGCGCAGCTCAATGCCAGCGGCGTCATGGGCCTGGACCCGGATGCCGTCGAGTGGTGGAAGAGATACCGCAAGCAATCCGAGCTGGTCGAGCGTCACAGCCTGTTCGGCGCGGCCCTGACGCCGCATGAGCAGGAGTCGTGGCGCGGCGCCGACATCTCGCCGGGACTCAACCCGAAGACGATCAAGCGCAACCTGACGACGCGCGCCGAGCTGGCGAAGAAGGTGCTGGCGACCACGCAGCAGGATCTCATCGACGCCGGCCACGATGCCGGCCGTATCAACGCGATCGCCGGGCGGCAAGGGGCCGCCGAGACGGCGCTCGGCGCCTCGGCGCCGCCGCGCAGCCCGGGGATCGGCGCCGTTGAGGACGGCCATCGCTTCAAGGGTGGCGACCCGTCAAATCCGGCGAACTGGGAGAAGCTCTGATGGCCGGCCCGTGGGAGCGCTATGCCGGCGAGGCTGAGGTCGCCGGTCCATGGCAGAAGTACCGTGCCGCGCCGACGGCAACTGCGCCCGGCGCTTCATCGCCGCCGCCGGTTGACCCGACCGAGGGCATGTCCGCCTTCGACAGGGCTGCGGCCGGCGCCGGCAAGGCGATGTCCGATGCGTGGCTTGGCATTCGCGGGCTGACGGGGAATGCGACCGCCGAAGAGGTCGAGGAGCGCCGCCGCCTCGATGCGCCGCTGATGAACACCGCCGCCGGCGCCGTGGGCAACATCGCGGGCCAGGTCGGCGCGGCGCTGATCCCCGGCGGCCTGATCGCGGGCGCGGGGAAGCTGGCCGGTGCGACAGGCCTGGCCCGCGCCGGCGCGGCGCTGGCGCAGGCAGGCAAGTCAGCCATGGCGCCCACCACGCTGCGCGGCGCCGCGGCGTTGGGTGCCGGCACCGGCGCGTTGCAGCCGGCCACCGATATGGGCGAGCGCCTTGAGAACGCCGCCTGGGGCGCTGGCGGAGCAGCCGGCGGCTACGCCGCGCTGAAGGGCCTGGCCCGGATCGCGCGCCCCAAGACCGACTCGAATGCGCTGCAACTGCTGGCCGAAGGGATCACGCCCACGCCCGGCCAGGTGCTGGGCGGCGGCTTCAAGCGTGTCGAGGAGGCGCTGACCTCGGTCCCCATCGTCGGCGATGCCATCAGGGCCGGCCAAGCCCGCGCCGTGGCGGACCTGAACCGCGCCGCGATCAACCGTGCGCTCAAGCCGGTGGGCGAGACGCTGCCCGCGGGCATGGCCGGGCGCGAGGCCATCGAGTACGCCGGCGATGCGCTGGGCAAGCGCTACGAGCAGTTGCTGCCGAAGGTAACGCTACAGGCCGACAACCAGTTCATGCAGGAACTGATCAACCTGCGCAACATGGTCGGCACCGGCAGCATCGACCCGAACAAGGCGCGGCAATTCGAGGCGCTGCTGCAGAACCAGGTGCTGGCGAAGTTCATGCCCGGCGCCAACGGTGCGCCGACGCTCACCGGCCAGACGCTCAAGGGCATCGAGTCCGACCTCGGCCAGTTGGCCAAGCGCTTCCGCGCCTCGCCTGATGTCGACCAGCAGATGGTGGGCGACGCGCTGCGCGAACTGCAGGACATGCTGCGCAACAACGTCGCGCGGCTGAACCCGCAGCACGCGGCCGAGCTGCGGAAGATCAACGAGGGCTACGCCAACTTCAAGCGGGTGCAGCGCGCGGCGTCCAGTGTGGCAGCCGAAGACGGCGTGTTCTCGCCGGCGCAACTGCACAGCTCGGTGAAGGCGCTGGACCCGAGGAAGGACAAGGCGGGCTTCGCCAGTGGCACGGCGATGCTGCAGGACCTGGCCGAGCCGGCGAAGGCGGTGCTCGGGCCGAAGGTGCCGGACTCGGGCACACCGCTGCGACTGATGACCAGTCTCGGTGCCGGCGGTGGCCTCGCTGCCCTCAGTCCGGAGACGCTGGTCGGCTCGCTGCTGGCGTCGAGCGCCTACTCGAAGCCAGGCCAGAACGCACTGGCCGCGCTGTTGGCGCGTCGGCCGGATGCTGCCAAGCCTGTCGCGAGTGCGTTGGAGCGCCTGGCGCAATACGCTGCGCCGGTTGGTGCCGGCTGGGCAGAGCCCTGATCGCCTGCATTCGGGTGCCAAAAAGCAACTCGCCGAGACTCCCATGCAAGACACGTTCGCCGGGATGATCGCGCGGTCCTACGGCGACCCTGACGACGAGGGCTTCGTCGAGAAGGACCTCTACGCGCCCTCGATCGAGCACATCAACGAAGCCTGGTGCATTGCCCAGGACAACGGCCACGACGACCTGGCGCGACTGATGATCGAAGAGTGGTCCAGGCGGCACATCGGGAACTACTTTGGCACGACGGCGGGCCTGTGCTACGGCAGCAGCCGGGGGCTGTGGCGCTTGCAGTGAGTGGCGGCGATCGCTGGTTGCCGCGGCTGCAAGCTCGCCCCTGGCCAGCCCAGAAGTGTGCCGATTGGGCGCCTGGCGTCGTCGATTGAATTTTCTGCCGTCGATCCGTGCGGCCGCGTCCTGCTGCGCGCCGCCATGACAGTGGAACTCGGCCCGCTGCGGGGAGCCTTGGGCCCAGTGTGCGCCCGCGGGCGCGACCCGTGGAGTTCCCAGCAGCGTGCGGCCTAGTCGGCAGCTCGGCGGGCCAGGACGCGGCGCAAGCCCGATGCGCGGCAGATGGAGATCGCGGCGTGATCGCTCGGCAAAGTGCCGGCAAAGTGCCGAAGAAGCCGCAGCCCAAGGGAGGCTCGCGCAAGGGCGTCCCGAACAAGACCACGACGGCGCTGAAAGAAGCGATCCTCATGGCGGCCGAGATGGCCGGCGCGGACGGCGAAGGGTAGACGCCTGGTGCTGAAGGTGGGGTTTTGGGGGCTTTGTCGGTGAGAGGTGGGCACGTTCTCGGAAAAACGTGTCCGCGCTGGGCGGGCTCATCGGGGCCGCCGCTTCCACCAGGCACGTCGATCGCCCCGCCCACCCCGCAGTTCAAGCGCCGCCACGACCGGGTAACATTCCGGGTAACTCATCGAATCCGGCCTCATGCGGCGAAAAGTTACCCGGTCACGGGGCAGGAGTTACCCAAGATGGCAGGCTCTAAACGGCTGAGCGACAAGGCGATCCGCGCGGCCCTGAAGGCGGCGGTCGAGACGGGCAAGGCGCGCAAGGTGAGCGACGGCGGCGGCCTGCACCTGGAAGCACGCGCCAATGGCTCGGGCTGGTGGCGCTGGCGCTTCTGGCGCGACGGCACCGAAGGGATGCTGAGCCTGGGCACCTACCCAGAGGTCAGCCTGGCGCAGGCGCGCCAGAAGCGCGACACGGCGCGCAAGGATGCCGCGGCCGGCGTCGACCCGAGCCAGGCGCGCAAGACCGCCAAGGCCGAGCGCAAGGCAGCGGCAGCAGCCGCAGCGCTGGAAGCGGCAGGCCTGCCCGCCGCCGACAGCTTCGAGGCCGTGGCTCGCGAGTGGCACGCTGCGCGCCGCGACGACTGGTCGGCCAGCTATGCCGAAAAGGTGCTGGCCCGCCTCGTGACCGACGTGTTCCCGTACATCGGCCGCCGCCAGGTGGCCAGCATCACGCCGGCCGAGCTGCTGGACGTGCTGCGCCGGATCGAAGCGCGCGGCGTGATCGAGACCGCCCACCGGGCGCACGAAAGCTGCTCCCAGGTGTTCCGTTATGCCGTGGGCAAGGGGCTGGTGGCCAGCGACCCGGCGCGCGACCTGAAGGGCCTGCTGCGCAAGCCGCAGGTGCGCCACTTCCCGGCCATCACCAAGCCCGAGCGCCTGGCCGAGCTGCTGCACGCGTGCGACGGCTACGCCGGCACGCCGGTGGTGCGTGCCGCGCTGCGCTTGGCGCCGATGCTGCTCCTGCGTCCCGGCGAGCTGCGGCAGGCCCAGTGGGCCGAGTTCGATCTGGACGGGGCCACCTGGACCATCCCGGCCGAGCGCATGAAGCGCGAGAAGGCGGGAAAGGCATCGGGCCCGCCGCATCTGGTGCCGCTGCCGCCGCAGGCGGTGCAGGTGCTGCGGGATCTGCAGCCGCTGACCGGGGCCGGGCCTTGGGTCTTCAGGGGCGAGAGGCACCACGACCGGCCGATGAGTGAGAACACCGTGAACGCGGCCTTGCGTGCGATGGGCTTCCCCGCCGACGAGGTGACCGGCCACGGCTTCAGGGCCACGGCCCGCACGATCCTGGCCGAGCGGCTGAACGTGCCCGAGACAGTGATCGAAGCGCAGCTCGCCCATTCGGTGCGCGACAGCCTGGGCCGCGCCTACAACCGCACCCAGTTCCTGGACCAGCGCCGCACGATGATGGTCACCTGGGCCGACTACCTGGATCGGCTGCGCAAGGGGGCCGCGGTGGTGACGCTGAAAGGTGCGGCATGAACTCGACCGCCACGGACCTTGTCACCTTCCGCGGGACGCCCGGCACGCGCGAACTGTGGCTGGCCTGGACGGTGTTGCCGGCTTCGCCGGGCCGCGATGACGCCTCAGCCAGGCGCTCGGCGCGTCTGCACGTGTACCTGGACGGTCAAGAGGTGGCGCCGCCGGGGCCGACGTGGGACTTCGCCGGGTGGCTGGCCGCAGGGCGCCGGGGCGGGACCGCTTGCGTGTCGAACTGCGAATGCGGTGCGCCCGAGTGCGCCCGCATTCTGCAGCCTGCATGGGTGGACATCAGCGGCGACAGGCTGGCCATGAGCGTGCCATTGCCCTACGTCTGCGCGGACGGGGGCCTGCCGCACGAGGCGCCGGCCGTTCTGATCTTCGATCTTCATCAGTACCGTGCAGCGACGGTCGCTGCGCTGGAGACGTTGCAGACCCTGGACAGCGATGGTGGTCCGCCGATCGTGATGGAGTGCGGCGGCAACCTCGTGCCGAAGTTCCTTCGGTGGTTGGAGCGGATCGAGGATCAACGCGCATCCGGCCGTGACGAAGATGCGCAAGAGCCCTTGGTGACGGCCATCAGTGAATTCGAAGCCGAGGTGCTGGGTCGCGCTCGCGACGGAGATGTTTCGGCGCGGCGCGAAGCAGTTGCGCTGGCGGCGGATGCGTTGCGGCGCGGCATCGAACTGTCGCCCGGACTGCGCGGTTACCTGGCTGATGCACTGCAGCACGTGCTGGCAGCCGCGGAGTCGACCGACAAGTCGGCGCAGGCCCGCGCGCTGGCTGCGCTGGGGCATCAGGCGCAGCCAGCGCATCGCAAGCCACGCAATGATGATGAGCGGCGCTTACGTGCGCTGCGCCGCTTGGCAGCCGTGCACCTGCTGACGGCGCGGGCTGGGTCGCGCACGAAGGCGGTGGACATCGTTGCCGACGTGGAAGGCTGCGAGCCGCGGGCAGTGTGGCGCGACCTGGGCGACAACGCTCAATGGCGTTCTACGGCGCGCGTAGCGCTGCGCCTGGCGCGGCCCGTCATTGAGCTTGCCCGAGCGCGCGGACTACTGTCACGAAGGCGGCCCACTTCTTGACAGTGGTTCGTCCGCTGCGAATGTAGATATTTCATGTCGACCTCGATCCGCAATTGAGCGCGCGGGGCCGACAGATGACGGATCAGACCCTTTCTCCCATGGCCACGGCGTGCGGCGCGAGGCCCGCGCCAAAGCCGACCGTTCGCGCACCGGCGCCGCCCGAACTGGCCGACGTGGCGATGATCGACGCGCCGCGAATCGTTGCTGCAGCCTGCCTGAGCTTGTCCACCTGGCACGAGCTGGTGCGGGCCGGCAAGGCGCCGCAGCCGGCGATGCGGCTGCCGCGCTGCACGCGCTGGCGCTTGGCCGACGTGCGTGCCTGGCTGATCGAGCGCGCTGCGCAGCCGGTCAGCGACAACGCCGTAATCGAGCGCGCGACCAAGGCCAGCGCGAAGGCGCAGGCAGCCCGCAGGGCGCGCGCCGCGGCCAATCTGGTGAAGGCGTGACCCATGCGCGCCTTGCATCACGTCGGCGCCGCAGCGCCGGGGCCGGTCACGCCCATTCGTGACGAAGCCCCCGAGCTGGCAGGCGGCGGGGGCTTCAAGGCAGATCAGGAAACGAGCAACGGCCGTGATCGTATCGCCGCTTTGATCGCGTCGGCAACAGCACGGGCTTTCGACATGGGCATCGAGGCCAAGCCGCTTGGCGGCGGCGCCTGGCTGCTGCGCAGCGCGCTGGGCTCCGACATCGGTGCAACGCGCGACGCCAAGGCGCTGTTCGCTGCCGTGGCCGGCTTCGAGGCCGCGCGCAACGATGTCCTGGCGCTCATCGCGCGGCGCGCAGGGAGGGCGGCATGACCCCGAGCCGCATCAAGGCGCTGCGCGCGATCCGCGATCGCCACAACGACTCGTCTGCATCGACCCAGCGGGCGTGCCTGCTGGAGGCCCTGCAGGCGCTTGGCCACGTCACGACGTTCGAAGCCTCGCGCTTCCTCGACCTGTACGACCCGCGCGCCCGCAAGATGGAGCTGGTCCGCGCCGGTCACCGCATCCTGACCGCCTGGCGCGCCGTGCCCACCGAGTCCGGCAAGTGCCACCGCATCGGCGTCTACATGCTGGCGAAGGGGGTGACCCGTGGCTGAGCACGTCTTGACTCCCGCCGCGCCGGACGCCACGAAGGACTGGCGCACGGTGCAGGCGCGCTGCCTGCTTGCGGGCTTCACCGCGAACCTGATCGACGGCGACGATGGTCGGCCGATGCTGGTTGTGTCGCGCTGGGCGCTGACCCGCGCGTTCTCGTCGCCGGCGGATGCCGAGAGCTGGCTGCAGCGCGTCACCGGGAGCGCCGCATGAGCGCACCCAGCATCATCGATTGGCACGGCCCGCGCCGGCAAGCGCACGACTGCGGGGGCGGCCACGGCAAACCGCTTGTGGTGTGGGCCGAGGACGGTAACGCGTATTGCCACCGCTGCGCGGAGACCTTCTACCGAGACGAGCGAGAGCCGCGCGCGCCGCGCCCGGTGCAGCTGGTGCACCGCGTCGACGACGTCGACCGCTGGAAGCGCGACCGCTCGATCGACGTCTGGGCCGCCTCGCGCCAGATCACGGCCGAGTGCCTGGTGGCGCCGTACTTCGCAGCGCGCGGGGTGCCGCTGCCGCCTGTCGACGGTGACCTCCGCTGGCTACAGGACCTGCGGCTGTTCGGCTTCAGCGGCCCGGCGCTGGTCGGAGGCATGTCGCCGGCTACCGACCACCGTGAGCGCCGCGGTGTGCACCTGACCTGGCTGCAGAACGGCCCGGGCGGTTGGCGCCGGCAAGAGCGCCGCTACCTAGGCCCGAAGAAAGGCTGCGTCGTGCGCTTGTGGCCCGAGGAAGACGTCAGTGCCGGGCTGGCGATCGGCGAAGGTCTGGAGACCATGCTGGCGCTGGCACACGCCTACCGGCCGTGCTGGGCTGCGCTGGACGCTGGCAACTTGGCCGAGTTCCCGCTACTGGCCGGCATCGAGTCGCTGCTGATCGCGGCCGACCACGATGACGCGGGCATCAAGGCGGCCGAGGCCTGCGCCGCGCGCTGGGCCGCTGCCGGGCGCGAGGCGTCGATCGCGCTGCCCGCGCGGGCCAAGGCCGACATCAACGACTTGGCGGTGGCGGCATGACGGTGGCCGACGTGCATCACCTGGTGGACACGGCGCGGCGCGTCGTGCCGCCGCCAGCGGCGAAGCCAGACGAGGCATTGCAGCGCCGAGGCTGGCGCCTACCTGAACCGATCAGTGCGGACGAGTTGCGTGCAGCCCGCGCGGCCCCGCGCTGCATCGTCGACCGCTACCTTTGGGCCGACGTGGCCGCGCTGATCGCGCCAGGGGGCTCCAGCAAGACGACGTTGAGCCTGCGTGAGTTCGTCTGCATCGTGCTGGGCAAGCCGCTTTGGGGGCTCGAAGTCCGCGCCCCAGGCCCCGTACTACTCGTCACTGCGGAGGATCGTCGCGAGTTCCTCGTTGCGAGGCTGCGGCGGATCTGCGAGAGCATGGAACTGACGCCTGCTGAGACGGCGCAGGTTCGGGAGCAGGTGCGCATCTACGACTGCACGGCGGACCTGCGCCGGCTCACGGCTGTCGTCGCTGACGTGGTGGTGGTATCGGAGCTGGCGCACGAGATGGTCGACGCCTGCGGTGCCACGGGCTTCATGCCGGCGCTGGTGCAGTTCGATCCGATGGTGAGCTTTGGCGTTGGAGAGAGCCGCGTCAACGACGCCGAGCAGGGGCTGATCAACGCCGCGCGCGTGATCACGGCTGGACTCGATTGCGCCGTTCGCTTCGTCCATCACACGGGCGTTTCCAAAGCCCTGGACAAGGCTGACCACCAGTACGCCGGCCGCGGCGGATCGGCGCTGGCCGACGGCTGCCGGATGGTGCACGTGCTCACCACGGTTGACGATGCCGAGCTGCATCGCGCCACCGGCGAGCGCCTGACGGCGGACGACATGGCGGTGAAGCTGTCGCGCCCCAAGCTGAGCTACTGCCCACCGGCGACGCAACCGTTCTACATCGTGCGCCGCGGCTATCGGTTCGACCTGCTGCGCGCGTTGCAACCGCAGACCTCGGATGAACGCGCTGCCACCGTAGGCCAGCAGTTGGCGCGCTTCCTGGAGGCCGAGGCTGCCGATGGGCGGCGGCACACCAAGCACACGCTGGAGCAGTTGCGGCCCGAGAGCCTGGGCCGCAACGATGTGCGTGCCGGCCTCGCCTGGCTGGTTGCCCGTGGCGCGGTCTACGACGCACCGGCGGTCAGCCCCGACGGCAAGACGCCTGCCCGCGGTTCACGCACCTATCTGGCCACGAGCGGCGAACCGACGGCGAGGCGAGCCCAGTGATCGCGCCTACCCCGAACCCTGAAAAGCGGGCTCGCTCGGTTCGCCACCCTTATAGGGAGTGGCGAAGCGGCGAAGCGAGAGGGGCGTTGCCTCGCCCCCCCTCTCTCTCCTTCGATGGGTCATTGGCGAACCGATGGCGAACCGATGGCGAACCGGCGAAGCGATCCCTCTCACCCGAACAGCCGCCCTCGCGACCGCTGCCTTGGCCTGAACTCCACCGCTGCCCCCGATGAACCACATGCACCCCACTGAATCCACCGCCTACCTCCTGGTGGTCACCTTGCTCGACAAGCTGCTGCAGACCATCTGCGGCGACTACGACGGCGACATCGTGGTCACCCTGCGCGTCACTGAGCCGGAGCAGTTCGCCGGCGACCCCGAGATGCTGCTGATGTTCGGCCATGGCTTCCCGTGGTGGCTGCGCTGCGACGACGAGACCGCCGAGCAGTTCCGCCGGCGCGCCGCGGCCGAGGCGCTGCAGCGGCCGCGGCTGCCCGTCAGGTTCGGCCACGTCCGGCTGCTGGCGGAACTGCCGGTCGCGCCCGAGGATGCCCGCGAGCGTCTGGCGCGGCAGGGTAAGGCCGCGGAGGTGCAGCCTTGAGCATCACCGCGCTGATCACCGGCCGCTTGATCGCCGACCCTGAGCGCCGCACCGGCGTTAGCGGCAAGCACTTCACCACCGCGCGCCTGTCGGCCGGTACCGACGACGAATCGGTGCTGTGCAGCGTGATCGCCTTCGGCAGTGCCGGCGAGCAGCTCGTGGCGCTGGGCAAGGGCGACACCGCCGCCATCGTCGGGCGCACCAAGCCGAAAGCCTGGACCGACCGCGAGGGCGCGCCGAAGGCCGGGCTCGACGTGGTGGCCGACCAGGTGCTGACCGCGTACAGCGTGCGCAGGAAGCGCGCGGCGATGGCTGGCGCTGGGGAAGGCGCACCGCAGCCGCGATCGGAGCTTGCAGGCCGTTCTGATGGCCTTGGCGGGCATGTGCCGGACGACGAATGGCTGCAAGGCGGGACGTGAGCCGGATGCAGCGCGACAAGGGCAAGGCCGGCGAGCGCGGGCAAGCGATACGAGACGAAAGGATGAACGACATGGCGACGAAGCCGGCGCCGAAGGCCAAGGGCAAGACGCAGGCATTGCCTGCGTCAGTGGACGACTCGGAGAGGCTGGCCGACTTGGCGCTGCGGCCGGGCGTCAACGCTGCGGCCGTGATGTCGGCCTACGCAGGCCCTTTGGGGGTCAAGGACGGGGACGTAACCGCCTTGGTGAGCCAGTTGGCCGAGGACACGAAGGACATGCGGGCCGGCGACATGAAGCGCGCCGAGGCCATGCTCTTCGGGCAGGCCCACGCGCTGCAATCGATCTTCATGGAGTTGGCGCGCCGGGCCACGAAGCAGCAGTACCTGAAGCAGTGGGAAGCCTACCTGCGCATGGCGCTGAAGGCGCAGAACCAGTGCCGCATGACGCTGGAAACCCTGGCGACGGTCAAGAACCCGCCCGTCGTTTTTGCCCGGCAGGCGAACATCAACAACGGTGGGCAGCAGCAGGTGAATAACGGGCAGCCTGCGCTGGCCCCGTGCGTGCCCGCGGAGAACGCGACGGCGGCGCCGACCGAACTACTGGGAGCGAGCGATGGCAAATGGCTGGACGCCCGAGCGGCGGGCGCGGCAGGCGGCGCTGATCCACGCCTGGCGGCCGTGGGAGAAGTCCACCGGCCCGCGAACCGATGAGGGCAAGGCCCGGTGCAAGAACAACGGGTTCAAGGGCGGGCTTCGGGCGGCGCAGCGGGCGCTGGCGCGAGAGCTGAATGCGGCGCTGCACAAGCAGCGGGACATGCTGCGGCGATGCTAGACGGCGCGCAAGGTTGACCGATGTCGCCGGCCCCGAGCCCCAAGCCGCGCCCGCGCATCGACTGGATGCCCGGCGATGCCGCGCTGCAGGCGCTGGCCCAGGCGCAGCGCACCATGCCTGCCTACAGCCGCCAGGCGCTGATCGACCTGCTGGTGGTCAACGGCCTGTGGGCGCTGCAGTTCAGGCCTCCGGCGCTGCCCGGCAGGGACCGCGATCGCTGGCGGCTGCCGGACCTGTTGCAGGCCGCCCGGGACCGATGAACACCGATGCGTCCCGGGAAACGCCATGCTCCCACCTTGGGACGAGGCCGCGCATTTCCCGGGAACGTTGGTCAACGGCCCTTGCCCCCTCTACCGTCCGCGCGCATGAGTCCCGACATGCTGCCAGCACCGTCGTCCCCGCCCTCGGGCCTGGTGATCCTGACGCCGTGGCTGATCCCCGACCCCGCGGACCCCAGCCCGCAGGCCCTCGAACTCGACGCCGTGCGCGACCAGCTGTTCCGTGCGCGCGTCGAGCAGCTGCTGCAGCAGCTCGCGCCCTGGCTGATCCCGATCCTCGGCGCGGCCAACGCCAAGCTGGCAGCCATCCCCGGCAAGCTGCTCGTCGTCCTGGGCGAGCAGCACCCCGAGCCGATCGAGATCCCCGGCATCGGCGAGCACCTGTTGCTGCTGCCCTGGCAGGAGCCCGGGCAGACCCCGCAATGAACCGCACAAGGAGCCACCACCCATGGGCCTTCTCGACATCCTCTCCAATCCCGACCTGCGCGCCTCCGCGATGCTGATGGCTGCCGGCGGCCCGTCGCGCGAGCCGGCCAGCTTCGGCCAGCGCATGTCCGGGCTGCTGGGCCAGATCGACGCGATGCAGCAAGGCCAGCAGGACCGCAAGATGCAGCAGCAGTTGCAGCAGGCCCAGCTTGGCCTGCTCGGCGTGCAGATCGACGACACCAAGGCCCAGGCCCAGCAGCGCCAGGCGCAGGCCGCGCAACTGCAGCGCCGCGCCGCGATGGTCGACGCCTGGATGAACCCGGCGGGCGACCTGCGCGCCGCCAACGCCGACACGCTGGCCCAGACCGGCAGCCTGGCGCCCACGGTGCAGAACGCGCAGGTGCAAGGCCAGGCGCTGCAGCGGCGCCAGCAGCAGAACCCGCTGTTCGGCATCCCGCGCGAAGCCGTGGGCGCGAGCTTGGCGCTCGAAGACGGCAAGAGCATCCCCGAGTGGCTGTTCAAGCGCGGCACGCCCAACATCGACTTCATCAGCGGCGTCGCGGTCGACAAGAACCGGGTCGCCCCGGGCTTCTCGGTGCCCACCATCAGCCAGGACGGCAAGGCCTCGCAGCTCGTGTCCGATCCCTGGGCGCCGGGCGGCTTCCGCGTCGTCGCGCCGGCGGGCGCCGCGGAGGTCTACGGCGGCTACCGCCGGGCCGACGAGCAAGCCAAGGCCGACGCCGACCTGGTGAAGGTGTTCAACCCCGGCACCGGCCGCGAGGAGTACGTCAGCCGCAGCCAGGCCCTCGAGCGCGCGCGCCAGCAGGGCCAGCCCGCGCCGATGCTGCCGGCCGCGCCGCCCCAGGCCGCTGGGGCGATCCCGCCGCTGTGGCGCGAGCAGGTGCAGGCCGACCTGGCTGACCCGCGCACGCAGTTCAGCAGCCCGGCCGCGCGGCAGGCGGCGCAGCGCGTCGCCGGCGTTCAGCAGCAGCCCGTGAACCCGTGGGCGTGGCAGGGGATGAACGGCGTGTCGCTGCAGCCGCGGCCAGCGCAGCCCGGCCCGATGGCCGCCGGCCCCAGCACCCGCGAAGCGGCGTTGGCCGAGTACGACCGCGGTGTGCAGAAGGACTTCGCCGAGCGCCGCAAGTCCATCTTCGATGCCGCCGAGGTCGCCGGCTCGCGCATCGGCAGCCTGCAGCAGCTCGGCGCCCTGCTGGCGCAGCACGACGGCGGCAGCCTGTCGCCGGCGGGCCTGCAGATCGCCAAGGCCGCGAACTCGCTGGGCCTCAAGATCGACCCGCAGCTCGGCAACAAGGAGGCCGCCGCGGCGCTGTCCAACCAGATGGCGCTGGACCTGCGCAACCCGGCCGGCGGCGCGGGGATGCCCGGCGCGCTGTCCAACAGCGACCGCGAGTTCCTCGCCAGCATGGTGCCGGGCCTGGCGACCTCGGCCCAGGGCCGCGCGCAGATGATCCAGTACATGGGGCTCATCGAGCAGCGCAAGCAGCAGGTGGCGCAGTTCGCGCGCAACTACGAAGCCAAGCACGGCCGCCTGGACAACGGCTTCTTCGACCAGATGTCGGCGTGGGCGGACGCCAACCCGCTGTTCGACCGGCGCCGGGGGCGTTGAGATGGCCGGCTTCGACCCGGAGGTCTTCACGACCGGCGCTCCCAGGGGCGGCAACGGCGGCAACGGCGGCGGCTTCGACCCCGACGTGTTCAGCGCTCCGAAGCCGGTGCCGATCGACGTGCAGGCCCCGCGCCCGCGCGGCACGGGCAGCGCCGCCGCCGACACCGCCAACGCCGTCGGCAGCGGCTTCTGGCGCGGCCTGACGCGCCTGGCCGGGCTGCCGGCGGACACCGCGGCCAACGTGATGGACCTGGGCAAGGCGGCCCTCGGCTCGGGCTACATCGCCGCCACCGGCAAGGCGCCGCCGGCGTGGCTGGAGCTGACGGACCGCTCGCAGGTCGCGGGCTCCGGCGAGCACCTGCTGAACATCGTGCGCAAGACCTCCACCGGCCGCGCGATGGTCGATCCCGTGAACCCTGACTTCGAGGGCGGCTACGCGCAGGCCATCGGCGGCGGGCTGACCGCGGCGACGCCGGGCACCTGGGGCCAGGTGGCGCTGCGCGGCGGGATCGGCGCGGCCTCCAACATCGCCGGCAAGGCCGCGTTCGACGCCACCGGCTCGCCCGAGTGGGCCATCCTGGCCTCGATGCTGCCCTCGGGCGCGCAAGCCCTGGCCGAGGGCGCCGCCAAGCGCGCCGTCCGCGGCGGCGAGCAAGGGCGTCAGGAGATGCAGCGCCGCGTGCTGGAGCTGGAGCGCGCCGGCGTCACCGAACCCACGCTCGGACTGGCCAGCGGCAACCGCATCATCGGCGGCGCCGAGAACCTGCTGCAGAGCACGCCCGGCGCGATGGGCGTGGTGTCGCGCTCGCGCGAAGCCGCGATCGAGGGGATGCGCCGCCAGGCCGAGCAGGCGGCCGCGCTGGCCTCGCCGGTGCGCGGCGCGCTGCCCGCCGGCCAGCAGATCCAGGCCGGCATCCAGGCCTTCAAGGAAGGCTTCAAGGGCCGGCAGGCGGGGCTGTACGACCAGCTCGACGCCTTCATCCCCGGCCAGACGCCCACCGCGGCCGCGCAGACCGAGGCGGCGCTGGCCCGGCTCAACGCCGACATTCCCGGCGCGCCGGCGCTGTCGCGCTTCTTCAAGAACGCCAAGGTGCAGGCCATCGAACAGGCGCTGCAGTCCGACCTGGGCCAGCAAAGGGCCTACACGCCAAGCCAGCTTCGCGCGGCGATGGGCAGCACCGGCGATGCCGCCGGGCTGAACGCCGCGCTCAACGAGGGCACCTTGCCCTACCGGGCCGTCAAGCAGACCCGCACCATGGTGGGCAACGAGCTGGCCGACCACTCGCTGCTGTCGGACGTGCCGCGCTCGAAGTGGAGCCCGCTGTACGCGGCGCTGAGCGAGGACATGCGCGCGGCCGCCCAGGCTGCCGGCCCGCAGGCCGAGCGTGCCTTCAGCCGCGCCAACGACTACACCCGCGCCGGCAACCAGCGCCTGGAGGCGTTGCGCCCCTTCGCCGACAAGGCCGCGCCCGAGCAGGCCTTCACCTCGCTGGCAGCGGCCACCAGGGAGAACGCCTCCGTGCTGCAGGCGGTCAAGAAGAGTCTGCCCGAGGGCGCCCGCGGCACGGTGGCCGGCACCGTCATCGAGCGGCTGGGCCGCGCCACGCCAGGCCAGCAGAACGAGCTGGGCGACGCCTGGTCGCCGGAGCGCTTCCTGAGCAACTGGGCGGCGATGAAGCCCGAGGCCCGCAAGGAACTGTTCAGCGGCTTCAGGAACGCCGACCAGGTACGCGCCGACGTTGAAGGCCTTGCCCGCGCGGCGGCGATGATGCGGGAGAACTCCAGGCTGTGGGCCAACCCGTCGGGCACGGCGGCCGCCGCCGCGGCGCGCGCGCTGCTGTTCGGGGTGCCGGCCTCGGCGCTGGTCAACCCGACGCTGGCGGCCGTGGGCGCCGGGGGCATCGGCGCGGCCAACGTCGGCGCCCGCGTGCTCACCGGCCCGGCGGCGCGGCGCTTCGCGCTGGAAGGCGACGTGCGGCTGGGCCTGCTGGCGCCCACCAACGCGCTGGCACAAAGCGGCGGCGGCTTGCTGGACACCATCACCCGGCAGCAGCAGGAGCGCGAGCAGCGGGAGCGCGCGCAGCTTCCCGGGTTGCTGAGGCTGATCGAGCCGGCGCCGTAGGCGTCGTCAGCCCATCACCACGGCGACCAGGCAGCCGATGGCGATGGCCAGCAGCAGCACCACGGCGACGATGCCGCCCAGCACCTTGAGCGCGTCGCCTTCGCTGCTGCCGCTGGTGTACGTGGGGTACAGCGGTGTGCCGGGTTCGGGGTCGAAGAACTGCATGGGCGGGCTCCGGTGGTGGCCGATCATGCGCCGGGATAACCGTCCTATAGATAAGCGTCGGCGCAGGAGACGCTGTGCGAACATACAGCATCTAGCTAGCCGGCAAGCATGGCCTAGCCTGTCTTTCGCTTGGCCTGTCGCTGACTCGTGGAGGCGAAAGGTGACCACCAATCCGCGAACCTATGGAATGACGGCCGAGTTTCGGGTGGGTGCGCACGTGTCATCGTGTTACAAAGTGCGCGAGAACAATAACGACCTCAGGCATGGCCGACGCTGCCCCTCTGCTGGCTCCGGGCATCCACCGGATGACTGAAGCCGAACTGGAAGCCCTTGCTGTCTCGGCGTTCGGAGCGAGCGTCCGGCGGCCTGTTCTTCACCGGCAGTTCGTCGGATGGCTGAACGCCCTGCGGGCGGCGAACGTATCGGGCCCGTGCTGGCTCGATGGCTCGTTCTTGACCGCAAAATTGGACCCGAACGACATAGACCTCGTGTTGTTCCCGTCCCTGCTCGTGCCACCGACTCCGGCGCTGCATATGACCATCGGGCCGCTCTTCGACCAAGCGCTTGTGAAAGCCCAATTCGGGCTGGACCTCTACCTCGTAGACCCAGGAGCCGCCAACGTCATGGAGATGACCTCCTACTGGCGCGGCTGGTTCGGGTTCTGCCGTGACGGAGTCACGGCCAAGGGGATTGCTGAAGTGATGCTATGAACCCGAAGGCACTACGCGAGCATCGCACGGCATTGGACGCCTTCGCCAAAGAGACGGAGGCGTCTGCTGCCGCGTTGCCTGATGACTGGTGGTTGTCGGCAATCGCCCAGAACCAACGAGACAACGCGGAAGACGCGGCACGTAAGGTAGCCATCGCAGAGGCACTCGACGCTGGCGAGTTGCTGGAATGGCGCTTTGTGGGCAACCGTCTCCGCCTCGGTGCGTTGCCGCTCGAATTCCTGTCGCGTGTAGCGGCCCCGCTCAACAACCTTCTCTTGCGGGCGGCGTACTTCGCCCGCAACAAGACGGAAGCCATGTACGGAGCAGCCGATGACCTGTCTCGAGAGCTTGCTTTGTCCGTCGTGGGCGTCGCGCCAGGCTCAACACGCCTGTTCATCAGAGGGAACGCGCTGCCTGACTTAACGGGTAAGTCAGCCCTCTCCGACGGCATCGAAGGCCTGTTTGATGTCCTGGCTCATAGCAGCGACTTTCAACAGTTCTACGAGCATCTAGACGACATAGGTGAGCGCGCCTCGGAAGCCCTGCACGACACACTCAAGGCGCTAGAAACGGAAGAGTGTTCCGTTGAAGTTCGTTGGCATCGCCCTGACAATCACCGCGAATTCAGTGCGACGTATGACCGCGTGGTACAGATGCGCGCACTGCTCCAGGGAATCGGCGAAGCTCAAGAGCGGCACGAGCGGCTATCGGGCCGCATCACACTCTTATCCGTGAATGGGCGTCTCCAGCTGGAACTGGACAACGGACGGAGGGCGGCAGTGCGCTTCAAGCCACGCACTCAGGCTGGACTTGTGGCTGCCCTGACGCTTAACGCGCCGGTCACTCTCGACGTGTCCGCCAAGGTCACGAACGACCCGATCAGCGGCGAAGAGATCAAGCGCTACTCGCTGGTGTCGCTGGATTCACCGCTGCTGCTGGGCAAGTCGACTTCTTGATCCGCTTGCGCGGGGGCGAACGTGTCCAACGCTGCGACGCGTTTGGAAGACGCGCCCAGCCCCCCTACGCCGACACCCTATCCCGCACCGGCATCGTATGCGTCCGGCCAACCCATCTTGACGATGGGTGAGGCGCTCAAGTCAAGGTGATCGGCCGCCAGCGATGGGGCAGCAGTTCATCGATGCGGCTGGCGGGCTGCAGTGGCAGCCGCTCGAGCACATCGCGGACGTAGGCGTAGGGCTCGAGTCCGTTGATCCGGGCCGAGTGGAGCAGGCTCATGACGGCTGCGGCCCGCTTGCCGGCGCGCAGCGATCCGGCGAACAGCCAGTTCTGCCGCCCCAGCGCGATCGGCCGGATCTGGTTCTCGACCCAGTTGTTGTCGATGGGCAGTTCGCCATCGTCGAGGAAGCGCGTGAGCGCCGCCCATCGGTTCAGGCTGTAGTCGATCGCCTTGGCGGTGGCCGAGCCATCGGGGATCTTCTGGCGCTGCTGGCGCATCCAGTGGTGCAGCGCATCGGCCACCGGCCGTGATCGTCGTCGCCGCGCTTCGCGCCGGGCGTCGCTGTCGGCTTCGGCCACCTCGCGCTCGGCCTCATACAGCTGGATGAAGAACTTCAGCGCCTGCTCGCCGATCGTGCTGCCGTGGTTGGCCCACAGCTCGTGGAACTTACGCCGCGCGTGCGCCATGCAGCCCACCTCGGTCACACCGAGCTCGAAGCAGGCCTTGTAGCCGCTGAAGTCGTCGGTGACGAGCTTGCCCTGCCAGCCCGGCTTGTCCTGCGTTCCGGGCAACCCGAGGAAGTCGCGCACATGCTGGCCGCCCCGGCTGTCGGCGAAGTCGAAGACGACCGCCTTGATCGGGTTGAAGCTCGTCGCGCAGTAGCTCCACAGGTACGCCCGGTGCGTCTTGCCGTGGCCCGGCTTGAGCATCGCAACAGGCGTCTCGTCGGCATGCAGCACCGGTTGGCGCAGCAGCTCGGCGGCCAGGGCGTCCACCAGCGGCTGCAGTTGCACGCCGCACTCACCGACCCACTGCGCGAGTGTGGAGCGGGCGATCAGGTGCCCGGCGCGCTGGAAGATCGCTTCCTGCCGGTACAGGGGCAGATGATCGAGGTACTTGGCCACCAGCACCTGGGCCAGCAGGCCGGTGGTGGGCAAGCCCTTGTCGATGACGTGCGGGGCCACCGGTGCCTGGGTGATCCGCCCTTCTCCCCGTTGACTGCAGCACTTGCACACCCACTTGCCGCGGATGTGGCGCTCGACGGTGAAGCTGCCGGGCTGGTAGTCCAGCTTCTCGGCCACGTCCTCGCCGATGCGCTGCATCGGCTGGCCGCAGCCGCAGGTGGTGTCCTCGGGCTCGTGGCGGATCTCCCGGCGCGGCAGGTGCGGCGGCAACGGCTGGCGCTTGGGCTGCTGCTTGTCACCTTGCGGCTTGCCGGGCTCCAGCGCCTCGATCTCGGCGGCCACCGCGGCCAGGTCCGCATCGAGCGTCTCCTCCAGCAGGCTCTTCTGCCCGGCGTTGAAGGCCTCGCTTTGCGCGGCGAACTTCAGCCGCTTGAGGATCGCGTTCTCGTGCGTGAGCTTGTCGATGACGGCCTGCTTGAAGGCCGCCTCACGCTCGCGCCGTTGCAGCAACTCGTCGCGCAGCGCGACCTCGGCACGGGCCGCGCGCAGGGCTTGGCGCAGTTGGTCGGGATCGAGGTGGTCGAGCTCGTCAGCGATCACGAGCCGTGATCGTGCCCAAGACGCCGGGGCCGCGCATCGGCGTATGCCGCAATTGCCGGCGCTACAGGACGGTGATGACGCCGGCCTCGCCAATGCGCTGCCATGGCAGGCCGAGCACGAGCGCATCGAACTGCGCCCGGCTGAGCATGAGCGTGCCGAGGCTGTCCTTGGGCCAGACGAACTTGCCGCTGTTCAGGCGGCGCGCAGCCAGCCACACGCCGATGCCGTCGTGCACGAGCACCTTCAGCCGGTTGGCGCGGCGGTTGGTGAACAGGTACGCGTGGTGCGGCCGTGCGGCGCCGAAGACCGCCACCACCCGGGCTAGGGCAGCCTCGGTGCCGGCGCGCAGGTCCAGCGGCTCGATCGCCAGCCACAGCGCGTCGACGCGGATCACCGCAGCAGCTCGCGCAGCCAGGCGGCGCACGACGCCGCGCCTGCCATCGGCCAGCGCACCCGCACGCTCAGTGCCCCGCGCTGGAGCTCGAGTTCGATGCTCTGCGCGGGCTCATCGACGACGGCCGAGGGGACCGTGACCGCGACGAACGCCTCGGCCGTCTGCGCAGACGGCCGGGCGCTGCGCCGCCACTTGTGCACGAGGTTGGCGTTCAGGCCGTGGTCCATCGCTACCTTGGCCACCGAAGCGCCCGGCGCCGAGCACTCCTCGAGCACCTGTCGCTTCAACTGCTCGTCGTGTTGTCGGCGCGTTCGCCGCTTGGCGTCTTCCTTGGTGTCCACCTCGCCTCCTTGGTGGACACCATCCTTGCTCCCTCGTCACCGATGATCAAGATGGGTTCGCCGCGCGCTTACCCGGCATCAGCCGCCAGACGGCGCTCACCGCAGCCGCCCGGCCAGTTGCAGCGAGGCGCGGGCTCTTCAGGGTCTTCATCGCGTCAACTCCGCTTGATGTCCTTGGCCTTCACGTTCTTGCGCTTGGCCTTGGCATACACCATGACCAGCAGCACCACCTCGTCGCCCACCAGGTGGAAGTAGATTGACCCGGCCGCCGCGCGCCGCTGGTCGGGAAGCGCATGGCTGGATCAGGCAGCCGCCGCGTGCAGCTCCATGTCGATGCGTACGGACTCGAACGGGCACAGCACGCCGCCCGCCTCGCCGTGTTCCACCAGGCCCAGGGCCAACAGCACCTGCAGATCCTCGTGCACGCGCTTCACATCGCGGCCAACCCGGCGTGCGGCCTCGCGGATCGAAACCTCCCCGGCACCTTGCAGCGCACGCGCCAGCGCCCAGCGCTTTTCGGTGAGCTGGCCGAAGAACTCGCCCGGGCTCTCGAAGTTCAATGTCTCGCCGGCGTAGCGGCGGCCGGCGGCCTTGCGACCTGCCTCGCGCAGCGCGCCGCGCCAGTCGGGATTCAGCGTGATGGTCAGGCGTCGAGTCACTTTGCGCTCCTGGCGGCATCGACGGCCGCAATGAAGTCTTCCACCAACTGCTGCACCGTCGTGAAGGTGTAGGGCACCTCCTTGTCGCCGATGTGGCAGTGGTCGCCCTTGCCGCGTTCGTTGTCGAACCCGATCAAGCGGACGCCGCCAACCGCATAGGCGGCACGGTACTTGTAGCCGTGGGTGGTTGGCGGCACCGGGTTCGGCACGCGCCACACAACCAGCTCGATCACGCCGCCATCGGGCGTCACGTCCTTGAAGCGGGTGATCAGTTCGGCTTTCACGTTGGCATTATTGCCAACGATGTGATGTTGTCAAATGCGACAACGGTTCGCGACTGGCTTGCGCTTCCCCCCGCCCATCCGCTACATTCCCCTGCCGTCCCGGTCGGGGCGGTCGGGTGTGGAAGCCCGAAGACAAAGGCGCGCGGCCGCCTCAAGAGCGGCTTTTTCGTGCCCGCTTCATTCGTGAGGCAGCACGGCGCGCACGCGCGGACCACCGTTCAACGGCGGCCCGAGCGGGGGCCCTTCGGGGCGCCGGTTCCTTTGTCCCGGTCTTCCAACCTCGCTTTGGGCCGCCACCTTCGTTTGGAAGCGAAGGGTGCGGTGATTGACCGCGACAAGGAGCCTCACATGGCTGGTTATCCCCTGGGCGCATCGTCGCCCAACCCCACGCCGCAGCGCACGCTGCACCTCGTCCCCAGCACGCGCACGCGCCGCAACCACGGCGCCTTCATGCTGGGCGGACACCTGGCCTGCGTCTACAGCACGCGCCAAGCCTCGCGCTGCTACGGCGTGAGCTTCGAGATCGGCGCCGGCACCCTGGTGGTGAACGGCTCGATGACGCCGGCGCAGGCCCGGCAGTTGGCCCTGGCGCTGGCCGGTGCGGCGGATGCCGTCGACCAGCAGCAGCCAGGCCACGCGCTGCGGCGTCCTGTGCCAGCGCCTGCCGTCCCGGTCGTGCTGGCCGAACTGCGCGCCGCTCACCGGTTGCTGGCACTCGCGTTGGCGCACATGTCTGCAAGCGGTCAAGCCCGCTTCGCTGCAGAAAGCGAGCGGCTGGGCCTCGGGCTTGACGGCGCGACTCGGCACCACGAGCGGGCCGCCGTCATCGCGCTGGCCGAACGGCAGCAGCAGCCCGACGATGCCGCACCGACGGATGCGGCTGTCTCGATGCGCGCCTATCAGCGCAGCATGGCCCGCTTCGAGCTGGCCGAGGCCCAGCGCCTGGCGGATCAGTTGATCGATGCGCTTCGCGGGGAGGTGAGCCATGGCTGAGGCAACCACCACCCCGAGCACCCATCAACTGCGCGCCACAGTGGAGTTCATGGACGGCCTGTCACAGGACGGGTTCTCCCAAATCGCGACCATCGCCAAACTGGTTCTGAAGAGCATGGAAGCGCCAGAGGGAAACACCGATCTGGGCGCGATCGCCGTTGCCCTGCAGGCCATCTGGAGCATGGCTGAGCACATGGAAAGCTGCGTCAGCAGTACGGCCGAGCAGGTCGGCTGCGGCCATGAAGACGAAGCCAAGTCTCGCCGCGTGGCCGCGTGGATCGCTGCGCGCCAACGGAGGGCCGAGCATGGCTGACCGCACCAAGCAAGCCCCGCAGACTGCCGAACAGCTCGCGATGGTCTTCGGCGACATCGCGGAATCCGCCAGGGCCATTGAGCGCTTCGCCATCGGCCAACTGGACGACGAGCACGACGACGAGCGGGACATCGAAGCGCGCCGCGTCGCGGTCGAAACCCTTGCCGAGCGCATCGGCTTGCTGGCCGACTGGGCCGGCGCATCCCTGCGGTCTGTACTCGTTCTCAAGGGGAGCGAGCTGCAGGACTGGCTGATGCCGCCGGCGTGGCACGACCAGCAGGCCAAGCGCGAGGGAGCCGAAGAATGACCGCCGGCGACGATGACGCCGTGGTCGCCGTGGCGCGAAAGGCCGAGCAAATGCGGTCGCTGGGCTACGCAATCGAGGTCATGACCGACCAGCGCCAGCACATCGAGGTGCTGGCGGGCTTGGTCGGGGATCTGTCCGACGAGATCAAGGCCATGGTGCTGCGGGCCCGCCAGGACAGCGCGCGCCAGCTGATGGAGGCTGCCAACCGTGTGTGACCTCCGACAGCGGCCTGGCGCCGCACAGCCACCCCAGCAATCGGCCGCTCCGTCTTTTGCCAAGCGGAGAGGTCCCGTGCTGCAGGCACCGATCGCCGCCCCGCGCTACTGCGTGCTCTACTTGGTGTCCGGCAAGGAGAGGGCTTCACCATGGCTGTACCGGCGCGACCATGCGCTGGTCGCGCTGGCAGCGCTGCAACGCAGGTATGGAGATCGGAACGCGGTGCTCTTGGCGGACTGACCACCACCAGCCCCGCCGCCGCGGGCCCTTCGGGGCCCGTTGTCGTTGGCGGGTACCGAGCCCGGGCGCCATCCTGATCGGGCCGACACGCTGCGCCGACCGGGTAACTTTCCGGGTAACTCGTGGAAGGCGCAGGCCCGAAACCGAGCATTCATGCGGCTTTCCAGCCACGATGTGAGAGAGCCCCAGCACATGGGCTTCCGAGGAAGTCCAAGGAAGTGCGAAGGGCCCTAGAGAATCAACGCTCCAGGGCCTTTTTGTTGACCTCATCGCCTCCGACCAGTCCATCCGGGCCATCAAGCCCCGGGGACGCCTGCAAGCGGCTGAAGGGTTAGTCTCGGCCTGTGAGCCTCTTCGCAGCGTCCTGCAAACCACCCAGGATGCTGTCGGCCATCTGCTGGGGAAAGTCCGCCGGCAGCTTTGCCTGCACTGCTGCCACTACCCCGGGCGTCCGTGCAATCAGGTCATCCAGGATGAACCGGACCTCCCGGTCGTCCTCGGTCACGATGCCGTGGCGCGTGCCCAGGGCGAGCCAGTGCCGGCGCAGGATGTCCCGCATCTTCCAGTGCCCGTTCTTCGAGCGCACTGCCATGGCCATCCTGGCCTTGAAGGGGGAGATCTGTGACGGCCCTTCGCCCAGCACCGGATAGGCCGACAGCACGTCGTAGAGCGGCGTGAGCTGGTAGCGCCCGCCCGGTCGCAGGAACAGGCTGAAGTTCTTGGCGTGGCCGTCCGTGGCGCACAGCATCCAGAACAGCACCTGCGCCTGGAAGAAAGTGCGGCGGTCCTGCTCCCGCGACATCGAGCCTTCCAGTACGTCCAGGATGCGGTCCATGCCCGGACCGCCATCGGCTTCGTACTTCGCATCCGGAGGCGTGCCGGTGGCTTGGCACAGGTCCTCCTGTGGGAGGCGGACGAGGCGGCGATCGCCCGCAGGACGGTCCCACCATGCCCGGTCGAAGCGTTCGACCACCAAGACCTTCACGTCCTCGAACTGCAGGGGTTCACACGCTGCCACGGGCAGGCCGAACTCCCGCAGGATCAGCGAGCACAGCCACTCGTTCTCGACGGAGTCGCGCATGTCGATCTTCATGCCCCCGATCGGCCCCAGGGGCAGCTTGAGGATGTGCGTGGTGGGCGTGCTCCCCCGGGGCAGGTACCACTGCCCGTCGTGATGGAGCAGCGCGGTCTTTTCCTGGGCGCCCGCGATGGAGATCCGAGAATCGCCATCGGTGGCCGCCAGGCCCAGGGTGTCGGGGGTCGTGATGCCGCGCAAGACCTCGGCGACCTGTGCTTCGCTCAGGGGCTCGGCTTGCAGGGGAGCGGGTCCCGCCGAGACCTGACCATCGGGCAGGATTTCCAGCGCGCCCACGCAGTCGCGGCCGATCTCGGCCAGCAAGTCGAAGGCATCAGTTGTGCCGGTCCGGTAGCGGCGGGCGATCCGTTCACGGATGTCCTTGCTGTCGGGCAGCAGGTTCTCGAAGTAGGCGCGGACCTTGTCGCCGCGGTGAGGTGCGTTGCCTGGGGTGAAGGGAAGGGACAGGGACAGCGCGCGCCCTTGTTCCGACCGGGTCCACGCGGGGTCGTACTGAAGCGTGTCCGGCGCGTTCGGGGCCAGGCTCCAGGTGCCGACGAAGGCGCCGTTCATCCAGAGACCCAGGGAGCGCTTGTGCGAGCGGCGTCCCATGGCTCACCAGCTTGGCTTGTCGGTGGCGGGTTTGCCTGGTGCGGGCGCGGCGTCGGGAGCCGGCTTGTCAAGCACCATCTCGACGCCGAGAATGCCCAACAGCTTCAGCAGCCGCGCCGCGCCGATGTTCTCGGCGTTGCGCTCCAGCGCCGAGTAGGTCTGCTGGGTCACGCCCAGGCGCAAGGCCACGTCGCTTTGCGTGAGCCTGGCTTCCTTGCGGAAGGCTTGCAGCAGGGAGGGCAACTGATCTGCCGTGCGTACTGTAAATCCAGGCATACAAGCCTCAGACTGTATTAGGAATTTACGCATTATAAGCAGTAAATGTATTTTACAGCTTCGAATTTGTAGTCTGTGAAGAGTGAGCCAAATCACGTGGCGCGGGTGTTCCTTCGTCTCCGGGCGCGGCGCTTCTTGGCCCGCGCGGACCGCGATGCGTCGGGGCCGCGCCTTAACAACTCATGCGCACGCCGCTCGGAGAACGACAAGGCGTTGATCACGGGCACCAGGATGGCCCGCACGGCGCCGGCGACATCGGGCTCGCCAAGCGGCTCCCGGCGGACCACGACGGTGGCGTCGAGCAATTGAATTCAGCGCCATCAGCTGCGACCACGCCCAGCTGACCAGCGCACCGGGAAGCGCCCGCTCGTGGAAGACCAGCGCGGGTGGCTCGTCATCGTCGAAGTCCAGGCGAATCGCGTTGTGGTCTTCGGGCATCGCGCCCAGGTCGCGAAGCCGGCTCATGCCACACCCCCCGCGGCTTGCGAACAGGTGCTTGATCGAAGAATCTGCCTTGCGCGCTCTGGACGCGCGGGCGTAACGCCGGTTCCAGCCATGACGGCTCCTTGTGTGTGGACCAAGGCTGCCGTCATCCACGCCAATGAATGGTGGCAGCCCAAAGCGGGGTTGGCGTGCCGGACACAAGGAACCGGTGAGCCCGAGGGCTCCCCCGCCCGGGCTGCCGTAAAGCAGTCGAGCGAGCACACCGCAAGAATGCGACGTGCCGACGCGCAAAAAAGCCGCTTGTTAAGCGACTGCGTGCCTTGCGTTTCGGGACGCCAATCCCGACCCTGACGACGCCAGGGCACGATCAATGTAGCACCGTGGGCCATCGCAACCACTCGCCCGACCAGCCGGCATGCCTGCGAAACCGATGAATTCCGGTTGAACTTCATCGGTTCTACATTCGAAAGCTTCCTCTACAAGCTTTCCGGTTGCCAGTTGTGGCAATCGAAGTCCTACTAGGGTTCCATCGTGGCCAGGACCATCAGCATCTCGGCAATGACCTGGAACCCGTCGCCACCCTCGTGGACGTTGATCTCGATCGGCTCGAATCCAGGCCGGTCTGAGTCCGGGCGCAGCGTGATGCGTTCATGCCGCCAGCCACCCTCTTCAGCCGGCGCCTTCTCGCTCGTGTAGAGCTTGACCGTGTACCGCCCACCGGTCTCAGGGTCTGCGATGCTGCGATGCTGAACGACGACGACCTTGCCCTGGCGAGTGCCCGCCGGGTTCGCGCGGAAGAGGCACCACGCGCCGTTCGGAATGCGGCGATTCATCGACTCGCCCACCACCTGCGCCACGAACAACCCTGACTGGGGACGCACCCAATCGGGCAGGGCGACCCAGTCGTCTGCGCCGTCCTCGAGCGTCTGCGGGTCCGAGAAGGCGCCGGCCGCGAACCGTAGGTCGACGACCGGCACCGCCGCCATTCCGGCATCGCGCTCTTCCTGCGTCACGCGCCGCAAGGGGATGACATTCGGTCGCGCAGGGGCCGCCACGGAGGAACTGGATATCACGCCGTCGGCGTCCATCGACCGAAATCCCGAGCGCAGGCGGGACCGCAGGTACTCAGCCAGCGGTGCGTCGGTGCAGTAGACGTAGCAGCCCTTCATACCCCGAGTCATCAGGGTTCGGTACGTGTTCTTGACGATGGCATCCGCCAGCGCCTGTGCACGCGCGGGCTCTTCCTTCAGCATCGTCTTCAGGCCCTTTACCGACTGGTCTGACGACGCGCGCTTCGTCGCGTCGGTCACGATGCGCCCATCGCGGTAGGCGAGATCCGGGCCGATGATGACGCCGACGTAGTCCAGCTCCAGTCCCTGGCAGGTGTGGATGCACCCCACCTGTTCCACCGATCCCGGTGTCACGATCCAGAGGCTGCCGTCCTGGTCCAAATTCCATCGGCGCTGGTAGCCAAAGGTGGGCATCTCGATGTCCCAGGCTGCCGGGTCCCTCTTGCTCGGCCACTTCCAGCAGTAGCCCGCGACCACGCGCGATCGGTTGTTGGCGCGGTTCTTCAGCTCGATCAGCGCGTGCAGGTCGGCCGGGCTGTCGAAGACGCGGAAGTCGTATTCGGCCGTGTCGAGGGTCTGATTCGCCGTCTCGCGAATGTCGAGCATGTGGTCCAGCCAGGCGAGGTACCCATCCGAGCCGCTGCATCGGAACTGCGACGAGAGTTCGAGTTCGGTTACCTTGGCGCCGAGCTCGCGGGCGTGGCGACGAAGCTCCTCCGTGTGGCCGATGTCGAGCAGGGTCACCCGCTGGTCGTCGTCGACGAAGAAGACGGTGCATCGAGCGGCCCGGATCAGCTCCTTGACCTGGTTGTCGCCGAGGTTGCGGTACAAGCCGCTCTTCTCGTTGAGGCGGTGTGCCTCGTCGACGATCAACGTGTCGTAGACGTCGGCATCTTCGTCGACGAAGGCGCCTGAGCCGCAGAACAGATTGCTGATGCGCGTCTTCGTGAACGTACCGGTCAGCTTGGCTTCGTACACGGCCCGCGGCGCCGCATTCTTGGATACGTAGCGCACGTTGCGCTGGCGTGCGATGAGTGCCCCGAGCAGGTTGATTGCGACGACCGACTTGCCCGTCCCCGGACCGCCCTGGACAATGACGACCTGCTTCTTCTGCGACGCGCGGGCGTCGGCCTCCAGGATGCTTTCGTGGGCAACCTTCTGGTCGTCGATCAGAACGAACTCGGGCTTGCCCTGCAGCAGCCCGGCCACGCTGTCGATCAGCAGTTTCGATGGCCGGATGCGTCCATTCTCGATGGCGTAGAGAGCGCGCTTGCGGTCGCCGTGGCGGACGTGTTCGCGGATGAAGGCCTGCAGCTTGGCACGTTCGCGGGCCAGGAACAGCGGCGCTCGCTCGAGATGGGCGCGGTAGTGCGGGTGGTCGATCTCGCCGTTGCGCGGATGGTTGTGCAGGTAGGCGCAGGGCCGGAGTGTCATGGCGCCGTCCTGCACGGCAGCGTTGAAGTCCTGCAGGTAGGCGGCGTAGGACCAAGCCTGGTAGGAAGGATGCGGTCCCTCGCTTTCACCCGCGCGGCCGCCTCGGCGCGCCCAGACGATGGCGTCCTTCTCGCTTCGGCGAGACTCCGACCACTGCTTGAGCTCGACGATGATGACCTTGGTGCGCGCCGACGCATCCTCGCCGATGATCACGAAGTCGATGCGCTTGGAGCTCTGCGGCAACTGGTACTCGATGGCCACCCCGGCGTCATCGGGGATCTCGTCGTCGCCCAGCACCTTGGCCATCTCCAGCAGCGAGTGCTTCCAGGCCTGGATCTCCGAACGACCGACACCGTGGCCCGTCGCGCCGCGGTACTGGCGAGACACGATGTCTTCGATGTCGTCGTGGAGTGCGTGGTGCAGGAACTGGCTCTTGCTGGCCTGGTAGATGATCACGGGACTGCCGCGCTCAGAGTTGGTCGTATTTCGCGCTGTTGCCGCGCGCCAAGTCGACCGGATACTTCTGTGCGTTCAGCTTCAGCTTGGCCTGGGCCGCAGCGATCGGGTCAATGCCAAGCGCACCCGCAAGCTGGATCAGGTACAGCAGCACGTCCGCTACCTCAGCGCCGGCAGCGTCGCGCTTTGCCGGCGACAGGTTGCGGCTCTGCTCTTCGGTTAGCCATTGAAAGTGCTCCAGGAGCTCCGCCGCTTCGACGGTCAGCGCCGAGGCGAGGTTCTTTGGCGAATGGAACTGTTGCCAGTCCCGGTCCTTGGCGAACTGTTCAAGCTGCCGTGCAAGGTCTGTGAGCGAGTCGGCCATTGTCTGTGGGCGCTTCAGCAGGAGGGGCGCCGGCCTTGGCGCCGGCGACGCCAATGTAAGCCGTTCCGGCCGGGGCCGGCCCAGCCAGCTCCCAGCACGCCGTGAACGTCGCCGGAACGGCCGTCCGATGGTGAAACGCCCGGTGCCTGCGGTGGCGTGCCTCGCGCTCGGCCCTCGTGCGTGAAATCGCGCTCGGGCCCGGGCTCAGTGCAGCGACGACAGGAACTGCTTCAGCTCCGCGGTCTGCGGCCGGCCGAACAAGGCCTCGGGCGGGCCGATCTCGTGCACCTTGCCCAGGTGCATGAAGACCACGCGGTCGCTGACCTTGCGGGCGAAGCTCATCTCGTGCGTCACCATCAGCAGCGTCATGCCTTCGCGCGCCAGCGATTCGACGACGGCCAGCACCTCGCCCACCAGCTCGGGGTCCAGCGCCGAGGTGATCTCGTCGCACAGCAGCACGCCCGGGTCCATCGCCAGCGCGCGGGCGATGGCCACGCGCTGCTGCTGGCCGCCCGACAGCTGATCGGGCCAGGCGTCGAACTTCTCGGCCAGGCCCACGCGCTGCAGCAGCGCGCGCGCCCGCCGTTCGCCGTCGGCCGGCGCGGTCTTCTTCACCAGGCCCGGCGCCAGCATCACGTTGCGGCCCACGCTCAGGTGCGGAAAGAGGTTGAACGACTGGAAGATCATGCCCACGTGCTGGCGCAGCGCGCGCATCGCCTTGGCGTCGTCGTGCCGCAGGGCCTGGCCCTGCACCGTCAGGCTGCCGTGCTGGAAGGTCTCCAGCCCGTTGATGCAGCGCAGCAGCGTGCTCTTGCCCGAGCCGCTCCGGCCGATGATGGCGATCACCTCGCCGGGCCGCACCTCGAGGTCGATGCCTTTCAACACCTCGTTGGAGCCGAAGGACTTGCGCAAGCTCCGGATGCCGACGGCGGCCGGCGCGGTGCCGGCTTCAGCGGCGACGGACATGCAATCTCCTTTCGAGCCGCTGCGCACCCAGGCTGATGGGCCAGCACAGCGCGAAGTACATCAGCGCCACGCAGCCGTAGACGGCGAAGGGCCTGAAGGTGGCGTTGGTGATCATCGTGCCGGCCTTGGTCAGCTCGATGAAGCCGATCACGCTGGCCAGCGCCGTGCCCTTGATCACCTGCACCAGAAAGCCCACGGTCGGCGCCACCGCGAGCCGTCCGGCCTGCGGCAGGATCACGTGGCGGAGCTGCTCGCCGAAGCCGAGCGCCAGGCTTTGCGCCGCCTCCCACTGACCCCTGGGCACGGCCTTGACGCAGCCGTGCCAGATCTCGGCCAGGAAGGCGCTGCTGTAGAGCGTGAGCGCCAGCGAGGCCGCGAACCAGGCCGAGGTCGGCATGCCCAGCAGCGCCAGCCCGAAGTAGGCCAGGAACAGCTGCATCAGCAGCGGCGTGCCCTGGAACAGCTGCACGTAGCCGCTGATCGCGCGCTGCAGCAGCAGCGACGGGCCGCTGCGCAGCACCAGCAGCGCCAGCCCCAGCAGCCCGCCGCCGACGAAGGCGACCAGCGACAGCAGCAGCGTCCAGCGCGCCGCCAGCAGCAGGTTGCGCAGGATGTCCCAGAGGCTGAACTCAACCACGCCGGCCCCCGAACAGGAAGCGCGGCCCGGCCCGGTTGAGCCATTGCCGCAGCAGCACCGACAGCAGCAGGTACAGCGCGGTGGCGACGATGAAGGCCTCGAAGGCGCGGAAGTTGCGGCTCTGGATCAGGTTGGCGGCATAACTCAGCTCTTCGGTGGCGATCTGCCCGCACACCGACGAGCCCAGCATCACGATGACGATCTGGCTCACCAGCGCCGGCCACACCTTGCGCAGCGCCGGCGGCAGCACGACGTGGAAGAAGAGCTGGCCCGGCGTCAGCGCCAGGCTCAGGCCGGCCTCGATCTGCCCCTGCGGCGTGGCCTGCAGCCCGGCGCGCACGATCTCCGCGGCATAGGCGCCCAGGTTGACCACCATCGCGATCACCGAGGCCAGCTCCGGCGTCAGCTTCACGCCCGCCGCCGGCAGGCCGAAGAAGATGAAGAAGAGCTGCACGATGAAGGGCGTGTTGCGGATCAGCTCGACGTAGGCGCCGGCCAGCACGCGCAGCGGCGCCGACCCTTCCAGCCGCGCCCAGGCGCAGGCCACGCCCAGCGCCAGCCCGGCGACGGCCGACACCGCCGTCAGCGCCAGCGTCCAGGCCGCGCCGCGCAGCAGCAGCGGCCACTGCGACAGCACGGCGCCGAAGTCGAGCGCGATCACCGCGCGCTGCCGTTCATTCGGGCAGCGTGCCGGCCGGGCGGCCCAGCCATTGGCTGGACAGCTTGTCCAACTCGCCGCCGGCCTTGGCCTCGGCGATGATCTGGTTGACCTTGGCGCGCAGCGCGTCCTCGCCCTTGGCCACGCCGATGAAGTTGGGGCTGTCCTTCAGCAGCAGCTTGTATTCGGTGCCGAGCTGCGGGTTGCGGAACATCATGTTGCCGGCCACCGAGGCGCCGGTGGCGATGAGCTGCGTCTGCCCGGAGACGAAGGCCGAGACGGTGGTGTTGTTGTCCTCGAAGCGCTTGATCTCGGTGCCGGCAGGGGCGATGCGGGTCAGTTCCTGGTCCTCGATGGCGCCGCGCGTCACGGCCACGCTCTTGCCGGCGAGATCGGCCGCGCTCTTCACCGCCAGCGTCTTGGCGCCGAAGACGGCCTGGAAGAACGGCGAATAGGCGGCCGTGAAGTCGATGACCTTCTCGCGCTCGGCGTTCTTGCCCAGCGTGCTGATCACGAGGTCGGCCTTCCGGGTCTGCAGATAGGCGATGCGGTTGGCGCTGGTCACCGGCAGCAGCTCCAGCTTGGCGCCCAGCCTGGCGGCGATCAGGCGCGCCATGTCGATGTCCAGCCCCTGCGGCTGCAGGTCGGTGCCGACGAAGCCGTAGGGCGGAAAGTCGGTCGGGATCGCGATTTTGATCTCCTTGCTCTTCTGGATCACGTCCAGCGCGGTCTGCGCCCACGCCGGGGCGGCCAGCAGCAAGGTGATGGAAGAGGCCAGCAGGGCCCGCTTGGAAAGGTTCACGCGGCAGCTCCGGAAAAGGGCGGTTGGATCGGGGATGAGCCGTTCCCGGCGCAAGAACCGGACCACGGCTGGCCCGGCCCTGCCGCGCCGCGCTGGTGCGCGCCTGCCCCAGTTCGGGGCCGGCGGCAAGTCCGGTCTTGGGGTGGCGGTGCGGCGGCCGGCCGGCCGACAATGCCGGCCATGCAAATCGACCCGCCCACCCTGCAGATCCGCGGCGCGCGGCTGGCCGACGCGGTGCGCGTGGCCGGGTGCTACCTGGCGTCGCGCAAGACGCTGCAGCCCTACGCGCCGCTGCGGCGCAGCGACGACGAGGTGCAGGCCTGGGTGGCCGACGTGCTGCTGCCGCGCGGCGGCGTCACCGTCGCGCTGGAGGCCGGCGCGGTGGTCGGCCTGGTGGCCGTGGCCACGCGCACCGACGGCCATTGGATCGACCAGCTCTACGTGCACCCGGCGCGCTGGCGGCGCGGCGTGGGCTCCACGCTGCTGCACCTGGCGCTGTCGCGGCTGCAGGGGCCGGTGCGGCTGCACACCTTCGAGCCCAACCGCGCGGCCCGCAAGTTCTACGAGCGTCATGGTTTCTCGGCGATCGGCTTCGGCGACGGCAGCAACAATGAAAGCGGCTGTCCGGACGTGCTGTACGAGCGGCTGAACGGCGGCGCTTGACTCCCGTCAGCGGGGGCGTGCGGCGGCTACCCTATCGTGCCGCGCCGCGCGCGCCCGCGCCGCGGACCCCGTGGAGACCCCTGCCATGCAAGAGACCGATCGCCCCTCGGCCGGCGCCGCCGCCGGCATCGCCGGGCTGCCTGCCCAGCCTATCAGCGCCGAGGTGCTGAAGGAGAAGTACGCCAAGGGCGACGAGACCACCGCGCTGCAGGTGCACCAGCGCGTGGCGCGCGCGCTGGCGCTGCCCGAGCCGGCGGCGCGGCGCGCGGAGTGGGAGCAGCGCTTCCTGTGGGCGCTGGGGCAGGGCTTCATCCCGGCCGGGCGCATCCAGTCGGCGGCCGGCACCGAGCTGGCGGCCACGCTGATCAACTGCTTCGTGCAGCCGGTGGGCGACTCGATCGCGCAGCTTGAAGACGGCCACCCCGGCATCTACACCGCGCTGACCGAGGCGGCAGAGACCATGCGCCGCGGCGGCGGCGTGGGCTACGACTTCAGCCGCATCCGCCCGCGCGGCGCCTGGGTGGGCAGCACGCAAAGCAGCGCCTCGGGGCCGGTGAGCTACATGCGCGTGTTCGACCGCTCTTGCGAGACCGTCGAGAGCGCCGGCGCGCGCCGCGGCGCGCAGATGGGCGTGCTGCGCTGCGACCACCCCGACATCGAGGAGTTCATCCACGCCAAGGACGGCGGCGACCTGAAGAACTTCAACCTCTCGGTCGGCGTGACCGACGCCTTCATGCAGGCCGTGGAGGCCGGCGGCGAAGTCGAGCTGGTGCACCGCGCCGAGCCCGGCCCGCGGCTCAAGGCCGCCGGTGCCTACCGGCGCAGCGAGGCCGACGGGCACGGCGGCGGACTCTGGGTCTACCGCAAGCTGCCGGCGCGCGAGCTGTGGGACCAGATCATGCGGTCCACCTACGACCACGCCGAGCCCGGCGTGCTGTTCCTGGACACGATCAACCGCGACAACAACCTGGCGTACTGCGAGTCGATCGCGGCGACCAACCCGTGCGGCGAACAGCCATTGCCGCCCTACGGCTGCTGCTGTCTCGGCTCGATCGACCTCACGCGCTTCGTGCAGCGGCCCTTCGAGGCCGATGCGGCGTTCGATGCCGCGGGCTTCGCGGCGCTGGTGCAGGTGGCCGTGCGCATGCTGGACAACGTGCTCGACGTCAGCGTGTGGCCGCTGCCGCAGCAGGCCGAGGAGGCGCGGCGCAAGCGGCGCATCGGGCTGGGCTTCACCGGGCTGGGCGACGCGCTGGTGATGCTGGGCCTGCGCTATGACGGCGAGCCGGCGCGCGCGATGGCGCGCCGCATCGCCGAGCAGATGCGCGACGCGGCCTACGAGGCCAGCATGGAGCTGGCGCGCGAGCGCGGCGCGTTCCCGCTCTTCAACGCCGACCTCTACCTCGCGGGCAGCACCTTCGCCACGCGCTTGCCGGCGCCCTTGCGCGAGCGCATCCGCCAGCACGGGCTGCGCAACTCGCACCTGCTGTCGATCGCGCCCACCGGCACCATCAGCCTGGCCTTCGCCGACAACGCCAGCAACGGCATCGAGCCCGCGTTCAGCTGGACCTACACGCGCAAGAAGCGCATGGCCGACGGCAGCCTGCGCGAATACCCGGTGGAAGACCACGCGTGGCGCCTGTACCGCCACCTGAAGGGCGCCGGCGCGCCGCTGCCTGCCGCCTTCGTCACCGCGCTGGAGATGCGCGCCGCCGACCACGCGGCGATGGCGGCCGCGGTCGCGCCCTTCGTCGACACCGCGATCAGCAAGACCGTCAACGTGCCGGCCGACTACCCGTATGCCGACTTCCAGGACCTGTACCTGCAGGCCTGGAAGGCCGGCCTCAAGGGCCTGGCCACCTACCGGCCCAACGCGGTGGTGGGCTCGGTGCTCAGCACCACGCCGGCCGCCGCCATGCCCGAGCCGATGCCGCTGGACGAAGCCAACCGCCGCCTCGCGCTGGACCGGCTGCCGGCGCCGGTGCTGGCGTCTCTACGCTGGCCGGGCCGGCCCGAGCTGCCCAGTGGCAACCCGGCCTGGACCTACATGGTGCAGCACCCCTTCGGCGACTTCGGCCTCTTCGTCGGCGAGATCCCGGAGGACGGCGCCGGCGCGTCCCGCGCACGGCCGTTCGAAGTCTGGGTCAACGGCGCCGAGCAGCCGCGCGGCCTGGGCGCGATGGCCAAGACCTTGTCGATGGACCTGCGCGCCAACGACCCCGCGTGGCTGCAGCTCAAGCTCGACGCGCTGGCCACGGTGGCCGAGGAACGCGCGTTCGAGATGCCGTTCCCGCCGCACGGCGAGAAGCGGTTGTTCCCCGGTGTCGTGGCCGCCACCGCGGCCGTGATCCGCTGGCGCTGCCAGCAGCTCGGCGCGCTGCCTCTCGAAGGGGATGCGCGCCCGACGCCGGTGATGGACGCGCTCTTCGCGCGCAAGGAGCCGCTCACCGGCCCCTCTGGAACGTTGGCCTGGGCGGTCGACATCCACAACCCGGCGGCCGACGAGCGCTTCACGCTGATGCTCAAGGAGATCACGATCCCCGGCCCCGACGGGCTGCCGGTGACGCGGCCCTGCGCGATCGGCTTCTCGGGCAACTACCCACGCGCGCTGGACGGACTGGCGCGGCTGCTGTCGCTGGACATGCGCGTCATCGACCCGGCGTGGATCGGCATGAAGCTGCGCAAGCTGCTCAACTACGCCGAGCCGCTGGGCCACTTCATGGCCTTCGTGCCCGGGCTGCCGCACGGCCAGCAGCGCCAGCAGCTATGGCCGTCCACCGTGGCGTATCTCGCGCGGCTGATCATCCACCGCTACGCGATGCTGGGCGTGCTGGACGAGCAGGGCTTCCCGCTGCGCGAGATGGGCGTGCTGGAGGCGGCGCCCGGCGCGAGCGGCGCCGCCGGCCGCGCGGCTGCGCCGCAGGCCGGCCGGCCCTGCCCCGAATGCGGCAACCGCACGCTGATCCACAAGGACGGCTGCGACTTCTGCACCGCCTGCGGCTACGTGGGCCAGTGCGGCTGAGGCTGTAACAGTCTCAACCAGCGGCATCCGGCCGACGGCATCCCCGCCTGCGGCCGCGTCGGACGGCGCCGACACGAAGCGACACCTTCGGCCGACAAGCGGACGCTGCCCCGGCGGTGAAGATGCATGCACCCGGCCGCGGCCGAGTCCATTGCAACTGCACAGGAGTGCCCGATGATCGCTAACATTCAAACCGAACGCATCCGACCCGCGCTGAAGCTGTCGGCGCTGTCCGCCGCGCTGCTGCTGTCGGCATCGGCCTTCGCGGCCGACGAAACCTCGGCGTCGACGCTGGCGCCCGACGTGCAGGCCGCCGTCACCGCCGCGGTCTATGCCGGCGGCGAAGGCATGCCGCCCGAGGTGGAGCAGCGCGTGATGGCGATGATCAGCGGCCAGGCCTCGCGCGCCGACGTGCGCCAGGAACTGGCCGACGCGCGTGACGCCGGCCTGATGCCAGCCGCCGGCGAACTGGCCGACTCCCCCGAAGTGCTGCAGGCCCGCTTCGCGTTCAACGACCGGCAGACGCAGACCATCATGGCCCGCTACGAGGCCGATCGCCAGCGCCTGATGGCGGCGCAGCAAGCGCAGGCCCAGGCCTCGACGATGGCGGCCGCGGCGCCGTCCGCCGACGCCCAGCCGGCGGCGGAGCCGGCCACCGCGCCGATGGCGTCGGCGCCGAGCTTCAGCGTCGGCCCGGCGGCGCCCGCCGCGGTGGCTGCCGAGTCTGCTGCTGTGCCGACGGACCCGGAGCAGCCCAGCACCGAGCAGTTGATCGACGAGGCCACCGCGCCCGACACGACGCTGCCCTCCAACGACCACCAGCGCCCGGCCTCGGCCGACGAGCAGCCGGCCGCCAAGCCCGACGAGATGCCGATCAGCGGGCCGGTGGACGCCGACTCGATCGGCACGCCGGTCGATACCGAGTAAGCGGTTTCGCTCCAGCGCCGTGCCCGCCGCCTCGCCCAAGACCGCGAGCGCGGGCGGCGGCAAGCCGCCGCTGCCCGCGCGGCTGCCCTGGCGCCAGGCGCTGTCGCTGCGCGAGGCCTGGGCGATCACCGTCCAAGCCGCCGAGGCCTGGCTGGATGACCGCTGCACCAGCCTGGGCGCGGCGCTGGCGTACTACACGCTGTTCTCGATGGCGCCGCTGCTGCTGATCGTGGTCTCGGTGGCCGGGCTGCTGTTCGGCGCCGAGGCGGCGCGCGGCGAGGTCGCGGCGCAGCTCCAAGGCCTGCTGGGCGGGCCCGGCGCGGCTGCGGTGCAGGAACTGCTGGCCAGCGTCAACTGGCCCGCCGGCAGCGCGCTGGCCACGGCCACCGGCCTGGTGCTGATGCTGATCGGCGCCACCACCGTCTTCGCCGAGCTGCAGGGCACGCTGGACCGCATCTGGCGCGCGCCGGCGCGGCCGCTGGGCGGCTGGTGGGCCTTCGTCCGCGCGCGCGTGCTGTCGTTCGGGCTGATCCTGGGCGTCGGTTTCCTGCTGATCGTCTCGCTGCTGGCGAGCGCCGCGCTGGCGGCGCTGCAGGCCTGGTGGCTGCCGCGTCTGGCGGGCTGGCAGACGCTGGTGGACGTGCTGGGCACGGCCTTCGACTTCGCCCTCGTCACGCTGCTGTTCGCGCTGATCTACAAGCTGATGCCGCGCGTGCGCATCGCGTGGTCCGACGTCTGGGTGGGAGCCGTCGTCACCGCGGCGCTGTTCGCGGTGGGCCGGCAGCTCATCGGCCTGTACATCGGCCGCGGCGCGGTCGGCTCGGGCTTCGGTGCCGCGGGCTCGCTGGTGGCGGTGCTGGTCTGGGTCTACTACTCGGCGCAGATCTTCCTGTTCGGGGCCGAGTTCACCTGGGTGTTCGCGCACCGCGTGGGGTCGCGGCGCGGCAGCGCTTCTATACCAACTCCTCGATCGTGAGCGTGCGGTAGTGCACCGCCGCCGAGGCGCCGTAGAGCCGCGCCAGCTCGCCCACGCGCTGCGCCTTGGTGTCGTCGTCCACGCGCACCAGCAGCCAGCGGTGGCCGTTGCGCGCCAGCTCCAGATAACGCCGCATCAGCGTGATCTCGTAGCCGAAGCCGGCCATGCCGCCGGCGTTGTCGACCAGCCCAGTCAGCTCCTGCACGCTGTCGCGCGGCTTGAACTCGGCGAGCTGCTCCGGCGCCCAGCCTTCCTCCAGCAGCGCCACTTCCAGGATGCTCTGCTGCTGCACCGTGCGCAGCGCGATCAGCACGTGGCCCACCGGCTTCAGCGCGCCGAAGGACGTGGGCAGTTCGGTCATCGACGTGGGTGTGGGCGTGGGCGTAGGCGAGGTCGGGGAGGTCATCGCTGGCTTCCTTTGCGGGGGGATCCCGATGCCGGCATCGTCGGCAGCCCATCGGTCCCGCGCACTCGGCCGATGGCGCCTTGGCGTGTCGGCGGTGTCCGACAGCGCGGCTTCGTCACGACAAGCGGCGCCGTCCTACAGCGCCGCGTCCGCCGCGCCGATGCCGCGCGCGCGGGGCGCTGCCTACAGTGACCGTCACCCGGCCGACCCCGGCCAGCCTCGCTGAAAAGGAATCGCCATGTTGAAGTGGGCCCTGATCTTCGCGCTGATCTCCATCGTCGCCGGCGTGCTCGGTTTCGGCGGCATCGCGGCCGGCGCGGCCGGCATCGCCAAGGTGCTGTTCGTGCTGTTCCTCGTGGCCTTCCTGGTCGTCGTCGCGATGATCCTGATGGGCGTCAACGCCGTCAGGAAATGAGCAGCTCTCCCCTCAAAGCCTTCACCCCCAGACCTCGAAAGGAACCGCCATGAGCCACAAGCCTGCCGCCTTGAGCGTCGCCCGCCGGCCGGATGCGCCGGCAGCGCATTCGCTGAACCTCGATGAAGACGCGCTGGAACGCGCGCGCAAGCAGCTCGACGAAGGCGCCGTCACGCCCAGCTACGGGCCCTGGCGCGATGCCATCGTCAAGCTGCTGAACGACGCGCTGGCCACCGAGCTGGTGTGCATCCTGCGCTACAAGCGCCACTACTTCACCGCCAAGGGCATGGCCTCGCCGGCCATCGCCGACGAATTCCTGGTGCATGCCAACGAGGAGACCGCGCACGGCGACCGCCTGGCCGAGCGCATCGTGCAGCTCGGCGGCGAGCCCGACTTCGCGCCCGACACGCTGCTGCAGCGCAGCCACGCCGACTACGACGCCGCGCGCGACCTGAAGGCCATGGTGCGCGCCAACCTCGTGGCCGAGCGCGTGGCCGTCGAAAGCTACCGCCAGATGATCGCGCTGATCGGCGACAAGGACCCCACCACCCGCCGCCTGCTCGAAGACATCCTGCACGACGAGGAAGAGCACGCCGACGAGCTGGCCGACCTGCTGGACGCGTAGGCGCGGTCCTACGCGCCGACGCCGGCTGCGCCGACAACGCCACGCGATGCCCACCGCTGCCGGCGGCCGCACCCCGCTTCTAGAGTGCTTCCATCGCAGCCCCAAACCCGAGACAGCCTGCGAGATCGATGTCAGCCCCCACCCACATCAGGAGACCCTTCATGCTGCACTACGCCGTCGTCTTCTTCGTCATCGCGCTGATCGCGGCGCTGTTCGGCTTCGGCGGCATTGCCGCCGGCGCCGCCGGCATCGCCAAGATCCTGTTCTTCGTGTTCGTGATCATGGCCGTCGCCACCTTCCTGTTCGGCCTGATCCGCAAGCCATAGGCCCGCCCTCCCGCCGTTTCGTCGTCACTTCCCAAAGGAGAAACCCATGCCCGCCAAGATCGTCACCCCCACCAGCCAGCACGAAGCCTCGGCCGCGATCGAGCACACGCGCGAGCTCGTCAACAACGGCCTGGACACGCTGGAGTCCGGCATCGACAAGCTGCGGGAGGCCGCGCCCAGCGTGCTGAGCCGTGCCGCCGCGCAGGTGGAAGACCTCACCCGCCGCGGCATGGACCGCGCCCGCGACGCCAGCACCCAGGTCAAGGACCAGATGGTCAAGGCCGGCGACCGCAGCGTGGACTACGTCCGCGACGAGCCGGTCAAGTCGATGCTGATGGCCGCCGCCGCCGGCGCCGCGTTGGTGACGCTGATCGGCTGGCTGTCGCGCTCGCGCGGCGAGCGCTGAATCGCGCCCTGCATCACCGGCGTCTGAACCGGAACGCCAGCCGCAGGAGGGACCGACCCGTGGACCAGCCGCTGCCGGCCCCTGCTGCGGCCGGGGCCATCGAAGCCGACGACCCGCGCCAGCGGGCGTTGGCGCGTCTGGCGGCCTCGCGGCAGCAGCTCCAGGCGGCGTGGCTGCCGCGCCCGGCCGCCGCCCCGGGCGGCCGCGGCCCGCGCCGCCTGGCGGCGATCTGGCGCCATTGGCGGCGCCAATGGGCCGGCAACGCCGTCGCCGGCCCGGTCTTCGAGGCGGTGGCCGACTGGTGGCGGGCCAATCCCTGGCGCGCCGCCGGCGCAGCGGTGGCCGAGGAACTGCACCACTCGCTGACGCCGCTGGTGCGCCGCCATCCGCTGGCCAGCGTCGCGCTGGTGGCGGCGGCCGCCGGCGCCGTGGCGGCCGCACGGCCCTGGCGCTGGCCGCTGGTGGCGCAGCAGCTCAGGCCGCTGCCGGGGCGCGCCGCGCGCTGGCTGCTGCGGCAGTTGAGCCGCGCGCCACTGCAGTCGCTGATCGTCGGCGCGGTGCTGGCGGGCGGCGGCGCGGCGGCGGCCTCCGCGCCCGCCCAGGATGAACCACCGTCCTGACGACGGCAGCCGCCGCCGCGGCTGTCGGCGCTGTCCGACACGCGATCGCGGCCCAGGACGATGGGCCCCGCGGCCCCGGCGGCGGACAGTGGAGTCTTCCAGTCACTGCCTTGAGAGGTCTGCCATGAACCGCAACCGACACACCGTTCGCAACACCACCGTGCTGGCCACCGCGGCCGCCGCCTTGCTGATGCTGGGGGCCTGCAACCGCCAAGACGACCGCACCGTCGGCGAGAAGATCGACAGCGCCGTCGCCAGCGCCGAGCGCAAGGCCGAGGAGGCCAAGACCGCCACCGAACGCGCCGCCGACCAGGCCGGCCAGAAGATGGAGGACGCCGCCACCCGCGTGGGCGATGCGGTCAGCGACGCCGCCGTCACCGCCGGCGTCAATGCCGAGCTGGCCAAGGACCCCAAGCTCAGCGCGCTGCAGATCAACGTCGACACCAGCAACGGCCGCGTGATGCTGTCGGGCAAGGCGCCCGACGCCGAATCGCGCGAGCGCGCCACGCAGCTGGCGGCCAACGTGAAGGGCGTGACGCAGGTCGACAACCGGCTGGAGATCGGTGGCTGATTCAGCCGGCCTTCGACGCGCCACCCCAGGCCTGGAGTCTTCGATGAACTTGCGCATGTCTCCTCCTGCGATGGTGGCGGTCTCTTCTTGCCACCATCGCGCGCTGACCGAGCAGGCCGAAGCCCTGGGCCGCCACCTGCAGCACTGCCGCGCGCAGCGCGGCCGCTGGTTCGACGCCGCGCTGTGGGCCGAGCGCATGCACCGGCGGCTGGCGCCGCGCTTCGTCACCACGCTGGTGGGCGCCACCGCGGCGCTGCTGCTGCTGGGCGCGGCCGCCGGCGGCCTGTGACGGCGGTGCCGTGACCGCCGGTGCCGCCGCGGTCGCAGGAAGCGTCGCCGGCATCGGCGAAGGCCTGCCGGCGCTGGCCTACGTGGTGCCGGTGCCCGGGCCGGTGGAAGCGCCGATCCGCGCCGAGATCTTCGGCCCCGCGCGCTTCGAGCAGCACGGCGACAGCCTGGCTGCGGTGCACCGGCTGCAGCCGGGCGATTCGACCCGGCCCGAGCCCTTCTTTCCGCGCCTGCAGGACAACGTGGCCGTGCTGCGCCGCGCCGGTGCGCTGCTGGAGCGGCGCGCCCGCGAAGGCGCGCACCTCGGCCCGGCCGGCCACTGGCTGCTGGACAACGCGCCGCTGATCGCCGAGCAGTCGCAGGCCATCCGCGGCGCGCTGTCGCGCAGCTTCTACCGCCGGCTGCCGCGCCTGCGCGACGAGCCGCTGGCCGGCCTGCCGCGCATCTACGGCCTGGCCTGGGCCTACGTGGCGCACAGCGACAGCCACCTCGATGAGGCGCTGTTAACGGCCTATCTGGGCGCCTACCAGCGCCGCCAGGCGCTGACGCTGGCCGAGCTGTGGGCGCTGCCCACCACCTTGCGCGTGGTGCTGGTGGAGAACCTGCGCCGCCTGGCCGAGCGCGTGGTGGCCACCCAGGCCGCGCGCGACGCCGCGCACCAATGGTTCGACGGCCCCGAGGCCGCGCGCAGCACCGCGACGCTGGACCGCCTGCACGCCGAGCTGGACCGCCGCGGCGTCGCCGAGGCCTTCGTGCTGCAGCTCGAGCAGCGGCAGGACGAGCTGAGCGTCGAGCGCTGCCGCGACCTGGCCGCCTGGCTCACGCTGCGCCTGGCCCATGCCGCCGAGGCCGAGGCGCGCCAGCAGGCCCAGGCCATCGAAGACCAGCAAAGCGTGCGCAACGCGATCACCGCGCTGCGCCGCATCGACCGCATCGACTGGGGCGAGCTGTTCCAGCGCGACTGCCAGGCCCTGCAGCGGCTGGCCGAATGCCCCGTGCATGCCGCCGAAAGCGCCGGCACGCAGGACTGCACGCTGCGTGCCGTGCAGCGCCTGGCGCGCGAGTCGGGCCAGCCCGAGGCCGAGGTGGCCCGCCTGCTGCGCGACCTGTGCCGCCGCGCGCTGGACGACGAAGACCCGCGCGGCGCCCCCGCCTGGTGGTGGGGCGGCGAAGGCGAGGCCGTGCTGCGCCAGGCGCTGGGCCTGCGCGCGCGCCGCTGGCCGCGCCAGGGCAGCCCGGCCCTGCGCCGCTGGGCCACGCTGCTGATGCTGCCCGGCCTGCTGCTGGCCAGCGTGGGCGGTACCGCGTGGCTGCTGCACCACGCGGGCACCGCGGGGCCGGCGGCGCCGATGCCGGGCTGGATGCTGGCGCTGACCGCGCTGCTGCTGCTGGCGCCGGCCAGCGAGGCCGTGGTGGCCATGGTCAACCGGTTGATCAGCGAATCGCTGCGCCCGCAGCCGCTGCCGCGGCTGGCGCTGGCCGACGGCATTCCTGAGCGCCAGCGCACGCTGGTCGTCATCCCCGCGCTGCTGGGCGGCGCCGAGGCCACCGCGGCGCTGGCGGCGCAGCTCGAGCAGCACCACCTGGCCAACCCCGAAGGGCCGGTGCAGTTCGCGCTGCTGAGCGACTGGCCCGATGCCGAGCAGGACGGCGCGCCCGCCGACGAGGCGCAGCTCGCGCGGGCGCGGCAGGCGATCGAAGACTTGAACCATCGCCACCCGGCCGCGGCCGGGCAGCCGCCGCGCTTTCTGCTGCTGCACCGGCCGCGCACCTGGTGCGAGACGCAGCGCCGCTTCATCGGCTGGGAGCGCAAGCGCGGCAAGCTCGAACAGCTCGTGCGGCTGCTCGACGACGGCGACGCGGCCGCGCCGTCGCCCTTCGTCGACCTGGGCGCGCTGTCGCGGCCCGCGGCCGGCGTGCGCCACCTCGTCACGCTGGACAGCGACACCGACATGCCGCCCGGCCGCCTGCGCGCGCTGGTGGCGGTGGCCGCGCATCCGCTGAACCGGCCGCAGCTGGACGCGGCCGGGCGGCGCGTCGTCGCCGGCCACGGCATCCTGCAGCCGCGGCTGCAGACGCCCTTGCCCGGCGCACGGGCGCACACCGGCTTCCATTGGCTGTTCGCCGGCCGCACCGGCATCGACCCCTACAGCGCCGCCAGCTCCGAGGTCTACCAGGACTTGTTCGGCGAAGGCAGCTTCAGCGGCAAGGGCCTGATCGACGTGGCCGCGGCGCGCCGCGTGCTGGCCGGCCGGCTGCCCGAGCAGCAGGTGCTCAGCCACGACCTGCTGGAAGGCAGCTACGCGCGCTGCGCGGTCGTCAGCGACATCGCCTTCGTCGAAGACGCGCCGCTGCACGCCGACGTCGCCGCGGCGCGGCTGCACCGCTGGGCGCGTGGCGACTGGCAACTGCTGCCCTTGCTGCGCCGCGCCGGCCGCGACGGCCTGCCGATGATCGACCGCTGGAAGATGGTGGACAACCTGCGCCGCTCGCTGGTGGCGCCGCTCTCGGCGCTGCTGCTGCTGTGGGTGCTGGTCAGCGGTGCGCTGCCCGCCGGCTGGGCGCTGGCGGTCGTGGCCGCGGCCTACGGCGCCGGCCCGCTGCTGGGCGCGCTGGCGGCGCTGGCGCCCAGCCGCGACGACATCGCGCTGGCGCCCTTCTTCCGCGCCGGCGGCGCCGACCTGGCGCGCGCGTTGCTCACGCCGCTGTGGCATGTCGCGCTGCTGCTGGACCGCGCGCTGATGGACGGCGACGCGATCGTGCGCGCGCTGTACCGGCACTTCGTCTCGCGCCGCCAGCTGCTGGAGTGGACCACCGCCGCCGCCGCGCAGGCCGCGGTGCGGCCCGACCTGCGCGGCATCGCGCGCCAGCATGCGCGCACGCTGGCGGTAGCTTCGATTCTGCTGTTAGCGGCCGGCGCGCTGGCGCTGCTGGGCGCGCCGGTGCAGTGGGGGCTGCTGCTCGCCTTGCTGGCGCTGTGGGCCGCGGCGCCGCTGTGGGTGTGGCTGGCCAGCCGCCCACGCCCGCGGCGCGAGCGCCTGCAAGCCGCCGACCGCGAGACGCTGCACGACCTGGCGCGCGACACCTGGCGCTTCTACGAGCGCCACGTCGGCGCCGACGACCACCACCTGCCGCCTGACAACGTGCAGATGCAGCCTCAAGCGCTGGTCGCGCACCGCACCTCGCCCACCAACGTCGGCCTGTACCTGCTGGCCGTGGCCTGCGCGCAGCGCCTGGGCTTCATCGGCTGCGCCGAGATGGCCGAGCGCATCGGCGCGACGCTGGACACGCTGGAGCGGCTGCCGCGCCACCGCGGGCACTTCTACAACTGGATCGACACCCGCACGCTGGCGCTGCTGCCGCCGGCCTACGTGTCCACCGTCGACAGCGGCAACGCCTCGGCCGCGCTGCTGGTGCTGGCCCAGGCCTGCGAGCAACTCGCCGAACGCAGCTGCGGCGGCGACGAGCAAGGGGCCGTCGGCCAGGCGCTGGCGCAGTCGGCGCGCCGGCTGCGGCCGCTGCTGCCGGTGCTGGCGGCCTCGCCCACGCTGGACGCGCTGTCGCTGCTGGCCGTGCAGGCGCCGCGCTGGCCGGTCGACGAGGCCGAACTGCCGCCGCTGCGCGCGCGGCTGCAGGCCGCGCGGCGCGAGCTGGATGCGTTGAACCTGGGCGTCAATGGCTCCGACGAGGCCGGCCCGCTGTGGCTGCTGCACGACCATGTCGCCACGCTGGAATCGGCGCTGCGCGACCGCGCCGAGGGCGCCGCCGCGGCCAGCGCCGGGCGGCTGCGCGCGCTGGCCGCGCGCGCGCGCCGCCTCGCGCTGCAGCCCGACTTCCGCTGCCTGTACGACCGCCGGCGCCGGCTGCTGCACATCGGCCTGCGCGCCGACAGCGGCGAGCTCGACGACAGCCACTACGACCTGCTGGCCAGCGAGGCGCGGCTGACCAGCCTGGTCGCCATCGCCAAGGGCGACCTGCCGGCCGAGCACTGGGCGGCGCTGGGCCGGCCCTTCTTCGCGCGCGGCAGCCACGCGGGGCTCAAGTCCTGGGCCGGCTCGATGTTCGAGTACCTGATGCCCTCTCTGCTGCTGGACGAGCCTGACGGCAGCGTGCTGGCCGAGGCCACGCGCAGCGCGGTGCGGCTGCAGCAGCAGGACGGGCTGGCGCACGGCACGCCCTGGGGCCAGTCGGAGTCGGCCATCGCGGTGCAGGACGAGACGCTGGCCTACCAGTACGGCCCGCAAGGCGTGGCCCGCCTGGCGCTGCGCCGCACGCCGGCCGACGAGCGCGTGCTGGCGCCCTACGCCAGCGCGCTGGCCGCGCTGGTCGACCCCGGCGCTGCGCTGGCCAACCTGCAGGCCTTGCAGGACCTGGGCGCGCGGCGCACGCTGGGTTTCATCGAGGCCCTGGACTACACGCCGCAGCGCCAGGGCAGCGGCCCGGGGCCGGTGCTGGTGCACACCTTCATGGCACACCACCAGGCGATGAGCCTGTTGGCCTTCACCGAGCTGCTGACGCAGGAGCAGCCGGGCATCGGCAGCCCGCGCCAATGGACGGAGGCGGAGCCTTATCTGCGTGCCGTGAGCGCGCTGCTGCACGAACGCCCGCCGCGCGAGCTGCCGCGCCTGGCCGAGCCGCCGGCCGTGCCGCCCAGCCGCGCCGACCGGGCCGGCACCGGCCCGCGGCAGCAGTGGTCGCTGGAGACCGCGCCGCTGGCGGATGCGCTGCCCGCCACGCTGCTGCTGGGCAACGGCGCCCAGGCCGCCTGGCTGCGCAGCGACGGCGGCGGCTCGAGCCGCTGGCAGGGCGTGGCGCTGACCCGCTGGCGCGACGACCTGCTGCGCGATGCGCACGGGAGCTGGCTGTATGTGGAACGAGCCGTCGACGGCGATGGCAACGGCAACGAGCCACCGCCGCGCCGCCACTCGCTGACTGCGCACCCGGCGCCCGACCCCGCGGCGCGCTATCGCGCCCGGCTGCATCCCGACCGCGCGGTGTTCGACGCCGAGTGGCCCGATCTGCTGGCGCGCAGCACCGTCTGGATCAGCCCCGAGGACGATTGCGAGCTGCGCCAGGTGGAGCTGCACCACCGCGGCGACGTGCCGCTGGCGCTGGTGGTCACTTTCGCCGCCGAAGTGGCGCTGGCCGCGCCGGCGGCCGACGAGGCGCACCCGGCCTTCTCCAAGCTCTTCGTCCGCGCCCACTGGGACGCCGAGGAGCGCGCGCTGGTCCTGCGCCGCCAGCCGCGCCTGAGCGACGAGGCGCCGATGCTCGCCGCCTTCTTCGTCGCCGCGGCGGACACCGGCGCCGGCACCGAGGCCGGGGCGCTGCAACTGCAGCCCTGCGTCGACCGCGCGCGCTGGCTGGGCCGCCACGGCAGCAGCGGCAGCCCGCGCGGCGATGGCGGCGCGACGGCGCTGCCGCCGGCCGACGCCGTGGCCGGGCTGCCGGGCCTGCCGCTGGACACCGGGCTGGACCCGGTGGCCGTGCTGCGCGCGCGGCTGACGCTGGCGCCGGGCGCCAAGGCCCGCATCGTCTTCGCCTGCGCCGCGGCGCGCGAGCCCGACGCGCTGGCCGCGCAGATCGACCGTTATCGCCATCCGACCCAGGTGCAGCGCGCCGCGGCGATGGCGCACACCATGGCCGCGATCCGCCTGCGCGAGCTGCCGGTCGACGCCGAGAACTGGCGCGCGCTGCAGCGGCTGCAGACGCTGCTGGCCTGGTCGGCCCCGCGCGAGCCGGTGCTGGCCCAGCGCCGTGACGGTGGCGCCTGCGAACGCGCGCTGCTGTGGCGCCACGGCCTGTCGGGCGAACGGCCGCTGCTGCTGGTGCAGGTGGCCGACGACAGCGGCCTGCCGCTGCTGCAGCTGCTCAAGCGTGCGTCGCGCGGCTGGTCGGCCGCCGGGCTGGGCGTGGACCTCGTGGTCATCAACGCCGAGCCGGCCTCGTACCTGATGCCGGTGCAGCGCCAGCTGCAGCAGCTGCGCGAGCGCCACCTCGCCCAGCAGGACGAGCGCTGGCCCGAGCCGCAGCGCTGCAAGCTGCACCTGCTGCGCGAGGAAGACCTGCAGCCCGCGGAACGGCAGACGCTGATCGCGCTGGCCCGCGTGCGCCTGGCCGCCGACGGCCGCAGCCTGGCGCAGCAGATGGACCGCGTGCTCGACGAGCTGCAGCGCGATGCCGCGCGCTTGGCCGCCACGCCGCGGCTGCCGGTCGACGACCCGGTGCTGCCACCGGGCCCGCTGCCGGCGCCGCCCGGCGCCTTCGGCGCGGCCGACGGCGCCTTCGGCTTCGACATCGAGCCCGGCCGCCGCCCGCAGCGGCCGTGGATCAACGTGCTGGCCAACGCCGATTTCGGCTGCCAGGTCTCCGAGATCGGCGCCGGCATGAGCTGGGCGCGCAACAGCCGCCAGCACCAGATCACGCCTTGGTCCAACGACCCGCTGCTGGACCCCGCCGGCGAATGGCTGCTGCTGCACGACCTGGACCGCGGCCGCGTCTGGCCGCTGGGCCCGGCCGCCGCCGCGCACGTGACGCACGCGCCGGGCTGGACGCGCATCCGCCAGGCCATCGCCGGGCTGCAGATCCAGATCACCTGGTGCGTCGACGCCGTGCAGGCGGTCAAGCAGGTCCGGATCGAGATCGACGACCTCGGCCGCGAGCCGCGCCGCCTGCGCCTGGTGGCGGTGGCCGAATGGCAGCTCGGCGCCTCGCGTGCCGCCGCGCAAAGCGTGGCGACGCGCGCCGAGCGCGTGGTGACCGGCCCGCAAGGCGTGGGCCTGCCGGCCGCCGCGGCGCAGACCGTGCTGCTGGCCACGCAGCTCGACCCCGGGCCTGGGCTGGGCACGCCGGCCACCGCCTTCCTGGCCTGGCGACCAGAATCTCAACAAGGCGCCGACGAAGACGACTGGACCTGCGACCGCCGCGAGCTGTTCGACGCGCGCGGCCGCCGCGTGCTGCCCCAGCGCCTGGGACAGCGCGCCGGCCTGGGGCTGGACCCTTGCGCGGCCACCGCCTGCACGCTGGCGCTGGCCGCCGGCGCGCGTGGCCACGCCACGCTGCTGCTGGGCCATGCCGCGACGCCGGCCGCGGCACGGCAGCTCGCGCTGGCGGCGCTGGCCGCCGACCCCGACCAGCGCCTGCAGCAGCAGCGCGCGCAGTGGGACTGGACGCAGGCCGCCGACTCGGTGCAGGTACAAAGCCCCGATCCGCGCTTCGACGCGCTGGTCAACCACTGGCTGCCGTATCAGACTCTGGCCTGCCGGCTGTGGGCGCGCGCGGGCTTCTACCAGGCCGGCGGCGCCTTCGGCTTCCGCGACCAGTTGCAGGACGCGATGAGTCTGGTCTGGCATGCGCCCGAGCGGCTGGCGGCGCAGATCCGCCTGCATGCGTCACGGCAGTTCGCGCCCGGCGACGTGCAGCACTGGTGGCACCCGCCCGGCGGCGCCGGCGTGCGCACGCACGTCAGCGACGACCTGCTGTGGCTGCCCTGCGCGCTGGCGCTGCACGTCGAGCGCGGCGGCGATGCGGCGCTGCTCGACGAGCAGCAGCCCTTCCTCGCCGGCGCCGCGGTGCCCGCAGGCCACGAGGACGTCTACGAGACGCCCGCCGTTGCCGCCGAGACGGCCAGCCTCTACGAGCACGGCGCGCGCGCCATCGACCACAGCCTGCGCACGGGGCCGCACGGCCTGCCGCTGATCGGCAGCGGCGACTGGAACGACGGCATGAACCGCGTCGGCCACCGGGGCCGCGGCGAATCGGTGTGGCTGGCCTGGTTCCTGTGCGAGGTGGTGCGGCGGTACCTGCCGCTGGCCCGCGCGCGCGGCGACGCGGCACGCGTGGAACGTTGGGCCGCGGCGCGCCAGGCCTGGCAGCGCGCGCTGGACGCCGACGGCTGGGACGGCCGCTGGTACCGGCGCGCCTTCTTCGACGACGGCACGCCGCTGGGCAGCGACGCCGGCGACGAATGCCGCATCGACCTGATCGCCCAGGCCTGGGCCGTGCTGTCTGGCGCCGGCGACGCCGAGCGCGCGCTGCAGGCCATGCACAGCGTGCGCGAGCAACTGCTGGACGCGCCGAACGCCCTGCTGCCGCTGCTGGCGCCGCCGCTGCAGCACGCGCGGCCGAGCGCCGGCTACATCCAGGCCTACCCCGGCGGCGTGCGCGAGAACGGCGGCCAGTACAACCACGCGGCCGTCTGGGCGCTGATGGCCTTTGCCGCGCTGGGCGACGCCGGCACCGCGTGGCAGGTCTGGCAGGCCGTCAGCCCCGCGCACCGCTGGCGCGACGCCGTGCGAGGTGAGCGTTATGCGCTGGAGCCTTTCGTGCTGGCCGGCGACATCCACACCCGGCCGCCGCACGCCGGCCGCGGCGGCTGGAGCTGGTACAGCGGCTCGGCCGGCTGGCTGCTGCGCGCGGCCATCGAGTCGCTCGCCGGCCTGCGGCGCGAGGGCGACCGCCTGACCGTGCAGCCCTGCCTGCCGCCGGGATGGCCCGAGCTGACGCTACGCCTGCGCCAAGGCGGTCGTACGCTGACGCTGCGGATCTGCGCCGATGCCGCCGGCGCCGCGGCCGCGCTGCGCGAGCAGCCGGCAGCGCGCGCGCTGGCGCCGGGGCAGGCGCTGGACCTCGCGGCGCTGCACGACGGCGAGGTCTGGGTCGTCGACGCCGGCGGCGCGGCGGCGTTTGCGCTGCCGCCGCTGCCGGCGGTGGCCTCGCAGCCCTGATCTCAGCGCTTCGTGATGCGCGGGACTTCCTCTCCCGCGTGTGGGATCTTCTTCGTCGCCATGTCAGTGGTCTTCGTGGTGCTCGATTCGTTGGCGGGCCGCGCGTTCGCGCGCCAGCTCGATGGCGTGGTGCAGCCTGGCGCGCAGGGCCTCCCGCTCCGGCAGCGCGGTCAGGTACTCGGCCACGCGGACGCTGGAGCCGTCGAGCTGCAGCACCTCGACTTCCTCGCGGTTCACGCTTGCGCACAGGATCAGACCGATGGGTTCTTCCTCGCCGGGCTGCCGGTCATGGCGATCCAGCCAGCGCAGGTACAACTCCATCTGACCCTTGTGTGCGGCCTGGAAGCGCTCCAGCTTCAGCTCGACGGCCACCAGCCGCCGCAGCTTGCGGTGGAAGAGCAGCAGGTCGATGTAGAAGTCGTCGGGCCCGATGATCAGCCGCTTCTGGCGCGCCACGAAGCAGAAGCCGTCTCCCATTTCCAGCAGGAAGCGCTCGATGTCGGCCAGGATCGCAGCTTCCATGTCGCGCTCGCTGTAGGCGCCTTGCAGGCCGAGGAAGTCCAGCAGGTAGGGGTCGCGGAAGACGAGGTCGGCGTTGATCTGGTCTTGCTTGCGCAGCTTGGCAATCTCCATCTCCGCCGCCACCTCGGGCTTTTTGGAGATGGCGGTGCGCTCGTAGAGCATGCCCCCGATCTTCTTCTCCAGCGTGCGCGTGCTCCAGCGCTCGATGCGGCACATCTCGGCATAGAACTCGCGCTGCAAGGGCCGGTCCAGATAGATGAGTTGGCGGAAGTGCGTCCACGACAACACTGCACTCAGCGCGTAGACAATCTTCTCGTCGGGGAAGGCCTCGGCGAAGCGCTTCATGTGCCACAGGTTGCGGTCGGTGAAGCCGCGGCCGTAGGCCTGCGTCAATTCTCTACTCAGCGCGTAGAGAATTTCCTGCCCGTAGGGTGCGCGCTCCTCTTGCAGCAGCTCCACGTGGATACGGTGTCCGATGCACGGCCTTTGCCGTCTTTGCGTCCTTGGGAGCGGGCGTCTTGCGCGTGACCATCAGCTTGTCTGCGCGGGCCGCCGGCCTGGAACCCGATCCACGAATGGCTGCACGCCCCGTCTCCCGAAAGTCGCTCCCTCTGGTTCTGCATTGTCGGCCACCTCGCGCGCTGCCCAGCGCGTGGAAGCCGGAGTCACTTCACCGGCGCCGGCCCCAGCCGCGGGATCCAGTAGCCCAGCTGCGCCGCGGCCGCCAGCGCCAGCAGGCCGGCCAGCGCGATGCCGCTGCCCAGCGTCAGCGTGGCCGCCAGCAGCGACAGCAGCGCCGGGCCGCCGGTGGCGCCGAGGTCGGACATCAGCCGCCACAGGCCGAGGAAATGCGCGCGGCCCACGCGCGGCGACTGGTCGGCGCCGATGGTCATGATCAGCCCCGAGCCGATGCCGTTGCCGAAGCCGATGACCAGCGCCGCCAGCAGCAGCGTGCCCGCGCCCTGCGCCAGCGGCGTGAGCAGCAGCGCCGCGCCCATGATCAGCATCGAGGGCACGGCCACCCAGCGCCGGCCCTTGCGGTCCATCAGCTTGCCGGCCGGGTAGAACACCAGCATGTCGATGCCGCCCGACAGGCCGTAGATCAGCGCGGCGACCGACGGCGCGATGGCCAGGTGGTCGGCCCACAGCGGGATCACCGCCTGGCGCGAGGCGCGCACCGCGCTGACCAGCAGCACGCCCACGCCCAGGGTCAGGAAGACGCGACGATGGTCGCGCAGGATGGACGCGAGCGTCGGCGGCGCCGCCGGCAGGCCGTCGGGCGCCGCCGCGGGCGCTGCGGCGTGCAGGTCGGGCAGCCGCGAGGCCACCACGGCCGCCACCGCCACCGCGGCGATGCCGACCACGTAGGCCCCGGTGAGCCCGGCCGCGTGGATCGCCGCGGCGCCGATGAAGGGGCCGATGAAGAGGCCGATGCGCATCACGCCGCCCAGCGTGGACATCGCCCGCGCGCGGTAGTGCATCGGCACCGCCTCGGTCAGGTAGCTCTGGCGCGCGAGGTTGAACACCGCCTGCGACATGCCCACCATCAGGCAGCCCAGGCCGAACAGCGCGAGCTGCGCCGTCCACGCGCACAGCGCGAAGGCCAGCGCCGCCCACACCGCGGCCAGCACGATGGCGCTGCGCTCGCCGCGGCGCTGCGTGATCAGCGAGGCCGGCAGCGTGTTGATCAGCGAGCCGACGCCGATCAGCGCCACCGCCAGCGCCGCGATCGAGGTGCTGGCGCCCAGCTCGCGCGCCGTCAGCGGCACCACCGGCAGGATGGCGCCCTCGCCGATGCCGAACAGCAGCGACGGGCCGAAGGCCGGCAGCGCGATGCGGCGCAGCGAGAACGGTTGCGGGTCCGGCGGCTCCACGGCGGCGGCGTTCAAGCGGCGCCGCGCGGCAGCATCATCTCGAAGCGCGTGCCTTCGCGCTCTTTCGAGCGGCCGATCAGCGTGCCGCCGTGGGCATGGGCCACGCGTTGCGGCAGGTGCAGGCCGGCGCCCATCAGGTGCTCGCGCGCGGGGGCCGACAGCGCGGCGTCGAAAGCCACCTCCAGCAGCACCGCCTGCTGCCCCAGGCCGTCGACGCGCACGCGCACCGGGCCTTCGTTGGCGTGCGTGGCGGCCTGCAGCAGCAGGTCGTCGATCGCGCGGCCCAGCAGTTCAGCGTCGACGCGCACGCGGTCGTCGCCTTCCACGTTGCAGGCCACGCTGCCGTCCAGCAGGTCCTGGTTGGCGGGCAGCGCCAGGCGCTGGCGCACGAGGTCGGCCAGCGAGTGCTCGGCCAACTGCGGGCGCAGCTCGGCGCAGGGCTGGCTGCCCAGGTTCAGCAGGTGCTCGACCTGGCGCGCCAGCACCACGGTCGCGGCCTTGATGCGGCCACCGGCCTGGTCGCCGCGCCGCAGCAGCAGCTCGGCGTTGAGCGTCAGCGCGGCCAGCGGCGTGCGCAGGTCGTGCGACAGCGCCGACAGCATCGTGGTGTTGAGCCGCCGCAGCCGCTCCAGCTCGTCCACGCGCTGCGCCAGCAGCAGGCGCTGGCGGTAGAGGTCGACGAAGACCTGCACCTTGCTGCGCAGCACCAGCGGGTCCAGCGGCTTGACCAGGAAGTCCACCGCGCCGGCCTCGTAGCCGCGGAAGCTGCGCTGCTCCTCGGGGCCGTTGGCGGTGAGGAAGATGATGGGCACGTGGCGCGTGCGCTCGGCGCCGCGCATCAGCTCGGCCAGCGCGTAGCCGTCCATCTGCGGCATCTGCACGTCCAGCAGCGCCAGCGCGACGTCGTCGTGCTGCAGCAGCAGCTCCAGCGCGGCGGGGCCTGACGCGGCCGCCAGCAGCCGCGTGCCGGGCAGGTCCAGCAGGCCTTGCAGCGCCAGCAGGTTCTGCGGCGCGTCGTCCACCGCCAGGATGTTGAGCACTCGTGTGGGCATGTCGTCCTACTCCCGTCCTACAAAGGGTCAACCGGCCGGGCAACGGCCGGCGCCGCCAGCGCCTGCCGCAGCGCGGCCAGCGTCAGCACGCGGTCGGCGCCGCCGGCGCGCCGCAGCGCGGCGCGCGGCATCGCCGCGGCGGCAGCCTCGTCCGGATCCTGCACCCACAGCTCGCCGCCGGCGGCGCGCACGGCGGCGGCGCCGTCGCTGCCGTCGGCGCTGGCCCCGGTCAGCACGATGGCCAGCAGCCGATCGCCGAAGACCTGCGCCGCGCTCTCGAACAGCGGGTCGATCGCCGGCCGCGACCACCGCAGCGGCTCGTCCACCGACAGCGCCGCCACCGGCTGCGCGCCGTCGGCGTCGACCAGCAGATGGTAGTCCGCCGGCGCCAGCAGCACCTGGCCGCCCAGCAGCGGCTGGCGGTCCTCGGCCTCGGCCAGTGGCAGCGGGCACGCGCGCGCCAGCAGCGCGGCCAGCGAGGGCTCGCCGCGGGGGCGGGCGCCGCGATGCAGCACGATCAGCCACACCGGCGCTACGGGGGCCGCCTGCAGCGCCGGCAGCAGCGCCAGCAGCGCGTCCACGCCGCCGGCCGAGGCGCCCAGCACCACGGCATCGACCTCGGGCCAGACCTGCGCCATGGCGCCTCACTTGCGGCGGTACAGGCGCACGCCGGCGTCCACCTGCAGCGGCTCGAACGCGCCGGCGTGGGCGCCGAACTGCAGCGTCTCGCGGCTGCCCAGGCCCAGGAAGCCGCGGCGCACCAGCGCGTCGCGGAACAGGCCCACCGCGCGGTCCTGCAGGCTGCGGTCGAAGTAGATCAGCACGTTGCGGCAGAACACCAGGTGCACCTCGGAGAACACGGCGTCGGTGGCCAGGCTGTGGTCGGCGAAGACCAGCGGGCGGCGCAGCGCGCGGTCGAACACGATGCTGCCGTAGGCCTCGGTGAAGTAGTGCGACAGCGAGTGCCGCCCGCCCGCGGCCAGGTAGTTGCCGCTGAACCGGGCCGCGCGGTCCAGCGGGTAGACGCCGGCCTCGGCGCGCGCCAGCGCCTGCTCGTTGATGTCGGTGGCGTAGATCAGGCAGCGCTCGAGCAGGCCTTCTTCGTGCAGCAGGATGGCCAGCGACCACACCTCCTCGCCGTCGGCGCAGCCGGCCACCCAGACCTTCAGCGACGGATAGGTCTGCAGCTCGGGTACGGCCAGGCGGCGCAGCGCGGCGAACTGCGCGGGGTCGCGGAACATCTCGCTGACCTGCACGGTCATGAACTGCAGCAGCCGCGCGAAGAGCTGCGGGTCGCGCAGCACCTGCTGCTGCAGCTCGGCGATGCGCGCGTAGCCCAGCTGCCCCAGCGCCTGGCGCACGCGGCGGCGCAGCGAACTCAAGGCGTACTGGCGGAAGTCGTACTGGTAGCGCAGGTACACCGCTTCCAGCAGCAGCTTGAGCTCGAGGTCGAACAGCTCGTCGGGCTGCACGGCGAGGCTGCTCACTTGGGCATCCAGACCCGGCACAGCGAGACCAGGCGGTCGATGTCGATCGGCTTGGCCAGGTAGTCGTTGGCGCCGGCGTCCAGGCATTGCTGGCGGTCGTCGGACATGGCCTTGGCGGTCAGCGCGATGATGGGCAGCGTGCGCAGCGCCGGCGCGGGGCTGGCGCGGATCGCGCGCATCGCGGCCAGGCCGTCCATCTCCGGCATCATCACGTCCATCAGCACGAGGTCGATCTCGGGGCCGGCGGACTGCAGCCGCTGCACCGCCTCGCGGCCGTTGCGCGCGATCTCCAGCTGCACGCCCAGCGGCTCGAACACCGCGCTCAACGCGAAGATGTTGCGCACGTCGTCCTCGGCCAGCAGGATGCGGCGGCCGTCGAGCACGGCGTCGCGCTGGCGTGCGGCGCGCAGCAGCCGCTGCTGCTCGCCGGGCAGCTGCGACTCCACGCTGTGCAGGAACAGCGTCACTTCGTCCAGCAGCCGCTCGGGCGAGCGCGCGCCCTTGACGATGATGGACTGCGAATAACGCCGCAACCGCGTCTCCTCGTCGCGGCTGAGCGCGCGGCCGGTGTAGACGATCACCGGCGGGAAGGCGCTGGCCGGGTCGGTGGCCATGCGCGCCAGCAGGTCGAAGCCGCTGCCGTCGGGCAGCGCGAGGTCGGTCACCATGCAGTCGAAGCTGCTGCCGGCCAGCGCCTGCAGCGCCGCGGCCACGGTGCCCACGGTGACGATCTCGACGCCGGGGCCGTCCAGCAGCTCGTGCAGGCTGTCGCGCAGCACGGCGTCGTCCTCGACGATCAGCAGCCGGCGCGGCCGCTGGTCGGCGCGGTCGCGCAAGCGCTCGATCGCCTCGACGAGCTGCTCGCGCGGCGCCGGCTTGACGACGTGGCCGATGGCGCCCATCTGCAGCGCCGCCGGGCTGCGCTCGGCCGCCGAGACCAGGTGCACCGGGATGTGGCGCGTCGCGGGGTCGGCCTTCAGCCGCTCCAGCACCGACAGGCCGGAGACGTCGGGCAGGCCCACGTCCAGCAGCACGCCGGCGGGCTGCAGCTCGCGCGCCAGCGCCAGCGCCTGGCCGCCGCTGCCGGCCACCACGCAGTCGAAGCCGGCCTCGTGCACCAGGCCTTGCAGCACGTCGGCGAAGCGGCTGTCGTCTTCGACCGCCAGCAGCACGCGGCGGCTACCGGCGGCCGGGCGGGGCGGCGGCGGCAGCGGGGCCGGGGGCGGCGACGGTGGCAGCGGCGGCGGCGACAGGGGCACGGCGGCCGGCAGCGCGGGCGATGCCGGCGGTGCCGGCGCCTCGGCCTGCTCCGGCATCTGCGCCGGCAGCTCCACGCTGAACCGGCTGCCGCGGCCTGGCGCACTGTCGAGCGCGATCTGCCCGCCCATGCGCTGCACCAGCTCGCGCGAGATCGACAGCCCCAGCCCGGTGCCGCCGAACTGGCGGCTGGTGCTGCCGTCGGCCTGGCGGAAGGCCTCGAAGATGAGCTGCTGCTTCTCCGGCGCGATGCCCAGCCCCGTGTCGTGCACCTCGAAGCGCACGCCGCCGGCGAAGGCGGCGGACGGCCGCAGCCGCAGCGCCACGCGGCCCTGGGCGGTGAACTTGATCGCGTTGGACAGCAGGTTCTTCAGCACCTGCGCCAGGCGCTGGCCGTCGCTGCCGATCGCGGCCGGCGTGCCGGGCTCGATGCCGGCGTCGAACTGCAGGCCCTTGTCGCGCGCCGTCATCTCGAAGCTGGCGCGCAGGCGTTGCACCAGCGCGGCCAGGTCCACGTCCTCGGCGTGCAGCTCGGCGCGGCCGGCCTCGATCTTGGACAGGTCGAGGATGTCGTTGATCAGCGCCAGCAGGTCGTTGTTGGCGTCGTGGATGGCCTGCGCATAACGTATTTGCTCGGCGTCCAGGGTGCCGGGCTTGTTGTCGATCAGCAGCCGCGACAGGATCAGCGAGCTGTTCAGCGGCGTGCGCAGCTCGTGCGACATGTTGGCCAGGAACTCGCTCTTGTAGCGGCTGGCGGCGGCCAGCGCGGCGGCCTTGTCCTGCAGCTCGGCCTGCGAGGCCAGCAGCTCGTGCTGCTGGCGCTCCAGCGTGCCGGCGTGCAGCGCCAGCTGGCCGTTGACGCGCTCCAGCTCGGCCTGCTGCGTCTCCAGCTGCGCCTGCGACTCGCGCAGCACGCGGCTTTGCTGCTCCAGCTCCTCGTTGCTGACGCGCAGCTCCTCCTCCTGCGACTGCAGCTCCTCGGCCTGGCGGCGCGTCTCCTCCAGCAACTGCTCCAGCCGGCTGCGGTCGCGCGCGCCTTCCACCGCCGCGGCCAGCGCGTCGGCGGCGCGCGCCAGCAGCTCGCGCTGCACCGCGTCGACCGGGCGCAGGAAGCCCAGCTCCAGCACCGCCTGCACCTGGCCTTCGTGCACCGCGGGCACGATCATCAGCTCGCGCGCCCGGCTGCGGCCCAGCGCCGAACCCAACTGCAGGTGCTCGGGCGGCAGCTCGCGCAGGTGCAGGCTGCGGCCCTCGGCGGCAGCCTGGGCCGGCAGGCCGTCGCCGGGCAGGATGCGCGGCGGCAGCGTGTCGCGCGCCGCGCCCTGCGCGGCCAGGAGCTGCAGGCTGCCGTCGGCCTCGCGCGCGTAGAGCGCGGCCAGCGGCGCGTCGAGCAGCCGCGCCAGCAGCGCCAGCAGCCGCTCGGCCAGGCGGTCCAGCCGCTGCTCGCCCTGGAGCTGGCGCGCCAGCGCGGTGATGCCGGCGCGGATCCACAGCTCGTCTTCGCGGGCGCGGTGGTCGCGCGCGGCGACGAGGGCCGCCGCCAGCGTCAATGCCAGCAGCAGCAGCGCGCCGCCCAGCACGATGCGCGCGGCGCGCGCCGAGCTGTCGCTCCAGAGCGCCTGGCGCTGCTGCAGCGCGGCCTGCTCGTCGGCGATCATCGCCGCCACCACCTGGCGGATGCGGTCCATCGTCGCCTTGCCGCGGTTGCTGCGCACCATCTCGATGGCGCCTTCGGCATCGCCGGCGCGGCGGCGCTCGATCGATTCCTCCAGCTCGGCCATGCGCTGCGGCACGAGCTGCGCCAGCAGGTCCAGCCGCTCGGTCTGCCGGGCGTTGCCGGCCAGCAGCTCGCGCAGCTGCTGCTCGCGTGCGGCGTGCGCGGCGCGGCCGCTGTAGTAGGGCTCGAGGTAGGGCTCGGCGCCGGTCAGCAGGTAGCCGCGCTGGCCGGTCTCGGCGTCCTTCAGGCCCGACATCAGCGCCTGCAGCCGCTCCAGCGCCTCTATCGTCGACTTGGTGCGCGCCGAGGCCTGCTGCGTGCCCACCGTGGCCTCGAAGGTGGCCAGCGCGATCAGCACGATGGCCACCAGCGCCACCGCGAAGGCGACGCCGGTGCCCAGCGGCAGCCAGGCGCGGGAGCGGACGGGGATGGCGGCGGCTGCGGTGTCGGCGGCGTTTGGCATGGAGCCGGGCGATTCTGCCCAGCGCCCGCGGCGGCGTATGTAGGCTGGCTCCTACAGTTGATTGCGCCGCCCGGGCGCTGGCGCTGGCGGCCGCGGCGTGTTGTGATCGGTGGATGACGCCCTTCGCCTGCACCCGCTGCCAGCAGACCGTGTTTTTCGAGAACCACCAGTGCGGGGGCTGCGGCGCGCGCCTGGGCTTCGTGCCGGGGCTGCTGCGCCTGCTGGCCTGGGCGAGCGACGCGGCGATCGATGCGCCGGCCGAAGGCGAGGCCGCCGCGCCGCTGCGGCCCTGCGCCAACGGCACGCAGCACGGCGTGTGCAACTGGATGCTCGACGCCGGCGACGAGCACGCGCTGTGCCGGAGCTGCCGGCTCAACCTGACGATCCCGGACCTCTCGCAGCCCGGCCACCTCGATCGTTGGGCGCGCGTGGAGCAGGCCAAGCGGCGCTGGCTGTACACGCTGCTGCGCCTGGGCCTGGCGCCGCAGCCCAAGCAGGACGGCGACGACGCGCAGGGCCTGGGCCTGCAGATCCTGGCGCCGCAGCCCGGCGCCGAGCCGGTGCTGACCGGCCACGCCACCGGGCTGATCACGCTGAACCTGGACGAGGCCGACGACGTGCAGCGCGAGCTGGCGCGCGCCGCGTTCGGCGAGCCCTGGCGCACGCTGCTGGGCCATCTGCGGCACGAAGGCGCGCACTACCTGCACCACCGCTGGATCGCCGGCGATGCCGAGGCCGAAGACCAGTTCCGCGCCGCCTTCGGCGACGAGCGCGCCGACTACGGCGAGGCGCTGGCGCGCTACCACCAGCAAGGCCCGGCCGCCGACTGGCAGTCCGCCTACATCAGCGCTTATGCCAGCGCCCATCCGCACGAGGACTGGGCCGAGACCTGCGCCCACTGGCTGCTGGTGCAGGACGCGGTGGAGACCGCTGCCGCCTGGGGCCTGAGCCTGCACAGCCGGGCCGCGCAGGCGGCGCCGGCGGAGCAGCCGCTGCAGGCGTTGCAGACGCTGGAGCCGGACGAGCTGCTGTTGTCGCAATGGCTGCCGCTGGCGCAGTTCCTCAACGCGATGAACCGCAGCCTGGGGCTGCGCGACAGCTATCCCTTCCTGCTGCCGCCGCCGGTGGTGCACAAGATGGGCGTCGCGGCGCGGCTGCTGCGGCGGGCGGCGGCGTCCTACAGCGAGTCGTGCCCGCCGCCGACAGCCGCGGCCGCGCCTGCCGCCGAAGATCGGTCCATGCCGGCGCCATCGCCGGCCCCGACCGGAGACAGACCATGGACACCCCCGAACGCGAGATCCGCCAGGACGAACGCATCGCCCGCAACGAAGCCGAGCTGACGGCCTTGCGCAGCACTTCGTATCAACCGCGCCGCCGGCGCGGCGCCGGCTTGTTCGCCGCCGCGCTGGTGGGCGCCGGCATCGCGGCGGCCGTGGTGTCGAGCTGGTACGACGAGCGCAGCATCGGCCAGCGCATCGACGCCACGGTGAATGCCGCCGGCCAGACCATGCAGCAGCAGGTGGACAGCCTGAAGTCCGGCGTCAAGGCCGGCGCCGCGACGATGGCCGACGAAGGCGCGGCCACGCGCGAGCGCATCGGCAGCAGCCTCAGCGACGCCGGCATCACCGCCGCGGTGAAGACCGCGCTGGCCGCCGACCCCGGCCTGAGCGCGCTGCGCATCGAGGTCGACACGCGCGACGGCGTGGTCACGCTGGCCGGCCCGGCGCCCGACGAGAAGGCGCGCGAACGCGCGGCCGTGCTGGCCGGCGCGCCCGAGGGCGTGCGCAGCGTCGACAACCGGCTGGTGGTGACCGGGCCTGGCAAGGGCTGAAGCGGCGCGGACCCCAAGCAGATGTGGCTTCGCCACCTTGCTTGATCCCCGCGGGGGATGGCCGACCTCCGTCGGCCTTGGGGCGCTTTTCGATGACGGGAATTCCGGTCCTCGCGTTACTTGATGTAAGCCGGCCGCGCGCCCCTGCCGGCGCGGCAGCGGTGGCGGCTGCCTGCGGCAGCGGCGACGTCGGGACATCGGGGCGTGCAATCCGTCACGTTTCGCGACGACCGGTGGCAACAACGAACACTTGCAGTTGCAGACCTGGCGGACATGGTCGGTCCCTAGAGTGGCGCGCTGTCGTCGTTTGCGCCCCTCCCCATGAATTTCAAATCCTTGTCGCGCCGGCTGGCTGCCACCGTGCTGGCCGCCGGCGTTCTGTCACCGCTGCCGGCGCTGGCCGCCGATCCGCCCAACCCCGCGGCCTTGCGCGTGCATGGCGCCAGGGCGGCATTTCCCGAACTGGTGCTGATCGACGTCAAGTCCAGCGGCCAGCGCGCCGTCGACCTGCTGGGCGCGGCGCTGCCCGACGTGGCGGCCTACTACGGCAAGTCGGCCGACGAGTTCAAGGCGCTGCTGATCCAGGACCGCCACCTGCGCATCGACCGCAACGGCCGCCTGTTCGTCGAAGACCAGCTCGAAGGCCCGTTGCCGGCGGCCACCGCGGCCGAGCAGAGCGTGCTCGACGGCACGCTGCTGCCGCTGGACCAGACCTTCGTGCTGCACAGCCGGCCCGGCGCCAAGCGCACGATCTATCTCAACTTCAAGGGCGCGACGATTTCCGGCACCGCCTGGAACAGCGGCGGCACGACGATCACCGCGCTGCCCTATGACCTGGACGGGCTGCCGTACTCGTTCAACACCGCGGAGCTGCAGCGCATCCAATACATCTGGCAGCGCGTGGCCGAGGACTACGCGCCCTTCGACGTCGACGTGACGACCGAGGCGCCTGCCGCCGACGCGCTGACCCGCAGCTCCAGCGCCGACCAGGTGTTCGGCACCACGGTGGTGATCACCAAGACCACGGGCGTCTACAGCTGCAGCTGCGGCGGCATCGCCTACGTCGGCGCCTTCGACGAAGTCGGCAACACCCACAAGCCGGCGCTGGTGTTCTACGACCAGTTGGCCTCGGGCCACGAGAAGTACGTGGCCGAGGCTGCGTCGCACGAGGCCGGCCACAACATGGGCCTGCAGCACGACGGCACCGCGACGCTGGCCTACTACCCCGGCCACGGCAGCGGCAACACCGGCTGGGCGCCGATCATGGGCTCGGGCTACGGCAAGCTGCTGGTGCAGTGGAGCAAGGGCGAATACAGCGGTGCCAACAACGTGCAGGACGACTACGTGGTGATGGAGGCCAACGGCCTGCCGATCCGCCTGGACGACCACGGCGACACCCAGGCCACCGCCACCATCCTGGCGCCCAGCACCGCCGGCGGCATCAACAGCTACGGCGTGTCGGGCGTGATCGAGCGGCCGACCGACGTCGACATGTTCAGCTTTGCCGCGGCCGCCGGCCCGGTGACGGTGACGCTGGACCCGGCCTCGCGCTCGCCCAACCTCGACGCGCTGGTGCAGTTGCGCAACGCGGCCGGCACGGTGCTGGCCAGCGCCAACCCGACCGATGCGCTGAACGCGAGCCTCAGCTTCAACGTCACGACCCCCGGCACCTACTATGTCAGCGTGCAGGGCGTGGGCAAGGGCAGCCCGGCCACCGACGGCTACAGCAACTACGGCAGCCTGGGCAACTACAGCCTGAAGATCACGTCGCTGGCGGTGGCCAACCAGCCGCCGGTGGCGGCCTTCACCGCGACGCCGACCAGCGGCACCGTGCCGCTGACCGTGGCCTTCTCGGCCGCCGGCTCCAGCGATCCCGACGGCAGCATCGCCTCGTACCAGTGGAGCTTCGGCGACGGCGGCACCGGCAGCGGCGTGACGGCCAGCCACGTGTACGCCAGCGCGGGCAGCTATACGGCGCAGTTGGCGGTCACCGACAACCTGGGCGTGAGCAGCAGCAAGAGCGTGGTGATCACGGTCAACCCGGTGGTCAGCGCGCCGACCATCCGCGTGGCGAACATCGCGATGAGCCTGAGCGCGGCCGGCGGCCGCAACACCGGCTTGGCGGGCGTGAAGGTCGTCAACGACCAGGGGGTCGGCGTGCCGGGCGCCGCGATCACGGGCACCTGGTCCGGCGTTGCTTCAGGCACCAGCACGCTCACCTCCAACAGCATCGGCAATGCCACCTTCGCCTCCGCGCCGACCGCGGCCGTGGGCACCTTCATCTTCACGGTCGACAAGGTGGTGATCAACGGCTACTCGTACAACCCGGTGCTCAACGTCGAGACCTCGGACTCGATCACGCCGGCCTCGGCCAGCAACCAGGCGCCAGTGGCGGTGATCTCGGCCGCGCCGACCAGCGGCACGGCGCCGGTGACCGTGGTGTTCTCGGGCACCGGCTCCAGCGATCCCGACGGCAGCATCGCGTCCTACGAATGGACCTTTGGCGATGGCAGCACCGGCAGCGGCGTTTCCACGAGTCACGTGTATGCCGCCGCCGGCAGCTACAACGCCCAGCTCAAGGTCACGGACAACCAGGGCCTGAGCGCCAGCGCCAGCGTGCCGATCACGGTCAGCGCGCCGCCGACGTCGCCCGCCATCCGCGTGTCCAGCATCGCCATGAGCCTGAGCACCGCCGGCGGCCGCGCATCGGGGGTGGCCGGGGTCAAGGTCGTCAACAGCCAGGGCGTGGGCGTGCCGGGGGCCGCGATCACGGGCACCTGGTCCGGCGTCGCCTCCGGCACCAGCACGCTCACGTCCAACAGCATCGGCAATGCGACCTTCGTCTCCTCTCCCACCAGCACGCACGGCACGCTGACCTTCACGATCACCAACGTGGTGATCAACGGCTACTCCTACGTCCCGGCGCTCAACGCCGAGACCTCGGACTCCATCGTCTACTGACGGCTGCCGTCCACCCAGCCCAGCACCCACAGCAGCGCCGACGGCAGCGCCTCGGCGCCGGCGCGGCTGGGGCGGCGGCCGGGCTCGAAGCGGCGCGCGTGCAGGCGCAGCAATGTCGTGGGCGGCGGGGGGCGGCCGTGCAGCTCGCGCACCACGGCCAGCAGCGAGGGCGGCGTCAGCGCCTGGCTGGCCAGGCTGGCATCGGGGCCGGCCTCCACCGTGCCGGTGACGAACGGGGGGCTGACGTGGAGGTCGGTCTCCACCAGCAGCACGCGCTCGCGGCCCGCCAGCGCCAGCGCCAGCTCGGGCTGGTACTGCTGCTCTTCCAGCAGCTCGACGTGCGCCGACTCGTCGTCGTCCAGCGCCTTGCGCAGCAGGTCCAGCAGCAGCGGCGCCAGGGCATCGTCGCCCTGCGTGCGCCGGCCGCGGGCGATCACCAGCAGCGGTCTGACGTGTGGCATGGGCGGAACGCGGGCGAAGATCGGGGGGACGCACTATGCATCGAAATCCGCATTGAGCGGCATCCCAAGCCTGCTTGGGCACAATCGGCCGGCGATGAAGTCTCTCGGTCAACGCGCCAACGGCTTGCGGCTGGAACGCATGCGGGCTTCGCCGCGCTGGGCCGGCGAGGGCTTCCGCAACCTGCACCCGGTGCTGCCGGGGCTGCGCGATTCGTCGGCGCCGCGGCCCAGCCTGAAGGACTTTCTCTGCGGCGGCACCCGCCGCGTGCCCGGCGCGCCGCTGCCCTCGCTGGACCCGCGGCCGCTGTGGGCGCGGCCGGCCGCCAGCGGGCTGCGCGCCACCTGGCTGGGCCACTCCACGGTGCTGATCGAGATCGACGGCCTGCGCGTGCTGACCGACCCGGTGTGGGGGCCGCGTGCCTCGCCGTCGCGCTGGGCCGGCCCCAAGCGCTTCCAGCCGGTGCCGGTGCCCTTGAAGGCGCTGCCGCCCATCGACCTGGTGCTGGTCTCGCACGACCACTACGACCACCTGGACTACCCCAGCATCCGCGAGCTGGCGCGCCTGGGCGTGCCCTTCGTCACCTCGCTGGGCGTGGGCGCGCACCTGCAGGCCTTCGGCGTCGACCCGGCGCGCATCACCGAGCTGGACTGGTGGGAGCGCCACCGCTTGCCCGGCACCGAACTGGAGGTGACGGCCGCGCCGTCGCAGCATTTCTCCGGCCGCGGGCTGAAGGACCGCAACGCGACGCTGTGGTCGTCGCTGGTGCTGCGCACCGCGCGCCACCGCGTGTTCTTCAGCGGCGACACCGGGCTGACCACCGAGTACGAGGCGATCCGCCAGCGCCTGGGGCCTTTCGACCTGGTGATGCTGGAGGTCGGCGCGCACCATCCGGCCTGGGGCGACATCCACCTGGGCCCCGACAACGCGCTCGCGACCTGGGCGATGCTAGGCGGCGGCGCCTTCCTGCCCATCCACTGGGGCACCTTCAACCTCGCGCTGCACCCCTGGGACCAGCCGGCCGAGGTGCTGCTGGCGCGCGCGCCGGCCTTGAGCGTGCCGCTGCTGATGCCGCGCCTGGGCGAGGCGGTGGAGCCGGCACAGGCCGACGGCACGGCCAGCCCCTGGTGGCGCGCCGTCGACACGCCCGAGCGCATGCCGATCACGCCGGCAGAGGCCGACGCCGAGATCGCGCGGCTGCCCAAGAGCACGCCCTGGCCGGCCGACTGATCGGCTGACATAAAACGTTACGCGGCGATACCCCGCCGAAAGGACGCGCCGCGCACCGGCGCCGAGCATGGAGCCTCTTTCAAACCCCTTTGGAGTCTCCCGATGAAACCCTGGATCCGCCGCTCGCTGTTCGGTCTTCTCGGCGCCACCGCGCTGTTCGGCGCCTTGGGCGCCTGGGCCGCGCATGAGCACGGCTGCTGGCGCGGCGACCGCACCGAGATGCGCGCCCACATGGTCGACTACGCCAGCCGCCGCCTCGACCTCGACGCCGCGCAGAAAGCCAAGCTCGACGCGCTGGCCACGCTGATGCAGGAGCAGCGCCGCTCGTTGGTGGCCGATCCCGCGAACCCGCGCGCCGAGCTGCAGGCGCTGATCAGCGGCGCCAGCTTCGACCGCGTCCAGGCGGCCAGCCTGCTGCAGAACAAGCTGGGCGCGGTGCAGCAGAAATCGCCCGCGCTGATCGATGCCTTCGGCGACTTCTACGACAGCCTGCGCCCCGAGCAGCAGGCCAAGCTGCGCGAGGCGCTGGCGCGCGGCGGGCGCCGCCACCGCGGCTGATGCGCGCGACGACATGCCGCGCGTGCTGCTGATCGACGACGATGAAGGCCTGGCGCCGCCGCTGGCGACGTACCTCGAACGTTTCGATCTGGCGCTCGAGGCCGCCGCGCGGCCCACGGCCGGCCTGGCCCGGCTGGCGCGCGGCGGCATCGACGCGGTGATCCTCGACGTGATGCTGCCCGAGATGGACGGCTTCGAGCTGTGCCGCCGCATCCGCGCCGACCCCGCGCTGGCCGGGCTGCCGATCCTGATGCTCACCGCCCGCGGCGAGCTGTCCGACAAGGTGGTGGGGCTGGAGCTGGGCGCGGACGACTACCTGCCCAAGCCCTTCGAGCCGCGCGAGCTGGCGGCGCGGCTGAGCACCATCCTGCGCCGCGTGCGCCCGGCGGCTGCCGCGGCCGGGCCGGTGCTGCGCTTCGACGGCCTGGTGATCGACGCCCAGCGCCGCGAGGTGCGGCGCCAGGGGCAGCCGGTGGCGCTGACCGGCACCGAGTTCGAGCTGCTGCTGCTGCTGGCGCGCGAGCCGCAGCGCGTGTGGAGCCGCGACGAGATCCTCAACCGCCTGCGCGGCCACGACGCGCTGGAGCTGCACACGCGCGCGGTCGACATCCTGGTCAGCCGCCTGCGCCGCAAGCTGGAGCCGCTGGACTGCATCAGGACGCTGCGCAACGCCGGCTACTGCTTTGCCGCCGGGGCGCCGGCGTGACGCGCTGGCGCCACGCGCGGCGGCGCCTGGCCCATTCGCTGCGCGCGCGGCTGGTGCTGCTGTTCCTGCTGCTGGCGCTGGCCACCGCGGCGGTGTTCCTGTTCGGCATGCAGCGGCTGCTGGCCTCGGGCTGGCAGGGCTGGGCGCGGCCGCTGGCCAGCGACTACATCGACCGCCTGGCCGCCGAGCTGGGCAGCCCGCCCGACGTCGACAAGGCGCGCGCGCTGGCGCAGCGGCTGCCGATCACCGTGCGCATCGACGGCCCGCAGCTGCGCTTCGATTCGCATCCGCGGCAGCGCGATGACGGCGACCCCGACCGCAGCGAGGCCGTGCGCGACTGGCGCCTGGTGCGCCACAGCGCCGACGGCCATCGCATCGTCTTCGGCCTGGCCTCGCTGCCCGACACCGACCGCCCGCGGCGCATCGGCTGGACCACGCTGGCCGTGCTGCTGCTGCTGACGCTGCTGGCCTTCGCCGTCGTGCACCGGCTGCTGCGGCCGCTGCAGGCCATCGGCGACGGCGTCGCGCGCTTCGGCCGCGGCCAGTTCGAGCCGCCGATCGCGGTGCCGCGTCCCGACGAGCTGGGCGAGCTGGCCGAGCGCGTCAACCGCATGGCCGCCAGCCTGCGCCACCGGCTGGAAGACCAGCGCGCGCTGCTGCTGGCCATCAGCCACGAGCTGCGCAGCCCGCTGACCCGCGCGCGGCTGAACGCCGAGCTGGTCGACGACGGCCCCGCCAAGGCCGCGCTGCTGCGCGACCTGGCCGAGATGCGCGAGCTGATCAGCGGCCTGCTGGAAGGCGAGCGCATCGCCGCCGGGCCGCAGGCGCTGCGGCTGGAGCCGGTGGACCTGGCGGCGCTGGCGCGCGAGGCGGCGGCCGGCGGCGCGCCGGTGGCGCTGGCGCTGGAAGCCGGCGTGCCGCCGGTGCCGGCCGACGCCACGCGGCTGCAGCTGCTGCTGCGCAACCTGCTCGACAACGCGCGCCGCCACGGCGGCGGCGGTGCCGCGGCGCCGCAGCTCTTCCTGCGCCGCGAGGACGACGGCCGCCTGGCCCTGGGCGTGCGCGACCACGGCCCCGGCGTGCCCGACGAGCAGTTGCCGCGCCTGGCGCAGGCCTTCTACCGCCCCGACAGCGCCCGCACCCGCGCCGCCGGCGGCGTGGGCCTGGGCCTGTACCTGTGCCGGCTGGTCGCGCAGGCGCACGGCGGCGAGCTGCGCATCCGCAACGCGCGGCCGGGGCTGGAGGTGGCGATGGTGTGGCGGCCGCCGCGCTGACCGGCGCTCAGGCCGCCAGCTCGCTCTCGATCAAGCGCACGAAGAACGCCGCGCCCAGCGGCAGCGCCTGGTCGTTGAAGTCGTAGCCGGGGTTGTGCACCTCGCAGCCGCCGTCCGGGCCTTCGCCGTTGCCGATGTTGAGGTAGCAGCCCGGCACCTGCTCCAGCATGAACGAGAAGTCTTCCGACGCCATCACCAGCGGCGGGTTGCGGTCGACCCGGTCGGCGCCGACCAGCTCGGTGCAGATGCGCGCCGCCACCTCGGCCTGCGCGGGGTCGTTGACGGTGGGCGCGAACAGCACGCGGAAGTCGACCTCGGCCGTGGCGCCGAACGCCGCGGCCGTGCCTTCGGCCACGCGCTTCAGATGGCGGCCCACGGCGTCCATCACCTCGCGCGAGAAGGCGCGCACCGTGCCGCCCAGCTCGGCCGTCTGCGGGATCACGTTGTAGGCGTCGCCGGCGCGGATGCGCGTCACCGACAGCACCGCACTGTCCAGCGGCGCCACGTTGCGCGCGACGATGCTCTGCAGGCTGACCGCGATCTGCGCCGCCGCCAGCGCCGCGTCGACGCCGGTCTCGGGCCGCGCGCCGTGCGCTCCGCGGCCGGTGACGCGGATGTCGAAGAACGCGCCGCCGGCCATCATCGGCCCGCTCTTCACGTTGAAACGGCCCACCGCCAGCCGCGGCCGGTTGTGCATGCCGAAGATGCGCTGGCACGGAAAGCGCGTGAACAGGCCGTCGTCGATCATCGCCTTGGCGCCGCCCAGGCCTTCCTCGGCGGGCTGGAAGATGAAGTGCACGCTGCCGTCGAAGCGCCTGGTGCGCGCGAGATGCACCGCCGCGCCCAGCAGCATCGCGGTGTGGCCGTCGTGACCGCAGGCGTGCATCACGCCGGCGTGCGTGGAGCGGTGGCCGAAGGCGTTGCCCTCGGCGATCGGCAACGCGTCCATGTCGGCGCGCAGGCCGATCGAGCGCGCGCTGCTGCCCAGCTTCAGCGTGCCGACGACGCCGGTCTTGCCGACGCCGCGCGTCACCGCGATGCCGCAGGCCTGCAGCAGCGCGGCCACGCGGTCGGCGGTGCGCCGCTCCTGGAAGCCCAGCTCGGGGTGGGCGTGGAAGTCGCGCCGCCACGCCGTCATCTCGGCGTGCAGCGGGCTCAGGGTGTCGACGGTGGTGGCTGGGCTCATCGCGGGCTCGCAAGGTGGGGCGCCATGCGCCAGGCCAGCGCCGCGAACAGCGTGCCGCCCAGCGCCTGCAGCGCGCGCGCCAGCCGCGGCGAGCGGCCGATGCCGCGCAGCCGCGCCGCCAGCGCGACGACGAGCAGCAGGAAGACCGTGCTCTGCGCCATGAACAGCAGCCCCAGGCCGACGAAGGCCAGCGTCTTGTGCGGCGCGTCGGCGGCGATGAACTGCGGCAGGAAGGCCAGGAAGAACAGCGCCACCTTGGGGTTGAGCACGTTGGTCACGAAGCCGGCGCGAAAGTCCTGCCACGCGCTGTGGGCCGGCGCGTCCGCACGCGGCGCCGCGGCACCGGCGTTGCCGCTGCCGCCTCGCCAGGCCGCGCGCCACATGCCGACGGCCAGCCACAGCAGGTAGGCGGCGCCGGCCCACTTGATGATGGCGAACGCGGTGCCCGACACCGCCAGCAGCGCCGCCAGCCCGAAGGCCGCGGCCAGCGTGTGCACGCCGCAGCCGGCGTTGATGCCCAGCGCCGCCGCGGCGCCGGCGCGCGCGCCGCCTTGCAGCGTGCGCGTGACGGTCAGCAGCAGGTCGACGCCCGGCGTCGCGTTCAGCACCAGCGTGGCCAGCATGAACAGGCCCAGCTCGTGCCCGCCGGCGAGGCCCAGCGCGTGGAGGATCACAGCATCTCCAGCGCCACCGCGGTGGCCTCGCCGCCGCCGATGCACAGCGCGGCCACACCGCGCTTGAGGCCGCGCTGCTTCAGCGCGCCCAGCAGCGTGACGACGATGCGCGCGCCGCTGGCGCCGATCGGGTGGCCCAGGGCGCAGGCGCCGCCGTGCACGTTGACGATCTCGTGCGGCAGCCGGTACTCGGCCATCGCCGCCATCGTCACCGCGGCGAAGGCCTCGTTCACCTCCCACAGGTTGACGCTCTTGGCGTCCCAGCCGGCCTTTTTCAGCGCCTTGTCGATCGCGCCGGCCGGCGCGGTGCTGAACCACTCCGGCGCCTGCGCATGCACCGCGTGGCTGGCGATGCGCGCCAGCGGCTTGCAGCCCATCTGCGCGGCCGTGCTCTCGCGCATCAGCACCAGCGCCGCGGCGCCGTCGCTGATGCTGCTGGCGTTGGCCGCGGTGATGGTGCCGTCCTTCTTGAACGCGGGCTTCAGCGTCGGGATCTTGTCGAGCCTGGCCTTGAACGGCTGCTCGTCGAATCTGATCAACGTTTCACCCGACTTGGCCGGCAATGCCACCGGCGCCATCTCCCAGTCGAAGCTGCCGTCCTCGTTGGCCGTCTTGGCGCGCGTGGTGCTGGCGATCGCATAGGCGTCCTGCGCCTCGCGCGTGAAGCCGTACTTGGCGGCGCAGGCCTCGGCGAACACGCCCATCGCCTTGCCGCGCTCGTAGGCGTCCTCCAGCCCGTCCATCGCCATGTGATCGAAGATCTGTGCGTGGCCGTACTTGATGCCCTTGCGCACGAAGCTCAGGTGCGGCGCGTTGGTCATGCTCTCCATGCCGCCGGCCACCAGCACGCGCGCGCTGCCGGCGGCCAGCATGTCGTGCGCGAACATCAGCGCGCGCATGCCGCTGCCGCACATCTTGCTGAGCGTGACGGCGCCCGCGGCCTGCGGCAGCCCGGCCTTCAGCGTGGCTTGGCGCGCCGGGGCCTGGCCCTGGCCGGCCATCAGGCAGTTGCCCATCAGCACCTCGTCGACGCTGTCGCCGGGGACGCCGGCGCGCGCGACCGCGGCCTTGATCGCCACGCCGCCCAGCTCCCAGGCGGCCAGGTTGGCGAAGTCGCCCAGCAGGCCGCCGATCGGCGTGCGGGCGGCGGAGACGATGACGATGGGATCGGTGGCGGCCATGGGGGGCTCCTTCAGACGGTGGGTGAGATCACGGCGCCGCCTTCGCTGGCGGCCACGCGGGCGATGTAGTCGCGGAATTCGGGGTCTTCGCCGCGCAGCAGGAAGGGCAGCGCGTTGAGGAAGTCGGCGCGCTGGCACCACTCGTGCATGTAGTCGTCCCAGCTGTTCCAGCGCCGCTGCTCGGTGGGCGACATCTGCGGCTTGTGCGCGACGAGGTAGGCGCGCTCGAACAACGAGACCAGCATGTCGAAGATCACCAGCATGCGCTCGTTCTGCTCGGGCGTGGGATTGGGCAGCGGCGTGTTGCTGCGCAACTGCAGGTCGGCATTGGCGAGCACGACTTCGAGGAAGCGGTTGTAGGCGTCGGCCAGGTGCAGGTAGGCCTCTTCCTCCTCGTTCTCGCGCTCGGCGCGCTGCTGCTTCAGGTATTGCCAGATGGCGAAGGGCAGGCCGATCACGGTGACGACGAAGCTGGCCAGTTCGAGCAGGTCGCGCGGGTTCACGGCCGGCATTTTGCGCGGAACAATCGGTTCCCTTCCAGGAGGCAAGTACGATGTACTACGAACCCGGCCGCACCCCGCACGGCCTGCCGCACGACCCGTTCAAGAGCTGCGTGATCCCGCGGCCGATCGGCTGGATCTCCACCGTCGACCGCGAGGGCCGGCACAACCTGGCGCCGTTCAGCCAGTTCCAGAACGTCAGCTTCGACCCGCCGATCGTGATGTTCTCGGCCAACCAGAACTCGGCCGGCGCGCGCAAGGACTCGGTGCGCAACGCCGAGGAGACCGGCGAGTTCGTCTGGAACATGGCCACCTGGGCGCAGCGCGAGGCGGTCAACGTCTCGGCCGAGGAGCTGCCGCACGGCGTCGACGAGTTCGAGCGCGCGGGGCTGCTGAAGGCGCCGTCGATGCGCGTGAAGCCGATGCGCGTGGTCGGCTCGCCGATCCAGTTCGAGTGCGTCTACCTGAACACGCTGCGCTTCCCGGGCAACGGGCCGATGGGCAGCGCCGACGTGGTGTTCGGCCGCGTGGTCGGCATCCACATCGACGACGCGGCGCTGACCGAGCAAGGCCTGGTCGACGTGCTGAAGATCCGCCCGATCGCGCGCATGGGCTACTACGACTACACCAGCGTGGACAGCGCGTTCCGGATGGTCATTCCGGGTGGCAACAAGGCTTTGCTGGCGGGGCTGGAGGGGTCGGCGGACAAGGCGCGGGAGGCGCCGGAGGGCTGAAGGCAGCGGTTCTGGCGCTAGATGCCGAAGTAGCGGCGCTGACGCTGGGGCGAGACTCAGCCGTAGGCGTTGACGTGGGGCGCGCGACAGGATGCACCGGGGTAGCTCGTTGGGGGCTGATGAGACTGGCTGCGGTGGCACCATAGTTGGCGACCCACCAATGCGGCATGCCGCTGATCTACTGCTCGCAGATACACGCTGTCGGCCGGGAGCGGCCTATCTCACGTGCAGCTAGGAAGCCGATATTTGTCAATCTGTCCAATTCGGCAGGCCGATGCAACTCGGCGGCGGCCCGCCACGTCACCGATGCCGTAACCTGAGCCCATTCTCTAGCTGAGCAGGCGAGTCCGGAGCGACGGACGTAGGTTTGTCGGGCATGCTTGTGGTAGTGCATCGGTTTCGCTTTCTTGAGGAATGGATGTTTGGTGACTTCCAGCGTCTCAAGCCCAATCTGGATGAACACCGGACACAATCCACCGAAACTTCGCATCTAGCGAATCGGCCTGTACAGGAACTCCCCCTTGTACCTCTCTCAAGGCGTTGACTACGTTGGCTTCCTGAACGCGAAGCTCCGCGACCTGGAAGGTTGGTCGGCACTTGCCAACGAGCTGATCCAGAACGCCGACGATGCGGCCGAAGCAACGCGGATTGTCTTCGACCTCACCGACACAGCGCTCGTCGTCAGCAACGACGCCCAGTTCAGCGATTGCGGTAGCGTGGCCGACGCCCGGTGTGCCTGCGATCCAGTAGGTGACGGCCGCAAGTGCTGCGACTTCCACGCTTTCCGCCGTCTCGCCAGCGGTCATAAGCGGCAGGAAGAAGGAACGACCGGTGCCTTCGGCATCGGCTTCATCTCGGTGTATCAAGTCACCGATAATCCCGCTCTGCAGTCAGGCCACTGGCACTGGACGCTGAGTCCGGGCGCTGCCGAGGACCGACGCATTCGGGCTGATGCCTTGGATATGCCGCACGCCGGCACCACATTCACGCTGCCCTGGGCCTATGAACAGACGCCGCTGCGCGCCGCCCTGGGCCGGGCGGCCGTGCCGCGCAACGTGGTCGAGCAGATGTTCGACCCGCTGCGCTTGGCCTTGCACCAAGCGGCGCCATTTCTCAAACGGTTAAGTGTGCTCGAACTGCGGGTCAACGGAAGGCTTCGCTCCAAGATCGAGTGCGATCGCGACCTGGACAAGGACGAGATCCTGGTCGTCCATGACGGCAAGGCTCAGGTGTGGAAGCGCCTGTCGGCCAGCTTCGACGCCGAGGCCGCCCAACTGCGGCAGCACCACGGCAACCGCATCGAGGCCAAGCGCAAGTCCACGGTCACGGTGGGCGTACCGCTGGACGAGGCGCCGGCCCACGGGCTGCTGTACGCGTCGCTGCCTACCGAGCAGCAGATCGCGCTGCCGGTGCTCATCAACGCGGATTTCTTTCCCTCTACCAACCGCAAGCAGATCCTCTTCAACCACGACTACCAAGGGGACTGGAACCGCGCGGCCGTGAAGGCGGGCGCCGCTGCGCTGGCGCGCGCGCTGCCGCGGCTGCGGGACGCGTTGCCGCCGGCCCACTTCTGGGTACTGCTGGGCAAGTGCCGGGCGATGTTCGATGTGCCGATGGATCCGTCGTTTAGGGCCTTCTGGGAGCTGGCGAAACCGGTCGTGCAGAACGGGGAGATGGTGCGGACCTCGGTGGGGAAGTTCTGTTCGCCGAAGGTGGCGCGGCTGAACGGGGTCTCCAAGGAGGCGGCCGAAAGCCTGCCGCTGTTCGAGGCGCTAGGGATGAACATGGTCCATCAGGACCTGCGGCCCCACCGTAATCTGCTGCTCGAAGTGGGCGCGGCGGATCTTGATCTCGGAACGCTGACCTCGGCGTTGCAACAGGCGGGGCTCTCCCGTGCGCTCGCCTTGACGGACGTGCCTGCCTGGCTGAGCAGCGCAGAGCATCGGCTGGCGCTGTCGATGGTTATCGATGAATTGTTAGCTCGCGTCGCCAAGGATCGTGCGGCCGCTGCGCGGGAAAAACTGCGCGACTGCAGCCTGTGGCTTACCCAGCAGGGCCAGCTGGCGCCCGCCTCGCGGTTATGGCATGCGGATGTGGCGACGCGGCGTCTAGCGGAGGTCGTTGTTGCTGATGACTTGTGGGCCGCCGATGCCAATCCGCCGGAGCTGATGAAGTTGCTCGATCGACTTGATCTCGAGGGGCTGGTCGGCGAACTGGAACAGGCAGGCGGCGCGCGTATTGCTGCCGCTCACAGGGCGCAGCCCGGGTGGTTGCGGGGCTTACTGGCATGGATCGACGGTCGCCGTTCCGAGATCGGCATGAAGCCGGCAGTGCGCGCACGTCTGCGTGCGCTGGCGTTGTGGCCCTCGGGTGGGACGCTGAGGCCTTTGGACGGAGTGTCGGTGCCGGGGCACTTCGAGGATCCGTTGAACTTGGCCCAGTTGCTGGACGCGGCCATCGGCGAGGCATTTCGCGGACTGCTCATCGACCACCTCGGCGCCAAGCTGCTCGATCTGCGCACCTACCTGCTGGACCATGTAGGCCCCGCATTTCGCAGCGAGACGCCGCCAGAGGCCGATACGCGACGCGAGTTGCTGCGTTTGTTGGCACAACATATTGGCGAAATTCGGGACGAACCCGGCGTGCAGGGGGTGCTGAGCGTGTTGCCGCTGGTGCCGGCAGAGGACGGGGAGTTACGGGCCGCCAACGGGCTGTATCTGAAGTCCGCCGAACTGGTGTCCGTGTTCGGCAGCACCCCGGTGCTCTTTGCCGATGCGTCGTTGAGCAGCGTGCCCAGTATCGAGGACACGTTGCGCTGGCTGGGAGTCGCCGAGGTGCCGCGGGCTGATGACGTGCTGGCGCGCGTGGACGAGGTGTGCGAGATGAAGCCTGCACTCGCGCGGCCCGCGGCCCAGGCACTCTTCGAAGGGCTGGCCCGGTTGTGGCCGCGACTGGCGAGGGCGAGCGGCAGCCTAGTCGGCCTTCGGACGAAGAGCTGGCTGCCGGTCGCTGATGCGCCGGTCCTGCAGATACCGGTGAACGTATTCACGATCTTCAGCGCCCACCTGTTTCGGTCTCAGGCCCTGTTCCTCGACGTGCCGCAGCCTGTGCAGGTCATTGCCCAGCAGGCACCTGCGCTGGATCAGTTGTCCTTGGTCGGCTTTCTGGGGATTCAGGGCCAGCCCAGTTGCGCCCAGGTGGTCGCGCACCTGTTGCACGAGGCAGCGAGTGGACAGTCGGTCAACGTGGCCGTCTACACGTTCCTGGACCAGCATCACGCTGACCCGGCCATCGCGAAGCTGCGCGACCAGGCGTGCCTGCTGACGACGGACCACGGCTACATCCGGCCCGGACAGGCGCTGCGGTCGGTGCATGGCTTCCGGCACCTGCGGCAACGCCTGGGCGCAGAGTGGCTGCGGTTTCCGCAGTTGCTGGATGCACTGGGCGTGTCGGCGGAGGTGGGGCCCGCCGATGCCTATGCGGTGCTAGTCGAAGTGGCTAAAGGCTACAACCGACGGCAGTTGTCCGAAGACGAAGTCGCGATCAACACCCACTGCTGGGGAATGCTGACAGGTACGATCGAAGATCGTGAGGACTGGCGCTTTGAACTGGGCCAGTTGGACGTAGTGCCCAGTGCGACGCGGTTCCTGCGCTGGCCCGTGGGGGTGTACTTCGAAGATCGACCGGGCCTGGCCGATAAGTTCGACGACGAAGTACGCAACTGGACGATCCGGCGACCGGAAGTCGGTTGGGCAGCAATGCAGGCGGCCGGCGTACGCAACCTGAGCGACGTGGTTCGCGTGCGTGTCGTCAACTGCGACAACCCGCAGCGCAGCGACGAGTGGAGCCGCTTGCTTGACGAACGCTGGCCGCTGGTCCGCCGGGTGATGGCGAGCCGACAGGAGAAGGCGCCAGACTCGCCACCGGAAGTGTGGGCGGCGGCTTCGTTGAAGGTGAGCTACGAGCTCGACGAGCGGGTGACGGCGGCCGAAGACACGGTGGCGGTGTGGGATGCGGAGTCTGACCGCCTATACGTGGCGCACGACCACCGGGGAGCGCGCGCTGCGCTAGCGCGGGAGCTGGCCTTCCTGCTTGTCAAGGACTCGGCTGCCGGCTTGTTGGCGGCGGCGTTGAAGGAGGTGCTGAGCGAAGGCTCGACCGACGATGCAGCCGCTGCGCTCCGCGACCTGGGCTTCGCAGACGTTGTTCTCGGAGTCACATCCAGCGCGGGAGCCGAGGCTCCGGAAGCGGGGCTTGGAGCCGACGACGAAGCTGGTATGCAGCCTGAGGGTGGCGACGAGGCCGCTCCTCCCGAGGAAGCTGATGAAAGCGAGGATGACCAGGAGCACGAAACTGATGCGGATGAGACCGGCGGCACCGGGGGCAACGCGGTAGAGGGTTCTCGTCGTAAAAGGAGTTCCGGTGGTGAGCGGACGGCAAACAAGCCGCGCAGTCCACGCACCAGCAAGTTCGTCGGCAAGTCCTTCGTCCAGCCGCCACAGGATGGCGAGGACAGCCGGCCTGATGGAGCCGACAACAAGCACCGGCTCGATGTGGATCGCCGCGGCACCGAGGTGGTCCGCCAGTACGAGAAGAGCCAAGGACGAGACCCGCGCAAGATGGAGCACTTCAACAAGGGTTACGACGTCGAGTCGTTCGCAGCGGACGGGTCTCTGGAGCGCCACATCGAGATCAAGTCCTTGTCCGGACCCTGGGGCCTGTCCAACGTCGTGCTCTCGGTGGCGCAGTTTCAGTTTGCACGCGAGCAAGGCTCGCGCTTCTGGCTGTACGTGGTCGACAAGCTCGACAGCGACAAGCCGGGGCTCTACATGGTCCAGGATCCGGCCAGCAAGGTCTCGGAATATCGGTTTGACGACGGCTGGGCACAGGCCGCAGAGTCTGTAACTGCGCCGGTGCGCAGATTACCGCTGACGGGACGGCGTCCAGCGCGGGACGATGCTGCTGCCGCAGGCGAAGCAGCTACTGTGAAGCGTGATTGAAACTAGTCGGTGGTACTTGGAAGACGGCGTTTGCCGTTGCACTGGTGATGGACATGACTTGCTCCAGAGCCGCTCGTCTGACATCCCAGCCGCACTTGGTCTGACAGGCGTCTTGCGACTCGGTATGGATTCGGGGGCTGGAATGCAGTGCCTTTGCTTCGCGGCGCAATCGAGGGCCGAATTGATCGAGAACAGGCGGCCGTCCATGGCACAGGCTGGCTTCCCGAATCCACACTTCGACGACAGGGGTCGACGCCATCCAATGTCTAGCGACGGCAAGTCAAAAAACGCCGTCCCTGACAGCGGCCGCTCCAGCGAGGCGGGCTCGGAGCCGAGGAAAAACCTCGACGCACTCCGCTCAGCCCAACCAGTCCAGCACCTCGCGCTGAAACTCCGCCGGCGCGTCCAGCATCACCCAGTGCCGCGTGTTCATCTCGCGCACGCGGCAGCCGGCGCGCGCGGCCAGCGCCTGCGCCCAGGCCACCGAATGGAACATGAAGGGCTTGCGGCGGCCGTACAGGAACAGCATCGGCACCTGCGGGTGGAAAGTCTTGGCGGCGCGCAGGCCGCCGTGCGCGCCGGTCCAGGCCATCCAGTACGGATAGCCCATGCGCGCGTGGATCTCGGCCGGTGGCCGCGGCACGCGCATCGCGGCCGACAGGCGGCGCGCCATGCGGTCGAGGCCAGGCCGGTGTGCAGCCGGCTGACCGCCCAGGCCAGCGCCAGCCAGAGCTGGTAGCCGGCGATGCCCAGCTTGGCCTTGGCCGTCAGCCCGGCGCGGTGCGCGCGCGAGTTGGCGTCGCCGATGTCGATGCCGACCACGCGCGACACCAGCGACGGGTGCTGCTGCGCGAAGTGGTAGCCGAAGACGCAGCCCCAGTCGTGCAGCACCAGCGTGACCGGCGCGCCGCCGTTGGCTTGCAGCGCCACCTGGTGCAGCAGCGCGGTCAGCTCGGCCAGCGAATGCGCGCCGCGTTCATCGTCGGGCGCGAAGCCGGGCCACGAGAAGCGCACGCAGCGAAAGCGCGCCGACAGCGCGGCCACCGTGTCGTCCCATAGCGCGGCGCTGTCGGGCCAGCCGTGCAGCAGCAGCAAGGTGTCGACGGGGGCCGCAGGTTCATCGATCTGTACCAGGCGGCCGGCGATGGTTTCGATGCGGGTCATCGCCGCATCCTAAGCCTGCGCGCCAGCCTGCAGCACCCAATATTGGCCGGCCACCGGCTGCCCCTGCTCCACGCGCAGCAGGCCGCGCTCGTCGCGCAGCGGCTGCAGCCCGTGCGCGGCGGCCAGCCGGCGCAGCGCCGCTTCGCCGTGCGCGTAGCGCAGGCTGGGCTGCAGCACGAAGGGCTGCTCGGGTGGCGCGATCTCCACCGAAAACGCGAACAGTCCGCCCGGCGCCAGCACGCGTGCCGCGGCGGCGAACAGCGGCGCCAGGTCGCCCAGGTAGATCAGGACGTCGGCGGCCACCAGCAGTTCCACGCGCCGGCCGCTGGCCGCCAGCGCCTGCAGGTGCGGCACCAGGTCGGCCTGCTGCAGCTCGTCGTAGAGCCCGCGCGCGGCCGCGGCGCGCAGCATCGCGGCCGACAGGTCCACGCCCAGCAGCCGCTGCGCCAGCGGGCGCAGCAGCGGCGCGCACAGGCCGGTGCCGCAGCCCAGGTCCAGCACCTCGCCGAAGGCGCTGCGGCCGATGCCCGGGCCCAGCAGCAGGCGCTGCAGCGCCGCCGGCGCGTGGTAGTCCAGCTTGTCGACCAGGTGGCGGTCGAAATCGGCGGCGTAGTCGTCGAACAGGCCTTGCACGTAGGCCGGCGGCGCCTGCGGCGGCGCGCCGCTGCCGCCGCGCAGCGCGGCCAGGTAGTAGGCGTTGAAGCCGGCATCGTCGTCGCCCAGCGCCAGCGCCTGCTCGAAGGCGGCGGCCGCTTCGTCCAGGCGGCCCAGTTCGCGCAGCGCGGTGCCGCGCTGGCTGCAGGCCGCCGCGTGGCCGGGCTGCAGCGCCAGGCAGCGCTCGTAGGCGGGCAGCGCCTGGTCGGGATGGCCCAGCATCTGCAGCGTCTGCGCCAGGTGGAACCAGGCCTGCGGCCGCTGCGGCGCGATCTGCACCAGGCGCTGGAACACCGGCGCCGCCTGCTCGGGCTGCTGCAACTGGTTGAGCGCGGCGCCGCGGTGGCCCAGCGCATCGACGTCGTCGGGCGTCTGCGCCAGCACCGCGTCCAGCAGCGGCAGCGCCTCGGCCGCGCGGTCCTGGCGCAGCAAGGCCACGGCCAGGTTGAGCTGCGTCGACGCGCGCCCCGGCAGCAGCGCCAGCGATTGCCGCAGCGCCTGCTCGGCCTGCGCCGGCTGTCCGGCCTGCAGTGCGGCCAGGCCGGTGTTGAAGTGCTCGCGGGCGGCGTTGAAGCGGTCGTCGTCGTCGGCCATGGCCGGGATTCTGGCCCGGCGGCGCGGTGCTTCAGATCTCGAACCGCAGCGTCAGGCGCGCGCTGCGCGGCTCGGCGGGGTGCACGTGGCGGTCGGCCACCGCGTCGACCTCGCCGGGCAGGCGGCTTTCGTAGAAGTACTGGATGTCGTCGAGCTTGCGGTCGAAGAGGTTGAAGACGTCCAGCGTCAGCTCGGCGCGGCTGCTGATGCGATAGCCCAGGCGCAGGTTGGCACTGAGCGACGAGCGCGCGCGCACCGAGTTGTCCTCCACCAGCGCGCCGCTGCCCCGATAGCGCCATTGCAGGCTGGCCGACCAGGGCCCGAGTTCGCGCAGCGTGGCCGCCACCGAGGCCACGCGGTCCACCGCGTTGGGGATGCGGTCGCCGTTGCGAAAGCGCGCATGCGTCCACGCGAAGTCGGCGTCGATCAGCAGCCAGCGCGTGGGCGCGTAGCGGTTGTTGAACTCCACGCCGCGGCGGCGGCTGGCGGCGCTGGCCTCGGTGCTGCCGGCGTCGCCGACGTAGACCAGCTCGGAGTCGGAGTCCAGCATCCACAGCGCCAGCGAGTTTTGCAGCCCGCGCAGGGCCTCGGTGCGCGCGCCCAGCTCGAAGCCGCGCGCGGCCACCAGCGGCGGCACCGCGTCCACCGGCTCGCCGCTGCGCGGGTCCACGCGCGTCGTGGTGCCGCGGGCATCGTTGCTGTGCAGGCCGCGGCCGGCGTTGAAGAAGAATTCCGTCCTGGCGAACGGTCCTGCGATTAGGCTCAGCTTGGGCGAGAGCTGGCCGGCGCTGCGCCGGCCGCCGTTCGCAGGCAGGCTCAACGCGTCGACGCGCAGGCCGAGGTGGTCGGCGCGCAGGCCCAGCACCGCGCGCAGCGCCGGCGCCAGCTCCAGCGTGCTCTGCGCGTAGAGGCCGAGCATCGTCTCGCGCACCGCGTCTTCGCGCGTGGTGGCGGTGGTCATGCGCGCGACGGTGTCGAACAAGCCCACGCGGATGCGGTCCTGCCGCCACTGCAGGCCGAGCTCGGTGCGCGCCGGCAGCCCCAGCAGGCGGTGGCCGAAAGCGTGGCTGGCCTGCAGGCCGGCAACGCGGCGGCGGTCCTTCTGCGCGAACTGGTCGCCGTCGTCGGGGCGCTCCAGCGCATAGGTGAAGTCGGAGTACAGCGCCAGCTCGTAACGCATCAGGTAAGCCGACAGCCGGCTCACCGCGCCTTCGGCATTGCGGTGCCACTCGGCCGACAGGCTGCTGCGCGAGGTGCTGCCGCCGTCGCTGGCATCCAGGCTGTCGAAGCGGCCGAAGGGCCGGCCCTCGAAGCTGCCGGCGTCGATCAGCCGCTGCGGGATCTGGTCGGTGCTGGTCCAGCGCGCCCGGTAGCCCATCAGGCTGGCGCTCCAGCCCTGCGCCTCGTTGCCGCCGTTGAGCGTCAGCACACCGTTGCGCTTGCGCAGGCCTTCGGGCACGGTCCAGGGGCCGTCGTTGCCCAGGGCTTCCACGGCGGCCAGCAGCGACACGCCGTCGCTCAACGGCGCGCCGACGGCGGCCACGCCGCGCCGGTAGCCGCGCTCGCCCAGCGTGAGCTGCGCGAAGCCGTCGTCCAGCCGCGTGCGGTAGGCGATGTCGGCGGCGCCGGCGGCGGCGAAGTCGCCGTGGCTCGCGAAGTAGGGGCCCTTGCGGTACTCGATGCGCTGCACCAGCTCCGGAATCAGGAAGTTCAGGTCGGTGTAGCCCTGGCCGTGGCCGTGCGTGGGCATGTTGACCGGCATGCCGGCCACCGTGGTGGCGAAGTCGGTGCCGTGGTCGAGGTTGAAGCCGCGCAGGAAGTACTGGCTGGCTTTGCCGTCGCCCGAGTGCTGGGTGACGATGACGCCGGGCACGAACTCCAGCACCTCGCCGGGGCGCAGCGCCGGGCGGCTCTTCAACAGCCCGGCCTAGATCACGCCCTGCGACGCGGCGTCGCTGCTGCCCACTGCGTTGTCGTAGTGGGCACGGATCTCGACGCGCTCGCCGTCGCTTGGGGCCTGCGCCGGCGCCAAGGCCGGCAGGCACAGCGCCAGCGCGCGCAGGCTCTTAAGTTTCCTCACTTCTTCACACCATGCTGCCGCAAGCCTCAAGCCCAGTGCAGCAGGCCGAAGCCGGCCACGCCCAGGCTGAACGCGCCGACCGCCCAGCTCATCCAGCGCGAGGCGCGTGCGGCGCGCGCATCGACGCTGCTCAGCAGCCGCGCCACCCACCAGCCGTTGAGGCCGTCGGTGCACAGCATGCCGGCCGTGAACAGCAGCGCCAGCGCGGTCGCCGCGCCGGGCCCGAAGCCTTGGCCCGCCAGCGCGAACAGCGCGGCCTGGCTCAGCGTGTCGAACGACAGCGCGAACAGCGCGCCCACCGCGGCTGCGGCCAGCGGCTGCCGCCCCTGCAGCCAGCGGCCCAGCCAGCGCCCCTTGAACCCGACGGGCCGCACGATCTGCCCGGCCGGCGTGAGCCAGGCCGCGCGCAGGTTGGCCAGCCCCAGCAGCAGCAGAAAGACCAGCGACAGCGCCGCGCCGGTGGCCTGCAGCGCCGGCGGCACCTGCCAGCGCCGCTGCAGCAGCTCCAGTGCCAGCACCACCGCCAGCACCACCGCGCCATGCCCCAGCGAGAACAGCGCGCCGCACCAGCGCGCGGCGCGAGACGCACTATTGCCGTGCAGCCGCGTCAGGCTGTCGATCGTCGCCAGGTGATCGGCATCCAGCCCGTGCCGCAGGCCGAGCGCGAAAGCCAGGGCCGCCAGGGCGGCATAGCTGGCGGGCAGGTCGGGTGTCATGGTCGGCGGCGAAATATCGGTATGACATTATTCGCAAGTTTCATACCGCGGGCCGGCACCGCGCCGGACGGCCTGCGGCAGGGCGCCGCCGGATCAGCGCCCGCGGCGTGCCTTGCGGGCCGGGCGCGCCGCCATCGGCACGATGTGCACCTGGCCGTGCTGCACACCGGGCTGGGCGATCGTGGCCTCGGCAAAGGCCTGCACGGCGTCGGTGCGGCCGCGCAGGATCACGGTCTCCACGCAATGGTCGTGGTCCAGGTGCGCGTGCGTGGTGGCGATCACCAGCTCGTGGTGCGCGTGCTGCTGCTCGGTCAGGCGCAGCGCGAGCTGGCGCTGGTGGTGGTCGTAGACGTAGCTCAGCGTGGCCACGCAGGGGCCGTCGGGGCGGTCGCGCCGGCGCACGCTGCCCAGGTCGGCGCGCAACAGGTCGCGGAAAGCCTCGCTGCGGTTGCCGTAGCCGCGCGCGCGCACCAGCGCTTCGAAGGCGTCGGCCAGCTCGTCGTCGATCGAGATCGTCAGCCGCTTCATCGGGACAGCGACTTCAGCGCCAGCTTGATGCCTTCGCTCACGCCCACGTCGGCCGGCAAGGCCTTCAGCGCGGCCTGCGCCTCGCGCTCGTTGTAGCCCAGCGCCACCAGCGCCTGCACGATGTCGCTGCCGGCCTCGGTGGCGGCGGCGGCCGCGGCCGGCAGCGCGAGGTCGGGACCGAGCTTGCCTTTCAGCTCCAGCAGCAGCCGTTCGGCCGTCTTCTTGCCGATGCCCGGCAGCTTGACGAGGCGGCCGCCTTGCTGCTGCGCGACGGCCTGCGCCAGCTCGGCCACGCTCAGGCCCGACAGCACGGCCAGCGCGGTGCGCGGGCCCACGCCGCTGATGCGCACGAGCTGGCGGAAGGCCTGGCGCTCGGCCTCGGTCAGAAAGCCGAACAGCACTTGCGCGTCCTCCCGCACGATGAAGTGCGTCAGCAGCACCACGCGCTCGCCGATGCCAGGCAGGAGGTAGAAGGTGCTCATCGGCACGTCGACCTCGTAGCCGACGCCGGCCACGTCGACCAGCAGCTGCGGCGGGGTCTTGGCGGCCAGCACGCCGCTGAGTCGTCCGATCATGCGTCGATTATCGGTACGCGCGGGGCACGACGGCTCCTGCATCATCGCGGCTGTCGCGCATCCCCAAGGAGACAAGCCCATGCGTACCCAGGTCGCCATCGTCGGCGCCGGCCCTGCGGGCCTGCTGCTCGGCGCCTTGCTGCACAAGCACGGCATCGACAACGTCATCATCGAGCAGCGCAGCCCCGCCTACGTGCTGGGCCGCATCCGCGCCGGCGTGCTGGAGCAGGTGGCGGTGGACTTGCTGGACGAGGCCGGCGTCGGCGCGCGGCTGCATGCCGAGGGCCTGCCGCACGACGGCTTCGACATGTGCTTCGGCGGCCGCCGCCACCGCATCGACCTGTTCGCGCTGACCGGCAAGCGCGTGGTGGTCTACGGCCAGACCGAGGTCACGCGCGACCTGATGGAGCACCGCCAGGCCAGCGGCCGCGCCAGCGTCTACGAGGCCGACGAGGTGCGCGTGCACGGCTTCGACGGCGACAAGCCCTGCGTCACCTTCCGCCACGGCGGCGCCGGACAGCGCGTCGACGCCGACTTCATCGCCGGCTGCGACGGCTTCCACGGCGTGTGCCGCGCCAGCGTGCCCAGCCGGGCGATCAGCAGCTTCGAGAAGGTCTACCCTTTCGGCTGGCTGGGCCTGCTGGCCGACGTGCCGCCGGTGCACCACGAGCTGATCTACGGCCACACCGAGCGCGGCTTCATGCTGGCCAGCATGCGCAGCCACACGCGGGTGCGCTACTACCTGCAGTGCCCGCTGACCGACAAGGTGGAAGACTGGTCCGACGAGGCCTTCTACGCCGAGTTCCGCCGCCGCCTGCCGGCCGCCGACGCGGCGCGGCTGGTCACCGGGCCGTCGATCGAGAAGAGCATCGCGCCGCTGCGCAGCTTCGTCGCCGAGCCGATGCGCTTCGGCCGCCTGTTCCTGGCCGGCGACGCGGCCCACATCGTGCCGCCCACCGGCGCCAAGGGCCTGAACCTGGCGGCCAGCGACGTGGGCCTGCTGGCGATGGCGCTGGCCGAGCATTACCGCGGCAGCGACGCCGGCATCGACTGCTATTCGCAGCGCGCGCTCGCGCGCGTCTGGAAGGCCGAGCGCTTCTCGTGGTGGTTCACGCAACTGATGCACCTGTTCCCCGAGAACGGCGCCTTCGGCGAGAAGATGCAGCGCGCCGAGCTGGAATACCTGTTCAGCAGCCCCGCAGCGCAGAAGGTGGTGGCGGAGAACTACGTGGGGCTGCCGCTGGGGTGAGGTGCCTGAGCCACCCGCTTCAGGTGGCGGTAGATCAGCCCGCGCGAGACCCCCAGGCGGCGCGCGGCCTGCGAGACGTTGCCGCCGCACGCCTGCAGCGTCTGCTGCACCAGGCGGTGGTCGGCGTCGTGCAGCGTGGGGCCGGGGGCCGGCGCGGCGCATGGTGCGGCGGGGCCTGGCGTGGGCTGGCCGGCGGCGGTGTCGGCATCCGCGGGGTTCTCGAAGCTCTCGTGCCCGGCGCGGCGGCACAGGCTCCAGACGCTCAGGCCGCTGGGCAGGCGCAGCCGCTGCGGCGCGGTCGCACCGCAGGCGGCGTGCAGCGCGGCCGGGCTCAGGCCCAGCAGCGCCTCGCTGGCCAGGCCGGCGGGCGCGGCCCAGGCCGAGTGCTGGCCCAGCAGCGCGGCCGCGGCGCCGTTGAGCCATTCGACGCGGCCTTCCTCGTCGACGCCGATCAGCCCGGCCCAGGGGCCCAGCAGCAGCGCGGCGTCGAGCTGCAGGCGCACGACGATGCGCTCGGGCGAGCCCGCGCGCAGCTGCGCGCACAGCAGCCGGTTCTCGATGCCGCGCGCATAACGCTCCACCAGGATGGCGGCGTCGAAGCCGAACGAGCGGCCTTCGCTGCTGAGGTCCAGCACCGCCACCAGCCGCCCGCCGGCGTCGCGCACCGGCGCCGCGGCGCACTGCACGCCGTGCACCGCGTGCGCGAAGTGCTCGGCGCCCTCCACTTTGACGACCCGGCCGACGTGGGCCGCGACGCCCGGCGCCGTGGTGCCCACCGCGGCCTCCGACAGGTTGACGCCCACGCGCGCGGCCAGGTTCATCACCGGCGTCTCGGCGCTCTCGGGCCGCCAGGTGCTGTGCATCACCACGCCCTGGGCGTCGACCAGCAGCGCCGCCGCCGAGGTGCCGGCCAGCGCGCGCTGCAGCTGCTCCATCTCGGCCGCCGCCACCTGCAGCAGCAGCCGGTTGCGCATCAGCACGCCGTGCACGCGGCTGGGCGTGACGGGCTCGAAGACCACCGGCCGCTCGGGCTGCTGGTGCTGCTGCAGGCAGCGCATCCAGGACTGGATCACCGCCTCGCTGACGAGGCCCGTGGGGCGCTCGCCCTGCTCGAAGAAGCGCTGCCGCGCCAGCGACAGGCGCTGCTCGGGCGTGTTGAAGAAGGGGCTGCTGATCTGGGGCACGGCGGCCAGTGTGTTGATTCGGAACAAAACGGCATCGGGGGAATCCCGGTCTCGGCGCGCGCGCAGCGGCTGTCGATCATCGCTGCAGCCACCACGACGAGGAGACACCGATGCGCGCCTGTCATTTCTTCCCGCTGTGCCTGCTGCTGGGCGCTGCCGGCCTGGCCTGGGCCGCGGGCCCGGCGGCGCCGGCCAAGGGTTCGGCCGAGCACATCCGCGCCGTCACCGCCAAGGTCGACGGCCGTGCGATCGTCGCCAACGGCCGCAGCACGCAGGACTGGCTGAGCCACGGGCTGGACTACCGCGAGCAGCGCTTCTCGCAGCTCAAGCAGATCGATGCCGGCAACGTGCAGCGACTGGGCCTGGCGTGGTCGTACGACCTGGAGAGCAACCGCGGCGTCGAGGCCACGCCGCTGGTGGTGGACGGCATCATGTACGTCACCGCGTCGTGGAGCGTGGTGCACGCGATCGACGTGCGCAGCGGCAAGCGGCTGTGGACCTACGACCCGCAGGTCGACCGCGCGCTCGGCTACAAGGGCTGCTGCGACGTCGTCAACCGCGGTGTGGCGCTGTACCAGGGCAAGGTCTTCGTCGCCTCCTACGACGGGCGGCTGATCGCGCTGGACGCGGCCAGCGGCGCCAAGGTGTGGGAGGTCGACACCATCGTCGACCACAAGTTCAGCTACACCATCACCGGTGCGCCGCGCGTCTTCAAGGGCAAGGTGATCATCGGCAACGGCGGCGCCGAGTACGGCGTGCGCGGCTACCTCAGCGCCTACGACGCCGCCAGCGGCGCGCTGAAGTGGCGCTGGTTCACCGTGCCGGGCGACCCCGGCAAGCCCTTCGAGAACGAGGCGATGGCGCGCGCCGCCAAGACCTGGGACCCGGCGGCCAAGTGGTGGGAAGCGGGCGGCGGCGGCACGCCCTGGGACACGCTGGCCTTCGACCCCGAGCTCAACCTGATGTACGTGGGCACCGGCAACGGCAGCCCCTGGTCGCACAAGCAGCGCAGCCCCGCGGGCGGCGACAACCTGTACCTGGACCTCGATCGTCGCGCTCAACCCCGACAGCGGGCAGTACGTGTGGCACTACCAGGAGACGCCGGGCGACAACTGGGACTTCACGTCCACGCAGCCGATGATCCTGGCCGACCTGAAGATCGCCGGCAAGCCGCGCAAGGTGATCCTGCACGCGCCCAAGAACGGCTTCTTCTTCGTGCTCGACCGCAAGACCGGGCAGTTCATCTCGGCCAAGAACTTCGTCGACGTCAACTGGGCCACCGGATACGACGCCAAGGGCCGGCCGATCGAGACCGAGATCGGCCGCAACGGCGACCGCCCGCGCGAGGTGATCCCCAGCGCCTTCGGTGCGCGCAACTGGCACCCGATGTCGTTCAACCCGCAGACCGGGCTGGTCTACATGCCGGTGCAGGGCGTGCCCGTCACGCTGATGGACAACAAGGAGTGGAAGTTCAACGCCGCCAACGTGCTGGAGCCGCACAGCAACGTCGGCTGGAACCTGGCCACCTTCGTCAACGCCGAGCCGCCGGCCAGCAAGCCCTTCGGCCGCCTGGTGGCCTGGGACCCGGTGGCGCAGAAGGAAGTCTGGCGCCAGGACTACGTGGGCCCGTGGAACGGCGGCACGCTCAGCACCGCGGGCAACCTGGTCTTCCAGGGCACGGCCGACGGCCGCTTCGTCGCCTACGACGCCAAGACCGGCGCCAAGCTGTGGGAGACGGCCACCGGCACCGGCGTGGTGGCCGCGCCGGTCACCTACCAGGTGGACGGCAAGCAGTACGTCTCGGTCGCGGTGGGCTGGGGCGGCGTCTACGGCCTCGCCGCGCGCCACAGCGACCGCAGCGGCCCGGGCACCGTCTACACCTTCGTGCTGGACGGCAAGGCCGAGCCGCCGGCCTTCGTGCCCTACCGGCTGAACGCGCTGCTGGCCGGCGTCCCCTACGACCCCAAGCTGGTGGAAGCCGGCACCGCGGTCTACGTCAGCAACTGCGCCTTCTGCCACGGCGTGCCCGGCGTCGACCGCGGCGGCAACATCCCGAACCTGGGCTACTCCACGACCGAGACCATCGCCAACATCGACCGCTGGCTGTTCGCAGGCGCGGCCAAGGCGCGCGGCATGCCCGACTTCAGCGGCCGGCTCAAGCCCGAGGACGCCGAGAAGCTCAAGGCCTTCATCCAGGGGACGGCGGACGCGATCAGGCCGAAGTGAGGGGATTGAAGCGAGGAGCCGTGCCCGTCATAAAATCTCACGTTGACCGGAAACGAAATTCGGCTTCATGCCGTGTGTGATTCGGGCCTCGGTGCCCGACACCTATATTTCCGGCCACCCTTCATTCAGCTGCTGGCCCTGGGACCAGCGGTTTTTTCTGCGTGTAGTAGCGACCATAGGCGGCGACGTCCGTCTCGTCGACCGCGTGCACCACGCCGATCTTGGGCCACACCAGCGCCGCGAAGCGCGACTCGGCACGCTCGTAGTGGCGCTGCAGCGCCCACAGGAAGTAGTCGGCCGCCTGCAGCGAAACGTCCTGCGGTGGCGTGGACTGGCGCACGCGCACCGCGGCTTCGATCGGCCGCGCCCATTGGTGCTCGAAGCGCTGCCGCGCTTTCTGCAAGGCCTGTCCCAGGGCGGCCGAGCGGTCCGACTTGCCGCGCGCGGCAAAGCACACATCGACCTCGGGCGTCAGGTGCAGCCGGTTCTTGAACAGCCGTGCGACCAGCGTGTCGTACAGATCGTTGGGGCGATAGCGGTAGGCGGCGTCGATCGCGTTGCGCTGCAAGACATACTCCAGCACGCGCAGCTTGTCGCGTACGACGGCGAAGAACTTGAGGTCATGCCGCATCAGCAGCGCAAAGACCTCGCGCCGGACTTCGGGCAGATCGTCCTTGGCGTGGAACGCCAGCGCCGTCTTGCGCTGCGCCGGCTGCATCGAAGGCACGTTGCGGAAATACGGATCGGCCAGCAGCCGGGCTCGCAACTCGTTCAACTCGGCCGCCAGAGCGCCGGGGTCCGCCACCTCCAGCGCGCCGAGGATGAAATGCCGCGAGCAACCGTCCTGTCCCGGCAGGGGCCGCCCGCGCGCGTCGAACAGCGTCGGATCGCCGGCTTCGTCGACGAAGACGCTGCGCGACCGGCCGGGCGGTGGAGCAAGGCTCATCGAAGAGGGCCTCGCACCAAGCGATGCCCCGCCGCCAAAGCCCGGACGAAACCCAGCAACATGCGGCGATCGTATCCGGCAAGGCCCCCGAATCCAGGCCGCGCCTCCGGCAAACCCCGCTTGCGCAGGCCGCATGGCCGCGGGCATGCTCTACGGGTTTGTCTCTTCCATCCGGAGTCACCCGTGTCGCTTGTCAAATTCGCCCTGGCGGCCACCGCCGCCGCCCTTGCCACCACCGCCCAGGCCCAGCAGGCGCCGCTGAAGGTGGGCCTGATGCTGCCGGCCACCGGCACCTACACCGCGCTGGGCGACGCCATCGAGAAGGGCTTCAAGCTCTACGTGCAGGAGCAGGGCGGCAAGCTGGCCGGGCGCGAGATCCAGTACTTCAAGGTCGACGACGAGAGCGAGCCTTCCAAGGCCACCGACAACGTCAACAAGCTGATCAAGCGCGACCAGGTCGACGTGCTGGTGGGCACCGTGCACAGCGGCGTGGCGCTGGCGATGGCGCGCGCGGCCAAGGAGAGCAACACGCTGCTGATCGTGCCCAACGCCGGCGCCGACGGCATCACCGGGCCGCAGTGCGCGGCCAACATCTTCCGCACCAGCTTCAGCAACTGGCAGCCGGGCTACGCCGCCGGCGTGGTGGCCGCGGGCAAGGGCTACAAGCGCGCGATGACCATCACCTGGAACTACGCCGCCGGCATCGAGACGGTGAAGGGCTTCACCGAAGGCTTCGAGAAGGGCGGCGGCAAGGTCCTCAAGGACCTGAGCCTGCCCTTCCCCAACGTCGAGTTCCAGGCGCTGCTGACCGAGATCGCGGCGCAGAAGCCCGACGTGGTGTTCGCCTTCTTCGCCGGCGGCGCGGCGTCCAAGTTCCTGAAGGACTACGACGCCGCGGGCCTGAAGAAGAGCATCCCGATGGTGGCCAGCGGCTTCCTGACCGACGGCACGCTGGAAGCCGCCGGCGCCAGCGGCCAGGGCGTGCTGAGCACGCTGCACTATGCCGACAACCTGGACACGCCGCGCAACAACGCCTTCCGCAAGAGCTACGCGCTGGCCTACAAGTCCAATGCCGACGTCTACGCGGTGCAGGGCTACGACGCGGCGCAGTTGCTGGCCGTCGGCCTCAACGCGGTGAAGGGCGACTTCAAGCAGCGCGATGCGATGCTGGCCGCGATGGGCAAGGCGCGCATCGACAGCCCGCGCGGCGCCTTCACGTTGAGCCCGCAGCACAACCCGGTGCAGGACATGTTCCTGCGCGAGGCCAAGGGCAGCGACAACGAGATGCGCAGCGTCGCCGTCAAGGCGCTGGCCGACCCGGGCCGCGGCTGCCGGATGTAAGGCGGCTGCGGCCGGCCGGTTCGGGCCCCCGGGGGGACGCACAATGCGCGTTCCCCCTTTCCCGTTCCCCTTTCCTTTTGGCTGGAGTCGTTGTCCATGTCCCGATCGAATTCCTTCAAGCGCCGCCTGTTCACCGCGGCGCTGGCCGGCCTGTCGCTGTTGGCGCTGGGCGCACCGGGTGCGGCCCAGGCCCAGGGTGCCGCCTGGCCGACGCGGCCGCTGCGCATCCTGGTGGGCTTTCCGCCCGGCTCCACGCCCGACATCGCCGCGCGCATCCTGGCCGACAGCCTGGGCAGGCGCCTGGGCCAGACCGTGGTGGTGGAGAACCGCGCCGGCGCCAGCGGCAACATCGCCGCCGACCTGGTGGCCAAGTCCACCGACGATCACACGCTGGGCGTCGTGATCAACGGCAACCTCACCTCGGCCAAGCAGCTCAACCCCAAGCTGCCGTTCGACCCGGCCAAGGACTTCAGCCTGATCTCGCTGCTGACCACCGCGCCGCTGGTGCTGGTGGCGCCGGCCAACGAGCCTTCGGGGCACGACTTCTTCCTGGCCGCGCGCAACGCGGGCTCGAAGTGGAACTACGGCTCGGTGGGCATCGGCTCGGTGGGCCACCTGGGCGTGGAGTACCTCAAGCTGCGCGCCGGCAACTTCGACGCCGTGCACGTGCCCTACAACGGCAACCCGGCGGTGATCACCGCGCTGATCCAGGGCCAGGTGCAGATGGCGCTGATCCCGCCGGGCCTGGCGCTGCCGCAGATCAAGTCCGGCAAGCTCAAGTCCATCGGCCTGACCGCCGGCCGCAGCACGCTGGCGCCGGAGCTGGCTTCGCTGCGCGAAGCGGGCGTCAACAACTTCGACCTCGAGGTCTGGACCGCGCTGGTCGGCCCGGCCTCCTTGAGCCGCGCCGCGCAGGACCGCCTGGCGCGCGAAGTGCCCGCCGCGCTGCGCGAGCCCGAAGTGCGCCAGCGCCTGTTCAGCGCCGGCTGGGCGGCCCAGGGCACGGCGCCCGAGGCGCTGAAGCTGCGCGTCAAGAACGAAGCCGCCATCCTGGGCGGCATCATCGCGATGCGCGGCATCAAGGCTGAATGACGCCGATCGCCGAACCCGCACGCCAAACCGAGACCTACGCCGAAGTCGACGTCTGCGTGCTGGGCGGCGGCCCCGCGGGCCTGGCCGCCGCGGTCAGCGCCGCGCGCGGCGGCGCGCGCACGCTGCTCGTCGAGCGTTACGGCTTCCTCGGCGGCATGGGTACGGCCGGCGGGGTCACCAACTTCGCCGGGCTGTACGGCCGCCGCGGCGGCGAGATGCAGCCGCTGGTGCGCGGCGTGGTCGACGAACTGCTGGACCGCATCGACGCTCTGGGCGGGTTGAACGCGCCGCAGGACGGGCTGCAGGGCCGCATCCGCGTGCGCAGCTACGACGTGGCCGCCTACAAGTGCGCGGCCGACCAGTGGCTGCTGGCCGCCGGCGTGGCGCTGCTGTTCCATGCGCTGGCGGTCGGCGCGGTGATGGACCCGGACGGCGGCGGCGGCCGCATCGCCGCGCTGCTGGTCGAGACGCGCTCGGGCCGGCGCGCGATCCGCGCCCGCGAGTTCATCGACGCCTCGGGCGACGCCGACCTCGCGCACTTCGCCGGCGTGCCCTACGAGCTGGGCGACGGCCACGGCGGCGCGCTGTTCCCGAGCACGATGTTCCGCGTCGGCAACGTCGACGCCGAGCGCGCCCGCGCCGCGATCGGCGAGTTCAAGGCCATCGACGCGCTGATGGCCCAGGCCGCCGATCGCTACCGCTTCCCGCGCCAGGGCGCGATCCTGCGGCCGCAGCGCAACCCGCGCGAATGGCGCGCCAACGTCACCCAGCTCGCCAACGATTCAGGTCAGGCGGTGGATGCCACCGACGCGCGCCAGCTCAGCGCCGCCGAGGTCGAGGGCCGGCGCCAGATCGTCGAGTACATGCGTTTCCTGCGCGCCGAGGTGCCCGGCTTCGAGGCTGCCGAGATCAGCGAGATCGCGCCGCAGGTGGGCATCCGCGAATCGCGCCGCATCGCCGGCGCCTACCGGCTGACGGGCGACGACGTGATCGCCGGCGCGCGCTTCGACGACGTGATCGGCCTCAACTGCTGGCCCTGCGAGCGCCACGAGGCCGGCCGCATCGAATGGGGCTTCGCGCGCGACGCCGGCAACGCCTACAACCACCTGCCCTGGCGCATGCTGCTGCCGCCGAACGTGGCCAACCTGCTGGTGGCCGGGCGCTGCGCGTCGATGGAGCACCTGGGCCAGAGCGCCGCGCGCGCCAGCGGCGCCTGCTTCGTGATGGGCCAGGCGGCGGGCAGCGCCGCGGCGCTGCGCGTGGCCGGGCGCTTCAGCGTCGAGGCCCTGCAGCGGCAGTTGCGGCGCGACGGCGTCGAGCTGGATTCAGAACGGGCCTGAGGCCAGCCAGCGCTCGATCTGCGGCCGGCGGTCGTTGCCCCAGAAGGGCTCGCCGTCGACGATGAAGAAGGGCGCGCCGAACACGCCGGCGGCGATCGCCGCTTCGTTGGCGCGCTTCAGGCGGTCTTTCCATGCGGGGTCGTTCCAGACGCTTTCGGCCTCGGCCGGGGCGATGCCGGCCTCGGCCGCCACGGCCTTCAGCGTGGCCGCGTCGTTCAGCGGCAGGCCGCGCTGGAACACAGCACGCAGGCCGGTGCAGGCCCAGGCGGCGGCCGCGTCCTCGCCGCGGCGGTCCTTCAGCCACCAGAAGAGGCGCGCGGCGTTCTGCGTGGGAATCGGGAACGGGTCGGGCAGCTCGTAGCCCAGGCCGTGGAAGCGCGCCGAGCGCGCGAAGTCGCGCACCGAATACTCGCGCTTGATCGGGTACGACACGGGGCTCTTCAGCTCCGCGGCCTGGAAGGTCACGCCCAGCAGGATCGCGTGGCGCTCGACCGCGCGGCCATGCTGCGCGGCCAGCGCGTCCAGCCATTCGTTGGCGATGTAGGAATAGGGCGACGAGAAGTCGAAGTAGAAGCGGATCGGCGTGCTCATGGCGGGCCACGGTAGCCGCAGAGCCGGGCGGCTGTCCATCGGGCGCTGCACGGGCCCTGCACGAACACGGGGCCGGCAGGCTCGTCACCTGCTCGTCACCTGCCGCTGGGCCCGCCGGGCTCCGTCCCGGGGCAAGCTCGGCGCCATCGACGCCTTCCGTGGAGACCGCCATGCCCCTGCTTCGCCTGCTCGCCGGCCTGCTGCCGGCCCTGTTCACGGCCGCCGCGCAGGCGTCGGCGGTGCCCGCGGACTACAGCACTTTCGTGTCGGTGGGCGTCGATGGCAGCGGCTTCAAGTCGTCCAGCGGCTTCGGCCAGATCTCGCTCGACGGCGCGATCGGCGTCGCCACCGCGCAGTCGGGCACCGGCCCGGCGCCCTTCGTCAGCACCGAGGTCACGTCCAGCAGCGGCTCCGACTCGGTGTTCGCGCGCGGCAACGCGCAACTGCTCTACTACTTCAAGGTGGTGGGCCCGGCGAGCAGCGTGCCGATCCCGGTGTTGATGACGGCGCAGGGCTCGATCGACCTGCTGGGCACCCGCGTGATGGGCTTTGCGCACTACACCGTGGGCGTGTTCGGCAACGTGCTGTTCGACGAGCGGCTGTGCGCCTCGTTCGAAGCCAACGGCCCCGACAACCTGCCCTGCAACACCACCACCAGCTTCGAGTGGCAGCACGACCAGACCTCGTTCGGCGCGCTGGTCGACCAGGACTTCTACGTCGCGCTGACGGTGCTGGCCTGGGCCGCCGAAGGCGGGCATGCGCAAGCCGCGATCGACCCCGTGTTCGAGATCGACCTCGGCTTCGCCGATGCCGGGCTGTACCAGATCGTCTTCAGCCCCGGCATCACGCAGACCCTGCCCGACGACGACGACGGCGGCGGCGGCGGGCAGACCACCGTGGCCGAACCGCCGGCGCCGGCGCTGCTGGCGCTGGCCTTGCTGCCGCTGCTGGCCACGGCACGCCGCCGCCGCTGAGCGCGGAACCGCAGCGAAGAACGGGGGAGGGCCGCGGCCTACACTGGCCGCATGAAACGCATCGACCTCGGCCGGCGGGCCTATGCCGGCATCGAGCAGGCCATGCGCGACTTCACTGCCGCGCGCGGCCCCGGGACCGAGGACGAGCTGTGGCTGGTCGAGCACGACCCCGTGTTCACGCAAGGCCTGGCCGGCCGGGCCGAGCACGTGCTGGGCGCCGGCGAGATCCCGGTGGTGCAGACCCAGCGCGGCGGCCAGGTCACCTACCACGGGCCGGGCCAGGTCACCGCGTATCCGCTGGTCGACCTGGGCCGGCTGGGGATCTACGTCAAGGAATACGTCTACCGGCTGGAAGAGGCGGTGCTGCGCACGCTGGCGGCCCATGGCGTCACCGGCCACCGCGTGCGCGGCGCGCCGGGCATCTACGTGCGCCTGGCCGACCCCTTCGACCACGCGGCGCTGCCGCCCGCAGATCCCGGGCAGGACCCGTTCGCCGGCCTCGGCAAGATCGCCGCCTTGGGCATCAAGGTGTCGCGGCACTGCGCCTACCACGGGCTGGCGCTGAACGTCGCGATGGACCTGGAGCCCTACTTGCGCATCAACCCCTGCGGCTACGCCGGGCTGCCGACGGTGGACCTGCGCAGCCTGGGCCTGCAGGTGCGCTGGGACGAGGCCGCCGACCGGCTGGCGGGCGAGCTGCAGCGGCTGCTGCAGCGGGGTTGACGAACGGAGGCGCGCATGCGCAAGGACGAGGCCCTGGACGAGATCACGGTCCGCGAACGCCTGGCGGCGCTGCCGGGCTGGACCGGCGACGGCACCGAGATCCGCGCGCGCTTCGAGTTCGACGACTTCCGCGGCGCGATGCGGTTCATGGACGCCTGCGTCGACGGCATCGAGCAGCGCGATCACCATCCCACCTGGACCAACCGGTACCACACCGTCGAGGTGCGGCTGACGAGCTTCGACGCCGGCCATCGGGTGACGGCGCGCGACTTCGAACTGGCGCGCTTCATCGAGGCGGTCCTCCGCGCCCAAGGCGCCGACTTCGGTTACCGCCGCCGCTGATGCCGGGCAGCGCCGCACCCGGCCGCGCCGGAGCCGGCATGGGACGAGGTCAGCGCAGGACAAGCCGCGCTGGCTAAACTGTCGGCCCTCGCCGCCAACCGGCCGACCACCCGGCGCCGTCCATGAACACCCCCGCCCCCGCCGCCTACGACCCCAGCGCCAAGCAGAAGTCGCAGGCCAAGACCGCGCGCATCCCGATCAAGATCGTGCCGGCCGAGGTGCTGAAGAAGCCCGAGTGGATCCGCGTCAAGGCCGGCAGCCCGAGCACGCGTTTCTACGAGATCAAGCAGATCCTGCGCGAGCACAAGCTGCACACCGTCTGCGAGGAGGCGAGCTGCCCCAACATCGGCGAATGCTTCGGCAAGGGCACGGCCACGTTCATGATCATGGGCGACAAGTGCACGCGCCGCTGCCCCTTCTGCGACGTGGGCCACGGCCGCCCCGACCCGCTGGACGCCGACGAGCCGCTGAACCTGGCCAGGACCATCGCCGCGCTCAAGCTCAAGTACGTGGTGATCACCAGCGTCGACCGCGACGACCTGCGCGACGGCGGCGCGGCGCATTTCGTGGCCTGCATCGAGAAGACGCGCGAGCTCTCGCCGGCCACGCAGATCGAGATCCTGGTGCCCGACTTCCGCGGCCGCGACGAGCGCGCGCTGAACATCCTGAAGGCCGCGCCGCCCGACGTGATGAACCACAACCTGGAGACCATCCCGCGCCTGTACAAGGAGGCACGGCCGGGCTCGGACTACCAGTTCTCCTTGAGCCTGCTGCGCAAGTTCAAGCAGCAGGTGAGCGGCGTGCCCACCAAGAGCGGGCTGATGGTGGGCCTGGGCGAGACCGACGACGAGATCCTGGCCGTGATGCGCGACATGCGCGCGCACGGCATCGACATGCTGACCATCGGCCAGTACCTCGCGCCCAGCGGCCACCACCTGCCGGTGCGCCGCTACGTGCACCCCGACACCTTCAAGATGTTCGAGCGCGAGGCCTACGCGATGGGCTTCAGCCACGCCGCGGTGGGCGCGATGGTGCGCAGCAGCTACCACGCGGATCAGCAGGCCCACGCGGCCGGCTTGGCCGCCGCATCCACTCATACGGCGGGCGTGATCTGACGATGGCCGGCCGCCGGCTGCGCACGCTTTCGTGCGGCGGCGCCCTGGTGCTGTGGGCGCTGGCGGCCACCGCCGCCTCCGGCAAGCTGCTGCTGACCGGCGGTGTCAGCAGCATCGACGGCGCCGGCGGCGGCGGGCTGACGCCCTGGGCGCTGACCACCGGCTACGCCACCGAAGGCGAGGCCGGCGGCGTGCTCTTCGTCAGCGGCCTGAAGACGCGCGACTACGCGCTGGCCGTCGCCGGCGCGGCCTTTTCGGTCGACGACCGCTTCGAGCTGTCGGTCGCGCGGCAGGACCTGGACACGCGCGGCAACCTCGCGCCGCTGGGCTTGGGCGGCCTGCACCTGAAGCAGGACATCCTGGGCGCCAAGCTGCGCCTGGCCGGCGACGCGGTGCTGGACAGCGACCGCTGGCTGCCGCAGGTTGCCATCGGGCTGGAGCTCAAGCGCAGCGACGCCGGCGCGCTGGGCCCCACGCTGTTCGGCCCGCTGGGCGCGCGGCGCTCGGGCGCCGAGTTGTACCTCAGCGCCACCAAGCTGCTGCTGGCGCCGGGCTTGCTGCTCAACGGCACGCTGCGCTGGACCAGAGCCAACCAGAACGGCCTGCTGGGCTTCGGCGGCGCGCAGGGTGACGGCTACCGGCTGCAGCCCGAGCTGTCGCTGGCCAAGCTCTTGAGCCGGCAGCTCGCGGTGGGCGCCGAGGTCCGGCGCAAGGCGGCCAACCTGCGGCGCTCGGTGCTGGGCGACGGCGCGCTGGCCGAGGACGACTGGTTCGACGTCTTCGTCGCGTGGGCGCCGAACAAGACGGTCTCGCTGACGGCCGCCTGGGTGGACCTGGGCCGCATCGCGCCGGCGCTGCAGCCGCGGCGGCAGCGGGGCGCCTACCTGTCGCTGCAGTTCGCGCTGTAGGAGAACTTGATGATGCGACGCCGGCTGCTCTGCCTTGCCCTGCTGGCCGCCGCGCAAGGCGCGGCGGCGGCCGACGACAGCCTGTACCGGGCCTGGGGCGGCAAGGACGGCATCCAAGCGGTGATGGAAGACCTGGTCGGCCGCCTGAAGGCCGACGCGCGCACGGCGGCCTTCTTCAAGGAGGTCGACCGCCAGCACCTGGTGACGCAGTTGACCGACCAGCTCTGCCAGGAGGCCGGCGGCCCCTGCGTCTACGAAGGCGTGCCGATGCGGCAAGCGCACGCCGAACTGGAGATCGGCCGCCGCGACTTCAATGCGCTGGTGGAGCTGCTGCAGCAGAGCATGGACGCCAAGGCCATCCCGTTCGCGGCGCAGAACCGCATGCTGGCGCGGCTGGCGCCGATGCACCGGCAGATCATCACGAGATGACCGTGCCAGCGGCGGCCGCGGCGTGCCGATGCACACCGGCGCCGTGCGCTTGTTCGCAACACGCGCGCGGGCTGCTGCCTATACTGGTTTCACCGCTCATCGCTTGGCAGCCCTGAGCGGCGTATCAGAAGCGACTGTTTCGGGGCCCCCAGTGCGGGCCCCGTTTTTTTTGGCTTGAACCACTTCAAGGACGGTGGCATCGGTCTTGCTCACCATCGGATCCGGCATTTCCAGGAGAAGGCCTTGTCCGATCTGCACGAGTCGCTGCACCTGGCGGCACCGGCGCTCGCCGCCCGGCCCGCCAAGGTCACGCTGGTGGGCGCCGGCCCCGGCGACCCCGAACTGCTGACGCTGCGCGCCATGCGCGCCTTGCGCGAGGCGCAGGTGGCGCTGATCGACCAGCTCGTCAGCGACGAGATCCTGGACCTGCTGCCGCCCACCGCCGAGCGCATCGACGTGGGCAAGCGCGCCGGCCACCACACGCTGCCGCAGGACCAGATCATCGCGCTGATGCTGCGCCTGGCGCGCTCCGGCCGTCCGGTGCTGCGGCTGAAGGGCGGCGACCCCTACATCTTCGGCCGCGGCGGCGAGGAGGCGCAGGCGCTGGCCGCCGCCGGCGTGCCGTTCGAGGTGGTGCCCGGCATCAGTGCCGCGCAGGGCGCGGCCGCGCTGGCCGGCATGCCGTTGACGCACCGCGACCACGCGCAGACCCTGGTCTTCGCGACCGGCCACCTGCGCGGCGACGGCGAGCAGCGCACGCTGGACCTGGACTGGGAACTGCTGGCCCGCCCGCGCCAGACCGTGGTGGTCTACATGGGCGTGGGCGCGCTGCCGCTGCTGTGCGCCCGCCTGATCGAGCACGGCCGCGGCGCCGACACGCCGGCCGCGGTGGTGGAGAACATCGCCCGCGCCGGCATGCGCACGGTGACCGGCACGCTGCGCACGCTGCCCGACCTGGCGCGCGCGCAAGGCGTGCAGCCGCCGGCGCTGATCATCGTCGGGGAGGTGGTGTCGCTGCACGAGCAGCTCAACCTCCCCGCGCTGGTCAGTGAGAGGTTCCCTCTGACCGCGTGATCTTGTTCCAGACGTTGTACTTGCCGACCGGCTTGCGCATCGGCAGCCGCTTCACTTCCTTCAGCGTCGCGGCGTCGTAGACGACCAGCGCGCCGTCGTCCTCCCAGACGCTGGCCAGCGCATAACGGCCGTCCTTGGTGAACTCGATGTGCGCCAGCGTGCGGCCGGGCTCGCGCACGCTGGCCACCGGCTGCAGCGTGCGCTTGTCGATCACGGTCAGCGTGTCCTTCGCGGTCGGGCTCATCATCGAATCGGTCCACGCGTAAGGCGTGGCCTCGTGGCTGCGCATGAAGAAGCCGGGGCCGGGCACGGGGATCGTCTTCACCGGCTTCCAGTCCTTCATGTCGATGACGTCGATCGCGCCGCCCTTCAGGTTGGGGCTGGCCAGCACCGTGCTGCCGTTCCACGCGAAGGTGATGCCCGAGCCCAGGTGCGGCATGCCGGCGATCGGCAACTCGGCCACCTTGCGCTGCTGGTCCAGGTCCACCACCTGCGCGCCGGCGCTGCCGTCGGTACGCTCGCGCGTCGCGCCCAGGGCGTGGCGGTAGCGCTGGTCGAAGAAGAAGTCGTCCAGCGGCTCGTCCAGCTTGGTGCGGCGCAGGCTGCTGCCGTCCCAGCGCAGCTCCCACAGCTCGGGCAGGTCCTTCAGCGCGACGACGAAGCTGCCGCGCGGCGTGGCGTCGTAGACGGCGGAGACGCGCGAATCAGCCGTGATGCTTTTGACCAGCCGCAACTCGGCGTCGAACAGCACCACGTTGCCCGGCAGATAGTTTGCCGCCATCACCCAGCGCCCGTCGCCGCTGACGGCCACGTTGCGCATGTTGAGCCCGGCGCGCACCTCGGCGACGACCTTCAGGTTCCACAGGTCGTACTTGGTGATCCAGCCGTCGCGCGAGCCGAAGTAGACCCAGCGCCCCTCGGGCGTGAACTTCGGTCCGCCGTGCAGCGCGTAGCGGCTGGCGAAGCGGTGGATGAGCTCGAAGCGGTCGCCGTCGACCAGCGAGACGTGGTGGTCGCCGCCTTCGACGACGACGAACAGGTTCATCGGGTCGGCCTGCCACTGCGGCTTGGCCGGCAGCCTGGCGGCGTCGGCCAGCGCCTCGCGCGAGGCGCGGATGTCGTCGTCGCTCCAGCGCGGCGCCGGCAGCACCGGCGTGTAGACGAAGTTCACCAGCGCCTGGATCTGCGCCGCGTCCAGCTTGTCGGCGAAGCCGGGCATCTGCGTCGCGGTGCGGCCTTGGCCGATGGTCTTCAGCGCCTCGGGCTTGCGCAGCCGCGCCAGGCTCTCGGGCAGCAGCGCCGGGCCCATGCCGCCGGTGCGCTGCGCGCCGTGGCAGCTGGCACAGTGCTGCTGGAACAGCGCGGAGGCGTCGACCGCCGTTTGTGCCGAGGCCAGCTCGGCGCCCAGCGCGCACAGCGCGCCGGCCAGCGCCAGACGCCAGGTCCAAGCGAATGCGTTCATGCCGCCACTCCCAGTGGAAGGCCGATCTCGTCGTCGTCGAGATAACAGCCAGGATCAGCGGCCCACGGGTTGCCGCTGAGCTGCTGCGCGCGCACGCGCGTGTTGCCGCCGCAGATGTCGCGCTCGGCGCAGCTCGCGCAGCGGCCTTGCAGCGGCCGCGGGCGCGCCTTCAGCCCGGCCATCAGCGGATCGGACGTGTCGGCCCAGATCTGCGAGAACGGCCGCTCGCGCACCGAGCCCAGCGTGTGGTGCCACCACATCGTGTCGGGGTGCACCTGGCCCAGGTTGTCGATGTTGGCCACCGCGACGCCGCTGGCATTGCCGCCCCAGGCGACCAGATGCTCGCGCAACGCGCCCGCCCAGCGCGGGAAGCGGCGCTGCACCCAGTGCAGCAGGTAGACGCCGTCGGCGTCGTTGTTGCCGGTGACGTATTCGCGCTCGGCGCCGCTTTGCGCGTCGGCCCAGGCGGTGTCGAACAGCAGGTCCAGCGCCTCGCGCGTGGCCTGGTGGTGCGCGTCCTTGCTGCGGTGGATGTTGCCGCGGCCGGCGTAGTTCAGGTGCGAAAAGTAGAACTTCTGCGCGCCCACGTCGCGCATCAGCTGCAGCAGCGCCGGCAGCTCGCCGGCGTTCAGTGAGGTCATCGTGTAGCGCAGGCCCACCTTCACGTCGCGCGCCAGCAGCGCCTGCACCGCGGCCAGGCTGGCGTCGAAGGCGCCCACCTTGCGGCGGAACTTGTCGTGCACCGCGCCGATGCCGTCCAGGCTGATGCCGACGTAATCGAAGTTGGCCTCCGCAACGCGTTGCGCCATCGCGGCGTCGATCAGCGTGCCGTTGCTCGACAGCCCGACGTAGAAGCGCATCGCCTTCGCGCGCGCGGCGATCTCGAACAGGTCGGGGCGCAGCAGCGGCTCGCCGCCGGAGAGGATCAGCACCGGCACGCGGAAGGCCTTCAAGTCGTCCATCACCGTGAAGACTTCCGACGTGCTCAGCTCGCCGGCGTATTCGTGGTCGGCCGACAGCGCGTAGCAGTGCTTGCAGGTCAGGTTGCAGCGGCGGATCAGGTTCCAGATCACGACCGGGCCTGACGGGCGAGTTGCGCGTACCGCGGGGTAGACGCCGCTGCGCTCGGCTTCGGCCAGGTCGCGCAGGTATTGGGTGATGCGGAACATGAGGATCAGCCTTCCACCAGGCGCAGCCCGGTCTTTTTCAGAATGGCGCTGGAATACAGCACCTCGTCGGCGCGGCAGGCGTCGCCGAGCAGCGCGCGCACCTGGACTCGCTGCGCCTCGACCTCGGCGCGCGAGCGGCCGTGCAGCATCGCGAACAGGTTGTAGCGCCACTGCGGCAGCCGGCGCGGCCGGCGGTAGCAGTGGCTGACGCCGGGCAGCGCGCCGACGGCCGCGCCCAGTTCGTCGATGCGCTCGTCGGCCACGTCCCACACCGTCATGCCGTTGGCGGTGAAGCCCAGGCGGTAGTGGTTGGGCACGGCGCCGATGCGGCGCACGATGCCAGCATCCAGCATCGCCTGGAAACGCTCGCGCACCTGCTGGCCGCTGCAGCCGAGCTGCTCGGCCACCGCGTCGAAGGGCCGCGCGACCAGCGGCAGCCCGGCCTGCGTCGCGGCGATCAGCCGGCGGTCGAAGTCGTCCAGCGTCATGCGGCGGCCTCCAGCAGCGGCAGCTTCAGCTCGACGAAGTACTCGCGCTCTTTCGGGAAGCGCAGCACGGTGAGGCCCGTGTCGGCCTCGATCGCACGCATCGCCTCTTCGGCCGCGTCGGCGCTGGCCGCGGCGACGACGAACCACAGGTTCAGCGCATGCTCGCGCCGGTAGTTGTGCGCGACCTCGGGGCGCGCGTTGACCTGGGCCGCCACGGCGTCGAAGCGATCGAGCGGCACCTGCATCGCGGCCAGCACGAAGGCGCCGCCGGCGCGCTCGATCTGGAACAGCGGGCCGAAGCGCGTCAGCACACCGCTGGCGCGCAAGGCCTGCAGCCGCGCGATCACCTCGTCTTCGCTCAAACCCAGCTCGGCGCCGACTTCGGCGAAAGGCCGCTCGACCAGCGGCAGCCCGCCGTGCAGCCGCGCGATCAAACGCAGGTCGTCGCGGCTGATGACCTCAGGCATGAGCGGTCTCCGCCGGCGCCGCGCTGCTGAAGTAGCGGCCGCCCTGCTGCTTGAAGCGCCGGCAGCTGAACAGCAGCTCGTGCGGCGCGCCGTCCAGCCCGGCGGCCTGCGCGGCGGCGGCCACCGCGGCGCGCACCTCGTCGCGCGCGCGGCCGTGCACCATCGCGTAGAGGTTGTAGCGCCAGCCCGGCGCGCGCGCGCGGCGGTAGGCCAGCGTGACGCCGCTCTGCTGCGCCAGGCGCTCGCCGATCGCGTCGACCGCGTCGTCGGCGACGTCGAACACCGCCATCGCGTTGTGGTCGAAGCCCAGTTCGTGGTGGCGCACGATCACGCCCAGCCGGCGCAGCGTGCCCTGGTCCAGCCAGCGCTGCAGCGTGGCCAGCACCCGATCGACCGGCCAGCCGCAGGCGGCGGTCGCTTCGTCGTAAGGCCGCGGCTGCAGCGGCAGGCCGTCTTCCAGCCAGGCGGCCAGCGGGCGGTCGGCCGCGTCCACCGGCGCGGCGCGGCCGCGCTGCGGCGCGTGGTCGGCGGCCAGACGCTGGCGCAGGTCGAAGCCGAGGTCGATGCGGTAGGCGCGCAGCATCGGCAGGCGCAGCGCGCGCAAGCCGGTCTGCGCGTTCAGCCGGTCCAGCGTGCGCGCGACCGCGGCGGCGTCGGGGCCCGTCAGCACGAACCACAGGTTGTGGCGGTGCTCACGCTGGTAGTTGTGGTTGACGCCGGGCTGCGCCGAGACCTGCGCGGCCACCGCGTCCAGCCGTTCGGCCGGCACGGCATAGGCGCACAACAGCGCGGCGCCGCCGGCGCCCGGCGCCCAGGCGCCGCCGACGCGGCTGAAGGCGCCGGCCGTGTGCAGCCGCTGCAGCCGCGCCAGCACCGCGGCCTCGTCCAGGCCCAGCGCCTCGGCCAGCACCGCATACGGCTCGCGGCGCAGCGGGAAGCCGCGCTGCCACTGGTTGAGCAGGCGCTGGTCGATGACGTCGAAGATCGGCGTCATGTTCACAAGCCCACGCGCGCCGCGCGCGCGGTGAAGAAGATGCCGCTGGGCGCTTGCACCTCCAGCGTCGCCAGCGTGCGCCAGCTCGCGGTGTCGACGACGATCACGCGGTTGTCGTCGCGCGCGCTGATCCACACCGCCTCGCCGCGCGGCGTGAATTCCAGGTGCAGCACCGCGCGTCCGGGCTCGAAGCCGTGCACCACGCGGCGCGTGGGCACGTCGATCACCTGCACCTTGTGGTAGTCGGGCAGCGCAAAGTTGACCCACACGCGGCGGCCGTCGGGCTGCGCCATCACGAACACCGGCTGGCCGGCCACCGCAACGCGGCCGACTTCGGCCCAGCTCGCGGTGTCGGCCACCAGCACCTCGTGATGGCCGATGGCCGGCAGCCAGGCTTCGCGCCCGGCCACGGCCCAGCCGCGCAAATGCGGCATCTTGTAGACCGGCAGCGGCTGCTGGCCGCGGCCGTAGCCGCCCAGCACGCGCCGCGCCTGCGGCCGCTCGGCCCACAGGTCCACCAGCGCCAGCCCGTCCTCGCCGAACAGGCCGGCGATGTAGTGGCGGCCGTCGGGCGTCAGCAGCGCGTCGTAGGGCTGGCGGCCGATGCCGTCCAGCCGCGTGACCTGCGGCCGGGCGGGGTCCGACAGGTCGGCGATGCAGATCGCGTCGGCGTCGAACAGCGCATAGATGAAGCGCCGGCCCGGCAGGTCGGCCAAGCCGACGACGCGCGAGCGCTTGCCTTGCGCGTCCAGCGCCGGGATGTCGGCCACCAGTTCCAGCGTGCGCGCGTCGAACACCTTGATGCCGCCGGGCTGGTAGTTCTGCGCCGCGACCAGCGTGCCGTCCTGCGAGATGGCGCCGCCGATCGAGTTGCCGGCCTGCAGCACGCGCGCCTCGATGCGGCGGGTGAGCAGGTTCACGCGCGTCAGCGCGCCGTCGCGGCCGAAGACGAAGCCGCGCGCGCCGTCGCGGGCGTAGACGATGGACGCGTGCGACAGGTCGCCCAGCCCTTCGATGCGGCCCAGCACCGCGGGCCGGCTCGTGTTGACGACCGCGAGGCTGCCGCTGGCGCGCTCGACCACGAGGCCGAGGTCGCCGCTGCCGATCGGCGCGTCGTCGGGGGCGGACTTCGGCGTCGCGCAGCCGCCGATGAAGGGCAGCGCGACGGCCGCGGCCGCCGATGCCGCGGCGCCGGAGACGAAGGCGCGGCGCTTCATCGCGTACCTCCGCTCAGCGGCGGCAGCCCGGCCAGCAGCTGCGCCGACATCCAGCGCGCCTCGGCTTCGCTGAGCAGGCCGCGCCAGGGCGGCATCGGCGTGCCGGGGCGGCCGTACCAGATGGTGGCGAACACCCCCTCGGGCGAGCGCTCGCCCTGGGCCAGCGCCTGCGGCGTGATCGCCGGACCCAGCCCGCCGGTGAGCTGCATGCCGTGGCAGGCGCCGCAGTCCTGGCGCACCATGCGCAGCAGCGCCTGCTGGCGCGCGGGTTCGACGGCGGCGGCGGTGGCGGTGGTCTGGGCGCAGACGGCGCCGGCCAGCAGCAGGGCCGGCAAGGACCAGAGGCCGGGACAGTGGATGCTTGACATGGGGCTCTCGGGCGGGGCAGCGGCCAAGGCATGGCCTGGGCGCATGTTCTCGAGCCCCGCGGCACCCGTCCTTGACCTGCTTCAAGACCGGCGGTGCGGTTGGCGCCGGCCTGAGCTGGATCAAGCCTGGATCAAACCTGGATCAAGTGGCGGGCCGTGCCGGCCGTTCACGGGCTGGTCGGCTCCGCGCTCAGCACCCGCGCGCGGCCGCGGCGCTTGGCCAGCAGCAGCGCGCGGTCGGCGGCGCGCAGCAGGGCACCGATGTCGCCCGGCTCGGTGCGGCTGTCGCAGACGCCGGCGCTGAAGCTCAAGCTTCCCAGGCGCAGGCCCGGCAGCTCCGGGCTGGACGAGCGCCAGCGCTCCAGCAGCCGCTCCACCAGGCGGCAGGCGGCGTCCACCGGCGTGGCCGGCAGCAGCAGGCAGAACTCCTCGCCGCCCCAGCGGCACACCAGGTCGCTGGCGCGCGCTTCATCGGCCAGCACCTGGCCGAAGGCGCGCAGCAGGCGGTCGCCCACGTCGTGGCCGTGCAGGTCGTTGACGGACTTGAAATGGTCGAGGTCGATGATCACCGCGGCCAGCGCCTGGCCGTCGCGCCGCGCCTGCGCCAGCAGCGCCGGCGCCGCGTCGTTGAAGTGGCGGCGGTTGAACAGGCCCGTCAGCGCGTCGCGCGTGGCCTGCTCGCGCAGCGCATCGCGCAGCTCTTCCACCTCGCGCACCTTGCGCTGCAACTGCTGGTTGATGGCGGCCAGCTCGGCGGCGGCGCGCTCGGTCTTCAGGCGGCGCGACTCCTGCTCGCGCAGCCGGCGCTGCAGCCGCGACAGCTCGGTCTGCAGCGCCGCGGCCTGGTAGCGGGCGCGCGACGCGGCGGCCGCGCGCTCCGCCTGCACGCGGCCGCCGGCCTTCAGCAGCAGCAGCGCGTCGTCCAGCCGGCCCTGGCACTCGGCCAGCTCGGCCAGCAATTGCAGGCCGTGGTGGCGGATGCGCGGGCTCAGCGCGTCCTCGGGCAGCGGCTGCAGAAGCCGCTCGCGGCAGGGCGCCAGGCAGGCCTGGGCGGCGGCGAGGTTGCCGTCGGCCAGCGCCAGCAGGCAGCGGGCCTGGGCCAGCTCGTGCGCTTCGTCGGCGATCCACTCGTGGTGCGAGGCCTCGGCGGCGGCGATCAGCGCGCGGCCGCGCGCCGGCTCGCCGGCGCGCAGCGCCACCACGGCCAGGATCTCGAAGCAGGCGGCGTTGCGGCCGCGGCCCTGCTCGTCGTCGGGGATGGTGCAGATCTCGTCGATGACGGGCAGCGCGTCGCGCGCGCGGCCCAGCTCCATCAGCGCGATCGCGCGGTTGATCAGCAGCGCGGCCAGCAGCCGCGGGTTGGCCAGGCTGCGGCAGCGCTCCAGGCCTTCGTCCACATGGGCCAGCGCGGCGTCGAAGTCGCCCAGCTGGATCAGCTCGTGGCCCAGGTTGCAGTGCAGCGCCACCTCGAAGCCGGGTGCGCGCGTGGCCGGCGTGTCGCGCAGCGCGGCGTACATGTGGGCGAAGGCCTGCTCCGACTCGCCCAGCGACGACAGGCAGCCGGCCAGCGCGTTGAGCAGCAGGCCGCGCTGCTCGCCGCGCAGGCTTTGCAGGCCTTCGTCGCGCAGCACCTGCAGGCGCTGGTAGGCCTGGTGCAGCCGGCCCTGGCGCCACCAGGCGCGGGCGATGCCGGTCTCGGCCAGGATCTGCCCGTCGCGCTGGCCGATCGCGGCGAAGGCGGCGCCGGCCTGCTGCAGCGTCTCGATCGCCGCCGCCGGCGTGGCCAGGTTCAGGCGGTTGAAGCCCAGCACCAGCAGTGCCCAGGCGCGGCCCGGCAGGTCGGCCTCGGCGGCCAGGGCCAGCGCCTGCTCGGCCTCGGCCACCGAGCGGCGGCTGTCGGACTGCAGCCGCGTCCAGGCCCGGCGCGCCAGGCGCAAGGCCGGGCTGCTGTCGGCAGGGGCGGGCGGCGGCGGCATGACGATCGATTATCGAGGCCTGGCTGACACGGGCCCGACCCGCGGGCTGCAAGCCGTGGCACACAATGGTTTCGCGCCTGCTTCAAGAACGTCAAATCCTGTCTCGGCGGTAAACGGCGGCAACGCCGGGCCGCCGGCCCGGCCAAGGCCCCTATCGTCGGCTCGTGCGGCGGCATCGGCCGCCCGCGAGCCAGCAAAGGAGGCGGGGATTTGCGAGCCGAGCGCGGACGCCGGGCGGCACTCGGATGGGCACTGTGCGCGGCGCTGCTGGCGGCCTGCGACGGCGGCGGCCGGTCGCCCGAGACGCTGAGCGGCCGCGTCCAGCGCCTGGGCCAGCCGACCGCCACCGCGTGGACGGTCTGCCTCGACCTCGACCAGGACTTCGACTGCGGCCCCGCCGAGCCGCGCACGCAGGCCGACGGCGACGGCCGCTTCACGCTCGAGCTGCCGGCCGGCGTCGATGCGGCCGGCGCGCTGATCGCCGCGCGCGGCGACGACGGCAGCGGCACCGGCCAGCGGCTGGCCGCGCCGGCGGGCGCCGGTCTGGTCACGGTCTTCAGCACCCTGATCGCGCTGCAGTGGAAGGGCGACCCTGCGGCCGGCCTCGGCGCCGCGCAGCGCAGGCTGCAAGCCCTGCTGATGCTGGCCGCCGATGCCGACCTGCTGAACGACGGCGAATGGACGCAGGACCCGGCGCTGGAGCGTACCGCCGCGGCACTGCACGACGGCGTCCAGGCCGCGCTGCCCGGCCTGCCGGCCGCCGGCCCGGGCGCGCTGGCCGGCCTGCTGACCGACACCCTGGCGCGCTACCTGGAGCCCGGCCGCGGCCGCCTGTTGCCCGGCGTCGGCGGGCGCACCCTGGCCCACGAGATCGGGCAGACGCTGCAGCCCACCGCCTGCCGCGTGGAGCCGCCGCCGACGCTGCGCATCGCCACCGACGGCGCTGCGCCCATCGTCTCCAAGGACGCTTATGTCGGCGCGCGGCTGCAGGCCGAGGCGGGCGCCAACGGCGGCGATGCGCTGGACCTGCGGCTGGCGATCCGCGGCCGCGGCAACAGCACCTGGACGATGCCCAAGAAGCCCTACCGGCTGAAGCTGGACGCGCCGGCCGCGCTGCTGGACGGCGCGGCGGCCGACCGCGACTGGGCGCTGCTGGCCAACTATTCAGACAAGTCGCTGCTGCGCAACGCGGTGGCCTTGTGCCTGGGGCGCAAGCTGGGCATGGACTTCACGCCGGCCGACCGCTTCGTGGAGCTGGAGCTGAACGGCGAGTACCAGGGCGTCTACCAGCTGGTGGAGCACGTCAAGGCTGCGGCCGGCCGCGTCGACATCGGCCAGGAGGCCGCCACCGCGCAGGACCCGGGCGGCTTCCTGCTCGAGATCGACAGTGCCCTGGACGAGGACTTCTGGTTCCTGTCGTCGCCGATGGACCTGCCCTACACCGTGAAGTCGGACACCGACGCGGCGACGGTGCCGCTGATTGAGCAGGTCATTGCCGGCTTCGAGGCGCGGCTGCTCGGCGCCGGGTTCGCCGATCCCGACGCCGGCTATGCCGCGGCGCTGGACGTGGAATCGCTGGTCGACTTCTATCTCGTCAACGAGCTGATGCGCAACAACGACGCTTTCTATGCCAGCACCTTCGTGCACCGCAAGGACCGCGGCAAGCTGGTGTTCGGGCCGCTGTGGGACTTCGACATCGCGGCCGGCAACATCGACTACAACGGCAACGACGCGGCCGAGGGCTGGTGGGTGCGCGGCCGCGGCTACCTGCCGCGCCTGTTCGACGATCCCCACTTCGTCCGCCAGGTGGCCGCGCGCTGGCAGTTCCTGAGCCGGCAGATGCCCGATCTGCAGCGCTTCATCCGCCAGGGCGCCGAAGCGCTGGACGCCGCGCAGCAGCGCAACTTCGCCGCCTGGGACATCCTGAACCTCTGGATCTGGCCCAACGCGGTGGTGACCGGCTCCTACGCCGGCGAGGTGGACTACCTGCAGGACTGGCTGGCGCGGCGCAGCGCCTGGCTGGACCGCGAATGGGCGCTGGCCGCCGACGGCGGGTAGGGCGCGGCCGCGCTACATGCTGCGCCGGTACTGCCCGCCCACCTCGAACAGCGCGCCGGTGATCTGCCCCAGGCTGCAGCAGCGCACCGCGTCCATCAGCACCGCGAAGACGTTGCGGTTGGCGATCACCGCCTGCTGCAGCCGTTGCAGCATCGCCGGCGCCTCGGCCGCGTGGCGCTGGTGGAAGTCCTGCAGGCGCTGGAGCTGGCTCTGCTTCTCGTCCTCGGTGCTGCGCGCCAGCTCGATGTGCTCTGGCACCGGGTCGCCGTGCGGGTTGCGGAAGGTGTTGACGCCGATGATGGGGTACTCGCCGGTGTGCTTGAGCATCTCGTAGTGCAGGCTCTCTTCCTGGATCTTGCTGCGCTGGTAGCCGGTTTCCATCGCGCCCAGCACGCCGCCGCGCTCGGCCAGCCGCTCGAACTCGGCCAGCACCGCCTCTTCCACCAGCTCGGTCAGCTCGTCGATGATGAAGGCGCCCTGGTTGGGGTTCTCGTTCTTCGCCAGCCCCCATTCGCGGTTGATCACGAGCTGGATCGCCATCGCGCGGCGCACGCTCTCCTCGGTGGGCGTGGTGATCGCCTCGTCGTAGGCGTTGGTGTGCAGGCTGTTGCAGTTGTCGTAGATCGCGATCAGCGCCTGCAGCGTCGTGCGGATGTCGTTGAACGCGATCTCCTGCGCGTGCAGGCTGCGGCCGCTGGTCTGGATGTGGTACTTCAGCTTCTGGCTGCGCTCGTTGGCGCCGTAGCGGTCGCGCATCGCGGTGGCCCAGATGCGGCGCGCCACGCGGCCCAGCACGGTGTACTCGGGGTCCATGCCGTTGCTGAAGAAGAAGCTCAGGTTGGGCGCGAAGTCGTCGATGTGCATGCCGCGCGCGAGGTACGCCTCGACGAAGGTGAAGCCGTTCGAGAGCGTGAACGCGAGCTGGCTGATCGGGTTGGCGCCGGCCTCGGCGATGTGATAGCCGCTGATCGAGACGGAATAGAAGTTGCGCACGTCGTGGTGCACGAAGTACTCGGCGATGTCGCCCATCACCTTGAGGCTGAACTCGGTGGAGAAGATGCAGGTGTTCTGGCCCTGGTCCTCCTTCAGGATGTCGGCCTGCACGGTGCCGCGCACGTTGGCCAGCGTCCAGGCGCGGATCTTCTGCGCCTCGTCGTCGGTGGGCTCGCGGCCGTTGTCGGCGCGGAACTTGTCCAGCTGCTGGTCGATCGCGGCGTTCATGAACATCGCCAGGATGCTGGGCGCCGGGCCGTTGATCGTCATGCTGACCGAGGTGCTGGGGTTGCACAGGTCGAAGCCCGAGTACAGCACCTTCAGGTCGTCGAGCGTCGCGATGCTGACGCCCGAGTTGCCCACCTTGCCGTAGATGTCGGGCCTGAGATCGGGGTCGTTGCCGTACAGCGTGACCGAGTCGAAGGCCGTGGACAGGCGCTTGGCCGGCATGCCTTCGCTGACCAGCTTGAAGCGGCGGTTGGTGCGGAAGGCATCGCCCTCGCCGGCGAACATGCGCGTGGGGTCCTCGTTCTCGCGCTTGAACGCGAAGACGCCGGCGGTATACGGAAAGCTGCCGGGCACGTTCTCCAGCAGCAGCCACTTCAGCAACTCGCCGTGGTCCTCGTAGGCCGGCAGCGCCACCTTGCGGATCTTGTTGCCCGACAGCGTGGTGTGCACGAGGCCGGTGCGGATCTCCTTGTCGCGGATCTTCACGACGTACTCGTCGCCGGCGTAGGCCTTCTGCATCTCGGGCCACATCGCCAGCAGCTTCTTCGCCTGCGGGTCGAGCCGGGCTTCGCGCTGCGCGGCCAGCGCGGCCAGGGCTGCGGGCGCGCCGGGGCTGTCGCAGCGGTCGGCCTGCAGCATCGCGGCGCTGGCGCGCAACTGCTGCGCCTGGCGCGCCAACGCCGCCTGCTCACGCGCGCGGGCCTTGTAGCCGCGCACGGTGTCGGCGATGTCGGCCAGGTAACGCACGCGCGCGCCGGGCACGATGGGCGTCTGGTGCGTGCTGTGGCGCGTGTCCACCACCGGCAGCCGGCCTTCGGCCAGCGTCAAGCCCAGCGCGGCCAGGCGCGGGCGCAAGGCCTGGTACAGCGCGGTCACGCCGTCGTCGTTGAAGCGGCTGGCCATGGTGCCGAACACCGGCATGCTCTCCGGGCTCTGGCGGAAGGCCTCGCGGTTGCGCTGCACCTGCTTGGCCACGTCGCGCAGCGCGTCGGCGGCGCCCTTGCGGTCGAACTTGTTGATGGCCACGAACTCGGCGAAGTCGAGCATGTCGATCTTCTCGAGCTGGCTGGCGGCGCCGAACTCGGGCGTCATCACGTACAGCGGCACGTCCACCAGCGGCACGATGGCGGCGTCGCCCTGGCCGATGCCCGAGGTCTCGACGATGATCAGGTCGAAGCCCGCGGCCTTGGCCGCCGTCACCACGTCGGGCAGCGCCTGGCTGATCTCGCTGCCGAAGTCGCGCGTGGCCAGCGATCGCATGAAAACCCGCGGGCCGCTCTGCCAGGGCGAGATCGCGTTCATGCGGATGCGGTCGCCCAGCAGCGCACCGCCGCTCTTGCGGCGGCTGGGGTCGATGCTGATCACGGCCACGCGCAGCGCGTCGCCCTGGTCCAGGCGCAGGCGGCGGATCAGCTCGTCGGTCAGGCTGCTCTTGCCGGCGCCGCCGGTGCCGGTGATGCCCAACACCGGAATCGAGCGCCCTGCCGCCGCCGCTGCCAGCGAGGCCTTCAGCTCGGCGCCGGCCTTGCCGTTCTCCAGTGCGGTGATGGCCTGCGCCAGCGCACGCCAGGCGGCCTCGGTGTGGCCTTGCAGCGCCGCGGCCGAGGCCGGCGCGTGCGGCGACAGGTCGAGGTCGCAGCGCATCACCATCTCGCCGATCATCCCCTGCAGCCCCATGCGCTGGCCGTCCTCGGGGCTGTAGATGCGGCCCACGCCGTAGTCCTGCAGCTCGCGGATCTCGGCCGGCACGATCACGCCGCCGCCGCCGCCGAACACCTGCACGTGCGCGCCGCCGCGCTGGCGCAGCAGGTCGACCATGTACTTGAAGTACTCGACGTGGCCGCCCTGGTAGGAGCTGATCGCGATGCCCTGCACGTCCTCCTGCAGCGCCGCGGTGACCACCTCGTCCACCGATCGGTTGTGGCCCAGGTGGATCACCTCCACCCCCATGCTCTGCAGGATGCGGCGCATGATGTTGATCGCCGCGTCGTGGCCGTCGAACAGCGACGCGGCGGTGACGAAGCGCACCTTGTGCGTCGGGCGGTAGTCGGCCAGGGCTCGGGCTTCGGCGGAGAGGTCGGTCATGGCGGGGCGTGGGGTGGCGCTGACGGAATTGACGTTTACGTTAACGTCAATTGGCGAATCATGCCAGCGGCCGCCGCGGCACGCCTGCTGTGCCGGCCGCCCGGCCTCATGGTTTACCCGGGGCCGGGGTGATCGCTGCTACGCTGATGGCCATGACCTTCCTCGCCATCGACACCGGCAACACCCGCCTGAAATGGGCGCTCTACGACCACGGCCACGCCGGGGCGCGGCTGTTGCGCCACGGTGCGGCCTTCCTGGAGGCCATCGACGAGCTGGCCGACGGCGAGTGGAAGACGCTGCCGGCGCCCGAGGCGATGCTGGGCTGCATCGTCGCCGGCGACGCAGTGCGCCGCCGCGTCGAGGAGCAGATGGAGCTGTGGGACCTGGAGCCGCGCTGGGTGGTGCCCGGCGCGCACGACGCCGGCGTTGTCAACGGCTACGACCACCCGCACCGGCTGGGCGCCGACCGCTGGGTGGCGCTGGTCGGCGCCCGCCAGCGCGCGCTGGCCGCGCCGCGGCCGCGACCGGCGCTGGTGGTGATGGTGGGCACCGCGGTGACGGTGGACGCGCTGGACGCCGAAGGGCGCTTTCTCGGCGGGCTGATCCTGCCCGGCTTCGGGCTGATGCTGAAGGCGCTGGAGCAGGGCACGGCCGGGTTGCGCGTGCCCACCGGCGAGGTGGTGGACTTCCCCACCAACACCAGCGACGCGCTGATGAGCGGCGGCGCCAACGCGATCGCCGGCGCGGTCGAGCGCCAGCAGCGCCGCCTGCAGCGGCACTGCGCTCAGGAGCCGCTGCTGCTGATGGCCGGCGGCGCCGCGCCCAAGCTGGCGCCGACGCTGGAGCTGCCGTTCGAGGTGGTCGACACCTTGCTGTTCGAGGGCCTGCTGGCGATCCAGGCGCGGCGGATGGCGCTCTGATCCGGATCCGGGCTTCCCGGTCCGGATCGCTCCCCAGGACCAGTAGGGTCCCCTGCTGGGACAGGGGGACCGGCCCGTAGGGCCGTAGGGGGCACCATCAAAGGATGTAGCGCGACAGATCCTCGTTGCGCGCCAGTTCGGCCAGCTTGGCGTCCACCGCGGCCGCGTCCAGCGCGATCGTCTGCCCGCCGCGGTTGGGCGCGTCGAAGCTCACCTCGTCCAGCAGCCGTTCCATCACGGTGGACAAGCGCCGGGCGCCGATGTTCTCGGTGCGCTCATTGACGTCGCAGGCGATCTGCGCCAGCCGGCGTACCGCCTCGGGCGTGATCTGCAGCGTGACGCCTTCGGTCGCCAGCAACGCCTGGTACTGCGCCACCAGGCTGGCCTCGCGGCGCGTCAGGATGGCCTCGAAGTCGTCGACCGACAGCGAGTCCAGCTCGACGCGGATCGGGAAGCGGCCCTGCAGCTCCGGGATCAGGTCGCTGGGCTTGGACAGGTGGAAGGCGCCGCTGGCGATGAACAGGATGTGGTCGGTCTTGACCATGCCGTACTTGGTGTTGACGCTGGTGCCTTCCACCAGCGGCAGCAGGTCGCGCTGCACGCCCTGGCGGCTGACGTCGGCGCCGCCCAGCTCGCTGCGGCTGGCCACCTTGTCGATCTCGTCGATGAAGACGATGCCGTTGCCTTCCGCCTGCGCCAGCGCGGCGCTGCGGATCTGCTCCTCGTTGACCAGCTTGCCCGCCTCTTCGTCCAGCAGCAGCCGGCGCGCTTGGCCGATCGGCAGCTTGCGCGCCTTGCGCTTGCCTTGGCCCATCTGCGAGAACAGGCCCTTCAGCTGCTCGGCCATCTCTTCCATGCCCTGCGGGCCCAGGATCTCCAGCGACGGCCGCGGCTCGGCGAGGTCGATCTCGACCTCTTTGTCGTCCAGCGTGCCCTCGCGCAGGCGCTTGCGCATCACCTGGCGTGCGGTGTTGTCGGCCGGCGGCGCGTCGGACGCCGCGAAGCCCACGCTGCGCGGCGGCGGCACCAGCAGGTCGAGGATGCGCTCCTCTGCCGCGTCCTCGGCCTGGGCGCGCTTGGCGCGCATCTGGCGCTCGCGCTCCTGCTTGACGGCCACTTCCAGCAGGTCGCGGATGATGGTGTCGACGTCCTTGCCGACGTAGCCCACCTCGGTGAACTTGGTCGCCTCCACCTTGACGAAGGGCGCGTCGGCCAGCCGCGCCAGGCGGCGCGCGATCTCGGTCTTGCCGACGCCGGTGGGGCCGATCATCAGGATGTTCTTGGGCGTGATCTCGGCGCGCAGCTTCTCGTCGACCTGCTGGCGCCGCCATCGGTTGCGCAGCGCGATGGCCACCGCGCGCTTGGCCTTGTGCTGGCCGACGATGTGGCGGTCGAGCTCGGAGACGATCTCCGACGGGGTCATCGATTGCGCGCTCATCCGAGGACTTCCACCACGTGGTTCTGGTTGGTGTAGATGCACAGGTCGCCGGCGATCTCCAGCGACCGCTTGACGATCTGTTCGGGCGGCATCTCGGTGTGGTCCAGCAGCGCGCGCGCGGCGGCCTGGGCGTAGGCGCCGCCGGAGCCGATGGCGACGATGCCGGCCTCGGGCTCCAGCACGTCGCCGTTGCCGGTGATGATCAGCGACGCGTCGGCGTCGGCCACCGCCAGCATGGCCTCCAGCCGGCGCAGCACGCGGTCGGTGCGCCAGTCCTTGGTCAGCTCGATCGCGGCGCGCACCAGGTGGCCCTGGTGCTTTTCGAGCTTGGCCTCGAAGCGCTCGAACAGGGTGAAGGCGTCGGCGGTGGCGCCGGCGAAGCCGGCCAGCACCTGGTCGCGGTAGAGCTTGCGCACCTTGCGCGCGCTGGCCTTGACGACGATGTTGCCGAGCGTGACCTGCCCGTCGCCGCCCAGCGCGACGCGCTTGCCGCGGCGCACGCTGACGATGGTGGTGCCGTGAAAGGGTTCCATAAGTCAGCGGGAGGTGGGGGCGTGCGCGCCCGCTTCAAGCCTCAGTTCTTTCGAACCTGGACTTTCGCGTGCTCGTTGATGCCCATCGCGCCGAAGAACAGCGCCACCAGGCGGTGCGCGTCGACGAAGTGCACCGCGCGGTTCTCGCTCTTCTTGCCCAGCACCCAGTTCAGCAGGTCGCCGGCGGCGATGAAGTCGACGCGGATCAGCCGCGTGCACGACACGCTGATCGTCGACGCGGTGCCGATGTCCTCGTTCAGCGCCGACAGCGTGCCGCTGATGTCGCCCACGAGCTGGCCCGACAGCTCCAGCGCCGCCACGCCGTCGGCGGCGGCCGTGTCCTCCAGCAGGCTGGATTCGACGAAGCCGGTGCTGGGCTCGGTCAGCACCGAGCTCTGCGGCTGCCGCGTCGACAGCGCCGAGGCGCTGATGCGCACGTTGCAGCGCGTGGGCTCCCACGACGGCGGCGAGACCTCGTAGGTCACGCAATAGTCGATGGCGGTCTCGTCGAACTGGTCGACGCGGTTGACCAGGCGCAAGGCGTCCAGCCGCGTCAGCCAGAACGCCGGGTCGGCGTCCTTCACGCCGCTGGGTGCGGCTTCCTGCAGCACGGTGAACAGCCGCTCGCCGGCGATCCAGCGCATCTCCAGCGACTGGCCGGCCCACAGGCGGAACAGCGTGGACAGCTGCATCGCGGCGTCGGTGTCCACGCGCTGCAGCGGGCCCCAGTCGAAGACCCAGGGCAGCGGCATCTGCAGCGTCTGCGAGCGCAGCCGGGCCACGGCGTCGACGTCCAGCTCGGCCGGCGCCGTCCAGCCCACGGCCTCGCCGCCACGGGCGCCGCGCATCGGCTTTTCTTCGGCCACCGCGTCGGCCACCTGCTTGGGCAGCGAATACCACTGCGGCGCCGACCAGCCGAAGCGCTGCGCGTAGTCGATCGCCAGGCTCTCGAAGCGCGGTTGTTGGCCGGTGGCGCGGTACAGGTCGAACAGCACCAGCCAGGTCTCGGCGTGGTCGTGGCGGGCGCCGCCGGCGTGCGTCACGCGCTGCAGCGCCTGCTCGCAGGCGTCGAAATCGGCGTTGGCGAAGGCGATCACCGGCTCGTCGAGGTCAGGGTCGTGCATGACCTCGCTGACCTCCAGCGCCAGCGGGCTGTTGAAGTCCACCGTGTCGATCGTGGTGGCCGGCACCGAGCGCGGCGCCAGCGGCGGCAGGCCGCCGGCCATCTGCGCGGCCGGCGGCGCGCTGCGTGGCGGCGGCAGCGGCGTGTCGTCGGGCAGCGGCGGCAGCGCCGGCAGCCGCTCGCCGTCGTCGACCAGCTCGGCGCCGAGGTCGATGTCGGGCGTGATGGACGAGGCGGCGCTCGCGCGCGGAGGCGGCGGCGCCGGCGGCCGCGCCGGATGGGGGTCGAAGTAGACCGGCTTGCGCGCTGCCGCCGGCGGCGCCGACGCGGGCATGAAGCCGCTGGTCTCGCCGGTCATCTGCTGCTCGATCTCGTCGATCTTGGCCTTGACGACGTCGGTGCGCGACGACTTGCTGTCGCCGTCGACCAGCCGCACCTCGGAATCGTCGAGCTTGGACGAGCTGCCCAAGGCGGCCAGCTGCTCGGGCGACAGGCCTTCGCGCCGCACCTTGCGCAGCATGTCGAACTCGCGCTTGCGCACGAAGTCGTTGCGCCGCTTGCGCTCGATCATGGCCTTGAGCTCGGACTTCTCGAGCTCCATCTCGCGCGCTTCGTCGCGGCGCGAGTTCAACTCGTTCCAGTCGGTCGCCGGGTTGGCGACGAAGCGCACCACCTTGCGGAAGAAGCTCTCGTTCTCGGCCATGGAACGGCTATCGTACCCGGTGCGGGACGCTGCGGCGTCCCCCCGGGATGGGGCACAGACGCCGCGGCGCCCTCAGTCGCCGAACATCTTCTGCTTCAGCTCCCGGCGCTGCTGGGCTTCCAGCGACAGCGTGGCGGTGGGCCGCGCCAGCAGCCGGGCCAGGCCGATGGGCTCGCCGGTCTCGTCGCAATAGCCGTAGTCGCCGCTGTCCAGCCGCGCCAGCGACTGCGCGATCTTCTTCAGCAGCTTGCGCTCGCGGTCGCGGGTGCGCAGCTCCAGCGCGTGCTCTTCCTCGATCGTCGCGCGGTCGGCGGGGTCGGGCACGATGGTGGTGTCCTCGCGCAGGTGCTCGGTGGTTTCGCCGGCGTTGCTGAGCAGGTCGTCCTTCTGCTGCTGCAGCCGGGCGCGGAAGAACTCGAGCTGCTTGTCGTTCATGTACTCGCTGTCGGGCATGGCCAGCAGCTCGGGCTCGGTCAGCTCGCGGCCGGCCTTGTGTTTCCAGGCGTTGGCGAGCTTGGGGTCCGCCTTCGCGGCGTGTTTGACGGCTTCCATCGGCAAGGGTTCGGGTCTCGGAGTCGGTTTGGCGGGTGCAAACCGGTCGGTGAATCGGTTGGACGCAGGTGCCGGCGCCGGCACCACGGCCGCCGTCTTGGCCGCGACGGGGGCGGCAGCGGCGGCCGTCGCGGTGGCGCTGGTGGCAGTCTTGGGCGCGGTCTTGGCGGCCGGCTTGGCCGGAGGCTTGCTCACGGGGATCTCCTCGCCTCTTTGATCACCTGCGGGTCGCGGTGCCCCGGCGGGCTGTCCGAGGCGCGCGGATTGTAGCCACGCACTTCGGGCCCCAGCTTGCGCGGGGACCGGGGGGCCGCCATCGTCACACGAGGCATTGCTCCAGGCCCTGCAACAGCACGTCCTTGGGCAGCTCGATGCCGATGAACACCATCTTGCTGCCCTTCTCCTCGCCCGGCGCCCACTTGGGCCCCAGGTCGCTGCCCATCAGCTGGTGCACGCCCTGGAACACCACCTTGCGGTCGCTGCCCTTCATGTACAGCACGCCCTTGTAGCGCAGCATCTTAGGCCCGTAGACCTGCACGATGGCGCCCAGGAAATCTTCCAGCTTGGCCGGGTTGAAGGCTTTCTTCGACTTGAAGACGAAGCTCTTCACGTCGTCGTCGTGCGCGTGGTGGTGCGGGTGGTCACAGTGCTCGCCGTGCTCATGGTCGTGACCGTGGTCATGGCCATGGTGATGGTGGTCGTGCCCGTCGTCGTCCTTCAGGAAGTCGGGGTCGATGTCGAGCTTGGCGTTGAGGTTGAAGCCCTTCAGGTCGAACACCTGGGCGATCGGCACCTCGCCGAAGTGCACCTGGCGCTGCGGCGCGCGTGGGTTCATGTGCTTCAGGCGGTGCACCAGCGCGTCGACCTCGTCCTGGGCGACGAGGTCGGTCTTGCTGATGAAGATCTGGTCGGCGAAGCCCACCTGGCGGCGTGCCTCCTGGCGGCTGTCGAGCTGGCCTTCGGCGTGCTTGGCGTCGACCAGCGTCAGGATGGAGTCGAGCAGGTAGCTCTCGGCCACCACGTCGTCGATGAAGAAGGTCTGCGCCACCGGGCCGGGGTCGGCCAGGCCGGTGGTCTCGATCACCACGCGGTCGAAGTCCAGCTCGCCCTTGCGGCGCTTCTCGGCCAGCTCGGTCAGCGTGCTGCGCAGGTCCTCGCGGATCGTGCAGCAGACGCAGCCGTTGTTCATCTGGATGATCTGTTCTTCGGTGTTGACGCTGAGGATCTCGTTGTCGATGTTCTCGGCGCCGAACTCGTTCTCGATCACGGCGATCTTCTGGCCGTGCGCCTCGGACAGCACGCGCTTGAGCAGCGTGGTCTTGCCGCTGCCCAGGAAGCCCGTGAGGATGGTTGCAGGAATGAGGCCGTTGCTCATGGTGGGGGTGCGGTGGGTGCCGGTGCTGGATGGAAGCCCAGGAATGTGAGGGCGCCGGACTGTGGTTCAAGGCCCCTCCCGTGTCAAGCGGCTGGGGTATTCTCGGCCGCATCGCGACTACCGACACCACCGCAGTGTCAGATCCCCACCCGAGTCGGCCGCAGGCCCGCGGCGCGCCCGACAAGCGCAACCTGTTCGAGCGCCTGATCGAATTCGTCTCGCCCGGCCCCGACAGCAAGGCCGAGCTGATGCGCACGCTGGCCGACGCCGAGGACCGCGAGCTGATCGAGCCCGAATCGCGGCAGATGCTCGAAGGCGTGCTGCGCATGGCCGACCTGACCGCCGGCGACGTGATGGTGGCCGCGCCGCGCATGGACCTGCTGGACATCGACGCCGACTACGAATCGCTGCTGGGCGTGGTGATCAGCACCGCGCACTCGCGCTTCCCGGTCTACGAGGGCCAGCGCGAGAACGTGATCGGCATCCTGATGGCCAAGGACCTGCTGAAGCTGCAGCGCGCGCCGGCGCTGAACCTGCGCACGCTGCTGCGGCCGGCGGTCTTCGTGCCCGAGAGCAAGCGGCTCAACGAGCTGCTGCGCGACTTCCGCAGCAACCGCAACCACCTGGCGATCGTGATCGACGAGTTCGGCAACACCGCCGGGCTGATCACGATCGAGGACGTGCTGGAAGAGATCGTCGGCGAGATCGAGGACGAGTTCGACGAGCGCGAGGCCGAGCACGGCATCTACACGCTGGCCGACGGCAGCCACCGCGTGGCCGGCGACGTGGGCATCGAGGCGGTCAACCGCTTCTTCGGCAGCGCGCTGCCCGAGGGCGAGTTCGACACCATCGGCGGCCTCGTCGCGCAGGAATGGGGCCGCGTGCCGCGGCGCGGCGAGGCCGTGCCCCTGGGCGGCCTGCGCTTCACCGTGATGCTGACGCGCGGCGGCGCGGTGCGCTGGTTCCGCGTCGAGCGGCTGCCGCCCGGCGCGGCCGAGGACGACGGCGCCGCTTGAAGCCGCGCCTGCCACTGTGGGCCGAGGCGCTGGGCGTGGCGGCCGCCGGCGCGCTGCAGACCTGGGCGCTGGTCGCGACCGCGCTGTGGTGGCTGCCGATCGCCGCCGCGGCGCTGCTCGCCTGGCGCGTGCGTGCCAGCCCCGGCGCGCGCCGCGCTGCGTGGCTGGGCTGGGCCTACGGCCTGGGCTGGCTGCTGGCCGGCACCTGGTGGATGTTCATCAGCATGCACCGCTACGGCCACCTACCGGCCTGGCTCGCCGCCGCCGCGGTGCTGGCGCTGGCGGCCGCGCTGTCGCTGTACCTCGCGCTGGCGATGGCCGCGGTGCGCCGCTGGCAGCGCGGCAGCGCCTTCGACGCGCTGCTGTTCGCTGCCGCCTGGCTGCTGGCCGAGATGGCGCGCGGCGTCTGGTTCACCGGCTTCCCGTGGGCGGCCAGCGGCTATTCGCAGGTGGACGGCCCGCTGGCGGCGCTGGCGCCGTGGGTCGGCGTCTACGGCATCGGCGCGGTGCTGGCCTGGCTGGCCGCGGTGATCGCGCACGGCCACCGCCGGCCCTGGGGCGCGGCGCTGGCGGCGGTGGCGCTGCTGACGGTTTTCGGCCCCGGCGAGCACGGCAGCGCCGGCCGCGTGTTGAGCGTGCAGCTCCTGCAGCCCAACGTCGCGCAGGACGAGAAGTTCGCCGCCGAGCGCATGCCTGCCACGCTGCAATGGGTGGCCCAGCGGCTGCTGGCCACCCAGGCCGACCTGGTGGTGGCGCCGGAGACCGCGGTGCCGCTGCTGCCGGGGCAGTTGGAGGATTTCGCGCCCGGCTACTGGGCCGCGCTGCGCCTGCGCTTCGCGCAAGGGCCGCAGGCGGCGCTGGTCGGCGTGCCGCTGGGCGACTACGAGCGCGGCTACACCAACTCCGTGGCCGGGCTGTCGGCCGGCGGAAGCTATCGTTATGACAAGCACCACCTGGTGCCTTTCGGCGAGTTCATCCCGACGGGCTTCCGCTGGTTCACCGAGCTGATGCAGATCCCGCTCGGCGACTTCAACCGCGGCGGGTTGCGGCAGCCCTCGTTCGCATTGCCGGACGGCGAGCGCGCCGCGCCCAACATCTGCTACGAAGACCTGTTCGGCGAGGAGCTGGCGCGGCGCTTCGCCGACGCGGCCACCGCGCCGACGCTGTTCGTCAACCTCAGCAACATCGGCTGGTTCGGCGACACGATCGCGATCGACCAGCACCTGGGCATCTCGCGCATGCGCGCGCTGGAGTTCCAGCGGCCGATGCTGCGTGCCACCAACACCGGTGCCACCGCAGTGATCGACCACCAGGGCCGCGTGCTGGCGCGGCTGCCCTCGTTCACCGCCGCGGTACTGGACGGCCAGGTGCAGGGTCGGCGCGGGCTGACGCCGTTCGCGCGCTGGGCGGCGGTGGCGGGGCTGTGGCCGCTGTGGGCGCTGGGGCTGGCGCTCGTCGGCCTGGCCGTCTTCTTCAGGCGTTAGGCCGGGCGCCGGGAGGGATGCCTACCAGCGCACCCGGCCGCTCCCCGCGTCCATGACCATGCGCGCGGCCAGGTACAGGCGCGGCGCGATGTTGGACACCAGCACGTACTCGTCGTCGTTCGAGTGGGCGCCGAAGCCGCGCAGGCCGAAGCTTTCGAGCACGCCGCCCTTGGGGCGCAGCCCGGCGAAGGCCGCGTCGGTGCCGCCGCCGGTGGCGCGGTCGCGCACGTCCAGCGGCAGGCCCCATCCGCCGTACAGCCGCGTGGCATGCTCCGCCAGCGCGCGCGAGGCGGCGTTGGAGACGAAGGCCGGGCGGCTGCGGTAGAAGGTCAGTTCGATCTTGGTGTCGGGGATGAGCTTGTCCTCGATGGACTTCCTGAGCGCCGTCTCCATCAGGTCGAGGTCGACGTTGGTCAGCGATCGCACGTCGGCGATGGCCGTCGCCTCCGCCGGGATCACGTTGCGCGAGCCGCCGGCGTTGGCCACCGTCCAGTTGATCTGCAGGCCCTTGGCCGGATCGCCGAACTGACGGCTCTTGAGCATCTGGTGCGACAGCTCGTAGAGCGCGTTGCGCCCCAGGTGCGGTGCCGAGCCGGCATGGCTGGCCTTGCCCGTGACCTTCATCTCGACGATGGCGATGCTGCTGGTGGCCAGGCGCACCATGTCGCGGCCATCGGCGGTGGCGCTGCCGCCGCCTTCGAACGAGAGCACCGCGTCGTACTCGCTGCCCATCTGCGTCAGGAAGGCGCCGGAGCCGGGCGAGCCGATTTCCTCGTCGCCATTGATCAGCACGCCGAGCTGCGCATAGTCGGCGAAGCCGTTGCGCGCGAGCAGTTCCACCACGTGCAGGATCAGCGCCACGCCCTGCTTGTCGTCGGCGATGCCCAGGCCGTAGGCACGGTCGCCGTCGATGCGGAAGGGCTGCTTGGCGGTCATGCCGCGCTGGTAGACGGTGTCCATGTGCGCGATCAGCAGCACCTTCCTGGCGCCATTGCCGGCCTTGGTCGCATAGACCATCCGGCCCACCTCGGCGCCCTTGAGCTGCGGGTGGAACTCGGGCGCGCGCGCAGGCTTGAGCTCCACCTGCATGCCCGCCTTGCGCAGCCGCTCGGCCACGACGTCGCTGATCTTCCCCAGCCCTTCCAGATCGCGGCTGCCGGATTCGATGCCCACCAGCGCTTCCAGCGTCTTCAGATAGGGCGTGACCTCAGCTTGCATCTGGGTGCGCAGCGCGGCATCGACCGGCAGTGTGGCGGCTGCGGCCGGCGCCGATGCCGAGGGCGGCGGCGATGAAGCGCAGGTAGCCAGCAGCAGGGCCAGGCTCAGGGCGCCGGACAGCACGGGCCAGCGGCGGTTGGGGGACACGGACTCTCCTCCGAAGGGCGGTCGTTTGACGGGGGCAGTATCCGGGATGCGCGCGGTCCGCGCAATTCGGCGCCCAGGCGACGGCAGCCGCTGCGATGAGCCGCGATCACGGCCCCAGCCGCACCAGGTGACCGGGCCGCGCGTCGGTGAGCTCGCCGTCGCGCTGCACCGCCTGGCCGGCCACCCAGGTGCCCAGGTAGCCTTCGGCCTTCTGCAGGAAGCGCCGGCCGCCGGCCGGCAGGTCGGCCACCAGCCGCGGCATGCCGACCGCCAGGCGCTGCGGGTCGATCAAATTCAGGTCGGCGCGCTGCCCGGGCGCGATGCGGCTGCGGTCGGCCAGGCCCAGGTAGTCGGCGTTGCGGCTGCTGAGCATCTGCACCGCGGTGGGCAGCGGCAGCCGGCCTTCGCCGCGGTCGCGCACCCAGTGCGTCAGCAGATAGGTGCTGCTGCTGGCGTCGCAGATCGTGCCGACGTGCGCGCCGGCGTCCGACAGGCCCCACAGCATGCGCGGGTGGTCCATCATCTCGCGCGCCACGTTCAGGTTGCCGTCGTTGTAGTTGAAGATCGGGAAGTAGACGAGGTTGCCGCCGTCGCCGGTCGCCAGGTGGTCGTATAGCGCTTCCAGCGCGCGCACGCCGCGCGCCTTGGCGCGGGCGCCGAAGCTGGCCGAGAGCGGTGGTTCGTAGTCGGGCTGGCCGTCCGCCGCGGTGAGCGGAAACATCCGCCACGCCAGCAGCTCGATGCGCGACAGCACGATGTCCACCAGCGGCGGTACCGCCGAGCCGTCGCCCGCCAGCCGCTCGCTCTTCTCGGCCAGGATGCGCGCCTTGCGCGCCGGCTCGCGCAGCGCCGCGGCGCGCTGGGCCAGCGGCAGCGCGGCGATCTCGCGGTAGCCCGGAAAGCCCATGAAGACGTGCGTCGCCGCGTCCAGGCCGCTGATCACGCCGATGCCGCGCGGCGCCGCCTGCAGGTACAGCGGCAGGCCACGCGCCGCTGCCGCGTCGACGCGCGCGCGCATCGCCTTCCACTGCTCGCCGCCGGGGTCGCGCTGCATCCAGGTCATCGACAGCGGCCGGCCGGCGGCGCGCGCCAGCGCTTCGATCAGGTCGAACTCGGCGTCGAAGCGGTCGGCGCTGCGCAGCAGGTCGAAGTCGCTGACCATTTGCACGACGCCGCGGTTCAGACCTTCGAACGCCCGGCCCAGCCCGACCAGCTCGGCCTCGCCGGCATCCGACGCCGGCGTCTCCAGCCCGCGCGTCGTGCGGTGGTTGTCGGTGCGGCCGGTGGAGAAACCCGCGGCGCCGGCCTCCAGCGCCGCACGCAGCTGCCGCCGCATTTCGGCGATGTCGTCGGGCGTGGCCGCCTGCTGGGCCAGCGCGCGCTCACCCATCACCGCCATGCGCAGCGGGTCGTGCGGCACCAGCGCCAGGAAGTCCAGCGTGTGCGGCATCGCGTCCAGCACGTCCAGGTAGTCGGTGAAGCGGCGCCAGTTGAACTTGACGCCTTCGAGCAGCGCGACGCCGGGGATGTCCTCGACGCCCTCCATCAGCGCCACCAGCTCGGCCTCGCGCCCCGGCACGTTGGGCGCGAAGCCGACGCCGCAGTTGCCCATCACGACGGTCGTCACGCCGTGGTGGATGCTGGGGCTGAAGGTCTCGTCCCAGCTGGCCTGGCCGTCGTAGTGGGTGTGGATGTCGACGAAGCCCGGCGTCAGCCAGGCGCCGTCGGCGGCGATGCGCTCGCGCGCCGCGGCCGTGATGCGGCCGACCTCGACGATGCGGCCGTCCTGCACCGCGACGTCGGCGGTGAACGGCGCGGCGCCGCTGCCGTCGACGACGGTGGCGCCTTCAAACACGCGATCGAGCATCCTGTCTTCTCCAGAGTGCGGCCAGCGCGAGGCCCGAGACGATGTGCCAGATGCCCCACAGGCTGGCGATGATCACCATGCCCAGGTCGGCATTGAACTGCACCGCGATGATGCCCAGCGCCAGGCCGCTGTTCTGCATGCCGCCTTCGATGGTGATCGCGCGGCGGTCGCGCACGCTCACGCCGAAGGCCAGCGCGCCCAGCCAGCCGCAGGCCAGGCCCAGCGCGTTGTGCGCGATCACGAGGCCCAACTGCGGCAGGATCTGCGCGCCCAGCAACTGCCGTTCGCGCACCAGGCCGACGGCGATGAAGACCAGCAGCATCGCGACGCTGAAGCGCCCCGGCGGCCGGCGGATGCGCGCCGTCAGCGCCGGCCAGCGGTGGGCGATCCACAGGCCCAGGCCCATCGGCAGCGCCAGCAGCGCGAACAGGCTGAACCAGATGTCGCCGGCGTCGATGGCCAGCGTGCGCAGCCACTGCGCGGTGGCCGGGTTGGCCGAGACCATCCAGGTGAAGTTGAGCGGCGTCAGCACCAGCGCCATCAGGCTGACCACCGCCGAGATGCTGACCGACAGCGCGGTGTTGCCGCGCCCCAGGTGCGTGATCACGTTGGACAGCGCGCCGCCGGGGCAGGCGGCGACGAGGATCATCGCCGCCTCGATGTTGGGCGGCAGATCCAGCCACAAGGTCGCCAGCCAGGTGGCGAACGGCAGCAGCACGAACTGCGGCACCAGCCCGGCGACCACCGCGCGCGGCGTGCGCAGCACGCCGCGGAAGTCGTCGACGCGCAGCTCCAGCGCGACCGAGAACACCATCAGGGCCAGCACCAGGCTGAGCAGGGCTTGTTGAAGCGACATCGGCCCGAGGCTACCGGCCGTAAGCGCCCGTAAAATCAAGGGTTTTCGCCGAGCGAAGCCAACGCATCACCCATGCTGACCTTCCAGCAGATCATCCTGAAACTGCAGTCCTACTGGGACGCGCAGGGCTGCGCCTTGCTGCAGCCCTACGACATGGAAGTCGGCGCGGGCACCAGCCACACCGCGACCTTTCTGCGCGCGCTGGGCCCCGAGCCCTGGAAGGCCGCCTACGTGCAGCCCAGCCGCCGCCCCAAGGACGGCCGCTACGGCGACAACCCCAACCGCCTGCAGCACTACTACCAGTACCAGGTGGTGCTGAAGCCCGCGCCGGCCGACATCCTGGAGCTGTACCTGGGCAGCCTGGAGGCGCTGGGCTTCGACCTCAAGGCCAACGACGTGCGCTTCGTCGAGGACGACTGGGAGAACCCGACGCTGGGCGCCTGGGGCCTGGGCTGGGAGGTGTGGTTGAACGGCATGGAGGTCACGCAGTTCACCTATTTCCAGCAGGTGGGCGGCATCGACTGCAAGCCGCTGACGGGCGAGATCACCTACGGGCTGGAGCGGCTGGCGATGTACCTGCAAGGCGTCGAGAACGTCTACGACCTGCAGTGGACCGACACGCTGAAGTACCGCGACGTCTACCACCAGAACGAAGTCGAGCAGAGCACCTACAACTTCGAGCACAGCGACGTCGACTTCCTGCTCTGGACGTTCGGCGCGCACGAGAAGCAGGCCAAGTACCTGATGGAGCAGCAGCTCGCGCTGCCGGCGTACGAACAAGTGCTGAAGGCCGCGCACACCTTCAACCTGCTGGACGCGCGCGGCGCGATCAGCGTCACCGAGCGCGCCGCCTACATCGGCCGCATCCGCAACCTGGCGCGCAGCGTCGCGCAGAGCTACCTCGACAGCCGCGCGCGCCTGGGCTTCCCGATGGCGCCGCGCACCTGGGCCGACGAAGTGACGGCCCAGCTCGCGAAGAAGGTGGCCTGAAGCATGAGCGAGACGAAGAACCTGCTGGTCGAGCTGTTCGTCGAAGAACTGCCGCCCAAGGCGCTGAAGAAGCTGGGCGAGGCCTTCGCGAACGGGCTGGCCGACGGCCTGAAGGCGCAGGGCCTGGCCGCCGCCGATGCGCTGGTGGCCGCCTTCGCCAGCCCGCGCCGGCTGGCGGTGCACGTGAGCCACGTCGCGGCCAAGGCGGCCGACCGCGCGCAGCAGACCAAGCTGATGCCGGTGGCCGTGGCGCTGGACGCGCAAGGCCGGCCGACGCCGGCGCTGCTGAAGAAGCTGGCGGCGCTGGGCGTGGATGCCACGGTGCTGCCGCAGCTCCAGCGCCAGGGCGAAGGCAAGGCCGAGACGCTGTTCCTCGACAGCGTGCTCCCCGGCGCGACGCTGGCCGAAGGCCTGCAGAAGGCGCTGGACGACGCGATCGCGAAGCTGCCTATCCCCAAGGTCATGCAGTACCAGCTGGCCGACGGCTGGACCAGCGTGAACTTCGTGCGCCCCGCGCATGGCCTGGTGGCGCTGCACGGCGCCGACGTGGTGCCGGTGCAGGCGCTGGGCCTGCAGGCCGGCCGCAGCACGCAAGGCCATCGCTTCGAGGCGAAGAAGCCCACCGTCACGCTGCGCGACGCCGACGCCTATGCGCAAGCGCTGCTGGACGACGGCGCGGTGATCGCCAGCTTCGAGGCGCGCCGCGCCGAGATCGTGCGCCAGCTCTCCGAGGCCGCCGCGCGCGAAGGCTTCAAGCCGATCGACGACGAGGCCTTGCTCGACGAGGTGACCGCGCTGGTCGAGCGGCCCAAGGTGCTGGCCTGCCGCTTCGAGCCGGAGTTCCTGGCCGTGCCGCAGGAATGCCTGATCCTGACGATGAAGGCCAACCAGAAGTACTTTCCGCTGCTGGACGCCGCGGGCCGGCTGACCGAGCGCTTCCTGATCGTCAGCAACATCGCGCCGGCCGACGCGAGCCGCGTGATCGAAGGCAACGAGCGCGTCGTGCGGCCGCGGCTGGCCGACGCCAAGTTCTTCTTCGACCAGGACCGCAAGAAGAGCCTCGAATCGCGCGTGCCGGCGCTGGCCAAGGTGGTCTACCACGGCAAGCTGGGCACGCAGGGCGAGCGCGTCGAGCGCGTGCGCGCGATCGCGCGCCACATCGGCGAGCAGATCGGCGGCGCGGCGCTCGCCGCAGGATCAGGAGGCGCGGCCAGCCTGGCCGCGATGGCCGACCGCGCCGCGCTGCTGGCCAAGGCCGACCTGCTGACCGACATGGTGGGCGAGTTCCCCGAGCTGCAAGGCGTGATGGGCGGCTACTACGCGCGCCACGACGGCGAGACCGAGGCCGTCGCGATCGCCGTCGAGGACCACTACAAGCCGCGTTATGCCGGCGACGCGCTGCCGCGCAACGAGGCCGGCGTGGTCGTCGCGCTGGCCGACAAGCTGGAGACGCTGGCCGGGCTGTTCGGCATCGGCCAGCTGCCCAGCGGCGACAAGGACCCGTTCGCGCTGCGCCGCCACGCGCTGGGCGTGATCCGCATGCTGGTCGAGCGCGACCTGCACCTGCCGCTGCCGGCGCTGGTCTCGGCGGCATTCCGCGCCTTCCCGCCCGGCCATGGCCAGGCGCAGGCCGAGGTGCTGCACTTCATCGACGAGCGCCTGGTGGGCTACCTGCGCGAACTGGGCTACCGCGCGCAGGAGGTCGACGCCGTGGTCGCGCTGCAGCCCGAGGCCTGGGGCACGCTGCCGCAGCGCCTGGCCGCCGTGCGCGCCTTCGCCGCGCTGCCCGAGGCCGAGGCGCTGGCGGCGGCCAACAAGCGCGTGGGCAACATCCTGAAGAAGAGCGAAGGCGGCACGGCCGGCGCCGAGCCGGACCCCGCGCTGTTGCAGGAGAGTGCCGAGCAGGCGCTGGCCGCTGCGCTGCAGCGCGTGGCGCCCGCGGCCGATGCGGCCTTCGAGCGCGGCGACTACGCCGCGTCGCTGCAGGCGCTGGCCGCGTTGCGTGGCCCGGTCGACCGTTTCTTCGACGAAGTGATGGTCAACGCCGAAGACCCGGCGCTGCGCAACAACCGCCTGGCGCTGCTGGGCGCGCTGCACCGCGCGATGAACCGCGTGGCCGATCTCTCGCGGCTGGCGGCCTGAACCACGCGGGGCCGCGATGCACGCCATCAAGCTGATCATCCTGGGCCGCGACGGCATCCTCAACGAGTACCGCGAGGACCACGTCAAGGCGCCGCAGGAGTGGGTGCCGGTCAAGGGCGCGCTGGAGGCCGTGGCGCGGCTCAACCATGCCGGCTGGCACGCGGTGGTGGCCACCAACCAGGCCGGCATCGGCCGCGGCATGATCGACATGGCCAGCGTCAACGCGGTGCACGCCTACATGAACCGCAAGCTGGTGGAGCAGGGCGGCCGCATCGACGCGGTGTTCTTCTGCCCGCACACGCCCGAGGACCAGTGCGACTGCCGCAAGCCGCTGCCGGGCATGATGAAGGACATCGCGCTGCGCTACGGCATCCACCTCGCCGGTGTGCCCATGGTCTGCGACACGCTGCGCGACCTGCAGGCCGCGCAGACCGCCGGCTGCGAGCCGCACCTGGTGCTGACCGGCCGCGCCGCCGGCCTGGACGACGCCACGCTGCAGCGCTATCTGGAGCAGGTGCCGGCCACCACGGTGCACGAGGACCTGCAGCACTTCGCCGATCACCTGATGCGCCGCGAGCACGTGGCCGACTCGCACGCCGGAGACCTGCTGTGACGCGGCTGGGCTGGGCCCTGCGCTCGGCGCTGTTCTTCCTGTGGATGGCGCTCACCGTGATCCCCTGGGCGCTGGGCTCGCTGCTGCTGTCCATCGTGCTGCGCGGCGCGCGGCTGTACTGGCCCACCACACGCTGGCTGGTGCTGGCGATCTGGGGCGCGCGCGTGATCTGCGGCGTGCGCTACCGCGTGCACGGCATGCACAACCTGCCCGGCGCCAGCGACCGCCGCGCCGCGGTGCTGCTGGCCAGCAAGCACCAGAGCACCTGGGAGACCTTCGCCTACCCGACGCTGATGCCGCACCCGCTGGCCTACGTCTTCAAGCGCGAGCTGCTCCACGTGCCCTTCTTCGGCTGGGCGATGGGGCGGCTGGACATGATCCACATCGACCGCAGCAAGCGCGCCGAGGCCTGGAACAAGGTGGCCGCGCAGGGCCGGCGGCTGTTCGCCGAAGGCATCTGGGTCATCATGTTCCCCGAGGGCACGCGCATCGCGCGCGGCCAGCGCGGCCAGTACAAGACCGGCGCCTCGCGCCTGGCGATCGATGCCGGCGTGCCCATCGTGCCGATCGCCGCCACCTCGGCGCGCTGCTGGCCGCGCAAGAGCTTCCTGCTGCGCCCGGGGGTGATCGACGTCTCGATCGGCCAGCCCATCCCCAGCGCCGGCCGCCAGGCCGACGAGCTGATGCGCGAGGTGGAGGACTGGATCGAGGCCGAGATGCGGCGGCTGGATCCCGAGGCCTATCCGTCGGCGCCGGCACCGGCCCCTGCACCGCCGCCGGCGCCCGCGCCGGCACCCCCGCCAGCGCCGGCCTGAGGTTTTCCGCGCCGACACGTTCGAGACATTCCGCGGCAAAGCCCGGGCGGCCCAATCGCGAGCCGTTCGATCTGTTCGCGAGGGATTCAATGACGGTTTTTTCGAGCCGGCGCGCCTGGCTGGCGGCGGCGGTGGCCGCGCTGAGCCTGGGGCTGGGCGGCTGCGGCGGCGGCTCCGGCAGCAGCAGCGGCGCGGCGCAACTGCGCGTGCTCAACGTCTCCGGCGACGTCGCCAGCGTCGACCTGACGCTGGACAACGCCACCGTGGTCAAGGCGGCCGCGGCCGATACGCTGACCGACTACGTCGACGTCGACGCCGCCACCTACACCGTCGACGTGCTGGCCAGCGGCGGCAGCAGCTCGCTCAACAACTCCAGCCGCAGCTTCTCCAAGGCGCAGCACTACACCGCCGTGGTCTGGGGCCGGCAGAGCGCATTGAAGCTGGCCACGCTGCCCGAGGACGAGGACGAATCCAGCATCAGCAGCGGCAAGGCCAAGCTGCGCATCTTCAGCGCCACCGCCGACCTGGGCAGCCTGGACGTCTACCTGACCCGCGACGACACCGCGCTGGACAGCACGACGCCGGTGGCCTCGGCGGTGGCATCCGCCGGCCTGAGCAGTTATGCAACGCTCGACAGCGGCAGCTGGCGGCTGCGCGTGACCGGCGCCGGCGACAGCAGCGACCTGCGCCTGGACGTGCCCGCGATCGCGCTCAGCGACAAGAAGTACAACACGCTGGTGCTGACGGCCGGCTCCGGCGGCGTGCTGGTGCATGCCTCGCTGCTGGTGCAGCAGCAAAGCGGGCTGGCCACGGCGCGCAACACCCAGGCACGGCTGCGCGTGGTGGCCGGCGTCGAATCCAAGGGCAGCGTCGGCGTGGCCTGGAACGGCAGCACGCTGGCCGGCGGCCTGCGCTCGCCGGCGGTGGCGCCCTATGCGCTGGTGCCGGCCGGCGAGCATGCGCTGGAGCTGCGCCTCAACGGCAGCGTGGCCTCCACCGGCAGCGCCACGCTGACGGCCGGCGCCGACTACACGCTGCTGGCCTTCGGCGAGGCCGCGGCGCCCCAGCTCTCGCTGCTGAGCGATGACAACCGGCTGCCCTCGTCGACCAGCCGCGCCAAGCTGCGCCTGGTGCACGGCGCGGCGACGGCCGACGCGCTGACGCTGGCGGTCGACTATGCGGCGCTGATCAGCGACCTGCCGCTGGGGAATTCGTCGGCCTTCACGACGCTCACCGCCAACGGCAGCGCGCGGCTGGACGTCAGCTCGGTCTCGGCGGCCGACGCGCTGTACACGGCGACCGACGTCAACCTGCAGACGCTGGGCGTCTACACGGTCTTCATGCTGGGCGGCAACGCCACGCCCACCGGGGTGCTGCGCAAGGACCGCTGAACCCCCGGCCGCCCCAGCGGCGGGGGGCGGTCAGTTCAATACCCCAGCCGCTGCGCCCAGCCGGCCCAGGGCTTGGCCAGCGGCGGCGCGTAGTCGCCTTGCTTGCTGGTCGCCAGGCCCAGCGCCGCCAGGCCTTCGGTGAACTTCACGGCCACCGACACGCCGTCGATCACCGGCACGCCCAGGCGCTGCTGCAGCGCGGCCGCCAGCGCCGCCATGCCGGCGCAGCCCAGCACGATGGCGCCGCTGCGGTCGCGCGCCAGCGCCGTGCGCGCGGCGGCCTCGATCGGCGCCAGCGCCGCCTGGCCGCCGCCGTGCTCCAGGTCCAGCACCGCGATGTCGGTGCCGTGGATGCCGCGGCAGCTGCGCTCGAAGCCGTAGCGCTGCACCAGGCGCTCGGCGATCACGCAGGTGCGCGTCAGCGTCGTCACCACCGAGAAGCCGGTGGCCAGCATCGACGCGGCGTGGAAGGCCGCCTCGGCGATGCCCAGCACCGGCGCCGTGCCGGCCTCGCGCGCGGCGTCGAGCCCGGGGTCGCCGAAGCAGGCGATCACCGCGGCGTCGTGCGCCGGCGCCAGCCGCATCTGCTCGGCCACGCCGGCGGCGCCGAAGGCGTCGTCGTAGTGGCCCTCGATCGACGCCGGCCCGAAGCTCGGGTTGACGGCCAGCACCTCGGTGCCGGGCGCCGCCGCCGCGCGCGCCGCGGCGGCGATGGCGGCCGTCATCGCGGCCGAGCTGTTGGGGTTGATCAGCAGCAGCTTCATCGGGGCGGGTCCTGCTCTGGTGCGCCTTGCATACAAAGCGTGCCGGCGCCGGCGCCGCCGGCACCAGGGCAGCGCGCGGCCGCCGCCGGCGCGCCGCTGCGGCGGCTGTATGCAATCGGCGCGCCGGCCTGGCACGTGCATTGCGTGAGCCGCGGCGATGAGCAGCACACGCACCGATCTGGTGTTGACCGGCCTGGTCAAGCGTTATGGAGACGCGCTGGCCGTGGCCGGCATCGACCTCGCGATCGCCGGCGGCGCCTATTGCTGCCTGCTGGGGCCCTCGGGCTGCGGCAAGACCAGCACGCTGCGCATGATCGCCGGCCACGAGACGCCCAGCGCTGGCCGCATCGCTCTGGGCGGGCGCGACATCACGGCGCTCGCGCCGGCGGCCCGTGGCACCGCGATGATGTTCCAGAGCTATGCGCTGTTCCCGCACCTGAGCGTGCTGGACAACGTGGCCTTCAGCGCGCGCATGAAAGGCGAGCCGCAGGCCCGGCGCGAGGCGCGCGCGCGCTCGCTGCTGGAGCTGGTGCACATGGCGCCCTACGCCGCGCGGCTGCCGGCGGCGCTGTCGGGCGGCCAGCAGCAGCGCGTGGCGCTGGCGCGCGCGCTGATGACGCAGCCGCAGGTGCTGCTGCTGGACGAGCCGCTGTCGGCGCTGGACCCGTTCCTGCGCATCCGGATGCGGGCTGAGCTCAAGCGTTGGCATCGGGAGCTGGGCAGCCTTCCGCCGGGCCGCCCCAAGGAAGGCGACGCCCCCTCGGGGGGCCGCGCGCAGCGCGATGGGGGCCCGATGAGTTTCGTGCACGTCACGCACAGCCAGGAGGAGGCGATGGCGCTGGCCGACCTGGTGGTGGTGATGAACCACGGCCGCATCGAGCAGGCGGGCAGCGCGCGCGAGGTGTTCGAGCGCCCGCGCACCGAGTTCGTCGCGCGCTTCATCGGCGCGCACAACGTCTTCGAGACGCCGGCCGGCAAGGTGGCGGTGCGCGGCGACCGCATCGCGCTGGGCGCGGCGGCGGCCGGGCGCGTCGACGCCACGGTGAGCGCGATCGAGTACCAGGGCGCGCAGGTGCAGGTGCACCTGGCGGCGCCGTCCGGCGGCAGCGCCGACGACGGCGACGGCCCCGACCGCCTCGACGAAGGCACCTGGACCGTGGTGCTGCCCGACGGCGACTTCCACGCCCGCCCTTTCGAAACCGGCCAGCGCGTCAGCCTCGCGTGGCCCGATGCGCAGGCGCATCGCCTGCAGGCCTGAGCCCTTTCGGATCACACACCCCCAACGCCAGGAGCGAGCACCATGTCCGACACTCCCAAGACCCCGGCGCTGTCGCGTCGCCACCTGCTGAAGGCCGCGGGCGCCGCCGGCATCGCCGGCGCGGCCGGCTTCCCGGCCGTGCATGCGCAGGAGAAGATCACGCTGCGCTACCTGGGCACCGCGGTCAACCAGGACAGGAAGATCGCCGAGAAGTTCGAGGCCGACACCGGCATCAGGATCCAGTACGTGGCCGTCACCACCGACGACGTGACCAAGCGCGCCGTCACCGCGCCCAACAGCTTCGACCTCATCGACACCGAGTACTTCAGCCTGAAGAAGATCATCCCCACCGGCAACCTGCTGGGGATGGACACGCGGCGCATCAAGAACGCCGACAAGATCACCACGCTGTTCACCAAGGGCGAGGTGGCCGGCAGGAAGGTGGGCGACCAGGGCACCGCGCCCAAGAAGGTGATGTACCTGCCCAAGGCCGACGCCAAGACCTTCAGCGCCGAGCCGACGCCGTTCATGACGCTGATCCCGACCGTCTACAACGCCGACACGCTGGGCATCCGCCCCGACCTGATCAAGCGCCCGGTCGAGAGCTGGAAGGAACTGCTGAACCCCGAGTTCAAGGGCAAGGCCGCGATCCTGAACATCCCCTCGATCGGCATCATGGACGCGGCGATGGTGGTCGAGGCCATGGGCCTGTACAAGTACCCCGACAAGGGCAACATGACGAAGCAGGAGATCGACCTCACCATCAAGGCGCTGATCGAGGCCAAGAAGGCCGGCCAGTTCCGCGCGCTGTGGAAGGACTTCAACGAGAGCGTCAACCTGATGGCCAGCGGCGAGGTGGTGATCCAGAGCATGTGGAGCCCGGCCGTCACCGCGGTGCGCACCAAGGGCATCGCCTGCACCTTCCAGCCGCTGAAGGAAGGCTATCGCGCCTGGGCCGCGGGCTTCGGCATCCCGAAGACCGTCGGCGGCCGCAAGGCCGACGCGGCCTACGAGTTCGTCAACTGGTTCCTCGACGGCTGGGCCGGCGCCTACCTCAACCGCCAGGGCTACTACAGCGCGGTGCTGGAGACGGCCAAGGCGAAGATGGAGCCCTACGAGTGGGCCTACTGGATGGAAGGCAAGGCCGCGGCGCAGGACATCAAGAGCCCCAATGGCGAGCTGCTGGCCAAGGCCGGCAGCGTGCGCGACGGCGGCAGCTACGAGGCGCGCATGGGCGGCATCGCGTGCTGGAACGCGATCATGGACGAGAACGTCTACATGGTGCAGAAGTGGAACGAGTTCGTCGCCGCCTGACCCCGTGTGATCCGTGGCCGACGATCGACGAGCGCTGATCGCCTGGGCGCAGGCAGCGCCGCTGGCGGCGGTGTTCGTCGTCTTCTTCCTGCTGCCGCTGGCGCTGATCGTGATGGTCAGCTTCTGGCGCGCCACCGACTACGAGCTGATCCCGGCGTTCACGCTGCAGTCCTACGCCGATCTGCTCAACGAGGTCACGCTGCGCACCTACTTCAGCACGCTGAAGTTCTGCGCCCTCGTCTGGGCGCTGACGCTGCTGATCGGCTTCGCGGTGGCCTACTTCCTGGCCTTCCACGTGCGCAGCACGCTGTGGCAGACGGTGCTGTTCGTGCTGTGCACCGTGCCCTTCTGGACCAGCAACGTGATCCGCATGGTCGCCTGGATCCCGCTGCTGGGCCGCAACGGCCTGGTCAACGACGCGCTGCTGGCCGCCGGGCTGGTGCGCCGGCCGCTGGAGTGGCTGCTGTTCTCCGATTTCGCGGTCGTGCTGGCCTTCGTGCACCTGTACACGATGTTCATGATCGTGCCCATCTTCAATAGCATGATGCGCATCGATCGCAGCCTGATCGAGGCCGCGCGCGACGCCGGCGCCGGCGCCTGGCAGACGGTGCGCCACGTGGTGCTGCCGCTCAGCCGCACGGGCATCCTGATCGGCAGCATCTTCATCGTCGCGCTGGTGATGGGCGACTTCATCACCGTGGGCGTGATGGGCGGGCAGCAGATCGCCTCGGTCGGCAAGACCATCCAGGTGCAGGCCGGCGTGCTGCAGTTCCCGGCCGCGGCTGCCAACGCCGTGGTGCTGCTGGCCGCCGTGCTGCTGATGGTGGCGGCGATGCTGCGCACGGTCGACCTGCGCAAGGAGCTGTGACGTGAGGCGCGGCGCCGCCTTCTGGGCGCTGGCGGCCTTCTTCGCCGCCTTCGTGCTGTTCCTCTACGGGCCGATGCTGGCCATCTTCGTGCTGAGCTTCCAGGGCCCCGAAGGCGGGCTGACCTTTCCGCTGCGCGGCGTCTCGCTGCACTGGTTCCGCACGCTGTGGGAAGGCATCGGCGTCGTCGACATCGGCGCCGCCTTTCGCCGGTCGCTGGCGCTGGGGCTGGCGGTGATGGCGCTGACGGTGCTGCTGTCGCTGCTGGCCGGCCTGGCCTACCGCAAGCGGCTGCCCGGCGGCACGGCGCTGTTCTACGTCGTCACGGCCAGCCTGATCATGCCCAGCATCGTCGTCAGCCTGGGCATCGGGCTGATGTTCAGGCTGCTCGACGCCGGCCTCAAGGCCTGGCTGGACGCGCACTGGCCCGCCGCGGGCGAGGGCTACACCACGCTGCTGGGCCTGTTCACCTCGGGCCTGGGCGCGCAGCTCACCTGGACGCTGCCGTTCGGGCTGCTGATCATGTTCGCGGTCTTCAACCGCTTCGACCCCGCCTACGAGGAGGCGGCGCGCGACCTCGGCGCCACGCGCTGGCAGGGCTTGCGCCACGTGCTGCTGCCGCTGATCGGCCCCAGCCTGGTGGGCGTGGGCATGTTCGGCTTCACGCTGAGCTGGGACGAGATCGCGCGCTCCTCGCAGGCGATGGGCGACCTCAACACGCTGCCGCTGGAGCTGCAGGGGCTGACCACCACGGTGACCACGCCGGTGATCTACGCGCTGGGCACGGTGACCACGGTGGTCTCGTTCGCGGTGATGGCGCTGACGCTGGCCACGCTGTGGCTGTGGCGCCGCCGCCGGGGCCGCCGCTGATGGCGCGGCGGCCGGCGGCCGGCCCAGTGGCGCCGACGGCCACGCAGCGCGTGCAGGACGGCATCGTCCGCGCCATCGTCGAGCACCGGCTGCCGCCCGGCGCCCGGCTGCGCGAGGAGGAACTGGCCGCCAGCTTCGCCGTCTCGCGCACCGTGGTGCGCCAGGCCTTGCACCGGCTGGCGCAGGAGCAGGTGATCGCGCTCAGGCCCAACGTCGGCGCCCAGGTGCCGCAGCCCGGCCGCGACGAGGCGGCCCAGGTCTTCGACGCCCGGCGCGTGGTGGAGTGCGAGATCGCCCGCCGCCTGGCCGGGCGCCTGGGCGCGGCGCAGATCGCCGCGCTGCAGGCGCTGATCGACGCCGAGGCCGGTGCCGACGCCCGCGGCGACCGCCCGGCGGCCATCGCCGGCTCGGCGCAGTTCCACCGCCACCTGGCGGGGCTGTGCGGCAACCCGGTGTTCCTGCGCATCGTCGACGGGCTGCTGCCGGCCACCTCGCTGCTGATGGCCTTGTACCAGCCGCCGGGCGCGCCGGCCTGCGTGGCGCACCGCCACGTCGAGCTGCTGCGGGCGCTGCAGGGCACGCCGGCCGCGGCCGCCGCCGAGATGCGCCGCCACCTGCAGGAGCTGGAAGCCTCGCTGCAGGCCACGCTGGCCGGCCGCGGCGGCGGTGCGCCGTTGCGCGACGTGTTCGCGCCTTATCGCGAGCAAGGCGAGGCCGCCGCCGCCTCCTAGAATCGCGGCCCATGCCGCTTCGGAGCCCGGCCGCGCCGCCCGCGCAACTGTCGCTGTTCGACGATGGGGTCGAGGCCGCCGCGCCGGTGCCGCCCGCTTCGATCGATCCGCCGGCGGCCGCGCCGCCGACCGCCCCCGCGCCCGCCACCTACCGCCACCCGCGCGCCCAGCGCGAGATCCGCTTCGGCGAGCACCGCGTGCACTATGAGCTGCGGCGCGCGCGCCGGCGCAGCATCGGCTTCGTCGTCGGCCCCGAGGGCCTGAGCGTCAGCGTGCCGCGCTGGGTGGGTGTGGGCGAGGTCGAGTCGGCGCTGCGCGAGAAGCAGCGCTGGATCCTGCGCAAGCTGCAGGAGCAGGCCGAGCGTGCCCGCCGCACGCAGGCCGCGCGCATCGAATGGCGCGACGGCGCGCAGATCCCCTTCCTCGGCGAGACCGTGATCCTGGTGCTGGACCCGCGCGCCCAGGGCGCGGTGCTCAACACCGACGCCGCTGCGCTGCCCGGCGTGCCGCGGCTCACGCTGCACCTGGGCCTGCCGCAGGCCGCCGGGCCCGAGCAGGTGCGCGAGCTGGTGCAGAGCTGGCTGCAGCGCCAGGCGCGGCGCGTGTTCGAGGAGCGCTGTGCGCTCTACGCCGCGCGCTTGAGCGTGCGCGTGCGCCGCCTGGCCTTGAGCTCGGCCACCACGCGCTGGGGCAGCGCCAGCGCCGACGGCTCGATCCGGCTGCACTGGCGGCTGGTGCACTTCGGGCTGCCGGTCATTGACTACGTGGTCACGCACGAGCTGGCGCATCTGCGTGAAATGAACCACAGCCCGGCGTTCTGGGACGTGGTGCGCTCGGTGCTGCCCGACTACCAGCAGGCGCTGGGCACGCTGCGCCAGCAGGTGCTGCCGGCGCTGGATTGAGGGCGATCCCGCGCTGCCGGGCGCAGCCCGGACCTCGGGGGCTTCATCACTTCTGGGGATGGCAGATGGCCGCATCTGGCGGCACACTTGCGCGCAACGCTGTCATCCGCTCAGGGGCGAAAGGCGACCAAGGGGCCGCGAGGCACCCAACCGGCCACCGGCGGCAGGGCCTTCACGGGTTCTGCCGCCGGTTGTCCTTTTGGGGCGCCGGATCCGGGTTAAATTGACGTTTACGTCAACGTCAGATCCGCCGCCACGCCATGCCCCCACCCGCGCGCCAGAGCCTCGCCGCGGCGCCCCCGCAAGGGCGCGGCAAGGACGCCCGCGCCTACACCATCACCGAGCTGGCGCAGGAGTTCGACGTCACGCCGCGCGCGATCCGCTTCTACGAGGACGTGGGCCTGCTGATGCCCTCGCGCGCCGGCCGCAACCGCGTCTACGGCCAGCGCGAGCGCACGCGGCTCAAGCTCACGCTGCGCGGCAAGCGGCTGGGGCTGTCCTTGCTGGAGATCAAGCAGCTCGTCGAGATGTACGACTCGCACCCCGACCAGACGCCCCAGCTCAGCGCCTTCCTGCAGGTGCTGGCGGCGCACCGCCAGCAGCTCGAGCAGCAGCGCGAGGACATCGAGATCACGCTGGCCGAGATCGCCCAGCACGAGGCGCGCTGCCGCAGCCTGCTGGCCGCGGCGCGGGCCTCGGCCAAGAGTGCCAAGTGCAGCGCCAAGAGCAGCGCCAAGACCCCCAAGACCAGCCCAGGAGACACGTCATGAGCACCCTGCCCGGCCTCGACCACCAGCTCGGCGACGACATCGACGCGCTGCGCGACGCGGTGCGCGCCTTTGCCGAAGACCAGATCGCGCCGCGCGCGGCCGAGATCGACCGCAGCGACCAGTTTCCGATGGACCTGTGGCCCAAGCTCGGCGAGCTGGGCGTGCTGGGCATCACCGTGCCCGAGGCCTACGGCGGCGCCGACCTGGGCTACCTGGCGCACATGGTGGCGATGGAGGAGATCAGCCGCGCCAGCGCATCGGTGGGCCTGTCGTACGGCGCGCACAGCAACCTGTGCGTCAACCAGATCAAGCGCAACGGCAGCGACGCGCAGAAGCACAAATACCTGCCCAGGCTGATCAGCGGCGAGCACGTCGGCGCGCTGGCGATGAGCGAGCCCGGTGCCGGCAGCGATGTCATCAGCATGAAGCTGAAGGCCGAGGACAAGGGCGGCTACTACGTCCTCAACGGCGGCAAGATGTGGATCACCAACGGTCCCGACGCCGACACGCTGGTGGTCTACGCGAAGACCGACCCGCAGATGGGCGCGCGCGGCGTCACCGCCTTCATCGTCGAGAAGACGATGAAGGGTTTCTCGGTGGCGCAGAAGCTCGACAAGCTGGGCATGCGCGGCAGCCACACCGGCGAACTGGTGTTCAGCAACGTCGAGGTGCCGGCCGAGAACATCCTCGGCACACTGGGCGGCGGTGCCAGGGTGCTGATGAGCGGGTTGGACTACGAGCGTGCGGTGCTCGCCGCCGGGCCCATCGGCATCATGCAGGCGGTGCTGGACAGCGTGGTGCCCTACGTGCACGACCGCAAGCAGTTCGGCCAGAGCATCGGCGAGTTCCAGCTCATCCAGGGCAAGCTGGCCGACATGTACACCGTGCTGCAGGCCGGCCGCAGCTACCTGTACACGGTGGGCAAGAACCTCGACCGCATGGGCGCCGAGCACGTGCGCCGCGTGCGCAAGGACTGCGCCAGCGTGATCCTGTGGTGCGCCGAGAAGGCCACCTGGATGGCCGGCGAAGGCATCCAGATCTTCGGCGGCAACGGCTACATCAACGACTACCCGCTGGGCCGGCTGTGGCGCGACGCCAAGCTCTACGAGATCGGCGCCGGCACCTCGGAAGTGCGCCGCATGCTGATCGGGCGCGAGCTGTTCGCGGAGACGATGTGACGGACGGCGCGGCACCGGCCGCGCCCGCGGTGCCCACGCTGGCCGGCCAGCGCTGTGCGCTGCGCGCGCTGCAGCCCGGCGACGCGCCCGCGATCGCCCGCCACGCCGACGACGAAGGCGTCTGGCGCAACCTGTTCGAGGGCTTTCCGCGCCCCTACACGCTGGCCCACGCCGAGGCCTGGTGCGGCGAGCAGCACCGCCACCCGGCCTACGGCCAGGTGTGGGCCGTCACGGCCGGCGGCGAGGCCATCGGCTGCTGCAGCGTGCGCGCCGACGCCGGCTGGCTGCGCTGCAACGCCGAGGTGGGCTACTGGATCGGCAGCGCGCACTGGCGGCGCGGCATCGGCAGCGAGGCGCTGGCGCTGATCAGCGACTGGGCGCTGGCCAGCCAGCCGCTGCTGATGCGGCTGTACGCGCCGATCTTCGGCCGCAACGAGGCCTCGCAGGCGCTGGCGCGGCGCTGCGGCTACGTGCTGGAAGGGCGCTTTCCGTTCAGCGCGATCAAGGGCGGCTGCCTGATCGACCGCGTGGTCTACGGCCGCTACCGCCCGGGCGCGGCCTGCGGGCCGCTGCCTACACTTGGAGGATGAGCGACGAACTGAACCCCCTGCTGCAAAGCAACCGCCACTGGGCCGCCGCCACCGAGCAGCGCGAGCCCGGCTTCTTCACCCGGCTGGCCCAGCAGCAGAACCCGCGCTACATGTGGATCGGCTGCGCCGACAGCCGCGTGCCGGCCAACGAGCTGGTGGGCCTGCTGCCCGGCGAGCTGTTCGTGCACCGCAACGTCGCCAACGTCGTCGTGCACAGCGACCTGAACGCGCTGTCGACGATCCAGTTCGCGGTGGAGCATCTGAAGGTGCAGCACATCATCGTCGTCGGCCACTACGGCTGTGCCGGCGTGCGCGCGGCGATGCGCGGCATCCGCGTCGGCCTGGCCGACAACTGGCTGCGCCACGTGCACGACGTGCGCCTGCGCCACCGCAAGCGGCTGGACCACCTGCCGCCCGACGAGCAGGAAGACATCCTGTGCGAGATGAACGTGATCGAGCAGGTGGGCAACGTCGCGCTGTCCACCGTGATCCAGGACGCCTGGGCGCGCGGCCAGCCCATCGCCGTGCACGGCTGGGTCTACGGCCTGCGCGACGGCCTGCTGAAGGACCTGCAGGTCACGATGGACCGGCCCGAGACCGTGGTGGCGGTGTTCAGCGCCGCGCTCAAGCGCTATCCGCGCGTGGCCGAAGGCGGCGGCGACACCGTGTTCGGCGACGGCCTGCAGCAGGACGACGGCGACGACGCCTGACATGTTCCCCCACAAGCTCACCGACCACCGCGCCTTCGGCGTTGCCCAGGCCATGCTGGAGGGCTTCAACCGCCACTACCGGCTGTTCCGCGCCACCAGCGCCGCCGCCAAGGCGCGCTTCGAGCAGCGCGACTGGCACGGCCAGCAGCACGCGCAGGCGCAGCGCATCGAGTTCTACGACCAGCGCGTCAACGAGGCGGTGGACCGGCTGCGCGGCGAGTTCCGCGTCGACGCCTTGTCGATGGACAGCTGGCAGCAGGTCAAGCTGCACTACATCGGCCTGCTGACCAACCACCGCCAGCCCGAGCTGGCCGAGACCTTCTTCAACTCCGTGACCGCCAAGCTGCTGCACCGCAGCTACTTCAACAACGATTTCATCTTCGTGCGCCCGGCGGTCAGCACCGAATACATCGAGAACGACGAGCCCGCCGCCGCGCCCACCTACCGCGCCTACTACCCGACGCGCGAGACGCTGCACGAGACCATGGTCCGCATCGTGCACAACTTCCAGCTCCGGGCCGAGTTCGAGGACCTGGACCGCGACGTGGCCGCGGTGCTGGAGGCGCTGCAATCGCGCGTGAATCTGCGCTTCGCCGAATGGCGGCTGCGCGCCAACTTCCAGATCCAGGTGCTGTCCAGCCTGTTCTATCGCAACAAGGGCGCCTACCTGGTGGGCAAGGTGATCAACGGCTTCACCGAGATCCCGATGTGCCTGCCGCTGGTCTACGACGATGCCGGCCGGCTGCTGATCGACGCCGCGCTGTTCCACGAGGACGACCTGCTGCTGGTGTTCAGCTTCGCGCGCGCCTACTTCATGGTCGACATGGACGTGCCCTCGGCCTACGTGCAGTTCCTGCGCGCGCTGATGCCGCGCAAGCCGCGCAGCGAGATCTACAGCGCCCTGGGGCTGCAGAAGCAGGGCAAGAACATCTTCTACCGCGACTTCCTGTACCACCTGCGGCACAGCTCGGACGCCTTCCGCATCGCGCCCGGCATCAAGGGCATGGTGATGCTGGTGTTCGACCTGCCGAGCTATCCGTACGTCTTCAAGGTCATCAAGGACTACTACCCCCCGCAGAAGGACACCACGCGCGAGCAGATCAAGGGCAAGTACCTGCTGGTCAAGCAGCACGACCGCGTGGGCCGCATGGCCGACACGCTGGAGTACAGCAACGTGGCCTTTCCGCGCCAGCGCTTCGAGGACGAACTGGTCGCCGAGCTCAAGCAGTTCTGCGGCAGCCTGGTGGAGGAGGACGGCGACCGCATCGTGATCCGCCACCTCTACATCGAGCGGCGCATGATCCCGCTGAACATCTACCTGCAGGACGCCAGCGAGCAGGGCGACCGCGGCGCCATTGAGCGCGCGGTGGTGGAGTACGGCAACGCCATCAAGGACCTGGTGGCCGCCAATATCTTCCCCGGCGACATGCTGTGGAAGAACTTCGGCGTCACCCGCCACGGCAAGGTGGTGTTCTACGACTACGACGAGATCGAGTACATCACCGACTGCAACTTCCGCCGCGTGCCCGCGCCGCGCAACGAGGAGGAAGAGCTCTCAGGCGAGATCTGGTACGCCGTCGGTCCCAAGGACGTGTTCCCCGAGACCTTCGGCCCTTTCCTGCTGGGCAACCCGGGCGTGCGCGAGGTCTTCATGAAGCACCACGCCGATCTGCTGGACGCCGGCTTCTGGCAGGACCACAAGGACCGCATCAAGGCCGGCCACGTGCACGACGTGTTTCCCTACGACCCGGCCAAGCGCTTCGCGGCGCCGCGGGCGGACTGAGCCCGGACGCGCGCGGGCTCACGCGGCATGCGCTTCGCGCTGCGCCTGCTCGATCACCTCGCTGGGCACGCCGTGGCGCCTGAGCGCTTCCACCAGGCGGCCTTGTGCCGCAGCGGCGGACTGCGCTTCGTCGCGGCGCAGGCCCTCGCTCAGGTAGGCCTTCAGCAAGGTCTGGTAGCCCGTGAAGCCGCGTTGGGGCGCGATCGCTTTCATCGCCTCCACCACGTCCACCGGGATGCGCAGGGTGATGGAGGTCATCTCCCGGTCCTTCTTCAGCCGGGCCTTGGTGCGTTCATTGAGCATAGCGAGCCTCTTCGTGCGGCTCCGCGCGGCGCGCGGAGATGATGCGGATGTGCGAGCCCTCGATTTCCACGTGCACCACGAACAGCAGGCGGGCGCTGGCATCGAAGCCGATGGCTGCGTCGCGTGCCTCGTCGCCGCGCGAGGCGTCGGTGAGCACGAAGAACGGATCGTGGAACACACTGGCCGCTTCCTCGAAACGCACGCCGTGCTTGCGCCAGTTGGCCTCGGCCTTCTCGCGGTTCCAGACGAACAGGTCACCGTTCAGTTCGTACTGCACGTCCATGGCGGGACGCTAGTTGTTTGTATTGTCTTTGTCAATACGAAATGCCAAGGGCGGCGTGACGGCGGCCGGAAACTGGAACGCCGCCGGCTGCTTGTCCAGGAAGCGGCGCACCGCGCTGCGGTGGGCCTCGGTCTCGAAGCACAGCGCCTGGTGGTCGGCCTCGCTGGCCAGCGCGCCGCGCAGGTCGGTGGCCAGGCTCATGCCCAGCTCGGCCTTGACCAGCGCCATCGCCAGCGGCGAGGCGCCGCAGAAGCTGCGTGCCAGCGCCTGGGCGCGCGCCTGCAGCGCCTCGGCCGGCACCAGCTCCATCGCGATGCCGAGCTGCAGCGCCTCGGACCGCCGAGACCTCGCGCGCCGACAGCATCAGCTCGCGCGCGCGCTGCACGCCCACCACGCGCGGCAGCGTGTACATCGCCGCGAAGTCGGGCACCAGCCCCACGCGTATGAAGCTCATGCAAAAGCGCGCGCGCGGGCTGGCCAGCACGAAATCGGCCATCAGCGCCAGGCTGAAGCCGGCGCCGTAGGCGGCGCCGTCGACCGCGGCGACGAGCGGCTTGTCCAGCTCGACCAGCGCGCGGATCCAGGGCTGCACCGAGCGCATGCGCTCGCGCCAGCCTTCCACCGTCATCTGCGCGCGCACCTCCTCCATGCCGCGCAGGTCGCCGCCGGCGCAGAACACGCCGCCGGCGCCGGTCAGCACCACGGCGCGCACCGCGGCGTCGGCGGCGAGCTGCGGCACGGCCGCAGCCAGCTCGTCCTTCATCTGGTTGGACAGCGCGTTGCGCGCATCCGGGCGGTCCAGCGTCAGCGTGGCGACGCCGTCGTCGATGCTCAGCTTCAGGGCTTGCAAGGCCATGGTGGGAAAGGGCTGTTAGTGCTTGTGCTCGCCGCCGGGCGGCGTCGTCAGCGCCTTGACCGGCGCCTTCAGCTCGATTGTCTCCTGCTTGCCGTCCTTGCTTTCCACCACCAGCGTCACCGGCACGGTGTCGCCTTCCTTCAGCGGCTGCTTCAGGTCCAGCAGCATCATGTGGTAGCCGCCGGGCTTGAGTTCGACGGTCTTGCCCGCGGGCAGTTCCAGCCCGCCGCCGAGCGCGCGCATCTTCATCACGTTGCCGTCCATCGACATCTCGTGGATCTCCACCACGCCGGCCACCGGCGAGCGGGCGGCCACCAGCTTGCCGCCCGCGGCCGAGGTGATCCGTGCGAACAGACCGGTGGCCTTCTGCTGCGGCACGGTGCCGCGCACCCAGGCGTCCTTGACGGTGGTCTGGGCCTGTGCGGCGGCGGTGGCCGCTGCCAGCGCCAGTGCGGCGGCGATGAGTCGGATCGGTTTCATGGCTTGGTCTTTCGTCGCAGGCGGGTTCGGTGCGGGCGCAGCAGGCCTGCAAGCTGCTGCCGTGCCGTTGAAGCAATCGGTCATGCGGCCTTCGGGGTCAAGGCTGCAGCCAGCGCTGCAGCGCCGCGAAGTCGGCCGCGCCGCTGAAGGCGCGCATCGCGCCCGTGGCCTCCAGCAGCAGCGTGCGCGGCAGCTCGCCGCCCCAGCGCGGGTCGACCGCATAGCGCCAGCGCTCGTCGGGGAAGCCCTGCACGACGTACTGGCGGCCGCCGTTGACGCCGGCGCGCCGCAGCGTAGCCTGGATGCGGGCCGGGTCGGCGGGCTCGACCTCGATCAGCACGATGGGGGCCTGCGGCCGGCGCTCGATGAAGGCCGCCCAGCGCGAAAGCTCTTCGATGCAGGGCGCGCAAGTCAGCCCCCACAGGTGGACGATGGCGCGCCGGCCGGCGAGTGCCCGGCGCAGCGCCGGCCATCCGTTCAATTCGAGCGTCAGCAGCTCGGTGGCTGCTGATTGGCTCTGGCCCGGGCCCGGCATCAGCGCGCCGCCCAGCGCGGGCGCGAGCCGCAGCAGATCGCGTCGTTTCATGATGGACTCCTCAAGTTTTGCACGTGCAGGCCTTCGTCGTGCGTCAGCCAGCTCAGCATCGGCTCGTCGCCGCGCCAGCCCAGCAGCGGATGGTCGCTGTAGCCGGCGGTGGCGAGCCGCGGCTGCGGCGCCGCCCAGGTGCGGCCGGCGTCGCGCGAGCGTTGCACGAACAGCGTGCTGCGCCGGCCGTCGAAGGATTTCCATGCCAGCCACACGTCGGACCCGCGCGCCAAAACGGCCGGCCGGCCGGCGCGCACATCGGCGCGGCCCAGGCGCATCGGCCGGCTGAAGCGGCGCCCGCCGTCGGCCGACCATGCATGGAACACGCCTTGCCGCTGCCGGCCCTGCGTGTACCAGGCCACGTGCAGCCGGCCTTGCGCGCCGACCGCCAGCGCCGGGCCGTGGTGCGGGCAGGCGTCGAGTTGCCAATCGTCCACCGCGACGCGGTGCAGCGGGCCGGGGTCGCCGGCGGCCGTGAAGCTCAGCAGCGCATGGTCGCGCACGCCGGGCGCGGCGAGGTCGCGGAACACCAGCACCGGGTGCTGCGCGGCCGGCACCGCCACGCCGATGCGGCAGCACTCGCAACTGCTGGCGTGCGCGATGCGCGCCGGGCCGAAGCGGGTGCCGCCGTCGGCCGACCAGGCGTAGGCGATCGCCGCGCCCGGCACGCGGCGGCCCTGGCGCGCCGCCGCGGCGACCAGCCGCTTGTCGACCCAGGCGATGAACAGCGCGCCGTCGGGCGCCAGCGCCAGCGCGGGAAAGCGCTGGCTGGCCGCGTCGTCGGACACCGGCTGCGGCGCGCTGAAGCTGGCGCCGTTGTCATCCGATGTCGAGACCAGCACCTGGGCGTTCCACTGCTCGTCCTTGAACACGGCGAAGGCGACGACCGCGCGGCCGCGCGCGTCGACCACGATCTGCGGCCGCGCATCGGGCCCGATGTCGGCAAAGGCGCCGTAGCGGCCGACGACGACCGGGCGCTGCACCGCGCCGTTGCCGTCGGGCGAGCGTGCGACCACCACGTCGCCGTTGGCCACCCAGGCCAGCCACAGCGCGCCGTCGGGGCCCCAGGCCGGCGTGGCCGCGGTGGCGCAATCGAGGCCGTTGCCGGCGCATTGGAACGGCGACATCGCCGCGTAGGCCGCGCCGGGCGCCGCGGCCGAGGCCGCCGGCGCCGGCTCGTGTGCGGCATGGCCTTGCGCCGGTGCCGGCGCTGCGGCGCCCAGCAGGCCGAGCAGGGTCAGCGCGAGGCGGACGGCTGCCAGGCGAATCGAGCGGATCGGGTGCATGGTCGGCCCCGTGTCAAAACTGCTGCCGCAGCCCGGCCGACACCATGCGCGGCTGGCCCAGCGCGGGGATGCTGCTCGTGGCGACGGTACTGCCCTCGATCGTCGTCACTGTCAGGCCCTGGTCGAAGTAGCGTTGGTCACCGAGGTTCTGGACGCTGGCCCATAACGTCAAGCCAGAACGTATTCTCCAGTTCACACCCAGGTCCAGCAGCGCGGCGCCATCATTGCGCTGCGTGTGCGCGGTGTTGTTCCAGTACGGCGGGAAGGCCTTGCCCTGCAGCGACAGCGTGAGCCCGGGCAGTGCCTGCCATTGCACCCCAAGGTTTAGCGTCCACAGCGGCACCTGGCCGAGCTGCTTGCCTACCGGGTCGGGCGGCGTCGCGGCCGGCGTCGTGTAGTCCGAACGGGTGAGGTAGGCGCTGGTGCGCGAGACGCCGCCGTCGATCGCCAGGTCCGGCGTCGCCTGCCAGCGGCCCAGCAGCTCGGCGCCGCGCAGCCGCGCGCGGCCGGCGTTGACGTACTGGTTCACCCGCGTGATGCTGCCCGCGGCCAGCCCGGTGCCGGCGATCAGCGGGTTGCAGCTTGCGGCCGTCGTGCACAGCGGCGCGAAGTCGATGAAGCCGTCGAGCCGGTTGTCGTAAGCGGTGAACGAGACGCTGAGCCCGGCGCGCTGGAAGTCCAGGCCCAGCTCCTGGCCGACGTTGGTCTGGGGTTTCAGCGTGGGGCTGGTCGCGGTGTAGCTGCTGCCGCTGACGAAGCTCCTGTACATCTGGTTCATGCCCGGCGCGGCAAAGTTGCGGTAGACCGCGGCGCGCAGCGCCCAGTGCTCGCCGACGAGATACTTCAATCCCAGCCGCGGGTTGAAGGTGTGCGTGGAGGTGTCGGGCACCGGGTTGGACAGGCTGCTGCCGTTGCTGAGGATGCGGCCGCTGACGCCGGCATCGCGCGCCTGCCACAGGTCTTCGCGCAGGCCGATCGTCAGCTCCAGCGGCGCCTCGTCCAGCGGCCGCCAGGTGCCTTGCGCGAAGACGCCCAGAAAGCGGTGCTCGCCGCGCGCGACGATGGCCGCCGTCTGCGCGCCGGGGCCGTAGAGCGCGAGCTCGTCGTCGGCCGCGATGCGGCGCGCGTCGATGCCGATCTTGACGTCGTGCAGCGGGCCGAGCCGCGTCTGCAGGAAGACCGAGCCGCCGGCGTGGCGATACTTCGCCGCCTCGATCTGCGACACGTAGGGCACCGCCGCGGCCGGCGTCGCGTTGCTGTAGGCCGGCGCCTGGCCGGCGTTGGTGGTGTCCATCTCCGAGCGGCCCAGCCAGGCGTTGGCGTTGAGGCTGCTGCCCGGCGCCGCCAGCCGCCAGCTGCCGCCGGCGCTGAGCTTGTAGCTGTCCCAGGCGTTGCGCGTGAGGTCCCACACCAGCGACGACTCGCGCGCGCGGTGCGCCGAGAGCTTGGCGTCATAACGCGCATCGGGCGCGGGCGTGAACACGGCGCCGAGCTGCAGGTCGTCGGAGCGCGACGCGGTGGCCGCCATGCGCGGGTTGCGGTAGGCCGCCGGCGTCTGTTGATAACCGTCGCTGCCCGAGGCGCCGGCCAGCAGGCCGACGCGTAGCGTCTCGGTGGCCAGCAGCGTCAAGCCCGCGTCGGCCGACCAGGTGCCGAAGCTGCCGGCGCTCAAGCTCACCCGCCGCTCGCCGGGCTGGGGCTCGCGCGTCACGATGTTGACGATGCCGCCCATCGCCAGGTTGCCCCACAGGCTGGAGGCGCCGCCGCCGCGGATGACCTCGATGCGCTCGATGGCCTCCTTGGGGATCTGGCGCCAGTCGATGGTGCGGAAGAAGGGGTCGTTGGCCGGCACGCCGTCGACCATCAGCAGCGTGTTGACGTTGGTCGTGGTTCCGAAGCCGCGGATGCTGAAGACCTGCGAGGTAGGGTGCAGTTGGCCCGAAGGCTGGTTGAGCGCGAACACGCCGGGGATGCGGTTGACGATCTGCTCGACGGTGGTCTCGGGCGAAAGCTCGATCTGCTCGCGCCGCAGCACGGTGGTGCTGACGTCCAGGTCCTGCAGCCGCGAGCCGCGCGCGGCGGTGACGACGACCGACTGCGTGGCCGGCTGCGCCGGCGCAGTGTCCTGGGCCTGCGCGCCGGCGGCCAAGGCCAGTGGCGCCAGCGCGCGCAGGGCACGTTGAAGGGGATGCACGGGAAGCCTCCTGATCGCCGGCAGCGCCCATGGGCTGCGGCCGGCACCGGACAAGGGATCGACCGCGATCGCGCCTTCAGGGCCGGCGCGCGGCGGTCTCGCTTGGCGGATTCAGGCGAGCGGCGGCGGTGCGCGCGGCTGCGCGGCGCGCCAGGCGTGCAGCGTGCGCGGCGCGTGCAGGAAGAGCGGCGGCGGCTCGGCGCCGCGCAAGGGCAGGCTCAGCAACGGCGGCGCCGTGGGCGGCGGCGCCAGCCCGGCGCCGGCCAGCGAGCAGAAGCTGCAATGGTCCAGCGGCAGCGCCTGCGTGCCGCCGCCGGCATCGGCATCGGCCCCGGCAGCGGCCGTCGACACCAGCTTCAGGCCCTGCGGCGTGCAGACTTCGGCCCAGGTCCGAGCCGCCGCCGGCGAAGGCCAGCGCGCGCGACACCGTGGGCACCAGCGCGAACGCGAGCATCGCGACGAGCGCGATCCAGGCGGTCAGGCGGCGGTGGCGGCGGGCGGTGGACACGACCGTGCAGTGTAAGCGCACCGATAATCACTGGATGGAGCCCCCACGCTCACTTCGTTCGCGGCCCCCCGAGGGGGCGCTCAGTACCTTCGGAACGGCCGGGCGGTACTGATGGCCATCCAGACCGACGAGTTCGAACCCGCGCGCCGCGTGGTCAGCGCCGCGCCGGCGTCGCCGGGCGAGGAGGCCATCGAGCGCGCGCTGCGCCCCAAGGGCCTGGCCGACTACGTGGGCCAGGCCAAGGCACGTGAACAGTTGGAGATCTTCATCCACGCCGCGCGCGGCCGCGCCGAGGCGCTGGACCACGTGCTGCTGTTCGGCCCGCCGGGGCTGGGCAAGACCACGCTGTCGCACATCATCGCCGCCGAGCTGGGCGTCAACCTGCGCCAGACCAGCGGCCCGGTGCTGGAAAAGCCCAAGGACCTGGCGGCGCTGCTGACCAACCTCGAGAAGAACGACGTGCTCTTCATCGACGAGATCCACCGGCTGAGCCCGGTGGTCGAGGAGATCCTGTACCCGGCGCTGGAGGACTACCAGATCGACATCATGATCGGCGAGGGCCCGGCCGCGCGCTCGATCAAGCTCGACCTGCAGCCCTTCACGCTGGTGGGCGCGACCACGCGCGCCGGCATGCTGACCAACCCGCTGCGCGACCGCTTCGGCATCGTCGCGCGGCTGGAGTTCTACTCGGCCGAGGAGCTGACGCGCATCGTCACGCGCTCGGCGGGGCTGCTGCAGGTGCCGGTCGACGCCGCCGGCGCGCTGGAGATCGCGCGCCGCAGCCGCGGCACGCCGCGCATCGCCAACCGGCTGCTGCGCCGCGTGCGCGACTACGCGCAGGTGAAGGCGCGCGGCCACGTCGACGCGGCGACGGCCGACCGCGCGCTGCAGATGCTGGACGTCGACCCGCAGGGCTTCGACGTGATGGACCGCAAGCTGCTGGACGCGGTGATCCACCGCTTCGACGGCGGCCCGGTCGGGCTGGAGAACGTGGCCGCCGCCATCGGCGAGGAAGCCGGCACGATCGAGGACGTGATCGAGCCCTACCTGATCCAGCAGGGCTACCTGCAGCGCACGCCGCGCGGCCGCGTGGCGACGCAGGCGGCCTACCGCCACCTGGGGCTGCTGCCGCCGGCACGCGGCGGCGAGTTGTTCTGACAACGAGGACTTCTGACAACGAGGACTATTGCGTGCGCGTGACGCAGCGCGCCGCGTAGTTGGCCTCGAAGCGGCGCAGGTCGCTCACCTCGCCGGCGGTCAGCGTCGACAGGCGCTCGTTCTTGGCGGCGATGATGCGGCGCATCTCGCCGCATTGCGACATCAACTGCTGCTGCTGGACCTGTTCCTGCCGGGCCTGCTGGCCGGCCTGCTGCCGCTCCTGGTGCTGGCCGAGCTTGCCGCGCAGTTGCTCCTGGCTCCAGCGCTGCCGCGCCTGCGACTCGTTGGCTGCGCAGCGCCGGCCGTAGTCGTCGCGCAGCTCGGCCTGGGTGGCGGGCGACAGCCCGCGCTGCGCCGCGGTGCGCAGGCCGTCGTTGAGGCTGGCGCATTCGGCGCTCATGTAGCTCAGGTGCTCGGGTGCGCGCGACGGCGGCGGCACGTAGCGCCGCACCGGCTGGGCCTCCTCCACCGGCCCGTAGCCGCCCAGCCGCGTGCTGCCGTCGCCGGGGCAGGGGCGGTCGCTGTAGATCATGCCCTTGCCGCTGCTGCAGCGATAACTCTGGGCTTGAGCGGGCAACGCGAGCGCCAGCAGGCAGGCCAGCAGCCAGCCCGCGCGGCCGCGGCGGAATCGAGGATCGGACATCGGAGACTGAAGCACCAAAGCATTGCAATCGTTCAATTGTGAGCGCTGGTGACTGACAACGGCAGCCGTTGCCCCTTGGCCGCGGGGGCCGGACGGCCGAAAACCCGGGGCCGGCCCGCGTCCCGATGGGCGCCGGGCGTGACGAATGTCGCAGCCCGGCCGGCTTCGGCCCCCGCGTTACACCTGCGAACGCTTGGCGCCTCAAGTCGCCGCGGCGGCCGGCCGATAGCGCGGAGGAACAGGCGAGGACCGATACCCGCAGACAGCCTTCCGTGCTGCCGGTGCGATCAGCCCCGCCGGGAAGGCTGCATGTCCGTCTACACCGTCCGAACCGATGCCCGCCGCGGCGCCGCCGCGCGCGGCTTCACGCTGATCGAAGTCATGATCGTCGTCGCCATCGTCGCCATCCTGGCCGCGGTGGCGATGCCGGCCTACACCGCCTACATCCAGCGCTCCAAGGTGCCGGCCGGGCTGGACGCGCTGCAGTCCTACTTCACGCGCATGGAGCAGCGCTTCCAGGACACCGGCAGCTACAAGAAGACGGTGTCCGGCGCCGACGCCTGCGCGATCGACCCGCCCACGCTGGTGGCCAACTACACGGTCACCTGCGAACTCACTGCCGGCGGCTACAAGGCCACCGCCACCGGCAGCGGCGCCCTCAACGGCTACACCTACACGATCGACTCCGCCGGCACGCGCACCACCGCGGCCCATCCCAAGACCGCGCCGACGGGCAACTGCTGGTCGATCAAGGGGGTCTCATGCGACGCCTGATGCAGCGCGGCATGACGCTGATCGAGCTGATGGTGGGCCTGGCCGTGATGGCCTTGCTGGCCACCGCCGCGGCGCCCTACATGGGCGACATGGTGGCCAACTCGCGCCTGCGCGAGGCCGGCAACCTGCTGTTCGGCGAGACGCTGCTGGCGCAGAGCGAGGCCATCAAGCGCAACACCACGGTGCGCGTGTCGACCAACGGCGCCAGCGTGCAGCTGCTGGACATGACGCAGCCGGCCGCGCCGGCGGTGCTGCGCGCGCGCACGCTGCCGGGCAACGTGCAGGCACCGGTGAAGACCTTCGACTTCGGGCCCGAGGGCCGGCCGGCGCCGTTCGGCACCGCGGTCTCGGTCAACCTGGCCGCCGCCAGCGGCACCTGCTCGGAAGACCTGCGCTGCCCCGGGCTGCGCGTGGACGCCGGCGGCGCGATCCGGCTTTGCGGCAACTACCTGGCGAGCTGCCCATGAGCCACGCTGCCAACAACAGGCGCCGCCAGCGCGGCGTCAGCCTGATCGATGCGCTGATCGCGATCGCGATCCTGTCCTTCGGCCTGATCGGCATGAGCCGCATGCAGGGCCGCATGGTCAGCTCGGCCACCGACGCGCAACTGCGCACCACGGCCACCGCGCTGGCCGACGAGCTGCTGAACACGGTGCTGGTGGACCACGGCAACGCCGCCTGCTACACGCTGCCGCAGACCGGCGCCTGCAGCTCGGCCGCGGCCACCGCGCGCACCACCGCGTGGGCCGCCCGGGTGGCCGGCACGCTGCCCGGCACGGTGACCAAAGGCGTGACGCTCAACGCCGCGTCCGGCCGCATGACGGTGAGCATCGGTTGGACCTCGCGCGAGATCTACAGCAATGGCAACGGTGTGCCCGGCGTGCCCGACGAGCGCCAGATCCAGGTGGTGACCGATGTGCGCTGAACAACGCTTCCCGCGCCGCCGGCAGCGCGGCTTCTCGATCATCGAGCTGATGGTCGGCATGGTGGTCGCGCTGATCGTCGGCATCGCCGCGTCCAGCAGCGCGATCGTCTTCACCGCCTCGCAGCGCCAGGGCATGGGCGTGGGCGGCGTGGCCGTCAACGTCACCACCGTGCTGTCGGCGCTGAAGAACGACGCCGCCAGCGCCGGCCTGGGCTTCTTCGGCGAGGGCGTCTACCTCTGCGACAAGATCAACATCTCCAAGGGCACCACGGTGCTGTCCGACGGCGCCGCCTTCGTGCCGGTGCAGATCTCGCGCGTGGGCGGGCTCGACCGGCTGGACGTGATCCAGTCTTCGCGCGTGCAGTCGGGCGCCAGCGCGCGGCTGCAACTGCCCAGCACCGGCGCCGATGCCTCGCTGGTGTCCAACCTGCCGGGCGCGGTGGACGATGCCGTCGTGCTGTCGCCGGCTGCGCCCGGCGACCCCTGCCTGCTGCGCAGCATCACCGACAACGTGGCGGCCTCCGGCGACGATCCGCAGAAACTGGTCTTCGCACCCGGCGGCACCTTCAACGACGGGACCTTCACCACCAACCCCAGCTATAGCGCCGCCGGCGGCAGCGTCACGCTGCTGGGCCGCGTGGGCTGGAGCCGCTACCGGCTGGACGGCACCAACCTCGTGATGGACCGTCCGCTCGATGGCACCAGCGCCGTGCTGGCGCGCAACGTGGTGGCCTTCAGGCTGCAGTACGGCGTGTCCAGCGGCGTGGGCGGCAGCAAGACGCTGGAGAACTGGGTCGACGCCACCGGCGGCTGGGCGACCATCGACTCGACCACGATCGCGCGCGTGCGCGCCGTGCGCATCGGCGTGGTCACGCGCAGCCCGCAGCGCGAGAAGGCCAATCTCGCCGGCGTCTGCGAGGCCAGCACCGCCAAGCCGCGGCTCTTCGTCGGTGAGCCCAGCGAAGAGGTGGTGGAGCCCGACGTCGCCGACTGGGCCTGCTACCGCTTCCGCAGCGCCACCGTGGTCGTGCCGCTGCGCAACCTGGTCCTGGGGATCAAGGCATGAGAACCGGACGCAAACAACAACGCGGCGTGACGATGCTCGTCGTGCTGATCCTGCTGACGGTGATGCTGCTGGGCGGCCTGGCGCTGGCGCGCATGAACGAGGTGGGCACGCTGGCGGCCGGCAACGCGACCTTCCGCGAATCGGCGGTGCAGGCCTCGGAGGTGGGCGTCAATACCGCGTTCGCGGCCGTCTCCGTGCTGACCAACGAGAACACCGACCAGGACGGCTGGTACCGCGCCAGCACGCTGGCCGACGACGCCAACGGCCTGCCGACGATCGACTTCGAAAGCGGCGCCTCGGTGGCGGTGGGCGCCTACACGGCGCGCTACGTCATCGACCGCCAGTGCAGCGGCGCGATGCCGGTCGCCGACCCGATGCGCCAGTGTCTGGTCAAGGTCGATATCGACCCCGACAAGCCCGAGACGAACGACCCGAACAAGAAGGTCGATCCGCCGACGACCACGCAATACCGCATCACCGCCCGCATCACCGGGCCCAAGGACACCCGGGTCTGGGTGCAGGCCTTGGTCAACAAGTAAGCCGCGCGAGGTCTGCCATGAAGATCGCCCTCAACTTCGTCGTCTCCGTGCTCGCTTTGGGCACGCTGCTGGGCAGCACCGCATCCCAGGCCACCAAGGTGGCCGAGCTGCCGCTCAAGGCCTCGGTGCTCGCCAAGCCCAACATCGTCTACGGCATCGACGACTCCGGCTCGATGGACTGGGAGGTGCTGCTGTCCACCAGCAGCGGCCTGATGTGGTGGAACGGGTCGACCGCGTGGGATACGGCCGCGGGCAAGCCGCTGTTCGGCGGCGGCACCGAGGCAAAGTACGCCTACCTGTTCCCGGTGGGCTGGATTCCGGCGGCCAGCCCGGCCGGCGACGCCCCGGGCGGCGGCATCTACGGCAGTTCGGAGACCTACTACAAGGTCGTGCCGCCGACGCCGGACTTCGCCTGGACGCGTTCGGCCGCGTTCAATCCGCAGTACTACGACACCGAGATCGACTACAAGCCCTGGGCGCCGGCCTACTACGACGGCGCGCTGAACCCGTCCTTTCCCGACTCGCCGTCGGCGGCCGCCAAGATCCATCCGACCGAGCCCGGCGCGCCGGCGATGAACCTGACGCAGCAGTGGAACTCGGCCAACGCCGGCGGCAAATGGACCACCGGCGGCTACCGCTTCTATGTCGAGCCGGGCATGAAGGTGCCCGCGGGCAGCCGGCTCAATGCCAGCTCCAAGACCTCGGGGGCCTGCGAAGGCAGCACCGAGCGCGACATCACCGCCGAGCTGACGCCGGCGGCCAACAAGCGCTGCTTCGCCTCCATCCCCTACTACCCGGCGACCTTCTGGCACGCCCAGAACTGCACCGTCGACGGCAGCACCTGCGTGCTGGCGCCCGACGGCACGACCAAGCTCAAGCGCTACGAGATCAAGAGCGGCAACACCTTCCCTTCGGGGCGCACCTACGAAAACGAGATCAAGAACTTCGCCAACTGGTTCACCTACTACCGCAAGCGCAAGCTCTCGCTGGCGGGGTCGATGGGCACGGTGCTGGAGAACCTGACCGGCGTGCGCATGGGCACCATGCGCTTCTCCGACGCCGCGCTCAGCTCGCCGCCGTCGATCACGATGCTCGACGCCGATGCCACGGATGCCTCGCTGAACCGGCTGCGCACGGTGGGCGACTTCTACCGCCTGACGCCCGACCAGGCCGCCACGCCGACGCACAAGACCATGCAGGTGATCGGCGACCAGTACGACACCAACACCAGCATCGTGGAGTACGCCTGCCAACGCAACGCGATGTTCGTGGTCACCGACGGCTTTGCCAATGCGCCCAGCGGCGTGACCGTACCGACCTACGACCAAGCCACCCATGGCAACACGGCGCCGTACAAGACCACGCCTGCCGGCTCGCTGGCCGACCTGGGCCTGGACCTACTACACCAAGCAGCTCCGTGCTGGCGGCACCAAGCCGCTGGTCGCGGGCAAAGTGCCGCTGAGCTCGTCGACGGCGCCCAACGCCGACAAGAACCCCAACCTGCACGTCAACACCTACGCCATCTCGCTGGGCGTCTCGGGCACGATCTGGCCGACGGCGGTGGACCCGTTCGTCACCGCGCCGACCTGGCCGACGCCGGTGGCCGACACGCCGAGCATGCTGGACGACCTGTGGCATGCCACCGTCAACGGCCGCGGCCTGATGATGCTGGCCAACAACCCGACCAGCACCGTGGAGGGCATCCGCGCCGTCATCAACGACATCCTCAACCAGGTGGGCGCCCAGGGCGGCGTGGCGGTCAGCACCGTCAACCTGCAGCGCGGCGACTCCAAGGCTTACTACGGCACCTACAACCCCGCGGGCTGGACCGGCGACCTGACGGCCAACCCGATCGACAAGGCCAGCGGCGTCGTCAGCACCACCGCCACCTGGTCGGCCGGCACGCTGCTGCTGGCGCGCAACTGGACCACGCGCGTGATCGCCAGCTACAACGGCAGCAGCGGTGTCGGCTTCACCGCGGGCGCCGTCGGCAGCCTGGTCAACCCCAGCCCGGGCAATGCCTGGGGCAACACCATTGAGGTGATGAACTATCTGCGCGGTGACCGCAGCCTTGAAAGCACCAAGTTCCGCAAGCGCGTGAGCCTGATCGGCGCGGTGATCAACGCCGAGCCCGCGGTCGACCGCGACACCGGCGTGGCCTACGTGGCCTCCGGCGAAGGCATGCTGCACGCCATCGACACCAAGGGCGAACCGGGCAAGGAACTGTGGGCCTACGTGCCGCGTGCCGTGCTGCCCGACATCGGCCAGACCACCGCACGCGGCTACACGTTCAAGACCCGGCTCGACGGCACGCCGGTGGTCGGCAAGAGCGGCGCCAACAGCAAGCTGCTGGTCGCCGGCATGGGTGCCGCCGGGCGCTCGTACTACGCGATCGATGTCAGCAGTCCGAGCGGCTTGAGCGAAACCCAACTGGCCGCCAAGGTCAAATGGGAGTTCCCGCTGGCCGGCGACGCCACCACCCAGAGCAAGGTCGGCCAGACCGTGGGCAAGCCGGCCGTCGTGCGCCTGGGCAACGGCAGCTACGTGGTGCTGGTGACATCGGGCTACAACAGCAGCTTCGACGGCCAGGGCCGGATGTGGATGCTCAACGCCGCCACCGGCGCCACCATTCACGAGTTCGTGACCGATGCCGGCACGCTGGCCGACGAGAGCGGCCTCGCCCACATCAAGCCCTTCTACGAGCCCGACGGCTCGGTGCGCTACGTCTATGGCGGCGACCTGAAGGGCAACCTGTGGCAGTTCGACCTGCAGGCGCAGAGCACGCCGTCGCTGGTGGCGGTGCTCAAGGACGGCAGCGGCAACCTGCAGCCGGTGACCGCGCCGCCCGAGCTGGTGTCGTACAAGGACAAGCGCATCATCCTCGTCGGCACCGGCCGGTTGCTGGACATCGGCGACTTCGGCGCCGCCGCGGTGCGCACCTTCTACGCGATCGCCGACGGCAGCACGCTGACCAATGCGCGCTCGGGCCTGGCGCAGGGGGTCTACACCAAGGCCACCGACGCCCTTACCGCGCCATCGGTGAACTGGACCACCGGCCGCGGCTGGTACATGGACCTGCCGGTCGGCGAGGAGGCCAACACCGAGCCCTCGGTGGCGCGCGGGCTGGTGGCCTTCACCACCAATGTGGCCGGGAAGACCGACTGCTCGGCCTCGTCGTACCTCTACGTGATCAACGTCGTCACCGGCGACAAGTCGACGGTGACCAGCTTCGTCGGCACCACGGTCTCGGCCATCGCCAACAGCTCGCGCGCCAGCCTGTGGCTGACCGAAAACGGCGACGTCGTGGCCACCGGGCAAACCACCGACGGCAAGCCGTTCAAGGTGGACGTCTCGCCCAAGAAGATCATCACGCCCAACAAGAACGCCTGGCGCGACGTGCGAAGGTAGGCATCGCCGACGTAAATAAGTCGCTGGACGCCGCCGCCAGCGCGTCGCTACGCTGTGCCGGCCTCGCGTCACCTGAGCGGCCGGGGCTTCCCGGAGGTGCGCGATGAAAGCTGTTCCGCTGCAAGCCCCGCTGTCCGGCTTCGACGAGACGCTGCCGGCGGTCAACGAGAAGATCGAGCGCTGGCTGGCGCCCTCGGCGCTGGCGGTGGTCGCGCTGGCGCTGCTGTCGGTGCTGCTGCTGTAGCCGCTCAGCCGCCGTCGGGCTCTTCGTCCAGGTGGCTGGTGTCGGCCCAGCCCACCAGCGTGAAGCCGGCCTCGCTGTGCAGCAGGCGGTTGACGGTGGCGTTGCCGATCTGCCAGCTCCGCGGCGTGTCGGCGGCGGCGCGCGTCGCGGCGCGGTACAGGCAGTCGAGCACGCCGCCGTGCGACAGCAGCAGGATGGTCTGGCCGCGGTGCCGTTCGGCCAGCGCGGCGCACGCGCCCACGCAGCGGGCGTGGAAGTCGGCCAGCGTCTCGCCGCCGGTCGGCGCGAACTGCGGCTCGCGCCGGCGCCAGCGCCGCGCGTCGTCGGGCCAGCGGCTCTCGATCTCGCCGAAGCTCAGGCCCTCGAAGGCGCCGAAGCCGCGCTCGCGCAGCCCCGGCGCGATCTGCACCGTGAGGCCCGCCGAGTGTGCGAAGGGCAGCGCCGTGTCGTGGGCGCGCTGCAGATCGCTGCTGTAGATCGCGTGCACGGTCTCGTGCGCCAGCGCCAGCGCCAGCCGCTCGGCCTGCCAGCGGCCGCGCGCGTTGAGCGCGATGTCGGTGTGGCCCTGGATGCGCGTCTCGGCGTTCCAGGAGGTCTCGCCGTGGCGCACGGCGATCACGCGGGTCGACGCCGCGCCGTCCGGATCGCTCACGCCGTTCAAACGCCCCAGACGATGGGCTCGCCGGCGGCGGCCGCGCGTTCCATCATCTGCACCATCGGCCACAGCCGCTGGCGCAGTCCCACGGCTTCGCGCTTGCGCTCGTCTTCGCCGTCGGCAGGGCCGCCGTCCTGGCCGACCGCGGCTTCGGCCTCGGTCACCGCCGCTTCCAGCCGGCGGCGCAGCGCGGGTAGGTCGGCCGCCTCGAAGATGCCGCTGGCCGCCGGCTCGCGGCCCAGCAGGCGCAGCATCTGGTCGCCGTTGGGGGCCAGCATGATCAGGTCGCCGCTGGCCTTGCTCTTGAACTTGTAGATCATCAGTCTCGCCTCGTGACGGCGAGCGAAGGAAGCGCCGTCGGCGCCGATTGTGCGCTCACGGCTTCTCAGCCGCCGCCGCGGCCCAGCAGCCGCTGCTCGAAGCTCAGGCTGTCCAGCGGCGCCGAGAACAGGAAGCCCTGGAACTGCGCGCAGCCCTCGGCCCGCAGGAAGGCGCGCTGCGGCTCGGTCTCCACGCCCTCGGCGATGACCTGCTTGCCCAAAGCGCGCGCCATCTGCAGGATCGCGCGCACGATGCCGGCGTCGCTTTCGTCGTCGGGCAGGCCGCGCACGAAGCTGCGGTCGATCTTGAGCTTGTCGATCGGAAAGCGCTTCAGGTAGGCCAGGCTGGAGTAGCCGGTGCCGAAGTCGTCGATCGACAACTGCAGCCCCAGCCGCGACAGCGCCTGCAGCCGGCGCAGCGCCTCGTCGGCATGGCGCACGAGGATCGATTCGGTCAGCTCCAGCTCCAGCAGGTGCGGCGGCAGGCCGCTGACGGCCAGCATGCTGGCCACGCGGTCGGTGAAGCTGGCCTGCTGGAACTGCAGCGCCGAGACGTTGACGGCGATCGGCATCGGCGTGCCGCGCTCATGCCACAGCGCGGCCTGGCGCATCGCCTGCGACAGCACCCAGTCGCCGATCGCGACGATGAAGCCGGTCTCCTCGGCCACCGGGATGAAGCGCGCCGGCGAGACCTCGCCCAGCTCGGGGTCGCGCCAGCGCAGCAGCGCCTCCGAGCCCACGACGCGCCCGCTGGCCAGGTCCACCTGCGGCTGGTAGTTCAGCCGGAAGCGGCCGCTGACCAGGGCCTGGCGCATCGCGTGGTCCAGCCGCATGTGCTGGCGCAAGTCGTCCTCCACGCGCGGCTGGTGCAGCCGGAAGTTGCCGCGGCCGGCGTCCTTGACCTCGCGCATCGCGGTCTCGGCGTGGCGTACCAGGTCGTCCAGCGTGCGGCCGTGCTGCGGGCACAAGGCCACGCCGATGCTGCAGGTCAGCGTGAATTGCGCGCCGTCCACGTGGCTGGGCTGGGCCACCGCGTTCAGCACGCGGCGGGCCAGCGTCTCGGCGGTGGCGGCGTCGGCGCCGGGCACCAGCACCGCGAACTGGTCGCCGCCGACGCGCGCGATGTCGTCGCTGTTGCGCAGGCAGCCCTGGATGCGCTGCGCCGCGGTGCGCAGCACCTCGTCGCCCACGCCGTGGCCCAGGCTGTCGTTGATCTGGCGGAAGCGGTCCAGGTCGATCAGCATCAGCGCGAAGGCCTCGCCGGCGCGGCGCGATTGCGCGGCGGCTTCGAGCACGCGCTCGGACAGCCGGCTGCGGTTGGGCAGCCCGGTCAGCGCGTCGGTGGTGGAGAGCTGCTCGATGCGGCGGTCGGCGGCGAGCTGGCGCGTCAGGTCGCGGAAGCTGTAGACGCGCCCGGCCGGGCGGCCGCGCTGCCACAGCGGCCGGCTTACGCGCTCCAGCACCTGGCCGGCGTGCAGGCGGATCTGCTCGCTGCTGGACAGCAGCGCGGCGTCCTGGATCGTCGCCAGCCGGCGCTGGTAGGCCTCGGGGTCGTCGACGCTGCGGCGCATCCAGTCGTGCACCTTGGCGTCGTCGCGGCCCTCCAGCAGCGCTTCGGGCATGCCCCAGAGCTGCGCGAAGCGGCGGTTGAACGAGCGGATGCGGCCCGCCAGGTCGGTGACCAGGATGCCGTCGGCCGTGGCTTCCAGCGTGGCGCGCAGTTCGGCGGCGGCGGCCTCGCTGTCGGCGCCGTCCTGCTGCTCGGCGCTGCGGTCGCGCACGCTCACCAGCAGGTGGCTGGCGGCGGCGCCGGGCACGGTGACCGGGCGGATGCAGCGCTCCACGTGCAGCAGCCGGCCGTCGCTCGCGCACAGCAGCGTCTGCGTGTGCAGGCTGGCGGGGGCCTGCTCGTCCAGGCCGTCCCAGTAGCTCAGATCCTCGGGCGTGGCCAGCAGGCTGGCCGCGGGCGCGTCCAGCAGCTCGGCCAGCGGTCGGCCCAGCAGCGCGCAGGCCTGGGCGTTGGCGGCCATCACGCAGCGGTCGGCCAGCGAGACCACCCAGGCGGCCAGCGGCAAGCCTTCCAGCACCGCGATCCAGGGCGGCGCCGGCGGCGTCGGGAGCGTGGCCACCACGGCGGGGGCGCTGCGTCGCAAGGCGTGGGTCATGGGGTACTGCTGGGGACGGACCGTGAGCGCTTCAGTGCACTTGCGGCGCCGGCGCGGCGGCCTCGCCGGCGCTCGGGCTCTCGGCCGTGGGCTGAACGTCGAAATAGTAGGTGATGCGGGCGCGCGGCGCCAGGTAGCTGGCGGCCGCCGGCGGCAGCTTGGCCGGCTGCAGGCTGCGGCGGATGCCGAGGTCGGGCTGCAGCTCCAGGTCCAGCAGCAGCGCCTCGTCGCGCGGCACCTTGGGGTCGTGCACCAGCACCCGCGGCTTGAGCGGCCGTGCGCTGTTGACCTGCATGACCAGCGCGTAGCGGTCGTCGGTGAGCTGCACCACCGAGCCGGCGGGGTAGACGCCCATCATGCGGATGAAGCCGCTCAGGATGGGCATGTCGAACTTGCTGCGGCTTTGCGCGAACAGCACCGACACCGCCTCGTGCGGTGTCATCGCCACGCTGCGCGGGCCGGGGTTGCACAGGTTGTCGTAGCGGTTGACGAGCGCCACCAGGCGTGCCGCCGGGCTCATCGCGTCCAGCCCCAGGCGGCCGGGGAAGCCGCTGCCGTCGGCCAGCTCGTGGTGCTGGGCCAGGATCTGCAGCACCTCGGGGCCCAGCGCCATGCGGCGGCCGCGCGCGACGCCCAGGCTCACGTGGTCGCGGTAGGCCTTGAGCTCGGCGCTGGAGAAGGCGTCGTCGGGGTGGTGCACGCGCGCGGGCAGGTCGACCTTGCCGATGTCGTGCAGCAGCGCGCCGGTGCCCAGGTCCAGCAGCTCCGCCTCGGCCAGGCCCAGCGCGCGGCCCATCAGCATCGAGACCACGGTGACGTTGAGCGCGTGCGCGGTGAGCCGGTCGCCGCCCTGGCTGGACAGCAGCCGGATGCACAGCTCGCCGTCGGCCAGCATCTTGTCGAGCATCGCGCGCGCCAGCGACTGCGCCTGCTGCGCGGCGCCCGGCGGGTCGGGGTTGAGCAGCGCGTTGACCTGGCGCAGCGCCTCGGAGGCCTCGTCGTACTGCGCCTCGCAGTGGCGCAGCGCGTCGCGCTGCTGCTGCAGCAGCGCGCGGCGCTCGGCGGCCTGCGCGGCCGCGGCGGCGGCAGCCGCGGAGGCCTCGGCAGCGCTGGCGCCGTCGGCGGCATCGGCGCCGTGGCCGCCGCCGGCCAGCGGCACCACGCCGGAGGAGGCCCCGCCGTCGCCGTCGACCGGCCCGCTCTTCTCCGGCACCCAGATCACCTGCTTCAGGCCCAGGCCGCGGATCGTGGCGATCTGCTCGCGCGACGCGATGCGAAAGCTCGACAGCGGAAAAGGGTGCGACATCCAGCCCAGTTCGAGGCGGATGAACATCCCGATCTTCAGGTCCTGGACGGCAACGGTGCTGGGCATGAGGGGCAACGAATCGGAAGGAATGGCAGCGGCGCCGCCACCCGCGGCATCAAGGCTGTCTTTCGGCAAGCGCGCCGCGCAACTTGAACCGGAGCAGCCGTGGCGTGCGGTTCGTCACGCGCCGCGCTTGCCGCAGAATGCCCAGTCTGGAGACACCGACGATCAAGAGGACCTTTCATGAGCAGCAACCAAGCCTTCATCTGCGACGCGCAGCGCACGCCCTTCGGCCGCTACGGCGGCGCGCTGTCCTCGGTGCGCACCGACGACCTCGCGGCGCTGCCGATCCGGGCGCTGATGGCGCGCAACGCCAAGGTGGACTGGCAGGCGGTGGACGATGTGATCTACGGCTGCGCCAACCAGGCCGGCGAGGACAACCGCAACGTCGCGCGCATGGCCGCGCTGCTGGCCGGGCTGCCGACGCAGGTGCCCGGTGCGACCGTCAACCGCCTGTGCGGGTCGGGCCTGGACGCGCTGGGCACGGTCGCGCGCGCGATCAAGGCCGGCGAGCTGCAACTGGCCATCGCCGGCGGCGTCGAGAGCATGAGCCGCGCGCCCTTCGTCAGCCCCAAGGCCGAAAGCGCCTTCAGCCGCAGCAACGCCGTCTACGACACGACGATCGGCTGGCGCTTCGTCAACAAGCTGATGAAGGAGCGCTACGGGGTCGATTCGATGCCCGAGACGGCCGAGAACGTCGCGGTCGACTTCAAGATCGAGCGCGAAGCCCAGGACCGCATGGCGCTGGCCAGCCAGCTCAAGGCTGTCGCGGCGCAGAAGAGCGGCTTCTTCGACGCCGAGATCTGCCCGGTGACGCTGCCGCAGAAGAAGGGCGATCCCGTCGTCGTCGCCAAGGACGAGCACCCACGCGAGACCAGCCTCGAAGCGCTGGCCAAGTTGAAGGGCGTGGTGCGGCCCGACGGCAGCGTGACCGCCGGCAACGCCAGCGGCGTCAACGACGGCGCGTGCGCGCTGCTGGTGGCCAGCGAAGCCGCAGCCAAGCGCCACGGCCTGACGCCCAAAGCGCGCATCGTCGGCATGGCCACCGCGGGCGTGGCGCCGCGCATCATGGGCATCGGCCCGGCGCCGGCCACGCGCAAGGTGCTGGAGCTGACGGGCCTGAGCCTCGCGCAGCTCGACGTCATCGAGCTGAACGAGGCCTTCGCCGCGCAAGGCCTGGCGGTGCTGCGCGACCTGGGGCTGGCCGACGACGACCCGCGCGTCAACCCCAACGGCGGCGCGATCGCCTTGGGTCATCCGCTGGGCGCCAGCGGCGCACGGCTGGCGACCACGGCGGTCAACCAGCTCCACCGCAGCGGCGGCCGCTACGCGCTGTGCACGATGTGCATCGGCGTCGGCCAGGGCATCGCGCTGATCCTGGAGAAGGTGTGAACGTCAGCGGCCGAAGAGACCGAGCCGCTGCGCTTCCAGCGCCGCCTCGGCCCGCGAGCTGACGTTGAGCTTGCGGTAGATCTGCTTGACGTAGTCGGCGATCGTGTGCCGGCTCAGGCCCAGCTGCACGCCGATCTCGGGCAGCGTGTAGCCCTTGGCCACGCGCAGCAGCACCTCGCTCTCGCGGTCGGTCAGCGAGACGTTGATCAGCTGCGTGTTGACCTGCGGCTTGGCCTTGTTGGCGAAATAGGCCATCACGCGGCGCGCGATGCTGGGCGACAGCGGCGGCTCGCCCTGGCTGATGCGCTGCAGCTGCTCGGTGATCAGCTCGCGCGCCTGCTCCTTCAGGATGTAGCCGAAGGCGCCGGCCTGCAGCGCGGGGAACAGGTGCTCGTCGTCGTCGTGGATCGTGACGACGACCGACTGCGTCTCGGGCTGCACGTCGCGCAGCTTGGTCACCACGTCGACGCCCGAGCCGTCGGGCAGCCCGAGGTCGACCAGCGCGAGGTCGAACTTCACCGCCGTGACCAGCGCCAGCGCGTCGGCGACGCGCGCGCTCTCGGAGATCTGCGAATCGGGGAAGACCTGCAGCACCAGCTTGCGCAGCCAGGCCCGGATCTCGGGCAGGTCTTCGAGCAGGAGGATGGTCTTCATGGCGTCCCGGCGGCAAGGCCGCAGCAATTCATGCTACGGCTTATCGGCAGCCGGCTAGGACGCTTCGAGGGCGCGATCGAGTGGAAGCGTGAGGCGTATCACGGTTCCGAAGCCGGGCCCCGATTCGACCAGGCATTGGCCCTGCAACTGCTTGGCGCGCTGCTTCATCGTGGCCATGCCGTGGCCGCGGTCGAGCCGCCCGTCGGGCTCGCTGGTGATGCCTTCGCCGTTGTCCTGCACGACGAGCTGGAAGTCGCCGTCGGCCACCTGGCACTGCACGCTGCAGTAGCTGGCGCCGCTGTGCTTGATGATGTTGCTGGTGGCCTCGCGCAGGATGCGCGTGGTCTGCACGTAGGCGCGCGCCGACAGCGTCTGCGGCAGCTCCTCGGGCGCCGACCATTCGGCCTCGATGCCGGCCTGCGCCAGGCGCGACACCACCTCGGCGCGCCAGTCACCCAGGGCGTCGGCCAGGCGCACGGCGCGGCCGGTGAGGCCGCGCACCGACAGGCGCATCTCCTCCAGCGCCTCGCGAGCCAGCGTGCTGATGCGGTCGCTCTCGCTGGTGTGCACGATGGTCAGCAGCTTGGCGCCCAGGTCGTCGTGCAGGTCGGCGGCGATGCGCTTGCGCTCGCGCTCGGTCACCTGTTCGATCTTCAGCTCCGAGAGCTGGCGGAAGTTGCGCTCGATCTCGGCCGTGGCCTCGCGCACGCGCTGCTCCAGCAGCGCGCGCCCTGCCTCGGCCTGGCGCAGCGCTTGGCCGTGCTGCTGCACCAGGCGCAGGCCCATCAGCACCAGCAGCAGCGGCGTCATCAGCTGCGCGAGCTGCGCCAGCAGCGACGGCGTGCTGACGCGCTGCGCCCAGACCTCGATCAGCGCCGACACCGCCATCGCCGCCAGCAGCGCCGCCATCAGCCAGAACGCGGCCGGGCGCTCGCGCCACTGCCGGCGCAGGTGGAAGACGGCCGCGGCCACCGCCTCCAGCCCCAGCAGCGCGGCCCAGGCCGTCACCAGCGGGTACAGGTGAGACGGCCCGGCCAGCGCCAGGCTCGAGGGCATCAGCAAGGCCTGCAGCGGCAGCCCGATGTCCACCCAGCGCAGCCGCGCGCCCGCATAGCGCAGCAGGAACTGCACGCCGGCCCAGGTGACCAGCGGCAGCAGCGAGGCCAGCAGCAGCTCGGCCGCGGGCTGCGGCAGCGGCCAGTCGCGCAGCCACAGCCGCGCGCCCAGCAGCGCCCAGCCCACCGACAACGCGCCGAAGTAGGCCAGGTGGCTTTCGCGGCGGTTGAAGAAGCCCAGCACGAACATGAAGCCGCCGGTCAGCAGCAGCGTAGCGCCCAGCGCCTGCGGCACCGTGACCTGCACCGCGCTGCGCCAGCGCTGCCGCGCCTGCAGGTCTTGCAGGCTGCCCAGCGACAGCGCCGACAGCGCCCCCGCGCGGTGGCGCGACCCCACCTGGGCCAGCGGATAGCCCACCACCTTCAGGTCCAGGTGGTTGAGGCCGGGGCGCAGCAGGGCGGCCGGCAAGGCAACGAGCTGCGGGTGGTCGCAGTCCATCGTGTAGGGCTCGTCCATCCGCGTGCCGCGGTGCACCACCTGGCCGTTGAGCTGCACCTCGAAACTGGCGCAGACGTGCGTGGCCAGCAGCGCCAGCGGGTCGCCCTCGTGCAGGCCGGGGGCCGCGTTGAAGGGCACGCGGTACCACACCGGCCCGCCGCTGTCGGGGTGGCTGCGCGACCAGTCGTCGGGCAGCGCCACCGTGCGCGCGGCGGCGCCTTCGGGGAAGCGGCTGCCGTCGCCCTCGGCGCTGAGTGCCGAGTCGATGTGCACCGACTGCGCCGCGGCCCGCGGCAGCAGCAGCGCCCAGGCCAGCACCAGCAGCCCGAGGCTGGCGAGGAAGCGGAGCGAAGGATGGCAGCGGCAGCGGGGCATGGCGGCAGCGCGGATTGTGGCCGCCGGCCCCGCGCGGCCCGGCGCCGCCGCGGCGCGACAATGCGCACTTCTGCCGCCCGAGGCGGCGCTTGGCCGAACCCACCCGCCGTGATCCGCCGCCACACCCTGCCCGGTGCCGACAACCGCCGCCTGGCCCACCTCTGCGGGCCGCTGGACGAGAACCTGCGCCGCATCGAAGCCGCCTGTGGCGTGACGCTGACGCGGCGCGAGCAGCAGTTCCGCATCGACGGCCCGCGGCCCGCGGCCGAGCGTGCCGGCGCGGTGCTGGACGCGCTGTACGCGCAGGCTGAAAGGCCGATCGACGAGGCGCAGCTCGCGCGGCTGCTGGCCGCCGACGCTCCCGCGGCCGCCGCCGGCGACGACGGCTCGCCCATCGTGCTGCGTACCCGCCACGCCGAGCTGAGCGGCCGCACGCCCAACCAGGTGCAGTACCTGCGCCAGATGCTGCAGCACGACATCACCTTCGGGATCGGCCCCGCGGGCACCGGCAAGACCTTTCTGGCCGTGGCCTGCGCGGTCGACGCGCTGGAGCGCCAGGGCGTGCAGCGCATCGTGCTGACGCGCCCCGCGGTGGAGGCCGGCGAGCGGCTGGGCTTCCTGCCCGGCGACCTGGCGCAGAAGGTCGACCCCTACCTGCGCCCGCTGTACGACGCGCTGTACGACCTGATGGGCTTCGACCGCGTGGGCCGCGCGTTCGAGAAGGGGCAGATCGAGATTGCGCCGCTGGCCTTCATGCGCGGGCGCACGCTGAATCACGCCTTCGTGATCCTCGACGAGGCGCAGAACACCACGCGCGAGCAGATGAAGATGTTCCTCACCCGCATCGGCTTCGGCAGCCGCTGCGTGGTGACCGGCGACACCAGCCAGATCGACCTGCCGCGCGGCGTCGACAGCGGGCTGCTGGACGCCGAGCGCGTGCTGCAGCGCGTGCAGGGCATCGCGTTCACGCGCTTCACCGCCGCCGACGTCGTGCGCCACCCGCTGGTGGCGCGCATCGTGCAGGCCTACGAGCGCGCGGCGGGCGAGGGCACATGAAGCCCGCGCTGCAGCTGTCGCTGCAGTTCGCCGACGCGCGCCACCGCGCCGAGCTGCCGCGCCACCGCGTGCTGCGCTGGATGCGCGCCGCGCTGGCCGCGCCGGCGCAGATCGCGGTGCGCGTGGTCGACGAGGACGAAGGCCGCGCGCTCAACCGCGACTGGCGCCGCAAGGACTACGCGACCAACGTCCTCACGTTCGACTACGAAAAAGAGCCGCTGGTGCTGGCCGACCTCGTGCTGTGCGCGCCGGTGGTCGAGCGCGAGGCGCAGGCCGAAGGCAAGACGTTGCAGGCGCACTACGCGCACCTGCTGGTGCACGGCGTGCTGCATGCGCAAGGCTGGGACCACGAGCGCGCCGCCGACGCGCGCCGCATGGAGGCGCGCGAGTCCGAGATCGTGCAGGCGCTGGGCTTTGCCGATCCGTATCGGCGTTAGCTGATGGACGCGCTGCGCAAGCTGATCGGTGCACTGGCCTGGTCCGCCGCCACGACCATGGCCGCCGCTGCGCCGCCGCCGGCGCTGCAGGCGCAACTGGAGCAGGCCGTGCAGGCGCACGAGGAAGGCCGCCTCGACGCCGCGCGCCGCGCCTTCGAGGCGCTGGCCCGCCGCGGCGTGCCGGCCGCGGCCTTCAACCTGGGCGTGATGCACCTGGACGGCGAGTTGCCCGGCGCCAGCGTGCAGCAGGCGCGGCGCTGGTTCGAGCGCGCGGCGGCCGCCGGCTTCGTGACCGCGCAGTTCGCGCTCGGCCAGCTCTACGAGAGCGGCCGCCTGGGCCGGCGCGACCTGGCGCAGGCGCTGCAGTGGTACGAGCGCGCGGCGCTGGCCGGCAGCGTGCAGGCCCAGGTGGAGATGGGCACCGCCAGCTACCTGGGCCGTGGCCGGCCGCAGTCGGCCGCCGAGGCGGCGCGCTGGTACCGCGAGGCGGCCAAGGGCGGCGACGTCGGCGCGCAGTACCTGCTGGCCTCGATGTACGAGCACGGCGACGGCCTCGAACGCGACCTGCGCCTGGCGCGCTACTGGTACGAGGCGGCGGCGAAGAACGGCGACGAGGCCGCGCCGGGCAAGCTGAAGGAGCTGGACTCGCTGGACCCGCCGGCCGCTACAGCACCACCTTGACCATCGGGTGCGTGCTGAGCGTGCGGTACAGCTCGTCGAGCTGCTCGCGGCTGGTGGCGGTGACCGTGATCGTCAGCCCCAGGTAGTTGCCGCCCTTGCTGGGGCGGTGCTCCACGGTGGCGGGGTCGAAGCCGGGATCGAACTGCCGGGCCACTGCGACCACGGCCTCGACGAAGCCCTCGACGTGCGCGCCCATCACCTTGATCGGGAACGCGCTCGGGTACTCGATCAGGCTCTGTTCGGGGGGGATGTCGCGCATGGCGGATCGCCTCGTCAGATGGACATGGTCCGCTTGGCGGCCTGGTAGGCCTCGTACAGCCGCGCGTACACCGGGCCGGGCTTGCCGCGCAGCGCGCCGTGGCCCACCGGCTCGCCGTCGATCTTCGTGACCGGCAGCACCTCCTTGGTGGCCGAGCTCAAGAGCACCTCGTCGGCGGCCAGCACGTCGGCCTCGGAGATCGGGCGCAGGTTGTAGGCGATGCCGGTCTCCTCGCACAGCTCGCGCAGCAGCTCGACGCGGATGCCTTCCAGCACGTGCTCGCTCTTGGGCGGGCCCAGCAGCGCGCCTTCGTGCACGATCCACACGTTGCTGGCCGCCGCCTCGGTGAGCCAGCCGTCGCGGAACATGATGGTCTCCAGCGCGCCGTGGTCGGCCGAGATCTGGCGCGCCAGCACGTTGCCCAGCAGGCTGGTGCTCTTGATGTCGCCGCGCTCCCAGCGGAAGTCGCGCGCGGTGACGCAGGCCACGCCCTGGTGCCGCTGCTCGGCGCTGGCGCCCTTCATCGGGTTGCACATCATGAAGACCGTGGGCGTGACGCCTTCGGGCATCACGTGGTCGCGCGGCGCGACGCCGCGGCTGATCTGGAGGTACAGCACCTGGTCCTCGGCGCCGGTCTTGTCGTGCAGCGCGGCCACCAGGCGGCGGCAGCGGTCCAGCCACTGCTCGCGCGTCGCGGGGTTGGGGATGCGGATCTTGGACAGGCCGCGCTCCATGCGCGCCATGTGCTCGTCGAAGCGGAACAGCCGCCGGCCGTAGACCGGCGTCACCTCGTAGATGCCGTCGCCGAAGATGAAGGCGCGGTCCAGCACGCTGACCCTGGCCTGCGACAGCGGCAGGTACTCGCCGTTGAGGAAGCAGAGGTTGTCGTTCATGCGCGCGCTCTCGGCCGAAAGAGGGGGTGAAAAGATTGTGGCATGCGCACCCGTTGGCTCCGTGCTTCAGGCGGCCGTGCGGCGCAGCACCTGGCCGGCGCGCGCGTCGGTCCAGCGGCCGCCGTCCAGCGCCACGCGGCCGTTGACCAGCACCTGGCGGATGCCTTGCGGCAGCGCGGTGGGCTGGTCGAAGCTGGCGCCGTCGATCACGCGCGCGGGGTCGAACACGGTGACGTCGGCGGCCCAGCCGGGCCGCAGCTCGCCGCGGCCGGCCAGGCCGAAGCGGCGCGCCGTCAGCCCCGTCATCTTGTGCACTGCAGCTTCCAGCGCCAGCACGCGGCGCTCCCGCACGTAGTGGCCCAGCACGCGCGGGAACGTGCCCCACAGCCGCGGGTGCGGCACCGCGTCGTGCGGCAGGCCGTCGCTGCCGATCATCGCCAGCGGGTGCGCCAGGATGCGGTCGACGTCCTCGTCGCTCATCGCGAAGTAGATCGCGCCGGCCGGCTGCAGCCGCTCGGCCAGCGCCACCGGGTCGATGCCGCGCTCGGCCGCCATCGCCAGCAGCGAGCGGCCGGCCGCCGCGGGCTCGGCGCGCGACCAGGTGATGCGCACATCGGCCGACTGCGCCACGCGTGCCGGCAGCAGCATGGTCGACGACGCGACGTAGGGATAACAATCCATGCAGACGGACTGCTCGCGCGCCGCGGCCTCGATCAGCGCCAGCGTCGCGGCCGACCGTCCGTGGTTGTTGCGCCCCATCAGCTTGTGGTGCGACAGCACCAGCGGCGCGTTGACGGCGCGGCCCACCGCCAGCGCCTCGCGCAGCGCGTCGTCGATGGCGTCGGCCTCGTCGCGGATGTGCATCGTGATCAGGCCGCGGCCGTCGCGCAGCGGCTCGGCCACCGCGATCAGCTCCTCGGTCGTCGCCGCGCGCGCCGGCGGGTAGTAGACGCCGGTCGACAGCCCGATCGCGCCGGCCGCCAGCGCCTCGGCCACCGCGGCCTGCATGCGCGCCGTCTCGGCCGCCGTCGCGGCGCGCTGCAGGTCGGTCACGTGGGCGATGCGCAAGGTCGTGTGGCCCACCAGCGCTGCGGCGTTGACCACCGGCTGCGCGGCCTGCAGCGCGGCCAGGTAGTTGGCAAAGCGCGCGTGGCGGAAGCGCTCGCGCCCCATCAGGTCCAGCGGCGGCGGCGGCTCGTCGGTCACCAGCGGCGCCAGGCTGACGCCGCAGTTGCCGGCGATCACCGTGGTCACGCCCTGCGCCAGCTTGGGGTGCGGCGCCGGGTGCTCCAGCAGCAGCGCGTCGTCGTGCGTGTGACAGTCGATGAAGCCGGGCGCGACGATCTGGCCTTCGGCGTCGATGCGGCGGCGCGCGGCCTGGCCTTGCAGATCGCCCAGCGCGGCGATGCGGCCGCCTTCGATGCCGACGTCGGCCCGCCGGCGCGGGGCGCCGCTGCCGTCGATCACGTCGCCGCCGGCGATCAGCAGGTCGAACATCGGCGGCCTCCGGTGGCTCGTGCGCCGCTACTTGATCCAGAGCCGGATCGAATCCCAGGCGCGGCCGAAGATGCCGGCCAGCGCCACCGGCTCCAGCACCGTCAGCGGCACCTCGGCCACCGCGGTGCCGGCGGCGGTGGCCACCTTCAGCGTGCCCACGCGCTGGCCGGCGGTCAGCGGCGCCACCAGCGGGTCGGTGCGCTCGATGGTGGTCTTGAGCTTGTCGCCCTCGCCCTTGGGTACGGTGACAACGATCGCGTTCGGCGCGCCCAGGCGGGCGGTGGCGCTCTGGCCCTTCCACACCGGCGCGGCCTGCACCTCCTTGCCGGCCTCGAACAGGCGCAGCGTGTCCCAGGCCTGCCAGCCCCAGTTCAGCAGCTTCTGGCTCTCGGCGGCACGCGCCTCGCGCGAGGCGGTGCCCATCACCACCGACAGCAGCCGCCGCTTGCCGGCTGGCGTGTCGCGCACCGCACTGGCCACCAGGCAATAACCGGCAGCTTCGGTGTAACCGGTCTTCATGCCGTCGACCGTGGGGTCGCGGCCCAGCAGCATGTTGCGATTGTCCTGCTTGATGTTGTTGTAGCTGTACTGGCGCATCGAGTACAGCGGGTAGAAGGTGGGGTGCTCGGTGATGATCTTGCCGGCGATGGTGGCCACGTCGCGCGCGCTGACATAGTGGCCCGGCTCGGTCAGGCCGGTGACGTTCTTGAACTGCGTGTTCTTCAGTCCCCAGGCCTGGGCCTGGCGGTTCATCATCGCGACGAAGTTCTCCAGCGTGCCGCCCACCGCTTCGGCCAGCGCCACGCTGGCGTCGTTGCCGCTCTGCACGATCGTGCCCTTGAGCAGCTCGTCGACCTTGGGGTGCATCGTGGTGTCGATGAACATCAGCGAGCCGCCGCCCTTGCGCTCCTGCCAGGCGCGCAGCGACACCGGCAGCGTCTGCTCCAGCGTGAGCTTCTTGTCGCGGATCGCGTTGAACGCCAGGTAGGCGGTCATCAGCTTGGTCAACGAGGCGGGGTCGGCCTGCGCGTCGGCGTCGCGCGCGGCCAGCACCTGGTTGCTGCCGAGGTCGACCAGGATGTACTGGCGCGCCGCGATCTCGGGCGGCTGCGGCAGTTGCGCACGGGCGGGCAGGAGGACGAAGAGCGACAGAACGAGGAAGACGAGACGTTGCATGGGGAAAAAGAGAAGCGGGCGTCAGCGCCAGGCGGCGGCGACGATTTGTTTGAGCAGCGCGAGCTGCCCGTGGAAGAAGTGGCCCGTGCCCGGCACCACGGTGACCGGCAGCGCCTGCGGCCGCGCCCAGTCCAGCACGGCGGCCAGCGGCACCACGTCGTCGGCCTCGCCGTGGATCAGCAGCGTGTCCTGTGACACCGGCTGGGCCGGGAAGTTCACGACCGCCGGCGCCACCAGCACCAGGCGCTGCGGCGGCGCGGCCGCGGCGGCCAGCCGCGCCGCGGCCTGCGTGGCGATGGCGCCGCCGAACGAGAAGCCGCCCAGCGCCAGCGGCAGCGCCGGATCGCGCAGCGCCTGGATCACCGCCAGCGCGTCGTCGACCTCGCCGCGGCCCTGGTCCCAGGCGCCGGCCGAGCCGCCCACGCCGCGGAAGTTGAAGCGCACGGCGCGAAAGCCCACCTGCACGGCGGCGCGCGCCAGCGTCTGCACGACCTTGTTGTCCATCGTGCCGCCGTGCTGCGGGTGCGGGTGGCACAGCACGGCGACGCCGCGCGCTGCCGTGCCGGCCGCGGGCTCGTCGACGGCACATTCGATCGCGCCGGCCGGACCGGCGACCGGGCGCCGCTGCGTGCCGGCGTTCATCGGCCCACGTTCGGCGGCAGCAGCAGCCGCTCGACGACCTCGCCGCCCTTGAGGTGGCGCTCGACGATCTCGTCGATGTCGTGCTGGTCGACGTAGGTGTACCAGGTCTCGTCGGGGTAGACCACGGCCACCGGGCCGCCGGCGCAGCGGTCCAGGCAGCCGGCCTTGTTGACGCGCACGCCGCCGGGGCCGGCCAGGCGCTCGGCCTTGATGCGCGCCTTGCAGTGCTCGAAGCCGCCCTGGGCGTCGTGCTGCGCGCAGCTCGCCTCGCCGTTCTGGCGCTCGTTCAGGCAGAAGAAGATGTGATGCTTGTAGTAGCCCATGGCGCGATTTTAGGAGGCTGTCGGGCTTTGGGACGGCCCCGCGCCGGGGCGAGTCAGGGCGCCAGACGAGGCGCCGGCGAGGCCGTGGGGCGAGTCCCCACAACGAGCCGGCAACGACGGATGGCGCCCTGAATCGCCCCGGCCCTTCGGGTTCGGCCGGCAAGGGGCCCGCTGCGGCGTTGCCGGCGCTTGCCGGACGTGCAGTCCGGCTGCGCCCCGGCGCCTTGCATCAGGCCCCTTGCCGGCCGAACGCGGGGCCGTCCCAAAGCCCGACAGCCTCCTCGGAAGCCGCCCGCAAACACCCTTTCAATCGCGCGGCGGCCGCCCCAGCTCGGTGAGCAGCCAGACGATGGCCGCATAAGGCCACAGCAGACCCAGCCACTGCGTCAGGCCGTGGAAGTGCACGAAGCGGCCCTGCTCCCAGTCCTGCAGGTTCTGCGCGAAGTAGGGGTCGCCGCCCGCCTGCGGCACCAGCGCCGCCAGCGCGGTCAGCGCCACCAGCGCCAGGCCCTGCACCAGACGCGCCGGCAGCGGCGCCAGCGCCAGCGCCAGCAGCGCGGCGCCGGCGGCGCCGACGCCGGCGGCCGGCGTCGTCCAGGCCAGCGCGTGCGCGGGGCCGAAGTTGAGCAGCGTCGACAAGGTCATCGCGCCGAAGCCCAGTGCCAGCGCGCCGCCGGCCAGCACCAGGCGCTTGAGGCCCGGCCGCGTGACGGCGTAGGCCAGCAGCACCGGCGCCAGCAGGCCCAGCATCGAGGCCAGCCGTTCGGTCAGCGGGCCGCGCGCCGGTGGCGACTCGGGCGCGGCCAGCGCGCGGGCCAGCGGCTCGGCCCAGCTCACGTCTTCCAGCACCTTGAGCACGGCCTCGCGCAGGCGCTCGCCCACCGCGCCCAGGCCCCAGGGCACGGGGGTGGGGAACAGGAGGCTCACCGGCCACAGCGTCAGCAGCGCCAGCGCGCCGGCGCTGTGGCCGGCGAACCAGCGCTGGCGCAGCCGGTGCCAGCGCTGCAGCCAGCCGCCCAGGTGCAGCAGCGCGGCCAGCGCGGCGCCGCTGCCGGCGCCCAGGCTGTTCATCGCCCAGTCCTTCAGCGACGGGTGGCGGCTGGGCAGGAAGTGCTGCGTGACCTCGGTCGCGTACGACAGCGCCGAGGTGCTGAGCATCGCGACCGCCAGCGCCGTGGTCACGCCGCCGCCGCTGCGCAGCACGGCGATGCAGATCAGCAGCCCCAGCGGCAGGTAGCCGAAGTAGTTGAAGGCGTCGTCCAGCGGCGTCTTCCACGGCGGCCAGGGCAGCAGCAGCAGCTCGGGCAGGCGGTGGCCCGCCGGCCAGCGCCAGCCGGTGAAGGGGTAGAGGCTGGCATACAGCACCAGCGCCGCGAAGGCCAGGGCCAGCGGAACGGCCGAACTGCGATGGCCGGTTTGCACGGGAGGTGTCCGCTCAGAAAGGCTTGACGACCACCAGCACCACGATGGCCGCGAACAGCAGCACCGAGGTCTCGTTGAACACGCGGTACCAGCGGTGGCTGCGCTTGTTGGCCAGCCGCTCGAAGTCGCGCAGCAGGCGGCGGCAGACGTGCTGGTAGCCGATCGCCGCCAGCACCAGCAACAGCTTGGCGTGCATCCAGCCGTTGCCGCGGCCCCACCCGATGCCGTAGCCCAGCCACAGTAGCAGCCCCAGCGCCAGCGCCACCAGCATCAAGGCGTTGGCAAAGCGGTAGAGCTTGCGCGCCATCAGCAGCAGCCGCTCGCGCTCGGCATGGCTGTCAGGGGCCACCTGCGCCAGGTTGACGAAGATGCGCGGCAGGTAGAACAGGCCGGCAAACCAACTGGCGACGAAGACGATGTGGAAGGCCTTGACCCACAGGTACGAACTGCCCATCGGCCCATTATCTTGCCCAAAAAAAGAGGCCCCGAACAGGTCGGGGCCGGCAAGCCTTATCGCTGTCATCACGGTAAGGCACCTGCTCAGGGAGGAAAAGCAGGGAACGACAACCTCGCGGCTATCATTCGCCGACCACTGTAGCAGACGTTCAGGGCGCGCGCCAAGGGGGCGAACGACAGCGTGAGCGCTTCCTCGCCAAGGCGGTTCGGCATTGGCAAACCGCTGCCGTCGCCATCCCCGCCGCCATGCCCGAAAGGCTCCGCCCCATGCAAGCTCATGCCCCCCACGCTCCCTACCCCGCCAACCGGCCGCGCCGGCTGCGCCGCGACGGCTTCACCCGCGCGCTGGTGCGAGAGGCCTCGCTGGCGAGCGACGACCTGATCCTGCCGGTCTTCCTGCTCGACGGCCAGCGCCAGCAGCAGGACGTGGCCAGCATGCCCGGCGTTCAGCGCCGCAGCCTCGACCTGCTGTTCGGCGTGGCCGAGCAGTGCCTCGCGCTCGGCGTGCCGGTGATGGCGCTGTTCCCGGTGATCGATCCGGCTCTCAAGACGCCCGACGGCCGCGAGGCCACCAACCCCGGCGGCCTCGTGCCGCGCGCGGTGCGCGAGCTGAAAGCACGCTTCCCCGAACTGGGCCTGCTGACCGACGTCGCGCTCGACCCGTTCACCAGTCACGGCCAGGACGGTCTGCTGGACGACAGCGGCTACATCCTCAACGACGAGACCGTGGCCGTGCTGCAGCAGCAGGCGCTGGTGCAGGCCGAGGCCGGCGTCGACATCGTGGCGCCCAGCGACATGATGGACGGGCGCATCGGTGCGATCCGCACGGCGCTGGAAGGCAAGCGCCTGATCCACACCCGCATCATGGCCTACAGCGCCAAGTACGCCAGCGCCTTCTACGGCCCCTTCCGCGACGCGGTGGGCAGCGCCGGCAACCTGGGCAAGGCCGACAAGAAGGTCTACCAGATGGACCCCGGCAACAGCGACGAGGCGTTGCGCGAGGTGGGGCTGGACCTGGCCGAAGGCGCCGACATGGTGATGGTCAAGCCCGGCATGCCCTACCTGGACATCGTGCGCCGCGTGAAAGACCAGTTCCACGTGCCGACCTTCGCCTACCAGGTGAGCGGCGAGTACGCGATGCTCAAGGCCGCCGCCGCCAACGGCTGGCTGGACCACGACGCGGTGATGATGGAGTCGCTGCTGGCCTTCCGCCGCGCCGGCGCCGATGGCGTGCTGACCTACTTCGCGCTGGACGCCGCGCGCAAGCTGCGTGCCGCCTGACGCGCGCCGGCCCTCGCGGATGCGCGTCTTCCTGATCACGGCCGACCAGTTCACCGAGCTGGACGGCCTGCCCGAGGCCTTGCCGGCGGCCGGCTTCGTCTGGGTGGGCAGCGCGCGGCCCGAGTTCGAGCGGCGCGGCGCCGAGCTGCAGGCGGCGCTGCTGCGCTGGACCGGCGGCCAGCTCGTCGACCTGCACGTGTCCGACCTGCTGAACCCCCAGATCCCCAGCCACTTCGACGACACCTCGTGGTATGACCTGATGGTCTTCCGCCGCCTGGCCGCCGGCGCCGGACCCGCCGCCGACGGCGCGCAAGGCACGCTGGCCTCGGCGCGCAAGGCGCTGGAGGCGATCGACACCAGCGCCGTGGGCTTCGCCGTCTTCGACCGCGTGCTGCTCAGCGTGCATCCGGCCGACTGCGCGGTGCGCGAGTTCTTCGCCCAGCGGCTGCAGGCCATGGCCTTGGGGCAGGAGCAGCGCGGCGGCTCGCGGCTGCCGGCCAGCCCCGCCGACCTGATGCTGCGCATGTGCAACCACATGGTCGACGGCTACCTCGAGCTGCGCCGCCAGCTGACGCGCGACTTCGGCACCCTGCAGCAGGCGCTGCTGGATCCACGCGGCCGTTTCAGCGACTGGCGCGTGCTGCTGGACGCGCGCAACACGCTGCACGTGCTGGACGACCTGTGCGAAGACCAGCGCGCCGCGATGCAGGAGTGGATCGACGCCATCGACGAATGGCCGCCGGAGGCCGACGCCGCGCGCCAGCGCGAGCGCGAGCTGCTGCGCGTGCGCTCGCGCGACGTGCTGGAGCACGTCGAGCGCGTGCTGACCCACGTGCGGCGGCTGGAGCAGTCGGCCGAGGCCGCGGTGCAGATGCACTTCTCGGCGCTGGGCCACCGCACCAACGACATCATGCGCACGCTGACGGTGCTGACCGCGGTCTTCCTGCCGCTGAACCTGATCACCGGCTTCTTCGGTATGAACTTCGACGGCCTGCCGCTGATCCATTCGTCCACCGGCCTGTGGATCGCCGCCGCGATGATGGTGGTCATCTTCGTCGTGCTGGTCGGCTACTTCTGGCGCAAGCGCTACCTGGGCAGTTCGCTGCGCTGAGAGCCGGGCCGCCGATGCGCTTCACCCGCCGCCAGCTCGCGCTGCTGGTGCTGCTGACCCTGGTCTGGGGCCTGAACTGGCCGGTGATGAAGGTCGCCATCAGTGGCTGGCCCGACGCGCCCGACCCCTATCCGCCGCTGGCCTTCCGCGCGCTGTCGATCTGGCTGGGCCTGCCGCTGCTGGGCCTGGCGCTGCGGCTGATGCGGCTGCCGCTGGCCGTGCCGCGCGCGCACTGGGGCGAGCTGCTGCGGCTGGCCGTCAGCAACATGCTGGTCTGGCACCTGGTGCTGGTGATCGCGCTGCAGAGCCTGAGCTCGGGCCGCGCCGCGATCCTGGGCTACACGATGCCCGTGTTCTCGGCGTTATGGGGCCGCTGGGTGTTCGGCGATCGGCTCGGCGCGCGGCAATGGGCCGGCGTGGCCGCCGCGGGCTTCGGCGTGGCGCTGCTGCTGGCGCACGAGTTCAGCCGCCTGGCCGGGGCGCCGCTGGCGGCCTGCGCGGTGCTGGCCGCGGCCTGCGTCTGGGCCTACGGTACGCACCGCCTGCGCCGCAGCACGCTGCCGGTGCCGACGCCGGTGGCCGCGTTCTGGATGACGGCGGTCTGCGGCGTCGGCGTGGGCCTGGCGTCGCTGGCCTTCGAGCTGCCGCGCTGGCGCTGGCCGCCGCCGCAGACGCAGTTCGCGATCGCCTTCAACGCGGTGGGCGTGTTCGCCTTCGCGCAGACCGCGTGGCTGGTGCTGGCGCGCAGCCTGCCGCCGATCGCCAGCACGCTGAGCGTGATGCTGATCCCGGTGCTGGGCGTGTTCAGCGGCGCCGTCGCGCTGCGCGAGCCGCTGCACTGGCAGGACTTCGCGGCCGTCGCGCTGATGGTGCTGGCGATCGCGGCGGTGCTGGGGCCGCGGCGCGTGAAGTGACCCACCGAAGCGTGCTTCGCCATCACCTCGACGATCTTCGGCCGCCGTGCGGGCACGGTGGAGCGTGCGCCGGTTGACGGGACGCCGGGCTGCGCAGAACATGATTGCTCACGCCGGCGCGAGACAAGGATCTCTTGGTTCACGTGCACGTGCTGCCGGGTGCTAGGCTGGACGGCATGAAACATGCGCTTCTGGCTCTCGCCGCAGTTTCCTTCGGTGCTCTGGCGCAGCAGGTCTCCGTTCCTCCAGAAATCACCGCCGTCACGACTCTCGGCCGGTGGCAACAAGGCGCGGCCTCGGGGTCATATCGCGTGGTCGTGGTTCGCGATGGCTGGGAGCACGTTTGGTCCCGCGTGTATGTCGAGTGGCTTCCAGATCCGACGGAACGAGACGCCCCGAGTCCCAAGCCTATCGGCATCCGTGAGCTCGTTCCACCTGGCATCGCGCAGGGGAGCGCGGTTCTCACCGCGAAGGCCAGAAGCTTGAGACCCGGAGAAATCGAGATCGCCGTTCGGGCAATTTCGAACATGCAGCCTGGCGCAAGAGGCCGGACGTTCGTCTTCTCGGCTGACAAGCCGGGCGCCGCATCGTTGATTAAGAGCCCCGTCCGCCCATAGGTCGATGGCACATCCATCCCGCGCTACCGCCCAAGGAGCCTCGCCTCCGCACCCACTATCGTCAGACCTCATGAAGCGACCTCGTCCCAGTGCTCCACCTGGTGTGCCGCCCGGCACAGTTCAACTGGGCGGCCCGATCGATTGGTTCTCGGCATCGCTCAACATCAGCGCAGAGAACCTGGACCCTGCTGAGGTGACTCGTCTTCTCGGCGCCGAGCCGACGAGATCGCAGACGAAAGGCATACCGATCCTGCGTCCGGATGGCACGGTGCGCACCATCCCGCGTTTCGGACGATGGACTCGTGTGCTGAAGCCGGACGCCACGGACGAATGGAACATCTCCGAAGTCGTCTACCTGCTCTTCGCAGGGCTGCCCGCGAATCTCGAGCCATGGTGCCAGCTCGCTCAATCAACCCGGATTCGGGTGTCGCTGGGCCTGTCCATGCCGGCATCGAACCGAGAGTTCGAGTTCGATGCCGGCCTTCTTCGCTTCCTGGCCGACCGAGGCGCTTCGATCTGGTTCGACATCTACGACAAGGATTCGGGCGAGGTCTCGACAGGCCGTCAGGCGGCGCCGGCTGCCCCTCTCGCGCTCCGCCGCTCGCAACTCGCGCCGCCGGCCGAGGGGCTTCACAGTCTCCGCATCCCAATGTCACGTCGGAGACCGAGATGCTTGTTTCCATTCCTTCCTGGGTTCCAGTCCTCTTCCTCGCGCTGCTATTCCTCGGGTATCGCCAATCGCTCACGCGCACCGTGAGGCCGGACGCCCAGCTCGCCGTCGCGCTGGCCATGTTCGGCTTCTCGCTCTACGGCGTCCTGGCCACCTTCGGTGCCGCCGCGCTGGCGCTGTTGCTCTGGGCCTTGGGCTACGCCGGCTCGGTGGCCTTCGGTGGCAGGCTCTTCCCGACGCGCGGCCTGAGCTTCGCCTGTTCGCTCGCCCCGAAGGCTGCCGCTGCCTATCATCCGCCTGGCGGCCTTCGGCCCGGACGCCGGGGGCCCTCGGGAGACGGCGCATGACCACGATTGACGCTTTCTTTGTTCGTTACGAGGAGGGCGCGAATTCCTTCGACCCCGACCTCCTGTCGTCGCTGTACACGGCCGAGTTCATGGCGGGGGATCCCCATGGCGTATCGTGCGGCCGCAACGATCGAGCGCTCCGCGATGCCTTCGTTCAGCGCAAGGCGTTCTTCCAGAGCATCGGATTCAAGCGCGCCAGGATCCTGCAGGTGGCGGCAACGCCGCTCGACGAGCGGTACACGATGGCCAAGGTTCATTGGCACCTGACGTTCGAGAAGCCGCCGGGCCATCCGCTCGACTTCAGGTTCTTCATCACCTACTTCCTCCATGACCCGGGCACCGGGCCCAAGGCAGCGTTCTGGATCTCGCATGAGGACGAGCAGCGGGTGATGCGGGAGGCGGGACTCATCCCATACGCAACCTGACACATCGGGCCTGTCGACGGTACGTTGAGACGCATGAAACACGCGAGTGCCGAAACGCTGCGTCAGCTCGAGCCGCTGCTGCAACGCCTGCGCGCATGGCCAGCGCTCGCGGAGCGCAAGCCTGGCATCTTCTATCGGGGCGCATCGGCCTTCCTGCACTTCCACGAGGATCCGGCGGGTGTATTCGCAGACGTCAAGCTCGACGGAGCGTCGTTCTCTCGCTTCAAGCTCAGCGGGGCGCCCGCCATCGAGGAGTTTCTGGCCAAGGTCTCCACGGCGCTTTCGGCCCGCCAGGCAGCGGCGCCAGCGAAGCGGAACCCAGGCTGAGCGAGGCCAGTGAGGGCGCGAGAGCGTGGAGTCCTACTTCATCCTGTACGTCGAGGACCAGGCCCGGTCCCGCCGCTTCTACGAGGAGGCGCTGGGCCTGGCGCCGCGGCTCGATGTGCCTGGAATGACCGAGTTCGCGCTGCCGGCCGGTGGCGTGCTCGGCCTGATGCCTGAAGCCGGCATCAAGCGGCTGCTGGGCCCCGCCCTTCCCGATCCAGCCCGGGCGAGCGGCACGCCGCGGGCCGAGCTGTACCTGCTGGTTCAGGACCCGGCCGGCTGCCACGCGCAAGCGCTGGAAGCCGGCGCGCGAGAGCTGTCGCCGCTGCAAGCTCGGAACTGGGGGCACGTGGCGGCCTACAGCCTCGACCCCGACGGACATGTCCTGGCCTTTGCAGCCGCCGTCACCTTGCGCCGTGCCGGCCCGGCCGACGCCGCGGCGTTCGCGGCATGCGTGATGGCCGCTTACGAACGCTGGATCGCGGTCATCGGCATCCGGCCGGGCCCGATGCTGGAGAACTATGCCGAGACGCTGGCGGCGCATCCGGCCTTCGTCGCCGTCGCGGGCGATCGGGTGGCCGGCGGGGTCGTCCTGAAGATCACCGACGAAGGCTTCTGGCTGGACAACGTGGCCGTCGATCCGAAGTTTGCTGGCCAGGGCATCGGCAAGCGCCTGCTGGCCCAGGCGGAAGAAGCCGCTGTCGACCACGGGTTCGACTCGATCCATCTCTACACGCACGAGCGCATGCTCGACAACATCGCGCTCTACCGCAGGCTGGGCTACGTCGAATACGCCCGCCGGACCGTCGGCCCATACCCGCGGGTGTTCATGCGCAAGCGCTTGACCCGCTGACCGGCCGATCGTCTGCCGGCGCCTCTACGATCGGCCGATGACGATCGGGCTGGATGCGCTGCTGGCCGCGGCCGCGCTGCTGGCGGCGCTGGCGCTGCGGCCTTGGCGCGCGCTGGGCGCCGGCGGGCCGCCGTGGCCCTGGCTCGCTTGGGGCGTGCTGATGCCGCTGTTCTGGGCGGCCGACCGCTTCGTGCACGTGCCGCTGATCCAGCCGCTGTCGGGCGCCTGCCTGCTGGTGCTGATGATGGGCTGGCCGCTGGCGATGCTGGCGCTGGCGCCGGTGGCGCTGCTGGCGGCCTTTGCCGGCGGACTGCCGCCGCTCGACGCGCTGCACCGCGCGGTCTGGCTGGGCGTGGTGCCGGGCACGCTGGCGCTCGGCTTCGGGATGGCGCTGCGGCGCTGGCTGCCGCACCACCTGTTCGTCTACATCCTCGGCCGCGCCTTCTTCGGCACCGCGATCTGCACCGCGCTGGCCGGCGCGCTCTCCACCTGGCTGCACGGCACGCCCGGCGGCCTGGGCGCGGGCGACCTGATGCTCGGCCGCTGGCTGGCGGCCTGGGGCGACGCCTGGCTGTGCGGCATGATCGCGGCGATCGCCGTCGCCTTCCGCCCGCAGTGGCTGGCGACCTACACCGACCGGCTGTACCTGCCGCCCAGGCCCAGACCCTGAACCCCGGAGACACGCTCATGGCCCGCCCCGCCGACTGTTCCGACGCCGAATGGCAAGCCCGCCAGGAGCTGGCCGCCTGCTACCGCATCTTCCACCTGCTGGGCTGGACCGAGATGATCTACAACCACATCTCGCTGCGCGTGCCGGGGCCCGAGCGCCATTTCCTGATCAACCCCTTCGGGCTGCACTACAGCGAGGTCTGCGCCGGCAACCTGCTGAAGGTGGACCTGCAGGGCCAGGTGATCGGCGACAGCCCGTACAAGGCCAACGCCGCGGGCTTTTACCCGCATGCCACGCTGCACGGCCACATCGACGATTGCCACTGCGTGATGCACACGCACACCACGGCCGGCATGGCGGTGACCTCGTCGGCCGCCGGGCTGCAGATCACCAACTTCTACGCCGCACAGCTGGGCGGCCGCGTGGCGTACCACGACTTCGAAGGCATCACGGTGCACGCCGACGAGGGCCTGCGCATGCTCCAGGCGATCGGGAACAAGCCGGCGGTGATCCTGCGCAATCACGGCCTGCTGGCCTGGGGGCCGCGGCTGCCGGTGACGCTGTACACGCTGTGGATCCTGCAGCGCGCCTGCGAGATCCAGCTCGCCGGCGCCGCGCTGGGGCCGGCGCTGGAGATCCCGCGCGAGATCCAGCTCAAGTGCCAGGCCGACGCCAAGGTGGTGAATACCAACCCCGACTTCGCGCGCGAGAACTTCGACGCGCTGGTGCGGCTGGTGGACCGGCAGGACCGGGGGTGGCGGGAGTGAGCGGCAGCCTCAATCCGGCTTGATCTTCGCCCGCGCGATCACCGGCTGCCAGCGCTGCTGCTCCTTGGCGATGAAGGCCGCGAACTCCGCCGGGCTGCCGCCCACCGCGATGGCGGCGTCGGCGCCGAAGCGCTCCATCGTGGCCGGCGCGCGCACCGCCTTGGCGGCGGCCGCGGCCAGCTTGTCGACGTCGGCCTGCGGGAGGCCGGCCGGGGCCAGCAGGCCGTACCACTGCGTCATCTCGAAGCCGGGATAGCCCTGCTCGGCAACCGTGGGCACGTCGGGAAGCTGAGCGATGCGCTGCGGCGTGCCGGTGGCGATGCAGCGCAGCTTGCCGGTCTTGATGAACTGCAGCACCGCCGACGCGCCGACCGAGGCGGCGTCCAGCCGGCCGGCGATCAGGTCGGTGAGCTGCGGGCCGGTGCCGCGGTAGGGCACGTGGGTGATGAAGGTCTGGCTGGCCATCTTCAGGTATTCCATCGCCAGGTGGCCGGCGCTGCCGTTGCCGGCCGAGCCGTAGTTCAGCCGCCCCGGCTTGGACTTGGCCAGCGCGATGAACTGCTTCAGGTTCTTGGCCGGCACCTCGGGGTTGACGAGGTACAGGCTGGGCACCTTGGCCAGCAGCGAGACGGGCTTGAAGTCCTTGTTGGGGTCGTAAGGCAGCTTGTCGAAGATGTACGGGTTGACGGCCAGCGTGCCGATGTGGCCCAGGATCACGGTGTGCGCATCGTCGGCGCGCGCCACCTCCTGCATTGCCACGTTGCCGGCGCCACCGGGCTTGTTGTCGACGTAGACGCTCTGGCCCAGCAGCTTGCCCATCTCCACCGCGGTGGCGCGGGCGATGATCTCCGAGCTGCCGCCCGGCGCGAACGGCACGACGAAGCGGATGGCCTTGGCCGGCCAGTTGCCCTGGGCGCGCGCCGCGGGGCCCAGGCCCGCGCCCAGCGCGGCGGCGGCCAGTCCGGCGCCTTGCAGCAGCAGCGAGCGGCGCGAGAGGTGTCTGTCGTTCATGGGTTCCTCCGGAGGACCGACTGAGTATGATTGATCCCGAATCGAGTCGAGGCGCCCAGATGGCCGAAGCCACTTCCGAAACCCGCGTCATCACGTCGCACGTACCGCTGCCGCTGGCCGATCAGGTCGATGCGCTGGCCGTCAGGCTCGAGCGCTCGCGCGGGTGGATCGTCAAGCAGGCTTTGGCCCAGTTCGTGGCCCTCGAGGAGCGGCGCTACCGGATGACGCTGGAGGCGCTGGCCGATGTCGATGCCGGGCGCGGGGTCGATCACGCCGAGGTCGAAGCCTGGATCGCCAGCCTCGACACCGATAAGCCCTTGCCGTCGCCCTCATGCGCGTGATCAGGGGCGCCAAGGCGCTCATCAGCGATCCGATCCGGCTGCACGCTTCCCCTGGCGCCATTGAACTCCGCCCATCGAATGAGGACCGCGCCCAAGCCGCCGGCCTACAGCGGCGCCAGCGGGATGCCGCCGCCGTGCTCGTCGGCCTGCAGCACGGCCAGCAGCGCGTCGAGGTCGGCCTCCAGCCTTTGCAGCGTGCGCGGGTCCAGCTCGGCCAGCGCCGCCGGCAGCACGCCGGCCAGCGGGCCCGGTGCCTTGCGCAGCAGCCCCTCGGCCGGCGGCAGCAGGCGCAGCTGCACGGCACGGCGGTCGCTGCCCTTGCGCTCGGCGGCCACCAGCCCGGCGGCGACTAGCGAGCGCACCAGGTTGCTGGCGGTGGTCTGGTGGATGTCCATGCGCTGCGCGAGGCCGGTGACGCCGATGCCGGGCTGCTCGCCGATCAGGCTCAGCGCCCAGACCTGGGCGCCGCCGATGCCGGCTTGCTTCTCCACCTGCCGGAAGTGCGCCTTCACGGTGTTGAAGATGCGGCGGAACTGGCGCAGCACGCGGGTGCTGGCGACGCTGTCGGCAGCGACGGTGTTCATGGCGGGCTGGGCGGCGGATGTGGATCATCGGCAGGGACGACCCCGGGGCTGCCGTCCTCGCCCTCGCCGGCCAGCCGGGCCAGCAGCTGCGCCACCTCGGCCGGGCTGCGCAGCGAGAAGCGTGCCCGCGTGCGGCCCTCGGCCGGCCCCACGCGCACCGTCAGCCAGGCCGGCGGCGCGCGCTGGAACACCGGCTCGTCGTTGACGTCGTCGCCGGCGAAGAGCGCACGGTCGCAGCCGCTGCGCTGCAGCAGCGCCTGCAGCGCGTCGGCCTTGTCGGGCGCGTCGGCGGCCACGATGTTGAGCACCTGCTTGCCGCCGTAGCCTTTCAGCGCCGGCGGCAGCGCAGCCTGCAGCGCGTCCAGCAAGCGCAGCGCGCGCGCGGGCTCGGGCGTGCCGCGGTAGTGCAGCGCCACCGCGGCGCCCTTGTCCTCCACGCGGATGCCGGCGCTGGCCAGTTCGGCGGCGTGCCCTGCCGCCAGGCCGCGGCACCACTCGCGCAGCGGCCGCGCCCAGGCGTGCACGGCCTCGCTGCCGTCGTCGGCGCCGTGGCAGCCCACCAGGTACTGCGGCTCGAAGCCCAGCCGCGGCCGCAGGTCGCGCACGGAGCGGCCGCTGATCACCGCCACTGGCGCGCGCAGCGCCAGGCGGCGCAGGTCGGCGGCCACCGCGGGGGCCAGCAGCACGTCCTCGGGCCGCGGCGCGATGGGGGCCAGCGTGCCGTCGAAGTCGAAGGCCAGCAGCGGCCGGCCGCCGCGCAGGCGCTGCAGCGCGGCCTGGCCGGCGGCCGAGAACAGGTGCGGGGGGAGCTTGCTGCGGCTAGGCATTCACGTCGTTGGGCTGGTGCCGGCGCACCCGCGCCTCGATGCGCGCGCGCAGGCGCCAGCGTCCGGCATCGGCCAGCATGCGGCCGGCCCAGCGGTAGACGTTGAACTCGCGCACCGTGCTGCGCAGGCTGGCCATGCGCTCGCGCTGCTCGGCCGCCGGCATCGTGGCGGCACGGTACAGCGCGTCGGCGGTCTCTTCCACGTGGTAGGGGTTGACGATCAGCGCCTCGGGCATCTCGCGCGCGGCGCCGGCGAAGCGGCTGAGCAGCAGCACGCCTGCCAAGTCGTCGCGCGCGGCGACGAACTCCTTGCACACCAGGTTCATGCCGTCGTGCAGGCTGGTGACGAGGCAGACGTCGGCGGCGCGGAACAGCTCGTTGACGGCGTCGCTCTCGTGGTGCGTGGGCAGCAGGTGCACCGGCTGGTAGCCGGGGCGGCCGAAGCGGCCGTTGATGCGGTCGGTGGCCTGCTGCACGCGCTGCTGGAAGCTGCGGTACTCGTCCAGCGCGCTGCGCGTGGGCGCGGCCACCTGCACGAAGACGAAGCGGCCCACCCACTGCGGGTACTTCTCCAGCATGCGCTCGACGGCGTTGAGCCGCTCCAGGATGCCCTTGGTGTAGTCGAAGCGGTCCACGCCCACGGCCAGGCAGACCTCGGGCGGCAGCTGCAGCCGCTCGACCACGCGGCGCCGGCATTCGGCCACCGGCGGCGCCTCGGCCTGCCGCGCCTCGTCGGGCCAGGCGATGGAGATCGGATAGCTCTCCACCAGCGTCTCCTTGCCGCCGAAGGCGATGGTGGAGTGCTCGTGCTCGATGCGCGCCTCCAGGTGGCGGTCGACCGTCTCGATGAAGTTCTTGCAGTGGTAGCGGGTGTGGAAGCCCAGGATGGTGCTGCCCAGCATGCCTTGCAGGATCTCGCGCCGCCAGGGGCAGATGCCGAAGCTCTCGGGGTTGGGCCAGGGGATGTGCCAGAAGGTCAGGATGGTGGCCTGCGGCAGCTTCTCGCGCACCATCGCCGGCAGCAGCGCGAAGTGGTAGTCCTGCACCAGCACCACCGGGTCCTCGCTGCGCGCCTCGGCCACCACGGCGTCGGCGAAGCGCTGGTTCACCGCGCGGTAGGCCTGCCAGTCGCTCTCGCGGAACACCGGCCGCACGTGGGCCACGTGGCACAGCGGCCACAGCCCTTCGTTGGCGAAGCCGTAGTAGTAGCCCTGCTCCTCCTCGGGCGTCAGCCAGATGCGGCGCAGCCAGTAGTCGTCGTGGCCCGGCGGCACGGGCACGCGGTCGCCGCGGTCCACCACCTCGCGGTCGGCGCTGCCGCTGCCGTGCGCGATCCAGGTGCCCGAGCAGGCGCGCATCACGGGCTCGACCGCGGTCACCAGGCCGCTGGCCGGGCGGTGCACGACGATGCGATCGCCCTCGCGGTCGTGGATGTAGGGCTCGCGGTTGGAGACGACGATGATCTGGTCGCCGCTCAACTGCGTGCGCAGCAGGCCGCGCAGGCGCTCGGGCGTCCATTCGCGCTCGGGGCCCTGCGAGCGGCGGTACTCGTCCTCCAGCTCGCGCAGCCGGCCGCGCAGCTCGCCGGCCAGCGGCGCCAGCTCGGGCGCCGACACCGCCGGCGAGAACGGCGTCAGCAGGCCCTCGCCGCGCAGCAGCGCGCGCGCGCCCTTGACCCAGCCGCGCCAGCTGAGCTGCGCCACCACCACGGTGATCAGCGCGATCGCCAGCCCCAGCGCGGTGAGCAGGCCGATCAGGTAGCGGCGGCTGTCCTGGCTGCGGCGGTCGATGAAGCTCAGGTCGTGCAGCAGCACCAGGTGGCCGGCCAGCGTCGGCGATCCGCCTTCGCCGGCGGCGCTGGCCGCGGCGTCGGCCGCGGCGGCGGCGCTCTCGACTTCGCCCGGCGCCCAGTCGGGGCCGGGGCCGTCGTCGACCGCCGCCGGCGCCGGCGCCGTGCTGTAGACCGGGTGCACCGTCACCAGCACGCTGCCGCCGGCCAGCGTCACCTGCGGGTTGGCCGCGTCCGCGCGCTCGCGCCAGTTGGCGCAGCCCGGCTCCTGCGGGAAGCGCTCGGTGCGCTGCAGCAGCCGGTCGTCGGCGCTGCACAGGCCGATGCCCACCAGGCGTTCGTCCTGCGTCGCGCGCTCGAACAGCGATTTCAGCCGCGCGGGCCGGCCGGCGGCCAGCGCGTCGGCGATCGAGTCCGACAGCGCGTGCGCCACCAGCAGGCCGCGGCTGCTGAGGTCGCGGCTGAACCAGCGCAGCGTCATCTGGTCCAGCAGCGGCACCGACAGCATCGCGGCCAGCAGCAGCGTCAGCGTCAGCGGCAGCAGGAAGCGCAGCTGAAGGCGCAAGGTCTTCAGGGCCATGGCGGGCTCGGGGGTCGCATCTGCATTGCCACAAATGTATAACCGGGGCCGCCGCCGCCCGCCGAGGAACCCCCACCGTGAACAAGCCCACGTCCGCGACCGTGCTCCCGACCGCGCCCTCGGCGCCCGCCGCCGCCGCTTCGCTGGACCTGGCCCTGGTGGGCAATGGCAGCGTGGGCGCGCTGGTGGCGGCCGACGGCCGCATCGTCTGGTGCTGCCTGCCGCGCTTCGACAGCCCGCCGGTGTTCGACGCGCTGCTCAACAGCCGCCACGGCCTGCCGGCGACGGGCAGCTTCACGATCGAGCTGGAAGGCCTGGCGCGCCACGAGCAGGCCTACGATGCCGGCACCGCGGTGCTGCGCACGCGGCTGTGGGACGCGCAGGGCCAGGGCCTGGAGATCTGCGACTTCGCGCCGCGCTTCGTGCACCACGACCGCATGTTCCGCCCGGCGCAGCTCGTGCGCCGCGTGCGCCCGCTGGCCGGCCACCCGCGCATCCGCGTGCGGCTGCTGCCGCAGGGCGACTGGGGCGCCACCGCGGCGCTGGTCTCGCGCGGCAGCCACCACCTGCGCTACGTGCTGCCCGAGATCACGCTGCGGCTGAACACCTCGGCGCCGCTGACCTACGTGGCCGAGGGCACGGCCTTCGAGCTGTCCGGCCCCTTGAGCTTCCTGCTCGGCCCCGACGAGACGCTGGCCGGCGGCATCGACGAGACCGCGGGCGACTTCGAGGCGCGCACGCGGCTGCACTGGCAGCACTGGACGCGGCGCCTGGCAGTGCCGCTGCAGTGGCAGGACGCGGTGATCCGCGCCGCCATCACGCTCAAGCTGTGCCAGTACGAGGACACCGGCGCCATCGTCGCCGCGCTGACGACCAGCATCCCCGAGGCGCCCGACAGCGGCCGCAACTGGGACTACCGCTACTGCTGGCTGCGCGACGCCTTCTTCGTCGTGCGCGCGCTCAACAGCCTGTCGGAGATGGGCACGATGGAGAGCTACCTGCAGTGGCTGTACAACGTGGTGCGCGGCGCGCAGGGCGGCCACGTGCAGCCGCTGTACGGCATCGGGCTGGAGCGCGCGCTGCCCGAGTCCATCGTCGCGCAGGCCGCCGGCTACCGCGGCATGGGCCCGGTGCGCGTGGGCAACCAGGCGCACGAGCACTTCCAGCACGACGTCTACGGCAGCATCGTGCTCGGCGCCGCGCAGGCCTTCCACGACCACCGGCTGTTCCGCCGCGGCACGGCCGACGACTTCGCGGCGCTGGAGCTGATGGGCGAGCAGGCCTGGGCGCTGCACGACAAGCCCGACGCCGGCATCTGGGAGCTGCGCACGCGCGCGCGCGTGCACACCTCGTCGGTGCTGATGTGCTGGGCGGCCTGCGACCGGCTGTCGCGCATCGCGCACGCCTTGGGGCTGCAGCCACGCGCCGCGCTGTGGGCGCAGCGCGCGGCGCACATCCGCGAGCTGATCCTCACGCGCGCCTGGCACGCCGGCCGCGGCGCCTTCGTCGAGAGTCTGGACGGCGAATACCTCGACGCCAGCGTGCTGCTGATGGCCGAGGTGGGTTTCCTGCCGGGGCGCGACCCGCGCTTCGTCAGCACCGTCGACCGCCTGGTGGAGACGCTGTGCGACGGCCCCTGCATGCGCCGCTACGAGGCCGCCGACGACTTCGGCCGCCCCGAGGTGGCCTTCAACGTCTGCTCGTTCTGGCTGGTCGACGCGCTGGCCCGCATCGGCCGCCGCGAGCAGGCGCTGGAAGCCTTCGAGGCGCTGCTGGCCGCGCGCAACCCGGTGGGCCTGCTCAGCGAAGACCTGGCCCCGGCCAGCGGCACGCTGTGGGGCAACTTTCCGCAGACCTATTCGATGGTGGGCATCGTCAACGGCGCGATGCGCTTGAGTGCGCCCTGGGACTCGGTGATCTGAGCGGCAGTTCCGTGCCTGCGCAACCGGCGAAGGGCAGGCGGCTGATGGCGCGCAAATATGAAGCCAGCGGCATCGAGACCCGGTTCGAGCCCGGTTCGCGCGCTCGCGTGCTGCGCAACCGGCTGGGCATCCGGCGCGTGCGCGACATCAACGAAGCCGAGTCGCAGGCTCTGCTGCTGGCGCAGGAGGCGGCGCTCGACCGTTTCGACCCTGACCATCGCTTCACCGCCGCCGACGTGTGCGAGCTGCATCGCCTGTGGCTCGGGCCGATCTATGAATGGGCGGGGCAGTACCGCGGCGTCAACATCGGCAAGGCGGGTTTCCAGTTCGCCCACGCGCCGCTGGTTCCGGGGCTGATGGCCGAACTGGAGCGGGGACCGCTGGCGCGCCGCACCCCGTGCCGCGCTGCCGACGACACGGCGGTCGCGGCGGCGCTGGCCGAGGTGCACGCCGAGCTGATCCTGATCCATCCGTTCCGCGAAGGCAACGGCAGGCTGGCGCGGCTGCTGGCCCTGCTGATGGCGCTGCAGGTCGGGCTGCCGCCGCTGGACTTCAGCCCGCTGGCGGGCGGTGGCCGCCGCGCCTACATCGCCGCGATCCACGCGGCGGTCGGCAGTGACTATCGGCCGCTGACGGCGCTGTTCGCCAGGGTCATCGCGCGGACGAGGCGGCGCGTCGCTTCCAGTGCGCGATGAAGGCCTCGGCGCTGGCAGGCTCGGCGGCGTGCTTGCCGGGAGTGAACGGTGCGCGGATGCCCTCGACGGCGCTGGAGGTCTGCGCCGACACCCGCAGCGCCGCCCGGCGCGCGGCCGCCGACTTCTGCTTGAGATGAGGGTTGGACTGGCGCAGCGTCATGGCGGCAATGCTACCTGCGCCAGAACGTCGGCGTGAACAGCACCAGCACCGTCAGCAGCTCCAGCCGGCCCAGCAGCATCGCAAACGTGCAGACCCAGGTCTGGAAGTCGCTCAGGCTGCCGTAGTTGACCGCCGGTCCCACTTCGCCGAGGTCGGGACCGATGTTGTTGACGCAGGCCAGCACCGCGGTGAAGGCGCTCACGGCGTCCAGGCCGCTGAACAGCAGCAGCATGGTCAGGCCCACCAGCGAGGCGCCGTACATCATCATGTAGGCGATCACGCTGTGCATCACGCGCTCGCTCACCGCCACGCCGCCCAGCACCACCGGCGTCACCGCGTTGGGGTGCAGGATGCGGATCAGCTCGCGGCGCGACTGCTTCAGCAGCAGCAGCATGCGCACCATCTTGATGCCGCCGCCGGTGCTGCCGGCGCAGGTGGCGAAGCAGCCCAGCAGGATCATCAGGAGCGGTGCGAACGGCGGCCATTGCGCGTAGTCCACCGTGGTGTAGCCCGAGGTCGTGGCCAGCGACACCACGTGGAAGGCCGCGTGGCGCAGCGCCTGGCCGAAGTCGGCATAGGCGCCGTTGACGGTGAGGTAGCCGGCGATCAGCGCGATGCTGCCCCCCACCGCCGCGAAGAAGGCCTGCGCCTCGGCGTTGCGCAGCAGCGGCAGCAGCGAGCGCGCGCGCCAGCTCACGAAGTACAGCACGAGGTTGATGCCCGAGAGCATCATGAAGAGCATGGCCACCGCCTCGATGGCCGGCGAATTCCAGTGCGCGAAGCCGGCGTCGTAGCGCGAGAAGCCGCCCAGGCTGACGGTGCTGCACATGTGCAGGAAGGCGTCGACCCAGCTCATGCCGGCGGCGTGGTAGGCCCACAGGCAGGCCAGCGACAGCAGCGCGTAGCTGACCCAGATGGCGCGCGCGGTGTCGGCGATGCGCGGGGTGAGCTTCTGGTCCTTCATCGGGCCGGCGGTCTCGGCCTTGAAGAGCTGGCTGCCGCCCACGCCCAGCAGCGGCAGGATGGCCACCGCCAGCACCACGATGCCCAGCCCGCCGACGAAGGTCATGAAGCAGCGCCAGACGTTGACCGACAGCGGCAGCGCGTCCAGCCCCGACAGCACCGTGGCGCCGGTGGCGGTGAAGGCCGACGCGGCCTCGAAGTAGGCGTGCGTGACGCTCAGGCCCGGCATCGCCAGCAGCAGCGGCAGCGCGCCGAACACCGGCAGCAGCACCCACACCAGCGTGACCAGCAGGAAGCCGTCGCGCGGCAGCAGCTCGCGGCGGAAGCGCCGCGTCGCCAGGCTCATCAGCAGCCCCACGGCCAGCGTGATGGCGGCGGCGATCACGAACGGGTCCTCGGCGGCGTCGTGCTCGTGCAGCGCAAAGGCCAGCGGCACTGCGTACAGCAGCGAGAACATCACGACCAGGCGCCCGACCAGCGCGACGACGGCAAGCACGCCCATCCGTCCGTGCCCCTCAGAACATGAAGGTCGCGCTGACCTGGAAGAGCTTTTCCACCTGGCGGATCAGGCGCTTGCGCGGCACGAAGACGATCACGTGGTCGTGCGGCAGCACCGTGGTGTCGTGGTGGGCGATCAGCACGCGCGGCTTGGCGAAGCCGGGCTCGACGTCGCTGCCGTCGGCCAGGTGCAGGCCGCGCACGATGGCGCCGATGTGCGTGCCCTCGGGCAGCGCGATCTCGTCGACGCGGCGGCCGGCCATGCGGCAGGTCTTGGCGTCGCCGCGCACGATGCCTTCCAGCGCCTCGGCGGCGCCGCGGCGCAGGCTGTGCACGGCCTCCACGTCGCCGCGGCGCACGTGCGCCAGCAGCTCGCCGATCACCGCGTGGCTGGGCGAGATCGCGATGTCGATCTGCGTGCCCTGCACCAGGTCGGCGTAGGCGCGGCGGTTGATCACCGCCAGCACGCGCCGCGCGCCCAGGCGCTTGGCGAGCAGGCAGGCCATGATGTTGTCCTCGTCGTCGCTGGTCAGCGCGAGGAAAAGGTCCATGTCCTCCACGCCTTCGTCGCCCAGCAGGCCCTCGTCGGTGGCGTCGCCGTGCAGCACCAGCACTTCGGAGGGCAGCTCGGTGGCCAGGTAGTCGCAGCGCGCGCGGTCGGGCTCGATGATCTTCACCTGGTAGCGGCCGGCGATCTCGCGCGCCAGCCGCAGCCCCACCTTGCCGCCGCCGGCGATCATCACGCGCCGGACCGGCCGGTCCATCTTGCGCAAGGCGCCCAGCACGGTGCGGATGTGCTCGGTGGCGGCGAGCACGAAGACTTCGTCGCCGGGCTCGATGCGCGTCGCGCCGTCGAGCGGCTGCAGCGCCTGGTCCTGGCGGTAGATGGCCACGATGCGCATGTCCAGCCCCGGCACGAGCTTGGGCACCTCGGCCAGCGCGTGCTGCACCAGCGGCCCGCCGGCCACCGCGCGCACCGCGGTCAGGCTGACCAGGCCGTGCGCGAACTCCAGCACCTGCAGCGCCTCGGGGTACTCGATCAGCTTGCGGATGTAGGCGGTGACGCTGCCCTCGGGGTGCAGCACCTTGTCGACCGCGAAGCCCTGCTTGCCCAGCAGCTCGGGGTGCTCGTCGAACTCGTTGCTGCGCAGCCGCGCGATCGTCGTCGGCACGTTGAAGACGTCGTGCGCGATCTTGCAGACCACCAGGTTGGTCTCGTCGGCCGGCGCGCAGGCGATCAGCATGTCGGTGTCCTCCGCGCCGGCATCGCGCAGCACGCTGGGCTGGATGCCGTTGCCGACCACGCCGCGCAGGTCCATGCGGTCCTGCAGCGCGCGCAGGCGCGCCGGGTCGGTGTCGATCACGGTGATGTCGTTGCGCTCCGACAGCAGGCTCTCGGCCACGCTTTCGCCGACGCGGCCGGCGCCGAGGATCAGGATCTTCATGGCGGCGGATGATGAGGGGCCGGTGCCGGCGGCGGCGCGCTGCCGGGGTACAGCAGCGCCAGGCTGCAGCGCGCGGCCTGCGCCAGCAGCGGCGCCAGGCGGGCGGCCAACGCCGCGGCCTCGGCTTCGGGGTCGATGCTGTCGTTGCCGTTGGACGCGCCGGGCGCGCCGGACGTGGCCTTGCGGCCGGCCCAGGCGGCCTGCAGCGCCGCGGCCTGCTCGTCCAGCGCGCCTTGCACGATCTCCGCCCAGTGCGGCGGCGCCTCGCCTTCGCTCCAGTCACCGCGGCCGCGGCCGAAGTGCGCCACCGCCAGGTAGCGCAGCAGTGCGGCCTGCAGCAGCGGCGGCAGCGCCAGGTCGTCCAGCGCCAGCCAGCTGCGGTCGGTGCCGCGCACCACGTTCAGCCCGCGCGCGACGCCGGCCGCGCCCAGGGCACCCAGCAGGCCGCCGGCCAGCATGCCGCCGCCCAGCGTCAGGCCGCCGGCGGCGAGGTCGGCCGCCAGTCCGCCCAAGGCGCCGCTGACCAGGCCGCCCAGCCAGGCGGCGCGGTCCTCGGCCACGCGGTGGCGCGCCTGCACCTGCTCGGCCACGCGCTGCAGCACCACCGGTGCCGCGCTGCCCGAAAGGTGGTGGATGCGCAGCAGCCGGTCGGTGCCGGCCTGCAGCTCGCGGGCGATCCGCTGCGACAGCCGCGCCTGCGCGGCCTGCAGCGGGCTGCCGTTGCCCTCGCCGTTGCCGCGCAGCCCCAGCGCCGAGCCGGCCTGCTGCAGCCAGCCCTTGACGCCGGGCGGCGCGTCGATCGGCTCGCGCAAGCGCGCCAGCCGCGCCACGCTGTCGGCCAGCGCCTGCATCGCGGCGCCGAACACGGCCTCGTTGCGCTGCGCCCAGGCCTGCTGCAGCGCGGCCATCGCGGGCTGGCGCTCGGGCGGCAGCGCGTCGTGCACGGCCTGCCACAGCGCGGCCTCCTGCACCCAGCAGCGGGCAAAGGCGTCCAGCGGCAGCACCCCGCGCACCAGCGGCCAGGGCCGCAGATGCTCGGTCCACAAGTCCAGATCGGCGGTCTCCGCAGCGCCGGCGCGCGGCGGCCCGAGCTGGTTGAGCAGCACCAGCACCGGCTTGCCGACCCAAGCCAGCAGCTCCATCTCGGCCGCGACGTAGGCGGCCGCGGCCGGCGGCTCGGCGGCGTTGACCAGGTACAGCAGCAGGTCGCTCGATTCGCGCACATGGCGCAGCACCTGCTGCGCGGCCCAGAAGGGCCGGTCGCGCCAGCGGTCCCACACCTGCGACAGGAACCAGCCCAGCGGGTTGGACGACTGCCGCAGCCGCCGCAGCAGGCGCACGCTATCGCCGAAGCCGGGCGTGTCCCACAGTGTCAGCACGTCGCCGGCCTCGGTGCGCAGCAGCTCGTGCGCATCGTTGAACTCGGTGACGTGCGGCGCGTCGCGCACCTCGCCCACGTCGCGGCCCAGCAGCGTGCGGGCCAGCGTGGTCTTGCCCACGTTGGTGTGGGAGACGAGACTGAGAGCGATCGTTTCCGGCATGAAAAAAGCCCCGGCGGGCCGGGGCTTGGATCATGGCACGAGGCCGGATCAGCGCGCCTTGCGGCGGCGGGCGGCCGCGGTGCCGGCCAGCGCCAGACCGATCAGGGCCAGCGAGGTGGGCTCGGGCACGTTGGTCGGCGGCGGGGGAGCCTCGTCGTAGGTGTAGGTGATCGAGGCGCCGCAGCGGCCTTGCGTGGTCTGCGAGCCGCCCGAGAAGCCGGCGCCGCCGGTGATGCCCAGGCCGGACAGCGAGTCGCAGCTCAGCGAGAAGCTGCCGCCGCCGGCGGCCGACAGCGTGCTCAGATCGGCGATGCTGAAGGTCAGCGAATCGGCATCGCTCAGCAGCGGCGAGGTGAAGCTGGAATTCGGCGTCAGGGTCTGGAAGCCGGTGGTGTACGACAGCGAGATGTCGGCCACGCCGTTGAACAGCGCGTCAATCACGGCCAGCGTGCTGTTGATGCCGATTTCGGACGTGGTGGTGCCGCGCACGCTGGCCGCGGTCTGCGAGTTGCCCAGGGTCAGCGTAATGGTGCCCTGGATGCCGGCGTCGACCGTCAGCGAGGCGCCGGTCAGCGTGCCGAGGCTGGAGTCGAACAGGCCCAGCGAGCCGGACTGGTCGATCTCGGTGTTTTCGAAGGGGTTGCTGAACGAGTAGCTGACCGTGGCCGCTTGCGCGGACAGGGCCAGCACTGCAGCGCCGGCCACGAGGGCGAGCTTTCTGATCATGAAGGGCTCCTGAGGTTGAACAGTTCTGAGGGTTGCGGGCTGAACCGCTAGCCTGCCGGTCTCTGGTAGCCAGATTCATGCCAATCGTAATAACTGACGATGATTCAATCGATGACCGCCCTTGTGTCTGTAACTTCTTGCGACGCCGTAAAATTATCCGACAGACTGACCTGAAACGATTTGTTATCGTCAGATCTTCGTTTTCACGTCAGGCAACGTGCCAGCGCGGTCTGCAGCTCCTGCGGCTCGGCGCCGAGGTCGGCCGCCAGCAGCGGCGTGCCGTGGGCATCGGCCAGCTGCTGCCAGGCCTGCCGGCGCTCGTCCAGGCGACGGTCGGTGGCGGCCAGGCGCTGGCGGAAGCCGGCCTCGTCGACCAGCAGCACGCGGTGCGCGCCGGGGGCCGCAGCGGCCAGGCGATCCAGCAGGCGGCCGTGGACCTCGGCTTCGGGCGTGCTGGCCATGTCCAGCAACAGCAGCACCGCGGCGGCGTCGGGCGGCGGCGTGGTGGCGTCGGGCCGGTCTTCGTCGCCGTAGGGCACCGGCGGCGCGGCCTGCAGCCGGGCGCGGCCCTGGCTCAGGCCGTCCAGCGCCGACTGCAGCGCCAGCGCCGTGGCGGCGGCCACCGGCGCCGCGTGCGGCAGCAGCCACACGGTGCCAGCCAGGCCGCCGGCCGGGCGCAGCCATTGCTGGAACCAGGGCTCCTGCAGCGGCAGCGGCAGCCGGCGCTGCAGCCGCCAGACCCGGGCGCGCGCCAGCGCCGCCAGCACGAGGCGCGGGCCGATCACGAACAGGCCCAGCGTCGCCGCGTACAGGTGCAGCCAGGGCGCGGCCGGTGCCTGCGCCGGCTGCTCGGGGCCGACCTGCATCGCCGCCAGCGCGGCGGCGTCGGGCACCGGGATGCCGGTCAGCGCCGAGGCCGGGGCCAGCGCCGGTGCCAGCAGCGCGTGCACGCTCTCGGCGCCGAGGAAGGTGCTCTGCCAGCCGGCGCGGTAGTCCAGCACCAGGCCGCGCAGATACATGCCGCCCAGCAGGCCCAGCGCCAGCGCCGCCGCGCCCAAGTGCAGCACGAAGGCGGCGCGCGCGCCGTTGAGCGGCGCCGACACGCGCAGCCAGTCGGTGCGGAAGCGCTGCAGCGCCTCGCCGCGGCCCGTGCGTCCGGTCGGCGGCTGCCACGCGGCGGCCAGCCAGCGCCGCAGCCGGCCCGGCGGCCGCGCCGGCAGCAGCGGCCGCAGCACGATCAGCAGGATCACCAGCAGGTTCCAGACCACCAGCACCCAGATCGGCGGCGCCAGCAGGTTGATGCGCTGGGCCGGGCCGATGTGGTCGACCACGACGCCGACGATCAGCCCCAGCAGCACCGCTAGCGCGGCCCAGGGCCGCAGCGAGACGCGCGCGTTCAGCGCTGCGCGCACGCCGGCTTCGCGCGGCGCCAGGCGCTGCATCGCGTGGCGGGTGCGCTCCAGCAGCAGGCGGCCGGGGCGGTTGTCGTCGCCCAGGCTGGCGCGCGCCACGCGGGTGGCCCAGTCGCGGTCGGCGGCGGTCCAGGTCGGATCGTCCTGCGCTTCGAAGGCGCGCAGCAGCAGCAGCTCGCGGGCTGCTGCCTCGCCGATCGCGAAGTCGGGCTTGCGGTCCATGGCGTCCGTTCAGGCCAGCGCGCGCCCGATCAGGATCTTCTGCACCTCGGACGTGCCTTCGTAGATCTGCGTCACGCGCACGTCGCGGTAGATGCGCTCGACCGGGAAGTCGCTGACGTAGCCGTAGCCGCCGAAGACCTGGATCGCCGCGGAGCACACGGCTTCGGCCATCTCGCTGGCGAAGAGCTTGGCCATCGCGGCTTCTTTCAGGCAGGGGCGGCCGGCGTCCTTCAGGCTGGCCGCGTGCCAGATGAGCTGCCGCGCCGCCTCGATCTTCGTCGCCATCTCGGCCAGCTTGAACTGCACCGCCTGGTGCTCGAAGATCGGCTGGCCGAAGGCCTTGCGCTCCTTGGCATAGGCCAGCGCCGCTTCGAACGCCGCGCGCGCCATGCCCACCGATTGCGACGCGATGCCGATGCGTCCGCCTTCCAGGCCCGACAGCGCGATCTTCAGCCCCATGCCTTCGTCGCCCAGCCGGTGGTCGGCCGGCACGCGGCAGCTCTCGAACACGATCTGCGCGGTGTCGCTGGCGTGCTGGCCCATCTTGTCTTCCAGCCGCGCCACCGTGTAGCCGGGCGTGGCGGTCGGCACCAGGAAGGCGCTGATGCCCTTCTTGCCCGCGGCCTTGTCGGTCACCGCCATCACGATCGCCACGTCGCCGTTCTTGCCGCTGGTGATGAACTGCTTGACGCCGTCGATCACGTAGTGGTCGCCGTCGCGCCGCGCCGCGGTCTTCAAGCCGCCGGCCTCGGAGCCCACGTGCGGCTCGGTCAGGCAGAAGGCGCCCAGCATCGCGCCGCGCGCCAGCGGCTTGAGGAAGCGCTCTTTCTGCTGCGCGTCGCCGAAGGCCATCAGGATCGAGCAGACGGGGCAGTTGTTGACGCTGACCACGGTGCTGGTGGCGCCGTCGCCGGCGGCGATCTCTTCCAGGATCAGCGCCAGCGCCAGGTAGTCCAGCCCGGCGCCGTCCCATTCGGCGGGCACCGCCACGCCATAACAGCCGAGCTGCGCCAGCCCCTGCAGCTGCGTTCTGGGGAACTGCCCGCTCTTGTCCCAGGCCGCGGCTTGCGGCGCGATCTCGGCCTGCACGTAGGCGCGCACGGCGTCCTGCACCGCCCGGTGGTCGTCGGAAAGCAGCATCGCGCTGTCCCTTTCGTCACCACGCCAGCGGCGTGCCGTCGTAGTTGAAGAAGCCGCCGTTGTCCTGCGGCCGGGCGTCGGCCAGCACGCGGCGCATGCCGGCGGCGCTGGTGGCCACGTCGATGTCGGCGCCGCTGCCGCCCATGTCGGTGCGCACCCAGCCCGGGTGCAGGCTGAGGCAGATGGCCTTGCCGGCCCAGGCGAGGGACACGTCCTTCAGCACCGAGTTGGCGGCCGCCTTGGACGCCCGGTACAGCCAGTTGCTGGTGCTCTCGCGCAGGCCCATCGAGCCCATGCGCGACGACACCAGGCCGATGCGCACGCCCGGCGCCAGCGCGTCGGCGAGCTGCGGCAGCACCGCCATCGGGCCCAGCACGTTGGTGTGCATCACGGCGTCGAAGTCGGCGACGGTGGGCGTCTGCAGCACCGGCGCGCGCTCACCGATCACGCCGGCGACGAAGAAGACGACGTCGAAGCGCTCGCCGTCGATCGGCCAGGCCAATGCGGCGGCGCTGGCCGGGTTGCCGACGTCGAGTGGCACGGCCTTGGCGCCCAGCTCGCGCAGGCGGGCCAGGCCGGCCTCGTCGCGCGCGGTGGCGGTGACGGCGGCGCCGTCGGCGAGGTATTGGCACGCCAGCTCGAAGCCGATGCCGCGGCTGGCGCCGATGATCAAGGTGTTCATGGGCGCATTGTGCTGCGGCCCCGCCGGCCGCGGCTCAGGGCGCGTCGCGCAGCACCTGCTGCAGGTACAGCTCGCCGGCGCGCTGCGTCAGCGGCCCGGGCTGGCCGCTGCCGATCACGCGGCCGTCGACGCGCACCACCGGCGTCACGCCGCCCAGCGTGCCGGTGACGAAGGCCTCGTCGGCGGCGTAGACCTGGGCCAGCGTGAAGTCGCATTCGCGCGCCGTGCCGCCGGCCGCGCGCCAGGCGGCGATCACGTTGGCCTGCGTGATGCCCTTGAAGCTGTAGGCGCCGGTGCTGGTCCACAGCTCGCCGCCGCGCACGACGAAGAAGTTGGTGCTGTTGCAGCTGGCGACGAAGCCGCGCGGGTCCAGCATCAGCGCCTCGTCGGCGCCGGCATGGATGGCCTGCAGCAGCGCCTGGATCAGGTTGAGCCGGCTGTGCGAGTTGAGCCGCAGGTCGAACACGTCGGGCCCGCTGGTGCGGAAGGTGCTGGTGAACAGGCTCAAGCCCTGCGCCTTGCTCTCGGGCCTGGGCGTCTTGAACTCGGCGACGATCACGATCGTCGGCGGGCCGAGCGCGAAGCGCGGGTCCTGGTTGACGGTGCGCTTCAGGCCGCGCGTGACCATCAGCCGCGCGTGCGCGCCGTCGTGCATGCCGTTCTTCGCGAAGGTGTCCATCAGCGCCTGCGCCATCTGCTCGCGCGTCAGGCCGATGTCGATCGCGATCGAGCGCGCGCCTTCGTACAGCCGGTCCAGGTGCGCCTGCAGGCTGATCACGCGGCCGTTGACGAGGCGCAGCCCTTCCCAGACGCCGTCGCCGAGGCCGAAGCCGGCGTCGAAGATCGAGACGCGCGCTTCGTGGCGCGGCACGAAGCTGCCGTTCAGATAAACCGATACCTGGTCGTTACGCGAATCGCTGACGTAGGCCTGGGCGCTTTCCTGGGTGGACATGGTCATGGTTCAGAACTCGAATTCGCGGTGCCGCGCCAGGAAGGCCTGCGTGCGCGGCTGGGTGGGGTGCTTGAGGATCTGCTCCGGCGGCCCCTGCTCGTGGATGCCGCCGTCGGCGATGAACAGCACGCGGCTGGCCACGTGGTAGGCGAAGCCCAGCTCGTGCGTGACCAGCAGCATCGTGCGGCCTTCGTCGGCCAGGCTGCGGATCACGCGCAGCACCTCGCCGACCAGCTCGGGGTCCAGCGCCGAGGTGGGCTCGTCGAACAGCAGCAGCTCGGGCTCCATCGCCAGCGCGCGCGCGATCGCCACGCGCTGCTTCTGCCCGCCCGACAGCCGCGCCGGCCAGGCCGCGGCCTTGTCGGCCAGGCCCACGCGGTCCAACTCGGCCAGCGCCTTGGCGCGCGCCTGCGCCTCGGGCAGGCGCTTGACGGTGCGCAGCCCTTCCATCACGTTGGCCAGCACCGTCATGTGCGGGAACAGGTTGAACTGCTGGAACACCATGCCCACGCGCTGGCGTACGCGCGTCAGCTCGGCGTCGGTGGTGCCGATGACCTGCCCGCCCAGCGCGACGGTGCCGGCGCTGGGCATCTCCATGAAATTGAGGCAGCGCAGCAGCGTGCTCTTGCCCGAACCGCTGGCGCCCAGGATCGCGATGCGGTCGCCGCGCGCCACGTCGAGGTCGATGCCGCGCAGCACCTCGTCGGCGCCGAAGCGCTTGCGCAGGCCGCGCACCTGGAGCAAGGGTGTGTCCATCAATCGCCTCTGCCGAGCCGCCGTTCCAGCGCATAAGTGGCCTGCACCAGCGGGAACAGGCACAGGAAGAAGATCGCCGCGATCACCGTGTAGGTCTCGATCGGGTTGAAGCTCAGCGACGCCAGCAGCTTGCCCTGCTGCAGCAGCTCGACGTAGGCCACCGCCGACGCCAGCGTGCTCATCTTGAAGATCTCGATGCCGCGGTTGGTCAGCGCCGGCAGCATGCGGCGCAGCGCCTGCGGCAGCACGATGCGGCGCATCGCCTGCGCGCCGTCCATGCCCAGGGCCCGCGCCGCCTCCCACTGGCCGCGGTCGATCGACGCGATGCCGCCGCGCACGATCTCGGCGGTGAAGGCCGCCGAGTTCAGCGAGATGCCCAGCGCCGCGGCCGCCAGCGGGCTGATCTCGAACGGCAGCAGGATCGGCAGCGCGAAGAAGAACCACAGGATCTGCACCAGCACCGGCGTGTTGCGGAAGAACTCCACGAAGCCGCGCGCCGGCCACGCCAGCCAGCGCCGCGGCGACGAGCGCGCCAGGCCGATCAGCAGCCCCAGCAGCAGGCCGCAGACGGCGCAGATCGCAAAGAGGCGCAGCGTGCCGAACGCGCCCTTCAGCAGCACGTCGGCGTTTTCCAGCAGCGGCTGGAAGTTCCAGGTGTAGTTCACCGATGCATCCCTTCGCCGCTGACCGCCAGCCGCCGCTCGAACACCTGCGCGACCTGGCTGGCGCCGAAGATCGTGACGAAGTAGATCAGCGCCGCGACCGTGAACACCTCCAGCGGGCGGAAGGTCTTCTGCGCCACCTCGTTGGCCTGGAACAGCAGGTCGGCGTAGGAGACGGTGGCCACCAGCGTGGTGGTCTTCATCAGCTCGATTGCGCGCTCCAGGAACGCCGGCAGCATGCGCTTGACGGCCTGCGGCAGCACCACGCGGCGCAGCGTCTGCCGGCGGTCCATGCCCAGCGCGCGCGCCGCCTCCCACTGGCCGCGCTCGACCGAGACGATGCCGCCGCGGAACACCTCGGCGAAGAAGGCCGCCGACTGGATCGAGAAGGTCAGCGCCGAGGCGACGAAGGGCGTCATCTCGACGTCGATCAGGATCGGCAGCGCGAAGAAGAACCAGAACAGTTGCACCAGCGGCGGCGTAGTGCGGAAGACCTCGATCACCAGCCCCGCCGGCCAGCGCCAGCGGCGCCGCGGCGACAGGCGCATCAACGCCAGCGCCAGCCCCAGCGGCACGCCGAACAGCAGCGCGGTGCCGGTGACCTGCAGCGTGTGCAGCAGGCCCAGCAGCAGCAGGTCGGCATGGGCCCAGACGGGGCCGAAGTCCCAGCGGTGCATCGCGCGGACGGCTAGCGCCGGCTTCGTCAGCCCTTGCCGAGCATTTCCTTCATCACCGGCGGCGCGGTCTTGGGGTCGAGGCCGAAGCCGGCCAGGAACTCCTCGTACCACTTCTGCGTCTGGCCGCTGGCGTAGTAGCCGGCGATCGCCTTGTCGACCCATTGCACGAAGGACTTGTCGTCCTCCTTGCGCACCGCGACGCTGGACGGCTGCGACAGCACCGGCGTCGGCACGACGATCTTGCCGCGGCCCAGGCGCTGGCGCGCCGCCAGCAGCGGCGGGTGGAACAGGCACACCGCGTCGGCGCGGCCGGCCTGGAACGCGGCGATGGCCTCGGCGTTGCCGGGATAACGCTGGATCTGCGCCTTCGGCGTCGCCTCGCTGACCTGCTTGTCCATGCTGCTGGCCTGCGGCACCGCGATGCGCACGCCGTCCTTGTTGAGGTCGGCCCAGCTCTGCACCGCGAGGTCGTCGCGCGCCAGCACCGCCATCGAATAGAAGAGCAGCGGCGATGCCGGGAAGTCCACCGCCTGCGCGCGCTCGGGCGTGGCGTCCATCATGTACATCAGGTCGATCTTGTTGCCCTGCAGCGCCGCCACCGCGGTGCCCCAGGTCACCTCCACCGGCTCGAACTTGACGCCCAGAGCGGCCGCCATCGCCTTGCCCATGCTGACGCCGAGACCCGTGTTCCACTCGCCGCTCTTCGGGTCCTTGCTGTACCAGGGCGGCGCCTGCGTGACGCCGACGCGCAGGCTGCCGCGCTGCTTGATCTGCGCCAGCGTGCCGCCGGCAGGCTGCGCGAACGCGGCGTTGGCGATCGGCGCCAGCGCCAGCGCTTGGATGAGGTGACGGCGGGACGGGTTCATCGGGAGCCTCCGGTGCGGGACGTTGACGAGGGAGTGGATCGGGTGCGCAGGAAGCGCTCGGTCTGCGCGGCGCCGCGCCGCATGTGGTCGTCGAGCTCGGCGCGCATCGCCTCGAGGTCGTCGCCCAGCGCCAGCTCGACGTAGCGGTCGTGGCCGTCGCGGCGCGGGCCGCGCGCGCCGTGCGCGCGGTGGTGCGCGGCCCAGTAGAGCTGCAGCCGGCCGCGCAGGCTGGCCCAGGTGTGCTGCAGCAGGCGGTGGCCGCTGGCCTCGTAGGCCAGGCCGTGCAGCGCCAGCTCGGCGTCGATGCAGGCGGCGTCGTCGCCGCGGTCGATCTCGGCGGTCAGCGCGGCGTGGCGGCGCTGCAGCTCGCGGCGGAACGCGGCGTCGCGCCGCGGCCAGGCCTGCTCGAAGGCGAAGCGCTCCAGCGTCACGCGCATCGACTGGATCTCCTGCAGGTCGTCCACCGACAGCTCGGTGACGCGCGTGCCGGTGTAGGGCACCGAGACGATCAGCCCTTCCTCGACCAGCTGGCGCAGCGCCTCGCGCAGCGGTGCGCGGCTGACCTCGAACTGCAAGGCCAGTGCCGTCTCGGTCAGCGCCGTGCCGGGCGCCAACTCGCCGCTGAGGATGGCCAGGCGCAGCCGGTCGGCGATGTGGGCGCGGAAGGTCGCCTTGGGCACGCGCGCCAGGCGCGGCAGCGCGCTGTCCTTGGGTGGCGTGGCGGGGGCGGCGGGCATGGCGGCGGCAGCGAAGACGGATACAGGTCGATGATCGATTGTCGACAATCTAACCGGTGCGGCAGCGGCTGGCAAGTTGGGGTCGACCCGGATCGACACCTGGATGCCTGCCGCCGGGGTCGCCGGCCGGCGTCGCAGGTGCCCCGAAGGGCGGCCGCGGGCCGTCTGCCGGCTAGCCGGCGGCCGTGCCGGCGATCAGCCGCCGCCACGCGCCGCGGCGGCGCGACAGCCGCAGCCGCGCCGGCGTGCGGCTGTCGTTCTCGACCACGCAGCCGCTGCCGTCCAGCCGCAGGCGGCTGCCGGCTTCGACGAAGTGGTCGTCGGGGTCGCCGCGGCGCGTGAGCCAGAGCCGGCCGCTCAGCAACTGCAGGTCCAGCGCCGCCAGCGGCGGCAGGCTGAACGCGGCGCCGGGGGCCAGTTCGAAGTCGAGGTCGAGATCGAAATTCATGCCGGCAGCATCGGCGGCCGCGCCCGGCCGCGACAGCCGCAGCGCGGCATCGGCTGCGGCGGCACAGCGGCCGTGCGCGGCAGCGCTGTATCGCCCGCGCTGGCGGCCATCTGTGCTGCCCGCGCGCCGCGGCAGCGATACAGAATGGACGCCACCATGGCCGGCACCGCCAAGCTCTACCTCGAAGTGGCCGAAGGCATCGCGCGCTCGATCCGCAGCGGCGTGCTGCCGCGCGGCGAGCGCATCCCCTCGGTGCGCGCGCTGGCCGCGCAGCAGGGCGTCTCGGTGTCGACCGCCATCCAGGCCTACCGCGCGCTGGAAGACGCGCGGCTGATCGAGGCGCGCCCGCGCTCGGGCTACTTCGTCGCCGCGCGGCCGGCGCCGCTGCCCGAGCCCGAGACCACGCAGCCGCCGGCCGCCTCGCAGCCGGTGCAGGCCTCGGCGCTGGCGGCGCGCGTGATGCAGCTCGCCACCGACGCGCGCTACGTTTCCTTCGGCGCCGCCTGCCCGGGGCCGGAGCTGTTCGACCACGACCGCATCCGGCGCGCGATCAGCCGCGCCGCGCTGCGCCATCGCGATCAATTGGCGCGTTATGCCTTCGGCAGCGGCCAGGAGGCGCTGCGCCGCGCGATCGCCCGCCACGCGCTGGCGATGGGCTGCCGGCTGGACCCGGCGCGCATCGTCGTCGCCAACGGCTGCCGCGACGCGCTGGTGCTGGGCCTGCGCGCCGTCACCCGGCCCGGCGACGTGGTGGCGCTGGAATCGCCCACCTACTTCGGGCTGCTGGAGATCCTGCGCCACCTGGGGCTGCGCGCGCTGGAGATCCCCACGCACCCGCGCCACGGGCTGTCGCTGGACGCGCTGCAGTTCGCGCTGGAGACGCAGCCGGTCAAGGCCGTGCTGGCGGTGCCCACGCTCAGCAACCCGATCGGCGCCTGCATGCCGGTGGCCGAGCGCCGGCGCCTGGCGCGGCTGCTGGCCGCGCACGACGTGCCGTTGCTGGAGGACGTGATCTACAACGACCTGTGCGAGCAGCCCGAATTCCGCCGCGCGGTGAAGTCCTTCGACGCCAGCGGCCACGTGATGCTGTGCGGATCGTTCAGCAAGACGCTGGCGCCGGGCATGACGCTGGGCTGGATCGAGCCCGGCCGCTGGCACGCGCAGGTGGCCGGGCTGAAGGCGGCCACCAGCGGCTCGCAGACCGCGGTGCTGGAGCTGGCGATGGCCGAGCTGCTGGCCCAGCCCGGCAACGAGAGCAACTACCGCCAGCTGCGCGCCGCCTTCGCGCGCCAGGTCGACGAGGCGCGGCGGATCGTCGGCGAGAGCTTTCCCAGGGGCACGCGGGTGACCGATCCGCCCGGCGGCTACATCCTGTGGCTGGAGCTGCCCGAGGGCGCCGACTCGCAGGCCTTGTTCGAGGCTTGTCTCGCCGAGCACATCGTGATCGCGCCCGGCGGCATGTTCAGCAGCAGCGACCGCTACCGCCGCTGCATCCGCCTGGGCGTGGCCAGCACCTGGGGCGAGGCCCAGCGCCGTGCGCTGCGCCGCGTGGGCGAGCTGGCGGGCCGGCTGCAGCGGCAGGCGCGGCAGGCGGCCTGAGCGGGCGGCCGGCCTGTAACGGCCGCGATTTGCGGCCATATCTGGCGCGCGTCCGCCACGCGCCGCGGCTATGCTGATCGGTCGCGCGCGGCAGGGCCGTGCCGGTTTGGGGGTTTGTCGATCGATGGACGAGTGGATCTGGTGGCTGGCGCTGGTGGTCTTGCTGCTGCTGGCGCTGGGTTGGACCGCGGCGCGGAGCGCACGCCGCCAGCATCGGCAGCCGCCTGACGGCGATCGCGCCCCAGCGACGGAGAGCCTGCCGGCACCGCCGCCGCTGACCGAGCCCTCGTCGATGGGCCCGGCCGTCAGCGACGAAGAGCGCGAGCGCGCCGCGGCTGCCGCCGAAGCGGCGCTGCGCGAGGCGCAGGAGAGTGCGCGCCGCGAGCTGGCGGCCCGCGAGGCGGCGGAGCGCGAGGCCGCGGCCCGCGAAGCCGCTGCGCGTGAAGACGCGGCCCGTGAAGCGGCCGCCCGCGCCGAGGCCGAGCGCCAGGCCGCCCAAGCGGCCCGCGAGGCGGCCGAGCGCGAGGAACGGCAGCGCCGCGAAGCCGAACGCCTGGAGCGCGAACGGCTCGAAGAAGCCCGGCGCCTGGAGGCCGAGCGCCAAGCTGCTGAAGCGGCCGAAGCGGCGCGCCTGGAAGCCGAACGGACCGAGGCGCTGCGGCAGCAGGCCGAGCGCGAAGCCGCCGAGCGCCGGGCCGAGGCCGAGCGGCTGGCGCGCCTGGAGGCGGAGCGTCTCGAAGCCGAGCGCCTCGCCGCCGAACGCGCCGAAGCCGAGCGCCTCCGCCAGGCCGCCGAAGCCGCGTCACCGCCCCCACCACCGCCCCCGCGGCGCCCCGAGCAGATCTTGGTGATGGTCGCCGACGACTCCAAGGTCGTGCGCGTCAAGACCAGCCGGCTGCTGGCGGCGCACCAGTTCCGCGTCGTGCTGGCCGAGGACGGCCGGCAGGCGCTGGCGCTGATCGACCAGGAGCCGCCGCAGGTGCTGATCACCGACGTCGAGATGCCCGGGATGGACGGCCTGGACCTCACGCGCGCACTGCGCGCCGACGCCCGCACCGCGGCGCTGCCGGTGGTGATGATCACCTCGGCCGACGACCGCCTGCGCGACCTGGCACAGCAGGCCGGCGTCACCGTGCTGATGGGCAAGCCCTATGCCGAGGCCGACCTCGTCGCGCACGTCGCGCGGCTGGCCGGCGTCGGCACCGGCGCGCCGCCGGCCTGACGGACACCGGCACCGCGCGGCCGCGCCGGCGCGGCATCATCGGGGCTGCCCAGCCCCCATCCCTCAGTCCCACCCCGCGATGAGCCTTTCGCTGGCCCTGGCCGCCGATGTGCCGCCGCCACCCCTGCCCGGCGGCGGGGGCGCGCGCCTGCGCCGCCCGTCGCTGGCGCAATGCCTGCTGCTGGCCGGACTGCTGCATTTGCTGCTGGTGGCGCTGGTCGGCACCGCGCCCGGCGGCCCGGCGGGCAGCGGCGACGGCGTGTGGGGCGCGATCCAGATCCGCCTGGGCGGCAGCGGCCCGGCCGACAGCCCGGGCCGCACCGACGCGCCGCAGCCCGGCGCCGGCCCGGCCGGCCCGGCGCCGGAGCCGCGCTTCGGCGGCACCGTGCGCGAGGCGGAAGCACTGCCCTCGCCGACTCCGGGCGCGGCCGAACTGGGCGACTGGCGCCTGCAGCCGGTGCCGCTGCCGCGCAGCCCGGCGCAGCCCGCGCCCGCCGCGGCCGACCCGGCGCCGGCCGCGGCGCCGCCGCCGGTGCTGCGGCGCCACGACCGGCCCGGGCCCGAGCGCCGCGAAGACGCCAGTGCCGCCCCCGCGCCGGCCGCCGCCGTTGCGCTGCCGGAGCAGCCGCCGCGGCCGGCGACCGACGCGGCGCCGTCATCGTCGACCGCGCCGCGCCTGGCGCCGGCGGACACCCGCGAGGTACCCGTGCTGCAGCCGCCGCAGCAGGCCCGGCACGAGATCGCCGACCCCGCGGCGCAGCCCACGCCGGCGCCGCAGCCGCAAGCCGCGCCGGCGCCGCGGCGCGACAGCCCGTCGCCCCTGCCGCCGGCCGTCGACGCGCCGCCGCAGCGGCTGCCGCTGCCGCAAGCCGAGCCGGCGCCGCCGGCCGTCGCGCCGGTGCCCGCGCCGGTGCCGTCGGTGGCCAGCCCTGCCGCGGCGCCGCTGCCGCCGCCGGCACCGCCCGAGGCGGAGCCCCGTGCCTTGCCGCCGCCGGTGGTGCCGCCCGTCATGCCCGTCCCGCCCCCCGTCGCGCCGGCCGCGGCGCCGCCGGTTCAGCCGCCGGCCTTGCCGAGCGCACCGCTCAGCGCCCCGTCGTCGCTGCGCGCCCCCAGCCTGGCGCCGGTGGACGCCACCGCGCTGCCCCAGGCTGCCGGGCCCGAGCCGTTGACGCCGCCGGCGTTGCCCGCCACCGCGGCGCCGGTCGCCAGCCCGCCGGAGGCGGCGCCGGCCGCCGGGCGCGGCGCCGCCGCGTCGTCTTCCGGCGCCGCGCAAGGGGGTCCCGGCGCCGGCCGCCAGGCCCCGGAGCCGGCCGCGGCCGCCAGCGCGCCGCCGCGCCTGCAGCTCGACCTGCCCAGCGTGCGGCCGGGCGTCGCCGGGCCGGCCAGCCCGCGGCTGCTGAACCTGGTGCCGCCGCCGCCGGAGCGCAAGTCGCCGCTGGCCGAGAGCATCGAGAAGGCGGCCAAGCCCGATTGCCGCAAGGCCTACGCCGGGATGGGGCCGCTGGCGGTGATCCCGCTGGCGGTCGACGCCCTGCGCGAAGGCGGCTGCCGCTGGTAGGCGGCGGCCGGTGTGAATAGTTACGGCATCCGGCGGCCAGGGGCTGCCGTCAGGAGGGTGCGCCGGCCGATCCGCCGGGCGACATCAACCCCCCACTGACGGAGCCTCGAATGAACACTCGCACCACCCTCCAGACCCTGACCCACGTTGCCGCCGCGCTGGCGCTCGGCTGGCTGGCCGCCCCGGCCGCGCAGGCCAACACCACGGCCGAAGGCGTCAAGTGCCCCAGCGGCACCACGGCCAAGCTCAGCAACGACGACCGCAAGCTGCGCTGCGAATTCCAGGAGCGCGTGGAGCGCGCCTCGGTCTGCTCGCCGCTGGTGTTCCAGAAGAACGGCGACATCAACCTCAACCAGCGCATCGACATGATCGAGGCCGGCAGCGACACCTGCCGCTCGGTGACCACCGGCGCGGTCGCACCGTCGCAGGCGCTGCTGCTGCCCGGCGACGACGGCAGCAAATTCCAGCGCGAGGTGCGCCCGGGCAAGGACGTGTTCGTGCAGCTCAAGACCAGCTACCGCTTCCCCGAAGGCGGGCCGATCTACGTGGGCGACGCCAGCAAGGGCGTGGTCTGCCCCAGCGGCTTCGACGGCGACGCCACCTTCAGCGGCCGCGGCCTGCGCTGCGACCGCCGCGAGCTGCGCATCGCCACCTGCGACGTCGGCTGGAGCATCGACCGCAACAACGGCAAGGACAAGTGCTTCATGGAGCAGGTGGTGTTCGGCAACCGCGTGCGCGTGGATGGCCAGTACACCATCCCCAGCGGCACCACGGGCCTGACCGGCAACCCCGAAAGCCACGGCTGGGACCTGAAGACCGACCACAGCGGCAACGTCGACTACTGGGCCAAGGAAGCCAAGGACTACCGCTTCCCGATCGCCGGCTGATCGGGTGGAACCTGAGGCAGGCCCCGGCGGCCTGCCCCTCACGCCGTTCACCGCCGTTCACCGCCGTTCACGCCCCCATCCCGTCACGCCTGATTCCGGAGCCCGCCATGCCATCGCTGATCAACCGCCTCGCCCCGCTGGCCGCCGCCGCCGCGCTGCTGCTGGGCGGCTGCGCCTCGCTGCCGAGCAAGACCACCCTGGACGACGTGCGCGCCCAGGCCAACCCGGTGGACACGCCGCGGCGCACCATCACCAGCTTCACGCCGGCGCTGCGCTGCATGGACGACTGGATGTTCCAGGCCGGCACGCGCGACGTCACGCTGATGATGGAGGAGATGCGCGACGCGACGCAGAAGCTGCCGATCGCCTCGCGCGACATGATGACCTCGGCGATCTCGGAGATGACGCGCCGCTCGCGCGCGGTGCGGCTGTCGCTGCTGGGCAGCGACCAGGGCAACCTGCTGCAGGCGCTGCAGCTCGCGCAGAAGACGCAGGCCTTCCAGGTGCTGCCCGAGTACAACATCCGCGGCACCGTCAGCCAGTTCGACGAGGACGTGCAGCGCCGCAGCTCCAGCCTCGGCCTGCTGGCCGAGAAGCTGGGCTTTCGCATCGGCAACGAGTCGCGCTTCTCGGTGCTGGGCTTCGACGCCGCGATGGTGCGCACCGACTCGCTGATGCTGGTGCCGGGCGTCAGCAGCAAGAACACCACCGTGATCGCCAAGCGCGACACCAGCGCCGGCGACGGCCAGGGCCGGCTGCTGGGCGCGGGCATCGTGTTCGCGTTCGACGCCGCGCGCGCCGAGGGCAACGCGCAGGCGGCGCGCAACATGATCGAGCTGGCCACGGTGGAGCTGGTGGGCAAGCTGATCCGCGCGCCCTACTGGCAGTGCCTGGGCCTGCCCGACGGCAACCCCGAGGTGCAGCGCGAGCTGGAGGACTGGTTCGTCTCGCTCGACGAGGGCGAGCGCATCGCCTTCGTCAAGCAGCGCTTGCGCGAGCGGCGCTGGTTCGACGGCGCGCTGGACGAGGCGCGCACGCCCGCTTTCGAGCAGGCACTGCTCGACACGCGTCGCGCGTTGGGGCTGCCGGGGCCGGCCGGGAGCGGCGCCGCGCTCGATGCCGAGTACTTCAACCGGCTGATCACGCGGCGGCTGGCCGCGGGGCCCTTGTCGCCGCTGCGCCGGGGTGCGGCCGCGCCGGTGGTGGCGGCAGTATCGGCGGCGGCATCGGCGGCATCGGCGTCCAAGCCCGCAGCGCCCGCCGAGGCGCTGCCGCCGCCGGTGCGCGTGTTCGCGCAGACCGGCGCCGACGGGCAGGCCGAAGTGCGGGTGATCGCCGCCGCGGCCGGCCACGTCTACTGCTTCGCGCAGGACCCGCAGACGCAGGCGCTGCGCCGCATCTACCCCAACCGTTTCCAGCGCGACTCGCGGCTGGAGGCCGGCGCCACCGTCGCGCTGCCGGGGCCGGGGCGCTTCACGCTCGACGGCCGCCAGCGCTTCGCCTGCTTGCACACGCCGACCGATCTCTACAATGAGTTGCCCCCGCAGCTCCGCTGGGGCGACTTCGACGAGGTGCGGGTGAAGAGCTTCGACGAGATCGCCAACGCCTTCTCGCAAGTGGCCGGGCGCGCGGTGGCGGTGCTGCCGGCGCAGGTGATCGGCCGCTGAGCGCCGCGATGGCCGCCGCACCGAACGACGACGCCGCGCTGCAGCAGTTGCTGGCGCGCGTCGCGCTGCAGGACCGCGCCGCGCTGCGCACCTTGTACGACGCCACCGCCGGCCGGCTGCTGGCCATCGTGCAGCGCATGCTGGACGACCGCGCCGCCGCCGAGGACGTGATCCAGGACACCTTCGTCGCCGTCTGGCAGCGCGCGCCGCAGTTCCCGCAGCTGCGCACCAGCCCGCTGGCCTGGCTGACGACGATCGCCCGCCACCGCGCGATCGACCTGCTGCGCCGCCGCCGCCCCGAGACGCCGCTGGCCTGGACCGACGACGAGGACCAGGAGCACCAGCACGACGTGGCCGACCCCGGCGCCGCGCCGCCCGAGCAGATCGAGCAGCAGCAGGACGACGGGCGCCTGGCCTGGTGCGTGGGTCGCCTGGCCGACGAGCCGCGCCAGGCCGTGCTGCTGGCCTATTACGAAGGCCTGACGCACGAGCAGCTCGCGCTGCGGCTGCGGCGGCCGCTGGGCACCGTCAAGACCTGGGTGCGGCGCAGCCTGCAGCAGTTGAAGGCCTGCCTCGAAGGGGCGGAGGCCACGATATGAGCGCGATCCGGGTTCCCCGGTCGCGCTCGCTCCCCCGCGGGGGGACGGCGCGCAGCGCCCAGGGGGCGATATGACGGCGCATCGCTTGAGCGACGAGCTGATCGACCGCCTGGCCGCCGACTATGCGCTGGGCACGATGAAGGGCGGCGCGCGCCGGCGCTTCGAGCGCGCGATGCAGCAGGACCTGCGCGTCGCGCAGGCGGCGCTGCGCTGGCAGCAGCGGCTGCTGCCGCTGGACGCGCGGCTGCCGCCGGCGCCGGCCGGCGCCGCGCTGTGGGCGCGCATCGAGCGCCAGGCCTTCGTCGGCGCGGCCGCGGCGGCTGCCACACCGGCAAAAGCCCAGCGCTGGTGGCAGCGCTGGCTGGCGCCGCTGCCGGCCGGCGCGCTGGCGATGGGCGTGCTGCTGGGCTCGCTGGCGCCGGGCCTGTACCGGCAGCTCCAGGGCGATGCCTTCGAGACCCAGTTGCCCGAGAGTTATGTCGGCGTGCTGGCCACCGCCGACGGCCGCCCGGGGCTGATCGTCTCCAGCCTGCGCCGCGGCCGCGTGGTCGACTTCAAGCGCCTGGCCGCGGTGCCGGCGGCCGCCGCTCAGGTGCCGTTCCTGTGGACGCTGGACGCGCAGGGCCGCGCGCAAGCCGTGGGCCCGCTGCCGGCCTTCGACGCCCGCGGCCTGGCGAGCCTGAAGCTGCCGCAGCCGGCCGAGGCGCTGTTCCAGCGCGCGGTGGAATTGGCGGTGTCGCTGGAAGCGGCCGGCAGCGCCCCGGCGCAGCCCAGCGGCGCCTACGTCTACCGCGGCCTGTGCGGCAAGCTGTGGCCGCCGGCGCCGGCCGGCGCGGCGTCACGCTGACGCTCAAACCAAGCGACGACGAACGCGCCAGCCGTCGGCGTCGCCGGCTTCGCTGTTTCGCTCGATCACCCAGCGCTTGGCCGCGATCGCCGCGCCCTTGGTGGTGGCGTGCGCGCCGACCGCGATCGTCGCCCGGCTGCCGTCGGCCGCTTCCACCCGCGCCGCGGCGGCGCCGAGGTCGCTGAATTCGATCGTCAGCACCTGGCCGGCGTGCAGCGTGGCCGGCCCGTGCAGCCTTGCGCCGGGATAGAGGTGGGTGTTCGTCGCCCGCAGACGGCCGTCACTCATCCGCCAGCGCCTCGGCCACGATGCGCATCGTGCTTTCGATGTGGCGGCGCGCCGCGTCCTCGGCGGCGGCGCCGTCGCGGCTTTTCAGCGCCTGGAACAGCGCGCGGTGCTCGTCGACCGAGACCGCGAACTGCTCCTTCAGGAAGACCACCGGCAGCCGCAGGTTCCAGTACTGGAACTGCGTGCGCTCGTGCATCTCGACGAACAGCGTGTTGCCCGAGGCCTTGACGATCTCGGCGTGGAACGCGCGGTTGACGCGGTGGATCTCCGAGCGCGGCTTGTCGGGCACCTCCATCGCCAGCATCACCTGCTCCAGCCGGTCCAGGCCTTCGCCGTCCAGCCGCTCGGCGGCCAGCCGCGCGGCATAGCCTTCGATCGCGATGCGCGCCTCGAAGATGCTGCGGAAGTTGGCCGGGTCGGTGGCCTCGACGATCCAGCCGCGCTGGCGGCTGACCAGGCCCTCGCCCTGCAGCCGCAGCAGCGCCTCGCGCACGGGCGTGCGGCCGGCGTTGAAGGTCGCGGTGAGCTCGTCCTCCACCAGCCGCATGCCGGGGCGGAACTCCAGCGTCAGGATCTTGTTGCGGAGCCGGTCGTGGACGTCGGAGGCGATCAAATCGGTGCCGGTGCGCTTCATGGGGGCGATCGTCGGGGCAGGCATGCGAAGCGCCCGATTGTCACTGCGCCGCGGATGCCGCCACGCCCGCGTGGCGGGCCACGAAGACCTTGGCGCGCTCGTGCTGCGGCGCGCTGAAGAAGCGGCGCGCCGGCGCGTCCTCCACCACCTCGCCCTGCACCATGAAGAGCACGCGGTCGGCGAAGTCGGCGGCGATCGCCATCTCGTGCGTGGCGATCATCAGCGTCAGCCCCTGGCCGGCGAGCTGGCGGATGGTGGCGATGACCTCCTGCGACAGCTCGGGGTCGAGCGCGCTGGTGGGCTCGTCCAGCAGCATCACGGTGGGCTTCATCGCCAGCGCGCGCGCGATGGCCACGCGCTGCTGCTGGCCGCCCGAGAGCTGGTTGGGGTAGGAGCCGCCCTTTTCCGCCAGCCCCACCTGCGCCAGCAGCTGCCGGGCCAGCGCATCGGCCTCGCTGCGCGGCATGCCCAGCACGTGGATGGGGCCGGCCATCACGTTGTCCAGCGCGGTCAGGTGGCGGAAGAGGTTGAAGCTCTGGAACACCATGCCGATGCGCTGGCGCTGGCGGCTGCTGGCCGCGTCGGGCAGCTCGTGCAGCGCATCGCCGCTGTCGCGGTAGCCGATCAGCTCGCCCTCGACGAAGATGCGGCCGCTGTCGATGGTCTCCAGGTGGTTGACGCAGCGCAGCAGCGTCGACTTGCCGGCGCCCGAAGGCCCCAGCAGCGCCACCACCTGGCCGCGCGGCACGTCCAGCGTGACGTTCTTGAGCACCTGCAGCGTGCCGCGGAACTTGTCGACCTGCTGGATGCGGATGGCGGGCGTGTCGTCCATGGGGGCGGGTCAGCGATGGGGGAACTTCTTCTCCAGCGTGGTCTGGATCGCGGTGGCGAAGGCCGTCATCACGAGGTACCAGAACGCCGCCACGGTCAGCAGCTCGACGACGCGGAAGTTGGACGCATAGATGTCGGTGCTGATGCGCAGCAGTTCCAGGTAGCCGATGGTCGACGCCAGCGAGGTCGACTTCAGCAGCATGATGTACTGGTTGCCGGTGGCCGGCACGATGATGCGCGAGGCCTGCGGGATCACGATGTGGCGCATCAGCCGCCCGGTGGTCATGCCCAGCGAGCGCGCCGCGTCGCGCTGGCCGGCGTCCACCGCCAGGATGCCGCCGCGGATGATCTCGGCCATGTAGGCGCCCTCGGCCAGCGACAGGCCCAGCAGCGCCGCGGCGTAGGGCGTGATGAGCTGCGTCATCGGCACGTGGGCCAGCACCACGCCGAACAGCTCGACGTGGAAGTCCTTGAACATCGTCGGGAAGGCGTTGAACCAGAAGATCAGCTGGATCAGCATCGGCGTGCCGCGGAACAGGTAGACGTAGACCGCCGACACCGCCACCAGGATCGGGTTGCCCGACACCCGCATCAGCGCCACCACCAGCCCCACGCCGACGGCGAGGAACAGCGACACCGTGCCCAGCGCGAGCGAGTTGATCGCGCCGGTCACGATCTGCCGGCTGAAGATGTAGTCGCCGACCACGCCCACGTCGACGATGCGCGAGGCGATCGCCGCCTTGAGCAGCACCGCCAGCGCCGCCAGCACCAGCGCGCCGAAGATCCAGGCGCCCCAGTGGCGGCGGTGGACGATGCGCTGCGCGGCGGCCATCGCGGTGCTCGGCGCTCAGCGTGCGGGGCGCTTGCTGGCCGGCAGGTTGATCGAGATCTCCGGCAGCGCGCCGCCGCCCACGCCCCACTTGTCCATCAGCTTCTTGTAGCTGCCGTCGGCCACCATGCTCTGCATCGCCTTCTGCACCGCGTCGCGCAGCGCGGCGCGGTTCTTCGCGAAGCCCCAGGAGGTGATGTAGGGCGTGAGCATGTAGTTGCCGCCGACGATCTTGTAGCGCCCCGGGAACTGCGAGCCCATGTAGACCAGCGCCGGGAAGTCGCCCATGTAGGCGTCCACGCGCTTGAGGTCGAGCTGCATGCGCGCGTCGGGCGCCGAGGGGAGCTGCTCGGTCCTGATCGCGCCCTTGCCGGCCTTGGTGCAGCGCTCGGACGCCGCCTCCACCACGCCCATGATCACGCGGCTGCCCAGCAGCGTGGCGGTGGTCTTGCCGCAGAAGTCGTCGATGGTCTTGGCGCTCGTGGCCAGCGGCGTGTCGGCCAGCACCATCATCGCGCCGCCGGAGAACATGTAGTTGATGAAGTCGAGCTTCTGCTCGCGTTCCTCGGTGTCGCTGATGCCGCCGGAGGCGACGTCGAAGCGGTCGGCCTCGACGCCCGAGATCAGCGAGGCGTACTCGCCCTGGATGTACTCGAGCTTCAGCCCCAGCCGCTTGGCGACTTCGGCCAGCAGGTCGGCGCTGACGCCCACCACCTCGGTCTTGCCCGGCTCGCGGAACTCCACCGGCGGGAAGGTCTGCTGCGAGCCCACGCGCAGCGCGCCGCGGGCGCGCACCTCGGGCGGCACCAGCTTGGCCGCATCGCTGCCGGCCTGGGCCAGCGCGGGCAGGGGCGCGGCGCCGGCCGTCAGCAAGGCCAGCGCGCACAGGAAGGACAGGCGTCTTTTCATCGCAAGGGCTCCGGGTCGAAAGGGAAGGATCGGCGGCAATGATGAGCGGCGATCAGCGCGTGTCGGCCGACTTGCCGGGAATCGCCGACGGGTTGGGCCGGTCGGCGCGCGGGCAGGGCGCGCAGGCTTCGTACATCGCCAGCACCTGGTCGACGTAGGCCTGCGGGAAGCCGTGGTTCTTCATCCCGGCGGGGATGTGCTCCCAGTAGAAGTTGGGCGGGCGCATTGCGGTGCCGGGGTTGGTCATGCGGTAGGTCCAGCAGTCGTAGGCCTTGCCGTCGTCGCCGTGTACGGTGACGGCGCAGCGCTCGAAGTCGTCGTAGTCCTCCTCGAAGTGGTGCTCGGGGTGCTCGAAGACCACGCCCAGGCAGTCGTTGCCCCAGGCGCTGGCGCTGCTGTTGAAGTGGCACCAGCCGCGGTCGCTGCGGCCGGCGGCGGCATGGAACTCCAGCCGGTGGTTCTTGGCCACGGCCTTGGTCACCAGGCGCGCCTGGGGGAAGTAGCGGTGCAGTTCGGGGTCGTTCAGCCAGGTGCAGTAGGCGAAGTAGTACATCGGTCTCTCCAGGGCTCCGCAAGGGTCGCGGTGTTCGTATACGAAAAAGTATATGCTCTCGTGTATGTTCGTCAAGCCCGGAAATCCGCCCCCATGAAGCCGCTGTTCGACACCCTCCACCACGTCTGCATCGTCGTGCATGACCTCGAGCGCACGCTGGCCTACTGGCAAAGCCTCGGTGTCGGCCCCTGGTTCGATTATCCGAAAGCAGGCACTTACATCGAGTTCGAAGTACCGAACGCCGAGGCGTCGCATGCGATGCGCTACAAGTGCTGCGACCTGGGCAACGTGCAGATCCAGCTGTGCCAGCCGCCGGCGCAGGACTGCCCGCAGCGGCGCTTCCTCGACGCGCACGGCGAAGGCGTCTACCACCTGGGCTTCGAGGTCGCCGACCGCGACGCCGCCGAGGCCCAGGGCCGCGCGCTGGGGCTGGCGGTGACCGCCCGCGGCCGCCGCACCGACGGCTCGGGCTTCGCCTACTTCGACACGCGCGAGCGCGCCGGCGTCACGCTGGAGATCCGCAAGACGCCGGCCGCCGTGCCCGGAAAGGGCTGATCAGGCGCTGGCCTGCGCCAGCGCTTCGGCCACGTCGGCCGGCAGCTCCAGCGTGGCCGCGCCGGCCAGCTCGCGCCACTGCGCCAGCGAGGTGGCGCTGGCGATCGGCGCCACGATGCCCGGCTGGCGCATCTGCCAGGCCAGCGCCACCGCGGCCAGCGGCGCGTTCAGGCGCGCGGCCGCGGCGTCCAGCGCGGCCAGCACGCGCCAGCCGCGGTCGTTGAAGGCCAGCTCCTTGACGCCGGCGCCGCGCGGGCTCTTCGCCAGGTCGGCCTCCGAGCGGTACTTGCCGCTGAGGAAGCCGCGCGCCAGCCCGAAGTAGTTGATCACGCCCAGGCCTTCGCGCACGGCCAGCGGCTGCAGCTCGGCCTCGTAGGCGGCGCGGTCCACTAGGTTGTACAGCGGCTGCAGGGTCTCGTAGCGCGGCAGGCCCAGCTCGGCGCTGGTCTGCAGCGCCTGCTGCAGCCGCGGCGCGCCGTAGTTGCTGGCGCCGATCGCGCGCACCTTGCCGGCCCGGATGAGGTCGGCGAAAGCACCCAGCGTGTCGGCCAGCGGCGTGTCGGCGTCGTCGGTGTGCGCCTGGTAGAGGTCGATGCGGTCGGTCTGCAACCGGCGCAAGCTGTCGTCTACTGCCTGGCGGATCCACGCGGGCCGCAGGCCCTTGCGGCCATCGCCCATGTCCATGCCCACCTTGGTGGCGATCACCACGCGCTCGCGCGCGCCCGGCCGCGCGGCCAGCCAGCGGCCGATCACGCGTTCCGACTCGCCGCCCTGGTGGCCCGGCGCCCAGCGCGAGTAGACGTCGGCGGTGTCGATCAGGTTGAAGCCGTCGGCGACGAAGGCGTCGAGCAGCGCGAACGAGGTGGCCTCGTCGGCCGTCCAGCCGAACACGTTGCCGCCGAAGGCCAGCGGCGCCACCTGCAGGCCGCTGCGGCCCAGGGCTCTTGTCTGCATCAGCGGGGCTCCTTTGAGTACCCCCAGGGCCGGGCTGCGCCCAGCCCGCCCCCCGCGGGGGATCAAGTTGCCCGGCAGAGCCGGATCAACTTGAGAACAAGGCCGCATTGTGACGGCGCGCTGCCTTCAGCGCCGCTGGCCGCGGCGGCGCGCCATCTCCAGCCCCATCTCGTGCTGCTTGGCGGCGTCCAGCGCGGTCTCGGCCACCGGGAAGGCGTGCGCGTCTTCCGAGTCGGTGTGCGCGCGGTACAGCGTGACGAACTGCTGCCAGCGCACGAAATCGGCCGCCGCGGCGCCGGTCCAGCGGCCGGCGGCCACCTCGACCAGATCGCGCCGCAGCTCGGCCCAGCGGCGCCTCATCTCGCGGTGCTCCTGCTCGATCTGCGCGGCGAAGGCCTCGTCGCCGTTGGCGCGCAGCACGGGCAGCACGTGGCGCTCTTCGTCCTCGTGGTGGGCGGGCGCGGCGAGGTCGAAGTAGCGCATCACGTCGCGCGCCGCGTCGGCGGCCTGCGCGTCGCAGCCGTGGCGGGCCAGGTACGCGGCCAGCCGTTCCAGCAGGCGCAGCGAGCGCTCCACGCGCTCGTGGCAGGCGGCCAGCATCGCAAAGGGCTCATCGAAGCCGGCCGCGGGGGCGGCCGGGTACGGCAGCAGGGAAGCGGGCATGGACGGATCCTCCTGCAGGGAAAGCGGCACCCGGCGCAGCTTGCCCCAGCGCGCGCGCCCCAACCTTGAACGGGTTCTGCTTTTGCGCAGGATCCGCGGCGCTTGAACTGGTTCAAGGACGGCAGGGCCGGCGCTGCCGACCATCGCCGCCAACACCAAGGGTCCGCCAACTGAAAACCGAAGGAGCTCCGATGAAAGGGATCACGCTCAATGTCGCCGCGGCCGCCGCGCTGCTGCTGATGGCCGGCGCCGCCTGGGCGCAGGACAAGAAGCCCGTCACCCCGGCCGAGATGAACTACCAGGCCGGCGCGTCGCCGCTGGCCAACGAGCCGATGTACCAGGCCACCAACCCCAAGGCCCCGCCGATGACGCAGGCCGAGTTCGACCGCGCGCGCCAGATCTACTTCGAGCGCTGCGCCGGCTGCCACGGCGTGCTGCGCAAGGGCGCCACCGGCAAGCCGCTGACGCCCGACATCACGCAGGGCAAGGGCACCGACTACCTGAAGGTCTTCATCGCCTACGGCTCGCCCGCGGGCATGCCCAACTGGCTGACCAGCGGCGAGATGGACGAGAAGACCGTCGACCTGATGGCGCGCTACGTGCAGCACGATCCGCCGGTGCCGCCGGAGTTCGGCATGGCCGACATGAAGAAGACCTGGAAGGTCATCGTGCCGCCCGAGGCGCGGCCGAAGAAGAAGCTGAACAAGTACAACATCGAGAACATCTTCTCGACCACGCTGCGCGACACCGGCGAGGTGGCGCTGATCGACGGCGACAGCAAGCAGATCATCAACATCATCAAGACCGGCTACGCGGTGCACATCAGCCGCCTGTCGGCGTCCGGGCGCTACCTGTTCGTGATCGGGCGCGACGCCAAGATCAACATGATCGACCTCTGGATGGAGCAGCCCGACAACGTGGCCGAGCTGCGCGTGGGCCTGGAGGCGCGCTCGGTCGACACCAGCAAGTACAAGGGCTACGAGGACAAGCTGGCCATCGCCGGCAGCTACTGGCCGCCGCAGTACGTGATCATGAAGGGCGACACGCTGGAGCCGCTGAAGATCGTCGGCACGCGCGGCATGGTGGTCGGCACGCAGGAGTACCACCCCGAGCCGCGGGTGGCTTCGATCGTGGCCAGCCACTTCAAGCCCGAATTCGTGGTCAACGTCAAGGAGACCGGCAAGACGCTGATGGTGGACTACTCCAACATCGACGCGCTCAAGGTCACCGAGATCGGCTCGGCGCCCTTCCTGCACGACGGCGGCTGGGATTCGACCAAGCGCTACTTCATGGTGGCCGCCAACAACAGCAACAAGATCGCCGTGATCGACGCCAAGGAGGGCAAGCTGGCCGCGGTGACCGAGGTCAGCAAGATCCCGCACCCGGGTCGCGGCGCCAACTTCGTGCACCCGAAGTTCGGCCCCGTCTGGGCCACCGGCCACCTGGGCGACGAGAACATCTCGCTGATCGGCACCGATCCGGTGAAGAACAAGCAGTACGCCTTCAAGGAGGTCGCCAAGATCAAGGGCCAGGGCGGCGGCGCGCTGTTCATCAAGAGCCACCCGAAGAGCCAGCACCTGTACTCCGACACGCCGCTGAACCCCGATCCGAAGATCGCGCAGTCGGTGGCCGTCTACGACATCAAGAACCTCGACAAGGGCTACACCGTGCTGCCGATCGCCGAGTGGGCCGGGCTCAAGGACGACGGCGCCAAGCGCGTGGTCCAGCCCGAGTACAACAAGGCCGGCGACGAGGTGTGGTTCGCGGTGTGGAGCGCCAAGAACAAGGAGAGCGCGCTGGTGGTCGTCGACGACAAGACGCTCAAGCTCAAAGCCGTGATCAAGGACCCGCGCCTGATCACGCCGACCGGGCACTTCAACGTCTACAACACGCAGCACGACGTGTACTGACCGCGCCTCGAAGGCCGTGACGAGGGCCTGGGCCCGCCGCCTCCGGGTGGCGGGCCTTTTCATTGCGGCCGCGGCGGCTGTGACCGCCGCCGCCGCGCCGCCGGCGCCAGTGGCCGACGACGGCGGCGGCTGGACGGTGGAGCCGGCCAGCGACGCCGTGCTGCTGCGCCGGCATGGCGTTGAAGTCAAGCGTTATCCCGCACGCTCGCTGGACGGTGCGCGCAGCGGCCGCCCGGCGGCGCTGCACCACCTGGCGGCGCGGCGCAGCTTCCTGCTGGCCTTCGACGGCCTGGCCGAGTGGTGGGAGCTGTCGCTGGACCCGCAGGCCGAGCCCATCTTCAACGGCCTGGTGCACGACTACCGCATGGCCGAGGCCATCGCCGAGCCCGGCTACCTGGGCCTGCGCCGCACCGTGCTGCCCGAGCCGCTGGCCGCGCTGGCCGCCGGCGAGGGCGGCTTCGTGCTGGCGCGCGGCGCCGATGCCCCGACGGGGCGCGCGGTGCTTTACCTCGTGCAGCTCGACGTGCGCCGCGCCGTCGCCCGCTTCGAGCTGGACGCCGACCCCGACGTGCCCGCCGCCCGCGCCGCGCAGCGCGACGGCCGCGCGCTGCTGATGGTGCCCGACCGGCGCGGCGGGCCGGAGATCGTGGTGGACTTGCGGGCGGGGCGGTTGCGCTGAGTGGACTGGCGAGGCGGGCGGCCATCGCCGCCTGCCTGCGACCGTCCAGTCAGTTCCACGCGCTGGCCAGCACCGGATTGAGCTGCTGCTGATAGGCGCTCGGCAAGGTCGTCTCGCCCGCCGCGGGCGGGTTGAAGCCCGCCATCGCGGAGACCAGCGCGTCGACCTGGGTGTTCAGCAGCGTCTTGCCGTCGCTGGACTTGAACTGCTCGACCTGGTAGTCCGAGGACAGGTACCACCCTTGGACGCTGACCGAGTCGGCGCCGCCGATCACGTTGACCTCGAGGTCGTAACCAACCCGGCGGAACCAGATCTGGTCGAACGAGACGTCGGGGCCGAAGCTCATGACGTCGGTGTTGCCGGCCGTCGTGTCGTATTCGTAGACCGTATCCATCCCCGTCCCCCGTCCGAAGACGTAGGTGTCGTTGCCGGCCCCGCCCGCCAGCAGGTCGTTGCCGGCATGGCCGGTGATCACGTCGGCATCCTTGGTGCCGTAGATCGAATCGGCGCCGGCCGTGCCAGTCAGCATCCGGGCCTTGATGGCTGCCAGATCCCAGGTCGTGCCATCGGCGAACTTCACTTGCTGCACCGGGTTGTCGGGATTGTTCAGATCGGCGCCGTTGAGGGCGTAGCGGGCGATGACCGAATCGCTGGCACCGACGATGCTGAACCGCAGACTGGGATAACCCTGGTCCGACGCTGCGCGCACTATCACGTCGTCAGGGTCGATGCCGGCCTTGAACTCCAGCGTGTTGAGCTTGCCCGCCGAGCCGTCGGTGGCGCCGACGATGACGTCCTGGCCGTCACCCAGGCCGAAGACGTAGGTGTTGTTGCCTACGCCGCCTTGCAACTCGTCGTTGCCCGTACCGCCTTCCAGCCGGTCGTCGCCCTCGCCGCCGACGAGCAGGTCGTTGCCGGCATTGCCCAGGATCACGTCGGCGTCCTTGGTGCCGTAGATCGAATCGGCGCCGGCCGTGCCGGTGAGCATCCTGGCCTTGATGGCCGCCAGATCCCACGTGGTGCCGTCGGCGAACTTCACCTGCTGCACGGGGCTGTCCGGGTTGTTCAGGTCGTCGCCGTTGAGCGCGTAGCGCGCAATGATCGAATCGCTGCTGCCGGCGATGCTGAACTGCAGGCTGGGATAGCCCTGATCCGAGATCCGCCGCACCACCACGTCGGCAGGGCCGACGCCGGCCTTGAATTCCAGCGTGTTGAGCTTGCCCACTGAGCTGTCGGTGGCGCCGACGATGATGTCCTGCCCATCACCCAGGCCGAAGAGGTAGGTGTTGTTGCCCGCGCCGCCCTGCAGTTCGTCATTGCCGGTGCCGCCGTCGAGGCGATCGTCGCCGGCGCCGCCGACGAGCAGATCGTTGCCGGCGTTGCCCAGGATCACGTCGGCGTCCTTGGTGCCGTAGATCGAATCGGCGCCAGCCGTGCCAGTGAGCATCCTGGCCTTGATGGCCGCCAGGTCCCACGTGGTGCCGTCGGCGAACTTCACTTGCTGGATCGGGCTGTCCGGGTTGTTCAGGTCGTCGCCGTTGAGCGCGTAGCGGGCGATCACCGAGTCATTGGTCCCGACGATGCTGAACTGCATGCTGGGATAGCCCTGGTCGGAGATGCGCCGCACCACCACGTCGGCCGGGTCGATGCCGGCCTTGAACTCCAGCGTGTTGAGCTTGCCCGCCGAGCCGTCGGTGGCGCCGACGACGACGTCCTGGCCGTCGCTGCGGCCGAAGACGTAGGTGTTGTTGCCCAGGCCACCCTGCAACTCGTCGTTGCCCGTACCGCCTTCGAGCCGGTCGTCGCCGGCGCCGCCGACGAGCAGGTCGTTGCCGGCGTTGCCCAGGATCACGTCGGCGTCCTTGGTGCCGTAGATCGCATCGGCGTCGGCCGTGCCAGTGAGCATCCTGGCCTTGATGGCCGCCAGGTCCCACGTGGTGCCGTCGGCGAACTTCACTTGCTGGATCGGGCTGTCCGGGTTGTTCAGGTCGTCGCCGTTGAGCGCGTAGCGGGCGATCACCGAATCATTGGTCCCGGCGATGCTGAACTGCATGCTGGGATAGCCCTGGTCGGAGATGCGCCGCACCACCACCTCGGCCGGATCGATGCCGGCCTTGAACTCCAGCGTGTTGAGCTTGCCGGCGGCGCCGTCGGTCGCTCCGGTGATGACGTCCTGGCCGTCGCCACGGCCGAAGAGATAGGTGTTGTTGCCCGCGCCGCCGAACAGCTCGTCGTTGCCGCGTCCTCCGATCAGCACGTCGTCCCCGTCGTCCCCGTAGAGGCGGTCGGCAGCGGCTGCGCCCGACAAAGTGTCCGGGCCCGTGGTGCCGTACACCGTCAAGGGCGTCGCGGCCACGATCGTGAGCTGCAGTTCGACCGTCGCCGTTGCGCCGGCGTGGTCCGTCACCGTCACGGCCAGCGTCTTCGCGCCCAGCGGGTCGGCGGGCGGCGTTCCCGAGAACGTGCGGGTCAGCGGATCGAAGCTCAGCCAGTCCGGCAGACTGTCGCCATTGGCCAGCCGCGCCGACCACGTCAGCGTGTCTTCCGCATCGGCGTCGGTGAAGGTCTCTGGCGGCACCACGTAGCTCCAGGCCTGCCCATCCATGATCGTCTGGTCGGCCAGGTCGCCCACGGCCTGCGGCGGCGCGTTCAGCGGCGCTTGCGGCACCTGGGCCAGCAGTTGCTGGATGTCCAGGGTCTTGCCGTCAGCGAAGATGAAGCGTTCCACGCCTTCCAGCGAGTCCACACGGGCCATGACCTCGGAAGGAACGGATCCCTCCAGTGGCTGGGCGCTCAGCCCTTGGGCCACTACGGGTGAATACAACATTCGCAGGAACAGTTGCCCGTCCTGCATCAGTTCCAGTATTCGATAGCTCGAATCGGTGTCTTCCGGCAGCCAGCGAAAGGACAGCCTCGACAGTTCCACGCTGGCATCGAACTCCACGGTGTCCTTGTTCGGACGCGTGCCGCCGGGCCTATAGGACCAGTCGTCGCCCAAATCCTGCGCGCGCCTGCGTTCGCGCATCAACACGCGGAGTGACATGGACATGGCCGAGGACCAGGTCGGCAACCGTATCCACCTCGCCCGGCCGAAAGCCGATCAGGTAGGTGTCTGCGCCCGCGGCGCCGTTGAGATAGTCGTCGCCGAGGCCGCCGATGATCACGTCGTTGCCGTCGGTGCCGACCACCGTGTCGTCGCCGTCGCCCGCATCGATCCAGGCGCCCAAGCCTCTTTCGTGGTCAACTTGCAGCTTGCCGGCGCCATCCGACTGCGCATCGCCTGGATTCCAGTCCCATTCGCTCTCGTCGGGCGACGACAACTCGATCACATCGTCGCCGGCCCCCGTCTGCACGCTGCCACGGAAGAAAGTGCCCAGACCGTTGATCGGTGCCCCGACCCTGACCTCGTCGGCGTCCTCCGTCCCCAGGACGGTCGTCTGCATCGCCGTCGCGCCGATGAAGGTGGTCGACATGCCCGTCTCGACGGTGCTCTCCCAGCCGACGATGCGCCGCTCGATGTGTGTCGTCGTGCCGGTGGCGACGACCGGCATCAATTCATACCAGCTATAAGTCCCGTCGGCGTTGCGGGTGTTGAGGTCGGCGCTGCCGCCGGACCCGGACTGGGGCGTATCGCTGTAGACGTGGACCAACACGACCTGCGTGTTGGCGATGGACGGCGATTCAACCTCCACATACCCGTAGATCGGCGTGTTCACCAGGCGAGTGATGGTGGTGGTCTGGTAGTTCAGCGACGCGTTGGCATCGACCACGACGGCCGAGCCGGCCTGCATCTCGATGGTCCGCTGTCCCACGCTGGACAGGAGTTCCAACTGCTGCCGCCCGGCGTTCCAGAGCAGAGGCAGAGACGTCAGTTCGCCGCGCTGCTGCGTCAGGAACCCGTTTCTTCGCTCGGCCAGGTCTTGCGCGTTGGATTCGAGAAGGCCCGCCACCCATTGGCCCAGGTTCAAGGTCTGCGCACCAGCCCGCAGCGACCAGTTGTTGCCGATTTCCGAGCGGTCGAAATAGCCGTGGATGCGCACCGAGTCGCCGCCCGCTGCCCGCAGCACCAGGTCCGAGCCTTCGCCCACGGGCGTCAGGCCGCCGAGTGCCCCATCGAAGACCAAGGCGGCCGTCTCGCCCTCGGTAGGAAGGATCGTGTCCTTGCCCCAACCCGGCGCGAACGAATAGACGTTGTTGCCCAGCCCTCCGGCCAGCACGTCGTTGCCCGCGCCGCCCGCCAGCACGTCGTCGCCAAGGCCTCCCACCAGCTTGTCGTCGCCGTCCGTTCCCTGCAACACGTCGCTCATGTCGGTGCCCCGAATCACGCCGTCAGGCGGCAGATCCGGCGGCGGCGCCGTGGGCGGCACGGCAGCGATCAGATCGGCCAGCGACAACACCGTGCCGTCGTCGAAGGCCAGGCCGGCGATCGTGGTCTCCGCGCCCAGGCCCAGCACGATCCTGTCGCCGTCGCCGTATTCGATGGCCCATTGCCGCACGCCGCTGTTGCCGATGTCCACCACCGACACCGAAGCCGCGTCCACGCCCGCGTCGAAGCGGATCACGTCCTTGGCCGTGCCGGCGGCGGTGGCGCCGGCCAGGATGATGTCGATGCCGTCGCCGGCCCCGAACAGGTAGGTGTCGGCATCGTCGTCGGCGCCGGCGCCGGTCTTGCCGGCACCCGACAGGATGTCGTTGCCCTTGCCGCCGCGCAGCGTGTCGGCGCCCAGGCCGCCCTCGATCACGTCGGCACCGTCGCCGCCGTCGAGGCGGTCGTCGCCCCCGCCGCCCTGGATCAGGTCGTCGCCGACGCCGCCTTCCAGCCACTCGGACTGCTCGGCACCCACCAGGGTCTGGGCCAGCGTGATGTCCCGCGTCCAGGTCAGGCTGCCGTCGGTGTTCCACTGGGCGGAGCGGATCAGCCCGGTGCCGCCACTGGCCTCGTCGACCAGCGCCTGCAGCGACGTGGTCTCCTCTTCGATCTCCGGATCTCCGGCCTCGGCGGCGACGACGCGCCCGCTGTGGCCCATGAGGGCCTGCTTGGCCTGCGGGCCTGACGAGTTGGCGCCGGGGTTGTTCGACGGTGCGGCCTTGACCGGCAGCTTGAGATTGGCCAGCGCCGCATTGGCGCCCAGCGCGATCAGGCCCTGGCTGCCGTTGGCCAGGTAGACGTAGCCGTTCTGGGAGAAGACCTGCAGCTTGCCGGGATCGACGCTGATGTCCAGGTAGTTGGTGCCGCTGCCGTCGTTGATGACGGATGCCGTGGTGCGGCTGAAGGCCACGCGGTAGATGTCGTTGCCCTCCTGCCCGTCGAGCCAGTCGCCGCCGCCGCTGATCAGCACGTCGTTGCCGGCGCCGCCGAACTGCACGTCGCCGCCGTCGCCGCCGTCGAGCCAGTCGTTGCCGTCGCCGCCGAACAAGCCATCCGTTCCGGCTCCTCCGAACAGCTGGTCGTCGCCTCCTTCACCCCTCAGCACGTCGTCGCCTTCCCCGCCGTCGAGCAGGTCTGCGCCGTGCTGCGTCGGGTCTACGTAGGCGCTGGACCCTGCCGGTGCTCCGCCGCCGTCCCCCCACAGATAGTCGTTGCCCCGTTCGCCATAGAGCAGGTCGTCCTTGCCGCCACCATAGATCTGGTCGTTCCCGTCACCGCCATAGAGCACGTCCCGACCATGCCTGCTGACGGGGGTTCTATCGAGATCGCGATCGTCGCCCCAAATTCGATCGTTGCCTTGACCGCCGAAGACATGATCGCCGGCGGCGCCACCCATCAGCACATCGTCCCCTTCGCCTCCATCGATGACGTCGGAACTGGCCAGCCATTCGGCCTCGTTGAGCGAACGGAACGAAGCGCCGTCGGAGAACACTTCGTCGGTATCGCCGATGATGCGGTCGGCCCCCATGCCGCCCATCAGCACGTCGGCTCCACCATAACCCCATAGCTGATCCTGACCCGCGCCACCGACGATCGCATCGGGGCCATGACCCCCGAACGCGTAGTCGTCACCGTCGCCTGCGTCGATGAAGTTGGCTGCGGTACTGCCATCCTGGAGAATGCTCGTGCTATAGAGTGGCGGCCAGTGATAGCCCATGTCGAATCCCTCTGCATCAACGCCTGCAGAAGCCATGTACCAACCGAAGCCGGCAGCCTGGAGGGTGAATCCCGCAGGTGGTGAGACCTGCGCTTGTTGCGGCGAGGTGACCAACGACTGAAAGGCAGACCCCGAAAATGCGCCGAAAAGCAGATCGCCGCCGCTGCCGCCGAAGAGCTGGTCCGATCCCTGACCGCCGTAGAGAATGTCCCAGCCATCCCCGCCTTCGAGCACATCGTCGCCTCCCAGCCCCTGCAGCCAGTCGTTGCCAGCGAATCCGCGCAATATCTCCGGATCGGAACCGGACTTGCCCTCCAGAAAATCGCTGGCCCCAACTTGGGCCCCGGCGTTCACATAAGGCGAGCCGAGGCTGGTGTTCACCACGTAGGCACCGTTGGCTTCCGCCTTGATGAACTCGCCGTCGATCGTTCGCACCGTGACGGGCTTTGCGCCCACGGCCTGATCCAGGGTGATGCCGAACGTCCGTTGCTGCGCGTTCCAGTCTTCAATGCGGATGCTCTTGCTGCCGTTGGCAAGCGTCACCAGCAATGCCCTGCGCCCGGAGGCGTCTTCCGACAGCAGCGTGTAGGTCACCGACTGGTCGGCGGTCTTCCAGACATCCGCCGTGCTGCCTGCACGGTAGCCGGTCGCAAGTTGGGACCCGTTGACCCAGATTTGCCCTTGTCCGTCTTGATCCTGGACCACGTCGCTGCCGAAGTCGCCGGCGAATTGGTAGCGATCATTTCCAATGCCACCTCGCAAGGTGTCATTGCCGGCGCCGCCGTCCAGCACGTCGGCACCCGCGCCGCCTTCCAGGTAGTCGTTGCCTGCGTCTCCGGACAGCGTGTCGTTGCCGCCGCCGCCGTACAGCCTGTCGCGCGACTGCGCGCCAGCCAGTTCCTCGCCGCCTTCGGCGCCGAAGATGATGCGGCTCATCGTGGCCGGCAAGCCCACGGCGCCGCCCGGGGCGATGATGGTGCCGCTGGCCTTGTCCTCGAAGTACTCGTTGGCATAGCGATAGGGGCTGGCCGGCACGGTGCTGCCTTCGGCAGTGACCGCGGCACCGGAGGTGGGGTCGATGTTGGCCACGCCGAACCAGTTCTTGCGCGCCAGCATGTCGGTGCGGTCGGTCAGCCACTGGTCGCTGACGCCGCTGCCGTCGGTCTTGGCCCACTCGGTATGGACGTCGCCCCAGTTGGCCTTGATGGCGTTGACGGCCTGTTCGCCGAGACCCACCAGGCCGATGGGGCTGAGCGTGTACAGCGCCATGTAGGCGCCGAAGTCGCTGCGCGCCAGCGCGCCCAGCGTGGCGGCATCGGACACCAGTTGCGCGTTGGCGCCGGCCTGCTTGATCACGTTGGAACTGGCGATGTCGGCCATCGCCTCGTGCAGCTTTTCGCGGCCGGTGTAGGTGATGCCGCCGGTGGTGACCGTCCCGATTTCGTGCCAGGTGTTGCCGTCCAGCGCGCCCTTCAGCTTCTGCAGCGAGCCCGGCCCCTGCACCAGCGCCAGCAGCCCGTTGACCAGGTTCTCCAGCACGTCGCCTTCGGCCTTGCCCTGGCTGCCGGTGTGGCCCTGCTCGGCCTTGCGGTACGACGCCTGCAGCAGGGCGTTCTGCAACGTCTCGGCCGCGCCTGCGCGCTGGCCCTCCGGCAGTGCCTGCAGCACGGTGTTCTGCACCAGCAGCGAATCCACCAGCAGCACCAGGCTGTGCGTGTCGCCGAAGTCCTCGAGGTCGAAGTTCGAGTTCAGCAGCTTGACGTCCAGCGACTTCAGGGACGCCAGCAGGGCCGAGAACTCCACGCCGCCGCGCGACAGCGGCTGGTCCTCGATGAAGACCTTCTGTTCGTTGGCGTGGTGCCACTGCGAGTTGGCCACCAGCGACGGCGAGGTGTCGCCCATGATGTCGACCTGGTTGCCCAGCATGGGCGCGCCGATCGCCTTGCCCGTGAAAGCCTGCGCCGCGCCGGCGATGTAGCCCTGGGCCGTGGTCTGCTGGCCCACCGTCAGCACGGCGAGCTGGTAGTCGAGCTGGGCCTGCTCGATCTGCGACAGCTCGACGGCCGTGACGCCGTTGCCCTTGCTGTCCGTGATGCCGCCCAGGCGCGTGCGTTCCGCGCGGATGTCGCTGATGCGGGCCATTGCCTCCCGCAGCCGCTTGGCTTCGAGCCTGACCTGCGGATCCACCACCATCTGCTCGTCCGAGGCCGTGGCCAGCGTCTCCAAGGTGGCGCCGTCGCTGCCGACGAAGCCGCCGCCGCCGGCGACGCTGGCGCGGGTGCGCTGGTAGATCGCGGTGAGCTGGTCGCTGGCGAAGACATGCTCGTTGCCGCTGGTGTTCCGGCTCAGGCGCTTGAAGTCGGCCAGCAGCGACTGCAGGCTGCTGCCCTCGGCCCACTGGCCGACGCCGGCGCCGTTGAAGGTGACCACCTTGCCCACGTTGCCGTCGCCCTGGTGCAGCAGGTTGAAGGCCGTGGCCAGGTGGCCGCCCAGGCTGTAGCCGGTGACGTCGACCGATGCCGTGGGGCCGAGCGGTCCGCCGGGCTGGCGCAGCTCGGCGTACCAGTCCTCCATGTCGCGCAACTGGCCGAAGGCGAAGCCGTACTTCGCGATCTCCATCTGGTTGGTGGCCTGGTTGTCGCGGACCGCGTCGTCCAGGAACTCGGTGCTGCGGAAGCTGATGACGTATTCGCCGGCCTTGGCACCCGTTGCGGGGTCATCTTGCACGCACTTGAACAGCGTACCGCTGAAGCCGGTGTTCGAGTTCTCCTTCTGCGCGAGAGCGACCCAATGCTCTTTGAACTGGGTGGCTTGAGCGAGAGTGAACTTGGAGGCGTGATTGTTGCCTTCTACTAATGCATCCATCAAATTCGTGCCGGAGCCTCGGAACTGGTTGCCCTTCGCAATAAATGCTTCGGCTGCCATTTGAAGCTGGACGTATTTGAGACTATCGGAGATGGCGATATATTGCGTCATGGAAATCTACCTCTATTAAAATTTAGAGCACCGGAATGAGTACAGACTCGACGAAATCCTGAGCCTGTCGCGGTTGATTGAAAGAACTTCGCCCGTCTGGTTTTTCACCCGGAATGCGAGAGAACGAAGGGCATGCATGGTTGGTGGCCAACAACCACGGTGAACGTCCACCGGATCTATCGCCCTGTGATGGATCCCACATATAACCAATGCGCTCGGCTATTACTTCGTGAGTTAGCGTATCCACTACGCGCAAGGAACTGCTCGCAATCCAGTACTGTCGCTCTTTAAGCGTCGAGGTGTCGTCGTACGTTAGTCCATAGCGAGGCGGGGCGCCGGGAGCTATCGTTTTGTCCATCACGAAGCGGATGTAGCCTCGTAGGAATGCCTTGTTCGTTTGCCAGGGCTCTTCCAGTCGTCCTGTGTAGCGATAGCGCTTGCCATCGCTGGGATCCAGTGCCTCAACATACTTATAGCCAATTCGAGGCGGCGAACCAGGAGGGAGTTGGTGTCCGCCACTGTTTGCCTGGAAGCTGCCTCGCAAGAACGACTCGATATACCCGTCTCCCAAAGAATCTCTACCGTATGGATCATCCATCCGAAATTGTTCCCCGTAGTTGATCTCCTTTGGTCTCTGCTTCATCACCAAGATGCCCTCGACGTCCTTGACCGTTCGGTGGATGAAGACGCCAGCCTTCTTGCAACGCTCCTCGAACATCGCCTTGGCTACTGCGGCGCGTTCACTGCGCTGGGTCTGAACCGAACCGGCACAGCCGGCCAGCAGCGCCAACGCGCCCAGCAGGGCCGCGACCGTCAACCCGAGTCTTGGGCGGCGCCTCATGCCTGCAGTTTCCAGGTGCTATTGGCCGCTTCGCCGGCGACGCTGGCGCGGGTGCGCTGGTAGATCGCGGTGAGCTGGTCGCTGGCGAAGACATGCTCGTTGCCGCTGGTGTTCCGGCTCAGGCGCTTGAAGTCGGCCAGCAGCGACTGCAGGCTGCTGCCCTCGGCCCACCGGCCGATGCCGGCGCCGTTGAAGGTGACCACCCGGCCCAGGTTGCCGTCGCCCTGGTGCAGCAGGTTGAAGGCGGTGGCCAGGTGGCCGCCCAGGCTGTAGCCGGTGACGTCCACCGATGCCGTGGGGCCGAGCGGTCCGCCGGGCTGGCGCAGGCCGGCGTACCAGTCCTCCATGTCGCGCAGTTGGCCGAAGGCGAAGCCGTACTTCGCGATCTCCATCTGGTTGGTGGCTTGGTTGTCGCGGGCCGCGTCGTCCAGGAACTCGGTGCTGCGGAAGCTGATGACGTATTCGCTGCCGTCCTTCTTCTTGAACAGCGTGCCGCTGAAGCCGGTGTTGGTGTTCTCCTTCTGGTCCACGACCTCCCATTCGGCGGCGAAGGCTTCGGCCTGTGTAGACGTGAACTTGGAGGCGTGGTTGTTGCCGTCGGTCAGCACTTTGAGGTAGTCGCTGCCTTCGTTCAACAACGTGCCGTCCTGGCGAACAAATGCCTCGGCGCCCATCTGGAGTTGGGCGTACTTGAGTGCATCAGCGATCGAAATGTACTGGTTCATAATGATCCAAAGTTGTTGATGACGAAGTTAGGGCTTCGGGATAGCGACACTCTCGACGAAGTCGAGAGCCTGCCTGCCCTGTCGTCCGGAAGCTCTGCCGTCAGGCCGGCTCCCTGGTATGCGATAGAAGGACGGGCACGCATAGTTGGCTGCGAGCAGCCAAGGAGATCGCCCACCCGAGTTGTTGCCTTGCCCTGGATCCCACATGTAGCCGATGCGTTCGGCCAGTACTTCGCCGGTCTGGGTGTCGATGACCCGCAAGGAGCTGCCAGCGATCCAGTACTCGCGCTCTTGGCGCGTGGAGATGTCGTCGTAGGTCAGCCCGTATCTGGGTGGCTCACCAAATGCGAGAGCCTTGTCCATCAAAAACCCGCGAGTTGTGAACGGCTGTGTCGTGGAGTTGAATGCACGATTGGGGGTGACGACGTAGTCCCGCACCGAGCCCGTATATCGATAGCGCTTGCCATCGGCTGGATCTACGGCTTCGACGAAGCGATAGCCGAATCGAGGCGGTGAGCCTGGAGGCAGCGTTCCCGACGTGTTGGCCTGAAAGCTGCCTCGCAAGAACGAAACGAGGTATCCGTCAGCAAACAAATCATGGCCATAGGGATCATCCAATCGAAATTGATCGCCATGATTGAAGCCCGGCCTCAACTTCATGACCAAGATGCCCTCGACATCCTTGACCGTTCGGTGGATGAAGACGCCGGCGTTCTTGCAGCGCTCGTCGAACATCGCCTTGGCGACCACGGCCCGATCCTGGCGCCTGGCTTGTTCAGTGTTGACACAGCCGCTCAGCAACGCCGCTGCCGCCAGCACGAGCAATGCAATTCGCGTTGCACCCGGCGATGCATACGCTGCAGATGCCGGCTGGCACGACTCTCTCCCTTGCATCATCTTTCCCCCAAACTCTCCTGCACCCTCTGCTGCAACGGACTGAGCAGATACTCGATCACCCGCCGCCGCCCGACCTTGACCTCGGCCGTGACCGTCATCCCCGGCGTCAGCCGCACCATGCGTCCGTCGATGTCCATCTGCGCGCGCTGCAGCGCCAGCGTGGCCGGGAAGATCGCGCCGCGCTTTTCGTCCACCACCGCGTCGGGCGTCACACGCTGCACGGTGGCGGGCAGCAGCCCGTAGCGGGTGAAGGGGAAGCTGTCCACCTTCACCGCCGCGTCCTGCCCGGGCCTGACGAAGCCGATGTCCTTGTTTTCCAGCGTCACCTCGGCGGTGACCTCGGCGCCGTCGGGCACGATGACCATCAGCGCCTGCGCCGGCGTCACCACGCCGCCGGCGGTGTGCACCGCCAGTTGCTGCACCGTGCCGGAGACCGGCGCGCTCAGGCGCAGCAACTGCTCGCGGTTGAGCGTCTTGGCCGTCTGCTGGCTGAGCTGCGCCGCCTCCAGCGTGGCCTTGGCCAGGCGCTCGTTCAGGCTGCGCTGCACCTCGGCCAGGTAGGCGCCGCGGCCCTGGCGCGATTCGGCCAGCGCGGCCTCGGCTTCCGCCAGCCGGGCCTGCTGGGTGGCCAGGTCGCGTTCCTGCTCGATGCGCTCGCGCATGCGGTCCTGGCCGGCATGGCCGGCGACGAAGCCCTGCTCGGTCAGCGCCTTGAAGTCGGCCTCGCGCTGGCGCGCCAGCGGCAGCGTGGCCTGCAGCTTGGCGATGGCCTGCTGCACCGTGGCCCGCTCGGCCTGGCGGCGCGTGGCTTCGGCGTCCAGCCGGCCAAGGTGGGCGCTGATGTCGCTCCATTCGGCCTGCTGCTGGGCGTCCGCCGCCTGCCCCGCCCAGGGCCGGCCCTGCAGCGCGGCCAGCAGTGCGCGCGTGCGCGCCACCTCGGCCTGCGAGGCCTGGGCCTGCTGCTGCGCGCTGCGGTGGTCGGCCAGCGCGCCGGTGGGGTCCAGCTCGATCAGCACCTGGCCGGCCTGCACGTGATCGCCGTCCTTGACGCGGATGCTCTTGATCACGCCGGCCTCCAGCGGCTGCACCACCTTGGTCCGGTCGCTGACGACGATGCGCCCCGGCGCCACGGCCACGATGTCGACCTGGCCCAGCCAGCTCCAGGCCAGCGCCAGGCCGAACAGGGCCATGATGGCCCCCATCGCCCGCCGGGGCGCCGGGTGCACCGGCGTCTCCTGGATGCTCAGCGCCGCGGGCAGGAAGGCCGCTTCGTCGGCCAGGCGCTTCGGGCCCGCCAGCTCGTGCCGGGCAGTCCAGGCGGCCTTGAAGACCGCCGCGTAGCGCGCCAGCAACTCGGCCAAGGGGTGGCGCATGGCTTTGCTCGCGGTGCTCATGGCTGCCCCTCCTGCACGGCGCCGCCGGCCTGCATGCGCCACAGGTACGCGTACAGGCCGTTGCGGCGCAGCAGCTCGTCGTGCGGGCCGGCCTCGACGATGCGGCCGCGGTCCATGGCCACAATGCGGTGCGCCCGGCGCACGGCCGACAGCCGGTGGGCGATGATGATCACGGTGCGCCCCTTGCAGATGTGGGCCATGTTGCGCTGCAGGATGGCCTCGCTCTCGTAGTCCAGCGCGCTGGTGGCCTCGTCCAGGATCAGGATGCGCGGGTTGGTGAACAGCGCGCGGGCGATCGCGATGCGCTGGCGCTGCCCGCCGGACAGGCCGGTGCCCTGTTCGCCCACCACGGTGTCGTAGCCCTCGGGCAGCTCGCTGATGAAGTCGTGCGCGCCGGCCAGCCGCGCGGCATGCATCACGGCTTCCAGCGGCGCCGCGGGGTCGGCGATGGCGATGTTCTCGCGCACGCTGCGGTTGAACAGGAAGTTCTCCTGCAGCACCACGCCCACCTGGCGGCGGAGCTGCGCGGCATCGATCAGCCCGATGTCGATGCCGTCCACCAGCACGCGGCCCTGCTCGGGCGCATACAGCCGCTGCAGCAGCTTGGTCAGCGTGCTCTTGCCCGAGCCCGAGCGGCCGATCACGCCGATCACCTGGCCAGCGCCGATCTCCAGGCTGATGCCTTGCAGCACCGGCGGCGCCTCGGGCCGGTAGCGGAAGACCACGCCGTCGAGCTGGATGCGGCCCTGCAGCGGCGGCAGCTGCGCGGCGGCCTGCGGCGGCACCTCGGTGCGGGTGTTGAGGATGTCGCCCAGGCGCCGCACGGACAGGCCCGTCTGCTGGAAGTCGGTCCACATCTGCGCGATGCGCATGATGGGCTGCGCCACGCGGTTGCTGAACATCGTGAAGGCCACGAACATGCCCACGGTCAGGTCGCCCGCCATCACCGCATGCGCGCCGAACCACAGCACGGCGGCCGAGACCAGTTTGCCGATCAGGTTGACGACTTCGTGCGCGGCGGTGGCCAGGGTCTGGGTGCGAAAGGCCGCCGACACGTAGGCCGCCAACTGCCGGTCCCAGCGGCGCGCGAAGGCCGGCTCCAGCGCACCGGCCTTGAGCGTCTGCACGCCGGTGATGCTTTCCACCAGAAGGGCCTGGTTTTCGGCGCTGCGGGCGAACTTCTCGTCCAGCCGCGCGCGCAGCACCGGCACCACGGCCAGGCTCAGGCCCAGGTACAGCGGCACGCTGGCCAGCACGATCAGCGTGAGCTTGACGCTGTAGAGCAGCATCACGCCGACGAACACCGCCGAGAACAGCAGGTCCAGCACCAGCGTCAGCGCGTTGCCGGTCAGGAAGCTGCGGATGTTCTCCAGCTCGCGTACGCGCGCCACCGAGTCGCCCACGCGCCGGGCCTGGAACCACGCCAGCGGCAGTGCCAGCAGATGCCGGTACAGTCGCGCACCCAGCTCCACGTCGATGCGGCTGGTGGTGTGGCTGAACACGTAGGCGCGCAGCACCGACAGCAGCGACTCGAACAGCATCACCGCCACCAGGCCCACCACCAGCACGTCCAGCGTGCTGGTGCCGCGGTGCACCAGCACCTTGTCCATCACCACCTGGAAGAACAGCGGCGAGACCAGCGCGAAGAGCTGCAGGAAGGCCGAGACCAGCAGCGCCTCGCCGATCAGCTTGCGGTGCTTCACCAGGCTGGGGATGAACCAGCTGAAGTCGAAGCGCGCCAGCGCGCCGGCCAGGCTGGCGCGGCTGGTGACGAGGATCAATTCGCCGCTCCAGGCCTCGGCGAACGCAGCCAGCGGCTCGATGGCGGGGCGCGGCGGCCCGCCGCCGTCGAAGCGCTGCACCAGCACCCGGGCCGCGTCGCACTGCGCCAGCACGAGTACGCTGCCGTCCTTCATCAGCGCCAGCGCCGGCAGCGGCGTCAGCGGCAGCCGCTGGGTGCCGGTGCGGTTCAACTTGGCGGTCAGACCCAGATGCCGGGCGGCCAGCAGCAAGTCGTCGGTCTGTATGGGCTCGCTGGGCAGCAGGCCCAGCTGGTGGGCCAGCGCGGCGGGGTCGGCGCCCACGTGGTGCAGCCGTGCCACCACGGCAAGCGCCTGCAGCGCGGCGTGGGGCGCCGCGGAAGATTCGCCCGTGGCGGGCGCAGGACCGTGCGGCCGAGCCGATAGCTCGGCGGCGATTGCCGTCGTGTTCAATGGGGTTCCCTGAGCGGACGCTGCTTGTCGGCGCAGCTTGGTGGATATCGGAACGCTCAGTGTATTCGTTAGCTCGTTAGGAACTTACCCTCGCCTGGGGGCTTTCTTGTGCGAAAGCGGCGGAACTGCTCCCCTCGATCGGGGGAGCGAAGGGGAATCATCGAGAACCCCCTACGCAAGTCTTGCGGTTGATATGGATCTGGCGTTATCCCGCCGCTCGTTGGACGGCCGGAGATCGTGGTGGACTTGTGGCCGGTGCGGCTGCGCTGAAGCGGCCTCCGCCGTCGGCCGATCGTCGTAGATTGAACGGAATACTGGATATTTTCTTGGTAGTTGTCTAATATTTTGAACAAATGAAGTTGCCGGACGGTACCTCCATGCTCGAGCGCCAGTTGCTGCTGCAACTGGGCGACCGGCTCAAGCGCCTGCGCCTGTCGCAAGGCCTCAGCGCGGTCGAAATGGCCAGGCGCGCCGGCGTTTCCCGCACGACGCTCGGTTCGGTAGAGGCCGGCGATCCCGGCCCGTCCATGGGAACCTACCTGCGCGTGATGTCGGTCCTGGCATCGGCGGCGATCTGGCGCTGCTGGCCGGCGATGCCTTGCAGCCCGGGCCGGCAGGCAGCGCGTCGGCACGGTCCAAGCGCGCGCGGCCGGTCGTTCAGGTGACCGTGTCGACCGACGAATCCCGCCACCGGGTTCAGGATCTGCAGAGCCTGGCGCTGCATGAAGAGGCGGTTCGGCTTGCGCGTGCCGACCCGGCGCTGCTGCAGGCTGCGCAGCAGACGCTGGAGCGCTGGATGGCGTCGGGCCATTCGCGCTCCATCGGCCTGTGGCGCGAGTGGCAGGAGATCCTCCGCGATGGCCGCTGGCGGCGGATCCTGTCGCGGACCCGGCGCGCGCAGGAGCTTCGCCAAGCCTCTCCCCTCACGGCCGTCTTGCCCGAGCCGGTGCGCGCCGGCGTGCTGAACCAGATGAGTCAACTGCGCAAGGGGCTCATCCTCGGTGACACCGGCGCAAAAGCTTCGGCATGACGCGGGAGGAACTCGAGCATGTCATCCGGGCGCGCTGAAGGAGACTCGGCTGGCAAGCCGTGCGCGTCAATGGACGAACTTGTTGAAGAAGTAGTAGGCTTGGCAGGCGAATATGCCGCCGCTCGCGGTGTAGAGCATCGCGGACGCCCATGCGCGAGCCGATCGGGTCTTGATCTTCAGCTCGTCCTCCATCACGACGAATTCGCGCCCCTTTGCCTCGATCGCTTCGAGCTTGTCGCTCGCCAGTCTTGCCGTGACGGCAATGGCCAGCAGCGCCAGCGGCAGATGGATGGAATGCAGGCCGACGATCGACAGCACGCCGACGCCAACGATGTAGCCGCCGGAGAAGAACCAGACGTCGGCGTCGCTGTTTTCCATGATGTTCCGGATTCCCAGGACGCCCATTGTATTTGTTAGCCCGTCAGGGGCGTGCTCGCCTTGGCGGCACTTTTCCGCTGGATGGGCGGCGACGTCTCGCCGCGGATGCCGCTTCAGCTCGGCTGATACCGCGCCAGCGCCTGCACGTCCAGGATGTGCACGTCGCGCTTGTCGATGCGCACCAGGCCCGCGTCCTCCAGCTCGTGCAGCACGCGCGAGAAATACTCCGGCGTCAGCGACAGCCGCGAGGCGATGGTCGCCTTGCTGACCGGCAGCGAGATCGTGATGACCTCGCCGCTCACGCAGTCCTCGGCGGTCTGGTCGCGCAGCAGGTAGCCGATCACGCGCTGCAGCCCGCTGTGCAGCGCATAACTCTGCACGTCGTGCACCAGGCCGTGCAGGCGGCGCGAGATGCCGGCCAGCATGCGCAGCGCGAAGCGCGGGTCCTGCTCGATCTCGGTGAGCACTGCGGCCTTGCTGATCGACAGCACCAGCGAGTCGGCCAGTGCCTGCGCGTTGACGATGTAGGGCCGGCCGGTGAACATCAGCGCCTCGGCGAAGCTCTGGCCGGGGCCGACGAGCTCGATCACCTTCTCGGCGCCAGCCGGCGAGATCGCGAACAGCTTGACCTGTCCCGTCACCGCGACGTGGAAGGCCTCGCAGGGCTCGCCGACGCGGAACACCATCTCGCCGCGCGCCAGCCGGCGCAGCGTGCAGCCCGTGGCCAGCCGGCTGAGCTCGGCCGCGTTCATCTCCTGGAACAGCGGCTGCATCGACAGGTAGCGGGGCAGGTTGAAGCCGCTGCTCTGGCGGACCACCGTGGTTTCCATGGGACGTCTCCGATTGATCTCGGCCGTGAGTGTCACGAGCGGCAGGCTGCGGCCGATTGACGAACGTCAATGTAAAGAACGGTCAGCGCGCAATTGAGCGACATCAAACCCGAACGCGGACCGCGCCGGCACAGTGCCGCCGCGCCGCAGCCGGGGCTTGCGGCAAGTCAAGAGACCAAGGCCATGAGCATTCTGGGCGTGATCGTGCGGGCAAAGGCGGCGGCCATCGTCGGCATCGAGGGCCGGCTGCGCGAGCTGCCGGGCGTCGAGCTGGCGCAGCCGGCGCTGCCGGGCGATGGCCGCCTGGTGGTGGTGATCGAAGACGGCCCCGGGGGCAGCGCCGCCGCCACGCTGGGCGCGATCGCGCTGTGGCCCGAGGTGTTGAGCACGGCGCTGGTCTACGAGTACTCGGGCCCCGATTCGCCGCCGCCCGAGGCCGAGGAGCTGCAAGGCTTCCGGGACTGGCGGCGCAGCCTGCTGCCCGGTCCGGCCGGAACTTGAACCGCTTCAAGGACAAAACCCCAATGCGTGAACAGCATCCAGATCAAGCAAGACCCTGCCGCCGGCCGGGTCTGTCTGGAGCCCGAACCGAGAGTCATGAGATGAAGACCGAGCGCCGCACCTTCCTGAAGAGCCAGGCCCTGGCCGCCACTGCGGCGGCGGCAGGCATCCCCATCATGCCGGCCAGCGCCCAGTTGCAGCCGCGCACCGCCGCCGACGTGGGCGTGCGCTGGGACAAGGCGCCGTGCCGCTTCTGCGGCACCGGCTGCGCAGTGATGGTGGGCGTGCAGGACGGGCGCGTCGTCGCGACGCAGGGCGACCCCGACGCGCCGGTCAACCGCGGCCTCAACTGCATCAAGGGCTACTTCCTGTCCAAGATCATGTACGGCCGCGACCGGCTGACCACGCCGCTGCTGCGCAAGAAGAACGGCCGGTACGACAAGAACGGCGAGTTCACGCCGGTGAGCTGGGACGAGGCCTTCGACCTGATGGCCGCCAAGTGGAAAGAGGCGCTGAAGAGCGACGGCCCGGCCGGCATCGGCATGTTCGGCAGCGGCCAGTGGACAATCTTCGAAGGTTATGCCGCCGCCAAGCTGTGGAAGGCGGGCTTGCGCAGCAACAACATCGACCCCAACGCGCGCCACTGCATGGCCAGCGCGGTGACCGGCTTCATGCGCAGCTTCGGCATCGACGAGCCGATGGGCTGCTACGACGACATCGAGCAGGCCGACGCCTTCGTGCTGTGGGGCAGCAACATGGCCGAGATGCACCCGGTGCTGTGGAGCCGCATCACCGACCGCCGGCTGTCCAACCCGCACGTCAAGGTGACGGTGCTGTCGACCTACGAGCACCGCAGCTTCGACCTCGCCGACAGCGGGCTGATCTTCCGCCCGCAGACCGACCTGGCGATCCTGAACTACATCGCCAACTACCTGATCAAGAACGGCAAGGTCAACCAGGACTTCGTCAAGAAGCACGTCAACTTCAGACGAGGCGTCGACGACATCGGCTACGGCCTGCGCCCCGGCCACGCGCTGGAGAAGGACGCCAAGGCCAACGGCTACCCGGGCGCCGACGGCAAGCCCAAGGGCAACCCCAACGACAGCGCGCCGATCGGCTTCGACGAGTTCGCCAAGTTCGTCAGCGAGTACACGGCCGAGAAGGTCAGCGCGCTGTCGGGCGTGCCGGCCAAGCAGCTGGAAGAACTGGCCAAGGTCTACGCCGACCCCAAGACCAAGGTGATGAGCCTGTGGACCATGGGCTTCAACCAGCACACGCGCGGCACCTGGGCCAACAACATGGTCTACAACATCCACCTGCTGACGGGCAAGATCAGCCAGCCCGGCAACAGCCCATTCAGCCTGACTGGCCAGCCCTCGGCCTGCGGTACCGCGCGCGAGGTGGGCACCTTCGCGCACCGGCTGCCGGCCGACATGGTGGTGACCAACCCCGAGCACCGCAAGCACGCCGAGGAGATCTGGGGCCTGCCCGAAGGCACGATCCCCGACAAGATCGGCCTGCACGCGGTGGCGCAGAGCCGCGCGCTGAAGGACGGCAAGCTCAAGTGCTACTGGACCAGCACCACCAACAACATGCAGGCCGGACCCAACATCAACGGCGAGGTGCTGCCCGGCTGGCGCAACCCGGCCGCCTTCGTGGTGGTGAGCGACGCCTATCCCACCGTCAGCGCGATGGCCGCCGACCTGGTGCTGCCCAGCGCGATGTGGGTGGAGAAGGAAGGCGCCTTCGGCAACGCCGAGCGGCGTACGCAGTTCTGGCGCCAGCAGGTGGCCGCGCCGGGCGAGGCGAAGAGCGACCTGTGGCAGTACATGGAGTTCAGCAAGCGCTTCAAGGTCGAGGAAGTCTGGCCCGCCGAGCTGATCGCCAAGAAGCCAGAGCTGAAGGGCAAGACGCTGTTCGAGGTGCTCTACAAGAACGGCAAGGTCAACAAGTTCCCGCTGGCCGACCTGTCCAAGGTCAACGGCAAGTACATCAAGGACTACGCCAACGACGAGAGCAAGGCGTTGGGCTTCTACCTGCACAAGGGCCTGTTCGAGGAATACGCCGAGTTCGGCCGCGGCCACGGGCACGACCTGGCGCCGTTCGATGTCTACCACGAGGTGCGCGGGCTGCGCTGGCCGGTGGTGGACGGCAAGGAGACGCTGTGGCGCTTCCGCGAAGGCTACGACCCCTACGTGAAGGCCGGCGAGGGCGTGCGCTTCTACGGCTTCAAGGACGGCAAGGCCAATGTCTTCGCGCTGCCCTACCAGCCCGCTGCCGAGAGCCCTGACAAGGACTACGACCTGTGGCTGTGCACCGGCCGCGTGCTGGAGCACTGGCACACCGGCAGCATGACGCGCCGCGTGCCCGAGCTGCACCGCGCGGTGCCCGAGGCGCAGATCTTCATGCACCCCGACGATGCGCAATCGCGCGGCATCCAGCGCGGCATGAAGGTCAAGGTGGCCTCGCGCCGCGGCGAGATCACGCTGGCGGTGGAGACCAAGGGCCGCAACAAGGTGCCGCGCGGCCTGGTCTTCGTGCCCTTCTTCGACGAAGGCCGGCTGGTCAACAAGCTGACGCTGGACGCGACCTGCCCGATCAGCAAGGAGACGGACTTCAAGAAGTGCGCCGTGAAGGTCGTGCGCGCCTGACCCGCGTCTGAGCCGCCTGGTCCAGCGATGGAACTCAACCGCCGCGCGCTGCTGCAGGGCAGCGCCACCGCCGCCACCGCCGCGCTGATCGCCGGCGGCGCCGCGCTGGTGGCGCCGTCGGCCGCCGCGCGGCCGGCGCAGGCGCTGCGGCCGCCGGGGGCGATCGCCGAGGACCGCTTCCTCGGTGCCTGCGTGCGCTGCGGCCTGTGCGTGCGCGACTGCCCGCCGCAGAACCTGAAGCTCTCCACCTGGGGCCGCGGGCTGGCGCGCGGCGTCGCCGTCGGCACGCCGTATTTCGTGGCGCGCGAAGTGCCTTGCGAGATGTGCGACGACATCCCCTGCGTCAAGGCCTGCCCCACCGGCGCGCTGGACCCGGGCCTCACCGACATCAACCGCGCCCGCATGGGCCTGGCGGTGCTGATCGACCAGGAGAGCTGTCTGAACTTCCTGGGCCTGCGCTGCGACGTCTGCTACCGCGTGTGCCCGCTGATCGACCAGGCGATCACGCTGGAGAAGATCAGCAACCCGCGCAGCGACCGCCACGCGATGCTGTTGCCCACGGTGCACGCCGACGCCTGCACCGGCTGCGGCAAGTGCGAGCAGAGCTGCGTGCTGGAGCAGGCCGCGATCAAGGTGCTGCCCGCGGCGCTGGCGCGCGGCGAGCTGGGCCACCACTACCGCAAGGGCTGGGACGCCGCCAACCAGGGCGGCCGCCCGCGCTTCGAGCAGCCGGTGCAGAACCTGCCCGCCGAGCCCGTGCCGGGCGACCTGGTGCCGCTGCGCTCGGGGCGCGATCCTTATGCGTCGGCGTCATCGCCGGCCGCTTCGGGAGCCGCGCGATGAGCAGCGCTGCCACGCTGCAAAAGGGCTGGTGGCCGGCGCACCGCTTCCTGCTGCTGCGCCGCGCTTCGCAGGCGCTGGTGCTGACCTTGTTTCTCATCGGCCCCTGGTTCGGCTGGTGGATCGTCAAGGGCAACCTGTCGTCCAGCCTGACGCTGGGCGTGCTGCCGCTGACCGACCCCTTCGTGCTGGCCCAGGTGCTGGCCAGCGGCCACTGGCCGGCGGCCAGCGCGCTGACCGGCGCGGCCCTCGTTGCGGCGTTCTACGCGCTCGCCGGCGGGCGCGTGTTCTGCGGCTGGGTGTGCCCGGTCAACGTGGTGACCGACGCCGCGGCCTGGCTGCGCCGGCGGCTGCGCATCACCAGCGGCCGCGCGCCGCGCCCGGGCCTGCGCCGCGCGCTGCTGGTGGCGGTGCTGCTGGCCTGCGCCGTCAGCGGCCAGGCGGTGTGGGAGGCGGTCAATCCGGTGTCGCTGACGCAGCGCGCGCTGATCTTCGGCGGCAGCCTGGCCTGGGGCGCGGCGGCGGCGGTCTTCCTGTTCGACCTGCTGGTCGCGCCGCGCGGCTGGTGCGGCCACGTCTGCCCGGCCGGCGCGGCCTATGCGCTGATCGGCAGCAAGAGCCTGCTGCGCGTCTCGGCCCGCCACGCCAGCCGCTGCGACGACTGCGCCGACTGCTACGCCGTCTGCCCCGAGCCGCAGGTCATCGTCGGCCCGCTGAAGGGCAAGGACGGCGCCGGCCCGGTGATCAACGACAGCGCCTGCACCAACTGCGGCCGCTGCATCGACGTCTGCCCGCCGGCGGTGTTCGGCTTCACTCATCGATTCGACAACCGAAAGGACTGACCCCATGCAAGTCCGCACCTTGATCAAGCTGGCGCTGGCTGCCGGCCTCGTGGCCCTGGGGGCCCAACTGACCCCATGGGCCCAATCCGCCCAGGCGGCCGACGCCGCCCCGGTCAAGCTGCAAGGCCTGCGCGGCGGCACGCCGGTGAGCGCCGACAACCCGCCCGGCGCCTCGCACCAGGAGCGCGACCACGCGCCGGCGCCGCGCGACTACGTGCAGCAGCCGCCGCTGATCCCGCACACGACCACCGGCTACCAGATCACCAAGAACTTCAACAAGTGCATGGACTGCCACGCCTGGTCCAAGGCCGAGGTCACCGGTGCCACCAAGGTGGGCGTGTCGCACTTCCGCACGCGCGACAACACCGAGCTGGACAACATCAGCCCGCGGCGCTACTTCTGCACCCAGTGCCACGTGGCGCAGACCGACGCCAAGCCGCTGGTGGGCAACGCCTTCCAGCGCGCCCGCGGATTGCAATGACGGGCGGGGCGCACCATGGCTGAACAGGACAAGCGCAGCGGCGGGTTCTTCAAGGGCCTGGCCGGCAAGCTGTGGGCACTGGCCACCGGCGGCCTGGGCGTGGCCTTCGTGCTGGGCATCATCTTCTGGGGCGGCTTCAACACCGCGATGGAGTGGACCAACCGCGAGGCCTTCTGCATCTCGTGCCACGAGATGCGCGACAACGTCTACGTGGAGTACCGCAACACGGTGCACTACCAGAACCGCACCGGCGTGCGCGCCACCTGCCCCGACTGCCACGTGCCCAAGGAATGGGTGCCCAAGATCATCCGCAAGATACAAGCCAGCAACGAGGTCTTCCACAAGGTGCTGGGCAGCATCGACACGCCGGAGAAGTTCAACGCCAAGCGCGCCGAGCTGGCGGGCCACGAGTGGGCGCGGATGAAGAAGAACGACAGCCAGGAATGTCGCAACTGCCATAATTTCACCTTCATGGACTACGCGGAGCAGAACCGGCGCGCCGCGACGCGGCACCAGACGGCGTTCAACGAAGGCCAGACCTGCATCGACTGCCACAAGGGCATCGCGCACACGCTGCCGGGCATCGAGCAGAACATCGGCGCGCCCAAGGCCGACGCGGCCGAGCTGCCGCCGTCGCGGCCGGAGAAGGCGGAGAAGGCGGCCTCGAACTGACCCTCCCGCCCGGGCCGTCCCAAAGCCCGACAGCCTCCTAGAATCGATGCCACCAGGAGGAGCTGGGCATGATGAGGATTTCCGAGCCGGTGATGCTTCCGTGCGGCGCGACCTTGCCGAACCGCATTGCCAAGGCGGCGATGACGGAGGGGCTCGCAGGCCCTGACAACCGGGGCAACGCTCGATTCGTCGAGCTGTACCGGCGCTGGGGCGCCGGCGGGGCCGGCCTCCTGATCACCGGCAATTTCCTGATCGACCGCTGGCACCTCGAGCGCGGCGGCAACCTCGCCATCGAAGGCGAGCAGGACGATCGTGCGCTGACCGCGCTCGCGCACATCGCCACCGCGGCCAAGGCCCATGGCTCGCGGGTCGTCGTGCAGTTGAACCATGCCGGACGCCAGACGCAGAAGGCGATCAACAAGAGCCCCAGGGCGCCGTCCGACGTCGGCCTGAAGATGGGCAACGGCCGCTTCGCCACGCCGACGCCGCTGACCGAAGCCGAGATCGAAAGGACGATCGACCGCTTCGTGAACGCCGCGCGGGTCTGCGAACGGACGGGTTACGACGGCGTCCAGATCCATGCCGCGCATGGCTATCTCACGTCGCAGTTCCTGTCGCCGCTGTCCAACCGCCGGACCGACCGCTGGGGCGGACCGCTCGAAAACCGGGCGCGCTTCATCCTGGAGATCGTCCGCCGCACGCGCGCGGCCGTGCGCGGAAATTTCATCGTCTCGGTGAAGCTGAATTCCGCCGATTTCCAGCGCGGCGGCTTCGACCAGGACGACAGCGCCACAGTCGCCGGCTGGCTGCAAGCGGCCGGCGTCGACCTCATCGAGATTTCCGGCGGCAACTACGAGCAGCCGCGCATGATCGATTTCGACCGCAAGGATCCGCTCGCCGCGGACAAGCGCGAGAGCACGCGCCGGCGCGAAGCCTATTTCCTCGATTTCGTGCCGAAACTGCGCGCCCGCACCCAGGTTCCGGTCATGGTCACGGGCGGCTTCCGCACCTTGGCGGCGATGGAACGGGCGGTCGCCGAGGATGGCGTGGACGTGATCGGCCTGGGCCGGCCGATGGTGCTGAACCCCGACCTCGCCAACGACCTCCTGAGCGGCAGGCTCGAGCGCGCCGAAAGCCGCGACGACGATCTGGTGATCGGGCGCGGGCTGCTGGGGCCGAATTCGCCGATCTCCTTCCTGCGTGACCTGAATGCGTGGGGATCGCTCGGCTGGTACTACGAGCACATCTACAGCCTCGCCGACGGCAAGGAGCCGGATCGATCGCTGAGCGCCCTGCAGGCGCTGCTGCGCTATGACCGGACCGAAGGCGCGACGGCCAAAGCCGTGACGGACCGATCCGAGCGGCGGCTGGCCGCGCGTCCCGTGCCGATCGAGCGGCGTCGCGTCGCGCGCGCCTGACAGGCCGCTGCGCAGCCGCGCATGCCCATCGACGACACCGACCGCTGCATGGCGCTGGTGCTGGCCGACGATGCCCAGGCGCGCCAGCCGCTGGAGCGCGCCTGGCAAGCGGCCCGCGAGCGCGACGACGCTGCCGCGCAGCACGTGCTGGCGGCGGCGGCCTTGCTGGCCATCGAGCTTGAGATGGCCGACTTCCGAGGCCTGCACGGCTGGCTGGCGCGCTTCGCCGACGGCGAGGCCGCCGCGCCGCCGCCGCGGCGGCCGCTGGACGCGCTGCGCCTGGACGCCGCGCGGCTGGTGCTGCCGGCGCTGGACCACCGCTTCGCCTACGGCAGCGCGACCGCGCGCGAGGCCGCCGCGCGGCTGTTGCAGGCGTTGCGCGCCGGCGCCTGGCCCGCGGGCGACGAGCACGCGCTGCTGGCCAAGGTGCTGCACGAATACCACGGCATGGAGTACGAAGCCGCCGCCTGCGAGCGCGTGGCGGCGCTGGCCGCGCCCGGGCTGCCGCAGGCCAGCCCGGGGTGGCAGGCGCGCTGGTGGGTGCAGCTCGAAGACTGCCTGGGCTTCTGGGGCCATGCCGAGGCCGCTGCGCAGGCGCGCCAGCGGCTGGCGGTGTTGGCTGCCGAGCCCGCGGCCGAGTCGGATGCGGCGCTGCCGGCCTGGTCGCACGCCGTGGTGGAACTGCGCCACGCGCTGCGCGGCAGCGACGCGGCGGCGCAGGACCGCGCCTACGCCGCGGTCGACCGGTTGCGCACGCTGCAGCGGCCGGGCCGCGCGCTGCAAGGCCTGCGCTGGCAGGCCATGGTGCTGCTGCAGCGTGGCCGCTTCCGCGCCGCGCTGGAGAAGGCCGAGCTGCTGCTGGACCTGAGCGCCGACGTCGAGGTGCCCGAGCGCGACCGCGGCGTCTACCACGACCTGCGCGCCCAGGCGCTGGCTGGCGTCGGACGTTGGGACGAGGCCTTGCAGGTGCTGGACGGCCTGCGCGGCCATCAGACCGGCGCGCAGGGCCGCATCGTGCTGGCGCTGCAGGCGGCGATGCGCGCCGCGCAGGCGCTGGCGCAAGGCGCGGCCGACGCGCCGGCGCTGTGCCTGCAGGCCTTGCGCGCGGCGGCGGCCAACGACTGGCCGCGCTTCCTGGGCTACTTCCCCGACTGGGCGGCGCAGGTGGCCGACGCCGGGCTGCAAGCCGGCGTCGAGGTCGAGTTCGCCAGCGTGGCCATCCGCGAGCGGCGGCTCGTGCCCACGCCGCGTTGGCGCGACGACTGGCCCTGGCGGCTGAAGGTGCGCGTGCTGGGCGCGCTGGCGATCGAGCGCGACGGCCGGCCGCTGGTGATCGGCGGCAAGACGCCGCGCAAGCCGCTGGAGCTGCTGGCGCTGCTGGCTGCGCACGGCGGGCGGCCGCTCGACGCGCAGACGGTGATCGACGACCTGTGGCCCTCGCTCGACGCCAGCACGCCGCGCGCGTCGCTGGACATGGCGGTGTCGCGCTTGCGCAAGCTGCTGGACCTGCCCGACGCGGTGGTGCTGGCCGACGGCCGGCTGTCGCTGCACCCGGCGCTGACCTGGACCGACGTGGCGGCCTTCGAGCAGCTCGCCGACGAAGCCGAGGCCGGCGTGCCCGGCGCCGCGGAGCGCGCCTTGCGCCTGCACGCCGACCGGCTGCTGGGCAGCGAGGCGCTGGCCGGCCTGAGCGCGCGCCGCCGCCGCCAGTTGCTGCAGCGCCAGGGCACGCTGGCGCTGGACCACGCGCGCACGCTGCTGGACGCCGGCGACGCGGCGTCCGCCTGCCACGTGCTGCAGCGCTCGCTGCGCTGCGACCCCGGCGCCGCGCCGCTGGCGCAGGCGCTGGCCCAAGCGCAGCTCCATCTGGCTGGGCAACTGCGCCCGGCCGGCGAGCTGCGGCCGTCGTAGCAGGCGGCCGCGGCCCCCTGCGAACAGGGGGAGTCGGGTGATCCGTTAGCCATCGGTTGGAGCGCCGGGCCGCCGGCTTTCGTACGGTGCGCGCGTCGTCCACTGCCCCAGAGGCTCCGTTCCATGACCGCATCCGTTCTCATCCGCGGCGCCGCGGCCGCGCTGCTCGGCAGCGCCGCCACGCTGGCCGGCGCCGCGCCGCTGACCGTCTACCTGCAGCCGGTGGAGCTGCCATGGGCGCTGCGCTTCGAGGCGCCGGCCGGCCACGCGGTGCACAGCGAGGCGCGCGACGACAAGTCCACCGAGGCCGTGCTGATGGGCCCGGTGATCGTCAGCGGCACGACGGCGAACAACCAGGTGCTGCGTTATGCCGGCCAGGGCGGCGCGGCGCAGTCCGGCACCACGGCCGGCGCGACCGTCAGCGCCGGCGCCGTGCTGGCGCTGCAACAGACGCACGGCCAGCCGACGCCGGCGCCGCCGCACGCCGCGCCCGACACGCAGGCCAGCGCGCGCGCGCAGACCGGCACGCTGGGCGGCGTGCAGGGGCAGACGCTGGTGGACTTCTGGACCTCGCGCGTCGAGACGCGCACCAACCGCGCCGGCCTGCTGGCGGGCAACCACACTTACCAGAACCAGTACCAGTGCGCGTCCGCCACCGACCCCAACGGCACCGTGTTCTGCCTGACCGACCCGGTGACCGTGGGCCTGGGCACCAACAGCCATCACGAGGCCAGCGCCGAATCGTGGTGGATGGACACCTGGACGCCCAGCGCCGACACGCTGGTGACGCTGAGCTTCGGCGTGCACATGAACCTGGGCCAGGTGTTCGGCGACCGCAGCGACGCCTTCATCGAGCTGACCCCGGGCCAGCTGACCGCGCAGGGCTTTGCCGGCGGCCCGCTTCAAGACATCCAGGAGCAGCAGCGCGCCGACGTCGGCGTGCTGCTGGCCGGCCTGGGCGTGTGGGACCTGTCGCTGCGCTCGCCGATGGCCTGCGCCGAATACCCCGAGCTGCCGCCCGCGCTGCAGGACGAAGGCTGCCCCGAGGCCGTGGCCAGCCACTTCGTGCAAGCCACCACCGCGCTGCGCGACCTGATGGAAGCCGGCGGCACGCTGGAGGTCGACACCGTGTTCGAGCTGCAGTTCCTGGCGCTGGCCGGCCACGCCTACCGCGTGGTGGGCGGCATCGAGGCCCAGACCTCCGACGGCGCCGACCTCGACGGCTTCAACACCTTCACGCTGAAGAGCGTGGCGTTGACGAACGGGGCGACGCTGACGTCCAGCGCTGCCATGGCCTTCGGCCTGCAACTGCCGGGCTCAGCGGCCGACCCGGATCCCGACCCCGATCCCACCGCCGTGCCGGCGCCGCCGACGGTCGCGCTGCTGCTGCTGGGCGCGCTGGGGCTGGCGCTGCGCCGGTGCCCGCTCGGGCCGCCTGCTGCAGGCGGACCCGGCGTGCCGGCCTCCCGCCTGGCTTGACTTCGCCGGGCGGCGGCCCATGATGGCCGCCATGCCTGCGATCCGCAAAAGCGTCACCCGCCTCGAAGACACGCTGCCCGGCGTGGCGACCACCGACGTGCTGCTGGCCGTCGTGCTGCTCGTCGCCGCGGGCCTTGTGCTGAACGAGCTCGATCGCCCCTACGTCTTCGATCCGCGCCTGCCCGATTTCAACCCGCTGATCGTGCTGGTCGCGGTGCTCGCGGGCATCGCGCTCTGGTACGGCGCGCGCGGCGTGCGGCGCAAGATCGCGCGGAGCCGCTTCGGCCAGACCTACCTGGAGCTGGAAGGGCGCGACGTCCTCGTGGGCGAGACCCTGCGCGGCCGCGTCTTCACGTCGCGCCCGCTGGCCGCGGAGGACGGCTTCCGGATGCGCCTGCGCTGCATCGAGCGCAAGGGCCAGAGCTTCGACGAGACCCGGCGCCGGACGCAGGACGCCATCCTGTGGGAAGGCACGCAGACCGTGCGCAGCGCCCATTCGAGCAGCGGCGTGCCGGTGGAGATGCTGGTGCCGCCGGCGGCGATCGCCGACGCGAAGTTCGCCAGCCAGGACTGGACGCTGCTGGTCGACGCGCGCGTGGACGGCGCGGCGTTCATGGCCACGTTCTCGCTGCCGATCCAGTCGGGCCCTCGCGACCCCGACGACTACGACGAAGACGACGAAGACGACGCCTGACCGCGTCGTCGCGGCCAGGCCAGCGCCGCCACCGCCAAGGCCAGGCCCAGCAGCCAGCCGGGGTTCAGCGCGCCGCCACCACCACCCCCGCCGCCACCGCTGCTGCCGGTGGCCTGGGTGACGGTCACCGTGCTGGTGCGGCTGTCCTGCGCGCCGGCGCTGTCGGTCACCGTGAGCCGGATCGTGAAGCTGCCGGCCGCGCTGGTGGCCACCGTCGCGCTGGACGCCGTGCTGCTGCCGCTGATCGCCGCCACGTTGCCGCCGCTGGTGATGGCCCACTGGTAGCTGCTGATGCTGCGCCCGCCGGGCGCCGCCGAGCCGCTGCCGTCGAAGCTGACCGAGCTGCCGGCGCTGACGCTGGCGGCCGAGGCGCTGATACTGGCCGTGGGCGCCAGCGCGGCGACGCTGATCGCGAGGCTCGCGCTCGACTGCTGGCCCAGGCTGTCGGTCACGGTCAGCCGCACGGTGAAGCTGCCGCTGCTGCTGCCCGTGGTGGCGATCGTCACGCTGGATGCAGTGGCCGCCGAGGTGATGGTCGCCAGGCCGGCGCCGCTGGTGATGGCCCACTGGTAGCCGGCCACGCTCAGGCCCGGGGCCACCGTCGAGCCGCTGCCGTCGACCGTGACCGTGCTGCCCGCCGTCACCACCTGCGACGAGGCCAGCAGGTTGACCGTCGGCGCCGCCGGCGCGTTGACGTTGACCGTGCTGCTGGCGCTGGCCTGCACGCCGGCGCTGTCGGTCACCGTCAGGCGGATCGTGAAGCTGCCGCTGCCCGAGGTGGCGACGCTGACCGTGGCGCCGCTGCTGCTGCCGCTGATCGCCGCGATGCCGCTGCCCGCGGTGATCGCCCATTGATAGCCGCCGATGCTGCGTCCGGCCGCGGCCTTGGAGCCGCTGCCGTCGAAGACCACCGTGCTGCCGGCCGATACCGCGCCGCTGCCGCCGGCGATGCTGACGCTGGGCAGCGAGTTGGCGGCCGCCGCGGCCACCGCGGCGCCGGCGTCCAGCATGCCGGCGCCGCAGGTGGAGGTGGTGCACAGGCATTCGTCCTGCACCGCGCTCGTCGGCGGCTTGCACTGGGCCACCGCGGGGTCCGTGCTGGTGGTGGGGAAGGCGCGCGCGCTGCCTTGGATCAGCGCCTTCACCTGCGCCGGCGTCAGGCTGGGGTTGACCGAGAGCATCAGCGCCGCGGTGCCTGCCACCAGCGGCGCCGAGAAGCTGGTGCCCACCGAGTAGTTGCTGCCGTCGCTGTAGGTGTTGGCCGCGGGCACGGTGCTGCCGCTGTTGACCGTCGTCAGGATGGGGTACAGGCAGGCGCCGCTGGCGTTGACGCAGTTGCCCGCCGGCGCCGAGATCGCCACCTGCGGCCCGATGCTGGAAAAGCCCACCTTGGTGCCGGCGTGGCGCAGCCCGGCCACCGCGATCACGCCGCTGCAGTTGGCGGGGGTGGCGACGGCCAGCCCTTCCTCGTTGCCGGCCGAGGCGACGACGACGACGCCGGCGGCCGTGAGCTGGCTGATCACGTCGACGTAGGCCGCCGTGCAGGCGCCGGCCGAGCCCAGGCTGAGGTTGAGCACGCGCGCCGGGTGGGGGTTGGCGACGGGGCTGCTGCTCAGGCCGGCGGCCCAGCGCATGCCGGCCAGGATGTCGGAGTCGTAGCCGCCGCAGCGGCCCAGCACGCGCACCGGCAGCACCATCACGTTGTAGCCCACCGAGGCCATGCCGACGCCGTTGTTGGTCTGCGCGCCGATCAGCCCGGCGGTCTGCGTGCCGTGCCAGCTGCTGTCGGTGGCCGCCTCGCCGGCATCGCATTCGTCGGCGGTGGTCCAGTCGCCGGGGTCGCTGGCGTCGGCGTCGCGGCCGTTGCCGTCGTTGGCGGTCTCGGTGTCGTTGATGAAGTCGTAGCCCGGCAGCAGCTTGGCCGCCAGGTCGGGGTGGTCGAAGCGCACGCCGGTGTCGAGGTCGGCCACCACCATCTGGCTGGAGCCGGTGCTGACGTCCCAGGCGCCGACGGCGTTGATCGCCGAGACGAAGGTGGCGTTGGGCGCACGCAAGTACCACTGGCCGGCGGCCAGCGAGGCGCTGGTGGTGAACAGCGGATCGGACGGCACGGCCAGCGCATGGCGGCGCTGGTCGGGCACGGCGTATTCCACCTCGTCGTCGGCCGCGAGGCGCGCCGCCAGCTCGGCCGACGTGAGATCGCGCCCGCCCAGCAGCACCTGGGTGCGGCGGTCGATGCCGCGGCCGTCGGCCAGGCGCAGGCCGTGGCGCTGCGCCATCGCGGCGGCCAGCCGCGGGCCGGCGACGGTGGCGGTGGCGGCGCTGCCGTCGCGCATCAGCCGGCCCAGCGCCTTGTACTTGACGATCACGCGCGCCGTGGGGCGCTGCGGCGTGCCGCCGTCGGCGGCCCAGGGGCCGTGGCTGATCGAGGGCAGGACCAGCAGCAGGGCCAGGGCGGGCAGGCGCTTCAGGAGGGTCGAGAGGGTGGCCATGGCGTCAGGATCGCGGTTGGGCGGGCGGGTTGGAGGGCGGTTGGGCAGGGCGCGGCGCAGTGTCGGCCGCCTGGGTGTCCGGCGTGGCAGGGCGGTGTGTCGGCGCCGACACAAGGCGGCGGCCGGCGGCGAGCATTATCATCGACAGCGAGGTTAGCAGCCCGGCCGCCGCGCCACCGAGGTGCGACCAGGGCACGACCGCGATGTCCCAGCCCGGCCGCGGCTGCAGCGCCGGCCCCCAGGGCGCTTCGAGCACGAGCTTGAGCGCCAGGCCGAGCAGCAGCGCGGCGCCGACCCGGCGCTGCCGCCGATCGCCCGCCGGGCGCAGCAGGTGCAGCGCGGCGACCGCGACGCCGGCATGCAGCACGCCCGACAGCCCGCCGAAGCGCGGCAGCTCGGGCCGCAGCAGCAGGGCCAGCTGCGTCAGCGGCCAGGCCAGCGCCCAGGCCCAGGCGGCCGCCGCCGGCAGCCGCGCCAGCAGGCCCAGCGCGGCGACGAGCGCCAGCCCGGCCAGGTTGGCCAGCAGGTGCAGCGTGCTCCAGTGCACCCAGGCGGCGGTCCACCACCGCCAGGGCTGGGTCCAAACGAGGCCGGGCTGCCAGTCCAGCACCGCGCTGGGCAGCAGCGGCGCGGCCAGGCTGCCGGCGGCCAGCAGCGCGGCCAGCAGCGCCCAGGCCGGCGGGGCGAGCCGCGGCTCAGGCCCGCTGGCCACCACCGTGGCGCCGCATGGCCTCTTCCAGCAGCTCCAGCATCTCCGGTCCGTCTTCGAGGTTGGGGTTGGCCTGCAGCGCGCGGATGTAGGCCTGCAAGGCCTGCTCGGCGTCGCCGCGGCGCAGGTGGATGTGAGCCATGCCCGACAGCGCGCCGAAGTGCAGCGGGTTGCGCTTCAGCGCCTCGTGGCAGTCCTTCAGCGAGGCCTCGTCGTCGCCCAGCATGAAGCGCACCGTCGCGCGCTTGTTCCAGCCCTCGGCGAACGCCGGCTTCAGGCGCACCACGCGGTCGAAGCTGGCCAGCGCGGCGTCGAGCTCGCCCTCGCCCATCTGGCGCATGCCGCGCTCGAACAGGCGGTCGATGGCCTTGTCGCCCGAGCGGCTCCAGATCATCCACAGCGCCGAGCCGGCGAGGCGGCGCACGTCGCCGTCCTCGTCGCGCAGCCGCTCGGCCACGCGGCGGCTGTCGGCCATCCGCCCCAGGTCGGCCAGCCGGACCACGGCCGCGGCACGCTGCTGCGCCTGGGGGTGCGACAAGGCCTGCAGCGCCTGCTGCCGGTTCATCGCCGGCGCGGCGGCCACGGCGGCGGCGGCCAGCAGCAGGCCCAGCAGCATCGACAGTCGGCCAACGAAGGATCGCGCCATGGCCCTTGCTCCCCGCGGCCCATCGTCGAGACTTGCGAAGGCCGCTGCCGGCATTCTGCGGCCGCGGCGGCCGCCGCGCCATCGGCGGGGCTTGACCGATCTCAAGGGCCGCGGCGCGCGGCCTGCGCACACTGCGCAGCGCCGACCGAAAGCCTTCGCCATGCCAGCCAGCCTCTACGACCTTTCGCCCGCGGGCCAGTTGCTGCTGATCGGCGGCCTGGCCGCGACCCTGGTGCTGACCTGGATCCTGCGGCGCGAGCGCGGCGGCGGCTGGGCCGGCCGCTGGCGGCTGCTCTCCCGGCTGCTGCTGGTGCTGACCTTCGACCTGGTGTTGTTCGGCGCCTTCACGCGGCTGACCGATTCCGGCCTCGGCTGCCCCGACTGGCCGGGCTGCTACGGCAACGCCAGCCCGCTGGGCGCGCGCCACGAGATCAACGCCGCGCAGGCGGTGCTGCCCGACGGGCCGGTAACGCACGGCAAGGCCTGGATCGAGATGGTCCACCGCTACCTGGCCACTTCGCTGGGCGCGCTGATCACGGCGGCGATGCTGGCGAGCTGGTGGCTGCGCCGCCGCGTGCCGGCAGGCTCGGTATCGCCGGCATGGGCCACGGCCGCCTTCGTCTGGGTCTGCGTGCAGGGCGCGTTCGGCGCGCTGACGGTCACGCTCAAGCTCTACCCGGCGATCGTCACGCTGCACCTGCTGGGCGGCTACGCCGGCCTGGCGCTGCTGACGCTGCAGGCGCGCGACCGCAGCCTGCCCGCCTTGCCGTGCAGCATGGGCCTGCGGCGCGCCGGCTGGGTCGTGCTGCTGCTGGTGGTCGTCCAGAGCGCTCTGGGCGGTTGGGTCAGCACCAACTACGCAGTGCTGGCGTGCAGCGAGTTCCCGCGCTGCCAGGGCACGTGGTGGCCGACGATGGACTTCGGCCACGGCTTCACGGTCCTGCGCGACCTGGGGCAGACCGGCGACGGCCAGGGCCTGCCCTTTCCGGCGCTGACGGCGATCCACTACACCCACCGCCTGGCCGCCTACGTCGTGCTGGCCTCGATGGCCGCGCTGGACCTGGGCGCTGCACCGCCGCGGCGGGCCGCCGTTGCGCCGTCATGCGCTGGGCCTGGCGGCGCTGGCGGCGTGGCAGTTCGCCAGCGGGCTGTCCAACGTCGTGCTCGGCTGGCCGCTGCTGGCGGCGCTGGCGCACACCGGCGGCGCCGGCGCGGCGATCGTGCTGCTGACCTCGCTGCTGGCGCGCACGCAGGCCGTGCGCGCGGCGCCGGCGGCCGCCGTCAGACCAGGCGCGCCAGCAGCGCCAGCAGCAGCGCCGCGCTGAGGTTGTGCAGCAGCACGGCCGCCAGCGGCAGGCTGCCCGACAGCATCGACGAGCCCAGCGCCACTTGCAGCGCCAGCAGCAGCGCGAGCGCCAGCGCCGTCGCGCGCCGGCCCTGGCGCCGCGCCAGCACCGCGGCCACGGCCACGAGCGGCAGCACCAGCCCCGCGCCGCCGCGGTGCAGCAGCTGCAGCCAGGCGCCGCGCGCGTTGCCCGGCGCGGCGGCGTCGGGCGGCAGCGCCTGCCAGGGGTTCAGCACCTGCGCGTCCCAGCCCGATGCCAGCGCGGCACGGCTGCAGTCGGCCCAGCCGCTGCAGGCCAGCGCCGCGAACGTGCCGCTGACCAGCGCGCCCAGCGCCGCCTGCGCCAGCAAGGCCAGCAGCGCGAGCGCGGCCCAGCGCCTGAGGTGAATCGTTGGCCGCACGGCCGGCGGCGCGCCCAGCCGCAGGCTGATCGCCAGCAGCCCGAAGCCGCCCAGCAGGTTGCCCAGCGTCACCGCCGGCAGCGTGGAGCCGCGCGTCACGACGCCCAGCGCGGCCAGCGCCAGCGTCAAGAGCAGCAACGCCCACGCGAGCCGGCGCTCGGCACGCAGCGCCGGCTGCGGCCGGCGGCTGATCAGCACCAGCGCCACCGCCAGCGCGAGGAACACCGTCGCGACGATGCGGTGCGCCAGCCGCGCCAGGCCTTCGGCGAACCCGGCCGCGGCCGGCGGCGCGCCGCGCAGCACCTGCCCGTAGCAGGCCGGCCAGTCGCCGCAGCCGAGCCCGGCCTGCGACAGCCGCAGGTAGGCGCTGAGCACGATGGTCGCCAGCATCAGTGCCACGCAGACGCGGGCCAGGCGGCGGATCAGCGCGCGGCGGGCATCGGCGGCCGGTGAAGGGGCAGGAGGGACATCGGGAGCCATAGGAACGCGGCGCGAAAGCCGCGAAAGCAGCATGGATTTCGATGCTAGCCGCGGCCTCCGGCGCCGCGGCGGCCGGCTTCGTTTTTCTTGACTTGGTTCATGTCCGACTGTGGAGGTGGGGCAAAGAATGCGCCGCATCCGGGGGGCTCCGAGGAGGGCCGTCCGCCCATTTCAGTCCTCACGAACGAAGGAGCGCTCATGACGACGCCGGCACACGACGATCCGAACGAACCCGTCCCCTGGATGCAGCAGTTGCTGGACAACCCCTTCCTGCTGCTGTTCCTCGGCGTCTTCATTCCCATGATGGTCTACACGGTGTGGGGCGTGGTCGACATCCTCACGCTGCCGATGGCCAAGTAGACGGGAGAGCCGAGCATGAGCGCCATTCTTCCGCCGGCCGAAAGGCTTTGGTACAAGCACCCGATCGACCGCGTCGAGGGCACCTGGATCGTCATCGCGCTCCTGTGGTGCCTGATCATGTTCTTCATGATGGTCGGCTGGCACATCTGGGGCCAGCAGAACCTGTCGACCGAGACCTACCGCACCACGCCCGACAAGTTCATGGCCAAGGTCCAGGCCATGGTCGACAAGTACACCGTGCGCACCGAGACCGACGAGAAGACGCCGGTCGTCGCGCCGCCCGCGGGCAGCGACGTCTACATGCTGGCCCGGCTGTGGAGCTTCTACCCGATGCTCGAGCTGGAGAAGGGCAAGACCTACAAGCTGCACCTGACGGCGATGGACTACAACCACGGCTTCTCGCTGCAGCCGGCCAACATCAACATCCAGATCGTGCCCGGCTTCGAGCATGTGATCACCGTGACGCCCAACCAGTCGGGCACCTACTCGGTGGTCTGCAACGAGTACTGCGGCATCGGCCACCACAAGATGGTCGGCCGCATCTACATCAAGTGAGGAGGAGGACGCGATGAGCACCGCGACGACGTATCGCACCTGCCCGCGCTCCGGGCTTCAATTCGAGCGCCAGGCCGAATGGCTGATGAAGGCCAACGCCTTCGTGGCCGTGGTCTGGCTGCTGCTGGGCGGCCTGCTGGCCATCGGCGTCGTGCTGACGCGCTGGCCGGCCGTGCGCTGGCTGGAGGCCGACACCTTCTACATGGTGCTGACGGCGCACGGCATCGACATGCTGATCTTCTGGATCATCTTCTTCGAGGTCGCGGTGCTGTACTTCTGCGCCTCGACGCTGCTGCGCTGTCGCATCGCGACGCCGAGGATCGCGTGGCTGGCCTTCGCGCTGATGCTGATCGGCTCAGTGGTCAACAACGTCTCGGTGTTCCGCGGCGCGTCCAGCGTGATGATGACCTCCTACGTGCCGATGATGGCCGAGCCGAACTTCTACCTCGGCCTGATCCTCTTCGCCGTCGGCGCGCTGATCGCCTGCTTCGTGTTCTTCGGCACCCTCGTGGTCGCCAAGCGCGAGAAGACCTACCAGGGTTCGGTGCCGCTGGTCACCTTCGGCGCGATCACCGCGGCCATCATCGCGGTGTTCACCATCGCCTCGGGCGCGATCATCCTGATCCCCACCTGGCTGATGTCGCTGGGCGTCGTGAAGTCGGTCGACCCGCTCGTGTACCGCACCATCTGGTGGGCCTTCGGGCACTCGTCGCAGCAGATCAACGTCGCGGCGCACATCTCGGTGTGGTACCTCGTCGCCGCCATCGCCTTCGGCGCCAAGCCGATGAGCGAGCGCGTCAGCCGCACGGCCTTCCTGCTGTACATCCTGTTCCTGCAGCTCGCCAGCGCCCACCACCTGCTGGCCGACCCGGGCATGTCCACCGGCTGGAAGGTCGTCAACACCAGCTACTTCATGTACTTCGCGGTGCTGGCCTCGATGCTGCACGGCCTGACGATCCCCGGCGCGATGGAAGTGGCGCAGCGCCAGAAGGGCTACACCAAGGGCCTGTTCGAGTGGCTGCGCAAGGCGCCCTGGGGCAACCCGACGTTCTCGGGCGTGTTCATCTCGATCATCGGCTTCGGCTTCCTGGGCGGCATCTCGGGCGTGATGATGGGCACCGAGCAGCTCAACATGATCATCCACAACACCATCTACGTGCCGGGGCACTTCCATGCCACGGTGGTGGTGGGCACGACGCTGACCTTCATGGCGCTGACCTACTACCTGATCCCGGTGCTGTTCAAGCGCGAGATGATCCTGCCGCAGCTCGCGAAGTGGCAGCCCTACCTGTTCGGCTTCTCGATGTACTTCTTCTGCCTGGTGATGATGGGTGCCGGCACGCTGGGCGTCTCGCGCCGGCACTGGGACATGGCGTTCAACGGCCACGCGCTGGCCTACGAATGGCCCGGCGCCGCCTACCTGATGATGGCGCTGGTGGGCATCGGCGGCGTGGTGGCGATCACGAGCGGCGCGCTCTACATCCTGATCACCGTCGGCTCGCTGCTGTTCGGCCGCCGGCTCGACGAGGGCGCGCGCAGCCCGGCGTTCACGCCGCTGCCGCGCACGGCGCCCTCGGTGGCGGCGCAGAGCTACGGCTCGATGGGCTTCGCGGCCCCCGGCACCTTCACGCTGGCGATGGTCTTCCTGGTCGCCTTCGTGCTGTACTACTTCATCAACTGGAAGTACCTCTCGACCTTGTGGGGGCTGTCGTGAGCCCCGCCCGGCCGCCCGAAGGGGCTCGCACCGAAGTGCGGAGCACGGAGGTTTCGTCATGACCCACGGCCGCTGGCGCCTGGTCATCATGAACCAGGGCCGCTGGCGCCTGGTGATGGGCGTGTTCAAGCTGCGCATCGGGCTGCTGATCATGCTCACCGCCGTCGCCGGATTGGCGATCGTCCCCGAAGGCTCGGTAACGGCGCTGCAGGCCCTGGTGCTGGCGCTGTCGGTCTTCGCCGCGTCGGCCAGCGCCGGCGCCTTCAACCAGTTCGTCGAGGCCGACAGCGACCGTCTGATGCCGCGCACGCGCGGCCGCGCCTTCGCCAGCGGTGCGCTGCCGCGCAGCGCCGGCTGGTTGGGCACCATCGTCGGGCTGTTGGTGCTGGCGGTGGCCGCGGCGGCCTGGTGGGTCAACGCGGTGGCCGCCGCCTTCGTGCTGCTGGGCGCGCTGACCTATGCCGTGGTCTATACGCTGGGGCTCAAGCGCCGCACGGCCTGGAACATCGTGGTCGGCGGCCTCGCGGGCAGCTTCGCGGTGCTGGCCGGCGCGGCCGCGGTGAACCCGCAGCTGGGCCCGCAGGCGCTGCTGCTGGCGCTGGTGCTGTTCCTGTGGACGCCGCCGCACTTCTGGAGCCTGGCGATCGCCAACGAGGCGCAGTACGCCGCGGCCGGCGTGCCCATGCTGCCGGTGGTGGTGGGCCCGGCGCGCGCCGCGCGCATCGTGCACGCCAACACCGTGGCGCTGGTGGCGGCCTCACTGCTGCCGCTGGCCTTCGGCGCCGGCTGGGCCTATGGCGCGGGCGCGGTAATCGGCGGCGCCTACTTCCTGCGCAAGACGCGCGCGCTGGCCCGCGCGCCGCAGCGCAGCACCGCGATGGCCTCGTTCTTCGCGTCGATGCTGCAGCTCAGCGCCTTGATCCTCGGGGTGTTGATCGATGCGGCCTTGCGTTGAGCGCTGGGCCGCTGCGCTGGCGGCCGTTGCCGCCCTGCTGCTGACGGGCGGCGCCCCCGCAAGGGCGGCCGACGCGGCAGCCGTCGGCACCGTGCCCGCGCTCGACGAGCGCGAGGCGCTGCGCCTGGGCGACGCGGCGATCGGCCGCGAGCTGCCCGATTTCGAGCTGCGCGACCGCCAGGGCAAGCCGCTGCGCCTGTCCAGCTATCGCGGCAAGCCGCTGCTGGTGAGCTTCATCTACACCGGCTGCTTCCAGGTCTGCCCGCTGCAGACGCGCGCGCTGTACGAGGCCGTCAAGGGCCTGGACCGCATGCTCGGCGAGCAGCAGTTCAACGTCGTCAGCATCGGCTTCAACCAGCCTTTCGACACGCCCGACGCGATGCGCGCCTTCGCGGCGCAGAACCGCATCGGCTATCGCAACTGGGAGTTCCTGAGCCCCACGCGCGAGCAGGTCGAGCCGCTGACGCGCGCCTTCGGCTTCAGCTACGTGGCCACGCCCGCGGGCTTCGACCACGTGCTGGGCGTGACCGTGGTCGACGCCCAGGGCCGCATCCACGCCCAGGTCTACGGCGACCGCGTGCGCGCCGACCGCCTGGGCGAGCCGCTGCGCCGGCTGCTGCTGGACACGCCGCCGCAGGCCGCACCGGTCACGCTGGCCAGCGTCGTCGAGCGCGTGCGCATCCTGTGCACCATCTACGACCCCGACAGCGGCGAGTACCGCTACGACTACAAGCTGATCCTCGAGGTCATCGGCGGCGCGCTGTTCTTCCTCTTCGTCGTCATCTACGGGCTGCTCGAATGGCGCAGCCAGCGCCGCGCGCGCCGATTCTCATGTCCGCCCCTGCCTCCGCCTCCGCAGCCGGCCTCCGACGGCACGGCCTGAACGCCTGGGCGGCCATCGAGGCGCTGTTCGACGCCGCCTTCGGCTCCCGCCTGAACCCGCTGCGCCACCTGGGCGCGATCGGCGTGCTCGCGTTCTGGCTGCTGGCGGCCAGCGGCATCGTGCTCTACGCGGTGCTGGACACCTCGGCCGCCGGCGCCTGGGCGTCGATCGAGGCGCTGGACGGCGTGCCGCTCGGCCTGGGCCGGCTGCTGCGCGGCGTGCACCGTTACGCCGCCGACCTGCTGATGCTGGCGATGCTGCTGCACCTGCTGCGCGAATGGCTGCATGCCCACGAGCGCGGCGTGCGCCGCTTCCACTGGCTGACCGGCGTCGTGCTGATCGGCTTCGTCTTCGTGGCCTCGATCGGCGGCTTCTGGCTCAACTGGGACGAGCTGGGCCAGTACTCCGCCATCGCCACCGCCGAGTGGCTGGACGCGCTGCCGCTGCTGGCCGCGCCGCTGGCGCGCAACTTCCTGGCCGGTGCGGTGGGCGACCGGCTGTTCTCGCTGTTCGTCTTCGTGCACCTGGGCGTGCCGCTGCTGCTGCTGTTCGGCCTGTGGTTCCACGTGCAGCGCCTGGCGCGCGCCGCGTGGCTGCCGCCGCGGCCGCTGGCCTGGGGCACGGTGCTGGTGCTGGCGGCGCTGGCGCTGGCCGCGCCGGTGCTGAGCCACGCGCCGGCGGCGCTGGACCGCGTGCCGCAAAGCCTGCGGCTGGACTGGCTGCTGCTGTGGCTGCATCCGCTGACCGATGCCGGCTCGGCCGCGCTGAGCTGGGCGCTGGTGGGTGCCGCGGCGCTGCTGCTGCTGACGCTGCCGTACTGGCCGCAGCCGGCGCGCCCGGCCGCCGCGGTGGTCGACCCCGACAACTGCAACGGCTGCCGGCGCTGCTTCGTCGACTGCCCTTATGCCGCGGTGACGATGGTGCCGCACCCCAATCAACGCATCGGCCGCCAGCTCGCGGTGGTCGACGCCGACCTGTGCGTCGGCTGCGGCATCTGCGCCGGCGCCTGCCCGTCGTCGACGCCGTTCCGCGGCGCCGCCCAGCTCGTCACCGGCATCGACATGCCGCAGCTCGGCGTCGACGCGCTGCGCCGGCGGCTGCGCGAGGATCTGGCGGCGTCCCGGGCCGCGCGGCCGCTGGTGGTGTTCGGCTGCGACCATGGTGCGCGCAGCGCGGCGGCGGCCGGCGGCGATGCGGGCGACGTCAGCGTCTGCAGCCTGCTGTGCGCCGGCCAGTTGCCGCCGTCCTTCGTCGAATACGCGCTGCGCGACGGCGCCGCCGGCGTGCTGGTGGCCGCCTGCCGCGAGGGCGGCTGCGAGTTCCGACTGGGCGAGCGCTGGACCGCCGAGCGCCTGGCCGGCCGCCGCGAGCCGCACCTGCGTGCCCAGGTGCCGCCCGAGCGCGTGGAGCTGGTGTACGCCGGCCCTGGCGACGAGGCGCTGCTGGCCGCCGCGTTGCAGCGCCTGCGCCGCCGCGTGCAGGCCCTGGACCCCGTGCTCTCCCCGATGACCCCCGATCCCGAACGGCGCCTGCGCCATGGCTGAAACCTTGTCCTCCGCCTCATCCTCCTCTCCGTCCCGTCAACCGGACGCCCCGGCCGGCCCTGCGCGCTGGCTGGGCCAGGTGCTGCTCTACGGCCTGTTCGCGCTGGCGATCGGCATCTTCTCGCGCTGGCCGCCGTACCGCCACCTGGGCCCCGACCAGGCGCTGATCAAGGTCAGCTTCTCGCGCGTGGGCAAGCCGGTGGGCGACTGCCGCAAGCTCAGCGACGCCGAGCTGGCCAAGCTGCCGCCCAACATGCGCGCCAGCGAGCAATGCCCGCGCGAGCGCTCGCCGGTGACGATCGAGGTCGACGTCAACGGCGCCAACGTGCTGAGCCGCAGCGCGCCGCCCAGCGGCCTGTCCAAGGACGGCGCCTCGGCGCTGTACCAGCGCCTGGTGGTGCCGGCCGGCGAGCAGCGCATCGCCGTGCGCTTCTCGGACGACGTGCGCGCCCGCGCGACGCCCTACCAGCGCGAAGCCACCGTGAAGCTCGTGCCCGGCCAGGTGCTGGTCATCGATTTCGACGCCGAGAAAGGCGGCATCACCCTGCAATGAACACGCTCGCCTTGCTCAACCCGTCCCGGGCCCTGCCGGCCACGGCCTCCACCCCGTCCGACTACGTGTTGCCGGTGGCCGGCGCCGAGCGCATCGCGCTCGCGCGCCGCTGGCTGCTGCTGGCGCTGGCGGCGCTGCTGGGCTCCGGGCTGTTCTCGGTGCTGCTGGTGCTGGCGCGCACGCCCGGCATCAACGCCTGGCTGCCGGCGGGGGACTTCTTCCGCGTCGCGCTGGTCGTGCACGTGGACTTGTCGGTGCTGGTCTGGTTCGCCGCGATGGCCGGGCTGCTGTGGAGCCTGAACGGGCGCGAGCCGCAGACGCCGCGCGCGCGGCTGGCCGCGCGCGTGCCGCTGGCGCTGTGTGCGCTGGGCGCCTTCGGCATGGCGCTGGCCGCGTTCGTCGACCCGGGGCAGGCGGTGATGGCCAACTACATCCCGGTGCTGGAAGGCACGGTGTTCCGCGCCGCGCTGGCGCTGTTCGGCGCCGGCGCGCTGGTGCTGGTGGCGCTGGGCTTGGCGCGCGCCGCGCCGGTGGGGCTGGCGCCCGACGGCAGCAGCGCCTTGCGCTTCGGGCTGCACGCCAGCGTGGTGGCGGCGGCGGTGGCGCTGCTGGCCTTCGGTTGGTCGCTGGCCGTGGTGCCGCGCGAGCTGCCGGCCAAGGCGTATTACGAGATCCTGTTCTGGGGCGGCGGCCATGCGCTGCAGTTCACCTGGACGCTGCTGATGCTGGTCTCGTGGCTGGCGCTGGCGCAGGCCTGCGGCGGCCGGCTGCCGCTGAGCCCGCGCGTGGTGCTGCTGATGTTCGCGGTGGCGCTGGCCAGCGTCTTCGTCACGCCGCTGGCCTACCTGATGCACGAGGTCAGCACGGTCGAGCACCGCGACATGCACACTTGGGGCATGCGCTTCGGCGGCGGCGTGGCCATCGTGCCGCTGGCGCTGGCGGTTTTGGTCGCCGTGGCGCCGCTGCGGGCCTTGAGCGCGCTGCAGCGGCCGCTGCGCGCGGCGCTGCTGGCGTCGATGCTGCTGTTCGTCGCCGGCGGGCTGATCGGCCTGGGCATCCAGGGCAGCAACGTCAAGATCCCGGCGCACTACCACGGCTGCATCGTCGGCGTCACGCTGGCGCTGATGGGCATGGTCTACCAGCTGCTGCCGCGCCTGGGCTACGCGGCGCCCACCGGCCGGCTGGCGGTGGCGCAGCCCTGGGTCTACGGCATCGGGCAGCTGATGCACATCGTCGGCCTCGTGTGGTCCGGCGGCTACGGCGTGCAGCGCAAGGTGGCCGGCGCCGAGCAGGTGCTGCGCAGCACCGGCGAGGTGGCCGGCATGGGCCTGATGGGCCTGGGCGGGCTGCTGGCGGTGCTGGGCGGGCTGCTGTTCGCGCTGGTGGTCTGGCGCGCGATGCGGGCGGCGGCGCGATGACGGCCCTGCTCCAGCGCCTGCTGCGCGCCGGCTTCATGCGCGCCGAGGCGCTGTTCAACCGCGCCTTCGGCGACCGCCTGAACCCGCTGTACCACCTGGGCGCGATCAGCTTCTTCCTGTTCTGGGTGGTCGGCGGCACCGGGCTCGTGCTCTACGCCTTCTTCGACACCAGCGTCGGCGGCGCCTATCGCTCGGTGGAAGCCATCAGCCACGGCGCCTGGGGCGCCGGCGGCGTGCTGCGCACGGTGCACCGGCATGCGTCGGACGCGATGCTGCTGAGCATGCTGATCCACCTGCTGCGCTACTTCGCGTTCGACCGGCTGCGCGGCTTCCGCTGGTTCTCGTGGGTCACCGGCGTCGTGCTGCTGTGGCTGGCCTACATCGCCGGCGCCAACGGCTACATGCTGCCGTGGGACCGGCTGGCGCAGTTCGTCACCCAGGCCAGCTTCGAGTGGCTGGACTGGCTGCCCGGCTTCGGCGGCCGGCTGATCCGCAACTTCATCCTGCCCGAGCACGTCAACGACCGGCTGTTCTCGCTGCTGGTCTTCATCCACATCGGCGTGCCGCTGCTGATGCTGCTGCTGATGTGGGTGCACGTGCAGCGCGTGCCCAAGGCCAGCACGCAGCCGCCGCGGCCCATCACGGCGGCGCTGCTGGTGATGCTGCTGTTGCTGGCGCTGCTGGCGCCGGTGGCCAGCCAGGGCCCGGCCGATCTGCACACGGCGCCGGCGCTGCTGTCGCTGGACTGGTTCATCCTGCCGGTGTTCACGCTGCTGTATGCGTGGCCGCTGTCGGCGGTGTGGACGCTGGTGCTGGGCGGCACCGCGCTGCTGGCCTTGATGCCCTGGCTGCCGCCGCGGCGGCGTGCCGGGCAGTTGCGGCAGATCACCGCGCACCCGGGGCCGGCGCGCATCGCGGCGCGGCCGGGCGAGACGCTGCTCGAAGCCGGGCTGCGCGCGGGCCTGGCGCTGCCCTACGACTGCCGCGCCGGCGGCTGCGGCCAGTGCGTCTGCACGGTGCTCAACGGCCGCGTCGACCAGGGCGCCTTCCAGGTCGCGGCGCTGACGCCGGCGATGCAAGCCCGCGGCCAGGCGCTGATGTGCTGCGCGGTGGCGCTGGAAGACGTCGAGATCGAAGTCGAAGGCGTCGCCACGCTGGGCAGCGCCGATGCCGCGCCGCCCGGCCGCTGGCAGGCGCGCGTGCAGCGCCTGGAGCGGCTCTCGCCCGACCTGATGCGCGTGTTCATCGCGCTGCCCGAGGGCCAGCACCTGCCCTTCACCGCCGGCCAGTACATCAACATCCTGCTGCCCGACGGCGAGAAGCGCGCCTTCTCGTTCGCCAGCGCGCCGCCCGACCCGGCGCAGCCGCCGTCCACCGCCGGCGACGTGATCGAGCTGCACATCCGCTGGATCCCCGGCGGGCGCTACACGACCCAGGTCTTCGAGCAGATGAAGGCCGGCGACGCCGTCGATTTCGAAGGGCCGCTGGGCCGCTTCACGCTGCACGACAGCGAGCGGCCCATCCTGATGCTGGCCGGCGCCACCGGCTTCGCGCCGATCAAGAGCATCCTGGAAGACGCCTTCCGCCGCGGCGTGCAGCGGCCGATGCAGCTCTACTGGGGCGTGCGCCGCGCCGGCGACCTGTATCTGCAGGAGCTGCTGCAGCGCTGGCAGGCGGAGCATCCCAACTTCCGCTACGTGCCGGTGCTGTCGGAAGCCGACGACGACGCCGCGTGGAGCGGGCGCCGCGGCTACGTGCACGAGGCGCTGCTGGCCGACCACCCCGACCTGAGCGGCTTCGAGGTCTATGCCTGCGGCTCGGTGCGCATGGTGCAGGCGGCGGTGCCCGACTTCCTGGCCCACGGGCTGGGCGAGCAGTTCTGCTTCTCCGACGCCTTCGTGCCCTCGCCGCGCAGCGGCGGCTGAGCGGGTCTCCCGGCGCGCGCCGCCGCCGCTGCGCGCGCCGGAATCGTCGGAAAGTGCCGGTCCCGCGGTGGGGCGGGCCGCTAGACTGCAGCGCTTTGCCCCGCCCCAGACTCTGCCGCCGCGCATGAAGATCCTCGTCACCGGAGCCGCCGGCTTCATCGGCATGACCACCAGCCTGCGCCTGCTGGCGCGCGGCGACGAAGTGGTCGGCCTCGACAACCTCAACGACTACTACGACGTGCAGCTCAAGCGCGACCGGCTGGCGCGGCTGGCGCCGGCGGCGGGCTTCCGCTTCGTGCAGGTCGACGTCGCCGACCGGCCGGCGATGGCGGCGCTGTTCGCCGCCGAGCGCTTCGACCGCGTGATCCACCTCGCGGCGCAGGCCGGCGTGCGCTATTCGCTGCAGAACCCGCACGCCTACGTGGACAGCAACCTCGTCGGCTTCATGAACGTGCTGGAAGGCTGCCGCCACGGCGGCGTCCGGCACCTGGTCTACGCGTCCAGCTCGTCGGTCTACGGCGGCAATACGCGCATGCCGTTCTCGGTGCACGACAGCGTGGACCATCCGGTCAGCATGTACGCGGCCACCAAGAAGGCCAACGAGCTGATGGCGCACACCTACAGCCACCTGTTCGGGCTGCCGACGACGGGCCTGCGCTTCTTCACGGTCTACGGCCCCTGGGGCCGGCCGGACATGGCGCTGTTCCTGTTCACCAAGGCCATCCTCGAAGGCCGGCCGATCGACGTCTTCAACCACGGCAACATGCGGCGCGACTTCACCTACGTGGACGACATCGTCGAAGGCGTGATCCGCGTCACCGACCGCGTGGCCACGCCCGCCGAGGCCTACGACCCCGACCGGCCCGACCCCGCCACCAGCCACGCGCCCTACCGCGTGTTCAACATCGGCAACCACCAGCCGGTGCCGCTGATGGATTTCATCGCCTGCATCGAGGACGCGCTGGGCCGCAAGGCCGAGAAGAACTTCCTGCCGCTGCAGGACGGCGACGTGCCGGCCACCTATGCCGACGTGGCGGCGCTGGAGGACTGGGTGCAGTTCTCGCCGGCGACCTCGATCGCCGCCGGCATCGGCCGCTTCGTCGACTGGTACCGCGGCTACTACAAGGTCTAGGGCCGGTTCTCGGCGATCAGCGCGTGCAGGTAGCGCACCGGCACCGCGTAGGTGATGCCGGTGGGCTGGCTGAGCGCCGATTCGCGGCCGCCCTTCACCAGCCCCATGTTGACGACGCCGATCACGCGGCCGGTCTCCAGCTCGAACAGCGGGCCGCCGCTGTTGCCCGGATAGGCCGTGGCGTCGAGCTGCAGCAGCTCGAAGCTGCCTTCGCGCAGGCGCGCGACCGTGCTTTCGTTGAGCTGGCGGGCGCCGGCCGTCGGCAAGGCGCTGGCGACGATCGAGGCCACGATGCCGCGGTGGGTGACGGCCTTGAAGCCCAGCACGCCGCCGATCGGATAGCCGATCAGCGCCACGTCCATCCCTTCGTGCGCCGTGCCGGCCGCGGCCAGGCCGAGCGCCGGCCCCGGCTGGCCCTTGACGCGCAGCAGCGCCAGGTCATGCGCGCGGCTGCTGCCCAGCAGCTCGGCATCGCGCTGCTCCAGGCTGCCGTCGGGCCGCGTCACCTGCACCGCGATCGAGGTCAGGCCCGGCGAACGGTTCGGCGCCGTCAGGTCCGGCAGCACGTGCCAGCAGGTGGCCACGAGCGAGCCGTCGCCGACGAAGAAGCCGCTGCCGCGGAAGCCGAAGCGCGGGCTGTCCATCATGTTGAAGGTGCCGACCGCGCAGACCGAGGCCTTGGCCGCGGCGATCAATTCGGGCAGCCCGGCAGCCCGGACCGGCCGCGCCAGGCCGCCGCAGGCCAGGGCCAGGACGCTTCGGCGCCGCAGCGTCGGTAAAGGAGGAGTGGGCTGCATGCTGTCGCCTGGCTGTCATCGACCCGGTTCATTGTGTGGGCCGGCGTCGGCCTTGTCTGTTACGGCTTGCCAGGGGTCGGCGTGGACGAGTACCGAAACTGTCCGTGCCGGGCGCCGGCGCTGCTGCAATCATGCGGATCCAGCATCCATCCGGTGCCTGCGAGCCCCTGGAACCTGTGGAAAACAACAATCCCCGCTCGGCGCCAACTGTTGCTCACGGGCGGTCCGCCGCCCCCCTAGGCCGGGGGTTGTTGGGCAAGAGACCGGCTCCTTACAGTCCTCCTGCGATGTCGGGGGGCCGCGCAAGGCAAGGATTCCCCGGCGCGCATCATCCTGCCGGGCAAGTTCTGCCGTCTGCGAATGACTGCCCCGCGGATCGGTCGACCGATCCAGGAACTGATCCGAATCACAGGTTTCTTCGATGATCCGCATCTTCAGCCACTACGTGTGCCGACAAAGCATGCTGCGGGTGCTGTTCGACATGGCCTTCCTGTTGCTGGCCATGTCGGCGGCCTTCGTTACGCTGGCCGGCGGCCTGGACGCTCTCGTGCCGCAGGCCGGCGCGCCGGTGCTGTCGGTGGCCGCCGGCATGTTCATCGTCAACACGGCGTCGGGCTTCTACCAGCGCTCCAGCAACTTCACGGTGTCGCAGGCCCTGGGCCGTGCGGCGATCGCGCTGTTGATCGTGCTGCCGCTGACCTACCTGGTCTTCGGCCTGCTGCCGCCCTCGCTGAGCAACCGCGAAGCCATCAAGTACGCCGCCATGTTCGGCGCCGGCGCGGTGGTGCTGCGCCGCCTCTACGTGACCCTGTGGGGCGCGGATCCGCTGTCGCGCACCCGTATCCTGATCTTCGGCGCAGGCCCGGCGGCCGGTATCGTCGGCGCCACGCTGAAGGCGTCGGACCCCAACGCCCACATCGTCGGCTACGTCTCGGGCCCGAACGAGAAGGAAGTGTCGGTCGCCGCCGGCGAGGTGCTGTCCACCGACGGCCAGTCGCTCACCGAGACGGCGCGGCGGCTGCAGGTCGACGAGATCGTGGTGGCGCTGACCGAGCGCCGGGCCGGCAGCATGCCGCTGCGGCAGTTGCTCGACTGCAAGCTCAGCGGCATCAAGGTCTACGACATCGCCACGCACTTCGAGAAGACGCTGGGGCAGATCCGCATCGACTACGTCAACGCCGGCTGGCTGATCTTCGGCAACGGCTTCAACCAGGGTTTCGGGCGCAGCCTGATCAAGCGCAGCTTCGACCTGCTGTGCTCGTTCATCCTCTTCGTGCTGGCGCTGCCGGTCATGCTGGTGACCGCGCTGCTGATCAAGCTGGAAAGCCGCGGCCCGGTGCTGTACCGGCAGGAGCGCGTGGGCCAGAACGGCAAGACCTTCGAGGTGTGCAAGTTCCGCAGCATGCGCACCGACGCCGAGAAGGACGGCCGCCCGGTCTGGGCGGCGGCCAACGATTCGCGCGTGACGCGCATCGGCGCCATCATCCGCAAGCTGCGCATCGACGAGCTGCCGCAGCTCTTCAACGTCCTCAAGGGCGAGATGAGCCTGGTCGGGCCGCGCCCGGAGCGGCCTTTCTTCGTCGAGCAGCTGACGGCGCAGATCCCGTACTTCGCGGCCCGCCACAGCGTCAAGCCGGGCGTGACGGGTTGGGCACAGGTGCGGTACCAGTACGGCTCGACGGTGGAGGATTCCCAGGAGAAACTCCAGTACGACCTGTACTACGTGAAGAACCATTCGCTCTTCCTCGACATCGTCATCCTGTTCGAGACGGTCTTCGTCGTCCTCACGGCCAAGGGCGCGCGCTGAGGCGCGCCGCCGCGGCCGGACGGCGGGTGCCTGGGCGCGCTTGCGGCAGGTGACTCGCGATGTCTGACCAGGCGATCAGTCTGGACCTGCTGGGGCATGCCGTCGCTGCCGCCGGCTATGCCGCCTTTGCCGTCTACCTGCTGAGGCATGGCTATGCCTCGCGCCGCGCCGGGCGGGTGCAGTTGGCGGTGCTGTGCGCGGTCACGCTCAGCCTCGGCTGGGCGCTGGCCGCGGCGGTCGCCCAGGTCTCGGTCTACACGGCGCCGGCCTACGTGGCGGTCGGCTTCGACCTGGCCCGCTATGCGGCCTGGCTGGCCGCCCTGCTGTTGATGCTGCGCCCTGCGGACCGTTCGGCCGCGCCCGGCGGCGGGGCCGGCCGCGGGATGGTGGGCATGGCGGGACTCGTGGCCGCGGCCCTGGTGGCGGCGGCCGCGGCATCGCTGGCCGAGCGCGTGCTGCACGGCCAGTACGAGGCCGATGCGTCGCGCAATTTCCTGCTGATCGCCTTGGGCCTGCCCGTGCTGGGCCTGGTGCTGGTCGAGCAGGTCTTCCGCAACCTGGCCGAGGCGCTGCGCTGGTCGGCCAAGCCCTTGTGCGCGGGCCTGGCCTGCGTTTTTGCCTTCGACGTCTACCTGTATGCCGAAGGCGCGCTGCTGGGCAAGGTCGATCCCGACGTGTTGTCGATCCGCCCGCTGGCGCACCTGCTGCTGATCCCGCTGCTGGTCCTGGCGTCGCGGCGCCAGGTCGACTGGGTGCGCTCCATCCAGATCTCGCGCCGCGCGGTCTTCTACTCGGCCACGCTGCTGCTGGCCGGCGGCTACCTGCTCTTCCTGGCGCTGATCGGCTACTACGTGCGCTACTTCGGCGGCGAGTGGGGCCGCGCGCTGCAATTCGGCCTGCTGTTCGCCGGCGGGCTGGCGCTGGTGCTGCTGGTGCTGTCGGCCTCGCTGCGCGCCCGGGTGCGGGTCTTCATCGGCAAGCATTTCTTCAGCTATCGCTACGATTACCGCGAGGAGTGGCTGGCCTTCACCGCGATGCTGTCGTCCAACTCGTCGCCGCAAGAGGTGGGCGTGCTGGTGATCCGGGCCCTGGCCAACATCGTCGAGTGCCCGGCCGGCAGCCTGTGGACCCAGACCGAGGACGGCAGCGCCTACTTGCAGACCGCGCGCTGGAACATCCCCGAACAGGCGGACCGGGAGCCGGCCGATTCGCCGCTGATCGCCTTCCTGCGTGAAAAGGCCTGGGTGATCGACGTGGCAGGCTACCGCCGCACGCCGGCCGACTACGGCAGCCTGAGCCTGGCGCCGTGGCTGCTGGCCAACGACAGAGTCTGGGCCGTGATCCCCTTGCACGACGGCTCCGAACTGCTGGGCTTCGTCGTGCTGGCGCCGCCGCGCACGCCGGTCGACCTGAACTGGGAAGCGCGCGACCTGCTCAAGACCGCCAGCCGGCAGGCGGCGGGTTACCTGGCGCAGATGCGGGCGACCGAGGCCTTGCTGGAATCGCGCAAGTTCGACGCCTTCAACCGCATGTCGGCGTTCGTCGTCCACGACCTCAAGAACATCGTCACCCAGCTCTCGCTGATGATGAAGAACGCCAGCCGGCTGCGCGACAACCCCGAGTTCCAGGAGGACATGCTGCTCACGGTGGAAAGCTCGCTGGAGAAGATGCGCCGCCTGATGCTGCAGTTGCGCGAAGGCGTGGCACCGCCGGGCGGCGTGCGGGGGGTGGAACTGGCCGGCATCGTCGAGCGCCTGGGCAACCTGGCGCGGCAGGCCGGGCGACAACTCGACACCGAAGTGGCGGAACCGTTGTCCACGCGCGGCCACGAAGACCGGCTGGAGCGCGTACTCGGCCACCTCGTGCAGAACGCACTCGACGCGACGCCGCCTTCAGGCAGAGTCTGGGTGCGCGTCAGCCGCTTCAGCGGCCAGGTGCGCGTCGAAGTCGGGGACACGGGACAGGGCATGAGCGAGGATTTCGTCAGGACGGGGCTGTTCAAGCCGTTCAGCAGCACCAAGCACAGCGGCATGGGCATCGGCACCTATGAAAGCGCGCAGTACATCCGCGAACTGGGCGGCTCGATCGACGTCGACAGCCAGCCCGGGCGCGGCACGACGCTGACGGTGCTGCTGCCCTTGTTCGACAGCAGCCGCGGCTCCGATCTGCGGGCGGCCTGAGGCATGAGTACGGATTCCAGCCCGCCGCTGCTGATCGTCGAGGACGATCTGGCGCTGCAGAAGCAGATCAAATGGTCGCTCGACCGCTTCGACTGCGTGACGGCTAGCGACCGCGAATCCGCCCTGGCCGCCTACCGCCGCCACCGCCCGGCCGTCGTCACGATGGACCTGGGCCTGCCGCCCGACCCCGACGGCACCAGCGAGGGCTTTCGCCTGCTGGGCCAGCTGCTGGAGTTGGACGCCGACCTCAAGGTGATCGTGCTGACCGGCCAGAACGACCGTGCCAATGCCTTGCGCGCGGTGTCGCTGGGCGCCTACGACTTCTTCGCCAAGCCCTTCGAGCCCGAGTTGCTGGCGTTGACCATCGAGCGCGCCTACCGCCTGTTCGAGCTGCAGAGCGAGAACCGGCGGCTGCAGGCACAGCAACCCAGCGGCGCCCTGGGCGGGCTGATCACGCGCGACCCCGAGATGCTGCGCATCTGCCGCGTGATCGAGCGCGTGGCCAGTTCCGACGCCACGGTGATGCTGCTGGGCGAGAGCGGCACCGGCAAGGAAGTGCTGGCGCAGGGGCTGCACCAGGCCAGCAAGCGCAGCGGCAAGTTCGTTGCCATCAACTGCGCCGCCATCCCCGAGGCGCTGCTGGAAAGCGAGCTCTTCGGCTATGAGAAGGGCGCCTTCACCGGCGCCGCCAAGACCACGGTCGGCAAGATCGAGACGGCCCACGGCGGCACGCTGATGCTCGACGAGATCGGCGACCTGCCGCAGCCGCTGCAAGCCAAGCTGCTGCGCTTCCTGCAGGAGCGCAAGATCGAGCGCATCGGCGGGCGGCAGGAGATTCCGGTCGACGTGCGGGTGGTGTGCGCGACGCACCAGGATCTGCAGGAGCTGATCAAGCAGCAGCGTTTCCGCGAGGACCTGTACTACCGGCTGGCCGAGATCGTGGTCAACATTCCGGCGCTGCGCGAGCGAAACGGCGATTCGGTGTTGCTGGCCCAGGCGTTCTTGAAGCGGTTCACGCTGGAGCGGCGCCGTTCGATGAATTTCAACGATGAGACGCTGGATGCGATCGCGCAGTTCGACTGGCCCGGGAACGTCCGGCAGTTGTTGAACGCGGTGAAGCGGGCATCCATCATGGCGGAGGGCAACGTGATTGCCCTCCATGACATCGGACTTGGCCAGGCGGACGGCCATCCAGGTGCCGCGGGAGGCGCCATGGAGTTCGATCTGCGGCAGGCGCGAGAGGCGGCCGAGCGTCGCGTTGTGCTGGCGGCACTGGCCAGGACAGCAAACAACATGGCTCGCGCAGCCGAATTGCTCGGGATCAGCCGGCCTACGTTGTACGAGTTGGTGTCGCGCTTGGGGTTACGTCAGAGCCTGCAGGACTGAAGTTGCCGTGTCCTGGTCGGCGTAGTGACGCTCTGGGTTGCCCGCTCGGGCGAAAGAGGAATCAGATGTCTTTGCTTGCGAGTCTTCGGCTTTGGGCGATATCGACGGCGATCGTGCTTGCTTCCGCGTGTAGCGAACGGCCCGCACAAGACTCTGTCGCTGCTGCCGAGAAATTCATTGCCAATCATGACTTCGGCAGCGCCGTGGTCGAGCTAAAAAGGGCGCTGGCTCAAGATCCATCTTCGGGCCGGGCGCGCTATCTCATGGGGGCTGCGCTGGTTGGACAAGGCATGTTTCCAGAGGCTTTGACCGAGCTCAACAAGGCCCTTGAACTCGGCTTCGACAAGGACGAGGTTCGTGGCAAGCATGCGCTAGCCTTGATCGGCAGTGGTCGCGTGCAGGAACTGGTCAAGGAGTACGAGAGCTTCTCGATCAAGGATCCCGCCCCATCAGCTGAGGTCCGAACGGCGCTTGCGGTCGCCTACATGAGCGCGCAGCAGATCGGCAAGGCGGAGCAAGCGCTCGACGATGCGCTGGCGGCCAATCCCAAGTATGGCTGGGCCTTGCTCAACAAGGCCCGCATCGAGCTATATCGAGACCACCGCTCGGAAGCGGCAAAGCTCGTCGACAGTGCAATCGCCACTCGCACGGTCGACGGCGAGGCATGGTTCTTCAAAGGCGCGATGCTCCAGCAACTCGACAAGGATCTGGTCGGTGCTGAGAAGGCCTTCCGTGAGTCGGCCAAGGACAGCCGATTCAAGGCAATCGCGACCAACGCTCTGGCCTCGCTCTACGTGCTGGGCGGCAAGCTTCCGGAGCTGCGGGCGCTGCACGCGGAGCTTGCCAAGGCATCGCCAGGCCTGCCGGGGACCGTGCTTGTCGAGGCGCAGATTGCCTACATGGAGAAGCGATACGGCGCCGCACGCGAGGCGCTGGACAAGCTGCTGCGCACGCATCCAACCGATCCGCACCTGCTGCTGTTCTCGGGCGGCATCGACTTGGCGCGCGGCGCCTACCTGCAAGCCGAGACATACCTCGGTAAGGCGGTACAGCACCCTGCCAAGGCCACTCTTGCACGGCGATTGCTGGCGCTGACGTACTTGCGGATGGGGCAGCCCGAGAAGGCGCTGGCCACGATCAAGCCCATTCTGGACTCCGCGAAGGTCATGACCGATGATCTTGCGCTGGCTGGCGAGGCGAGCCTTGTGGCTGGGCAGCTCGCAAGCGCCGAAAACTATTACACGGCGGCCGTCAAGCAAAAACCGCAGGACGTGGGGCTGAAATCGGCGGTCGCGCTGATCGACCTTGCCAAGGGGCGGGCGGGCGATGCCTTCGACGCCTTGCAACGGCTGGCCGAGGCCGATCCCGGGGATATCGCGGACAAGGCATTGATCAGCGCGCATATGCGCCGGCGCGAGTTCGACGCAGCGCTGGCGGCCATCTCCCGGATGGAAAAGAAGAAGTCCGATCCGGCTGACGTCGCCTTGCTGCGGGGCCTGGCGCAACGGGCCAAGGGCGATGTCGAGAAGGCCCGCGCGGCGTTTGAGCTGGTGCTCAAGAACCGGCCCGAGCACTATCTGGCTGCAGCGCACTTGGCCGAAATCGAAGCGAAGCTGGGGCAGGTCGACGAGGCCCGGGCGCGGATTCGCGCAGTTATCGCTGCCTCGCCGCGGAACGGTGCGGCAAGGCTGACCCTGGCCAGTCTCCTGGAGTCCACCGGAGCCAAGCCCGACGAAGTGCGGACCGTGTTGTCCGATGCCGTGTCCGCGGTCGCCGACGATCCGGGGCTAAGGGTTGCGCTCGTGACGCATCTGCTGAAGAACCGCGATCCGAAATCGGCGTTGGCCGCAGCACAGCAGGCGGCCGCGGCGTTTCCTGTGAACGTCGACGTGCTCGACGCTCTGGGGCGAGCCCTCGGCGATTCGGATGATTTTCAGCAAGCCGTTTCGACCTTCGGGAAGATCAGCTCGCTCAACACGGTCAATCCGATGCCTTATGTCCGCCTGGCTGACCTGTATGCCAGGCGCAAGAGCATGAACGACGCGGCCAAGAACCTGCGCAAGGCCTTTGAGCTCGCACCTGAACTGCGTGAGGTGCATGTGCGCATGCTCGCCCTGGCGAAGATGACGGGCGACTCGAGTCTTCCGATGACTGCCGCCAAGGACCTGCAGAAAAGCCGGCCGAACAGCTTGTTGGGGTACTTCCTGGAAGGAGATGCCTTGGCGGCCAAGGGCAATTGGACAGGTGCCATCTCGGCCTTCAAAGCGGCGCTGGGGAAGCCTGACCCATCCAGCGCCGCGCCAATCCGTGTCTTCGATGCATCTCTGGCGGCAGGCCAGACTGCCGGGGCAGACAAGTTTGCGGCAGAGTGGCTCAAGGCGCATCCCCAAGATCGAGCGTTCATTGACCATGTGGGCCTCCTGGCGATCGAGCGGCGCAAATTCGCGGAGGCCGAGCAGTTGTTCTCGCGTTCGGTTGAACTGAACCCGAACTCCGCTGCGGCCCTGAACAACCTGGCATGGGCGCGGGCCAAGCTGGGTGTGCCCAGCGCAGTGGAAACTGCTGAACGAGCGCTGGCCCTGGCTCCCCGGGACCCCAATGTGCTTGATACGCTCGCAAGCGCATGGGCGTCTCAGAAGAATTTCAAGAAGGCCGTTGAAGTCCAGTCGCGTGCGGTGGCGTTGGCAAAGGGGAGTGCGCCGCATAGGGTCAATCTCGTCCGGCATCTGCTGGCCGCTGGAGACAAAGTGACGGCGAAGTCCGAGTTCAGCGCTCTCATCGCCTCGGACGCCAATCTGGCCAAGAAGTCCGAGATCGTGGAGCTGAAGAAGCTGGTCGACGCACCGTAGTCCAGCCGCCAGCAGCCCGAGATGTAGTCGGCTACTTTGAAGCTGGGCACGCTGTCTTGGCCAATATGGCCAATATGGCTAAATCGGTCAAAATCCAGCCGTCTGCTCGTTGCTTCGCTCGATTTGTCGCCAGCTTTGTGTGTCGGCAGAGTTTACAGAGAGGCTGTTCAGCAAGCCTCTGTGAAATGAAAAATCCTTATAAATCATATAGTTGAATCATGTGGCATGTCGGTTGCTTTTGATCTTGGCAAGAGTGTGGCATCCATGCTCGAACTCAAAGGAGCTAGTGATGAAGTTTTCGAAATTGACCGCAGCCATTGCGCTGTCGGCCGCCGCTACCGCCTTCAGCACTGGCGCTGCGGCATTCACGATCACCAATGCTGATGGCGCCAATTCGTTTGGCGGCTTCGACTGGGCGAGCTCGGGTGCTGCTTGGACCAACGGTCTGCAGACCGCCCAAGACAATTTCGACAGTGGCTGCGTTTCGTCGTGCTCGTTCACGATCTACTACGCTGCCTGGGCGGTTGCGATCAACGATGTGGATGGCAACCCGCTGCCGGGACTTCATCTGGACGCTACGCCCAATGGTTCGCAGAATGCAAACACTCTTTACGAGTACACCATCTTCGCGACCCTGAATGCCACGATCGTCAACAACGCTGGCAACTTCGTTCAGTTCGTCATCAACCCGACGAGCGCGTTCGACATCTACTACGACACGACGCCGGACGCCCTGACCACGGCCAATGGCGCTTGGAGCGGGTTCCAGGATGGGACGGTCATGGTGTCCGGGAACTTCCAGTCGCCGGGTGTCCAGACTTTTGACCCGTTGAATCCGACCAACTCTGTTGGCTTGGTTGGTGCGGTGACTTATTCGGGTCCTCAGTTCTCGCCGGCCCTCGAAGGAACCATCCTGTCCTCGACGCTGCAACTCTTCCCGAGCATCAGCGGTTCGTTCAATCCGCCTACCAGCGTTGATGGAGTTCCCGTCGTCGATGTCGGCGTGACGGGAACCGAAGCGCTGTTCCGTGCCGATGCGAATCAGGACTTCTTCCAGGCGCCCGAGCCGACCTCGATGGCCTTGGCGGGTCTGGCCCTGATGGGTGTCGGCGCTCTGTCTCGCCGTCGTCGTCAGCGTTGAGTCGACAATAGCGATAGGTCCTCTCTTCGCGGAGAGGATCTCCGAAAGCGCGGGGCAGTGAATGCCTCGCGCTTTTTGTTTTGTGGCTTGTAGATGGCTCAACAGGCCGCCGCTCCGATCATCAACACGATGCCGTGCGCGATGCGCGGATACACTTTGGCGCTGTACCCCCGCGAAATCCCAACCTCCCAACCGACCGCCCCGACGTGGAAAGCAGCAGCCAACTGACCGACGCCGTTGAATCCACTGCGGTTGCCGGCCTGGAAGCGGTGGAGAAGTCCTACCAGATGGACTCGGTCACTGTTCCGGTGTTGCGAGGCATCGACGTGACCGTCAGGCCGTCGCTGTTTACAGTGCTGCTGGGGCCGTCCGGCAGCGGCAAGACCACACTGCTCAACCTGCTGGGATGCCTCGACAGGCCAGACAGGGGCAGAGTCATCGTGAACGGGACCAACGTCAACGATCTCACCGACGATGAACTGGCAGACTTCCGCAGCGAGAACATCGGATTCGTCTTCCAGTCGTTCAACCTCATTCCCGTGCTGACGGCGTTCGAGAACGTCGAGTACCCGCTGGTGCTGGCGGGCATGGACCCCGATCGGCGCCAGCGGCGCGTCAAGCGCCTGTTGGAGGCCGTCGGCCTGGAGCAGCGAGCGCACAATCGGCCTGGCCAGCTCTCTGGCGGGCAACGGCAACGAGTGGCGATTGCCCGTGCACTGGCCCGCAAGCCAAAAATCGTGATCGCTGACGAGCCGACGGCCAACCTGGACAGTCAGACCGGCTACGCCATCATCGCCCTGATGCGCTGGATGCAGCAGAACTTCAAGATCTCGTTCATCTTCTCGTCTCATGACAGTGGTTTGATCAAGGCTGCCGACGACCTGATCGTGCTGCGAGATGGAGTCATCCAGTCGATACGCCGCAAGGATTCAGGCCATGGTCCGCCATCCGGCGGCCGCCCGGCCGGCGCTCCCGATTCGGAAGCGCCTTGGGGGCAGCGCGAGGCTGACACCGACTTTGCGTTCCTCGACGAGGGAACCCGGCCCCTGGAATGATGATCACGTTGTCGCTGGCCGCCCGCAATCTGCTGCGCAACCGTCGCCGCTCGCTGGCGACTGTGCTGGCGCTGGCCATCGGCGCGACGGCCGTCCTGTTGTTCGGCGGCTATAGCGCTGACATCCGCTATACGCTGTTGACCGACTACGTACAGAACGGCGGTCATCTTCAAATCCAGCACAAGGACTTCTACCTCTTCGGCAACGGCAACCCGACCGCGTATGGACTGAGCAATTACGACTCGCTGATCAAGGCCATCAAGGCCGATCCCGAACTGAAAGACGAGATACGCACCGTCTCCCCGACCCTGCAGTTCGGCGGCTTGGCAGGCAACTATGCGGCGGGCGTCTCGCGGCCGGTGATGGGTGTCGGCTATGTCGCCGAAGACGTCGCTCGCATGCGGCAATGGAACGAGTTCAGGCTGCCGCAGATCAACGGCCCGTACAAGCTCGTGAACGCGCCAGAGGACGCCGCCATCGTCGGCATCGGCGTTGCCCGTGTTCTCTTGTTGTGCGAGCAGTTGGAAGTGCCCCACTGCCCCCGCCCCCAGGTCGGTCAGGTCAAGAGCGCGGACCGGGCGGCTGCCTTGCCGGCGGACATTGCCGAACTGGCGGCCGACGAGCCCGCGGGCAAGCTGCTCAAGGACGCGCCGTCGGCAGCCAAAGCTCAAATCGAGTTGCTCGCCACCCAACCCAGAGGCACGCCTAACGTGGCGTCGCTCAAGGTCATCGCCGCTGAAGATCAGGGCTACAAGGAGCTTGACGAGGTCACCGTCAAGCTGCAGCTTGGTCAAGCGCAGCGTCTGGTCTATGGACGTGGAGATCTGAGGGCGACCTCGATCATGGTGCAGCTTGAGCACACGGCTTCGATACCGCAAGTGACGCAGCGTCTGCGCAGCTTGCTCGACAAGACCTTGCCGGGGCATTCGCTGGACGTGCTCAACTTCGAGCAGATCAACCCTTTCTATGGCGAGACCATTTCGCTCTTCAATACGATCTTCGGATTCATTTTCGTGTTGATCGGCGGCATCGTCCTGTTCACCGTCAGCAACACGATGATGGCGGCGGTGATGGAGCGGACCAATGAGATCGGCACCGTGCGGGCGGTGGGCCTGCGACAAAGTGGCATCCGCAAGCTGTTCGTCACGGAGGGCTTTCTGCTGGGCTGTGTCGGCGCTGCGGTCGGCGTAGCGGTGGCGCTGCTGTTGGCTGCGCTGATCAATGCCCTGAACCTCACCTGGCTGCCGCCAGGCAGTTCCACGCCCTTGCCGTTGACCGTCCGGGTGTTCGGTGAATTGGCCATGATGACCGGGACAGCCATCGGCCTGGTGCTGATCGCCACCCTATCCGCTTGGCTGCCGTCTTGGAGAGCGGCCAAACTGAGTATCGTCGATGCCCTGAGGCACACATGAAGACTGCAACCCGACGCGCCACCTTCGCGGTATCGGCAGCCGTGTGGCTGGCACTGCTGCAGACCGCCAGCCTGCCGGCTGCGGCGGCTGACGTGGAGCCGCAAGCCTTGCTGGTAGCTGGCCGACGCCATCCGCAACCCCACCCAGCCGTTCAAGGTGACCGTGACGTTGACCGAGTTCGAGAAGGGGCAGCAGGTCGATTCCACGACGCTGACCAGCTTTGCGCGCACGCTGGAATCAGGCGGCCAGTTCGCGACGCTGGTGAAGTTCGTCGAGCCTGTGCGCGATGCCGGCAAGCTGATGCTCAAGAACGGCAAGGATCTGTGGTTCTACGACCCCTCGACCAAGTCCAGCGTTCGCATCTCGCCGCAGCAACGCTTGATGGGGGAGGCGTCCAATGGGGATGTCATCACGGTGAACCTGGCGCGTGACTACAAGGCAACCTACAACGGCGAAGAGGTCGTCAAGGACGGCGAGCGCAAGGACCGCAAGGCCCACAAGCTGCAGCTTGCCGCGGTCACCGAGGACGCGACCTATACCGCCATTGAGCTTTGGGTCGATGCCGAGAACAAGCGGCCCATCAAGGCGCGCTTCCTCGCCGATTCGGGCCGGTTGCTCAAGACGGCCTACTATCGGCGCTTCCAGGCTCAGTTGGGGGCTGAGCGGCCAACCGAGACCGTGATTATCGACGGACTCAATCCGCAACAAGTCACCCTGGTGCGGCTGAGCGATTTCGCGGCCCGCAACATTCCAACAACGTGGTTCCAGCGAGACTTCCTGCCTCGTTTTCAAGGGGACTGATTGATGGTACGTCTCCAATCCGGAGTCTTGCTGGTTGCGCTCGGCGCAGCGCTGCTGGCTTCCCCGGCGGCGGCTCAGTCGTCGTCGGATGATGCGGCACTGGACCTGAAGGCGGCCACCGATCCCGACGACGCCAAGAAACCTAGCTCGCGCGCGCTGCGGCTGTTCGGCGAAGTGACGGCCGGCCGGCTTGGGCCAGCGCTTTGGCCTGCCGTCGGAGGATGCTCGCCGCGCATCGGTCGATCTGTACTGGGAGTTCAAGCCGGCGGCTCAGTGGCGAGGCGCGCTGTCGGACCGGATCGACGACATCCATCCCGTTGACGCCGGCAGCCGCTCAACGCTCAACAGCCTGCGTGAGGCCTATGTCGGCTGGCAGTCCGAGAACGGCCATTCGGGTTTCGATCTCGGCCGCATGAACCTGCGCAACGGGCCTGCCTACGGATTCAATCCGACGGACTATTTCCGCGACGGCGCGTCCCGTGCGGTGACCACGGTGGATCCGCTCTCGTTGCGAGAGAACCGCCTTGGCACGCTGCTGGTGCGTGTCCAGAAGCTCTGGGATGGCGGCAGCCTGTCGGTGGCCTTCGCGCCGAAGGTCGACAACGAACCCAGTGACAAGTCATTCAGCCCGGACTTCGGTGCTACGAATCATGCGCACCGAATTCTGGCAAGCATCAGCTCGCAACTGGGCGGCAAGAGCAGCGTGCAGGGACTGCTGTTCTACGAGCGCGGCAAAGGATTCCAGCTTGGCGCCAATGCCACCACCTTGATCACCGATTCGACCGTCGGCTTCATCGAATGGTCCGGGGGGCGTGATGCAGACCTGCTGAGCGAGGCTCTGGACGCCAAACCGCAGATTGAAACCGCCCATCGCGCGGCGTTGGGCGCTACCTACACACTGCCGTCGCGCTTGTCGCTGACGCTCGAGTACGAATACAACGGCTTTGCGCTGAGCCGTCTGCAGTGGATGCAGGTCATGGCTGCACACGGGCCCGAGGTCCCTGAGTGCCTACCAGATCCAGGTGCAACGCCGGCAGGATATCGCGTCGCGTCGCGCGGTGTTGTTGTATGCGTCGCAGCGCGATGTCTTCATCAAGAACCTGGAACTGACCGGCCTGATTCGCTACAACGTCGACGACCACAGCCGTTTCTCCTGGATCGAGGCGCGGTATCACTGGCCGAGTGTGGATGTCGCCGTCCAATGGCAAACCAGCCTCGGGCGCAGCACCAGCGAGTATGGTTCGGCGCCTGGCGCGCGGCTGGTTCAGTTACTGGCCGCGTTCTATTTCTGACGCGAGTCTGCTTCAGGCATGCGGACAGAAGGCCAGCACCACGTTGCTGCCGCCGAAGGCGAAGCAGTTCGATAGCGCCAGCGGCAGGTGCCCGACCTCACGGCCGATGCGGAGCACATGGTCGACTCCCATGCAGCCGGGATCGATTTCCGCATCATGCCCGGTCGGCGGGATCTGCCCTCGGTTGACCGCCATCGCGGTGATGGCCGCCTCGATGGCCCCGGATGCCCCCAGCAGATGTCCGTGCAACGACTTGGTCGCACTCACGGCCAGTTGGCTGGCGTGCGCGCCGAACTGCTGGCGCAAGGCGTCGATCTCGACGAGGTCGCCGTCGGCCATCGCTGTCCCATGGGCGTTGACATAGGCCACTTCGTCGGGATTTGCGCCGGCATCGCGCAACGCGGCACGCATCGCGCGTAGCTGGCCAGCGGCGGCGGTGGAGGTGATGGCGCCTGGATCGCATGAACTGCCGATCCCCGCCAACTCGGCGACGATGCGCGCTCCGCGAGCCATCGCATGCTCGCGCTCTTCAAGGATCAGCATCGCAGCGCCTTCGCCAAGCGACATCCCCTCTCTGTCACGAGCAAAGGGCCGGCACGCACGGTTTGCCGATGCCTGATCGACCGCCGGCGCCAGCACGCGCATCGACTGCCAGGCCTTGACGATGCCGAAGGGCAATGCGGCTTCGGTGCCGCCGGCCAGGACCAGCTGGCATTCGCCACCCCGGATGCGACGGACCGCGTCGACGATCGCGGCTGCACCCGAGGCGCATGCGACGGAGTAGGTGAAGCAGGTGCCGCCCAGATTGAAGTGCTGCGCCACATGCGCGGCCGGTGCGTTGTGCATGCATTGGACCACGGTCAAAGGCGACAGGCGCGGCCGCTGGCGGACGAACAGTTCACGGTAGCCGTGCTCGGTGCTCTGCGCACCGCCGACTGCGGTGCCGATCAGTACGCAGGCCCCGTCGCGCGCCTGATCGTCCAGGCTGCCGAGCCCTGAGTCGTCCCAGGCTGCCGTGGCGGCCAGTATCGATAGATGGCTGACTCGATCGACGGTCGTGACCTTGCTGCGGCCCAGGGGCATCGACCCTTGGACGGCATGGCAGGCCGCACTGGCAATGTTGGTGCTGTAAGGCTCGGCACCGACCGTGTTGAAGCTGATGGCACTGTGGCCATCCATGAGTGCCGAGAACATCGATCTGGCGTCAAGACCATGGGCGCTGACCACGCCGACACCCGTCACGACGACCCTGTGGGCATGGCCGCTCATGCTGCCCTCAATCGAACGAGATCTTCTGGAGTTCTTGCTCGTACGGTTCGATCAACTCCATCAGATCGCCGACGGTGTGCGGGCGCTTGCTCATGTCGATGATGCGGGTTCCCAAAGCGTCTTCAACGGCGAACAGCATTTCCGCCAGCGACAACGAGTCGACGCCGAGTTCCGACAAGTCAGCCTCGGGCAAGACATGCGCCGGCTCGACTTCATGGCAGAAACGTGCGATGGCCGCGCGGATGATGGCCAGCGAGCCGGGCTCAGGCGCTGACATGCCGAGAGCCTTTGGAGTTTGCGGAGGCCATCGGGGGACGCAACGGTGCTGTCGTCTCGGGCATCTGCCCTGACTGCATGAACTTCTTCATTTCGGAAAGCACCTTGGCCTTCTCCTGGTCGATGCTGATCATGTGATAGCTCTCGTTCAGCAAGACGCATTGCACGCGCTCGGAGCTTACGCTACCTGCCACCTCGAAAGCACTCCGGGGAGACGCTGCGTCGTCGTCGCGAGCGTGAATCAGCAAGGTCGGTGCCTTGATCTCCTTCATTCCGCCACGAACGAGCTTCATGAGTCGCTGCGCTTCGAACAGATCACGAACCCTCAGCGCCGCTGCGCCGGCATCGGAGCCGCCCGATTCCTTCATCTGGGCACCGATCCAGGCTCGCAGCCGCTCGTCCTTGACGCCGAAGGGCTCGCGCTCCTTGATGGCCATGTTACCGAGCCCTGGCACGAACGGCACGATCGGCAGCAGCCATCTTGAGCGAGGCGCAGCCCAGCCATCGTAGTGCAGCGCGGTCGAGAGCGCCATCACATGTGATGCAGCGTTTGGGCGCTCGGCGGCGACGTGCAGCGACAACAGCGCGCCGATGCACAGACCGCCAACCGCCAGCGTCTCGCAGCTTGACCGCATGCGGTCGAATTCGGCAACCGCCGCCGCAGCCCACTCCCTGTGCCCGGACGGGCCCTTAGCGGGCAAGCCGTGGGTATATCCGTCAATGACGGCAATCCGGACCGAGTGACCTGCACGATGCAGCCCACGCGCCAGGAACTGCAACTCCAGTGGCGTACTGGTCAGGCCATGAAACAGCAAAACCCCTGAACGCCCGCCCGGCAGGTGCAGTGCTTTGGTTGGCGCCCCCTTTTCGGCCTTGCTGGTGGCAGCGGCCGCAGACGACGCAGACGTTCTTGGTGGAGGACGTACGACGGTCAGGCCGGTGACCGCTCCTTCGCCGCCTGATCCAGCGGTCCGATAAAGTCCGGAAACCCGGCCCTGAGCATCCGGGCGCCCTTCCTCAACCCATTCGCCGATGCGGCCCTGGCTGAACCGGCTCTGGCTGAACCGGCTTTCCCCGAAACGGCTTTCTCCGAAGCGGCTATGACCAGCATCCGGTTTGACGGTTCGCGAGGCGCTTGAATCCATTGACAGGAACAACGGTCGGTCGCTGAAGAGGATTAAATGAGAAAAAGTAGGGGCAGTGCCCTTTCTGAAGGACCTACACCATAGCAGACTGCCGTCCACTCGCCTGCCCCGCATCACCGGGGCGGCTACAAGTTCATGGCGGACAACAATTGTTACGAATGGGCCGCCTTGCCCTCCCTCCTGGCATGGGTGACGGCGCCGAAATCTGCCGTGAATATTGCGCTGGACCCGCGTCCGTGGTCGCCAAAGGCTGGCGAGCGTCATCGGCGCTGTGCGAAGATCTTGATTCCATGCTTCGGTGGCGGGGCCGGGACACAGGCTGCGCACGTTTCGCCCGCCGAGGAGCGCGGCACCCGCCATGGGGGCCTGCTCAAGACCAAGACAGACCCGCAACGAGGTAACCGCAGTGAACCTATCGATGACGATCGCCACCCTGTCGCGCCGCATGCTGGTGCTGTTTGCCGTCGGCATCGCGGGCTGTGCGGGCCCGAGTCTTCCGCCCGCGCCGGCCACGCTGCCGGCGTCGCTGGACTACACCTATGTCATCGGGCCGGGCGACGGTCTGCACGTGATGGTCTGGCGCAATCCGGAGCTGTCGATGACGGTCTCGGTGCGGCCGGACGGCAAGGTCAGCGCGCCGCTGGTCGACGAGCTCGTGGCCCAGGGCAAGACCCCCGAGCAGTTGGCGCGCGACGTCGAGAAGGTGCTGGGCAAATACGTCCGTGACCCCGTGGTCACGGTGATGGTGACCGGCTTCGTCGGCCCCTACAGCGAGCAGATCCGCGTGGTGGGCGAGGCCGCCAAGCCGCAGTTCCTGGCGTACAAGAACAAGATGACGCTGCTCGACGTGATGATCGCCGTGGGCGGTCTGACCGACTTCGCGTCTGGCAACAAGGCCACCATCCTGCGCACGGCCGAAGGCAACAAGCAGTACTCGGTGCGCGTGCAGGACCTGATCCGCCGCGGCGACGTGACGGCCAACGTCGAGATGCGGCCGGGCGACATTCTGATCATCCCGCAAAGCCTGTTCTGACCGGCGCTGCGGCAGCGCCGGCCGGCCTCACTGACACGTTCTTCAACCGACCTCGTACGCCATGGAAGATCTTCTGCGCCAAGGCCTTTCGATCCTGCGCGGCATGTGGAAGTACCGCTGGCCGGCGTTGCTCACGGCCTGGGTGGCGGCCATCGTGGGCGTCGTCGTGGTCTTCAAGATCCCCGACCAGTACGAGGCCTCGGCCCGCATCTACGTCGACACGCAGTCCATCCTGAAGCCGCTGATGGCCGGCCTGACGGTGCAGCCCAACGTCGAGCAGCAGGTGTCGATGCTCAGCCGCACGCTGATCAGCCGGCCCAACGTCGAGAAGCTGATCCGCATGGCCGACATGGATCTGAAGGCCAGCTCCAAGGTCGAGCAGGAGGCGCTGGTCGAGCGGCTGACCAAGGAGATCCAGGTCCGCAACACCGGCCGCGACAACCTGTACTCGCTGGCCTTCAAGGATTCCGACCAGGAGAAGGCCAAGCGCGTGATCCAGTCGCTGGTGTCGATCTTCGTCGAGTCCAGCCTGGGCGCCAGCCGCAAGGACACCGATTCGGCCAAGACCTTCCTGAACGACCAGATCAAGCAGTACGAGGCCAAGCTCGAGGAAGCCGAAGGGCGGGTCAAGGAGTTCAGGTTGCGCAACATCGACAGCCAGTCCGCCGACGGCAAGGACGCCACGACGAGAGTGGGTGAGTTGGCTCGTCAGCTCGAACAGGCCAAGCTCGAATTGCGTGAAGCCGAGAACGCGCGCGACGCCGCCAAGCAGCAGCTTGCGGCGGAGAAGGGTCAGGGCGCCAGCTTGGCCATGCAAAGCGTGCTGCAGGAGTCGTCGGTCTCGGTCTCGACCCCGGAGATCGACTCGCGCATCGAAGCGCAGCGGCGCAACCTCGACGCGCTGCTGCAGCGCTATACCGAGGCGCACCCGGACATCATCGCCACCCGGCGCCTGATCAAGGAGCTGGAGGAGCAGAAGAAGAAGGAAGTGGCCGAGTTGCGCAAGGCCGCGATGGCCAATGCCGTCGGCACGGCCCCGCCGCCGGCTTCGACCCTGGCGGCGCAGGAGCTCAACCGCCTGCTGGCCGGCGCCGAGGTGCAGGTGGCGTCGTTGCGGGCCCGCGTGGGCGAGTACACCGCGCGCTACAACGCGGCGCGGGCGGCGCTGAAGACCGCGCCGCAGATCGAGGCCGAGGCCGCGCAGCTCAACCGCGACTACGCCATCGTCAAGAAGAACTACGAAGACCTGGTGGCCCGGCGGCAGTCGGCGGTGATGTCCGGCGAACTGGATGTTGCGTCGGGCGTGGCCGACTTCCGCCTGATCGACCCGCCGCGCGTGTCGCCCAAGCCGGTGTCGCCCAACCGGCTGGCGCTGCTGCCGCTGGCCCTGGTGGCCGCGGTCGTGGTCGGGCTGGCCATTGCGCTGATCGCCAGCCAGTTGCGGCCGGTGTTCAGCGATCCGCACGAGCTGCGCGTCAAGACCGGCCTGCCGATGCTGGGCGTCATCTCGATGGCGATGAGCGACGGCGAGCGCCGCGCCGAGCGACGCAGCACGATCCAGTTCTACGGTGCCTCCGCCGGGCTGGTCGGGGTGTTCGTGGTCGGGCTGGTGGCCATGGCCTTCATGTCCCGCAACTTCGGATGAGCGCATGAGTCTGATCGAACAAGCCGCACGCCGCCTTGAACAACTGCGCCAGGCGGGCATCGCGGTTCCGGACCCCGAGCCGCAGGACTTGGCCCTGCGCCAGCCGGAACCCGCGGTGCGCCCGGCCCAGCCGCCCCTCGGCGGCGTGCCGACCTCGAAGACCGTCACGCTCGACCTCGAGATGCTGGCGTCCAAGGGCATCGTGACGCCGAATGCCCCGCGCTCCTTCATCGCCGACCAGTATCGCGTGGTCAAGCGGCCCCTGATCGCCAATGCCATCAGCCGGGGCGACTCCGCCGTCAAGCACTCCAACCTGATCATGGTGACCAGCGCCTTGTCCGGTGAAGGCAAGAGCTTCACGTCGATCAACCTCGCGATGAGCATTGCGGCCGAGCTCGACCACACCGTGATGCTGGTGGACGCCGACGTGGCCCGGCCCTCGGTGCTGAAGGTGCTGGGCCTGGACCCGGCGCCCGGGCTGCTGGAAGTGCTGGAAGGCAAGTCCGACCTGGCCAGCACGCTGCTGCGCACCAACGTCGACAAGCTGACCCTGTTGCCCAGCGGCACGCCGCACCCCAAGGCCACCGAACTGCTGGCGTCCGACGCGATGGGCGCCTTGCTCGACGACATCGCCACCCGCTATTCGGACCGCATCGTCATCTTCGATTCGCCGCCGCTGCTGCTGACCACCGAATCGCGCGTACTCGCCTCGCACATGGGGCAGATCGTGGTCGTGATCCACGCCGGCCGGACCCTGCAGGCCGAAGTCCAGCATGCGCTGTCGACGATCGAGTCCTGCCCGATCCGGATGACGCTGCTGAACAAGGCACGCTCGATCGGCAAGGACTCCTACGGCTATGGCTACGGTTACGGCTATGGCTACGGCTATGGCTACGGTTACGGCTATGAGGACCAAGGTGCCGTGGCGGCCGCGGGGCCCAAGAGCTGAATGAAGCCCGAACTGCGCGGACTCGCTCGGCGACGGGGCGGTCTCGTCGGGCCGAGCCGGGTGAATGGCATGACCGCCGCCGCGGTTGCCGTTGGCGCTTTCTGTGGACCGGCCGCGGCGCAGGGCCAGGGTCTGGTCGTCACGCCGACGCTGTCGATCACCGAGACCCGCACCAACAACCGCGACCTGGCCTCTGTCGGCCGGCAGGGGGACTTCATCACGCAGATCAGTCCGGGGCTGTCGATGACGGCCAGCCGGGGCGACTTGAAAGGATCCTTGGCCTACTCGCTCAGCGGGCTGATCTATGCCGAGAAGCAGTCGCTGAACACGGTCTATCACAATCTCTCGGGTCTCGGAAACTACAGTTTTCTCGACGGCCGTGCCGGCATCGATGCCACGGCAGCCGCGAGCAGGCAGACGGTCTCGGTCTTCGGCACGCAGTCGACCGATCCGGCGCTGAACAATCCCAATCAAGCGCAGGTGTTCTCCTACAGCCTGTCGCCCTATCTGAACGGGCGCTTGCTGGGCGACATGACCTATCACACGCGGGTGGCCTATGCGGCTTCGCGCAATGACGCTTCATCCATCGGCGACACGGCCTCGCTCGTCGCTCAGGCGGGGCTTGCGGGCCGCTTGAGCGGCAAGCTGGGTTGGGGCATCGACGCCAGCCGTTCGATCTATGAGAACGGCGACCGTCCGCGTGGCCACAATGGTGCGGTCGGCACCTCGTTGACCTACGCTCCCGATGTCGATTTGCAGTTGCAGGCTCGGTTCGGCTTCGAGGTCGAGGACATGCGCACCGGCCAGTCGGAGCGCACCACCAACTGGGGCGGCGGCATCACCTGGAAGCCCGGCCCCCGGACCACGGTGCGCGCAGAGTACGACCGGCGATTCTTCGGCAATTCCCACCTGCTGAGCCTGGACCATCGCATGGCCAGTACCGTCTGGTCGCTGAGCGATTCCCGCAGTCTGTCTGCGGGCGGCAGCATGGGGCGCAGCCTGGTCTCGCTCTACGATCAGTTGTTCGCGCTGACGGCGTCGATCGAGCCCGATCCTGTCAAACGCGACGCCTTTGTGAGAAACCTGATCGCCGTGAATGGCCTCGATCCCAATGCCAAGGTCGTGGTCGGCGGCTTTCTCACCGACAGCCCGACGATCCAGCGCAACCAGGCGGCATCGATGGCTTATCTCGGTCAGCGGATGACGGTTTCGGTGGCCTATGTCCGGACCATCTCCAGCGGCGTTGCGGGCGATCTGGGCGCCGGTGACGACCTGGCCAATCGCGTGCAACCGCGCCAAGGAGGTGTGAGCCTGTCGGTCAGTCATCGCCTGACGCCGGACTCGTCCGTGATCGTCTCGCTGGGCCAGCAGCGAACGGCGGCGACGGCAAATTTGCCGGCCAATGAACTGCGGTCCATCGTCACCACGTGGTCGGCGCGGTTGGGTCCGTATGCGAACGTCTCTTTTGGCGCGCGCTACACCAGCTTCGACAGCGATTCCAATCCCTACCAGGAATCCGCGATCTTCGGCTCGCTCAACCTGCGGTTCTAGCCATGTACGAATCGTTCTACGGGTTGACGAGCAAGCCCTTCCAGCTCAACCCGGATCCCAGCTTCTTCTTCGGCAGCAAGCAGCACCGGCGCGCCAAGGTCTACCTGGAGTACGGCGTCTCGCGCAACGAGGGCTTCATCGTCATCACCGGCGAGATCGGCGCCGGCAAGACCACGGTGCTGCGCTCGCTGATCGACGGCCTGCACGGCACCAACGTGATCGCCGGCCACCTGGTGACGACGCAGCTCGGCGCCGAGGACACGCTGCGCATGGTGGGCGCGGCCTTCGGCTTCCGCGTCAAGGACGTGCCCAAGTCCGAGCTGCTGATCACGCTGGAAGCCTTCCTGATCAGCCAGACCAGCAAGGGCAAGCGCTGCCTGCTGATCGTCGACGAGGCGCAGAACCTGTCGCCGCGCGCGGTGGAAGAGCTGCGCATGCTGTCGAACTTCCAGTTCGGCAACCAGGCCTTGCTGCAGAGCTTCCTGATCGGCCAGCCCGAGTTCCGCGAGATCCTGCAGCGGCCCGAGATGGAGCAGTTCCGGCAGCGCGTGGCGGCCACCTGCCACATCGGCCCGCTCGATGCCGATGAGACCAAGAGTTATGTCGAGCACCGCCTGAAGTGCGCCGGCGCCACCGACAAGCCCAGCTTCGATCCCGGCGCCTTCGAAGGCATCTACAAGGCCAGCGGCGGCATTCCGCGCCGCATCAACTCGGTCTGCGACCGCCTGCTGCTGCTGGGCTACCTGAGCAACCGCACGCACCTAACCACCGAGGACGTGACCGAGGTCGCCAAGGAGTTCGCGCAGGAGGCGCAGGTGCCGGCGCGGCCCGTGGCCGAGGCCGGCGCCGTGGCCTTGCCCGCCGCCGATGCGGGCGCCGAGCTCGACGTCGACCTCTCCAAGCTCAAGCTCGACGTGCACGAGGCCGAGGTGATGAACCGCCAGATCGCCTCGCTGACGGCCGACCAGCGTGCCGACCAGTTGCAGCGGCTGGAGCGCAGCCTGCTGCGCCTGGAGCGCATCAACGTCCAGACGCTGGCCATGCTGCAGAAGCTGGTCAACGCCGCCAAACGATCGTCGGAAGACGGCAGCAAGTGAACACCCCTATCCAGAACCCCGGGCTGGCGCCCGTGATGTGCGTCGTCGGCGCGCGGCCCAACTTCATGAAGATCGCGCCCATCCTGCGCGCCTTCGCTGCGCACCGGCCGCCGGTGCCCGCCTTCCTGGTGCACACGGGGCAGCACTACGACGCCAGCATGAGCGACAAGCTGTTCGAGGACCTGGCGCTGCCGCGGCCCGACCTTAACCTGGAGGTCGGCTCCGGCTCGCACGCGGCGCAGACCGCCGAGGTGATGAAGCGCTTCGAGCCGGCGCTGGACGAGCACAAGCCCTCCTGCGTGCTGGTGGTGGGCGACGTCAACTCCACGCTCGCCTGCTCGCTGGTGGCGGTGAAGAAGGGCGTGCCCGTGGTCCACGTGGAAGCCGGCCTGCGCAGCGGCGACCGCCGCATGCCCGAGGAGATCAACCGCGTCCTCACCGACCAGATCTCCGACCGGCTCTACACCACCGAGCGCAGCGCGCTGGCCAACCTGCAGCGCGAAGGCGTGGATGCCGCTCGCGTATGTTTCGCCGGCAACGTGATGATCGACTCGCTGCACGCCTCGCGTCCGCAAGCGCGTAGCGCGGCCGATACGCTGCGCGCGCACGGGCAGGACGCCGGCGTGCTGAATGGCGCGGCCGGCTACGGCGTGGTCACGCTGCACCGGCCGTCCAACGTCGACCATGCGGACGTGCTGCGCGGCCTGCTGGAGACGCTGCGCACCGTGTCGCAGCGCCTGCCGCTGGTCTTTGCGCTGCACCCGCGCACGCGCGGCAACATCGACCGCTTCGGCCTCGCCGAGCTGATCGACCCGGCGCGCATGATCCTGCTGCCGCCGCAGGGCTACCTGGAGATGCTGGGCCTGATGGGCGGCGCGGCGCTGGTGTTGACCGACTCCGGCGGCCTGCAGGAAGAGACCACGGCGCTCGGCGTGCCCTGCCTGACGCTGCGCGAGAACACCGAGCGGCCGATCACCGTCGAGCAAGGCACCAACACCATGGTCGGGCGCGACCGCGCGGCGATCCTGGCCGGCGTCGACGACATCCTGGCCGGCCGCGGCAAGCGCGGCCGCGTGCCCGAGTACTGGGACGGCCATGCCGCCGAGCGCATCGCGGCCGACCTGTGGCAGTGGCTGGCGCAGCCGCCGGCCGACCGCTGAGGGGCCGACCGTGCTGGCGCCCGCCATCAGCAATGCGCTGACCATCGACGTCGAGGACTATTTCCAGGTTTCGGCCTTCGCGCCCTACATCGCGCGCAGCGACTGGGAGCGGCGCGAATGCCGCGTCGAAGCCAACGTGCAGCGCATCCTGGCCCTGCTGGCTGGGCGGCAGACGCGCGCCACCTTTTTCACGCTGGGTTGGGTGGCCGAGCGCTACCCCAAGCTGGTGCGCGACATCGTCGCTGGCGGCCATGAACTGGCCAGCCATGGCTACGGCCATCAGCGCGCCAGCGAGCTGGACCGCGCTGCGTTCCGCGAAGACGTGCTGCGCGCCAAGCGCGTGCTGGAAGACGTGGGCGGCGTCGCCGTCAAGGGCTACCGTGCGCCGAGCTTCTCGATCGGCAAGGACAACCTCTGGGCGCTGAGCACCCTGCTGGAGACGGGCCACCAGTACAGCTCCAGCATCTACCCGATCGCGCACGACCACTACGGCATGCCCGACGCGCCGCGCTTCGTGCACCGCACCGAGCAGGGGCTGCTGGAGATCCCGGTGACCACGCTGCGCCTGTTCAACCGCAACCTGCCGTCCAGCGGCGGCGGCTATTTCCGGCTGCTGCCGTATGGCGTGTCGAAGTGGATGATCAGCCGCGTCAACCGGCTCGAAGGCGAAAGCGCGATCTTCTACTTCCACCCCTGGGAGATCGACACCGGCCAGCCGCGCATCGCCGGCATCGACGCCAAGACGCGCTTCCGGCACTACGTCAACATCGACCGCAACGAAGCCAAGCTGCGCCGCCTGCTCGACGATTTCCGTTGGGGACGGATGGATGACATTTTTCTCGGCCGGCAGCCGATGCCGGCGCCGCAGGTGCTGGCAAATGCGGTGTGATAGCAAGCTGTGCCGAACTCAACCATTTCCATCAGCCGGCTCGACCCCCAGGATGCCCGCGGCAACGCGACCTGGGACGCCTACGTGCTGGCCGCGCCGGCGGCCACCTTCTTCCACCGTGCCGGCTGGCAGCGCGTGCTGGCCCAGGTCTTCCGCCACGACACCCACTTCCTGCAGGCCGAGCGCGAAGGCCGCATCGTCGGCGTGCTGCCGCTGGCCCACGTCAAGAGCTTCCTGTTCGGCAGCGCGCTGACCAGCCTGCCGTTCGCGGTCTACGGCGGCGTGGCGGCCGACGACGACGCCGCGGCCGCGGCGCTGGAGGCCGAGAGCCAGCGCCTGGCGCAGCGGCTGGGCGTGCAGCACCTGGAGATGCGCAACGTCGAGCCGCGCCACGCCGACTGGCCCCGGCAGGACCTCTACGTCACCTTCCGCAAGGAGATCCTGCCCGACGAGGAAGCCAACATGCTGGCCATCCCGCGCAAGCAGCGTGCGATGGTGCGCAAGGGCATCAAGAACGGCCTGCAAAGCCGGCTCGACGACGGCGTCGACCGCTTCTTCGCGCTCTACGCCGACAACGTGCACCGCCACGGCACGCCGGCCATGCCCAAGCGCTACTTCCGCGCGCTGCGGCAGGAGTTCGGCAATGATTGCGAGGTGCTGACCGTCAGCGCGCCCGACGGCCGGCCGCTGTCCAGCGTGATGAGTTTCTACTTCCGCGACGAGGTGCTGCCCTACTACGCCGGCGACGACGAAGCCGCGCGCGATCTGGCCGCCAACGACTTCAAGTACTGGGAGCTGATGCGCCGCTCCTGCACGCGCGGCCTCAAGGTCTTCGACTACGGGCGCAGCAAGCAGGGCACCGGTTCGTTCTCGTTCAAGAAGAACTGGGGCTTCGAGCCCAAGCCGCTGCACTACGAGTACTGCCTGTACAAGCGCGACTCGGTGCCCCAGAACAACCCCAACAACGCGAAGTTCAAGCTGCTGATCGAGACCTGGCGCCGCCTGCCCATCGGCATGGCCAACTGGCTGGGGCCCTTCGTCGTGCGCAGTTTGGGGTAGAGCACGGTCATGGCCGCACTCGCCGCTCCGATCGACGCCATCCCCGGCGCGCTGCGCCGGCCGCTGCTGCTGCTGGCCGCGCTGCTGCTGGGCCTGCTGCTGCTGTACCGCGACACGGTGGCCGGCATGGTGGGCATCTGGTCGCGGTCCGACACCTTCGCCCACGGCTTCCTGGTGCTGCCGATCTCGCTGTGGCTGATCTGGCGCGGCCGCGACCGCCTGCTGCCGCTGCAGCCCAGGCCCAGCCTGCCCTGGCTGCTGCCGCTGGGCCTGGCCGCGCTGGCCTGGCTGCTGGGCGACCTGGTGGGCGTCAACGGCCTGACGCAGTTCGCGCTGGTGGCGATGCTGGTGCTGGCCGTGCCGCTGACGCTGGGCTGGCCGCTGACGCGGGCCATGCTGTTCCCGCTGCTGTTCCTGTTCTTCTGCGTGCCCGTGGGCGAATTCCTGCTGCCGCTGCTGATGGAGCGCACGGCCGACTTCACGGTGGCCGCGCTGCGCCTGTCGGGCATCCCGGTGTTCCGCGAAGGCCTGCAGTTCGTGATCCCCAGCGGCAACTGGTCGGTGGTGGAGGCCTGCTCCGGCGTGCGTTACCTGATCGCCTCGCTGATGGTGGGCTCGCTGTTCGCCTACCTCAACTACCAGTCGCTGTGGAAACGGCTGGTCTTCGTCGGCGTGTCCATCGTCGTGCCCATCGTGGCCAACTGGGTGCGCGCCTACATGATCGTGATGCTGGGCCACCTGTCCAACAACCGCATCGCCACCGGCGTCGACCACCTCGTCTACGGCTGGGTGTTCTTCGGCATCGTGATCATGATCATGTTCATGATCGGCGCGCGCTGGGCGGAGCCCGACCGCCCGCGGCAGGCGGTGCCTGCGGCCGGCGCCGCGCCGGCGGGCCCCGTCACCGCGCGCCAGGTCGCCGCACTGGGCCTGGCGCTGCTGGCGGCGGCGCTGCCCCATGCAGCGGTGCACGGCATGCGCAGCCAGGTGGCCCAGGCGCCGGTGGCGTTGGCCTCGCCGCTGGCCGCGGGGCAGGCCGGCTGGGCCGCCACTGCCGATGCGCCCGACTGGCAGCCCAGCTTCAACGGCACGGCCGCGCAAAGCCACGTGCTGTATCGCCGCGGCGATCAGGTGGTGGGCGTCTACGTCGGCTACTACCGCAACCAGGACCGCGACCGCAAGCTCGTCAGCTCGGTCAACGTGCTGCTGCCGTCGAACCACGCGATCTGGAACCCCATCGGCCAGTCGCAGCAGCAGCTTCGCGTCGGCGACGCCGATATCGGCTGGCGCAGCACCCACCTGCTGGGCAAGACCGGCGGCGGCGTGGCCGCGCCGCGCCGGCACCGCAGCGTCTGGCAGACCTACTGGGTCGACGACCGCTTCACGCCCGGTGACGTGCAGGCCAAGCTGCTGGGCCTGATGGGGCTGCTGTCGGGCCACGGCGACGATGGCGCCGTGATCATCCTGCACACCGAGCTGGCGCCCGATGACGGCGGCGACCGGCTGCTGGCCGAATTCGCGCAAGCGCACCTGGGTCCCTTGCACGACGCGCTGCGCCGCGTGCGGGCGGCGCGCTAGAACCCCCCGCCTTCTTTTCTTCTCCTTCCAGCCTATCCCCATGAACACACTCGCAGTCATCGGCCTGGGTTACGTCGGCCTGCCGCTCGTCGTCGAATTCGGCAAGCACATGCGCACCATCGGCTTCGACATCGCGAAGAACAAGGTCGAGGCCTGCAAGCGTGGCACCGACCCCTCGCGCGAGCTGGAAGACGCGCAGATGGCCGAGGCCAAGCACGCGATCTACACCGACGACCCGGCGCTGCTGGCCGAGGCCGACATGATCATCGTCGCGGTGCCCACGCCGGTGGACGAGGCGCACATCCCCGACTTTCGCCCGCTGGTCGGCTCATCCACCAGCGTCGGCCGCCACATGAAGAAGGGCGTGACCGTGGTCTACGAGTCCACCGTCTACCCCGGCGCCACCGAGGAGGTCTGCATCCCGGTGCTGGAGAAGGAGTCGGGCCTCAAGTGGAAGCAGGACTTCTTCGTCGGCTACAGCCCCGAGCGCATCAACCCCGGCGACAAGGAGCACACGCTGACCAGGATCCTGAAGATCGTCTCCGGCGACAGCCCGGCCACGCTGGACAAGGTGGCCAAGCTCTACGAGAAGATCATCGTCCCCGGCGTGCACCGCGCCAGCAGCATCAAGGCCGCCGAGGCCGCCAAGGTGATCGAGAACACCCAGCGCGACCTGAACATCGCGCTGATGAACGAGCTGGCGATCATCTTCGACAAGATCGGCATCGACACCAGCGAGGTGCTGGAAGCCGCCGGCACCAAGTGGAACTTCCTGAAGTTCAAGCCCGGCCTGGTGGGCGGCCACTGCATCGGCGTCGACCCCTACTACCTGACGCACAAGGCCGACATGCTGGGCTACCACCCGCAGGTGATCCTGGCCGGCCGGCGCATCAACGACAGCATGGGCAAGTTCATCGCCGAGCAGACCATCAAGCACATGATCGCCGCCGGCAGCTACATCAAGGGCGCCAAGGTCAACGTGCTGGGCCTGACCTTCAAGGAGAACTGCGGCGACCTGCGCAACAGCAAGGTCATCGACATCATCCACGAGCTGCAGAGTTATGGCGTCGACGTGCACGTGACCGACCCCACGGCCGACCCCGAGGAAGCGGTGCATGAATACGGCGTCAAGCTCGAGCGCTTCGACGACCTGCCGCGCGCCGACGCCATCGTCGCCGCCGTGGCGCACCGCGAATACGCGGCGCTGGCGGTGGAGGACTTCGGCCGCAAGCTGGTCAAGGGCGGGGCCTTCATCGACGTGAAGGCAGCGTTCGACCAGGCGGCGCTGGGGGCGGCGGGCTATCGGGTCTGGCGTCTGTGACGGCAGCGGGTCGCCCGGCCACGGGAGGCATCTCCTTCAAGGGGGTGGTGGTCATCGGCGTGCAATTGGTGCTGGTGCTGCTGGCCCTGCGCCAATTCCAGATCGAGAGCGGCGCCTTCCGCACCCTGGCCGCGGTCGCGTTCGCCGGCTGGCTGGTGCATGCGCTGCTGCCGCTGAGCTGGCGGCTGCCCTTCTTCGCGTTGCTGAGCCTGGCCTCGATTCCGCTCGTCCTGGGGCTGCAGAACGCGGCGTGGCTGATCGCGATCGGCGCGGTGCTGATCGGCGCCTGCCATCTGCCGATCGCGGTGCGCTGGCGCGCGGCGCTGCTGCTGGGCCTGGGTGCGCTGCTGATGGTGCAGCGCGCGGGCCTGCTGCCGGTGCCCTGGTCCGCGGCCATCTGGCCGATCCTCGGCTCGATGTTCATGTACCGCCTGATCGTGTACTTCTACGATCTGCGGCACGACCGCGCGCCGGTGACGGCGGCGCAGTCGGCGGGCTATTTCTCGATGCTGCCCAACGCCTGCTTTCCGCTGTTCCCGGTCGTGGACTTCAAGACCTGGCGGCGCAGCCACTATGCCGACGATGCCGAAGCCACGTACCAGCGGGGCGTGGACTGGATCGCGCGCGGCATCCTGCACCTGGTGCTGTACCGCTACTTCTACTACCACCTGACGCTGGCGCCGTCGGAGGTGAACACGCCGGCCACGCTGCTGCAGTACGTCGTCGCCAATTTCATGCTCTACCTGCGCGTGTCGGGGCTGTTCCACCTCGTCGTCGGCATGCTGCATCTCTTCGGCTTCCATCTCCCGGAGACCCACAACCGCTACCTGCTCGCTTCCAGCTTCACCGACTTCTGGCGCCGGATCAATATCTACTGGAAGGACTTCATGCAGAAGATCTTCTACTTTCCGGCCGTCTTCAAGCTCAAGCGCTTCGGCACCAACAAGGCCATCGTGCTGGCGACGCTGTGGGTCTTCGTGCTCACCTGGCTGCTGCATTCGTACCAGTGGTTCTGGCTGCGCGGTTCCTGGCTGCTGGCCTGGCACGACGGGCTCTTCTGGGCGATCCTGGGCGTGCTGGTGGTCTTCAACTCGCTGCTCGAGATCAAGCGCGGTCGCACGCGCACGCTGGGGCAGCAGACCTTGTCGTGGCAGCGCGTGGCCGTGACCGTGGCCAAGACCTACGGCATCTTCTGGTTCATCTGCGTGCTGTGGTCCTTCTGGACCGCCGAATCGATCACCGAATGGCTGGGCCTGTGGTCGGCGCTGGGCGGTGCCTGGAGCTGGCAGGTGCTGCTGTTCCCGGCGCTGTCGCTGGCGGTGATCGTGCTGGGCAATCTGCCGCAAGGTCAGGCGACCAAGGCGGTGGCCGCCGGGCAGGCCGGGCTGTGGCGCGAGCGGCTGGTCACGCTGGCGCTGCTGGCCGGCATGATCGGCATTTCGCTGGAGCCGGTGCACCGCCACGGCGGCACCGAATTCGCCACGGTGATCCACTCGCTGCGGCAGGCGCACCTGAGCCGCCTGGACAACGCCAAACTCGAACGCGGCTACTACGAAGGGCTGATGTCGGTCGAGAAATTCAACTCGCAGCTCTGGGAGGTCTACAGCCACCGGCCGGCCAACTGGCTCGACATCGAGAGTGCCGGCCTGAAGCGCTACGTGGGCGGCTTCGAGCAGGAGGAACTCATTCCGCTGCTGGTTTCGTCCACACGCTATGGCCCGATCACCACCAACCGCTGGGGCCTGCGCGACCAGGACTACGAGCTGGCGCGCCCAGCGGGCGCGTTCCGCGCGGTGGTGCTGGGGGCGTCGTCGGTGATGGGCTTCGGCGTCGCCGACGGCGAAACCTTCGAGGCGCTGGTCGAGCAGCGCTGCAACGCGCAGCCGCCGGTGCCGGGCTTCAGCCGTTTCGAGTTCCTGAACTTCGGCGTCCCCGGCTACCAGCCGCCGCAGCAACTGGTGGCGATCGAACGCGCGCTGAAATTCCAGCCGCAGGCAGTGATCTTCGTGGCCACGGGCCGCGAAGGCTCACGTTCGGTGAGCTACATGGCCGAAGCCGCGGCCAAGCGGCTGCCCGTGCCCGGGCAGGCGCTGCAGGCGCTGCTGGAGCGTGCGGGGGTCGCGCCAGGCATGGATCAGAACGAGGCGGAACGCAAGCTCAACCCGCTGCGCCAGGACTTGCTGCAGATCGTCTACCAGCGCATTGCCGATCGCAGCCGTGCCGCGGGCGCGAAGCCGGTACTGATCTTCCTGCCGCAAGTGCGCGAGGGTGCGTGGCAGGAAGAGACGCCCGAAACGCTGCAGGCCGGACGGCAGGCGGGTTTCGAGATCATCGATCTGGAGAACGTCTACCGCGGCCACGACATCGCGAAACTGCGCCGGGCCGAGTGGGACGACCACCCGAACAAGCTGGGCCATCAACTGGTGGCCGACGCGATCATGAAGCAGTTGAGCACGGCGCCGCAATTGCTGTTCGGCAACTCGCCGGCACGTTGAACCCGAACCCACCGAAGCACGGAGGACACCCATGAGCGAACAAGCCGCGCGGCAGAAGATCAAGGACTTCATCATGGAGCAGTTCCTGCCCGGCGAAGACCCGGCCGAACTGACCGACCAGACGCCGCTGATCAGCGGCGGCATCCTCGATTCCATCGCCACGCTGCAGCTGGTCACCTTTCTCGAAGAGACCTACAAGGTCAGCTTCGAAGCGCACGAGGTGGACCGGGACAACCTGGACACGCTCGACCTGATCGTGCGGCAACTGGCCGCCAAGACGAGCCTGTAGCGGAGTCGCGGCATGAGCGCCACCCTCCAACACAACTTCGCCGCCAGCGCGCGCCGCCGGCCGGCGGCCACGGCGGTGGTCGAGCCTGGGCTGGGGGCCATCCGCTACGACGCGCTGGATGCGCTGTCCGACCGCATGCGCGACTGGCTCGTGGCCGCCGGCGTGGGCCGTGGCGACCGCGTGGGCCTGTTCATGCACAAGTCGGTGGACACGCTGGCGGCGCTGCTGGGTGCGCTGAAGGCGGGCGCCGCCTACGTGCCGGTGGACAGCGGCGCGCCGGCGGCGCGTGGCGCCTACATCCTGCACAACTGCGAGGTCAAGGCGTTGGTGGCCGAAGCCGAGCTGCTGCCGCGACTGCAGGCCGAGTTGTCCGCGCTGGGCGCGGCGCCTCAGGTGCTGGCCGTGACGCCCGGCGCCGCGCCGGGCGCCGGGCTGGCGGCGGCGCTGGATGCGGCGGGCCCGCTGCCGCCGTCGCAGACCGTGGCGTCCGACGCCGACGACCTGGCCTACATCCTCTACACCTCGGGCTCCACCGGCCGCCCCAAGGGCGTGATGCTGACGCAGCGCAACGCGCTGTCCTTCGTCGACTGGTGCTCCGAGGTGTTCGAGCCGCGCGACGACGATCGGTTCTCCTCGCATGCGCCGTTCCACTTCGATTTGTCGATCCTGGACCTGCATGTGTGCTTCAAGCATGCGGCGACGCTGGTGCTGGTGGGCGAGGACATCGGCAAGGACGCGCCGCGGCTGGCCAAGCTGATCGCCGACGAGCGCATCTCGATCTGGTATTCGGCGCCCTCGATCCTGGCGCTGCTGGCGCAGTTCGGCGATCTGGCGCGGCACGACTACCCGGCGCTGCGCCAGGTGCTGTTCGCCGGCGAGGTGTTCGCGGTGAAGCACCTGCGCGCGCTCGGCCGGCAGCTTCCGGCGCCGCGCTACTTCAACCTCTACGGACCCACTGAGACCAACGTCTGCACCTGGTACGAGGTGCCGATGCCGGTGCCGGAAGAGCGCACCAAGCCTTATCCCATCGGCCACGTCTGCTCGCATCTGCAGGCCCGCGTGCTCGATGAGGACGGCGCCGAGGTCGTGCGCGGCGGCGAAGGCGAGCTGTGCATCGCCGGGCCCGGCGTCATGCAGGGCTACTGGTCGCTGCCCGAGCAGACGGCGCGCGGCTTCTGGATCGATGCCGCCGGGCAGCGCTGGTACCGCACCGGCGACATCGTCACCGAGGCCGACGACGGCTGCTACACCTACCTCGGCCGGCGCGATCGCATGGTCAAGCGCCGCGGCTACCGCGTGGAGCTGGGCGAGATCGAAGCCGCGCTGTACAAGCATCCGCGCGTCAAGGAGGCCGCCGTCGTGGCGCTGCCCGACGCCGACGCGGGTGTGGTCATCGTCGCGCATCTGGCGGTGCACGACGGCAAGCCGCCGGGGCTGATCGAGATGAAGCGCCATTGCTCGGAGAACATGCCGCTGTACATGATCCCGGACCGCTTCGTCTGGCAGCCCGGCCTGCCGAAGACCTCGACCGACAAGATCGACTACCAGGGACTGAAGGCGCTGGGCTGATGGACTTCTCGCTCTCCGACGAACAGAAGGCGCTGCGCGACAGCATCGTGCGCTTTGCGCGTGCCGAGCTGAACGGGGGCGTGATCGAACGCGACCGCGCCGGCCGCTTCCCGCGCGAGCTGTGGCGCAAGTGCGGCGACATGGGCCTGCTGGGCCTGCCCGCGCCCGAAGCCTACGGCGGCGCCGGGGCCGACGCGCTGACCTGTGCGGTGGCGCTGGAGGCGCTGGGCTACGGCTGCACCGACGGCGGCCTGGGCTTCTCGGTGGCCGCGCATCTGCTGGCCTGCACCGTGCCGGTGTGGCAGCATGGCACCGAGGCGCAGAAGCAGCGCTATCTGGACGGCCTGTGCCGCGGCACGCTGGTCGGCGCGCATGCCATCACCGAGCCCGACTCCGGCTCCGACACCTTTTCGATGCGGCTGCGCGCCACGCGCGACGGCACGGGCTGGCGCCTGCAAGGCAGCAAGACCTTCATCTCCAACGGCCCCGAAGCCGACCTGGTGCTGGTGTTCGCCGTCACCGATGCCGACAAGCGTTTCGCCGGCGGCATCACCGGCTTCCTGGTGGAGCGCGGCACGCCCGGCTTCCAGGCCGGCCAGCATTTCGCCAAGATGGGGCTGCGCACCGCGCCGGTGGGCGAGCTCGCCTTCGACGACGTGCGTCTGCCCGACGAGGTCGTGCTCGGCACGGTCGGCGGCGGCGCGGCCGTGTTCGGCACCGCGATGGAATGGGAGCGCTCGCTGCTGGTGGCGCTGCACGTCGGCGCCGTCGAGCGCTTGCTGGACACCACGGTGCGCTACGCCCGTACGCGCCAGCAGTTCGGCCAGCCCATCGGCAAGTTCCAGGCGGTGTCGCACAAGATCGCCGACATGAAAGTGCAGCTCGAAGCCGCGCGCCTGCTGGTCTACCGCACTGCCAGCCGGTTGGGCGTCAGCCGCAGCATCTCGCTCGATGCCGCCATCACCAAGCTGTTCGTCAGCGAGACGCTGGTGCGCGCGGCGCTCGACGCGGTGCAACTGCACGGCGGCTACGGCTTCATGGAAGAGTACGAAGTCGAACGCGCGCTGCGCGACGCGATCGGCTCGACCCTCTATTCCGGCACCAGCGAGATGCAGCGCAACATCGTCGCGCGCTGGCTGGGGTTGTGACGCCGCGCCCCCTGGTCGTTCACGTCGTCTACCGCTTCGATACCGGCGGCCTGGAGAACGGCGTCGTCAACCTGATCAACCGCATGACCGACTGGCGGCATGTGGTGATCGCGCTGACCGAGGCCGTGCCCGCGTTCTGCGCACGCGTGCGCAACCCCGAGGCCCGCTTCGTCTCGCTGCACAAGCCGCCGGGCCACGGCGTCAAGCTCTACCCGGCGATGCTGGCGCAATTGAAGGCGCTGCGGCCGCAAGTCGTGCACACGCGCAACCTGGCGGCGCTGGAGATGCAGGTGCCCGCCTGGTGGGCCGGCGTGCCGCTGCGCGTGCATGGCGAGCATGGGCGCGATGCGCACGACGTCGACGGCACGATGCGCCGCTACCAATGGCTGCGGCGCGCCTACCGTCCTTTCGTGCACCACTGGGTGGCCTTGTCGCGCGACCTCGCGGCCTACCTGGAGCAGGCGGCCGGCGTGCCGCGCCGGCGCATCAGCCAGATCTACAACGGCGTCGACGCCGAGCGCTTCGCGCCGGCGCCATCGCGGCAGCCGATCCCCGGCAGCCCGTTCGACGACCCCGCGCTGTGCCTGGTGGGCACCGTCGGCCGCATGCAGACGGTGAAGGCGCAGCCGCTGCTCGTCAAGGCCTTCGTGCAGGCGCTGCAGCGGCAGCCGGCGCTGCGCGAGCGGCTGCGCCTGGTGCTGGTGGGCGACGGCCCGCTGCGCGCCGAATGCGAGGCCTTGCTCGACGCCGCGCAGGCGCGCCCGCTGGCCTGGCTGGCCGGCGAGCGCAGCGACGTGCCCGCGGTGATGCAGGGGCTGGACCTCTTCGCGCTGCCGTCGCTGGCCGAGGGCATCTCCAACACCGTGCTGGAAGCGATGGCCAGCGGCCTGCCGGTCGTCGCCACCGACGTCGGCGGCAACGCCGACCTGGTGGCCGACGGCCTGAGCGGCAGCATCGTGCCGCCCGGCGACGTCGACGCGCTGGCCGCGGCGCTGCTGCGCTGGGCGGCCGACCCGGCGCTACGCCGCGAAGCCGGCCGCCAGGGCCGCGCGGCGATCGAGCAGCGCTTCAGCCTGCCGGCGATGGTGGACGCCTACCGCCGCGTCTACGAACGGTAGCGGTCGCCGGGCGTGTGCCGGAAGTCATGCCGGTCCGCGCCTTGTTCGGCGTCAGGGGGTGCCGGAGCCCGGGGCTGAACTAGGATCCCGCAGGTTCGGGGGCTGCGGCTGCACAGCGCGTCCACCGGCGACGATCCCATCGGAGCAACCACCACCATGTGCGGCATCACCGGCCTCTTCGACACCCGAGGCAAGCGCCCCGTCGACGACGGCATCCTGCGCCGCATGAACGCCTCGCAGGCCCACCGCGGGCCCGACGAGGGCAGCCTGCACATCGAGCCCGGCGTCGGCTTCGGCCACCGGCGGCTGTCCATCATCGACGTCTCCACCGGCCAGCAGCCGCTGTTCAACGAGGACGGCTCGGTGGTCATCGTCTTCAACGGCGAGATCTACAACTACCAGGAGCTGATCCCCGAACTGCAGGCGCTGGGCTACAAGTTCCGCACCAAGAGCGACACCGAGTGCATCGTGCACGCCTGGGAAGCCTGGGGCGAGGACTGCGTGCAGCGCCTGCGCGGCATGTTCGCCTTCGTGATCTGGGACCGCAACCGGCAAAGCCTCTTCATGGCGCGCGACCGGCTGGGCGTCAAGCCGCTGTACTACGCGCTGCTGGACGACGGCACGCTGCTGTTCGGCTCGGAGCTGAAGTCGCTGCTGGCGCACGGCGGCTTGAGCCGCGAGATCGACCCGCTGGCGCTGGAAGAGTACTTCGCGCTCGGCTACGTGGCCGAGCCGCGCACCGTGTTCCGCCGCGCGCGCAAGCTGCCGCCGGCGCACAGCCTGCTGGTGCGCCACGGCCAGCCGCTCGCCGAGCCGCGCGAATACTGGGACGTGCGCTTCACGCTCGACAACGCCGTCAGCGCCGCCGACGCGCAGGCCGAGCTGGTGCACCGGCTGCAGGAGTCGGTGCGCCTGCGCATGATCTCCGAGGTGCCGCTGGGCGCCTTCCTCTCCGGCGGCGTCGATTCCAGCGCCGTCGTCGCGATGATGGCGGAGCAGTCCGAAGGCCCGGTCAACACCTGCTCGATCGCCTTCGACGACCCGGCCTTCAACGAGAGCGAGTTCGCGCAGACCGTGGCCGACCGCTACCGCACCAACCACCGCGTCGAGACGGTCAAGAGCGACGACTTCGACCTCATCGACACGCTGGCGCGGCTGTACGACGAGCCCTATGCCGACAGCTCGGCGATTCCCACCTACCGCGTCTGCCAGTTGGCGCGCAAGCACGTCACGGTGGCCTTGTCGGGCGACGGCGGGGACGAGATGTTCGGTGGCTACCGCCGCTACCGCCTGCACCTGATGGAAGAGCGCATGCGCTCGGCGCTGCCGCAAGGCCTGCGGCGGCCGCTGTTCGGGCTGCTGGGCCGCGTCTATCCCAAGGCCGACTGGGCGCCGCGCGTGCTGCGCGCCAAGACCACCTTCGAAGGCATGGCGCGCAGTTCCGTCGAGGCTTACTTCCATTCGGTGTCCATCCTGCGCGGGCCCATGCGCGAGCAGCTCTTCAGCGCCGCGCTCAAGCGCGAGCTGGCCGGCTACGATGCGCGGCACCTCTTCGAGCGCCATGCGGCGCGCGCCGGCACCGACGACGCGCTGGCGCTGATCCAGTACCTGGACATCAAGACCTACCTCGTCGGCGACATCAACACCAAGGTCGACCGCGCCAGCATGGCGCACAGCCTGGAAGTGCGCGAGCCGCTGATGGACCACCCGCTGGTCGAGTGGCTGGCCACGCTGCCCTCGTCGCTGAAGGTCGTCGGCCAGGAAGGCAAGCACCTGTTCAAGAAGGCGATGGAGCCGCACCTGCCGAACGAAGTGCTGTACCGCCCGAAGATGGGCTTCGCGGTGCCGCTGGCGCGCTGGTTCCGCGGCCCGCTGCGCCAGCGCGTGCGCGACGCCGTGCTGGGCCCGCGGCTGGAGATGACCGGCTGGTTCAACCGCCCCTACCTGCAGCACCTCGTGGACGCCCACCAGTCCGGCGCGCGCGACTACAGCGCGCCGTTGTGGACGCTGCTGATGTTCGAAGCCTTCCTGCGCAACGTGGTCGATGCCGCGGTCACGTCCAACGGCGTCGCCGACGCGCGCGCGCTGGCGGTGGCGGCCTGAACCCGCCGATGAGCCTGCGCATTCTTCACGTGCTGGACCATTCGGCCCCGCTGCACAGCGGCTATGCCTTCCGCACGCTGTCCATCCTGCGCGAGCAGCGCCGCCTGGGCTGGGAGACGCTGCACCTCACCTCGCCCAAGCAGGGCCCGGCCACGCAGGCGCGCGAGACCGTCGACGGCTGGGTCTTCCACCGCACGCCCAACGACGGCCGCCTGGGCCTGGTGGCGCAGATGCAGGCCACCGCGCGCCGCCTGTCGGAGCTGGTGCAAAGCGAGCAGCCCGACGTGCTGCACGCGCACTCGCCGGTGCTCAACGCCTTGCCCGCGCTGTGGGTGGGCCGCCGGCACCGCCTGCCGGTGGTCTACGAGATGCGCGCCTCGTGGGAGGACGCCGCGGTCGACCACGGCAGCACCACCGAGGGCAGCCTGCGCTACCGCGTCTCGCGCGGCCTGGAGAGCTTTGCGCTGCGCCGCGCGGCGCAGATCACCACCATCTGCCAGGGCCTGCAGCAGGACATCGCGGTGCGCGGCATCCCGCTGGAGCGCATCACCGTGATCCCCAACGCGGTGGACGTGGCCTCGTTCCGCTTCAACGCCGAGCCCGACGCGGCCTTGCGCCGGCGCCTGGGCCTGGACGGCGCCACCGTGCTGGGCTTTGCCGGTTCCTTCTACGGTTATGAGGGGCTGGAGCTGCTGATCGACGCCACGCCCAGGCTGCTGGACCGCCACCCCGCGCTGCGCGTGCTGCTGCTGGGCGGCGGCCCGCGCGAAGACGCGCTGAAGGCGCAGGTCGCGCGGCTGGGCTTGCAGCAGCGCGTGGTCTTCGTCGGCCGCGTGCCGCACGCTGAGGTACAGCGTTATTACGACCTCATCGACGTGCTGGCCTATCCGCGGCTGCCGATCCGGCTGACCGAGCTGGTCACGCCGCTCAAGCCGCTGGAGGCAATGGCGCAGGGGCGCATGTTCGTCGCGTCCGACGTCGGCGGCCACCGCGAGCTGGTGCGCGACGGCGAGACCGGCTTCCTGTTCAAGGCTGGCAGCGCCGAGGCGCTGGCCGCGGCGATCGACGGCCTGCTGGCGCGCCGCGACGACTGGCCGCGCGTGCGCGCGCAGGCGCGGCGCTTCGTCGAGACCGAGCGCACCTGGGCCAACAGCGTGGCGCGCTACCGCGAGGTCTACCGCCGCGCGCTGGCCAGCCGCGGCCGCGCCGTCGCGGCCTTGAGCTGAAGGGGCGGCGGCGATGTGCGGCATCCATGGCCTGGTGCATCTCGACGGCAAGCCGGTCGACCCCGCGCTGCTGTCGCGCATGGGCCGCGTCACGGCCCACCGCGGGCCCGACGACGAAGGCCTGCACGTCGACGGCAACGCCGGCATCGCGATGCGGCGGCTGTCCATCATCGACCTCGCCGGCGGCCACCAGCCGATCTCCAACGCCGACGACAGCCTCTGGCTGGTGTGCAACGGCGAGATCTACAACTACCGCGAGCTGCGCAGCGAGCTGCAGGCCAGGGGCTACCGCTTCAAGACCGGCTCCGACAGCGAGGTGCTGCTGCACCTGTACGACGCCGAGGGCGACGCGTTCGTGCAGCGCCTGAACGGCATGTTCGACTTCGCGCTATGGGACGCGCGCCGCCGCCGGCTGCTGATCGGCCGCGACCGCCTGGGCGTCAAGCCGCTGTACGTGCGGCAGGACGCCGCGCGGCTGGCCTTCGCGACCGAGGCCAAGGCGCTGCTGGAACTGCCCGGCGGCGAGGCCGAGCTGGACCGCGGCGCGGTGGCCGGCTACCTGCACCTGGGCTACGTCGCCGCGCCGGGCTGCATCTTCAAGGGCATCCGCAAGCTGCCGCCGGCCACGCTGCTGGCGGTGGAAGGCGGCCAGGTGCGGCAGTGGCGCTACTGGCGGCTGTCGCCGCGCGTCGACCGCACGGCCAGCGAGCAGGACTGGGTGAGCCGCGTGCGCGAGGGCATCGAGCGCTCGGTGCACATGCAGATGGTCAGCGACGTGCCGATCGGCGCCTTCCTGTCCGGCGGCATCGACTCCAGCGCCGTCGTCGCCTGCATGGCGCGCCATACCGATCATCCGGTGCGCACCTATTCGATCGGCTTCGAAGGCGGCACCGCCGAGACGCTGTACAACGAGCTGCCGTACGCGCGCCGCGTGGCCGAGCTGTTCGGCACCCAGCACCGCGAAATCGTCGTCAAGCCCGACGTCGTGGGCCTGCTGCCGCGGCTGCTGTGGCACCTGGACGAGCCGGTGGCCGACACCGCCTTCATCACCACCTACCTGGTCTCGGAGTTCGCGCGCCAGGACGTCAAGGTCATCCTCTCGGGCGTGGGCGGCGACGAGCTGTTCGGCGGCTACCGCCGCTACCTGGGCGCGCAGTACGCGGCCAAGTTCAACCGCCTGCCGGGCTGGGCGCGCTGGCTGGCCACCGCGGCCGCGGCGCGGCTGCCGTCGGACCGCCATTCCGGCGCGCTGAACATGCTGCGCCTGGCCAAGGGCTTCATCGCGTCGGCCGAGATGGACCCCGACCAGCGCTACCGCAGCTACCTGCAGGTGATGTCGCAGCCCGACGTCTCGGCGCTGCTGCTGCAGCCTCTGTCGGACGCGCCGGACGCGCTGGGTGAAGCCTTCGCCGCCGCCGGCGACGAGGACGATCTCAACCGCATGCTGGCCGTCGACGCCGAGACGCAGCTGCCCGACGACCTGCTGCTGCTGACCGACAAGATGAGCATGGCCGTGTCGCTGGAATGCCGCGTGCCGCTGCTGGACCACGAGCTGGTCGAGATGGCGGCCACGATGCCGGCCTCGGTCAAGGTGCGCGACCGCCAGCTCAAGCACGTGATGAAGCAGGCCTTGCACGGCCTGCTGCCCGACGACATCCTCCACCGCGCCAAGCGCGGCTTCGGCACGCCGATGGGCGCTTGGCTCAAGCGCGAGCTGTCGCCGCTGCTGCGGCAGCTGCTGGCGCCCGAGGTGGTGGCGCGGCGCGGCCTGTTCAATCAGGCCGCCATCGACCGCCTGATGGCCGACCACCAGGCCAACCGCATCGACGGCACCGACGCGCTGACGGCGCTGATGAACCTGGAGATCTGGAGCCGCGTCTACCTGGACCGCCACGAGCCGGCGGCGGTGGCCGACGAACTGAAGTCGCACCTGGCCCGCTGAGCCCCGAGCTGCCGTGAACATCCTCTACCTCTGCCACCGCTTCCCGTTCCCGCCCAAGCGCGGCGGCAAGATCCGGCCCTTCAACATGATCCGCCACCTCAGCGCCAGCGGGCACCGGGTGACGGTGTGCTCGCTGGTGCGCTCCGACGGCGAGGCCGACGAGGGCGAGGGCATCGCGCCGCACGTCGCGGCGCGGGTGATGGGGCGCGTGCACGAGCCCACGCAATGGGCGCGCATGATCGTGCGGCTGCCGCTGATCACGCCGTCGTCGATGGGCTACTTCTACAGCGCCGAGCTGGCGCGCGAAGTGCGTCGGCTGCTGGCGGCGCAGGCCTGGGACCTGATCTTCGTGCACTGCTCGTCGGTGGCGCAGTACGTCGAGCACGTGCGCGACGTGCCCAAGATCCTGGACTTCGGCGACATGGACTCGCAGAAGTGGCTGGAGTACGCGCAGGTCAAGCCCTTCCCGCTGTCGCTGGGCTACTGGCTCGAAGGCCAGAAGATGCTGGCCGCCGAGAAGCGCCTGGCGCGCCGCTTCGAGCTGTGCACCGCGACCACCCGCGCCGAATGGGAGACGCTGGACGGCTACGGCACCGGCGCCGCGACCGACTGGTTCCCCAACGGCGTCGACGCCGAATTCTTCAGCCCGGCCGACGGCGCCTACGACGCCGACACGATCAGCTTCATCGGCCGCATGGACTACTACCCCAACCAGGAGTGCATGGCGCGCTTCTGCCGCGAGACCTGGCCGCTGCTGAAGGCGCGGCGGCCGGCGATGAAGCTGCTGATCGTCGGCGCCGACCCCTCGCCCGAGATGCGCGCGCTGGGCCAACACCCCGGCGTCACCGTCACCGGCTCGGTGCCCGACGTGCGGCCCTACGTCCGCGGCTCGGCGCTGATGGTGGCGCCGCTGGCGATCGCGCGCGGCACGCAGAACAAGATCCTCGAAGCCATGGCCATGGGCGTGCCCGTGGTCACCAGCCGCGTCGCCGCCGGCGGCGTCGACGCGCTGCCCGAGCAGCATTTGCTGGTGGCCGACGAGCCCGCGGCCGTCGCCGCTGCGATCCTGCGCATCGTCGAGGACGCCGGCGAGCGGCGGCGCCTGTCCGAGGCCGGGCGTGCGCGCATGCTCAGCCATCATTCCTGGGCCGGCTCGATGCAGCGGCTGGACGCCATCATCGCGCGCTGCGTCGCGGCCGCGGCCCATCCACAGAGTCAACCCGCATGAAGATCAGCATCTTTGGCCTCGGCTACGTCGGCGCCGTTTCGCTTGCCTGCCTGTCGCGCGACGGGCACGAGGTGGTCGGCGTCGACATCGACCGCACCAAGCTCGAGCTCATCGCCGCCGGCAAGACGCCGGTGGTCGAGGAAGGCATGGTCGAGCTGATGCAGCAGGTGGCCGCCAGCGGCCGCGTCACCGTGACCACCGATGCGCGCGCCGCGGTGGCGGCCAGCGAGCTGTCGCTGGTCTGCGTGGGCACGCCGTCGGCGGCCAACGGCAGCCAGGACCAGAAGGCCATCCTGCACCTCGCGCGCGAGATCGGCGCGGCGCTGAAGACCAAGGCCGAGCCGCACATCGTGGTCTTCCGCTCCACCGTCGTGCCCGGCACCGTGGAAGACGTGCTGCGGCCGATCGTCGAGGAGGTCTCGGGCAAGCGCGACGGCGTGGACTTCCACCTGTGCTTCCAGCCCGAGTTCCTGCGCGAGGGCTCGTCGATCCGCGACTACGACAAGCCGCCATTCACCATCATCGGCGCCAACCACGAGCTGCCGGCGCAGCGGCTGCAGGCGCTGTTCGGTCACCTGCCGTGCAAGTTCATCCGCACCTCGGTGCGCGCGGCGGAGATGATGAAGTACTGCTGCAACAACTTCCACGCGCTGAAGATCACCTTCGCCAACGAGACCGCGCGGCTGTGCGCCGCGCTCGGCGTCGACCCGTTCGAGGTGATGGACCTGGTCTGCCAGGACACCCAGCTCAACATCTCCAAGGCCTACCTGAAGCCCGGCTTCGCGTTCGGCGGGTCGTGCCTGCCCAAGGACCTGCGCGCCACCAGCTACCTGGCGAAGACGCACGACGTCGAGCTGCCGATGCTCTCCAGCATCCTGGCCTCCAACCAGGCGCACCTGGCGGTGGCGCTGGACAAGGTGCTGGCCACCGGCAAGCGGCGCGTCGGCTTCCTGGGCCTGAGCTTCAAGACCGGCACCGACGACCTGCGCGAAAGCCCGCTGGTCACGCTGGCCGAGCAGCTCATCGGCAAGGGCCTGCAGTTGTCGATCTACGACCCCGAGGTGCACCTGTCGCAGCTGCTGGGCGCCAACCGGCGCTACATCGAGCAGCACCTGCCGCACATCGGCAGCCTGGTGCGCGGCGACATGGACGCGGTGATCGCTGAATCCGAGGTGCTGGTGGTCGGCATCGGCACGACCGAGGTGGCCGACGCGCTGGCCCGGCTGGCGCGGCCCGGACAGGTGGTGATCGACCTGGCGCATCTGGGCAACCGCGAGCAGATCGCCGCCCAAGTGAGCGGCCTGTGCTGGTAACGTGGCATTCGAGGGCATGCGCATCGCGCTGATCGGCCCGCTGGCGCCACCGGCCGGCGGCATGGCCAACCAGACGCGCCAGCTGGCCGAGCTGCTGCGCGAGGCCGGCGCGCAGGTAGAACTGGTGCAGACCAACCGGCCCTACGCGCCTGCGTGGGCCGGCCGGCTGCCGGGCGTGCGCGCCGTCTTTCGCCTGCTGCCCTACCTCGCGGCGCTGTGGCAGGGCTGCGGCCGCGCCGACGTGGTGCACCTGATGTCGAACTCGGGCTGGGCCTGGCATCTGTTCAGCGTGCCGGCGGTCTGGATCGCGGCGCTGCGCGGCAAGCCGGTGCTGGTCAACTACCGGGGCGGCGAGGCGGCGGGTTTCCTCGCGCGCTCGGCCGCGCAGGTGCGGCTGACGATGCGGCGTGCCGCGGTGCTGGCCGTGCCCTCGGGCTTTCTGCAGCAGGTGTTCGGCGCGCACGGCATGCAGGCTGCGGTGCTGCCCAACATCGTCGACCTCGAGCGCTACCGGCCGCGCCCCGAGCGCCGGCCGCTGGGCGCGCACGTCGTCGTGACGCGCAACCTCGAGCCGCTGTACGACAACGTCAGTGCGATCAAGGCCTTTGCGCGGCTGGCAGCCGAGCGGCCCGGCGCGCGGCTGACGCTCGCCGGCAGCGGCCCGCAGCAGGCCGAGCTGCAGGCGCTGGCGGCCGCGCTGGGTATCGCCGAGCGCGTGCGCTTCGCCGGCCGGCTGGACCGCGGCGAGGTCGCGGCGCTGCTGCGGGAGGCCGATGTCAGCCTCAACCCCAGCCTGGCCGACAACATGCCCAACTCGGTGCTGGAAGCCTTGGCCGCCGGCGTGCCGGTGGTCAGCACGCGGGTCGGCGGCGTGCCCTTCGTCGTCGACGACGAGCGCACCGCCTTGCTGGTGCCGCCCGGCGACGCCGCGGCGATGGCGCGCGCGATGGCGCGGTTGCTGGACGATGCCGGGCTCTGGCGCCGGCTGTCCGACAACGGGCTGGCCGAGGTGCAGCGCTACACCTGGACCGCGGTGGCGCCGGCGCTGGCGTCGCTGTACCGGCGCGCCCTGGAAACGCGATGAGCGCCTACACCCGATTCGTCGCCGGCTGCGTGTTTCCGCTGCACGAGCGGCTCAAGCACCATGACAGCGTGGCCCGCCGCCGCGAGCTGGAGCAGACCCAATGGCTGCCGCCGGCCGAACTGGAGGCGCTGCGCGTGCAGCGGCTGCGCGCCTTCCTCGCCGAGGCCGGCCGCGACGTGCCTTACTACCGCGAGCTGTTCGCGCGCGTGGGCTTCGTGCCGTCGCAGCTGCAGTCGCTGGCCGATCTGCAGGCGCTGCCGCTGCTGGGCAAGCCCGAGATCCGCGCCCATGGTTCCGCGCTGAAGAGCGAGCGCGCGGGCCGCCTGGTCCGCTACAACACCGGCGGCTCCTCGGGCGAGCCGCTGGTGTTCTACATGGGCATGGACCGCGTCAGCCACGACGTCGCGGCCAAGTGGCGCGCCACGCGCTGGTGGGGCGTGGACATCGGCGACCCGGAGATGGTGGTCTGGGGCTCGCCGATCGAGGTGGGCGCGCAGGACCGCGTGCGCCAGTGGCGCGACCGCGTGCTGCGCTCCGAACTGCTGCCGGCCTTCGAGATGTCGCAGGCCAACCTCGACCGCTTCGTCGCCGCGATCCGCCGCCGCCGGCCACGCATGCTGTTCGGCTATCCATCGGCGCTGTCGTTGATCGGCGAGCACGCCAGGCAGCGCAGCATCCGCATGGACGACCTCGGCATCCGCGTTGCCTTCGTCACCTCGGAACGGCTGTACGACCACCAGCGCGACAGCATCTCGTCGATCTTCGGCTGCCCGGTGGCCAACGGCTACGGCGGGCGCGACGCCGGCTTCATCGCGCACCAGTGCCCGCAGGGCGGCATGCACGTGACGGCCGAGGACATCGTCGTCGAGCTGCTCGACCCCCAGGGCCGACCAGTGCCCGACGGACAGCCGGGCGAGATCGTGGTCACGCACCTGGCGACGCGCGACTTCCCGTTCATCCGCTACCGCACCGGCGACGTGGCGGTCGCGGCCGGCCATGCCTGCCCTTGCGGGCGCGGGCTGCCGCTGCTGCAGGAGATCCAGGGCCGCTCGACCGACTTCGTGATGGCCGCCGACGGCACGCTGATGCACGGCCTGGCACTGATCTACGTGGTGCGCGACATCCCGGGCCTGCAGTCTTTCAAGATCGTGCAGCACAGCCGCACGCACACGCAGGTGCTGCTGGTGCCGGGGCCGGGGCTGGACCGCCAGCGGGTCGGCCAGACCATCGTGCAGGGCTTCCAGCGGCGGCTGGGCGCCGCGGTCACGGTGACGCCGGAATGGGTGGATACCATTGCGCCGGAGAAGTCGGGCAAGTTCCGCTATGTCGTCAGCCATGCGGCAACGGTTTGAAAGGCAGGGGGCGCGATGCGTGACCTGATCGTCATGAGCCTGGTGCTCGCCGGCGCCATCGCCGCGCTGAGGCAGCCCTGGATCGGCGTGATGCTGTGGACCTGGGTCAGCATCATGAACCCGCACCGCTACACCTACGGCTTCGCCTACGACGCGCCGGTGGCTGCCATCGCCGCCGGCGCCACGCTGCTGGGCTTCCTGCTGACCAAGGACCGGCGCGAATCGCCGTTCAAGGGGCCGCAGGTCGCGATCTTCGCGGTGTTCTTCGTCTGGATGACGATCTCGTGGCTGGCCGGCATGGACCCCGAGGGCGACTACCCGCAGTGGAACAAGATCACCAAGGTCTACTTCATGATCTTCATCGCGCTGGCGCTGCTGCACAGCAAGAAGCACATCATGGCGTTGCTGTGGGTCTGTGCCGGCTCGCTGGCCCTGCTGGGCGCCAAGGGCGGCGTGTTCACGTTGATCGGCGGCGGCGGCCAGCGTGTGTACGGACCGCCGGGCACCTTCATCGAGGACAACAACGAGTTCGCGGTGGCGCTGATCATGACGATCCCGCTGCTGCGCTTCCTGCAGACCCAGTTGCGCAACAAATGGGGCAGGCGGGCGCTGACGGCGACCATGCTGCTCGTCGCGGTGTCGGCGCTGGGCAGCCACAGCCGCGGCGCGCTGCTGGCCATCGTCGCGATGGCGCTGCTGCTGTGGTGGCGCAGCCCCGGCAAGCGGCTGCGGCTGACCATCGTCATGCTGCCGGTCGCGCTGGCGCTGCTGGCCTTCATGCCCGCCGAGTGGTTCAACCGCATGGAGACCATCGAGACCTACCAGGACGACGGCTCCGCGATGGGGCGCATCAACGCCTGGTGGGTGGCCTGGGGCATCGCCAAGCACCACGTGCTGGGCGTCGGCCTCAATGCCCTGCACCCGCAGCTCTTCGCGCTGTACTCGCCCTATCCGGACATCAAGCCGCAGGTTGCGCACAGCATCTACTTCCAGGTCCTGGGCCACCATGGCTTCACCGGGCTGTTCATCTGGCTGTCGATCTGGGTGGTCACCTGGCGCTGGGCCGGCTGGCTGCGCAAGAACGCCATCGGCATCCCGGAGGCCGCGTGGTGCGTCGAACTGGGCAGCATGATCCAGGTCTCGCTGCTGGGCTATTTCGTCGGCGGCGCCTTCCTGAGCCTGGCCTACTTCGACCTGCCCTACAACCTGCTGGTGATGGTCGTGCTGGCGCGGCTGTGGGTGGCCCGGCAGGCCTGGAAGACCGAGCCGGCGTCGACCGGGTCGCGCTGGGAGCTGCCGGGCCTCGCGAGCCCGCGGCCGGCGCCGCCGCCCGCCGTCGACGTGAAACCGCCCCCGTCCGGCCCGGCGCCGCGGCCCACGCCGTCGCCCCGCCCATGATCAAGGCCCTGCTGACGCTGCGCTCGCCCGCCCGCCAGCGGGCGCGCCTGTCGGTGTTGATCTTCCACCGCGTGCTGCCGCAGCAGGACCCGCTGTTCCCGCAGGAGATCCATGCCCAGACCTTCGAGGCCTTGTGCGCGTGGATGAAGCGCTGGTTCAACGTGCTGCCGCTGGACCAGGCGGCGCGCCGGTTGCGCGACGGCAGCCTGCCGGCGCGCGCCGCGGCGTTCAGCTTCGACGACGGCTATGCCGACAACCACGACGTCGCGCTGCCCATCCTGCGCCGGCACGGGCTGCCCTGCACCTTCTTCATCAGCACCGGCTTCATCGGCGGCGGCCGCATGTGGAACGACACCATCATCGAGGCGCTGCGCCGCACCGGGCGCGGCAGCCTGGATCTCGACGACCTGGTGTCCGGCCTCGGCACGCTGCGCTGCGAGACGCTGGCCGAGCGCCGCGCGGCCATCGGCCGCGTGATCGGCGCCGTCAAGTACCTCGACCCGGCGCGCCGGCTGGCGCTGGTGGACGAGCTGGCGCGGCGCGCCCAGGTGGTGCCGCCCACCGACCTGATGATGACCCCGGCCAAGCTGCGCGCGCTGCGCGGTGCCGGCATGCAGCTGGGCGCGCACACGGTCAGCCACCCGATCCTGGGCCGGCTGCCGGCCGACCAGGCGCGCCGCGAGATCGAGGAAGGCCGCCGCCAGCTGGAGCAGATGCTCGGCGAGCCGGTGCGGCTGTTCGCCTATCCCAACGGCCGGCCCGGCGAGGACTACACGCCCGAGACCGTCGAGCTGGTGCGCCAGGCCGGCTTCGACGCCGCGTTCTCCACCGCCTGGGGCGTGGCCAGCGCGCAGTCCGATCCGATGCAGCTGCCGCGCTTCACGCCGTGGGACCGCACGCCGGTGCGCTTTGCGCTGCGCATGCTGCACAACCTGCGGCCGCGGCCGCCGCAGGCGGTGCAAGTCGCGTGAACGTCTACGTCACCTTCGACGTCGAGGTCTGGTGCGACGGCTGGGCTCGACCTCGACGGCCGCTTTCCGGCGGCCTTCCAGCGCTACTACTTCGGGCGCTCGGAGGCCGGTGACTACGCGCTGCCCAAGACGATCGAGATCCTCGACCGCCACGGGCTGCAGGGCGTGTTCTTCGTGGAGCCGCTGTTCGCCGCGCGCTTCGGCCAGCAGCACCTGCAGACGGTGGCGCAGCTCATCGCCGGCGGCGGCCAGGACGTGCAACTGCACCTGCACCCCGAATGGACCGACGAGATCAGCCCTCCGCTGATCGCCAACGTCTCGAAGAAGCGCCAGCATCTCGTCCACTACGACGTCGACGAGCAGACGGCGCTGATCGGCGCCGGCCGCCGCCTGCTGGAGCAGGCGTTGGGCCGGCCGGTGGACACCTTCCGCGCCGGCAGCTTCGCCGCCAACCGCGACACCTACCGGGCGCTGGCGCGCAACGGCTTCGCGCTGGACAGCAGCCTGAACGCCGGCTACGACCACAGCGCCGGCAGCATCGCCGGCGTGCACGACTTCGGCAGCGAGCGGCTGATCGAAAGCGTGCGCTGCATCCCGGTCACCGTCTACCGCGACGGCCTGGGCCGGCCGCGGCCGGCGCAGCTCAACGGCAGCAGCTTCGCCGAGCTGCGCAGCGCGCTGCTCGATGCGCGGCAGCGCGGCGTCCGGCACTTCGTCATCGTCTCGCACAACTTCGAGATGCTCAAGCCCGGCAGCAACCGGCCCGACTGGTTCGTGGTGCGGCGCTTCGAGGCCTTGTGCCGCTTTCTCGGCGAGCACCGCGAGCTGTTCCGCGTCGGCCCCTTCCGTGCGCCGGGCCGGGCCGAGGGCGGCGCGACCGAGACCCGGCCGCAGGTGCCGCTGTGGGCCACGGCCGGCCGCCTGGCCCAGCAGGTGGCGCGGCGCTTCACCTGAGCGACGGCATGAACCGCCCCTTCTCGGTCTATCTCGATCTCGTGCGCTTCGGCGCCGCGGTGCTGGTGTACCTGTGGCATTCGAACATGCGCATGCTGGTCACCGACATCCTGCCGGCCAGCAACTACGGCCACAGCTCGGTGATCGTGTTCTTCGTGCTGTCGGGCTTCGTGATCGCCTACGTCACCGACACCAAGGAGAAGACCTGGGTCGCCTACGGCGCCAGCCGCCTGTCGCGCGTCTATTCGGTCGTGCTGCCGACGCTGATCCTCACGCCGCTGCTCGACACCCTGGGCCGCCAGCTCTACCCGGCGATGTACGACTACCCCTACGACCGCTTCGCGCTGCGGCTGCTGGGCTGCGGGCTGATGCTCAACGAGTCGTGGTGGGTCTCGATCACCTTCTTCTCCAACGTGCCGTACTGGTCGATCGCCTTCGAGGTCTGGTACTACGTGATCTTCGCGCTGGCGATGTTCCTGCCGCGCGGCTGGCGCGCCGGCGCGGTGCTGCTGGCGTGCGCCTTCGTCGGCCCCAAGATCGTGCTGCTGATGCCGGTGTGGTGGGCCGGCGTGCTGCTGTACCGCTGGCGCTGGCTGCAGAGCTGGAGCCGCGGCCTGTCCTGGGTGCTGCTGCTGGCGTCGACCGCCGGCATCGTGTGGATGCACGCGGCCGGCGTCTACGAGGCGGTGGCGGCGCTGATGCGCGGCTGGCTGGGCGAACAACGTTTCACCGAACTGACCTTCGCCCGCTTCGCACCGGGCGACTACCTGCTGGGCCTGCTGGTCTTCGTCAACTTCGCGGCGATGCGCAACCTGGCCGGGCAGCTCGCGCCGCTGCTGCTGGGCATCGAGCGGCCGGTGCGCTGGCTGGCCGGCTACACCTTCACGCTGTACCTGCTGCACCAGCCGCTGTTCCTGTTCTGGACCGCCGTCGTGCGCGGCGATCCGGCCGGCCACGGCTTCTGGTGGACCGTCACCGCGCTGACGGCGCTGTCGGTGGTGGCCATCGGCGCCGTCACCGAGCACCGCCGCGAGGCGCTGCGCCGCTGGCTGCAGCGCGCGCTGCAGGGGTTGGACGACCGCCTGCGACCGCCGCGCGCGGCGCGCGGCTGATCAGGACGCGGCCAGCAGCTCGCGCAGCACCGGCAGCATCACCTCGGCGTTGGCCATCGCGCTGCCGCCGGCGAGGCCCGCCGTCTGGTCGGTGGCCAGGCGCGGCAGGCGGCGCGCCACCGGCTTGACCTGGCGCAGCGTGCGCGCGAGGTCGTCGATCAGCACCTCGGCGGCCGCCTTGGCCATCGCGTATTCGGTCATGCCCTTGGGGCGCTCGCCGATGAAGGCCGTCGACGGGTAGAAGATCAGGCTGCGCCGCGCGCCGGCCGCCTGCTCCAGGGCCTGGCATAACGCTTCGAAACGGCGGACGTAGAAGCCCAGGAACTCGTCCAGCAGCGCGGCGTCGAACAGCCCCGCCTTCTTGCGGAAGATGCGCGGCGTCGCGAAGTACCACACCGCGTCGGGCCAGGGCGCGTGGTCCAGCCAGCCGCCGAAGTCCGGCTGCGTCAGGTCCAGGTGCCGGGCCTCGGCGGCCGGCGCGCCAGCCGCGGCGATGTCGGCCACCACGCGCTGCGCATCGTCGGCGCCGCTGGCGTAGCTGAGGGTCACGCCGGCGCCGCCGGCGGCCAGCAGCTTGGCCACCAGCTCGCCCAGCCCGCGCGAGCCGCCGATCACCCAGTGCCGCGACGGCGCGAACTCGCCCGGCCGCAGCAGCGGCTGCAGCGCGGCCATGTCCGGCTGCGCCTGCGCCGTGGCGCGCAGGAAGGCCTTGATCTCGCCGCGCACCGGCCCGTCGAAGTCGATCACGAAGATGCGAAAGCGCGGGTCGTAGCGGCGCACGCGAAACCGCAGCGCATCGGCCTGCGGGTCGCCGGGCTCGACGCTCAGCGACGAGAACACCGAATGCAGCCCCGGGCAGACCATGCCCACGTAGCTGGACAGCAGCGCGATCGCGGCGACGCGGCGCTCGCCCAGCTGCGCGCAGCAGCGCGGGAACTCGGCGTCGAAGCGCGCGGCCGGCAAGGCCAGGCGCTGGCAGCGGCCGACCCAGGACGCCGGCTCGCGGTCCAGCGGCTGCGCGCCCAGCGCGATGGGCTCGACCTCGTCGCAGGCCGGCACCGGCGGGCGCGGCGGCGCCTCGGCGGTCACCGCGACGCGGCAGACCGCGAGGCCGGCCGCTTCGGCCAGCAGCAGCGGGGCGTCGGCGTCGTCGCGCTCGCTGCGGATCCGCAACTCGTCGCCGACCGACAGCGGATTGAGGAAGTCGGCGTCCAGCCGCCAGGCCGCGGGCCAGGGCAAAGCCCCGTGCTCGAGTGCGGTCAGCAGCGTGTGCACGCCGTGCACCACGGGGCGGCCGGTCAGCAGCCGGCGCGCCGCGATCGCATCCACGTGCATGGGATTGACGTCGCCGCTCAGGCGGGCAAAGCGCAACTGGTCGGCAAGCTCGAAGCGCCGGCTGGCGACGGGGGCAGAAGCGGTCATGGCAACTTGGGCTTCCCGCTGGCAGCGGGGGTGGCCGATTCTGCGCATGCCGCTGCACGGCAAGCGTGAAATTGTCGCCGCCGCACGGCCGGGGCCGGCCGAGGGCCGATGCGAGAATCGCCGCTCTTCACGCCAGCCGGCGCCCGAGCGCTGCGGATCTGATGGCGAACGCCAAGCCCGAATTCGACGACCTCCTGCGCCACGGCACGCTCGGCGAGCTGCAGTCCGCGCTGTGGGCCTGGCCGGCGCCCTTGTCGCTGCCGCAGGCCGAACGCCTGCGCTCCCATGCGCTGACGCTCACGCAGACGCCGCAGCCCTTGCGGGTGGGCGTCGTGCACACCTACACCAGCGATCTGCTGGAACCCTGGCTGGCGCTGCAGGCCGCGCTCGAAGGCTTCGAGCTGCAGGCCCACCATGCGCCCTATGGCCTGGCGCTGCAGGAGGCGCGCGCCGATTCGGCGCTGGTGGCGCACCGGCCCGACATCACGCTGCTGATGCTGCGCCGCGAAGACCTGCATCCGGCGCTGTCGCAGCCCATCGTCGGCCTCGACGCCGCGCAGCGCGAGGCGGTGCGCGCCGCATCGCTGGCGCGGCTGCGCGAGATCGTCTCCGCGTTCCGCGCCCAGCCGCTGGGGCAGATCGTGCTGAGCCTGCTGCCGTCGCCGCTGCCCGCCAGCCTGGGCCAGCACGATGCGCAGGCCGACGGCTCCGAGGCCGCCTGGTGGCAGACCTTCAAGACCGAACTCGGCGACTGGCTGCGCCGCGACTGCCCGGCCACGAGCTTCGTCGACCTCGACGAGGTGCAGGCCCAGCTCGGGCGCCAGGCCTTCTTCGACCGCCGCTACTGGTACTCGGCGCGCTACCCCTTCAGCGCCGCCGCGGCCTGCGAGTTCGCGCGCCGCATCGCGGTGGTGGGCGTGCTGCTGCGGCAGCCGCGCGCCAAGGTGCTGGTGCTCGACGCCGACAACACGCTGTGGGGCGGCATCGTCGGCGAAGACGGCATCGACGGCATCCAGCTCGGCCCCGACTACCCCGGCAACGCCTACGCCGACTTCCAGCGCCGCGTGCTCGACTTCCAGCAGCGCGGCATCGTGCTGGCGATGTGCAGCAAGAACAACCCGGCCGACGTCGACCAGGTGCTGCGCGAGCATCCGCACCAGGTGCTGCGCGACGAGCACTTCGCGGCGCGGCGCGTCAACTGGCTGCCCAAGCCGGACAACCTGCGCTCGCTGGCCGAGGAGCTGAACCTCGGGCTCGACGCCTTCGTCTTCGTCGACGACAGCGACCACGAATGCGCTGCGGTGCGCCACGCGCTGCCGCAGGTGCAGGTGGTGCAGGTGCCCAAGCGCGCCGTCGACGTGCCGGCCTGCCTGGACCGCGTGGCGCGGCTGGAAGTGCTGTCGCTGACCGCCGAGGACCGCGCCAAGACCGCGCTGTACGCGCAGGAGCGCCAGCGCCGCGAGCTGCTGGACTCGGCCGCGCAGGCCGGCTCGTCGGCCGGCGACCACCTGGCGCGGCTGCAGATGAAGATGCGCGTCGGCGTCGACCCGCTGCCGCACTTGGCGCGGCTGGCCCAGCTCACCAGGAAGACCAACCAGTTCAACCTGACCACGCGCCGCTACGACGAGCAGCAGATGCGCGGCTTCATCGAAGGCGGCGACCACCTGGTGCTGGACTTCTCGCTGGCCGACGTGTTCGGCGACAGCGGCATCGTGGGCCTGGCGATCTGGCGGCTGGCGGGCGCGCAGCGCGCCGAGCTGGACACCTTCCTGATGTCCTGCCGCGTCATCGGCCGGCAGGCCGAGTCGGCCTTCCTGGCCGCCGGGCTGCGGCTGCTGGCCGGGCGCGGCGTCACCGAGCTCGTGGCCGACTACCTGCCCACGGCCAAGAACGAGCTGGTGCGCGAGTTCCTGCCGCAGCACGGCTTCGTCGCGGCCGGCGGCCGCTGGCAGCGCCGGCTGGACCAGCGCCCGGCCGAGGCCGCGGCCGACTATCCGATCGAGGTCGCGCTCGCCTCGCCGTCCCCCGTGGCCCAGGAAACCGGAGACCTCGTTTCATGACCTTGTTCGAGCGCGTGCAGCAGACCATCGCCGCCACGCTGAAGCTGCCGGCCGCGCGCATCACGCCCGACACCCGCGACGAAGACCTGCCGGCCTGGGATTCGCTGGGCCAGGTCAACCTGATGATGGCCATCGAGCAGACCTTCGACCTGATGATCGAGGTCGAGGACTTCGAGCAGCTCAAGTCGGTGCCGGCCATCCTGGCGTACCTGCAGCGCCAGGGCGTGAGCTGACGGCGGCGCGCGCGCACGGACAGCGGTGAGCGCCGTCGAGTTCGCATCCGGGCTGGCCAAGCGGTTCCTCGACGAAGACCGCGTCGAAGGCCTGCGCAACCTGTACTTCAAGGGCCGCGCGCGGCTGGCGCCGCTGATGTGCCGCGTCTACGGCACCTTCGACTGCGCGGCGCTGCGCCGGCACCTCGAGCAGCGCGTGGGCCAGGACTTCCAGGTGCTGATGGTGCACAGCTCGGTCAACCACATGAAGCCGATGTTCACCGACGGCCCGCTGGAGCTGGTGCGCATGCTGGTCGACTTCTGCGGCCCCACGCGCACGCTGGCGATGCCGGCCTTCTACTTCGGCGAGGACGGCGAGGGCGCCTACGCCAGCTTCGTGCGCAACCCGCGCTTCGACCTGCGGCGCACGCCGTCGCAGATGGGCCTGGCCACCGAGCTGTTCCGCCGCCTGCCCGGCGTGCGCTGGAGCCGGCATCCGGTCTACCGTATTTCAGCGTTAGGTCCGCTGGCCGAGGAGCTGACGCGCGGCCACGAGCACGCCAGCAGCGCCGCCGGCCGCGGCAGCCCCTTCGAGACCATGGCGCGGCTGGACACCTGCATCCTGGGCATCGGCAAGCCCATCCAGGTGATGACGCAGGCGCATCACACCGAAGAGCTGATGGGCGACGAGTTCCCGCTGCCGTCGCGCGCCGGCGCGCCGCTGGCGATGACGCTGGTCGACCGCGACGGCGAGATCCCCTTCGAGCTGCGCGGCCGCAGCGTCGACGGCCGCTTCGACATCTGGAAGATGCGCAAGATCCTCTCGCCCGGCACGCTGGACGAATGGCAGTTCCACCACGTGCCGATGTTCGCCGCGCGCGCCGCCGCCGTGACCGGGCAGCTCGTGGCCGCGGCGCGCCGCGGCGTCACGCTGTACGACCCGGCTTGACCGCAGCCACGGCGGCTAACTGTCGAATCAGATGACCACGGACTCTGCAAACCTGCCCCCCTCTTCCGCGGCCGACCGGGCCGACGGCCACCCCCGCTTTGCCGATGCGCCGCTGGCCCGCCTGGCCCAGGCCTCGGGCAGCCTGGCCGCTTGGCGGCAGGCGCTGGCCGGGGCGCGCGACGAGGCCGCGTTCACCGCGCTGATGGCCGGCGTGCGCGGCGACTTCAGCGTCGGCGTCACCTTGCCCGACGGCCGCGCCTTCCTGGCCGTCGACCGCTTCGCGGTGCATTCGATGTGCTGGCGCGTGGCCGACGGCCGGCTGCGCTTCGCGCCGCGCGCCGACGAACTGGCCGCTGCGGGCGATGCCGCCATCGATCCGCAGGCCGTCTTCGACTACCTGTTCTTCCACTGCATCCCGTCGCCGCGCACCATCTTCAGCGGCGTGCAGCGCGTGCCGCCGGGCCATTGCGCGCTGTGGGACGGCCGGCAGATGAAGGTCTGGCGCTACTGGACGCCGCAGTTCCAGGAGCCGCCGGGCCCGGTCTCCTTCGACGGCCTGAAGGCCGAGTTCCGCCGGCACCTGCAGCAGGCCGTGGCCGAGCGGCTGGACGGCAGCAAGGCGGCCTGCTTCCTGAGCGGCGGCACCGACAGCTCCACCGTCGCCGGCCTGATCGGCCAGGTCAGCGGGCGGCCGGCGGCCACCTATTCGATCGGCTTCGAGGCCGAGGGCTACGACGAGATGGCCTTCGCGCGCATCGCCGCCAAGGCCTTCGGCACCGAGCATCACGAGTACTACGTGACGCCGGCCGACCTGGTGAAGTCCGTCGCCGCCGTCGCGGCGTCGTACGACCAGCCCTTCGGCAACTCGTCGGCGCTGCCGGCCTACTACTGCGCGCTGCAGGCGCGCGGCGACGGCGTGACGCGCATGCTGGCCGGCGACGGCGGCGACGAGCTGTTCGGCGGCAATTCGCGTTATGCCAAGCAGCGCGTGTTCGACTGGTACGCCCACGTGCCGGCCGGCCTGCGGCGCGGCCTGATGGAGCCCTTCTTCCAGCTGGGCGCCGTGGCGCGCACGCCGCTGCTGAAGAAGGGCAGCAGCTACATCGAGCAGGCGCGCGTGCCGATGCCCGACCGGCTGCAGATGTACAACCTGCTGCTGCGCCTGGGCACGCAGGAGGTGCTGACGCCGGCCTTCCTGTCGCGCGTGAACCCGCGCGGCCCGCTGGAGCACCAGCGCGGCGTGTGGAACGAAGTCGGCCCCGAGGCCAGCACGCTCAACCGCACACTGGCCTACGACTGGCGCTACACGCTGGGCGAGAGCGACCTGCCCAAGGTCTGCGGCACCACGCGGCTGGCCGGGCTGCAGGTGGCCTTCCCGATGCTGGACGATGCGCTGCTGGACTTCTCGCTGCGCCTGCCCACCGAGTACAAGCTCAAGGGGCTGAAGCTGCGCTGGTTCTTCAAGGAGGCGCTGCGCGGCTTCCTGCCCGACGAGATCATCGCCAAGAAGAAGCAGGGCTTCGGGCTGCCCTTCGGCGTCTGGCTGACGCGCCACCCCGGCCTGATGACGCTGGCGCGCGACTCGCTGGCCAGCCTGGCGCCGCGCGGCATCGTGCAGCCGGCGTTCGTGCAGGAGCTGTTCGAGCGCCGGCTGGCCGAGCACCCCAGCTACTACGGCGAGATGGTGTGGATCCTGATGATGCTGGAGCAGTGGCTGCAGGGCCACGCGCCGGGGCTGCGCATCAGCGACTGAGCGGCGCCGGCGTGGCGCGACCCGCCTGCGCGCCGATCCGGCGCTGCCACAGAAACCACTGCACGGCGCTGAACAGGGGCTCGCCGTGGTCGGCCTGCCCGGCGTGGTGCTCGTCGAGCATCGCCAGCAGCCGGCGGGGCTGCAGCAGATCGGCCCGCTGGAATTCCGGATCGGTCAGCACCTCGCGCATGGGCTCGTACAGCTCACCCCGGATCCAGGTCGAAGCCGCGGTCGGAAAGCCCATCTTGTCGACCCGGCTGCGGACGACTTCCGGGATGCGGTCGCGCATGGCCTCGCGCAGCACGAACTTGTTCAGCGGCCCCCGCAGGTGCCACTCGGGTGCCATCGAGAAGGCCAGCTCCACCAGGCGGTAGTCGAGGAAAGGCACGCGGCTTTCGATCGAATGCGCCGATGCATTGCGGTCTTCCACGCGAAGATAGATCGGCAGCGGATCGCGCACGACGGAAGATTCCAGCATCTTCATCAGCCCGAACGGCGGCGGCTCCTCCGGCGCGGCGGCGCCGGCAACCCCGGGGCTCAGCCAGTCGATGCCCTGCACGCGAGCCCGCCAGCGCCGGACCGAGCGCGCCCGGTGGGCCGCATGGCGGTTCAGGCGGCTGGCCACGATGCGCCTCAGCACGTCGACCATCTGCGGCAAGAGCGGTCGCCGGTTGGCGCTCGACCAGGCGCGCATCTCTCCCAGCAGCGTCAGCAGGGACCCCCGGCTCGCCAGACTGCACCAGTAGCCCCTGAAGTAGTTGCCGTAGCCGCCCAGGGTTTCGTCGGCACCTTGGCCGTTGAGCACGACCTTGATGCCGTGCTCGGCCGTGGTCCGCATGAGCTGGTAGCTCACCAGTGCGGTGAACGAATGAAAGGGCTCGTCATGGGCCTGCAGCACCTGCGGCAGTGACTGCCACAGCTCCAGCGGGGTGGCCTTCAGCGGCACCATCTGCGCGCCGGTCTGCGAGAGCGTGGCGTCGATGTAGCGCTGCTCATCGAATCGCGGGTCCATGTAGCAGAAGGCGGCGAGCGGGCCCTGCGCTGCCTCCTGCCGACGCAGCCGCGCCAGTGCGCAGGCGATGGCGGTCGAGTCCAGGCCGCCCGACAGGTGCACGGCGACCGGCACGTCGCTGCGCATGTGCAGCCGTGCCGAATCCTCGAAGAGCTCCGCGAAGGCCTGGGCAGGATCCGCGGGACCGGGCCGCTCCTCTTCGATGGACCAGTAGCGCCATTGCCGGTAGCGGCCCTGGACGTCGACTTCGAAGCAATGGGCGGCCGGCACCGAGTGAATGCCTTCGAAGAAGGTCTCCTCGCTGGTGTCCAGCCGGTTGTCGACGAGGAAGCTGGCTGCGACCCGGTGATTCGGCTTCGGCGGCAGCAGCGCGCCGGCCAGCAGCGCCTTGATCTCGGAGGCGAAGGCGACCGTCGAATCGGTCGCGCAACGGAACAGCGGCTTGATGCCGAAGCGGTCGCGCGAGCCGAACATCAGCCCGCGGGCCGCGTCGACGATGACGAAGGCCCACATGCCGTTGAACCGCTTCACGCAGTCGTGTCCCCACTCCAGGTAGGCCCGCAGCAGCACTTCGGAGTCGCCCGTCGAGTGGAAGCGATGGCCCAGGGCCTCGAGCTCCTTCTTCAGCTCCAGGTAGTTGTAGATCTCGCCGTTGAAGACCATGGCGACGCCGGTCGTCGCGTCGACCATCGGCTGATGGCCGGCCGGCGACAGGTCGAGAATCGACAGACGCCGAAACCCCAGCCCGAACGGGCCGACCAGGTGGATGCCGCTGTCATCGGGGCCTCGATGGCGGAGGGTGTCCACCATCCGCTCCAACTGCGCCCGATCGGTCTGCGCCTGCCCAAGCGCCTTCAGGGCTACCAAGCCACACATCGGTTCAATGTTTTCCGGTTTGCGCGGCCGCACCGGTGGCAGCCCTGCGGGATTTCGGCTCTCGCCCGCGATCGAGGCGATCGCACAGGGCGCCGTCACGAGTCCGGCGGCAACGTGCCGCCGAGCGTGACCGGCCAGGAGCGTATAGGCAAGCGCGGCCGATCGAGGATCCGCTCACGTTAAATCCGCCGCACTCCGGGCGGGGCAGCATGAACGATGCGGCCTTGAAGCCGCTGCTGCGGGGCAGCGGCTCAGGCGCCGAAGATCACCGTGAACGAGGTCGATCCGACGAGCTGGCCGTCTTCGTAGAGAGACCACGTCACCGCGTGGCTGCCATCCGGCCCCGTGGCCGTGAAAGCCGACGTCTCGGCAGCCGCCAGATTCAGTGCCGCAGGCAACGAGTCGATCGTTGCCCGGTATTCCTTGTCGGCGTAGCCGGGCTGCAAGATCACCGAGTCGTAGGCATAGCCGGGACCATGGGTGCCGTCTGCCGGGATCGACGAGCCGAGCACGCCGAGCCCGGTATCGCCGATGACGAGGGCGCCGGGAATCAGCTCGGCCGTGTCGATGCGCAAGCTCGTGCTCATGCCGCCATCCCCGTGGGCAGCCGGCGGCCGTTGGCAGGCGTCACGACTTCATAGGCATAGCTCGTGCCGGACACGAGCGCACTGTCGCTGATGGTCACCACACCCGCCCCGTTGCTGGAGAGCCCGGTCTTTCGCACGACGAGGGCTCCGGTGCTGGCGTCGTAGACATTCACGGTGATGCCCGTCAGATTGGCCAGCAAGGTGCCGGCGTTGTTCTTCATCGGCGGCGTCGTCAGTGCCGCCAGGCCGCCGCTGGGCAAGGTCACCGTGGTCGACAGGGGCGGCGTGCTGACGTTGCCCGCGGCGTCGCGCGCGCGCAACTGCACCTGGTCGACGCTGCCCGGCGTCCGCCCGGTGATGGTGACGGTCAGCACGTTGCCAACGTTGACCCAGGATGCGCCGCCGTCCAGGCTCCGCTCGTAGGCCGTCACGCCGACGTTGTCGCTGCCCTGGCCCCAGCTCAAGGTATAGCCAGTGCTCGTAAGACCCGTGACGGTGATGGTGCCGGTCAGCACCGGCGGGGTCACGTCGCCACCTGTCAGCAGCGTGACGTCGGCGCTCAGCGGCACGCTGGCATTGCCGGCGGCATCCTTGGCGCGCACGCGCACCGCGTCCGTCGTGCCGGGGCTGCGGCCGCTGACGGTGATCGTCAGCACGTTGCCGATGGCGGCGTAGTTGCTGCCTCCGTCCAGGCTGATCTCATAACCGGTGACGCCGACGTTGTCGGATGCCGCCGACCAGCTCACGACATAGCCCATCGTCGTGATCGCGCTCACCGCGAGGCTGCCGTTCATCGTCGGCGCGACGTTGTCGGACAGCAAGGTGACGGCCACCGACAGCGGGGCGCTGAGATTGCCGACGGCGTCACGTGCCCGCACGCGGACCTGGTCGGTGCTGCCTGGAGCGCGGCCGCTGACCGTGGTGGTCAACACATTGCCGATGTTGGTGTAGGTCGTGCCGCCATCCAGGCTCAGCTCGTAGGCCGTGACAGCCACGTTGTCGGTTGCGGCGGCCCAACTCAGCGTGTAGCCGGACATGCCCAGATTGGTGACGCTGATCGAGCCCGTCATCGTCGGCGGAATGGCCTCGCCCTCGGAGATGGGATGAGAGCTGGCTTGCGCGGTATTGGTCGCCGTCAGCACGAAGCCGTTGACTCCGGTCTGGGTGGCGGCCTGCGTGGACAGTGACCAATAGTCGATCAGGGCGGAGCTCTGCACCGTCGACGGCACGGCCCCGCCTGACAAGGTGGCGAAGTCGGCCGCGGTCAGCTCGCCCCGCCAAAGGCCGACGCAGGCAATGTCGCCGGCCCAGTAGTTGGCCGAGCGCTGAGCCTGTTTTCCGATCGCGAAGGCATTGAGCAGCGAGGGGTTCTGGTTCAACGCCGTTCCCTGGGTGATCGGCGCACCGGTGCCCAGATAGACCCGGCGTACGCTGTCGCTGGAGAACACCGCCATCGCCGGCATCCAGATGCCGTTCTGGATGTATGAGGTGCTGTAGGCGGCCACACCGCTGCCGACCGTCGACCAGGCCAGCATGCGGCCGCCCGAAGCGAGCATGCCGTGCCCTTCATGCGTGCCGTACGGCCCCGGCTCGACGGCCAGTTCCGCGATGAAGCCGGTCTGGCTGCTGGCTGCGCGCACCCACGCAAAGATCGTGAACGGATAGCTGGCAACGAAGGTACCGGAGCGAGTCAGCGACGAACTGGATCCATTGAAGGTCAGGGCCATGGTCGAACTACCTCGAAATCTGCTTCTGGTGGGCGGCCGCAACCTCGATCATCTGGGCCGACCGGCTGGCCGTCGGCGTCGCCCAGTTGTCGGGTTTGTAGATCCAGACGTTGCCGAAATAGGTGTGCTGCAAGCCGACGAAAGCGTTCAGGTCGCGGGCCCACTTCCATTTGCCCGTGACGCCCGTGTCCGACTTGCTGTAGACGCCGAAAGGCTCGCTGTCGAGTTCATCCCGCGTCTTCGGCCGGTCGACTCCGGCGGTGCCCGACGGGCCGCGCAGTTCCTCGATGGACCAGTTCGACGACAGGCTGCCGCCCTCGTGCCGCAAACCGAACACCTGGCCGCCTTCGCTCCAGAGCACGAAGCGCTGGTTGATCGGGTCGTAGTCGATGCCGTGCATCTGCTTGAACGCACTCAGCCAGGCGGCAACACCCGGCCCCGTCAGGCCACTGGAGAAGACGTTGAAATTGCCTTGCACGCCGTTCGACAGGTCCCAGCCCCAGAACAGGCTCTGGCTGACGGAGCCGAGGTTCAGCACGATGCGCTTCACAGGGTCGAAGGCCAGGGTCGCGTCCCACTGGTTCGGATTGTTGTTGGCGATGCCGACCCGGCTGATGATGTCGTTGCGGTAGTCCTGGTCGACGAATTCGATGCGGTGCAGATGGAGGCCAGGACGGCTGGTGAAGTAGACGACATCGCGGCCGTTTTCCTCCACATAGGCGCTGCCGCAGGAGATGTGCGCCGTCATCCAGGACAGCACGCCGTTCGGGTCGTCGTGGTCCTTGTAGTAGTCGCGCACGGCCCACGCGTTGGCGCCGGGCAGATCGACATTGGTCGTCGATCCGCGATGCACGTTCGAGCCGGCGACGCCGCCCACCCAGCCCTTGCCGGCGTGCGTCAGATCCAGCGTATAGGGTCCGCTGGGCCGCGTCTCGCTGCCGTCATGCACGATGTAGGAACCGCCGGTATGCGCGCACGCGCCACCGAAGGTCATGTAGCGGTCGAGCACGGGCAGGTAGGTCGTGTTGTCATAGGTATGCGCGCTGACGGGTGCATGCAGCGGGCCGTCGACCGTGACGAATTCGCCGGCGCTGCCCTGATACGACTGCACGTCACTGGCGTAGAAACCCAGCTTCCATTGCCGCGTGCTGCCTTCGAAGATGTAGACCTCGTTGCCGTCGTAGTTGGCGTGCCCGCCGCCGTACAAGATCAGGCGGCTGCGCAGCGGGTCCCATGCAAATGAAGACCAGCATCGGGTCACCGCCGAAGGCGTCCCGGGACCCGAGGTCGACGACTGCGGGATGTAGTCGTTGGCGGGCCAGACCGAGTACAAGGTATTCAGGTTGACCTGGATCCACGAATTCGGCGCTGCCTGGGCCACCAGGTCGACCAAGGTGTTCGCGTACAGCCCCCCATAGACCGTGCCGCCGCTGGCGCCTTGGTAGACCCGGGTGCCGGCCGGCGCCATCGCCTTGCTGCCGAATCGACGGTTGGCAGCAGCCGTTTCGTCGGTCGAATCGGTGCCGCCGCAGCCAGCCAACCACTGCGTGGTCGCGACACCGCCTGCCAACTGAATGAACGCTCGTCGCTTCATGGTGTTCTGACGACCCGCCTCCTGCTTCCGAGTGCGGCATTTGAGCACCACGAACAACGCTTATGGGCGGCTTCGGATGTGGGCCCCCTTGGTTGCAGGGGCCGTGCTGTTACTGATTTTCACTCATTAGTGACGATAGTAACTAGAAATAACTTGTTGTCAGCCAGACGCCACCCGCCAGCCATGTTGCCCACAAGCCTGGCTGGACGATTCGCAGGCCGCGGACGGCGGTTCGTCGCAGCAGCCACAGGACCGCGAGCTGAACCGCGAAAGCCCCCAACAGCCATCGACTGACCCGCTCGCGGTAGGCCACCACCTCGGCAAAGCGCGGGTAGCTGAGTGCGGCCTGCGCCAGTGCCTGCTGCTGATCGGTGCGGGCCGCGTCTGCAGGATCGACTTGCGTCAACGCCAGCGTGGTCCGCACCGCACCCGACAATTCGATGCTGCCGGCCTTGCGCTCCGCGGTCAGCATGCCGCCTTGCGTGGACAACTCCAGCCGCCAGTGCTCAGGGCCCTGCCAGGACCTGCATGCGGCTGACGGGCCAAGCCCGGGCTGCCGGCTCCGATGCCGCGTTGGCGAACGTGCTCAGCATCCAGGCTTCTTGTGTCGGCCGGGTGATCAGCAAGGCCGTCGCGGGCCGGGGCTCGCGGCCTTCCACCACCCAGCCGCGCAAGGGCGCGCGGCTGCCTCGGAACGGCACGACCGGCGCGCTGGAAGAGGTCTGCAGCGAGATCCGCTGGGCCACGCCTTGGCCCTGGCTGGCCACCGTGTCGTTCCAGGCGCCGTCCGTCAGCGGGCGGACTTGGAGATCCGGCGCCCAGGTCCAGAGCTGGCGGGACGAGCGCGCCCGCGTGTCCTGGCTGTGGTCGATCACGATCCACGCATCGACCGCCGGTATGCGCAGAAGCTGGCGGCGCATGCGCAGCCCGTCCGGGCCCAGGCGTTCGGCTTCGACGAACTGCAGAGACGGGCCGGCGGCGCTGGTCAATGCCTGGGTTTGCCGCTGCGACGACTTGGGTTCCCCGGCCAGATGCGGCGCGTTGGAGCCGGCCCAGGATTCGGCCTCTTCGCGCAAGGCGTCGCCATAGGGCCAGTAGCCGGTATTCGTCACCCAGGTCCGGCCGCGGCTCCACGTCAGCACGCTCAGTTCGTCCGCCAGCTTGTGTCCCAGCCCCTGGTGCTTGGCCCATGCCATCGTGGTCTGCCCGCCGGCACCGGCCGCCTCCGAGGGGTCGTCGCGCCAGAACGCATAGCCCGCGGCGGGCAGCACCAGCGCCGCGTGGCCGGCGGCCGGCAGCGGGCGCGGTTGCACCGGCAGTGCAAGGCCATCGCTGGCCCGCCGAGTCAGCCACGGCGGCTCGGCGTCGGGCAGATTCATCGTGTCGCCGAACAGGGGCAACGAGCCGTCGGGCCGGCGCAGCATGGCTTCGATGGCCAGTGCGCGGTCGAAGCGTGTCCACCAGTCCTCCGGCGCCGGCTGGCCGGCGAGACTGTGCAGGCGCAGGAGCAGGCTCAGGTGATACAGCGAGGCACTGTGATAGCCGGCGGAATGCAGCAGAGTCATGCCCTCGGCATTGATCCAATACCGCAAGTGCTGAGACACCCGTTGAGTGGCGAGCCGACGCGCCGGGCCTGCTTCGGGCAGCGCAGGGAAGGCCTGCGCGATCTCCAGCAGCGCGAGATCGGCGATCACCCCATGGCTGGTCCGCCAGGCGTAGGCATCGGCGCGGCTGAGCAGCAAGGCGCTGCGGGCCACCAGCTTCAGCAATCGCCGTGCGAGGGCGGGATCGAAATCGGCGCGCTGCCGGTACAGGGCCCAGAACTTCACCAGCACCGGCACGCGGGCGCTGGTGGCGTGATCGTTCCACATCAGGCCTTGGTCGATCCAGCGCGCGTCCTCATGCCGGGCGAAGCCATCGATCATGTCCCGCGCGAGCCGGAACCAGGCTTCATTGCCGGTGTCGGCGTAGCCGTCGATCAACAAGTCTGCCGCGGCCAGCGATGCGAACATCAGACCCCAGGTGGGCGAGCCTTTGTCCAGATCGTGGGGCGAGAAGGGCAGCTCGATCGGCGTGTCCGGAAAGTCGGGCAGCTTCAACACGCCGCGCGCCACGGATTCAGCGGCTGCCAAACGCTGAGCGCGCGGCACGGCGACGCCGCGAAGCTGCATCTGTCCGATCTCGGTGAGTTGAGCCGTTTCCGGGGCCCGGCGCAGGGCGGCCAGCGCCGCATCGTCGAGGGCCTGCGGCCGGACGTACCAATGCTTGAGCTCCGGCAGCCAGACGGCGGCCAGCACGGCGATCAACAGCGCCAGGTCGAACCAGAAGGCGTGCCTGAAGCACCAAGCCCCGGCAACGGCCATGCCGCGGCGAGCCGAACTCCCGGGGATGGCCAGATGCTGAGGTGGGCTGGAAGACACGTGGCGGCGCGTCGCGATCGGAGCGCTGGCGATGCAATGCCGGCGCATTCTCGGCCATGCTGTGCCCTTGTCCGACTCGCGTCACGAAGGATCTTCGTGACGATTTCGCGCGGCCTTTCGGCAGCTTGCACCGCCATGGCGGCAGCGCTGGAGGGGCTCCTAGAATCACCGCGCTCAGCGACCAAGGCCTTGGGCCCAACTCCCATGTCACCACTGTCGGACGGCGGGCAGCAAACCGGCCTGCAAGGGCATTGCATCGTGTCGATGGCGCTGGAAGACTGGCACTCGACGTGGCGCAGCCGGCACCATCTGCTCAGCCGGCTGGCTGCCGACAATGACGTGCTGTACTGCACGCCACCCATCTTCAGCCACGATGTGCGCGACCGCTGGCGCCGGCGTTCCGAGCTGCCTCCGGGTGTCGAGCCGATACTGCCTCGGCTGCTGGCCTACCGGCCGCCCTACTGGATCCCGCAGGTGTTTCGGCCGGCCTGGCTGTGCAGCGGGCAGCGCCGGCGCTTGGTACGTCACATGCGCGGCGTGCTGCGCGCGCGTGGCTGGAAGCCGAGTCTGCTGTACGTCTGGCACCCTGCCTTTGCCGAACTGGCCGACGAGTTCCCGGAGTGTCCGCTGGTCTATCACGTCTACGATGAATACGCGTCGTTCGAGACGGATCCAGCCAGGCAGCAGATGGTGCTCGAGTCCGAGCGTCGCCTGCTCGAGCGTGCGGTCATGGTGTTCACCGCATCGGAGACGCTGAAGAGTCGACGCCTGGCGCACAACCCCAATATCCAGGCCATCTCGAACGGCGTGGACTACGCCTTGTTTTCTCGCGCCGCCGATCCCGAGCTGCCGGTCCCCGCGGATGTGGCGGCGTTGAAGGCGCCGGTCATCGGCTACGTGACGACGCAGACCACGATCACCGACTTGCCGCTGCTTCGGGAGGTGTTCGGCCGGAGGCCGGACTGGACCTTTCTATTCGTCGGCCTCCATCCCGACGAGATCGCCAAGCCGAGTCCCGCATTGGCCGCGCTGCAGGCCTTGCCCAATGTCCACCTGATCGGGCCCCGCAAGCTGCAGGAGATGCCGGGCTACCTCAAGCGCTGCGACGTGCTCGCCATTCCTTGGCTGGTCAACGAGATCAGCCTGTCGGGGTCGCCGCTCAAGCTCTATGAATACCTGGCCGCCGGCAAGCCCGTCATCAGCACGCCGTTGACGCATCTGCGGCATCTCGAGCCGGTGATCGCCTTCGCCGACGGCGCCGCGGCCTGGGTCGATGCCATCGACCGGGCGCTGAAGGGCCAGGCGCCGGGAACGTCGGCAACCCGGCAGGCCGTGGCCCGCGACAACACCTGGGACGCCAAGGCCCAAGAGTTGTCGCGGCGCCTGCAATCGGCCTTGGGCCGAGGGCTTCTGCGATCTTGAAAGACGGGCCTATGCCGAGCGCTGCGCGCTGCGCTTGCCCGTGAAGATGAACCAGCCGCCGTCGCGATCGAAGTTGGAAAAGCCAAGCAGCCACTTCAGTCGATCCGGGCGGAAGCGGTTCCAGCGCACCGCCCGCAGCCAATTCGCAATGCTGCGATCGTCCAGAAAGGGCTTGTGGCGGCGCGTGATCGTTTCAATGTTGACGAGGGCGCCGTACCGCGCGCGTACTGCAGCCTCATCGCGGAAGTAGCGCACGTGGGTGTCAGCGTCGTAGTTGGGGACGCTGCACACGCAATAGGCACCTTCCTTCCAATGGCTGATGGCCAGGAGGTCGTCCTCGATGTGTTCCAGCACCTCGGTGCAGATCAGCGTGTCGTAGTCATGCGCGGCATAACTTGATTCTTGAGTTGCATCGCCGACGAAGAAGGAGCCTGTCTTTCCGGTGCGGAGCCGGGCCTTCTCGACGGCGACGGGGCTGAAGTCGAAACCCAGATAGGACTGCATGCTGTTCGTGTCGAACAGATATTGGGCCATCGCTCCGGTGCCGCAGCCCACCTCCAGCACCTGGGCGACCGGCCGGCGCGCGACCGCCTGGCGCACCGCCTTGAACAGCGGGAAATAAGGAGACCGGCGATAGGGCAGATCGAAGACACCGGCAAAGCCCCCGGTGCTGAACATCTCGTCGTACGTGGAAGCAATCTGCGGTTTCTTTTCCATTGCCGTTCTCGCCAGGATTTGCGTGTCGCGTTTCTCAAACAGGCCGTGGGCTGCGCCGCAAGCGTTCGGCCAGAAGATCCAGCAGCAGCGACTCGGAGCCGTCCGGCCGCCCGCCAACTCGCCACAACCCGAAGGCCGTGACCAGGTAGCTTAGCGCCCCGGCAAGGACCAGGATCAACAACTGGGCCAGTGCAGGCCAGGGATCGGCAGCATGTTGCAGCGTCGGGGCGATCCCGGCCATCAGCAGCCCCATGGCGCTCGTGGACAACAAGGGGCGCCACAGGGCGGCAGCCAGCCGTGACAAGGGCAGGTGCAACAGACGGAGCACCCCTGCATAGTTGACGAACATGGCGCAGCAGGCGCCCATCAGGATGGACCAGGCAGCACCGATCGTCCCCAGCCGAGGGATCAGGACCAGCATCAACGACAGGGCGACCGCGATCTGCACGCACTGCGTCAGCGCCACGACTCGCGGCTTGCCGACGGCGACGAAGATCGAGCCCGTCGGGCCGTGCAGGGCGCGCACGATGCCGAAGACCGCCAGCACCTGGATCAGCGGCACGGTGCCTGACCATTTGTCGCCCAGCAGCACGGCGACCAGGGGCTGGGCGGCCAGCGCCAGGCCGGTGCCGATCGGAATGGTCAGGAAAGCTAGCAGGCCGATCAGCCGGCAGAAGGTGGCCTTCAACTGCTCGCGGTCGCCGGCCAGACGCGCATAACCCGGAAACACTGCGCGCTGGATGGGCCATACCAGCTCGGTGGTGGGCAGGTTGGCCAGCTCGTAGCTGATCGAATACAGGCCCAGTTCACGCGCGCCGCTGATGCGGCCGATCACGAAGTCGGTGCCGCGGTTGTTCAGGAAGATCAGCAGGTTGTTCAGCAGCAGCCATTTCGAGAAGCCCAGCATGTCGCGCGCCATCGCCAGCGACAGGCGAGGTCTGAAAGGGTGCAGCGCGTAGCTCAGGCCCAGGCTGGCCAGCCGCATGGCCAGGGTGCCGCCGATCAGTGCCCAGTAGCTGCGGAAGACGTAGGCCAGCGCCAAGGTGACAATGAAGCCGGCCAGCTTCTTGCCCAGGCCGAAGATGAACTCCTTGTGGAGCTCGAGGTCCTTCTGGAAGGCGACGATGCCCACGTTGTCGAAACCCTGCAGCAGGGTGCAGGCGGCCAGCGCGTACATCACGCCTTCGACCCGCGGTTCGCCGTAGAACAGCGCGGCCGGATGGGCCAGCGCGCACATGCACGCTGCGTTGAACACGCCGAACAGCACCGCGAAGGTCCAGGCGGTGTCGTAGTGGGCGCGCGTGGCCCGTTGGTTCTGGATCAGCGCCAGATCGAAGCTGAAGGCGCCCAGCAGTTCCAGCGCGGCAAGGATGCTGATCGCCATCGCGATCAGGCCGAAGTCGGCCGGCACCAGGATGCGGGCCAGCACCAGCGTGGACAGGAAGCCCAGGCCGCGGTCGAACAGGCGAAGCAGGACCAGCCAAGCCGCGCCCTTGGCCATCTGGCGGTTGAGGCTCGTCACGAGCCGGGGGCGCTGGCGGTCGAAGCGGCGGAAGAGGCCGCGTCGGCGGCCGATGCGGCGGCCTCGTCGGGCGGATCGACCCACTTGCCGGCGGCTTGCAGCTTCTGCTTGAGCTCGGGCCGCATGAACCCCAGGCGCTGCGCCTTGTAGGCCTGCTGCAGCGCGCGGTCGAAGAGGTTCATCTCGGCGAAGACCAGGCCGGCGTTGTACTGCGTGAAGGGATTGTCGTCGGCCAGCTCGATCGCCCGGTCGAGCTGCTGCACGGCTTCGTCGGGCCGTTTCAGATCGTTCAGATAGCCGGCGAAGAGCATGCGCGCCACCGTGTCGTCGGGCCGGAAGCGCAGCGCGCGTTCGTAGTAACACTCCATCGGCAGCGACATGTGCGGTGCCGTCAGCGACTTGCTGCGCTTGGCCAGCCGCGTGGCGGCCACCAGCGCGCGATGGTGGTTGGGAAAGGCGCGCAGCACGTAGGACAGGTCGTCGCCGAGGGTGCCCGACTGCCCTGCGACCAGCGCCTCGACCTTGGCATTGAAGTGGAAATCCTCCACCACCTTCAACTCGCGGCCGCGCGTCACCCGGTAGTCGAACGGGCCGTTGCCGCCGTTGTCCAGCGAGCCGCAGATGGCCGGGCTGACCTGGGCCATGGCCAGCAGCGGCGCCAGCGCCAGTGCGGCGGCGAACAGGTGTCGCAGGGGGAGGAGCAGCATGACCTTCTGGGGATCGAGGCGGGTTGCCAACCCCGAAGCAAGGGGCAGGCGGCGATTCTGCACCGAGGCCCGGGCCGCCGCGAAAGCCGGTGCCGGTGCCCTGCGGTGAGACTGCACACCTTGGGCGCCCGGCTGGACGAGGATTGCGACTAGCATCCCGCGTCGTGAAGAGCTTGCTACCTGTAGCGCAGCGACAACCGTGGACATCGAACGCCAACTCCGCACCCTGGTCGACGAGACCCTCAACCTCGAAGGCCGCAGCGCCGCCTTCGCAGCCGACACGCCGCTGCTGGGCGCCGTGCCCGAGCTCGATTCGATGGGCGTGGTGTCGCTGATCACCGCCTTCGAGGACCGGCTGGGCTTCGCGGTCGACGACGACGAGATCGACGGCTCGGTGTTCCAGACCTGGGGCAGCCTGCTGGCCTTCGTGCGCGCCAAGCTCGGCGCCTGACGGGCCGGCCGGCCGCTCAGCCCGCCGTCGCCACCTCGTCCAGCAGCGCCGCCAGCTCGGCGGTGCGCGCGCGGCGCGAATGGCGCCCGGCCTCGGCGCGCGCGGTGCCCTGCACGCGCCCGCTGCGCAGCCCGTCGACGAAGGCCTGGAGCTGCCGCGTGATGTCGTCGGCATCGGCCAGCGTGCAGATCACGCCGGTGTGCGCGGCGCGCATCGCGGCGGCGGTGTCGCCCGCGGGGTCGGTCAACGCCAGGATGGGCCGGCCGGCGCGCATGTACTCGTAGAGCTTGGCCGGGATCTGGTGGTTGGCCATCGCGGCCTGGAACAGCAGCAGCCCGTCGGCCTGCAGCATCTCGCGCAAGGCCTCCTCGTACCCCACCGGCGGCGCGAGGCGCACGATGTCGTCGATACCGGCCGCGGCGAGCCGGGGCGCGTAGAACGCATCGGAGCCGGTGGCGCGCAGGACGATCTGCAGCCGGCGCGCGTCGATCGCGCCCGCGGACTTGAGCCGCGCCACGGCGGTGAAGAAGGCCGTCGGGTCGCGCTCGGCCGGGTACAGGATGCCGCTGTGGATCAGCCGCAGCGGCGCGTCGGTCGTGGCAGCAACCGGCGCCGCCAGGCCGGTCTCGGCGCGGGAGAAGTTCTCCTCGTCGTAGCCGTTCTCGATCACCGCCCAGCGGCCGGGCGGGACGTCCGGGTAGCGCCCGGCGTACATCTGCAGCGCGCCGCGCGTGGTGAACAGCGCGCGCGTGCAGCGGTGCACGGCATCGGATTCCAGGCGCACGTTGAAGCGGTACATGCGCGGGTCGGGCGGATAGCCCGGCTCGGTCATGTTGTCGCGGAAGTCGGCGACCCAGGGCAGGCCGCTCAGCCGCTGCAACGTGTGGCCGATCAGGTGCGCGCTGGCCATCGGAAAGGTCGACATCAGCGCCTGGGGACGCCAGCGCCGGATCATGCGCCAGCCGGTCCACACGCCATGCGGCCACCAGCTGCACCAGCGGTCGGGCAGCGCCAGCCAGTTCGGATAGCGCCCGCCGATCGACAGGTGGCGCGCGCTGTCCCAGGACCTGGGCGCGTTCCAGCACCATGCCCGCGGGAACCTCGGCCATCTGGCCGTCGGTCACGCGCTCGTAAGCGCGCGGGTGCACCGTCAGCACCATCGGCTCCCAGCCGAAGTCGCGCAGGTAGGCGGTGAACTTCAGCGTGCGCTGCACGCCGCTGCTGCCGGCCACCGGCGGGTAGTGGTAGGCGACGATCAGCACGCGGCGGGCGGGGCGGTTCATAGGTCCAGGGCCACGGCTTCGGAGTACAGCAGGTCGATCTGCGCGGGCTGCAGCCGGTCGCTGAGGAAGAGCTTGGCGTTGAAGCCCGAGCGGATCGCGCTGGGGCTTGGTACGCGCGGCAGCAGCCTGGCCTCGACCTGGGTGCTGGCGATGCCGCGCGCCAGCAGGTGGCCGGCCAGCGCGCGCCAGCCGTGCACGAAGGTCTCGGCGTCGCTCAGGTACAGCACCGCGGCGGTCGGCAGCCGCTTGAACGTGCGGCGCTTGTAGATCACGTGGCACCACCGGCCGGGCCGGCCGACCAGCACGTGCTGCAGCCAGGGGAAGCCGGCATGGTCGCGCCAGACCTGCAGCGCGTCGCCCTGCAGCGCGGCCTCGATGTCCGCGCTCCGGTGCAGCACGCGCGTGCCCGAGCCGGGCAGGCGCGGCAGGTTCAGCAGCACCGCCTGGCGCTCGTCCAGCGGCTGGAACTTCAGGAACTGCAGCATGGCGCCCACCACATTGGTGGGTGACAGGTCGGTGAAGTGCCAGCCCTGCTGCGAGGTGACGGCCATCGCCAGCCGCATGCTTTGCGCGCGGTGCGACTCCAGCACGCACCAGCCGGTGATGTTGCAGAAGCGCTCGCGGCGGCCCGCCAGCGGCCGCTCGGCGTAGATGGCGCCGATGCCGCCGACCAGGCGGCCGTCGTCGCGCACGGCGAAGCCGTGGTTGGGCGGCTGCACGTGCCAGGCCTGCGTCAGGCCGGCGCGGAAGGCCGCGGGCGCGATCGCCGGGTTCAGGTGCTGGTGCAGGAAGGCGCAGAACTCGTCGATGTTCGCGGCCGTCACCGGCTCCAACTGGGGGCGCGCCATCACCAGCTCTCCAGCCAGGCCTGGCCCCAGCCCAGCACCTGGCCGCGCTGCTCGGCCGACGAGAAGGTGTGGTCGCCGTCGGCCATGTCGTGCCGCTGCACCGGCTTGGCGGCCAGCGCCTGCTGCCAGGCCGGGCTGTCCTTGAGCAACTGGTCGAATTCCTTGGCGATCAGGTCGCGCCCGCTCAACACCAGCAGGATGCGGCCCTGGAAGCGCTGCAGGCCCAACAGCAGGCCCTCGGTCAGCGGCAGCTCGCGCGGGATCGGCGCCTTCAGGTCGCCGCTGCCGCGCTGCGGCGCCGCGGCTGCGGGCTTGCCGCCGCGCGCCTGGCGCAGCAGGCCGAGCGCCGAGCGCAGCGACTCCAGCGGGTTGAGCCGCCCGCTGACCAGCTTGCGCCAGAAGCTGGGCTGCAGCAGGCGCTGCAGGTAGTAGAAGCGCAGGATGGCCTTGGCCTGGCCGGCCTCGGTGCGCACCCAGGGATTCAGCAGCACGGCGCCTTTGACGCGCGCGTCGCGGTAGGCGTACATCAGGATCGCCGACGAGGCATCGCACTCGCCCCACAGCACCACTTCGTCGACCTCGGGCACCTGCGCCTTGAGCTGGTCGACCGCGGCGCGGATGTCGTCGTCGGCGTCGGTGAAGCCGCGGAAGGCGCCGTGCGCATCGCCCATGCCGCGGTAGTCGAAGCGCAGCACCGGGATGCCGGCCTCGCACAGCGCGCGCGACCACAAGGTGAGCTGGCGGTGGCCGCCGGCGCGGTACTGCGGCCCGCCGCCGACGACGATGACCACGCCGCGCCGCCGCGGGTGCAGCGGCCGGTGCAGGATGCCGACCAGCGTGTCGCCGCCGCAGTCGAAGGTCAGCGCGGACTCGGTGCGCAATGCCGCGCTCATCGGCAGATCCCCTGGCTGCGCAGCCAGTCCACGCTGCGCTCGACGGCCTCGGGCGCGACGGTGCGCTCGTGCACCTGCCAGAAGGCCGGGCCGGCGAAGCCGACCGCGTCGACCTGTGCCTCGGGCCCGGGCCAGCGCTGCAGCAGCAGCCGGCTGGCCGGCGTCAGGTCGGGCGGATCGCCGACCGCGTTCTCCAGCCACAGCACGCGGCTGCCGGCCGGCAGCGCGCAGGCGTCCAGCCTGGCGGCGTCGATCGCGGCGGTCAGCTCGGGGTGCAGTGCATAACCAGCCACTTCAACAGTCTGGCCGGCGGCCAGCGCGGCGCGCATCGTCGCGGTGGTCTCCTTGGGCAGGTCGGCGCGGTCCATCTGCGCGGCGATCTTGACGCGCAGGAACTGCGTCAGGTGCGTCTTGCCGTCGGCCACCGGCTGCCACAGCAGCAGCGCGGTGTCGGCCACGCCGCGCCGGCCGTGCAGCGTGGCCGCCAGGATGGCGCCGAGACGGATGCCCCACAGCGCCACGCAGCCGCCGGGCTGGCCGTCGGCCCAGGCCAGCGCGCGGCCCAGGTCGTCCAGCCACAGCTCCCAGCGCGCGTCGGCGTGCTCGCCGGCGCTGTCGCCGGTGCCGTAGGGATCGACCACCAGCGTGCCCAGGCCGCGCTCGGCCAGCGCCAGCGCCAGCATCGTCACCATGCTGCGGCAGCGGTTCATCTCCTCGTTGAAGGGCAGCACGCACAGCACCTGGCCCTGCACCCGCGTGGGGTCGCTCGGCCGGTGGTGCACGGCGAACAGCGGCCCGCGCGCGCCGTCGAGGAAGAAGGGGTGGCAGTCGACCGGCTTCACGCGCGGCGCGGTCAGGCCAGGCCCTTGCGGCGGCGCAGGTACTGGGCCATCGCGCTCAGCGTGCCCAGGTTGTCGATCGTGAATTCCTCGCCCGGCACCTTGATCTGGTACGCGGCCTCGAACCAGGCGATCAGGTCCAGCAGGCCGGCCGAGTCGATCAGCCCGGTGGCGGGGATCACTTCGTCGTTGCCCAGGTCGGAGGCGTCGGCGCCCAGGCCGTCGGCGATCTTCATCACCTGGGCCTTGATGGCGGCTTCGATGGCGGCGGTGTCGAGGTTCATGAGGCGGATGTCTTCTCAGGCCGGCTTGGAGAGCTTGCGCAGCACGCCGACGACGTCGGCGCCGTGCAGCACGCGGTGATCGTAGGTGGCGCCCAGCACGGCCTGGCCGTCGGCGCCGGCGGCGTGCGCCACCATCAGCGCGGTGTGCGGCGCCAGCACCGGGATGTGGCGGCCGACCTTCCAGCGCGCCATGCTGGAAAAGCCGATGGTCGTGCCCTGGGTCTCCTGCGGACCCAGGCTGTGCGCGGCGGCGCGCCGCTGCAGGTCGACCAGGTGCTGCACGAAGCCCAGCTCGCCCAGCGCCGCGGCGTCGCGCGTCACCGCCAGGTACAGCACCTCGCCGGCCTGCACGGTGAAGCCCAGGTTGACGGCGTCGTATTCCCAGCGCTGGTCGTCGACGATGGTGGCGTTGATGGCCTTCAGCTCGGCGGCCAGCGTCACCAGCCGCCAGGCCATCAGCGGCAGCAGCGGGTTCAGCAGCAGCTGGTGCTGACGCTGGAATTCGGCGGCGCGCGCGTCCCAGGGCGCGGCGTCGTACGGCAGCTCGATGTAGCCGGGCACCGCCACGTCGCGGTGCCAGCTCACGGTGGCCAGCATGCCGCGCTGGTCGCTGCGCAAGGCCTTGGGCGTGCCGACGACCTCGGGGCGCGGCACGGCCGCGGGGGCGGTGTGGGCCGCGGCCGCGGCCGCCGCCTTGGGCTTGAGGCCGCGGCTGGCGGCATGACGCTCGACATCGGCGGCACTCAGGCGCTCGCCGCTGGCGCCGACGTCCTCGGCGCGCAGGCCGTAGGCCTCCAGCAGCGCGCGGGCCTTGGCCGTGGGCTGCGAGCGGGCGGCTGCCGTGCCCGCGGCGGGCGCGGCCTCGGCGGCCGGCGGCGCTTCATCGGCCGTGGCGCCCAGCCAGGCCAGCACGGCGCCGACACGCACCATCTGATCGGCCTCGCCGAGCGCGGCGATCAGGAAGCCGGCCTCGGGCGCCTCGACGTCGACCACTGCCTTGTCGGTCTCGACCGCGGCGATGAGCTGGCCGCGCTCGACCGCGCTGCCGACGGCCAGCTTCCACTCGACGAGCTTGACCTCGTCGTCGTTGTTGTTGATGCGCGGAACGTGGATCGCGATGGCCATCGTGTGCGTTTCCTCGGGCCGGCGGCGGCCCGCCAGGGTTCAGAACAGATCGAGCACGCCCGCCACGATCGTGGCCTCGTCGACCAGTTGCGCCGTCTCCAGGCTGCGCGCCGACGCGATCGGCACCGGCGCCATGCCCAGCCGCGCCAAGCGCCCGCGGTGGCCTTGCTCGGCCAGATCGGCCAGCAGCTCGGCCGCGAAGCCGAACTCGTGATGCGACTCCTCCACCACCAGCACGCGCGCGGCGCCGGCCAGCGCGGCGCGCAGCGTGCGGCGCGGCAGCGGCGCCAGCAGCGCGGGCACGACGATGTCGACCTCGAGCTCTTCTTCGTCGCGCAGGCGCTGGGCGGCGCGCTCCACCACGGGCAGCATGCCGCCGAAGCAGACCAGCGTCACGTCGGCCCCGCCGTCGCCGCTGCGCAGCGTGGGGAACAGCGCGGCGCCGGGGTCCAGCGCATCGGCCGGCAGCGCCCGGTAGCCGGCCGGGGCCTGTGCCTCGCTGTAGAGCAGCTTGTGCTCCAGGAAGGCCGTCGGGTTGGGCCAGCGGCTCGCGGCGTCCACCAGCAACTGGCCCACGTTGTGGCGGTGGCTGCCGTACAGCACCGTGAGCCCGGGCACCGAGACCAGCAGGTTCTCGACGCTCTGGCTGTGTGTGGGCCCGTAACCGCGGCGGCCGCCGCAGGGCGTGCGCACGATTAGCGGCACGCTGCATTCGGGGAACATGCCGGGGAACTTGACCGCGTGGTTGTAGAGCTGGTCCATGCCCAGCGTCATGAAGTCGGCGAACATGATCTCGACGACGGGCCGCCGGCCTGCCATCGCCAGCCCAATGCCGGCGCCGACGATGCCGGCCTCGCTGATCGGCGTGGAGATCACGCGGCCGGCAAAGGCCTCCGACAGCCCGGCCGTCACCTTGAAGGCGCCGCCGTAGGGGTCGTGCAGGTCCTCGCCCAGCAGCAGCGCGGCGCGCTGGCGTTCGAGCAGGCTGCGCAGCGCGGCGTTGATCGCCGAGCGCACGTTGGGCGCGGCCGCCGGCTGCGCCAGCGCCGGCACGTCGGCCGTGGCGGCGCGCAGGCTGTGCAGCGGTGCCGTGTCGAAGCGCGATTCGGGCGATCGCAGCGCGGTGGCCTCGACTTCGCGCACGAAGGCCTGGTTGCGCTGCTCGATGCGCTCGCGCTCGGCGGCGTCCAGCATGGCGCCCAGCGCGCGCAGCGGGTCGCGCTGTTCGATGCGCTGCTTCTCGGCGTCGGGGCGCAGGTCGTCGCCCTTGCTGTGCGGGCCCAGGCGGCCGGTGTCGATGACCAGCAGCCCCGGCCCGGGGCCGCCGCGCATCTCGCCGACCACGCCGTCGACGCGGCGGCAGAAGTCGCTCGCCGCGTCGTCCAGGTGCCAGGTGCGCAGGCCGAAGGCGGCGCCGCGCGCGACGATGCTGCCGCCCACGGTGTCGGCGGTCGGCGTGGTCTGCGCGATGCCGTTGTGCTCGACGACGAAGAGCACCGGCGCGCGCCACACCGAGGCCAGGTTCATCGCCTCGTACAGCAGGCCTTCGCCGAGCGTGCCGTCGCCGATCATCACGGCCACCACGCCGCGGCTGCCGCGCTGCTTGAGGTCCAGCCCCAGGCCGGCGCCGATGCCGGTCATGCCGGCCTGCACGCCGTTGCTGTGGAAGTGGCGGTAGGCGATGTGCTGGCTGCCGCCGTAGCCGCGGCAGACGCCGGCCTCGCGGCCCATGATCTCGGCCACCAGGCCGACGAAATGGCCCGCGTAGGTGAGGAAGTGGCCGTGGTTGCGGTGGTTGGACAGCACCACGTCGTCGGGCTCGGTCAAGGCGCGCACCACGGCCATCTGGCACAGCTCCTGGCCCAGGCAGGTGTGCGTGGTGCCCGACAGCAGGCCGCGGCTGAAGAGGTCGAGGATCAGCGTCTCGGTCAGCCGGATCAGGTGGCCATAGGCGTAGAGGCTGGCTGCCTCCAGGCCGATGAGGGGCTTGCCCTGCGCATCGCGCTCGAAGCCGGGCAGGGCGCCCTTGAACGGGGTGAAGGAGTCTGGGCTCATGAGGTGGCGGGCGAGTATGCCGCAGGGCCCTGCGCGCAAATCGGCGCTTGCCGGGCGCGGCCGGACGAGGCGCAGGGCTCGCGGCAGTTCGTCACGAACGCCAGGTGCGAGCGCGATAGCCTTGCGATAAATTGCCGGGCTTCGCCTGCACGTCGACCCGCGCGACAGACTCCAGCCATGACGGTTGCCACGCTCCTGCACGAACTCATCGCCGTCGCCGCGCAGCGCACGCCGCAGGCGAGCGCCTTGACGCTGCAGGGCCGGCACCTGTCCTACGCCGCGCTGCAGGACCAGGTGGCGCGCGTCGCTGCGGGCCTGGTGCGGCAGGGCTTGGCGCGCGGCGAGCGCGTCGCGATCTATCTCGAAAAGCGCTTCGAGTTCGTGGCCGCGGCCTTCGGCGCGGCGGCGGCCGGCGGCGTCTTCGTGCCGGTCAACCCCATCCTCAAGCCCGAGCAGGTGGCCTTCATCCTGGCCGACTGCGACGTGCGCGTGCTGGTCACCTCGCCGGCGCGCGCCGCCACGCTGCTGCCGGTGCTGGGGCGCTGCCCGTCCCTGCGGCTGCTGGTGCTGACCGACGACCCGGCGGCGGTGCCCGTCGACGCTGCGCTGCCGGTGCTGCCGTGGCCGGCCCTGCTGGACGCGGCGCCGGGCGGCGGGCACCGGGTGATCGACAGCGACATGCTGGCCATCCTCTACACCTCGGGCAGCACCGGCCGGCCCAAGGGCGTGGTGCTGTCCCACCGCAACATGGTGGCCGGCGCGATGAGCGTGGCCGGCTACTTGGGCAATGACGCCGACGACACGCTGCTGGCCGCGCTGCCGCTGTCGTTCGACGCCGGCTTCAGCCAGTTGACCACGGCCTTCCACGCCGGCGCGCGCGTGGTGCTGCTGAACTATCTGCTGCCGCGCGACGTGCTCAAGGCCCTGCAGGCCGAAGGCGTGACCGGCCTCACCGCGGTGCCGCCGCTGTACATCCAGCTCGCCGCGCTGGACTGGCCCGCCGCGATCGGCGAGCGCCTGCGCTACTTCGCCAACACCGGCGGGCGCATGCCGCGCGAGACGCTGGCCGCGCTGCGCCAGCGCGTGCCCGGTGCCAAACCCTTTCTGATGTACGGCCTGACCGAGGCCTTCCGCTCGACCTACCTGCCGCCGGACGAAGTGGACCGCCGGCCCGACTCGATCGGCAAGGCCATCCCCAACGCCGAGATCCTGGTGCTGCGCGAGGACGGCAGCGAATGCGCGAGCGACGAGCCGGGCGAGCTGGTGCACCGCGGCGCGCTGGTCGGCCTGGGCTACTGGAACGACGCCGAGAAGACCGCCGAGCGCTACCGCCTGCTGCCCGGCCGCGAGAAGGGCCTGCAACTGCCCGAGTACGCGGTGTTCTCCGGCGACACCGTGCGCCGCGACGCCGAGGGCTTCCTGTACTTCGTGGGCCGGCGCGACGAGATGATCAAGACCTCGGGCTACCGCGTCAGCCCGACCGAAGTGGAAGAGATCCTCTACGCCACGCGCGGGGTCGGCGAATGCGTGGCCTTCGGCGTCGACCATCCGGCGCTGGGCCAGGCGATCCAGGTCATCGCCACCGCGCCCGCAGGCGCCGCGGCGCTGGACGTGCAGGCGCTGCTGGCGCAGTGCCGCGAGCGCATGCCCGCCTACATGGTGCCGGCCGGCGTGCAGGCCGTGCCGGGCCCGCTGCCGCGCAACCCCAACGGCAAGATCGACCGCAAGCTGCTGGCGACGCAGTGGGTCGAGCAGCAGCAGCAGGCCTGATCTCATGAGCGCACAGGTTCCACAGCACGCGCCGATGTCGCAGTTCCCGGTCGCCGGCGGCGAGCTGCTGGTCGGCGGCCGGCCCTTGTCGCGGGTCGCCGCGCGCGTCGGCCAGACGCCGTTCTACGCCTACGACCGCGGCCTGCTGCGGGAGCGCGTCGCCCAGTTGCGTGAAGCCTTGCCCCGCGCGGTCAAGCTGCACTACGCGATGAAGGCCAATCCGATGCCGGCGCTGGTGGGCTTGATGGCCGCGCTGGTCGACGGCATCGACGTCGCCTCCGCCGGCGAGCTGAAGGTAGCGCTGGACGCCGGCGCCGATCCGGCCGAGATCAGCTTCGCCGGCCCGGGCAAGCGCGACGCCGAACTGCGCCAGGCCGTGGCCGCCGGCGTGCTGGTCAACGTGGAGTCGGCGCGCGAGCTGCCGGTGCTGGCCGCCGCGTCGCAAGACCTCGGCGTGCCGGCGCGCGTGGCGCTGCGCGTCAACCCCGACTTCGAGTTGAAGGGCTCGGGCATGAAGATGGGCGGCGGGCCCAAGCAGTTCGGCATCGACGTCGAGCAGTTGCCTGACGTGCAGCGCCGCATCGGCGAGTTGGGGCTGGCCTTCGAGGGCTATCACCTGTTCGCCGGCTCGCAGAACCTGAAGGCGGAGTCGATCTGCGAGGCGCAGTGCAAGTCCTACGAGCTGGCCTTGCGCCTGGCCGGGGACGCGCCGGCGCCGGTGCGCTTTCTCAACCTGGGCGGCGGCTTCGGCATCCCCTACTTCCCCGGCGAGCAGCGGCTGGACCTGGCGCCGATCGGCGCCAACCTGCAGGCGCTGGTCGAGCGCGCCGCGCGCGAGCTGCCGCAGGCGCAGCTGGTGATCGAGCTGGGCCGTTATCTGGTCGGCGAGGCCGGCGTCTACGTCACGCGCGTGGTCGACCGCAAGGTCTCGCGCGGGCAGGTGTTCCTGGTCTGCGACGGCGGCTTGAACCACCACCTGTCGGCCTCGGGCAACTTCGGCCAGGTGATCCGCAAGAACTACCCGGCGACGATCGGCAACCGCATCGATGCGCCGCGCGAAACGGCGTCGGCCGTCGGCCCGCTGTGCACGCCGCTGGACATCCTGGCCGACCGCATGGAGCTGCCGGTGGCCGAGGTTGGCGACCTGGTGGTGATCTTCCAGTCCGGCGCCTATGGGGCCAGCGCCAGCCCGCAGCCCTTCCTGGGGCATCCGGCGGTGGTCGAGGTGCTGGTCTGAGCCCGCACGCCGCCGCATGCAAGCGCCGGCCGATGACCCGGCGCTGAGCGCGCGCCAGCGTCGCCAGCTCGGCTGGCTGCTGCTGGCCTGGGCGCTGTTCATCGTCTACGGCAGTTGGGTGCCGCTGAACTTCCGGCCCGGCGACTGGGCGCAGGCCTGGTCGGCGCTGTGGCAGTGGCCGGCGGGCGAGGCGCTGCGGCAGCAGCGGCTGGACACGGCGGTCAACGCGCTGCTGACGGTGCCGCTGAGCTTCGGCCTGGCCTTGCTGTGGGCGCCCCCGCGCGCTCGCGCGCCGTGGCTGGCGCGCGTGGCCATCGTGCTGCTGGTGCTGGCGCTGTCGCTGCTGGTCGAGGTGGTCCAGGCCTTCCTGCCCGGACGCAGCGAGAGCCTGGGCGACGTGGCCGCGCAGACCGCGGGCTCGCTGCTGGGGCTGGTGCTGCAGGCGGCCTGGGGCCGCCGCGCCCAGCGCTACCTGGCCGGGCTGGCGGCGGCGCACGACCGCCAGTCGCGGGCGCTGCACCTGCTGCAGGCCTATCTGCTGGCGATGCTGCTGTTCGCCGTGATGCCGCTGGACCTGACGCTGGACCTCGGCGAGCTGTACGGCAAGTGGCGCGACGGGCGCGTGCGGCTGCTGCCGTTCAGCCCTCACGCGGCGGCACTGTCGGAGCAGGTCTACGACTGGGCCAGCGACGTGCTGCTGTGGCTGCCCGTCGGCGCGCTGTGGCGGCAGGGCGTCCCGGGGCGCACGACCGCCGCCATCGTCGGCCGCGCGCTGCTGCTGGCCGCGGCGATCGAGCTGACGCAGTGGCTGGTGCTGTCGCGCTTCACCGACAGCACCGACGTCGTGCTGGCGGGCATCGGCGCCGGGCTGGGCGCCGCGGTGGTGCCGCCGGTCTTGCGCCGGCTGGCGCTGGACCGCGGCCGCTGGCGGCGCGCCTGCCTGGCCGGGCTGGCGGTGTGGCTGGCGGTCACGGTGCTGATCTACGCCTGGCCGTTCGACTGGCGCTGGCCGGCCGCGGGTTGGGCGGCCTTCGGCGAGGCCTTCGGCGGCATCCCCTTCCTCACCTACTTCCAGCGCAACGAGTTCGGTGCGCTCAACGAGATCCTGCGCAAGCTGCTGGTCTTCCTGCCCGGCGGCGCGCTGCTGCGGCTGGTGCTGGCGGCCGGCGGGCAGCGGCGCCCGTCGCGCGGCTGGCTGCTGTTGCTGGCCGCGCTGGCCGGGCTGCTGGAGGCGCTGCAGGTGCTGCTGGCCGACCGCGTGGCCGACCTTACCGACGCGCTGCTGGCCACCGCCGGCGCGGTCGCCGGCTGGCGTCTGGCGGGCTGGCTGCAAAGCCTGGAGGCCGGCCTGCCGGCACCGCCCGCCGGCCGTGACGCCGGGCCGCCGGCGCGGCCGCAGCCCTCGCCGCCTCCGCACTCGCCGCGGCCGACGCAGCCACCGTCCAGAGCTGCGTGGCTGCCGCACCTGGCGATGGTGCTGGCGCTGGCCGCGCTGCTGGGCGTGGCGGCGCGGCTGCCCGGCATGCCCTACAACGTCGCCAAGCTGATCCCTGCCGGCGCGGCCGGCTGGCTGTCGGCGCTGGGGTTGGCGCTGGCGGCGTGGTGGGCGGCCGCCTTGCCGGTGGCCGCGGCAGTGCTGGCCCCGGGCCGCCTCGCGCTGGCGCTGCCGCTGTGGCTGCTGCTGCACGGCCTGCTGAGCTTTGCCGCGTTGCGGCTGATGGTGCCGCTGCCGATGCTGCACAAGGTGATCGGCTCACCGGTGCTGGCTTGGCCGGGGCCGCTGGAAGACCTGGCCCGCTACCTCGCGCTGCATTTGGCGCTGCTGCTGCCGCTGTGCTGCGGTGCCGCGCTGGTGCAGGCGCTGCGCTCGCCGCAGGCGTTGGCGCGCTGGCTCAACACGCTGATGCTGGCGGCCTTGCTGGCCTGGCCGCTGCACTGGGCCGTCGTCGAGCAGGCGGCCACCGACAACCTGGCCGAGCTGATGCGCGGCGGCGGCAGCCTGGCGGCATCGGCCTGGCTGGCGCTGGCCGTCGCGGCGGCCGGGGCCTGCGCCGGCGCGCTGGCCTGCCTGGCCGTCGATCGCCACCGTCGCGGCCTGATGCTGGGGCTGGCGCTGGCCGCCGCTGCGGTCGCGACGGGCGCCTTGGTGGCCGGCCTGGAGCCGCTGCTGATCAAGTACGGCAAGGCCTTCTCGGCGCTGCAGTTCATCCTCAGCGCCGGCCGCGACGCCTACGCCACCGGCACCGAGCTGGCCGCGCGCTACCTGGCGGCCTTTGGGGCGTTGGTGGGCGGCCTCGCCTGCCTGCAGGCGCCCTGGTGGCGCCGGGCCGCAGCGCGCCGAGCCCGCGGCCGCGCAAGGCCTTTGTCCGGCAACACCTAGAATTCGCGGTTCGCCCGCGCATCGGCGGGCCTGCCCACGTCCCCTACAACCCATCAGCCATCGCCCAGGAGCGAGACCCGTGTTCATCTCCAACGCCTTCGCGCAGACCGCCCCCGCCGCCGGCGGCACCGAATCGCTGCTCAGCTTCGCGCCGCTGGTGCTGATGTTCGTGGTGCTGTACTTCATCATGATCCGCCCGCAGATGAAGAAGCAGAAGGAGCACAAGGCGATGATCGAGGCGCTGGCCAAGGGCGACGAAGTGGTCATCGCCGGCGGCGTGATCGGCCGCATCGCGAAGATCGGCGAGTCCTTCGTCCACGTCGAGGTGGCCAACGGCGTGGAGCTGCAGGTGCAGCGTCCGTCGGTCATCCAGGTGCTGCCCAAGGGCACCTTCAAGTAAGCCGCGCAGGCCCCATGAACCGCTACCCCTGGTGGAAGTACGCGATCCTCGCGGTCGCGCTGCTGATCGGGCTGCTGTACACGCTGCCCAACTTCTACGGCGAGGCGCCCGCGGTGCAGGTGTCCAGCGGCAAGGCCACGATCAAGGTCGACGCCGCGGTGGCCGCGCGGGTCGAGCAGGCGCTGCAGCAGGCCGGCGTCCGGCCCGACTTCGTGCAGTTCGAAGGCAACTCGGTGCGCGCCCGCTTCGCCGACACCGACACCCAGATCAAGGCCAAGGACGCGGTGTCCAAGGCGCTCAACCCCGACGAGGCCGACCCCGGCTACATCGTCGCGCTGAACCTGGTCTCGCGCTCGCCGGCCTGGCTGGCGCGCCTCCACGCGCTGCCGATGTTCCTGGGCCTGGACCTGCGCGGCGGCGTGCACTTTCTGATGCAGGTCGACATGAAGTCGGCGCTCGCCAAGAAGGCCGAATCGGTCAGCGGCGACATGCGCACGCTGCTGCGCGACAAGAACATCCGCCACACCGGCATCGCCCGCGACGGCAACGCGGTGGAGGTGGGCTTCCGCGACGCCGAGACGCGCACGGCCGCGCGCAACGTGCTCAGCGACAACCTGCCCGAGATGGCCTGGGTGGACGTGGCCGACGGCGCCGACCCCAAGCTGCGCGGCACGCTCAAGCCCGATGCCGCGTTCAAGGTGCAGGAGCAGGCGCTCAAGCAGAACATCACGACGCTGCACAACCGCGTCAACGAACTGGGCACCAGCGAGCCGGTGATCCAGCAGCAGGGCGTCGACCGCGTCGTCGTGCAGCTTCCCGGCGTGCAGGACACGGCGCGCGCCAAGGACATCATCGGCCGCACCGCGACGCTGGAGCTGCGCATGGTCAACGAGAGCGCCGAGGCCCAGGCCGCGGCGCGCGGCGCGGGGCCGGTGCCCTTCGGCAGCGAGCGCTTCGTCGAGCGCGGCGGCCAGCCGCTGATCGTCTTCCGCCAGGTGGTGCTGACCGGCGACAACCTCAGCGACGCGCAACCCGGCTTCGACGGCCAGACGCACGAGCCCACGGTCAACCTGACGGTGGACGCCAAGGGCGCGCGCATCATCCGCGACGTCACGCGCGACAACGTCGGCAAGCGCATGGCCATCCTGCTGTTCGAGAAGGGCAAGGGCGAGGTCATCACCGCGCCGGTGATCCGCAGCGAGCTCGGCGCGCGCTTCCAGATCTCGGGCCGCATGACGACGGCCGAGGCTACCGACACTGCGCTGCTGCTGCGCGCCGGGTCGCTGGCCGCGCCGATGGAGATCATCGAGGAGAAGACCATCGGCCCGGCGCTGGGCGCCGAGAACATCGCCAAGGGCTTCCACAGCGTGACCTACGGCTTCGCGGCGATCGCGCTCTTCATGTGCGCCTACTACATGCTGTTCGGCGTGTTCTCGACGGTGGCGCTGGGCTTCAACCTGCTGCTGCTGGTGGCCGTGCTGTCGATGCTGCAGGCCACGCTGACGCTGCCGGGCATCGCGGCCATCGCGCTGACGCTGGGCATGGCGATCGACGCCAACGTGCTGATCAACGAGCGCGTGCGCGAGGAGCTGCGTGGCGGCGCGCCGCCGCAGGCGGCCATCGCGGCCGGCTACGAGCGTGCCTGGGGCACCATCCTCGACTCCAACGTCACCACGCTGATCGCCGGCCTCGCGCTGCTGGCCTTCGGCTCGGGCCCGGTGCGCGGCTTCGCGGTGGTGCACTGCCTGGGCATCCTGACCTCGATGTTCTCGGCCGTGGTGTTCTCGCGCGGCCTGGTCAACCTGTGGTACGGGCGCCAGAAGCGGCTGAAGTCGGTGTCGATCGGCCAGGTTTGGAAGCCCGAGGGCGCCGGCGCCCGGCCGGCCGCCGAGAACTGATCACGAAGAGGCGCTGCGATGGAATTCTTCCGCATCAAGCGGGACATCCCCTTCATGCGCTATGCGCTGGTGCTGAACGTCGTCTCGTTCGTCACCTTCGCGCTGGCGGTGTTCTTCCTGGTCACCCGCGGGCTGCACCTTTCGATCGAGTTCACCGGCGGCACGGTGCTGGAGGTGGAGTACGCGCAGGCGGCCGACATCGGCAAGGTGCGCGGCACGGTGGAGGCGCTGGACTACGGCGAGGTGCAGGTGCAGAACTTCGGTTCCTCGCACGACGTGCTGGTGCGCGTGCCGATCCGCGGCGACGTCAAGCAAAGCGAGGTGGCCGCCACCGTGCTGGGCGCCCTGTGCAAGGCCGAGGGCGGCACGGTCTCGACCAAGGCCTACACCACGCCGCAGGGCGAGCAGGTCAGCCGGCCCTCGTGCAGCACCGCCGCCGGGTCCGAGCCGCTGAAGCTCAACCGCACCGAGTTCGTCGGCCCCTCGGTGGGCTCGGAGCTGGCGCGCGACGGCCTGCTGGCGCTGGGCTGCACCGTGCTGGGCATCGTGCTGTACCTGGCGTTCCGCTTCGAATGGAAGTTCGGCGTCGCCGGCATCATCGCCAACCTGCACGACGTGGTGATCATCCTGGGCTTCTTCGCCTTCTTCCAGTGGGAGTTCTCGCTGGCGGTGCTGGCGGCCATCCTGGCGGTGCTGGGCTACTCGGTGAACGAGTCGGTGGTGATCTTCGACCGCATCCGCGAGGCCTTCCGCAAGTTCCGCAAGCTGACCACGCCGCAGGTGATCGACCACGCGATCACCAGCACCACCAGCCGCACCATCATCACCCACGGCAGCACGCAGATGATGGTGCTGTCGATGCTGCTGTTCGGCGGCCCCACGCTGCACTACTTCGCGGTGGCGCTGACCATCGGCATCCTGTTCGGCATCTACTCGTCGATCTTCGTGGCCGCCGGCATCGCGATGTGGCTGGGGGTCAAGCGCGAGGATCTTGTCAAGGCCAACAAGGACCACGATCCGAATGACCCGAACGCAGGGGCCGTGGTGTAGAGTCCTTTAAGCGTCAAGATTTCACGAAATTCCACCTGTCCGGCCCCATGGCGACGCATGCCGCCCCCTCACAGCTCGCCGCGCAGGCGCGGCGCCTGTATGTCGAGGAAGTGGTGCGGCACTTGGCCGCCTTGGTGCAGGCGGCGCTGGACGGCAGCCGCACGCTGTTCGACAAGCCGGCCGAGCACTCGGTGTTCACGCGCCGGCGCGACCTGCTGCAAGAGCTGCAGAAAGGCGCCCAGGCTTGGCACCGCGCGATGGTCAACGGCCTGCGCCACGCGCTGGCGCACGGCATCTCGGCCTCGCGGCCGGGTGACCTGCCGCCGCCCGGCCGCGGCGCCGCCGGGCTGTCGCTGGTGGACGACGACACCATCGAACTGGAGATCGTCACCTCGCGGCTGGCGCTGGCCATCATGGACCGCGCGTCCTGGGAGTTCGCTGACCTGCGCTCGCGCGTGGCCACGCTCGAAGGCCGCACCGAGCTGGAAGCGCAGGACCTGCTGCGCGCCCACGTGCTGGCGCGCGTGGTGTTCGACGCCTGGCGCGCCGCCGGCATCAGCCTGACGAGCTGGCGCGAGCTGCAGCCCGTGCTGCACGAGGAGTTCGCGCACCTCGTCGAAGAGGCCTACCACGACACCAACCGCTGGCTGATCGAGCAGCGCGTGCTGCCCGAGGTGGACCTGCGCCCCTTCATCCGCCGCGCGCGCACGCATCCGCAGGCGCCGCTGGGCTGGGTGGCCGGCAGCGGCAACACGCCGCAGGGCTCGCTGTACGGGCCGGCCGTGGCCACGGGGTACGACCCCACGGTCAGCGGCGGCTTCGTGCGCACCGACCACGGCGGCGTCGGCGAGGAGACGCGGCTGATGACGCGCTCGGCGCCGCTGCCGCGCAGCGGCGAGCATGCCGAGGCCGTGCTGCTGCGCCTGAACCGGCTGGTCGGCCGCCACCTGCCGCACTTCGGCCAGGGCGGCGGCAGCCGCGGCGCCGTCTCGCCGGGCCTGGCCCAGGCCATCGACGCGGCGCAGACCGGCGTGCGCCGCCGCTATTCGGCCACCACGCAGCGCGCGATGCAGGTCACCACGCCGGCGATGCTGGAGGATCTGCACCAGCGCAAGCAGGCGCTGAAGAAGGCCGCGGCCACGCCCGAAGAGCGCGCGACCATCGAGATCGTCGCGCTGCTGTTCCAGAGCATCCTGACCGAGGACCGCATCCCGGCCGCGGTGCGCGTGTGGTTCGCGCGGCTGCAGATGCCGGTGCTGCGCGTCGCGGTGTCCGAGCCCGACTTCTTCGCCACCGTCGACCACCCGGCGCGGCGGCTGATCGACCGCATGGGCGCCTGCGTGATGGGCTTCGACAGCTCGTCGTCGGCGCAGGTGGGCGAGGCGCTGGAGAAAGAGATCAAGCGCATCGTGCAGGTGGTGGAGGCCTACCCCGACACCGGACGCCGCGTCTTCCAGACCGTGCTGACCGAGTTCGAGAAGTTCCTCGAGCAGTACTTCCGCGACCAGAACGAGGCCACCCGCAAGGGCGTCTCGCTGGCGCAGCAGGTGGAGCAGCGCGAGACGCTGGCGATCCAGTACACGATCGAGCTGCGCCGCATGCTCAACGAGGTGCCGGTGCAGGAGGGCGTGCGCCAGTTCCTGTTCCACGTCTGGGCCGACGTGCTGGCCACCGCCGCGGTGCGCTACGGCGCGCAGGGCGAGAACACGCGCAAGATGAAGCGCGCCGCCGCCGACCTGATCTGGTCGGCCAGCGCCAAGGTCTCGCGCGAGGAGCGCGCCGAGGTCATCCGCCGCCTGCCGCCGCTGCTGAAGCAGTTGCGCGAGGGCATGTCCGCCGCCGGCATGGACGCCGCGCGCCAGGACGAGCAGATCCAGCAGCTCAACAACTCGCTGGCCGCGGCCTTCACCGCGCGCGCCGCGGTGATCCCCGACGACCGGCTGCGCGAGATGATGGAGCGGCTGGAGACGCTGGAAGAGCTGCTGCCCGACGCGTCCAACGTCGAGATCGACGAGTCGATGGTGCTGGACCTCTCGGGCCACCAGAGCAGCGAGCTGGAGATCGTGCTCGAAGGCGGCTCGATGCCCACGCCGGCGATGGTGGCCTGGGCGCGCGAGCTGCAGGTCGGCAGCTGGTACATGCTGGAGCACAAGGGCCGCAACGAACCGGTGCAGCTCGCCTGGCACGGCCTGCGCAAGCAGCTCTCGCTGTTCGTCACGCCGCAGGGCCGCTGCATGCTGTTCCAGCAGCACCGGCTGGCGTCGTACCTGCAGGCCGGGCTGTTGCTGCCGGCGCAGGACGAGGCGCTGACCGTGCGCGCCACGCGCAGCGCGCTGGCCAAGCTGGATGTCGACTCGTCGCGGCTGCTGAACTGACGCGCCACGGCGCCTTCAGTGGATCAGCCGATCCTCGGGGTCGACGAACAGCTCGTCGAGGATCAAGGCATCGGGCTCCTCGCCCAGGCTCCAGAAGACCATTAGCACGATGACCTTCAGGTCTTCCAGGCCGAGCGGGCCGCCGCCGACCGCGCTGGCGCGGTCGATCACCATCTCGCGCATCTCGGGCGGCAGCACGCCGGCCGATTCGAGGAAGCTGATGAAAGCGACCGAGTCCTCGCCCAGCAGTTCGCGCTCGGCGTCTGTGTACAGGCGCAGGCTGTGGCTGCTCTGCGGGCCGACGCGCGCTTCGGCGCTGTCGGCCAAGCCGTCCAGCCAGCGCAGCGCTTCCTGGATCTCGTCGGACTCGAAGCCGACGGCGCTGAGCTTGCGCGAGAGTTGCTGGTGGTCGGGACAAGCGTCCGGCCGCCAGTAGTTCTCGTAGAGATAGACCAGCACGTCGAACATGCCGGGCACTATACCCCAGGGCCCTCTCCATGGCGGGCCGCCGGGCGCCAATCCTCCTCAGGCGCGGGCGCGGCGCTGGAACAGGCCGCCGGGCAGCCGCGCGACCTGGCCGTCGAGCTCCAGCTCCAGCAGCCGGGCCAGCAGCTCGGCGGTGGGCCAGCCGCTGCGGGCCTGCAGGCCGTCCAGGCTGATCGGGTCGTGGCCCAGGGCTTCGAGCAGCGGGTCTTCGCGCGGCGGCGGCGGTGCTTCGCCCACGGGCTTCGCGAACCCCGTCAACCCGACCAATGCCGGCGGGCCCAGCTCCGCCAGCACCTCGGCGGCGCTTTCGACCAGGTGCGCGCCGTCGCGGATCAGCGCGTGGCAGCCGCGCGATTGCGCGGCATGGATCGAGCCCGGCACCGCGAACACCTCGCGCCCGGCCTCATTGGCCAGGCGCGCGGTGATCAGCGAGCCCGAGCGCAGCGCCGCCTCGATCACCACCGTGCCCAGCGTCAGCCCGGCGATCAGGCGGTTGCGCGGCGGAAAGTTCTCCGCCAGCGGCGGCGTGCCCGGCAGGTATTCGCTGACGATCGCGCCTTGCGCGGCGATGCGGCGCGCCAGCTCCAGGTGCTGCGGCGGGTAGACGCGGTCGGGGCCGGTGCCGATCACGGCCACCGTCGGCGCGCCGGCGGCCAGTGCGCCTTCGTGCGCGGCGCCGTCGATGCCCTGCGCCATGCCCGAGACCACCACGTAGCCCGCCGCGCCCAAGGCCTGGCCGAAGGCGTGGGCGTTGTCGCGGCCCTGGGCCGTGGGCCGGCGGCTGCCGACCACGGCGACCGCGCGTGCCGACAGATGCCGGGCGTCGCCCTGCACGTAGATCAGCAGCGGCGGGTCCGGGCTTTCCAGCAGGGCGGCCGGATAGTCGGCGTCGCCCAGCGTGATCACCCGGCGCTGCTCGCCGCCGTGCAGCCAGGCCAGCACCGAATCGCGCGCGCGGGCCCAGTCGGCGGGCTCCTGCCGCAGCGCGGCGGCCAGCTTGTCGCCGACCAGCGGCCGCAGCCGCTCGGCGTCGGCCGTCACCACCGCCTGCGGCGAGCCCAAGGCCTGCAGCAACTGGCGCGCCGTCTGCCGGCCGACGCCGGGCACCAGCAGCAAGCGCAGCCAAGCGCCGAGTTCGTCAGCGTCGATCAGCAAGCGCGGCGCGCCCGGCCGGGCGGGTTCAGGGCTGGGTGAAGCGATCGCCGGCGCCGACGGGCTCGGCCACCGACAGGATCAGCGCATAGGACACGCGGTCGAAGACGCGGAAGACGAACAGCAGGCCGTGCCGCTCGTCGGGCAGGCGCATCAGCGTGCGCTGGCCGTCGGTGCGGTCCACCGCCGATTCGCCGGCCCGCCACAGCGCCAGCACGTGGCCGCGCTCGACGCCGTCGCGGGCGCCGCGGTTGAGCGCGACGATCTGATTCTGCCCGGCGCGCAAGGCGTCGCCGTAGACCGAGACGATGCGGCCGTCCACCGGCGCCGTCGGCGCGTGCGGCATGTAGGCCGCCAGATCGCTGGCCGGCACCGGCGACAGGCGGTCGCCGACGCCGGCTTCGAGCCGCGTGTCGTTGATCCTGAAGGTGGCCGGCACCACCAGCGACGACTTGCCGTCGGCCGCCGGCAGCAGGCCGCCGTCGCGCACGAATTCGGCGGTGCCGACGTAGGTGGCCTCGTAGCCCAGCACTTCGCGCGTGACGGGGTCCAGCAGCGGCCGCGGCTCGCGGAACAGCCGGAAGTCGCGCGCGCCGCCGAGGTCGCCGCGCACGTAGGCGGTCTCGCCGCGCGAGACGATCACGCGGCCTTCCTGCGTGGCCACGATGCGCGGCGCGCGCGACAGTTCGTCGGTGTCGAAGACCACGGCCTCATTGAGGAAGGGGCCGATCAGGTGCAGCGGCAGCGAGGCGATGGCGCCGTTGGGCAGCAGCTCGGCGCGCACCCGCGGCGACAGCGTGACCGTGCCCGCCGGGCCGGTGTCCTGCGCGATGCGCAGCGTCGCGCGGCCGTCCACCTTGACCAGCACCAGCACCTGGCCGGGGTAGATCAGGTGCGGGTTGCGGATCTGGTCGAGGTTCATGCCCCAGAGCTGCGGCCAGCGCCAGGGGCTCTTGAGGAAGAGCCTGGAGATGCCCCACAGCGTGTCGCCGCGCTGCACGGTGTGCGAGTCGGGCGCGTCGGGCGCCAGGTCGGACAGCGGCACGCCGGCCTGCGCCACCTGGTTGGCGGTGCTGCGCTGCTGCTCGGTGATCGGGTAGTTGGGGAAGGTGCCGCCGGCGGCCAGCGCGGGCAGGCTGGCCAGGCCGGTGCCGATTCCCAGCGCGCCGAGCGCCATCGCGGCGGCCAAACATCCCCGGCGGTGCCCCGCGCGGTGCTCGCCTCGACGATCGCTTCGACTCATGTGCGGGTCTCCCGGCTGGCGCGCCGCGGGGCGCGCGAATGCCACAATCTGTGCAATGGATCCACAGCGTGCCGCAGCCCACCAAGCGCAGCGGACGCCAAAATTCTTCACTTGGTTTCGCAGATTCTGCCCCTAAATCATTGATATCGCAACGAAAGTGGCCTGCTCGACCCGTCTCGTGCGGAACAGTTGACCCAGCCCGCGTTGCGCCTCGCCCACAACTGTTTCGCCGTGTTGCCGCACCTGTGAGGCGGCCGCCTTTTGCCGATTGCCATGGCCCGCCTGACCATCCTGCGCTATCCCGATCCACGCCTGCACAAGGTGGCCCAGCCGGTAGCGGCGGTGGACGAGGGCATCCGCCGCCTGGTCGACGACATGCTGGAGACCATGTACGCCGCCGAGGGCGTGGGCCTGGCCGCGACGCAGGTGGACGTGCACCAGCGCGTGATCGTGATGGACACCTCCGAGCAGCGCGACCACGCCATCGTGCTGATCAACCCCGAGCTGACCTGGCGCAGCCCCGAGATGCGCGTGGCCGAGGAAGGCTGCCTCTCGGTGCCGGCGATCTACGACAAGGTGGAGCGCCACGCCAGCGTGAAGGTGCAGGCGCTGGGCCGCGACGGCGAGCCTTTCGAGATGCACGCCGAGGACCTGGCCGCGGTCTGCGTGCAGCACGAGATGGACCACCTGGTGGGCAAGGTCTTCGTCGAGTACCTGAGCGCGCTCAAGCGCGACCGCATCCGCACCAAGATGATCAAGAAGACGCGGGAAGAGGCCGGCAAGGCGTGAAACTGACGACCCCCGGCCGCCTGGCGGCCGCCAGCGGGCTTGCAGGCCCGCTGGCCTTCGCCAGGCGAAGAACCGTCCGCAGGGACGGTTCTTCGTCCGGGCTCAGCCCCCCGAGGGGGCTCCGAACCCGACCGGGAGACCCGGATCGGGTTCGGCCCGCATGTCACCGCCGCTCCCCCTGGTCGCCTGCGGCGACCTGTCCCCGAGGGGACCGCTTTTCACACGCCGTAGGTCGCGTGGGCGCCTTCTCCCGCTCGCGGGAGAGACGCAGGCAGCGCGGCGCGCGGCCGGCTTGGCCCCCTGAACCGGGAGCATCATTGCGGTTCTCGACACAGGCGCGCAGCGTGGCCGCCACCCTGTGGAGCGCTTGGTGCTGCCCGTGGGAGAGACTGGCTCCGGCAGATGACTTGGGTCTTGTTTGGTGAGTCCTGTTGGACTTCCCGTTGGGTAGGCTTGTCATTACCTTTGATCTGCCGGGCGCGCCTGGGTCGGAGTCTGTGCGACTTGAGTCAGGAGGCGTACGATGAAAAGTTTGCCGATCTTGGACGACAAGGCCTGCGGCATCGATGTGGGCAGCGAGCGGCTGCACGTGTCGGTGGGAGGCGCTGCAGCGCAGGTGTTCGGCACGTTCACCTGCGACGTGCAGCAACTGATCGAGCAGTTGCGCTTGCAGGGCGTGCGCTCGGTGGCGATGGAGGCCACGGGGGTGTACTGGCTGTACCTGTACGAGGCGCTGGAGGCGGCGGGCTTGGAGGTGCTGGTGGTCAACGGCCGACACGTGCGCAACGTGCCCGGGCGCAAGACCGACATGTCCGACGCCCAGTGGCTGTCCACGCTGCACGCGCACGGGATGCTGCGCTCGGGGTTCGTGCCGCCGGCGCGGGTGCGCTGCCTGCGCGACTACATGCGGCTGCGCAACGATCACGTGGTCGTTGCCGGCTCGCAGGTGCAGCTGATGCAAAAGGCGCTGGAGCGCATGAACGTCAAGCTGCACGACGTGATCAGCGACTTGAGCGGCGTCAGCGGGCTGAAGATCGTACGGGCCATCGTCGATGGCCAGCGCGATGCGCAGCAGTTGCTGCAACTGTGCGATGCGCAGATCCGCAAGCACAAGGCCCAGCGCGTGGTGGAGTCGCTGCGCGGCATGTGGCGCCAGGAGCACCTGTTCGCACTGCGCCAGGCGCTGCAGGCCTGGGACTTCTACCAGCAGCAGATCGCCGAATGCGACCGCGCCATGGGCAAGCTGCTGCAGGAGATGTCGGGGCCGCCCGGCGACGAGCCGCCCGGCAAGGGCAAGCCGCCCAGCGCCAACACGCCGCGCATCGACGGGCTGCACCGCATGCTGCTGCAACTGCACGGTGGGCAAGACGCCACGCGGCTGCCGGGGCTGGCCCGAGCACAGCTGGCTCAAGCTGCACGCAGAAGTTGGCACCGAGCTGAGCAAGTGGCCCAGCGAGAAGCACTTCACCGCCTGGGCCGGACTGGCGCCGGCAGCGGCGCAAAGCGGCAAGCGGCGGCGCAGCCAAAAGCGCCAACTCAACCAGGCGGGGCGCATCTTCTGCGACATGGCGCGGTGCTTGGCTGGCAGCGTGGACAAGGCGCTGGGGGGCTTTTACCGCCGGCTCAAGGGACGCCGCGGCGGGCTGGTCGCCACCAAGGCCGTGGCGCGCAAGCTCGCGGTCTTGTACTGGCGCACGATGGTGCACGGGCTGGCGTACACCGAGCAAGGCCTCAAGCAGTACCAGGCACGCGTGCAACTGACCGAGCAGCGCACGCTGGCCCGCCTGGCGTCTCGGCTGGGCTTCGCCATCACTCCAAAAATCAACGACTTGGCGAAGGTTCCTGGGTAGGGTGGGGGGTGAGGGGATGCGCGTTGGGGCACTGATCGATGGCTGATCGTTTCCGCGTCGGCTTCGCCGGCACGCCGGCCTTCGCGCAGGCCGCGCTGGCGGCGCTGGCCGACGCCGGCCACGACATCCCGCTCGTGCTGACTCAGCCCGACCGCCCGGCCGGCCGCGGGCTGAAGCTGCAAGCCTCGGCGGTCAAGCAGGAGGCGCTGGCGCGTGGCCTGCCGGTGATCCAGCCGCGCAGCCTGCGCCTGGACGGCAAGTATCCCGACGATGCGGCAGCGGCGCAGGCGGCGCTGGCCGTGGCTGGTCTCGACGTGCTGGTGGTGGCCGCCTACGGCTTGATCCTGCCGGCCTGGACACTGGCGAGCGCGCGCCGCGGCTGCGTCAACATCCACGGCTCGCTGCTGCCGCGCTGGCGCGGCGCGGCGCCGATCCAGAGGGCCATCGAAGCCGGCGACGCCGAGACCGGCATCACGCTGATGCAGATGGACGCGGGACTCGATACCGGGCCGATGATCGCGGCGGAGGCGGTGCCGATCGGGCCCGACGACAACGCCTCGACGCTGCACGACCGCCTGGCGGCGCTGGGCGCTCGCCTGGTGGTCGACGCGCTGCCGGCCTGGGTGAGCGGCGAGCTGGCCGCGCACGCGCAGCCGGCCGACGGCGTGACTTACGCGCACAAGATCGACAAGGCCGAGGCGGCGATCGACTGGTCGCAGCCGGCGGCGGTGATCGAGCGCCGCGTGCGCGCCTTCGATCCGTTCCCGGGCTGCAGCTTCCAGCTCGACGGCGAGACGGTCAAGCTCTGGCGTGCCGCGCCGGTGCCGGGCGAAGGCGAGCCGGGCCAATGCCTGCCGGCGCCGCCGGGCGTGGTGCGCGTGGCCTGCGGCGACGGTGCGCTGGACCTGCTGACGCTGCAGCGTACCGGCGGGCGCCGCATCGCGGCGGCCGACTTCCTGCGCGGCCGCGGCGTGACGGCGCTCACGCGGCTCGCCTGACGCGCCGGTCCGCCGCCTCAAGCGGCGCGCCGGGTGGCCGATAGTGGAGATTACGAAGCCAGAGTCTCCACGCCCGTCATGCGCCGCCGTCCCGTCCTCCTCCTTGCCTTGCTGTCGCTGGCCGCGCTGGCCGGCTGCGACCAGCTCGGCATCGAGTCGGCCAGCAGCGTCGCGGCGCGGCGCGACGTCGAAGGCAAGGCCATCGGCGGCGCCTGCCGGCACGCCGGCCGCGCGATCGAAGACTGCTACACGCTCAACCGCAAGGCCGACAAGGGCGCCGTCTTCGCCGGCTGGCGCGAGATGAACGACTACATGCGCGAGAACAAGATCGACGCCGTCGCGCCGCTGCTGCCGCCGCCGGGCGCGGCTGCCTCGGCGCCCAAGGCCGCGGCGGCCGACGAAGACGACGAGGCCGACGCCAAGGTCGCCAAGGCGGGCGGCGCCGGCGACGCCAAGAGCCACGACGCCAAGCGCCACTGACGGTCGGCCGCGGGCCGCTGCCGTCCGTCGGCGCGATCTGCAGCGCGTCGCGCGCCGATGGCCCGCCGCCGCTGTTTCCGGCATCGTGAGGCCTTGCCCGACCTTGCCCGGAGTGCCCGCGATGCTTGCTTCAGCCACCTCCTCCTGCCGCCGCCTGCTGCTGGGCGCGCTGGTCTTGCTGCCGGTCAGCGCGGCCGTGCGGGCCGCCACCACCGGCTCGGGCCGCGCGGGCACCGAGAGCCGCAGCGTCTCCGGCTTCCAGGCCATCGCCGTGTCGGACGCGATCGAGCTGGCGGTGCGCCAGGGCAGCCAGGAGGCGCTGACGCTGAGCGCCGACGACAACCTGCTGCCGCTGATCGAGACCGCCGTCGAGGATGGGCGCCACGGCCGCACGCTGATGATCCGCCTGCGCCGCGGCGAAAGCGTGCACCCGCGCACGCCGATCAAGGCCGTGGTCGACGTGCTGCGGCTGCAGGCGCTGGCGGTGGCCGGCAGCGGCGACGTGAGCGTGGGCGCATTGCAGACGCCGGCCCTCGATCTCGGCCTGGCCGGCTCGGCCGACGTGCGGCTGCAGCGGCTGGAGACCGAGCGCCTGGCGATCCGGATCGCCGGCAGCGGCGACGTGCAGGCCGCCGGCAGCGCGGCGCACTTGACGCTGCGCATCGCCGGCAGCGGCGACGCCGAACTGGCCGCGCTGGTGGTCGACGAGGCCAGCGTCAGCATCAGCGGCAGCGGCGACGCCGAGCTCACGGCGCAGAAGTCGCTCGCGGTGACGATCGCCGGCAGCGGCGACGTCACCTACGGCGGCGCGGTGACGGCGGTGCGCAGTTCGGTGGCCGGCAGCGGCCGCGTGCGGCGGCGCGCCGGCTGACGGCGGCGCCCGCCCGTGCCGGCGCCGCAGGGGACGGGATGGAACAATAGCCCGCATGGAGTTCGAGCGTGCGCCGTGGCGCGACCCCGCGTTTCGCCAAGGCGCGCAGGACATGAGCGGCCCGGCGCTGGGCATCGCGGCCTGGGGGCTGGTGACCGGCGTGGCGATGGTCAAGTCGGGGATGAGCGTGTCGATCGCGCTAGCGACCTCGCTGCTGGTCTTCGCCGGCAGCGCGCAGCTCGCCACGCTGCCGCTGCTGGCGGGCGGCGCGCCGCTGTGGGTGATCTGGGCCACCGCCGCCTGCGTCAACCTGCGCTTCGTGATCCTGGGCACGCAGTGGCGGCCCTACTTCGGCCACCTGCCGCGCGCGCGGCGGCTGCGGCTGGCGTACTTCGCGGCCGACCTGAACGTCGTGCTGTTCATGCAGCGCTACCCCCGGCCCGAGCCGGCGCCGGAGCAGGAGGCCTACTTCTGGGGCGGCGCCGCGCTGAACTACTCCGCGTGGCAGTTGTCGTCGATCGCCGGCATCCTGCTCGGCGACCGCGTGCCCACCGAATGGGGGCTGGGCTTCGCCGGCATCCTGGTGCTGATCGGGCTCATCGGCTCGATGCTCAACACGCGCTCGACCTGGGCCGCGGCCGCGGTGGCCGCCGTCACCGCGGTGGCCAGCTACGGGCTGCCGTACAAGCTGAACATCGTGCTGGCGGTCGCCGCCGCGATCGTGGTGGGCATGCTGATGGACCACCGCACGCCTACCGGCGCGGCGATCGCCGACGACCGCACATGAACGTTTCCCTCGAATGGTCGTGGGCGCTGCTGCTGGCGCTGGTCGGCCTGGGGCTGATCACGCTGCTGACGCGCGGCTTCTTCCTGCTGCCCGACCGCGAATGGCCGCTGCCCGCCTGGCTGCGCCAGGGCCTGCGCTACGCGCCGCTGGCGGCGGTGACGGCGGTGGTCGCGCCCGAGGTGGTGCTGACGCAAGGCCAGTGGACCGGCACGCTGCAGGACGCGCGGCTCTACGCCGCCGCGGCGGCCGCGCTGTTCTATGCCTGGCGGCGCAGCATCCTCGGCACCATCGTTGCCGGCATGGCGGTGATGCTGGCGCTGCGGCTGGGCCTGGGCTGGTAGCGCGGCGCGACAATCGGCGCGAAAACCACTGCCGCGCGCCACGCCATGAAGATCCTCCGATTCGCCGACCTGATCGCCCAGGGCCTCGTTCAGGGCAAGCGGGTGTTCATCCGCGCCGACCTCAACGTGCCGCAGGATGACGCCGGCCGCATCACCGAAGACACGCGCATCCGCGCCAGCCTGCCGTGCATCCGCATGGCGCTGGACGCCGGCGCCGCGGTGATGGTCACCAGCCACCTGGGCCGCCCGACCGAAGGCGCGTTCAAGCCCGAGGATTCGCTGGCGCCGGTGGCCGCGCGCCTGGCCGAGCTGCTGGGCCGCCCGGTGCCGCTGGTGGCGGGCTGGGTGGACGGCGTCGAGGTCAAGCCCGGCCAGCTGGTGCTGCTGGAGAACTGCCGCGTCAACAAGGGCGAGAAGAAGAACGACGAGGCGCTGGCCCGGAAGATGGCCGCGCTGTGCGACGTCTTCGTGCACGACGCCTTCGGCACCGCGCACCGCGCCGAGGCCAGCACCTACGGCATCGCGCAGTTCGCGCCGGTGGCCTGCGCCGGCCCCTTGCTGGCCGTCGAGATCGACGCGATCACGAAGGCGCTGGCCAACCCGAAGCGGCCGCTGGTGGCCATCGTCGCCGGCAGCAAGGTCAGCACCAAGCTGAGCATCCTGCAAAGCCTGGCGAGGAACGTCGACGGCCTGGTGGTGGGTGGCGGCATCGCCAACACCTTCATGCTGGCCGCGGGCCTGAAGATCGGCAAGAGCCTGGCCGAGCCCGCCCTGGTGGATGAGGCCAAGGCCGTGATCGAGGCGATGAAGGCGCGCGGCGCCGAGGTGCCGATTCCCGTCGACGTGGTCTGCGCCAAAGCCTTCGCCGCCGACGCGCCGGCCACCGTGAAGGCCGCGACCGACGTCGCCGACGACGACCTGATCCTCGACATCGGCCCGCAGACCGCGCAGATGCTGGCCGCCAAGCTGCTGGCCGCCGGCACCATCGTCTGGAACGGCCCGGTGGGCGTGTTCGAGTTCGACGCCTTCGCCAAGGGCACCGAGACGATCGCGCGCGCGATTGCGCAAAGCAGCGCCTTCAGCATCGCCGGCGGCGGCGACACGCTGGCCGCGATCGCCAAGTACGGCATCGAGCGCGACATCGGCTACATCAGCACCGGCGGCGGCGCCTTCCTGGAGGTGCTGGAGGGCAAGACGCTGCCGGCCTTCGAGGTGCTGCAACGGCGCGCGCAAGCTTAGGCTGCCGGTTGGGCCGGGCTGGCGGCCGGGGCGGGCCCGGGTGTACCGTCGGCCCATCAGAAGACACAAGACGAAGGAGACGAGCATGGAACCCAAGCTGTCCGCCGCCGAGCAGGCGCTGAAGGAAGCGGCGCTGGAATACCACCGCGCGCCCACGCGCGGCAAGATCACGGTCGCGCCGACCAAGCCGCTGTCCAACCAGCGAGATCTGTCGCTGGCCTATTCGCCGGGCGTCGCCTATGCCTGCCTGGCGATCCAGGACGACCCGGCGCTGGCCGCCGACTTCACCAGCCGCGCCAACCTGGTGGGCGTGGTCACCAACGGCACCGCCGTGCTGGGCCTGGGCGACATCGGCCCGCTGGCCGGCAAGCCGGTGATGGAAGGCAAGGGCTGCCTGTTCAAGAAGTTCGCCGGCATCGACGTCTTCGACATCGAGCTGGCCGAGCGCGATCCCGACAAGCTGGTGGATATCGTCGCCGCGCTCGAGCCCACGCTGGGCGGCGTCAACCTCGAGGACATCAAGGCGCCCGAGTGCTTCTACATCGAGAAGAAGCTGCGCGAGCGCATGAACATCCCCGTCTTCCACGACGACCAGCACGGCACCGCGATCATCTCGGCGGCCGCGCTGCTCAACGGGCTGGAGCTGGTGGGCAAGCGCATCGGCGAGGTCAAGCTGGCGGTCTCGGGCGCCGGCGCCGCGGCCATCGCCTGCCTGGACGTGATGGTGGGGCTGGGCGTGCGGCGCGAGAACATCTTCGTCGTCGACAGCCGCGGCGTGGTGCGCGAGGGGCGCGACGACTTCGCGCGCCTGGACGAGAGCAAGCTGCGCTACTGCCAGCGCACCGACGCGCGCACGCTGGCCGACGTGGTGAAGGGCGCCGACGTCTTCCTCGGCTGCTCGGCCCCCGGCGTGCTGTCGGCCGAGATGGTGTCGACGATGGCCGGCCAGCCCATCATCCTGGCACTGGCCAATCCCGAGCCCGAGATCCGCCCCGAGCTGGCCAAGGCCGTGCGGCCCGACTGCATCATGGCCACCGGGCGCAGCGACTACCCCAATCAGGTCAACAACGTCCTGTGCTTCCCGTACATCTTCCGCGGTGCGCTGGACTGCGGGGCCAGCAAGATCACCGAGGCGATGAAGCTCGCCTGCGTGCGCGAGATCGCCGAGCTGGCCAAGGCCGAGACCAGCGACGAGGTGGCCGCCGCCTACGCCGGGCAGGAGCTGAAGTTCGGCGCCGACTACCTGATCCCCAAGCCCTTCGACGCGCGGCTGATCCTGCGCATCGCGCCGGCCGTGGCGCGCGCGGCGGCCGAGTCGGGCGTGGCGACGCGGCCCATCGCCGACCTCGGCGCCTACCGCGATTCGCTGACCCGCTTCGTCTACCAGACCGGCATGGTGATGCGCCCGGTCTTCAGCGCCGCCAAGCTGGCGCACGCCAAGCGCCCGGTGCGCGTGGTGTACGCCGAGGGCGAGGACGAGCGCGTGCTGCGCGCCGTGCAGGTGGCGCTGGACGAAGGCCTGGCCCATCCCATCCTGGTGGGCCGGCCCGAGGTGGTGAAGATGCGCATCGAGCGCGCCGGACTGCGCCTGGGCGCCGGCCAGGACTTCGATCTGGTCGACCCCGAGAACGACCCGCGCTTCCGCGAGTACTGGGAGACCTACCGCGGCCTGATGGCGCGCGAGGGCGTGACGCCCGAGGCGGCCAAGGCCGCGGTGCGGCGGTCCAACACGCTGATCTCGTCGTTGATGCTGCGCCGCGGCGAGGCCGACGCGATGCTGTGCGGCCTGGTGGGCCGCTACGACGCCCACCTGGACCACGTGCGCAACGTGATCGGCCGCCGCCCGGGCGTGCGCACGATGGCGGCGCTGAACGCGCTGATGATGCCGGACCACACGCTGTTCATCACCGACGCCTTCGTCAACGAGGAACCCAGCGCCGAGGAGCTGGCCGACATCGCGATGATGGCCGCCGCCGAGGTGCGGCGCTTCGGCATCCCGCCGCGCGTGGCCTTCGTCTCGCATTCGATGTTCGGCTCGTCCAGCCGCGCCTCGGCGCAGCGCATGCGGCGCGCGCACTTGCTGTTCAAGGAACGCGCGCCGGCCGACATCGAGAGCGACGGCGAGATGCAGGGCGACGCCGCGCTGTCCGACGACATCCGCCGCGGCTTCCTGCCCGAGACCACGCTGTCGGGCAGCGCCAACCTGTTGGTGCTGCCCAACCTGGACGCGGCCAACATCCTGTTCAACGTGCTCAAGATGACCGGCGGCCACGGCATCACCGTGGGGCCGATGCTGCTGGGCGCGGCCAAGCCGGCGCACATCCTGACGCCGGCGGCCACCGTGCGGCGGGTGATCAACATGACGGCGGTGGCGGTGGCCGAAGCGGTGGCGGAGGCCTGACCGCGCCGATAATCCGCCGCCTTGCTCATCGTCCAAGAGCGGAAAGCCTCAGTCCATGTCGCGTGCCACCAAGATCGTCGCCACCCTCGGCCCGGCGTCCAGCGACCCGGAGGTGCTGGAGCGGCTGCTGCTCGCCGGCGTCGACGTGGTGCGGCTGAACTTCAGCCACGGCAAGGCCGAGGACCACATCGCGCGCGCCGAGCTGGTGCGCCGCACGGCCGACAAGGTGGGCCGCACGGTGGCGCTGATGGCCGACCTGCAGGGGCCCAAGATCCGCGTCGGCAAGTTCGCCGACGCTCGCGTGATGCTGCAAAACGGCAAGCCCTTCGTGCTGGACGCGCAGCGCAGCGAGCCCGGCGACGTGCAGGCCGTGGGCCTGGACTACAAGGAGCTGCCGCGCGACGTGCGCCCCGGCGACACGCTGCTGCTCAACGACGGGCTGATCGTCCTCACCGTCGAAGCGGTGCGCGGCGAGCAGGTGCACACCATCGTCAAGGTCGGCGGTGAGCTGTCCAACAACAAGGGCATCAACAAGCTGGGCGGCGGGCTGACCGCGCCGGCGCTGACGGCCAAGGACATGGAGGACATCCGCACCGCGATGGCCTTCCGGGTCCGAGTACGTGGCGGTGAGCTTCCCCAAGAGCGCCACCGACATGGAGATGGCGCGCCAGCTCGCCAACGTGGCCGGCGACGCCTGCCGCCACAAGCCGGCGATGATCGCCAAGATCGAGCGCAGCGAGGCCATTCCGCAGCTCGAAGCCATCCTCAAGGCCAGCGACGGCATCATGGTGGCGCGCGGCGACCTCGCGGTCGAGGTCGGCAACGCCGCAGTGCCGGCGCTGCAGAAGAAGATGATCCGCATGGCGCGCGAGATGGACAAGGTGGCCATCACCGCGACGCAGATGATGGAAAGCATGATCCAGAACCCGGTGCCCACGCGCGCCGAGGTGTCCGACGTCGCCAACGCGGTGCTGGACGGCACCGACGCGGTGATGCTGAGCGCCGAGACCGCGGCCGGCAAGTACCCGGTGGAGACGGTGGAGCACATGGCGCTGATCGCGCTGGAGGCCGAGCGCGCCGAGGACGTGTCGCTGGACACCGACTTCACCAACAAGCGCTTCGGCCGCATCGACCAGAGCATCGCGATGGGCGCGCTGTTCACCGCCCACCACCTCGGCTGCAAGGCTATCATCGCGCTGACCGAGTCGGGCAGCACCGCGCTGTGGATGAGCCGGCACAACATCAAGCTGCCGATCTTCGGCCTGACGACGCAGACCGTCTCGCAGCGCAAGATGGCGCTGTACCGCAACGTGCGGCCGATGCTGATGGGCAAGGAGACCGATCGCGACTCGGCACTGGTGCAGGCCGAGAAGCTGCTGGTGGCGCGCGGCGAGCTGAAGCCCGGCGACACCTACGCCATCACCTGCGGCGAGCCGATGGGCTACCCGGGCGGCACCAACATGCTGAAGGTCTGCCGGGTGGATTGAGCGGCTGGCGCCGGGGCTCAGCTGTCGCTGCTGCGCACCGAATCGACCATCGCCGCGACGCGCGGCGCCATGCCGGTGGGCTGCAGCTCCAGCTGCGGCCAGTCGCGCGCGAAGACGCGGAACAGCTCGTCGACAAAGCTGTGGCCGACCTCGGCGATGCCCGAGAAGTCCAGTTCGGCGTGGCGGAAGGCCTGCAGCCGCAGGGCCGCGCGCCGGGCCTGCGCGCGCGAGCCGAGGTGGACCGCGGCGCCATCGCCATCGCCGTCACCATCGGTCAGCAGCTTCAGCGGCACCACGGTGCGGTCGAAGCCGTAGCCGCGGCCGTCGGCGCTGTGCCGGCGCAGCACCGCGTCCAGCGTGCGCGGCGTGTCCAGCGCGACGGCCAGGTAGACCGAGGTGCCCTGGCGCGCCAGCGGCCGGCCGGGGTGCCATCCGCCGGCGCTCCAGGCGCGGTGCTGGAACGCCGTCTCGTTGGCATGCAGGTCCAGCACGTCGGCCAGGCGCGAGCAGAAGAACAGGCCGCGGCCGCTATGCCGGTCGGGCCGGCTGCTGAGCTTGCCCTTGCCGAGCTCCAGCATCGCCAGCCGCGGGTCGGCCAGCTCGTGCGCGTCCAGCAGACGCTGGAACAGCCCGCAGCCGTCGTCGGACACCAGCAGCTGCAGTTGCAGCGCGGTCTGGCGCATCGACACCGTGACCTCGGCGCCGCCGCTGTGCTCGATCGCGTTGTTCAGCAGTTCGGTGAACGCGTGCTGGGCGATGCGCGCCAGCTCCGGCTTGAGGGTGAAGAGGGGCGTGAAGAAGGGCGCGAAGTCGCGGCTCCACGGCAGGTCTTCCTGCAGCCCGGCCAGCGCATAGCGCTGCACCACCTGGCGCAGCGGGCCCGGCTGCCAGCAAGGCTTGCGCCGCGTGCCGGCCCGCTGCAGCCACTGCGCGGCTTCGAGCCGGCGCAGCAGCGCCAGCGCCGGGCGGCGGCCGATCTGCAGGCGGTCCATCACGTAGTCCGGCAGTTCGGCGCCGGCGCGCAGGGCGGCCGTGGTGATCCAGGGCGTGGCGGCGGCCAGGAGATTGGTCTTCATCGGCTTGGTCATCTGGCCCGTGAGAAGGGGCACCCGGGCCGCAGTGTCGGCAACGCGGGGCTGTTCCTGCGCGCGGAAAAGCGGTGCCAAATCCGGTTAGTTTGCGGCCCGTTCAGCGGCCGGCGCGGCTGCGGCCAAGCCCGCAGCCGGGGTGATTGCAAAGGGGGCGGCGCCTAGAATGCGGCGGTTACGGCCCGGTTACGCCAAGGCCTTCAGTTCCCACCCACTCCCGGAGCCCGCCATGCCTCTCGTCTCGATGCGCCAGTTGCTCGACCATGCCGCCGAAAACGGCTATGGGATCCCGGCCTTCAACGTCAACAACCTGGAGCAGGTGCAGGCCGTGATGACGGCCGCCGCCGAGGTCGACGCCCCGGTCATCCTGCAAGCCAGCGCCGGCGCACGCAAGTACGCCGGCGAGCCCTTCATCAAGCACCTGATCCAGGCCGCGGTGGAGTCCTGGCCGCAGATCCCGCTGGTGATGCACCAGGACCACGGCCAGAGCCCCGACGTCTGCCGCGGCGCGATCGGCCTGGGCTTCAGCTCGGTGATGATGGACGGCTCGCTGCAGGCCGACGGCAAGACCATCGCCAGCTACGACTACAACGTCGACGTCACGCGCCAAGTGGTGGAGATGGCGCACCGCGTGGGCGTCACCGTCGAAGGCGAGCTGGGCTGCCTGGGATCGCTGGAGACCATGCGCGGCGACAAGGAGGACGGCCACGGCACCGACGCGACGATGACGCGCGAGCAGCTGCTGACCGACCCCGAGCAGGCTGCCGACTTCGTCAAGAAGACCCAGCTCGACGCGCTGGCGATCGCCATCGGCACTAGCCACGGCGCCTACAAGTTCACCCGCAAGCCCACCGGCGACATCCTGGCGATCGACCGCATCAAGGAGATCAACCGCCGCATCCCGAACACGCACCTGGTGATGCACGGCAGCTCCAGCGTGCCGCAGGACCTGCTGGCCATCATCCGCCAGTACGGCGGCGACATGAAGGAGACCTACGGCGTGCCGGTGGAGGAGATCCAGCACGCCATCAAGTACGGCGTGCGCAAGATCAACATCGACACCGACATCCGGCTGGCGATGACCGGCGCGATCCGCAAGTACATGGCCGAGAACCCGAGCAAGTTCGACCCGCGCGACTACCTGAAGCCTGCGCGCGAGGCCGCCAAGTCCATCTGCCGCCAGCGCTACGTCGAGTTCGGCTGCGAAGGCCAGGCCGGCAAGATCAAGCCGGTGCCGCTGGACGAAGTGGCGCGCCAGTACGCCCAGGGCAGCCTGGCGCAGGTGGTGAACTGAAGCGCTGACAGCGCCTGCAACGACGAAGCCGCGGCCGGTCGGTGCGACCGGAAACCGCGGCTTCTTGCTTTCAGGCGCCGGACAGGGCGTGCAGCCGGCTGCTTACTTCAGGTGGCTGCTGATCAGCTTGGTCATCTCGAACATCGAGACCTGCGCCTTCTTGAAGATCTCCTTCAGCTTGGCGTCGGCGTTGATCATGGTCTTCTTGGCGCTGTCCTGCAGGCCGTTCTTCTTGATGTATTCCCAGACCTTCTTCGTGACCTCGGTCCGCGGCAGCGCCTTGTCGCCGATCACCGCCGCCAGCGCGGCGCTGGGGGTCATCGCCTTCATGAAGGCAGCGTTGGGGGTGCGCTTTTTGGCGGGGGCGGCTTTTTTGGTCACCGGGCTAGCCGCCTTCTTTGCGGGGGCGGCCTTCTTTGCTGGCGCTGCAGCCTTCTTCGCGGGTGCAGCCTTCTTAGCCGGTGCCTTCTTAGCCGGCGCCTTCTTCGCAGTTGCCATTTCGTTACTCCGTCAGAGTTGGTTGTTTTGGCCTAGCTAGCGATGCTTCGTGGCACTCGCCTGTTCTAGCGCCGACGGGATGGTAATGCGTGCGGTACCTAGTGAGAAGTCCAACTCGCCTAGGAGCAGATGAGAGCGGAGAGCGCAGATGCTTGAGGTCCGCGCTTGCTCATGCGAGCGCGAGGATCCTTCTGGTTGGACATAGGAACGAAGGCGAACGTAGGGGACGTAACAGAGAGGCGTTGGGGCAGGGCGCCTACTTGGATGTCTTGGTAGGCTCAATGCTGATCGCTGCGATACTTCTCCACGAACTGAGGACTGACCAACTTGGTTCGCTTCCTCGGAGGAGACAGCTTTGACCGTGAGTGCGCTTTCCATGTTGAGGGCTGCTGTGGATGTGGCACCCAATTTGTCAGAGCGAGGCGAAGCAACTGCGAAGGTTGGGGTCTGCCTCGCGCAACTTGGCCAGTTCGAAGAAGCGGAATCGATATTGACGAGTCTTCGACAGGATTTTTCTGTTGATGTATATCCGGCTATCAATCTGAGGGCAATGATTTTAGAGGCTGTGATTGCATATTATAAATATATGAGCCGACTTTCGCTTGATCGAGTTAAACGTGTCTTCGTGCTTGCAAATGCGTGCTCGGCAGATGAAATTACTTCTGAAGCGGCTGTGTGGTTAGCTCATTTCTCATTTAATTTCGAAGATTATTCTGAATTTAAGCGGGGAATTGAGTTTTCATTGGCGCACTTTGATTGCTTGAGCGACACCTATCGATCAAGAATCTGTCTTACGATCGCGGACACATATCAGTTCCTTGGTGACAGAGGGCGTTCGCAGAATTGGTATACCTGTGCCAGAATTTTATCGCGTCAAGCTCATGATCACGGCTTGATTGCTGCTATCGAACATAATCGTTTGGCTATTGGTTTATCTCGGGTGCGTGCAGAGAGAGCGAGAAAGCAGTCCGAGATAGAGGGATTCAAGCGCAATTGGGAAGTTGAGCTGGCGTCTGTGCAGAGACTGATAGAGGGTTTTGGAGGTAATTCATTACCAGAGCTGATTGATTTATCTGATTGCTTTGCATGTCAACTGCGTGAGGACTACGTTGGCGCTATTCAAGCAATGGGTCGGCTTGAGGCTGCTGGTGCCATTGAGCGCTGTGGTATGACGAAAACGCTGTTTGAGGTCGAGCGGTCTTGGTGTTTGTCATGCTCGGGAATTGAGGTGGGCGCAGATGTTGCGCGAAATCTGAATCTAAGCGTAATTGAGGAGCTGCCGCTCAACGACCAATTGATTGCATTGCCTCTGTTATTTGATATATTTTCAATTTCGAAAACTCCAATGAATTTGGAGTCATATAAAATTATGCTGAGCAGGGCTGAGAATTTTTATTCTCAAACATTGGATGCAATGAAAGATGGTTTAAGCGCTGCCGATGATCAGTGGTTCAAGATTCAATCTAGTCTAATAGTCAAAAGTTGAATTTATGACTAAAGTCGCCATCGTCATGGGCTCGTCCAGCGACTGGGGGACCCTGTCCAGCGCTGCAGCGATCCTCGATGATTTCGCCATTGCTTATCATCGCCAGGTTCTCTCTGCCCATCGCATGCCTGACGATATGTTCGCCTTCGCGGAAACCGCGGCCGGTCGGGATTTTAGGGCGATCATTGCCGGAGCCGGCGGGGCGGCGCACCTTCCGGGCATGCTGGCCTCGAAAACCACCGTTCCGGTCCTGGGCGTGCCAGTCGCCAGCCGGTTTCTGCAAGGGCTCGATTCCCTGTATTCGATCGTCCAGATGCCTAAAGGGATACCCGTGGCGACGTTTGCCATCGGGCCGGCGGGGGCGGCCAATGCGGCACTTTTCGCGGTGGCGATGTTGGCGCTGGAAGACGCGGCCTTGCTGCAGAAGTTGAAGGACTTCCGCGCCCGGCAGACCGAGGCGGCGCGGGCCATGACGCAGGACTTGAAATGAGCGTCGGGCCCTCCCCGTCGCCCGCCGCGAGCGCCGCGCGCGCGCGCAGCATCGGCATCCTGGGCGGCGGCCAGCTCGGCCGCATGCTCGTTCATGCGGCGCAGGCGATGGGCTACCGGGCCGTCGTGCTCGATCCGGACCCGCTCAGTCCGGCTGGCCAGGCGGCCGACAGACTGTTGTGTGCAGCCTACGATGACCCAGCCGCCGGGTCGGAGATGGCCGCCCTTTGCGCCGCCGCGACGACCGAATTCGAGAACGTGCCGGCCGCGGTGCTGCAGTCGCTGGCCGATCGCTGTGTCGTCTCGCCGGCCGCCGAGGCGGTGCGCATCTGCCAGCACCGGGCGCTGGAGAAGGCGCATTTCGAGCGCAGCGGCGTGCCTTGCGCGCCGCATGCGCGCATCGAGTCGGCGGCCGATCTGCAGGCCGTGGCCGACGAGTTGCTGCCCGGCGTGCTGAAGACTTCGCAGCTCGGCTACGACGGCAAGGGTCAGCGGCGCGTGGCCAGCCGGGCGGATCTGGCCGAAGCCTGGCAGGCGCTGGGCCAGGCGCCCTGCCTGCTGGAGGCGCTGCTGCTGATCCGCTGCGAGCTGAGCGTGATTGTGGCGCGCGGCGCCGACGGCGCCTGCGTGAGCCTGCCGGTGCAGCAGAACCTGCACCGCGACGGCATCCTCGCCGTCACCCAGGTGCCGGCGCCCGACGTCGATGCCGCCATCGCCGCCCAGGCGGCGCGCATGGCGCGCGAGCTGGCGGCGTCGATGGCCTACGTGGGCGTGCTGTGCGTCGAGTTCTTCGTGCTGGCCGACGGCCGCGTGCTGGCCAACGAGATGGCGCCGCGCCCGCACAACTCCGGCCACTACAGCATCGACGCCTGCGACCTGTCGCAGTTCGGGCTGCAGCTCCGCACCCTGCTGGGCCTGCCGCTGGCGACGCCGCGCCAGCACTCGCCCGCGGTGATGCTCAACCTGCTGGGCGACCTGTGGTTCACCGGCCCGTCTGCCGCCGCGCCGCAAGAGCCCGACTGGCCCGCGGTGCTGGCGCTGCCCGGCGTGCACCTGCACTTGTACGGCAAGGCCGAGCCGCGCCGCGGCCGCAAGATGGGGCACCTGACCGTCACCGCGGCCACCCTCGCCGAGGCGCGCGCCGTGGCCTTGCAGGCCGCGCAGCTTCTGGGCCTGCCGGCGTTCTGACCGACGAGCCCATGCCCATCCTCGACGGACAAGACCCGGCCGCCGTGGCCGCCGCCGCCGACCGCCTGGCCGCCGGCGGCCTGGTGGGCTTTGCCACCGAGACCGTCTACGGCCTCGGCGCGCGCGCCGACGACGATGCCGCGGTGGCCGCCATCTTCGCCGCCAAGGGCCGGCCGGCCGACCATCCGCTGATCGTCCACGTGGCCACGCTGGACGACGCGCGCCACTTCGGCGACCTGTCCGGTCCGGCCGCGCAGCGCCTGGCCGACCGCTTCTGGCCCGGGCCGCTGACGCTGATCGTGCCCCGCCGGCCGGGCGTGGGCGCGGCGGCGGCGGCCGGGCAGTCGAGCATCGGCCTGCGCATGCCTTCGCATCCGGTGGCGCGCGCGCTGCTGCAGGCGGCCGCCGCGCGCGGCGTGCGCGGCGTGGCGGCGCCCAGCGCCAATCGCTTCGGCCGCATCAGCCCCACGCGGGCGGTGCACGTGGCCTCGGAGTTCGGGCCTGAGCTGCCGGTGCTGGACGGCGGCGACTGCGAGCTGGGCATCGAATCGGCCATCGTCGACTGCAGCCGCGCCGCGCCGGCGCTGCTGCGCCCCGGCGTGCTGGACCGCACGCAGATCGAGGCCGTGCTCGGCGCCGGCCTGCGGCCGCCGGGCGCCGACGCGCCGCGCGCCTCGGGCACGCTGGCGGCGCACTACGCGCCCGAGGCCAAGCTGCGGCTGATGGACGCCGCGATGCTGCGCAGCGCCTTCGAGGTGCTGGCCGGCGGCCAGCCGCCACAGGGCCTCGCGGTATATTCCCGCACGGTGCGGCAGGCGCCGCGCGGCATCACGCTGCGGCTGATGCCGGACCAGGCGGCGGACGTGGCGCACGAGCTGTTCGCGGTGCTGCGCAGCTTCGATGCCGGCGGTGCCCGGCTGATCTGGGTCGAGACGCCGCCGCCCGGCCCCGCGTGGGACGGCGTGCGTGATCGGCTGGCCCGCGCCGCGGCGGCAGCGGCGTGATCGGCGACCGGCCTGCCAAGCCTTCCGAACCATTCCAACCGCAGCGACTTCCGGAGCTTTTCCAATGACATCTGGGCATCGATCGGCGCGCAGCACGCGCTTCGGGCTCACCGCCGCCATCTTCGCCACGGCGGCCGCGCTGCTGGCGGCTTGCGGCGGTGGCACGTCGCAGTACGAGCCCTTCCTGCCCGACCAGTACGTGGCCTTCGGCGACGAGACCAGCGTCATCCTGGCCGACGGCCGCCGCTACACCGTCAACCCGCTGACGGCCGAAGGCGCGATCGACTGCGCCACCGAGCCGATCTGGACCCAAGCCGTGGCCAACCAGTACGGCTTCGTCTTCCAGGAGTGCAACCCGGGCAATTCGGCGGACGTCAAGGCCGAGATGCGCGCCGTGGCGGGCGCGCGCATCGACGACCTGAAGACCCAGATCGACAACCAGATCGCGCGCGGCGGCTTCGCCGCCAAGAGCCTGGTGACCATCCTGGTGGGCGCCAACGACGTGCTGGACCTCTACGCCACCTACCCGCAGCAGACCGAGGAGCAGCTCGCCGCCGAGCTGGGCGCGCGCGGCACGCTGCTGGGCCAGCAGGTCAACCGCCTGGTCGAGCTGGGCGTGCGTGTGATCGTCTCCACCGTGCCCGATATGGGCCTCACCCCTTACGGGCTGGCGCAGAAGGACGGCTTCACCGACACCGACCGCTCGGCGCTGCTCACCCGGCTGACGGCGGCGCTCAACAGCAAGCTGCGCACCACCATCCTCAACGACGGCCGCTTCGTCGGCCTGGTGCTGGCCGACGAGGCGGTGCAGGCGGTGTCCAAGTTCGCCACCGCCTACGGCGTCAACAACGCCACCACCGCGGTGTGCACCGTCGCGCTGCCCGGCTGCACGACGCAGACGCTGGTGGACTCGGGCACCTCGGCCACCTGGCTGTGGGCCGACGACCGCCACATGGCCTACGGCGGCCAGATCCGCCTGGGCACGCTGGCGGTGGCGCGCGCCACCGGCAACCCGTTCTGATCAGAGCTGCTGGTCCACGCACTCGCGGCGGCCGCGCTCGACCACGATCTTCAGGATCAGGATCACCGAGGCCAGCGCCAGCGTCAGCGCGTTGGCCACGATGATGGGCCACTGCCCGATCAGCACGCCGTACGCCAGCCACAGCGCCACGCCGCCGGTGAAGGCGCCGTACATGCCCAGCGAGATGCCGGCCACGTTGCGCGTGCGCAGCGTCAGCAGCGCCTGCGGCACGAAGGACAGCGTGGTCAGGCCGGCGGCGACATAACCCAGAAGATCGACGGCACTCAGCGAGGCCAGGGTCGGGGGCATGGCGCCGATGATCGCACGGCTACACTCGTTTCATGCCTTCGCCGCAGACGCCGCACACCCTGCTGGCCTTCGACACCTCTACCGAAAGCATGGCGCTGGCGGTGCAGACCGAGGCCGGCCGCTGGGTGGACAACGCGCCCGGCGGCGCGCAGGCCTCGGCGCGGCTGCTGCCCGCGGCCGAGGCGCTGCTGCAGCGCGCCGGCCGCCGCGTGCAGGACGTGGCGGCCATCGCCTTCGGCCGCGGGCCGGGCGCCTTCACCGGCCTGCGCACGAGCTGCGCCGTTGCCCAGGGCCTGGCTTTCGGGCTGGGCTGCCCGGTGCTGCCGGTCGACAGCCTGCTGCTGGTGGCCGAGCAGGCCCGCCGCGCGGCCGGTGCCGATGCCGGCGACGGCTTCGAGCTGGCGGTGGCGATGGACGCGCGCATGGGCGAGATCTACGCTGGCCGCTACCGGCATCACGACGGCACGGGCTGGGCGGCGCTGCAGCCGCCGGCGTTGTGGGCGCCGGAGGACCTGGCCGAGGCTTGGGGCCGCGCGCCGCCGCCGCGGGTGGCCGGCTCGGCCGTGCCGCTGTTCGGGCCGGCGCTGGCCGCGTTGTGGCCGGCACCGCAGCGGCTGGACGTCGGCAGCGACCGCGCGTCGGCGCTGATCGAACTGGCCGACCGCGCCTGGAGCGCCGGCGCCGGCGTCGATGCCGCCCAGGCGCTGCCGCTGTACCTGCGCGACAAGGTGGCGCAGACCACGGCCGAGCGGGCCGCGGCGCGCGCGGCGGCATGAAACCGGCATTGGCGGCGCCGCAGCTGCGCGCGATGCAGGCGGCCGACCTGGACGCCGTGCTGACGATCGAGACCCGCGCCTACAGCCATCCGTGGACGCGCGGCAACTTCATCGACTCGCTGGCCGCCGGCTATCTGGCCGAGCTGCTGCTGGACGATGACGTTCAGATCATCGGTTATTTCATCGCCATGGCCGGCGTCGGCGAGATGCATTTGCTCAACCTCAGCGTTGCGCCGGCATGCCAGGGCCAGGGCCACGGCGGGCGGCTACTGGACGTGCTGGAGCAGCGCTGCCGCGAGCGCACGCTGCCGCTGCTGTGGCTGGAGGTGCGCGCCGGCAATGCGCGCGCCCGCGCGCTGTACCAGCGCCGCGGCTTTGCCGAGGTGGGGCTGCGCCGCCAGTACTACCCGGCCGGCCACGGCCGGCGGGAGGACGCCGTGGTGATGAAGCTGGCGCTGGCGGATGCTGCCGGACCATGAGCTGGACCGAACGCCAGCAGCAGATGCTGCGCGAGATGGGGCTGGTGGTGTGGCAGCCGCCGGCAGCGGTGCCCGCGCCGGTCGACGCGCCGGCGCCGGTATCGGTGGCCGTCGAGGCGCCGATGCCCGCAGCGGTCGCGGCGCCGGCCCCGGCTGCGGCCGAGCAACCGGTCGCGCTGCCCGCGGCCTCTGACGACCGCCGCGCGCACATCGCCACGCTGGACTGGCCTGCGCTGCGCGAGACCGTGGCCGCCTGCACCGCCTGCGGCCTGTGCCGCACGCGCAAGCAGACGGTGTTCGGCGTCGGCCATCACGAGGCGCAGTGGATGATCGTCGGCGAGGCGCCGGGCGAGCAGGAAGACCTGCACGGCGAGCCCTTCGTCGGCGCTGCCGGCCAGTTGCTGGACAGCATGCTGCGCGCGCTGTCGCTGACGCGCGCCGCCGACGGCCCGCAGCCGCCGGCGCAGCGCGTCTACATCGCCAACACGCTGAAGTGCCGGCCGCCGCGCAACCGCAACCCCGAGCCGGCCGAGATGCAGGCCTGCGAGCCCTTCCTGATCCGCCAGATCGAGCTGCTGCGGCCGCGGCTGATCCTGGCGATGGGGCGCTTCGCGATCCAGGCGCTGCTGCGCAGCAGCGAGCCCGTGGGCAAGCTGCGCGGCCGCGTGCACCGCTACCAGGGCGTGCCGCTGGTCGCCACCTACCACCCGGCCTACCTGCTGCGCAACCTGCCCGACAAGGCCAAGGCCTGGGACGATCTGTGCCTGGCGGCGTCGGTGGCCGAAGCCGCCGACTCGAACGGTTAGCCCTTCTTCGCCTTCGCGCGTTCAACCGGCTCGCGCTGCGTCGTGGCCGACGCCCGCCGCATCTGCGTCGGCGCGCGCCGATAGACCTGCGCAAAGGCGCTGTTGAACCGCCGCAGGCTGCCGAAGCCCGCATGCAGCGCGATCTCGGTCATCGAAAGCGCGGTGTCGTCGAGCAGCCGCTTCGCCCGCTGCACGCGAGCCGTCTGCGCCACTTGAATCGGGCTGGTGCCCAGGTGCTTGCGGAAGAGCCGGCCGAGATGGCGCGCACCGACGCCCAGGCGTGCGGCCAGGTGCTCCACCCTTGTTCATCGAGCGCGCCTTCGGCGATCAAACGCAGGGCCCGGTCGACCGTGGTGCGCGAGCCGTTCCAGGCCGGCGAGAACGGCGCCGTCTCCGGCCTGCACCTCAGGCAGGGCCGAAAGCCCGCGGCTTCGGCAGCCGCGGCCGACGGGTAGAAGCACACGTTGGCCGCCTTGGCCGGCCGCACCGGACACACGGGCCGGCAATAGATCTTCGTCGTTCTCACGCCGGTGAAGAAGCGGCCATCGAAGCGCCGATCGCGAGTGACGCGGGCGCGCTCGCATTCTTCCGTGCTGAGCATGTCATTCACCTGGGCGGCCGGACGACGGCGTCTGAATCCGGCGAGCCGCCGGCGCCAGCGGATGCTACTGTCACCGCATGTCGAACGCGGAACCCTTCAAGCCGGCGCTGGAAAGCGCATTGCGGCATGCGCTCCATCACCTGGAAGGCCTGGAGACCCGACCGGTCCGCTCGACGGCCGACCTGCAGGAACTGAGGCGCCGATTCGGCCGCGCGCTGCCCGAGGCGGGCATGGCGCCCGCCGCCGTCATCGACGAGTTGGCGCGCGACGCCGATGGCGGCATCGTCGGCAGCACCGGCGGCCGCTTCTTCGCGGGGGTGATCGGCGGCACGCTGCCGGCGGCCCTCGCCGCGGACTGGCTGACCGCCGCGTGGGATCAGAACGCCGCCATCCATGCCTGTGGGCCGGTGGAGGCCGTGATCGAGGAGGTGGCCGGCGCCTGGCTCAAGGAACTCTTCGGCCTGCCGCAGACCGCGAGCTTTGCCTTCGTCACCGGCACGCAGATGGCCCATCTGACCTGCCTGGGCGCTGCCCGCCATCGGCTGCTGCAGCGCGCGGGATGGGACGTCGAGGACCAGGGCCTTGCCGGGGCGCTGCCCCTTCGAATCATCACCAGCGGCGAACGCCACGGCTCCATCGAGCGCGCCGTCCGCATGCTCGGGCTGGGCAGGCGCTGCTGGCCGGCGCCGGGCAACCCGCCGTCGTCCTGCTGCAGGCCGACGATCTCAACATCGGCGCCTTCGATTCGTTCGAGACGCTGATCCCGATCGCGCACCGGCATGGCGCCTGGGTGCATGTCGACGGCGCCTTCGGCCTCTGGGCGGCGACGAGCGCCAAGTATCGCCATCTGTTGAGGGGCGTGGAGCAGGCGGACTCGTGGACCAACGACGGCCACAAGTGGCTCAACACGCCCTTCGATTGCGGCTACGCCTTCATCGCGGACCCGGACGCGCACCGCGGCGCCTTCTCGCACCGGACGAGCTACACGATGCGGGTCGGCGACGCGCGCGACCCGATCGACTGGAACCCCGAATGGTCGCGGCGCGGCCGCGGCGTGCCGACCTATGCCGCCTTGCGCCAGCTGGGGCGCTCCGGCATCGCGCAGCTCGTGGAGCGCACCTGTGCCCATGCGCAGCGGCTGGTGGCGCGGATCGGCAGCTTGCCGGGGGCGCAGATCGTCTGGGAGCCGACGATCAATCAGGGGCTCGTCCGGTTTCTCGACGCGCGCGCCGAGGCGACCGAGCAGGACCACGACCGCCGCACCGACGAGACGATTGCGCGCATCGTGGCCACGGGCGAAGCCTTCTTCGGCGGCACCACGTGGCGAGGCCGGCGCTGCATGCGGGTCTCGGTCTGCAACTGGCAGACGAGCGAGGCCGATGTCGATCGCGCGGTGGAGGCCGCCCGCCGCGCGCTCCAGTCCGTCTAGCTCTTTTTCGCCTTCACCGGCCGCGTCCAGTTCGCCAGGCTGGTCTGCTTGGCGCGCGCCACCGTCAACTGCCCCGGCGGCGCCGGGCGCGAGATGGTCGAGCCGCCGCCGATGGTCGCGCCGGCGCCGATGGTCACCGGCGCCACCAGCACGCAGTTGCTGCCGATGTGGGCGTCGGCCTCGATCACCGTACGGTGCTTGTTGGCGCCGTCGTAGTTGGCGGTGATGCTGCCGGCGCCGTAGTTGACGCGCTCGCCCACCGTCGCGTCGCCCAGGTAGGCCAGGTGGTTGGCCTTGGCGCCGGCGGCCAGCGTGGAGTTCTTCACCTCGACGAAGTTGCCGATGTGCACCTGCGCGCCCAGCTCGGCGCCGGGCCGCAGCCGCGCATAAGGGCCCACCAGCGCGCCGGGGCCGACCGTCGCGCCCTCGATGTGCGTGAACGGGTGGATCACCGCGCCGGCCTCGATGCGCGCGTCGCGGATCACGCAGTGCGCGCCGATGCGCACCTCGTCGCCCAGGCTCACGCTGCCTTCGAAGACGCAGCCGACGTCGATCTCGACGTCGCGCCCGCAGTCGAGCCGGCCGCGCTGGTCGAAGCGCGCCGGGTCGGCCAGGCGCACGCCGGCTTCCATCAGCGCATGGGCCTGGCGGCGCTGCAGCCGGCGCTCCAGGTCGGCCAGCTGCACGGGGCTGTTGACGCCCAGCACCACGGTCTCGTCGTCGGTGGTCTCGGCCACCACCGGCACGCCGTCGGCCACCGCGAGGCGCACGATGTCGGTCAGGTAGTACTCGCGCTGCGCGTTGTCGTTGGTCAGCGCCATCACCCAGCGCTTGAGCCGGCGCGCCGGCGCGGCCATGATGCCGGAGTAGATCTCGCGCAGCGCGCGCTGCTCGGCGCTGGCGTCCTTGTGCTCGACGATGGCGCGCACGCCGCCGTCGCTGGTGCGCAGCACGCGGCCGTAGCCGCTGGGGTCGGCGAGGGCGATGGTCAGCAGCGCCAGCTTCGTGCCGCCGCAGGCTTCGGTCAGCCGGCGCAGCGTGTCGGGCTGCACCAGCGGCACGTCGCCGCTGAGGATCAGCACCGTGCTGTCGTCGTCGGGCAGCAGCGGCACCACCTGCTGGATCGCGTGGCCGGTGCCGAGCTGCGGCATCTGGCGCACGAAGGCGGCGCCGCTGCCGGCCAGCGCCGCTTCCACCGCATCGGCGCCGTGGCCGGTGATGACCACCGTGCGCTCGGCCTGCAGCGCCGTGGCCGCGTCCAGGACATGCTGCAATAAGGCGCGGCCGCCCAGCCGGTGCAGCACCTTGGGCAGGTTGGACTTCATGCGGGTGCCTTTGCCCGCGGCCATGACGACGACGTGGAGTGCCATGCGATTTGGAGGTTCGAGAGCGGTTTTGCTGGTGCTGGCCTTGTGGCTGCTGTCGGGCTGCAGCGCGCTGCGCGTGGCCTACGACAACGGGCCTACGCTGGCCTGGTGGTGGATCGACGGTTACGGCGACTTCAGCGGCGAGCAGGCCACGCGCGTCAAGGACGACGTCCGCGCGTGGTTCGGCTGGCATCGTAAGACCCAACTGCCCGGCTATGCCGCTTGGCTGGCCGGCGTGCGCGCGCGGATCGGCGATTCGATCACGCCGGCCCAGGCCTGCCGCTGGTGGGACGAAGGCCGCCGCCTGCTGGACCCGGCGCTGGACCGGGGCCTGGTGGCTGCCGCCGCCTGGGTGCCGGGCCTGGCCGATGCGCAACTGCGCCACGTCGAGCGCCGCTACGCCAAGGGCAACGACGAGATGCGCAGCGACTTCCTGCAGCCCGACCCGCAGGAACGCCACGCCGCCGCGGTCAAGCGCACGCGCGAGCGCCTGGAAATGGTCTACGGCAAGCTCGACGAGGCCCAGGTGCGCCTGCTCGGCGACGGCATCAAGGCCTCGCCCTTCAGCCCCGAGGCCTGGCTGGCCGAGCGGCTGCGCCGCCAGCGCGACACGGTGCAGACCTTGCGCCGGCTGCTGGCCGAGAAGGCCGACCCCGACAGCATCACGGCCGCGCTGCGCGCGTTGGCCGAGCGCCACGAGCGGTCGCCCGACCCCGAGTACCGCGCCTACCAGCAGCGGCTGACCGACTACAACTGCGCGTTCGCGGCGCGCATCCACAACGCCAGCACGCCGGTGCAGCGCCAAGCGGCGCGCGAGCGGCTGCAGGGCTGGGAAGACGATATGCGCGCGTTGAGCGCGGCCGCGCCGTCTTGACCGGCGCTCGATGGCGCGCTCAGTTCGACGGCGGCAACTGCACCGTCACGCGGCGCGGGTTGATGCCCAGCTTCGGAAAGTCCATCAGCGCGGCCTCGAACATCGCCGCCACGGTGGCCGCATCGGCGCGGCTGGTGCCGTCGCTGGACGCACGCGCCTCGAACAGCGGCTTGCCGCTGGCGCGGTCGCGCAGCAGGATGGCCACGTCCTGCTGGTACACCGGGGGCTGGTAGCGCCACGACAGCGACCACGACGGTCCGATCCAAGGCCCGTGGCGGTAGCGCCCGAAGCCGCCGCCCCACCACAGCGGATCGTCCCAGGGCGCGCGCACGCTCTGCAGGAAGCGCGCGCCCAGTTGCACCAGCACGTCGGGCTCCTGGCCGGCCGCGGCGGGCGTGAAGCCGGCCTTGGCCAGCGCGCTGGCGGCCGCCTTCTCCAGCGCCGCGACCTCGTCGGCCTGCGCCTGCTGCGACGGCAGCCGCTCGAAGGCATAGCTGCCGGGCTTGCGGCCGGCGGGCCACTCGCCGAAGCTGGCGACGTCGCTGGTCACGCTGGAGATGCCGGCGCAACCGGCCAGCAGCGCAGCGCCGAGCGCCGCGATGAAGATCGAACGTCGGTTCATGCCTCGTCCTTGGTCATCAGCCGTATCGGGGCTGCGGCCGGCGGCGGGCCGCAGGGATCGTCGTCGTCGAAGGCCTTGTCGCCGGCCGGATCGGCCACGCCGCGGGCTTGGACCGTCGTGAACGGGTAGAGGTTCCGGTCCATCAGGTGCGAAGGCACGACGTGGCCCATCGCGCGCAGCATGTTGTCGATGCGGCCGGGGTGGCGGCGCTCCCAGTCGTGGATCATCGCCTTCACCTGCACGCGCTGCAGGTTGTCCTGGCTGCCGCACAGGCTGCAAGGGATGATGGGAAAGCGCCGGTGCGCGGACCAGCGCTCGAGGTCGCTCTCGGCCACGTAGGCCAGCGGGCGGATCACGACGTGGCGGCCGTCGTCGCTGACCAGCTTGGGCGGCATGCCCTTCAGACGGCCGCCGAAGAACATGTTGATCAGCAGCGTCACCACCATGTCGTCGCGGTGGTGGCCCAGCGCGATCTTCGTCGCCCCCAGCTCGCCGGCCACGCGGTAGAGGATGCCGCGCCGCAGCCGCGAGCACAGGCTGCACATGGTCTGCCCCTCGGGGATGTGCTGCTTGACGATCGAATAGGTGTCCTGCTCCTCGATGCGGAACGGCACGCCCAGTCCGCGCAGGTAACCCGGCAGCACCTCGGCCGGGAAGCCCGGCTGCTTCTGGTCCAGGTTGACGGCGATGATCTCGAACGGCACCGGCGCGCGCTGGCGCAGCGACAGCAGGATGTCCAGCAGCGAGTAGCTGTCCTTGCCGCCCGACAGGCAGACCATCACCTTGTCGCCGGCCTCGATCATGTTGAAGTCGGCAATCGCCTGGCCCACCTGGCGGTGCAGCCGCTTGCTCAGCTTGTTGGCTTCGAACGCGGCCTTGCGCGTGTCGGTGACGTCGGCGGCGGGGATGAGGATGGCTTCAGCGGTCATGATGGGCGGCGTTCAGCACCGGATCTTCGGGGTAGCGCGCAGCCAGCGCCGCGAGGTCGGCGCGCTCGAACGCGGCGCGCACGCCGATCGCGCGGCAGCCCTGGTAGCGCTCGGTCTTGTCGAGCGCGATCTCGATGCGCTCGACCAGCGGGTCGGCCAGCACGCGCGCGGCGATGGCCACCACCAGCGTCTCCTGCAGGATGAAGCGCGCTCGCGAGGCCAGCGCGGCGTCGACCGCGTCGATCAGCGCGCAGTAGTCGAACGGCGGCGTGCGCGTGTCGCCGGCGAACATCACCGTGCCGTCCAGCGTCGCGCGCAGCGTGATCGTCACCGCCTGCTGCACGCCGTGCTCGTCTTCGGCGCAGCCGATCTCCACTTGCCGCAGCAGCGTGTCGACCTCGAACTGCGCCTTCATGGCAAATAGGCGGAGCGGCCGCCGTCCATTTTCAGCACCTGGCCGTTGACGTAGGCGGCGTCCAGTGCCAGCCAGGCGACGCATTCGGCCAGCTCGTCGAAGCTGCCGATGCGCTGCTGCGGAATGCTCGCCAGGATCGCGCGGCGGCGCGGCTCGTCGCTCCAGCCGGCGTGCCAGTCCAGCGCGCCGGGCGCCACTGCGTTGCAGCGCACGTCCGGCGCCCACTGCACGGCCAGCGTGCGCATCAGCGTCTCCAGCCCCGCCTTGGCGACGAGGTACCAGACGTGGTCCTTGTTCGGCTGCTGCGTCTGCAGGTCGCCCACCGCAACCACGCTGCCGCGCAGGCGCCGCAGGCTGGGCTCGACGCTGGCCAGCAGCGCCGCGTGGCCGCTGACGTGGACGCGGAAGTCCAGCTCGGCGGCGTCCAGGTCGCCGCAGCCGCTCGCCGCCAGGCGGCTGGCGTTGCAGACCACGTGGGCGACGTCCAGTTCGCGGTCCGGAAACGCAGGCTGCGCCTGCAGCGCTGCCTGCCAGCGCCGCGCGCTGCCGGGGCGCTGCGCGTTCAGCTCGTCGACCACGGCTTGCGCGCGCGCTGCGCTGGCTTCGTTGCCGTGATGCACCACCACGCCCAGCCCGCGCGCGTGCAGCCGGCGGCTGATGGCCAGGCCGCCGCGCACCGATCCGCCGGTGACGATGGCCCAGCGCAGCGTGGCGATAGAACCCATGTTCCTAGAATGCGTGGATGCGAGAAGGCGAGGGCGCGAGTGTATCGGCGGGGGCTGCGCCCATGCTCCGACACCTGGCGCGGGTGATCGCCGCGGCTGGCGGCTGGCTGCCTTTCGACCGCTACATGCACGAGGCCTTGTACGCGCCGGGCCTGGGCTACTACGCGCGCGGCGAGCGCGTGTTCGGCCAACTGCCGCCCATGGGCACGAGCAAGGGCAGCGACTTCGTCACCGCGCCCGAGCTGTCGCCGCTGTTCGGCCGCGCGCTGGCGGTGCAGGTCGAGCAAGCCTTGCAGGCCACCGGCTGCGACGAGGTCTGGGAGTTCGGCGCCGGCAGCGGCGCGCTGGCCGCCGAGCTGCTGGCCACGCTGAGCGAGCGCGTGCGGCGCTACCACGTCGTCGAAGTCTCGGCCGGGCTGCGCGCGCGCCAGGCCGAGCGCCTGCAGCCCTGGGCGCACCAGCTGGACTGGGTCCAGGCCTTGCCGCCGCAACTGCAAGGCGTGCTGATCGGCAACGAGGTGCTGGACGCGATGCCGGTGCAACTGCTGCACTTCGACGGCGAGCGCTGGCTGGAGCGCGGCGTGGTGATGGAAGGGGAAGGGGAAGGGGCAGGCGCCCGCCTGGCCTGGCAGGACCGCCCGACCGAGCGCCGCCCGCCGGCCGAGCGCGGCGTTTTTTTGCCCGGCGCGGTGACGGAAGTCCATCCGCAGGCCGAGGCCTTCGTCCGCACGCTGGCCGACCGGCTGCAGCGCGGCGCCGCCTTCTTCATCGACTACGGCTTTCCCGAGCACGAGTACTACCACCCGCAGCGCCACGGCGGCACGCTGATGTGCCACCGCGGCCACGTGGCCGACACCGAAGCGCTGGCCGACCCCGGCGACAAGGACATCACCGCGCACGTCAACTTCAGCGCCGTCGCGCTGGCCGGGCAGGACGCCGGGCTGCAGGTGCTGGGCTACACCTCGCAGGCGCGTTTCCTGATCAACTGCGGGTTGCCGGCGCTGCTGGCCGCGGCCGACGTGCGTGCGCAGGTGGCGGCGCAGCCGCTCGTGCTGGAGCACGAGATGGGCGAGCTGTTCAAGGTGATCGGCTTCGCCGCCGCGGCCACGCCCTTCGACGCCATCGGCTTTGCCGCCGGCGACCGCTCGCACACTTTGTAGTGCCCCATGCGCTGGCTGCTGGTCTTCCTGATCGCCTTCGTGCTGTTCAACGGCCTGGCGCGCGGCCTGCGCCGGCTGGGGCTGGGGCGGCTGCCGGGCGACCTGCATTTCCGCGTGCGCGGCCGCGACTGGTACCTGCCGCTGGCCAGCAGCCTGCTGCTGAGCCTGCTGGCCGGCGCGATCGGGCTGCTGATCTGAGCCAATCGCCACGCCGGCGCCCCTGGCGCGCCGCGCTGCGCGGCGAAACTCGCATTACAGTCCCGTCACCAGCGCTTACGGTCTGATGCATCGTGGCGCCGGCCCGCATCCGCGACTCCGAGGGGGCAAGCCTGCCGTGGATTCAAGTTGGTATCTCGAAGCCGTGGCGTCCGACGGCTCGCGCGTGGTGCACGAGATCAAGCGGCTGCCCTTCCGCGTCGGCCGCGATCCCGGCAACGACCTGGCCGAGGCGACGATGGGCCTGTCGCGCCGCCATGCCGAGCTGGACGCCGACATCAGCGGCCGCCTGCGCCTGACCGACCACGACAGCACCAACGGCACCTACGTCAACCGCCAGCGCATCAACGGCTCGGTGCTGCTGGCCGAGAAGGACGTCATCCACTTCGCCAACGCCGAGTTCCGCCTCGGCCGCCGCGACGAGGAGAACGCCACCTTCGTCAACCGCTCGACCTTGAACGGCAACGACGAGCGCACGGTGATCGTGCCCGCCGGCCGCGGCCTGAGCGAGAACTTCCTGCCGCGCGAGCGCGAGTTCAAGGCGCTGCTGCGCGGCCAGGGCCTGAGCGGCGCGCTGCAACCCATCGTCGACATGCGCACGCGCGAGCTGTTCGCCCACGAATGGCTGGGCCGCGGCCTGCATCCGGACCTGCCGCAGTCGCCGATCCGCCTGTTCCAGATGGCGGCGCACCTCGATCGCGAGTCCGAGCTGAGCCAGGCCTTCCGCGACTACGGCATCCGGATCGTCTCGGCGCGCATGAAGGGCGCCACGCTGTTCGTCAACACCCATCCCAAGGAGACCTTCGACGAGGCCTTCCTGCAGGACCTGGCCGCGCTGCGCGACAACCCCGACGCGCCGCAGCTGGTGGTGGAGGTGCACGAGACCGCGGTGATGGAGATCGCGCGCATGAAGGAGCTGGCGGCGCGGCTCAAGGACATCGGCGTGCGCTTCGCCTACGACGACTTCGGCGCTGGCCAGGCGCGGCTGAACGAGCTGGGCGAGGTGCCGGCGCACTTCGTCAAGTTCGACATGGGGCTGATCCGCGGCATCGACATGGCCAGCGAGCGCAAGCAGAAGGTGGTGGGCGACCTCGTGCGCCTGGTCACCGAACTGGGCTCGGTGCCGCTGGCCGAAGGCGTGGAGACCGAGGCCGAGGCCGAGGTCTGCCGCCTGATGGGCTTCAAGCTGGTGCAGGGCTACCTGACCGGCAAGCCGGTGCCGGTGGATCCGCCGGGGCCGGCCGCGGCATCCGCGCCATCGCCGTCGTCGCTGGGCGAGCCGACCGCGCCGCTGGTGCCCAAGTCCTGATCCGTCGCCGGCGCCAGCGCGCGGGCCAGCGCCTGCAGCCGCGCGCGGTGCACGCGTTGGCCGATCGCCGGGCCTTTCAGGCCTTCGGCCAGCGCCTGCCGCGCGGCGCTCTGCGTGTCGGCTTGCAGCACCGCCCGCAGCGCGGCGGCCAGGCGCGGGCGCGGCGCGTAGGGCCGGTCCTCGTAGCCCAGGCGGCCGCGCATGTCGCATTCGCAGGCCAGCAGCAGGCCGGCGAAGCGGTCGGGCCGGCGCAGCGCGTCGCAGCGCTCCAGCAGGCGCAGCACGGCGGCGGCCGCCAGCTCGTCGCTGCGGTGCACGTTGCCGTGCTCGCGCGCGGTCAGCTCGGCCAGCTCGCGGCAGTCCACCGGTACGCGCAGCCGCTCGGCCACGCGGCGCGCCAGCGCCGCGCTGCGCCCTTCGTGGCCCAGGTGGCGCGGCCATTGATCGGGCGCGGTCGTGCCCTTGCCCAGGTCGTGGCACAAACAGGCCCAGCGCACCGGCAGCGGCGCGCGCAGCCGCGCGCTCATCTGCAGCACCATCAGCAGGTGCACGCCGGTGTCGACCTCGGGGTGGTGCTCGGCGCGCTGCGGCACGCCCCACAGGCGGTCGACCTCGGGCAGCAGCCGCTGCAGCGCGCCGCAGTCGCGCAGCACCTGCAGCATGCGCGCCGGGTGGTCTTCCATCAGGCCGCGCGCGAGCTCCTGCCACACGCGCTCGGGCACCAGCGCGTCGACCTCGCCGGCGGCCACCAACTGCCGCAGCAGCGCCATCGTCTCGGGCGCGATGGTGAAGTCGGGCAGCCGGGCCGCGAAGCGCGCCAGCCGCAGCAGCCGCACCGGGTCTTCGGCGAAGGCCGGCGAGACGTGGCGCAGCACGCGCCGGCGCAGGTCGCGCGCGCCGCCGAAGGGGTCGATCAGCCGGCCCTCGCCGTCCAGCGCCATCGCGTTGATCGTCAGGTCCCGGCGCGCCAGGTCCTGCTCCAGCGTGACCTCGGGGCTGGCGTGGAAGACGAAGCCGTGGTAGCCGCGGCCCGACTTGCGCTCGGTGCGCGCCAGCGCCACTTCCTCGTTCGTCTGCGGGTGCAGGAAGACCGGGAAGTCCTTGCCCACCGGCCGGTAGCCGGCCGCCAGCAGTTCGTCGGGCGTGGCGCCGACGGCCACCCAGTCGCGGTCCGCGGCCGGGCGGCCGAGCAACTGGTCGCGCACCGCGCCGCCGACGACGTAGAGCTGCATCGATCCTTCAGCCCGGCGGCCGTTGCCGGTAGGGCTCGTCCTCGGGCACCCAGTCGTGCTCGGCCAGCGCGTCGGCGACGAAGCGCGCGACGCCGGGGGCGGCCGCCACGCGCTCGGCATAGGCCTGCGCGACGGCCGAGAGCGGCAGTGCATAACTCTTGAAGCGAATGCAGACCGGTGCGTAGAAGGCGTCGGCGGCGCTGAAGGGGCCGAACAGGAACGGCCCGCCGCCGTTGGCGGCCAGCGCCTCGGTCCACATCGCCTCGATGCGCGCGACGTCGCTGCGCACCGCCGGCTGTTCTTGCCAGATACGCCGGCCCATCTCGGGCAGCGTAGCCTCGATGTTCATCGGGCAGTGGCTGCGCAGCGCCGGGAACCCGGCGTGCATCTCGGCGCACAGGCTGCGCGCGCGGGCGCGCGAGCGCAGCCCGGCCGGCCAGACGCCGCGCTCGGGGAAGCGCTCGTGCAGGTACTCGGCGATCGCCAGGCTGTCCCAGACCGCGAAGCCCTCGTCCAGCAGCACCGGCACGCGGCCCGCGGGGCTGACCTCGGCGACGGCCTGGCGGAAGCTGGAGTTCTCGTGGAAATCGAAGCGCAGCCGGCGTTCCTGGAACGGGATGCCGAGCTGGCTCATCAGCACCCAGGGGCGCATCGACCACGACGAGTAGTTCTTGTTGCCGATCACGAGGGTCAGGGCCATGCGGTCTTCTCCGGTCAGGGCAGGGCGGTGTCGGCCACGGGCGCCGCCGCATCGCGCGGGCCGATGCGCGGCCCCAGGCGCTGCGCCAGCGGCACCGTGCCAACGCCCAGCAAGTGGCTGTAGATGGTGGCGTTGGCCAGCACCTTCTTGACGTAGTCGCGCGTCTCGTTGAAGGGGATGTTCTCGGCCCAGACCGCGGTGTCCAGCACCGGCCCTTCGCGCCAGCGCCGCGGCCGGTTGGGGCCGGCGTTGTAGGCCGCCGCGGCCAGCGGCTGCGAGCCGGTGAAGTCGTCCAGCACCAGCTTGAGGTAGGTGGTGCCCAGACGCAGGTTGGTGTCGACGTCGGTCACCTGCTCGGGCTGGAACGGCAGGCCCAGCTTGCGCGCCGTCCAGCGCGCGGTGGCCGGCATCAGCTGCATCAGCCCGGCGGCGCCGGCGCTGGAGCGCAGCGTCGGCAGGAAGCGCGTCTCCTGCCGGATCAGCCCGAAGACGAAAGCGGGGTCGAGCCCGCTGTCGCGCGCGCGGGCGGTGATCTCGGCGGCGAAGGGCATCGGGTAGCGCTGGCGCAGGTCGACCTGCTCGCGCGTGCGCTCGCTGGTGTTGATGCACAGCTGCCAGTCTTGCGCCTGGCAGGCGAATTGAGCGGCTGCGAGCAGCTCGCGGTCGCCCAGGCCGCGCAGGCTGAAGTTCCATTCGCGCCGGCCTTCGTCGCGCAGCCCGATGCGCGCCATCTGCAGGCCGCGCTGCAGCCCCGGCGTCTGCGCGGCCTGCTCCAACTCGGCCTCGGTCAGCGGCGGCGGCGCCGGCGGCAGGCTGGCCGGGCGGCCCAGCTCCTGCGCGGCCAGCAAGGCGTAGTAGCCGACGCCCGCGGCCAGCGGCTCGAAGGCGCCGGCGGCGCGCTCGCGCTCGGCGTCGCTGCGGGCGCGGGCCTTCAGCGCGCGGGCCTTCCAGTAGGCCCAGGCGGGGTCCTTCAGCTCGGCGGCGCTCATCGCGGCGATGGCCTGCAGCACGCGGCCCCAGCGCTCGCGGTCGGGGCGCGGGCTGCGCAGCGCGGCGCGCACGTTCCAGGCCAGCGTGTCGTCGCTCCAGCGCGGCGCGCTGCCTTCGTCGCGCTGGCGGCGCCAGGCCTGCTGGTAGGCGTCGTAGGCGCGGTCGCTGAGGCGTTGCGCCAGCGCGCGGCCGATCGTCGCCCAGGCCAGCGCCGCATCGTCGTCGTCGAGCCAGCGCGACCAGCCGGCCTCCAGCGCGGCCTGCGCGGCATCGGGGTCGCTGGCGGCCAGCCGCATCAGCGCCAGCACCGCCAGCTCCTGGCGCTGGCCGCTGGGCTCGACGAGGCGGCGCTTGAGGAAGCGCGCCGGCTGGTCCAGCACCTCGCCGATGGCCGCCGCGGTGGACGGCCCCAGCAGCGCCGCCGCGGCGCGCGCGGCGCGCGGCCGGTTGGCGTCGACCGACAGCCGCATCTCGTGCCAGATCTCGCCGGCTTTCAGCTTGCGGGCCTCGGCCAGCGCGGTGGCCAGCGCGTTGCAGCCGTCGTCCAGGTCGCGCTGCGCATACCAGGTGGCCAGCGCCGCGGCCTTGACCTCGCGTCCGGCCAGGTGATCGACGAGCAGCGCATAACACTGCACCTCGCGGTCGTCGTTCATGCGGTAGCGCGGGTGCTCGCGCGCGAAGTTGGCCCAGTCGCGGCGGCGGCCCAGCTCCAGCAGCCAGTCGTTGCGCAGCCGGTCTTCGACGTAGCTGCCGCTCCAACGCTCGAAGAAAGCCTCCAGCTCGCTCTGCTGGGCCTCGGCGAGGCGGCTGCCCAGCTCCCAGTAGTCGACCCAGGAGGCGAGCGGATGGCGCGCCGCCACGACGCGGTCGCGCAGGCCCTGCAGGCGCAGCTTGTCCTTCTTGCGCAAGGCCTCGCGGGCTTCGACGATGGGATCGTCGGCGCCGGCGGCGGGCTGGGGCTGGGCGGTGGCCGATGTCGTCACCACGGCCGTCACCGCCGCCAGCAGCCAGGACTTCGAGCGATGGAGAGAGCGGCGGCTGAGCATGCTGCGGGGCACTGTAGCGCAGCCCCGCCACGCGCAGTGCGCCTGGGGGCGAAGAAGCGAGCCGGCTTCAGCGCCGGTCCTGCATCGCGGCGCGCGTTTCGGCGGCCTGCTGCAGCACCCAGTCCTCGAAGGCCAGCAGGTGCGGCGTGGGCGGCCGCACGCGCCAGCGCAGCAGCCAGTAGCCGAAAGGCGAGCCGATGCGGCCTGCCGGGCCGAAGGGCTCGACCAGCTCGCCGCGCGCCAGCATCTCGTGCACCAGAGCCACGCGCGCCAGCGCGACGCCCTGGCCGGCCAGCGCGGCCTGGATCTGCTGGTGCGTGTAGTTCAGGTAGAGCCAGCCGCGCGGCTCCAACCCCGGCGGCGCGTGCAGGCGCAGCCAGTGGTGCCAGCTCAGGAACTCGGCGCTGGGGCGATGGTCGTCCTCTTCCAGCAGCGTCTGCTGTGCGAGGTCTTCGCTGCGCCAGGGCCGGCCCAGGCTGTCGCGCAGCGCGGGGCTGACCGCCGGCGTCAGCATCTCGTCGAACATCGGGCTGGCGTCGGGCGGCACTTGGTCGGCGTGGGCGTAGCGCAGCGCGAGGTCGGTCTCGGGGTCGTCGGCATCGGCGAAGGCATCGCCGGCCGAGACGCGGATGTCCACGTCGGGGTGGCTGCGCTGGAAGTCCTGCAGCCGCGGGATCAGCCACAGCGTGGCGAACGACGCGAAGGTGGTGACCGTGATGCGCTGACGCCCGCCCTGGCGGCGGATCTGCTGCACGCCGGCGTCCAGCCGCTGCAGCCAGGGCTCGACCGTGGCCAGCAGCGTGGCGCCGGCGGCGGTCAGCTCGACGTGGCGGGTGCCGCGCAGGAACAGGGTGGCGCCGATCTCGTCTTCCAGCGCACGGATCTGGCGGCTGATGGCCGGCTGCGTCAGGTGCAGTTCCTCGCCGGCGGCGCGGAAGCTGGCCAGCCGCGCCACCGCGACGAAGGCCCGTAGCGGGCCGACGTTGAGCGGCCGTTGGCGTCGCGCATTCATGACGGCTGAGTATCAATCATCGAACGCATCGTGATTGGACGATCGCAGCGCCAGCCTGCACAGTAGCGGCCTCGCAGTCCTGCAACCGGAGATCGCGATGAACCCCAAGGCAATGACGAATGCTCATGACTGCGTGGCCTGCTCGCCCTGGCAGTGGCGCCTGAGCGCGCGCTGCGTGCGCCGCCTGGCGCCGGCCGCCGTCGAGCGCTGGCTGGCGGTGGAGGAAGGCCGCGTGTGGCTGACGCGCAGCCAGCGCTCGCTGGATGGGGCGGAGGACCTGTGGCTGGCCGCCGGCGACCGCCTGCCGTTGCCCGCCGGCAGCGAATGGGTGGCCGAAGGCTGGCCCGAGGCGCGCGTGCTGGTGCTGGAGGCGCCGCAGCAGTAGCGCTGTCGTCAGCGGCGGCGCGGCGGGGTCTTCTTCGCGGGTTTCGCCGGCTTTTGCGCCCGCGCCGCCACCGCTGCCTGCAGCGCCAGCCGCGCCCAGGGCCGCATCCCGTCGGGCGACTCCATCGCCTCGGGCGGCGCGGTGTGGAAGCCCAGCGCGGCCACCGCGTGGCCCTGGCGCAGGTAGGTGAAGGGCTGGCCGCCGGCGGCGGTGAAGCGCTCGCGCGTGCCGGCGTCGGTCTTCAGGTAGAGCTGCTCGCCGCTGATGATGGCGATGAACAAGTCGTCGAGATACAGGCCGTGGCCGCCGAACATGCGCCGTGCTCGCGGCCGGCCCAGCGGCGACAGCAGTTCCAGGCAGTGGTCGACGAAGCCGTCCAGGCTCATCGCGGCAGTGTAGGGCGACAATGCCGCACCCCGCCGCTGCCGCCAACCGCATCGCCCATGACGTTGCCCTTCAAGCTGCCCCTCGAACCCTCGCGTGACAAGGGTGTGCTGCGCCGGCAGTTGCAGGCCGAGCGCCAGGCCATGGTCGACCGCCACCAGCGATCGGTGCACCTGCAGGAGGTGCTGCGCGTGTGGCTGCTGGAGCGGCCGGAAGCGACGATCGGCGCCTACTGGCCGATCAAGGGCGAGTTCGACGCGCTGCCGGCGCTGTACCGCTGGAGCGAGGCCGCTGACCAGCGCCGCATCGGACTGCCGGTGATCGACCGCGAGAGCAAGCAGTTGCGCTTCCATGTCTGGTACCCCGGCTGCCCGATGGAGGAGGACGCCTACGGCATCCCCAAGCCCAAGGACACCGAGGCCTTCCAGCCCCAACTGCTGCTGGTGCCCTGCGTGGGCTACGGCCCCAAGGGCCTGCGCCTGGGCTACGGCGGCGGCTTCTATGACCGCACGCTGGCCGCGCTGCAGCCGCGCCCGTTGACCGTGGGCGTGGGCTATGCCAACGGCTACGTGCCCTGGCTGCAGGCCGAGCCGCACGACGTGCCGCTGGACGCGATGCTCACCGACGAGGGGCTGCACTGGCAGCGGCCTGATCTGTAGCGGCCGGCCTCGCCGGCGCGTCGAGGACCGTGCGCACCGCCGGGCTTCATGCTCAATACAGCCGCGTCTTGTAGTCCTTGTCCAGCCCCTTGCGCATCAGCCCGGGGATGGCGACCACGCCCTTGGTCAGCGCAGCGCGCAGCCCGCCGGTCTTGTTGAGCTTGACGTGCGCAGCGAAGACCGCTGCCGGGTCGATGTCCGCCGGCGGCACCGGCGGCACCGCCCAGGGCCGCGCCCGCGCCAGCGCCGCGCTGTCGCGCAGCACCAGGGTCGGCGACGCGAAGCGGGTCACCAGGTGCGGCGTCTTGTCCTGCACCGCGAAGGCCTGCCGCTGCTGCGGGTCCGCGCTGAGCGCCGTGCCGCCCTCGAACACCGCGACCTGCGCGCGCCCGGGCACGAGCAGCAGCGCCGCGGCGCGCGGCCGCGCCAGCAGGTTGCGCAGGCTGTCGGTGCGGCGGTTGCCGGGCCGGTCGGCGAACACGAGGTCGCTGCCGAAGGCCTGCACCAGCAGGCCGGCCGGGTCGCCCTTGGGGCTGAGGTCGGTGTGCGATTGCGCATCGGCCGTCGCCAGCGCCATGAAGCGGCTGGCGCGCAGGAACGCCGCGGCATCGGCCGGTTCGGTGGGCGGCGGGTCCGGCCGCCAGAAGTCCGAGCGCAGCAGCGCCTTCGCGCAGTGCGCGTAGCACTCGTCGACCGCGATTTCGGCCGCTTCGGCGCCGGCGGCCACCACGCGGCCGTTGACGCGCAGCGTCTCGCCCAGGCCGGGCACCAGGAACAGCAGCCCCGCGCCGCGGCCCGGTTGCGCCAGCGCGGGATCGTCCAGCGCCGCCAGTGGCAGGCGCAGCCGGTTGTCGCCGACCGCGGCCGCAAAGCCCGGCACGCCGCCGGCGGCGGTCACCGACACCTGCCGTGCGTCGCTGAAGCCGGCGAAGGCCAGCGGCGAGGCAACCAGCCAGCGCCGCGCCTGCGCGTCGAGGTGGTCGATCACCTTCAGGTCGACCGCGGACGTTCTGGCGCCCACTCGGGCTTCCAACGCGGCGATCGTCAGGACCGCGCCATCGGCGGGCGCCGCCTCGGAGCTGGGGTTCATCGGGGACGTCCTGGAAACAGCGACGAGGCGATCATAGATGAGAATCATTCTTATCCATGCAACCCTCTTGCCGGCTCGGCGGCCGGCGCCGATCGCCCAAGAAAAAAGGCCGCCCACGGGCGGCCTCGATCGGTCGACCGGTGCGTTCAGAACCGATAGCCGACGCCCACGCTCAGCAGCGTCGGATCGACCTTGAACTTGCCCTGATCGGCGCCGTTCACGTAGACCTTGGTGCCGATCTGCACCTTCTTGGCGTCGAGGTTGATCAGCCAGCCGCCGCCCAGCGGGATGTCGGCGCCGATCTGCGCGGCCAGGCCGACGCTGTTGTGCTTGAGGCCGGCCACGCCGTTCAGGATGCTGACGTCGCTGATGTTGGTGTAGTTGACGCCGGCGCCTACGTAGGGGCGGAAGCCGGAGATGCCGGTGAAGTGGTACTGCAGCGTCAGCGTCGGCGGCAGGTGCTTGAAGCTGCCGATCTGCGTGCCGTTGGCGTAGACGCGCTGCTTCTGCGGGTAGGTCAGGATCAGCTCGGCGGCGAGGTTGGGCGTCAGGAAGTAGCTGATGTCGACTTCCGGGATCGTCTTGTCGTTGATCGTCAGGCCCAGGCCGGTGCTGTCCTTGTTGGCCGAGTCGAGGTGCACCGCGCGGGCGCGGACGATGAAGTTGCCCTTCTCGGCCTGCGCCTGGGCCAGCGGAGCGGCGGCGATCAAGGCGGCGGCAAGGGCGGCAGGGGCCATCCAGCGACGGGACATGGTCTTCTTCCTTCGGGTGTGGTGAACGCAACGGCCTCATTGGGCCGCCCGCTCTCCAACCGCTGGTTGCGCCGCAGCAAACGAAAAAGCCATGACGCTGGAATGGTCATGGCCGCTGATCTGCGTCAAAAAACCGGGCGTCGCCCGGGCGCAACGCCGCCGGCTCAATACCCGAGGCGGCGACAGATCTCCAGCGCCAGCGGGACCTGGTTCAGCGTGTAGAAGTGCAGCCCCGGCGCGCCGCCGTCCAGCAGGCGCTGGCAAAGGCCGCTCACCACGTCGAGCCCGAAGGCGCGGATGCTGGCGGCGTCGTCGAGGAAGCCTTCCATCTTCAGCGCCGCCCAGCGCGGGATCTCGATGCCGTCGCGCGCCGCGAACTGCGCGATCTTCGCGTAGTTGTGGATCGGCATGATGCCCGGCACCACCGGCACCGTGACGCCGAGCTTGCGCACCTCGTCGACGAAGTGGAAGTAGGCGTCGGCGTTGAAGAAGAACTGCGTGATCGCCGCGCTGGCACCGGCCGCCACCTTGGCCGCGAAGTGCCGCAGGTCGCGCGCGGCATAACGCTGTTCCGGGTGGTATTCAGGGTAGGCGGCGACCTCGATGTGCCAGTCCGGGCCCTGCGTCTCGCGCACGAAGCGCACCAGGTCGGCGGCGTGGCGGAACTCGCCCGCGACGGCGGTGCCGCTGGGCAGATCGCCGCGCAGCGCCACCAGGCGGCGGATGCCCTGGCCGCGGTAGGTGGCCAGGATCTCGGCGATGCCTTCGCGCGTGCTGCCGACGCACGACAGGTGCGGCGCCGCCTCGTGCCCGGCGGCGGCGATCTGCGCCACCGTGGCCAGCGTCTTGTCGCGCGTGGCGCCGCCGGCGCCGTAGGTCACGCTGAAGAACTGCGGCCGCACCGCGGCGAGTTCGGCCACCACGCCCTTGAGCTTTTCCGCCCCCACCGGCGTGTTGGGCGGGAAGAACTCGAAGCTGATCGGAGGCAGGCTCATCTCAATACCGGTACGTGTCGGGCTTGTAGGGGCCCTGCTTGGGCACGCCGATGTAGTCGGCCTGCTCGTCGCTCAGCTCCGTCAGCTGCGCGTTCAGCGTCTTCAGCTGCAGCCGCGCCACCTTCTCGTCCAGGTGCTTGGGCAGCACGTAGACCTTGCCCTGCTCGTAGAAGTCGCTGTGCGTGTAGAGCTCGATCTGCGCGATGGTCTGGTTGGCGAAGCTCGACGACATCACGTAGCTCGGGTGGCCGGTGCCGCAGCCCAGGTTCACGAGGCGCCCCTTGGCGAGCAGGATGATGCGCTTGCCGTCCGGGAAGATGACATGGTCGACCTGCGGCTTGATCTCCTCCCACTGCAGGCCTTCGACCGCGGCGATGTCGATCTCGTTGTCGAAGTGGCCGATGTTGCAGACGATGGCGTTGTGCTTCATCGCCTGCATGTGCTCGCGCGTGATCACGCGCTTGTTGCCGGTGGCGGTGACGAAGATGTCGGCCTTGTCGGCCGCCCAGTCCATGGTCACGACGCGGAAGCCCTCCATGCAGGCCTGCAGCGCGTTGATGGGGTCGATCTCGGTCACCCACACCTGGGCCGACAGCGCGCGCAAGGCCTGCGCGCTGCCCTTGCCGACGTCGCCGTAGCCGGCCACGACGGCGATCTTGCCGGCCACCATCACGTCGGTAGCGCGCTTGATGCCGTCGACCAGCGATTCACGGCAGCCGTAGAGGTTGTCGAACTTGCTCTTGGTGACCGAGTCGTTGACGTTGATCGCGCGGAACATCAGCGTGCCCTTGGCCGACATCTCCTTCAGGCGGTGCACGCCGGTGGTGGTCTCCTCGGTCACGCCGATGATCTTTGCGCTCTTGCGGCTGTACCAGCTGCCGTCCTCGGCCAGCTTGGCCTTGATCGCGGCGAACAGCTCGCGCTCTTCCTCGCTGGTGGGGCTGGCGATCAAGCCGGCATCCTTCTCGGCGCGCTTGCCCAGGTGCATCAGCAGCGTCGCGTCGCCGCCGTCGTCCAGGATCATGTTCGGGCCTTCGTCGGCGCTGCCCTTGGGGCCGAACTCGAAGATGCGGTGCGTGTAGTCCCAGTAGTCCTTCAGCGACTCGCCCTTGTACGCGAACACCGGCGTGCCTTTGGCCACCAGTGCGGCCGCCGCATGGTCCTGCGTGCTGAAGATGTTGCACGAGGCCCAGCGCACCTGCGCGCCCAGCGCCTGCAGCGTCTCGACCAGCACCGCGGTCTGGATCGTCATGTGCAGGCTGCCGGTGATGCGCGCGCCCTTCAGCGGCTGCGCGGCGGCGTATTCGCGGCGGATCTCCATCAGCGCCGGCATCTCGTGCTCGGCGATGGTGATCTCCTTGCGGCCCCAGTCGGCCAGCGACAGGTCGGCCACGGCGTGGTCGGAGGCAGGGTTGGGCTTCAAAACGGCGTTCATGGTCAGGCTCCAGCTGGTTGGGACCTGCACGAACGGCGATGCCGGGGCGGGGGAAGCTCACCCACGACGGCGGTCGTGCAGGTGAGCGCGGTTGCAACGGTGGCTGTTCCGAGCCTGGCCCCTGCGTGAAGGGGTTGCAACGCTCCTCGGAAAGTGCGGCGGATTCTAGCGTCAGGCGTTGCTGGCGGGCGTGAATTCCTCGGCGGCGCCGGCCACCAGCGCCGCGCGGCCCACCAGCAGCGGGTCGACGGTGCCCAGCACGGTGGCGTCCTTGTTGGCGTAAGGCAAGCGCTGCAACAGGTAGCGCATCGCGTTGAGCCGCGCGCGCTTCTTGCAATCGCTCTTGATCACCGTCCAGGGCGAGTCCGAGGTGTCGGTGTGCAGGAACATCGCCTCCTTGGCGCGGGTGTAGTCGTCCCACTTGTCGAGGCTGGCCATGTCGATGGGCGAGAGCTTCCACTGCTTGAGCGGGTGCGCCTGGCGCTCCTTGAAGCGGCGGCGCTGCTCGGCGCGGCTGACCGAGAACCAGAACTTGAACAGGTGCACGCCGCTGCGCACGAGGTGGCGCTCGAACTCCGGGCACTGGCGCATGAACTCGTCGTACTCGGCGTGGCTGCAGAAGCCCATCACGCGCTCGACGCCGGCGCGGTTGTACCAGCTGCGGTCGAACAGCACGATCTCGCCGCGCGTGGGCAGGTGCTCGATGTAGCGCTGGAAGTACCACTGCCCGCGCTCCACCTCGCTGGGCTTTTCCAGCGCCACCACGCGCGCGCCGCGCGGGTTGAGGTGCTCCATGAAGCGCTTGATCGCGCCGCCCTTGCCGGCCGCGTCGCGTCCCTCGAACAGGATCACCACGCGCTGCCCGGTCTCCTTGACCCAGGCCTGCAGCTTGAGCAGTTCCACCTGCAGCCGGTACTTCTGCCGCTCGTAGTTCCGGCGCGACATCAGGTTCTTGTACGGGTAGCCGCCGTCGCGCCAGCCGGGCGCCAGTTCTAGATCGGGGTCGATGCCGTTGGCCGCGGGCGGCGGCCGGCGCTCGGACAGCAGCCGGCGCAGCGCCTTCACCTCGTCGGGCGCGGCGCCGTCGATCAGCGCCTGCAACTGCGTCAGCCATTCGCCGGGCGCGCCGCTGCCGCCGTTCGCGTGGTGCGTCAGCACGTCGGACACGGCCAGCGCGGCGACCGTCTCGGCGCGCGTGCCGGCGCGCGCCACGCGGTGGGCTTCCAGTGCTGCCGCGTTCAGGCTGGGTGCGGTGTCGCCGGCGCTCACCGGGCGCGGGCCGGCGGCGCGGCGGCGTGCTGGCGCCTTGGCGGCCGGGGTCGAGCGCTTGCGTGCGGCAGAATGGGTGCTCATAGGGGTCGCGCGCGTGTCGGGAAAAGTTGACCGTTTGATGATCGGCAGCCAAGCCCCCGGGGATATTGATTTCGATCAAGCCCCAAGGCCCCGTCCCCTGTCGGAACTGCCACCGCGGGCCTGGACCGGCGTCGCCGGGCTGATGACCGACATCGACGATACGCTGACGCGCGACGGTGCGATCGAGCCCGCGGCCTTGCAGGCGCTGCAGGCCTTGCGCGCGGCCGGCCTCCCGGTGATCGCGATCACCGGCCGGCCACACGGCTGGAGCCTGCCGTTCGCCGCCCAATGGCCGCTGGCGGCGCTGGTGGCCGAGAACGGCGCGGTCGCGCTGATCCCCGACGGCCGCGGCGGCGTGCACACCGAGTTCGCGCAGGACGAGGCCACGCGCGCGCGCAACGCCGAGCGCCTGGCGCGGGTGGCGCAGCAGGTGCTGCAACGGGTGCCGGGCGCGGCGTTGGCCGGCGACAGCGCCGGCCGCCTGACCGACATCGCCGTCGACCACAGCGAATTCCACCAGCTGCCGCCGGCGGCCATCGGCGAGGTGGTGGCGCTGATGCGCGCGGCGGGCATGACGGCCACCGTCAGCTCGATTCACGTCAACGGCTGGTTCGGCAGCCACAGCAAATGGACCGCGGCGCAGTGGATGCTGCAGCGCCTGTTCGGCCGCCGCCTGGACGATGAGGTCGAACGTTGGGTCTACGTGGGCGACAGCACCAACGACCAGTCGATGTTCCAACATTTCCCGCACAGCGTGGGCGTGGCCAACCTGCGCCGCTTCGCGGCCGAGCTGCAGCACTGGCCGGTGTGGATCACGGCCGGCGAGCGCGGCGACGGCGTGGCCGAGGTGGCGCGCGCGCTGCTGGCCGCGCGGGCGTGATCAGCGAGGGCCAAGGAAGCGCTGCAGCCGGTCCAGCTCCGCGTCCAAGGCCTGGCGATAGGCGGCGCCGCGCGGCGGCCGGCCGCCGACGTAGCCGAGGTCCACGTTCAGCCGGCCCTCGCGCTGGCCGACGTTGGCCCAGCCGACCACCTGCTCGTGCCACAGCAGCGGCAGCGCGTAGTAGCCGCGCACGCGCTTGGCCGGCGGCGTGTAGGCCTCGAAGCGGTAGGCCCAGCCCCAGAAACACTCGAAGCGGCGGCGGTCCCAGACCACGGGATCGAAGGGCGCCAGCAGTCGCACCTGCTCGTCCACCGCGTGGCGGCGCGAGGCCGGGTTCTCGCCGGCCGGCCACAGCCAGCGCAGGCCGTCCACCTCGGCCTGCGGCAGCCGCGCACGGGCGCGCGCCAGCAGGGCGCCGCGCTGCGCGCGCCACTGCGGCGCGCCCAAGCACAAGTGGCTGGCCAGCTCCGACAGCGAGCGCTCGGGCAGCGGCGCGTACTTGTTGACGACGACGTCCAGCAGCGCGTCGAAGGCCTGCGCCGCGTCGGCAGGTTCGGGCGTTGCCTCGCGCGCCGCGTACAGCCGCACGCCGCCTTCGCGCCGCGCCACGCGCAGCAGGCCGCGGTAGTGCATGCCGTCCAGCAGTTGCGTGCTGGCGTTGCTGGAGCCGCCGAACCAGTTGCGCGTCTTGCCGTGCGCGAACCGCTCGTCGACCTCGCGCGGATGCACCACGCCGAGCTCGCGCACGAAGTCCAGCACCGCCTGCGCCTGTGCCCAGCGCGCCGGCGTCCACGCCTGGCGCGCGCTGCGCGGGTGCATCAGGTGGTGCGTCGCGCGCGGCACGAAGCCGTAGTTGACGAAGAAGTCTTCCTCGATCGCCAGCCGCGGATAGCGGCGCTCCAGGTCGCCGGCGCGGTAGTCGCGCACGCGGTGGCGCAGCGTCAGGTCCTGCGCACGCGCCGGCGCGCGGATGGGATCGGCCTGCACGAAGCCCAGGCGCTGCAGCGCGCGCGGCAGCGTGGTGGGCTTGAACAGCGAGCGTGCGATCGCGTGGCGGCGCAGGTGGGCCAGGGTCAGCGAGGTCATGGGTGCGGCGGCGACAATGCGCGCATCGTCTCATCTTCGTCGAGGACCCCGCCGTGACCCGTGCCGGCAGCGATCCCCTGGCCGGCTTGGCCGTCTTCGAGCGCGGCTGGCTGTCGTCGAACAACGTGCTGATCCACGCCGCGGCCGGCGAGGCCGGCGCGTGGCTGGTCGACACCTCGCACGTCAACCACGCGCCGCAGACGCTGGCGCTGCTGCGGCAGGCGCTGGCGGGCCGGCCGCTGGCGGGCATTGCCAACACCCATCTGCACTCCGACCACTGCGGCGGCAACGCCTTGCTGCAGCAGCACTACGGCGATGTGCCGATCGCGATCCCGCCGGGACAGGTGCAGGCCGTGCAGCAGTGGGATGCGGCGGGCTTGAGCTACCGCAGCACCGGCCAGCGCATCGAGCGCTTCAGCGCCGGCGCCGTGCTGCAGCCGGGCGAGAGCCTGCGCGCCGGGGGCCGCGACTGGGAGCTGCTGGAAGCACCCGGCCACGACCCGCACATGGTGATGCTGTTCGACCGCCGCCACGGCGTGCTGCTATCGGCCGACGCGCTGTGGGAGAACGGCTTCGGCCTCGTCTTCCCCGAACTGCAGGGCGAGCCCGGCTTCGACGATCTGGCGCGGGTGCTGGAGCTGATCGCCGGCCTGCCGGTGCGCGTGGTGGTACCCGGCCACGGCCGGCCCTTCGACGACGTGCCGGCGGCGCTGGCGCGCGCGCGCCAGCGCCTGCAAGGGCTGCGCAGCGACCCGGCACGCCACGCCCGCTACGCCGCCAAGGTGCTGCTGAAGTACCACCTGATGGAAGAGCGCGAGCAGAGCCTGCAGGCCCTGCTGCAATGGACCGAGGCCACGCCCTTGATGCAGGAGGTGTGGCAGCGCTTCCGCCCCCCGGGCCCGCGCGGGCTGCGGCAGTGGGCCGAGCAGCTCGTGCACGAGCTGGCCGGCAGCGGCGCGCTGACGCTCGCGGGGGACCGGGTGCTGGATGCCTGAAGCGCTGCGGAGCCGCCGGGCTCGCTTTGCCAGCGGCCTTAAAGGCCCGCAGCCGCGCGCAGCTCGGCTGCCTTGTCAGTCCGCTCCCAACTGAACTCCGGCTCCTCGCGCCCGAAGTGCCCGTAGGCGGCGGTCTTCTCGTAGATCGGGCGCAGCAGGTCCAGCATCTGGATGATGCCCTTGGGCCGCAGGTCGAAGTGCTCGTTGACCAGTGCGGCGATTCGGTCGTCGGGGATCCTGCCCGTGCCCTCGGTGTAGACGGTCACGTTCATCGGCCGCGCGACGCCGATCGCGTAGGCCACCTGGATCTGGCACTGCCGCGCCAGCCCGGCGGCCACCACGTTCTTGGCGACGTAGCGCGCCGCATAGGCGGCCGAGCGGTCGACCTTGCTCGGGTCCTTGCCGCTGAAGGCGCCGCCGCCGTGCGGGCAGGCGCCGCCGTAGGTGTCGACGATGATCTTGCGCCCGGTGAGGCCGCAGTCGCCCTGCGGGCCGCCGATCACGAAGCGCCCGGTCGGGTTGACGAGGTAGCGCGTCTCCTTCAGCCATTCCTGCGGCAGCACCGGCTTGATGATCTCCTCGACCACCGCCTCGACGAACTGCGGCTTCATCTTGTCGCCCAGGCTCCACTCCGGCGCGTGCTGGCTGGACAGCACCACGGTGTCGATGCTGTGCGGCTTGCCGTCCACGTAGCGCATCGTCACCTGGCTCTTGGCGTCGGGGCGCAGGTAGGGCATGCGGCCGTCCTTGCGCAGTTGTGCCTGGCGCTCGACCAGCCGGTGCGCGTAGTAGATCGGCGCAGGCATCAGCTCGGGCGTCTCGTCGCAGGCGTAGCCGAACATCAGGCCCTGGTCGCCGGCGCCGGTGTTCAGGTGGTCGTCCGACGCGTGGTCCACGCCCTGCGCGATGTCGTTGCTCTGCTTGTCGTAGGCCACCAGCACCGCGCAGCCCTTGTGGTCGATGCCGTACTCGGTGTTGTCGTAGCCGATGCGCTTGATGGTGTCGCGCGCGACCTGGATGTAGTCGACGTGCGCATTGGTCGTGATCTCGCCGGCCAGCACCACCAGGCCGGTGTTGCACAGCGTCTCGGCGGCCACGCGGCTGCGCGGGTCCTGCTGGAAGATCGCGTCGAGGATGGCGTCGGAGATCTGGTCGGCCACCTTGTCGGGATGGCCTTCGGAGACGGACTCTGACGTGAAGAGGAAATCGTTCGCCACTTGGTGTGTGCTCCTTGGGTTGCTCGGCTTGCGTCGCCGGGGCTTGAAGGGCACGTGGCGAACGCTTTAGCGGATTCGGCCTGGTCCGGCCCGGCGGCGCGAAAGTTATCCTTCGCGCCGCGTGTCGCCCCGCAAGTTGTCCTTTAACTCAGCGACCCGCCGATTATAGGAAGCATGCTGTCCCTAGTCCGCTGGCTCTCGACGTGGCCTCTGTGGCTTCTGCACGCCGTGGGCGCGGTCCTGGGCTGGCTGACCTACGCCGCGTCGCCCAGCTACCGCCGCCGGCTGCGCGCCAATGCGGATCTGGCCGGCGTCGCCGCCGCCGACCGCCGCGCCTCGGTGGCCGAGGCGGGCCGCTTGGTGGCCGAGCTGCCACGGCTGTGGCTGCGGCCGGCCGATCGCGCCATCGCCGACCCCGTGCGCTGGGACGGGCTGGAGCGCTTGCAGGCGCTGCTCGACGCCGGCCGCGGCCTGGTGCTGCTGACGCCGCACCTGGGCAGCTTCGAGGTCTCGGCCCAGGCCTACGCGCAGCAGTTCGGGCAGCGGCAGCCGATCACCGTGCTCTACCGCCCGGCGCGCAAGCGCTGGCTGCGCGAGCTGGAAGAGACCGCGCGCGCACGTCCGGCGCTGGCCACCGCGCCGGCCACCCTGGCCGGCGTGCGCCAGATGCTGCGCGCGCTCAAGCGCGGCGAGACGGTGGGCCTGCTGCCCGACCAGGTGCCGCCCGACGGCATGGGCGTGTGGGTGCCGTTCTTCGGCCGCGACGCCTACACGATGACGCTGGCCGCGCGCCTGGTGCAGCAGACCGGCGCCGCGGTGGGCCTGCTGTGGACCGAGCGGCTGCCGCGCGGCGCCGGCTACGTGGTGCATGCCGACGCCCTGCCCGAGCCCTTGCCCGCGCAGGGCGACGACGCCGCCTGCGCCGCGGTGATCAACCGCGCGATGGAAGCCGTGATCCGCCGCTGCCCGCGCCAGTACCTGTGGGGCTACCACCGCTACAAGTCGCCGCGCCGGCCGGAGGGGGCGTGAAGCACCTGGGCGCGCGCGTGGTGCTGGCGCTGGTCTGGCTGCTGCACTGGCTGCCGCTGCCGCTGCTGGCGGCCATCGGCGTCGGGCTGGGGCGGCTGCTGTACCGGTTGGCCGGCTCGCGCCGGCGCATCGCGCTGCGCAACCTGGAACTGTGCCTGCCGGAACTGCCCGAGGCCGAGCGCCGCGCGATCGCGCGGCGCTGCTTCGAATGGTTCGTGCGCAGCGCGCTGGAGCGCGGGCTGCTGTGGCATGCCAGCCCGGCGCGGCTGAAGCGGCTGATCCGCGTCGAGGGCGACATCGGCTGGGGCGACCGCCACCCCGACCGCGCGGTGATGTGGCTGGTGCCGCACTTCGTCGGCATGGACGTGGCGGGCACCGCCAGCCAGCTCTACCAGACGCGCAAGGTGGCCACGATCTACCAGGCGCAGAGCAACCCGGTGTTCGACCGGGCGATCCGCCGCGGCCGCTACCGCTTCGGCCAGGGCGACGTCTTCTCTCGCCACGAAAGCGCGCTGCCGCTGGTGCGCGCGATCAAGCGCGGCTACATCTTCTTCAACCTGCCGGACATGGACTTCGGGCTGCGCGACGCCGCCTTCGTGCCCTTCTTCGGCGTGCCGGCGTCCACGCTGCTGGCGCCGTCGCGCATGGCGCGCTCGCTGAAGATGACGGTGCAGCCGGTGGTCACCGAGATCCTGCCGCGCGGCCGCGGCTACGTGGTGCGCTTCGGCGAGCCGTGGGACCACTGGCCCAGCGACGACGACCTGGCCGACGCGCGGCGCATGAACGAATGGATCGAGCACGAGATCCGCCGCAACCCCAGCCAGTACCTGTGGGTGCACAAGCGCTTCAAGACGAGGCCGCCAGGCGAGCCATCGGTGTACGAGTAGCGCAAGGGATAATCCACCCTCATGCGATTGCGCTTCACCAAAATGCAGGGCGCGGGCAACGACTTCGTCGTGCTCGACGCCACGCGCGAGCCATTGGCGCTGACGCCAGCGCAGGTGCAGCGCCTGGGCGATCGCCGCTTCGGCGTCGGCGCCGACCAGATCCTGCTGGTCGAGCGCAGCAACGAGCCGGGTGTCGACTTCGGCTACCGCATCTACAACAACAGCGGCGACGAGGTCGAGCACTGCGGCAACGGCGCCCGCTGCTTCGTGCGTTATGTTCACGACCGTGGCCTCACCCGGCAGCGCCGCATCCGCGTGCAGACCGTCAACAACCTGCTGGAGCTGGAGCTGCGCGACGACGGCCGCGTGATGGTGGACATGAACCGCCCGGTGTTCGATCACGCCCGGCTGCCGTTCGACGCCGGCGGCCTGCAGCCGCGCCGGGAAGGTGATTTCGAGCTGTGGCCGCTCGATCTGGCGAACGGCCGCCGTTGTGAAGTGGCCGTGCTGTCGATGGGCAACCCGCACGCGGTGCAGCGCGTGGCCGACGTCGACGCCGCGCCGGTGCCGAGCGACGGCCCGCTGGTCGAATCGCACCCGCGCTTTCCGCGCAAGGTCAACGCCGGCTTTCTGCAACTGCTCAGCCGCGACCACGTGCGCCTGCGCGTCTACGAGCGCGGCGCCGGCGAGACGCTGGCCTGCGGCACCGGCGCCTGCGCCGCGGTCGTGGCCGGCATCCGCCTGGGCTGGCTGGACCGCCGCGTCGAGGTCGATGCGCGCGGCGGCCGGCTGCTGATCGAATGGGCCGACGGCGACGCGCCGGTGCTGATGACCGGCCCGGCCGATACCGTCTTCGAAGGAGAGATCGAACTGTGAGCGCAACCACCGGCGTGCAAGGCATCACCGAGAACGACATCGCCAACTACCTGGCCAACACGCCCGGCTTCTTCGAGCGCCATGCCGAGCTGCTGTCCAGCGTGCAGCTGACCAGTCCGCACGGCCAGCGCGCGGTGTCGCTGCAGGAGCGGCAGATGGAGATGCTGCGCGAGCGCATCAAGGGCCTGGAGCGCAAGATCGTCGAGATGCTGCGTCACGGCCAGGAGAACCTGGCGATCGCCGACCGGCTGCACCGCTGGACGCGCGCGCTGTTCCTCACGGCCGACGCCGCCGAGCTGCCGCGCGTGGTGGTGGACGAGCTGCGCCACGAGTTCCTGATCCCGCAGGCCGCGGTGCGCGTCTGGGGCGCCGACGCGGCCTTCGCCGGCAACGACTTCGCCAAACCCGTCAGCGACGATGCGCGCAGTTTCGCGGGCAGCCTGGTGATGCCTTACTGCGGCGTCAACGCCGGCTTCGAGGCCGTGGGCTGGCTGGACGAGCCGTCCACCGTGGCCTCGCTGGCGCTGATCCCGTTGCGCCACGGCGCGGCCGAAAGCGCCTTCGGGCTGCTGGTGCTGGGCTCGCCCGACCCCACGCGCTACGCGGCCGACATGGGCACCGAGTTCCTGATGCGCATCGGCGAGGTCACCAGCGCCGCGCTGTCGCGGCTGCTGCCCCAGCAGGGCTGACGACGTGGCCAAGCCGGCGCCGCAGCCGCCGCTGGCGCAGGAGCCGCTGGACGACGAGCTGCAGCGTTATCTGCGCCACCTGGAGGTGGAGCGCCGCCTGGCCGTGCGCACGCTGGCGCTGTACCGCGACGCGCTGGTGCGCCTGCGGCGCTTGGCCGCGGCCGACGGCGTAGCCCTGCGCGAAGCCCAGGCCCATCATCTGCGCGGCTGGCTGGCGGCCTTGCGTGCACGGTCGCTGGCGCCGCGCAGCATCGCCTTGCACCTGTCGGCCTGGCGCGGCCTGTACGGCTGGTGGGGGCGCGACGGCCTGGTCGCCAGCAACCCGGCGCAGGCGGTGCGCGCGCCCAAGGCGGCGCGCCCGCTGCCGTCCGCGCTGGCGGTGGACCAGGCGGTGGCGCTGGCCGACGTGGAGCCCGAGCACGGCCGGCCCGAGCTGCTGGCGCGCGACCAGGCCATCGTCGAGCTGCTGTACGGTTGCGGCCTGCGCATCGGCGAGCTGCTGGGCCTGGACATGGCCGCCGGCGCCGATGCGGCCGGCTGGATCGACCGCGACGACGCGATGGCCCACGTGCTGGGCAAGGGCCGCAAGCGCCGCGGCGTGCCGGTGGGCCGGCCGGCGCTGGAGGCGCTGGCGCGCTGGCTGGCGCTGCGCCCGCAGTTGGCGGCGGCGGGCGAGCCGGCGCTCTTCGTCAGCCAGCAGGGCGGCCGGCTGACGGCCAACCAGTTGCGCAAGCGCTTGCAGGCGCAGGCGCTGCGGGCCGGGCTGCCGACGCGCGTGCACCCGCACATGCTGCGCCACAGCTTCGCGTCGCACCTGCTGCAGTCCAGCGGCGACCTGCGCGCGGTGCAGGAGCTGCTGGGCCACGCCAGCATCGCGACCACGCAGGTGTATACGCGGTTGGACTTCCAGCACCTGGCCAAGGCCTACGACGCGGCGCATCCGCGCGCGCGGCGCAAGAGCGGCGGCGCATGAAGACGATCCGCCTGCGCGAGGGCAAGGAACGCTCTCTGCTGCGCCGTCACCCCTGGGTGTTCCAGGGCAGCGTCGACAAAGGCAAGGCCGATCCGGGCGAGACCGTGCGCATCGAGGCCGCCGATGGCCGCTTCCTGGCCTGGGGCGCGTACAGCCCCAGCTCGATGATCCGGCTGCGCGCCTGGAGCTTCGACGAGGCCGAGCGCATCGACCGCGCGTTCTTCCAGCGCCGCATACGGCGCGCGCTGGCCTTGCGCGCGCGGTTGCCGATCGTCAGCGACGGCGTGCGCCTGGTGCACGGCGAGGCCGACGGGCTGCCGGGTTTGATCGTCGACCGCTACGGCGACACCTTGAGCGCGCAGTTCCTTTCCGCCGGCACCGAGCGCTGGCGCGACACGCTGGCCGACCTGCTGCTGGAGTTGAGCGGCGCCGCGCGCCTGTACGAACGCAGCGATTCCGGCGTGCGCGGCCTGGAAGGGCTGGAGTCGCGCAGCGGCTGGCTGCGCGGCGAGGGCGGCAGCGAGATCACGATCCGCGAGCACGACTGGCGCTTGACGCTGGACGTCGCGCAAGGTCACAAGACCGGCTTCTACCTGGACCAGCGCGACAACCGCGCGCGCCTGCGCGACTGGGTGCGCCACTTCGAGCTGCGGCGCGTGCTCAACTGCTACAGCTACACCGGCGGCTTCAGCGTCGCGGCGCTGGCCGGCGGCGCGGCCGAGGTGGTCAGCGTCGACTCGTCGGCGCCGGCGCTGCAGCGCGCCGTTGACCACGTCGCGCTGAACGGCTTCGACCCGGCGCGCCACCAGGCGGTGGACGCCGACGTCAACCAGTTGCTGCGCGACCGCCTGAAGGCCGGCGAATCCTTCGACGCCATCGTGCTGGACCCGCCCAAGTTCGCGCCCACCGCCAGCCATGCCGAGCGCGCCGCGCGCGCCTACAAGGACATCAACCGCCTGGCGCTGAAGCTGCTGCGCCCGGGCGGGCTGCTGCTGACCTTCTCGTGCTCGGGCGGCATCGGCGCCGAGCTGTTCCACAAGATCGTCGCCGGCGCGGCGGCCGACGCCGGCGTGGACGGCGCGATCCTGGCGCGGCTGGAAGGCGCGCCGGACCACCCGACGACGTTGGTCTTCCCCGAAGGCGAATACCTCAAGGGGCTGGCGGTGTTGAAGGCGGCGGCAGCATGATGCGCGGGTCGAACTTCGCCCGCTTGATCGCGAAGTAGGTCTTCACATTGCGCACGTTGGCGTCCTGCGTGAACAGGCGCTGCACCAAGGCCTGGTAGTCGTCCATCCCGGCGGCCTGTACCACCAGCACGAAGTCCGGCCCCGGCGAGACGCGCCAGACCTGCTGCACCGCGTCATCGTTCACGGCGCGCTGCTCGAAGGCCTCCAGATGCTCGGCGCCCTGCCGATCCAGCGTGATCTCGACGATGGCATGCAAGCTTTGCGGGCTCAGCGCTGCCGGCGACAGCAAGGCCACGCGGCGCTCGATCACGCCCATCTCCACCAGCCGCCGCACGCGGCGCAGCGCGGTGGCCGGCGAGGTGTGGGCGCGCTCGGCCAAGTCCTGGTTGGACAGCGAGGCGTCGGCCTGCAGCAGGTCGAGCAGGCGGCGGTCGGTGGCGTCGAAGGGGATCATGAAAGAGAAATTATAAGCCATCTGTGAATACAAAATGATGAATTATTTCATGAAGCGATTGAATCGGTGATTTCATTCACATCAAATTCAGATTTGCAAGAAAACGCCAATCTACCCCGCCTAGCATCCCTCCCTCACCCAACAGCCCAAGGACCCAGCCCATGTGCGGAATCGTCGGCGCCGTCAGCACGCGCAACATCGTCCCGGTGCTCATCGAAGGCCTGAAGCGGCTGGAATACCGCGGCTACGACTCCTGCGGCGTGGCCGTGCACCAGGGCGGCGAACTGCGCCGCGCGCGCAGCACCTCGCGCGTGGCCGAGCTGGAAGCCGGCGTCCGCAGCGGCCGCATCGAGGCAAGCACCGGCATCGCCCACACCCGCTGGGCCACGCACGGCGCGCCCGAGGTGCACAACGCGCACCCGCACTTCTCGGCCGGCCCGGGCATGAGCCCCGAGAGCACCGGCTTCGGCGCGCTGGACGGCGTGGACGAAGGCGCGGCGCGGGCGCGCATCGGCCTCGTGCACAACGGCATCATCGAGAACCACGACGAGCTGCGCGCCGAGCTGCAGGCGCGCGGCTACGCCTTCGCCAGCCAGACCGACACCGAGGTCATCGCCCACCTCATCCACCACCTCTACGACGGCGACCTGCTCGAAGCCGTGCAGCGCGCCATCCCGCGCCTGCGCGGCGCCTACGCGATCGCCGTCTTCAGCCGCGACGAGCCGCAGCGCGTAGTGGGCGCGCGCGCCGGCTCGCCGCTGGTGCTGGGCGTCGGCAAGGGCGAGAACTTCCTGGCCAGCGACGCGATGGCGCTGGCCGGCGTGACCGACCAGATCGTCTATCTCGAAGAAGGCGACGTCGTCGACCTGCAGCTGGGCAAGGTGTGGATCAGCGCGCGCGACGCGGCCGGCCGCTTCGTGCCGGCCGACCGCCCGGTGCGCAGCGTGCACGCGCACAGCGGCGCCGCCGAGCTGGGCCCGTACCGGCACTACATGCAAAAGGAGATCTTCGAGCAGCCGCGCGCGATCGCCGACACGCTGGAAGGCGTGGCCGGCATCACGCCCGAGCTGTTCGGCGACGGCGCCTATCGCGTCTTCAAGGACATCGACCGCGTGCTGATCCTGGCCTGCGGCACCAGCTACTACAGCGGCAGCACCGCGCGCTATTGGCTGGAGGCGATCGCCGGCATCCCCACCACGGTGGAGATCGCCAGCGAATACCGCTACCGCGACAGCGTGCCCGACCCCAGGACGCTGGTCGTCACGATCAGCCAGAGCGGCGAGACGGCCGACACCATCGCCGCGCTGAAGCACGCGCGCGGCCTGGGCATGCCGCACACACTGACCATCTGCAACGTGGCCACCAGCGCGATGGTGCGCGAATGCGAGCTGGCCTACATTACCCGCGCCGGCGTGGAGATCGGCGTGGCCAGCACCAAGGCCTTCACGACGCAGCTGGTGGGCCTGTACCTGCTGACGCTGGCGCTGGCCCAGGTGCGCGGCCGCCTGGGCGAAGCCGACGAGCTGGCGCACCTGAAGGCGCTGCGCCACCTGCCGGTGGCAGTGCAAGCGGTGCTGGCGCTGGAGCCGCAGGTCATCGCCTGGAGCGAAGACTTCGCCAAGCGCGAGAACGCGCTCTTCCTGGGCCGCGGGCTGCACTACCCGATCGCGCTGGAAGGCGCGTTGAAGCTCAAGGAGATCAGCTACATCCACGCCGAGGCCTACCCGGCCGGCGAGCTGAAGCACGGCCCGCTGGCGCTGGTGACCGCGCAGATGCCGGTGGTGACCGTGGCGCCCAACGATGCGCTGCTGGAAAAGCTCAAGAGCAACATGCAGGAAGTGCGCGCCCGCGGCGGCCAGCTCTACGTGTTTGCCGACAGCGACACGCAGATCGAAAGCGGCCCCGGCGTGCACGTGATCCGCATGCCCGAGCACTACGGCGCGCTCAGCCCCATCCTGCACGTGGTGCCGCTGCAGTTGCTGGCGTATCACACGGCGTGTGCGCGCGGCACCGACGTCGACAAGCCGCGCAACCTGGCCAAGAGCGTCACGGTGGAATGACGTCTACCGACCCGTTGAACCACGGTCCGGCCATGCGTCAGCGCACTGCGGTCTGCCGCCCGCCGGCCCTTGCGCGCAGCCCGGCCAAGCGCGCCGGCCAGTCGGGCTCGGGCTGTGCGTCGTTGAGCACCTCGGCCGCGAGACCCTGGAGAAGCGGCGCTGCCTCGGCCGGGCGCTGCAGGTCGAGCAGGCAGCCGGCCAGCGCGGCGCGGATCTGCTGGACCTGAGGCGCGTCTTCCTTCAGGAAGGCGCGGGACTTCGCCAGCGCATCACGCAGCAGCGGCTCCGCGCGCGCCGGCTCGCCGGCCTCGTGCGTGGCCATCGCCTGGTTGGTAAGCACCGTGATCGCCATGCTGCTTCCGGCGCCGATCAAGGCGACGAACCCCCGGTGCACCAGCGCCCAGTCTCGTGCGGCACCGGCAAAGTCCTTCGCAAGGTAGCGCAGCCGGGCGAGTTGGTCGCGCGCGTCGAGCGTTTGCCGATGTCCCGCTCCGAGCCGTGCCGTCAGCCCCTCCGCGGCGCGCAGCAGCAACGTGCGCGCCTCGTCGAGCCGACCCTTCTGGCCCAGCGTGCGGCCGAGGCCGACGGTGGTGAAGAGCGTTCGCGCATCCTCGGGGCCGAAGGCCTTCGCCTGCTCGGCGTAGAGCCGGCGGAACACCGCTTCGGCCTCGTCCAGCCGACTTTCCATCGAGTAGCTGTCGGCCAGCGCAAAGGCGGTCACGCGGCGAACCTGCGGGTCCAGGTCCGGCGCCGCGGCAGCGATGCGCATCGCCTCCTCCAGCAGGCGGGTGGATTCCTTGACGGCAAGTTCGCCGCCGACGAGCCAGGACTTCACGTAGAGGAGCCGCACGCGGAAGGTCGCATCGCCCACGGCATCCTGGGTATCGATGTCGCGCACGACACGGCGCGCCTCGTCGAGCCGCGACAGCTGCACCAGGTCGAGCGCTAGGCGCAACCGCACCGCCTGCCGCTGCGCCGGTTCGACCTCGCCGGCCTGTGCGTAGGCGGCCAAGGCCCGCCGTCCGGCCCGCACCGATTCCTGCGCGCGCGAAAGATCCGACAGCGCGCCCTGCATCGCCGCGTGCAGGCTGCCGCGCACCGCGCCGTCGGCCGCCGCGAAGGTTTCGTCGATGCGGCCGGCGGCCGTGTCCAGTGCCTCGGCCACGGTGATGTCGGCACGGCCGCTGCGCGCCGGGCTGGCAGCGCCGATGAGGTCTTCACGCAGCAGGCGGTTGAGCGCCTGCGACACGGCGAACTGCCTTGCCAGTGCGTCGGCCGCGTGCCGTTGCTCCACGTACAACGCCGTGCTGGCGGCGGCACCGACGGCCAGCGCGGCCATCGCCGCGATCACCCATGGCCGGCGCGCCCGCTCGCGCGCGCGCCGCTGCGCATCCGCGAGTTCGCGCTCGGCCAGCGCTTGGTCGGCCGCACGGCGCGCGCGGCGTTGGGGCAGCTCGCGCAGCTGCGCCGCCAGGACGCCGGCGGTGAGCGGCCGGTTCGCGGGGTCGCGGTCCGTCGCCCGGGCAATGTCTTCGCGAAGCAGCTCGTCGTCGATGTCGCGTTCCCAGCCGGACGTCAGCGGCTGGCGCAGGTCTGCAGCAAGCAGCTGGTACAGCAGGACGCCCAGCGAGTAGACGTCGCTCGACGTCGTGGCCTGCGCGCCGGCCAGCAGTTCGGGAGCGATGTAGTAGGGCGTGCCGGAGGTCGAGCCGGTTGCGTCCAGCGTGAGCCCGAGGCGCGTGATGCGCAGCCGCTCCAGCAGCGCCGGGTCGAGGATGTGGCCGCTGCCGAAGTCCGTCAGCCGTGCCTGCCAGGGCGGGTCGTTGCCGGATGTTGGCGCCATCAGCACGTTGGCCGGCTTCAGGTCCCCATGTACCACGCCGACGCCATGGGCTGCCGCGAGGGCGTCGGCCACCTGCAACGCCAGCGCCAGCCGCTGAGCCGGCAGCAGCGCCCGCAGTGCGTTGGTCCCCTCCGGACCGGAGACGGACCAGCGGTCGAGGTCGTCCCCGCCGAACTCGCACTCCAGCCAGTACGGCGCGACGGCGAAGTTCTCGTCGAGCACGCGCGTCAGGTCGGGCCGTTCGCCGAGCGCGCGGCGCAGCGCGAGGGCGACCGTTCGCTCGCGCTTCAGGCTCGCCAGTCTTTCGCCGTCGAGCGCGAACTTGAAGACACGTCGGTCGCCGGTGCGCGGCTGCTCGGCCAGCCAGGTTTCGCTGTGCGTCGAGGCGCCGAGCAGCCGGACCAGCCGGTGGCCAGCGCGCCCGGGCACGGCGGCACCCGGCTCGAGCGCCAGCTCGCTGTGCTGCCGGCGTCCCACCGCGATGCGCCGCACGTCGCCGTCGTAGCGATAGCCCTCGCCGGGAACCGTGACGACGCGGGCGCCCAGCGCGTCGCCGAGCGCGCCTCGAAGCTTGGAAACTGCATTGACGATGGCCGCTTCCTCGACCACGCGGCCCTGCCACACGCTGGCGAGCAATTCGTCCTTCGTGACGGTTTCGCGAGGCCGCGCCAACAGTTCGGCCAGCAGTGCCAGCGGCCGGCGTTGCAGTGCGACGACCTGACCGCCGATGCGCACATCCCGCCGCGCTTCGTCGAGCTCGGCGCCTTCAAAGACGTAGCGGTAGCGATCGTCGGCCATCTGCAGCGGTTTCCAGGCGATTGAAGGGCTCCGGCGAAGTCTGACAGACGCGCCAGGGCGCGAAGTTTCCATTCGGAGAGGGCGCGGTGAGGACGCCCACGGGCTGCGCCGGGCCCAATTGCCCGGCTCGCCGAACGCCCAACCGCGGCGGCCTGCGATGCGCTCGTCTGCGTCCGCGGCACGGACCCGAATGGATCGGAACGGAGGATGAAACATGAAACATCGCGTCTTGATCGCGCTGGGCGTGGTGCGTCCACGGGGACGTCTGGTTGCCGCGGCACTCCTGCTTCTCGGCGCCGCAGCCCAGGCCGGCTACGACGAAGGCGTCAAGGCGCATGAGCGTGGCGACTACGCCGCAGCCCTGCGCGAGATGAGCCCGGCCGCCGAGGCGGGCGACGCGCGCTCGCAGCGCGGATTGGCTTGGCTGTACGAGCAAGGCCAGGGCGTGCGGCAGGACTACGCGCAGGCCCTGGCCTGGTATCTGAAGGCGGCAGCCCAGGCCGATGCGTTCGCGATGTACCGCATCGGCGGTCTGTACGAGGACGGCCGGGGCGTTGCCAAGGATGCGGCGCGTGCGCTCGACTGGTACCGCAGGGCCGCGGCTGCCGGATCGGCGGACGCGCAGTCGCAACTCGGCTGGCTGTACTTGCAAGGCGAGGTCGTGCCGCGCGATCTCAGGCAAGGTGCGGATTGGACGCGCAAGGCCGCGGCGCAGGGCAACGCCACGGCCGAGAACAACCTCGGCTGGATCTACCGAGACGGACTCGGCGTGCCCGCCGACGCCAAGCTTGCCCAGCAGTGGTTTCGCAAGGGGGCCGATCACGGCAACCTGCTGGCGCAGCGCAATCTCGGCTTCATGCTCGATGCCGGCCAGGGGGTACCCCGCGACCCGAGGCAGGCGCTGGCCTGGTATCGCAAGGCGGCCGAACAGGGCGACGCGTTCTCTCAGCACCGGATCGGTGTGTACTGCTACTCCGGCACGGTGGTTGCGCGGGATCCGGTGCAGGCGCTCGGGTGGTTCCGCAAGGCCGCCGAGGGAGGCTCGCTCGACGGGCAGGCCGATCTCGGCTGGATGCTGCTCAATGGCGAGGGTGCCGCGCGTGACGTGAAGGCCGGAGGCGACTGGACGCGCAAAGCCGCGGCGCAGAACCATGCCGGTGCACAGAAGAACCTTGGCTGGATGTATCACGAGGGCGTCGGTGTCGCCAAGGACATGGGCCTGGCGGCGCAGTGGTTCCGCAAGGCAGCCGAGCAAGGCAACGCCGTCGCGCAGCGCAACCTGGGCCTGATGCTGATGGCCGGCCGAGGCGTGCCCGCCGATTCGTCGCATGCGACGGAGTGGATGAGCAAGGCTGCCGACCAGGGCGACGTCGAAGCGCAGAAGCTGCTGGCGTCGATGCGTGGACGGGGCGCCCCCGCTGCGACCGCCGAGGCGCGCACGTCACAGGCGCCTCCGTCGGGGTCGCTGAGCCTTCTGTGCCAACTGCAATCGGGGCAGAGCTACGTCTTCGTCGTCGATGAGCGTGCCCAGCAAGTGGCCGTGCGAGACAGCGCTGGCCAGGACTGGATCACCTTCAAGACGGGGCAGGTCACGCGGCAGCGGGTCGGCGACCAGCCGGTGCCGATGATCGACAGCGTGCGTGTGGACGCCGCCGCCATTCGTGTGCTGCGAGAGATGCGCGACGAGCCCGGCACCGCGGCGCCCAGGGTCAGCAGCAACCGGCAGACCAACGAGCTGGCGGGGCTGCTCGGAAACCTGATCGGGGTCGTCGCCACCACGTCGTCGGTGATGATCGACCGCAACAGCGGCGTCATCCGCACCGGAGGGATGGGACTGTTCCCGAACAACGGTGCCGGGGCGTGTGAGCCGTGGACCGGGCGGAGATTCTGATCCGGCCGCCTTCGCGACGGCCAGGGCCTCAGCCGCGTTCCCGCAAGACCGCGGCGAAATACGCCGCCAGTTCAGCGCGGGCTTCCAGTGGAAGGACGTGGCCCACGTACTGGTCGGGCCGCACGATGACCACGCAGCCGGCGGCGCGGTCGATGCCGCGCCGCTCGAAGATGTCCTCGCCGCGCTTGCCGTCGGCGCAGAAGACCTTCTCGTAGTCGCACAGGCCGTAGCGGCCCACGTGCGGGCGCAGCAGCGTGGGCATCGCGGCGTGGTCCAGTTCGCGGAAACCCTGCTGGAACACGGCGCGGGTGTCGATCACCGCGTCCACGTCTTCGCCCGCCGCGGTGTGGCGGCGCAGCGGCGAGGCCGCGTCGTGCTCCAGCCAGTCGCACAGCCGGGCGACGGTGCCGCCTTCGCGGCCGACATCGCCCGCGGGGGCGAAGACGAACAGGCGGAAGCGCGCATCGGCCTCGATGCAATGGCCCAGCTGCATCGGCTTGGCGTCGGCCAGGCGGACGACGGGCGCGGAGTGGAAGCGCTTGCCGATGTCGAAGCCCGTCGCAAGGTGCTGGTGGGTGGGCGCGCCGGTCAGCGCGCTGCGCTCGTACTGGATCGTCAGCCCGCAGGTGAAGGGCAGGTTGTTGACGAACTCGCGCGCCACGCGGGGCAGGCCGTCGTTGCCGGCGGCGTCGTCCTCGGCGCGGGCGCCCACGACGCGGGCCCACTTGTGGTCGAACTCCACCAGGCCCTTGGCCGCGGCGCGCCGTTCGCCCGAATAACTGTGCAGCAGCGTCGCATCGGCGCGGCCGGTCAGCACCGAGATCAGCTTCCAGCCGAGGTTGAAGGCGTCGCCCATCGACACGTTCATGCCCTGTCCGGCCTTGGGGCTGTGCGTGTGGCAGGCGTCGCCGGCCAGCATCACGCGCGGCGCGCGCGTGGCCACCTCGCGCTCGGGCACGTCGTCGAACTTGTCGGTCAGGCGGTGGCCGATCTCGTAGATCGACCACCAGACGACCTCCTTCACGTCCAGTTCGAACGGGCTGAAGATGCGCTGCGCCTTGGCGATGATGTCCCGGGACCCCATGCCGCGGTCGGCGGCGCGCTCGTGCTCGCCCAGGCGGTCGAGCTCGACGTACAGGCGCACCAGGTGCCCGCCCTCGCGCGGCAGCACCATCAGGATGCCGTCGTCCTTCGAGCGCACGAAGGACTTCATGCGCCAGTCGGGGAAGTCGGTCGTGGCCAGCACGTCCATCACGCCCCAGGCCTGGTGCGCCGCGTCGCCGTGCAGCGCGCCGCCGATGGCGCCGCGCACGGCGGAGCGCGCGCCGTCGCAGCCGATCACGTAGTTGGCGCGCACGGTGGCGGTCTGGCCTTCGCGGCCCGGCGCGGTGTGTTCCAGCGTGACGGTCACGGGGTACTCGCCGGCCTGGGGGTCGATCGTCAGCGTGGCCACCTTGAGGCCGTAGTCGGGCTGCAGCCGGCTCGGCGAGTTGCGCATGATGTCGAGGAACAGGTCGTGCACCCGCGCCTGGTTGATCAGCACGTGGGGCATCTCGGAGGTGCCGTCGGGCACGTCCTGCACGCGGGCGACGCGGTGCAGCGGGGCGTCCGCGCCCGGCGCCCAGAAGGTGGTCTCGTTGATCCAGACCGATTCGCGCATGACCTTCTCGGCGAAGCCGAAGGCCTGGAACATCTCCATCGAGCGCACGCTGATGCCGTCGGCCTGGCCTTTCTCCATCGGCCCGAGCTTGGGTTCGACCAGCAGCGTGCGGATCTGCGGCACGCGGGCGAGTTGCGCGGCCAGGCACAGGCCGGCCGGGCCGGAGCCGGCGATCAGCACGTCCACCGTGTCCGGCAAGGGGTCGCCCGCGCGGCGGTGGCCCGGGGCGGCGGGCAGGACGTCGGGATCGCCGGGCTTGAAGCCGTTGACGTGGTATTGCATGGTGTGTCCGAGGGACGGCTCCCATGAAGATGGGCGAGCCGGCAGCGATAAGATGACATATGATATGCATACATATCAATTCGGTCAACAACGGCGGGAGCAGAGCGTCATGGACAGGATCGAGATGGCCGGGCACCTGATCCGGCGGCTGCATCAGCAGTCGACGCAGGTCTTTCAGGCGAAGACGCAGGCGGCTGGGTTCGACCTGACCTCGGTGCAGTTCGCCGCACTCGACGCCGTGGCCCAGCAGCCCGGCATCGACCAGGCCAGCCTGGCGGCGACCATCGGCTTCGACCGCGCGACGATCGGCGGGGTGATCGACCGGCTGGAGCAGAAGGGCCTGGTGCAGCGCGTGGTCAGCGCGCAGGACCGCCGGGCGCGCCAGTTGCGCCTCACGTCCGCGGGCCGGCGGCTGCTGGCCGCCAGCCGGCCGGTGGTGCAGGCCCTGCAGGCCGAGATCCTGGCGCCGCTGTCGGCCGCGGAGCGCGCGGCCTTTCTGGCGCTGGCGCAGAAGGCGCTCGGGCTGGAGCCCTCGCGTCGATCATTCCGGAATCCGCCGGAATGATCGGCATGGACCCTTGCGTTCTCCGCGGCCTGTTGCACGAGCGGATCGTCCGCGACGCGCTATCGTTGATGGACTCGTTCAACTCACCGGGAGCCTTCTCGCCATGGCCAAGAAACCCAAGTCCGGCGTCCAAGCCATCCAGATCGGCATCAGCGACAAGGACCGCGCCGCCATCGCCGGCGGGCTGTCGCGGCTGCTGGCCGACACCTACACGCTGTACCTGACGACGCACAACTTCCACTGGAACGTCACCGGGCCGATGTTCAACTCGCTGCACGCGATGTTCATGGCCCAGTACACCGAACTGTGGAACGCGGTCGACCCGATCGCCGAGCGCATCCGCGCGCTGGGCCACCCGGCGCCGGGCTCGTACGCGCAGTTCGAGAAGCTCGGCTCGCTGAAGGACGTGCCGGCCACGCCGCCCAAGGCGATGGAGATGGTGGCGCTGCTGGCCCAGGGCCACGAAGCCGTGGCGCGCACCGCGCGCGAGGTCTTCCCGGTGGCCGACGACGCCGACGACCAGCCCACCGCCGACCTGCTGACGCAGCGCATGGACATCCACGAGAAGACCGCGTGGATGCTGCGCGCGCTGCTCGAAGACTGAACGGCCTGCGGCCTTTCGCGCCTACCAACGTTCCATGTAGGGCCGCAGGTCGAGTTCGAAGGTCCAGGCGTCGCGCGGCTGCCGATGCAGGTGCCAGTAGTTGTCGGCGATGTGCGCGGGGCTGAGGATGCCGTCCTGTTCCTTGAGCGCGTAGCGCTCGGGGAAGCGGCTGCGGATGAACTCGGTGTCGATCGCGCCGTCGACCACCACGTGCGCCACGTGCACGTGGCGCGGCCCCAGCTCGCGCGCCATGCTCTGCGCCAGTGCACGCAGCGCGTGCTTGGCGCCGGCAAAGGCGGCGAAGTTGGCGCCGCCGCGCAGCGAGGCCGTGGCGCCGGTGAAGATGATGGTGCCGCGGCCGCGCGCCACCATGCGCTTGGCCACCTCGCGCGCGTTCAGGAAGCCGGCGAAGCAGGCCATCTCCCAGACCTTGAAGTACTTGCGCGCCGTCTCGTCCAGCACGCTGCAGGGCGCGTTGGCGCCGATGTTGAACACCAGCACCTCGATCGGCCCGTGTTCCTGCTCGATGCGCTCGACCAGCGCCGCCACCTCGTCCTCCTGGCGCGCGTCGCTGCCATAGCCGAAGGCCTGGCCGCCGGCGGCGCGGATGGTGTCGACGGCCGGCTGCAGCTTGTCGGCCGAGCGTCGCGTCAGGCAGGCGATGTAGCCCTCGCGTGCAAAGCGCGCGGCGATGGCGCTGCCGGTGGCGTCGCCGGCGCCGACCACCAATGCGACGGGGGTGGCAAGGCTTGGTGCAGCGGGCATCGCGGCCTCCGGCTTCGGGTTCGTTGATCGGAAGGCCTGCGTTTTACCGCGGCCGCAGCGGCGACACTTGCGGCCCATGAAACGCAAGAAGACCGCAGGCCCACCGCCGCAGGACCTGCAAGCCGTGGCCGGCGCGCTGCGCGCCGGCATGACTGCGCTGGCGCACACCCTGGCGCAGGAACTGGTCGACGCCCACCCCGGCCACGCCGAGGCGCACCTCAGCCTGGGCCGCGTGCTGGCGCTGCAGGGCCGCCTGCCCGAGGCCGCGGCCAGCTTCCGCCAGGCGGCAGCGCTGCGGCCCGATCACGCCGAGGCGCACGCCCATCTGTCGACGGTGCTGATCGAGCAGGGCGAGCTCGCCGCCGCCGAGGCGCCGTGCCGGCGCGCGCTGGCGCTGCGGCCCGGCCACGGACCCTGGCAAGGCAACCTGGCGCTGGTGCTGCTGGGCCTGGGCCGGGCGATCGAGGCCGAAGCCGCGGCGCGCCGCGCCGTCGCGCTGGCGCCGGCCTACGCGCCGGCGCACAACACGCTGGGCATCGCCTTGCTCGAACAGGGCCGCCTGGCCGAGGCCGAGGCCTGCTACCGCCAGGCCGCGGCGCTGAGCCCCGGCTACGCCGAGGCACACAACAACGTGGGCGTGGTGCTGATCGAGCAGGGCCGCTTCGCCGAGGCCGAAGCCTGCTGCCGCCGCGCGCTGGCGCTGCAGCCCGGCTACCACGAGGCGCACAGCAACCTGATCTTCGCGCTGAACTACGTCGAGGCGGCCAGCCCCGAGGCCTTGCGCGACGAGGCGCGGCGCTACGGCCAGGCGGTGTCGCAGGCGGCGGGCGCGCCTTGCGAACCGTGGCGCTGCGAAGTGGCCGTGCCGCCCACACGGCTGCGCGTCGGCTTCGTCTCCGGCGATCTGCGCGAGCACCCGGTGGGCCACTTCCTGCAAGGCGTGCTGGCCCGGATCGACCGCGGCCGCTTCGAGCTGATCGCCTATCCCAGCAGCGACCGGCATGACGCGATGACCGCGCGGCTGCAGCCGCTGTTCGAGTGCTGGCGGCCGCTGGTGGGGCTGGACGACGGCGCGGCTGCCGCGTGCATCCACGATGACGGTGTGCAGGTGCTGATCGACCTCGCGGGCCACACCGCGCACAACCGGCTGCCGGTGTTCGCGCGCCGGCCGGCGCCGCTGCAGCTGGCCTGGCTGGGCTACTGCGGCACCACCGGGCTGGCGCAGATCGACGCCGTGCTGGGCGACCCGCAGGTCACGCCGGCGGCCGAGGAAGCGCATTTCGTCGAACGCATCGTGCGCCTGCCGGAAACCTACTTCTGCTTCACGCCGCCCGACGAGCCGATCGAGGTCGGCGAGCTGCCGGCGCTGGCCAGCGGCGCGCTGACCTTCGGCTGCTTCAACAACGCGGCCAAGCTGGGCGACGGCGTGATCGCGCTGTGGTCGCGGCTGCTGCAGGCGCTGCCCGATGCACGCCTGCTGCTGAAGAACAAGCAGCTGGCCGACCCGGCGTTCGCGAAAGCGCTCGCGCAGCGCTTCCAGGCCCGCGGCGTGGCGCCGGCGCGGCTGCTGCTGGAAGGGCCTTCCAATCGCGCCGACTACCTGCGCGCCTACCGCCGCGTGGACATCGCGCTCGACCCCTTCCCCTTCCCCGGCGCCACCACCAGCCTCGAAGGGCTGTGGATGGGCGTGCCCTTCATCACCCGCCGCGGCAGCCGCTTCGTCGGCCACAACGGCGAGACCATCGCCTGCAACGCCGGTCTGGCCGACTGGATCGCCGATGACGACGAGGCCTACCTCGCGCTGGCCCGCCGCTGGGCGGCCGACCTGCCCGGCCTGGCGCGGCTGCGCGCCGGGCTGCGCGATCGAGTGCTGGCCTCGCCGCTGTTCGACGCCGCTCGTTTCGCGCGGCATTTCGAGGCCGCGCTGCAGGCGCTGTGGGACGGCTACACCACCATCGGCGTCAGCGCACCGTCCACCGTCAGCACCGCGCCGCTGACGTAGCTGCTCAGCGGCGAGGCCAGGAACAGCACCACGCGCGCCACCTCCTCGGGCTCGCAGATGCGGCCCAGCGGCAGCCGCTCGCGCGCTTCGGCCAGCACCGCGTCCACCGTCTGGCCGCCGGCGCGCGCCTGCGCGGCCAGGCCTTCCTGCATGCGGCCGGTGGCCACCAGCCCGGGGTTGACGGCGTTGACGCGCACGCCCTGGCGGCCGTAGGCATGGGCCAGGCCGGCGCTGGCCAGCATCAGCGCGGCGTTGGCGGCGCCGCCGGGCAGGTGGGTGGGCGTGGCCAGCTTGCCGCCGCTGCCGACGATGTTGACCACCGCGCCGCGGCCGCGCGCGGCCATGCGCGGCAGCACGGCCTGCATCGCGTGGATGCCGGTGAAGTACTTGGCCTGCATCGCCGCCGCCCAGTGCGCCGCGGTCAGCTCGGTCACCAGCGTGCGCAAGGCGGCGCCGGCGCTGGTCACCAGCACGTCGATGGGGCCCAGCGCGGCTTCCGCTGCGTCGGCCAGTCCTTCGGCCTGCGCGGCGTCGCGCAGGTCGGCGGCGTGGGTGAACACGCCGTGGCCTGCGGCGTGCAGCCGCGCCGCGGCGGCGGCCAGGTGCGCGGCGTCGCGCGAGGCGATCGCCACGCGCGCGCCTTCGGCCGCGAAGGCCTGTGCGCAGGCCAGGCCGATGCCCTTGCTGCCGCCGGTGATCAGCACCACCCGGCCTTGCAGTCCCATGTCCATCGCGGCGTCTCCTTGTCGTCGATCAGGAGGCCGATCTTGCCCGAGCGCGGCCGGCCTTCGCGCCGCGGCTAGACTCGTCCGCAGCCCTGCCTCGCCGCTGACGATGAGTTCGAGATCAATGTTGTGGATCCTGCTGCTGGGCGCCGGCCTGGCGGCCTGGGCGTGGTGGCCGCGCGTACAGCCGGCGCTGCGCGGCTGGCTGCCGGCCGCGGTGACTGCTGCGCCCATGCCGTCCGCCATCCCCAAGACCAGCGCCGCACCGCTGCGCAAGTGCCGCCGCGGCGCCGAACTGCTCTACACCAACGGCGACTGCCCGCGCGGCAGCCGCGAAGAAGCGGTCGACGGCGGCAGCCTGAGCGTGCTGCCGGCGGCGCCGGCCCCGGCCCCGGCGCCGGCGTCGGCCGCCGGCGCACAAAGCCCGCTGCGCCGCCTGGCCGGCGACGGCGCCGTGCCGCCCGAAGCGCAGGAGCGCCTGGTGGAAAAGGCCTTGCAGCGTTGAGCCGCGCCGCCGCCATGGCCCCGCGCGAGGTCGTCGGCCCGCTGCCGCGCCTGCTGGCCTTCGCGATCGACGCGCTGTGGCTGCTGCTGGTCAGCTTGCCGCTGTGCTGGGGCTGGCGCGCCGCGGGCCTGGCCGGCGCCGGCGGCTGGCTGCTGGGCCTGCCGCTGCTGCTGTCGCTGGGCGCGGTGCCATGCTGGCTGGCCTTCGGCGGCACGCCGGGGCAGCTTTTGCTGCAGCAGGAGGTGGTCGATGCCGACCGCCTGCGGCGGCTGTCGCTGCCGCAGGCGCTGGCGCGCTGGGCCGCCGGCTGGGCCAGTGCGCTGAGCGGCGGCTTCGCGTCCTTGTGGACCGACCATGGCCGCCAGCCGCAGGCCTGGCACGACCGCCGCAGCGGCGCGCTGGTGGTGGAGGCCGACGTCGCCGGCGGCGGCTTTCTGGCCCGCCACCGCGCCGGCGAGCTGCCGCTGGCACAGAGCCTGGTGGTCGTCGGCCTGTGGCTGCCGCTGCCGCTGCTGCTGCTGCTGGGCTGGGTCGACGCCGCCGGGCATCTCGGCAACTTCGCCTTGCGCGCCGGCAGCGTGGGGCTGCTGCTGGGCTGGCCGCTGCTGGTGGCGCTGCTGGGCTTCGGCCTCGTCGGCGTGTGGCGGGCGGCGCGCCGGCCGCAGCGGCGCCGCGCGGCGGCCGTCGTCGGCGCCTGGGCCGCGCCGGCGCTGATGGCCGCGCTGCTGCTGGGCGGCGTCGCCTGGGCCGTCGTGCAGTTCGGGCCGCAGCTGGCCGACCGCCTGCGGCTGCCGTTCGGCCGCGACCCGCTGGGGACGACGGCCGTCGCGCTGTCGGCCGACGGCCGGCGGCTGCAGATCAAGGGCCCGCTGGCGCTGGGCAGCGCCGACGCGGTGCGCCGCGTGCTGGCCGGCGCCCCGCAGCTTCGGCTGGTAACGCTCGACGCCCAGGACGGCCGCCTGCCCGAGGCCCTGCAGATCGCCGAGGCGCTGCGCGCGCGCCGGCTCCCCACGCGCGTGGTGGGCGCCTGCAGCGGCGTCTGCGTGCTGGTCTTCCTGGCCGGGCCGCAGCGGCAGGTGCTGCCGGGCGCGAGTCTCGCGCTGCATCGGCTCTCGGCCGGGCCCTTCAACCCGCCCTACCAGACGCTGCTGAACCGCGCGCTGGGCCGGTTGCTGGCGCAGGCCGGGCTCGACGCCCACCTCGTCAACAAGGTGCTGGCCAGCCCGCCGGCGCGGCCCTGGACGCCCGATGCCGACGAGCGCGCCGCCGCCCGCCTGGTGACTGTGCCCGGCCGGCCGCTGGACGTGGAACTGCCCGCGCCGCAAGGCGCGACGGTGGCCGACTACGCCGAGGCGCTGAGCGCCAGCGCGCTGTGGCAGGCGCTGGAGCGGCGCTTTCCCGGCGTGCAGGCGCTGGCGGCGCAGCGCATGGGCGCCGCCGGCCCGCAGGGCGCGGAAAGCGTGCAGATCGCCGCGCAGGAGGTCGTGGCGGCGCTGATGCCGGGGCTGCTGGCGCAGGCCAGCCCCGAGACGCGCTGGCTGTTCGCCGAGCTGCTGCAGGCGCAGATCGGCGCGCTGCTGGCGCTGGACCCCGGGCTGTGCCGCGCGCTGCTGCTGGGCGACGTGGCGGCGCACCGCCGGCTGCCGCCGCCGCTGGCCTGGCGCGAGGCGCAGTGGCTGCTGGCCGCGCTGGAGGAGCCCGCGCGCGCCACGCCGGCGCGCAAGCCCAATGCGCTGGAGCTGGAGGTCATCCGCCGCACGCTGGGCTTGCGCGCGCCGCAGCGCCTGGCCGAGCTGTGGCGGCCGCCGGTGGCGCCGGCACCGCCCGAGCCGAGTTGCGAGCGCGGCCAGGCCATGCTGGCCGAGCTGGCGACGCTGGCCGCGCCGCAGCGGCGGCTGGCGCTGCGGCTGATCTTCGAACGCGAGTGAGGTCTCGCTCCCTCGTTCTCCGGTAGACAGGCCGCCGGGCGCACGCTATGTTGCGCGCGTTCGCCGCGGGGGACGCCGATGAGCGTGGCATTGCAGGTCTTGCTTCTGGTGGTGGCCATCGTCGTGGCGGTGGCCGGCTTGGGCGTCGCGCTGGCCTTGCGGCTGTCGTCGCGGCAGCGCCTGCGGCAACGGCAGATGCATCAGCACCAGGCGCAGAAGGCCGCTGCCCGCGGCGCCGTCAAGCCGGCCGCCAGGGCCGCCGCCCGCGGCGCGGCGCCCGCGCGCAGCCCCGCGCCGGCACCGGCGGCGGTGCCCGCGGCCCCGCTGGACCCCGAACAGGCCCACAAGGCCAAGCTCGCGGCGCTGCAAGCGATGCTGGCGCTGGGCGACGAGCGCGCCGAGCGCGAGGCGCGGTCCGGCAAGGTGCAGTTCGCCGACACCCAGCCGATGGACGACGATGCCGCTTCGCCGTTCGCCGGGCGCGGCGACGCGGCCCAGGAGATCTCGCTGCTCAACCTCGACCGGGTGCCGGCGCCGGCCCCGCGGCCGGCGCGCTGACGTTGCGGCCGACGCTGGTCTTCCAGGGCCGGACCCTGGGCCCCGACGAGTTCGAGCAGCGCTGGCGCCGTTCGGCCGCCGCCCTGCAGGCGCTGGGCGTGGGCGACGGCGACGTGGTGGCGCTGATGCAGCGCAACAGCCCCGAGGCGCTGGAGCTGATGGTGGCCGTGCGCCACCTGGGCGCGCAGTGGTGCCCGGTCAACTGGCACTTCAAGACCGACGAGGTGCAGTACATCCTGGGCAACAGCGGCGCGCGCTTGTTCATCGCCGACGGCGAGCTGCTGGATGCCTTGCCCGGCCTGCAGACCGGTGGGATCGGCGTCTACGCCAGCCGCGGCGCCGGCGCCGGCGTGCCGGCCTGGGAGGCCTTGCGCGACGCGGCGCCGCCGCTGCCGGGCGACGCGCCGGCCGCGCCGCGCGGCGCGATGTTCTACACCTCGGGCACCACCGGCCGGCCCAAGGGCATCGTGCGCGCGCCGATGACGCCCGCGCAGCTGCGCGCCGCCACCGAGCTGCGCCGCCTGGCCTACGGCCTGGAGCCGGGCATGACGGCCTTGCTGGCCGCGCCGATGTACCACAGCGCCCCCAATAGCTATGCGCTGGGCGTCGCGCAGCAGGGCGGCACGCTGCTGCTGGAGCCGCGCTTCGACGCGCTGCGCACGCTGCAGCTCATCGACGAGCAGCGCGCCAGCCATGCCTACCTGGTGCCGACGATGTTCGTGCGCCTGCTGGCGCTGCCGGCGGCGCAGCGCGCGGCGTACGGCCTCGGCTCGATGCGCGCCGTGGCCAGCAGCGGCAGCCCCTGCGCGCCGGAGGTCAAGCGCGCGATGATCGAATGGTGGGGCCCGGTGATCACCGAGTGCTACGGTGCCAGCGAGCTGGGCTACATGACGCTGCTGACCAGCGAGCAGGCGCTGCGCAAGCCCGGCTCGGCCGGCGCCGCGCTGCCGGGCGTGACGCTGAAGATCCTGGACGACGAAGGCCGCGAGCAGAGCGCCGGCCGCCCAGGGCTGATCTACGTCGACCAGCCGGCGTTCTCGGACTTCAGCTACGTCGGCAACGCCGAGGCCCGCGCGCGCATGGAGTGCGGCGGCCTCAAGACCATGGGCGACGTGGGCTACCTCGACGAGGACGGCTTCCTGTTCATCGTCGACCGCCAGGCCGACCTGGTGATCAGCGGCGGCGTCAACGTCTACCCGGCCGAGATCGAGGCGGTGCTGCAGGCCATGCCCGGCGTGGCCGACTGCGCCGTGTTCGGCATCCCCGACGACGAGTTCGGCGAAGCCCTGGCCGCCGCGGTGCAGCCGGCGCCCGGCGCGGCGCTGAGCGAAGCGGCGGTGCGCGACTGGGTGCGCCAGCGGCTGGCGGGCTACAAGGTGCCGCGCCTGGTGAGCTTCCACGAACGGCTGCCGCGCGAGGACAGCGGCAAGCTCTTCAAGCGCAAGCTGCGCGAGCCCTACTGGGCCGGCCGCACCCGCCGCGTGTGAGGCGCCGGGATCGCTAACGGGTCAAGCGAGCGGATAGCACGTCGACCACCTCGGCCCAGTCGGCGTCGGCCAGGATCTGCTCGCGCAGGAACTGCGCCTGCGCCTTGGACCAGAACGGCGCGTCGCACAGCGTGGTGCCGGCCGGCAGCGGGCGGTGCTCGGCGATGAAGCGCTCGATCGCCGCCGGCTCGTCGGGCAGGCCGAGCTGGCGGAACAGGTCGCGCAGGCGGGGGAAGAGGGTGGTGTCCATGGCGGGCAGCTTAGCCCAGCCGCCATGTCCCTGCGGCGAAAGCCGCGCTCAGGCCGCCGTCGCCGCCGCGTCTTCGCTCCAGCAGCCCACGGCCAGGCCGGGGCGGCGGCGCGCGGCTTCCAGCGCGCAGTCGGCGCGCAGCACCAGCTCGTCCAGCCCCGAAAGGCCGGCGTCACCCGGCTGCAGCGCGGCGACGCCGGCGCTGATGCGGTAGCGGATCGGCACGCCGTCGACCTCCAGCACCTGGCCGGCGACGTGGCGGCACAGCCGCTCGGCCACGCCCAGCGCCGGCGCCGCGCCGGCGCCGCACAGCAGCGCGACGAAGGCCTGGCCGCCGGTGCGCGCCACCAGGTCGCTGCTGCGCAAGGTGGCGCCCAGGCCCGCGGCCAGGTGGCGCAGCAGCGCGTCGCCGGCGGGGTGGCCGTGCTCGGCGTGGAGTTGCACGAAGTCCTCGATATCGATGCGCAGCACCGACAGCGGCCGCGGCGCGCGCAGGCTGCGCGCCAGCTCCAGCTCGCCGCTCTCGTGGAAGGCGCGGCGGTTGCTCAGGCCGGTCAGCGGGTCGCTGGAGACCGAGGCGCGCAGCGCGCTGCGCGCCTCGCGCAGGTGCGAGATGTCGCGCACGATCAGGCTGTAGCAGCGCGGGCCGGGCTCGGGCAGGTCGTGCGTGCGCAGCGGCGTGATCAGGCTGCTGCCCCAGTAGCGGCTGCCGTCGGGGCGCGCCAGCCAGCCTTCGTCGTGGCTCCAGCCGGTGGCGTCGGCCAGCAGCAGCCGCTCGGCCAGGCGGCGCTCGGCAGCGGCCGCGTCCACGGCCAGCAGCGCCGGCGAGCGGCCCATCAGGCTGTCGGCGTCGTAGCCGGTCACGCGGCCCAGGCTGGCGTTCCAGTCGCGGCACAGGCCTTGCGCATCCAGCGTCGCCAGGCCATGGTCGGTCACGCCCTTGACGATGCTGTGCGTCCAGGCCTGCAACTGCTGCAGCTCGCGCTCGCGCCGGGTCTCGGCGCTGGTGTCACTGACCAGCGCCAGCAGGCGGCCGGGCGCGAGCTTCAGCAGCGTCAGCGCCAGCGTGGCGGACTTCAGGAGCAGCGGGCTGTTGTCGAGCAGCAGGCCTTGGGGCGCCTGGAAGGCTTCGACCTGGGCGCGCAGGTCGGGCGCCGCGGCGTGCAGCGCGTCGAACAGGTTGTGCAGCCCGTCCTCGGCGGCCAGCGGCTGCAGCAGCGCGGCGGCGCGCGGGTTGGCCGCGGTGATGCGGCCGTCGGCCGCGGCCTGCACCAGGCCGATGGGCGCCAGCGCCAGGGCGTTCAGCCAGGCATCGGGCTCCAGCGGGGCGGACACGGGGGCGGCGGGCGGGGGCGGCGGCGGCAGGGTCATGGGCGGCGGTCCAGAGGTCCAAGTCAGGGGCGCGGGCAAGCGCCTCGTCCAGGACATCGGCCGCGCGCGGCCCCGACTTGAGCCGCGGGCGCTTTCAGCCGCGTGACATCAGCTCGCGCACCGCGGCGATCACCGCCTCGGGCTGGTCCTTGTGCGACGAGTGGCGGCAATCGGGCAGCTCCAGCAGCCGCGCCTGCGGCACGCGGCGCGCGATGCCGCGGATCTGCTCCAGCGTGCCGTACTCGTCGTCCAGCCCCTGCACCGCCAGCAGCGGGCCGCGGATGCCGCCGATCCGGTCCTCGATCGACCAGGCGCGGAAGGCCGGGCTCAGCCAGACGTCGTTCCAGCCGAAGAAGACCGCAGCGGGGTCGTCGTGGTGGCGCGCCAGGCGCTCGGGCAGATCGCTGTCCTGCCAGGCCTGGCGGACCTGCGTGATGCTTTGCACCGAGAGGTCCTCGACCAGGATGTGCGGCGCCAGCACGATGGTGCCGGCCACCGGGTGGCGCGCCGCGTACAGCAGCGCGATGGAGCCGCCGTCGCTGTGGCCCAGCAGCCAGGGCGGCTGCCCGATGTCCAGCGCGCGCAGCAGCGCCGGCAGCAGCTCATACGCCTGGCGGTGCATGTAGTCGGGCGCCCAGGCCTCGCCCGGCGGGCGCGGCGTGGAGCGGCCGTAGCCCGGGCGCGAATAGACCAGGCCGCGGCAGCCGACCTCATCGCACAAGCGCGCCGGGAAGTCGCGCCACGTCGACACCGAGCCCAGGCCTTCGTGCAGGAAGACGACCAGCGGCGCGGCCGCGTCTTCGCGGCGCAGCCACTGGTGCTCGATGCGGACCGCGCGGCCTTGCCAGTCCACATCGACAAAGCTGCTGTCGCTCATCCCCCTTGCAGCTCTTTCTCGCGCAGCTTGAAGCGCTGGATCTTGCCGGTAGCGGTCTTCGGCAGCTCGGTGACGAACTCGATCTGGCGCGGGTACTTGTACGGCGCCAGCTTGTCCTTGACGAAGGCCTTCAGCTCGTCGGCGGTGGCTTCCTGGCCGGCCTTCAGCACGACGAAGGCCTTGGTCTTGGTCAGGCCTTCGGTATCGGGCACGCCGATCACCGCGGCTTCCAGCACGGCCGGGTGCTGTACCAGCGTGGCCTCCACCTCGAAGGGGCTGACGTAGATGCCGCTGACCTTGAGCATGTCGTCGCTGCGGCCGCTGTAGGTGTAGCTGCCGTCGGCGTTCTTGACGTACTTGTCGCCGGCCTTGGTCCAGCCGCCCTGGAAGGTCTCGCGCGTCTTCGTGCGGTTGCCCCAGTACATCATCGCGGCGCTGGGGCCCTGGATGTAGAGGTCGCCGATCTCGCCGTCGGCCACCGGCTGGCCGTCCTCGCCGCGCAGCTCGATCACGTAGCCCGGCACCACCCAGCCGGTGCTGCCGTAGCGCACGCGATCCGGCCGGTTGCTGATGAAGATGTGCAGCATCTCGGTGCTGCCGATGCCGTCGACGATGTCGACGCCGAACTGCGCCTTGAAGCGCTCGCCCAGCTCGGCCGGCAGCGCCTCGCCGGCCGACGAGACCAGACGCAGCGCCAGCTCAGCACGCGCCGGCAGCGCCGGGTGCGCCAGCATGCCGGCAAAGCCGGTGGGGGCGCCGAAGAACACGGTGGGCTTCAGGCCGCCGGTTTCGCCTCTCCAGCGCTTGAACGTCGCCTCCGGCGTCGGCCGCTCGCCCATCAGCAGCGTGGCCGCGCCCACGCTCATCGGGAAGGTCAGCGCGTTGCCCAGACCGTAGGCGAAGAACAGCTTGGCGGCCGAGAAGCAGACGTCGTCCTCGCGCAGGCCCAGCACGCCGATGCCGTACAGCTCGCTGGTCCAGTACGGGTTGCCGTGCGAGTGCACCGTGCCCTTGGGCCGGCCGGTCGAGCCCGACGAGTACAGCCAGAAGCCGGGATCGTCGGGCCCCGTGGCGGCCGGCCTCGGCGCCGGCGGCTGCGCGGCGATGAAGGTGTCGAAGTCCACCTCCGACGGGTGCAGCGGCGCCAGCGGCCGCGAGACGACGACCTTGCCGACCTCGTGGTCGCTCTTCACCATCGCCGCGTTCAGCGTCGGCAGCAGCGCGCCCGAGACCAGCACCGCCTGCGCGCGGCTGTGCTCCAGCATGTAGGCGTAGTCGTCGGCGGTCAGCAGCGTGTTGACGGCCACCGGCACCGCGCCGGCGTACATCGCGCCGAGGAAGGCCACCGGCCAGTCGATGCTGTCCAGCATCAGCAGCAGCACGCGCTCCTCGCGCTTGATGCCCAAGGCGCGCAGGCCGGCGGCCACGCGGCGCACGCGGTCTTCGAGCTGGCCGTAGCTCAGGCGGCCCTGCTCGTCGACGAAAGCCGTCTTGTCGGCGCGGCCGGCGTTGCGTTCCAGCAGGTGCTGGGCGAAGTTGAAGCGCTCGCCCGGCGGCGGCACGGTGCTGGGGGCCATGGCTTTGTCTTTCGTGGATTCAACTGAACTGGATCTGCCCCTCGGGCAGCAGGTACAGCACCAGTGCGCGGCCCCGGCTCACCGTGGGCCGGTGCGCGCTGCCCGGCGGGCAGACCAGCCAGCCGGCGGGGCGGCCGTCGAACAAGGCCTCGCCGTCGATCGGCATGATCAGGTCGATCTCGCCGTTGGGATGCACGTGGTGCGGGCCGGCGATGTCGCGCATGTCGACCACGTCGACCGAGAAGCCGTGCAGGTCGGGCGCGGGCTTGAAGATGCGGCCGTAGCGGATGCCGCCGCCTTCGCGGTTGCACAGCCAGCCCTCGGCCACACCGGCCTGGCAGGCGGCCTTCAGCGCCGCGTAGCTGGCGCTGTGGACGCCGTGTTCGCGGTTGAGCCATTCGTCGAGCGCGGGGTCGAGCGCGCGCCCCTGGAGCTGGGCGGTGAGGCTGGCGATCTGCTGGCGGAAGGCTTCGGGGGTCATCTCGACTTATGCAATATGTTGCCTGTTCGAAACTGTAGGCATGGCCCTGGCCGCTGTCAAGCGTATAGTTTCCTCCCGTGCACTCGTGCGTTGACAAGAAAAATAATGCATCAATCGCTTGTGTTGAATCAGAACAGGCAATATGATGCCTATTCATCGACCCCAGCCGCAGCCCGAAGGAGCCCGCCGTGAGCAGCACCCCCCGCGTCGACTACCAGACCGACCCCTCGCAGTACAAGCACTGGAAGCTCAAGTTCGAAGGCCCGGTAGCCACGCTGGCCGCCGACATCGACGAGAACGGCGGCCTGATGCCCGGCTACAAGCTCAAGCTCAACAGCTACGACCTGGGCGTGGACATCGAGCTGAACGACGCGCTGAACCGCATCCGCTTCGAGCACCCCGAGGTGCGCACCGTGGTCGTCACCAGCCTGAAGGACAAGGTGTTCTGCTCGGGCGCCAACATCTTCATGCTGGGCGTCAGCAGCCATGCCTGGAAGGTGAACTTCTGCAAGTTCACCAACGAGACGCGCAACGGCTTCGAGGATTCCAGCCAGCACAGCGGGCTGAAGTTCCTGGCCGCCGTCAACGGCGCCTGCGCCGGCGGCGGCTACGAGCTGGCGCTGGCCTGCGACGAGATCATCCTGGTCGATGATCGCAACTCGGCCGTCAGCCTGCCCGAGGTGCCGCTGCTGGGCGTGCTGCCCGGCACCGGCGGCCTGACGCGCGTGACCGACAAGCGCCACGTGCGGCACGACCTGGCCGACATCTTCTGCACCACCACCGAAGGGGTGCGCGGGCAGAAGGCCAAGGACTGGCGGCTGGTCGACGACATCGCCAAGCCGGCGCAGTTCGCGGCCAAGGTGCAGGAGCGCGCGCTGCAGCTCGCGGCGCAGAGCGACCGCCCGGCCGGCGGCAAGGGCGTCGCGCTGGCGCCGCTGCAGCGCACGATCGAGGCCGACGCGCTGCGCTACCGCCACGTCACGGTGACGATCGACCGCGCCAAGCGCGTGGCCACCTTCACGGTGCGCGCGCCGCACGGCCCGCAGCCGGCCGACATCGCCGGCATCGAGGCCGCCGGTGCCGACTGGTACCCGCTGGCGCTGGCGCGCGAGCTGGACGACGCGATCCTCTCGATGCGCACCAACGAGCTCGACATCGGGCTGTGGCTCGTCAAGACCGAAGGCGACGCCGCCGCGGTGCTGGCGATGGACGCCGTGCTGCAGCAGCACGCCGGCCACTGGCTGGTGCGCGAGACCACCGGGCTGCTGCGCCGCGCGCTCAGCCGCCTGGACGTCAGCAGCCGCAGCCTGTACGCGCTGATCGAGCCCGGCTCGTGCTTCGCCGGCACCTTCCTGGAGCTGGCGCTGGCCTGCGACCGCAGCTACATGCTGGCGCTGCCCGACGACGCGGCGCGCGCGCCGAAGATCATCGTCGCTGACGCCAACTTCGGCCGTTATCCGATGGCCACCGGCGAAAGCCGCCTGGCGCGCCGCTTCTACGGCGAGCAGCCGGCGCTGGAGGCCGTGCGTGCCAAGGCCGGCCAGCCGCTGGACGCCGACGCCGCGTTCGCGCTGGGCCTGGTGACCAGCAACCCCGACGACATCGACTGGGCCGACGAGACCCGCATCGCGATCGAGGAGCGCGTCGCGATGAGCCCCGACGCGCTGACCGGCATGGAAGCCAACCTGCGCTTCAACGGCCGCGAGAACATGTTCACCCGCATCTTCGGCCGCCTGACGGCCTGGCAGAACTGGATCTTCCAGCGCCCCAACGCCGTCGGCGACAAGGGCGCGCTCAAGGTCTACGGCAAGGGCGACAAGGCCGCCTTCGATTGGAATCGAGTTTAAGGAGCAAGCAGCGATGTCCACCATCAACTACAGCGAGAAGATCCCCAACAACGTCAACCTGTCGGAAGACCGCACGCTGCAGCGCGCGCTGGAGCAGTGGCAGCCCAACTACCTGCAGTGGTGGGACGACATGGGCCCCGACGGCAGCCAGAACTTCGACGTCTACCTGCGCACCGCGATCAGCGTGGACCCGCAGGGCTGGGCGCAGTTCGGCCACGTGAAGATGCCCGACTACCGCTGGGGCATCTTCCTGAACCCGGCCGAGAAGGACCGCAAGATCCACTTCGGCGACCACAAGGGCGAAGATGCCTGGCAGGACGTGCCCGGCGAATACCGCGCCAACCTGCGCCGCATCATCGTGACGCAGGGCGACACCGAGCCGGCCAGCGTCGAGCAGCAGCGGCACCTGGGCCTGACCTGCCCCAGCCAGTACGACCTGCGCAACCTGTTCCAGGTGAACGTCGAGGAAGGCCGCCACCTGTGGGCCATGGTCTACCTGCTGCACAAGTACTTCGGCCGCGACGGCCGCGAGGAAGGCGAGGCGCTGCTCGAGCGCCGCAGCGGCGATGCCGACACGCCGCGCATCCTGCAGGCCTTCAACGAGAAGACGCCCGACTGGCTGAGCTTCTTCATGTTCACTTACTTCACCGACCGCGACGGCAAGTTCCAGCTCTGCGCGCTGGCCGAGTCCAGTTTCGACCCGCTGGCGCGCACGACCAAGTTCATGCTGACCGAGGAAGCGCACCACATGTTCGTCGGCGAGTCGGGCGTCAGCCGCGTGATCCAGCGCACCTGCGCTGCGATGAACGAGCTGAAGACCGACGACCCGAAGAAGCTGCGCGAGGCCGGCGTGATCGACCTGCCGACGATCCAGCGCTACCTGAACTTCCACTTCAGCGTCACCATCGACCTCTTCGGCGCCGACGAGTCCAGCAACGCCGCCACCTTCTACAGCACCGGGCTGAAGGGCCGCTTCGAGGAAGGCAAGCGCAGCGACGACCATCAGCTCCGCGGCCAGCAGTACAAGGTGCTGCAGACCGCCGGCGGCCAGCTCGTCGAGAAGGAAGTGCCGATGCTCAACGCGCTCAACGAAGTGCTGCGCGACGACTACATCAAGGACAGCATCGCCGGCGTCGAGCGCTGGAACAAGGTGATCGAGAAGGCCGGCATCCCGTTCCGGCTGAAGGCGCCGCACAAGGCCTTCCACCGCAACATCGGCTCGCTGGCCGGCGTGAAGGTCGCGCCCGACGGCCGCGTGGTCAGCCAGGCCGAGTGGAACGCCAAGGTCGACGACTGGCTGCCCAGCGCCGGCGACCGCGCCTTCGTCGCCAGCCTGATGGGCCGCGTGGTCGAGCCCGGCAAGTTCGCCAACTGGATCGCGCCGCCGGTGATGGGCATCAACCGCCAGCCGGTCGATTTCGAATACGTCAGGTTTGCCTGACGAGCGAGGAGCCGTCGATGGACATGGCCGAAGCAGGCTTGATCAGGCAGCACCTGATCGACCCCGAGATCTGCATCCGCTGCAACACCTGCGAGGCCACCTGCCCGGTGGGCGCGATCACGCACGACTCGCGCAACTACGTGGTCGACGCGGCCAAGTGCAACGCCTGCATGGCCTGCGTGCCGCCTTGCCCCACCGGCAGCATCGACAACTGGCGCCAGGTGCCGCGGCTCAAGGCCTACGGCGTCGAAGAGCAGTTCGGCTGGGACGTGCTGCCGGCCGAGTTGACGGCCAACGAACTGGCCGACGAACTGGCCGAAGCCGGCGTGACGGCCGAGGCGCAGGAGCAGGCCCCCGCGCCGCAAGCGGCGGCCGACCCCAGCGGCGAGACCGCGTTCGACAGCGGCACCTGGAATGCCACGCTGCCGCCGTGGTCGGCCGCGCACGCCTACACCAACCTCTACGGCCCGAAGGCGGCCGAGAAGACCATCACCGCCACCGTCGGCGGCAACGTGCGCGTCACCGAGGTCGGCACCGACTACGACACCCACCACATCGTGCTGGACTTCGGCGCCATGCCGTTCCCGGTGCTGGAAGGGCAGAGCATCGGCATCGTCCCGCCCGGCACCGACGAGCACGGCCGGGCGCACCACGCGCGCCAGTACAGCGTGGCCAGCCCGCGCAACGGCGAGCGGCCGGGCTACAACAACCTGTCGCTGACCGTCAAGCGCGTGCTGGAGGACCACCAGGGCCGCCCGGTGCGCGGCGTGGCCAGCAACTACGTCTGCGACCTGAAGGTGGGCGACAAGGTGCAGGTCATCGGCCCCTTCGGCACCAGCTTCCTGATGCCCAACCACCCGCGCAGCCACCTCGTGATGATCTGCACCGGCACCGGCAGCGCGCCGATGCGCGCGATGACCGAATGGCGCCGGCGCCTGCGCCAGTCGGGCAAGTTCGAGGGCGGCAAGCTGATGCTGTTCTTCGGCGCGCGCACGCAGCAGGAACTGCCGTATTTCGGCCCGCTGCAGAACCTGCCCAAGGACTTCATCGACATCAACTTCGCCTTCAGCCGCACGCCCGGCGCGCCCAAGCGCTACGTGCAGGACCTGATCCGCGAGCGTGCCGCCGACCTGGCCGCGCTGCTGCAGGACGGCGCCAGCCACTTCTACGTCTGCGGCCTGAAGGCGATGGAAGAAGGCGTGGTGCTGGCGCTGCGCGACGTGGCGCAGCAGGCCGGCCTGCAATGGGAGCAGATCGGCGCCGCGCTCAAGCGCGAGGGGCGGCTGCACCTGGAGACGTATTGAGGCGTTGTGGCGTGGCAGGCCGGGGTGAGGCCTCGGCGCTGATTGAACGTTAGAGCTTTGGACCAGAACCGCGATGTGTGCCCCAGACGGACAACACTTCGACAACGCCCTTCTTGACGCGGAAGTACAGCCAGTAGTCGGTGATGGACATCAGATAGCGGCGCACCTGGATCGGGCGGCCAGTCTCGACCTTCTGGCCCAGGTCCAGGGTGGCGGCAAATGATGAACAGAACTTGCTGAAGCTCTTTGCGGGGAGCGCCTGGAGCGGCGGTTCGGTTCTTGGCCCACCACTCGGCGAGTCGTTCAAGCTCGCGCTTGGCGCGTGTCTTGATGACGTACGGGAGAATGGACTCCGTCACCCGAACCGCTTGAGGCTCTCGATGAACTCCGGCCCGGCGCCGCCTTCTTCGGCGTCAGCCTCGTCGATAGCTGCCTGAAGCTCGGCTTCCAACTCGGGCGGCAGTTTGACGGGAGGGCGGTCGTCGTCGGCGAGGATGGTCACGATCGCGCCCTCGGGGAGGGCAACTCCCTCGACGATGATCTTGCCGTCTTTGACGGTGCCAGTGGCGACAGACATGCGGCAATGGTAGCCGGTTGCCCGCGGCGACGGGGACCGAAGCGCAACTGCGCTCGGATGAGGCCCTGGCGTCTCCAAGCGCTACCTGCAGGACCTGATCCGCAAGCGCGAGGGGCGGCTGCACCTGGAGACCTATTGACGGGCCCGGTTGCGCAGCGACACCGCTTGATTCGCCACCGGATGTAAGACTGCATGCCGCTTGACCCTCGGGCTGGACACCCGCGCCGGTGCCGGCCAGCATCGCCGTTCGACAGCAGGGGCCGATGCAAGCGATGGCGGATCGTGGTTCAGGCAATGCCGGCAACCCGCGCGGCGGCGCCGCGCCGCAGGGCGGCTGGATGCAGCGCGAGCAGCTCGCGCTGGGCCATGCGCTGACCGTGCAGCTCTGGGCCGAGGACCGTGCCCGCGGCGCCGCGGCGATGGCCGCGGTGCTGGCCGAGATGCAACGGCTGGAGCGCGCCTTCAGCGCCCGGCGCGCCGGTTCCGAGCTCGCCTTGATCAATGCCGCCGGCGCGCAGGGGCCGCTGCGGCTCAGCGCCGAGTTGTGCGCCCTGCTGGGCCGCGCGCTGTCGTTCTCGCGCGCGACCCAGGGCGCCTTCGACGTCACGGTGGCGGCGCTGGCCGTGCTGCGCGGCGAGCGCGCGGCCGCCGTTGCCGACGACCTGAGCCTGGCGCGCGCGCAGCAGGCCGTGGGCTGGCGGCTGCTGCAGTTCGATCCGCTGCAGTCCAGCCTGCGCTTCGGCCGCCCCGGCATGCGCATCGACCTCGGCGCCTTCCTGCAAGGCCATGCGGTGGACCGCGGCATCGCGCTGCTGCAGCGCCTGGGCATCGGCCACGCCATCGTCTCGGTGGGCCCGCACAGCCGCGTGCTGGGCGATCGCCGCGGCAAGCCCTGGACGCTGGCCATCCGCGACCCGCAGCACGCCGACGCCGCGCTGGCCCTGCTGCCGCTGCAGGACCTGGCGGCGTCCACCGCCGCGCCGGGCCGCGTGCTGGATCCGCGCAGCGGCCGCCCGGCGGCCGGCGCGCACAGCGTCAGCGTGATCGCGCCCGAGGCCTCCACCGCCGCGGCGCTGGCCCAGGCCGTCTGCGTGCTGGGGCCCGAGCAAGGACTGGCGCTGATCGAAAGCCTGGCCGACGTGGAGCTGGTGCTGGCCGACGCCGAGGGCCGGCTGCACCTCAGCTCGGGTTTCGAGTCGCTGCAGCTGGCGGCCGCGCCGACGATGCACTTGCGCCGCAGTGCTTGATCGGGCGCAGCACGGCGCCCAAAAGGCGCGCCTAGGATCCGCCGCATGCCTGATTTGCTGCCCGCCGATGCCCATGCCGTGATCGACGTCTGGTTCGGCGACGGCGACCGCGCCAACCCCGAGTGGTTCCGCAAGGACCCGGCGTTCGACGTCTCGATCCGCACCCGCTTCGGCGCCGTGATCCGCGCCGCGCTGGCCGGCGAGCTGGCCGACTGGGACCGCACGACGCTGGGCGCGCTGGCGCGCATCGTGGTGCTGGACCAGTTGACGCGCAACGCCTACCGCGACACGCCGCGCGCCTTTGCCGGCGACGCGCTGGCGCTGGCCGCCGCGCGCGCCCTGGTGGCCAGCGGGCGCGACCGCAAGCTCAAACCACTGCAGCGCGGCTTCGTCTACCTGCCTTTCGAGCACAGCGAGAGCGCGGCCGACCAGGACGAGTCGCTGCGCCTGTTCGGCCAACTGGCGGCCGAGCACCCGGCGCAGGCCGAAGCGCTGGAGTGGGCGCGCAGGCACCACGCGGTGATCGCGCGCTTCGGCCGCTTTCCGCACCGCAACGCGATCCTGGGCCGCGAGAGCACGGTCGAGGAACTGGCCTTCCTGGAAGAGCCGGGCTCGCGGTTCTGACCGCCGAGGGCGGGCGCCGGCGGGCCGTAAAAGCCCCGCCGCAGACAAGTGTTTGACATCCGAACCCGTTTGAATACATTCGTGTTCATCGAAGTTCACCGGCCGAGCCCATGGTCAACACCGTCAGCACGATGGAGCCCTTGTCGGCCCGCATCCCGAGTGACCTGTACCTGTGGCTGGCGCAGCTGCAGGTGGAAGGCGCCACCACCAACAGCGACAAGCTGCGCGTGCTGCTGGGCCAGCTCAAGCGCCAGCACGACGGCGCCTTCGACTACGTGGCCGCCCACGGCTGGGCACGCGAGCTGACCGGCCGCCTGCGCGAGGCGCTGGTGCGCATCGAAGGCCGCAGCGGCCGGCATTCCGAGGTGCTGCGCCTGTTTTTGGAGCACCTGACCGGCGCGCTGGCGCTGGTGGTCAGCACCGCGCCGGCCGACGAAGCCGCTGCCGCGCAGGTGGAAGACCAGCTGGTGCGACGCGCGTTCGCGCTGGCGGAGTCGTTGCTGCGCCAGGCCACCACGTCCGCCGCGGCGGCCTACGACCCCGCGGTGGTCCGCCGCCACATGGCCGCTACGATCGAACTGGCGGTCGCCCTGTCCGACAAAGGAGCTTGAGATGGCCGATTCCCTGAAGACCCGCGTGGCCCGCGTGATCGCCGGCGGCGTGCATGCGCTGATCGACCGCATCGAGGATCAGGCGCCTGAGGCGGTGATGGAGCAGGCCTTGCGCGACGCCGACGCGGTGGTGGACGAGGTGCGGCACGAGCTGGGCCTGGTCAGCGCCAACCGCCACCTGGCGCAGCAGCAGCACGCCAGCCTCAACGGCCAGCACGAGAAGCTGGCGGGTCAGCTCGACCAGGCGCTGGCGCAAGGCCGCGACGAGCTGGCGCGCGCCGCGGTGGCGCGGCAACTCGACATCGAGGCGCAGATCCCGGTGCTGGAAACGACGCTGGCCGAGTACGCGCGCCGCGAGGCCGAGCTGCAGGGTTATGTCGCCGCGCTGCTGGCCAAGCGGCGCGAGATGGAATCGGCGCTGGCCGACTTCCGCCGCAGCCGCGCGACCGCTGCCGCGGCGGCCAACGGCCCCGCGGCAACCTCGGGCGCGCAGCGTATCGACGCCGTGGCCGGCGCCTTCGACCGCGTCTACCAGCGCCAGACCGGCCTGTCGGGCACCGCGCGCAGCGTCTCGCTGGAGCAGGCGGCGCGGCTGAAGGAACTGGACGACCTGGTGCGCGAGAACAAGATCGCCGAGCGCATGGCGCAGCTCAAGGCCCGGGCCGGCGCCGGCGAGGCATGAATCTTTTCACCGCGTCCGAGACGTTGCCCTTCGGCATTGCGTTCGCGCTGATCATCGGCATCGCGCTGCTCGAAGGGCTGGGCATGCTGGTGTCGCTGAGTGCCAGCAACTGGCTGGACCATTTGCTGCCCGCGGTCGACGGCGACACCGGGCTCGACCGCGTGCTGGGCTGGCTGCACATCGGCAAGGTGCCGTCGCTGGTGCTGCTGATCCTGTTCCTGGCCGGCTACGCGCTGTTCGGCTACGGGCTGCAGATCGTGGTGCACGGCCTGTCGGGCCACTACCTGCCGGGCGCGGCGGCGGCGCTGCTGGCAGTGCCTTCGGGCATGGCCACGGTGCGCGGGCTGGGCGCGCTGGTGGCCCACATTGTCCCGCGCGACGAGACCAGCGCGGTCAGCGAGCTGTCGCTGATCGGCCGCGCCGGCGTGGTCTCGGCCGGCGCCGCGCGCCGCGGCCTGGCCGCGCAGGCGCGCGTGCGCGACGGCCAGGGCCGCACGCACTACCTGATGGTGGAGCCCGACCTCGACGACGAGGTGTTCGAGGAGGGTGCCCGAGTGCTGATCGTGCGCAAGGCCGGCGCGTTCTACCGCTGCATCGCGCACCCGCATCCGGAACTGCTGTGATTTCCGTTTTGGAGGGAGGGACCCGGAGATGAATGGACTCATCGAAGCAGCCGGCATCGCCGGCCTCGTGCTGCTGGCGCTGCTGGCCGTCGGCATCGTCTTCGCGCGGCTGTACAAGCGGTCGACCAAGGAGACCGCCTTCGTGCGCACCGGCCTGGGCGGGCAGAAGGTGATCATGGACGGCGGCGCCATCGTGCTGCCGGTGTTCCACGAGCGCGTGCTCGTCAACATGAACACGCTCAAACTCGAGGTGCAGCGCCGCGGGCGCGAGAGCCTGATCACCAAGGATCGCATGCGCGTGGACGTGACGGCGGCCTTCTTCGTGCGCGTGAAGCAGACCGAGGAGTCGGTCAGCATCGCCGCGCAGACGCTGGGCGCGCGCACGATGAGCCCCGACGAGCTGAAGGCGCTGGTCGAGGACAAGTTCGTCGACTCGCTGCGCGCCACCGCCGCGACGATGACCATCCAGGAACTGCAGGACAAGCGGCGCGACTTCGTGCAGGCGGTGCAGAACGCGGTGGCCGAGGACCTGGAGAAGAACGGCCTGGAGCTGGAGTCGGTCTCGCTGACCAGCCTGGACCAGACCGACAAGCAGTTCTTCAACCCCAACAACGCCTTCGACGCCGAGGGCCTGACGCGGCTGACCGAACAGACCGAGGCGCGGCGCAAGCAGCGCAACGACGTCGAGCAGGACACCGAGGTGCAGGTGCGCGCGAAGAACCTCGACGCCACGCGCCAGAAGCTGACGATCGAGAAGGACCAGGAGTTCGCGTCGCTGTCGCAGCAGCGCGAGATCGAGAACACGCGCGCCGAGCAGGCGGCACTGATCGCCACCCAGCAGGCCGAGCGCAGCCGCGAGGCCGAGGCCGCCAAGATCGAGGCCGAGCGCGCGGTGAGCCAGAAGCGCATCGAGGCCGAGCGCGAGATCAAGGCCGCCGAGATCGACAAGAACCTGGCGATCCAGAGCCGCGAGATCGAGCTGGAGCGCAAGACCGAGATGCAACGCGCCGAGCAGCGCAAGCAGGTGGAGATGGCGCGCCAGGACACGCAGATCGCGATCGCCAATAAGTCGCGCGAACAGTCCGACGCCGACGCCGCGGCCAACCTGGCGCGCGCCGAGGCGGTGAAGGCCGAGGAAGCCGTCAACACCGCGCGCCAGGTGGCGGTGGCCGAGCGCGAGAAGGACATCCAGCTGATCGAGGCCTCGAAGGAAGCCGAGCAGAACGCCATCGCCGTCAAGGTCTCGGCCTCGGCCGAGAAGGAGGCGGCGCTGGACCGCGCCGAAGCGATCACCGTCGAGGCGCGCGCGCGGCAGGCCGCGGCGCTGGCCGAGGCCGAGGGCCGGCGCGCGATCAACGAGGCGCTGAACACCTTGTCGGCGGCGCAGATCGACCTTCAGGTGCGCACGCTGCTGCTGCAGCAACTGCCGGGCATCCTGGAGCAGGCGGTGCGGCCGATGGAGAAGATCGACTCGATCCGCATCGTCCAGGTCGGCGGCGGGCTGCCGGGCAGCGGCGCGCCGGCGGCCGGCGGCACGGTCGCGGCGGCCAACGGCGCGACGTTTCCGGAGCAGGTTATGAACTCGGCGCTGCAGTACCAACTGGCCAAGCCCATCGTCGACGCGGTGATGAAGGACGCCGGACTGTCCAACGAAGGCATCACCGGCATCTCGCAGGCGCTGTCGGGCATGCTCGTCAAGCCGCCCGCGGACGGCGCACCGAGTTGAACGGCTGCTTCAGCCGGCGAAGCGCACCGCCAGCCGCTGCCACACCGGGCGGCGGCGCCAGGCGCTGCAGGCGCGCTCGGCGAAGTCGCGGCCGCGCGGCGTCAGCCGGTAGTAGCTGGCGCCGGCAAAGCCTTGCGGGTTGGGGAACTCGTCGATCAGCCCGTAGCGCTTGAGCGGCGGGTACGAGCGGTAGACGAAGCTGCCGTCCAGCACGCAGCCGCCGGCGCCGTCGCCGGTGCGCACCAGCACGTGGCCCTGGCGCAGCGCGTGCAGCGCGTCGACGAACTCGCCGCGGTCGGCGATGATGGGATCGGCTTGCATGATCGGGGCGGCAAGGCGGGTGGCGATGATGCTTCTATCGGACCGGGCGGCGCCGGGCTGAAGGGCCGCAAGCGGCCGAACTGCGCCGCTGATGCGGGCCAGTTCTGCGCCGGGGCGCCGCGGATCCGGGATGATCGCGGGGCTTTTCCACGCCAGGAGCCGCCGACCCATGCCCAGCCCGCTGCCCACGTCATGGAGCCTGTCGCAGGCGCAGGTTGCGATCGAGGCGGTGGCCATCGTCGCCTTCGCGCTGTCGGGGCTGATCGAGGCGGCGCGCAAGCGGCTGGATGCCGTCGGCGTGGTCGTCGTCGCCGGGCTCACGGCCTTCGGCGGCGGCACGCTGCGCGACGTGCTGCTCGACCGCCGGCCCTTCTTCTGGGTGCAGCACGCGCACTGGCTGTGGGCGCTGCTGGGCTTGTGCGCGGCGGCGATGCTGTTCATGCGCGGCCGCCACATCGCGCCCACCCAGCGCGCGATGCAGTGGCCCGACGCGCTGGGCCTGGGGCTGTTCTCGGCCTCGGGCACGCAGATCGCGCTGGACCTGCAGATGCCGGCCATCGTCGCGGTGCTGATGGGCATGGTCACCGCGGTGTTCGGCGGCGTGCTGCGCGACGTCGTCTGCAACGAGATCCCGCGCGCCTTCAGCGACCACCGGCCCTATGCGGTGTGCGCCTTCGCCGGCGGCTGGGTGCTGGTGGGCGCGCATGCGGCGGGGCTATCGCCCGAGGCGGCGCTGGCGCTGGGGGCGCTGGCCGCCAGCGTGCTGCGCGTGGCGGCGCTGCTCAGCGGCTACACGCTGCCGGCCTGGACCACCGGGCTGCCGCCGCCGCGGCGTTGACAGGGCCGGCGCCGGGCGGCGGACAATGCGCGTCGCGAACCCATCTCCAATCTCGACCAAGGGGCAAGACTCTGGACCTCACCGTACCGATCACCATCAGCGACGAGACCGCCGACGACGTGATCACCAGCACCGCGCTGCTCAACCTCGCCAGCGGCGAGATCTTCCGCGTCGAATACCAGGACTACGACGCCAGGGCCGAGGGCGCGCCCTGGGAGCGCGACGACTACGAGTTCAGCTCCGGCGTGCTCTCCAACCGCGGCCGCGACGTGGAGTTCAAGGTCGACGTCAACCGCACCACGGGCCAGTACTCGGTGAGCGCCAGCGAACTGCAGGAGATCAAGCAGCGCGCCGCGGCGCTGTTCGGCAGCAAGCCCTGACCGGCCCGCGCGCCCGGTGACCGCCTTGCCGCCCCTGCCTGCCGACGCCTATCCCCGGCTGGTGGCCGACATCGGCGGCACCAACGCGCGCTTCGCGTGGATCGACGGGCCGGCCGCGCCGCCCGCCCATCGGCTGACGCTGGCGGTGCCGGCGCACCCCGGGCCGGCCGAGGCGGCGCAGGCCTACCTGGCCGAACTGCAGGCGCGGCTGGGCCCGGCCTACCGCGCGCCGCGGCGCGCCGCCTTCGCGGTGGCCACCGCGGTGGCCGGCGACCGCGTGGCCTTCACCAACAGCCACTGGGACTTCTCGCGCGACGCGGTGCGCCGCGCGCTGGGGCTGGACGAGCTGGCCATCGTCAACGACTTCGAGGCGCTGGCGCTGGCGCTGCCGCAGCTGTCGGCCGCGCAATGGCGGCCGGTGGGGCCGGCCGCGCCGCTGCCCATGGCCGAGGCCCCGCCGGGCACGCTGCTGGCCGTCGTGGGCCCGGGCACCGGGCTGGGCGTGGGCGCGGTGCTGCGCACGCTCTGCGGCTGGCAGGCGCTGCCGGGCGAAGGCGGCCACGCGACGCTGGCCGCCGGCAGCGCGCTGGAGGCCGAGCTGATCGCCTGCGTGCGCCGCGTCCACCCGCACGTCTCGGCCGAGCGGCTGCTCTCGGGCATGGGCCTGCCGCTGCTGTACGCGGCGCTGGCCGAGCTGAAAGGCCTGCAAGGCGCTGCCGCGGCAGCGCCTTGCGGCAGCGCCGAGGCCGTCGTGCAGGCGGCGCTGGCCGGCACCGACGCGCTGGCCGGCGAGACGCTGGACCTGTTCTGCGCGCTGCTGGGCGGCTTTGCCGGCAACGTGGCGCTGACGCTGGGCGCGCGCGCGGGGCTCTTCATCGGCGGCGGCGTGGTGCCGCATTTCGCCGAGCGCTTCGTCGCCTCGGCTTTTCGCGCGCGCTTCGAGGCCAAGGGGCGCTTCCGCGCCTACCTGGCCGCGGTGCCGACGATGCTGATCACCGACACCCAGGTGGCGCTGGACGGCGCGGCGCTGGCGCTGGCCTGAGCGATCGCGAGCGCTCGCGCCCACACCGCGCCAGCGGAGCATCCATCGCATGCAGGCCCCGCGCATCTTCGTCAGCTCGACCTGGCTGGACCTGCGGGCGGAGCGCCATGCCGTCGAGCAGGCGATGCAGCGCATGCGCGCGACGCGCTTCGTCGGCATGGAGTACTTCGGCGCCAGCGGCGAGACGACGCGCGAGGTCTCGCTGGCCGCGGTGGATCGCAGCGACGTCTACGTCGGCATCATCGGCTTGCGCTACGGCTCGGGCATCACCGAGGACGAGTACCGGCGCGCCGTCCAGCGCGGGTTGCCCTGCCTCATCTACCTCAAGCGCGGCGAGGGCGCCGACCCGGACGCCGCGCGGCTGCGCGCGCTGCGCGACATGCTGCGCGCGCGGCACCTGGTGGCCGAGTTCGATCGCGCCGACGAACTGGCCGCCGCCATCGCGGTCGACCTGCACAACCTGCTGTTCGACCGCCTCGTCGTCGACGGCCTGCAGGCGCTGCGCAGCGACTACGACGCGCGCATCCAGCGCTTCTTCGCCGAGTATCTGGGCAGCGCCGCGGTGCCCATGGCCTTCGGCGGGCGCGAGGGCGAACTCGGTCGCCTCGATCGCTGGTTCGACGATGACCGGGCACCCGAGCGCGCGTTGCTGGCCGGGCCCGCCGGGCGCGGCAAGTCGGCGCTGCTGGTGCACTGGAGCCGGCGCCTGGCGCGGCGCGACGATGTCGACGTCGTCTTCGTGCCGGTCAGCGTCCGCTTCCGCACCAACACCGCCGCGGTGGTGTTCGGCTCGCTCGCGGCGCGGCTGGCGGCGTTGCACGGCGAGGTCATTCCCGGCGCGCTCGACACGCCGGCCGATGCCTGGCGCGCGCTGACGACGACGCTGCTGCGGCGCGCCCCGCCGGCAGGCCGGCGCGTCCTCGTTGTGCTCGACGGGGCCGACGAGGCCGCCGACTGGAAGGCCGAGTCCGACCTGCTGCCGCCGCAGCTGCCGCTGGGCTTGCGCGTCGTCGTCTCCGCCCGGCTCCTGGGCGGCGACACCGACGGGCAGGGCTGGGTCGAGCGGCTGGGCTGGACCGGCCGCGCCGCGGTGATCGACCTGGCGGCGCTGACGCCGCCGGGCATGGCCGATGTGCTGCGCCGCATGAGCGTGCCGCTGGACCGGCTGAGCGGGCGCGCCGACATCGTCACCGCGCTGTACCGCCTGACCGGCGGCGACCCGCTGCTGGTGAACCTCTACGTCGCCGACCTGTGGACGCGCGGCGAAGGCGTCGCGCGGCTGCGCGTCGATGACCTGGCGGCGATCGAGCCGGGGCTGGAGGGCTACTTCAAGCGCTGGTGGAGCGACCAGCGCACGCTGTGGGGCGCGCAGTCGCCGCTGCGCGAGGCGGCGTTGGGCGCGGTGCTGGACACGCTGGCCTGCGCGCTCGGGCCGCTGAAGACGGCGGAACTGGCGGCGCTGGTCGGCGCGGCCGGCGTGCCGCTGTCGGTATGGTCCCTGGAAGAGGCCATCCGCGCGCTCGAGCGCTTCGTGATCGGCGACGGCAAGGCGCAGGGCTATGCCTTCACGCACCCCCGTCTGGCCGACCATTTCCGCGACCGCCTCGCCAAGGCCGGGCAGGCGGTGGAGCGCGAGAGCCGCTTCGTCGGCTGGGGCTTGCGCTGCCTGGGCGAGGACGCCGGCGCGGCGCAGGCCGATGTCCCCGACTACGTGGTGCAGTACCTGCGCGCGCACATGCACCGCTGCGGCCGGCCCGAGGAGGATTTCGTCGCCCTCGTCGGCGGACGCTGGATCGCGGCCTGGGAACGGCTGGACCGCGGCACCTACGGCGGCTTCGCCGCCGACCTGGACCACGTGCGCGCGGTCGCCGCCCGGCGCGCCGGCGCGGCCGCCCGCGACGGCGAGCGCTCGGCCTTTGCCGCCGTGCAATGGCGCGGCGCGCTGATCGCCGGCAGCATCGTCGCGCTCAACGGCGCGATGCCGCTGGCCGTCGTCGGCGCGCTGCTCGAGCGCGGCGTCTGGTCGCCGGTGCAGGCCGTCGCCTACGCCAGCCGGCTCGGCGACGAAGGGCAGCGCCTGCGCGCGCTGTTTGCCTGCACCGGCTGGTTCGACGCGGCCTACCAGCCGCTGGCCGTGTCGGCGGCAGCGAGCGCTGTGGCCGCGGCCATCAGGCGCTCCAGGCAGTCCGTGGCCGATGCGCTGCGCGATCTGGCGCGGGCTGCAGCGGCCACCGGCGCCAGCGCCGCGGCCGTCGCGCGCACTGCGGTCGGCGTGGCGCTGGTCGCCGGGCAACTGTCCGGAAACGAAGGCCGCAGCCTGCGCGGCCATCTGGCCGAACTGCTGGAATGGGACGGCGACGGCGACACCGGGCCGGGCCTGGCGGCGGAACAGCGCATCGAGGCCGCCGTCGCACTGGCGCCCTACCTGCCGGAACACGCCGATCGCCTGCGCGCGGTCGTGCAGATGCAGCGGCTGCGGCTGGCCGATGTGCCGATCCGGGCCGGCGGCGTGGCCAATGCGATGGGCGAAGACCCCGGCCCCGTGTGGCTGCTCGACCGCTACCGCCAGCTCCGGGATGCGGTGCGCGAGCAGCAGCTCGAAGATCCCGGCGCACCGCCCGACCTGGCGCACGCCGCGCTGCGCGCCGCGTTCGGCGTGCTGCTGCTGCGCTCGGCGGCGGTGCCCGGCGAGCGGGCCGCTGCGAACGCACTGGCGGCGCGCGTGCTGTGCACCTTGTCCGGGCGCGATGTCGTCGAGGGCCTGCCGCTGTTGCTGGCGCTGCCGGGGCCGCTGCCGCTGGAGGCGCTGGCCGCGCATGCCGCGACGCTGCCTTCGCTGCTGCAAAGGGCGCGGTGCGAGGCGATGTTGCGCCGGGCCTGCGGGCTGCCGCTGCCGGCAGCGGTCGCGCGGGCTCTGCTCGACGGCACGGCGCACGTGGCTGCCCGCGACGCCGCGAAAGTGTTCCGCGCGATCGTCGACGTGATGGCCGAGGCGGACCTGCCGCCCTGGCTGTCTGCACTCGGCAGCCGGCTGCCCTTGCAGTGGATCACCCTGCTGGCCGGCGCCGGCGCCGCCGAGGACAGCGGCGCGGCGATCGTTCCGCGGCCGGGCGCTGCCCGGCTGTTCGCCCTGGAGGCGCTGCGCGCGCTCGAACGGCATGCGGCCGGCGAGGCCGCGTTGCCGCCGCGGCAGGACGCGCGGCTGCAGCCGCTGGCGGCCTGCCTGTCGGTGCTGTGCGACCGCATCGAGCCGCCGGGAGCGGGCGATGCGCTGGAGCCATGGCGCCTGGAGTCGCGCCGCGCCGAGAAAGAGCTGGTGCTGGCGCTGGAGGCCATCCTCGACCGCGGCAGGATCGGTGCCGAGCTGCTGCAGCCGGTGGCCGATCGCGTGGCTGCTGTGGTGGCGCCGGCGTTCCCGCAGGTGCTGCAGCGGCCTGCCTTGCGGCCGCCACCCGAGTGGCCCGCCGTCGATGAGGAGGCGCTGGCGCTGCACGCCAGCCACCAGGCATGGATGGCCCGCTTCCACGGCCGCGGCGGCGATGAAGCCGATCGCCATCCGCTGCACGAACAGCTGCTGGAGCGCGAGCCGCAGGCGTCGACGGGCGCCGCCCTCGCGCGGCTGGCCGCGTGCGCCCGGCTGATCGACGCCGAGACGCTGGACGCGGCCGCCGCCAGCGTGCTGGGCGAGCTGTCGGCCGCGGACCTGGCCGCGCCCGCGCGCTTGCTGACGCAGCTCGAGGTTCTGCACCGGCCGCCGTTCATGCCGCCGGGGCCGGCGCTGCAGAACGCCTTGCAGCGGCTGGGCTATGAAGTGGGCGCTGCGGACCGGGGTGGGCCCGGCGATCGGGTACGGTCGTTCGCCGCGGCGCCGATGCCCGACGCGGTGCGCGTGCCGCTGTTCGCCGGGCTGGCCGAAAGCGTTGCCGGCGGGGAACTGGGCGAAGTGCTGGACGCGGCCGTCGAGCACCTCGTCCGTGCCGACGTGCGGGGGCTGGGCACCGCCGGGTGGTTCCAGCGCGGCAAGGCAGCGGCAGCGGCCGGGCGCGCGTTGACGCAGGACGCGGCGGGGTCTCCGCAGCGCCGCGAGGACGGCGATGGGCCCGGCGCCGACGGGGCCGGCCTGCCGGAGCCCGCGGCCGACGACGCGGCACGCCTGGAGGCGCTGGCGTCCGAGGCGCGCGCCGGGCATCCGTCGCGGGCGGAGCTGTGCGAGGCCCTGGCCTTGGCGACACGGCTCGGCAGGGATCGGATCGCGGTGGAACTTGCGCACCGCGTGCTGCTGCGCCGCGACGAGCACCCGCAACTGCTGGCCGCGGTCGTCGATGCCGCGCTGGCCTTGCCCGACGAGCGGCGCGGCGAGTTGTTCGCCGAGGTCGCACCGCGGCTGGACGGCGACGCGCTGGCGGCGGCGGTGCAGCGGCTGCGGCGCCTGGACGACGGGCTCGCTGCCGTGCGCGCGATGCTGGCGCTGCTGGCCGCCATCGACGGCGCCGGCGGGCGTGCGCGCGCGCTGCCTGCGATCGCGGCGACCGTCGAGCGAATGCCCGCGGGGCCGCCGCGCGCGGCCGCCGGGGCGCTGCTGGCGCCGGAGCTCGAGCCCGCCCAGCGGCAGCCGCACCTGGAGCGCGCCGTGCGCGAAGGCGCAGACCGCTGCCTGCTGGTCGGCGCTGCCGAGCTGTACGCGCGCTGGGCGCTGGCGCTCGCCTCGGCGCCGGCGCGGCTGCTCGACCTGACGCTGCACGGGCTGCGGCACGAGCCGGCAAGAGCCCGGCGTGGCGGCTTCGGCCTGCGCCTGCTGCCGCTGGTGCCGGAATGGATGCGGCCGCGGGTGCTGGCCCTGGTCGGCGACGATGCGGAGTCGGTTGCCGCGGCCGCCCCGTGGTTCGATGCGGCATGCCTCGAACGCATCGCGTGCCGCCGGCCGCAGTGGCGCGGGCTGCCGGCGGCGTGGGCGGAACGCTTCGGGCGGTTCGAGCGACGGCAGCGCAGCACCGCGGCAGGCCCTGCCGACGCCGGCGGACGGGTCCACCTGAACGCGCCGCGCACCGACACGCGCCGCCATGCGATGGTCTGCCGGCTGGCGATGCGCGCCGCGGCGCTCGACGCCGGCCTGCGCACGCAGATCGTCGAGCTGGCGGCCGCCATCGGCGACGACGAACGGCGCGCCGAGGCCGGCGCCTATTGCGCGATGCTGGCGCCGCCGGGCCTGCACGCGACGGCGCTGCGGGCGGCGCAGGCGATCCGGTCCGACGCCGACCGCGCGGTCGCGCTCGCCACGCTGGCCTCCACCGCGCCCGAGGCGCAGCAGCCGGCCTTGGCGGCGCTGGCCGTGGAGACGGCAGGCCGCGAAGCCGACGCCGACCTGGCCGCGCAGGCGCTGGCCGAATGCCTGCGGCGGCTGCCGGAGCAGCGGTTCCCGCAGTTGCTGGACACCGCGCTGCCGCTGCTGCGTGCGCATGCCGATCGCGACGCCGCATGGCGCGCGCTGGGCAGCGTGATCGCATCGTCGTCCGACGCGCGCGCCGCGCGGCTGGTCGCCGCCATGCTGGAGACGGACCTGCCGGCACCGGTCGTGCCGGCGTCCGTCGGCCGCGACGATGGCGACGGCCTGGAGGCAGGCCAGGCCCATCGGGCATCGCTGCGGCTGCAGCGGATCGCGGCCGACTTGGGCCCGCGGGCGGCGCGCGCCGCGCTGGCCGTGCTCGAAGCGGCCGCCGACCGGCTGCCGGCGGCCGTGCGCGCCCGCGCGCTGGCGGCCGTTGCGCCGCGCCTGGCCGACGACGCGTGCGGCGCCGCCTGCGCGCAACTGGCCGCCATCGCCGTCGACCACGCCTGGCTCGACGCCATGCTGGCGGTGGCCGGGCGCTGGCCGGCCGCCTTCGACGCCGCGCAGGCGCGGCGCGCGGTGGCGACGCTGGCCGCGATCGCCGACGACGACGTCGCGGCCGATGCGCTGGCGGCGCTGGCGGCCGCGTGGCCGGCCGCGGAAGAGGATGGGTACTTCGCCGCTGCGGCGGCCATCGCCAGCCCCGCGCAACGCTGCGACGCGATCGCGGCACGCTGCCATGCGGCGGGCGTGTCGCCGGCCCTGCGTGCCGCCGCGCAGGCGCTGCCCGACCCGGCGTGGCGCAGCGTCGCGCTGCTGCATGCGGCCGCGTGCAGCGACGCGTCGTCCGCCGGCGGCGTGGCCGAGGCGCTGCGCGCCGTCCGCGCGGCCGCGGACCGCGAGGCGATGCTCGATGCGCTGTGCGACGTCGCCCTCCGGCTGGGACGGTGCCCGGCTCCTGCCTTCGATGCGCTGCTGGCGGCACAGGGCGGGTACTGGCGGATCCGGCGGCTGCATGCCATCGCCTCGACGCTCGATCCCCGGCAGGCCTGGCGCGCCACGGAGATCGCCGTGCAGCACGATGGCGATCCGGCGTCGAGGAACGAGGCATTGATCGCGTTCGCGGCCCGGATCGGCGACTCGCGCCCCGCCGAGTGGCCGCCGTTCCTGGCGGCACGCCTGAGCGAGCGCGCGTGCGCCGCCTGCCTGGGCGCGGCCGCGCAGGCGGCCGACGATGCGGCCTTCGTCCAGGCCGTGGTCGACGTCGCCTGCGGCATGCGTTCGCGCGTGTTCGGCGCCGAACTGGCGGTGCCGCTGCTGGATCGCATCGGCGCCGCGGCACGCGAACGCGTGCTCGCGCGCTTCGTCGACGCCGCGCCCAACGATCGCGAGCGTCGCCGCGTGCTGCGGATGGCGCGGGATCTGTCCGCGCTGCCGCCGCCGGTCGAACTCGCCAGGCGGCTGCCTGCGCTGGAAGCGCGCGCGGCGGCGGATGGCGACGCGCCGCCGCCCGACCCGCCGTTGGCCGAACTGCTGGCCGCTGCCGCCCAATGGGCGGATGCCTCCGGCGCCTCGCCTGGGGCCGCTGCGCCCGCGCGGCCCGAGTCGGCGCCGGCGCTGCGCCAGCCGCTCGCGCCCGGGCCCGTCGCCCTGCTGCGGCGGCTGCACGCGCTGCCGACCGGCCGCGACCGCCACGACGAGCTGCTGCGCCGCTTCGATGCGCTGTCGCCGCAGGGCCAGTGCGCGCTGTTCGATCAACTGCCCGCGTTGTTCGACGAGAAGCTGCAGGCCGCATTCCATCGCGCCGTGGCCCATCGCGTCGCGCCGGCAGTGGCCGTGCGCGGCTTGCACGCCGCCGCGCGCATCGACGACGTCTCGGCGCTGGCGCGCGCGATGGCCGGCTGGACGCCGCGGCTGCCCGCGATCGGCGCCGAGGCGGTGCAGCGCGTCTGGGATGAAATCATCGATCGCGCTGCGCGCGAGCCGCGCGGCGAGGCGCTCGAGCGGATCGTCGCGTTCGCGCCGCTGCTCGCCAGCCGCAGCGGCGACGGCGGCCTGGCCGCCGGGATCGAGACGATTGCCGACGTGGTGAATCTCTGGCCGTGAACGATGCGCGCGGCGCCCGCCTGCCCGATGTCCGGCGCCTGGCACCTGATCGGCTGCAACAGCGCGTTCAAGCGCCCGTCGCCCGCACCCGCCGACCCGATCGCCGGCCGGTTTCCATGCCGCATGCGTTCAAGCCATCGCGTCGGTGAAAGACGACGATGAACTCCCGCCAATCAGGAGTTCCGGCATGGACGATCTCGTTCTCTTCAGCACCCCGTTGTGCCCGTTCGCACATCGAGTGCGTCTCGTGCTTTCGCACAAGCGCCTCGCGGCGCGCGTGGTTTCCCTGGATCTTCAAGACAAGCCGGCCGACTTCCTGGCGATCTCACCGGAAGGCACGGTACCGGCCCTGCGGCACGGGGCTCGCGGCATGAGCGACTCGGCAGTGATCCTCGAGTATCTCGAGGAGCGCTTTCCCGGTGTGGCGATGCTTCCGAGCGATCCCCTGGCGCGGGCGTCGGCGAGGCGCTGGATGCGCGTCGCCGACGCGCGGCTGTACGGGCACACCTCGCGTCTGCTTCACAGCACCGACCCCGCCGTGCATGCGGCCATGCTCGGCGCCATCGAGGACGATCTCATCGACCTCGAAAGCACCGCGTTCGGGGACAGGCCGGAGGGTGCTGGGTCCGGCGCCTCCTGCGATTCGTACTGGCTCGGTGCGCAGCTGACGCTCGTCGACGCGACGTACTACCCTTGGTTCGAGCAGTTCGGCGTGCTGGAGTCCTTCTTCGGACTGCGCTGGCCGAAACGCTGCGAACGACTGGCCCGCTGGCGGGACGCCATGGCGCGGCATCCTTCGGTGGCCGCTATCGCGCAATCTTCGGAGTTCTATCTCCGGCGTTACGGAGCGCTGCGCGACGCGCGTCTCCAACGGAACGGATGAACCGCGTCAGCGGGCAACCCGTGGGGAGCGATTCGACGCGCCCGCTTTCGACCGCCTCGTCGGGCATGCGAAGAAACAACAGGCGGTCGGCCAGCAGGCGCCGCAGTGTCGACGCCTCCGGACGCATGCCATGTGTGCGCAGCGTCGCAGGGGTGAGCAAGGTCATGGCACGGGTGGTGCGGGTGAGATGAGGCTGATCGGCATAACCGTTGTCGAAGGCCGCAGCCACGGCCGCCTGGCCTTCAGCCAGATCCTGCGCTGCCCGCTGCACACGGGCCAGGCGGACATAGGCGCCTGGCTGCACGCCGACCCAGTGAACGAAGTCGCGCTCCAACTGCCGGCGGCTCACGCCCAGCCGCTGCGCAAGGCGCTCCACGCTGCCGGCATCCGGCTCGGTGCCGGCCAGGGCCGCAGCCGCCTCGGCGGCACGCGCCGGCGCCCCACTCAACGGCCGACGTGCCTGCATGCGAGCGCGGATCCACGCCTGCATCACGTGCGCAGCAGCCTCGCCTCCCTCCACCGCCCGCAATCCATCGGCAAGCGGCTGCAGTTCATCCCACGTGCACAGATCCTCCAGCAGGATCCTTCGGTCCGTGATGGCGCTCATGGGCGTGCCCAGGAGCTCGGCGATGCCGAGCGCCGTCAGGAGGGCGACGACCATGCATCCGTCGCCTGGCGTGGTGAAGGCTGCGGGTGCCGTCTGCAGTCCCGCGACGGAGAGCTCGACCAGCGGTTCGCCGGATGTCGTTGTCGACACGAAGGCGCTCAGACGGAACAGTTCCGCGGGCACGATGACCACCCGTTCGCTTGCGGCGATGGTGAGCCAGCTCACTGAAACGAGCCGCGCACCGAGCGGGCCATCCACCGCGAGAGCACCGGCGGCGCGCCCCGGTTCGATCGAGCCTGCCGGCGTCGAATCCAAGTTCATTGACGGACACCTCTTTACTCGCCCTGCGGCCACCAAGGCGATTCAGCTTATGGTGCCGAATTGCGCTTGTCTTGAACGCGAGCGACAAGATATCCCCTTCGGCAGGAGGCGCCTGCGTGTCGTCGCAGATGTTCAAGACGGCGCGGCCGCGTGCGGCCAGCATGTCGGTCCTGCAACACCCGTCATTTCAGCCCCGCGGATGCCGCGGCGATCCGGATCCCCACACGACGCCTTCGCGGCAGCGACAACGCTCAGCCCGCGGAGGACACCGCGGCGCCCTGCGGCGGCCGCGCCAGCAGCACGCGCACCAGAATCAAGGCCATGGCCACCACTGCGGCGTACAGGCCCATGAAGCCGGCGAACGACATCGTCGGCGACAGGGGCCGCGCCACGCCGACGAAGGCCGCATAGGCCCAGCTGGCGCTGCTGACGGCGCCCAGCGCGGCCGGCAACCTGAGGCCGGGCCCCCACCGCAGCGGGCCTGCCTGCAGGCGCGGAAACACCCACGCATGCAGGGCCCAGCCGTTGAGCGTGAGCAGCGTGACGACTGCCAGCTTGGCGCCGAGCTTGGCACCGGGCACCCACGGCGCGGGGCTTGCGGCGATGCCGATGGCCACCAGGGCCAGCCCGCTCAGCCACAGAGCTGCGAGCCCGGCGCCGACCGTGCGCACGGTCTTGCGCAGGTGCGCCGGGTCGATCCTGCGGCGCGCGAGCAGCCGCAGGTCTTCCCGGACGACGGCCGACAGCGTCAGCGCGAAAGCCACCAGATGGACGAACAGCACCGCCTGGTGCCACAGCGAGAGGGGGTTCATGACGCCAGGGCCGCCTTGCATCAGCGGCACATCGACACGCCGCCCAGCGCCGGCTGCGTGGCCGGGTTGGCCTGGAGCTTGCCGAACAGGCCTTCGGTCTCGCGCTCGGGCCCGGCCGCGAAGTACAGGTGGTCGGCCTCGCCCAGGCTCGCGCCGTTGCCGAACTGCAGGCCCCACAGGCCGTCGATCACCACCTTCCGGCCGCCGGCGTCGCGCACGTAGTCCAGCGCCACGCGCAGCGTCGGGTGGAAGGCCACGACGGTGCCGTCGCCGAAGTTGCCGACCAGCAGGCAGCCGGCATACAGGCCGTAGTCGTCGGGCGCCTTGGCCACGCCCCACGGATAGTTGAGAAAGCCGCGGCCGTACCAGCGCGCCACCGGCTGCCCGCCGGCGTCGAACTCGACCAGGCGGCCCTCGGCCGGCGGCGCCTGCGTGCCGCCGGGGGCGACATGGCGCCCATACATCGCAAAGACGCTGCGGCCCAGCGTCTGCACGTTGAAGGCCTCGAACCCGCCGGGTTGCGCGCCGCCGGCCGGCCGGAAGGGGTTGGGCAGCGGCGCCTGCTCGGCGAAGCCGTGGTCGTAGCGGCGCAGCTCGGCCGCGGCGCCGAAGTCGGCCACCAGAACGCGGTCGGCGTCGGGCGATACCGTCACGCCCAGGAAGGCCGAGCCCTGCGCGCTGCGGTCCACGACGATGGCGCTGTCCAGCGGACGGTCGAAGCCGCCATCGGGCCGGGCGCGCTCGGTCCACGCCGAAAGCGTGCCGCTGGCATTGGCGAAGAAGAACTTCGTCCCCGCCGTGATGGGCCCGTTCGGGTGCGCCTGCGTGATGGTGAAGCCGCTGCCGTGGTTGAAGCCGACGCCGGTGGCCGGCCCGCCGGTGGTGACGATGTCCAGCTCGTCCTGGAACAGCGGCGTGCCGCCGACGTCGCCGATGTACTGGATCGACTTGCCCGTGACGGCCGCCCCGATCCAGAAGTGCCCGCCCAGGCCCGCCGGGCGGATGGCGATGCCCCAGGCGTTCTTCAGCTCGGGCTCGATGATCGGCGCGCCATAGCCTGCCTTGGTGGCGACCAGGTTGCTCTGCTTGACGCCGGGGAAGCCGCTCGCGGCCGTGGCGCTGCCGTCGCGGGCGTACAGCGTCGGCAGCTGGCGCTCGCGCAGCTGGCGGTCGGTGGCCTCGAAGGCGAGCCGGGCTTGCTCGCCGATGGCATCGGCAGGCTCGTCGGCGCGGTCGACTTGGGCGGCGGCGGGCAGTGCACGGGGTGCATCGCCATTGCTGCCACAGGCTGCCAGCAGCGCAGCGGCGAGGCTCACGGCGGCCAGTGCATGGGGGGAACGGGGAATCGGATTCATCGAAAGACCTCGGGAATGGAAAGCGAATGGAAAGCGGGCGCATGCCCGAAAAACGGGGTGCGCAGCTTCGTCGCTAGCAGGGCCTGAGGTCTTGTCGATCTGCGACAAGCCTGCGGCCCCTCCGGCACCGGATCTGTCGCAAAGCTTCAAGACGGCCGCCGCGCCGCCCAAGGACACTGCGGCGCTCTCGCCGGTGGCCGGCATCTCCCGCCTCGCGCCACCTTTCGTGTCCTCACCAACCACCTGGAATCAGCATGAAAACGTTCACCACGCTCGCTGCCGCGCTGGCCTGTGCCGGCCTGACCTTGTCCGCTCAGGCGGTGCCGGACCCGGCCGGCGACCTGTTGGCCAGCTTCACCGGCACGAAGTCGGCAGGCCTGGATCTGATCGACGCCGACGTGAGCTTCGACAGCAGCAGCGAAACCTTCACGGTCCGGGCCCGCACGCTGGGGGCTATCGCCGATCTGGAGACCGGCGCCTTCGTGTTCGGTTTCCATCGCGGCGGCACCGCCAGCCAGCCTTTCGGTCCCATCGGCTTTGACGACATCGCCTTCAACGCCACTGCCCTGCTGCGCAGCGACGGCAGCGGCAACGTCGGCGGCACGGCCATCGAGGTGGAGGTGGACGGCGACACGGTGAGCGCGCAGCTGCCGGCATCGCTGCTGCCCTCGCAAGGCCTGGCGCCGCAGGACTACACCTGGGCGCTGTGGTCGGTGGACCTGGCCGTGACGGGCCTGCCGCGCAATGCCGACTTCATCTCCACCAGCAACCTCAACGTCAACGTCGTGCCCGAGCCCACGGGCCTGGCGCTGCTGATGGCCGGCATCTCCGCCATCGGCTTCACGATGCGCGCCCGTCAGCGGCGCTGAAGCCGCCAGCGCCCGGGTGTTCGTAGGGGTCCGCGGCGCCGGCGCCGCGCGAGGGTGGCATCATGTCCCGGCCATGGCCGAGCCCTCGCAGCGCATCCGCTTCTGTCGCAGCAGCGACGGGGTCCGGCTGGCCTATGCCAGCGTGGGACGAGGGCCGGTGCTGATCAAGGCCGCGACCTGGCTGAACCACCTCGAACACGATTGGCACAGCCCCGTCTGGCGCCCCATGCTCGACGCGCTGTCGGCGCGGCTGACGCTGGTGCGCTACGACGAGCGCGGCTGCGGCCTGTCGGACTGGCAGGTTGACGACCTGCGGTTCGAGTGCTGGGTGACCGATCTGGAATCGGTGGTCGAATCCGTGGGCGCCGAGCGTTTTGCGCTGCTGGGCATCTCGCAGGGCGCGCCCATCGCCATCGCCTATGCAGCACGCCATCCGGAGCGGGTGACGCACCTCGTCACGCACGGCGGCTATGCGCGCGGCCGGCTCGTGCGCGCACGAGGGCCTGCCGAGGCCGAGGAAGCCGAGACCATGGCCAAGCTCGCCGAACTGGGCTGGGGGAAGAGCGACCCCGCGTTCCGCCAGTTCTTCACCTCGCAGTTCATCCCCGACGGCACCCGCGCCGAGCACGAAGCCTTCAACGAACAGCAGCGGCTCTCGACCAGTCCGCACAACGCGGCGCGCTTCATGCGCGAGTTCAGCACCATCGACGTGCAGGATCTGCTGGCGCAGGTGCGCTGCCCGACGCTGGTCACGCACAGCCGCCACGATGCGCGCGTGCCCTTCGATGAAAGCCGCCTCATCGCCGCGGGCATCCAGGGGGCGGAGTTCGTTCCCATCGACAGCCGCAACCACCTGCTGCTGGCCGGCGAGCCGGGTGCGGCGCCATGGCATCAGGCGGTGCTGCGCTTTCTGCGCGCGGAAAGCGGCCATGCCCTGATCGACGCGTTGAGCGCGCGGCAGCGCGAGGTGCTCGAGTACATCGCGCAGGGCCGCGACAACGTCCAGATCGCGGCCGCGCTGGGCTTGAGCGAAAAGACCGTGCGCAACCAGGTGAGCCTGGTCCTCGCCCGCCTGGAGGTCGACAGCCGTGCCCAGGCGATCCTGCTGGCCCGTGAAGCCGGCCTTGGCGCAGCTTGATGTGGAAGTCGTCCATGGTCCGGGGTGTTGCCCCGCATCATGAAAGTTAGGGGGCCGGGACAACTGCCCTCATCGCCACCCCGTTCCCGGGCCATCGGCCTCGGGAACCCGGGACATTGACCCGCGCCCTCCGCGCCCGGCCGGCGAAGAATGCCTGCTCCCCGGCGGCTCGCAAGAGCGGGCCGCGGCTGTGCTGCAACGAAGGACCCGGCGATGCCTCTCAACGCTCTCGACGCCCCGAACGATGCTCCCGCGCAGGCGCCGGGCTACAGCATCCACCACCTGCCGGTCAGCGGCGCCCTCGGCGATTGCGTGAACGCCCTGATCGGCGTGGAGATGAGCGCGCCGGGCCCGGTGCCGTTTTCGGTGGTGCCGCATGACGCGCTGGTCATGACGGTTCAGTTCGGCCGCAGCGGCTTCGCCCTCGAGGAAAAGGGCGAGCCGGGTGCGAACACGTCCCTGACCGGCATTCGCGAGTGGACAGGCACCTTTGCCGGCGCCGGCAACTGCATCACCCTCTTCGCCCTGTTGAGCCCGCTGGGTGCCGTGCGGCTGCTGGACAGCCGGCCGCTCGACGATGCACCACGCATCCGGGCGAGCGTTGCCGAGATGCTCGACCATGGCATCGCGCGCCAGCTCGAGACCGGTCTTGCGCTGCTCGATGGCGTGCAAGGCAAGCTGATGGGCCTGGCCAACTGGCTCGAAACCCGCGCGACGGCGCATCGGCAGCAGACCCGCGCCGCGCTGCGCGCCGGCCGGGCCGCGGCGCGCCTGACCGCCGAGCCGACGCTCGACGTGCAAACCCTGGCGGACGAGCAATGCGTGTCCCGGCGGCAGCTGGAGCGCGACTTCGCGCGCTGGATCGGCACCTCGCCGCGGCATCTGTCGCAAGTGGCGCGCGTGCAGGCGGTGTCGCGCCGCGCACTCGGCGGTGAATCGCTGGCCGGCATCGCGGCCGACATCGGCTTTGCCGACCAGGCGCACATGTCCAGGGTGGTGCGCCAGTTGACCGGGCTGCCGCCCCGGCGCTTCATCCAGTCGCAGCGCACGCCCATGGCTCGGGCCTTTCGCGCTGCAACAGGCGGCGGCACCGTCTACCTCTGACGGCGCCGCCCGGCGGCACAGCCCGGCTCTGGGAAGCGCTCAGTGCGTGAAGCCGATCGGCTGGCGGCGCGAGCCGGCCTCGGGCAGGTCGCGCAGTTCCAGCGCGCCGCGGCCGTCCAGCCGCGCGTTGCCGAAGGCCGTCATCCAGGCGCGGCGCATCTCGCGCGGCGCGAGCTGGGCGCAGCGCTCCAGCACGCCGTCGGGCGGCTCGGGCTCGAAGGCGCGGCCCCAGCCGTGCTGGGCGCGGATGGCCTGGTACAGCCGCCTTGCGATGCTGCGCGCCGCGTCGCGGTCGGGCGCCTGCACTTCGAACACGTTCATGCGGTTGAGGATGGGCTCGGGGATCGCCCGCTCGTCGTTGGCGGTGGCCACCCAGATCACCTGGCTGGCGTCGATCGGCACCTCGGCGAACTCGTCGGTGAAGCTCTGCGCGGTGTCGTGCTCCAGCAGGCTGTACAGCGCGCCCAGCGGATCGTAGGCGTGCTCGCCGCGCGCCTTGTCGATCTCGTCGACCACCATCACCGGGTTGGCGTAGCTGCCGTCGACCAGGGTCTCGAACACCTTGCCCGGCCGCGCGCCCTTCCACTGCGACGAGGCGCCGCTGAGCACCCAGCCCGCGGTCAGGCTGCTCATCGAGATGAAGCCCAGGCCCGTGCCCAGGAGCTGCGCGATCTCGCGCGCGAAATGCGTCTTGCCGATGCCCGGCGGGCCCAGCAGCAGCATCGGCGTGATCTCCAGCGCGTCGCTGCTGTCCTGGCACAGCGCGAGCTGGCGCTTCACCTCGTCCAGCACCTCGGCGAAGTTGGGCAGCTCGTCGTACAGGTGCTCCATCGCCGGCAGCCCCGAGGGCTTGACCTGGAAGCGCTCGGCGCCTTTCTCCAGCATGCGCTCGTAGGTGGCGCGCAGGCTCTCGTGCTCGCGCTGCGGCAGCTTGTCCAGGCGCTTCTCGACGTCGTGCACGCGGTAGACGCTGCGCATGCTGGCGATCGGCAGGCTGCGGGTGGCAACGGGAACCAGGTCATTGCTCGTGCTCATGCGGCGAAAACCTCCGTGCGGCTGCTGAAGCTTCGCACAAAGCGTGCCACAGACGAGGGCCGGAATGACACCCGGGGGTCACCGCATTTGTGTGCAGGCCTTGGCTGATCCGGCAAGACCGGCCGCGTCAAGCCTCCGGCGGCGGCGCCTCGTCCATCCACGACTCCAGCAGCATGTAGCCCACCGCCAGCACCACCGGGCCGACGAAGATGCCCACCAGGCCGAAAGCCAGCAGGCCGCCGATCACGCCGGTGAAGATCAGCAGCAGCGGCAGGTCGGCGCCCATGCGGATCAGCACCGGGCGCAGCACGTTGTCCAGCGAGGTGAGCACCACCGTGCAGACGGTCAGGAAGATGCCCCAGCCGATGGAGCCGCCGTAGAACACCCAGATCAGCGCCGGCACCAGCACCGGCGTCGGGCCCACCTGGGCGATGCACAGCATGAACATCAGCGCGCTCAGCAGCCCGGCGAACGGGACGTCGGCGATGGCCAGCGCGATGCCGCCCAGCACCGCCTGCACCAGCGCGGTGACGCCCACGCCCAGCGCCACGCCGCGGATGGCGTCGCCGGCCAGCTGGACGGTGGACTCGCCGCGCTCGCCGGCCAGCCGTCGCGCGAAGCGGCGCACCTGGTCGGCGGCGGCCTCGCCGCCGGCGTAGAGGATGCCGGCGATCACCACCGTCATCAGGAACTGCAGCAGCAGGAAGCCGATGCCGCCCACCTCGGCGACGAACCACTTGGTCAGGTTGCCGGCATAGGGCGACAGCCGCTGCAGCATGCCGTCGATGCCGTTGGCCACCGCCTGCTCCCACAGCCGGCCCAGCCGCGCGCCCACCATCGGCAGGCCCAGCACCCAGTCGGGCGGCCTGGGGCTGAGGCGATAACTGGTGATCTGCTTGCCCCATTCGACCAGCTGGTCGGCGTTCTGCACGATGGTGACGATGGCCACCACCAACGGCACCACGAACAGCAGCAGCAGCAGCACCGTCATCGCGGCCACCGCCACCCAGCGGCGGTTGCCGGCCAGCGCCTGGATGCGCAGCATCAGCGGCCAGGTGGCCACCACCACCATCGTCGCCCAGATCGTCGGGCCGAGGAAGGGCCGCAGCACCCACAGCGAAGCGCCGACCAGCAGCGCCAGCGTCAGCACCGCGAAGGTGTTGCGCGTGAGGTCGTTGCCGCGCTTCATCGGGTCTTCTCGACGTAGGGCTCGACTTTTTGAGCCTGCAGGCGGTAGCCGGCGGTGCCCATCAGCGAGTCGACCTTCTCCCGTTTCAGCGTGCCGCTGACCCACACCGCGTCCATCGAGCGCACGCCCTTGGCCGCGCTGCGCGGCAGCACGTGGATGATCTGGTTGGCCGGCGGCGGCGGCGAATGGATGCAGGCGCCGAAGTAGGGCACCAGCAGGAATTCGGCGATGCCGTCCTTGCCTTCCTCCAGCGGCACCACGTAACCCGGAATGCGGACGGACTGCCCGTCCAGCGCCGGGTTGGACGGCGCGTTGTCCCAGACCTCGCGCATCTTCTTCAGCAGCTCGGCGGCGCGCGGGTCGGCGTCGGTCAGGCCGTCGAGCTGCTGCAGGCCCTTCAGGTCCTTCATCGGGTCCCAGCCGGGCGGCACCAGCTCGTCCCACTTGATCTCGCGGAAGCGCGGCGCCTGCGCCCAGGCGGGCAGCGCGGCGGCCAGCAGCAGTGAGGGGGTGAAGGTCCGGCGCAGCATCGCGGCATCAGCTCCGTGGCGAGAGCCCGTCGGCCAGCGACAGGCGGTAGGCCCGCAGGCCGGGGATCAGGCCGGCAAGCATACCGGCCAGCACGACGGCGCCCCACAGCAGGGCCTGCCCGGCGCTGGGCAGCAGCGCCGGTTGCAGCGCGATGCCCCAGCGCGTCTGCAGCCAGGGCGCGGCCAGCGCCAGCGCGCCCACGCTGGCCACGGCGCCGAGCAGCGAGCCCGCCAGCGTGACCAGCGCCGCCTCGATCGTCAGCAGCCCCAGCACGTGGCGCGGGCCGGCGCCCACGGCGCGCAGCACCGCCAGCTCGCGCCGGCGCTCGTTCAGCCCGGCCAGCACCACGGCCACCAGCGAGGCCAGGCTGACCACGGCCACCAGCGCCGACATCGCCTGCAGCGCGCGCTCGGCCGTGCCCAGCACCTCCCACAGCTCGTCCAGCGCCAGCCCGGGCAGCACGGCCATCAGCGGCTCGCCCTCGTAGGCGGCCACCCAGCGCTGCACCGCAAAGGCCGCGGCGCGCACCTTCAGTCCCACCAGCACGGCGCTGACCTGCTGCGGCTCGAGGTCGAACTTGCGCGCCTGCTCGGGCGCGATGTGCACGCCCGGCAGCGGCGCGCCGCCCTGCCAGTCCAGGTGGATGGCCTGCAGCGCCTGCAGGCTGACGTGCACGGTGCGGTCCACCGGCGTGCCGGTGGGCGCCAGCACGCCGACCACCGTGAACGGCTTGTCGTCGTGGTCGGCCTCGCCGGCGTGGTGCAGTTCGCCGCTGCCGTGGCTGAGCGTGATCGCCTGGCCCGGCCGGTAGCCCAGGCGCTCGGCCACCTCGGCGCCCAGCACCGCCTCGTACAAGCCGTCCAGCGTGCCGGCGAAGGCGCGGCCCTGGGCGAAGCGCAGCGGCTGGCGGTCGCCGTAGTGGAAGCGCGTGAAGTACTCGGGCGTGGTGCCCAGCACCGGCCGGCCGCGGTGGGAGTCGCCCAGCGAGAGGGGCAGCGTCCAGGCCACCGCGCGGTGGGCCGCCAGCGCGCGCATGCTGTCCATGCGGATGCCGTTGCTGCCGCCGCCGAGGTGGAACACCGCGTGCAGCATCAGCTGCACCGGCCCCGTGCGCGCGCCGACGACGAGGTCGGTGCCCGACACGGCCTGCGAGAAGCTCGTGCGCACGTCGGCGCGCAAGCGCTCCAGCGTCAGCAGCAGCCCGGTGGCCAGCGCAATGCACAGTGCCACGAGGCTCAGCGTCAGGCGGCGGTTCCAGGCGCTTCTTGCCGCGATGGCCAGCAGCGTGTTCATCGCGCCGCCTCGTTCAGCTCGGGCAGCGAGATCCGCCGCGCGAACGGCGCGGCCAGGCGCTCGTCGTGGCTGACGAAGACCAGCGTGCTGCCGGCGGCCGCGCATTGGCGCAGCAGCAGCGCCATGAAGGCGTCGCGCCGCGCGGCGTCCAGCGCCGAGGTGGGCTCGTCGGCGATCACCAGCTCGGGCCCGCCGATCAGCGCGCGCGCCGCGGCCACGCGCTGCTGCTGGCCGACCGACAGCGCATCGGCGCGCCGGCCCCAATGGTCGGGCGGCAGCTCCATCGCGGCCAGCAGTTCCTGTGCGCCCGCCGTCGCGTCGCCCGCGCGCTGCGCGCGGCGCGCCGAGAAGCGGCAGGGCAGGCGCACGTTGTCCAGCACGCTCAGGTAGGGCAGCAGGTTGAACTGCTGGAACAGATAGCCCACGTGGTCGGCGCGCAGCCGGTCGCGCGCCGCGCCCGAGAGATCGGCCCAGGCCCGGCCCAGCAGCGCCACGCGGCCGGCCGTGGGCAGCAGCACGCCGGCCATCAGCCCCAGCAGCGTGCTCTTGCCGCAGCCGCTGGGTCCGTGCACGAACACCGCCTCGCCGGTCGCGACGTGCAGCGCGGGGATGCGCAGCACCTCGGGCCCGGCGCCGGGCCAGGCGAAGCGCAGGTCTTGGATGGTGATCATCAGAGCGGGCATCGAGCGGCGCGCGATTGTGCCAAGCCGCGGTGACTATCATGCGGCGATGCCCGCCAGCCTGGAAGGCCGCCTCGTCGTCGCGATCAGCTCGCGCGCGCTGTTCGACTTCGAAGAAGAGAACCGCGTCTTCGAGGCCGCCGACGACCGCGCCTACATGCAGCTCCAGCTCCAGCGGCTGGAGCAGCCGGCGCGGCCCGGCGTGGCCTTCTCGCTGGCGCACAAGCTGCTGGCCTTCAACGACGGCGGCGCGGCGCGGGTGGAGGTGGTGATCCTGTCGCGCAACGACCCGGTCTCGGGCATGCGCGTGTTCCGCTCCTGCCAGCACTACGACCTCGCCGTCGAGCGCGGCGTGTTCACGCGCGGCACCAGCCCTTGGCGCTATCTCAAGCCGCTGGCGGCCAACCTCTTCCTGTCGACCAACGAGGCCGACGTGCGTTCGGCGCTGGCGGCCGGCGTGCCGGCGGCGCGCGTCTACCCGCACAGCGCGCGCGCGTCCGACGCGCACCCGAACGAGGTGCGCATCGCCTTCGACGGCGACGCGGTGCTGTTCTCCGACGAGGCCGAGCAGGTCTTCCAGCGCGACGGCTTGTCGGCCTTCCAGAGCCACGAGCGCGAGCGCAGCACGGTGCCGCTGGCGCCGGGCCCCTTCAAGCCGCTGCTGCAGGCGCTGCACAAGCTGCAGCAGGCCGCCAGCGCAGCGATGCGCGTGCGTACCGCGCTCGTCACCGCGCGCAGCGCGCCGGCGCACGAGCGCGCGGTGCGCACGCTGATGGACTGGCGCATCGAGGTCGACGAAGCGATGTTCCTCGGCGGCCTGCCCAAGGGCGAGTTCCTGCGCGAGTTCGAGCCCGACTTCTTCTTCGACGACCAGACCGGCCACGTCGAGCACGCCGCCGGCCACGTGCCGGCGGGCCACGTGGCCGCGGGCATCGTCAACGGCGTTCAGGGCGCGCCGATGAACAGGTAGGCGTTGACGACGCCGCTCGTCGAATAGGCCAGCCCCAGGTAGACCGGCCCCACCGGCGTGTCGCCGCCCACATAGCCCGTCAGCGAATTGAGCCAGCCGGTGTGCCGCGTCTCCACGAAGGGGCCGCCGATGCGGCCGACTTCCAGCGCGCCGCCGATGCGCAGGTCGCCGCGCAGGCCCAGCGGCATCGTGCCGACCACGCGCTCGGCGCGCAGGTGGGCATAACGCAAGGAATCGCCGGCCACCTGGTTGGCCGAGAACGCCGACAGGTTCAGGAAGCCGCCCAGCGACGCGCCGTCCCAGGCCGGCAGCGTGCCGCGCGGCGAGCCGGTCCAGGCCAGCCGCGTGCCCAGCACCCACTGCGTCAGCGGCCAGGCGTTGCGCAGGTCCACGCTCGCGCGCGTGTAGGCGGCGATGCCGCTGCCGCGGTTGTCGGTGGCCTGCACGTTGAGCGACCAGCCTTCGGTGGGGAAGAAGCGGCGGTTCAGCCGGTCCATCTCCAGCGTGGCCAGCAGCCCGTGCTGGTTGCTGGCGGCGTCGGCCAGCAGCGGCAGCCCGGTGCTGAGCGAAGGCTTCCAGCGCGTCTCGTGCCAGCCCAGCCGCACCTGGCCGAGATAGCTCACGTTGGCGCCGACGGCCCCTTGCAGCCCGGCCTTCTCGATCACGTACTCGGCCACGCGATCGTTGCTGGTGAACAGGTCCAGCCGCTCGCGGCGGTACAGCGCGCCGGCGTCGAAGAACCAGGTGGGCGACGCGGCCAGCGGCTGGAACCACTCGACGCTGACGCCGTTGGCGTTGCCCAGTTCGCCCACCACCAGCAGCTCGCCGCCCCAGGCGTTGAGCCAGGTGCGCTGCCAGGCGGCGCGCAGCGAGTAGCTGGCGCCCTGGCTGGCGGTGCTGGACAGCGCCAGCCCCAGGCGCAGGTAGTCGGGGCCCCAGCGCTTCTCGGTCGGCTGCACCTGCAGCACGTTGCGTTCGCCCTCGCGCAGCAGCCGGTAGTCCACGCCTTCGAAGTCGCCGTCGCCGTAGACGCGCACCAGGTCGCGGCCCAGGCGCAGCCCGTCCAGCAGCTCGCCCGGGCGCTGGCGCAGCTGGCGCTGCACCGCGAACGGCGCCACGCGTTGCAAGCCGGCGATGCGGATCTCGTCGATCTTGGGCGGCAGCCGCGCGGTCTGCTCGAAGCGCTGGCGCCACTCGGCATAGGCCGCGCTCGGCAGCGACAGCGCGGCCAGCCGTTCGGCGGCGGCTTCCGCCGCGGCGCGGCCGCGGTCGGCGGCCTCGGCATGGCGCTCGAAATCGCCGGCGCCGATGTCGTCCAGCGCCGGGCGCAGATAGATGTCGGTGGCTTTCAGGCCGGCGATCGAGCGCTGCACGTTCTGCTCGGTCAGGATGTTGACCATCTGCGCCGTGACCGACAGCAGCCCCGTCACCTGCTCGGCCTTCAGCAGCGGCGAGCCGACGTTGACCGCGATCACCACGTCGGGCCGGCAGAGGTCGCGCACCTCGTCCACCGGCAGGTTGTCGACCAGGCCGCCGTCGACGAGCCGGCGCCCGCCCACGTCGGCCGGCGCCATCAGGCTGGGCACCGACATGCTGGCGCGCATCGCCTGCGTCACCGGGCCGGAGCGGAACACCACGCGCTCGCCGTTGCCGATGTCAGTGGCGATGATGGCCACCGGCAGCGCCAGCGACTGCAGCTCGGGCTCGCCGAGGTCGGTGCGCAGCAGCTGGTTGAAGAAGAGCTTGATGCGCTGCCCGGCCACCAGCCCGGCCTGCGCCGTCAGCCCCTGCGCGGTGAAGCCCAGCTCGGTGCCGGGCAGGAAGCGCTGCACGATGTGCTTGTTGCGCAGGCTCAGGTCGCGGTAGTCGGTGCTGTCGAGGAACAGCTCGCCCCAGTCGACCACGGTCAGCTCCCCGCGCATGCGCTCGGGGCTGACGCCGGCGGCCCAGGCGCCGGCCACCACCGCGCCCATGCTGGTGCCGGCCACGCAGTGCACCGGCACGCGCAGGCGCTCCAGCACCTCCAGCACGCCGATGTGCGCCGCGCCGCGCGCGCCGCCGCCGCTGAGCACGAGGCCGATGCGCGGCGGCTCGGCCGCGGCGGCCTGGGCCAGGCCGGCGGCCAGGAAGGCCAGCGTGGCCGCCGTGCGCTTCAGCGGCAGGGCCGCGTGTTCCGGATCGGCAACGGGCATGAAAGACGGGCGGCGCGAAACTCCTCGTTGCGACTCTAGCGGCTTTCGGCCGGGCGCCTGGCCGGCCATCGGCGGCCGGGCCCAGCGGCGATACTGGCCGCGCCCGCAGCGACCCCACACGAGGCCCCATGACCCCGGCATCCGGCATTCCGCAGACCCCGCAGCAGTTCGGCCAGCTGGCCGCGCGCCTGGAGCAGGCCCTGAAGCTGCGCGCGCTGCCCTTCGCGATGAAGCGCTGCGCGACGGCCGGCGAGCTGGATCAAGTGCCGCGCCTGCGCCGGCCGCAGGCCGTGCACACGCTGGACCAGCTGGTGGCGCAGGCCGCGCGCCTGGGCTGGACCGTGGGCGTGACCGCGGCCGACCTGGTGGGCGACCAGTGCCGCGCCGTGGTGGGCCTGGGCGGGCAGGACGAGGAGTGGTTCTCCGGCCGCCAGATGGCCGGCGTGTGGTTCGCCACCGTCGAGGACAGCGTGCGCCACCAGGCCGCGATGCAGGTGGTGCCCGCCGGCGCGCAGCAGGCGCTGCTGATCGCGCCGCTGGCCAAGTGGGGGCGCGCCGACGGCGCCGCGGCCACGCCGCTGGACGCGCCCGAGATCGCGCTCTTCTACGCCACGCCGGGCGCGATGATCTACTTCATCAACGGCCTGCAGTGGCGCGGCTACCAGCGCTTCGACTGGAGCGTGGTCGGCGAGTCGGCCTGCGCCGATTCCTGGGGCCGGGCGCTGAAGACCGGCCAGCCCAGCCTGGCGCTGCCCTGCTTCGCCGAGCGCCGCTACGGCGGCGTGCAGGACGACGAGATGCTGATGGCGCTGCCGGTGGCCGATCTCGTGCGCGCGCTCGACGGCATGGCCGCGCTGTCCGCCAACGGCCTGCGTTATCCGATCCCGCCCTACGGCATCCAGCAGGACGTGCGCGCCGGCATGGGCGCCAGCTATGGCGGCAAGCCGGCGTAGCCCGGCCCGTGGCCAGCGGCCTGTGGATCTCACTCTCTAGGGAAACCGGCCTGGTTTCGGTTGGGCTCTCTGGCCCTGCCCGGCGAAGACCGTGGACCTCCGGGTTAACCCGCCCCACGAAACGGGGACCCGTCTCAGCCATCTGGCCGATACCGGGAAGCGCCTGCTTGCGAAAGCATGCAGGTCGTTTCCACGCAATACCGACAGGGGGCATTGATGAGACACCGCATGATTCAGGCGAGCGCGCTGCGCCGCACCGCGATCGCCGCCGCGCTGGCGCTGGCCTGGGCGCTGCCCGCAGCCGCCGGCATCGTCACGCTGGGCGATGTGGACCCCGACCCCGCCAGCGGCACGGTTGGCTGGCTGTGGGTGGGCAGCGGCAGCGCCGGCAGCGTCACCGTCAACGGCGGCAGCAGCCTGCTGATGGAGCGGCTGACCCTGGGCAACAGCCCCGGCGGCAACGGCGCGATGACCGTCACCGGCGCGGGCAGCAAGGGCACGGTGACCTTCGCCAACAACGCCGGCAACCTCGACGTGGGCGGCGCCGGCAGCGGCAGCCTGTCGGTGCTGAACGGCGCCAGCTTTGTCTACGGCGGCACCGGCACGCCCTGCCAGCTCAACTGCCGCATCTTCGTCGCCAATGGCGCCGGTTCCAGCGGCAGCCTGCTGGTGCAGGGTGCCGGCTCCAGCCTGTCGACGGTGGGCGGCATCGTCGTCGGCCAGGCCTCGATGTTCACCCTGGCCGCCGACGGCGTCGCCTATGGCCAGCCCGGCGGCGCGTCCAGCGGCAGCGCCACGGTGGCCGGCGGCGCCACGGTGAACAGCTCGTTTCTGGTGGTGGGTGCGCCCGGCGGCGGCACGGCGCGCACCGGCAATGAATCGGCCGCCGGCACGGTGATCGTCGACGGCATCGGCAGTCTGTGGAGCCTGGTGCGCAACGCCGCGCAGACCGGCGCACGGGCCCTGCTGAGCCTGGGCACCGGGCAGAACACCTCGGGCAGCGTGGAGGTGCGCAACGGCGCGGTGATGACGCTCGACGGCAGCAGCGCGCCGGGCGAATACGCCGGCATCAACGTCGCGGCGATCGCGGCCGGCGCCACCACCAGCAACGCGCAGGCCAGCCTCACGGTCACCGGCGCCGGCTCGCGGCTGGAGGTGGACGGCGGCATCGGCTTCCTCAACGTCGGCCGCGGCAACGGCACGACCGGCGCGCTGGCCGTCAGCAACGGCGGCGTGGTCACCGGCAGCGGCACCGAAACCGGGCTGGTCTACCTGACCGTCGGCAACGGCGGCGGCACCGGCACGGCGACGATCAGCGGCAGCGGCTCGCTGCTGCGGCTGAACGGGCGCAACTCATCCACCAACAGCGACCCGACGGCCAACCTGGGCGCGGGCGCCTTCCTGTCGGTGGGCAGTGGCGCCGGCGGCGCAGCCGGCAACGGCACGCTCGCCATCAGCAACGGCGGCCGTCTGGAGATCGACACCTCGGCGCTGGCGCTGACCAATGTCAACGGCCAGACCGGCATGTACCTCGGCGCCTTCAACGGCTCGACCGGCGCGATGACGGTCAGCGGCGCGGGCTCCACGCTGCTGATCAGCGGCGGCACCGGCATGACGCCTTACGTCGCCGTCGGCCGCGACAGCGGCAACGGCACGCTGCTGATCAGCAACGGCGGCCTGGTGGAGGTCAGCAGTCTGCACACCTCGGTGCCCAGCGGCGGCAACAGCTACCTGGCCGGCGACCTGAGCAACTTCGAGATCGGCCGCCGCGTGGCCGGCAGCGGCAGCGGCCCGACCAGCGGCAGCGTCACCGTCACCGGCGCCGGCTCGCAGTTGCTGATGAGCGGCAACGCCGACGCCTTCATCCAGGTCGGCAACGGCGTCAACGCCAGCGGCACGCTGAACATCCTGAACGGCGGCCGGACGCGCAGCAGCGCCGTCTTCATCGGCACCCAGTCCGGCACCGGCGTGCTGAACATGAACGGCGGCCAGATGCTGATCGACGGCGTGCTGGGTGGCGGTCCTTCGGCCGGCTTCGGCGGCGGCTTGATCGTGGGGCGCGGCGACGGCACCGGCGTGGCCAACATCGGCAACGGCTCGACTGTGACCATCACCTCCACCGCCGACCGGGCCAGCTTCGGCATCGGCGGCTCGGCCACCGCGGCGGGCGGCACCGGCTCCGTCACCATCAGCGGCGGCTCGACGCTGACCGTGGCCTCGCCCAATGCGCTGATCGGCGTCGGCGTCGCCAGCAGCGGCACGCAGGCCGGCATCGGCAGCCTGACGCTCAGCGGCGCGGGCACCAGCGTGGCCGCCACCGGCGCCGGCGCGCGCGTGCTGCTGGGCGCCGCTGCCAACACCATCGGCACGGTGACGGTGGGCGCCGGCGCCAGCCTGTCGTCCGACGGCTTGATCGGCGTCGCCCACGACGGCACGGCCAGCACGGCCGGCACCGGCACCCTGGTGGTCAACGGCACGGCCAACGCGGCCCAGCTCTTCGTCGGCAACAACGGCCTGCTGGGCGGCAACGGCGTGGTCAACGCCGACGTCGTCAACCAGGGCGTCGTCAACCCCGGCAACAGCCCCGGCAAGCTGACCATCAACGGCGCCTTCGACAACAGCGGCGGCAAGATCGTGCTGGAGGTGCAAAGCCTGGGCAACGGCCAGTACGCGATGGACGAGCTGGTGTTCGCCGACTGGTCGCAGGTCTTCATGGACGACGGCGCGATCGAGTTCGTATTCCTCGGTGGCACCGACCCCACGGACTTCCAGGACGCCGGGCTGTTCGAGCTGGGCAGCTTCTTCAAGCAGTTGGATGCCAACGGCGACGAGATGGCGCTGGACGGCGGGGATCTGGGGCTGTTCGCCAACGTGGCCTTCAGCGCCAGCGCTGCGGGCTTCACGATCACCGACCTGAGCTTCAACGCGCAGACCGGCGCCTTCAACGCCACGGTAGCCGCGGCGGTGCCGCTGCCCGCGCCGTTGCTGCTGGTGCTGCTGGGGCTGGCGCTGCTGGGTCTGCAGCGGCGGCGCGCCCGCGCTTGAACCGGGCCGAAACCGGCGGATGACCGCGGCGCCCGCGCGCCGCCGCCCTGCGCGGCGCGGCACTGGCCGTCGGTGCACGAGGCGATCGTGCACTCGACGATCGGGGTCCAGGCACCCTCGTCCGCGCATCCTGCGATGAGAATCGCGACGTGGGGCGAGGCAGACGTTTCCGTTCGGGATGGCTGGGCTGGCTGCTCGCCTGGTTGCTCGCCTGGCTGGGGCTGGCCGCATCGGCGCAGCCTGTCTTGCAGATCACGCGGGCCGATTTCAGCGCCAACGGCGCCGGGTCCCGGCGGGCAGTGCCGGTTGGGATTGGCAGCCGGTACAACTGCCCGATGCCTGGCGCCACCGCCTCGCGCAGCCGCCGGACGCCGGCTGGTACCGCCTGTCGTTCGACCTGGCCGCGCCGTCGCAGCGCGTGCTGGCGCTGCGCTTCGATCGTCTCAGCGATGTGAGCACCGTCTACGTCAACGGTCAGTTGGCGGCGCGCCGCGAAAACCAGGACGCGCACGATCATGTGATCCGCTCGTCGCCGGCCCTCGTGAGCGTGCCGCCCGCGCTGCTGCGGCCGGGCCGCAACGAGGTGCTGCTGAGGGTGCAGCACGGCAGCTGGCGGCGCGCGGGCATCTCGGCGGTGGAACTGGGGCCGGTGCAGGCCATGACGCTGGCGCATGACCGCCATGTGTCATGGACGTCCGAGTTGCCGCTGTTCCTGAACGTGGTGGCGCTGACCTTCGCCGTCATGCTCGTGCTGATCTGGCTGGGCCGGCGCAAGGAAGTCACGGCGGGCCTGTTCGGCCTGCTGTCGATGCTCTGCACGGTGCGATCCATCGGCCACCTGGCGTCGCCCACCTTGTCCGCCGCGGTGACCGACTGGCTGTTCTACAACGCCGTCGTCGCGTGCTGCCTGCTGACCTGGCTCTACGCGCGTCATCGCGCGGGGCCTCCGTATCGGTCGCTTGGCCGGGCCGTGCTGCTTGTGCAGGCGGGGCTGGCGGCGGCTGCGGGCGCGCTGGCGGCATGGAGCCCGTCATGGCTGGGCATCCTGCGCGCCGTCACCTATCCGCCCTTGCTGCTGGTGCTGGTGCTTGCGGTATGGATTTTCGTGGTGCGGGCCTGGCGCCAGCGCTCGTGGGATGCCGCTGCCGAGGCCGCGGTGTGGCTGTGGATCGTGGTCGCGGCAGTGCACGATGCCGTCTACATCACCGGGCGCCTGCACCCCGACGCGTTGTTCTGGATGCCCTACGCCGCGCCGGTGCTGTTCACGCTGTACGCCGCCACGATCATGCAGCGCATGTTGCGCGCGATGCGCGAGGTCGAAGACCTGCGCACGGGCCTGGAGCGGCGCGTGCAGCAGCGCACTGCCGAGCTGGTGGTGGCCAACGCCGACAAGTCGCGCTTTCTGGCCGCGGCCAGCCACGACCTGCGCCAGCCGCTGCATGCGATCAGCCTGCTGGTGGGGCTGGCCCGCGAGCGCATGTTGCATCCGGAACTGCGGCTGCTGGTCGAGCGCATCCAGTCCTCGGTCGACACCATGGGTGCGCTGCTGAAGGGCCTGCTCGACATCTCGCGCCTGGATGCGGGTGCCGTGAAACCCGCGCTCGGTCCGGTGGCGCTGAGCGAGGTGTTCGCCGCCGTGCGCCTGACCGAACAGCCGCTGGCCGAGGCGAAGGCTATCCGCCTGCGCTTCGCGCCCTGCCGCGCCCTGGTGCGCAGCGACCCGCGTCTGCTGGAAAGCATCGTCCGCAACCTGGTCTCGAACGCCGTGCGCTACACCGCGCAGGGCGGGGTGCTGGTCGGCGTGCGGCGCCGCGGCGGCGGGCTGCTGCTGCAGGTGCACGACACCGGCATCGGCATCCGCCAGGAAGACCAGGAGGCCATCTTCCGCGAGTTCTACCAGGTCGACAATCCGCAGCGGGACCGGACGCAGGGGCTGGGCCTGGGCCTGTCGATCGTGCAGCGGACGGCCGCGCTGCTCGGGCTGCCGCTGAGCCTGCGCTCGACGATCGGCGCCGGGTCCATGTTCCAGCTCGCGCTGCCCTTGGTCGAAGCCGGCCATGCGCTGCTGGACGACCGCGCGTCCGCTGCCGCGGGCGCGGGCCTCGTCAGCGCCGCCGCGGTGGCCGGCAGCTTCGTCGTCGTCATCGAGGACGACCTCGACGTGCGCGCCGCGCTGGTGTCGTTGCTGACGCACTGGGGCTGCCATGTGGTGGCCGACGACCGCGCCGACGGTGTGCTGCGGCAGCTCGCCGACCATCTGCGGCAGCCGGACCTGCTGGTCACGGACCTGCGCCTGCCGGGGTCCGAAGACGGCCTGGACGCCATCCGCCGCCTGCGCGCCGAAATCGACCCCGGTCTGCCGGCGCTGGTGATCACCGGCGACATCGAGCCGGAGAAGCTGCATCGCTTGCAGGTGGACGGCACCCCTGTGTTGTTCAAGCCGCTGAAGGCCTCGATGCTTCACGAGGCGATCTCGGCAGCGCTGAGCCGGCGAGCGCCGCTAGCGGCGAATCCGCAGCCCTAGTTTGCTCATCGCCACGACCGCCTGCGTGCGGGTGGTGACGTTCAGCGCACGCAGCACCGCCGAGGTGTGTGTCTTGACCGTGCCCTCGGACAGCCCGAGGTCGCGGCAGATCTGCTTGATCGGCTTGCCGAGCAGGATCTGGTCCAGCACATCGGCCTGGCGTGGCGTGAGGTTCAGCGTTTGCGCTGCCGTCGGCGCGCTCCGCCGGCCTGCCGCCAGGCCGGCGTCGTGCGCATGGACCAGCGATGGCGGCAGGTAGACGCGCTGCGCCAGCACCTGACGCAGCGCATCGATCATCACCGCGGACGAACTGCTCTTCGGAATGAAGCCGACGGCGCCGCGCTCGATGGCCTGCATCACCGTGGAAGGCTCGTCGCTGCTGGACATCACGACGATGAACATCGACGGCGCCGCCTCGCGCAGCAGCGCGATCAGGTCGATGCCGGGCAGGCCGGGCAGGATCAGGTCGACCAGGGCCAGGTCGGGCGGCTCGATGCCCCGGATGCAGTCCAGCGCGGTCGCGGCGTCGCCGGCTTCAGTCAGGCGCAGCGTCGTGCCCAGGCGCTGCAGCAGGCCGGCCACCCCTTCGCGAAACAGGGCGTGGTCGTCGACCAGCAGCACATGCAGCGGCTTGGATTCAGGGATCGGCATTCGGTCAGCCGATCGCGATCACGCGGACTTTCGGGAAGCAGAGTTGCAGCGCGGTCAGGTCATCTGGATCGGAGGTCAGCACGGCATCGCCACGCCGGGCTGCGCAAGCCATGACCAGCGCGTCGATGGTTCCGGCCTTCGACACCTTGGCCATTGCCTCGCCGGCGGCACGAGCGAGGGTCTCGCCAACCGATTCGACGACGCAGCCTGCCAGCAGCCGCGCGATGCGCGCCGATCGCGGGCCGCCACGCCAAGCTTCGGCGACGACGACGGCGGGGACGGTGACTTCCCGCCCGGCTAGAAGCGCCGCCTTCAGATGGGCGACAACGCGCCGGTCATCGCGCTCGAAGCCGATCACCGCCCCGGCGTCGAGCGTCAGTCCCGCCACGCTGCCTGCGCCCGTGCGAGTTCGGACTCGGTGACGACGCCGTGAACGGCCTCGTGCTCGGCAATGAGTTCCGCCAGCTTGTGGCGGCGCAGATCGCGCGCCAGGGCCTGGCTGATGTGCGCGCTCAGCGTCTTGCCGGAACGGCGGGCGACCTCCCTCACGCCGCGCAGGACGGTGGGATCCACGGTGACGGAGATCTTCGCGGCGGCGGCGTCGGCAGGACGGGAAGGGCGCTTGGGCGGGCTCATGGGCGAATCCTACCGTGAGTCGGACTCAGCCCTGGCGCGTGAAGTTGCGCTCGGGCCTTCGCCGCGGGGGGGGGGCGGACTGGGCGCAGCCCGGCCCTGGGGCGCTCAGTGGCAGTCGCGCCCGACCCATGGCCAACGGCGAGTAGAGGTCACTCTCTAGCGAAGCCGGCCCCGTTTCGGTTGGGCTCTCTAGAGCTTTGCGACCACACTGCGCGCCATCGACCACACGAAAGGACCCCGATGAGCACGCAGACCCTGAGCCGCCTCACGATCGAGACCATGGCCAACTACCGCACCGCCGCCACGCAGATGGTGGCCGCCACCGGCGCGGGCAGCCGCCGCCTGGTGCGCCTGGTCGACGGCACGGTGCAGCATCAGGTGCTGCCGCGCGCCACCCGCGTGGCGCCGCGCTCCGCCGAGCGGCTGGAGGCCGTGGGCAGCCGCCTGAGCCAACTCAGCCAATGGGCCGAGCAGGGCATCGACCAGGCGCAACAACGCGCCGAGGCCGGCATCGCGCGCAGCAGCGAGTTCGCGATCGCCCAGCTCGGCAAGTGGGCCGACCGCGCCGCCGAATTGCAGGCGCCGGTGCTCAGCGGCGGCCTGGACGCCGCCGCCACCTTCAGCCTGCCGGCCGCCAACCTGGGCCTGCTGCTGTCGGGCAAGCTCGCCGAAGGCGCGACGCAGCTCGCCGACGCCGCGGGCGCGCACCCGGTGGCCAAGACGGTGCGCAAGGCCGGCGCCAAGGTCCGCAAGCAGGCCGGCACCGCGGCCCGCCGCGCCCGCAAGGCCGCGGCCCCGGTGGTCGAAGCCCCGGCGGTCAAGCGCGCCCGCCGCGCGGTGAAGAAGGCCGCGGCCTGACGGCAAGTCCGCTGCCGAGGCCCGGTGCGCGTCAGGCCGTGCGCTGCGCCTGCAGCCCCAGCTCGCGCACCATGGCCTCGCGCATCAGGAACTTCTGCGGCTTGCCGGTCACCGTGACCGGCAGCTCCTGCACGAAGCGGATGTAGCGCGGCACCTTGTAGTGCGAGATCTGCTCGCGGCAGAAGGCGCGGATCTCGTCCTCGCTGCAGTCCACGCCGGGCTTGGCGATGATCCAGGCGCACAGCGCCTCGCCGTAGCGCGCGTCGGGCACGCCGAACACCTGCACCGCGGCCACCTTGGGGTGGCGGAACAGGTACTCCTCCACCTCGCGCGGGTAGACGTTCTCGCCGCCGCGGATCACCATGTCCTTCACGCGGCCGACGATGTTGCAGTAGCCCTGCTCGTCCAGCGTGGCGAGGTCACCGGTATGCATCCAGCCGTCGCGCACCGCGTCGGCCGTGCGCTCGGGGTCGGCCCAGTAGCCCTGCATCACGCTGTAGCCGCGCGTGCACAGCTCGCCCTTCTCGCCCAGCGGCACCACGCGGCCGTCGATGTCGATGATCTTCACCTCCAGGTGCGGCAGGATGCGGCCGACCGTCGTCACGCGCTTGTCCAGCGGGTCGTCGGTGGCGCTCTGGAAGCTGACCGGGCTGGTCTCGGTCATGCCGTAGGCGATGGTGACCTCGGTCATGTGCATGTCGCGCTGCACGCGGCGCATCACCTCGATCGGGCAGGGCGCGCCGGCCATGATGCCGGTGCGCAGCGTCGACAGGTCATAACGGCCGAAATCGGGGTGGTCCAGCTCGGCGATGAACATCGTCGGCACGCCGTGCAGCGCGGTGCAGCGCTCGGCCTGCACCGCGGCCAGCGTCGCCGCGGGCTCGAAGCCCTCGCCGGGGAACACCATCTTGGCGCCGGCGCTCACGCAAGCCAGCACCGCCAGCACCATGCCGAAGCAGTGGTACAGCGGCACGGGGATGCACAAAGCATCGGCCTCCGTCAGCCGCATGCAGCGCGCGATCGCGATCGCGTTGTTGACGATGTTGTGGTGCGTCAGCGTCGCGCCCTTGGGCGCGCCGGTGGTGCCGCTGGTGAACTGGATGTTGATCGGCTCGCGGCAGTTGAAGCCCGCCGGCGCCGGCAGCGCGGCGACGTGGCCTTCGCCCAGCGCCATCAGCGCGCGCCAGTTCAGCATGCCGGCGGTGGGCTCGTCGCCCGTACGCACCACGGTGCGCAGCGCGGGCAGCCGCTCGCTGCGGCCGTCGCCGCCGGCGCCTACGCCCAGCGTCTGCAGCATGCCGAGGTAGTGGCTGCTCTTGAACGCCGCGGCCGTCACCAGCACGCCGACGCCGGCCTTGTTGAGCGCGTATTCCAGCTCGGCCAGCCGGTAGGCCGGGTTGATGTTGACCAGGATGGCGCCGATGCGCGCGGTGGCGAACTGCGTGATCAGCCATTCGCTGCGGTTGGGCGACCAGATGCCCACGCGGTCGCCGGCCTTCACGCCCAGCTGCGCGAAGCCGGCCGCCGCGCATTCCACCTGCGCCAGCAGTTCAGCCCATGTGAAACGTTGGCCCTGCTCGACGAAGACCGCGGCGTCGCGCTGCGGCCAGCGCCGGGCGGTGTCGGCCAGGAACTCGAAGACCGTGGCGTCGGACAGCGGCTGGTCGCTGCGGCCGCGCACCTGCGACAGGCCTTGGGCCGGGAGGCGGGGATCGGGGTCGGTCATGCGGTTCTCCTGCGCGGCGGCGCGGGGCCGGGCCGCCAGCCGCGAGCGTAGCGCGGCGCGCGGCCGCGGCGCCCTGGTGCGGACCCCTGCCGCGAAGACCGTCAGCGGGCGTCGAACACCAGGCAGGTGGTGCTGCCGTGCGCGTAGAGCCTGCCGTCGGGGCCGACGATGCGCGCCTCGGCGGTGGCCATCTGGCGGCCGGCGTGCACCACCTGGCCGATCGCGCGCAGCGGGCCGGTGCGCTCATCGGCCGCGCGCACGATGTGGATGCCCAGCTCGGCCGTGGTGTAGGCCTTGCCGGCGTCCAGCGCGGTGTGCACCGCGCAGCCCAGCGCCGAATCCAGCAGCGTCGCGTACCAGCCGCCGTGCACGCTGCCCAGCGGGTTGTAGTGCTTGAGCTGCGGCGTGCCCTGGAACACCGCGCGGCCCTTGTCGACCTCGACCAGCCCGTAGTCCAGCGTGTCGAGGATGTGCGGATACGGCAGCGCGCCGTCCAGCAGCGCCTGCATGACCTGCAGCCCGCTCCGGCCGCGCAGGTCTTCGGGCCGCGCCACGCCGGCCTTGCCGCCGCCGGCCAGCATGCGCCGGTGCGCGGCCTCGTATTGCCGGATCCACTCGGCTCGAACCTCGTCGGACATGGCGGCGACTCCATATGGTTGCAGATACAAGAATTGTAGATACAATCATTCGGATGAGCAAGGCCGACCTCCCATCCGCCGCGCGCCCGCAGGGCTGCACCAACTTCAAGCTGCGCCAGCTCGTGCGGCGCGTCTCGCAGCTCTACGACCAGGAACTGGCCGGGGCCGGGCTCAAGACCACGCAGTACTCGCTGCTGTCGCACGTGCTCAGGCTCGGGCCCATCCGCCCCGGCGACCTGGCGGCGGCGATGACCATGGATGCGTCGACGCTGACGCGCAACCTCAAGCCGCTGGCCGCCGCCGGCTGGCTGGAGCAGGCGCCCGGCGACGACGGCCGCAGCCGCCGCGTGCGGATCACGCCGGCCGGCCGCGAGCAGCACGCGCTGGCGCAGCGCCACTGGAAGGCGGCGCAGCAGCGGCTGAACCGGCAGCTCGGCATCGACACCGTCGTCGCGCTGCATGCGCTGGTCGACCAGTCGCTGCAGCGGCTGGCCGCGGCCGACACGGAGGGCGATGATGAATAGCCCTGCGCCCGCAGCCACGCCGCCGCGGCGCTGGCCGGCCTGGCTGGTGCTGCTGGCGGCGGCCGGCGTGTTCGCGCTGACGATGGGCACGCGCCAGACCATGGGCCTGTTCCTCGGCCCGCTGAACACCGCCACCGGTCTGGGCCTGGGCAGCATCAGCCTGGCCTTCGCCTTCGGCCAGCTCTGGTGGGGGCTGACGCAGCCTTTCGCCGGCGCGATGGCCGACCGCGTCGGTGCCGGCCGCGTGCTGCTGACGGGCATTGCGCTGGTGGCGCTGGGCACCTTCCTGACGCCGTTCATGACCACGACCGCCGGGCTGGTCTTCGCGATCGGCGTGCTGGCCGCCGGCGGCGCCGGCATGGCGGGGCCGGCGGTGCTGATGTCGGCCACCTCGAGGCTGGTCGCCGCCGACAAGCGCGGCCTGGCCACCGGCATCGTCAACGCCGGCGGCTCGTTCGGCCAGTTCGCGATGGCGCCGATCGCCGGCGCGCTGATGCTCGGCCAGGGCTGGGCCGGCGCGCTGCAGATCCTGGGCCTGCTGGTGCTGCTCGCGCTGCCCGCGGCCTGGGTGCTGAAGGGCAACGCGCTGCAGGCCGCGCCGGCCGGCGCGCGGCCCGTGGGCACGCGCGCGGCGGTGCGCGAGGCGCTGGGCGAGCGCGACTTCCTGCTGCTGGGCGCGGGCTTCTTCGTCTGCGGCTTCCACGTCGCCTTCCTGGCCACGCACCTGCCCGGCGTCGTCGCCGCCTGCGGGCTGCCGGTGGCGTTCGGCGCCTGGTCGCTGGCGCTGGTCGGGCTGTTCAACATCGTCGGCAGCGTCGCGATGGGCTGGGCCGTGGGCCGCTGGCGCATGAAGTCGCTGCTGGCCCTGGTGTACGCGGCGCGCGCGCTGGCGGTGCTGCTGTTCCTGCTGGCGCCGAAGACCGGCACCACGGTGCTGGTGTTCGCCGCGGCGATGGGCCTGACCTATCTGTCCACCGTGCCGCCGACCGCCGGTCTGGTGGCCCGCTTCTTCGGCCTGGCCAACATGGCCACGCTGTTCGGCGTCGTGATGCTGTCGCACCAGGTCGGCGGCTTCGCCGGCGCATGGCTCGGCGGCCGCGTGCTCGACCTCACCGGCAGCTACGACGCGATGTGGATCGCCGACATCGTGCTCGCCGTCGGCGCGGCGCTGCTGCACCTGCCGATCCGCGAACCGGGCGTGGTGCGTGCCGCCGCGGCAGCGGGCGCCGGGGCCGGCCGTTGACGCGGTTCAACGGCCTTGGAGGGCGCAAGGCAGGGTCCGCTCCCGGCTCCTACACTCGATGCCGATGCGCCCGCTCGCCATCACCCGCCCCACCATCACCCGCCTGGCCGCCGTCGGCCTGACCGCGTGGCTCGCCGCCTGCGGCGGCGGCGGTGGCGACACCGATCCGCCGCCGTCGCCACCACCGCCGGTGGCCCGGGACTACGACGATCCCATCGTCTACTCGTCGCAGCCCTCGGGTGCCGTCCAGGGGGCGATCGAGGCTGCCGCGGTCTCGCCGCAGCGCATCGTGATCGGCGGCCGCGACATCGGCTACACCGCGACCGCCGGCCACCTGGTGGCGCGCCATTCGGTGAGCGATGCGCCGCAGGCCAGCATCTTCTACGTGGCCTACACCGCCGACGGTGAAGCGGCGGCGACGCGCCCGGTGACCTTCTTCTACAACGGCGGCCCCGGCTCGGCCAGCGTCTGGCTGCACCTGGGCTCGTTCGGCCCGAAACGGCTGGTGACCGGGGTCCCGCAGACCACCGCGGCGCGGCCCTTCCCGCTGGTGGACAACGCCGAGAGCCTGCTCGACACCACCGACCTGGTCTACCTCGACGCCGTCGGCAGCGGGCGCTCGACCGCGATCGTGCCGTTCAGGAACCAGGACTTCTGGGGCGTCGACGCCGATGCGGCGCTGTTCCGCGACGCCGTGCGGCGCTGGCTGGCACTGCACGGCCGCGAGGCCTCGCCCTTCTTCCTGTACGGCGAGAGCTACGGCGGGCCGCGCACCGCCGTGCTGGCGCGCCGGCTGCAGGAGATCGGCCTGCGGCCCGCGGGCCTGGTGCTGCAGTCGCCGGCGCTGGACTACAACAGCAACTGCGGCGTCAGCGATGCGCCCAGCATCTCCTGTGCCGGCCATCTGCCGAGTTATGCAGCCGCCGGCGCCTGGCACGGGCTGACGAACCCCGTCCCGGCCGATGCCGAGGCCGAGGCCTGGCCACGCCCTTTCACATCACCGAGACCGACCTCGCGCGCCTGGGCACCCCTGGCCGCGCGACGATCCGCAACTACCCGGGCGGGCACATGAGTTTCCTGGACGACGCGACGCGGCCGCGCCAGAAAGCCGACCTGGTGGCGTTCTACGCCCAAGCCCTGGCGGCGCAGCCGGCGCGGCCGGCCGGCAAGCAGGCGCCGCTGGCGGCTCGCTGGCGCGCGCTGCCCGAGCGCGTGGGCCTGCCCTAAGCCCCGAGCGGCCCGGCCGCGGCCTCAAGGATGCCGGCGCTTGACCTCGTTCAGGCATGCCGCTCAGCGCTTCGCCGCGCCGTCGTCGACGAACTCCGCCGCATCGCTGCGCCCTTCGGCGCGCGCCGCGGCTTCGTTGCGGCGCAGCTCCACGCGGCGGATCTTGCCGGAGATGGTCTTGGGCAGCTCGGCGAACTGCAGCCGGCGGATGCGCTTGTAGGGCGCGAGCTTCTCGCGCAGGAAGTCGAAGATGCTGCGCGCCGTGGCCTCGTCGGCCGCATGGCCGGGGCGCAGCGCGACGAAGGCCTTGGGCACCGCCAGCCGCACCGGGTCGGGGCTGGGCACGACGGCGGCCTCGGCCACCGCGGGGTGCTCGATCAGCACGCTCTCCAGTTCGAAGGGGCTGATGCGGTAGTCGCTGGACTTGAACACGTCGTCGGCGCGGCCGACGTAGGTGATGTAGCCCTGCTCGTCGCGCCGCGCCACGTCGCCGGTGCGGTACCAGCCGTCGCGCATGACCTCGGCGGTCTTGGCCGCGTCGCCCCAGTAGCCGGGCATCAGGCCCAGCGGCCGCGGGTCCAGGCGGATCGCGATCTCGCCTTCGTCGACCTCGCGGTTGTCGAGGTCGATCAGCGCGATGCGGTAGCCCGGCAGCGGCCGCCCCATCGAGCCCGGCACCACCGGCTGGCCCGGCGCGTTGCCGATCTGCGCGGTGGTCTCGGTCTGGCCGAAGCCGTCGCGGATGGTCAGGCCCCAGCCCTGGCGGACCTGGTCGATCACCTCGGGATTCAGCGGCTCGCCGGCGCCGATCAGCTCGCGCAGTTTCAGCCGCGGGCGCGCGGCCGCCAAGTCCTGCTGGATCAGCATGCGCCAGACGGTGGGCGGCGCGCACAGCGAGGTGACGGGGTGGGTGCCCAGCGTCTCGATCAGCGCCGGCGCGCCGAAGCGCGGCTGGTTGAAGATGAAGACGCAGGCCCCCGCGTTCCACGGCGCGAAGAAGCAGCTCCAGGCATGCTTGGCCCAGCCCGGCGACGAGATGTTCAGGTGCACGTCGCCCGGCTGCAGGCCCAGCCAGTACATGGTCGACAAATGGCCGACCGGATAGCTCTGGTGCGTGTGCATCACCAGCTTGGGCTTGGCCGTGGTGCCCGAGGTGAAATACAGCAGCAGCGGGTCGTCGGCGCGCGTCTCGCCGTCGGGCTGGAAGCGCTCGTCGCCGTCGAGCAGATCGTCGAAGCGCAGCCAGCCGGCGGGCGCCGCCGGGCCGGTGGCGATGCGCGTGTAGCCGCCGGGCAGCTCGTCGAAGCGCGCGGCCAGGCTGCCGTCGACGATGACGTGGCGCACGCCGCCGCGGTCGAAGCGGTCCTGCAGGTCGTCGCGGCTGAGCAGCGTGGTGGCCGGCACCACCACCGCGCCCAGCTTGATGCAGGCCAGCATCGCCAGCCACAGCGCCGGCTCGTTGCCCATCATCAGCAGCACGACGTGGCCGCGCTGCACGCCCAGGGCGCGCAACCGGTTGGCCAGCGCGCTGGAGCGGCGGCTGAGCTGCTCGAAGCTGAAGCGCTGCTCGGCGCCGCCTTCGTCGACGATCCACAAGCCCGGCGCCGCGTTGCCGCGCGCCAGCGCGTCGAAGTGGTCCAGCGCCCAGTTGAAGCGCTCGAGCTGCGGCCACCGGAAGCCGGCGGCCGCGGCCGGCTGGTCCAGGCGGTGGGCCAGCAGCCAGTCGCGGGCGGCGATGAAGGGGGCGGCGTCGTCGTTCATGGGTCACCTCGGGCAGGTAGGGGCGGGCAGGCCGGCAGCGGCAGAGCCTACCGCGGCGCGGCCTTCTTCAGGTTGAGGCTGTTGCCGCCCAGGATCAGCGCCACGCCGGCCGCGGTGAACCAGTCCAGCCGCTCGGCATAGACCGCCCAGCCGGCCAGCACCGACAGCGGCACGCGCAGGAAATCCATCGGCACCACGACGGTGGCGTCGGCCTGCTGCATCGCGCGCGCGAAGCAGTAGTGCGAGAAGGTGCCGCAGAAGGCCACCACCACCATCCAGCCCCACACCGCGGCCGACGGCCAGCGCCAGACGGCCAGCGCCGGGACGAGGCCGACGATGAGGCCGATCACGCTTTGCACCACCAGCATCCAGAAGCTCACGGTGATCGCCGTGTCGCTGCCCGTCAGCGACTTGACCATCACCACCGAGACCGCGAAGCCGAAGGCCGCAGCCAGCGCGATCAACTGCCCGGCGCTGAGCCCCGCGGCGCTGGGCCGCACGATCACCGCGACGCCGGCCAGGCCCAGCGCGACCGCGGCCAGCTTGTAGCGGTCGAGCCGCTCGCCCAGCACCGCGGCGGCCAGCAGCGCCGACCACAGCGGCATCGTGAACTCGATGGCCACCACCTGCGCCAGCGGAATCAGCGCCAGCGCCGCGAACCAGCCGTACTGCGCCGCGTAGTGCACGGCATTGCGCGCGAGGTGCAGCGGCAGCCGCTGCGTCTTCAGCGCCCGCGCACCGCCGGCAGCGTGGATCAGCGGCCACAGCATCACGAGGCCCATCAGCGAGCGCATCAGCATCACCTGGAACACCGCCAGCTCGCGCATCGCCTCGCGGCCGGCGATCGCGATCACCACCATCAGCAGCAGCCAGCCGGCCATCCAGGCGGCGGCGCGGCGGAGGTTGTCAGCTCTCATGCTTCAGCACCGCAAGCCGAGGTTCGATATCAGGCGGCCGTGCGGGCATAGACCCTGGTGTTGCGCAGCCGACCCTGAAGATCGAGCCGTTCATTCACCATGATGCCTTCCAGCGTGAAGCCGGCGCGCTCGGCAAGCTGCCAGCTCCGGACGTTCTTGTCGTCGCAGGTGAGGAACACGCGATGTGCGCCCAGCTCGCGCAACGCATGGTCCGACAGGGCACGGACGCCTTCGGTGACCAGGCCTTTGCCGCCGCAGCCCGTGCGGCGCCAGTACCCGACTTCGAACTTGCGCGCCGCCCAGTCGGCGCCGTGCAGGCCGCTGCCGCCCACGAGCGTGCCCGTGTCCTTTTCGAAGAAGAAGACCATCAGGTCTTCGTTCAGCAGGCAGCGCGCGTAGGCCCGGCGGCAGTCGAGCTCGGACCGTTCTAGCGTCGGTGCCGGCGTCACCCAGCCGAGCCAGGGCGACAGCTCGTCCAGCGAGCCGAGGATGGCTTCGTTGAAGATGGGCCCATCGCCGGGCTTCGCGACCCGGATCAGGAGGCGAGGAGACTCGAGCTGCTCGGGCAGGGCGTTCAGCGGCATGAGCGGATCCTGTGGCCGTGCCGAACAAGGAGTTGATCTCCTCGCTGCGCATCGACCAGGACGTCATCGAGTGGTTCAAGGCGCAAGGGCCCGGCTGTCAGACTCGAATCAATTCCGTCCTGCGTGCGTTTCGGGATGCGAGTGCGGGCTTGACCTGTCGGGCAACCAGGCCCACTGCAATATGCCTCTGCCGTTGAAAGCATGGCCTGTGTTTCCATCAATGCGCCCAGTCCAGCTAGTGCTGGTTCATTGACCGCTCATCCCAAAGACGGATGAAGTTCCCATCTGGGTCGGACAGTTCGACGCCATAGCCCCAGAAGGACTTTCGCGGGCCATGCGAAAAGCGAACACCTCGGGCCGTCCAGTTCTCGAAGGTGGCATCAACATCGGCTACTTGAAACCACATCGCGTACGGTTCTGCAACCGGTCGAGAGGCTGCCCGCTGCTGAAGGAAGATCGTGAATCCCGCAGTGTCCTGCAATGCGACGGTCTCGCGTTCTGGTGCCTCAAACTCGACCTTGAGATCCAAAGTCGAGACGTACCAGTCGCGAGCGGCCTGCAGGTCCGTGACCCAGATCTGCAGGTGATCGAACTTCATCATCGTTGGCCTCCTGAAGAGCGGTGTCCGCGCGGCCCATGTTGGTGTTGGCGTGGTGCGCAGTGCCACCAGCTCAGTCCGTTCCCGCGGCCGGATGAGTATCCAGCCATTGCCGGCCCGTCGCCGTCAGGCGATAGCCTTGCCGGCTGCTGCGGGGCTTGTCGGGCTGGGTCATTTGCACCAGCCCCGAGGCGAGCGCCGGCTGCAGATAGGCCTTGCGGAAGTGCTTGCCGTCCTTCAGTCCCAAGGCCTGCTGCAGCGCCTGCCGGGGCAACTCGGTCTGCAGCGCCCGCGCGACCCGTTCGACTTCGGGGGTGACTTCGGGGGTGACTTGGGGGGTCACTTGAGGGGTGGCTTCGGGGGGCACTGCTCCGGGCCTCGGGATCACTGCCTTGAATTCGTTGCCGGCGGCGTCGTCGACGAAGCGGGTGCGGGGCCAGCCTTGCAGGACGCGGGGGATGCCGGTGCCCAAGCCGCGGTACGGCAGGATGTGGACCGCGTGCTCGGTCAGCGTCGGGTTGCGGCGGTTGGACGTACCGCGGACGATGGCCTCCGTGCTCAGGCTGTCGGGCAGGTGGCCGGGGCTGATGATCTCCACGCGGTCGGCGAACACCATCAGCCGGATGGAGGCGCTGGTGAAGTAGTCGCGGTGGATCAGCGCGTTGACCAGCAGTTCCTCGAAAGCCTGCTCCGGAACCTCCAACTGCCCCAGCGTGTTGAAGCCGCGGCCGCCCTGGACGTGGCGCAGATTGCGTTTGATGAAGGCGAAGCTGCGCTGGTACTGCTCCAGCAGCGTGCCGTCGATGTCTTCGCTATCCAGATAGCGGTCGTCGTGCAAGGCCGTGCCCGGAAATGCCACGGCCTTGACCTCGAACGCGGGCCGATGGCGCTGCGGACGCTTGCCGAACAGCAGCAAGCCGGCGAGGTTGAGTTCCTGTCCATCGGCCAGGCCGAGGTTCTGCAGCAACTGCGGCAAGGGTTGTCCGGCCAGCTCGGACGATTGGCCGTAGCGCTGATTGAAATAAGTGTTGAACGCCTTCTCGTCGATGTCGGCCATCGAGGTGCCGGCGACGGCAACGACGTCGGCATGAATCAACGCGGCGCGTTGGAACAGGCGCTGGATTTCCTCGCGCGCCGTGACGTGCCGCTTGTCCGCGCCGCTCTTGACCCAGATGCGCCCCTGGTTGTCCACGTAGGGCTTGCCGAGACCGTCCGGCACGGTGACGATCATCACGATGCCTTGCGTGGTCTGGACGTTTTCGGTGACGGGGTGGATCGGCGGGCGCACGTTCTGCGACGCGGCGTTGGACAGCAATTGGTTCAAGCGCCGCACGCCGGCCGTGTTCAGTCCTGCCACGCGGCCGTCGTCGTCCACGCCAAGCAGCAGCAGGCCGCCGCCGCTGTTGGCGAACGCGGCCAGCTCGGCCGCCATGCCGTCGATGTTGCTGGCGTCGCGCTTGAACTGGTGGCGGCTGTCTTCGCCACGCGCGAGGATTTGCTGCAGCTCGGCCTCGTTCATGCGGCGTGGGGTGGTCGGGCGAGGCATGGCTTTCAGCTTCAACGTTCCGCAGCCGCAGGGCCCCGATACGCCAGCACCGCGGCGCACAAGTCTTCCAGCGCGGTGCCGACGGACTTGAACACCGTGCGCTCGGCGTCGTCGCGGCGGCCGGGGTGCTCGCCGCGGCAAAGCATCGCCAGCGTCGCGCGCAGGTCCTGCGGCGTGATCACGCCGCTGGCCAGCGGGCCCAGCAGGTCGCCGCTCTTGGCCAGCGCCTCCTCGGTGTCGGCAAACAGTGCGGCGCCGCGCAGGCAGCCGTCGTCGGCCTCGCGCATCTGCGGCGTGAAGCTGCCGATCAAGTCCAGGTGGCTGCCGGGCCGCAGCCAGGCGCCTTGCACGACCGGCGCGGTGGCCAGCGTCGCGCAGCTCACGATGTCGGCTGCGGCCACGGCGGCCGGCAGGTCGGCCGCCGCCTGCGCCGGAAATCCCTCGGCCCGGAGCTGCGCCGCCAGCGCCGCCGCCGCCTCCGGCCGCCGCGCCCAGACGCTGAACCGCCGCAGCGGCCGCACCGCGGCGTAGGCCGCCGGCAGCTGCGCCGCGACGCGGCCGGCGCCGACCACCAGCAGGTGCGCGGCATCGGCGCGCGCCAGGAACGAGGCCGCCAGGGCCGACGCGGCCGCAGTGCGGCGCACGGTGATCTCGTCGCCGTCCAGCAGCGCCAGCGGACGGCCCGTGGCGGCGTCGTGCAGCAGAACGCTCGCATGCAGCCCCGGCAGGGCGCGCGCCGCGTTGCCGGGCGCGATGTTGATGACTTTCACGCCGTAGAAGCCCGGCGCCGAGGCCGTGGGCGCCTGCCACGCCGGCATCACCAGCGAGGTGACCTCGCCGCCGCGGCCGTCGCCCCAGTGCAGCACCTGGCGCGGCGGCACTTCGCAGCCAGCGGCGAACAGCGCGCGCAGCGCCGGCACCAGGCGCTCGAAGGGCAGGGCGGCGGCCACCGCGGCGGCGTCGATCAGCTTCATCGGGGCGCGATCGACCGGCGGTCGGGTTCATCCATGGCGGCGGCGTCGGTGGGCAGGGGCTTGGGGCCCTCGATGATGTCACCGCGCCGCCGCCGCGACCGGTAGCATGGCCGCCCGATGAACCTCGACCAACGCGCCGCGGGCGTGCTGCTGCACCCCACCTCGCTGCCCGGGCCGCACGGCAGCGGTGACTTCGGGCCCTCGGCGCGCCACTTCGTCGACTGGCTGCAGCGCTGCGGGCAGGGCTTGTGGCAATGGCTGCCGACCACGCCGGTAGGCCCCGGCGACTCGCCCTACCAGAGCGTCTCGGCCTTCGCCGGCAGCCCGCTGTTGGTGGCGCTGGAGCCGCTGGTGGAGGCCGGCTGGCTGCCGCCGCCGGCGCTGCCCGAAGAGGGCTTCGACGGCCGCCGCGTCGACTTCGCGCGCGTGCGCGCCTGGCGCATGCGGCAACTGCGCGCCGCGGCCGCCGGCTTCTTCGCCGGAAGCGGAGACGTTTACCTGCAGCGTTATGCAGCCTGGTGCCGCGAGCAGCAGGGCTGGCTGGACGACTACGCGCTGTTCATGGCGCTGGAGACGGCGCTCGACGGCCGCCCCTGGTGGACCTGGCCCGAAGGCCTGCGCCGCCGCGAGCCGCACGCGCTGGCGCGCGCGCGCCAGCAGCACGCGGCCGAGATCGGCTTCTGGCAGTTCGTGCAATGGCAGTTCGACGAGCAGTGCGTTGATCTGAAAAGTTATGCCCACGCGCGCGGCGTGCGCATCCTGGGCGACCTGCCGATCTTCGTGGCCCACCACAGCGCCGACTGCTGGGCGCGGCCCGATCTGTACACGCTGGACGAAGACTTCCAGCCCACCGTGGTGGCCGGCGTGCCGCCCGATGCCATGGCCGCGCTGGGCCAGCGCTGGGGCAACCCGCTGTACCGCTGGGACCGCATGGCCGACGAGGGCTGGGCCTGGTGGACGGCGCGCGTGCAGCGCATGCTGCACCAGGCCGACGCCTTCCGCATCGACCACTTCCGCGGCTTCGCGGGCTATTTCGAGATCCCGGCCGACTGCCCCGACGCGCGCGGCGGCCGCTGGCGGCCGGGGCCGGGGCGCGCGCCGTTCGACGCCATCGGCGCCGCTTTAGGCCCGCTGCCCATCATCGCCGAGGACCTGGGCTTCATCACGCCCGACGTGCACGCCTTGCGTCGAGCGTTGGGCTACCCGGGGATGAAGGTGCTGCAGTTCGCGTTCGGCGGCGACGCGGCGCACGAGTACCTGCCCCACGCCTACGAGCGCCAGGCGGTGGTCTACACCGGCACGCACGACAACGACACCGTGCAGGGCTGGTGGGCCGCGGCGCCCGAGCGCGAGCGCCGCTTCGCCGGCACCTACCTCGCCTGCGGCGCGCACGACGTGCACTGGGCGATGATCCGTGCCGCCTTCAACTCGGTGGCCAACCTGGCCATCGTGCCGCTGCAGGACGTGCTGGGCCTGCCCAGCGAGCACCGCATGAACACCCCCGGGACCATGGGCGCGCCCAACTGGACCTGGCGCTTCGACTGGGCGATGGTCGGCGACGAGCCCGGCCGCGTGCTGGGCCTGCTCGCGGCCGCCAGCGGCCGCGGCCCCTTCGAGCTGCTGGGCGTGGGCGTGCCGCCCAAGGGCGAGCCGGCCGCCTACTGATCCCTGCGCCGCCGTCCTACACGCGGCGGCCGCCTCGTCCGATGCCGGGCAGCCTTGGTGCTGCCTACAGTGGCCGACATCGGATGCACGAGCAGCGCCGATCCAACGAGTCAGCTCCATCAGGTCAACCACAAGGAGATCCGCATCATGATCGCTCGCAACACCCTTGCCGCCCTGGCCACCGCGGTGGCCGCCCTCGTCGTGCTGCCCGGCTGCGCCGTCACGCGCGACCAGCAAAGCGTCGGCGCCTACGTCGACGACTCGGTCATCACCGCCGAGGTGAAGGCCAAGTTCGTCGAGAACAAGCAGGTCGACGCCACCTCGATCAAGGTGGAGACGCTCAACGGCGAGGTCATGCTGTCGGGCTTCGCCAAGGACTCGACCGAGCGCAGTTCCGCCGAGAGCATCGCCCGCAACGTCAAGGGCGTGAAGTCGGTCAGGAACCAGATCGTCGTTCGCAGCTGAGTGCTGCCGAACTAACTGTCAATCAAAGGATTATTCATCATGAACTGGGAACGCGTCGAAGGCAACTGGAAGCAGCTCAAGGGCAAGGTCCGCGAGCAATGGGGCAAGCTGACGGATGACGACATGGACGTCATCGCCGGCCGCCGCGAGCAACTGGCCGGCAAGATCCAGGAGCGCTACGGCATCGCTCGCGACGAGGCCGAGAAGCAGCTCGCGAGCTGGGAACGCGGCATCGGCGACCGCTGGGACCACTGACCCGCTGACGAGGCGGCGGCCCGCCGCGGCCGCTGATCGGACATGCGCCGCGTGCTGATCTGGACCACCGGCATCGCCGCGGCGCTGGTCACCGGCGTGGGGTTGTCTGAATACCTCGGCTGGCCCTTCCTCGCCCGGCCCGCCGCGGCCTACGCGGCCCAGCGCCTGGAGCGCAGCGTCGAGCTGTCTCCGGGCGCCGGCGCTTTCAGGCTGCACCTGCTGGGCGGCATCCGGCTGCGGCTGGAGCGATTGGTCGTCGGCAATCCGGACTGGAGCCCGCTCGGCGCCATGCTCGATGCGCAGCAGATCGAGCTGGCCTTGCGCTGGCGCGACCTGTGGGTCGCGCACGGCGGCCAGCCGCTGCGCCTGCAGCGCCTCAGCGCCCAGGCCTTGCAGCTCCGGCTCGAACGCCGGGCCGACGGCCGCGCGAGCTGGCACTTCGGCAAGCGCATCGGCGAGCCCCTGCCCAGCAGCAACTCGCCCGCGCCCGCGCAGGACATCCAGGGCGTGCAGATCGCCGAGCTGTCGGTCGGCCAGGGCCGCTGGACGCTGCTCGACGGCCAGCAGGCGCTGCGGCTGGACGGCAACGTGGCCAGCCAGCCGCTGCCGGCCGGCGGCTGGCTGGCCGATGCCACCGGCACGCTGCGCCAGGCGCCGGTGCAGGCCACGCTGCGCGCCGGCGCGGCGCTGACCCGCCAGGCGCTGGGCGACCGCCAGGTCGAGCTGCCGGTGACGCTGGACGTGCAGGCCGGCCAGGCGCGGCTGCATTTCCAGGGCCGGCTGCAGGACCCGATGGGCGGCGCGCGGCTGGAAGGCAGCTTCGGCCTCTCGGGCCCATCGCTCGCCGCGGTGGGCCAGCCGCTGCAGATCACGCTGCCCACCACCGCGGCCTTCTCGATGCAAGGCCGCGTCCAGCACAGCGGCACGCGCTGGCAGGCCGCGGTGCGGCAGGCGCGCGTCGGCCGCAGCGACCTGGCCGGCGACTTCGTGTTCGACAAGCCGCCCGCCGCCAAGCCGGTGCTGACGGGCGAACTGCGCGGCCGCGCGCTGTGGCTGCAGGACCTGGGCCCGGCGATCGGCACGCGCGCGCCCAGCGGCGCCGCCACGCCGCCGCGCGGCGCGCGGGTGCTGCCGGACCGGCCCTTCGACCTGCCGTCGCTGAACGCGATGCAGGCCGACGTGCGCATCGCGCTGGACCGGCTGGAGCTGGGCCACCCCGGGCTGGACGCCGTGCGGCCGCTGCGCGCCCGCCTGCGCCTGACGGACGGCGTGCTGCTGATCGACGAGCTCGACGCCCGCCTGGCGCGCGGCCGTCTGGACGGCCACGTGCGGCTGGACGGTCGTGTCCGCCCGGCGCGCTGGGACGTGGACCTGGGCGCCCGCGGGCTGGAGCTGGAGCAGTGGATCACCGGCCTGCAGCGCCCGAACCGGCAGCCGCCCTATGTGGCCGGCCGTCTGGCCGGGCGCGTGCAACTGCAGGGCCGGGGCAATTCCACCGCCGAGCTGCTGGCCGGCGCCGACGGCCGCGCCTGGGGCGTGCTGAGCCGCGGCCGCATCTCGCACCTGGCGCTGGAGCTGGCGGGGCTGGACCTGGCGCAGGCCCTGGGCGTGATGCTGCGCGGCGACGACGCCTTGCGCGTCGATTGCGGCGCGGCCGACCTGAGCATCCAGCGCGGCCGCGTGCAACCGCGCGTGCTGGTGGTCGACACGCGCGACTCCACGGTCTGGGCCGAGGGCTCGCTGTCGCTGGCCGATGAGCGGCTGGACCTCGTGGCCCGCGTCGAGCCCAAGGACTTCAGCCCGCTGACGCTACGCTCGCCGCTGCGCGTGCGCGGCAGCCTGAGCGCGCCGCAGGTCTCGGTGGACAAGGCGCCGATCGCCCGCCGCCTGGTGCCCGCGGCGCTGCTGGCGATGCTGAACCCGCTGGCCGCGCTGCTGCCGCTGATGGACGCCGGCGACGACGGCGCCGAGCCGGCCGTGGCCGGCTGCCGCGAGGTGCTGGCGCGAAAGGGCGCCGGTTGAACCCTGCCGGCATCAGGCCCCATGTAGGAATCGTCCGACATGAAACTCAGCGAGACACCAGCCTTGCAGCGCGGAGGGCTGTTGATAATCGCCGCTGGTCCAACCTCGCCAACCTCGGAAACGGCCACGCCTGCCATGCGCTGCTTCGTCGTCGAAGACAGCCCGCTGATTCGCCAGAACCTCGTGGCCACGCTGGAGGAGATGCTGGCGGTGCAGGTCGTCGGCTTCGCCGAGGACGAGCGCGGCGCCCTCGACTGGCTGAGCCAGGGGGTCGAGTGCGAGCTGATGATCATCGACATCTTCCTCAAGTCCGGCAGCGGGCTGGCGGTGCTGCGCCAGGCGCGCGCCGCGCGGCCGCAGTCGCACCTGGTGGTGCTGACCAACTACGCCACCGCCGACATGCGGCGGCGCTGCCTGCAGCTCGGCGCCGACCGCGTGTTCGACAAGTCGGCCGAACTGGAAGAGCTGCTGGCCTATTGCGAAGAGATCAGCAGCGCCGCGGGGCCCGGCTGACATGTGCGCGCCGACGTCGCGGCCGGGGCTACTGGATCAGCCCGTTCTTCAGCGCGTAGTAGGTCAGGTCGCTGTTGGACGACAGGCCCATCTTCTCCATCACCCGCGTGCGATAGGTGCTGACGGTCTTGACGCTCAGCGACATGCTCTCGGCCATGTGGCCGATGGTCTCGCCCTTGGCCAGGCGCAGGAAGACCTGGAACTCGCGCTCCGACAGCAGCTCGTGCGGCAGCTTGGTCGTGTCGCCGCCCAGCGTGTCGGCCAGCAGCTCGGCCACCGCCGGCGTGATGTACTTGCGCCCGCGGTAGACGGTGCGGATCGCCTTGACGATCTCCTCGGGGTCGCATTCCTTGTTCAGGTAGCCGGCCGCGCCCTGCTTGAGCAGCGTGGTCGCGTAGTGCGTCTCCGGAAATCCCGAGAGGATCAGCACCGGCAGGTCGGGCGCGCGCGCCTTGATCGCCGCCAGCGCGTCGACGCCGCCCTGGTCGGGCATCGACAGGTCCATCACCAGCACGTCCACCTCGCCGCCGCGCACCAGGTTCAGCGCCTCGCGGCCGTTGGCGGCCTCGCCGGTCACGCGCAGGTCCACCTGTTCGGAGAAGAACTGCTTGAGGCCGGTGCGCACGATCGCATGGTCGTCGACGATTCCGATCCGGATCATGGGCGCTCCACCGCCGCCAACGGCAAACCAAAGGTCGAAGGAGTGTAGGCCATGGCCGACAGACTGGCGGCGTTCACCGAGCGCGTGCGCCACAGCGCGCTGGCCATTCCCGCGGCCGTGGTGGTGGCCGCGCTGATGCTGGGCATCAGCGAGGCCGCCTACCGCGGCGCCGAGAGCGGCCTGGTGCGGCTGGTCGACATGGGCCAGGCGCGGCTGCAGCTGCTGCAGATGATGCAGCGCCTCAGCGCCGCCGAGTCCGGCAAGCGCGGCTTCCTGCTGACCGGCGGCGACGAATACCTGCAGCCCTACCAGTCGGCGCGTGCCGACGTGCAGGCCAGCCTGCGCCAGTTGGAGACGGCCTACACCCGGCTGGGCGACGAGCAGGCCGAAGCGCACCGCCGGCGCATCGCCGAGCTGGTCAACGCCAAGCTCAGCGAGATGGAGGAAGTGCTGCGCCTGGAGCAGCAGGGCCGCCACGGCGCCGCGGTGGACATGGTGCGTTCCGGCATCGGCCGCGAGCTGATGGAGCAGCTGCTGCAGGAAGGCCAGGCCCTCGCCGCGCAGCAGAACCAGCGCATCGCCGAAGGGCTGCGCAACCTCTTCGACACCCTGCTGCTCAACCGCATCGGCGTGGCCACGCTCACCGCGGTGAGCCTGATGGTGCTGATCCTCTTCGTGCGCCAGGGCCGGCTGCTGGACCAGCAGCGCCGCGAGCGCCAGGCCGAGGCCAAGGCCGAACGCGACCGCCTGGAGCTGGAGGTGCTGCGCCGCACCGCCGAGCTGACCGAGCTGGCGCGCCACCTGCAGACCGCGCGCGAGGACGAGCGTGCCCGCTTGGCGCGCGACCTGCACGACGAGCTGGGCGCGCTGCTCACCGCGGCCAAGCTCGACGTGGCGCGCATCCGGCCCAAGCTGCAGCAGTCGGCGCCCGACCTCTTGCCGCGGCTGACGCACTTGACCGAGTCGCTCAACAGCGGCATCGCGCTGAAGCGCCGCATCATCGAGGACCTGCGGCCCTCCACGCTCAGCAGCCTGGGCCTGGTGCCGGCGCTGGAGATCCTGTGCCGCGAGTTCAGCGAGCGCTCGGGCATCGCGGTCGACGCCGCGCTGCAGCCGGTGCGGCTGGCGCCGGGCGCCGAGCTGACCGTCTTCCGCCTGGTGCAGGAGGCGCTGACCAACGTTGCCAAGTACGCCCAGGCCAGCCGGGTGGAGCTGCGGCTCGAAGACAGCGATGGCCAGGTGCACGTGAGCGTGCGCGACGACGGCGTGGGCTTCCGGTCCCACGGCTCGCGGCCCGGCAGCCACGGCCTGCTGGGCATGCGCTTCCGGGTGGAGGCCGAGCGCGGGCAGTTCCAGCTGCAGTCGGCGCCGGGGCGCGGCACCACGGTCAGCGCGCGGCTGCCGGCCCTCGACGGCACGGCCGCGGCGGCGTAGGACAGCGCCTACCGCGGCGGGCGGCGTCGGCCGCTGGGCGCGGCGCCGGCCGTCGCCTACCGTGGCGCGAACCTAGCCGAGGCCGCCGCGATGATGTTCCTGCACCCGCTGTTCAAGACCCTGGCGACGCGGCCCGAGCTGCTGGCCGAGCATGCCGGCGCCTACCTGCAGCTGGCCTCGGCCGAGGCCGCCGAGGCGGCGCTGCGCCTGCGCCTGCGCTGCATGCTGGCCGTCGCCGCGCTGGCCTGCGCGGCGCTGGCGCTGGTGCTGGGCGGCATGGCCTTGCTGCTGCTGGCCGTGCTGCCGCTGGACCAGATGCCCGCGCCCTGGGCGCTGGCCGCGGCGCCGGCGGTGCCGCTGCTCGGCGCCGCCGGGCTGTGGACGGCGCAGCGGCGGCAGGCGCTGGACCTCTCGTTCGGCCTGCTGCGCGAGCAGATCGCGCTCGATGGCCAGCTGCTCACCGCCGTCGGGAACCGATCGCGGGGCACGCCGCTTTAGGGGTTAGGGGTGGCCAGCGCGTCGCGGGTGCCGAAAGATGGCGGCTTGTCGGCCGCGTCCGACACGCGGAGCCGGCGCCGGACGATGGGCGCGGCAGCGGCTGCCGCGCATCCTTCAAGACATCGAAACGACGCTGGAGACTGCAGATGAAACGCCTCTCCACCCAGGCCCTGGCGCCGCTGGTCACGCTGCTGGTCACGCTCTCGGCCGTTGCCGCCGCCGCGGTGCAGCCCGAGGCGCATGGGCTGCTGGACCTGGCGGCGGTGCAGGCCTCGCAGCAGCTCTTCGTCGGCGACGAAGACTAGCGCGGCGTCCCGAAGAAGGCGTTCAGCTCGCCGCCCGGCGCGGCGTCGGCAAAGCCGTCGAAGCGGCCCTGCTGCAGCACCCGCGCCGCGCGCAGGAAGCCGCCCCAGGCCGCGCGCGCCAAGGCCCCGCCCACGCTGACGCGGCGCACGCCCAAGGCGGCCACGGCGTCCAGCGTCAGCTCGCTGCTCCAGCCGATCAGCAGGTTCAGCGGCCGCGGCGCCACGGCCTCGACCACGCGGCGGATCTGCGCCGGCTCGCGCAGCCCCGGCGCGTACAGGCAATCGGCACCGGCGTCGGCATAGGCGCGCAGCCGCGCGATGATCTCGTCCAGGTCCGTCCAGCCCCATAACAGCCCTTCGGCGCGGCCCACCAGCAGCGTGTCGCCGCCGGCGGCGTCGATCGCGCGGCGTGCCGCCTGCACGCGCCGGCGCGCCTCGTCGATGCCGAACAGCGGCCGGGCCGCGTCGCCGCTGGCGTCTTCGATCGACAGCCCCGCGACGCCGGTGGCCACCGCCAGCGCCACGCTCTCGGCCACCGCGGCCGGCGTGGCGCCGAAGCCGTTCTCGAAGTCGGCGTTGACCGGCACGTCGGTGGCCGCCACCAGCGCCGCCAGGTGCTCCAGCGCCTGCTCGCGCCGGATGCGGTTGTCGGCCTGGCCCACCGACCACGCGAAGCCCGAGCTGGTGCTGGCCAGCGCCTGGAAGCCCATGCCTTGCAACATCAACGCACTGCCCAGGTCCCAGGGGTTGGGGATCAGGAAGCAGCCGCTGGCGTGCAGCGCGTGGAAGTGGCGGCGCTTGTCGGCGATGCTGGGTCGGGGCATGGCGGGTCCTTCGTTGAATGTCGGCGCAGTGTGCGCCCGTGCGGCGGGCCGACGTTTCGATGGCGGTCCGAGCATCTTCGGGTCTTGACGTTTCATTTCACGGTCACCTTGCCGACCATGCCGGCCTCGAAGTGCCCCGGTTGCAGGCAGGCGAACCGGAACTCGCCGGCCTTGGTGAACTGCCAGACGATCTCGCCGGTGGCGCTCGGCTTGACATGCGCCATGTTCGCGTCGGCGTGCTCCATCCCCGGGAACTTCTTCATCAGCGCGGCATGCTCGGCAATCGCTGCCTGGGTGCCCAGCGCCATCTCGTGCAGGACCTGCCCGTTGTTGCGGACGACGAACCTCACGGTCTCGCCCTTCCTGACCGCGATGTCCGCGGGCGTGAAGCGCATGTTGTCGGCCATGTCGACCTTGATGATGCGCGCGACCTTCTTCGGGTCGCCTTCCTGGCCGAACGCGGTCGCCTCCACCTTCTTCGGGTCGTAGGCGCCCGGCTTGGCGTGCTCGTCGTCGCCGTGCGCCCGGGCGGCGACGGCGCCCAGGGCCAGGAGGGCAAGGGCAATGGCTTGCAGCTTCTTCATGGGAACTCGTCAGTGGCCTTGGTGGCCGTCGGGTTTGCGGACATCGAGCGCGTTCGCATCGGACTTCGGTGCGACGGCGCGCGGGGCGTCGGGCATCTCCGCCGTGTACTCGCTGGCGAGCGTGCCGGCCGGGTGCCTGTAGGGACCCGGATCCTTGAAGTCGCCCCGGGCGACGTCGTCGCGCACCTTGACGACGCTGAACATGCCGCCCATGCCGACGGGTCCGAAGGGGCCCGTGCCCGTCATCATCGGCAGCGTGTTGTCGGGGATGGGCATCTCCATCTCGGCCATGTCGTGCATGCCCTTGTCGCCCATGACCATGTAGTCCGGCACCAGCGCCGCGATCTTCCTGGCGACGTCCCGGTGGTCGACGCCGATCATGGTCGGCACGCCATGTCCCATCGCGTTCATCGTGTGGTGGCTCTTGTGGCAATGGATGGCCCAGTCGCCGGCGACGGCGTCGAACTCGAACGCCCGCATCTGGCCGACTGCGACGTCGGTCGTGACCTCGGGCCAGCGCGCGCTCTTCGGGACCCAGCCGCCGTCCGTGCCCGTGACCTCGAAGTGCGGCCCGTGCATGTGGATCGGGTGGTTGGTCATCGTCAGGTTGCCCACGCGGATGCGCACCCGCTCGCCCGTGCGCGCCACGAACGGGTCGATGCCCGGGAATGCCCGGCTGTTCCAGGTCCACAGGTTGAAGTCGAGCATCGTGTTCACGCGCGGCGTCGCGCTGCCGGGCTCGATGTCGTAGGCGTTCAGGATGAAGCCGAAGTCGCGGTCGACCTTGAACGGCCGGGGGTCCTTCGGGTGGATGATGAACAGGCCCATCATCCCCATCGCCATCTGCACCATCTCGTCGGCGTGCGGGTGGTACATGTGCGTGCCCGGACGCTGCAGCACGAACTCGTACATGAAGGTCTTGCCCACGCCGATGGGCGGTTGCGTGAGGCCGGAGACGCCGTCCATGCCCGAGGGCAGCAGCACGCCGTGCCAGTGGACGCTCGTCACTTCCGGCAGCTTGTTGGTCACGAAGATGCGGATGCGGTCGCCCTCGACCGCCTCGATGGTCGGGCCGGGGCTGGAGCCGTTGTAGCCCCAGAGCCTGGCTGTCATGCCGGGGGCGATTTCGCGGACGACCGGCTCGGCCACCAGGTGGAACTCCTTGACGCCGTCTTTCATGCGCCAGGGCAGCGACCAGCCGTTCAAGGTGACCAGCGGCTGGAACGGCCGGCCGTTGGGTGGCGGCGGCGGCGGCTGGGTGGATGCGAAGGTCTGGGTGACGGCTTCGGGCAGCAGCGCGGCGCCAGCTCGGCTGACCGCGGCGGCACCCAGGAAGGTGGCGCCGGCGGCCCGGAAGAAGGTTCTGCGATGGGTCATGGATGGATGCCTCCGCTCAGTGGCCGGCGCTGCCATCGGGAGAGCGGCCCGTCAGCGCGGTCTGCAGCCGGGTCTGCGCCACCCAGAAGTCGCGCAGCGATTCGACGGCGCCGGTGACGCTGGCAATCTGGTCCCTGGCGTCCGCGAGCAGTTCGAACACGCTGGCGAGCATCCCGTTGTACCGAAGCAGGTTCTCCTCGGAGATGCGCTTGCGCAGCGGCACCACCTCGTCGCGGTAGCGGCGCGCCAGGTCGTAGGCGGTGCGGTAGGCCGAGTAGGACTCGCGGACCTCGGACTGTGCCTTGACGGCGATCGCGGCCGTCCGATGGACCGCCTGCAGGTACGTGGCTTCCGCTCGGGCCACGCGCGTCGACCCGAAGTCGAAAAGCGGCAGTTCGAGCTCGATTTCGTAGCCGTTGCTGCGCGCCGCGCCGGTCTCGCTCTTGTTCTGGTAGCCCGCCTCCAGGACGTTGATGAAGCGCGTGGCCTTGGACAGCCCCAGGGATTGGGCCGTCGATTCAGCGAAACGCTGCGCCATCAGCACATCCAGGCGCTTGCTCATCGCGAGCTGCTCGGCGTTCCGGGGTTCGGTCGGCGCACCCGGCAGGTCGGGCAGCCGGTCGGGAAGCTTGAAGTCCTGCTGGTCCAGGCTCAGCCCCAGCGCGCGCACCAGCCGCTCGCGCGCGGCCACGGCCTGGTGCCGCGCCTTCGCGAGGTTGGTCGTCGCGTCCGAATGGAACGACTGCTCGCGCATCTGGGCGAGCTTGTTGAAGTTGCCGGCCGCGACCATGCGCTTGGCGAGCTCGTTCGAGGCCTCGGCCGCTTCCAGGACCTGACCGAAGTAGCCCACCAGCTGTTGCGCGGCGACCGCCTCGAAGAAGGCCTGGCGGGCTTCCGATGCGACACCCACGGTGTCGTAGGCGGCCTGCAGCTGCGCTCGCTCGAAGCGGCGCTGCTCCACCTGCCTGGCCACCGGCATCGTGAACAGCCCCAGCACGTCGAACAGCACCGCGCGGTCGATTTCGACGGCACCGTTGCCGCTCATGCGGCCGAAGCTGAACGACGGATTGGCGAGACGGCCCGCGCGCACGAGGTCGGCCTCGGCGATGCCGAGGTCTGCGTAGCTCGCCTGCAGATCCTTGTTGTTGAGCAATGCGACTTCGACCGCCGCGTCGGCCGTCAACGGCTGCCGGAGCCGTTCGGCCACGCGCGCCGACGCGGCTTTCGACTGCTCGGCCGTGCGCTGATAGGACGGCGACTGGCCGACGCGCTCCTGGGTCCATCGGTCGACCGGGCCGAAGCCGCCGTCCTGGGAGAACGATGCGCACCCGGCCAGAAACCAGGAGGCGAGCGAGGCGGCCGCGAGGCGGATCATGGCTTGCCTCCGCGCATGGCGCCATGGCCGGCAGCAGGCAAGGGCAGGGTCAGCACCAAAGCGGGCGCCGGTCGGGAGAACAAGTCGTTCATGGCTCGAAGTCATCTGAAGGGCCGGCATGCATGCTCGGCAAGTGCCCCGCGCGCCAGGCGCGCGAGTTCCCACAGGCCTCGCGCGGAGGCCTCGATGGGTCAGATGCTTCGGGGCGGGCGCTCCTGGCCGTCCGAGACGAAGCTCGGCGCGGGAGCCGACAGGGGCGGATACGAGATGCCGGCGAGGTGGCGAGGCTCGGCAATGCCCGCGACGTGGCTCGGCATCGGCGTGAGCGAGCACGACGCCGAGCACAGATTGCACTTGTCGTCGTGCGCCGGCTCGTGGTGCTTGTGCGTGCCGTCGCCATGCCGATGATGGGAGCTCGCCATCAACCGCGCTTCCGTGCGCGACTCGCCCCCTGCGGGCGGGCACAGCATGCTCGCGGCCATCGCTCCCCGAACGGGGAGCAAGACGGCCAGCAGGACCAGGAGCCAGATGCGCAGGAGCTTCACGGTTACTAATCCTAAACCTTGCCACTGTGACAAGGTCAAGGGTCACCACGGGCATGGCAACGCAGGGGCGCACTCTCAGGCGCGCCCGTGCGGCGGGCCGACGTCTCGATAGCGGTCCAAACCTTGCTGCAGGCGCTGCACGACGGCGCGGCGCAGCGCCGCGGGCTGCAGCACCTCGACCTCGGGTGCCCACTGCATCAGCAGCCCGGCACTCTGCGGCAGGCCTTCGACCGGGATCGCCAGCCGCGTGCGGCCGTCGGCGCGCCGCGTCGGGCGCTGCACGGCGGCGGCCACCGCGCGCGCCAGCAGCGCGCTGTGGCGGCGCAGGTGCTGCAGGCCCTGCGGCGTGGCCAGCACGGTGGCACGGCCGCTGTACAGGTCGCGCTCGAAGCGCGCCACCGCGTCGGCCCAGGTGCGGGCGAGGTCGAAGCGGCGCGGCCGCTGCACGCGGCCCGGCCGCGCTTCGGCGGCCAGGATGGCGGCGACGCGAAAGATGCGCGGCTGGCCCTCCACCGCCGCCACCAGGTACCAGGTGCCGGCCTTCAGCACCAGGCCCAGCGGGTGCACCAGGCGCTGCACCGTGGCCTTCCAGCTTTCGTAGCGAAGCTGCAGCGGCTGCTCGTTCCACACCGCAGCGGCCACGGCGGCCAGGTGCGGCGCCCGCTCGGCCTCGCGGTACCAGTCCACCGGGTCCAGGTGCAGCCGCGCGGCCACGCGCTGCGCGTCGTCGCGCCAGGCCGCGGGCAGCGCGGCCATCAGCTTGAGCTGCGCGCTGTCCACCGCGTCGCCCAGGCCGAGCTGCGCCGCCGGGCCGGCCAGCCCGCTCAGGAACACGGCCTGCGATTCGGCCGGCGTCAGCCCGGTCAGCGTGGTCTTCCAGCCGTCCAGCAGCTCGAAGCCGCCGTCGCGCCCGCGCTGCGCCACCACCGGCACGCCGGCGGCGCTGAGCTGGTCGATGTCGCGGTACAGCGTGCGCACCGAGACCTCCAGCGTGCGCGCCAGCGCCGTGGCGCTAAGGCGGCCGCGGGTCTGCAGCAGCATCTGGATGGTCAGCAGCCGGCTCGCGCGCATGGCCGCAGCGTAGCCGACGAAAGCTGACATTCGATGGCAGCATTCGTCGCGCAGCATCGCGCCGATGAGCCTGGAACTGCTGTTCGCCCCGCTGTGGCCCTTCGCGCTGCTGGTGCTGGGCATCGTCGTGCTGCCCGGCATGGACATGGCCTTCGTCGCCGCCAGCGCGCTGGTGGACGGCCGCCGCGCCGGGCTGGCCGCGGTGGCCGGGCTGGTGATCGGCGGCGCGTTGCACATGGCGCTGGCGGTGGCCGGCCTGGGGCTGCTGCTGCGTGCCGCGCCGGCGGCCTTCAACGCGCTGCTGCTGGCCGGCGCCGGCTACGTGGCGTGGATGGGCTGGAGCCTGCTGCGCCGCCCCGGCGCGCTGCTGGACATCGAGGCCGGCGGCTCACACAGCCACGGCCACGGCCGCGGCCGCGGCCGGACGCTGCTGCGCGCCACCGCCACCTGCCTGATGAACCCCAAGGCCTACGTCTTCATGCTGGCGGTGCTGCCGCAGTTCCTGCGCGCCGAGCGCGGCGCGCTGCTGCCGCAGGCGGTGGCGATGGGCGCGATCGTCGCCGTCACGCAGGCCATGGTGTACGGCGCAGTGGCGCTGGGCGCCGCCGGCCTGCGCGCGCGGCTGCAGCGCAGCGCCGCGGCGCAGCAGCGCGTGGCGCGGGGGGTCGGCGCGCTGCTGCTGGCCACCGCGGCGTGGACGCTGGCCGGCGGCTGGCGGCTCTGAGCCTGCCGCCCAAGCCCGCCGAAGCTGTAGGCCTTCTCCGACCGCGGCAGCCGCCGCCGTCCGATGGTCCGGCGCGGCCGGCGCTTCGAAGATTGCCTGCACCGTCGGCCCGGCATCAGGGCCGCGCACTTGCAGGAGTTGCAGCCATGAACAACACCTTCCGCCGTTCATCCGCGCCCCGGGCCGCGCTGGCGGCACTGACCCTGGCCACGCTCGGCCTGGCCGCCTGTTCCAGTGTGCCGCCGCCGCGCGAGCAGATGGCGGTGAGCCGCGCCGCGGTGGACAAGGCCAGCGGCCCGGCCGCGGCCGAGGCGCCGGTGGAGATCGCCGCCGCGCGCGAGAAGCTGGCCCGCGCCAACCGCGCGATGGCCGACAAGGACTACGCGCTGGCCCGCCAGCTCGCCGAGCAGGCCGAGGCCGATGCCGCGCTGGCCGAGGCGCGTGCGCGCGCCAAGCGCTCCGACACCGCGTTGGGCGAGCTGCGCGAAAGCATCCGCGCGCTGCGCGCCGAGCTGAGCAAGTCCTGAAGACCGCAAGGAGATCCGCGATGAACAAGACCGTCCTCAAGCTTTCCGCCCTGGCCGCCGCGGCGCTGATGGCCGCCTGCGCCAGCAACCGCACGCCGCCGCCCGAACTGCTGGCCGCGCGCGACGCGGTGCAGCGCGCGCAGTCCGACGGCCAGGTGCTGAGCAACGCGCCGCTGGAGCTCAAGCGCGCCGGCGACAGCCTGCGCCGCGCCGACGAGCTCAACGCCAAGGGCGAATCGCTGGCCGAGGTGGAAAGCGCCGCCTACGTCGCGCAGCGCCAGGCCGAGACCGCGATCGCGGTGGCCCAGGCCAAGCGCAACGAAGAAGCGATCAAGGGCGCCGAGGCCGACCGCGAGCGCGCCCGTGCCGATGCCCGCGCCGCCGAGGCGCGCCGCGCGCAGGCCGAAGCCAGCAGCGCGCGCCAGCAGGCGTCGATGGCGCAGCAGCAGGCCACCAGCGCGCAGCAGCAGGCGATGAGCGCGCAGCAGCAGGCCGAGGCCGCCCGCGCCCAGGCCAGCGATGCCCAGGCCCGGGCCGACGCGGCGCGCCTGCAGGCCGCCCAGGCCCAGGCCGGCGAGGCCAGCGCCCGCCAGCAGGCGCTGGAACTGCAGCAACAACTGGCCGAACTGCAGGCCAAGCCGACCGAGCGCGGCGTGCTGGTCACGCTGGGCGACGTGCTGTTCGAATTCGGCCGTGCCGAGGTCAAGCCGACGGCGCAAGCGTCGCTGCAGAAGCTGGCCGCCTATCTGAAGGAGCACCCGGAGCGCCAGGTGCTGATCGAAGGCTTCACCGACAGCGTGGGCAGCGACAGCGTCAACCTGCTGCTGTCGCAGCGCCGCGCCGAATCGGTGTCGGCCGCGCTGGCGGGCCTGGGCGTGGCGCCGGTGCGCATCGCGGTGCGCGGCTACGGCAAGTCGTACCCGATCGCCGACAACAACACCGACACCAACCGCGCGCTGAACCGCCGCGTGGAGATCTACATCTCGCAGGACGCGAACCCGGTGCGCGCGCGGGGCTGAGTCGGCTAACTTTGAGGTCAGGCCTGCTTGGGCGCGTAGCCCAGCATGGCCTTGACTTCCAGGAACTCGCCGAACGCGTGGTCGCCCCACTCGCGGCCGTTGCCCGACTGCTTGAAGCCGCCGAAGGGCGCCATCAGGTCGGGCGCGGCGCTGTTGATGTTGACCTGGCCGGCGCGCAGGCGGCGGGCCACGGCGCGGGCCTGCTCCAGGTCGCTGCCGGAGACGTAGGCGGCCAGGCCGTAGGGCGTGTCGTTGGCGATGCGCACCGCCTGGTCCACGTCGTCGTAGCCGATGATCACCAGCACCGGGCCGAAGATCTCCTCGCGCGCGACGGTCATGCGGTTGTTGACGCCGCCCAGCACCGTGGGCTTGACGTAGTAGCCCTTGTCCAGCCCCGCGGGCCGGCCCGGGCCGCCGGCGACCAGCGTGGCGCCTTCCTCCAGGCCCTTGGCGATCAGGGTCTGGATCTTGTCCCACTGCGCGGCCGAGACCACCGGGCCAAGCGCGGCGCCGCTGTCGGGCGTGCCCACGGTCGTCGCCTCGGCGGCGACCTTGGCGATCGCCAGCGCCTCGTCCATCCGGCTGCTGGGCACCAGCAGCCGCGTCGGCGCGTTGCAGCTCTGGCCGGAGTTGTTCATCACGCTGCGCACGCCGGCGGTGACGGCGCGCTTCAGGTCGGCGTCGGGCAAGATGATGTTGGGGCTCTTGCCGCCCAGCTCCTGGTGCACGCGCTTGACGGTGGGCGCGGCGTTGCGCGCCACCTCGATGCCGGCGCGCGTGCTGCCGGTGAACGACACCATGTCGACCTCCGGGTGGGCACTGAGCGCGCTGCCCACCGTGGGCCCGTCGCCGTTGACGAGGTTGAACACCCCGGCCGGCACGCCGGCGGCGTGCAGGATCTCGGTCCAGATCTGCGCCGAGAAGGGCGCGATCTCGCTGGGCTTCAACACCATCGTGCAGCCCACGGCCAGCGCCGGCGCGGCCTTGCAGGCGATCTGGTTGACCGGCCAGTTCCAAGGCGTGATGAACGCGCAGACGCCGATCGGCTCCTTGCGGATCAGCGTCGTGCCGCGCTGCTCTTCGAAGCGGTAGTCCTTCAGCACCGCCAGTGCGGTCTGCAGGTGGCCCAGGCCCATCGCGGCCTGCGCCTTCTGCGCCAGCACGGCGGGGGCGCCCATCTCCTCGGTGATCGCGGCGGCCATGTCGGCGTAGCGCTTCTGGTATTCGGCGATCACCGCCTCCAGCAGCGCGACGCGCGTGGCCACCGGCGTCTGCGAATACGCGTCGAAGGCGCGGCGTGCGGCCTGCACCGCGCGGTCCACGTCGGCCGCCGAACCCATGCTGATGCGGCCCGCCACGCCTTCCGTGGCAGGGTCGATCACGTCCAGGGTCTTGGGCACCGCGGGGTCCACCCACTGGCCATCGATGTAGAACTTCAGGTAGTCGCGCATGGCTTGGTCTCCACAGCAAGGATCGACGGGCATTCTAGGAGCGCATGCGGGAGGCCCCTGGCTCAGCGCAGGTTCATCACCCGCATGCCCATCAGCTGGCCTTGCGGCTTGTCCAGCACCTGGATGCCGACCTGGCGCGCGTCCAGCCCCGCGGGCAGCGCCAGGCTGCCGCGCACGCTGGCGTGGCGCTCGATGCGCAGCGGCAGCGGCTCCAGCCGCGCGCCGGCGTTGGGGTTGCCGGCGGCGCTGCCGCTCAGCACGAGCTGCAGCACGCCGTTCCAGGGTGCGGCGCCGGCGCGCGTCAGCACGATGTCGTAGAGCAGCCGGCCGCCTTCGCTGCGAAAGCGCGCGGCGCGCACCTGCACCGCGCCGCCGCGCGGGTCGGGCGGCAGCGCGTCGACCAGCGCCGCGAAGTCCTCGCGCAGCGCGGCCAGTTCGCGTCGGCGGGCCTGGTCGGTCTCGCCGAGCTGCTGCGCTTGGCCTTGCGCCTGCTGCAGCCGCGCCTGCGTCTCGGCGAGCTGCTGACGGAGCTGCAGCCGCTCGCGGTCGGCCTGGTCGAAGGCAGTGGTGAGGCGCGCCGACTCCGCGGCGCTCAAGCGCGGCGGCAGCCAGCGCTCCTGTGCCAGCAGCACGCCGGCAACGCCGGCGGCGATGCCGGTCAGCAGCAACAGCAGCCAGCGCGGCAGCTTCTTGCGCGCGCGGCGGGCGCTGTACGAATCGACGATGACGGAAGATGAACGGGCGAACATGCCGCCGACGCTAGCGCGCCTGCCGCGATCCCTTGCAACACGATGTTGTCTACAGGAACCCGATCGAGATCCACGGCACCGCGGCGACGACGATCACGCCGATCAGCAGCGCGACGAGGTAGCCGACGATCGGCCGGATCCCTGCGTCGGGATTCGCGCGGCCGATCGCGCAGGCGGCGTAGTAGCCCACGCCCAGCGGCGGCGCGAACAGCCCCAGCCCCATCGAGAGCACCACCACCATCGCGTAGTGCACCTCGTGCACGCCGAGCTGGCGCGCGATCGGGAACAGCAGCGGCCCGAACAGCACGATGGCCGGGATGCCTTCCAGCACGCTGCCCAGCACCACGAAGGCCAGCACCGAGACCGCGAGGAACATCGCCTGCCCGCCGGGCAGCGCGGCCATCAGCTCGGCCAGCCAGCGCGAGAAGCCCGATTGCGTGAGGCCCCAGGCCATCGCGGTGGCAGTGCCGATGATCAGCAGGATCGCGCCCGACAGCGACGCCGTGCCCACCAGCATGGGCCCGAGCTGGCGCCAGTCGAACTGGCGGTAAACAAACAGCCCCATCACCACCGCGTAGGCGATGCCCAGCGTCGACACCTCGGTGGCGGTGGCCACGCCTTCCACCACCGCGGTGCGGATCACGAAGGGCAGCGCCAGCGCCGGCAGCGCGATCGCGAAGCGCCGCGCGACGACCGGCCACGCGGTGCGCTGCACCAGCGACAAATCCTCGCCGCGGCTGCGCCAGCCCACCACGGCGCACAGCACCAGGCCCAGCACCGCGGCCGGCAGCAGACCGCCGGTGAACAGCGCCGCGATCGACACGCCGGTGACCGAGCCGATCGTGATCAGCACCAGGCTGGGCGGCACGGTCTCGGTCTGCGCGCCGGTGGCGGCCAGCAGCGCGACCAGCTCGCCTTCCTTGGCGCCGCGCTTCTTCATCTCGGGGAACAGCGCCGGCGCGATGGCCGCCATGTCGGCCGCCTTGGAGCCCGAGATGCCCGACACCAGGTACATCGCGCCGATCAGCACGTACGACAGCCCGCCGCGCACGTGGCCCAGCAGCCCGGACAGGAAGTCGACCATCGCGCGCGCCATGCCGGTCATCTCGATCAGCAGGCCCAGGAACACGAACAGCGGCACCGCCAGCAGGATGAGGTGCGACATGCCTTCGTCCATGCGGCCGACGATCACCGGCAGCGGCGTGCCGGTGGTCAGCGCCAGGAAGCCGAAGGTCGAGAGCCCGAAGGCGAACGCGATCGGGATGCCGGCGAACACGCAGCCCGCGGCCACGCCGACGAAGAAGATCAGCAGGTTCCAGCGCCCCAGCCCGTCGAACAGCGGCCGCGCCAGCCAGAATAGCAGCACGATGGCGGCGATCGCGCCCAGCGCGCCCGCCACGCGGCGCCACGAGCCGACGCGCGCCAGCTGCAGCAGCGAGAACGCCAGCATCAGCGCCACGCCCACCGGCAGCGCCGCGGCGCGCCAGGCGTTGGAGATCTCCAGCGCCGGCGTCGTGATCGCGGCCTCGTCGTAGGCGTATTCGAAGGCCGGCCAGCCCAGCATCAGCAGGAAGGCCAGGCAGGCGGCGATCGCCAGCGTCTCGTAGAAGGCGCGCCGCGGCGGCGGCAGCGCGGTGACCAGCGCCGTCATGCGCATGTGCTCGCCGCGGCGCAGCGCCACCACCGCGCCCAGCATCGCCAGCCAGAGGAAGAGCAGCGAGGCCAGCTCGTCGGACCACACCAGCGGCTTGTGCAGCACGAAGCGCGCGACCACGCCGGCGAACAGCACCACCACGTCGGCCAGCACCAGCGCCGCAGCCGGCACTTCCACCAGCCAGCCCAGCACCCGGTCGGCGCGCGCCAGCGCGCCGCGCGCCGGCCGTGGTGCGCCGACAGCCTCGGCCCCGGCCTGCATCAGCCGAGCTTGCCGACGCTGCGCTCGAGCAGCGCCCAGGCCTCGTCGCCGAACTTGCCCTTCCACTCGGCGTAGAAGCCGGCCTTGCGCAGCTGCTCGCGGAAGCTGTCGGTCTTGGGCTGGTTGAAGGCCATGCCCTTGTCGGCCAGCTCCTTCTGCAGCCCGGCGTTCAGCGCCGCGACGTCGACGCGCTGCTTCAGCGCGGTGGCGTTCAGGTGCTTGGCGACGATGGCGCGCAGGTCCTCGGGCAGCTTGTCCCAGGCGCGGCGGTTGGCCAGGAACCACCAGCCGTCCCACATGTGGTTGGTCAGCGAGCAGTACTTCTGCACCTCGTAGAGCTTGGCCACGCTGATGATGGCCAGCGGGTTCTCCTGGCCTTCCACCACCTTGGTCTGCAGCGCCGAGTAGGTCTCGCTGAAGTTGATCGAGGTGGGCGCGGCGTCGAAGGCCTTGAACATCGAGGTCCACAGCGGCGACGGCGGCACGCGGATCTTCATGCCCTTCAGGTCGGCCGCGCTCTGGATCGGCTTGACCGACGAGGTCATCTGGCGGAAGCCGTTGTCCCACATGCGGTCCATCGCGATCAGGCCCGACTTGGCGATCTGCGCGCGCACGTGGGCGCCGAGCTCGCCGTCCATCGTCTTCCACACCGTGTCGTAGTCGGGGAATGCGAAGCCGATGCCCGAGATCGACGCCGCCGGCACCAGCGTGGCGAGGATCAGCCCCGACAGCGTGAACAGCTCGATGCCGCCCGATCGCAGCTGGCTCAGCATGTCGGTGTCGCCGCCGAGCTGGTTGTTCGGAAAGATCTGGATGTCGACGCGGCCGTTGGTCTCGGCGCGGATCGCGTCCACCGCCTCCTTGCCGCGGATGTTCAGCGGGTGCGTCAGCGGCACGTTGTTGGCGAACTTGTAGCTGAACTCGGCTTTCTGCGCGAAGGCGGCGCCGGCGCCCAGCGAGGCGGCGGCGCCGGCGCCGGCGGCGACCAGGAGTTGGCGGCGGGTGGTGTTCATCGAGGGATCTCCGGTGTCGATGCTGTTGTCGTCAGAGGGTGGGCCCAAAGCCCCGGGAAAGCCCTTTAGTATGACCGGATATGAGCCCCCCTCCCGACGCCTCCTCCACCCCCGTGGCCCTGGTCACCGGCGCCGCGCGCGGCATCGGCCTGGCCGTGGCGCAATGGTTCCTGGCCCAGGGCCAGCGCGTGGTGCTGCTGGACCGCGACGGCGACGAGCTGCGCCGCGCCGAGGCCGCGCTGGCGCGGCCCGACGCGGTGCTGGCGCTGCACGCCGACGTCTCCGTCCCCGAGCAAGTGGCGCAGGCGGTGGACGCCGTCGAGCGCCGCTTCGGCCGCCTGGACAGCCTGGTCAACAACGCCGGCGTCGCGGTCTTCAAGCCGCTGGGCGAGACCACGTTCGCCGAATGGCGCGAGGTGATGGCCACCAACCTCGACGGCGTGTTCCTCTGCACCCAGGCCTGCGTGCCGCTGATGCGCCGCAACCGCGGCGGCGGCGCGGTGGTCAACATCGCGTCGATCTCCGGGCTGCGCGCCAGCACGCTGCGCGTGGCCTACGGCACCAGCAAGGCGGCGGTGATCCACCTCAGCAAGCAGCAGGCGGTGGAACTGGGCAACGTGGGCATCCGCGTCAACGTGGTGGCGCCGGGCCCGGTCGACACCGCGATGGCCAAGCTCGTGCACACCGCGGCGATCCGCGCCGACTACCACGACGCAATCCCGCTCAACCGCTACGGCACCCCCGAAGAGATCGCCCAGGTCGTCGGCTTCCTCTGCAGCCCGGCGGCCAGTTACGTCAACGGTCAGCTCGTCGCGGCCGACGGCGGCTTCGACGCGGCGGGGATCGGGCTGCCGACCTTGCGGCGGATGGGGCAGGGGAGTTGATTCAAGGCTGAGTGTCCTCCGCCGCCACCCGATGCCCCGACACCTCGGCGCCCGCATCCGGCGCCAGGCGGCGGAACAGCAGCGCGGTCAGCATCGCGAGCAGGCCGATCGCGGCGAAGGCGGCCTGGAAGTCGGCGGCCGCCAGCTGGCTGCGGCCGGCACTGCCGCGCAGCAGATCCAGCAGCAGCGCGGCCACCGCCACGCCGCCGGCCAGCGAGAGCTGCTGCACGACGCCGATGAAGGCGGTGGCGCCGCTCATCTGCGCGTGCTCGATGTCGGCATAGGCCAGCGTGTTGAGGCTGGTGAACTGCAGCGAGCGGAAGAAGCCCCCGGCCAGCAGCACCGCCACCACCGCCGCGTGCGGCGTGCGGGCGCTGAACGCGGCCACCGCGGCCAGCAGCGCGCTGCTGATCATCGCGTTGACCGTCAGCACGCGGCGGAAGCCCCAGCGCCGCAGGATGGGCGCGGCGGTCAGCTTCATCGTCAACGCGCCCACCGCGGCGCTGAAGGTCAGCGTGCCCGACTCGAAGGCCGTCATCCCGAAGCCGACCTGCAGCATCAGCGGCAGCAGGAAGGGGATCGCACCGACCGAGACGCGGAACAGCACGCCGCCCCACAGCGTGATGCGAAAGCTCGCGATGCGCAGCAGCCGCAAGTCCAGCAGCGGATGCGGGCAGTGCTGCGCGTGCCGCACGTAGGCCGCCAGCAGCGCGATGCCGGCGGCCATCAGCAGCCAGGCCCAGCGCGTGTCCCCGGCGTGGCTGCCCGCCAGCGTGAAGCCGAAGATCGCCAGCGCCAGCCCGGCGCCGGCGAGCAAGAAGCCGCGCGCGTCCAACGGTCGAGGCGACTCGGCCTTGAGCTGCGGCACGATGGCCAGCGCCGCCGCGAAGCCCAGCAGCCCCACCGGCACGTTGAGCCAGAAGATGCCGCGCCAGTGGTAGTAGGTGGTGATGAAGCCGCCCACCGGCGGGCCGATGATGGGCGCGAACAGCGTCGGGATGCTCAGCCAGGCCATCGCCGAGACCATCTCGCGCTTGGGGATCGCGCGCAGCAGCACCAGGCGGCCCACCGGCAGCATCATCGCGCCGCCCAGGCCCTGGCAGAAGCGGCCGATCACCAGGCTGTGCAGGTCCCAGGCGAGCGCGCAGCCGATCGACGCCAGCGTGAACACGGCCACCGCCCAGGCGAACACGGTGCGCGCGCCCAGGCGGTCGGCCAGCCAGCCGCTGACGGGCACGAAGATCGCCAGCGCCACGTAGTACGCGGTGAACGCGAGCTTGAGCGTCAGCGGGTCGACGCGCAGGTCCTGCGCCATCGCGGCCAGCGAGGTGGCGATCACCGTGCTGACCAGCGCCTCCATGAACAGCGCCGCGGCGACCACCAGGGTCAGCACGCGCGTGGACGCGGCCAGGCGCTGGCGCAGGCCGTTCACGACGGGGCTTGTCCGCCGAGTTGCGACGTCAGCTCGGCCGCCACCCGGCGCAGCAGCCGCGCTGCCGCGCTGTCGGCGCGCGTGTCCAGCATCGCGCCGGGGCCGATCACGGTCAGGCTCAGCACCATGCTGCCGCCGGCGTCGAACACCGGCGCGGCCAGCGCGCTGATGCCGGGCAGGGCCGAGTCGACCGCGTGCGCCAGGCCGTCGCGCCGCGCCAGCGCACATTCGCGCTGGAACGCGGCCTCGGCGCGCGCGCTGACGGGGTCGGCGGCCAGCGCCGGCAGCACGCGCGCGGCCGGCAGCCAGGCGGCGAACAGCCGGCCCGACGCGGTGCCGCGCACGCTCATCACCGTGCCGTGGCGCATGTTGACGTGCACCGGCGACGGCGGCTCCTCGGTGCGCACGATGGTCGGCCCCTGGTTGCCCCAGACTGCGATGGCCACCATGTGCCCGAGCTGCCGCGCCAGCTCGGGCAGCCGCGTCGTGGCCAGGCGCACCGGGTCGTACTGCTGCAGGCTGATCAGCCCGAGCTGCATCGCCAGCGGGCCCAGGCCGTAGCGGCCGCTGCCGGCGTCCTGCGCCACCAGGCCCAGCTTGCCGAAACTCACCAGGTAAGGGTGCGCTTTCGGCGGCGACATCCCGGCGGCCTGCGCCAGGTCCTTCAGCGCCAGCGGCCGGCCCGATCCGGCCAGCGCCAGCAGCAGCCGGCCGCCGACCTCGATGCTCTGGATGCCGCGCTGCGGGCGGCTGTCTTCGTCGGCGTCGAGCGCGCTGTCGGCGGGCATTAGGGGTTTCTACTTAGATGAATGGATTCGACATTATCAAACGCAATGACTAAGATCAAGCCTTGAATTCAGCCATAGCGAATGCGTTTGTTTAACGCGAAGTTGCAGACGCCAGCCAGCCAGCCGGAGATGTCCTTGAGCGCTCAAGCCCCCACCAAAGCCTTTGCCAGCCAGGCCGACCTGCAGGAGAAGAAGGTCAGCTTCACCAGGCTGTCGGAGCACGCCTACGCCTACACCGCCGAGGGCGACCCCAACACCGGCATCGTGATCGGCGACGACGCGGTGATGGTCATCGACACCCAGGCCACGCCGGTGATGGCGCAGGACGTGATCCGCCGCATCCGCGAGGTCACCGACAAGCCGATCAAGTACGTGGTGCTGAGCCACTACCACGCGGTGCGCGTGCTGGGCGCGGCGGCCTACGGCGCCGAGCACGTGATCGCCAGCGAGGACACGCTCTCAATGATCAAGGAGCGCGGCGAGCAGGACAAGGCCAGCGAGATCGGCCGCTTCCCGCGGCTGTTCCGCGCGGTGGAGAGCGTGCCGCCGGGGCTGACTTGGCCGACGCTGACCTTCACCGGCAAGATGACGCTGTGGCTGGGCCAGCTGGAAGTGCAGATCCTGCAGGTGGGCCGCGGCCACACCAAGGGCGACACGATCGTCTGGCTGCCGGCCGAGCGCATCCTGTTCAGCGGCGACCTGGTCGAGTTCGACGCCACGCCCTACGCCGGCGACGCCTACTTCACCGACTGGCCTCAGACCTTGGACAACCTGGCCGCGATGAAGCCCGCGCAACTCGTCCCCGGCCGTGGCGCCGCGCTGCAGACGCCGGAAGCAGTGGCCGCCGGCCTGCAGGGCACGCGCGACTTCATCGCCGACGTGTTCGCGGCCGTCAAGGCCGGCGCGGCTTCCGGCAAGGACTTGAAGACCGTCTATCGCGAGACGATGGACGCGGTGCGCCCGAAGTACGGCCACTGGGTGATCTTCGACCACTGCATGCCCTTCGACGTGACGCGCGCCTACGACGAGGCCACGCAGTACCGCGACCCGCGCATCTGGACCGCCGAGCGCGACGTCGAGATGTGGAAGGCCCTCGAAAGCTGACGGCGCCGGTGATGTCGAACGTTGACTATCAGCAGCTCGAGTTCGAGTACCGCAAGAGCGCCGACCAGGACGCGGCCGCGCCGGCGCACCACCCGCTGGTCGTCGTCGGCGCCGGCCCGGTCGGCCTGACGCTGGCGATCGACCTCGCGCAGCGCGGCCAGCGCGTGCTGCTGCTGGACAACGACCACCGGCTGTCCACCGGCTCGCGCGCGATCTGCTTCGCCAAGCGCACGCTGGAGATCTGGGACCGCTTGAGCGTCGGCCAGCGCATGGTCGACAAGGGCGTGAGCTGGAGCGTGGGCCGCGTCTTCTTCGGCAGCCAGGAGGTCTACCGCTTCGACCTGCTGCCCGAGCCCGGGCACGAGCGGCCGGCCTTCATCAACCTGCAGCAGTACTACGCCGAAGGCTTCCTCGTCGAGCGTGCGCTGGAGCTGCCCAACCTGGAGATCCGCTGGAAGAACAAGGTCAGCGCGCTGGCGCAGGACGATGAGCGCGTGACGCTGACGGTCGACACGCCCGACGGCACGTACGCACTGACGGCGGGTTATGTCGCCGCCTGCGACGGCTCGCGCTCGCCGCTGCGCGGCCTGCTGGGGCAGGAGAGCAAGGGCCGCGTGTTCCACGACCGCTTCCTGATCGCCGACCTCAAGTTCGCCGACGACCAGCCGCTGTTCGAGAACGACGCCACCGAGCGCTGGTTCTGGTTCGACCCGCCGTTCCACCGCGGCTACAGCGTGCTGCTGCACAAGCAGGCCGACAAGGTCTGGCGCATGGACTTCCAGCTCGGCTGGGACGCCGACCCCGACGCCGAGCGCCAGCCCGAGCGCATCACCCCGCGCGTGCAGGAGGTGCTGCGCCAGGGCTTCGGCCGCGAGATCGCATTCGCGCTGGAATGGGCCAGCGTCTACACCTTCGCCTGTCTGCGCATGGACCGCTTCCGCCACGGCCGCGTGCTGTTCGCGGGCGACTCGGCGCACGGCGTCTCGCCCTTCGGGGCACGCGGCGCCAACTCCGGCGTGCAGGACGCCGAGAACCTGGCCTGGAAGCTCGACGCCGTGCTGCGCGGCCGCGCCGGCAGTGCGCTGCTGGACAGTTATGCCGCCGAGCGCGAATTCGCCGCCGACGAGAACATCCTCAACAGCACGCGCAGCACCGACTTCATCACGCCCAAGAGCGAGATCAGCCGGCAGTTCCGCGACGCCGTGCTGGGCCTGGCGCGCGACTTCCCGTTCGCGCGCCGCATCGTCAACAGCGGCCGGCTGTCGGTGCCGGCCACGCTGGACGGCTCGGCGCTGAACAGCGCCGATGCCGACGACTTCAGTCCTGCGCTACGGCCCGGCACGCCGGCGGCCGACGCGCCGCTGGTCAAGCGCGGCAAGCCTTGCTGGCTGCTGCGCGAGCTGGGGCCGGACTTCACGCTGCTGGTCTTCGGCCCGCCGCCGGCTTGGGCGTTGGATTTGGAGGTTGGCGTCGTCGCGATCGACGGCCAGGCGCTGACCGACGAACAAGGCCTGGCCGCCCAGCGCTACGACGCCCGCCCCGGCAGCGCCTACCTGCTGCGACCCGACCACCACGTGGCCGCGCGCTGGCGCGCCCCGAGTGCCGGGGCCGTGCGCGCGGCGATGCAAAAGGCACTTGCCCCATGCTGATCACCGACCCCAACCTCGAACGGCCCGACGACTTCTACGAAGCCCTGCTGACCGCCCACCAGGGCCTGACGCCGGCGCAGAGCCAGGACCTCAACGCGCGCCTGGTGCTGCTGCTCGCCAACCAGGTGGGCCGCCTCGACGTGCTGAAGGCCGTGCTGGCTGCGGCGCGGACCAATCTCGAAGGATCGTCACGATGAGTGAATTGCAGTACCTCAGCGGCTTCGGCAACCAGTTCACCAGCGAAGCCGTGGCCGGCACGCTGCCCCAAGGCCGCAACAGCCCGCAGCAGGTGGCCAAGGGCTTGTATGCCGAGCTGCTGTCCGGCAGCGCCTTCACCGCGCCGCGCGCCGAGAACCGCCGCACCTGGATGTACCGCCGCCGGCCCAGCGTGGTGGTGGCCGGCACCGCCTACGAGCCGCTGGCGCACGCCACCTGGAAGACCGGCGCGGCGATGGGCGTGGACACGCCGCCCAACCCGATGCGCTGGCATCCGGCGCCGGTGCCGGCCGACCGCGCGCTGGACTTCATCGACGGCGTGCACACCATCGTCGTCAACGGCGATGCCGACGCGCAGGTGGGCATCGCCGCGCACCTGGTGCTGGCCAACAAGAGCATGGACCGCGCCTTCGTCAACGCCGACGGCGAGATGCTGATCGTGCCGCAGCAGGGCCGATTGACCCTCCGCACCGAACTGGGCCTGCTGCAGGCCGGTCCCGGCGAGATCGCGCTGCTGCCGCGCGGCCTGGCCTTCCAGGTGCTGGTGGACGGCCCCACGCGCGCCTATGTCTGCGAGAACTACGGCGCCCCGTTCCGCCTGCCCGAGCTGGGGCCCATCGGCAGCAACGGCCTGGCCAACCCGCGCGACTTCCTGGCGCCGGTGGCGGCCTTCGAGGACCATCCGCAGCCGATGGACGTGGTGCGCAAGTTCGGCGGCGCGCTGTGGCGGTCGCGCGTGGCCGCCAGCCCCTTCAACGTGGTGGCCTGGCACGGCAACCTGGTGCCGCTGAAGTACGACACTGCCAACTTCATGGTGATCGGCTCGATCAGCTTCGACCATCCCGACCCCAGCATCTTCACCGTGCTGACCAGCCCCAGCGACACGCCGGGCACGGCCAACTGCGACTTCGTGATCTTCCCGCCGCGCTGGATGGTGATGGAGGACACCTTCCGCCCGCCCTGGTACCACCGCAACGTGATGAGCGAGTTCATGGGCCTGGTGCAGGGCCAGTACGACGCCAAGCCCGAGGGCTTCAAGCCCGGCGGCATGAGCCTGCACAATGCGATGGTGCCGCACGGCCCCGACGCCGAGGCCTTCGACAAGGCGAGCCACGCGGCGCTGGCGCCGCACAAGCTGGACCACACGCTGGCCTTCATGTTCGAGAGCCGCTGGCGCTTCCGCTGCACCGACTACGCGCTGCGCGGCGGCGCGCTGGATGCGGGTTATGCCGACTGCTGGGCGCCGCTGGCCGATCACTTCAAAGGTTGACACATGCAGCCGCCGCTGACCGACGCCACCCACGATCCCGCGCTGAAGAGCTGGGTCGCCAGCGCCAACGACGGCGCCACCGACTTCCCGATCCAGAACCTGCCCTATGGGCGCTTCCACCGCGCGGGCAGCGACGAGCCCTGGCGCATCGGCGTCGCCATCGGCGACCAGGTGCTGGACCTGAAGCTCGCGCGCGAGCAATGCCCCTGGGGCGAGCCGGCGCACGCGCTGCTGGCGCCGCTCGCCGCGGGCGACCTCAACGCCTTCATGCAGCAGGGCCGCGAGGCCTGGCGCAGCCTGCGCGCCGCGCTGTCGGCCGCGCTGGCCGAGGGCAGCCAGCAGGCGCCCTTCCTGGAGCTGTGCCTGCTGCCGCAATCGCGCTCCGAGATGGCGCTGCCCTGCCGCATCGGCGACTACACCGATTTCTACGCCGGCATCCACCACGCGGTGACCATCGGCAAGCTGTTCCGCCCCGACAGCCCGCTGCTGCCCAACTACAAGTGGGTGCCGATCGGCTACCACGGCCGCGCGTCCAGCATCGGCATCGGCGGCGAGATCAAGCGCCCCAGCGGCCAGACCAAGGCGCCGGCGGCCGAGGCGCCCAGCTTCGGCCCCTGCAAGCGGCTGGACTACGAGCTGGAAGTGGGCGCCTTCGTCGGCCGCGCCAACGCGCAGGGCGAGCCGGTGGCGATCGCCGAGGCCGAGGAGGCCCTCTTCGGCCTGTGCCTGCTCAACGACTGGTCGGCGCGCGACATCCAGGCCTCGGGAGTACCAGCCGCTGGGGCCGTTCCTGGCCAAGAGCTTCGCCAGCTCGATCTCGCCGTGGATCGTCACGATGGACGCGCTGGCGCCGTACCGCCGCCCCTTCACGCGGCCCGCGGGCGACCCGCAGCCGTTGCCGTATCTCGACGGCGCCTTCAACCGCGAGGCCGGCGCGATCGACATGGTGCTGGAGGTCTGGCTGCAGACCGCCGCGACGCGCGCCGCCGGCGCGCCCGCGGTGCGGCTGTCGCAGTCCAACCTGACCGACGCCTACTGGACCTGGGCGCAGATGCTGACGCACCACACCAGCAACGGCTGCAACCTGCAGCCGGGCGACCTGCTGGGCAGCGGCACGCTGTCGGGATCGCGGCCGGGGACGTATGCGTCGCTGATGGAGTTGTCGGCCGGCGGCACGCAGCCGATCACGCTGCCGGGCGGCGAGACGCGCACCTTCCTGCAGGACGGCGACACCGTGACGCTGCGCGCCTGCTGCCAGCAGCCCGGCGCGGCGCGCATCGGGCTGGGCGAGGTCAGCGGGACGGTCGTCGGCTGAGGCTCGATGGCCGGAGGCCGCTCACGGTGCCGTCGACGCGTGCGGCACCGTGACGCCATAGGCACCGGCGACACCCGGCGATGAACTGGCGTTGAACAATTCGCTCAATGAAAAGCCGACCACGGGCAGGCCCTGGTCGGCGGCGCCGGCCAGGGTCAAGCGGCTCCAGCCCGCGGTGGAAGCCATCGGCAGATACCAGGACACGACGCCGTCGCCCAGCACGCCGTCTTTGGAAGCCGATCCGTAGCGGGTGAACCGCAAGATGGACGCCACGCCGCATAGCGGGCGATGGCTGGGGAGCGGAATGCCGCCGATCGGAGGCTCCAGCAGGCTGCTGTAGAAATTCGCATCACGATCGGGGAAGACCGACCCGTTCCAGCGCCCGGTACCGGCCGGGTCGATGCCGGCGACCTGGATGGCAGCCAGGCAGACCGGCGGTGTGTCGCCACTCCGCATCCATCCGTCGAAATAGTTCACCGTGTCGAGGTTGAGCGCAGCCCCCGCGTCGTCGGTCATCCAGTGGGTGTAGAGCACCATCCCCGTGGCGTAGGCGCCCGCCATGTTGTAGCGGCGCGTGGGCATCGTCAGCACCCAGTCGGTCCGGCCGTCGATCGCCGGATCGACCACGTACTGGTTGCTGATGGCAGAGGCAGCCATCAGCTTGCTGAGCGCGTGGGCCTGCAATTTGGGCGCCGCAGCCGAGTTCAGCGCCGAGCCCAGGTAGGCCGGCAGGTACGGCGTGCTGAGATCGGGAAGGTCGCGCCGCAGGCCCACGACGAGGGGCGCCACGGCGGACAGATTCTGGCCGGGCACGAAGCGGTTGTCGCTGGCGCCGCCGCGCAGCATCGGGTCCGCGGTGTGCCGGCGGATGTCCGCCAGCGACGGTAACGGGTCCGCCGTCTGCGGGCTGTGAACGACGTTGCCGTAGCCGGCGGCGCCGGCTGCCGTCCTGGCTTCGAAGGCCACCGCGAGGCCCGAGTACGAGGCGGCGCGCGGAACGTTGATCAGCGTCCACTGGGTCATGAGGCCGGTGGTCGGCACCTCGAGACCCTTGTTTCTCGCGGCGGCGACGTCCGCTGAATCCTGGGCCAATGCAGCGAGCGCGGAAGGGCTGCAGGTCGGGCCGCTCAAGCTGCCCTGAATGGCGGCGAACAGCGGGGGATCCGTGGCGGCCGTCCTGGGCGGAATGTCCGCCATCGTCACGATTTCCACATACCCCTCGCTCGCCTGCGCGACCACGCTCAATTTCGGGATCGCGTTCAGCCTGGCGGCACTGAAAGGCTGGGGCGACGCCGCGGGCAATGCGCAAGAGCGATCCGAGAAGACCAGCTTGGGCATTCCGCCCGCCGCCGCGTCGCGGGTGATCGCCGCTGCCCAGACATCACCCGGGGCGAGGAACAACGACAGGTCGTGCACCGTGTCCCCATTCGTCGCCGTGCGGAAGCGGATCTTGACCGCCTTACCGTTGCGAGTGTCCGTGTTGGTGATGTTCAGGTAGGTGTCGAACCCCGACAGCACGGTGTAATAAGGAATCACGGCCAGATGCCCCAGGCCGCCGGGATTCAGCGCAAAAGCGACGGCCGGCTGAACGCCGTCGACGGCGCCGCCCCCGGGTCGACCACGCTCGCGCCTGAGTGGCCGCTGTGCAGGAGTGCTGGCAGCGCCAGCATCGCAAGGGTCAATGCGCGGATTCTCATCGCTAACCTCTCGTCTAGATGACAGGGATTCGCTCGAATAGAGACAGCCTATTATGCTGGCACCAAAGACGATTCGGCGGAATCCGATCTATTGAACCACCGGCATGGTGCCTGCAGGAGGATTAGGATACGCATAGCCCAGCCAGTCAACTCCATTCGATATCGATGTGTACCCCAAACTAGTCATTGTCGCGAGAGAAGACTCTGGAAAGATGGCATTGTCGTCGAGCGTGGCGTTATATCGCCGGAGAAGCCGAACTGTGCCTGGCGGTTGCGGTTCCGAACGAGGATAGATATAGCCTTCCAGACCATCAAGCTTGTATCCAAGTGTTTTGAACGCTTGAATTTCGCTGCCCATCACCAGCACTGTATCAATATGAGCTTTGCCAGTGTACTCATCAGTGGCAGCCGTGCAGATCGTTGGCGGATAAGGCGTGTAATCACCGCATTTCCAGCTCATGCGATATAGAGCCTCCAAGGGGACGGTCGAGCTTTTGGGATTAGTATGAGTAGTGAACACCCATACTTCAGCCTTAGTGTAGATTGGTGCGCTTGGACCAAATACGAAAGGTGACCCAGGAGGCAGCCACCAGCCAGCCACTGTATATCCATATGTTGGAGTGTATTGGTGAAAGTAGTCTGTGTAATTCGCGGTTCGTGGCTGCAGCAGTCCTTCCGCTGCGGCGCGCGCCATCTGGGGCACGGTAGTATAAAAAGAATCCATGCGATAGGTGCCAAAGTATGAGAAAAGTGGCGTCAATCTACTTGGGTTCGTGGAAAGAGCCAATGTCATCGCTGTGGTAGCGTTCGGTGTGCCATGGCCGTAGATGTCATTTGGACTGGCCGTATTATCCGCGCTCGTTCGGATAATATCTCGGATTATATCTGCACTCGCGCGTGGGTTTATTGATCTAATCATCGCAGCAAGCGCTGCAACGTGCGGAGCAGCCATTGAGGTGCCGGTGCAACTGCCGACACCATCCCCCGCTCCGTTCAAATAACGAAACCTAGATTCATCAGTAGTATGATTATCTGCACAAAGCGAAGGATATGCCGTAACATAGTGATATCCTGGCCTAAATGTAGAGATAATGCTCTTGGCAGGAGCAACCACACCACTGGTCGAAGCCTCATTCGATCCGAGCTCACAGCTAAAAATGCTTGTGCAATACGGCCATGCAGCAGGGAGCGCACTATCCCAACGGCTCCCGTCTGGTGCCGTTCCCCCCACGGGCAAAACACTGTAAATTCCTGACTGATTTCCGGGAAACTGAGGTCCAGCGACAGGAGCAGATACTACTAATGGAATGGTGGCGGCCGCATTCCTGGAATTTCCAGAAGCAACAACTATTAAAACAAATCGACGAGTGGCGTAGAGTAGCACATCACATATTATTGTTGCGGATGAGCAGTTTTTATCAGGCATGCCTCCACTGTAATTTACAATTTGCATACCACTATCGATTGCTTCATTAAGTCGCTGGGCGATAGCCGCGACCGTACCTTCTTGGGAAGCAACATCGAAAGGATATGGGACCAGACTGCAGTTGATGCATCCGCCTGCAACGAAGCCATTGCTGAGAGAGCCAGGTGGGCCATTTTTAATAATGAGAGAATCAATATTATTGTGCTCGGCTCCGATGATGCCATACACATGCATACTGTGTTGAGAAGCTGGCGAGTTGTCGATGGGTGTCAAGCGAGAGAGATGCGGTCGATAATTCCAAATGAGATCTGGATGTACAATGAAAGATCCATCGAAGTATCCAGGTCATCCGGCATCGAGTACACCAACATAGGCATGACCATCTACAACTTCCCATGCTTGTGGAAAGTGCATTGCCCACATGCCCCACTGGTATTCCGTATAAGTAACTGGATAAGACTCTGGTGAAAAATATGGATCTACGGCAGCAGCTGAAAGTAATGGGCGTGAACTATTCATGTTTACCACCGAAAATATCTTGTCGGTGGATAATTTCTTCTGGGCTGAGCGAGCTTCAGGAATGTTATTATATCGAAGAACGAGATATCTTTGCAGTCGTTCTCGCGGATTAGAATCATCGCTGTTACTGTTGATGAGCGGAAATTTCTCCCGCACAGAGTCGCTCATTCGATAGGTATCTATGGCGTATCTCGCATACACCGGACTTGCTAGCGCTTTGAGAATTGAGCTATCGCCCTTGGCTATACCATCGATAAGCGTTCGCTCGATAGCTGGCGCAGTAGTCGTGAGCTTAAAGTCTCCCGACAACTCAAGCAACCTTTCTCGGTTCTCGTAGCTAATCATCACGATCAGCTCATTAGAGTCGCCCGTTGCCCGATCAATTAGCAACGTTCCCGAAGGAGTCTGCGCGATTACCTCAGATGCAAGCAAGAGAGCGCCGATGATTTGAGCGCTGATGGTTTGACGTTTCACTTTTCCTCCTACTAAAGCTGGACTGACTCTATCGACACCAACTTTCGAGATCAGCCTTGGCGGTCAGAGCGGCGCCCAATAGCGCTCCGATTCGATCTGACTGCGTGACAGACGCTGACCTGGCAAGTCCGTTAAAATTTCACCCAACGTAACAAGTTTTATTGTTCTCCAGACTCTATCTACATGGTGCTCCGTTCACAAGGGGTGTTGAGCACAGGTCAGGGTTTCCTCTCCCTCGTCTTGACAGGAGTCATGAGGCTTGAGGTACCGCACGACTCAAGAAGCTGTGCCATGCGATGAACTGGCTTGTGCCGTCGCGAATAACCAGGAAATTAGATGGTAAATGCGACGCTCGCCGGCTAGGCGACTTCAGGCGCCCAGCTTGCGCAGCGTCTTCGGCAGCAAGTGATTCAGCAACTGCAGCAGTTCCGGCAGCAGCGGCCCGATGTCGCGGACCGTGGAAGCCGCGTGGCCGCGGATCAGTGGCGCCAAGTCGTGCGGCAGCGATTCGTCAAGCAGGATGCGCATCGGCGAACAGCGACGCGCGGGCCTGTTCGAGCACGGCGACCGCCTGCTCGCGGCTGACGGAAGGAAACTGCTGGAGGAATACTTCCAGCGAGTCGCCTTCTTCGAGGTAGTCGAACAGGTTCTGGACCGGCACCCGCGTGCCGGCGAAGACGGGCGCGCCGCTTTGAATGTCGGGATCCACGACGATCAGCGTGCCATCCATCGCGCGTCTTCCGTACATCGTCAACGGCCAGAAGTGTAGCGGTCGGCGCGGCGGCCATCGGTTCGGCAGGCGCCCGCGGATGGTTCATAATAGGATCGCATTATCATTAAAGACCGTCCAGCGAACCCGGCCGCATCCGGTACCCTTCATGCATGGAACGCAACACCCGCCAGCGCAGCGCGATCCGCGATGCCATCGCGCAGGCCGACCGGCCGCTGCTGCCCCAGGAGGTGCTGGACGCCGCCCAGCAGGAGGTACCTGGGCTGGGCATCGCCACCGTCTACCGCAACCTGAAGGCGCTGCTGGAGGAAGGCGAGCTGCAGGCCGTGAACCTGCCCGGCGAGAACCCGCGCTTCGAGCTGGTGGGGCATCAGCACCACCATCACTTCCAGTGCCGGCAGTGCCAGCGGGTGTTCGACGTGCACGCCTGCCCGGGCGACCTGTCACGCCTGGCGCCGCAGGGCTTCACGGTGGAAGACCACGACCTCACGCTGTACGGGCGCTGCAAGGACTGCGCGCAGCCGCCGCGGCGCGCGCGGGCCGCGGCGCGTCCTGCGCACGGGCACGCCCCGCGGCATCGCGGCTGAGCATCCGCCCGGCCGCCGGGAGCGCGCGATGCTGACGGCCGGCGCCGCGCTGCGCCTGGCCTGGGCCAGCGTGGTCGTGGCGCTGCTGTGGCTGCTGGTGGCATGGGCACGGACATGAGCCCGCCCCCGGGCGAGGTCGACGGCAGGCCTGCGGTCGCATTGCACGAGCTGACGGTGGCCTACCGCGGCCGGCTGGCGGTCCATCGCCTCAGCGGCGCGTTCGGCGCCGGCCGGTCGACGGCCGTGGTCGGCCCCAACGGCGCCGGCAAGAGCAGCCTGCTGGGCGCGCTGGGCGGCACGATCCGCGACTTCGAGGGCCGCATCGAGCGCGACCCGGCGCTGCGGGTGGCCTACCTGCCCCAGGCCTCGTCGCTGGACCGCAGCTTCCCGGTGCGCGTGCACGAGCTGGCGGCCATGGGCTTGTGGCCGCGCATCGGCAGCTTCGGCGGCCTCCGGGCCGCAGACCGGCGGACGATCGACGAGGCGCTGGCGGCCGTGGGCCTGGGCGGCTTCGCGCAGCGCTGGCTGGGGGAGCTGTCGGCCGGCCAGGCGCAGCGCGCGCTGTTCGCCCGCGTGCTGGTGCAGGACGCCGGGCTGATCCTGCTGGACGAACCCTTCAACGCCGTCGACGCGCGCACCACGGCCGACCTGCTGGCGCTGCTGCGGCGCTGGCAGCGCGAGGGGCGCACCGTCATCGCCGTGCTGCACGACCTGGCGCAGGTACGCGAGCACTTCGAGCGCGTGCTGCTGCTGGCCCGCGAATGCGTGGCCTGGGGGCCGACGGCCGAGGTGCTGACGGCCGGGCACCTGTCCACGGCGCGCCGCATGGCCGAGGCCTGGGATGAGGCCGTGCCGCGCTGCGAGGCGTTGACATGAACGCGGTCGGCGTGTCCCTGGTCGAGCCCTTCGCCGAGTTCGCGTTCATGCGCCGCGCGCTGGCGGCCACCGTGGCGCTGTCGCTGGGCGCCGCGCCGATCGGCTGCGTGCTGGTCCTGCGCCGCATGAGCCTGGTCGGCGACGCGATGGCGCACGCCGTGCTGCCGGGCGCAGCGGCGGGGTTCCTGCTCGCGGGGCTGTCGCTGCCGGCCATGAGCCTGGGCGGCTTCGTGGCCGCGCTGGCGGTGGCGCTGGCGGCCGGCTTCGTCACCCGCGCCACGCCGCAGCGCGAAGACGCCAGCTTCGCGGCCTTCTACCTGATGGCGCTGGCGCTCGGCGTGCTGCTGGTGTCCTGGCGCGGCAGCCAGGTCGACCTGATGCACCTGCTGTTCGGCAGCGTGCTGGCGGTGGACGACGCGGCGCTGCTGCAGATCGCCGCGTCGACCAGCCTCACGCTGTGGGCGCTGGCGCTGATGTACCGGCCGCTGGTGCTGGAGAGCCTGGACCCCGGCTTCCTGCGCAGCGTGGGCGGCCCCGGCGCGCGCGTGCACGCGCTGCTGCTGGTGCTGCTGGTGGCCAACCTCGTCAGCGCCTTCCAGGCCCTGGGCACCCTGATGGCCGTGGGCCTGATGATGCTGCCGGCGGCGGCCGCGCGCTTCTGGGTCGCAGGCCTGCCGGCGATGGCGGCCGCCTCCACGGCCATCGGCGCCGCGTCCGGCGCGGCCGGGCTGCTGCTGAGCTATCACGCCGAACTGCCCTCGGGACCGTGCATCGTGCTGGTCTGCGGCGCGGCCTACGTCGCCTCGGTGCTGTTCGGCGCGCGCGACGGCGTCGTCACGCGGCGCCTGCGTTCCAGGACCCCTCCCACCCGTCGAATGCCATGCCGCTGAACCGTCGCCGTCGGCTGCTCTGGGGCGGCAGCGCCGCGCTGGCGGTCCTGCACCCCTTCGCCCTGCGGGCGCAAGCCCCGGCGCCGCGGCTCGTCGCCAGCTTCTCCATCCTGGCCGACATGGCGCGCGAACTGGCGCCCGCGGGCGTCCAGGTCACGGCCCTGGTCGGGCCCGATGCCGATGCCCACGTCTACGAGCCGAGCCCGGCCGACGGCAGGCGGCTGTCCCAGGCCGACCTGGTCCTGGTCAACGGGCTCGGGTTCGAGGGCTGGATCGAGCGCATGGTCGAGGTGGCGGGCGCTCGCGGCAAGGTCGCGGTGGCCACCCAGGGCATCCGGCCGCGTGCCGGCGGCCACCACGGCGCCGATCCCCATGCCTGGCAGGACCTCGTGCTGGCGCGGCGCTACGTCGCCAACATCGGCGCCGCGCTGGCCCGGCGCTGGCCCGGCCGGCGAGAAGAGATCGCGCGGCGCAGCGCCGACTACGCGGCGCGCATCGACGGCCTCGACCGCCAGGTGCGCGGCTGGCTGGGCGCCGTGCCGCGCGAGCAGCGCCGCGTGATCACCTCGCACGACGCCTTCGGCTACTTCGGCGCCTCCTACGGCGTGGACTTCCTCGCGCCGCAGGGCTGGAGCACGCACAGCGAGCCGTCGGCCGCGGCGGTGGCGCGGCTGATCCGGCAGATCCGGCGGGACGGCGTGCGCGCGGTCTTCGTCGAGAACATCAGCGACCCGCGCCTGGTCGAGCGCATTGCCCGCGAGGGTGGCGCACGCATCGGCGGAACGCTCTATTCGGATGCTCTCTCCAAGCCCGGCGGGCCCGCCGACACCTACCTGCGGCTGTTCGAGCACAACGCCCGCAGCCTGGCGGCAGCCCTGCAGGCTTGAACCCTCTCCACCCGCCTTTTCAAGGAGTCTGCATGGACCGATCCACCACCGCCCGCCGGCTGAGCGCCATGGCCATCGCCCTCGCGTGCGCCGCCGGCGCATCGGCGGCCGGCAAGGCGCACGAACACGGCGCCCTCAAGCTCGACGTGGCGATCGAGGGCAACACGCTCACGATCGCGCTGGAGGCGCCGCTGGACAACCTGCTCGGCTTCGAGCGGGCGCCGCGCACGGACGCCGAGCGCAAGGCGGCCGCCGAGGTCCTGGCCCGGCTGCGCGGCCCCGGCCAGGGGACGCCCTTGTTCGTCACCGACGCCGCGGCGCAGTGCAGCCTGCGCAAGGCCGAGGTGCGGGCCCCGGTGCTCGAGCCCGGCGCCGGGCCTGCCGCGAAGGACGAGCACGCCGACCTGGACGCCGACTACGAGTTCGACTGCGCACGGCCCGCGGAGCTGCGCACCCTGGAGGTCGGCCTGTTCGATGCCTACAAGCGCCTCCGGCGCATCGATGTGCGGGTGGTGGGCCCGAAAGACCAGTTGAAGGCGACGCTGGAACGGCCGGCGCGCCAGGTCCGGCTGGTGCGGTGAACGACGGCCTCGGCAGCCGCCCGCCGGCGCTGGCGCTGGACGGCGTGCGCTTTCGCTGGCCGCGTGCCGGCGCCGACGTGCTGGCCATCGACGCCTTGCAGCTCCAGCGCGGCGAGCGCGTGCTGCTGCGCGGCGACAGCGGCTGCGGCAAGAGCACCTTGCTGTCGCTGGCGGCCGGCGTCCTGCTGCCGCAGGCGGGCCGGGTGCGTCTGCTCGGGCAGGACTGGCGGGCGCTGTCCGCCGGCCGGCGCGACCGTTTCCGCGCCGACCACATCGGCTACATCTTCCAGCAGTTCAACCTGCTGCCCTACCTCAGCGTGCTGGACAACGTGCTGCTGCCCTGCCGCTTCTCCCGGGCGCGGGCCGCGCGCGCGGGCGGGGAAGGCGGCCGCGCGCGCGCCGAGGCCTTGTCCTTGCTGGCCGAGCTCGAGCTCGATCCCTGGCTCTGGCACCGGCCGGCCGGCGAGCTCTCGGTGGGACAGCAGCAGCGCGTGGCCGCGGCGCGCGCGCTGATCGGCCGCCCGGAGCTGGTGATCGCCGACGAGCCCACGTCGGCGCTCGACGAATCCCGGCGCGATGCCTTCATGGCCCTGCTGATCCGGGTCTGCGGCGAAGCCGGGAGCGCGCTGCTGTTCGTCAGCCACGACGCACGGCTGGCGCCGCACTTCGAGCGCGTGATCGACCTGCCCGCCATCAACCGCGCGGCGCCGCCGCTGGCGAGGGCGGCATGAGCGCGCATGGCCGTTCCAAAGCGCTCATACCGGAGCGCGTCAGCGCGGAGGCTGCCTTATGACCGCGCTGTTCCAGGTGGCCTGGCGCAGCGCTTGGCAGCGGCGGTTCGGGCTGTCGTTCGTGGTGCTGTCGGTGGCGCTGGCCACTTTCCTGCTGCTGGCGGTCGAGCGTGTGCGCCACGACGTGCGCGAGAACTTCTCGCAGGCGGTGTCCGGCACCGACCTCATCGTGGGCGCGCGCACCGGCGCCGTCCAGCTGATGCTGTACTCGGTGTTCCGCATCGGCAGCGCCACCAACAACATCCGCTGGAGCAGCGTGCAGGCGCTGGCGCGCGACCGCGCCGTCGCCTGGGTGGTGCCGCTGTCGCTGGGCGACTCGCACCGCGGCTTCCCCGTGGTGGCCACCACGCCCGCCTACTTCGAGCACTTCCGCTACGGCGATGCGCAGGCCCTGGCGCTGGCGGAGGGCCGGCCGTTCAGCGCCGTCTTCGATGCCGTGCTCGGCGCGGAGGTGGCGCAGCGGCTCGGCTACCGGCTCGGCCAGCGCGTGGTGCTCAGCCACGGCAGCGGCGAGATCGCCGGCAACGACCACGGCGACAAGCCGTTCACCGTGGTGGGCATCCTCGCGCCCACCGGCACGCCGGTGGACCGCTCGGTGCACATCGGCCTGGACGGCATGGAAGCGATCCATCTCGACTGGGTGATGGGCGTGCCGCTGCCGGCGCTGGCCGTCCCGGCCGACAAGGTCGGCGAGCACGACCTCACGCCCAAGGCGGTGACGGCCGCCCTGGTTGGCCTGAAGTCCAGGGCGGCGGTGTTCGCGGTGCAGCGCCGGGTGGCCGAGTACGAAGGCGAGCCCCTGCTGGCCGTGCTGCCCGGCGTCGCGCTGGACGAGCTGTGGGACGCCATCGGCGCCGGCGAGCGGGCGCTGCTGGCGATGAGCGGGCTCGTCGCCGTCGTCAGCCTGGCCGGGCTGGTGGCGGTCATCGTCACCGGGCTGGAGCAGCGCCGGCGCGAGCTGGCGGTGCTGCGCTCGATCGGCGCCGGCCCCGGGCCGGTCTTCGCGCTGCTGATCATCGAAGGCGCGCTGGTGACGGCCCTCGGCGCGGCGCTGGGCGCCGTGGCCTGCGGCGTCGCCGTCGCGCTGCTGGGGCCGTCGGCGCAGCTTCGCTTCGGCGTGCGCCTGAGCCTGGGCGCGCCCACGCCGGCGGAATGGTCGCTGCTGGCCGCCGTGCTGCTGGCGGGCACGCTGGCCAGCCTGTTGCCGGGCTGGCGCGCCTACCGCCTGTCGCTGGCCGACGGCCTGTCCCCGAAAGGCTCATGATGATGCTGTTCCGTCGTCGACGCTGGCTGGCGCTCGCGCTGCTGCTGCCGGCTTCCCGGCTGCCGGCCGCCGGCGCTGCCGACAAGCCGGGCAGTTTTCGCACCGCCACCTGGGAGGAACTGGTGCCCAAGGACTGGGATCCGCTGAAGCCGTTCCGCGGGCTGCGCCCGGATCGCATCCGGGAGGGCGGTGCGACGGAGCTGGCGCTGATGCGGCAGATGCGCGAGACCTGGGACAACGCGCCGACGCGCAGCGACTTGAACGGCGCGAAGATCCGGCTGCCCGGCTACGTGGTGCCGCTGGAGCCGTCCCGCGGCGAGGTCAAGGAGTTCCTGCTGGTGCCGTATTTCGGCGCCTGCATCCACAGCCCGCCGCCGCCTGCGAACCAGATCGTCCACGTCGTGCTGCCGGCCCCCAGGCCTTTGCGGACCATGGACGCGGTCTGGGCCAGCGGCACCCTCCGGACCCGCCGGCAGGATTCGCCCTGGGGCATGAGCGGGTACGACCTGGAGGGATTCGACGTCGCGCCCTACCAGCCGGCCGGGCGCTGACCGGGCTTGATTTTCAGCGGCGCTGCGCGCGGCGCGTGCGGCGCCGCAACGCGCCGGCACTGACCAGGCCTGCACCGACCAGCAGGAGGCTGATCGGCTCGGGCACCGACGTGGCATCCGGCTCGAAGTTGAACACCGTTGCCTCGCTGGTACCGAACCCGATGGTCACGTTGTCGACCGCGCCGTCGAAAGAGGTGCCGGCGTACCCGAACCCCAAGAACGTGGTGAGGTAGGTCACCGAGCCGTCCCCGCCGAAGCACGCGCTATTGAACTCCGCGAGCGTCTTGAGCTGCCAGGTCCCGCCGCAGGTGGACCAGAACTGATTGTTCAGGACGTTCGAGGTGTTCCACGTGTCCTGCGGCACGCTGCCGCTGAAGCCGTTGTACGCCGCTTCCCAGATGAGATAGGCGGAATTGCTTGCGCTTTCCACGTAGAGAGCGAGCGCCGGGGCCGTGAAGGCAGGTGTGGTTGAGGCACTCGAGGTGTACCAGTCGAAGCCGAGCGCGGTCAGATTCGCCAGGGCGGACGGAGTGGGGAGCTTGTAGTACCAATCGGCCTCGCTCGTGCCTTCATCCGCCAGCGTGATCTGCACCGATCCGAGCCCGGACCGTGCATACGTCGTCGTGATCCCCGCAGACGCTCCGGTCCCGGTGTTGGTGTAGTTGGTCCCATCCCAGTACCACTGCACGGCTTCCCATCCCTGGGGATTCGACGGCGTCACGCCGACCATGGATGCACCTGCGTTCGAGGCGAGGACAACGCTTCCGAACAACGCCAACGCGAGTCTCTTCATGCCAGGCCCTTCGCCAGCGAACCAGGACGATTCCGTCCAAGTCTTCAAGAACGTCATGTCTCCTCCATGCACGACGCCACCGCAGCATCGTTGGCGCGCGATGTAGCAATCACCGTGCCGCCATCCCGGCCGATGGGATTTTCCTTGAGTGACAGCTACTTGCGCCGTACTGCGCCGCACGGCGCCGTGCTGCACCGCGCTGCGCGCCGCTCGGGTGTCAAATGCTTCGACGCTTTTCCCGGCGCCAGGCAGACGCCAGGAACACTTGCCACAAGCCGTCAGCGCCGCAGCGGCTCGGCCGCCGTCTCCGGCAGCGCGCCGCGGCCCAGCGGCGTCAGGCTGCTGTCGAAGCCGACCTGGCACATGTCGCGGCCCAGCAGCCCGAAGTCGATGCGCGCGGTGCTCAAGGCGGCGAGCTGGCCCGACAGCTTGAGGTCGGGCGTCGTGACGTCCAGCGTGCCGGCCAGGCCGTTGGGCGCGGCGGCCTGGATCACGTTGTAGCCCGGCGTGTCGGCGCGGAACTGCGCGATGCGGTCGCCGCCGATGAAGACCCTGCCGCCGTCGGGCACCAGCAGCGGCACGGCGATCGTCACGGCGCCGCCGCTGGCCTGGCTGGCCACCGTGTTGGCCTGCACGAAGCCCGACTGCAGCACCAGCGCGCGGCCGGCGATGCCGATGTTGCCGCCGTCGCCGCCTTGCGCGCCGTCGACGGAGGTCGTGATCGTCGTGTTATGCAGCCTGACGACGCCCGCCGCGTCCAGCGCGATCGGCCCGCCCTTGCCGTCGTGCGCCGCGGTCTGCAGCACGCTGTTCGAGACCAACAGCGCCGCGCCCGACTGCAGCGCGATGGCGCCGGCATCGGCGTTGCGGCTGGCGGCCGCGGTGATCTCGGCGCCGGTCATCCCGATGCTGCCCGCCTGCACGCGCACGGCGGACGGCGCGAAGCTCGCACCGGGCGCTACCTGCGCATCGTTGGCGATGCTGATCACCGAATCGGGCGCCATCGTGAAGGCGCCGTCGACGGCGATCGTGATGCTGCCGGCGTCGCCCGCCGAGCCCTGCAGCGCGCGGCTGACGATGCGGCTGCGCTGGCCGTCGGCGCTGGCGCCGCCCAGGCTCAGCGATCCGGCCTGGATGTTCACGCGGCCAGCGGCGCCGCTGCCGCCGCTGCTGGCGGCGATGATGCCGCCGTCGGTCAGGCTCATCGCGCCGCGGGCGCGCAGCTCGATCGGCCCTGCGTTGCCGCTGCCGGCGGCCACCGAGGCCACGGTGCCGCCGGTGGCCAGGCTGAGGGTGTCGGCACTGATGCTCAAGGCGCCGCCGCGGCCGGCGCCGATGGCGCTGCTGGAGATCAGGCCCTCAGCCAACACCTCGACGTGATCGGCCTCGATCACGAGGTTGCCGGCCGCGCCGCGGCTGCCGCTGGTGGTGGAGATGCCGGTGGAGGTCTCGACGGCGCCGCCGCCGTCGATGTGCAGCGTGCCGGCCTGGATCAGCACGCTGCCGGCGTCGCGGCTGCTGTTGGTGGTGGACGAGATCGAGCCGCCTTGCAGGATGTCGATGCGGCTGGCCTGCAGCGCCACCGAGGCGCCGGCGCCGAAGCCTAGGGCGTCGCCGCCGATGCCGGTGTAGACCTGCGTCGCGTGGCGGCCGTCGATCAGCACGCTGCCGGCGCTGACGACGATGGCGCCGGGGTCGCCGCTGCCCAGCGTGCCGGCGATGATGGCGCCGCCGTCCAGCAGGCTCAGCTTGCCGACCACGTCGACCAGCACCACGCCGGCCGGCCCCTGGCCGCCGTAGGCGAAGGACTGGATGCCGCCGGCGCGGCCCTGGCCGTCGATCAGCAGCTCGTCGGCCTGCACCCTCAGCGTGCCGGCGCCGGCCACGCTGTCCAGCGTGCTGGTGGAGATCGCGGCGTCGCCGCTCAGCGTGACGCGGCCGGCGCTGACCGCGAGGGTGCCGCCGGGTCCGACCTGGCCGGCCAGCGAGCTGTCGTAGATGCCGGTGACGTAGCCGGCTGGGTGGTTGCCCTGGATGTCGATGCGGCCGGCCAGCACCAGCACGTCGCCGGCGGCGCCGCTGCCCAGCGTGTTTGCCGTCACCTGGCCGCCGGGCTGCAGCGAGAGCCGGTCACCGATGACCAGCACCACGTCGGCGCCGCGGCCGCTGCCGCTGTTGACGCTGCTGACCGCGGCCGTCTGCGCCTGGCCGTCGAAGCCCGCCTGCTGTGCCAGCACGCCGATGGCGCCGGCCGCGCCGCCGCTGCGGTTGTTGGAGGCGATGCGCGCCGCGTTCAGCACGTCCAGCGTGGTCGCCGCGGCGACGGTGATCGCGCCCGGCGCGCCGCTGTTGCCATAAGCGTTGATGCCGCCCCAGCCGCTCAGCCCCAGCCCGTCCAGCCGGATGGCGTTGGCGCTGATGTCGATCGCGCCGGCCGCGCCGCTGCTGCTGGCGGCGCTGCTGATGTCGCCGCCGCGCAGTTCCAGGGTGCCGCCCACGCCGAGCCGGATCGCCGGTCCCGGTGCGCTGCCGAAGCCTTGGGCGAAGATCGAGCTGAAGCTGGTCGCGTCGGCGCTGACGGTGACGCTGCCGGCCTCGATGCGCGTGGCGCCGTTGGCGATGGCCGAGGCGCCCTGGTTGGTGATCTCGCCGCCGTTATCCAGCGTCAGCGCGCCGCTGAGCTTGATCGTGATGCCGCCGCCCTGCGCGGCCACGCCGGTCTGGCTGACGAGGCCGGTGCGCAGGCCGTTGGCGCCGCCGGCGATCGCCAGTTCCTGCGCCGCGATGTCGATGCGGCCGGCGGCGTCGGCCGTCGGCGCGTTGGCGGCCAGCAGGCCACCGTTGCTGAGTTCCACGCGGCCCGGCGCCTGCACGCGGATGCGCCCGCCGGGGGCCAGCAGCAGCGCGTCGGTCACCGTCACGCTGCCGCCAGCCAGTTCCAGCGTGCTGCCGGCGGCCAACTGCAGGCCGGCGTCGCGCCAGCGCAGCGCGGCCTCGCCGCCCAGGAAGCCGAAGCTTTCCGGCGCCGCCACGCTCAAGCTGCTGGGCGCGCTGCCGCCGGTGGTCCAGGTGCTGCCGTCGGCGAAGCGCAGCTGCGACGCGGTGGACAGGTGCAGCCCGGCCGGCAGGTCGAAGCTGGCGCCGGCGGTCACGACGATGCCCTTGGGGTTGAGCAGGAAGAACTCCGGCCTGGCGCCGCCCTCGGCCTTGAGCGCCAGCAGCCCTTGCAGCAGGCTGGCTTCGCTGCCGGTGACGCGGGCGATCACGTTCTGCACGGTGGCGCCGCTGAGGAAGGTGGCCGATTCGCCGGCCGCGATCGAGAACGTGCCGAAGCTGTGGAACAGGTTGTTGCCGCGCAGCGTGCCCAGGCTCTGCGGCACCGTGAACTGGCCCGACAGCGACTGCACGGCGCCCATCGTGCCGTCGGTCACCGCGGCGGCCTGCAGCGTGCCCCAGGCGGCGGCCAGCGCCAGCATCACGGCGGTGTGCTTCATGACCAGTCTCCGATCAGGATGAAGGGCGCCCAGTAGAAGGGGTGCTGGCGCTTGGGGTCTTGCAGCAGCTCGAGCTGCGCCTCGCGCAGCGCCTGCACGCGCGACGGCGCGCCGGCCCCTCCATGTTGGGCCAGCCGCCGGTAGAAGCTGGCCATCACGCGATTGGCCGCGTCGTCGGACACCGGCCACAGCGTGCCCAGGGCGCTGCGCGCCCGCGCCTTCAGCGCGGTGCCGCTCATGCCCAGCGGCGCGCGGTCGTCGCCCTCGGCGGTCTGGCAGGCCGACAGCGTCAGCAGCTCGATCGGCGGCTGGCCGGGGCGCTCGTCGCGCAGCAGGGCTTGCAGGCCGTCCAGCGTCAGCAGTTCGTCGTAGGTCATGATGAAGGTGGTGTCGGCGCTGTCGCCGAACACGCCGTGCGAGGCGATGTGCACCAGCGGATGCTTGTGCGTGCGCAGCCGCTCCTTCAGCGCCGCGAGCGTGAAGTCCTGGTCCAGCAGCACCTCGCCGGGCATGACCTTGGCGATGCTCTCGATCTCCTGCTTGACGCCCGGCAGCGCCAAGGCTTCGCGCAAGGCGCTGCTGCGCGCCGCGCCGCGCACCTGGCGCGCCGGCGCGTCGGGCTCCAGCATGCCGTCGACCACGCTTTCGGGCAGCTTGTCGACCACGGGGCCGGGCTCGCTCATGCCGGCCAGCAGCGCCTGCAGCGGCGCGTGCCCCGGGCGCGGCGTGGCGGTCAGGCTCAAGGCCGGCACGGTGGCCACCGCCAGGCGCTGCAGCAGGTAGCCGCGGCCGTCGTGCAGGCTGGCCAGCGGCAGCAGGCGCAGCACGCCGTCGGGCACGCTGACCAGCGTCTGCACGCGGTGCTGCGCCAGCAGATCGTCCAGCGGCGCCAGCAGCCAGCGGTACAGCGCCTCGGCGCGGGCGCGCAGCGGGTTGCCGTCACGCAGCGCGGCCACGTAGTCCAGCACCTGCTCGCGCAGCGTCTCGGCGTCGACCGCGACGCTGCGGCGCGCGATGCCCTGGTCGGTCTCCAGCAGCAGCTCCAGCCGGTCGTGCAGGATGATGGGGTAGTAGATTGCGGTGCCCGGCGGCGGCACGTAGGCCGCTGCGCCGTGCGCGGCGCCGGCGACGCCGCAGCGGTCGCGCAGGTAGTCTTCCAGCTCGGTCTGCTTGATCAACTCCACCGTGTCGCGCGCCTGGCGCAGCAGCGCCTGCTGCTCGGGGCCGCGTGCGGCGGCGGCGCGCTGCAGCAGCAGGTCGGTCAGGCCCAGGTAGGTGGGCTCCAGGGTCTGGCGGAACGACGAGCGCCCGTCCAGGTACTGCACCGGGATGTCACTGCGCACGGCCTCGACGTGCTCCACCGCGCGGCGGTAGGCGGCCAGCGCCAGATCGTCGCGGCCCAGCGCGTGCGCCAGGCGGCCGGCGCGGGCCTCCAGGTTCATCAGCAGATCGCGCGCCTGCACGCGCGCGGCTTGCGTGATGCCTTGCTCGGCGAGAAGCAGCGCTTCGTCGCGGCGCTGCCGGGCTTCGTACAGCGACGACAGGCCGTCGTAGGCCTCGGCGGCCAGCCGCGCGTCGGCCGCGGCCAGCGCCTGGCGGCGGCCTTCGTCGAATGCCTCGAAGGCCAGCGCCGCGCCGCCGGGGAGGTCGCGCGCCTGGGCCGCGATGTTGATCGCGTGGCGGGCGCGCTGCGCGGCGTCGCCCAAGGCGGCGGCGCGCGGGGCGGCCGCCTGCAGTCGCGCCAAACGTTGGCTCTCGTCGAGCAGCCGGATGCGATTGAGCTCGGCGGCCAGCGCCAGCGCGGCGTCGCCGGGCTGCAGCGCCGCGGCGGCGGCCCAGGCTTCGTCGGCCTGCCGCGGCTGCCGGCGCGCCCAGTGCAGGCGGCCCAGATCCATCAGCGCCGCGGCCTGCGCGGGCCGGTCGGCAGAGACGGCGACAGCACCGGCGGCCGCCTGCCGCAGCAGCGGCTCGGCCTCGTCCAGGCGGTTCAGGCGCAGGTAGGTCTCGCCCAGGCGGCCGGCGGCGGCGGCGCGCGCGGCGGCATCGGGCGCGGCGGCGGCTGCGGCGAGGGCGGCCTGCTGATCCTTCAGCGCGAGGTGCAGCGAGCCCGGCGCCGCAGGGCAGGCGGCGTCGGCCGCATGGGCGTGGGCGGCGGCCAGCAGCAGCGCCAGGCCGAAGCCCGCCGCCAGCCTAGAACGGACGGACGCGCAGCGCGAGGTGGATGCCATGGTCCTGCAGGTCTCCGCGGGTGTCGACGGGGCGGCGCTCCAGGCGGCGCCCGTAGAAGATCTCGGCCTCGACGTCGGCCCAGCTCAGCACCAGGCCGAGGCCGGCCGAGGCCAGCTTGCGGCGCGCCTCGCCCTGGTTCCAGGACCTGGCCGGCGTCGACGAAGGGCACCAGCTTCAGCGCGGCGCGGTGCTCGTCGCTGCGCCACACGGGCCGGTGGTATTCGACGCTGGCGCTCCAGGCGTTGTCGCGCACCAGGGTGTTCTCGCGGTAGCCGCGCACGGTCTGGCGGCCGCCGATGGCCATCTGCTCCAGCGGCACCAGGCGGTCGGGGCTGTGCTGCGCCTGGGCGCGCAGCAGCCACTGGCTGCCGTCGTCGCCCATCGCCAGTGCCGCCTGCCCTTGCAGCTGCCACAGCGTGTAGCGCCGCGGCGGCGTGTCGGGCAGCACCGGGTCGGCCGGCAGGTTGTTGCGGCCCTTCAGCAGCGTGGCGCGCAGCGCCAGCACGTGGCGGTCCAGGCGCAGCGTCAGCTCGGGCTGCAGCCGCCAGGATTCGGTGCGCGTGGTGCCGGTGGGTTCCTCGGCCACCGCCGAATAGGGCAGGCCGCCCAGGATCGTGGTCGCGTTGTGGCGCAGCGAATGCGTCAGCGCGATCGTCAGCCGCCGGCGCGCATCGTCGATCAGCGGCTGGCTGATGCCGAATTCGCGCACGCCGACCAGGCTGTCGACGTCCAGCACCTTGACCGGCTCTTCGACCACCGAGGCATGCAGGCGCGCCAGCCGCAGCGTGGCCACGGTGCTGCGCGCGAACAGCGGCAGCGCCCAGCTCGCGTCGTGGCTGAGGTTGCCGCCGCGGCCGGCGTAGGCGGTGGCCGCCAGCGCATCGCCCCAGCCGGTGATGTTGCGGATGCTGCCGTCGACGCCGGCCGCCGCCGAGCCGATGGCCGGCGCCAGCTGGTTGTTGGCGAACAGGCTGAAGCTCCACGGCCGCGCACGGGTGACGTCGACGTCCAGCACCGCGCGGCCCAGGCCCTCGTCGGGCAGCAGCCGGGCGTTGAGGCGCTCGAACAGCGGGTCGGCCAGCAGGAGCTGGAAGCGTTCCTGCAGCGCATTCAGGTTGAAGGGCTCGCCGACGCGCAGCAGCCGCGACGACAGGTAGGCCTCGTCCAGCCGCTCCAGCCCCTGCGCGCGCAGCCGCGTGACGCGGCCTTCGACGATGCGCAGCGTCAGCGTGCCTTCGGCGTCGACGGCCGGGTCGGCCAGCAGCGCGCCGGAGTTGACGAAGCCGCGCTCGATCAGCGCGCGGGTGACGCGCTGGCGCAGCTCTTCCAGCTCCAGCGCGCGCAGCGGGCGGCCGAGAAAGGGCGCGGCCAGCGCCTCCAGCTCGGCCGCGGGCAGCGCGCTCAGGCCCTCGAAGCGGACGCGCTGCGCCTGCAGCGGCGCCGCGGCGGGCACGGGCGGCAGCGGCGGATCGGCGGCCTGGGCCGGCGGGATGGCCAGCGCCGCGCACAGCATCGCCGCCGCCGGGGCGCGTGCCCAAAGCCTCCTCCGGCGCCTGCCGCCTGCGCTTGCCATCCGCATCCGCATCCGCTCCGTGTGGACCGGCCGCCGCCCTCGGGAGGGAGGGGCGGCGACTCCGCGGGGCCGATTCTCGCCCGGATGTCAGCCGCCGCCGGCGATGCCGGCGAACTCCTGCTCGTGCATCCAGGCCGCATGCTTGGGGGCGCGCTTGGTGCGGCTCCATTCCTCCAGCATGTCCCACTTCACCGCGTCCAGGCGCTGCCGCATCTCGGGCGTCGCGGTGTCGGCGGCCAGCTCCAGCCGGTGGCCGTTGCAGTCGTGGAAGTAGATCGACTTGAAGATCGCGTGGTCGGTGATGCCCACCACGTCGATGCCCCTGGCTTGCAGCCGCGCCTTGGTGTCCTCCAGCGTCCGCACGCTGTCGACCTTGAAGGCGATGTGCTGCACCCAGGGCGGCGTGTTCTCGTCGCGCCCCATCGGCGCCGAGTTGGGCAGCTCGAAGAAGGCCAGGATGTTGCCGCCGCCGGCGTCCATGAACAGGTGCATGTAGGGGTCGGGCGCGTGGGTGCTGGGCACGCGGTCTTCGGCGATCGCCAGCACGAAGTCCATGCCCAGGTGCTCGCGGTACCACTCGACGGTCTGCTTGGCGTCCTTGCAGCGGTAGGCGACGTGGTGGATGCGCTGGATCTGCATGCGAAGTCTCCGGTAGTCTTGATCGTAACGAGGGTTACGATTGAACGCGAAGCGCGGCCGCCGGCATCTTGATCTGCCGCAAGCTTGCGTGCCGCCGCGCCGCAGATGCCGGGCAAACCCGGGGCTGTTCATCGCTTCGGCGTTCGGCACGGCGCCGAACAATCGCGCGATGAAGCCCGACCCCGAGCGCAGCGAGCAGGTCGTTGCCCGCGTGCTGGCTTGGCACAACCGCAATCCGCTGGCCAAGCGCATCCAGGCCCATCAGGTCCACAGCGTGGGCGTGGTCAGCCTGCCGTTTGCCGTGCAGGGGGTGCAGGTGCAGGCGGTGGCGGAGACCAGGGCGGAGTCGGCGCCGGAGCCGCAGCCCGAACTGCAGCCCGAGCCGCCGGCGGACCCGCCCGCCGAGCCCGCGCCGGCCGCCGTCCGCGTGCGCTGGCAGGTCTCGGGCCTGCCGCCGCGGCGCCCGCGCTGGCATCCGCTCGCCTGGGCCGAGCGCCTGCGCGGCCGCCACCCTTACCGCGCGCTGTTCAGCGAGGACTTCATTGCGCCGCTGCGCCCGCCGCGCGTGGCGCGCTGGGCGGCGGCGCACGGCAGCGCCGACTGGCCGCTGCCGCCCGGTGCCGCGCAGCGCCTGGTGATGCTGGACCCGGCCCTGCGCCGCGCCGGCGACGGCGCCGCCGAGGTGGACTTGTACCTGATCACCGCCGCGGTCGCGATCGGCGACCAGCGCCACCGCCTGCTGCTGGCGCCCGGTGCCGGCGGCGCGGTGCTGGGGTTGCGGCACTGGAGCCGGCAGCGCCTGCTCGGCGCTTTGCCGCTGCTGGCTGGGCTGCTGATCGCCGCCGGCGCGGCCTGGCCGTTGCGTGCCCCGGAAGCCGCGCCAGAGGCGGCCGCGCCGCAGCTGGCGGCGGCTGCGGCGCCGCCCGCCGAGCCCGTGGTCGCGGCCGACGCCGCACCGGCGCTGCCGGACGAACCCACGGCCGACGCCGCGTCGGCGCCACCCGATGCCGACGCCCGCCCCGGCACCATCGATCTGCCGCCGCTGGTGCCGCGCCTCGACGACCAGCAGCGCCGCGAGCTGCGCGCCGCCGGCCGCGCGCTGCGCCAGGCGCCGGCAGCCGCCGCGGCCAAGGCCTGGGCGCTGGTGACGCCGCTGTTGCGCGACCGCCGCCAGTCCGAGCGCGTGGCCGCGCAGCTGCAGGCCGTGGCGCTGCTGCAGGCGATGCCGATGCGCACCGAGCTGCTGCCGGCCGGCCGCGGCTGGCGCGCGGTGTTTTGGCCGTTCACCAGCGAGCAGGATGCGCAGAAGGTGCGCCTCGCGCTCGCCGACAAGGGCTTGCAGACCGAGCTGCTGGAGTTCTGAGCCCATCGTCACATCCGTTACGATGGCCGGGTGCAATTGCAGCAGTTCCTGCCCTACCGCCTGGCGGTGCTGGCCGAGGCCGTCAGCCGCTCGATGGCCGCGGTCTACCGCCAGCGCTTCGAGCTGTCGCGCGACGAATGGCGGCTGCTGGCGGCGCTGGCCGGCAGCGGGCGCCTGCAGGCGGCCGAGGCGGCGCAGCTCGCCACGCTGGACAAGATGCAGGCGAGCCGCGCGCTGCGCAGCCTGCACGCGCGCGGACTGGTCGACCGCCGCACCGACGAGAACGATCGCCGCCACGTGATCGTGCAGTTGCAGCCCGCGGGCCGCGCGCTGCTGCGCCAGCTCACGCCGATGGTGCTGGCGCGCGAGGCCTATCTGCTGGACGCGCTGGACGACGAGGAGCGCGCAGTGCTGGACCGCGCGCTGGCCAAGCTGCTGCAGCGGGCAAGGTCGTTGCAGCAGCAAGGCTGAGCTCGAAGCGTCACAGCCAGGGTCGCCGCTGCAGCCACCAACGCTTGGCGAGCTGCACCGCCATCAAGTAGGCCGCCAGCAGCAGCGCCAGCGCGCCGAAATACGCCGCCGGCAAGGGCTGCAGCCGCAGCCACGGCGCCAGCGGCCCCATCGGCAGCCACAGCCCGAAGGCGGCCACCGCGGCGGTGGAGGCCAGCAGCGCCGGCGCTGCGCGGCTGCCCACGAAGGGCAGGCGCGGGCTGCGGATCAGGTGCACCACCAGCGTCTGCGTCAGCAGGCCTTCGACGAACCAGCCGCTCTGGAACAGCGTCTGCCGCGCCACGCCGTCGGCATGGAAGCCGAACCACAGCAGCGCGAAGGTGGCGATGTCGAACAGCGAGCTCAAAGGCCCGAAGGCGAACATGAACGGCGCCACCGCGGCCTGCTGCCAGTGCAGCGGCGCGGCGACCAGCTCGTCGTCCACGCGGTCCAGCGGCAGCGCCGACTGGCTCAGGTCGTACAGCAGGTTCTGCACCAGCAGGTGCATCGGCAGCATCGGCAGGAAAGGCAGCAGCACGCTGGCCAGCAGCACCGAAAGCACGTTGCCGAAGTTGCTGCTCGCGGCCATGCGCACGTAGGTCAGCAGGTTGGCGAAGGTGCGCCGGCCTTCGAGCACGCCCTCGTCCAGCACCGTGAGGCTTTTCTCCAGCAGGATCAGGTCGGCCACCTCGCGCGCGATGTCGACCGCGGTGTCCACCGTGATGCCCACGTCGGCGGCGTGCAGCGCCGGCGCATCGTTGATGCCGTCGCCCAGGAAGCCCACCACGTGGCCGTTGCGGCGCAGCGCCGCGACCACGCGCTCCTTGTCGGCCGGCGCCAGGCGCGCGAACAGGTCGTGCGCCTCCACCGCCTGCGCCAGCGCGGCGTCGTCCAGCGCCTGCACCTGCGGGCCCAGCAGCAGGCCCTGCGCGGCCAGGCCGACCTGGCGGCAGACCTGCTGCGTCACGTGCTCGTTGTCGCCGCTCAGCACCTTGACCTTGACGCCGTGGCGCGCCAGCGCCTGCAGCGCCGGCGCCGCGCTGTCCTTGGGCGGATCGAGGAAGGCGATGAAGCCGGCCAGGCACAGCTCGCGCTCGTCATCGGCATGCCAGGCGCGCGCGGCATCGGGCGCGCCGGCGATGCGCTTCACCGCGACGGCCAGCACGCGCAGGCCCTGGTCGCTCAAGGCGTCGGCGCTGTCGTGCGCGGCGGCGCGGCGCTCCGGGCTCAGCGGCTGCTCGGTGTCGCCGTCGCGCACGCGGGAGCAGACGGCCAGCACTTCCTCCACCGCGCCCTTGCAGACCAGCAGCGCCTCGCCGTCGGCGGACGGCGGCTGCCGCGCCACCACCACCGAGAGCCGGCGGCGCTGGAAGTCGAAGGGGATCTCGTCGAGCAGCCGCCAGTCGGTGTCCGCCGACGCCGCCGGCGGCACGCGCTCCAGCACCGCCTGGTCCATCAGGTTGCGCAGCCCGGTCTGGAAGCGGCTGTTCAGCCAGGCCAGTTCCAGCACCGCGGGGCAGTCGGCGCCGACCGCGTCGACCTCGCGCACCAGCGCGATGCGGTCCTGCGTCAGCGTGCCGGTCTTGTCGGTGCACAGCACGTCCATCGCGCCCAGGTCCTGGATCGCCGGCAGCCGCTTGACGATGACGCGCCGGCGCGACAAGGCCACCGCGCCGCGCGCCAGCGTGCTGGTGACGATCATCGGCAGCATCTCGGGCGTCAGGCCCACCGCGATCGACAGCGCGAACAGCAGCGCCTGCAGCCAGTCGCCCTTGCCGAAGCCGTTGACCAGCAGCACCAGCGGCACCATCACGCCCATGAAGCGCAGCAGCAGCCGGCTGACCTGGCCGACGCCGCTCTCGAACGCGGTGGGCGCGCGCGGCGCCGCCGCGGCGTGCGCCGCCACCTCGCCGAAGAAGCTGCGCGCGCCGGTGGCCAGCACCAGCATCGTGGCCGTGCCCGAGACCACGTTGCTGCCCATGAACACCAGGTTGGCCATCTCCAGCGCCTGGGCCTGCGGCGGCGGCGCCAGCGTGCCGGCGCGCTTTTCCACCGGCAGCGATTCGCCGGTCATCGCCGCCTGGTTGACGAACAAGTCCTTGGCCTGCAGCACGCGGCCGTCGGCCGGCACCATGTCGCCGGCGGCGAGCCGCACCACGTCGCCGGGCACCAGCTCGGCCAGCGGCCGCTCCTGCCCGCCGCGGCCCGGCCGCAGCACGCAGGCGTGGCTGCTGACCATGGCCTTCAGCGCATCGGCCGCGCGGTTGCCGCGACGCTCCTGCGCGAAGCGCAGGCCGGTGGACAGCAGCACCATCGCCAGGATCACCGCCGCCGCATGCGCGTCGCCGGTGGCGGCCGAGACGGCGGCCAGCGCGCTCAGCAGCAGGTTGAAGGGGTTGCGGTAGGCCAGCCAGAGGTGGCGCGCGGCCGACAGCGGCGCCTCGGCGGCCACCACGTTGGGGCCGAAGCGGCGGCGCAGGCGGCTGGCCTGCGCTTCGGCGATGCCTTCGGCGCTGCTGTGGTGGCGGGCCAGCAGCGCCTCGGGCGCCTCGGCCGCGGCGGCCAGCAGGGCCTGGCGCACGCGGCCGGCGGCGTGGCGGTGCGAAGGGCCGCTGCCGCGCTGGCCCGACCACGGCGGCCGGTGCCCGTGGCGGCGGCGCTGGCGGTGCAGCAGCGGCGACCACAGCGGCCCCAGCCGCCAGGACCGGCTCAATCGCTGTAGCACTGGTGCACGTAGTCGCCGGGCGCGGCCGGCAGGCCGGCCACCGCAGCCGGGTGGCGCGCCGCCACGGTCTTGCCGCTGCCGTGCGCCAGCAGCCAGGCCTGCCAGCTGGTCCACCACGAGCCGTCGCGCCGCTCGGCGCCGGAGCGCCATTCATCGGGGTCCTGCCAGGGGCCGTCGGGTACGCGGGTGGCGATCGCGTGGCGGCGCCCGGCGTGGCCGGGCTCGCTGACGATGCCGGCGTTGTGCCCGCCGTTGGTCAGCACGAAGCTCAGCTCGGTGTCGGTCAGGCGGTGGATCTTGTAGACGCTCTTCCACGGCGAGACGTGGTCGCGCTCGGTGCCGACGACGAACATCGGCAGCCGGATGTCCGACAGCGACACCGGCCGCCCCTCGACCGGAAAGCGCCCCTCGGCGATCTCGTTGCGCAGGTAGCAGCGGCGCAGGTACTCGCTGTGCATCGCCGCGGGCATGCGCGTGGCGTCGGCGTTCCAGGCCATCAGGTCGTTGGGCTGGTCGGGCTCGCCCAGCCAGAAGGCGCGCACGCGCTGGCTCCAGACCAGCTCGCGCGAGTGCAGGTAGCCGAAGGAGCCGGCCATCTGCGCACCGCTCAGGTAGCCGCGCTCGGCCATCATGTCCTCCAGCAGCGCCACCTGCGATTCGTCGATCAGCACGCCCATCTCGCCGGGCTCGCTGAAGTCGGTCTCGGCGGCCAGCAGGCTGATGCTGGACAGCGGCGCGAGCCGGTCGGCATGTTCGATCGCGCCCGGCCGCGCCAGCGCTGCGGCGGCGATGGCCAGCAGCGTGCCGCCGAGGCAATAACCGCAGGCCTGGACGGAGGTGCCGGGCAGCAGCCGCCGGATCGCGGCCAGCGGGTCGAAGACGCCCAGTTCGAGGTAGTCGTGCAGGTCCAGCAGCGCGTCCGAGGCGTCGGGGTTGTGCCAGCTCAGGATGAAGACCGTGTGGCCCTGGCCGACCAGCCAGCGCACCAGGCTGTTGTGCGGCGAGAGGTCGAGGATGTAGTACTTCATGATCCACGAGGGCACGATGAAGACCGGCTCGGCCTGCACGCGCGGCGTCGCGGGCTCGTACTGGATCAGCTCGACCAGCGCGTTGCGGTGCACCACGCGGCCGGGCGTCAGCGCGACCTCGATGCCGGGGCGGAACTGTTGCGCCGGTGGCTGCAGCGGCGGCAGCCCCTGGCGCTTGCGCCAGGCGTCCAGCGCCTGCGCGGCGCCGTCGGCCAGGTTGGCGCCCCAGCGCTCGCGCGTGCGCTCCAGCACCTCGGGGTTGGCAAGGCCGAAGTTGGACGGCGACAGCATGTCCAGCCACTGGCGCGCGAAGAAGCGCGTCATCTCGGCGTGGTGCGCCGACATGCCGCGCAGGTGGCTGGCGTCGTTCCACCAGTCCTCGGCCGCGTGGTAGGCGTGCACCACCGGCGCGAACGGCCAGCGCCGCCAGGCCGGATGCGCGAAGCGCGCGTCGCCGTTGCCGGGCGGCGCGTGGCCCAGCGTCTCGCCCAGCCATTGCAGGCCGCCGGCCTGCGCGCGCGCCGCCAGCCGCCAGGCCTGCGCCGGCTGCGTGGCCAGGTGCAGCGCCCAGTCGGTGTAGGCCAGCGCCAGCGCGATCGGCGACAGCCCGCCGGTCAGCCGCGCGCCGGCGGCATGCAGCCGGCTGTCCAGGCGCTGGGCGGCCTCGCGGGCCTTTTGCTGCGGATCGGGGTCGGGGTGCGAAGGGGCGGTTTGCGACGTCATGCCGCAGGGATATCACATCGGCGTGTCGGCCGTGCTGCGGCGGCTCAGGCCGCGGCCGATCGGACGACTTCAGCCGATGCGCCGCAGCAGCGCCATCAACCGCTCGAACGTGCGGCCATAGGGCGGAAACAGCAGCTTGCTGGCCGACCACGCGCTCTGGTGGTAGACGCCCGTCTCCTTGCTGAAGCTGCGGAAGCCCCATTCGCCGTGGTAGGCGCCCATGCCGCTGGCGCCCACGCCGCCGAAGGGCAGGTCTTCCTGCACGATGTGCCACAGCGTGTCGTTGACGGTCACGCCGCCGGCCAGCGTCTGGCGCAGCACGTGCTCGCGCTCGGTGGCGTCCTCGCCGAACCAGTACAGCGCCAGCGGGCGCTCGTGGCCGTTGACGTGCGCGATCGCTTCGTCGATGCGCTCGTAGGCCAGCACCGGCAGGATGGGGCCGAAGATCTCCTCCTGCATCACGCGCATGCCCTCGCGCGGCTGCAGCACCAGATGCAGCGGCAGCTTGCGCGTGGCGTCGGACGGGCCTTCGGCGTGCGCATTGAGCACCGTCGCGCCTTGCGCGCGCGCCTCGTCCAGCAGCGCCAGCAGGCGGCGGTAGTGGCGCTCGGTGGCGATGCTGGTGTAGTCGGGGTTGGCGGCCACCGTGGGGTAGAGGTCCGCGTGCGCCCGCCGCACCGCGGCCACGAAGTCGTCGAGCTTGGCGCGCGGCAGCAGCACGTAATCGGGCGCGATGCAGGTCTGCCCGGCGTTGAGGAGCTTGCCGGCCACCAGGCGCTGCACGCTGCGCTCCAGCACGCAGCTTGGCGACAGGATGGCGGGCGACTTGCCGCCCAGCTCCAGCGTCACCGGCGTCAGGTTGGCCGCCGCGGCCAGCGCCACCTGGCGGCCCACCGCGGTGGAGCCGGTGAACAGCAAATGGTCGAAGGGCAGCGAGACGAAGGCGCGGCCCACGTCGGCGTCGCCGGTGATCACCACCATCTCGTCGGCCGAGAAGGTCTGCGCCACCTGCTCGCGCAGCAGTTCGGAGAATCGCGGGCCGATCTCCGAGGGCTTGACCATCGTGCGGTTGCCCGCGGCCAGCGCGGCGATCACCGGCGCCAGCGCCAGCATGCCGGGGTAGTTCCAGGGGCTGACGATGCCCACCACGCCCAGCGGCTGGCGCATCAGGCGGTTCCAGCCCGGGCGCTGCACCAGCGCGGTGGGCATGCGCCGTGTCTTCATCCAGCCGCGCAGGTGGCGGCGCGTGTGGCGCAGCGCCATCTGCACCGGCAGGATGTCGGCCAGCCGCGTCACCGCGGCCGGGCGGTGGCCGAAGTCGTCGGAGATCGCCTGCACCATCGCCGGCGCCATGCGGGTGAGCATCGCGTCCAGCCGGTGCAGCCGGTCCTGCCGCACCGCGAGGCTGGGGTCGCGCTCGGCTTCGAAGCCGGAGCGCAGGCGCGCGAAGGCGGCACGCAGCAGCGGGTCCGACGGGCTGGGCTGGAGTTGCAGGACGGCGCTCATGAAGGCCTCGGCAGGCAAAGCGGACAACGGCGGTCATGATAGGTCTGCAAGCGCACAATCATTCCAGGAGGTGCCCTCTAATGTCGTCCGGCAAGATCCTCGTCGCCCAGGGCGGCGGCCCCACCGCGGTGATCAACCAGTCGATGGTGGGCGTGGTGCTCGAAGCGCGGCGCTTCCGCGAGGTGACGCGCGTCTACGGCGCGCGCCACGGCGTGCGCGGCGTCGTCAACGAGGACTTCGTCGACCTGACGCAGGAGACCAGCCACAACCTGGAGCTGGTGGCCGGCACGCCGGCCGCGGCGCTGGGCAGCACGCGCGACAAGCCCGACCTGGCGTATTGCCAGGAGATGTTCAAGGTGTTGCAGGCGCACCGCATCGAGCACTTCTTCAACATCGGCGGCAACGACAGCAGCGACACCGTGCGCATCATCGCCGACGAGGCGAAGAAGGCCGGCTACCCGCTGCGCTGCATCCACATCCCGAAGACGATCGACAACGACCTCGTGCTCAACGACCACACGCCGGGCTTCCCGAGCGCCGCGCGCTTCGTGGCCCAGGCCTTTGCCGGCGCCAACCTCGACAACGCGGCGCTGCCGGGCGTCTACGTGGGCGTGGTGATGGGGCGGCACGCGGGCTTCCTGACCGCGGCCAGCGCCCTGGGCAAGAAGTTCCCCGACGACGGCCCGCACCTGATCTACCTGCCCGAGCGCGTGTTCGAGCTGGAGCGCTTCCTGGCCGACGTGAAGGCGATGCACGAGCGCCACGGGCGCTGCGTGATCGCGGTGTCCGAGGGCATCCACGACGCCAGCGGCAGGAGCATCGCCGAGCAGCTGGCCAAGGACCTGGAGCGCGACGACCACGGCAACGTGCAGCTCTCCGGCACCGGCGCGCTGGCCGACCTGCTGTGCGAGGAGATCAAGGCGAAGCTGAAGATCAAGCGCGTGCGCGGCGACACCTTCGGCTACCTGCAGCGCAGCTTCGTCGGCTGCGTCTCCGATGTCGACCAGCGCGAGGCGCGCGAGGTCGGCGAGAAGGCGGTGCAGTTCGCGTTCTGGGGTGTCAATGGCAAACACAGCAGCGGCTCGGTGGCGATCAAGCGCACCGGCTTCTATTCGGCCGACTACGAGCTGCTGCCGCTGGAGGCGGTGGCCGGCAAGACGCGCACGATGGAAGACGAGTTCATCACCGCCAGCGGCACCGACGTGACCGACGCCTTCCGGCTGTACCTGCGGCCGCTGCTGGGGTCGAGGATGCCGGATGCGTTCAGGCTGCGCGGCGCCAAGGTGGACAAGGTGCTGGCAAGGCCCTGAAAAGCCGCGCCGCAGCGTCTACGGCGGCTTGCCGGCCGGGACATTCGTCAAGAGCTGCGCACCGGGTACTTTGGAGGCGCTCTTGTCGAAAGTCCACAGCGGCTGCTCGCCCGCCTGCGCGGACAGGGCGATGTGGACGCAGTCCGCGAAGTCGGCCGTCCGGCCACGGTAGAGCTCGAGCGCAACCTCGAGTGCGCGGTCGGACTCGAACGAGAGCTCGGCCGCCGAGAACAGGTCCGACAGCGCCTGGACGACCTCGTCCTTCGTGAACCCGAAGCTGGAGCGCAAGACCCATTCGAGTTCCAGCGTCACGGTGACAGGTACGAACAGCGTCTGTTGCGCAGCGACGCACCGTCGGATCAGCCGCTGCGCCGCCGCCAGCTGCGCTGCGTCGTCGCGGACGATGTAGCGCACCAGGACATTGGTGTCGAGCGCCGGCATCAGCGCCAAGCGTTCATGTCGTCGACGGCCACGCGCTTGCCCTTGGGCGCCTTCAGCATGCCCGCCATGTCGAGGATGGACTTCGTCTTCGCGCGGACGATGATGGTGCCGTCCGGCGTGACGGACCAGACGAGCTTGGTCCCGGGCTTGGCCTGGACCAGGGCGCGTACGTCCGCGGGAACGGTGGTCTGCCCTTTGGCGGTGATGGTGGATTCGGCCATGGTGGCTCCTTACTTTTCTTCGTATGGTAAGGCGTGATGCCATTGGCCGCAAGGCGCTGGCAGCGCGTTGACAAGCCGCACATCATCGCGCCCATCGCCAACGCTTGGAGATGTGGCATGCCCCGCCTGAACGTCAACGGCAAAGCGGTCGGCAGCGCGGCATCCGCGAGTCTCACGACTACGTGCGCGCAAGGGCGGCGCCACGGCGCGGCTGATGCTGGTGCAGGCCGCGGCCGACGCGTGGAAGGTGCCGGCCGCCGAATGCCGCGCCGAAAAAGGCGTGATCAGCCATGCGGCCAGCGGCCGGCGCACCAGCTTCGGCAAGGTGGCGGCCGTGGCGGCCAAGCTCGCGCCGCCGGCTGAGGTGCCGCTGAAGGACCCCAAGGACTGGACGATCGCCGGCAAGCGCTTGGTGCGGCTGGACGCCGTCGACAAGACCACCGGCGCCCAGGTCTACGGCGCCGACCTCAAGCATGCTGGGCATGCTGAACGCCGCCGTCCGCAAGTGCCCGGTGTTCGGCGGCAAGGTCAAGGGCTACGACGCCGCCGCGGTGCTCAAGCGCACCGGCGTCAGGAAGGTGCTGACGATCGACGGCGACGCGGTGGCCGCGGTGGCCGGCAAGACGCGCACGATAGAAGACGAGTTCATCACCGCCAGCGGCACCGACGTGACCGACGCCTTCTGGCTGTACCTGCGGCCGCTGCTGGGGTCGGGGATGCCCGATGCGTTCAGGCTGCGCGGGGCGCGGGTGGAGAAGGTGTTGAAGCGCTGAGGGGCGCTGTGCGGGTTACGCAGGCTGCCGGTAAGCAGCCTGAAGTGAAAGCAGCCTGTCGCGGTCGGCGCGCGAGCGACCGGTACTGGCGCAAAGACGACGTTGACGGTACCCTCGCTGACGTCTGCTTCAGACAAACCCGGCAACCGCGCGTCTAGTTCTTCGCCCGCACCGCAGGCACGGTCGTGGCGTTGTTGTGCAAATCAATCAGCATTCAGGTTCCTGGTCGTTGCTCCTTGTGCGACGGGCATGCCGTCGGCGTTCCCAAATGGCTACGCCGTGCGGGTCACGATGTGCCCTTGCGCCAATGTCTTGCCGTCCTTGACCAGTGCCGGCCTCCGGGTCTGCGTCGTCTCAATGTCGGAGGCGCTGTTGACCGCAATGAATTGGTCGTCCGAGGTCCGATGCTCGAAATCGAGCGTCGAAATGCCGTAGGCAGAGAGGATGCGGTCGATCGCGCCAAGATACCTTCGAAGCCCAGACGGCAGCTCGTCATCGGCGCGTCGGACCTCGAGCATCGTGTGCAGGAAGTCGAGCACGCTGGGGAAGTCCGACAGTTCGGGGCGCGACTGAACTTGGCCCGCGGCGGCCGCATCGGCAGCGCCTTGGACCTCGTTGCGGATCGCATCGAAGCCCTCGAAGGCCTGCTGCAGGCAGTCGACCACAGCATCGCCCGGCATCGAGAGCAGCGCGCCGCGCGACGTTGGGGCAGGCGCGGCGACGGGCGCGCGACCGCGCCCGGAGAGGGAGTCCGCCGCCGCCGCTGCGAGCATGCCGCCGGTGACGCCGACCGCCACCGCGACCGCTGCGTAGGGCGCGATCGTCATGCCGACCGCCGTGCCAAGGGCCGCCGCGACCACGCCCGGCCCCTTTGAGGCCGCCAGCGCCTGCGGCGGGCCGGACGGCGCCGCGCCGGCTGGATCGGGACCGGCAGTGACGTCGACCTTCACCGCGAGCGGCAACCGCAACGTCTGGATCAGCGGGCCTACGAAGGCGGCGAGCAGCTGCTCGTCGCGGGCGCTGGCGCCCGCACCCGCCTGCGCGGCCTGGCTGACCACGTCGTCGATCGCAACTGTGGTCAGATTCAGCACCTGCGGCACCGTCCCCGCTGCAGCGAGCCCGAGCCGCAACTGCTCGCGACGTTTCGCGAAGACATCCGTCAATGAGTCCATCTGGAGCTTCTCCGGGTTACTTGATCAACAGGCGGGCATCGTCCGCTTTCGCCACCAGCGCGTCGGTCAGCGCCTTGACGATCGCGGCCTCGACGCCGGTACGGAGTTCCTCCGAAGCAGCCAGCTCGGCGTGCACCTTGCCGTAGATCTCCGAGCGCTTGGACCGGATCGCCGCCATCGTCTTCTCGCCAATCAGCTTGTCGCGGGACCAGCCCGGCAGGTCGGCGTCGCGAATGATGTTGGTGGCGACCTCCTTGCCCTTGATCGCGACCGTAATGCCCAGCCCAGCCAGAAGGACCCAGCCGATCGGGGTAGACCCGAGTATCGCTAGCAGCAGCCCGGCGAGCGTAGCCGAGATCTTGGCCACGATGACGTAGACCAGCAACATGATGGCCGGGTAGAGGTTGGCCGCGAGGATGCCGGCCACAAGTCCCGAGACGATGCCCACGACGCCGCTTACCACGTCTGTCGCGTCGTCGGCGAAGCCGTGGATGTTGGACAGGCCGGCCTTGGTGCCGCTTAGCGTGTCGCTGCCGGCAGCGAACGAGGCGCCGAGCTTGCCGGGCATCATGCCGAAGCGCGTCTCGATCGGCTGCACTTGGCCAGCGAGTTCCGCCATGATGATGGCCATCCACTCGTTCGCGACTTTCTCGATCAGTCTTGGGGCATCGTTCTCCATGCCCGACTCGATCGACGCGGAGATGCCGGCAGTCATGCGGTTCAGGCTTTGGTAGCTTCCGCGCTTCCAATCACTGACGCCGGTGTTGATGGCGCCGATCACGTAGTCGCTGAACGCCTCGGCGAGGCCCTCGATCAGGGCCGGGAAGTGCTTCTCGATGACCTTCGGAATTTCGGTGGCGGCGAAAGCCTCGACGTCCTTCATGAACGCGGCAGTCCGCACCTCGACACGCCCCCAGCGCGCAAGGCCCGCGGCGATGTCGAAGGACGGCTTTGCGGTCACCGCGATGCGGCCGGCATGGGCCGGGAAGACCGCCTCGCACAGGCTGGTCACAAAGCCCATGCGCGAGGCGCCGCCGGTCAGAACGATAGCGCTCAGCTTGTCCATGCGAGCCTCGTGCAGCTTGGCGGCGACCTCCTTCAGCGTGCGGGTGAACGCCTGCGACCAGCTCATGGGCTTGCCGCCGATGGTCACCGACTCGATACGGCCGGTGATCTGGGCCATCACTTCCTGGTCGAGTTCAATCATGAAGAACAGCTTCTTCGAATCGACGGGAATCATCAGCGTGCGCTGGATGAGGTCGGGACGCTGCTGCGAGAAGTACGCCTCCTTCGCCTGCCGCGCGAACAACTCGAGAGAGCCCTGCAGCGGCGCGTTGGCCGCGATCAGCGACTTCATCGTCTCCGGCGACTCCGACGCCTCGATCGCGTGGTTGACGATGGCCCGGTCGATGAGGCGGGCGCCGATCTCGTCGCCGTAGTCGATGTGGCTGCTGGCGCGGTTGCGCATGTCAACCGCCGTGAAGTCGGTGGTCGACGAGCCCACGTCGATCACGAGCACCCAGCCGGAGTTGGCGAGCCGCGCCGACAACTTGTCGCTCTCGACCACTTCGACCATCGCGGCGCGCGATTCCGGCACGACCTCGAACCGGTGACGGCCGAACACCGACTCGGCAATGAGCTGCCGATAGACCTCGACCGGCGTACCGCCGTCGATCGACTTCCAGCGGGTCGGGTGCCCGAAGACGAACGAGGAGGTCTGCGGGTCGACGAAACCCTTGTCGATCAGCGTCTCACCGAGCGCATTCAAGAAGGTGATCGACAGCGTCCGGTATTCGCTGTCGCCCGGTACCGGCGTGGTCTTGAAGCCGACGTGCAGGTCGGCCAGTTGCATCGGTGGCGTGTTGGCCGCAGCCATGCCCACCACGACACCGCCGTCCCTCGTGCGGCCGACGACCGTCGGGATGATCCCGGTGTTCGTGTTGCCGAGCGTGGTGACCACCTCCTGCGGCGCGTCGGCGGTGGTGCGTGCGCCCACCACGGCGACGGCGGTTTCCGAGTCGCCGAAGTCGATTCCGACAATGGTCTGCGGCTCGGCGGCTGCCGCGGTAGGCCTCGGCGTCTTCTTCTGCTTCTCTGGGTTCTTCATCGGACTCTCCTGTGTGTTGCCTCTGGGTTGAATCTCGTCGTCGTGATACGGTGCGGGGCGCTGCACCCGCGGTGCGACGCCCGCCAGCGATCCGAGCACCACCGCATGCCGCGCCGCCCAGCCCTCACCGCCCGGCGCGTGCAGCAGGCGGCAGCCGAGCGGCGACAGCGCATCGGCCAGCCCCGGCGTGTCGGCTGCGCCGCCGACGAGCAGCAGGGCGGGCGGCGCCTCGCCGCCGCATCGATCGAGCACCTGGCCGACGAACGGTCGCAGCGTACGCACCACCGGACCGATCCAGCGCTCGCGCACGATCTCGCGCAGTTCGCCGGCAACGAGTTCCACCCCCCGCCCCTCGATCATCACTGCGGCCGGGCCGTGGCCCAACGCCAGGATCTGCTTGGCCGCCTGCAAGGCCGGCACCAGCTGGCGCCCCGACGCCGCCGGAACGCGGCGCCCGAGCAACTCCAGTAGCGCGCGGTCGAGCGCGCGCCCGCCGAGATCCGCGACGCTGTCGGCTGGGACCTCTGTAGCGACGCAGAACCCGCTGCCTTGGCGCCGAACCCAGCTCCAGTCCAGGCTGCCTGCACCGACGTCGACCACGAGGATGCCGCTGGGCGGCATCTCGCCAGCGACCGCTGTCCAGTGGCTGGCAGCGGCCAGCGGCTCGTCCACCAACCGTACCTCGGCGAAGCCTGCCAGCCGGGCCGCGTCGTGCCAGACCTCCCGGTCCCGTTCGCCGAAGCGCAGCGGAACAGCGACGATGGCCGCGTCCGCGCCCTCACGGCAGAAGCGCCGCAGGTCGGCCCGCGTGAGCGCGTGGAGCTGCGAGAAGACCACCTCCAGCAACTGCGCCGTGGAAGCGCTGCGTCCGTCGGCCGTTCGCATCCGCAGCGGCTGCATGCGCCCTTTCGGCATCCCGCTGACGAGCGCCGCCTCCGCCTCGAACCCGGCCGCGCCGGCCAGCAGCAGGCTGGCCTCGCCCATTGGCGACAGGCGGAAGGCATAGCGCGCCGCGTCCGCGTCGGCGAGGGCGAGCACCTCGTGCTTGCCATCGTCCGGCGACAGGCAGCCCAGCTTGATGGACTCGGAGCCGATGTCGATGGCGAGCGGTCGCTTCATGGGGGGGACGGGATGACAATGGTCGTGAAAGCAAACAGAGTTTCTTCGATGGCGCGCGCCGCCTGCAACTCATCCGAATTCATCGGCGACTCTCGCCCCAAAATGGGGTAGGCGGGTGGCGCACACGGGATGTACTCGGCTGAATTGCGTGCTCCTGCGTTCGCTGGCATCCTGCAATTCCGCCGATGCCACGGGTCGAGCCGCTGCCGGCGCCGACTTCAAGAAGGGGATGTTCATGGACCCGCTCGATCATTCGCCTCCGACCCATGACGACACCGACGACGCGGACGACGCGGACGCGGTCCACGACGACGGCGGCGCCCACGGCCCCTTCGAGCATGTCGATGCTGCCGGGCACCACATCTGGGGCACGCCCGAGCACGACCGCCGCTTCCACCATGACCAGGAGGTCGACGGCATCTGCGCGATCGCTGCGCAGGACTCGATCCTGGAATGCCTGACGGGACATCGCCCCCATCCGGTCGAGTCGGCGATCTATAACGCGCAGAACGGCTGGGTCAGGATGGGCGAGGACGCAGGAATGCAGCCGACCGACATCGGCAAGTGGCTCGAGATGAACCGAATTCCTTGCCACTCTAACGACGATGCTACATTCCTCGACGTGGTGAGGGAGCTGGCGGCGGGCAACAAGGTCATCGCCGCGGTCGATTCGTCAGCGCTCTGGTCCGGCGCAGACTCCCTGCACGCCTTCAGTTCCCAGGCTAAGGACCACGCGATCTGGCTCACCGGCGTCGACGACACCGATCCCGAGCACATCAAGGTGATCATCAACGACAGCGGCCGGCCCGACGGCGCCGGCAACGTGTACGACCTGCACGAGCTGCGAGACGTGCTGGACACGCACGGCATCCGCTATGTCGCCACCGGCCACGGCCCGAACCTGGTGCCGGACCACGCGATCGGCTACGACGAGACCCACCACGTGTTCCCGGCCCTCGAGCAGTTCCTCAGCGAGCACAAGACCCAGATCGCCATCGCCGGGGTCGCGGCGGCCGCTGCGGCCGGCGCGGCCGCTTTGCGCAAGGCGCCTCGCGGCGAGGACGGCGCATGGGAGATCGTGCCGGACGCGCCGCGCGAGACCGCGTTCGGAGCGCCCGCCCCGACGGCGGCGCTGCCTCTCGCCCGCGAGACCGGGGCGCCGAACGCGGCGCATGCCTCGCGGCTGCCGCCGCCCAGCATCGCACCAGCACCGCAGGGGTCGGACCGCGAGGCCCAGGACAGGCGCTTCCATGAACTCTGAGACGATCGTGGACGAGCCGCTGGTGCCTCGGCTCGACCACACGCACTTCGAGGCCGCGGTCGCGGCCTTTGCCGAACTGGCCAAGGCCACCGGTCGCCCTGGCACCCTCACGCGGCTCAAGCCGTGGATCGAGCCCTACCGATCCCGGCTCTATCGCCTGGTGATGATCGGCGAGGAGAAGCGTGGCAAGACCAGCCTAGTCTGTGGCCTGCTGGACGCGCCGAGACTGCTGCCGATCGGCACCGCGCCGACCACCTCGCGCGTGATCAAGGTGGTGCATGGACCGACGACCGATTGCCGCGTGTTCTTCCTTCCCCGCGACCTCGCCGATCCCGACGGCTCGCGCCCGGCACCGATCGACGTTCCGGTCGAGGAGCTGGCAGCCTACGGCACAGAGCACGGCAATCCCGGCAACGGCAAGGGCGTCGACTTCATCGTCGTGCAGCACCCGCACCCGCTGCTCGCGGCCGGCCTGGTCATCATCGACCTGCCCGGCCTCGGCGGACTCAACGACGCCCACGAGCTCGCCGCGCTGGAGCACCTGACCCGAGCCGATGCGGCGCTCTTTGTCGTCGATTCCGTCAGCGGCCCCATGCGGCGCGACGAGGTGGGGGCGCTGCGCCGGCTGCGCGAGCTGACCCTTCACATAGTTATGGTGCAGACCAAGACCGACATGGCCAGTACCGCGCAGTGGCAGGGCACGCGCGACACCAACCTCTTGGAGCTGTGCGATCGGCTCGGGCTCGACGAGCGCGCGCTGCCGTACTTCCCGGTCAGCACCGCACTCAAGTTCGACCACCACCATTCCGGCGATCCGCAGGACCTCGCCGACAGCGGCTTTACCCCGCTGCTCGCGCTGCTACGGGACGACCTGCTTCCGCGCAAGCTCGACCGCCTAGCGATGCGCCTGGCTGCGCCGCTGGCCGACGAGCTGGCGGGCATCGCCAGCAGCCTCGACAGCGAGCTGGCGATTAGCGCCGCATCCTCCGAGGCGGAGCTCCACCGGATCGAGTCGGCGCTGGCCAGTGCGAAAGCGACCTACGATGCTTGGAAGAGCAGCGAGATGCCCCGACTAGTAGGTCGCTTCAAGACCGCCTTCGCCGACGCCCGCCACGACGTCGAGCGACGGATCATGCGCGACCTTGAGCCGTCCGAGCGTGGACCGGTCGTCGGCCCGATCATCGAGGAATTGCTGTCGGGACGCAGCGAATCGGCCGCTGCGCTCGGGGCCCGTGCCGACGCCATCAACGCAAGGGCGATCACCGTTTGCGCCGAACGGCTGAACCGCATCGGCGTCGAGTTCGAGAGCCGGATCGGCGATGCCTTCGTTTTGGCGGCCGAGGCGATCGGCCAGGCCTGCGCCCTGCCCGCGGTCGCACATCCGGGCGTACAGATCGACCTGCCGCCGGTCCATGCCCGGCCGCGCTCGGGCGGCAAGTGGTGGAACGCGATCCTGCAGTCGCGCGGCGCAGCGCTGATGGGCTCGGGCGCCGGGATGGCCGTGGTGGGTGCACTGAGCGTCGTGTTTCCGGTGACGGCGGTGATGGCGAGCCTGATCGTCAGCGTCGGCAGCCTTCTCGGCGTCGCGCGCACTGTGCAGGATGTGCGCCAACGCGAGCGCGAGTCCGTCGAGCAGCAGTTGCGGCATATGCTGGTGGACACTGTCAGGCGCGTCCAGCAGCAGGCGCGCCACGAGTTCGGGATCGGCGCCGACCGGCGATCGGCGGTCATGCTCGAGGCTATGCACGAAGCCGTGATCCAGCGTGATTCCGAGGACCAAGCGGCGCTGGGGGCGCTGGCCGAGCGGCGCCGGGTCGGCATCGCGAAGTCCGCCGACCGGACGCGGCAGCTGCGGTCGCAGCTGGCCCAGGCCGGCGGGGTGATCGAGCATTTGCGCCGTGCCGGCGTGCCTCTTGGCGAGGCGAGCGGCGGCCGGGCATCCGCTTGACCTCGGCGCCTGCCGGTGCGGCAGAGGGCGACGCGCGCCTGCACGCGTTCTGCACGCAGGTCGTGCCGTTGCTCGCGCAGCATGCCGAGACTGCGTCGCTGGCAGACCGACTGCGCGAACTCGATTTGCCCGGTCAGCTGGCGCGGAGCGATTTCTTCGTCGCCGTGGTGGGGCTCATGAAGGCCGGGAAGTCCACGCTGCTGAACGCGCTCGTCGAGCAGGCGCTCGCGCCGGTCGGCGTCGACATCACGACGGCTACCGTCAACGTGTTCATGCACGGCGAGACCGGGCCCGGGTCCGACGCCGGTTGCCTGATCCACTGGCGCGATCCTGCGCGTGCGCCCGAGGCCCGCACACTGCGCGAGTTCGACTCGCTGCTGGGCGACAGCCGCGAGGCCGAGGCCGTTGACCACGTCGTCTTCCGAAGTGCGGCCGGCTTCCTGCGCGGCGTCACCCTGCTCGACACACCGGGCGCTGAGTCGAGCAGCGCGATCCACGAGGCCGCGCTGCAGCGTTTCGTCGCGCGTGACGGCAGCGCTCGCGCCGACGCGGTAGTGCTGGCGCTGCCGACCGAGGTCGGCCGTGCCGAGCAGTCGCTGCTGTTGGCCTTCGCCGCGCAGACCAGGCTTCCTGGCCAGAGCCCGTACAACACCGTCGCCGTGTTGCAGAAGTGGGAGTCGCTCGAGGTCGAGAGCCCCGAGGCGGAAGCGCGCACGCTGGCCAAGACATTCCGCCGTAGCCTCGACGGCCAAGTCAGCGAGGTGATTCCGGTCAGCGGACTGCTGTGGACGTTGGCAACGCGGCTGCCGGACGAGGCGTTCGACGCGCTGGTCCGCTTCGCCCGCGACACCCCGCCGGCCGTCGCCCATTCACTGCTGCGGACCGAGGAGCGCTTCCGCTCCGCCCGTGCGGACGGCGCGCTCGATCCGCAGGAGCGCGCCGCACTGCTCGACGCGGCGCGGGTGCACCTGCTGGGCCCCTCGGCGATCCGCGCCGCCGGCACCTTCGAGATGCTACGCTACGCGATCGGACTCGCCTCGCGGCGAAAGATCGGCTCGGGCACATTGCTGCGTGCGGCCTTGCGCGCAGTGAGCGGGATCGACGAGCTCAAGGCAGTGCTCAAGCAACGCTTCTTCGCGCGCACGGCCTTGATCCGGGCCGGCTCGGTGCTGCGCAAGGGCATCGAATGCAGCGACATCGCGATTCAGACGCTCAGGCAGTCGCTGCGCGTGCTGCAGCAGGCCATCGCCGACGGCGACGCGGTGCTGCAGCAACTTATCTCGCCGGCGTCAGCGGAGCAACTGAGCCCTGCAACGGTGGCCTTCGCACGATCGGCGCTGCCGCTGCTGAAGTCAGAGGAGGCGCGGATCCGCCGGACGCTTCGGCACCTGGACGACCTGACCGCCGGCGCTGACGAGGAACTCCAATGGCTGGCCAGGGACTTCGAGTGCCGCGACCTGCTGCTGTCCGGAACTCACCTCATCCCCGCCGACTTGATTGACGCGGCGGATGCGCTCTGCGGCCAGCGCGGCATGTCGACGGCATCGCGCCTGGGCATGGACGCGCAGGACGACCGGCGGTCGATGGGCGAGCGGGCGAAAACGCTTCGACAAGCGCTCGCGGCCGTCGAGCTGCCGGAGGCGGCCGCCCGCCACCTGGCCGACCGGCTCGACCGCCTGCTAGACGCGCTGAACCAGACCTAGAACACCCATCGCCTCCAGGAGAAACTATGCCCTCGCCCGACGACTCACCTCCGGCTCGACGGCAGGCGCCGAAGCGGAGCCTGACAATCCCCGCGCTCAAGGCCAAGATTGAGTACGCGCTCGGCCAGCTCAACCGCAACCACAAGTGGCTCACCACGGTCGTGATCTCGCCGCATGGCAGCAGCCCGTCTGCATCGGTCATCGCCAACTGGAAGAACGACGGCATCGTACCGCTCGAGTACGTATCCAGCCTGTGCACCGCGCTCGGTGTCGATCTCGAAACGCTGCGCCAGCAGGATTGGGACGTGTTCAGGACGAAGGTCGACGTCGCGCTTGCGCCGGGATCGGGACGGCAATGGGCAACGCTGGTTGCGCAGGCGATTGAACTTGTCGACGGACTACAGCTGAAGATCGACAGGCCCCGCGAGCCCGGCGGGCAGGTCGGGAACCTGCTGTATCCCGGCGAAGGCCGGGCTCCCGGTCCGGCGCCGGTGATTCCGGTGGTCTCTCTCGACCGCCGCGTGCGTTTCGCGATCCCGCACGCTACCGCAGACCGAATTCTCGGAGGCGTCGGCCGCGAGGCGTCCGATCGCCAGGCCGCGTTCTTCTGCGAGGACCGGGATGGCTGGCGCGTGCTGATGCCGCACCGCCAGAACGAGCGCGGCCTCTTGCGGACGGCGCATGGCTGGCTGTTTCCCGACGCCGAGAGCTGGCTCCGCATCGGCGGGCCGATCGGCCGATTCCGCGCGCTGGTCGTGCTGACCTCGGCACCCATTCCGGAGCCGGTCTGGATCGAACTGAAGGCAGACCGCAGCTTCTGGCCGTATGACGCTTTAGCTGTGTGGCTTGGAACCGAGTCGCCGGGCCACGCTGTTCTGCAGCGCGAATTTCTAGTAACGGACGCGGCCGCTCCCTGAACACCGCGTGGAGAGCAGTGGACCAGATTCAGGCCTATTTGATCGATCGCACCCGCTGTGCTTGATCGGTGCATGGCCCGAACCCGGCGCGCGTCTTTCACCACGCGGCGACCGATCACGTCGTCTGTCGCGCCAGCAGTAACGCGATTGTGTCAGCGCGGCTCGGCCGCCGATCTAGCTCCGCGAACACGTTTGGCTGGCAGTGGCCTTGGCCCATGCAAGCCGGCCCTTGTTGACCAATGCAATGGGAGGTGCAGCTCGAGGTCTGATTGCCGCTGTTTGTGAGAGTCGCGTTAAAACGAATAGGATTGGTGTTCATATCATTGGTCCAGTAGATTGAGTTTGTCGTTGATCATGGAGTTCGACCGGATTACTCGCTGGCGTTGAGCGGTTGCGTCTATCTCTGAGAAGATTCCAGAATACGGGTAATGGTGAAGAAAGTATCCGAAGATTGCCTCGCAATCGCGCGCGTAGAGCTTTGTGTCGAGAATGTGATGGTGCCAGTAAGTATCGATATCGGTGGTCGGTGCGATGTCCTCTGGACTGCCACAGTCTCGAATAATTTGAAGAAATGCTCGATAGCTGCGCTCGATCCGATCCGCTTTCTCAAGCGACCATCCTTCGTCACGACAGACCTTGTAGGTCACGCACTCCAGGTTGAGCGCTTCGATCTGAGAATCAAAAGGCATGATGCGACTCGGATTGATAGTTGAAGAAAAGACTCCTGTTAACTGCCGCTGCCGCCGACCATGCTGGCACCGACAACCGCTGCGCCAACCGGTCCGCCAATCGCAAGACGCCGACTCCCATCGCGACGCCCCAGAGCAGACCGCGCGCAACGAGCGCGACTGCAGACGGTGGCGCGGGTGTGCGCAAGGTATTGCTGTCACTCGAAGTAGTAGACATGATTATTCCTTTCGTTGGTTTGAGCTTAAGAGTGGCTGACGACCTGACGCTTTCTGAGCGGACTTTGTCTGACCAAGACATGCGCCAGGGTTCTAGTCTCTTCAGGGTACGGGCGGCACGCAACTCATCCGAGTTCATCGGCCAACATCAACCGACGGCCTCAAGTCTGAAGTGCAACACCTCACCTCAGGTAAGGTGTTGCGATGGAAGAAGCAAGGAAGTACGGTCACTTGCGGCCTGAAGAACGCATGGTGATCGCGAGCATGAAGCTGCAGGGCGCCAGCGTGCGCGCCATGGCGCGCACGCTGGCGCGGCCGGCCAGTACGGTCAGCCGCGAGTTGCGGCGCAACGTTGTCGGCCAGGGGAACTACGATGCGCATCGTGCGCAGGCCGATGCGCACCAGGCGCCGCCGTGCGGCACGCCCTGCGACGAAGCTCCAGCCACGCGGCGTGCTGTGGGGCGCGGTGCTGACGACGTTGTCGTGGAAGTGGTCGCCGCAGCAGATCGCTGCCACACTTCGGCGCGTGTTCCCAGACGACCCTTGCCGCCACGTCTCGCACGAGACGATCTACACGGCCATCTACGCCCGGTTCGAGCGCGGCTTTCGACAAACAGATCAATACGGCACTTGCATCTCGCAGCGCTGATTTGATTCCTTCGTCCCAGTCCTGCCCAAGGCGCAGGGACTGGATCTGATGGCGCGATACGAAATCAGGCGTCAACTGAAAGTCGCATGGCCCCGATCCAGGACGATCGATCCAGAGCGATACGCCCTCGATGGCTAGTGCTTGGACCAATGGCCTTCACGCGTCTGCTTGTCGGGTGCGGCATGGCTGACGAAGACGAAGCCCATTGTTCAGGATATGCGCTCTAGCGGAGTTCCATTGTGCCTTTGTCACCTCATGCGCCGCGGAACGCATTCGATGTCGGCCGGCAGCTTCTAGGCGATGAGATGGGGACTCCGGATGTCGCAATGTGTCGGCTGCGTCCCCTCCATCCGCCGACCCACCGTCCCCGAAGCAGTCATCGCCGCCAGCGCCCCCCGCCCCACGCCGCCTCTCGGTGTTTCCCTGCTCCCCACGGGGAGGAGGTGCGCGCGCATCATCGGCCCCTTGCGCTGCTGCAACCGGAGGATTCGTCATGCCCCGCCTGAACGTCAACGGCAAAGCGGTCGACTACCAAGCCGACGCCGACACCCCACTGCTGTGGGTGCTGCGCGAGCAGCTCGACCTCACCGGCACCAAGTACGGCTGCGGCATCGCGCAGTGCGGCGCCTGCACCGTGCACGTGGACGGCGCGCCGGTGCGCAGCTGCGTGATGCCGGCCGCCGCGCTGCAGCCCGCGCAGAAGATCGTCACTATCGAAGGGCTGTCGGCCGATGGCTCGCACCCGGTGCAGCAGGCCTGGGTGGCGCTGGACGTGCCGCAGTGCGGCTACTGTCAAAGCGGGATGATCATGGCCGCCGCCGCGCTGCTGAAGGACAAGCCGCGGCCCAATGACGCCGACATCGACCAGGCGATGACCAACATCTGCCGCTGCGGCACCTACAACCGCGTGCGCGCGGCGATCAAGCGCGCCTCTGGCCAGGCCAGCGCGGCGCTGGACATCGTGCACGTCGTCAGGAGTTAGCACGATGGACACGTTGCAAATCTCCCGCCGCGGCTTCATCGGTTCGGCCGCCGCGCTGTCCGGCGCGTTGCCGGGCGCCTTCGTGCTGGGCTTCCCGACCCGCGCGGCCGCGCAAGGCGCCGCGCCCGAGATCAACGCCTGGGTGGTGGTGCAGCCCGACGAGCGCGTGGTCATCCGCATCGCGCGTTCCGAGATGGGCCAGGGCACGCTGACCGGGCTGGCGCAGCTGGTCGCCGAAGAGCTGGACTGCGACTGGGCGCGCGTCACCACCGAGTACCCGACGCCGGGCCAGAATCTGGCGCGCAACCGCGTCTGGGGCAACTTCTCCACCGGCGGCAGCCGCGGCATCCGCGAATCGCACGACTACGTGCGCAAGGGCGGCGCCGCGGCGCGGCTGATGCTGGTGCAGGCCGCGGCCGACGAATGGAAAGTGCCGGCCGCCGAATGCCGCGCCGACAAGGGCGTGATTAGCCATGCGGCCGGTGGCCGGCGCACCAGCTACGGCCAGGTGGCGGCCGCCGCCGCCAAGCTGTCGCCGCCGGCCGAGGTGCCGTTGAAGGATCCCAAGGACTGGACGATCGCCGGCAAGCGCCTGGCGCGGCTGGACACGGTGGACAAGACCACCGGCGCGCAGGTCTACGGCAGCGACCTCAAGTTGCCGGGCATGCTGAACGCCGCGGTCCGCAAGTGCCCGGTGTTCGGCGGCAAGGTGCGCGGCTACGACGCCGCGGCGGTGCTCAAGCGCTCCGGCGTCAAGAAGGTGCTGACGATCGACGGCCATACGGTGGCGGTGGTGGCCGACACCTGGTGGCGCGCGAAGACCGCGCTCGATGCGCTCTCGATAGCCTGGGACCTGGGCGAGCACGCCAAGGCCTCGTCGGCGGCGTTCGCGCAGGTGCTGAAGGCCGGGCTGGATGCACCCGAGGCCGCGGTCGGCAACGCCAAGGGCGACGCGAAGAAGGCGCTGGCCGGCGCGGCGCGCGTGGTCAGCGCGGTCTACGGCTACCCGCACCAGAACCACGCGACGATGGAGACGATGAACGCGACGGCCAAGTGGACGCCCGAGCGCTGCGAGGTCTGGACGCCGACGCAGAACGGCGAGGCCGCACTGGCCGCCACCGCCGCGGCCGCCGGCTTGCCGCCGTCCAGGTGCGAGGTCTACAAGATCCACCTCGGCGGCGGCTTCGGCCGCCGCGGCGCGGTGCACGACTGGGTGCGCCAGGCGGTGCTGATCGCCAAGGAGCTGCCGGGCACGCCGGTCAAGCTGCTGTGGAGCCGCGAGGAGGACATGGCGCAGGGCAGCTACCACCCGGTGACGATGTGCAAGCTGCAGGCCGCGCTGGATGCCGACGGCGGCGTGCAAGGCCTGCACATGCGCATCTCGGGGCAGTCGATCCTGGCCGGCATCTTCCCGCAGAACATCCGCGACGGCCGCGACCCGGTGGTCTTCCAGGGCCTGAACGACGGCGACGGCGGCGGCGAGGCGATGATCGGCTACGCGATTCCGAACCTGCTGATCGACCACGCGATGCGCAACCCGCACGTGCCGCCGGGCTTCTGGCGCGGGGTCAACCTGAACCAGAACGCGATCTATCTCGAGTGCTTCATCGACGAGATCGCGCATGCGACGAAGCAGGATCCGCTGGCGCTGCGGCGCAAGCTGATGGCGGCCTTTCCCAGGCACCGCGCGGTGCTGGACGCGGTGGCCGAGCGCGCCGGCTGGGGCAGTCCCGCGCCCGACGTGGGCGGGCGGAAGGTGTTCCGCGGCCTGGCGCAGACCCATGGCTTCGGCAGCTATGTCGCCGCCTGCGCCGAGGTCTCGGTGTCGCCGCAGGGCGAGCTGACGGTGCACCGCATCGTCGCCGCCACCGACTGCGGGCACGCGGTCAACCCGCAGCAGATCGAGGCGCAGGTCGAAGGCAGCTTCGTCTACGGGCTGTCGGCGGCGCTGTACGGCGAATGCACGGTCAAGGACGGCGCGATCGAGCAGAAGAACTTCGACGGTTATCCGGTGCTGCGCATGGACCGGATGCCCAAGGTCGAGAGCATCGTGATGCCGTCCGGCGGCTTCTGGGGCGGCGTCGGCGAGCCGACGATCGCGGTGGCCGCGCCCGCGGTGCTGAACGCGGTCTTCGCGGCGACGGGCAAGCGCATCCGCGAGCTGCCGCTGAAGAACCAGTTGCAGCGTGCGTGAGGTCTTGATGGCGGCGGCGCTGGCGTGGTCGGCAACGGCGGCGGCACCGCCTGCGGCGGCCGCCGACGCGATCGAGCAGCCGCTGACCGCGACGCCCGGCGACGCGGCGCGCGGCCGCGCGATCGTCGTCAACCGGCAGCTGGGCCTGTGCCTGCTGTGCCACCGCGGGCCGTTCCCCGAAGAGCGGCTGCAAGGCACGATTGCCACCGACCTGGCCGGCGCCGGCCGCCGCTGGAGCGCGGGGCAGCTGCGCTTGCGCATCGTCGACAGCCGCCGCCTGGACCCCGACGGCGTGATGCCGCCGTTCCACCGCACCGAAGGCCTGCAGCGCGTGGGCCGCGCGTGGCAGGGCAAGCCGGTACTGGACGCGCAGCAGGTGGAGGACGTGGTGGCCTTCCTGCTGACGCTGAAGGATTGACGTGAGGCTCAGCCGCCGCCGGGTGCTGGCCGTCGCGCTGCTGCCGGTGATCACGCCGGCCGCGGCCACGCCCGAATCGCTGCAAGCCGCGGTGCGCGCCTACACCGGCGGCGCGCCGGTGCAGGACGGGCGCGTGACGATCGAGCTGGCCGAGCTGGTCGAGAACGGCAACGCGGTGCCGCTGGCCGTTCAGGTGCAAAGTGCGCTGACCGCGACCGACCACGTCCGAAGCATTGCTGTCTTCACCTCGCACAACCCGCAGCCCGAGGTCGCGGTGTTCCACTTCTCGCCGCGCGTCGCCGGCCGCGCGCGCGTCGACACGCGCATCCGGCTCGCCACCTCGCAGCGCGTGCTGGCGCTGGCGACGCTGTCCGACGGCAGCGTCTGGCGCGCGCAGGCCGACGTGCTGGTCACGCTGGCCGCCTGCGTGGAGAGTTAGCCATGGCGACCCGCGCGCTGGTCCACCTGCCGCCGGCCATCCGCCGCGGCCAGCCGTTCGAGGTGCGCAGCACGCTGCAGCACCCGATGGAGACCGGCTACCGCCGCGACGGCGACGGCCGCATGCTGCCGCGCGACATCGTGCGCCGCTTCGAGGCGCGGCTGGCGGATGAGCTGGTGTTCGCGGCCGACTTCTTCCCGGCGATCGCCGCCAACCCCTACGTCGCGTTCTGGCTGCGCCTGGACGAGCCCGGCACGCTGGAGCTGCGCTGGACCGGCGACCGCGGCTTCCAGCACGTGGAGATGGTGGCCGTCGCGCTGGCATGAAGCGCCTGCTGCTGTTGTCGTTGGCGGCATTGGCGGGCGGCCTCGTCGCCGCCGACGACCGCCGCTCCGGCTTCGCCGACATGACGCCGGCCGTGCAGGCCTTGCAGCGCGACGATGCGCTGAATCCGGCGATGCTGTGGCTGCGCGGCGGCGAAGCGGCGTGGAGCGAGCGCAGCGGCGCCACCGCCAAGTCCTGCGCCGACTGCCATGGCGACGCCGCGCGCTCGATGCGCGGCGTTGCGGCGCGCTACCCGGCGTTCGACGCGCAAGCCCGGGCGCCGCTGACGCTGGCCGGCCGCATCAACGCCTGCCGCGTGCGCCACCAGCAGGCGCCGGCGCTCGCGCCCGAAAGCGAGGCCTTGCTGAATCTGGAGGCCTGGGTCGCGTTCGCTTCGCGCGGGCTGCCGATCACGCCGCCCGACGATGCGCGGCTCGCGCCCTGGCGCGCGCAAGGCGAGCGGCTGTTTCGCCAGCGCATCGGCCAGCTCGACCTGTCGTGCGCGCAATGCCACGACGGCCTGGCCGGCCGGCGCCTGGGCGGCAGCGTGGTCCCGCAGGGCCACCCGACCGGCTATCCGCTGTACCGCCTGGAATGGCAAGGCCTGGGCTCGCTGCAGCGCCGGCTGCGCGGCTGCTTCACGGGGGTGCGCGCCGAGGCGCCGGCCTACGGCAGCGCCGAGCTGCTGGCGCTGGAGCTGTATCTGATGCGGCGCGCCGCGGGGATGGCACTGGAGAGCCCGGCGGTTCGCCCCTGAAGCGTCCCTAAACCGGCCGTTGTCGCCGCCCCGCTCGCGCAGCAGAATCGGCCGACATGGCCATCGTGTACCTGTCGTCGACCAAGGTCGACCTCGACGCCGAGCGCGAACAGGTCATCCGCCTGCTCGTCGATGCCAATCACACGGTGCGCCACAGCTACCGCGCCAGCCCCGAGCCGCTGGTCAAGACCTGCCTGGCCGACGTGCGCGAATGCGAGGTCTATCTGCTGCTGGCCGGCCGCCGCTACGGCTACCGGCCGCCCGAGGACAACCCGGCGGGGCTGTCGATCACCGAGCTGGAATTCCGCGCCGCCGAGGAGGCCGGCAAGGAGCTGGTGGTGCTGGAGCAGACGCGCCCGCCGATCGAGCTGTCCGACGCCGACCAGGGCCGCGAGGCCGACGAGCGCTCGCGCCGGACCTTCTGGGAGCTGGTCCGCAAGACCGTGGTGCCCGGCCGCTGGGACGACGCCACCACGCTGGCCAGCGCGGTGCTCAACGGCGTCAACGATGCGGTCAAGCGGCTGGACGCGCGGCGGCGCGAGCATGCGCCGGCCATCACGCCGGGCGTCAGCCGGCCGCACCCGCGGCTGCTGTCGCGCGCGCTGATGCTGCTGCACCTGGGCGGCGACGACGAGGCGCTGGCCGCGCGGCTGGCGATGACGCTGGCCGACCCGGCGGTGGGCTGGACCGTGGAACCCTGCCGCTGGAACCCCGAGGACGGCATCGACTGGCGCGAGCTCGACCGCCGCCTCGCGCCCAGCCGCGCCGCGGCCGTGCTGCTCAGCCCCTCGGCGGCGCGCTTCGGCGCCGACCTGGCGGCGCTGCAGCGCGTGCTGGCCTTCGTGCGCCGGCAGTGCGGCTTCGTCGCCGGGCTGCAGGTGGGCGTGGCCGACGACGCCTGGCCCTGGCTGCCGGCCTTGAGCCTCAGCCAGCGCCACCGCCTGGACGACTGGGCCGCCGGCAGCGCCGGCGCGATCACGCCCGACCTGGCAGGGGCCGTGCGCCAGATGCGCACGATGCACCGCGACATCGAGGACCCCAAGCTCGTCGGCCTGCAATGCGTGGTGGTGGCGATGACGCGCGCCGAAGCCGAGGCGCTGCGCGACGACCCGGCGCTGCAGGCCGAGCTCAACGACGAGCAGCGCGGCTTCCTGGCGCGCGCCGTCCAGCGCTTCGAGTCCGCCGGTGACGACTGGTTGCAGCGTTATGGCGCCGCGCGCGAGGACTGGCAGCCGTTCGGTCCAAGCACGGGTCCTGATGGCCAGCCGCGCCCCGCGCTGGCCGTGCTGGCCGAGGTGGCGCAGGAGATCAACCGCCAGCCGGTGATGCCGCGGCGCGACCAGGAGGCGCTGCTGGGCCACCGCATCCGGCTGCGGCCGTATTTGTTCGAGCCGCTGATGAGCGACGACGCCGAGGCGCTGAAGCTGCTGTCGCAGGTGATGGCGCGCCGCGTGCTGGTGCTGGCCGACGAGCTCTCGCTGTGCCATCCGCGCGTGCGCGCCGCCGCGGCCGACCTGCTGGGCGACGAGCACCTGGTGGTGGCCACGGTCTCGCCCTTCGACCCGCCGCCGCAGACGGTGGAGGCTTCGCTGCGCGGCAACGGCGTGCTGCAGATGGGCAGCCTGAAGCGCCGCTTCCTGGTCGCGATGGACCCGGTGTGCGAGATCAACATGGCCTCGCGCATGCGGCTGATGCGCTGGCTGCGGCTGTCGATCCCCGAGACGCTGGCCGGCCAGGCCGGCAACGCGCTGGAAGACCGCCGCGCGCTGATCCGCACCGAAACAGGCATCGTCTAGCCCCAAGCGTCGGCGCCCAAGGCCGTGATCTACACCTTCTACTCCTACAAGGGCGGCGTCGGCCGCTCGATGGCGATGGCCAACATCGCCTGGGAGCTGGCCAGCCGCGGCCTGCGCGTGCTGGCGATCGACTTCGACCTCGAAGCCCCCGGACTCGAACGTTATTTCTCGGTGCCGGTGGCCGACGTGCACGCCAGCAAAGGCGTGATCGACCTGATCGACGCCTTCAAGCGCGCGCTGTCGGGCAGCGGCAGCATGGCCGACGACGCCGAGTTCCGCCAGCTGCCGCAGTTCATCCGCCGCGGCGTGGCCGACTTCGGCCGCCGCGGCCGGCTCGACCTGATGCCCGCCGGCCGCCGCGCCAGCGAGGACGACAAGCGCGCCTACGCGCTGGCGGTGCGCACCTTCGATTGGCAGGACTTCTACTTCAACTGGGAGGGCGAGGCCTTCTTCGAATGGCTGCGCCGCGCGCTGGTGGGCCCGGGCGATGCACCCTACGACGTGGTGCTGGCCGACAGCCGCACCGGCGTCACCGAGATGGGCGGCGTCTGCGCCTGCCAGCTCGCCGACGTGGTGGTGATGCTCAGCGCGCCCAACCACCAGAACCTGGACGGCACGCGCGAGCTGGCCGCCGACCTCCACAGCCCCGAGGTGCAGCGGCTGCGCCGCAACCGGCCGCCGCTGGCCATCGTCGTCGTGCCGGCGCGCGTGGAGCAGCGGCTGCCCGAGGCGCGGGCCGACTTCGAGCGCCGCTTCGACGAGGCCTTCGCCGCGCTGCGCCCGCCCGCGCACGCCGCGCTGGGCCTGAGCGCCGACGACCTCGCGCTGCCCTACGTGCCCGAGTTCGCGTTCGAGGAGCAGGTGACCAACCGCCCGGTGGCCGGCGGCCAGGCGCTGACCGAGCGCTACCAGCACCTCGCCGACGCGCTGCTGGTGCTGGCCGGCGACACGGTGCCGGCCGAGCTGCGCGAGGCCGCGCGCCGCGCGCTGCGGCCCGAGACGGCCGCCGGCCCCGAGCCCAAGGCCGTCAGCGCGCCGGCCTTCGACCCCTCGCGCCGCTCGGCCGGCGTCGATGCCTACCTGTCGTGCCCGCGCGGCTCGCGGCCGCTGCTGCTGGACCTGCTGGCCGCGCTGGAGCGCACCGGCGCGCGCTTTCGCACCGAGTTCGGCGAGGCCGAGGCCTTCGGCGCCGAGCGCGACCTGCCGCTCACCGCCGCCGAGCAGCTCGGCCACGCCGAGGTGCTGGTGCTGTGCGCCGACGCCCAGGGCATCAGCCCCTGGCAGCGCGCCGAGCTGAAAGTGGCGCGCGGCCTGCCGCGGCCGCCGGCCATCGTGCGGCTGCTGCTGCCCGGCGCGGTGGACGATGCCTTCGAGCTCGCCTTCGGCCAGACCCTGCGCGACTGCACACTGATCGACCTGCGCCGCTGGCCGGCCGAGCGCAGCGGCGTGCTGCTGCTGGCCGAGGCGCTGGCGCGCGGCGCGGCCGGCGCCGAGCAGACGCAGGCCTCGCCCAAGTCGGCGCCGCTGCAGCCGCCGGGCACGGTCGAGGGCTCGCCGTTCCCCGGCTCGGCGGCCTATGGCGAAGGCGACGCCGCGGTGTTCGGCGGCCGCCGCGATGCGATCGAGCGTCTGCGCGCCTTGGCCGTCAGCCAGCGCCGGCTGCTGCTGGTGGGGCCGTCGGGCGCGGGCAAGACCTCGCTGGTGCTGGCAGGGCTGTTCCCGGCGCTGCGCGGCGGCCGCGAGGTGCCGGCGCTGGAGCACGTCAACCTGCGCAGCGCGGTGGCCGGAGACGCGCGCTGGCGCGACGCCTTGCAGCGTGCGCTGCAGCAGCCGGCCACGGCGCTGGTCGTGCTGGACCACGTCGACGAGGCCGACGACGAGGTGCTGCAAGCCGTGCTGCAGGCTTGGGCGCGCGACGACGGGCCGCGGCTGCTGCTGGTCTGGCGCGCGGCGCCGCTGGCGCAGGCCGAGAGCCAGGCGCTGCACGCCTGGCGCAACGAAGGCCGCGCCGCCGCCGCGCAGCCCGAGCACCGCCTGCACCGCGCCTGCCGCTTCGGCGACGCGGCCGAGGCGCTGCTGGCCGCGCTGGATGCGGCGCCGCGCATCGAGCTGGCGGCGCTGGACGCCGAGAGCCTGCGCGCCGCGGTGGAGACGGCGCTGGCCTACAGCGGCCGCCGCGCCGAGCCCGGGCTGCTGGAGCGGCTGTTCACCGACGCCGGGCCGCAGCCCGCGGCCGCTGCGGTGCAGCGCCTGCTGCGCCAGCTGTGGCGCCAGCAGCAGCGCGGCTGGCTGACCAACGAGGCCTACGACCGCGTCGGCGGCCTCGACGGCTACTTCATCGCCGAGCTGGAGCGCCGCCTCGCCGCCACGCCGCCGGCCGACCGCGACGGCCTCAACGCGCTGCTGCTGCGGCTGCTGCGCCGCGCCGACGACGGCGCCATCGTGCTGCAGCCCTTCAGCTGGGCGCGCTCGGTCACGCTGCCGGTGCTGGCCGGGCGCGCCGCCGCGCTGGTGCAGCGGCTGGCCGCCGCCGGCATCCTGCAGGTGCAGCGCCAGGGCGACGACGTGTGGGTCGGCATCGCCCACCGCCCGCGCGACTGGCCCGGGCTGGACGCGCTGCGCGACGCGGCCGCGCGCTGGCTGGCGCCCTCGCTGCAGGTGGCCGCCGCGTACGCGGCCTGGTCGGCCGGCGGCGCCGGCGACGAGGCCGACGGGCTGATCGAATCGCAGGACCTGGCCGAGCTGGCGCCGTACCTCTCGGCCGGCGAGTCCGCCTACGCCGCATGGCGCCAGGCGCAGGCCCAGCGCGACCGGCGCACACGCCGCGTCGTGACCGCGGCGGTGGCCGCCACCGTCTCCGTCCTGGCCGCCATCAGCATCTGGCAGCAGCGCCAGGCCCGCGATGCCGAGGCGATGGCGATGGCCGCCGAAGCGCAGGCCAAGGCCGCCGAGGACGCCAAGCGCAGCGCCGCCGTCACCGCTGCGCGCGCGCAGACCGAGGTCGCGGCGGTGACCTCGGCGGTGGCCCCCGCCGCGCCGCTGCCGGTGCCGGCAGCGCCGGCGCGCGTCACCATCGTCGCCCACCGCAGCGGCGACGACGCGGCCGACGCGCGCCTGGCCGCCGCGCTGCTGCAGCGGCTGCCGGCGCCGGCCTTCGCGCTGGCCGGCGAGCCCGAGGCGGTGGTGCAGCGCGTCTGCGGCGACGTGCGCTTCTTCGCCGACGCCGACCGCGCCGCCGCGCAGCGCGCGCTGGAGCTGCTGAACGCCGCGCTGGCGGAAGGCGGCGACCTGCGCCGGCTGACGCTCAACGACCGCAGCCAGAGCCGCGCCGCGCTGGCCGCCAAGGCCGGCACGATCGAAGTCTGGCTGCCGCCGCTGACCGACGCGCCGGCCGGGCGGCAGGACCGCTGGGGGCCGTCGCGGCTGGTGAGCGGCGGCTGTGCGCTGCTGGGCTCGGACGCGCAGACGCGCGACACGCTGCGCCGGGGCCTGGGCGCGCGCAACGAAGACTATTTCGCGTACGAGAAGCCGCTGCGCCGCACCTGGGTCGGCGCCTTCTACATCGGTGCCACCGAGGTCACGATGGCCGCCTTCGTCGCCTACCAGCGCGAGTGCCAGCCGCGCGGTTGCCCGCCGTGGAACCCGCGCTTCGTCGACGCACAGAAGGAGCCGCGCCGCCCGGCCGTCTTCGTCAGCTGGACCCAGGCACGCGACTACTGCCGCTGGGCCGGTGGCCGCCTGCCGAGCGACGCCGAATGGGAGAAGGCCGCGCGCGGCACCGACGGCCGCTTCTGGCCCTGGGGCGATCAGCCCGACGAGGGCCGCTACCAGGGCGTGGCCGCCAAGCCCGACCGGCCGGTGGACGTGGGCAGCTTCCCCGCCGGCAACAGCCCCTATGGCGTGGCCGACCTGGCCGGCAACGTGTGGGAGTACACCGCCGACCCCTGGCAGGAGGCGCAGGGCGGCCACGCGATGCGCGGCGGCTCGTACCTGAACTCGCTGATGCAGTCGCGCGCCAGCGTGCGCTGGTCGTCCAGCCGCGAAGGCGAGGGCAGCGAGAACCTGGGCTTCCGCTGCGTGGCCGACCTGCCCGGCGCCGCGCCGCGGCCTTGAAGGAGGAGAACGCCGAGATGTCCAGAACCTGGTTCGCCCGCGGCCTGCGCGGCATGATCGCGCGCCGCATCCAGCTCGACCTGCTGCGCCAGGGCTTCTTCGTCGCGCCGGCCGAGAAATTCGCCGACGGCGTGTTCGGCGGCGACACCGCCGACGCGCTGTCGCGGCTGCAGGCGGCGCGCGCGCTGCCGGCCACCGGCGCGGTCGACACCGAGACCTGGCGCCAGCTCACGCACGAGGCGCTGCCGACGCTCTTCGAACGTTGCATGAGCATCACGGCCGAGTTCGAAGGCCACGGCTTCGGCCTGCTGCAAGGCAACTTCGACGGCGCCGGGCTGACCTGGGGGCTGATCGGCTTCACGCTGGCCAGCGGCGAGATCCAGCGCCTGCTGGCCGATGCCGAAGCCGAGGTGCCCGGCACGCTGGACCGCGTGCTGGGCCCGCTGGCGGCAGTGTGGCGCGAGCAGACCGCGCGGCCGCGCGCGCAGCAGATCGCCTGGGCCGACGGCCTGAGCAGCGGACCGGCCAAGACCGAAGTGCCGGCGCCGTGGAAGCAGGCCTTCGCGCGCCTGGGCGACGAGCCGGTCGTCAAGCGGCTGCAACTGCAGCGCGCCTACGACGTCTACTTCGTGCCCGCGGCGGCCACCGCGCGCAAGCTCAAGCTGAGCACCGAACTCGGCGTTGCGTTGTGCTTCGACTGCCACGTGCAGAACGGCGCCTCGCGTGTGCAGGCGGTGGCCGAACTGGCGCCGCTGGCCGGCCGAATCACCGAGCCGCAGATGCGGCTGCGCCTCGCGCAGCGCGTGGCGGATCTGTCGGCGCCGCGCTGGCGCGACGACGTGCTGGGCCGCAAGACCACGCTGGCCCGGGGCGGCGGGCCGTTCCGCGGGCGCATCTACGCGCTGGCGAACTGGGGGCTGGACGAGGTGGCGGCGGCTTGACGGGGGCGGCTTCGGCGACGCCTTCGCGCGCCACGCGCAAATGCTCAGTCTTCGATCTTGATGCCGGCCTCGTGGATGATCCGGCTCCACGCTTCCGAGTCCCGTTGCTGAAGTTGTCGCATCGAGTCCGCGTCGCCCGGCCAGAGGCGAAAGCCGAGAGCCCGAATGCGATCCTGGGCCGTGCCCGTCTCCAGAGCGACGCGTGCAGCCTGCGCCAATGCGTCCAGTGTCGCCCGTGGCGTGCGGGCGGCCGCGTACAAGGCATACCAGTTGTTGAAGGCGATGTCGACGCCGGATTCCCGCAGGGTCGGAACCTCAGGTGCGGCAACCGATCGAACGTCGCCTGCCACCGCGACGAGACGGACCTTGCCGCTGCGCTGAGCGGCGAGGAACTCGCCGGTCGCGGCGCAGATCATCGAGAGGCTGCCTCCCATCAGGTTGTTCATCGCCTGCGGAGTGCCGGCGTACGGGACATGGGTGAGCTCGAGCCTCGCGGCTTTGGCAAGAGCGACCATCGTGAGGTGCGGCTGCGAGCCGACCCCTGGCGTGCCGTAGTTCGCGCGGTCCGGATTCGCCTTCAGCCACGCGACGAGTTCCGGCAGCGATGCGGCCGGAATTCGAGCGTCGATGGCCAAGGCGACTTCGAAGGCGGCGATGCGCTGCAGCGGCACCAGGTCTCCCAGCGGCTCGTATCCGCGTGCGGCGCGCAAGTGCGGCAGCGTCACCAACGGGCCCGAGGGTGTGAGCAGCAGGGTCGTCCCGTCTGCCGATGCGTCCCGCACCGACTGGACGCCAATGCGCCCCGCCGCACCGGTGCGGTTCTCGACGATGACCGGCCGCGCAAGGACGCGCTGCATTTCATCGGCCAGCAGCCTCGCCAAGGCATCGCCGGCGCCCCCTGGGGCATACGGGTAGACCAATCTGATCGGGGCTTCCGCGGCCCGCGCGCCCCAGGGCAGCGGCGCAACGCCGCTCGCCAGCAAGCCGACCAAACCTCTGCGCTTCATGTGTCCCCCGGTTTCGGCATGGCGCCGCGTTGATCCGGAGGTTCGCCGCTGGAAGTTCTGCTGGGAAGCGAATACTCTTCACTCAGCCATAACTTTCGTTCAACACCCCATGGAGCTCGAGGACCGCATCAGCCGACGCGTCAAGCTTCGGGACTTGCACATGCTCGAAGCGCTGTCACGCCACGGCAGCATGGCGAAAGCCGCCACGGAGCTCGCCATCTCGCAAGCTGCGGTCTCCAAGGCGGTGTCGGAGATGGAGCGGCTGCTGGAGTTTCCCGTGCTCGAACGCTCGCCCCGCGGCATCCGGTTGACCGAGGCCGGGAACGTGCTCCTCGGGCGCGCCAGGATCGTGTTCGACGAGATCGCCTGCGGCTTGCGCGACGTGTCGGCGCTGACCGATCCTGCCGCAGGCCGCGTGCGGGTCGGCATCCCCGAACCGCAGGTCGGGCTTCTGAGCCGGGTGATCGACCGCACGACCTCGTCCTTTCCCGGCATCGTCTTGGAGATCGTCGTCAGCGACGGCGAATCGCTCCTGCGCTTGCTGCGGCAGCGCGAGCTCGACCTTGTCGTCGCGCGCCACGCTGCGTCCGGCGATCATCCCGATCTCGACGCCAGGACGCTGCACGAGTCGCCGCTCGTCGTACTGGCCGCCAAGTCGCATCCCCTGGCGACTCGACGCAGGCTCAAGCTGGGGGATCTGTCCCGGGAGCGATGGACCTTGTCGCCGTCGTCGTCGCCGCTCGGCTTGATCGTCGCGCGAACGTTCTCGGCAGAGGGCATGCAGGTACCCGCTGCCGCGGTGACGGCCTTGTCCATCTACATGCGGCTCGCCTTGGTCAGCGGCGGCCGCTTCTTGACGATGGTCCCGCAGGCGACGGCGGAGCACTCGCTGGTGCGAGGTTGGGCGAAGGCGCTTCCCGTGCCGCTGGCCCCGGCACCGGGAAGCGTGTGCCTCATCCGTCTGAAGCGTCGCAACCCGATCGGCGCTGTTTCGACGTTCTGTCGGCTGCTCGAGGAGGGGATCGGCGAATACAGGGCCGGACGATGAAGATTTCGGCGTGGCCGGGCGGGCGGCGGCTTGAGGGCGCCGCTCAGCGCCGCGCCGGCGGCTCGTCGCCTTCTTCTTCGGCCAGCAGCCGCTTGGCCAGCGCCGCGTCGGCGGCGGGCACCGGCGCGGCGCTCGCTTCGGCCTGGCTGCTCTTCAGGCTGCGCCAGTACAGCCAGCCGCCGATCAGCAGCAGCAGCGCCGGGCCCAGCCACAGCAGCAGCGTGGTGGCCTTGAACGGCGGGCGGTAGAGCACGAAGTCGCCGTAGCGCTGCGTCATGTAGTCGATCACCTCGCGCTCGCTGCGGCCGGACTTGAGCTGCTCGCGCACCTGGTTCTTCAGGTCCACGGCCAGGTCGGCGTGCGAGTCGGCGATGCTCTGGTTCTGGCACACCAGGCAGCGCAGCTCGGCGGTCAGCGCGTTGACGCGCGCTTCCAGCGCGGGGTCGGCGGCGACGTCGGGAGCGTCGGCGGCCGCGGCCAGGCCGGCGGCGAAGCCGAGCAGCAGGATCCACCACCAGCGCTGCAGCAGCGTCGCCATCGGCTAACCCTTGAGCTTGCTGACCAGCGGCATCACTTCGCGCGTCCAGTCCTCGGCCGTCAGCGGGCCGATGTGCTTGAGGCGCACGATGCCGTCGCGGTCGATCACGAAGGTCTCGGGCACGCCGTAGACGCCGTAGTCGATGCCGACGCGGCCGTCGCGGTCCACCGCCACGGCCTGGTAGGGGTCGCCCAGCTTGCGCAGCCAGTCCTCGGCGTTGCGGCCCTCGTCCTTGTAGTTCAGGCCGACGATGGGCACGGCCCCCGGCTGGCGCGCGGCGGCCACCAGCACCGGGTGCTCCTCGCGGCAGGGCGCGCACCAGCTCGCCCAGACGTTGAGCACCCAGACCTGGCCTTTCATCTGCACGGGGTCGAAGTCGGGCTGCCCGGCCTTCAACTGCGGCCGGCTGAAGGCCGGCGCCGGCTTGCCGATGAAGGGCGAGGGCACCTCGCGCGGCTTCAGCGTCAGCCCCACCGCCAGCAGCACGGCCAGGCCGATGAAGGCCGCCAGCGGGACGAAGAAGCGCGCGCGGCCCTTCATGTCGCGGCCGGCTGCTGTTGCGGCCGCGTGCCGGCCGGCGGCGGCTCGGCGGCCAGCGGCGGCAGCTCCACCGCCTTCACGGCCACGCGGTAGCGGCGGTCGGACAGCGCCAGCAGGCCGCCGATGGCCATCACGAAGGCGCCGCCCCAGATCCAGTCGACGAAGGGCTTGTGGTAGACGCGCACGGTCCAGGTCTTGTCCTCCAGCATCTCGCCCAGCGAGACGTAGAGGTCGCGCGTCAGCCCGCTGCGGATGGCGGCCTCGGTCATCGGCATGCTCTGCACCTTGTAGATGCGCTTCTCGGGGAACATCTGGAACACGCGAGCGCCGCCTTCGGCCTGCACGTCCAGCGTGCCGCGGCCGGCCACGTAGTTGGGCCCTTGCACTTCCTGCACGCCGCGGAAGGTGAAGCGGTAGCCGCCCACCGCCACGCTGTCGCCGACGGCCATCTTGACGTCGCGCTCGGTCTCGTAGCCGCGCACCATGGTCACGCCGACGATGAACAGGCCCACGCCGACGTGCGCGACCACCATGCCCCAGAAGCTGCGCGGCTGGCGCCGCAGTTGCGCCCAATCGGGCCGCGCGCGCTGCAGCACCAGCACCGCGCTGGTCGTGAACACCCAGGCCGCCAGCAGCAGGCCCAAGGCCACCATCGGGCTGAAGCGCCCGGCCGCCACCGGCAGCGCCAGCGCGGCGACCACGCTCAGCAGCGCCGGCCACTTCAGCCGCGCGGCCAGTTCGGCCACCGTGGCCTGCTTCCAGCGCGCCAGCGGGCCCACGCCCATCAGCAGCACCACCGGCGCCATCAGCGGTACGAACACGGCCTCGAAGTAGGGCGCGCCGACCGAGAGCTTGCCCAGCCCGAAGGCGTCCAGCGCCAGCGGGTACAGCGTGCCCAGCATCACCGCGCCGCAGGCCGCCACCAGCAGCACGTTGTTGGCCAGCAGCAGCGATTCGCGCGAGAGCTTGTCGAAGCGCCCGGCAAAGCCGACCTGCGACGCGCGCCAGCCGAACAGCGCCAGCGAGCCGCCGATCACGATCGCCAGGAAGATCAGGATGAAGCTGCCGCGCGTGGGGTCGGTCGCGAAGGCGTGCACGCTGGTCAGCACGCCGGAGCGGACGAGGAAGGTGCCCAGCAGCGACAGCGAGAACGCGGCGATCGCCAGCAGCACGGTCCAGGCCTTGAAGGCGCCGCGCTTCTCGGCCACCGCCAGCGAGTGGATCAGCGCGGTGCCGGCCAGCCAGGGCATGAACGAGGCGTTCTCCACCGGATCCCAGAACCACCAGCCGCCCCAGCCCAGCTCGTAGTAGGCCCACCAGCTGCCGAGCGCGATGCCGATCGTCAGGAAGACCCAGGCCGCGGTGGTCCAGGGCCGCGACCAGCGCGCCCACGCGGCATCGAAGCGGCCCGACAGCAGCGCCGCGACCGCGAACGAGAACGCGACCGCAAAGCCCACGTAGCCCATGTAAAGCATCGGCGGGTGGATCACCATGCCGGGGTCCTGCAGCAGCGGGTTCAGGTCGCGGCCGTCGGGCGCCGGCGGCAGCAGGCGCTGGAAGGGGTTGGAAGTCAGCAGGATGAAGAGCAGGAAGCCCACGCTGACGAAGCCCATCACGCCCAGCACGCGTGCCACCATCGTCAACGGCAGCCGCTTGGACAGCAGGCTGACCGCACAGGCCCAGCCGCTGAGCATGAAGACCCACAGCAGCATCGAGCCTTCGTGGCTGCCCCAGGTGGCGGCGATGCGGTAGGGCAGCGGCAGCTCGCTGTTGGAGTTGGTGGCGACGTTGACGACCGAGAAGTCGTTGCCGACGAAGCTGGCCATCAGGCAGAAGAAAGCCACCGCGATGGCGCCGAACAGCGCCTGCGTGGCCGGGCGCGCCAGCGACATCCAGGCCGCGTCGCCGCGCGCCGCGCCGGCGATCGGCAGCGTGGCCAGCGCCAGCGAGATGAACAGCGCCAGCACCAGCGCGAAGTGGCCCAGCTCGGGGATCAAGGCTGCACCCCCTGCAGCGTGGTCTTGGATTCTTGCGCCGCCTTGTGCGCGCGCTCCACCGCGGTGGCGGCCTCGGGCGGCATGTAGTTCTCGTCGTGCTTGGCCAGCACCTCCTGGGCGCGGAAGACCTCGCCTTCCAGCTTGCCCTGCGCGACCACGCCTTTGCCCTCCTTGAACAGGTCGGGCAGGATGCCGCGGTATTCCACGGGAATGGTCTTCGCGGTGTCGGTGACGATGAAGCGCACCGTCACGCCGTCGGGCTGGCGCTTGACGCTGCCCGACTCCACCAGCCCGCCGAGGCGGAAGGTGCGGTCGCGCGGCGCCTGCTGCGCCGCCACGTCGGACGGGCTGTAGAAGAACACCAGGTTGCTGCGGAAGGCGTTGACCACGAGGGCCACTGCCACCGCGGTGCCGCCCAGCACGGTGGCGGCGAGCACCAGGCGCTTGTGGCGTGGGGTCATGGGCGTTGTTCTCCGTTCAACAGGCGCCACTGGCGCACTTGCTCCAGCGCGCGGCGCCGGCGGCCGACCAGGCTGGACAGTTCCCAGCCCAGCGCCACGGCCGTCAGTCCGAACGAGCCCCAGACGTAGAGCGCGTAGCCTCCCATCGAGAGAAAATCGGACAGCGAGTTCCAGTACAGCATGGAGGTCTTTCCCTAGCGTGCTTCCCGGGCGTCCCGCGACTCCGGCAGCGCCTGCACCCAGTCGGCGTCCTTCTCGCGCTCGAGGATCAGCGAGCGCACGCGCTGCAGCGTGGCCGCGATCGCGTAGGCCCAGAACGCGAACACCATCAGCAGCATGCCGGCCAGCATGGTCGTGGCCATGCTGGGCGCGCGCGTCAGGTTGATGCTGGAGCCCTGGTGCAGCGTGTTCCACCACTGCACCGAGAAGTAGATGATGGGCACGTTGACCACGCCCACCAGCGCGACGATGGCGCCGGCGCGGTCGGCGCGCCGCGGGTCCTCGGCGGCGGCCTGCAGCGCCATGAAGCCGAGGTACAGGAAGAGCAGCAGCAGCTCGCTGGTGAGCCGCGCGTCCCACACCCACCAGGTGCCCCAGGTCGGCTTGCCCCACAGCGCGCCGGTCCACAGCGCGATGAAGGTCATCAGCGCCCCGGTGGGCGCCAGCGCGCTGGCCATCATCGAGCTGAGCCGGGTGTTCAGCACCAGCCCGAGCCCGGCCCAGAACGCCATCGCGACGTACATCAGCATCGACATCCAGGCCGCCGGCACGTGGATGAAGATGATGCGGTAGGAGTCGCCCTGCTGGAAATCGGTGGGCGCGACCAGCAAGCCCACCACCAGGCCGGCGATGCCCAGCAGCACGGCCGCGGCCCAGAACCAGGGCAGCAGCCGGCCCGCCAGCGGGTAGAACTGCTGCGGGGCGGCGAAGCGGAACCAATGGATCCGCGGGGTGCTGGTCATGGCGGCGGCGGGTGACACGGGGAGGACTCTAGCGCCTGATCAACATCAATTTCTTGATCACTCACAAGCGATGCGCATCGCCTGGGCCAAGGCAAACGGTATCCCCACGAGGCCTAAGGCCAGGATCGCGCCCAGCAGCGAGAACAGCGCCCCCACCGGCATGCCCGCCATCTGCGCCTGCACCGCGCCGCTGCCGAAGATCAGCAGCGGCGCGTTCAGCGGCAGCACGATCAGCGCGGTCAGCACGCCCGAGCCGCGCAGCCCCAGCGCCAGCGCCGCGGCCACCGCGCCCAGCAGGCTGAGCATCGGCGTGCCCACCAGCAGCGACAGCATCAGCACGCCGATCGCGTCGGCCGGCAGCCCGTACTGCAGCCCCAGCAGCGGCGACACCAGCACCAGCGGCAGCCCGGTGGTCAGCCAGTGCCCGCCCACCTTGGCCAGCGCCAGCAGCGGCAGCGGGTGCGGGCGCAGCAGCAACTGCTCCAGCGTGCCGTCGGCATGGTCGGCGACGAAGAGGCGCGGCAGCGACAGCAGGCTGGCCAGCAGCGCCGCCACCCAGACGACGCCGGGGCCGATCTCGCGCAGCAGCCGCGTCTCGCTGCCCACGCCCAGCGGGAACAGGCTGGCGACGACGACGAAGAAGACGAGCCCGGTCACCGCATCGCTGCGGTGGCGGCCGGTCACCAGCAGGTCGCGCCGCAGCGTGGCGCGCAGCGCGCGGCGCAAGGAAGGCTGATCGTCGGTGTTCATCACGCCAGTCGCACCGACTGCATCTGCGCCGGTGCGATCGGCAGCGGCATGTGGCTGGTGACCACCGCCAAGCCGCCGCGCGCGAGATGGGCCTCGATCTGCCGGCCCAGGGCGGCCACCGCGTCGACGTCCAGCGCGTTGAACGGCTCGTCCAGGATCCACAGCGGCGCGGTCGTCAGGTTCAGCCGCGCCAGCGCCGCGCGCCGCTTCTGGCCGGCGGAGAGCACGCGCAGCGGCAGCGCGGCCTGGCGCTCCAGGCCCCAGTGCGCCAGCGCCGCGGCCAGGTCCGCCGCGGCGGCCGGCAGCCCGCACAGGTCGGCCTCGATGCGCAGGTTCTCCAGCGGCGTCAGCTCGTCCTTCAGCCCGCCCAGGTGGCCCAGGTAGACGAGCGAGCGCGCGTAGGCCTCGCGCTGGCGGCGGATCGGCCGGCCCTGCCAGCGCACCTCGCCGGCCGCCGGCAGCGCCAGCCCGGCCAGCAGCCGCAGCAGGCTGGTCTTGCCGCTGCCGTTGGCGCCTTCCACGCGCAGCAGCCGGCCGGGCTCGACGCTGATCGACAGGTCGCGGAACAGCCGGCGGTCGCCGCGCAGGCAGGCCAGGTCGTGGGTGGACAGCATCGGTGAGGGCGGGAGGGGCGGCGGCGATTGTCGCTGCCCGCCGTCAAGGCCGACGGCGATGGCGGGCAGCGACAATCGCTGAAATGAAGCCCCCAACTCACTTCGTTCGCAGCCCCCCGAGGGGGCGCCCAGTACCTTCGGAACGGCCGGGCGGTACTGGATGCTGATCTTCTGGTTGTTGGCAGCGCTGCTCGTGGCCGGCGCGCTGCTGTTGATGTTGCCGGCGCTGTGGCGCCCCAGGGCCGCGGTCCAGGGCCAGGCCGGCGGCGCCAACGTCGCCGTCTACCGCGATCAGCTGCGCGAGGCCGAGCGCGACCTGGCGGCCGACCTGATCACGCCCGAGCGCCACGAGCAGCTCAAGGCCGAGATCCAGCACCGCGTGCTGGAAGACACCCGGCAGGCCGCCGCCGCGCCGGCTGCGGCGGGGCGCCCGGCGCGGCGCAGCGCGCTGGCGCTGGCGCTGCTGATCCCGGCCGCCAGCATCGCCACCTACCTGGTGCTGGGCCAGCCCGAGACGGCGGCGCCGGGCTTCGTGGAGCAGCAGGCGGCGCAGGCGCGGGCCCAGGCGCAGGTCACGCCCGAGCAGATCGAGCGCATGGTGGCCACGCTGGCCGAGCGGCTGAAGAGCGATCCGGGCAACGCCGAGGGCTGGCAGATGCTGGGCCGCAGCTACGCGGTGCTGGAGCGTTATGCCGACGCCGCGGCCGCCTACCGCAAGGCCGCCGAGCTGCTGCCCGGCAATGCCGACGTGCTGGCCGACCTGGCCGACGTGCTGGGCATGAGCCAGGGCCGCAGCCTCGCCGGCGAGCCCACCCAGGTGCTGCAGCGCGCGCTGGCGGCCGACCCGCAGCACGGCAAGAGCCTGGCGCTGGCCGGCAGCGCCGCCTTCGAGCGCAAGGACTACGCGGCGGCGCGCGGCTACTGGGAGCGGCTGCTGGCCCAGGTGCCGGCCGAATCGGAGATCGCGCGCTCGCTGCGCGGCAGCATCGCCGAGGCGGCGCAACTGGCCGGCGGCGGCGCTGCGGTGGCGGCGGCCGCCGCGCCGGCGGCATCGTCGGCCCCGGTGTCTCCGGCCTCGGCCCCGGCCGGCACCGCGGTGATCACCGGCGAGGTCCGGCTCAGCCCCGCGCTGGCCGCGCGCGTGGCCGCCGGCGACACGGTCTACGTCTTCGCGCGCGCGGCCGAAGGCCCGCGCCTGCCGCTGGCCATCGTGCGCCAGGCGGCGGGCAACTGGCCGCTGCGCTTCAAGCTCGACGACTCGATGGCGATGACGCCGCAGCTCACGCTGTCGGGTACGCCGCGCGTCGTGGTCGGCGCGCGCGTCTCCAAGAGCGGCGACGCGACGCCGCACAGCGGCGACCTGATCGGCCAGAGCGAGGTGGTGGCCCACGACGCCCAAGGCCTGACGATCGTGATCGACAAGGTCCAGCCCTAGGAGTTTCCCCGTGATGGACCGCCACATCCTCAACCCGCTGTTCGCCCCGCAATCGATCGTCGTCTTCGCCGGCAACCCGGAAGCGCCCGACGCGCCCACGACGATGGCCGCCACGCTGCGGCGCGAGCTGCGCAACGGCGGCTACGCCGGCCAAGTCACCTGGCTGGACATCGACATGAGCGGCACGCTGGCCGACCTGGCGCATTCGCGCGCCGACCTCGCGCTGATCGCGCTGCCGCCCGACCAGGTGGCCGCGGCGCTGGAGATCGTGGGCCGCATCCGCTGCCGCGCGGCGCTGGTGCTGTCGGCCGGGCTGCCGCCGGCGCTGTGCAACGAGCTGCACCAGATCGCGCGCCGCTACGGCGTCAACCTGCTAGGCCCCAACAGCCTGGGCTTCCAGCGGCCGCAGCTCAAGCTCAATGCCAGCGCGCTGGGGCCGCTGGCGGCGCCGGGGCAGCTGGGGCTGATCTCGCAGTCGGGCGCGCTCACCGCGTCCATCCTCGACTGGGCGCGCCACAACGGCGTGGGCTTCTCGGCCGTGGTCTCGCTGGGGCCCAACACCGCGGTGGAATTGCCGCAGGTGCTGGATTTCCTGGCCAACGACGCCGGCACGCAGAGCATCCTGGTCTACATGGAGGGCATCCGCAGCGCGCGCCGCTTCATGAGCGCCTTGCGCGCCGCCGCCTATGCCAAGCCGGTGGTGGTGATGAAGGCCGGCCGCCGGCCCGCGGGCAGCAAGGCGGCGCTGACGCATTCGGCCGCCATCGTCGGCAGCGACGAGGTCTTCGACGCCGCGCTGCGCCGCGCCGGCGTGGTGCGGGTGCGCGCCTTCACGCAGTTGTTCTCGGCCGCCCAATGCCTGGCCAGCCGCTTCCGGCCGGTGGGCCGGCGGCTGGCCATCGTCACCAACGGCGGCGGCCCCGGCGTGCTGGCCGCCGACTGGGCCGGCGAGATCGGGCTGGACGTGGCGCAGCTCTCGCCCGCCACGCGCGCCGAGCTGGCGCCGCAGCTCGCGCCGACGGCGGCGCTGGACGGCGTGATCGACCTCGGCGAGGACGCCGGCGGCGCGCAATACCGCGCCGCGCTGGACGCCTGCCTGAAGGACCGCAACGCCGACGGCGTGCTGCTGATCTACAGCCCCAAGGCCGACGGCGACCCGACCGAGATCGCGCAGGCCGTGCTGGGCGCCTTCTCGCCGTCGGGCAAGCCGGTGCTCGGCTGCTGGATGGGCGACGCCACCGTGCGCGAAAGCCGCGCTGGCCTGGCCGAGGCGCTGCTGCCGAGCTTCCGCACGCCCGAGGCCGCGGTCGACGCCTTCAACAGCGTGGCCAGCTTCTACAGCAACCAGCAGTTGCTGCAGCAGACGCCGCCGCCGCTGTCGAGCCTGGCCGCGCCCGACGCCGAAGGTGCGCGGCTGCTGATCGAAGGCGTGCTGGCCGAGCGCCGCAAGGTGCTGACCGAGATGGAGAGCAAGGCGCTGCTGGCGGCCTTCCACATCCCGGTGACGCGCACGATGCTGGCGCGCAGCGCCAACGAGGCGATGCTGATCGCCAGCCAGCTCGGCTATCCCGTCGCGCTGAAGATCGACTCGCCCGACATCAGCCACAAGTCCGACGTGCAGGGCGTGCTGCTGAACGTGGGCTCGGCCGCGCACGTGCGCGACGCCTACAAGGACATGCTGGAGGCCGTGCACCGCGCCCAGCCGCAGGCGCGCATCAACGGCGTGACGATCCAGCCGATGGCGGGCCTGAAGCGCGGGCGCGAGGTCTACATCGGGCTCACCACCGACGACCCCTTCGGCCCGGTGATCACCTTCGGCGCCGGCGGCACGATGATCGAGCTGGTGGCCGACCGCGCGATGGAGCTGCCGCCGCTCAACCAGTTCCTGGCGCGGCGGCTGATCGAGCGCAGCCGCGTCTTCGAGACGCTGGGCGAATGGCGCGGCGCGCCGGCCGCCGACATCGAGGCGCTGGAGCGCGTGCTGCTGCGCGTCTCGGAGATGGTGTGCGCGCTGCCGCAGCTGCGCGAGATGGACATCAACCCCATCATCGTCGACGACAGCGGCACGCTGGCGGTGGATGCGCGCATCGTGATCGACCATGCGCCCCATCACGTCGCGGACTCGCCGGGCGCCTACAGCCACCTGGCCATCCTGCCCTACCCGACGGCGCACGAGCGCGAATGGCCGATGAAGGGCGGCGGCCTCTACACCATCCGCCCGATCCGCCCCGACGATGCCGACATGCTGCAGGCGCTGGTGCGCGGGCTGTCGGACGAGAGCCGCTATTTCCGCTTCGTCAGCACCATGCCCGAGCTGCCGGCGCGCATGCTGGCGCGCTACACGCTGATCGACTACGACCGCGAAATGGCGCTGGTGGCGGTGCACAAGGAGCGCCACGTCAAGGACGACGGCAGCTTCAGCGAGACCGAGCGCATCGTCGGCGTCAGCCGCTACATCACCAACCCCGACCAGACGAGCTGTGAGTTCAGCCTGGTGGTGGCCGACGACTTCAAGGGCCAGGGCCTGGGCTCGCGGCTGATGCTGAGCATCATCGACGCCGCGCGCGCCAAGGGCCTGGCCGAGATCGACGGCCTGATCCTCGCCAACAACACCAACATGCTGCGCCTGATGAAGAGCCTGGGCTTCACGATCGGGCCTTTCCCGGAAGACCCGGACTTCAGGCTGGCGAGTCTGGCGTTGTAAGTGCTCTGGAGCTAACGCTTCAGCGCAACGGAATCGGCGTCGCCCTGTCCACCGGCACCGCGGTGACGCTGTTCTGCGGCGAGCCTTCGATCAGGCGGTCGGAATAGGTCAGGTAGACCAGCGTGTTGCGGTTGGCGTCGACCATGCGCACCACGCGCAGGCGCTTGAAGACCAGCGAGATGCGCTCGCTGAACATCTCCTCCTGCCGGCGCAGCGGCTTCGGGAAGGCGAGGGGCCCGGTCTGCCGGCAGGCGATCGAGGCCTCGGCCTTGTCCTCCGCCAGCCCCAGCTCGCCCTTGATGCCGCCGGTCTTGGCGCGCGAGACGTAGCAGGTGACGCCCTGCACGCCGGGGTCGTCGTAGGCGTCGACGACGATCCGGTGGTCGGGGCCGATCAGCTTGAACACGGTGTCGACTTCGCCGACGGGCTCGGCGCGCGCGTGCAGCGCGGCGGTCAGCAGCAGGAGGGTGAGCAGGAAGGTGCGCATGGGCCCGAGCATAGGGCGCCGCCGCCGCCGCCGGCCCGGGCCTGCCGCCGCGCAAGCTCTTGCCGGCGGCGCCGCCGCCGCAGAGCCGCCGGCGTGCCCAGCGCGCCCAGCGCGGCGGCCAGCAGCCAGGTCGGTGCCGGCTCGTCCAGCGCCGCGGCGGCGGCCAGCAGCGCGACGGTGCTGCCGTCGGCGCTGGCCTGCACGGTCCACAGTTTGCCGTCGTCGTCGCGGCGGATCAGGAAGGTCGGCTTGCCGTCGACGTAGTCGCTGCCCAGCAGGCTGAACGAGTTGCCGGCGAACTCGGCCGCATCCCAGCCGAAGCCGACCGTGACCGGGTCGGCCAGGCCTGCGGTCGCGGCCGGGTACACCGCGAACGGCATTTGCTGGTCGATCAGGTCGGGCGTGAAGGTCGCCATCAGCCCGGCGGCCAGCACGGCCTGCGCGCTCAGCCCATCGGCCGACGGGTAGCGCAGCGTGGCGCCGACCTTCAGCGCATCGCACAGCGGCGGCGGGCACAGCACCGACTGGATCGAATCCTTGCCCGCCTGCTGGGCCGCGGCCTCGCGCACTTTCTGCACCGCGGGCAGCAGCAGCCCGATCAGCACCGCGATGATGGCGATGACCACCAGCAGCTCGATCAGCGTGAACCCTGCATGACGTCGCTGCAGCCGTTGATACCGCATGGCCTGCCTCCGCCCTGAGCCCGGGGGTGCGCAGTATCCGCCCGCGGCGCGGCGTTGAACAGCCCCTGATCAGCCGTTCGGCAGCCCGGCCGCGTCGAACAGGCCTTCGAACAGCACGCTGCTCAGGTAGCGCTCGCCGGAATCGGGCAGCACGACGACGATGGTCTTGCCCGCCTGCTCGGGCTTCTTCGCCCAGCGCAGCGCGGTGGCGGCCGCGGCGCCGCAGGAGATGCCGCAGAGGATGCCTTCTTCGCGGATCAGCCGGCGGGCCATCTCCACCGCCTCTTCGTTGCTGACGGTCTCCACCGCGTCGATCAGCGACAGGTCCAGCACCTCGGGGATGAAGTTGGCGCCGATGCCCTGGATCTTGTGTCCGGCCGGCTGCAGCGGTGCTCCGGCGCGCTTCTGCGTGATCAGCGGGCTGGCCGCGGGCTCCACCGCCACGGTGGTGAGCGGCAGGCCCTTGGTCTTCTTCAGGAAGCGCGAGACGCCGGTGAGGGTGCCGCCGGTGCCCACGCCGGCCACGAAGATGTCGACCTTGCCGCCGGTGTCGTCGAAGATCTCGGGCCCGGTGGTGCTCTCGTGGATCGCCGGGTTGGCCGGGTTCTTGAACTGCTGCAGCAGCACGTAGCGGCCGGGATCGGAGGCGACGATCTCCTCGGCCTTGGCCACTGCGCCGTTCATGCCCTTGGCGCCTTCGGTCAGCACCAGCTTGGCGCCGTAGGCCAGCAGCAGCTTGCGGCGCTCGACGCTCATCGTGTCGGGCATCGTCAGCGTGATCGGGATGCCGCGCGCCGCGGCCACGAAGGCCAGCGCGATGCCGGTGTTGCCGCTGGTCGGCTCGACGATCTCCTTGCCGGGCCCGAGCAGCCCGCGCTGCTCGGCGTCCCAGATCATCGCGGCGCCGATGCGGCACTTGACCGAATACGCCGGGTTGCGGCCCTCGATCTTGGCCAGCACGGTGGCCTTCGCGCCGTCGGTCACGCGGTTCAGGCGCACGAGCGGCGTGCGGCCGATGGACAGGCTGTTGTCGTCGTAGATGCGGGTCATGGGTGTCGGTTCTCCTGGCGGTGGGTGGTTGTTCAATCGTCGCTGAAGCCGGCTTCGCGCTGCGCGCGCAGGGCCAGCACGTGTACGGTGTCGGCCCGCTCGTCGAAGCGGTAGCGGGCGACGTAGCCGCGGGTGCCGCGGCCGATGACGAGTTCGCGCAGATCCTGCGCAGTCGGGCGGCCGATCAGCGGGTGCTCGATCAGCATCTCCAGCGCGGCGATGATGGCGGCCAGGCGTTCCTCCACGTGGTCGGCGTCATGCGCCAGCAGGTGGCGCACGATGCGCTCGATGTCGTCGTTGAACGCATCGGCGTAGACCAGCCGCGTCATGCGCGGTGGCGCTTCGGGTCCGTCAGCTCGCTGATGTGCCGCAGCTTCGGGCGCTGCGGCTTCTTGCCGGCGGCGAGCGCCAGCGCGTAGGCCTTCAGGTCTTCGTGCGTGACCACCAGCCCGTCGCGCTGGAACTCTTCCCAGCGCTGTTGCACCTCGGCGTCGAACGCGAGCTGGCGCTCGCGCAGCTCGGCCGCGCGTGCCAGCGCGTCGACCATGAAGGCGTGGCTGCTCTTGCCGTCGGCCGCGGCCAGGCGGTCGATGCGGGCTTTCAGCGCTTCGGGCAGGCGGACGGTGGTGGTACTCATCGCTGGGCCTCGCGGTCATGGGCGGCCGGCAATGTAGCACGAATGTGCTACGACCAGCGGGGCCTCATGCTGCGGCGCTCCCGATCTTGGATGGCCGGCGCATTGCCGGTGGCGCGTGAGCGGTTACGGCCGTTCGTGACGAATTCCCGGCAAGATGTGTCGGAGACACTGACAGTCGGTCGGTGACAACCCTGATTCCAAGGATTAACTATTTGATTTTTCTGCATAAAACAATGTGGCCCGGTGATTGCTTGAGCCGTGTCGAGCGTGACATCACGTGACGCATCTTCAAGGAGTGCCCGGATATGAAGCTTCATATGATTGCTGCTGCCGCTGCCCTGGTGGGCTTGGCCCTGCAGGCGCAGGCAGCGCCGCTGCCCTCGGGCTGGACGGTCAGTGCCGGCGGTAATGCCGGTACTTTCAGCGCCGCCGATGGCGACGTGACGCTGGCGCCTGGCTTCGGCTCCTACGTCTGGTTGTCGACCACCGGCACGCCCTCCGGCGGCGGCAAGTTGCCGGTCGGCCCCACGGGTCAAGAGACCAACGGCACGACGGTGGAGTCGCCTTCGTTCACGGTGGCGGTCGGCGACAAGCTGAATTTCTATTTCGACTACATCACCTCTGACGGCGCCGGCTTCACCGAGTACGCCTGGGCCGGCCTGTTCGACGACACCGACACGCTGGTGTCGTATCTCTTTACAGCCCGCACGACGCCCAACGGCAACACGGTTCCCGGCTTCGGCCTGCCGGGCCTGGGTGCCGGCGTGACGCTGAACCCCGGTACCTCGGTCGTCACCCCCAGCGCGTCGCACTTCTCGCCGCTGGGCGGTTCCTCCGGTCTTTGCTACCAGGGCCCGACCCAGGGCTGCGGCAGTACGGGCTGGATCCAGATGAACTACAACTTCGTCGACGCCGGCACCTACACGCTGAAGTTTGGCGTCACCAATGCGCTGGACACCGCCTACGACTCGGCCTTCGCGATCGCCGGCGTGGCAATCAACGACGTGCCGATCGACCCGAACCCGGGTGTGCCCGAGCCGGCCAGCCTGCTGCTGTCGGGCTTGGCGCTGGCCGGTCTGGCGGCCGCCCGCCGCCGTCGCGCCTGAGCGAGCGTCTTGCGCTGAACGAGGCGGCCTGCGGGCCGCCTTTTGTTTTTAGGTGCCGGCCGCCGCGGCCTGCACGAAGGCCGCCAGATCTTGCTGCGCGGGGTGGCGCTGCAGCAGGCCCTTAAGCGCCGGCACACAGCTTCCGCATTGCGTGCCGCAGCCGAGCGCCTGTTGAAGCTGCTGCAGCCGCGCGTCGGGGCTGCCGCTGCAGCGGGCGGCGGTGCTGACGATCGCGTCCTGCCGCACGTCGAAACAGGCGCAGACCTGCGGGCTGCGTGGCGCCGCCATTGCCGCCGCGGGCGGCGCCGCGCCGGCGGCCAGCAGCGCGCGGCCGAAGGCGGCGGCCGGGCGGCGCTGCTGCAGCAACTCCAGCACCCAGACCTGGGCCGAGGCGTCGCCGGCCAGCAGGAAGGCCTGCAGCGTGCCGTCCGGCCCCAGGCGCAGCGCGCGCTGCTGGCCGGCGCGGGCGTCGGCGTAGCGCAGCACCGGGCCCTGGTCCAGCCCGAGCAGCGCGGCCACCGCGCCGGCGCGTTCCGGCGCCGGCGCGGCACCGGCGGCGCGGAAGACAACGCCGATGCGCTCATCGGGCTCACGGCCGAACAGCGTCGCGCCGGCATAGGCGTGATGGGCGAATTCGGCGGCGCGCAGTGCTTCGCGCAAGGCCAGCGCCTCCTCGGCCGGCAGCCAGGCGGCCGCGACGATCTGCCAGGGCAGCGAAGCCCGCTCCAGCCGCAGCGCGGCGTGCTTCAGCTCGGGCTGCCGGCTCTGCGGGTCCAGCGCCGGCAACGTCAGCGCGTTGACGCCGTCGCCGGCCAGCCATTCGGGGCCCCAGTGCATCGCGACGAAGGCCTGCAGCGGCGCTACCGCGTCGCTGCCGCGCGCCGGCAGGATCAGCTCGCCGCGGCGCGATTGCAGGCGCAGCAGATCGCCGTCCTTCCAGCCGCGGCGCGCCAGCTCCTGCGGGTGCAGCTCGACCACCGCGTCGGCCTCGTGCGCGAACAAGCGGCCCAGCGTGCCGCTGCGGCTCATGCCGTGCCACTGGTCGCGCAGCCGGCCGGTGGTCAGCGCGAACGGATGACGCGCGTCGCGCACCTCGGCCGGCGCGCGCCACACCGGCGCGACGAAGCGGGCGCGGCCATCGGCGGTGCAGAAGCGGCCGTCGGTGTAGAGCCGCGGCATGCCCTGCGCCTGGCCTTGCGGGCAAGGCCATTGCTGCGGCTGGCGCTCCAGCAGCGGCCAGTCGAGCCCGGTGATGTCGAGGTCGCGGCCGCGCGTGCTTTCGCGGTGCTCTTCCCAGATGGCCTGCGCCGATTCGTAGGGGAACAGGCTGCCGCCGTCGCGTTTGCGTGAGCCCAGGCGCTGCTCCAGCCGGCGCGCGACGTCGACGGCGATGCGCCAGTCTTCGCGCGCCTGGCCCGGTGGCGGCACCGCGCGGCGCACGCGGCTGATGCGGCGCTCGCTGTTGGTCACCGTGCCGTCCTTCTCGCCCCAGCTCGCGGCGGGCAGCAGCAGGTCGGCCTGCATCGCCGTCGCGGTGTGCGCATAGGCCTCCTGCACGACGACGAACTCGGCGCGTTCGAGCGCGCGCCGCGCCAGCGCCGCGTCGGGCAGGCTGTGCAGCGGGTTCGTGCAGGCTATCCACAGCAGCTTGACGCGGCCCTCGGCGGCGGCCTGGAACATCTCCACCGCCGACAGCCCGGGCCGCGCCGGCACCTCGGCCGCGTCCAGGTCCCACAGCGAGGCCACCTCGGCGCGGTGCGCGGCTTGGCCCAGGTCGCGGTGTGCCGACAGCAGGTTGGCCAGGCCGCCCACCTCGCGCCCGCCCATCGCATTGGGCTGGCCGGTCAGGCTGAAGGGCCCGGCGCCGGGCTTGCCGATCTGGCCGGTGGCCAGGTGCAGGTTGATCAGGCTGCCGTTCTTGTCGGTGCCGCTGCTGCTCTGGTTCAGGCCCTGGCAGTACAGGGATAGCGTTGGACCTGATGCGAACCAGCGGGCGGCCTGCACCAGATCGGCCTCCTTCACGCCGCACAACCGCGCTGCGTGCGCCGGCGTGAACTCGCGCACGCGGTCGCGCAAGGCCTCGAAGCCGGTCGTGTGGGCGGCGATGAAGGCGGCGTCGACCAGGCCTTCCCACAGCATCAGGTGCAGCAGCGCGTGGTGCAGCGCGACGTCGGTGCCGGGCTGGATCTGCAGGTGCAGGTCGGCCACCGCCGCGGTCTCGGTGCGGCGCGGGTCGACGACGATCCACTTCTGCGCCGGGTTGGTGCGGCGCGCGTCCTCCAGCCGGCGGAACAGCACCGGATGCGCCCAGGCCATGTTGGAGCCGGTGATGAAGACGGTCTGCGCCAGCGCCAGGTCGTCGTAGCAGGCCGGCGGCGCGTCGGCGCCCAGGCTTTGCTTGTAGCCGGCCACCGCGCTGCTCATGCACAGCCGCGAGTTGCTGTCGACGTTGTTGGTGCTCAGCAGCCCCTTGGCCAGCTTGTTGAAGACGTAGTAGTCCTCGGTCAGCAGCTGGCCCGACAGGTACAGGCCGACGGCATCGGGGCCGTGCCGCCGCACCGTCTCGGCGATGCGCTCGGCCACCGTGTCCAGCGCCCGCTCCCAGCCGATGGGCTGCAGCGCGGCGCCTCGCGTCATGCGTTGCAGCGGCTGCAGTGCGCGCACCTGGCGCGTGATGTGAGCGGCCGCCGTCAGGTGCAGCGTGCTGCCCTTGCTGCACAGGCGGCCGAGGTTGGCGGGGTGATCGGGGTCGCCGCGCACGCCGGTGATCTGCACATCGTCGTGCTCGATGATCACGCCGCAGCCGACGCCGCAGTACGGGCAGGTCGAGCGCGTCTCGGCCACGGCCGCTTCAGGCGCAGGCGTGGGCGCAAGGGCCGGCCACGGGCGCGGCCAGGTCCAGCGCTTTCCCGGCCAGCTCGTCGGCATCCAGGAACACGCGGCCGCCTTCGACCTTCAGCGCAAAGGCCGGCGTGCGGCCCTGGTCGGGCGCGCGCGCCTGGCCGTCGGCCAAGGCGATGGTCCAGTTGTGCAGCGGGCAGGCCACCGCGTCGCCCAGCACGATGCCCTGGCTCAGCGGTCCGCCGCGGTGCGGGCAGCGGTCCAGCAGCGCGAACACGCGGTCACCGCCGGTGCGGAACAGCGCCACCGCGACGCCGCGCTCGCGCTGCACGCGGCGCGCGCCGAGAGCGGGGATCTCATCGACCGCGCAGATGTCGACCCACTCGTTCATGCCGCGACCTCTTGCGGTGCAGGCAGCAGCGGCGCGAACTGCCGCAGGTCGACGCGCGCGCGCTCGTACTCGAACCAGGGATCGGGCTCGCCGGCCAGCGCGAACTGCAACTGCTCCCACAGCGCGCGGCGGTTCTTGGCGTCGTCGACGACCCGCTTCTTCACGTGGTCCAGCCCGACGCGGTTGACGTAGTGCACCGTGCGCTCCAAATACCAGCCTTCCAGCCGGTAGAGCTGCAGGAAGGCGCCGCTGACCTCCAGCACCTCTTCGGCCGTCTTCACCTTGCACAGGAACTGCGCCACCTCGGTCTTGATGCCGCCGTTGCCGGCGACGTGGATCTCCCAGCCGCTGTCGACGCCGATCACGCCGACGTCCTTGATGCCGGACTCCGCGCAATTCCGCGGGCAGCCGCTCACCGCCAGCTTGACCTTGTGCGGCGCGTACATGCGCCACAGCGCGCGCTCCAGGTCCTTGCCCAGGCGCGTGCTGTCCTGCGTGCCGAAGCGGCACCACTCGCTGCCGACGCAGGTCTTCACGGTGCGCAGCGCCTTCGCGTAGGCGTGGCCGCTGGGCATGCCGATGTCGCGCCACACCGCGAGCAGGTCTTCCTTCCTCACGCCCAGCAAGTCGATGCGCTGGCCGCCGGTGACTTTGACGGTGGGGATCTTGTATTTGTCCACCGCGTCGGCGATGCGGCGCAGCTCGGCGGCCGTGGTCTCGCCGCCCCACATGCGCGGCACCACGCTGTAGCGCCCGTCCTTCTGGATGTTGGCGTGGCTGCGCTCGTTGATGAAGCGGCTTTGCGGATCGTCCTGCGCCTCCTTCGGCCAGGTGCTGATCAGGTAGTAGTTGACCGCCGGCCGGCAGCTCGCGCAGCCGTTGGGCGTGCGCCAGGCGAGCGCGTTGAAGACCTCGGCCACGCTCAGCAGGCGCTGCTCGCGGATCGCGTCGCGCAGCGCCTGGTGGCCCAGCTCGGTGCAGCCGCACACCGCCTTCAGCTTGGGCGCGGCGCTGTAGTCGCCGCCCGCGGTCGCCATCAGCAACTGCTCCACCAGCCCGGTGCACGAGCCGCAGCTTGCGCTGGCCTTGGTGTGCTTGCGCACGTCGTCCAGCGTGAACAGGCCCTGCTGCTTGATCGCCTTGCAGATCGCGCCCTTGGTCACGCCGTTGCAGCCGCAGACCTCGTCGGTATCGGCCATGGCCATCGCGCGGTTCTGGCCCTGGTGGCCGGCGTCGCCGATGTTGGATTCGCCGAACATCAGCTTGTCGCGGATGCCGGCCACGCTGCGGCCTTCGCGGATCAGCTTGAAGTACCAGCTGCCGTCCACCGTGTCGCCGTACAGGCAGGCGCCGACCAGCTTGTCGCCGCGGATCACCAGCTTCTTGTAGACGCCGCCGTAGGGGTCGCTCATCACGATGTCTTCGTGGCCGTCGCCGCCCATGAAGTTGCCGGCGCTGAACAGGTCGATGCCGGTGACCTTGAGCTTGGTCGACACCTGGCTGCCGCCGTAGCGGCCGATGCCGAAGTGCGCCAGGTGCGTGGCGCAGACCTTGCCTTGCTCGAACAGCGGCGCCACCAGCCCGTAGGCGATGCCGCGGTGCGCCGCGCATTCGCCCACCGCGTAGACGCGCGGGTCGGTCACGGTCTGCAGCGTGTCGCTGACGACGATGCCGCGGCTGCAGTGGAGGCCGGCGCCCTCGGCCAGCGCGGTGCTGGGGCGGATGCCGGCGGCCATCACCACCAGGTCGGCGGGGATCTCGCGGCCGTCCTTGAAGCGCACGGCCCCGACACGCGCTGGTCGCGTGTCGTCGTCAGGATCGCGGTCCACGTTGTCCGGGATCAGCGCTTCGGTCTGCGCGCCCAGCTCGAAGCGGATGCCGCGCTCCTGCAGCGCCTGGCGCAGCAGCGCGCCGGCGGTCTCGTCGAGCTGGCGCTCCATCAGCCAGGGCATCAGGTGCACCACGGTGACCTGCATGCCGCGCCGCATCAGCCCGTTGGCAGCCTCCAGCCCCAGCAGGCCGCCGCCGATCACCACTGCGTGCCGGTAGCGTGCGGCGGCGTCGATCATCGCCTGCGTGTCGGCAATGTCGCGGTAGGCCAGCACGCCTTGCAGATCCTTGCCCGGCAGCGGCGGGATGAAGGGCGTCGACCCGGTGGCCAGCAGCAGGCGGTCGTAGCCGGCGTCGGTGCCGTCGGCGGCCACCACGCGGCGCCGCACGCGGTCGATCGCCGTCACCGCCTTGCCCGCGTGCAGCGTGATGCCGTGTTGCGCGTACCAGTCCAGCGGGTTGAGGATGATGTCGTCGACCGTCTGCTCGCCGGCCAGCACCGGGCTCAGCAGGATGCGGTTGTAGTTGGGGTGCGGCTCGGCGCCGAAGATCGTGATGTCGTAGCGGTCGGGCGCGATCTTCAGCAGCTCTTCGATCGTGCGCACGCCGGCCATGCCGTTGCCGACCATCACGAGGCGGGGCTTCTTCATGCAGCAGCCTCCACGTGCTGGTGGCGCGTGTAGAGGAAGTCCAGCACCTGCTTGCGCGCGTGCACGAAGGCCGGGTCCTCGGCCATCTCGACGCGGTTGCGCGGGCGCGGCAGCGCCACGCGCAGCACTTCGCCGATGGTGGCAGCCGGGCCGTTGGTCATCATCACGATGCGGTCGGCCAGCAGCACGGCCTCGTCGACGTCGTGCGTGACCATCATCACCGTGGCGCCGGTGGCGGCGACGATGCGCATCAGCTCGTCCTGCAGCTTGGCGCGCGTCAGCGCGTCCAGCGCGCCGAAGGGCTCGTCCATCAGCAGCATCTTGGGCTCCATCGCCAGCGCGCGCGCGATGCCCACGCGCTGCTTCATGCCGCCGGAGATCTCGTGCGGGCGCTTGTGCGCCGCGTGGCTCATGCCCACCAGCGCCAGCGCGGCCTGCGCGCGCTCGCGCCACTGCGCCTTGCCTTCGCGCGCGCCGAACACGCGCTCGACCGCGAGCTGCACGTTGTCCAGGCAGCTCAGCCAGGGCAGCAGCGAGTGGTTCTGGAACACCACGCCGCGGTCGGGGCCGGGGCCTTTCAATTCACGGTTGTCCAGCAGCAGCAGGCCGCTGATCGGCGTCGTCAACCCGGCCACCAGGTTCAGCAGCGTGCTCTTGCCGCAGCCGCTGTGGCCGATCAGCGCGACGAACTCGCCGCGCTGCACGTCCAGCGTGATGTCGCGCAGCGCGACGAAGGGGCCGCGGCGGGTGTCGAAGGTCATTCCCACGCCGCTGATCGAGAGCATCGGTTTCATCGGTGGACTCCTCGGCTCAGGCGTAGTCGAAACGGCGCGCCAGCGCGACCAGCAGCGCTTCGAGCAGCAGGCCGACGAAGCCGATCACGAAGATCGCGACCAGGATGTGCGCGACGTTGAGGTTGTTCCACTCGTCCCAGACCCAGAAGCCGATGCCCACGCCGCCGGTCAGCATCTCGGCGGCGACGATCACCAGCCAGGCCGTGCCCACCGACAGCCGCACGCCGGTCAGCAGGTAGGGCATCACCGCGGGCAGCAGGATGCGCGTGGCGATCTTCCATTCGCTCAGGCGCAGCACGCGCGCCACGTTGAGGTAGTCCTCGGGCACCTTCTGCACGCCCACCGCGGTGTTGATCACCATCGGCCAGATGCTGCAGATGAAGATGGTCCAGATCGCCGCCGGGTTGGCCGCCTTGAAGACCAAGAGCCCGATCGGCAGCCAGGCCAGCGGCGACACGGGCTTCAACAGGCTGATCAGCGGGCCGACCATGTGGTTGAGCATCGCGAAGCGGCCGATCAGGAAGCCCAGCGGGATGCCGACCACCGCCGCCAGCCCGAAGCCCAGGCCCACGCGCTGCAGCGAGTTCAGCACGTTCCAGCCGATGCCTTGATCGTTGGGGCCGTTGCGGTAGAACGGGTCGGCGAACAGCTTCCACGCGGCATCGAAGGTGGCCTTGGGCGTGGGAAAGGCGCCGCCCTTCATCGTCAGCAGCGACCAGATGCCGACCAGCAGCGCCAGCCCGGCCAGCGGTGGCAGCACTTTGCCGGCCAGGCCGCGCCAATCGAACGGGGGGACCGGCTCGCGCGCGAGCTGCGGGCGGGCCGCGGCGGCGGGTTTGCGCTCGCGGCGCGGCGGCTCGACGGGAACCGCGGCTGCCGCTTCGCGCGGCGAATGGAAGACGGCACTGACCATCGCGATCTCCTTCTTCGCTCAGGCCGCGGCGGCGCCGCCGCGTACCTTGAAGCCGTCGGCATAACGCGCCGGGTCCTTGCCATCCCAGGTCACGCCGTCGATCAGCTTTGCGCTGCGCAGCTCGCTCTTGGGCAGGCTTACCTTGGCGGCCGCGGCGCCCTGCTTGTAGAGCTCGAGCTGGTTGACCTGCCGCGCCACCGCCAGGTAGTCGGGATGGTCCTTCAGCAGGCCCCAGCGCTTGTGCTGGGTCAGGAACCACATGCCGTCGGACAGGTAGGGGAAGTTCACCGCGCCGTCGCTGAAGAACTTCATGTGGTTGGCGTCGTCCCAGGTCTTGCCCAGGCCGTTCTGGTAGCGGCCCAGGATGCGCTGGTTGATCGCGTCGGCCGAGGTGTTGACATAGGCCTTGTCGGCGATGACCTCGGCCATCTTCGACTTGTTCTGCAGCCCGGCGTCGATCCAGCGGCCGGCCTCCAGCACCGCGGCGATCACCGCGCGGCAGGTGTTGGGGTTCTTGCGCGCGAACTCGGCGGTCGTGCCCAGCGCCTTCTCGGGGTGGTCGCGCCAGATGTCCTGCGTGGTGACCGCGGTGATGCCGATGCCGTCGATGATCGCGCGATGGTTCCAGGGCTCGCCGACGCAGAAGCCGTCCATGTTGCCCACGCGCATGTTGGCCACCATCTGCGGCGGCGGCACGGTGATGACCTTGGCGTCCTTCATCGGGTTGACGCCCACGCTGGCCAGCCAGTAGTACAGCCACATCGCGTGCGTGCCGGTGGGGAAGGTCTGCGCGAAGGTGTATTCGCGCTTGTCGGCGGCCATCACGCGCGCCAGGCTGGCGCCGTCCACGGCGCCCTGCTCGGCCAGCTTCTTCGACAGCGTGATCGCCTGGCCGTTGTGGTTGAGCGTCATCAGCACGGCCATGTCCTTCTTCGGCCCGCCCACGCCCAGGTGCACGCCGTAGACCAGCCCGTACAGCACGTGCGCCATGTCCAGCTCGCCGTTGACCAGCTTGTCGCGCACGCCGGCCCAGCTCGCTTCCTTGGTCGGCACGATCTTGACGCCGTACTTCTCGTCGAACTTGTTCACCGCGGCCATCACGACCGAGGCGCAGTCGGTCAGCGGGATGAAGCCGATGCGCACCTCCTTCTTCTCCGGCGCGTCGGAGCCGGCGGCCCAGGCGCCGGGGCTGACCGCTGCGCCGGCGGCCAGCGCCGCCGATCCCTTGATGAATTGCCTGCGTTCGTCGCTCATCAAACCCTCGCGCTCGAGCATGGAAGCCACTCCCTGTTCAGAAGACAAAAAAAGGCGTCGCGGCTGCAGAGCCGGCCTGTGAAGGCCGAAGCTGCGAGCCGGACGCCATTGCCCGAATCCAACATGAACCGCGCACGCCTTTGCGCGCGGCTTTCAAGTCATCCCATGCACGTGGCGTGCCAGCTCTTGCAGGGGTTTTTGCACCGTCGCAGGCAGCGCTTGCGTCGCTTTGGTGCAGCGCAGCAGCTTCAGCCCGGCGGCTTGAGCAGGTCGCGCGCCGCGACGATGCGCTCGGCCACCTGGCCCAGGCGCTGGCCGCGGTCCATCGCCAGCTTGCGCAGGTGCTGATAGGCCTGTTCCTCGCTCAGGCCCACGTCGGCCATCAGGATGCCCTTGGCGCGCTCGACCTGCTTGCGCTCCGAGAGCCGCATCTGCGCCTCGCCGAGCTGCGCGCGCAAGCTCCGCTCCTGCTCGAAGCGCGCGATCGCCACCTGCAGCACCGGTATCAGCCGCGCCGGGTCGAGCCCCGCGATCACGTAGGCGCTGACGCCGGCTTGCAGCGCCTGGCGCATCGGTTCGTGGCCAGGGTCTTCGGCGAACACCACCACCGGCCGCGGATGGTGCTCCGAGATCAGCGCCAGGTGCTCCAGCGTGTCGCGGCCCGGCGAATCGGCGTCGACGATCACCACGTCGGGCTGCAGCCGGCGCACGCAGTCGTCGATCAGCAGCGCCTGGTCGACCACGCCCACCACCAGGTGGCCCTGGCGCGTGAGCTCGTCGCGGATCAGCTCGGCGCGGTGCGCACCGTCGTCGACCAGCAGCACGCGCAAGGCGCGGCCTTCGGGGTGGGAAGCGGGGGCGTCGGAACTCACGCCGGCGATCGGCGCAAGTTCCATGCCGCTGCCGTCAGGCCGCCGGCTGCGGCAGCCCGCGCACGCTGGACACGCCCTCGATCGCCGCCAGCGCGGCCAGCACCGCGGCCGAGGGCGCGCTGTCCACGTCCACCAGCGTGTAGGCCATCTCGCCGCGCGACTTGTTGACCATGTTGTGGATGTTGAGCCCGGCCTGCGCCATCGTCGTCGAGATCTGGCCCAGCATGTTGGGCACGTTGGCGTTGGCGATCGCCACGCGGTACGGCGACTCGCGCTCCATGCTGACGCTGGGGAAGTTCACCGCGTTGACGATGTTGCCGTGCTCCAGGTAGTCGCGGATCTGGTCCACCACCATCACGGCGCTGTTCTCCTCGGCCTCGCGCGTCGAGGCGCCCAGGTGCGGCAGCGCCACCACGCCGGCGCGGCCGGCCAGCAGCGGCGACGGGAAGTCGCTGACGTAGTGCGACAGCCGGCCCGCGGCCAGCGCGTCGTGCACCGCGGCGTCGCTGACGATGCCGTCGCGGCTGAAGTTCAGCAGCACCGCGCCCGGCCGCATCAGCCCGATGTTGGCGTCGTTGACGAGGTGGCGCGTGCCCTCGGTCAGCGGCACGTGCAGCGTCACGAACTGCGCGTTGCGCAGCACGTCGTTGACGCTGGCCGCGCGCCGCACCTGCGACGGCAGGCTCCACGCCGCGTCCACCGTGATGTGCGGGTCGAAGCCCAGCACCTGCAGGCCCAGCTTGATCGCCGCGTCGGCCACCAGGCAGCCCACCTTGCCCAGGCCGACGATGCCCAGCGTCTGGCCTTGCAGCTCGTAGCCGGCGAAGGCCTTCTTGCCGTCCTCCATCGCCTTCTCGGCATCGGCGGCGGCCAGGTCCTGCGCGGCGACGAACTGCAGCGCCGGCGCGAGCTTGCGCGCGGCCAGCAGCATGCCGGCCAGCACCAGCTCCTTCACCGCGTTGGCGTTGGCGCCGGGGGCGTTGAACACCGGCACGCCGCGCGCGCTCATCGCGTCGACGGGGATGTTGTTGGTGCCGGCGCCGGCGCGGCCGATGGCGCGCACGCTGGCCGGGATCGTCATCTTGTGCAAGTCGGCCGAGCGCAGCAGGATGGCCGCCGGGTCGGCCACGTCCTTGCCGACGCGGTAGCGCTCGGCCGGCAGCCGCGAGAGGCCGGCCGCGGCGATCTGGTTCAGCACCAGGACCGGAAGGCGCTCAGCCATGGCGGCGCTCGAAGTCCTGCATGTAGGCCACCAGTGCCTTCACGCCTTCGACCGGCATCGCGTTGTAGATCGACGCGCGCATGCCGCCCACCGAGCGGTGACCCTTCAGCTGCACCATGCCGGCCGCCTGCGCGCCTTTCAGGAAGGCCTCGTCCAGCGTCTCGTCCTTCAGCTTGAACGGCACGTTCATCAGCGAGCGGCAGTCGCGCGCCACCGGGCTGCGGTAGAACGACGTGGCCTCCAGGTAGTCGTACAGCAGCGCCGCCTTGGCGCGGTTGTGCGCTTCCATCGCCTTCAAGCCGCCCTGGGCCTTGATCCAGTTGAATACCAGCCCGGCGATGTAGATCGCGTAGGTGGGCGGTGTGTTGAGCATGCTGTCGGCCTCGGCCTGCAGCTTGTAGTTGAAGGCGTCGGGCGTCAGCGGGTGGGCGCGGCCCAGCAGGTCCTCGCGCACGATCACGATCGTCAAGCCGGCGGGGCCGATGTTCTTCTGCGCGCCGCCGTAGATCAGGCCGTACTTCGCCACGTCGACCGGGCGCGACAGGATGTCGCTGGACATGTCGGCCACCAGCGGCACGCTGCCGACCTCGGGCGTGAAGTGGTATTCGACGCCGCCGATCGTCTCGTTGCTGCAGATGTGCACGTAGGCGGCGCTGGGGTCGAGCTTCCAGCTCTCGCGCGGCGGGATCGTCGTGTAGCCGGTGTCGGCGGCGCTGGCGGCGACGTTGACCTTGCCGTACTTCTTCGCCTCCTTGATCGACTTCTTGCTCCACTCGCCGGTGTCGATGTAGTCGGCGCTGCCGTTGCTGCCCATCAGGTTCAGCGGCACGATGGCGTTCTCGCCGATCGCGCCGCCCTGCATGAACAGCAGCTTGTAGCCGGCGGGCACGGCCAGCAGCTCACGCAGCAGGCTTTCGGCCTCGGCGTGGATCGCGATGAACTCCTTGCCGCGGTGGCTCATCTCCATCACCGACATGCCGGAGCCGCGCCAGTCCAGCATCTCCGCGGCCGCCTGGCGCAGCACGGGTTCCGGCAGCGCGGCAGGGCCGGCGCTGAAGTTGAAGACGCGGGTCATCGGGGGGCTCCAAAAAGAAAGATGGCGGCGAACGCCGGACCCGCATTATCCCGGGCCGCTCAGCCGGGCTCGATCCGCACCCAGACGCGGCCGCCCTCGACGCGCACCGGGTGCACCGCGAGGTCCTGCTCCAAGGGTTCACACAAGGCGCGGCCGCTGCGGATGTCGAAGCGGCCCTGGTGCAGCGGGCATTCGATGCTGGCGTCGTCCTCGACGAAGCCGCCGCACAGGTTGGCGGCGCCGTGGGTGCAGGTGGCGTCGCTGGCGAAGACGCCGTCGCTCAGGCGGTAGATGGCGACCGGGCGCTCGGCGGCGATGCGGCCGATCACGTCGCCTGCGGGCACCTCGGCCTCGGCGCAGACGTCGTGCCAGGACCCGTCGGGCTCGGTCATGGTCATAGCGGGGCGACGATGGAGTTGGGGATCAGGTCGTTGTCGAAGATCACGTGGCGGCTGGCGAACTTCAGGCCGTCGGCGGTGCGCGCGATGCGGTCCACCGTGCGGCCGGTGGACAGGATTTCCGCCATCGCATCGCGCTTGGTGCGCAGCACGACGTAGCTCGTCTCGGCGTCGATGTGCTCGCCGCCGACGGCCACCAGGCGCGGCGCGCCGAACACGTGGCGCTGGTAGTAGGGGTCGTGGACGATCGTGTCCTTGACGCCGTAGACGCGGTCGGCCAGCATGCCGCGGCTTTCGAAGCTCAGCGTGCACAGCGGCAGGCCGCGCTCGTGGTTCTCGCGCGACTGCAGCTTGTAGACGCAGGGGTCGGTGAAGAAGCCGGGCCAGCGTTCGAAGTCGCCGGCGTCGAGCGCCGCCGCATAGTCGGCGTACAAGGCCTGCAGCGCCAGGAAGGTGTCGAAGTCGAGTTTCATCGTCAACGGCCCATCACGGTGCGCCAGTATTCGAACATGCCGCGGATCAGCGTCTCGGTCACCATGTGCTCGGTGGGCCGCACCTCGCGGCCGTCGAGCTCGCTGACGGTGCGCGCCTGCGGGTGGGCGGCGAAGCCGCGCTGCGCGAACTCGATCACCTCGCCGTCGTCGGCCGATACGTAGCCGGCCGGGCCGAACAGGTTGGCCTGGCGCAGCCGGCGCTGCTTCATCTCGGCGCTGTCGTCGGCGAAGCCGAAGTGCGTCCAGACGAAGTCGAACACGCCCGGCGCCACCGGCTGGATGTGGCGGGTGGACAGCGAGTTCACCTGCTGCTGGATGATCACGCTCGGGAACAGCGTGGTCATCACGACGGTGTGGCCCTGCCACCAGTCCTCGGGCACCACGTCGAGCAGCCGGTCGTCGTGCAGCGTCATGCCGGCGCGGAAGCTGCTCACACCCTGCGTGACGCTGGCCGCGCCGCCGTCGTTGCGGCGGCTGGCCATGCAGGCGTGGCGGTGGTGGCGGTCCATCACCATGCGGCTCTTCTGGTCGGCGCGCCAGAGGCCGAAGGTGACGAACCAGGTGTGCAGCAGCCCCGGGTGGTAGGGGTCCTTGATGTTCTCCTGCATCAGCTTCCAGTTGGCCGGGATGCGCTGGCGGTTGTAGCCCAGCAACTCCAACGGCCGGCCGTGGAACACGCGGTCGTAGAAAGGCAGCACCTCGGGGCCCAGGTAATCCTCGAAGGGCTCGACCTCGGCGTCGAAGCTGGCGAACACGGCGCCGCCGCGGCTGGCCACCTTCAGCGGCGTCAGGCCGTGGTCCTGCAGGTGGAAGTCGGCCGGCATGCCGCCCTGCACGCCGCCCTCGGCCTTGACGCCGCGGCGGAAGGGCAGCCCGATCAGCTCGCCCTTGAGGTTGTAGTTCCACTGGTGGTAGGGGCAGACGAAGTCCTTCACGCGGCCGTGGCGCTGGCGGCAGAAGGCCACGCCGCGGTGGGCGCAGCGGTTCTCCAGCACGCGCAAGGTGCCCTCGGCGTCGCGCACCAGGATCACGCTGCGCTCGCCGACCGTGCTGCGCTTGAAGTCGCCCGGCGCCGGCACCTCGCATTCCAGGCCCACGTAGCACCAGTGGCCGCGGTAGAAGAACCGCTCCAGTTCCTGGCGGTAGACCTCGGGGTCGCAGTAGACCCAGCCGGGCACGCGGCTGGTCGGCGCGTCGCCCCAGTCGGCGGCGGCGGGCAGGGGTTCGTGCAGGACGTTCATCGCGGCTCTCGAAGGGCTGGCATCGACGCCGGACTGTGGTCGCAGCGGCGGCTGCGCGGCAATCGGCGTCAACCCCGCATCGGATGTGATCTCCGTCAACCTGCACTATTGAGAAGGATTCGTATTAGCGATATAGTGGCCTCCGATCGGCTCAGCCATCGCCCATCCGCCCTCAAGGCCCGTACGATGATCGTCTGCCTCTGCCACCGCATCTCGGACCGCGACATCCACGTCGCGGTGCAGCAGGGCACCCACTGCTTCGAAGTGCTGCAGGACGAATTGCGGGTCGCCTCGTCCTGCGGCTGCTGCCACGACTGCGCGCGGGAGACTTTCGACAACGCCTGCGCCGCCCGCCAGCAGTCCTCCTGCCTGTTCGAGGCGGCAGCGCAGGCCTGAACAGGCCTGCATGCCCTCTTCCGCCCCCCCTCTCACCCTGCAGCGTCAACCCACCGGCCGCGCCGCCACCGTCGAGCGCGTGGTGGCCCCGGACCACGCGCCCGACTGGGCGCTGCGCCTGGCCGAGCTGGGCTTCATCCCCGGTGAGCGCGTGATGGTCACCGCCCGCGGCTTCCCCGGCGGCGACCCGCTGGCCGTGCGCGTGGGCGACTCCACGTTCGCGCTGCGCCGCGCCGAGGCGGCCTGCGTGCAGCTCGCGCCCGAGCGGCCAGCGTCATGAGGCAGCTGGTGCCAACACTGGGCGGGCCGAGCGCCGGGCCGCTCCCAAGCCGGCCCGCCATCCCCTCGGGGGATCGGCCGACGTACCCGTCGGACGAGGGGTTGTCATGAACACCGCCGTCATTCACGTCCACCGGGGCGGGCCGCTGGTCGCCCTGGTCGGCAACCCCAACTGCGGCAAGACCGCGCTGTTCAACCTGCTGACCGGCAGCCGCCAGAAGGTGGCCAACTACGCCGGCGTGACGGTGGAGCGCAAGGAAGGCCGGCTGCTCACCGCCGCCGGCAAGATGCTGCGCGTGCTGGACCTGCCCGGCGCCTACAGCCTGAACCCGCGCTCGCCCGACGAGAAGGTCACCGCCGACGTGCTGTTCGGCCGCGCCCAGGGCGAGAAGCGGCCCGACCTGGCGGTCTGCGTGGTCGACGCCACCAACCTGCGGCGCCATCTGCGCCTGGTGCTGGCGGTGCGCCGCCTAGGCCTGCCTTGCGTGGTGGCGCTGAACATGACCGACCTCGCACGCCAGCGCGGGCTGCAGGTCGACCCCGAGGCCTTGTCGCGCGAGCTCGGGCTGCCGGTGGTCGCGACGGTCGGCGTCAAGGCCGACGGCGACCAGGACCTGCGCCGTCTGCTGGACGACCCGGCGGCCTGGAAAGCCCTGAGCAGCAGCGCGGCCGCCGCCGCCGCCGCAGGCGCGCCGGCCGCCGACGACACCACCATCGCCGACCACGAGGCCGTGGCGCGCATCCTGCAGCGCCTGGGCCTGGACCAGGCGCTGCCGCAGACCGGCAGCGACCGCATCGACCGCGTGGTGCTGCACCCGGTCATCGGCCCGCTGCTGCTGGCCGTGGTGCTGTTCCTGGTGTTCCAGGCGGTGTTCGCCTGGGCCGAGCTGCCCAAGGGCTGGATCGAGGACGGCATGGCCTGGCTCGGCCAAACGGTCAACGGCATGCTGCCCGAAAGCCTGCTGCGCAGCCTGCTGGTCGACGGGCTGATCGCCGGCGTCGGCGGCGTGCTGGTGTTCCTGCCGCAGATCCTGATCCTGTTCTTCTTCATCCTGGTGCTGGAGGAGTCGGGCTACCTGCCGCGCGCGGCCTTCCTGCTGGACCGGCTGATGGGCGGCGTCGGGCTCTCGGGGCGCTCGTTCATCCCGCTGCTGTCGAGCTTCGCCTGCGCGATCCCCGGCATCATGGCCGCGCGCACCATCGCCAACCCGCGCGACCGGCTGGTGACGATCCTGATCGCGCCGCTGATGACCTGCTCGGCGCGGCTGCCGGTCTATGCGCTGCTGATCGGCGCCTTCATCCCGGCGCGCACCGTCGGCGGGCTGTTCGAGCTGCAGGGCCTGGTGCTGTTCGGGCTGTACTTCGCCGGCATCGTCGGCGCGCTGGCGGTGGCCTGGCTGCTCAAGCGCTTCACCGCCGAAGGCCGCCAGGTGCGCAGCCTGATGATGGAACTGCCGGCCTACCACTGGCCCACGCTGCGCAACGTGGCGCTGGGGCTGTGGCAGCGGGCGCTGATCTTCCTGCGCCGCGTCGGCGGGGTGATCCTGACGCTGACGGTGCTGATGTGGTTCCTGGCCTCGTTCCCGGCCTCGCCGATCGAGAACAGCTTCGCCGGCATGCTGGGCCGCGCGCTGCTGCCGCTGCTGGAGCCGGTGGGCTTCAACTGGCAGATCGCGATCGCGCTAGTGCCGGGGCTGGCGGCGCGCGAGGTGGTGGTCAGCGCGCTGGGCACGGTGTACGCGCTGTCGGCCACCGGCGCCGACACCGAGCAGGCGCTGGCGCCGCTGATCGCCGGCCAGTGGAGCCTGGCCACCGGGCTGTCGCTGCTGGCCTGGTTCATCTTCGCGCCGCAGTGCCTGTCGACGCTGGCCACCGTCAAGCGCGAGACCGCCGGCTGGCGCATCCCGCTGGTGATGCTGGTCTACCTGTTCGTGCTGGCCTGGGTGGCGTCGTACATCACCTATCACGTGGCGGTGGCGCTGGGCGCCTGAACGCGCCCCAGGCTGGCCAGCCACAGCCCGGCCATCGTGATCGCAGCGTTGACCAGCAGCAGCTCCAGCCCGATGCGGTAGTCGCCGAACCAGCGCGCCTGCTGGCTGTCGATCAGCGCGCTCAAGGCCGGTGCGGCCAGCGCCACCAGGGGCACCCAGCCGTCGCGCGGCCGGCGGCGGCTGAGCAGCCCGAAGGCGAACAGCCCCAGCAGCGGGCCGTAGGTGTAGCCAGCCAGCTTGAGGATCAGCAGCACCATGTTGGCGTCGTCCAGCCGGCGAAAGCCCAGCACCAGCAGCAGGAAGAGCACGGCGAACCCCAGGTGCACCTGCTTGCGCACGCGGATGCGGCGCGCCTCGCTCCAGCGCTCGCGCTGCTGCAGGCCCAGCAGGTCGATGCAGGTGGAACTGGTCAGCGCCGTCAGCGCGCCGTCGGCGCTGGGGAACAGCGCCGAGATCAGCGCGATCACGAACAGGATCTGCACCCACGGCGGCAGGTGGCCCAGCACGACGACCGGGAACAGGCGGTCGCCGCCCGCCTGCAGCCCCACGCTCGGCGCGAACAGCGCCAGCAGGGCGCCCAGGTACAGGAACAGCGCCACCACCGCCAGCAGCACCAGCGACATCACGACCACGTTCTTCTGCGCGCCGGCCAGCGTCTTCACCGAGATGTTCTTCTGCATCATCTCCTGGTCCAGCCCCGTCATCGCCACCGCGATGAAGACGCCGGCCAGCAGCTGCTTGAGCCAGAACGTCGCGCTCATCGGGTCGCGGCCGAACACGGTGGCCAGGCCCTGGTCCTGCATGCGCGCCAGCGCCTCGGCCGGGCCCTGGCCGGTCAGCCATAACAGGTAGGCCACGCAGACCAGCAGCCCGGCCAGCATGCCGGCGGTCTGCAGCGTGTCGGTGAAGACGATGGTGCGCACGCCGCCTTCCAGCGTGTAGAGCAGGATCATCAGGATGATCACCGCGGCGCTCAGCCAGAAGGGGATCCCCAAGCGGTCCAGCACCAGGTCCTGCAGCACCCGCACGACGAGGTACAGCCGCGCCGTCGCGCCCAGCGTACGCGAGACGATGAAGAAGCCCGCCCCCGTGCGGTGCGAGGCCGGGCCGAAGCGCTCGGCCAGGTAGCGGTAGATCGAGGTCAGCCCCATGCGGTAGTACAGCGGCAACAGCACGAAGGCGACGATCCCGTAGCCCAGCACGTGGCCCAGCACGATCTGCAGGTAGTGGAACTGGCCCGCGGCCACCGTGCCCGGCACGCTGATGAAGGTCACGCCCGACAGCGAGGTGCCCACCATCCCGAAGGCCACCAGCGCCCAGTGGCTGCGCCGGCCGCCGATGAAGAAGGCCTCGTTGTCGGCCCGGCGCGAGGTGCGCCAGGCGACGATCAGCAGCAGCAGGAAGTAGCCGAGCACGAAGCCCAGCAAGGCCAGCGGTGACATGGGTGGGGCCGATTCTGGCAGCGGCTACGATGGCCGCGATGAGCACCAAGGTCCTGTTCGGTTTTCATGCGGTCACCGTGCGGCTGAAGACCGCGCCTGCATCGGTCGCCGAGGTCCACGTCGACGCCGCGCGGCGCGACGCCCGCATGCGGCAGTTCGCCGAGCGCGCGCGCGAAGCCGGCGCGCGGCTGATCGACAGCGACGACGAACGCCTGACGCGGCTGGCCGGCACCGCGCGCCACCAGGGCGTGGTGGCCAAGGTGTCGCCGCTGGCGCCGCGGCATTCGCTCGACGAGGTGCTGGACGAGGTGCAAGGCCCGCCGCTCGTGCTGGTGCTGGACGGCGTGACCGACCCGCACAACCTGGGCGCCTGCCTGCGCGTGGCCGACGGCGCGGGTGCGCACGCGGTGGTGGCGCCCAAGGATCATGCGGTGGGCCTGAACGCGACGGTCGCCAAGGTGGCCAGCGGCGCCGCCGAGACCGTGCCCTACCTGATGGTGACCAACCTCGCGCGCAGCCTGAACGAGCTGAAGGAGCGCGACGTCCGCATCATCGGCACCAGCGGCGACGCCGAGCGCACGCTGTACGACGCCGACCTGCGCGGCCCGGTCGCGCTGGTGCTGGGCGCCGAAGGGCCGGGCATGCGGCAGCTCACGCGCAAGACCTGCGACGAGCTAGTGCGCATCCCGATGGCCGGCGCGGTGGAAAGCCTCAACGTCTCGGTGGCCGCCGGCATCTGCCTGTACGAGGCGCGGCGGCAGCGCGGCTGATCCGGTCAGAGCCGGTCGAGCGCGCCGCGCAGGCCGTCCAGGTAGGCCTGGAACTGCTGCAGGTCGTTGTGGCCGGCGCCGGGCAGCTTCAGCACGCGGGCCTGCGGCGCCAGCGCGGCCAAGCGCTCGGTGTGCGAGGGCGGAATCAGCTCGTCGCGCTGGCCGTGGATCAGCAGCACCGGGCCGCGGATGCGCGGCAGCCATTGGTCGCTGCGCAGCGGGTAGCGCAGCAGCGCGCCCGGCACCCAGGGGTAGATCTCACCGGCCAGCGCCTGCAGGCTGAGGTAGGGCGAGACCAGCACCGTCAGGTCGGGCTGCACCTCGGCCGCCAGGTCGGCCGCCAGCCCGCTGCCCAGCGAGCGGCCGAGGATCACCAGCCGCTTGCCGGCATAACGCGGCAGCACGGCGGCCAGCGCGGCGCGCGCGTCGGCCTGCAGCTCGGCCTGGCTGCCGATGCGGCCGCTGCTCTTGCCGTAGCCGCGGTAGTCGATCATCAGCAGGTCGAAGTTGGCGCGGCGCCAGAAATCGGGGTCGACGAACCAGCTCTGCAGGTTGCCGGCGTTGCCGTGCAGGTAGAAGACCAGGCCCTTGGGCGCCGGCAGTTGCAGGTGCAGCGCCGACAGCCGCGCGCCGGGCACCTCGAACCAGCGCTCCTGCACGTCGGCGCCGAAGTCGAAGCGGTGCGCCGCCGGCAGCGGCACGGGCTGGAACAGCAGCCGTTCCTGGCCCCACCACAGCAGCGCCAGCAGCGCGAGGTAGCCGCCGCCGGCCAGCGCAGCGGCGATCAGCAGCGCCTTGGCGAACCCGTTCATCCCAGCGCGCCCAGCGCGCCGACCACCGCGCCGACCGCGATCGGCCACAGCGGGCTCAGGCGCGTGAAGCGCATCACCGCCACCGCCATCAGCACCAGGCCGGCCGTGGCCCAGTGGCCGCGCAGCGGCTCGGTCAGCACCCAGCCGGTGGCCAGCAGCATGCCGATGGTCAGCGGCGCCATGCCGCCCTTGAAGGCGCGCAGCAGCAAGCGGTCCTGCCGCTGCTGGCCCCAGCGCGTGGCCAGCAGCGCCAGCGTGGTGGACGGCAGCAGGCTGCCCAGCATCGTGGTGGCCACGCCGGCCAGGCCGGCGACGTTCCAGCCGATCACCGCGACGAACAGCAGGTTGGGCCCCGGCGCGGACTGCGCCAGCGCCACCGAGGTGGTGAACTGCGCGTCGGTCAGCCAGCCGCGCTCGCCCACCACCCAGCGGTGCATCTCCGGCGTGGTCGTGATCGCGCCGCCGATGGCCAGCACCGACAGCAGCATGAAATGCACGAACATCGACCACAGGTCAGCGGCGCTCAGCAGCCCCGGTCCCCAAAGGATGCTGTGCATCACGCCGTCCGCCGCCCGAGCCGCCAGGCCGCCAGCGCCATCGAGACCGACCCCAGCCCCAGCACCACCCACACCAGCGGCACGCGCCACCAGCCGATCAGCAGCGCGCTGCAAGCCACCATCGCGGCAGCCAGCGGCCGGCCCAGCGGGCTGTTCTTCAGCGTGGGCATCACCCTGACCGCGGTGCCGATGATCAGCCCGGCCGACACCGCGCCCATGCCGCGCAGCGCGCCGGCCACCGCCGGGATGTCGGCCAGCTGGCTGTACAGCGCCGCCAGCAGCAGCACGATCAGCAGCGGCGCGCACAGCAGCCCGCCCAGCGCCGCGGCGGCGCCACGCAGGCCGAGGAAGCGGTCGCCGATGATCAGCGCCATGTTGACGATGTTGGGGCCTGGCAGCACCTGGCCCAGCGACAGCGTCTCGACGAACTGCGCCGGGCTCAGCCAGCGCTGGCGGTCGACCAGCTCGCGCTGGGCCACCGGCAGCACGCCGCCGAAGCCCTGCAGCGCCAGCCGGTTGAAGACACGGAAGATCTCGGCTGCCGAGGCCGGCCGGCGGGAGGCCTCGTCGCCGGTCAACGCAGCACCCGCAAGGCTTCCGGATTGACGACGTTCGTCGGGTTCTGCTGGATGAAGTTGATCACGTTGTCGAACGCGGCGCCGAAGTACAGCTCGTAGCTGTCCTGCTCGACATAACCGATGTGCGGCGTGCACACCGCGTTCTCCAGCCGCAGCAGCGGGTGGCCCTGCAGGATGGGCTCGCTCTCGAACACGTCCACCGCCGCCATGCCGGGGCGGCCGCGGTTGAGCGCCGAGACCAGCGCGTTCTCGGCCACCAGCTCGGCGCGCGAGGTGTTGACGAACAGCGCCGTGGGCTTCATCAGCGCCAGCTCCTCGGGGCCGATGATGCCGCGCGTCGTCTCGTTCAGGCGCAGGTGCACGCTCAGCACGTCGCTGCTGGAGAAGAACTCCTGCCGGCTGCCGCAGGACGGGTAGCCGTCGGCCGCCGCCCTGGCGCGCGAGGCCTCGCTGCCCCACACCTGCACCTGCATGCCGAAGGCGCGCCCGTAGCCGGCGACGATCTGGCCGATGCGGCCGTAGCCCCAGACGCCCAGCGTGCGGCCGCGCAGCACCAGCCCGATGCCGAAGTTCGGCGGCATCGAGGCCGACTTCAGCCCCGACTGCTGCCAGGCCCCGTGCTTGAGCGTGCCGATGTACTGCGGCAGCCGCCGCATCGCGGCCATGATCAGCGCCCAGGTCAGCTCGGCCGGCGCCACCGGCGAGCCCACGCCCTCGGCCACCGCGATGCCCAGCCGCGTGCAGGCCTCGACGTCGATGTGCGCGCCGGCCTTGCCGGTCTGCGAGATCAGCTTCAGCCGCGGCAGCTTTTCCAGCAGCGCCTTCGGGAAGTGCGTGCGCTCGCGGATCAGCACCAGCACGTCGGCGTCGCGCAGCCGCACCGAGAGCTGGCCGATGCCCTTGACGGTGTTGGTGAAGACCTTGGCGTTGTAGGGTTCCAGCCGCGCGGCGCAGCGCAGCTTGCGCACCGCGTCCTGGTAGTCGTCGAGGATGATGATGTTCATGGCGTCAGCCGCGCATTCTGCCCGGGCTAGCATGCGTGTCCTGACGACCTTCCAACCAGGAGACCCGCGATGAGTATCTCGATGTACAGCGCCAGCGTGCCGGTGTTCGTGCGCATGATGGACAACCTGCTGCTGTGGCTGGACAAGGCGCAGGCGCACGCCGAGGCGCGCAAGTTCGACACCGCCAACTACCTGGGCCTGCGGCTGGCGCCCGACATGCTGCCGTTCGCCAAGCAGATCCAGATCGCCAGCGACACCGCCAAGGGCTGCGTGGCGCGGCTGGCCGGCGTGGAGATCCCGAAGTGGGACGACACCGAGGCCACGCTGGACGAGCTGCGTGTGCGCATCCGCAAGACGCTGGACTACGTGCAGGACTTCGGCGCCGAGCGCTTCGCCGGCAGCGAGGAGCGCGTGATCACGCTCGCGCTGCGCAGCGGCGAGATGCAGTTCACCGGCCAGCGCTACCTGGAGCACTGGGTGCTGCCGAACTTCTACTTCCACGTCACGACCGCGTATGCGCTGCTGCGCCACGCGGGCGTGGAACTCGGCAAGTCAGACTATTTGAAAGCCTGATCAGGCTGCTGGCAGCGCGGCCGGCGCCAAGCCGTCGACGTGGCGCTGCATCATGCGCAGCAGCAGCGCCTCGAAGTCGCGCGTGAAGCGCAGGCTGTCGAACAGCGGCGAATCGGCGCGTGCTTGCGCCAGGCGCGCGCGCATCGCCGCCACGCGCTCGGGGTCGTGCGCCAGCTCGACCACGGTGCGCGCGTAGTGCTCGATGTCGCGGCAGGCCAGCTCGGGCAGGCCCACCGCGTGCACCAGGCTCGAGGCCACGCGCGACGCGAAGGTCTGCCCGGTGAAGGTGACCACCGGCACGCCGGCCCACAGCGCGTCGCTGGCGGTGGTGTGCGCGTTGCACGGCCAGGTGTCGAGGAACAGGTCGGCGAGCTGCATGCGCGCCATGTGGTCCGCCGGCTTGAGGCGCGGCGCCCAGACGATGCGCGCCGGGTCGATGCCGCGCGCCGCGGCCTCGCGCTCCAGGTTGGCGCGCGACTGCGCGTTCCAGTCCAGCAGCCACAGCACCGCCTGCGGCAGCGCGTCGAGCAGCACGCACCAGACGTCGAACACCTGCGCCGAGATCTTGTACGGCTGGTTGAAGCCGGCCAGCACCAGGCCCTCATCCGGCAGCCCGGCCTCGGCGCGCGTGGGCGCCGGCGGCAGTGCGCGCTGGCGGTCGTTGGGCTGGTAGCACACCGGCATCTGCGCGATGTGTTCGCTGTAGTACGGCGCGTGTTCCAGCGGCGTGACCACGGGGTCGCCGATGAAGTAGTCGATGTACTCGGCGCCGGTCGAGCCCGGAAAGCCCAGGAAGGTGGCCGTCACCGGCGCCGGCTGCCACGCGAAGACGCCGACCTTGTGGCCGCGCGTGTAGCCCTTCAGGTCGACCAGCAGGTCGCAGCCGTCGGCGCGGATGCGCTCGGCGACGTCGCCGTCGCTCATGGCCTGCACGTCGACGAAGTGCTCGCACGCGGCCTCGATGCGGCGGCGCATCGCGCTGCCGTCGCTCTTGCCGTGCGAGTACAGCGTGACCTCGAAGCGCGCGCGGTCGTGCTGCTCCAGCATCTCGGCCATCAGGATGCAGGTGGCGTGCTGGTGGAAGTCGGCCGACAGGTAGCCCAGGCGCAGGCGGCGCGGGCCGTCGGGCCGCCAGTCGCTCGCCCGCGGCGCGAAGGGCCGCGCGTTGGCCGCCAGGCTGCGCGCCAGGCTGCGCGCGGCCTTGAGCTGCGCCGCGGGGTCGTCCAGCAGCGTCACGTGCGCGAACGGCGCAGTGGTCACCGCGGCGTCGTCGGGCAGCGCGTCCAGCGCGCGCTGCAGCGCGGCCAGGCCCTGCTCGGCGCCCGCCCAGTGGCAGGCCTCGCGCTCGAAGTACGACAGCAGCGCGCGCACGCCCAGCTCGTTGGCGCCCACGCCCATCGACAGCGCGGTCTGGAAGCACTGCGACGCCTCCTCCTTCATCGACAGCTCGTTCAGGCACAGGCCGAGCTGGTAGTGCGTGTTGGCGTCGGTGATGGCCAGCGCCAGCGCGTTCATGTAGGCGTTGACCGCCTCGCGCGGCTGGCCGCCGAGCTGCAGCGCGCGCGCCAGCGTGAAGTGGTAGTCGTGGCCGCGCGGCACGTCCTCGGGCAGGTGCAGCAGGACGCGCGCGGCGTCGCGGAAGCGCTTGCCGTCCATCAGGCAGCGCGCCGCCAGCGCGCAGGCGACCGTGTTGCGCGGCTCCAGGTTGAAGGCGCGCACGGCCTCGGCGGCGGCCTCGTCGTGGCGGCGCTGCGCCATCAGCGCGCGCGCCAGGTTCAGCGCGTAGACCGCGTCCTGCGGGGCCTGCCGCGCCGCGGCTTCGAAGCTGCGCACGGCCTGGCCCCAGTCGCCGCGCCGGGCATGGGCCTGGCCGGCCTGCCAGGCGGCGCGCGCCGTGCCCGGAACCGGCTTGGAGCTGGCGGCAAACGTGGCGGATTTCGCGGCTCGGACGGCGTGTTGCATGGGCGGCGGCGATGGCGGCGGTGCCATCGATGGGGCGGCCAGCGCGGCGGCGCGTGCGGAATTGCGCGCGCCGCCGCTGGCCGGGCCAGTCTAGGCAAGGGCCGCTCAAGCCAAGCCCGGAACTGACCGATAAGTGCCCGCCAGATCGCCTGGAACACGGTTCCCGGCCCTGGCAAGACCCGAATAGAGGGCACTTAAGTTTGCATTTCCGGGCGTCGATAAGGCTCCCAACGGGGCACGGAAGACGGCTCCGCGGTCCGGTTGGCGGCCAGCAAGCCGAGCAGCGAAAGCTGCACGACAAGAGGGTGCCGGCGTCGGGCGCTGTGACCCCGAGGGCGGCAACGCCCGAAGGGCTGCAGACGAAGGTGCGGTGGGCTTGATTCCCAAGCCTGCCCACCGCATCGGAGTCACGCCGGCGTTGGGCCGGGATTGTTTGAAACGCTTAGGAGTGCAACATGTCTGCCACCATCAACACCAACATCGCTTCCATGAATGCGCAGCGCAACACGAGCGCTTCGCAACTGTCCCTCACCACCTCGATGCAGCGCCTGTCCTCGGGCCTGCGCGTCAACTCCGCCAAGGACGATGCCGCGGGCCTGGCGATCTCCGAGCGCATGAACGCGCAGGTGCGCGGCATGAACGTCGCGATCCGCAACGCCAACGACGGCATCTCGATGGCGCAGACCGCCGAAGGCGCGCTGTCCAAGGTGGGCGATGCGCTGCAGCGCATGCGCGAGCTGGCGGTGCAGGCCCGCAACGGCACCAACAGCGACAGCGACAAGAACTCGCTGAACAAGGAGTTCGGGGAGCTGCAGAAGGAAATCAACCGCGTGCTGGGCGGCACCGCCTTCAACGGCAAGAAGATCCTGGGCGCCCAGGGCACCAACATCAGCTTCCAGGTGGGCGCCAACACCGGAGCAGACGACACGATCACGGTCAAGTTCGAGAACATGGTCAGCAACGCCGACATGTCGGCCATCACGGTGAGCACCGCCAGCATCGGCAGCACGGCCGACATGAGCGCGATCGCCTCGGTGATCGACAACATCGACACCGCGCTGGACACCATCAACGACAAGCGCGCCACCTTCGGTGCCACGCAGTCGCGCTTCGAGGCGGTGATCGCCAACCTGCAGGTGTCGGTGGAGAACCAGTCGGCCGCGCGCAGCCGCATCGTCGACGCCGACTTCGCGGTGGAAACGGCCAACCTCTCACGAGCGCAGATCTTGCAGCAGGCGGGCAACGCGATGATCGCGCAGGCCAACCAGCAGCCGCAGCAGGTGCTGCGCCTGCTGCAGTAAGCGCCTCGCCAAGGCAGGGCCGGCACCGCCGGCCGCCGACGCCGCCTTCCGCATCGACGGGGGGCGGCGTTTTCGCTTTCGTGGGGCGTTTGCGGGGCGCCGGAGCTTGGCGACAATGCAGCCCATGGACAAGCAAACCCTTTCATTCCAGGCCGAGGTCAAGCAGATCCTGCACCTGGTCACGCATTCGCTGTACTCCAACAAGGAGATCTTCCTGCGCGAGCTGATCTCCAACGCCTCCGACGCCTGCGACAAGCTGCGCTTCGAGGCGCTGGACGACGCGGCCCTGTACGAGGACGCGCCGAACCTGGAGATCCGCGTCTCGTTCGACAAGGACCGCAAGACGCTGACCATCAGCGACAACGGCATCGGCATGAGCGCCGACGAGGCGGTGCAGCACCTGGGCACCATCGCCAAGAGCGGCACGCGCGACTTCCTGGCCGCGCTGGAAGGCGACAAGAAGAAGGACGCCAACCTGATCGGCCAGTTCGGCGTGGGCTTCTACTCGGGCTTCATCGTCGCCGACCGCCTCACGGTGGAAAGCCGCCGCGCCGGGCTGCCGGCCGACCAGGGCGTGCGCTGGAGCAGCGAAGGCACCGGCGAGTTCGAGGTCGAGACCATCGAGCGCAAGCAGCGCGGCACCGACGTCACGCTGCACCTGCGCGAGGGCGAGGAAGACTTCCTCTCCGCCTGGCGCTTGAAGTCCATCATCGGCAAGTACTCCGACCACATCTCGCTGCCCATCCTGATGCACCAGGAGAAATGGGACGAGGAGAAGAAGGAGCAGGTGGCCACCGGCGAGTGGGAGACCGTCAACAAGGCCGCCGCGCTGTGGACGCGGCCCAAGAGCGAGATCACCGACGCCGAGTACCAGGCGTTCTACCAGCAGATCAGCTACGACACCGAACCGCCGCTGGCCTATACGCACAACCGCGTCGAAGGCCGCACCGAGTACACGCAGCTCTTGTACGTGCCGGCCAAGGCGCCGTTCGACCTGTGGAACCGCGACAAGCGCGGCGGCGTCAAGCTCTACGTCAAGCGCGTCTTCATCATGGACGACGCCGAGGCGCTGATGCCGGTCTACCTGCGCTTCGTGAAGGGCGTGATCGACTCGGCCGACCTGCCGCTGAACGTGAGCCGCGAGCTGCTGCAGGAAAGCCGCGACGTCAAGGCCATCCGCGAGGGCAGCACCAAGCGCGTGCTGGGCATGCTGGAGGACGTGGCCGAGAACCAGAAGGAGAAGTACGCCGAGTTCTGGCGCCAGTTCGGCGCCGTGCTGAAGGAAGGCGTGGGCGAGGACTTCGCCAACCAGGAGCGGCTGGCCAGGCTGCTGCGCTTCGCGTCGACGCAGGCCGACGAAGGCGTCGGCTTCGCTGACTACGTGGCGCGGATGAAGGAAGGCCAGGAGGCGATCTACTACGTCACTGCCGACACGCTGGCCGCGGCCAAGAGCAGCCCGCAGCTCGAGATCTTCCGCAAGAAGGGCATCGAGGTGCTGCTGCTGACCGACCGCGTCGACGAGTGGATGCTGTCGCACCTGTACGAGTTCGACGGCAAGCCGCTGCAAAGCGTCGCCAAGGGCGGCGTCGACCTCGGCAAGCTGCAGGACGAGGACGAGAAGAAGGCCGCCGAGGCCACCGCCGAGGCCTTCAAGCCGGTGCTGGAGCGGCTGAAGGCGGCGCTGCAACACCGCGCCAAGGACGTGCGCACCACCACGCGGCTGGTCGACTCGCCGGCCTGCATCGTGGTCGACGAAGGCGACATGAGCTCGCACCTGGCGCGCATGCTCAAGCAGGCCGGGCAGAACGCGCCCAAGTCGCTGCCCATCCTGGAGGTCAACCCCGAGCACGCGCTGGTCAAGCAGCTCGGCGACGACGCGCGCTTCGACGACCTGGCCCAGGTGCTGTTCGACCAGGCGCTGCTGGCCGAAGGCGGGCAGCTCGAGGATCCGGCGGCCTACGTGCGGCGCGTCAACCGCATGCTCGGCGGCGCGGCGGGCTGACGGCAGCCGCGCCGCAGCGGCGGGTGCGTTGCCGGCCTGCTTCTTGACTTGTGGGGGGTGGCGCCTCAGGGGCGCCACCTAGAATTCGACAGTTCTGACACCACCCGCCCGCAACCGATGGAGCTTCGGCAGCCGCTGAACGTGCTGATCGTCGACGATCACGACATCGTCAGGCTGGGCGTGCGTCAGATCCTGGAACGGCTGCCGCGGCCCTGCCGCGTGCGCGAGGCGGCGTCGGTGCGCGAGGCGCTGGCCGGGCTGGCCGACGATCCGCCCGAGTTGCTGCTGCTGGACCTGGGCCTGGGCGACGAGCTGGCGCTGGCCGCGCTGCCGCGCCTGCGCGACGCCGCGCCGCAGGCGCGCATCCTGGTGCTGACCTCGATGCCCGAGGACTTGTACGCCGAGCGCTGCCTGCGCGCCGGGGCCGACGGCTTCGTTGCCAAGTCGGCGCTGTCGGGCACGCTGTTCGACGCCGTGCAGGCCGTGCTGGCGGGCCAGATCTGGGTCAGCCCCGAGCGGCGCGAGCTGCTGCTGCGCCGCGCCACCGGCCGCGGCGCGGCGGCCGCCGCCGACCGCCCCGAACTCTCGACCCGCGAGCTGGAAGTGCTGCGCCTGGTGGCCGCCGGCCGCAGCACGCGCGAGATCGCCGACCAGCTCAACCGCAGCGTGAAGACCATCGAGACGCACAAGCAGTCGCTCAAGCTCAAGCTCGACGCCGACACGCCCGCGATGCTGGTGCGCAAGGCGATCGCGTTCCTCGATGAAAGCCACTGATGAGGACGACGCGCGCCCTGCACGTCGTGGGACCGTGGCTGCTGGCCGCGTTGCCGCTGGCCGCCGCGGCGGCCACCGCGCTGCCGCCCGAGCGCGGCGAGCCGGTGCACGAATATGTCGTGCAGCATGGCGACACGCTGATCGGCCTGGGCCGGCGCTTCCTGATCGACCCGGCGGCCTGGCCCGAGCTGGCGCGCGGCAACCAGGTGCGCGACCCGCGCCGCATGCCGGTGGGCCGCACGCTGCGCATCCCCTTGCGGCTGATGCGCACCGAGCCCGTGCCGGCCAGCGTGCTCAGCGCCAGCGGCGCGGTGCACAGCGGCGCCGCCGCGCTGGCCGGCGGCCAGGCCGTCGCCGAGGGCGCGGCGGTCAGCACCGGCGCCGACGGCCAGGTCACGCTGCGCCTGGTGGACGGCACGCTGCTGCGGCTGCGCCCGGCCGGGCGCGTGCAGATCGAGGAATCGCGCCGCGTGCTGGGCACCGACGGCGTGCGCTCCGGCGTGCGGCTGGAGCAGGGGCGCGTCGAAGTGCAGGCCAAGCCGGCGCGCGGCGGCCAGCCGGGCTTTCGCATCGGCACGCCGCAGGGCGTGCTGGCGGTGCGCGGCACCGAGTTCCGCGTCAGCGTCGACGACAAGGCCACGCGCGGCGAGGTGCTGGAAGGCACGGTGGCGGTGAGCGGCGGCGGCAGCGGGGGTGGCTCCGCGACGGCGGCCGCGGCCGAGCAGCGCGTGGCCGGCGGCCGCGGCACGCTGATCGACGCCGCCGGCCAGGTGGCGCCGCCGGTGGCGCTGTTGCCGGCGCCCGATCTCTCGGGCCTGCCGGCGCTGCAGGAGCGGCCGCTGGTGCGCCTGACGCTGGCGCCGCTGCCCGGCGCCGCGGCCTACCGCGTGCAGGTGGCGCGCGACGAAGGCTTCGACGTGCTGCTGGCCGACGTGCAGTCGGCCACGCCCGAGCTGCGCATCGCCGGGCTGGACGACGGGCGCTACGCGATGCGGCTGCGCGCCGTCGACGGCCTGGGCCTCGAAGGACTGGATGCGCAAGGCACGCTGCAGCTCAAGGCGCGGCCCGAGCCGCCGCTGCCGCGCGCGCCGGCGCCGCGCACCGTGATCCGCGGCGACAAGGCCGACTTCGCCTGGGCCGCCAACAGCCAGGCCGCGCACTACCGGCTGCAGCTGGCGCGCGCCGACGCCGGCGCCAGGCCGTTCGACGCGCCGCTGCAAGACCTGCGCGAGCTCGTCAAGCTGGAGCAGACCATCGAAGGGCTGGCGCCCGGCGCCTACCTGTGGCGGCTGGCCAGCGTCAAGGCCGACGGCGACCAGGGCCCGTTCAGCGATCCGCTGGGCTTCGAAATGAAGGCCTTGCCGCCGCAGCCCGGCCCGCCCGAGCCGCCCGTCGTCGGCGACGGCAGCGTGCGCCTGTTCTGGCAGGGGCTGCCGGGCCAGCGCTTCGACTTCGAGGTGGCGACCGACGCGGCCTTCACGCGGCTGTTCGCGCAATTGGCGCTCGACACCACCGAGATCGACCTGCCGCTGAACGGCGCCACCGGGCGCTTCTACGTTCGGCTGCGCGCCAAGGACCCCGACGGCTTCGTCGGCCCCTGGTCGTCGACGCAGCATTTCGACGTGCCCAACTGCGTGCGCGACGCGCAGCGCGGCTGCGTGCAGGTGCAGGGCGGCTTGCTGCTGCGGCCGTGATGGCGCCGCGCCCGGCGCCGCGGGCCTGGCGGCGCGACGACGTCGCGGTGGCGCTGATGCTGGCGCTGCTGGCCTTCGTCAGCGCCGCCGGCGGCTGGCTGTGGCGCGCCGACCGCCTGGTCTACGACGCCGGCCTGTCGCTGTGGACGCGGCCGCCGGCCGACGACGTGCTGATCGTCGCGATCGACGACGCCAGCATCGAGGCCATCGGCCGCTGGCCCTGGCGCCGCGGTGTGCACGCCACCTTGCTGCAGCGCCTGGCCGAGGCGCGGCCGCGCGCCATCGTGCTGGACCTGCTGCTCAGCGAGCCCGACCCCGATCCCCAGCAGGACGAGGTGCTGGCCGCCGCGCTGCGCCGCGCCGCGCCGGTGGTGATGCCGGTGAGCTGGCAGTCCGGCCTCGGCGAGCCGCTGCGCCTGCTGGAGCCCGCCGCCGCGCTGCGCGCCGCCGGCGTGCGCCTGGGCGCCGCCGAGCCCGCGGTGGACGACGACGGCGTGCTGCGCCATGCCTTCCTCGAGGCCGGCCCGCCGCAGCAGCGCTACCCCCACCTCGCGCTGGCCACGCTGCGCGCCGGCGGGCAGGACTTGCATCCGGCGCTGGCGGTGGACCGCGCCGTCACGGCCGGCGGCGACTGGTCGCGCCAGGGCCGCTTTCTGATCCGCTACGACGGCCCGCCCGGGCACGTGCGGCGCGTGTCCTACGTCGACGTGCTGCGCGGCGCCGTGCCCGCCGCCGCGCTGAGCGGGCGCTACCTGCTGGTGGGGATGACGGCGCAGGGCCTGGGCGACACGCTGGCCACGCCGGTCAACGCGCGCCAGCACGCGATGCCGGGCGTGGAGGTGCTGGCCCACGTGCTGAACACGCTGCGCAGCGGCCAGGCACCGCACGCGGTGGCGCCCTGGCTGGCCGGGCTGCTGTCGGCGCTGGGCGCGGCCAGCCTGGTGGCCGGCTTCGTCTGGGCCGGCACGCGCGCGGCCATCGTGCTGGCGCTGGCCTCGCTGCCGCTGGCGCTGCTGCTCAGCCTGGGCCTGCTGGCGGCCGGGCGCTGGTGGAGCCCGGCGCCCTTCATGGCGGCCGCGGTACTGGCCTACCCGCTGTGGAGCTGGCGCCGGCTGGAGCGCGGCGTGGCCGACCTCGACCGCGAGATCGCCCGCCTGGCCATCGAGCCGGGCTTGCTGGCGCCGGCGGCCGCCACCGGCGCCGCGCCGGCGCGCGACCGCCTGAGCCAGCGCCTGGCCGCGCTGCACACCGCGGCCGAGACGCTGCGCTCGGCGCGCCGCTTCCTGGCCGACGCGCTGGCCGGGCTGCCGACCGCGATGCTGGTCGACGACGGCGGCGACCGCGTGCTGCTGGCCAACCCGCCGGCGGCGCGGCTGTTCGAGGTCGAGTCGGCCGACGAGATGCAGGGCCTGGACCTGGCACGGCTGCTGGCCGAGTTCGACTGCCAGCCCGCGGTGGACTGGCCGCTGGCGCTGGCCGAGGTGCGGCGCAGCCAGCAGGCCCTGGCGGTGCAGGCGCGCCTGGCAGGCCAGGGCGACCACGTGATCCACGCCCACGCGGTGGCGATGCACGGCGGCACGCGGCTGATCGTGGCCATCGCCGACATCGCGCCGATCAAGCGCGCCGAGCGCGAGCGCGAGGAGCTGCTGGCCTTCGTCTCGCACGACCTGCGCTCGCCGGCGACCTCGATCGCGCTGCTGGCCGAGCTGCAGCTTGCCGGCCGCGGCAGCGCCGACATCGACGCGCTGATGCGCGAGATGCGCCGCCTGGCGCAGCGCACGCAGTCGCTGGCCGACGACTTCGTGCGCGTGGCACAGGCGGCGCAGCGGCCGCTGCAGTGCGAGCCGGTGGCGCCGGCGCAGATCCTGGCCGAGGCGCTGGCCGACCATCGCCCGCAGGCCGAAACCGCCGGCGTCGCGCTGGCGCTGCCTGCGGCGCCGGCGCTGGCGCCGGTCTCGATGGACCGCGCGCTGGTGCTGCGCGCGCTGGGCAACCTGCTGTCCAACGCGATCAAGAACAGCCCGCCCGGCGCAGAGGTGACGCTGTCGGCCGCGGCCACGCCCGGCGGCGGCCTGATGTTCCGCGTCGCCGATCAGGGCCGCGGCCTGGCGGCGGCCGACCTGGAGCGGCTGGTGCAGACCCACGACGGCCTGGTGCCGGTGGACGGGCGGGGCGTCGGCTTCGGGCTGCTGTTCGTGCAGCGCGTGGCGGTCCGCCATCGCGGCGCGGTGCGCGCGCGGCCCGGCGACGGCGGCCGCGGCGTGGTGATCGAGCTGGAGATCAACCCTGCCGGCGATGAGGTTTCCTCGGGGAATCCCTGAGGCGGGTTCAGGGCCTGCCCCGAGCGGGCTTTCAGCGGCCTCGGGATGGGCCGCAGGGCCCTCGCGGCCTAGCCTAGGGGTCGTTGCTCCAGGCCTTTCCAGACACCGCGATGATCGCCGCCCGACCCCTCCGCCGAGTCCTGCGTGCCTTGCTGCCCGGCAGCGAGCCCCGGCGCCCCGCGCTGGTGGTGCAGCACCTGGGCTTCGAGTGCACCGACCTCGACACCCTGCCTGCGATGCTGGACGAGGTGGGCCGCGAGCTGGGCGTGGACCTCAAGCTCGACGGCGTCAGCGGCGACGTGGTGCTGGCCAAGCAGGCCTTCGTCTCGCGCGTGGCGCCGCAGGTGCTGAACGCCTTCCTCGAAGACCGTCCGCTGCTGACCATCGCCGGCGTGCAGGCCGCGGCCGCCGATGGCGGCGGCAGCGCCGAGGCCCGCCGCGAGGCCCGGCGCCTGCATGCCGAGCTGGTGCGCCAGTTGCAGAGCGTGCAGGGCCTGCACGGCCTGGGCGAGATCCGCCGCGCCGCGCCCGAACTGCCCAGCACCGTGCCGGCCTCGGGCTTCGATTCGCAGTTCGACACCCGCCAGCACGCCGAGCAACTGTCGCAGGCCGACCTGGACCCCGACCGTGCCCAGTTGCTGAACCTGCTGCGCCGCGGCCTGGTCGACCCCAGCCAGCCCTCCTTGAGCGCCGGCTACGGCCGCCAGGCGGCGTTGCTGATCGACTTCTCGACCGGCATCACGCTGGTCGACGAGCTGGCCGACCAGCACCTGCGCGTGACGCGCGACGTGCCCTACCTCGCCCGCGGCGCGGCGCCCGGGCCGCAGGCCAAGTCGCGCGAGCTGGACCTGGTGGTGTGGGACATCGCGCTGGCCGCCGGCGGCTTCCGGCTGCTGAACTCGCCGGTCAACTGGTGGCACACGCCGCTGATGGCGCAGCCACAGCTCGACGTCTCTCGCTACACGCTGCTGCCGCAGCACCTGGAGCTGGCGCGCCACCTGGCCGAGGGGCCGGTCTCGCCGGCCGACCTGCGCCGCCGCTGCCGCGTGACCCTGGCCAACCTGCGCGGCTTCCTGCAGGCCGGGCTCTTCCTCGGCCTGCTGCACTGGCTGCCCTCGGCCCCGTCAGCCCAGGCCTGGCGGAGCTGAGCCGGCGGCGGCCGCCATCGCCTCGATCTGCTCGCGCAGCTGCGTGGTCTGCTGCGACCAGTAGGCCGGCGTGCCGAAATCGACGAAGGCGGCCGGGAACGCGGGGTCGATCCAGCGCTCGGCCAGCCAGGCGCTGTGGCGCAGCATGCGCAGCGTGCGCAGCGGCTCGATCAGCCGCCGCTCGCGCGGGTCGAAGTCGCACCATTCCTCGTAGCCGGCGAGCAGGCGGCCGAGCTGCGCCGCCATCGTCGCCGCGTCGCCGGAGACCAGCATCCACAGGTCCTGCACCGCCGGGCCCATGCAGGCGTCGTCCAGGTCCACCACGTGCGCTCCGGCGTCGCGCCACAGCACGTTGCCGAGGTGGCAGTCGCCGTGCAGGCGCAGGCGCCGCAGCGGGCCGTGGCGGTCGAAGGCGGCCAGCAGCGCGTCCAGCGCGCGCCGGGCGGCGTCCACCCAGGCGGGCTGCTCGTGCGGGCTCAGCACGTCCAGCGCCAGCACGCGCTCCAGCGCCGCGGGGCCGTCGTGCGCCGGGTCCAGCGTCACGCGGTGCTCGAACGCCGTGCGCCGGCCCACCGCATGCAGCCGGCCGATGAAGCGGCCCAGGCGGTGCAGCGTCTCGGGCTGCTCCAGCTCGGGCTCGCGGCCGGCGCAGCGCGGCGAGACGCTGAACCGGTACGCCGGCTGCCCCGGCGCCGGCTGCCAATGGGCCAGCGTGGTGCGGCCGCCGGCCGCCGCGCCGGCCTGCAGCAGCAGCGGCGCGATCACCGGCACCTCGGCCGCGGCCAGTTCCAGCGCGAAGGCGTGCTCTTCCAGGATCTGCGCGTCGCTCCAGCGTCCCGGGCGGTAGAACTTGGCCACCACCGCCTGGCCGTCTTCCAGGAAGGCCTGGTAGACGCGGTTCTCGTAGGAGTTGAGCTGCAGCAGCCGGCCGTCGGGCCGCAGGCCGGCGGCGTCCAGCGCGTCCAGCACCAGCGCCGGCGTCAGCGCCTGGTAGCCGGGGCGGGCGTTCAATGCCGCACCGGCGGCGGCGCCGGCGGCTCGAAGGGCCGCGGGGTCGAGCTGCCCGGCGACTCGCGCTCGCGCAACGGGGGCGCCGGCGTCGGCGGATTGCGCAGCGCGCCGAAGTCGCTGCCGGGCACGTCGTTGCGGGTGTCGGTGCCGAAGAACGAATCGTGGAAGAAGCTCGAGTCCTGCCACAGCGCGTTGCGCTCGCGGCGGCGGCCGGCCACGGCGCTGCTGAGCGAGTCGCGCGCCTGCACCATCGTCGGCGCCGCGTGCGGGCCGCGCGGCTGGGCGCTGCTTTGCGGCACCAGCAACTGCAGCTCGGGGATCGACGGCAGGTGGTCCACCGGGCAGCGCAGGTAGCGGATGCGGCAGGCGCCCAGCACGGCCTGCTTGGTCTGGATCGCGCGCCGCGAGGGGTTGCGGTCGGCGTCGAGGTCGATCGCCGCCAGCACGCGGCCGTTGGCGCTGCAGATCGCGAAGGTGACGTTGATCGAGCCTAGCAACTGGTACCAGTAGCGCGTCTCGGCCGGGTCGTTGGGCTGGCAGAAGCGCACCAGCGGCAGCTTGGACAGCACGATGTGGTGCGGCAGCGCCTCGCGCAGCTGGCGATAGACGCGGCGCTCGTCGGTGTTGAACACTGGCCGCGGGTTCAGCGCCCATTCGGTAGGCAGCGGCTGCGGCTGGCCGCGGCCGCGGCTGCGCCACCACAAGGTCGTGGCCGCGATCAGCAAGATCGCCGACAGCGAGGCCAGCAGCCAGGGCAGCACTTCCAACATGAGGCGAGGGGCCGACACGTGGCAAGCACTGCGGCATGTCCCGACGATGAGGAGCGGGATGTTACCGCGCGGGGCGCGCCGTTCTCATCCCGCGACTCGGTGCGAAGTGGCGCCGTGGCCCCCTCGATCCGCGGGGCTGCCGCCGTCTTTTCAGTCGCCGGCCGTCGGCCCGCCGCCGGGCATGAAGTCGCGCACCTGCTGCACCAGGCGGTCCAGCCGCGCGGCCTGCAGCTTGAGGCCGTAGTCGATCTCGCCGGCCTGCGTCTCGACGAGCTGCGACCAGTGCGAGCCGAAGTCCTCGGGCGGCAGCTTCAGGACCGCGGTGGCGTCGGCGCCCTCGCGGCCCAGCGTGGCGCCGGCATGGCGGGCGATCTTGAGCATCGCCGTGTTCTCGCTCAGCGCATGCACGATCAGGTGGTCGATGCCGCGGTTGCGGGCATGCAGGCAGGCGCGCTCGAACAGCCGCGAGCCCATGCCGCGGCCGCGCCCGCTCGGCAGCACCGAGACGCCGAACTCGGCGCTGCCGGGCTGATCGCCGCCCAGGTAGGCCACATGGGCCACGGCCACCAGCTCCAGCCGGCGGTTGAAGACGCCGAACACCTCGTCGTGGTCGAAGTCGATCTGGTCGACGTAGCGGCCGATGTGCTCGTCGGAAGCCGGGTAGCCGAAGCGCAGGTAACGATCGTCGGCGCTCAACTGCAGCAGGTGGGCTGCGATGCGCGACCGATGCCGAGGACCGAGGGCGCGGATGGGCAGCCATCGGAACCGGGCCGGGGTTTCAGGTGACACGGTCATGTCGACCTCCCAGGGTCGTGGAAACACCGCGATGGTAGCGAGGAAATCTAGGGTTAACCCTAGATTGCCCTTGTATTCCCGTCGGAAGTCACGGGTTATCGGGCCTGCGTCCCGGTATAGAATCTTCGGCTCCCCTGAAATCGGCTGAGGGGAGAACATCGCCCGCAGACCCGAGAGGCCGCACCTCACAAGCGGCTCCGAAGGCGCGGTGCAAGAGACCAGCCGAATCCCCGAAAGACCCTCATGAAGACCTTCAGCGCCAAGCCGGCCGAGGTGAAGCACGAGTGGTTTGTGATTGACGCCACCGACAAGGTGCTCGGACGTGTTGCCAGCGAAGTGGCACTCCGTTTGCGCGGCAAGCACAAGGCCATCTACACGCCTCACGTCGACACCGGTGATTTCATCGTCGTCGTCAATGCCGACAAGATCCGCGTCACCGGCTCCAAGGCCACCGACAAGATCTACTACCGCCATTCGGGCTACCCGGGCGGCATCTATGCCACGCCGTTCAAGGACCTGCAGGCCAAGCACCCCGGCCGCGCGCTCGAGAAGGCGGTCAAGGGCATGCTGCCCAAGGGCCCGCTGGGCTACGCGATGATCAAGAAGCTGAAGGTCTATGCCGGTGCCAGCCACCCGCACGCCGCCCAGCAACCCAAGCCCCTGGCCCTGTAAGGAGCGGCGATGATCGGACAGTGGAATTACGGCACCGGCCGCCGCAAGTCGTCGGTGGCCCGCGTGTTCATCAAGAAGGGCTCCGGCCAGATCGTCATCAACGGCAAGCCGATCGAGAGCTACTTCGGCCGCCAGACCTCGATCATGATCGTCAAGCAGCCGCTGCTGCTGACGGCCAACGAAGCGGCCTTCGACATCAAGGTCAACGTGCACGGCGGCGGCGAGTCCGGCCAGGCCGGCGCGGTGCGCCACGGCATCACCCGCGCGCTGATCGACTACGACGTGGCGCTGAAGGGCGACCTGAGCCGCGCCGGCTTCGTGACCCGCGACGCGCGCGAGGTCGAGCGCAAGAAGGTCGGCCTGCACGGCGCCCGCCGCCGCAAGCAGTTCAGCAAGCGCTGACGCCGTCCGACGGCAGCCTCGCGCCTCTGGCGCGCGGGCGCCGCCAGCGACCAAGCCTCTCCTTCGGATGCGCTGGAAACTGCTGCGCCGTCGCCTGTCGGTGAGTGCACCGCGGATGATCGTGCGCAGCCACCTGCCCTGGCCGCTGCGCTGGGCCGTGGTGGCGCTGATGCTGGGCTTCTCGGCCGCATTGGCCTTGTGGGCCTTCGAGTTCGGCAAGGAGATCGCCGGCCTGGACCGCAGTTCGCGCCAGGAACTGGCGCGCTTGCGCGTGGAAGTGGCCGCGCTGCGGGCCGAGAACGACCGTGCGCGCGCCGTCGCCGACAGCGCCGACAGCCTGATCAAGGCCGAGCGCACCGCGCAGGAGCGCCTGGCCCAGCAACTGCGGCAGACCGAAGCCGACAAGCAGGCCTTGCAGGCCGACCTGGGCTTCTTCGAGGGCCTGATGCCGGTCGCCGGCGAAGGCCTGCAACTGCGCGGCCTGCAGGCCGACACCCGCACGCCGGGCGAGCTGCGCGTGCAGTTGCTGCTGATGCAGGCCGGCCGCGTCAGTGCCGACTTCCAGGGCCGCTACGAGCTGCTGCTGGGCGGGCTGCTCGACGGCCGCCCCTGGCAGCTCAGCCGCGCCGGCGAGCAGCCCTTGAAGTTCCGCCAGTACCTGCGCGTGGAAGGCCGCGTCGCGCTGCCGCCCGGCGCCGTGCTAAAAACGGTGCAGGCCAAGGTCTACGACAGCCAAGGCGGCCTGCGCGCGCATCAGACGGTCAAGCTCTTCTGAGCACCCCCAGGACTGGGCGCAAGGACGACGATTCGCGAGGAGAAGAGCCATCATGTGGTTTGCCAAACGCAAGGCGCCGCCGATCCGCAGTCTGGTCGGCGAGGGCACCGTGGTCCATGGGCAGATCGGCTTCGCCGAAGGCCTGCGCATCGACGGCGAGGTGCACGGCGACGTGGTTGCCACCACCGTGACCAGCTTGATCGTGATCAGCGAAAAAGCCCGCGTCCATGGCGAGGTCAAGGGTGCGCATGTGATCATCAACGGCGAAGTCAGGGGCCCGGTGCAGGCCACCGAGTTGCTGGAACTGCAACCCAAGGCGCGGGTGACCGGCAACGTGCGCTACGAGGTGCTGGAGATGCACCCCGGTGCCTTGATCGACGGCGAGCTGCGGCCCTTGAAGGCAGCCGAAAAGCCCGCATTGGTATTGGCAGCGTCCAACGAATGACGGCGACCGAACCCACCATCCCATCCATCCGACCGTGGAGCCCCGCATGAACGCCCTTGCCGAACCGCTGCAGTCCCCCGCCGACGAGATGCCGCCGCCGCTGATCTTCACCGACAGCGCGGCCGCCAAGGTGGCCGACCTGGTGGCCGAGGAAGGCAACCCCGAATTGAAGCTGCGCGTCTTCGTGCAAGGCGGCGGCTGCTCGGGCTTCCAGTACGGCTTCACCTTCGACGAGGCCGTCAACGAAGACGACACGCAGATGAGCAAGAACGGCGTCACGCTGCTGATCGACGCGATGAGCCTGCAGTATCTGGCCGGCGCCGAGATCGACTACAAGGAAGATCTGCAGGGCGCGCAGTTCGTCATCAAGAACCCGAACGCCACCACCACCTGCGGCTGCGGCTCGTCGTTCTCCGCCTGACGGGCCTGTTCAGAGCGGCGCGGCGTAGACCGCGCCCAGCACGCGCGCCGCGCGCGCGCCGGTGACGGCAGGCAGGCTGGCGCTGCGGCCGGCCAGCCGGCAGGCCGCCAGCCAGGCGAAGGCCAGCGCTTCCACCTGATCGGGCGGCACGCCGTCGGCGGCCGTCGTCGCCACGTCCAGCCCCGGCAGCAGCGCGCGCCAGCGCGCCATCAGGTGGCCGTTGAAGGCGCCGCCGCCGCAGACCCGCAGCCGCCATGCCTGCGGCAGTTCCCGTTGCAGCGCCTCGGCGACGCTGCGCGCCGTCAGCTCGGCCAGCGTCGCCATCACGTCCTCGGCCGGTGCCGCGTTGCAGCCGGCGGCCTGCAGGCGCGCCTCCAGCCACTGGGCATGGAAGAGATCGCGGCCGGTGCTCTTAGGCGGCGGCAACGCGAAATAGGGCTCGGCCTGCAAGGCCGACAGCAGCGCCGGCAGCACCCGGCCGCGGGCCGCCAGGCGGCCGTCGGCGTCGTAGGGCTGGCCGCCGACGCGGCGCATCCAAAGGTCCATCAGCACGTTGCCGGGGCCGGTGTCGAAGCCGCGTACCGGGCCGCCGTCGGCGGGCAGCAGGCTCAGGTTGGCGATGCCGCCGACGTTGAGTACGGCCGACGCCTCCGGCGCCGCGAAGCAGGCCGCGTGGAAGGCCGGCACCAGCGGCGCGCCCTGGCCGCCGGCGGCGAGGTCGGCCGAGCGGAAATCGCAGACGACGATGAGGCCGCTCAGCTCGGCCAGCCAGGCGCCCGGCAGGAGCTGGATCGTGTAGCCCGGCCCGCTGAAGTCCTGCGGCCGGTGGCGCACCGTCTGGCCATGGGCGCCGACGGCGGCCACCTCGCCGGCGCGGCACCCCGCGCTGCCGAGCAGCCGGGCCAGTACGTCGGCATAGACCGCCGCCAGGGCGTTGCCGGCCAGCGCGGCGCGGTGCAGCTCGTCGGGACCGGTTTGATTGAGTGCCAGCAGCTCGGCGGCAAGTGCCTCGGGCAGCGCGGCGTGTGCGTGCGCCAGCACTTGCCGCGGGCGCAGCGTCTGCGGGTCGAAGTCCGCCAGCACGCCGTCGACCCCGTCGAGCGAGGTTCCCGACATCAGCCCGGCAAACAGCGTCAAGGCGGCCGCGCCCCGTACGCCCGACCAACCGCTATTCGAAGCTGGCGCGCGCGCCGGCCATGCTGTGCGCCACCTGCAGCCGCGCCTGGACGGCGATCGCCTCGGCGCTGAAGCGGCCGCGGTCGTTGGCGTCCAGCGCAACGGACTCGGCGTTGCGCGCGATCAACAGCGGATCCTGGTGCTTGCCGTCGACGCGGAACTCGAAGTGCAGGTGCGGGCCGGTGGCCCAGCCGGTGGCGCCGACGGCGCCGATGTGGTCGCCCTGCTGCACCTTCTGGCCCTTTTGCACGTCGATGCGGCTCAGGTGTGCGTACAGCGTGCTGCGGTCCTTGTCGTGGCGCACCTCGATCACGTTGCCGTAGCCGTTCTGGCGGCCGGCGAACTGCACCACGCCGTCGCCCACCACGCGCACCGGCGTGCCGCTGGGGGCGCCGTAGTCCACGCCCAGGTGGGCGCGCCAGCTCTGCAGCAGGGGATGGAAGCGCATCGCGAAGCCCGAGGTCACGCGCGAGAACTCCAGCGGGCTGGCCAGGAAGGCGCTGTGGCGGCTGCGGCCGTCGGGCCCGAAGTAGGCGCCCCGGCCCTGGGCGTCGACGAACCACAGCGCCCGGTGCGTCTTGCCGCCGTTGACGAACTCGGCCGCCAGCACGCGGCCGGCGCCTTCGTTCCAGGGCACCAGCTCGCCGTCGGCCAACAAGGACTCGTAGACCACCGAGAAGGTGTCGCCCTTGCGCAGCTCGCGGTGGAAGTCGATGTCGGTCGCGAAGATCTCGGCGATCTGGCTGGCCACCGCGTCGGGCAGGCCGGCTTCGTCGGTGGCGGCGAACAGGCTGCTGCGGATGCTGCCGCTGCCCAGGCGCACGCCGGTGGCCAGCGGCGCGGTCTCGATCTTCGAGAGCCAGCGGCCGTCGACCTTGTCCAGCGTCAGGCGCGTGAAGTGGGTCTGGCGCTGCTCGCCGTTTTCGGCCGGGTAGCGCGCGACGAGCTGCTGCAGGTGGCCGCCGGCGTCGGCCGTGGCCTGCACCAGCTTGCCGCCGCGGCCCTGCACCAGGCGGCGGGCCAGCGCGTCGCTGCGGATGAAGGCCGAGGCCGCGCTGTCGGCCACGCCCAGGCGCAGCAGCAGGCCGTCGGCGCTGTCGGTGCCACGGCTGATGGTGCTGCGGCGCAGCGACAGGCTCTGCGCGCCCAGCGCGTCGAGCTGCGGCTCCAGGCCGTCGGGCGTGATGGTCTCGACGAGCCGGCGCACCGGCAGCGACGAGGCGTCCGGCATCATCGGCGCGATGCCGAACGCGGTGACGGTGAACCCACCCATGCCGACGACGGCCGCCGCGACGATGCGGCGGCGATGCCGGGCGGCGAAATCAAGGACTTGCGCGCGCGACGGCACGCGGAAACGATTCAGCAACAAACGGTCTTCCGAAGCAGGGCGCTGGAGCCGGCGGCCGCAGCGCGTTTCGGGAGGCCGGCCCGCCAGGAGCCGTCCACTAGAATCCACCGAGAGTCGCAGCCAGTGGCTTCGACCATTCCGACGGGTGATGCGAGTATAGCCAAGGCTCCTGGCCGGGCCTACGCGAAAACCCGCAACCTGCAACCGCAACCGCCTCCTTTTCTGCTCCATGTCAGAAGCTCCTGACGCCGCGCCGCGGCATCCGGTCACCGACCGCGTGCGCGAGGCGATGGCCGTGACCCTGCGTCACTGCGAAGAACTGCTGCCCGAAGCCGAATGGCTGGCCAAGCTGGCCCGGGTCCGAGGCGACCGGCACGCCGCTGCGCATCAAGCTCGGGCTCGATCCGACGGCGCCGGACATCCATATCGGCCACACCGTGGTGCTGGACAAGCTGCGCCAGCTGCAGGATCTGGGCCATACGGTGATTTTTCTCATCGGCGACTTCACCTCGACGATCGGCGACCCTTCGGGCCGCAACACCACGCGGCCGCCGCTGACGCGCGAGCAGATCGAGGCCAACGCCGCCACCTACCGCCGCCAGGCCGAACTGGTGCTGGACCCGGCGCGCACCGAGCTGCGCTACAACAGCGAGTGGAGCGACGCCCTGGGCGCGCGCGGCATGATCCAGCTCGCTGCCAAGTACACGCTGGCGCGCATGCTGGAGCGCGACGACTTCACCAAGCGCTTCAAGGCCGGCAGCCCGATCAGCATCCACGAGCTGCTGTATCCTCTGATGCAGGGTTATGACTCGGTCGCACTGAAGAGCGATCTGGAGCTCGGCGGCACCGACCAGAAGTTCAACCTGCTGGTCGGCCGCGCGCTGCAGCAGGAGTACGGCCAGGAGCCGCAGTGCATCCTGACGATGCCGCTGCTGGAAGGGCTGGACGGCGTCGAGAAGATGTCCAAGAGCAAGGGCAACTACGTCGGCATCACCGAGCCGGCGAACACGATGTTCGCCAAGATCCTGTCGATCAGCGACGAGCTGATGTGGAAGTACTACCGGCTGCTGTCCCACCGGCCGCCGGCCGAGGTCGCGGCGCTGAAGGCCGAGGTCGACGCCGGGCGCAACCCCAAGGACGCCAAGGTGCTGCTGGCCAAGGAGATCACCGCGCGCTTCCACAGCGCTGTGGCGGCGGAAGGCGCGCACGAGGACTTCCAGCGCCGCGCCGCCGGCGGCGTGCCCGACCAGATCCCCGAGGTCACCTTGAGCGGCGCGCCGCTGGCCATCGGCCACGTGCTGAAGAACGCCGGCCTCGTGCCGTCCACCAGCGAAGGCCTGCGCATGGTGGAGCAGGGCGGCGTGCGCGTCGACGGCGGCGTGGTCTCCGACAAGGGCCTGAAGCTGGCCGCGGGCACCTACGTCGTGCAGGTGGGCAAGCGCAAGTTCGCGCGCGTCACGCTGGCGGCCTGAAGGATCGTCCGCGGCTGCCGTGCAGATTGCCGGTTATCTGAAGCTGTCGGTCGCGGTGGCGCTGGCCACCATCGCGCTGAAGACCGGCGCGTGGTGGGTCAGCGGCTCGGTCGGCCTGCTGTCCGACGCGCTGGAATCGCTGGTCAACCTGGCCGGTGCGGTGTTCGCGCTGGCGATGGTGGTGATCGCGGTGCGCCCGCCCGACGACAGCCACCCCTACGGCCACCACAAGGCCGAGTACTTCTCCAGCGGCTTCGAGGGCGTGCTGATCTTCGCGGCCGCGCTGGCCATCGTCTGGGCCGCGGTGCAGCGGCTGCTGCAGCCGCTGCCGCTGCAGGCGCTGGACTGGGGCATCGCGCTGACCGTGCTCAGCTCGGCGCTCAACGCAGCGCTGGCGCGCGCGATGCTCCGCCAGGCGCGCGTCCACCGCTCGGTGGCGCTGGAGGCCGACGCCCGCCACCTGTTCACCGACGTCTACACCTCGGCCGGCGTCGTCGCCGGGCTGCTGGCGGTGATGGCCACCGGCTGGACCTGGCTGGACCCGCTGATCGCGATCGGCGTCGCGCTGAACATCCTGCGCGAGGGCGCGGCGCTGGTGCGGCGCTCGGTCGACGGGCTGATGGACCGTGCCGTCGAGCCCGAGGTGCGCGCCGAGATCGACCAGGTGCTGGCCGGCTTCGCCCACCAGGTGGTGCGCATCGACCACGTGGCCACGCGCCGCGCCGGGCAGCGGCGCTTCGTCGACCTGCACCTGCACCTGCCCGCCGGCTGGAGCCTGGGCCGCGCGGCGGCGCTGCGCACGGCGCTGGAGCAGGCCTTGATGGACGCGGTACCGGGCCTGCGCGCCAGCATCCAGCTGCTGCCGACGGACGTCGAAGCGCATCTGGTCGACCCGGACCCCCATCCGCAGCCGCCACCGGAGCGCCGGCCGTGATCGCGCTGCTGCAGCGCGTCGCGCAGGCGCGCGTGGAGGTGGCAGGCGAGGTGGTCGGCGCGATCGGCCAGGGCCTGCTGGTGCTGGTCTGTGCCGAGCCGGCCGACACGCCGGCGCTGGCCGCGAAGCTGGTCGACAAGCTGCTGAAGCTGCGCGTCTTCAGCGACGACGCGGGCAAGATGAACCGCAGCCTGCAGGACGTGGGCGGCGGGCTGCTCGTGGTCTCGCAGTTCACGCTGGCCGCCGACACGCGCGGCGGCAACCGGCCCGGCTTCAGCGGCGCCGCGCCGCCGGACCTGGGCCGCTCGCTCTACGAGGACGTGCTGCGCATCGCGCGCGAGAAGCACCCGGTGGTGCACTCCGGCGTCTTCGGCGCCGACATGCAGGTCCACCTGGTCAACGACGGGCCGGTGACGATCCCGCTGCGCGTGAGTTGAATCTCAGTCGGCGTACTGCCCCGCGGCCTTGATCGCCGGGCCCCACTTGTTGATCTCGGCCTCGACGAACTTCTTGTGCTCGGGGCCGTTGACGCGGCCGTCGGTGACGATCACCGCGCCCAGCGCCTCCTCGCGCTTCTGGAAGTCGGCGTCCTTCAAGGCCTGCTTGAGCGCGGCGTTGATCGTGTCGACCGTCGCCTTGGGCGTGCCCTTGGGCGCGTACAGCGCGTGCCAGATCGTCACGTTGAAGCCCTTGAGGCCCGACTCGTCCAGCGTCGGCAGCTTGGCCAGCGCCGGCGTCGTCAGCCGCTTGGTGGTGGTGACGGCAAAGGCCTTGATCTTGCCCGACTCGATCTGGCCGGTGGTGTTGGTGGTCTGGTCGCACATGATGTCGACCTGGCCGCCCAGCAGATCGGTCATCGCCGGCGCGGTGCCCTTGTAGGGCACGGTGGTCATCTCCACGGCCAGCGCCTGCTGCAGCAGCAGCCCGCACAGGTGCGACGCGGCGCCCAGGCCGGCGTTGGCGAGGTTGATCTTGCCCTTGTTGGCGTCGACCCACTTGCGCAGTTCGGCCCAGTTGTTGGCCGGCAGGCTGGCGCGGCCGACCACGGTCATCGGCACCTCGTTGATCATGCCCAGGTACTCGAAGTCGTCCAGCGTCTTGTAGGGCAGGTTGCGGTACAGCGCCGGCGAGGTGGCCATGCCGATGTGGTGCAGCAGCAGCGTGTAGCCGTCGGGGGCAGCCTTGGCGACCTTGGCCGCGCCCAGCGTGCCGCCGGCGCCGCCCACGTTCTCGATGATCACGGTCTGGTTGTTCAGGCCCTTGCGCAGCACCTCGGCCAGATCGCGCGCCACCTTGTCGGTCGGCCCGCCGGCGGCAAAGGGCACGACGATGGTGACCGGCTTCTCGGGGTAGGCGGCCAGGGCGGGCAGGGCCATGGTGCAGGCCAGGGCGAGCAGCGATTTCTTCATCATGAGCGGGTCTCCGTCAACAAGAGAGCAAAAGAGCAGGTCGGAAGGCCTGCGATGGTAGAAGCGAAGCCGCGCGCCGGGGCAGTGGGAACTACTTAGCCGGCATTCGTGCGAGGTTTGTGCTGGCGCAACGGCGCTGCCGGCTCAGCCGATCTTGCGCAGGTCTTCGATGACCTTGCCGTCGTTGGGCAGGCTGCCTGGCGCGCACAGCTCGATGTCGCCGCGTAGCTTGGTCACGTCGCGCAGCGTGGCGGCCACCGCCGCGGCCAGGCCTTCGGCGCCGGAGGCGGCCTCGGCCTTGAGCGTCATGCGGTCGTTGGCCATCTCGCCTTCCACCACCAGGCGGCCGCGGCCCAGCTCGGGGTGGCGGCGCAGCACCTCGGCCACCTGGCTGGGGTGCACGAACATGCCGCGCACTTTGGCCGTCTGGTCGGCGCGGCCCATCCAGCCCTTGATGCGCGCATGCGTGCGGCCGGTGGGGCAGCGCCCGGGCAACACGGCGCTCAGGTCGCCGGTGCCGAAGCGCACCAGCGGGTAGTCGGGGTTGAGCACGGTGACGACGATCTCGCCGACCTCGCCGTCGGGCACCGGCTCGCCGGTGCCGGGGCGCACGATCTCGACGATCACGCCTTCGTCGAGCACCAGGCCTTCGCGCGCCTCGGTCTCGTAGGCGATGAGCCCGCAGTCGGCGGTGCCGAAGCTCTGGTAGGCCCGGATGCCGCGCGCGGCCAGCCAGTCGCGCAAGCTGGGTGGAAAGGCCTCGCCGCCGACCGAGGCCTTGGTGATCGACAGCGCCTGGCCCGCTTCAGCCGCCTTCTCCACCGCGATGCGCAGGAAGCTCGGCGTGCCGGCGTAGGCCTCGGGCTTCAGCTCGTCCATCGCCTGCAACTGCAGCTCGGTGTTGCCGACGCCGCCGGCGAACACCGTGCAGCCGATGCGGTGCGCGCCGCCTTCCATCATCGCGCCGGCCGGCGTCAGGTGGTAGCTGAAGCTGTTGTGCACCAGGTCGCCGGCGCGCAAGCCCGCCGCGAACAGCGCGCGGCCGAAGCGCCAATAGTCGGGCGCGGCGCCCTCGGGCTCGTAGATCGGGCCCGGCGACTGGAACACGCGGCGCGCCGGCCGCAGGCCCAATGCGCGCCAGCCGATGGCCGAGAAGCCGCCGAAGGGGCGCGCCGTCTTCTGGCGCTCGAAGAGCTCACTCTTGCGCGTGACCGGCAGCGCGGCCAGCGCGGCGCGCGAGGTCACCGCGGCGGCGTCCACGCCGGCCAGGATGGCGCCCAGCGCCGGCGTGCCCTGCGCCGCGGCGATCTGCTGCGGCAGCGCGGCCAGCAAGGCTTGCTCGCGCACCTCGGGGTCGCGCGTTTCCAGCGCGTCGTAGAACTCAGTCATCACGGTCGCTCCAGCCGGCGAGCCTGCGCTTCAGGTCGGCGACGAAGTCGCGCACGTCGGCACTGTTCTTCAGGGTCCTGGTCTGCCATTCGGGGCTGTTGCGCGAGGGCTTGCGCACCACCGCGGCGGCAAGGCCCGCGCCGTCGACCGCCGCCTTGGCGACGGCCGTGCCGCGCCGCTCCCACACGCCGGCGCGCTCGGCCAGGCCCAGCTCGCGCAGGCTGCGGCGCAGCCCGGCCAGCGCTTCGTCGGGCTTGAACGGCGGCGGCGCGAAGCCCCAGTCGTCGTCGCTCATGACAACCACCGCTTGCGGCGCTTGTACGACTTGACGTCGCGGAAGCTCTTGCGATCCCCGCCGCCCATGCCGAGGTAGAACTCCTTCACGTCCTCGTTCTCGCGCAGCGCCTTCGCTTCGCCGTCCATCACGATGCGGCCGTTCTCCAGGATGTAGCCGTGGTCGGCGTAGCGCAGCGCGATGCTGGTGTTCTGCTCGGCCAGCAGGAAGGTCACGCGCTCCCTGGTGTTGAGGTCCTTCACGATCTCGAACACCTCCTCGACGATCTGCGGCGCCAGGCCCATGCTGGGCTCGTCGAGCAGCACCATCTTCGGGTTGGCCATCAGCGCGCGGCCGATCGCGCACATCTGCTGCTCGCCGCCCGAGGTGTAGGCGGCCTGGCTGCCGCGCCGCGTCTTCAAACGCGGGAAATAGGCGTACACCTTCTCCAGCGTCTGCGCGACGGCGGCCTTGCCGTCGGTGCGCGTGTAGGCGCCGGTGAGCAGGTTCTCCTCGATCGTCAGGTGGGCGAAGCAGTGGCGGCCTTCCATCACCTGCACCACGCCGCGGTTGACCATGTCGGCGGTGGAGAGCTTCTCGATGCGCTCGCCGCGCAGCTCGATCGCGCCCTTGGTCACCTCGCCGCGTTCGCCCGCCAGCAGGTTGCTGACGGCGCGCAGCGTGGTCGTCTTGCCGGCGCCGTTGCCGCCCAGCAGCGCCACCACGCGCCCTTCCGGCACCTGCAGCGAGACGCCCTTGAGCACCAGGATCACGTGGTTGTAGATGACCTCGATGCCGTTGACGTTGAGAAGCACGTTGCTCATGATGATGCGCGGCTCGCACCGCGCCGATGACTCATCAGCTCTGGCAGTCCGCGGGCGTGCGGCGCGTGAGCTTCTTGTCGCCCGCGTACTTGTCGGCCGAGCTGCGGATGATGGGCTTGAGGATGGCGCTGTCGGCCTCGTACCAGTCGGACGAGAAGCCCCACTTCGCGCCGTCCCAGGTGTGGACGCGGGCAAAGGCCGGGCCGGTGTGGTCGGCGCAGGTGGTGGACACCGGGCGCATGATGCCGGCGAAGCCGAGCGCGTCGACCTTCTTCTGGTCCAGCGCCAGGTTCTCCAGGCCCCAGCGCACCTGCTCGCCCGTCATCACCTTGCCCTTGCCGAAGCGCTCCTGGGCGCGCTTGATCGCCTCGATGGCGAGCGCGGAAGAGAGCATGCCGCGCACGTACAGCACCGAGCCGACCTCGGCGCGCGGGCCGGTGCCCTGGCCCTTGTCGTGCACCGCGGCGAGCACGTCCTTGACGATCTTGGCGTCCGGGTGCGCGCCGTGCTGCATGGCCAGCGCGCTGTAGCCCTTGGCGGCGGCGCCGACATCCTTGACGTCGGGCTCGGCGCCCGACCACCACACGCCGTACATCTTCTCGCGCGGGTAGCCGGTGGCCACCGCTTCCTTGAGCGCGGTCGAGTTCATCACGCCCCAACCCCACAGGAACACGTAGTCGGGCCGGCTCTGGCGGACCTGCAGCCACGTCGCCTTCTGCTCCAGGCCCGGCGCCGTGACCGGCAGCAGCTGCAGCTCGAAGCCGTGCATCTTGCTGCGCTCGGTGAGCAGCGGGATCGGCTCCTTGCCGTAGGGGCTGTCGTGGTAGACCAGAGCGATCTTCTTGCCCTTGAGCTTGTCGGCGCCGCCTTCCTTCTTGGCCACGTGCTGCACCAGCGTGTCGGCGGCGGTCCAGTAGGTGCCGACGAGCGGGAAGTTCCACTTGAAGACGCCGCCGTCGGCGCTGTCGGCACGGCCGTAGCCGGTGGTGACGATGGGCACCTTGTCCGCCGGTCCCTTCTCGGTGAGCGCGAACGTGATCCCGGTGGACAGCGGCTCGACCAGCGACATGCCGCGGCTCTTGAGCCGTTCGTAGCACTCCACGCCCTTGTCGGTCAGGTAGCCGGTCTCGCACTCCTCCCAGGCGATCTTGACGCCATTGATGCCGCCCCTGGCGTTGACGTACTTCAGGTAGTCGACGTAGCCGTTGGCCCAGGGCGTGCCGTTGGGTGCGTAGGCGCCGGTGCGGTAGCTCAGCACCGGGATGAACTGTTCCTTGGGCTGCGCCTGGACGCCGAAGGAAGCGCTGCCCGCCACGGCAAGAGCCGCGAAGGCCAGGGTGATCGATGCGAGTCTGCGCATGCTTGTCTCCATGAAGAACACTGCTAGTGCGGGAAAGGCCAAAGCCGCAGCTTCTCCTTGGCCGTGGACCAGAGCCTGGCGATGCCGTGCGGCTCGACGATGAGGAAGAACACGATCAGCGCGCCGAAGATCATGTAGGTCAGGTGCGCAGCCAGCGCCGTGTCGATGGGGATGCCGAACCAGTACGGCAGGTTGTCGAGGATGATGGGCAGCACGACCATGAAGGCGGCGCCGAAGAAGGCGCCCATGATCGATCCCAGGCCGCCGATGATCACCATGAACAGCAGCTGGAACGAGCGGTCGACCGAGAAGGCCGAGGGCTCCCACGCCCCCAGGTAGATGAAGCCCCACAGCGCGCCGGCCACGCCGACGATGAAGGAGCTCACCGCGAAGGCCGTGAGCTTGGCGTACACCGGCCGGATGCCGATGACCGCGGCGGCCACGTCCATGTCGCGGATCGCCATCCACTCGCGGCCGATGTGGCCGCGCACCAGGTTCTTGGCGAGCACGCCGAAGGCGATCACGAAGCCCAGGCACAGCAGGTAGCGCTGCACCGGCGTCTCGACGGCCAGGCCGAAGACGTTCAGCCCGGCGACCGCGACCGAGCCGGAGGTCGAGTCGTTGGTGATCCACTTGACGCGCAGGCAGGCCCAGTCGACGAAGAACTGCGCCGCCAGCGTCGCCACCGCCAGGTACAGGCCCTTGATCCGCAGGCTGGGGATGCCGAAGAGCACGCCCACCGCGGTCGCGCACGCGCCGCCGGCCAGCAGCGTGACGATGAGCGGCAGGCCCTCGATGCGGGCGTGGAAGTTGTAGGCCGCGTACGCGCCCACTGCCATGAAGGCGCCGGTGCCCAGCGAGACCTGGCCGCAGTACCCGACCAGGATGTTCAGGCCCAGCGCCGCGAGCGAGAGGATCAGGAAGGGGATCAGGATCGCGCGGAACAGGTACTCGCTGCCGATGAACGGCACGATGACGACCGCGAAGGCGATCAGCGCCCAGATCGCGACGCGGTCCTGCCGGATCGGGAAGACCTGCTGGTCGGCGCGGTAGCTGGTCTTGAACTGGCCGTTCTCGCGGTAGAGCATGGCTCAGACCCGATCGATGATTTTCTCGCCGAACAGCCCTTGCGGCCGCACGAGCAGAACGAAGAGCACGAGCACGTAGCCGAACCAGATCTCGATGCCGCCGCCGAGCATCGGGCCGATGAAGACCTCGGAGAGCTTCTCGCCCACGCCGATCAGTAGTCCGCCGATGATGGCGCCGGGCACCGAGGTCAGGCCGCCCAGGATCACGACCGGCAGCGCCTTCAGCGCGATGAGCGAGAGCGAGAACTGCACCCCCAGCTTGCTGCCCCAGATGATGCCGGCCACCAGCGCGACGAAGCCGGCGACGCTCCAGACGATGACCCAGATGCGGTTCAAGGGGATGCCGATCGACTGCGCCGCCTGGTGGTCGTCGGCCACCGCGCGCAAGGCGCGGCCGGTGGCGGTCTTCTGGAAGAAGAGGGTCAGCCCCACCACCAGCGAGGCAGCGATCAGGGCCGCGTACAAGTCTTCCTTGTTGACCAGCACGCCGCCTTCGAAGAGGTTCTCGAACAGGAAGATCGGGTCCTTGGGCAGGCCGATGTCGATCTTGTAGATGTCGTTGCCGAAGAGGGTCTGACCCAGTCCGTCCATGAAATAGGCGATCCCCAGCGTGGCCATCAGCAGCGTGATGCCTTCCTGGTTGACGAGCTTGCCCAGCACCAGCCGTTCGATCGCCCACGCCACGGCGATCATCAGCAGCATTGCGCCGGCGAAGCCCAGCAGGTTGGCGAGCAGCTTGCTGTCGCTGCCCACCAGGGCCGGCGCCCATTCGGCGAAGCGCGCCATCGCCAGCGCCGCGAACAGCACCATCGCGCCCTGCGCGAAGTTGAACACGCCGCTGGCCTTGAAGATCAGCACGAAGCCGAGCGCGACCAGCGAGTACAGCATGCCGGTCATCAGGCCGCCGAGCAGGGTTTCGAGGAAGAAGCCCATGTGCGTTCTTCTCAGTGCGAGGTGCCGAGGTAGGCAGCGATCACTTCGGCGTTGGCGCGCACCTCGTCGGGGCTGCCGTCGCCGATCTTCCGGCCGTAGTCCAGCACCACCACGCGGTCGGAGATGTCCATCACCACGCCCATGTCGTGCTCGATCAGCACGATGGTGGTGCCGAACTCGTCGTTGACGTCGAGCACGAAGCGGCACATGTCCTGCTTCTCCTCGACGTTCATGCCGGCCATCGGCTCGTCCAGCAGCAGCACCTGCGGCTCCATCGCCAGCGCGCGGCCGAGGTCCACGCGCTTCTGCAGGCCGTAGGGCAGGCGGCCGACCGGCGTCTTGCGGTGCGCCTGGATCTCCAGGAAATCGATGATCCGCTCGACGAAGGCGCGGTGCGCCTCCTCCTCGCGCTGCGCGGCTCCCCAGCGGATGGCCTGCTGCAGCAGGTTGGTCCGCATCTTCAGGTTGCGCCCCGACATGATGTTGTCGATGACGTTCATGCCCTTGAAGAGCGCCAGGTTCTGGAAGGTGCGCGCCACGCCCATCTCGGCCACCTGGCGCGAGTTCATGTGGCTGAAGGTGCGGCCGCGGAAGGTGATCTGGCCTTCCTGCGGCGCATAGACGCCGTTGATGCAGTTGAGCATGCTGCTCTTGCCGGCGCCGTTGGGGCCGATGATGGCGCGGACCTCGTGCTCGCGGACGTCGAAGCTGATGTCGGTCAGCGCCTTCACACCGCCGAAGCGCAAGCTGATGTTGCGCACGTCGAGGATGACGTCGCCGACCGCGCGTTCGCTCGTCATGCCGCCTGCCTCAGCGCCGGGAAGGTCTTGGCGTCGACGATCTTCAGCGTCGCGGCCACGCTGCCCGTGCGCCCGTCCTCGAACTTGACCGCGGTCTCGATGTACTGCTCGGTCTTGCCCTCATACAGCGCGTCGACCAGCACCCGGTACTTGTCGTTGATGAAGCCGCGCTTGACCTTGCGCGTGCGCGTCATCTCGCCGTCGTCGGCGTCCAGTTCCTTGTGCAGCACCAGGAAGCGGCTGATCTGGCTGCCGGCCAGTCTCTCGTCCTGCGCGAGGTCGGCGTTGACCTTCTCGACGCATTCGCGCACCAGTTCCAGCACCTGCGGTTTGCCCGCCAGGTCGGTGTAGCCGGCATACGGCAGGTTGCGCCGCTCGGCCCAGTTGCCCACCGCCTCGAAGTCGATGTTGACGAAGGCGCAGACCTTCTCGCGCCCGTCGCCGAAGGCCACCGCCTCCTTGATGTACGGGAAGAACTTGAGCTTGTTCTCGACGTACTTGGGCGCGAACATCGCGCCGTCGTGCGGCCCGCAACTCAGGCGGCCCACGTCCTTGGCGCGGTCGATGATCTTCAGGTGGCCGCCGGCGTCCAGGAAGCCGGCGTCGCCGGTGCGGTACCAGCCGTCGGCCGTCAGCACCTCGGCGGTGGCGGCCGGGTTTTTGTAGTACTCCTTCAGCAGTCCCGGGCTCTTGACCAGGATCTCGCCGCTGTCAGACAGCCGGATCTCAACGCCGGCGATCGGCACGCCCACGGTGTCCGCCTTGGCCTCGTGGTCGGGCTGCAGGCACACGAACACCGCGGTCTCGGTGCTGCCGTAGAGCTGCTTGAGGTTGATGCCGATCGAGCGGTAGAACGTGAACAGGTCGGGCCCGATCGCTTCGCCCGCGGTGTAGGCCACGCGCACGCGCGAGAAGCCCAGCGAGTTGCGCAGCGGCCCGTAGACCAGCCAGTCGCCCAGCCGGTAGGCCAGGCGGTCGGCCAGCGGCACCGGCCGGCCGTCCATCAGCGCGGGCCCGACGCGGCGGGCCACCGCCATGCAGTGGTGGAACAGCGCGCGCTTGATGCGCGAGGCGTCCTCCATGCGGATCATCACGCTGGTCAGCAGGCCCTCGAAGATGCGCGGCGGCGCGAAGTAGTAGGTGGGGCCGATCTCCTTCAAGTCGATCGTCACCGTGCTGGCCGACTCGGGGCAGTTGACCACGTAGCCGCAGGCCAGCCACTGCGCGTAGCTGAAGATGTTCTGCCCCACCCAGGCCGGCGGCATGTAGGCCAGCACCTCCTCGCGCTCGGTCAGCTTGTCGAAGTCGCGGCCGGCGGCCGCGCGGTCCAGCAGCGAGAAGTGCGTGTGCACCACGCCCTTGGGGCTGCCGGTGGTGCCCGAGGTGAAGAACATCGCCGCCACGTCCTGCGGTGTGGCCTTGGCCACCTCGGCGTCGAAGAAGCCGGGCCGGGCGGCGGCGAAGGCGCGGCCCGCGGCGACCACTGCGTCCAGCGCCAGCAGGCCCGGCTCGTCGTACTTGCGCAGGCCGCGCGGGTCGTCGTACCAGACGTGGGCGAGCTGCGGGCATTGCTCGCGCAGCTCCAGCATCTTGTCGACCTGCTCCTGGTCCTCGACGACGGCGAACTTCACCTCGGCGTTGTTGAGCGGGAACGCGTACTCGGGGGCGGCCGCGTCCTGGTACAGCGGCACCGGCACGGCACCCAGCGCCTGCACGGCCAGCATCGCGGCATACAGCCGCGGGCGGTTCTCGCCGATCACCACCACGTGCTCGCCGCGCGCGAGGTCGCGCTCGGCCATGCCGCAGGCCAGATCGCGCACCAGCGCGGCCAGCGCCGACCACGTGAGCGTCTGCCAGATGCCGTATTCCTTCTCGCGCAGCGCCGGTGCGTCGGGGCGCTGGCGCGCGTGTTCGAGCAGCAGGCGGGGGAAGGTGGTCTGCACCGGAGGTCTCCTGGAGCGCTGGATTGTCCGAGTCGCTTTGACGCCGATCTGTCGTTGTGACGACAATCCCAGGGTCATCACTGACAGGCGTTTCACCGATGCCGGCTATCAGCTTGCCGTCAGCCTCGCGCGCTTCGGGCGTCAGCGCCGCGCGCTCGCGCGCGATCGGGCCCGACGAATTGAGCGGCATCCCATGGCTGGCGCGGCTGGACGCGGTGGAGCGCGCGCGCGTGGTCGACGACCTGCGCGTCGTGCAGGTGCAGCCCGGCGAGCTGGTGTGCCGCGTCGGCCGGCCCGTCACGTACTGGTTCGGCGTCATCGAGGGCCTGCTGAAGATGAGCAACGACAGCGCCCTGGGCATGCCGATCACCTTCACCGGGTTGCCGCCGGGCGGCTGGTTCGGCGAGGGCACGGTGCTCAAGCGCGAGGCCTATCGCTACAACATCCAGGCGCTGCGCAGGAGCCTGGTCACCGGCATCACGGTGGACACCTTCCACTGGCTGCTGGACCGCAGCATCGGCTTCAACCGCTACGTGATGATGCAGTTGAACGAGCGGCTGGGGCAGTTCATCGCGGCGCGCGAGATCGACCGCCTGGGCAACGTCAACGAGCGCGTGGCGCGCAGCCTGGGCGCCTTGTTCCACCCGGTGCTCTACCCCGGCGTGGGCGACCTGCTGCGCATCACGCAGCAGGAGCTGGGCTACCTGGTGGGCCTGTCGCGCCAGCGCGTCAACGAGGCGCTGCACGCGCTGCAGGCGGCCGGGGTGATCCGCATCGAGTACGGCGGCCTGCGCGTGCTGGACCTGGAAGCGCTGCGGCGCTACAGCGATGCCGGCGATGCGGTAACACCGCGGTAACGCGGGGTCGGCTACATCGCGAAGGCGGCAACGCCGCGCATCGCCGGCTTCGCCCGCTCCAGCAGACACTCACCGCATGCAAGGCACCGCGTCCCGCTCCGCCGCGCTGGGCTCCGGCCGGCCCTGGGAGCTGCGTCTCCTCGGTCCGCCGGCCCTGGCAGCGCGCGACCCCGACCGCGTGCTGATGCTGCGCCCCAAGGACGCGGCGCTGCTCGCGCTGGTGGCGCTGGCGGCACCGGTCAAGGCCGAGCAGGTCGCCGCGCTGCTGTGGCCCGCGGCCGGCGCGCGGCAGGCCGACGCCAGCCTGCGCCAGCGGATCTTCCGGCTGCGGCGCGAGACGCAGGCCACGCTGGTCGGCACCGGCCCGCTGCTGCAGCTGGCCGGCGATCTCGCCACCGATCTGGACGCTGCGCTGGCTCGCTTGCGCGAGGACGAGCATGCGGCCGCCGGCGAACTGCTGGCCGACCTCGACTTCGACGATCTGCCCGAGCTGGCGGCCTGGCTGCGCGCCGCGCGCCGGCGCTGGCGCGAGCAGCGCCTGCACGCGCTGGCCGAGGCCGCCGCCGCCAGCGAGCAGCAGGGCGCGCTTGCGCGCGGCCTCGTCTATGCGCAGCGGCTGGTCGATGCCGACCCGTTGGCCGAGCACGCGCACCGCCGCCTGATGCGCCTGCACTACCTGCGCGGCGACGGTGCCGCGGCGATCGCTGCCTTCGAGCGCCTGGAGCAGCGCCTGAAGGACGAGCTGGGCGCGCGCCCCTCGGCCGAGACCATCGAGCTGGTGGCCACGATTGAGCGCGCCGCCGCGCGGCTGCCGGAGCGCCGCTCGGTGGTACCTGCCAGCTTGCTGCGGCCGCCGCGGCTGATCGGGCGCGAGACGGAGCTCGAGCGGCTGCACCGAGGCCTGGTCCGCCGGCCGCGTCTTCCTGCTCAGCGGCGAGGCCGGCATCGGCAAGACCCGCCTGCTGCAGGACTTCGCGGCCGGCCGGCCGGGCGTGGCCGCGGTGCAGGCGCGGCCCGGTGATGCCGGCATCGCCTACGCGGTGCTGGCGCGGCTGCTGCGGGCCGTGCTGTCGCTGCAGGCTGGCGTGCCGGCGGGCGAGCGCCGCGCCGAGCTGGCGCTGGTGCTGCCGGAGCTGGGCGCGGCGGTCGACGCCGCCGGGCCGGCGCAACGCTGGCGGCTGGGCCGCGCGGTGGAGGCGACGCTGGCCGAGGCCGCCGCGCGGGGTCTGCAGGCGGCGATCGTCGACGACCTGCATTTCGCCGACGCGGCGAGCCTGGAGTTCCTGCACGCCCTGGTCGAGGCGGAGGTGTTGGCAGCGTTGCGTTGGGGCTTCGCGCAGCGTGCCGCCGACGCGGGCGCGGCGCTGATGCAGATGCGGCACGCGCTGGAGGAGGCGGGCCGCGCCGAGACGACGACGCTGCAGCCGCTCGATCTCGGGCAGCTCGGCGCGCTGGTCGAATCGCTGGGCCTGCCCGAACTGGACCCGGCCCGGCTCGCGCCGGCGCTGCTGAAGCACACCGGCGGCAACCCGATGTTCGCGCTGGAGACGCTGAAGGACTTGGTGCTGTCGGCACCGGCTGCCGCGCCGGGTCCTGACGCGCGCCTGCCGCAGCCGGCGACGGTCGGCGCGCTGGTGCAGCGGCGCCTCGCGCAGCTCTCGGCCTCGGCGCTGCGGCTGGCCCGCACCGCGGCGCTGGCCGGCGCCGACTTCAGCGCCGAGCTCGCCGCCGCGGTGCTGGAAGTGCACCCGCTGGACATTGCCGAGCCCTGGCGCGAGCTGGAGGCGGCGCAGGTGATCCGCCAGCAGGCGTTCGCGCACGACCTGATCTTCGAGGCCACGCTCGCCTCGGTGCCGCAGCCGATCGCGCAACTGCTGCACGGGCGCATCGCCGCCTACCTCGCCAGCCGTGCCGCGCCGCCCGAGCGCCTGGCGCCGCACTGGGCCGGTGCCGGCGACTGGCCGCGCGCCGGCGAGGCCTACGCCGCGGCGGCCCGGCGCGCGCAGCGGGCCTCGCAGCGCAGCCACGAAGTGGAGTGCTGGCGCCTGGCGGCGGAAGCGTTCGACGCCGCCGGCCTGCCCGAACGTGCCTTCGACGCGCGCTGCGACAGCGTCGACGCGCTGATCGTCGTGCAAGGCGTGACCCGGGCCCACGCGGTGATCGACGAGCTGCTCGCCGCCGCTGCCACCGACGCGCAGCGCGCCGCCGCCTGGACGGCCAAGGCCAACGCGGCGCTGATGGCCGCCGACCCCGCCACCGGCATCGCCGCCGCCGCGCAAGCGCAGACACTGGCCGCCGGTCTGCCGTCGCCCTGGCCGCGCTTCCAGGCGGCGCGCCTGCAGGCCGTGGGCCTGGCGCTGGCGGGGCGCGGCGCCGAAGCCCTGGCGGTGATCGAGCCCTGGCGCGAGCCGGTGCAGGCGGCGGCCGACCCCGAGCACGGCGGCCGCTTCTGGGCCGACTACGCCTACGTGCTGAACGCCGCGCGTCGGCTGCGCGACACCGCGCAAGCGCTGCAGCAGGCGATCGAGCATGCGCAGGCGCGCGGCGACATCGCCGAGCTGGCGACGCTGACGTCCAACCTCGCCACCGTGCGCGGCAACCTCGGGCAGGTGCCCGAGGCGCTGGCGCTCGCGCAGCGTTCGCTGGCCTTGCAGGCGCAGCTCGGCGCCACCGACGGGCCGGAAGGTGCGGCGGTGCAGACCTACGTCGGGCTGTACTGCGGCATGGTTGGCCGCTACGCCGAGGCGCTGCAGCACCTCGATTCGGCGATCGCCTGCTTCCAGCGCGACCGGCAACCGCTGTGGACCGCCGTGGCGTCGAACCACAAGGCGCAACTGCTGATCGACTTCGGCCAGTTCGCGCGGGCGCGACAGGCGCTGGGCTACGAGCCGCCGCCGATCGACCATGTCCGAGCGCGCGGCGCCACCATCGCGGCGCGCCTGGCGCGGGCCAGCGGCCGCAGCGGCGATGCCCAGACGCCAGCGAGGCGCTGGCGCTGCTGGCCGGCGGCGGCGACCCGCACGTGCGCATGCACGCGCTGCTGGAGCACGCCCACGGCGACCACGGCAGCGTCGACCCGCAGCGCTACGACGAGGTGCTGCAGATGGCGCAGCAGCTCGAATTCGCCGGCGTCGCGATGAAGGCCCGTCTGCTGCGCGCGCTGGCGCAAAGCCGCGCCGGCGACAGCGCCGCGGCGGCGGCGCAGATGCGCGAGATCGTCGCGCGGCTGCCCGCAGTGCAGCCGGCCGACCTCTATCCCGGCGAGGCCTGGTGGATCGCGGCCCGCGTGTTCGACGCCAACGGCGACGACGACGACGCGCTGATGGCGCTGGCGCACGGCATGCAATGGGTGCGCCGCCAGGCGCTGCCGCAGGTGCCCGAGGCTTTCCGCGACAGCTTCCTGCAGCGCAACGCGAGCAACCGCGCGCTGCTGGCCGCGGCCGACCGCCGGCTGGCGCGGTAACTCGGCAGTAACGGGCCACGCCTTAGCTTCGCCCTCCGAGGCCGCAGTCCCGCCCGGGCCGCCGGTCATCCACCTCGGAGGTTTTGAAGATGACCGTGTACTGTGGAGAGATCAAGCAGGTCGGCGCCACCACCGGCGGCGGCTACGTGGCCATGGGCCGGGAAGACCGCGACGGCAACGTCGTCGTGCCCGTCGGCGACCTGGTCCGCGTGGCCACTGTGATTCCGCTGCTGCAGATCGGCGACACCACGCTGAAGAACGTGCGGCTGTGCATGGGGGAAGTCGCGTCCTACCTGCGGCTGGGCGATCACGCCTGCGTGTTCGCCTTCGGCCACCTGCTGCGCAAACAGATCATCATCGGCGTGAAGTCGCAGACCGGGCCGTCGTGGACCATGAGCGCCGGCCGCTTCGTCGCCACCTTCATCACCTACCTCACGCTGTGGCCTTTCCTGGTCGGCCTGGCCGGGGCGCTGATCGGCGCGCTGGTGGGCATGCTGTTCGGCAACACGGGGTCGACGCTCGGCCTGACGCTGGGCGTGCTCTACGGCGTGGGCATCTCGCTGCTGAGCGCCGTGCGCCTGGCCATCGCGTACTCGCAGATGCGCGCGCCCGGGCCGCCGGGCGCGCCGGCCGCGAGCTGATCTGCTGCCTTCAGCCGCGCAGCGCTTCGCGCGCCGCCTGCAGCGTCGCATCCAGCTCGGCATCGCTGTGCGCGGCGCTGACGAAGCCAGCCTCGTACAGCGCCGGCGCGAAATACACGCCGCGCTCCAGCATGCCGTGGAAGAAGCGGTTGAAGCGCTCCTTGTCGGTGGCCATCACCGCGCCGTAGTTCTGCGGCAGCGCGTCGGCGAAGAAGAAGCCGAACATGCCGCCTTCGCAGTCGGTCGCCAGCGGCACGCCGGCCTCGCGTCCGGCGCTGTCCAGGCCCTCGGCGAGCTGGCGGGTGCGCGCCGACAAGGCCTCGAAGAAGCCCGGCTTGCGGATCTCGGCCAGCGTCGCCAGCCCGCAGGCGGTGGCCACCGGGTTGCCGCTCAGCGTGCCGGCCTGGTAGACCGGGCCCAGCGGTGCCAGCTGGCCCATCACGTCGCGCGTGCCGCCGAAGGCCGCCAGCGGCATGCCGCCGCCGATGACCTTGCCGAACACGCTCATGTCGGGCCTGAAGCCGGGGATCAGCTTGGCGTAGACGCTTTGCGCGCCGCCCAGCGCGACGCGGAAGCCCGTCATCACCTCGTCGAACACCAGCAGCGCGCCGTGCTGCGTGCACAGCTCGCGCAGCCGGCGCATGAAGGGCACGGCGGCGCGTACGAAGTTCATGTTGCCGGCGATCGGCTCGATCATCACGCAGGCGAGCTGGCTGCCGTGCTGCGCGAAGGCTTCTTCCAACTGCGCGAGGCTGTTGTACTCGAGCACCAGCGTGTGCTGCACCACCTCCGGCGGCACGCCGGCGCTGGTGGGGTGGCCGAAGGTGGCCAGGCCCGAGCCGGACCTTGACCAGCAGCGCGTCGGCATGGCCGTGGTAGCAGCCTTCGAACTTGATGATCTTCGGCCGCCCGGTGGCGCCGCGCGCCAGGCGCAGCGCGCTCATCGCCGCCTCGGTGCCGCTGCTGACCAGGCGCACCTGCTCGACCGTCGGCACCAGCGCGATGATGGCCTCGGCCAGCTCGGCCTCGGCCTCGGTGGGCGCGCCGAAGCTCAGGCCCTGGCGCGCGGCGCGGGTCACCGCGTCCAGCACCACCGGGTGGCCGTGGCCCAGGATCATCGGCCCCCAGGAGCCGATGTAGTCGATGTAGCGGCGGCCTTCCACGTCCCACAAATACGCGCCCTCGGCGCGGCGGATGAAGCGCGGCGTGCCGCCCACGGCGCGGAAGGCGCGCACCGGCGAGTTGACGCCGCCGGGGATCACGCGCTGCGCGCGCTCGAACGCGGCCTGGTTGCCGATGGCAGGGGTTTCAGTGGACACGGCGCGGCACTCCTGCCTTGGCGGTGCCGGGGTCTTCGTCGGGGCCTTCGCCGCCGGTCTCGGCGCCGGGCTCGTCTTCGCCGTCTTCGTCGGGCGGCGGCAGGGCCCAGAAGAAGCGGTCGGGCACCACGTGGCCCATGCCGGGGCGGAAGCCCGAATCCAGGCTCTGGTCCAGGAACGACAGCGCCTCGCCGACGGCGGCCTGCAGCTCGCTGCCGGCGGCCAGCAAAGCGGCCAGCGAGGCCGCCAGCGTGTCGCCGGCGCCGACGAAGGCGGTGTCGAAGCGCTCGAACTTCTCGCCGGTCAGCGCGCCCTGCGGCGAGGCCAGCACGTTGTCGATGAACTGCTCGGCGCCCTTGGCCGGCAGCATCACGCCGGTGACCAGCACGTAGCGCGTGCCGTGCTCGCCGGCGGCCACCGCCAGCTCGCGCGCCGACGGCGGGCGCTCGCTGTCCCAGTCGGGCAGCAGGAAGTCGGTCAGCGTCTTGTGGTTGCCCACCAGCACCTCGGTGGCCGGCAGGATCAGCTCGCGGAAGGCTTCGAGGTAGGGCTGGAGCTGGTCTTCCTCCAGCCACGACAGCGCCGGCAGGTAGCTGACCAGCGGCACCTCGGGGTAGTCGGACAGGATCTCGGCCACCGCGCTGACGGCCTCGGCGCTGCCCAGGAAGCCGACCTTCCAGCCGGCGATGGTCACGTCCTCCAGGATCGAGCGCGCCTGCTGGGCGACGATGTCGGCGTCGATAGCCTGCTGGTCGAAGACCTCGGCGGTGTCGCGCAGCACGATCGCGGTGACCACCGGCAGCGCGTGCGCGCCCATCGCGGCGATGGTGGCGACGTCGCCGGCCAGGCCGCCGGCGCCGCTGGGGTCGCTGCCGTTGAAGGCCATCACGCAGGCCGGCGCCGGCGGTTCGGCGCCGGGGTCGGCAGCGGAGTCGGCCTCGGAGGCCGTGTCGGGGGAGGGCTTCATGGCGGTGGGGACAGACGGGGGACGGGGCGGCCGGCAAGCGCCGCCGAAGGCAACGGAAAAACGTGAGGCGGTACCTTAGGACTGTGGCGTATGTGCGCACAAATCCTTGCTTTTTCCCGGATACGCGTGGCTACAATCGGCGCCCATTGTAGTGATCTGACTGTATAAACGTGAGCGAGCCTCGTACCTGGATGTGCCTGATCTGTGGCTGGATCTACGACGAGGCGGCTGGCGATCCCGATCACGGCATCGCGCCCGGCACGACCTGGGCCGACGTGCCGATGAACTGGACCTGCCCGGAATGCGGGGCGCGAAAGGAAGACTTCGAGATGGTGGCGGTCTGAAGCCGCCGCGGCGGGCGCACCCGGGGTGTTGAGGAGAGCAGCGCGTGGAAGGTGCGAGCAGCGAGTCGACCGCGACGGGGACCAAGGTCCTGGTCATCGACGACAGCAACACGATCCGGCGCAGCGCCGAGATCTTCCTGCGCCAGGGCGGGCACGAGGTGGTGCTGGCCGAGGACGGCTTCGACGCGCTGTCCAAGGTCAACGACCACGACCCGCAGCTCATCTTCTGCGACATCCTGATGCCGCGCCTGGACGGCTACCAGACCTGCGCGATCATCAAGCGCAACCCCCGCTTCGCCCACGTGCCGGTGATCATGCTGTCGTCCAAGGACGGGCTGTTCGACAAGGCGCGCGGCCGCATGGTCGGCTCCGAGGACTACCTGACCAAGCCGTTCACGAAGGAACAGCTGCTGCGCGCCGTCGAGACCTTCCGCCGGAGCGGCGCCTGAAGCCGGCGCCCGCAGGGCATGCCGCGGCCCGCCAGATCCGAACCCGAGGACCTTTCATGGCGATTCAAAAGATCCTGGTCGTCGACGACTCCAAGACCGAGCTGTACCACCTGTCCGAGCTGCTGGGCAAGCGGGGCTACAGCGTGCGCACGGCCGAGAACGGCGAGGAGGCGCTGCGCCGCCTGGCCGAGGACAAGCCCGACCTGGTGCTGATGGACGTCGTGATGCCGGGCCAGAACGGCTTCCAGCTCACGCGCACGATCACGCGCGACCCGCGCTGGGCCGACGTGCCGGTGATCATGTGCACCAGCAAGAACCAGGAGACCGACAAGGTCTGGGGCATGCGCCAGGGCGCCCGCGACTACATCGTCAAGCCCGTCAACGCCGACGAGCTGCTGTCCAAGATCCGCGCCTTCGACGCCGCCTGAGGGCAGCCGCCGCGGCAGCAACCCCATGGCCAAGCGCGAAGCCCTCCGAGAACTGCAGAACCGGCTGGCCGAGCGGCTGCAAGCCGCGATGACCGAGCTGCCCGGCGCCTCCTGGCTGGCCGTGCAGTGCGCCGGCCGCGGCCTGATCTTCCCGCTGCGCATGGCCGGCGAGATCTTCACCGCCGCCGGCGTGCTGCCGGTGCCGCACACCCAGCCCTGGTTCCTGGGCGTGGCCAACCTGCGCGGCGGCCTGCACGGCGTGGTCGACCTGGGCAGCTTCCTGGGCCTGCGCGAGCGGCCGCTGGCGCTGGACAACCTGCACGACCAGGCGCGGCTGCTGGCGCTGAACCCGGCCATCGGCGCGCACTGCGCCTTGCTGGTCGACCGCCTGGCGGGCCTGCGCAATGCCGGCCAGTTGACGGCGCTGCCCGACGAGGCGGCGCAGCGCCCTTCGTTCGCCGGCGGCCGCTACCGCGACGACCAGGGCCAGGTCTGGCAGGAGATCGACCTCGCCGGGCTGGCCCAGCAGGAGCAGTTCCTGGGCATCGCCGCATGAATCCCCGCGAGTCGCCGCCGCCCTTGCGACGCACCCGCGCCGAACCGATGAGGACCTCATGAGCTTCCTGGACAAGATCACCGGATCGCCGCGCAAGGCCGAGGTGCATCCGTCGTCGTTCGACGACGAGCAGACGCCGCCGCACCCGGTCAACCCGATGGAGGAGACCATGCGCCTGGGGCCGGGTTCGGTGCTGCCCGAGTCGCTGAGCAGCCGCGGCGATTCGTCCATCATCTCCGAGGCCGCGCCCTCCGAGCTGGCCGCCGAGTTCAGCGAGACCCGCATGGCCGGCGAGCTGGACGACGCCGGCGCCTCGGGCCTGCCGCTGATCGGCGGCTGGCCGGCGGCGCGCCAGCAGCGGCTGCTGCTGATCCTGTTCTTCGTCGGCTTCGTGCTGCTGGTGCTGATCGCCGCCGGCGCGCTGATCGGCTCCTCGCGCAGCGCCGCCCAGGCGGCGGCCGCCGGCCAGGCGCAGACGCAGTCGCAGCGGCTGGCCAAATCGGTGTCGCAGGCGCTGCTGGGCGGCGCCGCCGCCTTCGGCGAGGTGAAGGAAAGCGCCGAGGTGCTGGCGCGCAACGTGCGCAGCCTGGCCAACGGCGAAGGCGGCGTGCCGGCGGCGCCGGGCGCGCTGCAGGACGACGTGGCCAAGCTGCTGCCGCTGGTCGACCGCGCCGAGAAGAGCGCGGCGCTGGTGCTGGCGCAGGAGAAGACGCTGACCCAGGTGGGCCAGTCGCTCAAGGCCATCAACCGCCAGTCGGTCGACCTGCTGGAGCTGGCCGAGACCGTCTCGTCGCTGAAGCTGCAGCAGGGCGGCTCGACCGCCGAGGTCTCGGCGGCGGGCCAGCTCGTGATGCTGACGCAGCGCATCGGCAAGAGCGCCAACGAGTTCCAGACCATGGAAGGCGTCAGCCCCGAGGCGGTGTTCCAGCTCGGCAAGGACCTCAACTCGTTCAAGGAGATCGCCGAGGGCCTGCTCGGCGGCAACGCCGAGCTGCGCCTGCCCGGCACCCGCGACGGCGCCGTGCGCGAGCGGCTGCAGCAGCTCATCAAGCAGTACGAGGAAAGCCGCGGCCAGGCCACCGCGATCCTGGCCAACCTGCAGGGCCTGGTCGCCGCGCGCAACGCGCAGACCGTGATCGTCGGCGACAGCGAGCCGCTGCGCCGCGACCTGGGCGCGCTGCAGGACGCGCTGTCCAAGGCCGGCGAGTTCGGCGCGCTGTCGATGATCGGCACCCTGCTGGCCGTGCTGCTGATGCTGGCCGGCGGCCTGGGGCTGCTGCGCCTCTTCGTCGTCGACCAGACCGCGCGCTCGCAGGTGGCCGAAGCGCAGCGCCTGGAGGCCGAGCGCCAGGAGCACGAAGCCAAGCGCGTGAACGACGCCAACCAGGCGGCCATCCTGCGCCTGATGAACGAGCTGCAGACGGTGGCCGAGGGCGACCTCACGCAGCAGGCCACGGTGACCGAGGACATCACCGGCGCGATCGCCGACTCGGTCAACTACACGGTGGAAGAGCTGCGCTCGCTGGTGGCCGCGGTGCAGAACACGGTGGCGCGCGTGACCGAGACCACGCAGCAGGTGGAGCAGACCTCCACCGAGCTGCTGGCCGCGTCGACCGAACAGCTGCGCGAGATCCGCGAGACCGGCGAATCGGTGCTGCAGATGGCCGGCCGCATCAACGGCGTGTCGGCGCAGGCGCAGCAGACGGCGCAGGTGGCGCGGCAGTCGCTGGAGGTCACCGGCTCGGGCCTGACCGCGGTGCAGAACACCATCGGCGGCATGAACTCGATCCGCGACCAGATCCAGGAGACCGCCAAGCGCATCAAGCGGCTGGGCGAGTCGTCGCAGGAGATCGGCGAGATCACCGAGCTGATCTCCGACATCACCGAGCAGACCAACGTGCTGGCGCTCAACGCCGCGATCCAGGCCGCATCGGCCGGCGAGGCGGGCCGCGGCTTCTCGGTCGTGGCCGAGGAAGTGCAGCGCCTGGCCGAGCGCTCGGGCGACGCGACGCGGCAGATCGCCGCCATCGTGCGCACCATCCAGACCGACACCCAGGACGCGGTGGCCGCGATGGAGCGCAGCACGCAGGGCGTGGTCGAAGGCACCAAGCTGTCCGACGCCGCCGGCTCGGCGCTGGCCGACATCGACCGCGTGACGCGCCAGCTCTCCGACCTGATCGCGCAGATCTCCGAGCAGGCCTCGCGCGAGGCCGAGTCGGCCAACGTCGTGGCGGCCAACATCCAGCACATCTTCGCGGTGACCGAGCAGACCGGCGAGGGCACGCGCTCGACCGCGCAGATGGTGCGCGAGCTCTCGCGCTCCGCCGAAGACCTGAAGGCCTCGGTGGCCCGGTTCAAGGTCGCCTGAGGCGGCCCCGGCAGCACCCGTCAACCACCAACGCAGGACCGCCGTGGCCGACACCGCCGACACCAAGCCGACCGACGACCTCAGCGCGCTGGCGTGGGTGCACAACGAGCTGCGCCGCTCGCTGGAGACCGCCAACAAGGCGCTGCGCCGCTACCTGAAGGAGTCGGAGCTGGCCGCGCGCTCCGACCTCGACACGCTGGACCCGGCGCCGCTGCGCAGCGCGCGCACCCAGCTCCACCAGGGCGTGGGCGCGCTCGAGCTGGTCAACCTGCCGGCCGCCGCGCGCGTGCTGCGCGCCACCGAGGCCGCGGTGCAGCGCATGCTGGGCAAGCCCTCGCTGGTGGACGAGGCCGCGGTGCACACCGTCGAGCGCGCGTCGTTCGCGCTGCTCGACTACCTGGGCCGGCTGCTGGCCGGCAAGAAGGTGTCGCCGGTCGGCCTGTTCCCGCAGTACGCCGCGGTGCAGGCGCTGGCCGGCGCCGACCGCGTGCACCCGGCCGACCTGTGGGAGGCCGACTTCGCCTGGCACGAGCTGCCGTCCGAACCCGGCGTTGCGCCGCGCGCCGCCGACGACGCGGCGCGCGGCAGCATGGAAGCCATCGTGCTGCGCCTGATGCGGCGCGCCGACCCGCTGGCCTGGACGCGGCTGTCCGACCTCTGCGCCGAGCTGGGCGCCGGCGAGCCCGGCCGCGGCGCCACGCTGTGGCGCTTGGCTGCCGCCTTCGCCGAGGCCGAGGCCGCGGGCCTGCTGCCGCAGGGCGACGTCATCACCAAGCGCGTGGCCGCGCGGCTGCTGGCCCAGCTGCGCCTGAGCGCCAAGCGCCAGGACGAGCCGTCCGAGCGCCTGGCGCAGGACCTGCTGTTCTTCTGCGCCCATGCCCGCGCCGGCGGCGACGCACCCACCCCGCGGCTGGATGCCGTGCGCCGCGCGTGGCGGCTGCCGCAGACCGCGCCGCTGGACTACGAGCACGAACGCCTGGGCCGCTTCGACCCGGCCTGGATCGCGCAGGCGCGCAAGCGCGTGGCCGGCGCCAAGGACGTGTGGTCGGCGATCGCCGGCGGCGAGCTGCACCGCCTGCCGGCCTTGGGCGAGCAGATGGCGCTGCTGGGTGACTCGGTCGAGCGGCTGTTTCCGGCCGGCCCCGAGCTGAGCCGTGCGCTGCAGGACACCGCGCAGCGCGTGCAGGCCGAGGGCGAGGCGCCGCCGGCGGCGCTGGCGATGGAAGTCGCCACCTCGGTGCTGTACCTCGACGCCACGCTGGAAGACGGCGAGCTCGACCAGCCCGGCCTCGAAGACCGCGTGCGCCGCCTGGCCCAGCGCATCGCCGAGGCGCGCGACGGCGCCGAGCCGCAGCCGCTGGAACCGTGGATGGAGGAGCTGTACCGCCGCGTCTCCGACCGCCAGACCATGGGCTCGGTGGTGCACGAGCTGCGCGCCTCGCTGTCCGAGGTCGAGAAGCAGATCGACCAGTACTTCCGCGACCCGGCGCGGCGCGAGCTGCTGATCCCGGTGCCCAACCAGCTCTCGGCGATGCGCGGCGTGCTCTCGGTGCTGGGCATGGACCAGGCCTCGCAGGCCGTGCTGCACATGCGCGACGACGTCGACGCGCTGGCGCAGACCGAGGTCGACCCGCAGCAGGCCGTCAAGGCCGGCACCTTCGACCGCCTGGCCGACAACCTAGGCGCCCTGAGCTTCCTGATCGACATGCTCAGCGTGCAGCCGCAGCTGGCCAAGTCGCTGTTCCGCTTCGATCCGGTGGAAGGCAGCCTGAGCGCGGTGATGGGCCAGAGCGAGCGGCCCTCGGCCTTCGGCGGCCTGGAGCCCGAGGCCGCCGCCGCGCCGCTGGCCGACCAGGCGCGTGCGCTGGTCGACACCTTGTCGGCCGAACCGCAGGCCGACCACGGCCCGGCGCTGGAAGCGCTGAGCCAGCGCGCGCTGGCCGCCGACCTGCCCGGCGTGGCCGGTGCCGTCAGCAGCGCGCGCCGCGCGCTGGCCCAGGCCACCGACGAGCAGACCCGCCAGGCCGTCAGCGCCGAGCTGGCGCAGACCGTCGGCCAGATGCTGCCCGTCGCGCCGCCGCCGCTGCCGGCCCCGTCGCCGGCGCCGCTGCCGGCCACGACGGCCGACAACCTGGAAGACGACGCCGAGATGCGCGAGATCTTCCTGGAAGAGGCGCGCGAGGTGATCGCCGCCGCGCGCGCCTCGCTCGACGCGCTGGCCGGCAGCCCCGAGGACGTGGGCGAGCTGACCACCGTGCGCCGCGCCTTCCACACGCTCAAGGGCAGCTCGCGCATGGTGGGCCTGCGCGACTACGGCGACGCCGCCTGGGCCTGCGAGCAGCTCTACAACGCGCGCCTGGCCGAAGCGCCGCGCATGGACGCCGAGCTCGACGCCTTCACGCGCGACGCGCTGGACCACCTGGCCGAATGGACCGACGCGATCGCCGTCGGCCAGGGCCATGCGCTGACGCCGGGCGCCATCGTCGCGGCCGCCGACAGCCTGCGCCTGCAAGGCGTGCGCATCCCCATCGGCGGCCTGCCGACCGCCGACGCCACGCTGCCGCTGGCAGCGCCGTCGCCCGCGCCCGAGCCCGCGCCCGCGCCGGAGCTGCTGCCCGAAGTGCTGGACGTGCTGCCCGCGGCCGACGCGCTGCCGGTGCTCGAGTTGCCGGTGCTGCCCGAGCTGGACTTCGGCCAGAGCCTGACCGAGCGCGTGCCCGATCTGCCGCTGGCCGCCGACCTCGACCTGTCGCCGCCGCCCGTGCCGGCGCCGGCCGAGGAGGCGCCTGCGTTCGAGCTCGACCTCGGTGCCGAGCCGGAGGCGATCGAGCTGGCGTCCGAGCCCCTCCCCGAGCCGCTGGCGGCCGAGTCGGCGCCGGCGTTGCCGGAGCTGGCCGAGGTCGTCGAGATCGACTTCGGCGACCTGGGCCTGGCCGCTGAAACGGCGCCCATCGAAGTCATTCCCGCCGTCGCCGAACCCGAACCTGAATTCGGGCCGCTCGGCATCGGCGAAGTCACGCTGCCGCTGGACCGCGCGCTGGAGGACGAGCGCGAGGCGCTGCAGGCCCCTGCCGCGCCGACCGTGCCCGACCTCGCGCTCGATTTCGGGCCGGCTGTCGAACCTGAAGCCGAACCCGAGGCCGAAGCCGACGAGCAGGTCAAGGTGATCGGCCCGCTGCGCATCCCGATCCCGCTGTTCAACATCTATCTCAACGAGGCCGACGAGCTGTCGCGCCGGCTGTCGACCGAGCTGGCCGAGTGGAGCGTCGAGCACGAGCGGCGGCCGGTGGCCGAAAGCACCATCGTGCTGGCGCACTCGCTGGCCGGCAGCTCGGCCACCGTCGGCTTTGCCGATCTGTCGACGCTGGCCCGCGCGCTGGAACACGTGCTGATGCGCTCGGCCGCCGCCGGCCCCGGCCCGGCGGCCGATGCCGCGCTGTTCAACGAGGCCGGCGACGAGATCCGCCGCCTGCTGCACCAGTTCGCCGCCGGCTTCCTCAAGACCATGGCGCCGGGCCTGCCGGACCGGCTGGCCGAGGCCGAGCGCCGGCTGGAACAGCAACGGGCCGACCAGCCGGCTGCCGTCGCAGCCGAAGGGCTGGAAGCGGCGCTCGAAGCCGCCGTCGAGCCCGAGCCCGAGCCGGCGCTGCTGCAGACGCTGCCGCTGGCGCCGACGCTGGCCACCAGCTTCACCGCGCTGGATGCGCTGCCCGAGGCCGCCACGCTGCCGCTGCGCGCGGCGCCGGCCGAGGCTTTCGACGACGACGAGGACATCGAGGCCGTCGACGCGCTCGATGCCGAGCTGTTCCCGATCTTCGAGGAAGAAGCCGAGGAGCTGCTGCCGCAACTGCAGTCGCGCCTGCGCGACTGGATGCTGCAGCCCTCCGACGGCGACGCGCCGGCGGCCTGCATGCGCACGCTGCACACCTTCAAGGGCGGCGCGCGGTTGGCCGGCGCGATGCGCCTCGGCGAGATGGCGCACCGGCTGGAGACCGCCGTCGAGCACCTGGCCGCCGGTGCCGGCACCGAGGCGTCGCAGATCGAGCCGCTGATCGGTCGCGCCGACCAGATGGTGGCCGCCTACGAAGCCTTGCGCAAACCCGCTGCCCCCGGCCATGCCGCAGCCACGCCCGCGGTGGCGCCGCCGCCGCAGCCGGTGCCGATGGAACTGCCGGTGGCGCTGGCCGTCGCGCCGCCGCTGCCGGCCGCCGAGGCTGCGGCCGTGCCCGCTGCGTCCGAACCCGGTGCCGAGCCGGCCGCGGTGCCGGCCGAAGGCCCGCCGATCGACTGGTCGCGCTTCAACGACCGCCGGCTCGAGCAGGCCGTCGCGGCGGAGCCGCGCGCCGCCGGCGGCGCCGCGGTGCGCGTGCGCGCCGGGCTGCTGGACCGGCTGGTCAATCACGCCGGCGAGGTCTCGATCACCCGTGCCCGCATCGACGCCGGCATGCGCCAGCTGCAAGGCGCGGTGGGCGATCTCAGCGACAACCTCGACCGCCTGCGCAGCCAGTTGCGCGACATCGAGCTGCAGGCCGAGTCGCAGATCGCCTCGCGCATCGAGGCCGCCAAGGCCGCGTCGCAGGCCTTCGATCCGCTGGAGATGGACCGCTTCACGCGCTTCCAGGAGCTGACGCGGATGATGGCCGAGTCGGTCAACGACGTCGCCACGGTGCAGCGCAGCGTGCAGCGCACGCTGCAGTCGGCCGAGGACGAACTGGCCGCGCAGGCGCGCCTGACGCGCGAGCTGCAGGACGACCTGCTGCGCACGCGCATGGTGGAGTTCGAGAGCCTGGCCGACCGCCTGTACCGCGTGGTGCGCCAGGCCGCCAAGGACAGCGCCAAGCAGGTCAAGCTCGACATCGTGGGCGGCTCGATCGAAGTCGACCGCGGCGTGCTGGAGCGCATGGTCGGCCCCTTCGAGCACCTGCTGCGCAACAGCGTCGCGCACGGCGTCGAGACGCCCGAGCAGCGCCGGGCCGCGGGCAAGGACGCCACCGGCGAGATCCGCATCACCGTCACGCAGGAAGGCAACGAGATCGGCGTCGACTGCCGCGACGACGGCGCCGGGCTGGACCTGGCGCGCATCCGCCAGCGCGCCGAGGACCGCGGCCTGCTGGGCGCCGGCCAGGAGGCGAGCGACGCCGAGCTGGCCAACCTGATCTTCCGCCCCGGCTTCAGCACCGCCAGCGAAGTGACCGAGCTGGCCGGCCGCGGCGTCGGCCTGGACGTGGTGCGCGCCGAGGTCAACGCGATGGGCGGCCGCATCGAGACCGCCAGCACGCCGGGCCAGGGCACCAGCTTCCGCCTCGTGCTGCCGCTGACCACCGCGGTCACGCAGGTCGTGATGCTGCGCTGCGGCGAGCTGAACGTGGCCGTGCCGTCGACGCTGATCGAGGTCGTGCGCCGCGTGCCGACCGATCAGGTGGAACAGGCCTACGCGCAAGGCGTGCTGGGGTCGGGCGCGGCAGGGGGCGACCAGGCGCTGCCCTTCTACTGGCTGGGCGGCCTGCTGCAGCACAGCCACCGCGGGCCGGCGGCCGGCCGCAGCCAGGCCGTCGTGGTGGTGCGCAGCGCGGCGCAGCGCGTGGCGCTGCACGTCGACGAAGTGCTGGGCAACCAGGAAGTGGTGGTCAAGCACGTGGGTCCGCAGCTCGCGCGTCTGCCCGGCCTGGCCGGCGTGACGCTGCTGCCCTCGGGCGCGGTGGCGCTGATCTACAACCCGGTGGCGCTGGCCGCGCTGTTCGGCGAGGCGGCACAACGCCGCGCGCAGGGCGCGCCGGCGGCGCAGGCCGCGGCCGTGGTCGACGAGGCTGCGGCCGCCGCCGCGCGCGCGCCGCTGGTGATGGTGGTCGACGATTCGCTGACCGTGCGCCGCGTCACCCAGCGGCTGCTGACGCGCGAGGGCTACCGCGTCGTGCTGGCCAAGGACGGCATGGAGGCGATGGAGAAGCTCGCGCTCGAGCGCCCGGCCATCCTGCTGTCGGACATCGAGATGCCGCGCATGGACGGCTTCGACCTCGTGCGCAACGTGCGCGCCGACGCGCGGCTGGCCGGGCTGCCGGTGGTGATGATCACCTCGCGCATCGCGCAGAAGCACCGCGACTACGCGGCCGAGCTGGGCGTCGACCACTACCTCGGCAAGCCCTACTCGGAGGACGAGCTGCTGCAGCTCGTCGCCCGCCACGCCGGCGTGGCGACGCCGGCCTGAGGCCCCGATGCCCGAAGTGATCGACCATCTCGCGGAGCTGACCGGCTTCCGCGACCGCGACGTGGTCGACGTCACGCTGGTCGGCGCTTTCCGCGACCTGCTGCGGCCCGAGTGCGTGGCCATCTACCGCCCGGTGGGCGAGGGCGGCGGCCAGCAGCGCTGGCTGACGCGGGCGCGCCAGCGCGCGCAGGACAGTGCGGCCAGCGCCGACTCGATCTGGGCCGACATGGACGACCTGCCGGCGCTGGCCGCGCTGCCGCTGCACCAGCGCTGCCTGCAGCAGCAGGCGGCCGTCAGGTCCGACGCCGAGGGCCAGGCCTTGAGCCTGTTCCCGCTGGCCACCGAGCGCGACGCCGGCGGCGTGCTGGAGCTGCGCACGCGCGAGCCGCTGACGCCCGAGCAGACCCGGCTGGTGTGCAGCATGCTGCGCGTCTACCGCAACTTCCAGGGCCTGCTGGACTACAGCGAGCGCGACACGCTGACCGGCCTGCTCAACCGCACCACCTTCGACGGCTCGTTCCTGCGTCTGGCCGCGCCCGGCGCGCTGAGCGCGGCTGATGCCGATGCGGCGGCGTCGGTCGACGGCGACGCCCGCCGTGCCGCGGTGCCCGAGGGCGCGTGGCTGGGCGTGGTCGACATCGACCACTTCAAGGCCGTCAACGACAGCCACGGCCACCTGATCGGCGACGAGGTGCTGCTGCTGATCGCGCGGCTGATGCGCAGCAGCTTCCGCTTCCACGACCTGCTGTACCGCTTCGGCGGCGAGGAGTTCGTCGTGCTGATGCGCGGCGGCCAGGCCGCGCAGGCGGTGGCGGCGTTCGAGCGGCTGCGCGCCAACGTGGCCCACTACGTGTTCCCGCGCGTCGGCCGCATCACGGTGTCGATCGGCTTCACCGAGGTGCGCGCCGGCGATTCGCCGGCCGCCGCCTTCGAGCGCGCCGACCGCGCGGTCTACTTCGCCAAGCAGAACGGCCGCGACCAGGTGGCGCCGCACGACGCGCTGATCGCGCGCGGGCTGCTGGTCGACCGCGCGCGCACCGGGGACATGGAGCTGTTCTGATCGCGTCGGGCTAGGGCTTGCCGCCGGCGTCCTTCACCGCCGCATAGCGCTCCAGCGTGCGCATCCGCGCCGCCTCGTGGCTGACGAGGGGCTCGGGGTAGTCGCGCCCCAGCACCACGCCGGCGGCCGCCAGGTCCACCGGGCGCGCGGTCCAGGGCGCGTGCAGCAACGCGTCGGGCAGCGCGGCCAGCTGCGGCAGGTAGCGGCGGATGAAGCGGCCTTGCGGGTCGAACTTCTCGCTCTGCGCCACCGGGTTGAAGATGCGGAACCAGGGCTGCGCGTCGCAGCCGCTGGATGCCGCCCATTGCCAGCCGCCGTTGTTGGCCGCGAGGTCGAAGTCGTTGAGATGCAGCGCGAAGTACGCCTCGCCGCGCCGCCAGTCGATCCCCAGGTCCTTGGTCAGGAAGCTGGCCACCACCATGCGCAGCCGGTTGTGCATGTAGCCGGTCTGGTTGATCTGCTGCATCGCGGCGTCCACCAGCGGGTAGCCGGTGCGGCCCTCGCACCAGGCGGCGAACCACTCGTCGGCGTGCTTGCCGTGCTCCCAGCGGATGCGGTCGTACTCGGGCTTGAACGCGTGGCCGACGACGTGCGGGCGGTGGTGCAGCACCTGGTGGTAGAAGTCGCGCCAGATCAGCTCCGACAGCCAGACCTCGGCGCCGCGCGAGCCCTGGCTCATGCGACGGTGCGCCTCGGCCGCCAGCCGGCGGACCGACACGGTGCCGAAGCGCAGGTGCGTGCTGAGGTAGCTGGGCCCCTTCAGCGCCGGGAAGTCGCGCGTCTGGTCGTAGCGGTCGATGCGGCCGAGAAAATCGTCCAGCAGCTCGGCCGCGCCGGCCGGCCCGCCGGGCAGCCGCAACTGGTGCAGGTTGGTCGGCTCGAAGTCGATGTCCGACAGCGCCGGCACCCCGGCCAGGTCCGGCGGCACCGGCGCCAGCGCCGCCGTGTGGCGGGTCACGGGGTAGGCGCCGAGATAGAAGCCGTCGGCCTTCTGCAGCCACGCGGTCTTGTAGGGCGTGAACACCGAATACGGGCTGCCGGCTTGCGTCAGCACCTCGTCGCGCTCGAACACCACGTGGTCCTTCGCGGTATGCAGCACCACGCCGGCGTCGGCCAGCAGCCCGCGCACGCGCGCGTCGCGCGCCAGCGACTCGGGCTCGTCGTCGTGGCTGGCATAGACCGCCTGCACGCCCAATCGCCGCGCCAGCGTGGCGATCTGCTCGGCGGCCTGGCCATGGCGCACGATCAGCCCGCAGCCGTCCACCCCATGCGCGGCGCCGGCGGCGCGCAGCTCGGCATCGACGCCGGCCAGGCTGTCGCGGATGAACTCCACGCGCCGGTCCGCGCGCGGCAGCGGGTCGAGGATGCGGCGGTCGAACACGAAGGCGCACCAGACCTGGCGCGCCGCGCGCAGCGCGTGGTACAGCGCCGCGTGGTCGTCGACGCGCAGGTCGCGGCGCAGCCAGACGAGGGCGCGGTCGAAAGGCCTGTTCACGGCCGCAGTGTGCCCGAGCCGCCCCTAAAATCACCCGCCATGGCCGCCGGCTCCCGCATCGATCTGACCAACCAGTTCCTGATCGCCATGCCCGGCATGGCCGACGACACCTTCGCCGGATCGGTGGTCTACCTGTGCGAGCACAGCGAGCGCGGCGCCCTGGGCCTGGTGATCAACAAGCCGATCGACATCAAGCTGAAGAACCTGTTCGAGAAGGTCGAGCTGCCGCTGGACCGCCAGGAACTGGCCGAGCAGCCGGTGTTCTTCGGCGGCCCGGTGCAGACCGAGCGCGGCTTCGTGCTGCACGAGAAGCAGGGCGAGGGCGAGAGCCCGTACACCTCGACGATGTCGGTGCCCGGCGGGCTGGAGATGACGACCAGCAAGGACGTGCTGGAAGCCATGTCCAACGGCGCCGGCCCGCGCCGCGTGCTGATCACGCTGGGCTGCAGCGGCTGGTCGGCCGGGCAGTTGGAAGACGAGATCGGCCGCAACGGCTGGCTGACCGTCGGCGCCGACCCGGCGGTGATCTTCGAGACGCCGATCGAGCAGCGCTACGAGCGCGCGGTGTCGCTGCTGGGCTTCGACCCGCACATGCTGTCGCAGGAGGCGGGGCACGCATGAGCGGTGTGGCGCCGGTCGCCGTGCCCGAGCGGACTTTCCTGGCATTCGATTTCGGTCTCCGCCGCGTCGGCGTGGCCAGCGGCAACCGGCTGCTGGGCCGCGGCCAGGGCTTGAAGACCATCGCCGCCGAAGGCGATGCGCGCTTCGCGGCGATCGCGCGGCTGGTCGACGAATGGCGGCCCGATGCGCTGGTGGTCGGCGTGCCGCTGCACCCCGATGGCGCCGAGCACGGCAACACGCGCCGCGCGCGCCGCTTCGCGCGCCAGCTGCAAGGCCGCTTCGGCCTGCCGGTGCACGAGGTCGACGAGCGCTACAGCACCACCGAGGCGCTGGCCGAAGGCGCGCGCGATGCCGACGCCGCGGCCGCGGCGATCATCCTCACCCAGTATCTGCAAGCCTTGCCGGAGGACGAAGACGATGCTGCAGCTTGATGCCGAGGCGCTGTATGCGCAACTGCGGCAGGGCGTGCGCGCGCTGCTCAAGCCCGACGCGGTGCTGGTGGGCATCTGGTCGGGCGGCGCCTGGCTGGCCGAGCGGCTGCAGGCCGACCTGCAGCGCCCGGGCAAGGCCGGCGTGATCTCCAGCGCGCTGCACCGCGACGACTTCGGCTCGCGCGGCTTCGCCGCCGGCGCCGACGCGACGCAGCTGCCGTTCGAGATCGAAGGCCGGCACATCGTGCTGATCGACGACGTGCTCTACACCGGCCGCACGATCCGCGCCGCGATCAACGAGCTGTACGACTTCGGCCGCCCGGCCAGCGTGACGCTGGCGGTGCTGGTCGATCGCGGCGGGCGCGAGCTGCCGATCGAGGCCGCCTATGCCGCCGCGCGCATCGCGCTGCCGGCCACGCAGATGCTGGCGCTGGCGCGCGGCGACGACGGCCACTTCAGCTTCACCGTCGAGGAGAAGGCCTGATGCCCGCGACCCAACGGGGAGCCCCATGCTGAATCGGCGCAACCCGCAGCTCAACGCCCACGGCGAGCTGATCCACCTGCTGTCGATCGAGGGCCTGCCGCGCGCGGTGCTGACGCAGATCCTCGACACCGCCAGCACCTTCCTGAGCGTCAACGAGCGCGAGGTCAAGAAGGTGCCGCTGCTGCGCGGCAAGAGCGTGTTCAACCTCTTCTTCGAGAACAGCACGCGCACGCGCACCACGTTCGAGATCGCGGCGAAAAGGCTGTCGGCCGACGTGCTGAACCTCGACATCGCCAGGAGCAGCACCGCCAAGGGCGAGAGCCTGCTCGACACCATCGCGAACCTGTCCGCGATGCACGCCGACATGTTCGTCGTGCGCCACGGCGAGAGCGGCGCGCCGCACCTGATCGCGCAGCACTGCGCGCCGCACGTGCACGTGGTCAACGCCGGCGACGGCCGCCACGCGCACCCGACGCAGGGGCTGCTGGACATGTACACGATCCGCCACTACAAGCGCGATTTCTCGCAGCTGTCGGTCGCGGTGGTGGGCGACATCGTGCACTCGCGCGTCGCGCGCTCCGACATCCACGGGCTGACGATCCTGGGCGTGCCCGACATCCGCGCCGTCGGCCCGAAGACGCTGGTGCCGGGCGACTTGCGCGAGATGGGCGTGCGCGTGTGCCACGACATGGCCGAGGGCATCCGCGATGCCGACGTGATCATCATGCTGCGGCTGCAGAACGAGCGCATGAGCGGCGCGATGCTGCCCAGCGCCGGCGAGTTCTTCAAGAGCTACGGCCTCACGCCCGAGAAGCTGGCGCTGGCCAAGCCCGACGCCATCGTGATGCACCCGGGGCCGATCAACCGCGGCGTCGAGATCGACTCCGCGGTGGCCGACGGGCGGCAAAGCGTGATCCTGCCGCAGGTGACCTTCGGTATCGCGGTGCGCATGGCGGTGATGTCGACGATTGCGGGGAACCAGGCATGAGGATCGTCATCCGCAACGGGCGCGTGATCGACCCGGCTTCGGGCCGCGACGAGCAGACCGACGTCGCAATCGCCGGCGACCGCATCGTCGCGATCGGCGACAAGGCGAGCGGCTTCGAGGCCGAGCGAGAGATCGACGCCACCGGCCTCGTCGTCGCGCCGGGCCTCGTGGACCTGGCGGCGCGGCTGCGCGAGCCGGGGCAGGAGCACGAAGGCATGCTGGAAAGCGAGCTGGCCGCCGCCGCGGCCGGCGGCGTGACCAGCCTGGTCTGCCTGCCCGACACCGACCCGGTGCTGGACGAGCCGGGCCTCGTCGAGATGCTCAAGTTCCGCGCGCGCAAGCTCTCGCGCTGCCGCGTCTTCCCGCTGGGCGCGCTGACGCGGCGGCTCGAAGGCCAGGCGCTGACCGAGATGCTGGAGCTGACCGAGGCCGGCTGCGTCGGCTTCTCGCAGGTGGACGCTGCGGTGCCCGACACGCTGGTGCTGCAGCGCGCGCTGCAGTACGCTTCGACGCACGGTTATGCCGTCTGGCTGCGGCCGCAGGACGCGTGGCTGGGCAAGGGCGTGGCGGCCAGCGGCGCGGTGGCGACACGGCTGGGCCTGTCGGGCGTGCCGGTGGCGGCCGAGACGATCGCGCTGCACACGCTGTTCGAGCTGGTGCGCGCCACCGGCGCGCGGCTGCACCTGTGTCGGCTGTCCAGCGCCGCCGGCGTCGCGCTGCTGCGCCAGGCCAAGGCCGAGGGGCTGCCGGTGACGGCCGACGTCAGCATCAACTCGCTGCACCTGACGGACGTCGACATCGGCTATTTCAACGCCGACATGCGGCTGACGCCGCCGCTGCGCCAGGGCGCCGACCGCGCGGCGCTGCAGGCGGCGCTGGCCGACGGCACGATCGACGCGCTGGTGTCCGACCACAACCCGGTGGCCGAGGACATGAAGAACCTGCCCTTCGGCGAGGCCGAGCCCGGCGCCACCGGGCTGGAGCTGCTGCTGCCGCTGGCGCTGCGCTGGGGCGCCGACCGCGGGCTGTCGCTGGGCCAGAGCCTCGCGCGCGTGACCTGCGAGCCGGTGCGCGTGCTGGGCGAGGTGCTGGGCTCGCTGGCCTCCAGCGCCGGGCGGCTGGTGGAAGGCGGCGTCGCCGACATCTGCCTGTTCGACCCCGAGGCCGAGTGGCGCGTCACGCCCGAGGCGCTGAGCAGCCAGGGCAAGCACACGCCGTTCGCGTTCGCGTCCACCGGCATGGCGCTGCGCGGCTGCGTGCGCACCACGCTGGTGGCCGGCACGATCGCCTTCGACCGGCGTTGATGCGCGCCTTGCGCGTGCCGCGCGCGTTGCGCGCCGTCTGGCGCCTGCTGCGCGCGCTGCTGCACGCGCTGCTGGGCGTGGCCATCGTGCTGCTGCGCTTTCCGCATCTGGACCGCGACGCCCGGCGCGAGCGCGTGCGCTGGTGGGCGCAAGGCATGCTGCGCGCCTTGGGCCTGCGGCTGGCGGTGCAGGGGCGCTTCAAGCCGGGCGCGAAGATGATCGTTGCCAACCACGTGTCGTGGCTGGACATCATGGTCGTGCACGCGGTCTGCCCCGAGGCGCGCTTCGTCGCCAAGGCCGAGGTGCGCGGCTGGCCGCTGCTGGGCCGGCTGGTCGCCGCCGCCGACACGCTGTACATCGAGCGTCAGCGCAAGCGCGACGCGATGCGCGTCGTGCACCAGAGCGCCGAGGCGCTGCAGCAGGGCGGCACCGTCGCGGTGTTCCCCGAAGGCACGACCGGCCCGGCGCCCGACGGCGGCCTGCTGCCCTTCCACGCCAACCTGCTGCAGGTCGCGGTGGCAACCCACACCGCGGTGCAGCCCGTGGCGCTGCGCTACGCCGACCGCCGCGCTGCCATCAGCCCCGCGGCGCTGTGGCTGGGCGAGACCACGCTGGCGCAGACGCTGTGGCGGCTGGCCGCCGCCGACGGCCTGGTGGCGCAGCTGCAGGTGCTGCCGGCGCGCGGCAGCCGCCACGCCGACCGCCGCGCGCTGGCGGCCACGCTGCGGGCCGACATCGACGCGGCGCTGGCGGCGATCGATGCCGCGCGTGAAGGAGGTTAGCCCGGAGGCCGGTCAGCCCGCCTTGCCCTGGCCGGCCACCGCGGCGGCCGCGCGCGCTGCCGCCTCGGCGTCACCCAAATAGTAGTGGCGGATGGGCTTCAGCTCGGCGTCCAGTTCGTAGACCAGCGGGATGCCGTTGGGGATGTTCAGGCCCACGATGTCGGCGTCGGAGACGCCGTCCAGGTATTTCACCAGCGCGCGGATGCTGTTGCCGTGCGCCGAGATCAGCAGCCGCTGGCCGCCGCAGATCGCCGGCGCGATGCGCTCGTGCCAGCACGGCAGCACGCGCGCCACCGTGTCCTTCAGGCATTCGGTCAGCGGGATCTGCTCGGGCGCCAGCTTCGCGTAGCGGATGTCGCCGCGCTGGCCGCGCGGGTCGACGGCGTCCAGCACCGGCGGCGGCGTGTCGTAGCTGCGGCGCCAGATCAGCACCTGCTCGTCGCCGTACTGCCGGGCCATGTCAGCCTTGTTCAGGCCTTGCAGCGCGCCGTAGTGGCGCTCGTTGAGCCGCCAGTCGTTGACCACCGGCAGCCAGGTGCGGTCCATCTGGTCGAGGCAGTGCCACAGCGTCCAGATCGCGCGCTGGAGCACCGAGGTGTAGGCGACGTCGAACTCGTAGCCCTCGGCCTTCAGCAGCCGGCCGGCCGCTTTTGCCTGCGCGACGCCGGTGTCGGTCAGCGGCACGTCGGTCCAGCCGGTGAAGCGGTTTTCCAGGTTCCAGGTGGATTCGCCGTGGCGGATCAGGACGAGCTTGTGCATGAGGGGGAAGAAGGCGGCTGCCGGACGTCGGCGAAACCGCGAATTGTATGATTCGCGCCCTTTTTCCAACGCCGCTTGCCGTGAGCTTCATCCTCCAGAACTGGGTCCTGATCCTGGCCGCCGTGACCTCCGGCGGCCTGCTGCTGTGGCCGATGATCGGCAAGGCCGGCGGCAGCGGCGCGGTGTCCGCGGCCGAGGCGGTGCGCCTGATCAACCGCGAGAAGGCGGTGCTGCTGGACGTGGGCGAGCCGGCCGAGTTCGCCGGCGGCCATGCGGCCGGGGCGCGCAACGTGCCCTTCGGCTCGCTGCAGGGCGCCAAGGAACTGCCGTCGAACAAGGCGCTGCCCATCGTGCTGCTGTGCCCTTCGGGCGCGCGCGCCGGCCGCGCCGCGGCGCTGCTGCGCAAGGCCGGCCACGAGCGCGCGGTGGCCGTGGCCGGCGGCACCGCGGCCTGGCGCGACGCCAACCTGCCGATGGCCAAGAGCGCCTGAAGCGCCCGAGCGGCCGGCGGCCTGCAAGGGCTTGCGCGGCGCGGGACAATCCGCGGCATCCGAATCAAGGCAAGGTTTTCGCATGAGTGCCGTGCGCATGTACACCACCCAGGTCTGCCCGTACTGCCTGCGCGCCAAGGCGCTGCTCAAGCAGCGCGGCGTGCAGCAGATCGAGGAGATCCGCGTCGACCTCGACCCCGAGCAGCGCGACCACATGATCCGGATCACCGGCCGCCGCACGGTGCCGCAGATCTTCATCGGCGACACCCACGTGGGCGGCTGCGATGAGCTGATCGCGCTGGACCAGCAGGGCGGCCTTGCGCCCTTGTTGGCAGCCTGAGCACCCGGCGCGCCGCGGGCGCGGCCCCATAATCGCTCGTTTGCCTGCCGCCGTCTGCGGCTCACCCTCGAAGAGACTTTCATGGCCGACGAAGCGACTCCCGTGTTCCAGATCCAGCGCATGTACCTGAAGGACTTGTCGCTGGAGCAGCCCAATTCGCCGCAGATCCTGCTGGAGCAGCAGCAGCCCCAGGTCGACATCAACCTCGCGGTCGGCGCCGAGCAGATCAGCGACGGCGTCGTCGAGGTCACCGTCACCGCCACCGTGACCACCAAGGTCAAGGACAAGGTGCTGTTCCTGGTCGAGGCCAAGCAGGCCGGCATCTTCGAGATCCGCAACGTGCCGCAGGAGCAGATGCCGGTGCTGATCAGCGTGGTCTGCCCGCAGATGATCTACCCCTACCTGCGCGCCATCGTCTCCGACGTCTGCACCCGTGCCGGCTTCCCGCCGATCCTGCTGACCGAGGTCAACTTCCAGGCGATGTTCCAGGCGCAGCAGGAGCAGGCGGCGCAAGCGGGCAACGGCTCGCGGATCATCACCGGCGTCAACTGACGCTGCCTTCGCGGCCGCCGCGGCGATGAACCTCAGCGTGCTCGGCGCCGGCGCCTGGGGCACGGCGATCGCCGCGGCCGCCGCATCGCGCAACGCCGCGCTGCTGTGGGCGCGCGATCCGGCGCAGGCCGCTGCGATCGGTGCCGCGCGCTGCAATGCGCGCTATCTGCCCGAGGTGGTGCTGCCGCCGGCGCTGGCGGTGACCGCCGATCTGGATCGAGCGCTGCGGCACGCGGCCGGCGGGTTGATGGTCATCGCAACGCCGATGTCCGGGCTGCGCGGCCTGCTGCAGCGGCTGCCGCCGGCGCAGCCGGCACTGTGGCTGTGCAAGGGCTTCGAGGCCGGCAGCGGGCTGCTGGGGCACGAGATCGCGCGCAGCCTGCGGCCGCAGGGCGCCTGCGGCGTGCTGTCGGGCCCCAGCTTCGCGCTGGAGGTCGCGCGCGGCCAGCCCACCGCGCTGGTGGCGGCCAGCGAGAGCGAGGCGCTGGCCGCCGCGGCGGTCGAGGCCTTGCACGGCGACGCGCTGCGCATCTACACGTCCACGGACATCGCCGGCGTCGAAGTCGGCGGCGCACTGAAGAACGTGCTGGCCATCGCCACTGGCATGCTGGACGGCATGGCGGCCCCTGCCGGCGCTGGCGGCGCTGGCCCCGGCCTGAACGCCCGCGCGGCGCTGATCACCCGCGGCCTGGCCGAGATGACGCGGCTGGGCCTGGCGCTGGGCGCGCGCGCCGAGACCTTCATGGGGCTGTCGGGCCTGGGCGACCTCGTGCTCACCGCCACCGGCGACCTCTCGCGCAACCGCAAGGTCGGCCTGCTGCTGGCGCAAGGGCTGGCGCTGCCCGAGGCGCTGGCCCGGCTGGGCCACGTCGCCGAAGGCGTCTACACCGCGCGCGTGGCGGCCGACCGCGCGCAGCGGCTCGGCGTCGAGATGCCCATCACCCAGGCCGTGGTGCAGGTGCTGGAAGCGCGCCTCGGTCCGCAGGACGCGATGACGCGGTTGATGGCGCGCCAGGCGCGCGCCGAGAGCTAGACCGCGCCTTCGAAGCCGAGCTGCCGCCAGGCCTCGAACACCGCCACCGCGACGGCGTTGCTGAGGTTCAGGCTGCGCTGGCCGGCGCGCATCGGCAGCCGCACCTGGTGCTGCTCGTCGAAGTCCTGGCGCACGGCCGCGGGCAGGCCGGCGCTTTCGCTGCCGAACACCAGCCAGTCGCCGCGCCGCCAGCACACCTGGTGGTGCGCCTGGCGGGCGCGCGTGGTGAACGCGAAGCAGCGCTCGCGGTCGGGCGTGCAGGCCGATCGCCACGCCGCCCAGCCGGCATGGCGCTGCACGGCGGCGTACTCGTGATAGTCCAGCCCGGCGCGGCGCAGCAGCCGGTCTTCCATCGCGAACCCCAGCGGCTCGATCAGGTGCAGCTCGCAGCCGCTGTTGGCCGCCAGGCGGATCACGTTGCCGGTGTTCGGCGGGATCTCGGGCCGGACCAGCACGATGCGCAGCATCGACGCCGCTGCCTTCAGTCCAGCGCCGGCGCCGGCGTGCGCGCGACGACCCACAGGTCCACCTGGCGCGCGCCGGCCGCCAGCAGCGGGGCCGCGGCCTCGAACGCGGTGGCGCCGGTGGTCAGCACGTCGTCCACCAGCGCCAGGTGGCGGCCCCGTACCTGCGACTGCGCGCCGGCGCGCAGGCAGAAGGCGCCGCGCAGTTGCGTCAAACGTTCGCGGCGCGACCGTCCGGCCTGCGGACGGCCGTCGAAGCGGCGCTGCAGCCAGTCGGCGCGCGCCGGGCGCTGCAGGCGGCGCGCGAGCTGCCGCGCCAACTGCCGAGGCCTGGTCGTAGCCGCGCTCCGCCAGGCGGTGGTCCGACAGCGGCACCGGCACGAAGGCCTCGGGCAAGGGCAGGGCCTCGCGCCGCGCCGCGGCGGCCAGGCAGTCGGCCAGCAGCAGCGCCAGCTCGGGCGCCTGGTGGTGCTTGAAGCGCAGGATCAGCCGGTCCCAGGGAAAGCCGTAGTCGGCCACGCACAGGCAGTGCTGCACCGGCGGCGGCTCGCGCAGGCACTGGCCGCAGACGGCCTGCCCGCCCGCCAGCCGCAAGGCGCAGTGGCGGCAGCGCTCTTGCGGCGCCGCGTGCTGCCGGCGGCAGGGCGGGCACAGGCGCTGCGAGGTCCAGCCGCCGCAGACCTCGCAACTGCCGGCGAGCTGCAAGCCCGTCCAGCCGGTCCAGCGCCGCAGGCCCAGGTTCATCGCGTCAATATACTGCCCGCGACGTGAGCGACGCCCCTGCCACCGCTGCCCGCCCCCAGGTCGACCGCCAGGCGCTGCAGCGCCTGCGCCGCCGCCTCGACCAGGCCGAGGCGCTGCCCTGGCTGCATGCCGAAGCGGCGCGCCGCATGGCCGAGCGGCTGCCGCTGATCAAGCTGCAGCCGCAGCGCGTGCTCGATTGCAGCGGCGCCGCCGGCGCCAGCGCGCCCTGGCTGCTGCAGGCCTACCCCGCGGCCGAGCACCGGGCGCTGGCCGACGAGGCCGGGCCTGCGGCGGCGTGGCGCTGGTGGCAGCGCCGGCCACGGCTGCCGCAGAGCGTGACCGCCGAGCAGGTGGAGCCCGGCAGCGCCGATCTGCTGTGGTCCAACATGCGGCTGCACCTGCTGGCAGAGCCGCAGGGCGTGGTCGAGCGCTGGCATCGGACGCTGGCGGTCGGCGGCTTCCTGATGTTCTCGACCCTGGGCCCGGGCTCGCTGCCCGAGTTGCGCGAGGTCTACCAGGCCAACGATTGGGGTGAGCCGTTCGCGCCTTTCGTCGACATGCATGACCTGGGCGACATGCTGGTGCGGGCCGGCTTCGCCGACCCGGTGATGGACCAGGAGCTGCTGACCCTGAGCTGGCCCGACGCCGATGCGCTGCTGGCCGAGCTGCGCAGCCTGGGGGCTAATGTGTCAATTGAACGGTCTGGGAGCCTGCGCACCCCGCGCTGGCGCCGGCGCCTGGCCGCGGCCCTGCAGGCGCGTGCCGGGCGGGGCCGGCCGTCGCTGAGCTTCGAGCTCGTCTACGGCCACGCCTTCCGCGCCGCCGCCGGGCCGCGGGTCCGGGCCGAGACCGCCGTGCCGCTGGACGAACTGCGCGCGATGGTCCGCTCGCCCCGGCGCTGAAGCCGCGGTGACATGATCTGGGACAATGGCGGCGCATAGGCAAACGCCGAGGGGCGGCCCCTCTAGCTGAGCTAGAATTTCCTCGTCTTGAGCCTGCTCAGCACTCGTTCAAATAGAGCGGATGCCTGCAGCCACGGCCGCCGGCAGGCGGCCCAGCCTTTGCAGCCCTGTGTCGATGAACCCCGTCATCCTGCCCGCCATCCGGGCGTCCGCCGTGCCTGCCGCCTTCGCGCTGCCCGAGCGGTCTGCCGATGGCGCTGCGGCCCTGGCGGCCTTGCTCATCCCGCTGCCGGGCGTGCGTTTTGCGGCCGGGTTGCGCGCCGCCAGGCCCTGAACTGAAAGCATTGTTGGAGCTGATGGGACGATGAACACGAAGAACACTCTCCGGCTCGACGCTGGCCCGAGCGGCAGCCGGGCTCGCGCTGCTGGCCACGGCGCCCTGGGCGCTGGCGGTCAACAACCTGCCCGGCGGCCCCGCGGTCAACCAGATCGACCTGCATCCCCCGGTGACCAGGATCGCCGAGCAGCAGCAACTGCTGCACAACATCATGCTGGTCGTCTGCGTGCTGATCTTCATCGGCGTGTTCGGGGTCATGTTCTATTCGATCCTCAAGCACCGCAAGTCGCTGGGCGCCAAGCCGGCCCATTTCCACGAGAGCGTGGCGGTCGAGATCGCGTGGACCGTGGTGCCCTTCATCATCGTCATCGGCATGGGCGCGATGGCCACCAAGACCGTCGTCGCGATGAAGGACACGTCCAGCGCCGACCTCACGATCAAGGCCACCGGCTACCAGTGGAAATGGGGTTATGACTACCTCAAGGGCGAAGGCGAGGGCATCAAGTTCCTGTCCACGCTGGACCTCGCGCAGCGCGAGATGTCCGACGCCGGCAAGCCCGCCGGCGACGACTACCTGCTGAAGGTCGACAATCCGCTGGTGGTGCCGGTCGACCGCAAGATCCGCATCGTGACCACGGCCAACGACGTGATCCACGCCTGGATGGTGCCGTCGCTGGGCGTCAAGCAGGACGCGATCCCAGGCTTCGTGCGCGACACCTGGTTCCGCGCCGAGAAGACCGGCGACTTCTACGGCCAGTGCGCCGAGCTGTGCGGCAAGGAGCACGCCTACATGCCCATCCACGTGAAGGTGCTGAGCCAGGCCGACTACACCGCTTGGGTGGACAGCGAGAAGAAGAAGATGGCCGCGGTCGCCGACGACCCGGCCAAGGTGTGGAAGCTCGAAGACCTGATCGCCCGCGGCGAGAAGGTCTACGCCGCCAACTGCGCCGTCTGCCACCGCCCCGACGGCAAGGGCGCGGGCCCGATCAAGCCGCTGGACGGTTCGCCCGTCGTGCAGGACGCCGACAAGGGCAAGCAGCTCGCCATCGTGCTGGGCGGCGCGGCCAACGGCGCGATGCCGTCGTGGAAGCAGCTCTCCGACACCGAGCTGGCCGCCGTCGTCACCTTCACCAAGAACCACTGGAGCAACAACACCGGCCAGCTCGTGCAGCCCGCCGAGGTGCTGGCGGCCCGCAAATAAGTCGTCGAATCGAAGGAACCTCCATGAGCGCAGTTCTCGACCATCACGGCGACCATTCCCACGGTCACGGCGACCACTCCCACGACCATTCGCACGGCCACCCCCACGGCTGGCGGCGCTGGGTGTTCGCGACCAACCACAAGGACATCGGCACGCTGTACCTGCTGTTCAGCTTCACGATGCTGATGATCGGCGGCGTGCTGGCGTTGGGCATCCGTGCCGAGCTGTTCAAGCCCGGCCTGCAGTTCGTGAACCCCGAGCTGTTCAACCAGTTCACCACGATGCACGGCCTGATCATGGTGTTCGGCGCGATCATGCCGGCCTTCGTCGGCTTCGCGAACTGGATGCTGCCGCTGCAGGTCGGCGCCGCCGACATGGCCTTCGCGCGCATGAACAACCTCAGCTTCTGGCTGCTGATCCCGGCGGCGCTGATGCTGGCGGGCTCGTTCCTCATGCCCGGCGGCGCGCCGGCCGCGGGTTGGACGCTGTACGCGCCGCTGACGCTGCAGATGGGCCCCAGCATGGACGCCGCGATCTTCGCGATCCACATCATGGGCGCCAGCTCGATCATGGGCTCGATCAACATCATCGTCACCGTGCTGAACATGCGCGCGCCGGGCATGACGCTGATGAAGATGCCCCTCTTCGCATGGACCTGGCTGATCACCGCCTACCTGCTGATCGCGGTGATGCCGGTGCTGGCCGGCGCGATCACGATGACGCTGACCGACCGCCACTTCGGCACCAGCTTCTTCAACCCCGCCGGCGGCGGCGACCCGGTGATGTACCAGCACATCTTCTGGTTCTTCGGCCACCCCGAGGTCTACATCATGATCCTGCCGGCCTTCGGGATCGTCAGCGCCATCATCCCCACCTTCGCGCGCAAGCGGCTGTTCGGCTACACCTCGATGGTCTACGCGACGGCGTCGATCGCGATCCTGTCGTTCATCGTCTGGGCGCACCACATGTTCACCACCGGCATGCCGGTGACGGGCCAGCTCTTCTTCATGTACGCGACCATGCTGATCGCGGTGCCCACGGGCGTGAAGATCTTCAACTGGGTGGCCACGATGTGGCGCGGCTCGATGACCTTCGAGACGCCGATGCTGTGGGCCGTGGGCTTCATCTTCGTGTTCACGATCGGCGGCTTCACCGGGCTGATCCTGGCGATGGCGCCGATCGACATCCAGCTGCAGGACACCTACTACGTCGTCGCCCACTTCCACTACGTGCTGGTGGCCGGCTCGCTGTTCGCCCTCTTCGCCGGCGTCTACTACTGGGGCCCCAAGTGGACCGGCGTGATGTACTCCGAGACGCGCGGCAAGATCCACTTCTGGGGCAGCCTGATCTTCTTCAACGTCACCTTCTTCCCGATGCACTTCCTCGGGCTGGCCGGCATGCCGCGCCGCTATGCCGACTACCCGATGCAGTTCACCGACTTCAACATGCTGGCGTCGATCGGCGCCTTCGGCTTCGGGCTGATGCAGGTGTACTTCTTCCTCTTCGTCGTCGTGCCGATGATGCGCGGCCAGGGCGAGAAGGCGCCGCAGAAGCCGTGGGAAGCTGCCGAGGGCCTGGAATGGGAAGTGCCGTCGCCGGCGCCCTGGCACACCTTCGAGACGCCGCCCAAGCTGGACGCCAGCGCGACGCGCGTGATCGGCTGAAGGCGCTCGTTTTTCGCAAGCCATGGCGACGAACGACATCCGGCGCAAGGCCAACCTGCGGCTGGCGCTGATCCTGGCGACGGTGGCGCTGGTCTTCGGGCTGGGCTTCGTCGCCAAGATCTGGCTGCTGGGCCCCCACTGACCGGGCCGCGGATCATGCTTTCGCCCCTGGGGATCGCGGCCAACCGGCGCATGCTGGGCAAGCTGCTGCTGGTGGTGCTGGTGATGTTCGGCTTCGGCTATGCGCTGGTGCCGATGTACCGCGCGATCTGCGACGCGCTGGGCATCAACGTGCTGTCGCTGTCGGAGCCGCGCGCGCAGAACGTCAGCGGCGCCGCCAACACCCAGGTGGACCGCTCGCGCACGATCACGGTCGAGTTCGACGCCAATGCCCGCGGCCCCTGGGACTTCAAGCCCGCGCAGCGTTCGCTGCAGGTGCACCCGGGCGAGCTGACCACGGTGATGTACGAGTTCAAGAACGTGCAGAACCGGACGATGGCGGCGCAGGCGATCCCCAGCTACGCGCCGCGCGAGGCGATGCCGCACTTCAACAAGCTGGAGTGCTTCTGCTTCAACGAGTACACGCTGGCCCCGGGCGAGAGCAAGCAGTGGCCGGTGGTCTTCGTGATCGACCCCAAGCTGCCGCGCGACGTGACCACCATCACCTTGTCCTACACCTTCTTCGAAGTGGGCGGCAAGGTGCCGGCGGCGCCGGCCGGCCAACTGCAAGGTCAGCAGCGCGCGGCCGCGGCGCCGGGCAAGGGCGGCGCCGCATGAAGCCCTCCGCGCAGCCCGATTCGCCGCTGCAGCGCAAGGCCAGCCTGGGGCAGACCTTGCGCGCGGTGGCCTGGTCGTTCTTCGGCATCCGCCGCTCGGCCGACTACGAGCGCGACGTGCAGCGGCTGAACCCGGTGCACGTGATCATCGCCGGCGTCGTCGCCGCGGCCGTCTTCATCACCGCGCTGGTGCTGCTGGTGCGCTGGGTGGTCGGCAGCGGCGTCGCCGGCTGAAGCACAGCACAAGCCATCATCAGCAGAGCCGTTTCAGGAGAACCGTCCCGATGTCAGCCGCAACCCCCGCGGGCAGCACGCCCTACTACTTCGTCCCGTCGCCGTCGCGGTTTCCGGCCCAGGCGGCCTTCGGCCTGCTGCTGGTGATCTTCGGCGCCAGCCAGTGGATCAACGGCCACGGCTGGGCGACCTGGGTGCTGCTGCTGGGCGTGGTCGTCTGGCTGGCGGTGCTGTTCCAGTGGTTCTCGCAGGCCATCCGCGAAAGCGAAAGCGGGCTGTACTCCGACCGCATCGACGTCTCGTTCCGCTGGAGCATGAGCTGGTTCATCTTCTCGGAGGTGATGTTCTTCGGCGCCTTCTTCGGCGCGCTGTACTGGGCGCGGGTGCACTCGGTGCCGACGCTGGGCAACTTCGACCACCAGTTGCTGTGGCCCGACTTCAAGGCCATCTGGCCCAGCGCCGGCGGCGGCGCCACGGCCTCGCCCGCGGGCACGGTGGAACCCTTCACCCCCATCGGCCCCTGGCCGCTGCCCACCGTCAACACCGCGCTGCTGCTGACCTCGGGCGTCACGCTGACGATCGCCCACCACGCGCTGATCGCCAACCAGCGCAGCAAGACCATCTTCTGGATGTGGGTCACCGTGCTGCTGGGCGCCACCTTCCTGGTCGTGCAGGGCTACGAGTACGCCCACGCCTACCGCGACCTGAACCTCAAGCTCAGCTCGGGCATCTTCGGCTCCACCTTCTTCATGCTGACCGGCTTCCACGGCTTCCATGTCTTCGTGGGCATGCTGATGCTGCTGTTCATCACGCTGCGCCTGATGAAGGGCCACTTCACGCCCAAGCGCCACTTCGGCTTCGAGGGCGCGGCCTGGTACTGGCACTTCGTCGACGTGGTGTGGCTGGGGCTGTACTTCCTGGTCTATTGGCTCTGATCCGGCTGCGCCGGCCGCCGGCAAGGCCGACGACGCCGCCCGCGGGCGGCGTTTTCACTGGGCGCGTCAACCGCCGGTGGGCAGGCCGCCGGGCTTGATCCAGCCCATCCACCAGCTCAGCATCACGAACAGGAACAGCACCACCGACAGCGCCACGCGCACCGCCAGCGCGCGCGCCATCTGGCGGTCGGCGTCAGCGCCGTCCTTGCGCCGGCGCAGCATGAAGACGCCGGCGCTCGCCAGCGCCGCGATCACCAGCAAGAGCATCAGCACCATCACGATCTTCATGAAGCGAGCGTACTGCATCGCCGCCGCCGCGCGGCTCTTGCCATGACGGCGCTGCCGGCGCGGCGACGCCGCTGGCTCGTGCTGCTGGCCGCGGTGCTGGGCGTGGCGCTGACGGCGCGCCTGGGGCTGTGGCAGCTCGACCGCGCGGCGCAGAAGATCGCGCTGCAGCGCTCGCAGGAGCAGCGCTCGCGCCTGCCGGCGCTGGGCGCGGCGGATCTGTCCGGCAAGGCCGAGGCGGACGCTGCGCTCTGGCAGCGCACCGTGGCGGTCGAAGGCCGCTGGATGGCCGGCGCCACCGTCTACCTGGAGAACCGGGCGATGAACGGCCACGCCGGCTTCTTCGTCGTCACGCCGCTGGTGCTGGACGACGGCCGCGCCGTCGCGGTGCAGCGCGGCTGGCTGCCGCGCGACATCGCCGACCGCACCCGCATCGCGCCCTACCGCAGCGCGGACGGCCGGCTGCGCGTGCGCGGGCGCATCGCCCCTGAAGTGTCCAGGCTGTACGAACTGGGCGCCGCCGCGTCGGGCGCGCTCCGGCAGAATCTCGACTTGGCCGCCTACGCGGGCGAGATCCGCCGTCCGCTGCTGCCGCTGGTGATCGTGCAGGAGGACGGCGGCGATGCCGACGGCCTGCTGCGGCAGTGGCCGCCGCCGGCGGTCGATGTCTACAAAAACTACGGTTATGCCTTCCAGTGGTTCGGCCTCAGCGGCCTGATCGCGTTCCTGTATGTCTGGTTCCAAGTCATCCGTCCCCGCCGCCGCGCCGCCGCTTGACGCGCTGCGCATGACGGTCTACGAGCTCGGCGACGGCGCTGCCGCTGCCGAGCCGCAGCGCCGCACGCGCGTGGGCCGCCTCAAGATGCTGCTGGTGCTGGCCGTCTGCGCGGCGCCGGTGCTGGCCTCGTACCTGACCTATTTCTTCATCCGGCCCGGGCAGCGCGCGAACTACGGCGAGCTGATCCAGCCTACGCGCAGCCTGCCGGCGCTGGCGCTGCAGACGCTGGACGGCCAGCCGGTGGACGCCGCCTCGCTGCGCGGCCAGTGGCTGCTGGTGGTGGTGGCGCCGTCGAGCTGCGACGCGCCCTGCGAGCAGCGCCTGTACGCGCAGCGCCAGTTGCGCGAGATGCTGGGCCGCGACCGCGACCGGCTGGACAAGGTGTGGTTCGTCACCGACGACGGCCGGCCCAGATGCCGCGCTGCGCGCCGCGGTGCAGGCCCAGCCCGAAGTGACCGTGCTGCGCACGCTGCGCGGGCCGCTCGCGCAGTGGCTGGCGCCGGCCGCCGGCCATGCGCTGGACGATCACCTGTACCTCGTCGACCCGCAGGGCGAGTGGATGATGCGCTTCCCGGCCGAGTTCGAGCCGGCCAAGGTCAAGCGCGATCTCGATCGCCTGCTGCGCGCCTCGGCCTCGTGGGACCGTCCAGGACGCTGACAGCGATGCCGTTCACCGCCGACTTCAGCCCCACGCTGCGCCTGCTGGCGCTGGCGGCGCTGGGCGCGCTGCTGCCTTTGGCGTGGGTCTGGCTGCGGCGCGGCCGCGGCGCGTCGCAGGGCCGGCTGGCGGCGCTGACCGCGGTGACGCTGTTCCTCACGTTCGATCTGATCGTCTTCGGCGCCTTCACGCGGCTGACCGATTCCGGCCTGGGCTGCCCCGACTGGCCGGGCTGCTACGGCCATGCCAGCCCGATCGGCGCCGAGCACCCGATCGCCCAGGCCGAGGCCGCGCTGCCCGGCGGCCCGGTGACGGCCGGCAAGGCCTGGATCGAGATGATCCACCGCTACCTGGCGATGGTGGTCGGCGCGCTGTGCCTGGTGATCGCGGTGGCGAGTTGGGCCGAGCGCCGCCGCCTGCCGCATTCGCCCTGGTGGCCGACGCTGACGCTGCTGTGGGTCGTCGTGCAAGGCCTGTTCGGCAAGTACACGGTCACGCTCAAGCTCTACCCGGCCATCGTCACGCTGCACCTGCTGGGCGGCTTGGTGCTGCTGGCCTTGCTGGCGCTGCAGCGCGAATCGTTCCTGGCGCGGCCGCTGCCGCTGCCCGCGCCGCGGCGGCGCGCGTTGACGCTGTTGTTGGTACTGGTGGTGCTGCAGATCGCGCTGGGCGGCTGGGTCAGCACCAACTACGCAGTGCTGGCCTGCGGCGAGATTCCCACCTGCAACGGCGGCCGCTGGTGGCCCGATGCCGACTTCGCCAACGGCTTCACGCTGCTGCGGCCGCTGGGCCACACGGGCGCCGGCGCGATGCTGCCCTTCGAGGCCTTGGTGGCAATCCACCTCGTGCACCGCTGGTTCGCGGTGGTCGTCGCGCTCGCCGCGCTGCTGGCCGGCTGGCGCTTGCTGCGCAGCGGCGACGCGGCGCTGGCGCGCTGGGGCCGGCTGTTGCTGGCGCTGATCGGCGCCCAGGTGCTGACGGGGCTGTCCAACGTAGTGCTGCAATGGCCGCTGGCGGCGGCGCTGGCCCACACCGCCGGCGCCGCGGCGCTGGTACTGGCGCTGACGCTGCTGCTGGCGCGCTCGCGGCCGGCGGTCGTGGCCGCCGCCGTGGCGCGGCCGCCATCGCGGGCCTCGCTGCCGGGCCTTGCCTAGAATCCCTTTCCCCTCGCGCCATGGCTTCGTCCGTCGCTGTCCCCGCCCGGCCGTCCACCCGATGGCAGCAGTATTACGCGCTGACCAAGCCGCGCGTGGTGCAGTTGATCGTGTTCTGCGCCGCCATCGGCATGCTGCTGGCCGAGCCGGGCCTGCCCGATCTGACGAAGGCGCTGCCGGCGGTGGTCGGCATCTGGCTGGTGGCGGCGGCCGCCGCGGCCTTCAACTGCATCGTCGAGCAGCGCATCGACGCGCGCATGGCGCGCACCGCCTGGCGCCCCACCGCCAAGGGCCAGCTCAGCCACTGGCAGACGCTGCTGTTCTCGGCCGTGCTCTGCGGCCTGGGCAGTGCGCTGCTGTATTGGGCGGTCAACCCGCTGACGATGTGGCTGACCTTCGCCACCTTCGTCGGCTACGCGGTGATCTACACCGTGGTGCTGAAGCCGCTGACGCCGCAGAACATCGTGATCGGCGGCGCCTCGGGCGCGATGCCGCCGGTGCTGGGCTGGGCGGCGATGACCGGCGAGGTCGGCACCGAGGCGCTGCTGCTGTTCCTGATCATCTTCCTGTGGACGCCGCCGCACTTCTGGGCGCTGGCGCTGTACCGCGCCGAGGACTACCGCAGGGCCGGGCTGCCGATGCTGCCGGTGACGCACGGCTCCGAATTCACGCGGCTGCAGGTGCTGCTGTACACCGTGGTGCTGCTGGCGGCGACGCTGCTGCCCTTCGTCCACCGGATGAGCGGCTGGCTGTACCTGGCCGCGGCGCTGCTGCTGGGCGCTCGCTTCATCCAGCTCGCCTTCCGCCTGTGGCGCCACTACAGCGATGCGCTGGCGCGGCAGACCTTCCGCTTCTCGATCTGGCACCTGTCGCTGCTGTTCGCGGCGCTGCTGCTGGACCACTACCTGATGCCATGGCTGCATTCACTCGCCGCGGGACTCTGATCACGGCCGCTGCCGCCTTCCTTGCGTCGGCCGGCTGCGACCGTCTGGGCGGTGGCGGCGGCAAGGCCGCGTTCAAGGGCGTCGACATCACCGGCGCCGACTACGCCAAGGAGCTGAACCTGCGCGACGCCGACGGCAAGCCGCGCAGCCTGGCCGACTTCAAGGGCAAGGTGGCGGTGGTCTTCTTCGGCTACACGCAGTGCCCCGACGTCTGCCCGACCACGCTGGCCGAGCTGGCCGCGGCGCGCAAGCTGCTGGGCGCTGACGGCGCGCGGGTGCAAGGTGTCTTCGTCACGGTCGATCCCGAGCGCGACACGCCGGCGATCTTGAAGGCCTACGTCGGCAGCTTCGGCGACGACTTCGTCGCGCTGTGGGGCAGCGCCGACGAGATCAAGGCCGCGGCGAAGCAGTTCAAAGTCTTCTACGCCAAGGTGCCGGGCAAGACCGACACCAGTTACACGATGGACCACACCGCCGGGTCCTACGTCTTCGACGCCGGGGGCCGGGTGCGGCTGTTCACGCGCTACGGCATGGGCGCCGAGGCGCTGGCCGCCGACCTGAAGCTGCTGCTGGCCGAGCCGGCGGCCTGATCGCTGATCGTCAGGCGCCGGTGACTTCCAGCGCTTTGCGCATCTTCTTCATCGCCGCCACTTCGATCTGGCGGATGCGCTCGGCCGAAACGCCGTATTCGGCCGCCAACTCGTGCAGCGTCATGCCGCCGGAGCTGTCGTCGTTGACCTTGAGCCAGCGCTCCTCGACGATGCGGCGGCTGCGCGGATCCAGCGCTTCCAGCGCGTGGCCGATGCCGTCGCTGGCCAGCCAGTCGCGGCGGCGGGCTTCCAGCGCGCGCGTGGGCTCGTGGGTCTCGTCGGCCAGGTAGGCGATCGGCGCGTAGCTTTCCTCGCCGTCGTCGACCTGCGGCTCCAGCGCCACGTCGCCGCCGGCCAGGCGGGTTTCCATCTCGATCACCTCGGCCGGCTTGACGTTGAGCTCGCGCGCCATCGCGTCGACTTCGGCGGCCGTCAGCGTGCTGCGGTGCGTCTCGCCGTCGGCGCCTTCGCCCTTCATGCCCTGCTTCATCGAGCGCAGGTTGAAGAACAGCTTGCGCTGCGCCTTGGTGGTGGCGACCTTGACCATGCGCCAGTTGCGCAGGATGTACTCGTGGATCTCGGCCTTGATCCAGTGCAGCGCGTAGCTGACCAGGCGCACGCCCTGCTCGGGGTCGAAGCGCTTGACCGCCTTCATCAGGCCGACGTTGCCTTCCTGGATCAGGTCGCCCTGCGGCAGCCCGTAGCCCAGGTACTGGCGCGAGATCGACACCACCAGGCGCAGGTGCGACAGCACGAGCTGCCCGGCGGCCTGGATGTCGCCGTCCTCGCGCAGGCGCTTGGCCAGCGACTGCTCTTCCGCCTGCGACAGCATCGGCAGCCGGTTGACGGCCGTGATGTAGGCGTCCAGGTTGCCGAGCGACGGCACCATGGCCCAGGGATTGCGCACGGACAGAGCAGCGGAAGCAGCAGTATTCATGGGTGGTGTGAGCGGGGACTAGCCCCAAAGTTCCGCCATTTTAGCACTCATCGGTCGAGAGTGCTGATCGAGAAAATCCCACAACGGCAATCCAGGTTCGTGAGTGTGCGCAAACTTGTCGAAGACGGCAACGCGGCTGTTTCGTCTTGTCACAGTGTCGATGTCGTTTCCGCACCCAGGCTCTGGGCGGGCGAGTGCGCTTGCAGTGAAATGACTCGATCCGCCGGCGGCGGCCGGCGGGTCGATTCATCCAACCTCAACACGAAGAAACCGATGACACCTCGAACATCCCTTTGGCTGCTGACGCCGGTTGCCGTAGCTGCGCTCGTGCTGGCCGCTTGCGGCGGCGCTGACAACACCGACTTCGGTCCCGGCCTGACCGCCGACACCGCGGCCGACAGCTGTTCGGTGCTGTCCAGCAACGGCTCGGCGGTGGTGGTGGGCTCGGGCCAGAGCGGAGATCCGGCGGCGCCCGAGCCGGCTTCGGGCTACCGCCTGGGCTACAAGGCCAAGTATTCGAGCAAGTACATGGTGGTGGCCAACACGCCGCTGGCCACCAAGGCCGGCTGCGACATTCTTCGCGCCGGGGGCACCGCGGTCGATGCCGCGGTGGCCGTGCAGGCCGTGCTGGGCCTGGTGGAGCCGCAGTCCAGCACCATCGCCGGTAGCGCCTTCATGCTGTACTACGACGCGGCCACCAAGCAGGTCACGGCCTACGACGGCCGCGAAGCGGCGCCCGCCGCCGCTACCGGCTACTACCTGACGCGGCAGGACCAGAGCAACGCCAGCTCGCCGGCACCGGTGCCCAGCGCGCGGCGCAGCGGCCGCTCGATCGGCGTGCCCGGCGTGATGCGCATGCTGGAGATGGCGCACAACGAGCACGGTAAGGTGAGGTGGATCCGCCTGTTCGACAACGGCATCCAGCTGGCCTCGGGCGGCTTCGTCATTCCGTCGCGCCTGGCCGATGCCATCGCCGGCAACGCCAGCAGCCTGGCGCTGGACGCCAATGCAGTGGCCACCTACTTCAATGCCGACGGCACAGGGCGCAAGGCCGGCACGGTGATGACCAACGCGGCCTACGCCGAAACGCTGAAGATGCTGGCCGACAAGGGCGCCGGCGCGCTGTACAGCGGCCCGATCGCCCAGCACATCATCGCCAAGGCCGCGCAAAGTGTCGGTGACGACGCGGCCAGGACGCCCATCACGCCCAGCCTGATGACGCTGGCCGACCTGACCGCCTACAAGGCCAAGAAGCGCGACGCGGTGTGCACCACCTACCGCAACGCCTACTACGTCTGCACGATGTCGCCGCCGTCGTCGGGCGGCATCGCGATCGCGCAGTCACTGGGCATCCTGGAGAACTTCGACCTCTCGCAGTACCCGCCCAGCAACCCCGCCAACGAGGGCGGCGTGCCCAGCGTGATGGGCGTGCACCTGGTGTCCGAGGCCGAGCGCCTGGCCTATGCCGACCGCGACAAGTACGTGGCCGACACCGACTACGTGCCGCTGCCGGGCAACGGCGTGTCCACGATGATCGACAAGGCCTATCTGCAGAGCCGGGCCGCGCTGATCAGCACCACCAAGAGCCTGGGCACGGCGAGCGCCGGCGACCTGGGCGACGTGCCGCTGGGCACCGACACCACGGTCGAGCACGGCACCACGCACTTCTCCATCGTCGACACCTACGGCAACGTGGTGTCGATGACGACCACGGTCGAATCCAGCATGGGCTCGTTCCACATGGTCGACGGCTTTCTGCTGACCAACCAGCTCACCGACTTCTCGGCCTCGCCGGTGGACGGCGCCGGCAAGCCGGTGGCCAACCGCGTGGCGCCGGGCAAGCGTCCGCGCAGCACGATGGCGCCGACGCTGGTGTTCCGCGGCACCGCGCCGGGCGACTTCCTGATGGCCACCGGCTCGCCGGGCGGCGGCACCATCATCCAGTACGTGCTGAAGACCGTGGTCGGTGCGCTGGACTGGAAGCTCGACGCGCAGCAGGCCACGTCGCTGGTGGACTTCGGCGCGTCCAACAGCCCGACCACCAGCGTCGACGGCGCCAACACCACGCTGGATCTGACGGGCCTGGTCGCCGGGCTGCGCGCGCTGGGCCACACGGTGTCGACCTCGGCGCAGTCCAGCGGCATCTCGACCATCATGCGCGTCACCAAGGACGGCAAGACCCTGCTCGAAGGCGGCGTCGATCCGCGCCGCGAAGGCATCGTGCTGGGCGACGGCGCGCTGTAGCCGCTGGCCTCGTCACCCGGCGGCGTGCGCCGCCGGGTGGTGGTTCAGACGTTGAACAGGAAGTTCATCACGTCGCCGTCGCGGACGACGTACTCCTTGCCTTCGGCGCGCATCTTGCCGGCGTCCTTGGCGCCCTGCTCGCCCTTGAAGGCGACGAAGTCGTCGTAGGCGATGGTCTGCGCGCGGATGAAGCCGCGCTCGAAGTCGGTGTGGATCACGCCGGCGGCCTGCGGCGCGGTGTCGCCGACGTGGATGGTCCAGGCCCGCACTTCCTTGACGCCGGCGGTGAAGTAGGTCTGCAGCCCCAGCAGCTTGAAGGCGGCGCGGATCAGCCGGTTCAGGCCCGGCTCGTCCTGGCCCATCTCCTGCAGGAACAAGGCCTTGTCCTCGTCGGACAGGTCGGCCAGCTCGGCCTCGGTCTTGGCGCAGATCGCCACCACCGGCGCGTTCTGCCGCGCCGCGTAGTCCTGCAGCCGCGCGAGCAGCGGGTTGTCGTGGAAGCCGGTCTCGCTGACGTTGCCGACGAACATCGCCGGCTTGGCGGTGATCAGGCACAGCGGCTTCAACACCGCCAGTTCTTCCTTGCTGAAATCGATGCTGCGCACCGGCCGAGCCTCGTTCAGCGCCGCCTCGCACTTCTTCAGCACGTCCACCAGGCGCTGCGCTTCCTTGTCGCCGCCGGCGCGCGCCTGCTTGCCGTAGCGCTGCAGGCTTTTCTCCACCGTGGCCATGTCGGCCAGGCACAGCTCGGTCTGGATGACCTCGATGTCGGCTACGGGATCGACCTTGCCGGCCACGTGGATCACGTTGTCGTCCTCGAAGCAGCGCACCACGTTGACGATCGCGTCGGTCTCGCGGATGTGGCTGAGGAACTGGTTGCCCAGGCCTTCGCCCTTGCTGGCGCCCGCCACCAGCCCGGCGATGTCGACGAACTCGACGATCGCCGGCAGCACGCGCTCGGGGCTCACGATCGCGGCCAGCTTCTGCAGCCGCGGGTCGGGCACCTCGACCACGCCGACGTTGGGCTCGATGGTGCAGAACGGATAGTTCTCGGCGGCGATGCCGGCCTTGGTCAGGGCGTTGAAGAGGGTGGACTTGCCGACGTTGGGCAGGCCCACGATGCCGCACTTGAGGCTCATGACGGGGCTTTTTCGAAAGGGGCGGGGAGCCGGCGATTGTCCGCGATCGGAATCGCCGGGTCAGAACCCCCAGCTCGCGGTGCCGGCCTGGCCGATGCGCAGCACGCGGTCGATGCCGTCCAGGATCACCGCGTTCATCCCGAAGGTGATGCCGCCGTTGACGCGCGCGTCGGCGCGAAAGCCCGCCAGCGTGTCGCCCGGCTCGTGGCCGACCTCGGCCGTCAGCAGGTCGATGTTGGGCATGATGCAGCGCGCGCAGGGCTTGACCAGCTTCAGCCGCACCGGGCCGCCGTCGGCGGCGATCGTGATCTCGTCGAGCTGGTCTTCGTCGAAGGCCTGCAGCCCGTCCAGCACCAGGTTGGGCCTGAAGCGCTCCATCGCCACCACGCCGTGGCCGCGCGCCGCCAGCCGCTGGTTGAGGTCGGCCAGCGAGGCGCTGGACGCCACCAGCAGCGGAAAGCCGTCGGAGAAAGCGTTCTCGGCCGCCACCTCGCCGGCCCATTTGGGGTCGGACAGGCGTTTCTGCTCGGGGTCGAAGCGCACCAGGCGCAGCTTGCGGCCGAGGAAGTCGCTGAACCACTGCGCCGCCAGGTCGCCCATGTCATAGGCCTTGACCTCGTCTTTCCACACCCGCGCGCGGGTGGGCGCTTCCACCGCGTCCAGCGAGACGTGCAGCGCCAGCATGCCCGGCGCGCGCAGCACCATGTCGTCGCCGCGCAGCGTGGGGCGCACCAGCGCCATGCGCGGCAGCTCGCGCTGGGTCAGCATGCCGCCGTCGGCATCCACCACCATCCAGGCGCGGTCGAGCTGCAGGCCGGTCTCGATCAGCAAGGCTTCGTCGACCGCGATGCCGGCGCAGGACTTGATGGGATGCAGGTAGAGGGCGGCGATCGAGCAGGCGATACGGTCTGACACGGTGTTCGACGAACGGCTGGGCAAAGCCGTGGATTGTCCGCCATCGCCGCATGGCGTCGCCGAGCCGTCGGCGTATGAAAAAACTTCGGAACTGCCGGCAATCTATGAAAAACTTGGGTCCCGCAAGAAAAAACAGCCGTGCCCATGATCGGCTACGAGCACCTGCTGTCCCGCATCCCGCTGCGGATGCCGCCGCTGGACCGGCCGGCCCAGGTGCGCCCGGTCACGCGCATCGAGCACATGCCGGACCTGCTGGCGGTGCCGCGCCACGTGGCGCCGGCCGAGGGCGCTTCCATTCTGGAGCACGCGCTCTTCGCCCTCAAGCACGAGGGCACGCGGCTTGCCGTGCTGTACGAGGCGCTCAAGCTCGTGCCCGCCGAGGAGATGGCGCAGACCCTGGCCGCGCAGCGCCAGGGCGCCTACCTGCGCCGCGCAGCCTTCGTCTGGGAGAAGGCCAACGGGCGGGAACTGCCGCTGCCATGGCCGTCCACGGGCGGCAACTACATCGAGTTCTTCGAGCCGGGTCAGCACTACACCGGGCCGCAGTGGGAGCGCAGCCAGAAGTACCGCGTCAACTTCAACGGCATCGGGCCCTACGGCTTCTGCCCGGTGGTGCGCCGCGACGCGGCGCTGCAGCGGCGTGGCGCCGCGGTGCTGGAGCAGTTGGAAACCTGGGTTGGCAATCCGCGCAACATGGCCGTCCTCGACCGCGTGATGAGCTGGGCCTACCTCAGCGAGACGCGCGACTCCTACGCGATCGAGAACGAGGCGCCCACGCCCGGCAAGGAACATGCCTTCCTGCGTGCCATGGAGCAACTGCGCGACCGCAGGCCGCTGGCCGAGGACTACCTGGTCGGCCTGCAGCACCTGGTGATCACCAGCGCGATTAAGCTGGAGCAGGCGTTTCGCACCGGGCAGAACTGGCTGCAGCGCGGCGGACACGGTGCGCTGGCGGTGCGCTACGTGCCGCCGCCGCCGGCGACGGTGCCGTCGCTGATGGACGGGCTGATGCGCATGGCCAACACGCCCGGCGGCGACGTGCCGCCGCTGGTCAAGGCGGCGCTGGTGAGCTTCGGCTTCGTGTTCGTCCATCCCTTCATGGACGGCAACGGGCGCTTGTCGCGCCTGCTGGCGCACCACAGCCTGGCTTTCCAGGGCGCGCTGCCGCTGGTGAGCGGCAACCCGGCGATCCTGCCGCTGTCGGTGGCGATGAAGCGCCACGAGGGTGACTACCTGGCGACGCTGGAGTCATTCAGCAAGCCGGCACGGCAGCTCTGGGACGTGACGTACATCGCCGACAACGATTTCGCGCTCGACTTCCGTTCCTCGCCGCTGATCTACGCGCACTGGGACGGCCAGGCGGCAGCGGAATTCGTGACCCGCTCGGCCGAGCAGGCACTGCAGCAGTCGCTGATGGACGAGACGGCGTTCGTCCAGGCCTACGACCGGGCCTACGAGCGCATCGACCGGGATTTCGATCTGCCCAACCGGACCATCAACCTGCTGATCCAGTGGATCCGGCACAACGGCGGCCGCCTGCCGCAGCGGCGGCGCGGTGCCGTCGAACTGCTGCTGCTGAAGCCCGAGCAACTGCAGCGCATCGAAGCCATCGTGGCCGAGAGCTTCGGCATGGCCGCAGGCTCATGACGTCCGGCGGGAGCGCGGCCCGCGCGGGCGCTCCCTACAATCCGGCGGATGTCGGCCTTCGATGTCTGCGTGCGGGGTTCCGGTGCCGTGGCGATGGCCGCGGCGCTGTCCTTGTCGCGCCTGGGGCTGGCGGTGGCCTGGACCGGCGCGCGGCACCCGGGGGCTGCGCCGGCGGAGGCGGCCGCACCCGACGTGCGCGCCTATGCGCTGAACGCGGCCTCGGTGGCGCTGCTGTCGACGCTGAAGGTCTGGGACGGCCTGCCCGCCGACGCCCGCACGCCGGTGCTGGACATGCGGGTGGACGGCGACGCCCGGTCCGCCGCGGCGCATTTCTCGGCCTGGTCGGTGGGCGCGGCGCAACTGGCCTGGATCGTCGACGCCGCCGAGCTGGACACCGCGCTCGCCGCCGCGCTGCGCTACGCGCCGCACGTGACGGTGGTCGCCGACGGCGCCGACGCCGCGCTGCAGGTGCTGGCCGAGGGCCGCGACTCGGCCGCGCGCCAGCGCCTGGGCGTGCAGATGCCGGTGCACGGCTACGGCCAGCGCGGCCTGGCCGCGCGCCTGCGCGCCGACCGGTCGCACGGTGGGCTGGCGCGCCAGTGGTTCCGCTCGCCCGACGTGCTGGCGCTGCTGCCCTTCGACCGCCCGGCGCCGGGCTGCTCCTACGGCCTGGTGTGGTCGCTGCCTGACGAGCGTGCGCAAGCACTGCAGCAAGCCGATGCGGCCGCTTTCGAAGCCGCGCTGGCCGAGGCTACCGGCGGCGCCGCCGGCCGGCTGCAGCTGGCCGGCGAGCGTGCGAGCTGGCCGCTGGCGCTGGCGCAGGCGCACACCGTCTGCGGACCCGGCTGGGTGCTGCTGGGCGATGCCGCGCACCGGGTGCATCCGCTGGCCGGCCAGGGCCTGAACCTGGGGCTGGCCGACGTGGCCGAGCTGGCGCGCCAGCTGGCCGCGCGCGAGCCCTGGCGCGGCCTGGGCGACGAGCGCTTGCTGCAGCGCTATGCCCGCGCGCGACGGTTGCCCACGCAGGCGATGGAGTTGCTGACCGATGGCCTGCTGCATTTGTTCGCGCACCAGGGCGGCTGGGCGCGGGAACTCCGCAACCGCGGCCTGAATCTGGTCGATCATCTGCCGCCGCTCAAGCGTGCGCTGGTGCGCCGGGCCATGGACGCCTGACCGCCTTACTTCGTCCCGAGGACCCCTTCATGACCCGTTCCGCTCTCTTCCGCCGGCTGCCGGCGGCGCTGCTGCTGGCCTGCGCGCTGCCCGCGCTGGCGCAGGAAGCCGTGCTGCGCAAGAACCTGGCCGAGCGCATCCCGCAACTGCCCAAGATCGACGAGGTCACGCGCACGCCGATCCCCGGCCTCTACGAGGTGCGCATCGGCACCGATATCTACTACGCCGACGAGAAGGGCGACCACCTGATCCAGGGCGCGCTGATCGACACCCGCACCAAGGTCAACCTGACCGACGCGCGCATCGACAAGCTCACCGCGGTGGCCTTCGCCGAGCTGCCGCTGAAGGACGCGGTGGTCATCAAGCAGGGCAGCGGCCAGCGCCGCCTGGCCGTCTTCGTCGACCCCAACTGCGGCTACTGCAAGCGCTTCGAGCGCGACCTGCAGGCGGTGAAGGACGTGACGATCTACACCTTCCTCTACCCCATCCTGGGCGCCGATTCGACGGCCAAGGCGCGCGACATCTGGTGCGCCAAGGATGCGGCCAAGACCTGGCGCTCGTGGATGATCGACGGCGCTACGCCGGCCAAGGTGATGGGCAAGTGCGACACCGCGGCGCTGGACCGCAACCTCGAGTTCGGCCACAAGTACCGCGTGCAGGGCACGCCGGCCGTCTTCTTCGAGGACGGCACGCGCAAGCCCGGCGCGCTGCCGCTGGCCGAGGTGGAAAAGCTGCTGCTGGCCGCCGCGAAGAAGGGCTGAGGGCTGAAGGCCGCCGGGCGCCCGATCCGCGTTGCGCGCGGCCGCCCGCGCGGCACCGCCTGGGCGCTGCTGGCGCCGGCCGTGCTGGCCGCGCATGCCTGGCTGCTGGCCTGGGTGGCCGAGCTGACGCCGACGCTGGGCGACGGCAGCGCCGAGCGCGGGCCGCAGCGGCTGAACGCGCAGTTCATCGTCGATCTGCAGCCCACCGCGCCGCCGGTAGTGGCGCCGACGCCCGCGCCGCCACCGCTGCGGCGGATGGCGGCGGCGCGGCCGGCGGCTTCGGCGGCGGCGTCCGAGGTGGCGGCATCTGCGGCATTGGCGGCATCGGCTGCGTCTGCCGTCGCGCAAGCCTCAGAGGAGGCGCCATCACCGGAACCCGCCGCGTCGGCCGTCGATGAAGCAGCGTCGGCCGCGGTGCTGGCAGCCGCGTCCGCGCCGGCCGAAGCCGCGCCGCTGTCCGTCGTCGCCGAAGCGCCGGCGTCGTCACCGCCGCCAGCGGTGGCCGCCGCCAGCGCCGTGTCGGCCGTGGCCTCGGCGCCGGCCTTCGAATGGCCGCGCTCGACGCGCCTGAGCTACCGCCTCAGCGGCTACTACCGCGGCCCGGTGGACGGCCAGGCGCGCGTGGAATGGCTGCGCGAAGGCAGCCGCTACCAGGTGCATCTGGAGGTCAGCGTCGGTCCCGCGTTCGCGCCGCTGATGAGCCGCCGCATGTCCAGCGACGGCCGCATCGGCGAGACGGGCCTGCAGCCGCTGCGCTACGACGAGGAGACCCACGTCGCGCTGCGCAGCCCGCGCCATCTGACGATGAACTTCGACGGCAGCACCGTCACGCTGGCCAACGGCAGCCGCGTGCCGCAGCCCGCGGGCGTGCAGGACACGGCCAGCCAGTTCGTGCACCTGACGTGGCTGTTCACCACCCAGCCGCAGCGCCTGCGCGGCGGCCAGGCGGTGCCGGTGCCGCTGGCGCTGCCGCGGCGCGTGGACGACTGGGTCTACGACGTCGGCGAGGCCGAATCGCTGCACACACCGGTGGGCGCGATCGAGGCCTGGCACGTGCGCCCGCGCCGCCCCGCCAGGCCCGGCGGCGAGCTGACGGCCGAGGTCTGGATCGCGCCCACGCTGCAGTACCTGCCGGTGCGCATCCTGATCCGCCAGGACGCCGAGACCTTCGTCGACCTGCTGCTCGACCGTCTGCCGCAGCAGGCCGCCGCTGCCGACGCGCCGCCGCGCTGAAGGCGCCCCGTATAGTCGTTTGCTGACCCACGGAGACCTCACCATGTCGGACGACGCCCTGATCCTGACCGAAACCCATGGCGACGGCGAGCGCCGCACCGCGCTGATCCGGCTCAACCGACCCAAGCAGCTGAACGCGCTGAACGACGCGCTGATGGACCAGCTCGGCGCCGCGCTGCTGGCCTTCGACCGCGACGACGGCATCGGCTGCATCGTGATCACCGGCAACGAGAAGGCCTTCGCCGCCGGTGCCGACATCAGCGCGATGGCCAAGTTCGACTACATGCAGGTGCACCGCGAGCAGTTCATCACCCGCAACTGGGAGACGCTGCTGCAGGTGCGCAAGCCGGTGATCGCCGCGGTGGCCGGCTTCGCGCTGGGCGGCGGCTGCGAGCTGGCGATGATGTGCGACGTGCTGATCGCTGCCGACAACGCGCGCTTCGGCCAGCCCGAGATCAAGATCGGCATCATCCCCGGCGCCGGCGGCACCCAGCGGCTGCCGCGCGCAGTGGGCAAGGCCAAGGCGATGGACCTCGTGCTGACCGGCCGCCTGATGGACGTGCACGAGGCCGAACGCGCCGGCCTGGTCTCGCGCATCGTGCCGGCGGACAAGCTGCTGGACGAGGCGCTGGCCACGGCCGCCGCGATCTGCGCGCTCAGCGGTCCCAGCGTCGCGCTGGCCAAGGCCTGCGTCAACAAGGCCTTCGAAAGCGGCTTGCGCGACGGCATCGACTACGAGCGCCGCATCTTCCATTCGCTGTTCGCGACGGAAGACCAGAAGGAAGGCATGGACGCCTTCCTGAACAAGCGCGCGCCGGCGTTCAAGCAGCGCTGAAGGCTCGGGCGGGACCATCCCGTCCCGGTTGTTGACGCGCACGCCATCGGCTCGTTCGCGCAGTGGATGTCCGCCGCGGCCCCGCTGCCCACACTGCGGCACAGGCTGCGGCGGGCAAGCATCCGTCTGCCGCGGTCCTCGTGCCCAGCGGATGCATCGAGGAGTCGATCATGTTGAAGTCCTGTCACCTGGCCGCGCTGGCCATCCTGCTGTCCGCCGCCACCGCCGCGCTGGCCGAAGGCCCGCTGTGCTATCCCGATGCCAATGCCGATGCCGGCTGCGCCGCTCCCAAGGTGCTGAACTCGGGCCGCACGCGTGCCGAGGTCATCGCCGCGATGAGCGAGCCGGCCTACGTCGAGCCGGCATCGACGCTGACCCGCGCCGAAGTGGTGGCCGAGTACCAACGCGCCCGCGCGCGCGGCGAGCTGTCGCTGTACGACGAAGACAGCGGCGCGCACTGGCTGGCGCTGGAATACGCGCGCAAGGCCTCGCAAGTGCGGCTGGCCGCGGCGCGGCTGCTAGCGGCCCGCTGAAGCCCAGGCGCTGGCGGTTGCCGCTCAGGGCACCAGCCAGCGCCTGCCGTCGGCGTCGAACACGGCGCGCCGATGGCCATCGGCGTGCAGTTCCAGCCAATCCATGCCGATGATGCGGGCCGTGACGACGCCGAAGTGCTCGCGGCTGCCGCGCTCGGGCAGCGGCGTCGCCACCGGGCTGCCGGGCGGCAGCGGCGACAGGTAGTCCTGCGCGCCGGGCGACATCTTCAGCCGCGCCCAGCGCGACGACACCGCGAGGCCGGCGGTCTCCACGCCCAGGTGCACTCGCAGGCGGAGCTGCCAGCTCAAGGCCTCGGACCACAACACCAGCGTGCCGCGCGGGCAGTGCTCGATCTGCCGCACCTTGGCCGAGCGGCTGTCGGCGTAGAACACCAGCGCGCGGCGCGCGGCGTCGACATCGCGCAGCACCACGCTGCGCGCATCGGCCGCTTGCCCGTCGGTGGTGGCCAGCACGGCGATGCGCCAGCCGTGGCCGCGCTCGCGCGGCGCGCGCTCCAACTGCGACCAGACCTCGGCCTCGATGGCGTCGAGCTGGTGCAGCCGCTCCACGATGGCTCAGCCCTCGCGGCGCAGCGCGGGGAACAGCACCACGTCGCGGATGCTGGGGCTGTCGGTGATCAGCATCACCAGGCGGTCGATGCCGATGCCGCAGCCGCCGGCCGGCGGCATGCCGTATTCCAGCGCGCGGATGAAGTCGGCGTCGTAGTACATCGCCTCCTCGTCGCCGGCGTCCTTGTTGGCGGCCTGGGCGGCAAAGCGCGCGGCCTGGTCCTCGGCGTCGTTCAGTTCGGAGAAGCCGTTGGCGTATTCGCGCCCGGTGATGAAGAGCTCGAAGCGCTCGGTGATCGCGGGGTTGCTGTCGGAGGCGCGCGCCAGCGGCGAGACCTCGACGGGATAGTCGATGATGAAGGTCGGCTGCCACAGCTTTTCTTCGACCGCGGCCTCGAACAGGCCGAACTGCAGCTCCGGCAGCTTCCAGTGCGCCGGCGGCTCCTCGCCCAGCGCCTTCAGCCGCGCGTGGATGGCCGCGGCGTCGTCGGCCTCGGCCGGCGTCAGGCCTGCGTGGGCGACCAGCGCATCGCGCACCGACAGCCGCGCGAACGGCTTGTCCAGGTCCACCGGCTTGCCGCCGTAGCTCAGCGCCGCGCTGCCGGTGGCGGCACGCGCGGCGTGGCGGAACACGGCCTCGGTGAAGTCCATCAGGTCGTGGTGCGTCCAGTAGGCCGCGTAGAACTCCATCATCGTGAACTCGGGGTTGTGGCGGACGCTGATCCCCTCGTTGCGGAAGTTGCGGTTGATCTCGAACACGCGCTCGAAGCCGCCGACCAGCAGCCGCTTCAGGTACAGCTCGGGCGCGATGCGCAGGAACATCTCCTGGTCCAGCGCGTTGTGGTGCGTCACGAACGGCCGGGCGTTGGCGCCGCCGGGGATGGGGTGCAGCATCGGCGTTTCCACTTCGAGAAAGCCGTGCTCGACCATGAAGTTGCGGATCGACGCCACCGCCTTGCTGCGCGCGACGAAGCGCGCGCGGGCCGCGTCGTCGGTCATCAGGTCGACGTAACGCTGGCGATACTTCTGCTCCTGGTCGGTCATGCCGTGAAACTTGTCGGGCAGCGGCCGCAGGCTCTTGGTCAGCAGCCGCACGCGCGTGGCGCGCACCGACAGCTCGCCGGCCTTGGTGCGGAACAGCGTGCCCTCGCAGCCCAGGATGTCGCCCAGGTCCCAGCGCTTGAAGGCGTCCAGCGTTTCGGCGCCCACGCCGTCCAGCGTCACGTAGAGCTGGATGCGGCCGCTGCCGTCCTGCAGCGTCGCGAAGCAGGCCTTGCCCATCACGCGCTTCAACATCATGCGGCCGGCCACCGCGACTTTCAGCGCCTGCGGCTCCAGTTCGTCGTTGGGCACCTGGCCGTGGCGGTGGTGCAGGTCGGCCGCGTGGTGCGTGGGCTTGAAGTCGTTGGGAAAAGCCACGCCGGCGGCGCGGATGGCCTGCAGCTTCTCGCGCCGCTCGGCGATCAGCTGGTTCTCGTCCGGAGTGACGATCTGGGGCGGCGTGGAGACAGGAGAGGTCATCGGTCGACTCGTTGAAGCTGCTGCAATTTTAGGCGCCCGCAAACGGTGCCCACCTTACAATCGCGCGCTTTGCCGCTGCGACGATGAGCGCTCCGTCCCCCGCTCCATTCCCCATCGCCGACCGCCCGATCCGCTTCGCGCTGGTGGGCTGCGGCCGCATCGCGGCCAACCACGTCGAGGCGCTGCGCCAGCACGCCGCGCGCGCCGAGCTGGTGGCCGTCTGCGACAACCGGCCCGAGGCGCTGGCCGCCGCGGTGGCCAAGACCGGCGCGGCCGGCTTCGCGTCGCTGGACGCGCTGCTGGCCGGCAGCGACGCCGACGTGATCGTGTTGGCCTCGCCCAGCGGCCTGCACCCGCGCCAGGCGATGCGCGCCGCGCAGGCCGGCCGCCACGTGCTGACCGAGAAGCCGATGGCCACCAAGTGGGACGAGGGCATGCAGATGGTGCGCGTGTGCCGCGAGGCCGGCGTCAAGCTCTTCGTCGTCAAGCAGAACCGCCTGAACCCCACGCTGCAGCGGCTGAAGGCCGCGGTGGACGGCGGCCGCTTCGGCGCCATCTACCTGAGCACCGTCAACGTCTTCTGGACGCGGCCGCAGAGCTACTACGACGACGCGCGCTGGCGCGGCCGCTGGGACCTGGACGGCGGCGCCTTCCTGAACCAGGCCAGCCACTACGTGGACATGGTGGACTGGCTGGTCGGCCCGGTGGACAGCGTGCATGCCTACACGGCTACGCTGGCGCGCGACATCGAGGCCGAGGATACCGGCGTGATGAGCCTGCGCCTGCGCCGCGGCGGCCTGGCGTCGATCAACGTGACGATGCTGACGCATGGCAAGAACTTCGAAGGCAGCATCACGATCCTGGGCGAGAAGGGCACGGTGCGCATCGGCGGCGTGGCGGTCAACCAGATCCAGCACTGGGAGTTCGCCGACGCGCGGCCCGAGGACGAAGACGTTCAGAATTCAAGTTATGCAGCACCCAGCGTCTACGGCCCCGGCCACCCGCTGTACTACGACAACGTGATCGGCACGCTGCGCGGCGAGCAACACGCCGAGGTCGACGGTTATGAAGGCCTGCGCTCGCTGGAGGTGGTGATCGCCGCCTACCGCAGCGCGCGCGACGGCGTGCGCGTCGGGCTGCCGCTGGTGTTCTGACGGCGATGGCGGTCACGGTCCACCCCAGCGCCATCGTCGACGAGGGCGCGCGCATCGGCGACGGCAGCCGCGTCTGGCACTTCGCGCACGTGTGCGCCGGTGCGCGCATCGGCGAGGGCTGCTCGCTGGGGCAGGGCGTCTACGTCGGCAACGACGTGACGATCGGCCGCAACGTCAAGATCCAGAACAACGTCTCGGTCTACGACGCGGTGACGCTGGAGGACGACGTGTTCTGCGGCCCCAGCGTGGTCTTCACCAACGTGCACAACCCGCGCGCCGCGGTGCCGCGCAAGAGCGAGTACCGGCCGACCCTGGTGAAGCGCGGCGCGACGCTGGGCGCCAACTGCACCATCGTCTGCGGCACGACGGTCGGCGAGCACGCCTTCGTCGGCGCCGGCGCCGTGGTCAGCCGCGACGTGCCGGCCTACGCGCTGGTGGTGGGTGTGCCGGCGCGGCGCATCGGCTGGGTCAGCCGCCACGGCGAGCGGCTCGATTTGCCCGTTAGTGGCCACGGCGAGGCGGCGTGCCCCGCCACCGGCGAACGCTACCGCCTGCAAGGCGACACGCTGACACCATGCAATTCACCGACCTGAAGTCGCAGTACGCGGCGCTGAAGCCCCGCATCGATGCGCGCATCCAGCGTGTGCTGGACCACGGCCAGTACATCATGGGCCCCGAGGTCGCCGAGCTGGAGCAGGCGCTGGCCGCCTTCACCGGCGCGCGCCACTGCATCACGGTGGCCAGCGGCACCGAGGCGCTGCTGATCGCGCTGATGGCGCTGGACATCAAGCCCGGCGACGAGGTCGTCACGACGCCGTTCACCTTTGCCGCGACCGCCGAGACCCTCGTGCTGCTGGGCGCGGTGCCGGTCTTCGTCGACATCGAGCCCGATACGTGCAACATCGACGCCAGCCGGATCGAGGCCGCGGTCACGCCGCGCACCAAGGCCATCATGCCGGTCAGCCTGTACGGGCAGGTGGCCGACATGGCTGAGATCAACGCCGTCGCCGCACGCCATGGGCTGGCGGTGATCGAGGACGCGGCGCAGAGCTTCGGCGCGGTCTACCAGGGGCGGCGCTCCTGCGCGCTCTCGATCTGGGGTGCGACCAGCTTCTTCCCCAGCAAGCCGCTGGGCTGCTACGGCGACGGCGGCGCGCTGTTCACCGACGACGACGCGCTGGCCCAGGCCGCGCGCGAGATCCGCGTGCACGGCCAGAGCGCGCGCTACCGGCACACGCGCGTGGGTGTCGGCGGGCGCATGGACACGCTGCAGTGCGCCGTCGTGCTGGCCAAGCTGGAGCGCTTCGACTGGGAGCTGCAGCGCCGCGCCGAGCTGGGTGCGCGCTACCAGCGGCTGCTGTCGGACGCGGGCGTGCGGCAGGTGGCGGTGCGGCCCGACCGCAACAGCGTGTGGGCGCAGCTCACGGTCTTCGTCGAGCAGCGCGCCGCGGTGCAGGCGGCGCTGAGGGAGCAAGGCATCCCGACCGCCGTGCACTACCCGATCCCGCTGCATCGCCAGCCGGCGTACGCGCAGTTCGGCGGCCATGCCGAGCTGCCGCAGGCCGAGCGCGCCGCCGAGCAGGTGCTGAGCCTGCCGATGAGCGCCGACCTGAGCGAGGCCGACCAGGACCGCGTGGTGCAGGCCCTGGCACAAGCGCTGGCGCCGCGGGCGGCCTGATCTGCGGCCGCGCAGCGTCCCCCGTCGATGACCCGTCGCGACAGCGTCGCCCGCGGCACGCTGATCAACCTGGCGACGCGGCTGCTGGGCGTCGGCCTGGTGCTGGCGATCACCGCGGTGACCGCGCGGCTGGGCACCGAGACGCAGGGCGCCTTTGCGCTGTTCACCAGCATCGAAGGGCTGCTGCTGGCGCTGCTGTCGGGCTTTGGCGTCGCGCTGGCGCGGCGTGTCTCGCACCACGGCGAGCAGCCGCGCGCGCTGGTCGCGGCCACCGTGCTGGCCTGCATCGGCCTGGGCGCGCTGGCCTCGCTCGTGCTGTGGGCCTTGTCGGCCTGGGGCCCGCCGGCCTACCGCTGGCTGTGGCTGCTGGCCCTGGGCGCGCCGGCGCTGCTGCTGGCACCCAACCTGCAAGGGCTGTGGCTGGGCGAAGGCCGTATGGGGCCGATGGCGCGGTTGACGCTGGCGCCGCCGGCGCTGACGCTGGCGCTGCTGGCCGTCATCGGCTTGTTCGGCGCCGCCGGCCTGGGCGTTGTGCTGTCGAGCTGGGTCGCCGCCAAGGTCGCCGTTGGCGTGCTGGTGCTGGCGCTGCTGTGGCGCGGCGAGCGGCTGGCGAAGCCGGACTTCGCCGCGCTGGCGCGCGAAGCGCCATTCATCGCGACGATCGGGCTCAGCAACGTCGTCGCGCTGCTGAACTACCGCGTCGGCCTGTTCGTGATCGAGCGCGTGCTGGGGCTGTCGGCCACCGGCGTCTACTCGATCGCGGTCGTCGTGGCCGAGCTGCTGTGGTTCGTCTCCGGCTCGCTGACGCAGGCGGCCTACGGCCGCATCGGCACGCCGGACCGCGCGCAGGCCGCGGCCACCACGGTGCGCGTGCTGCAGTTGGGCGTCGCGGCGCTGCTGATCGCGGCGCCGCTGCTGTGGCTGGCGGCGCGATTGCTGCTGCCCTGGGTGCTGGGCCCGGCCTACGCGGCCAGCCTGCCGCTGCTGGCGCTGCTGCTGCCGGGCGTGCTGCTGTTCGGCGGCGCGTCGGCCTTGTCGGCCTACTTCACCAACCATGCGGGGCGGCCGCAGGTGCCGGCGCAGTTGGCCGCGGTGTCGCTGCTGATCAATGCCGCGCTGGCGCTGGCGCTGGTGCCGCGCTGGGGCATGGCGGGGGCGGCGGCGGCGGCCAGCATCGCGTATGCGGCTTGCGTGGTGTTGCTGGCTTGGCGCTTTGCAAAGCACGCCGGTTGGCCGCTGGCGCGCGTGCTGCTGCCGGGTCCGCAGCTCTGGGCCGACCTGCGCACCGTAGCATCACGCCAAGGAGAACCTCATGCGTGAATGGCTGCAGCGCTGCTGGCGCGCCCTGGTGGCGCCGCGCATGCTGTACGGCTGGCGCGGCGCCGACGGCCAATGGCTGGTGCACACGCGCATCAGCAGCAGCACGCGCATCGAGTCGCCCGAGCGGCTGTTCATCGCCGACCACGTCTACGTCGGCCCGTTCAATTTGCTGGACGCCTCGGGCGATCTGCACATCGGCGAAGGCGTGCAGGTCACGACGCACTGCGCGCTGCTGACGCACAGCAGCCACCAGGCCCTGCGGCTGGCCGGCCGCCGCTACTGGGGGCATGCCGAGCCGCCGGGCTTCGTGCGCCGCGCCACGCACGTCGGCGCCTACAGCTTCATCGGCCCGCACAGCGTGGTGATGCCGGGCAGCCGCATCGGCCGCGGCGTGGTCGTCAAGGCCTACAGCTACGTCGACGGCGAGGTGCCCGACTTCGCCGTCGTCGGCGGCCAGCCGGCCGTCGTGCTGGGCGACACGCGCGAGGCCGACCGCGCCTGGCTGGACGCGCATCCGGCCGACCGTGCGTCCTACGACGCCTGGGCCGCTGGGCCGCCGCGTTGAATCCGCCGATGCGCCTGGTGCTGATCGGTGACGGCGAGAGCCCGCACCTGCTGAAGTGGACGCGGGCGCTGGCCGCGGTGCCTGAGGTCGAACTGTGGGCCTTGTCCAGCCGCGGCTTCGCGTCCGGCTTCGACGAAGCGCTGCTGCCGGCAGCGCGCCGCCTGGCGCTGCACACGCGGCCCGATGCCGCCGGCGGCAACCTGGGCTTGCTGCGCGAACTGCCGCGCGCCGCGCGCTGGCTGCGCGGTGTGCGCGCCGACTGGCTGCAAGCGCACTACCTCACCTCGCACGGCAGCCTGGCCTGGGCGGCGCGCCATCTGTGGCGCGTGCCGGGGCGGCTGGTGGGCTCGGCCTGGGGCAGCGACATCCTGGTCACGCCGCAGCGCGGGCGTGCCTGGCGCGCGCTGACGCGCGCCGTGCTGCGCGACTGCACGCTGGCCACCAGCGATTCGCAGGTGATGGCCGAGCGCATGCGCGAGCTCGGCGCCGGCGAGGTGATGGTGTTCCCGTTCGGCCTGGAAGCGCTGCCGCCCGCGCCCGGGCCCAAGGACGCCGACCTGGTGTTCGCCAACCGCGACCTGGAGCCGATCTACCGGCCCGAGCGCGTGCTGGCCGCCTTCGCCGCCTGGGCGCGCCGGCGGCCCGCGCTGCGGCTGGTGGTGGCCAACGACGGCTCGCTGCGCCCCGCGCTGCAGGCGCAAGCCGCGGCGCTGGGCCTGGCCGATCGCGTGCGGTTCGTCGGCCGGCTGGACGAGCAAACCCAGGCCGGCTGGTACGCCCGCGCGCAGTGGTACGTCTCGCTGCCGGCCAGCGATTCGGTTGCCGTCTCGGTGCTGGAGGCCATGGCCCACGGCTGCATCCCCATCCTGTCGGACCTGCCGGCCAACCGCGAGCTGGTGCGCAGCAGCGACAACGGGCTGATCCTGGCCGCGGATGAAGCGCCCGACGCCGACCTTCTGTTGCCCTTGCTGCAGCGTGCCGACGTGATCGCCAGCGACAATCGCGCCTGGGTGCGCCAGCACGCACTCTTCGGGCCGGCGGTGCAGGCCTTCGTCGAGCGCCTGCGCGCGCTGGCGGCACGATGAACATCCTCTACCTGAACCACTACGCTGGCACGCCCTCGCTCGGGATGGAGTACCGCCCGTACTACCTGGCGCGCGAATGGGTGCGCGCCGGGCACCGGGTGCAGATGGTGGCGGCCGACTTCTCGCACGTGCGCGCGCGCCAGCCGCGCGCCGGCGACGAGCTGATCGACGGCATCCACTACCGCTGGGTGCACACGCCGCCCTACCGCGGCAACGGCGTGGCGCGGGCGCGCAACGTCTGGGCCTTCCTGTCCGCGGTGTGGCGCGACGCGCCGCGGCTGGCGCAGGCCTTCGCGCCCGACGTGGTGATCGCTTCCAGCACCTATCCGATGGACATCTGGGTGGCACGCCGCCTGGCGCGGCTGGCGCGCGCGCGCTGGGTCTACGAGGTGCACGACCTGTGGCCGCTGTCGCCGCGCGAGCTGTTCGGCATGCCGCGCTGGCACCCCTTCATCGTGCTGTGCCAAGCCGCCGAGGACACCGCCTACCGCGAGGCCGACCTCGTGGTCTCGATGCTGCCCAAGGTGCACGACTACATGGCCTCGCGCGGGCTGGACCTGCGCCGGCTGGCCATCGTGCCCAACGGCATCACGCTGGACGAATGGCAGGGCGAGCCCGAGACCCTGGGTCCGGCTTTGCGCGCCACGCTGCAGGCGGCGCGCGCGCAAGGCCGCTGCATCGTCGGCTACGCCGGATCGCACGGCGTGCCCAATGCGCTGGACACGCTGCTGGACGCCGCCGCGCTGTTGCGCGACGAGCCGCTGCAGTTCGTGCTGGTGGGCGACGGCCACGAGAAGGCGCGGCTGCAGCAGCGCGTGCGCGCCGAGGGCCTGGACGAGCGCGTGAGCCTGCTGCCGGCCATCCCCAAGGCGCAGATCCCCAGCTTCCTGAGTGCGATCGACATCGCCTACATCGGCTGGCAGCGCGTGCCCATCTACCGCTTCGGCATCGCGCCCAACAAGCTGATGGACTACATGATGGCCGGCTGCCCCGTGCTACACGCGGTGGAGGCCGGCAACGACCCGGTGGCCGAGGCCGGCTGCGGCCTGACGGTGCCGCCAGAATCGCCGGCCGCGGTGGCCGAGGGCCTGCGCCGGCTGGCCTCGATGCCCGCCGATCTGCGCCGCGCGATGGGCGAGCGCGGCCGCACCTTCGTGCTGTCGCACCACACCTATCCGGTGCTGGCGCAGCGCTTCCTGCAGGCGATCGAGGCGGCGGCATGAACGAGCCGCAGGCGCTGGCCGAGCGTTACGCGCGGCGCGCCGACGGCGACCGCTACAGCCCGCTGCGGCCCGAGGTGCAGCGCTTGCTGCAACAGCGGCAGCGCGCGTTGCTGGATTTGTTCGCGAGCGCCGGCATTGGCAATGCCGCTGATCTGCGTCTCACCGAGGTCGGCTGCGGCAGCGGTGGCAACCTGCTGGAGCTGCTGCAGCTCGGCTTCGACGCGCGCCACCTCACCGGCATCGAGCTGCTGCCCGAGCGCCTGGAGCAGGCGCGCGCGCGGCTGCCCGCGGCGCTGACGCTGCTGGCCGGCGACGCCTGCGCCGCGCCGCTGGCCGACGCCAGCCAGGACCTGGTGCTGCAGGCCACGGTCTTCTCGTCGCTGCTGGACGAGGGCTTCCAGCAGGCGCTGGCCGATGCGATGTGGCGCTGGCTCAAGCCCGGCGGCGCGGTGGTCTGGTACGACTTCACCGTCGATAATCCGCGCAACCGCGACGTGCGCGGGGTGCCGCTGGCGCGCTTGCGCCGCCTGTTCCCGCAGGGCCGGGTGACGGCGCGGCGCGTCACGCTGGCGCCGCCGCTAGCGCGCGCGGCCTGCCGTGTGCACCCTTTGCTGCACGATGCGTTGAACCTGCTGCCCTTCCTTCGCACCCACGTCCTGGCCTGGGTGGCCAAACTGCGATGAGCACCGAACCGTTCCTCCCCTTTGCCTTGCCCGAGATCGGCGACGAAGAGATCGCCGAGGTCGCCGACACGCTGCGCTCGGGCTGGATCACCACCGGCCCCAAGGCCAAGCGCTTCGAGGCCGACTTCGCGGCCTTCCTGGGCGACGAAGGCCTGCAATGCATCGCCGTCAACTCGGCCACCGCGGGCCTGCACCTGGCGCTGGAAGCATTGGGCATCGGCCCCGGCGACGAGGTCATCACGACCACCCACACCTTCACCGCCACCGCCGAGGTCGTGCGTTATCTCGGCGCCGACGTCAGGCTGGTCGACATCGACCCGGCCACGCTGTGCATCGACACGGTGCAGGTGGAAGCCGCGATCACGCCGCGCACCAAGGCCATCCTGCCGGTGCACTACGGCGGGTTGGCGGCCGACATGCCGGCGCTGCTGGCCATCGCGCGCCGCCACGGCCTGAAGGTGGTGGAGGACGCCGCGCACGCGCTGCCCACGACGACGGGCGGCCGATTGGTCGGCACCTTGGCGAGCGATGCCGCGGTCTTCAGCTTCTACGCCAACAAGACCATGACCACCGGCGAAGGCGGCATGCTGGTCACGCGCGACGCCGCGCTGGCCGCGCGCGCGCGCGTGATGCGGCTGCACGGCATGAGCCGCGACGCCTTCGACCGCTTCACCGCCAAGGTGCCGAGCTGGTACTACGAGATCGTCGCGCCGGGCTTCAAGTACAACCTGACCGACATCGCCGCCGCTTTAGGCATCCACCAGCTCAGGCGCGCGCGCGGCTTCCAGCAGCGCCGCGCGCAGATCGCGGCGCGCTACGACGAGGCGTTCAAGGACTTGCCGCTCGTCACCCCGCCGCTGCCGGCCGTCGGCGACCTGCACGCCTGGCACCTGTACCCGCTGCGCCTGGGCGACGCCGCCGGCATCGCGCGCGACCGCTTCATCGAGGCGCTGTTCGAGCAAGGCATCGGCTGCAGCGTGCACTACATCCCGCTGCACCTGCACCCGTACTGGCGCGAGCGCTACGCGCTGGCGCCGCAGCAGTTCCCGCACAGCCAGCATGCCTACGAGCGGCTGGTCAGCCTGCCGATCTACACGCGCATGAGCGACGCCGACGCCGACCGCGTGATCGCCGCGGTGCGGCGGGCGTTGCGGGGCTGATGCCGAAGATCGCACACATGGCCAAGCGCTCGTTCGACCTGGCCGCCTCCGCGCTGGCCCTGCTGCTGCTGGCGCCGCTGCTCGCGCTGATCGCTTGTCTGATCAAGCTCGACTCGCCCGGCCCGGTCTTCTTCCGGCAGGAGCGCGTGGGCCGCGGCGGGCGGCCGTTTCGGATCCACAAGTTCCGCACCATGGTGGCCGACGCGCCGCACCGCGGCCCGGCGCTGACGGTCGGCGCCGACCCGCGCATCACGAAGAGCGGCGCCTGGCTGCGCCGCACGCGGCTGGACGAGCTGCCGCAGCTCATCGACGTGCTGCAAGGCCACATGAGCCTGGTCGGCCCGCGCCCTGAAGTGCCGCGTTATGTGCAGCACTACCCGCCGGCGCTGCGCGAGCGCGCGCTGGCCGTGCGGCCGGGCATCACCGACCCGTCGTCGCTGGCCCACCTGGACGAAAGCGAACTGCTGGCCGCCGCCGCCGACCCCGAACGCGAGTACATCGAGACCATCCTGCCGCGCAAGCTGCAGGCCGCGGCCGACTACGCCGAGCGCGCCAGCCTGTGGACCGACCTGCAGGTGATTGCGCGCACGCTCAGGCTGCTGGTGCAACGCGCATGACGACGGGCCGCGACCCCCCAGGCATCTGGCACCGGCTGGACCGGCTGCTGGCGCGTCTGCGCCCGCACCGCGTGCCGCTGTCGCTGCTGATCGACGCCGTGGTCGTCGCGCTGTGCTGGAACGCGACCTATTTGTTCCGCCTGGGCTTCGAGCGCTGGATCAGCGCGCGGCCAGCCTACGACGGCTGGGTGCTGCTGGGCGTCGTCGCGCTGTACCTCGCGGCGCTGGCGGCCTGGCGCATGCCGCAAAGCCTGTGGCGCTTCTCCGGCTTCGGCGAGGTCAAGCGGCTGACGCTGGCCTGTGCCGCCGCCGGCGTGCTGGCGGCCGCCGTCGTGATGGGGCTGGGGCTGCGCAAGGTGCCGCGCGCGGTGCTGGCGCTGCACCCCATCGTCACGCTGATGGGGCTGACGCTGGTGCGCATCGTCTACCGCATGGTCTACGAGCACGCGCGCTCGCGCCTCAGCGGCAGTGCGGCCGACGCGCGCCGCGCGATCGTGATGGGTGCCGGCGCGGCCGGCCGCATGCTGCTGGCCGGCATCCACGAGCAGGGCTGGACCGTGCTGGGCCTGCTGGACGACGACCCCGCCAAGCGCCGCACGCGCATCGGCTCGGTGCGCGTGCTGGGGCCGCTGGAGGCGATCCGCGACAAGGCCGTGCGCGGCAGCGCCACGCACGTGGTCGTCGCGCTGCCGTCGGCCACGCCCGAGGAGCGCCGCCGCGCGCTGGACCTGGCCGGTAGCACCGGCCTGCCGGTGCTGACGGTTCCGACCGTGGACGAGCTGCGCGAAGGCAAGAGCCGCATCGAGCGGCTGCGCGACATCGAGCCCGAGGACCTGCTGGGCCGCGCGCCGGTGCAGTTGGACGAAGCCGGCATCGGCGAGACGCTGCGCGGCAAGGCGGTGCTGATCACCGGCGCCGGCGGCAGCATCGGCAGCGAGCTGTGCCGCCAGGTGCTGCGCTACCGCCCGGCGCGGCTGGTGCTGCTGGAGCAGAGCGAGTTCAACCTCTACTCGATCGAGCAGGAGCTGTCGCAAAGCCATCCGCAGCTCGATCTGGTGCGGCTGATCGGCGACGTGAAGGATCTGCCGCAACTGCGCGCCGCGTTCGCCGCCTGGCGGCCGCAGGTGGTGTTCCACGCCGCGGCCTACAAGCACGTGCCGCTGATGGAGGACCACAACGCCTGGGCCGCGCTGCGCAACAACACGCTGGGCACCTGGAACGCCGCGCTGGCCGCGGCCGAGGTGGGCGTCGAGCGCTTCGTGCTGATCAGCACCGACAAGGCCGTCAACCCGACCAATGTGATGGGCGCCAGCAAGCGCGCCGCCGAGATCGCGCTGGCTGCGCTGGCGCGGCGACATCCGGCCACGCGCTTCATGGCCGCGCGCTTCGGCAACGTGCTGGGCTCCAGCGGCAGCGTGATCCCCAAGTTCAAGGAGCAGATCGCGCGCGGCGGCCCGGTGACGGTGACGCACCCGGACATCATCCGCTACTTCATGACCATCCCCGAGGCGGCGCGCCTCGTGCTACAGGCCGCGGCCATCGGCGAGAGCGGCCAGGTGCTGGTGCTGGACATGGGCCGGCCGGTGCGCATCGTCGACCTCGCGCGCGACCTGATCCGCATGGCGGGGCATACGCTGGACGAGATCCCCATCGTCTACTCGGGCCTGCGGCCGGGCGAGAAGCTGTACGAGGAACTGCTGGCCGCCAGCGACGCCACGCTGCCCACGCGTTTCGAGCGGCTGCGCATCGCGCGGCTGACCGAGGACCACGGGCCCATCGACGGCCTGCTGGCGCTGGCGCAGCGGCCGCAGCCGCTGCCGTCCGACGGCGAGGTCCGCGCGGCGCTGGCCGCCGTGCTGCCGGAGTTCCGGCCCGCGGCGCCGGCCCTGGAGCCCGCCCTAGAATGACGGGCCGCGATGCGACGTCCGCTGGCGACCGGGCACGCGCCGGGAGGATGGCCCGATGGAGTGGCTGAGCAGCCGCCTGGCGGCGCCCTGGTGGTCTCTCGTGACCGCCTATGCCCCGCTGATGCTGGCCGTGTTCGTGCTGGAGCGGCTGTTCGCGGCACGCGGCGCCGATCCGAAGGGGGCCGGACTGAACCTGCGCTACATCCTGGTCGCTCTGGCCGTCGAGGTCCTGCTGGTCGACGCTGCGTTGCAGCCGTTGCTGCAGCCTGCGGTCGACGCGCTGCGATCGCCGTTGGCCGCGTTCAGGGCACTGGCCGCGCAGCCGCCGGTCTGGCTGCAGTACCTGCTGCAGGTGGCGGCGATCGACTTCTTCTACTACTGGACGCATCGGGCCCAGCATCGCATCGCCCTGCTGTGGCGCATCCATGAACTGCACCACTCCGAGCCCAGTTTCAATGTCACGACCACGCTGCGCGTCCACTGGCTGGAAGGGCCGATGAAGTTCGTGACCGTGCTCGTTCCGGCGGCGCTGCTCGTCGACGCGCCGGCGGGCGTGCCGGCGCTGCTGGCCTGGGTCGGCGGCGCGTGGCTGTTCTTCATCCATGCCAACGCCCGCATCTCGTTCGGGCCGCTGAACCGCCTGCTCGTCAGCCCGGCCGTGCATCGCGTGCATCACTCGTCGGAGCGGGCGCACCGCGACAAGAATTTCGCGGCCTACTTCAGCCTCTGGGACGTCCTGTTCGGCACCTACCACGCCCCGCCGGCCGGACGCTGGCCGGACGTGGGGACCGACGGGCCGCCGCCGCGCTCGGCGCTGGCCGCCCACCTGCGGCCGTTCCGCACCCCGACGGCGAGCGACCGATGACCGGCCCCTGGACGCGCCGGCGCGAGTTCCCGCTCGGCTATTCGGCCTCGCTCGACGGCGCGCGCGGGCTGATGACGCTGGGCGTGCTGGCCGCGCACTTGCACTACTACTGGTATCCGGGTGCCATCATCTTCATGGACACCTTCTTCCTGATGAGCTCATACCTGATCACCTCGCTGCTGATCAAGGACCACGACTCGTCGGGCTGCATCGCCTTCCGCCGCTTCTACGAGCGCCGCGTGCGCCGCCTGTTCCCGGCACTGCTGGCGATGCTGCTGGTCTACACGCTGGCCATCCTGTGGCTGAACCGGCCGCGCGTGCCGGAGTTCAGGGCGATCGGCGCGACGCTGTTCTATTTCATGAACTGGGCGCGCGCCTTCGAGTGGCCGATGTCGCCCTACCTCGGGCATGCGTGGTCGCTGTCGATCGAGGAGCAGTTCTACGCGCTGTGGCCGCTGCTGTTCACGGCGCTGGTCGCGCTGCTGGGCCGGCGCGGCGGCCGCTGGCTGCCGATGGCGGCGCTGATGGTGGCCGCGGCGCTGGCCTCGGCGGCCTGGCGCTGGTGGCTGGCCACGCAGGGCGCCGGCTTCGCGCGCCTGTACAACGGCACCGACGTGCGGCTGGACGGCCTGTGCCTGGGCGCGGCGCTGGCCTTCTACCGCCGTGCGCAGGCCGACCGGGGCCTGCCTGCCGCGCTGCAGTCAGCGCTGGGCTGGGCCACGCCGCCGGTGGCCGCCGTCCTCTTCGTCTGGGGCTTCAGCGCCAGCTACTACGACCGCGCCTGGTACCTGTGGCAGTCGCAGGTCTGCATGCTGCTGTCGCTGCTGCTGGTGGCCGGGCTGGTGCTGGGCCGGCGCAGCTGGCTGCACCCGCTGCTGGAGGCGCGGCCCACGGTGTTCCTGGGCAGCATCTGCTATGGCCTCTACATCTGGCACCACCCGATCTTCCTGATCATGGAAGACCACCTGAAGATCGGCCTGGCCACGCGCGTGCTGGTCGGGCTGCCGCTCACCTTCGCGGTGGCCATCCTCTCTTACCATCTGATCGAATTGCCGTTCATGACCCGCAAGCCGCGCGCCAAAGCCAGCGCCGCCGCCCATGTCCACTGAGATCCCGAGCATCGACACGTCCGACGGCCCCGACGCCCGCCTCGGCGAGAGCCTGGTGCGTGCCGCCAAGCTGGCGCCGCGCGACCTGGAGCGCGCGCAGGCTGCCAGCGCCGAACTGGGCAAGCGCCTGAGCGACGTGCTGGTGCAGTTGGGCCTGGTGTCCGAGGCCGACATCGCCGCCACGCGCGCGCAGATGCACGGCCTGCGCCTGTTGACCGGTGACGACTTCCCGGCCGAGCTGCCCGAGGTGCCGGGGCTGCAGCGCGGCTTCCTGCTCGGCCACCACGTGCTGCCGCTGGCGCTGGAAGGCGGCCGCCTGAGCGTGGCCCTGCCCGACCCCGACGACGCCTTCGTGCAGAAGGCGCTGCGCCTGGCCACCGGGCTGCCGCTGCAGGTGGCGGTGGCCGCGCCCGGCGAGATCGACAAGGCGCTGACCGACCGCGCCGCCGAGGCGGCCACGGAAGACGGCGCCGATGCCGACGGCGACGTCGACAGCGGCGAGTTCGTCGAGCACCTGCGCGACCTGGCCAGCGAGGCGCCGGTGATCCGCATGGTCAACACGCTGATCGGCCGCGTGATCGAGCTGCGCGCGTCCGACATCCACCTGGAGCCCTTCGAGGACGGCCTGCACCTGCGCTACCGCGTCGACGGCGCGCTGGACACCGCCGAGGTGATCCCGCCGCGCCAGGGCGCCGCGGTGACCTCGCGCATCAAGCTGCTGGCGCACCTGGACATCGCCGAGCGCCGGCTGCCGCAGGACGGCCGCATCCGCACGCGCGTGAAGGGCCGCGAGCTGGACCTGCGCGTCTCCACCGTGCCCAGCGTGCACGGGGAGAGCGTCGTGATGCGCGTGCTCGACCGCACCGCCGTGCGCCTGAGCCTGGAAGACATGCGCATGCCGGCCGACACGCTGGCGCGTTTCGCCGAGATGCTGGCGCGGCCGCACGGCATCCTGCTGGTCACCGGCCCCACCGGCGCCGGCAAGACCACCACGCTGTACGCCGGCCTGTCGCGGCTGGACGCCGGCGCGCAGAAGATCGTCACCGTCGAGGACCCGGTCGAATACCAGCTGCCCGGCATCGTGCAGATCCAGGTGCACGCGCAGATCGGGCTGACCTTCGCCAACGCGTTGCGCTCCATCCTGCGGCAAGACCCCGACGTCGTGATGATCGGCGAAATGCGCGACGGCGAGACCGCGCAGATCGCCGTGCAGGCCGCGCTGACCGGCCACCTGGTGCTGTCCACGCTGCACACCAACGACGCCGCGAGCGCGGTGATCCGCATGGTCGACATGGGCGTCGAGCGCTTCCTGATCACGTCCACCGTCAACGGCGTCGTCGCGCAGCGCCTGGTGCGCATGCTGTGCGAGCACTGCAAGGCGCCCGAGACGCCCGACCCCGCGTGGCTGCGCAGCACCGGCCTGCAGCGCCACCTGAGCCCGGGCGCGCCGGTCTACCGCGCGGTGGGCTGCGCGCAATGCCGCGGCAGCGGCTACCGCGGCCGGCTGGGCATCTACGAGCTGCTGGTGGTCGACGACGCGATGCGCCGCGCGATCGCCGAAGGGGCCGACGCCGGCGCGCTGCAGGCGCTGGCCGTCAAGGGCGGCATGCTGTCGCTGCACGAGGACGGCCTGCGCCGCGCGGCCGCGGGGCTGACCACGGTCGAGGAAGTGCTGCGCGCGACGCAGGACGCCGGCGATGCCTGAGTACGACTGGCGCGCCGTCGAAGCCGCCGGCGGCCGCATGGCCAGCGGCCGGCTGGAAGCCGCCAGCCCCGAGCAGGCGCTGCGCCAGTTGCAGCAGCGCGGCCTGGTGCCGGTGGCGGTGCAGCCGGCGGGTACCGGCGGCGCCGCCGCGCGGGCCGCCGCGCCCAAGGCCGCCGGCGCCGGCTGGGGCTTCGGCCGCCGCCGCGGCGTCACGCGCGCTGACGTGCTGGCCGCCACGCACGAGCTGGCGCTGATGCTGCGTGCCGGGCTGCCGCTGGCGCATGCCTTGCGCATCCTGGTCGAGATGAGCGCCAAGCCGGCGGTGCAGGCCCTGCTGCAGCAGGTGCTGGACGACGTGAAGGGCGGCGCGCCGCTCAGCCGCGCGCTCGCCCGCCAGGGCGGCGTGTTCGGCGACTTCTACGTGCAGATGGTGCGCGCCGGCGAGGCCGCGGGCCAGCTGCCGGCCACGCTGGAGCGGCTGGCCGAGCACTTGGCGCGCATCGCCGCGCTGCGCGAGAGCGTGATCTCGGCGGCCACCTACCCGGCCATCCTGCTGGTGGTGGCGCTGCTGTCGCTGGTGGGGATGATCGGCTTCGTCGTGCCGCAGTTCGAGAAGCTGTTCGCCGACATGGGCGACGCGGTGCCGCTGCCCACGCGCATCGTGCTGGCCTTGAGCCACCACGCGCGCGACTGGGGGCTGGTGTGGATCGGCGTCTTGCTGCTGCTGGCCGTGGCCTTCATCGCCTGGCGGCGCACGCCGGCCGGGCAGTTGAGGTGGCAAGCGCTGCTGCTGCGGCTGCCGCTGCTGGGGCGGCTGCTGCACGGCTCGCAGCTCGGGCTGTTCGCGCGCACGCTGGGCACGCTGGCCAGCAGCGGTGTGCCCCTGCTGGCGGCGCTGGACATCGCGGTCGACACCGTCTCCAGCCAGCCGGTGCGCCAAGCCTTGCGCGGCATGGTGATGCCGGTGAAGTCCGGCACGCGGCTGGCGCAGGCGATGGCCGATACCAAGCAGTTCGAGCCGCTGGCCGTCAACCTGGTGCGCGTGGGCGAGGAGACCGGCCGCCTGGGCGCCATGCTGCTGGAGCTGGCGCGCATCGCCGACCAGCGCGTGGAGACCGGCCTCAAGCGCATGCTGGCGCTGCTGGAGCCGCTGCTGATCGTCGTGCTGGGCGTGCTGATCGCTGGCATCATCGTCTCCATCCTGCTGGGCATCCTGTCGGTCAACGAGATCGCGGCATAATTCGCAGCCCTTCTTTGCCGGCCGCTTTTCACCGGCCCCAAGCCCTTGTCTGCCCTTGCTTTTCAACTCGCCGCCCGTGCGCGCCGCGCGGGTTTCACGCTGATCGAACTGCTGGTCGTGCTGGCCATCCTGGCGCTGCTGGCGGGCCTGGTGGGCCCGCGCGTGCTCAGTCAGCTCGGCGGCGCCAAGTCCAAGACGGCGCAGGTGCAGATCGCCGACCTGGACAAGACGCTGGAGCTTTTCAAGCTCGACGTCGGCCGCTTTCCCACGCCCGAGGAAGGCCTGGCCGCCCTGGTTGCCAAGCCGGCCAGCGTGGCCTCGGGCTGGAACGGGCCGTACCTGAAGGGCGGCCTGCCCAACGACCCCTGGGGCCGGCCCTACAAATACGGGCTGAAGGCCGACGGCTCGGTCGAAATCATCTCCTTGGGTGCCGATGGAGCCCCGGGCGGCGACGGCGAGAACGCCGATCTGCACAACACCCGCTGAGCCGCGGCCGCGCCGCGCGCGCGGCTTCACGCTCATCGAGCTGGTGGTGGCGCTGGCGCTGGCGGCGCTGATGGTGGCGCTGGTGCCGCCGGCGCTGGAGAAGCTGCGCGACGGCATGCACTACCGCGACACCGTGCGCGCCATCGTCACCGATCTGCGCACGGCGCGCCAGCAGGCGCTGGTGCAAGGCCGCGAGGTGCGCTACCTGGTCGACCTGGAAGGCCGCCGCTTCGGCGCCGACGGCGGCGCGCTGCGGCCGCTGCCGCTGCCGCTGCAACTGCGGCTCACGGTCGCCGGCATCGAGTGGAGCCCCAGCCAGGTGGGCGCGATCCGCTTCCTGCCGCAGGGCGGCGCCACCGGCGGCAGCGTGGACGTGCTGCGCGCCGACGGCAGCGGCGTGCGCATCACGGTCGACTGGCTGTCGGCCGCGGTGTCGCAGACCGCGATCGAGCGATGAAGCGCGGCGCCGCGCGCGGCTTCTCGCTGCTGGAGCTGCTGGTCGCGATGGCGGTGCTGGCGCTGGCGCTGACGCTGCTGTACCAGGTCGACGCTGGCGTGCTGCGGGGCTTGAGCGACCAGTCGCAGCAGGAGCGCGCCACGCTGCTGGCGCAGTCGCTGCTGGACGCGCGCGAGGCCGTGCCCGCCACCGGCTGGGCCGAGCAAGGCCAGGCCGCCGGCTTCGACTGGCAGGTGGCCAGCCGCGCGCTGCCGCTGCCGCCGGGGCTGGACGCCAAGACGCCGCTGCTGCACGAGGTGCGCATCGCGGTGCGCTGGCAGGGCCGCGCCGGGCCGCGGCAACTGGAACTGAGCACCTTGCTGCCGCAGGCCTTGCCGCAGGCGGGGGACAAGCTGCCGTGAAGGCGCATGCTGCCCCGGGCCCGCGCCGCAGTGCCGGCCTCACGCTGGTCGAGGTCGTGGTCGCGCTGGCCGTGCTGTCGCTGGTGGTGCTGGCGCTGGGCGCCTCGCTGCGCGGCCTCTCGCAATCGGCCACGCGCGTGGACGAGCGCGTCGAGGCCATCGACGAGATGCGCGTCGGTGCGGCCTTTCTGCGGGAGGTGCTCGAGCGCACGCTGCCGCTGCGCGCCGCCGGCCCCGAGCGGCGGCTGCTGTTCGACGCCCAGCCGCAAGACTTGGCCTGGGTGGCGGTGATGCCGGCGCGCTTCGGCGCCGCCGGGCGCTTCGCGTTCCGCCTGGCGCTGGAGCCGGCCGACGACGGCAGCCAGCAGCTCGTGCTGCGCTACGCGCCGCTGGGCGTGCCGGCCGGGCGCTTTCCGGACTGGGCGCAGGCCGAGCACCGCGTGCTGGCGCGCCGCGTCGAGACGCTCAACCTGGGCTACGGCGGCGAGGGCCTGGCCGCCGGCTGGCAGCCGCAGTGGACCGACGCCGAACGCGTGCCGCCGCGCCTGCGGCTGGACCTGGCCACCGCGGCGCTGGCCTGGCCGCCGCTGGTGCTGGCGGTGCGCACGCCGACGCCGGCGGGCGAGCGCTTCGTGATCGGCGGGGAGGCGACGCGATGACGATGATCAGCAAAGGCCAACGTTCCACGCAAGGCGTCACGCTGGTCATCGTGCTGTGGATGGTGGCGGCGCTGACCATCCTCGTCACCGGCCTCGTGTATGCGCAGCGCAGCGAGCTGCGCCTGGCCGGTGCCGCGCGCGCCCAATTGCTGGTCACCGCCGGCGGGCAGGCGGCGCTGCAACTGGCGCTGCAGCAGATCGCCGGCGCGGCGCCGGCGCCCGGCGGCTTCAGCCGCCGCAGCTTCGACGTCGACGGCCGCGGCATCGAGGTGCTGCTGATGCCGCTGTCGGGCCTGGTCGACCTCAACCGCGCGCCGCCGCCGCTGCTGGCCGACGTCTTCCGCCTGGCCGGCGGGCTGGACGAGGCGGCCGCGCGCGGCCTCGCCGCCGCGGTGCAGGAGCGCCGCCAGCGCCCGCCCACCGGCGAGCAGCCGGGGCGCTTCGAGCTGATCGAGGAACTCCTGTCGCTGCCGGGAGTCGATGCCGACCTGTTTGCTAAGATCGCGCCCCTCTTGACCACCGATTCCGCCGGCAGCGGCAAGGTCAACCCGCTCGCTGCACCGCCCGAGGTTCTGTTCATCCTGGCCCGCGGCGACGCCGTTCTGGCGCAGCGCATCGCCGATCAGCGCGAAGCCGGTGCCATCGACACCACCCGACTCGAGGGCAACTACATCGATGCCACGGTCAGCAGCCGCTACCGAATCACCGCTTTCGTGCCCGAGCCCGGCGGCTCGCAGTGGGCCGTGCAGCGCGACGTCGACCTGCGCGCGGCGGCGCCCGGCGGGCCACCCTGGCGCACGCTGCGCGCGTCGGTCCGCCGCCTGCCGGCGCCGGATGCGGTCAACGTGAGCATGCTGCATGTCGGTGGCTGAATCCGCGGCGCCCGGCCGCTTCGACGCGGCGGCGCTGGGTGAGCTGCTGCTGCAGCCCTGGCGCGATCTGCAGCGCTGGCCGCTGTTCGCGTGGCTGTCGCCGCAGCCGGCGGTGCGGCTGCTGCAGGCCGACGGTGCCGAATCGCTGTGGGTCGGCGAGCAGCGCCGCGTGGCCGGCGAGCGCGAGCTGCGCGCCGCGCCTTTCACGGCCGTCGAGCTGCCGGCCGAGCAGGTGCTGGAAAGCCGCGTCACGCTGCCACCCGCGATGGCCGCCGCCGATCGCGACGACGCGCTGGCGCTGCAAGTGCGCATGGCCAGCCCTTTCGATCCGGCCGATCTGGTGTGGGGCGCGCGCGCAGGGCATGCGCCCGGCGAGTGGGTCGCGCTGCTGGCCTCGCGCCGGGCCGTGCAAGGCCGGCTGGAGGCGGTCTCTGCCGATGGCCGGCGCAGCGGCGGCCCGCCCGAGGTCTGGGCCTTCGACGGCCAGGGCCGGCCCGTGGTGCTGCGCGGCTTCGGCGAGGCGGCACGCCAGCGGCGCAGCGGCCGCGGCCGGGGCCTGGCGGCCGGCCTGCTGCTGCTGGCCTTACTGCTGGGCCTGGCGGCGGCCGTCACGCCCACCGTGCAGCTCAAGCTGCGGGCCATGCAGGCCGCGCGCGCCGAGGCCGAACTGCAGCGCCAGCTGGCGCCGGTGCTGGCCCAGCGCGAGGCCTTGGCCAAGGCCCTGTCGCAATTGGACGCGCTGCGCGAGCTGATGGGCGAGCGGGTCGACCCGCTGGCCGTGCTGGACCTGGTGACCCAGGCCGTGCCTGACGACAGCTTCCTGCAGCGCCTGCAACTGCAGGGCGCGCGCGTCACGCTGAGCGGGCAGACGCCCAACACTGCCGCGCTGATGAACCGCCTGAGTAGCCAGCCCCAGGTGCGGGATGTCAAGGCGCCGGCCCCGGCCACGCGAGCCCTCGGCGGGCGCGAGAACTTCACGATCGAATTCAGCCTCACGCCCGAGGCGCTGCGGCCGGTGGTCGGCCCGGTGCCGGCCGTAGCCGCCCCCGCGTCTGCCGCGGCCTCGGCGCCGGCGGCGGCAGCGCCCGCCGCATCCGCGGCCTCTGCGACCACTGCGGCCTCTCCAGCCTTCACCGCCGGCGGAACGCGGCCATGACGCCGGATCGCGCCACCCGCTGGGCCGCGGCCTTCTGGCTGCTGCTGATCGCCGCCCTCGCGGCCTGGGCCGTGCAGGCGGTGCTGGGCCTGCACGGCACGGCACAGCAGCATCTGGACACCATCGAGCCCCGCTACGCCCGGCTGACCGGCCTGGCGGCCGACAGCGGCCGCTTGAAGGATGCCGCGTCGGCGGCCGACCGCATCGTCGAGCGCCATGCCTATCCGGCCACGCGCGACGCCAGCCAGGCCGGCAACGACGCCCAGCAGCGCGTGCGCGAGGTCTTCAGCAAGGGCGGGCTCGACGTCGTCAGCATCCAGGTGCTGCCGGCCCGCGTGCACAAGCAGTTCGACCGCATCCCCATCAGCCTGCGCGCCGACGGCGAGCTGGCGGCCATGCAGGCCACGCTGGCGGCGCTGCCCGCCTTAAGCCCCAGCCTGTTCGTCGAGGGCTTCAGCTTCAGCGGCGGCAACATGGCCGAGAACGCGCCGGCGCGCGTGGTCGGCGAGCTGCAGCTCTTCGTGCTGCGGGTGCGGCCATGAGCGCGCCGGGCCGCTCCCAAGCGCTCATCCCGGAGCGCGTCTGCGCGGAGGTTGCCTTATGGAGCGCGCCGGGCCGCTCCCAAGCGCTCATCCCGCAGCGCGCAGCGCGGAGGGTCGTTCAGTGAGGCGCGCGGCCATTCCGTTGCTGGGCCTGCTGGCGCTGGGCCTGGCCGGCCTGCTGGCCTGGCTGTGGCTGCGGCCCGACGGCCATGGCGCGGTGCTGCACTGGCAGCCGCCGGCACCGCTGCGGCCCGCGCTCGACGCCCCGGCGGCGCTGCCGGCGCCAGACGTGGATCTGGGCCGTTATGTCGCCACGCTGGACCGGCCGCTGTTCGTGTCCTCGCGCCGGCCGCCGCCCCCGCCGCCGCCGGCCTCGGTGCCGGCGGTGGTGGTCGACACGCCGCCCGATCTGCGCGTGCTGGGCCTGTACGGCCGGCGCGCCGAAGGCGAGGGCGCGGTGGCGGGCGGCACCGGCGGCATGATCGCGCGCGTCGACGGCCAGGTGAAGCGCGTGCGCATCGGCGAGGCCGTCGGCCGCTGGACGCTGAAGGCCTTGCGCCCCGGCGAGGCCGTGCTGGCGCTGGGCGACACCGAGCAGGTCTACCCGCTGCGCCGGCCGGCGCCCGACGAGCCGCCGGCGGCGGCGACAGCGGACAATGCGGCTCCCGGCGACCGGCCGGCGGCCAGGCCGGCCGCCGCCAATCCGCAGATGCAACGCCAGATCGAGGAGGCCAGGCAGAACCTTCGCCGCGTCAATGCGCTGCGCGCGCGCAGTGGCTTGCCTCTGTTGCCGGAACCTTGAGCCCACCCGTGATGCCCGATTTCCGAAACCGTCTTGCCCTCCTGATGGCTCTGCTGCTGCCGCTGACGGTGCTTGCGCAGCCGGCAGCCGTGCCGCCGGCTGCGTCCGTCCCTGCGTCGGCAGCGGCCGACAGCGACAACCAGCCGCGCCTGCTGAAAGGCACCGACCGCGTCTATGCCCCGCCGGCGGCGCCGCCCGCGCTGCAGGGCGCCCCGGTCGACCTGCGCTTCGAGGACACGCCGGTGCGCGAGGTGGTCCACGCCATCCTGGGCGACCTGCTCAAGCTCGACTACATGCTGCACCCGCCGGTGGAGGGCCGCGTGACGCTGGCCACCTCGTCGCAGGTGACGCCCGACACCGCGGTCTTCCTGCTGGAATCGGCGCTGCAGGCCAACGGCCTGGTGATGGCGCGCGATGCGCGCGGCGTGTTCCACGTCGGCCGGCCCGACACGCTGAAGTCCATCACCCCCGGCGTCCGCCTGGCCGCGGCCGGCGAGCCGCTGCCGCCGGGCTACGGCGCCATCGTCGTGCCGCTGCGCTACATCGGCGCGGCCGAGATGGCCGCCATCCTGCGGCCCATGGCCTCGCCCGAGGCCATCGTGCGCGTGGACAACGTGCGCAACCTGCTGGTGCTGGCCGGCAGCCGCGCGCAGGCCGAAGGCTGGCTGAGCCTGGTGTCGACTTTCGACGTCAACATGCTGGCCGGCATGTCGGTGGGCGTCTTCCCGCTGAAGTACGTGACCGTGCGCGACGTCGAGGCCGCGATGCAGCTCTTCACGCCCGCCGCCACCGCCGCGCCGCGCGTCGGCACGCCGGCGCAGCAGCAACAGCAGGCGGCCGCGGCGGCCGCCGCCGCGGCGGAATCGCAGCCCTTGTTCGGCGCCTTGCGCGTGCTGCCGATCGAGCGGTTGAACAGCGTGATCGTCGTCACCTCGCGCGCCGCCTACCTCGACGAGGCGCGGCGCTGGATCGAGCGGCTGGACCGCCCGGGCAGCAGCGCCTCGGAGCAGCGGCTGCACGTCTATCCAGTGCGCAACGGCTCGGCGCGCCACCTGGGCCAAGTGCTGGGCAACATCTTCGGCAGCAGCCAGCAGGCGCCGGGTGCGGCGCCCACCGGCGTCGCGCCCGGTCTGTCCAGCATGACCGGCAGCAGCAGCGCCTTGCGCACCACCGGCACGTCGACCGGCGGCGTCACGCTCAACCCGCAGGCGACGGGCCAGACCGCGCGTGGTGGCGTACCGGGGCAGACCGCCACCGCCGTGCCGTTCGAAGGCAGCCTGCGCGTGGTGGCCGACGAGTTGAACAACGCGATCCTGGTCTACGGCACCACGGCGCAGTTCGAGCGCATCGAGGACGCGCTGCGCCGCCTGGACCTGCCGCCGACCCAGGTGATGATCGAGGCCAGCATCGTCGAGGTCACGCTGACCGACGAGACCAGCTACGGCCTGCAATGGACCTTCGGCGACCGGCGCGCCAGCGGCGGTACCGGCACCAGCGTGCTCAGCCAGGTGGACGGCGGCGTGCTGGGCGGTGCGCTGGCCGGCTTCTCCTACACCATCAAGAACTCCGTCGGCAACGTGCGCGCGGTGCTCAACGCGATGGCCGAGAAATCGCTGGTGCGTGTGCTGTCGGCGCCGTCGCTGATGGTGCTGGACAACCACACCGCGCAGATCGCCGTCGGCGACCAGGTGCCGGTGCAGACCAGCGAGACCATCAGCGCTGAGAGCACGACGCGCACCAGCACCATCCAGTACAAGGACACCGGCGTCTCGCTGGCGGTCACGCCCTCGGTGGGCGCCGGCGACATGGTGACGATGGACATCAACCAGGCCGTCACCGACGTCGGGGCCGAGGATTCGGTGAGCGGGCAGCGCCGCTTCCTGCAGCGCCAGATCGCCAGCAAGGTGGCGGTGCGCTCCGGCGAGGCCGTGGTGCTGGGCGGCCTGATCCGTGAGAACAACACCGACGGCTCGGCCGGCCTGCCGCTGCTCAGCGAGATTCCGGTGTTCGGCGCGCTGTTCGGCAAGAAGACGCGCAACCAGAACCGCACCGAACTGCTGGTGGTGATCACGCCGCGCGTGGCGCGCAGCGACGAGGATGCGCGCGCCATCAGCCGTGATCTGAAGGAGCGGCTGCGCGGGCTGGAGCCGCCCCGCACGGAGCCGCCGTCGATGAACCCGGTGCCAGAATCGCTGTCGCCGGGCGACGGCATGCGATGAACCGCCTGCCTCCCTGACTTCCACCCGGAGATCGATGTCAAAGATGAGTGCTTCTTTCCCAATGCCCTTGCGCCGCCGTATCGCCCGCGGCGCCGTGCTGCTGGGCCTGCTGTCTCTGCTGGCGGCCTGCGCCATGCAAGCGCCCGCTACCCCCGAAGAAGCCGTGCGCGCACGCGCGCAGGCGCGCTGGAACGCGCTGTTGGCCGGCGACCTGCAACAGGCCTATCAGTTCCTCAGCCCGGCCAGCCGCGCCTTGATCAGCTTCCAAGTCTTCCGCGCCCGGTTCGGCAGCACGGTCACCTGGAAATCGGCCGAGGTGTTCAAGGTTGTGTGCGAACAGCCCGATCATTGCTTGGCCACGGTCAAGGTCACCTATCGGCCGCTGCTGCCTCGCGGTAGCATCAAGGACATCGAGACCGGTGTCGACGAAGTCTGGCTCTTGGAATCGGGTCAGTGGTGGTTGCCGCAGAAGCTGTGAGGCCCATGCCCATCGTTCGCTCGTCTACAAATCAGGAGGACCGCGCCTATCGAGGTGAACTGGACGAAGGTCTGTTGCGAAATCTCAACATACAGGGTTTTCGGCGTGCTTGCCCCATGGTGGCCCCAAAACCCTGTGCTACATTGACGGGAGCGTGATTGCTTCCGTTGCGCTAATCAATATCTACCCCCGGAGTCAACGTAATCATGAAGAGAACCCTTGTTGCTCAGTGCGCCGCGGCCGTGCTCACCGGAGCCGCCTTCGTCGGCGCGAACGCTGCTGTGGTCGGCATTGCTGCTGGTACCAATGCGGACCTCGGTGCCAGCGTTGCGCCCGCCAACACGCTGGTGGCCAACAAAGACGGCATCGGCCACATCGTCGTCGTGCCCTACTACTCGGCGGCCAACGACAACAACACCTACCTCACCATCACCAACAGCGACACGCGCAACGGCAAGGCGGTGAAGGTTCGCTTCCGCGGTGCCTCCAACTCCGACGACGTGTTCGACTTCACGTTGCTGATGTCGCCCGGCGACGTGTGGGTTGGTACCGTCGCCAAGGATCCCACCAGCGGCAAGGCCAAGCTGACGACCGGCGATACGAGCTGCACCGTTCCCGCCAAGAGCGTGGTCAACGGCGCCACCTTCGTGACTGCCCGTCTGGCTCCGTATCAGTCGGATGCTGACAAGGCCAAGGAAACGCTGGAAGGCTATGTCGAGATTCTCAACATGGCCGACATCTATCCCGGTACCGTCCCGGCTGTCGCGGCAGGTGGCATCCCGACGCGTACCGGCGCGACCAACGTCAACCCGCTGTACACCGCGACCAAGCACGCCTCCAACGGCGTGCCCCCGGGCTGCGAAAGCGCTGCGGTCAGCGCCCTGGATACCGATCCGACCAGCTACAGCACTGCCGCCGATGCAACCTCGGCGGTTCAACTGGGCCTGGATGTGCCGACCGGCGGCCTGAGCGCCACCTGGACCATCATCAATGTGCCGACTGCCTCCTCTTATGGGGGCTTGGGCGATGCTGTCGAAGCTCGTGACACTGCCACCAATCTGCCCGGCTACGGCAATGTCGTGTTCTCGCCGCAGTTGGCGACTCCGGTGGGGGTTGCGGCCGCCAATGCGGGTACCAATACGGTTGCTCGCCAGTCGACCGCCGACCCGTTGCTGCGTGGCGCCGTGCCTGACAGCGAGACTATCGTTGCTCCGGCGGCTGTTCGAGGCACTCCGGTGCTGCCGACGACCGCCCCGAGCTATGTTGAGCCCGCGCTGTACGACTTCCCGGATCTGTCCACGCCTTATCTGCAGCCTGATCTGGTGAATCTGGGTGCCGGCATCGCCACCAGGCGGCAAGCGGCTCTGCTGACCGATGCCTATGCCGTGACTTCGGTGGCGAACGATTTCGTGACCACCATCGATTTGCTGGCCAAGACCGATTGGGTGTTCTCGTCGGCCACGCGCCGCTACAACGTGGCGCGCAACTACGGCACCAGCGCGGCGACGGCGAGCACGGTGTTCACCGATCTGGAGTTCGATGACGCTGCTGCCGCTACGTTCATCCCGACCTTCTTCCCCAACAATCGCTACGCTCGGACCAACACGACGGCCGAAGGTAATCTGATCTGCATCACGGGTATCGCGACGGCCGCTGGTGCCAACAATCCGATTCCGAACAACAAGACGAATGCCGTCAACGCCGACCGCGAAGAGAACTTCGTCGGTTCTACCAGCCAGTTCGTGATTTCTCCGGGAACTCCGACCGCGCCGCTGACCGTCTGCGGTGAAGTCAGCGTGCTGACCTTCAACAACGCGGCCGGCAGTACTGCTTTGGGTGCTCAACTGACCAAGAAGAACATTGATGGCCCCAACGTCAACGGTTGGGCGCGTCTGGCCACGCCGGGCTTGGCTGGTACCGTCAATCCGGGTGCCGTGGCCGTGGCTCGGTTGGGCCTGCCTATCGTGGGCGGTTCCTTCATTCAGCTGACCAACAACGGTGGGCTTAATGCCGGCACGTCGGGCAACTACGGGATCACCTTCCCGCACCGCACGACCCGGTTCTGATCGGTACATTGGGGTAGCAATGGGGGCGGGGCAACCCGCCCCCTTTTTGCGTTCCGGCCTCTCGTGATGCCGCAGCCGGTCCAGCGCCGCCTGCGGCCTTTCTTCTTTCTTGGCCTCGCCATCGAACCCCCGGCGAGGCAGGCCGTCCAAGCCGGCTTGTTCTCCACTTTCATCTGTTCCACCATGGCGTTCATCCGTTCCCGCTCTCTCGCTGCCTCCCTCGTCCTGACCTCGGCCCTGGTGTTGCCGGCCATGGCCCAAGCCCCCGCGCCCCTGGTCACGGGTGAGAACGGCGTCACCGTCACCCGCACCGACATCGAAGCTGCAATGGAAGCCGTGCCCGAGGCCTCGCGCGTCGCGGTGATGGCACGCGTCGAGAACCTGTCGCGCCAGGCCGAGCAGATCTACATCCGCCGCGCGCTGGCCGCGGATGCCCAGAAGTCGGGCCTCGACAAGTCTCCCGAGGTTGCCGCCGCACTGGCGCAAGCGCGCGAGCGCATCCTGTCGGACGCGCAGATGCGCGCGATCCAGCAAAGTGTCAAGCTCGGCGACGACACCGTCAGCGCCTATGCTCGCGACGTCTATCGCAGCAACCCCAAGCGCTTCGAGGCGCCGGCGCAGACGCGCGCTCGGCACATCCTGATCGGCATCAGCCCCGACGGCAAGGCCAAGGACCGGGCGGCCGAGTTGCTGGCCAAGATCCAGGGCGGCCTGCCGTTCGAAGACGCTGCCCGCCAGTTCTCCGGCGACTATGCCAGCGCCGCCAAGGGCGGCGACCTGGGCTGGTTTTCGGCCGGTACCATGGTGAAGCCCTTCGAGGATGCCGTGGCCAAGCTCGGCAAGCCGGGTGAGATCGGGGCCGACTTGGTCGAGACCCAATTCGGCTTTCACATCGTCCAACTCGTGAACCGGCGCGAGGCCGGCATCCTGCCTTTCGACGAAGTGCGTGAGATGCTGGAACGCGAGGTCCGCGCCAAGGCTCAGAACGAAGCCCGGCAGACCCGTGTCGAGGCCATCGTGCGCACCGCCAAGGTCGACGTGCCAGGGCTGGAAGCGATGGCGGCCGAGTACGCCAAGAAGACCAAGCCCTGATCCCGACAGACGGCGCCCGCTCCGGGCCGATGCGGCTGGACGTCGTGATCGTCGTCTACTGGCCGCGGCTGGCCGAGCTGCAGGCCGGCCTCGAAGCCATCGCGCAGGCTTGCGCGCCGGGCTCGGAAGTCAGCGTGCACCTGTGGCACAACGACGAAGGGCCGCGAACGCCAAGCCGGGGCTCGAGTCCGTGATCGACGGGCTGCGCGCCGCCGGCGTGAGCGTCCGGATCGGCGGTGGCCGTGGCAACCTGGGCTTCGGGCGCGCGATCAACGCCGTGCTGCCGGACGTGGCCACACCTTTTCTGCTGCTGCTGAACCAGGACGCCATCCCCGAGCCCGGCGCGCTGCAACGCTTGTGGGACAGCGCCCGCGACGACGACGCCCGCGTCGCAGCCTGGGAGATGCGCCAGATCCCCTACGAGCACCCCAAGGACTACGACCCGGTGACCGGCGACACCGGCTGGTTCAGCGGCGCCGCGGTGCTGCTGCGCACGGCGGCGCTGCGGGAGGTGCAGGGTTTCGAGCCGCGCTTCTTCATGTATTGCGAGGACGTGGACCTGTCGTGGCGGCTGCGCTGCCGCGGCTGGCGCTTGCGCTACCTGCCGTGCTGCGCGGTCGTGCACCGCACCTACAGCCACGCGGGCGAGGTCAAGCCGCTGGCGGCGCTGGGGGGCAGCTTCGCCAACCTTTGCCTGCGCACGCGTTTCGCCGGCCGCCGCAACGTGCTGGATGGCGTGCGCCAGCTTTGGCGCGGCATCCGCGGCCCGCAGGCCTTTGCCGGCCACCGCCGCGGGCTGCTGCTGGCGCTGCTGAAGTTCGCGCGTCACTACGCCTACTTCCGCCGCACGCGCATGGCGGCGCCGGGCTTCGAGCCTTGCTTCAACGGCTGGGACTACGAGATGCGGCGCGAGGGCGCCTTCCACGCCTTCCGGTCCCAGGCCGAGCAAAGCCAGCCGCGCCCATTGGTCACGGCGCTGCTGCGGCCTGGCGGCAGCGACCGGGACCTGCAGCATTGGCTGACCACGCTGCACCACCAGACCCACCGTCCCTTGCAGACGCTGATCATCGACGACGGCAGCCGGCCGGGCCTGCGTGAGCGCTGCCGGCCCTTCGCCGACGCGCTGGCGATCGACTTCGTCGCCGTGCCGCCGGGCACGCCGCTGGCCGCCGTCGCCGAACGGACCGCGCGCGGCGAGTGGGTGCTGCTGGCCGAGGATGCGCGCCATCGCCTGTACGCCGACCACATCGAAGTGCTGTTGCAGGCCGCCATCGACCGCGGCACCGATGCCGCTTGCGGCCTGGTCTGGCAGATCGACGCGCCGGCCGGCCAGGCCGAGACAGCGCACCGCCTGCATGCCTCGCGCCGCGTGTCGGCCGAGCCCTTGGCCGAGCGGCCTTCGCGCCTGGTGCGGCGGTCCGCGCTGGCCGGCCCGGCGGCGATCGCCGAAGTGGCCAAGCTCACCGCGCTGCGCTACGCGGACGACTCCAGCGCCTGAAGCACCGCCTCGCGGAACGGCCTGGCCGGGTCGCGCTGGACGTAGGCGCGTACCAGGTCTTCGTACTGCGGATGCAGCCGCCGCATCTGTGCCAGCGCGTCGGCCTGCAGCGCTTGCTGGCGATCGCTGAAACTCGCTCCGCCGGCATGCCTGACGAAGACGTCCAGCGCATGCAGGTGGCGCCAGCCGCGCGCGCTGGCGCGCAGGCAGAAGTCGTTCTCCTCGCCGTAGCCGGCGCCGAAGGCCTCGGCGTCGAAGAGGCCGGTCTCCTCCAGGCAGTCGCGGCGGATGTACATGCAAAAGCCCACCGCGGTCGGCACGTCGACCGTGCGCTCGGCGTGCAGCCGCGCGAACCAGCGGTCCAGCGTCGCCGTGGTCTGGCCCGCGGGCAGCGCGTTGGCCTCGCAGAAGCGGGGGAAGGAGCAGATCGTCGCGTTGTTCGAGAAGGGCGTGACCGTGCCCACGCGCGATCCGCCGTCGGCCGCGCGGCGCAGGCGGTCGATCCAGCCGTCGGCCACTTCGGTGTCGCTGTTGAGCAGCAACACGTCGCGCCGGCCGGCCAGCCGCATCCCCAGATTCACGCTGCCGGTGAAGCCCAGGTTGCGGGCGTTGGTCAGCACCGTCACGTCCGGGTGCAGCGCCGCGAACTCGCGCAGCCAGCGGCCCACCGCAGGGTCGGGGCTGGCGTCGTCGATCACCGTCAAATGCCAGGGCGTGCGGCAGCGCGCGGCCATCACGCTGGCCAGGCATTGCTGCAGATGCGGCAGGCCGTTGTAGACGGGCACGATCACTTCGACGACGCTCTCGCGCACCGGCGCGCCTTGCACTGCCAGGTAGTCGGCCGAGAACGGCCAGCCGCAGCTGATGTCAAGCCGCCAGGGGCCAGCGCCGAAGTCGCCGCCGGCGTCCAGCGGCAGCTGCAGGCAGGGCTCGTCGCCGCTCAGCCGCAGCACCAGGGCTTGGCCCGAAGGCTCGGGCAGGCCGACGTCGATCTGCTGCCGGCTCGCCTGGCGGATGCGTTCGTCGGCTCCCAGCCCCGCCTGCCAGTGCCAGACGGCGCGCCCTTCGCGGTCGTGCAGCGTGATGGCCTGCAGGTGCAGGTAGCCGGGCCGGTCAGCGGCATGCCAGCGCAGGCCCGCGCCCGGCTGCGCTTGCGCTGGGATCTCGAACGAGAGGGTCTGGCGGTGCGCGCCGACGCGGCCCAGGCGGGCGATGCGTAAGGCCCGGCGCTCGGCGTCGGCCGCTTCCAGCGTACTGGCGAACACCGCCACCTGCACGGCCGGGTCGGCCGGCGGCACGGCGGCCTGCTTCGGATGCGCCGCCGAGGCGGCCGCCGTATCGGCCGGCCGCGCCGCGAACACAAGCTGGTAGGCCGAGGCATCGGGCTGTGCCAGCAGGTAGCGCGCGACGGCCGGCGGCAGGCGGTCGAACGGAGTCCAGAACTCGGTGTAGTACCAAGTCAGCTCGACCGGTTCGACGCGCTCGACCTGCCAGCCTTCGGATTGCAGCACTCGCGTGAACGAGCGCCGCGTGTAGAAGCGCAGGTGCGTGCGGTCGAGCAGGCCTTCGGGGCCGTACTTCCAGTCGCCGTGCATCAGCTCCAGCACCATGCCGGCATAGGCGACGTTGGGCACCGAGGCCAGCAGCCAGCCATCGGCGCGCAGCAGGCCGCGGCAGGCCTGCAGCACGCGCTCGGGCTCGCGCAGGTGCTCCAGCACGTCGGCGCAGACCACGTAGTCGTAGGCGCCGGCCGCGAAGCGCTGCGCCCAACCGGGTTGCTCCAGGTCCAGCAGTTCCAGGCGCTCGTAGCCGTCCTGCGCGGCCTCGCGCTCGGCCGCGTTCAGCGTCACGCCGTCGACCCGGCAGCCGCGCTGCCGCAGCAGCCGGCCCAGCGACCCGCTGCCGGTGCCCAGGTCCAGCACGCGCGAGCCGGGCGCCACCAGGCCGGCCAGCACCGACAGCGACGAGCGCTGAGCCATGTCGATCTCGCGGCGGTAGACGTGGGAGGCTGCCGCCGGTGTTTCCGCGGGTGGTGCGGCCGACGCCGGCCGTCCGCCGGGCCAGCCGGCGTAGAGCAGCGCGCATTCGCCGCGCGCCGTCCCGGCCGTCACCTGCACCCAGGGTTGGCGGCGACCGGCCGGCAGCTCGCGCTCGAACGACCAGCCGGCGTGCGCCAACCGCGCATCACCGAAAGCGTCGCGCACGTCCAGGCGCTGCTGCCCCGTGGGGCAGTCGAAATCCTCGTCGTCGATGCGGATGCTCACCGAGCCCAGCGCGCCGTCGTCGATCGATGCGGCCCAGCCGCGCAGCACGAGGCGGCCCTGCGCGTCGATGCGGCGCTCGTCGGCCCAGCCCCAGGGGCCGCGGCGGAAGCCGGCCAGCACGCCCAGGTCGCGCTGCGCGTTGGCCGGCACGACGTAGAGGTCCTGCTCGTGCGCGAGGCCCTTGGGGACGCGGTGCAGCGCGGTCGGCCCGCCGGCGGCGCGCGCGATCGCGGCGCGCACGAAAGCCTCGCTGACGTAGGTGGTGCCGTAGGCGTCGGGGTCGAGCTCGGCGTTCTCGCTCTGGCCCTTGAACAGCAGGCCGCCCGGCGGCAGGCGCTCGCCCGGCGGCACCAGGGCCTCGCCGTGCACGCTGAAGCACAGCACGCCGTCGGGCGTCAGCAGGCCCAGCAGCCGCTGCAGCCAGCGGTGGAACAGGCTTTCGGGCAGGTGCGAGAACAGCGAGGCCACCCAGATGAAATCGAAGCGCTGGCCCGGCTGGAAGGCTTCGGGCTGCATTGCCGATGGCAGCGTGCGCACGCCGAACTCGGCGGCCACGAACTGCAGCGCCTCGGGCTGGATCTCCGAGACGCTGATTGCCAGGTCGCGCTCGCAGCAGCACAGGAAGCGGATCAGGCGCCCGAAGCCGCAGGCGAAGTCCAGCACCTCGACGCGGCCGTGCGCGGGCGGCAGCAGCGCGTCGAGGACCTGCCGCGCCGCGTGGTACTGCTGCAGCGCGACGTTGAAGTACTGGGCCAGCGCCGCATTCGGGTCGCGGTGGTGGCGCAGCGAATGCAGCAGCATCTGGTCGGCCGGGTGGATGCGCGTGCTCAGGCGCGGCCCCAGCTGCGGCCAGCGCGCGCGCAGCAGCGCCAGGAAGCGCGGGTCCTGGCTCAAGGCGTCGGACTGGGCTTGCAGCGCCGCGAGGTCTGAGTCTTCCGGATTCATGGGCAATGAATGGCGGCGCCGCCCGGGCGCCGCGCCGGCGATTGTGCGGTGCCTCGGCTCGCACCCCAGGCCAGCGCCGACAGCAGCAGCAGCGGCAGCGCGAACTTGGCGTCGCGCAGCACCACGTTGAACAGGCCCGCGCAGCACAGCGCCGTCAGCAGCAGCAGCGCCGGCACGCCGGCCTTGCCGCGCCGCGCCGCGCCGCGCCCGGCGCGCAGCACCAGCAGCAGCCCGGCGGCCCAGGCCACCAGGCCGCCTTGCACCAGCAGCAGCAGGTACTCGTTGTGCGGCGTGGTGTTGACCTCCAGCGCGGCGCTGCCGGCCACCCGCGGCCGCCATTGGCTGACCCAGCTCCCGACGCCGTGGCCGGCGATGGGGTGCTCAGCGGCCATCCGCATCGTCACCTCGAACATGCGGGCGCGCATGCCCCAGCTCGTGGTGACGTCGCCGTCGGAGTGATAGGCCTGCAACTCGCCCAGGCCCTCGGCCAGCCGCTGTTGCACGGTGGGCACCCAGCGCCAGGCGGCGACGGCCGCGGCCGCGATCAGCAACAGCAGCAACGCGCGCTGGCGCCCGCGGCGCAGGTGCGCCAGGCTCAGGGTCGCCAGCAGCACGGGCGCGGCCAGCATGCCGGTGCGGCGGTCCTGCAGCGCCAGGCCGACCAGGCACAGCGCCGCGGCGGCCACGAACCAGGGCCGGCGGTCCCGTCGCTGCAAGGCCAGGTGCAGGGCCAGCGCCGCCGCCAGCGCAAGCTGCAGAGAGAACGCGATGCGCTGGTTGCCGCTGACGTCGACGAAGGGCCGCCAGGCCCAGCCTCCCGGCAGCGCGCCGGCGGCATTGAGCGTCACCAGCAAGGCCACCAGGCAGGACGCGGCGATGAAGTGCGTCAGCGCGCGGCGGCTCGTGCCGGCGCCGCAGGCGAGCGCGATCGGCGCCACCCACAGCATCAGGCCGTAGGTCCACAGGTGGGCGAGCAGCACCTGCGGCGGCGCGCTCGACCACGCGCTGGACAACGCCAGCCAGCCCCACAGCAGCGCCGTGGCTCGGAACACCGGATCGGCCGCCACCGCGCCCAGGCGGCCGGCGCGGTGCAGGCTGCGCAAGGCCAGCACGCCGCACAGCAAATAGGCCAGGTACTGGCAGCCCAGTGGCAGGTAGGGCGACCAGGCCGCCGCGCACAGCAGCGCCGGCAGCAAGCGCTCGGCCGGGGCGGCTGCCGCCGGTGGCGCGGTGACGGCGGCGGGATTCATTGGCGGGCCGCCCGGGCCGGCATCACCAAGCCCTGGCCGATGCCGCGCAGCAGCGCGGCCAGCTTGGGCGCCTTGCGGTCTTCGGCGATCGCGATGCCCACCGCCTCGTAGGCCAGGCGCAGCAGGCACAGTGCGGCGAAGGCCGGCTCGCGCCAGGCCCAGCAGCGCGCCAGCCACATGGTGTTGCGGCCGATCAGCCGGCGGCGCTGCGGCCCGTGGCCGCCGGCTTGCAGTTCGCGGCCCAGCAGGCGGTAACGGCGGCGCTCGCCGATCGAGTGGGCGAACTCGTGATCGCCATGCACCCAGACCGAGAGCCCCAGCGCGCGGGCGCGCAGGCAGTACTCGGTGTCCACGTGGTCGATGGCCAGCGCCTCGTTGAAGGGTCCGATGCGCTGCAGGGCCGCGGTGCGCCAGACCGACATCGAGTTGATCACGAAGGCCACCGGCCGCAACCCGGCAAAGCGGCGCGGGAGGTGGTGCAGCCGCCAGCGGTCCAGCTCGATGTAGCGGCCGCGCAGTCCGGTGGCGCGGTCGCAATAGGCCGGCGACACGGCGGCGACGTCGGAGCGGGCCAGCAGGGCCTGCACGCCGGCATCGGCGAGGAAGCGGGCCAGCACGGCGGGGTCGGAATCCTGGTCGACGAAGACGACGGCCGCCGGCAGGCCTTCGGGCAGCGCGCGCAGCGTCTGCAAGGCCAGGTTGTAGGCACCGGCCAGGGCGCCGCGGTTGGCGTTGTGCAGCAGGCTCAGGCCCTGCTGCGCGGGCAGCGGCGTGGGCGCCGGGTTGTTGTCGACGACCAGCAGGCGGTCGACCACCGGCAGCAGCGATCCGACCGTCGCGCGCAGATCGCCGACGCTGCCGTGCAGCACGAGGACCGCGGCGATCGACGTTGGAGGCGAGGTGGAAGGCGGCCCGGCGTCTGGCAAGAGAAAGGGCATCAGGCGCGCCCGTCGCTGGGCGCTGCGCCGCGAGCGTACTACAGCCGGTTGATCAGCGCGGCTACCGCCAGGCCCAGGTTGCCCAGCGTCGTCTGGCGGAAGATGCCGGCGCGCTGCAGGCCGATCCAGCGGCCCAGCGCGTGGCGGCGGCGCGCGCCGATGAAGGCGTCGAGCACGCGCTGGTTCTCGGGCGTCATCAGCGGACGCACGCGCTCCAGCGCGCGCAGGTTGCAGTCCACCCAGCCGCGGAAGCGCCCCTGCAGCAGCAGCTTGGCGCGCCGCAACTGGGCCACCGGGTCGGCGTTGGAGCCGAACTGGTTGGCGCCATGCTGGCGGTAGCGCACCGTGGGGTAGGGGTCGTAATGCACCTGGCCGCCGCAGCCGGTGACCAGCATGTAGGCCCACCAGTCGTGCGTGACGGCCTCGACGTTCTCGCCGGCCCGGCGCAGCAGATCACGAGCGGCACGGTTGAAGACCATCGTATTGCCACCGGCGATGCTTTGCACCAGCGCGTTGCGGAAATTGGGCTCGCGCTCGAACAGCGGCGAGTAGCCGATGTGCTGGTTGCGCGCATCGACCAGCAGCGTGCGCGAGCCGTACAGTGCCGGCACGTCCTCGGGCACGGTCTTCAGCCAGTTGACGGCGCGCTCGAGCTTGTCGGACTCCCAGACGTCGTCCTGGTCGGCGTAGGCGAAGTAGTCGGCGTCGATATCGGCGCGGCAGGTCAGCGACAGGAAGTTGGCCGTCGAGCCTTCGGCCGGGCCGGCGTGGATCGAGATGCGGTCCTCGCCCCAGTGCGACTGGTAGTACTCCAGGATCGCATGCGTATGGTCATCGGAGCCGTCGTCGGAGGCCCAGATCGCCCAGCGCGGGTGCGTCTGCGTGGCGATCGAATTGAGCTGCTCGGCCAGGAAATGCTGCCCCTGCATGGTGCACATCAGCACCGCGACCTTGGGCACCGCGGGGTTGGCGCCCAGGCGCAACGACTTCAGCGAGACCAGCGGGATGACGCGCCGGAACTCCTCCCAAGGCGCGAGAAGCTGGTCGACCGTCGACCGCTTGCTGCGATTGCTGCGGGCTTGCGAAGGCTCGAAGGCCTTTTCTGTTGTCAAAGCCATGTTGTGCCGGATTCTAGGGCAGGACCGTGTTGTCCCCGAGGTCGGCTGTTACGGTGTTTTGTGCGCCGCAGCAGCCATGGTGAGCCGAATCGTTCTCGAAGTCTGTCCCTGCCACGGTGAGGAATTGCGTCAACTCGTCAATCGGACGAAGGAGATGTTGTTGATCAGCAACGCCGGGCCGCCATGGGGCTCGAGAACCGCGCCTAAGCGCTGCTTGAGGCGCTGCACGATAATCCGCGGGTGAATCAAACCCCAGACACAGCGCCGCCGGCACGCTTCGACAGCCTGGCGCTAGACCCCAAGCTGCTGCGCGCCGTCGCCGAGTCGGGCTACGAGTCGATGACGCCGATCCAGGCCAAGGCGATCCCGATCGTGCTGGCCGGCCGCGACGTGATGGGCGCCGCCCAGACCGGCACCGGCAAGACGGCCGCCTTCTCGCTGCCGCTGCTGCAGAAGATGCTCAAGCACGAGAACGCCAGCATGTCGCCGGCCCGCCACCCGGTGCGCGCGCTGGTGCTGGCGCCCACGCGCGAGCTGGCCGACCAGGTGGCGGCCAACGTCAAGAACTACGCCAAGCACACGCAGCTGCGGTCCACGGTCGTCTTCGGCGGCATCGACATGAAGCCGCAGACGCTGGCGCTGAAGGCCGGCGTCGAAGTGCTGATCGCGACGCCGGGCCGGCTGCTGGACCACATCGAGGCCAAGAACGCGGTGCTGAACCAGGTCGAGTACGTGGTGCTGGACGAGGCCGACCGCATGCTGGACATCGGCTTCCTGCCCGACCTGCAGCGCATCCTGTCGTACCTGCCGCGGCAGCGGCAGACGCTGCTGTTCTCGGCCACCTTCTCGCCCGAGATCCGCCGCCTGGCCGAAAGCTACCTGCAGGACCCGGTCACGGTCGAGGTGGCGCGTCCCAACGCCACCGCGACCAACGTCGAGCAGCGCTTCTACAACGTGAGCGACGACGACAAGCGCGCCGCGGTGCGCCAGCTGCTGCGCCAGCGCGAGCTGTCGCAGGCCATCGTCTTCGTCAACTCCAAGCTGGGTGCCGCGCGGCTGGCCCGCTCGTTCGAGCGCGACGGCCTGAAGACCGCGGCGCTGCACGGCGACAAGTCGCAGGACGAGCGCCTGAAGTCGCTGGACGCCTTCAAGAAAGGCGAGGTCGATTTGCTGGTGGCCACCGACGTCGCGGCGCGCGGCCTGGACATCGCTGACCTGCCGGCGGTCTTCAACTTCGACGTGCCGTTCAACGCCGAGGACTACGTGCACCGCATCGGCCGCACCGGCCGTGCCGGCGCCTCGGGCCTGGCGGTGACGCTGGTGACGCGCGACGACGCGCGGCTGATCGGCGACATCGAGCGGCTGATCAAGAAGAAGCTGGAGATCGAGCCCTTCGAGCTGGAAGATCTGCGCCCGCGGCGCGCCTACCGCCGCCGCGACGACGACGAGCGCGAGAGCGCCGCCGAGCGCTTCGAGCCCGCCGCTCGCCGCAGCCCGGCGCCGCTGCCGGTGATGTCCGATCCCTTCTTCGACCGGCCTTACGAAGCCTCCGCTTCTGCCGACACGGCGCCGAGCTGGGAGCGCACGAAGGCCGAGCGGCCCGGCAAGACGCCCAACATCAGGCCCAAGAAGAAGCTGGCGTCCTTGCTGGGCGGACGCTGAATCAGCCGGCCAGCAGCGCGAACACGGCCGGCAGCCGGTCCGATAACGCCGGCGGCGAGCGCCGCCACTGCGCCACCGTCAGCGTGCGGCTCCAGCCGCCGGGCAGCGTCAGGCCCGAGCTGATCGACAGCTTCGTCTGCGGCTGCAGCGTGGCCAGCAGCGCCGCGGCCAGCGCGGCATTGCGATAAGGCGTCTCGATGAAAAGCTGAGTCTGCTGCCCTTGCCGCGACAGCGTTTCCAGCTCGCGCAGGCGGCGCACGCGGCCTTCGGGCTCCTGCGGCAGATAGCCCACGAACGCGAAGCTCTGGCCGTTCAAGCCGCTGGCCGCCAGCGCCAGCAGCAGCGAGCTGGCGCCGGCCAGCGGCAGCACGGCCAAGCCGGCGGCATGGGCGGCTGCGACCAGCGCCGAGCCGGGGTCGGCCACCGCCGGCAGCCCGGCTTCCGACAGCAGGCCCAGGTCGTGCCCTTGCAGTGCGGGCTGCAGCAGCCGCGCCCACTGCGCCGGATCGACGCCTTCGCGGCTGCCCTTGCGCGGCCGCGGCAATTCCTGGATGTCGATCTGCTGCAAAGGCGTGGCCAGCGGCACGCAGTCGTTCACGCGCTTCAGGAAGGCGCGTGCGCTGCGCGCGTCTTCCACCGCCCAGTGCTGCAGCGCGGCGGCCTGCTGCAGCACGCCGCGGGCGATCACCGCGTCGATCGGCTGCGCCTCGCCGCCGTGGTCCAGCGTGTTGGGCACCAGCAGCAGGCGACCGCTGTTCATGCCGTGCCGGCATGCGCGATCGGGTCCAGCCCCGCTTGGCGCAGCAGCTCGCAGGTGCGGATCAGCGGCAGCCCGACCAGCGCGGTCGGGTCGTCGCTGTCGATCGCGGCCAGCAGCGCGATGCCCAGCGTCTCGGACTTCGCGCTGCCGGCGCAGTCATAGGGTTGCTCCAGTTCCAGATAACGCTCGATCTCGGCGTCCGTCAGCGTGCGCACGCTCACCCGCACCGGCGCCAGCAGCGCCTGCTCGAAGCCGGTGGACGGCCGCAGCACGGCCACCGCGGTCTGGAAGACGAGGCGGCGCCCGCTCATGCGCCGCAACTGCTCCACCGCGCGCTCGTGCGTGCCCGGCTTGCCGATCGCCTGGCCGTCGAGATCGGCCACCTGATCGGAGCCGATGACGATGGCCTCGGGGTGGCGCGTCGCGACCTCGCGCGCCTTCTCCAGCGCCAGCCGCAGCGCCAGCGCGGCCGGCGCCTCGCCGGACCGCGGTGTCTCGTCGACCTGGGGCGCCACCACGGTGAACGGCAGGCGCAGCCGGGACAGCAGCTCGCGCCGGTAGCGCGAGGTCGAGCCGAGGATGAGGGGCAGGGGCATGCGGCGATTGTCCTATCGGTCGCCTGCCGATCATGCAGGGGGCTGCCCGCTACACTGCCTCGCATGGTGCGCCATGAATTGCCGCTGTATGTCGACATGGACGGCACCCTCACCAGGACCGACACCCTCAAGGAGGCCGCCTTGTCGCTGTTGCGGCGCAGCCCTTGGTTCCTGGTGCTGATGGTGGCCTGGCTCTGCCGCGGGCGCGTGGCCTTGAAGCGGGAGATCGCGTCGCGCGTGGTGCCGGCGCCCGACGGCCTGCCGATGCACGAGGCCTTCCTGGCCTTCCTGCGCGCCGAGCATGCGCGCGGGCGGACGCTGGTGCTGGCGACGGCATCCGACGAACGGGTGGCCCGTGCCGTTGCGGCGCACCTCGGGCTGTTCTCGCAGGTCCTGGCCACTCGGTCGGCCAACCTGCGTGGCCTGCAAAAACTGCAGGCCATTCAGGCGCACGCCCAAGGCCCTTTCGCGTACGCCGGCAACAGCAGCGATGACCTGCCCGTCTGGCAAGTCAGTGCCGAGGCCCTGGCCGTGTGCCCGTCGGCTGGCGTGCGGCGCCGTCTGCAGCGGCTGCATCCGCAGGCCAGGATCTTCGAGCGCCAGACGGCGGTGGCTTGGGCCTTGCTCAAGGCGATGCGCCCGAGCCAGTGGAGCAAGAACCTGCTGGTGTTCCTGCCGCTGCTCACGGCCCATGTGCGCGACCCCGATCAATGGTTGCAGGCGGCGGCGGCCTTCGTCGCGTTCGGCCTGTGCGCCTCGGCCTCGTACCTGCTGAACGACTTGTTCGACCTGGAAGCCGACCGTGCCCATCTGCTCAAGCGCCATCGTCCGTTGGCCAGCGGCGAACTGGGGCTGGGGTTCGGGGCCTCGTTCGCGTTGCTGTCCGGCGCCGCCGGGCTGCTGATCGCCGCCAGCCTCTCGGCGTCGCTGCTGGCGATGCTGGCCGGCTACGTCGCCTTGACGCTGGCGTATTCCAGCCGTCTGAAGACGATTCCCGTCGTCGACGTCTTGATGCTGGCGGTGCTCTACGCCTGGCGGGTGCTGGCCGGCGCGCTGCTGGTGGCGATCCCGCTGTCCAACTGGCTCCTGGGATTCGCGTGGTTCTTGTTCCTGAGCTTGGCGCTGGTCAAGCGCTGCGCCGAACTGCAGCGGGCGTCGATCGGCGCCAAGGCCCTGTTGCCCGGACGCGGCTATGCCGTCGAAGACCTGCCCATCCTGCGCGCCATGGGCGTGGCCAGCGGCTTCGCCGCCGTACTCGTGCTGACGCTTTATATCGACAGCCAGAACGGCAAGGCGCTGTACCCTTCGCCCGGCTGGCTGTGGGGGCTGGTTCCGCTTCAGCTGGGGTGGAACATGCGGATCTGGCTCAAGGTGGCACGTGGCAGCCTGCACGGCGAAGACCCGGTGAGCTTCGTGCTCAACGACGGCTACAGCTGGTTGACGCTCGCCGCCATGGGCGCATGCGCCTTCCTGGCATCCCGAGCCGGATGAACGTCGAGCCGGCCGATCGTCGCCTCCGTACCCGGGCGGCCATTGCGATGGCCTTGCTAGGGCTCGGCATGGTCGTGAGCCTGCACGTGCGCCGGGCCGAGTTCTTCCTCGACGACCATCTCATCGACGCCATCGCGCGCAGCGCCGACGACCCGTTCTGGTTCTTCGGGCACCGGCACTTCTTCACCGAGCACCTGCATCGTCCGATGGGCTTTGTGAGCTGGTGGCTGCTGGCCGCCGCCGGCCCTGGTGCGGGGCCGCAACTGCTCGGCAATGCCTTGCTGCTGGGGGTCAACGGCACGCTGCTGGCCTGGCTGCTGCTGCGCTGGCAGGTGCCGGCGCTCGTGGCGGGCTTGACCGCCGCACTGTGGATCGCCCACCCTGGATCAGTGGTGTTCGCCGCCTGGTCGGCCAACCGGTTCGAACTGCTGGCGACCGCCTTCGGCCTGGCCTGCCTGAGCGCGTGGACCGCCTTCCTGTTCGAAACCCGGCCGCGCTGGGCCGTGCCGAAGGCCGTGCTGACCGCAGCGCTGGCCGTTGCGGCGCTGCTGTCCAAGGAATCGGCCGTCGTGCTCGCACCGGCCCTGTTGGTGATGGCTGCCACCGCGCGGCCGGCGGGCGGCCTGCGGCGGCGGCTGGTGGGAGGGACGGCGTTGGCGGTCGCTGCCGTCCTCGCCGCCTTCGCCGGCTACCGGCGCTGGCTCCACGTGGGCCTGCCGCAGGAGGTGATCGACGCCAACGGCAACTTCGCGTGGCTGGCCGGCATCGGCAAGTGGTGGCGGCACCTGCCCGAGTTCATCGGCACCGCCCCGGCCCTGCCTGCGGCGCTGGGCTGGCTGGTGCTGGCGGTACTGCCGGTCGCCGTGCTGGCGCTGTCGGCCTGGGCCTGGCGCCGCTGCCGCAGCGGCGGCGACGCGCCGTGCCCGCAGTGGCCGGTGCTGGTCGGCGGGCTGCTGGCGCTGGCCATGCCGGTGATCCAGGTGGGCCACCTCAGCCTTGCCGCGATGGCGTTCGTCGATCCGGCCGGCAGGATGACTGGGCTGTTCGTCGAGCGCTTCTACTTCCAGGGCGGCATGGGGCTGCTGATGATCGTCGCCGGGCTGGTGGCTTCCTGGCTGCGCCGCGGTGCCGGCGGCCTTGGCCGCACCGGCCCCGCGGCATGGGCCGTGGCCGCCGGCATGCTGGCCGTGGTGGTTTGTCAGGGCCACCGCAGCCTGGTGACGACCGACCGCTGGCCCGACGTCACGAGGCACATCGTCCGGCTGGCTCGCGCGGCGGCCGACGCGCTGAGCGCCTCGGATGCCCGCAGCCGGCCGGGCTGCCGCGTGCGTTTCACGGGTGCGCCGAGTCCGGTGTTCGTCGCCTTCGCCGAAGGCATGATCAAGCCCATGGTCAGCGCCGAACCGGCCCTCGGCCGCTGCATCATCGAGACCGAAACGCGCCCGATGATCTCGATGACGCACGCATCGCGGATCGGCGACTATGCGTCACCGAAGGCGGCAGCCGAACTGCCTCGCGTGGGTGACTGGTACTTCCTGCGTCCCACCCTCGCGGGCGATTCGACGGTGCCTGTCACTCATGTCCGGCGTTTCGACCCGTCGACAGGACAGTTCCAGGCGGGCGCCGCACCCTGACATCGGTGCAACGTCACTCGTCCGCCCCGCTACACTGGCCGCGATGAAAGCGCGCGACTTCGACGTCCGCCGGCTGGACGTGCAGGCCTTTGCCAAGGCGGCGGCCGAGCGCGAGGGCGCCTGGCCTTTGCAGGGCTTCGGGCGGCTGCGGGATCTGCTGGCGCCGGTGGCCGACGGCGAGCCGCCATCGGAAGTCCGCTGGACCCTGCGCGGCGAGGAGCGCCCGGCGCGCACCGCGCAGCCCGACATCTGGCTGTACCTGGGTGCCCACGCGGTGCTGCCGCTGGTCTGCCAGCGCTGCCTGCAGCCACTGTTGCAGCCGCTGGCGCTGCAGCGGCAGTTCCAGTTCGTGCGCGGCGAGGAGGCCGCCGCCAAGCTGGACGGCGAGGTCGAGCACGAGGTGCTGGCCTTGACGCGCGAGCTGGACGTCCACGCGCTGCTGGAAGACGAACTGCTGCTCGACCTGCCGCTGGTGCCGCGCCACGAGGTCTGCCCGCAGCCCTTGCCGGCGGCGGCCGACGCCGGCCCGCAGGACGAGCATCCGTTCGCCGCGCTGGCCGCACTGAAGCGCCCCAACGGCTAGCTGCTATACTCGACAGCTTTGCGCGCGCCCCCCAGGAGATTTCACCATGGCCGTCCAGCAGAACAAGAAGTCGCCGTCCAAGCGCGGCATGCACCGCTCGCACAACGCCGTCGCCGCCCCCGGCACCGCGATCGAGCCGACCACCGGCGAAGTGCACCTGCGCCACCACATCAGCCCGACCGGCTTCTACCGCGGCCGCAAGGTCCTGAAGACCAAGGCCGACGCCTGAGCCGCGGCGCTGCGGCATCTTCCGCCGGCGTCTGCCTTCGCAGGTACGGCGCCAGGCATCTGATTCGATGACACCGACGTGTCTCGCGGTCGACTGCATGGGGGGGGACCACGGCCCCGCCGTCACCCTGCCGGCCTGCCGCGCCTTTCTCGACCACCATCCCGACGCCAGCCTGGTGCTGGTGGGTTCGGCCGACGCCTTGGCGCCGACCGCCGGCTGGCCGCGCTGCACGCGGGTGACGGCCTCGCAGGTGGTGCTGATGGACGACCCCATCGAGACGGCGATGCGCCACAAGCGCGATTCGTCGATGCGCGTCGCGATCAGCCAGCTCAAGGCCAAGGACGGCCATGCGAGCGTCGCGCAGGCCTGCGTCTCGGCCGGCAACACCGGCGCGCTGATGGCGGTGGCGCGCTACGTGCTGAAGACGATGGAAGGCATCGAGCGCCCGGCCATCGCCTACGCGATGCCCAACCAGGTGGACGGCACCACCACCGTGCTGGACCTGGGCGCCAACGTCGACTGCACCGCCGAGCACCTGCTGCAGTTCGCGGTGATGGGCAGCGCGCTGGCTGCCGCGATGCACGCCGACGAGGGCGAGATCGAGCCAACGGTGGGCCTGCTCAACATCGGCGAGGAAGTCATCAAGGGCGGCGAGACCATCCGCCGCGCCGGCGAGCTGCTGCGCGCCGCGCAGGCGGCCGGCCACCTGAACTTCATCGGCAACGTCGAGGGCAACGACATCTACAAGGGCACGTCCGACGTCGTGGTTTGCGACGGCTTCGTCGGCAACGTGCTGCTCAAGACCTCGGAAGGCCTGGCGACGATGATCACCGAGTTCATCCGCCAGGAATTCACCCGCGGGCCGCTGTCCAAGCTGGCGGCGCTGGCGGCGCTGCCGGTGCTCAAGCGCTTCAAGCGGCGCGTCGACCCGCGGCGCTACAACGGCGCGGCGCTGCTGGGCCTGCGCGGCCTGGTCTTCAAGAGCCACGGCTCGGCCGACGCGCTGGCCTTCGAGCAGGCCTTGCGCCGCGCGTATGATGCGGCGCGCAACCGGCTGCTCGATCGCGTTCACGATCGGATCGCCGAGACCATGCAATCGATCCCCACCGTGACCGAAGGCCTGCCGCCCGTCGATCCGGCCCGCCGCGCCGCATGAATCCAAGCCCTGCGAAGTTTTCGCGCATCACCGGCACCGGCAGCCACCTGCCCAAGGCCCGCCTGAGCAATGCCGAGCTGGCCGCGCGCCTGGCCGCCGACGGCATCGAGACCAGCGATGCCTGGATCGTCGAGCGCACCGGCATCCGCGCCCGCCATTTCGCCGACGAGGGCCAGCTCTCCAGCGATCTCGCGGTGATCGCCGCGCGCCACGCGCTGGAGGCCGCCGGCCGCCGGCCCGACGAGATCGACCTGCTGATCGTCGCGACCTCGACGCCGGACATGATCTTCCCGTCCACCGCCTGCATCGTGCAGCGCAAGCTGGGCATGCACGGCGGCGCGGCCTTCGACCTGCAGGCAGTGTGCACCGGCTTCGTCTACGCGCTGGCGACGGCCGATGCGATGATCCGCAGCGGCCTGGCGACGCGCGCGCTGGTGATCGGCGCCGAGGTGTTCTCGCGCATCCTCGACTTCAAGGACCGCGGCACCTGCGTGCTGTTCGGCGACGGCGCCGGCGCGGTGGTGCTGGAAGGCAGCGACCAGCCGGGCCTGCTGGCCAGCGAGCTGCACGCCGACGGTCGCCATGCCGACATCCTGTGCGTGCCCGGCCAGGTCAGCGGCGGCGCGGTGACCGGCGATCCTTTCCTGCGCATGGACGGCCAGGCGGTGTTCAAGCTCGCGGTCGGCGTGCTGGACAGCGTCTCGCGCTCGGTGCTGGCCAAGGCCGGCCGCGCGGCCGACAGCGTGGACTGGCTGATCCCGCACCAGGCCAACATCCGCATCATGAGCAGTGCGGCGCGCAAGCTGCGGCTGCCGTCCGAGCGGCTGGTGGTCACGGTCGACGAGCACGGTAACACCTCGGCCGCGTCGATCCCGCTGGCGCTGGACCGCGCGGTGCGCGACGGGCGCATCCAGCGCGGGCACTCGGTGCTGCTGCAAGGCGTGGGCGGCGGCTTCACCTGGGGCGCGGTGCTGCTCGATTTCTGACCCGCCCCATTCCCTTCCTCCTGCTCCAACCGATGCCTTCGTTCGCTTTCGTCTTTCCCGGCCAGGGCTCGCAGAGCGTGGGCATGCTCGACGCCTGGGGCGACCATCCCGCCGTGCGCGCGGTGCTGGCCGAGGCCAGCCAGGCGCTGGGCGAGGACGTGGGCGCGCTGATCCACGACGGCCCTGCCGACAAGCTGGGGCTGACCGAGAACACGCAGGTCGTGATGCTGACCGCTGGCGTGGCCTGCTACCGCGCCTGGATCGCCGAAGGCGGCGCCGCGCCGGCCGCGGTGGCCGGGCATTCGCTGGGCGAATACAGCGCGCTGGTGGCCGCCGGCGCCTTGAGCCTGGCCGATGCGGTGCCGCTGGTGCGCCTGCGCGCGCAGGCCATGCAGGCGGCCGTGCCGGTGGGCGCTGGCGCGATGGTCGCCGTGCTGGGGCTGGAGGCCGGCGCGGTGCGCGCCGCCTGCGCTCAAGCCGCGGCCGAAGTCGGCGAGCCGGTGTCGGCCGCCAACTTCAACGAGCCCAGGCAGATCGTGATCGCCGGCACCAAGGCCGCGGTCGCGCGCGCGAGCGAGCTGCTGAAGGCCGCCGGCGCCAAGCGCGCGCTGCCGCTGCCGGTGTCCGCGCCGTTCCACTCGGCACTGATGAAGCCGGCCGCCGAGCGCCTGGCCGAGCGGCTGAAGGACGTGGCGATCCAGCCGCCGGCGATCGCCGTCGTCAACAACATCGACGTCGCGGTCGAGACCGACCCGCAGCGCATCCGCGACGCGCTCTATCGCCAGGCCTTCGGCCCGGTGCGCTGGGTGGAGGTGATCCAGGCCTTGCAGGCGCGCGGCATCGGCCACGTGGTGGAATGCGGGCCGGGCAAGGTGCTCTCGCGGATGGTGCCGCGCATCGTGCCGGAGCTGGTGGCCGGCGCCTTGTTCGATCCGGCGTCGCTCGCCGAAACCAGGGGACTGCTGTCGTGAGTACCGCCGAAGCCCAGGTCGCCTTCGTCACCGGCGCGTCGCGCGGCATCGGCCGCGCCATCGCAGCGGCACTGGCCGCGCAGGGCTGCCAGGTGGTGGGTACGGCCACCAGCGAGGCGGGCGCCGCGGCCATCGGCGCGGCACTGGCCGCGTACCCGGGCTGCGCCGGCGTGTGCCTGAACGTCAACGACGGCGCGGCGGTCGACGCCGCGATCGACGCCGTGGTCAAGCAGCGCGGCGGCCTGCACGTGCTGGTCAACAACGCCGGCATCACGCGCGACGGGCTGTCGATGCGGATGCGCGACGAGGACTGGGACGCCGTGATCGACACCGACCTGAAGGCCGTGTTCCGCACCTGCCGCACCGCGATGCGCACGATGATGAAGCAGCGCTACGGGCGCATCGTCAACATCACCTCGGTCGTCGGCGCCAGCGGCAATGCCGGCCAGGCCAACTACGCCGCGGCCAAGGCCGGCGTGGCGGGCCTGACGCGGGCGCTGGCGCGCGAACTGGGGCCGCGCAACATCACGGTCAACTGCGTCGCGCCGGGCTTCATTGCCACCGACATGACCGACGTGCTGACCGACGCGCAGAAGACCGCGCTGCTGGGCGTGATCCCGCTGGCGCGGCTGGGCAGCCCCGAGGACGTGGCCCATGCGGTGACGTTCCTGGCCTCGCGCGAGGCCGGCTACATCACCGGCGCCGAGCTGCACGTCAACGGCGGCATGTACATGAGTTGAGCGCTGACTGCCGGCCAAGGCCCGCAAGGGTCGCATCGGTAGAATCGCGCGCTGTTTTTCCGATACCCACTCCTGGAGGAGTCATGAGCGACATCGAAGCACGAGTCAAGAAGATCATCGCCGAGCAGCTCGGCGTGCCCGAGGCCGACGTCAGCAACGAGAAGGCTTTCGTCGCCGACCTCGGCGCCGACTCGCTCGACACGGTCGAACTGGTGATGGCCCTCGAAGACGAGTTCGGCATCGAGATCCCCGACGAAGAGGCCGAGAAGATCACCACCGTGCAGCTCGCGATCGACTACGCGGTCACCCACCAGAAGGCCTGAGCACCGCGATGAGCAAGCGCCGCGTGGTCGTCACGGGGCTGGGCATCATCAGCCCGGTCGGCAACACGGTGGCCGAAGCCTGGGCCAACCTGGTGGCCGGCCGCTCCGGCATCGGAGCGGTGACCAAGTACGACGTGTCGGCGATGAACTCGCGCATCGCCGGCGAGGTGAAGGGCTTCAACGTCGAAAGCGTCTTTCCGGCCAAGGAAGCGCGCCACGTCGACACCTTCATCCATTACGGCGTCGCGGCGGCGCTGCAGGCGGTGGCCGACGCGGGCCTGCCGCACGGCGAGGCGCTGGGCGAAGAGGGCGCGCAGCGCATCGGCTGCCTGATCGGCTCGGGCATCGGCGGCCTGCCCATCATCGAAGCCAACTACAAGGAATACCACGAGCGCGGCGCGCGGCGCATCTCGCCGTTCCTGATCCCGGCCTCGATCATCAACATGATCTCGGGCCACGTGTCGATCCGGCTCGGCTACACCGGCCCCAACCTGGGCGTGGTGACGGCCTGCACCACCGGCCTGCACGGCATCGGGCTGGCGGCGCGGCTGATCCAGTACGGCGACGCCGATGCGATGCTGGCCGGCGGCGCCGAATCGACGATCTCCGCGCTGGGCGTCGGCGGCTTCGCCGCGGCGCGCGCGCTGTCCACGCGCAACGACGACCCGGCCGGCGCCTCGCGCCCCTGGGACCGCGGCCGCGACGGCTTCGTGATCGGCGAGGGCGCCGGCGTGCTGGTGCTGGAAGAGCGCGAGTACGCGCTGCGCCGCGGCGCGCGCATCTACGCCGAGCTGGCGGGCTTCGGGATGAGCGCCGACGCCTTCCACATCACCGCGCCCAACGTCGACGGGCCGCGGCGCTCGATGCAGGCGGCGCTGCGCGATGCCGGGCTGCCGCCCGACGCCGTGCAGTACCTCAACGCCCACGGCACCTCCACGCCGCTGGGCGACATCAACGAGACCAACGCGATCAAGGCGGCCTTCGGCGACGCGGCCAAGCGCGGCCTGGTGGTCAACTCCACCAAGTCGATGACCGGCCACTTGCTGGGCGGCGCCGGCGGCATCGAGTCGGTGTTCACGGTGCTGGCGCTGCATCACCAGGTGTCGCCGCCGACCATCAACCTGACCGACCCCGACCCCGAGTGCGACCTCGACTACTGCGCCAACGAAGCGCGCAGCATGAAGATCGAGGTGGCGATGAAGAACAACTTCGGCTTCGGCGGCACCAACGGTACGCTGCTGTTCAAGCGCGCCTGAAGGATCATGCGCGCCGCGCCGCCGGTGCAGATGACCTGCGGCCGCGACACGCGCTGGAGCGCGGCCGTCGCGGCGCTGGCGGCCTTGTCGGCGGCGACGCTGGTGGCCTGGGCACTCTGGCAGGCCGCCTGGCCGTTGGCTTGGCGGTGGACGCTGGCGCTGGCCGCCGCCGTGCCGCTGGGCGGCTGGGTCTGGCATCGCATCGAGCGCAGCCCCGAGCGGCCGCTGGCCTGGAACGGCAGCGCCTGGACCCTGGATGAGGCGCCGGCCCACGTGGAACTGATGATCGATCTCGGAGACTGGCTGCTGTTGCGCGTGACCACCACCGCCGACGGCCGTGCGCACTGGCTGCCGCTGGGCTTCAGCGGCGGCCGCGGCGCGGCGCCGCCGTCCTCGGCCCGCCACCTGTGCCGTGCGGCGCTGCTGGCGCATGCCGGGCGGGCCGCCTGAGAAGCGCCGGGCGCACGATGGCCGACACCGATGCCGACGCCTTGCTGGTCGACCGCGCGCGCCGCGGCGACACGGCGGCCTTCGAGATGCTGGTGGTCAAGTACCAGCGCCGCATCGAGCGGCTGATCTCGCGCATGGTGCGCGACGCCGACCTCGTGCAGGACGTGGCGCAGGAGACCTTCATCCGCGCCTACCGCGCGATACCGCAGTTCCGCGGCGACAGCGCCTTCTACACCTGGCTGTACCGGATTGCGATCAACACCGCCAAGAAGGCCCTGGTCGAGCTCAAGCGCGACCCGCTGATCCCCGAGTCCAGCCTCGTGCGGGGAGAGGACGGCGAGGAAACTTCCCGCGTCGAGAACGAACTAACCGACGGCGAGACGCCCGAGGCCTTGCTGGCCAGCAAGGAAATCGCCGCCGCGGTGAACTCGGCGATCGAGGCGCTGTCTGAGGATCTGCGGCAGGCGATCACGCTGCGCGAGATCGAAGGCCTGAGCTACGAAGAGATTTCCGACGTGATGAACTGCCCCATCGGCACCGTCCGCTCCCGCATCTTCCGCGCCCGCGAAGCCATCGCCGCCCGCCTGCGGCCCTTGCTCGACACCCGCGACGGCGAACGCTGGTAAGCCGCCGGCCCCCTGCCTTTGAAAGCCCTTCGCGCATGACTGCCCCTCCCACTCCGGATCCTGCCGCGCACCACCCTTTGCGCGAGCAGCTGTCCAGCTTCGTCGACGGCGAGTGCCAGCCGTCGGCGGTCGACGAGGCCTGCCGCCGCTGGCGCGACGACGAGGACTGGCGACGCCAATGGCATGCCTATCACCTGATCGGCGACGTGCTGCGCGCCGACGACCTGAACACCTCGCGCCGCGGCGATGCGGCCTTCGTGGCCACGCTGCGCGTGCGGCTGGCCGCCGAGCCGGTGCCGCTGGCGCTGGCGCCGTTGTCCAGGGCGCCGCTGCGCGCCGACCGCCACGCGCGGCGCTGGCTGAGGCCGGCCGCCGCGGTGGCCGGCGTGATGGCGGTAGGCGTGGCGGTCGTCGCGCTGCGCCCCGAGGCCGCGGGGCCCAGCGGCTGGGACCAGCGCATCGCCGCCACGCCGCCGGCGGCGGACAAGCTGCCGGTCCGCCGCGTCGACAGCGCGGCGGTGCCGGCCTCGGCCCGGGTGCTGGTGATCGACGGGCAGGTGATCCGCGACGCCCGGCTCGATGCCTACTTCGAAGCCCATCGCGGCGCCACCGGCGCCGTGCCCTCGGCCGTGCCCGGCGGCGCCTTGCGCAGCATCGAGATCGTGGTGCCGCAGCGGTGAGGGCCCTCCTGCGCCCGCTGCTGCACGGACTGGCGCCTTGCTGCCTGGCCGCCGCGCTGCTGCCGGCCTGGGCCGGCCCGGCCGCCGACGCCAGGGCCGCGTCCGCGCCGGCCATCGACGCCAGGGCCTGGCTGGCGCGCATCCACACCGCGGCCAATGCCCTCAACTACCAGGGCGTGATGGTCTTCAGCACCGAGGGCGTGTTCTCCAGCTCGCGGGTGGCGCACTTCAGCGTCGCCAGCAACGTTTACGAGCGCATCGAGGCGCTGGACGGCAAGCAGCGGCAGGTCTACCGCTACAACGACAAGGTGCACACCGTGTGGCCGCAGTCGGGGCTGGCGGTGGTCGAGACGCGCTCGATGCTGACCAGCCTGCCGTCGTCCACGCAGTCGGTGGAGCCGCGGGCGCTGGAGCAGTACGAGTTGCGCGCCGAAGGCCAGGAGCGCGTGGCCAACCGGCAGGCCTTCGTCTTCCTGCTGCAGCCGCGCGACGAGTGGCGCTTCGCGCAGCGCGTGTGGGCCGACGCGGCCACCGGGCTGATGCTGCGCTCCGAAGTGATCGACCCTTCGCGCAAGGTGCTGGAATCGGCCGCCTTCACCGAGGTGGAGATCGGCGTGCGGGCGCAGCCCCGCAGCGTGGAGGAACCCATCCGCAAGCTCGAAGGCCTGCGGGTGCTGCGGCCGGCCTATCAGCTCACGCGGCTGGAAGACCAGGGCTGGGAACTGAACCAGCCGGTAGCCGGCTTCCGCCTGGCCCACTGCGTCAAGCGGCCGGCCGATCTGCAGGCCGGCGCGGCCGCCAGCGCCGCCGCGCCGGCGGCCGATGTGACGCAGGCCGTGTTCAGCGACGGGCTGACCCATGTCTCGCTGTTCATCGAGCCCTTCGATCCGGTGCGCCACCGCAAGGACATCCAGGCCCAGTTCGGCGCCACGCATTCGATGACGGGGCGCAAGGGCGAATACTGGATCACCGCGCTGGGCGACGTGCCGCCGGCCACGCTCAGGCAGTTCATCGACGCGCTGAAGCGTCGGCCTTGACGGAGTCTTCGTTCTTTTTCCAATGGAGTTCTTCCAGATGCGTTCCATGCCCTCCCGTGCGCTGCAACTGTGGACCCTGTCGGCCGTGCTGCTGGCCGCGCTGAGCCTGAGGCCCGGCGCCGGCAGCCCATGCCCAGGGCAGCGGCGCCAGCGTCGCGCAGCTTCCCGACTTCAGCGAACTGGTCGAGCGGGTCGGCCCCGCGGTGGTGAACATCCGCACGCTGGAGCGCGGCCGCTCAGGCGCAGGCGGCGGGATCGACCCCAGCGTGGAGGAGTTCTTCCGCCGCTTCGGCATTCCGCTGCCCGGCGGGCGCAGCGACCCGCGCCGCACGCCGCGCGGCGACGGCGACGACGAGCCGCAGCAGCGCGGCGTCGGCTCGGGCTTCGTCCTCAGCGCCGACGGCTACATCATGACCAACGCGCACGTGGTCGACGGCGCCGACGAGGTGCTGGTGACGCTGACCGACAAGCGCGAGTTCAAGGCCCGCATCATCGGCGCCGACAAGCGCACCGACGTCGCGCTGGTCAAGATCGACGCCACCGGGCTGCCGTTCGTGAAGATCGGCGACAGCAGCAAGGTCAAGGTCGGCGAATGGGTGATGGCCATCGGCTCGCCCTTCGGGCTGGACAACAGCGTCACCGCCGGCATCGTCAGCGCCAAGGCGCGCGACACCGGCGACTACGTGCCCTTCATCCAGACCGACGTCGCAATCAACCCCGGCAACTCCGGCGGCCCGCTGATCAACCTGCGCGGCGAAGTGGTGGGCATCAACTCGCAGATCTACAGCCGCTCGGGCGGTTTCATGGGCATCTCGTTCGCGATCCCGATGGAAGAGGCGATGCGCGTGTCCGACCAGTTGCGCACCAAGGGCCGGGTGATCCGCGGCCGCATCGGCGTGCAGATCGGGCCGGTCACCAAGGACGTGGCCGAGTCGATCGGACTGGGCAAGCCGGCCGGCGCGCTGGTGCAAAGCGTCGAGGCCGGCCTGCCGGCCGAGAAGGCCGGCGTCGAAGCCGGCGACATCATCGTCAAGGTCAACGGCAAGCCGGTGGAGAAGTCGGGCGACCTGCCGCGCATCATCGGCAACCTCGAACCGGGCTCGAAGACCTCGCTGCAGGTCTTCCGCCGCGGCAGCACGCGCGACCTCACGGTGACCATCGGCGAATTCGAAGCCGAGCAGCCCACGCGCCGGGCGCAGCAAGGCCAGCCGGGCACCGCGCCGGCCGCCAAGAGCGCGCTGGGCCTCACGGTGTCGGACCTGAGCGATGCGCAGAAGAAGGAACTGCGCGTGCACGGCGGCGTGCGCGTCGAGGCGGTGGACGGCGCGGCCGCGCGCGCCGGGCTGCGCGAAGGCGACGTGATCCTGTCGCTGGACAACACCGACATCACCGACAGCAAGCAGTTCGCGACGATGGCGGCGCGGGTCGAGAAGGCGCGCACCGTCAGCGTGCTGGTGCGCCGCGGCGATGCCGTCAACTACCTGGTGATCCGGCCGGTCCGCTGAACCCGGCGCCCGCCGCCGACAGCCTAGTGCGGCGGCGGGTCTTTCCGCCTGGCGAAATCCGGCAAGTTCCAGGCCATGGCCAATCCCTTCGAAGCCTGGTCGGGAATAAGTTAGCTGTCGTTTACTTCAATCGGCCGGTTCTTCGGGATTAGCAATCCGTCAGTCTAGAATCGAGGCCTTCCGGGCGGTTTTTACTTGCATCCGGACCGTGGAGATCCGACACCCCGGCTTGGCGGCCGTGGCGTCGATCAGACTGTGAATGAGCTGTTGATAACTTTGGCTGTTGGAGGGCTGCAACGGCCGGAAAACAAGCACTGGCGCGGCTTCTGACGGGGTCCTTTTGGCTACAATGAAGTCCCAACAAGCAGTTGCCAAACGTTCTGTTGGAAGGCACGTCACCTCTTCGACGTGCCTTTTTTTTAGCTTCAGCACGGCGCTGTTAGCGCCTTCACATCGCTCTCGCGATGTGAGCTTTCGCTGAAGCGGCTTCGCCGCTTTGACCTCCCGCCGCGAAGCCCGCACGTGACCCCATGAACCACATCCGAAACTTCTCGATCATTGCCCACATCGACCACGGCAAGAGCACGCTGGCCGATCGCATCATCCAGCGCTGCGGCGGCTTGAGCGATCGCGAGATGGAAGCGCAGGTGCTCGACTCGATGGACATCGAGCGCGAGCGCGGCATCACGATCAAGGCGCAGACCGCGGCGCTGCACTACACGGCGCGCGACGGGCAGGTCTACAACCTGAACCTGATCGACACGCCGGGGCACGTGGACTTCTCGTACGAGGTCAGCCGCTCGCTGTCGGCCTGCGAAGGCGCGCTGCTGGTGGTCGACGCCAGCCAGGGCGTCGAGGCGCAGACGGTGGCCAACTGCTACACCGCGCTGGAACTGGGCGTCGAGGTCGTGCCGGTGCTCAACAAGATGGACCTGCCGCAGGCCGACCCCGAGAACGCCAAGGCCGAGATCGAGGACGTGATCGGCATCGACGCCAGCGACGCGATCCCCTGCTCGGCCAAGACCGGCATGGGCATCGACGAGATCCTGGAAGCGGTGATCGCGCGCATCCCCGCGCCGCGCGGCAAGCCCGACGGCCCGCCGCGCGCGATGATCATCGACAGCTGGTTCGACAACTACGTCGGCGTCGTGATGCTGGTGCGCGTGGTCGACGGCAGCCTGGCCAAGGGCGAGCGCATCCGGCTGATGGCCACCGACGCCGTCTACGGCATCGAGCAGATGGGCGTGTTCACGCCGAAATCGGAGGCGCGCGAGCGGCTGAACGCCGGCGAGGTCGGCTTCATCATCAGCGGCATCAAGGAACTGCACGCGGCCAAGGTGGGCGACACCCTCACGCTGGAGAAGAAGCTGCCCAACAACGCCGGAGCGGCCACCGAGCCGCTGCCCGGCTTCAAGGAGATCAAGCCGCAGGTCTTCGCCGGGCTGTACCCCACCGAGGCCAGCGAGTACGACTCGCTGCGCGACGCGCTGGAGAAGTTGAAGCTCAACGACTCCAGCCTGCGCTTCGAGCCCGAGGTCAGCCAGGCGCTGGGCTTCGGCTTCCGCTGCGGCTTCCTCGGCCTGCTGCACATGGAGATCGTGCAGGAGCGGCTGGAGCGCGAGTTCGACCAGGACCTGGTGACCACCGCGCCCTCGGTCGTCTACGAGGTCGAGCTGAACGACGGCACCGTGCTGCTGGTGGAGAACCCCAGCAAGATGCCCGACCAGGGCCGCATCCGCGAGATCCGCGAGCCCATCGTCACCGTGCACCTGTACATGCCGCAGGACTCGGTGGGTCCGGTGATGACGCTGGCCAACCAGAAGCGCGGCGTGCAGATGAACATGGCCTACCACGGCAAGCAGGTGATGCTGACCTACGAGCTGCCGCTGGCCGAGATCGTGCTGGACTTCTTCGACAAGCTGAAGTCGGTGAGCCGCGGCTACGCCAGCATGGACTACGAGTTCAAGGAGTACCGCGCCGCCGACGTCGTGAAGGTCGACATCCTGATCAACGGCGACCGCGTCGACCCGCTGGCGATGATCGTGCACCGCGCGCAAAGCCAGTTCCGCGGCCGCGCGGTGGTGGCCAAGATGCGCACGCTGATCCCGCGTCAGATGTACGACGTGGCGATCCAGGCCTCGATCGGCGCCAACATCATCGCGCGCGAAGACGTCAAGGCGCTGCGCAAGAACGTGCTGGCAAAATGCTACGGGGGCGACATCACGCGCAAGCGCAAGCTGCTCGAAAAACAAAAGGCCGGCAAGAAGCGCATGAAGCAGATCGGCACCGTCGAGGTGCCGCAGGAGGCCTTCCTCGCCATCCTGCAGGTCGACGACTAACTTCAAGAGACCGCATGAGCTCACTCACCGCTGCGCTGTACGGCGCGCTGATCGTCTACCTGGGCGGCTGGTTCCTCGGCTACTGGACCGGCAACTTCTCGCTGCTGCTGCTGCTGCTGACGGTGATCACGCTGGCCTACTGGCTGGCCGAGCGCTTCCGCTTCCGGCCCGCGCGCGAGGCGGCGGCGACCGAACTGGAGCGCCAGGACGCCGAGCGCCGCGCCGGCCTGGCGAAGATGGGCATCGCCAAGGTCGACGGCAACGTGCAGGATGCCAAGGCCAAGCTGCTGATGCAACCGTGGTGGCTGGACTGGACCGCGGGCCTGTTCCCGGTGATCCTGATCGTCTTCCTGCTGCGCAGCTTCCTGTTCGAGCCTTTCAAGATCCCCTCGGGCTCGATGATCCCCACGCTGCTGGTGGGCGACCTCATCCTCGTCAACAAGTTCCACTACGGCGTGCGGCTGCCGGTGATCAACAAGAAGATCATCGCCAACCACGAGCCGCAGCGCGGCGACGTGATGGTCTTCCGCTACCCGGTGGACCCGCGGCAGGACTACATCAAGCGCGTGGTGGGCATCCCCGGCGACGAGGTGAGCTACGTCAACCAGACGCTCTCGATCAACGGCCAGAAGGTGGCCACCGTGCCCAAGGGCGAGTTCTACGACGAGGACAGCCTGCGCTACAGCCCGCAGTTCAGCGAGAAACTCGGCGCCGTCGAGCACAACATCCTGGTCGACCCGCGGCGGCAGGCCTACTATGGGCCCGATCCCAAGGGCTTTCCGATGCACGAGAATTGCCGCTACAGCGCCGAGGGCGTGACGTGCAAGGTGCCGCCGGGGCACTACTTCATGATGGGAGACAACCGCGACAATTCGCAGGACTCCCGCTTCTGGGGCTTCGTGCCCGACGAGAATATCGTCGGCCGCGCCTTCTTCGTGTGGATGAACTTCGGCAACCTCGGGCGCATCGGCTCCTTCCACTGAAGGCCCCGCCCGCGCAGGAGACAGGACCAAGATGACGATGCCTTCGACGAGCCCGCGGCCCCATCGTGCTTCGCATCAAGGCCTGCGCCGGCAACGCGGCCTCACGCTGTTCGGCCTGCTGTTCTGGGCCATCGTCGTCGGCGCCGTCGCCTACCTGGTGCTGCGGGTCTTTCCCACCGTCAACGAGTACCTGACGATCAAGCGCACCATCGAGAAGGTGGCGGCCGCCAACCCCAGCACCGTGGCCGAGGTGCGTGCCGCCTTCGAGCGCCAGAAGGACATCGAATACTCGATCAGCTCCATCGGCGGCAAGGACCTCGAGGTGACCAAGGAGAACGACAAGATCGTGATCGGCTTCGCCTACGACAAGGAGATCCCAATCTACGGTCCCGTCTTCCTGCTGATCAAGTACGAAGGCCGCTCGAAGTAGCTCGTCCGGCGCCGATCCCCGCCTGCATGGACCCCCGACTCGACGCGCTGCAGCAGCGCCTGGGCCACCGCTTCAGCCAGCCCCGGCTGCTGACCCGCGCGCTGACGCATCGCAGCGGCAGCGCCGAGCACAACGAGCGGCTCGAATTCCTGGGCGACGCGGTGCTCAACCTGGCCGTCTCCGGGCTGCTGTATGAGCGCTTCTCGGGCTCCGATGAAGGCGACCTCACCCGCGTGCGCGCGCACTTGGTGCGCGAGGAAAGCCTGCACCGCCTGGCGCTGCAGCTCGGCCTGCCCGAGGTGCTGCGCCTGTCCGACGGCGAGCAGCGCGGCGGCGGCGCGCAGCGGCCGTCGATCCTGGCCGACGCGCTGGAGGCCATCATCGGCGCGGTCTATCTCGACGGCGGTTTCGAGCCGGCGCGCGGCCTGGTGCAGCGGCTGCTGGGCGAGCTGATCGGCGGCTCCGAGGTCGATGCCTGGAGCAAGGACGCGAAGACCGAGCTGCAGGAATGGCTGCAGGCGCGCCGCATCGCGGTGCCGGCCTACCGCATCACCGCCACGCGCGGCCAGGCGCACGCGCAGACCTTCGAGGTCGAATGCGCCGTCGCCGCGCTGGGCATGGTCGAGAAGGGCGAAGGCAAGTCGCGCCGCGCCGCCGAGCAGGAAGCCGCGCGCCGCATGCTGGAGGCCCTCAAGGCCAGCGACCGGCCCGGCGGCCCTCTTCGATCATGAGTGAAGCGGCCGACGCGCCGCAGCGCTGCGGCCTGATCGCCATCGTCGGCCGGCCCAACGTCGGCAAGTCGACGCTGCTCAACGCGCTGGTCGGGCAGAAGATCAGCATCACCTCGCGCAAGGCGCAGACCACGCGCCACCGCATCACCGGCGTCCGTACCGTGGGCGCAACGCAGTTCGTCTTCGTCGACACGCCGGGCTTCCAGACCGGCCACGCGACGGCGCTGAACCGCAACCTCAACAAGACCGTGCAGGCGACGCTGGGCGACGTCGACGTGGTGCTGTTCCTGGTGGAGGCGGGCCGCTTCGGGCTGGACGACGCCAAGGTGCTGGCGCTGCTGCCGCCGGACAAGCCGGCGCTGCTGATCGCCAACAAGCTCGACGCCGTCAAGCGCCGCAGCGACATCCTGCCCTGGCTCAAGAGCATGCAGGACCGTCATCCCTTCGCCGAGTTCGTGCCGATGTCGGCTACGCGCGAGGCCGACGTGCAGCGGCTGCTGGGCATCCTGGAAAAGCACCTGCCCGAGCAGCCTTGGGCTTACGAGGAAGACGCGCTGACCGACCGCAGCGACCGCTTCCTGGCCGCCGAGATCGTGCGCGAGAAGCTGTTCCGCCTGACCGGCGACGAACTGCCGTACAGCTCCACGGTGGTCGTCGACAAGTACGAGGAAGAAGGCGCGCTGCGCCGCATCAGCGCCACCATCGTCGTCGAGCGCGACGCGCACAAGGGCATGGTGATCGGCGAAGGCGGCGAGCGGCTCAAGCGCATCGGCAGCGAGGCGCGGCAGGAGCTGGAGAAGCTGCTGGACGCCAAGGTCTTCCTCGAGCTGTGGGTCAAGGTGCGCTCGGGCTGGGCCGACGACGAGGCCCATCTGCGCAGCTACGGCTACGAATAGAGTGGGCGCCACTGCCGCGCGCAAGCCGGCCGCCGCGCCGCTCGCGGCCTACGTGCTGCACCGCTGGGACTGGAGCGAGTCCAGCCTGATCGTCGAGCTGTTCACGCGCGAGCGCGGCCGCCTGGCCGTCGCGGCCAAGGGCGCCAAGCGGCCTTATTCGCAGCTGCGGCCGGTGCTGATCCCGTTCCAGCGCCTGTGGGTGCAACTCGGCAAGGCGCCGGCCGACGAGGCGGCCGAAGTACACCTGCTGCGCAGCGCCGAGCGCGCCGAAGGGCCGCCGATGCCCGGCGGCGGCGCGCTCTTCGCGGGCTTCTATCTCAACGAGCTGCTGCTCAAGCTGCTGGCGCGGCAGGACGCGCATGCCGCGCTGTTCGACGCTTATGCGCAGGCCGTGGCCGCGCTGCAAGGCGCCGACGAGGCCGGCGTGCAGCTCACGCTGCGCTGCTTCGAGCTGCTGCTGCTGCGCGAGCTGGGCGTGCTGCCCGACCTGAGCTGCGTCACGCTGACGCAGCAGCCGCTGGCGCCGGCCGCACGCTACGGGCTGCACGCGGAGTCCGGCGTCGTCGCCGCGGCCGCGGGCGAAGGCGGCATCGCCGGCAGCGCGCTGGTGCCGATCGAGGCGGCGCTGGCGGCCGGCCGCATCGACGCGCTGCGCGGCGCCGCGGCGCCGGCCACCGCCGCGCTGCGCGGACCTTTGCGCGAGGTGCTTCACTATCATCTGGGCTCGCCCCTGCTGCGCACCCGCCAGGTGATGCAGGACCTGCAAAAGCTGATCGCCCCCCGCCCATGAACCCTCTGGTGGCCGACGAGGCCGGATCCGGCGGCCACCCGCGCCACGACGGGCGCACCGCGCTGTCGGTCAACGTCAACAAGGTCGCGCTGCTGCGCAATAGCCGGCACCTGGGCATCCCCAGCGTGACGCGCGCCGTGACGCTGGCTTTGCAAGCGGGCGCCGACGGCATCACCGTGCACCCGCGGCCCGACGAACGCCACATCCGCGCGCAGGACGTGCGCGAGCTGGCCGCGCTGCTGAAGGACTGGCCCCAGGCCGAGTTCAACATCGAAGGCAACCCCTTCCACAACCTGCTGCCCTTCGCGCGCGAGCTGCGCCCGCAGCAGCTGACGCTGGTGCCCGACGGCGAAGGCCAGTTCACCTCCGACCACGGCTGGGACCTGGCCGCCGACGGCGAGCGCCTGCGCCCGCTGATCGCCGAGATCCAGGCCCTGGGCGTGCGCGTCAGCCTGTTCATGGACCCGCTGCCCGAAGCGATGGCGCTGGCGCGCGCGGTCGGTGCCGACCGCGTCGAGCTCTACACCGAGCCCTATGCCGCGGCGCACGGCGGGCCGGGGCAGGCCGAGGAACTGGCGCGCTTTGCCGCCGCGGCACGCGCCGCGCAAGCCGCGGGGCTGGGCGTCAACGCCGGGCACGACCTCAACCGCGACAACCTGGGCGACTTCCTGCGCGCGGTGCCGGGCGTGCTGGAGGTGTCCATCGGGCACGCGCTGGTGGCCGATGCGCTGGAGTTCGGCATGGCCGAGACCGTGCGCGAGTACCAGCGCTGCATCCGCGCCGCCGCGCCGTGATCTACGGCATCGGCACCGACGTCTGCGACGTGCGCCGCGTCCGCGCCGCGCTGCAGCGCCGCGGCGAGCGCTTTGCCGAGCGCGTGCTGGGCGAACGTGAGCTGGTGGTCTTCCGCGCCCGCCGCGCGCGCGCCGAGGTGCGCGGCGTCGCCTACCTGGCCACCCGCTTCTCGGCCAAGGAAGCCTTCAGCAAGGCCATCGGCCTGGGCATCCGCATGCCGATGAGCTGGAGCGCCTGCGAGATCCTCAACGAGCCCAGCGGCAAGCCCTACGTGCGGCTGAGCGGCGAACTGGCCGCGTGGTTCCAGGCTCGCGGCCTGCAGGCCCACGTCACGGTCAGCGACGAGACGGACTACGCGGCGTCCTTCGTCGTCGTCGAAACCCTGGAGAGCGCAGCATGACCGACCACGCCCCGGTGATCATCGACGTCGCCGACCTCGAGCTGACCGCCGACGACCGCTGCCGCCTGCGCCACCCGCTGGTGGGCGGGCTGATCCTGTTCGCGCGCAACTGGCAGGACCGGCGCCAGTTGCTGGCGCTGACGGCCGAGATCAAGGCGATCCGCGACGACCTGCTGATCGGCGTCGACCACGAAGGCGGCCGCGTGCAGCGCTTCCGCAGCGACGGCTTCACCGCGCTGCCGGCGATGCGCGTGCTGGGCGAGGCCTGGATGCATGACGCGCTGGCGGCCACCGACGCCGCGTCGGCTGCCGGTCATGTGCTGGGCGCCGAGCTGCGCGCCTGCGGCGTGGACCTGAGCTTCACGCCGGTGCTGGACCTGGACCACGGCGGCAGCCGCGTGATCGGCGACCGCGCCTTCCACCGCGACCCGCGCGTCGTCACGATGCTGGCCAAGAGCCTGATGCACGGCCTGCTGCGCGCCGGCATGGCCAACTGCGGCAAGCACTTTCCGGGGCACGGCTTCGTCAAGGCCGACAGCCACCACGAGATCCCGGTCGACCGCCGCGCGCTGCGCGCGATCCTGGCCGACGACGCCAGGCCCTACGAATGGCTGAGCACCACGCTCGCCTCGGTGATGCCGGCGCACGTGATCTACCCGCGCGTCGACGACCGGCCGGCGGGTTTCTCCGAACGTTGGCTGAAGGAGATCCTGCGCGGCCGCTTGAGCTTCACCGGCGCGGTGTTCAGCGACGACCTCAGCATGGCCGGCGCGCGCCGCCTGCACGGCCGCGAGCTGACCTATGCCGAAGGCGCGGCCGTCGCGCTGTCGGCCGGCTGCGACCTCGTGCTGCTGTGCAACCAGTCGCTGGACGGCGGCGCGGCGGTCGACGCCTTGCTCGACGGCCTGGGCGAGGCCGCGGCGCGCGGCCTGTGGCAGCCCGACCCCGACAGCGAGGCGCGCCGCCTGGCCTTGCTGCCGGCCAGCCCGCCGCTGCCCTGGGACGATCTGATGCAGGACCCGATCTACCAGCACGCGCTGGAGCTGCTGCCTTAAGCCGCCAACGCGGCTGCGATCAGGGCAGCGTGGCCGGCACCGAGAACGGCCGCGTGGCGTCGACGACGAACATGATCAGCGCCGTCAGCTCGGTGCTGCCGCCGTTGAACACCTGCATCGGCAGGTCGGGCTCGTGCCCGTTCATCGTCTGGCCGGCTTCGACATGGCGCTCGCCGTGCGGCGTGCGCTGGCCCAGCCGGCCGGCGACGACGTAGAAGGCTTCCGAGCCCGGGTGGGTGTGCGCCGGCGTCTTCGATCCGGGCGGGCCGGAGCCGTGGTTGACGCGCAGCAGGTACTCGGGGGCCGCGAGCGGCGGTACCGGGCCGATCTCGGCGACCCGGCTGCCGCCGGGCGTTGCCTTGCCCTTGGCGCCGAGCGTGAACAGCCAGACCTTGCCGGCCACCTCGGCCACGAGCCAGGGCGACCCGTCGTACGACACCGTGTCCGGGTTCCAGCGGAACGGGCCCGCGGCAGCCTTCGCCGCTTCGACCGTCGGGAAGTTCTCGATCCGCCAGTACAGCGGCCCTGGCGGCAGCCGCTGGAGCTTCAACTCGGCAACGGGCTTGACGACGTACGGGGCCTGCGCGTTCGCCGGCAGCGGCAGCGCCGATCCGGCGACGGCCGCAAGCAGCACGGCGAGCCTGGCGAAGCGCCCGGCGGCGGCAGATCGGTTTTCCATGGCGGGCTCCTGGCGGTGACGGCATCGAATCCTGCCGACCGGCCGGCGCGCCGTCTTGGGCAAGCGCTTACGGAACCGTCACCGTTCCCTTCATTTACGATCTTCCGGTGCGGTATCTGTTCGAGGACTTCAGCTTCGACGCCGATCGCCGCGAGCTGGCTCGCGGCGCGGTGCCGGTCGCGCTCGAACCGCAGGTTTTCGACCTGCTGCACCACCTGATCGCCAGCCGCGGGCGCGTCGTCGGCAAGGACGAACTGATCGCCGAGGTCTGGCGCGGGCGCATCGTCTCCGATTCCGCGCTCAGCACCCGGATCAACGCCGCGCGCAGCGCGCTCGGCGACGACGGCCGGGCGCAACGGCTGATCAGGACCTTCCCGCGCCGCGGCGTGCGCTTCGTCGGATCGGTGCGGGAGGAGCACGAGGACCCCGGCGTCGCGGACCGCCCGGGCCTCGCGCCGGCCGCCCCCGGCGCCGCCGACAAGCCGTCGATCGCGGTGCTGCCTTTCGCCAACCTCGGCAGCGACCCGGACCAGGACTATTTCGCCGACGGCATCGCGCTGGACATCACGACCGCGCTCTCGCGCAACCGCGGCTTCTTCGTCATCGCGCGCAATTCGGCGTTCACCTTCAAGGGCGCCGAGGTCGATGTCCGGCAGGCCGCCGGCGGGCTGGGCGTGCGCTACCTGCTGCAGGGCAGCGTGCGGCGTGCGGGAACGCGCGTGCGGGTGGGCGGGCAACTGGTCGAGGCGCAGTCCGGCCGCACCCTGTGGGCCGACCACTTCGACGGCGCCGCCGCCGACATCTTCGAGATGCAGGACCTGATCGTCACGCGCGTCGTGGGTGCGATCGCGCCGCGCCTCGAGCGGGCCGAGATCGAGCGCGCGCGGCGCATCGCGACCGACGACCTCGCCGCATACGACCTCTACCTTCGCGGCCTGGCCGCCTGGAACCGCTGGACCCCGGAGGGCAACGCGCAGGCGCTGGCGTACTTTCACGCCGCGATCGACAAGGACCCCGACTACCCGACGCCGTACGGGCTGGCGGCGTCGTGCCACTTCTTCGCCCGCGCCAACGGCTGGCGCGCGGACTTCGACGAGCGCGAGGTCGCGCGCCTGATCGACAAGGTGGCCGAGATCGGGCTCGACGATCCCGTGGCGCTGGCCTGGGCCGGCCACGTCGACGCGGTCGTCTCCGGGGACGTGGCGCGCGGCCTGTCGCTCATCGACCGCGCGCTGGAACTGGACGTCAACAACGCGACCGCCTGGCAGCGCAGCGGCTGGGTGCGCGGCTATGCCGGCGATCCCGAGGGCGCCATCGAGAGCCTGAAGCACGCGATCCGCCTCGACCCGCTGGACCCGCGGGCCTTCCTGACGCGCACGGCCATGGCGTTCGCGCACTTCATCGCCGGCCGCGATACCGAGGCCGCCGACGGCGCCGCCGACGCGCTGCGGCTCAAGCGCGACTGGCAGCCGGCGCTGCGCGTCGCGCTGGCGGCCAACGGCATGCTGGGCCGGCGCGACGAGGCCGGGCAGGCGCTGCGTGCCTATCTGCGCGTCGACCCGCAGCTGAGCATCGCCAAGATCTGCGGCTTTTATCCGCTGCGCCGCGCGGCCGACCGCCGGCGGCTGGTCCTCGGGCTGCGCCGGGCCGGCGTGCCCGAGTGACGGACGCTCAGCTCGCGTTCTCGAACGGCAGCTTGAGCTGCGAGAGATCCTTGCGCGTCTCCACCAGCACCAGCGGGCCTTCGTCGACGATCACCACCGGCCGCGGCACGCGCGGCACGCGCACCGGCTGGGGCTCGGCGGCCATCGCCTCCTGCGCGGCGCGGATCTTGTCGGCGTCGCTGTTGACCCATTCCAGCCCGACGCCGGCGGCCAGCTCGCGCAGTTGCTCGATCGGCAGGTCGTAGGGCTCGACGACGGGCGGCGCCGGTGGCGCAGGCGGCGGCGCGATGGGCGCCGCGGGGATGGCCACGGCTTCGGGCTGGTAGGCCGCCGGCGCTGCAGTCGCCGCCGGCTCGCCGGCCTCGGCTTCGGCCCCGTCGCCGTTCGATGGCAGCGCCTCGCCTTCGCGCGGCTCGCGGCGGAAGCGGTCGCGGCCGCCGCGGCCACGGCGGCGCGCGCCTTCGCGCTCGCCGGCGCCGTTCGCGTCGTCTGCGGCCGGCGCGCCTTCGGGCACAGCGGCGTCGACGGCTTCGCCGGTCTCGGCGGCAGCTTCGGCGGGCACGGCCGCCAGGGCTTCATCGGCCCGGCCTTCGCCGCGGTCGCGGCCGCCGCGCCGGCGGCGGCGCCGGCCTTCGCGCTCGGCGTCTTCGGCCGCCGGCAATCCGCCTTCGGCGCCGGCCAGCGGCAGCGCGTCGGCCTGGGCCAGATCGGCGCCGGCCGGCGTGCCGGCTTCGCTGCGCGGGGCGCCGTTGCGCTCGGGCCGCGGGCCGCGGCGCGCGCCGCGCTCGTCGCTGCCGCGGGCCTCACGCGCTTCACGCGCTTCGCCGCCGGCGGCCTCGTCGCGCGGCGGGCGGTTGCCGCGGCCTTCGCCGCCGCGCTCGCCACGGCCGCCGCGGTTGCCGCCGCGGCCGCCGCGGTCACCACGCCGGCCTTCGCTGCGCTCGCCACGTTCACCACGTTCACCGCGGCCTTCGCGCTTGTCGCCGGCCGTCGGCGCTGCCGCCTTGGCCTCGACGGCGGGCGCCGCCACCGGTGCCGGGGCCGGCGGCTCGCCGCCGAAGAGCGTGCGCACCCACGAGAAGAAGCCGCTGCCGGCCGCAGCCGGCGCGGGCGCCGGCGCCGCCACCGGAGCCGGCGTCGCGACCGGCGCGACGGGCACCGGCGCCGGTGCCGGCGGCGGCGGGGCCGGCTGGTCGGGCAGCACGCCTTTGATCACCGGCTCCTGCTTGGCCTTGGCTTTCTCGCGCCGCGTGATGCCGACCTCGTCGTCGGGCTCCTCGATCATGGTGTAGCTGGCCTGCAGGTTCTCCAGCCGCGGGTCGTCGTGGCGCAGGCGCTCGAGCTTGTAGTTGGGGGTCTCCAGGTGTTTGTTGGGCACCAGCAGCACGGTGACGCGCTGCTTCAGCTCGATCTTGGTGATCTCGGTGCGCTTCTCGTTGAGCAGGAAGCTGGTCACCTCCACCGGCACCTGCACGTGCACGGCGGCGGTGTTGTCCTTCATCGCCTCCTCCTGCACCATGCGCAGGATCTGCAGCGCGCTGCTCTCGGTGTCGCGGATGTGGCCGGTGCCGTTGCAGCGCGGGCAGGTGATGTGGTTGCCTTCCGAGAGCGCCGGGCGCAGGCGCTGGCGGCTCATCTCCAGCAGGCCGAACTTGCTGATCGAGCTGAACTGCACGCGCGCGCGGTCGCTGCGCAGCGCGTCGCGCAGGCGCTGTTCGACCTCGCGCCGGTTCTTGCTCTCCTCCATGTCGATGAAGTCGACGACGATCAGGCCGCCGAGGTCGCGCAGGCGCATCTGGCGCGCGATCTCGTCGGCGGCTTCGAGGTTGGTGCGGGTCGCGGTCTCCTCGATGTCGCCGCCGCGCGTGGCGCGCGCGGAGTTCACGTCCACCGACACTAGCGCCTCGGTGTGGTCGATCACGATCGCGCCGCCGCTGGGCAGGTTGACGGTGCGGCTGAACGCGGTCTCGATCTGGTGCTCGATCTGGAAGCGGCTGAACAGCGGCGCGTCGTCGCGGTAACGTTTGACGCGAGCCGCGGTCTCCGGCATCACGTGGTTCATGAACTGCTGGGCCTGATCGAAGATGTCGTCGGTGTCGATCAGGATCTCGCCGATGTCGGCGGTGAAGTAGTCGCGGATCGCGCGAATCACCAGCGACGACTCCTGGTAGATCAGGAAGGCGCCCTTGCCCGCCTTGGAGGCGCCGTCGATGGCGTCCCACAGCTTGAGCATGTAGTTCAGGTCCCACTGCAGCTCGGCCGCGCTGCGGCCGATGCCGGCGGTGCGCGCGATCAGGCTCATGCCCTTGGGGTATTCGAGCTGGTCCAGCGCTTCCTTCAGCTCCTCGCGGTCCTCGCCCTCGATGCGCCGGCTGACGCCGCCGCCGCGCGGGTTGTTGGGCATCAGCACGAGATAGCGCCCGGCCAGGCTGACGAAGGTGGTCAGCGCGGCGCCCTTGTTGCCGCGCTCTTCCTTCTCCACCTGCACCAGCAGGTTGTCGCCTTCCTTCACCGCGTCCTGGATGCGCGCGTTCTTGACGTCGGCGCCGTCGCGGAAGTAGTTGCGCGAGATCTCCTTGAACGGCAGGAAGCCGTGGCGGTCTTCGCCGTAGTCGACGAAGCAGGCTTCGAGCGAGGGCTCCACGCGGGTGATCACCGCCTTGTAGATGTTGCCCTTGCGCTGCTCGCGCCCCTCGATCTCGGTCTCGAAGTCGAGCAGCTTCTGGCCGTCGACGATCGCCAGCCGCCGCTCTTCGGGCTGCGTGGCGTTGATCAGCATTCTTTTCATGTGCACTCCGGGTCTGTCGTCAACTCCGATGCACGAGAAAAGCACTGAACCGCTGGCGCGAAATGCCCTGGACTGCAAGCTGCGCCGCGGCCGCGAGGCCGACGGCGCTCAGGCCTGCAGCGTTGGCGCTGGCGAACCGGCGGCGAGACGGCCGCCAACCCCGGCACCCGGCCCCAGCCGCGAGCCGCGCGGCGGGCACCCGGCCAGACAGCAGGCCGCGCCGGCAACGAGCCGGGGCCTGGGCAGGGCGGGATGGAGCATGGTGGACAAGGGGCTGGGGCCGCAACAACGCTGCCGGTCGCTGTCAGGCCAGGCCGGCGTCTGCGACGCCGTCTGGCCCTTCGAATTCTTTCGGTGCGGCTGCCTCGATGCCGGGGCGTCGTGCGGGCCGCTGGGTTCTTTGCCGTTCTCTGCCGCCGGTTGCAGTTTGCCGCCGGGCCGCTTTGGGGCCCCGGCCTGCAGCCTGCTGCCGGCGTTGCATCACCTCGAACACGCGGGCCTCAAGCCCCCGTGAGCTGCCACGCCCGTTTGCCGAGTGCCCGGCTAAACTTCGAAGAATCAAGCACTTATCGCACGAACGTGGAGCTGCGCATTATAGGGGCCAAAGCCGCGCCAGCGGCGAGCCGGATGGTGGTGGACGAAGAGTCCGACGGCCAGCGGCTGGACAACTTCCTGCTGCGGCTGCTCAAGGGCGTGCCCAAGACGCACGTCTACCGCGTGATCCGCTCCGGCGAGGTGCGCGTCAACAAGGGCCGCGCGGCGGCCGACACGCGGCTGGCGGCCGGCGACGAGCTGCGGCTGCCGCCGCTGCGGCTGCCGGAACGGCGCGCGGACGCGGCGCCACCGGCGCCGCCGCGTGAGTTCGCGCTGCTGTTCGAGGACGAGCACCTGCTGGCCATCGACAAGCCCGCCGGCGTGGCGGTGCACGGCGGCAGCGGCGTCAGCTTCGGCGTGATCGAGCAACTGCGCCAGGCGCGGCCGCAGGCACGCTTCCTGGAGCTGGTGCACCGGCTCGACAAGGAGACCTCGGGCGTGCTGCTGCTGGCCAAGAAGCGCAGTGCGCTGACGGCCCTGCAGGACCAGTTCCGCGCCCGCGACACCGGCAAGGTCTACCTCGCGCTGGTGCAGGGCGCGTGGCCCAAGAGCCTGAAGGTGATCGACCAGCCGCTGCTGAAGACGCTGGACGCCGCCGGCGAGCGCCAGGTGCGCGTGGTCTCGCCGGCGCACGAGCAGGGCCGGCGCTCGATCACGCTGATCCGCAAGGCCGAGGCGCACGGCCCCTTCACGCTGCTGGAGATCAGCCTGAAGACCGGCCGCACGCACCAGATCCGCGTGCATCTGGCGCATGCCGGCCACCCGATCGTCGGCGACCCCAAGTACGGGGACTTCGCGCTCAACCGCGAGCTCGCGCGCGGCCCGCAGCGCTTCGGGCGCATGTTCCTGCACGCCGCCGAACTGGCCTTCGACCACCCGGCCAGCGGCGAGCGCATCACCCTGTACGCGCCGCTGCCGGCCGAGTGCGCGACACTCCTGGCCGCACCATGAGCCGCAGCCGCCGTTTCGACCTGATCGCCTTCGACTGGGACGGCACGCTGTTCGACTCGACGGCGCTGATCACCCGCTGCATCCAGGACGCCTGCCGCGACGTGGGCGTGGCCGTGCCCAGCGACGCCGACGCCGCCTACGTGATCGGCCTGGGCCTGCACGACGCGCTCAAGCACGCGGCGCCGGGGCTGGAGCCGGCGCGCTACCCCGAGCTCGGCGCGCGCTACCGCCACCATTACCTGGCGCGCCAGGACGAGCTGCTGCTGTTCGAGGGCACGCTGGCGATGCTGCAGGACCTGAAGGCGCGCAACCACTGGCTGGCGGTGGCCACCGGCAAGGGCCGGCGCGGGCTGGACCAGGCGCTGGCGCAATCACGGCTCGGACCGTTGTTCGACGCCACCCGCACCGCCGACGAAACCGCCAGCAAGCCCGACCCGCGCATGCTGCTGGAGCTGATGGCCGAGTTCGGCGTCGACCCGGCGCGCACGCTGATGATCGGCGACACCACGCACGACCTGCAACTCGCCGCCAACGCCGGCACGCCGCGCGTGGGCGTGAGCTTCGGCGCCCACGACGCTGCGGGCTTCGAGCCTTTCGAGCCGCTGTTCGTCGCCCATTCCACGCGGGAGCTGCACGACTGGTTGTTGCGGCATGGGTGAGGGCGGCATGGCCGAGGCGCCGCCGCGCCTGCCGCTGTGCCCGTCGGCCGCGCTGGCCGAGCGCGGGCGGGCCTTCGTCTGGGACATCCTGCAGTGGGGCCAGCCGGCCACCGCGTTCGCGCTGCGCTTCGACGGCGCCGTGGTGGCTTACGTCAACCGTTGCGCCCACGTGCCGACGGCGATGGACTGGCAGCCCGGCGAGTTCCTGGACCTGGAGCGGCGCTGGATCCTGTGCTCGCTGCACGGCGCGATGTACGAGCCCTCCAACGGCCGCTGCATCGGCGGGCCCTGCGGCCGCGGCCGGCTGTGGCCGATCCGCGTGGAGGAGCAGGACGGGCGGGTCTATTGGTATCCTTCCCGCGACATCGGCCCCAAGCCTTCCGATGATGCGGCCGCCGCGCCGCGGAGCCCCTGATGAACCCCCAAGACGAACCGAACCCGCCGGCCGCGCCGCCGGAGCCCCCGCCTGCGCCCGTGCCGGCGCCGCCGTCGTCATCGTCCGAGCTGCGCGCCAGCCTGGCCGGCTTCGAGACGCTGGCGCGCGAGTTGCTGAAGCAGCAGCGCAGCGACCGCCGCTGGCGCATCTTCTTCCGCCTGGTCTGGCTGGGGCTGGTGGTGGCCGTGGTCTGGGGCGTGGTGGCGCAGCGCCAGCACGCGACGGCCGGCGCCAAGCCGCACACCGCGCTGGTGGAGGTGCGCGGCGAGATCGCCGCCGACAGCGAGGCCAGCGCCGAGCAGCTCGTCTCGGCACTGAAATCGGCCTTCGAGGACAGCACCGCGCAGGCCATCGTGCTGCGTATCAACTCGCCCGGCGGCAGCCCGGTGCAAAGCGGCATCGTCAACGACGAGATCCGCCGCCTGAAGGCGCTGCACAAGAAGAAGGTCTACGCCGTGGTGGAGGAGATGTGCGCCTCGGGCGCCTACTACATCGCGGTGGCGGCCGACGAGATCTACGTCGACAAGGCCAGCATCGTGGGCAGCATCGGCGTGCTGATGGACGGCTTCGGCTTCGTCGGCGCGATGCAGAAGCTGGGCATCGAGCGCCGGCTGCTGACGGCCGGCGAGAACAAGGGCATGCTGGACCCGTTCTCGCCGCAGAACGAGAAACAGACCGCCTACGCGCAGGCGATGATCGAGCAGGTGCACCAGCAGTTCATCGCGGTCGTCAAGAAGGGCCGCGGCCAGCGCCTGAAGGAGACGCCCGAGACCTTCTCGGGCCTGTTCTGGAACGGCGAGCAGGCCATCGGGCTGGGCCTGGCCGACAAGCTGGGCAACCTGGACTACGTGGCGCGCGAGGTCGTCAAGGCCGAGGAGGTGGTGGACTACACGCCGCGCGACAACGTGGCCGAGCGGCTGGCCAAGCGCTTCGGCGCCGCCGTCGGGCAAGGGGCGGTGAAGGCGCTGCGCGAGCTGCCCCGTCTGCAGTGACGGCCGCCGCCGACCGGCTGGCGGTGCTGCCGCAGTACCTGCTGCCCAAGCAGGCGCTGACGGTGCTGATGGGCCGCTTGGCCGGCGCCCGCGGCGGCGCGGCGACGACCGCGGTGATCCGCTGGTTCATCGGCCGCTACCGCGTCGACATGGCCGAGGCGGCGCAGAGCGACCCGGCCGCCTACGAGCGCTTCAACGACTTCTTCACCCGGGCGCTGAAACCCGGCGCGCGGCCGCTGGCCGATGCGGACTGGCTCTGCCCGGTGGACGGCGCGATCAGCCAGTTCGGCGCGATCGACGGCGACCGCATCTTGCAGGCCAAGGGCCACGACTACAGCGCCGCCGCGCTGCTGGGCGGCGACGCCGAGCTGGCGCGCGCCTTCCACGGCGGCCACTTCGCGACGCTGTACCTCAGCCCGCGCGACTACCACCGCATCCACATGCCGGCCGCCGGCCGGCTGCGCCGCATGCTGCACGTGCCGGGCGCGCTGTTCTCGGTCAACCCGACCACCGCGCGCGGCGTGCCGGGGCTGTTCGCGCGCAACGAGCGCGTGGTCTGCCTGTTCGACGGCGACGAGGGCCCGTTCGCGGTGGTGCTGGTGGGCGCGACCATCGTCGGCAGCATGGCCACCGTCTGGCACGGCGTGGTCAACCCGCCGCGCCCGGGCCGGCTGCGCGACTGGCGCTACGACGACCGCGAGCTGCGGCTGGAGCGCGGCGCCGAGCTGGGCCGCTTCCTGCTGGGCTCCACCGTCGTGCTGCTGCTGCCGCCCGGGCCTTTGCGCTTCAACCCGCGCTGGGCGCCGGGCGCGGCCATCCGCATGGGCGAGGCGATGGCCGGGCGGCCGTGAGCGGGGCTTCGGCGGCGCCGGCGCGGCGCACGGCGCAGGCGCTGATGTGGGTGGTGCCGGCGCTGTGGTCCAGCAACTACCTGATCGCCCGCGCGGCCGACGGCGTGATCGGCCCGCACCTGCTGGCCACCGGCCGCTGGGCGTTGGCGGCCTTACTGCTGCTGCCGCTCACCGCGCGCGGCCTGTGGTCCAAGCGCGCTGCGCTGCGCCGCGAGTGGCGGCAGCTGGCGGTGCTGGGCGCCTTGGGCATGTGGATCTGCGGCGCCTGGGTCTACCTGGGCGGGCAGGGCACCAGCTCGACCAACATGGCGCTGATCTATGCGGTGTCGCCGATCGCGGTGGCGGTGATCGGCGCGCGGCTGCTGCACGAGCCGATGCATGGCCGCCAATGGGCCGGCGTGGCGCTGTCGCTGGCCGGGCTGCTGCTGGTGATCGCCAAAGGCGACCTGAGCCACCTGCTGGCCGTGCGCTTCAGCGCGGGCGACCTGTGGATCGTCGCGGCGATGGTCTCGTGGACCGCGTATTCGGTGCTGCTCAAGCACTGGCACAGCGAGCTGGGCCCGGCCGAGCGGCTGGTGGCCACGATTGCCGGCGGTCTGCTGTGCCTGCTGCCGTTCACGCTGTGGGAGTGGCGGCACTCGCCGCCGCTGCCTGAGCCGATGCGCGCCGCGGCGCTGGTGCTGGCGGCCGCGGTGCTGCCCGGCGTGCTGTCCTATGGCGCCTTCTCTTACCTGCAGCGCGAACTGGGCGCCGCGCGCACCGCCTTGATGCTGTACCTGACGCCGGTCTACGCGCCGCTGCTGGCCTGGGCGATTCTGGGCGAGGTGCCGCGCTGGTACCACGCCGCCGGCGCTGCCCTCATCCTGCCCAGCATCGCGTTGGCGACGCGATCTTCCCCTCGGGGACCGGTCGCCGCAGGCGAGCAGGGGGAGCGGCCGTGACATGCGGGCCGAACCGGATCCGGCTTTGCCGGTCCGGTTCGGTGCCCCCTCGGGGGGCGGCCGCCCGGCGGCCGGGGGCCAACATCAGAGCGGGGGGATGCGCAGCATTTGCCCCGGATAAATCTTGTCGGGGTGGGTCAGCATCGGCCGGTTGGCCTCGAAGATCACCGGGTACTTGTTGGGGTCGCCGTAGAACTTCTTGGCGATCTTGGACAGGTTGTCGCCCGAGACCACGGTATGCCATTGCGACTCGGGCTGGGGCGCGTTGACGGTCAGCAGGTCGTTGACCGCTGCGACGCGGTCGACGTTGCCGCAGCACAGCACCACCTTCTCGCGCGTGGCCTGGTCTTCGACGACGCCGGCGACGGTGACCGTGCCGCTGCTGGACCTCGAAGCCGACGTCCAGGGCGTCGACCTTCAGCCCCTGGGCCCGGATGTAGTTGGCGATGGCGTCGCCGGCCGCCTTGCTCAGCGCGGCGATGGTCTCCGGCGTCGGCGCGGCGGCGGCGGCGTCCTGCGCGGCTTTGGCCTCGCCCTTGCCGAACAGCTTCTCGCCGGCTTCCTTGATGAACGACAGCAGTCCCATGGCTTGCTCCTTGGTCAGGTCAGAAGTGACCCGGCAACTGTACGTCAGCCGGCAGTGCCCGTTTCGACCAGCAGGCCGCGCCGCTCGATGAAGCTCACCACCTCGGCCAGGCCCTCGCGCGTCTTCAGGTTGCTCATCACGAAGGGCTTGCCGCCGCGCATGCGGCGGGTGTCGGCGGCCATCACGTCCAGGCTGGCGCCCACGTGCGGCGCGAGGTCGGTCTTGTTGATCACGAAGAGGTCGCTCTTGGTGATGCCGGGGCCGCCTTTGCGCGGGATCTTCTCGCCGGCGGCGACGTCGATCACGTAGATCGTCAGGTCGGACAACTCGGGGCTGAAGGTGGCGGCCAGGTTGTCGCCGCCCGACTCGATGAAGACGATGTCGGCGTCGGGAAAGCGCTCCAGCATGCGGTCCACCGCCTCGAGGTTGATCGAGGCGTCCTCGCGGATCGCGGTGTGCGGGCAGCCGCCGGTCTCCACGCCCATGATGCGCTCGGGCTCCAGTGCGCCGGCCACGGTGAGCAGCCGCTGGTCTTCCTTGGTGTAGATGTCGTTGGTGACGACGACGAGGCTCCAGCGCTCGCGCATGGCCTTGCACAGCATCTCCACCAGCGTGGTCTTGCCCGAGCCCACCGGGCCGCCGACGCCCACGCGCAGCGGCGGCAGCCGCTTGCCGCGGCCGGGAATCGAATGCAGCTTGTTCATCGTCATCGGCGCGATGATGCAGGAAGCGGGCCTGCCGGCGTTCAGGACCTGAAGAGCCGCGAGTACTGCGCCTCGTGCCGTGCCGAAAGGATGGCCAGCTCGGGGCTGAAGGCCTGGCGGCCGTCGTCGTCCAGCGCCAGCGCTTCGTCGACGGCGGCGGGAATCGCCTGCACCAGCGCGGCCAGCATGCGCTGGCCGGCGCTCTGGCCCAGCGGCACGGCCTTGACGGCGGCCTGCACCTGGTTCTCGGCCCAGCCGAAGGCCATCGCCAGCAGCGCGCCGCGCAGATCGGCGCCGCTGCGCGCGGCGGCCAGCGCGAACACCAGCGGCCAGGCCGGCGCCGGGCGCAGCGCGGCCAGGTGCGCGACGCGGGCGTCGTGCTCGCCACCGTCGGCGGCGGCGCGCTGGCGCAGCCAGTCGGCCAGCGAGCGGCCCATCTGCTCGGCCTGCCGGCGCAGCTCGGCGCTTTCGCGGGTGGCCAGCAGCCAGGCGTTGAGCGCGGCTATGCGCGCCAGGTCCGGCGCCTGCCAGGCGCGGAAGGCGGCAGCCATCGCCGGCAGCTCGCTGCGCGCCTGGGCCAGCATCAACTGGTCCAGCAGCCATTGCTGCGCGTGGGCTTCGTCGGCGGCCAGGCCGGCGTCGACCGCGGCCTCCAGCCCCTCGGAGTAGCTGAAACCGCCCACCGGCAGCGCCGGCGACGCCAGCCAGATCAACTGCAGCAGCGCGGCCGGCGGCAGGTCCACGGCGGCGGTTCAGTGATCGTGGGGGTGGTCGTGATGACCGTGATCGTGGTGCGCATGGTGCTCGTGGCCGTGATCGTGATGACCGTGCGCGCCGCCGGCCGCATAGGCGCCGCCCTCGGGCTCGAAGGCGGCCCGCTCCTCGCTGACGATCAGGTGCATCGCGTCCAGCATCTGCGCCAGCACGTGGTCGGGCTCCAGCTTCAGGTGATCGGGCGCCAACTGCAGCTGCACGTGGCGGTTGCCCAGGTGGTAGGCCGCGCGCACCAGGTCGAAAGGGCTGCCGTGCTGCGGGCAGGGGCGCACCACCAGCACCGGCTGCGGCGCGGCCAGCACGCGCACCAGCGAGCCGTCCTCGGCCACCAGCACGTCGCCGCCGCGCACCACGCTGCCGCGCGGCAGGAACACGCCTAGAGCGCGGCCGCGGCTGTCGGTGGCGTCGAAGCGGCTCTTGCTGCGCACGTCCCAGTCCAGCTCGACCGTGGGTGCGCGCTTCAGCAGCGCGGCGGCCAGACCCTGGCCCTGGGGGATGAGCTTGTTGATCGCGAGCATGGTGGTGGGGTGCTGGAAATCGGGGAGAGGGTGGGTTAGTATAACGTTCGTTATAACGTCGAAGGATCCATCATGACCGCACTCAAGCTCACGCAGATCGGCAACTCGGTCGGCGTCATCCTGCCCAAGGAGGTGCTGGCGCGGCTGAAGCTGGAGAAGGGCGACACGGTGTTCGTCACCGATGCGGCCAATGGGGTGATGTTGACGCCGTACGACCCCAGCCTGGACGAGCAACTGGCCGCCGGCCGCGAGTTCATGCGCGAGTACCGGGATACCTTCCACCAGCTTGCCAAATGAGCTGGCGCTGGATCGCCAGGCCTGCGCTGGAACTGCTGCACGACGAAAGCATCGCCGAGCATGGCGGCGCGCCGGGCCTGCGCGACGAAGGCCTGCTCGAATCGGCGCTGGCGCGGCCGCTGAACCTGGCGGCCTACGGCGAGCCCAAACTCGCCGAGCTGGCCGCCGCCTACGGCATCGGCCTGGCCAAGAACCATGCCTTCGTCGACGGCAACAAGCGCGTCGCCTTCCTGGCGGTCGGCCTGTTCCTGGCGCTGAACGGCCATCGCCTCGTGGCCACGCAGGCCGAGGCGACGCTGACCATGCTCGCCGTCGCCGCCGGCAGCCTGGACGAAGCCGCCTTCGCCGACTGGCTGCGCCGGCACGTTCAGAAGAGAAAGTAGCGCTGCGCCAGCGGCAGCACGGTGGCCGGCTCGCAAGTCAGCAGCTCGCCGTCGGCGCGCACCGCGTAGGTTTGCGGGTCGATCTCCATCCGCGGCAGCCAGGCGTTGTGCACCATGTCGGCCTTCTTCACCGTGCGGCAGTTCTGCACCGTGGCCAGGCGCTTCTTCAAGCCCAGCTCGTCGCCGATGTCGCCGCGCAGCGCGGCCTGGCTGACGAAGCTGAGCGAGCCGCGCCCCACCGCGCCGCCGAAGGCGCCGAACATCGGCCGGTAATGCACCGGCTGCGGCGTCGGGATGCTGGCGTTCGGGTCGCCCATCGCCGCCGCGGCGATGAAGCCGCCCTTCAGCACCAGGCTGGGCTTGACGCCGAAGAAGGCCGGCTTCCACAGCACGAGGTCGGCCCACTTGCCGATCTCGACCGAGCCCACTTCGTGCGCGATGCCGTTGGCGATGGCCGGGTTGATCGTGTACTTGGCGACGTAACGCTTGACGCGGGCGTTATCGTGGCGGTCCGGGTCGCCGCTCAGCGCGCCGCGCTGCAGCTTCATCTTGTGCGCCGTCTGCCAGGTGCGGATGATGACCTCGCCGACGCGGCCCATGGCCTGGCTGTCGCTGCTCATCATGCTGATCGCGCCCAGGTCGTGCAGCACGTCCTCGGCGGCGATGGTCTCGCGGCGGATGCGGCTCTCGGCGAAGGCCAGGTCCTCGGCGATCGCCGCGTCGAGGTGGTGGCAGACCATCAGCATGTCGAGATGCTCGTCCACCGTGTTCGCGGTGTAGGGCATCGTCGGGTTGGTGGAACTCGGTAGAAAGTTAGCCTCGCCCACCACCCTCAGGATGTCGGGCGCGTGTCCGCCGCCGGCGCCTTCGGTGTGGAAAGCGCACAGCGTGCGGCCGTGCGTCGCGGCGATGGTGTCCTCGACGAAGCCGCTTTCGTTGAGCGTGTCGCTGTGGATCGAGACCTGGGTGTCGGTGACCTCGGCGATGTCCAGGCAGTTGTCGATCGCGCTCGGCGTCGTGCCCCAGTCCTCGTGCAGCTTCAAGCCGATCGCGCCGGCGGCGATCTGCTGGCTCAGCGCCTCGGGCCGGCTGGCGTTGCCCTTGCCCAGGAAGCCCAGGTTCATCGCGAAGGCGTCGGCCGCCTGCAGCATGCGGTGCAGGTTCTCCGGCCCCGGCGTGCAAGTGGTGGCGAAGGTGCCGGTGGCCGGGCCGGTGCCGCCGCCGAGCATGGTGGTGATGCCCGAATACAGCGCCTCGTCGATCTGCTGCGGGCAGATGAAGTGGATGTGGCTGTCGATGCCGCCGGCGGTGACGATCATCCCTTCGCCGGCGATGATCTCGGTGCCGGGGCCGATCACGATGTCGACGCCTGGCTGCACGTCGGGGTTGCCGGCCTTGCCGATGGCCGCGATGCGGCTGCCCTTGATGCCGATGTCGGCCTTGACGATGCCCCAGTGGTCGACGATCAGCGCGTTGGTGATCACGCAGTCGCAGGCCAGGTCGTGGTCGGGGCCGTTGACGCGCTGGCCCTGGCCCATGCCGTCGCGGATGGTCTTGCCGCCGCCGAATTTCACTTCCTCGCCATATCCGACGGGTTTCCCGTCGGGCCCTGTGCGGCCTTCGCCGGCGGCCAGCGTGCAGTCGCGCTCGACTTCGATGACGAGTTCGGTGTCGGCCAGCCGCAGCCGGTCGCCGACCGTGGGGCCGAACATCTCGGCATAGGCGCGTCGTCCGATCTTCGCCATCACAGCGCTCCCTGCACGTCGCCGCGGAAGCCCCAGACCTGGCGCTCGCCGCCGTAGGCCACCAGCTCCACCGTGCGCTGCTGGCCGGGCTCGAAGCGCACCGCGGTGCCGGACGCGATGTTCAGCCGCATGCCGCGAGCGGCGGCGCGGTCGAAGCGCAGCGCCGGGTTGGCCTCGGCAAAGTGATAGTGGCTGCCGACCTGGATCGGCCGGTCGCCGCCGTTCTCCACCACCAGCGTCAGCGTCGCGCGGCCGGGGTTCAGTTCGATCTCGCCGTCCTGAGGCAGCAGTTCGCCGGGAATCATCGGGTGCATGCTATGCAATCGGTTGATGCACGGTCACCAGCTTGGTGCCGTCGGGGAAGGTGGCCTCGACCTGGATCTCGGGCACCAGCTCGGGCACGCCGTCCATCACGTCGGCGCGCGACAGCACCTGCTTGCCTTCGCTCATCAGCTGCGCCACGGTCTTGCCGTCGCGCGCGCCTTCCATGATGGCGGCGCTGATCAGCGCCACCGCCTCGGGCACGTTGAGCTTGAGCCCGCGCGCGCGGCGCCGCTCGGCCAGCAGTGCGGCGGTGAAGATCAGCAGCTTGTCTTTCTCACGCGGGGTCAGTTCCATCGGGCAGCGCCATAAGCACGAAAGGTGCCCGCATCGTAGCGCCCGGGCTGCGGTTCAGGCGCGGCGCGCCAGCCAGTCGCGCGCGCGGGCGGCCGTCGCCGCCGCCCGTTCGCTGTCGCCGCCCAGCCCGCCTTGCGCCGCGTCGGCGGCCTCGGCCGCCTGCCGCACGGTAGGCGCGTCGTTGCTCATCGTGCCCAGCGCCAGCAGCGCCTCGGCCAGGTCGGAGGTGGTCCGCGCCCATTCGAAGGGCGAGGTCTCGCGCCGGCGTTCGGTCAGCGCTTCGCGCAGCGCGGCCACCGCCTGCTGCACCGGCTCGATGCGGCCTTCGCGGCGGCCCAGCGCCAGCAGCGCGAGCGCGCGGTCGTTCTGGCCCGCGGCCCAGTGGTGCGGCGCGCGCTCGCGCGTGTGGTGCTCCAGCGCCGCGGCGAAGGCCAGCGCCGCTTCGCGCAGGCTCTGCGTGCCGGTTTCGCGTTCGCCGATCAGGCGCAGCGCGCCGCCCAGGTTGTGCTGTATCGCGGCCCAGCGGGCGGGCAAGCCTTCGCGCGTCACCACCGTCAGCGCCGCGCGGTAGGCGTCGACGGCCGCCTGCAGCGATTCCAGCCCGACCGGGCCGGAGTCGGCCTCGCCGATCGCCGCCAGGTCGATCGCCAGGTTGCATTGCGTGTAGGCCCAGCGTTGCGGCGAGCGCTCGGGCGCGTATTCGGTCAGCGCGGCGCGGTGCGCGGCCACCGCCTCGTGGTGACGCGCCGTCGTGCCGTCGCGCTGCGCCCACGCGCTCAAGGCGGTGCCGATCGTGGCCTGGGCCCGTGCCCAGGCCAGCGGCTGCTGCGCGCGCGGGCGCGCCGCCAGGCTGGCGCGGCCGGCTTCCACGGCGGCCTGCAGGTGCGCGGTGCCGGTGTCGAAGCTGCCGGCCTGCCATTCCAGCAGTGCCAGCAGCGCCATCGAGTCGGCCCATGGCAATGGCGCGGTCTCGCGCGGGCGCGCCTGCAGCGCCAGGCGGCAGGCGGCGATCGCTGCGTGGGCCAGCGCGGGGTCGCCGGCCAGCACGCATTGCCGGCCCAGCGCGCGGGCGCGCTCGTGCTGCAGCGTGGACCAGGCGGCGGGGTCGGCCTCGCGCGGCGTCTCGGCCAGCAGCGCTTCGGCCAGCGGCAGCGGCTCGGCGTGCGGGCGCCCGCCCGCGTCGGCCAGCCTGCCCAGCGCCTGCAGCAGCGCCAGGCCGGCCGCGTGGCGCGCCGCGGGGTCGGCGGCGGTGGCGTCGAACCGGCGCTGCAGCAGCCGGGCGGCGAGGTCGTGCTCGAACTGGTCGGCTTCGCGATCCAGCAGCGCCTGCAGCTCGGCGCCGAAGCGCGGCGACGCGCTGGGCTGCGCCGGGTCTTCGAGCGCGCCCAGCGCCTCGATGCGCGCGGCGGCCAGCGCGGCGTCGCGGTCTTGCCGTGCCTGCTGCAGCCCGGCTTCGAGCAGGCGGCGGCGCGCCGCCGCGGCGCGCGCGAGCAGCTGCGCTTCGCGGCCGGCCAGCGCGGCCAGCGCCGCGTCGATGGCCTGGGCGCCGGCTGCGGGCTCGCCGCGCGCCGACGCGGCAGCGGCCTGCGCGATCGCGTCGTCGATACCGGCGTCGATGGGGGCTTCGGCCGGCGCACCGCCGCCGGCCGCGTCGCCTGCCGCCGCTGACGCCGCCGCCGCCTGCGCCGACCAGCGCCGGGCCTCGTCGTCCGCGCCCGCCGCGGCCCCATGGCGCTGCAGCGCCTGCACCAGCCGCGCGCCGGCGGCCTGCAGCCCGCTGCCGGGTGCGAAGGCATGCGCCAGCGCGGCGCGCAGGTTGGCGTCTTCCGCGTCGACGTGCGCCGCCTCGGCCAGGCCTTGGGCCCAGCTCGTGCACCAGGCCAGATGGCGGCGCCGCAGCGCCGCGCCTTCCTGTGCGCGGTCCAGCTGCGCCAGCGCGAACAGCCGCGCCGCGTCCAGCAGCCGGAAGCGCGGCGGCTCGGCGCCGTCCTTGGCGACCAGCGAATGCTCGACCAGCCGCCCCAGCGTGTTCATCACGTCCCAGGCGCCGTCGCCGGGCTCGGCCACCACGGCCTGCGCGGCGGCCAGCGTGAAGCCGCCGCTGAACACGCCCAGGCGGCGAAACATGCGCCGCGCCGGTGCGTCCAGCAGCGCGTGGCTCCATTCAAGCGCGGCCTGCAGCGTGCGCTGGCGCTGCGGCTTGTCGCGCCCGGCCTCGCCCAGCAGCGCCAGGCCCTGCTCGCCGTCGCCGTCGCCGCTGCCGGCGGCGTCCAGCGCCGCGCCCAGCGCCGCCACCAGCGCGTTGACGCCGATCGTCGCCACGCGCGCGGCGGCCAGTTCCAGCGCCAGCGGCAGGCCGTCGAGCCGGCGGCAGATCTCGATCACCGAGGTGACGTTGCCCTCGGCCAGCTCGAAGCGCGGGTCGGCCTCGCGCGCGCGCTCGACGAACAGCTGCACCGCCGCGTGCGCCAGCGCCTCGGCCGGCGTGGCGCGCGCCGGCGGCACCGGCAGCGTGCCCAGGCGGCAGACCTGCTCGCCCTGCACGCGCAGCGGCAGCTGGCTGGTGACCAGCACGCGCAGCCGGGGCCGCGCGGCCAGCAGCGGCGGCACGCAGGCGGCCGTCTCGGCGACGATGGTCTCGGCGTTGTCCAGCACCAGCGTGGGCGCGGCGCTGGCGCCGTCCAGCCGCGCCTGCAGCAGCGCCGGCAGCCCGGCCGCGTCGGCCACCGCGGCGAGGTCGACCCACACGACGTGCTCGCCGGCGCCGGGGCCTTCGCACCAGGCCTGCGCCAGCCGCGTCTTGCCGATGCCGCCCGGCCCGGCGATGGTGACCAGCCGCTGCGCCGCCAGCATGCCGCTGACGGCGGCCAGCTCGGCCGCGCGGCCCAGCATCGGCGCCGGCGCGCGCGGCACGGCGCTGGGCGGCGGCGCGGCCTCGGCCGGCGCCAGCGCCTCCAGCCGGCCGGTGAACTGGTAGCCGCGGCCGGGCACGGTGGCGATCAGCCCGTCGCCCAGCACCTTGCGCAACGCCGAGACCTGCACCGCGAGATTGGCCTCCTCGACGACGACGCCGGACCAGACGCTGGCCAGCAGCTCGTCCTTGCCGACGACGCGACCGGGGCGCTCGGCCAGCGCCATCAGCAGGTCGAAGGCGCGGGCGCCGACGCGGGCCTGGCGGCCGTCGACCAGCAGCCGGCGCGCGGCCGGCTGCAACTCGAAGCGGCCGCAGCGGTAGCGATCGGATTGCGGGTTGCCGTCGGCCGTCATGGATGCTGCGCGCTTGCGCGCGGCAGCATGCCATAACGCCAGGTCAGCGGTAGATCGCGATCGCCACCGAGGTCAGCGCGCACATCGCGGCATTGCCGAAGCTGAACCAGGCCGCGGTGCGGGAGCCGCTGCCGCCGCTGCCGCGGGGCGCCTGCTGCAGCAACATCAGCCCCATCGTCAGGTTGGCGCCGAGCCACATCAGCCAGGTCAGCAGCGAATGCTGGTTCGACGCGCCGCTGGTGTGGATGGTCCAGATCGTCGGCAGGTAGGTCAACAGCCGCACCGAGCCGAAGAAGTTGAAGGCCCAGGCCAGCACCAGCGTCGACAGCGGCGGCGCCGCGGGCTTGGCCGCTGGCGGCCGTGGCGGGCGGCCGAAGGTGCTGCTGCTGGCGCTCATGGTCGGATCCTCCTTGGGGAAGGCACCGCGCAAGGGCCGGCGGCGCATGGGGCGACTGTCGGCCGCACCGGGGTGGCGCGTCTTCAAGGCGTTCAAGGCCTTGCAAAAAATCCTGAAACGCTCACCGGCCAGGCGCGAATGCGCCGTGCGGGTGCACGCGATGCGCCGTTGCGGTGCGTCGCGGTGGCCGCCGACCGCGGTGCCGGACCGCGGGGACGGGCGCCGGCGGCGCTTGGCACGAAACCTGTATGCCGCGGGCGGTGCATCCATCGCAGGCCGCCGTCGCAAGCGATCCCGCCGCGCGGGACGCCGCCGGCCGCGCGCCGCCAGCGCCCCAGCGCGTCGTCAAGACGCGGCGCGACTACAACGCCTGGGTCGCGCGCGAGACCATGGAGGACTACGCGCTGCGCTTCACGCCGCACGGCTTTCGGCGCTGGAGCGAATGGCGCGTGGCCAGCACGGCGTTCGGCGCCGCGTCGTTCCTGATCCTGGAGGCGGTGGGCGCCACGCTGCTGGTGCAGGTCGGCTTCACCAACGCGGTGCTCGCCATCGTCGCCACCGGGCTGGTGATCTTCCTGGCCGGCTGGCCGGTCAGCGTCTACGCCGCGCGCCATGGCGTCGACATGGACCTGCTGACGCGCGGCGCCGGCTTCGGCTACATCGGCAGCACCATCACCAGCCTGATCTACGCCAGCTTCACCTTCATCTTCTTCGCGCTGGAAGCGGCGGTGATGGCCTATGCGCTGGAACTGGCCTTCGACATCCCGCCGGCCTGGGGCTACCTGCTGTGCGCGCTGGTGGTGATCCCGCTGGTGGCGCACGGCGTCACCGCGATCAGCCGGCTGCAGGTGTGGACGCAGCCGCTGTGGCTGCTGATGCTGGTGCTGCCCTACGTCTTCGTGCTCAAGTCGGACCCCGGCCTGCTGCAGGGCCTGGCCGGCTATGCCGGCGACACCGGCGCCGGCCCCGGCTTCCAGCTGCAGGCCTTCGGCGCGGCAACGACCGTGGGCATCGCGCTGATCACGCAGATGGGCGAGCAGGTGGACTACCTGCGCTTCATGCCGGCGCGCCGGCCCGGCCGCGCGGCGCGCTGGTGGTGCGGCGTGATCGTCGGCGGCCCGGGCTGGGTGATCCCCGGCGTGCTGAAGATGCTGGGCGGCGCGCTGCTGGCCTACCTGGCGCTGACGCACATGGTGCCGGCCGACCGCGCGGTGGACCCCAACCAGATGTACCTGGCCGCCTACGAGACCGTGTTCTCGCACTACGGCCTGGCGGTCGCGGCCACCGCGGCCTTCGTGATCGTCTCGCAGCTCAAGATCAACGTCACCAACGCCTACGCCGGCAGCCTGGCGTGGAGCAACTTCTTCAGCCGGCTGACGCACGCGCACCCGGGGCGCGTGGTGTGGATGGTGTTCAACACCGGCATCGCGCTGGTGCTGATGGAGATGAACGTGTTCAGCGCGCTGGGCCACGTGCTGGGGCTGTACGCCAACGTGGCCATCGCGTGGATGATGGCCGTCGTGGCCGACCTGGTGGTCAACAAGCCCATGGGCTGGAGCCCGCCGGGCATCGAGTTCAAGCGCGCGCACCTGTACGACATCAACCCGGTGGGCGTGGGCGCGATGGGCATCGCGTCGCTGCTGTCGGTGGTGGCGCACCTGGGCGCCTTCGGGCCGCTGGCGCAGGCCTTCTCGGCGCTGATCGCGCTGGTCACCGCCTTCGTCGCCAGCCCGCTGATCGCCTGGGCGACGAAAGGCCGCTACTACCTCGCGCGGCGCCGCATCGCGATCGTGCCGGAGCCGGCGCCAGCCGATCAGGATGGGCGTTATCCACGGCTGCAGACCTGCTGCATCTGCGAGCGCGACTACGAAGGCCCCGACATGGCGCACTGCCCCGCCTACCAGGGGCCGATCTGCAGCCTGTGCTGCACGCTGGACGCGCGCTGCGACGACCTGTGCAAGCCCGACGCCCGGCTGTCGGCGCAGTGGACGGCCGCGCTGCGCCGCCTGCTGCCGCGCCGCATGTGGCCGCAGCTCGATGCCGGCCTGGCGCACTACCTGCTGCTGATGGGCCTGATCGCGCCGGCGCTGGGGCTGCTGCTGGCGGTGGTCTACCGGCAGACCACCCGCGCGCTGGGCGACGGCGCGGTGCTGCTGCCGCTGCTGCGCGAGGCCTTCGTCGCCGCCTACCTGCTGATGCTGATCGTCGCCGGCATCGTGGCCTGGTGGCTGGTGCTGGCGCGCACCAGCCGGCTGGCGGCGCAGGAAGAGTCCAACCGCCAGACCGAGGCGCTGACGCGCGAGATCGAATCGCACCGCCGCACCGACCTGCAGCTGCAGCAGGCCAAGCACGAAGCGGAGCGCGCCAGACATCAGGCCGATGCGGCCAACCAGGCCAAGACGCGCTACATCACCACCATCAGCCACGAGCTGCGCACGCCGCTCAACAGCATCCTCGGCTACGCGCAGCTGCTGGAAGAAGACGAGGCGATGCCGGCGCGCCGCCGCCAGGCGGTGAGCGTGATCCGCCGCGGCGGTGACCACCTGCTGAGCCTGATCGAAGGCACGCTGGACATCGCGCGCATCGAGTCGGGCAAGCTGGCGCTGGAGGTGCGGACGATGCGCTTCGCCGACGGCATCGCCGAGATCGCGCGCCTGTTCGAGCTGCAGGCCGCGGGGCGCGGCATCGGCTTCCGTTGCGAGATCGAGGGCCATCTTCCGGCCCTGGTGCGCGCCGACGAGAAGCGGCTGCGCCAGATCCTCATCAACCTGCTGGGCAACGCCGTCAAGTTCACCGTGCGCGGCGCGGTCGTGCTGCGCGTGCAGCACCAGCGCGAGATGGCGCGCTTCGAGATCAGCGACACCGGCCCCGGGATGAGCGCCGACGAGCTGCAGCGCGTGTTCGAGCCCTTCGAGCGCGGCTCGGCCGCCAGCGGCCTGTCGGCTGGCAGCACCGGCCTGGGGCTGACCATCGCGCGCATGCTGACCGAGCTGATGGGCGGCGAGCTGACGGTCAGCAGCCGGCCCGGCCTGGGCAGCACTTTCAGCGTGCGGCTGTTCCTGCCCGAGCTGGCGGGCTCGCCGCTCGATACCGCGGCGGCGGCCGGCCGCGTGCAGCGCACGGGCTACCAGGGCCCGCGCCGGCGGCTGCTGGTGGTCGACAACGAGGAGGCCGACCGCCGGCTGCTGCTGGACGTGCTGCAGCCGCTGGGCTTCGAGCTGCAGACCGCGGCCTCGGGCGAGGAGGCACTGGCGCTGCTGGCCACGCCCGGCACGGCGCCGCCCGATGCGCTGTTCGTCGACCTGGCGATGCCCGGCATCGACGGCTGGGAGACGCTGCGCCGCACGCGTGCGATGCACCCCGCGCTGCCCGCCGCCGTGGTCTCGGCCAACGCCTTCGACCGCAAGCTGGACAACCCGGTGGGCCTGCCGCCCGAGGACTTCATCGTCAAGCCGGTGCGCCTGCCCGAACTGCTGGACTGGCTGGGCCGGCGGCTGCAACTGCAGTGGATCGTCGTCGAGAAGCCCGCCGCGCCGGTGCCGCGCGCGCTATGTGCCGACGACAGGAACGAACGGCTGCCGCCGGCGCCGCGCCTGCATGCGCTGCAGCGCTCGCTGAGCCTGGGCCACGTGCGCGGCATCGGCCAGCAGCTCGACGCCATCGAGGCCGCCGACCCCGCGCACGCCGCCTTCGTCGCCCGGCTGCGCGTGCTGGCGCGCCAGTTCCGCTTCGATGCCATGAACGAGCTGCTCAGCAAGGCCTTGAATGATGAACCCCGACCCGCCTGAATCCGCTGCCGCGGCCCCTCTCGACCTGCCCGCCAGCGCCGACGTGGTGCTGGTGGTCGACGACGTGCCCGAGAACATCGCGCTGCTCAACGACGCGCTGGACGAGGCCGGCTACACCGTGCTGGTGGCCACCGGCGGCGAGGCGGCGCTGCAGCTCGCCGCCCGCGCCCAGCCCGACCTGGTGCTGCTGGACGCCGTGATGCCCGGCATCGACGGCTTCGAGGTGGCGCGCCGGCTGAAGGCCGACGAGGCCACCGCGGCCATCCCCATCGTCTTCATGACCGGGCTCACCGAGACCGAGCACGTGGTCGGCGCCTTCGCCGCCGGCGGCATCGACTACGTCACCAAGCCGATCAAGCCGCGCGAGGTGCTGGCCCGCGTCGCCGCGCACCTGCAGGCCGCGCGCACGCAGCGCCAGGCGCGCAACGCGCTGGACGCCTTCGGCCACGCGACGCTGGTGGTGCGCGAGCGCGATGGCCGCCGCGTCTGGCAGACCGCGCTGGCGCGCCGCCTGCTGGGCCAGCACTTCGGCGGCGCCGAGACCGTCACGCCGCCCGAGGTGATCGCCTGGGTGGCGCGCGAGGCCTTGCGCCGCCGCGCCGGCGCCGACCCGCAGACGCTGACCGTGGCGCGCGGCTCGCGCCGCATCACCTTTGCGCTGCACGCGATGCCCGAGGACACGCTGGAGGAGTCCGGCGACGGCGAATGGCTGGTCGTGATGCGCGAGAGCGACGACGCCGCGGTGGTCGAAGCCGTGGCGCTGGCCTGCAAGCTCACCGCGCGCGAGGCCGAGGTGCTGTACTGGGTGGTCAAGGGCAAGACCAACCGCGACATCGGCGACATCCTGGGCACCAGCCCGCGCACCGTCACCAAGCACCTGGAGCACGTGTTCGAGAAACTCGGCGTCGAGACCCGCACCGCGGCCGCGGCGCTGGCGCTGTCCAAGGTGAAGGAACTGGCGCGGGCGTGAGCGGCGCGCCGGCCTTCAGCCGCGCAGCAGCTCCAGCTCGAAGCGCTTGCGGCCGTTGATGCGGTAGACGCTGAAGTCGGCCACGTCGACGGTGGCGATGCGCGGCGTGCCGGCGGTCTCGGCCAGCCAGACGAGTTCCAGGTCGGCCCAGTCGGGGTCCTGGTCGGCGTACTTGTCGAAGAGCTGGGCGATGCGCGCGTAGCCCGCGATGTCCGGCTGGTGGACTTTCAACACGCCTTGCATGACCAGGCCGGCCAGGCGGCTGCGCAGGCGCGGCGGCAGGAAGAAGGCGGCTTCGGCCAGCACCGGCGCCACGGTCAGCAAGCGCTCGTGCGCGCGCGCCAGCCAGGCCAGCGCGGCGGCGTGGTGGGCGTCCTGATGGTCGAACAGTGCCACCAGCACGCCGGTGTCGACCAGCACCGCGGCGCGGGTGCTCAAGGCTTGGGCGGCCGCTGTTGCCGCTGCTGCCCTTGGGCCTGCCTGGCCCGTTTGGCCCGTTCGGCGATCCGCCGGCGAACGGCCGCCTTGTCGGCGCCGCCGCCTTCGGCCACCGCGCCGATCAGCCCGGCGGCGGCGAAGGCCTCGTGGTTGGCGCTGGGCGCCGGCCCGCGGCGGGCCGCGGCTCCGGCCGGCACCGGCGCGGCCGCCAGCAGGTAGGCGGCCAGCGACTCCTGCACCACCAGGCTCTTGGTGACGCCGTGCTGGTCGCAGTAGCGCTGCAGCGCCGAGTCCAGCGCCGTGTCCAGGCGGACGGTGAGGGTCATCACGCACCTCGAGTTGTAATACGAATCAATGGATTGTATTGCGAGGCGCCGGATATGGGCTTTCAGCGCTGCAGCGGCGCCGCGGTCAAGGCTTGCAGATCCGCGAACGCCAGCCCCGGCGCGCTGTCCAGCAGCCGCAGGCCATCGGGCGTGACGGCCAGCACGGCCAGATCGGTGTAGATGCGGCTGACGCAGGCGATGCCGGTCAGCGGGACGCTGCACTGCTCGACGATCTTGGGCCGGCCGTCCTTGGCGACGTGCTCCATCATCACGAAGGTCTTGCGTGCGCCCACCGCCAGGTCCATCGCGCCGCCCACCGCGGGGATGGCGTCGGGCTCGCCGGTGTGCCAGTTGGCCAGGTCGCCGGCGGCCGAGACCTGGAAGGCGCCCAGCACGCAGATGTCGACGTGGCCGCCGCGCATCATCGCGAAGCTGTCGGCATGGTGGAAGAACACGCCGCCGGGCAGCAGCGTGACCGGCTGCTTGCCGGCGTTGATCAGGTCGTAGTCTTCCTGCCCCGCCCGCGGCGCCGGGCCGAAGCCGATGACGCCGTTCTCGCTGTGCATCATCACTTCGCGGCCGGCCGGGATGTGGCCGGCCACCAGCGTCGGCAGCCCGATGCCCAGGTTGACCACCGCGCCGTCCGGGATGTCCTGCGCGACGCGTGCGGCCATCTGTGCCTTGGTCCACTTGTTCATGCGTTAGCCTTCGCGCCGCCCGCCACCGTCTTCGTGCGCGGCACCTGCACGACGCGCTGCACGAACAGGCCCGGCGTCACCACCGCTTCCGGGTCCAGCGCACCCAGCTCGACGACCTCGTGCACGCTGGCGAGCGTGAGCCTGGCGGCCATCGCCATCACCGGGCCGAAGTTGCGCGCCGTCATGCGGTAGGTGAGGTTGCCCCAGCGGTCGCCGCGCTCGGCCTTGATCAGCGCAACGTCGGCGTGGATCGGCGTCTCGAAGACCTGCCAGCGGCCGTCGAGGAAGCGCGTCTCCTTGCCCCGGGCGAGGTCCGTGCCGTAGCCGGTGGGCGTGAAGAAGCCGCCGATGCCGGCGCCCGCGGCGCGGATGCGTTCGGCCAGGTTGCCTTGCGGCACCAGTTCCAGCTCGATGCGGCCTTCGCGCCACGCGCGGTCGAAGTGCCAGGAATCGGCCTGGCGCGGAAAGCTGCAGATGATCTTGCGCACGCGGCCGGCGCCGATCAGCGCGGCCAGCCCCGTGTCGCCGTTGCCGGCGTTGTTGTTGACGATCGTGAGCTCGCGCGCGCCTTGCTCGATCAGCGCGTCGGTCAGCGCATCGGGCAGCCCGGCGGTGCCGAAGCCGCCGATCATCACGGTCGCGCCGTCGGGCACGTCGGCCACCGCCTCGGCGGCGCTGGCGACGATCTTGTCGATCATGGCTTTTCAGTCCACCTGCGCGCCGGAGCGCCTGACCGCCTCGCCCCAGCGCGCGATCTCGGCGGGGCCGAAGGCGGCCAGCTCGGCGGCGCTCATCGAACGTTGTTCCACGCCCAGCTCGGCCAGCTTGGCCGCGGTGGCCGGCTGCGCCAATGCGCGCGCCAGGCCGTCGCGCAGGCGCGCCAGCTCGGGCGCCGGCGTGGCCGCGGGCGCGTAGACCATGAACCAGGCGACGAGGTCGAAGTCGGCCACGCCTTGCTCCTGCAGCGTGGGCACCTCGGGCGCCGCGGCGCTGCGGCGCGCGCTGCTGGCGGCCAGGGCGCGCAGCTTGCCGGCCTTGATCTGCGGCAGCACCGCGGCCGGGTGATAGAACATGAACTGCGCTTGGCCGGCCATCACGTCGGTCAGCGCCTGGCCGCCCTGGCTGTAGGGCACGTGCACCATCCTGCCGCCCAGGCGCGCGCCCAGCAGCTCGCCGGCCAGGTGCCCCGAAGTGCCGTTGCCGGCCGACGCGAAGCTCACGCCCGCCGGTGCGGCGGCCGCGGCCTTCAGCTCGGCCAGCGTCCTGATCGGCGAGCCGGCCGCCACCACCAGCAGCGTGGGCGTGAAGCCGACCAGCCCGACCGGCGCGAAGTCGCGCGTCGCGTCGTAGGGCAGCTTGCGGTACAGCGTGGCGTTGATCGCGTGCGTGCCCACGGTGCCCATCACCAGCGTGCGGCCGTCGGGCGCGGCCTTGGCCACCTGGTCGCTGCCGATGGTGCCGCCGGCGCCGGCCTTGTTGTCGACCACCACGGTCTGGCCCAGCACCGCGCCCAGCGATTGGCCGACCTCGCGCGCGACGATGTCGGTGGTGGTGCCGGGGCCGAAGGGCACGACCATGCGGATGGGCTGCGCCTGCGCGAACGCGGCGCCTGCGGTGGCGGCCAGCGCAGCGGACAGCAGCGCACGGCGGGTGATGTCAAGCGTCATCATGACGGAGTCCTCGGGTTCCAGGGCGAGCGCCCGGCGCGCAGCGCCTCGTCGTGGTCGCCCAGCAGCGGCGGCGCGGTGACTTGCAGCGCGCGCTCGCCGTCGAAGCTGACGGGCGAGCGCACGGTGGTCCAGCGGCCGCCGGCCGGGTGCGCGGCGTCGACGAACAGCTGCAGGTGCTTCGCCTGCGGGTCCTGCGGCACCTCGTCGGTGTCGTACACCGGCGCGTGCGGCACGTCCTCGGCCAGCAGGCGGCGGCACCATTCGGCGCGGTCGTGGCGCGCGAAGCGCTCGCCCAGCAGATCGATCAGCGCGTCCTGGTGGGCGATGCGCGCGTCGCGCGTCGCAAAGCGCGCGTCGCCGTCGAACAGCGTCGGCCACTCGATCACGCGCGCCAGCCCCTGCCAGAACTTGGGCGGGCTGGACATGTGCAGCGCAATCCATCGGCCGTCGGCGCAGCGCAGCACGTAGCTCTGCGACACGCTGGGCCGGCTGTACGGGCCCATTACCTCGCCTTCGGAGAACAAATGCGTGAAGGCGTCGAGGTTGAAGTGCGTCATCGCCTCCAGCATCGAGACCTCGACGCGGCGGCCTTGCGGGCGCTGCTGCTTATCGCGCTCGTACAGCGCGCCGAGGATGCCGTAGGCCGCGTAGAAGCCGGTGATCGCATCGGCCAGCGCCGGCCCGACGACGCGCGGGTTGGCCGGGTTGACCAGCAGCTTCAAAAAGCCGCTGGCCGCCTGCGCCACGGTGTCGAAGCTCGGCCGCTGCGCCGATGGGCCATCGGGGCCGAAGCCGCTGATCGCGCAGTAGATCAGCCTCGGGTTCAGCGCGCGCAGCCGCGCTTCGCCGGCGCCGATCTTCTCGGCCACGCCAGGGCGGAAGTTCTGGATGTAGACGTCGGCTTCGGCCAGCAGGCGGTCGAACTGCGCCAGGTCCTCGGGCTTGCGCGTGTCCAGCCGCACGCTCTTCTTGTTGCGGTTGTAGGTCTGGTAGTGGGGGCTGTAATGGCCGCCGCGGAAGGCGCGGAACGGGTCGCCGTCGGGCTGCTCGACCTTGACCACGTCGGCGCCCAGGTCGGCCAGCAGCATCGCCGCCGCCGGGCCGGTGATGAAAGTGCCGTGCTCCAGCACGCGCACGCCGTCCAGCACCTGGGCCATCAGTGGCCGCCCTTCGGCTTCAGCGTGACGCCGGCGGGCAGCGCGCCGGTGTAGACCTGTTCGCGCGTGGCCTGGTAGCTGAGCGCGAAGCCGATCGGCTGCGCCAGTTCCTCGGTCAGGTGCGCGATCAGCCCGGCGCAGCGCGCGAGGATGGGCACGCCCTTCAGCGCCTCGGCCGGGAAGCCCACGTCCAGCAGCACCGCGGGGATCGCGGCCGAAACGTTGAGCCGCAAGTCGCGCCCGGTGATCGCGGGCAGCACCTGCTCGATCGTTTCGGCGATGCGCACGAAGTGCCCCGGCGTGCCGGCCTCCTGCGCCACCTCGAACAGCCGTGCGACGCGCGGGTCGCGCGCCTTGTGCTGCGGGTGGCCGTAGCCGGGGATGGCCTGCTTCTGCGTGCGCAATTCACGTACCACTTCGGCGGCTGCGTCGGCCAGCGGCAGGTTCTTGTCCTTGGCCAGCGCGTCGATGCGCAGGAAGAGGCGCCCCGCCGTCTCCGACGCGCCGAGGATCACCGACCCGCAGCCCAGGATGCCTGCTGCCACCGCGCCCTGCAGCGCATCCGGCGCCGCGGCCAGCGTCATCCGCGCGGCCTGCACGCTGGGCACCAGGCCGTGCTCGGTGATGGCGACCAGCGTCGCGTCCAGCACGCGGCTGGCGGCGGCATCGGGCTGGCGGCCGGTGACCAGCAGCCAGAAGTAGTCGACGAAGTTCACGCGGCCGATCAGCTCGCGGCACAGGTCGCGGCCGCGCACGACGATGGTCTCGTCGTCGCTGCCGCAGATCGCGCTCTCGGCGACGGTGGCTTTGCCGATCTTCATGCTGCTGCCTCCGCCAGCACGAAGTTGTAGGCCGCGCTGTGCCAGGGCTTGTCCAGCCGCCGGCCGTCGGGCGCCGTGCCGGGCTCGTGGCGGTCGTAGTGGACGATCAGGCTGTCGCGCACGCCGAACACCGCGTCGCTGTCGAGGTAGGGGCTGTCGTGCGCGAACAAATGCGTCGTCACCGGCACGTAGCCGTCGCGGTAGACCATCATGTGGATGTGGCCCGGCCGGTTGGGGTGGCGGCCCATCGCGCGCAGCATGTCGCCCACCGGGCCGTCGGCCGGCACCGGGTAGTAGTAGGGCTTGATCGACCAGAAGCGGTAGCGGCCGTCGGCATCGGTGTGGAAGCGCGCGCGCAGGCGCATCTCGTCGCCGCTGCCGATCTGCATGTCGTAGATGCCGTCGCCGTCGCCGGACCACACGTCCAGGCAGCAGCCGGCGATCGGTTGGCCGTACGTGTCGGTGACGCGGCCGCTGTACCACGCGGGCTCGCCGGGCATGCCTTCGCCGATGTCGCTGCCCAGCGGCAGCACCGGCGCGCCTTCCCAGTAGAACGGGCCTTGCACCGTGGCCTCGGTGGGCCTGGCGCTGGCCGCGGCATCGGCCAGCGCGGCCTGCGAGCGGCGCGCCTGCTCGAGCTGCACCACCAGCATCGAGATGCCCAAGGTGTCGGACAAGAGAATGAACTCCTGCCGCTTGGCGTCGCAGGTCTGGCCGACGCGGGTGAGGAACTGGATCGCGGCCATCCACTCGTCGGGCTTCAGGTCGACCTCGCGCACCAGCGCGTGCGCGTGCTCCACCACCGCGGTGATGATCTGGCGGAAGCGCGGGTCGCAATCGTCGGCCAGGCGGCCGAGCACGGCCTGGGTGATGTCGCTGGTCTGGTGCTGGCTCATGGCGGTCTCCTCAAGGGGTGGGGACTTCGTAGTCCACCTGGTGGCGGGCGATGCGCAGATCGCCCAGCGCGCGCTTCACGCGCAGGTGCTCGGGGTGCTCGGCGTAGCCGGCCAGCGCTTCGCGCGACGCGAAATCGCTGACCAGCACCACGTCGCAGGCGTAGTCGATGCGGCTGACGTCGATGCCGACCTCCAGGTGCAGCAGCCCCGGCACGCGGCCGCGCATCGATTCGAACTCGGCCTTCAGGCGCGCCACGTTGGCGGCATGGCTGGCGGCGTCGTCGCCGCGCACGCGCCACATCACGATGTGCCGGATCATCGCCATCGCCCTCCGTCAAACGCCCAGGTAGGCACGGCGCACCTCGTCGCGCTGCAGCAGCGCGTCGGGCGTGCCTTCGGCCACCATGCGGCCTTCCTCCAGCACGTAGGCGCGGTCGGCCACGCGCAGCGCCGTCGCCACGTTCTGCTCCACCAGCAGGATGGCCGTGCCCTCGCGGTGCACGCGGCCGATGGCGTTGAACATCTCGCCGACGATCAGCGGCGACAGCCCCAGCGACGGCTCGTCCAGCAGCAGCAGCCTGGGGCGCGCCATCAGCGCGCGGCCGATCGCCACCATCTGCTGCTGGCCGCCCGACAGCTCGCCGGCGGCCTGCTCGAGCTTGGGCGCCAGCGCGGGGAACAGCGCCAGCACCGCCTCCAGCGTCTGCCGGCGCCGCGCCTTGGCGGCGGGCAGCAGGCTGCCGATCTCCAGGTTCTCGCGCACGCTCAAGGACGTGAACAGCCGCCGCCCTTCTGGCACGACGGCGATGCCGGCCTCGCAGAAGGCGTGCGGCGGCAGCGCGCGCAGCTCGCGGCCCTCGAACACGATGCGTCCGCCGCGCGCACGCAGCATGCCGGCCAGCGTGTTGACCAGCGTGGTCTTGCCGGCGCCATTGGGGCCGACGATGCACAGCAGCTCGCGCGCGCGCAGCTCGAACGACACGCCCCACAGCGCCGGCGCCGCGCCGTAGGCCACCTGCAGGCCCTGCACCTCAAGCATGGGCCGGCTCCGTGGCGCCGTCCGGCAGCGCGGCGGCGGGCGCCAGCGTGCCCAGGTAGGCCTGCATCACCTCGGGCCGCTGCATCACCTCGGCGGCGGGCCCGGCGGCCAGCACGCCGCCCTGGTCGAAGACGACCACGCGGTCGGTCAGCGCCAGCACCGCGCGCATCACGTGCTCGACGAAGACCACGGTCGCGCCCTGGTCGCGGATGCGGCGCACCAGCGCCACCGCGTCGTCGATCTCGGCCGGCGTCAGCCCGCACAACACCTCGTCCAGCAGCACCAGTCGAGGCCGCGCGGCCAGCGCGCGCGCCAGCTCCAGGAACTTGCGCTGGTGCAGGTTCAGCGCGTCGGGCCGCGCCTGCGCCTTGTCCTGCAGGCCGGTGAAGGCCAGCCAGCCCATCGCCTCGCGCCGCGCCGCCTCGGGCGTGCGCACGCCGCCGCCGAACATCGTCGCCAGCGCCACGTTGTCCAGCACCGTGAAGTGGCCGAAGGGCCGCGGGATCTGGTAGGTGCGCGCGATGCCGCCGCGTGCGATGCGGTGCGCCGGTTCGGCCGTCAGCTCGCGGCCTTCGAACTGCAGCCGCCCGCCGCTGGCCACGTAGTGCCCGCTGACGACGTTGATGAAGGTCGACTTGCCCGAGCCGTTGGGCCCCAGCAGGCCCAGGATCTCGCCGCGCCGCACCTGCAGGTCCACGCCGGCCAGCGCGCGCACGCCGCGGAACGACTTGGCCAGCCCCTGCGCTTGCAGCAGCACGCCGCCGGCGGCGGCGGGCGTCGTCGTGTCCGCGGCCTGGATGGACGCCGGCGGCACCGGCAGCGGCGCGGGGCGCCGCCGCGCCCAGGCTTTCTGCAGCCGCGGCAGGATGCCGTCGGGCATGAAGAGGATGGCCGCGATCAGGATCACGCCGATCATCGCCTTGCCGGCCACCGCATGGTCGGCCGCGGTGAAGCCGTACAGCAGCAGCGTGATCGCCACCGCCCCCACCGCCGGCCCGGCCCAGTGCCGCGTGCCGCCCAGCACGCTCATCAGCACCACGGTGAGCGGCACCGCGATCGTGAACACCTCGCCCACCGTCACGTAGTTGAGGAACAGCGCGTGGATGCCGCCGGCCATGCCGGCCAGCGCGCAGGAGATGCCCAGCGCCGCCAGCTTGTAGCGGTAGGTGGGCACGCCGATGACCTCGGCCGCGTCCTCGTCGTCGTGGATCGCGAACAGCCCGGCGCCGAAGCGCGACTGCGCGATCCACCAGGCCACCAGCAGCGTCAGCGCCGCCGCGGCCAGCGCCAGCAGGTAGAAGGTGGCCGACGGCGTGGGCCCGATCCTGGGCACCGCCACCGCGGCCAGCGAGACGCCGTTGCCGCCGTCGATCGGCGTGTTGACGATCAGCGTGCCCAGCACGAAGGTGACGGCCAGCGTCAGCAGCGCGAACACCTCGCCGCGGATGCCCTTGACGCGGAACACCACCGCGCCCACGCCCAGCCCCAGCGCGCAGGCCACCAGCGCGGCGGCCGGCAGCGTCCACAGGAAGGGCCAGTCATAACGGGCCATCAGCGTGGCGCTGGCGTAGAGCCCGGCGCCGAAGAAGGCGCCGTGGCCGAACGAGAAGTAGCCGCTGTAGCCGGAGAGGATGTTCCACGAGGTGGCCAGCACCACCCAGTGCAGGACGAGGTACAGCAGCGAGTCGTAGAACGCCGGCAGCCCGAGCTGCGGCACGAAGGCCAGCGCGGCGGCCGCAGCGACGATGGCCAGCGGAGTGCGCTTCATGCCGCCCTCCCGGGCCGCAGCAGCAGGATGCCGATCAGCAGCGCGAACGACACCAGCGGTGCCCACGAGGGCGCGGTGACGGCCATCGTCAGCGCCTCGCTGACGCCGATCACGATGCCGGCGATGAGCGGCGCCAGCGCGCGCCCCAGCCCGCCCAGCATCACCGCGGCGAAGACGACGCCGATCCAGGCGTAGATCTGCGACGGCGCCAGCGTGTAGCCCAGGGCCAGGCAGACGCCGGCCACCGCGGCCAGGGCCGAGCAGGTGCCGGCCAGCAGCAGGGCGTTGCGCTGCTGGCGGATGCCGAAGGCGGCGGCCACCGCCGGGTCTTCGGCCGAGGCGCGCAAGGCCTTGCCCAGATCGGTGTGCCGCAGCACGGCCCACACCGCCAGCGACAAGGCCACCGCCAGCAGCAGCGTGATCAGCTCGGGCAGCGGCACGTACAGCGCGCCCAGCTTGAAGCGGTGCTCGCCGTAGCCCGATTCGAGCTTGCGGAAATCGGCCGTCCAGATCGCCTGGATCAGTGCCTCGACGATGCCCGTCAGCCCGAAGGTCAGCAGCAGCGAGTTGAACGGCGTGATCGAGAAGCGCGCCATCAGCGCGTGCAGCGCCGCGCCCAGCGCGAAGAAGGCCGGCACGATCAGCACCAGCGACAGCAGCGGATCGACGCCTTTCGTCGACAGCTGGTAGCAGAGGTAGGCGGCGAGGAAGGCGAACGCGAAGTGCGCCAGGTTGATCAGCCGCAGCAGCCCCCACGACAGGCTCAGGCCCAGCCCGAGCAGGCCGTAGAGGGCGCCGACGAACACGCCCGACAGCACGCTCTGCGCCAGCAGCGTGGCGCTGGGCAGCGCCAATCCCGACATCGGCTGGTCCCGCGTCAGTTGGCGCGGATCGCGTTGCCGGCCGCGTAGTCCTTGGGCCAGACCACCTTCCAGTGCCCGTCCTGCACCTGCTTCACGCGCATCAGGTCGTCGCCGTAGTTGCCGGGGCCGTCGAAGCGCAGCTTGCCCTGGATGGTGTCGACGCGGTTGGCCTTGAGCCAGGCGCCGATGGCCTTGTCGTCCAGGCTCTTGGTGGCCGTGACGCCGGCCTCCAGGATCTGCCAGGCGGTGTAGCTGGCGCCCGCCTGCACCTCCACCGAAGGGTCGGGCAGCTTGGCCGCGGTGGCGCGCTCGCGGTAGAGCCGGGCGAACTCGGCGGCCACCGGCGAGTTGGTGAACGGCGGCTGGTCCTCGAAGATCGTCACCGACAGCGCGTTCTTCGCCTCCGGCAGCGAGACCAGCGGCCCCGGCGCCGGGTAGAGGTAGAAGTGCTGCGGCGGCTGGTAGTCGATCTTCTTCATCGCGTCGAGCAGCAGGTTGCCTTCGAGGCCGATCGCGCCCACCCAGACGAAGTCGGGCCTGGCGTCCTTCACGCGGTTGGCGATGGGGCCGAAGTCGCGGTTGCCGAAGTCCCATTCGAGGAACAGCACTTCCTGCAGGCCGCGCTTCTTCAGCACCTCGCGCGCGCCGGCGCTCATGAACTGGATCGACGGGAACTTGCTGGTGACCACGGCCACCGTCTTCGGCGGCCTGGGGCCGGCGGCCAGCGCGTCGAACACCGTCGCCGGCACCGTGTTGCCGGGGTCGGCGCCCAGCGACCAGGCCGGGAACGCCAGCTCGTACTTGGCCAGCGACGGGATGCCGAAGGTGTGGTGCACCAGCACCTTGCCGTAGCGCTGCGCGACGCCCATCGCCGACAGGATGGCGCCGGTGGCGTACGGGCCCATCAGCAGGTCCACCTGGTCGGCGGTGACCAGCTGCTCGTACAGCGTGCGCGCGAGGTCGGGCTTGCTCTGGTCGTCCTTCAGCACCCACTCCAGCGGCCGGCCCAGCCAGCCGCTGCGCTTGTTGACCTGCTCGACGTAGATCTCGCCGACCAGCTTGTGCACCTGCGCGGTGGCGGCCAGCGGCCCGGTCAGCGCCAGCGTGCTGCCGATGCGGATGGGCCTGGGCTGCGCCGGCGCGGCAGCGGGCCATCCGGCGGCCGCGGCCACGCCGGCGGCCAGCAGGTGGCGGCGGTTCAGGGCGTTGGTGTTCATCGCTTGTCTCCTTGGTCGTCGTGGGTTGTCAGCGAAGGTCCGCGCGGGCCGGCCGGCTCCAGCACGAAGTCGAAATCCACCGTGTAGAACGGCCGCGCGCTGACGCTGCCGTCGTTCACCCGGCCGGGCTCGTGGTACCGCCACTCGGCCACCAGCGAGCGGCGCACGCCGAAGGCGGCGTCGCCGTCGAGGTGGCGGTCGCCGCGGCGGAAAAGCTGTGTGCGCAGGGTGCGGCAGCCGGCCGCCTGCACCTGCACCGCCAGGTGCGCCGGCCGCCAGGCGCTGCGGCCCAAGGCGCGCAGCAGCGCGCCGGTGGGGCCGTCGGTGGGCAGCAGCTGCGCCGCCGCGGCCTGCGCCAGGCCCTGGAAGCGGCCCTGCTCGTCGGCCTGCAGGCGCGTGCTGCGGGCGCCCAGGTGCAGCTCGGCGCCGGGCACCGCGCGGCCATCGGTGCCGCGCACCTGGCCGCGCACGAAGCAGGGCTCTTCCAGCGGTGCCGGCTCGGCGGCCAGCGCTGGGCCGGTCGCGGTGGCCTCGGTGGAACCGGGGCGGCGGCGCGGCGCCATCGCGGCCACCAGCGCCGACAGGCCCAAAGCGTCGGACAGCAGCGCGAACTCGTGCCGCGGACCCTGGCTCAGCCGTCCGGCCTCGGCCAGGAAGCGCAGGCCCGCCTGCCACTCGGGCTCGGTCAGCCGCACCTCGCGCGCGAAGGCGTGCAGGTGCTGCACCAGGCTGGTCATCAGGTCGCGCACGCGCGGGTCGGCGGCCAGCGCGTGGCGGGCGATCACGGCCTGGGTGATCGTGTCCTCGTCGATGGGCTGCATTTGCATCTGTGCTGCCAGGAGCGCGGCGACTCTAGACTTGCGCTGCCGCCGCATAAAGCGCGGTACCGCAAAGCACTGTTCCGCGTGCCGGAAAACTTCGGGTAAACATGGACCGCTGGACCGAGATCGAACTGTTCGTACAGGTGGCCGAGCTGGGCAGCCTGACGCGCGCGGCCGAGAGCCTCAAGCTGTCCAACGCCGCCGCCAGCCGCCACCTGGCGGCGCTGGAGGAGCGGCTGGCCGCGCGGCTGGTGCAGCGCAACACGCGGCGGCTCTTCCTCACCGAGGTGGGCGAGAGCTACTACCGCCGCTGCAAGCCGCTGCTGGCCGAGCTGCGCGAGGCCGAGAGCGCGGTGCACGAGGCGCAGCTCAAGCCCACCGGGCTGCTGCGCGTGACGGCGTCGCTGTCGTTTTCCATGATCGTCATCGCGCCGCTGCTGCCGGCTTTCATCGAACGTTACCCAGGGCTGCGCGTGGAGATCGTGGTCTCCAACCGCTACACCGACCTGCTGGACAGCGGCATCGACGTCGCGATCCGCAACCGCGAGTTCGAGGACGACTCGGCGATCACCGTGCGCCGCCTGGCCGAGACCAAGCGCGTGCTGGCCGCCAGCCCGCAGTACCTGCAGCGCCACGGCACGCCGCGCACGCCCGACGAGCTGGGCCAGCACCGGTTGCTGATCTACAACCTGGCCAACCAGCCGCACCAGCTGCGCTTCACGCGCAACGGCGCCGTCACCACGCTGACGGTGCAAGGCCTGCTGGAGGCCAACGACGGCCAGGTGCTGCGCGCCGCGGCGCTGAAGCACCTTGGGATCCTGATGCAGCCGCTCTACATCATCCACGACGACATCGTCGGCGGCCGCCTGGTGCCGGTGCTGCAGGACTGGGAGCTGTCGCGCCTGGTGATGAACATCGCCTACCCGACGCGCCGCCACCTGCCGGCCAAAGTGAGGTGCTTCGTCGACTTCCTGGTCGAGCAGTTCGCCGACCGCGAGTTCGAGCGGCGGTGGACGGCGTGAGCGCCGGCGCATCGACGGCGGCCTCGCGCCGGGCGATCCGCGCGATCGCCGCGGTCGAGGCGGCCAAGGGCCTGGTGGTGCTGCTGGCCGCCACCGGGCTGCTGGGCCTGGTGCACCGGGACCTGCACGCGCTGGCGGTGCGCCTGGTCGCGCATTCGCACCTGAACCCGGCGTCGAAGTACCCGCAGATCTTCCTGGACGCCGTCTCGCACCTGGAGCAGACGCGGCTGCTGTGGCTGGCGCTGGGCGCGGCCGGCTATTCGGCGCTGCGCTTCACCGAGGCCTACGGCCTGTTCCGCGAGCGCGCCTGGGCCGAGTGGCTGGCCGCGCTGAGCGGCGCCGTCTACCTGCCGCTGGAACTGGCCGAAATGGCGCGCCGCTTCTCCGCGCTGAGCGTCGTGCTGCTGCTGGTCAACGTGGCGGTGGTGGGTGTGATGGTGTGGGCGTTGGTGCAGCGGCGGCGGCAGCGGTGAGGGGGCGTGTCGGTCACCCCGCCATCACCCGCACCGCCCCGATCAGCCCCGCTGCCAGCAGCACGATGCAAGGCAGCATGCTCAGCGCAAACCCCAGGCTGCGGCGGCCGGGGTCGCGCATGTAGGCCTGCTGGTAGACCACACGGCCCGCCAGGTAGACGACGCCGGCGATCGCCGCGGGCAGCGGCGCCCAATAGCGCGCGGCGAGGTACAGCACGGGGATGAAGACGACCAGCAGCTCCAGCGTGTTCATCTGCACGCGGTAGGCGCGCTCGAACATCTCGTGCCCGGTGACGGCCGGCGCCTTGATGCCGTAGCGGCCGCGGGCGCGGCCCGCCAGCATGCCGAAGACGAGGAACTGCAGCAGCGCCAGCAGTGCGATGAGGTCGATCAAGGGCATGGTGCAAGCGCCGCGGCGGGCGCCCGTTGGTTGGTGGTTGGGTGCGATGCCTCGGATTACAACGCCATCGACGGCCGGCCGGCCATCGCGGCGCGCCAGCGCAGCAGGTGGGGGTGCTGCTGCTCGTCGGGCTTGACGCGCACCGCGCGCGCGAAGTCGACCGTCACCACCGCGGTGATGTCGGCCACGGTGAACTGCCCGGCGGCGACGAAGTCGCGCCCGGCCAGCCGCTGGTCCAGCACCGACAGGAACTGCTGCAGCCGCGCCAGGCCGCGCTGCGCCAGCTCGGGGATCTGCGCATAGTCCTGCGGGCCGGGCAGCGCGCGGTTGGCCATCGCCGGCGTGCCGTTGCGCAGCGCCTCGGCGATGGCCAGCAGGCCTTCGAACTCGATGCGCCAGTTCCAGCTGGCGACCTCGGCGCGCTCGGCCGCGCTGCGGCCCAGCAGCGGCGGATCGGGGAATCGCGCCTCCAGCCACGCGGTGATGCCGGCGTTGTCGGTCAGCACCAGGCCGTCGTCGGTGCGCAGCGCGGGCACGGTGCATTGCGGGTTGATGCGGCGGTATTCGGCGCCCAACTGCTCGCCGGCGCGCAGGTCGACCGGCACCGTCTGGTGGGCGACGCCCTTTTCGGCCAGCAGGATGCGGGCGCGGCGTGGGCTGGGCGCGGTGGCGCAGTCGTACAAGGTGATCATGGCGGCGTCTGCAGCTTGTCCTGCGTGCGGGTGTCGAAGTCGGCGGCGTCGTGGCGCTCGTGCAGCTGGCTGGCCGGCTGGCCCCAGGTGCGGTTGACCATGCGGCCGCGGCGCGCGGCCGGGCGCTGCGCGATCTCGTCGGTCCAGCGCAGCAGGTGGCGGTACTCGTGCACCTGCAGGAACTCGCCGGCGCCGTAGAGCTGGCCCTTGGCCAGCGTGCCGTACCAGGGCCAGACGGCGATGTCGGCGATGCTGTAGTCGCCGCCGGCCAAGTAGCGGCTGTCGGCCAGGCGGCGGTCCAGCACGTCGAGCTGGCGCTTGACCTCCATCGCGTAGCGGTCGATCGGGTACTGCAGCTTCTGCGGCGCGTAGGCGTAGAAGTGGCCGAAGCCGCCGCCCAGGAAGGGCGCCGCGCCCATCTGCCAGAACAGCCACGACAGGCATTCGGCGCGCGCCGCGGGCGGCCGCGGCAGCAGTTCGCCGAACTTCTCGGCCAGGTACAGCAGGATGGCGCCGGACTCGAACACGCGCACCGGCTCGGGCCCGCTGCGGTCCAGCAGCGCCGGGATCTTGCTGTTGGGGTTGACCGCGACGAAGCCGCTGCCGAACTGCTGGCCTTCGTCGATGCGCACCAGCCAGGCGTCGTACTCGGCGCCGGCGTGGCCGCGCTGCAGCAGCTCTTCCAGCATCACGGTGACCTTGACGCCGTTGGGCGTGCCCAGCGAATACAGCTGCAGCGGGTGGCGGCCCTGCGGCAGCGCGCGCTCGTGCGTGGCGCCGGCCGTCGGCCGGTTGATGGCGGCAAAGCGCCCGCCCTGGCCCGGCGTCCAGGTCCAGACCGCCGGCGGCACGTACGGGGCATCGGTGTTCATGATTGTGAAGTTAGCTCTTCTTCGCCGTGCTCGGCGCGCAGCAGCTTCGCCGCGGCCGCCATCGCGCGCAGCTTGCCGAAGGCCACCTCGCGCGGCAGGTACTTCATGCCGCAGTCGGGCGCCAGGATCACGCGCTCCTTGGCGACGAAAGGCAGCGCGCGGCGGATGCGCGCGGCGATCTGCTCGGGCGTCTCGACAGTCAGGTCCGCCAGGTCGACGCAGCCCACCATCACCTGCTGGTCGTCGCGCAGCTCGGCCAGCACCGCGCAGTCCAGATGGCTCTGCGCGGTCTCGATCGACACCTGGCGGCAGCGGCAGCCGCGCAGCTCGGGCAGAAAGCTGTAGCCGCTGGGCCGCTGCTGCACCATCGCCGCGTAGCCGAAGCAGATGTGCACCGCCGTCGTACCGCTGATGCCGTCCAGCGCCGCGTTCAGCGCGCGCAGCCCGTAGCGGCGCGCCTTGTCGGGCTGGGCCTGCATCCACGGTTCGTCGATCTGCACGACGTCGGCGCCGGCGGCGAAGAGGTCGCGGATCTCGCCGTTCAGCGCCTCGGCATAGGCCATCGCCGCGGCCTCGTCGTCGGGATACCAGTCGTTCTGCGCCTGGCAGCTCATCGTGAACGGGCCGGGCACGGTGATCTTGACGCGGCGCTTGGTGTGCGCTTTCAGGAAGCGCAGGTCGTCCACCTCCACCGCGTGGCGGCGGCGGATCGGCCCGACGATGCGCGGCACGGGAATCGGCAGCCCCGAGCGGTTCATCACCGTGCCGGGGCGGTCGAGGTCGATGCCGTCCAGCGCGGTGGCGAAGCGGTTGCTGTAGCTCTCGCGGCGGATCTCGCCGTCGCTGACGATGTCCAGGCCCGCCTCCTCCTGGTCGCGGATGGCCAGCCGCGTCGCGTCTTCCCAGGCCTGCTGCAGCTGCGGCTCGGCCACGCGCCACAGCTCGCGCATGCGCACGCGCGGCGGGAAGGTGCCGGCGAGTTTGCCGCGATCGATCAGCCAGTCGGGCTGCGGCAGGCTGCCGACGACGGTGGTGGGGAAGAGCATGGCGGACATTGAACCATCGCCGCCGCCGCGCCCGACCCCGGACCATCCCCAGCGCCGTGCCGCGGCACGCGGAAAACTGTGTTCCGCGCGCGGTGCCGCTGCCGCCGGCGGACACTCGCGGCATGAACGCCGTCGCCTCCTTCGTCTACCAGGCCAACCCGGTGCGCGTGGTCTTCGGCGCCGGCGCGCTGCAGCAGTTGCCGGCCGAGCTGGACCGGCTGGGCCGCCGGCGCGCCCTCGTGCTCAGCACGCCGGGGCAGGCGGCGCTGGCGGCGCGCGCGGCGGCGCTGCTGGGCACGCGCGCGGCGGGCACCTTTGCCGGCGCGGTGATGCACGTGCCGATCGAGGCCGTGCGCCAGGCGCGGGCCGAGGCCGCGCGGCTGGGGGCCGATGCGCTGGTGGCGATCGGCGGCGGATCGACCACCGGGCTCGCCAAGGCCGTCGCGCTGGACGCGGGCCTGCCCATCGTCGCGGTGCCCACCACCTACGCCGGCAGCGAGATGACCAGCATCCACGGCATCACGCAAGACGGCGTCAAGACCACCGGCCGCGACGCCCGCGTGCTGCCGCGCACCGCGATCTACGACCCCGAGCTGACGCTGGCGCTGCCGCTGGGCTTGAGCGTGACCAGCAGCTTCAACGCGATGGCCCACGCCGCCGAGGCGCTGTACGCGCCCGACGGCAACCCCATCGTCGCGCTGCTGGCCGAGGAGGGCCTGCGCGCCTGCGCCGCTGCGCTGCCGCGGCTGCTGGCCGATGCGCGCGACGCGCAAGCGCGTGCCGATGCGCTGTACGGCGCCTGGCTGTGCGGCACCGTGCTCGGCGCCGCGGCGATGGGCCTGCACCACAAGCTGTGCCACACGCTGGGCGGCAGCTTCAACCTGCCGCACGCCGAGACGCACACCGTGCTGCTGCCGCATGCGCTGGCCTACAACGCGGCGTCAGCGCCGCAGGCGCTGACGCGCATCGCCCGCGCGCTGGGTCTGCCGCCAACGGCCGATGCGCCGCGTGCGCTGCAGGACCTGGCGCGCCGCTGCAGCGCGCCGCTGGCACTGCGCGAGATCGGCATGCCGGCCGATGGGCTGGACCGCGCGGCCGACCTCGCCGCCGCCAGCCCCTATCCCAACCCGCGGCCGCTGGACCGCGCGGCGCTGCGCGCGCTGCTGCAGCGGGCCTGGGACGGCGCGGCGCCGCAGGACTGAGCCCCGCCCCCGGCCCGACGGGCCATGGCCCGTCGGGCCGGCCCGCGATGGCTCCATCGGGCGATGTGGCCCGGCCTTCCGATCCGCAGACTGCGAAGCCTGTTCAACCCGACAGGTTCGAGTGGCCATGGAAGCGCCGATGATGTCTTGCCGCTGCGCGATCGCCCGCCGCCTGGCGCCGTGGTTCACGGCGCTGACCACGCTGCTGTCCATCGTCGCCGCTGGCGTGCTGGCCACCGCGCCGTCGCAGACCGCGGCGCAGGCGCTGCCGGAGCTGCCGCCGCGGCTGTCGCAGACCGGCCTGTTCGCCGCCGGCGAGCCGGGCCGCATCGCGCCGGGGCTGCATTCGTTCACGCCGCAGTACCCGCTGTGGTCCGACGGTGCGGCCAAGCGGCGCTGGATCGCGCTGCCGCCGGGCACCGCGATCGACGCCGGCGACCCCGACGCCTGGCAGTTCCCGCCCGGCACGCGGCTGTGGAAGGAGTTCGCCGTCGACGGCCGCCCGGTGGAGACGCGCTATATCGAGCGCCGCGCCGACGGCCAATGGCGGTTCGGCAGCTACGTCTGGCAGCCCGACGGCCGCGACGCGGTGCTGGCGCCGCCGCGCGGCCAAGTACTGGAACTGGCCGCGCCGCCGCGCGGCCAGGTGCTGCCGCTGGCTGCCGCGCCCGGCGGCCGCTACGAGGTGCCCGGCCGCGGCGACTGCCTGGCCTGCCACGACGGCGCGGCGGTGCCGGTGCTGGGCTTCGGCGCGCTGCAGCTCTCGCCCGACCGCGACCCGCTGGCGCCGCACGCCGAGCCGCTGCGGCCGGCCGACCTGGATCTGCCGGCCCTGGCCGCCCAAGGCCTGCTGCGCGGCCTGCCCGCGGCGCTGCTGGCGCAGCCGCCGCGCATCGCCGCCGCCGATGCGCGCGAGCGCGCCGCGCTCGGCTATCTGCACGGCAATTGCGCGCACTGCCACAACGACGACGGCAGCCCCGCGCCGGTGGGCTTGCGGCTGGCGCAGTCGGTGGCCGACGCGGCCGGCAGCCTGCGGCGCGTGCGCGACAGCCTGATCGGTGCGGCCAGCCGCTACCGGCCGGCCGATGCCGGTGCCGATGGTGGCGACTGGCTCGTCGTGCAGCCGGGCCGGCCGTCGCACAGCGTGCTGACGCTGCGCCTGCGCAGCCGGCAGCCGCAGGCGCAGATGCCGCCGCTGGGCACGCGCATCGCCGACGAGGCCGCGCTGGCGCTCGTCGAACGCTGGATCGCCGGCCTGCGGCCCGCGGCCGCATCCACCCAGGCCCTTTCTTCCTTCTCCCCACCCCTGACAGGAGCTGTCCGATGAATGCAAGTACCGACCACCGTCTTCCCTGGGCCGCGCTCGGCGCCGCCGTGCTGCTGCTGGCCGCCGCCGGCGAGGCCCGGGCCCAGGCCGCCGCCGATCAGGTTCAGCGCGGCCGCTATCTCGTCAACACCGCCGGCTGCCACGACTGCCACACGCCGTTCAAGCTGGGTGCCAACGGCCCCGAGCCCGACATGAGCCGCGCCTTGTCGGGCCACCCCGAGGGCCTGGTGATGCCGCCGGCACCGGCGCTGCCGCCCGACGGCGCGTGGCTGATGGCCTCGGCGGCCACCAACACCGCGCATGCCGGGCCCTGGGGCGTGAGCTTCACCGCCAACCTGACGCCCGACGAGGGCACCGGCCTGGGCCGCTGGACGCTGAAGGACTTCGTCGCGACGATGCGCAGCGGCCGCCGCATGGGCAAGGGGCGGCCGGTGCTGCCGCCGATGCCGATCCCGGCCTACAGCCAGTTCAACGACGCCGACCTGGCGGCGATCTACGCCTACCTGCGCACCGTGCCGCCCGTCAGCAACCGGGTGCCGGAGCCGCGGCCGCCGCAGCCGCCGGCGCAGGCCGCCGCCGCGGCGCCGAAATGACGCCGGCGCGGTAGGCCGTCAGCAGCGCGCGCGTCTCGTCGTCGGGGCGCGCGGCCACCTTGCGGTAGTCCGTGCAGTCGCTCTTGCGCGTCATCAGCCGGTGGTCGATCAGCTCGCGGCGCAGCGTCACGTGGTCGCCGAAGGCGTTGGCCTGGCGCAGGATGGCGTTGACCTCGCGCTCGGTGTAGCTGCGCTTGGCCTCGAAGCGCGTCCACAGCACCCACATCGCCAGCCGCTGCACCGTGAACTTGGTCGGCCAGCGCAGCAGCCGGCCCTGCGTGTCGAACTGCTGCAAGGTCTTGCGCGCGTTGGCGCTCAAGGGCAGCGGCGCGGGTGCCGGTTCATCGATGGCCGGCGGCGGCGGTGGCGGTGCGGCCTGCGCCGCCGCCTGCAGCGCCTGCAGGTTGCGATGCCCGGCGGCGCGGGCGATCAGGTTCAGCAGCTCCAGGTGCGTGGGCGGCGTGGGCTTGGCGGCGTGGCGCTCGGCCAGCGCGCGGCGCAGCGTGCGGGCGAAGCCCGACAGGTCTGCCAGCTGCAAAGGGATGGAAGTTCGGGCCATGGCGGCGTCCTGTTCGCTTGTGGGCATGGGCTCGGGTCCGCCGTGCACGGAGCGCGGGCGTTGCCGGGGGTCGCCGACTTGCCGGGCCGAGCCGCATGCCGCAACGGGCGTGCAGAAAGCTTCGAGGGCCAGGGGATGCTGAAGGGCAGGTTTAGCTCGCGGACCGGGCCGCGCGGCGACGCCTGGGTGAACTGCCGACCGGCGCGCAGTGTAGCGTCAGCCCGCGGCCGCGGCCGCGGCCGTGGCCGCGGCCGGCGCGCGCTGCTCGCGCAGCAGCGCGTCGAGGAAGCGCGGCGGCGAGAAGTGGTAGCCCTGCGCCAGCGTGATGCCGGTGTGCCGGCGCAGGTAGGCCAGCTCGGCCGCGGTCTCGACGCCTTCGGCGACGATCTCCATGCCCAGCGTGCCGGCCAGCGATTCGATCGCGCGCAGGATGCCCTGGCTGCGCGGCCGGTCGTGGATGGCGCTGATCAGCGAGCGGTCGATCTTGACCTCGTCGGCGGTGATGTCGGCCAGCAGCGACAGCGACGAATAGCCGGTGCCGAAGTCGTCGATCGAGATGCGCACGCCGGCGGCGCGCAGCCGCGGCAGCGATTCCTGCTGGAAGCGGTGGACGGCCAGCAGCGCGTCCTCGGTCAGCTCGAGGGTGACGCGGCGCGCGATGCCGCTGCGCGCCAGCCGCGCCAGCAGCGCGGCCATGAAGCCGCTGTCGCCGGCCTGGCCGGCCGAGACGTTGATGCTGACGCTCAGGTGCGCGCCGAAGTGCCGCGTCAGCGCCGGCAGCTGGCGCGCCACCTCGTCGACGACGAAGTGCGTGATCTCGTCGAGCAGCCCGAGCTCGGAGGCGACGTCGATGAAGCTGCCCGGCGGGTGCACGCGCCCGTCGTGGTCGACCCAGCGCACCAGCGCCTCGACGCCTTGCACGCGCTGGTCGGCCAGGCGCAGCTTGGGCTGGAAGGCGACGCGGAAGCGCCGGTCGCGCAGCGCGGCGCGTAGCCGCTGCTCGGTCTCCATGCGCGCGGTCAGCGCCTGGCCCATCGAGTCGTCGAAGTACGCGGCGCTGCCCTTGCGCCGGTTCTTCGCGCGGTACATCGCGCCGTCGGCGCAGCGGCACAGGTCCTCGAAGCTCTCGCCGTGCAGCGGGAACACCGCGGCGCCGACCGAGGCCGAGGTCAGCAGTTCGTGGCCTTCGATCTGGAACGGCTGCTTCAGCGCGTCGATGACGCGCTCGATCAGCGGCGGCAGGTCGTCCTGCTGCTGCAGCGGGTCGATCAGCAGCAGGAACTCGTCGCCGCTGATGCGCGCCAGCGTGTCGCCGCCGCGGATGCTGTGCGCCACGCGCTGCGTCACCGCCTTCAGCAGCGCGTCGCCGATGGCGTGGCTGTAGTAGTCGTTGACCTGCTTGAAGTTGTCCAGGTCGATGAAGGCGAGCGCGAACATCGTGCCGGCCGCGCGGTGGCGCGCCAGCGCGGCGTTGACGACGTCGTGCATCAGCACGCGGTTGGGCAGCCCGGTCAGCGCGTCGTGGAAGGCGCGGCGCGCCAGGTCCTGCTCCAGCAGCTTGCGCTCGGTGATGTCGAGCAGCGTCGACAGCATGAGCTGCTCGTCGAAGATGCGCACCGGCTTGCCGGTGACGAGCAGCGTGCGCGCCTGGCCGCCGGCCTGCAGCGTGCGCTCGCGCGAGTGCTGCTCGCCGCTGGCCAGGTGCGCGCGGAAGGCCTGGCGCCGGCGCTCGGCATCGGCGGGGCCGGCGTCGAAGAGGTCGAAGGTCTGCTGCCCGGCCAGCGCCTCGCGCGGCCGCTGCACGGTGGCCGCCAGCATGTCGTTGACCAGCAGCAGCTTGCCGCGCGCGTCCTGCACCGCGACGCCGACCGGCAGCATGTTGACCAGCGCCTGCAGCAGCTCGGCGTTGCGCCGCGTCACGCGCTCGTTCTCGCGCAGCTGCTCGGTCAGCTCGCGCAGGCGCCGGCCCTCGGCCACCGTCTGGCTGGCGTGGCGCGCGGCCAGCGCGTGCGAGGCCAGCACCGCGAAGCGGCGGCCGAGCGTGATGTCGTCGCGGTCGAAGCCGCCGCCGCCGGCCGGCCGCAGCAGCGTCAGCACGCCGCGCCGGTCGCGCGTGCGCACCGGCATGTGCAGCGCCGACTGCGCGCCGACGGACGGGTCGTGGGCCGGGCCGTCGGCGCCGGCGAAGGTGGCCACGACGCGCCCGGCCAGCACCTTGCGCAGCAGCGAGCCGAGCGGCCAGCGCTCGCCGACGCGCCCGGCCGGCTCGGCGACGATGCAGCGCAGCGACGGCGCGTCGCCGCCGGCCGCGTCGTCGCCGTCGCCGCTGCCGTCGGCGTCGTCGGTCAGCAGCATCGCCTGCTCGAAGTCGAACACCTTGCGCAGCGACGCGAACACGCGCGCGAACGGGTCGTCGTCGAGCTGCACCGCCAGCAGCGCCTCCAGCGCGTCCAGCAGGTGCTGGGCCTGCAGGTGGCTGCGGCGCAGCGCATCGTGCTCGTGCTGCAGCGCGAACAGCGCTTCGCGCAGCGCCTCCGAGCTTTCGATGCCGCCGCCCGCGGTCGCGGCGGCGAGGTCTGACATGGCGGCGGACACCCGGGCGGTGGCGTCAGTGCGCGAAGCCGATCGCCGAGATCATCAGGTTGCCGTGCACGTTGCGGTCGATCAGCCGGCCCTGCTCGCCGAAGGTGAAGCAGCAGATGAAGGGGCTGCCGCCGAAGGCGTCGGCCAGGCCGGCGGCGACGCGGTCGATGTCCTCGCCGACGGCCATCTTGCAGCCGCCGCAGTACACCACCAGGCCGCCGGCCGTGGCGCCGCGGCCCAGGTCCTTGCGCGCCTGCCGCGCGACGCGGCCGGCGCGGTCGATCAGGCGCTCACGGTCGCCGCGCATCGCGTAGACGCGGTCGCCGACCTGCAGCGTGCAGAAGGTGCGCAGCGTGCCGCCGGCGCCCACCGCCTCGGGGTGCACCAGCAGGTAGTGGCTGACGCCCTCGACGCGCCCGGCGTCGGTGGCGATCGGCATCATCGTGGTCTCGGCCAGGATGGTGCCGCCGCCGGCCAGCAGCCCGTCCAGCCGGCCGCCGAGCCAGCGGTTGTAGACGACCGCCGCGGGCTCGCCGTCGATGCTGAGGATCTCGCGCCCGGCGCTCGCGGTGACGATGCCGCTGGCGCCGGCCGGCGCGTAGCCGATGCCGGTGATCACGCCGCTGGGGCCGGCCGGCTCGTAGCCGCCCTGGAAGGCGAAGCCTAGCGGCGACGACGGGAACAGCACGCCGACGACGAGGCCGTCGCCGCGCACGCCGTCGGGGCCGAGCTGGCGCCAGCGGCCGGAGACGTCGTTGTCGGCCGACGAGCCGCCGACGATCGGGCAGCGGTCGCCGACCAGGCGGCGCAGGCCGGCGACCACGGCTTCCTCGTGGCCCGGCGCCTGGTAGACCCAGATCAGCTCGGGCAGCTCGCCTTCGCAGTCGCACGAGGCCAGCGCCTGGCGCAGCAGCGCCTCGGCGCTGGCCGCGGGGTCGGCGCCCAGCGCGCCGGCGGCGACGCCGTAGCTGCCGTCGTCGTCGGCGATGGCCAGCAGGCCGAGGCCCTGCGGCCCCAGCGCGCCGCGCTCGGTGATCAGGCCGCCCGACGAGCTGCCGCCCAGCAGCGCCGCGCCGCCGAAGCGCTGGCGCAGGTGGCGGTGCAGCAGCGCGTCGTCGTGCTCGCAGCCGTAGAACGCGAACACCATGCGCGCGCCGGCGGCGCGCTCGTCGAGCTGCCGGTCGATCTGTTGCAGCGCGGCGGCGGTGTCGGCGTGGCTGGCGGCGGCGGTGTAGAGCTGAGGCATGCCGCGGGTATCGGCAACGCGCGCGCCGACTTGAGGCTTGTCAACCGGCGCCGCGCAGCACTGCCGCCAGCCGCGGCGCCACCAGCGGCACCGTCAGCATCGTGCTGGCCACCGCCATCAGCAGCAGCGCGGTGAAGCTGTCGCGCGTGATCAGCGCCTTGTCGAGCAGGATGTTGACGAACACGATCATGATCAGCGCCTTGGTCTGCAGCAGCCAGCCGATGACCCAGGCCTCGCCGCGGCGCCAGCCCAGCGCGCGGCCGGCGGCCCAGGCCGCCAGCAGCTTGCCCGCCACCGCGGCCAGCAGCAGCCAGGCGGCGGCCGCGAACACCCGGCCGCCGCCCATCGTCCACTGCGTGCGCAGCCCGGTGCTGAGGAAAAACACCGGCATCAGCACCAGCAGCAGGTGGTGGCGCAGCTGGTCCATCTGCGCCTGGTCGAACCACTCGGCGTCCATCACCGCGCCGGCGAGGAAGGCGCCGACCATGAAGTGCAGCCCCGACCAGTCGGCGCCGAAGGCGCAGGCCGCCAGCCACATCAGCGCCACCGGCCAGCGGTCGGGCGCCGACAGCCGGCGCATCAGCCTGCGGAACAGCCAGGCCGCCGCGCCGAAGGCGAGCAGGAAGGCGGCCTGGCGGCCGACCCGTTCCCAGTCCAGCAGGATCAGCGCCAGCACGCCCCAGATCGCCACGTCGTCCAGGCTGGCGTAGCGCAGGATGCGCTGGCCCAGCGGGTGGCGCAGGATGCCCAGCTTCTCCATCAGCAGGATCAGGATCGGCAGCGCCGTCACCGCGCAGGCCATGCCCACGCCCACGACGAACTGCCAGGGCTTGGCGTTGCTGCCGACCCAGCCGTCGCCCAGCCAGCCCGCGCCGGGCAGCAGCGCCAGCGCCGCGGCGCAGCCCAGCAGCAGCGGCAGGCCCAGCGCCAGGCCGGCGGTGACGCCGGTCTCGCCGCGGTGGCGCCAGGCCTGGCGCAGGTCGAGCTCGACGCCGGCGATGCAGACGAACAGCATCACCGCCCACCAGGCGATGCCGTTGAGCGACTGCACCACCGCGGGCGTGAACACCGATTCGTAGTACGCCGGGTAGGCCGCGCCCAGCACGCCGGGGCCGAGCAGGATGCCGCCGATGATCTGCACCACCACCAGCGGCGCCCAGTGGTCGGTGCGGGCCAGCCGCCACAGCAGCCAGGGCAGGCTGAAGATGATCAGCATCGCGATCAGGAAGCGTTCGGTGGTGTTCATGCGCCGCGGAGTGTGCCGCAGCCGGTGCGGCGCCCCGGCGTCAGCGGCGCCGCAGCAGCGCCTGCAGCGCGGCGAACAGGCCCTCGAAGGCCAGCGCCAGCGCCGCCGCGGGCACGGCGCCGGCCAGCATCAGCGCGGTGTCGTTCAGCGCCAGCCCGGTGACGATGCGCTCGCCCAGGCCGCCGGCGCCGACGAAGGCGGCGATCGTCGCCGTGCCCACCGACCACGCGGTGGCGGTGCGGATGCCGGCCACGATCACCGGCAGCGCCAGCGGCAGCTCGATCAGCCGCAGCGACTGCGCGCTGGTGAGGCCCAGCGCCTGCGCCGCGGCCTTCAGCCCCGCGGGCACCTCGGCCAGCCCGGTGCAGGCGTTGTGCAGCACCGGCAGCAGCGCATAGAAGGTCAGCGCCAGCAGCGCCGGCGCGGTGCCGATGCGGCCCAGCAGCCCGATCGCCAGCGCCAGCAGCGCCAGCGAAGGCAGCGTCTGCAGCACGCTGCTGGTGCCCAGCAGCAGCGCGCGCCAGCGCGGCCGCCGCGCCACCGCCAGCGCCAGCGGCAGGCCGAAAGCGGTGGCCAGGCCGACCGCGGCGGCCACCAGCGCCAGGTGCTGCAGGGCCAGCCGCGGCAGGTCGGGGCCCAACAGGCGGGCGACGAAGCCTTGGCCGGGCGCCCCGGCCGGCGACGCTGCGGCCGATGCGGCCGACGCGGCGCCCGCCGCGGAGGCACCGGCGAGGAAGTCGCGCGCGATCGCGTCGAAGGGCTGCTGCTCGATCTCGGCGCGCGCGTTCAGCCGTACCATCGCCGCCTCGTCGATGCGCCCGGCCAGGGCCTGCAGCGCGCGCCAGGCCGCCGGATGGCGCTGCGGCAGGTCCAGGCGGTACACCAGCACCGCGTCATAGCGCGGGAAATAGGCCTGATCGTCGGCCAGCACGCGCAGGCGGCGCGGCAGGATCTGGGCGTCGGTGGTGTAGATGTCGATCACGTCGACCTGGCCGTCGGCCAGCGCCTGGTAGGCCAGGCCGTGGTCCAGCGCGCCGGGCTGCTGCGGCAGGCCGTAGCGCCGCGCCAGCCCCGGCCAGCCGTCGGCGCGGCCGATGAACTCGTGGCTGAGGCCGAAGCGCAGCTGCGGCTGCCGCGCCAGGTCCGACAGCCGGGCGACGCCCAGCCGCGCAGCCTGGTCTTCGCGCATCGCCAGCCCGTAGCCGTCGTTGAAGCCCAGCGGCACGTCCACCCCCAGGCCCAGCGGCGCCAGCCGCGCGCGCAGCGCCGGCAGGCTGGTGGCCTGCGGGTCCTTCAGGATCTCCAGCGCCAGCGTGCCGGTGTACTCGGGGTAGACGTCGATCGCGCCGCTTTGCAGCGCCTGGTAGACGATGGCGGTGTTGCCCAGGCCCGCCTTCAGCTCCACCGCGGCATGCGGCCGCGCGGTCTGCGCCATCAGCTCGGCCAGGATGTAGGCCTCGGTGAAGCGCTTGGAGCCGATGCGCAGCGGCGCCTCGTCGGCGGCCGCCGGCAGCGGCAGCAGCAACAACGACAGCAGCAGCCACGACAGCCGCCGGGGCAGGGCATGAAGGAAGGTCACCCCTCGGAGCTTGGGCGAAGCCGCGGCCGCGGTCAATGCGGCCCAGGCTGCCGGCTACGCCATCTGTCGTATTGGCCCGGCCGCGGGCCGTCCCTAACCTGCAGGGCATGTTTCATCGACCCTGAATGGAGGGGATTGCATGTCGACTCGCCGCCCGTCTCGCCGCGGTTTCGCGCTCAAAACGCTGGCCCTTGCCGGCCTCGCCACGCTCGGCTTCACCGCCGCCCACGCACAGGAGACCATCAAGGTCGGCGTGCTGCATTCGCTGTCGGGCACGATGGCGATCTCGGAGACCGTGCTCAAGGACACGGTGCTGATGGCCATCGACGAGATCAACGCCAAGGGCGGCGTGCTCGGCAAGAAGCTGGAGCCGGTGGTCGTCGACCCGGCGTCCAACTGGCCCCTCTTCGCCGAGAAGGCGCGCCAGCTCATCAGCAAGGACAAGGTGGCCGTGGTCTTCGGCTGCTGGACCAGCGTCTCGCGCAAGAGCGTGCTGCCGGTGTTCGAGGAGCTCAACAGCCTGCTGTTCTACCCGGTGCAGTACGAGGGCGAGGAGCTGAGCAAGAACGTCTTCTACACCGGCGCCGCGCCCAACCAGCAGGCCATCCCCGCGGTGGAATACCTGATGAGCAAGGATGGCGGCGCGGCCAAGCGCTTCGTGCTGCTGGGCACCGACTACGTGTACCCGCGCACCACCAACAAGATCCTGCGCGCCTTCCTGCACAGCAAGGGCATCGCCGACGCCGACATCATGGAGGAGTACACCCCCTTCGGCCACAGCGACTACCAGAGCATCATCGCCAAGATCAAGAAGTTCGCCGCCGAGGGCAAGAAGACCGCGGTGGTGTCGACGATCAACGGCGACTCCAACGTGCCCTTCTACAAGGAACTGGGAAACCAGGGCCTGAAGGCCACCGACGTGCCGGTGGTGGCCTTCAGCGTGGGCGAGGAAGAGCTGCGCGGCGTCGACACCAAGCCGCTGGTGGGCCACCTCGCAGCGTGGAACTACTTCATGAGCATCAAGAGCCCGGCCAACACCGAGTTCGTCAAGAAGTGGAGTGCCTACGCCAAGGCCAAGGGCATCGCCGGCCACAAGGACAAGCCGCTGACCAACGACCCGATGGAGGCCACCTACATCGGCATCATGATGTGGAAGCAGGCGGTGGAGAAGGCCAAGAGCACCGATCCCGACAAGGTCATCGCCGCGATGGCCGGCCAGACCTTCCCGGCGCCGGGCGGCTTCGTCTCGACGATGGACCCGAAGAACCATCACCTGCACAAGCCGGTGTTCATCGGCGAGGTCAAGGCCGACGGCCAGTTCAACGTGGTGTGGAAGACCAAGGGGCCGGTGAAGGCGCAGCCGTGGAGCCCGTTCATTCCCGAGAACAAGGGGAAGAAGGACGAGCCGGAGAAGAAGTGAGCCCCCGGCCGCCTGGCGGCCGCCCCCCATGGGGGCTGCTGAACCCGACCGGCAAAGCCGGATCGGGTTCAGGGCGCTAATACCGCTGCTCCCCCTGGTCGCCTGCGGCGACCGGTCCCCGAGGGGACTTGGCGCTTTGTGCGTGGGGGGTTCAGGGCGCGATCAGCGCCAGGCGCGGAAAGTAGCTGGCGTAGTCGGTCCGGTCGCGCGTCAGCACGCTCAGGTTGGCCACTGCGGCGTGGGCGCCGATGAAGAAGTCGGGCAGCGGACGCACGCGCGCGCCGCCGCGCTGCCGATATAGCGCGAAGGCCCGCGCCGCCAGCGCCGCACAAGCCCAGGGAAGGTCGCTGCGCCGGATGTCGAAGACGTCGAGCAGCGCGTCCAGGGCCTCGGGGGCGATGCCCGGGGTCAGCAGTTCGGCGTAGATCACGATGTTGACGTGCAGCGGCGCGCGCTCGCTGCAGAGCTGAATGCGGTCGACGGCCCAGTCGTGCCAGGGGCTTTGGGCGTCCAGGCAGTCGACCCAGACGTTGGTATCCACCAGCGTGCCGGCGCTGCCGTCGTAGGCGGCCAGCCCCGCCGACGCGGCGCCGCCGCTAGCGGCGGCCACGGCTGGCCGGGCGCTTGGCGGCGGCGGGCACCGGGGCGTCGCCGCGCAGGAAGGCCATGATCTCGTCGGCGCCCAAGTGCCGGAACTCAGGTGCCATGCTGGCGCGCGCGCGCGCTGCCGCCTTGCGCAGTGCGGCGCGCCGGTCGTTGCGCACGCTGCTGGCCACGGGCGTGACGATGATCCGGCTGCCTTCCAGGCTGAACGCCACCTCGCTGCCCGGCGCCACGCCGGCGGCCGTGCGGATGTGCTTGGGGATCGTGACCTGGCCCTTCTCGGTAACGTGCATCGCGGAGCTCCATGGCAAGGTAAGAATCGGAAGTAGGAATTCTGCCTTCACCTTGCCGTCGGCACAACCGCGTCCCGTGATTCGCGGCCATACGACAAGCTGCGTATTGGTGCGCCGCGGCCGGCCGTCTACCCTGCGGACGGCGTGTTCTTGGACAGCGGGATGTCATTGGCGCAGGGTGGAATCCGAATCGGCCGGCAAATGCTCGCGGCGCTGGCATTGGGCCTGCTGCTGGCCTTGCCGGCGCGCGTGCTGGCCCTGACGCCCGAGCTGGCGCACCGCATCGCCGCCGGCGACAGCGACGAGCGCATCCAGGCGCTGGGCGAGGCGGTGGCGGCCGGTGACGCGGCGCTGCCGGGTTATTTGAACGCCCTGCTGAACGGCGAGGTCAAGACCGCCGGCGGCAAGGCCTACGTCGTGCAGGGCGACCGGGCGGTGGAGGCCGGCAGCGGCGCGCCGGCCGCGCTGCCGGCCGATGCCGAGGACGTGGTCAACAACAACCGCATGCGCGGCGAGCTGGAAGGTGCGCTGGCCGCTCTAGGCCTGTTCTCGCCCGACCGCGCGGCGCGCGCCAAGGCCATCGCCGAGCTGAAGGGCAGCGCCGACGAAGCCAAGCTGGCGCTGATCGAGAAGGCCGAGGCCGCCGAAACCGACGCCGCGCTGAAGGCGGCGCTGGCCCAGTTGCGCGCCGCGGTGCTGGTGGCCTCGGCGGACCGGGCCAAGCGATTGGATGCCGCGCGGCTGCTGGCCGCCAGCGGCGACCCGGCGACGCGGTCGCTGCTGATCGAGCGCCTGGCCGCCGGCGCCGAAGCCGACCCCGAGGTGCGCGCCGCGCTGCAGGCCTCGCTGGACGCCGTGGCCGCGCGCCTGGCCTGGGGCGAGCGCTTCGGGCTGCTGTTCACCGGCGCCAGCCTGGGGTCGATCCTGCTGCTGGTGGCGCTGGGCCTGGCCATCACCTACGGGCTGATGGGCGTGATCAACATGGCGCACGGCGAGCTGATGATGATCGGCGCCTACGCCACCTACCTGGTGCAGAACGCCTTCAGGCGCGCGTGGCCCGACGGCTTCGACTGGTACATCGCGGCTGCCGTGCCGGCCAGCTTCATCGCCGCCGCGCTGGTGGGCGCCGTGCTGGAACGCACGGTGATCCGCTGGCTCTACGGCCGCCCGCTGGAGACGCTGCTGGCCACCTGGGGCATCAGCCTGATCCTGATGCAGAGCGTGCGCTCGATCTTCGGCGCGCAGAACGTCGCGGTGGAGAACCCCGGCTGGCTCTCGGGCGGCGTGCAGGTGCTGCCCAACCTGACGCTGCCGTACAACCGCATTGCGATCCTCGTCTTCGCGGCGCTGGTGCTGGCCGGCATGGCGCTGCTGATCGGCCGCACGCGGCTGGGCCTGTTCGTGCGCGGCGTAACGCAGAACCGCCGCATGGCCGCCTGCATGGGCGTCAACACCGCGCGGGTCGATACCTATGCCTTCGCGCTGGGCGCCGGCATCGCCGGGCTGGCCGGCTGCGCGCTCAGCCAGGTGGGCAACGTCGGGCCTGACCTGGGGCAGGGCTACATCGTCGACTCGTTCATGGTCGTCGTGCTGGGCGGCGTGGGGCAGCTCGCTGGCACCGTCTACGCGGCGCTGGGGCTGGGCGTGCTGAACAAGCTGCTGGAAGGCTGGGCCGGCGCGGTGCTGGCCAAGATCATGGTGCTGGTGTTCATCGTCGTCTTCATCCAGAAGCGGCCGCAGGGTTTGTTTGCGGTCAAAGGCCGGAGCGCCGAGGCATGAGCGGGAACAGCATCGCCTTGTCGTCGCCGCGCGGCGTGCTGCTGGGGCCGCGGGGCTGGGCCGGCGTGCTGGCCGCCACGCTGGTGCTGCTGGTGGGCGTGCCGCTGCTCAACCTGGCCGTGCCCGAGGGCAGCGCCTTGCACCTCAGCGACTACGCGGTCAGCCTGCTCGGCAAGATCCTCTGTTATGCGATCTGCGCGCTGGCGATGGACCTGATCTGGGGCTACACCGGCATCCTGTCGCTGGGCCACGGACTGTTCTTCGCGCTAGGCGGCTACGCGATGGGCATGTACCTGATGCGCCAGATCGGCAGCGACGGCCAGTACCGCATGCCCATGCCCGACTTCATGGTGTTCCTGAACTGGAAGGAATTCCCCTGGCACTGGGCCTTCAGCGACAGCTTCTGGTTCCAGGCTGCGATGGTGCTGTTGGTGCCGGGGCTGCTGGCCTTCGTGTTCGGCTTCTTCGCGTTCCGCTCGCGCATCAAGGGCGTGTACTTCTCGATCATCACGCAGGCGATGACGTTCGCCGCGATGCTGCTGTTCTTCCGCAACGAGACCGGCTTCGGCGGCAACAACGGCTTCACCGACTTCAAGCGCCTGCTGGGCGTGCCGATCGCCACGCCGCAGATGCGCGTCTTCCTGTGCTGCCTGACGGCGGCGGTGCTGATCGCGCTGTTCCTGCTGTCGCGCGCCATCGTCAACAGCAAGTACGGGCGCGTGCTGCAGGCCATCCGCGACGCCGAGAGCCGCGTGATGTTCAGCGGCTACGACCCGGTGGCCTACAAGCTGTCGATCTGGACGCTGTCGGCCGTGATGTGCGGCCTGGCCGGCGCGCTGTACGTGCCGCAGGTGGGCATCATCAACCCCGGCGAGATGAGCCCGGCGGCCAGCATCGAGATCGCCGTCTGGACCGCGGTGGGCGGCCGCGCGACGCTGATCGGCCCCATCGTCGGCGCCTTCTTCGTCAACGGTGCCAAGAGCTGGTTCACGGTGGCCTTCCCCGAGTTCTGGCTGTTCTTCCTGGGTGCGCTGTTCATCGCGGTGACGCTGTTCCTGCCGGACGGGATCGTCGGCCTGCTGAAGCGCCGCAAGGAGCGCGCGCCGTGACGCCAGAGCTGCTGGAAGACGGTGCTCAGCGCCTGCAGGCCTTCAAGGCGCGCCAGCCCGACCCCGCCGGCAGCAGCGGCGACCGCGGCGCCGCGTGGGGCCGCGTCGCGCGCATCGGCGAGCCCGACTTCGCGCACGGCGTCGCGCTGTACCTGGACGAGATCAGCGTCAGCTTCGACGGCTTCAAGGCCCTGAACCGTTTGTCGCTGGCGATCGACGTCGGCGAGCTGCGCTGCATCATCGGCCCCAACGGCGCCGGCAAGACGACGATGATGGACTGCATCACCGGCAAGACGCGGCCCGACGGCGGCAAGTGCTTCTTCGGCAGCACGATTGACCTGCTGCGCCTGAGCGAGACCGACATCGCGCAGATCGGCATCGGCCGCAAGTTCCAGAAGCCCACGGTCTACGAGCCCTTGAGCGTGTTCGAGAACCTCGAGCTCGCGCTCAAGGCCGACCGCCGCGTGCGCGCCGCGCTGCTGCACCGCCTGTCGGGCGCCGAGCTCGACCGCATCGGCGAGGTGCTGTCGCTGATCCACCTGAAGCCCGAGGCGGGCCGCCAGGCCGGGCTGCTGAGCCACGGCCAGAAGCAGTGGCTGGAGATCGGCATGCTGCTGATGCAGGACCCCAAGCTGCTGCTGCTGGACGAGCCGGTGGCCGGCATGACCGACGAGGAGACCGAGCGCACCGCCGAGCTGTTCCTGTCGTTGGAAGGCCGGCACTCGCTGGTGGTCGTCGAGCACGACATGAGCTTCGTCGACCAGCTCACCCAGGGTCGCAAGACGGTGACCGTGCTGCACGAAGGCAGCGTGCTGGCCGAAGGGCTGCTGGCCGAGGTGCAGGCCAACGAGAAGGTCGTCGAGGTCTACCTGGGACGCTGACGGACCATGCTGAAAGTCGAAGGCCTCAACCAGTACTACGGCGGCAGCCACATCCTGCGCAACCTGGCATTCGAAGCCCGGCTGGGCGAGGTGACCGTGGTGCTGGGCCGCAACGGCGTCGGCAAGACCACGCTGCTGAAGAGCCTGATGGGCGTGGTGCCGGTGAAGACCGGCCGCATCGCGCTGGACGGGCAGGACATCACTCGCATGACCAGTTATGAGCGCGTGCGCCGCGGCATCGGCTACGTGCCGCAGGGCCGCGAGATCTTCAACCGGCTGACGGTGGAAGAAAACCTGCGCATGGGCCTGGCCGTCAAGCCTGGCGGCACGCCGGTCCCCGCCGAGCTGTTCGAGCTGTTCCCGGTCTTGAAGCAGATGCTGCAGCGCCGCGGCGGCGACCTCTCGGGCGGCCAGCAGCAGCAGCTCGCGATCGCGCGCGCGCTGGCCGCGGGCCCGAAGCTGCTGATGCTGGACGAGCCGACCGAGGGCATCCAGCCCAGCATCATCAAGGACATCGGCCGCGTGATCCGCCTGCTGGCCGACCGCAAGACCATGGCCATCGTGCTGGTGGAGCAGTTCTACGACTTCGCCGCCGAGCTGGCCGACCAGTACCTCGTGATGGAGCGCGGCGAGATCGTGCAGCGCGGACGCGGCCAGGACATGGCGGCCGACGGGGTGCGGGGGCGGATGTCGATCTGACCCGCGTCAGTCGCGCCGGCGGCATAGCGCGACCTTGTGCAGCAGCTCGACGAGCATCGCGCGCTCGGCCGGGCTGAGCGCGCTCAGCGCCTGCTGCTCGCCTTCGACCGCCAGCCGCACGGCCTTGCGCGCGAGCGCGGCGCCCTTGCCCGTCGCGCGGATGTGCTGGGCGCGCCGGTCGGTGCTGCTGCGCTCGCGTTCGACATAACCGCGCTTCTCCAGCTTGTCGATCCACATCGTGATGTTCGGCGGCGTGACCGCGAGCGCATCGGCGAGCTGGCGCGCCGAGACGCCCGGGTTGCCGTCGACGAGCGCGAGGATCGTGAACTCGACCGGGCGCAGCTCGAAGGGTTCGCCGATCTCCTCGGTGAACACGCGCGTCGTGACGATGGTCGCCTGCGCGAGCTGGTAGCCGAGGATCGCATGCATGCCGACCTCTTCCAGCCGGCCCAGCGGGGTCCGGTCGTGGGGGGCGTTCGGCTTGGCGCGCATGGCGGCATTGTCGGGCCGGGCCGGCGGGTGGTTGAAGATGCATCGACTGAAATATCCATCAGGGTATTTCCCTCGGTACAAGTCCTAGGTCTGTCGCCAAACTAGTTCAGTATCTTAATCATGTGACGTGCCGCAGGCGACCGCCCGGCACCCCATGACCGCTGCACATCGAGGAGACCAGGCGATGCGATACCCCCCGAAGAACCTGCGCCTGCCGTTGGCGATCGGCGCGCTGTCGGCGCTGGCGCTGGCCGCCTGCGGCGGCAGCGACGGCCCGCCGCGGCTGTCGGCCGCGACCGCGGGCAGCCTGTCCGGCACTTGTGCGGGGCTGGCCGGCCGGCTCGCGGCGCTTGCGAACACCACGATCGTCGCGACCACCGAGGTGGCGGCCGGCACGCTGATGGTCGGCGGCCAGCCGGTGCCGGCGCACTGCCGCGTCACCGGCTCGATGTTCACGCGCGTCGGGCCGATCGACGGCGCGGCCTACTCGATCGACTTCGAGATGCGGCTGCCGCTGGCCTGGAACGGCCGCTTCTTCCACCAGGGCAACGGCGGCATCGACGGCTCGGTCCTGGACGCGACCGGCAGCGTCAGCGGCGGCGGGCCGCTGACGCATGCGCTGATGAAGGGCTTCGCGGTGCTGAGTTCCGACGCCGGCCACCGCAGCGCGCAGGGGCCGAACTTCGGCGTCGATCCGCAGGCGCGGCTGGACTACGGCTATCAGGCGGTCGGCAAGCTCACGCCGATGGCCAAGAGCGTGATCCAGAGCGCCTACGGCAGGGCGCCGGACCGCTCCTACTTCGGCGGCTGCTCGAACGGTGGGCGCCACACCTTCGTCGCCGCGGCGCGCTACGCCGACCAGTACGACGGCTTCCTCGCCGGCGCGCCGGGCTTCCGGCTGCCGCTCGCGGCCATCGCCAACATCTTCGGCGCGCAGCGCTACGCGCTCGTCGCGACGAACCCGGCCGACCTCTCGACCGCGTTCACGCCGGCCGAGCGCGCGACCGTCGGCGACGCGGTGCTAGCCAAGTGCGACGCGCTCGACGGCGCGGCCGACGGCCTGGTGCAGGACGTCGAGGCCTGCCGCAGCGCCTTCAAGCTGGAGACCGACGTGCCCACCTGCACCGGCGCGCGCGACGGTAGCTGCCTGAGCCCGGCGCAGAAGGCCGCGCTGGCGCCGATCTTCAGCGGCGCAACGACGAGCGACGGCAAGCCCTTCTACGCCAGCTTCCCCTACGACAGCGGCATCCGCGGCGGCGGCATTCCGTTCTGGGAGTTCATCGCGCCGCTCGCGCTCGACAGCGGCGGCGTCGGCATCATCTGGAAGGTGCCGCCGGAAAATCCCGCGACCTTCAACGGCCCGGCCTACGCCCTGGGGATGAACATCGACGCGGCGCTCAGCGGGGTCAACGCGACGAACGCGACCTACACCGAGTCGGCGATGAGCTTCATGACGCCGCCGAACCCGACCGACCTCGCGCGGCTGAAGAACCGCGGCGCGAAGATGATGGTCTACCACGGCGTCAGCGACCCGATCTTCTCGGTCGACGACACCAAGGCCTGGTACGACGGGCTCGCCGCGGCCAACGGCGGGGACGCCTCCAACTTCGCGCGCTTCTACCGCGTGCCGGGCATGGGCCACTGCTCGGGCGGGCCGGCGACCGACCAGTTCGACATGCTCGATTCGCTCGTGCAATGGGTCGAGCAAGGCACCGCGCCCGACCGCGTGATCGCCACGGCGCGCGGCGCCGGCAACGCCGGCGGCGTCAACCCCGAGGTGCCCGCGGGCTGGGCGGCCGACCGCAGCCGGCCGCTGTGCCCGTACCCCAGGGTCGCGCGTTACAGCGGCAGCGGCAGCATCGATTCGGCGGCCAGCTTCAACTGCCAGTGATGGGGGCGCGGGCCCTCACCCCAACCCTCTCCCAGGGGGAGAGGGAGCCCGGCGCTGCATGTGTCGCGGGTGCCGCCGGGCGGCAGCGGTAATACCGTATGCCGGGCGGTGGTACCATGCCCCATGGACACCTTGACCGTCAAGATCCCGGCGCCGATGCAGGCCGCGCTGGAGCAGGCCAGCCGGCGCGAGCGGCTGCCCAAGTCGGAGCTGGTGCGGCGCGCGCTGCAAAGCTACCTGGCCCGGCCCGCGGCCGCCGGGGCGGCGGCGCAGCCGTCGGCGCTGGACCTGGCCGGCGACCTGGTCGGCTGCTTCAGCGGCGGCCCCAAGGACCTGGCGTCCAACCCCAAGCACATGGAGGGGTTCGGCCGTTGAGCGCTGCCGGCGCCACGCTGCTGCTGGACACCGGGCCCTGGGTGGCGCTGCACTGCCGCGACGAGCGCCACCACGCCTGGGCGCGCGAGCAGTTCGGCCGCCTGGCGCCGCCCTTCCTCACCTGCGAGGCGGTGGTCGCCGAGACCTGCTTCCTGCTGGCCCGCGGCGGCCACGATCCGGCCAAGGCGCTGGCGCTGATCGAGCGCGGCGTCGTGCGCATCGGCATGAGCCTGTCGGAGGAGAACGGCGCCGTGAAGACGCTGTTCGAGCGCTACGGCAACGTGCCGGCGTCGCTGGCCGACGCCTGCCTGATCCGCATGAGCGAGCTGTACGAGCGCTGCCTGCTGCTGACGCTGGACGCCGATTTCCAGATCTACCGCCGCTTCGGGCGGCGGGTGATCCCGCAGTTGCGGCCCTGATCAGTCCCCGCCGCTGCCGCCCACCACCGGCAGCCGCTCGGCCTGCCAGCGCAGCATCCCGCCCGCCAGGTTGGCCACGTCGGCGAAGCCGGCCTTCTGCAACTGCAGCGCCGCCTGCGCCGAGCGGGTGCCGGAGCGGCAGATCGCCACCACCGGCCGCGCCCGGTCCAGCTCGTCGGCGCGCGCGGCCAGCTCGCCCAGCGGCAGCAGCCGCGCGCCGTCGACGTGGCCCAGCGGGCCGCTGAACTCCAACGCTTCACGCACGTCGACGAGCTGCACCGCGGCGCGGTGCTCCAGCAGCGCCGCGGGCTCGATCTCCCACAGCCCGGCAAAAGCCCATTGCAGCGGCGCCCAGCTCGGCTCGGCGGGCAGCGCCAGCTCGCCCTCGGGGCGGCCGCAGCGCAGGTTGGCGGGCACCGCGACGGCCATCTGCTTGGGGTGCGGCAGGTTCAGGTGCGCCATGTAGCCGACGAAGTCGCCCAGGTCGCTGCGGCCGCCGAAGCGCGGGTTCCAGCGCCGCTCCTCGGCCACGCTGGTGCAGGTCAGGCCGCGGTAGTCGTGGCCGGGGTACAGCAGGCAGGCGTCGGGCAGGCTCAGCAGCTGCTCGTGCACGCTGCGGTACAGGCGCTCGGCGCTGCCTTGCTGGAAGTCGGTGCGGCCGCAGCCGCGGATCAGCAGCGCGTCGCCGGTGAAAGCCATGCTCTGGTCATCCAGCACGAAGCTCAGGCAGCCGTCGGTATGGCCGGGCGTCGCGCGCACGGCGAGCTGGCGCGTGCCGAAGTCGACGCGGTCGCCATGCTGCAGCGCGCGGTCCAGGCCTTGCGCGCCGCCGGCGGCCGCGCCCAGGATGCGGCTGCCGCTGCGCTGCTGCAGCAGCCAGGCGCCGGTCACGTGGTCGGCGTGCACGTGGGTCTCCAGCGTGGCCAGCAGCTTCAGGTCCAGCTCTCGCAGCAGCGCGAGGTCGCGCCGCGCCTGCTCGAACACGGGGTCGATCAGCAAGGCCTCGCGGCTGGCCTCGTCGGCCAGCAGGTAGGTGTAGGTGGACGAGGTGGGGTCGAAGAGCTGGCGGAAGATCATGGCGCGGCCTCTTGTTCGGGCAAGCCGCGAGTGTGGACCAGGCGCTGCTGGACCCGGCACCGCGCCGCCTACACTGCGCCGATGGATGACGCGCGGCTGATCGCTCTCGACTGGGGCAGCACCCATCTGCGGGCCTGGCGGCTGGGGCCGCAGGGCCGCGTGCTGGATCGCCGCCAGGCCGCCGCGGGCGTGCTGGCGGTGCCCGACGGCCGCTTCGAAGCGGCGCTGCTGGCGCTGTGCGGCGACTGGCTGGACGACGATGAGCGCGGCCGCCTGCCGCTGATCGCCAGCGGCATGATCGGCAGCCGCCAGGGCTGGGCCGAGGCGCCTTATCTCGGCTGCCCGGCCGCGCCGGCGGCGGCCGCGGCGGCGCTGGAGCGCGTGCCGCTCGCCGGCGGCCGGGTGCTGCACATCGTGCCGGGGCTGATCACCACCGGCCCCGACGGCCAGGCCGACGTGATGCGCGGCGAGGAGACGCAGCTCTGGGGCGCCGGCTTGGCGGCAGGCGCCTGCTGCGTGCTGCCCGGCACGCACAGCAAATGGGCCTGGATGGGCGAGCGCGACGCGGTGGATTCGTTCCAGACCTACATGACCGGCGAGCTGTTCGCGGTGCTGTCGCAGCATTCGATCCTGGGCCGGCTGATGCAGGCGGGCCCGCCGCGGCCCGACGCCTTTGCCGACGGCGCGCGGCTGGGCCTGGCCGAGCACGCGCACCTGTCGCACCTGATCTTCGCCGCGCGCACCGCGGGCCTCACCGGCGAGCGCGAGGGCGCGGCGCTGGCCGACTTCCTGTCGGGCCTGCTGATCGGCGCCGAGGTCGGCAGCGCCTGCGCGCGCGGCGCGCCGGCCGCCGTCGGCCTGCTGGGCGATGACGCCCTTGTACAACGTTATGCCGTCGCGCTGGACCTGGCCGGCCGCCGCGGCCTGCCGCTGCCGGCCGCCGAGGCCACCAGCCGCGGCCAGTGGCGCGTGGCGGCCACGGCCGGCCTGGTGGAGGAGCTTTGATGCAAGGCCTGATCGCCATCCTGCGCGGCGTGCGGCCGGCCGAGGTGCTGGACGTCGCCGCGGCGCTGCAGCGCGGCGGGCTGCGCACGCTGGAGGTGCCGCTGAACTCGCCCGATCCGTTCGACAGCATCGCGCGGCTGGCGCGCGCCTGCGGGGATGCGCTGCTGATCGGCGCCGGCACCGTGCTGGCGGCGGACGACGTCGACCGCGTGGCCGATGCCGGCGGCCGCCTGGTGCTGGCGCCCAACTTCGACGGCGACGTCGTGCGGCGCGCCAAGGCGCGCGGGCTGCTGATGGTGCCCGGCGTCGCCACGCCCAGCGAAGGCTTCGCCGCGCTGGCCGCGGGCGCCGACGCGCTGAAGCTGTTCCCGGCCGAGATGCTGGGGCCGCCGGTGCTGAAGGCCTGGCGCGCGGTGTTCCCGCCCGCCACCGCGATGCTGCCGGTGGGCGGCGTGGGCCTGCACAACCTGGCCGCGTTCAAGGCCGCGGGCGCGGCCGGCGCGGGCATCGGGTCGTCGCTGTACGCCCCCGGCGTCGCGGCCGATCTGCTGCAGCAGCGCGCCGCCGCGCTGGTTCAGGCCTGGGACGCCTGAGCCACCGGCGCCAGCACCAGGTCGCGCAAGTGGATCAGCCCGCGCTGCGGCAGCCGCGAGCGCGGCAGCCACGGCGGTTGCAGGCACACGGCGCGGCGGCCGGCGGCGTGGGCCAGCACCAGCGCGGTGGACTCGAAGCCGGCCACCCAGGCGACGCGGTCGATGGCGTCCAGCAGCCCAGGCGCGGTGTCGATGCGCACCTGGTGCCCTTCGGCGCGGCGCGTTTCGATCCAGGCGTTCCAGCGCCCCGGCGGGTCGCTCTCGTGCGGGCGCAGGCGCAGGCTCAGGGTCTCGGGCAGGCCCAGGCGCTGGGCGTGGGTGACCAGGAAGTCCAGCCCTTGCTGGTCGGTATCGGGGCCGGCGTTGTCCAGCGGCTCGGGCAGCAGCAGCACCGTGGGATGGCGGCGCGGGTCGGGGCAGGGCGCGAGTTGCGCGACTTGCTCGCGCAGCGCGTCGTTGGGCTGCAGCCGGACGTCGTGGCCGGGGAACGTGGCCTGCGCCAGCGCAAAGGCCTCGGAATCGCAGACCCAGATCTCGTCGGGCAGCACGCGCACGCCGTTGCGCTGGAAGCGCGCGGCGTAGCCGATCCAGTGGTCGATCACCGCCACCGAGCGCAGCCCCAGCGCGGCGGCCTGCAGCCGCGCCTCGTGCTCCAGGTCGGCCGTCCAGCTGCTGCCGCTCAGCAGCATCGCAGCGCCGTCCAGCGCCTGCTGCAGCGTGGCCACTTGATCGCGGCCGCCCATGCGCTGGTTCCACCGCTCCAGCGCCGGGCCGCGCAAATGGGCGCGCAGCAGCAGCCCCGGGCGCGCCAGCCAGGGCAGCATCAACTGCAGCGCGCCGGCGTCGTGGCACACCACGGCCAGCGGCGAGGGGAGGGCAGGGGCGGGGGTGTCGGGGGGCATGGCAAGGCGCCGGCCTCGTGCACGACGAAGCGGGCGCTGCCGGCAACCTCGGCACGCAACCGGGTCGGGCTGAGGCCTGAATGCCGCCCGCGGGTGGCGCTCAGGGTACGCGGTCGCCTAATGCGAGAACAATTGCTCCATCTCGCGCCGCAGGCGATAGGCCCGCGTGCCGGTGTCCACCGCCACGTCGTCCCAGCAAAGGGCCTGGCCCTGGCGCACCGGGCGCAGCAGCCGGATGCCGTGCGCCAGGCCCAGCGGCAGGCCGCCGGCCTTCAATGACACGGCCGCCGGCGTCAGCTTGCCCCACACGGTGTAGCCGCCTTCGCCGTCCAGCAGCTCGCCCGGCTGCAGGTCGCGCTTGGCGGTGGCCACCACGTCGGCCTGCCAGCCGTGGGCGACGCCGGTGGGCTCGCGCCGCAGCATCAGGCTGGCGACCGAGTAGCCGACTTCCAGCCCGATCAGGTGCCAGCGCTTGTAGAGCGTGAAGTAGCGGCCCGTGGGATCGGTGTGGGCCTTGTATTCCTCGAAGCAGTTGCGGATGTACTCGGTCTCGCCTTCCACCGTGACCCATACGCCCATGCGGATGTCGTAGGGGATGCTGCGGCCGTCGGTCTCCAGCGACGAGATCACCTCGACCATGCCTTTCTTCTCCAGCACGCCGCCTTCCGCGCGCGGGCGCGTCACGAACGGGATGTCCCCGATGCTGGCGGGCGGGTACAGCAGCCCGGTGCTGGGCACGTCAAGCCCGGTGGCGTTGGCCACCGCGCTGCTTTCGATCGACGGCTTGCTGCCGTCGAGGAAGCTGTTGAACATCTTCGGGTTGAGGCCGCCGCGCGCGGCCTGCTCGGGCGTCAGGCCGTAGTAGCCCCACACCGTCTCGGGCGTGCTCTGCGCGAAGTGCGGCAGCCACTTGTGGCCGCGGCCGGCGGCCACGACCGGGAAGCCGCAGGTGCGCGCCCAGTCCACCAGGTCGCAGATCAGCGCCGGCTGGTCGCCGAAGGCCAGGCTGTAGAGCACGCCGGCGTCGGCCGCCTTGCGCGCCAGCAGCGGGCCGCAGAAGGCGTCGGCCTCCACCGTCACGTTGACCACGTGCTTGCCCTGCGCGAAGGCCTCCAGGCAATGGTCCACCGCGGCGATCGGGTGGCCGGTGCATTCGACGACGACGTCGACCGCCGGGTGCCGCACCAGGGCCTGCCAGTCGTCGCCGACGTGCGTGTTGCCGTCGCGCAGCGCGGCGTCCAGGCTCGCGGCCTGCACGCGCTGCGGCGCCCAGCCCACGCGCGCCAGGTTGCGGCAGGCGGCCTCGGGCGCGAGGTCGGCCACGCCCAGCAGGTGCACGCCCGGCGTGCGCGGGATCTGCGACAAGTACATCGAGCCGAACTTGCCGGCGCCGATCAGCGCCACGCGGATCGGCCGGCCTTCGGCGGCGCGTTGTTGCAGTTGGCGGTGCAGGCTCATCGTGGGGGGCTTTCAGCGCGGGGCGATCTCACTAGCATCGCCGTCTTGCGTCATCGGGAGCGTCGAACATGGATCTTCTTCGCCGGGCCGCGTCGGCCAGCTCGCTGTTGTACTGCGCCGCCGTGGGCGCCGCCACCACCGCGCCCAGCGTGCCCGCGGTGGACACGCACTTCGGCGTCGCGGTGCCCGACCCGTTCCGCAACCTGGAGGACCTGAAGGACCCGGCCGTCAAGCAATGGCTGCTGGGCCAGGGCGAGGCCACGGCGCAGGCCCTGGCCCGCATCGAAGGGCGCGACGCGCTGCTGCAGCGCATCAGCGCGCTGGCCGACAGCAGCGGCGACGTGGTGCGCGAAGTCACGCGCCGCGCCGGCGGGCGGCTGTTCTATCTGAAGCGGCGCGCCGGCGAGAGCCAGTTCAAGCTGGTCGTGCGCCAGGGACTGAAGGGCGCCGAGCGCGTGCTGGTCGACCCGCAGCAGCTGGCCGCGCGCCACGGCGGCATGCCGCATGCGATCAACTACTTCGCGCCCTCGTGGAACGGCCGGCTGCTGGCCTACGGCGTCTCGGCCGGCGGCTCCGAGCAGGCCGAGCTGCACTTGATCGACGTGGCCAGCGGGCGCGAGCTGCGCGAGCCGGTGCCGCGCGTGGTGGAGCCCAACGTGGCCTGGAGCCCGGGCGACCGCTGGCTGGGCTTCAACCAGCTCCGCGCCCTGCCGCCCGGGGCGCCGGAGTCGGAGTTCTATCTCGATTCGGCGGTGCTGGTGATCGACGCGCGCCAGCCGCGGCGCGCGCCGCGCGCGGTGTTCGGCCCGCTCGTCAACCCCGAGCTGCGGCTGGACCGGCTGGACGTCGGCGCGCTGCGCTTCGCGCCCGGCAGCCCTTACGCCGTGCTGCGCAGCACCGACACCACGGTGCCCGAAGGCAAGATCTTCGTCGCTCCGCTGGCCGAGCTGGACGCCGGCCGGCCGCCGCGCTGGCGGCTGGTCTCGACCGCCGACGACAAGGTGACCGACGTGCAACTGCGCGGCCGCGAGCTGCTGCTGCGCAGCTACAAGGCGGCGCCGCGCGGCGAGGTGCTGGCGCTGCCGCTGCCGCTGTCCGGCGCCGGGCCGGCGCTGGCGGCGGCCCGCGTGGTGGTGCCGCAGCCCGAGCACGGCGTGCTGGAATCGTTCCAGGCCGGCCGGCGGGCGATCTACGTGCAGTTGCAACAGGGCTTCTCGGTGCGCGTGCAGCGCCACGATCCCGCGCACCCCGGCCGCGGCGCCGACGCGGCGCCGGGCCTGCAGGGCTCGACCTACGCGATCGTCGACCCCGGCGGCGGCGCCGACGAGCTGTGGCTGCTGACCAGCACCTGGACCGCGCCTTCGCGCATCCTGTCCACCGCCGGCGGGCGCTTGAGCGATACCGGCCTGCGCCGCAGCCCGCCGCCCGCGGGCGTGCCCGAGCTGGAGGCGGTGGAGGTCGAAGTGCCCAGCCACGACGGCGTGATGGTGCCGCTGGCGCTGGTCCACTCGAAGGGCCTGGCGCTGGACGGCCGCAACCCCACGCTGCTGGACGGTTACGGCGCCTACGGCCTCACCACCCAGGCGTGGTACGACCCGCGGCGCTACGCCTGGTTCGAGCGCGGCGGCGTGCTGGCCTTCGTCAACCCGCGCGGCAGCGGCGCCGACGGCGACGCCTGGCACCGCGCCGGCTTCAAGGCGACCAAGCCCAACACCTGGAAGGACGGCATCGCTGCGGCGCGCTGGCTGCTGGCGCAGGGCTATGCGTCGCCGGCCACGCTGGGCATCGAGGGCGGCAGTGCCGGCGGCATCTTCGTCGGCCGCGCGGTGACCGCGGCGCCGGAGCTGTTCGCCGCGGCGATCTTCGACGTGCCGGTGATGGACGCGGTGCGCGCCGAGATCTCCGCCAACGGCGCCACCAACACCGGCGAGTTCGGCACCGTGGCGGTCGAGCCCGAGTTCAAGGCGCTACTGGAGATGAGCACCTACCACCAGATCCGCGACGGCACGGCCTATCCCGCCGTGCTGCTGGTGCACGGCCTGAACGACCCGCGCGTGGACGTGTGGCACAGCGCCAAGGCCGCGGCGCGGCTGCAGCAGGCCAGCAGCAGCGGCAAGCCGGTGCTGTTGCGGCTGGACGCCCAGGCCGGCCACGGCATCGGCAGCACCGTGCAGCAGCGCAACGGCCTGCTGGCCGACGAGTGGGCGTTTCTGCTGTGGCAGTTCGGGCGGGTGGGGCTCAAGCAGCCTTGACGTCCCCATGCCGCAGGATGGCGGCCGCGGCGCGCCGGCCGCAAGATCGCGGGCCCCGTCTCAACCTCCAGGAGATGCTTCGATGGCCAAGTCCCCCGCCTCCAAGTCCGCCGCCGGCGGCGACGGCAAGCCGCTGCAGCAGGCGCTGCCGCGCCCGCCGCGCATCTGCTTCGAGCGCATCGTCCCCGACGAGCTGGACCCCGAGCGCACGGTGCGCCGCGCGCTGCGCCAGCAGATGCTGGATGCCGCGGCCAGCGCCGGCGGCCGCAAGCTCGACCCCGAGGCGGTGGCCGGCGTCACCCGCATGGCGCTGGTCAACTCCAAGAAGTGGCCGGCCGGCAGCACGCTGCGCTGCCGCTTCCTGGACGGCAGCGCCAGGATGCAGAAGAAGGTGCGCACGCTGGCCGCGGGCTGGGAGAAGGCGGCCAACGTCAAGCTCAAGTTCGTGTCCAAGGGCGCGGCCGAGATCCGCATCTCGTTCTACGCCGATGCCGGATCGTGGTCGGCCGTGGGGCGCGATGCGCTGAACGCCGCGTACTTTCCGACCCACCAGCCGACGATGAACTTCGGCTGGGTGCGCGACGATTCCGACGCGGTGGAAGACCGCGCCGTCGTGCTGCACGAGTTCGGCCACGCGCTGGGCTGCGTGCACGAGCACCAGTCGCCCAGCTTCGACCGCAAGTGGAACGAGAAGGCGGTGATGCAGTACTTCCAGGGCCCGCCCAACTACTGGGACGCCGACGCGATCCGCCACAACGTGCTGCAGAAGTACTCGGCCAAGGGCATCTCGGCGACCACGTTCGACCCGCAGTCCATCATGCTCTACGCCTTCGACGCCGCGCTGTTCAGCGACGGCCTGGGGCCCACCAACGAGAACAGCACGCTGTCGACCACCGACCGCGCGATGATCAAGCGGATGTACCCGGCCTGATCAGTACTGCCGCTCGGGGATCTCCACCCGCAGCCCTTGCAACTCCGGACCCAGCCGGATCTGGCACGACAGCCGGCTGGTCGGGCGCCGCTCGGCGGCGGTGACCTCCAGCATGTCCTGCTCGTGCGGCTCGGGCGGCGGCAGCTTCGCCGCCCAGGCCGGGTCGACGTAGACATGGCAGGTGGCGCAGATGCCGGAGCCGCCGCATTCGGCGACGATGCCGTCGATGCCGTGGCCGGTGGCCGCCTGCATCAGGCTGGCGCCGTCGGGCGCTTCGAATCCTTCTTCACGGCCGTCGGGGTGGACGAAGACGATGTCGGGCATGGGCGCCGATGTTGCCTCAAGTTCGCGCCGCGGCCGCCGATAGGCCGACGAGAACACCCGACGGCAGCCTTGGGGGCTGTTGCTGCCGCCGGTTCGCCCTTTCCCTCCATGAGCGCCATCCTCCAAACACCGCCCGCGGGTCCCGCCGAGCCGCTGCCCGCGCCGGCGCTGGCCATCGCGGCGCTGGTGCTGCTGGCCGGGCTGGGCCTGGCCTGGCTGCTGCGCCGCCTGCGCCGGCGTTCTGCGCTGCTGGCCGCCGACATGCGGGCGCAGCGCGAGCACGCGCGGGTCACGCTGGCCTCGATCAGCGACGCGGTCGTCACCACCGGCCCCGGCGGCGTGGTGGAAAGCATGAACCCCAGCGCCGAGCGCCTCACCGGCTGGCCGGCCGAACAGGCGCGCGGCCGGCCGCTGGCGGAGATCTGTCCGCTGATCGACGAGAACGACGGCGTGCCGCTGGCCGACCCGCTGCACGAGCTGCTGCGCGAGCAGGCCAGCTCGCGCCGCGAAGGCGACGCGCTGGCGCTACGCCGCCGCGGCGGCGGCGAGCCGGTGGCGGTGGAGGTGGCGGCCTCGCCGCTGCGCGACGCCGAAGGCCTGGCGATCGGCGCCGCGCTGGTGCTGCGCGACGTCTCCACGCTGCGCCGCATGGCCCAGCGCATCCGCTGGGCGGCGGCGCACGACGCGCTGACCGGGCTGCTCAACCGCCGCGAGTTCGAGGCCCGCACCGACGCCGCGCTGCAGAACGCGCGCAGCACCGGCCGCCGCCACGCGGTGTGCTTCATCGACCTGGACCAGTTCAAGCTGGTCAACGACACCAGCGGACACGCCGCCGGCGACGCGCTGCTGCGCACGCTGACCGGCGTGCTGCAGCAGCAGCTGCGCAAGGGCGACGTGCTGGCCCGCCTGGGCGGCGACGAGTTCGGCGTGCTGCTGGAAGACTGCGGCCTGCCGCGCGCCCAGCTCGCCGCCGAGCAGATGCTGCGCGCACTGCGCGGCTACCGCTTCGCGTGGGAGGGGCGCGTCTTCAGCGTCGGCGCCAGCATCGGGTTGGCGGCGGTGGACGACCTGAGCGTCAGCACTGCCGAGATCTTCAGCGCCGCCGACGCCGCCTGCTACTGGGCCAAGGACCAGGGCCGCAACCGCGTCTGCGTGCACCAGAGCAGCGACGACGAGCTGGTGCAGCGCCGCCGGGAGATGGGCTGGGCCGCGCGCCTGACCCACGCGCTGGAGCAGGGCCGGCTGACGCTGTACCACCAGCCCTACCGCGCGCTCAAGCCCGCGCTGGCGGGCAAGCCGCATGTCGAGATCCTGCTGCGCCTGCTGGACGAGGACGGCCGCCTGGTGCCGCCGGGCACCTTCCTGCCGGCGGCCGAGCGCTTCAACCTGATGCCGCGCATCGACCGCTGGGTGATCGAGCAGGTCTTCGGCCGCTACCACGCGCTGGCGGCGCGGCTCGGCCAGGGCCTGGTGTGCGCGATCAACCTCTCGGGCACCACGCTCAACGCCGACGGGCTGCTGGAGCACATCCTGGAGCAGGCGCACCGGCACCGGCTGCCCGCCGGCAGCGTGTGCTTCGAGATCACCGAGACCGCGGCCGTCAACAACATCAGCCGCACCCGGCTGCTGCTGCGCGAGCTGCGGCAGCAGGGCTTCCTGTTCGCGCTGGACGACTTCGGCGTCGGCGCCAGCTCCTTCGCCTACCTGAAGACGCTGCCGGTCGACGTGCTCAAGATCGACGGCAGCTTCGTGCGCAACATCGCGCACGACATGGTCGACCGCGCGATGGTCGAGACCATCAACCGCATCGGCCACCTGATGGGCCTGCACACGGTGGGCGAGTACGCCGAGTCCGACGCCGTGATCGCCGAGCTGCAGGCGCTGGGCGTGGACTTCGCGCAGGGCCACGCGGTGCAGCGGCCGGCGCCGCTGCCCGACCCCGCGCCGGCGATCGGCGCCGCGCTGCTGGCCGACGGCCGCGATGCTTGAGGCGCTGCGCCGCCGGCACGCGCGCGCCTGCCGCGCGGGCCGGCGGCTGCTGGGCTTCTTCCGGGCCTACGAGGCCGACGAGCGCGACGCCGCGCGCTTCCGCGCGCGCCAGATCCAGGCGGTGACGCGGCTCACGCCGCTGGGCATGGCGGTCAACGTCTTCAACGCGCTGCTGATCGTCTGGGTGCTGCGCGCGCAGGCGTCGCGGCCGCTGGTCATGGCCTGGGCCGCCGCGGTGTGCCTGCTGGCGCTGCTGGGCTTGCGCGCCTGGCGGCGCCACCGCCGGCGCGGCCCGCTGGCCACCGCGCCGCCGCGCCTGCTGCGCCGGGCCGCCGTCAACGCCGGCCTGCTGGGCGCGGCCTGGGCGCTGCTGCCGGCGCTGGTCTACCCGCGGGTGGACGCACCGGCGCAGTTCTTCATCGGCATGGTCATCACCGGGATGATCTGCGCCGGCGGCTTTGCCCTCGCCAGCCTGCCGGTGGCCGCCACGCTGCACGTGGCGGTGCTGGCGCTGGGCGGCGCGGCCGGCCTGCTGCAGGGGCCGCCGGCCCACGCGCTGCCGCTGGCCCTGGTGCTGGCGCTGTACGCGCTGATCGTCGTCTACTCGGTGTGGACCCATGCCAAGACGCTGGGCGCGCGGCTGATGGCCGAGGCGCGGGCCGACCACCAGCACGAGGTGATCGGGCTGCTGCTGCGCGACTTCGAGGACCACGCCAGCGACCTGCTGTGGGAGACCGACGCCCAGGGCCGCTTCGCCCACGTGGCGCAGCGCCTGGCCGCCGTGCTGGGGCAGCCGGCCGTGCGCCTGCGCCGCCTGCGCGCCTTCGGGCTGCTGGCGCGCGCGCTGCCCGACAGCGACGACGCGCGCAGCCACTGGGCCGGGCTGCGCAGCCTGCTGCGGCGGCGCGCCGCCTTCCGCGACCACCTGCTGTGCCTGCGCGCCGGCGCCACGCTGCAGTGGTGGGCGCTCAGCGCGCGGCCGCTGCGCGGCGACGGCGGCGCCTTCCTCGGCTGGCGCGGCGTGGCCACCAACGTCACCGACCGCCAGCTGGCGCACCGCCGCCTGAGCTGGCTGGCGCACAACGACGCGCTGACCGGGCTGGTCAACCGCTCGCAGTTCCGCGAGCTGCTGCAGGCCCTGCTGCAGCCCGGCACCGGCACCGGCACCGGTCCGGCGCTGGCGGTGCTGACCTTCGACCTGGACGGCTTCAAGCAGGTCAACGACACCCGGGGCCATGCCGCCGGCGACCTGCTGCTGCAGACCTTCGGCCAGCGGCTGCTGTCGGTGGCGCGGCGCAGCGACACGGTGGCGCGGCTGGGCGGCGACGAGTTCGCGATGCTGGTGCGCGGCGCGGCCGACGCGGCGTCGCTGCAGCCGCTGCTGGAGCGGCTGCACGCCGCGCTGTCGCTGCCCGGCGAGGCCGCGGGAGCGCCGCTGTCGCTGCGTGCCAGCATCGGCGTGGCCGTCGCGCCGCAGCACGGCGAGGACGTCGACACGCTGCTCAACCACGCCGACATCGCGATGTACGCCGCCAAGCGCGACGGCGGCCACCGGCACTGCATCTTCCACGCCGAGCTGGCCGAGGTGGGCCGCCGCCGCGCCGCGCTGGCGCAGGCGCTGGACGGCGCGGCCGCGCGCGGCGAGTTCAGGCTGGAGTTCCAGCCCCAGGTGGACAGCGACGGCGGCCGGCTGTGCGGCTTCGAGGCGCTGCTGCGCTGGTGCCATCCCGAGCACGGCGAGGTCTCGCCGGCCGAGTTCATCGCCATCGCCGAGGGCAGCGGGCTGATGTCGGCGATCGGCGACTGGGTGCTGGCCGAGGCCTGCCGCCACGCGGCGCGCTGGCCGGCCCACGTGACGGTGTCGATCAACGTCTCGGCCTCGCAACTGGCCGCGCCCGGGCTGCCGGCGCGCGTGGCCGCCGCGGCCGCGGGGCTGCGGCCGCAGCGGCTGGAGCTGGAGATCACCGAGTCGGCGCTGATCGAGGACACCGAGGCTGCGGTGGCCACGCTGCGCGCGCTGCGCGCGATGGGCTTCCGCACCGCGCTGGACGACTTCGGCACCGGCTATTCGGCGCTGGGCTACCTGCGCCGCTTCGCCTTCGATACGCTGAAGATCGACCGCAGCTTCGTGCGCGACCTCGCGCGCGACGGCGAGGCGCAGGTCATCGTCGACACCATCCTGGCGATGTCGCGCGCGCTGCGCATGACCACCGTCGCCGAAGGCGTGGAAAGCCGCGTCGAGGCCCGGATGCTGCGCGAACGCGGCTGCCAGCGCCTGCAGGGCTACCTGATCAGCCAGCCGCTGCCCGCGGCGCAGGTGCAGGCTTTCATCGAGGCCTGGGACGGCCTGCATCCGCCGGCCGCGGAGCCGCGGGCACTGGCGGCTTGATGCGGCGCCACGGGAGCGCTCGATTCGTCGTATCCAAATGAGTACGATCGACGGTGTTCGCCGGGTGACTGGCAGAGCGACGTCGCCAGGGCCAAGGGCATGGCTCAGATGGCAAGGCACGCCGGGCTGGGGCAAGAAGGCTGCTGCAAGGCCTTTGCGCCCGGGTCCAAGCCGAGATTCGAAACCGTGATGAAGATCGCCAAGGCGCTGGGGGGACGTGGTGCTGTCAGGCTGCTCTATCGTTGAGCTTCAGATCATTCGGGCTTCCAGCACGCCCTCATCGACATCATGAAATCCCGGATTCATTTTCATCTTGGGGTAGGCGTGTTGGCGCTCTTTCTGACTGGCTGCGCTTTTGCACCGGAGGTCACTCCACTGACCACGCTCTCTGCAGGTACTGGCGGAACAGTCATCGTTTATCGCGAGCCAACTTTCATCATGGGTGGCGCAGCGATTACCGTAGGTGTCAACGGGAGTGCATTCGCCCAGCTTCGAAATTCAGAGAAAGTTCAGGCAATTCTTCCATCCGGGTCTCACGAGTTTTTCGTGCAATCTCGAGTGGGCGAACCTAAGGAAGGTCTGCACAACGCGCTGCGTAACGCTGACGCGCCCAGTTGGCCATCATGCAGATCGAGAACGGCACTCGAAGGACCTCGCGACGCGCGTCACGGCGCCGAGCGATTGCAGCGCGGCGCGTGCTTGGTGCACGGCTCGCGCACTCATCCTCGCGCTCCCATCAGCTTTGCGCGCGCCATCCACAGGTTCGACAGTGCGAACAGCGTGACGATCTGCGCCGTGTTCTTGGCCAAGCCTCGGTAGCGAACCTTCGTGTAGCCGAACTGCCTCTTCAGGACGCGGAACGGGTGCTCGACCTTAGCCCTGATGCTGGCCTTGAGCTGCTCGAGCTTGTCGGCGATGACGTCTGCCTTGGTCTGCGGGTCGAGCTTGCGCCGAAGACCAGGCCGCATCGCCACGTACCAGTTCGGGCCGGCTGCTTCCGGCCGCTTGTGCACCCCCTGATAGCCGGCGTCGGCAAAGACGTCACGCTCGCGCCCGTGCAGCAGCTGCCCGGCGACGTTCAGGTCGTTGACGTTGGCCGCGGTCGTCACCACCGTGTGCACCAGACCCGAGTCGGCGTCCACGCCGATGTGCGCCTTCATCCCGAAATACCAGTTGTTGCCCTTGCGCGTCTGCTTCATCTGCGGATCGCGTTCGCCCTCGGCGTTCTTGGTCGAGCTCGGCGCCGAGATCAGCGTGGCATCCACCGCCGTGCCGCTGCGAAGCATCAGGCCCTTGTGGCTCAGCAGATCGTTGACGACCCGCAGCATGTCCACGGCCAGGTTGTGTCGCTCCAACAGATGCCGAAAGCGCAGGATCGTCGTCTCGTCGGGCAGCCGCGCGGTCACGCCCTCGAGCTTGGCGAACTCGCGGTACAGCGGCACGTCGTGCAGCGCCTCTTCCATCGCCGGATCGCTCAGCCCGAACCACTGCTGCAGGTAGTGGATGCGCAGCATGGTCTCGATGCCGAAGGGCGGTCGGCCGGTCTTGGCCTTGGGGTAATGCGGTTGGACGATCTGCACCAGCACCGCCCAGGGCGCGACACGCTCCATCTCTTCGAGGAACTCGCGCTTGCGCGTCTTCTTCGTCGACAGGTTCAGGCCAAGTCCAAGTTGCTTCACGGCTCGCATCGTCACCTCACGTGCCGCCTCGGGCAAGACGGATCAGCCCTTAGTTATGCAGACATTCCCTAATGTTGTTCGCATCGTTCTACGTGAAGGCGTCACCCACTGCCTGCGCACCAGTGCCAGCCCGAGTGCTTACCTGAAAGTGATCGTTCCGATCGTCTTCATGACAACGGGCTATCACTTTTATCTTGATGAAGTTCTCTGTCCAGAATCAAGTGAGCTTGCGAAGTTCAAGGATGTCTTTGTCACCTATAAGTGAGTTCGCGCGCCGAGATAGGGCGGACTTTTCGAGGCTCGCCAAGCCAGCCCGGCGTCAGGCCAGCGCCGCCACCAGCGTCTGCCCGCTGCCGTGCAGCTCGATCTGCGCCCAGCCCTTGCGCAGCGCGGTGGCGGCCAGGCGGCGGTCGGGGTCGACGACGATGGGGCGGCCGACCACGCTGAGCAGCGCGAGGTCGTTGATCGAGTCGCTGTAGAAGCAGGCCCGCTTCAGCGCGGCCGCGCCTTCGCCGTGGGCGGCCAGCCATACGCGCAGGCGCTCGAGCTTGCCGATGCGCATGTTGGGCGTGCCAGCCAGGCGGCCGGTGAAGCGGCCGTGCTGGCATTCGAGCTCGGTGCACTGGTAGACGTCGACGCCCAGGTCCAGCGCCGTCAGCTCGCTGACGACGCGGTTGGTGGCGGTGGTCAGCACCAGCGTGTCGCCGTCGCGGCGATGGCGCTGCAGCAGCGCGCGCGCGGCCGCCGGGATGCGCGGGCGCACCACCTCGCGCAGGAAGCGCTCGCGCAGCGGCAGCAGGCCGGCCAGCGTGTGGCCGGCCAGCAGCGCGGCCTGGAAGCGCGCGTATTCCTCGGGCACCACGGTGCCGCCGGCGTAGTGCGCGGCCAGCAGTTCGCTGCGCTGCGCCAGGGCCGGGTCGAGCATCGCGTGGTCGATCAGGAAGCGGCACCACAGCGAGTCGCTGTCGCCGCCCAGCAAGGTGCCGTCGAGGTCGAAGATCGCAAGTTGCATGGGCCGGACCGGGTACTGCTTGGCCTCGGTATCGGCAGGCCGGCCGCCGCGTGCAGTCGGCGTCAAGAAGACCGGACAGGCACGCCGGGGCGATCTGCCGCATCCGTCACGCAATCCGTCACGCAAGTCCGGGCTGACCTACACTCGCCACACCATGGCAGACGACATCGCCAACCTCATCGTCGAGCACCTGAAGGCGCTGCGCAACGACCTGCGCGACTTCCGCGCCCAGTACGACAAGGACCAGGCCGACCTGCGTGCCCGCATGGGCCAGGTGGAGATCGGCATCGCGGGCGTCAAGCGCGACCGAGGCCACGTATAGGAGGACGCTGCGCGGCCAGCGCCAGCACCGCGTCGGGCAGCGCGCGGCTTAAGGCGTCGCGCTGCTCGGGGTCGGCCGGGCCGTCCGCATCCTCGCCGCCCAGCAGGCCGATGGGCGTCAGCAGCGGGCCGAGCGCGGGGTCGTCGAACCATTGGCCCCAGCCATCGGGATCCTGCGCGGTGGCCTGCAGGAAGCCGATGCACCAGTCCTCGGCATCGGCCCATTCGCGGCCGTCTTCGCCTTCGGCAACGCTGAACACCGGCTCCCAATGCTCGGGGTCGCGCTGCAGTGCCTGGTCGATCGCGTGCAGGTGGCGCAGCACCAGCACGATGGCGCGCTTCTTCTGCTTGCCGCTAGTGAAGGGTGCGTCACCTTCGCCGTCGCCGCCCCACACCGCGGGCAGCCACTCGGCTCCGCGGCGAGCCGCCACCGGCGTGGGTGCCAGCAGCAGCGCGCTCAGGTAGCCGTCGAGCATCTCGACGTTCATCGCCACGTCGCCGGGCAGCGCGCCCAGCAGTTCGTCCAGCGCCTGCAGTTCATCGTCGGACAGCGGCGGGCTGTCGATCGAGGGTCGGTAGTCGGGGTATTGCACGGAGGTGATTGTCGAGCACCGGCAAGCGGCACCTCGCTATCCTCCGGGCTGCCGCCAAGCACAGGGAGGGAACATGCAGCGCAAGGCATCGCGTTCGGGCTGGATCTGGGCATTGCTGTGGCTGCCGCTGGCGGTGCAGGCGCAGCTGGTGATGGTGCACGACAGCAGCATCGGCGGCGGCCGCTCGGGCGGCACCTTCTTCTATCTGGCCGAAGTGGACGGCGTGGCCACCGAGAAGAACGCGGCGCAGGCCAGCGTGTCCGCATCGCGCGGGCGAGGGTCCGACTTGCGCGTGGAGCAGGTCAGCCGCCTGGTGAGCGCGGGGCCGCGCAAGCTCAAGCTGGTGGGGCGCATGGCCTATGCGATGCCGATCCAGGCGCTGTTCAAGTCGGCCGGCAACGACCCGGTCGAAGGCGTGCTGCAGGTCGATCTGGTGGAGGGCAAGGCCTACCGCGTCAACGGCGTGTTCGACGCGTTCCGGCGCGAGGTGTGGCTGGAAGAGGCGGCCGGCGGCGCGCGCGTCGGGCCGCCCATCGTCGCGCCGCCGGATCCGGCTGCGGCCCAGGCGATGGCCGGCGCCGACTACACCTGCTGCAACCTGCACTACGAGGGCGACTGGATCAGCGACGCCAACTACCTGTCGCTGCCGATGATCCCGGCCGGTGCGCGCATCAAGGTGCGCGAGGTGTCGGCCAAGCAGGCCAAGGTCTGGATCGAGGGCCGGCCCATGCGCATCGGCCTGGACTACGGCCGCGAGCAGATGACGATGCAGCAGATGCTGGATCGCTTGATCGTCAAGGAAGACCCGCGGTCGGCAATCGACGGCCTGCCGCCGGCGGTGCAGCGCGCGGTACGTGCCGGGCGGCTGTTGCGCGGAATGACGCGGCCGCAGGCGCTGCTGGCCGTCGGCCCGCCGCGCGGCGACGGTGCGTCCGGTGTCGACGCGCCGCAGTGGCGGCTGGAGACCCTCGACGGCGACGAGTTCGTGCTCGAGTGGGGAACCGACGGGTTGCTGCTGGAGATCCGGGCCAAGCCCGATGTGCTGGCTCAGGTCGAGTGGCGGGACTGAAGCGGTGCGCTGTTGATCGCCGGCAGCAACCTCTTGCGCCGATCAGCGCATCGCGGCAGGCGGCACCCGCCAGGGGCTCAGAATGGAGCGGTCTGCGCTTCGCTCCGACTCCGCTGCGATGCTCGCGCCGAGGTCGCGCCGCGTAACTCGCTGCGCTCACTCCGTTCGCTGCGCTCGGACAGACGCGGCGAGTCAGTTCACGAAGCGCGCTGGCGCGCGCCGACCTCGGCGCTGCGCTTCTCGCCGGCCCCATACATTGCCCCTGTCGGGTACCGCCTGCCGCGAAGTCCACCAGCGGTGGCGTGCGAAGCAGGCAGGCCACCGTCGGTGCCCAGCCCCTCACCCCCGCAACCGCGCCTTCAGGAACCCGCTCGCCGCATAACGGGTGACCCTGCCGTACCAGCGCTGCTGCAGCCGCTGCACCATCGCGCCGTAGGCGTCCAGCAGTTCGGGGCGGATGCTGAAGTGGTCGTAGTTGACCACCACGTCGACCTTGTGGCCCAGCGGCGCCACGCGCGCGGCCACGGTGCGCTCGATCTCGTCGATGTCGGCGGCGTCGTCGACGCGCAGGCCCTCGAAGTTGATGAACAGCAGCCGGCCTTCGGCGTCCAGCTCCACGCGCTCGGCCAGCGGCACCTGCAGCAGCCGCTGGCGCAGGCCCAGCGGCTCGTCGGCGAACAGGCGCGGGTCCATCGTGCGCAGCTCGGGGCTGATCGCCGGCACGAAATCCATCTGCGCCAGGATGTGGCGCTGCAGGTCGACGCCGGGGGCGATCTCCACCAGCTCCAGCCCCGCGGCCGCCAGCCGGAACACGCAGCGCTCGGTGACGTAGAGCACGCGCCGCCCTTTGGCCGCGGCCACCGCGCCGCTGAAGGTGCGCTGCTCCACGCGGCGCACGAACTTGCGCAGGCTGCCTTCGCGCAGGATCTCCAGCCGGCCGCCGCCCACGCGCAGCTCCAGCCCGCCGGCGGTGAAGGTGCCGACGAACACCACCGCCTTGGCCGCCTGGCTGATGTTGATGAAGCCGCCGGCGCCGGCCAGCCGCGTGCCGAAGCGGCTGACGTTGAGGTTGCCCTCGGCATCGGCCTGCGCCAGGCCCAGCACCGCCAGGTCCAACCCGCCGCCGTCGTAGAAGTCGAACTGGCTGGGCTGGTCGATCACCGCCTGCGTATTGACCGCGGCGCCGAAGTTCAGCCCGCTGGCCGGGATGCCGCCGATCACGCCGGGCTCGGCGGTCAGCGTCACGAGGTCGATGATCTGCTCCTCGGCCGCCACCTCGGCCACGCCCTCGGGCATGCCGATGCCGAGGTTGACCACCGCGTGCCGCGGCAGCTCCAGCGCAGCGCGGCGCGCGATCACCTTGCGCTCGGTCAGCGGCAGCGGCGGCAAGCGGTCCACCGGCACGCGGATCTCGCCGGCGAACGCGGGGCTGTAGGGCGTGGCGAAGGTCTGCGGGTGGTGCTCCGGCCGCGCCGGCACGACGCAGCTCACCAGCACGCCCGGCACCTTGACCTGGCGCGGGTTGAGCGATCCGCGCTCGGCGATGCGCTCGACCTGCGCGATCACGATGCCGCCGCTGTTGTGCGCCGCCATCGCGATCGCCAGCGCCTCCAGCGTCAGTGCCTCGCGCTCCATCGTCAGGTTGCCGTCGGGGTCGGCGGTGGTCGCGCGGATGATGCCGACGTGGATCGGGAAGGCCTTGTAGAAGAGGTACTCCTCGCCGTCGATCGGCAGCAGGCGCACCAGGTCCTCGGTGGTGCGCGCGTTGATGCGGCCGCCGCCGTGGCGCGGGTCGACGAAGGTGCCCAGGCCCACGCGCGTCAGCGTGCCGGGCTTGCCGGCGGCGATGTCGCGGAACAGGTGCGAGATCACGCCTTGCGGCAGGTTGTAGGCCTCGATGCGGTCGTTCACCGCCAGCGCCTGCAGCGCTGGGCACAGCCCCCAGTGGCCGCCCACCACGCGGCGCAGCAGGCCTTCGTGGCCCCAGTGGTCCAGCCCGCGGCCCCGGCCGTCGCCCTGGCCGGCGGCGTAGACCAGCGTCAGGTCGCGCGGCGAGCCGGCGCCGGTCTCGGCGCGCGTGGCCAGGAAGCGCTCTTCCAGCGCCACCGCGATGCCTTCGGCGAAGCCGATGCCCACGAAGCCGCCGGTGGCGATGGTGTCGCCGTCGTGGATCAGCCGCACGGCCTCGGCGGCGGTGCTGATCTTGTCGGGCCGCGCGGCGGCCGCGGCGGCGCCGGCGGCCTGCGGCGGGTGCAGTTGCATGGGCGGGTCTCCCTCGGGCACGGCGGTTGCCGGCAGCGGCGATTCTGGGCCCGGCCCCACCCCGTCCGCGGGGCCGCTTTGCAAGGCAGACATCGGCGCCGGCGCATCATTCGCTATGCTGCCGCCGCGGCGCGCCTTGCCCGCCAAAGCCGAAGAAAGAGCTGATGGTCCGTCGATCGTTTTCCCTGCTGGCCGCGCTGTGCGGCCTGCTGGCCGCCTGCGGCGGCAAATCGACGGAGCCGGCGCCGGCGGTGGGCGCGGCGCCACCGGCGGCGGCGTCCGGCGCGTCGGGTCCGGCAGCCGCGGCCGCGGCCGCGTCGGGCCCGCCGGTCAGCGTGACCGTGGTGCGCGCGCAGCGGCGCGACGTCGCGGTGCAGGTCGAGGCCACCGGCACCGTGGCGGCGCTGGCGACCGTGGACATCAAGCCGCAGATCAGCAGCGTGGTCACCGCGGTGCACGTCAAGGACGGGCAGTTCGTCGCCAAGGGCCAGCCGCTGTTCACGCTGGACGGCCGCGCCGACGCCGCCAACCTGGCCAAGGCCGAGGCGCAGCTGCTGCGCGACCAGGCGACGCTGGCCGACGCGCAGCGCCAGCTGGTGCGCGCGCAGGACCTGGTGTCGCAGGGCTTCGTCTCGCAAGGCGCGGTGGACACCGCGCAGGCCACGGTGGACGCGCAGCGCGCGGTGGTGGTGTCCGACCGCGCGGCGATCGAGGCGGCGCGCGTCGCGGTGTCGTACAGCCGCATCGCGGCGCCCAGCAGCGGCCGCGTGGGGCAGATCGCGGTGTTCGCCGGCAGCTCGGTGTCGCCCACCGGCGCGGCGATGGTCAGCATCACGCAGCTCGATCCGATCAGCGTGAGCTTCAACCTGCCGCAGCGCAACCTGCCCGACGCGCTGAAGGCGCTGGCCGAGGCCGGCCGCGGCGCGCTGCCGGCGGCGGTGCCGGCGTCGGCGGCGGCGGCGTCTTCGGCGGTGCTGCCGCCGGGCCAGGTGCTGGCGCTGCTGCCTGGCCAGGTACTGGCATTGCTGCCAGAGGGCCGCGGCCAGCGCGTCGGCCGGCTGGATTTCGTCGACAGCCTGGTCGACCCGGCCTCGGGCACCGTCAAGGTCAAGGCCTTGTTCGCCAACAAGGACCAGGCGCTGTGGCCCGGCGCCTACGTCAACGTGAGCCTGTCGCTGCAGTCGCTGGCCGGCGCGGTGCTGGTGCCGCAGGCGGCCATCGTGCAGGGCGCGCGCGGGCATTCGGTGTTCGTGATCGACGAGCAGGGGCTGGCCGCCAGCCGCCCGGTGAAGCTGCTGCAGGCGCTGGGCAGCGAGGCCGCGGTCAGCGGCGTGAAGCCCGGCGAGAAGGTGGTGCTGGACGGCCGCCAGAACCTGCGCACCGGCAGCCGCGTGGTCGAGCGCGCGGCCGAAGGCGCGAACGGCGGCAGCGGCCGTGGCGGGCGTCGCGGCGGCGCGGCATCGGGCGCCGGCGACGGCGCCTCCGCCCCAGCCGCGGCGGCCTCGCGCGCGCCGTCGCCCTGAACGCCTGCTGCGGAGCGTGCATGAACCTGTCCGAGCTTTTCATCCGCCGGCCCGTGATGACGGTGCTGCTGAACCTGGCCATCATCGCCGCGGGGCTGATCGCCTACAGCCGCATCCCGGTGGCGGCGCTGCCCAGCTACAACACGCCGGTGATCAACGTCGGCGCCTCGCTGCCCGGCGCCAGCCCCGAGAACATGGCCACCGCGGTGGCGCTGCCGCTGGAGAAGCAGTTCCAGACCATTCCCGGGCTGGACGTGATCAGCAGCACCAGCACGCTGGGCAGCACCAGCATCACGCTGGAGTTCGACGAAGGCCGCAACATCGACGCCGCCGCGGTGGACGTGCAGGCCGCGCTGCTGCGCGCGCAGCGCTCGCTGCCGCCGGAGATGACGCAGCTGCCCAGCTACCGCAAGGTCAACCCGGCCGACGCGCCGGTGCTGTTCATCGCGCTGACCTCGCCGTCGATGAACATCACCGACTTGCAGGACTACGCCGAGCACCTGATCTCGCCCACGCTGTCCACGCTGCCCGGCGTCGCCCAGGTCAACGTGTTCGGCGCCAAGCGTTTCGCGGTGCGCGTGCGCGTGATCCCGTCGGCGCTGGCGGCGCGCAACCTGACGATGGACGAGCTGCGCACCGCGCTGGCCGCGGCCAACGCCAACTCGCCGCTGGGCACGCTGGAAGGCCCGCGGCAGACGCTGACGCTCACCGCCAATAAGCAGCTGACCAATGCCGCCGAATATGCCGAGCTGATCGTCAGCGTGAAGGGCGGCAACCCGGTGCGGCTGCGCGACGTGGCGGCGGTGGAAGACAGCTTCGAGCAGATCAAGACCTCGGCCAACTTCAACGGCGAGACCTCGATCTCGCTGGCCATCCTGCGCCAGCCCGACGCCAACACGGTGGCCGTGGTCGACGCCGTCAAGGCGCAGATGCCGGCCTTCCAGGCGCAGCTGCCGCAGTCGGTGCGGATGTCGATCAACAACGACCGCTCGGTCTCGATCCGCGACGCGCTGCACGACGTCACGCTGACGATGTTCGGCACCATCGCGCTGGTGGTGCTGGTGATCTTCCTGTTCCTGCGCCGCTTCGTCGCGACCGTGATCCCCACGCTGAGCCTGCCGGTCTCGCTGTTCGGTGCGGTCGCGATGCTGTGGGCCCTGGGCTACACGATCGACAACATCTCGCTGCTGGGGCTGACGCTGGCGGTGGGCCTGGTGGTCGACGACGCCATCGTGATGCTGGAGAACGTGATCCGCCACGTCGAGCACGGCGTGCCGCCGTTCCAGGCCGCGCTGCGCGGCAGCCGCGAGGTGGGCTTCACGATCCTGTCGATCAGCAGCTCGCTGATCGCGGTCTTCATCCCGATCTTCTTCATGCCCGGCGTGATCGGGCTGCTGTTCCACGAGTTCGCGGTCATCGTCTCGCTGGCCATCGTCGCCTCGGCCTTCGTCTCGCTGACGCTGGTGCCGATGATGGCCAGCCGCTTCCTGACCGACGAGGCGCACAAGAAGCCGCCCGGCGCGCTGGTGCGGCTGTTCGAGCGCGGCTTCGACCGCATGCTGGGCCTGTACGCGCGCAGCCTGGACGTCGCCCTGGGCCACCGCAAGACGGTGCTGCTGGTGGCGCTGGCCACCTTCGTCGCCACCGGCTGGATGTTCTATGTCATCCCCAAGGGCTTCTTCCCGCAGGAGGACATCGGCCAGATCCAGGTCAGCACCGAAGCCGCCGAGGACGTGAGCTTCGAGCAGATGGTGGCGCTGCAGGACCGCGTGGCCGCGATCTTCCGCAACGACCCCGCGGTAGCCACGGTCAGCAGCTTCAACGGCGGCAGCGGCGCGCAGAACACCGGGCGGCTGTTCATCAACCTCAAGGCCCGCGGCGAACGCCCGCCGATGAAGGACCTGCTGGAAGGCCTGCGCCGCAAGCTGCGCGAGGTGCCGGGCATCGCCGTCTACATGCAGCCGGTGCAGAACCTGCGGCTGGGCGGCCGGCAGAGCAAGGCGCAGTACCAGTACATCCTGCAGAGCGTGCAGGCCGGCGACCTCTACGACTGGGCGCAGAAGCTGCAGGACAAGCTGCGCACCGATGCGCTGTTCCGCGACGTCACCAGCGACGCGCAGATGCGCGGCCTGCAGGCCAGCCTGAAGATCGACCGCGAGCGCGCCAACGCCCTGGGCGTGCCGATCGACGCGATCCGCTCGGCGCTGTTCAGCGCCTTCGGCGAGCGCCAGGTCTCGACCATCTTCACCGCGGTGGACAGCTACCAGGTGATCATGGAGGCGGTGCCCAGCGCGCGCGCCGACGAAAGCGCCTTCAACGGCATCTACGTGCGCGCCAGCACCGGCGCGCTCGTGCCTCTGACCAGCTTCGCCACCGTGCAGCGCACCGTGGGGCCGACCGCGATCAACCACGCCGGCCAGCTGCAGGCGGTGACGGTGTCGTTCAACCTCGCGCCGGGCGCGGCGCTGGGCGATGCCACCAAGCGCATCGAGCAGGCGCGCCAGGATCTGCGCGTGCCGGCGTCCATCATCAGCACCTGGGGCGGCGACGCCAAGGTGTTCCAGAGCTCGCAGGGCAGCCAGGTGGTGCTGATCCTCGGCGCGCTGATCGTCATCTACGTGCTGCTGGGCGTGCTCTACGAGAGCTACATCCACCCCATCACGATCCTGGCCGGGCTGCCGTCGGCCGCGGTGGGCGCGCTGGCCACGCTGATGATCTTCGGCATGGACCTGACGCTGATCGCGACCATCGGCATCCTGCTGCTGATCGGCATCGTCAAGAAGAACGCGATCATGATGATCGACTTCGCGCTCGACGCGCAGCGCCACCAGGGGCTGGCGCCGCAGCAGGCGATCCGCGACGCCTGCGTGCTGCGCTTCAGGCCCATCATGATGACGACGCTGGCCGCGCTGATGGGCGCGCTGCCGATCGCGCTGGGCCTGGGCGCCGGCGCCGAGCTGCGTCAGCCGCTGGGGCTGGCGGTGGTGGGCGGCCTCGTGTTCTCGCAGGCCATCACGCTCTACATCACGCCGGTGATCTACCTGGCGCTGGACCGCTTCAGCGGCAAGGGGCCGGTGACGACGCTTGAAGGCGACAAGGACGGTCGCACCGGCAGCGTGGCCGCGGCCTGAAGCCCCGGCGTGCAGGCGCGCGAAGGCTGCCAGCGCAGCCGGCCGTCGCGCACCGTGATCTCCAGCCTGCGCTCACGCGTGTCGTCGAGCTGCTGCCAGAACGCGGACGTGGCGTCGCCGCCGGCCACCGGCTCGGCGGCCTTGAGCTGCTGCAGCGCGCGCAGGCGGCCGGTGATGCGTGCCAGCGCCGCGTGCTGCGGCCCGCCGGCGATGCGCTGCATCAGCCCGGCGGGGTGGCCGTCGTCGAACTTCTCGACGACCAGGCTCAAGTCGGGGCACTGCCGCCACTGCGCGATCAGCAGCGACAAGGCCTCGCGGTCGGCGCTGCCGCTGCCGCAGGCGATGTACAGCGGCACCCGCGCCCAGGCCGCGGCATCGGCCGCCAGCGTGCGGTGGCGTTGCGTGGCCCACAGCCGCGCGCGTTCGCGCGGGCGGAAGGCGGCCCAGAGGTCGAGGTCGACCTGCGGGTTGCAGACCACCGCGCGCCAGCCGAAGGCCAGCGCAAACTTCAGCGCGCCGTGGCCGTCCACGCCGCTGCCCCAGCAGGTGACGGCCGCGGGCGCGAAGCGCGCGGCCACCCGGTCGGCCAGCAGCGCGTGCACGCGGTCGAAGGCTTCGTCGTACCCGGTCTCGTCGGGGCAATGCACGAACAGCAGGTGCTGGCCCGGCAGCCGGCCGGCCAGCGCGCCGGCCTCGGCGACGCCGTGGGACGCGGCGCTGCCGGAGAAGACGATGGTCACGCCGGGCGCGCCGGGGCATTCCAGCCACCGGTGATCCTCGCCGGCGGCCTGCGGCTGCGGCGCCGGCGCGGCGCTCCGGGGCACGCCGCCGCGCCGCATCGTGGCCAACGCGGCCATCGCGGCCGGCGCCAGGCAGCCGCCGTCGAGCAGCGCCGTCGCCTCGGGCGCGGCGTCGCCGCCGCGGTCGATCCGCTCGTAGGCGCGGTCCAGCGCGGCCAGCAACTGCAGCACCTCGCGCCTTGGCGCGGTGCCGCGGGGGTCGATCGCCGGCTGCTGCAGCAGCACCGCCAGCTCCTGCAGCCGGCCGCGCGGGCCGGGGCGCTGCAACGCGGCGCGCAGATCGGCCAGCACGCCGGGCTGCAGCCAGCGGCCCGGCTGCAGCCATTGGCGCTGCCAGTGCGGCGCCAGCGCCAGCGGGCGCTGGCGGTCCTGGTCGTCGTCGAAGGCCGTGCCGTCCAGCCAGGCGCGCACGCGCTCGGCCGGCAGCAGTGCGGCGTGGCCGTGGTCCAGCAGCTCGGCCAGCACGCCGGTGGCGGTGCGGGCGTCGCGCACCTGCAGCGCCAGCTCGAACAGCAGCGCCAGGCCTTGCAGCACCAGCGCCGGCTCGCGCTCGCAGGCGCTCAACGCGGCGTTGCGCAGCGCGGCGATGTGCGTGCCGCCGAGCCGGGTGTTCGCCGCGGCGGCCGCGGCGACGGCTGCCTGCACCGCCGGCAGCAGCAGGCCCGGCGCGGCGGCCTCGGGCTCGGCCAGCGGGTCCAGGCCGTGGTGGGCCAGCAGCGCGGGCACGAAGGCGGCCTGCGCGGCGCAGGGGCCTTGCCGGCACAGGTGTTCGATCAGCGCGGGCTCGGTCCAGCCGCGGTCCAGCGCCGTCAGCGCGGCGCGATGGCGGCCGTCCAGGCAGGCGGCCGCGGCCTCGCGCTGCGGCGCGCCGGCGCGCTGCCACAGGCGGTGCAGCGCCTGCCACAGCGCCAGGCGCTCGGCGCCGTCGAGCGCGGCGTCCAGGTGCGGGATCAGCCGGCGCAGCGCGGCCGCGGCGTCGGCAGTCTGCGCCAGGCGGCCGAAGTAGGTGGCATAGGGCTCGCCGCGGCAGAAGGGCAGGGCGCTCTGCATGCCCGATTGCAGCGCCGCCGGCGCGGCCGCGATGGCCGGAAATGCGGCGCCGCGGCGGCCCAGTTTCGGCGATCCCCGGCGATCGGGCGCGGCCCGGGCCGCGCTACAGCGCGTCCAGCGGATAAATCGGCCGCCGCACGTGGCGGAACGGCAGCTGCGCGTAGTCGGACGTGCAGACGCCGGTGCCGGCGCATTCGACCACCGCGCCGGCCAGGCTGCGCAGCCCGGCGCGCCAGTGCACGCGGCTCTTGAGCATCAGGTAGCGCTTGGACGCCGGGTCGATGCCCACCGCCTGGAAGGCCGCCAGGTCGTGCGGCTCCACGTGCTGCGAGATGACGACGATCTCCACCTTGCCGGTGTCCAGCACCGCGGCCGGGCCCATGTGGTTGAGTTCGCCGCGGCCCATCGGCCCGCGGTTGCGGTAGCGGCCGTCGCTGATCAGCCGCACGCGGCCGCGCACCTGGCGCGGCTGGCCCTTCAGCCCGATGGCCGGCATGTCGAGCTTGCCGCCCAGCGACAGCTTGACCTCGGCGCCGACGCCGGCGTGCATCATCTGCTGCACCGCGCCGGGGTCGAAGACGGCGAAGGCGGCCACGCCGTCGAGCCCGGCGTCGAGGATGCCGCCCAGCACCGTCATCGTGTCCATCGTGCCGCCGGAGGCGCAGTTGTCGCTGTGGTCCAGCAGCACCACCGGGCCGGCGTCGTCGGGCAGGCTCGCGCGCAAGGCTTGTGCGCGCTGCAGGCTCCGGTCCAGCGGCTCGGGCCGGTAGACGAAGGCCTCGCGCTGCGCCCAGGCCAGGTCCAGCAGTTCGTCGCACCAGGCGCGGGCGCGCGCCGGGTCGCGGTCGGTCACCACCACGGCCGACAAGCCGGCCTGCGAGACGTCGGCGTTGGGGAAGCCGACGAAGACCGAGGCCGAGAGCGCGCCTTGCAGCTCCATCTCGCGGCAGCGCGCCTGCAGCTCCTTGTTGGGGCTGTCGTCGCTGCCCTGGCGCATCACGTGCGGCAGCATCGGGCGCTGGCCCCAGGCCATGGCCGGCTGCGTGCGCCCGGCCAGCAGCGCGAAGATCGCGCGGCCGGCGCGCAGCCCGGTCTCGAACACGTCGACGTGCGGATAGGTCTGGTAGCCGGCGATCACCGTGGCGCCGTCCACCATCGCCGGGAACAGGTTGGTGTGCATGTCCAGCGCCACGCCGATCGGCACCGTGGGCGCGATCGCGCGCAGCCGGCGCAGCAGCTCGCCCTCGCCGTCGTCGTGGCTGCGCGTGACCATCGCGCCGTGCAGGTCCAGCAGCACCGCGTCGCAGCCCTCGGCCACCGCGGCGCAGATGCGCTTGCAGATGTACTCGAAGGCGCCGTCCTCCACCGGGCCGCTGGGCCAGGCGCTGGCGGCCACCGGCAGCACGATCTGCGCGCCGGCCTCCTCGGCCAGCTCGATGAAGGCGGCGATCGCCGAGCCCGTGCCCTTGTAGGCCTGGTAGGCGTCGCCGCCTTCGGGCGGCACCTCGGCGTCGCCGGCAAAGCGGGCCAGCGGCGTGGGCACGGGCGAGAACGTGTTCGTCTCGTGCTTCATCTGGGCGATGACGACTTTCATGCGAGGGTCCGGCAGCGTGGAGCGGCAGGGACGATCGTCGCCCAATGCGCGGCCGGCCGCACCTGACAGTTCTCCCAGGCGTCGCGCGGCGGCGACGCGGCGGCGCGGGCTCGGGCCCGCGGCGGATTCAGGCCGCGGAAGGTGCCGGCGCCGGCGGGTACCCGGCCTCGGCCAGCGCCGCCGCCACCTGCGCGGCCGCGGCCCGGGTGTCCACGCTCACGTGCTTGCGGCCCAGGTCCACTTCCACCCGGGCGGCGGGGTCCAGCGCCTGCACGGCCTCGGTGACGGCGCGCGCGCAGTGGCCGCAGGACAGGGTGGCGATGTCGAATTCCAGCATGGCGGTTCTCCGGTGGAGGGGTGGATGATGCGGCGATGCTGAGCCTTGCCATCGTGGCAAGGTCAAGCCGGGCCCCAAAAAGACCCTGCCCCTTGACCTTGCCATGGTGTCAGGGATGATGCTCGTCGGCATGAACGCTCCGATCGCACCCGCGGCGCTGGCCGCCTCCGAATCCGCCGCCGGCCGCGCCTGGTCCTTCGGCGTGCGCGGCATGACCTGCGCCGCCTGCGCCGGCCGCATCGAGAAGGCCTTGCGCAAGGTGCCCGGCGTGCTGGACGCCAGCATCAACCTGGCCACCGAGCAGGCCGCGGTGCAGGCCGCGCCGACGGTGGACTTCGCCGCGCTGCGCGCCGCGGTCGACAAGGCCGGCTATGCGGTGGCGCAAAGCGCGCTCACGCTGCGCATCGAGGGGATGACTTGCGCGTCCTGCGTCGCGCGCGTCGAGAAGGCCTTGCTGCGCGTGCCCGGCGTGATCTCGGCCAGCGTCAACCTGGCGACCGAGACGGCGCGCGTCGAGACCCTGGCGGCCGACGACGCGCTGGCGCCGCTGCTGGCCGCGGTGGAACGCGCCGGCTACCGTGCGACGCCACTGGATGACGGCGCCGCGCCGCCGCCGGCCGCGGGCGACGGCCTGCCGTGGCCGCTGCTGGCCGCTGCGGCGCTGTCGCTGCCGCTGGTGCTGCCGATGGTGGCGATGCTGTGGGGCGCGCACTGGATGCTGCCGGCCTGGCTGCAATGGGCGCTGGCGACGCCGGTGCAGTTCGGCTTCGGCGCGCGCTTCTACCGCGCCGGCTGGAAGGCCTTGCGCGCCGGCAGCGGCAACATGGATCTGCTGGTGGCCTTGGGCACCAGCGCCGCCTACGGCCTGAGCCTGTACGAATGGCTGCGGCCCGGCGCCGACGCGATGCCGCACCTGTACTTCGAGGCCTCGGCCGTCGTCATCACGCTGGTGATGCTGGGCAAGTGGCTGGAAGCGCGCGCCAAGCGGCAGACCACCGCGGCGATCCGCGCGCTGCAGGCGCTGCGCCCCGAGCGTGCCCGCGTGCGCCGCGCCGACGGCAGCGAGGTGGAGCTGCCGCTGGCCGAGCTGCGCCTGGGCGACGTGGTGATCGTGCGCCCCGGCGAGCGCGTGCCGGTCGACGGCCAGGTGCTGGAAGGCAGCAGCGAGGTCGACGAATCGCTGATCACCGGCGAGAGCCTGCCGGTGCCGCGCCACGCGGGCGACCGCGTGACCGGCGGCGCCGTCAACGGCGAAGGGCTGCTGGCGCTGCGCACCGTCGCGCTGGGCGCCGAGAGCACGCTGGCGCGCATCGTGCGGCTGGTGGAGTCGGCGCAGGCGAAGAAGGCGCCGATCCAGCGCCTGGTCGACCAGGTCAGCGCCGTCTTCGTGCCGGTGGTGGTCGCCTGCGCGCTGCTCACCTGGCTCGGCTGGGGCCTGGGCGCCGGGCAGTGGCAGCAAGGCTTGCTGAACGCGGTGGCGGTGCTGGTCATCGCCTGCCCTTGCGCGTTGGGCCTGGCGACGCCGGCGGCGATCATGGCCGGCACCGGCGTCGCGGCGCGGCGCGGCATCCTGATCCAGGACGCGCAGGCGCTGGAGCTGGCGCACCGCATCGGCGTCGTCGCGTTCGACAAGACCGGCACGCTGACCGAAGGCAAGCCGCGGCTGCTGGAGCTGCTGGCCGCCGACGGCGACGACGTCGCGCTGCTGCGCCGCGCCGCCGCGCTGCAGGCCGGCAGCGAGCACCCGCTGGCGCGCGCGGTGGTCGCCGCGGCGCAGGAACGCGGCCTCGCGCCGCCGGCCGCGGCCGAGCTGCGCGCCGCCGCGGGGCGCGGCATCGGCGGCGTGGTCGACGGCATCGAGCTGCGCCTCGGCAGCGCGCGCTGGATGCAGGAGCTCTCGGTCGACGGCAGTGCCTGGAACGAGCGCGCCGCGGCGTTGCAGGCGCAAGGCCGCACCGTGTCGTGGCTGGCCGCGCTGACGCCGGCGCCGCGCCTGCTGGGCCTGCTGGCCTTCGGCGACACGCTGAAACCCCACGCCGCCGAGGCCGTGCGCAGCCTGCATGCCTTGGGCGTGCGCACCGTGCTGGTCAGCGGCGACAACCGCGGCAGCGCGCAGGCCGTCGCCAAGGCGCTGGACATCGACGACGTGCGCGCCGAGGTGCTGCCGGCCGACAAGGCGCAGGTGATCGGCGAGCTGCATGCGCTGTCGCCGGTGGTCGCGATGGTGGGCGACGGCATCAACGACGCGCCGGCGCTGGCCGCGGCCGACGTCGGCATCGCGATGGCCACGGGCACCGACGTCGCGATGCAGGCTGCCGGCGTCACGCTGATGCGCGGCGACCCGCTGCTGGTGGCCGAGGCGATCCGCATCTCGCGCCGCACCACGGTCAAGATCCGGCAGAACCTGTTCTGGGCCTTCGGCTACAACGTGATCGGCATCCCGCTGGCGGCCTTCGGGCTGCTGAACCCGGTGCTGGCCGGTGCGGCGATGGCCTTCAGCAGCGTCAGCGTGGTCGGCAACGCGCTGCTGCTGCAGCGTGGCGGTGGAGGCAAGCGATGAACATCGGCGAAGCGGCGGCGCAATCGGGCGTTTCGGCCAAGATGGTGCGACACTACGAAGGCCTGGGCCTGCTGCCCAAGGTGGCGCGCACCGAGGCGGGCTACCGGCAGTACGGACCGGCCGAGGTGCATACCTTGCGTTTCATCCGGCGTGCGCGGGAGTTGGGCTTCTCGATGAAAGAGATCGCTGAACTGCTCAAGCTGTGGCAGAACCGGCGCCGGGCCAGTGCCGACGTCAAGCGCATCGCGCTGCAGCACGTGGCCGACCTCGACCGCCGCATCGCCGAGATGACCAGCATGCGGCGCACGATCCAGACCCTGGCCGCCTGCTGCCAGGGCAACGACCGGCCCGACTGTCCCATCCTCGACGAGCTGGCCGAGCCGGCGGCCGCTGTCCCTCGCGCCTGATCCGCCCCGCAAAGGAGGCCCTCGTGAGCACTGCTGCTGCCAACGCCGTCGTCGAAGCCACCTCGGCTCACATCGTGACCATCCGCCGCCAGGGCGTGATCGAGGGCTACCAGCTGCGCATCAACGGCGGCGGGCCGGGGATGTCGAAGTTCTTCGCCGCGCGCAAGCTGGGCGGCTCCGACAAGGCCTTGCGCGCCGCGCGCCGCGCCGCGCGCGAGATGGGGCTGCCGAAGACGCGCAAGCGCGGCGGCAGCCGGCCCGGGCGCTTGCTGTCCACCAGCCGCACGCCGGCCGCGGGCGTGCGCTTCGAATGGACGCGGTTCGCGCTGTCGACCGTGCTCTACGTCGTCGCCACCTGGCGCGCGCGCAACGGGCGGCCGAGCAGCACGCGCTTCTCGGTGGAGCGGCATGGCGCCGAAAAGGCGCTGGATTTGGCGATCGAGAAGCGCACCTCCTGCGGGGCGCCGATGCCGGATCGGGCGGCATTGCTGAAGGCGTTGAAGAAGGTGCAGCGGGCGGGGCCGGAGGCGGCTTGAGCGTTCACCGGGCTGCGCGCCAGGGCTGTGGCAAGCTATCGCCCTTCGGTCCCCGGAAACAGATCATGTCGCTGCCCGTCGAAGTTCTCGCTCAGCAAGTGCTGCAGTTGCCGGCGTCGGACCGCGCGCGCCTGCTGGATCAGGTGATCAGCAGCCTCGATGCCGATCGCGAACGAGACGCTCGCTGGAACGAACTGGCTGCCCAGCGGGACGCCGAGGCCGATGCCGATCCTTCCGTGCTGGTGCCTGGGGCCGAGGCCTTGGCTCGCATACGCGCCAGCCTCGGATGACCTACAGCCTCCATCGGGGCGCGGAGCGCGACCTCCTGGAGGCAGCAAGGTTTTATCGCCGGGAGGGCGGCGCAAAGCTCGCGAACCGCTTTCTGAACGAATTCGAACGCGTGGCCAAGCTGCTGGTCGAGTTTCCGGGCATCGGCACCCCTGCGGACGATCTTCGCCGGGTGCATCCGATGCACGACTTCCCTTACTCCGTGATTTACCGCGAGGTCGGCGGCCACATTCGCGTCCTGGTCGTTCGCGGGTACTTCCGCGACCCTGACCACGGCGAAACGCGGCGTTAGCAGCAGGTCGAGAGGCACAGCCCCCTGGTCGAGCCTTTTGCCCTTGAACGCTGTCTGGTAGACATCGCATATGCCATCTCGCAGTCGTCGTCACGCCTTGCGGTGCAATCAGAAGCCTTCGCGGACTCAGACTTGGCAGTCTTATGAAGAAGCCGCTCGATCTGTTCTGAACGAACTGGCAGCCAGGTTCGGACTTCTGCAGGTAGAAGGCAAGCAGCTCGTAGCCGGACTCAAATCTGGGACTCGCTGGGAACTCGATGGAAAGGGTGTCTGCCTTGGTGATGCGGGATTCCTGATCGTCGAAGCTCGACGTGTTGGCCGCAGACTGACGCAAGAGGCAACGGCCGGCATCGCCTACAGGGTGTGGGACACGGGGACCAGGGGCGCTCTCGTTGTCACACCGGTTGGCTTCCAAGAGGGCGCGAAGCTCATCGCTGAGCAGGCAAACATCATCTCGGTGCAACTTGATCCGGAAAGCACACCAGAACGGTACGTTCTTCGGTTGCTCCAGGAGATCATGATGAAACCTGAACCTGATTCGTTCGATGTGTCGACAGGCCTTGTCGGTGCAGCACTTACGACAGTCATACCGGACCCTGAGGGCAGCGAATAGCGACTATCTGATGCCGTGCACCGTTACGCCTTCTTTGGTCGATCTTTCTTCGCATGCCGAGGCTCCCGGCCAGGGGCGTGTGCACGCGAAGAAAGCCCGATCAAGCCCCCCGCAGCCGCAGGCCACCCGGCAACGGCACGGCCCGCCGCAACACATCCTCTGCCAGCCACGCCGCCGAGCGCCGCGCGCGTTCGGCCACCGTCTCCAGCGGCAGCTGCACGTAGTCGTCGTTGAACACCTCGAAGCTGTAGTCGCCGCGGTAGCCCATGCGGTCGAGCGCGATCACCAGCCGCTGCAGCGCCTCGCTGTGCACGCCTTCCCCGGGAAACACTCGGAAGGTGCGCGCGGTCTCCTTGCGTTCTTCCGGCGTCGGCACGCGCGCCCACATGAAGTCGGAGAGTTGGACCAGGAAGATGCGCGCCGGGTCGACCTCGGCCAGCGCGTCCAGCGGCGTCTCGGTCGCGAAGGCGTGGTAGCTGTCGACGCCCACGCCGAGGTTGGGGCAGTCGGCGCGGCGCACCACATCCCAGGCGCCGACCAGGTCGTTGAGGTGGCGGCCCCAGCTCAGGCCCTCGAATGCGACCTTGATGCCCAGCGGCAGCGCCATCATCGCCAGCTTGCGCAGGTCGCGCGCGATGTGCTCGCGGTCGGCGCTGGCGTGCGGGCTCACCGACGAGCAGGCCAGCAGCACCGGGCTGCCGAGCGCGGCGGTCATCTGAAGCATCGAGCGCGCGATCTCGACCTTGTAGTCGTGCAGGTGGCCGCTCAGCCCCTCGAAGTCGCGCAGCACCTGGAAGCCGGTGACGCGCAGCCCGCTGTCGCGCACCTCCTGCACCGCGGCGCGCCAGCCGCCGGGGTGGCCGACGAGGTCGCGCGCGGCCAGCATCACCTGGCCGAAGCCGGCCGCGCGGATGGCCGCCAGCTTGGCCGCCAGCGGCCCGGCCAGCGAGATGGTGTCCATGCCGAAATCGGCGATGTGGCGGTGGGGCATGCGCTCAGCCTTGCACGTGGTGCACCAGCTCGAACATCACGCCGCCGAACATCGATTGCGTCAGCGCGCCGCGCGCATCGGGGTGCAGCGCCCCGGCATCGACGAACTCGACGCCGCGCGCGCGCAAGGCGCGTACCGCAGCCGGCACGTCGGGCGCGCCGAAGGCCAGGCGCTGCAACTGCTCGTCGGCGGCCTCGTCCTCGGCATCGGGCGGGGGCTCGATCAGCTGCAGGTAGAAGCTGCCGCAGGGCGAGCGCAGCACGCGCCCGGCCGGCAGGATGCCGAAGCGCTGCGCGTCGGGCAGTGCGGTGAAGCCGAACAGGGCGCCATAGAACGCGCACCAGTCGGCGATGCGGCCTTCGCCCACGTACTGCACGATGCCGAACCAGTGCAGGCCCTCGGTGGCCGGCACCTCGGGGTCGACGGTCGGGATCGTCACGAAGTCGACGTCGTAGATGCTGAAGTCGGTCCAGCGGTCGACGAAGAAGATGCGGCTCGCGCCGACGCCGTGGATGCCGGGGATGTGCAGCTCCATCGGCTGCACCTTCACCGCCAGCGGCCAGGCGCCCAGCTCGACCACGCGCGCGGCGGCCGCCGCGGCGTCGCGCACGCGCAGGCAGAAGGCGGCGATCTGCGGCGACTCGTCGGTGCCCGGCGGCAGGCCGTGCGCGTTGACGACGACGTTCATGCCGCCCTGGCGGTAGCGCGTGACCTCGCGCGAGCGGTGCCGCGCCACCGGGCGGAAGCCCATCTGCTCCAGCACCTGGCCCAGCGCCTGCGGGCGCGGCGTGGTGTATTCGACGAACTCGATGCCGGCCAGCCCCAGCGGGTTGGGCGCGGCGATCACGGCTTCGCGGTCCAGCGTCAGGTTCATAAGGCAACCTCCGCGCTGACGCGCTCCGGTGTGAGCGCTTTGGAGCGGCCATGCGCGCTCACGGCGTCCTCCGTTGCAGCACCAGGCGGCGGAAATGCGCGTCCATGCGCGCGGCGTCGGCCGCCAGCCCGGTGAAGCGCTCGAACGCGCCCACCGCCTGGCCCACCGCCATGCCGCCGCCGTCGGCCACGCGGCAGCCGCGCGCGCGGGCTTCCTTCAGCAGCGCGGTCTCCAGCGGGAAGTAGACGATCTCGCTGACCCACAGCCCGTCGTGCAGCGCCTCGGCCGGCAGCGGCAGCCCGGGCAGCTTGTCCATCCCGGTCGGCGTCGCGTGCACCAGGCCGCTGGCGCCTTGCAGCGCGGCGGTCGGGTCGCTGCCTGCATGGACCCGGTGATCCGGGTAGATGCGGTTCAGCGCCTCGGCCAGCGCCGCGGCGCGCGCGCCGTCGCTGTCGACCACGCGCAGCTCGGCGGCGCCCAGGCGCAGCAGCGCGTGCGCGATCGCCGACCCGGCGCCGCCGGCGCCCAGCAGCACCGCGCAGCGCGTGTCGGCGCCGGGCAGCGCGCGCTCGAAGCCCCAGCGCCAGCCCGAGCCGTCGGTGTTGTGGCCGACGAGCCGCCCGTCGCGCAGCACCACGGTGTTGACGGCGCCCATCGCCTGCGCCTCGTCGGACAGCTCGTCCAGCAGCGGGATCACCGCCTGCTTGCAGGGGTAGGTGATGTTGAGCCCGGCGAAGCCGATCGTGCGCACCGCGTCCAGCAGCCCCGGCAGCGCCTCGGCGCCGAGGCCGCGGCGGTCCAGGTCGATCAGCTGGTAGTGCAGGCGCAGCCCTTGCGCCTGGGCCTCGGCCTCATGCAGCGACGGCGTCAGCGAGCGCTGGATGCCGGCGCCGATCAGGCCGCAGAGCAGCTTGCCGTTCACTTGCGGAGCTTCGCCAGCTCGGCTTGCAGCTCGGCCACCGTCGCGGCGATCGGCGCGCCGTGCTTGTCGATCACCGGCGCCAGCTTGGCGCGCAGCTTGGCCTGCTCGGCGGCGCTGAACTCGGTCACCTGCATGCCGGCCTTCTTGAGCTGGTCGAGCTGGCCGGCCGCGGCCTCGCGGTTGACCTGGCGCTGATAACGCCCAGCTTCAACGGCGGCGTCCTGGATGATCTTCTTCTCGTCGGCCGACAGCGCGTCCCAGACCTTCCTGCTGAAGATCAGCGACTGCGGGTTGTACTGGTGGTTGGTCAGCGCCAGGTGCTTCTGCACCTCGTAGAACTTGTTGGCCAGGATCACCGACAGCGGGTTCTCCTGGCCGTCGATGGCCTTGCTCTCCAGCCCGGCGTAGACCTCGGGGAAGGCCATCGGCGTCGGGTTGGCGCCCAGCGCCTTCACCCAGTCGACGTTGATCGCGTTGGGGATCACGCGCAGCTTCAGGCCCGCGATGTCGTCGACGGTGTTGATCGCCTTGCGGCCGTTGGTCAGGTTGCGGAAGCCCAGCTCCCAGTAGCCCAGGCCGACGATGCCCTTGTCGGCCAGCCTGGCGTGCAGCTTCTGGCCGAAGGGGCCGTCGACCACGGCGTCGGCCTCCTTCGCGTTGGCGAACATGAAGGGGAAGTCGTAGACCTCGAAGTCCTTCAGCTGGCTGGCCAGGATGCCGCTGTTGAGCGCGGTGACCTCCACCGTGCCGCCCTGCAGCGCCGAGACGGTCTGCGCGTCGCCGCCCAGCGTGCCGCCGGGGAAGACGTTGACCTTGATCTTGCCGCCCGACTTGGCGGCCACCAGCTCGGCGAATTTGCTGGCGCCCATCTCCAGCGGATGGCCCTTGGGGTTCTGCAGCGCGAACTTGAAGCTGCGCTCCTGCACCTGCGCGCCGGCGCTGCCCAGCAGGGCCGTGGCGGCCAGCGCGAGCGCGGCCTTGATCAGCGAACGCTTGTCCATCGTCTATCTCCTCGATTCGAAGGTCAGTAGAACCACTTCAGCGGCACCAGCACGAGCTGGGGAAAGATCACCAGCAGGAACATCACCGCGAACTGCGCCACCATGAAGGGCAGCACGCCCAGCGTGACCGTGTCCATCTTCATGCGGCCGACGCCGGCCACCACGTTGAGCACGGTGCCCACGGGCGGCGTGATCAGGCCGATCGCGTTGTTGATGATGAACAGCACGCCGAAGTACACCGGGTCGATGCCCGCGGCCTTGACCAGCGGCATCAGCACCGGGGTCAGGATCAGGATCGTCGGCGTCATGTCCATCGCGGTGCCGACGACCATCGTGACGATCATGATCACGATCAGCAGCAGCGTGGGCTTGTCGATCAGCGGCTGCAGCAGCGCGGTCAGCTCGGCCGGCAGGTTGGCCACCGTGATCAGCCAGGCCGAGACCATCGCCGCGGCCACCAGGAACATGATCACCGCCGTCGTCTTGGCGGCGCTGACGAACACCGGCACCAGGCGGGCGAGCGGCAGCTCGCGGTAGATCACGGTGGCCACGAACAGCGCGTACATCGCGGCGACGACGGCGGCCTCGGTCGGCGTGAACACGCCCATCTTCAGGCCCACCAGCACGATGACCGGCAGGAACAGCGCCCACAGCGACGAGCGGAAGGCCTCGGCGCGCTGGGCCCGGCTGGCGCGCGGCGGCGGCGCGACGTTCTCGTGGCGCGCCACCCACCACCAGGTGATGGCGATGCCCACGCCCAGCAGCAGGCCCGGAACGATGCCGGCCATGAACAGCTTGCCGATCGAGACGTTGGCGGCGACGCCGAAGATCACGAAGCCGATCGACGGCGGGATCACCGGCGCGATGATGCCGGCCGATGCGATCAGCCCGCCGGCGCGGCCCGGGTCGTGGCCGGCGGCCTTCATCATCGGCAGCAGCAGCGCCGCCAGCGCCGCGGTGTCGGCCACCGCCGAGCCCGACAGCGCCGCCATCAGCACCGCGGCCAGGATGGTCACGTAGCCCAGGCCGCCGCGCACGTGGCCCACCAGCGTGAGCGCCAGGTTGATGATGCGCTGCGAAAGGCCGCCCACGTTCATGATCTCGCCGGCCAGCATGAAGAAGGGCACGGCCAGCAGCGGGAAGCTGTCGGCGCCGTTGATGAGGTTCTGCGCCAGGATCTGCGCGTCCATCATGTCCAGGTGCCACATCAGCGCGACGCCGCAGACCAGCAGCGCGTAGGCGATGGGCGTGCCCAGCGCCATGGCGCCGAGCAGGGCGCCGATGAAGACCAGCACCGTCATCGACGCTCTCCGCGGTCGTGCTCGAGGGCGGCCAGGTCTTCCGACTCCTGCACCATCACCAGGTCGCCGTCGCCGAGGCGGTTGCTCAGCGTGCGCCAGAACTGCAGCAGCAGCAGCAGGAAGGCCGGCACCGCGAAGGCGATGCCGGCGGCGTAGACGATGGCCATCGGCAGCCCGGTGACGGGCGCTTCGACGTCGAGGTTGATCTTCACCTGCGCCAGGCTGCCCTGGAACAGCAGCGCCGTGCAGCCCAGCATCAGCAGCTGGCTCAGGCCCAGGCAGAGGCGCTTGCCGTTGCGGCCCAGGCGCGAGACGAGCATGTCGGTGCCCAGGTGGCCGTTCTCCTTGAGCGCCACCATCGCGCCCAGGAAGGTCAGCCAGACGAACAGCCAGCGCGACAGCTCCTCGCTGACGGCGATGCCGGAGTTGAACACGTAGCGCAGCACGACGTTGCCGAAGACCATCAGGGCCATCACCGCCAGCGCCAGCGCCGAGAGCAGGTCCAGCGCGCGGCAGAAGCGGTCGAGCAGCGAGCGCGGCGGCGGCGGTGCGGCGGACGGGGAGGTCGTCGTCACCGTGTCTCCTTCGATTCGTTGGGCGGGTCCGGCATCGAGCCGGGGTGCGGAACCGAAGAATGTACGAACTGGTTAGTTTTCGATACCGGGCAAACCCTCGACCGGCCGCGGCGGTGTCAGCGCCTCACGAAGCGCACCACCATCTCGATGATGCTGTCGCGCCGCGCGATCTGCGCCGCGGGCGACTCCAGGTCGCGCTGGAAGATCAGCGAGAAGGTGTGCCGGTTGGCGACGTTGAAGAAGCTCAAGGCGCTGATCGACTGGTGCAGGTCCACCGGGTCGATGCCGCTGCGGAACAGCCCCGCCTTCAGTCCGCGCTGGTAGACGCGGCGCAGGCCCTCGATGGCCGGCACGTTGAGGCCCTGGATGGCCTGGCTCTGCGCCAGGTACTCGCCGCGGTGCATGTTCTCGTTCATCACCAGGCGAATGAAGTCGGGGTTCTCGCGCTGGTAGTCCACCGTGAAGCCCACCAGCCGGCGCAGCGCGTCCTCGGGCGGCAGGTCGTCCAGGTGCAGGTCGGCCTCGATCGCGCGGATGCGGCGGTAGGCCTCCTCCAGCACGCGGATGTAGAGGCCCTCCTTGCTGCCGAAGTAGTAGTAGATCATGCGCTTGCTGGTGCGCATGGCTTCGGCGATGTCGTCGATGCGGGCGCCGGCCAGGCCCTTCTCGGCGAACTCGCGCGTCGCCACGGCCAGGATGTCGGCCATGGTGCGCTCGGGGTCGTTGGTGCGTGCCTCGGGCCGGGCGGCCTTGGCGGCGGCGCGCCGGGCGGCGGCACCTTTTTGTACCGGCTGGTTCATCGCGGCAGTTTACGATCGCACTCGAGCAGCACCGCGATGTTTCCTACTCCTTCCGTGACGATCCCCAAATGCCTGGCCCTGGTGGCCGCCGCGTTGCTGAGCGCCTGCGGTGGTGGCGGCGGCAGCACGCCGGTGGCCGACCCGCCGGCCGCGCGCAACGACGCCGCGCTGGCCGCCGCGCGCAGCGGCGAACTGCTGGACTATGTGAGGACACGGTTGCAATCGCGCGCGCCTGCAGGCAGCGGCAGCAACGGTGGCTTCGTGCTCTCGGCCGGGCCGGCGTGGCTGAGCAGCGCGGTCTCGGCCAGCGGCACGGTGGTGTCGAACTCGGGTTCGGTGGTGCAGGAAGCCGGCGTCGACGAGCCCGATCTGCTGAAGACCGACGGCACGCGCTTCTACGCGCTGCACGCGCTGGCCGGCGCCGCGGCCGGCCAGCCCTTCGCGCGGCTGGACGTCTACGGCCGCGACGCCGCCGGCCGCGCGCAGCCGATCGGCAGCACCGAGCTGGTCAACGGCGACGCGGGCTGGACCGTCACCCGCGGCTTGCTGCTGGCCGACGGGCTGCCGCGCGTGGCGGTGGTGGCCGAGAGCAACGCCAGCGCCGTGGGCTCGCCGTGCCCGCCCGGCGCCGCCTGCCTGACCCTGCTGCTGCCCTACGTGCCGGTGGCGCCCAAGGTGCACCTGCAGTTGCTGGACGCGAGCCGGCCCGAGAGCCTGCCCAAGCCCGAGCGCCTGACCATCGACGGCCGCCTGGTCGGCACGCGGCAGATCGGCGCATGCTCTACGTGGTGACCGCGCACACGCCGCAGCTCGCCTACGACCTGCTGCCGGCGACGGCCAGCGCCGCCGACCGCGCGCAGGCGCTGCAGCGCCTGACGGTGGCCGACGTGCTGCCGCGCATCAGCGTCAACGGCGGCGACGCGGTGCCGCTGGTGGCCGAGACCGACTGCTGGTTGCAGACCGCCAATGCCTCGCAGCAGGTGGTGCTGACCACGGTGACGGCGATCGACCTCGGCGCGCCGGAATGGGCGCGCAGCAGCCGCTGCTTCGCCGGCGGCACCGAGGCGATCTACATGGCCGGCGGCAGCCTCTACCTCGCCACCACGCGCGACGAGGTGCAGACGCTGGGCGACAGCCGCCTGCGCTTCGCGCCCGGCAGCCGCACCGATCTCCACAAGCTTGCGGTCGACGGCAGCCGCATCGGCTACCGCGCCAGCGGCAGCGTGGCCGGCCACCTGGGCTGGGACGCGGCGCGCCGGCCTTATCGCCTGAGCGAGCACGACGGCGACCTGCGGGTGCTGAGCTTCACCGGCAGCGAAGGCTGGGCCAGCGTCGACGACGCGGCGTCGATGGCGACATCGCCCGCCACGCTGACCGTGCTGCGCGAGCGCGCCGGCGACGCCAGCCTGCAAGCCTTGGCCACGCTGCCCAATGCGCAGCGGCCGGCGGCCATCGGCAAGGCCGGCGAGCAGGTCTACGGCGTGCGCTTTGCCGGCGGCCGCGCCTACGTGGTGACCTTCCGCCGCACCGACCCGCTGTACGTGCTGGACCTGTCCGACCCCGCCGACCCGCGCATCGGCGGCGAGCTGCAGGTGCCCGGCTTCTCCGACTGGCTGTACCCGCTGGACGGCGGCCTGTTGTTCGGCGTCGGCCGCGACGCCATGGCCGACGGCCGCGTGCAAGGCGTCAAGGTGGCCTTGTTCGACGTGCAGGACGCCGCGCGGCCGCGGCTGCTGGACAGCCGCAGCCACGGCGCTGCGGGCAGCCTGACGGCGCTGGACGGCAGCGCGCAGGGCATCGGCCTGCAGGCGGTGGCCGGCGGCGTGCGCATCGCGCTGCCGATGCTCTTGCTGGGCGACGATGCCGCCGCGCCGCCGCAGCAGCAGGTGCGGCGTTATCGGGTCGACCTTGCGGCGCGCAGCCTGGCCGAGCGGCCGGCGGTCGAACTGGGCAGCGGCTGGGCCGACATCGGCGCGCTGCGCAGCCTGCCGCTGGGCGAGCAGCTCTTCGTGCTGCAGCCCTCGGGGCTGCAGACGCTGGACTGGTAGCCCCGGTCGCCCGGTCTCGTGTTGCGCCGTGCTGCCGAGGGCCGGCGGCGGTGCCCTGCCACCGGCATGGGTCGGAGCGTGGGTGTTATCGTCAAGCGGCATGTCCGCGCCGTTCCCTCCAAGCCCGTGGCCGCTGGCCCGGCGCATCCAGCAGGCGGTGCACGCGCGCACCGCCCACCTGAGCCCCGTCGCGCGGGCCCTGCTGTGGAGCGTGGGCGCAGGGCTGTTCTTCAGCGGCGTCAACGGGGTCGCGCGCTCGCTGACCCAGCACCTGCATCCGATGCAGGCGCAGTTCCTGCGTTATCTGTTCGGCGTGGCGGTGATGCTGCCGCTGCTGTGGCAGGCGGGCTTCGGGGCCTACCGGCCGCAGCGCATCAGCGGCCAGTTCCTGCGCGGCGCGGTGCACACCGCCGGCCTGGTGATGTGGTTCATGGCGCTGCCGCGCATCCCGCTGGCCGACATGACGGCCATCGGCTTCACCGGGCCGATCTTCATCATGATCGGCGCCTGGCTCTTCCTCGGCGAGCCCATGCGCTGGGAGCGCTGGGCCGCCACCGGCATCGGCTTCGCTGGCATGCTGGTGGTGCTGGGGCCGAAGTTCTCCGGCAGCGGCGGCTGGTGGCATCTGCTGATGCTGGCCTCGGCGCCGGTGTTCGCCGCGTCGTACCTGCTGACCAAGGCGCTGACGCGCGTGGAGTCCACCGAGGTCATCGTCTTCTGGCAGGCGCTGACGGTGATGCTGTTCAGCCTGCCGCTGGCCGCGCCGGTGTGGCTGCCGCCGACGGCGCTGCAATGGGCCGGCTTCGCGCTGTGCGGGCTGCTGGGCTCGCTGGGGCACTACTGCCTGACGCGCTCGTACCGCCATGCCGACATCTCGGCCACGCAGTCGGTGAAGTTCCTCGACCTGGTGTGGGCCTCGCTGCTGGGGCTGCTGCTGTTCGGCGATTGGCCCAGCGCCAGCACGCTGCTGGGCGGCGCGCTGATCAGCGTGGCCACGCTGTGGCTGGCGCGGCGCGAATCGCGCGCGCTGTCGCGCATGGACAATGAGCCATGACGACGCCCGTCCAGCACCTCCCCGACTCGCGCTATGCGTGGCTGCGCCTGATGGTCACGCTGGCGATGATGACCATCGGCTCGGGCGCGATGTACGTCATCGCCGTCGTGCTGCCGGCGGTGCAGGCCGAGTTCGGCGTCGCGCGCGCCGACGCTTCGATGCCCTACACCGCGATGATGATCGGCTTCGGCCTCGGCGGCATCTGGATGGGCCGCCTGGCCGACCGCCACGGCGTGCTGCGCCCGCTGCTGATCGGCGCCGCGGGGCTGGGCAGCGGCTTCATCATCGCCGGCGCCTCGGGCAGCATCGCGGCCTTCAGCCTGTGGCACGGGCTGCTGCTGGGCTTCTTCGGCTCGTCGGCCACCTTCGCGCCGCTGGTGGCCGACACCTCGCTGTGGTTCGTGCGCCGCCGCGGCACCGCGGTGGCCATCTGCGCCAGCGGCAACTACGTGGCCGGCGCGCTGTGGCCACCCATCGTGCAGCACGCCGTGGCCCAGTACGGCTGGCGCGCCACCTACGTGGGCTTGGGCGTCTTCTGCGCGCTGACGCTGCCGCTGCTGGCGCAGGCGATGCGGCCGCGGCCGCCGGCGGTGCAGCCGCCGCCCGCAACGGCCGCTGCGCTGCGCGGCGCGCGGCCCTCCGAGCGCCCCTTCGGCCTGGGCGTCAACCCGGCGCTGGTGCTGCTGTGCATCGCCGGCACCGCGTGCTGCGTGGCGATGTCGATGCCGCAGGTGCACATCGTCGCCTATTGCGGCGACCTGGGCTACGGCGCCGCCCGCGGCGCCGAGATGCTGAGCCTGATGCTGGCCGCCGGCATCGTCAGCCGCGTGGTCTCGGGCCTGATCTGCGACCGCATCGGCGGCCTGCGCACGCTGCTGCTGGGCAGCTTCCTGCAGGGCGTGGCGCTGCTGCTGTTCCTGCCCTTCGACGGGCTGGTCTCGCTGTACGTGATCTCGGCGCTGTTCGGGCTGTTCCAGGGCGGCATCGTGCCCAGCTACGCGATCATCGTGCGCGAGCACTTCCCGCCGGCCGAGGCCGGCGCGCGCGTCGGCACGGTGCTGATGTTCACGCTGTTCGGCATGGCGCTGGGCGGCTGGATGTCGGGCAAGGTGTTCGACCTCACCGGCAGCTACCAGGCTGCCTTCGTCAACGGCATCGTCTGGAACCTGATCAACCTGTCGATCACGCTGTTCCTGCTGCGGCGCGTGGGCGGGCTGCGGCTGCGGCGGGCCGCGGCAGCGGCCTGAAGGCGCTCAGGCCGCGTTGGCGGCCTGGAGGCGATCAAGCCGCGGCGGCCACCAGCCCGGCGGCCTGCGGATCCAGCTTGAGCTTGCGCGCCGCGTCCTGCAGCTGCCCCCAGGTGGTGGCGTCGACCGGGATGCCTGCCGCCTCGCGCTGTTGGCGCCAGGCGCGCTCGGGGTCGCCCGGCAGCATCACGCGCTGGCCCGGCGCCGGCGGCGACATGCACACCCAGTCGGCGAAGGCGCGCGCCTCGCTCGCCAGCCGCGCCGCGGTGCCCAGCCGCGCCGGGTCGACGATGACGCTCAGCATGTTGTTGATGATGCTGTCGGGCGAGGGCCTGGCGTGCAGCGTGCTGCCGCCGGCCAGCGCGCCGGCCAGGATCTCGCAGGCCACGGCCAGGCCGTAGCCCTTGTGCTCGCCGAAGGGCAGCAGCGCGCCGTGCGGCTCGCGGAACATCACGCCGGGGTCGGTGCTGGGCCGGCCGTGCTCGTCGATCAGGATGCCCGGTGCCACCGCCTCGCCCTTGTTGTAGGCCACGCGCACCTTGCCCATCGCGACGCGGCTGGTCGCGAAGTCCAGCACCAGCGGCGCGCGGCCTTCGATCGGGATGCCCACGCACATCGGGTTGGTGACGAAGCGGCCGTCGCTGCCGCCGAAGGGCGCGACGACGGGCTCGCTGATCACGTTGACGAAGTGGATCGACACCAGCCCCGCGGCCAGGCACTGCTCGGCCCAGGCGCCGATGCGGCCGAGGTGATGGCTGTTGGCCAGCCCCACCACCGCGACGCCGTGCGTGCGCGCCAGCGCGATGCCCCGCTCCATCGCGCGCCGGCCCATCACCTGGCCGTAGCCGGCCTGGCCGTCCAGCGTCAGCAGGCTGCCGTGCTCGGCGACGACGCGCAGCCCCTGGTTGGCCACCAGGCCGCCGGCCAGCAGGTTGTCGACGTAGCGCGGCAGCATGCCCACGCCGTGCGAATCGTGCCCGGTCAGGTTGGCCTCGACCAGGTTGTGCGCCACGGCTTCGGCCTCGGCCGCGGCCGAGCCGCCGGCGGCCACCACGGCCTGCACGAAGCGGCGCAGCGGCGCGGCGTGGATCAGATGGGCAGGGGCGGCGCTCATCGCGGCCTCCGTGGGGTCTGTTGTGGATGGGCGCTCGGATGGGCGGGCGGGCGGGCGGGCGGATGCGCCGCGGCCCAGGCGGCGGCCTCCTGCCGGGCCTGCGCCAGCGCGGCGTCCAGCGCCTCGACCGTCATGCCCTTCAGCGCGCAGAAGTTGGCCTTGGTCAGTGGGCTGCTATCGAAGGCGCGCAGCAGTTGCGCGCGCTCGCGGCGGGCGTGGTCCTCGGGGCCGGCGGGGGGCGGCGCGGGCCGGGGTGCGGCGGCGCCCGGCGGCGGCTGGCGCGGCGCCGACGGCGGCTGGCCGGGCGGCAGCGGCCGCGGCGGCCTGGGCGGGCGCTGGTGGTCGGCACTCGCGGCGCGCGCCGGGCGCGGGCCCGCGTGGCGCTGCGACGGCGGCGGACGGTCCGGGCGGCCGTCGGATCGCTGCCGTTCGTGCGGGGCCTGAGCCCCCGGCGGCGCGTTCCGCGGTGGCTGCCGCTCGCCGGCCGGCGGCGCGTGGCGGACCTGAGGGGGCCGCTGGGCCTGGCGCATCGCCTGCTCGCGCTCGCGCCGCAGCGCGCGGCGGCGCGCCAGCTCCTGCGCGGCGGCTTCGTGATGCTCGGCGCTGATCTCGCCGGCCGGCTGGCCGTCGAGGTCGAAGCGCTGCGTCGATTGCCCCAGCGCCACCAGGTAGGCGTTGCCGCCGGTGTAGCGGCGCAGGAAGGCCGACAGCGCCTGGCGCGTGAAGACGCCCGGCGCGCGCTGCTGGATGTCGGTCTGGATGCGCAGCTTGATCGGCTTGACCGGCCCGCCGAACAGCCCCGGGAAGCGGGCCTTCAGCTCGGCGGCGCAGGCCTCGACGTCCACCGGCGCGCGGGCCGCGGCCGGCACCGGCGGCGCCTCGGCGGCCGCGGGCGCTGCGGGCGCTTCAGGTGCTGCCTCGGCAGCCGGCGGCTCGGGGCTGGGTTCGAGGTCGGGTTCGGGGCCGGGCAAGGCCGCCTCGGCGGGCGCTGCGGGTTCGGCGGGCGGATGCAGGGGATCGGTGGACATGGGGCGGATGGACACGGCGCAAGCGCGCGATTGTCCATCGGCGCGGGGCCGTGCGAGGATCGCGCATGTTTTCCTCGCGGGAGCGCCGATGACCCTCGCCACGCCTCTGGACGGCGGCTGCGACTGCCGCCGCATCCGCTACCGGCTGCTGGACCGGCCGCTGTTCGTGCACGCCTGCCACTGCCGCTGGTGCCAGCGCGAGAGCGGCGGCGCCTTCGCGCTGAACGCGATGATCGAAAGCAGCCGCGTGCAGCGCCTGGCCGGCGAGCCCGAGCCGGTGCTGACGCCGTCGGCCAGCGGCGCCGGCCAGCTGATCGTGCGCTGCCCGCAGTGCCGCATCGCGCTGTGGAGCCACTACGCCGGCAGCGGCCCGGTGGTCAGCTTCGTGCGCGTGGGCACGCTGGACGACCCCGACCAGTGCCCGCCCGACGTGCACATCTTCACCGCCAGCAAGCAGCCCTGGCTGACGCTGCCGCCGGGCACGCCGGCGGTGGCCGAGTTCTACGAGCGCGAGCAGCTCTGGCCGAGCGAGAGCCTGCGCCGCCGCGAGGCGCTGCTGCCGCTGGTCGAGGCCTGGCACGCGGCCGGCAAACCCTGGCGTTAGGGGCCTGAGGCCGCAGGCCTCTGACAGCGTGTCCGAAAGCAGCCGGCAGCCGCCGCCGCGCGCCGCATCATCGGCGCCTTTTCGTCCTTCCCGTCGCCAGGCCCCGATGACCCCCGAAACCCGCCGCGCCTTCGCGCCCCTGGCCTGGTCCAACCTCGCCGCGCAGTCGGCCGAGCAGATCTGCCTGGCGGCCGTGCCCATCGTCGCGGTGCTCAGCCTGCAGGCCGGCCCCGGCACGGTGGGTGCGCTGGCCAGCGCGCAGACGCTGCCGTTCCTGCTGCTGTCCATCCCGCTGGGCCTGCTGGCCGACCGCTGGCCGCGGCGGCGGCTGATGCTGGCGGCCGAGTCGCTGCGCGTGCTGACGCTGCTGACCTTGTGGCTGCTGGTGCTGGCCGACCGCGTCTCGCTGCCGGCGCTGGCGGTGCTGGGCTTCGTCGGCGCGCTGGGCACGGTGGGCTTCTCGGTCGCCGCGCCGGCCTTGCTGCCCGACCTGGTGCCGCGGCAGGACCTGGGGCCGGCCAACGGCCGCATCGAGCTGGCGCGCAGCCTGGCCTATGCGGGCGGCCCGGCGCTGGCCGGCGCGCTGGTGGCCTGGGCCGGCGCGGGCAGCGCCTTCGCCGCGGCGGCGGCGCTGTCGGCTGCGGCCGTCGCGCTGATGGCGCGGCTGCACGAGCCGCCGCGCGTGCCGGGGCCGCGCCGCCATCCGCTGGCCGACATCCGCCAGGGCGCCGGCTTCGTCTGGCAGCACGCGTTGCTGCGGCCCATCCTGCTGACGGCGGTCGCCTGGAACCTGGCCTGGTGCGTGCTGCAGGCGGCCTACGTGCCGTATGCGATGAGCCGGCTGGGCCTGTCGGCCGCCGGCGTGGGCCTGACGCTGGCCGGCTACGGCGCCGGCATGGTGCTGGGCGCGCTGGCGGCGCCGCGCCTGATCCCGGCGCTGCGCTACGGGCACGCGGTGCTGTTCGGGCCGCTGGTCTCGGTGGCGGCGGCGTTCACGATGGCGGCCAGCACGCTGTGGCCGCGGCCGGCGCTGGCGGGGCTGTCGTTCTTCCTGTTCGGCGCCGGGCCCATCATCTGGACCATCAGCTCGACCACGCTGCGCCAGCACGTTACGCCGGCCGGGCTGCTGGGCCGGGTGGGGGCGATCTTCCTCACCGTCAACGCCGGCGCGCGGCCGGTGGGATCGCTGATCGGCGCCTGGATCGGCGCCCGCCACGGTGCGGAGGCCTGCCTGTGGCTGGCCGCCGCCGGCTTCGTGCTGCAGGCGCTGCTGATCGCCGCGTCGCCGGTGCGCGGCCTGCGGCGGCTGCCGGCCCCGTCGGCATGAGGTGAGGTGACGCTACCGCTTCAGGTGCCCGTAACGCCGTGCCTGCGCGTACCACCTTCGCGCCGGTTGGCCTTGGGCAGCACGGCGCCGGCCAGCGCCGCGTCGGCGGCCGCCTGCAGGCGCTGCAGCAGGCCGTCGAGCTGGCCCAGCTCCCGCGGCGACAGCGAAGCCAGCAGCGCGCGGTTGATCGCCACCACCTGCGGGTACAGCGCGTCGTAGATCGCCTGCGCGGCGGCGGTCGGCGCCAGGTCCACCCGGCGCCGGTCGTGCGGCCGCGGCTGGCGCGTCAGCAGTCCCTTGCGCACCAGCGCCGAGACGGCCAGCGAGGTGCGGCCGCGGTCGAGCCGGATGCGCTCGGCCAGCGCCGACGACAGCATCGGCCCTTCTTGCGCCAGCGCGACGATCAGCCGCCACTCGCGCCGCGTGATGCCGTACTGCCCTTCGCACAAGCGGATCACCGGCGCGCCGGCCACGGCCTGCAGCCGCGCCAGGCGGAACAGCAGCAGGTCGTGCAGGCCGGCCGGCTGCAGCAGCCGGCTGCCGGCCGCCGGCTCGGGAAACTCCGCGTCTGGGTTCATTTGATGAACTCTCGCTTCGTTGACTAAGCTCAATGTCTCGGGCTTCGATTGTCGAACCCGCGCCGGAGCCGCCGCCTCATGAGAAAGCCCAACATCGTCTTCATCGTCGCCGACGACCTCGGCTACGCCGACCTGGGCTGTTATGGCGGCCGGCCGGCCGCCTTCGGCGCCGTGTCGCCCGAGATCGACCGCCTGGCCGCCGGCGGGCTGCGGCTGACCCAGGGCTATGCCAACTCGCCGGTGTGCTCGCCGACGCGCTTCGCGCTGATGACCGGCCGCTACCAGTACCGGCTGCGCGGCGCGGCCGAGGAGCCGATCAACTCGCGCTCGCGCGGCAGCGCCACGCTGGGGCTGCCGCCCGACCATCCGACGATGCCGTCGCTGCTGCGCGACGCCGGCTGGCGCACCGCGCTGATCGGCAAGTGGCACCTGGGCTACCCGCCGCACTTCGGCCCGCTGCGCTCGGGCTACGAGACCTTCTACGGGCCGATGTCCGGCGGCGTGGACTACTTCAGCCACTGCGGCACCAACGGCGCGCACGACCTGTTCGAAGGCGAAGAGGAAGTGCAGGACATCGGCTACCTGACCGACCTGATCAGCGAGCGCGCTGTCGACTGGATCGACCAGGTGGCCGCCGGCGACGCGCCGTTCTTCCTGAGCCTGCACTACACCGCGCCGCACTGGCCCTGGGAGACGCGCGACGATGCGTCGCGCAGCGCCGAGGTGAAGGACAACCTGTTCCACCTGCACGGCGGCGACATCCACACCTACCGCCGCATGATCCACCACATGGACGAAGGCATCGCCCGCATGATGGCGGCGCTGGCCCGCCACGGCGTGGCCGACGACACGCTGGTGATCTTCACCAGCGACAACGGCGGCGAGCGTTTCAGCGACAACTGGCCGCTGGTGGGCGGCAAGATGGACCTGACCGAAGGCGGCATCCGCGTGCCCTGGGTCGTGCACTGGCCGCGCGTGATCGCGCCCGGCCGCGTCAGCGCCCAGCACTGCCTGACGATGGACTGGACCGCCACCGTGCTAGACGCCGCCGGCGTCGCCGCGGCGCCGTCGCACCCGTTGGACGGCGTCTCGCTGCTGCCGCTGCTGCAAGGCGGGCCCGAGTTCCGCCGCGTGATGCACTGGCGCATGAACCACCGCGGCCAGCGCGCGCTGCGCGACGGGCGCTGGAAGTACCTGCAGGTCGACGGGCATGAATACCTGTTCGACATCGAGGCCGACGAGCGCGAGCGCGCCAACCGCGCCAAGCGCGAGCCCGAGCGCCTGGCCGCGCTGCGCCGAGGCCTGGGACGACTGGCACGCGACGATGCCGCCGATCCCTGCCGACGCCACCGTCAGCCTGGGCTACTCGGTGGCCGACATGCCGCAGCGCTGACACCAACCCCGAGGACTCGTCCGACCATGAAGCTCATCCGCCCCTTGCTGCTGGCCGCTGCCGCCGGCGCCTCGGCCTTCGCCGCCCAGGCCCAGGCCCAGGGCCACTGGCCCGACAAGGCCGTGCGCGTGATCGTGCCGCTGCCGCCCGGCGGGCCCAGCGACATCGTGCTGCGCAGCGCCGCCGAGAAGATGCAGGCCGCGCTGAAGCAGCCCATCGTGATCGACAACAAGCCCGGCGCCGCCGGCAACCTGGGCGCCGCCGAAGCCGCGCGCGCCGCGCCCGACGGCTACACGTGGCTGTGGAGCACCGACACCTTGCTGACGGTGAATCCGCACGTCTACCCCAAGCTCAACTTCAAGCCGGCGGACCTGCAGCCGGTGATGCGCGCCAGCGCCTTCAGCCAGACGCTGGTGTGCAACCCCGGCGTGGGCGTCAGGACGGTCCAGGAGCTGGTCGCCAAGGCCAAGGGCAAGCCGCTGAGCTACGCCTCGGGCGGCGCCGGCTCGCCGGGGCACCTGAGCACCGAGCTCTTCAAGTCGGCCGCCGGCATCGAGATGAGCCACGTGCCGTACAAGGGCCCGGCGCCGGCGATGCAGGACGTGATCGGCGGCCAGGTCGACTGCGGCTTCCTGGTCGGCCCCACGGTGCTGCCGATGGTGCGCGCCGGCAAGCTGGTGGCGCTGGCGGTGTCGGGCGCCAAGCGCTCGCCGCTGCTGCCCGAGGTGCCCACGGTTGCCGAGTCCGGCTACGCCGGCTTCGACGCCACGTTCTCCCTGGTGCTGTACGCGCCGCGCGGCACGCCTAAGCCCACCCTCGACGCGATGAACGCCGCGCTGGCCGCCGCGCTGAAGCAGCCCGACGTCGTCGAGCGGCTGCGCCAGTCCGACCAGGAGGTGGCGGCTTCCACGCCCGAGGCCGCGGCGGCGCGGCTGGAAGCCGATTCGAAGATGTGGGGCGCGGTGGCGAAGCGGATCGGGCTGCAGCTGGATTGAACGGGCGCCGGCATGCGCTCGTTGTCGCATGCAGGTTATCACGTGCGCTAACATTGGCTGGTGCGCTACGAGATCGAGTACTTCAATGCGCGAGTCCTGGCCGCGATCGAAGCGTGGCCGGCCGACATCCTTGCGGACTACGCTCGACTGGTCGAACTGCTGATGGAACACGGTCCCCATCTCAGGATGCCCCACTCCCGGTCGATGGGCGACGGTCTGTTCGAGCTTCGTCCTCGCGGACGGGAAGGTATCGGCCGCGCGCTGTACTGCCATCTCTCCGGTCGCCGCGTCTCGATCGTGCATGCGTTCATCAAGAAGACCGAAGAGACTCCCGACAAGGAACTGAAGATCGCCCGCCGCCGGGTCAAGGAGTTGAAGCATGGCTGAGCTGAAGTACGCCCCGGTCCGCCACGACCACGCCGCCTTTCTTCGCAAGGCCAGCGCGCGAAAGGGCTTCACGCAAGCCTACGAGGCGCTGGAACTGGAGTACCAGGTCGTCGATCAACTGCTGAAGGCCCGTACCCGCGCCGGCTTGACGCAAGATGCCGTGGCAGAGCGCATGGGGACGACCAAGAGCGCCGTCTCGCGCCTGGAGTCCGCCGGCAAGCACGTGCCGTCGCTGTCGACGCTGAAGCGCTACGCCAATGCCGTCGGCTGTGAGCTTCAGGTCAAGCTGGTTCGGCAGAAATGATGCTCGGTCTGGCGCATCGGCTTGGACGATGACCGCTGCCGCCCGCCGCCGCCTGCTGCTGGCCGCCGCCGCCGCGCTGCCGGCACGGGCCTTCGCGCAAGCCCGTTTCCCCGACCGCGCGATCACGCTGATCGTGCCCTTCGCGCCCGGCGGCATCGCCGACCTGACGGCGCGCGCGGTGGCCGAGCAGATGGCGCGCACGCTCAAGCAGCCGGTGGTGGTGGACAACCGGCCCAGTGCCGGCAGCATCGTGGCCAGCCAGGCGGTCGCCACGGCGCGGCCCGACGGGCACACGCTGCTGCTGATGACCAATGCCAACGCGGTGAGCGTGGGCCTGTTCCGCAAGCTGCCGTACGACCCGGTGAAGGACTTTGCGCCGGTCGGCCTGATCGGCAGCTTCGACATCGGGCTGTTCGTCGCCGCCGGCTCGCGCTTCGGCAGCCTGGGCGATGCGCTGGCCTTCGCGCGGGCGCAGCCGGGCCGGCTCAACGTCGGCACCATCACGCCGGGCAGCACCCAGCACCTGAGCGCCAAGCTGTTCGAGACCGTGGCCGGCATCACCGCGCTGGTGGTGCCGTACAAGGGATCGCCGGCGCTGCTGACGGCATTGCGCAGCGGCGAGGTGGACCTGGCCTTCGAGGTGCTTGGGGCCGATGCTGCCGCAGGTGCGCGCCGGCGTCGTGCGCGCGCTGGCGGTGTCCTCGGGCCAGCGCAGCCCGGCGCTGCCGGACGTTCCCACGGTGCAGCAGGCCGGCGTGCCGGGCTACGACGTGGCGAGCTGGAACGCCCTCGCCGCGCCGGCGGCGACGCCGGCCGCGGTGGTGCAGACGCTCAACCGCGCGCTGCGCGAGGCCGTGGCCTCCGGCGCCGCGCAGCAGCGGCTTGCGCCCCTGGGCGTGCGGCTGCGCGCCGGCGCGCCGGCCGAACTGCAGGCGCTGCTGGCCGGCGAGATCGAACGTTGGGGCGCGGTGATCCGCGCGGCGAAGATCGAGCCGGAGTGAAAGCGGTCAGCCGAACCAGATCTGGTAGAGGCCGACGGCCACGTGGCCCCAGATCAGCAGGTTCAGCGAGAACATCGCCAGCACCTTGGACGTGTTCCACCAGCCGCGCGCGCGGCGCGACCAGACGTCGACGCCGGTGACCAGGTAGAGCAGCAGGCACAGCACCGACGGCACGAAGGTGCCGACGATCAGCACGCCCATCACCCAGTAGAAGATCTTCATCGGGGGATTATCGTGATCACGGCCGCAGTGCCATCAGGTCGGCGGCCAGGTTCTCGTAGGCCTGGGCGGCGTGCAGCAGCGCCGCGTCGCCCTGCGGCGGGCCGATCAGCTGCAGGCCCATCGCCCAGCGCCCGTTGGCGTGGAAGCCCGCCGGCAGGCTGATGGCCGGCAGCCCCGCGAAGGTGGCGTACAGCGTCACCTCCATCCAGCGGTGGTAGGTGTCCATCGTGCGGCCGGCCACCTGGCGCGGCCAGGTCTCCCCGGCCGCGAAAGGCCAGGTCTGCGCCACCGGCAGCGCCAGCAGGTCGAAGCGCTGGAACAGCGTCAGCAGATGGGCGTGGAAGCGCGTGCGCGTCTCCGCGGCGCGCATGAAGTCGTTGATGCTCAGGCCCGCGGCCTGGTCCAGTTCCCACAGCGCCTCGGGCTTGACCTGCGCGCGCGTGGCGCCGGGCCGCGCCAGCGCGGCGGCCACCAGCGGCGCCACCAGCGCGCGGCGCCACAGCAGCCAGGCCTGCCACAGCGCGTCGAGGTCGAAGCCCAGGCCGCCGGGCTCGACAGCGGCGCCGCCGCCTTGCAGCCGCGCCAGCGCCTGCTCGCACACCGCGAGCACGCCGTCTTCCATCGCCAGGTGGCCGCCCAGGTCGCCCAGCCAGGCGATGCGCAGGCCGCGCGCGCTGGCGTCGGCCGGCGGCACGAAGTCGAGCGCCGGGCCGGCGATGGACAGCGGCACGCGCGGGTCGTGGCCGCTTTGCGTGGCCAGCAGCCGCGCCACGTCGCGCACGCTGCGGCCCATCGGGCCGTCGGTGGCGAGCTGGCTGACGAACAGCTCGGGCCGCGGCCAGCCGGGCACGCGGCCCTGGCTGGGGCGCAGGCCGATCACGTGGTTCCAGCCCGCCGGGTTGCGCAGCGAGCCCATGAAGTCCGACCCGTCGGCCACCGGCAGCAGCCGCAAGGCCAGCGCCACGGCGGCGCCGCCGCTGCTGCCGCCGGCGCTGACCGCATCGTCCCAGGCGTTGCGGGTGGTGCCGAACAGCGGGTTGTAGGTGTGCGAGCCCAGGCCGAACTCGGGCATGTTGGTCTTGCCGACGACGATGCAGCCGGCCGCCTTCATGCGCTGCACGTACAGGCTGTCGGCGGCTGGCATCACGTCGGCCCACAGCGGCGAGCCGAAGGTGCTGGCAAAGCCGACCGTGTGGCCGGTGTCCTTGATCGCCTGCGGCATGCCGTGCATCCAGCCCAGCGATTGCCCGCGCGCCAGCAGCGCATCGTGCGCGTCGGCCTGCTGCAGCAGCGCGTCGCCGTCGGCCAGGCCGACGATCGCGTTGAAGCGCGGGTTCAGCGCGTGGATGCGCGCGAGCGTGGCCTGCATCACTTCGCGGCAGGAGACCTGGCGCGCGTGGATCGCGGCGCTCAAGGCGCTGGCGTCGAGATCGGTGAGGTCGTCCATGCTCACGGCTTCTTGCAGTCGCAGGCGTCGACGCCGTTGTCGAGCACGATCTTCCAGCCGCCAGCGGGATCGCGCCGCCAGGTGGAGAAGTAGCGCGCCACCACGCGGCCGTCGGGCAGCGAGACCGGACCTTCGGAATAGGCCAGGTTGCCGCTGGCCAGCACCTCGACGATCTCGGGCTTCCACGCGAATGGCGCCGTGGGGCCGCGGAAGAAGCGCTCCCAGTGCATCAGCACCGCGGGCTTGCCGCGCAGCGGCTTGCCGCCGTTGACGAAGGTGGCATCGTCGGCCACCCAGCTGGCGAAGGCGTTGAAGTCGCGCGCGGCCATACTGGCGGCAAACGCGATCTCGCTGGCCCGTACCTGCTCGGCGGCGCTGGTCAGATCGGGCGGCGGCGCGGCGCAGCCGGCCAGCGCGAGGGCGGCGGCCGCGGCCAGCCAGCAGGAGCGGCGGTTCATGGGCGGTCCTCCCGGTTGAACGGCATCGGCGCGGGTCCGTGCGCCGCCTCCCACTGCGCGGCCACGCGCAGCAGCAGCAGGTCCTGCCCGAGGTCGGCGGCCAGCATCGCGCCGATCGGCAGCCCGTCCGGCGACAGCCCCGCCGGCAGCGAGATCGCCGGCGCCCCGGTGGCATTGGCCAGCGGGCAGAACGGCGAGTAGCGCCACAGCCCCTGCGGGCCCAGGCGATAGTCGATGTAGTCGGGCTTGTCCATCACGAAGCGGCCCAGCGGCGCCGGCGGCTCGGCCAGCGTGGGCGTCAGCAGCAGGTCGTGCTGCTGGTGGAAGGCGGCCATGCGGCGGCTGAAGGCGTGGAAGCTCTGCACCGCGCGCAGGTAGTCGCTGGCCGAGAGCGAGCGCGCGGTCTGGTAGGCGCTCCAGACCACGGGCTCGACCTCGTCGGCGCCGATCGCGCGGCCGCGCGCCTGCGCCAGGCGATCCAACTCCACCGCGGTACCGGTGGCCACGGCCTGCATCACCGGGCGCAGCACGGCCAGCGTGTCCAGCTCCAGCGTCACTGGCTGCACGTGGTGGCCCAGGGCTTCCAGTTGCGCGGCGAAGCGGCGCACCACGGCGGCCACCTCGGGGTGCACGGGGTCGCCTTCGTAGAAGGTGTCGACCAGCGCGATGCGCAGGCCGCGCGGCGGCTGGTCCAGCGTCAGCAGGCCGTCGGCCGGCAGCGCGGGGGCCGCGTAGGGCGCGCCCAGGTCGGCACCGGCGCCGACGACGAGCGATCGTGCGCAGTCGCGCACGCTGCGGGTGAGCATGTGGTCAGTGGTCAGGCCGCCCCAGCCTTCGCCGGCCAGCGGGCCCACCGGCATCAGCCCGCGCGACGGCTTGAGCCCGATCAGCCCGCAGGCCGAGGCGGGGATGCGGATGGAGCCGGCGCCGTCGTTGGCATGGGCGATGGTGTTGGCGCCGCTGGCCGTGACCGCGCCGGCGCCGCCGCTGGAGCCGCCCGGCGAATGCGCCGGGTTCCAGGGGTTGCGCGTGGGCCCGCCGTAGGCCACGGCCTCGGTGCTGGCGTTCATGCCCAGCTCGGGGCTGGTGCTGCGGCCGTAGGGCACGAAGCCGGCGTTCAGGTAACGTTGTATCAGGGTTCCATCGGCGGGCCACTCGAAGCCCTCGCCGCCGAACAGGCGCGAGCCCATGCGCGACGGCAGGCTGCGCAGCGCGGTGGCCGGGCCCACGTCCTTCAGCAGCAGCGGCACGCCGAAGAAGGGGCGGCGCTGCAGCAGCGCGGCGCGCTCGGCGTCGCTGCGGCAGGCGGCCCACTCGCCGTCCAGCGCCGCCGCGTGCTGCCGGCCGATCTCTGGCCGCAGCAGCGCCACCGCGTTGAGCGCGGGCTCCACGGCGGCCAGGTCGGCCAGGCTGCGCTCCAGCGCCTGCTGCGCGCTGCAGCCGCCGGCCACGATGTGCCGAGCCAGCGCGATGGCGTCGCCGCCGAACCAGGGGCGGGGCAGGGCGGGGTTCATCGCAAGTTCTCCAGCAAGGTCTCCAGCCCTGGGCGCGGCACCGGGCAGGCCGATTCGAAGGCGCGCGCGGCGCGCAGCACCAGCGCGTCGCCGAACATCGGGCCCACGAGCTGCAGGCCGATCGGCAGGCCGTCGGCCGTCAGCCCGCAGGGCACGGTGATGGCCGGCTGCTGGCTCAGGTTGAAGGGGTAGGAGAACGGCGTCCAGCCGAGCATCGATTCGGCCGTCAGCGCCACGCTGCCGGCCGGGCGCGCGTCGAACGCGGGGATGGACACCGCCGGCGTCAGCAGCAGGTCGTAGCGCTGCATGAACTGCCGCAGCAGCGCGCCCAGGGCGCCGCGGCGCAGGTTGAGCTGCTGGATCTGCAGCGCGCCGTAGCGGCTGCCCTGCTCGGCCTCGGCGCGGAAGTCGGGATCGGTCACCGCCTGCTGCGCGGGCGTCAGCGTGTTCCACACCGACCACGCGCCCAGGAACCACAGGCCGATGCTGATGTCCAGCGGGTTGTCGAAGCCGGGGTCCACCGCGTCGACGTGCGCGCCCAGCTCGGCCAGCGTCTGCGCGCCGCGCGCGACCGCAGCGGCCACCTCGGGGTGCACGTCCTTCACGTAGCCCAGCGTCGGCGAATAGGCGATGCGCAGGCCGCGCACGCCATCGTCCAGGCCCACGGCGTAGTCGGATGCGTCGGGCGGCAGCGAAGTCCAGTCGCGCGCGTCGGGCTGCTTCAGCACGTTCATCACCAGCGCCGCGTCGGTCACGCTCATCGTGTGCGGGCCCAGGTGGGCCACGGTGCCGAAAGGCGACAGCGGGTACGCGGGCACGCGCCCGAAGCTGGGCTTGAAGCCCACGTTGCCGCAGAAGGCCGCCGGAATGCGCACGCTGCCCGCGCCGTCGGTGCCCACCGCCAGCGGCCCGCAGCCGGCGGCCACCGCGGCCGCCGCGCCGCCCGAGGATCCGCCCGGCGTCTTGGCCGGGTTCCAGGGGTTGCGGGTGATGCCGTTCAGCGGCGAGTTGGTCTCGCCCTTGCAGCCGAACTCGGGCGTCGCGGTCTTGCCCAGCAGCACGGCGCCGGCCTCGCGCAGCCGCGCGGTGGCGGGGGCATCGACGTCCCAGGGCTGCTGCGGGTCGACCGTGGCGCTGCCGCGCCACGTGGGCCAGCCCTGGGTCAGGATCAGGTCCTTGATCGACGCCGTCACGCCGTCGATCGCCGACCGCGGCGTGCCGGCGCGCCAGCGCTCGGTGCTGGCGCGCGCCGACGCCAACGCCGATTCGGCATCGACCAGCACGAAGGCGCGCAGCACGGGGTCGACGCGCGCAATGCGGTCCAGCGCTGCCTGCGTCGCTTCCACCGGCGAGGCCTGGCCGCTGCGGTACAGGCGGGCCAGTTGCGTGGCGGTGCAATCGGCCAGTTGCTGGGGCGTGGGGTTCATCTTCAGGGTCTCCGGCGGATGCTGGCGGGCAGCTTGGTCCACGGCAGGTCCGCCGGGTCGGCGGCCATCGGGCCGGCGGCCTTGGCCACCAGCACGGCGCTGGCGTGCGGCGTGAAATCGGCGCGGAAGTGGTTGCTGCTCTTGACGACCACGATGCGCATCTGCTCGTGCTGGATGCCCACCATGCGCAGCAGCTCGCGGTCCAGCAACTGTTTCTTTCCGCCCACCACGGCGATGCGAACGCCGTCGATCTCCAGACAGGCGCTGGGGCCGAGCTGCACCGAGACGCCGGTCATCATCGGCCCGGTCAGCGTGCAGCGGCCGTCGGACAAGCCCAGCACCTTGAAGCGGCCGCGCAGCGGCGGGTCGCTGGGCTGGCCGGTGAACGTGGGCACCGCGGCGCCCAGGCTGATGTCGATCGTTGCCCCGATGCCCGCCTCGTGCGCCGCGCGGCCGGCCGCGGGGTCGTACATCAGGCCCAGCGCCACCTGGCCCGGGAAGCGTTTGCCCGCGCCCTGCTGCAGCAGCGCGTGCAGCATGCCGGTGGTGTTGCTGTCGCCGCCGGCGCCAGGGTTGTCCTGCGTGTCGGCGATGACGACCGGCTTGGACGCGCCTTCGGCCAGCGACAGCGCGCGGGCGACGGCGTCGCGCGCGTCCAGGTAGTCGGGCCGCCACTGGCCGGGCTCGGCGGCGCGGTCGAACAGGCGCTGCACCGCGCGCTCGGTCGCCTCGGACGTCGGGCCGTGGCCCCAGATCATCGGCGCGCATTCGGCGAAGTCGCTGGCCGGAAAGCCCATGCAGAAGCTCAAGGTCGTGCCGTGCTCGCGGTCCAGCGCCAGCAGCTCGTCGTAGAGGTCCTTGGCCGGCTGCATCCAGGTGCTTTGCGCGTTCAGCGGGATCAGGTAGGGCAGCCGCCGCCAGGCCAGCGGCTGCCTGCGGCCGGCGCGCAGGCGGCGCGCCATCAGCTCGGCAGCCAGCTCGCCGGTGGCCGCCATGTCCACGTGCGGATAGCTGCGGTAGGCCACCATCGCGTCGGCCTCGCGCAGCATGCGCTCGGTGACGTTGGCGTGCAGGTCCAGGCTGGTGACGATGGGCAGATCGGCGCCGACCACGGCGCGCAGGCGACCCAGCAGCTCGCCCTCGCTGTCGTCGGCGTGCTCGGCCACCGCGGCGCCGTGCAGGTCGAGGTAGATGCCGTCGAGCCCGCCGCTGCTGCGCGCGGCGGCCTGCACGTCTTCGACGATCGCGCCGGCGATGCGCTCGAAGGCATCGCGCGTGACGTAGCTCGACGGGATCGCGCCGGCCCAGCACGAGGGCAGCAGCGTCCAGCCGTGGCGGCGCGCGGCCTCGATGAAGCCGGCCACCGGGATGTTGACGCCCGTCAACGTGTCCACCAGGTCCGGCCCGCGCATGTAGGCGGGGAACGAATCGCCGCGCGTGAACGCGGTCCAGTCGGCCAGGCTGGGCGCGAAGGTGTTGGTCTCGTGCTGGTAGCCGGCGATCAGGATGCGGGGCATGGGGTTTCGCGGTGAAGGGGCGGGCGGCGGACGACTATAGGGTCTTCAAGCCCGCGGCGCGCGGCATACTGCGCCCGCCGTGAACGCGCCGTCATTCCCGCAGCGCCTGCTGCAGCGCTTGCTGCAGCCCCGTTTGCTGACCGTGCTGCTGGCTCTGGTCCTGCTGGGCCTGGGGCTGGCCGGCGAGCGGCTGAACGACCAGCGCCACCAGCTCGCCTCGCGCGCCGAGGTGCTGGGCCGCCTGGTGGAGCTGCGCGAGCGGCTCAACGGCGAGCTGGTGAGCGACCTGCAGCTGATCCGCGGGCTGATCAGCGTGATCAATCTCGACCCCGGGCTCGACCAGCAGCGCTTCGAGAAGGCGGTGCAGCCGCTGCTGGACGGGCGCACGCACCTGCGCAACATCGGCGCGGCGCCGGGGATGGTGATCCGCCTGATGGTGCCGCTGGCCGGCAACGAGCGCGCGATCGGGCTGGACTACCGGCAGAACCCCACCCAGGCCGAGGCGGCCGACCGCGCGCGGCGCACGCGCCAGGTGGTGCTGGCCGGCCCGCTGCCGCTGGTGCAGGGCGGCAACGGCCTGATCGCGCGGCTGCCCATCTATCTGCGCGACCACGACGGCGGCGGCGAGCGCTTCTGGGGCCTGGTCAGCGCGGTGATCGACAGCGACAAGCTGTTCCGCAGCGCCGGGCTGCTGGACGAGGCGCTGGACGTCGAAGTGGCGATCCGCGGCGTGGACGCCAACGGCGCCGCCGGCGCGGTGTTCCTGGGCCGGCCGGAGCTCTTCGGCCAGTCGCCGGTGCTGGCCGACGTGGTGCTGCCGCAGGGCTCGTGGCAGATGGCGGCGCTGCCGCGCGGCGGCTGGCGCGCGCACGCGGCTGCGCTGTGGTGGCTGCGCGCGGCCTACGCGCTGCTGGCCGCCGGCGTGCTGGCGGCCTTCATCGGGCTGGTGCGCTCGCGCGAGCGCGCCGAGGCGGCGCTGGCCCGCTCGGTGCGCGACGTGGCCGCGCGCAAGGACGCCGAGGCCGAGCTGGCGCGCCACCGCGACCACCTGGAAGAGCAGGTCTCCCAACGCACGGCGCAACTGGCCGCGGCCAAGGAGGCGGCCGAGGCCGCCAGCGTGGCCAAGTTGCTGTTCCTGGCCAACATGTCGCACGAGATCCGCACGCCGCTGAACGCGATCACCGGCATGGCCTACCTGATCCGCCACGCCGGCGTCAGCGCCGAGCAGGCGCGGCGGCTGGACACGCTGGAGGCCGCGTCGCGCCACCTGCTGCAGGTGATCAACGCGATCCTGGACCTGTCCAAGATCGAATCGGGCCGCTTCGAGCTGGCGCGCCGGCCGGTGGACCCGCAGGCCCTGGTCGACGATGTCGGCCAGATGCTGCGCGACACCGTGCAGGCGCGCGGGCTGCGCTGGGTCAGCGAGGTGCGCGTGCCGCCGCAGCCGCTGCTGGGCGACCCCACGCGGCTGCAACAGGCGCTGCTGAACTACGCGGCCAACGCGGTGCGCTTCACCCGCTTCGGCGAGGTGGTGGTGCGCGTGTGCATCGAGGCCGAGACCGCCGAGCGGCTGTGCCTGCATTTCGAGGTGCAGGACACTGGCGTGGGCATCGACGAGGCGACGCTGGCGCGCTTGTTCAACGCCTTCGAACAGGCCGACAACAGCTCCACGCGCGCGCATGGCGGCACGGGCCTGGGCCTGGTCATCACGCGCCGGCTGGCCGAGCGCATGGGCGGCGCGGCCGGCGCCGAAAGCGCGCCCGGCCGCGGCAGCCGCTTCTGGTTCACCGCCTGGGTGGACAAGGCGCCGGCCGCGCCGCCGCAGCCCGGCGATGCGGCGGCCGCCGGCGCGCCGTTTCCCGTGCCGGCCGCGACGCCGCGTGCCCCGCGCCGCGTGCTGCTGGTGGAGGACGACCAGGTCAACCGCACGATCGCTGCCTTCCTGCTGCAGGACCTGGGCCACCGCGTCGACCTGGCCGAGGACGGCGCGCAGGCCGTGGAGATGGCCGCCGCCGTGCGCTACGACCTGGTCCTGATGGACGTGCAGATGCCGCGCATGGACGGGCTGGAAGCCACGCGCCGCATCCGCGCCGGCGGCGGCGAGCCGCGCGTGCCCATCATCGCGATCACCGCCAACGCCTTCGACCAGGACCGCCAGGCCTGCCTGGACGCCGGCATGGACGACTTCGTCGCCAAGCCGATCGAGCCCGAGGCGCTGCGCGAGCGGCTGCGGCATTGGCTGGGGGCGGCTTGACCGGGGGGCCGCCGGCCGGCTCCAATCAGCGCCGTGCATCCGGGCGGGGGATCCGTTGGCGTGGATGGACGGCGTGTGGAAACCGGGGAGGGCAGCATGGGACGAACGAGTGCGTTGATCAATCTGCTCTTGTCGGCCGGCCCGCCAGCGGTCGCTTTTGCCGTGCTGGCGCTCTTGCTGATTTCGACGCCTGTGCTGCTGTGGCTCTCGCTGCTGCTGGCGGCCGGCGGCGCCGTCGGGGCTGCCATCCTCAAGTTCAAGTCCATCCGGTCCGGGCGCTTCATCACGTTCGGGCCCGGCCAAGCGAGGGCAGGTCTCTCCTGGCTCTGGTGGCTGTCGTTGACCTGTCTCTTTTCCGCGGTGCTCATGGCCGCGATGGCGCTTCTCCACTCTCCAGCGTGATGCTTCTGCACCGCCCCTCTACACCCCGAACGCGAAATCCTTCCCCGGCGCCGCCGCGAACAGCGCCTGCGTGTACTCGTGCTGCGGCGCGCTGAAGACCTGGTGCGCGGGGCCGTATTCGACGACGCGGCCCTTGCTCATCACGGCGAGGAAGTCGCATACCTGGCTGGCGACGCGCAGGTCGTGGGTGATGAACAGCATCGCCAGGTTCAGCCGCGACTTGATTTCCTCGAAGAGCTGCAGCACCTGCGCCTGCACCGAGACGTCCAGCGCCGAGACGACCTCGTCGGCCACCAGCAGCTCGGGGTCCATCATCAGCGCGCGGGCGATGCAGATGCGCTGGCGCTGGCCGCCGCTGAACTGGTGCGGGTAACGTTCCATCGCACTGGCGTCCAGCCGCACCAGCTTGAGCAGCTCGCGCGCCTTGGCCAGCGCGGCCGACGCCGCCATGCCGAAGTTGACCGGCCCCTCGACCATCGCCTGGCCCACGGTGCGCCGCGGGTTGAGCGAGCGGTACGGGTCCTGGAAGACGATCTGCACGCGGCGGCGCAAGGGCCGCAGCGCGCGGTGCGGGGCGCGGGCGATCTCGTCGGTTCCCAAGCGGACCTCGCCGCCGCTGGGGTCGATCAGGCGCACGATGCAGCGCGCCACCGTGCTCTTGCCCGAGCCCGATTCGCCGACGATGCCCAGCGTCTGGCCTTTGCGGATCTCGAAGTTGACGTCCTGCGCCGCGTGCACCGTGCGGCCCTTGCCGAACCAGCTCTTGTCGACGTAGGTCTTCTCCAGGCCGCGCGCGGTCAGCACCACCGGCGCCGTGGCGTCGGCGGGCTTGGCGTGCAGGCGCAGCGTGGGCACGGCGCCGATCAGCATCTTCGTGTAGTCGTGCTGCGGATGCTGCAGCACGCTGAACTTGTCGCCCACCTCCACCAGGTCGCCCAGGCGCAGCACGGCCACGCGGTGCGCCAGCTCGGCGACGACGCCGAAGTCGTGGGTGATGAAGAGCACGCCGGTGCCGTGCTTGCGCTGCAGCTGCAGCATCAGCTCCAACACCTGCTTCTGCGTCGTGACGTCCAGCGCGGTGGTGGGCTCGTCGGCGATCAGCAGCACCGGCTCCAGCACCAGCGCCATCGCGATCATGATGCGCTGACGCTGCCCGCCCGAGAGCTGGTGCGGGTAGCTGGCCATCATGCGCTCGGGGTCGGGCAGCAGCACTTCCTCGATGATCGCGCGCACCTTGGCGCGGCGCTCGGCGGGCGAGAGCTTCGTGTGCTCGGCCAGCACCTCGTCGATCTGGTCGCCGCAGGTCATCACCGGGTTCAGCGCGGTCATCGGCTCCTGGAAGATCATCGAGATCTTCGTCGCGCGCAACTCGCGCAGCCGCGACAGCGGCGCGTGCGTGATGTCCTCGCCCTGCAGCAGGATGCGGCCGCCGGTGACGGGCAACTGCTTGGGCAGCAGGCCCATCACGCCTTGCGCGATGACGCTCTTGCCCGAACCCGATTCGCCGACCAGGCAGACGATCTCGCCGCGGCCGACGGTGAACGACACGTTGCGCACCGCGGTGGACCGGTCGCCGCCCGAGGGCAGCGCGATGCTGAGGTTCTCGACCTGCAGGATGGGCGTGTCGGCGTTCATGCGTGATCAGCCCATCAGCCCCGCTTGGCCATCTTCGGGTCCAGCGTGTCGCGCAGCCCGTCGCCCAGGATGTTGACCGCCAGCACCGTCACCGCCAGAAAGATGCCGGGGAAGAAGATGTTGTGCGGGTACTCGTTGAACTGCGCGCGGCCCTCGGCCATCACGTTGCCCCAGGTGGGGATCTCGGGCGGCAGCCCGACGCCCAGGAACGACAGGATCGCTTCCACCAGGATGCCCGAGGCGCAGATGAAGGTGCCCTGCACGATCAGCGGCGCGATGGTGTTGGGCAGGATGTGGCGCCACATGATCAGCGGCGTCGGCGTGCCCAGCGAGACGGCGGCCTCGACGTAGGGCTCTTCGCGGATCGTCAGCACCAGGCTGCGCACCAGGCGCGTGACGCGCGGGATCTCGGGGATCGCGATGGCCACCACCACGGTGGCCAGGCTGCCGCGCCACATCGCCACCAGCGCGATCGCGATCAGGATCGCGGGGATCGCCATCAGCCCGTCCATCACGCGCATCAGCGGGCCGTCCAGCCAGCGGATGAAGCCGGCGCACAGCCCCAGCACGATGCCGAAGGCCAGCGCCACCAGCGCGGTGCAGATGCCGACGATCAGCGAGACGCGGGTGCCGTAGATCACGCGGCTGTAGATGTCGCGGCCGAAGCTGTCGCTGCCCATCAGGAAGCGGTGCTGCAGCGTCTCGCCTTCCAGCGTGGTGATCTCCCCGGTCTTGCCGGGCAGCAGGTCGCGGCTGGCGGGGTCGAACAGCGAGGGGTCCACCGTGCCCAGCCAGGGCGCCAGCAGCGCCACCAGCACCAGCACCAGCAGCACCGCGCCGCCCAGCCGCACCGAGCCGTTGCGCCGCACGCGCTGCCAGGCGCTTTGCCGGGGGACGATGGTGGCCGATTCGACCGACAGCGTATCGAGTTGCTGGGCGTCCATGTCAATACCGGATGCGCGGATCGAAGAAGACGTACGACAGGTCGACCAGCAGGTTGATCATCACGTAGACGACGCTGAAGAGCAGGATCACGCCCTGGATGGTGGGGAAGTCGCGCGCCAGCACCGCGTCCACCGTCAGCCGGCCCAGGCCCGGGATCGCGTAGACCGACTCGGTGACCACCACGCCGCCGATCAGCAGCGCGATGCCGATGCCGATCACCGTGACGATGGGCACCGCGGCGTTGGCCAGCGCGTGGCGCATCAGCACCTTGGCCTCGGGCAGGCCCTTGGCGCGCGCGGTGCGGATGTAGTCCTCGCCCAGCGTCTCCAGCACGCTGGCGCGCGTGACGCGGGCGATCAGCGCGATGTAGATCACCGACAGCGTGATGGCCGGCAGCAGCAGCTGCACCAGCCAGCCGCCCACGCCGTCGGCCAGGCGCTGATAGCCTTGCACCGGCAGCCAGCCGAGCTTGAGGCTGACCAGCCAGATCAGCAGGTAGGCCAGCACGAACACCGGGATGCTGAAGCCCAGCACCGAGAAGCCCATCAGCGCGCGGTCCAGCCAGCCGCCGAAGCGCCAGGCCGCCAGCACGCCCAGCGGCACCGCCACCGCCACCGCGATCACGATGGTGATCAGCGCCAGCGACAGCGTGGGCTCCAGCCGCTGGCCGATCAGCGCGGTGACCGGCGTCTTGTAGTAGTACGACTGGCCCAGGTCGCCGGTGAGCAGGTGGCCGAACCAGATGGCGAACTGCTCGGGCACCGACTTGTCCAGGCCCAGGTTGGCGCGGATCTGCGCGATCTGCTCGGTGGTGGCGGCGTCGCCGGCCAGCACCGCGGCCGGGTCGCCGGGCGTCAGGCGCAGCATCAGGAAGACCAGCAGCGCGACGATCAGCAGCACCGGGATGGTCGACAGCAGGCGGCGAAAGAGGAATTTCAGCATGCAGCAGGATCGAACCGTTGTCCCCCGGGGGACCGGTCGCCTGCGGCGACCAGGGGGCGGCGGTGTTAGAGCGCCGAACCGGATCCGGCTTTGCCGGTCCGGTTCGGTAGCCCCCCTGGGGGGCGGCCGCCAGGCGGCCGGGGGCTCACTAGTCCTTCTTTAGATTCCAGTAGACGTTGCCGTTGCTGACGAAGAAGCCGCTGATGTTCTTGCGCGCGGCCATCGGCTGGTCGTACTCGCCCAGCGGCGCGTGGGTGGCGATCTCGAAGGCGCGGGCATGGATCTGGTCGGCCAGCTGCTTCTTCACCCCTTCATCGGTACTGCGCATGAACTCGTTGCGCAGCGTGATCATCTTGTCGTCGGTGACCCAGCCGAACCAGCCCGACTTCTCGCCGCGCGTGTCCATCGCCGGATTGGCGATCGGGCTCCAGACGTCGAACACCTGCCAGGCGGTCAGGAACATCGCCCAGCCGTCCTTCCTGGCGCGGCGGCCGACCAGGGTCTGCCAGTCCATGGCCTGCAGGTCGACCTTGAAGCCGGCCTGGCGCAGCAGTTGCGCCGCCACGTCGGGCAGCTTCTGGATGCTGGCCAGGTCGGTGGGCTTGAGGACGATCACCGGCGTGCCGTCGTAGCCGCTGGCCTTCAGCAGTTCCTGCGCCTTCTTCAGGTTCGACTTCATCTGGAGGTCGCTGCCTGCGGTGCTGCCGTAAGGCGTGTTGCAGATGAACATCGAGCCGCAGCTCTTGTACAGCCCCTTGACGCCGACCTGGGCGCGCAGGAAGGGCTCCTGCGTCATCGCCGCCAGCGCCGCCTGCCGCACCTTCACGTTGTCGAAGGGCTTCTGCAGGTGGTTGAAGCGCGCCATGTACTGCAGGCCCAGGTTGGCATAACGCGGCAATTGGATGTCGGGGTCGGTCCTGGCGCCTTCGTAGAAGTCGAAGCCCAGCGCCTCGATGATGTCGACCTCGCCCTTCTTCAGCGCGTTGACCTGGGCCTGGGCGTCGCGCAGCGCCAGGTTCCATTCCACGCGGTCGACGTACACGTGCTTGCCGCCGGCGGTGCCCGAGGGCGGCTCGCTGCGCGGCACGTACTTGGCGAACTTGGTGTAGACCGCCTTGTCGCCGGGCTTGAACTCGTCCTTCTTGAAGACGTAGGGCCCGGAGCCGATGTGCTCCTCGATCTGCTTGAAGGCATCGGTCTCGGCGATGCGCTTGGGCATGATGAAGGGCACGTTGGACGAGGGCTTGCCCAAGGCCTCCAGCACAAAGCCGCAGGCCTCGCCGAGGAAGATGCGGAAGGTGTCGGGCGCGGGCGAATCCATGCGCTGCACGAACTGGAACAGCGCCGAGCCCATCGCATCGCGCTTGCCCCAGCGCTGCAGGCTGGCGATCACGTCGTCGCCCGTCACGGGCTTGCCGTCGTGGAATTCGAGGCCCTTGCGCAGCTTGAAGGTCCACAGCCGATGGTCGCCGCTCTCGGTCCAGCTCTCCACCATCTGCGGCTTGATCCTGGCGTTCTCGTCGGTGCCGAACAGCGTGTCGTAGATCATGTAGCCGTGGTTGCGGCTCATGTAGGCGGTGGTCCAGATCGGGTCCAGGATCGCCAGGTTGCTGTGCGGCACGATGCGCAGCACCTTGTCGGCCGCCTGGGCCTGCGCCTGCGGGCTGCCCAGCAACGCCGCCGCGGCCGCCAGGGAAGACATCGCCAGCGTCAGCCGGCGGCGGGAGATGTGGGTCATAAGGTCCTCGTCGAGATGGGTGCAGAGCCCGGGCCGCCGCGCCGCCTGCAGCGGCGTGGCACCACGCCGGGGCATTGTCGGCCTTGACCTTGCCGGGGCCGATCAGTGCAAACACCGTGCCAAGAATGACCGGGCGTTGCCGCCGATCCGGGCGCCGGCGGCCCGTTCGCCGGCGATCGCCCGAAGGTGGGCCCAAAGGCCTGCGCCCAAGCCCGGGTCGGCGGCGGGCGCACGCGGCGCCGGCGACTCGCTTCAGGCGGTGCGGCGCGCCGGTGCGGCTTCGGCTTCCACACGCGGCGCCGCGGGCTCGTCCTCGCCGCCGCGCTGCAGCTCGGCGGCTTGGCGCTGGCGCAGCACGATGCGATCGCCCGGCGTGCGGTCCAGCAGCAGCCGCGTCACATCCGGCCGCGCGTAGTGGCCGGCCGGGTCGGCGGCGGCCTTGGCCAGCGAGATCATCCCCAGATCCAGGTCGGCATAGACGATGCCTTCGCTGTTCTCGGACAAGGGTTCGTGCATCAGCTGGCCGTCGGGCGCGTAGATGCAGGCGAAGCCGCCGCCGGCCAGCAGCAGCTGGCGCTTCATCGGGTCGCTGCCGCACAGCGTCTCGATCATTTCCGGCGACACCGTCGCGCAGGGCGCGAGCACGAAGCACTGACCCTCGACCGCATAGATGCGGCTGGCGGCGTTGTTCACCTCCGGCCCCAGCGCGTAGGCGCCGCCGCGGTACAGCGAGAAGCTCGGCCACGCGGCGACGTGCACCTGCTCGTCCTGCGCGTACATCGCGTACTTCGACAGCGGCTGCAGGTGCTCCCAGCAGCACAGCGCGCCGACGCGGCCGAGCGGCGTGTCCCACACCGTCAGGTCGGTGCCGTCGCCTTCGCCGAAGACCGTCCGCTCCACGTGCGTGGGCTTGAGCTTGCGGCGCGTGGCGACGGTTTCGCCGTCGGCACCGATGATCCACTGGCCCATGTACAGGCTGCCGCCGGATTTTTCGCTGTGGCCCATCACGACCATGATCGAATGATCCTTCGCGGCCTTCGCCAGGCGTCCGGCCTGCGGCGAGCCGTAGACCAGGCTGTTGTCGTGGTAGCGCTGGATGAACTGCATGCCCCAGGCCGGCGAATCGAGCCAGATGAACCAGGGATAGCCGGGCAGCCAGGTCTCGGGAAAGGCGATCAGCCTGGCGCCGCTGGCGGCGGCCTCGGCGATCAGCTCCAGCGCCTTGTCGACGGAGGCGTCGAGGTCGAGGAACGCCGGCGCGGCCTGGACCGCGGCGGCACGGAACTTCGGGTGCGAAACGCTCATGAGGAGACTCCGGTGCGGTGGGAGCTGGCGGCGCATGCTAGGCATCCTGCGGCGCCGGCGCTTGCCTCAGCGTCGCAGCGCTCTTGACTGCGTGTCGCAGCACTGCACTTTGCGCGCCGTCGCCCGCGCGTCTATGCTGCGCCCGATGCAGCGCTTGCTGAGCACCGCCGACGTCGCCGACCGGGACCGCCTGGCCTACTGGACGGACATGGTCTGCGATGCTTACGTGCAACTGCACTGCGACCCCGGCGCCGGCGCGACCTCGATCGCCGGCGAGATCGCGGTCGACCGGCTGGCGACGCTGGAGCTGTCGCTCGTGACCTCCACCGCGCAGTGCGTACGGCGCACGGCGGCCAAGATCGCCGCCGCGACGGAGGACTACTTCCTGGTCAGCATCCAGTCGCAGGGCCGCGGCCGGGTGTCGCAGGACGGGCGCGATGCGCTGCTCCAGCCCGGCGACTTCGCGCTCTACGACAGCACGCGGCCCTACACGCTGAGCTTCGACGGCGATTTCCAGCAGTACGTGCTGATGCTGCCTGGGCCGGCGCTGCGCACGGCGCTGCGCGACACCGAGGCGCTGACCGCGACCACCGTCACCGGCCAGCGCGGCGCCGGTCACCTGATGATCGGCATGATCCGCACGCTGGTGGCCGACATCCGCACACTGGCGCCGGAGTCGGCGGCGGCGGTGGCCGACAGCGTGACGCAGATCCTGGTGGCGGGGCTGGCGGCGCTGCCAGCCGCGCGCCGCGAGGCGCTGCCGCAAGTCCGAGCCTTCCACCGCGAGCAGGTGCGTGCCCTGGTGCGCCAGCGGCTGCGCGACCCGGCGCTGACCGTGACGGACATTTCGTGCCAGTTGCGGCTCTCGCCCAGCACGTTGCACCGCGCCTGGGCTGGCGAAGCCTGCTCGCTGTCAGACTGGATCTGGGCGCAGCGCCTGGATGCGGCGCTCCGCGACCTGTGCGACCCGGCACAGGCGGCGCGCAACGTCAGCCAGATCGCCTATTCGTGGGGCTTCAACGACGCGGCGCACTTCAGCCGCGCGTTCCGCGCGCGCTTCGGCTGCGCGCCCAGCGACATGCGCGCCTGACCTGCCCCGGCTCGGCCCCGGGCCGCGAACACGAGAAGCGACCCCGCAGGAAAGGAAACCGCCGATGGCCATCGGTGCCGTTCGCATGGAAGGCGCACGCGGCCGGATCGCTCGACGGCTCGCGCTTCAACGTCGAGCCGGCGGCGGGCCAGGGCTTCCGATCCTCTGCCCGCATCGCCCGCTAGAACAGCGTCGTCACGCGCACGATGCCGCCTTCCTCGTGCGCGCTGATGCGGCCTTCGCCGGCGCGCGCCAGGCGGATCATGCGGCCGTTGCCGGCCATGATCTCGGCCACGAAGCCGCGCACGCCGTGGCGGCGCGCGTGCGCCGCCAGCAGCGCCTGCAGCGCCATGCCCAGGCCTTGGCCCTGCCAGTCGGGGTGCACCATGAAGGCCGTCTCGGCCAGGCCCGTGGCGGGGTCGGCGAAGTAGCAGGCGTGGGCGACGAGGCGCGCGTCCTCGCGCTCGCCGGCGCAGGCGACGAAGGCCGCCTCGCGCTCGAAATCCAGGTTGCACAGGCGCTGCACGTCGAGGTCCGACAAGCCCTTCACCTTGCGGAAGAAGCGCGTGTACACGTCGCACTCGGGCAACTGGTGGAACAGCTCGCGCACGCCGGCGTCGTCGCTGGCCTGCGCCGGGCGCAGCAGCACGCGGCGGCCGTCGGCCAGCGTGCAGGGCGACTCGTCCTGCGGGACCTGGGCCTGGCGGTTGCGCAACGGCTGGTCGGCCGGCAGGAGGCCCAGCGCCTTGGCCTGCTGCAGCAGCGCGTCGCGGAAATCGGGGTGGGCGATCTGGATCAGCGCCGCCGCGCGCTCGCGCAGCGACTTGCCGAACAGGCAGGCGATGCCGTACTCGGTGACCACGTAGTGCACGTCGCCGCGCGCGATGCCGGCGGCCTCGGGTGGCGCCAGCGCCGCGCGCAGCAGGGACTCGCGGCCGTTGGCCGAAGTCGAGGCCAGGCAGACGATGGCCTTGCCGCCGGCGCTGCGCGCCGCGCCTTGCAGGAACTCGGGCTGTGCCGCCAACCCGCCGCAGGGACCGCCGCTGCCGTGGTCGAGACAGACCTGGCCCGTCAGGTCCACCGCGAAGGCCTGCGTGATCGCCACCAGGCGGTGCTGCGCCGCCAGCGCGGCCGGGTGGCAGACGCGGTCGAGGGTCTGGAATGCGAACAGCGGGTTGCGGTCGACCAGCTCGTAGAGCCGCCGCGAGCCCAGCGCGAAACTGGCGACGATGCGGCCGCGCTGGCGCGTCTTGCGCCGGCCGCTGAGGGCGCCGCGCGCCAGCAGCGGCAGGATGGCGTCGGTGATCACGTCGCTGTGCACGCCCAGGTCCTGCCGGTCGCCGAGCTGCTGCAGCACCAGGCCGGCCAGCGGCGACAGGCCGATCTGCAGCGTGCTGCCGTCGTCGACCAGGCTGGCGACATAACGCGCGATCTGCAGCTGCACGCCGCCGGCCGCGGCCGGCGGCGGGGGCTCGATCAGCGGCGCGTCCACCGGCACCAGGTGGTCGATGTCGGCCATGTGCACGATGCCGTCGCCCGCGGTGCGCGGCAGGCGCGGGTTGACCTCGGCGATCACGCAGCGCGCGTGCTCGATCGCCGCGACCGCGGCGCCGACCGAGACGCCCAGGCTGCAGTGGCCGAACTCGTCGGGCGGCGAGACCTGGACCAGCGCCACGTCGACCCTGATGCGGCCGCCGGCGATCAGCCCCGGCACCTGGGCGAGCGAGATCGGCACGTAGTCGGCCAGGCCCTGGCGCACCGCGGCGCGCTGATCGGGGCCGACGTGGAAGCAGCGGTGGCGCAGCCGCGTGCCGGGCAGCAGCGCGCCGTCGGTCAGCAGGTGCAGCAGCTCCACGTCGGCCGGCAGCGCGGGCAGCGCCTCCAGCGCCTGCACCAGGTGGCGCGGCGTGGCGGCGCCGCCGCCGACGAAGACGTGGTCGCCATGCCGCACCTGGGCCAGCGCCTGCTCGGCGCTGCAGACCTTGGCGGCGTGCGCGCGCAGCGCCGGCGGCAGGGCCTGCGCGCCGGCCGCCGCGCCGGCCTCGCCGCCGAAGCGGCCGCGCACCGTCTGCAGCAGGCGGTCCCACAGGCCCGCCGGATGCGGGCCGCTGTCGGCTTCGTCGCGCTCGTTCGTCTCGTCCATCGGGCCGCCTCCCTCGACGCGCAAACCATGCTAACCGCCGCCGATCCCCTGCCTGCGCGATGCGGCGCGCGAATGCGGGGACCGCGCGGGGCCGATTGGCTCTAGCATTCCGGCTTCGTGCCGCCGCCGCCGTCCATGCCCATCGAAATCGACCTTGCGACGCTGTCGATGACGGAGATCTTCCGTCTGCAGAACCTGCTGTCGCAGGAACTGGTGCGCCGCTTCGAGAGCAGCGCCGCGGTGTGCTTCAGCGACATCGTCGGCTCCACTGCCTACTTCGCCCGCTTCGGCGACGTGGCCGGCCGCGCGCTGCAGCAGTTGCACATCGACCTGCTGGAGCGTGCGCTGGCCCGCCACGGCGGCCGCATCGTCGACACCGCGGGCGACGGCGCGGTGAGCTGCTTCCCGTCGGCCAACGCCGCCGCCGCCGCGATGTGCGAGCTGCAGCACGCGGTGGGCGACGAGAACGCGCACCGCGAGCGCGACCACCAGCTCGTGCTGCGCATCGGCCTGCATTGGGGCCGCGTGCTGACCGACGGCGTGCAGGTCACCGGCGACGTGATGAACCTGTGCTCGCGCATCGCCGCCTCGGCCGAGCCGGGGCAGATCCGGCTGTCGCGCGACGCCTTCCGCGAGCTGGACCTGGACCACCGGCTGCGCTGCCGGCCGCTGGGCGACGTGGAGCTCAAGGGCGTGGGCCGCGCGCTGCCGCTGCTGACGCTGGACTGGCTGGACCGCAGCCGCTTCCCGGTGGCGGTGCAGGTGCGCGAGACCGGCGAGCGCGTCGAGCTGCCGCTGCAGGATGTGATCTCCTTCGGTCGTCTCGACATCATCGAAGGCATGAGCGCCAACGATGTGGTGCTGGCCCTGCCCGACAGCCAGGCCACGCGGCAGATCAGCCGCTGGCACTTCGAGCTGCGCCGCTGCCCCGGCGGCTACGCGCTGCGCTCGGTCACCACCCACCCGACGCTGGTGGACGGCCAAGCGCTGCAGCGCGGCGACGAGGTGGCGGTGGTGCCGGGCACCGTGGTCTCGCTGGCCGGCGTGATGACGCTGGAGTTCATCGGCAACGCGCGCCCCGACGGCACGCGCAGCGACGAGACCATGATCTTCCCGTCGCCGGGCGGCTAGCCGTCGGATCGGGTATCATCGCGCCCGCAGGCCTCTCATCTGACCGTCGTACGGCGACTCTGCTCGGTGCCCACCGGCCGCCCCTCGCGGGCCCCAGCCGGCGCGACGCGGTTGATCTCTCCCCGGTGTTCTGTTGTTTGACTCTGCGACGCGCATGGCCGTTTCGGCATGCGCGAACACCTATTGGAAAGATCGAAACATGGCAACGCAAACCGGCGTGGTGAAGTGGTTCAACGAGGGCAAGGGCTTCGGCTTCATCGCCCCCGACGACGGCAGCAAGGACCTCTTCGCCCACTACAGCGAGATCAAGACCACGGGCTTCAAGACCCTGGCCGAGGCGCAGCGCGTCGAGTTCGAGGTCACCGAGGGCAAGAAGGGCCTGCAGGCCTCCAACATCCGCCCGCTCTGACGCGGCGCCGACCCGATGGCCAAGGAAGAACTGATCGAGATGCATGGCCGGGTGGACGAAGTGCTGCCCGATTCGCGCTACCGCGTGACGCTGGACAACGGCCACCAGCTCGTGGCCTATTCCGGCGGCAAGCTGAAGAAGAACCACATCCGCATCCTGGCCGGCGACAACGTGTCGCTGGAGCTCTCGCCTTACGACCTGAGCAAGGGCCGCATCGTCTTCCGGCACCTGGGTCGGCGAGACTGACTGCTCGGCCTCCACGGCGCTCAAAGATGGCGCTGATCGAGCGCGCCCTGGATGCCGGGTCCTCTACCTCCCCCACGGCGCTCCGAGCGACCACTCGCGCAGCGCCGCGAGGCGCAGAAGGCAAACAGCGACGCGTCGCGATTCGGCGTCAGCCCCGGCCTGACCGTCGCTGCGCGGCGCGCACCCATGGTTCAAGCATATAGACGGAGCAGTCCCAGCGCGATCGCTGCCAGCAACAGCGTCTCGCCGACCATCAGAATGACGGGCTTGACGCCGACCGTCGCCAGTTCCTTTATCTGCGTCTTGATGCCGATGGCGGCGATCGACACGACCAAGCACCAGCCCGACAGCGAACTGCCCGCCTCGGCCACTGGCCGTGGAATCCAGCCAAGACTATTGGCGACGACCAGCGCGGCGAAGGCAAGCACGAACCAGGGCAGCAAAGGTGGGCGATCGGAGCCGCTAGGCGCGGCCCGGTTCCGCATCAGCGTCACCGTCAGTGCGATCACCGGCAGCAACATCGCGACGCGCATCAGCTTCACGACCGTCGCGGTGTCGCCGGTCACGGTCGACATGCTGTAGCCCGCACCGACCACCTGCGCCACGTCGTGGATCGTACCGCCAAGGAAGATTCCGGCCAGCCGCGGGTCGAGATCGAGTGCGCGCGCGATGATCGGGTAGAGCACCATGGCGAGCGTCGACAGCGTGCTGACGCCGATCACGGTGAAGCTCAGCGCCTTCTCCCGTTGCGGATGCGGCGGCATCGCAACGGCCAACGCCATTGCCGCCGAGGCTCCGCAGATCGCCGTCGCACCGCCTGAGAGCACGCCGAACGTGGTGGTGAAACCCATCAGCCGCGCGACCGAGACCGACAGCAGGATCGTCGCGACCACGGAAAAGATGACACCGGCCATCGGCTGCCAGCCGAGCGCGCTGATGTCTCCCACCGTGATCCGCAGGCCGAGCAGCGCGACGCCGCAGCGCAGCACGGTGCGCGCGCTGAAGGCAACACCGGGCGCGCAACTGCCTTCCCCGGAGAGGAAGTTCATCGCGATACCGAGCAGGAGGGCGAACAGCATCACCGGCGCGCCATAGTGTTCCGAGAGGAACCTGGCCGCCGCGGCGATGACGATGCAGACGACGACCCCCGGGGCCGCCGTCCGGATCCGCTGCTCCGGCAGGGCGATGCCGAGTCGGTTCATGGGCGTGCGCTCCTCAGGGGTTCGACAGCCAGCGGCGGGCGAAGCGCTCTCGGAGAGACGACATCGCCTGCGTGAACCCGCCCGCGCGGCGAGCTTGCCAACGGACTACGCGGGGTAGTTGGGCGGACGCTTCTCGGCGATGGCGTTGGCCGCCTCCTTGGCGATGCCGAGGTTCTCGCAAACATAGCGTGTCCACGAGATGTAGTCCATGGCATTCCTGAAGTCCTTCGTCAGTCCACCGTAGATCGACGCCTTGGTGAACTGCATGACCGCCGGCGAGTACTCCAGGATCTTCTGCACCAGCGTTTCCACGGCTGTATCCAGTTGCGCCCCGGCGACCACCTTGTACGCCAAGCCCCATTCGAGGCACGTCTTGGCATCGATCGGCTCGCCCAGAAGAATCATCTGGTAGGCCCGCGACAAGCCGACCATGCGCGGCAACAGCCAGGTTCCACCGCTCGGCGGCATCAGGCGCGCGTAAGCCTGCCAAATGTTGGCGCTGTCGGTCATGATCCGGAAATCACAGGACAACGCGATGTCGGCACTCATGCCGACCGCCGGGCCGTTGATCGCCGCGATGGTGATCTTCTTGACCTCGGTGGCCTGGATATCGGCTGCGCCGGCGGGTCTGGGTTCAAGCCGATTGGCCCTTTGAGCCTTGAGGCGTCATCTGGCCGAAATCCTTGACGTCCAATCCGGCGCCGAAATAGCTTCCGCGGGCACCGATCACGAGAATCTTGACGTCAGGATCGGCGTTGACCTCGTCGAGTGTCGCTGCGATCTCGTCGCGCATCGGAGCGTCGAGAGCGTTCAGTTTCTCGGGACGATTCAGGGTCAAGCGCGCGACGCCTCTTGCATCGACCTCATAAGTAGTACGCAAACGCTCCATGTCTATTCCTTCAACGGTCATGTGGGTGAAAGCCCGTCGCCTCGAAGTACGCCGGGGAAAGACTGCTCGGAATTGCGTGGATCAGCGCTTGCGTGGTCCATCGCTCGTCGTTGTAGATGGCCCGAACGGGGCGCGGATTGCTCAGCAGCGAAATCCGGTTTCCTTCCACCCGGAAGGTCTGGCCGGAAATGGATTCAGCTGCATCGCTGGCCAGATAGGCCACTAGCGCCGCGATGTTGTCGACCTGCATGGCAGGGTCGGTCGGCCGGTGGATGGACAGAGACGCCGGGACGACCGTATTCACCGTGACACCGTACTTTGCGAGGTCCAGGGCCGCCACGCGCGTCAGGCCGTTGACTGCGCCTTCGGCTGCAGCGTTGCTCGACTGCCCCGCCTGCCCCACCAGCCCGGCGTCGGAGGAGAAGTTGACGATGCGCCCGCTGCGCTGCCCGCGGAAGAGTGCGGAGGCAGGACGGGTACAGGCCAGATACGCCTTGAGATGCGCAGTGACTTCGGCGTCCCACGCCTCTTGCGTCATGCCGAAGATCGAGCGGCTCGGAACTACATCCGCGCCATTGACCAGGATATCCAGACGGCCGAAGGCGGCGAGCGCGCTCTGGATGATTCGTTCGCCTCCCACCATGGTGGCCATGTCGTCGTCGCACGCCATCGCCTGCAGACCGACAGCCCTGATTTCCTGCACGATCTCATGCGCACCGCGGGCATCGGCAATACTCGATCGAGCGCCGCCCGCTCCGGCAACCACTACCTTGGCGCCGCATCGGGCCATCCGTTTCGCGATGGCGGCTCCCGTACCGCAGCGCGAACTCGCCACCAGCGCGACTTTGTCTCCGAGGATCATTGCACTCACTCGCCTGGAGGCGTGGCTTGCTGCGCGCGCGCGGCCGGAGCGCCAATACGGGGCTCGACGCCCAGCGTCTGCGGGAAGAGTTGAACCAGTTCCTCGACTGTCCAACTCGTGCACTTTTCCAGCACTCGCAGTGGTTGCGGATAGGAATAGACGGCCACGAGTCCGCCGACGACTCGCAGGGCTTGCCCGGTCACGCTCGCGGCGTAGTCGCTCGCGAGATACGCCGCGAACGGGGCCAGTTCGTCGGGTTCGGGCAGGTCGGCGCTTGCCGGATTCCCGCCTTGCATCTGGGTGCGCGCGCGCGGCAGCAGCGCATTGCAGGTCACGTTGTACGGGGCCAACTCCAGTGCCACGGCGCGCGTGAATGCGGCAATGCCGGTCTTAGCCGCACCGTAGTTCGCCTGGCCCCTGTTGCCGACCAGTCCCGACGGCGAAGAAGTGTTGATGATGCGGCCGCTGCGTTGGTCGCAAAAGAGGGCCGCAGCCAACTTTGTCATGCAGAAGGACCCCTTGAGATGCACGGCCATCACCTCGTCCCAATCCTCTTCGCTCATGTCAGGGAGTAGGCGGTCGCGCAGGTTGCCGGCGTTGTTCACGACGATGTCGAGGCGCCCGAATCGGTCCAGGGCGGTCTGGACGATCCTGCTGGCGCTGTCCATTTCGGCCACCGAGTCCATGTTGGACACGGCGATGCCGCCGGCGGCCCTGATCTCTTCGACGACTTCATCGGCGCGGCCGCGGTTGATGACGACCTTGGCACCTTCCTGAGCCATCTTGAGGGCGATACTGCGGCCGATGCCTCGGCCGGAACCGGTCACGATGGCCACTTTGCCTTCGAGAATCATTTGCGGCTCCAGAACCCGTCAGGCCAGCGGCAGTGACACGAGGGCGGTTCCGGGTGTGCTGACCCCCCGTTCGTTCGAGAGCGCGAATTCCAGCTCGACCCAATTCTTGCCGTCTTGCTGATACTTGCGCACGACGCACCCAGAGGCCGACATCGTGTCGTGGGCCAGATTCATGTGCATCAACTGGTACGACACGTCGCTTATCCAGGCGCCGGGCCCGGCCCATTCGTTGAGAAATCGGTAGATGAACCCGAGGTAACTTGCCCACTGCACGAACATGTGCGGCGCCCCATTGGCCCGTGCGTACTCCAGGTCATGGTGGAACGGGTTGAAGTCGCGGGACAGATAGGCCATCCAGACCATTCGCGTCACGTCGAGCGGGAGTTGAACGGTCGGCAACACCTCACCTTCCTGGACGTCTTTCCAGGCGCGCGTTTCGCGAAAGGCCAATCGCCGCGCGCCGCTCTCGAGCTCGGATCGCTTCGGCGGTTGCGCGCCGGCTGGTACGACGCCGGGGGACTCCTTGCGTGGCGTGCGCTTCGAGCCGTCGAAGCTGAAGAACGTGACGGTGACGACGCCGAGATCCTGGTCGTGCTGGTTGTAGAAGCGCCGTTCCAGCTTCGTGAACCGACCCGTGCCCAGGTGGGTCGTCTTCTCGGGAGAAACGCTGATGATGCGCTCACGAACCCCCGCGCGATCGCCCAGGCGCAGCGGCGCCGTCGACTTCCAGTCGATTCTTTGCACGAGGTTCTCGCTGTAGCCGAACGCGTTGTTGGAGATCCTGATCACGCCCCCGTTGCCGCCTTCGCGCTCGACCTGCGGCCAGTACGGCGGCCGGGTGAACGACCAAAGCATCGCCGGAGGGGCGATGACGCCGCCGAACGGCCCTTTGGCAGCGAATTCACCGTCCGCGTAGAGCGGGCAGGCGTCCTCGTAGGCTTCGCACCACCAACGAATGACCGGCAGACAGACCTCGTCGGGTCCCAGCCCCCACTCCAATTCCCTGCCTTCCAGAGATCTTGCGCGCTCATCGAGACTCGAAGTATTCATTTCGACACTGCTCCTTGTGACGATTCATGAAGACGGGCACGCACGGCTTTCTTCAGCACCTTGCCCACCGGGGAGCGCGGCAGCGCACTCCAGAACTCGACTCGCTTGGGCACTTTCAGGCTGCCGAAACGTTGCTTGCATAGTTCGAGGATCTCGCTCTCGGAAACACTCGCGCCGGGCTTCAGTTCCACGACGGCAGTCACGAGCTCGCCCCAATCGGGATCGAGCACGCCCACCACGGCGCAGTCCTGGACGGCCGGATGCGACCAGATCAATTGCTCGATCTCGTTCGGATAGATGTTGAAGCCGCCCGAGATGATGAGATCCTTGACCCGGTCGACGATGTACAGATAGCCGCCTTCGTCGAACACCCCGACATCGCCGGTGCGGTGCCAGCCGAACGGACGCGCTTCGGCAGTCGCTTCGAGGTTGTCGTAGTAGCCCGGGCCGATGAGCGAGCCGCGCAGCACAATTTCTCCCGGCTGGCTCGGTCCGACGAATTTGCCGTCGGCATCCATCAAGGCAACTTCGCAGACGCCGGTGGGACGCCCGGCCGATGCGAGGTGCTTTCCGTCGCGTCGATGGTCTTCACGCGTCAGGCAGGTGATCATGCCGGGCACCTCCGACATTCCGTAGAACTGCAGGAATACGGGTCCCCACAGCGAGATGGCCTCGCGCAGCTTTTCCACGGACATCGGCGCGGCGCCATAGATCACGCACTCGAGCGAACTGCAATCACGTGTCTTCGTGTCCGGGTGCGCCAGGAGCCGGTAGATCTGCGTCGGCGTGAGGAAGACATGCGTCACCCTCTCGCGCTCGATGGCTTCCAGCACCGTCGCCGGATCCGGGGACGCCGCGATGATGTGGCGTGCAGCGAATCCCGAAAGAGCCATGGCGTTGGTGCCGGCCGCATGCGTCATCGGCGCGACGATCAAGTGGTTGACCTCTCCGGCCGGTATCGTCAGCTGATTGGCGACACGATACGACGTCAGCAGTGCGCCGTGGCTTTGCATGACCGCCTTCGGACGCCCGGTAGTCCCGCCGGTGGACTTGATGAGTGCGATGTCGTCGGGGCCGCGCCGGGTGCTGCAGCGTTGACCCTCGTAGTCCTGCATCCAGCGGTCGATGCTGGCCCCCTCGATCGCGGTGTCCAGCCCGATGACCGATTTCAGCGACGGCACACCTTCGCGGAAGCGCGCGACATGCTCGAGGAACTGCGAGTGCACTACCAACAAGGAGACCCGCGCGAAGCGCAGGAACCAGATGAGATCGTCGATGCCCTCGCGTGCATTGAGCGGAACATAGGTCGCTCCCGAGCGAAGTACGCCGAGCATCGCGACGAAGCCCAGCGGATCGTTCGGTGCCAGCAGGGCGATGTGAGCGGATGCGAAGCCGCGCTCGCCAAGGGCATGGCCGATGGCGTGGCTGGCGGCCTGCACCTCGGCATATGTCATCGCGATCGGGCCTGCTTGAACGCAAACCCGATCCGGATGACGGTCAGCTCCTTGATCGAAATGGTCAGTCACCATGTTGGATCTCAGTTTGGCGTTCGGCAGGGACGGCGTCGATTCGTTTGTCGACGAGATGGTCTGATTTGTTTCGGTTGCGCCGGCAAGGCCGGAGACCGGACGACCCATGCAAGGCTGCGACGCTGCCATCTGCGCGAAAGCGGCGCGGCGCGACCGTTGGTCCGTCAGTCGGCAGTGGCGCCGCTGCGCTTGATGGCCTGGGTCCAGACGGCGCGTTCGCGGGCGATGAACTCCGCGGTGCGCGTCAGGCCCATGTCGGCGTGGAGCTCGAATCCGGCGGCGGCATATCGCTCGTCCGCGGCGAGCGCCTGCATGGCGGACTGCACGTCGCGCTGTAGGGCGTCGATCATCGCGTCGCTCACGCCGGCCGGCGCAACCAGCACTTGCCACGAAGTGAGCGTCAGATCCGGCATCCCGCTCTCGGCTGCTGTCGGCACGGCCGGCAAGGCTTGCAAGCGACGGTGCCCGGTCACGAGCAACGGCCGCAGAGTGCCGGCCTTGATGTGAGGTCCTGCGGTGGACAGATCGACGAACATCATCGGCACGCGGCCGCCGAGCACGTCGGTCAATGCCGGCCCCGAGCCGCGGTAGGGCACATGGACGAGTTGCAGGTTCTGCGACGCACGCAGCACCTCGCCGGCTACGTGATGCAGCGTCCCATTGCCGGCCGAGGCGTAGGCATACGGTTGAGGTGAACGCCGCATGGCGGCCAGCAGATCCGTCCACGAGGCAATGCCCGAAGAAGCCGGCACCACCAGCACTGCCGGCGTCTCTGACAGCAGCGCAATCGGCTGGAAGCTGCGTACCGGATCGTATGGCAGCGTCTTATACAGCACTGGGTTGGCCACCAGCGTGGCCTGCGTAGCCACCAGCAATGTCAGGCCATTGGCTGGGGCTCGTGCAACCGTCTCGGCCGCCACCAGCGAACCTGCACCGACGCGGTTTTCGACGAGCACGACGCGATCGGGCTTGCGCAGCTTCTCGGCCAACGCGCGTGCCAGCGTGTCTACCGGGCCGCCCGGGGCAAACGGAACCACGAGCGTGATGGACTTGCCGGTTGGTTGCGCCTGCGCAGATGACGCGAGCGCAAGCGCCGTGATGCTGACCAGGAATACGCGACGCGACCGCGAGTGAGGCTGATGGGCTTTCATTGCGACCCCTCCTGCGTCAGAACGGATGCCGGATGCCCAAGGCCGTGCCCTGCGAGCCCGCTCCGGGGCACGACAGCGCGGCTACCATGCCGCCGCCGTTCGCAGCAAACGAGCCAGTGCTGTTGTTGGAAGTTCGGTCCAAGTGATGTCTCCTTGTGCATGCGCGATCGCTGCCTCTATTGCAGATTCTGGTTCGTACCCCATCGCTACCCAAGCCGTCGCGCTCGCCGATTGCTCCTTTTGTTTCCTTCGCCGGATCGGCGGTTTCGGGCTTTGAGGGCGCTCGCGCGAACCTCTACCATCGCTGTATGAGTGGCTCCCTGTACTCACCCGAACACGCGGGACCGACGCCGGCTCAGCGCATAGCTATCCGGCAGTCGGAGTTGTTCTCCAGTTGGCCCCAATCAGCCGTCGATGCTCTGGTCGAGGCGTCCGAAATAAAGGTGCTGGAAGACGGCCAAGCGCTTCATCAACCCGGAGAAGCCACGCGCTACCTCGATCTGATCGTTGCCGGGTGTCTGCGCCTATCGGTGAAAGGGCGTGACGGCCGCGACTTCACGATCTGGCTCCATTTTGCCGGCGACTTCCATGGCCTGGGTCCCGCCGCGCTCGGCCTGACCTACACCAATACTGCGACGGCGCGGGGACAGACGCACCTGGTACGCATTCCTGGCGCTGTGGTGCGCAGCCTCGTCTCGCGCGATGGCCGCCTGGCGTTTCCGTTGCTGGCGGGCCTCGACCGCCGGCGCAAGAATGTCACCGGACTGCACGAGAGTGCCGCCACGCTTTCGACGTCGGTGCGCGTTGCCTTGTTGCTGCAAGGATTGATTGAGCGGCAAGGAGCGGGTCGCAGCCAGATCGAGCTTTCGCAGGAGGAGATCGGCGCGATGCTCGGCACTCGCCGCCAGGTGATCAACCGCGCGTTGCGCGAGCTGAAGTCGCGCGGCCTTCTGCGCGTGAATTACGGGCGCGTCAGCGTTGCGGACAAGGAGGCCCTGAAGGTATTCCTTGCTGCGCCCGCGCGAGAAGATCCGGACGCGGAATGACGTTGGGTCAGTGTAGCGGGTGCATCAGCAGCAGTGCGAGTGCGCACAGGGAGGTAATCTCGGCCGGCCGCGACTCGCGGGAGCTGAGCTTGGTCGGCAGATCTTCAGATGACACGTGCGAGTCCGGCGTCAAGAGTCGACGGACTTCGCAACGGTGGCGAATCGTGACGCCTGCTCCAGCGCTTCGCGGCACTCAGTCACCATGCGTTGGAGCAGATCCCTGCAACTCGGGATGTCGTCCATGAGCCCAACGACTTGACCGCCCCACACCAAGCCTCCGCTCGTGTCTCCCGACTGCAGCGTGCGTCGGCCGCGCTCTCCGGATACCAGCGAATGAATCTCGGCGAACTCGCAACCCCCCGGCCGGCGTTCGTGGGCGACGACCTGATCGGAGATCGGGTTCTTCAGCACGCGGGCGCTGTTGCGGAAGGTGCGAAAGATGAGCTGCGTGTCACGTTCGGTCGCGCGCACCAGAAACTTCTTAGTGTCCTCGTGGATCGGGGCCTCGATGGTGGCGCAGAACCGCGTGCCCATGGTGACACCTTCCGCGCCCAGCGCGAGTGCTGCCGCAAGGCCGCGGCCATCGCCGATGCCGCCGGAGGCGATTACCGGGATGTCGAGCGCGCGCACAGCCGCTGGGATGAGGACCAGCCCGCCCACATCGTCTTCACCTGGATGCCCGGCGCACTCGAAGCCATCGATGCTGATGAAGTCGGCGCCAGCGCGCTGTGCAGCCAGAGCATGGCGCACGCTGGTGCACTTGTGGATCACCATGCCACCAGCGTCCTTGATCCTGGCGACGAACTCCTTGGGACTGTTGCCCGCGGTCTCCACCACCTTGATGCCGGACTCCAGTATCGCATCCAGGTATTCGGCATAGGGCGGCGCCTTCGCAATGGGGAGGATCGTGAGGTTGACGCCGAAGGGTGCCGAGGTCATCGTGCGGCAACGCGCAATCTCGTTGCGCAGCGCGCCGGGATCGGGTTGGGTGAGCGCCGTCAGTACGCCGAAGCCACCGGAATTTGACACGGCGGAGGCCATTTCGGCCGTACCGACCCATTGCATGCCGCCTTGGATGATGGGATAGCGAATGCCGAGTCTTTCGGTTACTCGAGTCTTCATGTTTTTTCCATCCAGAGTTGCTCAGCCAAGTGCAGCGCGCCTCATCGAGTTCGAGCGCCGATCCGATTCAGGCGTACGAAGTCATGCGTCCCAGCGGGGACTGCCCGGCGCGACCGGCCCGCAGCTGTCGGTCGATGCGACGCTTCATCGACAGGTCACTGCCACTACTTGTGGCCGTGGCGAGCCAGTTCCATCTTGGCAATCGCGTTGCGATGCACCTCGTCCGGGCCGCCGGCGAGGCGCAGGGTGTGAACTCCCGCATACGCATGCGCAAGGCCGAAGTCTTCGCTGACGCCGGCGGCGCCGTGCACTTGCATGGCCCGATCGATGGCCAGGCAGGCCATGGCAGGTGCAGCGGCCTTGATCATGGCGATCTCTTGCCGAGCCGCCTTGCTGCCGGCCTTGTCCATCTTCCATGCCGCATGGAGTTCGATCGCCACGGGGCCGTCGGAGCCCGGCACTCGCAGGTGCAGCCAGTCGATCAGTTTCACCCGATCGAAGGCAAGCGCTCGCTCGACGGGCTTGGTGCCGCTGAATGCGGGTTGTACGTCCGTGCTCATGTGATCTACCTGGCTCGGCGATAAGCGACTGTCAGCGGCGATGTACTAGCTCGTGATGTGGCGTCAGAACGAATGCCGGATGCCCATGGCCAAGCCCTGCGAGCTTGCTCCAGGGCTCGACGGCATGACCACCACATCGCTGCCGGTCACGGCAAACGAGCCGGTGCTGCTGTTTGAGGTGCGCCCGTAACTGGCGTAGAGCGAGCTTCTCTTGGACAGCGCGTAGACGTACGTGAGCGCGTAGGCCGTCCCTTGCTTCTCGGCACCGCTGGAATTGTCCTGACGCAGACGCTGGACCTGGACCAGCAAGCTGCTCGGACCGAACTCGTAGGCTCCGCCCAACCAGACGTCGGTGAAGTTCTGCGGCGCGCCCGAGCGGAACCAACCCGTGCCGACCGTCAGGTCGCCGACTCGCAACTTTGCGCTGAGCGCCGCGTCCTTGCGCTTGGCCGTGGCACCCGTGAAGGCCGCCGGGCTGCCGGCGACCAGCGGGTACGTCAGGACCTGGTGGGAACCGGCAACGACGAGATTGCCGGTGGTGTACACGACACCCACGCCCGCGAAGTGGTTTGCACCGCGTGGCAGCGCCCCCGCGCCGCCGCTCGACTCGGACCCGAAGCTGTACGCCGCTCGCGCGCGCAAGCCGCCGATATCCGGCGAGGTATAGAAGACCGAATTGCTGATGCGGGCAAAGCGCTCCTGACCGCCCGCGGGCGCTACCAATTCCTGGAGGTTGTTGAAGTAGCCCAGACGCATCACGTCGGTCTCGAACACGGTGTAGAAAATGGGCGCGTAGTCGCGGCCGAGAGCGATGCTCCCGAAGGCACCATCGACGAACACGATGGAGCGGCGGTTGAAGCCGGTCGACGAAGTGCCGTTGGGAGCAGTCGGCGTGGCGGTCGAAGGTGAGCCGAAGAACGCTTTCAACGTGCCGACGTCCAGGTCGAAACCGCTCTCCAGCAATGCGCCAGCCCGAAGTCCTCGGCCCAGATCTTCGTTGACGCGGATGCCCCAACGTGACGCGGCGCCCACTCCTGACGTGACCGCCTTCACTGCCTTCTCTGGACCGCCACGATCGAGGATCGCAACGCCACCGTCAACAATGCCATAGAGCGTGACCTGGGCATTTGCGATCGATGCGGCGATCAACGCCAGTCCGGAAAACGCGAGGCTGCCGAAGCGACGGGACGGAATTCGCTTGATGGACATCTTGATGGTCTCCTGATTTGTATTGCGTTCATTGCGAGTTGTTGGCTCTCGGAACGGCGCTTGCAGTTCCGGACGGCCAACCCCACCTGGATCTGGCGATTGAGCTGCTCAATCACCGATAGAGAGATCCTTGCAGGCTCAGTCCAAGCGATGTCTCCTCGTGCGTGCCGCCATCGCTGCCTCTGTTGGAGATTCTGGTTCGCACTCCATCGCCACCCAAGCCGTCACGCTCGCCGATTGCTCCTTTTGTTTCCTTCGTGAGTTCGGCCGTGTCGGGTTTCTCGGGCGTTCGCGCGTTCGGCCGCTGAAGTCCGTGCCGGCGAATGCCGGCTTCGATCACTGGCCTTAAATCCTGCAGTTACCCCGTCGCCGGCAACTCAGACCAAGCCCTTGGTGGCCCGATGACCAGCGCAATGCGCTCGCTGACGTAGCGCAGCAGCGTCGCCCAGCGGTCGATGCTGCCCAACTGCTCCGCAACTGCCCGCATATGTCGCAATGCCGGATCAACGTTGGCGATGAGCTTCTTGAGCAGTTCCGTCTTGCCGTGCAGCGGCGTCAGGTACAACGTCGTCTACCCTGCGTGGCTGGCTGCCTTGCCCACAGCCGCCAAGAGCAGCTGCCGGCTGGTGATGGTTTCCAGTCTCGCTTCAGGATGCGCGGCGCGGCAGTACCAACTCCACCAGTTGTAGACCAGCGCCCACGCTCGCGCCGTGGTCTGGCGGCGGTTCATGTCCTGCGTCGTGAAGCCGCTTATGCCGCATTGGTTCCTCAACTCGTCGAAGCTGTTCGGCTGCTTGCCTTGCCGACGCTTGCTCAGCAGGCGGCTGAACCAGGGGAACTGCGTTTTTTTAGGATCACTCGGCCGGCGGCTCGCTGCCGTCGTCCAGCAGCGCGATCAGCTCGTCCAGCGTGCGGTAGAAATCCTGCGTGAAGCGGTGGCCGATGCGCTGCTCGATGGCGGCGTAGACGGCCTCGATCTGCGGCGCCAGCCTGCGCGCCAATGCGCGGCTCCTGGGCGTCAGCGACACCTGCACCCGCCGCGCATCGTGGCCCAGCCGCACGCGGCTGACCAATCCCAGATCGTCCATGCGCGCCAGCACCCCGGCCAGGCTGGGGCTGCTGATCGCGCACCGCGCGACGATCTGCCGCGGCTCCAGCGGCCCCGACTCCAGCAGCGCGCGCACGATGCGCCACTGCTGCTCGGTCACGCCCGCGGCGTTCAGCGCCGGGCGGAAGCGCGCGATCACGCGCTCGCGCGCCTGCAGCAGCAGCAGCGGCAGGTTGCGGCGGCGGAAGACCGTCCCGGCCTCGTCATCGGACATCACGGCGGCATTGTGCTTGACCACTCACATCTTAGCAATTACATTGCTGCGATGTGAGTGATCAAGCCGCGATGGAACGTCCTGCCTTCGACTTCGCCCCCTGGCGGCTTTCCGGCCAGGTCTATGGCGTGCTGCTGAACCACCGGCCGGCGCTGGCGGCGCTGGGCGATGCGGTCGACGCCGCGCCGTACAAGGCGCCGCCGAAGGCGCCGGTGCTGTACCTGAAGCCGCGCAACACCCAGGTGGCCGGCGGCAGCGCGGTGGCGGTGCCGAAGGGCGTCGCGGCGCTGGAAGTGGGCGCCGCGCTCGGCCTGGTGATCGGCCGCACCGCCTGCGCCGTGCCGGCGGCCGAGGCGCTGGCGCACGTGGCCGGCGTGGTCGCGGTGGCCGACCTCAGCGTGCCGCACGACAGCTTCTACCGCCCATCGGTGCGCCTGAAGGCGCGCGACGGCTTCTGCCCGCTGGGCCCGCAGGTGCTGCCGCTCGCGGCCGTCGGCGACGTCGATGCGCTGCCGGTGCAGGTGCTGGTGGACGGCGCCGTCGTGCACCGCACCGACACCGGCGACCGCGTGCGCAGCGCGGCGCAACTGCTGGCCGACGTCAGCGCCTTCATGACGCTGGCCCCCGGCGACGTGCTGCTGACCGGCGTCGCCCACGGCGCGCCGCGGGTCGGGCCCGGGCACGAGGTCGACGTGCGCATCGGCGCGCTGGCGCCGCTGCGGTTCTCGCTGCGCGCGGAGGATCGGCCATGAGGACCGCCCGCGTTGCCCATGCCGGCGCCGTGCACGAAGCGCGGCCGCACGCGCAAGGCCTGCAACTGGCCGACGGCCGCGTGCTGGCCGAGGAGCAGGTGGTCTGGCTGTCGCCGGTGGCCGAGCCCGGCACGATCATCGCGCTGGGCCTGAACTACGCCGACCACGTGAAGGAGCTGGCCAAGGAGCTGACCACCACGGCCAAGGACGAGCCGCTGGTCTTCCTCAAAGGCCCGGGCTCGCTGATCGGCCACCGCGGCGTCACGCGCCGCCCGGCGGATGCGACGTTCATGCACTACGAGTGCGAGCTGGCGGTGGTGATCGGCCGCACGGCGCGTCGCGTCAAGGCGGCCGACGCGCTGGCCCACGTGCAGGGCTACACCGTCTGCAACGACTACGCGGTGCGCGACTACCTGGAGAACTGGTACCGCCCCAACCTGCGCGTGAAGAACCGCGATGGCGGCACCGTGCTGGGCCCCTGGCTGGTCAGCGCCGACGAGGTGCCCGACCCGCAGGCGCTGGCCTTGCGCACCACGGTCAACGGCCGCGTCGTGCAGCAGGGCAGCACCGCGAACATGATCCACTCGGTGGCGGCGCTGATCGAGTACCTGAGCGACTTCATGACGCTGCAGCCCGGCGACATCATCCTCACCGGCACGCCCGAAGGCACCGTCAACTGCGAGGCCGGCGACGAGATCGCCTGCGAGATCGACGGCATCGGCCGCCTCGTCAACACCCTGGTCGCCGGCGCCCCCGCCGCGGCCTGAGACCAGCATGTTCGACACCGAATCGCTCGCGCTGCTGGCCCCGGCCTTGCAGCGCCTGGCCGCGGGCCACGCCGACCTGCCGCCGCTGACCACCGCGCCGCAACCCGCCGCCGGCCGCGATGCCATGGCCGATGTGCTGATGCGCGTGGCCGAGCGCCTGCAGGACAACTACCCCTACGCGCACCCGCTGTACGCCGGCCAGATGCTCAAGCCGCCGCATCCGGTGGCGCGCCTGGCCTACGCGCTGGCGACCTTCGTCAACCCCAACAACCATGCGCTGGACGGCGGCCGCGCCAGCTCGGGCATGGAGCGCGAGGCCGTGGCCGGCATCGCCGCGATGTTCGGCTGGACGCAGCACCTCGGCCACCTGACCGGCGGCGGCACGCTGGCCAACCTGGAGGCGCTGTGGGTCGCCGACCAGCTCCACCCGGGGCGCCGGGTCGTCGCGTCGGCGCAGGCGCACTACACCCATGCGCGGCTGACGCAGGTGCTGAAGATCCCGTTCCAGGCCATCGCGCACGACGCGCACGCGCGCATGGACCTGCCGGCGCTGCAGGCCGCGCTGGAGGCGGGCGACGTGGGCACCGTGGTCGTCACGCTGGGCACCACCGCGGCCGGCGCGGTGGACCCGCTGCCGGCCATCCTGCGCCTGCGCGAGCGCCACGGCTTCCGCATCCACGTCGACGCCGCCTATGGCGGCTATCACCGCCTGGCGGGCAACCTGGGCGCGGAAGCGCGCGCCGCCTTCGACGCCATCGGCGAGGCCGATTCCATCGTCGTCGATCCGCACAAGCACGGCCTGCAGCCCTATGGCTGCGGCTGCGTGCTGTTCAAGGACCCGTCGGTCGGCCGCTTCTACCGCCACGATTCGCCGTACACCTACTTCAGCTCGAAAGAGCTGCACCTGGGCGAGATCAGCCTCGAATGCTCGCGCGCCGGCGCCGCCGCGGTGGCGCTGTGGGCGACGATGCAGCTCTTCCCGCTGCAGCGCGGCGGCGCCTTCGCGCAGGGGCTGGAGGCCGGGCGCGAGGCGGCGCTGGACCTGCACCGCCGGCTGGCCGCCGACCCGCGCTTCCTGACGGCGCTGGCGCCCGAGCTCGACATCGTCGTCTGGGCGCCGCGCGGCGCCAGCGCGTCCGAGGTGTCGGCGCGGTCGCAGGCGGTCTTCGACGCGGCCGCGCGCGAAGGCCTGCACCTCGCGGTGGCCAGCTTCCCGAAGGCGCTGTTCCCGGACTGGCCCATCGCCTGGGACCGCGACACCGTCGCCTGCCTGCGCGCCTGCCTGATGAAGCCCGAGCACCGCGACTGGATCGCCCCCATCTACGCGCGGCTGGGCCAGGCCACCGATGCCGTCTTGGTCGAACCGAGTTGAGAGCGAGAGTCCCTCCATGCACATCCAGCACCTGATCAACGGCGAGGCGGTCGACAGCCGCGACCGCTTCGAGACCGTCAACCCGGCCACGCAAGCCGTGCTGGCCACCGTGGCCAGCGGCGGCGCCGATGAAGTCAACGCCGCGGTGGCCGCGGCCAAGGCGGCGTTTCCGGCCTGGGCCGGCATGGCCGCGGCCGAGCGCGCCAAGCGCGTCCGCAAGCTGGGCGACCTGATCGCCGCGCACGTGCCCGAGATCGCGCGCACCGAGACCATGGACACCGGCCAGGTCATCGCGCAGACGGGCAAGCAGCTCGTGCCGCGCGCGGCCGACAACTTCTACTACTTCGCCGAGATGTGCGTGCGCGTCGACGGCCACACCTATCCCACGCCCACGCACCTGAACTACACGCTGTTCCACCCGGTGGGCGTGTGCGCGCTGATCAGCCCCTGGAACGTGCCGTTCATGACGGCCACCTGGAAGGTCGCGCCCTGCCTGGCCTTCGGCAACACCGCGGTGCTGAAGATGAGCGAGCTGTCGCCGCTGACCGCCGCGCGCCTGGGCCAGCTGGCGCTGGAAGCCGGCATCCCCAAGGGCGTGCTGAACGTCGTGCACGGCTACGGCAGGACCGCCGGCGAGGCGCTGGTCTCGCACCCCGACGTGCGCGCGATCTCGTTCACCGGCTCCACCGCCACCGGCAACCGCATCGTGCAGGCCGCGGGCCTGAAGAAATTCAGCATGGAGCTGGGCGGCAAGAGCCCCTTCGTGATCTTCGACGACGCCGACCCGGCGCGCGCGCTCGACGCCGCGGTGTTCATGATCTTCAGCAACAACGGCGAGCGCTGCACCGCCGGCAGCCGCATCCTGGTCCAACGTTCGATTTATGCCGATTTCGTCGCCCGCTTCGTCGCGCGCGCGAAGAAGATCAGCGTCGGCGACCCGCTGGACGAGAAGACGATCGTCGGCCCGATGATCAGCCCCGAGCACCTGGCCAAGGTGCGGCGCTACATCGAACTGGGCCCGAAGGAAGGCGCCACGCTGCTGTGCGGCGGGCTGGACGCGCCGGCGCTGCCGGGCGAGCTGGCCAAGGGGAACTTCGTGCAGCCCACCGTGTTCGCCGACGTCGACAACCGCATGAAGATCGCGCAGGACGAGATCTTCGGCCCGGTGGCCTGCCTGATCCCGTTCGACGACGAGGCCGACGCGGTGCGCATCGCCAACGACATCGCCTACGGCCTGTCCAGCTACGTCTGGACCGAGAACCTCGGCCGCGCGCACCGCGTGGCCGCCGGCATCGAGGCCGGCATGTGCTTCGTCAACAGCCAGAACGTGCGCGACCTGCGCCAGCCCTTCGGCGGCACCAAGGCCAGCGGCACCGGGCGCGAAGGCGGCACCTGGAGCTACGAGGTCTTCCTGGAGCCGAAGAACGTCTGCGTCAGCCTGGGCTCGCACCACATTCCGCATTGGGGAGTCTGAGCATGCAGCGCCGCCATCTGCTGCAGGCCGCGGCCGCCTGCCTGCCGTTCGCCGCGCAGGCGCAGGCACCGTCCTGGCCGGCCAAGCCGCTGCGCATCGTCGTGCCGTTCCCGCCCGGCGGCACCACCGACGTCGTCAGCCGCCTGGTCGCCGCCGAGGCCGCCAAGGCGCTGGGCCAGCCGGTCGTCGTCGAGAACAAGCCCGGCGCCGGCACCGTGATCGGCGTCGACAGCGTCGCCAAGTCGGCGCCCGACGGCTACAGCCTGGTGACCGTGGCCAACAGCTTCTGCGCCAACCAGACGCTGGTGAAGAGCCTGCCCTACGACAGCCAGCGCGACCTGCGCCCGGTGGCGCTGATGGGCTTGAGCGAGCACGTGCTGGCCACGCACCCGGGCAGCCAGATCCGCAACCTGGCCGACCTCGTCGCCGCCGCGAAGAAGTCTCCCGGCAAACTGAGCTATGCCTCGTTCGGCAACGGCACCTCGGCGCATCTGTCGGGCGAGATGCTGAAGGCGGCCGCGGGCATCGACCTGATCCACGTGCCCTACAAGGGCCAGGCGCCGGCGCTGAACGACCTGCTGGGCGGCCAGGTGACGGTGATGTTCGGCAACTGGCCCGAGTTCCGCGGCCACGTCAAGAGCGGCAAGCTGGTGGCCATCGGCATGGCCACGCTCCAACGTTCGACCGATGCCCCCGAGGTGCCGACGCTAGCCGAGCAGGGGCTGAAGCTGGAGAGCAATTCGTGGAACGGCGTGCTGGCGCCGCGCGGTGTGCCCGACGCGGTGGTGCAGCGCCTCAACGCCGAGATCAACGCCGCGCTGAAGGCGCCGTCCGTCGTGCAGGCCTTCGAGTCCGGCGGCATCACCGCGCTGCCGGGCACGCCCGAGCGCTTCGGCGCCTTCATCGCCAGCGAGATCGACAAGTACGCGCTCGTCATCCGCAGCGCGCGCATCACCCTGGACTGAAGGAGACCGCGATGGGCAAGCTTGCACTGGCCGCCAAGATCACCCACGTGCCCAGCATGTACCTGAGCGAGCTGCCCGGCCCGCGCCACGGCACGCGCGAGGACGCGATCGAAGGCCACCGCGAGATCGGCCGCCGCTGCCGCGAGCTGGGCGTCGACACCATCGTCGTGTTCGACACGCACTGGCTGGTCAACGCCAGCTACCACATCAACTGCGCGCCGCAGTTCGAGGGGCGCTACACCAGCAACGAGCTGCCGCACTTCATCAGCAACCTGGGCTACGGCTTCCCGGGCAATCCGGCGCTGGGCCAGCTGCTGGCGAAGACGGCCAACGAGATGGGCGTGGAAGCGCTGGCGCACGACCAGACCACGCTGGCGCCGGAATACGGCACGCTGGTGCCGATGCGCTACATGAACGCCGACCGCCACTTCAAGGTGGTGTCGGTCTCGGCGCTGTGCACGGTGCACTACCTCAACGACAGCGCGCGCCTGGGCTGGGCCTTCCGCCGCGCGGTGGAAGACCACTACGACGGCACCGTGGCCTTCCTGGCCAGCGGCAGCCTGAGCCACCGCTTCGCGCAGAACGGCCTGGCGCCGGAGTTCGCGTTCAAGATCTGGAGCCCTTTCCTGGAGCATCTCGACCACCGCGTGGTGCAGATGTGGCAGCAGGGCGAGTGGAAGGACTTCTGCGCCATGCTGCCCGAGTACGCGGCCAAGGGCCACGGCGAAGGCTTCATGCACGACACCGCGATGCTGCTGGGCCTGCTGGGCTGGAGCGCCTACGACGGCCGCGCCGAGGTGATCACGCCCTACTTCGGCGCCAGCGGCACCGGGCAGATCAATGCCGTCTTCCCGGTCACGCCGCAGGACGGCCGCGCCATTCCCAAGGCCGTGGCCTCGGCGGCCGACGGCTTCACCTCGGTGGCCACGCGCTTGTGACATGCCGCACCTGGTGATCCTCTACACGCCCAACCTCGAGGCCGACATCGAGATGGGCGCCTTGTGCCGCACGCTGGCCGACGCGATGCTGACGGTCAAGGACGAGCAGGGCGCGCAGGTCTTCCCGACCGGCGGCACGCGCGTGCTGGCCTATCCGGCGGCGCACTTCGCGGTGGCCGACGGCTCGGGCGACCACGGCTTTTGCTGGTTCAACCTGCGCATGGGCCGCGGCCGCAGCGACGCGGTGCAGCAGGCCGCGGGCCGGGCCCTGGCCGATGCCGCGAAAGCCTTCCTCGCGCCGCTGCTGGAGAAACGCCGCGTCGGCCTGACGCTGCAGGTGGACGTGGGCGCGGAAGTCTTCGACGCCAAATTCGGCAACCTGCACCCGCTGTTCGCCAAGCCCTGAAAGCGCCCATGCTCGACCCAGACACCATCCAGCGCCTCGCCCGCCAGCTCTACGAGGCGCGCAAGAGCCGCACGCCGCTGCGCCACTTCAGCCGCCAGCACGCCGGCATGACCGTCGAGGACGGCTACGCGATCCAGCGCGAATGGGTCAGGCTGGAGATCGCCGACGGCCGCACGATCAAGGGCCGCAAGATCGGACTGACCTCGCGCGCGATGCAGATCAGCAGCCAGATCGACGAGCCCGACTACGCGCCGCTGATGGACGACATGTTCTTCGCGCAGGGCGGCGACATCCCCATCGGCCGCTTCATCGCGCCGCGGGTGGAGGTGGAGCTGGCCTTCATCCTCGGCAAGTCGCTCAAAGGGCCGGGCGTCACGCTGTTCGACGTGCTGTCGGCCACCGAGTACGTGACGCCGGCCATCGAGATCATCGACGCGCGCATCGAGCAGTTCGACCGCGAGACGAAGGCGATGCGCAAGGTCTACGACACCATCAGCGACTTCGCGGCCAACGCCGGCATCGTGCTGGGCGGCCGCCCGGTGCGGCCGCTGGACATGGACCTGCGCTGGGTCGGCGCGATGCTCTACAAGAACGGCGTGATCGAGGAGACCGGCCTGGCCGCCGCGGTGCTGAACCACCCGGCCACCGGCGTGGCCTGGCTGGCCGACAAGATCGCGCCCTACGGCGAAGGGCTGGAAGCCGGCCAGGTGGTGCTGGCGGGCTCGTTCACGCGGCCGGTCAACGCCGCCGCCGGCGACGCCTTCCACGTCGACTACGGACCGCTGGGATCGGTGAGCTTCAGGTTCGCCTGAAGCCGAGCACCATCACCGTCCCGACCACGACCAGCGCGCCCAGCACCTGCACTGGCGCGATGCGCTGGCCCAGCAGGGCCCAGGCCAGCACCATTGCGGCCACCGGCTCGACGTTGAGGATGGGCGACGAGCCCACCACGCCCAGCCGCGGCAGCAGCGTGAACATGATCGTGAACGCGGTGCCGTAGAGCAGCGTCAGCATCGCCAGGCCCCACCAGCCCGGCATGTGCTGCGGCAACTGCAGCCCGCCCTGGGCCAATGCCACGGCAAAGGCCAGCAGGCCCACCACGCCCATCGTGACGGCGCTGCGCAGGCGGCCGTCGACCGCGGCGATCTCGTGCTGCGTGACCACCATCACCACGCCGAAGGTGGCCGCGGCACCCATCGCGAAGGCCACGCCGGCGCCGATGCGGTCCCACTGCGCCTGCGCGCCCAGGCCCGAGGCGGCGCCGAACACGTCCAGCGCCAGCGCCAGACCCAGCAGGATGACCGGCATCGCGATCAGCGTCTGGCGCGCCGGGCTGCGGCCGTAGAGCAGCCGCGCCCACAGCGCGGTCCACATCGGCCAGGTGTTGAAGGCCAGCAGTGCCAGCGCCACCGGCAGCCGCGCCACCGCGGCATAGAGGCTGAGGCTCTGCACCGCCACCAGCAGCGACACGGCGCCCAGCATCAGCCGCTGCCGCGGCGCCAGCGCCCACGAGACGCGCTGCTGCAGCACCAGCACCCCCACCACCAGCGCGGTGACCGTGCTGCGCAGGGCCACCGCGGTGGCCACGTCGACGCCGTCGTTGAACGCGAAGCGGGCCGCGACGTGGTTGCCGCCGAACATGCAGGCCAGCAACAGCAGCATCAAGAAGGCGCGCGGCGAGAGGACGGGACCGGAACTCATGGGGCAGGCACGGCGATCGTACAGGTCCGTACGGATTTCTCGTTTCGAGATGTCCTGTCGGTGCTTGTCCGACAGCGCGAGCAGGCCGCTTCCGATGCCCGAATGCGGCCTCGGGCGATGGCGGCGGCGGGGCGCGCGGCCTATCGTGCGCCACGATGCTTCAGGAGTCAGCGTCATGTCCGCCTTGAACCGTTCGTCCCACGCCGGGGGCTATCAGCTGCGCTTCGAGTCGCTGTTCCAGCAGGGCCGCGGCCTGGCCTTCCCTTGCGACGGCCAGGGCCACGTGCGGCTCGACGACCTCTCGGAACGCGCGCGCTGCAACTACCTCTATGCCCGCGCGGTGGTGGGCCGCGAGTTCGCGACGCCGACGGTGCTGCCGCAGTTCGGCGACTGAAGGCTCAGCAAGCTTCCCCGGCGCCGCGCCGCAGCCGGCGCGTGCCGGCCACCAGCTCGTCGCCACGCACCTGCCAGCGCAGCGGCCCTGGCGCGGCGCCCAGCAGCTGCAGGCGGGTGCCGTCCAGCCGCCCCGGCAGCGTCCAGCCGCGCGGCCCCTGCTGCCAGCGCAGCTGCACGATCTGGTACTGCTGGCTGATCTGCCACCGCAGGTTGCCCTCGCCGCACCAAAGCCCGGCCACCGGCGCCGGCACCACCCAGCGGTGCAGGCGGCTCTTCTTCTCGCGGCCGATCGTCTTGTCGGGCGCGTCGACGGTCAGCGTCTCGTCGGGCAGCCAGTCGCCCAGGTCCCAGTCGTGCGAGACGATGCGCGTGCCCGGCGCCAGCTGCAGCAGCGCTGGGCGCAGTTGCAGATTGACCTCGGGCAGCAGGTACATCGTGATCACGCTGGCGCGCGAGAGGTCGGTCTTGAACAGGTCCTGTTCGCGGAACTCGACCTTGGCCGCCACGCCGGCCTGCTGCGCCGCGGTGCGGCTGCGCGCCACGAGGTCGGGCACGATCTCCACGCCCAGCCCGCTGGCGCCGAAGCGCCGCGCCGCGGTGATCACGATGCGGCCGTCGCCCGAGCCGAGGTCGATCACGTGGTCGCCGGGGCGCACGCGCGCCAGCTGCAGCATCGCCAGCGTTACGTTGTCGGGCGTGGTGATGAAGGGCACTTCCTCGGCCAGCGGCTGCGCTTGCGGTTGCGCGGGCGCGGGCGAGGCGATGGGCAGCAGGAGGGCCAGCAGGGCCATGCTCGAAGCGGTGCGGCGAAGCATGAGACGATGCTAGCCCCTCACGACGCGCCCTCCGCCCAGCCCATGGCCGCTGCCAGCCTGCTCGCCCTGCTCGACGACATCGCCACCGTGCTGGACGACGTGGCCGTCCTCAGCAAGGTGGCGGCCAAGAAGACCGCCGGCGTGCTGGGCGACGACCTCGCGCTCAACGCGCAGCAGGTGACCGGCGTGCGTGCCGAGCGCGAGATCCCCGTGGTGTGGGCGGTGGCCAAGGGCTCGCTGGTCAACAAGGCCATCCTGGTGCCGGCGGCGCTGCTGATCAGTGCCTTCGCGCCCTGGCTGGTGCTGCCGCTGCTGATGGTGGGCGGCGCCTTCCTGTGCTTCGAGGGCTTCGAGAAGCTGGCGCACAAGCTGCTGCACGCGCGCAGCGAGGACGAGGCCGGGCACCAGGCGCTGACCCGCGCGCTGAGCGACCCGCAGACCGACCTGGTGGCCTTCGAGAAGGACAAGATCAAGGGCGCGGTGCGCACCGACTTCATCCTCTCGGCCGAGATCATCGCGATCACGCTGGGCGCGGTGGCCGGCGCGCCTTTCGGCACCCAGGTGGCGGTGCTGGCGGGCATCGCGCTGCTGATGACGGCGGGCGTCTACGGCATCGTGGCCGGCATCGTCAAGCTCGACGACCTGGGCCTGTGGCTCAGCCGCCGCCCTGCCGCGGCGGCGCGCGCCGCCGGCGCCGCGATCCTGAAGGCCGCGCCGTGGCTGATGAAGGCGCTGTCGGTGGTCGGCACCGCCGCGATGTTCCTGGTGGGCGGCGGCATCCTGGTGCACGGCATCGCGCCGCTGCACCACGCGATCGAGGCCTTCGCGCAGCCGCTGGGCGGCCTGGCCGCACTGCTGCTGCCGACGCTGGCCGATGCGGCGGTAGGGATCGTCGCGGGCGCGCTGGTGCTGATGGTGGTCAGCGGCGCGAAGAAGCTGTTCGGCGGCCGCGCGCAGGCGGCCTGAACGCGGCCTACTTGCCCGCGATCCCCAGCAGTTCCACCTCGAACTGCAGCACCGCATTCGGCGGGATCGGGCCGCCGGGCGTGCCGCGCTCGCCATAGGCGATGGCCGAGGGGCAGGTGAGCTTGGCCTTGCCGCCGACCTTCATCTTCTGCACGCCTTCGGTCCAGCACCGGATCACGCGGTTGAGCGGAAACTCCGCCGGCTGGTTGCGCTTGAACGAGCTGTCGAACTCCTTGCCGTCGGGGAAGCTGCCGCGGTAGTGCACCTTGACGACATCGGTCGCGGCGGGCACGGCGCCGCTGCCGTCCTTCAGCGAGCGGTAGACCAGGCCGCTGTCGGTGACGACGGCACCGCTCTCGGCGGCGGCGGCTTTCAGCGGGTCGGCTGCGCTCTGCGCGGTGGCGGCCAGCGGGATGGACAGCACGAAGGGCAACAGCAGGGAACGAAACGACGGCACGGCTGACATGGGCGAGGGGCTCTGTGGAAACGGGATTGCGATCATCGCAGCATTGCCGGCCGTCGCTCGCCGACCGCCGCGGCGGCCTGCGCCTCGGCTTTGCGGACCGCCTTGTCGTAACGCTCTGCGAGCCGAGTGCTGATACCGGCGTAGTGGCCGACTTGATGCAGGAATTCGTCACGAGCGTCCGGGTGATACCGGACGGATCTCACCGGCGGATCAGGCGACGGGCCTCAGCGTGAACATCCTCGGACGCGATGAGCTTGATGGACCCAGACTCGATCTCGGCGACCCGGCGTTCAACCTCGCGTTCCCAGACGAGATCGGCTTCGGCATCGGACTCATCGTCCAGAGAATCCAGCAATTCCTCGGCCAGGCGAGCACGGTCCTCGGCGGACAGAGTCCTGGCGCGGGCGGACAGTTCTTCGACCAGGGTGGACATGGCGATCTCCGGGCTGCGGCAGCCGCAGTCTACCGTGATGGTGGGCCTCGGATGGTGTCGGTTCGAGCGCCAAGTCAGGGCTCAGCCGCCTGAATTGTGGCCGAATCCGGCGTCGGGCCTGCGCTGCGGCCGATCGTCGAGCCGGCGAGGCCATCGAACCATCCATGACGCTTGAGCGACAGCAGTGCGCGAACCAGTGCGGGGGGCGCCATTTCGACGTTCTCAAGATGGAGAACCGCACCCTGGCCTTGGTTCTGCTCGACAAAGGAAGGTATGTCGCCGAATCGAGTTCCTGCCAGCCAGGCGATCGTGTCCAGGCAACCCCCGATGAGCCGCCCGCGAAACGACACCGGCTCCTGGGAACCGTCGAGCCGTTGCCAGATCGTCCGTTCGGTCAGGTTCAGAGGCGCGTCAACGCGAACAGTGAAGTCCGTCCACTGCTTCTGGAACATCAGCGATGAAGATGGCCGAGGCTGTGGAAAACGGAGAGGGCAGCGCCGATGAGCCGTTCGCTCACGACTTGATCGCCTTGCCCCGCGGTCTCGGTTTCTTCGGCGCGGCGTCTTTCAGAACGCGCGCCTCGTATGCCTTGCCGACGAGCGACTTGACCACCGCCGGCTTGGCCGATGCGAGGCATATGCGCAAGCCGACGGCCTTGCCGCCCCAGAACAGTTTCTCGACGAAGTCGGGGTACATCGCCAGGGCCGGCTCCCGATCGTCTTCGTCGACGAAGACATGGATGAACGCTTCGTCGGGCGGAACGGTGACGAAGATCTTGCCGCGCACGCGAAACGACGAATAGTGGTGGTGCGGTTCCTCGGTGACCGCGTCCAGGGACATGGCGTGCCGTCGGATTGAATCGAGCTTCATGGGGAGATCGGCATGATTCGAATACCCCGGGTCCCGGTTGACCGGACGAGCATCCCGCACTAGATTTTCCGCCCAAAGCGGCGTGCGGCGGCTGCACTGTAAGCATCGCCGGCAGCCGCCGCAAGGAGCCGATGACCGACCTGCCCCACAGCGCGTTCGTGCTGGCCGTCTTCGGCGTCGTCTACCTGGGCATGATCCTCGGCGGCCTGCCGCGGCTGCACCTGGATCGCACCGGCGTCGCGTTGCTGGGGGCGATCGCCATCGTCGGCGCCGGCGAGCTGACGCCCGAGCAGGCGGCGCAGGCCATCCACCTGCCCACCATCCTGCTGCTGTTCTCGTTCATGGTGATCTCGGCGCAGATGCGGCTGGGCGGCTTCTACGGCGCCGTCACGCGACGCCTGGCAGCGCTGCCGCTGCCGCCCGCGGCCTGGCTGGGGCTGGTGATCGCGGTGGGCGGCGCCTTGTCGGCCGTGTTCACCAACGACATCGTCTGCCTCGCGATGGCGCCGGTGCTGGCCGACGCCTGCCTGCGCCGCAAGCTCGATCCCGTGCCCTACCTGCTGGCACTGGCCTGCGCCAGCAACATCGGCTCGGCCGCCACGCTGATCGGCAACCCGCAGAACATGCTGATCGGCGCGGTGCTGCAGATGCATTTCGGCGACTACCTGCAGCGCGCCTGGGCGCCGGTGGCGGCCAGCCTGCTGCTGCTGTGGGGGCTGCTGGCCTGGCGGCTGCCCTCGCCGCCAAGCGATGGTCCAGCCCTGCCGGGCGACGGCCCCGCGCCGCTGGCCGCCGGCGCGCGGTCCGACGACGAAGACCCGCCCTTCGACGCCTGGCAGACCGCCAAGGGCCTGCTGGTGGCCGCGGCGCTGATGTTGATCTTCCTGGCGACCGGCTGGCCGCGCGAGGTGGCGGCGCTCGTCGGCGCCGGGCTGCTGCTGCTCAGCCAGCGCTTCCATTCGTCGCGCGTGATGAGCCTGGTCGACTGGGAACTGCTGGTGCTGTTCATGGGCCTGTTCGTCGTCAACCACGCGCTGGAGCGCAGCGGGCTCACGGCGCAGGCGCTGCAGGGCCTGCGCGACCAGGGCCTGCACCTGGACCAGACGGGGCCGCTGTTCGCCGCCACGCTGCTGCTGTCCAACCTGGTCAGCAACGTGCCGGCGGTGATGCTGCTGCTGCCGGCGGTGCAGGGGGCGGGCGCGGCCGAGGCCGGCACCTTGCTGGCGCTGGTCAGCACGCTGGCGGGCAACCTGCTGATCGTCGGCTCGATCGCCAACATCATCGTCGTCGACGCGGCGCGCAAGCGCGGCATCGCGATCGACTGGGCGCGCCACGCGCGCACCGGCGTGCCGGTGACGCTGGCCTCGCTGGCGCTGGTGGCGGCCTGGCTGGCGTGGCGCTGACGCGCGCCGCCGGTCCGCTCACACCTTCTCAGGGCTTGGGCGCGAAGCGCTGCTCGAACCACTCGTCGATCATGCGCTTCTCGTAGTACAGCGGGTCGTTGTTGCCGCGCATCGAGTGCATCAGGTAGTTCATGTCGCTGATGCGCTCGTCGCGGCTTTGCAGCGTGCGCTGGCCCTCGCTCAGCGTCCAGTGCAGCTGCATCGCCGGCCAATCGGCGCCGCCGCGCATCACGCGCAGTTCGTCGGTGCGCGTCGGCCGCTGCTCGCCGGCGAGGTCGAGGTCCTGCACGTCGATCTTGAGCGTCTGGCCGTCGGGCAGGCGCGCGCCCAGCGACTTGAGGTAGGCGTCCAACTGCTCCAGCGTGCGCTGGCCCTGGAGGCCGCGCCCGGCGTCGCGGTACTGGTCGGCCGGCTTGAAGCTGACCTCGACGACGCCGGCGGCGTGGGCAGCCGCTGCGCCGCAGGCCAGCACGGCGATCGCGATGGCGGAAACACGCATGGTGAGACTCCCGTGGCGGCCAAAGAGGCAGCGATCTTGCATCGACTGCCGCCGCGGCGCAAAGGTTCCGCCGCGGCGGCTACTTGCGGGTGCTGTCTTTCAGCGCTGTCGCGCGGTTGAACACCGGCCGCTCGGCGCGGTGGTCCACGCGATCGGCGACGAAGTAGCCGTGGCGCTCGAACTGCCAGTGGCTGCCGGCCTCGGCCGTGGCCAGCGAGGGTTCGACGAAGCCCTGGCACACGCGCTTGCTATGCGGGTTGAGGTTGTCGCGGAAATCGCGGCCGCCTTCCTCGGGGTGGTCGGTGCTGAACAGGCGCTCGAACAGCCGCACCTCGGCGGCCAGCGCGTCGTGCCGGGCCACCCAGGTGATCGTGCCCTTGACCTTGACGGCATCGGCGCCCGGCGTGCCGCTCTTGGTGTCGGGAATCACGCGCGCCAGCACGGCGGTGACCTCGCCGGCGGCGTTCTTCTCGCAGCCGGTGCATTCGATCACCACGCCGTACTTCAGCCGCACCTTGTTGCCGGGGTACAGCCTGAAGAAGCCCTTGGGCGGCGTCTCGTCGAAATCCTCGCGCTCGATCCAGACCTCGGGGCCCAGCTCGAAGGCGCGCTGGCCCAGCTCGGGCCGCTGCGGGTGCGCCGGCGCGTGGCAGGGCTCGCGGTGGGCGTCGCTGCCGAAGACCTCGGCCCAGTTCGTCAGCTTCAGCGGCAGCGGTTCCAGCACGGCCATCGCGCGCGGCGCCTTGGCTTCGAGGTCGTCGCGCAGCGCGATGTCGAGCACGCTGTAGTCGATCCAGATGTTGGTCTTGCTGGCGCCCGTGTCGGCGGCCATCTTGCGGATGCTCTCGGGCGTGTAGCCGCGCCGGCGCATGCCGGCCAGCGTGGGCATGCGCGGGTCGTCCCAGCCGGCCACGATGCCTTCGTCGACCATGCTTTTCAGCTTGCGCTTGCTGGTCATCACGCTGGTGAGGTTCAGGCGCCCGAACTCGTACTGCCTGGGCAGCGGCTGGGCCAGCAGGCCGAGCGTCACCAGGTTCTCCAGCAGCCAGTCGTAGAACGGCCGCTGGTCCTCGAACTCCAGCGTGCAGAAGCTGTGCGTGATGCGCTCCAGCGCGTCCTCGATCGGGTGTGCGTAGGTGTACATCGGGTAGATGCACCAACGGTCGCCGGTGTTGTGGTGGTGCGCGCGCTTGATGCGGTAGATCGTCGGGTCGCGCAGGTTGATGTTGGGCGAGGCCATGTCGATCTTCGCGCGCAGCACCATCGCGCCGTCGGCGTGCAAGCCGTCGCGCATCTCGCGGAAGCGCGCCAGGTTCTCTTGCGGCGTGCGGCTGCGGAAGGGGCTGTCGGTGCCCGGCGTCTGGAAGTCGCCGCGCGCGGCGCGCATCTCGTCGGCGCTCTGCTCGTCGACGTAGGCCAGGCCGGCGCCGATCAGGGCCTCGGCCGCGCGGTACATGAAGTCGAAGTAGTCGCTCGCGTAGTACAGATGGCTGGCGCCGCCCACGTTCCAGTCGTAGCCCAGCCAGTGCACCATCTCGATGATGGCGTCGACGAACTCCTGCTCTTCCTTCTCGGGGTTGGTGTCGTCGAAGCGCAGGTGGCAGATGCCGCCGTAGTCCTGCGCCAGCCCGAAGTTCAGGCAGATGCTCTTGGCGTGGCCCACGTGCAGGTAGCCGTTGGGCTCGGGCGGAAAGCGGGTGCGGATCTTTGCGGGATCGGACGCGCCGGCGGCGTGGTGCGCCGCGTCGCCCGGGCTGCCGCCCCAGGGACGCTGGGCGTAAGTGCCGGCTTCGAGGTCGCGCTCGATGATCGTGCGCAGGAAGTTGCCGGGCTTGAGCTCGTCTTTCGCAGGGGCGTTGGCCATCAGTACCGCCCGGCCGTTCCGAAGGTACTGAGCACCCCCTCGGGGGGCCGCGAACGAAGTGAGCGTGGGGGCATCATTTCGCCGATTTTATCGACCGAGGATCACCGTCAGGCGCGGCCGAAGGCCAGCACCGCGTTCGTCCCGCCGAACGCGAACGAGCTGCTGATCGCCGCCTGCAGCGCCGGCGCCGCGGTCTGCCCGGGCAGCACCAGGTTCAGCGGGCACAGCGGCTCCGGCGCGCTGCCGTGCAGATTGGGCGGCAGCTCTCGCTGCTGCAGCGCCAGCAGCGTGATCGCCGCTTCCAGCGCGCCGGCGGCGCCCAGCAGGTGGCCGTGCATCGCCTTGGTGGAGCTGACGCGCAGATCGGCCAGCGCCGGCCCCCACACCGCGGCCAGCGCCTCGGCCTCGACCACGTCGCCGATCTTGGTCGCGGTGCCGTGGGCGTTGCAGTAGCCGACGTCGGCCGGCTGCAGCGCCGCCTCGCGCAACGCGGCGCGCAAGGCGCGCGCCTGGCCGGCGGCGTCGGGCTTGGTCAGGTGGCTGGCGTCGCAGCTCAGGCCGTAGCCCAGCAGCCGGCCCAGCGGCTTGGCGCCGCGGGCGCGGGCCTGCTCCTCGCGCTCCAACACCAGGAAGGCTGCGCCTTCGCCCAGCACGAAGCCGGCGCGGTCGGCGGCAAAGGGCCGGCAGGCCCGCGCCGCCTGGCCGGGCGCGAAGCCGGCCAGCGTCTGCATCGCCTGCCAGGCGGCGACGACGCCGGGGACGATCAGCGCCTCGCTGCCGCCGGCGATCGCCAGGTCGACCTCGCCGCGCTGCAGCGCGCGCAAGCCCTCGCCGATGGCCACCGCGGCCGACGCGCAGGCCACCGAATAGGTCAGCACCGGCCCCTGGACGCCCAGCCGGATGGCCGCGTGCGAGGCCGGCGCGTTGGGCATGAAGGCGGGGATGGTCAGCGGCGGCACGCGGCCGCCCTGGGTGCCGCTGAGGTACGCGGTCTCGATCGCCGCGCCGCCGCCCATGCCGCAGCCGGCGTAGAGGCCGATGCGCTCGGGCTCCAGCCCGGCGGGCGCGCCGGCGTCCTTCCACGCCAGGTCGGCCGCGGCCACCGCGAGCTGGCTGACGCGGTCGACGCCGGCCAGCTGCAGCTTGGTGAACCAGCGCGTCTCGTCGAAGGCCACGGTAGCCGCCGCGGCGGGCTTGGGCAACTGGCCGGCGAAGACCTCGGCCACCGCTGAATCGCCGCGCAGCAGCGCCGCGAACGCAGCCTGCGGATCCTCGCCGTGCGGCGACTGCAGGCCCAGGCCGGTGACGACGACCGCCATGCGCCCGGTCGATCAGGCCGCCTGGGCGGCCCGCAGCTCGTCGATCGCGCTGGCCAGCGCGCGCAGGGTCTGGATGTCGGGGTAGGCCTCCAGCGAGACCTTGAACTTCTCTTCCACCTCGAACAGGAATTCCACCAGCGCCAGCGAGTCGATGCCGGCTTCCAGCATGGGCTGGTCCGGGTCGAGCTGCGAAGGCTCGATGCCGTACTTCTTGTGGATGAGCTGTTGCAGTTCCTCGAGTGAACTCATGTCCGGGCTCCGTCGCGACCCAGCCCCTCTCGGGCTTTGCTCCCCTGGTCGTGACCGTTCGATGTCAGATGGCGGCGAATCATAGCGCCGGGCTCCAGGCCCAGCGCCGGGGGTGCAGCCCCCAGCGCAGCGACAATGCGGCAAAGGCCGCACCCAGCGCCGCGCCGGCCACCACGTCCAGCCACACGTGCTGCCGCGTGGCCACCGTCGACCAGGCGATCAGCGCCAGCCAGCCGGCATTGACCAGCCGCAGCCGGCGCGGCGCGGCCACCGCCTGCAGCACGCGGTCGAGCCAGGCGCCGGAGAACACCGCGGTGCCCACGTGCAGCGAGGGGCAGGCGTTGCCGGCGGCGTCCACGCCGCGCAGCAGCGCGAAGCCGGCGTGGCCGTCCAGCGCCGGCGCCAGGTGCTGCGCCGTCCAGGGCACCGCGGTGGGCCAGGCCCAGAAGCAGGCCAGCCCGGCGCCGCACAGCGCCGCGGCCCAGGCGCCGTAGGCCAGCAGCGTGCGCAGCGTCGGCATCAGCGCCGGCGCGATGCCGACATAGACCCACAGCGACAGGTAGGGCCACAAGGCCAGCGGCTGCAGGACGATCCAGTGGTCGGGCGCCGTCAGCGGCATCAGCGCCGGCGGCTGCCGCGGGTGGGCCAGCAGGAAGAAGTAGGCCTGGAAGAACAGCGCGGTGAAGGCGCAGACCCCCACCGTCTTCAGCACCGGGCGATAGCGCCACAGCCGCCCCAGCCGGCGCGCCCAGGCGGGCGCTGCGGTGGGGATCGGCGGGGTCGGCATCAAACGGGGGGCTCTTTGGGGGCGGCGGAGGTTATCACCGGCGGCCGGCCGCGATAATCCACGGCCTGCTTCCACCCGTGCCCGCCATGCCTCCAGCCACCGCCAGTCCCAAGGCCGATGTCGACGTGCTGATCATCGGCGGCGGGCCGGCCGGCAGCACGATGGCGGCGCTGCTGGCGCGCCAGGGCCGGCGCGTGCTGATGCTGGAGAAGGAGCACCACCCGCGCTTCCACATCGGCGAATCGCTGCTGCCGGCCAACGTGCCGCTGTTCGACGCGCTGGGCCTGCGCCAGCAGGTGGAGCGCATCGGCATGCCCAAGTGGGGCGTGGAGTTCGTCTCGCCGCAGCACGGCGCGAACTCGTTCCTGGAGTTCGGCGACGCCTGGGACCGCTCGCTGCCCTACGCCTGGCAGGTGCGGCGCTCCGAGCTGGACGAGCTGCTGTTCCGCCACGCGGAAGCCCAAGGCGCCGTCGCGCTGGAGGGCTGCCGCGTGCGTACGGTGCAGTTCGACGCCGATGGCGCCGAGATCAGCGCAGAAATGGACGACGGCGCGCCGCGCCGCTGGCGCGCGCAGTTCGTCATCGACGCCTCGGGCCGCGACACCCTGCTGGCCAACCAGCTGGGCAGCAAGCAGCGCAACCCGCTGCACAACAGCGCCGCGCTGTTCGGCCACTTCCGCGGCGCGCAGCGGCTGCCGGGGCGGCTGGAAGGCAACATCAGCATCTTCTGGTTCCAGCACGGCTGGTTCTGGTTCATCCCGCTGTCGGACGGCACCACCAGCGTCGGCGCCACCTGCTGGCCCAAGTACCTGAAGACGCGGACCCGGCCGCTGCGCGAGTTCTTCATGGACACCATCGCGATGAGCCCGGAGTTGCAGCAGCGGCTGCAGGGCGCCGAGCTGGTGGACGGCCAGGTGCACGCCACCGGCAACTACAGCTACGGCAGCAGCGTCTGCCAGGGCGAGCGCTTCCTGCTGCTGGGCGACGCCTATGCCTTCATCGACCCGGTGTTCTCGTCGGGCGTGCACCTGGCGATGACCAGCGCCTTCGAGGGCGCCAAGGTCGTGCAGGCCTTCTTCGAGCAGCCGGCCGCGCTGCCGGCGGCGCGGCGGCACTTCGAGCAGGTGATGGCCAAGGGCCCGCGCGAGTTCTCGTGGTTCATCTTCCGCATGACCAACCCGACGATGCGCGACCTCTTCATGCGCCCCGCCAACCCGCTGGGCGTGAAGAGCGCGGTGCTGTCGCTGCTGGCCGGCGACCTCTACCGCAAGACGCCGTTCTGGCCCAGCCTGCGCCTGTTCAAGGGCATCTACTGGTGCATCAACCTCGGCCACGCGCGGCGCAGCTGGAAGGCCTGGCGCATGCGCCCGCAGCTCGTCGCCGAGGCCGGTGCGCTGCCCGGCGAAACGGTCATGAAAGAGGGCCGATGAGACGCGCCGCGCTGCTGCTGCCGGCCGCGGCACTGCTGCTGATGCCGCCGGCCGCGCCGGCGGCCGAGCTGCCGCTGTGGGAGCTGGGCCTGGGCGTCGGTGCGCTGTCGCTGCCGCACTACCGCGGCGCCGAGAAGTCGCGCAACTGGCTGCTGCCGGTGCCCTACGGCGTCTACCGGGGCGAGATCCTGCAGGCCGACCGCGAGGGCCTGAAGGCCAAGCTGCTGGACTCCGACCGCATCGACTTCGACATCAGCCTGGAAGCCACCGCGCCGTCGCGCAGCGCCGACGAGCCGGCGCGCCAGGGCATGCCCGACCTCAAAGGCACGGTGGAGGTCGGCCCCAACCTCAACCTGCGCCTGGCCGGCGGGCCGGGCTGGAAGGTCGAGGCGCGGCTGCCGGTGCGCGCCGCGTTCACGCTGCAGACGAAGTCGCGCGGCATCGGCTGGGTGGCGGCGCCCAGCTTGAACCTCGACCAGCGCATCGCCGGCTGGAACATCGGTACCGAGCTGGCCGCGCTGTGGGGCAGCCGCGACTTCCACCGCTACTACTACGACGTCGCGCCGCAGTACGCCACCGCCGCGCGCCCGGCCTACCAAGCGCGCGCCGGCCGCGGCGGCTGGCAGGCCACGCTGGCCGCGACGCGGCGTGACGGCCGGCGCTGGCTGGGCGCCTTCGTCAGCGCCGACTCGCTGGCCGGCGCCAGCTTCACCGACAGCCCGCTGGTGCGCCGCCGCAGCAACCTCACCTTCGGCGTCGCGGTCTCGTGGCTGCTGTGGCAGTCCGACCGCCTGGTGCCGGACCCCGATGAGTTGAGATGAAACCACGCGATGCCTTTGGCTCCCTCTCCCGTTTGCGGGAGGGTGGGCCGCAGCCGCCGCTGATCGCCCAGCCGCTGCTGCGCCCGCTGGCTTGGGCGCTGCTGCAGGGGCTGCTGCTGGGGCTGGGCCTGGGCTCGCTGCTGTGGAACGCCGTCGCGCTGGCGCTGCTGCCGCTGCTGGGTCGCGAGCGCGGCCTGGCCTTCGGCCGTGCCGCCATTGCGCGCGGTTATGCCGTGTTCTGGCGTGCCGCGGCGGCCAGCGGGCTGCTGCGCATGGACGCCCGCGCGTTGGACGCGCTGGCCGCCGAGCCGGGGCTGATCGTCGTCGCCAACCACCCCAGCATGCTGGACGCGGTGATGCTGGTGGCGCGGCTGCCGCGCAGCGCCTGCGTGATGAAGGCCAGCCTCGCGCGCAACCCCTTCCTGGGCGCCGGCGCACGGCTGGCGCGCTACATCCGCAACGACAGCCCCTACGGCATGGTGCGCCTGGCGGTGGCCGACCTGCGCCGCGGCGGCCAGCTCGTGCTGTTTCCCGAAGGCACGCGCACCACGCGGGCCCCGGTCAACCGCTTCCGCTCGGCGGTGGGCCTGATCGCGCGCCGCGCCGGCGCGCCGGTGCAGGCGGTGTTCATCGACACCGACTCGCCCTACCTCGGCAAGGGCTGGCCGCTGTGGCGGCTGCCGCCGCTGCCCATCGTCTTCACGGTGCGCTTGGGCCGCCGCTTTGCGCCGCCGGCCGACGCCTCGGCGTTCCAGGCCGAACTGGAAGCCTATTTCGCCGCCGGCGTGCAGCAGCGGCCGCACGAGCGATGAGCGAGATGAGCGAGCGCGCGCCGTTGCCGCCGCCGTCGCCGACCCACCTCGTCCTGATCCCCAGCTACGACACCGGCGCGCGCGTCTACCAGACCGTCGCCGAGGCGCGCGCGCAGTGGTGCCCGGTGTGGGTGGTGGTCGACGGCAGCACCGACGGCACGGCGCAAGGCCTGCAGGCGATGGCTGGGCAGGACGCGGGGCTGCGCGTCTTCGTGCTGCCGCGCAACCAGGGCAAGGGCGCGGCGGTGCTGCACGGGCTGCAGCAGGCTCAAGCCCAAGGCTTCACGCACGCGCTGACGATGGACGCCGACGGCCAGCACCCGGCGAACCTGATCGGCGCCTTCATGCGGGCCTCGGCCGCGCGGCCCGACGCGATGGTGCTGGGCAAGCCGGTGTTCGACGCCAGCGCGCCGCTGATCCGCGTGCGCGGCCGCAAGGTCTCCAACGCCTGGACCAATCTGGAGACGCTGAACGCCGGCATCGGCGATTCGCTGTACGGCTTTCGCGTCTACCCGATCGCGGCGCTGATCGAGGTGATGCGCGGCCAGCACTGGATGCGGCGCTTCGACTTCGACACCGAAGCCGTCGTGCGCCTGGCCTGGCGCGGCGTCAAGCCGATCAACCTCGATGCGCCGGTCAAGTACCTGAGACCTGAGGAAGGCGGCGTCTCGCACTTCCGCTACGGGCGGGATAACGTGTTGCTGACGTGGATGCACGCGCGGCTGGTGGTCGGGTTCCTGCTGCGGCTGCCTTGGCTGTTGTGGCGGCGGTGGCGGGGGTTGGCGCCGTTTCAGGCCTGAGCCTGCGCACCCTCGAACAGCATCGTCCCGTAGGCAACAGCCGGCGCCGGCAGCGTTTCCAGCAGCGCTTGCAGATCGCCGCCCTCCAGCCCCGGATGCTCGTCGCGGGCGCGCTGCAGCAGCTCGGCCGCCAGCCCTTGCAGTCGCGCCGTCGCTTCGCGCAAGCGCTGCCTGAAAGCCTGATCGTCCAGCCGATCGGACAAGCTGCGGTTCAGCTCCACGAACCAAGGCATCGCCGCCTGGTCCAGCATCCGCCGGCCGTTGCGGCGACGGCTCACCTCGCCCCAGCGGCGCAGCAGGTCCTGCACCGCGGCGTTCAGGCGCTGGCACAGCAGCAGCTCGTCGCGCAGGTGCGACAGCGACGCCAGGTCCGTCAATCGCTGCTGGAAGAACAGCTGCGCCAGCACGCTCCAGTAGTAGCAGTAGTCCCAGATCACCTTCAGCGGCAGCACCTCGGGGTCGCCGAACAGCCCGTACTGGCCGCGGTACAGCGCCAGCGTGCTGTCGTAGAACGAGCGGAAGATCTGCTCGTAGACCTGCGCGTGCGCCTGGATGCGGTGGCCGCCGCGCTCCATCGCGATCAGCTCGGTGATGTAGCTGTTGCCGATCGCGATGAAGTCGCTGCCCGGCGAATAGAACGGATCCAAGAAGCGCCCGGCCTCGCCGGCCAGCGCCCAGCGGCCGGCGCTGAAGACCTGGGTGCAGTCGTACGAGAAGCGGCGGAAGAACGCGAAGTCCTGCAGTGCGTCGCGCTGGCCGTCCAGTTCGTCCCACAGCCGCGGCTGGTGGCGCTGCAGCCAGTCCATCGCCTTGTCGAAGCTGTCCATCGCGCTGCTGGGGTGGTAGGCCGGGTCGGCGACGATGCCCACCGAATGCGAGCCCGAGGCCAGCGGGATCAGCCACACCCAGTAGCCCTCGCCCACCAGGTGGTTGGTCGACAGCCAGCGCGTGGGCGTGATGCAGCGCGCGCGCCATTCGGCGTCGTCGCTCCAGCGGTCGATCTCGATGCGCCGGCCGATGCGGAACCACACGGCATGCGCAGCATGGTCGTTATCCTTGGCCAGGCCCAGCTGGCGCTTCAGCAGCCCGGCGCGGCCGCAGGCGTCGATCACCCAGCGCGCCCGCGCGGTTTGCAGCGGGCCGCCGGGGCGCTGCCAGCTCAAGGTGTGAGGCTCGGCGCCGCTGCCCAGCCGCACCCGGCGCACCAGCGCGCCGTCCTCGAAGCGCAGGCCGCGGCGCCGCACTTCGTCGGCCAGGAAGTTCTCGAACAGCCCGCGGTCGATCTGCCAGCTGCTCACCGGCAGCGGCCGGCTGGCGCCCAGCTCGGTGACGTTCTCGATGTCGCGCCGCCCGTCGCTCCAGAAGAAGCGGAAGCCGAACTTCTTCAGCTGATCCTGCATCAGGTGCTGCTGCAGCCCCAGCAGCTCGGCGAAGTAGTGCGCGCCGATCTCCACCGTCGACTCGCCCACCTTGTGCGTGGCCGCCGGCACCGGGTGCGTGCGGCGCTCCAGCACCAGCACGTCGAGGTCGGGCAGCCGCTGGCGCAGCTGCAACGCCAGCGTCAGCCCGGCGAGGCCGCCGCCCATGATCACGACGTCGTGCAGCGGCGGCGGAGCGGTGGTCATCGGCGCGATCATGCCTGAGCCCTGAGCGATAGCAGCAAGCCCTGATGCGGCGACAGCGGCAGCGCCAGTTGCGCGGCCTGCGGCCGCTGCAGCGCGGCCAGCAGTGGCAGCGCGGCGGCCATCGGGTTGCCTGGCGGGAGGGGAGCGGCCAGCGGCGCCAGCGCCCAGTCGATGGCGCGGTGCGGCTGCGATCCCTGCGGCGCCAGCAGCAGCGCCACCGCCAACGCCGCGCGGCTGCCGTTGACCGACTGCAGCGGCCCGACGGCCGGCGTGTCGCAGCCGACCAGCAGCACCGTGCGGTCCTCGGCCGCGCAGAGGCACGCCGCTTCCAGCAAGCCGGCGGCAAAGCTGCAAGGCCCGGCGGCCACCGCGGTGCCGTTCTCGCGGTTGCCGGCGCCGATCGCGAAGTAGCCCGACGCCGCGTTGTGCACCGAATGGTGGAAGCGCAGCGGCGACAGCAGCAGCGGATCCGCGGCCAAGGTGCGGCACAGGGCGTCGATGAGGCCGAGGTCGCCGTGCGCCGACGCGAACACCGTCGCCACCGTGGCCGCGTCCACCGCGGCCGCGGCGCAGGCGGCCTCGGCCACCTGCAGCGCCATCAGCACCGCATCGGGTGCGCGGCGGCGCTCGTTGGCGCCCAGCAGCGCCGGCGCCGGCCGCGGCGCGGCGGCCGTGGGCGACCACTGCGCGTGCGCCAGCACGTGGAGCTTGCGCTTCAGCATCCGAACACCAGCACGCAGTTGCTGCCGCCGAAGCCGAAGGAATGGCTGGCCGCGCGGCGGATGCGGCGCTGCGCCGGGCTGGTTTTCCAACGTTCGGCGAAAGCCGCGCCGAAGGCCGGGTCCGGCGCCGCGGTCGGGCCGCTGCCGGCCAGCAGGCCGCGCTGCAGCGCCAGCATGCAGACCAGCGCCTGCAGCAGCCCGGCCGCGCCCATCGTGTGGCCGCTCAAGCCCTTGCTCGCGCTGGCGTGCACGGTGGGCGCGTAGCGCCGCGCCAGCAGCGCGGCTTCCACCGCGTCGTTGGCGGCGGTGCCGGTGCCGTGCAGCGCGACGAAGTCGATCGCCTCGGCGCCGGCTAGGCCTGCGCGCGCCAGCGCCTGGTCCAGCGCCTCTTCGGCGCCCAGGCCCTGCGGGTGTGGGCTGGACATGTGGTGGGCGTCGCTGCGCTCTCCATAACCCAGCAGTTGAACGGCATCGGTGCCGGCATCGGCATCGCGCACCAGCAGCGCGAACGCCGCGGCCTCGCCGATGCTGATGCCTTGCCGCGCGGCGTCGAATGGCCGGCAGGGCCAGCGGTCCAGCAGCCCGAGCGCATTGAAGCCGTACAGCAGGCTGCCGCTCAGCGCATCGACGCCGCCCACCACCACCGCGTCGGCCAGGTCCAACCGCAGCCAGCGCTCGGCCACCGCCAGCGCCTTGGCGCTGGACGAGCAGGCGGTGGACACCGTCAGCGCCGGTCCCTGCAGGCCCAGCGCCTGCTGCACGAAGTCGGCCAGCGCATGCGGCGTGTGCAGCCGCGGGTGGCGCTCATCGGGCGGAAAGCCGCCGTCGGCGGCCAGGCGGCGGTAGGCCGATTCCGAGGCACCGATGGTCGACGCCGAACTGCCCAGCACCAGCCCGATGCGCGCGGCACAGTGCCGTTGGCGCGCGGCCATCACCGCGTCGATGAAGCCGTCGCCTTGCAGGCCCAGCCAGGCCAGGCGCGTCGCGCGGCTGTCCCAGGCGCGCCAATCGGCCGGCCAGGGCAGGGCTTCCAGCCCGTCGACGCGGCCGATCGCGGTCTCCAGCGGCCAGTCGCTTGAATCGTTGGGCCGCAGCGCGCTGCGGTTGGCGGCCAGCGCGCCGGCCAGCGCGTCCATGCCCCGGCCGTGGGCGCAGGCGACGGTGCTCGCGACGAGTGCGGCCATCGCCTGCCGTCAATCGTTGCCGTCGAAAACCTGCACCTCGTCGCCCGGCGCCGGCTCGCAGCCCGGGCCCAGCGGCTGCCAGCCGCGGCGCACGACGAGGCGGCGGTCGTCGTGGCACAGCTCGATGCGCTGCGTCTGCGGCCAGCGCCGTTCGACGAAGGCCTGCAGCGAATCGGGCATGCTGACGCGGAACACCGCGGCGGCCTGGTCGGCGTCGGGATGGTCGTCGTGGTGCAGCAGCGGCACCAGGCGCGCCAGCTGGTACAGCAGCGGCCGGCCCTCGAAGCGGTGCGGCTCATAACCTTCGACTTGAAGCCACGCCTGCGCCTGATCGCGCGTGGGCTGCGGCCCCAGGCCGCCCCAGGCCGCGGCCAGCAGCTCGGCCACCCACTGGTTGCAGTTCTGGTAGCGGGTGGAGAAGGCGAAGGCGTTGGCGCTGTAGTCGGCGGCCAGCAGGCCCAGGGCCAGCGGCCCGTCCAGCGCCGCGGCGGCCAGCGCCTGCGCGGCGTCGGGCGGCGGCAGCAGCAGCGTGACGTGCGCCGAGGGCAGGTCGTCGGCCGCCAGCAGGAAGCCCGCCAGCCCCTGGTCGAACAGCCGCGGCCGCTGCTCGTCGCAGGCGTAGTAGAGCTGGCGCACCGACCACGGGGTGTTGGGGCTGTCGCGCAGCGCGATGCCGGCGTGCGAGTAGCGCAGGTCGAAGCGCGCGAGGTCGACGCCCGAGCGCGCGATCAGCGCGACCGGCTGGCCCGAGCGCTGCAGCTCCTGCCGCAGCTGCGCGACGAGCTGCAGCCGCCGGTCCTTCTGCTCCGGCTTCAGTTCGACGCCCTGCTCGCACAGTCGCGGCACGCCGGCCCAGGCGCCGCCGACGGCCAGCGTCAGCAGCGCCGCCGCCGCGGCCCGGCGCCGCACGGCGCCACTCACGAGCGCACGGGCACCGAGGGCAGCTCGCGATGCCAGTCGTCGTCCAGCATCAGGAAGAACGCGGCGCGCGTGTCGGCGCGCAGGAACTCGTAGCCGTAGGGCCGCTGCCGCGCGGTGACGACCTGGCCGACGACCAGGCCGCCGGCGGCCACCGCTGGGTCGGCCAGGCGCAGCGTGAAGCGGCCTTCGCCGCCGCCGCCTTCCACCGCCTGCAGCTCGACCTCATTGGCGCCGTCGGCCAGCTTGACGACCTGCACCACGCGGTAGTCGCCCTGGGCCAGCGGCCGCGGCGACGAGCTGGTGCTGGAGCGGTGCAGCGAGCGCGAGGTGGCGTCCACCGAGGTGCTGGCGCTGTCCGACGCCGAGGTCACGGCCGAGCTGGCGGCCAAGGCCGGGGCCGCGGCCAGGATGCACAGCACGGCGGCGAGCGAACGCGGGAAGTTCATGCGGATGGCTCCGAAAAGAAGAGGGTCGTGACTTTTCAGTTATCCATGGTACCAAGCGAGATCCCCATTGCAGGCATCAGCGGCAACCAAGCGGCCGCCGCGGAACCGGCTTTGCCGGGCCGCCGGCGGCGCCCCCCTGGGGGGGAGGCGCCGAAGGCGCTTCGGGGGGATCACGTCAGATCATCCCGCCGTTGACCGAGATGATCTGTCCGGTGATGTAAGCGGCCTGCGGCCCGGCGAGGAAGCCGACCAGCGCGGCTACTTCGTCGGGCGTGCCGGCGCGCTGCACCGGCACCAGGCGGCGGATGGCCTCGGGGTCGAAGTGCGCGTCGGCCATCGGCGACGCGATGATGCCCGGCGCCACCGCGTTGACGGTGACGCCGCGGCTGGCCAGTTCCAGCGACAAGGCCTTGGTCGCGCCGTGCAGCGCTGCCTTGGCCGCCGCGTAGTTGACCTGGCCGCGGTTGCCGGCGATCGCCGCCACCGACGAGATGTTGACGATGCGCCCCCAGCGCGTGCGCAGCATCGGCAGCACCAGCGGCTGCGTGACGCGGTAGAAGCCGTTGAGCGAGACGTCGATCACGCGCTGCCACTGCTCGGCGCGCATGCCGGGGAACACCGCGTCGTCGTGCACGCCGGCGTTGTTGACGACGATCTGCACCGGCCCGCCGCCCAGTATCAGCGCCACCGCGGCCTGCACCTCGTCCTCGTCGGCGAGGTCGAAAGCCAGCGCCTCGGCGCCCGCGGCGCCGGCCGCCAGCAGCTCGTCGGCCAGCGCCTGCACGCGCTCGGCGCGCGCGTTGGCGTGCAGCAGCACCTGCGCGCCGTCGGCCGCGAGGCGGCGCGCGATCGCGCTGCCGATCGCGCCGCTGGCGCCGGTGACCAGCGCGCGGCGGCCGGCCAGGGGTTTGCTGTTGCTGCTCATCGCGGCGCGGTCTCCAGCGGCGTGTCCAGCACCACGGTGGCGCGGCCTTCGACGAGGCAGCGGCCGCCGGCGTCGTGCAGCGCGAAGCGGTACATCGCCTGGCGCTCGTCGCCGGCCAGGTGCTCGGCCTGCACGATCAGGTCGCCGTCGATCTCGTCCAGCCGCGGCACCTGCAGCCTGACGCCGCGCGCGCTGGCCAGGAAGCCGGGCTGCCCGTTGACGCCGGGCTTGGCGTTGAGCGCGCCGTGCAGCGCCATCGCCTGCGCGGCGTATTCGATCGCGGCCGACGCCGGCAGCGCGCCGTCGGCGTCGCGCAGCGGGTGGTCGGCGCGGCAGTGACTGGTGGCGCGGCAGCGGATCTGCGCGGCGCTGCAGTCCAGCACCGCGTCCAGCAGGCACATGCGGCCCTGGTGCGGGATCAGCCGGGCGATCGCGGCCGCGTCGGCGGGCCAGCGCGCGGCGGCCGTCATGACGCCTCCACCGTCACCGCCAGCGACTGGCCGGCGAGGCCTTCGATCACCAGCGCGGCCGCGTCAGCGCCGGCCAGCGCCTGCAGCAGCGGCAGCGCGCGCGCGGCGGGGATCTCGCGGCGCAGCGCGTCCAGCGCGGCATCGGCGCAAGGCGTCGGTGCGGCGTCGCCGGCCAGGCTGACGTGCAAGCTGCGCGCACCGGATCCGCCCGCCGGCGGCGTCAGCACCAGCGCCAGTGCCAGCGTGTCCGGCAGCGGCCGCACACCGTGCAGCGGCTCGGGGTAGGGCGTGTCGCAGGCCACCAGCAGCACCGGGCGCTGGCCGTGCACGCATTGCGCGGCGGCTTCCAGCAGCCCGGCGGCGAAGCTGGCGTCGAAGGCGCCCAGGCTGGTGGACGCCTGCATGGCTTGCGTCGCGATGTGCCAGTAGCCCGCGGCGACGTTGTGCACCGAGTTCGTGAAGCGCGTCGGCGACACGAGGCGCTCGGCCTTGGCCAAGGCCTCGCAGATCGCGTGGCAGTTCGCGGGGTCGCCGGTGGACGAGGTGAACACCGTCGCCAGCGCGGCCGGCGCGACGCCCGCGGCCTGGCAGGCCGCGTCGGCCACCGCGACCGAGGCCTTGACGATGGTGCCGGCGCGGCGGCGCTCGGTGGCCGGCAGCAGCGCCGGTGCCGGCACCACGGTGGGCGTGCGCTGCCAGCGGGCGGGCTCGCGCAGCAGCGGCGCGGCCTGTATCCAGTCGCTGAAGCCCGGGCCCAGCAGCGCGATGCCTTGCACGGCCAGCCGCATCATCGCGCCGCCCCGAACAGCAGGCAGGCGTTGCTGCCGCCGAAGCCGAAGGAGTTGCTGGCCACGAGGTTGACGTGCTGCTCGCGCGGCTGCAGCAGGTAGTTCGATTGCAGCGCCGGGTCGATCTGCCGCACGTTCAGTCCCGCCGGCAACAGCCCGTGCTGCAGCGCTAGCAGGCTGATCGATGCTTCCACCGCGCCGGCCGCGCCCAGCGTGTGGCCGGTATAGCCCTTGGTGCTGCTGCAAGGCACGGCGGGGCCGAACACGGCCTGCACCGCCTTGTCCTCGGCGGCGTCGTTGCCGGGCGTGCCGGTGCCGTGCAGGTTGACGTAGTCCACTTCGTCGGCGCGGCGGCCGGCCTGGGCCAGCGCCTCGCGCATCGCCAAAGCGGCGCCGGCGCCTTCGGGATGCGGGCTGCTCATGTGGTGGCCGTCGCTGCTTTCGCCGCAGCCCAGCAGCCAGGCCATCGGCGCATCGCTGTCCCGGTTGGCGTCGCGCTCCAGCAGCGCGAAGGCCGCGGCCTCGCCGATCGACAAGCCCCGGCGCTGCGCGTCCCAGGGCCGGCAGATCTCGGGCGAGACCAGCTCCAGCGCCGAGAAGCCGTACAGCGTGGTCAGGCACAGGCTGTCGACGCCGCCGACCACCGCGGCGTCGATCAGCCCCAACTCGATCATCCGCGCCGCCTGGCCGAAGACCTTGGCGCTGGACGAGCACGCGGTGCTGACCACCGCGGCCGGGCCTTGCAGATCCAGCCGTGCGCGCAGATAACGCGCTACCGAATAGGTATTGTGCGTCTCGGCGTAGTGCAGGTCGGCGGGCAGCGCGCCGGTCTCGGGGTCGCGCCGGCGGTAGGCCAGCTCGGTCTGCAGGATGCCGGCGGTGCTGGTGCCCAGGAAGACGCCGACGCGCGCCGCGCCCCAGCGCTCGCGCGCTTGCCGGACATGCTCGGCAAAACCGTCGGCGCGCAGGCCCAGCTCGGCCAGGCGGTTGTTGCGGCAGTCGAAGGCGGCGTATTCGGCCGGCCAGTCCAGCGCCTCGATGCCGTCGGCGATGCCCAGCCAGGCGCCCAACGCGGCGGTCTCGAAGTCGCGCTGCTGCAGCCCCGTGCGGCCTTGCCGCAGTGCCTGCAGCGTGGCGTCGCGCCCATGGCCCAGCGCGCTGACCAGCGTGTGCGTGCTGATGCCCACCGGCTTCATGCCGCGGCCCCCGGCTGCGCATCGGCCACCAGCAGCACGTTGGCGAAGGGCGTGCCGCGGCTCATTGGCACCGCCTGCACCGCGAAGCCCAGGCCTTGTAGCAGCGTTGTCCAGTCGGCGACCGTGCGGCCCCATGTCGGCGGCACGCGGTGGCCGCGCGCGGCGGTGACCATGCGGTCCACCCACTGGCTGGCGGCGAAGCCGCGGCGGCTGGCCATGTCGCCCACGCGCAGCAGCAGCCGGCCGCGCGGCTGCAGCGCGCGGCGCACGCGCTGCAGCACCGCGGCCTGCTCGGCGTGCGCCACGTAGTGCAGCACATCGAGGATCACCACCAGGTCGCAGGCCGGCAGCGCGGCCTCGCGCATGTCGGCGCAGACGAAGCTGGGCGCCAGCGGCAGGTGGCTGACGGCGCCCTCGGCGCGCCGCACGTCGCGCGGCATCAGCTCGATGCCGGTGTAGGCCGTGGCCTGCGGCGGTGCCGGCCACGCGGCCGGCCAGCGGCCCAGCGCCGCGTGCTCGCGGCAGGCCTGCAGCAGGCTGGCCAGCAGGCCCTGGCCGCAGCCGATGTCGACCACGCGGCCGCCGGCCGCCGAGAGATGTCCGCGTTCCAGCATGCTGCGGAACACCGGGTCGCGCCCCAGCTTGCCGCGCGCGAAGTGCCAGGCGAAGCGCCCGGCGCGGCGGTAGGGCAGGCAGGCGCGCTCGTGCAGCGCGCGCCAACTCGCGTGGGTGGCGGCGCTCAGCGGCATGGCGCGGCGGCGTGGCGCGGCGGCAGCGCCTCGTCCAGGGTCACCGGGCGCAGGCCGGCATCGCGGCAGCGCTGCAGCAGCGCCGGCAGCACGTCCAGCACCACCGGGCGGCCCGCGGCGCTGCGGCGCGCGTGGCCGTCGTGCAGCAGCAGGATGTCGCCGGCGCGCAAGCCTTGCGTCAAGCGTTGGAGCACGCGCGGCGCGTCGGCCTCGCGGGTGTCGAAGCCGCGCCGCGTCCAGCTCACCAAGTGCAGCCCCAGGCGGTGCAGCACCGGGTCCAAAAAAGGATTGCGCAGGCCGGCCGGCGCGCGAAAGCAATGCGGCGCGCGGCCGCTCAAGTCGGCCAGCAGCGCTTGCGCGCGTTCGATCTCCTGCGCGATGCCGCGCGGCCCCAGCAGCGAGAAATCGTGGCGGTGGCGGTCGCTGTGGTTCTGCACCGCATGGCCGCGGCGCACGATCTCGCGCAGCAGCGCCGGGTGGCGCCGCGCCTGCTCGGCGATGCAGAAGAAGCTGGCGCGCGCGCCCGCGGCGTCCAGCAGGTCCAGCACCACGGGCGTGACCTCGGGGTCGGGGCCGTCGTCGATCGTGATCGCGACCTCTGGCCGATCCGACGGCAGCCGCGTGACGTTGGGCCCCAGCGCGCGGCTGCGCGGCCACAGCCCGGCGGCGGTGATCAGTGCGTGGTCGGCCGCGACCGCGCCCAGGGCCCAGGGCCAGCCGCCGGGCAGCAGCGCCAGCGCAGCCGCGCCGGCGTGCAGCGCGGCGCTGGCCTTGACCAGCGGCGGCCAGGGCCAGGGCGTGCGCGCCGGCGGCGGGAACGTCGGCGCGGCTGTCGGCGTGGACGTTGGCAAGGGCAGGGTGGTGCTCACGGCCGCGGATTGTCGTTCAGTTGCCCCTGGCGCCATGCGCCGCGCGCGATGCATGAAACGTTTGGCGCGGCCCGCACCCACCCTCATCCCAACCTTCTCCCGCACGCGGGAGAAGGAGCATAGACAGCGAGCGCAGGCACGGTCCCCTCGGGGACCGGTCGCCGCAGGCGACCAGGGGAGCGGCGGTGTTAGCGCCCTGAACCCGATCCGGCTTTGCCGGTCGGGTTCAGCAGCCCCCTCGGGGGGCGGCCGCCCCAGCGGCCGGGGGCAAAAACTCCCCCCAGTAGCAGCGCCAGCAGCGTGCCGGGTGCCACCACCAGGCCGATCGCGGCCAGCACCGGGATGCTGGACGTGGCCAGCAGCGCGAACGAGGCCACCAGCGTCAGGTTGGCCAGCAGCAGCGAGGCCAGCGTGTCGTCGCTGTCGTCGGCGCCGCCTTCGCCCCCGCCTTCGTCATGGGCCAGCAGGTCGAAGAAGAGCGCGTAGTTCGAGCCCACCGCGACGACCAGCAGCAGCCCCACGAGGTGCAGGATGCCCAAAGCGACGCCGGCCGCGGCCAGGCCGCCCATCGTCAGCAGCACCGCCAGCACCAGCGGCCGCGCGACCGCCAGCAGCCGCCGCGCCGAGCGCAGCCACAGTCCGATCAGCGCCAGCACGGCGGCAGCGCCGAACAGCGCCTGCACCTGCGCCTCGTGCAGGTAGCGCCCGTACAGGCCGGACAGCTCCTGGCCGATGTCCAGCACCTGCACCTGGGGCAGGCCTTGCAGCGCGCGCTCCAGCGCCGCCGTATCCAGCGGCCGGTTGCCGGCCGGCTGCAGCGGCAGCAAGGCGGCGGCGCTGCCGTCGGCGCGGCGCAGCAGCAGCGCGTCGACGATGGGCGCGACGGCGCTGCCGCGCAGGTCGTCCGGCGTCAGCGGCCGCTGCCGGCGCGCCGCTTCGACGTCGGCGAGGAAGGGCGCCAGCCGCTCGGCGCGCAGCGGGCCGTCTTGCGTGGCCTGCTGCAGGTTGGCCTGCAGCGCCGCGGCCTCGGGCAGCGCGGCCAGCCGGCGCGCCTGCGTCGCCTGGCTGGGCAGGAAGCGCGTGACGCTGTCGAAGCCGCCGATCAGGCCGCGGTCCAGCAGGCCTTCCAGCCGCTCGGCCGCGGCCTCGGCACGCTGCAGCGTGGCCTGCACGTCGGGGCCTTGCACGACGACCAAGCGGCCGCTGTCGCCGGCCATCAGGTCGGCGCGCAGGCTGGCGTCCAGCTCGATCGCGGCGCGCGGCACCGGGCTCAGCGACGCGAGGTCGGCGCGCCACAGATCGCCGCGCTGCCACAGCACCGCGGCTGCCGCGGCCGCCAGCAGCAGCACCGGCCAGCGCATGCGCGGCAGCACGCGCAGCGCGGCGCGCGTCGCGCGGCCCAAGGGCGCGCGCCAGCCGCCGGAGCGCGCGCCGTCGGGCATCAGCGCCGGCAGCACGAAGCGCGTGACCAGCGCCGCCGCCACCAGCCCGGCGACCGAGAACACGCCCAGTTGCGCCAGCCCCGGAAAGCCCGAGAACACCAGCGCCGCGAAGCCGCAGACCGAGGTCAGCACGCCCAGCCGCACGGTGGGCCAGCTCGCGGCGAGCCAGTGCCGCCAGCCGCCGCGGCCCTGCGCGTCGCGCCGCGCCTGGATCAGGTAGTAGATCGCGTAGTCCACCGCCTCGCCGATCAGCGTGGTGCCGAAGCCCAGCGTCATGCCGTGCACGCTGCCGAAGGCCAGCGACACCGCGGCGACGCCGCCCAGCACGCCGCTGGCCACCGGCAGCGCGGCGACGAGCAGCGCGCGCAGCGAGCCGAAGGCCAGCCACAGCAGCGCGACGACGACCACGCTGCCGGCGATCGCCAGCTTGTGCACCTCGTACTCGATGCGGCTGCGGCTGTCGACCGAGAACACCGGCGCGCCGCTCAGTTGCAGCGTCAGCCCCTGCGCCTTCAGCGGCGCGAAGGCGGCGCGCACCGCGGCGATCGCGGCGGCCTGGCCGTCGAGGTCGGCGCCGGCGCTGCGGATCGTGGCCATCAGCAGCGCGCGCGGGGCCGATCCTTCACGGTCACGCGCGACCCACACGCCATCCTCGCTGCGCGGCGCGCGCGCCGGGATCAGCGCCTCGGCGATGCGCTGCGTCTCGCCGCTGGGGTCGCGGTCGAGCAGCGGCTTGATCGCGCTGCCTGCCGGCGTGCCCAGCAGCGACAGCGATTCGGCGATCGCCTCGCGCAGCCCCGGCGCGCTGAAGCGCTCGGGCGTGACCGCGGGGCTCAACTGGTAGCGATGCTGGAACAGCCATTCGCCGAAGCCGGCGAAGCCCTCGGTCTGGCCGTTGTTGACCTGCTCGAAGCGCGCGTCGGCGCGCAAGGCGGCGGCCAGCGCGCGCGAGGCCGCGGCGCGCTGCGCGGCAGTGCCGCCCTCGATCGCCAGCAGCAGCGTGCGCGAGGGCACGCCGCTGTGGATCTGCTCGATCAGCAGGCGCTGGCGGGCGTCGGGCGCGGCGGGGAGGAAGGCCGACAAGTCGGCGGTGAACGGCGTGCGCGCCACCAGCAGCAGCGCCAGCGCGACGAGCAGGACCCAGAGCAGCAGCGACGTCTTGGCGCGTGTCTTCACTTGGGCGCGTTCACCGGTTCCAGCAGCATCAGCGAGCGGTCGCCGTTGGCCAGCTGCAGCAGGATGCTGCGCAGGTCCGCGCCCTGGCCGACCAACTCGACCTCGCGCACCTGCTGCGCCAGCCGCGGGTCCAGCGGATAGAGGCGCAGCACCCACTTGGCGTCGTTGCCGGTCAGCGTGCTGTGGAAGTGCTTGCCCAGCAGCGCGGCGTCTCCGGTCAGCGTGGCGCGCATCGCTTCCAGCAGCGCGCCGAGCTCGGGCACCGCGTCGATCTCCAGCTGCCGCGTGCGGCCGCCGCGGCGCAGCGTCAGCGTGCGGCCCTGCAGCTCCATCGACTCGCGCACCGGCTGCAGCGTGTGGCGCGCGAAGCGGTCGGGCGCGGTGAAGCTCAAGCTGCCGCTGGCGCGCAGCGGGCCTTCGATGCCGGAGACCGTGCGCTCCTCGGTGAAGCGCGCCTCGCCGCTCTGGCGCGACGCCATGCGCTGCATCAGCGCCTGCAGCGTCAGCGGCGGCGCCTGGGTCGCGGCAGACAGCGGCCAGGCCGCGGCGGCCAGCAGCAGCGCGCGGCGGTCAATCCTCGTTCCAGAAGTCATGGAAGTTGAACCAGTTGGATGGCGACTCTCGGCACAGCGCCTCCAGCCGGGCCACGTAGCCGGCCAGCGCGGCCTGCAACTGTGCCTCACGCCCGGCGGCGTCGGCCGGCACGCGGCTGAAGTCGGCCAGCAGCTCGAAGCGCACCTCGTAGCGCTTGCCGCCCTGGTAGAGGCCGACCATGAACATCACCTTGCGCTTGAGCACCTGGGCCAGGCGCAGCGGGCCGTCGCTGAACGTGGCGGGCGCGCCCAGGAACGGCAGCATCACCCGCCCTTCGCGCATGCCGGCGGGCCCCGGCGGCAGCCGGTCGCCCAGCACGCCGATCAGGCCGCCGCGGTCCAGCCAGTCGCGGATCGCCAGCGTCGAGCCCGGGCGGCCGATCGCGATGATCTCCAGCGCCGACTGCGGTGCCACCGCGCGCAGCACGGTCTGGATCAGGCGCGCGTTGTCGGGGTACATCACCATCGCCACCGGCAGCCGCTCGCCCTTGCCCACTGCGTGCAGCACCTCGAAGCTGCCGATGTGCGCGCCCAGCATGAAGGCGCCGCGCCCTTCGGCGAGCAGCCGGTGCACCAGATCGCCGCCGTGCACCTGCAGATCGAAGCGCTCGCGCGCGCCGCGCGCGAGGTAGATGCGGTCCAGCACCACCGACGCGAAGGCGTGCACTTGGCGGTAGTGGTCCATCCAGCCCGGCTCGCGGCCCAGCGCGCGGCGCAGGTAGCGCCGCGTCTGCCGCTTGGCGTCGGGCGAGAACAGCAGGAAGTACCAGGTGATCGGCACCAGCAGCGCGCGCGCCACCGGCCGCCCCAGGCGCAGCGCGATCCAGGCCATCAGCCGCAGCGTGAAGAGGTTGCTGCGCTCGCGCTGGCGCGACCAGTCCCCGCCGCGGGGCGCGCTGCCGCCGGCCATGCTCAAACGCCGGCGCCGGCCGCGAGCCTGCCGCGGGCGACGGCGCGATGGCTGCCGCTGCCGCCGTGGCCATGGCCGTCATGCAGCACCTCGAATGCGACGCCGCGGCCGTCTTCGCGCAGTGCGATGCGCAGCCGCGCGCCCGGGCCCACCGGCGCCAGGAACTTCACCGCCTCGACCACCGGCGTGCCGCCGACGATGGCCGTTAGCGCCGGCTGCCGCCGCAGCGCGCGCAGCACCAGCCCCAGCAGCACGACGCCGGGCAGCACGGGCTGGCCGGGGAAGTGGCCGTCGAAGGCGGGATGGTCGGCGTCGATGGTCACGACCTCGGCATCGGCAGAAGCTGCACTGCCGCCCAGGTGCCGCGCCGCCAGCGCGCGCAGGCTGGCGGCGGTGAGCTTGCCGGTGGCCTCGCGCGGCAGCGCGTCCAGCAGCACCACGCGGCGCGGCACGAAGGCCGGCTCCAGGTGCTGCCGCAGCCCGGCGATCACCGCGGCCGCCGACAGCCCCGGCGCGACCGCGAAAGCCACCGGCCGCACGACGCCGTCGGGCACCTCGTCGGGCAGCCAGAAGGCGCCATCCTGCACGCCGGGCACGCGGTTGAGCTGGAAGTTCAGATGCGCCAGCGAGCTGCGCTTGCCGGCCACGTGGATCAGGTCGCCGCGGCGGCCCAGCAGCCGGAAGCGCTGGTCGTCCAGCAACTCCAGCACGTCGGCCAGCGGCGTGGGCTCGGTGACGTGGCCGCCCTGGACGACGAAGCGCTCGTCGCCGTCGGCGTCCGCCTCCTGCCGCAGCCGCAGCGCGCCCAGCGTGGTCCACACCTCGCCGTCGGTGGTGCGGCGCGCGGCCACCTGGCCGGCCTCGGTGCAGCCGTAGATCTCGACCAGCCGGCCCTGCAGCCGCGCCTCGGCCTCGGCCGCGAGCTGCGGCGACAGCGGCGCGGTGGCCGACAGCAGCAGGTCCACCGCCGGCAGCGCGATGCCGGCGGCCAGCAGCGTCTTCAGGTGGAACGGTGTCGTGACGAGCGCGCGCGGCCGCGGCAGCCGCTCCAGCGCGGCGGCGATGTCGGCCGGGTAGAAGGGCCGGCCGCTGTCGAACGCGGCGCCGCCCAGTAGCGCCAGCAGCACGCTGGACTCAAAGCCGTAGCTGTGCTGCGGCGGCACCGTGGCGACGATGTTCAGCCCCTGCAGCGAGGGCCAGCCGCACAGCGCGGCCAGCCGCTCGGCCTCGGCCGCGATGTTGGCCACCAGCGGCCCCCAGCGCTTGCGGTGCGGCTGCGGCGCGCCGGTGGAGCCCGAGGTCAGCAGGCACACCGCGGCCAGCTCGACCGGCAGCCGCGGCACCGGCATATCGTCGCCGGCCGCGGCCGCGGCCGCGGCGCGCGTGACGGCCACGCGGCGCAGCCCGCCGGCGTCCACCGCGTCGTGGTCCACCAGCGCATACGGCTCGGCGCCGCCGGGCTGCGCCAGGCTGCGCAGCGTCTCGGGCAGCGCGTTGGGCGGCATCAGGCTGGTGTGGCCGCGCAGCAGCGCCGCGGCCAGGCCCAGCGCGAAGCGGTAGCGGTCCTGGCACAGGTTGACGGCCGGGCCACGGTCCGGCAGCGCGGGCGCCAGCGCCGAGGCCTCGGCGACGAAAGCCGCGGCGCTGATGGGCCGGGTGCCCACCCAGGCCAGCGGGGCCGCCGGGTCGCGCGCGTCCAGCAAGGGCAGGGCGGCCGCTGCGCTCATCGCGAGGTCTGTTCCTTCCACGCGCGGATCGCGCGCTGCACCGACACCGGCTGGAACTCCGGATGCCGCCAGCGCCGCCAAGCGTATTCGACCGCGAAGCCGGCGACCGCGGCCGCCGGCGTCAGCACGGTGCAGAAGAACGACCACCAGGCCCAGGGCGCCAGCAGGTACAGCGCCAGCGAGACGGCGATCATGGCGACGAAGAACAGCGTCCAGGCGCGGGTCAGCGCGTCGGTGTAGGCGCGCTCGTGCGCGCTGAGCGGCTGCGCGTGCACGTGCACGGCCATCGCGGTGATCAGCGGCGTGGCGCCGGGCCGCAGCGTGATGCCGAAGGTCCAGCCCAGCAGCGCGTGGATCGCCGCGTGCTGCAGCACGTAGAGGCGGTTGACGTCGACCCCGCCGCGCTGCCACACCCACAGCAGCAGCAGCGCCAGCAGCGCGCAGGCCGCCAGCGTGGGCCGGTGGCGGCGCTGCAGCCCGGCCAGCGCCAGGCCGGCCAGCAGCGGGCCGAACAAGGCCAGCACGGTCCAGGCATGGTCGGGCGCCCAGGCCATCAAGGCCCAGGACAGCAGCGAATACGCCGCCAGCCCCAGGCCCGCGGCCGCCATGCCCCAGCGCGACATCGACGGTGCGCGCCTACTTGGCGCGGTGCTGCGCCACGTGCGCGGCCAGGCTGCGGATCGAGCGGAAGATGCGCTCGTTGTCCTGGTCGTCGCTGCGCAGTTGGAAGCCGTAGCGCTGCGAGACTTCCAGCGCCACCTCGAGGATGTCGATCGAGTCCAGCCCCAGGCCGTCGCCGAACAGCGGCGCGGTGACGTCGATCTGGTCCGCCGGCGTCTCGAGGTTCAGCGCGTCGACGAAGAGCTGGGCCAGCTCGCGCTCGAGCTGGGGGTGCTCGGGCGCGGCGGTGGCGGATGTCGGCGGCGGCAGTGACACGGTGATCGTCCTCCCGCGGCGCTGCAAGGCTCCATCGGCGCGCCGCTCAATCGGCGGATTGTAGGAGGGCGGGCGGCGGCGCCCGCCGCGCCTACATCCCCTTGAACAAGTGCGCGTACAGCCGGCTGGCTACCAGCTTCTCGGGGCGGCCGGCCAGCGTCAGCGTGACCTTGCCGCTGTCTTCGCGGTGCGCGCTGCCGACGGCGGCGGCGCGCACCACGGTGCCGCGGTGCACCTGCCAGAACACCGCGGGGTCGAGCTGCGGCAGCAGCTCGCGCAGCGAGAGCCGGATCAGGTGCTCGCGCTCGGCGGTGACCACGCGCACGTACTTGTCGGCGGCCTCGAAGTACAGCACCTGCTCGATCGGCACCAGGTGCACCGTCGCGCCCACCTGGGCCTGGATGACCTGCAGCCGCGGCTGCGCCGGCGGTGCGGCCTGGCCCAGCAGGTGGCGCAACTGGTCCATCGCCTGTGCCAAGGCGTCGCGCTGCGGCGCGCGATCGGCCAGCCGCTGCCGCAGCCGCGCGACGCAGGCGGCCAGGCGCTCGCGCTGCACCGGCTTGACGAGGTAGTCCACCGCCTGTGCCTCGAAGGCCTGCAGCGCATATTGGTCGTAAGCCGTCACGAAGACCAGCAGCGGGAACGGCGCATCCTCGGGCCAGTCCTCGGCCAGCGCGGCGGCCACCTCCAGCCCGCTCAGGGCCGGCATGCGGATGTCCAGGAAGCAGACCTGCGGCTGCTGCGCCAGCGCTGCCTCCAGCGCGCTGCGGCCGTCGGCCTGCAGCGGCAGCACCTGCAGCTCGGGCCACAGCGCGGCCAGCTCGCTGCGCAGCGCGGCGGCCAGCAGCGGCTCGTCTTCGGCGATCAGCGCGCTGGGGTTCATGCCTGCATCCCTTCTTCCAGCGGCAACTCGATCACCGCCTCGGCGCCGCCGTCGGCATCGGCCGCGGGCTGCAGCGTGAAGCGCGCGCGCTCGCCGTACAGCGCGGCCAGGCGCTGGCGCACTTGGTCCAGCCCGAACTGCGTGCCGGTGCTGCCGGCGGCGGCCGACAGACCGATGCCGGTGTCGCGCACGCGCAGTTGCAGCCGGTCGCCGCCGATGCGGCGGGCCTGCACCTCCAGCCGGCCGCCTTCGACCTTGGGCTCCAGCCCGTGCTTGATCGCGTTCTCCACCAGCGGCTGCAGCAGCAGCGGCGGCACCGGCACGCCGCGCAAGTCGGAAGGCAGCTCGAAGCGCGGCTGCAGCCGTGCGCCCATGCGCACGCCCATCAGCGCCAGATAGTCGCGCAAGGCGTCGAACTCGGTGGCCAGCGCGTGGCGCTCGCTGCGCGTGGCGGCCAGCGTGTGGCGCAGGAAGGCGATCAGCCGGTCCAGCATCGCCTGCGCCTGCGGCGGGTCCAGCGCGATCAGCACGCGCAGGTTGGCCAGCGTGTTGAACAGCATGTGCGGCTCCAGCTGGCTTTGCAGCAGCTTGAGCTGGGTCTCGGCGGCGCTGCGGCGCGCGGCCTCGGCCAGCACCTCGATGGCCGCCAGCCGCCCGCGCACGTAGAACAGGTAGCTGGTGCCCAGCGAGACGGCCAGCACCAGCGTCGCGATGATGGCCAGCGGCCGCAGGCTGCTGCCGAAGAGCAGCCCCTGCAGGTGCTGGCGGCCGGTCAGCGCGCCGGCCAGCGTGGAGCCGCCGAGGTAGCCGACGGCCACGCTCAGCAGGATCCACGGCACCATCAGCGGCCAGCCCGGCCAGCTGCTCTCCAGCGCCGCGTCGTCGTCGCCGCCACGGCCGCGGCGCCGGTGCAGCAGCCAGGCCGCCAGCCCGAAGCGGCCCAGTTCGATCAGCGCCTGGATGCTGAGCCCGATGCACAGCGAGAACGCCAGGTTGATCGCGAAGGAGTCGTTGAACACCGCGGTGAGGAACAGCGCGACGCCGGTGCACAGCGGCACGCCGATCTTCAGCTCGTGCGCGATCACCAGCAGCGGCGATGCCTTCAAGGCCGCGAGGCGGGCCTGGGCGCTGATGCCGTGGCGGGGGAGAGGGCTCATCTCGATGGGCATTGTGGACCGGGCGCCGGCGCCTTCAGAACGAGCGCGTCACCGCCAGCAGCGCCGTGCGCCGCAACGGCAGTTGCGCAGACAGCGACGCGGCCGGGCCGCCGTAGGCGCGCAGGCTGGCGTCCACGCGCCAGCGGTCGCCCTTCCACTGCAGCGCCGCGGTCAGCACGCGGCCGCGGTCGGCAGGGGTGACCAGCGCGTCGAGCGACAGCGTCCAGTCCTCGGGCTGCCAGGCCAGGCGCAGGAAGAGGTTGTCGCGCCGCAGGCTGGGCGCGTCGAAGGGCGTGGCCTGCCAGGCCAGGTTGCCCATCACGGCCTGGTTGGCGGCCGCGCCGGCCAGCGCGCGCAGCGCGACGTTGCGGCGCGCCCAGTCGTCCCAGTCGCGGTCGGACAAGGCGCGGCCGTCGTGCCAGGCCTCGGCCAGCACGCTCAGGCGCGGGCCGCCGGTCCACTGCGCGCCGACCAGCCAGGCGCTGCCGCCGCCCAGCGTCTGCATGTGCCAGGGCAGCGTGGCCGACAGTTGCACGGTGTTGCCGTCGAAAGCCCAGCCGTCGTGGCGGCGGAACACGCGCGCCGACGCGTGCAACTCCAGCTCGTCGGTTGCGACCCACGCCGCGGCGGCGCCCAGGCTGGGCCCGCTGTGGCGGCCCTGGCGCGCGAAGCCGTGCAGGTCCAGCGCGCCGATGCGGCGGTAGACGCGCGCGGCCAGCGCCGCCTCGTGCACGCCGAAGGCGCCGCGGTCGTTCCAGTTCTGCGGCTGCGCCAGCACCAGCGCCCACGCGGTGTCGGCGTCGAAGCGCTCGACCTGCAGCAGCGGCCGGCCCTCGGGCGTCTGCTCGAACTGCACGCGGCGGTTCTCCTGTTGCACCACGTCGTTGGGGCGGAAGGCATAGCCCACGTCCCAGCCCAGCAGCTTCTTGCCGGCGCTGAGCTGCCAGGCGCCCAGGTCCCAGGCGGCGTTCAACTCGTTGATGCGGCTGGCGTCGCTGCCGCCCTGGCCGTCCAGCCGCTGGTGCGCCAGCAGCGCGTTGCCCTGCAGCGCCAGGCCGCCACCCAGGCGCAGCGTGTGGCGCAGTTCGGCCTGCAGCACGACGCCCGACGGCGGCGTGGCCGGCACCAGGCTCTGCGGCTGCGCGCCCCGGTCTTCGACGCGCAGCGTGACGTCGGCCTGGACGTCGGCGGCCGCGGCCGTCATCGCCGGCAGCAGCAGGACCAGCGGCAGCAGCAGGCGCAGCACGGCGTCACTCCAGGCTCGGGTTGCGGGCCAGGAACATCGGGTTCAGCCAGGCCTCGGGCACGGCCCTGGGCGTGCGCGCGAGGTACTGCACCCGCGTCTCGCGCTGGCCGCTCAATTCGTCCAGCAGCAGCATCTGGTCGACCTGGGTGCCGCTCTTGTCGAGCACGAAGCGCGCGCGCTTGGCCAGCTTGTCGGACTGCACGTACAGCTCGGCGGCCACCGGCTCGTGGCGCCGGTCGCCCAGCCACAGCTCGATGCGCGCATAGGTCACGCCCTTGCGCGTGGCGGCCAGGCTCAGGCGCCGGCAGCTGCGCGCTTCGTCGGGCGCGGGGCAGGGGCCTTGCGGGCCCAGCGTGCCGTCGTAGTCCTCGGCCCAGCTCATGGTCGCGATGTCGCCGGTGCTGGCCTCGCCCAGCAGCTTCTGCGACGGCGTGATGCGCAGCGGCCGCTGGCTGCCGGGCAGCAGCAGCCAGAAGTCGTCGCCCAGCATCAGCACCTTCTGGCCGGCCTCCGACGGCGTGCGCATCAGCACCAGCGAGCGCCGCTGCGGCTGCGCGAACACGGTGTACAGGCGCTCCTTGTCCGGCAGGCCATCGCGCTTGAAGGTGCTGACGCGGGTCTCGACCTGCACGGCGTCGCTGCCGGTGCGGAAGCGGTCGGCGGCCTTCAGCAGCGTGGCCACGTCGTCGCTGGCGTGGGCGGCGAAGCTCATCAGAAACAGAGTTAGCAAGGAGAGCGTTCTCATCGTCGTTTCCTTTTTCAAGCGTGCGCCAGCGCCTCGACCACCGGCCTGGCGACCGTGCGCCTTGCGACCAGCGCCGAGGCCAGCGCGGCGAGCAGCACCATCGCGGCCAGCGTGCCGGCATAGAGGAGCGGGTCGAGCGCGATCTGCAGCGGGTAGCCCACGCTGCGCCCGGGTGGCGGCGGCATCTGCACCGGCACCAGCAGCAGCCCGACGCTGACGGCCAGCGCCAGCGCGGCGCCGAGCGCCGCGCCGACGCCGCCCAGCAGCAGGCCTTCAAGCGCGAAGCTGCGCACCAACTGCGCCGGCAGCGTGCCCAGCGCGCGCAGGGTGCCGATCTCGCGCGTGCGCTCCAGCACCGCCATCGCCATCGCGTTGGTGACCACGAAGACGACGATGACGCCGATGATCAGCCCCAAGGCGCCGAAGATGCGGTTGTAGAGCGCCTTCACGCTGCGGTAGAAGACCGCCTGGTCGAGCCAAGTCTGCACCTGCAGGCCGGCGTTCGCGGCCTGGACGCGCGCTTGTGCGGCATCGGTGTGCGCCATGCGGTCGAGGAAGACGCCGAGGCTGGAGATGCGCGCCGTCGCCAGCAGCTTCTGCGCGGTGCCCACGTCGGTGTAGACCAGCCGCTTGTCGAGGTCGGGCACGCCGGTGCTGAAGGTGCCGGCGACGGTGACGTCCAGCGCGTTCAGCGCGCCTTCGGTGGTGCTGGCCATCAGCGTCAGGCCGCTGCCGGGCTGGGCTTTCAGGCTGCGCGCCAGGCCTTCGCCCAGCATCACCTGCAGCGTCTGGCCCGAGGCCAGCACGCGGCCGGACTTGAGCTCCATGAAGGGGCCCTTGACCGCGAACTCGGCGTCGGGCTCGATGCCGGCGGCCAGCATCACCGTGCTCTTGTCGCCGTTGCTGATGAGGCCGCTGAACTCCACGCGCGGCAGCACCTGGCGCACCTGCGGGTCGGCCAGCAGCCGGGCTTGCAGCGCGGCGGCGTCGTCCAGGCCGTGCTGCAGCGGCACCTCTTCGTCCTGATTGAACTGCGCCGGCCGCGCGACGATCAGGTGGCCGGTGGTGCGCGCGGCGGCCTCGGCCAGGCCCTGGTAGGTGTAGATCGCGAAGCCGCCGGCCAGCAGGATGGCGGCGGTGCCCAAGGCGGCGATGCTCACGGTGACGCCCGAGCGGCGGCGGTTGCGCAAGGTGTTGGCGGCCGCGAAGCGCAGCCAGCGGGTCGAGAGGTTGATCATGTTCAGGCCGCCCGGTGGAAGGGTTGACGGTCGCCCTGGATGCAGCCATCCAGCAGGCGCAGCACGCGGTCGCAGCGCGCCAGCAGGCGGTCGTCGTGCGTGGCGATCAGGAAGGCGGCGCCGTGCGCGTGGCCTTGCTCGCGCATCAGATCCAGCACCTGGTCGGCGGTGCGCGAGTCGAGGTTGGCGGTGGGCTCGTCGGCGATCACCAACGCCGGCTGCTTGACCAGCGCGCGCGCGATCGCGACGCGCTGGCGCTGGCCGCCGGACAAGGCGTCGGGCCGGTGCGCCGCATGCTCGGCCAGGCCCACGGCCTGCAGCATGGCCTGCACGCGCTGCCGGCGCTCGGGCGCGGGCACGCCGGCGATGAAGAGCGCGTAGTCCACGTTGTCCCACACCGTCATCACCGGCACCAGGTTGAAGCCCTGGAACACGAAGCCGATCGCGTCGCGGCGCAGCCGCGTGGCCTGGGCCTCGTCGAGCGCGGCCACGTCCTCGCCTCGCAGCCGGACGTCGCCGCTGTCGGCGCGGTCGATCAGCCCGGCGATGTTGAGCAGCGTGCTCTTGCCGCTGCCCGAAGGGCCGGTCAGCGCCAGCATCTCGCCGCGGCGCAGTTCCAGGTCCACGCCTTGCAGCGCCGGCACGACGTGGGCGCCGAGGCGGTAGGTCTTGTGGACGCCCTGCAGGCGCAGCACGGCGTTGAAGCCGCTCATTTGGCCGCTCCTTGCGCGCGCCGCTGCACCTCGGCCTGGAACGGCGCCGGCGAACCGGCCAGCAGCGGGCTGGACTGCACCTGCGCCAGCAGCGCGCGGCCGCGCTCGCCGCGATTGAACATCGCCGGCAGTGCCAGGAAGGTGGTGGCCGCGATCAGCCGCGTCTCCAGCACCGCCGGCACGCCGCGGTGCAGCGGCGCGTCGTGCGCAGCCGTCAGCTGCGCCAGCGCCTTGTCGATCTGCGCCAGGCCGTCCTCGGCGTAGCCCATCTTGCGCCACGGCAGCCAGGTGGTCTGCGCCCGCATCGCGGTGGCGGCGCCGGCATAGGCGCGCAGCACCGGGTCTTGCGGCCGTGCCGCTGACAGTTGCGTGAAGCGTTGGGCGGCGTCGTCGATCGCGGCGTGGTTGGCCGGCCCCGCCTCGTTGAAGCGCGCCAGCGCGGCGGCCAGCTCGGGATCGGGCGCCTGGGTGGCGGGCGAAGTGGCCGGGGCGGCGGTCTGCGCCAGCGCCTGCGGGCAGGCGACGATCAGCGCCGCCGCCGCGATCGACAGCGCGGTGGGCAGCGCCAGGGCCAGCAGCAGCCGGCGCGAGGGCGCCGGGGCCAGGGGCGACGACAGGGTGGACAAGGCTTGCATCGCGGCTCCGTTCGGTGGGGACGGCAGCCATGCTCGCGGCCGCGGCCGCGGCCGTCAGCCGGGTGGCGACGAAGTGCGGCTGGGTGTCGTGAAGCGGCGCCGGGCGGTGCGAAATGCGGGCGGCGCCGCACCCGGGCGACAATCAGCGCCGCGCCGACCCGCGCCGCACGCGCCACGATGGACTGGGACCACCGCCAACCTTTCATGCAAGCCGTGATGCCGCGCGCCGCGGACATCGACGGCCTGAACCACACCAACAACGCGGTCTACGTACAGTGGTGCGAGCAGGTGGCCTGGGCGCACTCCGAATCGCTGGGGCTCGCGCTGGCCGATTACCGGCGGCTGGACCGCGCGATGGCCATCCGCCATGCGGCCTACGACTACCTGCTGCCGTCGGCCGCGGGCGAGGCGCTGACCATCGGCACCTGGCTGCTGGCCGGCGACGGCAAGCTGGCGCTGACGCGCGCCTTCCAGATCCGGCGCGACCGCGACGGCGCCACGCTGCTGCGCGGCCGCTGGGAACTGGTGTGCATCGAACTGGCCAGCGGCCGCCCGCGCCGCATGCCGCCGGAGTTCGTGCAGGCGTATCGTGTGCCGGCGCCGGCCCCGCGCGTGCTCCCGTAGCGCCGGCGGCCGCTCAGGCCAGCACCCCCAGCCCCACCACCTCGAACGCCCAGAAGCCCAGCACGATGTGCGAGACCGACACGCCCACCAGGCTGCGCTGGCGGGCGTAGAGCCAGCCCCAGAACAGCCCGGCGAAGAAGGCCGCCACGGCCAGGCCGGCCGAGACGTAGAGGTGCGCCGCCGAGAAGATGATGTTGGCGCCGACGATCGCCAGCCACGGCGTCCAGCGCCCGGCGCGCGGCGTGGCCAGGAAGTGCGCCAGCGGCCCTTGCACGCCGCCGCGGTAGATCAGCTCCTGGAACGGCGCGAAGAACACGTAGGCCGCGGCCAGCCAGGGGTTGAAGTGCCCGCCGTCCGCGAACATCCGGAACACCGGCTGCCCGTGCATCGCCGGCAGCGCGGCCAGCAGCGCCAGCTTCAGCGCCACCACGGCGGCCATCCAGGGCAGCGTGAGCAGCAGTGCCTCGGCCGCCTGGGCGCCGGCGCGCTCGGCGCTCAGGCCGAAGAAGCGCGCCGGATAGCCCGAGACGCGCACGAACACCGCCAGGATCGCGCAGCACAGGAAGATGAAGGGCACGGTGACGAACTCGCTGTGGCCCAGCGCCGTCTTCACCTGCACCGCGGTGCCCAGCAGCCACGTGTACAGCGTGTAGGCGACGATCAGCAGCAGCGTGAAGCGGCCCATCACCACGCGCGTGTGCTCCTCGGCCAGCATGCGGTCGGCGCTGGCGGCGGCGTTGGCGCCGGCCAGGCGCAGCCGCGTCGAGACCAGCGCGCCGATGTCGACCAGCATCGGCACCATGGTCGGCCGCGCCTCGGCCTGCTGCACGATGCGCGCCAGCGGCAGCGCCAGCGTGCGCACCGGCCCTTGCGCGCGCACGCTGGCCGAGCGCGGCGCGCGGTCGAACAAGGCCATCTCGCCGATCGAGTCGCCCGGCCCCAGGTGGTTGATCGCGTGCTCGTCGCCGGCGGCGCCGCGCTTGAGCACGCGGGCGCGGCCGCTTTCGATGATCAGCAGCTCGGCCGGCTCGTCGCCTTCGCGCACGAGGTCGGCGCCGTCGGCGTGGTCGACCCAGCGCGCGCACGCGGCCAGCGCCGCCAAGTCGTCGGGGCCGCAGCGGCGGAAGATCGCGCAGCGCTGCAGCAGCGCGACGGCACTTGGATCGTTCATCACCGCGTCACCTCGCGCACCGCCTGCCCGCGGCCTTGCAGCGCCAGCGCGGCCGGCAGGCACAGCGCCATCGCGGCGCCGGTCCAGGCCAGCGCGGCTTCCACCGGCGGCGCGGCATCGCCGCCGTGCGCCAGCAGCCGGCCCAGCAGCAGCGTGCCGGCCAGCAGGCCCAGGTCGGTGACCCAGGCCACCGCGCCCTGCGCCAGGCCCTGCGCCGCCGGCGGCAGCGCGCGCGCCGCGGCATAACGCAATGGTCCGCCGGACAGCAGCCCGATGCCCAGCCCCATGCCGGCGCTGCCGGCCATGAAGGCCAGCGCCCCCGGCGGCGCGGCCACCGCCAGCGCCAGCCCGGCCAGCGCGACGGCGCCGCCGGCCCAGACCAGCGGCCGCGGTCCCAGCCGGTCCAGCCAGCGCATCACGCCGGCGGTGGCCAGCAGCCCGCCCAGCAGCATCGGCACCATCAGCGGCGCGGCCTGCGTCATGCCGATCTGCAGCCGCGTGACGGCCAGCGTCGGCAGCCACACCAGCGCCGCCTGGCCGATGCCGGTGCCCAGCGCCAGCAGCAGCACGGCGCGCAGCGGTCGCCCCAGCGCCTGCGGCCAGCGCGGCGGCGCCGGGGCCGCGGCGGCGGCGGTTGGCGGCGACGCGGGCAGCGGCACCAGCCAGGCCAGCAGCGCCAGCGCGGTGCCCAGCACGAAGGCGCCGCGCCAGCCGGGCAGCAGCAGCCAGGGCGTGCCGATGGTGGCGGCCACGAACGACAGCCCGTAGCTCAGCGACACCAGCCCCAGCAGCCGCCCGTGGCGCTGCGGCGGCGCGTGCAGCACCACCACCGCGGCCGCCAGCGGCAGCAGCGGGCCGTGCGCCAGGCCCATCAGCGCGCGCGCCGCCAGCACCGCCGGCAGCCCCGGCAGCACGCTGGCCAGCGCGCCGGCCAGCACCGCCAGCGCCAGGCAGCCGCGCAGCAGCCGCGCCGCGCCCAGGCGCCGCGCCGCCAGCGCGCAGGCCGGCACCGACAGCAGCGTGGCGGCGACGAACACCGACAGCAGCCACGAGGCCTGCTGCGCGCTGGCGCCGGTGTCGCGCCGCAGTGCCGGCAGCACGAAGCCGATGGCGCCGGCCTCGAAGCCGGCCGCCACCGCGGCCAGCAGCAGCGCCGGCAGCAGTGCCGGCAGAGGGGCGGCGGCGGGCGGCGGGCGGTCGTCGGGCATGAAAGCGAAAAAGGGCGGACGGGCGAGGGCAGAGCGGGGCAGGCGGCGCGCGCAGTGTATGGGGGGCTATGCTCGCCGCCATGGCGCGCACGATCTTCGACACCCCGCTGCTGGCGCCGCTGCTGCGCGCCGGCGCGCGCGGGCTGCTGCGGCTGCTGGGCTGGCGCCTCGAAGGCGCGCTGCCGCCGCGCGCGGCGCGCTGCGTGGTGATCGCCGCGCCGCACACCAGCAACTGGGACATGCCCTACATGCTGCTGGCCGCCTTCGCGCTGGACATGCACGTGCGCTGGCTGGGCAAGGCCTCGCTGTTCTGCGCGCCCTTCGGCGGCGTGATGCGCTGGCTGGGCGGCATCGCGGTGCAGCGCGAGCGTAGCAACGACCTGGTGGCGCAGTCGGTGGCGGCGCTGCAGGCGGCGCCGGGGCCGCTGCAGCTGGTGATCGCGCCCGAGGGCACGCGCAGCCGCAACCGGCAGTGGAAGGCGGGCTTCCACCACATCGCGCGCGGCGCCGGGCTGCCGATCCAGCTGTCCTACCTGGATTGGGGCCAGCGCCGCACCGGGCTGGGCCCGCTGGTCGACGCCGGCGACGACGTCGACGCCGACATGGCGCGCATCAAGGCCTTCTACGCGCCGTTCAAGGGCCGCAACGCGGCGCAGTTCGACAACGGCTGAAGGCGCCGGCGGCGGTCTTCAGCGCAGCACCTTGTCTTCGCGCAGCAGCGCGACCAGCCGCACGATGCGGCGCACGCCTTCGGTCACGTGGCGGCAGCTCAGCGTCGCGCCGCTGATGCTGCTGATGTCGCGGCCCAGCTCGATCGCGTCGGCCGGCTGCTTGCCGGCGAACTGGCGGCGCCACGCGGGCAGGCGGATCTCGCCGCCGTGGCTCTCGCGGTAGGACAGGATCTCGACCTGCCGCACCGCGCCGTCGACACCCAGGCCCACCGCGTAGTCGATCAGCTCGAACTTGCCGATCACGTGGTCGACGACCACCCAGCCCAGCGTGGCCGCGCCCTTGCGCGCCGCCTGCAGCGGCCAGCGCGCGCTGCGGGCCTTGACGCCCGATTGCTGCTCCAGGCGGCGCATCTGCGCGGCGTCCAGCGTCACGTCGGCGGGCTCGAAGCGGTCGGCCTCGGGGAAGATCAGCCGCGCCGCCTGCTCGGCGCTGAGGTAGTCGACCGCGAACGCGGTGGCCGGCGCCGCCGCGGCCAGCGCGGCTAATGCCGGAACGAGGCGGCTCTTCTCCGGAACGTTCAGAACGACCACCCGAGCCCGAGGTTGACGCGGTCCAGATCGCGGCTGGACTTGAACTTCTGCACGTCGGCCTTGACCACGATGCCCTGCGCCACCTGGAAGTTGGCGCCCAGCGTGTAGACGCGCTCGGCATCGGCCGCGTCGGGCGTCAGCCCGGCGCCCAGCTCGGCATAGCGGCGCGCGGTGTTGAAGCGCTCCCAGCGCACGAAGGGCGAAAAGGCCATGTCGCCCTGGGCCCACAGCTTGTACGCGGCCTGCAGGTAGCCGCCGTCGAAGCTGGCCGGGATCAGCGTGGGGTTGCCCACCAGCGGCAGGTTCAGCGCCGCGGTGTTGGAGATGCTGCCGCGCGCGTACAGCGCCGAGAGGTCCCAGGCGCCGGGCGTCCAGCGCGCGTGCAGGTCCCAGATCGTTACGCGCGACGACGCGGCCGTCTGGCCTTGCGTGGCGCCGCCGCTGAAGACGCCGCCGCCCAGCGCCAGCCCCGGCACGCCGCGCCAGTTGACGGCGCCGAACACGGCCAGGTTGCGGCTGCGCGCAAGCTGCAGCTCTTGATGGATCGCGCCCAGCGGCGACTCGCGGCCCTCGGTGGCGGCGGCGTCCCACTTGTTGAGATCGAAGCCGGTGCTGGCGCCGAATTGCACGGTGATGCCGTTGCCGAAGCTGCCCACCGCCTGCAGCCCGCCTTCGCGCCAGGTGCTGGGGATGATCGCGGTCTCGACGAAGTTGCGCTCCACGCCGTAGTAGGCGGTGGGCTCGTGGTTCTCGTTGAGCAGGCCGATGGGCATCAGGAACAGTCCCGCGCGCAGCGCCCAGGCGGGCGAGAGCTGACGTTCGACGTAAGCCTGCTCGATCTCCACCTCGCCGGCATCGTCGGCCGAGGCGATCGCGTGCTCGACCTCGACCTCGGTCACCAGCTTGGTCTTGTCGTCGAAGCGGTGCTGCACGCCGAGCACGAAGCGCCGCAGGTCGGTCTGCGCGTTCCTGCCGTCGCGCGGGCGGTTGTAGTTGATCTCGCCGTAGCTGCTGATCACCGTGTCGGGCTCGGCGGGGCGTGCCGGCGCGGCGGCCATGGCGGCGGCGGGCGCGGCCGCCACCGGCGCCGCCGCCTGGGCCTGGGCCGGCGCCTGCTGCTTCAGCGCGGCGAGCTCGGCGCGCAGCGCCGACAGCTCGGCGGCCATCTGCTCGACACGGCGCTGCAGCGCCTCCACGCCGGCGGCGGGCGCGGCGGTCTGCGCCGAGGCGAGGTTGCCGGCGCCGATCGCCAGCACGCAGGCCGCCAGCGGGGCCAAGGGAAAACGGAGCTTGTTCATGGTGTCGGGCGGAAAAAAGAGGCGGATCAGGGCTGCCAGCCGTCGGTCAGCGTGCCGAGGAAGGCGACGAGGTCGTCGATCTCGGCGTCGTTCAGCGCCGGCGCATCGCCGGGCTGGCGGTTGTAGGGCACCTCGGTGGTGTTGACGTTGGCCTTGTAGGCGGCCGGCAGGTCGTTGAACTTGTCGACGCTGCCGTCGGGTTTCAGCGGATAGAACTTCTCGGGGCTGGTGTCGCGCTGCACGTAGAAGGTGACGGCGTCCTTCAGGTTCTTGAACACGCCGTTGTGGAACAGCGCCTTGCGCAGCGCCACGTTGCGCAGCGACGGCACCTTGAACGCGCCGCAGAGGTCGGTGCGCGCGGCCAGGTCGCCGCCGGCGCGCGCGCACAGCCCGAGGTCGAAGTACGCCGGGTCGGCGTTGGCCTGCAGCTCCGGGTTGCGCGGCAGGCCCAGGTTGTCGTAGGTGAAGTCGGTGAACAGCGGGTGGCTGCCGTCGCTGCCCTTGGCCGAGGGGTGGCAGCCGGCGCAGTTGCCCTTCAGCGGGTTGTTGAACAGCGCCAGCCCGCGCAGCTCTTGCGTGCTGAGCGCGGCCTTGCCGCGCAGGAACTCGTCGTACTTGCTGCTGAAGGGGCGGAAGTCGCCGTCCTCCTTCTGGTAGGCCTGCAGCGCCAGCTTCAGGCGCTCGTAGGCGTCGTCGGGGCGCGTGAGGATGTCGGCGCCGAAGACCTTCTGGAAGTCCGCCGCATACGGGGCCTGCGCCAGCCGGGCGATGACGGCGGCCTTGCTGGGCATCGCCATCTCCAGCGGGTTCAGGAAGGGCTCGCCCGCCTGCGCGGCCAGAGTGGGCGCGCGGCCGTCCCAGAAGAAGCCGCCGGTGGGCGTGCCTTCGCCGTCGAAATGGAAGGCGGTGTTGTCCGCCAGGTAGCGGATGCCCGGCGCCAGGCGCACGCCTTGCAGGCCGAGGTCGGCACCGCCGAACTGGGCCGCCAGCGCGTTGTCGGGCGCGTGGCCGGCGTCGCCGACGTGGCAGCTCGCGCAGGACTGCCGGCCCGAGGCCGACAGCGAGGTGTCGTTGAAGATCTTCTCGCCCAGCGCGGCCTGCGCCGACAGCGGAGCGCTGCCGGCCGCATCGCCGACGCCGCCGCCACCGCAGCCGGCCAGCAGGGTGGCCGCCGCCAGCGAGACGATTCCAACGATTCGGCTGCGAAGCCTTGGCATGAGCGATAACCCCAGAAAATATGGGGCTGAGTCTAGAGATTCGAGAACGATTCGCAATTGCGTTTCGTCAATGTCAAGACCCGCGCGAAAGCCGCGGGCCATACTGGGCCATGGACCGAATCGACCGCTGCCGGCGCCGCATGCGCCCGTTGCTAGGCACCTTCGTCGAGGTGGCCGCCGCGGCGCCGACGCCGGTGCAGGCCGATGCGGCGATCACTGCCGCGTTCGGCGCGGTGCAGCGTGCGCAGGCGCTGTGGAGCGTGCAGGATCCGGCCAGCGAGCTGTCGCGGCTGAACCGCCAGCCGCCGGGGCAGCCGCTGGCGCTGTCGGCGGCGACCACGCGGCTGCTGGCGATCGCCCAGGCGTTGATGCGCGCCAGCGCCGGCGCCTTCGACATCACCGACGGCGCCGGAGCGGCCGACGCTCTGCTGATCGGCCCGCGCTGGGCGCTGCGGCGGCAGCCGCTGCCGCTCAGCCTGGACGGCATCGCCAAGGGCTTCGCGGTCGACCTGGGCGTGGCGGCGCTGCGCCGGCACGGCGCCGGCGCCGGCTGGATCAACGCCGGCGGCGACCTGCGCGCCTTCGGCGATCTGACGCTGCCGGTGCAGCGGCGCGGCGCCGACGGCCGCCTGCAGGCGCTGGGCGGCCTGCGCAACGCGGCGCTGGCGACCTCGTGGGTGCCGGCGGAGGGCGAAGCGGCAGCGGACTTCCCCGGCCGCATCCGCTCCGGCGGCGCGACGCCGGCCGCGCCCGGCGTCTGGACCGTGATCGCCCGCAGCGCCTGGCGTGCCGACGCGCTGACCAAGGTGGCCGCCTGCAGCCCCGCGCCGCGCCGCGCCGAGGCCGTGCAGCGCCTGGGCGGCCGCTGGATCGAGGCCGCGATGGAAGCCGCCGCATGAGGCCTTATCCGCGCTGGTTCAAGCCGGGCCTGCTAACGGAAATTCTGGTGCTGATGGCCAGCGGCCTGGCGCTGGCGCCCACCACGCTGGCGCTGCGCGCCGGCTGGGCCTTGCCCTGGCGCGCCGGCGGCGATGCGCGCGTGGCGCTCGCCGCGCTGCACGCGGCCGCCGGCTTCGCGCTGCTGCTGTTCCTGGGCGCCTTGTGGGCGCTGCACATGCGCAGCGGCTGGCGCAGCCGCCGGCAGCGGTTAAGCGGCGCGCTGCTGGGCGGCGGCGCGCTGCTGCTGGCGCTGTCGGCGCTGGGCGTGTACTACCTGGGCGACGAGCAGTGGGCCGCGGTGGCCGCGCTCGGCCACCTGCTGCTGGGGCTGCTGGCGCTGCCGCTCTTTCTGTGGCACTGGCTGCGCGGGCGGCGGCGCCGGCACCGGCGCGCCCATCCACCCTGAACAGGGGGGCGGCGGCAGGCCGCGGCCGATTGACCTCGACGTATCCGAACGTATATTTCGAAGCTCCATCATCAGGAGGAGCCTTCATGTCCGACATTCGCTGCCGCCTGCGGCGCGGCCCGGCCGTTGCCGCGCTGGCACTGGCCTTCGCCGCGGCTGCCGCCTTCACGCCCTTGGCCGCCTCGGCCGCGCCCGTCTCCACCGAGTTCACCGTCTCCGGCGCGGTCGCGACGCCGCTGACCTTCGACGCCGCGGCGCTGCAGGCCCTGCCGGCGGTCACGCAGACCGACACCTTCCTCAGCGGCAGCACGCCGCAGACCCACACCTACGTCGGCCCGACGCTGTGGAACGTGGTCGGCCAGGCCGGCGTCGTCGCCAACCCGGCGATCAACAACGACGTGCTCAACCGCATCGTCGTGGCCACCGGCACCGACGGCTACCGCGTCGTCTACTCGATGGGCGAACTGCATCCGAACTTCGGCAACAGCGCCGCGCTGGCCGCCTATGCCGAGGTGATCGGCGGCAGCGCGCAGCCGCTGGCCGGCGACGGCTTCGCGCGCACCACCGCGCCGCTGGACGGCCGCGGCGGGCGCTACGTGTCCAACCTCGTCGGCCTGGAGGTGCAGCGCACCGCGTCCACGTCCACTGCGGGCGGCGGCGGCATGTCCACCCAGTTCACGGTCTCGGGCGACGTGCTGAATCCGATGACCTTCGACCTCGCCGCGCTGCAGGCGCTGTCGCTGCCGACGGTGACGCGCACCTTCGGCAGCGACACCTACAGCGGCGTGAGCCTGTGGGAGCTGCTGACCAGCGTCATCGGCCTGGACACCGACCCGGCGGTGAAGAACGACGTGCTGGGCATGTACGTCGTCGCCACCGGCAGCGACGGCTACCAGATCGCGTTCTCCCTCGGCGAGCTGAGCCCGCTGTTCGGCAACCAGCCCGACTTCATCGCCTTCGAGCTGAACGGCGACGACCTGACGAGCTCGGGCTTCGCGCGCGTGGTCGTTCCCAACGATGTGCGCCGGGGCCGCTGGGTGTCCAACCTCGTGAGCCTGGAGGTCTTCCACGCCGCGGCCGCGGTGCCGCTGCCGGCCACCGCGGCGCTGGCGCTGGCCGGCCTGCTGCTGCTGCCGGCCGCGCGGGCCTTCAGGCCGCGCGCAGCGCCGGGGCGCGGCGCGCGTCCACGCTGAGCGGGCCGGCGCCCAGCGCCGCCACGATGAAGAGCCCGCCGGCCACCGACAGGTTCTTCATGAACATCAGCTGCTGCATCATCGCCTGGTCGGCCGGCATCGCCCAGAACTGGTGGAACAGCGCGCTGGCCAGCAGCGTGAACAGGCCCAGCGCCAGCGCCGCCCAGCGGGCATGGAAGCCGATGGCGATGGCCAGGCCGCCGAACAGTTCCAGCAGCCCGACGATCACCGCCAGCACCGTGGGCGCCGGCAGGCCGCCGCTGGCGATGTAGCCGGCGGTGCCGGCGATGTTGCCCAGCTTGCCGAAGCCGGCCAGCACGAACATCAGTGCCAGCAGCACGCGGCCGATGATGAGCAGCGGGTTCTTGAACGAATCGATCATGGTTGGTCTTCCCGATGTGGTGAAACGCCCGCAGTGTCGGCGCCGCGCGGCGGCCGCGACAGCCCCCGCGCTTGTCGTCAACGTTCGGAAAAGTTGAGCGGTCGCGGCCTTCAGCGCAGCCGCAATTCCGCGGCCCGCGCATGGGCTTGCAGGCCTTCGCCGTAGGCCAGCTCGGCCGCGATCGGTCCCAGCGCCCGCGCGCCGGCTTCGCTCACCTCGATCAGGCTGCTGCGCTTGACGAAGTCGTAGACGCCCAGCGGCGAGCTGAAGCGCGCGGTGCCGGAGGTCGGCAGCACGTGGTTGGGGCCGGCGCAGTAGTCGCCCAGGCTCTCGCTGGTGAAGGCGCCGAGGAAGATCGCGCCGGCGTGCTTGAGCAGCGGCTCCCAGCGCTGCGGCTCGCGGCTGCTGACCTCCAGGTGCTCGGGCGCGATGCGGTTGCTGATCGCGCAGGCCTCTTCCATGCTGCGCGTGCGGATCAGCGCGCCGCGGCCTTGCAGGCTGGCGGCGATCACGTCGCGGCGCGGCATGCCGGGCAGCAGCCGCTCGATCGCGTCGCGCACCGCGGCGATGTAGCCGGCGTCGGGGCTGAGCAGGATGCTTTGCGCCAGCTCGTCGTGCTCGGCCTGGCTGAACAGGTCCATCGCCACCCAGTCGGGCGGCGTGCTGCCGTCGGCCAGCACCAGGATCTCGCTGGGCCCGGCGATCATGTCGATGCCGACCTGGCCGAACACGCGCCGCTTGGCGCTGGCGACGTAGGCGTTGCCGGGGCCGGTGATCTTGTCGACGCGCGGCACCGTCTGCGTGCCGTAGGCCAGCGCGGCCACGGCCTGCGCGCCGCCGATCGTGAACACGCGCGTCGCGCCGGCCAGGTGCGCCGCGGCCAGCACCAGCGCGTTGCGCTCGCCGCCGGGCGTGGGCACGACCATCACGATCTCGGGCACGCCGGCCACCTGCGCCGGCAGCGCGTTCATCAGCACGCTGGACGGGTAGGCCGCCTTGCCGCCGGGCACGTAGATGCCCACGCGGTCCAGCGGCGTGACCTTCTGGCCCAGCAGCGTGCCGTCTTCGTCGCGGTAGCTCCAGCTCCGGCAGCAGGCGTCCAGCTGGCGTTGGTGGTAGGCGCGCACGCGCGCGGCGGCCTGCTCCAGCGCCGCGCGCTGCGCCGGCGTGATGCGGTCCAGCGCCGCGCGCAGCTCGGGCTCGCCGATCTCCAGCGCGGCCATGCCCGCGGCCTGCAGGCCGTCGAAGCGGGCCGTCAGCTCCAGCACCGCGGCGTCGCCGCGCACGCGCACGTCGTCGATGATCTGCGCGACGCGGCCCTCGATCGCCGCGTCGGTCTCGGCCGACCAGTGCAGCACGCGCCGGAACGCAGCCTCGAAGCCGGCGTCGTCGGTCGCCAGGGTGCGCAGTTCGAGCGTCATGTCGCAGGCACCGCCACGGCGGCTTCGAAGGCGTCGATCAGCTTGCGGATCGGCTCGCGCTGCAGCTTCAGCGCCGCCTGGTTGACGACCAGCCGCGCGCTGATGTCCATGATGCGCTCCACCTCGACGAGCTGGTTGGCCTTCAGCGTGCTGCCGGTGGACACCAGGTCGACGATGGCGTCGGCCAGCCCGGTCAGCGGCGCCAGCTCCATGCTGCCGTAGAGCTTGATCAGGTCCACGTGCACGCCCTTGGCGGCGAAGTGCTGGCGCGCCAGTTGCGTGTACTTGGTGGCGACGCGGATGCGCGAGCCCTGGCGCACCGCGCTGGCGTAGTCGAAGTCGGCGCGCGTGGCCACGCTCAGGCGGCAGCGCGCGATCCCCAAGTCCAGCGGGCGGTACAGGCCGTGGCTGTCGTGCTCCAGCAGCACGTCGAGCCCGGCCACGCCGAGGTCGGCGCCGCCTTGCTGCACGTAGGTGGGCACGTCGGACGCGCGCACCAGCACCACGCGCAGATCCGGCCGGCTGGTGCCGATGATCAGCTTGCGGCTGCGCTCCGGGTCTTCCAGCACCTCGATGCCGGCGGCGCGCAAGAGCGGCAGCGTGTCGTCGAAGATGCGGCCCTTGCTGAGGGCTAAGGTGATCATGAAGCGGCGTGTTCGGCGGGGGTCAGCGTCTTCATCGACAGCGCGTGAATCTCCTCGCGCATGCGCTCGCCCAAGGCGGCGTAGACCAGCTGGTGCCGGCGCACGCGCGGCAGGCCTTCGAACGCGGCGGAGACGATGGTGGCGAAGAAGTGCCGGCCGTCGCCTTCCACCTCCAGCAGCGTGCAGTCCAGTGCAGCGGCGATGTAGTCGCGCACCTGGTCGACGGTGGGTTCCGACATGTTCAGCCGAGATCCTTCTGGTTGACGACCACGCGCGAGGCGATGCCGTAGGCGATGGCCTCGTCGGCCGTCATCCAGTAGTCGCGCTCCATGTCGGCGCGCACCTTCTCCACCGGATGGCCGGTCTCGGCGGCGATCACGCGCGCGATGCGCTCGCGCGTCTTGATGATCTCCTTGGCCTGGATCGCGATGTCGGTGGCGCGGCCGCCGGCGCCGCCCGCGGGCTGGTGGATCATGAAGCGCGTGTTGGGCAGGCACACGCGGCGCTCCTTGGGCGCGGCCAGGAAGATGTGGGTAGCGGCACTCGCCACCCAGCCGGTGCCGATGCAGGTGACCGGTGCGCGCACGAAGCGGATCATGTCGTGGATCGCGTCGCCCGATTCGACGTGGCCGCCGGGCGAGGAGATCAGCATCTGGATCGGCGCCTCGCTGGCCTGCGACAGCAGGATCAGCCGCTCGCAGACGCGGCGCGCGAGCTGGTCGTCGATCTCGCCGAACACCAGCACGAAGCGCGACTTGAACGCGAGCTGCTCGGCCAGGCCGCTGGGGCGGTCGCCGGGCTCGGACTTGGGCGGAGCTTCGTCGGCGGCGCCGACGGTTTGCAGGGAAGGGAACATGGGCTGGACTCCTGAACGGCGCGCATTGTCGCAAATGGGGCCGGCGGCGCGCCGGCGCGGCGGCCTCGCTACCATCGCCCGGCACTGGGAGAGCCGCATGCGCGATGGAGTGGTGGCGATGCTGCTGGCCGGCCTGCTGCTGGCGGCGTTGCCGGCGCCGGCGCAGACCGCCGGCGACGACGAGGCGTCCGAGGCCGCGGACGAGGCCCAGCCCGCGCCCGACGAAGCCCGGTTGACGCGCGAAGAGGCCGCGCAGCTGCTGGAGCAGCCGCTGCCGGCCGAAGCCGAGGCCCGCTACGCGCTGCTGCAGCGCCAGTACCGCGCCGCGATGCGCCTGCAGCAGCGCGGCCGCGCGCTGGAACTGGCGCGCGCGCTGGTCCAGGCCGGCCGCGGCCGGCCCGGCGGCGACGAGTGGATCCGCCGCTACCTCGACGCCGAGTTCAGCTGGGGCAGCCAGGGCCGGGCGCTGGAGGCCAGCGAGCCCTTCATCGCCGACCGCAGCCTGGCGCCCGAGCTGCGCGCGCAGCTCGCGCTGCGCCAGACCTACTACGCCGCCCAGGGCCGCGACCGCGCGCGGCTGCTGCGCCTGTGGTCGCGCGCCGACGGCCTGTCGCGCGAGGCTTTGCAAGGCGCCGCGGCCGCCGGCCCTTCGGCGCTGGCGATCAACCGCCTGCAGGTGCAGTCCGAGGTGCAGGCGCAAGGCGGCGACCTGGCCGGCGCCGTCGCCTCGCTGCGCCAGGCCGTGGGCCAGAGCCGGCAACTGCTGCAAGGGCTGCGCGGCCGCGGCGCCGCGCCGCAGTCTTCCGCCTGGCAGGACGCCGCCGGCTGGCTGGACGGCTCGCAAGGCATGCTGGTCTACGCGCTGGTGCGCGAAGGGCGCTCGCAGGAGGCGATCGAGATCGCCAAGGCCAACCTCGCCGCCTGGCGCGGCGGCCAGCTCGGCGACGCGCTGGGCGCGCGCTGGCTGTACCGGCAGGCCACCGCGCTGGTGGCCACCCAGCAGTACGAGGCCGGGCTGGCGGCGGCGCAGGCGTCCGACGCCGCGCTCGGCCGCATCGGCTCGGACCCCAACAGCCATACCCGCTGGCTGGCGCGGCAGGAGGTGGTGCGCGCGCTGATCGGCCTGCGCCGCTGGGCCGAGGCCGATCAGGCCTACCGCGGCTACCTGGCCGAGATGCCGTCGGACCTGCTGGCGCGCACGCGCGCCGCCGACAGCCGGCTGCTGGCGCTGCTGGCGGCCAAGAACGGGCGCCTGGATGAAGCCGCGGAGCAGGCCGAGCGGCTGCACCGCCTGCGGCTGCGGCTGTACGGGCCGGAGCATCCGCTGACGCAGGAGGCCGCCGGCGTGCGTGCCGTGGTGCGCTTGCGGCGCGGCGAGACGGCGGCCGCGATGGCCGACTACGAATCGCTGTTCGCCGCCACGCTGGACACGCCCGGCGGCTGGCGCGACCTGGACGAGCGCGGCCTGCGCGGCTTCGTGCTGGGCATCGCCTTCGACGACTACCTGCAGCAGCAGATCGCCACGCTGCGCAAGGGCCAGGTGCCCGAGCCGGCGCAGGCCGAGCGTGCGCTGCAGATCGCCGACCGCCTGAGCCTGGGCGCCACGCAGCGTGCCATCACCGACAGCACGGCGCGCGTGCTGGCGGCCACGCCCGCGCTGCGCGGCCTGCTGGAGCAGGAGCAGGCCCAGCGCCAGACCACGGCCCAGGCCTTCGGCCGTCTGAACGCGGCGCTGGGCGACGAAGACCGGCTGCGGCGCGAGATGCGCGGCGACGCCTTCAAAGCCTTGCCCGAGGCCGAGCGCAAGGCTCAGGCCGACAAGCTGCGCCGCCTGCGCGACGAGGCCAAGTCGCTGCAGGCCGAGGCCGCCGCCGCTCGCCAGGCGCTGCAGGCGCAGCGCAGCGCCATCGCCGGCCAGTATCCGGCCTATGCCGAGCTGGTGACGCCGACCATCCCGCGCGCCGAGGCGCTGCGCAAGCTGCTGCAGCCGGGCGAGGCGCTGCTGGTCGTGCACCCGACCGAAAGCGCCACCCTGCTGTGGCTGCTGCCGGCCGACGGGCGGCCGCTGATGGGCTTGAGCCCGCTGGGCGCGGCGGCGCTGGGCGCGCGCGTGGCCGAGCTGCGGCGGATGCTGGACATCGGCGACCTGCCCGCGGCGCGGCGGCCCGCGCTGCAGCCCGAGGCGCTGCACGCCTTCTACCGCGAGCTGCTGGGCCCGCTGGACGGCCCGCTGCGCGAGGTGAAGTCGCTCATCGTCGCCGCCGGCGGCGCGCTGGCCGGCCTGCCGCTGGCGGTGCTGGTCACCGAGCCGCCGGCCGCCGGTGCGCCGCCCGCCTGGCTGCTGCGGCGCATGCCGATCGCGCAATTGCCGTCGCCCGCGGCGCTGCTGGCGCTGCGCCGCGGGCCGGCGCCGCCCGCGGCGGCCAAGGCGCTGATCGGCTTCGGTGACCCGCTGTTCGACGCCGCGGCCGCCGCGCCGGCCGCCACCCGGCTGGCCGGCCAGACCGCCACCCGCTACGACGCCGAATGGGGCTTCCGCTACGCCGACATCCCGCCGCTGCCCGAGACCCGGGCCGAGCTGACCGCGGTGGCCGAGGCCCTGGGCGCCGACCCCGCCGCAGACCTGCTGCTGGGCGCCCAGGCCACGCGCCAGGCCGTGCTGTCCACGCCGCTGGCCGACCGCCGCGTGGTCGCCTTCGCCACCCACGGCCTGATGCCCGGCGAGCAGCCCGGCATCAGCCGCCCGGCGCTGGCGATGGCGGCCACCGGGCAGGACGGCGAATCGCCGCTGCTGGAACTGGACGACGTGCTGACGCTGCGCCTGAACGCGCAGTGGGTGCTGCTGTCGGCCTGCAACACGGCGGCCGGCGAGCAGGGCGGCGCCGCGATGTCGGGCCTGGTGCGCGGCTTCTTCTTCGCCGGCGCGCGCTCGGTGCTGGCCACGCACTGGGCGGTGGATTCGGCGTCGGCCGCGCAGCTGAGCGCCGGCACCTTCCGCCAGCACGCGCGCGGCGCCGCCTCGCGCGCCGACAGCCTGCGCCAGGCGCAGCTGGCGATGATCGACGGCACGCTCGGCGGCGGCCGCTGGACGCATCCGTTCTACTGGGCGCCCTACGCCTTGTTCGGCGACCCGGCGCGCTGAACCGCAAAGCTATCAAAGCTATCGTCTGAAGATGGCCGCGCCGCGGGGCTGCCGGGCCCGGCTTGCACCACACTGCCGGCCGTGCCGACCCCTCCCTCCAGCGCCGCGCGCGGCTTTCGCAGCAAGCTCTTCGTGCCCGGCTCGCGCCCCGCGCTGTTCGACAAGGCGCTGGCCGGCGACGCCGACGCGCTGTCGTTCGACCTCGAAGACGCGGTGCTGCCGGCGGACAAGGCCCAGGCACGCGCCGCGGTGGCCGCGCTGCTGGACCGCGTGGCCGCGCAGCCGCGTCGGTCACCGATTCGTCCGCTGGTCATCGTGCGCGTCAACGCGCCCGGCACGCCGTGGTTCGACGACGACCTGCGCGCCGTCGTGCGCCCGGGGCTGGACTGGATCAACCTGCCCAAGGCCGAGGACGCGGCCGCGGTGCGCCATGCCGCGGCCGCCCTGCAGGCCGCCGAGGCCGCGGCCGGCGGCCTGCCGCCGGTGGCGCTGCTGGTCAACATCGAGAGCGCCGCGGCGCTGCTGCGCGCGGCCGAGATCGGCGCCGCCGATGCGCGCGTGGCCGGGCTGCAGCTCGACCTGGCCGACTTGTACGAGCCGCTGGGCATCGCGCGCGGCGAGCCCGCCAACGTCCATGCGACGCTGCTCGCGCTGCGGCTGGCGGCCGGCGCCGCCGGCGTGCCGGCCTACGACGGCGCCTACCCGGACCTGGCCGACCTCGACGGCTACCGCGCCGAGGCGCTGATGGCGCGCCGCCTGGGCTTCGCGGGAAAAAGCTGCATCCACCCGCGCCAGGTGGGCGTGGCCAACGAGGTCTTCAGCCCTGGTGGCGACGAACTGGCCTGGGCCCGCCGCGTGCTGGACGCGGCCGCGCGAGCTGCACGCCAAGGCCGCGGCGTGCTGCAGGTGGACGGCCGCATGGTCGATGCACCGTTCGTGCGCCGCGCGCAAGCGCTGCTGGCCGCCGCTGACGCCTCTGACGCCTCTGACGCCACCCGCCGCGGAGAGACGCGCTGATGCCCCGCCATCTGCGCGGCCTGGGCTTGCTGCTGCTGACGCTGGCGCTGCTGCTGATCGGCACCGCGGCGCGCGCCGAGAGCCTGGCCCAGTTGCGCCGCGCCGCGCTGCCGGCGCTGCCGGCGTCGACCTCGGGCGCTGCGCTGCAGGCGCTGGCCGTGGTCGACCGCCAGGCCATCGCGCTGAGCGCCGATGCGGCCTGGGTGCTGGCGCCGCAGGCCGCGCAGTGGCAGCTGAAGGCCTGGGCGCCGCCGCTGCCGGTGCTGGCGGCGGTGTCCAGCCCGCTGGCCGAGGGCCGCGCCTTCGTGCTGCTGGGCCGCGACGGCCAGGCGCAGCAGGCCGCGCGGCTGGTGCTCGGCGCCGCCGGTCCGGCGCTGCAGCCGCTGCCCGCGCTGCCGGCGCCGCTGCGGCAGGCCGGCATCGCCGTCACGGCCGACCGCCTGTGGCTGGCCGGGCTGGACGCGGCCGGCCGCGCGACGCTGCTGCAACTGGCGCTGGACGCGCCGGCGCCCGCCTGGCACGCACAGCCCGGCTGGCCCGGCGATGCGCCGCCGCTGGCTCTGCTGGCGCAAAGCCGCGCGCTGTTCGTCGTGCTGCCGGGTGCTGCGCCGTCGCAGCCGCAGCACCTGCTGCGCTGGACCGCCGACGGCGGCTGGCAACCGCTGCCGCCGCGCGCTGAACTGCCGGGCCTGCTCGCGGCCGGCGCGGTGCGCGCCAGCGGCCAGGCGCATGCGCTGTTCGCCATCCAGCCGCCCGGCGGCGGCGCGCCGCGGCTGATGAGCTGGCAGACCATCACCCAGGCCTGGGCGCCGCTGCCCGAGGGCGAGATGCCCGGCCTCACGCACGCCGCGGCTTACGGCGACGGCTGGCTGTGGCTGGACGGCCGCGGCGCCGCGCAGACGCTGGAGATCGAGTCCGGCAAGCTGCTGCTGAAGACGCTGGACTGGCTGGTGATCGTCGTCTACCTCGCCGGCATGCTGGGCATCGGCCTGTACTTCTACCTGCGCGAGAAGCGCCACTCGACGGCCGAGTTCTTCGTCGGCGGCCGCAGCATCCCGTTCTGGGCCGCGGGCGTGAGCCTGTACGCGGCCAACACCAGCTCCATCAGCTACATCGCGATCCCTGCCAAGGCCTTCGAGACCAACTGGCAGTACATGACCAACAACCTGATCGCGGTGCTGGGGCTGATGTTCGTCGCGGTGTGGATCGTGCCGCTGCTGCGCCGGCTGGACCTGATGAGCGTGTTCAGCTACCTGGAGACGCGCTTCCACCCCGCCATCCGCATGCTGGCCAGCGGCCTGTTCATGCTGACGCAGCTCGGCAGCCGCATGAGCGTGATCCTGTTCCTGCCGTCGCTGGCGATCGCCACGATCACCGGCATCCCGGTGACCTGGAGCATCCTGCTGATGGGCGGCTTCACGATCGTCTACACCGCCTTGGGCGGCATGAAGGCCGTGGTGTGGACCGACATCGTGCAGCTCGTCGTCAAGATGGGCGGCGCGCTGTTCGCGATCGGCTTCATGGTCTGGTCGCTGGACGGCGGCGTGGCCGAGTTCGTGCGCGCCGCGGCGGCCGAGCACAAGACCAAGCTGTTCGACTTCAGCTTCGACCTCACCAAGGCCACGGTGTGGGGCTTCGTGTTCCTGGTGCTGTTCGACGTGGTGCTGACCTTCCCGAAGGACCAGGTGCTGATGCAGCGCACGCTGTCCACGCCCAATGCGCGCGACGCCGGGCGCTCGATCTGGGCCTTCGCGGCCATCATGATCCCCGGCGGCTTCGTGTTCTACGGCATCGGCACCGCGCTGTTCGTCTACTACCAGCACCACCCCGAGCGGATGAACCCGCTGCTGACGATCGACGCGACCTTTCCGCTGTTCATCGCCGCCGAGCTGCCCAGCGGGCTGACCGGGCTGATCATCGCCGGCATCTTCGCCGCCGCGATGGCCACGCTGTCCAGCATCATCAACAGCGTCTCGACGCTGGCCTCGGTGGACTTCTACGAGAAGCTGGTCAAGCACCCCGACCCGGCGCGCAGCGTGCGCTTCGCCGAGTGGATGACGGTGGCCGCGGGGCTGGTGGGGATCGGCTTCGCGCTCGTGCTCTCGCGCTACGACATCCACTCGCTGTTCGACGTCTCGATCGAGCTGGCCGGGCTGCTGGGCGGCGGCTTCGCCGGCGCCTACACGCTGGGCATGTTCACGCGCCGCGCCAACTCCCAGGGCGTGGCCATCGGCGTGGCCAGCAGCATCGTGCTGACGACGATCGCCTGGTGGTTCAACCTGCTGCACCCGTATTTCTACCTCGCGATCTCCATCATGCTGTGCATCGTGATCGGCTACCTCGCCAGCCTGGCCTTCCCGCCGCCGACGAGGTCGCTGAAGGGGTTGACGATCTACAAGCAGGACGCGGTGCCGGCCGCAGGCGACGGGGGCGGCTTGGCCGGCGGCTGATACGCTTTTCCGTTCAAAGCTTGCGCGTCGCGGCAGGCGCAACCCTGTGGCATGTCTCATGCCCCTCGCTGTGCCCGGGTATTTGACAGCCAGCGCATCGGGCAGCCAGACCGTGCCCAGCCCGGCGGCCAGATCGCGCTGGTGCAAGGCCCTGGCGCTGGCCAATTGCTGCTGCAGCGGCGCGATCAGGTTCTCGGGCAGCACGGTGACCCGGTCCTTGCCGCCCTTGCCCTGGCGCACCAGCAGTTCGCGCCGCTCGAAGCACAGGTCCTTGACCCGAAGGCGCAGGCCTTCCAGCAAGCGCATACCGGTGCCGTACAGCAGCGCGGCCACCAGGCCCATGGTGCCTTGCAACTCGTCGAGCAGCGCACGCACCTCGCCGGGCGTCAGCACCACGGGCAGGCGCCGCTGGGCCTTGGCGGCGACCACCTCGGCCAGCCAGGGCAGTTCGATCTGCAGCACCTCTTTGTACAGAAACAGCAAGGCCGACTTGGCCTGGTTCTGCGTGGACGGCGACATCCCGCGGCCGGAGGCCAGGTACGACAGGAAGACCGTGACCTCGGCTGCGCCCATCTGCGCCGGGTGTCGCTTGTCATTAAAGAAGATGAAGCGCCGCACCCAATCGACATAGACCGATTCGGTGCGTATGGAATAGTGGCGTAGCGGAATGGCCGAGCGCACTTGGTCCAGCAGGCGCGGTGGCCTGGCGGACAGCCCATCTGAAACAGCAGACGCGGCCCGGTTGTTCGTGCTTGAATCAAGGGTATCCGTCCGCAGAAATTTAGGCAGCCCATGATGACTTGCCCATCACCCTGCATCGGGATGAAAGAGGGCCCTCTTGCGAGGGAGGCCGGGGGTGATAGGCCAAGTCACCGTGCCGGTACCGAGTAGCCCACATCGTTAGGCGTTGCACCCTCCACTACTACCTATAGGAGGCACTCAAATGGCCACGGTCTTCATTTCGTATCGCCGTCAAGACTCCGATGCATTTGCCGACGCCATCAGCGATGAGTTTGAGCGGCGCCTCGGCTCAGAGAATGTCTTCCTAGACGTGAAGGGGATTGATCTCGGCGCAGATTTCTCAGTCGCGATCCGCGAGCGCATCCGGCGAGTATCTGTCGTGCTTGTCCTCATAGGTGCAAATTGGCTTACTGCTAGGGATGCCAGTGGCCAGGTCAGAATTGAAAAGGATGACGACTGAGTTCGCATCGAGATTGAGGAAGCATTCGCGCAGAAAAAGCGAGTCATTCCGGTGCTCGTGCGCGGCGCGCAGATGCCTGAGGCAAGCGACTTACCGGCATCGATTCGCGAACTTGTGGTCAGAAACGCTTTTGTACTGAAGAATCAGCTGTTGGATATTCCTCGCCTCGGTGGCATCGTCGATGGTCGACTATCAGTCGCGGAGCCGATTGTGATCATGGCATTCACGGCATCCTACGCCGTCGCGGAACGTGCCTCGCAGCGGGCAAAAGCAAGGCCCTTCTCAAGCGGCGACTCCGATCTTTCTGGATTCGGCCGCAATCGCCGCTCAGTACTACAGCGGACTTGGGACTGCAATGTACTATGGCCTACTGATCCTCGGCGCCTTGGTAGCTTTGCGAACACGAGTCGGTTGGCGGCTAGAAGAGATGCTTCGGGTGTCACTTTCTGCTGCGGTTGGGGTAAGCCTGGGCTTTCTGCTTGCCCTTCCAATCGGCAGTCTTGTAGCTTCGCCATCTCTCTCGTCGTCTGTACGATTGGCACTGTGGTTCTTGGGTCTGTCCTTCGGAGTCATGTACGGACTCAAGGTGTTTGCGTCCTTTACTTCGGTTTCCTTTCGGCACGTCGTGACAATGTCATTTGTCATCGCGGTCGCGGCCTTCGTTGGTTCAGTTCTGCAGAACGCTTCGACGGATGCACTTCAGTCCGTCATACAGTTTCAAGGGGCGTTCATGCGTAGCGCCTTCTGGGTGCCGGTCTTGGTAGTCGCCACTCTCTTCTGGCGGCGCCTCCAGCCAGGACCAATTCGCATCTCTACAAGAGAAGCTCTGTCTGTCCTTATTCCGGTAGTTGTTGGTACGCTGCTCGCTGATGCTCTGGCGATCTCAACATCGTTTGTCCCCTACGCAGCCGACAAAGCGGAACTTGTCAAGGTCATGCAAGACAAGCAGGCGCAGGACAACGCAGTCTTTTTTGCAGTGCTGGCTGGAGTGACCACGTGGCGCATTAATCGAGTACTCCAGCAAAGAGGCAACGGGAAATCGCCTTGAAGCCACGAGAAGGAGCGACGCCTAACCCAATGCCGTTAATTTAGATGACGAACCCGCCATTCAAGTTGCCCTTGGACCAGGGCCGCCGCGCCTGTCGCAGCCGAGTCCGGCCCGGCGGGGCTGTGGACATCGGCGGCGCAGGCTGCGGCGTGCAGTCGATGGGCACGCGGCGCGGCGCTCCCCACTGGAAGGCCTTGTAGCGCGAGTTGCGGCGCTTGACCATGCGGGGTGATCGCCGGTTGATGGTCCTGCTGGCGCGCAGGCTGGCGCTGGCATCAAGCAGCCCTGCGAACCACCGTGCCCGCTTCCTCGGCCGCTGTGGGGGAAAAGGCCCCTGACAGGGGCTGCTGCTGGCGGACCAATTGCACGTGAGCGGTGAAGGACAAGTCCTCGTGCGGCATTCGCTGCTGCGCCGCGCCTTGGTGCAGCAGCCAGCGCACCGTGTAGTGCATCAGCACCCAGCCGTAGAACTCCTGGCGCACCAGCTCCGGCGTGCGGCTGCGCAGTACGCGGCGGCTTTGCCTAAGGAAGGTCTGCACAACGCGCTGCGTAACGCTGACGCGCCCAGTTGGCCATCATGCAGATCGAGAACGGCACTCGAAGGACCTCGCGACGCGCGTCACGGCGCCGAGCGATTGCAGCGCGGCGCGTGCTTGGTGCACGGCTCGCGCACTCATCCTCGCGCTCCCATCAGCTTTGCGCGCGCCATCCACAGGTTCGACAGTGCGAACAGCGTGACGATCTGCGCCGTGTTCTTGGCCAAGCCTCGGTAGCGAACCTTCGTGTAGCCGAACTGCCTCTTCAGGACGCGGAACGGGTGCTCGACCTTAGCCCTGATGCTGGCCTTGAGCTGCTCGAGCTTGTCGGCGATGACGTCTGCCTTGGTCTGCGGGTCGAGCTTGCGCCGAAGACCAGGCCGCATCGCCACGTACCAGTTCGGGCCGGCTGCTTCCGGCCGCTTGTGCACCCCCTGATAGCCGGCGTCGGCAAAGACGTCACGCTCGCGCCCGTGCAGCAGCTGCCCGGCGACGTTCAGGTCGTTGACGTTGGCCGCGGTCGTCACCACCGTGTGCACCAGACCCGAGTCGGCGTCCACGCCGATGTGCGCCTTCATCCCGAAATACCAGTTGTTGCCCTTGCGCGTCTGCTTCATCTGCGGATCGCGTTCGCCCTCGGCGTTCTTGGTCGAGCTCGGCGCCGAGATCAGCGTGGCATCCACCGCCGTGCCGCTGCGAAGCATCAGGCCCTTGTGGCTCAGCAGATCGTTGACGACCCGCAGCATGTCCACGGCCAGGTTGTGTCGCTCCAACAGATGCCGAAAGCGCAGGATCGTCGTCTCGTCGGGCAGCCGCGCGGTCACGCCCTCGAGCTTGGCGAACTCGCGGTACAGCGGCACGTCGTGCAGCGCCTCTTCCATCGCCGGATCGCTCAGCCCGAACCACTGCTGCAGGTAGTGGATGCGCAGCATGGTCTCGATGCCGAAGGGCGGTCGGCCGGTCTTGGCCTTGGGGTAATGCGGTTGGACGATCTGCACCAGCACCGCCCAGGGCGCGACACGCTCCATCTCTTCGAGGAACTCGCGCTTGCGCGTCTTCTTCGTCGACAGGTTCAGGCCAAGTCCAAGTTGCTTCACGGCTCGCATCGTCACCTCACGTGCCGCCTCGGGCAAGACGGATCAGCCCTTAGTTATGCAGACATTCCCTAAGGTGGGTCTTCAACTCGTCGTAGATGGCCTCCATCTCCCAGCGCCGGCGGTACAGCTCGGCCAGCTCCATGGCCGGGGCCTGCCCGGGATCGAGCAAGGTCGTGATCAAGCGGTAGTGCGACTGTGCCTCGGGTGCCCCGGGCAGGGTGTAGTCGATGACTCGTACCGTGATCGCGCGGGCTCGGGCCTCGCGTGGCGCACTCGGCCAACACGGCGCAGCGCGCCTGCGGGTAGCCCGTACTTCTACCTCGCGATCTCGATCATGCTGTGCATCGTGGTCGGCTACGCTGCCAGCCTGGCCTTCCCGCCGCCGGCGCGGTCGCTGAAGGGGTTGACGATCGATCGGCAGGATGCGGTCGACCCTGCGGCTTGAGCGGCGGCGTCAGGCCTTGCCGCCGGTTCCGGGGCCCACCAGGCGGAGCGCCGTCTGCATCGGCAGGAAGAAGCCGCCGGGGCGGCTGTCCAGTGGCTGGAACTGGTGCGTGCGATAGAAGTCCGCGGCCGCTTCGTCGATCGCATCGGCGCAGACCGCGTGCACGCCGGCGGGCGACTTGGCCAGCCGGGCAATGGCGTCATACAGCAGCAGCGCCCCGATGTGCTGCCCCTTGAACGCCAGGTCGCGGCCCAGCCAGCCGATCAGCGCGCCGGGCACGCTGGGGTAGCGCGGCAGCTTCCTGGCCAGCGCAGCCGGCACCGCCGTCAACGCGATGCCGTGCGACGACAGCGTGTAGAAGCCGGCGATCCGCGCCGTGGCCTGCTCCACCAGCACGTAGCACAGGGCATAGCGGCGCCGCACGTCCTGCGAGACGGTCTCGCGGAAGTAGCGGTCGATCCGTTCGTTGCCGCTGGCAAACGCCGATCGGTCGTGCGCGCCCAGCAACTCGGACGCGAAGCGCGTCACCGCACTTCGACGTTCGCGGCGTGGCGCTGCCGGGCCTTGCGCAAGGCGGCGTTGGGGGCCGGGGGCTTCAGCAGCGCTTCGGCAAAGCGCCGCTGGTCCTCCGCCGACAAGCGGATCAGGCCTTCTTCCTCGATCGCCTGCTTGGCGGCCTCGTGCGCCGCCGCCACCACGAAGTCGGTCAGGCTGCGGCCTTTCAACTCCGCGGCGCGCTTGAGCGTGGCGTAGATGCTGCCCGGCAACCGGGCTTCCAGTCTGGCGGTGGTGTCGGTGGTCATGATGGCAGGCTTGGCCGCGATTACGGCAGTTTGCCGTAACCAACGCCAAAAGTCCACCGTGGGGCGATGAGCGGCGGCTGGTGCCGGCGCGCCGGCACGCGCCCGGACACGAAATGGGCGGCGATCACGCCGCAGATTCCGGTGACCACTGCGCTGCGAGCGGCCGATACTGCGCCGGACGAGAGGCGCCCATCGGGGCGCCTCTCGCGTTTTCGGCCCCATCATCTTGCAAGAAAGCCCTACAGCGATGAAACAGATCAGCATCCGCTGGCGCCTGGCGATCCTCGTCGGCGCGCTGCTCGCGCTCATCGTGCTCGCCGCGTCGCAGACGGTGAGCATGGCCCGCGGCGCCAGCCAGACCCTGCGCACGCTCTACGAGGATCGGGTGGTGCCCCTGCAGCAGATCAGCAACGTCGCCGACGGCTATGCGATCGGCGTCGTCGACGCCGCGCACAAGGTGCGCGACGGTGCCCTCACCGGCGAGCAGGGCGCGAAGGCGGTTGCCGACGCCCGCGCGACGGTGGCAAAGGAATGGAAGGCCTACACCTCGACCCATCTCAACGACCAGGAGCAGGCGCTGATTGCCAAGGGCGAGCCGCTGCTGAAGGTGGCCGACGCCGCCGCGGTCAGACTCGCCGAGCTGATGCGCGGCGGCGACAAGGCGGCGCTTGCGGAGTTCGCGGCCAGGCAGATGTACCCGGCGATCGACCCGATCGCCGACGTGCTGGCGGCGCTGGCCAAGGTCCAGCTCGACGTCGCTGCGGCCGAGTACGGGCATTCGCAGGAGGTCGCGCGCAGCGCGCTGTGGACGAACATCGTCGGCGCGCTGCTTGTGCTGGCCGGCGCGGCGGCGTTCGCGTGGTGGCTGATCCGCTCGATCACCGTGCCGCTGGCCGACGCGGTGCGCATCGCCGAGACCGTGGCCGCGGGCGACCTCGGCTCGCGCATCGAGGTGACGACGCGCGACGAGACCGGGCAGCTGCTGGCGGCGCTGAAGCGCATGAACGACAGCCTGTCCGGCATCGTCGTCCAGGTGCGCCAGAGCAGCGACTCGATCGCCACCGGCTCGAGCCAGATCGCCAGCGGCAACACCGACCTCAGCCAGCGCACCGAGGAGCAGGCGGCCAACCTCGAGCAGACCGCGGCGTCGATGGAGCAGCTGACCGCCACCGTCCGGCAGAACGCCGACACCGCGCGCGCCGCGAGCCAGCTGGCCGCCAGCGCGAGCGGCGTCGCGGCGCAGGGCGGCGAGGTCGTCGGCCGCGTCGTCGAGACGATGGAGCGCATCACCGGCAGCAGCAAGAAGATCGCCGACATCATCGGCGTCATCGACGGCATCGCGTTCCAGACCAACATCCTGGCGCTGAACGCGGCGGTCGAGGCGGCGCGCGCCGGCGAGCAGGGTCGCGGCTTCGCGGTCGTCGCCGGCGAGGTGCGCAGCCTGGCGCAGCGCAGCGCCCAGGCGGCCAGGGAGATCAAGTCGCTGATCGGCGAGAGCGTCGAGACCGTCGAGTCGGGCCGCGACCTCGTCTCCGAGGCCGGCCGCACGATGAGCGACATCGTCGCGCAGGTCAAGCGCGTCAACGACCTGATCGGCGAGATCAGCGAGGCCAGCAGCGAGCAGAGCAAGGGCATCTCGCAGGTGGGCGACGCGGTCGCGCAACTCGACCAGGTGACGCAGCAGAACGCCGCGCTGGTCGAAGAATCGGCCGCCGCCGCCGAGAGCCTGAAGCAGCAGGCGGCCCGGCTGGCCGAGGCGGTATCGGTCTTCAGGCTCGGCGCCGCGGTCCTGAGCGGCTGGGCCAGGCGCTTCGGCGCGATGCGGTGCGCCGGAGCGGCGCCGGACCGGTGAAGAGGGTTCTCTTGCGAGGGAAGGCGGGGGCTGCCGGCAAGCTGCCAGCGGGCTGCGCCGGGGGTGATAGGCCAAGTCACCGCGTCGGTATCATTTGGTCCATATCGTTGGACCTCACAACTCGCACCGCCCCGACCCAATGGCCTGAAATTCAGGCCACGCAGTCCACATCAACCCGAAGGATTGCCAGATGGACACACACGCAGCGACCGAAAGTCCCGAGTCACGGAAAGCCGTCTTCCGGCGATTGGTAGACATCTACGCCACCGGAGATTTGGCGGCGCTGCACGAGGTGATTGCACCGGATTACATTGGGCATGCCTCTGCAGGCGACCGCGACTTTCAAGGGTTTCGCCAGAGCATTCTTTATTTTCACAATCTGTTCATTTATGACGAGAACTCGTTCGAAGTCAACGATCAGTTCGTCGAAGGAGAAAAGGTCGCAACGTGGATGACTGCCCACGTCAAGGTTCGCGAAAGTGGCGAGCCGATCACTCTAATCGGAATCAATCTCGCTCGAATTGTTGGCGGCAAGATTATAGAGGAGTGGAATACATGGGAACAACTTCAACCAGCGAAGCCCAGCGGCGAGACATAACTCATAATTAAAGCGTATCCCAACTGCAAGGCCCGCCGGTCTGGCCTGCCTATCATCCGCCCGGCGGGCCTTGCCGTTTCCGCCCGGCTAGCTCTACTTTATGCCCCGCGAATCCACATGCTTGCTGGTTGCACGCTGTTCTTCCCTTCGACCGAAGCACCTGGGCCAGTCTGAAGCGTGCAGCCCGTCCGTTGGCGGCCAGCGCACCGCTTGAGCAGGTTCTGGCAACAACTGATCACCTCAAGACATTCACAAGGAGAGGCTCGGCATGGATCAAATTAACAATGAAATCAATACCCCAGTTGCTGGCCAGTTTGCGCTCCCATTGCGCGCCACGTTTGGCCTGGGAGATCGAGTGCGCAAGAAGTCTGGCGCCGCCTGGCAGGGTCAAGTTGTCGGCTGGTACTGCACCAAGCTGACCCCTGAGGGCTATGCCGTCGAGTCTGAAGCTCACCCAGGCTCAGTACAAATTTATCCTGCGGCTGCTCTGGAACGCGTGGCCTGACCCTTGCATCGAACGGACAGCCCCGGCAAACCGGGTCTACCTTTCATGTCAAACGTTGGCCGTTCCAACGGACGCTTGACCCGTCCGCGCGCCCGTTGCCGCGGTCGCACGGCCGCGTTAAGAGACGTTCAATTATGACGTTAGTCACCGTAGCTCACATGCTCAGATTCGATCGGCCACGCTTTGTCGCTCTCGGCTTGGTACCAGCCGTCAATGCCGTGGCGCTTCTGATCTACGGCTTGTACGCTTCCACTGCCGGTTCACGGAAGGAAGGAGGTCTGATACCTGCCATCGCCGCACTGGCCGCCCTGCTACTGCTGTGCACCGCGGCATCTGCCATCAAACGGGGACGCGACCTCGGATACAGAGCGGTCATTACGGTCATCGCCTTCGTCGTAGCTCTTGGATTTGGACCGGTCGTTCTTCTGCTGGCCGGCTACTTGGCGGTCGCTCGAAGCAACGAGACAGAAAATCCGTTTGGTCCTCCGCCGCCCAGCCCCAATCCGCTCACATGGGTCGCCGCGGGACTGCTGGCTTTCATACCTTGGCTGCTCCTGGCCATCCTGGTCAGGCTTCCTTGAGAGCACCCCCAGGGCCGGGCTGCGCCCAGCCCGCCCCCCGCGGGGGACAAGCAAAGTGGCAGAGCCACATTTGCTTGTGAGAACCGACTCATGCCACTGCAGAGAGCGATGCCTAACTTGCCTCAACCTGACGCGCTACCACGTTAGGCCCCACACTGAGAGACACTAGCAGTCCATGCATTGAACCCGTGATCCCAAATGCCTGAGCCGCAAGACGTTGCCGCACGCAAGAACGCGATCGCGCGCTCCGCCTGGTTCACTGTTCCCGGCACGCTGATTGCGGCCGGTGCGGCCTATGCCCTGACTCTGGCACCTATCGGCCTCGTGGACGCAGGTGCGCGACTTCTATATGCATTCCGGTGGCTGTTCGTCGCGTTCCTTCCCTATGCTGCGGTGTGCCTGCACATCTTGTACGCTCGCTTCGCTGAAGGGTCGCACAACCCACTGCTGGGCGCTGAGAGCGAGCGCCTGCAGGTCCACTGTCGCGTCATGCAGAACACGTTGGAACAACTGGTGTGGTTCGCGCTGTGTGTGCTCGCCCTGGCGTCGTACCTGACGCCACCGCAGATGCGGTTGGTTCCCATCGTCTGTGTGCTCTTTGCCGTGGCTCGTGGCGTCTACTGGTGGGGCTACCTTCGGAGCAACACGTTGGGCAGGGCTCCCGGCGTACAGATGACCTTCACGCTGAACATTCCGCTGCTGGTCGCCGTTCTGCTGCAGTCAGGTCAAAGCATCTTTGGGTAAGCGCGCACAGCGGGGCCCAACATTCATTCCGCGCGAAAGACCACACATAACGTTTAATTAAGAAATTATGAATTGAGGCCATCGCCCTGCGAATTTGCAGCGTTTGGGCGGCATCTCACTCGCCCCGCCTCCTCGCTTGCCACCACCCGCGTGCAGCTCGCGTCAGGCATCTTCGAGCGCAATCGAGCGGCCCGGGAAGGCCTTCATCAGCTTGGCATCTCCCGAGACAAGCTTCACGTCCAAGTGTTCGGCCAGCGCAACGTATTCGCAGTCGCAGGCTGAGCATCCGCTCTGCTTCGCCAGACGCAGGACGACAGCCGCAGGAATGTCGTACTCGTTTCCGGCAACAACGATGTGGGCCTGGCGCTGGATCACGAGCGCGTCGTCCAACGGCAGCAAGCCTTTGCGCATGTAGGCCGCAAGGATGTTGTTGAACTCGCTTCGCCAAAGCCTGGGAACCGCCCAATCCGGGTCTTTGAGCAACAAGGCTTCAACTGGGTCCGTGAACCTCCCCGGGAGGTACAGGTACGCCAGCAAGTTCACGTCGGCAACAATCACGCACGCCCCTCGCGCTTGGCACGGTCAATGTCTTCGGGCTTGAACGCGCCGCGCTGCAGCACCGCCCTGATCTCCCGCGCTTTCGCGATGTGCTCAAGTGCCGTTGCCTTCCTTGGCAGCAGCATCGTTTCCAGGCAGGCTATGGCCTCGCTGTTCAAACTACGCCGGTTCACCTCCGCGGAGAGCTTGAGCTGCTGGTACACATCGTCGGGAATGCCCTTCAACGTAATGGTTGTCGTCATGGTCAACTCCAGCTGCTGTGGAACCATGATGGTTCCATTTTGGCTGAACGTCAAGGCCACGCCCAAGAAGCCGAGGCCCAGGAGCGTAGGCGGCAGCCATTGACCGAGCCCAGGGGTTTGATCACTTGGCGCCACGGCGTGTCGTCCGGTGCGTTTGATCGCAAATTCCGCGGCCACGGCACTGCGTTAGCCTTGCGTCCCGCAGCGGCCCCCTTCGCCAGCCGCCGGGATCACGGGCTTGGAGACACAGTTCCTGCACACCTTCGTCGCCGTGGTCGACCATGGGTCGATGGCCGCGGCGGCGCGGGTGCTCAACATCACGCCGGCGGCGGTGGCGCAGCAGATCCGAACGCTGGAGCGCGAGATCGGCGCGCCGCTGATCGCGCGCGCCGGGCGCTCGGTGCACGTCACCGAGCCGGGGGCGCGCATCCTCGACCGCACGCGCGAGCTGCTGCGCGGCGTGGCCGACCTGCGCACCGTGGCCACCGACGAGACGCCCGCCGGCGAGCTGCGCCTGGGCGCCGGCACCAACGCGCTGACCGGCCTGGTGCCCGACGTGCTGGCGCGGCTGGTGGCGGTGCACCCGCGGCTGAAGGTCTTCGTCAAGCCCGGCTATTCGCCCGAGCTGTACCGCGCGGTGGAGGCCGGCGACCTGGACGCCGCGGTGGTGCTGGAGGCGCCGTTCCCGCTGCCCAAGAGCTGCGGCTGGGAGCTGCTGCGCGAAGAGCCGCTGGTGGTGCTGGCGCCGCGCAAGTGGGCGGCGCGCGGCGCGCACGAGCTGCTGGCCGGCGAGCCGCTGATCCGCTACGACCGCACGCAATGGGGCGGCCGCCTCGCCGAGCAGTACCTGCGCCGGGCCGGCATCGAGCCGACCGAGCGCTTCGAGCTGAACGCGCTGAACGCGATCGCGGTGATGGTCGACCGCGGCCTGGGCGTCTCGCTGGTGCCCGAATGGCTGCGGCCCTGGCCCGAAGGGCTGGACCTCGTGTGCCTGCCGCTGCCGCTGCCTAGCGAGCCGCGGCGCATCGGCGTCGTGTGGTCGCGCGCGACGGTGCGCCACCGCCTGGTGACGGCCTTCCTGCGCGAGGCGCGCGCCGCGATCGACGTGCTGTCAAGTTGATCCGGCTTCGCCGGTCGACTTGACCTCCCCCTCGGGGGGGCGGGCCGGGCGCAGCCCGGACCTTGGGGGCACCATCGGATACAAAAGCTAAGGGTTGAACATAGCCAGCGCAGGTTTGCGCGCGTGGCGGGCTGCACCAGACTGCACGGCGACCCGCCACTGTTTGGAAAGCTACAACATGAAGAGACAAGCCCCGGCTGGCCGCGGCCGCCATCCCGTCGCGCTGGCCGTGCTGGCGCTGCTGGCCGTACCGGCGGCCTTCGCGCAATCCAGCAACGACAGCAGCGATGACCCTGGCGAGCGCGTCATCGTCACCGGCACCCGCGTGCCCAAGGCCGTGGACAAGATCCCCGGCGCGGTGACGCTGGTCTCGCGCGAGGAGATCCAGCAGACCCTGAACCTGACCGACGACGTGACCGCGGTGCTGGCGCGCACGGTGCCGGGCTACGCCGAGTCGTCGCAGGCGATGAGCAACACCGGCGAGAACCTGCGCGGCCGCATCGCGCTGCGCCTGTTCGACGGCGTGCCGCAGGGCTCGCCGCTGCGCGAAGGCACGCGCAACGCGACCTTCACCGACATGGGCATCGTCGGTCGCATCGAGGTCATCAACGGCCCCTCGGCGTCGGAAGGCATCGGCGCCGCCGGCGGCATCATCAACTACATCTCGAAGAAGCCTACCAAGAAGGGCGACGAGTTTGAGCTGACGACGCGCTACAGCACGCAGTTCAAGGACGACAGCGCGGACTGGAAGGTCGGCCTGACCTACGCCCACCTCGACGACAATTGGGACCTGCTGGCCGCGGTGTCGCACATCGACCGCGGCATGGCCTGGGACGGCCGCGGCAACCGCATTGGCATGAACTCCAGCGGCTCGCTGATGGACACCAAGACCGACAACGTGTTCGTCAAGGGCGGCTTCAACTTCGGCAAGGACCGCGAGCAGCGCGTCACCGCGTCGTACAGCAACTTCGAGATCGACGGCAAGAGCAACTACACGCGCGTCGAAGGCGACCGTTCGCGCGGCATCGTCAACACCTCGGCGCCGGTGAAGCCGCTGCTCGGCAAATCGGAATTCAACCACTTCGAGCAGGCGCAGGTCACCTACGAGCACGCCAACCTGTTCGGCGGCGCGCTGAACGTCAATCTGTACTCGGCCGACCAGGCCATGCGCTACCTGACCGAGCAGGGCAACGACCGCATCGATCCGGTGCTGAACCCGACCGGCATCGACCAGTCGGAGATCCGCTCGCAGAAGCTCGGCCTGCGCAGCGGCTGGGTCCGCAGCGACATCTTCGGCGTCGGTGGCCTTGAGCTGCGCGCCGGCGTTGACGTTGTGCGCGACGAGGCCGAGCAGCGCCTGGCGCTGTCGAACCGGCTGTGGGTGCCGCCGATGGTCTACAAGAGCGTCGCGCCGTACGCGCAGCTCTCGTACGACATCGGGCCGATCACGCTGTCCGGCGGCCTGCGGCGCGAGGACGGCGAACTCAGCGTCGACACCTACACGACGATCTACCGCGCGGCGCTGCGCCGCGGCGTTACGGTCGAAGGCGGCAAGCTCTCGTACACCGCGAACCTGCCGAACGCCGGCATCGTCTGGCGCGTCGCGCCGGGCTGGTCGGTCTACGGCTCGTACAGCAAGGGCTTCACCTTGCCGAACGTCGGCATCCCGCTGCGCAACATCGCGGTCGACGGCCAGCGCGTCGACGGCATCCTCGACCTGCAGGCGGTGATCGTCAAGAACGCCGAGATCGGCGCCAACTGGCGCGGCAAGATGGGCGCTCTGAGTGCCGCGTATTACGAGTCGCGCGCAGCGGCAGGCTCGCGCATCGTCGCGACGACGACGACCGACCCGGTGACCAACCTGCCAGTGATCGAGTTCACGCTCGATCGCACGCCGGCCTACATCAAGGGCATCGAACTCACCGGCGAGCTGATCCTCAGCCGCGAATGGCGCGCCAACGCGATGTACTCGCGCATCCGCGGCAAGACCGCGGTCGCAGCCGGCGGCCCGGTGGACGTCAACATGGGCGCGCTCGACATCGCGCCCGACAAGATCGTGGTCTCCGGCACCTGGAAGCCGGTGCCCGCCGTCCAGGTCACGCTGAGCACGACGCAGATCCAGTCGCGCACGCTCGACAACGTCAAGATCCCGACCAACGGCAACCGCCTTGGCACCGAGCGCACTACCGGCTACGGCCTGTGGGACCTGGTCGCGAGCTACGACATGGGCCGCTGGGGCAAGCTGACGCTGGGCATCGAGAACCTGACCGACAAGTTCTACGTGCCGAGCGGCTCGCAGGTCGACCCGAACTTCGGCCCCGGCTTCTCGAACTACTGGTCGGGCCGCGGCCGCGTGGTCTCGGTGACGCACACCGTCACCTTCTGACGGCCGGGGCCGGCGGCGCGCTCAAGTCGGCATGCAACGGCGCGCGCTGCTGGCCGGCCCGGCGCTGGCGGCTTGGCTGCCGGGCGGGGCGATGGGTGCCACGTCCGCCGGCGACGCCGGCTTCGACGCCGCGCGGCTGCGGCGCCTGAGCGACTTCCTCGACGCCGACACCGCGCCCGGCGGCCACCTGGGCGCGGTGGTGCTGCTCGCGCGCGGCGGCCGCGTGCTGCACTGGCGCGCGCACGGCCGGCGCGACCTGGCGCGGCGCGACGCGATGCCGCGCGACGCGATCTTCCGCATCTACTCGATGAGCAAGCCCATCGCCAGCGTGGCCGCGCTGCTGCTGATGGAAGAAGGCCGGCTGACGCTGGACGACCCGGTGGCGCGCCACCTGCCGGAGTTCGCCGCGCTGCCGCTGCGCACGCCGGGCCGCGCGCCCACGCTGCGCCACCTGCTGACGCACACCGCCGGCTTCGCGGTGGACGGCGCCGACCCTGCCTTCGCCGAAATGGAGCGCGCCGCGCCGCAGGCCGCGCGCGACCTCGCCGGCTTCGCGCAGCGCGTCGCCGCGGTGCCGCTGGCGGCCGACCCGGGCACGCGCTTCCGCTACGACGGCGTGCACACCGAGGTGCTTTGCCGCGTCGTCGAGGTCGTCGCCGGCGAGCCGTTCGCGCGCTTTTTGCAACGCCGCATCTTCGATCCGCTGCGCATGGCCGATACCGGCTTCGAGGTGCCGCCCGTGCAGCGCCACCGCGTCGCCGACCTCAGCGCGATGGGCGCCGAGGGCCGGCTGACGCTGGCCACCGAGGACCGCAGCGCCGCCGCGCCCGGCACGCGGCTGCGCGACTACGACAGCGGCGCCGGCGGGCTGTATGCCACCGCGCCCGACTACGCGCGCTTTGCGCAGATGCTGCTGGATGAAGGGCGGATCGAGGGCGGCGGCCGCCTGCTGTCTCGCCACACGGTGCAACTGATGCGCCGCCACCACCTGGCGCACCTGGACCCGATCGCCGGCCTGGGGCCGGGCGAGGGCTTCGGCCTGGGCGTCTCGATGCTGCTGGACCCGGCGCGCCGCGGCCGCCTGGGCTCGGTCGGCGCCTACGGCTGGCCGGGCGCGGCGACGACCACCTTCACGGTCGACCCGAGTGAACGCATGATCGCGCTGCTGTTGATGCAGCATCTGCCCCGGGCCGGCGTGGCGGGCGATCTGCAGCGGCCCACGGCCCCGTTCTACAACCTCGTCTACCAGGCACTCGAACCATGATGACACCCGCCGTACTGGTCGCCGGCTCGGCCAACCTCGATTTCGTCGTGCGCGCGGCGCGCATCCCGGCTCCGGGCCAGACGGTGCTGGGGCGCGACTTCCGCACCTTTCCCGGCGGCAAGGGCGCCAACCAGGCCGTGGCCTGCGCGCGCGCCGGCGGCGTGCCCACGCAGATGCTGCTGGCGCTGGGCGACGACGCGCAGGCCGCGCCGCTGCTGGCCTCGCTGCAGGGCGCCGGCGTCACGCTGCACCTGCAGCGCGCCGCCGGCATGGCCACCGGCTGCGCCTTCATCTGCGTGTCCGACGACAGCGAGAACGCGATCACCGTTGCTCCCGGCGCCAACGCCGCGCTGCGGCCCGACCACCTGCCGCCGCTGGCCGGCGTCGGCCAGCTGCTGCTGCAGCTGGAGACGCCGCTGGCCAGCGTGCTGGCCTATGCGCAGGCGGCGCACCGCGCCGGCGTCGCGGTGACGCTCAACGCCGCGCCGGCGCAGCCGCTGCCGGCCGAACTGCTGGCGGCGCTGGACCTGCTGATCGTCAACGAAGGCGAGCTGGCGGCGATCACCGGCATCAGTGGCGACCTGGATGCCGCGCTCGCGGCGGTGACCGTGCCCGACGTCATCGTCACGCTGGGCGCGCGCGGCCTGCGTGCGCGCTGCGGCGGCGAGCTCATCGAGCAGCCCGGCTTCGCGGTCAACGTCGTCGACACCACCGGCGCCGGCGACACCTTCTGCGGCGCGCTGGTCGCCCAGCGCGCGCAAGGCAGTGCTTGGCCGCCGGCGCTGCGCTTCGCCGCCGCCGCCGCCGCGCTGGCCTGCACCAGGCCCGGCGCGCAAAGCGCGATCCCCACGCACGACGAGGTGCTGGGTTTCCTGCAACCACCGCCGCAGCGCTGAACGATCCGCATGGCCGAGTACAAGTTCTCCCACGTCACCACGCAGCGCTACCTGCCCACGCCGGGCAAGGCGCCGGGCTGGCCCTTCGCCGAGATCGGCCACTGGACGATGGACGTCGGCGGCACGGCCGACGACTGGCTGCGCGACCTGCGCGACTGGCGGCGCGAGCACCTCGTGCGCATCGGCTGGGACGACGCCAACTACCGCCGGCCCGAGCTGCTGTGGGCGCAACGCAACTTCGTGCACGCGCAGATGATGGTCGAGGACCGCTTCTTCTTCGACCCCGAGACCGGCGACTACACGGTCGACCGCTACCTCGACGACCTGGAGCAGCGCTTCGGCGGACTGGACAGCGTGCTCGTCTGGTACGTCTACCCCAACATCGGCATCGACGACCGCAACCAGACCGACTTGGCGCACGACCTGCCCGGCGGCTTGCAGGGGCTGAAGCACGCGGTCGACGCCTTCCACCGCCGCGGCGTCAAGGTCTTCCTGCCGACCAAGCCCTGGGACCACGGCACGCGCGAGAACGCCGACAGCGACTGGGAAGCGATCGCCGCGATCGTCGACGCGGTGGGCGCCGACGGCATCAACGGCGACACCTACAACGGCGTGCCGCGCGCCTTCTTCGACGCCTGCTTGCGCCGCGGCCGCGCGGTGGTGCTGCAGCCCGAGTCGACGATCTCCTGCGAAGAGCAGCTGATCTGGAACGTGCAGAGCTGGGGCAAGAAGGTGCCGCCCGACGTGGTGCCCGTGGTGGCCAAGTTCAAGTGGCTGGAGCCGCGCCACATGATCAACCTGGAGAACCGCTGGAGCCGCGACCGCAACAACGACTTCCAGTACTGCTGGTTCAACGGCGTGGGCTACAACGCCTGGGAGAACGTCTGGGGCATCTGGAACGGCCTCACCGCCCGCGACGCCGAGACGCTGCGCCGCATCGCCACGGTGTTCCGCGCCTTGGCGCCGCTGCTGGTCAGCGCCGACTGGCGGCCCTATGCGCCCACGCTGCAGGCCGGCGTGTTCGCGAGCTGCTTTCCGCTCGGCGGGCGGCGCTTGTGGACGCTGGTCAACCGCAACGAGTACGCGGTGGACGGCGAGCAGCTCGCGGTCGATCACGCCGAAAACGCGCGTTATTTCGACGTCTGGCACGGACGCGAGGTGCGGCCGCGCGTCGTCGACGGCCGGGCGCGCTTCGAGGCGCTGCTGGAGCCGCGCGGCTTCGGCGCGCTGCTGGTGCTGGATGGCGGCGAAGCGGCCGGCGAGCTGGCGCCGCTGCTGCAGCGCATGGCCGCGCTGGCGCAAGCGCCGCTGGCCTCGTTCAGCAAGGCCTGGCAGCCGCTGACGCAGCAGATGGTGCCGGTGGCGCCTACCGCGCCGCGCGCGCAGCCGCCCGAGGGCATGGTCGAGATCCCTGCGGCCGAGTTCGACTTCGTCGTCGGCGGCGTCGAGATCGAAGGCCAGACCTGGGCCGGGCTCGACGTGCAATACCCCTGGGAAGACGTGCCGCGCCGCCAGCACCGGCGCCGCATGTCGATGAAGCGCTTCTTCATCGATCGCACGCCGGTCACCAACGCGCAGTTCAAGGCCTTCGTCGACTCCAGCGGCTACCGTCCGAACGACGCGCACCACTTCCTGCGCCACTGGGCGGGCGGCGCACCGCCGGCGGGCTGGGATCACAAGCCGGTCACCTGGGTGGCGCTGGAAGACGCGCGCGCCTACGCGGCCTGGGCCGGCAAGCGGCTGCCGCGCGAATGGGAATGGCAGTACGCCGCGCAGGGCAGCGACGGCCGCCGCTACCCCTGGGGCAACGATTGGGATGCGTCGGCCGTGCCGCCGCCCCACACCGGCCGCACGCTGCCGCCGCCGGCCGACGTGAGCGCGCACCCGCGCGGCGCCAGCCCCTTCGGCGTGCTGGACCTCGTGGGCAACGTCTGGCAGTGGACCGACGAGTTCCACGACGCCCACACCCGCGCCGCGGTGCTGCGCGGCGGCAGCGCCTACCAGCCGCAGACCTCGCACTGGTACTTCCCGCAGGCCTACCGGCTGGACCAGCACGGCAAGTATTTGCTGATGGCGCCGTGCAAGGACCGGTCCGGAATGCTCGGCTTCCGCTGCGTGGTCGACGCCGAATGACGCCGATGCGGCGGCTGCTTGGGTGCTGGCTGCTGGCGCTGCTGCTCGCGCCGGCGGCCGTGGCCGCGGCGCCGCTGAAGGTCGTGCTGATCGGCGGCCCGAACAGCGAAGGCCCGGGCCGCCACGAGTACCGCGAAGGCATCGCGCAGATCGCCACCTGGCTGCGCGCGCGCCCCGGCCTTGCGGTGGCTGCCTACCCCGACGGCTGGCCGCAGGACCCGCGCGCGCTGCAGGGCGCGGCCACCGTGCTGCTGTACCACGACGGCGATGCGCGCCACCCGCTGCTAGACCCGGCGCGCCGCCGCGCGTTCGAGGCGCTGATGCAGCGCGGCGTGGGCCTCATCGCGCTGCACCAGGCGAGCACGGTGCCGGCCGATGGCGCGCTGGACCTGCGGCGCTGGCTAGGCGGCGAACGGCAGGGCTTCTTCGACCGCAGCACGCAGACCGCGCTGCTGGAGCCGGCCGCGCACCCGGTCACCCAAGGCGTGCTGGCTTACGCCAGCCGCGACGAGTTCTACCCGACGCTGCGCTTCGCGGCCGTTGGCGTGACGCCGCTGCTGACCTCCGAATTGAACGTCCAGCACCGCGACGGCCGCGCGCTGGCCGACGATTGGCCGCAGCGCGCCGTCGTCGCCTGGGCCTACCGGCGGCCGGGCGGCGGGCGCGCGGTCGGCTACACCGGCGCGCACTTCCCGCAGGCGCTGGCGCAACCCATGCTGCAGCGGCTGCTGGTCAATGCGATCGAATGGACCGCCGGCCTCGGGCCCGATGCCGCGCCGGAGGCCGCGGCCGCGGTCGAGCCGTCGGACGACGACGTCGCCACCTTCCACCGCGACGCGCAGCGCAGCGGCTGGCACGCGCGCGAGACGCGGTTGGCGCCGGCCGTCGTCGCCGCGCCGGGCTTCGGGCCGCGCTGGCAATCGCCGCCGCTGCACGGCGACGGCGACGCGCCGCCGCGGCTGTACGCGACGCCCTTGTACCTGGAGCGCTTGACGATCGCCGCCGGCCCTTACCGCGGCCAGCGCTTCGCGGCCGTGATCGCGGCCACCAGCAACGCCGACGTCTATGCGGTCAACGCCGCGCCGTCGGGCGACGTGGCGCCGGGCCGCATCCTCTGGCGCGCGCGGCTGGCCGCGCCCTGCCGCTTGCAGCCGGCGCCGCTGGACGGCGTGGCCACGGGCATCCTGGCCACGCCGGTGATCGACCGCGCGCGCGGCCGCCTCTACGTGGCCGCCTGCGACGAGCGCCAGCGCTGGCAGGCCTATGCGCTGGACCTCGCCAGCGGCCTGGTGCTGCCCGGCTGGCCGCTGCGGCTGGACGAGCCGGCGCTGAACGCCGCGAACCGCAACGCCGGCCCCGCCCCGGTGCCGCCGCGGCGGCGCTTCGATTTCCGCGTGCAGCGCGGCGCGCTGAACCTCAGCGCCGATGGTTCGCGGCTCTACGTCGTGTTCGGCGAGACCGAGACCGGCTGGCTGGTCTCGGTCGACACGCGCCAGGCGCGCATCGCCGGCGCCTTTGCCGCGGCGGCGATGCCGCACCGCGGCAGCGGCGGCATCTGGGGCGCCGGCGGCCCGGCCATCGATGCGGCCGGGCGCATCCACGTCGTCACCGGCACCGGCTTCGACGGTTATGCCGAGCAGGACCACGACTGGACGCAGTCGCTGCTGCAGCTCGCCGACGACGGCGAGCGCGGGCTGCGGCTGGTGGGCAGCTACACGCCGTTCAACCACTGCTTGAGCGCGAAGCACGACGTCGACCTGGGCTCCGGCGGCGTCGCGCTGCTGCCCGCCAACGCCGGCGGGCGGCGGCTGCTGGTGATCGGCGGCAAGCAGGGCAACGCCTATTTGCTGGACGCCGACCGCCTGCCCGGCCGCCTGGACCGCCGCCCGCCGTGCAGCGGCGATGCGGCTGGCGACGGCTCGCTGCTGCCGCCCGGGCCGCAGCCGCAGTTCGGCGGCAGCCGCGGCCCGCTGAACGTCTTCGGCCCCTACAGCGAGCAGGACGCGGCGCTGGACCTCGCCCGCGCGCGCTCGGTGCCGGCGGCGATGCGCGACGCTGATGGCCGTCTGGCCGTCTTCATGACCGGCAACACGCGCGCGGCCTTGGGCTCGCCGGAATCGGTGCCGCCGTCGCTGGTGCGGCTGCAGGTCGTCGACGAGTCTGGCGCAGCGCCTTACCTGCAACTGCAACAACGCCAGCAGACCGAGGCGCTGGCCAATCCGGGCTCGCCGGTGATCAGCAGTGACGGCGCGCGCAACGCCATCGTCTGGGTGCTGGACGAGAACGCGCGCCGCTCGGCCGCGCTGGCCGGCGGCGGCGCGCCGGCGCCGGTGCTGTACGCCTTCGACGCGCAGACGCTGCAACTGCTGTGGCGCAGCGCGCCGGGCGCCCTGCACACCAGCGGCAAGTACAACGAGCCGCTGATCGCGCGCGGCCAGGTCATCGTCGGCACCGATCGCCTCCAGGCCTTCGGGCCCGGGGCGCTGGTCGAGCCGGCGGCATCGGCGCCGACGACGGCCACCGCCGCCGACCCGGCCACGCTCTGGCAGCAGCGCTGCGCCGTCTGCCATGATCACGCGCAGGGCAACGTGCCGCCGCGCGCGCTGATCGCCGGCCATCCGCTGCCGCGCATCGTCGACGCGCTGACGAGCGGCCTGATGCAGCCGCAGGCCGCGGGCCTGAGCGCCGTGCAGATCGACGCGCTGGCGCGCTGGCTGGCCGCGCAAGGAAAGCCATGAACACGCAAGAGATCCGCCTCGGTGGTTTATTAGGCGACGCGCTGGAAGCCAGCCGTCGCGGCCGGCTGCACCGCTTCATCGACGGGCCCGAGAGCGCGGCGATCCGCTTGTTCGACCGCGCCGTCGTCGCCGGCAACGTGGAAGGCGACTGGTACGGCGAGCATGCCGGCAAGTGGCTGGCGGCGGCCGCGCGCGCCGCGGCGCGCAGCGGCGATGACGAGTTGCGCGCCAGCGTGGCCCGCGTCGCCGACTTCCTGTGCGACCAGCAGGAGGCCGACGGCTACCTCGGCACCTACGCGCCATCGCGCCGCTTCATGGTGCCGCAGCCGCCCAAGCCCCCGAGCTGGGACGGCGCACCCAGCGTGCGCACCTGGGACGTCTGGACCCACAGCTACCTGATCCTGGGCCTGCTGGAAGCGCATCGCCAGCTCGGCGGCAACGGCCGCTGGCTGCAGGCCGCGTGCCGCATCGGCGACCTGTGCGCGCGCACGCTGGCCGATGGCGGCATCGACATCACCGACCTCGGCAACCACTTCGGCCTCTCGGCCACGGTGCTGATGGACCCGGCCTGCGAGCTGTACTTCGCCACCGGCGACCAGCGCTACCTGGACCTGGCCTTGCGCGTGCTGCAGCAGGCCGACGCGCACGCGCCGCTGGCGCTGCTGCAGCGCGCGCTGGCCGGCGCCGATGCCTCTGAGATCGCCACCGGCAAGGCCTACCAGCTCGCGTGGAACCTGGTGGGCCTGGCCAAGCTGCACCGCGCCACCGGCCGCGCCGACCTGCGCGAGGCGGTGCAGCGCTTGTGGCTCAGCATCCGCGAGCACCACCTGACGCTGGGCGGCGGCCCCTGGGGCGGCGTGGCGCACCGCTCGCGCGAGGTGTTCAACGCGCCGGGCGGCTTCTTTCCGCAGGCCTACGTCGAGACCTGCTCGACGCTGGCCTGGCTGCAGCTCAACCGCGAGCTGCTGGCGATCAGCGGCGACCCGCAGCACGCCGAGGAGATCGAGCGCTCGGCCTACAACGACCTGCTGGGCGCGCTGGCGCCCAACGGCGAGGACTGGTGCTACTACAGCTTCGCCAACGGACGGCGCGTGCACACGAGCTACTGGCGCTGCTGCAAGAGCAGCGGCGCGCTGGCGCTGGAAGCGCTGCCGCCGCTGGCGCTGCAGTCCAGCGGCGATGGCATCACCTTGCAGCTTTGGACCCCGCTGCAGGCCACGCTGCCGCTGGGCCGCGGCGGCGCGCGCGTGGGCGTGGAGGTCGACACGCGCTATCCGTTCGAAGGCGCCGCCACGCTGCGATTGGACCCCGGCCCGGCGCCGTTGCGCTTCACGCTGCGCCTGCGCATCCCGTCGTGGGCGCAAGGCGCGACGGTGCGGCTGCGCGGCGAATGCTGGCAGGCGCAAGCCGGCCAATACCTCGCGATCGACCGCACCTGGCAGCGCGGCGACGCATTGCAGGTCGACTTGCCGATGGCGATCACCGTGCACCGCCGCCGGCACCGCAACGTGCAGGAGTCGCGCGCGCCCGACGGCAGCGCGGTGCACCAGGCGGTGCTGGACCTCGGCTACCTGGCGCTGAGCCGCGGCCCGCTGGTCTACGCCACCGGCCTGATCGACGGCTTCAAGACCGACGAGACGCTGCGCGTGCCGAGCGCATCCGAAGCGCCCGAATCGCAGTGGCTGCAGCTCGTGCAGACCGCGCCGCTGCCGCTGATCCGGCTGTCGCCCGGGTATCGCGCGCCGCTGGACTTCGTGCCCTACTACGCCGCCGGCGGCCGCGCCGACGGTGCCTGGCGGCTCACCTGGCTGTCCACCGCGCCCGAGGGCCCGGTGCCCACAGCGTAGTTTCCGTGATGCCTGAGCAAACCGGCGCGGCCTTGGTCGGCCGCCGCGCGCAACGCAGACTGCCGGGATGGCCCGCGACAACCCCCCTTTGACCCCGCCGGCGCGCCGCGGCCGGCCCGGGCCGCCCGGACCGCTGAGCGGCGTGCGCGTGCTCGACCTCAGCGCCTACATCGCCGGGCCCTATGGCTGCACGCTGCTGGCCGACCAGGGCGCCGAGGTGCTGAAGGTCGAGCCGCCCGGCGGCGACAACCTGCGCCACTACCCGTCGACGCTGGCCGCCGAGAGCCGCGCCTTCATCGGCGTCAACCGCAGCAAGCGCGGCGTGGTGCTGGACCTGAAGTCGGCCGCCGACTTGGCCGTGCTGCTGCGCCTGGTGCGCGAGGCCGACGTGCTGGTGCACAACTTCCGCCCCGGCGTGCCGCGGCGCCTGGGCATTGCGCACGAGCAGCTCGAAGCGCTGAACCCGCGGCTGATCTACTGCGCCGTCACCGGCTACGGCGAGCGCGGCCCGCTGAAGGACAAGGCCGGCTACGACCAGGTGCTGCAGATGATGACCGGCATGTGCGCGCTGCAAGGCAAGCGCGGCGGGCCGCCGGAGATCCTGTACGGATCGGTGGTCGACTACTACGCCGCCGCGCTGCTGGCCGCCGGCGTGGCCTCGGCGCTGTACGAGCGCGAGAAGAGCGGCCGCGGCCAGTTCGTCGGCATCTCGCTGCTGCGCAGCGCGCTGACGATGCAGTCGGCGCGCCTGGTCTGGGCCGGCAACGAGCCGCTGGACATCGGCCGCGACATGCGCTCGGGCGGCGTCACCGGCATCCACCCGGCGCGCGAGGGCTACCTCTACCTGTCGGCCAACACGCCGCGCTTCTGGGCCGCGCTGTGCCGGCTGACCGGCCTGCACGAGCTGGCCGCCGACCCGCGCTACGACAGCGTGAAGAAGCGCGCCGCCGCCGCGGCCGAGATCGTGCCCCGCCTGCATGCCGCGCTATCCGAGCGCACCGCGCTGGAATGGGAGGCGCTGTTCGGCGACGAGGTGCCCTGCGCCGCCGCGCGCCCGGTGGAGGCGATGTTCGAGCACCCCCAGGTGCTGGCCGAACGGATCGTGGGCGGCTTCGAGCACGCGGTGATCGGCCCCTACCGCGGCGTCACGCGGCCCATCGTCTTCGGTCGCACGCCGGGCCCGGAGCCCTTCGCGGCGCCGGCGCTGGGGCAGCACGACGGCGAGGTCGAGCGCTGATCGCCGCGCCCCGGCCGCCGCCGTGCGTGACCGCGCGATGCGCTCGACGGCGCGCTTGACGGCGCGCCGGCGCACCGCGACACTGGCCGGCACCCCCCTCCCGACGGGAGCGCGTCCGATGGTCGACGTCTGCAAGGCGAGCAAGGACTGGGCCGGCATGGACGAGCAGGCGCGCCTGGACTTCCTGCGCGACGCCATCAACGAGATGCTCGACCGCCACGGGCTGGGCGGCGACGTCGACGTCAGGGCCTACGACGCTACCGACAGCGAAGCCGCCGAGTGGCGCTACGCTGACAACGCGGTCTACGTCGACCGCGCCAACACGCTGACCTCGCCCGACTTCGAGGACGCGCTCAACACCGCCTACCACGAGGGCCTGCACGCCGCGATGGACAAGGAGAACGGCGGCCCGACCGACATCGGCGACCATGTCTCGCAGGGCCACGTGTTCGAGTACGTGCACGACGACGAGAACCTGATGTACTTTCCGCCCGGCTCCGACGTGCCGGGCGAGGTGCACATCCAGCAGGTCTACCGCGTCGCCGACCAGATGGTGCGCGGCGAGATGGCGCAGTGCAAGCTGCGCGACGAGTACGGCGCGGCGCAGGACCTGGACGAGGACGACGCCTTCAACTTCACCGAGGACGACCTCGACGACGACGAGGATGACGGCGGCGTGCCCGATGCCGGCAGCGGCGGCACCGCGTCCGACTCGGTCGTGATCGAGATGGGCGAGCCCACCGTGCGCGACGGCGACAACGACGACGGGCTGCTGATCGAGATGCTCGACGACCAGGTCGTGGTGGCGCCGGCGCCGCCAGTGCCTCCGTCGCCGCCGCCGGGGCCTTGAGCATGGCCTTCACCGCGCTCACGCCGCAGCAGGAGCAGCGCCTGCGCCAGCTCGAACAGGTGGTCGAGCGCCGCCGCGCCGTGGTGCTGGACAACGCGGCGGCGCGTGCGCGCGTGCTGCTGGCCGACGCCATCGTCGCGCAGCCGCCGCGCCGCCGCGTGCAGGCGGAACTGCAGGCGCGGCTGCTGCACGCCAAGGCCGACGCGCTGGAGCAGACGCTGGACCACGCCGCCACCGTGCGCTGGCACGACGCGATGATCCGGCGCGCGCTGTTCGAGCTGGGGCTGGCGCGATGAGGACACGCCAGTGACCGCGCTGCCCGCCGGCGTGGTCGACGTGCCGGTCGCGCTGGTCAGCGACGGCGACTACCTGCCCAGCCTGCTGGGCCTGATCGAACAGGCCCGCGCGCGCATCGACTGCAGCCTGTTCATGATCGACCTGAGCCCCGGGCCCGGCGGCGTGCTGGCCGCCGACGACGTGCTGCAGGCGCTGGCGCGCGCCGCCTGGCGCGGGGTGCGCGTGCGCCTGCTGCTGGGCGGCAGCCGCGAGAACCTGGACATCCTGCAGGCCTGCACCGCGGCCTGGCTGCGCGCGCGTGCACTCGGGCTGGACACGCGGCTGCTGGCCTCGCAGCGGCGCCGCGGCAGCCACGTCAAGCTGGTGATCGCCGACGACCGGGTGCTGACCGGCTCGCAGAACTGGTCGCACGGCGCCTTCTTCACCCAGACGCAGGACGCGCTGCTGCTCGACTCGGCAGACCTGGCCGCGCAGCTGGGCGCACTGTTCGCCGCCCAATGGGCACGCGCGGCGCGCGCGGCGCGGCCGGCGCCGGGAGCGGTGGGGTGAGCTACCGCTTCGACTGGTCCGACTGGGTCACGCCCGCGCTGCTGGACGAACTGCGCGCGCTGGCCGGCGTCGATGCGGCGCGCCCGCTGGACGCCCTGGTGCCGCTGATCGCCGCGGCCCTGGCCGCCGCCGGCGGCCTGCCCGTCTGGCACGGCGACCCGCCCGCCGACGCGGCGCGCACCGACACCGCGCGCCGCCTGCTGCATCAAGCGCTGCGCCATGCCGCCATCGGGCAGTGGCGCCGGCCGGCGCCGCGCGGCCTGGTGTTCGAGCCCTCGCGCGAGGCGATGCTGGCGCAGCGCGCGCGGGCGCTGCCGCTGGTCGAGGTCAATCAGGCCGACGCGGCGCCGCTCGACGCGCTGCCCGGCATCGGGCCGCTGCTGGCGCGGCGCATCGTCGACGAGCGCCACGCGCATGGCCCCTACGCATCGGCGCAGGACCTCGCGCAGCGCGTCGACGGCCTGGGCCTGCAGCGCCTGCACCGGCTGCGCTCGGTGCTTTCCTACGCGCATCCGCGCCGCCTGCGCTGGGCGCCGCGCGCCGGCGGCGAGTGGGCGGACGACCTGCGCGCGCTGCTGGTCATGAGCCCGGGCCGCGACGGCGATGAGCGCCTGCACGGCCTGCTCGAACGCGCCGCCACCGTCTGCGCCGGCAGCCCGTCGCCCGACACGCGCGGGCTGCGGCCGCTGCGCACGGCCGTGGCACCGCCACCGCCGCGCGCCGCGCAGCGTGCGCCGTGGGTTTCGGTGCTGGCGGGCGCCGACTACGTCGATCGCCTGCCCGAGCTGTTCGGCGCGGCCACCACGCGCATCGAGCTGCTGATGTTCCACATCGCGCTGGCCTCGGCCGCACATCCGACGCGGCGCCTGCTCGACGCGCTGATCGCCGCCGGCGCGCGCGGCGTGGCGGTGCGGGTGCTGGTCGACCAGGACCAGCCCGACGACCCCTACCACTCGACCGTGATCAACAGCGCCGCGGCGCGAGCGCTGCGCGACGGCGGCGTGGCCGTGCGCGTGGACAGCCGCGAGCGGCTGCTGCATTCCAAGGCGCTGTCGATCGACGACGCGCTGCTGGTGATGGGCAGCCACAACTGGTCGGCCGGCTCGTACTTCGGCTTCGACGACCTGTCGCTGGCGCTGCGCGCGCCGGCGCTGGCGCTGCAGTTTCGCCAGCGCTTCGACGCGTTGTGGGCGCTGGGCGAGGTGCTGCCGCCCTGACCGCGAGGTCAGGCCCTGATCTTGTACCCCCGCCGCAGCAGCGCCAGCGCCAGCGCCGCCACCACCGCGTAGCTGCCGCCGACGACCGCCAGGCTGAGCCAGGGCGAGACGTCGCTGTGGCCGAAGAAGCCACGCCGGAAGCCGTCGATCATGTAGAAGAAGGGGTTCAGGTGGCTCGCCGCCTGCCACAGCGGCGGCAGCGACTTGACCGAATAGAACACGCCGGACAGAAACGTCATCGGCATGATGATGAAGTTCTGGAAGGCCGCCATCTGGTCGAACTTCTCCGCCCACAGCCCGGCCACCAGGCCCAGCGAGCCCAGCATGCCGGCGCCCAGCGCCGCGAACGCGAGGATCCACCAGGGCTCGGCCAGGTGCAGCGGCGCGAACCACGCGGTGACCGCGAAGACCCCGGCGCCGACCATCAGCGCGCGCAGCATCGACGCGCCCACGTAGGCCGCGTACCAGGCCCAGTGCGACAGCGGCGTCACCAGCAGGAACACCAGGTTGCCGGTGATCTTGCTCTGGATCAGGCTGCTGCTGCTGTTGGCGAAGGCGTTCTGCAGCACGCTCATCATCACGAGCCCGGGAATCAGGAAGCTCGTGTAGCCGACGCCGGGGAACACCTGCACGCGGTCTTCGAGCACGTGGCCGAAGATCAGCAGGTACATCACCGCGGTCAGCACCGGCGCGGCCACGGTCTGGAAGGCCACCTTCCAGAAGCGCAGCACCTCCTTGCGGAACAGCGTGCCCGTGCCTTCGAAGCTGATGACGCTCATGCCGCGCCCATGATCTGCACGAACACGTCCTCCAGGTCGGCGCGGCCGATCTCCAGGTCTTCCACGCGCACGCCGGCTTCGCGCAGTGCGGCCAGGATGCGCTCGACCTCGGCCGCGTCGTGCGCCTTGACCTGCGCGATGCGGCCGGTCACGCGCGCCTGTGCGCTCAAGGCCGGCGGCAGCGCGTCGTCGGTCTTGAAGCGCAGCATCGTGCTGGCCATGCCCGACAGCAGCGCCGAGGTGCGGTCCAGCGCGACGATGCGGCCGAGCTTCATCATCGCGATGCGGCCGCACAGCGCCTCGGCCTCCTCCAGGTAGTGCGTGGTCAGCAGCACCGTGTGGCCGTCGCGGTTCAGCCGCGCGATGAACTGCCACAACGTCTGGCGCAACTCGACGTCGACGCCGGCCGTGGGCTCGTCCAGCACGATCACCGGCGGCCGGTGCACCAGCGCCTGCGCCACCAGCACGCGCCGCTTCATGCCGCCCGAGAGCTGCCGCATGTTGGCGCTCGCCTTGTCGGCCAGGCCCAGTTCGGACAGCAGCTCGTCGATCCAGGCTTCGTTGCGCTTCACGCCGAAGTAGCCGCTCTGGATGCGCAGCGTCTCGCGCACGCTGAAGAAGGGGTCGAACACCAGCTCCTGCGGCACGATGCCGAGCTGCCGGCGCGCCGCGGCGTAGTCGGCCACCACGTCGTGCCCCAGCACGCTGACGCGGCCGCTGCTGGCGCGCGCCAGGCCGGCCAGGATGGAGATCAGCGTCGTCTTGCCGGCGCCGTTGGGGCCTAGCAGGCCGAAGAACTCGCCGGGCCGGATCTCGAAGCTCACGCCGTCCAGCGCTTGCAGGCTACCGCCGCGGGGGCTGCGAAAGGTCTTGCTGACGGACTGGAAACTGACGGCGGGCAATGAAGTCATCGAGCGCGGGATTCTAGGCAGGCTGAAGCGCCGCGGCCGATGCCAGAATGGGCCTGACCATGGCCCCCCCGAAGAAGCCCCGCCGCACCGCCGAGCGCATCCTGGAAGTGACGCTGGACCTCTTCAACCGCTTCGGCGAGCCCAACGTCAGCACCACGCTGATCTCGGCCGAGCTGCGCATCAGCCCCGGCAACCTGTACTACCACTACCCGGCCAAGGACGAGCTGATCAACGCCTTGTTCGACCGCCACGAGAAGGCGCTGAACGAGCTGCTGCCTGCGGCCGAGCAGGTGGCCAACGTGGAGGATGCCTGGCTCTTCCTGCACATGCTGTTCGAGCTGGTCTGGGCCAACCGCTTTCTCTACCGCGACCTCAACGACCTGCTCAGCAAGAACCGCCGGCTGGAGACGCACTTCCAGGCCGTGCTGCAGAACAAGGGCCGCGCGATGCAGCAGTTGATCAACGGGCTGCAGCGCGGCGGCGTGCTGACGATCGGCCTCAACGAGGCGGCGCCGCTGGCCACCTCGATGGTCGTGCTGGCCACGTATTGGCTGAGTTATGAATACGTCAGCGACCCGCGCCACGCGCTGGAGCCCGAGACCGCGGCGCGCGCGCTGGGCCGCGGCGCGTTCCACGTGCTGTCGCTGCTGCTGCCGCATCTTGAGAGCGGCTCGCGCCAGCATCTGCACCGCCTGGCCGGTTCTTATCAATGACACCGATGACTTCGACGAGAGGAGACGCAAGATGGCCAAATGGACCGCCTTCCCCTACGACGGCGCCGACTACGCCTACGACGCCGCGGCGCTGAAGAAGCACTGGGCGCGGCTGCACGCCGGCGACGCCGAGCCCTGGCCCAAGGACGACAAGGTGCTGGCCGCCTGGTCGCTGTTCCACGCGGGCGACTTCCAGAAAGCGTACGAGGCCGGGCTGAAGGCCGGCGGCGCGGGCATCACCGTCGCCAACAAGGCGCAGTGCATCTACGCCAACTACCTGGAAAAGAGCGAGAAGACCAAGCTCGCGATGTTCCTGGAAGCCGCCGAGCGGGCGGAAGGCCAGCAGGCCGCCGAACCGAAGAACGCCAACGCCTGGTACTGGCAGGCCTATGCGCTGGGCCGCTACGGCCAGGGCATCAGCGTGGCCAAGGCCTTGTCGCAAGGCCTGGGCGGCAAGGTCAAGGCGGCGCTGGAGACGGCGATCAAGCTGGCGCCCAAGCATGCCGACGCTCATATCGCCTTGGGCAGCTTCCACGCCGAGGTGATCGACAAGGTCGGCAAGCTGCTGGGCCGCACCCAGGGCGCCGACGCCGGCACCGGCTTGAAGATGTACAAGGAGGCGCTCAAGCTCAACCCGACGAGCGCGATCGCGATGATCGAATACGCCAACGGCCTGGTGATGCTGGAAGGCGACAAGAAGATGAAGGAGGCCGAGAAGCTCTACGCCGACGCCGCGGCCTGCACGCCGATGGATGCGATGGAGCGGCTGGACGTGGAGATGGCGAAGGCCGAGCTCGAAGACTGAGAAGACCTGTCCGCCGCCGCTCAGGCCGCCGCGGGCAGGAACAGCGCCGGATCCACCGCCTGCGCGTTCAGGTAGACGCTGAAATGCAGGTGCGGCCCGGTCACGCGGCCGGTGGCGCCGACCTTGCCCAGTAGCGCGCCGGCTTCGACCGCCTGCCCCACCGCGACGTCGATCGCCGACAGGTGGGCATACAGCGACAGAAAGCCCTGCCCGTGGTCCACGATCACGCAGCGGCCGCTGAAGAAATAGTCGCCGGCATCCGTGACCTCGCCGGCCGCGGCGGCCAGCACCGGCGTGCCGGTGGGCGCGGCCAGGTCCATGCCGCCGTGCGGGCTGCGCGGCTGGCCGTTGAAGACGCGGCGCAGCCCGAAGGTCGACGAGCGCGGGCCGGCGACCGGCTGGCGCAGGCGCAGCGTCACCGGCTCGCGCACGGCGTCGAAACGGCCGAGCACGCTGCGCAGGTGCGCCGACTCGCGCCGGGCGCGCTCCAGGTCCTCGGCCGACAGGTCGACCTTGCCCGGCGCGACCTGCAGGCGCTGCTCGGCGTAGCGCTTGCGCTGCAGCCGGAAGGGGTGGCGGCGCTCGCGGCCCTGGGCATCGGTCACCACCAGCGCCTGCGCCTGCGCCGGGTCCGCCGCCAGCGCGATGCCGACCACGGCCACCCAGTCCGGCCCCTGCGCGCGCACCATCACCGGCCGGCCGCCGTAGGTGGCGCCGGGGCGCTGGGCCGTGGCCGCGCCGAGCGGAACCAGCGCGACGCCGCCCGGCACCGGCGCGGGGGTCGGCAGCACCGAAGGCGCCGCGGCGTGGACCAATCGCCCGCCGGCGGCGGTGGTGCAGGCGGCGAGGATCAGGCGGCGGCGCGGCAGCAGCATGGGCGGCGATGGTACCGAGGGCGCGGACCCGACAATACCCACCGCCCGACGCACCGCCCCCATGGACTCCCTGCTGCACTCTCCCGCCGCCCAGGCCGCGCTGCTGGCCGCGGCCGGCGCCATCGCCTTCTGGCTGCGCGACGTGCCCGGCCTCGTGATCGCCTGGCTGCGGCGCTTCGCGATCTCCACGCTGACGGTCGATTCGCGCGACGAGTTCCTGTTCTCGGCGCTGGTCGAATACATGGACGCGCACCCCGCGCTGCGCCAGGTCAACCAGTTCACCGCGCGCAGCGTGCGCCGCGGCACGGCGCACCAGAGCCTGGAGGAGGACCTGCGCGCCGGGCAGCCGCCGCGCGCCTTGCTCTCGCCCGGCGAGGGCCTGCACATCCTGTGGGTGGACGCCCGGCTGCTGTGGATGCGGCGCGAGCTGCAGGTCGGCCAGAGCGTGTTCGAGCGCATCAGCCTGTCGCACTTCGGGCGCTCGGGCGACTGGCTGGCCGCGTTCCTGCAGCGCGCGATCGACGCGCGCGCCAACCGCGAGAGCGACACGCTGTCGGTCTACATCCCCAACCCCTTCCACGGCGGCGACTGGATGCGCGCGCGGCTGGGCTCGCGGCGGCCGCTGTCGTCGGTGGTGCTGAAGGCCGGGCAGGCCGAGGCGCTGCTGGCCGACCTGCAGCGCTTCTACGGCGCGCGCGAGCGCTATGCCGAGCTGGGCATTCCCTGGCGGCGCGGCTACCTGCTGCACGGGCCGCCGGGCACCGGCAAGACCTCGCTGGTGACCGCGCTGGCCTCGGAGCTGCGGCTGAACGTCTGCACGCTCAGCCTGGCCTCGCCGGTGGTGACCGACGAGAAGATCCACACGCTGCTGGCCGGCGTGCCGCAGCGCTCGCTGCTGCTGATCGAGGACGTCGACGCCTTCTTCCGCCAGCGCGACGCTGCGCACGCGCAGGTACGGCTGTCGTTCTCCGGCTTCCTCAACGCGCTGGACGGCGTGGCCACGCAGGAGGGCAACGTGCTCTTCATGACCACCAACCACGCCGAGCAGCTCGACGCCGCGCTGATCCGCGCCGGCCGCATCGACGAGCGCGTGGAGCTGGGCACCTGCGACGAAGACCAACTGCGCCGCCTGTTCCTGAAGTTCCGGCCCGACGAGGCCGCGGCTCGCGCCTTCGCGGCCGAGAACGCGGCCAGGCCACTGTCGCCGGCGCAGGTGCAGGCCGAGCTGATGCGGCGCTTCGGCACCGGCGGCGTCGCGGCCTGAGCGATCAGCGCAGCCGCACCGGCACCCGGCGCCAGCCGCCCAGCGGATAGGTCTCGCGCACGGCCGCAGCGCCGGGCGCGGGCTCGATGGCCGGCGTGGCCTGCAGCAGCGCCTGCGCCGCGACGACCAGCTCCATCGTCGCCAGCGGCCGCCCCGGGCAGGCATGGATGCCGGTGCCGTAGACGAGGTTGTGCGGCGCGTGGCGCTCGGGCCGGTAGGCGTCCGGGTCGCCGAAGACGGCCTCGTCGCGGTTGGCCGAGGTCCAGTTGAGGTAGACGCGGGTCCCGCTGGCCCAGCTCGTGGCCGCCGATGCGCACCGCGGTCGTCGTCACGCGCCGGTTGACCAGGAAGGGGTCGTCGATGCGCAGCATCTCGTCGATCGCCGCTGCCAGCCCTTGCGGGCGCCGGCGCAGCTCCTGCTGCACGTCGGGATGCGTTCCCAGGAACGCCACGACGACGCCCAGCGCCGCGGCCATCGACCCGAGGTCGCCCGCAGTCCAGTTGCGCAGGATGGAGACGATGTCGGCGTCGTCCAGCGGCTTGCCGCCGAAGGTGGCGGCGAGCAGCGCGGTCGTCGGGTCGTCGGGTGCGGCGGCGCCCGGCCCGCGGCGGCGCCGCAGCTGCGCGCGGATGATGTCGTCGAACGCGGCGGCGGCCGCGGCGGTCCGCGCGCGGTCGCCGCTGCGCGTGGCGGCATGGTTGTCGGCCATCCACGCCAGCAGCGCGTCCTCCGTGCCTTGCCAGCCCAACCATGCGGTCTGCGCGCGCACCGCGAACGGGGCGCCGATCTGCGCCACCGCGTCGACGTCGGCGCCGCGCGGCAGCGCGCCCACGATGGCCTCGGCGATCGCGCGCACGCGCGGCTCCAGCTCGGCGATGCGCGCCGGCGCGAAGAAGGGGTCGACGATGCCGCGCCACGCCGCATGCTCTGGCGGGTCGATCGCATTGGGCACCGCGCGCCGCTCCGAGGCGGCCGACGAGAAGGCCTGCGGATCGTGCGCCGCGGCGACGACGTCGGCGTGGCGGAACAGCGTGACGCCGCGCGGCGACGCGGCCAGCGCGCCCGCCGCCCGCATGCGGTCGTAGGCGCCGCGCTGGTCGGCCAGCACCTCGGGCGACAGCGGCTCCCAGGCCGGGGGAGTTTTGCTCATGGCATCGCCCTTGCACGCGCCGCAGCCGGCAGCCGGACGGGTGACCCGCTCCCGGCGGCCGGCGCCGCCGGCACCGGGCCGACGATGTCGGCCAGCGTCGCCGCGTCCAGCTCCTTGAAGTAGGCCTGCAGCGCCGCGTCGAACAGGCCCTTCAGGCGGCAGGTCGGCGCCAGCGAACAGGTGTTGGTGCGGCGGTCGAAGCACTCCACCAGCCGGAAGTCGGTCTCGCACCGGCGCACGATGTCGCCGATCCGGATGTCGCCGGCCGGCTGGAGCAGGCGCAGCCCGCCGCCGCGCCCGCGGGTGGTCTCGATGATCCCCTGGCGGGCCAGGTCGTTGACGATCTTCATCAGGTGGTTCTTGGAGACCGCGTGCCGCTCGGCCACCTCGGCGATGGTGACCAGGCGGCCGGGATGGGCCGCGCAGTCCATCAGTACGCGCAGCGCGTAGTCGGTGTACTCGGCGAGTCGCATGCGCGCCATTGTGCCGTAACATGCATGTCGACTGCATCTTATGGCGCCGGAGTCCGCGCCCGGCCCGCACGGGAGCACCGCATGCACACCTTCCACATCTACCGTTTCGATCCGGACGCCGACGAGCGGCCGCGCATGCAGTCCTTGTCGTTCGAGCCTGCCGCCGGGGACCGCATGCTGCTCGACGTGCTGATCAAGCTGAAGGCGATCGACCCGTCGCTGAGCTTCCGCCGGTCCTGCCGCGAGGGCGTGTGCGGCTCGGACGCGATGAACATCAACGGCAAGAACGGGCTGGCGTGCCTGACCAACATGCGCAGCCTGCCGGCGACGGTGGTGCTCAAGCCGCTGCCGGGGCTGCCCGTGATCCGCGACCTGATCGTCGACATGAGCGGATTCTTCCAGCAGTACCACTCCGTCAAGCCGTGGCTGGTCAACGACGACCCGCCGCCGGAGCGCGAGCGGCTGCAGACCCCCGTCGAACGCGACGAGCTGAACGGCCTGTACGAGTGCATCCTGTGCGCCTGCTGCTCGTCGGCCTGCCCGAGCTTCTGGTGGAACCCGGACAAGTACGTGGGGCCGGCCGGCTTGCTGCAGGCCTACCGCTTCCTGGTCGACAGCCGCGACCAGGCGACCGGGGCGCGGCTGGACGACCTGGAGGATCCGTACCGCCTGTTCCGCTGCCGGACGATCCTGAACTGCACGGACGCCTGCCCCAAGGGCCTGAACCCGGCGCTGGCGATCGGCCGGATCCGCAGCATGCTGGCGCGGCGAGCGCTGTGAACGGGGCCGCGCGAGCCTGCGGGCGGCGTCACAGGCCCAGCGCCAGCAGTGCGGCCTCGGACATGCGCGAGCGGTCCCAGGGCGGGTCGAACACGAAGTCGACCTTGACCTCGGCCACGCGCGGCAGGGCCAGCACCTTGTCGGCGACTTCATTGGCCAGGATCTCGCCCATGCCGCAGCCCGGGGCCGTCAAGGTCATCTCGATCTTGACGTGGACCTGCTCGTCGTCGACCGGAACCACCTCGCAGGCGTAGATCAGGCCCAACTCGACGATGTCGACCGGGATCTCCGGGTCGTAGCAGGTCTTCAGCACCTGCCAGACCAGGCCCTGCACGTCGGCGACGTCGACCTCGGCGGGCAGCGCCGGCGCGGCCGGCGGCTTGCGGCCGATGGCGTCGGCGTCGCTGCCTTTCAGCCGCACGAGCTGGCCGTCGACGACCAGCGTGAAGCTCGACCCCAGCGCCTGCGTGACCTGGCCCCAGGCCCCGGCGGCCAGCTCGACCGGCGTGCCGTCGGGGATGCGCTCGGCCTGCACCGGCCGGCGCAGCAGCACGGTGTCGCGCTCACGGCTCACGACAAGGAGCCCTCGCCGGCCAGCGCGTGCATCAGCGCATGCCAGCCTAAAAGCGCGCACTTGATGCGGCCCGGGTAGCGGCGCACGCCGGCCAGGCTGACGAGCTTGCCCAGATCGGCCGCCTCGGGCTCGAGCGCTCCGGTCAGCACGGCGCGAAAGCGCTGCTGCAGGGCTTGCGCCTCGGCGACGCTGCGGCCGATCACCGCCTCGGTCATCATCGAGGCCGAGGCGATGCAGATCGCGCAGCCCTGGCCGTGGAAGGCGATGTCGCGCAGCCGGCCTTCGGCGACGTCCAGCTCCACCTGCAGGTCGTCGCCGCACTGCGGGTTGTGGCCGCGCGCCTGGTGCGTCGGCGCCGCCAGCCGGCCGTGGTGGCGCGGCGCGCGCTTGTGCTCGACGACGAGCTCCTGGTACAGCTCGGTTTCTGCCGCGCTCATCGCAAGACCTCCAGCGCACGCGCCACGCCGGCCACCAGGCGCTCCACCTCGTCGTGCGTGTTGTAGAGCGCGAACGAGGCGCGCGTCGTCGGCCCGCAGCCCAGGTGCTGCAGCAGCGGCTGGGCGCAGTGGTGGCCGGTGCGCACGGCGATGCCGCGCTCGTCCAGCAGCGTGCCGATGTCGTGCGGATGCACGCCGTCGGCCACGAAGGACACGATGGCCGATGCCGCGGCGCCGGGCGACAGCACCGTGACGCCGTCCAGCGCCGCCAGGCCGGCGGCGGCCTGGGCCCTGAGCGCGGCGACGTGCCCGTCGATGACGGCACGGCCCAGCCGGTCGATGTAGCCGGCGGCGGCCGCCATGCCGACCGCGCCGCCGACGTTGGGCGTGCCGCCTTCCAGCCGCGCCGGCAACGCGGCGAACGCCGCGTCGGCGTAGCCGACCCGCTCGACCATGTCGCCGCCCAGGCGCAGCGGCGTCAGGCGCTCCAAGGCCGCGCGCCGGCCCACCAGCGCGCCGATGCCCATCGGGCCGTACATCTTGTGGCCCGAGAACGCCATCAGGTCGCAGGCGATTGCCGACAGGTCGGGCACGGCATGGCCGGCCGCCTGGGCGGCGTCCAGCACCGTCAGCGCGCCGGCTTCGGCGGCCAGCGCCAGCAGCGCTTCGTAGGGCGGGCGCTCGCCCGTCGCGTTGGCGCAGGCCGTCAGCGCGAACACGCGCGTGCGCGCGTTCAGCAGCGGCGCCAGGTCGCGCACATGCAGCCGGCCCTCGGCGTCGGGCAGCAGGATGCGCAGCACCGCGCCGCTGCGCCGCGCCGCCGCCTGCCACGGCAGCAGGTTGGCGTGGTGCTCGAGCCCGCTGACGACGATCTCGTCGCCCGGCCGCAGCGCGTCCGCCGACAGGCCGTGCGCCACCAGGTTCAGCGCCTCGGTGGTACCGGAGGTGAACACCAGCTCGTGGTCCGCGCCGGCGCCGACGAAGCGCTTGAGCGCCGCGCGCGACTGCTCGAAAGCCTCGGTCGCGCGCTGGCTCAGCGCGTGCACGCCGCGGTGGATGTTGGCGCGGTCGCGGGTCTCGAAGCGGCGCATCGCGGTCAGCACCGGCAGCGGCAGCTGCGTCGTCGCGGCGTTGTCCAGGTAGGCCAGCGGATGGCCGTGGACGGGCTGCGCCAGCGCCGGGAAGTCGTCGGCCGCCACGGCCGGGAGCAGGCGCTCACCCATGGCAGGCCTCGCGCGCGTCGCCCGGCCGGGCGTCGAGGTGCTGCGCCACCGCGCGCGCCAGCAGGCCGTCGACGCCGAGGGTCTCCATCAGGTCGGGCGTGTCCAGGCAGCGCGCCAGCGCGGCGCGGGCCATGCCCTCGATGATCAGCGCACGGGCCGTGCGCTCGTCCAGGCCGCGCTGGGCAGCATGGAACAGCGCGTCTTCGGGCAGCGCGCCCCAGGTGGCGCCGTGCGCGGCCTGCACCTGGTCATGCTGGATCTCCAGGTGCGGGCGCAGCACCAGCTTCGGCTGGCCGCCGGTGGGGATGCCGGCGAGCCGCTGCCGCGCCTGGGCCTCGTCGGCGCCCGGCTCGATGGCGGTGTGGGCGTTGACCACCAGGCGCGCGCTGCCGCCGCCCAGGGCCAGCGCCTCGACGGCGCTGGCGGTGCGGCCGGCGCCGTGCACGACGCCGATCTGCTGTTCGAGCGCCGAGCCGTTGGCGAGCAGGACCCCGGCCGTCCGGGCGCTGGCCTCGTGTTCGGGCAGCGCGATCGCGCTGCGCTGCAGGTGGTAGGCACAGCCCGATGCGAGCAGGCCCTGGTGGTAGACGGCGCCGCGGTCGAGGCGGGCCTGGACGTGGTGGGCCACGTGGTCGCCCGGCGCCGGCGCGGCGATGCGCAGGTGCCGCAGCGAGGCGTCGCGGCCCAGGCGCAGATGGACCTGCAGGTTCTGCACGATGGCGCGCCGGCAGGCCTGGGCCAGCTCGGCCGGCGACCGCTCGTGCACTTCCACCAGCACGCAGTCGACGCCCGGCAGCAGGTCGATCACGAGCAGCGGCGCCTCCACCTCGGCGCGCGGCTGGTGGCGCAGCTGCAGCCAGACGGTCTCGCGCCGGCCGCCGGCGGCGGCGTCGCCGATGCGCAGGCGCAGGCCCTGGCGGCACAGCGCCCGGTGCGCCCAGGCAAAGGGCGCGGCGTCCTCGCCGCCGGGCGCGGGCACGCCGGCGAAGAGCTCGCTGCGCTGGCCGGCGTCGGTCGCGTCCAGCCAGCGGGCATCGACGCGCGCCTGCGGCGTGCGGCCCACGGGGTGCAGCGTCCAGCCGGCGCCGGCCAGCGGCGGCGCGTCGCAAGCCGGCGCGGGCGCGGGCGAGGACGCAGGCGTCGCCTCTCCCAGCCAGAGCGCCCCCGGCGGCGGCGGCAGGTGCCGGAAGGACTCCGCGGTGCGCGCGATCCAGTGCCCCGCGGCGATGCGGCTGCGGGCGGACAGGGCGTCGGCGCGGGCGCGGTTCATGGCTTCATGCCTCGGCCGCTTCCGGCGCGCGCGCGAAGCCGGTCCGCGCGACCGCGCGCGCCAGGTCCAGCCCGCCGGCTTCGGCGATGCAGCCCTGGTCCAGCTTCAGCACCGCGTCCGGCGCCAGGGATTCGAGCAGTTGCAGCGAGTGCGAGATCACGACGAAGGCCGTGCCGCGACCGCGCAGGTCCTGCACCAGGTCGACGACGGCGCGCACGCCGTCGATGTCCATGCCGGAGTCGATCTCGTCCAGCAGCGCCAGGCGCGGCTGCAGCAGCGCCAGTTGCAGCAGCTCGTTGCGCTTGCGCTCGCCGCCGGAGAAGCCGTCGTTGACCGGGCGCGCCAGCATCGCCTCGGGCAGGCCCAGCCGCGCGGCCGCCGCGCGCGCGCCGCCGAGGAAATCGAAGGCGTCCAGCGGCGCTTCGCCGCGGGCCTCGCGCACCGCGTTCACCGCGGTGCGGATGAACAGGTTGTTCTTCACGCCCGGGATCTCCGGCGGCGCCTGGAACGACAGGAACAGGCCCGCGCGGGCCCGCTCCTGCGGCGCCATCGCCAGCAGGTCGCGACCGCCGAGGCGGGCCTCGCCGCCCGTCACCCGGTAGCGCGGGTGCCCGGCCAGCGCCAGCGCCAGCGTGCTCTTGCCGCTGCCGTTGGCGCCCATCAGCGCCACCAGCGCGCCGGCCGGTACGTCGAGCGAAACGGACTTCAGCACGGGGCGGTCGCCGACGTCGACGCGCAGGTCGCGTACGTGCAGCAGCGGTTCGGTGGCGGTCATGGGGATTCCTCGGGTGGATGGCGGCCTTGCGCCTTCAGCCGACGGCGCCTTCCAGCGACACCGCCAGCAGCGCCTTGGCCTCGAGCGCGAACTCCATCGGCAGTTCTTCGAGCACGACCTGGCAGAAGCCGCCGACGATCAGCGCCGTGGCGTCGGGCGGCGCGATGCCGCGCTGCTGGCAGTAGAACAGGCGCTCTTCGGAGATGCGGGTGGTGGTGGCCTCGTGCTCGACCACCGCGTCGCTGCGCGCCGCGTCGACCGTGGGGAAGGTGTGGGCGCCGCAATGCGGGCCGATCAGCAGCGAGTCGCACTGCGTGTGGTTGCGCGCCCCGGCGGCGGTGGGCGCGATGCGCACCAGCCCGCGGTAGCTGTTGTGCGCATGGCCGGCGCTGATGCCCTTGGACACGATGCGGCTCGTCGTGTTGCGCCCCAGGTGGATCATCTTGGTCCCGGTGTCGGCCTGCTGGCGGTGGTTGGACACCGCGATCGAATGGAACTCGCCGCTGGCGCCGTCGCCGCGCAGCACCACGCTCGGGTACTTCCAGGTGATGGCCGAGCCGGTCTCGATCTGCGTCCAGGCGATGCGCGAGCGCCGGCCGGCGCACAGGCCGCGCTTGGTGACGAAGTTGTAGATGCCGCCGCGCCCGTGCTCGTCGCCGGGGTACCAGTTCTGCACCGTCGAATACTTGATGCGGGCGTCGTCGTGGGCGACCAGCTCGACGACGGCGGCGTGCAGCTGGTGCTCGTCGCGCTGCGGCGCGGTGCAGCCTTCCAGGTAGCTGACCTCGCTGCCGGCCTCGGCGATGATCAGCGTGCGCTCGAACTGGCCGGTGTTGCGGGCGTTGATGCGGAAGTACGACGACAGCTCCATCGGGCAGCGCACGCCCTCGGGGACGTGGACGAACGAGCCGTCGGAGAACACCGCCGAGTTCAGCGCCGCGTAGAAGTTGTCGCCCGGCGGCACCACGCTGCCCAGGTAGCGCTCGATCAGTTCGGGGTGGTGCTGCACGGCGTGCGAGAACGAACAGAAGATCACGCCCGCCGCGGCGAGCTGCTCGCGGAAGGTGGTGCCCACCGACACCGAGTCGAACACCGCGTCGACCGCCACGCCGGCCAGGCGCGCGCGCTCGTGCAGCGGCACGTTGAGCTTCTCGTAGGTCTCCAGCAGCTTGGGGTCGACCTCGGCCAGGCTCTTGGGCCCGTCCTGCAGCGACTTCGGCGCCGAGTAGTAGCTGATCGCCTGGAAGTCGATCGGGTCGATGTGCAGCCGCCCCCAGGCCGGCGGCGACATCGCGCGCCAGCGCTCGAGCGCGGCCAGCCGCCACTGCAGCAGGAACGCCGGCTCGCGCTTGCGCCGCGAGATCGCCCGCACCGTGCCCTCGTCGAGGCCGGGCGGCAGGGCATCGGCCTCGACCTCCGTCACGAAGCCGTGGCGGTACGGCTGCTGCAGCACGCGGGCCAGCGGCGCGGCGGGTTCGGTGACGGCGGGCGAGCTCATAGATGCACAGCGTATGCATCTTTTGGCCGGACCGCAAGGGCGATCGATCGAGACCCTGGCGACGCGCGGGTGACCGGCTATGCTGCAATGTAGCGGCGCCTGCCGTCCCCGCCATGACCCAGACCAGCCCCTTGTACCTGCTCGAACGCTCGGACGTCGGCGTCGTCCAGCTCGACCGCGAGAACCGGGTCGTGGCCATGAACAGCTTCGCGCGGCGCGTGCTGCCCGTCGAGGACAAGCAGCCGTTCGAGAAGATGGTGCTGTCCTTCCATCCCGAGCGCTCGCAGCCCAAGGTCAGGTTCCTGCTCGACCAGGCCGAGTGCCCGGTGAGCAACCCGCCGCCGATGGCGATGATCATCAACATCCCCGAGCGCGTGCTGCTGATCAAGGTCAGCAAGATGTCCGACTCGAGCGGCGCAAGCGCCGGGCACACGCTGATCTTCTACGACATCACCGAGGCCGTGAGCAGCGACGACGAACTCGGCCGGCGCCCGCAGGCCAAGCGGCAGCTGCACAAGATCCCGACCGTCGCCGGCAGCCGCATCGTGCTGATCGACGCCGCCGACGTGACCCACGTGCGGGCCGAAGGCCACTACACCTGGGTGGCGACGCAGCGCGGCTCGAGCTTCTGCAACCTCTCGATCAGCGACCTCGCCGAGCGGCTGGACGGCGAGAGCTTCCTGCGCATCCACCGCAGCTACGTCGCCAACCTCGACTACGCCGAGCAGATCGTGCGCGACGACGGCAGGATCAGCCTGCGCCTGCGCGGCGAGGCGAGCGCGCTGCCCGTGTCGCGGGTCAGCGTGGCGCCGCTGCTGGAGCGGCTGGGCATCGCCGAGACGGATACGCGGCGCGGCTGAAGCCGCGGAGGGCGGGGCGAGGCGGGCGGCCCGCGCGCATGCTGCACCGCCGCACGATTTTCGTGCGGCGCAACCGACCGTTCGTGCAGCCAGGGCCCGGCTTCGTGATCCCGGCGCCAGCGTCAGGCGCGAAGGACCTACCTTTGCCTTGCCGCACGTCAAGCGCCGCACCGGCGCCCTGCCGGCCGTCACTCGCCCAAGGAGACCCGCACGATGATCCCCCCGGGATTCGACTATCACGCGCCGCGCACCGTGGGCGAGGCGCTGGGCCTGCTCGCGTCGCTGCCCGACGCCAAGCTGCTGGCCGGCGGCCACAGCCTGCTGCCGATGATGAAGTTCCGCTTCGCGCAGCCGGCGAACCTGATCGACCTGAACCGCATCGACGGGCTGCGCGGCATCCGCGAGGACGGCGACACGATCGTGATCGGGGCGATGACGGTGGAGAGCGACCTGATCGCCTCGCCGCTGCTGAACGCCCGGGTGCCGCTGCTGCCGGAAGCGGCCCGGCTGATCGCCGATCCGCAGGTGCGCAACCGCGGGACGATCGGCGGCGACATCGCGCACGGCGATCCGGGCAACGACCATCCGGCGCTCTCGATCGCGGTCGATGCGACGCTGGTGCTGCAAGGGCCCCAGGGCACGCGGCGGCGCCCGGCCGACGGCTTCTACCTCGGCACCTATGCGACCGAGCTGGCCGAGGACGAGATCCTCACCGAGATCCGCGTGCCAGCCTTCGCGCCGAAGACCGGGTATGCGTACGAGAAACTCAAGCGCAAGACCGGCGACTGGGCGACCGCCGGCGCGGCGGTCGTGCTGCGGCTCGACGGCGGCCAGGTCAGCCACGTGCGCATCGCGCTCACCAACGTCGCGCCGATGGCCGTTCGCGCCAGGGACGCGGAAGCCGCGCTGCTGGGCCAGCCGGTCACCGCGGCGACGGTCGAAGCCGCCGCGCAGGCCGCGATGGCCGCCGCCGATCCCGCGGAAGACCTGCGCGGCGACCGCGAATACAAGACCGCGATGGCCGGTCAGATGGTCCGGCGCGCGATCCGGAAGGCCGCCGCGCGGGCCGCTTGAATCGAAGCAAGGAGACAAGGCTCATGGCGAAGACGATCGTCAACCTCAGGATCAACGGCCGCAGGGTCGAGAAGGCGGTCGAGCCGCGCACGCTGCTCATCCACTTCCTGCGCGAGGACTGCAACCTGACGGGTCCGCACATCGGCTGCGACACCAGCCACTGCGGCGCCTGCACGGTCGACCTCGACGGCCGGTCGGTGAAGAGCTGCACCCACCTGGCGGTGCAGTGCGAGGGCTCGGACGTCATCACGGTCGAAGGGCTCGCGGGCCTGGCAGGACAGGGCGCGACGCTGCACGCGGTGCAGGAAGGCTTCTACCGGGAGCACGGCCTGCAATGCGGCTTCTGCACGCCGGGCATGCTGACGCGCGCCTACCGCTTTCTGCAGGAGAACCCGAATCCCACCGAGGCCGAGGTGCGCGTGGGCATGAGCGGCAACCTCTGCCGCTGTACGGGCTACCAGAACATCGTCAAGGCGGTGCTCTACGCCGCGGCCAGGCTCCAGCAGACCGAGCAGACCGCCCAGGAGGCCGCATGAACGCCCCCGCCGACCCCAAGGTCCTCGAGCGCGCCGCGGCCCTGCAGGGCCTGGGCGACAGCCGCCTGCGCAAGGAAGACGCGCGCTTCATCCAGGGCAAGGGCAACTACGTCGACGACATCAAGATGCCCGGCATGCTGCACCTGGACATCGTGCGCTCGCCGTTCGCCCATGCGCGCATCAAGTCCATAGCCAAAGCCGAGGCGCTGAAGGTGCCGGGCGTGCTGGCCGTGCTGACCGCCGACGACCTGAAGCCCTTCAAGCTGCACTGGATGCCCACGCTGGCCGGCGACGTGGCGGCCGTGCTCGCCGACGAGAAGGTGCACTTCCAGATGCAGGAGGTCGCCGTCGTGATCGCCGAGGACCGCTATGCCGCGGCCGACGGCGTCGAGGCGGTGCAGGTCGAGTACGAGGAACTGCCCGTCGTCATCGACCCCTTCGCGGCGCTGGAGCCCGGCGCGCCGGTGCTGCGCGAGGACCTCGCCGGCAAGACCGAAGGCGCGCACGGCAAGCGCGAGCACCACAACCACATCTTCACCTGGGAAGCCGGCGACCCGGCCGCCACCGACGCCGCGTTCGCGAGCGCGCCGGTCACGGTGAAGGAGCACATCGTCTACCCGCGCGTCCACCCCTGTCCGCTGGAGACCTGCGGCTGCGTCGCGAGCTTCGACCCCGTCAGGGGCGAGCTGACGGTCTACATCACCTCGCAGGCGCCGCACGTCGTGCGCACGGTGGTGTCGCTGCTCTCGGGCCTGCCGGAATCCAAGATCCGCATCGTCAGCCCCGACATCGGCGGCGGCTTCGGCAACAAGGTGGGCGTGTATCCGGGCTACGTGTGCGCGATCGCCGCGACCATCGTGCTGGGCAAGCCGGTCAAGTGGGTGGAAGACCGCATCGAGAACATCTCCAGCACCGCGTTCGCCCGCGACTACCACATGGACGTCGAGCTGGCCGCCACGCCCGACGGCCGCATCCAGGCGCTGCGCGCGCACGTCGTCGCCGACCACGGCGCCTTCGACGCCTGCGCCGACCCCACCAAGTACCCGGCCGGGCTGTTCCACATCTGCTCGGGCTCGTACGACATCCCGGCCGCGTTCTGCCAGGTCAAGGGCGTCTACACCAACAAGGCGCCGGGCGGCGTGGCCTACCGCTGCAGCTTCCGCGTCACCGAAGCCGTGTACGCGATCGAGCGCATCGTCGACGTGCTGGCCCAGCGCCTGAACCTCGACAAGGCCGAGATCCGGGCCAGGAACTTCATCAGGAAGGAGCAGTTCCCGTACCACAGCCCCTTCGGCTTCGAATACGACTCGGGCGACTACCACACGGCCTTGCAGAAGGTGCTGGGCGCCGTGGACTACCAGGCGCTGCGTGCCGAGCAGGCTGCCAAGCGCGCCGACCCCGACAGCCCGACGCTGATGGGCATCGGCCTCGTCACCTTCACCGAGGTCGTCGGCGCCGGCCCCAGCAAGATGTGCGACATCCTGGGCGTCGGCATGTTCGACTCGTGCGAGATCCGCGTCCACCCCACCGGCAGCGCGATCGCCCGCATGGGCACCATCACGCAGGGCCAGGGGCACCAGACCACGTATGCGCAGATCATCGCGACCGAGCTCGGCATCCCGAGCGAGGTGATCCAGGTCGAGGAAGGCGACACCAGCACCGCGCCCTACGGCCTGGGCACCTACGGCAGCCGCTCGACGCCGGTGGCCGGCGCGGCCATCGCGCTGGCCGCACGCAAGATCCACGCGAAGGCGCGCAAGATCGCCGCCCACCTGCTGGAAGTGAGCGAGAACGACCTCGACTGGGAAGTCGACCGCTTCAGCGTCAAGGGCCAGCCCGACAAGCTCAAGACGATGAAGGACATCGCCTGGGCCGCGTACAACAACCTGCCCGCGGGCCTGGAGCCGGGGCTCGAAGCGGTGCACTACTACGACCCGCCGAACTTCACCTACCCCTTCGGCATCTACCTGTGCGTGGTCGACATCGACCGCGGCACCGGCGAGACCCAGGTGCGCCGCTTCTACGCGCTGGACGACTGCGGCACGCGCATCAACCCGATGATCATCGAAGGCCAGATCCACGGCGGCCTGACCGAAGGCTTCGCGGTCGCGATGGGCCAGCAGATGCCGTTCGATGCGCAGGGCAACCTGCTCGGCAACACGCTGATGGACTACTTCCTGCCCACCGCGGTGGAAACGCCGCACTGGGAGACCGACTTCACCGTCACGCCCAGCCCGCACCACCCGATCGGCGCCAAGGGCGTCGCCGAATCGCCGCACGTGGGCTCGATCCCGACCTTCACCTCGGCGGTGGTCGATGCCTTCGCGCACCTGGGGGTGACGCAGATGACGATGCCGCACACTTCGTTCCGCATCTGGCAGCAGCTCAAGGCCTGCGGCGTGGCGCTCTGAATGGAAGTCCGACTCGACAAGCGCTATCCGGTCGCGGCCGGCGTCGAACAGGCGTGGGCCGTGCTCTCGGACGTCCGCGCCACCGCGGCCTGCATGCCCGGCGCGCAGATCACCGAGCAGATCGACGACACGCATTTCAAGGGCACGGTCAAGAGCAAGGTCGGGCCGGCGTCGATGCTGTTCAACGGCGACATCGAGCTGCTGGGCCTGGACGCGGCGACGCGCAGCTTGAAGCTGCTGGGCAAGGGGGCGGACAAGGCCGGCTCGTCGGCGCAGATGACGCTGGTGGCACGCATCGACCCGGAGGGCGGCGGCAGCACGCTCGTCGGCGAGGCGACGGTCACGGTGAGCGGCAAGCTGGCGCAGTTCGGCAGCCGGCTGCTGGTGCCGGTGAGCGACGCGATGCTGGCGCAGTTCGCGGAGAACTTCCGCGCGGCCGCGGCGGCCGTGGCCGTGCCGGGTGCGAGCGCCGAAGCCGGTGCCGATGCCGGCGCGGCGTCCCCGCCTGCCGCCGCCGCGCCGCCGGCGCCGCACCGCGAGCTGAACGCGCTGGGGCTGATGTGGACCGTCGTCAAGTCCTGGTTCGCGGGCCTGTTCGGCAAGCGCGTCTGAGCTGCTGGCCATGACCGACGGCGACCTGCGCCAGTCCCTGCAGCGCGCCGGCTACATCGCCGACGAAGCGCTCGCCACCGCGCTGTGGCTGGCCGGCGAGTTGCAGCGCCCGCTGCTGCTCGAAGGCGATGCCGGCGTCGGCAAGACCGCGCTCGCGACCGCGTTCGCGAAGGCCGCCGGCCGGCCGCTGGTGCGCCTGCAGTGCTACGAAGGGCTGGACCTGGCACAGGCCGCCTACGAGTGGAACTACGCGCGCCAGTTGCTCGCGATCCGCCTGCACGAGACGCCGGCAACGGGTCGCGACCCGCTGGCCGAGGCCGACCTGTTCGGCCGCGAGTACCTGCTCGAACGCCCGCTGCTGGCCGCGATCACGGCCGACCGGCCGGTCGTGCTGCTGATCGACGAGATCGACCGCGCCGACGAGGCCTTCGAAGCCTTTCTGCTCGAGGTGCTGGCCGAGGACCAGATCACCGTGCCCGAGCTCGGCACGCTGCGCGCCAGGCACCCCCCGCAGGCCGTGCTCACCTGCAACGGCACGCGCGATCTCAGCGATGCGCTGCGGCGGCGCTGCCTGTACCACTGGCTGGACTACCCGACGGCGGCGCGCGAAGTCGCGATCGTGCGCGCCACGCTGCCCGACGCCGAGACCCGGCTCGTCGAACAGGCGGTCGCGTTCGTGCAGCGCCTGCGCCAGGAAGACCTGGCGAAGAAGCCCGGCGTCGCCGAGGCGCTGGACTGGGTGCGGGCGCTGCACCGCATCGGGCTCAAGGCGCTGCCAGACGACGTGACGCTGATCGAGGGCACGCTGGCCTGCCTGCTGAAGACGCGCGAGGACCGCTTCGCGCTCGATCCGGTGCGCGTGCGCCAGTTGATCGAGGGCCGCCGCGCCGTCGGCGTGGCCGAGAAGGGAGCGCGCGCATGAGGCCGCAGCCGCTCGAAGCGATCGCCGGCTTTGCCGCGCTGCTGCGCGAGCACGGGCTGGTGGTCGGCGTCGCCGAGCAGCAGGCGATGGTGCGCGCCGCGCTCGCGCTGCCGCCGGACCGGCCACAACGCATCGATGCGGCGTGGCGCGCCATCGCCTGCCACGACGCGCGCGACTGGCAGCGCTGGCCCGAGCTGTTCGAGCGCTACTGGCAGCCCGAAAAGCTGCGCGGCAGCACGAAGGTCTCCGGCCAGACGCGGCCGAGCCGCAGCCTGCAGCAGCTGGTGCAGGGCCTGCACGACAGCATGGCGCCCGGGGGGCCGCGCGGGGCGCCGGCGGATGCAGCGCTGCAAGGCATCGCCGCCGAGGAAGACGCCGGCCTGCAGCGCGCCCAGGGCGGCGCCAGCCGTACCGAGGCGCTGGAAGACCGCTCGCTCTCGCAATGGCTGCCGCAGGACCTGGCGCTGCTCGACCGGCTGGCCCGAGCGCATCGCCGAGCGCCTGCGCCGCCGCTTGACGCGCCGCTGGCACGACGCGGCCGGCCATCGGCTCGACCTGCGGCGCACGCTGCGCGCCAGCCTGGCCACCGGCGGCCTGCCGCTCGAACCCGCGTGGCGCCGCCGGCGCCGCGACCGTCCGCAGCTCTTCCTGCTGGTCGACGTGAGCCGCTCGATGCAGACGCACGCGCAGCTCTTCCTGCGCATCGCGCGCGCGCTGGCAGGCGCCGCGAGCGCGCGCGTCTTCGTCTTCCACACGCGGCTGGCCGAAGTGACGCCGCTCCTGCGCAGCGACAGCGCGGCCGTGCAGGAGAAGGTCAACGCCGTGACGGCCGGTTTCGGCGGCGGCACGCGCATCGCGACCAGCGTGGACGACTTCCGCAAGGTGCACGCCCGCGCCCAGCTCGGCCGTTTCGGACGTTCGGCACGCGTGTGGCTGCTCTCCGACGGCTTCGATGCCGACGAGCCCGAGGCGCTGGCCGCGTCGCTGGCCGCGCTGCGCGCGAAGGGCGCCCGCATCGAGTGGATCCACCCGACGGACGCCGTTCCGGCCTCGGCGGCCATCGCCGAGGTGCGTGCGTGCCCCGGGCTCGTCGCCGGCTTCCACCGCCTCGACAGCCTGCGCGACCTGGAACGGCTGGCTTCGGAACTTCATTGACCCAGGAGTCGATCATGAACATCGACGAGTCCGTCATCACCGCCGCCCACCGCCTGCAGTCCAGCGGCACGCCGTACGCGCTGGTCAGCGTGGTGCGCGCCCTCGCTCCGGCTTCCGCGCGCCCCGGCGACAAGGCCGTCGTCACCGCCGACGGCCGCATGCAGGGCTGGGTCGGCGGCGGCTGCGCGCAGCCGGCCGTGATCCGCACCGTGCGCCAGGTGCTGGCCGACGGCCACGCGCGGATGATCCGCATCGCGCCGACCGAGGAAGGCCACGAGAAGGACCTGGGCGACGTGCTGGAGTTCGGCATGGCCTGCCACTCCGGCGGCACGCTGGAGCTGTTCGTCGACCCGGTGCTGCCGCGGCCGCAGCTCGTCGTGATTGGCGCCTCGCCGGTCGCGCAGAGCCTGGCCGAGCTGGCGCCGCGCACCGGCTTCGCGGTGACGGTGATCGCGCACGACGCCGACCGCGCCGCGTTCGCCGACTCGGAGCGCCTGATCGCGACCGACGAGCCCGCGGTCGTCGCGCCGCAGGTCGCGCCCGGCGCCTGGGTCGTCGTCGCGACGCAGGGCCGGCGCGACGTGCAGGCGCTGCGCTTGGCGCTCGCCTTGCAGGCGCGGCAGGTGTCGTTCGTGGCGAGCGAGCGCAAGGCGAAGGTCTTGAAGGACTCGCTGGTCGCCGCGGGCGCGGATGCGGAGGCAGTGGCGGCCATCGTGGCCCCCGCGGGCTATCCGATGGCCGCGGAGACGCCGCAGGAAATCGCGCTCTCGGTGCTGGCGGCGGTCGTCTCGCACCGGCGGCGCGGGACGGCGGCCCGCGACGCGGCGGCGGCTCCTGCGCCGGCATTCGCCCTGCCGGCCGAGGCGGCGTCATCGGCATCCCCGGTCATCGCGCCGCTGCCCGCACTTGCCGGCGGCGATGGCCGCAGCTGCTGCGGAGAGCACTGATGGGCTGCATCCTCAAGGGCGGCGGCGGCCTCTATGCGCGGTCCGTCATCGGCGCCGTGCTGCTGGCCGCCGGCGCTGGCGAGCGCATCGGCCGGCGGCCCAAATGCCTGCTCGAACTCGGCGGCGTGCCGCTGGTCCGGCGCCAGATCATCGCCTTGTCGGGCGCCGGCGTCGATGAACTCGTCGTCGTCGTCGGCCACCATGCCGAGCAGGTCCTGCCGGCGATCGAGTCCTTCCCCGTCACCATCGTGCGCAACCCGAACCCCGAGGACGGGCAGGTGTCGTCGCAGCGGCTGGGCCTGGCGGCGCTCACGGGCAAGCTCGACGCGGTGGTCGTCGCCTTGGTCGACCAGCCGCTGCTCAACGCGCAGGACATCGGCGCGCTGATCGGCGCGTGGAAGAAGCGGCGCGAGGGCGCAGCGGTCGTCCATCCGGAAGTGAACGGCGAACGCGGCAACCCGGTGATCTTCGACGCCTCGGTGCGCGACGAGATCCTCGCCGGCGCGGCGAACGTCGGCTGCCGCCAGTGGCAGGCCCGGCACGCCGGACGCGTGATGCCCTTCGTCACCGACAACCGGCGCTACCGGGTGGACATCGACACGCCCGAAGACATCGAGCGCTTCGAGCGCGAGACCGGCCACGCGCTGCGCTGGCCGGCTGCGCTCGCGACGGCCTGAGGACGCGGCCGATGCGGCTGGCACTGGCCCGCACGCTCGCGTGGACGCTGCTGATGGCGGGCTGGCTGCAGCTCGGCGCGCTCGGCCGCGCCGCCTGGCCGCTCACCGCGGTCGGACTGCTGCCCACCGCGCTGTGGCTCGCGGTGATCGGCGTCGCCCAGGCGGCGGGGCGCGACCGGCGCCTGGGCGCGAACGCGCTGCGCGGCGCCATCGTCGGCAGCGCGGCGCTGGCGGCGCTCGGCTTGCTGGGCGCCGCGATCGCGCCCCGGGCCGCAGCCGCCATCGCGACGGCGGTCGGCTGGGGCCTGCTCGTCGTCGCGGCGTCGCGCAGCGTGCGCGCACTGCGCCGGGGGAAGGCCGCGCTGCCGGTCGTCCCGGCGGCCGCCGGCACGGCGATCGCGTGGCTGGGCCTCGGCAGCGCCATGGCGGGCGCCGTGCTCCTCGCCGCCGCGGCGCTGGTGCTGGCGGCGCTGGTGCCCGCCGGCGCCGTCGCGCGCGGCTGCCGCAGCGGTCTGTTCGACTGCGTGCTGCCCACCGCCGCCGCCTGGCCCGCCGAGGCCGGCGCGCGGCTGCACGCGGCCATCCGCTGGACGATGCTGCCGATGATGGCCACGCTCGCGGCCATGGGCGAGTGGTGCAGCGGCAGCCTGGGCCTCGACGCGCACGCGATCGTCGGCCTGCATCTGGCCGCGATGCTGCTGCCGCCGCTCGGGCTGCACCTGATGGGCATCGCGCTGCGCAGCCTGGCCTGGCCCGCGCTGCCGCTGGCCGCCGCGGCCATCCTGGCATGGTGGCGGCCGGCGGGACTCGATGGCCTGGCCGGCCTGATGGCCGCGTCGCTCGCCTGCGCGCTCGCGTGGGGGCTGGCCTGGGCCGCGCAGCCGGCGCACGCCGCGGCACGCCGGGCGCCGGCCGCGGCCGGACCCTCGCCGATGCGCGCCCTCGCGCCCGCGCTGGCCACCGCGGCCATCGGGCTGGCGCTGGAGCGCTTCGGCCCGCCGGCGCTGGCCTGGGTGCTGGCCGCCTGCGCGCTGGCGGGGCTCGCCGGTGCCGCGCTGGCGGATCCGCGTGCCGCATCGCGGCAGCAAGCCCGCACCTGAGGCGGCTGCCGGCATGGCTGCACGACGACGCGGCGCACTGAGGACACAGGCATGAACAGCATGGACGTCGAGGTGCTGCGCGCCGCGATCGACTGGATGGCCCGCGGCCGCCGCGTCGTGATGGGCACCGTGGTCCACACCTGGGGCTCGTCGCCGCGCCCGCCGGGCTCGCTGATGGTCATCCGCGACGATGGGCAGGTGGCCGGCTCGCTGTCCGGCGGCTGCATCGAGGACGACCTGATCGCGCGCGTGCGCCGCGGCGAGCTGGCGTCGGCGCTGCCGCTGCACACGACCTACGGCGCCACCGCCGAGGAGGCGCGCCGCTTCGGGCTGCCTTGCGGCGGCTCGGTGCGCATCGTGCTGGAGCCGCTGGGCGCGGCCTCGCGGCTGCCGCAGCTGCTGCACGAGGTCGAGCAGCATCACGTCGTGCAGCGCCGGCTCGAGATGGCCAGCGGCCGCGTCCACCTGCAAGCCGCGGCCGAAGGCGACGCCGTGCACTTCGACGGCCGGATGCTCACCACCGTGCACGGCCCGCGCCTGCGCCTCCTGATCATCGGCGCCGGCCAGCTCTCGCGCTACCTCGCCGCCGGCGCGGTGATGCTGGACTACCACGCGACCGTGTGCGACCCGCGCGAGGAGTACCACGAGGGCTGGCAGGCGATCGAAGGCGTGACGCTCTCGCGCGAGATGCCCGACGACCTGGTGCTGGCGATGAAGCTCGACCCCGGCAGCGCCGTCGTCGCCGTCACCCACGACCCGAAGCTCGACGACCTGGGCCTGATGGAGGCGCTGAAGACGCCTGCCTTCTACGTCGCCGCGATCGGCTCGCTGCGCAACAACGAGGCGCGCCGCCAGCGCCTGCGCGAGTTCGACCTCAGCGAGCGGCAGGTCGCCGCGCTGCGCGGGCCGGCCGGGTTCAACCTGGGCGGCAAGACGCCGCCGGAGATCGCGCTTGCGATCCTGGCCGAGATGACGGCGGTGCGCCGCGGCGCGCCGCTGGGCGCGGCCTTGTGCGACTGGTCGGCCTCGACGACGGCGTGCCGGGCCGCCGCCTGAAGGCCCCTACATCCTTCCCGGCAGCCACAGCGCGATCACCGGGAACGCGATCAGGATCACCAGGCGCACGATGTCGGTGATCACGAAGGGGATCACGCCCTTGAAGATGGTGGTGAAGCTCAGGTCCTGCACCACGCTCTTGATCACGAAGACGTTCATGCCCACCGGCGGGTGGATCAGGCCCAGCTCGACGGTCATCACGATGATCACGCCGAACCAGATGGGGTCGAAGCCCAGCTGCACGATCACCGGGAAGATGATGGGCACGGTGAGGATGATCATCGCCATCGCGTCCATCAGGCAGCCCAGCACGAGGTACATCACCATGATCAGCGCCAGCACGCCGTAGCGGCCGATGCCCAGGCCGGTGAGGAAGGCCGTCACCTTCTGCGGCGTCTGCGTGATGGTGAGGAAGTAGCCGAACAGCAGCGCGCCGATCAGCACCGTGAACACCGCGGCCGCGGTGCGGGTGGCCTGCAGCAGCGCGGTGCGGATCTTCTCGCGGTCGAGCTTGCGGCGCAGCACGCCCAGCAGGAAGGCGCCGCCGGCGCCCATGCCGCCGGCCTCGGTCGGCGTGAACAGGCCGCCGTAGAGGCCGCCGATCACGAAGGCGAACAGCACCAGCGAAGGCCACACGTCCTTCAGCGCGACCAGGCGCTCGCCCCAGGGCCGCGGCTGGCCGGCCGGCAGCCAGCCGGGCTTGACGAGCACGATCACGGCGATGGTCAGCACGTACATGCTCATCGCCAGCAGGCCCGGCAGCACGCCGGCCATGAAGAGCTTGCCGATGTCCTGCTGCGTCAGCACCGCATACACCGCCAGCACGGTGGACGGCGGCAGCATCGCGCCCAGCGTGCCGCCGGCGGCGATGACGCCCGCCGAGAAGCTCTGCGGGTAGCCATAACGCCGCATCTCGGGGTAGGCGACGGTGGAGAACGTCGCGGCGGTGGCCACCGACGAGCCGCAGATCGCCGCGAAGCCGCCGCAGGCCAGCACGGTGGCCATGCCCAGGCCGCCGCGCAGGTGGCCGAAGCTCGCGTGCGCGGCGCGGAACAGCTCCTTGCTGACGCCCGACACCGAGACGAAGGCGCCCATCAGCATGAACATCGGGATCACGCCGAAGGTGTAGTCGGTGACCGTGCGCATGCTGGTCTGGCCCACCAGCTTCAGCGCCGGCCCCACGTCGGCGATCATCGCGTAGCCGGTCACGCCGACCAGGCCCATCGCCATGCCCACCGGCACGCGCAGCAGCATCAGCACGAACAGGCTGATGAAGCCGATCACCGCGATGGCGTCGTTGCTGAGTCCCATCGCCGGCTACTCCTGCGTTTTCTGTTCGGCGTGCTCGTCGTGGAGCAGCTCGGGGTGGAACACCAGCCGCCAGGTGCGGATGGCGATCAGCACCACCGCGCAGACGTCGCCCGCCCAGGCCACCGCGGCCAGCGGCCAGGTGGGCAGGTTGAGGTCGTAGGTCAGCACGTTGTCGTTGTAGGTGAGGCGCACCTTGTCGAACAGCATGATGGTCTGCACGACCACGACGAACAGCAGCACCAGCGTCGCGAAGACGTCGATCAGCCGCTTGCCGCGCGGGCCTGCGTTGGTCCACACCAGGTCCACCGTGATGTGGCCGCCGCGGTAGCTGGTGGCCGCGATGCCCCAGAAGATCAGGATGCCCAGCAGCTGGCGGCCGATGTCGTAGCTGTCGGGGATGCTGGTGTTGAAGAACTTGCGCAGCAGCACCGAGATGAAGATGTTGGCCGCGACGACGCCCACCGAGATGGCGGCCAGCCATTCGATGACGCCGATGATGCGGTCGGCCAGGTTCGGTTTGCTCATGGCCGGCGGCGGGGCTTCAGCGGATCAGAGCGCGGCCTTGTACTTCGTGAGGCTGGCCTTCAGCGCGTCCAGCACCTGCTTGGGGTCGGCGCCCACGCGCGTCACGTCCTTGCCCCACTGGTCGACCACCGGCGCCACGGCCTTGCGCCAGGCGTCGAGCTGCTCGGGGTTGAGCTTGACCAGCTCGTGCCCGGGCATCGTCGCCAGCTTGACGTGGCCGGCAGCTTCGAAGTCGGCCCAGGCGCCGCCGACCTTCTCGGCCCACTCGGGCGTGCAATGCTCGTCCACGGCCTTCTTCTGCGTGGCCGACATCGCGTTGTACTTGTCCTTGTTCATCACCCAGACGAAGGGCGTCACGTACAGCGGCACGTCGAGGTGGTGCGTCACCACCTTGTCGATGCCGAACAGCATCAGCGAGCCCCAGGGGAAGGTGATGGCGTCGGCGACGCCGCGCTCCAGCATGTCGCGCGCCTCGGGCGCCGAGCTCTGCACGTTGGTGCCGCCCAGCGTGGTGACCATCTGGCCGATGGTGGCGGTGGCCGGGCGCACCTTCAGGCCCTTGATGTCGCCGGGCAGCACCACCTTCTTGCGCGAATGCAGCGCGCCCGGGTCGTGCACGAACGCGAAGCAGAAGTAGACGTCCTTCATCTCCTTGGCCGCATAGGCGCGGTACCAGGCGTCGACCGCGGCGCTGCCCGACTTGGCGTTGGCGGTCATGAAGGGCAGCGACGAGGCGGCGAAGATCGGAAAGCGCCCCGGCTGGTAGCCCGGGTTGACGTAGGAGAAGTCGCTGATGCCGTCGCGCGCCATGTCGTAGTGGTCGAAGGCCTTGCCGAGCTGCTCGCTGGGGAACAGCGTGGAGCTGATGGTGCCGCCGCTGGACTTCTTCAGGTCCTCGGCCCAGGCCTGCAGCGCGGGGTTCAGCGCATGCTGGGCCGGCACCCAGCTCGACAGCTTCAGCGTCACGGGCTTGTCCTGCGCCAGCGCGGCGCCGCCGGCGGCGGCCAGCAGCGCGGCGGTGCAGGCGATACGGGTCAGGCGGGTCGGCAAGGGGGTCATGGTGTCGTTGTCTCCGTCGTTGGTCTGTCGAGGTTGATTGTGTGGGCTTGGCCGGAGGCGGCACAGCAGGGGAAGCCCCGGGGGATCGTTCATGCCGCGCGCTTCAGCCGGCAGGCCGCCGCTTGAACCAGCGGATGGGCTGCTCGCGCGGTGCACGGCGCGGCGCGCCGTGGGCGCTCAAGGTGTCGTCCAGCAGGCGGCCGGCGTCGTCGGCCAGCGCGGCTTCGCGCGCGGCGCGCACCGCGTCGGCGGGGCCTTGCCACAGGTGGTCGACGATGTGCAGCAGGTTGGCCTTGCCGCGCTCGTTGGTGCTGCCGTAGCCCTTGACCAGGCGGCCGCAGCGCGCCAGTTCCAGCCCCAGCGCCGGGGCCAGGCGCGTGCCGCGCTCGACGGCCGAGAGCCAGCGCTCGATCAGCGACTGCTCCAGCGCGAAGCGGCTGCCGCGCCGGCGCCAGCCCTTCAGCGAGGCCAGCACGCGCAGCGCCAGCGTGCCGGCCACCGTGTGGGTGCCGATCTTCAGCGGCAGTGCCCAGGGCTCGCGGCCGGCGGCCACGCGGCGGCGGTCCCACGCCGTCAGCTTGTCGGCCCAGGCCTGCGGCAGCAGCGCGGCGAACTCCGGCACGCCGGGCTTGAAGTGGTCGTAGACCTTCAGCAGCTCGCCGTCCTTCAACGCGACCTCGCGCTGCACGCGCGCCAGCCGCGCCGCCGACACCTTGGCCGCCGCGACGCGCACGATGTCGTCGAAGGCCATCCACAGCGCCAGCCAGCGCACGAGTTCGTCGGCCACGCCGCGGTCCAGCGCCTCGACGCGCGCCAGCCGCTCGTCGAACAGCCCGGCATAACGCTCATCCTGGTAGTCCACCAGCCGCTGCCGCGCCAGCGTGCGCAGGTCGGGCGCAGGCGCCGGCTGCAGCGCGGCCTCCACCAGCGCCTGCTGCGCGCGGCGGCCGCTCACGGCGTCGAAGGCCAGCGCAAAGCCGCGCAGGCTGGCCTCCACGCCCTTGCCGCCGGCGCGGATTACGTCCTCGTAGACGCCGCGCGCAAAGGGCAGGGCGCCGCTGGCCGCCGCGGCGCCCAGCAGCACCGCGCTGATCGCGGTGCCGGCCTGGCGCGCCAGCGCGTTCAGGTCCAGCAGCTCGGCGGCGCGCGCGTGCTTCTGCAGCACGGCCACCAGCGCGGCGGGGTCCTGGCGGCCGTCGCCCATCTGCATCTTCTCGGCCACCGTCAGCGCGCGCGCGGTGGAGCTGATGACCAGCGTGCGTTCGCGGCAGCACATCCCGTTGCCGACGTGGCGCGCGGTCTCCAGCAGCTCGGACGACAGCAGCAGGTCGATCTCGCCGGGCACCGGGTTCAGGCTGAACACCGGGCGCCGGCCGCCGGCTTCGGGTTGCACTTCCACGTAGTAGGTGGTGGCGCCGGTGCGCTGCGCGACGCCGGGGATCGACGTCGCCTGCGCATGGTGGCCGGCGCGCACCGCGGCCTGATACAGCCATTCGGCGAGCACGCCGCCGCCTTCGCCGCCCAAGGCGCAGACGAGGATGCAGATCGGCTGCTGCGGGGTCATGCAATGGCTCTCCCGCGCAGCCAGCCGCTGACGGTCTGCCGCAGCCCGGCCAGCAGCCGCTCGCTGAAGCGCGGGTGGGTCACCACCTCGGCGCGGTAGAAGCTGGGGCACAGCGTGGCCGCGTGGGCGTTGGCGCCGCACAGGCCGCAGCCCACGCAGCCGTCGATCACGGTGGCCACCGGGTCCACGCGCAGCGGGTCGGGGTTGTCCTTGATCGTCAGCGTGGGGCAGCCCGAGAGGCGGATGCAGGCATGGTCGCCGGTGCACACGTCCTCGTCGACGCCGTACTTGACGCGCTGCACCCGTTCGCCGCGCTTCAGCCGCCCGGCGGTCCAGGGCTTGATGCGGCGCTGGCGTTCGAGCTGGCACTCGCCTTCGGCGACGACGACCTTCAGGCCGTTGAAGTCAGTCGTCAGCGCCTCCTGCAGCGTGCGCTGCATCGCGGCCACTTCGTAGGTGTGCACCACGCGCAGCCACTGCACGCCCATGCCCTTGAGCGTGGCCTCGATGGTCTGGTTCTTGTGCGCCAGGCTCTGGTGCAGCGCGGCGTTGCGCTCGGCCTCGGCCTTGGCCTCGTCGTCGGGCGTGTTCAGGATGTCCTGCGTGCCGGTGGCCGAGGTGTAGCCGTTCTTCATGATCACCAGCACCGCGTCGTCGCCGTTGAACAGCGCCGCCTGCACGCCGGTGAGCAGCCCGTTGTGCCAGAAGCCGCCGTCGCCCATCACCGCGATGCTGCGCCGCTGCATCATCGGCGACACGCCGGCGCGGCTGGCCAGGCTCATGCCGTAGCCCAGGATCGAATGCCCGCTGCTGAAGGGCTCGAAGGTGGCCAGCGCATGGCAGCCGATGTCGGCGGCGATGTGCACCGGGCCGACCTCTCCTTGCGCCAGCTTCAGCGCGCTGAACACCGGCCGCTCCGGGCAGCCGATGCAGAAGCCCGGCGGCCGGGCCGGCAGTGGACCCAGCACGCGGGCCACGTCGGCGCGCCGCGCCGCGGTGGCGGCCAGCCAGGCGCGCGCGGGTGCCGTGTCGATCTGCGGCGCGTAACGTTCCAGGTAGGCCAGCAGCGCCGGCACCATCGCTTCCACGGTGTATTCGCCGGCGGCGGGCAACAGGTCCTTGCCGTGCACGGGGGTCTGCAGGTCCTGGCGGCGCAAGGCCAGCAGCAGGTCTTTCTCGATGTACTCGGGGTAGCCTTCCTCCAGCACCAGCACCGCGCCCTTGTCCGCGCAGAAGGCGGCCAGCTCGGCCGGCACCAGCGGGTAGGTGACGTTCAGCACCAGCAGCGGCACGCGGCTGTCGCCGCAGGCGTCGGCCAGGCCCACGCGCTGCAGCGCGCGCACCAGCGCCGGGTGCAGGCCGCCTTGCACGACGATGCCCAGCTTTGCCAGCTCGCCCGGCAGCGTCTCGTTCAGGCGGTGCTCGGCGATGTAGCGCTGCGCGGCCGGGAGGCGCTGCTCGACCTTGAGCTTCTCGTGGCGGAAGGTCACCGGCGGGTGCGCCAGCCGGATGTAGTCGAAGCCGGCCGGCTCGGCGATCAGGTCGCGCGTGGAGAAGCGCGGCGCCACGTTGTCGCGCGCGGTGAAGGTGCCGCGCACGTGGCAGGCGCGGATGCGCAGCTCCATCACCGCCGGCATGTTGCTGGCCTCGCTCAACGCGAAGGCGTGCCCGACGAGGTCGACCATCCTGGCCAGGTCGGGCCGCGGGTCGAACAGCGCCAGCGTGCTCTTCATCGCGTAGGCGTGGGTGCGCTCCTGGATCACGCTGGCGCCTTCGCCGTAGTCCTCGCCGACGACGATCAGCGCGCCGCCCACGACGCCGGGCGAGGCCAGGTTGGACAGCGCGTCGGCCGCGACGTTGGTGCCGACGATGCTCTTCCAGGTGACGCAGCCGCGCAGCGGATAGTGGATCGACGCGCCCAGCATCGCGGCGGCCGAAGCCTCGTTGCTGCAGGCCTCGACGTGCACGCCCAGCGTGTCGACGTAGGGCCGCGCCTGCACCATCACGTCCAGCAGGTGCGAGACCGGCGCGCCCTGGTAGCCGCCGATGTAGGCCACGCCCGACTGCAGCAGCGCCTTGGTGATCGCGAGGATGCCCTCGCCGTGGAACGTGTCGCCGGCGCCGAGCTTCAATTGCTCGATCTGTTCCGTGAACTGGACTTCCATCCGGTCCCGCCTGTCCTTGTCTCGTTGAACGGGCGGACTCTAGGCGCGCCCCGTCCATTCGTCCATTCGATGGGCTTTGTGAATATCATTCGCCGGATGAATATCAAGGACTTCGACCTCAACCTGCTGCACGTGTTCGCCGCGGTGCACGCGGCGCGCAGCGTCAGCCGCGCGGCGGAGGGCCTGGGGCTGTCGCAGCCGGCGGTCAGCAACGCGCTGACGCGGCTGCGCCTGGCGCTGCACGACCCGCTGTTCACCCGCGTGGCCGGCGGCGTGGCGCCCACGCCGAAAGCCGACCAGCTGGCGCGCCAGGTGGAGGCGGCGCTGCGCCAGCTGGACGTGGCGCTGCGCGAGGCCGATAGCTTCGACGCCGCGCGCTCGCAGCGCCGCTTCGTCGTGCACATGAGCGACATCGGCGCCGACGAGTTCCTGCCGCAGTTGATGGCCGCGATCGGGCGCGAGGCCCCCGGCGTGCGCATGGAGGCCGTGCAGTTGGCCGCCGATGCGATCGCTCCGGCGTTGGAGGAAGGGCGGCTCGACCTCGCCTTCGGCTACCTGCCCGCGCTGGCCGGCACCGAAAGCGCGCCGCTGCTGCAGGAGCGCTACGTGCTGCTGCTGCGCCGGGGCCATCCGCTGGCCGGCGCCCTGCGCCAGCGCGCGGCGCTGGAGAAGCTCGATTTCGTGCTGGTGGCCAGCCACGCCGAGCCGGCGCGCGCGCTGCACCTGCTGGGGCTGCAGCCGCGCATCCGGCTGACGCTGCCGCACTTCATGGTCGTGCCGACCATCCTGGCCGCCACCGACCTGGCGCTGATCCTGCCGCAGCGCCCGGCGCAGCGCTTCGCGGCGCTGCACGGCCTGCAGGTGGCCGACGCCGACCTTGGCCTGCCGCCCTTCACCGTGGCGATGCATTGGACCTGGCGCAGCGCCCACGACCCCGGCCACCGCTGGCTGCGCCAGCAGGCGGCGGCGATGCGGTTCGATCCGATCGTCAGTCCGGCGCCTCGCAGGCCGAAGGCCGCGTCAACCCGGCGCCGAAGCGGCAGGTGACGGCCGGCATGTCTTTCCACCATTTGCGGGCAGATTTGCGCAAAAATGGTGGAAGACAGGTGAAACCGGGCAGCCATGGCGATCTACCCACGCGGCGACTTCGTGCCGTTCTCACCCGACGCCGGGCGCGTCGCGGCGAACCTGGAAGCGGCCTACGAACAATGGCTGGACGCACGGCAGCAGTTGGCGGAACTGCCGGTCTCGATGTACTGGCAAGCCAAGGCCAGCGGCGACTATCTGGCGTTCAAGCAACGCTCATCGGACCCCGGCACCACGGTGGGCCCGCGGTCTGCCGAAACCGAAGCCCGGTTCGATGCGTTCACGCGGCGCAAGGCCGAACTCAGGCAGCGAGCCTCGGCCGCCGATGCATCGATTGGCGACCGCGCGGCGCAGTACCGGGCGCTGCGGCTGCCGCCGATTCCGGATCGCCAAGCCGAGATCCTGCGCGCCCTCGATGTGGCAGAACTGTTGCGCAACGACCTGATGGTCGTCGGCACCAACGCCTTTATCGCGTACTCGCTGCTGTGCAACGCCCGCTTTCCCGTGGGCGTGGAGGAAACCGAGGACTTCGACCTCGCCTGGTGCCGCGACTCCGGCGTGTCGCTGACGCGCACTGCGGCGGCGCCTGCCGACCGCAGTTCCTTGATGGCCGTTCTGCAAGGCGTGGATTCGAGCTTCCGGCTGAACCCGCGCAAGCCCTACCAGGCCGTCAACGCGAACGGCTATGAAGTCGAACTGCTGATGGCGCCCAGCTTGGCGCCGCTGCCGAAGACCGAAATCTTCGAGCCCATGGTGTCGCTGGTCGAGCAGGAATGGCTGCTGCAAGGCCGCGCGGTGTCGGTCGTCGTGGCGACGGTTCGGCAGCGGGCGTGCCCCCTCTACGTGCCCGACCCGCGCTGGATGGCGCTGCACAAGCTCTGGCTGGCCCGCAAGCCCAGGCGCAACGCGCTGAAAAGACCCAAGGATCTGCGCCAGGGCCAGGTGCTGTTGAGCGCGTGCCGCTACTTCCTGGCCGATTCGTATCCGCTGGACATCGATTGGGTGCTGGCGCTGCCGCCCGAATTGCGCGATCTGTTCCACGGCTGGGCTGCGGAGCACGCATTCGATCCCGTGCATCCGGATTGACCCTCCGGCCGCCGTCAATCCGACGCCTCGCCGGCCCAGGGCAGCATCATCGCCAATAACAATAACTGCTCGAACTCGGCGCCAAAGCGGTCGATGATGCGCTGCGGGTCGGGGCACAGCCGGCGGTCGGTGATCAGGCCGAACTGCACGCCGCCGGCATAGGACAGGATGGACACGCCCATGCCCACGTCGCCCGAGGCGGGCACCCAGAACATGTTCTGCCGCAGCGTGGCGCCGCAGAACGACAGCGGCTGCGCCGGGCCCGGCACGTTGGTCATCACCGCGGTGGTCTTCTTGGCGAAGATGCCGAGGATCGCGTCCTGCGCCGGCTTGATCAGCAGCCCGCTCAGCGACAGCACCGCAAAGGCCAGCAGCGGCTGGTAGCTGCCCTTCAGCTCGGCCATGCGGCGGCGCACCGCGTAGACGCGCTCGATCGGGTTGGCGATGCCGATCGGCAGCGTCAGCGGCGCCAGGCCGAAGCGGTTGCCCAGCTTCCAGGCCTGCTCCAGCGGCCGCAGGTTGACCGGCACCATCGCGCGGATCTCCTGGCCCGCCGGGTCGTCGCCGCGCTCGCGCAGGTAGCTGCCGAGGGCGCCGGCCGCGCAGGACAGCAGCACGTCGTTGACCGAGCAGTTCAGGCCCTTGCCGACCGCCTTGACGTGGTCCAGCGGCAGCGGCTCGCACCAGGCCACCACCTTGCGGCCCTCGGGCTTGCCTTTCAGCCGCGTGGCCGAGTCGTCGGGCAGCAGCGCCAGCGCCGCGGCGTCCTGCAGCACCCGCATGCCGGTGCGCGCCATCTCCAGCGAGCCCAGCAGTGGCTGCTGCGGGTGCGACAGCGCGTCCAGCGACCTGGCCAGCCCGTCACCATACATCGCGATGGCCTTGGTCGTCAGCTCGGTCAGCGGCTTGAGCACGGCGTCGGACAGCCAATCGCCGTCGTGCTCCGATGCGGCCGCGGCGGCGCGGCGGCGGCGCGGCGGGTCGCTGCCGCCGTCGGTGATCGACTGCATCACCGCGATCAGCGCGATGCCGTCGGCGATGCAGTGGTGGATGCGCACCAGCAGCGCCGAGCCGCCTTCGTAATGCTCGATCAGCTGGAACTGCCACAGCGGGTGCGCCGGGTCCAGCGGCGTGCAGGCCAGCTCGCCGCAGCGGCGCTGCAGCGCCTGCTGCTCGGTCTCGCCCTTGCGCCGCACGAGGCGCGCCACCGGCACGTGGCGCTCGATGTCGAAGGCCTCGTCCTCCACCCAGCTGGCGCCCATCGCGTCCTGCTGCACGCGCTGACGGAAGCGCTCGTACTTCAGCAGCTTGTCGGCCACGCGCGCGCGCGCCGCCTCCACCGTCACCGGCGTGGCCAGCATCCAGACGCCGACGATCATCATCAGGTTGACGTCGTTGTCCATGCGCAGCCACGCGGTGTCGACGCGCGACATGCGCTGGGCAGATAGCGGGGCCATCGGTCTCCTCCCTTCGATGCGGACCGCGCAACGATGGTGGGTAACATCGGCAGCGTCAAGCCAGACTTGTCCGCACCAGGAGATCGACCCATGGCCAGCCTGAAAGCCGCCTTCGACCAGGCCGTCGCCGACAGCAAGAAGCTGCCGGAGAAGCCCGACAACATGACGCTGCTGAAGATCTACTCGCTGTACAAGCAGGCCACCGAAGGCGACGTCGAAGGCAAGCGCCCCGGCTTCGGCGACATGGTGGGCCGCGCCAAGTACGACGCCTGGGCCGCGCTGAAGGGCAAGTCGCAGGACGAGGCGATGCAGGAGTACGTCGACCTGGTCGAATCCTTGAAGTGAGCCGCCAGCGCAAGGGGCCGGCCGCTTTCGACCTGGCCCGGCTGCTGGACGACCAGAACATCGGGCTGGAGGCGCGGGTCGGCGAGGCCGACCACCAGTCGCTGAAGCTGTGGCTGCGGCTGCTGGCCTGCAGCACGCAGATCGAGACGCTGATCCGCCGCCGCCTGCGGCAGCGCTTCGGCATTTCGCTGCCGCGCTTCGACTACCTGGCGCAGCTGCACCGCCACCCCGACGGGCTGCGCATGAACGCGCTGTCGCGCTACCTGATGGTCAGCGGCGGCAACGTGACCGGACTGACCGACGAGCTGGAGAAGGAAGGCCTGGTCGCGCGCGACGACGACCCCGACGACCGCCGCAGCGTGCGCGTGCGCCTGACGCCGCTGGGCCGCCGCGCCTTCGAGCGCATGGCGCGCGAGCACGAAGGCTGGGTGGTGTCGTTCTTCGCCGGGCTGGATGGCGAGCAGAAGCAGGCCTTGTACGACGCGCTGGGCCGGCTGCGGGTGCAACTGGCGGACGGTGGTGCGGAGGGCGGCGCGGCGGGCGGCGGCTAGCCGCGCCGGCCGGCCGCTGCCCAAGGGTTGAAAGGGCCCGATCTTGGACGCCATCGAAGTCGTTCTGGCCATGTTCGTGGCCGTGGTCGCCAGCGGGCTGCTGGTGCGCGTGCTGCCGGTGCCGGTGCCCGTGCCGCTGGTGCAGATCGCGCTCGGCGCGGTGATCGCCGGCGTCTTCCAGCACGGCGTGCGGCTGGAGCCCGAGCTGTTCTTCCTGGTGTTCCTGCCGCCGCTGCTGTTCCTGGACGGCTGGCGCATCCCCAAGGAAGGGCTGCTGCGCGACAAGTTCACGATCCTGGAGCTGGCGCTGGGCCTGGTGTTCTTCACCGTCATCGGGCTCGGCTACGTGATCCACTGGATGATTCCGGCGATGCCGCTGCCGGTGGCCTTCGCGCTGGCGGCCATCGTCTCGCCGACCGACCCGGTGGCGGTGTCGGCGATCACCTCGCGCGTGACCATCCCCAGCCGCGTGATGCACGTGCTGGAAGGCGAGTCGCTGCTCAACGACGCCTCGGGCCTGGTGGCCTTCCGCTTCGCGGTGGCGGCGGCGGTCACCGGCAGCTTCTCGCTGGCGTCGGCGGCGCTGTCGTTCCTGTGGGTGGCGGGCGCGGGCGTGGCCGCCGGCACGCTGTTCACCTGGCTGGTGATGCGGGCCAAGACCGCGTTCAGCATCCGCTACGGCGAGGAGCCGGGCTCGCAGATCCTGCTGTCGCTGGTGGTGCCGTTCGGCGCCTACCAGATCGCCGAGCACCTGCACGCCTCGGGCATCCTGGCCGCGGTGGCCGCCGGCATCACGATGAGCTACGCCGAGCTGTCGGGCCGCGCGCTGGCGATCACGCGGGTGCAGCGCGCGGCGGTGTGGAACACGGTGCAGTTCACGCTCAACGGCATCATGTTCGTGCTGCTGGGCGAGCAGATGCCCGAGATCCTGCGCGGCGCCGTGCGCATCGTCAGCGAGACGGGGCACGAGAACCCGTGGTGGCTGCTGGGCTACGCGCTGGCGATCAACCTGGCGCTGGTGCTGCTGCGCTTCGCCTGGGTGTGGGGCTCGCTGCAGATCGGCCGCCGCGTCGCGCTGCGGCGCGGCCATCAGGCGCCCAAGGCCGATCTGCGGCTGACGCTGGCGGTGTCGGTGGCCGGCGTGCGCGGCGCGATCACGCTGGCCGGCGTGCTGACGCTGCCGCTGGCCGTGGCCGACGGCTCGCCGTTCCCGGCGCGCGACCTGGCGATCTTCCTCGCCGCGACGGTGATCATGCTGTCGCTGCTGGGCGCCAGCGTGCTGCTGCCGCGGCTGCTGCGCGGGCTGGAAGTGCCGCCCGAGACCGAGCACCAGGCGCAGGAAGACCTGGCGCACGAGGCGATGCGCAGCGCCGCGGCCAAGGCCATCGAGCAGAGCCTGCACGACATGGTGAAGGCCGACCCCGGGACCGATCCGATGATCTACACCGAGGTGGCCGGCCGGCTGATGGAGAGCTACGAGCGCCGCGCCGCCGGCGGCATGGAGCAGGAGGCCGACGCGCTGCTGATGCACCGCCAGGAGCGGATCGCGCGCACGATGCAGCATGCGGCGCTGCGCGCCTCGCGCGACGAGCTGTTCAGGCTGGCGCGCGCGCAGACGATCTCCGACCAGGTGTGCCGCGAGCTGGTGCGGCGGCTGGACTTGCAGGAGGCGCGCGGGTAGGCGGCCTGTGCAGGTCCCTTCGGCCGTGCAGCCTGCTGCCGAATCAGCCGTGCAGCCTGCTGCTGCGGGGCACGCTCGCCAGCAGGAAATCCATCTGGTCGACCAGGATGCGCCGGCCGCGCAGGATCATGTCCTCGTGCAGGCTGGGCACGTAGGGCAGGTACAGCAGGCTCATGCGCGCTTCCTCGGGCAGCCGGTTGCCCTTGCGGCCGTTGCAGGCGCGGCAGGCGGTGATGCAGTTCATCCAGCTGTCGCGGCCGCCGCGCGAGACCGGCACGATGTGCTCGCGCGTCAGCTCGTCGAACGCGAAGTGCCCGCCGCAGTAGGCGCAGACGTGGCGGTCGCGCGCGAACAGCTTGGCGTTGGTCCAGCGCCGGCGTCTGCCGCCAGGCGCGCGACGGGATCGCGCCGCGCACCGCGACGATGGGGTGCAGCTCGATGCGGCTTTGCAGCCCGGTGGCGCGCTGGATGCCGCCGCGCAGCACGCGGAAGGCCTGGCCCAGGGTCCAGGCGATGGCGTCGCTGGCGTAGAGCACCGCCGCTTCCTTCGGCGAGATCCACGCCTGGGGCCGACCCGAGACATCGAGCTGCAGCACGTCCATGATCCCGCGAGCGTACTGCATCCTTTGTGTCAGGGCGCCGACGGCAGGGCTGGCGCCGATGCCGCGCCGGCCCATCCGCGGCACACTGCGGGCTTCGCCCTCGCGCCCGACCGATGACCTGGTCCCTGCTTGCCCGTGATGCCGACGGCCGCTTCGGCGCCATCGTCGCCAGCCGCTTCTTCGCGGTGGGCGCCTTGTGCATCCACACGCGGCGCGGCGTCGGCGCGGTGGCCACGCAGGCGCTGATGAACCCGCTGTACGGCCCTGCCGCGCTGGATGCGCTGGCCGCCGGCCGCAGCGCCGCCGACGCGGTGGCCGCGCTGACGGCCGCCGACGCCGGCCGCAGCCAGCGCCAGTTGCTGGTGCTGGGCACGCAAGGCGCGCCGGCGGTGCACACCGGCGCCGACTGCGTGGATTGGTGCGGCCAGGTGCTGCAGGACGACTTCTGCACGGCCGGCAACATGCTGGCCGGCGCCGCGGTGCTGCGCGCCACCGCCGAGGCCTTCGCTGCCGCCGCGGCGCAGAGCCGGCCGCTGGCCGAGCGGCTGATCCTCGCGATGCAGGCCGGCCAGGCCGCCGGCGGCGACAAGCGCGGCCAGCAGTCGGCGGCGCTGCGGGTGCAGGCCGACGAAGACCGCGCCGAGCTGGACCTGCGCGTCGACGACCACGAGCAGCCCTTGCAGGAGCTGCAGCGCCTGTATCAGGTGAGCCTGCAGCGCTTCCAGCCTTTCGTCGCCTGCCTGGCCGGCCGCCACGACCCGGTCGGCGAGACCGACCGCAGCCGCATCGAGGCGCGCATCCAGCAGTTCACGGCAGCGCTGCCGCCCGACCCCGATCACCAACCCCCGGAGCCCGACCGATGAAGCCCGACTTGCGTTCGCTGCTGGCCGCAGCCCTGTTGACTTCGCTGGCTGCGCTGGCCTCGGCGCAGACCCTCAGGATCGGCCTGGCCGAAGACCCCGACGTGCTGGACCCGACGCTGGCGCGCAGCTTCGTCGGCCGCATCGTCTTCGCGGCGCTGTGCGACAAGCTGCTCGACGTCGACGAGAAGCTGGCCATCCAGCCGCAGCTCGCGACCGGCTGGACCTGGTCCGCCGACGCCAAGGCGCTGACGCTGAAGCTGCGCCCCGGCGTGAGCTTCCACGACGGCGAGAAGCTCGACGCCGCGGCCGTCAAGTTCAACCTCGAGCGCCACAAGACTCTGGCCGGCTCCAACCGCCGAGGCGAGCTGGCGCCGGTCGCCAGCGTCGACGTGGTGGACCCGCTGACCGTGCGGCTGAACCTCTCCGCGCCGTTCTCGCCGCTGCTGGCGGCGCTGGCCGACCGCGCCGGCATGATGGTCAGCCCCAAGGCGGCACAGGCCGCGGGCGACAAGTTCGGCACCCGACCGGTGTGCTCGGGGCCCTTCAAGTTCGTCGAGCGCGTCGCGCAGGACCGCATCGTGTTCGAGCGCTTCGACGGTTATTGGAACAAGGCCGCGATCGGCTTCGAGAAGATCGTCTACACGCCGGTGGTCGACGCCACGGTGCGGCTGGCCAACCTGAAGGCCGGGCAGTTCGACTTCATCGAGCGCGTGGCGCCGTCCGACGTGGAGAAGCTCGCCGCCGAGAAGAAGTTCAAGCTCGCGCGCATCACCGAGATCGGCTACCAGGGCATCACCATCAACGTCGGCAAGAGCGACAAGGCCAAGGCCAACCCGCTGGGCCGCGACGCCCGCGTGCGCGAGGCCTTCGAGCTCTCGCTGGATCGCCAGGGCCTGGCCCAGGTGGTGATGGACAACGAGGCGACGGTCGGCAACCAGTGGGTGGCGCCGAGCAACCCGTACTACGCGAAAGCGTTCCCGGTGCCCAAGCGCAACGTCGAGCGTGCCCGCGCGCTGCTGAAGGAGGCGGGCGTGCCCAACCCCAGCTTCACGCTGGTGACGCCCACCACCAGCGACGCGCAGCGCCTGGCGCTGGTGGTGCAGGCGATGGCGCGCGACGCCGGCTTCGACGTCAAGATCCAGGCCACCGAGTTCGCCACCAGCCTGAACCTGGCCGACAAGGGCGACTTCGAGGCGCTGGTGCTGGCCTGGAGCGGCCGCGCCGACCCCGACGGCAACGTCTACAGCTTCCACGGCTGCAAGCAGCCGCTGAACTACGCCGGCTACTGCAGCGCCGAGACCGACGCGCTGCTGGCGCAGGCGCGCAGCCAGCGTGAGCTGGCCGACCGGAAGAAGGCCTACGACCAGGTGGCCGCCCAGGTGCTGAAGGAGCGGCCGGTGATCTACCTGTACCACCGCAACTGGCTGTGGGCCTACAGCCCCAAGCTGGTTGGCGTGCGCAGCGTGCCCGACGGGCTGCTGCGCGTGCAAGGCCTCAAGCTGCAATAACGGCAGCAAGCGCGGCCGGATGCTGGAATTCCTGCTGCGGCGGCTGGCGCAGATCCTGCCCACGCTGCTGTTCGTCTCGATGCTGATCTTCGGGCTGCAGCAGCTGCTGCCCGGCGACCCGGCGCGCATGCTGGCCGGCGAGGAGCAGGACCCGGCCGTGATCGCCCACCTGCGCCAGCGCCTGCACCTCGATGAGCCGCTGCCGCTGCGTTATGCCTACTGGATGGGCGGCGTGCTGCGCGGCGACCTGGGCGAATCGCTGCGCACCCAGCAGCCGGTGCTGGACCTGGTGCTGCAGAAGCTGCCGGTCACGCTGCAGCTGGCGGCGATGGCCATCGTGATCGCGCTGGCCATCGGCATCCCGGCCGGCATCGCCGCCGCGGTGGGCCGCGGCCGCTGGTGGGACGGCCTGGCCAACGCGGTGGCGCTGTGGGGCATCAGCACGCCCAACTTCTGGCTCGGCATCCTGATGATCCTGCTGTTCTCGGTGCAGCTCGGCTGGCTGCCGGCCTCGGGCTACGTGAGCCCGTTCGAGGACCTGAAGGCCAGCCTTGCGTCGACCCTCATGCCGGCCTTCGTGCTGGGCAACGCGATCGCCGGCGTGCTGATGCGCCACACCCGCAGCGCGATGCTGCAGGTGCTGTCGGCCGACTACATCGCGACGGCGCGCAGCAAGGGCCTGTACGAGCGCAGCGTGATCCTCAAGCACGCGCTGCGCAACGCGCTGACGCCGGTGATCACGCTGGGCGCGCTGGAGCTGGGCACGCTGCTGTCGGGCGCGGTGCTGACCGAGCAGGTGTTCAGCATCCCCGGCTTCGGCAAGCTGATCGTCGACGCCGTCTTCAACCGCGACTACGCCGTGGTGCAGGGCGTGGTGCTGGTCACCGCCAGCGCCTACATCGCGCTGAACCTGCTGGCCGACCTGGCGTACTTCGCCGCCAACCCGCGGCTGCGAGGATGACGCGCCACGACGGCCCCTGGCACCGGGCCTGGCGCCGCCTGCGCCGGCGCCGCAGCGCGATGCTGGCGCTGGCCGTCGTGCTGGGCTTCGTCGCGCTGGCGGCGCTGGCGCCGTGGCTCAGCCCGCAGGATCCGATCGCCGCGAGCTGGAGCGCGATCCGCAAGCCGCCGTCGGCCGCGCACTGGTTCGGCACCGACGAGATCGGCCGCGACGTGCTGTCGCGCGTGGTCTGGGGCAGCCGCGCGTCGCTGCAGGCGGGGCTGGTGTCGGTGTCGATCTCGCTGCTGCTGGGCGTGCCCGTCGGGCTGCTGGCCGGGCTGGCCGGCGGCGCCGTCGACGCGCTGATCTCGCGGCTGACCGACGCGATGCTGGCCTGCCCCTTCCTGATCCTGGCGATCGCGCTGGCGGCCTTTCTCGGGCCTAGCCTCAGCAACGCGATGGTGGCCATCGGCATCTCGGCCACGCCGGTCTTCGTGCGGCTGACGCGCGCCCAGGTGCTCAACGTCAAGGTGGAGGCCTACGTCGAGGCGGCGCGCGCGCTGGGCAATGCGCCCTGGCGCATCGCGTGGCGGCACGTGCTGCCCAACGCCACCGCGCCGCTGATCGTGCAGGCCACGCTGGCGATCGCCGGCGCGGTGATTGCCGAGGCCAGCCTGTCGTTCCTGGGCCTGGGCCAGCAGCCGCCGGCGCCGAGCTGGGGCAGCATGCTCAACGCCGCCAAGAACTACGTCGACCAGGCGCCGTGGATGGCCGTCTGGCCGGGGCTGGCGATCTTCGTGCTGGTGCTGGCCTTCAACCTGCTGGGCGACGGCCTGCGCGATGCGCTGGACCCGCGCCAGCGCTGAATCCGATTTCCACAAGGAGCCGATGCGATGGAACTCTGGCAACTCGACGCTACTGAACTGGCGCAACTGATCCGCACGGGGCGCGCCTCGGCGCGCGAGGCGGTGCAGTCCTGCCTGGCGCGCATGGATGCGGTCAACCCGGCGCTCAACGCGGTGGTGCGCCGCTTCGACGAGCAGGCGCTGGCCGACGCCGATGCCGCCGACGCCGCGCGTGCCCGCGGCGACGCTTTAGGACCGCTGCACGGCGTGCCGGTGACGACCAAGATCAACGTCGACCAGCAGGGCCAGCCCACCGACAACGGCGTCGTCGCCTACAAGGACCTGATCGCCGCCGAGGACAGCCCGGTGGTCGCCAACCTGCGCCGCGCGGGCGCGGTCTTCATCGGCCGCACCAACGCGCCGGCGTTCTCGATGCGCATCGTCACCGACAACGCGCTGCACGGCTGCACGCTCAACCCGCGCGATCCGGCTGTCACGCCGGGCGGCTCCAGCGGCGGTGCCGGCGCCGCGGTGGCCGCCGGCATCGGGCCCATCGCGCACGGCAACGACATCGGCGGCTCGGTGCGCATCCCGGCGCATTGCTGCGGCATCGTGGGCCTGCGCACCGCGTTCGGCCGCGTGCCGGCGTTCAACCCCAGCGCCCCCGGCGGCCGGCCGATCGGCGCGCAGCTGATGTCGACGCAAGGGCCGCACACGCGCACGGTGCGCGACGCGCGGCTGGCGCTGGCCGCGATGGCGCAGGGCGACCGCCGCGACTGGAAATGGGCCGACATGCCGCTCGCCGGCCCAGCGCCGGCGCGGCCGATCCGCGTCGCGCTGGTGGCCGAGCCGCCGGGCGGCGCCACGCACCCGGCGCAGGCCGCCGCGGTGCGCCAGGCCGGCCGCCACCTGGCCGCGGCCGGCTATGCGGTCGACGAAGTGCTGCCGCCCGAGATCCCGCAGGTGGTGGCGCTGTGGCACCGCCTGTGCGCCACCGATTCGGCGTTAGGCCTGTGGCCGCTGATGCAGCAGGTGGGCGACGCCGACGCGCAGGCCGCGATGCGCGCCTGGCTGGAACTGCACCCGCCGGTCGACCTGCCGACCTACGCCGCCACGCTGCAGGCGCGCGACGCGCTGCTGATGCGCTGGCTGGCCTGGTTCGAGCAATGGCCGCTGCTGGTGATGCCGGTGCTGTGCGACCTGCCGCCCGCGCAGCGCGCCGACGTCTCGATCGACGGCCACCGCGCGATCCTCGACTCGATGCGCTCGGCGCTGATCGCGCCGCTGCTGGGCCTGCCGGGGCTGGCGCTGCCGGTGGGCCGCCACGGGCGCTTGCGCACCGGCGTGCAGATCATGTCCACGCGCTGGCGCGAAGACTTGTGCCTGGATGCGGGCGAGGTGGTGGAGGCGGGCGAGGGGGTGGTGAGGCCGATCGACCCGGTGACGGTGTGATGGGATTCGGCGCGGGCGGCTGGAGCCTAGAGCGTCCCATCTACTTTTTCTCACGCCCCTGCGCTCCCGTTGCCGGCCGGCCGGTGCAGAATCGAACGATCGTTCGCTTTTGCTGCCTGCCCTGCCGACCGTGAGCGCCGTCCGACCGCCCGCATCCGCCGCCGCTGCACCGCTGCCGTCGGCGCGCTCGCTGCACAAGGGCCAGCAGACGCGCGCGGCGATCCTCGACGCTGCGCTGGGCCTGGCCTCGCACATGGGGCTGGAAGGGCTGTCGATCGGCGCGCTGGCCGAGCTGATGCAGATGAGCAAGTCGGGCGTCTTCTCGCACTTCGGCTCGCGCGAGGAGCTGCAGATCTCGGTGATCCGCGAATACCACGCGCGCTTCGAGGAGGAAGTGTTCTTCCCCTCGATCCGCGAGCCGCGCGGCCTGCCGCGCCTGCGCTCGCTGTTCGAGCGCTGGGTGCGCCGGGTGTCGATGGAGCTGGACTCGGGCTGCATCTACATCAGCGGCGCGGTCGAGTTCGACGACCGCCCGGGCCCGGTGCGCGACGCGCTGGCGCTGATGGTGCGCACCTGGCACGGGGCGCTGGAGCGCGCGATCCGCAGCGCCATCGAGGCCGGCCACCTGCAGAGCGACGTCGACGCCGGGCAGCTGCTGTTCGAGATCCACGGCCTGATCCTCGCGCTGCACCACGACGCGCGCTTCCTGCGCAACGAGGGCGTGCTGGAGCGCGCCCGCACCGGCTTCGATCGGCTGATCAAGGCCTGCGAAGCGCCTGCCGTCGCTGCCATTCCGCCGCGCGCGGCGCGCAGTCGGCGCTGAACGTCCATTCTCTTTCCCCCCGGTCCACAGGAGTCCTGCCATGCCCCAGTACACCCCGCCCCTGCGCGACATGCAGTTCGTGCTGCACGAGCTGCTGGGCGCCGTCGACGAGCTGAAGCTGATCCCGCGGCATGCCGAGATCGACGCCGAGACGATGAACGCCGTGCTGGAGCAGGCCGGCACCTTCGCCGCCGAGGTGACGGCGCCGCTCAACGGCCCCGGCGACGCCGAAGGCTGCACGCTGGACAAGGCCACGCACGAGGTGCGCACGCCCAAGGGCTTCAAGGAAGCCTACGCCCAGTACGTGGAAGGCGGCTGGCCGGCCTTGAGCTGCGACCCCGAGTACGGCGGCCAGGGCCTGCCGGTGGTGCTGAACCAGTGCCTGTACGAGATGCTGAACTCGGCCAACCAGGCCTGGACCATGTACCCGGGCCTGAGCCACGGCGCCTACGAGGCGCTGCATGCCCACGGCACCGACGAGCAGAAGAAGACCTACCTGCCCAAGCTGACCAGCGGCGAATGGACCGGCACCATGTGCCTGACCGAGCCGCACTGCGGCACCGACCTGGGCCTGCTGCGCAGCAAGGCCGAGCCGCAGCCCGATGGCAGCTACAAGATCACCGGCCAGAAGATCTTCATCAGCGCCGGCGAGCACGACATGGCCGCCAACATCGTGCACCTGGTGCTGGCCCGGCTGCCCGACGCGCCGGCCGGCAGCAAGGGCATCTCGCTGTTCATCGTGCCCAAGTTCCTGGTCAACGCCGATGGCTCGTTAGGCGCGCGCAACGCCGTCACCTGCGGCGCCATCGAGCACAAGATGGGCATCCACGGCAACGCCACTTGCCAGATCAATCTCGACGGCGCGGTCGGCACGCTGGTCGGCCAGCCGAACAAGGGGCTGGCCGCGATGTTCGTGATGATGAACGCCGCGCGGCTGGGCGTGGGCAACCAGAGCCTGGGGCTGACCGAGGTGGCCTACCAGAACGCCGCGGCCTACGCGAAAGACCGCATCCAGATGCGCGCGCTGTCGGGCCCCAAGGCGCCCGACAAGCCGGCCGACCCCATCATCGTGCACCCCGACGTGCGCAAGATGCTGCTCACCGCGCGCGCCTACGCCGAAGGCGGCCGCGCGCTGGCGATGTACTGCGCGCTGCTGATCGAGAAAGAGCTGTACGGCGACGACGAGGACGAGCGCAAGGAGGCCGCCGACCTCGTGGCGCTGCTGACGCCCGTCGTCAAGGCCTTCCTCACCGACAACGGCTGGATCGCCACCTCGCACTGCATGCAGGTCTTCGGCGGCCACGGCTACATCCACGAATGGGGGATGGAGCAGTTCGTGCGCGACGCGCGCATCAACATGATCTACGAAGGCACGAACACCGTGCAGTCGCTGGACCTGCTGGGCCGCAAGGTGCTGGGCGACAACGGCGCCAAGCTCAAGAAGTTCGGCAAGCTGATCCAGGCCTTCGTCGAGGACGAGGGGACCGACGAGGCGATGCAGGAGTTCGTCAACCCGCTGGCCGAGCTGGGCGACAAGGTCACCAAGCTGACGATGGAGCTGGGCATGAAGGCCATGGGCAACGCCGACGAAGTGGGCGCCGCCGCGGTGGACTACCTGCGCATCTGCGGCCACCTGTGCTTCGCCTACCTCTGGGCGCGCATGGCCAAGGTGGCGCTGGCGAAAAAGGACAGCGGCGACCCCTTCTACGCCGCCAAGCTGCACACCGCGCGCTTCTATTTCGCCAAGCTGCTGCCCGAGACCGCCGGCCTGATCCGCAGCTGCCGCGCCGGCCTGGCCCCCTTGATGGCGATGGACGAGGCCTTGTTCTGACGCCGAAAATGACCGGCATCGCCCGACACCCTACGGAGACTGCAGCCATGCGCCTCGCCTTCATCAGCCTCGCCCTCGCCCTGGCCGCCGGCAGCGCCGCCGCGCAGATGACGCCGGTGGGCCTGTGGAAGACCATCGACGACGACAGCAAGCAGGAGAAATCGCTGGTACGCATCGTCGACAACGGCGGCGTCGTCAGCGGCCGCATCGAGAAGCTGCTGGACCCGGCCAGCGACCCCAAGGGCGTCTGCGACAAGTGCAGCGACGATCGCAAGGGCCAGCCCATCGTCGGCCTGACCATCCTGCGCAACCTGAAGCCCGACGCCGAGGACAAGACCGTGTGGGAAGGCGGTGACGTGCTCGACCCCAACAACGGCAAGCTCTACCGCGCGCGGCTGAAGCCCGTCAACGGCGGCAAGGAGCTGCAGCTGCGCGGCTACCTCGGCCCGTTCTATCGCACCCAAACCTGGATCCGTGTGGAGTGATTCGATGACCCGATTCAACGTTCGAAAAGTGGCGGTGCTCGGCGCCGGCGTGATGGGCGCGCAAATCGCCGCGCACCTGGTCAACTGCAAGGTGCCGGTGATCCTGTTCGACCTGGCCGCGAACACTGGCCCCCAGGCTTCGCCACCCCCCGAGGGGGCCGTGAAGCCGACCGGCGGAGCCGGATCGGCTTCGGGCCCGAAGAACGGCATCGTCACGAAGGCGATCGACAACCTGAAGAAGCTCAAGCCCGCGCCGCTGGGCGTGCCCGAGGACGCGGCGCTGATCCAGGCCGCCAACTACGACGAGCACCTGGCCCTGCTGGGTGAGTGCGACCTCGTCATCGAGGCCATCGCCGAGCGCATGGACTGGAAGCTGGACCTGTACCAGCGCATCGCGCCGGCCGTCGCGCCGCATGCCATCGTCGCCAGCAACACCTCGGGGCTGTCGATCACGAAGCTCAGTGAAGCGCTGCCCGACGCGATCAAGCCGCGCTTCTGCGGCATCCACTTCTTCAACCCGCCGCGCTACATGGCGCTGGTGGAATTGATCGCGACGCCGGCCACGCAGCCGGAAGTGCTGGACCAGCTCGAAGCCTTCGTCACCACGAGCCTGGGCAAGAGCGTGGTGCGCGCCAAGGACACGCCCAACTTCATCGCCAACCGCGTGGGCATCGCCGGCATGCTGGCGACGATGAAGGAGGCCGAGACCTACGGCCTGGGCTACGACGTCGTCGACGACCTCACCGGCAAGAAGCTGGGCCGCGCCAGCAGCGGCACCTTCCGCACCGCCGACGTCGTGGGCCTGGACACGATGGCGCACGTGATCAAGACGCTGCAGGACAACCTCGCCGACGATCCGTTCTTCCCGAGTTATGCGACGCCGCCGGTGCTGCAAGCGCTGATCGACAAGGGCGCCCTGGGCCAGAAGAGCGGCGCCGGTTTCTTCAAGAAGGTCGGCAAGGACATCCTGCGGCTCGATCCCGCCAAGGGCGACTACGTGCCGGCGGGTGGCAAGGCCGAGCCCATCGTCGAGCGCATGCTGAAGAAGCCCGCGGCCGAGCGGCTGAAGCTGCTGCGCGAGAGCAGCAATCCGCAAGCGCAATTCCTGTGGGCCATCCTGCGCGACGGCTTCCACTACGCGGCGGTGCACCTCGGCGACATCGCCGACAGCGCGCGCGACGTCGACTTCGCGATGCGCTGGGGCTTCGGGATGAAGCAGGGTCCCTTCGAGCTGTGGCAGGACGCCGGCTGGCAGCAGGTGGCGCAGTGGGTCAAGGAAGACATCGATGCCGGCAAGGCGCTGAGCAAGGCGCCGCTGCCCGACTGGGTGTTCGACGGGCGCAGCGGCGTGCACACGCCGGAAGGATCCTGGAGCCCGACCAGACGAGCCTACGTGCCGCGCAGCACGCTGCCGGTCTACGCGCGCCAGGTCTTCCCCGAGACCGTGCTGGGCAGCGGCGGCGCCGAGCCGCTGAAGTCCGGCACCGAAGTCTGGAAGAACGATGAGGCGCGCGTCTGGACGCTGGACGGCGAGGTGCTGATCCTCAGCATCACTGCCAAGCTGCACCTGATCAGCCCCGCGGTGATGGAAGCGCTGGCCAAGGCGCTGGAGCTGGCGGAAGGCGGCTACCAGGGCCTGGTGATCTGGTCGCCCGACGACGTGTTCTCGGCCGGCGCCAACCTCGAAAGCCTGATGCCGGTCTTCATGAAGAGCGGCAGCAAGGGCATCCTGCCCGAGGTGAAGAAGCTGCAGGACCTGATGCTGCGCGTGCGCTACGCCCAGGTGCCGGTGGTGGCCGCGATGCGCGGCATCGCCTTGGGCGGCGGCTGCGAGCTGGCGGTGTATTCGCACAAGCGCGTCGCGGCGATGGAGACCTACGTCGGCCTGGTCGAGGTCGGCGTCGGCCTGGTGCCGGCCGGCGGCGGGCTGACCTACATCGCGCGCCGCGCGGCCGAGATGGTCAATGCCGGCAATGCGGGGGCCGACCTGCTGAAGTTCCTGACCGACGGCTTCACCAACGCCGCGATGGCCAAGGTAGGTACCAGCGCGATCGAGTCGCGCCGCCTGGGTTATCTGTTATGGAGCGACCAGATCGTACCGCACAAGGACGAGCTGCTGCACGTCGCCGTCGCGCAGGCCCGGGCGATGGCCGAAAGCGGCTGGCGCGCGCCGGCGAAGGCGCTGATCCCGCTGGCCGGCCGCAACGCGCTGGCAACGATCCGCGGCCAGCTCACCAACATGCGTGACGGCGGCTTCATCAGCGCGCACGACCTGCACATCTCGCTGCAGATCGCCGAGGTGGTGACCGGCGGCGACGTCGACGCCGGCTCGCTGGTCACCGAGGAGTACCTGATGCAGATGGAGCGTGAGCGCTTCTGCGCGCTGCTGGACCATCCGAAGACGCAGGAGCGGATCATGGGGATGCTGCAGACCGGCAAGCCGGTGAGGAACTGATCATGACCAAGCAAGTTCAAGACGCCTACATCGTCGCCGCCACGCGCACGCCCATCGGCCGTTCCGGCCGTGGCTACTTCAGGAACACGCGGCCCGACGACCTGCTGGTCGCCGCCGTCAGGCACGCGCTGTCGCAGGTGCCGTCGCTGGACCCCAAGGCGATCGAGGATGCGGTGGTCGGCTGCAGCTTCCCCGAGGCCGAGCAGGGCATGAACATGGCGCGCGTCGCGATGGTGCTGGCCGGCTTGCCCCATTCGGTGGGCGGCGTGACCGTCAACCGCTTCTGCGCCAGCGGCCTCACCGCGCTGCAGATGGCGGCCGACCGCATCCGCGTCGGCGAGGCCGACGTGATGATCGCCGGCGGCGCCGAGAGCATGAGCCTGGTGCCGATGACCGGCAACAAGCCTTCGTTCAACCCCGAGGTCTTCGCCAAGGACGAGAACGTCGGCATCGCCTACGGCATGGGGCTGACGGCCGAGAAGGTGGCTACGCAATGGAAGGTGTCGCGCGAGGCACAGGACGCTTTCGCGCTGCAGTCGCACCAGCGCGCGATCGCGGCGATCCAGGCCGGCGCCTTCGCCGACGAGATGACGCCGGTGCAGGTGGTCTCGCGCACGCCCAACCTCGCCACCGGCGGCGTCGACATCGGCGCGCGCACCGTCAACATCGACGAAGGCCCGCGGCCCGACACCTCGCTCGAGGGCCTGGCCAAGCTCAAGCCTGTGTTCGCCGCCAAGGGCAGCGTCACGGCCGGCAACAGCAGCCAGACCAGCGACGGCGCCGGCGCGCTGATCGTCTGCAGCGAGCAGGCGCTGAAGACCTTCAACCTCAAGCCGCTGGCGCGCTTCGTCAGCTTTGCCGCGCGCGGCGTGCCGCCCGAGATCATGGGCATCGGCCCCATCGAGGCCATCCCCGCGGCGCTGAAGGCCGCCGGGCTGACGCTGGACGACATCGGCTGGATCGAGCTGAACGAGGCCTTCGCCGCGCAGAGCCTGGCGGTGATCGACACCTGCAAGCTCGACCCCGCCAAGGTCAACCCGATGGGCGGCGCGATCGCCTTGGGTCATCCGTTGGGCGCGACCGGTGCGATCCGCTCGGCCACCGTGGTCCACGCGCTGCACCGCCACAAGCTGAAGTACGGCATGGTGACGATGTGCGTGGGCATGGGGCAGGGCGCCGCGGGCATCCTGGAACGGGTGTGACGGCGATGGCCATCAAGACCGCCACGTTGAACGGCGTCGCCACGATCGAGATCGCGCGCCCCGAGAAGAAGAACGCGCTGACCGTCGCGATGTACCAGGCGATGGCCGACGCGCTGAACGCCGCGGCCGCCGACAAGGCGGTGCGCGCGGTGCTGATCAGCGGCCAGCCGGGCATCTTCACCTCGGGCAACGACATCGAGGACTTCATGCAGCGCCCGCCGGGCCAGGGCGGCAGCAACGTCGACGAGTCGCCGGTGCTGCAGTTCATGCGCGCGCTGCTGCTGTGTGACAAGCCGGTGGTGGCCGCGGTCACCGGCGCGGCGATCGGCATCGGCACCACGATGCTGCTGCATTGCGACTTCGTCTACGTCTCCGACGAGGCGCGGCTGGCGATGCCTTTCGTCTCGCTGGGGCTGGTGCCCGAGTTCGCGTCCAGCCTGCTGCTGCCGCAGCTGCTGGGCCAGGCCAAGGCGGCCGAGAAGCTGCTGCTGGGCGAGCCGTTCACGCCCGAGCAGGCGGTGGACGCCGGCATCGCCAACGCGGTGCTGCCGGCCACCGAGGTGGTGAACCACGCGCGCCGCATCGCCGAGCGCTTCAACGCGCTGCCGCCGGGCGCGGTGCAAGGCGCCAAGAAGCTGCTGCGCGACCCGCAGCGCCAGCAGATCCTGGCGACGATCAAGACCGAGGGCGAACTGTTTGCCGCGCGCCTGCGCAGCCCCGAGGCGATGGAGGCCTTCCAGGCCTTCTTCCAGAAGCGCAAGCCCGACTTCTCGAAGTTTTGACGGAGCCGCCGATGTCGCTGGCCCTCAAGCTCGCGCTGTCGCCGCTGCTGGTGGCGCAAAGCCTGTTGACGCGCGCGCGCATGCCGCGGCTGCCGGAGGCCGAAGGTCCGCGCAGCGGGCAGGTGGGCCGCGGGCCGGACTTGCGGCTGCTGGTGGCGGGCGATTCGTCGGCCGCCGGCGTCGGCGTGGCGCTGCAGCAGCAGGCGCTGGCGGCGCCGCTGGCCGCCTTGCTGGCCGAGCAGCGGCGCGTGCGCGTGCATTGGACGCTGCTCGCGCAGACCGGCCTCAGCACCGCGCAGACGCTGGAACTGCTGCAGCGCCAGCCGCAGCCGCCGCTGGCCGATCTGGCGGTGGTGGTCACCGGCGTCAACGACGTCACCGGCCAGGTGCCTTCGCAGCGGGCGCTGGCGGCGCGCGAGGCGCTGGCCAACTGGCTGCGCAACGCCGCCGGCGTGCAGCACGTGGCCTTCACGCCGCTGCCGCCGGTGCACCGCTTTCCGGGGCTGCCGCAGCCGCTGCGCTGGGTGGCCGGCGCCGACGCCCGGCGTCACAACCGCGCGCTGCGCGACTGGGCCGGCCGCCGCGGCGACGTGTCCTGCGTCGAGTTGGACCTGCTGCTGCAGCCCTCGGCGATGGCCGGCGACGGCTTCCACCCCGGGCCGCTGGTCTACCGCAGCTGCGCCGAGGCCATCGCCCGCCATCTGGCGGCGTTGGACTGGCGCAGCGAACACGACATCCCCAACCAGGAGACGCGACGATGAGCCACCGCAGCCTGAAGGACCGCACCCTCGTGATCACCGGCGCCAGCCGCGGCATCGGGCTGGCGATCGCCAAGCGCGCCGCGGCCGACGGCGCCAACATCGTGCTGCTGGCCAAGACCACCGAGCCCAACCCCAAGCTGCCGGGCACGCTGTACAGCGCGGCGGAAGAGGTCGCTGCCGCCGGCGGCCAGGCGCTGCCGGTGCCCACCGACATCCGCGACGAGGACGCGGTGGCCGCCGCGGTGCAGGCCGCCGTGGCGCGCTTCGGCGGCATCGACATCCTGGTCAACAATGCCAGCGCGATCAGCCTGACGCCGACGCCGGCCACGCCGATGAAGCGCTTCGACCTGATGTTCGGCGTCAACGTGCGCGGCACCTACTGCTGCACGCAGGCCTGCCTGCCCGAGCTGATCAAGAGCGCACAGGCCGGCCGCAACCCGCACGTGCTGAACATGAGCCCGCCGCTCTCGATGCGCGAGCACTGGTTCAAGGGCCACGTCGCCTACACGATGGCCAAGTACGGCATGAGCGAATGCACGCTGGGCCACGCCGGCGAGTTCCGCCCGCACGGCGTCGCGGTCAACAGCCTGTGGCCGCGCACCGCGATCGCCACCGCCGCGCTGCAGATGATCCCCGGCGTCGACCTCAAGCGGTGCCGCAAGCCCGAGATCCTGGCCGACGCCGCCTGGTGGATCCTGACCAGCGACGCCAAGGCCGTGACCGGCCGCTTCTTCATCGACGACGAGCTGCTGCAAAGCCACGGCGTCCATGATCTGGACCGTTATGCGGTGACACCGGGCACGAAGAACTTCATCCCGGACTTCTTCGTCGACTGAACGGCCCCGGCCCCGCGCGGCGCGCGCCGGGCAACCATCGACTTGACTCGACTTGACCCGACCTGACGTGAAGCGCGGCGACGCCTGGGTCGGCCCGGCCCTGATGGCCACGATGGCGGTCTGGGGCCTGAACTTCCCGATGGTCAAGACGCTGACGCAGTGGTTCGACACCGCGCTGCTGGCCAGCGCACGCATCGTCGCCGCCGCCGTCGCCTTCTGGGTGCTGCTGGCCTGGGCAAGGCCGCCGCGCCTGCGCCTGGCCGGGCGCCAGTGGCTGGGCCTGCCGGCCTGCGCCTTCACGATGGTCTATCTCAACCAGGTGCTCTTCGCCGGCGGCCTGCAGCGCACCGGCGCGGCCAACGGCGCGCTGATCATGGCCACCTCGCCGATGGTGGCCGGGCTGCTGGCCGCGCTGGCCTTCGGCGAGCGGCTGCACCGCCGCCACCTGGGCGCGCTGGTGCTGGGCTTCGGCGGCGTGGCGGTGGTGGTGCTGCACAGGCCCGGCGCCGCGCTCGGTGGCGCGGGCCTGGGCGACCTGATGATCCTGGGCTGCGTGGTCTCGTACGCGCTGGGCGGTGTGATCGTGCAGCACCTGGCGCCGCGCGTGGACCTGTTGTCGTTCAACGCCTGGGTCTACACGCTGGGCATGGGCATGCTGCTGCTGCACCTGGGCATCGAACAGGGGCCGTCGCTCAGCGTGCAGCAGGTGTTCCCCGGCTGGTGGCCGTGGACGCTGGTGATCGTCTCGGCGGTGCTGGCCACCACGCTCAGCAACTGGCTGTGGGCCGTGGCCATCGCGCGCATCGGCGTCGCACGCACCACGGTCTTCGTCTACTGGGTGCCGGTCTTCGGCATGGGCTTCTCGGCGCTGCTGCTGGGCGAGGCGCTCAACGCCTGGTACGGTCTGGGGCTGGCGATGGTGCTGGCCGGCAGCCGGCTGGCGGCCAGCGTGCCGCGGCGCGCGGCCTTCACGCCGCCGGTTGAATGATCCGCGGCTGCCCGCTGCCGTCGATCGCCACGTAGGTGAGGTTGGCCTCGGTCACCTTCACCAGCTGCGGGTCGGCCGGCTTGCGCTCGGCCCAGACCTCGACGTGCACGGTGACCGAGGTGCGGCCGACGCGCCCGATGCGGGCGTAGAAGCTCAGCACGTCGCCGATCGACACCGGCTGCTTGAAGACGAACTGGTTCACCGCCACCGTGGCGATGCGCCCGCGCGCCACGCGCACCGGCAGCACCGCGCCGGCCACGTCGACCTGGGCCATGATCCAGCCGCCGAACACGTCGCCGTTGGCGTTGACGTCGGCGGGCATCGGCATCACGCGCAGCACCAGCTCGCTGTCCTCGGGCACACTGGCGGGCCTGGCCAGGCGCGGCGTGGCCAGCGGGGTTGAACTCTCGGCCATCGGCGCCACCTCTCCTCACGCGAAAACCAAGATTCTTTCATGAGACGACAAGAGAGGGCGTCGCCGCCGCCGGCCGCTGCCGGCAGCAGCAGCGGCGCCGACTGGGCCGCGCTGCGCAAGCTGCTGCCCTACCTGTGGCGCTACCGCTGGCGCGTGGGCGTGGCGCTGGCCTTCCTGCTGGCGGCCAAGCTGGCCAACGTGGGCGTGCCGCTGCTGCTGAAGTCGCTGGTCGACCGCCTGGCGATCAAGCCCGGCGACGCCGCGGCGCTGCTGGTGGTGCCGGTGGGGCTGATCGTCGCCTACGGCGCGCTGCGGCTGTCGACCTCGCTGTTCACCGAGCTGCGCGAGCTGGTGTTCGCCAAGGCCACCGAAGGCACCGCGCGCAGCATCTCGCTGCAGGTGTTCCGCCACCTGCATGCCTTGAGCCTGCGCTTCCATCTGGAGCGCCAGACCGGCGGCATGACGCGCGACATCGAGCGCGGCACGCGCGCGGTGCATTCGTTGATCAGCTACTCGCTCTACAGCATCCTGCCCACGCTGGTGGAGGTGGTGCTGGTGCTGGCGCTGCTGGGCTGGAAGTTCGACGCCTGGTTCGCCGGCATCACCGCGCTGGCGCTGGTGGTCTACATCGCCTTCACGGTCACCGTGACCGAGTGGCGCACCGCGTTCCGCCGCCGCATGAACGAGCTGGATTCCGCCGCCCACACGCGCGCCATCGACTCGCTGCTGAACTACGAGACCGTCAAGTACTTCAACAACGAGGACTTCGAGGCCCGCCGCTACGACGAGAACCTGGAGCGGCTGCGCAAGGCGTCGCTGAAGAGCCAGAGCACGCTGTCGCTGCTGAACACCGGGCAGCAGCTGATCATCGCCGCCGCGCTGATCGCGATGCTGTGGCGCGCCACCCAGGGCGTGGTCGACGGCCGCATGACGCTGGGCGACCTGGTGATGGTCAATGCCTTCATGATCCAGCTCTACATCCCGCTCAACTTCCTGGGCGTGATCTACCGCGAGATCAAGCAGAGCCTGACCGACCTGGACCGGATGTTCGGCCTGCTGGAGCGCGAGCGCGAGGTGGCCGATGCGCCCGATGCGCAGCCGCTGCAGGTGAGGTCGGGCGTCGTGCGCTTCGAGCACGTGAGCTTCGCCTACGACCCGGCGCGGCCGATCCTGCACGACGTCGGCTTCGAGGTGCCGGCCGGCAAGACCGTGGCCGTGGTCGGCGCCTCGGGCGCCGGCAAGAGCACGCTGGCGCGGCTGCTCTACCGCTTCTACGACGTGGGCGCCGGCGCCATCACGATCGACGGCCAGGACATCCGCCGCGTCACCCAGGCCAGCCTGCGCCAGGCCATCGGCATCGTGCCGCAGGACACGGTGCTGTTCAACGACACGGTCGAATACAACATCGCCTACGGCCGCCCCGGCGCGACGCGCGCCGAGGTGGAAGCGGCGGCGCGCGCCGCGCACATCCACGACTTCATCGCCGCCACGCCAAAGGGCTACGACACGATGGTGGGCGAGCGCGGCCTCAAGCTCAGCGGCGGCGAGAAGCAGCGCGTGGCGATCGCACGCACGCTGCTGAAGGACCCGCCCATCCTGATCTTCGACGAGGCCACCTCGGCGCTGGACTCGGCCAACGAGCGCGCGATCCAGGCCGAGCTGAAGAGCGCCGCCCAGGGCAAGACGGCACTGGTCATCGCGCACCGGCTGTCCACCGTGGTCGACGCGCACCAGATCGTCGTGCTGGACCAGGGCCGCGTGGTCGAGCGCGGCGCGCACGCCGAGCTGCTGGCGCACGATGGGCGCTATGCGCAGATGTGGCGGCTGCAGCACAGCGCCGAGGCCCGCGCGCGCAGCAGCTCGCATTGAGCCTCGCTAGACCTTGGCCGCGCGCAGCGCCTGGAAGTCGGCCCGTTCCAGCAGCCACGAGGTGCCGAAGCCGGCCACCAGGCCCCAGAAGGCGGCGCCGATGTTCCACAGGCCCAGGTCGGCCACCGTCACCAGCAGCGCCACCAGCGCGCCGAGCGAGAAGCGTGTCTGGAACGCGGTGACGAAGGCCCCCTGCAGCACGCGCAGCATCGCCAGGCCGGCCAGCGTCATGATGAAGGCCTTGGGGGTGGCCAGCATCAGCCGCGTGAAGCTGGGCGACAGCAGGCCGAACAGCACCGCGAAGCCGCCGAAGGACAGCGCCGCGGTGTACTGCCGCGCGCGCTCGCCCGAGGAGACGAGGATGCCGTTGGTGGGCCCGGTCAGGCATGAGCTGACGGCGCCCACCGCGGCGGCGGCGATCGAGGCCACGCCGCTGGCCACGGTGATGGCGTCGATGGGCGGGTCGTGGCGCGCCGCCTTCAGCACCGCGAAGCCTTGCCCGTTCTGCACCACCAGCACCGTGATGGCGAGCGGGATCACGAGCTCGATCATCGCCGGCAGCGACCACACCGGCGCCTGGAAGACCGGGCGCACGATCTCCACCGCGTGCAGGCCGGACATGTCCATGCGGCCGAGCAGCGCGATGGCGGCGGCCCCGACCAGCAGTGCGCCGATCATCGGCGGCAGGCGCCGGCCCAGCGCCGGCACGGCGGTCAGCAGCAGCCACACCGCGACCATCGGCGCAGCGATGCCGGCGTCGGCATGCAGCGCGCGCACGAGGTCGAGGCCGAAGCGCAGGAACACTCCCGCCACCATGCCCATCACCAGCGGCATCGGCACCGCCTGCATCGCGCGCTTGACCCAGCCGGTGGCGCCCAGCACCAGCATCAGCAGCCCGGTGGCGTAGAACGCGCCCACCACCTCGGCGAAGCGCAGGTGCGCCAGCGCCGGGCCCACCAGCACGGTGCCGGGAATGGTCCAGGCAAAGCCCAGCGGCGCCCGGTACAGCCAGCTGAACAGCAGCGTCGTCAGCCCGTTGACGAAGAAGACGCCGAAGATCCACGACGCCAGCTCGGCCTCCGACAAGCCGCCGCCCGAGCCCACCGCCAGGATGATGGCCACCGGCGCGGTGGCCGAGAACACCCAGCCGATGAAGCCGTTGGCGACGTAGCGCGGGCCGATGTCGGCCAGCACCTGCCGCAGGCCGGGCGCCGGCTGCGCCGGCCGTTCGAGATGGGAGAACATCAGGCGCCTCACTCGCCGTGCAGCGTGATGCCGCGGCTCTTCAGCCGGTACACCATCTGCGGCCGCGTGATGCGCAGCATCCGTGCTGCGGCGGCGATGTTGCCGCCGCTGCGTTCCAGCGCCTTCTTCAGCAGCATGGTCTCCACGTCGTCGAGCGAGGCGATGTTGCCGGCGTCGTCGCCGCCGAGCAGCAAGGTGTTGACGGTGCGCGCGACGCGTTCGATGTCGCCGTCGGCCGCGGCCGATGCGTTCAGCAACTCCGCCGGGTCGGCCTTGACGAGCTGGCCTTCGCGGCCCACCGCGAACTGCTGCTGGCCGAACTGCTCGCCGCTGGTGAAGAGCTGCGGCGCATCGACGACGGTGTTGTCGGCGGCCAGGATGACCCCGCGTTCGACCACGTTCTCCAGTTCGCGGATGTTGCCGGGCCATTCATACGACATCACGGCGTCCACCGCGCGTTGCGTGAAGCCGGTGATGCGGCGGCCGTGCATGCGGTTGAACTTGGCCAGGAAGTGCATCAGCAGCAGCGGAATGTCCTCGCGCCGCTCGCGCAGCGGAATGACGCGGATCGGAAAGACGTTGAGGCGGAAGAACAGGTCTTCGCGGAAGCGGCCGGCGGACACTTCCTGGCGCAGGTCCACGTTGGTCGCGGCGATCACGCGCACGTCGACCTTGCGCGTGTGCGAATCGCCCAGGCGTTCGATCTCGCCTTCCTGCAGCGCGCGCAGCAGGTTGCCTTGCGCGCCCGACGACAGCGTGCCGATCTCGTCGAGGAACAGCGTGCCGCCGTCGGCGCGCTCGAAGCGGCCGGCGCGCGCCTGCGTGGCGCCGGTGAAGGCGCCGCGCTCGGCGCCGAAGAGCTCCGACTCGATCAGCTGCTCAGGGATGGCCGCGCAGTTCACCGCCACGAAAGGCTTGTGCGCGCGCGTGCTGTGGCGGTGCAGCAGGCGCGCGAAGACCTCCTTGCCGACGCCGCTCTCGCCCAGGAACAGCACCGTGGCGTTGGTGGGCGCCACGCGCTGCACCATGTGCAGCACCGAGTTGAAGCCGGGCGAGATGCCCACCGGCTGCGCGGCGTCGCCGGCCGCTTCGGGCTGCGGCAGCGCGGCGTTGGCGCGCGGCGCCGGCAGGTGCAGGCTGTTCAGCGAGGCCGGCATCAGGTATTGCAGGTCGCGCGCGGCCTCCTCGCCCAGGCCTCCACCGGCATGCCCACGATGCGGCAGGCGGCCTGCCCGGCGCCCTGGCATTCCAGCTCGCGGTAGAGGATCTGCCGCCCCATGAATTCCGTCGAATAGCCCGAGGCGTAACCCACCTGCATCCAGCAAGACGGTTCGGTGCCGATGGGGAAGTGCCGGATGTGCTCTTCGTCCTCGACCTGATGCGTCCAGACGAATTCGCCGTAGTGCTCGCCCTTGGCGATGTCGAAATCCAGCCGCACCGGCTCCGACAGGCCGATGCCTTCCAGGCAGTGCATCTGCGGTCCGACGACGAACATCTCCCTCAGCGAATTCTTCGCGCGCACGCGGCGCGCCATCTGCGCGTCGTAGGTGCCGGCCTGGTAGCCCATGCGCGTGAACAGGCCGCGGGCCACGTCCATGCCCAGGCTCTGGATCAGCTCCCGCCGCAGCGAACCCAGGGCCTGCGCATGCACGAGCAGCATGCGGTGTTCGTCCAGCCAGATGCGGCCGTCGCCGATGGAAAAGCGCAGCCGGCCGATCAGGTCGGTCAGGTCGGGGAAGCGGACCGGGTCGATGGCGACCTGGTCCGGACGCAGCATCAGGTGGCCGGCGGCTGCTGCATCGGCACCGCTCGAAGCCTGCACTTTCTTCATGACCGGCCTCGCCGACGGCCGGGCGCTTGTTCCAACATCGGCTTGTCTCCAAGGGTTCGCTCTTTTCATGCGTGGCTGCTGTCCGAGCATGCGGCGTGCCACCGCGGGCTCGGCCCCGTGCCGCAAGGCCTGGGGCCTCGCCGCGCCGCCGCGGCCCGAGGCCTGCTGCAGCAATTGATGCACTCGCCGGCGCCCTGCGGCGCTTACTGTGCATCAACTGATCCATGGTTCCAGGCGAGCCGGCCAGGCCCACTCTCGGGGTTTGCACCTAAAGGTCGATCGGCTTTCCCAGGCACTGCGGGCCCCATGGCTTTTCGGCGCTCGGGGTGGCATGGCGTATGCAATGTCTCACGGGCCGCACGCGAAGCGGATCAAATGGTCGAAGGACGCAGCGGCGCCTCGGCCACGACGGACGAACAACCTGGAGACAAGGCCCGTGATGTATTGCCCCCGCATGCGCGCTCCGCCCGGCTGCTGCTGACTTCGGCGCGGCGCTGGCCGCCCCGCCTCCCGACAACCGAACGCCGACAACGGCCTCGACACCGATCGAGGCGGGTGGGCCGTTGCCGACTCGTTTCGGCGTGACCACGAACCGCCGCCGGGCGGACCTTCGACAAAGACCAGCCACAGGAGCTCCCGTGATCCAGATTCATCCGGACAACTCGAACCCGATCGCCAAGCTCGGAGCGATGCTGCAGGACGACCCCGAGCAACACCTCTATCGGCTGGATCGCGCCGCGTTCACCGACGAGCAGCTGTTCGAGCTCGAGCTGAAATACATCTTCGAGGGCAACTGGGTCTACCTGGCGCATGAAAGCCAGATCCCCAAGGTCAACGACTACCTCACCGTGTTCATCGGCCGCCAGCCGGTGGTCATCACGCGCAGCAAGGACGGCAAGCTCAACGCGCTGGCCAATACCTGCACCCACCGCGGCGCCGTGCTGTGCCGCTTCAAGAAGGGCAACAAGTCCAGCTTCACCTGCCCGTTCCACGGCTGGACCTTCAGCAACACCGGCAAGCTGCTGAAGGTCAAGGACCAGAGCCCCGACGCCGGCTATCCGCCCAGCTTCAACTGCGAGGGCAGCCACGACCTCGTCAAGCTCGGCGCCTTCGAGAGCTATCGCGGCTTCCTGTTCGGCAGCGTCAACGCCGACGTGCTGCCGCTGAAGGAGCACCTGGGCGAAGCGGCCAAGATCATCGACATGATCGTCGACCAGGCGCCCGAAGGCATCGAGGTGCTGCGCGGCGCCTCCACCTATACCTTCGACGGCAACTGGAAGCTGCAGGCCGAGAACGGCGCCGACGGCTACCACGTCTCCGCGGTGCACTGGAACTACGCCGCCACCACCGCGCGCCGCGGCAAGGACGGCAAGGTCGACAACGTCAAGGCGATGAACGCCGGCGCGTGGGCCAAGCAGGGCGGCGGCTCGTACTCGTTCAAGAACGGCCACATGCTGCTGTGGACCAACTGGTCCAACCCCGAGGACCGCCCGCTGTTCGCCAGGCGCGCCGAATGGGTCGAGAAGTTCGGCGAGCCAGGGCCGACTGGATGCTGCGCAAGTCGCGCAACCTCTGCCTGTACCCCAACGTCTATCTGATGGACCAGTTCAGCTCGCAGATCCGCGTCGTGCGGCCGATCTCGGTGAACAAGAGCGAAGCGACCATCTACTGCATCGCCCCCAAGGGCGAGCCGCCCGAGGCGCGCGAACGCCGGCTGCGCCAGTACGAGGACTTCTTCAACGCCACCGGCATGGCCACGCCCGACGACCTGGAGGAGTTCCGCTCCTGCCAGCACGGTTTCGAAGCGCGCGCCGTGAAGTGGAACGACCTCAGCCGCGGCGCCACGCACTGGGTGCGCGGCCCCGACGAGGCCGCCGACCTCATCGGCCTGAAGCCCGAGCTCAGCTGCATCAAGACCGAGGACGAGGGCCTGTACATCGGCCAGCACGAGTACTGGATGGAGACGATGAAGAAGGCGCTGGCGGCCGAGGCCGAGGGCGCGAACGGCCACGCGAACGGAGGCGCCGAATGAAGCTCTCCTACGACGCGATCCAGGCCTTCCTCTACGCCGAAGCGCGGGCCCAGCAGGAGAAGCGCTGGGACGACTGGCTGGCCTGTTATGCCGACGATGTCGACTACTACATGCCCTGCTGGGACGACGACGACAAGCTCACCACCGACCCGCACAACGAGGTCTCGCTGATCTACTACCCCAGCAAGCAGGGGCTGGAAGACCGCGTGTTCCGCATCGAGACCGAACGCTCCAGCGCCTCCACGCCGGACACGCGCTACAACCGCTCGATCAGCAACGTCGAGATCCTGGCGCAGGACGAGGACCGCGCCGAGGTGTGCTTCAACTTCACGACGCACAGCTTCCGCTACGACATCGTCGACATCTACTTCGGCAGCGCGCGCTACCTGCTGGACACCAGCGGCCCCAGGCCGCTGATCAAGAAGAAGTACATCGTCCTCAAGAACGACTACATCCACCACATGCTCGACGTGTACCACGTCTGAGGGACCGAAACGCCATGGCCTACAACATTGCGCTTCAGTTCGAGGACGGCGTGACGCGCATGATCCAGTGCGATGCCAGCGAGCTGGTCTGCGACGCCGCCTACCGCGCCAAGATCAACATCCCGCTGGACTGCCGCGACGGCGCCTGCGGCACCTGCAAGTGCCACTGCGAGAGCGGCGAGTACGAGATGGGCGTCTACATCGAAGACGCGCTCACGGAAGAAGAAGCCGCCGAGGGCTACGTGCTGACCTGCCAGATGCGGCCCAAGTCGGACTGCATCGTGCGCGTGCCGGCCTCGGCCGCGGCCTGCAAGACCGAGGTCGGCTCGCACGGCGGCAAGCTGTCGCTGATCGCGCGCGACTCGGCCACCACGGTCAGCTTCTCGCTGCAGGCCGAGCGGCCCATGGCCTACCTGCCGGGCCAGTACGTCAACCTGCAGGTGCCGGGCACCAAGGAGACGCGTGCCTACTCGTTCAGCTCGGCGCCGAACCAGACCGAGCTGTCGTTCCTGATCCGCGACGTGCCCGGCGGCCTGATGAGCACCTACATGCGCAGCAAGGCCAACACCGGCGACTTCATGATGTTCACCGGCCCCTACGGCAGCTTCTATCTGCGGCCGACGATCCGGCCCATCCTGATGCTGGCCGGCGGCACCGGGCTGGCGCCCTTCCTGTCGATGCTGCGCTGGATCAAGGACAACCCGACCGACCAGCCCATCGTGCTGGCCTACGGCGTCAACACCAACGAAGACCTGGTCGAGCTGGGCACGCTGGCCGAGCTGAAGGTGGTGATGCCGAACTTCGACTACTTCACCGTCGTCGTCGACAAGGCCAGCGGCCACCCGCGCCTGGGCTACGTCACCGACCATCTCGAACCCTGCCACCTGCACGAGGGCAACGTCGACGTCTACGTCTGCGGCCCGCCGCCGATGGTGGAAGGCGTGCGCAAGTGGATGGCCGGCGCCGGCGTCACGCCGAAGAACTTCCTGTTCGAGAAGTTCTCGTCCGCCAACGAGGCGCACGCAGCATGAGCGGCGCCGATCGCTTCGTCGGCAAGGTCGTCATCGTGACCGGCGCCGCGCAGGGCATCGGCCGCGGCGTCGCCGAGGCGGTGGCGGCCGAAGGCGGCAGCGTGTTCGCAGTGGACCGTTCGCCGCTGGTGCACGAGGTCGTCAGCGGCATCGGTGCCGCCGGCGGCCGTGCGGCGGCATTCGAGGCCGACCTCGAGACCTTCGACGGTGCCGATGCGATGGCCGGCGCGGCGCTGCGCCAGTTCAAACGCATCGACGTGCTGATCAACAACGTCGGCGGCACGATCTGGACCAAGCCGTACGACCAGTACGGCATCGACGAGATCGAAAAGGAGATCCGCCGCTCGCTGTTCCCCACGATGTGGTGCTGCCGCGCCGTGCTGCCCTTCATGGTGAAGAAGAAGCGCGGCACCATCGTCAACGTCTCGTCCATCGCCACGCGCAGCGTGCACCGCGTGCCCTATGCCGCGGCCAAGGGCGGTGTCAACGCACTGACGGCCTCGATCGCGATGGAGCAGACGAAGAACGGCATCCGCATCAACGCCACCGCGCCCGGCGGCACCGAGGCGCCGCCGCGCCGGATTCCGCGCAACGCCGCCAAGCCCACGGCGCGGGAGAAGGCCTGGTACCAGGCCATCGTCGACCAGACCAAGGACTCCAGCCTGATGCACCGCTACGGCTCGATCGCCGAGCAGGTGGCGCCGATCCTGTTCTTCGCGTCGGACGAGTCTTCCTACATCACCGGCTCGGTGCTGCCCGTGGGCGGCGGCGACCTCGGCTGAGACCCAGCGGCATCGCAACAGAGACTGACGAGGAGACACCCATGCGACAGATCGACATCCACAAGGTCGCCGACGAAGCCCGGTTCAACGGCTTCCACGGCCTGATCCTGGCCTGGTGCGCGCTGATCATCATCTTCGACGGCTACGACCTGGCCGTGGTCGGCATCGCGCTGCCATCGATCATGAAGGAGATGCAGGTCGACCCGACCAAGGCCGGCTTCATGGCCAGCTCGGCGCTGTTCGGCATGATGTTCGGCGCCATCTTCCTCGGCACCATCGCCGACAAGATCGGCCGCCGCTGGGCGATCTCGATCTGCATCCTGCTGTTCAGCGTCTTCACGGCCGCGGCCGGCATGAGCAAGGACCCGCTCATGTTCGGTGCCATGCGCTTCCTGGCCGGCCTGGGCATCGGCGGCGTCATGCCCAACGTGGTGGCGCAGATGACCGAATACTCGCCGCGCCGGATCCGCGCCACCATGGTGACGCTGATGTTCAGCGGCTACGCGGTGGGCGGCATGCTGGCCGCGGTGCTGGGCAAGGGGCTGATCGAATCCTACGGCTGGCAGTCGGTGTTCCTGGCCGCCGGGCTGCCGGTGCTGCTGATCCCGCTGATCATGAGGCAGCTGCCCGAGTCGATGCCCTTCCTGCTGGCCAAGGGGCGGCATGAAGAGCTGAAGGGCATCGTCGCGCGGCTGGATCCCGGCCTGCGCCCGGCCGCCGCCGACCGCTTCGTCGTGCCGGCCGTCGACAAGGCCGACAGCGCCCCGGTGCGCCACCTGTTCGCCGAGGGCCGCGGCTTCTCTACGGTGATGTTCTGGATCGCGTTCTTCATGTGCCTGTTCATGGTCTACGCGCTCAGCTCGTGGCTGACCAAGCTGATGGCCAGCGCCGGCTACAGCCTCGGCTCGGCGCTGACCTTCGTGCTGACCTTGAACTTCGGCGCCATGCTGGGCGCCATCGGCGGCGGCTGGCTGGCCGACCGGTTCCACATCAAGTGGGTGCTGTTCAGCATGTACGTGCTGGCGGCGATCTCGATCACGCTGCTGGGCGTGCCGCTGTCCACCGAGGCCCTGTTCCTCGTGGTCGGCCTGGCCGGCGCCTCCACCATCGGCACGCAGATCGTCACCTACGCCTACGTCGGCCAGTTCTATCCCACGTCGATCCGCTCCACCGGCATCGGCTTCGCGTCCGGCATGGGCCGCAGCGGCGCCATCCTGGCGCCCATCGTCATCGGCATGCTGGTCAGCATGGCGCTGCCGCTGCAGCAGAACTTCATCGCCATCGCCGTGCCGGCGGTCATCGCCGCGCTGGCGGTGGCCTTGATCAACCACCGGGTGTCGGCGTCCGAGCAGCACGAAGCCGTTGGCGTCGATCTGTCCGAGCCGGCGGCGGCGCGGGCCGGCCTGGCGCGCAAGTGACCCGACCGTGCTGACAGCCTTGCAGCGCTGAGGACCCGCCCCCGGGGCACGCATGCCGCAACACCACATCACCATCGAAGGCCAGGAGCAGGGCTTCACCTGCGCGGAGGACGCCAGCCTACTGGCCGCCATGGAGCGCACGCTGTGTCGTGCCATTCCGGTGGGCTGCCGCAATGGCGGTTGTGGCGCCTGCAAGGTGCGCATTACGGCCGGCCGCTACGAGACCGGCAGGATGAACCGCGCAGTGGTCAGCGAAGAAGACGAGCGGGTTGGTTGCGTGCTTGCCTGCCGCACCTACCCGCGCGGCGACATCCGCCTACAGGTGCTGGGGCGCGTCTGGCGACAGCAGCGCACCACCTTCCAAGCGTCGTTCAGCTTCGGATTCGCTGCGACGACGACGATTCCGCAACCCGACAAGGAGACTTGAATGGCACTCACCGGCGTATTGCGCCCGGGGCACGTGCAGATCCGCGTGCTCGAACTCGAACCCGCGGTGAAGCACTACCGGGACGTCATCGGCCTGAAGGAAATGGGCCGCGACGCGAAGAAGAAGCGCGTTTTCCTCAAGGGCTGGGACGAGCACGACCACCACAGCGTGATCCTCAGCGAGTCCAACGAGGCGGGCATCGACTACCTGGGCTGGAAGGTCGACTCGCCGGCCACGCTGAAGAAGCTGGCCGCCGACGTCGAAGCCTCGGGCCTGTGCCAGGACTTCGAGTGGATTCCCGAGGGCGAGCTGCCCGAGACCGGCGAACGCTTCCGCTTCACCATCCCCACCGGGCACGTGATGGAGCTGTACGCGTACAAGAAGATCGTCGGCAACGACTGCGGCACCGACGGCCCGGACCTCAACCCCAACCCCTGGCCGGACGGCCTCAAGGGCATCTCGCCGCACCGCTTCGACCACTGTCTGCTGTACGGCGACGACCTCGACGGCACCGTCAAGCTGTTCACCGAAGTGCTGGGCTTCGGCCTCGTCGAACAGGTCATGGCCGGCCCCGACGGCAAGTTCATGATCGGCGCCTTCCTGGCCTGCTCGAACAAGGCCCACGACGTGGCCTTCATCCGCCAGCCCGTCAAGGGCAAGCTGCACCATGTCTCCTTCCTGCTGGGCAGCTGGGAGCAGGTCCTCAAGGCCGGCGACATCCTCTCGCGCAACAAGACCTCGATCGACATCGGGCCCACGCGCCACGGCATCACGCGCGGCGAGACCATCTACTTCTTCGACCCCTCGGGCAACCGCAACGAAGTCTTCGCCGGCGGCTATTCGTACTACCCCGACAAGCCCACCATCACCTGGACCGAAGCCGAGATCGGGCCGGCCATCTTCTATCACGACCGCAAGCTCAACGAAGCCTTCCTGTCGGTGTTCACCTGATGAGAATCGCTGTCTCGCAGGCGGTGATCGACTGGGAGGCCGCCGCCGCCGCGGTGAGCGCGGCGGCGCGCTGGGCTCAGGAAGCCGGCATCCGCGTCAACGTCGCGGTGGTGGATGCCGGCGGCAACCTGGCGGCGTTCCTGCGCATGCCGGGGGCGTTCCTGCATTCGATCGACATTGCGATCGACAAGGCCTACACCGCGGCCGGCTTCGGCCTGCCCACGGCCGCCTGGAGCGAGGCGCTGGCGACCCACTCGCAGGCGGTGCGCGAAGGCCTGCCGCGGCGCCCGCGCATGGTGTGCTTCGCAGGCGGCCTGCCGCTCAAGCACCAAGGACAGGCGATCGGCGGCATCGGCGTCTCCGGCGGCTCCGAGCACGAAGACGAAGCCTGCGCCCGAGCCGGTCTCAACGCCATCGGCCTCGACCCCTGAACAAGGATTGACATGAAAGACATCCTCAACTTCATCAACGGCGAATTCGTCAAGAACGCCAGCGGCAAGACCTTCGAGGACCGCACGCCGGTGGACAACAGCGTCATCGGCAAGGTCTACGAGGCCGGCCAGCCCGAGGTCGATGCCGCGGTGGCTGCGGCCAAGGCGGCGCTCAAGGGCCCGTGGGGCAAGCTCTCGGTGGTCGAGCGCGTGAACATGCTCGACGCCGTGGCCAAGGAGATCAACCGCCGCTTCGACGACTTCCTGCAGGCCGAGATCGCCGACACCGGCAAGCCCGAGCACCTGGCCTCGCACGTGGACATCCCGCGCGGCGCGGCCAACTTCCAGATCTTCGCCGACACCATCAAGAACATGTCGACGGAGTCCTTCGAGATGCGCACGCCCGACGGCAAGACCGCGCTGAGCTACGGCGTGCGCGTGCCGCGCGGCGTGATCGCGGTGGTCTGCCCGTGGAACCTGCCGCTGCTGCTGATGACGTGGAAGGTCGGCCCGGCGCTGGCCTGCGGCAACACCGTCGTCGTCAAGCCCTCGGAGGAGACGCCGCTGACGGCCACGCTGCTGGGCGAGGTGATGAACAAGGTCGGCGTCCCCGCGGGCGTCTACAACGTCGTGCACGGCTTCGGGCCCGGCTCGGCCGGCGCCTTCCTCACCAGCCACCCGCAGGTCAACGGCATCACCTTCACCGGCGAGACCGGCACCGGCACCGCCATCATGAAAGCCGGCGCCGAGGGCATCCGCCCGGTGTCGCTGGAGCTCGGCGGCAAGAACGCGGCCGTGGTGTTTGCCGACTGCGACTTCCAGGTCGCCGTCGACACCGTCACCCGCTCGTGCTTCGAAAACGCCGGCCAGGTCTGCCTGGGCACCGAGCGCGTCTACGTGCAGCGGCCGATCTTCGACAAGTTCGTCGCCGCGCTCAAGGCCAAGGCCGAAGGCATGACCCCCGGCCGCCCCTTCGACAAGGACACCAAGATCGGCCCCGTGGTCAGCAAGGAGCACCAGAGCAAGGTGCTGGGCTACTACCGGAAAGCCAAGGACGAAGGCGCCACCATCGTCACCGGCGGCGGCATCCCCGACATGCCCGCCGACCTGAAGGACGGCTGCTGGGTGCAGCCCACCATCTGGACCGGCCTGCCCGAGACCGCCTCCGTCGTCACCGAGGAAGTCTTCGGCCCGTGCTGCCACATCAGCCCCTTCGACACCGAAGAGGAAGTGCTGGCCAAGGTCAACAACAACCGCTACGGGCTGGCCACCTCGATCTACACGCAGGACATCGGCCGCGCCAACCGCATGGCGCGCGAGATCGAGGTCGGGCTGTGCTGGATCAACAGCTGGTTCCTGCGCGACCTGCGCACGCCCTTCGGCGGCTCCAAGCAGTCCGGCATCGGGCGCGAAGGCGGCGTCCACTCCTTCGAGTTCTACACCGAGCTGCGCAACGTGATGCTGAAGTACTGAAACCCTCGATGACCGCTCACCCCGCAACCCTCTCGCGCCGCGGCGCCCTGGCCGCGGCGGCCCTGGCGCTGGCCTGGCCGGCGGCGCAGGCCGCCGACGCCTACCCTGCCAAGCCGATCCGGCTGATCGTGCCCTTCGCCGCCGGCGGCCCCACCGACGTCATGGGCCGCATCGTCGGCCAGATCATCACCGACGCCACCCAGCAGACCGTGGTGGTGGAAAACCGCCCCGGCGCCGGCGGCAACCTGGGCACCGACGCGGTGGCCAAGGCCGCGCCCGACGGCTACACGCTGGCCCTGAGCGCCATCAGCAGCCTGGCCATCGCGCCGGGCCTGTACCCCAAGCTGCCCTACAACGTCGAGCGCGACTTCACGCCCATCACGCTGGTGGGCATCGCCAAGGGGGCCATCATCGCCCACCCCTCGGCGCCCTTCAACGACTTGAAGGGCCTGGTGGCCTATGCCAAGGCCAACCCGGGCAAGCTCACCTACGCCAGCTCGGGCGTGGGCACCAGCAACCACCTGGCGGCGGAGTACCTCTCGTCGCTGGCCGGCATCGACATCCAGCACGTGCCCTACAAGGGCACCTCCAACGCGGCGCAGGACCTGCTGGGCGGCAACATACCGATGAGCGTCGAGAGCTCGCTGCTCACCGCCGCGCCCAACGTGCAAAGCGGCAAGCTCAAGGCCATCGCCATCACCTCGGCCACGCGCTCGGCGCTGCTGCCCAACGTGCCGACCGTGGCCGAGCAGGGCTTCCCGGGCTTCGACGTGCCGACCTGGTTCGGGCTCGTCGGCCCGGCCGGCCTGTCCAAGGACGTGGTGGCCCAGTTGCAGCGCATCGTGTCCGCCGGGCTCAAGGCGCCGGCGATGCAGGAGCGCTTCGCCAAGATCGGCGCCGAGCCGGTGGGCAACACACCCGAGGAGTTCGCGCGCTACATCCGCGAGGAAACCGCGCGCTGGGGCAAGCTGATCAAGGAGCGCGGCATCAAGCCCGAATGACCATGGACGCCAGCAAGATCCAACACTACGGCGACGAGCTGTACAACGCGCTCATCGAGCGCAAGGCGGTCGACCCGCTGACCGATCGCGAGAGCGCGATCACCATCGAGGACGCCTACCAGATCCAGCTGCGCATGATCCAGCGCCGGCTCGACGCGGGCGAGACCATCGTGGGCAAGAAGATCGGCGTCACCAGCAAGGTGGTGATGGACATGCTCAAGGTCGACCAGCCCGACTTCGGGCAGATGACCTCGGGCATGGTCTTCAACGAAGGCGAGGCCATCCGCTGCGACACCATGATCGCGCCCAAGGCCGAGGCCGAGGTGGCCTTCATGCTCAAGCGCGACCTGATGGGCCCGGGCGTCACCGCCGCCGACGTGCTGCGCGCCACCGACTGCGTGATGCCCTGCTTCGAGATCGTCGACTCGCGCATCAAGGACTGGAAGATCCGGATCCAGGACACGGTGGCCGACAACGCCTCGTGCGGCGTGCTCACGCTCGGCGGCCTGCGCAAGGACCCGCGCCGGCTCGACCTCGCGCTGGCCGGCATGGTGCTGGAGAAGAACGGCGAGCTCATCAGCACCTCGGCCGGTGCCGCGGTGCAGGGCTCGCCGGTGAATGCCGTGGCCTGGCTGGCCAACACGCTGGGGCGGCTGGGCATCGCGCTGAAGGCCGGCGAAGTGATCCTGTCGGGATCGCAATCGCCGCTGGTGCCGGTCAAGGCCGGCGACAGCCTGGTCTGCAGCGTCGGCGGCCTGGGCGGCACCTCGGTTCGATTCATCTGAAGGGCGGGCTCACCGTGAAACTCGATCAAAAGACCATCCTCGCGCTGGCCGAGCACCTGGAAGACGCCGAGCTCAAGGCGCACGACGTCACCAAGATCACCGACGAGCATCCGCAGATGGACTGGGATGACGCCTACGCGATCCAGGACGAGATCCGCCGCCGCAAGGAAGCGCGCGGCAACCGCACCGCCGGGCTCAAGTGCGGGCTGACCTCGTTCGCGAAGATGAAGCAGATGGGCGTGGAAACCCCGGTGTTCGGCTTCGTCAGCGACTACATGGCGCGGCCCGACGGCGGCGAGATCAGGATCGGCGAGCTGATCCACCCCAAGGTGGAGGCCGAGATCTGCATCGTCACCAAGGCGCCGCTGAAAGGCCCGGGCTGCCACGTCGGCGCCGTGATGGCCGCCACCGAGCTGGTGCTGCCGGCGGTGGAGGTCATCGACTCGCGCTACCGCGACTTCAAGTTCGACCTGAAGAGCGTGATCGCCGACAACACCTCCTCGTCGCGCTTCGTGATCGGCGGCCGGCCGCGCGACCTGGACGAACTCGACCTGCGCACGCTGGGCGTGGTGCTGGAGATCAACGGCGAGGTCCGGGCCATGGCCGCCGGCGCCGCGGTGCTGGGCCACCCGCTGGCGGCGGTGGCGATGCTGGCCAACCACCTGGGCGCGCGCGGACGGGAGCTTCCCGCCGGCACCTTCGTGATGACCGGCGGCGTCACCGAAGCCATCACGGTGAAGGCCGGCGACAGCGTGGCCGTGCGCTTCCAGGAACTGGGCACCGTGTCGATGCGCTTCGTCTGAGCATCGCTGCGATCCGACTCAACACCGCCATCGGGAAGGTTCAAACCATGCCATTCGCCCAGATCTACATCCTGGAAGGCCGCACCGAAGAGCAGAAGCGGGTGCTGATCGAGAAGGTCACGCAGGCCTTGATGGAGTCCGTCAACGCGCCCAAGGACAACGTGCGCGTCTGGATCCACGACGTGCCCAAGACCAACTGGGGCATCGCCGGCGTCACGGCCAAGGATCTCGGACGTTAAAGCCAAAGCGCAAAGAAAGAACCCGCATGTCATCCAAACAGGAAACGGTGAACATCTTCACCCAGGAGCAGGGCAGCATCAACCTGGGGGGCATCGAGGCGCTGGTGCGGCTGACGCTGGACCAGGTGCGAGCGGATGCGCGCCGGGGCCTGAAGACCGGCATGTTCGTCTCCGGCTACCGCGGCTCGCCGGTGGGCATGCTCGACGCCAACCTGCTGAAGAACCAGAAGACGCTGCTGGCCCACAACATCCACTTCGTCGACGGCCTCAACGAGGACCTGGCCGCCACGGCCGTGTGGGGCACGCAGATGCTGCACACGGTGGGCAAGCAGAAGTTCGACGGCGTCACCGGCCTGTGGTACGGCAAGGCCCCGGGCGTGGACCGCTCGGGCGACGCGCTGAAGCACGCCAACTACACCGGCATCGGCAAGAACGGCGGCGTGCTGGCCATCGCCGGCGACGACCCCAGCTGCAAGAGCTCGAGCCTGTGCAGCCAGTCCGAGCCGATGCTGATGCATGTCGGCATCCCCTCGCTGTTCCCCGGCAACGTGCAGGAGATCCTCGACTTCGGGCTGCACGGCTACCTGATGTCGCGCCTGTCGGGCCTGTGGGTGGGCCTGAAGATCGTCACCAACGTCGCCGACGGCAGCGGCAGCGCCAACGTCGACCCGGCGCGGCTGAACTTCGTCACGCCCGACCTGATGTTCGACGGCAAGCCCTTCACGCCCCACATGAACCTGGGCATGAACGTGCGCGCCGAGGCGCTGGAGATGGAGCAGTCGCTGTACACGCGGCGGCTCGAAGTGGCCAAGCGCTATGCCGCGGCCAACGGCCTGAACCGCGTCGTCTTCGACAACCCCGACGCCTGGCTGGGCATCATCACCGCCGGCAAGACCTACAACGACCTGCGCCAGGCCTTCCTGGAGCTGGACCTGGACGACGCGGCGCTGCGCCGCTACGGCGTGCGCATCCTGAAGATGGGCATGCTGTTCCCGATGGAGCCCACGGTCGTGCGCGACTTCGCGCGCGGCCTGGAGGAGATCTTCGTCATCGAGGAGAAGCGCCCCTTCCTGGAGATGTTCGCCAAGAACGTGCTCTACGGCATGGCCAACGCGCCGCGCATCGTCGGCAAGTTCGACGAGCACGAGAAAGAGCTGCTGCCGCACTACGGCGAGTTCGAGTCCGACATCATCGGCCGCGCGCTGACCAGGCGGCTGTCCCAGAAAGCGCGCGTCGAATCGGCCGAAGCCTGGCTCAGGCGGCTGGACGAGATCCACGAACGCGACAAGCTGCCCACTGCCGGGCGCACCGCGTGGTTCTGCTCGGGCTGCCCGCACAACAGCTCCACCGCGGCGCCCGAAGGCTCCATCGTCTCGGCCGGCATCGGCTGCCACACGATGGCCATGTGGATGAACCGCAACGTCGTGATGGGCACCCACATGGGTGCCGAAGGCACGCAGTGGATCGGCATGGCGCCGTTCACCGACACCAAGCACATCTTCCAGAACATGGGCGACGGCACCTACGCCCACTCCGGCAGCCTGGCCATCCGCTACTGCGCCAGCACCAACGCCAACATCACCTTCAAGCTGCTGCGCAACCAGCACACGTCGATGACCGGCGGGCAGGAGATCCAGGGCGAGGAATCGCTGGACAACGTCGTCGCCGACCTGCTGGCCAACGGCGTCAAGAAGGTCATCGTCACCAGCGACCGGCCCGAGACCATCAGCGGCCTGCCCGGCGGCACCGAAGTCTGGCACCGCGACCGGCTCGATGAAGCGCAGCGCGCGCTGGCGGCCATCGAAGGCACGACCGTGCTGCTGCACGCGCAGGAGTGCGCCGCCGAGCTGCGCCGCGCGCGCAGCCGCGGCAAGGCCGAGGAGCCGGTGGAAGTCACCGTCATCAACGAGCGCGTGTGCGAAGGCTGCGGCGACTGCGGCGTCAAGAGCAACTGCATGAGCGTGGAGCCGGTGCCCACCGAGTTCGGCCGCAAGACGCGCATCCACCAGAGCTCGTGCAACAAGGACTTCTCCTGCGTCAAGGGCTTCTGCCCCTCGTTCCTGACCATCACGCCCAACGCCGCGCCGGCCGAGGCCGACGGCAAGAAGAAAAAGAAGAAGGGCCGCATCCCGGTGCTCGAGCGCGAGCTGCCGGCGCCGGTGAACAAGGTCGACGACAGCTTCGGCTTCGGCATCCACGTGATGGGCATCGGCGGCACCGGCTCGGTGACGGTGGTGGCCACGCTGGCCAACGCGGCGCGGCTGGAAGGCAAGCACGTCATCGGGCTGGACCAGACCGGCCTGGCGCAAAAGGGCGGCGCGGTGATCTCCGACATCAAGATCACGCACCAGCCCTTCAGCGGCTCCAACAAGGTCTCCGATGGCCGCACCGACCTGTACCTGGGCTTCGACATCCTCAACGCCACCGACCCGAAGAACCTGGACAAGTGCCTGCCCGAGCGCACGATTGCGGTGGTGTCGACGACGCGCACGCCCACCGGGCAGATGATCGCCAACCGCAACGTGGCCTTCCCCATCGTCACCGACCTGACGGCCGGCATCGACCGCGTCACGCGCAAGGAGCACAACGTCTACCTCGACGGCCAGGCGTTGGCCGAGGGCCTGTTCGCCGACGCGATGGCGACCAACAACTTCATGGTCGGCGTGGCCTACCAGGCCGGCACCATCCCGCTGAAGGCCGAGTCCATCGAGGCGGCGATCAAGGCCTCGGGGGTGGGTGTCGAGCAGAGCCTGGCGGCCTTCCGCTGGGGCCGCATGGCGGTGGTCGACCGCAACCACGTGCTGGCCGAGATCGCCAAGTACGCGCCCAAGGTGGCCAGGCCCGAGCTGTCGCCGGCCGCGCGCGCCATCGTCGATGCGGCGGGCGTACAGGGCGAGGCGCGGCGGCTGCTGGAGGTGCGCGTGCCCGAGCTGATCGCCTTCCAGGACGAGGCCTATGCCAAGCGCTATGCCGAGGTCGTGCAGCGCGTGGCCGCGGCCGAAGCCAAGGCCGTGCCGGGCAAGACCGGGCTGGCCGAGGCGGCGGCGCGCTACCTGTACAAGCTGATGGCCTACAAGGACGAGTACGAGGTGGCGCGGCTGCACACCGACCCGGCCTTCCTGGCGCAGCTCGACGCGATGTTCCCGCACGGCTACAGCGTCAAGTACAACCTCGCGCCGCCCACCATCTCGAAGAAGGACCCCGTCACCGGGCACCTGATCAAGCAGCAGTTCGGGCCGTGGATGAGAACCGCCTTCGGCTGGCTGACCAAGTTCAAGGGCCTGCGCGGTGGCGCGCTCGACGTCTTCGGCAAGACCGAGGAGCGGCGCCAGGAGCGGCAGATGATCGAGGACTACGTCAAGGAGCTCGACGGCATCTGCGCCAGGCTCGGTGCCGCCAACCACGCCGCCGCCGTGGCCCTGGCCAGCGTGCCCGACGAGATCCGCGGCTACGGCCACGTCAAGGACAAGAGCATCGCCGAGGCCTCTGTGCTGCGCGAACGGCGCCTCGCAGCCTTCAACAATCCGCCGGCGGCACCGCCCGCGGCCGCGGCGCGCGCCGTGCAGCAGGCCAGTGCCTGAGCCGGCGCACACACCGCACGGCGCAGGAGCGCGCTCATGAACCCGAACCCGGTCACCGTGATGATCTCGCGCCGCGTGCGGCCCGGGCGCGGGCCTGAATTCGAGCGCCTGATGACCGACATGCGCGCGATGGCCGCCACCTTCCCCGGCCACATGGGCGGCTTCGTGATCCCGCCGGAACAGGGCGAGTCCGGCTGCTGGCGCGTGCTGTTCGCCTTCGACACGACCGCGCACCTGCAGGGCTGGACCGACAGCGCCGAACGCCAGCGCTGGCTGCGCCGCATCGCCGAGGTGACCTACGGCGAGGACACCGCGATGCGCGTGCTGTCGGGCCTGGAGACCTGGTTCGCGCTGCCCACCGCGCGCACCAAGGCGCCGCCGCCGCGCTGGAAGATGGCGCTGGTCACCTGGTCGGGCATCTTTCCGCTGGTCTGGCTGTCCTCGCACACGGTGTGGCCGCTGCTGCACCCGCCGCTGCCGCCGCTGGCCACCACCCTCGTCGCCACCGGCGCCATCACCGCCGCGATGACCTGGCTGGTGATGCCCGCTTTCGTGCGCCTGTTCGCGCCCTGGCTGTACCCGGCCGATGCCGCAGCGGCGCCCCACGCCACCCTGGAGCGCAAGACATGAACGACCTCGACGGCTACCACTTCGAAGACCTGCAGCCCGGCATGAGCGCGACCTTCGCGAAGACCATCACCGAGGCCGACATCGTGCTGTTCGCCGGCGCCTCGGGCGACAACAACGCCGTGCACATCAACGAGGAATTCGCCCGGACGACGGCCTTCAAGGGCCGCATCGCGCACGGCATGCTGACGGCCAGCGTCATCTCGGCAGCCATCGCCGGGCGCCTGCCGGGGCCGGGCACCGTCTACCTCGGGCAGAACCTGCGCTTCAAGGCGCCGGTGCGGCCGGGCGACACGGTGCACGCCACCGTCACCGTCAACGAGCTGTTCCCCGAGAAGCGCCGCGTGTCGCTGGGTACCGTCTGCCGCGTCGGCGACACGGTGGTCATCGACGGCGAGGCGCTGGTGATGCCCACCTCCAACCGGCCGCGCGGCTGAGCGCGCCCGTCGCCACCACATCCACGACCCAGGAGACATCGATGAGCAAGTCCGCAGCCCCCGATCCGCTGAACCCCTTCGGCGAGCTGACGAAGATGATGGAGCAGTTCAAGCTGCCCGGCGTCGACATGGCGGCCATCACGGCCGCGGGCCGCAAGGAGATGGAAGCGCTGGCCACGGCCAACAAGGCGGCCTTCCAGACCCTGCAGGAGCTGGCCCGCAAGCAGGGCGAGATCTTCACGCAGGCGATGCAGGACGCGCAGCAGGGCTTCAGCGCGCTGGCCAGCGGCGACACGGTGAAGCACCAGGAACTGGCCCGCGGCGCCTACGAAAAGGCGGTGGCGCAGATGAGCGAGCTGGCCGAGATGGCCCGCAAGGCGCAGGCCGATGCGCTGGCCGGCTTGGCGCAGCGCGCCCAGCAAAGCACGCAGGACTTCAAGAAGGCGCTGCAGCCGAAGTAGCGCCGCGCCCTTTCCCCTTCCCCCTTCCCATTCGATCCCACCCCGTCCGCGCGGCTGCGCGCGGACGCGTGGCGGCGTGTTGCCTTTCCAGACGAAAGCACTGCGATGAACTCCCCCTTCAACATGCCCGACGAGTACGTGCAAGGCATGGCCAAGGCCGGCCAGAACCTGATGCAGGCCTTGTTCGGCGCGGCCGCGGTCCCGCCCGGCGGCGACCCCGGCGCGCACCCGGTGGCCGCGCTCGGCCGCCTGCAGATGGAATACCTGCAGCAGCAGATGCTGTTGTGGTCGCGCATGATGGCCGGCGGCCTGGGCGGCGAGCCGGTGGTGCAGGCCGAACGGGGCGACCGCCGCTTCCACGCCAGCGAATGGCGCGACAACCCGGCCTTCAACCTGTTGAAGCAGACCTATCTGCTGAACGCGCGCTTCCTCACCGACCTGGCCGAAGCCGCCGACCTGGACCCGGCCACGCGCCACAAGCTGCGCTTCTACATGCGGCAGTTCGTGGACGCGATGAGCCCGGCCAACTTCGCCGCCACCAACCCCGACGTGCTGCGACTGGCGCTGGAATCCAAGGGCGAGACCCTGAAGGCCGGCTGGCAGAACCTGCAGGCCGACCTGCGCAAGGGCGGCCTCACGATCACCGACGAGGTCGCCTTCGAGGTGGGCAAGAACGTGGCCGTCTCCGAAGGCAGCGTGGTGTTCGAGAACGAACTGCTGCAGTTGATCCAGTACGCGCCGCTGACCGACAAGGTGGCGCCGCGGCCATTGGTGATCGTGCCGCCGTGCATCAACAAGTTCTACATCCTCGACCTGCAGCCCGAGAACTCCTTCGTGCGCTTCGCCGCCGAGCAGGGACACACCGTGTTCCTGGTGTCCTGGCGCAACCCCGACGCCAGCGGTGGCCACCTCGGCTGGGACGACTACGTCGAGCACGGCACGATCCAGGCGCTGGAGGTGGCGCGGGAGATCTCCGGCGCCAAGCAGGTCAACGCGCTGGGCTGGTGCGTGGGCGGCACGATCCTGTCCACCGCGCTGGCGGTGCTGGCCGCGCGCGGCGACGAATCGGTGGCCAGCCTGACGCTGCTGACCACCATGCTCGATTTCCGCGAGCCCGGCGACCTGGGCGTGTTCATCGACGAGCAAGGCGTGCGCCAGCGCGAAGCCAGCATCGGCGGCGGCGGCATCTACCCCGGCTCCGAGCTGGGCTTCGTGTTCCAGACCCTGCGCGCCAACGACCTGATCTGGCCCAACGTCATCAACAACTACCTCAAGGGCAAGGCGCCCGAGGCCTTCGACCTGCTGTTCTGGAACGCCGACGGCACCAACCTGCCGGGGCCGATGTATGCCTGGTACCTGCGCAACATGTACCTGGAGAACAACCTGCGCGTGCCGGGCAAACTGACCGTGTGCGGCGAGCCGGTGGACCTGGGCCGCATCGAGCTGCCGAGCTATGTCCTGGCGACCCGGGAAGACCACATCGTGCCCTGGCGCTCGGCCTACTTCACGACGCAACTGCTGGGCGGGCGCTGCCAGTTCGTGCTGGGCGCCAGCGGCCACATCGCCGGCGTCATCAATCCGGCGTCCAAGAACAAGCGCAGCTACTGGACCGGCGGCCGGCAGGGCGACGACCCGCAGGCCTGGCTGGACAGCGCCAGCGAAACGCCGGGCAGCTGGTGGACGCACTGGGCGCAATGGCTGGCGCAGCACGCCGGCGGCAAGCCGGTGGCGGCGCCGGCCAGGCCGGGCAGCCGCAAGCACCGCGTCATCGAACCCGCGCCGGGGCGCTACGTGAAGGTCCGCGCGGACGCGGGAGCGGGGGCAGGAGCAAGGGCATGAGCTACGAGAACATCCGGACCGCGGTGCACGGCGACGGCGCCCTGCGCGCCGGCATCGTCACCCTGCATCGGCCCAAGCAGCTCAACGCGCTGAACGATGCGCTGATGGACGAGCTGGGCGCGGCGCTGAAGGCCTTCGACGCCGACGACGGCATCGGCTGCATCGTCGTGACCGGCGGCGAGAAGGCCTTTGCCGCCGGCGCCGACATCTCGGCGATGGCGCGCTTCGACTACATGCAGGTCTACAAGAACGGCTTCATCACGCGCAACTGGGAAACGCTGATGTCGATCCGCAAGCCGGTGATCGCGGCGGTGGCCGGCTTCGCGCTGGGCGGCGGCTGCGAGCTGGCGATGATGTGCGACTTCATCATCGCCGCCGACGATGCGAAGTTCGGCCAGCCCGAAATCAAGCTGGGCATCATCCCCGGCGCCGGCGGCACGCAGCGGCTGCCGCGCGCGGTGGGCAAGGCCAAGGCGATGGACCTGGTGCTGACCTCGCGCCTGATGGACGCGGCCGAGGCCGAACGCGCCGGGCTCGTCTCGCGCGTGGTGCCGCCCGCGCAGCTGATGCCCGAGGCGCTGGCCGCCGCGGCCGCGATCTGCGGCCTGAGCCTGCCCAGCGTGATGATGGCCAAGGAGGCGGTGAACCGTGCCTTCGAGGCGCCGCTGGCCGAAGGCCTGCGCTTCGAGCGGCGGCTGTTCCATTCGCTGTTCGGCACCGCGGACCAGGCCGAGGGCATGGCCGCCTTTCTGGCCAAGCGCGCGCCCGTGTTCACGCACCGCTGAAGCGCCCGCACGCCGCCGATGACCACTGCCTTGCACAGGATCGTCATCGTCGGCGGCGGCGCCGGCGGGCTGGAGCTCGCCACGCGGCTGGGTGACGGGCTGGGCCGCAAGGGCCGCGCCGAGATCACGCTAATCGACAAGGCGCGCTCGCACCTCTGGAAGCCCAAGCTGCACGAGGTGGCCGCCGGCAGCATGGACGTGGGGCTGCACGAGGTCTCGTTCCGGGCCCAGGCGCACTGGCACGGCTTCCGTTTCCGCATCGGCGAGCTGACCGGCATCGACCGCCAGCGCCGCGAGGTGCAGGTCGCCCCCTTCGTCGACGAAGACGGCACCGCCGTGACGCCGGCGCGCAGCTTCGGCTACGACACGCTGGTGCTGGCCATCGGCAGCCAGAGCAACGACTTCCGCACCCCCGGCGTGGCCGAGCATGCGCTGAAGCTCGAGACCATGGCCGACGCGCGCGCCTTCCACCGCCGGCTGGTCAACGCCTGCATCCGTGCCCATGCGCAGGGCACGCCGCTGGCGCCTCAGCAGTTGCAGGTGGCCATCATCGGCGCCGGCGCCACCGGCGTGGAGCTGGCGGCCGAACTGCACCACAGCGCGCGCGAGCTGATCGCCTACGGGCTGGACCGCATCGATGCCGACAAGGACCTGCAGCTGCACTTGATCGAGGCCGCGCCGCGCATCCTGCCCGGGCTGCCCGAGCGCGTCTCGGCGGCGGCGCAGCTGATGCTGCAGGGCCTGGGCGTGCACGTGCACACGGGTGCGAGGGTGGCCGAGGTGCTGCCCGGCGCCGTCCGCCTGGAAGGCGGCCCACACCACCCGCAAGGCCGGGTGATCCCGGCCGAACTGGTGGTGTGGGCCGCCGGCGTCAAGGCCGCCGAGGTGCTGCGCGACATCGCCGGGCTGGAGACCAATGCGCTGAACCAGCTCGTCGTGCGGCCGACGCTGCAGACCACGCGCGACGACGACATCTTCGCGCTCGGCGACTGCGCCGCCTGCTGGCGCACGCCGGAGCTGGCGGCGCAGGGCGGGGAAGGGCGGCCGGGCGGGCCTGCCGCCATGGTGCCGCCGCGCGCGCAGGCCGCGCATCAACAGGCCTCGCTGATGGTGCATCAGGTCGGGCGCCGCCTGGCCGGCCGGCCGCTGCTCGAATATCGCTACCGCGACTTCGGCTCGCTGGTGTCGCTGGGCGAACTCAACACCGTGGGCAGCATGGCGGGCAGGCTCTCGCGCGCGCCGTTGGTCTTCGAAGGCTGGGTGGCGCGCTGGATGTACCTGTCGCTCTACAAGATGCACGAGGTCGCTCTGCACGGCTACGCCAAGGCGGCGCTCGACACTCTGGTACGCTTCATCACGCGCCGCACCGAGCCCCACGTCAAACTCCATTGATGCCATGGACGCCCTGCTGCTCGCCCGCATCCAGTTCGGCTTCACGATCTCGTTCCACATCGTCTTCCCGGCGCTGACGATCGGCCTGGCGAGCTACCTCGCGGTGCTGGAAGGCCTGTGGCTGAAGACCGGACGCGCGGTCTACATGGACCTGTACCACTTCTGGTCCAAGGTCTTCGCCGTGGCCTTCGGCATGGGCGTGGTCTCGGGGCTGGTGATGGCCTACCAGTTCGGCACCAACTGGAGCGAGTTCTCGCGCTTTGCCGGCGGCATCACCGGCCCGCTGCTGGCCTACGAGGTGCTGACCGCGTTCTTCCTGGAAGCCGGCTTCCTCGGCGTGATGCTGTTCGGCATGACGCGCGTCGGCCCGGCGCTGCACTTCGTGGCCACGCTGGCAGTGGCCGTGGGCACGCTGATCTCGGCGACCTGGATCCTGGCCTCCAACAGCTGGATGCACACGCCGCAGGGCCACGCAGTGATCGACGGCCGCGTGGTGCCGGTGGACTGGCTGGCCGTGATCTTCAACCCCTCGTTCCCCTACCGGCTGGTGCACATGGTGCTGGCCGCCTACATCGCCACCGCGCTGGTGGTGGCCGGCAGCGCCGCCTGGCATCTGCTCAAGAAACGCGACGGCGAGCCGCTGCGCGTGATGCTCTCGATGGCGATGTGGATGCTGCTGGCCGCCGCGCCGCTGCAGGCCCTGGTGGGCGACGCGCACGGCCTGAACACGCTCGAACACCAGCCGGCCAAGCTGGCGGCGATCGAGGGCCATTGGGAGAACCGCGCGGGCGAAGGCGTGCCGCTGATCCTGTTCGGCTGGCCCGACATGGCAGCCGAGACCACGCACTGGAAGATCGAGATCCCGCGCGCCGGCAGCCTGCTGCTGACGCACCGCTGGGACGGCACGATCCCGGCGCTGAAGGACTTCAAGCCGGAGGACCGTCCCAATTCGACCGTCGTCTTCTGGACCTTCCGCGTCATGGTCGGCCTGGGCCTGCTGACGATCGCGCTGGCCCTGGCGGCGCTGCTGCTGCGGCGCGGCGCGCGGCTGTACCGGTCGCGCGGGTTCCTGCGCTGGGCGCTGCTGATGGGCCCGGCCGGGCTGGTGGCGCTGCTGGCCGGCTGGCTCACCACCGAGATCGGCCGCCAGCCGTGGATTATCTACGGCCTCATGCGCACGGCCGATGCCGTCTCGCCGGTGAGCGCGTCGCAGCTCGGCATCAGCCTGGCGGTGTTCGTGGCGGTGTATCTGCTGGTGTTCGGCGCCGGCACCGGCTACCTGCTCAAGCTGATGGCCGTCGGGCCGCAGGCCGGCGAAGGGCATCGGATCGGCGCCGCTTCAGCGCCCGAGCTGATGGCCGCGCACCCGCTGGCCGCCACCGCCGTCGTCGAACGGGGGGACTGAAGACCATGGGCATCGACCTGCCGCTGCTGTGGGCCGTGATCATCCTGTTCGGCGTGATGATGTACGTCGTGATGGACGGGTTCGATCTCGGCATCGGCATCCTGTTCCCGTTCTTCGGCGACAAGGACGACCGCGACGTGATGATGAACACCGTCGCGCCGGTGTGGGACGGCAACGAGACCTGGCTCGTGCTCGGCGGCGCCGGGATGCTGGCGGCGTTCCCGCTCGCGTACGCGGTGGTGCTGAGCGCGTTCTACCTGCCGCTGATTCTGATGCTCGTCGGCCTCATCTTCCGCGGCGTCGCGTTCGAGTTCCGCTTCAAGTCGGGCGCGCAGCGCCGCTGGATCTGGGACCGGGCCTTCGCCGGCGGCTCGATGGCCGCGACCTTCTTCCAGGGCGTGACGCTCGGCGGCTTCATCCAGGGCGTGCCGGTGGTGCAGGGCCGCTATGCCGGCGGCGCGCTCGACTGGCTGTCGCCGTTCGCCGTCGTCACCGGCCTCGGGCTGATCGCGACCTATGCGCTGCTCGGCAGCACCTGGCTGGTGATGAAGACCGACGGGCCGCTGCAGCAACGCATGAAGGCGCTGGCACGGCGCCTGGCCTGGGTGCTGCTCGCCTTCATCGCGGCGATCAGCCTCTGGACGCCGCTGGCGCACGCGCGCATCGCCGAGCGCTGGTTCACCTGGCCCAACCTGCTGTGGTTCTCGCCGGTGCCGCTGCTGGTGGTGCTGGTCATGGCGCAGCTCTGGAGGTCCTTGCGCGGCGACGGCCACGTCGCGCCCTTCGTGCTGACGCTGGCGCTGGTGTTCCTCGGCTACAGCGGGCTGGGCATCAGCCTGTGGCCCTACATCGTGCCGCCGGGCATCTCGATCGACGCCGCCGCGGGGCCGCCGCAGAGCCTGGGCTTCGCGCTGGTGGGGGCGCTGCTGATCATCCCGATGATCCTGGTGTACACCGCCTGGGGCTACTGGGTCTTTCGCGGCAAGGTGCGCCGCGGCGAGGGCTATCACTGATGGCCCCGCCGCGCCCGGCGGGCACCGGCACCTGGGGGTCGCGGCTGCGCTGGCTCCTCCTGCTGTGGGCCGCCGGCGTGGCGGCGCTGGCAGCCGTCGCGGGGCTGCTGCGGCTGCTGATGCAAGCCGTTGGATTGTCAAGTTAGCCCGGCCGGCGGCGCCCGCCGCCGTCGCCGGCGGCGGTGCTGAAGCCGGGCATACACTCCATCGCCCATGGAGACCAAGTGGATCGAGGACTTCATCGTGCTGGCCGAGACGCGCAGCTTCTCGCGTGCGGCGCAGCTGCGGCACGTCACGCAGCCGGCGTTCAGCCGCCGCATCCAGGCGCTGGAGGCCTGGACCGGCATCGACCTCGTCGACCGCTCGTCGTATCCCACGCGGCTGACGCCGGCCGGCGAGACCTTCCACGGCCAGGCGCTGGAGATCGTGGGCGCCCTGCAGGCCACGCGCAACCTGATGCGCAGCCACCAGGCCGCGGGGCAGGACATGATCGAGTTCGCGGTGCCGCACACGCTGGCCTTCACCTTCTTCCCGCACTGGCTGACGGGCTTGAGGCCGCAGTTCGGCACCATCAAGAGCCGGCTCAACGCCTTCAACGTGCACGACGCGGTGCTGCGCCTGACCGAGGGCGGCTGCGACCTGCTGATCGCCTACCACCACCCGGCGCAGCCGCTGCAGCTCAACGCCGAGCGCTACGAGATGCTGAGCCTGGGCGCCGAGAGCCTGGCCCCCTATGCCCGCCCCGGGCCCGACGGCCAGCCGCTGCTGCGCCTGCCCGGCGTCGCCGGCGCGCGCGTGCCCTTCCTCGCCTACGCGAGCGGCGCCTACATGGCGCGCATGGTGGAAGTCATCCTGAAGGAGGCCGACGCGGTGCCCTCGCTCGAGCCCGTCTACGAGACCGACATGGCCGAGGGCCTGAAGGCGATGGCGGTGGAAGGGCACGGCCTGGCCTTCCTGCCCGCCAGCTCGGTGCGCAAGGAGCTGAAGAGCCGCCGCCTGGTGCCGGCCGCCGAGCGCGGGCGTTATGAGCTGACGATGGAAGTGCTGATCTACCGCGAGAAGCCCGAGTTCGCGCGCCACGTCAAGCCGCAGGCCGCGGCGCTGTGGGACTTCCTGGCGGCGCGCTGACGGCGCTGCGCGCGCAGGACAATGCGCGCCATGAACAGTCCCTTGCCCCAGACGCTGACCCTTACCCGCCCCGACGACTGGCACCTGCACCTGCGCGACGGCGTCGCGCTGGCCGCGGTGCTGCCGCACAGCGCGGCGCAGTTCGCGCGCGCGATCGTGATGCCCAACCTCAAGCCGCCGGTCACCACCACCGCGCAGGCGCTGGCCTACCGCGACCGCATCCTGGCCGCGCGGCCCCGCGAAGGCGCGGGCGCGGACTTCCAGCCGCTGATGACGCTGTACCTGACCGACGGCACCACGCCCGACGAGATCCGCCGCGCCAAGGCGGCCGGCGTCGTCGCGCTCAAGCTCTACCCAGCCGGCGCCACCACCAACAGCGACGACGGCGTGACCGACATCCGCAAGATCGGCGCGACGCTGGAGGCGATGCAGCGCGAAGGCCTGCTGCTGCTGGTGCACGGCGAGGTGACCGACCCCGCGGTGGACCTGTTCGACCGCGAGGCGGTGTTCATCGAGCGTGTGATGCAGCCGCTGCGGCGCGACTTCCCCGCGCTGAAGGTGGTGTTCGAGCACATCACTACCGCCGAGGCCGCAGCCTACGTGGCCGGCGCCGATGCCCACACCGCGGCGACGATCACCGCGCACCACCTGCTCTACAACCGCAACGCGCTGTTCGTCGGGGGTCTGCGGCCGCACTACTACTGCCTGCCGGTGCTCAAGCGCGAGAAGCATCGCCTCGCGTTGGTGGCGGCGGCCGCGTCGGGCTCGCCGAAGTTCTTCCTCGGCACCGACAGCGCGCCGCACGCGGCGGCGCTGAAGGAGCAGTCGGTCTGCGGCGCCGGCTGCTTCACCGCGCCGGCGGCGCTGGAGCTGTACGCCCAGGCCTTCGAGGCCGCCGGCGCGCTGGACCGGCTCGAAGCCTTCGCCAGCTTCAACGGCCCCGACTTCTACGGCCTGCCGCGCAACCGCGGCAGCGTGACGCTGGCGCGCGAGGACTGGACGCTGCCCGCGACGCTGCCCTTCGGCGACGCGCTGATCAAGCCGCTACGTGCCGGCGAGACGCTGCACTGGCGGCTCAAGACCCCAGGTCCCGCAGGCCCGGCTTGAAACCGGGGCCGGCGCCCTAAGATCGCCCCTGTCTGCAACCGACGGGTCCTTTGCCGGGCCGCCATCCATGAAGCGCATCTTGCTGTTCATCGTGACCAACCTGGCCGTGATGCTGGTGCTGGGCATCGCGGCAAGCCTGCTGGGCGTCAACCGCTATCTCACCGCCAACGGGCTGCAACTGGGCCAGTTGCTGGGCTTCGCGCTGATCATGGGCTTCGGCGGCGCCATCATCTCGCTGCTGATGAGCAAGCCGATGGCCAAGTGGAGCACCGGCGCGCAGATCATCAACGACTCGCCCGACCCCACGCACCGCTGGATCGTCGGCACCGTGCAGGGCTTTGCGCAGAAGGCCGGCATTGGCATGCCCGAGGTCGCGCTGTACCAGGGCGAGCCCAACGCCTTCGCCACCGGCGCGTTCAAGAACTCGGCGCTGGTGGCCGTCTCCACCGGGCTGCTGCAGAGCATGAACCGCGAGGAGGTGGAGGCCGTGATCGGCCACGAGGTGGCGCACGTGGCCAACGGCGACATGGTGACGCTGACGCTGATCCAGGGCGTGATGAACACCTTCGTGGTCTTCCTCTCGCGCGTGATCGGCTACTTCGTCGACCGCGTGGTGCTGCGCAACGAGCGCGACGGCGTGGGCATCGGCTACATCGTCACGACGATCGTGCTCGACCTCGTGCTGGGCCTGCTGGCGTCGATCATCGTCGCGTGGTTCTCGCGCCAGCGCGAATACCGCGCCGACGCCGGCTCGGCGCAGCTGATGGGCCGCAAGCAGCCGATGATCAATGCGCTGGCCCGCCTGGGCGGGCTGGAGCCGGGCGAGCTGCCGCGCTCGGTGGAAGCGATGGGCATCAGCGGCAAGCCCAGCGGCGTGATGGCGCTGTTCTCGACGCACCCGCCGATCGAGGACCGCATCCGCGCGCTGCAGCAGGCGCAGTGATCCAGCAAGGCATGCGATGCTTGCATGATATCACCATCAGATGATATCATGCAAAGATGATTTCGGATGCCGGCAACAGCCCGGAGTGGGAAGTCGAGTTCCACGACGACTTCGATCCGGAGTTCGATGCGCTGAGCGCCGATGTGCAGGACGAGTTGCTGGCGACGGCCAAGGCGGTGCAACGCCTGGGACCTGAAGCGTCCCGTCCGCATGTCGGCACGCTGGGCAATGCTCGGCATCCGAACATGAAGGAGCTGAGGTTCACGGCCAACAACGGAGCCGAGGTCTGGCGTGCGGCCTTCGCGTTCGACCCTCGTCGCAAGGCCATCGTGCTGGTGGCTGCCGACAAGCAGGGCAAGGACGAGAAGAAGTTCTACCGGGATCTGCTGCGCGTCGCCAACAGGCGGTTCGACGACCACCTGAAGAAGCTGGAGGCCGGCAGTCGGCCGCCGCGCAGGAAGCAAAGGTGAGACGGATGGGCAGGAAGTTGAACGACGTCATCGCATCGCTGCCCGCGCAGCGGCAGCGCAGGATCGAGGCCTTGGCGCAGGCCAAGGCTCAGGAGATGCTGACCAGCGCCAGAACGCTGGCCGACATCCGCAAGGCCGTGGGCAAGACGCAGGTCGAGGTGGCGCAGGCGCTCGGGGTCAAGCAGCATGCGATCTCGCAGTTGGAGCAGCGGTCGGACACCTATTTGTCGACCTTCAGGCGCTTCCTGGCGGGCATGGGAATGCAGTTGGAGCTGTCGGTGGTCACTGCCGATGGCGTGCGGGTCGAACTGTCGGAGTTTCGGACCGCGGAAGCCGGCACCGAGGCCGCTGCGGTCAGCGCCTCGGTGCCCGCCGCGTTGGCCAAGACCGTGGCCGCGAAGAAGACCCGATCGCGGTGATGGCCGCGGCGGTGGGACAATCGCTCCCGTGAAGCAGGCCAGACCGCCGCTGGTGCGAGCGTGGAAACACGGCACTGGAGGAAGGTCCGGACTGCACAGGGCAGCGCAGGAGCTAACGGCTCTCCACCGCGAGGTGAGGATCAGAGCAACAGAGACGAGTCTGCCCGGGGTGTTTCCTCGATGAGGGTGTTCTGCGAAGCAGCCACCCCACCCGGGGCGCAGCCCCGGGTGGGGTGAAACGGGCAATCTCTGCGCGCAGCAACACCAAATAGGCCGGCGATGAGGCGGCCCGCGGAGCCGGCGGGTAGGTGGCATCGAGCCGCGGTGGCGACACCCGGCCCAGAGGAATGGCGGTCACGCCGAGGCGACTCGGCGCACAGAATCCGGCCTATCGGCCTGCTTCACACTTATCGAGTTCAGGCCGGCAGCACCAGGTCGTGCTGCGCCTGCCATTGCAGGCCGCCGGCGGCGGCCGGCTGCAGCCGCAGCGCCAGCGCGTCGCGCTCGCCGGGGTCGAGCTGGCGCCAGAGGAAGTCGCGCGCATTGCCCCCGTCGCCGTCGACGAAGAGCTGCGAGGTCACCTCGCCGAAGCTGGCGTGGCGCAGCTTGACGTGGATGTGCGGCGTGCGGCCGGGGTAGGGCACCGGGCGGATGGTGCGGAAGGCGACCTCGCCGTCAGGCCCGCCGCGCGCGGTGCCGAAGCCCTGGAAGCCGGGGTCGTAGCGCCCCGGCTCGGCGGTCACGCTGGGGTGGCGGTAGGCGCGCAGCACGTCGCACTGCCAGATCTCGACCTCGCAGCCGTCGATCACGCGCAACTGCAGGCCCAGGACCTCGCCACGCGAGCGCAGCACCTGGCCGCCCTGGCGCACGCGGGTCAGGTCGGCGTCCCAGTCCTCGCGGTTGACGGCGTTGCGCGCGCGCCAGCCGGCGGCGGGGTAGAACGGCCCCTCGGTCATCGGCGCGATCACGCGGCGCGGCGCGGCGAGGGTGGCAGCCCCCAGCCAGGCCGGGCAAGCCAGGCCGGCGGCCAGCAGCAGGCGGCGACGGCGGGTGGCGGGCATCGGCGGTGGTCCTCGGGCGGGCAGCGTCGGTGCCGATTGGAGCACGGGGGCCGATGACCCGCATCGCCGCCGGGGCAGGGCCTGCGGCTTACACTGCCGCCGACCTTGACCGTTGACGTTTCACAGCACTGGCGCGGTCCGCGCTGGGCCTTCGCACTGCTGCTGGCGGGCCTGAGCATGCTCGGGCCGTTCGCCATCGACACCTACCTGCCGGCCTTCACCGGCATCGCCGCGTCGCTGGGCGCTACGCCGCTGCAGATGCAGCAGACGCTGTCGGCCTACCTGTTCGGCTTCGCGGCGATGAACCTGTTCCACGGCTCGCTGGCCGACGCCTACGGGCGGCGGCCGGTGGTGCTGTGCGGCATCGCGGTGTTCACGCTGGCCTCGGTGGGCTGCGCGCTCGCCGAATCGATCGGCATGCTGGTGGCCTGCCGCGCGCTGCAGGGCCTGTCGGCCGGCGCCGGCATGGTGGTCTCGCGCGTGATCGTGCGCGACCTGTACCCGCCGGTGGAGGCGCAGCGCATGCTGTCGCAGGTGACGATCTGGTTCGGCGTCGCGCCGGCGCTGGCGCCGATGGTGGGCGGCCTGCTGTTCGACGCCATCGGCTGGCACGCGATCTTCTGGCTGCTGGTGGCACTGGGCTGCGTGCTGTGGGCCGTCAACTGGCGCTGGTTGCCCGAGACGCTGGCGCCGGACAAGGTGCAGCCCTTCCACCCCAGGCCGCTGCTGGGCGCCTACGCGCAGATGGCGGTCGACCTGCGCTTCCTGGCGCTGACGGTGGCCAGCGGCATCCCGTTCAACGGCATGTTCCTCTACGTGCTGAGCGCGCCGGTGTTCCTGGGCGAGCACCTCCGGCTCGCGCCGACGCAGTTCTTCTGGTTCTTCCTGTGCACCGTCAGCGGCGTGATGGGCGGCGCCTGGGCCTCGGGCCGGCTGGCAGGCCGGGTGACGCCGCGCACGCAGATCCGCTGGGGCTACCGCGTGATGCTGGCCGTCGGCATCGTCAACGTGCTGCTGACCTGGCTGCTGCCGCCGCACCCGGCCTGGGCGATCGTGCCGGTGGCGATCTACGCCTTCGGCTGGTCGATGATGACGCCGGTGGTCACCCTGCTGCTGCTGGACTTGGTGCCCGAGCGCCGCGGCATGGCCTCGTCGGTGCAGTCGTCGCTGGGCAGCGCGGCCAACGGCGTGGTGGCCGGCGTGCTGGCGCCGCTGGTGATGCATTCGCCGCTGGCACTGGCCGTGGCCTCGCTGCTGCTGGGCGGCGCCGGGCTGCTGGCCTGGGCCTGGGTCAAGCGGCGGCTGTCCGGCTGACCACGGCAGGGCTCGCGGGCTCAAGTCGGGCCGCCGCGCTGCCGATAGGGCAGTTCGGAGAGCCCCATGACCCGACACCTCGCACGCACCTCCCTGTCCCTGGCCGGCATCGCGCTGGCGGCCACGCTCGGCGCGACCGGCGCCGCGGCGTCGGACCCTCCGGCGCCCAAGGCCGAGGCCAGGGCCGACGCGAAAGCCGAACCCAGGCCGGCAGCCGCCGCCGGCGACCTGGACGCATTGCGCGAGCGCCTGGCCGCCAAGCTGGGCGCCACCAAGCCGGCGGAAGCGCACAGCCCGAACCTGGTGCGCGTCAGCACCAAGGCCGGCGACGGCGCGGCCGAGGCCGGCGGCCATGGCGGCGGCCGCGTCGTCTCGGCCGCGCCGCGCAAGCCCTCGGCCGCGGTGCTGGCCGCCGTCGAGGCTCATCGCGCCGCGCAGGCGGCGGCCGGCAGCGGCAGCGCCGGGCATGCGCCGCATTGGAGTTATGCTGGTGAAGGCGGCCCCGCCGCCTGGGGCGGCCTGAAGCCCGAGTTCCAGCTCTGCAGCGTGGGCCAGCGGCAAAGCCCGATCGACGTGCGCGGCGGCATCGCGGTCGACCTGGAGCCGGTGCAGTTCGACTACCGCGCCAGCGGCTTCAACGTCGTCGACAACGGCCACACGGTGCAGGTCAACATCGGCGGCGGCAACAGCATCCAGGTGGGCGGCCGGCGCTACGAGCTGGTGCAGTTCCACTTCCACCGGCCGTCGGAAGAGCGCATCAACGGCCGCCAGTACGACATGAGCCTGCACCTGGTGCACAAGGACCCCGAAGGCCGCCTGGCCGTGGTGGGCCTGCTGCTGGAGCGCGGCGCGCCGCAGCCGGTGGTGCAGAGCGTGTGGAACAACCTGCCGCTGGAAAAAGGCATGGAGCAGATGGCCAGCGCCTCGCTGGACTTGAACGGCCTGCTGCCGGCCGACCGCGGCTACTACACCTACATGGGCTCGCTGACCACGCCGCCGTGCAGCGAAGGCGTGCTGTGGATGGTGATGCGCCAGCCGGTGCCGGTGTCGCAGGCGCAGATCGACATCTTCGCGCGCCTGTACCCGATGAACGCGCGCCCGGTGCAGCAGGCCTCGGGGCGGCTGATCAAGCAGTCGCAGTGATCGTTCAGCGCGGCTGCCGCCGCGCCAGCAGCAGCAGTGGCCACAACCACAGGCTGGCCAGCCAGCGCAGCACGCGGCCGAATGCCAGCGGCTGCGTCTCGTGCTGCGCCACCTTGAGGAACAGCACCACCGCGCCGGCGATCACGTAGACCAGCAGCGCGCCGTAGACCGCGACGCGCGCGCCGTAGCTGTCGCCCAGCCAATCACCCAGCCAGCGCCCCAGCAGCGCGGCGATGAAGACCGAGGCCAGCAGCGCCAGTCCCAGCCCGGCCAGCGCATGCCGCAGCCGCCACAGCGGATCGTTATTAGTGCTCACGTCTGCCCCTCCGTCCGATGGGTACATCGGCCGATCCCCGGGGGGATGCGGGCCGGCTTGGGAACGGCCCGGCGCTCGGCCCGCCGCGATTGTCCGGTGGCTCGTATCATGCGTCACGCAAGGAGATCGCATCATGCAAGAGCCGCCCACCGTCGTGATCGACGCCAACGAGGTCTCGCTGCTGCGCGAGCTGGGCAGCGCCACGCAGCCCTGCCTGGTGCTGTACAGCGGCGCCGGCGCCGGGCAGCGCTTCGACCTGGAGGCCGGGCCGCAGATCATCGGCCGCGTGCCCGAATGCGCGGTGCGCATCGACGCCCCCGGCGTCAGCCGCCAGCATGCCGAGCTGCTGGTGGGCGCCGCCACCGTGCTGCTGAGCGACCTGGGCTCGGCCAACGGCACCTGGCTCAACGAGCAGCGCGTGCTGCAGCCCACCGCGCTGAAGGACGGCGACCTGATCCGCGTCTCCAACGTCGTGCTGCGCTTCCACTCGCAGAACAGCCTGGACCTGCTGCTGCACGACCGCATCCACCAGCAGGCCACCACCGACACCGCCACCGGCGCCTACAACCGCAAGTTCCTGGTCGACGTGCTGCGCCAGGCCTTTGCGCGCGCACGGCGCAACGGGCGGCCGCTGTCGGTGATCTGCTACGACCTGGACCACTTCAAGCAGGTCAACGACACCTACGGCCACGCCGGCGGCGACACGGTGCTGCGCACCACCACCGACATCGCGCGCGCCGAGCTGCGCGACGGCGACCTGCTGGCGCGCGTGGGCGGCGAGGAGTTCACCATCGTGCTGGAGAACACGCCGGTGGCCGGCGCGCTGGAACTGGCCGAGCGCATCCGCAGCGCGATGGCGGACTTCCCGATCGAGCTGCCCGACCCGCTGAACAAGCTGAGCACCGCGCCGGTGGAGCACCGGCAGACGGTGTCGATGGGCATCGCCGAGCTCGGCGACGAGATGGCCGACGAGCAGGCGCTGCTGCAGGCCGCCGACCGCGCGCTCTACGCCGCCAAGCGGCGCGGGCGCAACCAGGTGTGCATCTGATCGGGTGTCAGCCCACCACCGAGCGCAGGCTGTCGCACAGCAGGTGCAGCCGGTTCATGTCCTCGGCCGGCAGCTCGCCGGCGCGCAGCAGCGCGGCGCGCTCGATCGCGCGCAGCCGGAACGACAGCTCGTTCTCGATCGCGTCGAGCTCGGCCGCATCCTGTGCCGCCACCGAGTCGGCGCACCACAGGCCGCTGGCCGTCCAGCCGGTGCGCAGCCGCCCCAGCAGGTGGCCGGCCAGCGCCAGCGTGTCCTTCAGCGCGGCTGACTCGGCGCTGCCGGTCAGCGCATCGGCGCAGGTCTGCGCGGCGGTCAGGCCGCCGTCCAGCCGCGCCAGCCGCGCCTTCAGTGTGGCCGGCTCGTAGCGGCCGATCAGCGCCGGCTCGTTGCGCGCGGCCTCGGCGATGCGGCCCACCCAGGCGAGGTCGAACTCGCCGGGCACCACGCGCAGCGCGACGCTGGCGCGCGCCAGGCAGGGCTGGTCGCCGCGCATCACGCCCAGCGTCGCCTCCACCACCGCCAGCAGCCGGCCCAGCGGCGACAGCGTGTCGCGCTGCAGCGCGTGCGGGTAGCCCGAGCCGTCCAGCCGCTCGTGATGCTCGGCCACCGCGCGCGCCAGCGCGGCGGGGTAGTTGGTCAGCTGCGTCAGCAGCAGCTTGCCCACGTGCGGGTGCACCACGAGCTGCTGGTAGCTCACGAAGTCCAGGCTGCGGTCGGCGTCGGCCTCGCCGTGGCGGGGGTCGATGTACATCTCGCCCAGGTCGTGCAGCAGCCCGCCCAGCATGGCCAGCCGCACCTCGGCCAGCGTGCCGCCGTGCTGCAGCATCAGCGTGCCGGCCAGCGCCATCGCCTGCACGGCGTGGTCGAACGACTCGGGGCGCGAGGCCTGGCCCGCGGTCAGCAGCAGCTGCGCCACCGAGTGCAGCGGCAGGTGGCCGACCTCCTGCAGGATGCGCTGGGCCTGCGGCCGCAGCAGCGGCGCCAGCGGCGAGGCGCCGTCCACCAGCGCCCAGGTGGCCTCCAGCAGCGTCTGCGCAGTGACGCCGTCCTCGGCCATCAGGCAGCTTTCCAGCGGGTTGCGCAGCTTGCGGTCCAGCAGCTTGCGCTGCAGCTCGGCCGACACCGGCTGGTCGCGCGCCCACAGCTTGATGCCCGAGAGGTCGAAGATGTCGCGCGAGGCGATGATGCTCCGGGTCTGGCTGGCCTCCAGGATGGTGGCCAGCGCGTGCGGGTTGGCGGTGGAGAACAGGGCCGTGTTGGCGGGCGAACTCATCGGACACTCCTGAAGACGGGGCTCGTCACGGCTTTTCGGCCGCCGCGGCGCCGACTTGAGGGCTTGCCTGCAACTTTGGCGTCGACCCCCCGGGCCCGTGCAGCACCAGGGCGCGAACCCCGCCGGGTGAGCGCTAACCTGCCCAGGCCCAGGGGTCGAGCAGCGGCACGCCGGTGCGCTTGAAGTCGGCCAGGTTGCGCGTGACCAGCGTCATGCGGTGGACCAGCGCGGTGGCGGCGATGAAGCCGTCGCGCTCGGAGACCCGGTCGGGGGTGCTCAAGGCCGCGCTGCGGAGCGCGACGTCGACGTCCAGCGGCAGGATGCGGCTGGCAAAGCCGGGCAGCACGTGGTCGACCATCCAGCGCCGCAGCAGGGCGCCCTGGCGCAGGTCCTGGCGCTCCTTGGCCAGGATGCCGAGTTCCAGCTCGTAGACCGACAGCACCGAGAGATACAGGCTGGCGGCCGCGACCGACTTCGCCCAGGCCACGACCGCGGCGTCGGCCTTGCCGCCGGGCGCCTTGCGCAGTTCGGAGACGACGTTGGTGTCGAGCAGGAACACGTCAGGACAGCTTCGCTGCTTTCGCCGCGAGGCCGGCCTTGGGTGGGTCGAAGTCGATGCCGGCGGCCTCGGCCATGCCCAGCAGCGCCACGATGTCGTGCTCGCCGCCGCTCAGCGCCAGGTAGCGGTCGTAGCTGAGCAGCACGTGCGATGGCATGCCGCGGTCGGTGATGACGACCGGTCCTTTCGCCGCGGCTTTCTTGGCGCGCGCGGTGTCCTGGTTGAACTCGCGGCTGGTCAGGGTGGTGATGGACATGCGTGCTGCTTCCCACGTCGATGTAGGAATGTTACTACATACGGGCGTCCGCACGCCGGAAAGAAAAAGGCCTCCCGCAGGAGGCCCCGGCAAAGCCTGCCGCGGCAGGCCTACTTGCGCGCCGCGATCGCCTTCTCCGCCGCGTCCACCAGGCCGGCGCCGATCTGCGCCTTCCACTTGTCGTAGACCGGGCGCGTGGCCTTCACGAAGGCTTCGCGCTCGGCCGGGCTCAGGTGGGTGATGGTCACGCCCAGGCCGGCGATCTCCTTCAGCAGCGGCTTGTCGGCCTCGGCCAGGCCCTTGCGGGCGATCGCGATCTCCTCCTTGCCGGCGTCGATCGCCGCCTGGCGTACGGTGGCCTGGTCGGCCGGCGTCCAGCTCGCCCACACCTCCTTGTTGACGACGAAGATCAGCGGGTCGGCGACATAGCCCCACATCGTGACGTTCTTCTGGCCCACCGTCTGCAGCTTGGCGGCGGTGAAGATCGACATCGGGTTCTCCTGCCCGTCCACCGCGCCGCTGGCCAGCGCCGGCTGCGCGTCGGCCCAGCTCATCTGCGTGGGGTTGGCGCCCAAGGCGGTGAAGGTGTCCAGGAACAGCGGCGAGCCGACGACGCGGATCTTCAAGCCCTTCAGGTCCTCGGGCAGCCTGATCGGCTTCTTGCTGTTGGTGATCTCGCGGTAGCCGTTCTCGCCCCAGGCCAGCGGCAGCGCGCCGGCGCGGTCGACGATGGCGAAGATCTGCTTGCCCACCTCGCCCTGCGTCAGCGCGTCGATCGCCTTGTAGTCGGGCATCAGGAAGGGCAGCGAGAAGAGGTTCAGCTCCTTGATCTGCGGCGACCAGTTAATCGTCGAGCCGATCGCCAGGTCGATCACGCCCTGGCGGATCGCGGTGAACTCGCGCGTCTGGTCGCCCTGCACCAGCGAGACGCCGGGGTAGAGCTTGATGTTGATGCGGCCTTGCGTCCGCTCTTTCACCAGGTTGGCCCAGATCTCGCCGCCCTTGCCCCAGGGAAAGCTCGGCGGCACGACGAGCGACATCTTGTACTCGGCCTTGTAGCCCGCCGGCAGCGGCGCCTGCGCCTGCGCGAGGCCGGCCGCGGCCAGCGCGGTGGCGGCCAGCGTGAACGTCATGAACTTCAGGAAGGAACGCGTTTGCACTTGCATCGTCTATCTCCTCGTCGTCGAAAGGACCTCAATACCCCAGCTTGCGCGGCAGCCACAAGGCCAGCTCGGGCCAGATGATCACCGCCACCATCACCAGGAACATCGCGAACAGCAGCCAGCCCACCCAGCGCACGGTTTCTTCCATGCGCACGCCGGCGATGCGGCACGAGACCATCAGGTTCACCGCCAGCGGCGGCGTGAACTGGCCCAGCGCCACCTTCAGCGTCAGCAGCACGCCGAACCACACCGGATCCCACTTGTAGTGGTTGGCGATCGGCATCAGCAGCGGCACGAAGATCAGGAAGATCGACACGCCGTCGAGGAACATGCCGACGACGATCAGCATCAGGATCAGCAGCGACAGCACGCCGTATTCGCCCAGGCCGCTGTTGACGATGGCGCGCGTGACCGGATCGATCAGCCCCATGGTCGACAGCGAGTACGCGAAGATGCCCGCCAGCGCGACGACGATCAGGATCACCGCCGACAGCTCGCCGGATTCGCGCAGGATCGGGAACAGGTCCCGCCACTTGATCGTGCGGTGGATGAAAGCGCCGACGAAGAGGCCGTAGAACACCGCGACGACGGCGGCCTCGGTCGGCGTGAACCAGCCGGCGCGCATGCCGCCGAGGATCAGCACCGGCGCGAACAGGCCCCAGGTGGCCTCGCGCAGGCTGGCCCAGAACGGCGGCCGCGGCAGCGAGGCTTCGAGATGCCCCATGCCGTGCTTGCGCGCGATCCATACCGCCGGCGCGATCAGCGCGATGCCGGCCAGCACGCCCGGCACCATGCCGGCCGCGAACAGCGCCGGCACCGAGGCGCCCGACACCAGCACCGAATAGACGATGAAGGCGACGCTGGGCGGGATCAGGATGTCGGTGGCCGCCGCCGCGCCGACGATGCTGGCCGAGTAGGCCGGCGGATAGCCGGCGCGCGCCATCGCCGCGATCATCACGCCGCCCACCGCGGCCGCGTTGGCCGGGCCCGAGCCCGAGATGCCGCCCAGGAACATCGCGACCACGATGGCCACCAGCGGCAGCATGCCGGGCCCGCGGCCGACGATCGCGATCGCGAAATTCACCAGCCGCAGCGCGACGCCCGAGCGGTCGAAGATCGAGCCCACCAGCACGAACATCGGCACCGCCAGCAGCGGGTACTTGCCGAGCCCCGCGAAGAAGTTCTGCGGCACCGCCAGCAGCCCGAACCACTGCGTGCCGGCGTTGGCCAGCGCGATGGCCGCGGCGCCGGCCGCGCCGAGCGCGACGCCGATCGGCACGCCCAGCAGCATCAGCGCGATGAAGCCGACGAAGAGCAGCGTGCCGATCATCGCCGGCCGCCCTCACGGTTCTCGCGGCCCTCACGGCCCTCATGGCCCGCGCGCCCCTGGCGGATGAAGAGCCCGATCGCGCGGCCGGTGATCGCCACCGCCAGCACCGGCAGCCAGATCGAATACCACCACTGCGGCACGCCGATGCCCGGCGAGGTCTCGCCGAAGCGGACGTCGTCGTAGACCATGCGCGCGGCCAGCACCGCGATCAGCGCGAACAGCAGCGCCACCATCAGCGAGCCGAAGCGCGCCAGCGCGCGCCGCCGGCGCTCGGGGCCGGCGTCGGCGAAGGCCTCGATGCGGATGTGCCGGTTGCGCGCGACGGCGGCCGAGCCGGCCACCAGCGCCAGCACGATCATCAGGAAGACCGAGATCTCCTCGGTCCACGCGAACGACTGGTTGGTGAAGTAGCGCACCAGCACGTTGGCGAAGGTGATCAGCGCCAGCGCGGCCATCACCAGCACCGTCAGCCAGTCCTCGATCTGCAGCGGGATGCGCACCGGTTCGTCGGGCGCGGCGGGGTCGGGCGGCAGTTCGGAGGACGAGGACATGGGGCGCGGGCGGCTGGGCAGGGGGAGCGGCGCCGGCACGCCCGAAGACGTTCGACGCAACTCGCAATGATGCCGCCCCGCGCGGCGGCCGGCCGCTCGGTGGAATCCCTCGCTGCCGGCGCCGCCCGCGCACCGGCCGCAGGCCCCCCGGACCGGGGGCCTTACGGCTTCGCGGGCGCCGCGGCAGAGGCCGGGTTCGCGGCGGCAGGCTCGATGCGCTCGAAGGTCCTGGGGTTGAAGAAGGCTTCCACGCGCTGGCCCTTGGCGTCGAAGCCGTAGACCTCGTAGCACGCGCCCAGCGTCTTCACCTGGCGCACGCGCCAGCCCATGTCGACCAGCTTGCGCTGCAGCTCCATCTGCGGCCGCCACTCGGCCTTGGGCTCCACGGGGCATTGCACGTCGCCGTGCGCGAAGGCGGGGCCGGCCAGCGCGCCCAGCAGCGCGGCCGCGAACAGGGGTCGATCGCAGGAAGTCATCGCTAGAACTCCAGCCACATGCGCAGCAGGTTGTGATAGGTCGCCGTCAGGCCGATCACCGCGGGGTCGGCCTCGCCGTTGCGGCTGCGCAGGCTCATCAGATGCTGGTCCATGTCGAACAGCAGCCGGCGCCGCTCGTCGCTGCGCACCATGCTCTGGATCCAGAAGTAGCTGGCCAGGCGGTGGCCGCGCGTCACCGGCTCCACGCGGTGCACGCTGTGGCCGGGGTACAGGATCAGGTGTCCGGCGGACAGCTTCACGCTGTGCCGGCCGAACGTGTCCTCGACCATCAGCTCGCCGCCGTCGTATTCGTCCGGCTCGGCGAGGAACAGCGTACAGGAGATGTCGGTCCTGACGCGGCCGCCGGTGGCCGGCACATGGCGCACCGCGCTGTCGACGTGGTTGCCGAAGCTGTTGGCTGCGCCGCCATAGCGGTTGAACAAGGGCGGCGAGATCTGCCGGGGCAGCGCCGCCGAAAAGAACAGCTGGTGACGCTCCAGTCCCCGCAGCACCAGCGCCTGCAGGCGCTTGGTCTCGTCGCAGGCTTCGGGGAGCTGCTGGTTGTTCTTGGCCAGGGCCGACTGCTCGCCGGCGGTCATCCTGCCGTCGCCCCAGGGCGCGTCCGACAGGATCGTCCGTGCCAGCTGCAACTCGTCCGGCCTCAGAACTTGCGGCACCTCGAGGAGCATCTTCGGTCAGCCGGAAGGCGTTGCCACCGAGATGCCGTGCTCGCCGATGTCCGCCGACGAGGTGATGACTCTTGCGCGAGCGCCGCGGGCGTCGAGCGCGCATGGCCCTCGCTGCCGCCCCCACCACCGATACCGTCTGGCGCCGATGAAGCGATAGGCCGCGTCGCGAAGCCGGCCCGGCACCAGGGACACGAAGCGCAGGCAGCGCCAGGGTGACCGCAGCCTGGCGAGGACGGCGATCAGCGCCCCCGACTCCCGAAGCACGCGCCCATCGATGAGCACCAGCATCGAGGTCAGGGCGTCGGCATCGACGCCTTTGGGCGCCAGCATCAGACGGGCCGCCGGCGACCCGAGCGGTACGAAGAGGAATTCCGGCGCGCGCTCGTGCCGCAGCACGAAGCCGACCGTTCGGTCGCACAAGGCGCAGTCGCCGTCGAACAGGAGCAGCGGACGCGTCATGGCGCCGACGCCGCGGCCGTTTGCGCAAGCGCCCCGGCCGTCCGCGCGGGCAGCCGCAGCCGGGTCATCGTCGGGGGCGGCTCGGTCGGGCCCGGGAGGACCCACGAGGCGCGCGAAACGCCGTCGCCGATCCTTGCAAGGTCAACCTCCGGATCGATCATGCGTGCCGCAGGCCTCGCGTTCAGCGAGACCAGCGAATCGGCGTAGACGCGCACCGGGCCCATCCCCTGGGCGTTGAAGTCGTCGCGTATCCAATGCGCCAGCTGCAGGATCAAGTCCGGCTGCGCCGCCATCTCCCGGTACTGCTGCTTGGTCAGGTAGCGATAGGGCGACACCAGCACCTTCGTTCCGTCCGCCGCCACGACGCGATAGTCGAGCGACCCCGATTTCTCGCGCAGCATGACGCGCCACGAAAAGCGCATGCCCTGCTCATGCCACAACACCGTTCCTGGATAGAGCCAATGGCGCGTCGGCAGGAGAAACTGGAACGCGCAGAAACCGAGTGTCAGTGAAGCGAACAAGGCGCGCTTCGGTGTCCATGCAGCACCCGCGAACCTGCGCGCCACGAGCGGCGGCTGACGCGCGAGACCGCCGGCACCCAGGCCTCCGAAGCAGCCGGCGCGGCCAGTCGGGCTCGAAGAAGATCAACACGCCGATCACCATGATGAAAGGGAACAGGCCGATGTTGAAGAACAGGTGCGTGAAGAAGTGGAAGACCAGAATGACCACGAACGCGTAGGGCCGCGCACGCCGCCACAGCATGAAGGCGATGATGAAGGTATCGAAGAGAAAGGCGAAGATCGAGAACGCGTGATGGACCCAGGGTTCGCCGAGCAGCGGGCCGATGATCGGCAAGCCGCTGTGCTCGGGAAGCCAGATGTTCAGCGGCTGCGCATGCAGCAGCCAGTCCTGCTCGAACTTGGCCAGGCCTGCATACAGGTAGAGCAGTCCCACCTGGAACCGCACCCAGAACGTCTGCCATGCCGGCAGTTCGCTGGCGGCCAGCGCCGGCCGCCGCCATGCGTCGACCGACCACGCCTTGTGCGGCGAAAGAAAACAGAGGATCAGCGCCTGCAGCGAGACGAAGTAGTAGTGGTTCAGGTAGGTGCTGACGTCCATCAGCTCGGCATACGTGAACATGCACCAGAAGCCGATGATCGCAACGCGGTAGAACAGGCCGATCGCGACGAGGAATGCGCTCAGCGCGATGCCGGCATAGAGCAGGTACAGGCCCGTGGGGCCGGGCACCTGAACCCATTCGAAGTTCCAGTACTTGAAGTAGTGCGTGGGCTCGACGAACAGCCGCTCGATCCAGCCCTGCGACATGAACCGGATGCTGCCGACGCACATCAAGGTGCCGAACAGGATGCGATAGGCCGCGAGCGCTGCGATGTCCAGCGGCTGGTAGAGCCATGCCGCGAAACGGTCCGGCCAGCGCGCCGCCGCCGCCATCCTCAAGGTTCGATCAGTCATCCTTGCCCTCGATGGACTGGCGCTAGTCGTTGTCGCCTGCCGACATGTCCGGAATGCGCAGGTTCAGCGTCGAGACGATCTCCGCGCGCAGGATCTGCGTCACGGCGCGGATCCTGCCGTGCATCTGGCAGACCGTCGGTGCGCCGCTGAGGCTGGTGCTGGCCAGAATGCAGGCATCACGATTCGGGATCTCGGCGACGTTGGTCTCCATGTCCGGCTGCGTGCCGGCCTGCACCGCAGCTGCCGCCGCTTCGAGCGCGGTCGCGAAGCGGGCCACCAGATCGGCGCGCCCGACGCCCTGCAGCAGCGCGTTCAGGCCCAGACCGCCATCGGCTCCGGTGAACACGGCGCGAAAGGCCTGCAGATTCGCCAGGACGTTGGCGCCCGAATTGCGGGCGTAGCGAGACTCCAGCAACTCCGGGCAGCTGACGCGAAGGCACACCGGCTGGTCCGTCGCGCCGATGCCGGTGGGCGCGGCGATCTTGCGGTCCTTGGTGTTCTTCTCGAACGAGAAGATCGCGGTCGAGACCGCATTCAGCGCGGCCTGCGGTGTCGCATACACCGTGCTGCCCGCGCCGGCGGTCTTGAACTGGCCGGCGAAGTTGCCGCCATCGGGTGCCCAGGCCATCCTCAATTGCGCAGCGACGGCGCCGATGTGCGCGCCGAGGCGGACCGCGTACTGCGCGCGCTTGGCCTGCCCGTTCGTGCCGGCGGGTGGCGCGCAAGCGGGGTCGTCGGCGTCGCTGAACAGGACGTATTCGAGGGCGCCCATGCCGACGCGCTCTGCGGGGCTGGCGGCGACGACGGTCTGGTCTGCGTAGGCGGCGGTATGGATGGCGCAGGTGTCGAACTGCGGAAAGGCCTGCAACTGCATCTGCAACCCCAGCCCACCGGGCTCGGTGATGGCGGCCGCCGGACCGATCTGCAGCACTTCGGCACGCTGGACCAGCGCCATCGTGTTGCGCCACGCCGCCTGCGCGGCAGCGCGGGCAGCGTCGCTCGACGGCGCCGCCGCGAGCGCGTCGACCGCCACGGCCAGCGCCGCCGCCTGCGCCTCCAGTTGCTGCAGCGTCGGCAGGATCAGCTTGTCGCCCAGGTCGGCCAGCACGGCGCGCCGTGCGTCGTCGTCCGTCGGCTGCTCCGGCGTGCCGCCAGGGTTGCCGCCATTTCCGGCACTTCCGCCACCGCCACCGCCACCGCCGGTACCGCCGCTGCTGCCGCCGCTGACACCCCCGCCGCAACTGACGGCCATGAGCACGGCGGCCATCGCCGCGCAGCCGCGCAAGCGGTCGATCATCACGCCGTCCCCCGTCGATCTCCGCGAGCGCGCCGATACCGGATGCGCCGCGTGCGTCTCAGTTTGCATGCCGGATCACCTCGAGAGGCGTTCAGTCCACGTTCAGCACCACCAGCCGCGCCCCCGCATCGTCGGCGCTGGTCGTGACCGCAAGGCGCTTGCCGTCCGGCGACAGCGCCACCGAGTTCGGCGTCGCCAAGGTCGCGCTGGCCGGCAGTTCCAGGATGCCGTCGCCGCTGACGGCGCCGGCCAGTTCGGTGAAGCCGACGTCGGCGCGGGTGTCGAGGCGGCCGTCCTTCGTGAAGACGTAGACCGCCGCGCCGCCGCCGTAGTGGCCCACCTGCACGGTTCGATCGTCGCTCAACACGACCAGGGCGCGCCCGCGGTCTTCGGTCGTGCCGCGGTTCTTGCCTTCGCTTTGCACGGCCAGGGCGCCGTTGTTGCCGTAGGCCGGGTCGAGTCCTGCACCGCCGATGCGGTAGGTCAGCAGGTCGGGCATCAGCGTGGACACGTAGCCCAGGGTCGACGCGGTGGCCGGCGTCGTCACGGCGGTGGCGCCGCCATAGCCGGTGGTGACGATCTTGCCGTCGCTCTGCCGGCCGATACCGTAAGCCTCGCTGGGGCCGTTGTTGACGGCAAACGAGTTGAAGACGGCAACGCCGGGTTGCGGCGGCGTCAGGCCGAAGTTGCCGAACGTCGAGTCGAGCTGGCCGCTGGTGTTGAGGCGGAACACGACGATGCGGTTCAGGCCGCCGCCGGAGACGCCGCTGTAGCCGCCGCTGACGATCCTGCCGTCGGGCTCGACGATGCCGTTGCGCGTGTTGTCCGTCGCCGAGTCCGGCGAGTTCCAGGTGAAGGGCTTGCCGCCGTTGAACGCGGCGTCCGGCGCGCCGGTGCCGGCCATGATGCGAATCACGTAGCGATCGTTGTCGGTGCGCTGCGTGCCGGTGGCCGCGCGCGCTGCCGGTCCGAAGCCGAACACCACGATGCGTTCGTTGGTCCCCGTCGCGCTGGGATCGCGTTGGATGTTCCACATCGTGTCGCGCGGGTAGCCGGTGCCGACCAGCGCGGTGCCCGCGGCATTGAACGTCGGCGTCGGCCACGCGGCGTTGTCGGCGTCGGTCCAGCCGAAGTCCACCTTCGCCACGCCGTTGGTGCCGAAGCTCGCCACCGGCGCGCCGGTACTGGTCAGTCGCAGCAGCACCACCGAGGCGCCCTCGGGCCGGGGGAGGGTCGTCGTGCCGTTGCTGATCGGCGCGCCGCCGTTGTTGTCGGCCAGGTTGACGGCGACGATCAGGTCGCCGTTGCTCAGTTCGACGATGCTGGACGACTGCTCGTCGCCGGTGGACGTGGGATTGGTCGCGTCCTTGACCGCCAGGTTGAAGCTGACGGTGCCGCCGGTGCCGAACGTCGTGTCCAGCGAGCCATCGGCGTTGAACCGGGCCACGACCGTGCGACGGTCGGACGTGACCGCGCCGCTGTGGCCCGAGGCGTAGATCTTGCCGTTGGCGGCGTAGGTGACGCCGCGCAGGTCGTTGGCCTGCGTGATCGTGCGGTCACCGACCAGGCTGAGCTTGCCGGTGGAGGCGGGCGGGGGCGGCGTCGGATCGCTGCCGCCCCCGCCGCCGCCGCAGGCGGCCAGCGTCAGGGTCAGCGAAGCGGCGATCGCCAGGGGAGATTTGAAGAGCGATGAGGTCATGTTGCGTTCCATGGTGCGTGTGGGAAGTGGGGGATCGATCGGGGCGTGGTTCGTGTTCGAGCGGATGGACGTGGGCCTGCGCGCCGGCACTGCGGGCTAGAACCGGTAGCCCAGGGTGAACTTGATCGTTCGTGCCTCACCCGGCGTGTAGAAGACCGGATACAACTGGTCCCCGTACACCTTGTTCGTCAGGTTGGTGACGTTGAGCCGCGCGAAGACGTCTTCGTCGAACGTGTACTCGGCCATGGCGTCGCAGGCCACGTAGCCGGGCGCATGCGCCGTGGTCGAAGCGGCGCCGGTTCCGCCTTGCAGCGGCCGGTTGCGCGATGCTCCGCGCGCCCCCGCGGCGATGCGAATGCGCGGCGACACCTGGTAGCTGACCCACGCAGCGCCCGTATGCCTGGGCGACAGGCCGACGTCGGACCCCGCGGTGCCCGCCGCAACGGCGCTTCCGGCCTTGTCGATCTTGGCCTCGAGCACGTGGGAGTAGGAGACGTAGACCTCGATCGCAGGCGTCAGACGCCCGACGACATCGACCTCGAAGCCTTGCGCATGCCGCTTGCCCGACAGGACGGGGAAGGTGCCGGCGAAATCGGCATCGGTCGTTCGTTCATTGAACTTCTCGGTGCGGTAGAGGGCCAGCCGCGTCGACAACTGCCCCTCCAGCCAATCGAGCTTGGCGCCCAGCTCGAGGTTGCGGCTCTTCTCCGCCGGCACCGTGATGACGTCCTGGCTGACGTACTGGTAGGTGTCCGCCGACGTGTTGAACGCCGTGCCGTACGACAGGTGATACGACTGGTCCGGGCTCGGCTGGAAGAGCACGCCGGCACGGCCGCTCAACAGCCACCGATACTTGATCCAGGTGTTCACCGTCGAGATCGGCGCGTTCGGGTCGCCGGTGTAGCTGATCTGGTTCGTATCGGCCTCGAACCGATCCCAGCGGGTTCCGGCGAGCAGCTTCCAGTGCGGCGCCACCGTGACGAGGTCCTGGACATAGGCGCCGATCGCCCGGCCCTTGAAGTCGCTGGTCTTGCGGAACGTCGGCGCGGCCTCGACCTGCCGGCCGTCGTTCGGCGTTCCGACGGTCGTCCCGCCCTTGTTGAAGTTGGGGCCGACGACACCGAAGCTGCTGTCCCGGCTGGCCGACTCGAATCCGGCATCGATGCCGGCCAGGAATTCGTGGCGCATGCCCAGCCACGAGAACTTGCGGCTGTAGTCGCTTTGCAGGTAGGTGCCGTCGATCACGTCGCTGCGCGGCGTGAGCCCGCTGCGCGTCAGCGCGGTGGCGCTGGTCAAGGTCTCGGCGGTCACCGCGGGCGCCCCGGCCGGGCAGATGCCGGCGGCGGTGAGCGCGGCGCCGCAGTGGCTGGCCGTCGTGCCCCAGGCGCTGCGCCGGTAGCGGCCGCTGCGGAACTGCGTGCGCAGCTCGCCGTCGTCGTCGCCGAAGCGGTGCGTCCAGATGCCCGAGCCGTAGCTGGCCTCGCCGCGCAGATCGTCGCTGGCGGTGCCGTAGAAGTTGCGCGCCGGGATGCCGGCGGCCACGCTGCCCGACAGGTAGCGCAGGCCGGACATCGGCACGTTGTCGACCTCGAGGTGGAACAGGCCCAGCGTGATCTCGTCGCGGCTGCCGATGCCCCAGGTGACGGTGGGCGCGATGCCGCGCTTGTCGATCGCGGCGCCGGCATTGGTGGCGTTCTGCACCATCGCGTTGATGCGCAGCGCGCTGCTCTCGCCCAGGCGCTTGTTGAAGTCGCCGGTGAAGCGCAGGTTCTCGCCCGTGCCGAAGGTGGTGACCACTTCGGTGAGGTCGGCCAGCTGCGGCTTCTTGGTCACCTGGTTGATCACGCCGCCGGTGGAGCCGCGGCCGAACAGCATCGACGCGGCGCCGCGCATCACCTCGATGCGGTCGTAATTGAAGCTGTCGCGGTCGTACTGCGACGGGTCCTTCATGCCGTCGATCAGCAGGTCGCCGGTGGTCGCCACCGGGAAGCCGCGCATGCGGATGTCCTGGTCGGTGCCGTTCTCGGTGGCCGCGAAGGTGATGCCGGCGCTGTAGTGCAGCGCCTGCTTCAGCGTGTCGAGCGTGGCGTCGTCGATCAGCTTCTCGGTCATCACGGTGACCGACTGCGGGATGTCGCGGATGTTCTGCCGGCCCTTGCCGATGCTCGTCTTCGTGGCCCGCAGGCTGTCTTTCGAGCGGTCCTCGGCCGCGCCCTTGATGGTGATCACCGGCACCTCGGCGTCGGCCGGCGCCGAGGCTGGCGGCATCGGCGGCACGGGCGCCTGGTCCTGCTGCGCCGCCGCGGCGCCGGGGGCCAGCATGAGGCCGAAGCCGGCAGCCAGCGCGCCCAGCGACAGCAACGCAGGGGCGGCGGCGGCACAGGCTGTCTTCCTGGACATGCAGTCTCCTGTCGATGAATCCATCTCCGCGCTGCGAAAGCCGGCGGGCCGGCGGCGCGCAGGCGCCGGCCGGCCACGGGGGTCTGGCCAAGGGCTCAGCACAGGTGGCCTCCGGCCGCGGCGCAACTGGCGCACTGGCCGCGCAGCACCACGGTGGTCTCGTCGGCCTCGAAGCCCTGCTCGCGGGCCAGCGCGCCTAGCAGCGACTGCAGGCCGCCGTGGCGCAGGCCCTTGATCTGCTGGCAGCGGCGGCAGCTCAGCAAGGCGCTCATGCGCTCGCCGCGCCGGGGGCTGAACAGCGCCGGGCCGATGCCGATGCGGTAGCGCTCGATCAGCTCGGCATCGGCCAGGCTGGCCAGCGTGGTGTAGATCTGGTTGACGCCGAGGCTGCCGCCTTCGCGCTGGATCGCGGCGTAGATGTCCTCGGTGGACAGGCAGCCGTCGGCCGGCGTGTGCCGCAGCAGCGCCTCCAGCACCTGCAGCCGCGGCGCGGTGGGCCGCAGCCCGCGCGAGCGCAGCAGCTTGCGCGGGTCGGCAGCGAAGGCAGGGCGGGGCGTCGGGAGGGGGATCGGTTGCGACACGGGCGAAGGGGGAGCGAAAGCGCTTTCCCTCCTTGCCGCGCGAGTTCCGAAAAAGGGAACCGCCGCGCCGACGCGAACCTCAGGGGCTCCAGGCCAGGCCCAGCCGCAGCGCCAGCGGCGCGCCCGGCGTGATGTTGTTGTTGTTGTGGGCGAAGGCGGCGTAGCGGCGGTCGAACAGGTTCTCGACGTTGAGCTGCAGCCGCCAACGCGGTGACGGCGCGTAGAACAGAGCCGCGTCCCAGCGCGCGAAGCCCGGCAGCACGACGGTGTTGTCGGTGCTGGTGAAAAGGCTGCTGCGCGCCACCACCGCCAGCGCCGCCGACCAGGCCGGGTCCAGCGTCCAGCGGCTCCACACCGACAGGCTGTGCCGCGGCACGTGCGGCATCGTCGCGCCCGCCGGCGCCAGCGCCGCCAGCGACTGCCGCATGCGGCTTTGCTGCAGCGTGTAGCCGGCCACCAGTTGCCAGCCGGCGCGCACGCGGCCGCTTAGGCTCAGCTCCAGGCCGCGCGTGCGCTGGCCGTCCACCAGCAGCAGCGCCTGCGCGGGCGACTGCGGGTCGACCACCGCGACGTTGCGGCGATCGAGCTGGTACGCGGCCAGCCCGGCGTCCAGCCCCGCCGCGGGGCTCCACTTGAGCCCCAGCTCGCGGTTGACGAAGCGCTCGGGCGCCAGCCCCTGGTTGGCCGGGCTCAGCAGGTTGAGCTGCTCGCCGGCGCGCAGCGCGTAGCCCACGCTCAGGTTCAGGTAGGCCGACAGCCGCGGCCCGGGCTGCCACAGCAGGCCCAGCCGCGGCGACCACAGCCGGTCGGCGCTGGACAGGCTCTGGCCGAGCTGGCGGTCGTCGATCTGCAGCTCGATCAGGTCGTGGCGCAGCCCCAGCGTGGCCTGCCACTGCGGCGACAGCCGCACCCGGTCCTGCAGGTGCAGCGCGGCGACGTGGGCCTCGCTGGCGTTGTCGGGGTCGCCGGCGCGGCGGCGGAAGGCGATGGGCACGGACGAGGTCGGCTGCGACAGCGGCACCCACAGCGTCGTGACCTCGGGGTCGGCGGCGAAGAAGCCGGTCTCGCGCCGGTTGGTGCCCTGCTGGCGGCCGATCTCCACGCCGGCCAGCAGCCGGTGCTCGATCTCGCCTTGCGCCACGGTCCAGCCCAGGTCGACCTGGTGGAACAGGTTGTGCCGCCGCATCCGGTTGTTGTATGCCAGCAGCGAGGCTTCCAGCCCCCCGCTGCCCGGCCGCACCGCGCTGGCAAAGGCGTTCTGGAAGAACTTGTCGTAGTCGGCGAAGCGGCTCCGGGCCTGCAGCAGCCGGCCGCCGCCCAGGTCCACGTCGAGCTGCGCCTGCAGCGCGTTCAGCCGGATCCAGGTGCTGCTGGCCTCGGGGTTGCCGAAGAAGGTGGCGGGGTCGACGTCCAGCGGCCGCCCGCGATAGGACGGGATGCCGCGGTCGGCGGTGCGGCGGTCCTGGAAGTGCTCGAAGCCGGCCGTCAGCAGCGCGTCGTTCGACGCCCGCCAGGCCAGCACCGGGTTGATGCCGGCGCGGTGCAGGCGGAAGAAGTCGCGGCTGCTGCCCCCGTCCTCCCGCATCAGGTTCAGCCGGCCGCTCAGGCGGCCGGCCAGCGGCCCGTTGAGGTCCAGCGTCGCGCGCGCGTGGTCGTGGCTGCCGGTCTCCAGCGCCAGGCGCTGGAACGGCGCCGCCGCGGGCTGCTTGCTGATGCGGTTGATCAGCCCGCCCACCGCGCCGTGGCCGACCGCCATCGCGTTGGGGCCGCGCAGCGTCTCCACGCGGTCGATGTTGTAGAGGTCGCGGTAGTACTGCACGTCGTCGCGCAGGCCGTCGAGCAGGAAGTCGGCGGTGGACACGTTGCCGCGGAACACCGGCGTGTCGCGGTTGCCTTCGCCCTGCGCGGCGCCCAGCCCCGGCACGTAGCGCAGCAGCTCGGCCAGGCTTTGCGGTGCCAGGTCGCGGATGAAGCCGGCCGGCAGCACGGTGGCCGACTGCGGCAGCTCGTGCAGCGCCGTCTCGGTGCGCGTGGCCTGCTGCGCGTAGGGGAAGCGGTAGGCCGCGTCGGCGCCGTCGCGCGCGGCTTGCGTGCTGACGACGGGCAGCGTGGTCTGGCCCGGTGCAATGGTGCTCGCCGGGGCCGCGACAGGGTCACGCCGCAGCGTGAACGCGGTGCCGTCGCGCACCAGCACCAGGCCGCTGCCTTGCAGCAGGCGGCCGAAGGCTTCCTGCACGCCGAAGCGCCCGCGCAGCGCCGGGCCGCGCAGCCCGGCCACCAGGCGCTCGTCGACCGAGAACACCAGGCCCGCCTGCGCCGCCAGCCGTGCCAGGCCGGCGGCCAGGGGGCCGGCGGGCAGGTCGACGTCGATGAGGATCGATGACTCGGCGGCTGCGGCTCGAACCGGCGGCACCGGTCCCAGCAGGCCCAGCAGCAGGCCCAACAGCGCCCAGGCTGGGTTGCGGCAATCCATGTCAACCTTGCCGCACGAGACCGCAAAAAGGGAACCAGCGTTCAAGCCGCGACGATGCGCACCCAGCCCGGCACGGGCCGCTGCACGCGCACCGGCAGCGTGCGCTCCAGCACGCGGTAGATCTGCTCGCGGTCGGCCAGCGGGAACACGCCCACCAGGCGCAGCGCCGCCACGTCGCCGGCGCAACTGATCCAGCCCGGCTGGTAGCGGTCCAGCTCGTCGCACAGGCGCGCCAGCGTCCAGCCTTCGACCATCAGCAGGCCGCGCGTCCAGCCGTCGGCGCCGGGCTCCAGCGCGGCCGCGCTCGCCAGCCCCGCGGCGCTGAAGCGCGCCTGCCGGCCGGCGTGCAGCACCTGCGGCGCGGCGAGCCGTGGCGACGTCAGCTCCACCGCGCCGTCGAACACCGAGAGCAGCCCTTCGGCACCGAGCAGCCGCGCGCTGAAGCGCGTGCCGCGCGGGGTCAGGCTGGCGCCGGCCGCATCCAGCCGCCAGGGGCCGGCGCCCGGCTGCCCGCCGACCTGAGCGGTCTGCACCATCAGCTCGCCGCGCAGCAGCCGCAGGCGGCGCTCAGGCGCGTCGTCGCGCAGGCCGATCGCGGTATCGGTGTTCAGCCACAGCCGCGTGCCGTCGGCGAGCCGCAGCTCGCGCTGCTCGCCCACCGCGGTGCTGGCGTCGGCCAGCCAGGGCTGCCAGGGCTGGCGCTCGATCGCCAGCCAGGCCGCGCCGCCGCCCAGGCCCAGCCCGGCCAGGCCCTTCAGCGCGCGGCGGCGGTTGGCCTTGCGCTGCACCTCGTCCAGCGCCTGGCGCGCGGCCTGGTGCTGCACGCCGGCGCCCACGCGGTCGAAGCGCCGGTTCAGCGCCTCCACGCGCCGCCAGGCCGCGGCATGGCGAGGGTCGGCCTGCAGCCAGCGCTGCCAGGCGCGCCGCTCGGCCTCGGCCGGCGCGCCGCCGAGGACGGCAAACCACTCGGCCGCCTGCTGCAGGATGTCGCCGCCGGGTGCGCTGGCCGGATCGGCGTCAGCCATCCTGCAGCAGCAGGTGGTGCATGACCTGCGCCATGTACTTCTTGACCATGCGCTCCGACACGCCCAGCTCGTCGGCGATCTGCTGGTAGCTGAAGCCCTCCAGCCGCGCCATCAGGAAGGCCCGGCGCGCGTTGGTCGGCAGCTCGCCCAGCAGCGCGTCGATCTGCACCAGCGCCTCCAGCACCAGCGCCCGCTCCTCGGGCGAGGGCCACAGCGCGGCGGGCTGCGCCTGCAGCGCCTGCAGGTAGCTGCGTTCCAGGTCCTGCCGCCGCCAGTGCGAGACCACCAGACCGTTGGCCACCGTGGTCAGGAAGGCGCGCGGCTCGTGCAGCATCGCGGCGGTCTCCGACAGCAGCACCTTCAGGAAGGTGTCGTGCGTCAGGTCCTCGGCCTTGTGCTGGCAGCCCAGCTTCTTGCTGAGCAGGCGGCGCAGCCAACCGTGATGGTCGGAATACAGCGCGCCAAAAGCCTGGGCCTGCTCTGAAGACATGGGTTCGGCAGCAGCGGGGTGAAGTCATCTGAATGATAACAATTGTCATTCACGGGTCGTGCCCGTGAACGGCCATCGCCCCGCCGGCCGGATGCGCTTTCAGAACGGGTAGTGCCGCGGTGCCGTCTGCACCGTGATCCAGCGCAGGTCGGTGAACTCGGCGATGCCGGCCTGGCCGCCGAAGCGGCCCAGGCCCGAGGCCTTGACGCCGCCGAAGGGCATCTGCGCCTCGTCGTGCACCGTGGGGCCGTTGACGTGGCAGATGCCCGACTCGATGCGCCGCGCGACCCCCAGCGCGCGCGCGACGTCGCGGCCGAAGACCGCGGCCGACAAGCCGTACTCGTTGTCGTTGGCGCAGGCCACCGCGGCCTCGACGCCGTCCACGCGCACGATGGCCTTCACCGGGCCGAAGGTCTCCTCACGATAGATGCGCATCTTCGGAGTGACGTGGTCCAGCAGCGTCGCCGGCATCAGCGTGTTCTCGGCCTTGCCGCCGCAGACCAGCTTGGCGCCTTGCGCCAGCGCGTCGTCGATCAGCGCGTTGCAGTGCTCCACGGTGCCCATGCCGATCACCGAGCCCAGCACGACCGGATCGGCCTTGCGCGGGTCGCCCAGCGGCAGGCCGCGGGCCTTCTTCGCCAGCCGGGCGACGAAGTCGTCGGCCACCTTGGCGTCGACGATCAGGCGCTCGGTGCTCATGCAGATCTGGCCGCTGTTGGCGAAGGCGCCGAAGGCCGCGGCGTCGACCGCCGCGTCGAGGTCGGCGTCGTCCAGCACCAGCAGCGGCGCCTTGCCGCCGAGTTCCAGCACCACCGGCTTCAGGTGCCTGGCGCAGGTCAGCGCGATCAGCCGGCCCACGCGCGTGCTGCCGGTGAAGTTGACGCGGCGCAGCGCCGGGTGCGCCACCATCGCCTCCACCACGGTGCCGGCGTCGGCCGGCGCGTTGGTGAGGTAGTTGACGACGCCGGGCGCGAAGCCGGCGTCCTGCAGCGCCTGCACGATCAGTTGGTGCGTGCGTGGGCAGTTCTCGCTGCCCTTCAGCACCACGGTGTTGCCGCAGGCCAGCGGCGTGGCGATCGCGCGCACGCCCAGGATCACCGGCGCGTTCCACGGCGCGATGCCCAGCACCACGCCGGCCGGCTGGCGCACGCCCATCGCCAGGCTGCCGGGCACGTCGGACGGGATCAGCGTGCCGCCGACTTGTGTCGTCAGCGCCGCCGCCTCGCGCAGCATGCCGGCGGCCAGCATCACGTTGAAGCCGGCCCAGCCGGCGGTGGCGCCGGTCTCGGCGGCCACGGCCTCGATGAACTGCGGCGTCTTCGCCTCCAGCGCGTCAGCGGCCTTCAGCAGCAGCGCGCGCCGCTCGCCGGGGCCGGTCTGGCTCCAGGCCTTGAAGGCCTCGGCGGCGGCGTCCACCGCGGCCACCGCGTCGGCGGCGCTGGCGGCCGGCGCGCGCGTGGCCACGCTGCCGTCCAGGGGGTTGCGGCGCTCGAAGGTGGCGCCCTTCTCGGCGCTGACCGCGAGGCCGTTGATGAGCATCGAAAGATCGGACATGGTCGTCTCCGGGTTGACCGTGGGATGCGAGGCGGCGCTGGGCGGCGCCGCCTGGCCGAGGTAGGCGTGGCGCACGACCGCGCTGCGCGCCAGCAGAAAGGCCGGGCCGCCGGCGACCAGCCGCCCGCGCTCCAGCACGTAGCCGCGGTCGGCCACGGCCAGCGCCTTGCGCACGTTCTGCTCGACCATCAGCACCGTGGTGCCGGCGTCGGCGATGCGGCGCGCGATCGCGAGCAGCTCGTCAACCATCTTCGGCGCCAGGCCCAGCGAGGGCTCGTCGAGCATCAAGAGCCGCGGCGCGCTCATCAGCGCGCGCGCGACGGCCACCATCTGCTGCTCGCCGCCGCTCATCGTGCCGGCGAGCTGCGTGGAACGTTGGGCGAGCTTGGGGAAGTCCTGCAGCACCTGCTGCAGCCGGCGCGCGCGCTCGGGCGCGTCGACCAGCCAGCCGCCGAGTTCGAGGTTCTCGGCCACCGTCATCTGGCCGAACAACTGCCGGCCCTCGGGCACCAGCGCGATGCCGCGGCGCACGATGGCGTCGGTCTGGGCGTCGGCGGCGATCTCCCGGCCGTCCAGCAGCACCCGGCCTTGGCGCGGGATCAGGCCGTTCAGCGCCTTCAGCAGCGTGCTCTTTCCCGCGCCGTTGGGGCCGAGGATCACGGTCAGCCCGGGCCGCGCTTCGAGCGACAGCTCGCGCAGCACCTGGAAGCCGCCGTAGCCGGCGGCCAGGCCTTGCACTTGCAGGTGGGCCGTCATGCGGCCTCGGCGAGCTCGTCGCCCAGGTAGGCCTCCACCACCTCGGCGTTGCGCACCACCTCGGCCGGCGCGCCGTCGGCGATCTTGCGGCCCTGGTGCAGCACCAGCACGCGCTCGACGTGGCGCAGCAGCGTGGTCACCGCGTGCTCGATCCAGATCACCGTCAGCTCCAACTCGTCGCGCAGCCGGCGGATCAATCGCGCCATCGCCTCGACCTCGGCCTCGGTGAGCCCGGCGGCCACCTCGTCCAGCAGCAGCAGCTTCGGTCGCGTCGCCAGCGCCATGCCGATCTCCAGCAACCGCTGCTGGCTGGGCGTGATCGCGGCGGCCGGCAGCGCCGATTGCGCCGAGAGGCCGATCAGGTCGAGGATGCTGGCCTCGTCCTTCAACAGCCACGAAGCTTGCCGGCCGCGGCCCGCGAACTGCAGCCCGAAGTCGATGTTGGCGGCCACGCTCAGCTCGCCGAACACGCGCGGCGTCTGGAAGCTGCGCGCGATGCCGGCGCGCGCAAAGCGGTGCGCCGGCGCGCCGGTGAGGCGCCGGCCTTGCGCGTACAGCTCGCCCGCGGTGGGGGCCTGCACGCCCGACAAGGCGTTGAAGAAGGTCGTCTTGCCGGCACCGTTGGGGCCGATGATGCCCACCAGCTCGCCGGGCGCGAACGCGGCGCTGACGGCGTCCACCGCGACCAGGCCGCCGAAACGAACCGTTAGCGAGCGCGCTTCCAGCAGCGGGTGGCCGTTCATCGCGCGCCCTTGCGCCAGGCCGGCCAGCGCACGCCCGCCAATCCGTTCGGCAGGTACAGCACGCTGAGGATCAGCAGCAGCCCCAGCACCATCATGTAGAGCTGCGGCAGCTGCAGCCGCAGCGTCTCGGCCAGCAGGCTGAAGACCAGCGCCGCCAGCACGGGGCCCCACAGCGTGGCGGCGCCGCCGATCAGCGCGATCAGCACCGTCTGGAAGCCGATGAAGGGGTTGAACACGGTCACCGGGTCGATGTAGGTCCAGCGCACGCTCATCGCGGCGCCCACCGCGCCGGCGAAGGCCGCGGTGATCGCGAAGCCCGCCATCTTGACGAGCCGCGTGTCGACGCCCAGCGTCTGCGCGCGCTGCTCGTCGGCGCCGATGCCGGCCAGCGCCAGCCCGAAGCGGCTGCGCCGCACGGCGATCGCGGTGGCCAGCGCCCCCACCGCCAGCGCCAGCACCGCCAGGTAGACGGTGTCGCGCTCGGGCACCACGGTCAGCACGCGGCCGACGGTGCCGCTGACCTGCTTCTCCCAGTAGCTGATGGCGTGGCGGATCAGCTCGGTCATCCCGAAGGTCAGCACCGCGAAGTAGGTGCCGCGCAGGTGCAGCACCGCGGCGCCCATCAGCAGCGCGACCATTGCCGCGATGCCGGCGCCGAGCGCGATCGCGGCGCCGAAGGGCAACTGCTCCAGCGTCAACGCGCTGGTGTAGGCGCCGATGCCGAAGAAGGCCGAGGTCGCCAGCGACAGGTAGCGCGTGGCGCCGCAGAACAGGCTCCAGCTCGACGCCAGCGCGGCATACATCAGGCACGACAGCGCCAGCGAGACCGTGAAGTCGCTGCCGTAGTGCGGCACCGCCAGCGCCCAGCCGGCGAGTGCGACGAGGATCAAGCCATCACGCTTCATCGCGTCCTCGTGAACAAGCCGTTGGGCTTCCACAGCAGCACCGCGATGAAGACGCCGTAGGACAGCAGGCTCTTCAGCGACGGGTTGGTGAAGTGCATGCCCACCGCCTCCACGACGCCCAGCGCCAGGCCGCCGGCCAGCGCGCCGGCCATGCTGCCGAAGCCGCCCAGCGTGATGACGATCAGCGCCGTCACCGTGTAGGGCTCGCCCATCGCGGGGCTGATCGTGTAGCTCATCGACAGCAGGCAGCCGGCCACGCCCGAGAGCCCGAGGCCGATGCCGAACATCAGCGGGTGCAGCCGCTCGGTGTCGATGCCGACCAGCCGCGCGCCGGTGGGCGACTGCATCAGCGCGCGCACGCCCTTGCCGAGCAGCGTGCGCTGCAGCACCAGCATCAGCGCGCCGCTGAACAGCAAGGCCAGCGCGAACAGCAGCAGCTTGTTGCCGGCGAACTGCGCGCCTGCGATCGGGATCGGCGCCGTCAAATAGTCATAACCGCGCAGTTCACCGCCCCACAGCATCTGCGCGAAGTTCTGCACCAGGAACATCAGCCCGAAGCTGACCATCAGGCCGCGCGCCTCGAACACGTCGAGATTCGGGCTCGTGCGCGTCAGCCGGCGGAAGGTGAGCCGGTGCACGAGCAGACCCACCGCCATCAGCACGCAGAAGCTCACCGGGATCATCAGCAGCGGCGAGACGCCCAGCGACGTGTAGGCCGCCCAGGTCAGGAACGCGCCCAGCATCAGGAACTCGCCATGCGCGATGTTGAGCACGCGCATCAGCCCGTACTGCAGGTTCAGGCCGAGCGCGATCAGCGCGTAGATGCCGCCGGTGATCAGCCCCGAGGCGATCAGCTCGAACCAGGCGTGGAACGACATCGGGCCGCTTGTTCGCAGCTCGTCAGGCCCAGTTCGGCTTCACCGGCAGCAGTGGCGCGGTCGCGCGCGCCTTGGGCCACACGACCTCGAACTCGCCCTTCTGCCATTGGCTCACGGTGCCCGGCGTGCCGACGTTCTCGCTGCCGGCGAAGCGGATCTTGCCGAGGATGGTGTCGTGCTCGCCCGCCGCCACATGGTCGCGGATCGCCTTGCGGTCCAGGCCCACCTTGGCCACCGCCGCGGTCAGGATCTCCAGCCCGGCCCAGGTGGCGCCGCTGGCCCAGCGGTCGGGCTCCTTCTGCGCGCCGAACTTCTTCACGTGCGCGTCGAAGTAGGCCTTGGCGCCGGCGCTGGTCTTGGCGTTCCAGCTGCCCATGCCCAGCACGCCCTCGGCGCCGGCCTGCATCACGTTGCGGTAGAGCTGGAACGCGGTGCCCACGCTGGTGTAGAAGAACTTCGGGTTGAAGCCGATCTCCTTGCTCTGCCGGCTGGCCAGGATGGTGTCGGGCGGGTAGGTGAAGCCGACGAAGGCGTCGGGGTTCTTGTCCTTGATCGCGCGCAGCACCGGCGACAAGTCCTTCGCGCCGGTGGGAAAGCTCTTGTCGTCCACCATCTGCATGCCGCTGCCCTGCAGCGCCACCTTGAACGCGGCGTAGTTCTCCAGCCCGAACAGCTCGTCGGTGTAGATCACCGCCACGGTCTTGCAGCCCGCCGCCTTGAGCATCTCCACCAGCGCGTCGCACATCGGCTTGGGCTGCTGCAGCAGCAGGAAGAAGTACGGCAGCTTCATCTCGATCAGCCGGCGGCTCAGGGCCGTGGGCGCCAGGAAGGGATAGCCGTGGCGGTTGGCGATCGGCGCCACCGCGAAGTTGGCGCCGCTGCCCCAGGGCGGCAGGATCAGGTCGACCTTGTCGCTGCCCATCAGCTTCTCGTAGCTGCGCACCACGGTCTCCATGTCGCTGCGGTCGTCGCTGCTGACCAGCTCCACCGGGCGCTTCGTGCCCTTCACGTTCAGCCCGCCGGCGGCGTTGAGCTGCTCGGCCCACAGCAGGTAGTTGGGCTCCTGGCTGACCTGCGCGCCGGTGGTCCAGGGGCCGGTGCGGCTCATCGTGTAGCCGATGCGCACGGGCGCGGGCTGCGCCGCGGCGAGGCCCGGGATGGCCAGCGTGGCGGCGGCCTGCAGCACCGTGCGGCGGCGGGGAAGGCGCGGGGTGTTCATGGCGTTGTCTCCGGCAGAGTGGTTCTGAATCGCCGGTGCATTCTTCGAGCGCCGCCGCGCCGCTGCTTTGCTGGCCATGCACGGCGCTTGCCGCCGCGTGCACGGCGGATCGGGGCTTTCCCGGGCCGCGTGCCGCGTCAGACCCTGCCGGAGAGGATTTCGCGCACCTGCTCCACCGACAGCCGCGTGCCGAAGAACTGCTCGTAGAAATTCCGGACCTCGGTCTCCAGGTCCAGCGCCGCGAACACCGCGGGATGGAAGGTCTTGGCCGCCCACAGCACGGTCAGCGGGTTCTCGACGGTGCGGTTGGCCCAGGTGTGCGCGCCCATCGGCGTGAGGACCACGCGGCCCGCCTTGACGGCCTTCAGGGCGCCGAAGCGGCTGTCCTTGCCGATGACGTTGAGGTCGGACGGCGCATTGAGGACCAGCACGTCGGGGTCCCAGGCCAGCACCTGTTCGATCGACACCGCGCGCGCCTCGGTCGTGCGCCCGTCGTCGGTGACGCTGATGCCGCCGGCCGCGCGGATCCACCACTCCACCACCAGATGCGGCTGCTGCATGCTGCCGGCGGCGAGGTAGAGCACCTTCGGGCGGGCGGCGCCGGCCTTGTCGACCGCGGCGGCGACGCGCTGGATCGTGTCGTCGAAGAACCGCGCGTAGCGCGTGGCCGCCGCCGGCGCGCCGACGATGTCGGCCACGAGGTTCATCGCCAGCTTCACGTCCTCGGGCTGGCGCCAGGCCAGGTACACCACCGGCAGCTTGTGCGCGGCCAACTGGTCGGCCACCGGGCGGTCCATCGTGAACACCACGTCGGGCGCCGCCTCCAGCAGCTTCTCCACCAGCGGCGCGCGGTCGGCGCCCTGCAGGCGGGGCTTGCCGCTCATGTCGGGGGCGAAGACCGTCTGGTAGCGCCAGCGCGGCCCGGCGGCGAAATCCGGCAGGCCGTTGACGATGCGGTCGCCGGCGCCGGCGGCGAACAGCATGCTGTTGATCACCGGCACCGAGCCCAGCGTGGCCACGCGCCCGACCCGCTGCGGGACCGACACGCTGCGCCCCGCCAGGTCGGTGACCGTGCGCCGCGGCTCGTCCGCCGCCCAGGCGAGCGAAGGCCCCAGCAGGGTGAGAAAGAGCGCCGCGGCGCGGCGGGTCGTCCGGGTGGTCATGGGAGGCTCTCCTTCGTCGGGGGTCAAGGGATCGAGGGGTCAGGGGTCGAGGATCGGAATGCACACGGCGCCGGCGTCGAGGTCCTGCCGATGCAAGCGCACGCCGTAGATGTCGGACAGCAGCCGGGCCGTGAGCACCTCGCCGGCGGCGCCGGCCGCCGCTGTCGTTCCCTGGTGGAAGACGAGCACGCGGCTCGCCAGCAGCAGCGCCTGGTCGGGGAAGTGCGAGGCCATCAGCACGCCGTGCCCTTCGCGCGCCAGCTCGCGCAGCACGCGCAGGATGCGCACCTGGTTGCCGAGGTCGAGGTTGGCGGTCGGCTCGTCCAGCACCAGCAGGCCGGCCTGCTGGGCCAGCGCGCGGGCGATCAGCACGAGCTGCCGCTCGCCGCCGCTGATCTCGGTGAACCGCTGGCCGCGCAGGCGCTCGATGTCCAGGCGCTGCATCGCGCGCGCGGCGTGCTCGCGGTCCGCCGCGGTCGGCGCGGCAAGGGCGCCGCGATGCGGCGTGCGTCCCATCAGCACCACCTCGTCGGCCGTGAAGGGGGTCTGGGCCGACGCCGCCTGCGGCACGTAGGCCATGCTCAGCGCGAGCCGGCGCGGGCTCATCGCCCGGGTCTCCTCGCCGTCGATGCTGGCGCTGCCGCCGGCGGCGGCCAGGATGCCGATCACCGTGCGCAGGAAGCTGGTCTTGCCGCAGCCGTTGGGGCCCAGCACGCACAGCATCTCGCCGGCGCGCAGCTCGGCCGAGACGCCGGCCAGCAACGGCGCGCGCCCGGGGTGCGCCACCGACAGGTCGCGGATCGTCAGGACCATCGGTGGCGCGTGCGGGCCAGCAGGACCAGGAACACGGGCGCCCCGATCAGCGCGGTCAGGATGCCCAGCGGCACTTCGCTGGCGGTGGCGCCGCGGCAGACGTCGTCCACCAGCAGCAGGAAGACGCCCCCCAGCAGCGCCGAGGCCGGCAGCAGCACGGCGAAGGCGGGGCCGACCAGCATGCGGGCCATGTGCGGCACCAGCAGGCCCACCCAGCCGACGATGCCGCTGATGCTGACGGCCGCGGCCGTCAGCAGCGTGGCGGCCACGATGACGGCGGCGCGCAAGCGCGACACGCGCACGCCCAGCGTGTGGATTTCGTCGTCGCTGATCGAGGCCAGGTCGATGCGCCAGCGCAGCAGGTGCAGCACCAGCAGGCCCAGCGCGATCGGCAGCAGGGCGACGACGACGTCCTGCGTGGTCACCCGCGCCATCGAGCCGAGCAGCCAGAAGGTGATGGCCGGCAGCGCATCCACCGGGTCGGCCACGTACTTCACGCCCGACAGCAGGGCCTGGAAGACGGCGGCGACGACCATCCCGGCCAGCACCAGCACGATGGGCGAGTCGCCGCCCAGGCGCCGCGCCAGCCCGGTGGCGATGCCCACCGCCAGGATGCCGAACCCGAAGGCGCAGGCCTGCACCCAGGCGGCCGGCCACTGCAGCAGCAGCGCCAGCGAGGCGCCGAAGCCGGCGCCGGCGGAGACGCCCAGCAAGGCCGGGGAGACGAGCGGGTTGCGGAACAGCGCCTGGTAGGCGGCCCCCGCCGACGCCAGCGCGGCGCCGACCAGCAGCGCGGCGGCGATGCGCGGCAGCCGCACGTGCAGCACGACCTGCGTGGTCGCCGCCGGCCAGTCGGCAGGCCCGCCGAACGCCTGCGACCACAGCACGCGCAGGACCTGGCCCGCGCTCAGTGGATAGTGGCCCACCAGGAAGGAGCCGATCGCGGCGCCCGCCGTCGCCAGGGCCAGCAGGCCGGCAACCAGCAGGGGCCGGCCCGCCGCGGGCGTCCGGGCGCTCATCGCGCGCCGGCCGGCGTGACCGTGAAGCCCATGCCTTCGGCGAAGCGGCGGCACACGGCCGTGCGGTTCACCACCTCGATGTCGTCCACCATCCGCCGCGAAATGACCTGCAGGTTGTCGCCGGTGAAGCGGTCCGGCTCGGTCTTCTTCTGGTGGATGAAGACCGAGGTGATGCGGTTGCCGCCGGCCATCAGCCACAGCGGGATGTCGTCCGGTCCGCCGCCGGCGGCGATGCGGATGTCCGGCGTGCGCAGCACCAGGCGGGCGACGGCGCACAGGCGCGCGGCGTCCCAGGGCGAGGCACGCGGCACCTTGGACATCGGCGTGCCCTTGAACGGATTGAAGCGCGAGATCGGCAGGTGGGTCAGGTGCTCGAGCGTCTTGAGGAAGTAGAGATGGCGAACGTAGTCCTCGTCGCTGCTGCCCAGGCCGACCATGATCACGCTTTGCAGGCCGAGGCCGACCTCGTCGATGGCGCGCGCCGTGTCCATGCGCGCCTGCAGGCTGTCGCCGGGCTTGGTCTTCGCGAAGACCTCGGCATTGATGGTCTCCAGCGAACTGCCGACCTCGGTGACGCCCAGGTCGCGCAATTGCCGCAGCGTCTCGCGCCCGTAGTTCGGTCCGGCGTTCAGTTGCAGGGGCCTGGCCGTGTGCCGCCGCACTTCCCGCACCAGGTCGAGGATGCCGGCCCCGTCGTTGCCCACGTCGGTGCCGCCGGAGAGGCGGATGTTCTCGATGCCGGTGGCTTCGGCCAGGCGCACGCCGTGCAGCACCTCGTCGGTGCTCAGGCCGTCGACGGGCGAGAAGGTGCAGTACTTGCAGAAAGGCCGCACGAGGCAGGGGGTGATCTGCGCCACCTCGCTGCACAGCTTGAACTCGCGGCCCAGCACCGCGTCGCGCACGTCGGATGCCGCGGCGAAGACCTTCAGGGCGACGGCCGGGTCGCGGCTGGCCTGCATCAACTGCGCGGCCTGCGCCTCGGTGGGGGGCGTGCCGCGCACGTGCTGAAGCAGTTCGGTGAGGGCGGCATCGTCCATTCGGGCCTGCAGGCGGTCGATGTAGTCAAAGAAATATATCGCAGGCCCTGCGCGCCGCATTAGACGTCCGTCAACAACCGCGCCCGGCGCCCTCGAGGGCCGCTGCATGAAAATCGCCGCCTCCAGTTCCGTTCCTCGAGGGCATGCCATGGGACAAGCCGCCAGCGCGATGAACACCGACAGCGTGGCCCCGCGCGAGCGGGCCGGCTTCTGGTCCGACTGGCTCGACCGCCTGTTCCACGGCCTGAAGAACGACTGCTACGGCGACGACGACGCCGGCTTCGACGGCCGCGTAAGCACCGTGCACGCCGGCGACGTGGTGCTGACGCGGCTGGAGGCCAACCGCCACCGCGTGGTGCGCTCGGCCTCGCAGGTGCGGCAGTCGCAGATCGGCTACCTGAAGATCGTCGCGCCCTTCGTCGGCTGCGCCGGCGTCGAGCAGCAGGGCCGCGAGGCCTGGGTCACGCCCGACCAATGGAGCATCTACGACACCACCGACAGCTACGCGGTGGCCAACCCGGTGCGCGTGGAGCACCTGATCGTGATGATCCCCAAGCAGCAGCTCGCCGAGCGCGACCTCGGCGGCGCCGCGCTGGGCCCGCTGATGGCGCGCCGCCTGGGCGGCAGCGGCGGCGTCTCGCGGCTGGCGCTGGAGACCATGCGCAGCGCCTACCGCGAGCTGCCCGGCATGAGCGAGGCCGCCGCGCGCGGCGTGGGCGACGCGATCACGCAGTTCGTGCACCTGGCGATGCTGGACCTCGCCGGCATCGGCACCGCGGTGACGCAGCGCGAGGCCTTGCGCGAGCGCATCAAGCAGCACGTGGGCCAGCACCTGGCCGACCCGGCGCTGTCGGTCGACGCCATCGCGCTGGCGCTCAACTGCAGCCGCCGCCAGCTCTACAACGCCTTCAGCGAAGAGCCCGACGGCGTGGCCGGCTACATCCTGCGCCGCCGCCTGGCGGCCTGCCGCCAGGCCTTCGACGACCGCCAGCAGTCGCACCGCTCGATCACCGACATCGCGCTGTCCTTCGGCTTCCAGAACATGGCGCACTTCAGCCGCGTGTTCCGCGCCCACCTGGGGCTGCCGCCCAGCGACTACCGGCGGCAGGGCGGGGTGGCGGCGGCGTAGGAGCCCTTGGGAGGCAGGTCATGGCAAGGTAATACCTCGCGATACCGCCGAGGAAAGCCATCATGACTTCGACGACCGTCCGCCCTGTGGCCATCAAGATCGACGACGACATCAAGGCGCGCGTGAAGCGTCTGGCCGAGGCTCGCCGCCGCACGGCCCACTGGGTGATGCGCGAGGCGATCACGTAATACGTCGAGCGCGAAGAGAAGCGCGAGGCTTTTCGGCAAGACACGCTGAAGGCTTGGGAAGCGTATCGGACCACCGGCCTGCATGCGACGGCCGAGGAAGCGGATGCCTGGCTGGCCCAGCTCGAGCAAGGCAAGGACGTCGAGCCTCCTGAATGCCACGGCTGATCTGGTCACGGCCGGCGCTGCTGGACGTGCAGCCGAAGCATTCCCGGAATGGGTGATCGACTTCGGCGACAGCGGCTACGTGGCGCGCTACCGAATCGACGCGGATCTGGTCACGGTCCTCGCCGTGCGCCACCAGAAGGAGAGCGGTTTCTCGTGACGGAGGGCCGGCCAGTCCGGCGCGGCTGACCATCTCACAAAGCACTTCCGATCCCCCGCCAAAGTGCTTGTTTTTGAAAGACATTTGCCCTGACGCTTCTCAAGTTCAGCGTCTAAGTGTTTGATTTCACTGATTTTTTCGACAGTGGTCGATTGACCGCGCACCCTCGCGTCGGGTACAGTGGGGTTAAGTGTCGGAAAGTGGTGAAAAGTGTCGGGCTTTCGTGGCGGGCCGGTGGTGAAGGTGGACGAGAAGGGGCGGTTGACCGTCCCTTCGAAGTTTGCGTCCGTGCTCGCCGCCACGGTGGGCGGCCAGCTGGTCGTCGCCAAGTCGCCCGACGGCTGCCTCAGCCTGTACCCGCTGCCGGTGTGGGAGCAGTTCGAGGCCGACATGCGCGGCTGGCCGCTGGAGATGGACGGCTGGCGGCGGCTGTACGTCGGCTCGGCCACCGACGTCGAGATCGACGGCGCCTCGCGCGTGCTGATCCCGCCCGAGCTGCGCAAGTGGGCTGGGCTGGAGCGCGAGGTCAAGTTCATGGGCGTCGGCGCCTACTTCGAGCTGTGGGACAGCGCGCGCTACGACGAGCGCGAGGCTCGCATGCTGGCCGGTGAACGGCCCGAGACGCTGCAGAAGGCGGTCATCCGCTGATTGTCGCGATGATGCAGCGCCTGCACCAGACCGTGCTGCTCGCCGAGGCCGTGGAGGCCCTGGTGACGCGCGCCGACGGCATCTACGTCGACGGCACCTTCGGCCGCGGCGGCCACAGCCGCGCGGTGCTGGCGCGGCTCAGCGCCGCGGGCCGATTGATCGCCTTCGACCGCGACCCCGAAGCCGTGGCCGCCGCGCAGGCCGATGCGGCGCTGCGTGCCGATCCGCGCTTCGCGATCGTGCACGCCAGCTTCGCCGAGATGGCCGAGCGGCTGGCGGCTTCAGGCATCCGCCACGTCGACGGCGTGCTGCTCGATCTGGGCGTCAGCTCGCCGCAGATCGACACACCCGCGCGCGGCTTCAGCTTCCGCTTCGATGCGCCGCTGGACATGCGCATGGACACGACCCGCGGCGAGACCGCCGCGGACTTCCTGGCCCGCGCCGACGAGCGCCACATCACACAGGTGATCAAAGACCATGGCGAAGAACGGTTTGCTGGGGCGATTGCGCGTGCGCTTGTTGCTCGCCGCGCAAGCGGGCGCCCCGTTCGAACCACCGGCGAACTGGCCGCACTCGTGGCTGGTGTCGTCAAGTCCCGCGAGCCGGGCCAGGACCCTGCTACGCGCACGTTTCAAGGCCTTCGGATTCACGTCAATGCCGAGCTTGAAGCGCTCGAGCAGGGGCTGAACGCCGCGCTGGCGCTGCTGGCGCCGCAGGGCCGGCTGGTGGTGATCAGCTTCCATTCGCTGGAAGACCGCATCGTCAAGACCTTCATCGCGCGCGAGAGCCGCGACGTGGTGGACCGCCGCGCGCCGATGGCGCCGCCGCGCGCGCTGCGGCTGCAGTCGCTGGGCCGCGTGCGCCCGGGCGCGGCCGAGCTGACGGCCAACCCGCGCGCACGATCGGCGGTGATGCGCGTGGCCGAGCGCACGGGGGTGGCCGCATGACGAAGATGTCCATGCTGCTGCTGGCCGCGCTGATCGGCGCCAGCCTCTATCTGGTCAAGACCTCGTACGAGGCGCGGCGCCTCTATGCGCTGCTGGACCGCGCGCGCGCCGAGCAGCACCAGCTCGACACCGAATACAAGCGCCTGGACGCCGAAGCCCAGGCGCAAGCCACGCATCTGCGCGTGGAGAAGACGGCGCGCGAGAAGCTGCAGATGCGCACCGCCACGCCGGCGGTGACGCAGTACGTCAAGGATCCGGCGGCCGACGGGGGGGCGCGATGATTGGGTCGAAATGGTCCGTCGGCGGCGGCAAGGCCGCCAGATCCGGCAAGTCCGGCAAGGCGCGCGCGGCGCCGCCCAGCGTGCGCAGCGTCAACTACGCCACCAGCCCGCTGCTGGCCAGCAAGACGCCGCCGTGGCGCTCGCGCTTCATCGTCGCGCTGCTGGGCGCGGCCTTCCTGGTGCTGCTGGGGCGCGCGGTCTACATCCAGATCATCGGCACCGACTTCTATCAGAAGGAAGGCGAGAAGCGCTTCACGCACACCATCGACGTGCCGGCCAGCCGCGGCCGCGTGCTGGACCGCAACGGCCTGGTGCTGGCCACCAGCGTGCCCACGCCGTCGGTCTGGGCGATCCCCAAGGACTTCCAGGCCGACGCCGCGCAGCGCAGGCAGCTGGCCAAGCTGCTGGGCCTGAGCAGCGCCGAGCTGGACGAGCGGCTGGCGCGCTCGCGCAACTTCACCTGGCTGGCGCGCCAGGTCGACGACGCGGTGTGGGACAAGGTCAAGGCGCTGGACATCAAGGGCGTCTACCAGCAGCGCGAATACAAGCGCAAGTACCCCGAGGGCGAATCGGCCGCGCACGTGGTGGGCTTCACCAATGTCGAGGAGGCGGGGCAGGAAGGCATCGAGCTGCGCTTCGACGACGCGCTGCACGGCAGCGACGGCTCGCGCACCGTGCTGCGCGACCGCCTGGGCCGCGTGGTCGACGACATCGGCGAGCAGATCGACCCCGTCAACGGCCGCGACATCCAGCTCTCGGTCGATTCCAAGGTGCAGTTCTTCGCCTACCAGCGCGTGCGCGACGCGGTGGCCGAGCACAACGCCAAGGGCGGCAGCGTGGTCGTGCTGGACGTGCAGACCGGCGAGGTGCTGGCGCTGGCCAACTACCCCAGCTACAACCCGGCCGACCGCAAGCGGCTGACCGGCGCGCAGCTGCGCAACCGCGCGCTGACCGACATCTTCGAGCCCGGCTCGACGATGAAGCCCTTCGTCGTCTCGCTGGCGCTGGAGAAGAAGCTGGTGACGCCGCAGACGCCGATCAACACCGCGCCCGGGCGCATCCTGATCAGCGGGCTGCCGATCACCGACTCGCACCCGCACGGCGTGCTGACGGTGGAGCAGGTGATCCAGAAGTCCAGCAACGTCGGCACCGTCAAGATGGCGATGCAGATGCAGCCGCGCGAGATGTGGGAGATCTTCACCCAGGCCGGCTTCGGCCAGAAGCCGCAGATCGACTTCCCCGGCGCCGTGACCGGCCGGCTGCGTCCCTACAAGAGCTGGCGCCCGATCGAGCAGGCGACGATGAGCTACGGCTACGGCCTGTCGACCAGCCTGCTGCAGCTGGCGCGCGCCTACACCGTGTTCGCGCGCGACGGCGAGGTGCTGCCGGTGTCCATCCTGCGCCAGGCCGAGCCGGTGGTCGGCCAGCGCGTGATCTCGCCCGAGACCGCGCGCACGATGCGCCAGATGCTGCGCCTGGCCGCCGGCCCCGGCGGCACCGCGCCCAGGGCGCAGGCCATCGGCTACAGCGTGGGCGGCAAGACCGGCACCGCGCGCAAGGCCGAAGGCAAGGGCTACGGCAACAAGTACCGCGCCTGGTTCGTCGGCCTGGCGCCGGTGGACAAGCCGCGCATCGTGGTCGCGGTGATGGTCGACGAGCCGGGCAAGGGCGTCTACTTCGGCGGCGACGTCGCCGCGCCGGTGTTCAGCCAGGTCGTGCAGCAGACGCTGCGCATGATGAACGTCCCGCCCGACCTGGATGTCAAAGCCGGCATCCAGATGAAGAACGTGCCGGCCGAGCCGGAGAGCTTCTAGGGCCTGATCGTGGCGCTGCCAACCTTCCACACCGCGGCCGAGGCGGCGCGCTTCCTGCACGCGCAGGCTTGCCGCGGCCTGCGCACCGACAGCCGCCGCCTGCAGCCGCGCGAGGGCTTCCTCGCTTGGCCCGGGCGCCGGCACGATGCGCGCAGCCAGGTCGGTGCGGCGCTGGCCGGCGGCGCCGCGGCCTGCCTGGTGGAGGCCGAGGGCGTCGCGGCCTTCGGCTTCGACGGCGACGCGCGCATCGCCGCGATGCCGGCGCTGAAGGTGCACGCCGGCGAGGTGGCCTCGGTCTTCCACGGCGAGCCCAGCGCGCGGCTGCAGGTCGTCGCCAGCACCGGCACCAACGGCAAGACCAGCACCGCGTGGTGGACCGCGCAGGCGCTGACGCTGCTGGGCCGGCGCTGCGGCGTGGTTGGCACGTTAGGCATCGGCGAGCCCGGCGCGGTCGTCGACAACGGCCTGACCACGCCCGACGCGGTGACGCTGCAAGGCGCGCTGGCCGGCTTCGTGCAGCAGGGCTTCGCGGCCTGCGCGCTGGAGGCCTCGTCGATCGGCCTCGTCGAGCAGCGCCTGGCCGGCACGCGCATCGCGGTCGCGCTGTTCACCAACTTCACGCAGGACCACCTGGACCACCACGGCACGATGCAGGCCTACTGGGCCGCCAAGCGCAGCCTGTTCGACTGGCCGGGGCTGCGCGCCGCGGTGGTCAACGTCGACGACGCGCAAGGCGTCGCGCTGGCCGCCGAGCTGCAGGGCCGCGAAGGCGTGGCGGTGTGGGCCGTGTCGGCGCGCGGCGCGGCGCGGCTGCGGGCTGAACACCTGCGGCACGCGGCGGACGGCCTGAGCTTCGACCTGGTGGAAGGCAACGAGCGCCGCGCGGCGCGCAGCGCGCTGTTCGGCGACTACAACGCCAGCAACCTGCTGGTGGTGGCTGGCGGCCTGCGCGCCTTGGGCCTGCCGCTGGCCGACATCGCCGCGGTGCTGCCGCGGCTGACGCCGGTGCCCGGGCGGCTGCAGCCGGTGGCCGGCAGCGGCGTCGATGGCGCCCCGCTGGTGCTGGTCGACTACGCCCACACGCCCGACGCGCTGGACCAGGTGCTGCAGGCCTTGCGCCCGCTGGCCGCGGCGCGCGGCGGGAAGCTGTGGTGCGTGTTCGGCTGCGGCGGCAACCGCGATGCGGCCAAGCGCCCGCTGATGGGCGCCATCGCCGAGCGCCGCGCCGACCGCGTGGTGCTGACCAGCGACAACCCGCGCGACGAAGCGTCGGCCTTCATCCTGTCGCAGATCCTGGCCGGCCTGACCGGGCACGACGACGTGGCCGTCATCGAAGACCGCGCCGAAGCGATCGCGCACGCGGTGGGCCATGCCGGTGTGGCCGACGTCGTCGTGCTGGCCGGCAAGGGCCACGAGCCGTACCAGGAAGGGGCCGGCGGCGTGCGCAAGCCCTTCGTCGATGCTGAGGCCGCGGCGCGCGCGCTGCAGGCCCGGCCGGGAGCGGCGGCATGATGATGACGCTGCATCAAGCTAACGCATTACTGGAAGGTGCTGCACGCCTGGTCGGCGATGGCGCCACCGCCGTCGAGCGCGTGCACAGCGACAGCCGCAGCCTGCGGAGCGGCGACCTGTTCGTCGCGCTGCGCGGCGAGACCTTCGACGGCCACCAGTTCCTGCCGCAGGCGAAAGCCGCCGGTGCCGCCGCGGCGCTGGCCGAGCGCGGCATCGCCGAGGCCGGGTTGCCGGGGCTGCAGGTGGCCGACAGCCTGGCCGCGCTGCAGCGGCTCGCAGCGGCCTGGCGGCGCTCGCTGCCGGTGTCGCTGATTGCGGTGGCCGGCAGCAACGGCAAGACCACGGTCACGCAGATGATTGCGGCCATCCTGCGCGCTTGGGCAGGCGAGGCGGCGTTCGCGACCGAAGGCAATCTCAACAACCACATCGGTGTGCCGCTGACGCTGCTGCGCCTGCGCGGGCAGCGCGTCGGCGTCGTCGAGCTGGGCACCAACCACCCCGGCGAGATCGCCGCGCTGGCGCGGCTGGTGGCGCCGCAGGTCGCGCTGATCAACAACACGCAGCGCGAGCACCAGGAGTTCCTGCACGGCCTGGACGCGGTGGCGCAGGAGAACGGCGACGTCATCGACGCGCTAGGCCCCGAGGGCATCGTCGTGATCCCGGCCGCCGACGCCGGCACTGCCGCGTGGACCGCGCGCGCCGGCGCGCGCCAGGTGCGCCGCTTCGCGCTGGACGGCGACGCCGAGGTGCGCGGCCAGGCGCAATGGGCCGATGGCGGCTGGCGGCTGCAGATCGATGCACCCGAAGGCCATCTCGAAACAACGTTGGCCATCGCCGGCCGCCACAACGCGCTGAACGGCGTCGCTGCGGCCGCCGCGGCTCTGGCCGCCGGCGCGCCGACGGACGCGGTGGCGCGCGGGCTGGCGGCCTTCACGCCGGTGAAAGGCCGCAGCCGCAATCTGCTGATCGACTGGCAGGGCCGCCGCGCGACGCTGGTCGACGACAGCTACAACGCCAATCCCGATTCGGTGCTGGCCGCGATCGACGTGCTGGCCGATCTGCCCGGTCCGCGCTGGCTGCTGCTGGGCGACATGGCCGAGGTCGGCCGCGAAGGCCCGGCCTTCCACGCCGAGGTGGGCCGCCACGCGGCGGCGCGCGGGCTGGACGCGGTGTGGACCTTCGGCACGATCAGCGCCGAGACCGGCCGCCATTGCGGCGGGCGCCACTTCGACGACATCGATTGCCTCGTCGCCGCGCTGCCGCGCGGGCCGGCGGCGGCGTCTATCCTGGTGAAAGGCTCGCGCTCGATGCGCATGGAGCGCGTGGTGCAGGCATTGCAGGGGAGCGGCCATGCTGCTTAGCCTGTCGCAGTACCTGATGTCGCTGTACCCCGAGCACCTGGGCTTCCTGCGCGTGATCCAGTACCTCACCTTCCGCTCGGTGCTGGCGGCGATGACGGCGCTGCTGATCGGCCTGGCCTTCGGGCCCTGGGTGATCCGCCGGCTCACCGAGATGAAGATCGGCCAGCCGATCCGCGAATACGGCGTGCAGGCGCACCTGGGCAAGCGCAACACGCCCACGATGGGCGGCGTGCTGGTGCTGATCGGCATCGGCGTGTCCACCGTGCTGTGGTTCGACTGGAGCAACCGCTTCGTCTGGGTGGTGATGCTGGTCACCTTCGGCTTCGGCGCCATCGGCTGGGCCGACGACTACCGCAAGGTCGTCCACAAGGACCCGGAAGGCATGCGCAGTCGAGAGAAGTTCTTCTGGCAGAGCCTGATCGGGCTGGTCGCGGCGCTGTACCTCGCGTTCAGCGTCTCCGAAACCTCCAACCTGCGCGTCCTGGAGCTGTTCCTGCGCTGGATCGGCAGCGGCTTCTCCAACGCGCTGCCGCCGCGCGCCGACCTGCTGGTGCCGTTCTTCAAGACCGTCAGCTACCCGCTGGGCGTGTTCGGCTTCATCGCGCTGACGTGGTTCGTGATCGTCGGCGCCAGCAACGCGGTCAACTTCACCGACGGGCTGGACGGCCTGGCCATCATGCCCGTGGTGATGGTGGGCTCGGCGCTGGGCGTGTTCGCCTACGTCACCGGCAACTCGGTGTTCAGCCGCTACCTGCTGATCCCCTACATCCCCGGCGCCGGCGAGCTGCTGGTGTTCTGCGCCGCGCTGGCCGGCGCGGGGCTGGCCTTCCTGTGGTTCAACGCCAACCCGGCGCAGGTGTTCATGGGCGACGTCGGCGCGCTGGCGCTGGGCGGTGCTTTAGGCACGATCGCGGTCATCACGCGGCAGGAGATCGTGCTGGGCATCATGGGCGGCGTCTTCGTCGCCGAGGCCTTGAGCGTGATGGTGCAGGTGGCCTGGTTCAAGTACACCAAGCGCAAGTACGGCGAGGGCCGGCGCATCTTCCTGATGGCGCCGCTGCACCACCATTTCGAGAAGAAGGGCTGGACCGAGACGCAGGTGGTCGTGCGCTTCTGGATCGTCACGATGCTGCTGTGCCTGGTCGGGCTGGCGAGCCTGAAGCTGCGGTGAGCCGGCGATGAACTTCCTGCGCGACTGCTCCGTCCTCGTGCTGGGCCTGGGTGAATCGGGCCTGGCGATGGCGCGCTGGTGCGCGCGCCACGGCGCGCAGGTGCAGGTGTGGGATTCGCGCGAGCCGCCGCCGCACGCCGCGACGCTGCGTGCCGCGCTGCCGCAGGTGCGGCTGTTCAGCGGCGACCTGGGCGAAGCCTTGCCCGAAGGCGTCAAGCTGGTGCTCAAGAGCCCCGGCCTGATGCCGCACGACGCGCGCATCGCGCCGCTGCTGGCCGCGGCGCGCGCCGCGGGCATCGCGGTGATGGCCGAGCTGGACTTGTTCGCGCAAGCGCTGGCCGACCTGAAGGTCGCCACCGCGGCCGAGGCAGCGCAAGCGGCACAGGCCGCGGCCGATGCCGCCGCCGCGGCGGCCACCGCCGAAGCCGCACCCGAAAACGCCGCGCCCGCCGACGAAGAACCGGCCCCGGTGATCGCCCCGCCGCCGCCCGAGCCCGGCTATGCGCCGAAGATCATCGCGATCACCGGCACCAACGGCAAGACGACGACCACCGCGCTGGCCGGCCTGCTGGTCGAGCGTGCGGGCCTGCGCGTCGCGGTGGCCGGCAACATCATGCCCACGCTGCTGGACCGCCTGAGCGCGATGCTCGACGGCCCGCGCGACGAATGGGCCGAGGCTCGGGTGCTGGAGCTGTCGAGCTTCCAACTCGCCGATGCCGGCGGCGATTTCGAGCCCAGCGCCGCGACGGTGCTGAACCTGACGCAGGACCATCTGGACTGGCACGGCGACATGGCCGCCTACGCCGCGGCCAAGGCGCGCGTCTTCGGCCGCCACGCGACGATGGTGATCAACCGCGACGATGCCCAGGTCGAGGCGATGGTGCCGGCGCCGGTGGCGGTGAAAACCGGCCGCGGCAAGCCGCAGACCAGCGCGCGCAAGCTGCTGCGCTTCGGTCTCACGGCGCCCGAGCGGCCGGGCGACTTCGGCCTCGTGGTCGACGGCGGCATGGCCTGGCTGGTGCGCGCGCTGCCGGCCGACGAGACCATCAAACGCCGCAGGAACGAAGCCGACGAAGAGATCCACCTCCAACGTTTGATGCCAGCCGACGCCTTGCGCCTGCGCGGCCGCCACAACGCCGCCAACGCGCTGGCCGCGCTGGCGCTGGCCACGGCGATCGGCTGCCCGCTGGCGCCGATGCTGCACGGCCTGCGCGAATACGCCGGCGAGCCGCACCGCGTGCAGTTCGTCGGCAGTGTCGGCGGCGTCGAGGCCTACGACGACAGCAAGGGCACCAACGTCGGCGCCACCGTCGCCGCGCTGCAAGGCCTGGGCGCCGACAAGGCGCCGGCGCGGCTGGTGGTGATCCTCGGCGGCGACGGCAAGGGCCAGGACTTCGGCCCGCTGCTGCCCGCCGTGCAGCGCCACGCGCGCGCGGTCGCGCTGATCGGCCGCGACGCCGAGGCGATCGCTGCCGCGCTGGCGTCCAGCGGCGTGCCGCTGCAGCAGCACGCGGCGCTGGCCGACGCGGTGCGCTGGTGCTTCGAGCAGGCGCAACCAGGCGACGCCGTGCTGCTGAGCCCGGCCTGCGCCAGCCTGGACATGTTCCGCAACTACGCGCACCGCGCCGAGGTCTTCGTCGCCGCGGTGCGCGCGCTGGCGGAGGAACGCGGGGAGCTGCTCTCATGAGCTTTGCCGCCGCGCTGCGCCAGCGCTTCAATCTCCAGGCCCTGCGCGAGCGGCTGTGGTCGCAGCGCGACCGCGCCTTCGGGCTGCCGGTGCGCGACGCGGTGCACGTGGGCGGCGCGCGCCCGGCGCGGCTGGCCGACTTCGACCACGCGCTGGTGCTGGTGGTGCTGGCGCTGGTCGCCTTCGGGCTGGTGATGGTCTATTCGGCCTCGGTTGCGCTGGCCGACAACCCGAAGACGCTGCGCTTCGCGCCGACGCCCACCTTCTTCCTGATGCGCCATTTGCTGTCGATCAGCATCGGCCTCGTCTGCGCGCTGGCCGCGGCGCAGGTGCCGGTGGCGGTGTGGGAGCGCTTCGCGCCGTGGATCTTCGTCGGCTCCATCGTGCTGCTGATGCTGGTGCTCAACTCGCACATCGGCAAGGTCGTCAACTTCTCGCGGCGCTGGATCCCGCTGGGCTTCATGAACTTCCAGCCGTCGGAGCTGGCCAAGCTGGCGATCGCGATGTACGCCGCCAGCTACATGGTGCGCAAGATGGACGTGAAGGAGAACTTCTTCCGCGCCGTCTGGCCGATGGCGCTGGCGGTGGCCTTCGTCGGCGTGCTGCTGCTGCGCCAGCCGGACATGGGCGCCTTCATCGTGATCGCGGCCATCGCGATGGGCATCCTGTTCCTCGGCGGCGTCAACGCGCGCATGTTCTTCCTGATCGCCGCGGTGGTGGTGGCCACCTTCAGCGTGATCATCGCGTTCGACGACCTGCGGCGCGAGCGCATCCTGGCCTACCTGGACCCCTGGAACCCCAAGTGGGTGCAGGGCAAGGCCTACCAGTTGACGCACAGCCTGATCGCCATCGGCCGCGGCGAGCTGTTCGGCCAGGGCCTGGGCGCCAGCGTCGAGAAGCTGCACTACCTGCCCGAGGCGCACACCGATTTCCTGCTGGCGGTGATCGGCGAGGAGCTGGGCTTCGCCGGCGTCTCGGTGGTCATCGTGCTGTTCTTCTGGCTGACGCGGCGCATCTTCGTGATCGGCCGCCAGGCCATCGCGCTGGACCGCGTGTTCGCCGGGCTGATGGTGCAGGGCATTGGCCTCTGGATGAGCGCGCAGGCCTTCATCAACATGGGCGTCAACCTCGGCGTGCTGCCGACCAAGGGACTGACGCTGCCGCTGATGAGCTTCGGCGGCTCGGCGATGCTGATGAACCTGGTGTCGATCGCGATCGTCGTGCGGGTGGACCGGGAGAACAGAAGCCTCATGCGCGGAGGCCGCGCATGAGTCACTTGGTCATCATGGCCGCGGGAACGGGCGGGCACATCATCCCGGGCCTGGCGGTGGCGCGCGAGATGAAGACGCGCGGCTGGTCGGTGAGCTGGCTGGGCACTGCGCAAGGCATGGAGAACCAGCTCGTGCCCAAGGCCGGGCTGCCGCTGGACACCATCGCGTTCGCCGGCCTGCGCGGCAAAGGGCTGCTGGGCTGGCTGACCGGCGGGCTGCGGCTGCAGCAGGCGTTCTGGCACTGCCGCCGCATCCTGCGCCGGCGCGCGGCCGACGTCGTGCTGGGCATGGGCGGCTACGTGTGCTTTCCCGGCGGGCTGATGGCCGCGGCACTGGGCAAGCCGCTGATGCTGATGAACGCCGACGCCGAGCTGCTGCTGTCCAACAAATGGCTGCTGCCGGTGGCCGACCGCGTGGCCTTCGGCTTCGACGGCGGCGTCGCGGCGTCGACGAAGAACGCCGTCGTCACCGGCAACCCGGTGCGCGCCGAGATCGAAGGCATGCCGCCGCCCGACAAGCGCTTCGCCAGCCGCAAGGGGCCGCTGCGGCTGCTGGTGGTGGGCGGCAGCCTGGGCGCGCAAGTGCTCAACGACACCGTGCCCGCCGCGCTGGCGCTGCTGCCGGCGGATCAGCGCCCGCAGGTCACGCACCAGACCGGCAACGCGCACCACGCCGCGGTGCAGGCCGCGTACGAGACGCGCGGCGTGCAAGCCGAACTGCTGCCCTTCATCGACGACATGCCCGCGCGGCTGGCCGCCTGCGACCTGATGGTGTGCCGCGCGGGCGCCATCACCGTCAGCGAGCTGTGCGCCGCCGGCGTGCCGGCGCTGCTGGTGCCGCTGATCGTCTCCACCACCAGCCACCAGCGCGACAACGCCGAGCTGATGGCGCGCCGGGGCGCCGCACTGCACCTGCCGCAGGCCGAGCTGACGCCCGAGCGCCTGGCCGCCGAACTGAACGCACTGACGCGCGAGCGCTGCCTGCAGATGGCGATGAAGGCGCGCGCGCTGGCGCGCCCGCGCGCCGCGCAGCGCGTGGCCGACGAGCTGGAAGCGCTGGCGAAGAAGACGCCGGCGAAGAAGGGGGCGCGCGCATGAAGCACGCGCTGAAGCACATCCACTTCACCGGCATCGGCGGCGCCGGGATGAGCGGCATCGCCGAGATGCTGCACGCGCAGGGCTACGCGGTGTCGGGCAGCGACGTCGCGGCCAGCGCGATCACGCAGCGGCTGCAGGCGCTGGGCATCCAGGTCTTCATCGGCCACGCGGCGGCGCAGATCGAAGGCGCCGATGCGCTGGTGGTTTCCAGCGCCTTGAAGGCCGACAACCCCGAGGTGCTGGCCGCCCGCGCGCGCGGCGTGCCCGTGGTGCACCGCGCGGTGATGCTGGCCGAGCTGATGCGCCGCCAGCAAGGCGTGGCGATCGCCGGCACGCACGGCAAGACGACGACGACCTCGCTGGTGACGACCGTGCTGATCGAGGCCGGCTTCGATCCGAGCTTCGTGATCGGCGGCACGCTGGCCGCCCTCAACGCCAACAGCCACCAGGGCCGCGGCGACTTCATCGTCGTCGAGGCCGACGAGAGCGACGCCTCGTTCCTGCACCTGCTGCCGGTGCTCAGCGTCATCACCAACATCGACGCCGACCACATGGAGACCTACGGCCAGAGCCTGGACCGGCTGCATCAGGCCTTCGTCGACTTCGTGCACCGCATGCCGTTCTACGGTGCCGCGGTGGCCTGCGTCGACGACCCCGGCGTGCGCGCGGTGCTGCCGCGGCTGCAGCGGCCGGTGGTGGGCTATGGGTTGTCGGCCGACGCCGCGGTGCGCGCGGTCGACGTTCAGGCGCTGCCCGGCGGCCGCATGCGCTTCACCGCCCGGCGCGCCGGCGCAGCCGACCTGCCCATCGAGCTGGGCCTGGCCGGAGAGCACAACGTGCGCAACGCGCTGGCCGCGATCGCGGTGGCCGCCGAGCTGGAAGTGCCTGACGCGCCGCTGCAGCGCGCGCTGGCCGGCTTTGCCGGCGTGGGCCGGCGCTTCCAGCGCTGCGGCAGCATCGCCACGGCGGACGGCGGCCAGTGCACGCTGATCGACGACTACGGCCACCACCCGGTGGAGATGGCCGCGGTGCTGGCCGCGGCGCGCGGCGCGTTTCCGGGGCAGCGCATCGTGCTGGCCTTCCAGCCGCACCGCTACACGCGCACGCGCGACTGCTTCGCCGACTTCGTGCGCGTGCTGGCGCAGGCCGACGCGGTGTGGCTGACCGAGGTCTACCCGGCCGGCGAGGCGCCGATCGCCGGCGCCGACGGCCGCAGCCTGGCGCAGGCGCTGCAGGCCGCGGGCACCTCCGTGCAGTACGTCGAGCGCCTGGCCGACCTGGCGGACACGCTGGCCGCGCAACTGCGCGGCGGCGACGTGCTGATCGGCATGGGCGCCGGCTCGATCGGCACGCTGCCGCTGGCGCTGAAATCGCTCGTGCCAGCGTCGCGACAGCCCGGAGTGACGGCACAATGAGGGACAAGGTGAACATCGACATCCGCTCCCTCGGAAAATGCGCCGTGCTGCTGGGCGGCGAGAGCGCCGAGCGCGAGATCTCGCTGATGTCGGGCCGCGGCGTGCTGGCTGCGCTGCAGTCGCAAGGCGTCGACGTGCAGGGCTTCGATCCCGCCGAGCGGCCGCTGGCCGAGCTGAAGTCGCAAGGCTTCGCGCGCGCCTTCATCGCGCTGCACGGCCGCCACGGCGAAGACGGCACCGTGCAGGGCGCGCTGGAGCTGCTGGGCATCCCCTACACCGGCAGCGGTGTGATGGCCAGCGCGATCGCGATGGACAAGGTGATGACCAAGCGCGTGTGGGTGGCCGAAGGCCTGCCGACGCCGGCCTGGCGCTGGCTGTCGCCCGACGAGCCGCAGGCGCTGGAGCGCGAGTCGCTGATGCAGGTGCCCGACGCGCTGGGCCTGCCGCTGATCGTCAAGCCGCCGCGCGAGGGCTCGTCGATCGGTGTCACCAAGGTGGAAGGTTATTCGCAGATGCAGGACGCGGTGGCGCTGTCGGCCCGCTACGACCCCGACGTGCTGTGCGAGGCCTTCATCGACGGCATCGAGCTGACCTGCCCGGTGCTGGGCCGCGGCGCGGCGGCGCGCGCGCTGCCCGTGGTGCGCATCGACGCGCCCGGCGGCAACTACGACCTGCACCACAAGTACTACAGCGACGACACCGGCTACCGCTGCCCCAGCGGCCTCTCGGCCGACGAGGAGGCCGAGGTGCAGCGCCTAACGCTGGCCGCCTACCGCGCCCTGGGCTGCCGCGGCTGGGGCCGCGCCGACCTGATGCTGCGCGCGAGCGACCGCAAGCCCTTCCTGCTGGAGATGAACACCAGCCCGGGCATGACCAGCCATTCGCTGGTGCCGATCTCGGCACGCGCCGCCGGCATCAGCTACGAGGCGCTGTGCCTGCAGCTGCTGGCCGAGGCCACGCTCGACTCGGCGCGCGGATAACCCGTAAACCATGGCCACCACTCGCATCATCCGCCCCGCCCCCGGCGCCGCCGCCGTGGCGCTGCCGGGCGACGTGCGGCTGGTGAACGCGGTGGCCAGCGGCGTCTACGTGCTGGTGGCGCTGGCGCTGCTGGGCGCGGGGCTGCTGTGGCTGTCGCGCTCGCCGCTGTTCGCGATCCACTCCCTGCGCGTGGAAGGCGATCTGCTGCGCATCAACGCCGAGACGCTGCGCGCCAACGCCGCGCCGCGGCTGGCCGGCAACTTCTTCAGCGCCGACCTGAGCCGTGCGCGCGCCGCGTTCGAAGCCGTGCCCTGGGTGCGGCGCGCCACCGTGCGCCGCGTCTGGCCCGACCGCCTGGTGGTGCAGATCGAGGAGCACCGCGCCGCCGCGCTGTGGCAGGGCGACGAGCGCGACGACCGCCTCGTCAACCAGCAGGGCGAGGTGTTCAGCGCCAACGTCGGCGACGTCGAGGACGAAGCGTTGCCCACCTTCAGCGGGCCCGCGGGCAGCTCGGCCGCGGTGCTGTCGCTGTACCGCCGCCTGCAGCCGGTGCTGCAGCCGCTGGACCTGGAGGTCGAGCAGCTGCAGCAGTCCACGCGCGGATCGTGGCGCGCGCTGCTGGACAACGGCGCCACGCTGGAGCTGGGCCGCGGCAGCGAGGACGAGGTGATGGCGCGCAGCGAGCGCTTCGTGCGCACGCTGCCCGAGATGCTGACGCGCTACCGCGCGCCGCTGGAATACGCCGACCTGCGCCACGCCGACGGCTACGCGCTGCGCCTGCGCGGCGTCAGCACGATCCCCGCCCCCAACGCCAAGCCCGGCCCGTAGCTAGAGACGACGATGGCAAAAGAAAACAAGGACCTCGTCTTCGGCCTGGACATCGGCACCGCCAAGGTGATGGTGGTGGCCGCCGAGGTCATGCCCGACGGCGAGCTGCGCGTGGCCGGCCTCGGCGTGGCGCCGGCGCATGGGCTCAAGCGCGGCGTGGTCGTCAACATCGATGCCACCGTGGCCAGCATCCAGCAGGCGCTGAAGGAGGCCGAGATGATGGCCGCCTGCAAGATCGACCGCGTCTACACCGGCATCACCGGCAGCCACATCCGCGGGCAGAACAGCACCGGCATGGTCATCGTGCGCGACAACCGCGAGGTCACGCCGGTGGACGTGACGCGCGTGGTCGAGACCGCCAAGGCCATCAACATCCCCGGCGACCAGCGGCTGCTGCTGGTGGAGCCGCAGGAGTTCGTGATCGACGGCCACGAGGTGAAAGAGCCGATCGGCATGAGCGGCAGCCGGCTGGAAGTCAAGGTGCACATCGTGACCGGCGCGCAGAGCGCCGCCGAGAACATCCTGAAGTGCGTGCGCCGCTGCGGGCTGGAGGTGGAGCGCCTGGTGCTGAACCCCAGCGCCAGCGCCGCTGCGGTGCTGACCGACGACGAGAAGCAGCTGGGCGTGGCGGTGGTCGACATCGGCGCCGGCACCACCGACGTGCAGATCTACACCGACGGCAGCGTGCGCCACACCGCGGTGATTCCGATCGCCGGCGACCTGATCACCAGCGACATCGCGATGGCGCTGCGCACGCCGACCAAGGACGCCGAGGAGATCAAGGTGGAATACGGCGTCGCCAAGCAGCTGCTGGCCGACCCCGCCGAGCAGGTGGAGGTGCCGGGCCTGGGCGACCGCGCGCCGCGCATGCTGTCACGCCAGGCGTTGGCCGGCGTCATCGAGCCGCGCGTGGAGGAGATCTTCAGCCTGGTGCACCAGGTCATCCGCGAAAGCGGCTACGAGGAATTGCTGTCCAGCGGCGTGGTGATCACCGGCGGCTCCGCCGTGATGCCCGGCATGGTGGAGCTGGGCGAGGACATCTTTCTGAAACCCGTGCGCAAGGGCCTGCCGACCTATGGCGGGGCCTTGTACGACATGGTGGCCAATCCGCGCTCGGCCACCGTGATGGGCTTGCTGGAAGAGGCGCGGCTGGCGCGTTCGCGCGGACACAAGGCGGCCACGCAGGCCGGCTCGGTATCCACGCTGTTCAGCCGCGCCAAGGATTGGTTCCTGGGGAATTTCTAGAAGAGGGGTGCTGTGTTTTCCAAAGCCCCGCATGACGACGACGCAAGACGAGACGTTCTTCAGTTTGGCAACTGCAACACAAGGAGGCTGACATGCCTATCGAGATGATCGAAGAGTTTGACCAGGGCACCCAGATCAAGGTGATCGGCGTGGGCGGCGGCGGCGGCAACGCGGTCGAGCACATGATCGCGCAAGGGGTGCAAGGCGTGGACTTCATCTGCGCCAACACCGACGCGCAGGCGCTGAACCGCAGCAACGCGCGCAACCTGGTGCAGTTGGGCACCTCGGGCCTCGGCGCCGGCAGCAAGCCCGACGTGGGCCGCACGTCGGCCGAGGACGCGGTGGACAAGATCCGCGAAGCCATCACCGGCGCGCACATGCTCTTCATCACCGCGGGCATGGGCGGCGGCACCGGCACCGGCGCCGCGCCGGTCATCGCGCGCGTGGCCAAGGAGATGGGCATCCTGACCGTGGGCGTGGTGACCAAGCCCTTCGAGTTCGAAGGCAAGCGCCGCGGCAAGCAGGCCGACGACGGCGTGGCCGAGCTGGAGGCCAACGTCGACAGCCTGATCGTCGTGCTGAACGAGAAGCTGCTGGAAGTGATGGGCGACGACGTGACGCAGGAGCAGGCCTTCGCGCACGCCAACGACGTGCTGAAGAACGCGGTGGGCGGCATCAGCGACATCATCCACATCCCCGGCCTCGTCAACGTCGACTTCGAGGACGTGAAGACGGTGATGAGCGAGCCCGGCAAGGCGATGATGGGTACCGCTACCGCCGGCGGCCCCGACCGCGCGACCAAGGCGGCGGACGCGGCCGTGGCCTGCCCGCTGCTGGAAGGCATCGACCTCTCCGGCGCGCGCGGCGTGCTGGTGCTGATCGCCGCCGGCAAGAGCACGTTCAAGCTGGCCGAGAGCCGCAACGCGATGAACACGATCCGGCGTTATGCCGCCGACGACGCGCACGTGATCTACGGCACCGCGTACGACGAGTCCCTGGGCGACCAGCTGCGCGTGACGGTGATCGCGACGGGCCTGAGCAGCGTACGGAGGGCGGAAAGCCGCACGCCCACGCTGAACGTCGTGCAGCCGCAAGCCGCGGCCGCGCCGCTGCGCACCGGCACCGACAACCTGCCCATCCTCAACACCCCGGTGCAGGGCGCGCAGGCCGGCGGCACCGACTACGCAGGCCTGAACACGCCCAGCGTCTGGCGCAATGCGCGGGTGCAGGCGGCGGCGAAGGTGGAGGCCTTGTCGAGCAACGGGATGGACGAGATCGAGATTCCGGCGTTTCTGCGAAAGCAGGCGGATTGAGGATCGAGGCCAGGAGGGGCGCTGGGCGTCCGGACTGGTTTGTCATCAGCAGCAAGGGGCGCCGTGGCGCCCCTTGCTGCTGATGGGGCTATGGTGGCGCGCCCGTTCCGGAAGACGGCTGTCGGCCACAAGCGGACGTTATGAACGTTGCATCACATTCCGAGTCTTTTATGCGTCAACCCCAACGTGTTGCTCTTGTCACAGGTTCCACTTCTGGCATTGGGAAAGCGATAGCACGTCGGCTATCCAAGGATGGCTATGCTGTCGTTTTGCATTCACGCAGCTCGGTGGACGCAGGCATCTCCATGGCGCGTGAGTTGGGAATGGCGACTTATGTGCAAGCTGACCTGGCTGTTGATGCAGACCGGATACGACTGGTACAAGAAACTGTCGCGCAATGGGGGCGACTGGACGTAGTAGTCAACAACGCGGGAATCAGTCGCGTGGTTCCCCACACCGACATGAAGGCGGCCACACCTGACATATGGCGTGAACTGCATGAGGTCAATGTCATTGCGCCGTTTCGTATCGTTGCAGAAGCTGAGGCCGCACTGAGGGCATCGGCATCTGCAGGCGTTCCAGCTTGTGTGATCAATGTCAGTTCGCACGCAGGAGTTCGACCGAAAGGGGCTTCCATCCCTTATGCAGCGACGAAGGCAGCACTGAATCATGTCACGCGCCTGCTGGCGATTTCACTTGCGCCAGATATTCGTGTCAATGCAATTGCGCCAGGACTCGTGGACACCCCTTTGACCGCTGACTGGACACAGGCTCAGGAGTTGTGGCGAGAGCGCGCGCCGATGCGGCGAGCGGCAAGCCCTGAGGATATTGCACAAGCGGTGTCGATGCTGATTGAGTCCAACTATTTGACGGGAGAGATTCTGCTTTCTGATGGTGGATTGAATCTCACCTGAGGCGGGGCCTGAGCAGCACGGCTGTGGCGACTTTCCTGTGGATCGATCCTGCAACCGAGGAGCAGCTCTGCGTCTTCTGACGCTTGCAGTGTCGGTCTGCGCCGATACGCGGCGCGGCGTGTCCGGTGTAGCCTCGTCACCGTGCCTCGCCTCGACCGCCCCAGCGCCGCCGTCCTGCATTCCGACATCCCCGCCCGGCTCGACCGCCTGCCCTGGTCGGCCTGGCACTGGCGCGTCGTCCTCGCGCTGGGCATCGCCTGGGTGCTCGACGGCCTCGAGGTCACGCTCGTCGGCTCGCTGGGCGGCGTGCTGGAGCGCGGCGATACGCTGGCGCTGAGCGCCAGCCAGATCGGCCTGGCCGGCTCGCTGTACGTGGGCGGGGCGGTGCTCGGCGCACTGCTGTTCGGCCGCATGGCCGACCGCTGGGGCCGCAAGCGGCTGTTCATGATCACGCTGGCCATCTACGCGGCCGCCACCCTGGCCACGGCCTTCTCGCCCGGCTTCGCCTTCTTCGCCGCGTGCCGCTTCGTCACCGGCCTGGGCATCGGCGGCGAGTACGCGGCCATCAATTCGGCCATCGACGAGCTGGTGCCGGCGCGCGTGCGCGGGCGCGTGAACCTGGCGATCAACGGCAGCTTCTGGCTCGGCGCGGCGCTGGGCGCGGGGCTCAGCCTGGTGCTGCTCGACCCCGCCGTGCTGGGGCCGGTGCGGGGCTGGCGCGCCGGTTTCGCGCTCGGCGCGCTGCTGGCGGTGGCCATGGTGCTGGTCCGCCGCCACGTGCCCGAAAGCCCGCGCTGGCTGCTGATGCACGGCCGCGCCGCGGAGGCCGAACGCATCGTCTCGGCGATCGAGACCGAGGTGCGCCGCGAGCGCGGCGCGCTGCCGCCGGTGACGGGGCGGCTGTCGCTGCAGTTGCGGGCCATGCCGTCGCTGCGCGAGATCGCGCACGTGCTGCTCGCGCGCTACCGCCGGCGCAGCGGCGTGGCGTTGGCGCTGATGCTGTCGCAGGCCTTCTTCTACAACGCCATCTTCTTCACCTATGCGCTGGTGCTCACGCGCTTTCACGGCGTATCCGATGCGCGGGTGGCGCTGTACATCTTCCCCTTCGCGCTGGGCAACGTGCTGGGGCCGCTGCTGCTGGGGCCGCTGTTCGACCGCGTGGGCCGGCGCCGCATGATCGCGCTGACCTACGTGGGCGCCGGCATCGGCCTGGGGCTCACGGGCTGGGCCTTCATGGCGGGGTTGCTGGACGCGCGCAGCCAGGCGCTGGCCTGGTCGGCGGTCTTCTTCCTGGCCTCGACCGCCGCCAGCTCGGCCTACCTGACCGTGAGCGAGGTGTTCCCGCTGGAGATGCGCGCGCAGGCCATCGCGCTGTTCTACGCGGTGGGCACCGGGGCCGGCGGCTTCGCGGCACCCTGGCTCTTCGGCGCGCTGATCGAGACCGGCAGCCGCGGCGCGGTGGCCGTGGGCTACGCGATCGGCGCCGTGCTGGTGATCGCCGCCGGCCTGCTGGCGCTGCGCTTCGCGGTCAACGCCGAGCGGCTGGCGCTGGAGGACGTCGCTCCGCCGTTGGGCCTGCACCGGCCGGGCGAGTGACCCCGTTCGCGCGCCGAGCGGAAGCGGTCTTTGCCATCCCGCGCGTATGCGCACATCCCCTTATCCCAACTGTCGTTTGACTGACAGTTCGGATCGACCGGCGCCCTGACCATGCCGGCTCGTCACTCGAACGAGCCGCCATGGACATCGACCTCGAAGAACTTGCCTCGCTGATCGAACTGCTGAAAGAGGCGGACTTCTCCGAGTTCCGCTACGAGCGCGGCGACACGCGGCTGCTGGTGCGGCGTGGAGAGCTCGGCGTCTCGCAGGCCTTCGGCGATCGGCCCCGCACCACGCAGACCCCGGCACCCCCCGCCGCACCGGCAACGCCACTCGCGCTCAAGCCCGTGTCCCACGCCGTGCCCGAGGGTGCCGTCACGGTGACCGCACCGCTGCTCGGCACCCTCTATCGCCGGCCCAAGCCGGGCGAGGCGCCGTTCGTGCAGGTGGGCGACCGGGTCGAGGCCGACACGGTGCTTTGCATCGTGGAGGTGATGAAGCTGATGAACTCGGTGCACGCGGGCCAGGTCGGCACCGTGGTCGCGATCCATGCCGAGGACGGTGAACTCGTCGAGTTCGGCGCCGCGCTCTTCAGCATCCAGCCCGACGCCTGCTGATGGCCGTGCCGCGCATCTTCGTGGCCAACCGGGGCGAGATCGCCTGCCGGATCATCGAGGCCTGCGATCGCCTGGGTTTCGAGACGGTGCTCGGCGCGTCGAAGGCCGACATGGCATCGCTCGCCGCCCGGCGCGCCGGCCGCGCCGTCTGCCTCGGCGCCGCCCAGGCGGCCGCGAGCTACCTCAACGTGCAGGCCGTGACCCATGCCGCCGTCGCCACCGGCTGCACGGCGCTGCACCCGGGCTACGGCTTCCTGTCCGAGCGCGCCGAACTGGCGCGGCTCTGCGCCGAGCACGGCATCGTCTTCGTCGGGCCCACGCCCGAACAGCTGGAGGCGCTGGGCGACAAGCTGAGCGCCCGGCGCCTGGCCGAGTCGGCCGGCGTGCCGGTGTCGGCGGGCGGGCCGACGCGATCGGCAGCGGAAGCGGTCGCGCTCGGCCGCCGCATCGGCTATCCGGTGCTGGTCAAGGCTGCCTACGGCGGCGGCGGGCGCGGCATGAAGCTCGTCGAGCGCGAAGCCGATCTCGCCGCGGCCTGGGAGCTGGCGTCGTCGGAGGCCGCCGCGGCGTTCGGCGACGGCACGGTCTTCGTCGAGCGCTTCGTGCGCGACGCCAAGCACGTCGAGGTGCAGGTGATCGGCGACCGGCACGGCACGCGGCTTCACCTGCTGGAGCGCGAATGCACGGTCCAGCACCGCTATCAGAAGGTGCTGGAGGAGGCGCCCTGCGCGGCCCTGCCCGATGCCGCGCGCACCCGCCTGCACGAGGGCGCGGTGCGCATCGCCGATGCGCTGGGCTACGTCGGCCTCGGCACCATCGAGTTCCTCTACGACGTCGAGCGCGACGAGCTGTGCTTCCTCGAAGTCAATCCGCGCGTGCAGGTCGAGCATCCGGTCACCGAAGCGATCACCGGCATCGACGTGGTGCGTGAGCAGTTGCTGGTCGCGCTCGGCGAGCGGCTCGAGATCCGGCAGTCCGACGTGCGCGCCGACGGCCATGCGATCGAAGTGCGCCTGACCGCGCAGGACCCGGCCCACGGCCTGCGTCCGTCGCCCGGCCGGCTGACGCGCTGGCGAGCGCCCGCGCTCGGCGGCGTGCGCTGGGACACGCATCTCTACGAGGGCTACTTGTTCCCGCCGTACTACGACGCGCTGATGGCCAAGGTCATCGCCTTCGGGGCCGACCGCGCGCAGGCGCTGGCGCGGCTGCGCAGCGCACTGGCGCGCCTGGTCGTCGAAGGGCCGGCGACCAACCTGCCGCTGCTGCGCCAACTGCTGGACCACCCGGACGTGATCGCCAACCGCGTCACCACGCGCTGGCTCGAACAGCAGCTTGCCGAAGACGGAGCACTCACATGACCGACGTCCGCCTCGTCGACGTCTCGCTGCGCGACGGCAACCAGAGCCTGTGGAGCCTGACCGGCGTGCGCACGCGCACCATCGAGCGCGTCGCCCCTGCGATCGGCCAGGCCGGCTACCACGCGATCGAAGCGGCCACCAGCACGCTGATGGCCACCGCCGTGCGCTACCACCGCGAGGATCCCTGGGCGCGCCTCGATGCGCTGCGCCGGGCCGCGCCCGACACGACGCTCGGCTTTCTGACGACGGGCAAGCGCTTCATCAGCTTCTACCGCACGCCGGCGAACCTGTTCCAGCTCGCCTTCGACCTGCTGCGCCGGCACGGCGTCACGCGGATGTGGGTCATCGACCCGATGCACGACATGGCCGGCGCGATGGAAGCGGCCCGCATGGCGCGCCGCGCCGGCTTCGAGGAGGTGGTGGCCGGCCTCTGCTACACCGTCAGCCCGGTCCACACCGACGAATACTTCAGCGCGCGCATCGCCGAACTCGACGGCTGCGAGGCGATCGACAGCCTGTACGTCAAGGACCCGGCCGGCCTGCTGACGCCCGAGCGGCTGCAGACGCTGGTGCCGCGCCTGCGCAGCCGGCTGAAGCGGCTGCGCGTCGACGAACTGCACACCCACTGCAACACCGGCCTCGCGCCGCTGACGCTGCTGGCCGGCGCCGACCTCGGCATGCAGGTGCTGCACTGCGCGCTGCCGCCGCTGGCCGACGGTTCGTCGCATGCCAACGCCTTGCAGCTCGTGCACAACCTGCGCGCGCGCGGCCACCGCGTCGACGTGGACACCGGCGCGATGGAGCGCGCCTCGGTCCTGCTGCGCCGCGAGGCGAAGCTGCGGCGCCTGCCCGAGGGCCGGCCGATGCCGTATGACGAGGCCTACTACCGGCACACGCTGCCCGGCGGCGTGCTGTCGACGACGCGCCGCCAGCTCGCCGAGATCGGCCGCGCCGATGCGATGCCCGCGGTGGTCGAGGAAGCGGTGCGCGTGCGCGAGGACCTGGGCTGGCCGATCGTCGTCACGCCGTTCGCGCAGTACATCGTCGCGCAGGCCACGCTCAACGTGATCTCGGGCGAGCGCTACCGCCGGATCAGCGACGAGGTGGTCGACATGCTGCTGGGCGACTGGGGGCCGATGCCCGGGCCGGTGAACGGTGCGCTGCTCGACCGCGTGCACCAGCTGCCGCGCGCCCGCAACCGCAGCGCAGCGCAGGAGCCGCCGTCGCTCGACGAGCTGCGCGCCCGCTTCGGCGGCCGGCTGTCGGACGAAGACCTGCTGCTGCGCGCGCTGATGCCGGCTGAGCAGGTCGACGCGCTGGTCGCAGCACGCGAACGCCCGGCCCGCACGCCGCTGCAGCAGTTGGTGGACACCTTGAACGACCGCCAGCGGCCGCTGTCGGTGCACTTGTCGGTCGGCGGCGCGTCGATCTCGGTGCAGGGCCGTCGCACGCCGGAGGCCGCATGACGCCGGTGCACGATCTCCACGATCCCGTCGGCGCCGTGGTGCAGGCCGCCGTGCAAAGTGATGGCTGGGTGCTCGACGTCGACGGCTGCCTCGTGCGCACGGCGCGCGCCGGCGGCATGGGGGGCCGCCCGATCGACGGTGCGGCCGACCTGCTGCGCTGGCTGCGCAGGCACGGCAAGCCGTTCATCGTCTGCACGAACGCGTCGCAGCGCACGGCCGCGCAGTACGCCGCGCACCTGCGCGAGCTTGGCCTGGACGTGCGCGACGGGGAGCTGATGACCGCCGCCACGGCCTCGGCGGCACACGTCGCGCGCGCCCACCCCGGCGAGCCGGTGCTGGTGCTCGGCGACGAGGGCCTGGCCGACGCGATGCGCGCCGAGGGGGTGACCGTCGTCGAGGGCGATTCACCGCGGCCGGGCGTCGTCGTCGTCGGCGCGGCCGACCGCTACACCACCGCGGCGCTGAACGCGGCCTGCCTGGCCGTCGCCGACCACGGAGCGGCCTTCTACGTCACCGTCGACACGCCGTGGTTCCACGGGGGACTCGGCAAGTCGGTGTGCGTGTCTTCGGCCATCGCACACGCGATCGCCGGGATCACCGGCCGGCAGCCGGTGGTCTCCGGCAAGCCGTCGCCCGCGCTCGGCGCCGTGCTGCGCGATCAGCTCGGCGGCGACACCCAGCGCCTCGTCGTCGTCGGCGACGTGGCGTCCATCGAGATCCGGCTCGCCCACCTGATGGGCGCGCTCGGCGTGCTGGTGCTCAGTGGCGGCACGGCAGCCGCCGACGTGCCGGCGCTTCCCGCGGAACACACCCCGCATCTTTGCGTCGACGACGTCGGCGCGCTGTTTCGAGAGATGGCGGCCCTCGCGCCGTGACCGAAGGAGACAACCCCATGACCCGCACCCGTTTCGAGTTCTTCCACGAGGCGAAGGCGCCGGCCGGCGCCGAAGGCTGGCAGCGCATGTATCCGTATTTCCTGGTCTCGCAGCCGGAAGGCCGCGACAGCGAGGACGGCCGCTTCTGGTTCGCCGACTCGATGCACTGGTCGCGCGCCGTGCACCCGTTCGACAGCATCGGCGCCGAGGCGGTGTACTACGGCGTCGGCGTCAACAGCGCGCGCAGCATCGTGCTGCCGTCGGCGCTGGGCCTGGACGTGCGCGTCGTCAACGGCTACGTCTACATCTGCCCGCTGCCGGTGACCGACCCGCAGCAGGTGGAGCAGCGCATGGCGCTGTTCCAGGAGCGCGCCGGCTTCTACTACCGCAACTGGAACGGCCTCTACGACCAGTGGAAGGTCAAGATGACCGAGGTCGTGCAGCGCATGAAGGCGCTGCGCTTCGACCCGCTGCCCGAGGTGGAGCCGCTCGAGGTGGTCACCGAAGGCCAGGGCCGCTCGGTCTCGTGGACGCTGGTGGAGAACTACCAGAAGCTGATCCAGGACTTCTTCCTCGCGTGGCAGTACCACTTCGAGATGCTGGGCCTGGGCTATGGCGCCTACCTCGTCTTCTTCGGCCAGTGCAAGGCCGCGTTCCCGGAGATCCAGGACCAGACGATCGCGCGCATGGTCTCCGGCGTCGAGGGCATCGCGTTCCGGCCCGACGACGAGCTGCGCCGCCTGGCCACGCTGGCCCACGAGCTGAAGCTCGGCGCCGCGCTGGCGACGAAGGGCCCGCCCGACGAGATCCTCGCGGCGGTGCGTGCGCAGCCCGGGGGCGAGCGCTGGACGGCCGAGTTCGACGCCGTGCGCCAGCCCTGGTTCAACTACTTCGCCGAATACGGCTTCCTGCACGACCAGGAGACCTGGAACGACAACCTGGCCATTCCGCTGCAGGGCATTGCGCGCTACGCCGGGCTGCTGGCCGCGGGCGAGACGATCGACCGCCCGGTCGAGCGGCTGAAGGAAGACCGCGACGAGATCGCCGCCGAGTACCGCGCGCTGATGACGCCAGAGGAGGCCGTCAAGTTCGACGAGGCGCTGGGCCTGTCGCGCGCGGTGTTCCCGTACATCGAGGAGCACAACATCTACGTCGAGCACTGGTCGCACTCGGTGTTCTGGCAGAAGGTGCGCGAGCTGGCCGACGTGTTCGTGCAGGCCGGCTTCTTCGAGCAGGCGTCGGACCTGTATTACCTGAACCGCTTCGAGCTCGACCAGGCGCTGTACGACATGGTCGAGTCCTGGGCCATCGGCGTGCCGGCGCGCGGCGTACAGCACTGGCAGCGCGAGATCGCCGAGCGGCGCCGCATCATGGCCGCGCTGCGCTCGGTGCCGCCGGCACCGGCCTACGGCACGCCGCCCAAGGAGGTGACCGATCCGTTCGCGATCATGAACTACGGCGTGACGACCGAACGCGTGGCCGACTGGCTGGGCCAGGCGGGCGGCGGCGGCAGCGAGCAGTTCAAGGGCATCGCGGCGTCGCCCGGCGTCGTCGAAGGCGTGGTGCGCGTGCTGCGCCACGAGAACGAACTCGCCGACCTGCAGCCCGGCGAGATCCTCGTCGCCGCGATCACCGCGCCGTCGTGGGCCTCGGCGTTCTCGGTGGTCAGCGGCGTCGTCACCGACATCGGCGGGCTGATGAGCCATGCGGCGATCGTCTGCCGCGAATACGGCATGCCCGCGGTGGTCAGCACCGGCTTCGCGACCAGCCGGCTGAAGACCGGCCAGCGCGTGCGCATCGACGGCCACAAGGGCACGGTCACGCTGCTGGCGGCATGATGGACGCGAGCCCCTCTTCGCTGTTCACGCTGGACTTCACCGACCCGCGCTCGAGCCAGGTCCGCCTCGTCGGCGGCAAGGGCGCGGGGCTGGCGGCGATGACGCAGCAGGGCCTGCCGGTGGCGCCCGGCTTCACGATCTCGACGGCGGCCTACCGCGCCTACCTGGAAGCCACGGGGCTAGACCGCCGGCTGGCGGACCGGCTCCGCGCGGCCGAGGGCCTGCCGATCGACGCGCTGGACGAGCAGGCGCAGGCCATCGCCGGCTGGTTCGACGACGCCGAGCTGCCGGCGCCGCTGTTCGACGCCGTCGCCGCGCGCTACGCCGCGCTGTGCACGCAGCTCGGCGTGGCCGATCTGTCGGTGGCCGTGCGGTCGAGCGCCACGGCGGAGGACGCCGCCGGCACCAGCTTCGCCGGCGAATACGAGACCTACGTCGGCATGCGGGGCGCCGATCAGGTGGCGCTGCACCTGCGCCGCTGCTGGGCCAGCGCCTTCACCGCACGGGCGCTGAGCTATGCCTGGAAGAACGGCATCTCGCCGCTGCAGGTGGACATGGCCGTCGTCGTGCAGAAGACGGTCGCGGCGCGCGCGGCCGGCGTGATGTTCACCGTCAGCCCGCTGACGGGCGACCGTTCGCGCATCGTCGTCGAGGCGAGCTACGGGCTGGGCTTGGGCGTCGTCGGCGGCGAGGTGACGCCGGACCGCTACGTCGTCGCCAAGATCGAGCTGCAGGTGCTCGAGCGCACCGTCGGCGACAAGCACCTGGAGTACCTCGACGGCCACACCGCGCATCCGGTCGACCACGACCGCCGCGTCGCACTGTGCCTGCCCGACGACGAGGTGATCGCACTCGCCCGGCTCGGCAAGCGGCTCGAGCGGCTGCACGGCGCGCCGCAGGACATCGAGTTCGCGATCGACCGCGAGTTGCCGCCCGGGCAGGACGTCGTGCTGCTGCAGTGCCGGCCCGTCACCGTGCTGGGCACGCGCACGTCGGCGCAGCCTGCCGCCGGTGCGGCGCTGGCGCAGCTCGCGTCGAACGTGCTGGCCGCCGCGCGCCGCGCGTGAACGGCGCGCTCAGCCCGAACGCGCCTGCAGAGACGCCCGGTCGAGGACGTGGATGGCGCCGTATTCCAGCGACAGGATGCCCTCGCGCGCCAGGCCCAGCAGCGACTGGTTGCATTTCTGGCGCGAGACCGTCGCGAGGTTGGCCAACTCCTCCTGCGAGATCTGCAGGTGGTTCTCGCCCAGCGGATTCAGCAGGGGATGGACCAGGCCGAGCAGCGCGCGGCCGACGAGCCGGTCGGCGTCGAGCAGGCGGTGGGCCGCGAAGTTGCCCATGAACCAGTGCAGCCGCTCATTGAGCTGCGCGAGCAGGAACTCGTTGAACGAGGGTTCGCTGCGGCGCAGCGCGTCGAAGGTGTCGAAGGGCAGCAGCGCGACGCGGCTCGGCCGCAGCGCGACGAGGTCCGACCGGCGCGGCTGGTCGCGCAGCAGCGTGCCCTCGCCGAACCAGCTGCCGACCGACTGCCCGCCCAGCGTGACCGTGCGCCCGTCCGGCGCGTTGATCGACCACTTCAGCAAGCCCTCGGCGACGCCGAACCAGTGGTGCTGGCGCTCGCCGTCGTGGCCCAGCAGTTCGCCGGCCGCGAGCACCCGCTCGAGGATCGTCGCGCGCACCTGCGCGCGCGCCGGCTCCGACAAGGCCGTGAACCAGGGGGAGTGGTTCAGCAGGTCGTCGACGCCGATGCGTGCAGAGGGTTTGCGCAGAAGCCGGGCCATGAAGCGTCCATCGATGCCGGGGAGCATGTCACCGGCCGGCCTCGAATCTAGCCGCATCCGACCATGAATACACCCATCCCCGACGCCGCCGGCGAGATCCTGTGGACGCCCAGCGAGGCGCAGCAGCGCGCCAGCAATCTTCACCACTACCAGGGCTGGCTCGAGCGCCGGCACGGCGTGCGGTTCGACGACTACGAATCGTTGTGGCGGTGGTCGGTCGACGACCTCGATGCGTTCTGGCGCAGCATCTGGGACCACTGCGAGGTCCTCGCCGACGGCGCGCCCGAGCCGGTGCTCGGACAGCGCGAAATGCCGGGCGCGCAGTGGTTTCCGAACGCGCGCCTGAACTATGCGGAGCACGTCTTCCGGATGGCCGGCGACGACCGGCCGGCGCTGGTCGCACGGCGTGAAGGCGAGCCGATCGAGCGCGTGAGCTGGGCCGCGCTGCGGCGCGACGCCGGCGCGTTCGCGGCCACCCTGCGGCGCCTGGGCGTCGGCGTCGGCGACCGCGTCGCGTCCTACCTGCCGAACCGCCCGGAGACCGTCGTCGCCTTCCTCGCCTGCGCGAGCCTCGGGGCGATCTGGTCGAGCTGCGGGCCGGACATGGGGCCCAGCGTGGTGCTCGATCGGCTGGCGCAGATCGAACCGAAGGTGCTGCTGGCGACGGACAGCTACGCCTACAACGGCAAGTGCCACGATCGACGCGCGTCGGTCGAACAGCTGCTGGCCGCGCTGCCGAACGTGACGACGGTCGTGCACGTACCCGGACCCGGCGGGGATGCCGCCGTGGCCGGCTGGCGCGGTCGCCTTCCGTGGGCCGAGGCCGTCCGTCAGGAGTCACTGCTGACCTTCGAGCGGCTGCCGTTCGATCACCCGCTGTGGATCGTCTATTCCTCCGGCACCACCGGCCTGCCCAAGGCGATGGTCCATGGGCACGGTGGCATCGTCCTGACGCATCTGAAGACGATGCGCCTGCAGCACGACTTGCGCGTCGGCGATCGTCTGCTGTTCCTCGGCGGGCCCGGCTGGATCGTCTGGAACCTGCAGATCGGCGGGCTGCTCGCCGGCGCGACCGTCGTGCTCTACGACGGGAACCCCGCCTGGCCTGACGGCGACACGCTCTGGCGCTTCATCGACGACGAGGGCATCACGCTCTTCGGCTGCGGTGCGGCCTACCTCATCAACTGCATGAAGCAAGGGCTGGCGCCCGGGCGGCAGTGCAGCCTCGCCGCGTTGCGCGCCATCAACGCCACCGGTTCACCGCTGCCGGTGGACGCGTATCGATGGGTCTATGCCGCGGTGAAGAGCGATCTGTGGCTGGCCTCCGTCAGCGGCGGCACCGACATCGCCTCGGGCTTCGTCGCTTGCGCGCCGACGCTGCCGGTACGGGCTGGAGAGATCCAGTGCCGCGAACTGGGCGTCGCGGCCGTGGCTTTCGACGCGGCCGGGACAGCGGTGATCGACGAGGTCGGTGAACTCGTGGTGACGCAGCCGATGCCGTCGATGCCGCTCTTCTTCTGGAACGATGCCGGCGGCCAGCGCTATCGCGAGAGCTATTTCGACATGTTCCCTGGCGTATGGCGGCACGGCGACTGGATCCGGTTCACGCCGAGAGGTACGTCGGTCATCTTCGGCCGCTCCGACAGCACGATCAACCGGGCCGGCATCCGGATGGGTACAGCCGAGATCTACCGGGTCGTCGAGGCGTTTCCCGAACTCCACGACAGCCTCGTGATCGACCTGGAATACCTTGGGCGAGCGTCGTGGATGGCCCTGTTCGTCGTTCTGCGGGGTGGGCAGGTGCTCGACGACCCCTTGAGGAACCGCTTGCGAGCCGCGATCGCGCAGGAGGCATCGCCGCGCCATGTTCCCGATGAGATCGTGGCCGTGGACGAGGTGCCCAGGACGCTGACCGGCAAGAAGATGGAGGTACCGGTCCGCAAGCTGTTGCTCGGCTCGAATCGACGAGAGGTGGCCAGCGACGACGCGATGGCCAATCCGCGCAGCCTCGACTTCTTCGAGCGTTATGCAGAAGAGAGGGAAAGGGCAACCTTGGTTCAGCGCCGGCTTCGCGCTTTGCCCAACAGCTGACACGATGATCGACGATCGCCTACCCTCGGAAAGATTGTCGAGGCAGCGACCGGGTCCGAAACAGAGATCGCAGCGCGACGCCCTCAACGGCGGCTTGATGGTCTTGCGGCCGTCGTTCCCGACGACGGCGCCTTCATCAGCATGCGCGTTGCATTCGATTCCTCTTCGATGGCACGGTCGAACCGGTCGAGGCCGACGGTGTTGAGCACGCGCTTGTAGTGCGCCACGACGGCCGGATCGAGCGCCGCGAGCCGCCGGCACGCCCCCATCGAGACGTCGTCCAGTTGGGTCGGCGGCACCGCTTGATGGACGAGTCCCCACTCGACCGCCTGGCGCGCACCGAACGCCTCGCCGAACAGCATCATGGCCTTGGCCCGCGCCAGCCCGGCAATGGCCGGCAAGGTGGCCACGAGGCCGCCGGTCACGAAGACGCCGATCGATGCCTCGGGCAGCTTGAACCGCGCATCGTCCGCGGCCAGCACCACATCGGCGTCCATCGCCCACTCGAACCCTGCGCCCACCGTCCAGCCGTGCACGGCCGCCACCACGGGCTTGGGGTGGCGCACGATGGCCACGGCAACGCGCTGGACCAGTTCGAGGTCCCGCTCGGTGGGCGGCGCGCCGACGTCGCGCCCCGCGCAAAAGGCCCGCCCTTTGCCCCGCAAGCGGATGACGCGCACCGCCGGGTCGCCGGCCGCGGCCTGCAGTGCTTCGAGCAACGCGGCCGCCAAGGCGTTGTCGATCGCGTTGAGCTTTGCGGGGCGGTTCAGCGTCAACGTCGAGACGCCGTTGTCGAGTGCCGAAAGCAGTGTCGGTTCCACCATGTCTTCAGCGTAGCATGGACGCTGTCAGGCCATCTCGGCGACGGTGCTCGTGTAGTCGTGCGAAAGACTGTCGCTGGTGCGATAGGCGCGAGTCGGCCCCTCGGCGACGTTCACCGGCACAGAAGTGACAGTCCGCCTCCCGATCCGCGGTTGCATGGTCTATGGAAAATGTTCCATAATGGTCTATGGGATCCGACGACGTAGAACATCCGGACACATTGACCGAAGCCGTCGACATTGAGCGGGCCGGCGGGAGACCGTGGGTCGAGGCGATCGGTGAGCTTGTCGCAGTGACGGGCACCTTGTTCGATGGGCCAGGCATGCCTGCCTACCAGGGCTCGAGTAGGAGGGCGGAAGACGTCCTGTTGGAATATGCACCGTTTGGCGGAGTTCGAATGTTCGCTCGCCAGTTCTGGGGGTCTACTGGAGAGAGTGTTGTCGCTGCCTTCTGCCAGAAAGCGCAGCGGCCGGCATTGATGTCGATCGTACCGGTCGGTCTCAATATCAATGGCGCGAGAAATCTGGATGTGGCACAAGCAACGGCGTTCGCGCTCAGGCTTGCCGAGACCCGTTCCGCAGACTTGTAGTGGGGTGATAGATATGGTCAGAGAGTCGCGATTGAATGAACGCTTCGCTGAGAACGATGCTTTCGAAGCAGCTCGCCGGCGCGCCGAGAGCTATCTGCGAATCGGCACGGAGTTGCGCCGCATGCGTGAAGGCATGGGTCTGACACAAGAAGCCATAGCGGCTCGCGTTGGTCCTCGATCAGAGCGACATCAGCAAGATCGAGGCAGGCGTATGGGGTAAGGGTGGAATCAGTTTCAACACGCTCAATCGCCTTCTGCCCATTTTTGGTCTGCGGGTTGTGCACGGGATCTCGCCGTTGCCTGGGGCCAAACTGACCAAGGATGAACAGGCCCGCGCTTCTGCAATGGACGAGCTGATGCACTTGGTGCCATGAGCTGGAACTGGAACCTCATCGCCGAGGTTCTCGGCTTCGGCAGCGCGTGTGCGCTGCTGTGGCCGGCCATCGTTCAGAATGCATCCTTGCGAAACGCGGCGACCATGGCTCGGCGGCTGAAGGAAGATCGGGGGCGTATCGGACCGATACTTACCGATACACCGTCAGTTAAGTTGGCCACTCTACCCAGTTGGTCCTCGCGAGATCAGTGGCTCCTAACAGGTGGTACGGGGCTGCTGTTGGTGTCATTCGGAATCAAGGTTGCCGTCCTCCTGCAGTGGCTTCCTTCGTAGCACTTGCGCTGGCCGCTGGCGCGGCCATTCCGTGCCAAAGGCCTGTTTCCTCGACGAACGACCGCTCCTGGCCGATCTCAGTCACTCGCCCCCCATCGCCGTTCGAGCGCACTGCCTCCGGCCACTGCTCAACTTCTTGCTTTCGCCTGATCGTCGTGTTCAACGAGAAGCGCTGGAAGCGATGGGTGACGACGCGACGCACGAGCAGGCCTTCGCGCGCGCCAATGACGCGCTGAACAACGCGGTGGGCGCAAAACCGCACGCCGACGCCGACGCCGAGCGCCGTGCACCTGCCGGCCGTGGCCACGCAACGGCGCACTGGCATCGGCTGCGCGGAGACCTCAACACGCCCAACGTCCGGCTCAAGTCGCCGGACCGCCTTCAATCGCCTGCGACGCGGACGCCGGCGCTTTCTTTCAGCTTGTCCAGAACCCACTGGGCGCGGTCGGTGCATGCCAGCGCATCCGGACGGTTCCTGACGCTGTCGATGGCCACCAGGAACTGCGTCTTGCTCTGCTCCAGCCGCCTCTGCAGGACCTCGATTTCCGCGACCTTGCGCTGCAGGCTGTCCAGCAGCTCGGTGTGCTGCCACCGGGCTTCGTCGTCGGGCAGGAGCCTGCGGATCTCGCCGAGCGAGAAGCCGCGCGCTCTGCGCGCGGGTGATGATATCCAGCGTCCACAAGGCCTCCGGCCCGTATTCGCGGTAACCGTTTTCCTTGCGCTCGACGCCCCGGATCAGCCCGCTGGCTTCGTAGAAGCGGATGCGCGAGGGCGCCAGGCCGCTGCGTTTGGCCAGTTCGCCGATCTTCATGCTGGGCCTCAAAACCGCTTGACCATCAAGTCGACTTGAATCTTAAAGTCTCGCATCGCCGAGCGAGGACACCGGCATGAACGCATTCGTACAAGCTCCTGGCCAGCGAGTCCTGGTCGTGGTGACCAATCACGCGGACTACCCCAGCCGGGAAGACAAGACCGGCTTGTGGCTGACCGAGCTGACCCACTTCTGGGACCTGCTCCAGGACGCGGGCATCGCGATGGACATCGCGAGCCCCGTCGGCGGCAAGAGCCCGCTCGACGAACGCAGCCTGGGCAGGCTCTACCTCGACGATGCGGCGCGGGCCCACCTGCGAGACCCGGCCTTCATGGACCGGCTGCAGAACACCCGCCGCGCCGCCGACGTGGACCCGGCGCCCTATGCCGCGATCTATTTCGCCGGCGGTCACGGCACGATGTGGGACTTCCGCGACGCGCCCGAGCTCAAGCGCCTGGCGGAATCCATCCACGGCCGCGGCGGCATCGTCTCGGCGGTATGCCACGGCAACGCGGCGCTGGTCCAGCTGCAAGGACCCGATGGCCGGCCGCTGGTCGCCGGGCGGCGGGTCACGGGGTTTTCCAACGTCGAAGAGCGCCTGTCGGGCATGCGGAGCCAGGTGCCGTTCTTCCTGCAGGACGCGCTCGAGGCCGCCGGCGCCAGGTACGAGAAGGCCTTGCTGCCCTTCACCGCCTACGCCGTGACGGACGGCCGCCTCGTCACCGGCCAGAACCCCCAGTCCGGCAAGGCGGTGGCGCAGCAGGTGCTGGCCCTGCTGCGGGCGCAGCAGGGGTAGCAGCCATGCCGTCATCGGCCGCGCCGCGCTGACGCTGGCCGGCGTGTTCTCGAAGGAGGCGCGGGAGATCAGGGAACTGCTGCCCCGCTACGGGCACGACAGCCTCTTCGACTCCACCAAGTTCAAGCGCCGGTTCCCGGGATTCGTCGTGACGCCGTAGCGGGAAGGGCTGCGCTCGATCCGACAGGAGTCGATGGGCTCCGCGAGCACAGCCTGATGCGCTTGAATGTCAACGGGCCGCTCGATCACGCCGAGGATGGCCTTCTGCCGCGCGCCCCGGGGATGCGCCTCGCCGCATCGCGTAGCGCCCCCGACAACGCGCGCAGCTCCGGCTGCTGCGCCAGCGAATCGCGGCAGAGGAAGGTGACGGGCGGCAGCTTCCACACCAGCCGGTGGTGAAGCGGCGCGATCTCGCCGCCCTTGAACAGCTCGTCCACCACGTCGCGCGGCAGGATGGCGATGGCGTTGGGCTCGTTGATCAGCACCGTTTCCATGCTGCGCACCGAGATCGTCTCGATGATCGGCATCGGCGGCTGCACGCCCGCGGTGACGAAGATCGTGTTGTAGAGCCGCCGCATCGGCGTGTTCGGCGGCGGCAGGATCCAGTCGAGCTTGGCCAGCTTCGCCCAGTCCAGCTCGCCGCGCGACAGGCGCTTCTGGTTGCGCGCCGCGACCACGAGGCAAGGCTCCTGCTCGTAGATCGTCTCCTGCACGGTCACCTGCGCATTGCCGTCGTACGAGCGGCCGATCGCGCAGTCGAGCTCGCCCGCCTCGATGCGGCCCACCAGCTGATCGGTCGTGCCTTCGGTGATCAGCACCGACAGGCGGGGCCGCTGGCCGAGCAGATAGCCCAGCGCCGCCGCCAGCAGCGGCTGCGGCACCTGCGTGGTGATGCCGATGCTCAGGCGGCCCGCGTGCCCGGCATCGATCGCGGCCAGCGTGCGCGAGGTCGACTCCAGGTCCGACATCCAGCGCACCGCGTAGCGCAGCACCGCCACGCCGGCCGCGGTGGGCTTGAGCCCGCGCGACGAGCGCTCGAACAGCGTGGTGCCGAAGATGTCCTCGGCCTCGCGCAGCGCCTTGGTGATGGCCGGCTGGCTCAGGCGCATCTCGGCCGCCACCCGGTTCAGCGCGCGATGCCGGTCGATGGCCAGCAGCAGCGCCACCTGGCGCAGCTTCAGGCGCGTCAGCAGCGCGTGCTGGATGGCGGCGGCGGGGTCGCGGAAGGCCATAACCAAAAGGTTAACAGCGAATCAAGAAATGGCGCAATTGGTCAACTGCCGGCGCCTACACTGCAGCTTCATCGACCCCGTTCACGGACCCGCATCATGAACGTGCTCATCTCCGGCGCCAGCATGGCTGGCCTCTCGGCGGCCTACTGGTTCGCCCGCCTGGGCCACCGGGTGACGGTGGTCGAGCGCTCCGACGGCCTGCGTCCGGGCGGCGCCCCCATCGACGTGCGCGGCCGCGCGCTCGGCACCGCGGAACGCATGGGCATCCTGCAGCGGATCGAGGAACAGAAGGTCACTATCGTGGCGCCGGCTCCGGTCCTGGACGGCGCGGGCCGGCAGGTCGCGACGCTGGACCTGCGCTGGTTCGCCAACGAGACCGAGCGCGACGTCGAGATCACGCGCGACCGGCTCAACCGCATCCTGCTGGACGCCGTGCCCGACGACGCCGAGTTCCGCTTCAACGGCTCGATCGCGGCGATCGCCGATGGCGCGGATGGTGATGGTGGCGTCGACGTCGCGTTCAAGGACGGATCGCAGGGCCGCTACGACCTCGTGGTCGGCGCCGACGGCCTGCATTCCAACGTGCGCCGGCTGGCCTTCGGGCCCGAGAAGGATTTCGTGCGGCACTTCGGCTACTACGTCGCGCTGGTCGACCTGCCGCGCGGCCACGACTGGCAGCGCGGCATGCTCAACGTGCCGGGCCTGACGATCGCCGCGCGCGACGCCGGCGACGGGCCGCAGGCGATGATGCTCGCCGCCAGCCCCGAGATCGACTACGACTACCGCGACCTTGCGGCCCAGCGGCGGATGATCGACGGCTTCCTGTCCCGCGTCGACGCCTGGCAGGTGCGCGCGATCCGCGACGCGTTCCAGGACTCCGCGGCCAAGGGCTTCTACTTCGACTCGGTCAGCCAGACGCACATGCCGAGCTGGATCAAGGGCAAGGTCGCGGTGATCGGCGACGCGGGGCATTGCGCCGCGCTGTTGTCGGGCATGGGCACGACGCTGGCGATGGTGGCCGCGGAAACCCTCGCGACCACGTGGACCGAGCACGGCGGCGACGCGCAGGCTGCATCGCCCGCGTATCACGAGCGCTTGCGCCCCTACGTCGATCAATGCCAGGCCTTCGCGCACGAAGGCGCGCCGATCATGGTGCCGCCGACGCAGGAGGCGCTGGACGCGCGCAACGCGATGTTCCGCGAGTACGCGGCGCGGTTCGGCGCGAGCATGGCCGCCTAGGGTGCGGACATTCGGACCATGGCCTTGTCCATTCTTGCTTCCAACATGCTCGACGCGCTCGGCGAGGCACGCAGCGCCGATGCGGCGTTCGGACAGATCGATCAGATGCGCCGCGTGATCGCGGGGCCGGGCATCTTCAGCATCCAGTTGAACGTGACGACCGCGCACGACCCGCACAACGAGCTGCGGCTGCAGCGCTTCTACGCCTCGCCCGGGGCCGCGCCGCGCTGGCCGGTCCACGGCGTGAAGCGCAAGACGCTCACCCCGTGGACCGAGACGCTGTTCGTGCGCGGCCAGCCCTTCGTGGCCGCGGGCGACGACGCGATGGCCGCCGCGTTCGACGACTACGGGCAGATGAAGGCCATCGGGATCAACGCGGTGGTGAACGTGCCGCTGTTGTGGGACAACCTGTGCTACGCCACCTTCAACGTGTTCGGCACCGGCGGGCCCTGGCAGCCGCATCAGGTGCTGGGCATCCGGCTGCTGGCGCTGGCGGCGGCGCGCTGGGTGAAGCCCGCGCCCAACCTGATGTACCGCTTCGACAGCGAGGCCGCTCCAGTAGCGGCGTGACGCGATGCCCGTCTCCGGCCTGAACCACTACACGATCCGCTGCGCGCCGAGCGAGCTGCCGGCGCTGGACGACTTCTACACGCGCGTGATCGGCCTGCAGAAGGGCCGCCGCCCCGAGATCCCGGCGCCGGGCACCTGGCTGTACGCGGACGGTGTGGCGATCGTGCACCTGTACGCCTACCTCGACGCCGTGGAGCCGGCGCAGACGCCCGTCACCGGGCCCCTGGACCACATCTCGTTCCGCGGCCACGACCTCGAAGGCACCAAGGCGCACCTGCGGGCCAACGGCATCGAGTTCACGCAGGCGCCGATCCCGGGCTGGAATATCGAGCAGGTGTTCCTGCGCGATCCCAAGGGCCTGAAGATCGAGCTGACCTTCTTCATGGACGAGGAGCCGGGCCGTGCCTGATGTCCTGCAGGCCGGCGCCGTCCGCATCGCCTACGAGCGCACGGGCGAGGGGCCGCCGCTCGTGCTGATGCACGGCGCCGAGGCCGACCGCCGGATGTTCGCCGCGCTGGCCGCGTTGCTGGCCTCCCGCTTCACGGTCATCGCCTACGACCAGCGCGATTGCGGCGACACCGAAGGTCCCGCGCAGGCGGCGACGCTGGCCGACCTGGCGCACGACGCGGCCGCGCTGATCCGCGCGCTGGGCCACCAGCGCGCGCACGTGTTCGGCTCGTCGTACGGCGGCCGCGTGGCGCAGGCGCTGGCGCTGCTGCACCCCGAGGTGGTGGACCGTCTCGTGCTGGGCAGCACCTGGCCGCTGCCGCATGCGTACGAAGCGCTGCATCCGCAGGGCGCGGCGGCCATCGGCGCCTTGCGCACCGGGCTGCCCGGTACCGCGGAAGAACTTGCCGGATGGTTCTTCCCCGAGCCCTTCCTGCAGCAGCGCCCCGAACTGCGCCGCATCTTCGCCAACGCTCAGCCGCAGACCGAGCGCGGCCGGCGTCGCTCGCAAGCTGTCGCCAGCAGCCTGAACCTCTCGCCCGCTGCGATCGAGGCGCCGACGCTGGTGCTGACCGGCGAGCAGGACCGCGTGGTGCCGCCGGGCTTGACCCTGCAGCTCGCCGACGCGATCCCGCACAGCCAACGGCTGCTGCTCGCCGGCGTCGGCCACGTCACCGTGATGCAGGCCACGCAGCCGGTGGCCGATGCGATCGGCGCATTCCTTTCTGCCCAGGAGGCACCGCATGCAAATGGACGCTGAAGTCGCCGTGCCCGCGACACGTTCGACCGACACCATCCGCATCGCGGGCCTGTCCAAGCGCTTCGGCGACGTGGTCGCGCTGCGCGACATCGACTGCAAGATCGAGCAGGGCAGCTTCGTCTCCATCGTCGGCCCCAGCGGCTGCGGCAAGAGCACGCTGCTGCGCATCCTGGCCGGGCTGCTGGACTACGCGGACGGCGAGGTCGTGCTCGACGGCCAGCCGATCGACGGCACGCGGCGCGACGTCGGCGTGGTGTTCCAGAGCTCGATCCTGCTGCCCTGGCGCACGATCCTGCAGAACGTGATGCTGCCGGCCGAAGTGCTGGGCCTGGACCTGCGCGCCGCGCGCGAGCGGGCCGCGCAGCTGCTGCACCTGGTGCGGCTCGACGGCTTCGAGGACAAGCTGCCGCGCCAGCTCTCGGGCGGCATGCAGCAGCGCGCCTCGATCGCGCGCGCGCTGCTGCACGACCCCAAGATCCTGCTGATGGACGAGCCCTTCGGCGCGCTGGACGCGATGACGCGCGAGCACATGAACCTGGAGCTGCAGCGCATCTGGGCCGAGAGCGGCAAGACCGTCGTGCTGATCACGCACTCCATCCCCGAGGCGATCTTCCTGGGCGACAAGGTGCTGGTGATGACGCCGCGTCCCGGCACCATCGCGCGCGAGATCCGCGTCGAGCTGCCGCGCCCGCGCACCATGCATTCGATGGCCGAGCCGGCCTTCGCGCGCATCGCGGACGAGATCCGCCAGCTCTTCTCCCACACCGGCACGTTCGACTGATGGCCGCCACCTTCCACGCCCCTGCCGCCGTGCCGCACGCCCCTGCCAAGACCCCCAAGCCGCGCCGGCGCTTCCGGCTCGGCACGCGCACGGCGTCGTTCGTCCTGCTGCTCGTACTGCTGGCGCTGTGGGAGGTCGGCGTGCGCGTGTTCCACGTGCCCAAGTTCCTGATCCCGCCGGTGAGCGACATCGCCGTCGCGCTGTGGCGCGGGCTGGCCGCGTCGCCGTTCGCCAAGGACAGCTTGTGGTACCACAGCGCGATCACGCTGGCGGAGATCCTGCTCGGCTTCACGATCGGCAGCGCGATCGGGCTGGCCATCGGCGTCGTCGTCTCGCAGATGCCGCGGCTGGAGGCCATCCTCGAACCCTACGTCGCCGCGCTGCAAAGCCTGCCCAAGGTGGCGGTGGCGCCGATCATCGTGGTGTGGATGGGCTTCGGCATCGGCTCGAAGGTGGCCATCATCTGCCTGCTCACGTTCTTTCCGGTGCTGGTCACCAGCATCGCGGGCTTCAAGGCCGTGGACCCCGACCGCATCGACCTGCTGCGCTCGCTGTCGGCCACGCCGTGGCAGATCTTCCGCAAGGCCAAGTTTCCCAGTGCGCTGCCCTACATCTTCGCCGGCCTGAACATGGCCGCGGCGTTCGCGGTGGTGGGCGCCATCGTCGGCGAGTTCGTCGGCGCGCAAGCGGGGCTGGGCGTGCTGATCCTGCAGATGGAAGCGCAGATGGACACCGGCGGCAGCTTCTCGGTGTTCATCGTGCTGTCGGTCATCGGCATCGTGCTGACCGCCATCCTGCGGCGCATCCAGCAGCGGGTGCTGCACTGGATGCCGCAGGACCCGGCGCAGCAGCGCACCATCAATGTCTGAAGCCTTTCCTGGAAGGAGACCTGCCATGTTGACGAGACGCGATTTCGGCTTGAGCGTGGGGGCCCTGGTGGCCGTGCCCGCCTTCGCCCAGGGCGTGAAGGTGCTCAAGGTGGCCAACACCGCGGGCGTGATGGACGCGCAGCAGTGCTTCGTCACCTGCGGCCAGCACCCGAAGCTGAACTTCTACAAGCAGGAAAGCGTGGACGTCGAGTACGTCAACATGACGAGCATCACGCAGGCGCTGCAAAGCCTGATGACCAACCAGGTGCACTTCGGCCCGATGGCGCCCGGCATCCTGCTGCCGGCGCTGGCCCGGGAGCCGTCGCTGGACCTCGTGGCCGTCTACGAATGGCTGCCGCGCAACGCCAACGTGATCTGCGTGAAGCCGGGCAGCGCCATCAAGTCCGCGGCCGATCTCGCGGGCAAGCGGATCGGCGTGCGCAACCAGGGCGACCCCGGCATCGTCGTGACGAAGACGATGCTGGCCGAGCTGGGGCTGAAGGACGACAAGTGCGAGTACATCGCGATCGGCGACGGCCTGCCCGCGGGCGCGGCGATCGACAACGACCGCGTGGATGCCTTCGTCACCTTCGACACCGCGGCCGCGCGCGTCGAGCTGGTCGGCACGAAACTGCGTTATGTGCCGCTCAGCCCCAAGTTCAACCAGGTCGGATCGAGCTGGATCGCGGTGCCGCGCAAGGCGCTGAAGGACGACCGCAAGGCCTATGTCGGCCTGTTCCGCGCGATGGCCAAGTCCACGCTGTTCGCGCACAGCAACCTCGACGCCGCGTTCGACGCGCACTGGGCGGTGTACCCGGAGAGCAAGCCCAAGAGCAAGACCGAGGACGAGGCGCGCAAGGAGATGCGGTTCATCCTGAAGGACCGCAAGGAGAACTGGATGCGCCGCGCCGACGACCCTGACCAGCGCTTCGGCGCCTCCAGCCTCGCCGAGTGGAAGGCGCACATCGACGTCACGGCCGAAACGGCCAAGCTGCCCGACCTGGCCAAGCAGGTCGACGCGAACAAGGTGTTCAGCAACGAGCTGATCGACGAGGTGAACCAATTCGACAAGGAGGCGATCATTGCGATGGCGAAGGGGTTCAAGGTCAGCTGAGCGCCCGCTCCATCCGGCCGCGGCCCGGACATGATGATGGCCATGCCGGCCGGGCTGGCAGCCGCGGGCACCAGCAGCTAAGCGGACTTGCCCTGCTTCAGCCACAGATAGGGCAGGTAGCAGCCGACGATCTCGGCCACCGCGGTCACGACGAACAGCGCAAAGGTCTTGAGCGGGTCCATGCCGCCGATTCTGGGCCGTGCAGAATGCGGCCCGGACGAAGATCGCCGTCGTCACGACAACCCATCACTGTCCGGGATTGCCGCATGACCATCGAAACGCAAGACGACGTCGCCGCGCTGAAACGGGTCGGCAGCATCGTCTCGCTGGTGCTGCAGCGCATGCTCGATGCCGCCGAGCCTGGCATGACCACCCGCGAGCTGGACCAGCTGGGCGAGCGGCTGCTGGACGCGCACGGCGCACGGTCCGCGCCGCGGCTGACCTACGGCTTCCCGGGGGCGACCTGCATCAGCATCAATGAGGAGGCGGCACACGGCATTCCCGGCGACTGCGTTATCCGCGTCGGCGTCACGAGGGGCGCGCCGGTCGTCGTCACGCAGCACTGATGTCGGACGCTGCCATGCCGCCGCCTCTCCTGCCGCCTGACCGCCGGGTCGAGCGCGGCAAGATCGAGGACTACTTGCTGCACCCGACCAAGGGCCGCGGCAAGGCAGCATTCTTCGAGGCCTTCGGCTTCTCGCTCGCCGATTGGGGCGCGTTGCGCGACGCGCTGCTCGAGCACGCGGCCACCAACCCCGTGGCCGAGGCGGTTGTGTCGCCGTGGGGCACCCGCTACAGTGTCCGCGGCGGCCTGCGCACGCCGGACGGGCGCCAGCCGCCGCCGGTGGTGTGCAGCGTCTGGCAATCCGATGGCGGCAGTCCGGGTGTCCGGCTGATCACGGCCTATCCCGACTGATGATTTCTCCTGGAAGGTGACGACGATGTTCTCCGAGCATTCGCAAGTCGTGCTGGCGGCCGCGCTGCCGGCGCTGGGCCTGGAGCCGGGCGATGTCGGCGTCGTGGTGCACGTGCATGCGGCCGGCGCTGCCTACGAGGTGGAGTTCATGAGCCTGGACGGCCGCACGATCGGCGTGCAGACGCTGCGTGCCGATCAGTTGCGCCCGGTGTCGGCCAGCGCCGTGCCGCACGAGCGCGTGCGCGCTGCGGCCTGAAATCCGGGCCGCCTGCCCGGCAGCGGGGAAGACGGCTCACTCGACGAAGATCTCCACCGACGGCCGCACGCTGGCGCAGGCCGCCAGCGCCGGATGGATGGGGCTGGCCCTGAAGCCGGCGATGAGCGCCGGATCGATCGGGGCGCCGCTGTCGACGGCGACGAAGGCCTCGGCCGCCAGCGCATGGTCGAAGCGCGGTCCCCACTTGCGGGCGCCCAGGCGGGCGGTGACCGAGCAGTTGTCCACCATGTAGGCGATGCCGCGCGCGTGCATGTACGGGTTCAGCGAATCGACGGCCTCGATGACGGACTCGTTGGCCACTTCGGACAGCGGATGGCCGTGGTCGAGCAGGATGTCGATCTGCGCCATCATGCAGCCGCAGTAGGTGCCGGCGGTGAACGGGTTGGGCGCGGTCCGTTCCTCGACGCGCCGGGCGCGCACCTTGGCGCCGGTCTGCCACATCTCGGTGCGGCCGATGAGGCCCAGCGGGCGCTTCTTCAGCCGCTCGCCGGCCAGGTTGACGCTGCGAATCTCGTTGCCGTGCGCCACCTCGTCGTAGATCTCCTCCAGCACGTCGCGGCAGGCCGGGTAGGCGGCCGAGTACGCCGTCTCGAAACTCGCCTTCGCGGCCGCGTCCAGCCCTTCGTACAGCGGCAGCAGCCCCTGCTTGGAGATGCACCTGGAAATGGGCCCGGTCACCGACTCGGTCGACTGGATGAAGGCTTCTTCGGGGCTCATGCCGCCGGCGACGAAGCGGCGGTACAGGCTCTCGACGATGCCCCATGCCGCGCCGAGCAGGATGCCGCGCTCGCCGAAGAGGTCGGACTTGTATTCGGATTCGAGCGTCGTGCGAAAAGTGCAGGGCGAGCCCAGCGCGACCGACCAGCCCAGCGCCAGGTCGGTGGCGCGGCCGTCGACATCCTGCTGCACCGCAAAGCTGGCGTTGATGCCGGCGCCGTTGACCTGCTGGCCCTGCAGGTACAGCCGCCGCACCGACGCGCCCATGCCCTTGGGGCAGACGGCGATGACGTTGATGCCCGCGGGGAAGGCAGCGCCGACCTGCTGCAGGTGGCCCAGCAGGTAGCCGTGCGAAAGGCCCAGCGTCGCGCCCGGCCGCAGGGCCTGGAACACGGCGCCGAACCGCTCCGCCTGCGCGGCGTCGGCGATGAGCAGCAGCACCAGGTCCGACTCGCGGATCGTCGCGAACATCTCGCCCAGCGTGCCCTGCTGCTCGCTGAAGCCGGCCTGGCGCGCCTCGGCGAACGAGCCTGACCCGCTGCGCAGGCCGACCTTCACGCGCACGCCGGTGCCGGCCAGCGAGTCGCGCAGGTTCTGCGCCTGCGCCGAGCCCTGCGGGCCCCAGCCGATGACGCCGATCTGCCGCACGCTCGCAAAGGCCTGGGGCAGCAGCGGCAGCAGATGCCGCCCGCCTTTCACGATGGGCTCGCTGCCGCCGCCGCCGAGGTCGAGCCGGTCGACCTGGAAGACGCTGGATTCGAAATCGAGGGAGGCTTGCATTCCGTTCCTGTGGATGCCGAAGACGAGCCGACCATAACGGCGGCATCCATTGCGTGCACCGCGATGTTCGGCACAATCCATTGCGTACCACGCAACAGAAACGGCAGCCGATTCCGATGGACTTGACGCAGCTGCGCCACTTCGTTCGCCTGGCCCGCGGCCTGCACTTCGGGCGCACCGCGATGGAAGGCCACCTCAGCGCGTCGGCGCTGTCGCGGAGCATCCAGCGGCTGGAAGACGAGCTGGGCGTCACCCTCTTCGCCCGCGACCGCCGCCGCGTGGTGCTCACCGACGAGGGCCGGACGGCGCTGCAGTTCGCCGTCCAGACGCTGGAGGGGCTGGACGCGCTGAACGCCCGGCTGGCCCGCAGCCAGCAGCGGCTGACGGGCCACGTGTCGATCTTCGCCACCGTGACGGCCTGCCAGAGCTTCCTGCCGCCGCTGCTGTCGGAGTTCCGCCGCGCCCACCCCGACGTCCGCATCGACCTGGAAACGGGCGACGCCATCGCGGCGCTGAAGCGGCTGACCGAGGGTGCCGTCGACGTGGCGGTGGCCGCGCTGCCGGACGAACTGCCCGCCACCCTGACCGCCCGGATCGCGGTGCGCATGCCGCTGGTCTTCGTGGCACCCGCCGAGCCCTGCGTGGTGCGGGAACTGTGCCGGCGCGAGCCCATTCCATGGCCCAAGCTGCCGATGGTGCTGCCCGCCGCCGGCATCACGCGACAGGCGGCGGATGCCTGGTTCGCCCGCCGGCGCATCACCCCGCATGTCTACGGCGAGGTGTCGGGCAACGAGGCCATCCTGTCGCTGGTCAGCCTGGGCTGCGGCGTCGGCGTGGTGCCGCGGCTGGTGGCCGAGCACAGCGCGTTGGCCTCGTCCTTCACGGTGCTGGAGCTGGAGCCCGGGCTGCCGCAGATCAAGGTGGGCACGTGCACCCACAAGAAGCTGCTCAAGACCCCCATCGTGCGGGCACTGTGGGACAGCATTGCGCCGCGCACGAGCTGAGCGTTGGTGCCGCACCCGCCAGGAAAGGCTCACCCCGCCAATGCCGACAACCTGAGGTCCGTGACGAACATGTGGCCCGCGGCGTGGGTGATCATCTCCGGGATCCCGCAGGCCATCGCAATCGCCTGAGGCGTGACGCCGCAGGCCCAGAAGACGGGGACCTCGCCGGGGCTCGGCAGGTTGTACTTGCCCCACTCCACGCGCGACAGGTCGGTGATGCCGATCGCCTCCGGGCAGCCGACGTGGACCGGCCCGCCATGCGCCAGCGGAAACCGTGCCGTGATCTCCACCGCCTTTGCCACTTGCGACGCCGGGATCGGCCGCATGCTGACGACGACCGGGCCGTGGAAGATGCCGGCGGGTCGGCACGGGATCGTCGAGGTGTAGACCGAGAGGCGTCCGTCCTCGGTCTCCAGGTGCCGCAGCGGGATGCCGGCTTGCAGCATCAGCTCGTCCATCGAATTGCTGCAGCCGATGAGAAACGCGACATGGTCCTTTCGCCAGAGGGCTTCAATCGAGCGGCGCTCTTCGGCGAAGCGGCCGTCCCGATAGACGCGGTAGCCGGGCAGGTCGGTCCTGATGTCGGCGCCGGGCGCAGACATCACCGGCACCGGGTTGCCAGGATCGAGCGCCTCGATGATCGGGCACGGCTTCGGGTTGCGCTGGGCGAAGCGAAGAAAGTCGAAGGCATGGCGTTCGGGAAGGATCGCGAGATTCGCCTGCACGAAGCCGCGTGCCAACCCATGGGTCGCGCGGTTCCAGCGCTTGGCGCGCACGGCCGCGCGGACCTCGGCGCCGGTGGCCTGCTCGAGCTCGGCGCGCTTCATGCCGATGTCGGCGCCTCCTGCAGCGGGTGCGGCCATCGGCCTCAGTCGAACTTGATGTTGGCGGTCTGGATCACCTTGGACCAGCGCCTGGTGTCTTCGGCCATGAACGCGCCCATGGCTTCCGGCGTGCCAGGCGCGGCTTCCAGGCCGGCCGTCGACAGCCTGGCTTGAACCTCGGGGTCGTTCAGCGCTTGATTGACCGCGCGGTTCAGATACGCGACGACGGGCGCCGGCGTCCCCGCGGGGGCCACGAGCCCGTACCAGCTCTGGTAGTTGAATCCGGGCAGGCTCGCTTCCGCCACGGTGGGAACGTCCGGCATGGCCCTGCTGCGGGTGGGCGAGCCCACCGCGATCGCGTGGATCTTGCCGGCCTTGATCAGCGGCAGCGAGCTGGCGTCGGCGAAAGTCAGATCGACCTCGCCGCTGATGAGGGCCGGCATGATCGCCGGCGTGCTCTGGTACGGCACGTGCAGCATGTCGATGCCCGCCATCTGCTTGAACATCTCGGCGGCCAGGTGCTGCGAGTTTCCGACGCCGCTGGACGCGATGACCAGCTTGCCAGGCCGGGCCTTCGCCGCGGCGACCACGGACTTGACGTCCTTCAGCGGCGAGCTGGCGCTCGTCACCAGCATCGGCGTCATGTAGACGCCCATGGACACGGGCTGCAGGTCTTTGACGGGGCTGAAGGTCAGTTTCCGATTCGAGGCCGCGAGGATCGTGGTCGACGGCGTGGCGACCAGCAGCGTGTAGCCGTCGGCCGGCGAATGGGCGACGAACTCGGTGCCGATGATGCCGCTGGCGCCGGTCTTGTTCTCCACCACCAGCGCCTTGCCCACGATGGACGCCAGCTTGTCGGCGACGACCCGCGCGAAGAGGTCGGGCGCACCTCCGGGTCCGAACGGCACGATGATGCGGATCGGCTTCGACGGGAACGCGTCCTGCGCGTTGACGGCGGCAGGCAGCAGCGTTGCGGATGCAAGCCAGGCGGCGTTGATGAGGTCGCGGCGTTTCATGGCAGGGCTCCAGAGATGAGTTGAGACCGTTGGGATGACAGGGCGGCGCCGACGACTGGGATGTCATCGCCATCCCGCGTCGATTTGTCGAGGTCTTTCAGGCCCGACGCGGTGGCCAGGCAGACGACGAGGTCGCTGCGCTTCAGCGTTCCTTCGCGGCGCAGCTTGCGGACGGCCGCGAACGGCATCACGCTGGACAGCTCGAAGCAAAGCCCTTCCAGCGACCCGATCCGTTCCTGCAATTCGACCAGCCCGTCGTTGCCGATTCGCACTGCGACGCCTGCAGATTCCCGGAGCGCCCACAGCGCCTGGTAAGCGCTCTGCGGCGCGCCCACGGACGTAGCGAGCGCCTCGTATTCGACGGGCGCCGCGTCGACCCGGTCCGCGGCCGCCGCCATCGCGCGGGCCAGCGATCCGTGCGCTTCGGCCGCGACGAAGCGAGGGATGCGATCGGCAAGGCCGGCCGCGCGCAGATCCAGAAAGCCTTGGTGGATGCCGGCCAGCGCATCGCCGTAGCAGACCGGCAGCGCCAGCCAGTCCGGCACGCGGCCGAGATCTTCGAAGATCTCGTAGGCGATGGTCTTGTACCCCTCGATGCCGATCGGCGTGCTGCCCACGACCGGTGACGAGTGCGGCGACGTGACGAACCATCCTTGTTCTTCAGCCGCCTGGGCCAGCAGGGGCCAGCGCTGCGCCTTGTCCTCCAGCAGCAGCAACTGCGCGCCGAGCTTTCGGATCTGCGCCACCATCGGGCCCGAGGCGCCTTTCATCGAAGCCACCACGCACGGCAGGCCGGCCCTGGCCGCGTAAGCCGCCAGCGACGCGCCCGCGTTGCCGGACGAAGCCGTGGCGACGGCCGGCGCTCCCAACGCCTTGGCATGCGAGACCGCGACCGCGCTCAAGCGGTCTTTGTACGAGTGGGTGGGATTCCGCGACTCGTCCTTGACGTAGAGACGATCCAGCCCGAGGCAGGCGCCCAGCCTGTCGGCGCCGAGGAGCGGCGTGCCGCCCTCGCCAAGCGTGACCCATCGATCCGCGGCCACCGGCAGCATGGCGCTGAACCGCACCATGCCCCGCCGCCGCGACGCGAAGGCCTGTTCGAAGGTCCAGCGTTCCCGGTCGGCCGCGTCGTATTGCACCCGGAGATTGCTCGCCAAAGCCCCGCGGCATTGCCCGCACCCAGGCGCGGGGCGGTCCAGTGCGTAGACCATGCCGCAGCGAAGGCAGCGCAGCGACAGGCGGCCGCTCATCAGGCAACCTCCGCGCTGACGCGCTTCGGTGTGAGCGCTTTGGGGCGGCCATGCGCGCTCACGCCAACACCTTGAGCGCACCGTCTTCGCGGTGCAGCAGTTCGACGCCATGCTGGCGTACGACGACGGTGTTCTCGACCTGCAGCCCGCACCAGCCGAATTCGTAGTACGGCGTCTCCACGCACATGACCATGCCTTCTTCGATGACCTGGTCGCTCGCCGGCACCAGGTCGGGCAGGTCGTAGCCGTCCAGGCCGATGCCGTGGCCGACGTGGCTTCTCGAATAATGTGCAATGCCCGATCTGCGCGTCGCGTCCATCGCGACTTCGTAGATGTCCGACGCACGAATGCCGGGGCGAATGGCTTCGAACGCCGCGATCACGCCGTTGTGCAAGGCCTTGTGATAGGCCTGCAGCTTCTTGCCGGGTTCGCCGAGGACCGCGATGCGCGCCAGGTCGGCGCGGTAGTTGCGGTACCGCCCGCCGGCGTCGAAGCGAATGACGTCGCCGCGCTGCAGCCTGGCGTTCGACGGGTGGACGTTGGGCATCGCCGAGCGGGCGCCGAAGCCGAGGCAGCCCAGCACGGGCGTCGCGTCGCTCTCGACGGTCGTCGCGTGGAAGGCGCGCGCCATCTCCAGTTCGGTGACGCCGGCTTGCGCCAGCGTCAAGGCGGCGTCGACCGATGCCTCGGTGATCGTGGCGATCCGGCGCAGCCGGTCGACTTCCGGCGCCGTCTTGACGGCGCGGACTTCGCGAAAGAGCTTCATCGCCGGCACCAGCTTGGCGTCCGGCAACTCGCGTTGCAGCCGTTCCCAGTGGCCCGGCATCAGCCCGAGCTCGTCGACGGCCACGGTCGCGCCGGCCAGGCCGGCCACGCGCAGCGCCTTCACCAGTGCGCCGATGGCATCCTTCTCGTCGGGCTGGCCGAAGAGGTCCAGCAGCCTGGCATCCGCCGCGCTCAGCGGCCCGTCGCTGCGATCGACGTGGAAGAACCCGAAGCGCGACACGTTCCGCACCCAGACGTCCTCCTGGTCGACGAGCTGGTCGAGCAGCGAGGTCGGCGCGATGATCCGCGAGGCTTCGAGCTCGGCCACCGGCAGCAGCACGTGGACCTGCGGGCCCCGCCGGATCCACTGCGACAGCGCCCAGTAGCCGCTGGCGTAGGTGACGTTCTCGGGCGACGTGGCGACGCAGGCGTCGATGCCGTGGCGCCTGGCCATCTCGACGAGGCGGGGCTTGTTCAGAAGGCTTTGCATGGAGCCTCAGTGCGTTCGGGGTTTGACGGGCGCGCCGGCGTTCGCGTCTTGAAGGGGGCCGAGGCCTTGCGGCTCGCTCGCATGGCCGAGGGCGCCGGAGCATCGCCTTCCCGCCGCGACGACCATGCCGGCAATGGCGGGCCATTCCTTGGGCCCGCGCTGCGCCTTCAGGAAGGCCACGCTGATGGCGGCGACGACGATGCCGTCCTTGTTGCGGATGCAGGTGCCGATGGACACGACGCCCACGTCGTTCTCCTCGTCGGCGATGGAATAGCCGCGCTGGCGCGTCTCTTCCAGCTCGCGCTGGAAGGCGCGCGCGCTGGTGATGGTCTGCCGGGTCCGTGCGGCGTAGGGCGCCGGCCCGAGGACGGCCGCCGCGCGGTCCGAAGGCAGCTCGGCCAGCAGCGCCTTGCCCAGCGCGGTGGCGTGCGGCGAAAGGCGCTGGCCGGCCTCGGCCCGGATCGCGATCGCCCCGTGGCTCTGCACGGTGTGCAGGTACACGACGGCGTCCTGCTGGACGACTCCCAGGTAACCGTTTAGCTGATGATGCTCGGCCAGGAATCCCAGCTCCTGGGCGGCGCTGGCGTAGAGCGCGTCGCTGCGGACCATCGACGAGCCGAGCGCCAGCGCGCGGTAGCCGAGACGGTACTTCCGGGTCTCCGGCACCTGCTGCAGATACCCGGCCTCCATCAGCGTGTTGGCGAGCCGCTGCGCGATCGAGGGGCTGATCTGCAGCAGCCGGGCCACCTCGCGAACGCCCAGCGGCTGCGCGCTGTCGTTGACGGCATCGAGCAGGGCCAAGCCTCTGGAGAGCGACTGGTTGGTTGACATATGTTCCTATAATAGGTACGATGTGCCGATAATTGAATTATGAACGGCACACCACGGCCCCGTCAAGAGCAGGCGGCGGGCGAGGTGAGTTCTGCTTCGACCAGGAGCGGCCCTGCGCCTGCGTGCGCATCGGCTCGTTCGACGGGCTGAGATGGGGCCGCCGTCTCTTGTCAGCGGGGGCCGGCGGCGCTCCGGCTCAAGCGCGCCTTGCGAGCAGGCGCCCGGCCGGCGACTCGATCAGTGCAGCCGCACCCCTTGCCGCTCCAGCTCCGCCTGGACCAGGTTCATGCCCACGGCGGCGGTGCTGACGCCGTGCTTCAGCGACACCGCGGCGGCCACGCCGGCGCCTTGGCCGGTGACGGTGCAGGCCATCATGTTGCGCATCGCGGCGTGCGGCATCATGTCGCCGGCCACGCAGCGGCCGGTCACCAGCAGGTTGTCCACTCTCGAAGCGGGCGACGAGCGCCCGGTCGACCGGGGCGCCGCTGGTCTTTGTCGCGCCCGCTCAATCCGCCCGCGGCCCGAACATGATGATGGCCATCCCCGCCAGGCTGACGGCGACGCCGACCCAGTCCGTCGCCGTCGGCCGCACCTGGTCGACCAGCATCAGCCAGACGATCGCCACGCTGACGTAGACGCCGCCGTAAGCGGCATAGACGCGCCCCGCGGCGGTGGGGTGCAGCGTCAGCAGCCAGGCAAACAGCGCCAGGCTGGCAGCCGCCGGCACCAGCAGCCAGCCGGACTTGCCTTGCTTCAGCCACAGATAGGGCAGGTAGCAGCCGACGATCTCGGCCACCGCGGTCAGGACGAACAGCGCGAAGGTCTTGAGCGGGTCCATGCCGCCGATTCTGGGCCGAACGGCGCTGGCCGGAGCGATGAAGGGTGCCAGGGCAGGGCAGCCGATCGGCGGCATCGGCGGCGCCAGCGGCAACCGGTCGGCGCAGTACGAGCACACGATGATCATCACGAGGGGAACGCCCGTCGTCGTTGCGCAGCACTGAAATGCCGCTAAGCAGCTTAGAGCTATATAGCTCTATTGCGGCCGCCGCCGCAAACCCATAGACTGGGACCCGTGCCCGAGCTCAGCCATGTGCCCATCGTCCAGCGCTTCGCCGCCTTGCCGGCGGCGCTGCCCAAGCATGCGCGGCTGCGCGACGCCATCGCGGGCGCTGTCGAGGCGGGCGAGCTGCCGTTCGGCAGCAAGGTCACCGGCGAGCGCGAGCTGAGCGAGGCGCTCGGCCTGAGCCTGGGCACCACCCAGAAGGCCCTGGGGCGCCTGATGGACGAAGGCTTTCTGGTCCGCAAGCACGGGCACGGCACCTTCGTCGGCGGCCCGCGCAAGGCCATCGCCGGCTCCTGGCACTTCCGCTTCGTCCCGCCCGAGGGCGGCGACGAGCTGCCCGTGTTCTCCAACGTCGTCGGGCGCGAGCTCGTCACCGGCACCGGCCCCTGGTCGGAGGCGCTCGGGCCCGACGAAAAGGGCTACGTCCTGCTGCGCCGGCAGGTGGACGTCGGCGGCGAGTTCGTCTGCGCCAGCCGCCTGTACCTGCCCGCCACGCGCTTCGGCCGCATCGCCCGCATGGCCGCCAGGCGCCTGGCCGACACCAACCTCAAGGCCGTCCTGGCGCAGGAATTCTCGGCGCCCACCCTGCAGTCCGACGGGCTTGCCTTCGTGCGCGCCATCGAAGGCGATGACGCGCGGCTCATGCGCGCCAGGCCGGGCGCCGTCGGCCTGCAGGTCCACATCACGGGCCTCACGTTCGGCCGCGTGCCGATCACGTTCCAGGTCATGAGCGTGCCGCAGACGAAGTACGCGCTGAAGCTGGAATTCAATCCGCCGCAGGCGTAGCACCGGGCACGGACCCTTCCGGCCCGCGGCCCCATTGACGGAAGCCACCCAGATGCGCAACAACGCCTTCCATTCCACCTACCTCGATGACCGCGTGGGCCACGCCGCCATCACGCCGACCGACCCGGTCGAGGCCGGCTCGTTCGCGTCCTTCACGCTGGTCTACACCGCGGGCTATTTCGGCATCGACGATACCGGCGGGTTGAAGATCGTCCATCGCTTCGCCAGCGACATGGGCAAGCCGCAGTTCGACAACCCGGCGGGCTGGAACTACGTCAGCGCCGAGGCCAGCAACGGCGCGGTGCTCGAGCTGCGCTACGACCAGAAGGGCAACATCAGGCCCTGGGACAAGACCATCGCCATCCGCGTGCAGCGCGGCTTCCTGCGCGAAGGCGACACCATCACCGTGCGCATCGGCGACACGCGCCGGGGCTCGCCCGGCATCCGCATGCAGACGTTCACGGAGCCGACCTTCGAGTTCAAGGTGCTGGTGGATGCGTTCGCGACCTACAACTTCGTCGAGCTGCTGGTGCAGCCGACGGTGCCGGTCGAAGCGGGCCCGCCGGTGCTGTTCAAGGCCATCCTGCCGACGCAAAGGCGGGTGGGCGATGCCTTCAGCCTCGGCTTCAAGGGCGAGGACCGCTGGGGCAACCCGAGCCATCGCGTGAGCGGCCGCTTCGCGCTCGAGGCCACGCTCCCGGTCGGCGGGCTTCCTGCGCACATCGACGTGCGCGAAGGGTCGCTGGCCACGCGCGTCGACGGCCTGTCGGTGCAACAGCCCGGTGAACTGCGCATCACCGTGCGCGACGCGCGCGGCGCGGTCGTCTGCGCCAGCAACCCGCTGCGCATCGTGGCCGAGGCCGAGCTGCTGCCCTTCTGGGCGGACCTGCACGGCCAGTCGGAAGAGACGATCGGCACCAACTCGGCGCGCGAGCTGATCGAGTTCGCGCGCGACCGCGCCTTCCTCGACGCGATGAGCCACCAGGGCAACGACTTCCAGATCACCACGCCGTTCTGGGAGGAACTCAACCGCCTCACCGCCGAGTTCAACGAGGACGACCGCTTCGTGATCTTTCCCGGCTACGAGTGGTCGGGCAACACCGGGCTGGGCGGCGACCGCAACGTGATGTTCCGCGACGAAGGCCGGCAGATCCACCGCTCGCACCACGCGCTGGTGGAAGACCTGAGCGACGTGGCGACCGATGCCAACAGCGCGGCCGACCTCTTCCGCGCGCTGGAGCGCGAGAACTGCGTGGTGTTCGCCCACATCGGCGGGCGCTATGCCGACATCCGGCAGGCGCACGACGCGCGCATCGAGCGCTCGATCGAGATCCACTCCGACTGGGGCACCTTCGAATGGCTGCTGGAAGACGCCTTCGACCAGGGCTACCGCGTGGGCATCCTCGCCAACTCCGACGGGCACAAGGGACGCCACGGCGCCAGCCACCCCGGCGCGTCGCTGTTCGGCGCGTACGGCGGGCTGTCGTGCCTGCTGGCGCGCGAGCTCACGCGCGACGGCCTGTTCGAGGCGCTGCGCCGGCGCCACCACTACGCGACGACGGGCTGCCGGGCCCACGTCGACGTGCGCGTGCGCTTCGACCATGGCGCCGAGCTCTTCGACGACGACCCGCAGCTCGGCGGCAAGGTCTGTGGCCGCGTGCCGGCGGCGCGCATGGGCGACATCCTGCGCAGCGACGACGACGGCGTGACGCTCGAGGTCGACGTCGCCACGCAGGCCCCGATCGAGCGCATCGAGATCCGCAACCGCATGCAGGTGCTGGAGACCTGGCGGCCGTATGCGAAGGCCGAGCTCGGCAGGCGCATCCGCATCATCTGGGAAGGCTCCGAATACCGCGGCCGCGGCCGGCAAAGCGTGTGGGACGGAACGGCCACGCTGGCGGGCAACGCGTTCACGCGCTTCACGCCGATCAACCTGTGGAACCTGGACAAGCAGGTGACGCAGCCCGCGGCGGAGAAGCTGGCGTGGACCGCGCTGACCACCGGCGGCTTCGGCGGCGCCGACGCGATGCTGACCGATGCGGATGCGGGGACGCTCGCGATCGACACCGGCCTGGTGAAGGCGCAGCTTCGCGTCGCCGACATCGGCCTCGAAGACATCGTGCTCGATTCGGGCGGCGGCATCGCGCGCCGCATGCGCCTGTTCCGCCTGCCCGAGCAGAACGAGGCGTGCAACGCCCGCTTCACGCGCCGCATCGCGCGCACGGGCGCCGAAGACGCGCTCTACGTCTGCATCACGCTCGAGGACGGGCATCGCATCTGGTCGAGCCCGACCTACCTCCTTCGCTGAAAGGTCCTGGCCATGAAGTTCGTTTCGCTCGCCCGCGCGCTCGGCGCCGTCATCGCCCTGTCTGCCGCCGCCGCCGGGCCGGCCGGCGCCCAGACGGCGTGGCCCGCGCGGCCGCTCCGGCTGCTGGTGCCGCTGGCGGCCGGCAGCACGGCCGACATCCTCTCGCGCACGATCGGCGCGGAGCTGGAGAAGAGCCTCGGGCAGCCCGTCGTGGTGGAGAACAAGCCGGGCGCCGGCGGCACGATCGCGATGGCGGAACTGGCGCGCGCGGCCCCCGACGGCTACACGATCGAGTTTGCCTCGCAGGGCACGCTGGTCTTCAACCAGGCGCTGTACTCGAAGCCGGGCTACGACTCGCTGAAGGACTTCGCGCCGATCCTGCTCGTGGGCGGCGTCTCCAACGTGATGATCGTGCCGCCGAACAGCCCCTACAAGACGGTGGCCGACGTCATCGCGGCGGCGAAAGCCAAGCCCGGCATGCTGTTCTCGTCGGGCGGCAGCGGCACCTCGCACCACCTGTCGGCCGTGCTCTTCGGCCAGCTCACCGGCACGCAGCTCACGCACGTGCCCTACAAGGGCGCGCCCCAGGGCATCGTCGCCGTCATGAGCGGCGAGGTGGACATGGGCTTCTTCAACACGCCCACGGTGATTTCGCAGATCCGCGCGAACAAGCTGAAGGCCCTGGGCGTCACGAGCCTGGAGCGATCGCCGCTGCTGCCGGAGCTGCCCACGCTCGACAAGAGCGGCGTGAAGGGCTACGAGGTCAACACGTGGTTCGGCTTCGTCGCGCCGGCCGGCACGCCGGCCGCGGTGATCGGCCGCCTGCACGGCGAGATCGCGAAGATCGTGCAGTCGCCGCCGGTGCAGGAAAAGCTCGCCGCGCAAGGCTTCGAGCTGGTGCCGATCCAGCCGCCGTCCGCGTTCACGGCGCTGATCAAGGAAGACCTGGCCAAGTGGCCGGAGATCATCAAGGCGTCGGGGGCGAAAGTGGACTGAAGGCCGCTCGCGCGCCGCGGCCACCGGTTGCCGCCTCAGCCCCGGACCGCCGCCTCGATCGCGGCGATGTCGATCTTCTTCATCTGCATCATCGCCTCGAAGGCGCGCTTGGCCGCCGCGCGGTCGGGGCTGGTGACGGCGTCGACCAGCACGCGCGGCGAGATCTGCCACGACAGGCCCCACTTGTCCTTGCACCAGCCGCACATGCTTTCCTGGCCGCCGTTGCCGACGATCGCGTTCCACAGGCGGTCGGTCTCGGCCTGGTCGTCGGTGGCCACCTGGAACGAGAAGGCCTCGCTGTGCCGGAAGGTCGGCCCGCCGTTCAGGCCCAGGCAGGGGATGCCCATCACGGTGAACTCCACCGTCAGCACGTCGCCCTCCCTGCCGTCGGGATAGTCGCCCGGCGCGCGGTGCACGGCGCCCACCGCGCTGTCGGAGAAGGTGCGGGCGTAGAACTGCGCGGCTTCCAGCGCGGCGCCGTCGTACCAGAGACAAACCGTGTTCTTGCCGACCATGTCGAGCCTCCAGCGGGTGGTGATGGCGCAACGGCCATCGGGCGGGGAAGCGGGGGATGGGCGATGGTAAGCCTGCGCTGCGGCCGGGCGCGGCAAGCTGTGCCAATCGGTTTCAAGGCCCGTGCCGCGACACCGGGTGTCTCAGGCTCGCCCGAAGGGGCCGCTCGATCACCGCGCAGCCACGCGCGCTCAGACGCTCCGGCGATCAGGCCGCCGCCGCGGGCTTCGCACCGGCGGCATCGCCCGACGGCGCAATGACCCGCACGCATCCCGCCGCGGGATCGACTTCGATCAGGTCGCCCGTGCGGATCCGCCGCAGCGCTTCCTGCGGCAGTCCCTCCATGATCGGCAGCCGCGCCAGCACCGCGCCCTGCACCATGACGGGGTTGAGCCGGCCGAACACCAGCGCGCGCGGCGCGATGCCCTTGTGCAGCAGGTCGGCGAACGCCCAGCCGCCCGCGACGCCGCCCTTGACCGTGGGAATCACGAGGATGCGCCCTGCGACCGACTCTCCTTCGGCGCTGTGTCCCGCCCGCGAGATCACGCCCGTCAGGCGGTCGAGGTCGTAGCGCGGACTGAAGCCCTCGCGCATGACGAGCGCCACGCCCGAGACCTTGTCTCCCCAGGCCCGGCGAACGGGAAACTGGCCGGGCGTCATCGCAGCACTCCCGTGCAGGCGATTTCGACGCACTCCGGCGTGCGCCGTAGCACGGTGTTGAAACGATGGGCCGTGATCGTGTTGACGAGCTTGCCCGAGTTGGACACGAGGTTGGCCCAGCCGTTTTCCATCCGCATGCGCGTCAGCCCCTGCAGGATGTAGAAGCACACGCCCTTGAGGAACACCGCGCCCGACCGCTCCAGCGCCTGCGCGTATCCGAGCCGCTGGGCCTCCGCGTAGTTGGGGTGCGAGGTCGTGATGAACACTTCCATGCCGGGCGCGACGCGGCGGCCGTCGAAGAGTTCGGCGAGGACCTTGATCTCGAACAGCGACAACTGCGGTGCGGAGAACACCACCAGGTTCTTCCGACCCTCGATGTAGCGATAGCCGCGGTAGACGGCGTCCAGGTCGGCGCCGGTCACGGTGAGCTCGAACTGCGGTCTGCCGCCGCCGAATGCGACGGCCTGCGTCTGCGCCTCGGGCGTGACGCCGATCATGTGGAACATCGCCATCGAGCCGTAGCTGGCCAGCGATGCGCCGAGGTGCTTCAGCGCGTCGGACGCGGGCATCTCCCGCGCGTAGTCGAAGACGGGGACGGCAAAGTAGTCCTGGTTCGGGTGGCCCACCAGCTTGCCGAGGGCGCCCCAGTCGGCGATGTCGTCGAGCTTCGCCTCCACCTTCACAAGGAAGCTGCCCTTGCGGACCTCGTCCAGGTGGAAGCCGTATTCGGGCGTGCGGCCCGTGAGCGCCGCGGCGAACGACGAGTAGCCGCCTTCGTAGTTGGTGCGCGCGCCGAACACTGAGTTGGCATAGGCCACCGTGCCGGTGTCGCCCCAGGCCACGTGCTCGCCGAGCTTGGGCTGGTAGACCGTCTGGTAGTTGATGCAGGTGTCCGTCGTGGCGATGCGCGACTTGCGCATGTGCACGACGATCTCCTGCTCCTTGACGATCTCGCCGCTGTCCTGGTGGAGGCAGGAGAGGTCGTCGCCGTGCATGCACGTCGCGTTGCGCGAGGTCGGCACCGCGCAGGCGGAATCGTCCTCGGACAGGGCGCGCATGACCTCGAGCCCGCCGTCGCCCATGACCTCGATGTCGCCCATCACATGAGCGTTGGTGATCGGGACCATGCGTCTGGCGCCGAAGAAGTTGCCCACTTCGATCTGGAACTGCAGCGCCTTCCTCGGCGCGGGGCCGCGCGCCCCGTCGAGGATGGACGCCTCTTCCTCCGTCAGCGTCATGGTGCCCGCCTGCAGCGGGCCGGACCGGGTCGCGATGGCCGGGCCTCGCGGCGGATCGATGGGTGTGGTGTCGCTCACTTGCAGTCCGTCTTCAGGAATTCCCGGATGTAGCGATCGTCGACCGCCTCGGCGATCGTCTCGCGCGGGATCGGCGTGGTGATCGCCTTGGCCTCCAGCAGGGCCTGGCCGGCGACGAACAGCTTCTCGGTCAGCCCCGCGCTCTTGTTCGACAGCGTCCATGGGCTGTTGGGCTCGATCTGCGATTCGATCGAGGGGATCAGCAGCGTGTCGTAGGTCTCCTTGGCGATCGCGGGCGGGATGTTGAACGCCTCCTGCATCGTGCGGATCGCGTGCGCCGGGTCCTTGCGCGCGGCGGCCAGTGCGAGCGCCTGGACCTTCACGAGCTTGCAGCCGACGCTCGGGTGCTCCTTCAGGAACTCCGGCCGGATGGCGACCGTGGTCGCGCAGACGCCCCCATCCTTCATGAAGTCCTTATCCCAGCTCACGATCTTGTAGCCCGCGTCGCGCAGCGTGAGATTCCAGGGGCCCCAGATGAAGGTCGAATCGATCTGGCCGTTCTGCAGGCCCGTCTGCAGCAGGTTGGGTGCGAGGTTGGAGGCCTTCAGCGCCGAGCGCTGCGTGCCCGCGGCGCGCGCCGCCATCACCATCGACACCTCCGCGCAGGTCGCCGTGGGCGCGCCGATGTTCTTCGCCTTCGCGATGTCCTTGAAGCTCGAGATGCCCGTGTTCGGATTGACGACCAGCGCCATCTGGCTGGACGAATCCAGCGGCACCAGCACGAACTTCAGCGGGATGTTCTGGCCCAGCATGAACAGGGTGGCGAGCCCGGTCCACGCCACGTCGAGGCTGCCGCTCTTCATGCCGGCGATCAGCGGCGAGCCGGTGGTGAAGCTGACGAACTTGGGTTGCAGGCCGACCTGCTCGAACAGCTTCAGGTCGCGCGCGATGTACGCGGGCCAGTAGTTCGAGATCGGCAACCCGATGTTGATGGGGATCGGCGCGGCGGCAGGCTGCGCGGGCGCGACGCCGGGAAGGGCCGCCGCGGTGACGGCCGCGCCGGCGGCGAGCCGGCGGATGATGCTTGGCATGTCCATGTCTCCTGTGCAGGGTCTGGCGGGTGGCGGGTGGCGGGTGGGGGTTCAGGCCTTGCGTGCCGGCAGGTCGTCGATGGCGACGCTGAGCTGGTACACGTCGGGCCGCAGGTAGTGGGTGCTGTACTCGACCGGGTTGCCCTGCGCATCGCGCGAGATGCGCTCCAGCACGAGCAGCAGGAAGCTGCGCGAGATCTCCAGCACCTCGCTCAGGGCGGGCGTGGGCTGCCGGCAGCTCACGAGGAACTCGGCCCGCACCGGGACGACCTTCGCCTTCTTCTGCAGCAGGTGGTAGATGGGGTTCTTCTCCACGTCGGCGTGGCTGAACATGCGCCCGATGGGGTGCGGGACCATCACGCTCGTCACGGCATGCGGCACGCCGCGCGACACGTAGAGCCGCTGGAACGTCAGCACCGGGCGGTCCCAGCCGCGCAGCGCATCGGGCAGCGCCTGGTCCTGCTCCCAGCCGAAATGGATGAGGCGCGTGACCACGTCCTCGCCCGACTGCTCGAAGGTCTGCATGAACGGCATCACCCGGTCGATCGGGTGCACGACCCGCGGCATGGGGCGCGCGATGAACGTGCCCTTGCCGCGGCGCCGCGTCAGCACGCCTTCGTCGACCAGTTGCTGCATGGCCTTGCGGACCGTGGCCCGGCTGGTGGCGAACTGCTCGACCAGCTCGGCCTCGGTGGGGAGCTGGTCGCCCGTGGCGAGCCCGCTCGTCATCTGGTGGCGCAGCATGTCCGTGATCTGCTCATACAGCGCGCGCTCGCTGCCGCGAACGAGCGGCGAATTCATGCCGGCCATCGGGTCCCCCAAAAAATTGCTTGTAATTGACCATGAATGATGAATATCATGTGCAGACAATAGCAGACAAATAAAAACGCTGCAAGCGGCATCGGCACCCATTCACCAGGAGACAGGCATGACCATCGAAGCGACGGCTTCCGCGCAGGCGCAAGGCGCGGCGGGCTCCAGCATCGCCTTCCGCGGCGTCACCAAGCGCTATGCGGGGGCGGGCGGCGCGGCCGGCGGCACCCTCGCGCTGGATCATTTCGATCTGGACATCAGCCGGTCCGAAATCTTCTGCATCGTAGGCCCCACGGGCTGCGGCAAGTCCACCGCGCTCAACATCGTGGCCGGATTCGAGGACGCCAGTGGCGGCGAAGTGCTCGTCGGCGGGCACGCCGTGAGCGAGCCGGGCATGGACCGCGCGGTGGTGTTCCAGCACCCCTCGCTCTTTCCCTGGCTGAACGTGATGAACAACGTCACGGCGGGCCTCAAGTGCCGCGGCGTGTCCAGGGACGAGCGCGAGCGCCGCGGCCGCCACCTGCTGCAGAAGGTCGGGCTCGCGGGCTTCGAGCATCACTATCCCTACCAGCTCTCCGGCGGCATGCAGCAGCGCGTGCAGATCGCGCGCGCGCTCATCTCCGAGCCGCGCGTGCTGCTGATGGACGAGCCGTTCGGCGCGCTCGACTACCAGACGCGCCTGATGATGCAGAAGCTGCTGCTCGAGCTGTGGCAGCAGTTCAAGCCCACGATCTTCTTCATCACGCACGACGTGGCCGAGGCCATCTACATCTCGGACCACGTGGTCGTGATGACCGGCCGCCCCGGCAAGGTGAAGATGACGGTGGAAGTCACCGAGCCCAAGCCGCGCCCCTATTCGTTCCTCAGCTCGCCCGAGTTCGTCTCGCTGCAGGCGCGGCTGATCGACGCCGTCCAGGCCGCTGCCGCGCAAGTCGCGGACGAGGCGGCCGCCAACAAGCTCGCGGAGCAGCCGAAGTGAACCCGTCCTCGAACGACGCCACTGCCATCACCCCCGCCGCCTCCATGCAAACGAGCCCACCGCCATCCGTCAAGAAGGCCCGCGCGGCGGCGCCGCTGCCGACGCTCGCGCTCTCGCTGATGTCGCTGCTGGCGCTGTTCATCGTCTGGACGGCGGTGAGCACCTCGGGCTGGATCCCCGCCGGCTACCTGCCGACGCCGCTGGAGCTCTTCCGCGAGGCGTCCACCCTGGTGAAGGACGGCTACAAGGACGCGAGCCTCTACGAGCACGTGAAGATCAGCCTGTTCCGCACGCTGGCCGGCTTCGTCCTGGGCATCCTGTTCGGCGTGCCGCTGGGCCTGTGGACCGGCTACAGCCGGGTGGGCGGCGCGCTGGCGTCGCCCATCATGGCGTTCATCCGGCCGATCCCGCCGATCGCCTTCATCCCGATGGTGGTGCTGTACTTCGGCCTGGGCGAAGTGGGCAAGGTCGTGCTCATCTTCTGGACCTCGTTCAACTACGTGCACGTCAACGCGCATGCCGGCGCCGCGAACGTGCCCATCGCGTATCTCCGCGCCGCCCGGTCGCTGGGCATGTCGCGCACGCAGCTGTTCACGAACGTGGTGTTTCCCGCGGCCATCCCGCAGATCTTCACCGGCCTGAAGGTGGCGTTGGCGCTCAGCTGGGCGGTCGTGGTCGCCGCGGAACTGACGGGCGCGCAGTCTGGCCTCGGCTACATGATCGCGGACGCGGCGCTCACCTTCCGCATCCCCACCGTCTTCATCGGCATCGCGCTGATCGGCGCGATCGGCCTCGGCCTGAACCTCATCCTCAACTTCATCGAGACGCGCGTCGTGCACTGGCGCGGCCGCTGACACCTTCCCCCACCAGGAGACTCAAGCCTTGATCGACAAATTCCGGAGGTCGGCCGCCGAGGCGGTCGCCGTCATCCCCAGCGGCGCGACCGTGCTCGTCGGGGGCTTCGGCGACATCGGCGTGCCGCTCGAACTCGTGGCGGCGCTCGCCGAGCGCGACGTGAAGGACCTCACCATCGTGTCCAACAACGCCGGCACCGGCGAGCGCGGCCTGTCGCTGCTGTTCAAGCACCGGCGCGTGAGCCGCGTCATCGCATCGTTTCCGTCGCAGGCGGGCGCCGACCACTTCTTCTCGGCCTACGAAGAAGGCGGGCTCGACGTCGAGCTCGTCCCGCAGGGCACGCTGGCCGAGCGGCTGCGCGCGGGCGGCGGCGGGCTCGCGGGCTTCTTCACGCCCACGGGCTACGGCACCGAGCTCACCAAGGGCAAGGAAACGCGCGAGATCGACGGCCGCGGCTACGTCTACGAGAAGGCGCTCACGGCCGACTTCGCGCTGGTGAAGGCCGCCCGTGCCGACACCTACGGCAACCTGCGCTACCGCCTCGCCAGCCGCAACTTCAATCCGCTGATGGCGATGGCGGCGCGGCACACCATCGCGCAGGTGGGCGAGCGGGTGGGCCTCGGCGCCATCGATCCCGACGACGTGCACACGCCCGGCGTCTTCGTCAACCAGGTCGTGGAGGTGATGCAATGAGCGGCGGCTGGAGCGAAGCCGACATGGCGCGCCGCGTGGCGCTGGAGTTCGAGGACGGCGCCTGCGTCAATCTCGGCTTCGGCCTGCCGATCCTGGTCGGCGGCTTCATTCCCGCGGAGCGCACGGTATTCCTGCACAGCGAGAACGGCATCATCGGCATGGGCCCGGATGCCACCGTGGCGACGTTCGACCCCGACGTGGTCAACGCCTCCAAGAAACCCGTGACGCTGATCCTGGGCGCGGCCATCGTGCACCAGGCGGATTCGTTCTCGCTGATCCGCGGCGGCCGGCTCGGCTACTCGGTCCTGGGCGCGCTGCAGGTGTCGGCACGCGGCGACATCGCCAACTGGCGGGTGCCCGGCGCCAAGGGCGTGGGCGGCGTGGGCGGCGCGATGGACCTCGCCGTCGGCGCGCGCAAGGTGTTCGTGATGATGCGGCAGACCGACAAGGAAGGGCGCTCGAAGCTCATGGCCGATTGCAGCTTCCCGCTGACCGGCGTGCGCTGCGTCGACAAGGTCTTCACCGACCTGGGCGTGATCGACTGCAGCGACGACGGCTTCGTCGTGCGCGAGCTCGCGCCCGACATCACGCCATCCGACATGCGCGCGGCCGTCGCCGGCCCGGTGCGCTTCGCGCTCGAATGAACCACCAAGGAGTCACCGTGTCCAGATTCGACAGCAAGGTCGTCGCCGTCACCGGCGGCGGGGGCGGCATCGGCGTCGCATTCGCCCAGCGCTTCGCAAGCGAAGGCGCGCAGGTCGTCGTGCTCGACGCCACCGAGCCGGCCGTCGCCGCCGGCGTGAAGGCCGTGGGCGGCCGCGCCACGGGCATCGTCGTCAACGTCGCGGACGAGGCGAGCGTCGACAGCGCGTTCGCGCAGATCCGCGAACGTCATGGCCGGCTCGACGTGCTCGTCTGCGGCGCGGGCGTCAAGGCGATGGGCCAGGTGGCGGAGCAGGATCTCGCCGCGTGGAAGCGCTGCATCGACGTCAACCTGACGGGCGTGTTCCTGTGCAACCGCGCGGCCGCGCGCCTGATGCTCGTGCAGGGCGGCGGGTCCATCGTGAACATCGCCTCCGTCAACGGCGTGCGTGCGTCCGAGGGCATGTCGGCCTACAACGCGTCCAAGGCGGGGGTCATTTCGCTGACCCAGACGCTCGCCTGCGAGCTTGCCTCGAAGAACATCCGCGTCAACGCGATCTTGCCCGCGCAGGTGGAAACGCCGATGACCGCCGAGCAGGTCGGCGACGAGCGCGCGCGGCGCGAGGAGCGCATCCCCATGGGCCGCTACGGCAAGCCGCAGGAGATCGCCGCGGCCGCCGCCTACCTCGCCTCGGACGATGCGTCCTTCGTCACCGGGCACGGCCTGGCGCTCGACGGCGGCTACCTCGCGTTCGGCTTCCGGCCGCAGGTCTACATCTAGGAGCCGCGCCGTGTCGCTGACATTCAAGGAAGTCGACCAGATCCTGCGCATCATCGAGGAGTTTCCCGCGAGCGAAGTGCGCTTCGAGTACGGGGATCTCAAGATCCACGTGCGGCGCGCGGGCACGGAGGCGCCGCGCGTCCAGGCGCCGGTGCCCACCGTGCCGGCGGACGCGCCCGGCCAGCCTGCACAAGCGCCCGCGGCGCAGGCCGCGCATGCCCCTGCCGCGCCGCCGCCGGCGTCGGCGCCGGCGCCCGCCGTGCGCGAAGGATTCGTCGCCGTCACGTCGCCGATGATGGGCGTCTTCTATGCCTCGCCTTCGCCCGGCGCCGAACCGTTCGTGAAGGCCGGCCAGAAGGTCGCCAAGGGCGACGACCTCTGCATCATCGAAGTGATGAAGATCATGAACATGATCAAGGCGCCGTGCGCCGGCGTCGTGGCCGCGATCGAAGTCGAGAACGCGCAGTCCGTCGGCAAGGGCTCGGCGCTGATGTGGATCCGTCCGGAAGGGGCCAAGCAATGACGATGTCGGACTGCGCCATCGTCGGCGTGGCGGAATCGGACCTCGGCGTGGTGCCGGACCGCACCGCCGTCGACCTGGCCGTACAGGGGTCGATCCGCGCGCTCGCCGACGCCGGCCTGACGCTGAAGGACGTGGACGGCGTCTTCACCGCGAACCTGTCGCGCTTCTCGCCGATCCAGCTCGCCGAGCACCTGGGCGTCCGGCCGCGCGTGCTCGACGGCACGATGGTGGGCGGCTGCTCGTTCGAGATGCACCTGGGCCACGCGTGCGCGCTGATCGAGGCGGGCCGCTGCGACGTGGCGCTGATCGCCTACGGCAGCGTGCAGCGGTCCAAGAAGGCGCGCAAGCTCGAAGGCTTCGGCGAATCGGGCACCTCCGCCGCGCAATACGAGCACATGTACGCGCCGCTGTACCCGCTGTCGTTCTACGCGATGGTGGCGCAGCGCTACATGCACGAGTACGGCGCCACGGCGGACGACCTCGCGCAGGTCGCGGTGGTCGCGCGCCAGTGGGCGATGCTCAACCCCGCGGCGTTCAAGCGCGAGCCGCTGACGCTGGAGGACGTGAAGGCTTCGCCCGTCGTGAGTTCGCCGCTGCACGTGCTGGACTGCTGCCTCGTCACCGACGGCGGCGGCGCCGTCGTCGTGACCTCGATGGAGCGTGCGCGCCGGCTGAAGAAGCAGCCGGTGCGCGTGCTGGGCCAGGCCGAGACGAGCACGCACGATGCCATGGCGCAGGCGCCGGACCTGCTGCAGCACGGCTCGGCGCAGACCGGCCGGCGCGCGCTGGACATGGCCGGCGTCGACACCGCCGAGATCGACACGCTGCAGATCTACGACGCGTTCACGATCAACGTGCTGGTGGGGCTGGAGAACCTGGGCTTCTGCAAGCCGGGCGAAGCGCCTGCATTCGTCAACGGCGGCCACACGGCCCCCGGCGGCAGGCTGCCGCTGAACACGCAGGGCGGCGGCCTGTCGTACTGCCACCCCGGCATGTTCGGCATCTTTCCGCTGATCGAAGCCGTGCGCCAGCTGCGCGGCGAATGCGGGCCGCGGCAGGTGGCCAAGGCGCGCACCGCCATGTGCCATGCCACCGGCGGCATCTTCGGCGCCCATTCCACCGTCGTCCTGGGAGTACGCTGATGGGACTCGCAAGACCTTTGCCCGAAACCGACGGCTGCGCCGCAGACTACTGGCGCGCTGCCGGGGAAGGCCGACTCGTCATCCAGCGCTGCAAGGCCTGCGGCGCGGCGCAGCACTACGGCCGCCCGTTCTGCACCCATTGCGGCGGCGGGCAGCCCGACTGGGTCGATGCCAGCGGGCGCGGCACGGTGCTGTCGTTCACCGAGGTGCATCGCAGCCCCTACGACGATCTGCCCGCGCCCTATGTCGTGGCGCTGGTCCGCCTGGACGAAGGCGTGACGCTGCTCACGCACATCGTCGACACGCCCTCAGCGGACATCCGCTGCGACATGCCGGTGCAACTGGCGTTCCGGCCCTTGCGCGAAGGCTTCCAGCTGCCGGTGTTCCGGATCGCGGGAGGTGGCGCTTGATCAAGCGAGTGCTGATCGCCAACCGCGGCGAGATCGCGCTGCGCGTCGTGCGCGCCTGCCGCGAGCTCGGCATCGAATCGGTCGCGGTGTATTCCGATGCCGACCGGGACTCCCTGCACGTCAAGGCGGCCACGATGAATCTGCGGCTGGGCCCGGCCGCGGCCAAGCAGAGCTACCTCGACAAGGAACGGGTGATCCAGGCCGCGAAGGCGACGCTCGCTGATGCCATCCACCCCGGCTACGGCTTCCTGTCCGAGGACCCGGACTTCGCCGAGCGCTGCGCGGCAGCGAAGCTCACGTTCGTCGGCCCGAGCGCCGATGCCATCCGCCGCATGGGCGACAAGATCGCAGCCAAGCAGCTGGCCGCGTCCATCGGCGTGCCGCTGGTCCCCGGCGGCACGCTCGACCCCGGCGTGGACCTGCACCGGGCCGCCGAAGGCCTGCCGTATCCCGTGCTGCTGAAGGCGGCCGCCGGCGGCGGCGGCCGCGGCATGCGCATCGTGCGCGAAGCGTCGGCGTTCGCCGCGTCGGTGCGGCAGGCGAGCAACGAGGCGCTGGAAGCGTTCGGCAACGGCACCGTGTACTGGGAAAGCTACATCGGCAATGCGCGGCACATCGAGGTGCAGGTGCTCAGCGATTCGCATGGCCACCACATCCACCTCGGCGAGCGCGACTGCAGCCTGCAGCGGCGCCACCAGAAGCTGCTGGAGGAAAGCCCGAGCCGCATGCTGACGCAGGGTTCGCGCCAGGAGATCTGCGACTGCGCGGTGCGCATCGTGCAAGCGCTGGACTACTGCGGCGCGGGCACCATCGAATTCCTGTTCGACGCCGACCGCGGCAGCTTCCACTTCATCGAGATGAACACGCGCATCCAGGTGGAGCACCCGGTCACCGAGGAAGTGCACCGCATCGACCTCGTGCGCGAGCAGCTGCGCATCGCCGCCGGCGAGGCCATCGCGCCCGAGGTGATGGCGGCCAGGCCGCAGGGCTGGGCGATCGAATGCCGCATCAACGCCGAAGATCCCGAGCAGGGCTTCATGCCCTCGCCAGGGCGGATCACCCGCCTGGCCGCGCCGGGCGGGCCGGGCGTGCGCGTCGAGACGCATTGCGAGACGGGCAGCGAAGTGTCGCCCTGGTACGACTCGATGATCGCCAAGCTCGTCGTGTGGGACCGCGACCGCGAACGCGCACGGCTGCGCATGCTGCGCGCGCTGGGCGAATTCCACATCGAGGGCGTCGCGACGACGATCCCGTTCCACATCCGCCTTCTGCAATCCCGTTCGTTCATCGACTCCAGCTACAGCACCCGCTGGGTCGAAACCGCCGTCCAAGGAGAACTGGCCCCATGACAGAGCCGCTCAAGCCCATGAAGTTCATGGACATCACCTTGCGCGACGCGCAGCAGTGCCTGTGGGCGACCCGCATGCGCACGTCGGAGATGACGCCGATCGCGCGCACCATCGACGCGGCCGGCTTCTCCGTGGTCGATCTCACCGGCGGCGCCGCGATGGACACGGCGATGATGTTCCTCGCCGAGGACCCTTTCGAGCGCGTGCGCACGCTGGCCGGGCTGATGCCCAACTCGCGCCTGAACTTCAACACGCGCGGCCAGAGCATCTTCCGCTGGATGCAGTACGGCGACGACGTCATCGAGTTCACGCTCGCGCTGATGCAGCGCAACGGCATCCGCTCGATCATGGCGTTCGACGCGCTGAACGACCTGCGCAACATCGAGCACACGGTGGCGGTGGCCAGGCGGCTCGGCCTGTACGTGATCGGCGCCGTCGTCTATGCGTCGAGTCCGGTGCATACCGTCGAGAACTTCGCGCAGAAGGTGCGCGAGCTGGTGGCGATGGGCGTGGACACCATCGAGATCAAGGACTCGTGCGGCATCCTCACGCCCGCCGTCTGCGAAACGCTGCTGCCCGCCGTGCGCGAGGCCGCGCAGGGGCTGGAGGTGCAGCTGCACTCGCACTGCACCACCGGGCACGGCGTCGACGTCTACCGCAAGGCGCTGGAGATGGGGGAGCGCGGCGTGGACCTGTTCCACTGCGCGAGCCGGCCGCTGGCCTACGGCTTCTCGCTGCCCAGCTACCACGACGTGCTGGACCTGCTGCCGCAGTACGGTTTCCGCAGCACGATCGATCGCGCGGCGGTCGACGAGATGGAAGCCTACTTCACCATGCTCACGCGGCGCAGCGGCCGCCCGCCCGGCGAGGTCCAGCCGATGCAGGAGGGCGACCTCGGGCACCAGGCCCCCGGCGGCATGCTGAGCAACCTGATCCAGCAGCTGAAGGACCAGGGGCAGGAGCATCGGCTGCAGGAGGTGCTGGCGGAAATCGGCCGCGTGCGCGAGGACCTCGGCTATCCGATCATCGTCAGCCCGATGGCGCAGTACGTGGGCACGCAGGCCGTGCTGAACGTGCTGTGCGGCGAGCGCTACCAGATCGTTCCGCAGGAGATCAAGCAGTACGTGCTGGGCTACTACGGCGCGAAGCCCGGCACCGTCGACCCCAAGGTGCGCGAGCTGATCGCCGGCGACGAGGAAGGCATCACCGTGCGCCCCGGCGAGACGATCCCGCCGATGATGGAGCGCTACCGCCGCGAGCTGCAACCCTATGCGAGCGACGAGGAACTGGCGCTGAAGATCTTCTACTCCGCCAAGACCGTCGAGGACAACCGCATCGCGCGCATGAATGTGCGCCGGTGGACGCACGCGACGAACCCGGCCTCGCTGCTGGCCAGGGAACTGCTCGGCCGCGGCAACCTCGAGATCTGCGAAGTCCGCAAGAAGGACTTCTACTTTTCCATCCACGACACCCCTGCCGCGCCAGCGCAGGCCTGACACCGTTGAACCCCGGCCCGGAGACACGAGACATGGTCCAGATCGAAATCATCCTGTTCCGCAACCACATGACCCTCGAGCAGCAGCACCGCTGGTGGCTCGACGAGCACGCGCCCATCGCCCGCAACATGCCCGGCCTGCGCGGCTACACCATCAACCTCGCCGGCAAGGGCGAGGGCGGCGAGGAGCCCGAGATCTGCGGCACCGACACGCTCACGTTCGACGACTGGGATGCCGCGATGACGGCCTATCGCTCGGCCGAGTGGTCGCGCGCGCGCGACCACACCCGGGCCTCGGGCGCCAAGGTGCTGCGCACGTGGATCGACCGGCAGGTTGCCATCGTCTAGCCTCACTGCAATGCAGCGCCTCGCGCGCTGACGCCTTGCAGATGCGCAATCCCTGCCGGGCCTCCCATGGATGTGATGGCGCGCCGGCCATCGGGCGGCGAAGCAGGGCACGGGCGATGGCAAGCCTGCGCCGCGTGGGCGCCGGTGCAACGGTCTTAAGCCTGCGTTAACGATCCGCCGCGCACGATCCCGGCCGTCCCTAACCGGAGGCCCGGTGTCGCCATGGGTGCGCGCCCACCGCTCAGCGCCAAGCTCGATTCGACCGTTCCGCCGCCGCCCGCCGCCAGGCGCGCGCCGCCGCGGCTGAGCTGCGTGATCCCCTGCCGCGACGAGGCGGCCAACCTCGCGCAACTGCTGCCGCAGCTGCTGGACCTGCTGCCGCGGCTGGTGCCGGGCTGGGAGCTGATCCTCGTCGACGACGGCAGCACCGACGACACCGCGCGGCTGCTGGCCGCGTGGACGCGCCTGCCCGGCGTGCGCGCGCTGCAGCTCTCGCGCAACTTCGGCAAGGAAGCCGCGCTGACCGCCGGCCTGCAGGCGGCGCGCGGCGACGTCGTCGTGATGATGGACGCCGACCTGCAGCACCCGCCGGCGCTGATCGAGACCTTCGTCGAGCACTGGCGCCGCGGCGCCGACGTGGTCTACGCGCGGCGCGAGGACCGGCGCGACGAGCCGGCGCTGAAGCGCCTGGGCAGCCAGGCGTTCTACAAGCTGCTGAACGGCTTGGGCCGGGGCCGGCGCTTCGAGGTGCCGGCCGGCGCCGGCGACTTCCGCCTGCTGGACCGCCGCGTCGTCGACGCGCTGCTGGCGCTGCCCGAGCGCAACCGCTTCATGAAGGGGCTCTACGCCTGGGTCGGCTTCGAGGCCCGCGCCGTGCCCTACCGGCCGCCGCCGCGCGCCAGCGGCGCCAGCCACTACGGCGCGCTGCGGCTGCTGCGCCTGTCGCTGGACGGGCTGACCGCGTTCACCACCTGGCCCCTGCGCGCCTTGAGCGTCGCCGGCTTCCTGCTGGCCGTGCCGTCGCTGGCCTACGGCGCCTATCTCACCGCGCGCTACCTGCTGTTCGGCCACGAGCTGAGCGGCTGGACCACCATCGTCGTCAGCCTGATGCTGTTCGCGGGCATCCAGCTGATCTCGCTGGGCATCGTCGGCGAGTACGTGGCGCGCGTCTACGAAGAAGTGAAGGGGCGGCCGCTGTACGTGGTGCGGCGCGCCTGGGGCCGCGGACTCGACGATCCGCCGCCACCGCCGCCTTCGCCGCCCCCGCTGCCATGACGGCGCCGCGCGCGCCGTCGCGCCGCGACGCGCTGCCCCTGCTGGCCGTGCTGGCCTGGCTGGCCGCGACGATTGGCGTGCGGCCGCTGATGCTGCCCGACGAAGGCCGCTACGTCGGCGTGGCCTGGGAGATGCTGCAGCGGGGCGACTGGCTGACGCCGACGCTGGACGGCCTGCCGTTCTTCCACAAGCCGCCGCTGTTCTACTGGATCACCGCCGCCGCGCTGCGGCTGGCCGGGCCGGTGGAATGGGCGGCGCGCGCGGCGCCGCTGCTGGGGGCGGGCGTCGGCGCCGCGGCGCTGTACGGGCTGCTGCTGCGCTGGTGCGGCCGCGGGCCGGCGCGGCAGGCGCTGCTGGTGCTGGCGGCGCAGCCGCTGTTCTACCTGGGCGGGCAGTTCGCCAACATGGACATGCTGGTGGCCGGCTGCATCACCGCGGCGGTCTGCCTGTTGGCCGATGCGGTGCTGCGTCTCGAAGCCGGCCTCCCGCCGCGGTGGGCGCTGCTGGGCGCCTGGCTCGCAGCGGCGCTGGGCGTGCTGGCCAAGGGCCTGATCGGCGCCGTGCTGCCGGCGCTGGTGATCATGGCGTGGCTGGCGCTGTCGCGCCGGCTGCGCCTGCTGCCGCGCTTGCTGCCGCTGCCCGGGCTGCTGCTGTTCGCGGCCGTCGTGCTGCCCTGGTTCGCGGCGATGCAGCAGCGCCATGCCGGCTTCCTGGACGAGTTCTTCGTCGTCCAGCATCTGCAGCGCTACGCGGCCGGCGGCTTCAACAACGTGCAGCCGCCGTGGTTCTACCCGCTGCTGCTGCTGGCCGCCTTCCTGCCCTGGCTGCCGTGGCTGTGGCGCGCGGCGCGCGCCGTCGACGAACCGGGGCGGCACGAAGCGCCTTCGCTGCGGCTGCTGATGCTGGTGTGGGCCGCGCTCGTCGTCGCCTTCTTCTCGCTGCCGCGCTCCAAGCTGATCGGCTACGTGCTGCCGGCCGTGCCGCCGCTGGCCGCGCTGGCGGCGCACGGCTTCGCGGCCACCGTGGGCGGGCGGCGCGGCTGGATCGCGGCGGCCGCGCTGGGCGCGGTGGTCGGCGCCGGCATCGTGCTTGGCCTGGGCCTCCATCCGGTGCGTTCAACAAAACCGTTAGCCCTGGCGCTGGGCGCGGCGCGCCAGCCGGGCGAGCCGGTGCTGATGCTGCAGGGCTACCGCTTCGACCTGCCGTTCTACGCGCGGCTGGAGCAGCCGGCCGGCGTCGTCGACGACTGGGGCAACCCGGAGATCGCGCGCCGCGACGACTGGCGGCGCGAGCTGGCCGAGGCCGGGCGCTTCAGCCCGCGCGACGCGGCGGCGCGGCTGATCGCGCCCGCGGCCTTGCCGGCCGTGCTGTGCGCGGCGCCGCGCAGCTGGGTCGTCGGCCCGGCGAGCGCGGCGCGGGCGCAGCCGCTGCTGGCGCAGGCGGCGGTGGCCGCGGCGGACGGCGAACTGCGGCTGTGGCGCGTGGAGCCGCGCGCCGCCGCGTCAGGCGGGCCGTGCTGAGCCGCCGGCCGCCGCGAAGCGCACGCTGACCGCCAGCCCGCGGCCGGTGGGGCCGTCCGCGAGTTCGACCCGCGCACCGTGCCGCTCGGCGATCGCGCGCACGATCGCCAGCCCCAGGCCGCTGCCGCCGGCGGCCGCCGCCGTGCCGCTGCCGGCCGCGCCGCGGTAGAAGCGGTCGAACACGCGGCCGCGCTCGGCCGGGTCGATGCCCGGGCCGTCGTCCAGCACGCGCAGCACCGGCTGCCCCTGCTCCAGCGCGGCCTCCACGTCGACCGTGCCGCCGGGCGGCGTGTAGCGCAGCGCGTTGTCCACCAGGTTGTTCAGCAGCACCGTGAGCTGCTGCGCGTCGCCGCGTGCCACGATGCCGCCGCCGGCGCGCGCGCCGAGGTCGATGCCGCGCGCGTCGGCCTTGATGCTGAAGTGGCCCACCACGCTGCGCGCCAGCGCGCCCAGGTCCACCGGGTCGCGGCGCGTCGCCTCGCCGTCGGGCCCGCTGCGCGCGACCTGCAGCAGCTGCTCCACCAGGTGCTGCGAGCGGTCGATGCCGGCCTGCAGCTCGGCCAGCGCCGCGCGCTGCGCGGCGGCGTCGGGGCTGCGCTGCAGCAGCTGCAGCTGCAGGCGCAGCGCGGTGATCGGCGTGCGCAGCTCGTGCGCCGCGTCGGCCAGGAAGCGGCGCTGCGCCGTGAACGCGGCGGCCAGGCGCTGCAGCAGCGCGTTGGTCGAGTCCAGCACCGGCTGCAGCTCGCGCGGCACGCCGCCGACGCCGATCGGCTCCAGCGCGCCGGCGCTGCGCGCGGCGATGTCGCGCGCGGCCGCGTCCAGCGGCGCCAGCCCGCGCCGCAGGCTGTAGACCAGCAGCACGCCGACGCCGGCCACCAGGCCGACCAGCAGCGACGAGATCTTGGCCGCCGACTCGCCGGCCATCTCCTGGCGCGCCGAATGCCGCTGCGCCGCCTGCGCGACGCCGGCGGCGTGCACGTTGGTGTAGACGATCCAGCGCTCGCCGGTCACCACGGGGCTGGCCAGGCCCGCGGCGGCCGAGAACGGCAGCGCCGCGCGCGGGTCGGAGCTGTAGAGGCGCCGGCCGTCCGGCGTCCACATCAGCGTGACGATCTCCACGTCCTGGGGCCGGTCGCGCCGCTCGGGCAGCCGCACGTCCGCGTGCGGCCCGGGGCCTGCGGGGTAGACGCTGGCCACGCCCTCGGCAATGGTCTTCAGCTCGGCGTCGAACACCTCGTTCATCTCGTCCAGCGTGACGCGGTACGCCACCGCGGTGACCAGCAGCGCGCCCGCCGCCAGCGTGCCGACGATGCGGCGCAGCAGCGCGCGTTCGAGCGAATGCATCACTCGGCGATGCGGTAGCCCACGCCGCGCACGTTGCGGATGCGCGCGGCGCCGAGCTTGCGGCGCAGGTGGTGCAGGTGCACCTCGATCGCGTTGCTGGCCACTTCCTCGCCCCAGCCGTAGACCGACTCCTCCAGCTTCTCGCGCGACAGCACGGTGCCCGGCCGCTGCATCAGCGCCTCCAGCACGCCGAACTCGCGCGGCGACAGCTCCACGCCGCGGCCGTCCAGCGCGACCGTGCGGCGCGCCGGGTCCAGCACCAGCGTGCCGCAGCGCAGCAGCGGCGACGCGCTGCCGGCGTGGCGGCGCAGCAGCGCGCGCAGCCGGGCGATCAGCTCGTCGAGGTCGAAGGGCTTGAGCACGTAGTCGTCGGCGCCGGCGTCGAGGCCGACGATGCGGTCGCGCACCGTGTCGCGCGCCGAGGCGATCAGCACCGGCGTGGCGTCGCCGCGCTCGCGCAGCTTCTTCAGCAGCGCCATGCCGTCCAGCCGCGGCAGGCCCAGGTCCAGCACCGCCGCGTCGTAGGCGCCGGTCAGCAGCGACAGCTCGGCCTGGCGGCCGTCGCGCGCCCAGTCCACGCTGAAGCCGGCCTGCGCCAGCCCCTGCTGCAAGGCCTTGCCGACCATCGCATCGTCTTCGATCAACAGCAGCCGCATGCGGCCGATGATGGGCGCCGCCGCTTAAGTCGGCCTTAAGCCGCGCCGCGGTGCAGCGCTAGCGCGCGACCGCCAGCACCAGCACGCCGCCGGCGACCAGCGCGATGCCCAGCCACTGCAGCGACGACGGCCGCTCGCCCAGGAACACGAAGGCCAGCAGCGCCACCAGCACCAGGCTGAACTTGTCGACCGGCGCCACCTGCGAGGCCTGGCCGAGCTGCAGCGCACGGAAGTAACAGACCCAGGACGCGCCGGTCGCCAGCGCCGACAGCACCAGGAAGGCCAGCGAGCGCGCCGGCAGCGCGAGCGGGCTGCTCCACTTGCCGGCGGCCCAGACGAAGGCGCCGAGCACGAAGACGATGACCACCGTGCGCAGCAGCGTCGCGAAGTCGGAGTCGATCCCCTGCAAGCCGATCTTCGCGAAGATCGCCGTCAGCGCCGCGAAGACCGCCGACAGCGCGGCCCAGAAGAACCAGCCGGAGGAAGCGGGGATCGCAAGCATGGCCTTCGGGTCCTTTCAACGCGCCGCCGCCCGCTGCTCATGCAGCAGGTAGATGCCGGTGCCCAGCAGCAGCGCGATGCCGGCGGTGGCCAGCGCGTTGGGCACGTCGCGCCAGACCAGCCAGCCCAGGGCCAGCGCGGCCAGCAGCCCCACGTAGCGGAACGGCGCGACCACCGACATCTCGCCGTGGCGCATGCCCAGCACGATCAGCCAGTATCCCAGCGACAGCAGCGTGGCGGCCGCGGCCACCAGCAGCGCCTGCCGCGCACCGACCGGCTGCCAGTCCGTCAGCGCCATCCACAGCGCGCCGGCCAGCGTCACGCACACCGCGTTGGCCAGCGTCACCAGCAGCGCCGGCACCGTGGCGCTGATGTGCCGCGTCAGCAGGTCGCGGCTGGCCTGGAACAAGGTTGCCGCCAGGCAGGCCCAGGACCAGCCGCTGAAGCCCGCGGCCGCCGGCTGCACGATCAGCAGCACGCCGCCGAAGCCGCCGCCGATCGCCAGCCAGCGCGCGGCGCCGGGGCGCTCGCCCAGCAGCAGCACGGCCATCAGCGCGATCACCAGCGGCGAGGCGAGGTTGATCGCCGTCGCGTTGGCCAGCGGCAGGTGCATCAGCGAGGCCAGGTACACCAGCGTGCCGACCGTGTCGATCAGCGCGCGCAGCAGCACGCGGCGGTCGGCCACCTGTGCGAAGCGGCGCGTGGCGCCGGTGGCGCGCGCCAGCGCCAGGATCAGCAGCGCCGCGACGCTGCCGCGCATCACGATCAGTTGCGGCAGCGGCAGCGCTTCGCCCAGCTTCTTCATCAGCATGTCGTTGACGACCAGGCAGATCATCGCGGCACAGATGCAGGCAATGCCGCGCCGGTTGGCGGCGGCCAGGGTGGCGGCAGGCATGGGCCCGATGATGCCCTGCGCGGCGGCCGGGCCGGCGCGGCCCCGTGGCCCGCCGCGGCGCGGCCGGTGGCTCCTTCGGGCGATGCCGCGGCCGCGGGCGCTTCCTACAGTGGCGGCACCCCATCCTTTCGGAGAAGACGCCCATGCCGCCGCCGGCCGACCCCATCTTCCGCCTCTCGCTGCTCGAGACCATGCTGCTGATCCGCGCCCACGAAGAGCGCCTGGCCGCGCTGGCCAGCCCCACGTCGCCGGGCAGTTGCACGGCCGTCGGCCAGGAGGCCTGCGCCGTGGGCGTGGTGCGCGCGCTGCAATCGCGCGACCGCATCCTCACCAACCACCGCAGCGCCGGCCACCTGCTGGCGCGCGGCGCCGACCCCGGCCGGCTGATGGCCGAAGTGATGGGCCGCAGCGACGGCTACTGCAAGGGCAAGAGCGGCACGCTGCACGTCTCGGCGCGCGAGCTGGGCGTGGTGCTGACCTCCACCATCGTCGGCGGCGAGCTCTCGCTGGCGCCCGGCGTCGCGCTGGCGCAGGCGATGGGCCAGCAGATGGACCAGGAAGGAAGCGGCGGCATCACCGCGGTGTTCTTCGGCGACGGCGCGGCCTGCGAAGGCATCTTCCACGAGTCGGTGAACCTCGCCGTCACCTGGCGGCTGCCGGTGCTCTACGTCTGCGAGAACAACCAGTGGCAGGCCTACGTGCGCCGCGACGAGACCATGCCGGTGCAGCACGTGGCGCAATGGGTGCAGGGCCACGGCATCGCCGCGCAGACGGTGGACGGCAACGACGTCGAGGCCGTGCACCGCGCCGCGCGCGACGCGGTGGCCGCGATCCGCGCCAACGGCCGGCCCTGCTTCCTGGAGCTGACGACCTACCGCCAGCGCGGCCACTTCGAGCCCGACGACCAGTTCTACGTCGACCGCGCCGAGCTGGCCGCCTGGAAGCAGCGCGACCCGATCGAGCAGTACACGCGGCGCCTGCTGGCCGACGGCGTGCTGGGCAGCGGCGAGCTGCAGCACCTGCGCCAGCGCGTCGACGACACCATTGCCGCCGCGCTGGCCTTCGCCCAGCACTCGCCGTGGCCCGACGCGCGCGAGCTCACCACCGATGTCTATGCCTGAAGCGAGTCCACCATGCAACCACTGACCGTCCACGACGCCCTCGAACAAGCCCTGGCCGAAGAGATGCGGCGCGACCCGCGCGTGCTGATGTTCGGCGAAGGCGTGGCCACCAAGCGGCAAGCGCTGCGCCAGGAGTTCGGCGCCGCGCGCGTGCGCAACACGCCGCTGGCCGAAGGCATCATCGCCGGCACCGCGGCCGGCGCCGCCGCGATGGGCCTGCGCCCGGTGGTCGACCTGCTGTTCGCGCCCTTCCTCACGCTGGCGATGGACGCCATCGTCAACAGCGCCGGCAAGCTGCGCTACCTGTCGGGCGGGCAGTTCTCGTTCCCGATGGTGGTGCTGACGATGACCGGCGCCGGCTGGGGCGTGGGCGCGCAGCACAACCACAACCTGGAGGCGATGTTCGTGCACGCGCCGGGGCTGAAGGTGGTGATGCCGTCCGGCGCCGCCGACTTCAAGGGCCTGATGAAGGCCGCGATCCGCGACGACAACCCGGTGCTGTTCTTCATGGACCTGGCGCTGGCCTACGCGCCGGGGCCGGTGCCGGCGGGCGACGTCGTCGTGCCGCTGGGCCGGGCCGCGGTGCTGCGCGGCGGGCGCGACGTCACGCTGGTGAGCTACGGCAAGACCGTGGGCCACTGCCTGCAGGCGGCCGAGGCGCTGCAAGGGCAGGGCGTCGACGCGGAGGTGCTGGACCTGCGCACGCTCAAGCCCATCGACCACGCGGCGGTGCTGGCCTCGGTGCGCAAGACCGGCCGCCTGGTCGTGGTGCACGAAGCCGGGCCCTTGTGCGGCGTCGGCGCCGAGGTGGCTGCCATCGCCGCCGAGCATGCCTTCGATGCGCTGCGCGCGCCGGTGCAGCGCGTCACCGGCCCCGATGCGCCGGCCGCCGCCTCGTGGGTGCTGGAGCAGGCCGCAGTGCCGCAGCCGGGGCCGATCGCCGCGGCGGCGCTGCGCACGCTGCATGCGGGGAGCGTGGCGGCGATGCCGGCCTGATCAGGGCTCGCGCGGATCCGGCGCCGGCGGTGTGTCGGTCCCGTGCAGGCCGTGGCCCGCACCCAGGCCCAGCATGCCGCCGGCGGCGATGCCGGCGCCGCCTTGGCCGGCACCACCACCGCCGCTACCGCCGCCGCGACCGCCCGCGCCGCCCCCGGCATTGCCGCCGCGGCCGCCGGCCGCCGGGTTGCGCAGCGGGCCTTGCTTGGGGATCGCCAGCTCCGGCGGCACCGGGTCCAGGTCCAGCACCTCGCGGATGAAGTCGCGCAGCGACAGCACCAGCGCCGCGGTCTCGATCGTGCGCCCGGCCGCCATCTCGGCGGCGGCCTGCGCGGCCAGCCGCACCTGCTCGGCGGTGCCCAGCAGCAGCACGTCGGACAGCGCGGCCTCCACCGCGTCGCGGATGCGCCGGCGGCGCTCGGCGCCGGGCCGCGGTGCCGCGGCATCGCCGCCGTCGCCGCTGCCCTGGGGCCCGTCGCGCCGGTGGCTGGGGTCCACGGCCAGGTCGCCAGTGAACGATCCGCCCAGCGTCTTGTAGGCCGCGATCAGCGTCTTCAGCCGCTCGTTGATCTGGCGGTTCTGGCGCTCGCGCCGCTGCTGGATGCGCTGCATCACCAGCAGCCGGATGCCCACCGCCACCACCGTCACCAGGATCAGGCCCAGCAAGGTGGACACCAGGCCTTGCCAGGAGCTGAAATCGATCGCGCCGCGCATGGCGGCAAGCGTAGCAGCGCGGCGGGGCGCCGGCGTTCGACCGCGAACGTATGCAGCGCGCTTGTCGGACATCAAGACCGATCAAGGGGCGTGCCGTTCCAATGCGGCCCGTTCGCCGCGACGGTCGAACGAGGATGCGAATGGAGTCACCCCCGGAGAAAGCGCAAGCGGCCGCGCTGCGCACCGCATTGCTGATCGGCGCCGCCTATTTCTTCGTCGGCGCGCTGTGGATCCTGCTTTCTGACGAGCTGGTCAGAGCGGTCTCGTCCGACGTGGGCTGGCTGATGATGGCGCAGCGCAACAAGGGCCTGGTCTACGTGACCGTGACGGCGCTCGCCCTCGTCTACCTGGTGCACCTGGGCTGCCTGCGGCTGCTGGCGATGCAGCAGCGCGTGGAGGACAGCGACCTGCGGATGCACGACCTGTTCATGAATCATCCGCAGCCGATGTGGGTGTACGACATGGACAGCTATCGCTTCCTGCTGGTGAACGACGCCGCGGTGGCCGCCTACGGCTACCGCCGCGAGGCGTTCCTGGCGATGACGGCGCGCGACATCCGCCCGCCGGAAGACGTGCCCTCGTTCCTGGCCGCGGCGCGCCTGCACGCGGTGGGCACCGGCTCGCCCGGCGTGTTCCGCCACCGCACGCGCAGCGGCCGCACGCTGCTGGCGCGCATCAGCGAGCACCGCGTGGTGCTGCACGGCCGCCCGGCGATGATGGTGATGGCCGAGGACGTGACCATCGACGTCGCGCTGCAGAACGCCGTGCAGCGCCAGCAGCGCCAGTTCCAGCAGTTGCACCAGAGCCTGGGCGAGGTGCTGTGGATGGCCACGCCCGACGGCGCCTCGGTGCTCTACGTGAGCCCGGCCTTCGCCACGATCTACGGCCGCAAGCCCGCCGAACTGCTGGCCGACCCGCTGCTGTGGCGCGAGTGCATACACCCCGAAGACCGCGACCGCGTCCCCGACCTGGCCGGCGGCGAGCCCGGCGTGGAGCAGGCCGGCTGCGAGTACCGCATCGTCAGGCCCGACGGCAGCGTGCGCTGGATCCAGGACCGCCGCCGCCTGATCCGCGACGAGACCGGCCAGGTGACGATGATGGGCGGCATTGCCGAGGACGTGACCGCGCGCCGGGAGCGCGACGAGGCGCGCGACGCGATGCACTCCAAGCTCGAGGCGATGGTGGTCGAGCGCACGCGCGACCTGGAGCAGGCCAACATCGAGCTGGAGGCCTTCTCGCGCACCGCGGCGCACGACCTGCGCAGCCCGCTCAACGGCATCGTCGGCATGAGCCAGCTGCTGCGCATGAAGGCATCGACGCTCGACGGCAGCTGCCGCGGCTACCTCGACCTGATCGAGCGCTCGGCGCGCGACATGGCCGGGCTGATCAGCGACCTGCTCGCGCTGTCGCGGGCCGGCAGCGTGCCGCTGGACCCCAAGCCGGTGGACCTGGCGCCGCTGGCCCGCGGCCTGGTCGACGAGCTGCGCCTGCTGGAGCCGCAGCGCCGCGCGCGCGTGAGCATCCCTGACCCGCTGGAGCTGTGCTGCGACGAAGGGCTGATGCGCTCGGTGCTGCAGAACCTGATCACCAACGCCTGGAAGTTCTCGGCCCGCTGCGACGAGACCGAGATCGCGCTGACGGTCGAGCGCGGCGAGCGCGAGACGACGCTCACCGTCAGCGACCGGGGCACCGGCTTCGACGCCAGCGCGGCGGGCGAACTGCTGCGGCCCTTCCAGCGCTTCCACTCGCAGGCGCAGTTCCAGGGCACGGGGCTGGGACTCGTGACCTGCCAGCGCATCGCCCACCGCCACGGCGGGCGGCTGCTGCTGAAGTCGGCGCCGGGGCAGGGCACCCGCGTGTCCATCGTGCTGCCGAACCTCGACTGCCGGGGCGACGGCCTGATCGAGGCCTGATGGGCGCTGGAGGCGCTTGGCTTAGTAAAGCCGGATGGCCGAGTCGAACTGCCAGGTGCGGCGGATCTCGATAACGTCGAAATCGCGCGCCAGCGGCGGCGGGAAGGGCGGGAAGGGCGCCAGGTCCTGCACGATCTGCCGGATCGCGGCGTCGATCTCGGCCACGCCGCTGGGCACGACGAAGGTGACCGACTCGACCGAGCCGTCGTGCCGCACGGCCACGGTGACGACCGGGTTCACGCGGATCTGCCGGGCGGCCTCGCGCAGCGGCTCGATCGCCGTGTTGAACTGGATCTTGCGCGCCCAGGCCTCGGCGTACAGCACCAGCTCGGCGTTGGGGTCGCTGCGGCCCAGCAGCCGGCCGCGCCGCGGGCTGCTCCATGAATAGGGCAGCTGGCTGCCGGGCGGGTTGGCGGCGGCGGCCGCAGCCGCCGCGGCGTCGCGGCGCGCGGCTTCTTCGTCGAGCTGGCGGCCGATCGCGCGCTTGAGGGCCTCGCGGCGGGTGGTGTCGGCGTCCTGCTGGGCGGCTTGGGCACGGGCGGCCTCCTGGCGCGCTGCCTCCTGCCGGGCCGCCTCCTGCCGCGCCGACTCTTCGCGGGCGGCGGCAAGCCGCTCCGCTTCGCGGCGTTCGGCTTGCGCGCGCGCAGCCTCCAGGCGCGCTGCTTCGAGGCGCGCAGCCTCCAGGCGCGCGGCTTCCGAACGGATGGCTTCCAAGCGTGCGGCTTCCTGACGCTCGGCCTCTTGCCGCTCAGCCTCTTGCCGCTCGGCTGCCTGCCGGGCCGCTGCCAGCCTGGCGGCTTCCTGGCGCTCGGTTTCCTTGCGTTCGGCGTCCAGGCGCCCGGCCTCGGCGCGCTCGGCCTGCGCGCGCTCGGCCGCCCGGCGGATGGCTTCCTGCCGCGCCGCTTCCTGCCGCTCGGCCTCCAGCCGTTCGGCTTCCTGCCGCGCCGCGGCCAATCGTTCGGCGTCCAGGCGTTCGGCTTCGCGGCGCTCGGCGGCCAAGCGTTCGGCTTCGCGCCGCTGGGCTTCCAGGCGCTCGGCTTCCAATCGCTCGGCCTCGGCCTCCGCGGCCAGTTGCGCCGCAAGCGCCGCGTCGCTGGCCGCCGGCTCGGGCGGCGGCGCCACGGCGGGGCTGGATGCGGCCGGCGCGGCCGCCACGGCCGGCAGCGGCGCCGAGGCCGGCACCGCGGCGGCCAGCACCGCCGGCTCGTCGGGCCGGTCGACGGTGATCAGGTCCGGCGCCGGTTCTGCATCGACCACGGCCACCGCTTCGCCGGGCGGCGGCGCTTCGGCCTCGGCGGGCGGTGGCGTCACCGGCGTCGGCGCCGGCGGTGACGTCGGCGATGGGGGCGGCGTCGGTGCTGCGGCCGGCGTTGGCGGCAAGGGCGCGAGCACGATCCGCAGATCCGGCACTTCGCCGCGGCGCTCGCGCCAGGGGAAGTCCAGGCCGGGCAAACCCAGCCCGTCGCCGCCGAAGGTCAGGCTCAGCAGCAGCGCGTGCACCAGCAGCGACAGCAGCAGCGCCAGCGTCAGCCGCCGGCGTTCGGCAGCGCGCATCAGGCACCCTCCACGCCGGGCCGGGACGACAGCAGGGATCCGTTCTTGAGCCGCACCGCGGCCATTGTCGCCCGGGCCCGGCGGTCAAGGCCTGAAGCGGTAGCCGATGCCGGCCTCGGTCAGCAGGTGCCGGGGCTGCGAGGGGTCGTCCTCGACCTTCTTGCGCAGGTTGGCCATGTGCACGCGCACGTAGTGCGTGTCGTGGGCGTGGCCCGGCCCCCAGACGGCCTTGAGCAGCTGCTGGTGCGTGACCACGCGGTCGGGCTGCGCCGCCAGGTGGGTCAGCAGCCGGTATTCGATCGGCGTCAGGTGCAGCGGCTCGCCGCCGCGCTGCACGACGCGCCGCGCCAGGTCCACGCTGACCGGCCCGAAGCGCAGCACCGGCTCGGCCGACGACGGCGAGGCCAGCGCGCGGCGCCGCAGCTGCGCGCGCACGCGCGCCAGCAGCTCGCCGGCGCCGAAGGGCTTGACGAGGTAGTCGTCGGCGCCGGCGTCCAGCGCGGCGATCTTGTCGGCCTCGCCGCTGCGCGCCGAGAGCACGATCACCGGCGCCGCCGACCAGGTGCGCAGCTCGCGGATCAGCTCCACGCCGTCGCCGTCGGGCAGCCCGAGGTCGACGATGGCCAGCTCCGGCCGCCGGCTGCCGGCTTCGATCAGGCCGCGCTGCAGCGTCGCGGCCTCGAAGACCTCGTGCCCTTCGGAGGCCAGCGTCAGCCGCAGGAAGCGGCGGATGTCGGGCTCGTCCTCGACCACCAGGATGCGGGCGCGCAGTTCCATGGCCGGCGATCCTAGGCCTCGGCGCTGGCGCTGCCGTCGTCGGCCGGCGGCTCGCCGCGCGGCAGCGCGATCGTGAAGCGCGCGCCGGCCACGCCGCCGTCGGCGCCGAGCCGGTTCTCGGCCGTGATCGTGCCCTGGTGCGCCAGCACGATGGCGCGCGCGATCGCCAGCCCCAGGCCGACGCCGGGCGTCGCGCTCTCCTTGCTGCCGCGCTCGAACTTGTCGAACAGCGCGGCCTCGCGGCCCGCGGGCAGGCCCGGCCCGAAGTCGTCGACGCGGATCGTCACCGTCGACGTCGAGGCCTCGGCCGAGAGCTCGATCGCGCTGCCGGCGCTCGTGTACTTGGCGGCGTTCTCCAGCAGGTTGACGAGCACGCGCTCAAACAGCACGGCGTCCAGCTGCAGCAGCGGCAGCCCGTCGGCCAGCTTCACGCGCAGCGGCCGCCCGGCCAGCGCCGGCGCGCAGGCCGCCAGCGCGCTGCCCACCACCTCTTCCAGCGGCTGCCATTCGGGCCGCAGTGGCACCGCGCCGGCCTCCAGCCGCGCCATGTCCAGCAGGTTGCCGACCATCGCGTTCATGCGCAGCGCCGAGTCGCGGATCGAGCCGGCCAGCTCCTGCTGCGTGGCCGCCAGCGGCGGCGGCGCCATCAGCAGCGCGTCGGCCAGCCCCACCAGCGCGGCCAGCGGCGTGCGCAGGTCGTGCGAGATCGCCGACAGCAGCGAGTTGCGCAAGCGCTCCGACTCGATCTGCACCGTGCTGCGCCGCGCCACGTCGACGTAGTGGATGCGTTCCAGCGAGATCGCCAGCAGCGAGGCGCAGGTGTCCAGCAGCCGCCGCTGGTCCGGGCCCAGCGCGCGGCGCTCGGCCGGCTGCACCGCCAGCACGCCGCGCCGGCGCATCGGCGCCTTCAGCGGCAGTACCAGGCAGGCGCTGGCGGCCAGCGTGTCGGTGCCGAAGCCGGCCGCCTGGCCGCGGTCGAAGGCCCATTGCGCCACCGCGTTGTCCACCGCCGCGGTGCCGCCGGGCAGCGCGGCCAGGCGGTCGTCGTCGCCGGCGGCCAGCAGCGTCGAGCAGGCTTTGAACTCCGCGGTCAGAAACCGCGCGCCGATCTCGGCCACCTGCTCGGGCAGCAGCGCCGCCGAGAGGTCGCGCGACATCTCGTAGAGCCCGCGCATGCGGTGCTCGCGCTGCGTGGCGGCCTCGGCCTGCACCTTGAGCCCGGCGGTGAGCTGGCCGATCGCCAGCGCCACCACCAGCATCACGCCGAAGGTCACCAGGTACTGCACGTCGCTGACCGCGAACGAGTAGCGCGGCGGCACGAAGAACAGGTCGAACAGCGCCACGCCCAGGAAGGCCGCCAGCACCGCCGGCCCGCGGCCGTACACCCAGCCGACGGCGACCACCGCCAGCAGGAAGATCATCACGATGTTGGTCAGCTCCAGCACCTGCTGCAGCGGCGCGGCCAGCAGCGCCGTCAGCGCGCAGGCGGCCAGCGCGGCGGCGTAGCCTTGCCAGCGCCAGGGCGCTGCGGCGGCCGCGGCGGCGGCAGCGGGTTCGCCGGCGGTGCCGGCGTTGCCGGTGTTGCGAATGGCCGCGGCCGGCAGCGCCACCTGGATCAGGTCCAGCTCGTCGGCCTGCGCGGCGATGCGGTCGGCCGCCGACGGCTGCCAGCGCCAGCGGCGCCGGCCGCGGCCGAGCACCAGCCGCGCCAGGTTGTGGTCGCGCGCATAACGCACCAGTGCGGCGGATATTTCGGGCGCGGCCGGCGTCGCGACGGTGGCGCCCAGCTCCTGCGCGAGCTTGAGCACGCGCAGCGTCTGCTCGCGCCGCGCCGGCGGCCGCCGGTGCGCCGCCGGCGTCTCCACGTGCACCGCGTGCCAGGGCAGCTCCAGCTGCGCGGCCAGCCGCGCGCAGGCGCGCACCACCTTCTCGGCGCCGTCGCCGGGGCCCACGCAGGCCAGCAGCGCCTCGCGGTTGGGCCACACGGGGCGCACCGCGCGGCGGCGGCGGTAGGCCTGCATCTCGCCGTCCACGCGGTCGGCGGTGCGGCGCAGCGCCAGCTCGCGCAGCGCCAGCAGGTTGCCCTTGCGGAAGAAGCTGGCCGCGGCGCGCTCGGCCTGCGGCGGCAGGTAGACCTTGCCGGCCTGCAGCCGCTGCAGCAGCTCGTCGGGCGGCAGGTCGACCACCACCACCTCGTCGGCCTCGTCGAACAGGCGGTCGGGCACGGTCTCCCAGACGCGGATGCCGGTGATGCCGCTCACCACGTCGTTCAGGCTCTCCAGGTGCTGCACGTTCATCGTCGACCAGACGTCGACGCCGGCGGCCAGCAGCTCCTCCACGTCCTGCCAGCGCTTGGGGTGGCGGCATCCCTGGCCGGGGTCGCCGGGGGCGTTGCTGTGCGCCAGCTCGTCCAGCAGCAGCAGCGGCTCGGCCTGCTGCGCGGCCCAGGCGAGCGCGGCGTCGAGGTCGAACTCGCCGAGCACGCGGCCGCGGTAGGGCACGGCCTTCAGCGGCAGCCGCGGCAGCCCGCGCGCCATCGCCTCGGTCTCGGCGCGGCCGTGCGTCTCCACCAGCCCGACGATCAGCGCCGCGCCCTGCGCCTGCGCCGCGCGCGCGGCGGCCAGCATCGCGTACGTCTTGCCGACGCCGGCCGAGGCGCCGAAGAAGATGCGCAGCTTGCCGCGCCGCGCGCGCGCCTCGTCCTGCTGCACCTGCTGCAGCAGGCGGTCGGGGTCGGGGCGCTCGCCGGGCGTCATCGTCATGGCCTTGTGCGATGCAGGAAGTGGGCTCCCTCTCCCACGTGTGGGAGAGGGTTGGGGTGAGGGCGACGGCGTGCGCCCACCCTCATCCCATCCTTCTCCCGCAAGCGGGAGAAGGAGCCCGACCGCGGCGCATGACGCATGGTCCCCCCGGGGACAGGTCGCCGCAGGCGACCAGGGGGAGCGGCGCGGAGAAGCGGGCCGAACCGGATCCGGCTTTGCCGGTCCGGTTCGGTGCCCCCTCGGGGGGCGGCCGCCAGGCGGCCGGGGGCTGTCACTCGAGCCCCAGGTTCAAGCGCAGCACGTTGACGCGCGGCTCGCCGATGAAGCCCAGCAGCGGCGCTTGCGTGTGCTGCTCGACCAGCGCGCGCACGCGCTCGACCGGCAGGCCGCGCACACGGGCCACGCGGGCCGCCTGGTAGTCGGCCGCCGCGCGGCTGATGTGCGGGTCCAGCCCGCTGGCCGACGCGGTGACCAGGTCCACCGGCACCGGTGCCGCGTTGCCGGGGTCGGCCGCGCGCAGCGCCGCGATGCGCGACTTCACCGCCTCAGCCAGTGCCGGGTTCAGCGGCCCCTGGTTCGAGCCCGACGAGTTGGCCGCGTGGTAGGGCGTGGGCGACGTGGCCGAGGGCCGGCTCCAGAAATGCTTCGGGTCGGCGAAGGCCTGGCCGATCAGCTCGGAGCCGACGGCCCGGCCGTCGCGGACGATCAGGCTGCCGTTGGCTGCCGCGGGGAAGGCGAGCTGCGCGACGCCGGTCACCGCCAGCGGATAGGCCAGACCGGTGATGGCGGATAACACGATAAACAGGACCATCGCGGGACGCAGTTGGCTGCTCATGATGATGCTCCTCAGGCCAGGCCCAGCGCCGCCAGCGCCAGGTCGATCAGCTTGATGCCGATGAAGGGCACGACCACGCCGCCCAGGCCGTAGACGGCCAGGTTGCGCCGCAGCAGCGACGCGGCGCCCACCGCGCGGTAGGCCACGCCGCGCAGCGCCAGCGGGATCAGCGCGACGATCACCAGCGCGTTGAAGATCACCGCCGACAGGATGGCCGAGCTCGGGCTGGCGAGCTGCATCACGTTGAGCGCGCCGAGCGGCGGGTAGGTGGCGACGAAGGCCGCCGGGATGATCGCGAAGTATTTCGCCACGTCGTTGGCGATGCTGAAGGTGGTGAGCGAGCCGCGCGTCATCAGCATCTGCTTGCCGGTCTCGACGATCTCGATCAGCTTGGTCGGGTTGCTGTCCAGGTCGACCATGTTGCCCGCCTCCTTGGCGGCCTGGGTGCCGGTGTTCATCGCCACCGCGACGTCGGCCTGCGCCAGCGCCGGCGCGTCGTTGGTGCCGTCGCCGGTCATCGCGACCAGCCGGCCGGCGGCCTGGTGCTCGCGGATCAGCCTGAGCTTGGCCTCGGGCGTCGCCTCGGCCAGGAAGTCGTCGACGCCGGCCTCGGCGGCGATGGCCGCGGCCGTCAGCCGGTTGTCGCCGGTGACCATCACGGTCTTGATGCCCATGCGGCGCAGCTCGGCGAAGCGCTCCTTGATGCCGCCCTTGACGACGTCCTTCAGCTCGACGATGCCCAGCACGCGCAGGTCGTCCGCCACCACCAGCGGCGTGCTGCCGCGCCGCGCCACGTCGTCGACCGCGGCCTGCAGCGCCGCCGGGAAGCGGCCGCCCAGGGCTTCGACGTGGCGCTGGATCGCGTCGGCCGCGCCCTTGCGCAGCCGGCGCGGCCGGCCGTTGGCGCCCGGCAGGTCGGCGCCGCTCATGCGCGTCTGCGCGCTGAAGTGCACGAAGGCCGCGCCCAGCGCCGCGAGGTCGCGCTCGCGCAGCCGGTAGCGCTGCTTGGCCAGCACGACGATGCTGCGGCCCTCGGGCGTCTCGTCGGCCAGCGAGGCGAGCTGCGCCGCGTCGGCCAGCTCGGCCTCGGCGACGCCGGCCGCGGCGATGAAGGCGCTGGCCTGGCGGTTGCCCAGCGTGACGGTGCCGGTCTTGTCCAGCAGCAGCACGTCGACGTCGCCGGCGGCCTCCACCGCGCGGCCCGAGGTGGCGATCACGTTGGCCTGCATCATGCGGCTCATGCCGGCCACGCCGATGGCCGACAGCAGCCCGGCGATGGTGGTCGGGATCAGGCACACCAGCAGCGCCACCAGGATCACCAGGCTCACCGGCTGCCCCGCGCCCGCGGCGCGCACGCCGAACGCCGAGAACGGCAGCAGCGTGGCCACCACGCCCAGGAACACGATGGTCAGCGCCACCAGCAGGATGGTCAGCGCGATCTCGTTGGGCGTCTTCTGGCGCTTGGCGTTCTCGACCATCGCGATCATGCGGTCGACGAAGGTCTCGCCGGGGTTGGCCGTCACGCGCGCGACGATCCAGTCCGACAGCACGCGCGTGCCGCCGGTCACGGCCGAGAAGTCGCCGCCCGACTCGCGGATCACCGGCGCCGATTCGCCGGTGATCGCGCTCTCGTCGACCGAGGCCACGCCGGCGACCACCTCGCCGTCGGCCGGGATCACGTCGCCGGCCTCGGCCAGCACGAGGTCGCCCTTGCGCAGGCCGTCGGCTTCCAGCGGATGCCATTTGAGCGCGCCGCGCGCGGCGTCGGCAGCGGCGTCGCCTTCCAGCCGCTTGGCCCAGGTCTTGTGCTTCAGGCCGCGCAGCGACGCCGCCTGCGCCTTGCTGCGGCCTTCGGCCAGCGCCTCGGCGAAGTTGGCGAACAGCACCGTGAACCACAGCCACAGCGCGACGCCGATGGTGAAGACGCCGGGCTGCGCTGCGGCCAGCGCGGTGGTGAACGCGCTGCCCACGTAGACGACGAACATCACCGGGTTGCGCCACTGCACGCGCGGGTCCAGCTTGGCCAGGGCGTGCACGGCGGCGGGCGCCACCAGCGCCGGGTCCAGCAGCTTCAGCTTGGGTCGGCTCATCGGTTTCCTCAACGGGGATGCAGCATCAGGTGCTCGACCACCGGGCCCAGCGCCAGCGCCGGCACGTAGTTCAGCAGGCCCACCAGCAGCACGGTGCCGATCAGCAGCACGACGAACAGCGGCCCGTGCGTGGGCAGCGTGCCCTCGGTGGCCGCGATGCGCTTCTTGGCCGCCAGCGAGCCGGCGATGGCCAGCACCGGCACGATCACCGCGAAGCGGCCGAACCACATCGCCAGCGCCAGCAGCACGTTGTAGAACGGCGTGTTGGCCGACAGCCCCGCGAAGGCGCTGCCGTTGTTGTTGGCCGCCGAGCTCAGCGCGTACAGCGCTTCCGAGAAGCCGTGCGGCCCCGGGTTGGCGATGCCGGCGCGGCCGGCCTCGGCCAGCACCGCCACCGCGGTGCCCGGCAGCACCAGCAGCGGCGTGACGAGGATCGCGAGGGCCACCATCTTCATCTCGTGCGCCTCGATCTTCTTGCCCAGGTACTCCGGTGTGCGGCCGATCATCAGCCCGGCGATGAAGACGGCCATGATCGCGAAGACCAGCATCCCGTACAGGCCCGCGCCCACGCCGCCGAAGATCACCTCGCCGAGCTGCATCAGCACCAGCGGCACCGCGCCGCCCAGCGGCGTGAAGCTGTCGTGCATCGCGTTGACCGCGCCGCAGCTGGCGGCCGTGGTGATGGCGGCGAACAGCGCCGAGGCGTTGATGCCGAAGCGCGCTTCCTTGCCTTCCATGTTGCCGCCGGGCTGCGCGGCGCTGGCCTGCTGATCCACGCCCAGCGGTGCGAGCAGCGGGTTGCCCTGCTGCTCGGCCGCCGTCGCGACGACGACGGCGACGACGAACACCAGCGTCATCGCGGCCAGCAGCGCGAAGCCCTGGCGCCGGTCGCCCACCATGCGCCCGAACACGAAGCACAGCGCGGCCGGGATCACGAAGATGGCCAGCATCTGCAGCGCGTTGCTGAGCGCGCTCGGGTTCTCGAAAGGGTGCGCCGAGTTGGCGTTGAAGAAGCCGCCGCCGTTGGTGCCCAGCATCTTGATCGCGAGCTGCGAGGCCACCGGCCCGACCGCGATCGTCTGCCGCGCGCCTTCCAGCGTCTGCACCGCCCGGTCGGGTGACAGCGTCTGCACGACGCCCAGCGCCGCCAGCGCCGGCGCCAGCAGCAGCGACAGCGGCAGCAGGATCCACAGCGTGCTGCGCGTCAGGTCGGCCCAGACGTTGCCGACGCCTTGCGCCGAATGGCGCGCGAAGCCGCGCACCAGCGCGGCTGCCACCGCGATGCCGGTGGCCGCGGAGAGGAAGTTCTGCACCGTGAGCGCCAGCATCTGCGTCAGGTGGCTCATCGTCGACTCGCCGCCGTAGCCCTGCCAGTTGGTGTTGGTGACGAAGCTGACCGCGGTGTTGAACGCCGAGTCCGGCGCCACCGCGGCCATGGCCTGCGGGTTCAGCGGCAGCACCGCCTGCAGCCGCTGCAGCGCATAGACGGCGACGAGGCCCAGGCCGTTGAACAGCAGCAGCCCGGCGGCGTAGGGCAGCCAGCCCTGCTCGCGCGCCGCGTCGACGCCGGCCAGCCGGTACAGCGGCGCTTCGAGCCGCAGGCCCCAGGCGAAGCGGCCCTGGATCACCGTCTCGATCCAGCGCGCCAGCGGCCAGGCGAGCAGCAGCAGTGCCATCAGATAGGCCGCCAGTTGCAGCCAAGCAGCCGCGGTCACGAGAAGTCCTCCGGCCGCAGCAGGGCCGCCAGCAGGTAGACCAGCAGGCCGACGGCGAGCAGCGCGCCGGCCACGTCCCAGGCGCTCATCGCGGCTCCTTGCGCGGTGCCTGCAGGCGTGCGCAGCCGCGCGCCAAGCCCAGCACCGCCAGCCACAGCGCGGCGGCCAGCGCGAGATAGATCAGGTCCATGCACCACCTTGTCCGTTCGAACACGGAAGGGATGCTGGGCCGGCGCGCGTCAAGCCGGTGACAAGAATCGGCGCGCGGGTATCAAGATCGCATCAAGGACCGCTTCGACGGCCGCGTCAGGCGAAGCGGCCGTCGATCGATCAGGAAGCCGGCTCGACGGTCACCAGCTCGCGGATCACGCCGCCGCCGGCCACCGAGCCGGACCGGGTGCCGTCGCCGCGCACCAGGCGCTCGCACAAGCGGCGCTCCTCGCTGTCGCGATGCACCTGGCAGCGCGCCAGCGCGTTGCGCATCAGCGTCTCGGCGTCGGGGCTGGTCAGCCCGCCACGCGCGGCTTCGGCGCGGGCGGCCGCGCCTTCGCGGCGACAGTTGGCGCGGTCGTAGGTGGCGGCGTCGGTGGCGCAGTCCTGGCGCTCGGCCATCGTCGCGCGGTAGGGGTGTTGGGTGGGGCCTGCGGCCCCGGCGGCGGACGCTGACAGCGCCAGCAGCGCGGCCAGCAGCGTCGAGACGGGATGTCGCATCGCGGCTCTCCTTTGATGGGTGCTTCGATGGCTGCAGCCTGCTGCCGGCACGGCGGCGCTGCCATCGGCCGGGCGGCCGGGCGGCTGTCGGCCATCGCCTACAGCGCTTGCGGCAGACTCGGGGGTTTGTCGACCGCAATCGAAAGACAACGAGGAGTCGAGCCATGCGTCTGCTGCGAGACGCGCTGGAGGTCGCGCGACTGGAAGGCAGCCTGTTCCGCCGCTTTCCCAAGCTGCGGCTGTCGGTGATCGGCATCGTGCTGATTCCGGCGCTGTACGTGCTGATCTACCTGCGCTCGGTCTGGGATCCGGTCAGCCAGACCGGCAACCTGCCGGCCGCCATCGTCAACCTCGATCGCGGCACCACGGTCAACGGGCAAGCGGTGGACCTGGGGGCCGAGCTGGCGCGCGGGCTGGAGGAGAAGCGGGCCTTCGGCTTCTACCGCGCCGCCGATGCCGACGCGGCGCGCTCCGACGTGCGCCGCGGGCACAGCCTGTTCGCGCTGATCATCCCCGAGTCGTTCAGCGCCGACGCGATGGCGGCCGGCGCGCCGGGCGCCGGCAAGGTGGTGGTCTATGCGTCGGAGGGCAACAACTACGCCGGCGCCGGCTTCGCCAAGCGCTTTGCCGAATCGCTGGGCCACCAGCTCAACGAGACGCTCAACGAGAAGCGCTGGACCGCGGTGCTGGGCAGTTCGGCGTCGGCGGCGGACAGCCTGCAGCGGCTGCGCGACGGCGTGCAGCGCCTGCAGCAGGGGGCGCGCGCGCTGGACGGCGGCCTGGTCCAGGCGGTGCAGGGCTCGGCCAGCGCGGCCGCCGGCAGCCGCCAGCTCGCCGGCGGCGTGGCGGCGCTGACCGACGGCGTCAGGCAGCTCGGCGCCGGCATCCGCACGCTGGACGGCCGCAAGCCCGCCGCGGCCGAGCTGCAGGCGCTGAAGGACGGCGCCGCCCAGCTCGAAGCCGGTCACGTCGAACTGCAAAAGGCACTGCCCGCGCTCGAAGACGGCGCGCAGCGCCTGGCCCAGGGCGCCGGGCAGTTGCGCGAGCAGTCCAAGGGCATCCCGTTCGCCGGCGCCAAGGTCGCGGCGGCGGCCGGCCAGCTCGCCGACGGCGCCGCGCAGCTGCAGGCCGGGCTGCATGCCGCCGGCCAGGGGCAGGCGCGGCTGAAGGACGGCGCGCAGGCGCTGGACAAGGGCGTGGTGCAGCTGGCCGACGGCTTCGCGGCATATGCCGGCGGCGTGTCGGCCATCGCCGCGCGGCTGCCGCCGCAAGGCCGGCTGGACGAGCTGTCCGCCGGCGCCGGCGCGCTGGCCGGCGGCAGCGCGCAATTGAGCGGCGGGATGGTCCAGCTCAAGTCCGGCGCGGCGCAGCTCGCTGCCGGGCTGCAGACGCTGGCCGGTGCGCTGCCGGCCGGCAGCCCGGGCCTGCCGGGCACCTCCGGCGGGCTGGCGCACTCGGTGCAGCCGGTGGTCGAGATCGACGCGCCGGTCAAGAACAACGGCCTGGGCTTCGCGCCCAACTTCCTGCCGGTGGCGCTGTGGCTGGGCGCGGTGATGACGGCCTTCATCTTCCACCTGCGCCGGCTGCCCGAGGCCGCCCGCGGCCGCTCGCGCGCGGCGCTGCTGCTGGGCAAGCTGGGCGTGCTGGGCAGCATCAACCTGGCGCAGGCGGCCTGCGTGCTGCTGATGAGCTGGCTGCTGCTGGAGCTGCAGCCGGTGCACGCCGCCGGCCTGGCGCTGACCATGGGCTTGAGCGCGCTGACCTTCATGCTGGTCATCCTGCTGCTGGTGCGGGCGTTCGGCGACGCCGGCAAGGCGCTGGCGCTGATCCTGCTGGTGCTGCAGCTCTCGGCCGCCGGCGGCGTGATGCCGATCGAGCTGACCAGCGCTTTCTACCGCGCCGTCAGCCCCTGGCTGCCCTTCACCTGGGCGATCAAGGCGGTGCGCGCCAGCGCCTTCGGCGCGCTGGGCGGCGACTGGGGCGCGGCGCTGGGCATGCTGGCGCTGTTCGCGCTGGGCGCCTTCGGGCTGTCGCTGGTGGTGGGGCGCTGGACGTTCGTGCCGCCCGACGAGCACCGGCCGGCGATGGACATCTGAATCGAAGGACCGCGGCGAACGTGGGGGTATGGACAACGGCGCCCGCGGCTTGGGCGTTGAATCGCGTGTGGCCTGATTCCGGAGTCGAACCGATGCCAGCTTTCCTGTCTGCCCGCGCTGCGGGTCCCTTGTCCGCGGCGGCGCTGGCCGCCCTGCTGGCGGCGGGCTGCGTCGTCGTGCCCGAGTCGTCGTCGTGGCCGCCGCCGGACGAGGAGCCGCCGCCGGCGGAGATCGTCTACGAAGAGCCGCCGCTGCTGCAGCCGGCGCCGGTGGTGGTGGCCTGGGCGCCGCCGCCGATGCGCGTGGAAGTGCAGCCGCTGCCGCCGTTCGGCGGCGCGGTGTGGGTGGGCGGCTACTGGACCTGGCGCGGCAACTGGGTCTGGGCCTCGGGCCGCTGGATGGCGCCGCCGCGGCCGGGCTACGGCTGGGTGCAGCCGTACTACGAGCTGCGCGACGGCGCGGTGATCTTCGTCGGCGGCCACTGGACGGCGCCGGGCCTGGGCTTCATGCCGCCGCCGCCCGGGCTGCGGCTGCGGCCGGTGTCGCCGCGGCCCGGCGTCAGGCCCGGGCCGCGGCCGATGGGGCCGCCGGGCGTCTTCGTGCCGCCACCGCCGGGCTCGCGCTTCGGCCTCGTGGTGCCGGCGCCGCCGGGTACGCCGCCGGAGGTGGTCTACGGCGCGCCGCCGGTCAACCGGCCGGGCATGCGCGTGGAGGGCGGGGCGCCCAATGCGCGCTTCGGCGGGCCGCTGACCATCGTCGCGCCGGGCTCGGCCACGGTCTCTGGCCGGCCTTTCGAAGGGCCGGCGGGTGGGCCGCGCCACCCGCCGCCGCCGGGGCCGCCGCCGCAACAACAGCCGCCGCAGCCGGTGCATCCGATGCCGCCGCCGCGGGCGCCGGAAGCGGCGCCGCCGCCGCCACCACCACTGCCACCGCCGGCGCGGATGCCGCAGCCGCAGCAGCCGCCGCCGCAACTGCAGCCGCCACCGCAACCGCAACAACCGCCGCCGCCGGCGCAGGTGGTGCCGCCGGCGCCTCCCGCGCAACCGGCGCAGCCCGCGCTGCAGGGGCGGCGGCTGGAGCAACCGATGCCGTCGACGCAGCCCGCACCGCCGGGGCGGCCCATGCCGCCGTCGCAAGCCGTGCCGCCGGCGCCGGCGGCCGCGCAGCAGCCGGCCCCGCCCCGCCAGCCGGGCCGGCTGATGTCACGCCCGCCGCCGCCGGCCGCGGCCAACCCCGCGCCGGCGGCGCCCGCGGCCGCGCCGCCGACCCCGCCGCGCCAGCCGCCGGCGGCCGCCAGCCCGCCGCCCCGCCCGCAGGCCGAGAAGGAGCGTCCGGCCCGCGAGAAGGAGCGCCCGCAGCGCACGCACGACAAGAAGGACCGCGACCGCACCGACTGATCGTCCGGCGAGCGCTCGCCCGCCGGCTACACCGACTACCCCACACTCTGACGCAACTGGCTGCGACGACGACGATGAAGTATCTGCACACGATGGTCCGCGTGACCGACCTCGAAGCCTCGCTGCGCTTCTACCGCGACGCCCTGGGCCTGCAGGTGCTGCGCCGCACCGAGGTGCCGCAGGGCCGCTACACGCTGGTGTTCCTGGCCGCGCCGGGCGACGAGCAGGCGCAGGTCGAGCTGACCTTCAACTGGGATCCCGAGGCCTACGGCGGCGGCCGCAACTTCGGCCACCTGGCCTACCAGGTCGACGACATCTACGCGTCTTGCGCGCGGCTGCAGCAGCACGGCGTGCAGATCCTGCGCCCGCCGCGCGACGGCCGCATGGCCTTCGTGCGCTCGCCCGACCAGATCTCGATCGAGCTGCTGCAGAAGGGCGAGCCGCTGCCGCCGGCGGCGCCGTGGCAGGACATGCCCAACGTCGGCGTCTGGTAGGGCCTACGCGGGCGCCGGTGTCGGCCGGCGCCCGCAGGGCTTCGTTCAGGCCTGCCTCAAGCCTGCAGGTCGAAGCGGTCGAGCTCCATCACCTTGGTCCACGCGGCGACGAAGTCGCGGACGAACGCCGCCTGCGCGTCGGCGGCGCCGTAGACCTCGGCCAGCGCGCGCAGTTGCGAGTTGGAGCCGAACACGAGGTCGGCGCTGGTGGCCGTCCACTTCACGCTGCCGGTCTTGCGGTCGCGGCTTTCGAACGTGCCTTCGCCGGTCTTCGTCCACTGCGTGCCCATGTCCAGCAGGTTGGCGAAGAAGTCGTTGCTCAGCGTGCCGGGCCGCTCGGTGAACACGCCGTGCGCCGATTGGCCGGCGTTGGTGCCCAGCACGCGCAGGCCGCCCACCAGCACCGTCATCTCCGGTGCCGTCAGCGTCAGCAACTGCGCCTTGTCGACCAGCAGCTCGGCGATGTAGGGCTCCAGCCCGGCGCGGACATAGTTCCTGAAACCGTCGGCCTTGGGCTCCAGCGGCGCGAACGAGGCCGCGTCGGTCTGGTCCTGCCGCGCGTCCATGCGGCCGGGGTGGAAGGGCACCGTCACCGCCTGGCCGGCCTTGGCGGCGGCGGCTTCCACCGCGGCGTTGCCGGCCAGCACGATCAGGTCGGCCAGCGAGATCTTCTTGCCGCCCGCGGCCGCGGCGTTGAACTCGCGCTGGATCGCTTCCAGCCTGGCCAGCACCGTCTCCAGCTGCGCGGGCTGGTTCACGTCCCAGTCCTTCTGCGGCGCGAGGCGGATGCGCGCGCCGTTGGCGCCGCCGCGCTTGTCGCCGCCGCGGAAGGTCGAGGCCGAGGCCCAGGCCGTGGCCACCAGCTCGGCGATGCCCAAGCCCGAGCCCAGCACCTGCGCCTTCAGCGCCGCCACGTCCTGCGCGTCGACCAGCGGATGGTCCACCGCGGGAATGGGGTCCTGCCAGATCAGCTCTTGTTGCGGCACCAGCTTGCCCAGGTAGCGCGCGCGCGGGCCCATGTCGCGGTGCGTCAGCTTGAACCAGGCGCGCGCGAAGGCGTCGGCGAACTGGTCGGGGTTCTCCATGAAGCGGCGCGAGATCTTCTCGTAGGCCGGGTCGAAGCGCAGCGACAAGTCGGTGGTCAGCATCGTCGGCAGCAGCTTCTTCGCGGGGTCGAAGGCGTGCGGGATCGTCGCGCCCGCGCCCTTGGCCACCCACTGGTGCGCGCCAGCGGGGCTCTTGGTCAGCTCCCACTCGTAGCCGAACAGGTTCCAGAAGAAGTTGGCGCTCCACTTGGTGGGCGTGGTGGTCCAGGTGACTTCCAGCCCGCTGGTGATGGTGTCGGCGCCGCAGCCGCTGCCGTAGCGGTTGGCCCAGCCCAGGCCTTGCGCTTCGAGGCCGGCGGCCTCGGGATCGGGGCCCACGTGGCTGGCCGGCGCCGCGCCGTGCGTCTTGCCGAAGGTGTGGCCGCCGGCGATCAGCGCCACGGTCTCTTCGTCGTCCATCGCCATGCGGGCGAAGGTCTCGCGGATGTCGCGCGCCGCGGCCACCGGGTCGGGGTTGCCGTTAGGTCCTTCGGGGTTGACGTAGATCAGACCCATCTGCACCGCGGCCAGCGGGTTCTCGAGGTCGCGCTCGCCGCGGCCGCCTTCATAGCGCTTGTCGCCGGCCAGCCAGGTGCTCTCGGGGCCCCAGTACACGTCCTGGTCGGGCTCCCACACGTCGGCGCGGCCGCCGGCGAAGCCGAAGGTCTTGAAGCCCATCGACTCCAGCGCGACGTTGCCGGCCAGCACCATCAGGTCGGCCCACGAGATCTTGCGGCCGTACTTCTGCTTGATCGGCCACAGCAGCCGGCGCGCCTTGTCCAGGCTCACGTTGTCGGGCCAGCTGTTCAGCGGCGCAAAGCGCTGCTGGCCGCGGCCGGCGCCGCCGCGCCCGTCGCCGATGCGGTAGGTGCCGGCGCTGTGCCAGGCCATGCGCACGAACAGCGGGCCGTAGTGGCCGAAGTCGGCCGGCCACCAGTCCTGCGAGTCGGTCATCAGTGCCTTCAGGTCGGCCACCAGCGCGTCGAGGTCCAGGCTCTGGAACTCCTTGGCGTAGTCGAAGCCGGGCCCCATCGGGTCGGACAGCGACGAGTGCTGGTGCAGCAGCCCCAGGTTCAACTGGTGGGGCCACCAGTCGCGGTTGCCCTGGCCGCCGCCGGCCATGGTTTGCGATTTCGCGCCGCCCGAGAACGGGCACTTGGCTTCGTTGGACATCTTGCTCTCTCCGTTGACAAGTTCGACGAAGAAAGTCTAGGAGTCGCCCCGCCGCGGGGGCAAACAAATCATGCCAATGGATGCGATAGCGCAAACGGCCGGGGCGGGGCTCTTGAAGACGGCGCGCGGCATGCCAGGGAGGGTTGATACCTTCTGATAACCAAGCATCTAGAAGGAAAAGACGGTCTTTGGCTGTCCGCCATCGCGCCGGGCTGCATCATTTAACTAATCGTATTGCAATCATTGATATTCGTATAAAACCTATCTCGCTTTCATTGCGATTGAGTCAACATGCCGTCATCGCACCGCCGCAGGAGGGACCGATGCCGGTCGTTGACGAGATCCGAGCGCTGCTGGGCGCCGACGCGGTCCTCACCGCGGCGGCGGACATGGCGCCCTACACCGAGGACTGGCGTGGCCGCGACCGTGCGCCGGCCTGCTGCGTCGCGCTGCCGTCCAGCACCGAGCAGGTGGCCGCGGTGGTGCGCGCCGCGGTGCGTGCCGGCGTGCCGGTGCTGCCGCAGGGCGGCAACACCAGCCTGTGCGCCGGCGCGGTGCCCGACGCGCGCAGCGCGCCGCCGGTGCTGATCAGCCTGAACCGGCTGCGGCGCATCCGCTCGATCGACGTCGCCAACCACTCGGTCGAGGTCGAGGCCGGCTGCGTGCTCGCCGCGGTGCAGCAGGCGGCCGCCGAACACGGCCTGCTGTACCCGGTGAGCCTGGGCGCCGAAGGCTCCTGCCAGATCGGCGGCAACATCGCCACCAATGCCGGCGGCACCGGCGTGCTGCGCTACGGCAACACGCGCGACAACGTGCTGGGCCTGGAGGTGGTGCTGCCCGACGGCCAGGTCTGGAACGGCCTGTACCGGCTGCGCAAGAACAACACCGGGCTGGACCTCAAGCACTTGTTCATCGGCTCCGAGGGCACGCTGGGCGTGATCACCGCCGCGGTGCTGAAGCTGCACCCGCTGCCCACCGCGCAGGCCGTGGCGTGGCTGACGGTGCCCAGCCCGCAGGCGGCCATCGAGCTGCTGGGCCGCGTGCAGCAGCGCTGCGGCGGCGTGCTGTCGGCCTACGAGATGCTCAACCACGTGCAGCTGCGCAACGTGGTCGAGCAGTTGCCCGACCGCCGCGTGCCGCTGCCGGTGGACCAACCCTGGCATCTGCTGATCGAACTGGCCGACACCGGCCCTGAGGCAGTGCTGCAGCAGGCGCTGGAAGAAGTGCTGGCCGAAGGCGCCGAGGCCGGCCTGGTGGACGACGCCGTGATCGCCGCCAGCGGCGCGCAGCGCGCCGCGATGTGGGAGGTGCGGCACAGCGTCTCCGAAGGCAACAAGAAGGCCGGCGTCGGCATCAACACCGATTGCGCGGTGCCGGTGTCTGCCGTGCCGCGCTTCATCGAGGAAGCCACGGCCGCGTCGCTGGCGCTGCTGCCGGGGGCGGAGATCGTCATCGTCGCGCACCTGGGCGACGGCAACGTGCACTTCATCCCCTACCTGCGCTTCGAGCAGTGGCGCGCGCTGCCCGACGCCGAGGCCACCGCGCACGCGGTGAAGCACGCCGTCAACGAGGTGGCGCACCAGCTGGGCGGCACCTTCAGCGCCGAGCACGGCATCGGCCGCGTGCTGACGGCCGAGATGGCGCTGTTCAAGCCGCCGGTCGAGATCGCGCTGATGCGCGGCATCAAGCGGCTGCTGGACCCGCAGGACCTGTTCAACCCCCACCGGCTGCTGCCCGCGGCCACCGCTCCCTCCGCCCCCACCCTCCAGGAGTCCGCATGAACGTCGTCACCCCCTCCCGCCGCCGCGTCCTCAAGGCGGCCGTCGCCGGCCTCGGCACCGTGGCCGCGCCGGCCGTGCTGCAGTACGCCCGCGCCCAGTCCAAGCGCATCGTCGTGCGCGACGACGGCGGCATCTACACCAAGGCCTACGGTGCCGTGTACTACAAGCCCTTCACCGAGAAGACGGGCATCGAGGTCGTCGGCGTGCAGGCCAACGCCGAGCCGGTGGCGCAGATCCGCAGCATGGTGGAGACCAAGAACTACACCTGGGACATGGCCAAGATCAGCCAGCCGGCGATCCTGCTGCTGACGCAGGGCGGCAAGGCCTTTCTGGAGCCGCACAAGCTGGAAGCCGACCCGGTGGTGAAGACCATCCCGGCGCACTTCATGTCGCCCTACGGCGTGGGCACCAACGTCTACAGCACGGTGCTGGCCTACCGCACCGATGCCTTCAAGGGCCGCAAGGCGCCCGCGTCGTGGGCCGACCTGTGGAACGCGAAGGACTTCCCCGGCCGCCGCGCGATCCGCAAGCACCCGTTCGACACGCTGGAGGAAGCGGCGATGGCCGCGGGCGTGCCCACGTCGCAGCTCTACCCGCTGAACCTGGACCGCGCCTTCGCCGCGCTCGACCAGATCAAGCCCAAGGTCGACGTCTGGTGGACCAGCGGCGCGCAATGCGAGCAGATGCTGAAGTCGGGCGAGGTGGACATGGTGGCCACCTGGGTGTCGCGCCCGCAGTCGGCCATCGCCGGCGGCGCGCCGGTGACCATCGTCTGGAACCAGAACCTCTGGGGCGTGGACAACTGGTCCATCCTGGCCGGCACGCCCAACGCCGACGCCTGCCGCGAGTTCATCAAGTTCGCGTCCGACCCGCAGCGCATGGCCAGCCTGGTCGAGTACTTCCCGGCCGGCGTGACGCAGCCCGACGCCTTCAAGCACATCAAGGCCGACGTCGCCAAGAACTGCCCCACGCACCCGGACAACATCCGCACCGGCGTGCAGATCAACGCCAAGTACTGGCTCGACAACCAGGCGGCGGTGACCGAGCGCTTCAACGCCTGGATCCTGAAGTGACCTGACCGGACCGCTGCAGGAGGACTCATGCCGACCCCCAAGCTCCAGATCTCCGGCCTGGCCAAGCGCTACGGCAGCTTCGTCGCGCTGGCGCCGACCGACCTCGACGTCGCCGAAGGCGAGTTCCTGACGCTGCTGGGCCCTTCGGGCTCGGGCAAGACCACGCTGCTGAGCCTGATCGCCGGGCTGACGCCACGCCCGACGAAGGGCGGCTGCTGATCAACGGCCGCGACGTGACGCATGGCGCGCCCTACGAGCGCGACATCGGCATGGTGTTCCAGAACTACGCGCTGTTCCCGCACATGACGATCGCGGAGAACATCGCCTTCCCGCTGAAGATGCGCAGGCTCGATGCCGCCGCCGCCCGGCAGCGCGCGCTGCAGGCGCTGGAGCTGGTGCGGCTGCCGCACGTGGCGCAGCGCTACCCGAAGGAGCTGTCGGGCGGGCAGCAGCAGCGCATCGCGCTGGCGCGCTGCCTCGTCTACAAGCCTTCCATCGTGCTGATGGACGAGCCGCTGGGCGCGCTGGACAAGAAGCTGCGCGACCAGATGCAGCTCGAGATCAAGCGCATCCACCGCGAGCTGGGCACGACCATCATCTACGTCACGCACGACCAGGAGGAGGCGATGACGATGTCCGACCGCATCTGCCTGATGAACGCCGGCCGCATCGAGCAGCTCGGCTCGCCGGCCGAGCTGTACTTCAGGCCGCGCACGGTGTTCGTGGCCGACTTCCTGGGCGAATCCAACCTGCTGCAGGGCACGGTGGAGCGCAGCGAGGGCGACGAGGTCGAGGTGCGGCTGGCGGCCGACGGCGTGCGCGCCCGCGCCACCGCGCACGCGCCGCTGGCCGCCGGCGCCAAGGTGCGGGTGATGGTGCGGCCGCAGAACATCGGCGTCGGCGCCAGGCCCGAGGCCAACGCGGTGCAGGGCCGGGTGCTGGACAGCATGATCACCGGCAGCCTGACCAAGCTGTACGTGCAGTCGGCGGTGATGGGCGAGGAGCCGCTGGTGCTGTGCTATCCCACCTCGTCGCGCGACGCCGCGCATGCCATCGGCGAGGCCGTCACGCTGCACTGGAGCCGCAGCGACGCGGTGGCCGTGCCGGAGGCGGTGTGAACACGGCCGCCGAACCGGTGGCACCGGCGGCCGCGTCCGCGGCCCGCAGCGCCGGCCGCCGCCCGGCCTGGCTGCGCCCGCTGCTGATGGCCGCGCCGCTGGTGCTGCTGTTCGTGGTGCTGCTGGTCTACCCGGTGGGCCAGTTGCTGCTGCTGTCGGTGGTGGCCGACGGCGCTTTCACGCTGGCTCCGTACCGGCAGCTGTTCGCGTCCAGCGTCTACCTCAACGTGATGCTGATCACGCTGAAGATCTCGCTGTGGACCATGCTGTTGTCGCTGGTGGCGGGTTATCCGGTGGCCTACCTGGTGTCGTCGCTGGACAAGGACCGCAAGGCGCGCTGGCTGTTCTGGGTGCTGCTGTCGTTCTGGACCAGCTTCCTGGTGCGCGCCTTCGCCTGGGTGGTGATGCTGGGCCGCAACGGCGTGGTCAACCAGCTGCTGACGGCGCTGGGGCTGCAGGATGCGCCGTCCAACCTGCTGTACTCCTTGAGCGCGGTGCTGGTGGGCATGGTGCATGCGCTGATGCCGCTGGCCGTGCTGACCATGCTGTCGGTGATGGAGAACATCGACCGCAACCTGCCGCGCGCCGCGCTGACGCTGGGCGCGCGGCCGGGCACGGCGTTCTGGCGCATCTACTTCCCGCTCTCGATGCCGGGCGTCGCGGCCGGCGCGATCATGGTCTTCGTCACCGCGGTCGGTTTCTTCATCGTGCCGGCGCTGCTGGGCGGGCGCAAGGAGATCATGATCACCCAGCTCATCATCGAGCAGGTGCAGCAGACCATGAACTGGGGCTTCGCCGGTGCCATCTCGGTGCTGCTGCTGGCGGTGGTGCTGGCGGTGTTCGTGCTGTACGACAAGCTGCTGGGCCTGTCGACGATGACCGGCGCCGCTGGCCGCGAGCGCACGCGCAGCGCCGGCGAACCCGGCCCGATGCACCGGCTGGGCGATGCGCTGCTGGGCCTGCTGGGCCGCGCCAGCGACGCGCTGATCGCGCTCTTCCCGCGCCGCCGCGGCGGCACGCCCGAGCCCGGCGGCTCGTGGGCGCTGAAGGGCGGCGTGCTGGCGGTGCTGTTCTTCCTCAGCGTGCCGGCGCTGCTGATGATTCCGCTGTCGTTTGCCGGCCGCTCGGGGCTGAACTGGCCGCCCGCGGGCTTCACGCTGGCGCACTACCAGGAGATGCTGGCCTCGCCGCTGTGGATGCAGGCGGCGCTGCGCTCGCTGCTGGTGGGGCTGGGGGCCTCGGTGCTGGCGATGCTGATCGGCACGCCGGCGGCCTTCCTGCTGGTGCGCGGGCAGATGCGCGGCAAGTCGCTGTTCCTGGCCTTCGTGCTGTCGCCGATCATCGTGCCGCGCATGATCATCGCCGTCGGCATGTTCTATTTCTTCGCCAAGGTGGGGCTGGTCGGCACCTCGCTGGGCCTGATGATCGGCCACACCGTCATCGCCGTACCCTACGTGGTGATGACCATGATGGCGGTGCTGCGCAACTACGACACGCGGCTGGACCTGGCGGCGCAGAGCCTCGGCGCCACGCCCTGGCAGACGCTGCGCCACGTCACCTTCCCCATCCTGTCGGCGGGCATGATGTCGTCCTTCCTGTTCGCGTTCGCGACCTCGTTCGACGAGCTGACGATCTCGCTGTTCGCCTCCGGCGGCCTGACCTCGACGCTGCCCAAGCAGTTCTGGGACGAGGTGACGCTGCAGATCTCGCCGGTGATCGCCGCCGTCTCCACCTGTTTGTTCGCCTTCATCGCGCTGCTGATCTCGCTGGCCGAGTGGCTGCGCAGACGCGCCGCCGCGCGCTGACCCTTTTTCACCGAAAGCAAACCATGAAGCCCCGCCTCACCGCCGCGCAGCTGCGCGGCATCTTCCCCGCGATCCCGACCCCGGTGCACGCCGACGACCGCGTCGACGCCGACGCCACGCGCGCGCTGCTGGCCTACCTGCTGCCGCGCGGCGTGTCGGGCATCGTGCCGATCGGCGGCACCGGCGAATACGGTGCGCTGCCGCGCGCCGAGCGCGTGCGCATGACGGCGCTGTGCGTCGAGCAGGCTGCCGGCCGCGTGCCCATCGTGCCCGGCGTGCTGGACCCGGGCCTGCACGACGCGCTGGAGGCCGGCCGTGCCTTCGCCGACGCCGGCGCCGATGCGCTGATGGTGCTGACGCCCTACTACACCACGCCCACGCAGCGCGGCATCCGCGACTACTTCATGCGCTACGCCGACGCCTCGCCGGTGCCGGTGCTGATCTACGAGATCCCGTACCGCACGCGCATCGCGATCGCGCCCGAGGTGCTGCACGAGCTGTCGCGCCACGAGAACATCATCGGCATGAAGGCCTGCAACACCGACATGTACCACTTCCTGAAGGTGGTGGCCGGCGTCGACGAAGGCTTCGCGGTGCTGAGCGGCGAGGACACGCTGTTCCCGCTGCAGCTCGCCGCCGGCGCGCGCGGCGGCGTGGTCGTCACCGCCAGCGTGCTGCCGGCCACCTGGCTGCGCGTGTACGAGCTGTGCACCGCCGGCCGCACGGCCGAGGCGATCGCGCTGCACCGGCAGCTCATCCCGCTGATGGACCTGACCTTCGCCGAGACCAACCCCGGGCCGCTGAAATCGGTGCTGGACCTGGTGGGCGCCGCGGCGCCGCGCGTGCTGAACCCGCTGGTGGCGCCCGACGCGGCGCTGCAGCAGCGGCTGCGCGCCGAGCTGCAGCAGCGGCTGGCCGCCGAGGCGCAGTGGGCGCAGACCTGACGTCATGCTGCCGGCGGTCAAGGACTACCGCGAGCTGGCGCGCCGCCGGCTGGCGCGCTTCGCGTTCGACTACCTCGACGGCGGTGCCGAGGACGGCCGCACGCTGGCGCGCAACCTCGCGGCCTGGCAGGCGCCGCTGTTCCGCCCGCAGGTGCTGCGCGACGTCAGCGAGGTCGATCCCGGCATCACGCTGTTCGGCCGCGAACTGAAACTGCCGCTGCTGGTAGGGCCGACCGGGCTCAACGGCCTGTACTGGCCGCGCGCCGAAGAAGCGCTGGCCACGGCCGCGCGCGATGCCGGCGTGCCCTTCGTGATGTCCACCGCGTCGAACTCGCTGTTCGAGGACGTGCGCCGCACCAGCGGCGGCGAGCTGTGGCTGCAGCTCTACGTGCAGCGCGACCGCCGCATCGCCGAGGCGTCGATGGCCCGCGCGCGCGAGGCCGGCTTCCACGGCCTGATGCTGACCGTCGACACCATGGTGCACGGCAAGCGCGATCACGACGTGCGCAACGGCTTCCGCATGCCGGTGCCGCTGACGCCGCGGCTGGTTGCCGACGTGCTGACGCATCCGCGCTGGTGCTGGCGCATGCTGCGCCAGGGCGGCGCGCCGCAGTTCGTCAACCTGGCGCGCAGCAGCGGGCTGGCGCCGAACCTGGCCGACCAGGCCGGCGCGATGAGCCGGCAGATGGACCTGGCGCTGACCTGGGCCGACCTCGCGTGGGTGCGGCGGCACTGGCCGGGGCCGGTGGTCGTCAAGGGCGTGCTCGACGTCGCCGACGCGCGGCGCGCGCTGCAGCACGGCGCCGACGGCATCGTCGTCAGCAACCACGGCGGGCGCCAGCTCGAGCACGCGCCCAGCGCGCTGGAGCGGCTGCCGGCCATCGCCGATGCCGTGGCCGGCCGGCTGGCGATCCTGGTCGACGGCGGCGTGCGCCGCGGCGGCGACGTCGCCAAGGCGCTGGCGCTGGGCGCGCAGGCCGTGCTGCTGGGCCGCGCGCCGCTGTACGGGCTGGCGGCCCGCGGGCCGCAAGGCGTGGCCGAGGTGCTGGCCATCCTGCGCGGCGAGTTGGAGATCACCTTGCGGCTGCTGGGCGTCACCGCCGCGCACGCGCTGGACCGCAGCGCGCTCAGCGACGACTCGGTGCAGCGGCTGCAAGCGCTGCGGTAACCTCGCGCGCCAGGGGAGCGAAGGGGAGGACGGGAGACCCATGCCGAGCAAACGTGCTGCCGAACCGATGCGGCTGCAGCCGGAGCGATCCACGCTGTTCGTCGGCTCGGTGGAGAAGGCCTTCCAGGTGCTGGAGGCCTTCGACGGCCGGCACCGGCTGATGTCGATGGCCGAGATCGCGCGCGCCGCCGAGCTGGACCGCAGCGCCACGCAGCGCCTGGTGCACACGATGGAGCTGCTGGGCTACATCCGCCGCCGGCCCGATTCGACGCTGTACGGGCTGGGGCCGAAGGTGATGCAGCTCTCGTACCACTACCTGCGCGCCAGCGAGCTGGTGGAGCGCGCGTCGCCCTACCTGCTGGACATCAGCCGCACGCTGGGCGAGACCTGCAACCTGCAGGAGCTGGACGGCCACGAGATCGTGTTCCTGGCGCGCTTTCCGGGCAAGCACCTCGTCAACGTCGACTTCGCGGTGGGCTTCCGGCTGCCGGCGGCCTACACCGCGTCGGGCCTGGCCATCCTGTCGCGGCTGCCGCCGGCCGAGCGCGAGGCCATCGTGCGCGCGACGCCGCCGGTGCAGATCACGCCTTTCACCGAGACCGACCCCGAGCCGCTGCTGGCGCGCGCGCAGCAGGCCGCCGAGCGCGGCTACGCGATCGTCAGCAACCAGACCGTGGTGGGCGACATCTCGGTGGCCGCGGCCATCACCGACCACCGCGGGCTGCCGGTCGGCGCGATCAACATCTCGGTGGTGACGACGCGCTGGACCGCAGAGGCCGCCGAGGCCACGCTGGTGCCGCACGTGCAGGTGGCGGCGACCGCGATCTCGCAGCAGGCGCAGGGCGGGGGGTGGAAGTAGCCCCTCGTCCAACGGAAGCATCAAATCGTGATCTCGATGCCGAGCGGCGGCAGGATGGTGTTGTAGCGGCGGATTTCCGCGTTGACGTAATCGCGGAATGCGGCCGGTCCGAGCAGGGCCAGCTCCGATCCGTCGAACTGCATCAGCGCGTCGTAGACCGGCCGCTTGGCGGCGGCCGCGAATTCCTCGTACAACCGATTGGCCACGCCGGCGCTCATGCCCTTGGGGCCCCACAGGCCGCTCCAGCCGGGCACGTCGGCGACCGGCAGGCCCAGTTCCGCGTAGGTCGGCATGTCGGGCAGCTTCGCATAGCGCTTGGTGTCCGAGATTGCCAGGCCGCGCATCGCGCCGGAGCGGATGTTGTCGAGCGTGACGTTGGGTGGGACGAAGGTGCAGTCGATGATGCCGCTGATCAGGTCGACGAGCACCGAACCCTTGTACGGCACGTACAGGAACTCGATGCCCGCGGCCTTGGCGAACAAGGCGGCCGCCACGTGCGTGGTGCTGCCGACCCCCGCCGTGCCACAGGTGACCTTGCCCGGGTTGGCCTTGGCGTGGTTGATGAGCTGCGCGAGCGACTTGTACGGCGTCTTGCCGCCGACGAGCAAGGCGAACCCCGGGCTGCGCGAGATCCGCGCGACCGGTACCAGGTCCCGCTCGACGGCGTAGGGCGCGTTCTTCAGCAGCGCGGGGTAGGTGGTGACGCTGCCCGTGAAGTAGAGCAGCGTGCTGCCGTCGGGCCTGGAGCGCACGGTCTCCATGATGGCCAGCGTGCCGCTGGCGCCGGGCCGGTTGTCGATGATGCAGGTGCGCGACGAGACCTGGCGATAGCCCTCCGCCAGCGGGCGCGCACCGACGTCCAGCGGGCCGCCGCCGGGCGAGGGCACCACCAGCCTGACTGTGTTGGCGTCCTGCGCCCAGGCCGTGCCCGTGGCCGTGGCCGCCGCGGTGGCAGCGGCCGACATGACGAAATTCCTGCGTGAAATCTTCATTTCGGGTCTCCTATGGCAGCCGATGTCTCGGCCGATTCACAGCCTGACCGTGCGAGCCATCGCCTGCCGCTTCTTTTCCGGATAGACCGACCCGATGTCGACGCGGCCTTCCATCTGCCGCAGGCTTTCCAGCAGGCCCGGCCGGGCCGGCTTCCAGCCGAGCACCTGCCGCGCTTTCACGCTCGACGCCAGGAGGGTGGCCTTGAAGTCACCGACGGCGATCGGCCCGTCGACCGCGGCAAGCTGGTGTTCCGACAGGCAGTCCACGCGTCCGTCGAAGCCGCAGACGCGGCTGACGGCTCGCGCCAGATCGAACGCGCCCACCGTGTCCGTGACCCCGAAGAAGAGGTCGCCCGCCTCGGCGCCATCGAGCGCCAGCACGATGAGGTCGGCCAGATCGTCCACGTGCACGTAAGAGATGGTCCCGCACTGGGCGGGCTGCAGCGCGTACATCGCGCCGTGCTTGCGCGCGCAGTCGAAGCGCCGCGCCACCGGGCCGATGTAGCCGCCGTCGCGTCCGTAGACCTGGCCCGGCGCCACGACGATGCTGCGCACGCCGCGCTCGGCCGACCGGCGCAGCGCGTGGTGGGCCGCCAGGTTGGCGGCATAGAAGTAGGGCGGCTGCGGCTCGATGTCCTCGGTCAGCACCAGCCCGGGGTTGGCCCAGGCGTTGCCGAACCAGAAGCCGGTGCCGCTGATCTGCATGTAGGGCTTGCCCGAACCCTGCAGTGCATCGAGGATGCACGACACGGTGTTGCCGTAGGCGTCGGCGACGCCCGGCGCCAGCGCGCTGGTGAGAAAGCCGCCGGTGGAAAAGCCCAGCACCGCGTCGGCCGCGCGCGCCGCGTTGCCGATGACCTGCACGTCGCCCAGCGTGCCGCGGATGGGCTCCACGGCGGCCTCGGCCAGCTCGCGCGCGGCGGTGACGCTGCGCGCCAGGCCGCAGACCGAATGCCCGGCCGCCTGCAGCTTCTCGACCACGACGGACCCGATGTAGCCCGTCAAACCGATACCGAAGACCTTCATGTCACCATCCAGTTAGGTCATATGACCTATTAAATTTGTCCCGCTCTTCACCTTTGAATGGCGCAGCGAGGAAGGCGAATGTAGGTCAATAGACATATAGTTATCTCCGTGGATACCCTCATGAAGTAGTACTACCAATGCAGTGGTTCGCGGATAAAATAGGTCAATTGACCTAATCATCTGGCAACAACGAGGAGAACGGCCATGGCGAGATCCGGCACGGACGACACCCGCCAGCGCATCCTTGACGCTGCCGAGGCGCTCTTCGCTGAGCGCGGCTACCACGGCGCGTCGCTGCGGCAGATCGCCGAGGGCGCTGGCGTGGCGGTCTCGGTCGCGCAGTACCACTACGACGGCAAGGAGACGCTGTACTGCGACGTGGTCGAAAGGCGCATCGCCGTGCTGAACCACGAGCGCCTGGGCCTGCTGGACAAGGCCGAGCGCGACAGCCCCGACGGCGGCCCGCCGCAGCTTTCGGCGGTGCTGCAGGCGCTGATCGAGCCCATCGTGCGCTACTGCCGCAGCAGGCGCCCGGGGGCCAGGGAGTTCGCGCAGATCCTGGGCCAGGTCAGCAACGACCCTGGCGCGCATGCGCGCCGTGTCGCGAACACGCATTTCGACCCCATCGGGCGCTACACGATGAAGGCGCTGGCGCGGGCCTTGCCTGGCATGCCCGCCGACACGCTGGCGCTGGGCTACATCTTCGTGATCGGCAGCATCGCCGCCGCCGTCTCGCCCACCGGGCGGCTGGCCAGCCTGGCGAATGGCGCCAATGGCGCCACCGACGTCGAGACGGCCGACGCGATCGTGCAGCGCTTGCTGCCTTTCGCGACCGCGGGGTTCATGGCGCTGGCCGGGCCGGCCGCCGGCCGCTGAAGCGCAGCGCCGGCGTCGGCTTCGTGGAGAGCTTGCAATGGCGACCGGACTCGCGGCCCTGGCCGAACCCGAACTGATCTTCGAGCACGCCCCGGTGGGGCTGATGGTGACGCGCGACCGCGTGATCGTGCGCTGCAACCTCGCGCTGGCCGGCATGTTCGGCTACGCCCCGCAGGCGCTGGTGGGCCATACGACCGAGATGCTCTACCCCTCGCGCGAGGAGTTCGAATACATCGGCCAGCGCGGCATCGCCAGCATGCAGCGCGCCGGCACCTACCGCGACCAGCGGATCATGCGGCACCACGACGGCCACGTCTTCTGGTGCGCGGTGTGCGGACGCTCCTTCTCGCCGGAGGCGCCCTACGCCTCGGTGATCTGGGTGTTCGAGGACATCAGCGAAAGCCGCCCGGTCGATGCCGCCCTGACGGCGCGCGAGCGCGAGATCGCCGCGCGCGTGATCACCGGCATGAGCAGCAAGGCGATCGCGCGCGAGCTGGCGGTGAGCCACCGCACCGTCGAGGCGCACCGGATGCGGCTGATGCGCAAGCTCGGCGTCAACACCACCAGCGAGCTGGTCGCCCGCATCCTCGGCATGCCGGCGCACGCCTGAAGCTCAGGAGTGCGGCGTCGCGCCGATCAAGATCGCCGCCACGATGCAGGGCTCGGTGCCGCGCACGCTCCACGAGTGCATGGTGCCCCGCTGCACCAGGATGTCGCCGGCCTTGAGCAGCGTCTCGCCGCTGTCGAGGATGGCGTGGATCTCGCCCTTGAGCACGATGATGTAGTCGATCGTGCTGGTCTTGTGGCGCATCGGGTCGTCCGATGCCTTGTCAGGCGCGTGGCCGGCGCCGATCGACTCGAAGGCCTTGGCGGCATCCGCGCCGCGCCACTGCGTGTCCGGCGGAAACTCCACGATGCGCAGGATGCTGCCCACCGGCGGCGGCTCCAGCCGCACGGGCCGCGCGGCGGCGTCGGCGCTGCCGGTGTTGTCGGCCGGCGCGGTGGTGGTCTCCCACAGGTCGGTCAATGCCACGCCGGGCATCGACTCCATTTCCTTGACGTTGGGAGCCAGGCCGTCCATCAGGAAGGTCGAGCGGCCTTGGGCGTCGTGACCGGTCACGACGCGGCGGATTCTCCATGCCATGGTGCGTATCTCCTTGGGTAATTGGCGCTGGTGGGTCACTGCTGAAAGACGATGCGGTTGCGCAGCACGCCGAGCCCGGTGACCTCGAGCTCGACCACGTCGCCGTGCTGCAGGAAGCGGCCCAGTTCGAGCCCGCAGCCGCCGCCGACGGTGCCGGAACCGAAGAACTCGCCGGCATGCAGCGTCTCGTCGCGCGAGGCGTGCGCGAGGACGTCCTCGAAGCGGTGATGCATCTCGCCGCTGTTGCCGCGCGACCATTCCTCGCCGTTGACGCGCGCCACCATCGTCAGGTTGTACGGATCCGGAATCTCATCGGCGGTGACCAGCCAGGGCCCGAGGACGTTGCCGGTGTCGAAGTCCTTGCCCTTGGTAGGCCCCAGCGTGCCGGCCATGTCGCGGCGCTGCTGGTCGCGCGCGCTGACGTCGTTGAAGATCAGGTAGCCGAAGATGTGGCTGCGCGCGTCGTCGCGGCGGATGTTCTTGCCGCCGCGGCCGGTGATGGCCGCGAACTCCAGCTCGAAGTCCAGCATCTCGCAGTACGCGGGCTTGACGACGTCGGTGCCGGTGCCTACCACCGAGAAGCGGTTGCACTTGTAGTAGATCGGCTCCTCGTACCAGACCTGCGGGATCGCCACCTTGGCCGGGTTGCGCTCGCCGGGCGCGCCGAACAAATGGCTGTTGGCGATGGCCTGGCGGAAGTGCTTCTCGAAGCACAGGAAGTCGCGCATCTGGCGCGGCTCGGGTAGCGGCGCGGCCAGCTTCACGGCGTCGAGGTCGCGCGTGACCGCCGCTTGCGCCAGCAGCGCACGGGCCTGTTCCAGCGCGGCCGGACCGCCGTCGATCAAGGCCAGCATGTCGCGAAACGCGGGCGCGCCCGATGCGGCGGTGAAGTCGGCCAGGCGCCGTTCGCCCGGCAGCAGGGCCCCGATGTGGCGGGCGCCGTCGGGAAGGTCGAACGTGATGAGCTTCAAGGAAGCCTCCTTTTGGTGTCAGGAACCAGAGTCGGGCCCGAGCGCACGCAGCGCCGTCTTCAGCACCTTGCTCGCCCCATTCGGCGCGGGGCCGGCCGATCACCGTGGCCTCGAGCACGCCGGGGTGGCGCAGCAGGACTTCCTCCACCTCCCGCGGGTAGATGTTGGAACCGCCGCTGATGATCAAGTCCTTGGAGCGGTCCTTCAGCGTCAGGAAGCCGTCGGCGTCCAGCTCGCCCACGTCGCCGGTGTGCAGCCAGCCGCCGGCCAGCGCCGCGCTGCTGGCGGCCGCGTCGTTCCAGTAGCCGGCCATCACGGTGTCACCGCGCACCAGGATCTCGCCGACCTCGCCGGTCTCGCCGGCCGCCCGTCGGCCGCGGCGATGCGGATCTCGACGTTGCTCTGCGTCACGCCGACCGAGGCCAGGCGATGCGCGTGCCGCGGATGCCGCGTGTCCTGCAGGTGGTGGCGCGACAGCGCGGTGATCGCCATCGGGCATTCGCCCTGGCCGTAGATCTGTACGAAGCGGGGCCCCATCACGCGCATGGCCTCTTCGATGTCGGCCGCGTACATCGGGCCGCCGCCGTAGACCACGGTCTTGAGGCCGTCGCCGTCCGTCCCCGTGGCCTTGGCCTGCTCGACCATGCGCTTGACCATGGTCGGTGCCGCGAACATCGAGACGCCGCGCAGCGCGCGGGCGAGGCGGGCGATCTCGTCCGGCTCGAATCCGCCCGATTCGGGCACCACGTGGCGCGTGCCGGCCAGCAGCGCGGCGTAGTCCGCGTGGTCGACGTCGATCAGTGCCCGCAGCGCGGGCATGGCCTGCCCCTCCGGCGCCAGGCCGCCGGCCATGTCCTGCGTGCTGAACAGCGCGCGGGCGCCGCTGTGGGCCAGGATGTATTCGACCTCGCGCGGGTGCAGCTTGCCGTTGATGGGCACCACCAGGCCGGCGAACCAGGCGCCCTGCATGATCTCCAGGTAGCGCGGGTCATTGCGCATCAGCAGCGCCACGCGGTCGCCGATCGACAGGCCCAGGCGCTCGGGGAACACGCGCGCGGCGCGCCCCAGCAGGTGGGCGATGTTCATGGCCGGAACTCGATGCCGACGTCGGCGATGGCCCGGCGGAAGGCCGTGAGGACTGCGTGTCGCATGAATCGGTCACCCCGGGCGCTGGCTTCGCCTGGCGTGAGCCGCAGCGCCGATGTGAAAAATTCTAGGAACGCGGATTGGAGGCGGAAAGTCGTAGGACTACGCCATGGGGTTGGCACCAGTTGCCGGTTAGCGCCCCGGGTCCGATCCGGCCGCTCCGGCGGCCGGGCGCCTGCTTCAGAGGCTTTGCGCCAGCCGGGTCGCCTGGTCGATCGCGCGCTGCGCGTCGAGCTCGGCCGCGACGTCGGCGCCGCCGATCAAATACAGCTCCAGCCCGCGGCCCTGCAGCGCGTCGTGCAGCCCGCGGTTGGACTCCTGGCCGGCGCAGAGGATCACGTGGTCCACGGCCGCCAGCCTGCGCTCGCCGCCGTTCACGCGGTAATGCAGCCCCTCGTCGTCGATCGCCTCGTACTGCACGCCGGCCGTCATCGCCACATGCGCGTTGCGCAGCTTGGCCTTGAGGATCCAGCCGGTGGTCTTGCCCAGGTTGCGGCCCGGCGTCTCGGGCTTGCGCTGGAACAGCTGCACCTGGCGCCGCGGCGCCGGCAGCACCACGGGCTTCAGGCCGCCGGCGCTGGCGATCGCCGGGTCCACGCCCCAGGCGGCCATGAAGCGCGCCGGGTCGGTGGATTCCGCCGGGTCGCCGAGCAGGTACTCGGCGACGTCGAAGCCGATGCCGCCGGCGCCGATGATGGCCACGCGCGCGCCCACCGGCGCGCGGCCGGCCAGCACGTCTACATAACTCAGCACCTTGGGGTGATCGATGCCGAGGATGCCGGGCCGCCGCGGGCGCACGCCGGTGGCCAGCACCGCGGCGTCGAAGTCGCCGCCGGCCAGCGCGTCGGCCGTGGCCTCGACGCCCAGCCGCAGCCGCACGCCGGCGCGCTGCAGCGCGACGAGGTAGTAGCGCAGCGTCTGCCGGAACTCGCTCTTGCCCGGGATCTGCTTGGCCATGTTGAGCTGGCCGCCCAGCTCGGGCTCGGCCTCGAACAGCGTGACGCGGTGGCCGCGCTCGGCGGCGTTGAGCGCGAAGGCCATCCCCGCCGGGCCGCCGCCCACCACCGCCAGGCGGCGCGGCGCGGCCGCCGGCGCGTCGCCGAACTCCAGCTCGCGCCCGGCGCGCGGGTTGACCAGGCAGCTGGCGGTGCGCTCGGTGAAGATGGGGTCCAGGCAGGCCTGGTTGCAGGCGATGCAGGTGTTGATCTCGTCGGCGCGGCCGTCGCGCGCCTTGATCGCGAAGTCGGGGTCGGCCAGCAGCGGGCGCGCCATCGAGACGAGGTCGGCCGCGCCGGAGGCGATCAGGCCTTCGGCCACCTCGGGCGCGTTGATGCGGTTGGACGCCATCACCGGGATGCCCACCGCCTGCTTGACGTTGCGCACCGCCGCGGTCCAGGCCGCGCGGGGCACCGCGGCGGCGATGGTGGGCACCGCGGCCTCGTGCCAGCCGATGCCGGTGTTGATCATGTCGGCACCGGCGGCCTCGACGCGGCGCGCCAGCTCGGCGATCTCGGGCGCGGTCAGGCCGCCTTCCACGAGGTCGATCGCCGAGATGCGGTAGATGATCATCAGGGCCGGCCCGACGCGCCGGCGCACCGCCTTGACGATCTCGACGGGGAAGCGCACGCGCGCGTCGAAGCTGCCGCCGAACTCATCGTTGCGCCGGTTGGTGACGGCGGCGGTGAACTCGTTGATCAGGTAGCCCTCGGAGCCCATGATCTCCACGCCGGCGTAGCCCGCCTCCTGCGCCAGCGCCGCGGTGCGCGCATAACTTTCTATCGTAGACCACACCTCGGCGGTGGACAGCACCCGCGGCGCGAAGGCGTTGATGCGCGCCTTGCCTTCGGACGGTGCGACGCAGGCGGCCAGCTTGGCGTAGCGCCCGGCGTGCAGGATCTGCAGCACGATGCGGCCGCCGGCGCGCTGCACGGCGGCGGTGATGACGCGGTGGTCGGGCAGCTGCTCGGCGCGGTCGAGCACCAGGCCGCCGTCGTCGATCACGCCTTCGGGCACCGGCGCGTAGCCGCCGGTCAGCACGAGGCCGATGCCGCCTTCGGCGCGCCGCGCGTAGAACGCCGCCAGGCGCTCCAGCGGCCGGTCCAGCGTTTCCAGCCGGGTGTGCATCGCGCCCATCACCATGCGGTTGGGCAGCGTGGTCTGGCCGATGCGGATGGGGGACAGCAGGTGCGGGTAGGCGGCGGGCATGAAGGCTGGCGGGCGGCGGCGGTGGCGGAAGCCTGGGATCCTAAGGTCGATCCGCCGCCGCGCCGCCTGCGGCCCGTCAGTTCGCCGCGAAGCAGTAGAACCGCCCCGAGCCGCCGGTGCGCACCAGCGCCTCCTGGCTGCAGCCGGCCGAGGGGTGCGAGAAGTTCCACGACATGCCCCAGTTGCCCGGCATCGGCGCCATGCGGTCGTGGTGGCCGACGATCGCGGTGCCCTCGCTGCTGCTGGTCCAGGCCTTGCACGTGGTGTCGGAGGCCGGCGAGAACGCGGTGCCGTCGTCGCGCGAGCCGGTCAGCATGTCGTGCTCGTTGGGGTTGTCGCCGCGGCCCTTGACGACGTTGCCCTTCTCGTCGAGCGCGGTGCTCTTGTTGAGGTTGCCGGCACCGCTGTGCAGCTGGTTGACGTCGCGCGCGATCAGCACGCCCTTGGCGTTGAACCAGGGGCCGGCGCCGATGCGGTCGCGCGCGTCGGTGGCCGGCACGGCCGGCGTGCTGCCCTGCGGGAAGGCGCCGGGCACGCTGAGGTAGGCACGCCAGGTCTTGCCGCCGGCGCCGGCCGCGGCGGCCAGCGTCTGGCAATGGGCGTCGGCGCCGGCCAGGCCGCCCAGGTCGGCGCCCTTGCCGCTGCCCACGCTGGTGACGAAGAAGCTCATCGGCCCGCTGGGCGGACTGCTGGCGCAGGCCGCCAGCAGCGCGGCGGCGACGGTGGCCAGGGCCAGGACTTTGGTCTTGCGCATCGAAGGGCTCCTCGGTGTGGGGGTGGAGCCGGTATTACGCGCGAGGTCGGCGCTGCATTCCTCAGGGTGATCCCGGAGCCGGCGGTGCCACGGGTTCGCCCAGGTTGTGCATCAGCCGGTTGGCCCAGCCGAAGATGGCCACCGCGTGCAGCAGGTCGATGATCTCGGCGTCGCTCATGCCCTGCTCGCGCAGCGGCGCCACGTCGGCCGCCGACAGCGCTTGCGGCCGCAGCGTCACGGCCTGCGCGAAGCGGGCGATCGCCTGCTCGCGCGCGGTGGTGCCGGCCGCGGCGGGGTCGGCGAAGACCTGCTCCACGGTGTCGCTGCGCTTGGCCAGCTGCATGAAACGTTGGGCGTGCACCGAGGTGCAGTAGACGCAGCCGTTGGTCACCGAGACCGCCATCGCGCCCAGCTCGCGCTCGGCGCGCGGCAGGCCGCCGGGGGCGTACATGATGGCGTTGTAGGCGGCGGAGCGGTGGCGCAGCATCAGCGGCTGGTGCACCAGCGTGCGGTAGTAGTCCGACGTGCGCGCCTGCGCGTGGCTCTGATCCAGCACTTCCAGCTGCTGCGGGCTGGCCTGCTCGATGGCCAGCGGCGCCAGCCAGGATTTCCAGTCGAGGGTTTCGCTGGTGAAGCCGTTGAGGCGGATCACGGGTGTCGTGCTCATGCTGCCGCTCCTGCGCGCATCGCCTTCAACCCGGCGACGACGCGGGTCTGGTACGACAGGAAGGCCACCAGCTGCGCCAGCGCGACGATCGCGGCGTCGTCCAGGCCGGCGGCTTTCAGCGCCTGCAGCGCGGCGCGGTCGCCGCGGCGCGGGTCGGTGGTCAGCGTGCCGGCCCAGGCCAGCATCGCCGGCAGCGCGGGGCTGGCCTGCACGGTGCCTTGGGCCTGCAGCAGGGTGAGATAGTGGGCCGCCAGCTCGGGCGCGCCGGCGGCGTGGCAGCAATGCACGGCCACGCGCAGGCGGTCGGCGGTGGACAGGCCCGCCACCGGCTCGTTCAGCAGCGCGTCGTGGCTGGCCTGGGTGGCGTCGACCACGGTCTGGCGCAAGCGCCGCGCCGCGTGCAAGGCGCCGCCCGGCGCCAGGCCGGCGGCGGCGTCGATCACGTCGTCGTTCATCGGGATGGTTCCTCGCTCGGCAAGGGGCTGGCGACCCATTCGTCGCCGAAGACTTCGGGCTCGTCGAAGGCCTGCATGCGCCGGTAGTGCAGCGCCACGTCCTCGGCGTAGAGCAGCCCGGCGATCTGCGTTGCCAGCAGCAGCGCGCCCTCGCTGATGGCCGGGATGTCGCCGGTGATCACGCCCAGCGACAGCGCGGCCGGGTAGGCGAAGCAGTGCACGCGCTCCAGCCCGGGCAGCGCATGGCCTGCGCGCGGCTGGAACTCGAAGGCGCGGCCGAGGTCGGGCGACGCGGCCAGCTCGGCGTCCGCCTCGCCCGGCGGCGGCTGGTAGCGGTGCTGCCACAGCCGCACGTGCGGCGCGAGGTGGCGCAGCATCGGCCGCTGCGACCAGTCGACCGCGAAGCCGGTGGCGAAGATCAGGAAGTCCAGCGTGATGGGCCCGGCCGAGGTCTGCACTTGCAGCGCGCCGCCGGACTCTTCTTGCGCCGAGAGCACCGCGCAGTTCAGGTGGAAGAAGGCATTGCCGTGCTGCGACACGCGCAGCGTGCTGTTGCGCGGCGGCGGCACCTGCTGCACGTTGATGTAGTGGCGGATGCGCCATTTCCAGTCGTCGCTCAGCCGCGCATGGCCGTGCACGAAGCCCGGGCTGCCGGCGCCCTTGCCCTTGTTGACGCGCGGGATGTCGGCGCGGCGCACCAGCAGGTGCACGCGCGCGGCGCCGGCCTCCAGCGCGGTGGCGGCGCTGTCCATCGCCGAGGCGCCGGCGCCGACGACGCCGACGCGCAGGCCCTGCAGCCGGGCGTAGTCCATCTCGTCGGCCGAATGCGCCCAGCGCTCGCGCGGCAGCGCGTGCACCCAGTCGGGCACCCAGGGCCCGCCCAGGCCGGCGCGGCCGGTGGCCAGCACCACGCGCCGCGCCCAGGCCTGCTGCGCGCGGCCGCCGGCCAGCAGCTTCAGCTCGACCAGGCCGTCGGCGCGCGGCAGCACGTCGGTGACGAGGTGCTCGTTGTGGACCTGCAGGCCCAGCGCGTCGCGGTACCAGCGCAGGTAGTCCATCCACTGCAGGCGCGGGATCTTGTCCAGCGCCTCCCAGGCCTGCGCGCCCCATTGCGCGGTGAACCAGGCGCGGAAGGTCAGCGACGGGATGCCCAGCGCCGGCCCGGCCAGCTGCTTGGGGCTGCGCAGCGTCTCCATGCGCGCGGTGGTGGCCCAGGGGCCTTCCCAGCCGGCCTTGGCTTCGTCGTAGACGCTGACGGCCATGCCGCGATGCGTCAGCGCCGCGGCCAGCGCCAGCCCGGCCATCCCGGCGCCGATGATGGCCACGTCGGCCACCGGCCGGCCTTCGTGCTCCAGCGCCGGCGTCCAGCGCGCGGCGGGCAGTTGCAGGCAGGCCAGGTCCTCGGCCAGGCGGTGTTGCAGGGCTTGGAGGGCGGTCATGGGTGGAAGGGTCAACGGTGGATCGCGTCAGGGCAGCGCCAGCATCTGCAGCCCCGCGTCGGCGCCGTGGCGCCGGCAGGCGGTGTCGACGGCGGCGAGCGCGGCGTCCAGCAGCCGGGTGGGCGTGCCGAGGCTTTGCGCTTCGTCGCGGGCGAGCGCCAGGTCCTTGCGCAGCAGGCCCAGCGAGAAGCTGGCCGGGCCTTCGGGCGCCATCATGCGCAGCCAGTAGGCGTCGAACAGCGCGCTGGCGCCGCTGCCGCCGGCGAGCGCGGTCTTCAGCGCCGCAGCGTCCAGCCCGGCGGCGCGGGCCAGCATCGCGGCGTCGGCCACCGCCAGCAGCGAGCCCACCATCAGCGTCTGGTTGATCAGCTTCAGCCGGTAGCCGGCGCCGGCCGCGCCGGCGTGCACCACGCGCTGGCTGTACGCGGCCAGCAGCGGCTGCGCGCGCGCCAGCGCCTCGGCCGGGCCGCCGACGAAGCTGGTCAGCGTGCCGCGCTGCGCGCCGGCCGCGCCGCCGGTGACGGGGGCGTCGAGGCAGGCGACGCCAACGTCAGACGCCAGCCGCGCGGATTCGATGGCCGTGGCCGGCGCCGCGGTGCTGCAGTCGATGAACAAGGTGCCCGGCCGCGCCGCGGGCATCAGGCGCCGGTGCAGCCCGGTCACGTCGGCCGGGCCGCCGACGCAGGTGCAGACGATGTCGGCGCGCTGCGCCAGCGTCTCGGGGTCGCCGCACCATTGCGCGCCGGCGTGCAGCAGCGGCGCCGCGGCCTCGGGCCTGCGCGCCCAAGCGTGCAGCGCGAAGCCGGCGCCCAGCACGCGCTGCGCCATCGGCAGCCCGATGTGGCCGAGGCCGATCCAGCCGACGCTGGGTACCGTCGTCACTGCGGTCATTGCGCCTGGATCCGCGCCTCGCGCACCACCTGCGCCCACTTGTCGGTCTCGGCCGCCAGGTGCTCGGCCAGCTGCCGCGGCGTGCCGCCCAGCGGCGTGGCGCCCATCTCGGCCAGGCGCTTGCGTACCGCGGCGTCGGCCAGCACCTCGTTGGCCACTGCGTTCAGCCGCTCGACGATTGCACCCGGCGTGCCCTTGGGCGCCAGCAGCGCGAACCAGGTGGACGACAGCAGCCGCGGCTGGCCCAGTTCCGCCGTGGTGGGCACCTCGGGCAGCGCGGGCGAGCGCTGGCCGGCCATCACCGCCAGCGCGCGCACCTTGCCGCCCTTGACCTGGCCGGCGATGCCGGGGATCAGCTGGAACATCAGCTGCAGGTCGCCGGCGATCAGGTTGGTCGTCGCCTGGCCCGGCGAGTTGTACGGCACGTGCAGCATCTGCGCGCCGGCCTCGCGCGAGAACAGCTCGCCGGCCAGGTGCATCGAGCTGCCGATGCCGGTGGAGCCGTATGACAGCTTGCCCGGGTTGGCCTTGGCGTAACGGGTGAACTCAGCCAGATCGCGCGCCGGCAGATCGTTGTTGACGACCAGGATGTTGGGCACGTCGGCCACCAGCAGCACCGGCGCGAAGTCCTGCATCGCGTCGAAGCCCGGCGTCTTGTACAGCGCCCGGCTCACCGCCAGCGTGCCCGCCCAGCTGAACAGCAGGTGGTGCCCGTCGGCCGGCTCCTTGGCCGCGGCCGCGGCGCCGATGTTGCCGTTGGCGCCGGGCTTGTTGTCGATCACGAAGCTGGTCTTCAGCCGCTTGCCCATCTCCTCGGCCAGCACGCGGGCGATGGTGTCGCCGGTGCCGCTGCCGCCGGGCGCCGGCACGATCAGCTGGATGGGCTTGCCGGCGGCCGGCCAGTCCTGGGCCGTGGCGGCGGCGGCCAGGCCCAGACCGAGTGTCAGCGTGATGGCGAGGCGGTGCAGCAGGCGCATGGCGGCAAGGATTCGTTGCACAAGGCGCGCGATCTTGTCATGCCGGCGACGGAAGGGCGCCACGCCCCGCATTGCCCCTGCGGCGGGCATCCGGCATCATCGCCCGCGAGCTTTTTCAGCCAAGGAGGACTGCAATGAACAAGCGATTGCCGCTGGCCCTGATCGCCGCGGCCGCGCTGCTGGGCGGCTGCGCGGGGCATCACATGCACCACGGGGGCGGGCCGGGCGGCCCCGGCGGCCCGATGGGCCCGCGCGGCGAGGCGATGTACGCCAACCCGCTGGTCACCGTCAAGGGCGGCGTGGTGTCGATCAGTCCCGAGCCGCTGGTGTTCCTGGCGTCCGAGAAGGACGTGCGCATCACCTGGCGGCTGGGCAGCGCGGGCTTGAGCTTTCCGGACAACGGCATCGTGGTCGAAGGCCGCGTGGTCGGCGACGTGCGGCGGAGCTCGGCGGCCGCGGCGGCGCGTCAGGAACTGGACCCCAAGCAGGACCAGATCGTCGACTGCAAGCGCGGCGCCGAAGGACGCGAGTTCAGTTGCCTGAACCGCAACACGCAGCCCGGGCGCTACAAGTACACGATCCGGGTGCTGCAGGACGGCAAGCCGCTGCAGCCGTTCGACCCGGAGATCATGAATCTGGATTGAACAGCGCGGCGAGCGCGGCCCGCACCGCTTCGGGAGCGGCTTCGCGCCCGGCCTGCTCGGCCTGCGCGAAGGCCGCCGCACCCAGTTGGTTGCGGGCCTGCCCGATCAGCGGCTGCAGGAAGCTCTCGTCAGCGGCGTCGCGCCGGATGCCGGTGCGGGCCGCACCACTCTCCGCGCTGCCGAAGAAGCGAGCCGCGTGCTCCCAGTCGCCGTCGGCGGCGCACCATCCGGCCGTCACTTCCAGCAGGCTTTGCTCGACCGGGCGTGAGCCGATGCCCGCGGCGATGGCATGCACCTCGCGCAGCAACTCGCCCGCCTCGCCGGGCTGGCCGCGTGTGATGAGCGCCATCGAGAGGTTGAGCAGCCCGATCGCGATGCTGTCCTGGTCGCCCAGTTCGCGGGCCAACGCGATCACTTCGCGGTAGATCGGCTCGGCGGCCTGCAGCCGGCCGGCAGCGCGATGGAGTTGCGCCAGCGAGTTGGCCGCGGCCAGCAGCGAGCGCCGGTTGCCGATGGCGCGGGCCAGCGCCACCGCTTCGCGGAAGATGGCTTCGGCGCGGTCGTGATCGCCCAGCGCCACGTGCACCATGCCCAGCGGCTGCAGGACCGCGGCGATGCGCGCCCGGTCCTGCAGCTCGGCGGCGATCGCGTGGCTCTCCTCGAGATAACGCCGCGCTTCGACGTAGTCGCCGGCGAAGTAGCTGAGCTGCCCGGCGTCGCACAGCGCGCGGCAGCGGCTGAAGCCGCGGTCGCCGTTCGGCAGCCGCTGCAGCGCTTCCACCGTGACGCGCTGGCCCAGCGCCAGCAGCCCGCGCATGCGCCAATAGCCTTTGAGCGCGAAGACGAGCTGCAGCCCCTGCTCGTGGTGGCGCGCATCGCCGCCGCAGGCTTCGTGCGCCAGCAGCAGGTTCTCGCGCTCGTGGTCCAGCTGCTGCAGCCAGCGGCCCTGCTCGGGCCCGGTCAGCTTGGCCGGCGTCTGCTCGGCCAGTGCCAGGTAGTGCAGCAGGTGGCGCTCGCGCGTGGCCGCGGCGTCGCCGGCCGCCGCCAGCTTCTCGGCCGCGTAGGCGCGCACCGTGTCCAGCATGCGGTAGCGGGCGCCGTCGGGCTCCCCCTGCGGCTCCGCCGACGGCTCCATCAGCACGAGCGACTTCTGCACGAGCTGTGCCAGCAGGTCCAGCACCTCCAGCGGGTCCAGCCCGTCGCCGCCGCCCACGGCCTCGGCGGCTTCCAGCGTCCAGCCGCCGGCGAACACCGCCAGGCGCTGGAACAGCATGCGCTCGGGCTCGCTCAGCAGCTCGTGGCTCCAGTCGATCAGCGCGCGCAGCGTGCGCTGGCGCGGCAGCACCGTCTGGTCGCCGCTGACCAGCAGCCGGAAGCGGTCGTTCAGCCGCGCCGCGATGGCCTGCGCCGACAGCGCGCGCGTGCGCGCCGCGGCCAGCTCCAGCGCCAGCGGGATGCCGTCCAGCCGGCGGCAGATCTCGGCCACCGCAGCGGCGTTGCCGGCCTCCAGCCGGAAGCCCGGCTGCACCGCGCTGGCGCGATCGACGAACAGGCGCACCGCCTCGTGCTGGCCCAGGGCCTGCAGGTCGCCGGCGGCGCCGGCGGCGGGCACATCCAAGGTCGGCACCTGGTAGATCGTTTCGCCGGCCACCTGCAAGGCATCGCGGCTGCTGGCCAGCAGCTTGACGCCGGCGCCGGCCTGCAGCAGCCGCTTGGCGAGATCGGCGCAGGCATGCACCAGGTGCTCGCAGTTGTCCAGGATCACCAGCAGCGTCTTGTCGCGCACGTGGGCCAGCAGCGCGTCCAGCACGCTGCGGCCGGCGTCCTCCTTGACGCCCAGCACGCTGGCCAGCGCCTGCGGCACCAGCAGCGGGTCGGCCAGCGGCGCCAGCTCGACCAGCCAGACGCCGTCGGGGTATTCGTCCAGCAGCTCGGCGCCCACCTGCACCGACAAGCGCGACTTGCCGATGCCGCCCATGCCCAGCAGCGTGAGCAGCCGGCTGCGCGCCAGCAGCTCGCGCAGCTCGCGGCCCTGCTGCTCGCGGCCAACGTACGAGTTGAGCTGCTGGGCCAGGTTGTTGGGCGTGGCCTCCAGCGAGCGCAGCGGCGGGAACTGCGCGCGCAAGGCCGGGTGCAGCAGCTGGTGCACGCGCTCGGGCTGGGCCAGGTCGCGCAGGCGCACGCTGCCCAGGTCGCGCAGCGCGGCCTGCTCGGGCAGCCGGCCGGCCAGTTGCTGCACCACGGTGCTGGACAGCAGCGCCTGGCCGCCGTGGGCGGCGTTCATGATGCGCGCGGCGCGGTTGAGCGTGGGGCCGTAGAAGTCGCCGTCGCGGCGCTCGCAGGGGCCGCTGTGCAGGCCGGCGCGCACGCGCAAGGCCAGGCCGTCGGCGGCCGCCGGCTGGGCAAAAGCCTGCTGCAGCGCCAGCACCGCGTGCACCGCGTCGGCGGCGTCGTCGAAGACGGCGTGGATGCCGTCGCCGGTGCTCTTGACCAGCAGCCCGCGATGCGCCTGCACCGCCTGGCGGCTGACGGCGTCGTGCCGCGCCAGCGCCAGGCGCATGGCCTCGGGCTCGCGCTCCCACAGCCGGGTGCTGCCCTCGATGTCGGTGAAGAGGAAGGTGGCGGTGTCGGCGCTCACGCGAAGGAATGCTGGGCCGGCGGTGTGCGGCGTGGCCGATTCTGCGGCCATTCGAGCCGCCGGCTTCGGATCGGCGTCAGCGCCGCGCCACGCTGTCCAGCCAGCGCAAGGCCTGCGCGTTGAAGGCCGCGGCGGCCTCGTACTGCACCCAGTGGCCGGCGCCCGGCAGCAGCGTCAGCCCGCGGTACTGCGGCGCATGCGCCAGCGCGGGGCCGATGGCGGCCAGGCGGTCGCGGTAGATCGCGTCCTGCTCGCCCCACAGCCCGGCCAGCGGGCAGGCGATGCGCGGCAACAGTTGCAACAGGGCGTCGGTCAGCATCAGGCGCCGGCGGCGCATGCGATCGCGCTGCACGTTGGCGCCGTGCAAGGCCACCGCGGCGGCGTCGATCGCCGCGGGCTCGGCGATCATCAGCACCGAGAGGTTGTGGCGGTGCACCGCGTCGCGGCGAGCGCCTTCGGGCAGCTCGCTCCAGGCGCGCATCGGCAGCGGCTTGCGGCGCTCGGCGCTCAGGCCCGGCGCACCCACCAGCAGCAGGCTGTTGAAGCGCGCCGGCGCCGCGGCGGCCCAATAGGCGGCGACCAGACCGCCGTAGGAGAAGCCGAAAGCGTCCACCGCCTGCGCGCCCAGCAGCTGCTGCAGGCCTTGCTCCAGCCAGGGCGCGCTGTCGTCGGCGTCGTCGCAGCCCGGCGGCCGGTCGGAGTCGCCCATGCCCGGCAGGTCGGGCGCCCACACGCTGCGGCCGGCGTCGACCAGCGGCTGGATGTTGCGCAGCCAGTGCGTCCAGCTTCCCGAGCCGCCGTGCAGCAGCAGCACCGGCGCGCCCCGGCCCCACACGTGCCAGACCAGGCGGCCCTCGCTGCAGGCGCTGTGCAGCACCTGCGCGCCGGCGGCGATGCGATCGATGTCTTCGTGCATGGCGCCGCATTGTCGGCCGCGCGCGGCGTGCCGGCGGCGCGGGCCGGCCCTCACAATCGCCGCCGATGCCCAGACTCCTGACCCGCTTCCTGCCGCTGCTGCTGGTGGTCCTGTTCGTCGCCTGGTGTTCCAGCAGCCAGCAGCAGAAGCGCGAACGGGGGCCGCAGAAGGTCGAGCTGACCGAGCTGTTCCTGCGCCAGGGGCTGATCGCTTCGGGCAGCCTGCGCGACGGCGAGCTGACCGAGGCCGCGCGCAAGGCCGGCCGCAGCGGCATGAACCAGCTCTTGTACGCAGCGGCGCCCGATGCCTCGATCGAGGCCTTGCAATGGATCGTCGACCACGGCGCCGATCCGGCGGCCGTCGGCGCGCCCGAAGGCGTGCCGCTGCTGCACAAGGCCGCTCAGAAGCCGGCTTATGCGCGGCTGGAGTTCTTTCTCGGCCTGAGGCTCGATCCGCTGCAGCGCGGCCCCGGCGGCAACAGTCTGCTGCACGCCGCCGCGTCCGGCGGGCTGGACGAGCGCACGCTGCAGCTGCTGCTGGGCAAGGGCCTCAAGCTCGACGAGGCCAACGGCGCCGGCCAGCTGCCGATCCACCTGGCCGGCGTCAAGTCGCTGGACGTGCTGGTGCGCGCCGGCGCCGAGGTCGACGCGGTCGACGGCCTGGGCCGCACCGCCTTGCACCAGGCCGCGGCCGAGCGCCGCGCCGAGCTGGTGGTGGAACTGCTGCGCCTGGGCGCCTCGGTCTTCAAGACCGACGCCAAAGGCCGCACGCCGCTGCACCTGGCGGCGCTGGCGCGCTCCGAGCCGGTGGTGGACGCGCTGCTGGCCGCCGGCGCGCCGCGCAGCGCGCGCGATGCCGACGGCCAGACCGCGCGCGACCTCGCGCTGGCGCCCGGCACCGGCACCCGCCGTTACCGCGGCTTCGTCGACAAGCTTTGAGCCCGCCGCGCGCGGGTGCCTATGATGGCGCCATGCCCGCCGCATCCGCCCCGCCGGCCTTGGGTCCGCGCTCGGCCCGTTCGACGCTGGCCGCCGCCGGCCGCGCGCTGCGCGCGTCGGCGCTGACCAGCGCGCGCATCGTCCACCTGGGCGCGATGGTGCTGGCGCTGGGGCTGTCGCCGTCGAGCTACCGCGCGCCCTGGCGGCGGCCGCTGGCGGCGCAGGTGGTGCGCGCGGCCTGGCCGCTGCTGCCCTGGTTCACGCTGCTGGCGGCGCTGCTGAGCCTGGTGATCATCCGCATCGTGCTGGTCACCGCGCAGAGCTACGGGCTGTCGCAGTACGCGCTGGAGATGGTGGTGCGCGTGCTGGTGCTGGAGCTGATCCCCATCACCGCCGCCTTCGCGGTGGCCTTGCGCGCCACGGTGCCGATGGCCGGCGAGCTGGCGCTGCAGCGCCGCGATGGTCGGCTGCAGCGGCTGCGCGGCGCGCAGGGCGACGCGCTGCGCGGCGAGATTGCGCCGCGCGCGCTGGCCGGCATGTTCAGCGTGCTGCTGCTGGCGGCCGTCAGCTCAGGTGTCGCGCTGGTGCTGGCCTACCTGCTGGCGCACGGCTTCTCGCCCTGGGGCCTGCAGCGCTTCACGCGGCTGGTGGGCCACGTCTTCGGGCCGGTGGTCTCGCTGGTCTTCGTGCTGAAGACCGGCGCGCTGGCGCTGGCGGTGTCGTTGGTGCCGATCGGCTCGGCGCTGCACGGCCGCGGCGAAGGCCTGGCCGGGCTGGAGCTGCAAGGCCTGCTGCGCATGTTCGTCGTCATGCTGATCGTCGAGACCGCGGCGCTGGCGGGCAACTATCTCTGAGCAGGGCGATGAACGAAGGGCCGAACGACGACGACCGTCTGCTGCCGGCACCGCCCGCGCGCGGCGACCGCCTGGAGCGCCGCGCCGGCTGGCTGCTGGTGCTGCTGCTGGCGCTGATCGTCGCGGCGGTCGCCTACGTGCTGTACGCGCGCGGCGCCTTCGAGCCCACGCAGCGCCTGGTGCTGCTGGCCGACGATTCCGAGGGCGTGCTCGAAGGCATGGACCTCACGTTCTCGGGCTTTCCGATCGGCCGCGTGCGCCGGCTGGAGCTGGCCGCCGACGGCAGCGTGCGCATCCTGGTCGACGTGCCGGTCAAGGACGCGCGCTGGCTGCGCACGAGCAGCGTCTTCACGATGACGCGCGGCCTGGTCGGCGGCACGCAGATCAAGGCCTACAGCGGCGTGCTGGCCGATCCGCCGCTGCCCGCCGGCGCCGAGCGCAAGCTGCTGGCCGGCGACACCGCGGCCGAGATCCCCAAGCTGATGGGCCAGGCGCGCGAGCTGCTGACCAACCTGGCGGCGCTGACCGCGCAGGACTCGGAGCTGCGCAACCTGCTGGCCCACGTCGAGAGCACCACGCGCCAGCTCGACCAGCGCCTGAGCGCCAAGGGCGGCGCGCTGGAGCTGCTGATGGGCCAGGACGCGCCCAAGCTCGCCGCCACGCTGGATGCCACGCGCCAACTGTTGACGCGCGTCGACGGCCTGGTGCAGCGCACCGACGGCCTGATCGCCCGCGCCGACGGCAAGCTGCTGGGCGACCAGGGCCTGGTGGACGACGCCCAGGCCGCCGTGCGCCAGCTCGAGCAGTTGCTGGCCGAGGCGCGCGGCAGCCTGCGCAAGGTGGACGGCCTGCTGCAGGACGCGCAGGCCGTGGCCGCCAACGCCAAGCTGGCCACCGCCGACCTGGGCGCTTTACGCGCCGAAGTCGACGCCAGCCTGCGCAAGGTGGAGCAGCTCGTCAACGAGATCAACCGCCGCTGGCCGTTCAAGCGCGACCCGGAGCTCAAGCTGCCATGAAACCCCGCCTGCTGCTGCCGACGCTGACCGTGATGCTGCTGGCCGCCTGCGCCGGCACGCCGCCGCCCGACTGGCAGATGAACGCGCAAGGCGCGATGCAGCGCGCGCTGGACGCCTACCTCGGCGGCAACGACCGCGTGGCCACCAACGAGTTCGTCCGCGCGCGCGAGGAGGTCTCGCGCACCGGCCGTCCCGAGCTGATGGCGCGCGCCGAGCTGCTGCGCTGCGCGGCCGACGTGGCCAGCCTGCAGTTCGGCGTCTGCACCGGCTTCGAACGCTACCGCGCCGACGCCGCGGCGCCCGAGCTGGCCTATGCCGCGTATCTGCAGGGCAAGCTGCCGGCGGGGCAGGCGGCGCTGCTGCCGGCGTCGCAGCAGCCGCTGGCCGCGCCGTCGCGCGGCGACGCGGCCGACCTCGCGGCGCTGCAGGCGGTGGCCGACCCGCTGTCGCGGCTGCTGGGCGCGGCGCTGTGGCTGCAGGCCCGGCGCGCCTCGCCGGCGGTGCTGGCGCTGGCGGTGGACACGGCCAGCGCCCAGGGCTGGCGGCGGCCGCTGCTGGCCTGGCTGCAGGTGCAGCAGCGCCGCGCCGCCGATGCGGGCGACACGGCCGAGGCCGCGCGCATCGGGCGCCGCATCGAGCTGGTGTTCGCCAACGGCCAGCCTTGACAGCCAGAGCCGCCGGGCATCGGGATCAGGCGGCCTTGGGCGGCGGGAAATTGCGCGCCATCATCGGCGCCAGCGCCGGCAAGGCGCGCGCGGCCTCGGCCGTCCCGTACAGCTGCGGCGTGTGCGTGGCGAACCAGTCGTGGCCGGGGCGCCAGCGGGTCATCACGGCTAGGTAGATGTCCAGCGCCGAGAAGCGCTCGCCCAGGAACCAGGGCTGGCCGGCCGCGGCTTCTACCGCCTGCCACAGCCGCTGCGCGTAGGCGTTGACCTCGTCGCGGAAGCCCGGCTGCGCATCGGCCGCCTTGACGAAGCGCGAGGGATCGTCGGCGTAGGTGAAGGTCGGGTAGACGTTGGCGACCAGGAACACCAGCCAGCGCAGGAAGGCAGCGCGCTCGGGCGCCTGCGGGCCGGGCACGAGGTCGTCGCGGCCGCTCAGGTCGGCGAGGTACAGCGTGATCGCCGCGCTCTCGGTCAGCACGCGGCTCCCGCGGTCGTCCGCCAGCACCAGCGTCGGCACCTGGGCCACCGGGTTGAGCGGGCGCAGGCGATCGCGCGCCGCGGCCGAGTCGAACAGGTCGCCCACCGCTTCGTAGCGGTAGGGCATGCCGTAGACGTCGAGCTGGGCCTCGACGATGGCCGAGCCCCAGCCGGGGTTGCCGTAGAGGATGGTTTCGCCGCTCATCCCTGATTCTGGCGCTGGCGCAGCACCAGCAGCAACAGGGTGCCGGTGGCGCTGCCGATCCACAGCCGCGGGTCGGACACGAGCTGCGGCAACTGGCACAGCAGCTCGGGGCATTTCTGCTCGACGTAGAGCGCCAGCTCGAAGATCTGCTGCGGGTCGACCCGCTGCGCCTGCTCGACGCTGATCTGCACGCCTTGCCAGCGCGAGCTGGGCAGCAGCCGCGCAAAGGCGCCGGCGGCGATCGCCACCAGGGCCAGCGGCCCCACCGGGCGCAGCAGCACGGCCAGCAGGCGCGAGCGCACGTCGGGCGCCGCGTGCGCATACAGCCGCGCCAGCAGGCGCGGGACGTTGATGCCGCGGCCGTGCCGGCGTTCCGGCAGCGGCGGCGAAGTCTGCAGTTCAGGGCTCATGGGCAGCCTCGGAAGGTCATGCTGGGGTCAGGGCCCGCACCATAGCCGGCCTTCATGACGGTACGAAGGCCCTGATTGCAAAGTGATGTTTCGGCGGATGTCAGCAGCCCAGCTGCGCGGCCAGGTCTTCCAGGCCGTCGGCCTGCCAGTCCACCGGCAGCTTGGCGCGCCGCTCGCCGACGCCGGGGCCGTGCTCGTCGGGCCGCGCGACGTGCGCGGTGCGCAGCCCGCAGGCGGCGGCCGCGGCCAGGTCCGACGAATGCGCGGCCACCATCAGCGTCTCGTCGGGCCGGCAGTCGAAGGCGGCGGCGGCCGAGAGATAGACCACCGGCTTGGGCTTGTAGTCGCGCGCCAGCTCGGCGCCGAGGATGGCATCCCAAGGAAAGCCGTTATGCCGCGCCAGGTCCACCATCAACGAGATGTTGCCGTTGGAACAGGGCGCGATGCGGAAGCGCTCGCGCAGCCGGCACAGCCCCGGCGCCACGTCGGGCCAGGCGTCCAGCCGGTGCCAGGCGAGGTTGAGCCGCACGCGCGTGGCCTCGTCGACCGCGTGCAGCCCGCGGTCGGCCAGCACCTGGTCGAGGTTGATGCGGTGCAGCTCGTCCAGCTTGCAGAACGGCAGCTCGCCGCTGCGCACGCGCTGCATCGCCGGCTGGTACTGCGCGCGCCAGTCGAGCGCGAACTGCTCCGGGTCCGGCACCTGCGCAGGGAGCAGGCCGCGCAGCTCGCGGCTGATGCTGCCGTGCCAGTCGACCAGGGTGCCGAAGACGTCGAAGATCAGGGCGCGGATCGGGGTCATGTCGCTGCTCGTGGTGCTCGTGGCGAAGGGGGTGCGCGATGATGCGCGCATCCGGTGCCATCATCCGGCCATGAATGCCCTTGCCCGCGAAGACGACGCATTGGCCCGCGCGCTGGATGCCGCCATCGAGCGCTACCGGCGCCGCCATCCGGCCAGCGCCGCGCAGCTGGCGCGTGCCGAGCAGCGGCTGCCCGGCGGCAACACGCGCAGCGTGCTGTACCAGCAGCCGTTTCCGCTGACCATGGTGCGCGGCGAGGGCTGCCACCTGTGGGACGCCGACGGCCACCGCCTGCTGGATGCGCTGGGCGAGTTCACCGCCGGCCTCTACGGCCACAGCGCGGCGCCGATCCGGCGCGCGATCGAGCGCGCGCTGGACGGCGGCCTCAGCCTGTCATCGCACACCGTGGGCGAGCTGGCGTTGGCCGACGAGATCGCGCGCCGCTTCCCGTCGATGGCGCTGCTGCGCTTCACCAACAGCGGCACCGAGGCCAACCTGATGGCGCTGGCCGCGGCGCTGGCGCACACCGGCCGCCGCCAGGTGATGGTGTTCGAAGGCGCCTACCACGGCGGCGTGCTGTCCTTCGGCGGTGCGGCCGCCGCGGTCAACGTTCCGCATGACTGGGTGATCGTGCCCTACAACGATCTCGACGCCGCCGCGGCCGCGGTGCGGCGCTGCGGCGCCGGGCTGGCGGCGATCCTGGTCGAGCCGATGCTCGGCGCCGGCGGCTGCCTGCCCGGCGAGAGCGCCTTCCTGCACGGGCTGCAGGCGCTGGCGCAAGGCTGCGGCGCGCTGCTGATCCTGGACGAGGTGATGACGTCGCGGCTCTCGCCCGGCGGCCGCCAGGCGCTGCTGGGCCTGCAGCCGGACCTGACGACGATCGGCAAGTACTTCGGCGGCGGCCTGTCGTTCGGCGCCTTCGGCGGCCGGCGCGAGGTGATGCAGCGCTTCGACCCGCGCCGCGCCGATGCGCTGGGCCATGCCGGCACCTTCAACAACAACGTGCTGAGCATGGCCGCCGGCCTGGCCGGGCTGCGCGAGCTGTGGACCGACGAGGCCGCACACGCGCTCAACGCGCGCGGCGAGCGGCTGCGCGAAGCCTGCAATGCGCACGCCGCCGGGCGCGGCCTGGCGCTGCAGTACACGGGCCTGGGCTCGTTGATGAACCTGCACGCCAGCGCCGCGCCGCTGCGCCGCCCGGCCGACCTGGCCGGTAGCGATGCGCGCGCCAGGGACCTGCTGTACTTCGCGCTGCTGGAGCGCGATGTCTACACCGCGCGCCGCGGGCTCGTGGCCTTGTCGCTGCCCTTCGGCGACGCGGAAGGCCAGCGCTTCGCCGCGGCCTTCGGCGACGCGCTGGCCGAGCACGCGGCGGTGCTGCCGCGCGCGGCGTAGGCCCCGGCCTCAGCCCCCCGCCGCGAGGCGGAACGCGCCCACCACCTCGGCCAGCCGCGCGGCCTGCTCGCGCATGCTCTGCGCGGCGGCGGCGCTTTGCTCCACCAGCGCGGCGTTCTGCTGCGTCATGTGGTCGAGCTGCGTCACCGCGCCGTTGATCTGGCCGATGCCGCCGGTCTGCTCCTGCACCGCCAGCGCGATCTCGCCGATCACGTCGTTGACGCGCTTCACGCTGTCGACGATCTCGGTCATCGTGCTGCCGGCCTCGCCCACCAGCCGGGTGCCGCCTTCCACGCGCTCGACGCTGGCACCGATCAGCGCCTTGATCTCGCGCGCCGCCTCGGCGCTGCGCTGCGCCAGCGTGCGCACCTCGCCGGCCACCACCGCGAAGCCGCGGCCCTGGTCGCCGGCGCGCGCCGCTTCCACCGCGGCGTTGAGCGCGAGGATGTTGGTCTGGAACGCGATGCCGTCGATGGTGCCGATGATGTCGCCGATGCGCCGGCTGCTGGCCTGGATCTCCTCCATCGTGGCCACCACCTGGCCCACCACGCTGCCGCCGCGCTCGGCCACGCCGGCGGCGCTGCCGGCCAGCTGGCGCGCCACCGCAGCGTTGTCGGCCGAGCTGCGCGCGCTGCCGGTGAGCTGCTCCATCGAGCTGGCGGTCTGCTGCAGGCTGCTGGCGCTCTGCTCGGTGCGCGCCGACAGGTCATTGGTGCCCGAGGCGATCTCGCCGGACGCGGTGTCGATCGCCAGCACCGCCTGGCGCACGTCGCCGATGGTGGCGTGCAGCCGCTGCTGCATCGCCGCCAGCGCGGCCAGCGCCTGGCTGACCTCGTCGCGGCCGTCCACCTGCACCGACGTGGCCAGGTCGCCGTCGGCGATGCGCTGCGTGGCCTGCACCGCCAGCCGCAGGCGGCGCGTGATGCCGCGCACGATCAGCACCGCCAGCAGGCTGCCGGCCACCAGCGCCAGCGCGCCGGCGCCCAGCATGCCCAGCAGCGCGTGGCGGCGCGAGGCCTGCACGGCCGCCAGCACCTGGGCGCGGTCGGCCTCGGCCAGCGCCGACAGCTCGTCCAGCGCCGCCATCCACTGGCGCTGCACCGGCGCCAGTTTGGCCGACAGGATCTCGGCGGCCATCTCCGGCTGCATCGTGCGCGCCAGGCCCTGCGCCTCCTTCAGCAGCGGCGCGGCGGCGGCATCGGCGGCGTCGGCCTTGGCCAGCGCCGCCTTCTCGCGCTCGCTCTGCGCCAAGGCCAGCAGCTCGCTGCGGCGCTTGGCGTAGGTGCTCAGCGTCTCCTCGATGCGCTTCTGGTCGCCCTGCATCGCGTTGATGTCGGTCGTCAGCGCGATGTTGCGCACCGCATCGACGCGGGTGACGATGGCCAGCCGCATCGCCGAGGCGGCGTCGCTCTTCACCGTGCCCACGTTCACCAGCTCGGTGATGCGCTGCTCGACCCGGCTCAGGCCCAGCACGCCGGCGCCGGTGACGGCGGCCAGCCCCAGCAGCACCACCCCCACCGACAGCCCCACGCGGGCGCCGATCGAGTCCGGCGCGAAGCGCTTGCTCATGGCTGCAGTCCTCCTGTCGCCGGCCGCGCGTCAGGCCGCCTTGTACGAGCCGCAGGCGACCACCACGTCGTCCACCTTCTCGAAGAACATCACCTTGGGCTCGATCTGCTTGGTCATCGGGTTGAGGAAGGCGAACTCCTGCTGCCCCTTGCCCTTGGCCTTGACGATCTCCAGCCGCTCCTTGACGTGGAACTTGCCGTTGGCGTCCTGCATGTTGAGGTTGTCCTTGCCCACCAGGCGGGCATTGGCGCCGTGCGCCAGGGTCTTGCCGCTCAGGTCGAACACCGTGATGTAGAGGTCGCGGTCGACCCAGGGGCCGGGCTTTTGCATGAAGTCGGCAAAGGCCTTGTCCTTGCCGACGGCCTTGATGTGGGCGATCGCCTTGGCCAGCATCGCCTTGGCCTCGTCGGGCTTGGCGCGCTCTTCGGCGGCGGCCACGGCGGGCAGCGTGCCGGCCGCGGCAAAGGTGGCGGCAGCGGCGAGCAGGTGGGCGAAGCGGCGGCGGGAATACGGCATGGGAAATCCTTCAGCAAGCAAATAGACGGGGCGACGGCCGCCGGCATCGGCGGCGGCCAGCTTTGGAGATCGGCTTTGCACCGGCTCAAGCACAGTCGGGACATCTCGACGCTGCAGCCGGCCTTGCGGCCCGGCGTGCAAAAGTGCCGGCCGGCGCCGGCGCAGCGGCGATCGGGGACAATCCTGGCCATGGTCCAGCAGCGCACCCTCAAATCCCTGACCCGCGCCGTCGGCGTGGGCGTGCACAGCGGGCAGAGGGTCGAGTTGACGCTGCGCCCGGCGCCGGCCGACACCGGCATCGTGTTTCGCCGCACCGATCTGGCGGTGCCGGTGGAAATCCCGGTGACGCCGCTGTCCGTCAGCGACACCCGGATGGCCACCACCATCAGCCGCGTGGACGACCCCAGCGGCCCCAAGGTGCAGACCATCGAGCACCTGCTGTCGGCCTGCGCCGGCCTGGGGCTGGACAACCTCTACGTCGACATCACCGCCGAGGAAGTGCCCATCCTCGACGGCAGCGCCGCCAGCTTCGTCTTCCTGCTGCAGAGCGCCGGCATCGAGCTGCAGAACGCGCCCAAGCGCTTCCTGCGCGTCAAGAAGGCGGTGGAGGTGCGCGAAGGCGAGGGCCCCACGCTGAAGTGGGCGCGGCTGGAGCCCTACGACGGCTACAAGCTCGCCTTCGAGATCGAGTTCAACCACCCGGCGCTGGACGCCACCGGGCAGCGCATGGAGTTCGACTTCGGCTCCGGCCGCTACAAGCGCGACATCGCGCGCGCGCGCACCTTCGGCTTCACCAAGGACGTGGAGATGATGCGCGCCCGCGGCCTGGGCCTGGGCGGCAGCATGGACAACGTGATCGTCGTCGACGACTACCGCGTGCTCAATGCCGAAGGGCTGCGCCACGACGACGAGTTCGTCGCCCACAAGATCCTGGACGCGATGGGCGACATGCAGGTGGCCGGCAAGCCGCTGATCGGCGCCTACACCGCGTTCAAGGGCGGGCACGCGCTCAACAACAAGCTGCTGCGCAAGCTGCTGGCCGACGCGACGGCGTTCGAGGTCATCAGCTTCCAGCGCGCCGGCGATGCGCCGGCCGGCCTGGCCGAGCTGGCGCCGGCCTGGTGATGCTGGCCTTCCGTCTCGTCTTCGGCCTGCTGCTGCTCAGCGGCCTGCTGTGCTTTGCGATGTACATCGGCACCAGCCAGGTCGTCTGGCGGCGCCGCGGCATGGTCATCATCAAGTGGACCGTGCTGGCGGCCTTCGGCTTCTTCGCGGTGCTGATCCTGGAGCGGCTGGCGCTGCTGCTGTAGAGCTTCGAAAGGGACGATCCGATGCGCAGATCCCACCCTTGCCTGATCCTGGCGCTGGCGCTCGGCGCTTGCGGCGACAAGCCGCCGCCGGCCGCGGCCGAGGCAGTTTCCGCGGCGCCCGAGCCCGCACCCGCGCCGGCGGCCACGGCCACGGCCCGCACCCAGCAGGCGGCCATCGTCGACGCCCAGGGCTTCGGCCAGCCGATGAACGCGGCGACGCTGGAGATCCCGGCCGGCTGGCAAGCCGAGGGCGGCGTGAGCTGGCAGCGCGGCAACCCCTGCGTCAGCAACCAGCTGCGCATCGCCTGGGTGGCGCGCTCGCCCGACGGGCAGCAGGCCTTCGAGGTGATGCACTCGTTCTCGTGGCAGCTGCAGGGCCGCAGCGTGCCGATGAACCCCTGCCCGGTGCTGCCCTTCGCGTCGACGCGCGACTTCCTGCAGGCCGTGGTGCAGCAGCGCCGCCAGGGGGCGCAGATATTGGGTTATCGAGAACGCCCCGACCTGCGCGCGCAGGCCGAATCGCAGGCGGCGGCGCCGGCGCCGGGCGTGCAACGGCGCATCGACGCCGGCGAGCTGCTGATCGCCTACCCCTTCAACGGCGGCCAGGTGCACGAGCGGTTGCTGACCAGCGTCACCTTCACCGAGGTGCAGGGCACCGTGATGGGCGGCGCCGGCGTCACCTTCGCGCAGCGCCGCATGGACCGCGAGCCCGACCCGGCGCTGGGCGACCGCATCGTGCGCTCGATGAAGGCCGACCCGCAATGGCTGGCGCTGATGGGCGCGGCCGGCCAGCGCGCCGCCGAGCAGCACGCCAGCCAGCAGCGCCAGCAGATCGAGCGCTGGCATGCCGGCGAGATGGCGCGCATCAACGCCCAGGGCATGGCAGACCGCGCCGCGATCCGCGCACAGACCGCGCGCGACGTGGCCGGCATCCAGGCACAGACGCATGCCAACACCCAGGCCACCAACGACCGCATGCATCGCCGCAACCTGGAAGGCATCGGCGAATACAACACCTACCGCGACACCAGCGGCAACCCGGTGCAGTCCAGCATCCACGGCGGCAGCCGCGTGTTCCAGCACCCGGACGGCAGCTTCAGCAGCACCAACGATCCGTATGCGCGGCCGCCGGGGGCGACCGAGCTGAAGCGCGTGCCCTAGAAGAGCCGCTGCGCCAGAAAGGCCGTGGCCCGGCCGTGCGACAGCGCCGCCGCGGCGGCCTGGTACGAGGCGCGCGCCCAGCAGTTGAAGCCGTGCTGGGCGCCGGCATAAACGTGCACTTCGGCGGATTTGCCGGCCATCGCCTGGCGCACGCGCTCCACCGCGTCCAGCGGGATGTGGTCGTCGTGCTCGGCGTAGTGGAACTGCACCGGGCAGCGGATCGCCGCGGCGCGGTCCAGCATCGTGTGGATGCCGCCGCCGTAGAAGGGCACGGCGGCGGCTACGTCGGTGCTGGCGGCGGCGAGATACGCCAGCCGCCCGCCCATGCAGTAGCCGATCGTGCCCGCCTTGCGGCCGGCGGCCTCGGGCCGCGCGCGCAAGGCGGCCAGCGCGGCGTGCACGTCGGCCAGCACCTCGGCCGGCTGCAGCGATTGCGCGATCTGCATGCCGCGTTGGCGCTCGTCGCCCACGTAGCCCAGCTCGACGCGCGGCGCCTGGCGCCAGAAGACGTCGGGCGCCAGCACGACGAAACCGTCCAGTGCGTACTGCTCGGCCACCGCGCGGATGTGCGCGTTGACGCCGAAGATCTCCTGGAACAGCAGCAGCCCCGGCCCGCTGCCCGCGGGCGGCAGCGCCAGGTAGCCGGCGAAGCCGGGCGCGATAGCTATCCATTGCGTGGTGACGGGGTGGGTCATTTCGGCCTTCCTTTCTTCATCGTCATCAATATGTGCGGCCCTTGCGGTACTGCGCATGCTGCCGCCGCTGCAGCGGCGACTGTGCCGCCAGCGCGGCGAACGAGGCGCCGGCATGGGCATGCGAGACGGCCAGCCCCAGCGCGTCGGCGGCGTCCTTGCCGGGCAGCCCGGGCAGCTTGAGCAGCCGGCGCACCATCTCCTGCACCTGGCCCTTGTTGGCCAGGCCGTGGCCGACCACCGCCTTCTTCATCTGCAGCGCGGTGTATTCCGCCACCGGCAACCCCGCGGCCACCAGCGCCGCCAGCGCCGCGCCGCGCGCCTGGCCCAACAGCAGCGTGCTCTGCGGGTTGACGTTGACGAACACGATCTCGGCGGCCGCGCAACTGGGCTGGTAGCGCTGCACCACCTGCTGCACGCCTTCGAAGATGATCTTCAGCCGCAGCGGCAGATCGCCCCGCGGCGCCTCCAGCGTGCTGATCGTGCCGCTGGCCACGTACGTTAGCCGCGCGCCTTCGGTGTCGATCACGCCGAAGCCCGTCCGCTGCAAGCCGGGGTCGATGCCGATGATGCGCATGGGGCGGCTACAGGATCTCGAAGCGCTTGCCGTCGGGTAGGCGGTAGCGTGAATGCCCGGCAGCGTCCGCCGGGGACCAGCGCCACCGTCGGTCTGACATCAAGCAGAACGCTTCGCGCGCAGCCGGGCTTTCAGGCCGCGGCCCGTCCGCGCCGAGGCTTGTGGCCGGCCCATCGGTCCGGCGCGACGCAACAGATCCAGCAGCGCGGCCGGGTCTTTCAAAACCCGCTCCAGATGGAATTCCAGCAGAGGGTCAAGGCGGATGAGCAAGGCCATGACGGGACGGACGAAGACGGTATTTGTCGTGACACATTATTTCACCGCCGCCGCTTCAGAAATACCAGCGCACCGCATGAAAGAACACCGGCGCCGCGAAGCACAGCGGCGCCACGCGGTCCAGCAGGCCGACGGCGCCGGTGACCGAGCTGCGGTTGCCCCACCAGCGCACGCCGGCGTCCTTCTTCAGCGCGCGCATCACCAGTTCGCCCAGCGTGCCGCAGCCGCCGGCCAGCGCGCCCATCGCGGCGGCGGTGCCGGGCTTGACCGGCGTGATCCAGAACAGCAGCGCGCCCATCGCCGCGGCCGCCGCGACGCCCAGCCCCCAAGCGCGCCAGGAGAAGCTGCGGTCGATCTGCCGCGCCACCGGCAGGCTGCGCAGGCGGCGGCTGGCCAGCTCCTGCGCGATCTGCCCGGCCGCCGCCACCATCACCAGGAAGAACAGCAGGAAGGCGCCGCGGTCCTGGAAGCGCGGCAGGTCCAGCAGCAGCAGCGCGGGCGCGTGCGAGAGCCCGAACACGCAGACCATGATGCCCCACTGGATCTTGGCGTTGCGCTCCAGGAAGCGATGCGGGTCGCCGGCCAGCGCGCTGATCACCGGGATCGCCAGGAACACGTAGACCGGGATGAAGACCGAGAAGAGGTCGAAGCGTTTCAACCCGACGATCAGGTACTGCAGCGGCAGCACGACGAAGAAGGCGAGGATCAGGCTGCGGTGGTCGCCGCGGCGCGTGTGCGCCAGTGTGATGAACTCGCGCAGCGCCAGGAACGACAGCACGCCGAAGGCCAGCGTCGCGCCCGCCGGCCCCGAGATCCAGCTCACCCAGAACACCGCCGCGCCCAGCCACACGGCGCGCAGGTCGCGGCGCAGCTGCAGCTCGCGCTGGAAGCGGTCGTCGTCGTCGCGCGTGATCGAGCGCAGGCCCAGCACGATGCTGGCCAGCAGCAGCGCGCCGAACAGGCCGATGAAGAGCAGCGCCACCTGCTCGTCGGTGTTCAGGTTGCTGAGCCGGTTCATGACTCGGACTCCGGCGGCCGCAGCGCCAGCACCGCATCGCGCGCGCGGGCGAGGAAGGCGCGCTTGTCCTCGTCAGGCCCAAGCTGCAGCGGCGCGCCGAAGGTCACGGTGCACAGGATGGGCACTGGCACCACCTCGCCCTTGGGCATCACGCGCTGCACGTTGTCGATCCACGCCGGGATCAGCTGCACCTGCGGGAACTGCGCCGCCAGGTGGTACAGCCCGCTCTTGAAGGGCTGCGGCTCGCCCTTGTTGCTGCGCGTGCCCTCGGGAAAGATCACCAGCGAGTCGCCGTTGCGCAGCGCATCGGCCAGCGGCTCCAGCGGGTCCTGGTCGTCGGTCCGTTGACGGCTGACGTAGACCGCGTTGAACACCTCGCGCGTCAGCCAGTGCTTGAAGGCCGACGCGGTCCAGTAGTCGCGCGCCGCGATCGGCCGCGTCTGTGCGCGCAGGTCGGACGGCAGCGCGGCCCAGATCAGCACCCAGTCCAGGTGGCTCTGGTGGTTGGCGAAGTAGATGCGCTGCTCGGCCTTGGGCGCGCAGCCCTTCCAGTGCCCCTGCGCGCCGGTGACCAAGCGGGCGATGAAGGAGATCAGCAGGCCCATGGCCTCGGCGCGCGTCATGGCGGCGGATTGTCGCCGCAGCCCTGGAGCGGCGGCGGTTCAGGCCGCGGCCGCCGCCTCATCCAGCGTCGGATAGTCCGTATATCCCTCCGGCCCCGGCTGGTACACCGTCTTGCCGACCAGCGGCTGCAGCGGCGCGTCCTCGCGCAGCCGGCGCACGAGGTCGGGGTTGCTGATGAAGGGCCGGCCGAAGGCCACCGCGTCGGCGTCGCCGTGCGCCACCGCGTCCAGCGCCATCTGCCGCGTGTAGCCGTTGTTGACGATCCATGGGCCGCCGAAGGCGCGGCGCATCGCGGCATCGTCGAAGGGCACGACGCCCTGGTCCGACAGGTCGCGCGGGCCGCCGGTAGCGCCTTCGATCACGTGCAGGAAGGCCAGCTTCAGCGGCGCCAGCTGCCCGGCGACATGCGTGTACAAGGCCTGGGCGTCGCTGTCCTGCGGCGCGCCGTTGGCCGGCGTCACGGGCGACAGCCGCAGCCCGGTGCGGCCGGCGCCGATCTCGGCGGCCACGGCCCGCATCACCTCCAGCAGCAGCCGCGCGCGGTTCTCGATCGGGCCGCCGTAGGCGTCGCGCCGGTCGTTGATGCTGTCGCGCAGGAACTGCTCCAGCAGGTAGCCGTTGGCGCCGTGCACTTCGACGCCGTCAAAACCAGCAGTTATGGCGTTGCGCGCCGCCTGGCGGTAGGCGTCGATCACGCCGGGGATCTCATCCAGCCGCAGCGGGCGCGGCACCGAGGCCGGCTGCGCGCCGCCGGGCGTGCGCACCTTCACGCCTTCGGCCGGCTTGCTGCCGGACGACACCGGCGCCGCGCCGCCGGGCTGCAGGCTGACGTGCGAAATGCGCCCCACGTGCCACAGCTGCGCGACGATGCGGCCGCCCGCCGCGTGCACCGCGTCGGTCACGCCGCGCCAGGCGGCGGTCTGCTCGGCGCTGTGCAGCCCCGGCGTGTCCAGGTAGCCCACGCTGTCGGGGTGGACGTGGGTGGCCTCGCTGATGATCAGCCCGGCGCCGGCGCGCTGGGCGTAGTAGGTGGCCATCAATGCGGTGGGCACGCGGCCCGGGGCGCGCATGCGCGTCAGCGGCGCCATCACGACGCGGTTGGCCAGCGCGATGTCGCCGAAGCGGGCGGGGTCGAAGAGGGTGGTCATCGGTATGGGGATCCTGAGCACGAAAAAGGGCGGCCCGCAGGCCGCCCGTCTTTGCAGGGAGGCGCCGGCAGCTTACAGCCGCTCGAACACCGCCGCGATGCCTTGCCCGCCGCCGATGCACATCGTCACCAGCGCGTAGCGGCCGTTGATGCGCTGCAGCTCGTACAGCGCCTTGGTGGCGATGAAGGCGCCGGAGCAGCCGATCGGGTGGCCGAGCGCGATCGCGCCGCCGTTGGGGTTGGTCTTGGCCGGGTCCAGCTCCAGCCCGCGCGTGACGGTGATCGCCTGCGCCGCGAAGGCCTCGTTGCTTTCCACCACGTCCATCTGGCTGACCGTGAGGCCGGCCTTCTTCAGCGCGATGCGCGACGCCGGGATCGGGCCTTCGCCCATCACCTCGTTGGGCACGCCGGCCACCGCGTAGGAGACCAGGCGCGCCAGCGGCTTGTGGCCGGCCTTGGCGGCCACGCCGGCCTCGGCCAGCACGAAGAACGCGGCACCGTCGTTGATGCCCGAGGCGTTGCCCGCGGTCACCGTGCCGCCGTCCTTCTTGAACGCGGGCTTGAGCTTGGCCAGGCTTTCCATCGTGGTGCCGGCCTTCACGTGCTCGTCGGTGTCGAACACGGTGTCGCCCTTCTTGCCCTTGAGCGTGATCGGCACGATCTGGCTCTTGAAGCGGCCCTCGGCGATCGCGGCGGCGGCGCGGCGGTGGCTCTCGACCGCCAGCGCGTCCTGCTCTTCGCGCGTGATGCCGTGCTTGGCGCACAGGTTCTCGGCCGTGATGCCCATGTGGCCGACGCCGAAGGGGTCGGTCAGCACCGCCACCATCGCGTCCAGCGCCTTGGTGTCGCCCATGCGCGCGCCGTTGCGCAGCGTCGTCATCAGGTAGGCGCCGCGGCTCATCACCTCCACGCCGCCGCCCACGCCGTAGTCGCAGTCGCCCAGCAGGATGTTCTGCGCCGTCGTCACGATGGCCTGCAGCCCCGACGAGCACAGCCGGTTGACCGCCATCGCCACGCTGTCCATCGGCAGCCCGGCCTGGATGCTGGCCACGCGCGCCACGTAGGCGTAGCGGCTCTCGGTGGGGATGGTGTTGCCCACCGTCACGTAGTTGATCAGCTTGGGATCGGCGCCGGAGCGCGCCACCGCCTCCTTCATCACGGTGCCGGCCAGCTCGGGCGGCTCCAGGCCGCTGAGCGACCCGCCGAAGGTGCCGATGGCCGAGCGCACCGCGCTCAGAACAACCACATCACGTTGGCTCATGTCTCGTCTCCAGGGGTGGGTGGCCGCCACGATGCCGGCAGCCTGCGCAGGCGATGGTACGCCCGCAAACGGTTCGCGAGGCTTACGCGCGATTGCCTAAGGCCCGGCCCGGAGCAGGGGCGCTCAGTGCCGGAAGTGCCGCGTCCCGGTGAACACCATCGCGACGCCGCGCTCGTCGGCGGCGGCGATGACTTCGTCGTCGCGCATGCTGCCGCCGGGCTGGATCACGCAGGCGGCGCCTTCGTCGATCACCACGTCCAGCCCGTCGCGGAACGGGAAGAAGGCGTCGCTGGCCACCGCCGCGCCGGCCAACGGCAGGCCGGCGTTGGTGGCCTTGATGCGTGCGATGCGCGCGCTGTCGACGCGGCTCATCTGGCCGGCGCCCACGCCCAGCGTCATGCCGCCGGCGCAGAACACGATGGCGTTGCTCTTGACGAACTTGGCCACCTTCCACGCGAACAGCAGGTCGTCGAGCTGCGCCTCGGTGGGCGCTTTGCGGGTGACCACGCGCAGCTCGCCGCGCGCAACGTTCTTGGTGTCGGGCGTCTGCAGCAGCATGCCGCCGCCAACGCGCTTGAAGTCCAGCGCGTTGGCGGCGTCGCCAGCGGGCACTTCGAGCAGGCGCAGGTTGCGCTTGCTGGCCAGCACTTCGCGCGCCTCGGGCAGCACGGCGGGCGCGATCAGCACCTCGACGAACTGCTTGTTGTCGCCGATCTGCAGCGCGGTGGCCGCGTCCAGCGGCCGGTTGAAGGCCAGGATGCCGCCGTAGGCCGAGGTGGGGTCGGTCTTCCAGGCCTTGGCATAAGCCTCGACCAGCGTGGCGCCCACGGCCACGCCGCAGGGGTTGGCGTGCTTGACGATGACGCAGGCCGCGCTGTCGAAGCTGCGCACGCATTCCCAGGCCGCATCCGCATCGGCGATGTTGTTGTAGCTCAGCTCCTTGCCCTGCAGTTGCGTCCAGCCGGCCAGCAGCCCGGCGGCCGGGCGGCCTTCGCGGTAGAACGCCGCGGCCTGGTGCGGGTTCTCGCCGTAGCGCATGTCCTGCGTCTTGTGGAGCTGCAGCGTGTAGACCGCGGGGAAGGCCTCGCGCGCGGGCACCGCGGCCACGTTGCCCTCGGCCCCTTCGGCCAGCGCGCCCAAGTAGTTGGCGATCATGCCGTCGTAGGCCGCGGTGTGGGCGTAGACCTTGCGGGCCAGGCCGAACCTGGTGCGCCGCGTGATGGCGCCGGCGCGCAGCTCGGCCAGCACCGGCGCGTAGTCGGCCGGGTCGATCAGCACCGCGACGTCGGGCCAGTTCTTGGCCGCGGCGCGCAGCATCGCGGGGCCGCCGATGTCGATGTTCTCGATCGCGTCTTCCAGCGTGCAGTCGGGCCGCGCGGTGGCCTGCGCGAAGGGGTAGAGGTTGACGACCAGCAGGTCGATGGTCGCGATGCCGTGTTCCTTCAGCGCGGCCATGTGCGCGGCCGAGTCGCGCCGCGCCAGCAGGCCGCCGTGCACGCGCGGGTGCAGGGTCTTGACGCGGCCGTCCAGCATCTCGGGAAAGCCCGTCACCTCGGCCACCTCGGTGACCTTCAGCCCGGCATCGGCCAGCAGCCGCGCGGTGCCGCCGGTGGACAGCAGTTGCACGTCGAGCGCGTCCAGCGCGCGGGCGAAGTCGACCACGCCGGTCTTGTCGGAGACGGAAAGAAGGGCGGTCAACTTGGGCATGGCGTTCACTTGATCAATTTGTGGTCCAGCAGCTTGCGGCGCAGCGTGTTGCGGTTGATGCCCAGCCATTGCGCCGCCTTGCTCTGGTTGCCGTCGGCATGCTTCATCACCACGTCGAGCATCGGCCGCTCGACGGCGTTGATGATCATCTGGTGCACGCCGTCGGGCTCGGTGCCGCGCAGGTCCTCGAAGTACTGCTCGAGGGCACTGCGGATGCACTCGTCGATGTGCTGGGGCTTGCGGGTCATGCCGAGAGCCGGAGCTGCCCGTCGTTGGCCGCCGCGGACAGCGGCAGCCGCGGGTGGCGGTCGGCCAGCTCGTCGAAGAAGCCGGCCACCGCCTGCCATTGATCCTCGGCGGTCTGCAGCGCGTTCATGCGCGCGCGGAAGGCCTCGCCGCCCGGCAGCGCGTGCACCGCCCAGCCGATGTGCTTGCGCGCGCTGCGCACGCCGCTGCCTTCGCCGTAGAGCGCGTAGTGGTCCTGCAGGTGGTCCAGCAGCCAGCCGCGCACCTCGTGCGTGGCCGGCGGCGGCAGCCGCTCGCCGGTGGCCAGGAAATGCGCGATCTCGCGGAAGATCCACGGCCGCCCCTGTGCCGCGCGGCCGATCATCAGCGCGTCGGCGCCGGTGCGGCGCAGCACCGCCAGCGCCTGCGGCGGCGAATCGATGTCGCCGTTGGCCACGACCGGGATCGCCAGCGCCGCCTTCACTTCGGCCACGGTGTCGTGCTCGGCTTGCCCCTTGTAGCCTTGTTCGCGCGTGCGGCCGTGGATCGTCAGCAGCGCGATGCCGGCGTCCTGCGCGGCGCGCGCCAGCACCAGCGCGTTGCGCTCGGCCGCGCACCAGCCGGTGCGCATCTTCAGCGTCACCGGCACGCCGCGCGGCGCGCAGGCGGCGACGACCGATTCGACGATGAGCAGCGCCAGCGGCTCGTTGCGCATCAGCGCCGAGCCGGCCCAGACGTTGCACACCTTCTTGGCCGGGCAGCCCATGTTGATGTCGATGATCTGTGCGCCGCGGTCGATGTTGTAGCGCGCGGCGTCGGCCATCTCGGCGGGGTCGACGCCGGCGATCTGCACCGCGATCGGCCCCGGTTCGCCGGCGTGGTCGGCGCGGCGCGAGGTCTTCAGAGAGTCCCACAGCTCGCGCTTGCTGGTCACCATCTCGCTGACCGCGTGGCCGGCGCCCAGCCGGCGGCACAACTGGCGGAACGGGCGGTCGGTGACGCCGGCCATCGGCGCGACGAACAGCGCATTCGGCAGCACGTACGGGCCGATCTTCATGCGGGCGGGGCTCGGGGAAGCGGGTGAGGGGAGCGGGTGCGGAAAGGGCGCCGGCGGGTGGCCCGAAAAAGGAGGCGGCAGTATAGCGGCGCACCCATGGCCCGCCGGGTCGCCCGCCGCGTGGGGGCGGGCCGGCTGCCGCCGATAATCCGCGCCGATGGAGGCGTGGATCGAAGCCCTGCTGGCCACCCTGGCGCTGCCCAAGTACGGGCTGTCGACGGTCTTCCTGGTCAGCCTGATCTCGGCCACGCTGCTGCCGCTGGGCAGCGAGCCGGTGGTCTTCGGCCTCGTCAAGCTCAACCCGGCGCTGTTCTGGCCCGCGGTGCTGGTGGCCACCGTCGGCAACACCATCGGCGGCGCCATCAGCTGGTCGATGGGCTACGGCGCCGAGCGCGCCTACGAGCGCGTGGCGCACCACCGGCCGATGCAGCTGAAGGCGCTGGCCTGGCTGCAGCGCTTCGGCCCCAAGGCCTGCCTGCTGAGCTGGCTGCCCGGCGTGGGCGACCCGCTGTGCGCGGTGGCCGGCTGGCTGCGCATGCCCTTCTGGCCCTGCGTGGCCTACATGGCGGTCGGCAAGTTCGGGCGTTATGTGGTCATGACGGCGGCGCTGCTGTGGGTGTTCCCGCAGCATCTGCAGTTCTGATCGGCGCGCGGCCACAATCGCCGCCTTCACCGACTTCGTTTCAGGAGCGTGCTGCATGTCCAGCACCGCCACGCCGGCTTACGACGAGCTGGCCAGCACCCATCTGCGACTGCACCACCTGGCGCATCTGCAGGCCATCGCCGGCTGGGACCAGGCGGCCAACATGCCGCCCAAGGGCAACGATGCGCGCGCCGCGGCGCTGGCCGAGATCGCGGCGCTGCTGCATCGCATCGGCACCGACGCCTCGCTGGGCGTGCGCATCGCCGCCGCCGACGGCGAGCCGCTGAGCGAGCTGCAGCGCGCCAACCTGCGCGAGATGCGCCGCGGCTGGCTGCAGGCCACCGCGCTGCCCGAGGCGCTGGTGCAGCGGCGCGCGCTGGCCAGCGCGCGCTGCGAGCACGCCTGGCGCCGCCAGCGCCCGGCCAACGACTGGGCCGGCTTCGTCGCCAACTTCCGCGAGGTGCTGGCCGTCGGCCGCGAGCAGGCCGCGCTGCTGGCCGAGCGCAGCGGCCTGTCGCGCTACGAGGCGCTGATGGACCTGTACGAGCCGGGGCTGAGCTGCGCCACCGTCGACCGCGTGTTCGGCGAGCTGCGGCAATGGCTGCCCGGGCTGATCCGCCGCGTGCGCGAGCGGCAGGCCGAGGAGACCGTGATCGCGCCGGCGGGCCCGTTCCCGGTGGCGGCGCAGCGCGCGCTGTGCGAGCAGGTGATGCGGCTGCTGGGCTTCGATTTCGAGGCCGGCCGGCTGGACGTGTCGACGCACCCCTTCTGCGGCGGCGTGCCCGAGGACGTGCGCATGACCACGCGCTTCCACGACGACGAGTTCCTGATCTCGCTGATGGGCACGGTGCACGAGACCGGCCACGGCCGCTACGAGCAGAACCTGCCGCGCGAGCTGCTGGGCCAGCCGGTGGCGCAGGCGCGCTCGATGGCGATCCACGAGAGCCAGAGCCTGGCCTTCGAGATGCAGCTGGGCAGCCACCCGGGCTTCGTCGCGCTGCTGGCGCCGCTCATCGAGCAGGTCTTCGGCGCGCAGCCGGCGTTGGCGCCGGCCAACCTGCAGCGGCTGCTGACGCGCGTGAAGCCGGGCTTCATCCGCGTCGACGCTGACGAGGTGAGCTACCCGGCGCACATCATCCTGCGCTACGAGATCGAGCGCGCGCTGATCGAAGGCGAGATCGAGCCCGAGGACGTGCCCGCGCTGTGGGACGCGAAGATGATGGAGCTGCTGGGCGTCGACACGCGCGGCAACTTCAAGGACGGGCCGCTGCAGGACGTGCACTGGCCCGAGGGCTTGTTCGGCTACTTTCCCTGTTATTCGCTGGGCGCGATGTACGCCGCCCAATGGTTCGCCGCGATGCGCCGCGCCACGCCCGACCTCGACGCGCGTATCGCCCGCGGCGAGTTGTCGGCGGTGTTCGACTGGCTGCGCGAGCACATCTGGACCCAGGCCAGCCGCTGGACCACCGACGAGCTGGCGCTGCGCGCCAGCGGCGAAGTGCTGAACCCGGCGCACTTCAAGGCTCACCTCGAGGCGCGCTACCTCGGCGGCTGAAGCCGGCGGCTGACAAGCTTCTGTTCCGATCCGTCACACAAGGGCAACAGAGGCGATACACGGCGGCGACAGCATCGGCGGCGTCGTTGCCGCTTTCGTCTTTGCATGTCGCCGTCCGATCGCCCCTTGCTCGTCCGCCTGCGCAACTGGGTGGGCGACGTGATCCTGGGGCTGCCGGCGCTGCAGTTGCTGGCGTTGCACGGCCACCGCTTGCAGCTCGTCGGGCCGGGCTGGGCCGGCGACCTGCTGGCCGGCCACGGCTGGGCCGTGCACCGGCACCCGGCGCGCCCGGCCGAGCGCGTGGCCTTGTGGCGCCGGCTGCGCCACGAGGCGCTGGCCGCCGACCCCGGCTTCGACCGCCGGCTCAACACGCTGGTGCTGACGCATTCGTTCTCCAGCGCCTGGGAGACGCGCCGCGCCGGCCTGCGCGCGATCGGCTACGCCGCCGACGGACGCAGCCTGTTGCTGCGGCGCGCCGAGCGGCTGCAGCGCCGCGACCACGCGCTGCAGATCTACTGGGACCTCGCGTGCAGTCTGCTGGGCCGGCCGCTGCCGCTGCCGCGCCGCATCGGCCTGCGCACGCCCGAGCCTTGCCGGCGGCAGGCCGACGCGCTGCTGGACCGTCACGGCATCCGCCCCGGCTTCATCGTGATCTGCCCTTTCACCGGCGGGCTGTACGAGAAGCAGAGCAAGGCCTGGCCTGCGTTCCCGGCCTTCGCGCGCCGCCTGCGCGAGCTGGGCCGCGACATGCTGGTCTGCCCCGGCCCCGGTGAGGAAGCCCAGGCGCAGGCCGACTACGCCGGCGCGACGCGGCTCGATGGCGTGGGCCTGGGCGTCTACGGCGCGCTGCTGCGCCGCGCCGCGCTGGTGGTGGCCAACGACACCGGCCCGGCGCACCTGGCTGCGGCGGTGGACGCGCCGGTGCTCAGCGTGCTGGGCCCGACGCCGCCGGAGTTCTGGGGCCCCTGGGGCGCCGGCGTGCAGGTGCTGCGGCGTTGGCCGCAATGGCCGTCGGTGGACGAGGTGCTGCTGGCGGCCGAACATCGCCTGGCCGGTCTCGCGGGGCCGGAGGCCTCCGGTAGCGGCGCGCCGCTGCTGGCAGCGCCACCACGCCAGGCCGCGCCCGCGGCCGCGGCCGCCGTGAGCCTGCTGCGCTGATGGTGCGGCCGCTGCAGCCGTTCCAGCCGCTGCGCCACGTCGGCGTCAGCCTGGGGCCGGTGAGCCATTGGCACGACGGGCTGGGCGAGTTCTCGCGCCGCATCGCCGAAGGCCTGGCCGAGCGCGCCGACGAGCTGCGCGAGCGCGACGGCATCCGGCTGCACCTGCACCTGCCGCGGCGCTGGCACGGGCTGTTCGGCGAGCGGCTGGCCTATCTCGATGCGCAGCCGCAGCAGCGCTGGTGGCACCGGCCGCCGCCGCGCTTCGCGCTGTGGCACCGGCTGCACCAGCACATCCGGCTGCGCCCGGCGGCCGGTGCCGCGCTGCGTGTGGAGACGGTGCACGACCTCAACTTCCTGCACGACAAGCGCGGGCTGTCGCTGGCGCGCTACCGCTGGCGCTTGCGGCAGCGGCTGCAGGGCGCGGCCGCGGTCGTTGCCATCACGCACTACGTGGCCGCCGAGCTGGCGCGCGAGACCGGCGCCGGGGCCGAGGTCATCGTCAACGGCGCGACCGATTTCAGCGGCGTGCCGGCGCGGCCCGTGCCGCAGGCGCAAGGCGCGCCCTACCTGCTGCACCTGAGCCGCATGGCGCCGTCGAAGAACACCGAGGCGCTGCTGCAGCTGGCGCTGCACTGGCCGGCGCAGCGGCTGCTGCTGGCCGGGCCGCGCAGCCGCCACACCGACGCGCTGGCCGGGCGCATCCGCGCGCTGGAGCTGCGCAACGTCGAGCTGCTGCTGGACCTGGACGATGCGCAGAAAGCGTGGCTGTACGCGCACTGCGCCGGCTTCCTGTTCCCGTCGCTGGCCGAAGGCTTCGGGCTGCCGCCGATCGAAGCGATGCACTTCGGGCGGCCGGTGTTCCTGTCGCGCTGCACCTGCCTGCCCGAGGTGGGCGGCGACGCGGCGTACTACTTCGACAGCTTCGAGCCGCAGGCGATGCGGCAGGCCGTGCTCTCGGGCCTGGCGTGCCACGACGCGGCGCGCGCCGACGTGGTGCGGCGCTGGGCCGCGCGCTACCGCTGGGCGGCCTGCGTCGACGCCTACGTGGCGCTGTACCGGCGGTTGTTGGCTGGCGGGGCCGGCGCGGCGGCGCGCTGATCGAGCCGCGGCAGCGCCTGCTCCAGGTCGGACAGCACCTCGTCCAGACGCTTCAGGGTCTGCATGGCACGACCCGCGGTCGCGCCCGGCGCGTGAGCGCGGCGGCCGAGGTGGCGGCGCTGGTCCAGCGCCGCGTCGTCCAGCCGCAGCCCGTGCCGCGCCAGCGTCGCGCGCAGCGTGCCGCGGCGCGCGCGCAGGTCCGCCCGGGTCTGCTGGTAGGCATGCTCGGCCAGGGCGCGGCGCTGGCCGTAGCCGAAGGTGTTGGCGAGGAACATCTCCGGGTCGCGCTGGTCGGGCTCGAACAGCACGATGTCGGTGCCCGGGTGGCTGCTCTCGTAGCCCTTGAGCCCCAGCTCCAGCCGCGAGTGGATCAGCGTGCGGAAGGTCTGGCTCAGCACCACCGGCAGCCCGCCGTCCACCAGCCGCGGGATGCGGCCGCGCTCGCCGATGCGGTGGCGGCCGTGGCTGGCGTCGAACGGCACCAGCGGGTTCAGGCACAGCACGAGGTCCAGGCCCAGGTCGAGCAGCACGCGCGCGTGCAGCGTCTTCTTCAGCGCACCGTCCACGCAGCTGCGACTGTCGATCATCACCGGCGGGAACAGCCCCGGCAGCGCCGCGCTGGCGGCGATGGCCTGCGAGACCGGCACGTGGTCCAGCCCCGGCTGGCCGAAGGGCAGCGACTGGCCGGTGTCGAGGTCGGTGGCCACCAGCACCAGCTTGCGGCGCAGGCGGCGGAAGTCGTTGCTGCGCCCCGGCGCCGAAAGCACGCGGCGCATCTGCGCTTCCAGCGGCGCGTTGCTGAACAGGCCCGTCGGCAGCCCGCGGCCCAGGCGCTCCACCGCCGACAGCCAGCGCCGGCCGCCCAAGGCGTAGTCGGCCGTGGCCTGTAGCGCCAGCCCCGGCAGGCGGCGCAGCCGCCCGGCCAGCTCGCCCCAGGCCGGGCGCGCGAACAGCGCCGGGCTGATCACGTCATCGGCCGGGCCGGTGTTCTCGATGAACGAGTCGTACAGCTGCCGCGGCCGCATGCCGTTGGCCAGCCCCGCGGCGATGAAGCCGCCGGCCGAGACGCCGACGTAGGCCGTCAGCTCGTTGAGGTCGAGGCCGATCACCGATTCGTCCAGCGCGCATAGAGCGCCGATCTCGTAGATCGCCCCCAGCGGCCCGCCGCCGGCCAGCGCCAGGCCGATGCGCGGCTGGCGGGCCATCGCCGTCAGGCCGCCTTGCGCGCGGCGCGTTTCGCTGGCGTCTTGGCCGGCGCCGCCTTCACCGCGGCCTTGGTGGCCGCCCCGCGCGCCGCCTTGGCCGCTTTCACGGGCACGGCACCCTTGTTGAACTTGGCCACCGCGGCCGCCAGCTCTTCGACGCGCTGGCTCAGCGCCGCCACGTCCTTGGCGGTGGGCACGCCCAGCCGCGCCATCGCCTTGGCGGTGCGCTGCTCGAAGATGGCTTCGAGCTTGTCCCAGTTCTGCCCGGCCTTGGCGCTGACGGTGTCGGCCATCGCGCTCATCCTGCCGGTCACCTCGCTGATCTTGTCCTCGGCCATGCCCTGCGTCTTCTTCTGCAGGCTCAGGCCATCCTTGACCAGGGTCTCGAAGACTTTGCCGCCTTCGGCCTGGGCCTTGGCGAAGGCGCCCATGCCGGCCAGCCAGATCTGCTGGGCCGAGTCCTTGACGGTCTGCGCCAGCTGGCTGTCGAGCAGGCCGCCGGCGGCTTGCGTCTTCTTCGCGGAGAGGCTCTTGAGCTTCTTGACCATGGCTTCCTCGGTGGGTGGAGTTTGCAAGGGCGCCGCGGGAATATAGGGTTCACCCCGGCCGCGCGCAGCCTGATTCTCTAGTGAGACGGCTCTATGCTCCGCAGCCTTGTCCAGTCCCACGTCCGCACGATCAGGAGGAGACCGCATGCAGTACTTCGTCACCGGCGCCACCGGCTTCATCGGCAAGCGCCTCGTCAAGACCCTGCTGGCGCGCCGCGGCACCACGGTGCACTTCCTGGTGCGGCCGGGCAGCGAAGGCAAGCTGGCCGAGCTGTACGACTACTGGGGCGTGGGCAAGGCACGCGCGCGCGCCGTCAGCGGCGACCTCACGGCCCGAAAGCTGGGCGTGGCGGCCGACGAGATCAAGGCGCTGAAAGGCCAGATCGACCACGTCTACCACCTGGCCGCGGTGTACGACCTGTCGGCCGACGAAGAGAGCCAGGTGCGCGTCAACATCGAAGGCACGCGCAACCTGGTGGAGTTCGCCAAGGCCGTCGACGCCAAGCACCTGCACCACGTCAGCAGCATCGCCGCCGCGGGCCTGTACGAAGGCGTGTTCCGCGAGGACATGTTCGAGGAGGCCGAAGGCCTGGACCATCCGTACTACATGACCAAGCACGAGAGCGAGAAGATCGTGCGCCAGGAGTGCAAGGTGCCGTGGACGGTGTACCGCCCGGCGATGGTGGTGGGCGACTCGCGCACCGGCGAGATGGACAAGATCGACGGGCCCTACTACTTCTTCAAGCTGATCCAGCGCACGCGACAGATCCTGCCGCCGTGGTTCCCCAACGTCGGCCTGGAAGGCGGGCGCATCAACATCGTGCCGGTGGACTTCGTCGTCGCGGCGCTGGACCACATCAGCCACCACCACGCGCGCACCAGCGGCGGCTGCTTCCACCTGGTGGACCCGGCCGGCTACCGCGTGGGCGACGTGCTGGACATCTTCTGCAAGGCCGCGCACGCGCCGAAGATGAACCTCTTCATCAACGCCGCGCTGCTGGGCTTCATCCCCAAGAGCGTGAAGAAAGGGCTGATGGCGCTGGCGCCGGTGCGCCGCATCCGCAACGCGGTGATGAAGGACCTGGGGCTGCCCGAGGACATCCTCGGCTTCGTCAACTACCCCACGCGCTTCGACCGCCGCGCCACCGACGCGGCGCTGAAGGGCAGCGGCATCGAGTGCCCCAACCTGCACGACTACGCCTGGGTGCTGTGGGACTACTGGGAGCGCCACCTCGACCCGCAGCTCTTCGTCGACCGCAGCCTGAAGGGCGCGGTGCGCGGCAAGGTGGTGCTGGTGACCGGCGGCAGCTCGGGCATCGGCCTCTCGGCGGCCTGCCGCTTCGCCGAGGCCGGTGCCGTCACGGTGATCTGCGCGCGCGACGGCGACAAGCTGGCCGGCGCGGTGAAGGAGATCGCCGCCTACGCGCGCCAGCACGGCAACGAGGACCCGCAGGTCTACAGTTATCAGGTCGACATCGCCAACGCCGAGAGCTGCGCCGAGTTCGTCGCCAGGATGGAGCAGAACCACGGCGGCGTGGACTTCCTGATCAACAACGCCGGGCGCTCGATCCGCCGCGCGATCGAGAGCAGCTACGACCGCTTCCACGACTTCGAGCGCACGATGCAGCTCAACTACTTCGGCAGCCTGCGCATCACGATGGGCCTGCTGCCGGGCATGGTGGCCAAGCGGCGCGGGCACGTGGTCAACCTCAGCTCGATCAGCGTGCTGGTCAACGCGCCGCGCTTCTCGGCCTACGTGGCCAGCAAGGCCGCGCTGGACGCCTGGACGCGCTGCGCCAGCAGCGAGTTCGCCGACCAGGGCATCACCTTCACGACGGTCAACATGCCGCTGGTGCGCACGCCGATGACGGCGCCGACCAAGATCTACGAGAGCATGCCGCTGCTCAAGCCCGAGGAGGCCGCCGACATGATCGTGCAGGCCTGCATCGACAAGCCGGTGCAGGTGGCCACGCGGCTGGGCACCTTCGGCGCCGTGCTGCACGCGCTGGCGCCGCGGGTCACGCAGATCATCATGAACACGACGTTCAGGATGTTCCCCGACAGCGCCGCCGCCAAGGGCGAGAAGGGCGCCAAGCCGCAGCTGTCAGCCGAGGCGATCGCGCTGGCGCAGATGATGAAGGGGATCCACTTCTAGCTCAGGCGTGCGGCCGGCGACGCCGCGCCCGCCGGCTGAGCGGCCAGCGTCTCCAGCCCGGCGAGCGCGAGTGCCAAGTCCTGCTGCTTGTTGACGCCGACCTTCTGGAAGATCTGCAGCAACTGGGTGCGGACGGTCGTGCGCGCGACGCTGAAAGCCGCGGCCGTTTCGGCGACGCTGGCGCCGGCGGCCAGGTGTACCGCCACGCGGGATTCGGCCGGCGTCAGCCCGAACGCGGCGGCGACGAGCAGGGGGTCGGGCACGGCCCGGCGCGCGAGGTCGTGCACCAGCACCAAGGCCAGCGGCACCGGCCCGAAGGCGCCCATGGTCTCTTGCGGCCGCAGCGCCACCGCGACCAGCAGCAGCGGCGGCTCGCCGGCGCGTGGCGTGAGGCGCACGAGCTTGCGGTCCTGGCCGGCCGCCGCGCGCCCGAAGTCGGCCTCGGCGCCGAGCGACAGCTCGCGCAGCGCCAGCACGAGCTGTGCGCGATCGTGCCGCGATCCGAAGTGCAGGCCGTCGCCGGCGACGCGCAGCCGCGGGTCGCCGGCCAGCGCCGTCTTCGCCGCGTCGCTGCAGAAGTGCAACTGCAGCTGCTCGTCCAGCAGCAGCAGCGGCTGCGTCAGGCGCTGCAGCACCGCGGTGCCCAGCAGCGTCTCGCGCAGCTTCCTGCGCTGGCGGCGCCAGATGCCCAACGCGCAGGCCACGTGCACGCCCAGCCGGCGCGCCAGCGCCAGCTCGGCGTCGTTCAGCGGCTGCATGCCCATGCCGCGGTGGATGCCCAGGATCACGATGATCTCGTGGTCCTGGTAGACCTTGACGCCGCTGACATAACGCCCGCCGGAAGGGATCAGGAACTCCTGGTAGAAGGGGCTGGCGGCCACCGCGGCGTCGCTGATGTGGTGGTGGCAGCTCATCCATTGGCCGACCTCGGACTGCGCGACGAGCGGGATGCGCGGGTCGATGCCGTGGTACTTGCGGATGTAGTGCAGCGCGGCTTCGGGCGGAAAGCCGCCGACGTCGTAGCCGAAGCTGATCGTGCCGTCCGCGAGGTTGACGCCGTGCAGGTAGGCGCCGAAGGCGCCGAGCAACTCGACGATACGCGTCAGTCCCTGGCGCCAGGGGACGTCGCCGGCGGCCGCCAGGTACAGGTCGGCGACGGCGCGGTCGAACGCTTCTTCACGGTCCAGACGATCCAGCAAAGCCCCCTCCCCGGATCTGGTTTCAAGCAGTATCCGGGATGCCGCAGCGGCGGCCGTACAGGGCTTTCACGAGGCCGTTCTCCACCAGATGGTGGAGTCGGCCGGCTTGACACCGGTTGCGCGATGTCGGGCTCAGCCGAGGTCGGTTTCCAGCGCCAGCAGTTCCTCGATGCGCTGCCGGCGGCGGATCAGCCGCGCCTCGCCGCCGTCCACCAGCACCTCGGCCGCCAGTGGCCGGCTGTTGTAGTTGCTGGACATGCTGGCGCCGTAGGCGCCGGCGTCGTGGAAGACCAGCAGGTCGCCGACGCGGCCTTCCGGCAGCTCGCGCGACAGCACGACGCCGCCGTCGCCCTGCGTGAAGACGTCGCCCGATTCGCACAGCGGCCCGGCCACCACGGTGGCGCGCGTCGGGCGCGGCGTGGCATCGGCCGGCAACAGCGAGATCTCGTGGTGCGCGCCGTACATCGCCGGGCGCACCAGCTCGTTGAAGCCGGCGTCCACCAGCGCGAAGAAGCGGCTGCCCATGGCCTTGGTGGCGCGCACCTCGGCCAGCAGCACGCCGCTTTCGGCCACCAGGTAGCGGCCGGGCTCGATCTCCAGGTGTACCGGCGCTCCGCCCTGCGCGGCCTGGATGCGCTGCCGCGCCGCGTGCCACAGCGCGTGGTAGTGGGCCGTATCGATGCGTGCATCGCCCGCGCGGTAGGGCACCGACAGGCCGCCGCCGGCCGACACCGCGCGCACCGGCAGCCCGAGCCGCGCCACCATGCCGACCATCGCGTCGCACACCTGCTGCAGGTGGCCGTAGTCGACGCCCGAGCCGATGTGCATGTGCAGCCCCACCAGGTCCAGCCCGTGCTGCTGCACGGCCCGGCGCGCGGCGTCCAGTTCGGCGTGCCAGATGCCGTGCTTGCTGTGCTCGCCGCCGGTGTTGGTCTTGTTGCTGTGGCCGTGGCCGAAGCCGGGGTTGATGCGCAGCCAGACGCGATGGCCCGGTGCCACGGCGCCCAGCTGGTGCAGCATGTCCACCGAGCCGGCGTTGACCGGGATGCCGTGCGCGACCACGAGGTCCAGCGTCGCGCGGTCGATCAGGTCGGCGGTGAAGACGATGCCGGGCGCGACCGCATCGCGCGCGTCGAAGCCGGCGGCCAGCGCGCGCCGGATCTCGCCGGCCGAAACGGCATCGACCGCGACGCCCTGCGCGCGCATCAGGCGCAGCAGGTGCAGGTTGGAATTGGCCTTCTGCGCGTAGCGGACGGTGTCGAAGGCGCGCAGCTCGGCGATGCGCGCGCGCACGGTCGCGGCGTCGTACACCCACAGCGGCGTGCCGTGGGCCCGGGCCAGCGCGCGCAGCAGGTCGGGGGCGAAGGGGTTCATCCTGCGCATGATGCCCGGCCTGCGGCCATGCCGGCAAATGCTTTATCGTCCGCGAGCCATTCAGATCGGATATGACCGCGCCGCGCCTCACCCACCGCCACGTCGAGGTCTTCCGCGCGCTGATGCTGGCCGGCAGCGTGACGCGCGCGGCCGAGCTGCTGCACAGCTCGCAGCCCACGGTCAGCCGCGAGCTGGCGCGGCTGGAGCAGGTCCTGCAGATGAACCTGTTCGACCGCGTGCGCGGCCGGCTGCGGCCGACGGTGCGCGCGCTGGCGCTGCGCGACGAGGTCGAGCGCAGCTACCAGGGGCTGGAGCGCATCGCCGCCACCGCGGCCGCGCTGCGCCACTTCGCGCAGGGGCGGCTGGACGTGGCCTGCCTGCCGGCGCTGGCGCACACGCTGCTGCCCGACGCGGTGCGCCGCTTCCGCGCCGCGCAGGCGCAGGCCAGCGTCGGCATCACGCCGCTCGAATCGCCGCTGCTGGAGGGCTGGCTGGCGGAGCAGCGCTGCGACCTCGGCCTGACCGAGCACGACGCCGCGCCGCCCGGCACGCGCGCCGAAGCGCTGCTGAAGCTGGACGAGGTGGCGGTGCTGCCCGCCGGCCACCCGCTGCTGGCGCGGCGCCGGCTGCGACCGGCCGACTTCGCCGGCCAGGCCTTCGTCAGCTTGGCCGCTGGCGACCCGTACCGGCAGCAGATCGACGCGCTGTTCGAGCGCCAGCGCGTGGCGCGGCGCCTGGCGCTGGAAGCCGGCAGCGCCGCCGCGGTGTGCGCGCTGGTGCGCCAGGGCCTGGGCGTGGCGATCGTCAACCCGCTGACCGCGCTGGACGCCGCCGGCGCGCAGCTCCAGGTGCGCGCGCTGACGGTGCGTGTGCCGTTCCGCGTCAGCCTGGTGCTGCCCGAACTGCGGGCGCCCAACCCCTTGCGCGATGCCTTCGTCGGCGCGCTGCGCGACGCGGCGGCGGCGGTGCGAGGGCGGCTGAAGGGTGTGTGAAGGGCCAAGCATCCGGCTGTGGCATGCTGATGGCGCAAAGCCCATGAAAGCACCCGAACGAACCGCGTTGCTGCGCGCGCTGCAAGGCCGCTTCGAGAAGCACCTGAACCGCCATCCGGGCCTGGACGCTGGGCGGCCGTGCTCGCCCGGCTCGAAGCCGACGCCGGCGCGCTGGCGGCGCTGCAGCGCATGGAGGCCACCGGGGGCGAGCCGGACGTGATCGGGCAGGAGGATGCTGCCGCCGGCGGCCGACTGGTCTTCTGCGACTGCGCGGCTGAAAGTCCGGCCGGGCGCCGCAGCCTGTGCTACGACCGCGAGGCGCTGGAGGCGCGCAAGGAAAACAAGCCCGCGGGCAGCGCCGTGGAACTGGCGCTGGCGATGGGCATCGAGCTGCTGACCGAAGCCCAGTACCGCGACTTGCAGCGCCTGGGCGAGTTCGATGCGAAGACATCGAGCTGGATCGCCACGCCGCCGCAGGTGCGCGCGCTCGGCGGCGCGCTGTTCTGCGACCGGCGCTACGGCCAGGTGTTCGTCTATCACAACGGCGCGCAGTCGTACTACGCGGCGCGGGGCTTTCGCGGCCGCTTGCGGGTCTGATGCTGGCGCGGCTGCAACGGGGCATCAGCCTGGCCTGGCTGGCCGCGCTGCTGCTGTGGCTGGGCTGGACCGCGGCGCGCGGCCTCGGCGCCGCGCAGGCCGCGGTGCTGGCGCTGCTGCTGGCCGGCCACGCGCTGGTGCTGGGCTTCGAGTTCTTGCTGATCCATCAGATCAACCGCGCCGACCCGGCGCCGCGCGCGAGCGGCGGCCAACTGCTGCTGGCCTGGCTGGCCGAATTGCTGGCCGCGCCGCGGGTGTTCCTGTGGCGCCAGCCCTGGCGCAGCCGCTGGCCGGCCGACCACCTGCCGGCCGATGCCCAAGGCCGCAGCGGCGTGCTGCTGGTCCACGGCTTCGTCTGCAACCGCGGGCTGTGGCGGCCCTGGCTGCTGCGGCTGCAACGGCGCGGCGTGCCTTTCGTCGCGGTGAACCTGGAGCCGGTGTTCGGCGCCATCGACGACTACGCGCCGCTGATCGAGGCCGCGGTGCGCCGGCTGCACGCGGCCACCGGGCGGCCGCCCATCGCCGTGGCGCACAGCATGGGCGGGCTGGCGCTGCGCCGCTGGCGGGCCGGCGCGCCGGGCCATGCCGCGCGGCTGGCCGCGGTGCTGACGCTGGGCACGCCGCACCACGGCACTTGGCTGGCCCGCTGGGCCTTCAGCGCCAACGGCCAGCAGATGCGCCGCGGCAGCCACTGGCTGGCGGCGCTGCAGCAGATGGAGGCGGCGCACGGCGCGGCCGACCACCGCGGCTTCACCTGCTTCTACAGCCACTGCGACAACATCGTGTTCCCGGCCAGCACGGCCACGCTGGCCGGCGCGCGCCAAGTGCATCTGGCCGGCGCGCCGCACGTGCACATGGCCGAGCATCCGGCGCCCTGGGCCGAGTTGTGCCGGCAGTTGGAGATCGAGGCCTGAAACCCAGGAAGCCGTTCCGCAACTACTGAAACGTGCGGTCCGCCACCGTGATGCGATGCAGAAGGCGGGCGTGTCCGTCGTAGCCGCCCGAGGCCGCATGATTGACGCAGCGGTTGTCCCACATCAGCAGCGTGCCCTGCGACCAGCGGTGGCGGTACACGAACTCCGGACGGGACTGATGCTCGAACAGCGCGGCCAGGACGGGCCTGGCCTCTTCGTCGCTCATGCCTTCGATGCCGATGGTGTAGCCCATGCTGACGAACAGGGCCGTGCGCCCGGTCTCGGGGTGCACGCGCGCGATGGGGTGCGAATACCGCGCCAGCAGCGCGTCGTCCGAATAGCGGATCTTCATCGAGCGCCCCTTGTCCTTTTCGCCGTAGGCGCCGTCGCGTGCATAGGCCCGGCCTGCCGAATGAACGGCACGCTTGTCGGCCACCAGGGCCTTCAGGTCGGCGGGCAGGGCGTCCCAGGCGGCATATTGATCGGCGAACAGCGTGTCGCCGCCGACGGGCGGAACGACGTTGCCGTACAGCAGGGTCGCTGCCGGCGGCTGGGGCATGAAGCTCCAGTCCGAATGCCAGGTCTCGGCAAAGATGGGCGTCTTCTCGTCCGCGTCCCGCCGCACCTGGGCGACGTGGGGATGGCCGGGGATCGCCTCGAAGAAGGGGTCGGAGCCGAAGGGGCCGACGGTCAGGGCGAAGCGCTCGATGTCCTCGACGGACATGTCCTGGCCGACGAACGCCACCACCTGGTGTTCGAGCCAATGCTGGCGTATTTCGTCCACTTGCACAGCCGTGAGCGCGCTCGACAGATCCACGCCCTTCACGATGGCGCCGCACGTCGCGTCCTGTCGCTGAACCTGCATGTTCATCATCTCGCTTTCATGAATGATGGACGACGTGCCAGCCGTGCGGACGCTGCGCCCGCCAGCTTCCCGTCATCCGGCGCGCGTTGGCAGCGCCTTTGGCGTTGCAGTCTATGGATGCCATCATCTTCATACCAATGGATATTTCTGATGGAAATCATTCATGAAGCAGAACTTGCAGAACATCGATCTCAACCTCCTGCTGGTGTTCGACCTGCTGATGCAGGAGCGCAACCTGTCACGTGCCGCCGTGCGGTTGCACAAGAGTCAGCCGGCCGTGAGCAACGGTCTCAGCCGCCTGCGCGAACAGCTGGGGCAGCCGCTGTTCCGCCGCACCGCCAGGGGGCTCGAGCCCACCCCCGAGGCCACGGCCCTGCACGGGTCGGTGCGGCAAGCCCTGTCGCTGCTGCAAGCCGGCATCTTTGCCCAGGAGAGCTTCGATCCGGACACCGCGCGGACCTTCCGGCTGTCGATGAACGACGATGCACAGCTGCGGCTGCTGCCCGCCTTGATGGCCCGGCTGAGGCCGCTGGCGCCGCGGGTGGTCCTGCAGGTGCTGCCCGACACCGGGATGCCGCTGCCGCAAAGGCTGGCCGGCGGGGACCTGGATCTGGCCATCGACTACCTGTACTTCGACGATCCCGACCTGCTCTATCAGCCGATCAGCGAGGAACGCCTCGTGGTCATCGGCCGCGCAGGGCATCCCGCGTTCAGGAACGGCCTCGGCAAGCGGGCCTACCTGGCGGCACAGCACGTATCGATCCTGCCCCGGGCCGGCCGCGGCAGCCCGCTCGAAATCGTCCTGGGTTCAGCCAAGCTGCAGCGCAAGGTGCAACTGCAATTGCCTCATTACCTGTCAATCCCGGCCATCGTCGCCGGCACCGAATTGCTGGGCACGATTCCCCTGAACCTGGCCCGATGTTTCGCTCGCAGCTACGAGCTGCAGATCGAAGAGTTCCCGTTCGAGATCTCCCCGATTCAGGTCAGCCTCCTGTGGCATCGGCAGCAGGAGCATGTTTCCGGCCTGCAATGGCTGAAGGAGCAGATTCTGCAAACCGCGCTTCACGTCAAGAGCGAGAGTGCGGGCGGCTTCCGGCCGCGCGGCGGGATCAGGCCTCTGCCACCTGCAGCACCAGCTTGCCGAAGTTCTGGCCGCTGAAGAGCTTCAGCAGCGTCTCGGGGAAGGCCTGCACGCCGCCGCGCACCACGTCTTCCTTGCTCTTCAGCCGGCCGTCCTTCAGGTAGCCGGCCAGCTCGGCCACGGCCTGCGGGTAGCGCGCGGCGTAGTCGAAGACCACCATGCCTTCCATGCGCGCGCGGTGGACCAGCAGCGACAGGTAGTTCTTCGGCCCCTGCACCGCGCCGGTGGCGTTGTACTGGCTGATCGCGCCGCAGATCACGATGCGCGCGCCGCGCGTGATGCGCGTCAGCACCGCGTCGAGGATCTCGCCGCCCACGTTGTCGAAGTAGACGTCGACGCCTTGTGGGCAGTGCTGCTTGAGGCCGTCCTTGACGTCGCCGCTCTTGTAGTCGATGCAGGCGTCGAAGCCCAGCTCGCGCATCACCCAGTCGCACTTGGCGGCGCCGCCCGCGATGCCGACGACGCGGCAGCCCTTGATGCGCGCCAGCTGGCCCACGGTCTGGCCCACCGCGCCGGCGGCGCCCGAGACCACTACGGTCTGCCCGGGTTGCGGCTGGCCGACGTCCAGCAGGCCGAAGTAGGCCGTCATGCCGGGCATGCCCAGCACGTTGAGCCACTGCGTCAGCGTGCCCAGGCCGAGGTCGATGCGCGCCAGCGCGCCCTTGCGCAGCGCGTCGGCGCCGAGGCCGGCGTACTCCTGCACGCCCAGCATGCCGCTGACGTGCGCGCCGACCGGGAAGGCCGCCGCATCCGACGCCACCACCACGCCCACGCCGCCGGCGCGCATCACCTCGCCGAGGCCCACCGGCGCGATGTAGCTCTTGCCTTCGTTCATCCAGCCCCGCATCGCCGGGTCCAGCGACAGCGCCAGCGTCTTCACCAGCACGCCGCCGGGGGCGGGCGCGCCCAGCGGCTCCTGCGTGAACTGCCAGTCGCCGGCCCGGGGCAGGCCCTGCGGGCGCGCGGCCAGGCGCACCTGGTGGTTGAACGTGTCGGGCGAGGGTGTGCTCATGGTGCTTTGCTCAGGCTGGTGACGGTGTAGCTGCCGTTGATCTTGTCGGCCGTGAAGCGCACGCGGTCGCCGACGGCCAGGCCGTCCAACAGCTTGGGATCGGCGACGCGCCAGGCCATGGTCATCGCCGGCATGTCCAGGGCCTTGATCTCGCCGTGCTTGAGCGTGACGCGGGCCTGCGCGCGGTCGATCTTGGTGACTTCGCCGTCGGCGGCGGCGGCCGGCTGCGCCCAGGCGGCGGCCGGCAGCAAGGCGGCCAGGGTCAGCAGGCGGCGGCGTCTCATGCGGCGGTCCTCGGGGGGCGATGATGGCAGGGTCGCGAGGTTAACGCTTCGGCGCGGGTCCGGGCCGACCTTCCTACAATCGTTTCGCTGCCACCCACTGGATGCCCGCGCCGCCATGAACCAAGCCGCTGCCGCCGCCGAACACTCGCTGGAACACATCACCCCGCGCGACCAAGCCGAGATCCTGGCGCAGGCGCTGCCCTACATCCGCCGCTTCCACGGCAAGACCCTGGTCATCAAGTACGGCGGCAACGCGATGACCGACCCGGCGCTGCAGCAGGACTTCGCCGAGGACATCGTGCTGCTCAAGCTGGTGGGCATGAACCCCATCGTCGTGCACGGCGGCGGCCCGCAGATCGACGACGCGCTGGCCAAGGTGGGCAAGAAGGGCACCTTCGTGCAGGGCATGCGCGTCACCGACGAGGAGACGATGGAAGTCGTCGAATGGGTGCTGGCCGGCGAGGTGCAGCAGGACATCGTGGGCCTGATCAACGCCGCCGGCGGCAAGGCCGTGGGCCTGACCGGGCGCGACGGCGGCCTGATCCGCGCGCACCAGATGAAGCTGGCCGACAAGGACGACCCCAGCAAGCAGCACGACATCGGCCAGGTGGGCGAGATCACCGCGATCGACCCCTCGGTGGTCAAGGCGCTGCAGGACGACCAGTTCATCCCGGTGATCAGCCCGATCGGCTTCGGCGAGAGGAACGAGAGCTACAACATCAACGCCGACCTCGTGGCCGCCAAGCTGGCCACGGTGCTGAAGGCCGAGAAGCTGGTGATGCTGACCAACATCCGCGGCGTGCTGGACAAGGCCGGCGAGTTGCTGACCGAGCTGACGCCGCGCCAGATCGACGAACTGATCGCCGACGGCACCATCAGCGGCGGCATGCTGCCCAAGCTGGCCGGCGCGATCGACGCCGCCAAGAGCGGCGTCAACGCGGTGCACGTGGTCGACGGCCGCGTGCCGCACGCGATGCTGCTGGAGATCCTGACCGACCAGGCCTACGGGACGATGATCCGGTCGTACTGACCCACCCCCGAAGCGCCTGCGGCGTTGCCCCCTCGGGCTTCGCCCTCTCCCCCTCAAGGGGGCGCCTCCGGCGGACCGGCGGAGCCGGATCCGCGGCGGCCGCTTGGTTGCGACGGATGCGGGCAGGCAGTCCTTGCAAAAATAAAGTAGTACTTTATATTTGCAAAGCCCATGGCCAGCCACCCCGCCTTCGCCCGCACGCTGGAGCCGGTGCTGCGCCGCCGCGCGGCCGGCTACCCCGTGCTGACGCTGACCGGCCCGCGCCAGGCGGGCAAGACCACGCTGGTGCGCCAGGCCTTCCCGGGTCACGCCTACTTCAACCTCGAGCGGCCCGACCTGCGCGAGTTCGCGCGTACCGATCCGCGCGGCTTCCTGGCCGGCGTGCCGGCGGCCGGCGCCGTGCTCGACGAGATCCAGCGCGTGCCCGAGCTGCTGTCGTGGGTGCAGGTGGCGGTCGACGAAGACCCGCGCCCTGGCCGCTTCGTGCTGACCGGCAGCCACAGCTTCGAGCTGATGCACTCGGTCACGCAAAGCCTCGCCGGCCGCACCGCGCTGCTGGAGCTGCTGCCGCTGTCGCTGGCCGAGCTGCGCGCGGGCGGCATCCGCGCCGGCACCGACCGGCTGCTGTTCGCCGGCGGCTATCCGCGCATCCACGCCGACGCGCTCGATCCGGCGGTTGTGCTGGCCGACTATTTCGCGACCTATGTCGAGCGCGACCTGCGCCAGCTCGTCGAACTGCGCCACCTGGACGAGTTCCGCCGCTTCGTCGCGCTGGCGGCGGGGCGCGTTGGGCAGTTGCTCAACCTCAGCTCGCTGGCGGCGGACTGCGGCGTCTCCACGCCCACCGCCAAGGCCTGGGTCTCGCTGCTGGAGGCCAGCTACGTGGTCCGGCTGCTGCGCCCTTGGCACGCCAACCTGGGCAAGCGGCTGATCAAGTCGCCCAAGCTGTACTTCTGCGACGTCGGGCTGGCGTGCTGGCTGATCGGCGTCCGCGAGGAAGGGCAGCTTGCCGCGCACCCGCTGCGCGGCGCGCTGTTCGAGAACCTGGTGGTGATGGAGTTCGTCAAGCACGCGCTGCACCAGGGGCAGCCGGTCGCGCTGCATTTCTTCCGCGACGCCCAGGGGCTGGAGGCCGACCTGGTGGTCGAGCAAGGCATGCTGCCGGGGCAGATCGGGCTGGTGGAGATCAAGTCCGGTCGCACCGTGCACGCTCAAGCGCTCGAAGGGCTGGCCCGCGTCGCCGATCTGCTGGGGCCGCGCGTGCAGCGGCGCATGCTGGTGCACGACGGCGACGAGGTGCAGCAGCGCTCGGCGGCCGAGGTGGTGGGGCTGCTGGCCTGAACCAGGACGGCCCACCCCGCACATCGGCGGGATGAGCCGGGGACGCGCTCCTCAATTTTGACGATGCCGCGACGATGCGCGCCGGCTACCGTGCACGCCATCACTCGAACAGGAGGACCAGCATGAGCCCGCTCCAGACCTGCCGCATCGCGCGGCGCCATCTGCTCGCGGCCGCCGCAGCGTGCCTGCTCGCGCCGGCGGCGCTCGCCGCGCCGATCACGATCAGCACGCCGTTCTTCAACCTGGAGTATCGCAACGTCAACTCGCTGGGCTTCACGGCCGGCAGCTTCGTGCGCTTCGGGGCCAACTCGGTGCTGCCCAACGGCAACGGCGGGACCACGGGGGTGGCGATCCGCGACAGCGACGGGCTGACACGCACGTTGAACTTCGCGCCGTTCCCGCTGCAGCCGAACTGGTTCGACCGCTACCTCGTCGACAATGCCGCCTACCGCGGCAACTGGACGCTGCAGTTCACCAATGGCAGTGACGTCGCGACGGCCCAGGTCAGCCTGGACGTCGCGGCCCAGCAGGCGCCTTTCGTCAACAGCGTGACGCTGTCGGGCACGGCGGCCGCGCCCACTTTCACCTGGACGCCGCCGCCCGGCGCCACCGTCAACGCCTACCGCGTCAACCTGTACGAAAAGCTGCCCGGCGGCGGCTCCAGCGGCAACATCGCCTCCAAGACCTTCGGCCCCGGCATCACCTCGTACACCTTCAACCCCAAGGACCTGACGCTGGAGGGCTACCAGTTTCAGCCGGGCAAGAGCTATTCGATCGAGATCTCACTGATCCAGACCAAGGACGGCACCAGCAACGGCAGCAACGGGAACATCAAGGCGATCGCGCGCTCCTACGCCGACTTCACGCCGCAGGCCGGCAACAGCCCGGTGGTCAACCTGCCGGTGGTGCTGGCCAACGGCTCCTACCTCTTCAACATGACCGTGGTGCCCGGCGTCACCTACTACATCGACCCCGAGGTGGCCATCGGCTACGACTACGCGACCGGCGCCGGCGATCCCAACTTCATGAGCGTGGACCTGCCCGACGACATCGGCGACGGCCTGTACGACATCTACGGCTACGACGTCGGCGGCAATCTCGTGCTGCTGGCGCATGATTGGGACGGGGCCGACGTCTACAACTTCGGCCCCGACGGCGTGGACCGCTTCCGCGTGCTGGGCATCGAGACCGGCGCCGGGCTGGACCCCAACAGCACTACCGCCTTCGTCACCGGGCTGACCTTTGCCGGCGCCGGGCAGTTCACCGGGACGCAGACGCCGATCACCGTCGACGTCGATCCCGGCCAGGTGCCCGAGCCGGCGGGCCTGGCCTTCGCGGCGCTGGGCCTGATAGCGCTGCTGCGGCGGCGAGTGCCGCAAGGCTAAATCAGGCCGCTCGGCTACGATGCGCGCGCCGCGGGACGTCCGCGGCGCGCGCATCCCGTTGTCGATCTTGAATTCACACATCCTGGGCCGCCTGGCCCTGTTGGCGGCCTGCGGCGCCGGCTTCCTGTGGGGCACCGGCGCGCTGGTCGTCAACCTGCTGATCGCCCGCCACGGCTTCAGCCCCGAGACCATCTCGTTCTGGCGCTTCGCGGTCGGCGCCGCGGTGCTGCTGGCCTTGTTCGGCCGCCCGGGGCTGTGGCGAGCCGTGCGGCCGCAAGCAGGCCTGGTGCTGGCCGCGGGCCTGTGCATGGCCTTGTCGGTGCTGTGCTGGTTCTTCGGCATCGCACGCATCGGCGCCGCGGTGCCGACGCTGATCGCGCAATGCCTGCCGCCGGTGCTGGTCACGCTGATCGCGGTGGCCCGCGGCCGCGAGCGGCTGGATCTGCTGCTGGCCGTCATCCTGGCCGCCGCGGTCGGCGGCACCGCGCTGATCGTGCTGGGCCACGGCGCCGGTCCGCAGGCGCCCGGCGGCCGGCAGTTGGCCGAAGGCGTGGCCTGGTCGGTGGGCGCGGCGCTGCTGCACACAGCGTTCTCGCTGGTCAGCGGGCGGCTGTCGTCGGGGCTGGGCTCGGGGCGCGCCGCCACCTGCTTGACGCTGGTGGCCGCGGCGGTGATGGCGTTCAGCGGCTTCATCGAGCCGCTGCGCTGGCCCGGCGACGCGGCGCCCGAAGCCTGGCTGCTGTACCTGGGCGTGGTGACCGCGGCGCTGGCGCTGCTGGCCTTCAGCTGGAGCGCGCAGCGCCTGTCGCCCACCGCGCTGACGGTGGCCGTGCTGGTCGAGCCGCTCACCGCGGTGCTGCTGGCCGCGCTGCTGCTGGGCCAGGCGCTGGGGCCGACGCAGTGGCTGGGCGCGGTGCTGCTGCTGTCGGCCATCTGGGGCTTGTCGCAGCGGGGGCATCGGCCGTGAGGAAAGAAAGAGTCTGGCTGTTCGACATGGACGACACGCTGCACGACGCGCACCGCTCGGCGATGCCGGCGCTGTCGTTCGCGATGGGGCAGTACATCGAGCGCGAGCTGGGCCTCACAAAGCCCGAGTCCGACGCGCTGCGGCGCCGCTATTTCCAGCGTTATGGCGCCACGCTGCTGGGCCTGGTGCGCCACCACGCGGTGAAGGCGGCGCACTTCCTGCATCACACGCACCTGCTGCCGGGGCTGGAGGACCGGTTGCGCCGCCACCCGCACGACGTGGCGGCGCTGGCGCGGCTGCCGGGCCGCAAGTACGTGCTGACCAATGCGCCGCGCGCCTACGCGCTGCGCGTGCTGGAGCGGCTGGACCTGCTGCCGCTGTTCGACGGCGTGTTCACGATCGAGGACATGGCGATGTTCGGCCACCTGCGCCCCAAGCCCGACGCGCGCATGCTGCGCACCGTGGCCGCGCGCCTGGGCGTGCACCCGTCGCAGTGCGTGCTGGTGGAGGACACGCTGCAGCACCAGAAGGCGGCGCGCCGCATCGGCATGAAGACGGTGTGGATGCGGCGCTGGATCCGCGGCCACGCGCTGGCCGCGCGGCGCGACCGCGCGCGGCGCCCGCCCTACGTGGACCGCAAGGTCAACAGCCTGCGGGCGCTGCTGCGGCGCTTGCCTTGAACCGGGCCGGAATGTCAGTGTTTACCTGCAGCCGGACCCGCCTGGGCCCTATGCCAGAATGGTCACAACTGATTGCATACAGGCCCGCAGGCTCCCCTCGCGCAGCGCGATGTCCGATTCGTCTGAAGACCCGGCCGACAGCGCCGCCGCCGCCCCGGCCCCGGACAACGCCCCGGCCCGCAAGCGTCCGCGCCCCGGCGAGCGCCGCGTGCAGATCCTGCAGACGCTGGCCGGCATGCTGGAGCAGCCCGGCGCCGAGCGCATCACGACCGCGGCGCTGGCGGCCAAGCTGGAGGTGTCGGAAGCCGCGCTGTACCGCCACTTCGCCAGCAAGGCGCAGATGTTCGAGGGGCTGATCGAGTTCATCGAGTCCAGCGTGTTCACGCTGGTCAAGCAGATCGTCGAGCGCGACGAGTCGGGCTCGCTGCAGGCGCAGCGCATCGCGCTGATGCTGCTGCAGTTCGGCGAGAAGAACCCGGGCATGACGCGCGTGATGGTGGGCGACGCGCTGGTCTTCGAGCACGAGCGGCTGACCGTGCGCATGAACCAGTTCTTCGACCGCGTGGAATCGCAGCTGCGCCAATGCCTGCGCCCGGTGGCCGAGGCCAACGGCTCGCCGACGCCCACCGTCGAGACGCAGGCGATGGCCGCGGCGATCACCGCGCTGATCATCGGCCGGCTGCAGCGCTATGCGCGCTCGGGCTTCCGCCGGTTGCCCACCGAGGCGGTGGAAGCGCCGCTGCAACGCCTCAGCGCCTGAGCCTTCTCGCCTGATGCGCATCGAGGCCGGCGGCGAGGCGCTGCTGCTGCTGCCGCAGCGCGCCGTCTATCTGCCCGCGCACCGGAGCCTGCTGGTGGCCGACGCGCACATCGGCAAGGCGCAGTCGTTCCGCCGCCTGGGCGTGCCGGTGCCCTCCGGCACCACCGCGGGCACGCTGGCACGGCTGGACGAGGCCTTGCGCGCCACCGCGGCCGAGCGGCTGATCTTCCTGGGCGACCTGCTGCACTCGGCGCGCGGCCGCGGCGCCGGAACGCTGGCCGCGGTGCAGCGCTGGCGCGCCGCGCACGCGCAGCTCGACTGCCTGCTGCTGCGCGGCAACCACGACCGCCATGCCGGCGACCCGCCGGCCGACTGGCGCGTGCAGGCAGTCGACGAGCCTTTCGCGCTGGGCGGCCTGGTGCTCAAGCACCACCCCGATCCGCATGAGGGCGCCTACGTGCTGGCCGGCCACGTCCACCCCTGCGTGGTGCTGGGCGGGCGCGCGCACGACAGGGTGCGGCTGCCGTGCTTCCACTTCGGGCCGGCGGTCGGCGTGCTGCCGGCCTTCGGCGAGTTCACCGGCATGCACGCGTTGCGCCGCGCCGAGGGCGAGCGCGTGTTCGTCGTGCGCGGCGACGAGGTGCTGGCCGTGCCGGGCTGAATACACTCGCGGCCCATGTCTGCTTCCATTGAATCCCTGCTCGCGCGCGCCGAGCAAGTCCTGGCGCGGCTGGAAGCCGTGCTGCCCCACGCACCCGCGGCGCCCGACTGGGCCGCGTCGGTTGCCTTCCGCTACCGCAAGCGCGGCGGCTCGGGTGCGCTGCAGCCGGTGCGCCACGTGGCGACGATCCGGCTGGCCCGACCTGAAGGAGGTCGACGCGCAGAAAGAGCGCCTGCTGCGCAACACGCAGCAGTTCGTCGCCGGCCATCCGGCCAACAACGTCCTGCTGACCGGCGCGCGCGGCACGGGCAAGAGCAGCCTGATCAAGGCTTGCCTGAACGAGTTCAGCGGCCGGGGCCTGAGGCTGATCGAGGTCGACAAGGCCGACCTCGTCGACCTGCCCGACCTCGTGGACCTGGTGGCCGAGCGGCCAGAGCGCTTCGTGATCTTCTGCGACGACCTGAGCTTCGACGAAGGCGAGGCCGGCTACAAGGCGCTGAAGAGCATGCTCGACGGCAGCGTGGCGCAGAGCAGCGACAACGTGCTGATCTACGCCACCAGCAACCGCCGCCACCTGCTGCCCGAGTACATGAAGGAGAACCTGAGCTACCAGCACACCGAGGACGGCGAGGTCCACCCCGGCGAGGTGGTGGAGGAGAAGATCAGCCTGTCCGAGCGCTTCGGGATGTGGGTCAGCTTCTACCCTTTCAGCCAGGACGAGTACCTGGCCATCGTCGCGCAGTGGCTGCGCAGCTTCGGCGTGACCGAGGACGCGATCGCCGCGGCGCGGCAGGAGAGCCTGGTGTGGGCGCTGGAGCGCGGCTCGCGCTCGGGGCGCGTGGCGTTCCAGTTCGCGAAGGACTATGCGGGGCGGCACCATGGCGGGTGAGCGGAAACCGGTCGATGTGGCGGTGGGCATCCTCCTCGACGCGCAAGGCCGCTTCCTGCTGACCAGCCGCCCGCCGGGCAAGGTCTACGCCGGCTACTGGGAGTTTCCGGGCGGCAAGTTCGAGCCCGGCGAGACCGTCGAGCAGGCGCTGCGGCGCGAGCTGCACGAGGAGCTGGGCATCACGATCGCCGCCGCGCAGCCCTGGCAGCAGGAGATCGTCGACTACCCGCATGCACTGGTGCGGCTGCACTTCTGCAAGGTGCACGACTGGCAGGGCGACTTCGAGATGCGCGAAGGCCAGCAGATGAGCTGGCAGCAGTTGCCGGTGCAGGTAGGCCCGGTGCTGCCGGGCACGATCCCGGTGCTGAACTGGTTCGCTGCCGAGCGCGGCTTCACGGGTGCAACCCACTAGACTGCCGCCATGGATTGGCTCGACAGCATCAAGTGGGACCGCGACGGCCTGGTGCCGGTGATCGCGCAGGAGCAGGGCAGCGGCGACGTGCTGATGTTCGCGTGGATGAACCGCCAGGCGCTGGCCGAGACCGTGCGCTTGCAGCAGGCGGTGTACTGGAGCCGGTCGCGCAACCGCCTGTGGCACAAGGGCGAGGAATCGGGCCACTTCCAGCAGGTGCACGCGGTCCGCATGGACTGCGACCACGACGTGCTGCTGCTCACGGTCACCCAGCTCGGGCACGAACCCGGCATCGCTTGCCACACCGGGCGCCACAGCTGCTTCTTCCAGCAGCTCGAAGACGGGCAATGGCGCAGCGTCGAGCCGGTGCTGCAGGACCCGGCGACGATCTACAAGTCATGAGCACCTCCGACGACACCCTGGCCCGGCTGGCCGCCGTGATCGAGTCGCGCCGCGGCGGCGACCCCGCCAAGAGCTACGTCGCGCGCTTGTTTTCCAAAGGCCCCGACGCCATCTTGAAGAAGATCGGCGAGGAAGCCACCGAGACCGTGATGGCTGCCAAGGACGGCGACCGCGCCAGGATCGTCTACGAGGTGGCCGACCTGTGGTTCCACACGCTGGTGGCGCTGGCGCACTACGGGCTGACGCCGGCCGAGGTGCTGGCCGAGCTGCAGCGCCGCGAAGGCCTGTCGGGGCTGGAAGAGTTCGCGGCCCGCAAGGCTGCCCAACGTGAACGCGAAGGACCGCAAGACCCACCATGAGCGCTGACCCCAACTGCATCTTCTGCAAGATCGTCGCCGGCCAGATCCCGGCCAAGAAGGCCTACGAGGACGACGAGCTGCTGGTCTTCCACGACATCCATCCGTGGGCGCCGGTGCACGTGCTGGTGATCCCCAAGCAGCACATCGCCAGCCACGCCGACGTGACGCCCGAGCAAGCGCCGATGCTGGGCCGCATGCTGGTGCTGGCGCCGCGGCTGATGCAGGACCTGGGCGTGACCAACGGCTTCCGCACCGTGATCAACACCGGCCGCGACGGCGGTCAAGAGGTGCACCACCTGCACATGCACGTGATGGGCGGCCCCAGGCCCTGGGCCAAGGGTTGACATTGCCGTCACCTAGAATTGCGGGTTCGTCTGCAGGAGAGTTGAAATGGGATCGTTCAGCATCTGGCATTGGCTGATCGTGCTGCTGGTCGTGGTGTTGATCTTCGGCACCAAGAAGCTCAAGAACATGGGTTCCGACCTCGGCGCCGCGGTCAAGGGCTTCAAGGACGGCGTCAAGGGCGGCGCCGAAGGCAGCGATGCGGCCACGCCCGCGCCGCCGCAGCAGGTCACCGCGGCGCAGCGCAAGGCCGAGGACAACACCGTCGACGTCGAGGCCAAGACCAAGTCTTGAAAGCAACGGGCGCGGCGCCGCGGCGCTGCGCCCCCGGCTGACGCATGATCGACTTCGGATTCGACAAGATCGCGCTGATCGGCGCCGTGGCCCTGATCGTCATCGGCCCCGAGAAGCTGCCGCGCGTGGCGCGCACCGTGGGCCACCTGCTGGGCAAGGCGCAGCGCTACGTGGCCGACGTGAAGGCCGAGGTCAACCGCTCGATCGAGCTCGAAGAGCTCAAGAAGATGAAGACCCAGTTCGAGGACGCCGCGCGCGATGTCGGACAGGCCGTCAACCAGGAAGTGAGCCAGGCCACTGCCGAGTTCAACAGCATCGGCGCCGAATGGAATTCCGACCTCAACATGGCCGGCGGTGGCAGCAGCCTGCCCGACGGCACCGCGCTGGCGACGCCGGCGCCGGCCTACAAGCACCCGAAGAAGAACTGGCGCCTGAAGCGTGGCGCCACGCCGCAGTGGTACAAGCAGCGCAGCGGCATCCGCACCAAGGCGCAGTCGGGCGCGGCCCGGGTCGCGCGCTTCCGGCCGCCGGGCCTCAAGAGGCCGTGACGGCCCGGGCCCCCGAGCGATGAGCGACGCCCCGAAGAAGGACCCCGAGGACGAACTGGCCGGCACCGAGGCGCCCTTCGTCTCGCACCTGATCGAGCTGCGCGACCGGCTGATCCGCGCGCTGATCGCGGTCGGCATCGCCTTCGGGGTGCTGGCCTTCTGGCCCGGTATGGGCGCGCTGTACGACCTGCTGGCGCAGCCGATGGTGGCGCACCTGCCGGAGGGCACCAAGCTGATCGCCACCAACGTGATCTCGCCGATCCTGGTGCCGCTGAAGATCACGCTGATGGCCGCCTTCCTGGTCGTGCTGCCCTACGTGCTGTACCAGGTGTGGGCCTTCGTCGCGCCGGGGCTGTACTCGCACGAGAAGAAGTTCGTGCTGCCGCTGGTGGTCAGCAGCACGGTGCTGTTCTTCATCGGCGTGGCGTTCTGCTACTTCCTGGTGATCCCGGCGATGAGCCGCTTCATCCAGTCGTTCGCGCCGACGGCGATCACCGCGGCGCCCGACATCGAGCAGTACTTCGGCTTCGTGCTGACGCTGTTCCTGGTGTTCGGCATCGCCTTCGAGGTGCCGGTGGCGGTGGTGGTGCTGGCGCGCATCGGGCTGGTCACCGTCGAGCAGCTGCGCAAGGCGCGCGGCTACTTCATCGTCGGCGCCTTCATCGTCGCCGCGGTCGTCACGCCGCCCGACGTGATCTCGCAGCTCTCGCTGGCGGTGCCGATGTGCATCCTGTACGAGCTGGGCATCCTCGCCGCGGCGGCCTTCATCAAGAACACCAAGGCACCCGACGAAGAGGCGGATCCGGCCAAGCCGGCGCCCTGAACCTGCGCCTCTTTTCAGCGCTTCAGCGCCGCCGCTGCGTCAGCACGGTGCGCGGGCGCAGGGCCACCTTCACCGTCACGTCCAGCGCCTTGTCGCCGCGCTGCAGGCCGACCGTGGCCTCGCTGTCGGGCGGCAGCGCGGCCACCGCGGCCAGCAGCTGCGTGGTGTTGGCCACCGCCTTGTCGCCCACGCGCAGCACCACGTCGCCCGGCCGCAGCCCGGCCTTGCTGGCCGGCCCGTCGGCCAGCACGCCGGTGATCAGCACGCCCTGGCGCACCGGCAGCCCGAAGGTCTCGGCCACCTCGGCCGTCAGGTCGCGCGGCTCCACGCCGATCCAGCCGCGGCGCACCTGCCCGTCGCGCACCAGGCCTTCCATCACCTGCTGTGCGGTGTCGACGGGGATCGCGAAGCCGATGCCCAGGCTGCCGCCGCTGCGCGAGAAGATCGCGGTGTTGATGCCCACCAGGCTGCCCTGCGCGTCGACCAGCGCGCCGCCGGAGTTGCCGGGGTTGATCGCGGCATCGGTCTGGATGAAGTTCTCGAAGGTGGACAGCCCCAGCCGGCTGCGGCCCAGGGCGCTGACGATGCCGGCGGTGACGGTCTGGCCCACGTTGAAGGGGTTGCCGATGGCCAGCACCGCGTCGCCCACCTGCAGCTCGGGCGAGCGGCCCAGCGCGATCACCGGCAGCCGGTCGAGCTCGATCTTCAGCACCGCGAGGTCGGTGTCGGGATCGGTGCCGATCAGCCGCGCGCGCGCCTGGCGGCCGTCGGCCAGCTGCACCTCGATCTCGGTGGCGCCTTCGACCACGTGGTTGTTGGTCAGCAGGTAGCCCTCGGTCGAGACGATCACGCCCGAGCCCAGGCCGGTCTGCGCCGGCGCCGGCTGGCCGTCGAAGAAGAACTTGAAGCGCGGGTCGTCGCCGTGCGGGTTGGCCGCGCGGCCCGACTTGCTGGCCAGCACGCTGACCACCGCCGGCGCCGCGCGCCGCGCGGCCAGCGCCAGGCTGCCGGCTGGGGCGATCGCCGCCGTGGGGACTGCGGCCGCCGCCGACGGCGCGGCCGCCACCGGCGGCACGTAGGTGGGCGCCGGCAGCGGCGCGGCGGCGCGCGGGCTCAGCGCGCCCGGCATCCAGTCGGGCTTGAGCGTGTCGACCACGAACAGCACCGCCAGCGCGACCGTGACCGCCTGCGAGAATACGAGCCAATGTCTACGCCACATCGCTGAAGGTCGGCAGCCATGGCCGAGCGCCGTCTGATCGAGTCCAGCCTGAACGAGCTGCTCAGGCCGGCGTTGTTCAAGGATTATGGGCCGAACGGTCTGCAGGTCGAGGGCCGGGCCGAGGTGCGGCGCCTGGTCTCCGGCGTCACCGCCAGCCTGGCCTTCATCGACGCCGCGCTGGCCGCCGGCGCCGATGCGCTGCTGGTGCACCACGGCCTGTTCTGGCGCGGCCAGGACGGGCGCCTGACCGGCTGGCTGAAGGAGCGCGTGGCCCGGCTGCTGAAGGCCGACGTGAGCCTCTTCGCTTATCACCTGCCGCTGGACGCGCATGCCGAGCTCGGCAACAACGCGCAGCTCGGCCTGCGGCTGGGCCTGCGCTCCGATGCGCGCTTCGGCGAGCAGGAGCTGGGCTTCATCGGCCCGGCTTCCACACCCGACGCCGCCGCGCTGGCCGAGCGCGTGCGCGCGAGCCTCGGCCGGCCGCCGCTGCTGCTGCCTGGCGACGGCCGGCCGCTGCGCCGCGTGGCCTGGTGCACCGGCGGCGCGCAAGGCTGGTTCGAGGCCGCGATCGCCGCCGGCGCCGACCTCTACCTGACCGGTGAGATCTCTGAGCCGCAGGCACATCTGGCGCGCGAGACCGGCGTCGCCTACCTCGCCTGCGGCCATCACGCGACCGAGCGCTACGGCGCCCCCGCGGTCGGCGCCTGGCTCGCGCAGCAGCTCCGGCTGGAGCACCGCTTCATCGAGGTCGACAACCCGGCATGAACACCGCGCCGCTGCTGCTGACCATGGGCGATGCCGCCGGCATCGGCCCGGAGATCGTGCTGCGCGCGTTTGCGCAAGGCCGGGCCGAGGGCTGCGTCGTGATCGGCGACCCGGCGGTGCTGCGCCGCGCGGCGCGGCTGGTGCAGCCGCTGGCGCTGCCGATCGCGCGAATCGACGACCCGACCGACGCCGCCGATCTGCCCGCCGGCTGCGTGCCGGTGCTGTGTCCGCCGGGGATGCCCGACGGGCTGGCGGATCTGCCCTGGGGACGCATCGACGCCCGCTGCGGCGCCGCCGCCGCGGCCTGCATCCGCGAGGCGGTGGCGCGCGTGCAGGCGGGCCAAGGTAGCGCGATCGTCACCGCGCCGATCCACAAGGAGGCGCTGGCCGCCGCCGGCGTAACCTTCCCCGGCCACACCGAGATGCTGCAGGCGCTGGCTGTCGTGTCGGGCGCCGCCCCCGGCGTCGCGCCGCCGCCGGTGCGCATGATGCTGGCCAACGACGAGCTGCGCGTGGTGCTGGTGACCATCCACCTGGCCTTGCGCCGCGCGATCGACGCGGTGACCTTCGACGCCGTGCTGCAGACGCTGCGCATCACGCACCGCAGCGTGCCGGCCTGGGCCGGCGGGCCGCCGCGCATCGCGGTCGCGGGGCTCAACCCGCACGCCGGCGAAGGCGGCCTGTTCGGCGACGAGGAGCAGACCATCATCGCGCCGGCCATCGCCGCGGCGCGCGCCGAAGGCATCGCCGCCAGCGGCCCCTATCCGCCCGACACCGTGTTCATGCGCGCGCGCCGCCGCGCCGGCCACGCCGAGCCGTTCGACGTCGTCGTCGCGATGACGCACGACCACGGGCTGATCCCGGTGAAGTACCTGGGCGTCGAGCAGGGCGTCAACGTCACGCTCGGCCTGCCCTTCGTGCGCACCAGCCCCGACCACGGCACCGCGTTCGACATCGCCGGCCGCGGCGTCGCCGATGCGTCCAGCCTGGTAGCGGCGATCCGCGCCGCGCGAGCGATGGTTCAGGCTTCCTGAATAACGCGTTAGCGTGGCGCTGCCGCGCCCATCGACGCGAGCTGCTGCCGCGCCCGCGCCGTGGCGCGTTCCAGCAGCTGGGCGTTCTCGAAAGCGCGCATGCGGCCCGCGTCGCACAGCTTGACCAGCATGCGGTGGGTCAGCGAGATCGTGCGCTGGTGGCGTTCGCCGTGGGTGAAGACGAAGAAGCTGCGCCCCGGGCTGACGTGGGCCAAGCGCACCTTCTGCCAGGCGCCGTCCAGGTGCATCTGGTAGCTGAAGCCGATCTGCACGTGGTCGGCCAGGCTGCGGCCGCTGACCGGCTCGGCCGGCTCGGCGGGCGCCGGCAGCCCGGGCAGCTCGAGGTCGACCGCGCTCAGCTCGGGGCCGGCGCTGAGGTCGATGTCGAGCGGGGCGCTCCAGTCGACCGCCGACTCCTGCACCAGGCCGATGCGGGCCGCCTCCTCGCGCGTGAAGCCGGCCTCGGCGTCGTCCAGCGGCGCGGCCATCTGGGCCGGCGGCAGGTCCTTGCGCGTGGGCAGGTGACGCTCCAGCGCCTGGTCCACCTGGCGCGCCATCATGTTGAAGTCCAGCACGCGGCCGGTGGCGGCCTTCAGCGCCTCGGCGTGCGCTGGCATCAGCTGGCCGAAGAACTCGCGCCGGCGCTCCTCGGGCCAGCCGATCGCGTTCAGCCCCTCGGCGATGTGCTGCATCATCTTCGGCAGCTCGGCCAGGAAGGCCTTGCGCTGCGCCGGCGAGGTCTTGGGCTGCACGCTCATGAACAGCTCGCGCCCGGTCTGGCGCAGCGCGCGCACGCGCTCGCTGGTGACGCCGTCGCGCTCGGCTGCCTTCAGGATCACGCGGCTCCAGACGCGCGAGACGAAATCGCGCACGAAGGCCGGCGCGGCCAGCGGCTGCAGCTCGTCGTCCAGCCGCTGCTCGTAGTGCTGGCCCAGGCGCAGCGCCTCCTCGCGCTGCTGCAGCAAGGCGGTGGCGCCGCCGCTTTGCGCCTCGACGGCGCGCCGCGCCTGCTCGGCGACGAAGGCCTCCAGCGCCGTCAGCCGCGTCGCGTAGGTCTCGATCTGGTCGAAGTCGCCCTTGACGATCTCCTGCACCAGGTCGCGCACCTTGGCCAGGAAGGTCTGCGCCTGCTGGTCGGAGAAGTCCTCGAAGCCCTGGCCCAGCGACGCGATGCGGTTGATGAACTGCCGCACCGGGTGCTTGCGGCTGGAGAAGAAGCTGGCGTCGCCCAGCGCCGCGCGCAGCACCGGCAGCTGCAGCCGCGCGATCTGGCGCGCGAGCTGCGGCGGCACCTTGGGGTCGGACAGGATCTGGTCGAACAGGCTGCCGATGACGTCGATCACCATGTGATCGAGCGCACCGCGCGAGGCCTGCTTCAGCTCGTCGCGGTTGGCGTGGATCAGGTTGGGCAGCACGGGCATCGCGCCGCTGCCGCCACTGTCGCCGCCCCAGCCCGAGCCCGAGGACTCGAAGCCGCCGGCCTCGACATGGGCGAGGCGGCGCAGCAGCTCCATCATCGCCGGGTCGACCTGGCCGATCGGCGTGCCGCGCGCGCCGCTGCCGCTGAAGCCGCGCGGGCGCAGGCCGTCATGCCCGGTGCTGCCGGTGCTGCCGCCGTGGCGAGCGTCGGCCGCGTGGTCGAAGCGGCTGCGCGCGCTGTGCGGGCCGAAGCCGCCCGAGACCGACGAGCGGCCCGAAGCGGCCGCGTCATCGCCCTCGCGCCGCGATGCCGCGCCGCTGTCCAGCGGCGCGGCGCGGCTGTGGGCGTGCTCGCCGCCGCCGGCGCTTTCGGTCGTGCGCACGGTCAGCGACACCGGCTGCACGCCGGCCTTGCGCAGGTCGCTGACGATGCCGGCATAGGTGTCGCGCAGCACCGCGGTCAGCGAGCGCTGCAGCTCGGCATCGAGCACGCGCCGCACGTCGGGGCGGTCGGCGGTGGCGTCGACGGCGCGGATCACGCCGTGGCCGATCAGCTCGGGCCGCAGCGGGTTGCGCTCGCGGTCGGCGCGGCCGTGGCCCAGCAGCGAGCCGACGTAGGCCTCCAGCTCGCGCAGCTCCCACTCGCAGGCGTGCGTGATCTCCAGGCCGAAGCGCTCGGCCTGCACCTTGATCTCCAGCTCGCGATCTTCCACCAGCGTCAGCGCTTCCCAGCCGGCCGCGCCGCCGGCGCCGCGGCCGGCGGCATCGCCGCCGAGCTGCTGGTCGAAGGCGTGGTCGAAGGCCTGCGCGAAGCCGGCCAGCTTGCGGTTGAGCTCGAACTGTGCGGCCAGCAGCGCGTCGCGCTGCGAGCCGAAGGCGCCCATCGCCGACAGGCCCAGGCTCTCCACCGTGCGCTCGGCAGCGGCCAGCACCGCCTGCTTGACGCGCTGGATGGCGGCGTCGAGCAGCGGATGGAAGCGCGGGATGGCAGCGTCGGTCATGCGGGTCGGGCGGGCCCGCTATTCTGGGCCAGCGGCGCGGAGGCAGCCGCGCCGCCGCCCGCCGCTCAAGGCTTTTTCAGCGAATCGCGGATCTCGCGCAGCAACACGACGTCTTCGGGCGTGGCCGGCGGAGGCGGCGGCGGCTCGGCCTTCTTCAGGCGGTTGATCTGCTTGACCATCATGAAGATGATGAAGGCCAGCAGCACGAAGTTGATCGCCACGGTGATGAAGTTGCCGTACGCGAACACCGCGCCGGCCTTCTTGGCGTCGGCCAGGTTGGTGGCGGTCTGGCCGGCCAGCGGGATGAAGTAGTTGCTGAAGTCCAGCCCGCCGAAGATCTTGCCAACGACGGGCATCACGAGGTCGCCGACGATGGAGTCGACGATCTTGCCGAAGGCGCCGCCGATGATCACGCCGACGGCGAGGTCGATGGCGTTGCCCTTGACGGCGAACTCTCTGAATTCCGATGCGAAGCTCATGGAAGAAGGCCTCCTGGTGGTGTGTCGGTCGATGACGAAGTTCTGACGAACCGCGGCCGGCCGCGACGGTAGAGCTTGGCCCTGCCTTACGTCAAGCGCGGCTCGCGTCTCGACTGTTGGGCCGCGGCTGCACCCCGGGAAATGACCCTGAAGGCTGCCGCTAGAATCCCAGGTTGACCCTCAAGCCCATTCGATCATCCTTTTCGAGGATTCCATGAGTGATTCCGCAGCGGCCCTGCCGCCTGGTGGTTCAACCGAAGGCGTCGTCGACGGCGCCCGCCGCACCTGGATCGCGATCACCTGCGGGGCCGGCGCCATCGGCGGCGTGGCCACCGCCGTGCCCTTCGTCAGCACCTTCGCGCCGTCGGAGCGCGCCAAGGCCGCGGGCGCGCCGGTGCAGGTGGACATCAGCGCGCTGAAAGCCGGCGAGAAGATGACCGTCGAATGGCGCGGCAAGCCGGTGTGGATCGTCCGCCGCACGCCCGAGCAGCTGGCCAGCCTGAAGAAGACCGACCCGCAGCTGGCCGACCCCAACTCCGAGCGCAAGGCTTATCCGACGCCGCCGTACGCCAAGAACGAGTGGCGGTCGATCAAGCCCGAGTACTTCGTCGGCGTGGGCATCTGCTCGCACCTGGGCTGCTCGCCCACCGACAAGTTCACCCCCGGCCCGCAGCCTTCGCTGCCCGACGACTGGCAAGGCGGCTTCCTGTGCCCCTGCCACGGCTCGACCTTCGACATGGCGGGCCGCGTCTTCAAGAACAAGCCGGCGCCCGACAACCTGGAGGTGCCGCCGCACATGTACCTGTCGGACACCACGCTGCTGATCGGCGACGACAAGAAGGCATGAGGAGCGAGGTCTAGCCATGGCTGAATTCAAGGACGCGCCGGCCGGCGCCTCGGTGCTTCAGAAGACGACGGTGTGGTTCGAGAACCGCTTCCCCACCGCGTTCGCCGAGTACAAGAAGCACATGTCGGAGTACTACGCTCCGAAGAACTTCAACACCTGGTACTTCTTCGGCAGCCTGGCGCTGCTGGTGCTGGTGATCCAGATCGTCACCGGCATCTTCCTGGTGATGCACTACAAGCCCGACGCGAACCTGGCCTTCGCCTCGGTCGAGTACATCATGCGCGACGTGCCCTGGGGCTGGCTGGTGCGCTACATGCACAGCACCGGCGCCAGCGCGTTCTTCATCGTCGTCTACCTGCACATGTTCCGCGGCCTGCTGTACGGCAGCTACCGCAAGCCGCGCGAGCTGGTGTGGATCTTCGGCTGCGCGATCTTCCTGTGCCTGATGGGCGAGGCCTTCTTCGGCTACCTGCTGCCCTGGGGCCAGATGTCGTACTGGGGCGCGCAGGTGATCGTCAACCTGTTCGCCGCGATCCCCTTCGTCGGCCCCGACCTGGCGCTGCTGATCCGCGGCGACTACGTGGTCAGCGACGCCACGCTGAACCGCTTCTTCAGCTTCCACGTGATCGCGATCCCGCTCGTGCTGCTGGGCCTGGTCGTCGCGCACCTGCTGGCGCTGCACGACGTGGGCTCCAACAACCCCGACGGCATCGAGATCAAGGCGAAGAAGGATCCCAAGACCGGCATCCCGCTCGACGGCATCCCGTTCCACCCGTACTACACGGTGCACGACATGATCGGCGTCAGCGTGTTCCTGCTGGCGTTCAGCGCGATCATCTTCTTCGCGCCGGAACTGGGCGGCTACTTCCTGGAGTACAACAACTTCATCCCGGCCGACCCGCTGAAGACGCCGGCCCACATCGCGCCGGTGTGGTACTTCACGCCGTTCTATTCGATGCTGCGCGCGACCACCGACCCGATGGTCAACGTCTTCGTCGTCATCACCGCGCTGGGCACCGTGGGCGCGCTGCTCAAGGGCGGCCTGAGCGGCCTGGCGCGCATCGGCGTCGTCATCGCCGGGCTGGTGGTGATCGCGCTGCTGAAGACCTTCGACGCCAAGTTCTGGGGCGTGGTGGTGATGGGCGGCGCGGTGATCATCCTGTTCTTCCTGCCCTGGCTGGACTGCAGCCCGGTCAAGTCGATCCGCTACCGCCCGGGCTGGCACAAGATCATGTACGCGATCTTCGTCGTCTTCTTCATCGTGCTGGGCTACCTGGGCATCCAGCCGCCGTCGGACGCCGGCACGCTGATCGCGCAGGTCGGCACCGTCTTCTACTTCGGCTTCTTCGCGCTGATGCCGTGGTGGAGCCAGATCGGCGAGTTCAAGGCCGTGCCCGACCGCGTGACCTTCCAGCCGCACTGAAGCGCCGAGATCCCGAAAGCCATAAGACCATGAAGAAACTGATCCTCTGGTTGCTCTGCAGCCTGGCGCTGGTCTCGGGCGCGCAGGCTTCGTCCGAAGGTGTCGCCTGGGACAAGTTCCCCAACGAGCGCGTCACCGAAGTCACCGCGCTGCAGAACGGCGCCAAGCTCTTCGTCAACTACTGCCTCAACTGCCATGCCGCAGCCTACATGCGCTACAACCGCATGCGCGACATCGGCCTGACCGAAGACCAGATCAAGAAGAACCTGGTGTTCACCGGCGCCAAGGTGGGCGACACGATGAAGGTCGCGGTCGATCCCAAGGAGGCCAAGGACTGGTTCGGCGCCGCGCCGCCGGACCTGACGGTGATCGCGCGCTCGCGCGCCGACGCGTCCAAGGGCAGCGGCGCCGACTACCTCTACACCTATCTGCGCAGTTATTACCGCGACGACACCAAGGCCACCGGCTGGAACAACCTGGCCTTCCCCAGCGTGGCGATGCCGCACGTGCTGTGGGAACTGCAGGGCCAGCAGCGCGCGGTGTTCGCCGAGGAGAAGGACGCGCACGATCCGGCCAAGACCGCGCACGTCTTCAAGGGCTTCGAGCCCATCACCAAGGGCACGCTCAGCGCCGAGGAATACACCTCGGCGGTGGCCGACCTGGTCGCCTTCCTGCAGTGGATGGGCGAGCCAGTGCAGGGCGAGCGCGTGCGCCTGGGCGTCTGGGTGATCCTCTTCCTGCTGATCTTCACCGTGATCGCCTGGCGCCTGAACGCCGCGTTCTGGAAGGACGTCAAGTAGCATTCAGCCCCGGCTCGTCGCGGCCGGGTCGGCGCAGTGGGGGCTCGGCTGGCGCCCACTGCGCCTGGTTTTTTTCAAAGGGGCTGCCACGCGGCCCCCTGCCGTTTGATCGAGGTCTGCCACCATGATGGTGCTCTACTCCGGAACCACCTGCCCGTATTCGCACCGTTGCCGCTTCGTGCTGTTCGAGAAGGGCATGGACTTCGAGATCCGCGACGTCGACCTGTTCGCCAAGCCCGAGGACATCGCGCTGATGAACCCGTACAACGAGGTGCCCATCCTGGTGGAGCGCGACCTCATCCTGTACGAGAGCCACATCATCAACGAGTACATCGACGAGCGCTTCCCGCACCCGCAGCTGATGCCGGGCGACCCGGTGGCGCGGGCGCGCGTGCGGCTGTTCCTCTTCAACTTCGAGAAGGAGCTGTTCGCGCACGTCAACCTGCTCGAAGGCCGCGGCGTCAAGGCCACCGACAAGCAGTTGGAGAAGGCGCGCAGCCAGATCCGCGACCGGCTGACGCAACTGGCGCCGATCTTCCTGAAGAACAAGTACATGCTCGGCGACGACTTCAGCATGCTGGACGTGGCGATCGCGCCGCTGCTGTGGCGGCTGGACTACTACGGCATCGACCTCAGCAAGAACGCCGTGCCGCTGCTGAAGTACGCCGAGCGCATCTTCTCGCGTCCGGCCTACATCGAGGCGCTGACGCCGTCGGAAAAGGTCATGCGCAAGTGATGCAGGGGTGAGATGAGTACCGGCCCGTCTGGCGACAACCAGGGCAGCTCGACGCGGCCCTATTTGCTGCGCGCGCTGCACGACTGGTGCACCGACAACGGCTTCACGCCCTACGTCGCGGTGCACGTCGACGCCTCGGTGCAGGTGCCGATGGAGTACGTGAAGAACAGCGAGATCGTGCTCAACGTCAGCTTCGAGGCCACCAGCGGCCTCAAGCTGGGCAACGACTTCATCGAGTTCCGCGCCCGCTTCGGCGGCGTGCCGCGCGACATCGTCGTGCCGGTGGACCACGTGGTGGCGATCTACGCGCGCGAGAACGGTCAGGGCATGGCCTTCCCGGTGCCCGCCGGCCCGGCCGGTGCCGGTGCCCAGGGTGAAGGCAGCGAGGGCGCCCCCACCAGCGCCGCGGCGCCGGCGGCGGCGCGCGGCCTGCGGCTGGCCACCGTCGAGCCCGAGGCCGGCGACGAGCCGCCGCCGCCCGACCCCCAGCCCAGCGGCCCGCAGCGGCCATCGCTCAAGCGCATCAAATGAAGCGCCGCCAAGCCTCCTAGAATCCGCGCGCAGCGCCGCCGGCTTAGCTCAGCAGGTAGAGCACCCGCCTTGTAAGCGGAAGGTCGTCCGTTCGATTCGGACAGCCGGCACCAATGCCGCCCCAGGCGGGCGTTCAGCAGCCACCCGGACCACGGGCACGGGTCCCTTCTTCAGCAGCGCGGGGCCGACGAACGCGGTTGAACCCGCACCTTGATTGAAGTAACCTGCCGCCCCTCGGCCTGCAACTGCGCCAGCAGCAGGGGCAGCATCTGGCGCAGTTTGGCGGCCGCGGGGTTGTGGGCGGCCAGCAGCGTCCAGCAGCCGGCGTCGACCGGCCCGGTCCGCACGTCGGCGCGCAGCGCCGGCGGCAGCAGCGGCGCCACGGCTTCGTAGAGGCCGCGCGCCTCGTCCAAGCGGCGCAGCAGGCGGCCCAGCGGCTCGCAGCGCTCCAGCGCGGCGGCCATGCCGAGCGTCGGCACGGGCGTCGGGCTGGGAGGCTGTGGCGCAACCATGGCAGGAGTTTATTGGCGATGCAGATCCTCATCACCCACGGCCGCCTGGCGCGCACGCGGGCGCTGCAGTTCAGTGCGCTGCAGGCGGCGCTGGCCGGTGCGGTCGTGGTCTTCGTGCTGCTGATGCTGTCGGGCGCGATCTATCACTTCGTGTTTCTCACCGCCGCGCGCGAGGGCTGGCCGGTGGTCAGCTCCATCGTGCGCCTGGTGGTGCGCGACGAGATCGCCCAGCGCGAGCGCTACATGCGCGACAACCTCGACGCGATGGCGCAGAAGGTGGGCGAGATGCAGGCCAAGATGATCAAGCTGGAGGCGATGAGCGACCGCGTCAGCGGCCTGGCCGGGTTCAAGCCCGAGGAGCTGAAGCCGCCGCGCCGCACCGCGGAAGGCGGCCGCGGCGGGCCGTTCATCCCGGCGCGCCGGCCCTCGCTGGAGGAGTTGCAGCGCCAGGTCAGCGGCTTGGACGAGGCGGCCGACTGGCAGACCGACCTGTTCACCTTCAGCGAATCGCGCTTGCTGCAGGCGCGGCTGGACGCGCTGCGCGTGCCCAGCGCGCCGCCGGTGGATGGGCCGGTGGGCTCGGGCTTCGGCTTCCGCCCCGACCCCTTCACCGGCCGCGCTGCGCTGCACAGCGGGCTGGACTTTCCGGCCGAGCCGGGCACCGCGATCAAGGCCTCGGCCGGCGGCGTGGTGCGGTTCGCCGACCAGCATCCCGAATACGGCCAGATGCTGGAACTGGACCACGGCAACGGCCTGGTCACCCGCTACGCGCATTGCCAGAAGCTGCTGGTCAAGCCCGGGCAGTTGATCAAGCGCGGCCAGATCGTCGCCGAGGTGGGCTCGTCGGGCCGCTCGACCGGGCCGCACCTGCACTTCGAGGTGCTGGTGGACGGCGCGCCGCAAGACCCGGCGCGCTTCCTGGCCGGCGGTGCCTCGGCGCCGCTGGACGGCATGGCCCGCCGCTGACGCACCGGCCAAGCCGCCCGGTGCCCGGGTGCTAAACTGCGCCGCTTTGCGTGCGCCAGGGCGGCGGCACCCGCCGACCCGCCAGCAGCGCTTGCGCGAACGGGTGCCTTGCAAAGCCGCCGCGGCAGCCCCATCTGCCGCACGCACGCCGCATCCACGCCGCCCCCAAGCCGCCCGCGCCCGCCCAAGAACCACAAGGCCTTGCCGTCGCATGTTTCCCAAGATACTGACCCAGATCTTCGGCAGTCGCAACGATCGTCTGCTCAAGGGCTACCGCAAGACGGTGCAGCAGATCAACGCGCTGGAGCCGCAGTTCGAGCAGCTCGACGACGCCGCTTTGCGCGCCAAGACCGACGAGTTCAAGTCGCGCATCGCCGCCGGCGAGACGCTGGACGCGCTGCTGCCCGAGGCCTTCGCGGTGGTGCGCGAGGCCGGCAAGCGCACGCTGAAGATGCGCCACTTCGACGTGCAGCTGATCGGCGGCATGGCGCTGCACCAGGGCAAGATCGCCGAGATGCGCACCGGCGAGGGCAAGACGCTGATGGCCACGCTGCCGGTGTACCTGAACGCCTTGTCGGGCAAGGGCGTGCACGTGGTGACGGTCAACGACTATCTGGCCCGCCGCGACGCCGAATGGATGGGGCGCCTGTACGGCTACCTGGGGCTCACGGTGGGTGTCAACGTGCCCGGCATGCAGCGCGAGGAGAAGCAGGCCGCCTTCGCCGCCGACGTCACCTACGGCACCAACAACGAGTTCGGCTTCGACTACCTGCGCGACAACATGGTCTACGAGGTGGCCGACCGCGTCTCGCGCGGGCTCAACTTCGCGATCGTCGACGAGGTCGACTCGATCCTGATCGACGAGGCGCGCACGCCGCTGATCATCAGCGGCCAGGCCGAGGACCACACCGAGCTGTACGTGCGCATCAACGCCGTCGTGCCGCAGCTCAAGAAGCAGATCGGCGAGGCCGACCCGCGCACCGGCGAAGGCGTGATCGAGCCCGGCGACTTCACGGTCGACGAGAAGACGCACCAGGTCTACCTGACCGAGGCCGGCCACGAGAAGGCCGAAGAGGTGCTGTCCAAGGCCGGCCTGCTGGCCGAAGGCGCAAGCCTGTACGACCCGGCCAATATCAGCCTGATGCACCACGTCTACGCGGCGCTGCGGGCGCACCACTTGTACAACCGGGATCAGCATTATGTGGTGCAGAACGGCGAGGTGGTGATCGTCGACGAGTTCACCGGCCGCCTGATGACGGGCCGGCGCTGGAGCGACGGCCTGCACCAGGCGGTGGAGGCCAAGGAAGGCGTGCAGATCCAGAGCGAGAACCAGACGCTGGCCTCGGTCACCTTCCAGAACTACTTCCGCATGTACGGCAAGCTGGCCGGCATGACGGGCACGGCCGACACCGAGGCCTACGAGTTCCAGGAGATCTACGGCCTGGAGACGGTGGTCATCCCGCCCAACAAGCCCACCATCCGCAAGGACGACAACGACCTCATCTACAAGACCGCGAAGGAGAAGTACGACGCGGTCACCCAGGACATCCGCGACTGCTTCGAGCGCGGCCAGCCGGTCTTGGTGGGCACCACCAGCATCGAGAACAGCGAGCTGATCAGCCAGCTGCTGACGCAGGCCAAGCTGCCGCACCAGGTGCTCAACGCCAAGCAGCACGCGAAGGAGGCCGAGATCGTCGCGCAGGCCGGGCGGCCGAAGATGATCACGATCGCCACCAACATGGCCGGCCGCGGCACCGACATCGTGCTGGGCGGCAACGTCGAGAAGCAGGTGCAGTTCCTCGAAGCCGACCCCAACCTGCCGGACGACGAGAAGCAGTTGCGCGCGCAGAAGCTGCAGGACGAATGGCAGGGCCTGCACGAGCAGGTGAAGGCGCAGGGCGGGCTGCGCATCGTGGCCACCGAGCGGCACGAGAGCCGGCGCATCGACAACCAGCTGCGCGGCCGCAGCGGCCGCCAGGGCGACCCCGGCGCCAGCCGCTTCTACCTGAGCCTGGACGACCCGCTGATGCGCATCTTCGCGGGCGACCGCGTGCGCGCCATCATGGACCGGCTGAAGATGCCCGAGGGCGAGGCCATCGAGGCCGGCATCGTCAACCGCAGCATCGAGAGCGCGCAGCGCAAGGTGGAGGCGCGCAACTTCGACATCCGCAAGCAGCTGCTGGAGTACGACGACGTCGCCAACGACCAGCGCAAGGTGATCTACCAGCAGCGCAACGAGATCCTGGAGGCCGCGGCGCTGGACGACCAGATCCGCAACCTGCGCCACGCCGCGATGACCGACGTCGTGCGCGCCCACGTGCCGGCCGAGAGCCTGGAAGAGCAGTGGGACCTGGACGCGCTGCAGCGCGCGCTGCGCGACGACTGGCAGCTCGACGTGGACCTGAAGGCGCTGGTCGACAAGGCCGACAGCATCACCGACGAGGACCTGCTCGACAAGGTCAAGGCCGCGGCCGACGCGATGTTCCAGGCCAAGGTCGACCAGGTGGGCAGCGAGCAGTTCACGCCCTTCATGCGCATGGTGCTGCTGCAGACGCTGGACAGCCACTGGCGCGAGCACCTGGCGGCGCTGGACTACCTGCGCCAAGGCATCCATCTGCGCGGTTATGCGCAGAAGAACCCGAAGCAGGAATACAAGCGCGAGGCCTTCGAGCTGTTCTCGCAGCTGCTGGACACCGTCAAGCACGAGGTCACGCGCGTGCTGATGACGGTGCGCATCCAGAGCCAGGACCAGGTGGCGCAGGCCGCCGAGGCGCTGGAAGAGCAGGCCAGCCACGTCTCCAACGTCACCTACACCCACCCCAACGAGGACGGCTCGGTCTCGCAGGACGCCGACCCCGCGACGCTGGCGCAGCAGGTGCCCAAAGTGGGGCGCAACGATCCCTGCCCCTGCGGCAGCGGCAAGAAGTACAAGCAGTGCCACGGGCGGCTGGCCTGAAGGGCCGGGCGCCGCCTTCTCGGCCGCCGTCAGCCGTCTTCAATCGGCCTGGCGCCCGCTTTGCAGCACGCAGCGGCCTGAAGCGGCGCCGGCCGCGATCCGGCAGCTCACGCGCGGCCGCGGCAGCACCTGGCAGGTGGAGTGCATGCCCAGCCGCTCCAGCTCGGCGCGCCGCGCCGCGGCGTCCTGCTGCACGCGCTCGGTCAGCCGCCGCTCGTCGCTGTCGATGACCGACCAGGCCCGGTAAGCCTCCGGGCCGCCGCAGGCGCGCGCGCCGATGCCGATCGCGCGGCAGTCTTCGTCGCGGCGGCAGGACGCCGCGCCGATCAGGGCTTCGATCTCGGCCAGGCCCGTGGCACCGGCTGCCGGTGCCGCTGCGGGTGCCGACCGGCAGGCGGCCAGCGCCAGCACGGCGGCCAGCAGCGTGGCCGCCAGCGGGGTCGTCAGTTCGGTGCGGCGGCAAGCGGCGCGAGGCATGGCGCCCATGCTATGACAATGCCGGCATGAGCACCGACGCGCCCGCCAGCCGCGTGCCGCAGGCCGAACTGCTGCAGTGGGTGCATCTGTTCGGCGCCGGGCGCCATGCCGAGATGGAGGTCTTGGCCGCGCAGGCGGCGGTTCGCCATCCGCAGGACGGGCTGGCGTGGAAGGCGCTGGGCACCGCCTTGCTGGCCCAAGGCAAGGATGCGCTGGCGGCGCTGCAGCGCGCCGCGGCGCTGATGCCGCAGGACGTCGAAGTGCTGGGTAACCTGGGCGGCCTGCTGGCCGCGCGCGGCCAGCATGAGCCGGCGGCGCGGCACTACCGGGCGGCGCTGGCCCTCAAGCCCGACTTCGCCGAGGCGCACAGCAACCTGGGCGACGTGCTGGCCTCGCTGGGCCAGTGGGACGCGGCGGCGGCCAGTTGCCTGCAGGCCCTGCGCCTGCGGCCCGCGCTGGCGGCGGCGCATTGCAACCTGGGCCGCGCCCGCGCCGGCCAGGGGCGCTTGGACGACGCGGTGGCCAGCTATCGCCGGGCCATCGGTCTGCAGCCGCGGCTGGCGCAGGCCCACCATGGGCTGGGGCTGGCGCTGCAGGCCCAGGGCCGGCTGGACGCCGCTGCGGCCAGCCTGCGCGAGGCCTTGCGCTGGCGGCCGCAGCACCTGGCCGCACAGTTCCAACTGGCCCATCTGCTGGCCGGACAAGGCCGCTTCGACGACGCCGTGGCCGCCTATCGCCAGGCGCTGGCGATCGAGCCCGGCCACGCCGAGGCGCTGGCCAACCTGGGCGTGGCGCTGATGGCGCTGGGGTGCCATGCCGAGGCGGCGGCGGCGTTCCAGCAGTCGCTGCAGCGGCAGCCGGCGCAGCCGGCGGTGCGCAGCAACCTGGGCAATGCCTGGCTGGCCTTGGGGCGCATCGACGACGCGCTGGCGGACTATCGCGCCGCGGTCGCAGCCCAGCCCGACTTCGCGCCGCTGCAGGGCAACCTGGCCCATGCGCTCAACCTGATCGGCGAGCCGGCGCAGGCGCTCGCGCATCTGGAACGGGCGCAGATGCTGGAGCCCGAGCGCCTGGCCTGGCGCAGCGAATGGCTGTTCACGCGCCAGTACCTGGACCGCAGCGAGGCCGGGCGCGCCGAGACCCTGGCGGCGGCCCGGCGTTTCGGCGCGGCCGCCGCGGCGCGGGCGCAGCCTTTCCGGCACCCGTCCGGGGCCGCCGCTGCCGACCCCCAGCGGCGGCTGCGCATCGGGCTGCTGTCGGGCGACTTGCGGGCGCATCCGGTGGCCTGGTTCCTGGAATCGGTGCTGGCGCAATGGTCGCGCCGGCCGACGCTGGAACTGTGGGCCTATGCGACCCAGCCGCAGGCCGACGCGGTGACGCAGCGCCTGCGTGCGTGCTGCGCGCAATGGCGCCAGGTCGAGGCGCTGGACGACCCGGCGCTAGCCGCCGCCATCCATGCCGACGGCATCGACGTGCTGATCGACCTCTCGGGCCACACGCGCCACAACCGCCTGCCGGTGCTCGCCTGGCGCCCGGCACCGCTGCAACTGAGCTGGCTGGGCAGTTGCGCCAGCACCGGGCTGGCCGAGGTCGATGCGCTGGTGGTCGACCGCTGGATCGCGCCGGCAGGCACCGAGGCGGACTTCGTCGAGCCGCTGCTGCGGCTGCCGCACGGCTTTCTGTGCTTCACGCCGCCGCCGGCGGTCGATGACGCGCCGATCGCCGCCGCGCCGGGCGAGGGCTTGCGGCTGGCCTGCTTCAACCGGCTGGCCAAGATCGGCGACGAGGTCGTCGCGGCCTGGTTGGCCATCCTGGCCGGACTGCCGGGCAGCAGCCTGGCCTTGCAGGACCGGGCCCTGGCCAGCGAGACGGTGTGTCGCCGCCTGCGCGAGCGCTTCGCGGCGCATGGCCTCGATCCGCAACGCCTGCGCCTGCGGCCGGCGCAGCCGCGCGAGGCCTATCTGGCCGCCTACCGCGCGGTCGATCTGGCCCTGGACCCCTTCCCGTACCCGGGCGGCACCACCACGGTCGAGGCCTTGTGGATGGGCGTGCCGGTGCTCACGCTGGCCGGCGCTTCGGCGCTGGGCCGGCAAGGCGCCGGCATCCTGGCCCGGCTGGGCCTGGACGACTGGGTGGCCGCCGATGCCGACGATTATGTCGGTCGCGCGCTGCGGCTCGGCCGCGACCGTGCGGCGCTGGCAGGCTTGCGCACGGAGCTGCGCGGCCGGCTGCTGGCCTCGCCGCTGTGCGATGCGGCCGGCTTCGCGCAGGCGCTGGAATCGGCGCTGCGCGAGCGCTGGCGCCCGGCATGAAAAAGGGCTGCAAGCCCTCGGCTTGCAGCCCTGATCGGATCGAAGCAGCGGCTTACTGCCTGAGCTTGTCGGTGCTCACCGGGTGCAGGTTGACTTCGCTCATCACGCTGCCGCCCGGGTTCACGCGCAGCACCGTGGTCGACTGCAGGCTGCCGCTGGGGTCGGTCAGGCCGAAGGCGCCCAGGTAGCGATTGCCGCTGACCAGGCCGTTCCACGACACGCCGACCGTCGCCGAGCCGCCGCTGTAGGCCTGGCCGGGCAGCAACACATTCATGTTGCCCATCTGGTCGGTCGGCCCGACGACCCAGCTCGATAGCCGGTGCGTCATCACGGTGCCGCCGCCATAGGCAACCACGCAGACGCGGTAGTTGCCGGCCACCGGATTGGCGAACTGCGCTGCTTCGTTCGAACCGTCGTTCGCCGAGTACACGTAGGTGCTGGCCGGCGTGATCACGATCATGTCGTTGTCGGACGTGGCCTGCGGCGTGGTGTCCTCCTGGCGCAGCTCGAACCGCGCGACCAGCGAACCTGCCGGCACGTTGACGGTGTATTTGCGCATGTAGGCCGGGGTGGACGCGGATGCGCAGGTGTTGACGACCGCGTTGCCGTAGACCGGGCTCGGGGAGAGCGAGACCGTCGCACCCAGGGTCACCGGCTTGAGGCCGCCCTTGATCGAGCCCATGCGGCCGCTGAAGCCGGTCTGCACCGTCATCAGGCGGCTGCCCGACACCGTGGTGCCGGTGTTCTCGGCCGGTGCGGTGATCAGCTTGCCGACGCGCGCGGTCACCGGGCTCCTGACGACGTGGGTGCCGTCGGTCCAGGTCAGCGAGCCGTAGTTCCACACGCCGTCGACGGCGCCGTTGGCGGTGAGCTTGACCGTGAAGCTCTTGGTCTCGCCGGGGTTGAGCGACAGCGTCGACGGCGTGACCTCCGAGTTGAAGCCGGGCACCGAGATCGACGAGGTGTAGGTCGCCGGCGACGCCGCGACATTGGTGACGCGGCGGGTCACCGTGACCACGCCGGGCACCGAGGCCACCGTGATGCTGGGCAGGTTGTAGTTGTAGGTCTGGTCCAGCGTGCCCAGCGTCGTGCACAGCGACTGCGGCGACACCGCGGGCTTGTTGACGTTGCACTGGTAGCGCGTGAAGTCGTCGACGCTGTTGTCGTAGACCAGGCCCGGATCCATGGCCTTGTTGGGCACCACGTGGCCGGCGCCCTGGGACCAGGGCAGCAGGCCGTTCTGCAGGCCGGGCAGGCCGTCGTTCAGCGTGGTGGTGGCGGTGGTCATCAGCGCGGACTTGATCGCCTGCGGCGACCAAGTCGGGTGCGCCTGCTTCAGCAGCGCGGCCAAGCCGGCCACGTGCGGGCTGGACATCGAGGTGCCCTGGTAGGACGCGAACTCCGCTGGCGGCACCAGGGTGCCGGCGGCCACCTGGTCGCGCTGCGCCGGTGTCAGGTCAGCGGTCACCGCGGCGATCACGTCCACGCCCGGTGCCGTCAGGTCGGGCTTGAGCATGTTGCCGTCGCCGGCGTTGGGGCCGCGCGACGAGAAGTCCGCCATGACCGGTGCCGGCTGCGTGGTCTTGAAGAACTGGGAGATCGCTGCGGTGGCGCCCGCGGTCGCCGCCGCATACGCCTTGATGGCGTTGCCGTCGGCCTGCGAGACGTGGACCGTGGGCACCGAGTGCACGTCGGCCACCAGGCCGGCGCCGTTGTCGGCCATGATCATGCCCACGCCGCCGGCGTTGAACACCGCCAGGCTCTTGTCGACGCGGGCGTTGTTGCCGCGGGTGCAGATCACCACCTTGCCGGCCACCTTGGCCGGGTCGAGCACCGGCGGATTCGAGAAGCACAGGTCCAGGTTGGTGGCATTCGCGCCGGGCAGGCCGGCGTCCACGGCACGGATCAGCGCCGTCTGCGGCAGCGCGTTGGGGGCCGTCGACGCGCCGGTGTAGGCCGCGCCGTTGCCCAACGTGGCGGTGCCGCGGAAGGCGCGGTCATGCGTGGAGGCCGCCACCGTGGTCAGCCAGGGGCTGACGTGAGCCACGGCCTGCGCCGGACCGCTGTTGCCGGCCGAGGTGGCGACGAAGATGCCTGCGCTGGCGGCGCGCAGGAAGGCCTGCTCGACCGGGTCGTTGACCGAGGTCTGGCTGCCGCTGATCGAGAAGTTGATGACGTTGACGCCGTCGGCCACCGCCTTGTCGATCGCCGAGACGGCGTCGCCGTTGTAGCAGGTGTTGGTGCTGCCGGTGCCGTCGGTGGCGCCCGGATCGGTGAAGGTGAAGCACACCTTGTACATCGCGATCCGTGCCCGCGGCGCCATGCCGGAAGCCGGGCCCAGCGGCACCGGCGTGCTGCCGGGCAGCGTGGCGTCGTTGTTGGCGTTGCCGCCGGACGTGGACGAGGTGTGCGAGCCGTGCCCGCCATGGCCCGTGGCGCCGGCCACCGAGTCGCGCGGCGAGTAGAACTCGGTCCAGTGCTTGACCGAGCCCTTCTGGCTGACGAAGATCGAGTTGAAGAACTGCGCGCCGATCAGCTTGTTGTTGCAGTGCAGGGCCGGCGTGAAGCCTTCGCCGGCGACGCAGCCGCCTTTCCAACTGGCCGGCGGCGGGCCGTAGGCCAGCGTGCCGCCGGTGAACACCGGCTTGCCGCTGCCGTCCACGCGGTCGGCATAGGCCGCGTTCTCGGGCCAGACGCCGCCGTCGACGACGCCGATCACGATGTCCTCGCCCTTCACCGCCTTGCCGTTGCCATCGGTCTGCGACCAGATGCCGCCGCTGGCCGTCAGGCCCAGGAAGGTCGAGGTCGAGATCGTGTCGAGTTTGCGCGGCACGTCGGGGTGGATCTCCACCACGTTGGGGTTGGCGCGCAGCGTCGCCACCTCGGCATCGGTCAACTGGGCTGCGAAGCCGTTGAACACCGTGTTGTAGCGCGCCAGCACCGGCGCATTGGCCACCGTGTTCGCCACGCTGAGCTGCAGGCTGTCGAGATAGCCGCGGTAGGCCGCCGCGGCCGGCGAGCGCGAGTCGAAGCGGCTGCCGGCCGCCGGCGCGGTAGCCGCGTAGCCGGCGACCGTGCCGCGGTAGGTGGCCGCCGGCTCGCCGGTGAGCTGCACGATGTAGGGGCTGCGGGACTGCGCCAGCGCGGCGCCTGAGAGGCCGCCCAGCACCAGCAGGGCGGCGATCGCGACGGGACGTCGTTGCTGCATCATCATGAATCCTCCGTATGTATGCTCGATCTTCGCGCGGGTGGCGCTCAGGCCGCGATCATGCGGCGGCGGCGCGCGGCGCCGAGGCCGACGATGGTCAGGCCGACGAGAGCCAGCGACGCGGGCTCCGGAACCGCGAAGAGAGAGATGTTGTCCAGCGCGAACTGCGCGGCATTGGACGTGCGGTTGCAACTGCCGGCGCTGTTGCAGGCGTAGCCGTAGAAGTCGACCTCGACGTACTGGCGGCTGGCGAACTCCTCGCTCAGCGCGTAGCTGTTGAATTCCAGCAGGCCGTTGTTCAGGCCGGTGGGCAGCACGTCCTCGAAGTAGAGGTCGCCGTTGATGTCCCAGGCGTAGACGCGCAGCAGCAGCGGCAGCGTCGGCACCGTGGCGCCGGCGGCGGCGATGAAGGCGGCGTCGAACGACAGGATCTGGAACACCCCGCCGTCCAGGCGGCCCAGCCAGGGCAGTCCGTCGTTGACCATGCCGAGGAAGTGCGTGCTGTTGTTGCTGGGGCAGATCACCCCGAAGCAGGTGTTGGCGACGTCGGCACCGTCGATCAGCAGGCCCACCAAGTCGCCGAACTGGGCGTCCGCCTTGGTCGACACCGTGCCGACGAAGTAATCGCCCTGGACCAGCGCATCACCGTGGGTGGCGAAAGGCGGGAAGAGCATGTACGAAGTGTCGAGCCCGGCTTCGAAGTCGATCACGGCCGGGCCGGCTTGAGCCGCGCCGAAGCAGGCGCTGACGGCCAAGGCCGCCGCCAGGTGTCGGAAGAACTTTCGCATGTGCAACCCTTTTCGAGAATGTTGAAGTCGATGGCGGTTCGCGCAGCGACGCCCGGGTGGGTGACAGGCCCGACGCAAGTTTCTTGCCGAGGCCGTGCCTGAAACAATCCGGAATCACTGTGACAGAACACCGACTGTAGTGATACAAGGCAAGGACTTGCTCCACGCAAACCCGGGGAGTTCCCTGGTACGGCCCCCACGGTCAGGGGGGGGCCGGCACCGTCGCTCCCACGCCCCACGTCCACCAGCAACGCGCCCATGCCCGTCCACCTCGAACCGATCGATCCCAGCCGTCTGTACCCCGTCCCCGGCCTGCGCATCGGCACCGCGATGGCCGGCATCCGCAAGGCCAACCGCCGCGACCTGGTGCTGTTCGCGCTGGACGAAGGCGCCGCGGTGGCCGGCGTGTTCACGCGCAACCGCTTCTGCGCCGCGCCGGTGCAGCTGTGCCGCGAGCACCTGGCCGCGAGTGATGGCAGCGGCATCCGCGCGCTGCTGGTCAACACCGGCAACGCCAACGCCGGCACCGGCGCTGACGGCCTGGCGCGCGCGCGGCGCAGCTGCGACGCGGTGGCGGCGCTGCTGGACGTGCAGCCGCGCCAGGTGCTGCCGTTTTCCACCGGCGTGATCATGGAGACGCTGCCGGTCGAGCGCATCGAGGCCGGCCTGCCCGCGGCCGCCGCCGACCTGGCGCCCGACCACTGGGCGCAGGCGGCTGAAGGCATCATGACCACCGACACCGTGCCCAAGGCGGCGTCGATGCGCATCCTGATCGACGGCCGCACGGTCACCGTCACCGGCATCGCCAAGGGCGCCGGGATGATCAGGCCCAACATGGCCACGATGCTCGGCTTCGTCGCCACCGACGCGGTGATCGCGCCGGCGGCGCTGCAGGCGCTGGTGCGCGAGGCCGCCGACGAGAGCTTCAACCGCATCACGATCGACGGCGACACCTCGACCAACGATTCATTCATGCTGGTGGCCACGCAGCGGGCCGGGCACGAGGCGATCACCGATCTGGCGTCGCCCGCCGGCCGCGCGCTGGCCGACGCGGTGATCGAGGTCTCGCGCCGGCTCGCGCAGGCCATCATCCGCGACGGCGAGGGCGCCACCAAGTTCATCACCGTGCGTGTGGACGGCGGGCGCGACGAGGCCGAGTGCAAGCTGGCCGCCTACGCGATCGCGCATTCGCCGCTGGTCAAGACCGCGTTCTTCGCCAGCGACCCCAACCTGGGCCGCATCCTGGCCGCGGTGGGCTATGCCGGCATCGACGACCTGGACCAGGGCCTGATCGACCTGCACCTCGACGAGGTACACGTGGTCTCGCGCGGCGGCCGCCGGCCGGAGTACCGCGAGGAGGACGGCCAGCGCGTGATGAAGAAGGCCGAGATCCTGGTGCGTGTCAACCTCAACCGCGGCGCGGCCAGCGCCGAGGTCTGGACCTGCGATTTGTCGCACGACTACGTCAGCATCAACGCCGACTACCGCTCTTGACCGGCCGCCGCGGTGGCCTTGCAGCGACTGCTGAAGCGCCTGCCCGAGGGCGACCTCTGGCTTGACCGCACCTACGGCCGGCTGTGGCTGTCGATCCTGACCTCGTCGTTCGCCGGCCAGGTGATGCTGCTGGCGCTGCCGCTGACCGCGGCGGTGCTGCTGAAGGCCAGCCCCACGCAGATGGGCACGCTCACCGCGATCGAGCTGTCGCCCTTTTTGCTGCTGTGCCTGCCGGCCGGCGTCTGGCTGGACCGCGTGCGCAAGCTGCCGGTCTACCTGGCCGGCGAGGTGCTGGTGGGCCTGGCCGCCGCCAGCGTCACGCTGGCCTGGCTGCTGGGCGTGCTGAGCATGGGCTGGCTGTACGCGGTGGGCTTCATCGTCGGCGCGGTGCATGCGACCTCGGGCAGCGCGGCGCAGATCGTGCTGACCCAGGTCGTGCCGCGCCGGCGCCTGGTGGAGGCGCACGCGAAGAACGCGCTGGCCACCTCAGGCGCCGAGGTCGCGGGGCCGGGCTTCGCGGGCTTCCTGATCAAGCTGTTCGGCGCGCCCTGGGCGCTGCTGGTCAACGCCGCGCTGCTGCTGGGCTCGGCCTGGATCCTGCGCGGCGTCCACGTGCGCGAGGAACTGCGCGTGGCCGCCGATGCCAGCTTCCGGCGCGACCTGGTGGCCGGCCTGCGCTTCGTCGCGCGCACGCGGCTGCTGGTGGTGCTGGCCGCGCTGATGGCGGTGTGGCAGATGGCGCACTACGCGGCGCTGGTGGTGCAGATCCTGGTGGCCACGCGCACGCTGGGCCTGTCGGAGCAGACCGTGGGCCTGTGCTACATGGGCATGGGCGTGGGCACGATCACCGGCAGCGTCTGGGGCCGGCGCATCAGCCACCGCATCGGCCCCGGGCCCTGCCTGGTGCTGGGCTACGTGATCACCGGCATCGGCTGGCTGCTGCCGGCGCTGGCGCCGGCCAACGCCTGGGGCGTGGCCGCGTTCGCGCTGATGATGGCGATGTTCACGATGGGCGCGGTCTTCATCTTCATCAACTTCCTCGCGCTGCGCCAGGCCGCGACGCCCGAGCCGCTGCTGGGCCGCATGACCAGCACGATGCGCTGGCTGTCGCTGGTGGCCGCGCCCGGCGGTTCGCTGCTGGGCGGCTGGTTGGGCGAGCACGTGGGCCTGCGCGCCGCTCTAGGCTTTGCGGCCGCCGTCTCGCTGCTGCTGGCCGCGGTGGCTTGGCAATTGCCGATCATCCGTGGCCTGAAGACGCTGCCCAGGCCCGAGCAGCAGCCAGGGCTGGAGGAGGTGGAGTCGGAGTGGACGGCGCTGGGGTGACGCACCGTCCTCAACCGACCGCCGGCGGAAAGCGGTCCACCGCGTCGGTGATCAACCCATCGATGCCGAGCGCGATCAAACGTTGGGCGTCGGCCTCATCGTTGACCGTGTAGCACAGCGCGCGCCAGCCGCGCTGGCGCAGCTCGGCCAGCAAGGCGGCGTCCATCAGCAGGTGGTTGGTGATCACGGCCGCGCAGTCCAGCGCCTGCGCCACGCCCTGCCAGCCTGGCCACAGCTCGTCCAGCAGCAGTGCGCGCGGCAGCTCGGGCGCCGCCTCCTGCGCGGCGCGCAGCGCATCGGAGCGGAACGAACTCAGCAGCGGCAGCTGTGCGGCATCGGCGCCGGCCCACAGGCGGCGCACGGCCTGGGCCACGGCGATGCCGGTGGCTTCCTCGTGCTCGGGCGTGGGCTTGATCTCCAGGTCCAGCAGCAGGCCGTTGCGGCGCAGCCAGACGGCCAGCGCGTCCAGCGTCGGCAAGGGCTCGCCGGCATAGGCGGGGCCGTGCCAGCTGCCGGCGTCCAGCCGTGACAGTTGCGCCCACGGCAGGTCGCCCGCCGTGCCCTGGCCGCTGCTGGTGCGTTCGAGCGTGGCGTCGTGCAGCAGGAAGGGCTGGCCGTCGGCGCTGAGCTTGACGTCGCACTCGAAGGCGCGGTATCCGTGCTGCGCGCCCAGGCGGAACGCGGCCAGCGTGTTCTCGGGCGCCAGCGTGCCGGCGCCGCGGTGCGCGATCCAGCGCGGCAGCGTCCAGGGCTTCATGCCGCGGCCTCCACGCGCTTTCCGCTGTCGCGGTCGAACCAGTGCAGTTGCGCGGCCGGCGCCTGCAGGTGCACGGTGTCGCCGAGGCGCGGCGCCGGCAGCGTGCCGTCGACGCGCAGCGTGAACGCGGCCTCGCCCAGGCGGCCGTAGACCAGCCGCTCGGCGCCCAGCATCTCGATCATCTCCACCTGCAGCGGCCAGCAGCCCGGCTGCTGCTGCGGTTGCAGCGCCGCGTGCTCGGGCCGCAGCCCCAGCAGCAGCGGCCCGCTGCGCGGCGCGGCGGCGGGCAGCGACAGGCTGGTGTTGCCGATGCGGAAGCTCGAGCCCTCGGCCTGGCCGGCCAGCAGGTTCATCGGCGGGCTGCCGATGAAGCCGGCGACGAAGGTCGACGCCGGCGCGCCGTACACCTGCTCGGGCGTGCCGATCTGCTCGATGCGGCCGCCGTTCATCACGATCATGCGCTGCGCCAGCGTCATCGCCTCCACCTGGTCGTGCGTGACGAAGAGCGAGGTGACGCCCAGCTCGCGGTGCAGCTTCTGGATCTCCAGCCGCGTCTGTGCGCGCAGTTTGGCGTCCAGGTTGGACAGCGGCTCGTCGAACAAAAAGACCTGCGGCTGGCGCACGATGGCACGCCCCATCGCGACGCGCTGGCGCTGGCCGCCCGACAGCTGCCGCGGCGTGCGCTCCAGCAGCGCGCCCAGCTCCAGGATCCTGGCCGCCTTCTGCACGCGCTGCTCGATCTCGGCCTTGGGCCGCTTGGCGATCTTCAGGCCATAGGCCATGTTGTCGTAGACCGTCATGTGCGGGTACAGCGCGTAGTTCTGGAACACCATCGCGATGTCGCGCTCGGCCGGCTCCAGCCGGTTGACGACGCGGCCGCCGATCGCGATCTCGCCGCCGGAGATCTCCTCCAGCCCCGCCACCATGCGCAGCAGCGTGCTCTTGCCGCAGCCGCTGGGGCCGACGATGACGATGAACTCGCCGTCGGCGATCTCGGCGCTGACGCCGTGGATCACCTGCACGGCCTTGGCGCCGTGGCCGTAGGTCTTCTCGACGTTGCGGAGTGAGATTGCACCCATCTCTATTTCTCGGTATCCACCAGGCCCTTGACGAACCACTTCTGCATCAGCATCACCACCAGCAGCGGCGGCAGCATGGCCAGGATGGCGGTGGCCATCACCACGTTCCAGTCGTTGGCGGCGTCGCCGCCGGCCAGCATGCGCTTGATGCCGATGACCACCGGGTACATGTTCTCCTCGGTCGTCACCAGCAGCGGCCACAGGTACTGGTTCCAGCCGTAGATGAACTGGATCACGAACAGCGCCGCGATCGAGGTGCGCGACAGCGGCAGCAGCACGTCCTTGAAGAAGCGCATCGGGCCCGCGCCGTCGATGCGGGCGGCCTCCACCAGTTCGTCGGGCACGGTCAGGAAGAACTGGCGGAACAGGAAGGTCGCGGTGGCCGACGCGATCAGCGGCACCGTCAGCCCGGCATAGGTGTTGAGCATGTGCAGGTCCGACACCACCTGGTAGGTAGGCCCGATGCGCACCTCCACCGGCAGCATCAGCGTGACGAAGATGGCCCAGAACACTGCGTTGCGCAGCGGGAAGCGGAAGTAGACGATGGCAAAGGCCGACAGCAGCGAGATCGTGATCTTGCCGAAGGTGATGATCAGCGCGCACATCAGGCTGACCCACATCATGCGCGCCACCGGCGCCTGCGATCCGCCGCCGGCGCCTTCGCCCAGCAGCGCCGCCTTGTAGCTCTCCCAGGCATTGCTGCCGGGCAGCAGCGGCATCGGCGCCTGCAGGATCTCCTGCGCGGTGTGCGTGGACGCCACCAGCGCCAGGTAGACGGGAAAGGCGATGACGACCACGCCCAGCCACATCACGGCATGGGTCAGCAGCGTCAGGCCGGGGCGGCGTTCGATCATGTCAGTGGCGCCCGGCCGCCCGAAGCCGCTGACGCGCCCCCTCGGGGGGCAGCGAACGGAGTGAGCGTGGGGGTCGTTTCATCTAGTAGTTGACTTTCTTCTCGACGTAGCGGAACTGGATGACGGTCAGCGCGACGACGATCGCCATCAGCACCACCGACTGCGCCGCCGAGCTGCCCAGGTCCAGCGCCTTGAAGCCGTCGTAGTAGACCTTGTAGACCAGGATCGAGGTCTCCTTGCCCGGGCCGCCCTGGGTGGCGGCGTCGACGATGGCGAAGGTGTCGAAGAACGCGTAGACGACGTTGATCACCAGCAGGAAGAAGCTGGTGGGCGACAACAGCGGGAACTGGATGGTCCGGAAGCGCCGCCAGGGCCCGGCGCCGTCGATCGCCGCGGCCTCGATCAGCGACTTGGGGATCGATTGCAGCCCCGCCAGGAAGAACAGGAAGTTGTACGAGAAGTGTTTCCAGACCGCGGCCGCGACGATCAGCGTCATCGCGTCGTTGCCGTTGAGCAGGTGGTTCCAGTTGTAGCCCAGCCGGTCCAGCGCGTAGGCGACGACGCCGATCGACGGCGAGAACATGAACACCCACATCACCGCGGTGATCGCCGGCGCCACCGCGTAGGGCATGATCAGCAGTGTGCGGGAGACGGCCGAACCGCGCAGCACGCGGTCGGCGAAGACGGCCATCAGCAGCGACAGCGACAGGCCGATCACCGTCACCAGCACCGAGAACACGGCCGTGGTCCTGAACGACGCGACGTAGCCGTCGTCGGCGAACAGGCGCTGGAAGTTCGCCAGCCCGACCCATTCGACCGAGCTGCCGAAGGCGTCCTGCTGCTGCAGCGACTGCAGCAGCGCCTGGCCCGCGGGCCAGAAGAAGAACACGACGATGATCGCCATCTGGGGCGCGATCAGCGCCCAGGGCAGCCACCCGCTCCGGAAGACGACCCGCTTCTCCGCCGCCACGGCGTGCTTTCGCCAGCCGCCGCCGGTCAGCGCTGCTTGTTCGCCTTCTCGAAGCGTTCGAGCAGTTCGTTGCCGCGCAGCACGATGGCGTCCAGCGCCTCCTTGGCGCTCTTCTTGCCGGCCCAGACCTGTTCCAGTTCCTCGTCCTCGATGGTGCGGATCTGCAGGTAGTTGCCCAGGCGGATGCCGCGGCTCTTGTCGGTGACCTTGCGGATCATCTGCGTCACCGCGATGTCGGTGCCGGGCTTCTTCTTGTAGAAGCCGGAATCCTCGGTCAGCTTGTAGGCGGCGGTGGTGATCGGCAGGTAGCCGGTCAGCTGGTGGCTGGCGGACTGGATCTCGGGCCTGGACAGGAAGTCGAAGAACGTCGCCACGCCCTTGTACTCGGCCGGCTTCTTGCCGCTCAGCACCCACAGGCTGGCGCCGCCGATCACGGTGTTCTGCGGCGCGCCGGGCACGTCGGGGTAGTAGGGCAGGGTCGACAGGCCGAAGGCGAACTTGGCGCCCTTGGTCGCCGTGCCGTAGAAGCCCGAGGAGGTGGTGATCATCGCGCACTCGCCCGAGGTGAAGGTGGCCTCCGCAACGCTGTTGCGGCCCTTGTAGACCATCAGCCCCTGCTTGGCCATGTTGGCCAGGTTCTCGATGTGGCGCACGTGCAGCGGCGAGTTCATCTTCAGCCGTGCGTCCAGGCCCGCCAGGCCGTTCATCTTGGTCGCGAACTCCACGTTGTGCCAGGCGGAGAAGCTCTCCAGCTGCGTCCAGCCCTGCCAGGCCGGCGTGAACGGGCACTTGTGGCCGCTGGCCTTGAGCTTGGCGGCCGCCAGCACCACCTCGGGCCAGGTCTTGGGCGGCTGCTCGGGGTCCAGCCCGGCGGCCTTGAAGGCGTCCTTGTTGTAGTAGAAGACCGTCGTCGAGCTGTTGAACGGGAAGCTCAGCATCTGCCCGTTGGGCGCCGTGTAGTAGCCGGCCACCGCGGGCACGTAGGCCTTGGGGTCGAACTTGAAGCCGGCGTCGGCCATCACCTTGCCCACCGGCACGATGGCGCCTTTGCTGGCCATCATCGTCGCGGTGCCGACCTCGAACACCTGCAGGATGTGCGGCGCGTTGCCGGCGCGGAAGGCGGCGATGGCGGCAGTCAACGACTCGGGGTAGGCACCCTTGAAGACCGGCACGATCTTGTAGTCCTTCTGGCTCTCGTTGAACTTCTTCGCCAGGTCGACCACCCAGTCGTTGTTGACCGCGGCCATCGAATGCCACCACTGGATCTCGATCTGCGCCTGGGCCGGCAGCGAAAGAGCAGCCAGCGCGGCGATGGCGGCGGCGGTGAGGACCTTGCGTGTCATGAACGGCTCCGTGAATCTGTTGTGACGGGTCGCGCCAGTTTGGCGGCGCTTTGTGACAGCCGGGTTTCTGTCACGGAAGCTCGGCATCGGGCAAGCGGGATAACCCCGCCGCGCGGCGCAGGAACCGCAGCCTGCGGGCTCGATTTTGCTGCACTGCGATACGATCGCCGATTCGCCATGAATGCACCGCAAGCCATCGAGTTGAAAGGCCGCCCTGCGGGCGAGCGGCCGGGCATCCCCGAGGCGGCCCCGCTCGACGAGCAGGCCCAGCGGCTGCGCGAGATCCCGTACAACTACACCTCGTTCTCCGACCGCGAGATCGTGCTGCGCCTGCTGGGCGCGCGCGCCTGGGAACTGCTGTCCCGCCTGCGAGACGAGCGCCGCACCGGCCGTTCGGCACGCATGCTGTACGAGGTGCTGGGCGACATCTGGGTGGTGCAGCGCAACCCTTACCTCGAAGACGACCTGCTCGCCAGCGCCAAGCGCCGCGGCCTGCTGATCGATGCGCTGCACCACCGCCTGGGCGAGGTGGAAAAGCGCCGCACGCCTGACATCGACGCCGAGCGCGACGCCTCGGTGGGCGAGCTGCTGGCCAGCGCGCGCGAGGCCGTGCAGCGCTTCGCCGGCCGCTTCGACGAGGTGACGCAGCTCCGCCAGCGCACGCGGCGCGTGCTCGGCCGCCGCACCGCCAAGGACAACATCAAGTTCGACGGCCTGTCGCGCGTCTCGCACGTGACCGATGCCACCGACTGGCGCGTCGAGTACCCCTTCGTCGTGCTGACGCCCGACACCGAGGCCGAGATGGCCACGCTGGTGCAGGGCTGCATCGAGCTCGGGCTGACCATCATCCCGCGCGGCGGCGGCACCGGCTACACCGGCGGTGCGGTGCCGCTGACCTGGAAGAGCGCGGTCATCAACACCGAGAAGCTCGAGGCGATGAGCGAGGTCGAGTTCGTCTCGCTGCCCGGCGTCGCCGAGCCGGTGCCGACGATCTGGACCGAAGCCGGCGTCGTCACCCAGCGCGTGGCCGATGCCGCCGAACGTGCGCACCATGTGTTCGCCGTCGACCCCACCTCGGCCGAGGCGAGCTGCGTGGGCGGCAACATCGCGATGAACGCCGGCGGCAAGAAGGCCGTGCTGTGGGGCACCGCGCTGGACAACCTGGCGAGCTGGCGCATGGTGACGCCCGATGCGCAGTGGCTGGAGGTGACGCGGCTGGCTCACAACCTGGGCAAGATCCACGACGCGCCGCAGGCCAGCTTCGAGCTCAAGACCTTCGATGCCAGCGGCAAGAAGCTGCTGAAGACCGAGCGGCTGGACATCCCGGGCCGCGTGTTCCGCAAGGAAGGCCTGGGCAAGGACGTCACCGACAAGTTCCTGGCCGGGCTGCCCGGCGTGCAGAAGGAAGGCTGCGACGGCCTGATCACCAGCGCGCGCTGGATCGTGCACCGCATGCCGGCGCACGTGCGCACCGTGTGCCTGGAGTTCTTCGGCAGCGCGAAGGACGCGGTGCCGTCCATCGTCGAGATCAAGGACTATCTGTTCAGTCGCCCCGGTGGCGCGATCCTTGCGGGCCTTGAGCACCTCGACGACCGCTACCTCAAGGCCGTGGGCTACAGCACCAAGAGCAAGCGCGCGCTGGCCGGCAAGGGTTTGCCGAAGATGGTGCTGATCGGCGACATCGTCGGCGACGACGAGGACAGCGTCGCGCGCGCCGCCAGCGAGGTGGTGCGCATCGCCAACGGCCGCCATGGCGAGGGCTTCGTCGCCGTCAGCGCCGACGCGCGCAAGAAGTTCTGGGCCGACCGCAAGCGCACCGCGGCCATCGCGCGCCACACCAACGCCTTCAAGGTCAACGAGGACGTGGTGATCCCGCTGCCGCGCATGGGCGAGTACACCGAGGGCATCGAGCGCATCAACGTCGAGCTGTCCTTGCGCAACAAGCTGCAGCTCGTCGGGCGGCTGGTCGGCTTCTTCCAGCAGGGCGCGCTGCCGCTGGGCCCGGTGGGCGACGTCGGCGAGATCCCCGGCGCCGAGCTGCTGGAAGACCGCGTGCAGCAGGCGCTGGCGCTGCTGCGCGAGGTGCAGGCGCTGTGGCAGTTCTGGCTCGACCACCTCGACGTGCCGCAGCGGCCCGAAGGCGATGCGCCGGCGCGCACGGTCTTCGCGCAACTGCAGGACCACAGCCTGCGCGCCTCGTGGAAGGCGCAGATCCGCCAGCCGCTGCAGCACCTGTTCAGCGGCGCCGCCTTCGCGCCCATCCTCGAGCGCTGCCGCGCCATCCACCAGGAGGTGCTGCGCGGCCGCGTCTGGGTGGCGCTGCACATGCACGCCGGCGACGGCAACGTGCACACCAACATCCCCGTCAACAGCGACAACTACGAGATGCTGCAGACCGCGCACGAGGCGGTGGCGCGCATCATGGCGCTGGCGCGGCGGCTGGACGGCGTGATCAGCGGCGAGCACGGCATCGGCATCACCAAGCTCGAATTCCTGTCCGACGACGAGCTGGCGAACTTCGCCGACTACAAGCGCCGCGTCGACCCCGAGGGGCGCTTCAACAAGGGCAAGCTGCTGCGCCGGACCATGGCCGATGCGCATGCCGCCGACCTCAGCGCCGCCTACACGCCCAGCTTCGGGCTGATGGGCCACGAGTCGCTGATCATGCAGCAAAGCGACATCGGCGCCATCAGCGACAGCATCAAGGACTGCCTGCGCTGCGGCAAGTGCAAGCCGGTGTGCGCGACGCACGTGCCGCGCGCCAACCTGCTGTACAGCCCGCGCAACAAGATCCTGGCGACGTCGCTGCTGATCGAGGCTTTTCTCTACGAGGAGCAGACGCGCCGCGGCGTCAGCCTGGCGCACTGGGCCGACTTCGAGGACGTGGCCGACCACTGCACCGTCTGCCACAAGTGCCTGTCGCCGTGCCCGGTGAAGATCGACTTCGGCGACGTCACGATGAACATGCGCAACCTGCTGCGCAAGATGGGCCGCAAGAGCTGGCGCCCGGGCAACGCGGCGGCGATGCTGATGCTCAACGCGACCAGCCCGCAGACCATCAAGCTGGTGCGTTCGGCGATGGTCGGCGTGGGCTTCAAGGCCCAGCGCCTGGCGCACGACCTGCTCAAGCCCGTCGCCAGGCGGCAGACCGCGCAGCCGCCGGCCACACTGGGCCCGGCGCCCATCAAAGAGCAGGTCATCCACTTCATCAACAAGAAGCTGCCCGGCGGCCTGCCCAAGCGCACCGCGCGCGCGTTGCTGGACATCGAAGACCGCGACTACGTGCCCATCATCCGCGACCCGGCGCGCACCACGGCCGAGAGCGAGGCGGTGTTCTACTTCCCCGGCTGCGGATCGGAACGCCTGTTCAGCCAGGTGGGCCTGGCGACGCAGGCCATGTTGTGGCAGGCCGGCGTGCAGACCGTGCTGCCGCCGGGCTACCTGTGCTGCGGCTACCCGCAGCGCGGCGGCGGCCAGTTCGACAAGGCGGAACAGATCATCACCGACAACCGCGTGCTGTTCCACCGCGTGGCCAACACGCTGAACTACCTGGACATCAAGACCGTGGTGGTGAGCTGCGGCACCTGCTACGACCAGCTCCAGGGCTACCAGTTCGAGGACATCTTCCCCGGCTGCCGCATCGTCGACATCCACGAGTTCCTGCTGGAAAAGGGCATCACGCTGGACGACAAGAGCGGTGCCTACCTGTTCCACGACCCCTGCCACAGCCCGATGAAGCTGCAGGAGCCGATGAAGACCGTGAAGGCGCTGCTGGGCCCGCAGGTGCTGAAGAGCGAGCGCTGCTGCGGCGAGAGCGGCACGCTGGGCGTGACGCGGCCCGACATCAGCACCCAGGTGCGCTTCCGGAAGGAGGAAGAGATCCGCAAGGGCGAGGCCGCCTTGCGCGCGCTGCCGGGCGTCGGCGAGAAGGGCGACCTCAAGATCCTGACGAGCTGCCCGAGCTGCCTGCAAGGGCTGACGCGGTACCAGGGCGATCTGAGCAACGGCCTGCTGGAGGCCGACTACGTGGTGGTCGAGATGGCGCGCCGCATCCTCGGCGAAAGCTGGCTGCAGGACTACGTGGCGCGCGCCAACCAGGGCGGCATCGAGCGCGTGCTGGTGTAACAAACCTTCTGCAACATCCCTGGCGCGCCATTTGCTGCGTGCCCCTTGATGATGCCCGGTGCCCGCCACCCCGGCGGGCGGCATCCAAGGCAAGAGGGGTGTGAGGATGAAAGTCACCGTCATCGGGACCGGCTACGTCGGCCTCGTCACCGGGGCCTGCCTGGCCGAGATGGGCAACCACGTGCTGTGCCTGGACATCGACGAGTCCAAGGTCGCGCTGCTGCGCGCCGGCGGCATCCCGATCCACGAGCCGGGGCTGAAGGAGCTGGTGCAGCGCAACGCCGCCGCCGGACGGCTGGAATTCAGCACCGATGTGGCGCGTGCCGTCGGCCACGGCACCCTGCAGTTCATCGGCGTCGGCACGCCGCCCGACGAAGACGGCTCGGCCGACATGCAGTACGTGCTGGCCGCGGCCGCCAGCATCGGCCGCCACATGACCGACTACAAGGTCATCGTCGACAAGAGCACGGTGCCGGTGGGCACGGCCGACCAGGTGCGCGAAGCGGTGGCGGCCGAGCTGCGCGGCCGCGGCGTCGAGCTGGAATTCGCCGTCGTCTCCAACCCCGAGTTCCTGAAGGAGGGCGCCGCGGTGGAAGACTGCATGCGCCCCGACCGCATCATCGTCGGCGCCGACGACGAGCGCGCCACGCTGCTGATGCGGGCGCTGTACCTGCCCTTCATGCGCAACCACGACCGGCTGCAGCTGATGGACCTGCGCAGCGCCGAGTTCACCAAGTACGCCGCCAACGCGATGCTGGCCACGCGCATCAGCTTCATGAACGAGCTGGCGCTGCTGGCCGAGCGCGTGGGCGCCGACATCGAAATGGTGCGCCGTGGCATCGGCTCCGACCCGCGCATCGGCACGCACTTCCTCTACCCCGGCACCGGCTACGGCGGCAGCTGCTTCCCCAAGGACGTGAAGGCCCTCATCCACACCGGGCGCCGGCAGGGGCTGGAGCTGGGCGTGCTGCAGGCCGTGGAGGCCGCCAACGAGCGGCAGAAGCGGCTGCTGGTCGACAAGGTGGCGGCCCGTTTCGGCGACGAGCTGCAGGGCCGCGTGTTCGCGCTCTGGGGCCTGGCCTTCAAGCCCGGCACCGACGACATGCGCGAAGCGCCCAGCCGCACCATCGTGGCCGAGCTGGCCCGCCGTGGTGCACGCATCCAGGCCTATGACCCGGTGGCGATGGACGAGGCGCGCCGCGTGCTGGCCGGCACGCCGGGGCTGGACTTCGTGTCCCAGGCCGAGGCGGCGCTGGAAGGCGCCGACGCCTTGCTGGTGGTGACCGAGTGGAAGGAGTTCCGCACGCCGGACTTCGAGGGCATCGCCCGCCGCCTGAAGCAGCCGCTGGTCTTCGATGGCCGCAACCTGTACGAGCCGGCTTTGATGCGGTCGCTGGGCATCGAATACCACGGTATCGGAAGGGGCGGCGCCGCTTGATGCCCGCAGCGCTTGGTGAGCGAGTGTTGCTGCCGGCCGCGCTGAGAACCTGCGGTTACAGCGCTAGCGTTTTCGGCTGGCGCGTGCGGGGGCGGGCGCACAAGAATCGTGCCGTTTGTCTTCAATGGGCCGCCAGGCCCCGGGTCTGAAATTTGCTCATGTTCATCCGACAGCCGAACGCCGCCGACCCGGCGGCACGAGAGGGCAGGATGCAGACCCCGATCCGGGTTCTCCACATCATCAAGACGCTCGGGCTGGGCGGGGCCGAAACCAACCTGCTCAACCTGGCGCAGGCCTTCGACGCCGAGCGCGTCGAGACGCACGTCGCCTATTCCTACGGCGGCGAGATCGAGCAGCGCTTCCGCGAGGCCGGCGTCACGCTGTTCAAGTACGCCGAGCAAAGCCATCGCATCAAGAGCCTGCACAGCGTGGCCATCGTCGCGCGGCTGGCCGCCTACATCCGGCGCTGGCGCATCGACATCGTGCAGACGCACAACTTCAACGGCCACATCTGGGGCCTGCTGGCGGCCAAGCTGGCGGGCGCCAAGCTGATCGAGCACGTGCACGACTTCCGCTACGTGCCGGCGCCCGAGCTGCAGCGCCGCCATGGCCTGCTGCCGCAGTACCGCTTCATCCGCTACTTCCGCCGGCATTCCGATCGCATCATCGTGCTGACCGGGGCCAACCGCGACTACGTGCTGGGCGAACGCTTCGCCGAGCCGGCGCAGGTGATCGAGCTGCACAACGGCATCGACCTGCGGCCGCCGGCCGGCCGCGGCGCGGCGGCCGTGCGCCGGCGTCTGGGGCTGGCCGCCGACGCCGTCGTCGTGCTGACCGCGGCGCGCATGGACCCCAGCAAGAACATCGAGCTGATCGTGCGCAGCGCCGCGGCCGTGGCCGCCGCCGAGCCGCGCACCGTGTTCGTGATCGCCGGCAGCGGGCCTGGACCTGGCGCAATACCAGGCGCAGGCCGAGGCGGCCGGCGTCGCGGCGCGCGTGCGCTTCATCGGCTTCCAGCAGGACATGAACGAGCTGCTGGCCGCGGCCGACGTCTTCCTGCTGCCCTCGTTCCTGGAGCTGCATTCGATCGCCGTGCTGGAAGCGCTGCGCATGAAGCTGCCGGTGGTGATCTCGGCCGGCGTCGGCTGCAACGACGAGTTCATCACCCACGGCGTCAACGGCTACCTGTGCGACCCCTTTCGCGACGAGCCCTGGATCGCCGCGCTGCGCGCGCTGTGCAGCGACGCCGCGCTGCGCCGGCGCATCGGCGAGCGCGGCCACGAAACCTGCGAACGCCGCTTCGACATCCGCCGCACCGCGCGCCGGATGGAAGCGCTGTTCGCCGAACTGGCGGCCGCCTGAGGCACCGCATCGCCATGACGCTGCGCAACCAGAACATCATCTGCTTCGCCGGCGAGGACTGGTGGTTCCACAACCCCCATTCCAACCTGCACCTGATGCAGGCCTGGTCGGCCGGCAACCGCATCCTGTTCGTCAATTCGCCGGGCATCCGCATGCCCGACTTCAAGAACGACAAGTTCGCGTTCAAGCGCGTGTTCAAGAAGCTGGGCAGCCTGCTGCGCTTCGTGCGCAAGGCGCAGCCCAACATCTGGGTCGTCACGCCGTTCGCGATCCCCGTCGTGCCGCGCTTCCAGGAGGCCATCACTGCGTTCAACAGCCGTGCGCTGGCGATCCAGATCCGCCTGCTGATGCTGCTGCTGAAGCTGGGCCAGCCCATCGTCTGGGTGACCGTGCTGGTGGCCAAGGACGTGGCGCTCAGGCTGCGCCGCGAAGGCGGCCGCTGCCTGGTGTACTACTGCGTCGACAACACGCCGCACTACCCCGGCGTGGACCAGCGCTACATGGTGCAGCTGGAGAACGAGCTGCACGCCGGCGCCGACCTGGCGCTGTTCGTCAACCGCGCGCTGCTGGACGAGCGTCGCGGCTTCAACCCCAACACGCACCACACCGGGCACGGCGTCGACTACGAGCACTTCGCCCGCGCGCAGGCCGCCGGCGCGGTGCCCGATGACATGGCGCACATCCCGCGGCCTATCGCCGGCTACATGGGCGAGATCAACAGCCTGGACATCGATCTGCTGGAATTCCTGGCGCGGCGCAACCCCGGCGTGTCCTTCGTCTTCATCGGCGACATCTATGCCGACATGGCGCGCGTGCGGGCCCTGCCCAACGTGCATTTCCTCGGCAAGCGCCCTTACGAGCGGCTGCCCGACTACCTGCGCGGCTTCGACGTCTGCTGCCTGTACTACCGCACCGACGCCACCTTCAACAACTACCGCAACCCGAAGAAGCTGCTGGAGTACATGGCCACCGGCAAGCCGATCGTGTCGGTGTCCATCCTGGAGGTGGAGCATTTCCGGGACCACGTGCGCATCGCCGATTCGTACGCGCACTATGACCAGTTGCTCCGGCAGGCGCTGGGCGGCGAGCCGGCCGCGCAGCGCCAGCGGCGCATTGACTACGCGCGCAGCCAGACCTGGGACCGCGTGGCCGACGACATCGGCCGGCGCATCGTCCAGGTGCTGCAAGGCGGCTGACCATGCGCATCGTGGTGCTGGGTCTGCGCGGGTTTCCCGGCGTGCAGGGCGGGGTGGAGACGCACAGCGAGCAGCTCTACACGCGCATCGCCGCCGGCGGGGCCGAGGTCATCGTGCTGACGCGCCGGCCCTACGTGTCCGCGCCGCAGGCGCGGCACGGGCAGGTGCAGCTGCTGGCGCTGGCCAGCCCGCGGCAGAAGTCGCTGGAGGCCATCGTGCACACCTTCCTGGGCGTGCTGCAGGCGCGGCGGCTGCGGCCCGACATCCTGCACATCCACGCGATCGGGCCGTCGCTGATGGTGCCGCTGGCGCGGCTGCTGGGCCTGGTGGTGATCACCACCAACCACGGCCCCGACTACGAGCGCCAGAAGTGGAACGGCCTGGCCCGGCGCATGCTGAAGCTGGGCGAATGGCTCGGCAGCCGCTGTTCCAATGGCGTCATCGCGATCTCGGAGCCGATCGCCCAGCATCTGCGCCAGGCGCACCGCTGCGCGCCGGCGGTGATCCCCAACGGCGTCGTCGTGCGGCCGCCGGCCGAGGCGTCGGATGCGCTGGACCGCCATGGCCTGGCGCGCGGCCGCTACGTGCTGGCGGTGGGGCGGCTGGTGCCGGAGAAGGGATTCCACGACCTGCTGGCGGCCTTCGAGCGCGCCCGGCTGCCGGGCTGGAAGCTGGTGATCGCCGGCCGCGCCGATCATGAAGACGATTACAGCCGCAGCCTGCAGCGCCAGGCGGCCGGCATCGAAGGTGTCGTGCTGGCCGGCTTCGTCAGCGGCGAGCCGCTGCGCCAGCTCTACAGCCACGCCGGCCTGTTCGTGCTGCCGTCGTACCACGAAGGCCTGCCCATCGCGCTGCTGGAGGCGATGAGCTTCGGGCTGCCCATCCTGGCCTCCGGCATCGCGGCCAACCGGCAGGTCGGCCTGCCGGCCGGCCGCTATTTCGCCGCCGGCGATGTGGCCGCGCTGGCGGCCGCGCTGCAGCGGCAGGTCGAGCAGGGCTTCGCGCCCGAGCAGCGCCAGCGCCAGATCGAGGCCGTGGCGCGCGACTACCACTGGGACCGTATCGCCAGCAGCACGCTGGACTACTACCGCGCGGTGCTGGGCCGCACCCGGCCGGCATGAAGAGCCTCGGCCGACACGCACGCCAGGCCACCGTATGGGCGGTGCTGCTGCTGTCCGCACTGGCGGCGTTGACGCTGGCGCTGGCCGCCGAATCGGCCGAGCCGGTGGCGCCGCCGTTCGGCACCGCGCAGCACCCGTTCAGCGCCCAGTCGCCCTGGAATGCGCGGCCGGTGGCGCCGGTGTTCGGCAGCGACGAGATCCCGCGGTCCAAGTACTTTCCGAACCTGGCCGAAGGCACCTGGTCCACCGGCGTCTTCGTCGCCCGGCCCGATGACCCGCCGGCCACCATCGTCGGGCTGCCCGGACGCCCGCTGTGGGACCACGACCTGCAGCAGGCCTGGCCGAGCCTGGTGATTCCGCGCTGGCCGGCCGACGTGGTGCCGGCCAGCGGCGCCGACGGCCATGCCGAGATCATCGACCCGGTGAGCGGCATCGTGCATTCGTTCTACAAGCTGCGCTGGGTCGACGGGCAGTGGCAGAGCGCGCAATACGCGTGGACGCGCCTCGACGGCCGCGGCTGGGGCGAGCCGGCGCACTTCTACCAAGGGGCGCGTGCCGTCGGCGTGCCGCCGCTGGGCGGGCTGATCCGCAAGCACGAGGTCGACGACGGGCAGCCGGTGTACCGCCACGCGCTGGCGATGTCGCTGACCTTCAACGCGCTGTCGCCCGACCCGACCTACATCTTCCCGGCCACGGCGGCCGACAAGGGCGCCGAGAAGAGCAACAGCGGGCGCATTCCCGAAGGCGCGCTGCTGATGCTGCCGCCGGACTTCGACGTCGAGCGCATCGGCAACGAGCGGCTGCGCAAGGTGGCGCGCACGCTGCAGGTGTACGGCGCCTACGTGGTCGACCGCAACGACGGCGCGCCCTTCAGCATCTACGTCGAGAACGGCACCGGCTTCGGGCTGCACAAGCCGGTGTGGAACCCGACGGTGGCGCGCGAGCTGGACCGCATCCGCGGCGGGCTGCGCCAGGTGGTGGCCGCCAACGGCTGGCTCGACGGCCACGGCCAGCCGATGCAACTGCAGCGCAACCTGAACCTGCTGTCGTTGCGCGGGCCCTGGGTGGCGGCCGACCGCTCCGGCGCGCAGGGCCGCTTCGACACCTGGGCACAGGCGGTGGTCTTCGAGGCCGGCAGCCCGGCCGGCGTGCTGCGCAACGAGAAAGGCATCGGCCTGCGGCCGGTGAACTGGGCGCTGCCGCAGCCGGGGCAGCGCTACCGGCTGACGAGCCATGTCGGCGGCAAGGGCAGCCTGCGGCTGCAGTTCTTCCAGGACCGCTCGCAGCGCGTCAAGCTGTTCGACAGCGGCGAGCTGCGCGATGGGCAGTCCGCCGTCTTCACGTGGCCGCAAGGCCCTCATGTGCTGGTGCTGAATGCCCGCCGCGACGAACAGCCCGGCAGCAGCAGCGTCGGCGCCAGCCTGGTGGCGGACGAGCCGCCGGAGCACGCGCGATGAGCGGCCCCATGAGCGACCCCGACTGGCGCGCCGACCGCCTGCGTTATGACGCCGGCGCCGCCGTCTTCCTGCGCGAGCAATCGCTGTGGGCGCTGTGGGTCTACCGCTTCGGCCGGCGCGTCAAGGCCTTGCCCGCCGGGCCGCGGCGGCGGCTGTGGCAGGGCGTGTACCGGCTGCTGCACACCGTGGTCGAGACGGCCACCGGCATCACGCTGCCGCAGGACGCGTGCATCGGCCCCGGCCTTCGCATCTGGCACTTCGGCTGCATCGTCGTTCATCCGCAGGTGGTCATCGGCGTGCGCTGCACGCTGCGCCACGGCGTCACGCTGGGCGTGCGCGAGCACGGCGGCCCCTGCCCGGTGCTGGAGGACGAGGTCGAGCTGGGGGCCCATGCGCAGGTGCTGGGCGGCGTGCGGCTGGGCCGTGGCTGCCGCATCGGGGCCATGGCGCTGGTGCTGCAAGACGTGCCGGCCGGCGCCACCGCCGTGGGCCAGCCGGCGCGCGTGATCGATGCCGGCGCGCCGCCGCCGCCCACGGCCCGGCTGCGGGCGTTGCAGAAGGAGGAAGCCTGAGATGCTGATCACCGTCTACATCCCGACCAAGAACCGCGCGGCGCTGCTGGCGCAGGCCATCGATTCGGTGCGTGCGCAGACGCTGCCGGACTGGGAGCTGATCGTCGTCGACGACGGCTCCAGCGACGACACGCCGCAGATGCTGGCCGCGCTGGCGGTGCAGGAGCCGCGGCTGCGCGTGATCACGCATGCGCAGAGCCAGGGCGGCCCGGCGGCGCGCAACGCGGCCATCCTGGCGGGCCGCGGCGACTTCGTCACCGGGCTCGACGACGACGACGCCTTCAGGCCCGACCGGCTGCAGCGCTTTGCCGAGGCTCGGCTGGAGCACCAGCGCCTGGGCCGCACGCCGTCGGGCCTGTATTCGCAGCTGAACGTGATGGTCGACGGGCGGCGCGTGGGCGTCACGCGCAAGCCGGCGGTCGCCCGCTACGACGAGATGTTCCGCGAGAACGTGGTCGGCAACCAGATCTTCGCGCCGCGCGAGCACTACCTCGGCGCCGGGCTGTTCCGCGCCGACCTGCCGGCCTGGCAGGACATCGAGTTCTTCATGCGCATGCTGCAGCGTTACGGGCCGGCCCGCCTGGTGGATGCCGCCACCTACGACTGGGACAACTCGCCGCGCGCCGACCGCGTGTCGCTGAAGGCCGAACGCAAGCTGCGCCAGGCCTTCGACACCGTGCGCTCGGCCCACGGCGGCCGCGGCGCGCGCCAGCAGCAGCAGCTGTTCCTGCAGCTCTTCGGCCGCTTCTACGGCATCCGGCCGACGCTGGACGACTGGCGGGCCTTTCTCGGCCTGGGCCTGTGGCCGCAGGGCATCGTGCGGCTGCTGCGCACGCAGTTCGTGCGTTGAGCGCGGCGGTGAGTCCGGGACCGGGACGGTCAGCGCCGGGCGGGCTGCAGCAAGGGCTGCCAGGCCCGGGCGACGGCCTCGTCGCCGAAGGCCTGCTCGATGCGCGCGGCGAGGGCGCCGCCGTCGCCGGCGCGCGTGAAATGTGCGGCCGCCGCGGCCAGCGCTGCGATGTCGGCCACCGGCTGCACCAGGGCGGGGCCGAATTCCTCGTGCACGCTGCGCAGGAAAGGGGTCTCGACGGCGATCACCGGCGTCGCGACGCTGGCGGCGAAGAAGAACGATCCGCTGACGATCACGTCCGCGTCGGCATGCGCGATCAGCAAGGCCTGCGCGCCGGCCACCAGCGCCAGGCCTTCGGCATCGCCGACGAAGCCGAGGCGCACCTGCACGTTCGGGCGCTGCAGCGATTGCACCTGCCGCGCGTAGTCGGCATCGCCGACCGCGCCGGCCACCACCAGGTGCTGGCCGGGCGGAAAGGCGAGCACCACCTCCTCGATGCGCTTGTACGGCGCGATGACGCCGAACATCACGAAGTAGCGCGGCGGCAGCGCCCAGGGCGCCACCGCCTGCGGCTGCACCGGGCCGTGGCGGTAGAGCGGATGCGGCACGTAGTGGCGGCCGCTGCCGGCCGCCGCCCGCGAATGCGTGGCGGCCACGCCGGCCACGCGCTCCAGCCGGTCCACCCAGCGCCGCACCGGCGGCACGTCGGCCGGGCGCGTCGCATGCGGATAGTGGTTGTGGCGCACGAAGACCAGCTGCCGCGCCGCGCGGCGCATCAACTGCAGGCGCAGCCACAGCTTGCAGGCCCGCCAGCGCGAGAAGCGCCCGGTGCGCGGGTGCAGCAGCTCGCCTTCGATCCAGTTGAGGACCAGGGCGTCCACCACCGGCCGGCCGCGCCAGGCGGCGCCTTGCCGCAGGTATGCCTTGATGCCGACGAAGGGGCCGACCTCGCCCAGCCGGGCCAGGATGTCGCGCATCAGGAAAGCATACGCATTGTTCTTGTTAGTGTCGTCGAAAGGAAGGTATGCAATTTTCAATCGACTCACTGCAACACCTTTCGATCGAAGCCGGGAATCATTGTAGAGAGCGGTCTCGGCAGAGACGCCCGCGGCGATGAACGCGCCGCACGATCGACAGGCCTTCGTCCCGATCGAAGGCTTGCGCGGGTTTCTGGCCCTGTGGGTGGCCTTGGGGCATGGCTTGCAATCCGCGGGCCATCTGCTGCTGCCGGGCCCGCTGAACCTGCTGCTGCGCGGCGAGGAAGCGGTGAACGTGTTCGTGATCATCAGCGGCTTCGTCATCACCCATCTGCTGCAGGTCGGGCGCGAAGCCTACGGGCCCTATCTGCTGCGGCGCTTCTGCCGCCTGTATCCGCTGTTCGTCGTCGCCTGCGTCGCCGGCTACCTGGCGATGGCGCTGTGGCCGGCGCTGGTGTTGGCCGTGCCCTGGCGCGACCAGCCGGGCTGGCCCGGCTACGCGGGTGGCGTGCTCGAGATCGTGTCGCAGAGCCGCGAGAACCTCTGGCCTCATGCGCTGCTGCACGCCACGATGCTGCACGGCCTGGTGCCGATGGAATGGCTGCCGGTGGCGTCCAAGACCTTGCTGCCGGCGACCTGGAGCATTTCGCTGGAATGGCAGTTCTACCTCGTCGCCCCCCTGGTCCTGCTGTCGCTGCGCCGGCCGCTGGGCACGCTGTGCTGCGTGCTGGCGGTCTGCGGCCTGACCTGGCTGTACCGGCACGGCGCGCTGGGCAGCTATGCGGGCGCTTCGGCCTTGTTCATGTCAGCAGGCTACTTCGCGGTGGGCATGGCCTCGCGGCTGGGCTTCGCCGGCTTGCAGCGTCTGGTGCAGCAAGGCGTCGGCGCGGGGCCGCTGGCGCTGATCGCCGTCCTGCTGCTGTACACGCTGGTGCCCGGCCATCTGGCCCTGGTCCTGTGGCTGCCCTTCCTGTGCCTGCTGGCCGCGCCGCAGGACAACCGCGCGTTTCGCGCCGCGCACGGGCTGCTCACCGCGCCGGCGGTGCTGCGGCTGGGCCTGTTGTCGTATTCGGTCTACCTGCTGCACCGCCCGGTACAGGTGCTGCTGGGCTGGCTGCTGCTGCAGTGGCAAGCGCAGCCGTCGCAGGCGGCGATGCTGGCGGTGCAGGTGCTGGCCATCGGCTTGACGGTGGCGGTGTCCGCGCTGACGTGGCGCTGGATCGAAGTGCCGGGCCAGGCCTTGGGGCGGCGGCTGGCGCGCTGCTGGCCGCCGGCAGCAGCGGGCGCCGCGGCCGCGGCGCCGGACTGGCGCCGCCATCCGGGATGACCTCCCATCGTCCTGGAGTCACGAACCCGTGCTGACCGCGATCCGCCGCCACCTGCGGCCGGCGCCGGCGCCGCGGCGGTACACCGAGGCCTATCCGCGGGTGCAGGTCTTCGAGTGGCGGCCGCAGGGCGGCGCCATCAACTTCGGCGACCACCTGGCGCGCGTCGTGGTGGACCGTGTGCTGGCCGGGCGTGGCCTGACGGCGCAGGACGAGACCGCGGCCGCGGCCACGCTGTTCAGCGTCGGCTCGGTGCTGCACTTCGCGCAGGACGGCGCCGTGGTGTGGGGCGCCGGCATCAACGGCAAGGTGGCGCTGCAGGAGCACCGCTTCCGGCGCCTGGACGTGCGCGCGGTGCGCGGCCCGCGCACGGCCGAGCAGCTTCAGCGCTGGGGCATCGCGGTGCCGGCGGTCTACGGCGACCCGGCCCTGCTGCTGCCGACGCTGTTCGCCGACCGCTTCGCGCCCCGGCCGCGGCGCCGGGCCGCGTTCGTGCCCAACCTGCACGACCTGGAAGGCCTGCAGTCGCCGGTCCCTGTGATATCGCCGTTATGGGGCTGGAACCGCGTGGTGTCCGAGATCCTGGGCTGCGAGCTGGTGCTGGCCAGCTCGCTGCACGGCCTGATCGTGGCCGAGAGCTTCGGCATCCCGGCGCGCTACGTGCGGCTCAGCGAGACCGAGAACCGCTTCAAGTACGACGACTACGCCCAGGGCACCGGGCGACCCGATCTGCAGCCGGCGCGTTCCATCGCCGAAGGCCTGGCGATGGGCGGCCTGGCGCCCATCGTCTTCGACCCGCAGGCGCTGCTGTCGGCCTTTCCGTGGGACCTGTGGGCGTGCACCTGAGGCGGCCAAGCCGCCGCCGCGCGCGCGGGGGCGGGCCTTGAGCGACACCCGCCGCTGGGGCGCCAGCGTGTTCTGGTCGGTGTCCAGCACCGGCGCCGGGCAGCTGCTGTCGCTGCTGGTCTTCTTCGTCACCGCGCGCTACGTCAGCGCCGCCGAATTCGGGCAGATGGCGATCTGCCTGCTGTGCATCGAGCTGTTCCGCAACGTCGCCATCGAAGGCTTTGCCGTCGCGGTGACCTCGCGGCCCCAGCCGCAGGCCAAGGACTTCGACGATTGCTTCGTCGCCATCCTGCTGGTGTCGGTCGCGTCGGCCGGCGCGGCGGTCGCGGCCGCGCCGCTGGTGGCGTCGGTGTTCGGCAACGAGCAGCTGACCGGGCTGCTGCGCTGGATGTCGCTGCTGCTGCTGACCACGGGCCTGTCGCGGGCGCACGAGGCCTGGCTGGCGCGGCACTTCAAGTTCCGCACGCTGGCCTTGCGCTCGACGCTGGCCGTGGCGGTGGGCGGCGCGGCCGGTATCGTGCTGGCGATGCGCGGGCATGGCGTGGTCGCGCTGGTGGTGCAGCAGCTGGTGACGGCGCTGGTGGCGACGTTGATCCTGTGGGCCGGCAGCGCCTGGGTGCCGCGCTGGCGCAGCGATCGGGCGTCGTTCATGGAATTGTGGCGTTATGCCCGGCACGTGGCGCTGACGGGCCTGACCAACTTCCTCAACACGCAGAGCGACGTGGCCTTCGCGGCTTACTACCTGGACGCGGCGGCCACCGGCACCTACCACGTCGCCAAGCGCATGCTGACGGCGATCAACAACATCATCGGCGCCGCGCTCAACCGGGTGGCGCTGCCGGCCTTCGCGGAGCTGCGGCACGACCCGGTGCGCATGCGCGCCGCCTTCCTGAAGGCGGTGGCGCTCACCAGTTCGCTCACGGCGCCGCTGTTCGCCGGGCTCATCGTGCTCAGCCCCGAGGCCGTGCGGGTGGCGCTGGGCCCGCGCTGGAGCGAGTCGGCCACCCTGCTGAGCCTGATCGCCGCCACCGCCTATCTCAACACCATCGGCCAGTACAACCATGCGGTGATGCTGGTCAGCAACAAGCCGCATTGGCAGACGGCGCTGACGGCGGTCTATGCGCTCAGCAACGTGCTGCTGTTCGCGCTGGTCGTGCGCTTCGGGCTCGTGGCGCTGGCCATCGGCTTCACCGCGCGCGCCGTGCTGCTGTATCCGCTGTCGGTGGGCGCGGCGCTGCGCCTGCTGCAACTGCGCGCCCGCGACTACCTCGCGCAACTGCTGCCGACCCTGGCCGCCGCGGCCGCGATGGGCTTGCTGCTGCACGCGGCCAGCCGCCACCTGCCGGTGCAGACCGCGCACCTGCGCCTGCTGGTGCTGGCCGGCCTGGGCGCGGCCCTCTACCTGCTGGCGATGCTGCTGCTGGCGCGGCGCGAACTGCGCCTGCTGCGCCAGGTGGCCGGTGAGCTGCTAGCGCGGCGGCAGGTGCTGCGCCGGTGAATGCGGCGCGCGTTCGGCAGGCCCCGCGCGCGGCAGCCGCCGGCGCTCGCGGCGCCGGCGCTGGAAGCGGTGTCCCCAGTCGGTGAAGCGCTGCTCGAAGTGGAAGGTCGACAGGTGCGCCAGCCCGATCGCCGCCAGGATCAGCAGCGGCCGCTTCAGGTACTTCTCCAGTCCCTGGCCGCTGCCGAGCCAGGTGGCCGTCAAGGGCAGGTGCACCAGGTACAGCGCATACGAGATGCGCGCCAGGTAGCGCCACCGTGACTGGGCCAGCCAACGGCCCGGCGGCGACGCCGGCTGGCAGATCAAGGCGCCGAGCCACAGCGCCGCGGCATAGGGGCGCAGGTAGTTGAGCGGGTTCTCGAGGCCCGGCCCCACCACGCAGCACGCGCACAGCAGGGCCGCGGCAAGCCCCGGCAGCCAGCGCCAAGCCAGCCAGGCGCGCAGCCGCCCCGGCGTGCCCAGCCACAAGGCCAGCGTTGCGCCGGCCAGGATGTCGTCGATGCGGGTCCCGGTGGCGCTGCCCAGCGTGGCGCCGCTGGCCAGGCGGCTGCCCGTGACCGCCAGCAGCAGCAGCGGGATCGCGGCGCGCGTGACCGGCGCCGGCAGGACCAGCAGCAGCGCGGCCAGCGCGTAGAACTGCACCTCGACGCACAGGCTCCAGTAGGCATCGAACGGGAATCGAAGCTGGCCCGGCAGCAGATTGGCGACGAACAGCAGGTGCGTCGTAATCGCCGTCGGGCTGAAGCCCACCGACACCGCGGCCACCGCGACGAAGAGCCAGGCCAGCGGCACGATGCGCGCCAGGCGCTGCACCACGAAGCCCTGCCAGTCGACGCGCGCCGAGAGCTGGCCGCCGATCAGGTAGCCCGACAGCACGAAGAACAGTGCCATGCCGAGATAGCCCAGCGAATCGTTGGCCGGGGCCCACAGCGCGTTCAGCGGCAGCAGGTGCGTGGCGAGCACCAGCACGATGCTGTGCGCGCGCACGCCGTCGAGCACCGGGAGGTGGCCGGCGGCCGGGCCGGGTGGTGATGCGGGCGCGGCGGACATCGGCGTTCAACCGGCGGGGCCTGCCGGCGCCGGCGGGGGGGCACCGATCGCGGCCAGCCGGCAGACCGCGCCGATGGCAAACCAGAAGTACCAGTTGAACGTCAGGTAGTCGAGCATGTTGTCCGAGAAGGACACGATCAGATAGCACAGCACCTGGGCCACGAAGACCACGGCCACCGGCCGGTCGAGCGACCAGATCGAGGCGATGCGGCGCAGCGAGCCCAGGAACAGATGGAAGAAGCTCGCCAGTCCGGGCAGACCCAGCTCGAAGAACTGCTGCACCGGCACGCTGTGGGCGCCGAAGGCCTTGCCGTAGGAGAGCGAAAAGAACTGCGCCGAGTACACGACGAAGGAATTGAGGCCGTAGCCGAGCAGGTAGCGCGCAGGCCGCATCCAGCCCAGCGCGTCTGACCACATCTGCCGCCGCCATTCGAAGGAGTTCTGCCCGCTGCTGTTGGGGTAGGCGCTGGCCTGGCCGATTTCCAGCACGCGGTCGCGCACCTCGGGCACCAGCAGCGCCAGCAGGGGCGAGGCCGCGAGGTATAGCAGGAAGCGCCGCTCGACGAACCAGCCGTAGACCAGGAACAGCAGGGCGGCCGCGATCCACGCGCTGCGCGTCTTGGTGGCGAACAGCAACAGCAGCAGCAGGCCCCAGTAGGCGGCACCGGCCAGTGCCGGCGCCAGCTTGCGCGGACCGCCGTCCGGCCGGCGCAGGCACAGCATCACGCCCATCACCAGCACCAGGTAGAAGGCCAGGATGTTGGGGTGGCCGAAAGGGCCGGCGTAGCGGGTGGAGCCGCCGCTGGGGCCGTCGAGCACGGTGTAGCTGTCGCCGCGCGCGATGGCCAGCAGCGTGTAGGCGATCACCGGCAGCGACGAGGCCAGCACGATGTGCAGCATCCGCTTGAAGGACCGGCGGTCGTCGACCAAGTGGAAGGCCAGCACGAACACCGATCCCGTGGCCAGCCGGCCGAGGAACTGGCGCAGCGCGGCCAGCGTCTCCGGCGCATAGGCCAGGCCCAGCAACTGCACGCCCAGGTAGGGCAGCCACAGCAGCCAGGCCCAACGCGGCACGCGCGCCGGGTCGCGCAGCACCAGCAGCGCCGCCAGCCCGATGATGGCCACGTTGACCAGCCCGCCCAGGCCGCCGATGCCGGGCAACTGCGCGTTGAGGAAGATGGGGTCGAGGCAGGCGCGCAGCACCAGGATCGCCGCCACCAGCAGCTTGGGCGCGAGCAGGAAGCTGAACAGCAGCAGCAGCGCCAGCGGCAGCGCCAGCAGGAACACCGGCCGTTGGGCGGCGAAGTTGCCCGAGGCGATGGTGGCCAGCCCGGCCGCGACGGCGGCCGACGCGGCGCCGATGCCGACGGCCAGCGGCGACCGCCAGCGCCGCCAGTGCGCGGCCAGCGACGCGGCGCCGGTGCGGCTAGTGATCGTTGAAGGCGACACCCAGCACCTTCTCGACGTTGTCCTGCAGGGCATGGACCAGGGTGCGCAGCGGGCCCAGCCGCGACTCGTTGCGGCGCGCCACCACGATGGCGGCGCCGCAGCGCGCGGCGATGACCGTGGCATCGGTGCCGCGCGCCACCGCCGGCGTGTCGACGATGACATGGTCGAACTTGGCGACCAGCTCGTTCATCAGCAGGCCGAAGGCCGGCCGCTCGATCAGTTCCAGCGGATTGGGCGGCGTGGCGCCGACCGCCACCACGAACAGGGCCGGAATGTCGTCGATCTGCTGCACGGCCTTGTGCTCGGTGCGTCCGGACAGGATCGCCGACAGGCCGGTGGTGTTGTCGATCTGGAACACCTCGTGCAGCCGCGGGTTGCGCATGTCGGCATCCACCAGCAGCGTGCGCCCGCCCAGTTGCGCCAGCGTCACCGCGAGGTTGGCGGCCACGAAGGTCTTGCCGGCGCCGGGCTCGGCGCTGACCACGGCCACGGCACGCCGCGTCTCCCGGCTGCCGTAGATGCGCAGCATGAGCTGGCTGCGCAGCGCGCGAAACGATTCCGCCTGCGCCGAGAAGGGCCGCGTCAGCGCGACCAGCTCCGGCCGCTGGTGCCCCGACTCGGTGACGTAGGGGTAGTGGAACTGCCGGGACAGCGCCTCCAGCACGTCGTCGGCGCTGGCCAGCTGCAGCGCGACGGCGGCCTCGCCGAAGCGCAGGTGGTTGCGCCGCTGGTAGTCGAGGATCTGCTCGATCTGGTCGGCCGACAGGTCGCGCAGCTCGCGGATGATGCTGCCGATGGCCTTGTTGTGGACCGCGCCGGCGCGCGCCGCGGCGTTCATGATCGCTCCCTGGCGGCGGGGATGCGCAGGCCCAGCAGCTTGAGCTTCATGTCCATGCGCTGGCGCGCCCCGGCCGTGCCGTCGGCGCCGGGAATGACGCCCAGCAGCGGCAGCTGCAGCACGGTGCCGATGTCCTCGACCACGCGCAGGCGGCGGTCGTGGAACTCCAGCATCAGCGCCAGGCCCAGGCCCAGCACGGTGCCGACGACGAGGCCGAGCGCCGCGTTGATGCGCGTGCGCGGGAACGCCGCGTTCACCGGCGGCTCGGCGCGCGTCAGGATGCTGGCATTGCTCTGCGTGCTCTGGCTTTCCAGGCTGGTCTGGTTGAGCCGCGCGGTGACGCCCTCGAACGCACGCTGCGCGCTTTCGACCTCGCGCTGCAGCACTGCGGCCTCGTCGCGCAGGGCCTTCATGCGCAGCACCTTGGCGCGCTGCGCTTCCAGCGCGGTGCGGATGCCGGCTTCGCGCTGCTGGTTGATGGTGTTGGCCACGATGGCGCCGCCGCTGACGCGCCGCGTCTCGGTGTCCAGCCGCGAGCGCAGATCGGTCACCGAAGCGCGCGCCTCCTGCAGTTGCGGGTGGTTGTCGCCGAAGCGCGCCGACAGCTCCTGCAGCCGGGCTTCGGCGCGGCTCAAGTCGGCCTTGATCTGGTTGATCGTCGGGTTGGTCAGCACCTCCTGCAGCCGGTCGGCCGAGGTGCCGCCGGCCACCGACTGGCGGCTGCTGGATTCGGTGGCCAGCGCCTGCACCGCCACCAGCTGGCTGGACAGCTCGTTCAGCCGCGCCGATTCGACGTCCAGCCGCTGATCGCTGGCGATGATGCCGTTGTCGCGCTCGAACTTCGACAGCTTGGTCTGCGCCGTCTCCAGCGCCTGGCGGGCGGCCTGGGTCTGCTGGTTGAAGTAGGCGGCGTACTGGCGGGCCGGGTCGACGCGCAGCTCCAGCGTGGTGTTGATGTAGCCCTGGACATAGGCATTGGCGATGTCGGCCGCCGACTGCGCGTCGTCGACCTGGTAGGACACGGTGACGACGTTGCTGTCCTTGGACGCCTTGATGTCGACGTTGCCGCGCAGTACGGCCACCAGCCACTGCTCGATCGAGCCCTTGCCTTCCATGTTCTGCTGCCAGCGCTGGCGGTTGGCTTCGTCCTCGTCGAGCTTGAGGTCGCGCACCACGCGCAGCGCGACGCGGTCGCTGTTGAGGATGTCGAACTGCGTGTTCATGAACGAAGGGCCGGCCAGGCCGGGGTAGATCAGCGCCGAGATCGGGTCCGGCCGCGCATCCACCACCACCGAGGCGGTGGCCACGTATTTCTTGGGCATGCTCAGGCTGACGCCGGTGGCGGTGGCCGCCGTGACCAGCACCACGAAGGCGATCAGCAGCCAGCGCATGCGGACGACGGCGAGCAGGTTGGCGGGTGTCATGGGCTAAGCCTCCTGCGGCGGGGTCATCAGAACAGGCTTTCGCGGACGAACACCACGTCGCCGTCCTGCAAGGCGTCGTCCATCGGCGGCTGCAGCTGCTGCACGCGGCCGCCGGCGTCGCGCCGGTGCACGCGGATGCCTTTTTCGGTGCCGCGCAGCGTCGGCCCGCCGCCGGCGGCCAGCACCTGCATCAGCGTCATGCCGCGTTCGAGCCGCAGCGCGCCGGGCTTCTGCACCTCGCCGTAGATGTAGACCATCGGCTGGCGCGGCACCCAGATCGAGTCGCCGTTGACGATGACGAGGTCGTCCTTGCCGCCGCCGGGCGCGAACAGCGCCGGCACGTCCACCTCCTGGCGCCACAGCCGGCCGTTGCGCAGGCCGCTGACGACGACCGTGTCGGCGCCCAGGCTGGCCACGCCGCCGGCCAGCGCCAGCAGGTCGGTCAGCCGCATGTCGGCGGTTTCCAGCGCATAGCGGCCCGGCCGGTTGACCTGGCCCAGCACGCTGGCCTGGTTGCCCTTGACCTGGGTGACCGTGATGCTGACCTGCGGCTGCTTGACGAAGTTGCCGTTGCGCAGCCCGTCGGCGATCAGCTTCTCGGCCGCCGTCACGCTGAGCCCGCCGAGGCGGATGGGGCCGAGCAGCGGGTAGCCGATGACGCCGGCCTCGGTGACGCGGGCTTCGAGGCTCAGGTCCGGGTTCTGGAACACGGTGATGCGCAGGACGTCGCCGGCGCCGAGCCGGTATTCGGCCGCGGCGGCCGCGGCCGGCGGCGGGGCCTCGGCGGCGTGCGCAACCGCGGCCTGCAGCAGGCACAGCGCGAGCAGCAGACCGCGGCACCAGGTTTGCGGGCGGCGCGGCAAGCAGGGCATGTTCATGGATGCGGGGGTTTCAATAGACGCCACGGTTGAAGAACACCTGGTGCACCGTGCGCGCGATGATCAGCAGGTCCAGCGAGAGCGACCAGTTGTGCAGGTACTCCAGGTCGTATTCGACGCGCCGTGCCATCTTCTCGACGGTGTCGGTCTCGCCTCGGCAGCCGTTGACCTGGGCCCATCCGGTGATGCCCGGCCTGACCTTGTGGCGGGCCATGTAGGCCCGCACGATGCCGCGGTAGTGGTCGTTGTGGGCCAGCGCATGCGGGCGCGGGCCGACGATGCTCATGCGGCCCTGCAGCACGTTGACGAACTGCGGCAGCTCGTCCAGCGAGGTGCGGCGGATGAAGGCGCCGAAGGGCGTGACGCGCGGGTCGCCGCGCGTGGCCTGGCGCACGTTCGGGCCGTCGTCCAGGGTCGTCATCGAGCGGAACTTGTAGACCCAGATGGTCTCGCCGCCCATGCCCGTGCGGCGCTGCTTGAAGATCACCGGGCCGGGCGAGCTGCGCTTGACGCCGATGGCCACCAGCGCCATCACCGGCGCGATGAGGACCAGGATCAGCGAGCCCAGCAGCAGATCGCTGGCGCGCTTGATCCAGCGGTTGATGCCGGTGAACGGCGTCAGGTGCAGCCCCAGCACCGGCAGGTCGCCGATCAGCTCCAGCCGGCCCTGGATGACGTGGGCGCCGAAGACGTCGGGCACGAAGTGCAGCGAGGCGGTGGTGTTCTGCAGCATGGCCAGCAGCTGCTGGATGCGAGGCTGCGAGCCCAGGGGCAGCGTGATGAAGACATCGCTCACGCGATGGCCGTCGATGTAGCCGGGCAGGCTGGCGATCGGGCCCGTGCGGGCGGCTTCGTCGCTCACCTCCAGGCGATCGGGCCCGCGGTCGTCGAACAGGCCCAGGTACTGCCAGCCCTGGTCGGCGCGGCCGCGCAGCATGCCCGCGACGCGCACGCCGGCGGCCCCGCCGCCCACCACCACCGCGCGGCGTATCGCCTGCGGCCGCCGCAGCAGCCGGTGCATCGAGTAGGTGGCCGCGCTGGTGGCCGCCCACTGCGCCACCGGCGTCAGCAACAGCCAGGCGATGACCATCGGCGGATGGAAGTCGTGGTACTCGCGGGTGGCATAGCCCAGCAGGCCCAGCACCACCACCACCGCCGTCCAGGACAGTGCGATGTCCAGGAACAGGCCGGCATCCGTGCGGCCCAGGCGGTTGACGCCCGGGAACAGCATCAGCACCGTGAGCAGCAGCACGGCGATCGACGGCCCTTCGACCGGCTGGCCGAATACGGCGTGCAGGATCAGCCAGCTTCCGGCGGCCGTCGCGGGTTCGAGCAGGGCCGCGATCGAGGCTGTCGTCGTCGGTGGCGCCGGGAGGAACCGGCCTGCTGGCTTGCTGAACATCGTTGTTACGCGACCCGGTCGGACCGGGTCATCGCAGACGCCGGTGCCGGTGCAGGCGATGGACCACGGTCAGCGCGGCAGACGGCGGCGGGCCATCAGCAGCAGTGCGCCCGCCACGCCGAGCGTCAGTGCCAGCCAGGAGTCGTTCGCGCCGTCGGAAGAAGCGGACGTCTTCGGCCGGTCGGCCGGTGCCCGCCGGCCGGACGTGCTGGTGTCCATGGCCAGGATGGATTGAATTTGCACGTTATCGGCAGGCAGAGGGGTGGGGGGCCGCGCGGCCGCGGCCAGCGCCGAGCCGGTGCTGAAAAGCCCCGCGGCCAGCAGCAACGCGACGGCTTGCGACGCGGCGCCACGAGGTAACTGCGAAACCTGGCGGACAGAGGTCACGATGCGCTCCCCGAAGTCGGGATGGATTTCTCCCAGCACGCGGCGTGCCATGTCTGCCTGGCGACACGCGTCCGCGGGGTGGACGGCGCCGAAGCCGGGCTTTCCCCTGGGCAGTGGCCCGCCGCGGGCTCGTTGGGAGGCTTGCGGGCATTCTGTCGCCCGGACCTCGATTTCTTGCTGCATTGCACAAACTGGTGCAACTCGAACGTTTACGGTGTGTGCTGACGCATCGGCTAACCGGCATGGGGCAGGTTGCAACCGGATGTGCGCAACACGCAGTGAATCGTTTCCGAGCCAGGGAACGGCCGCGGCGGCGCTGCCGGCGGCGGGCGCCGCTCACTGCAAGGCGATCTGGGCGCTGCAGCCCAGGCTGCGTGCGTGGAAGGCCTCGTTGATGGCCGGCGAGACGTTGGGGCCGCGGCGCTCGCGGCCGATGCGGCAGCCGAGGCTGCTGTTGCGCGTGGGCGTCCAGCGGATGTCCAGTGCGAGGGCGCTGCCGGTGTCGCGGCCGCGGATGCCTTCGAGGTCGCCGCCCGAGCCCTGCTGCGTGCGGCGGATCCAGTCCAGGCGGCCGCCCAGCGTCGTCTTGCCGGTCAGCCGGTAGGTGGCGTTCAGGCCCAGCACGTCGGTGGTGCGGCTGAACACCGAACTGTTGACGCTGTCGTCCTGGCCGGCATCGCGCGACAGCCTGGACGACAGGCTCAGGCGACCGCCCGGATCCCACTGCCACTCGAGCCTTCCGGTGGTGGCGTTGAAGTCGCGCGAGCCGAGCTGCTCGTGCCGCGTCCGGCCCTGCGCCAGGCGGGCGGCCAGACGGCTGCTGCCGCTGGGGCGCCAGCTCAAATCCAAGCCGATCTCGTTGCGCCGCCGGCGGTCCAGCGGGTCGGCCAGGCCGGTGAGCAAGAAAGGGTAGTCGGTCAGCACGCGCCGCAGGCCGATGCTGGCCTGCAGTTGATCGCTGAAGCCGCGGCGCACGCCGAGCCCGAAGCTGTCCTGGTCGAAGTTGCGAAAGCGCGAGGCGGCCGCGTCGTACCGCAGGCTGCGGTGGCCGTAGCTCAGCTCCATCTGCAGCCGGCCGGCCTGGCCGAGCACGGCGCGGCCGTCGAGAAAGCGCACGGACTCGTCGTTGCCGGTGGTGATCACCGCGTCGCCCAGATCCCGCAGGTTGGGCCGTTGCGCGCGGCTGGCGCCCAGCGCCAGGCTGCCCGACAGGCGGTTGACGGTGGCCCAGTCCAGGCCCAGGCGCAAGGTGTAGCCCAGCCCGTCGTAGACCGTGTTGTCCCCATAGTGCGTGTGCTGCACGGTGGCCGTGCCGTTGAGGCGCTGGCGGCCGAAGCTCTGGTCCAGGCCGCCGGTCAGCGCGGTGGTGTAGATGCTGTCGGCCCGGCTCAGTCCGCCGGGCGGCTGCTGGCTGTCGGTGAGCCGCAGCACGTTGGAGTCGTGCGCGGCGCTCTGCGCCAGGCTCAGCCAATAGGGCGAAGAGGACGCGGTCTCGGCGCGCAGCGGCGCGGCGGCAGCGGCCAGCGCCAGGGCCAGCGCGAGGGGCCAGGCGGAGGACGAGGCGGTGCGGGCCGGTGCAGTCATCGGGGCGCGTGGCGACGGGGCCGATCGCAGCGAGGGGCTGCCGGACGATTCTCGGCGATCTGCGGTCCACGCCGGCCGCTGATGCAAGGCCTTTCAGTTGATCAACCTTTGTGACGACACGGTCGAGACGCCGTCGTCATCGAGGTCGCGGCGGCTTGGGCGATAGACTTCCTGTTTCAAGTCCGCGTCTTCGATTCATGCGCCCCGCTGCCGCTCAGCCCACGTCCCTGACCGTCCACCAGGCCAGCCGTGTGCTGGAAGTCGGCTTCGACGACGGCGCCTGTTTCCGCATCCCGTTCGAGCTGATGCGCGTGTTCTCCCCGTCGGCCGAGGTGCAGGGCCACGGCCCCGGGCAGGAGACCTTGCAGACCGGCAAGCGCGAGGTGCTGATCACCGACATCGCGCCGGTCGGCCACTACGCGGTGCAGCCGCGCTTCTCCGACGGGCACGACAGCGGCATCTTCACCTGGGCCTATCTCTACGAGCTGGGCGCGCACCAGGCCGATTTCTGGGCGCGCTACGAGCAGCGCCTGAAAGCCGCCGGCGCCGGCCGCGACGACCCCATGCCCGAGGCCGGCGGCGGCGCCTGCGGCCACCACCACTGACCTTTCGCGCAGGCGCCCATGGCCCAGACCCACTTCGGCTACCAGACCGTCGACGAGCAGGACAAGGCCGCGCGCGTGCGCGGCGTCTTCGATTCGGTGGCGCGCCGCTACGACCTGATGAACGACCTGCTGTCGTTCGGCCTGCACCGGGCCTGGAAGGCCTACACCGTGGCGGTGGCCAACGTGAAGGCCGGCGACCGCGTGCTGGACATCGCCGGCGGCACCGGCGACCTGGCCCGTGCCTTCGCGACCCGGGTCGGCCCGCAGGGCGTGGTGGTGCTCACCGACATCAACGAGGCCATGCTGGGCGTCGGCCGCGACCGGTTGCTCGACGAAGGCCTGGCCCTGCCCACGCTGAGCTGCGATGCCGAGCAGCTGCCGTTCGCCGACGGCTGCTTTGACCTCGTCAGCGTGGCCTTCGGGCTGCGCAACATGACGCACAAGGAGCGCGCGCTGGCCGAGATGGCGCGCGTGCTGCGCCCGGGCGGCAAGCTGCTGGTGCTGGAGTTCTCGAAGATCGCCGAGCCCTTGCGCAAGCCCTACGACTGGTACTCGTTCAAGGTGATGCCGCTGATCGGCAAGCTGGTGGCCAGCGACCCCGACAGCTATCGCTACCTGGCCGAGTCGATCCGCATGCACCCCGACCAGGCCGCGCTGAAGGCGATGATGAAGGCCGCCGGCTGCGGCCACGTGGACGTGCACAACCTGGCCGCCGGCGCGGTGGCGCTGCACGTGGGGATCAAGTGCTGAGGCGGCTGTCGCTGCGGCTGGCCGGCCAGCGTGCCAGGCCACCGGTGCCGTCGCCCGGCGACGTCGCGGCCTTGCTCGAAGTGGCGCGGCGCAGCTTCGTCTGCATCCAGCAGGCCTGGGACCGCGCCGACCTGGCGGCCCTGTCGGCGATGGCCAGCGCGCCGCTGCTGGAAGATTTGCGCCGCCAGCTCGCCGAGCGCGGCCCCGGCCCCAACCACACCGAGGTGATCCGCGTCGAGGCCCGCCTGCTGGCGGTGGAAGACCTGAGCGAGGCGCAACTGGCCAGCATCGAGTTCTCCGGCCTGATCCGCGAGAGCCAGGGCGAGCGCGCGATGCCGTTCCGCGAGCTGTGGATGCTGGCCCGCCCGCAAGGCGCCGACGCCGGCTGGCAGGTGGCGCGGGTGCAGGCGCTGGGTTGAGAGACGTCCGCCCGCTACACTGCCCGGCCATGATGGTCCGGCGCCTGCTCTCCCTCGTTCCCATCCTGGCCCTTGCGGCGCTGGCCGCCGGCTGCGGCGAGAAGAAGAAGGAGCCGCTGCCCGGCAACCAGGTGGCGGCGCGCGTCAACAAGGAGGATCTGACGCTGCAGCAGATCAACCTCGTACTGCAGCAGCAGCGCAACCTGCGGCCCGAGCAGACCGACCAGGCCAGCCGCCAGATCCTGGAGCGGCTGATCGACCAGGAACTGGCGGTGCAGAAGGCCGAGTCGCTCAAGCTCGATGCCGAGCCGCGGGTGCAGCAGCAGATCGACGCCGCGCGGCGCGAACTCATCGCCCGCGCCTATGCCGAGAAGGTCAGCGAAGGCGCGGCCAAGCCCTCGCCCGACGAGGTGCACCAGTACTACCAGGACAAGCCGGCGCTGTTCAGCGAGCGGCGCATCTACAGCATCCAGGAGCTGGCGATCGAAGCCCGGCCCGACCAGGCGGCGACGCTGCGCGAGCGGCTGGCCGCGGCCAAGAGCATCACCGAGTTCATCGACTTCCTGAAGGCCAACGACTACCGCTTTGCCGCCAACCAGGCGGTGCGGGCGGCCGAGCAGTTGCCGATGACGGTGCTGGAGGGCCTGGCGCGCATGAAGGACGGCCAGGCCAGCATCAACCAGGGCGCCAGCGGCATGGTCGTCACCGTGCTGGCCGGCTCGCGCAGCCAGCCGGTCACCGAGGAGCAGGCGCGCCCCGCGATCGAGCAATACCTGCTGAACGACCGCAAGCGCAAGCTGGTGGAAGAGGACCTCAAGGCCTTGCGCGCGGCGGCCAAGATCGAATACCTGGGCAGCTTCGCCGACGCCGCGCGGCCGCCGGCCAGCGCCGCGTCGCACTGAAGGGTGGCCTTTCGCGGTGATCGAACACGCAGATCGTCCCTGCGACGGGTGACGTTCTGTTGCAAAACGGCCGACAATAGCCGCCGCCGGCTGCTGGTGCAGCCGGGCCGTTCCTGCCGTCGCCCATGCCGTTCGCCCGCTGGACCATCGCGCTGCTGCTGGCTGCCCTGGCCGCCTGGCCGGCGTATGCCCGCCGCCTGGCGCTGGTGATCGGCAACGACAACTACCAGCAGTTCACGCGCCTGGACAAGGCCGGCAACGACGCCGAGGCGATGTCCAAGGAGCTGGAGGCCGCGGGCTTCGAGGTCTCGCTGCGGCGCGATCTCAGCTACCGCAAGATGGTCGTCGCCTTCGAGGAGTTCTACGACAAGGTCAAGTCCGGCGACGAGCTGATCGTGTTCTACGCCGGCCACGGCGTGCAGACCGAGCGCGGCGCCTACCTGCTGCCGGTGGACATCGAGGGCGACACGCAGTCGCAGGTGGAGAAGATGTCCTACCCCGTCAACGTGCTGTTCGAGGAGCTCGACCGCATGAAAGCGCGCGTCTCGGTGGTGATCGTCGACGCCTGCCGCGACAACCCGCTGCGCGTGCGCGGGCGCGTGATCGGCGCCGCCCGTGGGCTCTCGGGCCCCGACGTGGCCAAGGGCCAGATGGCCATCTTCTCGGCCGGCCGCAACCAGAAGGCGCTGGACGCGCTGGGCCCCAACGACAAGCATCCCAACGGCGTGTTCACGCGCGAACTGTTGGCGCGCATCCGCATGCCGGGGCAGTCGATGGAGGCGCTGGCGATCGAGGTGCGCAACGCGGTCGAGCGGCTGGCCGGCAGCGTCAGGCACGAGCAGCGGCCGCTGATCGTCAACGACACGGTGGGCGAGTTCTTTCTCTACCCCGGCGCGCGCAACGCCAGCGCGGCGGCCGCGCCGGCGCCGGCCGCCAGCCCGCCGCCGCAGGACGAGAACGCGCGCGAAGACCGCTTCTGGGACGACGCCAAGCTGGCCGACAACGTCGAAGGTTATGAGGCCTACCTGGCGACCTACCCCGGCGGCCGCTACCGCGGGCTGGCGCGGGCGCAGATCAGCCGCCTGAACAAGCCGGTGCAGACGGCGCAGAACACCCGCGGCGCGGGCAGCGAGCCGGCAGCGGTCAGCACGCCGGCCGGCGCCGCAGCCGTGCCGGCGCCGCAGCCGCCGGCGCCCGCTGCCTTGGCCTTGCCGCCGGCCCCGGCAGCCGCCTCGGCGCCGTTGCCGGGCCCCGCCGCGCCGCCCGCCGCCGCACCGCCGGCCGGCGGCGCGCGTGCCACCGCCAGCTACGCGCTGCCCAACGGCGACCACTACGAGGGCGAGGTGGTCGGCAACCAGCGCTCGGGCCGCGGCGTCTACCGCTTCGCCAACGGCGACCGCTACGAGGGCGAGTTCGCCGACAACCAGTTCATGGGCCAGGGCCTGATGGTCTTCGCCAACGGCGACCGCTACGAGGGCCAGGTGCGCGGCACGGTCAAGCAGGGCAAGGGCGTGATGACCTTCGCCAACCGCGACCGCTATGAAGGCGACTTCCTCGACAACCTGTACCACGGCCAGGGCGTGCTGAGCTTTGCCAGCGGCGAGCGCTACAGCGGCGGCTTCCAGCGCGGCCACAAGCAGGGCCAGGGCGAGCAGGTGTTCGCCAACAAGGACCGCTACGTCGGCGCCTTCGACAACGACAAGCCCCACGGCAAGGGTGTGACCACGCACGCCAACGGCGACGTCTACGAGGGCGACTACGTGCAGGGCGTCAAGCAGGGGCAGGGCGTCTACCGCTTCGCCAACGGCGACCGCTACGAAGGCAGCTTCGAGGCCGGCGTTTTCAGCGGCCGCGGCCGCCTCTACCTGGCCAGCGGCGACCGCTACGAGGGCGAGTTCCGCAGCAACGTCAAGCAAGGCCAGGGCGTGCACTACTTCGCCAACAAGGACCGCTACGAAGGCGCGTTCGGCAACGGCGCCCAGAACGGCCAGGGCACGCACTACTTCGCCAACGGCGACCGCTTCGTGGGCAGCTTCGTCAACGGCCTGCGCCACGGCAAGGGGCAGTACCACTTCGCCAACGGCAGCTCGCGCGAGATCGAATACGTCAACGGCGCCGAGAAGGCCGACTGAGCGCCCCCAGGGCTGGGCTGCGCCCAGCCCGCCCCTCCCCCCCCCCCCCCCGCGGGGGGTTAAGGTGCCCGGCAAAGCCGGATCACCTTAAGAGCGCGCCGTCAGCTCTCGAACACTTCGGCTCCGGCCAGCCGCGGCGCGGCCGCGTCCTTGGCGGCCACCACCGGCGCGCCGCCGATGCGCTGCAGCGGCCAGGCGATGCCGATCGCGGGGTCGTCCCAAGCGATGGCGCGCTCGCAGTCGCGCGCATAGGGGCCGCTGGTCTTGTAGAGGAAATGGGTGTCGTCCTCCAGCGCCAGGAAGCCGTGCGCGAAGCCGGGCGGGATCCAGAGCTGGCGCCGGTTGCCGGCCGTCAGCTCGATGCCCACCCAACGCCCGAAGTGAGGCGACGTGCGGCGGATGTCCACCGCCACGTCGAAGGCCGCGCCGCGCACCACGCGCACCAGCTTGCCCTGCGGGTGCGGCGGCAACTGGTAGTGCAGGCCGCGCAGCACGCCGGCGCGGCTGCACGAATGGTTGTCCTGCACGAATTCGCCCGCCGCCGGCAGGCCCAGCTCGCGCAGGCCGGCCTCGAAGCGCGGACCGTTCCAGCTTTCCATGAACCAGCCGCGCTCGTCGCCGAACACCGCGGGCTCGACGATCACGACGCCCGGCAGCGTGGTGGGCAGGAACTTCATCACATCACTTTCTCGGTCAGCACCTGCATCAGGTACCGGCCGTAGCCGTTCTTGAGCATCGGCGCGGCCAGCGCCTCCACCTGCGCCGCGCCGATCCAGCCGGCGCGGTAGGCGATCTCTTCCGGGCACGCGACCTTCAGGCCCTGGCGCTTCTCCAGCGTGGCGATGAACTGGCTGGCGTCCAGCAGGCTGTCGTGCGTGCCGGTGTCCAGCCAGGCGTAGCCGCGGCCCATGATCTCCACCTCCAGCTGCCCCTGCTTCAGGTAGCGGGCGTTGACCTCGGTGATCTCCAGCTCGCCGCGCGCGCTGGGCCTGATGTCGGCGGCGATGTCGCAGACCTGGTGGTCGTAGAAGTACAAGCCCGTGACCGCGTAGTGGCTCTTGGGCGCCTTGGGCTTCTCCTCGATGCTGATCGCGCGGCGCCGGGCGTCGAACTCGACCACGCCATAACGCTCAGGGTCATGCACATGGTAGGCGAACACCGAAGCGCCGCGCTCGCGCCCATGGGCACGCTTGAGCAGGGCCTGGAAATCGTGGCCGTAGAAGATGTTGTCGCCCAGCACCAGCGCGCTGGGCGCGCCGCCGATGAAGTCACGGCCCAGGATGAAGGCCTGCGCCAGCCCGTCGGGGCTGGGCTGCACGCAGTAGCTGATGGACATGCCCCAGCGCTCGCCGTCGCCCAGCAGGGCCTGGAAGCGCGGCGTGTCCTGCGGCGTGCTGATCAGCAGCACCTCGCGCATGCCGGCCAGCATCAGCGTGGACAGGGGGTAGTAGACCATCGGCTTGTCGTACACCGGCAGGAGCTGCTTGCTCATCGCCAGCGTGGCCGGGTGCAGCCGGGTGCCGGAGCCTCCGGCGAGGATGATGCCTTTGCGGTTCATGTGCTTCAGGTGCCCAGGATCTCGTCCAGCATGCGCTCGACGCCGGCCTGCCACGGCGGCAGCCGCAGCCCGAAGGCCGATTGCAGCTTGTGCGTGGCCAAGCGCGAGTTCAGCGGCCGTGCGGCCGGCGTCGGGTAGGCGCTGGTGGCGATCGGGCGCACCGCATCGGGCGCTACCTTCAGCGCCTGGCCGTGGGCGCGCGCCCATTCGATGACGTGGCGCGCATAGCCGTGCCAGCTCGTCTCGCCGGCGGCCGCGCAGTGGTAGGTGCCGGCGAGCGACGGGTCTTGCTGCAGCGCGCGCAGCGCGTGGGCCGTGACGTCGGCCAGCAACTCGGCGCCGGTGGGCGCGCCGACCTGGTCGTCGATGACGCGCAGTTCGTCGCGCTCGGCGGCCAGGCGCAGCATCGTGCGCGCGAAGTTGCCGCCGCGCGCGGCGTAGACCCAGCTCGTGCGCAGAATCAGGTGGCGGCAGCCGCTGGCGCGGATGCGCTCTTCGCCTTCGAGCTTGCTGCGGCCGTAGGCGTTCAAGGGGCCGGTGGGCGCGTCTTCGCTGCGCGGCTGGCGGCCGCTGCCGTCGAACACGTAGTCGCTGCTGTAGTGGACCAGCCAGGCGCCCAGCGCCGCGGCTTCGCGCGCCAGCACGGCGGCCGCTTCGGCGTTGACCACGTGCGCCAGCGCGATCTCGCGTTCGGCCTCGTCGACAGCCGTGTAGGCGGCGGCGTTGACGATCGCGTCGGGCCGCAGGTCACGCAACAACGAGGTTAGCGATTCGGGCTGCGCCAAGTCGGCTTCGGCGCGGTTGCAAGCCACCACGTCGCCCAGCGGCGCCAGCGCGCGCTGCAGCTCCCATCCGACCTGGCCGTTCTTGCCCAGCAGCAGCAGCTTCATCGCGCTTGATAGTTGCGGCTGACCCAGTCGCGGTAGCTGCCGCTTTGCACGCCGGCCACCCACTCGGCATGGTCCAGGTACCAGCGCACGGTCTTGCGGATGCCGGTCTCGAAGGTCTCGGCCGGCCGCCAGCCCAGCTCGCGCTCGATCTTGCGGGCGTCGATCGCGTAGCGCCGGTCGTGGCCGGGGCGGTCCTTCACGTGGGTGATCAGCCGCGCGTACGGGCCCGCGGGGTCGGGCCGCAGTTCGTCCAGCAGTGTGCAGATGGTCTGCACGATCTCGCGGTTGGGCTTCTCGTTCCAGCCGCCGACGTTGTAGACCTCGCCCGGCTGGCCGCGCGCCAGCACCGCGCGGATGGCGCTGCAGTGGTCGCCGACGTAGAGCCAGTCGCGCACCTGCAGGCCGTCGCCGTAGACCGGCAGCGGCTTGCCCGCCAGCGCGTTGACGATCATCAGCGGGATCAGCTTCTCCGGGAAGTGGTACGGCCCGTAGTTGTTGCTGCAGTTGGTGGTCAGCACCGGCAGCCCGTAGGTGTGGAACCAGGCGCGCACCAGGTGGTCGCTGGCGGCCTTGCTGGCCGAGTAGGGGCTGTTGGGCTCGTAGGGGTGGGTCTCGCCGAAGGCCGGCGCGTCGGGCGCCAGGCTGCCGTAGACCTCGTCGGTGCTGACGTGCTGGAAGCGGAAAGCCGTCTTTGCGTCGCCGTCCAGCGTCGACCAGTAGGCGCGCGCCGCTTCCAGCAGCGTGAACGTGCCTTCGACGTTGGTCTTGATGAAGGCGCCGGGCCCCAGGATGCTGCGGTCGACGTGGCTCTCGGCCGCGAAGTGCAGCAGCGCGCGCGGCCGGTGCTCGGCCAGCAGGCGATCGACCAGCGTGCGGTCGGTGATGTCGCCGTGCACGAAGACGTGCCGCGCATCGCTGTCCAGCGCGGCCAGGTTCTGCCGGTTGCCCGCGTAGGTGAGGGCGTCGAGGTTGACCACCGGCTCGTCGCTCTGCGCCAGCCAGTCCAGCACGAAGTTGCTGCCGATGAAGCCGGCGCCGCCGGTGACGAGCAGGGTCATGATGCGGTTCTAACTGCGCCCATAGGTGTCTTCGAAGCGGACGATGTCGTCCTCGCCCAGGTAACTGCCGGACTGTACTTCGATGATCTCCAGCGGCACCTTGCCCGGGTTGGCCAGGCGGTGGGTCTGGCCCAGCGGGATGTAGGTGCTCTGGTTCTCGGAGAGCAGGATGACCTTGTCGCCGTTGGTCACCTCGGCGGTGCCGCTGACCACGATCCAGTGCTCGGCGCGGTGGTGGTGCATCTGCAGACTGAGCGACGCGCCGGGCTTGACCATGATGCGCTTGACCTGGTGGCGAGGCCCCTGGTCGATGCTGTCGTACCAGCCCCAGGGCCGGTGTACCTTGCGGTGCAGCGCGTGCTCGCCGCGCTGCTCGCGGCCGAGCTGGCTGACGATGGCCTTGACCTCCTGGCTGCGCTCGCGGTCGGCCACCAGCACGGCGTCGGCGGTCTCGACGATGACCACGTTGTCCAGGCCCACCGCGCCCACCAGGCGGCTGGTGGCGTGCACCAGGGTGTTGCGGCTGTCGTTGACGATCACGTCGCCCACGCTGGCGTTGCCCGCGGCGTCCTTGTCGGCCACCTGCCAGACGGCCTCCCAGGCGCCGAGGTCGCTCCAGCCGGCGTCCAGCGGCACCATGCGGATGTCGATGCCGCTGCCGGGGCAGCGCTCCATCACCGCGTAGTCGACCGATTCGGCGGGCACGGCGGCGAACTCGGCCTTGCCCGGCCGCACGAAGCGCTGGTCCGTGCTGCGCGGCGCCCAGGCGGCTTCGCAGGCCTGCAGGATGTCGGGGCGGAAGCGCCGCAGCGCGTCCAGCCACGCCGAGGCGCGCAGCACGAACATGCCGGCGTTCCAGTAGTAGCCGCCTTCGGCGAGGTAGCGCTCGGCGGTGGCGAGGTCGGGCTTCTCGACGAAGCGTTCGACCATTGCCGCGGCCGCGTCGCCGGCGCCCTGGGCGCGGATGTAGCCGTAGCCGGTCTCGGGCCGGTCGGGCTGGATGCCCAGGATCACCACGCCGCCGCCGGCCGCGGCCTGCACCGCGCGCCGCACCGCGGCGGTGAAAGCTTCGGGCCGGGTCACGGTCTGGTCGGCGGCGGTCACCACCAGCACCGGGTCGGCGCCGTCGGCGGCGGCCTGCAGCGCGGCCAGCGTCAGCGCCGGCGCGGTGTTGCGGCCCAGCGGCTCCAGCACCACGGCGCCGGGCTCGGCGCCGATCGCGCGCAACTGATCCAGCACCAGGAAGCGATGCTCCTCGTTGCCGACGACCAGCGGTGGCTGCACCTGCAGCGCGTCGTCGGCCAGATCCTGCAGCCGCGCCACCGCCTGCTGGAACAGGCTGGTGCTGCCCGACAACACCAGGAACTGCTTGGGGTAGCCGGCTCGCGACAGCGGCCACAGCCGGGTGCCGGAGCCGCCGGCCATGATCACCGGCAGCACGGAGGTCTTGTCGGTCATGCGTCGAATCCTTGCGGGTTGAGTTGTTGCCAGCGCCAGCTGTCGGCGCACATGCGGTCCAGGCCGTGCTGCGCGCGCCAGCCCAGCAACTGCGCGGCCAGCGCCGGGTCGGCGTAGCAGGCGGCCACGTCGCCGGGGCGGCGCGCGACGATGCGATAGGGGACCGGCCGTCCGCTGGCCTTTTCATACGCCTGCACGACGTCCAGCACGCTGTAGCCGCGGCCCGTGCCCAGGTTGACGGTCAGCGAGCCGCCGGCGTCGAACAGGCGGCGCAGCGCGGCCACGTGGCCTTCGGCGAGATCGCAGACGTGGATGTAGTCGCGCACGCCGGTGCCGTCGGGCGTGGGGTAGTCGTTGCCGTAGACCGAGAGCTCGGCACGCCGGCCCACGGCCACCTGGGCGACGTAGGGCATCAGGTTGTTGGGCGTGCCGCGCGGGTCTTCGCCGATCTGGCCGCTCGCGTGCGCGCCCACGGGGTTGAAGTAGCGCAGGCAGGCGGTCTGCCACGCGGGGTCGGCCGCGCCCAGGTCGCGCAGGATGGTCTCGCCGATCAGCTTGGTCTGGCCGTAGGGGTTGGTGGCCGAGAGCGGCGCGGCCTCGGTGATCGGCAGCGCCTGCGGGTCGCCGTAGACGGTGGCGCTGGAGCTGAAGACGAAGCGCCGCACGCCGGCGGCCCGCATCGCCTGGCAGGTGGTGAGCAGCCCGCCGATGTTGTTGGCGTAGTACTCGAGCGGCTTTTGCGTCGACTCGCCCACCGCCTTGAGCGCCGCGAAGTGCACCACCGCATCGATGCGGTGGCGCGCGAAGATCGCGGCCATCGCCGTGGCGTCGCAGACGCTGGCGCGCTCGAAGACGATCTCGCGCGGGCCCAGTTGCCGCAGCCGCTCCAGCACGCGCGGCGAGCTGTTGCTGAAGTCGTCGACGCCGACGACGTCGTAGCCGGCCGCCTGCAGCGCCAGCCAGGTGTGCGATGCGATGTAGCCGGCGGCGCCGGTGAGCAGGACGGTGGTCATCCCTGGATCCTTTTTCGATGGGTCGCTGCAGCGCAGCATTGTCTGCGACGCCGCCGCGCCGCCGCTGGCGTCCCGCAGCCGCTGCCTACAATCGTGCGATGCTGCATACCCTGCAACCCTTGCTGGCCCCGCCGGTCATGGAGCGCGTGACGCTGCTGCTCAACCACGTGCTGGCGGCCGAGCCGGTGGCGCAGCAGCGGCTGCTGCCGCATGCCGGCAAGGCCTTGCGGCTGGAGTTGCGCGCGTGGCCGGCGCTGCTGCCGCCGCCGCCGGGGCTGCTGTGGCGCGTCACGCCCGCTGGCCTGCTGGAATGGCAGGGCGGCGACGGCGCGGCCGCCGCCGAGCTGGGCCTGCAGGTCGACGCCGCCAATCCGGCGCTGCTGGCCGCGCGGCTGATGGCCGGCGAGCGCCCGCAGGTCGACGTGGCCGGCGACGCGGCGCTGGCCGGCGACATCGACTGGCTGCTGCAGAACCTGCGCTGGGACCTGGCCGGCGATCTCGAACGGGTGTTTCCGGCGCCGGTGGCCGCCGGCCTGGTGCGCGCCGGCAGCCTGCTGGCGCAAGGCCTGCGGGCCGCGGTGCAAGGCCTGACGAGCCTGCGCGGCCTGGCTGCCGCCGGGCCCGGCCGGCCCAGCCCTTAAGCGCGGCGCTCGAGCCCAAAGCGATGCGCCGCCTGCTGCGCCTGACCTTCATCGTCTTCACGGTCCTGCGCTTCGGGCTCGACGAGGTGGCGCTGTCGGCCTTCCGGCAGCGCTGGGTGCGCGCGACGGTGCGTCTGGTGACGCTGGGCCGCCGGCTGGACGAGCCGCGCGGCGTGCGGCTGCGCCGCGCGCTGGAGCGGCTGGGGCCGATCTTCGTCAAGTTCGGCCAGGTGCTGTCGACGCGGCGCGACCTGATGCCGCGCGACCTGGCCGACGAATTGGCCAAGCTGCAGGACCGCGTGCCGCCGTTCCCGGCGGCGGTGGCGCGCGGCCTGGTCGAGAAGGCCTACGGCCGGCCGATCGAGGCGGTGTTCGAGAGCTTCGACGCCGAGCCGGTGGCCAGCGCCTCGATCGCCCAGGTGCACTTCGCCACGCTGCACGGCGGCCGCGAGGTGGCGGTCAAGGTGCTGCGGCCGGGCATGCTCAAGGCCATCGACGACGACCTCAGCCTGCTGCACGAGCTGGCGCGCTGGGTGGAGCGGCTCTCGCCCGACGGCAAGCGCCTGCGCCCGCGCGAGGTGGTGGCCGAGTTCGACGCCTACCTGCACGACGAGCTGGACCTGGTGCGCGAGGCGGCCAACGCGGCGCAGCTGCGCCGCAACATGGCCGGCCTGAACCTGGTGCTGGTGCCCGAGATGATGTGGGACCTGTGCATGCCCACGGTGCTGGTGATGGAGCGCATGAAGGGCGTGCCGATCAGCCAGGTGCAGCGCCTGCGCGAGGCCGGCGTCGACATCCGCAAGCTGGCGCGCGACGGCGTCACGATCTTCTTCACCCAGGTCTTCCGCGACGGCTTCTTCCACGCCGACATGCACCCGGGCAACATCCAGGTCAGCCTGGACCCGGCGACCTTCGGCCGCTACATCGCGCTGGACTTCGGGATCATCGGCACGCTGACCGAGGTCGACAAGGACTACCTGGCGCAGAACTTCATCGCCTTCTTCCGCCGCGACTACAAGCGCGTGGCCGAACTGCACGTGGAAAGCGGCTGGGTGCCGCGCAACACGCGCGTCGACGCGCTGGAGGGCGCGATCCGCGCCGTCTGCGAGCCGCACTTCGACCGTCCGCTGAAGGACATCTCGCTGGGCCAGGTGCTGATGCGGCTGTTCCAGACCTCGCGCCGCTTCAACGTGGAGATCCAGCCCCAGCTCGTGCTGCTGCAGAAGACGCTGCTCAACATCGAGGGCCTGGGCCGCGAGCTGGACCCCGAGCTCGACCTCTGGACCACCGCCAAGCCTTTCCTCGAACGTTGGATGAACGAGCAGGTGGGCTGGCGCGGCCTGCTGCAGCGGCTGGAGAAGGAGGCGCCGCACTACGCGCAGATCCTGCCCGAACTGCCGCGCCTCGTGTACCAGCGGCTGCAGGCGCCGGCCGCGGGCGGCGTCGACGCGGCCGCGCTGCGGGCGCTGCTGCGCGAGCAGCGGCGCACCAACCGGCTGCTGCAGGCGCTGGTCTGGATCGTGCTTGGCTTCCTCGCCGGCGGCCTGGGCGGCCTGATGTTGCTGCGCTGGTGGCATCCCGCCTAGGCCTTGCCGATAATCCGCCGCCGCCTGCATCCCCATCCGTTCACCGCCAACGCCCGGACCGCCGCGCATGAACACCACGCTGATCGTCTTCGTCGTCCTCTACCTCGTGGGCACCCTGGCCATCGGCGTCTGGGCCGGCACGCGCATCAAGAACACCAGCGACTTCGCGATCGCCGGCCGCCGCCTGCCGCTGATCATGGTGGTGACCACCACCTTCGCCACCTGGTTCGGCGCCGAGACGGTGATGGGCATCCCGGCCAAGTTCGTGCAGAGCGGCCTGGGCGCGGTGGTCGAGGACCCGTTCGGCGCCGGCACCTGCCTGATCCTGGTGGGCCTGTTCTTCGCGATGCGGCTGTACAAGCAGAACCTGCTGACCATCGGCGACTTCTACCGCCAGCGCTACGGCAAGGGCATCGAGGTGTTCTGCTCGCTGGCCATCATCCTCAGCTACCTGGGCTGGGTGGCGGCGCAGATCACCGCGCTGGGCCTGGTCTTCAACGTGCTGACCGGCGGCGCGATGAGCGAGACCACCGGCATGATCGTCGGCACGCTGGCGGTGCTGGTCTACGTGGTGATCGGCGGCTTCCTGGCCGTGGCCTGGACCGATTTCATCCAGATGATCGTGCTGGTGATCGGGCTCTCGATCATCGCGGTGTTCTCCGCCGAGCTGGCCGGCGGCGGCAGCCAGGTGATGGCGATGGCGGCGTCGAAGGACCTGTTCAAGTTCCTGCCCGAGCCCGGCTTCAAGGAGATGGCCTTCTTCATCGCCGCGGGCATGACGATGATGCTCGGCAGCATCCCGCAGCAGGACGTGTTCCAGCGCGTGATGTCGGCGCGCAGCGCCGAGACGGCGCGCAACGGCGCGGTGATCGGCGGCATCAGCTACATCCTGTTCGCCTTCGTGCCGATGTTCATCGTCGCCAGCGCGGTGGTGGTGATGGGCCAGCAGGCGCTGGACCTGGCGCAGAACGACTACCAGCGGCTGCTGCCCACCTTCGTGCTGAGCAAGATGCCGCTGGTGATGCAGATCCTGTTCTTCGGCGCGCTGCTGTCGGCGATCAAGAGCACCTCGTCGGCCACGCTGCTGGCGCCGTCGACCAGCTTCGTCGAGAACATCGTCAAGAACCTGCGCCCGCACATGAGCGACCGCCAGCAGCTCCTGGCCATGCGCTGGAGTATCGTGGTCTTCGCCGGGCTGGTGCTGGCCTACGCGATCGCGATGCGCGGCACGCCGATCTACGACCTGGTGTCTGCGGCCTACCAGGTGACGCTGGTCGGCGCCTTCGTGCCGCTGCTGGCGGGCCTGTACTGGAAGCGCGCCAGCACGCAGGGCGCGATCTTCTCGGTGGCCGCCGGCATCGCCGTGTGGGTGCTGTTCATGCCCGAAGTCAGCAGCCTGGGCGAGGCCTTCCCCGGCCAGCTGGCCGGCCTGCTGGCCGCCGGCGTGGGCATGGTGGCCGGCTCGCTGCTGCCGCAGTGGCTGAAGAACCGCCACGACTCGCACCGCCACCTGGTGGGCACGCCGCCCGACGCCGCGCTGCATCATCAACGGCACGGACACTGAACGGCAACCCAGGCCGGGTGCCCGGGCCCTGGCCGTATACTTTCGGGTTTTGCGTCAAGGGCTTAGCCATGCCGATCTACGCCTATCGCTGCAGCGCCTGCGGGCACGCGAAAGACGTGCTGCAGAAGCTGTCCGACCCCGTGCTGACCACCTGTCCGGCCTGCGGGGCTGAGGCCTTTTCCAAACAGGTGACCGCCGCCGGCTTCCAGCTCAAGGGCTCGGGCTGGTACGTGACCGACTTCCGCGGCGGCAACGGTGCCGGGAAGAAGGACGAGCCGAAGGACGGCAAGGCCGAGGGTGGCAAGCCGGGCGACGCGGCGGCCGCACCGTCGCCCGCCGCACCGGCCGGTGACGGCAAGGCGGCGGCCGCGCCGGCGCCGGCGGCCTCGGCTGCCCCCGCGCCCGCGCCGGCCACGTCCAGCGGCGGCGGCAGCAGCGGCGCCTGAGCGCCGGCCCAGCGAACTTTCCCGATGCGACCGACGCCGTGAAGAAGTATCTGATCGCCGGCCTGCTCGTCTGGCTGCCCCTGGCCATCACGGTCTGGGTGCTGAGCTGGCTGCTGTCGGCGCTGGACGGCGTGTTCCAGACCCTGCTCGCGGCCACGCAGGCGGTGCTGCCGGCGTTCACGCATGCGGCGATCGAGCAGTTGCGCCACGTGCCCGGGCTGGGCGTGGTGGCGCTGGCGCTGGGCCTGATCCTGACCGGCATCTTCGTCACCAACGTCTTCGGCCAGTGGTGGGTGCGGCAGTGGGACCGCGTGCTGCACCGCATCCCGATCGTCAAGTCGATCTACAGCTCGGTCAAGCAGGTCTCCGACACGCTGTTCTCCAGCAACGGCAACGCCTTCCGCGAGGCGGTGCTGGTGCAGTACCCGCGCCAGGGCTCGTGGACCATCGCTTTCGTCACCGGCGCGCCGGGCGGCGAGGTGGCCGGCAAGCTGCCGGCGGACATGTTGAGCGTCTACGTGCCGACCACGCCCAATCCGACCTCGGGCTTCTTCCTGATCATGCCGCGCGCCGAGGTGGTCGAACTGCGCATGAGTGTCGACGAGGCGCTGAAGTACGTGATCTCGATGGGCGTGGTGGTGCCGCCCCCGCCCAGCCCCGCGCCAGCGGCCCTCGCGGCCCGAAATTGACCGGGCTGGCCCGCGCGGCGACCGGCCAGTCCTCAAGGGCGAGACAGCGCCCGCAAGCAAAGCCAAACCCTTTTCAGCCGGCCGCGCCTGGCGGCCGATGACCCGAATCCCTGGAGCGACAAGCATGAGAACGACGTATTGCGGCCTGGTCAGCGAAGCGCTGATGGGCCAGACCGTGACCCTGATGGGCTGGGCCCACCGCCGCCGCGACCACGGCGGCGTGATCTTCATCGACCTGCGCGACCGCGAAGGCCTGGTGCAGATCGTCTGCGACCCCGACCGGCCCGAGATGTTCGGCACTGCCGAGGGCGTGCGCAACGAGTTCTGCCTGAAGATCGTCGGCAAGGTGCGCGCGCGCCCGACCGGCACCGAGAACGCCGGCCTCACCAGCGGCAAGGTGGAGGTGCTGTGCCACGAGCTGGAGGTGCTGAACCCCAGCATCACGCCGCCGTTCCAGCTGGACGACGACAACCTCAGCGAGACCGTGCGGCTGACGCACCGCGTGCTGGACCTGCGCCGCCCGCAGATGCAGAAGAACCTGATGCTGCGCTACCGCGTCGCGATCGAGGTGCGCAAGTACCTGGACGAGCAAGGCTTCATCGACGTCGAGACGCCGATGTTGACCAAGAGCACGCCCGAGGGCGCGCGCGACTACCTCGTGCCCAGCCGCGTGCACGACGGCATGTTCTTCGCGCTGCCGCAGTCGCCCCAGCTCTTCAAGCAGCTGCTGATGGTGGCCGGCTTCGACCGCTACTACCAGATCACCAAGTGCTTCCGCGACGAGGACCTGCGCGCCGACCGCCAGCCCGAGTTCACGCAGATCGACATCGAGACCTCGTTCCTGAACGAGGAGGAGATCCGCGCGATCACCGAGGGCATGATCCGCACCGTGTTCCGCAAGGCGCTGGGCGTCGAGCTGCCGGTGTACGCGCAGATGACCTACGCCGAGGCGATGCACACCTACGGCTCTGACAAGCCGGACCTGCGCGTCAAGCTCAAGTTCACCGAGCTGACCGACGTGATGAAGGACGTCGACTTCAAGGTGTTCTCAGGTCCGGCGACGACGCTCGGCGGTCGCGTGGCCGCGCTGCGCGTGCCCGGCGGCGGCGAGATGACGCGCAGCGAGATCGACGCCTACACCGAGTTCGTCAAGATCTACGGCGCCAAGGGCCTGGCGTGGATCAAGGTGAACGACGCGGGCAAGGGCCGCGACGGGCTGCAGTCGCCGATCGTCAAGAACCTGCACGACGCGGCGATCGGCGAGATCCTGGCGCGTACCGGCGCCCGCAACGGCGACCTGATCTTCTTCGGCGCCGACAAGGCCAAGGTCGTCAACGACGCGATCGGCGCGCTGCGCGTGAAGATCGGCCACAGCGAGTTCGGCCGCTCGCACGGGCTGTTCGACGACGTCTGGGCGCCGCTGTGGGTGGTGGACTTCCCGATGTTCGAGTACGACGAGGACGGCAAGCGCTGGAACGCGGTGCACCACCCGTTCACGGCGCCCAAGGACGGGCACGAGGACCTGATGGACACCGACCCGGGGGCTTGCGTCGCCAAGGCCTACGACATGGTGCTCAACGGCTGGGAGCTGGGCGGAGGCTCGGTGCGCATCCACCGCGCGGAGGTGCAGAGCAAGGTCTTCAAGGCGCTGAACATCACGGCCGAGGATGCCAAGGTGAAGTTCGGCTTCCTGCTCGACGCGCTGCAGTACGGCGCGCCGCCGCACGGCGGGCTGGCCTTCGGGCTGGACCGGCTGGTCACGCTGATGACCAAGGCCGAGAGCATCCGCGACGTGATCGCGTTCCCGAAGACGCAGCGCGCGCAATGCCTGCTGACCGGGGCGCCCAGCCACGTCGACGAGGCGCAGCTGCGCGAGCTGCACATCCGGCTGCGCAACCCGCAGCCGGTGTGACGGCTGCGCCGGGCCTCGACCCCGCGGACGATCAGCGCCTCAGCGCCGGCCGCCGAGCAGCCCGCCCGCGACCTTCAGCAGGTCGCCCAGGCCGAGCTGGCCGTCGCCGTCCTGATCGAGCACGGCGCCCAGCAGGCCGCCGCCCAAGCCGCCCTGCTGCTGCACGTGCGCCTGTTCGCGGCCGAGCAGCGAGCCCAGCACGTCGGCGCTCGGGTCCGCGGCCGACGCGGCGCCGGCGCCCTGGCCCTTGAAGAGCTGGGTGGCGAGGAAGCCCAGGACGATCGGCGCCAGGATCTTGAGCAGCTGGCCCGACTGGCCGCCCGACAGGCCGGTCGCCTGCCCGAGGCCGACTTCGGCGCGCTCCTGGCTGCCACCCAGGATGTGGCCCAGGATGCCGCCGCCGTCGGTCTGGCGCGACTCGCCGCCGCCGAGCACGGCGCCGAGCAGGCCGCCGAGGTCACCGGCGCCGGTGTGGTCGCGCTGCAGCGCGCCGAACAGGTCGGCCGCGCCTTGCGGGCTGCTGGCGTTGCGCCCGAGCGCGCCCAGCAGCATCGGCAGTGCGGCGCTGACGGCGCCGGCAGCCTGCGCCGGCCCGATGCCGAGCTGCTGCGAGATCTGGCGCAGCGGCGCGCCCTGGAGTTGGTCGAAGAGCTGGTCGGTCAGCGATGGGCTCATGGCGGGCATCCTTTGTCGGGTTCGCGCGAGAACGTGCGCGGCGAAGGATAGTCGCTGCCGATGACAGGCTGCGGGATTGGCTAAAATGGCCAACCCTTTTTTTCGTGGGAGCCGGCGATGAGCGTGACCGCCACCGAGGCCAAGAACCGTTTCGGCCAGCTGCTGGAGCAGGCGCAGCGCGCGCCGGTCGTGATCGAGAAGTCGGGCCGCCGCCACAGCGTGCTGCTGTCGGCCGAACAGTACGACCGGCTGCTGGCCGCGCAGCGTGGCTTGGCCGCCGAGGAGCCGACGCCGCCGCGCTACGGGCCCGAGGCCCAGGCCTTCTACGAGAAGTACAAGGACTGGGTGGACGAGCAGCGCGCACATTTCGAGCGCCACGGCATCTGGAACGAAGAGTTCCGCACCTGGTAGGCCGGCGGTTCGCCATGGCGCAGTGGGACGTCTTTCCCAATCCGGCGGTGTCGTCGCGCGACAGCATTCCCTACCTGGTGGTGCTGCAAAGCGACCTGCTGGACCAGCTGCCCACGCGGCTGGTGGCACCGCTGTCGCGGTCCGATGTGGCCGCGGCCGTGCTGCCGCCCCGCATGGCCCCGGCGTTCCAGGTCCGCGGCGAGCGCCTGGTGCTGAAGGCGCACGAAGCCGGCATCGTCCCCGCCCGCGCGCTGCGCCAGCCGGTGCTCAACCTGCGTGAAGAATCGCATCGCCTGATCGACGCACTGGACGCCGTGATCAGCGGCGTCTGAACCCTCATCGCCCCAACGTTCCATGCAATCCACCGCCGATGAACCGCTGCAGCAGGCCACGCTGGACACCACGCGCATCGACGACGTGCGCATCGCCGCCGTGCGCGCGCTGGTCTCGCCGGCGCTGCTGCTGGAAGAGCTGCCGGTCACGCCCGAGGTCGAGGCGCTGGTCGAGCGCAGCCGGCAGGCCATCGGCGCCGTGCTGCAGGGGCAGGACGACCGGCTGATCGCCGTCGTCGGCCCCTGCTCGATCCACGACCACGACGCTGCGATCGCCTACGCCCGGCGCCTGAAGCCGCTGGCCGACGAGCTGCGCGACGAGCTGCTGGTCGTGATGCGCGTCTACTTCGAGAAGCCGCGCACCACCGTCGGCTGGAAGGGCTACATCAACGACCCGCGGCTCGACGGCAGCTTCCGCATCAACGAAGGCCTGCGCCTGGCGCGGCAACTGCTGCTGGAGATCAACGCGCTCGGCCTGCCTGCGGGCACCGAGTTCCTGGACCTGCTGTCGCCGCAGTACATCAGCGACCTCGTCGCCTGGGGCGCGATCGGCGCGCGCACCACCGAGAGCCAGAGCCACCGCCAGCTGGCCAGCGGCCTGAGCTGCCCGGTCGGCTTCAAGAACGGCACCGACGGCAGCGTGCAGATCGCCGCCGACGCGGTGCTGGCCGCGCGCGCCGCGCACAGCTTCATCGGCATGACCAAGATGGGCACCGCGGCGATCTTCGAGACGCGCGGCAACCCCGACGGCCACGTGATCCTGCGCGGCGGCAAGGCCCCCAACTACGGCGCCGAGCACGTCGCGGCCGCCGGCGCCGTGCTGCGCAAGGCGGGCCTGCGCGAGCAGGTGATGATCGACTGCTCGCACGCCAACTCGGCCAAGCAGCACCGGCGGCAGATCGACGTCGCGGCCGACATCGCGGCGCAGATCGAGGCCGGCGAGCGCCGCATCACCGGCGTGATGGTCGAAAGCCACCTGCACGAAGGCCGGCAGGACCTCAAGCCCGGCCAGCCGCTGCAAAGCGGCGTCTCGATCACCGACGCCTGCATCGCCTGGCACGACACCGAGCCGCTGCTGCGCGGCTTGGCGCAGGCCGTGCGCGCGCGCCGCAAATCGTGAGCAGCGTGCGCCGGCCGTACAAGATCCCGCGCTCGGTGCTGGTGGTGATCCACACCCCGGCGCTGGAGGTGCTGCTGATCGAGCGCGCCGACCGGCCCGGCTACTGGCAGAGCGTGACCGGCGCGCTCGACCGCGACGACGAGCCGCTCGCCCACGCCGCCTGGCGCGAGGTGGGCGAGGAGACCGGCATCGTTGCCGGCACGCTGCGCGACTGGGGCTACGACAACGTCTACGAGATCTATGCCACCTGGCGCCACCGTTATGCACCCGGCGTCACGCACAACACCGAGCACGTGTTCGGCCTCACCGTGCCCGCGGTGCAGACCGTCACGCTGCAGCCGCGCGAGCACCTGGCCCAGGCCTGGCTGCCTTGGGGCGAGGCGGCCGAGCGCTGCTTCTCGTCCAGCAACGCCGACGCGATCCGCCGGCTGCCCGGGTGGGTCTCGCGATGAACCGCCACCGCGGCCCGCTGCAGACCACGCTGATGCCGCCCTTCACCGGCATCGGCGGCCTGCGCGTCGCCACCTACAACATCCACAAGGGCGTGCGCGGCGTCGGCCCCAACAAGCGGCTGGAGATCCACAACCTGGGGCTGGCGGTGGAGGCGCTGGACGCCGACATCGTGTTCCTGCAGGAGGTGCACCTGTTCCACAAGCGCCACGCAGCGCGCTTCGACCGCACCTCGTTCGGCTGGCCGCAGCAGGGCCAGGCCGAGTTCCTGGCGCCGCCGGGCTACGACGTGGCCTATCGCACCAACGCCGTCACGCGCCACGGCGAGCACGGCAACGCGCTGCTGGCGCGCTGGCCGATCGGCGACGTCGGCCACCACGACGTCAGCGACCACCGCTTCGAGCAGCGCGGCCTGCTGCACGTGCCGGTGCAGTGGAACGGCAGCACCGTGCACGCGGTGGTGGTGCACTTCGGCCTCGTGCATGCCAGCCGCGTGCGCCAGGTGCAGCGCCTGGCCGAGTTCATCGAGCGCGAGGTGCCGCGCGACGAGATGCTGGTGGTGGCCGGCGACTTCAACGACTGGGGCGAGAAGCTCGACGAGCCGATGGCCGGCATCGGCCTGCACCGCGCCCAGGCCGCCAGCCCGGGCACCGCGCGCGCGACCTTTCCGTCGCTGATGCCGGTGTTCGCGCTCGACCGCTTCTACCTGCGCGGGCTGCAGTGCCGCTCCACGCTGGTGCCGCGCGGCACGGCCTGGGCGCGCATGTCCGACCACCTGCCGCTGGTGGCGGACCTGGAGCCCGCCTGAGGCAGCGGCGTGGCCAAGCCCGACTTCGGCCCCGATCCGCTGCACGGCCACGTCATCGCGCCGGCCACGCCGATGGGCGGCAACCAGGTGCGGCTGCTGCAAGGCGGCGACGACCTCTTCCCCTGCATGCTGGCGGCGATGGCGCAGGCCCGGCGCGAGGTCTGGCTGGCCACCTACATCTTCGACGACGACGCCGCCGGCCGCATGGTGGCCGACGCGCTGGTGGACGCGGCGCGCCGCGGCGTCGCGGTGCGCGTGGTGGTCGACGGCTTCGGCGCCTACGGCACGCTGGCCACGCTGCGCCGGTGGCTGGCCGATTCGGGCGTGCAGCTCGAGGTCTTCCGCCCGATCGAGCGCTGGTGGTCGTGGCTGCTGCCCGGCCAGTTGCGCCGCCTGCACCAGAAGCTGTGCGTGGTGGACCAGGAGATCGCTTTCGTCGGCGGCATCAACGTGATCGACGACCGCCACGACATCAAGCACGGCTGGACTGAAGCGCCGCGGCTGGACTTCGCCGTCTCGGTGCAGGGGCCGCTGGTGGCCTCGGTGCGCAGCACCGCGCAGGCGATGTGGGCGCGCGCGCGCCTGGGCCACCAGTGGCGCGACGAGGTCAAGGCCCTGGCCGTCAGCCGCCGCCCGGTCAACGAGGCGCGGCAGCTCATCCGCCGCCTGCGCGGCCGCGGCGGCCAGGCGCTGCCGCCGCCGCCCCCGCTGCCGATGGTGGCCTCGTTCATCGTGCGCGACAACGTGCGCCGCCGCGCGATCGAGCGCGCCTACGTCGAGGCCATGCGCTCGGCGCGTCAGCGCATCGACATCGCGGTGCCGTACTTCTACCCCGGCCGCGCGTTCCGCCGCAGCCTGCGCCAGGCGGCCCGGCGCGGCGTGCGCGTGCGGCTGCTGATGCAGGGCATGGTCGACTACCGCATCGCCGCGCTGGCCGCGCGCGTGCTGTACGACGAGCTGCGCGCCCACGGCGTGCGCATCTACGAGTACACGCCGGCCTTCCTGCACGCCAAGGTGGCGCTGGTCGACGACCAGTGGGCCACGGTGGGCAGCTCCAACATCGACCCCTTGAGCCTGCTGCTGAACCTGGAGGCCAACGTCGTCGTGCGCGATGCCGGCTTCACCGCCACGCTGGCCGAGCGGCTGGAGGCCGCCTTCGCCGCGTCCACCGAGGTCTTGAGCGCCCCGGCCAGGCCGGGCTGGCGCGGCTGGCTGCAGCGCGGCCTGGTGGCCTGGCTGGCGACCCTCTATCTGCGCCTGGCCGGCGTCACCGGGCGGTACTGAACCGGCTCGTCAAGGGCCGCCGCCGTCCGGCCTTGCCGCCGCTTCGCGCAGCAGCCAGTCGCGGAAGGCCGGCAGCCCGGGCCGATGGGCGCTCTCGGCCCGGTAGACGACGTAGTAGGCCAGCGCGGACGCGAACCGGACCTCCGCAAAGAGCCGCACCAGCCAGCCTGCCGCGAGGTCGTCGTGGGCCATCACGCTGCGCGCCAGCGCGACGCCCCGGCCCTCGATTGCGGCTTGCAGCACCGCGGCGGAGTTGTTGATGCGCAGGCCGCGCGAAGTCGCCACGCCGGCCACCTTCAGCTTGCGCAGCCACCGGTCCCAGGTCGGAAAGCCCGGATGGCCGTCCATCGACAGGTCGTGGATCAAGGTCACGTGCCTGAGATCGCCGGGCCGGCGCAGCGGCGGGCCGTCGCGCTGGAACGCCGGCGAGCATACCGGGTACATCTCTTCGTTCATCAGCCGTTCCGCCGTCAGGCCGGGCCAGGCGCCCGCGCCGTAGCGAACCCCGATGTCCACGCGCTGCGCGACGAAGTCCACCGGCTTGAGGTGGGTTTCGAGGCGGATGTCGGTGTCGGGGCATGCGGCCTGGAAGCGCTCGAACCGCGGCAGCAGCCACTTGGCGGCAAAGGCCGGGCTGACGGTGACCGTCAGCACGCGGCCGGCGGCGCTCTCCTGCAGTCGATCGAGGCCGGCGTTCAGGCGGTCGAAGCCGGCCCGGATCTCCGGCAAGGCGCGCAGCGCGGCCTCGGTCGCCACCAGCCGGCTGCGGCCGCTGGCGTGGCGCATGAACAAGGGCGTGCCCAGCCAGTCCTCCAGGCCGCGCACCAGCTGGCCCACGGCCGCCGGCGTGACGTTGAGTTCCGCCGCCGCCGCCGAAAAGCTCTGGTGGCGGGCGCTGGCCTCGAACGCCCGCAGCGCATTCAGGTGGCTGGGAAGCTTCATGCCGGCAAAGTTTTTCTTTCAGTCGGGAAACTTTATCTGATTTGTCCGGCGGCCGGCGCAGCGGAAAAATCCCCAGTCCTGTGTGTCTTCGACGCGAGGCCGACATGGACGTGAAGAAAACCTACCGCGCGATGCAGGTCGCCAGCCCCGGCGTGCTGGCACTCGTCGAGCGGCCGACGCCGCAGCCGGGTGCCGGCGACGTGCTGATCCGGGTGGAAGCCTGCGGCGTCTGCGGCGCCGACGCGGCCGACATCGAAAAGGCCGGCCCGCCGCGCGTGCCCGGCCATGAGGTGGTCGGGCGCATCGTGGCGCTGGGCGCCGGCGTGCCGTCGATCTGGCGAGCCGGCCAGCGCGTCGGCGTGGGCCGCCTCGGCGGTCACTGCAACGAATGCGAGCAATGCCGGCAGGGGCGCTTCCAGCTGTGCCTGAACCAGCCGGTGGTCGGCAGCAGCCGCGACGGCGGCTATGCCGAGATGATGCTGGCGCGCGGCACTGCGCTGGTGGCGATTCCCGACGAGCTGAGCGCGGAAGAAGCCGCGCCCATCCTGTGCGCCGGCGTCGCGACGTTCAATGCGCTGAAGAAATGCGGCGCTCAGGCCGGCGACACGGTGGCCGTCCTCGGCATCGGCGGGCTGGGCCATCTGGCGCTGCAGTACGCGCGGCGCATGGGCTTCAAGGTCGTGGCTATCGGGCGCGGCGCCGACGTCGCCGCCGATGCGCCGGCGCTGGGCGCGCATGTCTGCATCGACAACCGCGTGGAAGACGCCGCCGCCGTGCTCAAGCGCATGGGCGGCGCGCAGGCCATCGTGACGACGGTCGACGATGCCGACACCGTGGCGGCGCTGCTGGCCGGCCTGGCGCCCGAAGGGCGGCTGGTGCTGCTGAACCCCGGCAAAGGCGCGCTGCCGGTGCCTGCCGGGCTGCTGGTGGGCGGCCAGCGCAGCATCGTCGGGTCGATCACCGGCACGCCCCACGACAACGAGAAGGCGCTGCAGTTCAGCGTGCTGGTCGACGTGCGGCCGCGCATCGAGCGCCTGCCGCTGGAACAGGCCGCCGATGCGCTGCGGCGGCTGCGGTCCGGCCAGGTCAGGTACCGTCTGGTGCTGACCATGGCAGGATCGCACTGAAAGCGACAGCGAATGACCGACGACGAGACCGACGACAAGACCGGGGCGGCCGGCCCATCCCCCGCCGTGCTGCCCGAAGCGGTGCAGCGCGGCAACATCTGGCGCCTGTCCATCGCGCAGGCGCTGGCCGGCGCCAACGCGGTGGTGGTCTACGCCACCGGCGCCATCATCGGCAACACGCTGGCGCCGTCGCCGATGCTGGCGACGCTGCCGGTGTCCATCTTCGTCGTCGGCATGGCGGCGTGCATCCTGCCGGTGGGCCTGCTGGCGCGGCGTCATGGCCGGCGCGCCGCCTTCCTGGCGGGCACGGGCGCCGGCGCGCTGGCCGGGCTGCTGGCCATGGCGGCGGTCATGGCGGGCTGGTTCTGGCTGTTCTGCCTGGCCACGTTCTTCGGCGGCAGCTACGCGGCCGTGGTGCTGTCGTTCCGCTTCGCGGCCGCCGACGGCGTGGCGCCGCACCGGCGCCCGCGCGCGCTGTCGCTGGTGATGGCCGGCGGCGTGGCCGCCGGCGTGGTGGGGCCGCAGCTGGTGACGTGGACGATGGACCTGTGGCCGCCGCACCTGTTCGCGGCCACCTTCCTGGTGCAGGCCGCGGTCGCCGTCGCGTCGGCCTTCGTGCTGCTGGGTGTGCGGCTGCCGATGCCCAGCGCGGCCGAAGTGGCCGGCGGGCGGCCGCTGGCGCTGATCGCGCGCCAGCCGCGCTTCGTGGCCGCCGTCATCGGCGGCGCGGTGTCCTACCTGCTGATGAACTTCCTGATGACGGCCGCGCCGCTGGCGATGCGCCTGTGCGGGCATTCGCAGGCCTCGGCCAACCTGGGCCTGCAGTGGCACGTGATCGCGATGTACGGCCCCAGCTTCTTCACCGGCCACTTGATCGCGCGCTTCGGCGCCGCGCGCGTCGCCGTCGCGGGCCTGGCCTTGACCGGCCTGTCGGCCGCCATCGGGCTGGGCGGCATCGACGTCGCGCACTTCTGGGGCACGCTGGTGCTGCTGGGGCTGGGCTGGAACTTCGGCTTCCTGGGCGCGTCGGCACTGGTGCTGGAGTGCCACCGGCCCGAGGAGAAGACGCGGGTGCAGTCGCTCAACGACTTCATCGTCTTCGGGCTGATGGCGATCGGCTCGTTCTCGTCCGGCGGCCTGTTGTCGGCCTACGGCTGGAATGCGGTGCTGTGGGTCTCGTTCGTGCCGCTGGTGCTGGCCCTGGTGGCGCTGGCGGCGGCGATGAAGCGCAGCAGCCTGGTTCAGACCTCGGCCGGCGGCGGCCCGTAGCGGTTGGCGCCGGCGCTGCCGCGCACGAAGCCGTTGTCGGCCAGCAGCCAGATCACGCCGACCACCGGCAGCAACAGCAGCAGCACCCACCAGGCCGAGCGGTCGCGGTCGTGCCAGCGCTTGGCCGACACCGCGGCCGTCGGCCAGACCATCAGCAGGCTGACCCATTGCTCGGCCTGCTCCGGCGGCCAGCGCGCGATGTCCAGCAGCGCGCGCAGCAGCAGCGCCAGCCCCAGCAGCGCCAGTACGCCGCCGCGCCAGAAGGTGGCGCGGCCGATGCGCCCGCGCGGGTCTAGCCACAGCCGCCAGGACGGCATCGGATCGTCGAGGTCGAGGCTGGACGGGGCGGCGGCGTTCATGGCACCCGAGTATCGGGCTGCCGGCCGACGCCGGGCTTGCGCCGTCAGCACAATCGGCGCATCGAGCCGCTTTTCGCCACACCCCATGCCGAACACCCGCCGCACCGCTGCCGATGCCCTGATCGACCTCGCCCTGCAAGGCGGCGGCTCGCACGGCGCCTTCACCTGGGGCGTGCTGGACCGGCTGCTGCAGGACGAAGGCCTGGCGATCGACGGCCTCTCCGGCACCAGCGCCGGTGCGCTGAACGCCGCGGTGCTGGCCAGCGGCTGGGCCGACGGCGGCCGCGCCGGCGCGCGCGCGGCGCTCTCGGCCTTCTGGCTGGACGTGGCCGGCAGCGGCGGCTGCTTCGGCCCGCTGCCGGTGCCCGGCGCCGGCGGCGCGCAGGGCCTGGCGGCCTTCAACCTCGACAAGTCGCCGCTGTACGTGTGGACGCAGCAGTGGCTGCACAGCTTCAGCCCCTACCAGTTCAACCCCTTCGACCTGAACCCGCTGCGCGACGTGGTGGCGCGCCACGTGCACGCGCCGGCGCTGCGCAAGGGGCCGCTGGCGCTGTTCGTCACCGCCACCGAGGTGCGCAGCGGCCAGCCGCGCGTGTTCACGCGCAAGGACTTGTCGGTCGACGCGCTGCTGGCCTCGGCCTGCCTGCCGCAGCTGTTCAAGGCCGTCACCATCGACGGCCACGCCTACTGGGACGGCGGCTACAGCGGCAACCCCGCGCTGTGGCCGCTGATCTACGAGACGCAGGCGCTGGACCTCATGCTGGTGCGCATCAACCCGCTGCTGCGGCCGGAGCTGCCCGACACCGCGGCCGAGATCAGCGACCGCGTCAACGAGATCACCTTCAACGCCGGCCTGGTGGCCGAGATGCGCGCCATCGGCTTCGTGCAGCGCCTCATCGGCCAGGGCCGGCTCGACGGCCACCAGTACAAGAACCTGCGCCTGCACGAGGTGGCCGACGATGCCGCGCTGGCGCCGCTGCACCCGTCGAGCAAGCTCAACACCGACCGCCGCTTCCTGGAGCGCCTGCGCGACCTCGGCCAGGCCGCCGCCGACGCCTGGCTGCGCGCGCACCGCGCCGACCTGGGGCAGCGCGCCACGCTGCACCCGGCCAGCTTCCTGCAGCCGCGATGACCGGCGAAGACCTCGTCGTCCACAGCCCGCAAGGCCTGTACTGCCCGGCGGGTGACTTCCACATCGACCCCTGGCGCCCGGTGCCGCGCGCGGTGATCACGCACGCCCATGCCGACCACGCGCGACGCGGCCACGGCGCGTATCTCGCCAGTGCGCCCAGCGCCGGCGTGCTGCGCGCGCGGCTGGGCGAGATCAGCCTGCAGGCGCTGCCCTACGGCGTAACGGTCGACCTGAACGGCGTGCGCGTCAGCCTGCACCCGGCCGGCCACGTGCTGGGCTCGGCGCAGGTGCGGCTGGAGCACCGCGGGCAGGTGTGGGTGGCGTCGGGTGACTACTTCGTCAGCGGCGCCGGGGATGCGAACACGAGCTGCGCGCCGTTCGAGCCGCTGCGCTGCCACTGCTTCATCACCGAATCGACCTTCGGCTTGCCGATCTACCGCTGGCGGCCGCAGCGCGAGGTGCTGGCGCAGATCGAAGCCTGGTGGCGCGCCAACGCCGAGGCCGGCCGCGCCAGCCTGCTGCTGGCCTACAGCTTCGGCAAGGCGCAGCGGCTGCTGGCGGCGCTGGACGAGATGGACCTCGGCATCGGCCCCATCGTCGTGCACGACGCGGTGGAGGCCGTCAACCAGGCCTACCGCGCCGAAGGCGTGGTGCTGGCGCCGGTGTCGACGATGGCCGAGGTGAAGGACCGCGCGCTGCTGCGCCGCGCGCTGGCGATCGCGCCGCCGGGCGCCGCCGAAGGCGCCTTCGCCAAGGCCCTGGGCGAGCGCAGCGACGCCTTCGCCAGCGGCTGGATGCAGGTGCGCGGCGCGCGCCGCCGCCAGGGGCTGGACCGCGGCTTCGCGCTCAGCGACCACGCCGACTGGCCGGGCCTGCACGCCGCGATCGCCGCCACCGGCGCCGAGCGCGTCATCGTCACCCACGGCTACGAGGCCGAGATGGTGCGCTGGCTGCAGCAGCAGGGCCTGCAGGCCGGCAGCTTCAGCACCGAGTACGGCAGCGACGACACGCTTGACCTCGCTCAAGCCTGAGCCGACCCCGCTGCCCACAATGGGCTGCAATGGATGACGTGGTCTTCAGCGCCAAGGGCCTGCGCAAGGTGTACCGCACCGGCGAGGTGGAAGTGGTGGCCTTGCGCGACGTGTCGCTGGAGGTGCGCCGCGGCGAGTTCGTCGTGCTGCTGGGCGCCTCGGGCAGCGGCAAGAGCACGCTGCTGAACATCCTGGGCGGGCTGGACGTGCCCAGCGCCGGCGAGCTGCGCTTCCGCGAGCTGCGGCTGACCGGCGCCGGCGAGGCCGAGCTGACGCGCTACCGGCGCGAGCACGTGGGCTTCGTGTTCCAGTTCTACAACTTGATCCCCAGCCTGACGGTGCGCGAGAACGTGCAGCTCGTCACCGACATCGCGCGCGACCCGATGGACATCGACGAGGCCGTCGCGATGGTGGGCCTGGCCGAGCGGCGCGACCACTTCCCGGCGCAGCTCTCGGGCGGCGAGCAGCAGCGCGTGGCGATCGCGCGCGCCATCGTCAAGCGGCCCGACGTGCTGCTGTGCGACGAACCCACCGGCGCGCTGGACGTGCAGACCGGCAAGCTGGTGCTGGAGGCCATCGACCGCATCAACCGCGAGCTGGGCACGACCACGCTGGTGATCACGCACAACGCGGTGATCGCGCAGATCGCCGACCGCGTGATCGTGCTCGGCGACGGCGCGATCCAGCGCGTGGAGACCGTCCGCGACAAGCGCTCGCCGGCCGAGCTGGTGTGGTGACGGACCGCGGCCGATGAAGGCGCTGAACCGCAAGCTGCTGCGCGACCTGCGCACGCTGTGGAGCCAGGCGCTGACCATCGCGCTGGTGGTGGCCAGCGGCCTGGGCGGCTTTTTGACCACGCTGTCGGCGGTCGATTCGCTGGACGACGCGCGCGAGCGCTTCTACGCCGAGGGCCGCTTCGCCGACCTGTTTGCCGGCCTCAAGCGCGCGCCGCAGGCGCTGGAGCCGCTGCTGCGCGCGGTGCCCGGCGTGGCCGAGGTGCAGACGCGCGTGGAGGCGGTGGTGCGCATCACGCTGCCCGGCAGCAGCGAGCCGGTGCTGGGCCAGTTGATCGGCATCGACAGCCGCCACCCGGCGCGGCTGAACCGCATCACGCTGCGCAGCGGCATCGCGCCCGACGCCTCGGGCTCGCCCGGGCCGGCGCTGTCCGACGGCGCGCTGCCGGCCTGGGTGTCGGAATCGTTCGCGCAGGCGCGCGGCCTGCAGCGCGGCGCGCGGCTGCAGGCGCTGGTCAACGGCCGCCAGCGCACGCTGGTGGTGGCCGGCGTCGCGCTGTCGCCGGAGTTCATCTTCGCGGGCCTGTGGGGCATGCCCGACCAGCGCGGCTTCGGCGTCTTCTGGCTCGACCAGGAGGCGCTGGCCGCCGCCTACGACATGACCGGCGCCTTCAACCAGGTGGCGCTGCGGCTGGCGCCCGGCGCCGACGAGCGCGCGGTGACCGCCGGCGTGCAGGCGCTGCTGGCGCGCTACGGCGCGCGCGAGGTGCACGGCCGCGAGCAGCAGACCTCGCACGCGATGCTGGACAACGAGATCAAGGAGCAGCAGATCCTCGGCACCATGCTGCCGGCGATCTTCCTGGGCGTGGCGGCCTTCCTGCTCAACGTGGTGGTCTCGCGCCTGGTGGCCACGCAGCGCGAGCAGATCGCCGCGCTGAAGGCGCTGGGCTACCGCAACGCGACCATCGCCGCGCACTACCTGCTGCTGGTGCTGGCGATCGTCGCGCTCGGCTTGCTTCTAGGCTTGGCGTTAGGCAAGCAGCTCGGGCTGATGCTGACCGGGCTGTACGGCGAGTTCTTCCGCTTCCCGCACTTTCCGCACCGGCTGGATCCGGCGCTGGTGGCCACCGGCGTCGCGCTGACGGCGGCCACCGCGGTGGCCGGCACGCTCAGCGCCATCCTGGCCACCGTGCGGCTGGCGCCGGCCGAGGCCATGCGCCCGCCGGCGCCGGGGCGCTTCCGCCGCACGCTGCTGGAGCGGCTGGGCTTGACGCGCGTGGCGACCTCGCTGCGCATGATCCTGCGCCAGATGGAGCGCCGCCCCTGGCGCACGCTGCTGGCGGTGGCGGGCGTCGCCGCCTCGGTGGCCATCGTGATCATGGGCAACTTCTTCCGCGACGCGATCGACACCATCGTCGACAGTCAGTTCAACCTGGCGATGCGCCACGACGTCTCGGTCTGGACCTTCGAGCCGCTGGCCGAGCGCGGCCGCGCCGAGCTGCTGCGCCTGCCCGGCGTGCGCGCCGCCGAGTCCAGCCGCTTCGTGCTGGTCAACCTCGTCAACGGCCACCGGCGTGAGCGCGTGCAGATCAAGGGTTATGCCGAGGCCGCCGACCTGTACCGCGTGGTCGACCTCTACAACCAGGTCTGGCCGCTGACCGGCGACGGCCTGGTGCTGACCGACCGCCTGGCGCGCAAGCTGGGCCTGGCCGTCGGCGACCTCGTGCAGGCCGAGGTGCTGGAAGGCCGCGAGCGCACGCTGATACTGCAGGTCGAGCGCCTGGTGCCCGAGATGATGGGCCTCAACGCCTACATGCGGCGCGAGGCGCTCAACCGCACCTTGGGCGAGGGCGACATCGCCAACGGCTTCTCGCTGTCGCTGGACCCCGGCAGCGAAGACCGGCTGCTCGACGCCACGCGCGCCTTCCCCAAGGTGGCCGGGGCCTTCAGCAAGCACAGCATGCTGCGCAACATGCAGGAGGTGAGTGCGCGCAACATCCGCATCATGAGCACCGTGCTGACGGCCTTTGCCGCCGTCATCGCGGTGGGCGTGGTCTACAACAACGCGCGCATCGCGCTGGCCGAACGCACCTGGGAGCTGGCCTCCCTGCGCGTGCTGGGCTTCACGCGCGCCGAGGTGTCCACGCTGCTGCTGGGCGAGATGGCGCTCACGCTGCTGCTGGCGCTGCCGCTGGGCATGCTGCTGGGCTGGGGCCTGGTGCACGGGCTGGCCGCGGCGCTGGCCAGCGACCAGTTCCAGTTTCCGGTGGTGATCCGGCCGCGCACCTACGCCTGGGCCGCGATCTGCGTGGCCGCGGCCGCCGCCGGCAGCGCGCTGGTGGTGCGCCGCCGCATCGACCGCCTGGACATGGTGGCGGCCTTGAAGACCCGAGAGTAAGGCGAGAGAGTGAGATGAAACGTTCGACCCTGATCACCGCCGTGGCCGTGGGCGCCACCGCGCTGGCGCTGCTGGCCTGGGCCTTCGCGCCGCGGCCGCTGCCGGTGGAGCTGGGCCGGGTCGGCCTGGGCCCGTTCGAGACCACGATCGACGAAGACGGCCGCACGCGGCTGGCCGACCGCTACGTGGTCTCAGCGCCGCTGGCCGGCCGCCTGGCGCGCATCGCGCTGCGCGAGGGCGACGCGGTGGAAGCCGGCGCCGTGCTGGCCACGCTGCAGCCGGTGCTGACGCCGCTGCTCGACGAGCGCAGCCGCCGCGAGCAGCAGGCGCGCGCCGACGGCGCGCAATCGGCCGTGCGCCAGGCCGACAAGCGCGGCGACGCGGCGCGCGTGGCGCTGGAGCGCGCGCGCGACGAGCTCAAGCGCAGCGAGCAGCTCGCGCAGCAGGGCTTCGTCTCGCCCAACAAGCTGGCCGACGACCGGCTGGCGGTGCAGGGCGCGCAAAAGGAGCTGGAAGCCGCGGTGGAAGGCGCGCAGGTGGCGCGGCACGAGCTGGCGCTGGCGCGCGTCGCGCTGGGCGTGGCGCGCGCGCCGGCAGCGACAGCGGCCACGGCCGCGGCGCCGGCCGCCTTCGAGCTGCGTGCGCCGGTGGCCGGCCGCGTGCTGAAGCTGCACCAGAGCAGCGAGGCCACCGTGGCCCTGGGCGCGCCGCTGATCGAGATCGGCGACACGCGGCAGCTGGAGATCGTCGCCGAGCTGCTGACCACCGATGCGCTGCAGGCCAGGCCCGGCAGCCCGGTGCGCGTGGAACGTTGGGGCGGCCCGGCGGCGCTGGACGGGCGCGTGCGCCGCGTCGAGCCGGCGGCCTTCACCAAGGTCTCGGCGCTGGGCGTGGAAGAGCAGCGCGTCAACGTGATCATCGACATCACGAGCCCGCGCGAGCAATGGGCGGCGCTGGGCGACGGCTACCGCGTCGGCGTGCGCGTGCTGACGCGCAGCGAGCCCAAGGTGCTGAAGCTGCCGGTCGGCGCTGTCTTCCCGCAGCCCGCGCCGGCGCAGGGCTTCGCCGCCTTCGCGGTCGACGGCGGCCGCGCGCGGCTGGTGCCGGTACGCGTGCTGGCGCGCAACGGCAGCGAGGCCTGGATCGACCAGGGGCTGGCCGAAGGGCAGGCGGTGGTGCTGTATCCGCCGGCGACGCTGGTGGACGGGGCGCGGGTGGCGGAGCGGCGGTAAAGAGTGGTGTACGGGGAAGCAACGTACAATTCACGCAAGTGAGGACATGCCATGCCGACCCCTGAATCCATTCGCACCGCGCGCGTCGAGGCGCGCATCGCGCCCGATGCGCTGGAGGTCGTTCGCCGCGCCGCCGAGCTTCAAGGGCGCAGCGTCAGCGACTTCCTGGTCGCCGCGGCGCTGAAGGACGCGCAGCGCACGATCGCGGAGGCGCAGATCATCCGGTTGTCGGTGGCCGACCAGCAGCGGTTCGCCGATCTGCTGCTGAACCCGCCACCGCTGGCGCCCGTGATGAAGCGTGCGCTCAAGGCGCGCAAGCGCCTGATCGCCGACGCTGCGTGACGGCGCCGTTCCGCGTCGAGTTGCTCGGCCCCGGCCACGTTCGGGACGCCTTTGCCTGCGGCGTCGCCGCCCTTGACCGCTATCTCGCCACGCAGGCCGGCCAGGACGCTCGGCGCCGCGTCAGCGCCTGCTACGTCGCGGTGGAGATCGAAAGCGGCAGGCTGGCCGGCTACTACACGCTGGCGGCCAGCGGCGTGCCGCTGACGGACCTGCCCGAAGCCGTCGCCAAGCGGCTGCCTCGTTATCCGTTGGTGCCGGTCGCCCACATCGGGCGCTTGGCGGTCGACAGTGCCTTCCAGGGCCGCAAGCTGGGTGGCGCGTTGCTCGCGGACGCCGCGCTGCGAGCCCTGCGCTCGGAGGTGGCCGTGTTCGCGCTGGCGGTCGATGCCAAGGACGACGCGGCCGTGGCGTTCTACCGCCATCACGGCTTCGAGAGCTTTGGCGGCAAGGCCCGTCAACTGATGCTGCCCCTGGCGCGATTCGCGAGCGAAACCAAGTAGCCAAGTCGGCTTCAGATCTTCGCCAATTCATACCCCGTGCTCCGCCCCCCGCCCGGCGCCTTCTTCAGCACGCCCAGCGCCAGCAACTGCGTGATGTCGCGCAGCGCGGTGTCCGGCGAGCACTTGCCGATGGCGGCCCATTTGCTGCTGGTGAGGCGGCCCTCGAAGCCGTCGAGCAGGCGGTTGAGCAGCTTCACCTGGCGCTCGTTCATCGGCGTGCCGGCCCAGCGCTGCCAGAAGCGCGCCTTGGCCAGCACGCCGTCCAGCGTGGTCTGCGCGCTGGCGACGGCGCGGCCCAGCGCGCCGAGAAACCAGGCCAGCCATTCGGTGACGTCCAGCGTGCCTTTCTGGGTGCGCTCGAGGATGTCGTAGTAGTCCTTGCGTTCGCGCTGGATCTGCGCTGACAGGCTGTAGAAGCGCTGCCCGGCGCCGTCGGCGCGCGCCAGGAACAGGTCGCCCACGGCCCGCGCGATGCGGCCGTTGCCGTCGTCGAACGGGTGCAGGGTCACGAACCACAGGTGCGCCAGCCCGGCCTTGATGAGGGCCGGCTCGTCCGTCGCCCGGTTGGCCCATTTGAAGAACCGCGCCGTCTCGGCGGGCAGCGCAGCCGCGGGCGGCGCCTGGAAATGGACCTTGCGGCGGTTCACCGGTCCGGACACCACCTGTATGGGCCCGGCCGCATCGTCGCGCCAGCGGCCCACGGCGATCCTCGACAAGCCGGAGTAGCCGGTCGGGAACAGCGCTGCATGCCAGCCGAACAGGCGCTTGGCGGTCAGCGGGTCGGCACTGCGCGAGGTGGCGTCGAGCACCATCTCGACGACGCCGTCGACGTGCCGGTCCACCGGCGCCAGCGCGCCGATGTCGAGGCCCAGCCGGCGCGCGATGGACGAGCGGACCGAGGCCAGGTCCAACCGTTCGCCTTCGATCTCGCTGGTCTTCAGCACGTCGTCGGTCAGCGCCGCCAGGCTGGCCTGGTCGCGCAGCGCCGGCCCGACGTCGGCCAGGCGGCCCAGCAGCAGGCCTTGAGCCCGGCTGACCTCGGCCAGGGTCCGGGCCAGTGCGCTCAGGTCGCAGCGCCACTGCGGCCAGTCGTCGGACTGCCAGATGTAGCGTTTTTCTCCGTGATTCATGCGGAGATTAGGCAACCGATTCGCCGCATGTGCAAGTTATTCGCCGTAAATCATGCGGCGAATGAGCGTCGCAATCGCCGCGCGGATGGGGTTGCGCTGGTCGCCGGTACCCCCCGGGTTTGCGTGCACCTTCCATGAAGGCAGCCGCGCCGGCCGTATAAACGCCGGCATGCAACAGCTCAGCGAACAGGACGCCGCCTTCCTGGCCGGCGACAGTGCAAATGCGACCGCCAACGTGTCGCTGCTGCACATCTACGACCAGAGCACCGCGCCCGGCGGCAAGCTGCGCTTCAAGACCATCCTGGCGCACATCGAAAGCCGGCTCGGCAGCGCGCCGCTGTTCCGCCGCCGGCTGCTGCGGCTGCCGCTGGGGCTGGACCGGCCTTACTGGGTCGACGACGAGCACTTCGACCTGGAATACCACGTGCGCCACATCGCGCTGCCCAAGCCCGGCGACTGGCGGCAGTTCTGCATCCAGGTCTCGCGCCTCCACGCGCGGCCGCTGGACCTGAACCGGCCGCTGTGGGAGATCTACGTGATCGAGGGGCTGGACAGCTTCCTCGACCTGCCCGCTGGCAGCTTTGCGCTGCTGACCAAGACCCACCACGCGGCGCTGGACGTCGAGCACGACGGCGAACTGACCGCGCGGCTGCACGACACGGCGCCCGGCCCCGCTGCAGCGCCGCCGCCGGCGCCCTGGTTCGCCGACAGCGCGCCATCGCCGCTGCCGCTGCTGCTGCGCGGCCTGGCGCGCCAGGCGTGGCAGCCATGGCGGCTGCTGCGGCCGTTGTCGCGCCGCCTGCGCAAGCTGGCGCCAGCGCGCCTGGCGCTGGCCGGCGAGGTGCTGCTGCAGGCCGGCGCCGAGATGCCGCTGGTGCGCTTCAACGCCGTGGTCTCGCCGCACCGTGTGTTCGAGACGCGGCGCTTCACGCTGGCCGAGTTCGAGCGCATCCGCCGCCTGGTGCGCGGCGCAACGGTGCAGGATGCCGTGCTGGCCGTCTGCGGCGGCGCGCTGCGGCGCTACCTGGACGCGCACGACGAACTGCCCGCCGAAGCGCTGCTGGCGCTGACCTCCGGCGAGGCCCGCGCCGCCGGCGCGGCGCCCTGGCGGCGCGTGAGCCTGGCCACCGAGCTGGCCGACCCGGTGCAGCGCCTGCGCGCCATCAGCGCCCAGACCTCGGACCGCAAGGGCGCGGCGGCGCCTGCCAGGGCCGCGGCCAAGGCCGACGCACCCGCCCCCCCGCTGCTGGGCCGCGCCGCGCGGCAGGTGGCGCAGATCCTCTCCGGCGAGCGCATGCCGCTGGCCACCTGTAGCATCACCCAGGTGCCGGGGCCGCAGACGCCGCTGTACCTGTGCGGCGCGCGCATGAGCTATTTCTCCGCGATGCTGCCGGTCAGCGACGGCCTGGGCCTGGCGATCGCCGTCACCAGCCACGACGGCCGCATCGTCATCTCGCCGACGAGCTGCCGCGACCTGATGCCCGACCCCGAACGCTTCGCGCAGGCGCTGCGCGACAGCTTCCAGGAACTGCTGGCGCTGGCGCCGGTGGATGCGCTGCCGCCGCCGTCGAAGCCGGCAAAGGCGGTGGCCAAGATGCGCCGCGTCAGCGCGGCCAAGCCTGCAGCAGCGGCACGGCCTCGTTCGCGCCGCACGGCGGCCCAGGGCGCCAAGGGGGCCTGACTGCGCGTGCCGGCGCTGTCACGGCAAAGAGCCGCTCGGGCTAGATCCCCAGCTTCCCGGCGATCCTGACCAGCTCGGCCAGCGACGGCGCCTGCAGCTTGCGCATGGCGTGTCCGCGGCGGACCTTCACGGTGATCTCGCTGACCTGCAATCGTGCCGCGATTTGCTTGTTCAGGAGCCCCTGCACGACTAAGCGCACGACGTCCTGCTCGCCCGCCGTCAGCGACGCCCATCGCGCCTGCAATGCGAATGCCGCGGCGGCGTCCTGTCGGCGCTGCCGGTCCTTCTCGATGCCGGCGTGGATTGCATCCAGCAGGCTCTGGTCGCGGAACGGCTTCGTCAGGAACTCGATCGCTCCGTTCTTCATCGCCTCGACGCCCATCGCGATGTCGCCATGGCCCGTGATGAACACGACCGGGAGCGCGATCCCCATCCCGACCATCTGCCGGTGGAAGTCCATGCCGCTCTGCCCGGGCATGCGGACGTCCAGCACCAGGCATCCCGGCGCGTCCTCGATCGCGTGCGCCAGGAATTCACCGGCCGATCCGAACGCGAAGACCCTCAGCCCGACCGAGGCGAGCAGGTCCTCCAGCGCGGCCCGGACGGAACGGTCGTCGTCGACGACGTAGACGACGGGCTGGTCCTGCGCGGCTGCCGGGTCCGTCGTCATGAACGCTCCCGGCGCGCGGCGGCGGGCACGGTGAAGCGGAACGCGGCGCCGCCCGCTTCGATCGGCTCGGCCCAGATCCGGCCGCCGTTGGCTTCGACGATCGCCCGGCTGATGCTCAAGCCGACGCCGATGCCTTCCGGCTTGGTGGTCCAGAACGCTTCGAACAGGTGTTCGCGGACCGCCGCGGGAAGACCCGGGCCGGAGTCGAGGACGGACAACGCAATCGCGTCGCCGCTGATCTCCGACACGATCCGCAGCGTGCGCGACCGGGCCGGCACCGCGGCCATCGCCTCGATGGCGTTGAGCACCAGGTTGCCGACCACCTGCTGGATCTGGACGCGATCGGCGAACGCGGGCGGCAGGTCGGGGTCGAGCTCGGTTTCGAGGGCGATGCCGTTGCGTTCCATCTCGGCCCGGGATTGCGCGATGACGTCCATGACCGCCTGGTTGAACTCGAACTCGGTCCGGCACGGCGGCTCGCCTCGCGTGAGGCTGCGCACGCGGGCGATGATGCTGCTGGCACGGCCGGCGTCGGCGAGGATGCGGTCGAGCGCCTGGCGCGCCTTGTCGAGATTCGGCGGCTCCTGCGCCAGCCAGCGCTGGCAGGCATTGCCGCTGGCGACGATCGCGGCCAGCGGCTGATTGACTTCGTGCGCGATGGAGGTGGTCAGCCCCTCCAGGCTCTTGACACGCGCGATGCGCATCAAGCGCGCCTGCGCGTCGTGCGCCGCGGTCCTGGCCGCTTCCATCTTCAGGATCAGGTAGGTGGTCATCACGATCGCGGCGACGCTGATGCCCATGTTGATCAGGCCCGACCGCAGGTTGCCGTCCGGCGTGAACGCCAGGCTGACGACGGTCAGCAGGATGCAGGCCGCGGCCAGCGCGATCAGCCCGCGCCGGCCCCATGCCCGCGCGGCCGTCAGCACGACCACCGTGTAGAACACGGCCGCGGCAACCTCGTAGCTCGTCGCCGTGTCCGTCGCGAAGATGGCGGCCACGACGAGCGCCGTCAGCGCCAGCCTGAGGGCGAGGCGGGCCCGGGCCGGGATGCGCATTCGCTCCGCCTGCAAGGAACGGCGTCCATCCATCTCCGGCTCCTGACCTGGTTCGCGGGCGGCCGGGCCTCACTGCCAGCCGAATTTTCGAATGTAGATCTTCTTCATCGCGGTGGTCAGCGTCGCATAGCCCAGCAGGATGCCGGCCAGCCACGGAAAGTAGCTTGCCGGCAGCGGCTGCAGCTTGAAGTAGCCGGCCGCCGGGCTCATCGGCAGCGCCACGCCGACGGCCATGACGAGCAGCGTCGTCAGCATCAGCGGCCAGGCCGCGCGGCTCTGGATGAAAGGCAGCTTCGGCGTGCGGATCATGTGCACGATCGAGGTCTGCGTCAGCAGGCCGACGACGAACCAGCCCGACTGGAACAGCGCCTGCCTGCCCACGGTGTCGGCGCCGAAGACGTGCCACATCACGAGGAAGGTGGCGATGTCGAAGACCGAGCTGATCGGGCCGAAGAAGACCATGAAGCGGCCGATGTCCGCGGGGTTCCACGTCAGCGGCCGGGCCACCAGCTCGCGGTCCACGTCGTCGAACGGGATCGCGATCTGCGAGAGGTCGTACAGCAGGTTCTGCACCAGCAGCTGCAGCGGCAGCATGGGCAGGAACGGCAGGAACGCGCTGCCGGCCAGCACCGAGAAGACGTTGCCGAAATTGGAGCTGGCGGTCATGCGGATGTACTTCAGCATGTTGCTGAAGATCCGGCGGCCTTCGACCACGCCTTCCTCCAGCACCATCAGGCTCTTTTCCAGCAGGATGATGTCGGCGGCTTCCTTGGCGATGTCCACGCCGGAATCCACCGAGATGCCGATGTCGGCCGCGCGCAGCGCCGGGGCATCGTTGATGCCGTCGCCCATGAAGCCGACCACGCGGCCGTTGCCGCGCAGCGCGCGCACGATGCGCTCCTTGTCCTGCGGCGTGAGGCGGGCGAACAGCGGGTACGACTCGACGGCGGCCGCCAGGGCCGCGTCGCTCATCCGCTCGACCTGCGGGCCCAGCAGGACGCGGCCGTGCTCCAGCCCGACCCGTCCGCAGACGTGCGCGGCGATCAGCTCGCTGTCGCCCGTCAGCACCTTGACGCGCACGCCGTGGCCGGCCAGCGCCTGCAGCGCCGGCGCCGCGGACTCCTTGGGCGGATCGAGGAACGCGATGTAGCCGATCAGCGTCAGCCCGGCCTCGTCGGCCACCGAATACGCCGCTTGCGACGCAGGCAGCTCCTTCATCGCCACCGCGACGACGCGCAGGCCCTGCCCGTTGAGCTCGTGCGCGACGGCGCGCACGCGGTCCAGCAGCGCCTCGTCCAGCGGCAAGGGCTGTGGGCCCAACGCGGCCTCGATGCGGAGATGGCTGCAGACCGACAGCATCTCCTCCACCGCGCCCTTGCAGATCAGCTCGTGATGGTCGTCGCGCTCGGAGACCACGACCGACATGCGCCGCCGCACGAAGTCGAACGGGATCTCGTCGACCTTGCGGTAGTCCTGCGCCACCCGCAGCTCGCCTTGCAGCTCGGCGTGCTCGAGCACCGCGCGGTCCAGCAGGTTCTTCAAGCCGGTCTGGTAGTGGCTGTTCAGGTAGGCATAACGCAGCACGTCGTCGGATCGGGTGCCCAGCGCGTCGGTGTGCCGCTCCAGCGCGATGCGGTCCTGCGTGAGGGTGCCGGTCTTGTCGGTGCACAGCACGTCCATCGCGCCGAGGTTCTGGATCGCGTCCAGGCGCTTGACGATGACTTTCTTGCGCGACATCACGACCGCGCCCTTGGCCAGGGTCGAGGTGACGATCATCGGCAGCATCTCGGGCGTCAGCCCGACGGCGACCGAGAGCGCGAACAGGAACGCCTCCATCCAGTCGCCCTTGGTGAAGCCGTTGATCAGCAGCACCACCGGCGCCATCACCAGCGCGAAGCGGATCAGCAGCCAGCTCACGCCGTTCACGCCGGCCTCGAAGGCGGTGGGTGTGCGGTCCCTGGCCGTGACGCGCGCCGACAGCGCGCCGAAATAGGTGCGGCTTCCGGTGGCGACGACCAGCGCGGTGGCCGAGCCCGAGACGACGTTGGTGCCCATGAAGACGAGGTTCGGCGCGTCGAAGATCGTCTCGAACGGCTGCGCGATGGCCGTGAACTTCTCCACCGGCAGCGATTCGCCCGTCATCGCCGCCTGCGAGACGAACAGGTCCTTGGCCGCCAGCAGCCGGCAGTCCGCGGGAATCATGTCGCCCGCGGACAGGACGACGTGGTCGCCCGGAACGAGCTCGCGGATCGGCAGCTCGACCGGCCGGTCCGCCCGGCCGGCGGCCTGGCGCCGCAGCACCGTGGCGGTGTTGCCCACCATCGCCTTGAGCCGCTCGGCCGCCCGGCTGGAGCGGCCTTCCTGCACGAAGCGGAGCAGGGTGCTCAAGACCACCATCGTGCCGATCACGAGCGTGGCCTTGGCGTCCTCCGTCACGAAGGAGATGGCGGCCAGCAGCGTGAGCAGGAGATTGAAGGGATTGCGCCAGCAGTGCCACAGGTGCATCCACCACGGCAGCGGCTTCTCGTGCTCCACCTCGTTCGGGCCGAGGCGCGCGCGGCGCGCGCCGGCTTCCGCGGCGGTCAGCCCGTCCTCGTGCGATGACAGGCGGGCGATCGCCGCCGGCACGTCGTCCGACGCGACGCGCCGCATGTCGAGGGAAACGTGCCCCGATGCGGCCTCGCCGGCGCCGGCGCCGGTCCGGCGCAAGGTCTCGAGAATGGCCTGGCGCTTGAAATGGCGCTTCGCGTGCCGCCGATGGAGGAAGCCGCTGAAGAGGTTCTTCAGCAGGGTGTCGATGAAGATCATGGGGCCGCGCCTTAGGTCTCGCACGCTGCCGGCCATCGGCTGCGCCAGGCCGGCCATGTAGCCGGGCATCTGCGCATGCATCACGCCGGCCCGCGGCATCTTCGCATCGGGGCGCCGCCGATGCCAGCAGGCATCGGGGTCTGCGCCGTCGACCTGCGTATCGCGGCGCTATACCAAGGTATACGAAGGTATCGGCCGGCCGGGCCGCCGTGCGCCGTCAGCCCCCGAACAGGCGCCTGAACCACGCCGCCAGCTGCGCCAGCAGCCCTTGCGGCGCGGCGGCTTCCGGGGCGGGCGGCGGCGCGACGCCGTACTTCTGCTGCAGCCGCTCGTTGAAGCTCTCGAAGAACTCGGTGGCCATCTTCTGCGCCGCCATGTCGACCAGGCGCGAGCCGATCTGCGCCAGCTTGCCGCCGACGCTGGCCTGGGCCGTGTAGTGCAGCACCGTCTCGCGCGGGCCCACGGCTTCCAGCCGGATGTCGGCGCTGCCCTTGCCGTGGCCGGCGGCACCGCCCTGGCCTTCGAAGACGAGCTTGTACGAGGTGGGCGGATTCAGGTCTTCGAGCCTCAGCTTGCCCTTGAACCTGGCCTTCACCGGGCCGACGGCGGCGGTCACCAGCGCCTCGTACTGGTGCTCGCCGGTCGCGGTGATGCTCTCGCAGCCGGGGATGGCCTGCTGCAGCAGGCTCATGTCGTTCAGCGCCTCCCAGGCCTGGGCCTGGCTGACGGGCAGGGTTTGCTGGTGGGTGAGTTGCATGGGGCGTTAGTGGCGATGGGGTGTGAGGGGCGGGCGGTCGTCGGCGGCCAGCACGTGGACGAGCTGCTGCAGGCTGGCCAGGTTGTGCACCGGCATGAAGCGGTCGACGTGCGGCAGCATGGTCTTGATGCCGCCGGCACGCGGCTCGAAGCGGTCGAAGCGCAGCAGCGGGTTCAGCCAGATCAGCCGCCGGCAGCTCTTGTGCAGGCGGTCCATCTCGAAGGCCAGCGCCTGCGTGTCGCCATGCTCCAGCCCGTCGGAGACCAGCAGCACGGTGGCTTGGCCGGACAGCACGCGGCGCGCCCAGCGCTGGTTGAACTCGTGCAGGCTGGTCGTGATGCGGGTGCCGCCGGACCAGTCCTCCACCGCGCGCACGACCTGGCCGACCGCGAGGTCGGGGTCGCGGCTTTTCAGCAGCCGCGTGGTGCGCGTGAGGCGCGTGCCGAAGACGAAGCTCTCGACGCGCGCGTCGGCGTGCCCCAGCAGGTGGCCGAAGTGCAGCAGCATGCGCGAGTAGCGGCTCATGCTGCCCGAGATGTCGGCCAGCAGCACCAGCGGCGCCGGCCTGGTGCGGGCTTTGCGCCAGCGCAGGTTCCACAGCTCGCCGCCGTGGCGCGCCATCGCCTGCAGCGTGGCGCGCCAGTCGGCGCGGCCGGGCTGCGCGGCGCGGCGGCTGCGGCGCGTGGGGATGGGCTCGAAGACCAGGCGCAGCTGCGCCAGCAGCTTCTTGGCCAGGCGCCACTCGTCGGCGGTCATGGTCTCGAAGTCGGCCTTCTGCAGGTGCTCGCGGTCGTTGAAGGTCAGCGCGGCGTCGAGCTCGATCTGTTCCTGCGCGGGTTCCGGCGGCGGCTCGTCGGCCTGGCGCGGGAACAGCGCCTCGCCCAGGCGCCGGTTCTCGGGCACCGGCGGCTTGCCGTCCTTGATGCGCACCTTGGGCAGCAGCAGCGCGCGCATGCGGCCTTCGAGGTCGGGGTCGCGCCAGAACAGGTCGAAGGCCTGGTCGAACAGCTCGCGGTGCTCGATGCGGTCGAGCAGGCAGGCCGCCAGCACGGCGCGGAAGTCGGCGCGCCCTTCCAGCCCCGCCACCTGCAGCGCCTGCAGCGAGAGCTGCACGCGGTCGCTGCCCACCGGCATGCCGGCGGCGCGCAGCACGCGGGCGAAGTGCATCACGTTCTCGGCCAGGCGGCCGGGGGTCTGGCGCGCGGGCAGCATGGCGTTCAGCGGGCCGCGTTGCGCACCTGGTCGAGGATGCGGCCGATCTCGCTGCCCTGCACCTTGACGATGTCGTCCTGGTACTTCAGCAGCACGCCCAAGGTGTGCTGGATCACCGCCGGGTCCAGCACCACGGTGTCGAGCTGCATCAGCGCGCGCGTCCACTCGATGGTCTCGGCGATGCCGGGCAGCTTGTACAGCTCGATCTCGCGCAGGCGCTGCACGAAGGCGACGATCTGCCGCGCCAGCGCCTCGCCGGCGCCGGGCACGCGGCGCTGCAGGATCTGCAGCTCGCGCGCGGCGTCGGGAAAGTCCACCCAGTGGTACAGGCAGCGGCGCTTGACCGCGTCGTGGATCTCGCGCGTGCGGTTGCTGGTGAGGATCACGATCGGCGGCTGCGGCGCCTTGACCGTGCCCAGCTCGGGGATCGTGATCTGGAACTCGCTCAGCACCTCCAGCAGAAAGGCCTCGAAGGGCTCGTCGGCGCGGTCCAGCTCGTCGATCAGCAGCACCGGCGGCACCGTGCGCGCCGGGTCGATGGCCTGCAGCAGCGCGCGCTTGTTGAGGAAGCGCTCGCTGAACAGCTCGGCACCCAGGGCCTCGCGCGAGATGCCGTCCTTCTCGGCCAGGCGGATCTCCATCATCTGGCGGCCGTAGTTCCACTCGTAGGCGGCGCTGGCAAGGTCCAGGCCTTCGTAGCACTGCAGGCGGATCAGCTCGCGGCCCAGCATGCCGCTCAGCGTGCGCGCGATCTCGGTCTTGCCGGTGCCGGGCTCGCCTTCCAGGAACAGCGGACGCTGCAGCTTCAGCGCCAGGAAGACCACGGTGGCGAGCTGGCGGTCGGCCACGTAGTCGTGCGCCAGAAGCTGCGCGGCGGTGTCGTCGATGCTGGAAGGGATGTCGCTCACGGGGCAGCTCTTCAAATGAAAACGCCGCAGCGGCTGCGGCGTCGTGCGGGACTCGAGGGCGCCAGCTTAACCGACGGCCCTGGCGGCCAGCACCGGGATCAGCGCCGCGCGGTATTCGGCCGAGCCGTGCAGGTCGCTGTTGAGCCCGTCGGCGCTGACCGTCGCGCCGTTCAAGGCCGCAGCCGACCAGTTGGCCGACAGCTTGGCTTCCAGCTCTTTGGCGCGGAAGACGCAGGCGCCCGCGCCGGTGACCGCCACCCGCACGCCCTGCGGCCCCTTGCTGACGAACACGCCGACCAGCGAGAAGCGCGACGCCGGCTGCTTGAACTTCTGCCAGCCCGCCTTCTCGGGCACGGGGAAGCTCACCGCGATGATGACCTCGCCCTCGGCCAGCGCGGTCTCGTACAGGCCCTTGAAGAAGTCGTCGGCGGCGATCGTCCGCGTGTTGGTCTGGATGGTGGCGCCCAGGCCCAGCACCGCGGCGGGGTAGCAGGCGGCCGGGTCGTTGTTGGCCAGGCTGCCGCCGATCGTGCCGCGGTTGCGCACCTGGCGGTCGCCGATGTTGCCGGCCAGATCGGCCAGCGCGGGAATCGCGCGCTGCACCTCGGCGCTGGCGGCCACCGCGGCGTGGGTGGTCATCGCGCCGATGGTCACCGCGCCGCCGGACACCGTGATGCCCTTGAGCGCCGCGATGCCGCCGAGGTCGGCTAGCGCCTCGGGCGCGGCCAGGCCCAGCTTCATCGACGGCAGCAGGCTTTGCCCGCCAGCGATCAGCTTGGCGCCGGCGGCCGCGGCAGCGGCCGCATCGGCCACCGAGGAGGGGGTCTGGTAGTTGAAGGCTTGCATGTTCGTAGTCTCCTCGTCAGGCGGCCTGGCGCGCGGCTTTCCACACGGTGAACGGCGTGGCCGGCATCGCCACGTCCTTCACGCCCAGCGCATGACAGATGGCGTTGATGACGGCGGGCGGGCTGCCGATCGCGCCGGCCTCGCCGCAGCCCTTGACGCCCAGCGGGTTGTGCGTGCACGGCGTGCCCTTGGCGGTTTCCACCGTGAAGCTGGGCAGGTCGTCGGCGCGCGGCATCGCGTAGTCCATGTAGCTGCCGGTCAGCAGCTGGCCGCTGTCGGTGTCGTAGACGCCGTGCTCCAGCAGCGCCTGGCCGATGCCCTGGCCCAGCCCGCCGTGCACCTGGCCTTCGACGATCATCGGGTTGATCACGTTGCCGAAGTCGTCGCAGGCGGTCATGCGCTCGACGCGGGTCTTGCCGGTGGCGGGGTCGACCTCCACCTCGCAGATGTAGGTGCCGGCCGGGTAGGTGAAGTTGCTGGGATCGTAGAACGCGTTCTCGTTGAGCCCGGGCTCCAGCTTGTCGTGCGGGAAGTTGTGCGGCACGTAGGCGGTGAGCGACACCGCCGCGAACGGCACCGCCTTGTCGGTGCCGGCCACCTTGAACTGGCCGCCTTCGTAGACCACGTCGGAGTCGGCCGCCTCCATCAGGTGCGCGGCGATCTTCTTGCCCTTGGCGATGATCTTGTCGACCGCCTTGACGATCGCGGTGCCGCCCACGGCGAGCGAGCGGCTGCCGTAGGTGCCCATGCCGAACAGCACCTTGCCGGTGTCGCCGTGCTCGATCGACACGTCCTCCATCGGGATGCCCAATTTGTCGGCGACCACCTGCGCGAAGGTGGTCTCGTGGCCCTGGCCGTGGCTGTGGCTGCCGGTGAAGATGGTCACCTTGCCGGTGGGGTGCACGCGCACCTCGCCGGCCTCGAACAGCCCGGCGCGCGCGCCCAGGGCACCGGCTACCGACGACGGCGCGATGCCGCAGGCCTCGATGTAGGCGCTGTAGCCGAGGCCGCGCTTCAGGCCCTTGGCCGCGCTGGCGGCGCGCCGGGCCTCGAAGCCCTTGACGTCGGCCAGCTCCAGCGCGCGCGCCATCGTCGCCTCGTAGTCGCCGGTGTCGTAGGTCAGGCCCACCGGCGTGGCGTACGGGAACTCCTTGATGAAGTTGCGGCGGCGGATCTCGGCCGGGTCGATGCCCAGCTCGCGCGCCGCCGTCTCCACCATGCGCTCCACCACGTAGGTGGCCTCGGGCCGGCCGGCGCCGCGGTAGGCATCCACCGGCGCGGTGTTGGTGAACATCGCCTGCACGGTGCAGTGGATCTTGGGCGTGCGGTACTGGCCGGCCAGCAGCGTGGCGTACAGGATGGTGGGCACCGCCGACGCGAAGGTCGACAGGTAGGCGCCCAGGTTGGCCTGGGTGTGCACGCGCAGCGCGAGGAAGCTGCCGTCCTTGTCCACCGCCAGCTCGGCGGTGGTGACGTGGTCGCGGCCATGGGCATCGGACAGGAAGGCCTCGCCGCGCTCGGCGGTCCACTTGATCGGGCGGCCCACCTGCTTGGACGCCCAGACCAGCGCCGTCTCCTCGCCGTAGAGGAAGATCTTGCTGCCGAAGCCGCCGCCGACGTCGGGCGCGATCACGCGCATCTTGTGCTCGGGGATGCCCAGCACGAAGGCGCACATCAGCAGCCGCTCGACGTGCGGGTTCTGGTTGGCCACGTACAGCGTGTACTCGTCGCTGGCCGCGTTGTAGCTGGCGTTGGCGGCGCGCGGCTCGATCGCGTTGGGGATCAGCCGGTTGTTGCGGAAAGTGAGCTTGGCGACGTGCGCGGCGGACTTGATCGCCGCATCGGCGCCTTCGCCGTCGCCGATCTGCCACAGGTAGCACTGGTTGCCCGGCGCCTCGTCGTGCACGTTGGCCGCCGCCGAGCCGGCGGTGGCCACGTCGACGACGGCCGGCAGTTCCTCGTAGTCGACCTCGATCAGCGCGGCGGCGGCCTTGGCCTGCTCCACGCTGTCGGCGACGACCAGCGCGACGCGGTCGCCCACGTAGCGCACCTTGCCGTCGGCCAGGACGGGGTGCTTGGGCTCCTTCATCGGCGTGCCGTCGATGCTGTTGATCAGCCAGCCGCAGGGCAGGCCGCCGATGGCCTTGAAGTGCTCGCCGGTGAAGATGCCCAGCACGCCGGGCGCCTTGGCGGCCTCGGCGGTGTCGATGCGCTTGATGCGCGCGTGCGCGTAGGGGCTGCGCAGGAAGACGCCGTAGCTCTGGCCGGGCAGCGTGACGTCGTCGGTGTACTGGCCTTTGCCGGTGAGGAAGCGCGTGTCCTCGCGCCGTTCGACCGACTTGCCGATGAAACCGGGGGTGGGTGCGTTCATGGTCGGTGCTCCGCTCGTCTCACTTCATGGCCGCGGCGCCTTGCTGCACCGCGCGGACGATGTTGTGGTAGCCCGTACAGCGGCAGATGTTGCCCTCCAGGCCGGCGCGCACCTGTTCCTCTTTGGAACAGTCGTGGTGCTGCACGAGGTCCACCGCGCTCATCACCATGCCCGGGGTGCAGAAGCCGCACTGCAGCCCGTGGCAGGCCCTGAACGCGGCCTGCATGGGGTGCAGGCTGCCGTCGGCCGCGGCCAGGCCTTCGATCGTCGTCAGCTCCGCGCCCTGGGCCTGCACGGCCAGCGTGTTGCAGCTCTTCACCGCGCGGCCGTTCAGGTGCACGGTGCAGGCGCCGCACTGCGCGGTGTCGCAGCCGACGTGGGTGCCCGTCAGGCGCAGGTGTTCGCGGATGAACTCGACCAGCAGGGTCGAGGGCGGCACGTCGCGCGAAACCTCGCGCCCGTTGACCTTCAATGTGAGCAGGGCCATGGTGTCTCCGTGGTCTGGATGGCGTGTTGACGCTTGGATGCTATGAACAGCGGCGGGCGCTGGCTCGTTCTCGCAAACCCTAGGGCGCGCAATGACCGGCATCAGGGCAAACCCGTTGTCGCGGCGCACGCGGCGGCTGACTATGGTGCAGACTTCCCGCTTGGAGATTCGTCCGTCAAAGAGAGCAGGCTATCGGCCATGGACAACGTCGACCTCAACGTGCTGCGCCAGGTGGTGGCCTGGCGCCGGGACGGCCATGCGGTGGTGGTGGGCACCGTCACCCGCACCTGGGGCTCGGCGCCGCGGCCGGTGGGCTCGGTGGTGGCGGTGCGCGGCGACGGACAGATCGCCGGCTCGGTCTCGGGCGGCTGCATCGAGGACGACCTGATCGCGCGCATGCGCGACCACGCGCTGGCCGCCAAGGGCGCCGAGGTGGTGCGCTACGGCGTCAGTGGCGACGAGGCGGCGCGCTTCGGCCTGCCCTGCGGCGGCACGCTGGAGCTGGTGCTGGAGCCGCTGTCCGACGCCAGCCGCATCGACGAGCTGCTGGCCGCGCTGAGCGAGGGACGGCGCGTGCGCCGCGAGCTGGTGCTGGCCAGCGGCGCCGTCAGCTTGAGCCCCGCCGACGGCGCCGACGTGGCGCTGCTGGACGGCCAGCGCCTCGTCACCACGCACGGGCCGAACTGGCGGCTGTTCATCGTCGGTGCCGGCCAGATGACGCAGTACCTGGCGCAGATGGCGCAGGCGCTGGACTACCAGGTGATCGTCTGCGACCCGCGCGACGAGTACATGCCCGAGCTGCCCGCCGTGCAGCGCACGCGCGAGATGCCCGACGACGCGGTCAACGCGCTGCAGCCCGACGCCCACACCGCGGTGATCGCGCTGACGCACGACCCCAAGCTCGACGACCTGGCGCTGATGGAGGCGCTGCGCTCCAAGGCCTTCTACGTCGGCGCGATCGGCTCGCGCGCCAACCAGGCCAAGCGCAAGCAGCGCCTGGCCGAGCACTTCGGCCTGGCCGAGGCCGAGCTGGCGCGCCTGCACGGCCCGGTGGGCATCAAGAACGGCGCGCGCACGCCGCCGGAGATCGCGATCTCGATCCTGGCCGAGCTGACCGCGGTGCGCTATGGCTGGCGCATCCCCGAGCCGGTGTTCGAGGGCCGCGCGGCCGTGGCGGCCGCGGCCGCGGGCTGCGTGGTCTGAGGGCCGCTGTCCCGGCTTTCAGCCGGGATCGCCCTGCGGCAGCGTGAGGCGGAACACCGAGCCGTACGGCCGGTTGGGCCGCCATTCGATGCTGCCGCCGTGCAGCCGCGCGACGCGCTTGACCACGTGCAGGCCCAGGCCGTCGCCGGGCACCGTGGGGGGCGGGCCGCCGGGCGTGCTGTCGGCGACGATGCGCCGGCGCAGCGCGTCGGGGATGCCGCTGCCCTGGTCGCTGACCTCGATCACCAGCGCCAGCGGGTCGTCGCTGTCCAGCACCCGCAGCTGCACCGGCGCGTCGGGCGGGCTGTGCTGCAGCGCGTTGGTCAGCAGGTTGCGCATCGCCAGCCGCACCAGCGTGGGCTCCAGCATCGCACTGCGGGCATCGGCGCGGTAGTCGAGCTGCACGCGCTCGCGCGTCTCGGGCGCCAGGTCGCCCAGGCACAGCTCCACCAGCATCTGCAGGTCGGTCTCGGCGGTGCCGACGCGGCCGCTGCTGACGAGCTGCGTGGCCACCGCGACGGTGTTGTCCAGCGTTGCGCTGATGCGGCGCAGCACCGCCTGCGCCTGGCCGATGGCGTGCGCGGCGTCCGCCGGGTCGCGGCTGTGCGCCAGCGTGGTGGCGCCCATCTGCAGCGCCACCGCGGCGTTGTGCAGCGGCTGGCGCACCTCGTCGGCCAGCAGCCGCGTGGTGCGCGCGCGCTCGCTGGCCACCGCGGCGCGGGTGCGCGAGGCGGCCTCCTTGGCGGCGTCGGCCTCGCGCAGCGCCTCCAGCGTCTGCTGCTGGCCTACGCTTTGCAGGTTCAGCCGGTCCAGCGCCAGGCCGATGAAAGCCACACTCGAGCCCAGCGCGGCGACGTTGCCGCAGGCGCTGAAGAGCATCGCCAGCGCGTTCCAGGTGACGATCGGCATCGCGTGGCCCCAGATGGCGAAGGCGGCGGCGCGCAGCAGCATCGCCGCGGCCATGATTGCCGACAGCAGCGCGATCACGCGCGCGCTGCGGCTGTCGAGCAGTGCGCCCAGGCGCCGCGCCGCATGCCAGCCGGCCAGCGTCCACAGGCCCAGCAGCAGGTTGGTCAGCGCATCGGCGTCGCCCGGGTCCAGCCGCTGCGGCAGCAGCAGGATCAGCGCGTTGCCAGCGGCGCAGGCGGCGACGATCAGCGGCCAGCCCACCGCCACGGGCTGCGCCTCGCGCCGCAGCACGCCCACCTTCAGCGCCACCGCGGTGCAGCCGAGCGCGTTGCTGAGCTGGTACGACGCGAAGTAGGGCAGCGTGTCCTGCAGCCCGAACAGCAGCACGCCGGCGGCCACCAGCAACCCGCTCAGGCTCCACAGCCCCACCGCCAGCGGCGAGTAGCGCCGGCGCAGCAGCAGCCACACCGTCACCGGCGTGGCCACGTAGAGGATGGCCGTGGCCACCAGGAAGCTGCGGACGTCGAGCATCGCGGCTTGCGTCTGGATCGAAGATCAGCCCGGATCGCCTTGCGGCAAGGTCAAGCGGAAGATCGAGCCCTGAGGCTGGTTGGGCCGCCACTCGATGCTGCCGCCGTGCAGCCGCGCGACGCGCTGCACCACGTGCAGGCCCAGGCCGTAGCCGGGCACCGTGGGCTGCTGGCCGCGCACGCCTTCGTCGAAGATGCGCTCGCGCAGCTCGTCGGGGATGCCGGGGCCCTGGTCGGCCACCTCGATCATCAGCGCCAGCGGCTCGTCGCTGTCCAGCACGCGCAGCAGCACCGGCGAATCCGGCGGCGTGTACAGCATCGCGTTGGTCAGCAGGTTGCGCAGCGCCAGGCGCACCAGCGTGGGCTCCAGCCGGGCGCTGCGCGCATCGGCGCGGTAGTCGACCTGCACCCGCGGCCGCGCGCCGGGCGCCAGGTCGCCCAGGCTCAGCTCGATCAGCATCTGCAGGTCGGTGTCGGCGGTGCTCAGGCGGCCGGCGCCGCTGAGCAAGGCGGCGGCGGCCACCGTGTTGTCCAGCGTCGCGCTGACGCGGCGGATCACGGCCTGCGCCTGCTCGATGGCGCGCGCGGCTTCGCCGGCATCGCGGCTGCGCGACAGCGCGCCCACCGCGCTTTGCAGCGCCACCGCGGCGTTGTGCAGCGGCTGGCGCACCTCGTGGGCCAGCAGCCGCGTGGTGCGCGCGCGCTCGCCGGCCACCGCCTCGCGGGTGCGGGTGGCGAGGTCGCGCGCCATCCGCTGGTCGCGCAGCGCGTCGAGCGCGCCGCGCTGCTCGCGGGTGGTGGCGCGCACACGGTCGAAGGCCATGCCCAGGAAGCCGATGTCGGCCGCCGCGCTGGACAGGAAGGCCAGCGCCACCAGCGCGGCGAAGTCCCACTGCGGGCTGAGCGCCAGGCCGTCGGCCCAGCCGGCGATCATGCGCAGCGCGCGCAGCGCGCAGACGGCGCCGAAGGCGGCGAACAGCCAGCCCATCAGCGCCGCGCTGCGGCTGCGCCGGTCGGCGAAGACCTGCCAGGCCGTCCAGGCCAGCAGCGCCGCGACCGTCATGTAGATCAGGTAGGCGCTGGCCGCGCGCGCGCCGGGCGACAGCAGCCGCAGCCCGGCGACCTGGACCAGCAGCGCCAGCAGTACGCCGCCGGCCAGCAGCGGCCAGCGCGGCGGGCGGCCGTTCTCCATCCGCAGCACGCCGGCCTTGAGCAGCGGCGACAGGAAGCCCAGGCCGTTGGCCAGCACGATGCTGAAGGCGTCGTGGATCGTGCCGCGCAGCCCCAGCAGCACCAGCGCCGCCGAGGACAGCAACCCGCTCAGGCACCACAGCTCGAGGTTGGGCCGCGCATGGCGCCGGACCAGCAGGCTCCACACCGCGAGGGGCATGGCCACGTACAGCAGCCCGGCCGAGATCAGCAGGCTGCGGGGCTCCAGCGCGAACATCGGGGTCAGCGCGACCCGGCGGAGAACTTGATCGGCGCCTTGAAGACGTAGCCCACGCGCGATTGCGACTGCAGCGGCACCACCGCGCCGGTGACCTTCTCGATGCGCCGGCGCAGGCGGTAGATCATCGCGTGCAGGCCGTTGTCGGAGGTGTCCAGCACCGGCCGGCCCAGGCGCTCGCACAGCGTCTCGCGTGGCACCACGGCGCCCTCGGCGGGCGGAAAGCACGACAGGATGGTGACGTCGTTGTCGCCCAGCTCGATCACGTCGCCCTCGGGCGAGGTCAGGCGCTGGCGTTCGCTGTCCAGCAGCCAGGCGCGCTGGCCGCCTTCGCGCTGGCGCACGATGCGGCGGTACACGGCCTCGATGGCGCGCGTGATCTGCTCCAGGCTCACCGGCTTGGCCACGTGCATGTCGGCGCCGGCGGTCAGCACGTTCTCGAACACGCCGCTCTCGGCCTTGCCGGTGACCACCAGCACGCCGGCGTCGCTGCGCAGGCGCAGGATGCGGATCAGCTCTTCGCCGCCCACGCCGGGCAGCATCAGGTCGATGATGTAGAAGGCGTCGCCGAAGGGGTCGGCGTCGGCCAGCAGCCGGTTGCTGTCGGCGAAGGTGCGGACGCGGATGCCCTGGCGGCGCAGGTGCTCGGCCAGGTATTCGCGGTAGTCGGCGTCGTCGTCGACGATCGTCAGGGTGGCAGGCAACATGTTTGCGGTCGGATGTTCTGTGCGGACGGCGCCGCACGGGTCGTCCCAGCCCGTGCGGTCAACCGCCAACCGTACATTGTGATCCGAGCGGCGTCTTGTCAGGCTTTGTTGATGGTCAAGGCCGGAGCAGTGCGCGCCGGCGCCGGCGACCGCAGGCGCTTGAACATCACGGTCGTCGCCTCGGTGCTGCCGTCGGCCAGCTCGGCGTAGTCGGGGATGTGGCCGCAGAGCTGGTAGCCGAGCCGGCGGTACAGGCGCTCGGCGTCGCTGCCTTTCAGCGTGTCCAGCACCAGCAGCCAGCGGCCGCGCGCCAGCGCCTCGCCTTCCGCGTGGCGCAGCAGCGCTTCGGCCACGCCCCGGCGGCGCGCCTTCGGATGCACCATCACCTTCATCACCTCGGCGCGGTGGCGGCCGTTGGGCAGGCCGGTCCAGGCCGAGCTGGGTGCTGCCGACCGGATCGCCGGGCCGGTCCAGCGCAACCCAGAAGCAGCGCTCGCCGGCAGCGGCCGCGGCGATGCAGCCGTGCCAGAAAGGTGTGGTCATGGCGGCCGGTTCAAGAACGACGTCAGGCAGGGATCTCGGGCTCCACCAGCGCGGCCAGTTGCGCCAGCGACTCCTGCCAGCCCAGGTAGCACATCTCCAGCGGGATCGCCTCGGGGATGCCGGCCTGCGTGATGCGCAGCTCGGTGCCGCCGGTCACCGCCTTCAGGCTGACGCCGACCTGCATCTCGCCGGGCAGGTTGGGGTCGTCGAAGCGGTCGGTATAGCGGATCTTCTCGTGCGGCACCAGCTCCAGGTATTCGCCGCCGAACGAATGGCCCTGGCCGGCGCCGAAGTTGTGGAACGACATCCGGAAGCGGCCGCCGACGCGGGCTTGCAGCTCGTGCACCTCGCAGGTGAAGCCGTAGGGCGGCAGCCACTTGGCCAGCGCGCCGGCCTCGGTGAAGGCGCGGTAGAGCTTTTCGGGCCGGGTGCGCAGCACGCGGTGCAGCTGGACGGTTCGGTCGGTGGACATGAGGGACTCCTTGGCTTGGGGTTGGCGATGCACGACGATCGGGGCGGCGCCCGATCGACATCGTTGCCGGCCGCCGCGGCGCCGCGCGCGCCGGGTGTTCAAGCGCCGGGCTGCCAGGCGAGGCCCAGGCTCAGCCCCAGGCCGGACTGCCGCGTGGCCGGCTGCTGCGCGCCGCCGACGATCTGGCCGTTGCGCGTGATCGCCCGTGCCGGGCCGGCGCCGGCGCGCTCGCTGACGGCCTGCAGCGCCAGTTGCCAGCGCCAGGCCGGCGCCAGGCGGCCCTGCAGCCGCGCATCCAGTTGCAGCAGCCGGCTGCTGCCCAGGCGCAGCGTGGTGGGGTCCAGCCCCGGAAGCTGCAGCCGCATGCGGCCGCCGGGGCCGCCGCCCAGTGCGAGCTGCACGTCCCACTGCAGCGGCGCGGCGTCCAGCCGGCCGCCGAGGCGGCCCACCAGCACGGCCTGCGCGGCGTCGAAGCGCTCGGGGTAGCCCATGGCCGCGGCGGTGGAGCGGATGTCGCGCTCCAGCCGCTGCCAGCGCAGCCGCGCACCCAGGCGCCAGCGCTCGTCGCCCCAGGGCAGGACCTGCAGCACGAGGCCGGTCTGCTGCCAGTCGCTGCGGGTCCGCAAGGCCTGGCCGCTGCTGGTCTGGCCGTCGTAGCGGCGCTCGCCGCGAGCGGCCGACAGCGTGGCCGACCACGGCCCCGGCGCGCTCCAGCCGCAGTCCTGCCCTTGCAGCGTGACGGCCGCCGCCTGCAGGCTGCCGCGCTCGCGCACCAGGGTTTCGCCTTCGGCGCCGGTCTCGTGCCAGCGGCTGGCCAGCGGGCCGGCTTCGGCGGTGGCCTGCAGGCTGCAGGCCGCTGCCGGCAGGGCCAGCCCCAGGCCGGCGGCAGCGGTCGTCCAGGCCGCTCCGGCTCGCGTGATCCGGCTCAGAGCAGCTCCGACCAGGCGCGGGTGGCCGTCGCCTCGTAGACGCCGTCGCCGTTGGCGTCGAGCTCGAAGCGCACGGTGCTGCCGTCGACCACGGTGACGCGCAACGCGCTCGACCCGAGGCCGGTGACCAGGGCCTGGCCGCTGGACGGATAACGAGCGCCGGCGCCGGTGACGAAGGGCGAGGCCGTCGCCGCGACGACGCTGCGGTCGTCGAAGCCCGTGGTGGCCACCGTGCCTTCGAAGCGGACGCTGCTGCGCTCGCCGCTGCCGTCGGGCACGTGGGTCTCGTTGACGGTGAAGTTCGTCAGCGTGCGCGAGCTGGTCTGGCTGCCGAACACCGCCACGCTCTTGAAGCTGCCGACGCTGATGGTCTCCGAGCCGGTGTGCGCGGCGGTGCCCACCAGCGTGACGTCGAACTGGCCGTCGCCGGTGTAGCGGCCCGAGGCGCCGCTCAGCGCCAGCGCCGTCATCGTGACGCCGAAGCTGCCGTTGTAGACGTCGCTGTTGAGGTCGCCGCTCAGGCTCTTGATCGTGATCACCGCGATGCCGTTGGCGGTGTCGCCGTCCAGCGTGCAGTTGCTGAACGTGAAGGTCAGCGAGTCGCCGGCGTCGTACCGGTTGTTGCTGTTGGCATCGTTGCTGGCCAGCGTGTAGCGGCCGCCGGCGTTGTCGCAGTCGACGCTGGAGGTGATCACGACGCCGGTGGCCGTGGCCGGCAGCGCCGGCGCGCCGGCCGAGCGCAGCGCCGCCAGCACCACGTTCAGCAGCGACGCGTCGCTGCGCCGCACCACCTGGGCGCCGACGATCAGCTCGGTCGATTCCTCGAACTGCAGCCCGGCGGCCAGCGCCTCCTGGCCGGCGCGCACGTAGTTGTCGGCCGACAGCGGCAGCCGGCCGCTGCCGGCGCCGGCATCGCCGCCGCCGCCGCCGCAGGCCGTCAGCAGCGCCGCCGCGGCCAGCGCGCAAAAGGGGAGGAGGATCGGTCGGGACATCGTCGGGTCTCCAAAAAAAAAGCGGTGACGCGGAGCATGACACGCCGGGCGCCGGTCTCGGACGTCTTGCGGGCGACCGGCCGGAGCACCGCGGCCGGCCGCAGAATCGGGCCTGTCCTTCCAGATCCGCTGCCGCTGCGCCCCATGTCGTCCTTCGGAGCCTCCCCGTCCGCCGCCGGCCACCGCTCGCTGAGCGTGGACGAGGCGCGTGCCGCGATCCGCGCCGCGCTGCAGCCGGTCGAGGCCACCGAGACGCTGTCGCTGGCCGCGGCGCTGGGCCGCGTGCTGGCGGACGACGTGGTCTCGGCCATCGACGTGCCGGCCCACGACAACTCGGCGATGGACGGCTACGCCTTCGATGGCGCTGCGCTGGCGGCCGGTGCGGAGCTGCGGCTGCAGCTGGCCGGCACCGTGCACGCCGGCGACGCGCGGCCGTCGGCGGCGGCGCCGGGCCAGGCGCTGCGCATCATGACCGGCGCGGTGATGCCCGAGGGCTGCGACACCGTGCTGCCGCAGGAGCTGGCCGACGTGGACGGCGGCCGGCTGCGCGTGGCGCCGGGGCTGGTGGGCGCCGGCGACAACCGCCGCCGGCGCGGCGAGGACCTGGCCCGCGGCGGCCGGGCCCTGGCCGCCGGCCGCGTGCTGCGGCCGGCCGACCTGGGGCTGCTGGCGTCGCTGGGCTGCGTGACGGTGACGGTGCGCCGGCGCCTGCGCGTGGCGCTGTTTTCCACCGGCAACGAGATCCAGGCGCCGGGCCGGCCGCTGGCGCCGGGCTGCGTCTACGACAGCAACCGCTACAGCCTGTCCGGCGCCCTGCAGCGCCTGGGGCTGGAGGTGCTGGACCTGGGCCTGGTGCGCGACGACCCGGCCGCGCTGCGCGCCGCTTTCGAGCGCGCCGCCGCCGAGGCCGACGCGGTGCTGACCAGCGGCGGCGTCAGCGTCGGCGAGGCCGACTACACGCGCTGCCTGCTGGCCGAGCTGGGCGAGGTCGCGTTCTGGAAGGTGGCGATGCGGCCGGGCCAGCCGTTCGCCTTCGGCCCGCTGCGCGGCGGCGACGGTCGCGGGGGCCGCCGGGCCTGGCTGTTCGCGCTGCCGGGCAATCCGGTGGCGGCGCTGGTCGCGTTCTATGCCTTCGCGCGCGAGGCGCTGCTGCAGCTGGCCGGCGCCGTGCCGCAGCCGCTGCCGGCGCTGCAGCTGCCCTGCGCCGGCGCGATCCGCAAGCGCCCGGGGCGCACCGAGTTCCAGCGCGGCATCGTCGAGCGCGACGCCGGCGGCCGCTGGCAGGTGCGTCTGACCGGCGCCCAGGGCGCGGGCATCCTGCGCTCGATGAGCGAGGCCAACGCGCTGGTGGTGCTGGACCACGAGCGGGGCCCGGTGGCCCCCGGCGAGCCGGTCACGGTCTGGCTGTTCGACGGCCTGGTCTGAGCCTCCCCTCCCGGCGGGGCGGCGGCCGGAACTGGCCGGTTTCCGACCCCTTCCACCGGCGCTTGCCCGGACTTGCGTCACAGCAAGATGGCGGCGCGCCGAGGTTTCGTTCAAGTCGGGCCGCCCGCGGCCGAAACCCCCATCGACGCCGGCGCGAGTCCGGCGCCTACCACGTCCGCCGCGGGCGGCACGTCCGAGAGGGAAAAGCATGACCACGATCACCAGCTTCAAGACCTACACCGTCGAGCAGATCGCGACGCTGTCGGCCGACGACATCAAGACCGCCGGCTCGGACCGCGGTCAAGACGCTGAGCGCCGACCAGATCAAGGCCTTGTCGCCGGAGCAGATCGCCGCCTTCGGCGACACCGGATCGGGCTACGACACCTCGGTCATCACCGCGTTCAGCGGCACTCAGCTCGCGGCCTTCACGCCCTACCAGGCGCAGTTCGGCTTCACCACCGGGCAGATCAACGCGCTCAGCTCCACGCAGCTCAAGTCGCTGACGTCCAGCCAGCTCGCGGTGATGAGCTACGACCAGATCGACGCCATCCAGACCGACAGCGTGAAGGCGCTGTCCACCGCGCAGCTCAAGGCGCTGACGGCCGAGCAGATCCGTGCGCTGGAAGACAACGCCGGCGACCAGCTCAGCGCCTCGCAGGTGGCGGCGCTGAAGGGCGACCAGCTCGACGCCATCACCGAATTCAGCACCGCCCAGATCCGGGCCTTGTCGGCCAAGCAGGTCCAGTCGCTGTCGGAAGAGCAGCTGCGCAGCCTGACGCCCGCGCAGGTGGGCGCTTTCACGTCCACGCAGGTGCAATCGCTCACCAGCAGCCAGCTCGGCGCGATCGACGTGCTGGGCAGCCAGGTGGCCTACCTCAACACCAAGCAGCTGAGCAGCCTCACCACCGACCAGCTGCAGTCCATCGGCAGCGCCCAGATCGGCGCGCTGACGGCCACGCAGATCAAGGTGCTGTCCACCGCGCAGGTGGCGGCGCTGACCGACACGCAGATCAGCAACCTCGGCGCCAACCAGGTGCGGGCGCTGACCAACGCCCAGGTCGGCGCGCTGACCACGGCGCAGCTCGGCGCGCTGTCGGCGTCCAACGTGGGCGTGTTCAACACCGCGCAGATCCAGTCGCTCACCGCCGGCCAGGTGCAGGCGCTGTCCGACGAGCAGATGGGCGCGCTGATCAACGGCCAGGTCGCGGCGCTGAAGACCGACCAGATCAACCAGCTCAGCAACGACCAGATCGCGGCGCTGTCGACCTCGGCGATCGCCGCGCTCACCACCGCCCAGGTGCGCGCGCTGGGCACCGCGCAGCTGCAAAGCCTGTCCGACGCCCAGCTCGGCGCGTTGACCACGGCCCAGGTGCGGGCGCTGACGGCCGACGCCAGCGGCATCGGCGCGCTCAGCGGCGACCGCGTGGCCGCGCTCAGCACCGCGGCCGTGCGCGCGCTGACCACCGCGCAGGTGGCCGCGCTGTCGTCCGACCAGCTCACGCGGCTGCAGGCCACGCAGGTGGCCGCGCTGTCGGCGGCGCAGGTGCTGGCGCTGTCGGCCGATGCCAGCGGCATCGGCGCGCTCAGCGGCGACCAGGTGGCGGCGCTGTCCACGTCGGCCGTCGCGGCGCTGAAGACCGGTCAGATCCAGGCGCTGACCACCGACCAGATCCAGTCGCTCAGCACCGGCCAGATGGCCAAGCTCAGCTCGGCCGCGGCGCGCCAGCTCTCGGGCAGCCAGCTGCAGGTGCTGGCCTACTCCACCGTGCAGGCGCTGCTGCCCACGCTGCAGGCCAACCAGGTGGCGGCGCTGACCACCGACCAGGTGCAGTCGCTCACCAGCACGCAGGTGCGCGCGCTGACCACCAGCCAGGTCGCCGCGCTGAGCAGCGACCAGGTGAGCGCGCTGACCACCAGCCAGATCAACGCGCTGACCACCGCGCAGGTGCGCGCGCTCAGCACCGACGGCACCACCGGCCAGCTCCAGGCGCTCAGCAACGAGCAGATCGCCGCCTTCACCACCGATGCCATCAAGGCGCTGAAGACCGACCAGATCCAGTCGCTGAGCACCGAGCAGATCCGCAGCTTGACCGACGCCCAGGCCGCCGGCCTCAGCGGCGCCGCCGTCGCCGCGCTGACGGCCAGCCAGGTCAAGGCGCTGGAGCAGGCCGACCTGGTGGCGCTGCAGTCCAAGATCCAGACCAGCCAGATCGGCGCGCTCACCGGCGACCAGGTGCAGTCGCTGACCAGCACGCAGGTGGGTGCGCTGACCACCAGCCAGCTCGCGTCGATGAGCACCGCGCAGCTGAGCCTGCTGTCGTCCACGCAGGCCGCGGCGCTGACCACGGCGCAGGCGCGCGCGCTCAGCACCGCCCAGCTCCAGAGCCTCAGCATCGAGGCCGTCGCCGCTTTGAGCACCGGCAGCACCGGCGCCATCGCCGCGCTCTCCACGGCCCAGGTCGCCGCGCTCAGCACCGAGCAGATCCGCGCGCTCGGCACCGACCAGGTCGACAGCCTGACCAGCGTGCAGGTGCGCGCGCTCACCGCCAACCAGGTGAAGGCGCTGGAGGCCTACGACATCGGCGCCGTCAAGACCGTGCTGCAGAGCAGCCAGGTGCAGGCGCTGACGGCCAACCAGCTCGGCGCGCTGGGCAACGACATCTCGGCGCTGAACACCGCCCAGGTGCGCGCGATGAGCACCGGCCAGATCGCGCTGATGACCTATGGCCAGATCGCCGCGCTCACCACCGCCCAGGTGCGCGCGATGAGCAGCGCGCAGCTCCAGCAGCTCAACGCCGGCCAGATCGGCGCCATCGAGGTGGCCGACCTGCAGGCGCTGCAGACCGACCAGTTGAGCGCGCTGTCGTCCACGCAGCTCCAGTACCTGGGCTCGACCCAGGTGCAAGCGCTCAGCAGCACGCAGCTGCGCGCGCTGAACGCGGCCCAGCTCGGCGCGGTGATCGGCAACCTGTCCACCGGCCAGGTCGCCAAGCTCACCACCGGCCAGGTGCAGGGCCTCAGCACGGCCCAGCTCCAGGGCCTGACCAACAGCCAGATCGCCGCCTTCTCGACGACCCAGCTGCGCGCGCTCGACCAGAGCCAGCTCGCGGTGCTCAACGACATCGCGGCCGCCGCCGACATCGCCAGCTTCGGCGTCGACCAGATCAGCAATCTCAGCAACGCGGTGCTGGGCGGGCTGACCAAGAACCAGATCAACGCGCTGAACACCGACCAGGTACAGGCGCTCAGCGACGCGCAGGTCGGCCTGATCGCCGCCAAGATGACCAGCCTGTCCAAGCTGTCCAACGCGCAGACCGCGGCGCTGGACTTCACCGCGCTGAAGGACACCCAGCTCGCCTCGCTGAGCGACACCCAGGTGCAGGCGCTGACCGCCGCGCAACTGCAGGCCACGCTGGCCGACCCGGCCGACAGCGTGCTGCAGACCCTGGGCGCGCGCGTGGCCACGCTCAGCGGCACGCAGATCGCGGCGCTGGGCACCAACATCAACGGCCTCACCGACACCCAGGCCGGCCAGCTCACCGGCGCGCAGCTGCGCTCGCTCAGCACCGCGCAGCTCGGCGCCTTCAGCAACACGCAGCTGCAGGCGGTGGACGTGACCCAGCTGCTGAACACGCAGGTGGCCTCGCTGGACGTCACCAAGCTGGCCGATGCGCAGGTGGGCGCCTTCGGCGCCAGCCAGCTGCGCGCGCTGTCCACCACGCAGATCGGCGCGCTCACGGCGTCGCAGCTCGGCGCGGTCGACGGCTCGCTGGTCGGCGAGTTCACGCTCAGCCAGGTCGGCGCGATGGACGCGACGCAGATCGCCGCGCTCGACAGCTACGCGACCAACCTCAGCGACGACCAGAAGGACGCGATCCTCACGTCGCTGGGCCAGGCCGCCTACGACCTGCTGTTCCCCTGACCCGCGCCTACACTCGCCCGGCCGGCGTCCGACGCCGGCCGGAGACCGAATGACGCAAGACTCCAGCGAGGCCGCCTTCGCGCAGGCCGTGCAGCAGGCCTGGGACGGGCAGCTGGCCGTGCTGCCGCTGTTCGAGACCGCCAACGCGCTGGCCGCGCAGGGCCGCAACGCCCATGCCGCGGTGCTGTACCAGACCTGGCTGCAGCGCTGCCGCAGCAGCCACCACCACCTGGTGTGGTTCAACCTCGGCGTGCTGCTGTTCAGCGAGGGCGACCTCGCCGGCGCGCGCGACGCCTACGCGCAGGCGCTGCACCTGGCGCCGGACTTCCTGCAGCCGCGCTTCAACCTCGGACTCACCTACGAGCGCCTGGGCCAGGCCGACGCCGCCACCGCGCAGTGGCTGCAGCTGCGCACCCGGGCCGATGCCGCCGATCCCGAGCAGCGGCCGCTGCTGCTGCTGGCGCTGAACAACCTGGGCCGCCACTACGAGGATCACGGGCGTTATGCCGAGGCGCTGGACGCGCTGACGCAAAGCCTGCGCATCGAGCCGGCGCAGCCCGACGTCATCCACCACTGGGTGTTCCTGCGCGCCAAGCAGTGCCTGTGGCCGGTGTACGAGCCGCTGCCCGGGCTGGACGAGGCCGCGCTGCGCCGCCACACCTCGGCGCTGGCGATGATCAGCCTGTCGGAGGACCCGCAGGAACAGCTCGACGCCGCGCGCCAGTACGTGCGCAGCAAGCTCACGCTGGACGTGCCGCGGCTGGCGCCCGAGCGGCCCTACGCCGGCCACGAGCGCATCCGCATCGCCTACTGCTCGGGCGACTTCTGCCTGCACCCGGTGGCGATGCTGACGGTCGAGCTGCTGGAGCTGCACGACCGCAGCCGCTTCGAGGTCTACGCCTTCGACTGGAGCCGCGAGGACGGCTCCGAGCTGCGCCAGCGCGTGATCGGCGCGGTCGACCACTTCGAGCGCATCCACGGCCTGAGCGACGAGCAGGCGGCGCGGCTGATCCGCAGCCGCGAGATCGACGTGCTGATCGACCTGCAGGGCCAGACCCTGGGCGCGCGCGCCAACATGCTGGCCTGGCGGCCGGCGCCGGTGCAGGTCACCTACCTGGGCCTGCCGGCCACCACCGGGCTGCCCTTCATCGACCACGTGATCGCCGACCGCGTGCTGATCCCCGAGGAAGCGTCCGCGTTCTATTCGGAGAAGCCGCTGTACCTGCCCGACGTCTACCAGGCCAGCGACCGCCGGCGCCGCCACAGCGAGCCGCCGTCGCGCGCGGCCTGCGGCCTGCCGGAGCAGGGCTTCGTCTTCTGCTCGTTCAACAACAACTACAAGCTCACGCCGGAGATGTTCTCGGCCTGGATGAACATCCTGAAGCGCGTGCCCGGCAGCGTGCTGTGGCTGCTGGCCGACAACGCCTGGGCGCAGGAGAACCTGCGCCGCGAGGCGGCGCTGCGCGGCGTGGACGGCAGCCGCCTGGTGTTCGCGCCGCGGGCGCTGCCGCCCGATTACCTGGCACGTTACGCGGTGGCCGACCTCTTCCTCGACGCCTACCCCTTCAACGGCGGCACCACCGCCAACGACGCGCTGTGGATGGGCCTGCCGGTGCTCACGCGCAGCGGCCGCACCTTCGCCTCGCGCATGGCGGCGTCGCTGCTGACGGCGGCCGGGCTGCCGGAGCTGGTCACCGCCGGCGTGCAGGCCTACGAAGACAAGGCGGTGCAGCTCGCCACCACCGCGGGTGCCTGCGCCGCGCTGCGCCGGCACCTGGAGCAGGTGCGCGCCGACGGCGTGCTGTTCGACACCCCGCGCTTCGTGCGCAAGCTCGAACAGGCGCTGCAAGGGCTGCTGGCCGCGGCCTGAAGGCGCGACCCGCGCCCACGCGGATGCGGGGGGCCGCGCCGGGGCGATTGCGCACTCTGCCGCATCCCCCGGTCCGGCGTGCGTGGCGGACATCATCGGCGCCGGCCGCTCTTGCAGAATCCGCCCCGATCGGGCCGCTTCAGGCCCCTCGCCACGCCGGCAACATCGCCTTGTCAGACCAAGCCCCATCGCCCCACCGCCCGCGCTGCCCGCAATGCGGCAGCCGCGTCAAGCGGGTGCTGCGCACCGAGAACGACAAGCGCCGCTGGGATGCCGACGACTTCCGCCGCTACCGCTGCCGCAGCGACCATTGCAACTGGCAGGGCCTGCTGATGGTGGCGGCCGAGCGCCGCGCGCCGTCGAACGGCGCGCGCGGCGGCTCGATCATCCTGCGCGCCGGCCGCTTCGCTTTAGGCCTGCTGCTGGCCGGCGGCCTGGCCTGGGCCGGCATGGCGGCGCTGCAGGCGATGCTGGACCTGTAGCGCGCACCCTCACCCCAGCCCTCTCCCGCGCGCGGGAGAGGGGGCAAAGGCTCAGGCGTTCGTCGTTGCGCGGACCTCGGCGATCGAGGTCACGCCGGCCAGCACCTTCTCGATGCCGTCCTGGCGCAGCGTGCGCAGGCCATCGGCCAGCGCCGCGTGCAGGATCTGCTCGGCGCGGCCGCCGGTCTGGATCAGGCGGCGGATCGCCGGCGTCATGTGCATCAGCTCGTGCACGCCGGCGCGGCCCTTGTAGCCGCTGCCGTCGCACTTGTCGCAGCCCGGCGTGTCCCAGGCCTGCAGCCGGCCTTCGCGGCCGAAGCGGCGCCGCCAGTCGGCCAGCAGCGCGTCCTCGGTCGGCCGGCCTTCCAGGTCGCCGAAGGCGTGCAGGTAGTCGGCCAGCAGCTCTTCCACCTCGTGCGGCAGCGCGTCGCGCGGCTGGCAGCAGCTCGGGCACAGGCGCCGCACCAGGCGCTGCGCCAGCACCACCAGCAGCGCGTCGGCGAAGTTGAACGGGTCCATGCCCATGTCCAGCAGCCGGGTCACGGTCTCGGCGGCGCTGTTGGTGTGCAGCGTGCTCATCACCAGGTGGCCGGTCAGCGACGACTCGATCGCGATGCCGGCGGTCTCCTGGTCGCGGATCTCGCCGACCATGATGACGTCCGGATCGGCGCGCAGGAAGGCGCGCAGCGCCTTCGCGAAAGTCCAGTCGATCCTGGGGTTGACCTGCACCTGGCGCAGGCCCTGCTGCGTGATCTCGATCGGGTCCTCGGCCGTCCAGATCTTGCGGTCGGGCGTGTTGATGAAGCCCATCACCGAGTGCAGCGTGGTCGTCTTGCCCGAGCCGGTGGGGCCCACGCACAGGATCATGCCGTAGGGCCGCTCGGCGGCGAACTTCAGCCGCTCCAGGTTGTGCGGGCTCAGGTTGAGCTTGTCCAGCGGCAGCGGCTTGGACGAGGCCAAGAGCCGCAGCACCGCGTCCTCGCAGTTGCTGTTGGTGGGGATCGTCGCCACGCGCAGCTCGAGCTTCTGCCCCTGCACGAACTTGCCGAAGTTGATCTTGCCGTCCTGCGGCTTGCGGCGCTCGGAGATGTCGAGGTCGCACATGATCTTGATGCGCGCGATCAGCGCATTGCGGTAGGTCGGCGGCAGCTCGATGTAGGGCCGCATCTGGCCGTCCTTGCGGAAGCGGACCTTGACCTTCTCGCGCCCCGGCGCGCATTCGATGTGGATGTCGGACACGCCCTGCGCCTGCGCGTCGAGGATCATGCTGTTGATCAGCCGCACCAGCGAGTTGTCGCTCTGCTCGATGGGCTTGCCCAGGCTCTCCTCGCCGGCGGCGGCCTCGACGGCGTTGCTGTGCTCCTGCTCCAGCGTGGCCAGCAGCTTGCCGGCGTCGTCGGGCTGGAAGTCGATCGTGCCGTCGCTGCCGGCGCCGCCGGTCTGCTGGTAGGCCTTGTCCACCGCCACCAGCAGCGTGCCGGCGCGCGCCAGCACGGGGATGGCCTTGCAGCCGGTGGTGAACTCGATCTCGTCGATCGTCTTGCGCCGCGTCGGGTCCTCCAGCGCCACCACCAGGCGGCCGCCGCGCATCATCAGCGGCAGCGCCGCCAGGCGCGAGGCCACGCCGTAGGGCAGCTTCTGCAGCGCCTCGGCCTCGGCCGGGAACTGCATCGGGTCCACCAGCGGATAGCCCATCTTGCGCGCCAGCGCGGTCTGCAGGGCCTGCTGGCTGATGGTGCCGCTGCGCACCAGCAGTTCGCCCAGCGGCACGCCCTTGTCCTGCTGCTGCTGCTGCAGGGCCTGCTCGAGCTGCGCCTCGTTGATGTAGCCCAGCGCCGTCAGCGCCTGGCCGATGCGCACCATGGGCATGCGCGCCTGCTCCTCGATCGCGGCCTCCAGCTCCTGGCGCGAGATGAGCTGCTTGACGACCAGGATCTCGCCGAGCTTGCGGCTGCGCAGCCGCTCCTGCTCGCCCAGCGCGGCGCTCACCTGCTCGGGCGTGGCGGCGCGCTGCTCGATCAAGGCCTCGCCCAGGCGCGGGCCGATGTCCACGTGGCGGTAGACGCCGCGCGGCACGAAGCAGCGGCGCACCGCGCCGTTGTCGTCGGTGGGCTCGAAGAGGAACAGGCCGGCGGCCGTCTCCTCGTGCGTGATGGTGCGGCCTTCGAGCCGCGAGCCGTCGTTCATCTCCACGCGGTAGGGCTGGGCCTTGCGCTCGGTCAGCGCCAGCGGCGTGGTCTCGGTGGGGTCGAAGGGCAGCGGGTTCAGCGGCTTGGCCAGGCGCAGCGCGCGGAACTGCGAGAAGCGCAGCGGCAGCGTGGTGCGCGAGGCCGACACCTGCACGTGGGCCAGCGCGGCGTCGGGGCCGAAGTGCATCAGCCGGCCGGCCATCGTGCTGCCGTTGAGCCCTTCGATCACGCAGGCCTCGGGCGCCAGCGCCGGCTGCGGCGCCGGGTAGCAGGGCAGGCTCGGCGTGGGCCAGGCGAAGCGGGCGCCGGCGGCCGGCGGCGCGGCGCGGCCGGCGTCGGCGGCATCGAGCGGGATCAGCGAGAGCGGAGGGACCGACAGGTCGGACATGAGGCTTCCTTCGGGATCGGGCCGGGGCCAGCCGGGGGCTGGTCCACGTCACCCGATCCTAGGAAGCCGGCGGCCCCGGCGATGCGCCGAGAAGCGCGGCTTTGGCGGCGCTTACTTCTGGAAGGCGTCGACGAGCTGCCTGCCTTCGGGGCCGGCCTTCTCCAGCCATTCCTTGATCATCGTGTCGCCCACCTTCTTCATGTCGGCCTTCAGCGCGGCGCTGGGTGGCAGCGTCTGCATGCCGCCGGCGCGCAGCTTCTCCAGGCTTTCGGCGTTGGTCTTCTTGCTGAGCCCCAGGCCGCGCACTTCGGCGTCGGCGGCGGCCTTCAGCACCGCGGCGCGGGTGTTCGCGTCCAGCGCCTCGAACGCGGCCTTGTTGACGATCACCAGGTTCTTGGGCAGCCAGGCCTGGGTGTCGTACCAGTACTTCAGGTGCTCGTAGGTCTTGCTGTCGGCGCCGGTGGAGCCGCTGGACATGTAGCTCTCCACCAGCCCGGTGGCCAGCGCCTGGCTCAGCTCGGCCGCCTGCACGGTGACCGGCTGCGCGCCCACCAGCTCGGCGATGCGCGCGGTGGCCGGGCTGTAGGCGCGCCACTTCAGGCCCTTGAGGTCGGCCGCGCTGTTCAGCGGCTTCTTGCTGTAGATGCCCTGCGGCGGCCAGGGCACCGCGTACAGCGCCATCAGCCCCTGCTCGCCGAGCTTCTTGTCGACCAGGGGCTTCTGCGCGCGCCAGAGCTTCATCGCGTCGTCGTAGCTGTCGGCCAGGAAGGGGATGCCGTCGGCGCCGTAGAGCTGCCACTCGTTCTGGAAGTTGACCATCAGGATCTCGCCGATCTGCGCCTGACCGCCCTGCACCGCGCGCTTGATCTCCGGCGCCTTGAACAGCGAGGCGTTGGCGTGCACGGTGATCTTGAGCTTGCCGCCGCTGGCCTTGTCGACCTCGTCGGCGAACTGCTGCAGGTTGACGGTGTGGAAGTTGGTGGCCGGGTAGGCCGCGGGCAGGTCCCACTTCACCTGCGCCTGGGCGGCGAAGGTGCAGGCCAGGGCAGCGGCGGCCAGCAGCAGACGGCGGGCGATGGGCATGAAAGGCTCCTCGTGGGGTTGCGGTGCGGGGCGCCAAGGATAGCGGCCCGGCTATGCTGTGCCGATGCTGGGAATCCTGATGCTGGACACGCGGTTCCCGCGCCCGGTGGGCGACGTAGGCAACCCGGCCAGCTTCGCGTTCCCGGTGGCCTACCGCGTGGTGCGCGGCGCCGATCCGGCGGCCGTGGTGCGCGGCAGCGACCCGCGGCTGATCCGTCCCTTCGTGCAGGCCGGGCTGGACCTGGTGCGCGAGGGCGCCACCGCCTTGTCGACGAGCTGCGGCTTCCTGGCGCGCTGGCAGCGCGAGCTGCAGGCGGCGCTGCCGGTGCCGGTGTGGAGCTCGGCGCTGCTGGCCTTGCCGGCGCTGCCGCGGCCGGGGGTGATCACGATCGAGGCGGCGTCGCTGACGGCCGAGCACTTCGCCGCCGCCGGCGCCGACCCGGCGACGCCGGTGGAAGGCATCGCGCCGGACTCGCCGCTGCACCGCAGCCTGCTGCGCAACCTGCCCACGCTGGACATCGACGATGCCCAGGCCCAGGTGCTGGCCGCCGGGCAGCGGCTGCTGGCGCGCCACCCCGGGCTGCAGAGCCTGGTGCTGGAATGCACCAACCTGCCGCCCTACGCGCCGGCGCTGCAGGCGGCGGGCGGGCGGCCGGTGCACCACATCGTCTCGCTGCTGCACCAGCGCATGCGGGCATTGGAATCGGGGGCCGGGTAGTTTCGCGGAGGGGCAGGGCCTCGGCGGGCCGCCAGAATCGCCCCCCATGCGCCGCTTCCTCGACCTGCTCTACGCCGCCGCCGCCGCCGCCGCCGCGCTGTGCGTGCTGGCCATCTGCGTGCTGATGATCTACGGCTCCATCGGCCGCGAGCTGGGCTTGCGCGTCAGCACCATCAACGACCTGGTGTCGTGGCTGACCGCGGCCGCCGCCTTCCTGGCGATGGCCAAGTCCTTCCGCAACGGCGACTTCGTGCGCGTGACGCTGCTGCTGGAGACGCTCTCCCCGCGGCCGCGGCGGGTGCTGGAGGTGACGGCGCTGTTCGTCGCCGCGGTGTCCATCGGCTACCTGGCCTGGTGGGCCGCGCGCTTCACGATCGAGAGCTGGCAGTTCAACGACATGGCCGGCGGCCTGCTGGTGCTGCCGATGTGGATCCCGCAGACCACCTTCGTGGTCGGCGCCATCCTGTTCTTCGTGGCCGTGCTGGACGAGCTGATCAACGCGCTGCGCGGCGGCCAGCCGACCTACGTGCGCCTGGTGGAGGAACGCCACGCGCGCGGCGATTTCTCCGAAGACATGTGACCGGGAAGGACCGCTGCGATGGACCTCGTCTGGCTGGGCGCCTTCCTGCTGCTGATCATGCTGCTGTTCCTGACCGGCGGCGTCTGGATCGCGATGACGCTGGCCATCGTCGGCTGGATCGGGCAGGCCTTCTTCGCCCACACGCAGCCGGGCAAGAACCTGTTCTCGGCCTTCTGGGAGAGCAACGCGAGCTGGGAGCTGGCGGCACTGCCCCTCTTCATCTGGATGGGCGAGATCCTGTTCCGCACGCGGCTGTCGGAGCAGATGTTCGAAGGCCTGGCGCCCTGGCTGGACCGCATCCCGGGCCGGCTGATGCACACCACCATCCTCGGCTGCGGCGTGTTCGGCTCGGTCTCGGGCAGCTCGGCGGCCACCTGCGCCACCATCGCCAAGGTGGCGCTGCCCGAGCTGCTGCGCCGCGGCTACGACGAGCGCCAGGCCATCGGCTCGCTGGCCACCGCGGGCACGCTGGGCATCCTGATCCCGCCGTCGATCACGATGGTGGTCTACGCGGTGGCGGCCGACGCGTCGATCATCCGCATCTTCCTGGCCGGCTTCCTGCCCGGCTTCCTGCTGATGGGGCTGTTCTCGGGCTACATCGCGTGGTGGGCGCTGCGCCATCCCGATCGCGTGCCCGCCGCCGGCGAGCGCCTGAGCCTGGCGCAGAAGATCCGCCGCTCGGGCAGCCTGATCCCGGTGAGCCTGCTGATCGTCTTCATCGTCTGGGTGCTGGTGGCCGGCTGGGCCACGGCCACCGAATGCGCGGCCTACGGCGTGCTGGGCTCGCTGGCCATCGCGGCGGCCGGCCGCATGCTGACCTGGCGCAACTTCTGGGACGGCCTGATGGGCGCCACGCGCGTGAGCTGCATGATCATGTTCATCCTCGCCGGCGCGGCCTTCCTGACCAAGACCATGGCCTTCACCGGCATCCCGCGCGCGCTGGCCGACTGGGTCAACGCGCTGGCGCTGTCGCCCTACGCGCTGATCGCGGTGCTGACCGTGGTCTACCTGCTGCTGGGCACCGCGCTGGACGGCATCTCGATGATCGTGCTGACCAGCGCCGTGGTGCTGCCGATGATCCAGAAGGCCGGCTTCGACCTCGTGTGGTTCGGCATCTTCATCGTGCTGCTGGTGGAGATCGCCGAGGTCACGCCGCCGGTGGGCTTCAACCTCTTCGTGCTGCAGAACATGACCGGCAAGGACAGCAACACCATCGCCCGCGCGGCGGTCCCGTTCTTCGTCTGCCTGGTGCTGTGCATCGCGCTGATCACCGTGTTCCCGCAGATCGTGACCTGGCTGCCGGACGTGGTGATGGGGGTCAGCAAGTGACCGCGGCGCGCTGGCAGTTCTGGATCGACCGCGGCGGCACCTTCACCGACGTGGTGGGCCGCGCGCCCGACGGTGCGCTGCAGACGCTGAAGCTGTTGTCGGAGAACCCCGAGCAGTACGCCGACGCGGCGGTGGAAGGCATCCGCCGGCTGCTGGGGTTAGCCCCCGGCGAGCCGATCACGCCCGCGCGCGTGGAGTGCGTGAAGATGGGCACCACGGTGGCCACCAACGCGCTGCTGGAGCGCAAGGGCGAGCGCACGCTGCTGGTCACGACGCGGGGCTTCCGCGACGCGCTGCGCATCGCCTACCAGGCGCGGCCGCGGCTGTTCGACCGCCGCATCCTGTTGCCCGAGCTGCTGTACGAGCGCGTGGTGGAAGCCGACGAGCGCATCGGCGCGCACGGCGACGTGCTGCGGCCGCTGGACGCGGCCGCGCTCCGGCGCGAGCTGCAAGCCGCCTTCGACGCCGGCATCCGCGGTTGCGCCGTCGTCTTCATGCACGGCTACCGCTACACCGCGCACGAGGAGGCCGCCGCCGCGCTGGCGCGCGAGCTGGGCTTCACGCAGGTGAGCGTGTCGCACCGCGTCAGCCCGCTGATGAAGCTGGTCTCGCGCGGCGACACCACGGTGGTCGACGCCTATCTCAGCCCCATCCTGCGCCGCTACGTCGACCGCGTGGCGGCGCAGATGCCGGGCGTGCGCCTGTTCTTCATGCAAAGCAGCGGCGGGCTGGCCGAGGCGCACCACTTCCAGGGCAAGGACGCGATCCTCTCCGGCCCGGCCGGCGGCATCGTCGGCATGGTGCGCACGGCCGTGGCGGCGGGGCACGACAAGGTGATCGGCTTCGACATGGGCGGCACCAGCACCGACGTCAGCCACTATGCCGGCGAGTTCGAGCGCGCCTTCGACACCCAGGTGGCCGGCGTGCGCATGCGCGCGCCGATGATGAGCATCCACACGGTGGCCGCCGGCGGCGGCTCCATCCTCTCGTTCGACGGCGCGCGGCTGCGCGTCGGCCCCGAGAGCGCTGGCGCCAACCCCGGCCCGGCCAGCTACCGCCGCGGCGGGCCGCTGGCGGTGACCGACGCCAACGTGCTGCTGGGTCGCATCCAGCCCGCGCACTTCCCGCGCGTGTTCGGCCCGCGGGCCGACGAGCCGCTGGACCGCGACGGCGTCGCCCAGCGTTTCACGCAACTGGCCGAGCAGGTGCGGCTGGCCACCGGGCGCGAGGCCGCGCCCGAGGCGCTGGCCGAGGGCTTCCTGCAGATCGCGGTGCAGAACATGGCCAACGCGATCAAGCGCATCTCGGTGGCGCGCGGCTACGACGTCACGCCCTACACGCTGCAGTGCTTCGGCGGCGCCGGTGGCCAGCATGCCTGCGCGGTGGCCGACGCCCTGGGCATGACGCGCGTCTTCGTGCACCCGCTGGCCGGCGTGCTGTCGGCCTACGGCATGGGGCTGGCCGACCAGATCGCGATGCGCGAGGCCGCGGTCGAGAAGCTGCTGGACGAGGCGGGCCTCGCCGCCGCGGCGGTGCAGCTGCAGCAGCTCGGCGATGACGCCGCCGGCGAGCTGGCCGAGCAGGGCGTGGCGCGCGGCGCGATCGCGCTGCGCCGGCGCCTGCACCTGCGCTACCAGGGCACCGACACCGCACTGACGGTCGACTTCGGCGGACTGGCCGCGGCGCGCCAGGCCTTCGAGGCCGCGTACCGCCAGCGCTTCGCGTTCCTGATGCCCGGCCGCGCGCTGGTGATCGAGGCGGTGTCGGTCGAGGCCGTGGCCGCCGGCGAGCGCTCCGAAGGCCCGCGCACGCACACCGCGGCGCCCTACCGGCCGGCGCCGCTGGCTGAAGTGCCGATGTTCAGCGGCGGCCAGTGGCTGCAAGCTGCGCTGCACCAGCGCGAGGCGCTGGACCCCGGCGCGCGCATCGAAGGCCCGGCGATCCTGGCCGAGCGCAACGCCACCACGGTGGTGGAGCCCGGCTGGCGCGCGCTGCTGATGCCCGGCGGCGCGCTGGAGCTGGCGCGCGTGCAGCCGCGCGCGGCGCAGAAGGCCGTCGGCACCGAGGCCGACCCGGTGATGCTGGAGGTCTTCAACAACCTCTTCATGAACATCGCCGAGCAGATGGGCTTGAGGCTGCAGAACACCGCGTACTCGGTCAACATCAAGGAGCGGCTGGACTTCTCGTGCGCGCTGTTCGATGCCGGCGGCCAGCTGATCGCCAACGCGCCGCACATGCCGGTGCACCTGGGCTCGATGAGCGAGAGCATCAAGACCGTGATCGCGCGCAACCCGGACATGCGGCGCGGCGACGTCTACGTGCTCAACGACCCCTACCACGGCGGCACGCACCTGCCCGACGTGACCGTGGTGACGCCGGTCTACCTGCACGAGACGGACGCCCAGCCGTCGTTCTACGTCGCCAGCCGCGGCCACCACGCCGACATCGGCGGCAGCACGCCGGGCTCGATGCCGCCGTTCTCGAAGACCATCGCCGAAGAGGGCGTGCTGTTCGACAACTTCCTGCTGGTGCGCGACGGGCGCCTGCGCGAGGCCGAGTTGCGTGAACAGTTGGCGGGCGGGGTTCCGTCCGGGGTTTCCCTGGACGGAACGCTCCCCTCGGGGGACGGCGCGCAGCGCCAAGGGGCCAACATCTATCCGGCACGCAACCCGGACCAGACCATTGCCGACCTGCGTGCGCAGATCGCCGCCAACGAGAAGGGCGTGCAGGAGCTGCAGGCGATGGTGGCGCAGTTCGGCCGCGAGACCGTGGCCGCCTACATGCAGCACGTGCAGGACAACGCCGAGGAATCGGTGCGCCGCGTGATCACCGCCTTGAACCTGAAGCCCCCAGGCTCGCCCGAAGGCTCGCCACCCCCCGAGGGGGCTGGCCCCGGCCGGGGTGAACCCGCTCCGGGGCCGGACGGCCGCTTCAGCTTGCCGCTGGACAACGGCGCGCAGATCGAGGTGCGCGTCACCGTGCACCACGACCGCCGCGAGGCGACGATCGACTTCAGCGGCACCAGCGCGCAGCTGCCGAACAACTTCAACGCGCCGAAGGCGGTGACGATGGCCGCGGTGCTCTACGTCTTCCGCACGCTGGTCGACGACGACATCCCGCTCAACGCCGGCTGCCTGAAGCCGCTGCAGGTGATCGTGCCCGAGGGCTGCATGCTCAACCCGCGGCCGCCGGCCGCCGTGGTGGCGGGCAACGTCGAGACCTCGATGTGCGTGACCAACGCGCTCTACGGCGCCTTGGGTGTGATGGCGGCCAGCCAGTGCACGATGAACAACTTCACCTTCGGCAACCAGCGGCTGCAGTACTACGAGACGATCTCCGGCGGTGCCGGCGCGGGGCCTGACTTCGACGGCGCCTCGGTCGTGCAGACGCACATGACCAACTCGCGGCTGACCGACCCCGAGGTGCTGGAGTTCCGCTTCCCCGTGCGCCTGGACAGCTATGCGATCCGCAGCGGCAGCGGTGGCGCCGGCGCGCACCGCGGCGGCGACGGCGGCGTGCGCCGCGTGCGCTTCCTGGAGGCGATGACCGCGTCCATCCTCAGCAACGGCCGCCGCCACGGCGCCTTCGGCATGGCCGGCGGCCGGCCCGGCGCCGTGGGCATCAACCGCGTGGAGCGCGCCGACGGCCGCGTGGAGGTGCTGGACCACATCGGCCAGGCCGAGATGCAGCCGGGCGACGTGTTCGTGATCGAGACCCCCGGGGGCGGCGGCTACGGCGCCCCCGGCTGACCAGGACTGGGGCGGCGGCTACGGCGCCCCCGGCTGAGCAGGGCGGGGGCGGCGGCTACGGCCGCGCGGCCGGCTGAGCGGCCGTTCGGGCGCCTGCGTCCGATGCGCGCAGTTCGGACGCCAGGTCCGCCAGCTCCGGCGGCAGCGGCGCGCGGCGCGGCGGGTCCAGCAGCAGCGCGTCGATCGCGCCCGGGCCGCGGCGGCGCAGCATCAGCCGCCATTCGAAGTCGACCCAGGGCGATTCGGCTGCCGCGGCCGACCAGAACAGGAACAGCCGCTCGCAGCGCCCCATCTCGCGCTCGATGCGCTCGCGCCAGCCTTCGCCGCCGCTGCGCAGCGCCGGCGCGTCGGCAAAGACCTGCAGCCCCGGCGCCACCGCTTGCAGGTCGCGCACGATGTCGAGCACCACCTCGCGGTCGGCCGGCGCAAAGGCGGCGTAGGCCGACTGCAGCATGCGCCGCGCGGCCTGCATGTCCTCCAGCGGCGCCGCGGCGGCCGCCGTGGCCGCCGGCGCGTCGGCCCGCACTTGCAGCACGAAGGCCAGCTCGCCGATCGGCAGCCCGTCCACCGCCAGCCGCACGCGCGCCGCGTGCGCGCCGGGGCGCACGCCGGCCGCCACCGGCACCAGGAAGCGCACGCGAGCGGGCCGCTGCGCCCAGGCCAGGCGCTGCGCCGGGCCCGAGGGCAGCACGCCGTCGATGCGCAACTGCACGCTGATGGCCGGGAAGCTGGTGTCGCCGAAGGGCAGCGGCGGCGGCCCGCCGGCCGCGCGCCGCGCCAGCGCCGCGACCTCGGCCGCCTGGCCGGGCAGCGCGGCCCACAGGTCGATGGCCGCCAGCGCGCCGGGCGCGACCGCGGCCGGCGCATAAGCGTGGAACTGCGCGGCATCGGGCCGCGGCGGCGGGCTTTCGGGGCCGGACCAGTCGACGTCGTCGAACTGGGTGTCGGGCGCGGGCCGTGCGATGGATGGGGCCGGCGCCTCGGCGAAGTCGAAGGGATCCGCCATCGGCGCCGAGGACTCGAAGAGGTCGGCGAAGCCGGTGTCGACGGTGACCGGCGCCGTCGCCGCGTCGGGCCGCGGGCGCGGCACCTCGGCGGCCACGCGGCGCGCGAAGGCGGCGCGGTCGGCGGCGCGGCGCATCGCGTTCTCCGGCGTCACCAGGCCCTGGGCCAGCAGCTGCCACAGGTGCTCGTCGGCCTGGGGGCGGTGGCTCAGCAGCGCGGCCAGCGCGTCGGCATCGCCTTCAGCCAGCGTGGCCGATAGCTCGGGCGAGTTGGCCAGCGCCTCGGTGGCCGCCAGGTCGGCGCCCCCGGCGGCGGCCGGCACCGGGCGCAGCGACAGCACGGCGTTCAGGTGCAGCGCGGCGCGGCGCAGCAGCTCGGGGCCGCCGTGCTCGGCGCTGAGCGTGATCAGCCGCTGCAGCGCGGCCAGCGGGCCGTCGGCGTCCAGCGTCACCAGGCACAGCGCGCGCTCGGCGGCGTGCAGCACCTGCTCCAGCAGCAGGCCGTCGCGCAGTTCGCCCCAGGCGATGGCCAGCGCCGGCGCCGGCGTGCCGGCGCCGGCGCGCGCCTGGCGGCGCTGCAGCAGCTCGGCCACCGCGGCGGCGCTCAAGCCCTGGTGCAGCGGGCCGCGGCCGGCCTCGTGCCAGAAGCGGCTGGCGTCGTCCAGCAGCGCCAGCTCGCCGACCAGGCTGCGCTTGCGCTGCTCGATCAGCGCCGCGGCGGCGTCGCGCCGCAAGCCTGCGGAGCGGCTGGCCAGCACCAGCAGCCCGCGCTCGGCGGTGGCCAGCGGGCACACCAGCGCCGGCAGCGCCAGGTGGCGCGGCGTCGGCGCGTTCAGCGCATAAGGCCTGATCGCCATCGCCGGCTGGCCGTGGCGGCGGAAGGCGTGGACGCGGAAGCGCCCGACGCCGTCGAGCAAGAAGCTGAACTGGATCTCGCGGCTGCGGTCGAGCGCGGCGCGGTGCGCCTCGTCCAGCAGGTCCAGCACCAGCAGCGTGGACTGCTCGGGCGCGAAGGCCACCGACGACAGCGGCACCGAGCGTTCGTCGATGCGCAGCGTGGGCGGCATCCAGGGCACGACGTAGACCGCCGATGCTTCCTTGCGCATGGCGAGCAGCAGCAGGTCCAGCAGGAAGGGGATCGTCGGACGCGCGGACATCGGCAGCAACGGCAGCCCGCGCGCGGGCTGCGGGTCTGGCGCGCATTGTGCGGCCATCCGCGCCGGCTGCGGGGCGGCGCCGTCAGCCGTCCGTGGGGTGCAGCTGCGGTTGCGGCAGCGGCAGCGGCCGGCGGCGGCGCGGCAGCAGCGCGGCGCTGCAGGTCCAGCACAGCCAGGCGGTCCACAGGCTGTGGCTGGGGTAGTGGGCGCCGCGCAGCGTCTGGCCGATGCCGAAGGCCAGGCCCAGCAGCAGCGCGCCCGCCAGCCAGGCGCGCGCCGCGCGCGGCTGGTGCTCGCGCAGCGCGAACCAGCCGCTGACGAAGGCGAAGGCCGCCGTCGCGTGGCCCGACGGAAAGCAGCGCCCGGGGCCGCCGTCGGCGACACCCAGCTGCCAGTGCGAGACGTAGGCAGCCCAGCCGCCGAACTCGGCCAGGTCCCAGGGGCAGCTGGTGCGGCTGACCTGCTTGAGCGCCGGCACCAGCAGCAGGCACGCGGCGGTGACCGCCAGCCAGCGCCAGCGCTCGGCGCGGCTGGGGCCGGCCCACAGCGGCCGCACGGCGTTGACCACCAGCAGCCCCATCAGCAGCCAGCCCAGCGCGCGGCCGCCGCCGTGCAGCAGCCCGGCGGTCAGCCAGCGGTCGCGCCACGCGAAGCCCTGGCCGTCGCCCAGCGCGCGCATCACCGCCAGGTCCAGGCCGGCCAGGTCCCACACCAGCAGCAGCACCAGGCCGGCCAGCGTGAGGTGCAGATCGTCGAGGCGGCGCTTCATCTCACGACGCCGGCGCCGCCTGCCGACAGGGCGCGCCCAGGTCCCAGGCCGGGTCGTAGAGCGCGGTGTGCACGTCCAGCAGGCCCAGCACGGTGTGGAACACGTGGTCGTGCGCCGCCGGCGCCGCGGCGCGCGCCTTCAGGCAGCCGAGGTCCAGCCCGCGCGTGCGCGCGAAGCCGGCGGAGAACCACATCAGCATCGGCACCTGCTTCTGCACCGCGGGCGCGATGGCGTAGGGCAGGCCGTGCAGGTAGAGGTTGGCCTCGCCCAGCGATTCGCCGTGGTCCGACACGTACAGCAGCGCGCTGTCCACGCGCCCGGCCTGGGCCTGCAGCGCCCGGATCAGCTCGGCCAGCACGTGGTCGGTGTAGAGCAGCGCGTTGTCGTAGGCGTTGACGATCTGCTCGCGGCTGCAGGTGCGCAGGTCGTCGCTGCGGCATTCGGGCTGGAAGCGCGCGAACGCCGGCGGATAACGCCTGAAGTACGACGGCCCGTGGTTGCCCAGCTGGTGCAGCACCAGCAGCTGGTGGCCGCGCGCCTGGCGCAGGATGTCCGGCAGGCCTTGCAGCAGCCCTTCGTCGAGGCAGCGGCCTTCCGGGCACTGCGCACTGGGCTGGATGTCGGCCACCTGCTGCTGCGGCAGGCCGTCGCACACGCCCTTGCAGCCGCTCTGGTTGTCGCGCCAGGTCACGCCGACGCCGACGCGCGCCAGCAGGTGCAGCAGCGATTCGCTGCCGCGGATGCGGTCTTCGTCGTAGTCGCGCCGCCCCACCGGCGCGAACAGGCAGGGCACCGAGGTCTCGGTGTTGGTGCCGCAGCTCGTCGCGTGGACGAAGTTGACCACCGGCAGCGCGGCCAATCGAGGCGTGGTCTGCCGCGCATAGCCCGACAGGCCCCAGTTGGCGGCGCGCGCCGTCTCGCCCACCACCAGCACCAGCAGTTGCGGCCGCGCCGCCGGGTCGGCCCAGCTCGGGCCCGGGCGGGCGTCCAGGCCGATGGGCCGGCGCGGGCCGGCGCGCGCCTTGGCGTCGCTGTGCGCCACCGCGGCCAGCGACCACAGCACGTTGGCCGGCGTCACCAGGTAGCGCAGCTCCTTGTGGTTGCGCATCAGCGACGACAGCGGCTGGAACACCGCCAGCCCCAGCGCCACCAGCAGCGCCAGCGCCGCCAGCCAGGCGAGCACGCGGCGCAGCAGCGCGCGCGGCCAGGGCCGGGCGACCAGATCGGTGCACCACAGCAGCAGCAGCGGCGGGCCGGCCGCCAGCAGCAGGTGCAGCAGCAGCGCCAGGCCCAGCAGCTCGCCGGCCTCGCGCCAGTCGGTGCGCAGCACGTTGCGCATCATCGTCGGGTCCAGGTAGACGCCGTAGCGCTGCATGAAGAACGACGCGAAGGCGGCGGTGACGGCCAGCAGCGCCAGCAGCGGCTTGACGGTCCAGCGGCCGGCCAGCGGCGCCAGCAGCAGCCAGTGCAGGCACAGCACGCCCAGCAGCAGCGCCGCGCCCAGGCCCCAGGCGCTGGCGTCGGCCCAGCCGCGGCCCGCCAGCGCCTGCTCCAGGAAAGAGCGGTTGGCCAGCAGCGTGAACCACAGGCACACCAGCAGCAGCAGGGTTTCGGTCGACAGTCGCAGGCGCGGCAGCGGCAGCCGGCGAGGGGGCGCGGCGGCCGGCGGTGCCGGGTCCGGGCGCGGGGTCAGGGGCAGCATCGCGGCCGATTGCAGCGCCGCCGCCTGAAGCCAGGCTGAAGATGGCGCACGCCACAATCCGCCGATGCGCCTGCTGCTGCTGGAAGACGACGCCATCCTCGGCGAAGGCCTGCGCGACTACCTGCGCGCCGAAGGCCACGTGGTCGACTGGTTCGCCAGCCTGCGCGAGCTGCAGGCGGTGCACGGCGAGCCCTACGACGCCTGGCTGCTGGACTGGCAGTTGCCCGACGGCTCGGCGCTGGACTGGCTGGCGCGCCGCCGCCGCGCCGGCGACGCCACCGCGGCCTTCATGCTGACCGCGCGCGACCGCCTGGACGACCGCGTGCTGGGCCTGGACTCGGGCGCCGACGACTACCTCGTCAAGCCGGTCGACCCCGCCGAGCTGGCGGCGCGCCTGCGCGTACTGCAGCGCCGCCAGGCCGCGCCGCAGGCCGGCGGCGCGCTGCTGCAGGTGGGCGAGGCGGCGTTCGACCTCGCGGCGCGCAGCGCCTCGGCCGGCGGCCGCCGCGTGGAGCTGACGGCGCGCGAATGGGCGCTGGTGGAAGCGCTGCTGCGCCGCGCCGGCCGCGTGGTGGCCAAGGCCGATCTCGAGCGCCTGCTGCTGGGCGCCGAGGCCGAGCTGCAGAGCAACGCGCTGGAAGTGCACGTCTCCAGCGTGCGCCGCAAGCTGGGCCACGGCGTGATCGAGACGCTGCGCGGCCTGGGCTACCGCATGACGCCCGGCGCATGACGATGCCGCGGCTGCCGTCGATCCGCTCGCGCCTGACCCGGCTGCTGGTCGCCGTCGCGCTGGTCTGGGGCCTGCTGGTCTCGCTGGGCGTGTGGCTGGTCGTGCGCGACGAGGTCGGCGAGCTGCTGGACGACACGCTGCAGGCCTCGGCCGAGGTGCTGGGCAAGCTGCTCAGCGTCGGCGACGCGCAGGTGCTGGCCGGCGCGGCCGCCGTCACCTCGGTGCCCAGCGCCGAAGGCAGCCACCAGCACTTCGCCTGGCAGCTCGTCGGCCCCGGCGGCCAGTTGCTGGTGCGTTCGGCGCGCGCCCCGCAGCAGCCCTGGCTGCCCTTGCCGACGCCGGGCTTCGTCACCGCGGCCGAGGGCTGGCGCGTGTTCGGCCTGCGCCTGGCCGACGGCGAGCGCATGCTCTACGTCGCGCAGACCGGCGACGAGCGGCTGGAGGCCGAGACCGAGGTCGTGCTGACCGCCGTCTGGCTGACGCTGGCGGTGGCGGCGCTCAGCGCCTGGTGGCTGGGCCGCCGCGTGCGCCGCGAGCTGCAGCCGCTGCTGGACCTGCCGCCCGCGCTGGCGCACTACGAGCCGCTGCAGCCCGGCGCCGCGCTGCCGGCGCCCACGCGGCGCGAGCTGCAGCCGATGCAGCAGGCCATCGAAGCGCTGGGCCGCCGCCTGGCCGGCCGCGTGGCCAACGAGCGCGCCTTCTCGGCCCACGCGGCGCACGCGCTGCGCACGCCGCTGGCCGGCATCGACACCCAGCTGGCCGTGGCCCAGCGCGAGGCGCCGGCCGCGCTGCAGCCGCGGCTGGCGCGCGTGCGCGAGGCGGCGGCGCGGCTCACGCGCGTGGTGGCCGCGCTGCTGGCGCTGTTCCGCAGCGGGGCCGAGCTGCAATGGCAGCCGCTGGCGCTGCTGCCGCTGCTGCAGCGGCTGCCGCACGAAGGCCTGCGCCTGCGGCTGGAGCCGCCCACGCCCGACGCGCTGCAGGCCGACGCCGACCTGCTGACCGCGGCGCTGATCAACCTGCTGGACAACGCGGTGCGCCACGGCGCCGGCGAGGTGGTGCTGAGCCTGCAGACGGCGCCCGGCGGCGGCCAGCGCCTGCGCCTGCACGACGACGGCCGCGGCTGCGCGCCCGAGCAGCGCGCGCAGCTGGCCGCGGCGCTGGCGGCCCAGGCCTACGAAGGCCGCATGGGCCTGGGCCTGATGCTGGCCGACCTGGTGGCGCGCGCGCACGGCGGGGCCTTGAGCCTGCCGGCGGTGGACCGCGGCTTCACGGTCGAGCTGAGCCTGGGGCCGGCGCCGCCGGCGGGGGCGCGTCAGCGCGGCGGCTCGTCGCCGTCCGCATAACGCCGCCACTGCGCGTAAGCGCGGCGCATCAGCCGGAGCTGGCGCTCGAAGCGCGGGCAGGCCTCGCAGGCCAGCAGGTGCAGGCGCACGCCGATGCGCTCGGCCAGGCCCAGCCGGCGCTCCTCGGCCTCCAGCAGCAGCCGGGTCGCCTCCTTGCAGGTGCTGCGCAGCTTGATCATGCCAGTTGCTCCACGGCGCCAAGCGCCACCCGCGACGCATGGACCGGGCGCCCCCAAGCGACCGCCGCGGATCCGGCTCTGCCGGTCCGCCGGCGGTGCCCCCTTGAGGGGGCGCGCGAAGCGCGTAGGGGGTGGTTCATGTCATCGAATGGCGGTCGAACCAGCGGCCCTGCAGGCACAGCTGCAGGCGCAGCCGGGCGCGGTGCAGCAGCACCCACAGGTTGGTCGAGCTGATCGCCAGCTCCTTACAGATGTCCTCGGTCGACAGCTCCAGCCATTCGCGCATCATGAACACGCGGCCCTGGGTCGCGGGCAGCAGCTCGACGCAGGCTTCCAGCACCTCGAAGAACTGGCGCTGGCGGAGCTGATGCTCCGGGTCGCCCCAGTCCTTGGGCGCCTCGCGCCAATGGCCGTCGGCGCGGAAGAGCTGCTCGTCGAGGTCGGCCTCGTCGTCGGCGCCCAGCACCGTGGCCTCGCGCGCGTGGCGGCGCAACTGGTCGATCACCTTGTGCTTGAGGATGCCCACCAGCCAGGTCTGGAGCTGCGACTGGCCGGCAAAGGCCTGCGGCTTCTCCAGCGCCGCCAGCAGCGTGTCGGACACCGCGTCCTCGGCCCGAGCATCCGTTGCGCAGCTGCGTGCGCGCAAAGCGCAGCAGCGCGCCGCGCAGGGCCTGCACCCGGGTTGCGAAGTTGTCGGTGATGGACATCGCAGGACAGTGTAAGGAATGCGCCGCGCGGCCGACTACCGCTTCGTCAGCCGGCGCGAAGGCCGCTGATCCATCAACCTCACCATCGGAGCTTTGAACATGAACCAAGGTCTCATCGTCTCGTCGGCGCTCGCCGCCGTGCTGGCACTCGGCCTGGCCGGCACTGCCGCCGCGCAGGACGGCAAGGGCAAGGAGAAGTGCTACGGCATCGCCAAGGCCGGCCAGAACGACTGCGCCAACCTCTCGGGCTCGCACTCCTGCGCCGGCCAGACCAAGATGGACGGCGACGCCGCCGACTGGAAGTACGTGGCCAAGGGCACCTGCAAGGACATGAAGGGCATGACGGCCGACGAGGCCAAGGCCAAGCTGATGAAGAAGTGAACGCAGGCTGAAGCCGCGGAGCCGATGATGTTGCACGCCGGTGTCGGCCTGCGCCAGCCGCATCTCGAAGCCGCCCTGGCCGGCGCCGCCGCCGCGGCCGTCGGGCCGGCCTTCGTCGAGGTGCACTCCGAGAACTACTTCGGCGACGGCGGCGCCGCGCTCGCGCAGCTGCAGGCGGCGCGCGAGCGCTGGCCGCTCAGCCTGCACGGCGTGAGCCTGGCGCTGGGCTCGGCCGCAGGGCTGGACCGCAGCCACCTCGACCGCCTGCAGCGCCTGGTGCAGCGCATGGACCCGGTGCGCGTGAGCGACCACGCGAGCTTTGCGCGCGCACCGCGCCGGCGTGGCGGGCCGCTGCTGCATGCCGCCGACCTGCTGCCCGTGGCCTTCACCGACGCCGCGCTGGCGATCCTGGTGAACAACGTTTCACAGGTGCAAGACCGCCTGCGCCGCCCGCTGCTGGTGGAGAACCTCTCGGCCTGCCTGCAATGGGCCGACGATGCGCTGGCCGAGCCCGAGTTCTTCAACGAGCTGGCGCGGCGCAGCGGCTGCGGGGTGCTGCTGGACGTCAACAACCTGGTCGTCAACGCGCTCAACGAGCACGGCCGCGACGAGGCGCAGGCCGTGGCCGCGGCCTGCCGCTGGATCGACCGCCTGCGGCCCGGCATCGTCGGCGAGATCCACCTCGCCGGCTACGGCGACGGCGGCGAGCTGGTGATCGACGACCACGGCAGCCGCGTGCACGCGCCGGTGTGGCAGGCGTACCGGCATGCGCTGCAGCGCCTGGGCCCGCAGCCGACGCTGGTCGAGTGGGACACGAATCTGCCGCCCTGGCCGGTGCTGCTGGACGAGGCGGCCCAGGTCCGAGGCGCTGATCGCTGCCTGCCGCGGCGTGGCGGAGGCGGCATGAACATCGATTCACCCGAGCACCGGCGCGAGGCCCTGCGGCAGCAGATGCTGCTGCGTGCGCTGTGGCGCGATGCCGGGCCGGCGGCCGTCGAAGGCTGGCTGCGCGGCACGCCGGCGCGCCGGCGCCGCGGCCTGCAGGCCTACCGCGCCAATGCCGCGGCGCTGGCCGAGCGCGCGCTGGCCGCCGCCTATCCCACGGTGGCCGAGCTGGTCGGCGCCGAGACTTTCGCGCTGATGGCCCGGCAGCATTGGCAGCAGCAGCCGCCGGCCGACGGCGACATCGCCTGCTGGGGCGCGGCGCTGCCCGAGGCCGTCGCGGCCGACCCGCAGCTCGCGGCCGAGCCCTATCTGGCCGACGTGGCGCGGCTGGACTGGGCGCTGCACCGCGCGGCCACGGCGGCCGACGACGCGGCGCCGCCCGCAGACCTGATGCGGCTGGGCAGCCAGCCGCCGTCGACGCTGGGCCTGCGCCTGCTAGCCGGCTGGGCCGTGCTGGCTTCAGCCCACCCGCTGCACGCTATCTGGGCCGCCCACCAGTGCCGCGGCGAGGACCGCTTCGCCGCTGTGCGCCAGGCCTTTGCCGAAGGCCGCGCCGAGGCCGTGCGCGTGCGCCGCCATGGCCTGCGCGCCGTGGCCGAAGCCATCGAGCCGCCGGTGGCCCGCTTCGAGCAGGCCCTGCTCGACCGGCAGGACCTGGCGGCCGCGCTGGCCGCCGCCGCGCCGGGCTTCGACTTCGAGGCCTGGCTGATCGACACGCTGCGCCGCGACGGCCTGGCCGCCGTGGTTCCCGCCACTTGAGACCACCGGAGGAAACCGCTGATGAACACCTTGGCCCGCAAGCTGATGCCGCGCTGGCAGCGCCTGATCGGCCTGCTGGAGGCGCTGCAGCCGCCCGCCCAACTGGCCGCGCGGCTGTACGTCGGCCAGGCCTTCTTCCTGTCCGGGCTGACCAAGCTGCGCGACTGGGAGACGACGCTGGCGCTGTTCAACGACGAATACCACGTGCCGCTGCTGCCGCCCGATCTGGCGGCCGTGATGGGCACCGCCGGCGAGACGGTGCTGCCGCTGCTGCTGGTGGCGGGCCTGGGCGGGCGCTTCGCCGCGGCGGGGCTCTCGGTCGTCAACGTCGTGGCGGTGCTGAGCCTGGCCGAGATCGCGCCGGCCGCGCTGCAGCAGCACGTGTTCTGGGGCAGCCTGCTGCTGGCGCTGCTGCTGTGGGGGCCGGGGCGCTGGTCGCTGGATCACCGGTTCCGGCGACGGCTGACGTAGAACGTTGGGGCAGCGGCCGGCGCGACAATGGGCGCCTGCTCCGTCCCCGACCGATGAAACGTCTTCTGCTGCTGGGCAGCGGCCCGGTTCACTTGCAGTGGCTGCGGGCCCTGGCCCGGCAGCCGCTGACCGCTGCCGAGGTCTGCTGGGTCGTGCCCTTCGCCGAGCGGCTGCACCCGCCGCTGCTGCCGGCCCTGGTGGCCGGCCGCTGCAGCGCGGCGCAGGCGCGGGTCGCGCTGCGGCCGCTGGCCGATGCGGCCAAAGCGCGGCTGATCGAAAGCCCGGTGCTGGCGGTCGATGCGCAGGCGCGTCGCGTCACGCTGGGCAACGGCGACGTGATCGACGGCGACGCGGTCTCGGTCGACGCCGACGCGACGATGGCCCGCGACCGCATCCCCGGCGCACGCGAGCAGGGCCTGTTCCTGCGGCCGCTGGAGCACTTCGTCCGCTTGCTGGACCCGCTGCTGGCGCTGGCCCGCGAGCGCGTGCTCGACGTCGTGGTGGCCGGCGGCGATGCCGCCGCGGTGGAACTGGCGCTGGCGCTGCAGCAGCGCCTGGCCGCCGGCGGCGACGAGCGCGCCCGCGTCGCGCTGGTCAGCGGCGGTCCGCCGCCGCTGTCCAGCCAGCCGCAACCGGTGGCCGACCGCGTGCGGCGCGCGCTGGCGCGGCAGCGCATCACCGTGATCCCCGACGCCTGCGCGCGCATCGAGGCCGGCGTGCTGCACCTGGCCGGCGGCGCCCGCTTGGCCTGCGATGCGCCGCTGATCGCCGACGGCGCGTCGCCGCCGCCGTGGCTGGCCGCCAGCGGGCTGCAGGCCGTCGACGATGGCCGTCATGCGGCCGGCGAACGGCCGCCGCTGCCGCGCGCCGCCGCGCCCCGCCTGCAATGGCTGATCGCCGGCGACGGCCGCGCGATCGCCTGGCACGGCGCCTGGGCGATCGAATCGCGCTGGCTGGGCCGATGGAAGGAGCGCCGCGAGCGGCGGTTTGCCGTTTGACGAGCGCCGGGCCGGCGGTCGACCCGATGTCGGCTTTCCTGACAAATGGCCCTGGCACTCCGGCTTCGTGAGGGCACCCCCGAGAGGCCCTCGTCATTCGTGCGTCATTCACCGCAGCGCCCGTCCGGTGCGCTTCTTGCATGGTGGCACCGCATGGCCCCGGTCGGGGCGGCATCAACGAAAGCAAGAGCGATGAAGTCGATGAATCTCAAGTCCTGGATCGCAGCCCTGGCGCTGGCGGGCGCCGCGTCGGCGCATGCCGGCGTGGTGCTGAGCTTCAACGACTTTTCCAGCACCGCGGGCCTGACGATCAACGGCAATGCCGCGCAGGTCGGCAACGTGCTGCGGGTGACGCCGGCGATCGACGGCCAGGCCGGCAGCGTGTTCTCCACCAGCACCGTGTCGCTGGCGGCGGGGGCCTCGTTCAGCACCTACTTCCAGTTCCGCTTCACCAATCCCGACATGGGTTTCTGCGATGGCCAGGGCTGCGGGGCCGACGGCCTGGTCTTCGTGGTGCAGACGGTCTCCAACAACGTGGGCGGCGCCGGCGGCGGCATCGGCTACTTCGGCATCCCCAACAGCGTGGGCATCGAGTTCGACAGCTGGTGGAACCAAGAGCTGGGCGACATCAACAGCAACCACGTCGGCATCGACCTCAACGGTGCCATCGTCTCGACGGTGCAGACGCCGATCACCGAGGCCGACCTGAACGACGGCGACATCTGGAATGCCTGGGTCGACTACGACAGCAGCACCAGCAACCTGGAGGTGCGCCTGACGCGGTCGAACGCGCGGCCCGCGACCGCGCTGCTGAGCTACAGCGTCGATCTGGCCGCGGTGCTGGGCTCGACCAACGCCTTCGTCGGCTTCACCTCGGGCACGGGATCGTCGAACGCCAACCACGACCTGCTGTCGTGGCAACTGGCCGACAGCTTCGACCCGATCGACCCCAACGACCCGGGCACCCAGGTGCCGCTGCCGGGCAGCCTGCCGCTGCTGGGCCTGGGGCTGGCGGCGCTGGGCCTGCGCGGCCGGCGGCGGGCGCACTGACGTTTTTTTCTCAAACCCCGGCGCAGGCGCGGCCCAGCAGCTCGGCCGACTGCACGACCAGCGGCTTGTCCAGCCAGCCCTGCTGCGCCGCCTGGCGCACGAGGCAGTGGACCTGGGCCAGGTCCAGTTCGGACAGGGCCTCGCGCAACTGCAGCGACAGCAGCAGGAAACCCAGTTCCTGCCGCTGCGCCGCCGGGCAGCGCTGCCATTGCTCGCGCCAGGCGCGGCCGCTGCCACCGGCGATGGCCGGCGGCGCCTCGTCGGCATCGGCCACCGCGCCCAGCGGCGGCGCGGGCGGCAGGGCGTCGGCGGCCAGTATTGCGGCGCAGCTCATGCCGGCGGCCAGCGTGGAGTGGTACACCGTGCCCAGCACGCGGCGCACGGTCTGCGTGCGGTTCTCGCCGGGCACCGAGGGCGGCAGCCCGGGGCCGGGCACGAAGCCGTGCTCGGTCCACGCGCGGTCCAGCACCTGCCAGCCGAACGCGAGCACCGGGGTCCAGGGCCGGCGCAGCACCGCCGGGGCCATCAGCACCTCGGCCAGCAGGTCGAGGTCGTCGCCGGCCAGCGCCTGCACGGCGACGGCGTCGGCCAGATCGGACAACTGGGCCAGGCGGCCGGCATCGAACGTTGGCGGCAGCGGCACGCGGCCGAAGTCGGTGGCGTATGGCAGGGCGTGGGTGAAGGCGTAGGCGTCTTCCACGGTGGCTTCGACCAGGTCGATGCCGGCGCCCAGCGGCGACAAGGCCAGCGCCGGGTGCCGCAGCTCGGCATCGCCCAGCGCGAGGTGGCGGGTCCAGGCGGCGTCCAGCAGCCGGTAGGGCACGCGCTCGTTGGCGCCGGCGGCGCTGCAGGACAGCGCCAGGCGGGCCACGGCGTCGAGCGCGTCGTCGCGCTCGCCCAGCGCCTGCAGGCACAGGTGGGCCATCGCGTGCATCGGCGCGCGCGAGGGCCGCATCACCAGGCAGCGCCAGACGCGCGGCGTGCGCGCCAGCGGCGCGAGGTCGCGCGCCAGCTCGCGGATGCGCGCGCGGCCGGCGTCGTCGGTGCAGGCGCGGTCGGCCACGCGCAGCAGCATCGCCACTTCGCCGCCGGCCTTGCCGACCAGGTCGGCGTGGGCGTCGGGGTCGGTGCCGGCATGGCGCGGGTGCAGCACTTCGTCGAGCAGTAGCCGCGCCATTTGCAGGGCCGAGTCCAGGTGCTCCTGCAGCCGGCGCCGCTGGGGCGCCGGCGCGTTCACCGCGGGCCGGCCGTGCGCTTGAGCTCGAAGCCGAGCTGCTTGACCTGGTCGGCCACGGTCACGAGGTCGAAGTCGCGGCGCGGGCCGATGTGCAGGTTGAACAGGTAGCAGATCTCGCCCGGCTCCAGGCCGGCCATGCCGGCGATGGACTTGATCTCCGACGACTTGCTGACCAGCACGTCGAGGTTGATCGCGCCCAGGGCGTCGAGCTTCCTGAGCACGTCGAAGGCCGTGCGGTGGTCGGCCTGTGCGTTGGCGGTGGTGGTGTCCATGGGTACTCCTGCAGTGGAGCCGGTCCCGTGAGACGGCGGACCGGCGGGTGCCGCGGATGCCCTTGCAGGGATGGGCAGGGGCATCGTGCGGCCACTGTAGGCAGCGCGCCCCGCGGCGGGCATCAACAACCCGGCAGACGGCGCGCCGCGCGGCCGTCTGATCCGTCACGGACGAGCGCTATTCCTGCGGCCTGAAGGCCATCAGGATCACCGGCGGTACGCGGCCGTCGGTGTCGCGCGGCAGGTTGCCGGTGCGGTCGATGGCGCGCAGCACGGCTTCGTCCCAGTCCTTGTTGCCGCTGCTGCGCAGCAGGCGGCGCGACAGGATGCTGCCGCCGGGGCCGGCGCGCACTTCCACCTCGGCGGCCGGGTTGCCGCTGATGGTGTCGGTGAACACGATGTTGGGCTTGATCGCGGCGATCAGCTTGCCGGTGTAGCTGGCCGACGGCCCTGCCGACTGCGCCGCCGTCGCGCCGGGCGTGCCGGTGCTGCCGGCGCCGGCCTGGCCCATCAGGCGCTCGAGGTTCTTCTTGCGCTGCTCGGCGAGGCGGGCTTCCTCTGCCTTTTCCTTTTCCTGCTGCTCGCGCTGAAGCTGCTCGCGGCGCGCGGCTTCGGCCTTGGCTTTGGCCTTGCGCTCGGCTTCGGCCTCGGCCTCGCGCTCCTTGCGCTGGCGCTCCTTCTCGGCGCGTTCGCGTTGCGCCTGCTCGGCCTTCTCGCGCTCGGCCCTGGCTTTGGCGATGGCGATCTGCGGGTCGGGCTGCGGCGCCTCGGCCTCGACCTTGCGCGGCGGCGGTGGCGGCGCGGGCTCGACCTTGGGCGTTGGCGCGGGCGGTGGGGAAGGCGGCGGCGCCGGCGCGGCCACCTGCGGCACGGCCGACCACAGCTCGGCCGTCACCGCCTCGGGCGCACTGGCGCGCCATTGCACGGCCAGCGTCAGCGCCAGCAGCAGCGCGACGTGGGCCAGCAGCGCCAGCCCGGCGGCCGGCAGCAGGCCGCCGGGCGGCTGCGGCAGCAGCTCGTTGGCGCGGACGGCGGCGGTCGACATCGCGGCGCGGCCTGCTACTCGCCGCCTTGCTTGACCGTCAGCCCGACGCGCGCGATGCGTTCCTTCTGCAGCACGGCCATCACCTTCATCACCGCGTCGTACTTGATGTTGCGGTCGGCGCTGATGATCACGGGCACCTCGGCGTTGCCGGCCTGCAGCTGGCGCACGCGCGCCGGCAGCCGCGCCAGCGTCACGCCTTCGGGCTCGCCCTGGTCCAGGCGCAGGCGCAGCTTCTCGTCGGCGCCGACCAGCACCTCCACGACGCTGGGCGGACGCTGGCGGCTCTTGCCGACGGTGGGCACGTCGACCATGCCGGTGGTGATCAGCGGCGCGGTGACCATGAAGATGATCAGCAGCACCAGCATTACGTCGATGAACGGGACCATGTTGATCTCGTTCATCGCGCGCCGGCGGCGGCTGCCGCCGCGGGAGGCCAGGGCCGGCATCTCAGCGCGCCGCGATGGTGGACGCCGGCGGCGTGCTGGCCGGCCCGGCCGGCGCCACCGCGGCGTTGCGCTGCAGGATGTTGGAGAACTCCTCGATGAAGGTCTCCAGCTGGATCGCGATGCGGTCGATGTCGCGCGCGAAGCGGTTGTAGGCCACCACCGCAGGGATCGCGGCGAAGAGGCCGATCGCGGTGGCCACCAGCGCCTCGGCGATGCCCGGCGCCACGGTGGCCAGCGTCACCTGCTGCATGTTGGACAGGCCCACGAAGGCATGCATGATCCCCCACACGGTGCCGAACAGGCCCACGTACGGAGAGACCGAGCCGACCGAGGACCAGGAAGCTCAGGTTGCTCTCGACCGCATCCAGCTCGCGTTGGTAGCTGGCGCGCATCGCGCGGCGCGCGCCGTCGAGCTGCGCCGCGGCGTCGAGCCGGCGCTCGCGCAGCTTCAGGAACTCGCGGATGCCGCTGGCGAAGATGCGCTCGATCGGCGCCGTCTCGGCCTTGTTGCCGACGGCCTGGTTCATCTCCGACAGGCTCTTGCCGGACCAGAACTCGCGCTCGAAGGCCTCGTTGCGGCCGCGCACGCGGCGCAGGCCGAACAGCTTGCCGAAGATCACGGTCCAGCTCGCCAGCGAGGCCAGCAGCAGCCCCGCCATCACGAGCTGCACGACGAAGCTGGCGTGCAGCACCAGCGTGGTGATCGAGAAATCCTGGTTCATGGCAAGGCCTGCAGCACGGTGTCGGGGATGCGCCGCGGCCGCAGCGTGGCAGCGTCGACGCAGCCGATGCGGATGCGCCCTTCGGCCAGCAGCGCGCCGCCGCACCAGGCCTGCTGCTGCAGCGTGAACGAGGCGCGGCCGGCCTCGCCGACGGCGACGGTGACGTCCAGCAGATCGTCCAGCCGCGCCGGGCGCTTGTAGCTGACCTGGGTGTCGGTGACGACGAAGATCGCGCCGGTCTCGTCCTTCAGTGCCTGCTGGCCGACGCCGCGCGCGCGCAGCCATTCGGTGCGCGCGCGCTCGAAGAACTTCAGGTAGTTGGCGTAGAACACCACGCCGCCGGCGTCGGTATCTTCCCAGTACACGCGCAGGCGGTGGCGGAAAGCGGGTAAGGCGTCGTGCATCGGCGCGCGGATTATGCGCGAGCCCTGGGGATGACCCTAGGGCAAGGCCCTGCGGTAGACCGGGCCCCACAGCGGGTGGCCGGCCTCGGCGCGGTTGAGCGCAAAACCGGGGTTGGCCTGGCGCGCGGCGCGGAACTCGGCCTCGCATTCGGCCGTGCGGTTGCTGGTGCACTGGATGAAGGCCAGCAGCTTGTGCGCGGTGGCACGGTCGCGCGGGTGCGCCAGCGTGCCGGCGGGCGAGGGTGCCAGCGCCCGGCGCAAGGCTTTCTCGGCGGTGGCGTACTGGCCGTCCTCGTAGGCGCGCAGGCCTTCGGCCAGGCTGCGCTCGGCGGGGCGGTCCAGCAGGTCCATGGAGGCCGGGCCGGCCGGGTGTGCGCGGCGACTCGTCACCGGCCACGGTGGCGCAGCCGCCCAGGACCAGCAGCAGCGCCGGCAGCAGCGGCAGCGCGCGCCGCGGCAGCGCCGTCACGGGCCGAAGCGGTGGCGCAGCGTCAGCGGCTTGTCGGCGCTGACCTGCACTTGCACCGTGTGCGGCGCGAAGTCTGCATTGCGCAGCGTGATGCTGTGCTGGCCCTCGGGCAGGCTCAGGCGGTTGAGCGGCGGCGTCGTGCCGCCGGCGGCGCCGTCGACTTCGACCTCGGCCCAGGGGCTGACGGCCAGGTTCACCACGCCGGCGGCGGCCGCGGCGGTGGGGCGGGGCGCCGCTGTTGCGTCGCCGCGGCCGTCGCGCGCAATGGGCTCCGCGGCCGGCGCCGCGCGCTTGCGCGGCCGGCCGTCGATGGCTGCCGCGGGCGCCGGCGGAGTCGGCATCGCGGCGGGCGGCTCGGCGGGGGGTTCGGCCATTGCGGCTGTTGCGGCCGTTGCTGCGGGTACCGGCTGCGGCGCCACCGCGGCCGCCGTTGCGATCGGCGCCGCCGCCGCGGTGCGTGCTTGCTCGGCCGCTGCCGCGGCTGGCGCTGTCGGCGGCGGCACCGGCTCGTGCCCGCGCAAGACCAGCGCACCGGCGGCCGCGGCCGCGAGCAGCAGGCCGCCGCCCAGCAGCCAGGGCGACGGCCCGGCACGCCGCCGTGGCCGGGCCGCCGGTGCGGCCGCGGCCGGCGCCGCAGCGGCCTGCGCATGGCTCTGCGAGTGACCGCGCTGATGGCCGTGTTGACCTTGATGGCCTTGATGCCCCTGCTGCGCCAGGATCCAGCGCCGCAGGTCGGCGCTCAACTCGCCGGCGCAGGTGTAGCGGTCGGCCGGCGCCGGCGCCATCAGCCGCGCGACCATCGCCGCGATCTCCGGCGGCACCGCGGGCGCGACCTCGCGCAGCGGCGGCGGGCCGGCCAGCACCGCCTGGTGGATCTGCCCCAGCGTCGCGCCCTCGAAGGCGCGGCGGCCGGCCAGCAGCTCGTACATCACCGTGCCCAGCGAGAACAGGTCGGTGCGGGCGTCGACCTCGGCGCCCAGCAGCTGCTCGGGCGCCTGGTAGCGCGGCGAGCCGGCCACCGCGCCGTCCAGCTCGGGCAGCGCGGCGCCGTGCAGGATGCGCGCGATGCCGAAGTCCAGCACCTTGGGCCGGTCGCGCCGCTGCAGGAAGATGTTGGCCGGCTTGATGTCGCAGTGGATCACGCCGCGCGCATGCGCGTAGGCCAGCGCGTCGGCGATGCGGCGCACGAGTTGCACCGTCTGCTCCGGCGTCGGCCGCCAGCCGGCGGCCAGCGCGCACTGCAGGTCGCGGCCGTACAGGCGCTCCATCGCGATGTACACGCCGTGCGGCGACAGGCCGGCGTCGTGGATCGTGACGATGTAGCGGTGGTTCAGTCCCGCGGCGGCGCGCGCCTCGTTGAGGAACAGGCCGTCCAGCGACAGCCGATTGGTATGCTCGATGTCGAGCTGCAGCGTCTTGACCGCCACCGCGCGCGAGAGCAACGGATCCCAGGCTTCGAACACCGCGCCCAGGCCGCCGACGCCGAGCTGGCGCTTCAGCGCATAACGTCCGATGTGGGACAACGTGGGCGCCAGCGCGGGGTCGGGCGCCTCGCCGGGCAGGCCGCCGATGTCGGTGACGACGTCGGGCACCGCGGGGTTGGCGCCCGAGGCCTGCAGCACCAGGCTGTCGGGCGACACGGTGTCGGGGTTGGGGGCGTCGGCCGAGGCGGCGGTGGGCAGGTCCGGGCCCGGCATGCCGATCAGCGTGGCTGCGAACAGCGTGCTAGGCGGCGCGTCGCCGGGGCGGCTCGGTTGGAGCTTGGCGGTCACGAGCGGCAGCTTAAGCGGCCTCCAGCGGCCAAGTGCCACAAAAAGGCCGGCGTCAACCGTCTGGTTAACGCCTTGTCACCCTTTGGAGGCGTCTGGACGGGCCGCGCGTGCTGCTTTGCCACGCCGGGGGCCGGTGGACAATCGACCCGATGAGTCCGAGTCCCACTCCTCGCCTGCGCCTGGCGCGGCGCACCGAGCGCATCGAGCCCTTCCGCGTGATGGAGCTGGTCAAGCGCGCCCGCGCGCTGGAGCGCGCCGGCCGCTCGATCATCCACCTGAGCATCGGCGAGCCCGACTTCACCGCCGCGCCGCCGGTGCTGCGCGCACTGCAGCAGGCGGTGGACGCCGGCGCTACCGGCTACACCGCTGCGCTGGGGCTGCAGCCGCTGCGCGAGGCGATCGCCCGGCACTGCAGCGAAAGCCACGATGTCGACCTGGACCCGGCGCGCGTGGTGGTGACCGCCGGCGCCTCGGCCGCCCTGCTGTTGGCCTGCTGCGCGCTGGTGGACCCGGGCGCCAAGGTGCTGATGGCCGACCCCTGCTACCCCTGCAACCGGCACTTCGTCAGCGCCTTCGACGGCGTGCCGGTGACCATCCCCGTCGGCCCCGAAAGCCGCTACCAGCTGGACGCCGCGACCGTCGCCGCGCATTGGGACGACGCGGTGCGCGGCTTGCTGCTGGCAACGCCGAGCAACCCCACCGGCACCTCGATCGCCTTCGACGAACTGCGCCGCCTGGTGGAACTGGCGCGCGAGCGCGGCGGCTTCAGCCTGGTCGACGAGATCTACCTCGACCTGAGCTACGGACAGCGCCCGCGCAGCGCGGTGGCGCTGGGCAGCGACGTGCTGGTGGCCGGCAGCTTCTCGAAGTTCTTCCACATGACCGGCTGGCGCTTGGGCTGGCTGGTGGTGCCGCCGGACCTGGTGGACAGCTTCGAGAAGCTGGCGCAGAACCTGTTCATCTGCCCCTCGGCGCTGGCCCAGCACGCGGCGCTGGCCTGCTTCGAGCCCGAGACGATGGCGATCTACCGCGACCGGCGCGACGAGTTCCGGGCCCGGCGCGACTACATCGTGCCGGCGATGCGCGAGCTGGGCTTTGGCATCCCGGTGGAGCCGGACGGCGCTTTCTACGTCTACCTGGACTGCAGCGCCTTCAGCAGCGACAGCGCGGTGTTCGCTGCCGAGATGCTGGAGCAGGCCGGCGTCGCGCTGGTACCCGGCGAGGACTTTGGCCGCCACCGGCCCGAGCGCCACTTGCGCCTGTCCTACGCCACCGGCTTGGCCGAACTGCAGGAGGCGGTGCGCCGCCTGCGCACGTGGCTGGCGGAACGCGGCGCCGCTCAGCCCTGAGGCTTGCCGGCGCCCCGGGCCTGCCGCGCAGCCGCCACTTCCACCGGCCGCAACTCGGCGGCGGCCTTGTCCAGCACGCCGTTGACGTACTTGTGGCCGTCGGTGCCGCCGAAGTTCTTGGCCACTTCCACGGCCTCGTTGATCACCACGCGGTAGGGCACCTCGATGCAGTGCGTCAGCTCGTAGCAGCCGATCAGCAGCACCGCGTGCTCCACCGGCGAGAGCTGCCGGGTCGGGCGGTCGACGTGGTGCGCCAGCACCGCGTCCAGCGCGGCGGCGCCTTCGATGCAGCCGTGCAGCAAAGCATCGAAATGCGCGCTGTCGCACTTGTCGAAGCCGTCCTGCTCGCGGATGTGCGCGTCGACCACGCCGGCCTCGGCGCCCGACACCAGCCATTGATACAGGCCCTGCAGCGCGAACTCGCGCGCGCGGCGGCGAGGTGAGTGCGCCGCCGGCTTGGCGCGCGGCGTCCGCCGGGGGGCCGGCTTGTTGACGTCGGCAGCCGCGTTCAACCCAGCTCCTCCAGCAGGTTGGCCATCTCCACGGCCACCCGCGCCGCGTCGGCGCCTTTCTCGGCCACGCGCGCCCAGGCCTGCTCGGACGTGTCCACCGTCAGGATCGCGTTGGCGATCGGGATCTGATGGTCCAGCGACACGCGCGTGACGCCGGCGCCGCTTTCGTTGGCGACCAGCTCGAAGTGATAGGTCTCGCCGCGGATCACGCAGCCCAGCGCCACCAGCGCGTCGAAGTCGCCGCTGTCGGCCATCGCCTTCAGTGCCACCGGCACCTCCAGCGCGCCGGGCACGGTGCGGTGGGTGATGTCGCGCGCGTCGACCTCCAGCCGCGCCAGCTCGGCCAGGCAGGCTTCGGCCAGCTTGTCGGTGAGGTCCTGGTTGAAGCGCGCCTGGATGATGCCGATGCGCAGGCCGGCGCCGGCCAGTTCAGCCGCCGTGCCCTTGTTCGCACCTTGCATGCCTTGTACTCCGGAGAAAAGAAGAAGAAACGAGCGGCGGTCAGGCGGCGACGAAGCCGGTGACCTCCAGGCCGTAGCCCGCCATGCTGGGCATGCGGCGCGGGCTGCCCAGCAGCTTCATGCGGCGCACGCCCAGCTCGCGCAGGATCTGCGCGCCCACGCCGTAGGTGCGCAGGTCCATCTGGCCGCGCGGTGACGCGGCCTGCGCCGTGGCGGCGGCCTCGGGCGCCAACTGCGCCAGCAGCGCCTGCGCGTCGTGGCTGCAATTCAGCAGCACCGCCAAGCCGCGCGACGTGGCCTGCAAGGCCTGCAGCGCCCGCCCCAGCGGCCACGAATGGCCGCCGGCCGTGGTGTCCAGCAGATCCATCGCGGTGAAGGGCTCGTGCACGCGCACCAGCACCTCGTCGCCCAGGTCCCACTGCCCATGCGCCAGCGCCAGGTGCACGCCGCCGCCGTGGTCGCGCCAGATGCTGCAGTCGAAGCGGCCGTGGGGTGATTCGATGCTGCGCCGGCCGACCTGCTGCACCAGCGATTCGTTGCGGCTGCGGTAGCCGATCAGGTCGGCGATGGTGCCGATCTTCAGCCCGTGCTCGCGCGCGAAGATCTCCAGGTCGGGCAGTCGGGCCATGCTGCCGTCGTCCTTCATGATCTCGCAGATCACGGCCGCGGGCGTCAGCCCGGCCATGCGCGCCAAGTCGCAGCCGGCCTCGGTATGGCCGGCGCGCATCAGTACGCCGCCGTCCTGCGCCTGCAGCGGGAAGATGTGGCCGGGCTGCACGAGGTCCGAGGCCTTGGCGTCGCGCGCCACCGCCGCCTGCACGGTGCGCGCGCGGTCGGCGGCCGAGATGCCCGTCGTGACCCCGGTGGCCGCCTCGATCGACACCGTGAACGCCGTGCCGTGCCGCGTGCCGTTGCGGCTGGCCATCGGCGGGAGCTGCAGCCGCTCGCAGTGCTCGCGGGTCAGCGTCAGGCAGATCAGCCCGCGCGCGAAGCGCGCCATGAAGTTGATCGCCGCCGGGCTCACGTGCTCGGCAGCCAGCACGAGGTCACCCTCGTTCTCGCGGTCTTCCTCGTCGACGAGGATCACCATGCGCCCGGCGGCGAGCTCGGCCACCAGTTCGGGGATGGGGGAAATGGGCATGGCGGGATTGTAGGAGGGCGGTCCAGCGCGGCTTCGAAGGCCAGAAATGGCAAACGGCGGCCGAAGCCGCCGTCATGCAGGGATGAACCGGAACTCAGTTGGACTGGCGCTTGCGCGTGCCCAGTGCCAGCAACCCCAGGCCTGCAAGCGCCAAAGTGCCGGGCAGCGGTGTGGGATTGGGGGGCGGCTCGTCGGTGACCACCTGCGCCCGGGCGGCTACCGTGAAATTATCGAAACCGAAGAAGTCTGTCGAAGTCGCAGTTGACACGAAGCGAATCGCTTTGAAATCCTCTGACGCTGCACCAGCGAGCACGCCGAAGTAGATGGTCGAGCCGTCACTGCTAGTTGTAGGCACGCTGAACGTCTTGATGACGGTCTGCAGATCGCCGCCGAGCAACTCGATCGACAAACTGCCGCCAAAGTCGCCGATATCCGTACCGTAGAAGCCGAATGCCGCGATCACCTGGCTGAAAACCACAGTGAATGCGCTACTAGAGTCGGCTCCATTGACCAGCCAGAACTTCGAAGTCGTGTCCGAAGGAATGCTGTAGCGGCCGTCGATGTCGGTGCTACCGACCTTACCGCTACCGCCGCTGAGCGTCGCCGTGATGTTGGTACTGCTAGAAGGATCCACAAAACTCAGCGAAAGAGGGCCAGGCGTGCCCACAGCGAAACCTTCGAAAGTCTCGGTGCCCACACCGGACTTCAGCTTTGACAACAGCGCCGCCTCAGCGTTGGATGAGTTCGTGACCGTGACCAGTGGGGTCTCCGGATCTCCGTTCGTATCGATGCCAGAAAACGTGGTGTATGCAGCGCTAGCAGCGCTGACACCACTAGCCAACGCTGCTGCGGCAAAGAAATTCAACACAGTCCGGCACATGCTTGTACTCCAAGTTGAATGTTTTGGCGGACGAGCCACAATCACACAGACCTGCAAGCAATGATCGTGCCTTTGACCGATAAGAAATGATAAGTAATTGATTTATAAAAAAAAAAGAGATTTTTCGGATCAACTCCGAGCGATCGGACGGCAGGGCGTAAAGCCGGTCGACACGCTGGAATCAGCGCCCGCCGAGCGCTGTTCATTGGAGTCGTTGGAGTCGCAGGCGCGCGTCGCTGCCAATCGTCGTGACTTCAAGCAGGCGAAACCGCAGTGCGGCGTCTAGCTCGGTACGCGCTTCGAGTAGCGCCATCGGCCAGCCGGGGCCCAGCAGCATGGGTCCTACGTACGCGACGATCTCGTCGACGAGGCCTTGCTCCAGAAGCGCGCCATTCAGGCGAGCGCCGGCCTCCACATGCACCTCGTTGATCTGCCGCCTGGACAACTCAGCAAGAACCGCCGGAAGGCTCAGCCCCTGCCTGCCAGTTGGGAGATCAAGCAACTCCACGTCGACCGCAAATCCTCCCGCGGCGGCCCGATGCGCAACTACGCCACAGATCAGCGCTTGGCCCGGAGGCTGCAAAACTCTGGCACTGCGTGGCGTGCGCCATCGGCTGTCGAGCACCACACGCAGCGGCTGCAGCGTTGTCGGTACATCGCGGACATCAAGCCTGGGGTCGTCGGCCAAGATGGTCCCGATGCCCGTCAGCACGGCGCCGGCGCGGCGACGCCAAGCGTGCCCGTCGGCCCGGGCCGCCGCTGAGGTGATCCACTGGCTGCGGCCATTCTCCAGCGCCGTGCGCCCGTCCAGAGACATTGCCGCTTTCAGCCGGACCCAGGGCCGGCCCTTCTCAATGCGTGTGAAGAAGCCGATATTGAGTTCGCGCGCCTGCTCCGCCAGATCACCATCGGCCAGATCGACCTGAACACCGGCGGCGCGCAATCGTGCGATACCTGCGCCGTTGACGGCGGGGAAGGGGTCCAACATGGCAACGACTGCTCGCGCGATGCCGGCGTCGACCAATGCATCGCAGCAGGGCGGTGTGCGGCCTTGATGTGCGCAGGGTTCCAGCGTCACCCAAGCCGTTGCCCCCTTCACGTCGGCCGACGCTCGGCGGGCATCGGCCAAGGCATCGACCTCGGCATGAGCCTGGCCAGCGCGCCGGGTGTGTCCGCGACCGAGCAAGGTGCCATCTTCACGCCCGATGACGCAGCCGACGCGAGGGTTGGGGTCCGACAGCCCGATGGCCTGCTCGGCCAACGCCAGCGCTTCTGACAGGCGCTGACGGTCGAGTTCAGTCAAAGGCGCCACGTGCTCCGGTCGGATCGCCAATCAGGAGCATCAGGACTTCGGCTGATGATGCCAAGTCGAGCCATTGACCAGCGGGGTGCTGGGATCATCGTCCGGGCAGCCGTAGGCGAGCGTTCCGTTTCCTGCCTGGATCACCAAAAAATTCTGGCCGACGAGGTTGCTGCCCACGCCTGCGTAGTCGTACGGATGCTCTTCGTTCAGGATCGTGCGGGTCTGCGTGATCGGCGGTGGGCCCGGGCTGATCGTGACCGTGTATGTCGTGTTGCCCGCTTGCTGCACATGGTGCGGTGTGTAGCGACAGACCCTATAAACCCCAGCGCTGGTGTCGGCGATGGCAGAAGCCAGCGACAGCCCGAATACCTCACTGTGACCAGACCATCTGGAGTTTGGACCGGATGCCGCGAGGACGCTGACCAGACAGTAGTAGTTGACGGCCTTTGCAACAGCCGGGGCGCTCGGCAAGTTCTCGAAGTAGCACTCCGGCAACGGAGAAGCTGATGCGGGCGCCGTCTGAGTCAGCGTCACTGTAGCCGGCATCGCGTTGCTGGCCGGCGTCTCCGCGTCTGCAGGCCCAGGCGGGCCCGACGTGGCAAACAGAATGTAGCCCTGTAGCAGCCAGCCAAAATGGGTGCTGCAGGTGGTGCCTACACACGTCTCCTTGATCTGCCCGTTGACGTTGTTGAATATCCAGGATACCGCTCCGGCTCCCGGAGGCGTGAACTGACTCGACGTGCCGCCAACCCCGTATGGAACGGCTGCGGTTGGAATCGACCAATGCCGCGATGACGGGTTGGTCGCACCCGTTCCTTCGCCGGAAATGGCCAGTGCCAACCCCAATTCAGGCGGTACACGGTGGATGACCGAAGTGAGCTGGACTTCCTGCGTCGCGTTCGTTCGATCCAACCATGACATCTTCACGTTCAGCGTCTTGAAACGAAAGTCGGCTGAATCGGTGATCGTCACCGTCTTCGTGAAACTGGCATTGGTACCAGCGACCGTTGTCGTAGTCGCTCCCGCGGTGATGTCCTGGTAGGCCTGCTTGCCGGTAGTGGTGTTGACGACCGAGTACGCGCGTGCGCTCTCGATCACCTCATCGGCGATGCGGACCGCTTCCGCGCGCTGCCTTGCGACATCCGCGTTATTGCGCAGCGACGCCTGAATACCGACGATTCCCAACATGCCGAAAGCCATGACGGCCAGCGCAACGAGGGCCTCGATCAATGAAATGCCACGGAGGCGATGGCGGGGGGCGATCATGGAAAGTCCTTCCAACTGCCCGGTACGACCACATAGCTCCCCGTCGCGCGACCCAGCGAACCAAGGATCAAAGGATCGAATATGGCGGAAAAGCCACCGCTGCCGCTGATCTGCCCTTCGGCAACGACGCCCCCCGTCACGGTGCCGCTGCCGGCGGTCGCCCAATTGGCCTTCTTCACATAGATCAGCCCAAAGACATTGGTGGCCGCGCTGAAGCCCAAATCGCCGGTGACCACCATCGCAACGGGCTCGGCTGGGCTGCCGATGTCCGAGCCGCCGTTCAGCGTCACGTCCCCTGACGCAACGATTGCCAAGCCGGGATTGAGCGTGACAGCCGAACGGATATCGTCAGCATTGCAGGTCGCACTGCAATCGATTCGCACGGCGCCAGGCTGTTCGATGTAGGTCGAAGGCCAGGAACCGAATACGGCCGCAAACATCCGGGCAGGCCAAAGCAGAGGGTCGGACAACGCCGTCGCGTTCTGCACGCTTGGCGGGCCGCCCGCAACACTTGACCCCGGCGGACCCACCAAACTCACCCCGCTGATCGTGCCGCCTGATACCGCTGCATAACCGCCCATGCCAGCGCGCGGGATAGCCGCGGTCAGCCCCGTGCCGGTCACGGCGATCGAATTGTGTGCGGTGATGGCCGCAGCGGGAGCCGACTTCACGCCCGGACTCAGCGCCACGGTGGCGCAGACCGTGCCGCGGCATTCGGTTGCGTGGGCTGCCGGGAACGTCAGGCACGCGGGATCGAACTTCAGACACCCCATGATCTCAATGCGCACGCTACCCGGTCGACTGGGTGGGGTGGAGTCGTTGAGTTGCACGAAACGAACGCTGAACGCGGGCGCGATGCTGGCAGTAGGCAGGCTGGCAATTGCGCCCGGGGCGGCCGGATCGCCCGGACAGTGACACACCCATGCGTTGCTCACAGTGTTGAACCAGCAACTGGGCCACATCGGCCCGTCGCGCACGCCGGGTTGAATGAGGATATTGCCGGTGATCTCGTCAGCCCGAAGATAGCGCTGGCGAAATGACGGGTAGGCCGACGGGTTGGCCAGAACGGCGGCGCCTGCGGGTTTCTGGCAGTTGTCGTCGATGCGTCCACCATTCAAGAACCCTAACGCCCACTGCAGGCCAGCGTCCGCCGCTTCAAATGTCGAGGTAGCCGTGTAGAGATTGGCCGATGTTCTTTGCTCGAAAATGATGTTGCGGCTGGCGTATGCAGCGACGAGAGACATCACGAAAAACAAAACCATTACGACGACTAGCGTCGCGGCGCCCCGCTGATGCAGGCGGCCAGGCGCACGTCTCACGTTGGGCACAACGAGGCTCCCATGACCAACTCGTCGTTACGGGGACGAACAACGATCTCGAGGCTTCTCTTGACCGCCGTGTCATGCACGGCGCTGGCGTTGATGTTGACTTTGAATTCGCGGACCCGCGCTGTTGGCCAGCAACTGGTCGCATTCAATGGTGTGGTTCCGCCTGGACACAGCTTGGGGCAAGGCAAATACTGTTCGGGATCAACTGGGTCGGGCGACGCAGGCTTGGGTTCCTCCACATGTTGCGCCTGGACCTGAAATACACCGACATTCATCGATTTCGCGTCGGTTAGATCTTGATAGACATCCGCAACCCCTGTAACGGCAGGCATGCGGGTTTGGATCGTCGTCCCGCTTAGCTGATAGCCTAGGAGGCCGCCCGTCGTCCCCGTCCGGTTATATCGAAACGTCATGGCTGACGCCGGGGACGTCGTCGTCGGCGTCACGTCGTCCACCGTGCCCGGTAGCGTGACCGATCCATTGGCTGGCGTCCAGACATATTCTTCCGGGTTCAGTTTGGATCCCGAACGCCGAACCTGGCGGCTGATGGCATCTGCTGCAGCACGTAGATCCTGCTGAACCTGTGCTTCAAGTAGCAGACGACGGTTTTCCGACAACTGCGTCGCCGCCATCAGTGCTGCCGCCGCCACGACGATGATGTCGATGGCAACTCCAACCATCAATTCAACGACCGACAGCCCACGCTGTCGATACTGCCACATCGAGATTCGAGGTGCGGCGTTCAACACGGAGCCCCCGACACGGTTGAACCTGACGGCGTGCATCCCCGCACGCGTCCACCGAACCCGACCTCGGTGCTCAACTTGCGGCCGGTATCCAAACTGGTCTCGACGGTGAAAACATTGCCGGTTACAGCACCGCCATCATCTCGATATACAAACATAGTGCCGGTGAACGGATCCAGCGCAAAGCGGTCCCCATTGGTCGGCAGCAGATCGATGCCCGTCCACGGCTCCACCATTACGCTGCGCAGCTCTTTGGTCGTAGCTGCCGGGCAGCGTGATCCTGGGGGTTGATGGCAGTCACACTTGGCGGAATACGGTGGTACGAGTACGGTATCGCTATAGACGATGTAGCAAGCGCCGGAGGCCTGCGCCTGCGGACTGAACGCGCACATGCACCGGCACTCGCAGCCGTACGGCTTCGCTTCGTGCAAACTGAAAGTCCGTGTTGAGCACGCTGTGCGTGGAACGTAACCGCTGCACCTGGATCATCGACTTAAAGGAAGGTGCCGCCAACGTCACGATGATTGCGATGATGGCCACGGCGATCATCAATTCGATGAGCGTCACTCCCCGAACAAGAATGGAAGGCTTGTCTTGCATCATCGGGCCCAACAAGGGTTGCTGGCCGTATACGAACTGCTGCTGAAGGTCGAGCCGGCGGTGCCGGATGCGTACAACAAGCCACCAGCATCGAACTTGACGCCAAGCTGCGCACAATTGCCGTCATTGGCCTGGCTCGTTCCGGCCACTGCTGTCGCAGTGGCTTCGTAGCTGCTTACGTTGCCTGATACCAGCGCAACCGTGTAGTAGCCGCTCGGCGTCGTCGTCGTCAGTCCCAGGCCCGGTGTTGGCGTGGCCGTCGGTGCCGCCGTTAAGTTGTTGGCATAGGTCAAGTTGTTCGAACGAAACCGCTCCTGTGCCTGCTGAAGAGTATTGAGCGCCGCGATGGCCTCCGAGCGTCGGCTTTTGCGAATAGCATCCAAAAACGACGGCATTGCGATGCTGGCGAGAATGGCGACGACGACCACGGCGATGATGAGCTCCAACAGTGTGAAGCCGTTAGGCTTGAAGTCGCCTTTGAAAGCCGGCGTCGCCCCGCGCAAAGGTACCGGTACGGCACGTTGATTCAGCATGCCCGAAGTATCGGGGCACCGTGGTCGCTCGTGCCATCCGTTGCGCGACCGTTCGTCGGCCCTAAGACGCCGATGGTCGGCACCTCCCTAGCTTCCATAGGCTCAGCAGGCCGGATGGCCAACGACCGTCTTCGACGGCGAGCATGAGCGCACCCTGCCGACAACGTTGACCACCACCTTGAGCGCCTGCCCATGCACATTGGCTAGCGTGACTGAGGTCGTCGGCGTCACGGTGCCGGTGTCCCCGTCGAAGCCGATGTCCTTGGCCGTCGCGCTCAGTTGCACCGTGCCGGCCTGGGTGTAACGGGTCAGCGCAAGTTGCTCGACGCCTTGCGGGCACACGGATGGACCGGGTTGGGTGCAGTCGCATTCACCGGTCTTCCCCGTGTGGACCACGTAGCACGATTGCGAGGCATTGCTGGCGAAGCTGACGCGCACGGGCTTGTGGCGCGAAACAGCCTCGGAACGGGCGAATTGCAGCTGTGTCTCGAGCTGAGCGGCTGCGCCCTCCAGATGCCAGCGCGACCGGACTTGTTGCGCCATCGGCGCCGCGGAGCCGGCAAGGATCGACACGATGGCCAAGGTGACCGCGCAATCGACTACGGTCAGACCCCGTTGGCGGAAAAAGAGGCGGCAGGTCATGGGAATCTCCGGCATGTCGTGAATGAATGCCGTGACTCTAGAAAAACGTCCCTCGCGCCGCGTCCCCAGCGCGGGTGCTCGGCCCGTCCGCAAAAGAGGGCCCACCGCCACCACCCCCGTCCGGGGGAGGAGGGGCAGCTCAAATATCTCGGATCAACTGCCTGAACTCGTCCACGTCCTCGAAGCTGCGGTACACCGAGGCAAAGCGGACGTAGGCCACCTTGTCGATGCGCTTGAGCTCGCGCATCACCAGTTCGCCCAGCCGGGTGCTGGGGACTTCGCGGGCGCCGCTGGACAGCAGCTTGTCGCGGATGCGCTCCAGCGCGGCATCCACCTGCTCCATGCTGACCGGGCGCTTGCGCAGCGCCAGCATCATCGACGCGCGCAGCTTCTCGGCGTCGAAGTCGGCGCGCGCGCCGTCCTTCTTGACTACCGCCGGCATCACGATGTCGGCGCGCTCGTAGGTGGTGAAGCGCTTCTCGCAGTGCAGGCAGCGCCGGCGGCGGCGCACGACGTCGCCTTCGTCGGACTCGCGCGTCTCGACGACCTGGGTCTCGTCGTGGTTGCAGAAGGGGCAGTGCATCGCGGCGGCGCTTGGCAGTCGGCCGCTCGGCCGCTCAGCGGTAGACCGGGAAGTCGCGCGTCAGCACCGCCACCTTGGCGCGCACCGCGGCGATGTTGGCCTCGTCGTGCGGCTTGTCCAGCACGTCGGCGACGAGGTGCGCGGTCTGGCGCGCCTGGTCCTCCTTGAAGCCGCGCGTCGTCATCGCGGGTGACCCCAAGCGGATGCCGCTGGTCACCATCGGCTTTTGCGGATCGTTGGGGATGCCGTTCTTGTTGCAGGTGATGTGGGCCTGGCCGAGCAGGCTTTCCGCCTCCTTGCCGGTCAGGCCCTTGGGACGCAGGTCCACCAGCATCACGTGGCTTTCAGTGCGGCCGCTGACGATGCGCAGCCCGCGCTCGGTCAGCGTCTCGGCCAGCACGCGCGCGTTGGCCACCACCTGCTGCTGATAGGCCTTGAACTCGGGCGCCAGCGCTTCCTTGAAGGCCACGGCCTTGCCGGCGATCACGTGCATCAGCGGCCCGCCCTGGATGCCGGGGAAGATCGCGCTGTTGATCTTCTTGGCGATGTCTTCGTCGTTGGTGACGACGATGCCGCCGCGCGGGCCGCGCAGGCTCTTGTGAGTAGTGCTGGTCACCACGTCGGCGTGCGGCACCGGGTTGGGATAGACGCCGGCAGCGATCAGCCCGGCGTAGTGCGCCATATCGACCATGAGGTAGGCGCCGACGGTCTTGGCCACGCGGGCGAAGCGCTCGAAGTCGATGCGCAGGCTGTAGGCGCTGGCGCCGGCGATGATGAGCTTGGGCTTTTGCTCGTGCGCCAGGCGCTCCATCGCGTCGTAGTCGATGGCCTCGTCGGCGTCCAGCCCGTAGCTGACCACCTTGAACCACTTGCCGCTCATGTTGAGCGCCATGCCGTGCGTCAGGTGGCCGCCTTCGGCCAGGCTCATGCCCATCACGGTGTCGCCCGGCTGCAGCAGGCCGAAGAACACCGACTGGTTGGCCTGGCTGCCCGAGTTGGCCTGCACGTTGGCGAAATTGGCGCCGTAAAGCTGCTTCAGGCGGTCGATCGCCAGCTGCTCCACCACGTCGACGTACTCGCAGCCGCCGTAGTAGCGCTTGCCGGGGTAGCCCTCGGCGTACTTGTTGGTGAGCTGGCTGCCCTGCGCGGCCATCACCGCGGGGCTGGTGTAGTTCTCCGACGCGATGAGCTCGATGTGCTCTTCCTGGCGGCGGTTCTCGGCCTGGATCGCGGCCCAGATCTCGGGGTCGACGTTGGCGATGGTGGACGTGTTGCGGTCGAACATGATGGCAGTCCTCTTCGGGTTGAAGGGCCTTCGAGCGCCGGCGCCGAAAGGTCAAGCGCGGTGCGCGGTCGAGGGCTGCCCAGGCGAACGGCTGAAAGGCGCGGCCGGCCCGCAGAGCGGCGGCCGCGCTCGCGCTTCCCGGTGGTCGTCCACCTCGGCGGGGCGGCCCCGCCTATCGCCAGTCGCGCGAACGCGCAAGTGTAGCGCCAGGGTCAGCAGCCAAGGCCACCTGTGCCACCGCGGCGGTCCCGGCCACCGGCGCTTCGGCGTCGGCCTTCGCCTGCGGCGGGGCCGAGGCCTGGCCAGCCGCGGCGTTGACCGGCGCCTTGTCCACCACCGGCACCAGCATCGGCGCGTTGATCGGCACGGCGCGGCCGTCGGCCACCGCGCGCAGGCGGATCTGCTCCGACAGCACGCGCTGCACGTAGCCGCCGTCGGCCTCGGGCTGGGTGGCGCCCACGTAGTAGCGCAGCGCCTCGTTCAGGTCGCCGGCGCCGCGGGTGATGCAGTCCTTCAGCACCTGCACGCCCACGCGCAGGTTGCTCACCGGGTCGAAGGCGGCGTGGCTGCCGCCGAAGGCTTCGTACTTCTCGTCGTGCACCCGCGTCATCACCTGCATCAGGCCCTGGGCACCCACCGAGCTCTGCGCAAAGGGGTTGAAGCTGGACTCGATGGCCATGATCGCCAGGATCAGCGTCGGGTCGATCGTCGCGCGCTGGCCGACGGCCCAGGCTTCCTGCACCAGCCGCGCGATCGGCTCGGGCGCCACGCGATAGCGGCGCGCGATCCACTGCGCCACCGCCGCCTGCTGGCGGCTCAGGCTGCGCGGGTCGGCCGCGGTGGCGCGGCCCACGCCGCTCTGGTCGGCCATCACGGCCAGCAGGTCGCCGCTTTGCAGCGCGCGTGCCTCGTAGCGGCCTTGCAGCCATTCCAGCGCCCGCGCTTCCACCTGCTGCCGCAGTTCGGCGCGGCCGACGGCGAAGACCGCCACCGCCACCACCGCCAGGCCCAGCAGCGCCAGCGTGTTGTGGCTGATCTCCAGCAGGCCGTGGCCGACGTCGCGCAGGAAGACGCCCAGCGACCGGGCCGTGCTGCGCTGCAGGCGCTGCAGCGTTTCGATGGCCTCCATGCCAGTCCTTTCTCGGGTCGCCGGTGGGCCGCGTTCGCCTGGGGCGGGCAGCCGTGACCGACGGTGATAATGAATCTCGAACCGGTGCCGCCTCGGGCGCCGACGGGCTGGCGGTTCCGGCCCGATATCAAGGGTTAACCCTTTGAAGCGGGCGAATTCTAGAAATCGCTTCATACACGGTCAAGAATAAAGATCGTTTTCAATATTTCCAGTTTGTATGAAATACCGGGATCTGAGGGACTTCCTGGCGCAGCTCCGGCAACGGGGGCAGTTGCGCGAAGTGGCCGATCCGGTGTCTCCCAAGCTGGATATGACGGCCGTTGGCGACCGTTTGCTGCGCGCCGGCGGTCCGGCCGTGCTGTTCACCCGGCCCGCCGGGCACCGCGTGCCGGTGCTGGCCAACCTGTTCGGCACCCCTGAACGAGTGGCCTTTGGTCTAGGGGCGGCGTCCGTGAGCGAGCTGCGCGAGGTCGGCCGGCTGCTGGCCGCGCTGAAGGAGCCCGATCCGCCGCGCCGGCTGCAGGAAGCCGGCAAGCTGCTGACGCTGGCCAAGGCGGTGTGGGACATGAAGCCCGCGGTGCTGCGCAAGGCGCCGTGCCAGGCCGAGGTGCAGACCGGCGACGAGATCGACCTGGCGCAATGGCCGGTGCAGACCTGCTGGCCGGGCGACGCCGGGCCGCTGATCACCTGGGGCCTGGTGATCACGCGTGGCCCGCAAGGCGTGGCGCGGCCGCGGCTGCGGCAGAACCTGGGCATCTACCGCCAGCAGGTGATAGCCCCGCGGCAGGTGATCATGCGCTGGCTGGCGCATCGCGGCGGGGCGCTGGACTTCCGCGACTTCGCGCGCGCCAACCCGGGGCGGCCGTTCCCGATCGCGGTGGCGCTGGGCGCCGACCCGGCCACCATCCTGGGCGCGGTGACGCCGGTGCCCGACAGCCTGTCGGAATACCAGTTCGCCGGCCTGCTGCGCGGCAGCCGCACCGAGGTGGTCGACGCCACGGTGGGCGAGGGCGAGTTGCGGCTGCAAGTGCCAGCCAGCGCCGAGATCGTGCTGGAAGGCCACATCCCGCCGGCGTCGGCGGGCTACCAGGGCCGTTCGGCGCACGGCGTGCCGCTGGCCGAGCGCGGCGGCTACCTGCACGCGCTGGAAGGCCCGTTCGGCGACCACACCGGCTATTACAACGAGCAGGACTGGTTCCCGGTCTTCCAGATCGACCGCCTGACGCACCGGCCCGACCCGATCTACCACTCCACCTACACCGGCAAGCCGCCCGACGAGCCCTCGGTGCTGGGCGTGGCGCTGAACGAGGTGTTCGTGCCCATCCTGCAGAAGCAGTTTCCGGAGATCGCCGACTTCTACCTGCCGCCCGAAGGCTGCAGCTACCGGCTGGCGGTGATCAGCATCCGCAAGGCCTATCCCGGCCATGCCAAGCGGCTGATGTTCGGGCTGTGGAGCTTTCTGCGCCAGTTCATGTACACCAAGTTCATCGTCGTCACCGACGACGACGTGGACATCCGCGACTGGAAGGAGGTGGTGTGGGCTATCACCACGCGCATGGACCCGGTGCGCGACACCACGCTGGTGGAGCACACGCCGATCGACTACCTCGACTTCGCGTCGCCGGTCAGCGGCCTGGGCGGCAAGATGGGGCTGGACGCGACGAACAAATGGCCCGGCGAGACCCGCCGCGAATGGGGGCGGGCAATCCGCATGGACGCCGACGTCGAGCAGCGGGCCGATGCGCTGGTGGCCGCGCTGCTGGCCCAGCCGGCCGGCTGACATCGTGAGATCGCAAGAAGGCTTTTGCCGCCGCCGGCCGGATAGACAGTTCCGATTGCCATCGGCGCCGTGCCCGCGTTAATCTGCGCCTGCCTGTTTCGACAGGTCCTACTGATGGCGCAGTCCCTGCGCATCAGGGGCCCCGGACCTCAATCCTCCGGAGCCCCACTGGTGGTCTAGGCCACCCGCCCCTCCCGGCTTCGGCTCGGAGGGGTTTCGTGTCTTTGGACCACCCCGAAGCGCCTTCGGCGCCTCCCCTCAAGGGGCGCCGCCAGCGGACCGGCAGAGCCGGATCCGCGGCGGCCGCTTGGATGCGGCGGTTCCAGGCGGATTCAGCCGATGCCGAACTCGCGCGCCAGCAACGCATAGGACCGCCGCCGCGCCGCCGGGTCGTGGGCCCAGGTGTTGACGACGATCTCGTCCAGTTGCAGCTCGGCCGCCAGCGCGCGGATGCGCTCGGCCACTTCGGCGGCGCGGCCGACGAAGGCGCGGCGGCGCATGCCTTGCAGCCGCGCGTCCTCCTCGGGCGTGAACGCGATGTCCTCGGGCCGCTGCAGCGGGCCCAGCACGCCGCGCTCGCGGTCGATGCGCCAGCGTTCGCGCGAGCGCGCGTGGTGGCGCGCCTCGTCATCGCTGTCGGCCACCAGCGCCCAGATGCAGATCGTCGCCTGCGGCCGCGGGTGGCGGTCGCTGGGCTTGTAGAGCTGGCGGTACAGCGCCAACGCCTGCTCGACGCCCTGGCCGTCCATGAAGAAGTAGGCGAACGCATACGGCAGCCCGAAGTGCGCTGCCAACTGCGCGCCGTAGTCAGAGCTGCCCAGCACCCAGACGTCGGGCGCGCGCTCGAAGCCGGGCGCGTCGGCCGGCGCGCGCGGGTGCGCCACCGCGCCCTGGTGGCGCAGGCTGCGCGTCCAGGCGATCAGGTCGGCCACCTGCTGCGGGAAGGCCTCCGCCGCATGTGACGCGTTGGGATTGAGCAGCGCCGCGGTGCGCATGTCGGTGCCCGGCGCGCGGCCCACGCCCAGGTCCACGCGGCCGGGGGCCAGCGCGTCCAGCACGCGGAACTGCTCGGCCACCTTGAAGGCCGAGTAGTGCGGCAGCATCACGCCGGCGCTGCCGATGCGGATGCGCTGCGTGCGCGCGGCGACAGCGGCCAGCAGGATCTCGGGCGCGGAGCCGACGATGGTGGGCAGCCCGTGGTGCTCGCTGACCCAGAAGCGGTGGTAGCCCAGCGTTTCGCAGTGCGCGGCGAGGTCCAGCGTGTCGCGCAGCGCGTGGTCCTCGCCGCGGCCGGCGCAGGCGATGGACTGGTCGAGGACGGAGAGCGTGAGTGCCGTGGCTGCCATGCGGCGAGTGTGCCGCAGCCGCTCAAACGCTGCCGGCGTCGGCCTTGATCATCGCGGCCGCCTTCTCGGCGATCATGATCGTCGGCGCGTTGGTGTTGCCCGAGACGATGCGCGGCATGATGGACGCGTCCACCACGCGCAGGGCCTGCACGCCGTGCACGCGCAGCCGCGCGTCGACCACGTCGTCGTCGGCGCTGGGCCCCATGCGGCAACTGCCCACCGGGTGGTAGATGGTGTCGGCGTGGTTGCGGATGAACTGCTCGATCTGCTCGTCGCTCTGCGCCGCGGCCGAGGCCGGCAGCTCCTGCCCGCCGAAGGCCGCCAGCGCCGGCTGGCGCAGCACGCGGCGCATCAGCTTGACGCCGCGCACCATGCGCTCGATGTCGTCGGGGTCGGACAGGAAGCCGGGGTCGATGCGCGGCGGCGCCAGCGCGTCGGCGCTGGCCAGCGCCACGCTGCCGCGGCTGCGCGGCCGCAACACGCACAGGTGGCACGACACGCCGTGGCCGAACACCGTCTTGCGGCCGTGGTCGACCAGTTTGCCGATCACGAAGTGGAGCTGCAGGTCCGGCGCCGCTTCTTCCGGCCGGCTGCGCACGAAGCCGCCGGCCTCGGCGAAGTTGGTGGTCAGCATGCCGCTGCGCTGCGAGCGCCACTCGAACACGCCGCCGAGGATGCGCGCCAGGCCCCCGAACGACAGCCCGAAGGACTCGTGCATGCGCGGCGCGTGCAGCACGATGATGCTGTCCAGGTGGTCGTGCAGGTGGCGGCCCACGGCCGGCAGGTGCTGCAGCAGCGGCACGCCCTGCGCCTGCAGTTGAGCGCCGTCGCCGATGCCCGACAGCAGCAGCAATTGCGGCGACTGCAGCGCGCCGGCAGCCAGCAGCACCTCGCGCCGCGCGCGCAGCTCGCGCCGCACGCCGCCCTGGGCGATCTCGACGCCCACCGCGCGCCGGCCTTCGAACAGCACGCGCGTGGCCTGCGCGCCGGTGATCACCTGCAGGTTGGTGCGGCTGCCCAGGTGCGGCGTCAGGTACGCCTTGGCGGCGCTGCAGCGCTCGCCGTTCTTCTGCGTGACCTGGAACATCCCCATGCCTTCCTGGCCGGGGCCGTTGAAGTCGGCGTTGAGCGGCAGCCCGGCCTGCTGCGCGGCCTGCAGGAATAGCGCCGACAGCCGGTTGGGGCTGCGCAGGTCCATCACGTTCAGCGGGCCGCCGGTGGCGTGCCAGTCGTCGGCGCCGCGCTCGTTGTGCTCGGCCTTCAGGAACCAGGGCTTGACCTCGTCCCAGCTCCAGCCCGGGTTGCCCTGCGCGGCCCAGAAGTCGTAGTCGGCGTGCTGGCCGCGCACGTAGATCATCGCGTTGATCGAGCTCGACCCGCCCAGCACCTTGCCGCGCGGCTGGTAGCCGCGGCGGCCGTTGAGGCCGGCCTGCGGCACGGTCTCGAAGGCCCAGTTGATCTGCGGCTGCTTGGCCATCACCGCCAGCCCGGCGGGACAGTGGATCAACACGCTGCGGTCGGCCTGGCCGGCCTCGATCAGGCAGACGCTGACGGCGGAGTCTTCGCTCAGGCGCGCAGCCAGCACCGAACCGGCCGAGCCGCCGCCGACGACGAGGTAGTCGAACATCTTGTCCCTTCGCGGCCTTTCACGGGCCTCGATTCATCGTAGCCAGCGGCCGCCGGCAAAAACCGGGGGTGCGACTCTAATCGGCGCCATCAGCCTCATCAGCGCCATCATCAGCGCGATCGGCGCCGCCTCGCTATGATGCGCGCCCCGCCGGCCCACCCGGCCGCGCTGCGGGCCGCCGCCAGTGCCCATCCGGCACCCTCCAAGGGAGATCTTCCGTTGCTGTTCAAGCGCTTCGAGGCGCTCGTGCCCACTTACCCCGAGGCCGAGCCGCCCGCTCTGCCCAAGAGCTTCTTCGCCTTCCTGTGGGAGAACACCCGCGGGCTGCGGCCTTATCTGCTGGTGCTGACGCTGCTCACCGCGGCCATCGGCTCCTTCGAGGCGCTGCTGTTCGCGATGATGGCCCACATCGTCGACGTGCTGGCGCAGGTGAAGCCGGCCGAGCTGTGGGCGCGCCACGGCCACACGCTGGCCTTGCTGGCGACGGCGCTGGCGGCCAGCGTGCTGCTGTCGGGCGTGTGGGCGCTGGTCAAGTACCAGGCGGTGTTCAGCAACTTCCCGATGCGGCTGCGCTGGAACTTCCACCGCCTGATGCTGGGCCAGAGCATGGCCTTCTATCAGGACGAGTTCGCCGGCCGCATCGCCACCAAGCTGATGCAGACGGCGCTGGCGGTGCGCGACACCTGGCTGGTGTTCGCCGACATCCTGACCTACGTGCTGATCTACTTTGGCACCATGCTGGCGGTGGTGGGCGCGTTCGACCTGCGCGTGCTGCTGCCCTTCCTGGGCTGGCTGGCGCTGTACGCGCTGGCGCTGAAGTACTTCGTGCCGCGGCTGGGCAAGGTGGCGCAGGCGCAGGCCGACGCGCGCTCGCTGATGACCGGCCGCGTGACCGACGCCTACACCAACATCGCCACCGTCAAGCTGTTCTCGCATTCGCAGCGCGAGGCGGCCTTCGCGCGCGGCGCGATGCAGGAGTTCATGGTCACCGCCTACGGCCAGATGCGGCTGGTGACCGGCTTCGAGCTGATCAACCAGGCCTTGAGCATGGCGCTGATCGGCAGCACCGCCGGCGTCACGCTGTGGCTGTGGACGCAGGGCGCCGTCGGCGTCGGCGCGGTGGCCGCGGCCACCGCGATGGCGCTGCGCCTGAACGGCATCTCGCACTGGGTGATGTGGGAGCTGGCCTCGCTGTTCGAGCACGTCGGCACGGTGCAGGACGGGCTGCAGACGCTGTCGCGCCCCAACGCCGTGGTCGACCGGCCCGCGGCGCGCGCGCTGCAGGTGGGCCGCGGCGAGATCCGCTTCGAGCAGGTGGACTTCCACTACGGCGGCGGCAAGAAGGTGATCGACAAGCTCGACCTCGTGATCCGCCCGGGCGAGAAGATCGGCCTCGTCGGCCGCTCGGGCGCCGGCAAGAGCACGGTGGTCAACCTGCTGCTGCGGCTGTACGACGTGCAGGGCGGCCGCATCCTGATCGACGGCCAGGACATCGCCGGCGTCACGCAGGACTCCTTGCGCCGCCAGGTCGGCATGGTGACGCAGGACACCAGCCTGCTGCACCGCTCGGTGCGCGACAACATCGTCTACGGCCGCCCCGATGCCACCGAGGCCGAGATGCTGCGCGCCGCCGAGCGCGCCGAGGCGCACGACTTCATCGTCGGCCTGACCGACCCCAAGGGCCGCAAGGGCTACGACGCGCACGTGGGCGAGCGCGGCGTCAAGCTCAGCGGTGGCCAGCGCCAGCGCGTGGCGATCGCGCGCGTGATGCTGAAGGACGCGCCCATCCTGCTGCTGGACGAGGCCACCAGCGCGCTGGACAGCGAGGTGGAGGCGGCGATCCAGCAAAGCCTCTACAAGCTGATGGAAGGCAAGACCGTGGTTGCGATCGCGCACCGGCTGTCGACCATCATGGCGATGGACCGGCTGGTCGTGATGGAGCACGGCCGCATCGTCGAGATGGGCGACCACAAGAGCCTGCTGGCCGCTGGCGGCATCTACGCGCGGCTGTGGGCGCACCAGAGCGGCGGCTTCCTGGGCGACGAGCCCGACGACGAGCCGGCGCTGGCCAGCGCCAAATGAGCGGCGCGCCGACAATCGCTGCCATGTCTGCCGTGTTGCCCGCCGCCAAGCCGCTGAGCGCCTACCGCCCGTTCTGGGCCAAGCGCTTCGGGCCCGCGCCTTTCCTGCCGATGAGCCGCGCCGAGATGGAGCGGCTCGGCTGGGATTCGTGCGACGTGATCATCGTCACCGGCGACGCCTACGTCGACCACCCCAGCTTCGGCATGGCGGTGATCGGCCGCACGCTGGAGGCGCAGGGCTTTCGCGTCGGCATCGTCGCGCAGCCCGACTGGCAGAGCGTCGACGCCTTCAAGGCGCTGGGCCGGCCGAACCTGTTCTTCGGCGTCGCCGCCGGGAACATGGATTCGATGATCAACCACTACACCGCGGACCGGAAGATCCGCAGCGACGACGCCTACACCCCCGGCGGCGCCGCCGGCCGGCGGCCCGACCGCGCGACGCTGGTCTACACCCAGCGCTGCCAGCAGGCCTACAAGGACGTGCCGGTGGTGATCGGCGGCATCGAGGCCAGCCTGCGCCGCATCGCGCACTACGACTACTGGCAGGACAAGGTGCGCCACAGCATCCTGGCCGACAGCAAGGCCGAGCTGCTGGTCTACGGCAACGCCGAGCGCGCGATCGTCGAGATCGCCCACCGCCTGGCGCGGCGCGAGCCCATCGAGGCGATGACCGACATCCGCGGCACCGCCTTCATGGTGCGCCAGGGCCACGTGCCGCAAGGCTTTGCGGTGATCGACTCCAGCGAGGTCGACCAGCCCGGCCGCATCGACGAGCACGTCAACCCCTACCAGATGCCCGAGGAGGCCGCGGCGGCGCGCGGCCAGGCCTGCGCGAAGGAGGAGGGCGGCACGGCGGTGATCGCGCTGCCGCTCAGCCGCAAGGCCGGCGCGCTGAAGATGCCGCCGCGCGAGCGCACGGTGATCCGCCTGCCGTCCTACGAGCAGGTGAAGAGCGATCCCGTGCTCTACGCCCACGCCAGCCGCGTGCTGCACCTGGAGACCAACCCCGGCAACGCGCGCGCGCTGGTGCAGCGGCACGGGGAGCGCGACGTCTGGATCAACCCGCCGCCGATCCCGCTGTCCACGCCCGAGATGGACCAGGTGTTCGACCTGCCGTATGCGCGCAGCCCGCATCCGACGTATGCCGACGAGACCGGCGGCCACGACGGGCCGACCAGGATCCCCGCGTGGGAGATGATCCGCTTCAGCGTCAACATCATGCGCGGCTGCTTCGGCGGCTGCACCTTCTGCTCGATCACCGAGCACGAGGGCCGCATCATCCAGAGCCGCAGCGAGGACTCGATCATCCGCGAGATCGAGGACATCCGCGACAAGGTGCGCGGCTTCACCGGCGTGATCAGCGACCTCGGCGGCCCCACGGCCAACATGTACCGCATCGGCTGCAAGAGCCGCGCGATCGAGGCCGCGTGCCGCAAGCCGAGCTGCGTCTGGCCCGGCATCTGCCCCAACCTGAACACCGACCACGGGCCGCTGATCAAGCTGTACCGTCGTGCGCGCGGGCTGCGCGGCGTCAAGAAGATCCTGATCGGCTCGGGCCTGCGCTACGACCTGGCGGTGCAGTCGCCCGAGTACGTCAAGGAGCTGGTGACACACCATGTCGGCGGTTATCTGAAGATCGCGCCCGAGCACACCGAGAGCGGGCCGCTGTCGAAGATGATGAAGCCCGGCATCGGGACGTACGAGCGCTTCAAGCAGCTGTTCGAGGCGGCGTCGGCGGCCGCCGGCAAGAAGCAGTACCTGATCCCGTACTTCATCGCCGCGCACCCGGGCACCAGCGACGAGGACATGATGAACCTCGCGCTCTGGCTCAAGCGCAACGGCTTCAAGGCCGACCAGGTGCAGACCTTCTACCCCAGCCCGATGGCCACCGCGACCGCGATGTACCACTCGGGCGTCAACCCGCTGAAGGGCGTGCACCGCGACGCGCGCGGCGAGCGCGTGGACGTCGTGCGCGGCGAGCGCCGGCGCCGGCTGCACAAGGCCTTTCTGCGCTGGCACGACCCCAGGAACTGGCCGCTGCTGCGCGAGGCGCTGAAGGCCATGGGCCGCGCCGACCTGATCGGCAACGGCCGCCAGCAGCTCATCCCGGCCTACCAGCCGGCCACCGAAGGCGGCTACCAGAGCCCGCGGCGCAGCAACTCCACGCCGGTGAAGCTGCAGACCCCGCAGACCCCGAAAAGGGGCCGCCTGCTGACCCAGCACACCGGCCTGCCGCCGCGCGAGACCGGCGGCGGCCGGCGGCACGGGCGCTGAACGACGCCTGCGCCGCCGCCTACGCCGCGGCCAGGCGCCAGGCGGTGGCGGCGTGCCGCAGCCGCTCCGCCAGGTGCAGTGCGATGTTGGTCGCCAGCCGGCGTGCCAGCTCGGGGTCTTCGCGCGCCAAGCGTTCGAGCGCATCGCGCGTCAGCGCATGCACCTGCGACGGCCGGTCGGCCAGCGCGTCGGCCGAGCGGCCGCGGCCGTCCAGCATCGCCATCTCGCCCAGCATCATGCCCGGCGAGAAGCTGACGTAGCGGTGGCCCGCACCCTCCTGGGCGCCGGCGCTGCGCACGGTGACCGAGCCCTGCGTCAGCACGTACAGGCAGTCGCCGGCATCGCCTTCGCTGAACAGGCGTTCGCCGGCCTGCAGCCGGCGCGCCGGCATCGCCGCCTGCAGCCGTGCCGCCTGGCCCGCGTCCAGCCCCTGCAGCAGCGCGCAGGCGGCCAGCGGTACGCCCTCGTCGTCGTCGGCGAAGCCGGCGGCGGCCAGCAACTGCTGCTCGGCGAACTCGGTCGCGCGGTCCGTGTCGTCGAAGCAGCGCGCCTGCTGCGCCGCCGGCGGCGCGCCCAGCGCGGCCAGCATGCGGCCGTGGCGGTTGCCGGGCGACACGCCGGCCAGCAGCAGCGTGCAGCCGCGCGCGGCCAGGCGCTGCGCGAGCTGCGTCAGCGCCAGCGCGCCGGAGGGGTCGAGCGTGCTGACGCGGCGGAAGTCCAGCACCAGGAAGGCCTCGCCGCCGTCCAGGCGCTCGGCCTGCGCCGCCAGCGTCTCGGCGTTGCCGAAGAACAGCGCGCCTTCCAGCTCCAGCAGCAGCACGCGGCGGCGCGCCTGCTGCAGCCAGCGCTCCTGCGCCGGCGCGTAGACGCGCCGCGAGGGCAGCGCGTCGGCATGGTGGCGCGAGCGGAACAGCGAGCGGTTCATGCCGTGGATGAACAGCCCCATCGCCAGCAGCACGCCGACGGCCACGCCGGCGGCGAAGCCCAGCCACAGCGTGACGCCGAAGACCGCCACCATCAGCGCCAGCTGCAGCCGGCGCTCGGGCGGCAGCCGGCCGCGCACGGCCAGCGCCAGCGCGCGCAGCGAATCGCGGTCGACCAGGCTCCAGGCCACGGTGACCATCAGCCCCGCCAGCACGCACAGCGGCAGCCGCGCGATCAGCCCGCTGCCGGCGGCATACAGCGCGGCGGTCAGCGGCGCGCAGGCCACGGCCGCCCGGCGCGACACGGCGCCGCTGGCCAGCAGCACGGCGGCGCGCGAGCGCATGTAGGTCAGCGGCAGCCCGCCGAACAGGCCGCTGGCCACGTTGCCGGCGCCGAAGGCCAGCAATTCGCGGTCGGGGTCGTGGCGGGCCAGCGTGAGGTGGTCGATCGCCAGCGCGTTCAGCACGTTCTCCAGCGATCCGACCACGGCCAGCGCCAGCGCCGTCATCAGCAGCGGCTGGGCATGGCGCAGCAGCAGCTCGCGCCCGCCGCCGGCGCCCAGCAGCGGCAGCAGCGCGTCGGGCTGCGGCAGTTGCGGCGGCAGCGGCCCCACCAGCGGACCTAAGGCGGCCGCGGGCCAGGCCAGGCGGATGACGGCGTAGAGCAGGCAGCCCGCGCCCAGGCCCAGCAGCGCCGCCGGCGCGCGCGGCCAGCGCCGCGCCACCCACCAGACGCAGCCCGCGGTGGCCAGCGCCACCGCCAGCGTGGCCGGCTGCGCCTGCGCCAGCCAGGCCTGCGGGCCGGCCGCCGCGGCGCCGGCCGGCAGGCCCAGCAGCACCGGCACCTGGGCCAGCAAGGCCAGCCAGGCGACGCCGTTCATGAAGCCGGCCAGCACCGGCTGCGGCACCCGGCGCGCCACGCTGCCCAGCCGCAGCAGGCCGAACAGCAGCTGCAGCAGCCCCATCGCCACCACGCAGCACGACGCCGCGGCGACGAGCAGCGCCACCTGCGCCGGAGCCGCCAGCGGCTGCAGCGCCGGGTCGGCCGCGAGGCGCGCCACGGCCGAGGCGAAGATCAGCGCCGTGGCCGAACTGGGCGCCGCCGCCGGCATCACGCTGCGGCCCAGCAAGGCCACCACCAGCGCGCCCGCTGTGACGGCCGCGCAGGCCGCGCGGATGCCCACCGGCCCCGCCGCGGCGCCCAGCGCCGCGTAGGCCAGCACCGCCAGCGTCAGCCAGACGGCGAGCGTGACAATGCTGGCCGTGGCGGCGGCCAGCAGGTCGGCCGCCCAGGCCCGGAGGCCGGCGGTGCCGGCGGGGTCGCTGCGGTCGGCGGCGGCGGCCGCCGCGCTGCCGGTGGGGTGGGAATCGGGCACGATCGATGGAATGCCAGGCGCAGCAGCCGAGGAAAGAAGGAGATCCATGCCGCCATCGACGCAAGCTGCCGACGAGGCCCGGCGCCTGGAGGCGGCGATGCTAGCCCTGGAGGCCCAGCGCGGCAATCTGGGCGACGCCGTGGTCGACACCGCGCTGGCGCCGCTGCGCGAGCGGCTGGCCGCGCTGCAGGCCGCGCCGGCGCCGGCCGAGACGCGGCTGCGCCAGGTGACGGTGCTGTTCGCCGACGTCGTCGGCTCCACCGAGATGGCGGCGCGGCTGGCGGCCGACGACGTCGCCGCGGTGATGAGCCGCGTGCTCGAGCGCTTCGGCGCCGTGGTGCAGGCCTGGCACGGCCGCGTCGCGCGCTACACCGGCGACGGCCTGAAGGCGCTGTTCGGCGCCGTGGCCGGCGACGCCGCGGCCGACGAGACGGCGGCCGAATGCGCGGTGCACGCCGGCCTGGACATCGTCGCCGAGGCCGCGGCGCTGGACGTCGAGCTGCGCCGTTCGCACGGGCTGCAGCGGCTGGCGGTGCGCGTGGGCATCAACACCGGCCAGGTGGCCATCGGCGGCGGCATCGAGGCCGAGGACACCGCGATGGGCGTCGCCGTCAGCCTGGCCTCGCGCCTGGAGCAGGCGGCGCTGCCGGGCACCGTGCTGATCAGCCAGGCCACGCAGGCCCACGTGCGCGGCCTGTTCGAGACCGAGGCCCAGGCGCCGCTGCAGGTCAAGGGTTACGAGGACGCGCTGCTGACGCACCGCGTGCTGCGCGCGCTGCCGCGCGCTTTCCGCGCGGCCAACCGCGGCCTGGCCGGCGTCGGCACGCGGCTGGTGGGGCGCGTGCCCGAGCTGGCGCGGCTGCTGGCCGCCGCCGACGCCGTGCGCGCCGGCCGCGGGCTGCAGGCGGTGACGGTGTTCGGCGAGGCCGGCGTCGGCAAGAGCCGCCTGCTGCACGAACTGCAGCAGCAGCTCGCCGCGCGCGACGGCGGCACGCGCGTGCTGGCGGCGCGCGCCGACCCGCACCGGCGCATGCAGCCCTACGGCGTGCTGCGCGAGCTGCTGGCCGGCCATGCCGGCCTGGGCGACGGCGACGGCGCCGAGCCGGCGCGCCAGCGCCTGTGCCAGGCGCTGGCGCCGCCGCTGGCAGCGGCCGATGCCGAAGCCGTGGGCCATCTGGTCGGGCTCGACTTCTCGGCCAGCGCGCGCATCAAGCCGCTGCTGTCCGACGCCCGGCTGCTGCGCGACCGCGCCTTCGCGGCGCTGCTGCAGTGGCTGCGCCACCTGGCGCTGCAGCCCGGGCCGCCGCTGCTGCTGCTGATCGACGACCTGCACTGGGCCGACGGCGGCACGCTGGACTGGCTGCGCCGCCTGCTGGACGCCGACGAGCTGCCGCTGCTGCTGCTGATGCTGGCTCGGCCCGAACTGCACGAGAGCCGGCCCGGCTGGGCCGAAGGCAGCGGCCGCCACGCCGGCCTGCAACTGCTGCCGCTGGCCGGCAGCGCCCCCGGCGCGCTGGCCGACCAGCTCCTGGCGCGGCTGGACCCGGTGCCGCCGGCGCTGCACGAGCTGCTGGTGCACGATGCCGGCGGCAACCCGTTCTACATGGAAGAGCTGGTGCGCATGCTGATCGACGACGGCGTCATCGTCGACGACGGCGCGCGCTGGCGGCTGGCGGCGCCGCGGCTGCCGGTGGAGCGCGTGCCGCAGACGCTGACCGCGGTGCTGCAGGCCCGGCTGGAGGCCCTGGCGCAGGCCGAGCGTCAGGCGCTGCAACTGGCGGCGGTGATCGGCGTCGTCTTCTGGCACACGGCGCTGCAGGCCCTGGACCCCGAGGCCGCGCGGGCACTGCCCGAGCTGGAGCGGCGCCAGTTCGTGCGGCGCCAGCGGCCCAGCAGCTTCGACGACGGCGAGCAGTACCAGTTCGTCCACCACCTGCTGTACCAGGTGACCTACGACACCGTGCTGATGCCCGTGCGCCGCCGCGGCCATGCGCTGGTGGCGGCCTGGCTGGCCCGGCGCGTGCAGCAGCGCTCGGGCGAGCACCTGGCCGCCACCGCCAGCCACTACGAGCGTGCCGGCGACCACGCCCAGGCCGCGCGCTACTACGCCCGCGCCGCCGACGACGCCTGCGCCCGCTACGCCAACGACGCCGCGCTGGCGCATGCGGCCAAGGCGCTGGAGCTGCTGGCCCCCGGGGATGCCGACGCGGATGCGGACGGCAGCCGCGAGGAGCGCTTTCGCCTGCTGCAACTGCGCGACCGCGTCTTCGACGTGCTGGGCGACCGCGATGCGCAGGTCGCCGTGCTGGACGAGATGGCCGCGCTGTGCGGGCCCGGCGCCGACGCCGGCCGCGCGCCGGCCGAGCAGCGCAAGGCGATGGACCTGGCCTTCAGGCGCGCAATGCTGGCCGACCGGCGCGGCGACTTCGCCGACGCCAGGCAGCACGCCGAGCGCAGCGCGGCGCTGGCCGAGGCCCTGGGCGCCTGGCCGCAGGCCGCGCGCGCGCACGGTGAATGCGCCTACGTGCTGATGCGCGAGGGCCGGCATGCCGACGCGGCCGAGCGCATCGCACAGGCCGATGCGCTGGCCCGGCGCGGCGACGACACGCTGGTGCAGGCCCAGGTGCTGGCGATCTGGGGCCTGGTCGACGAAGCCCGCCAGCAGCCGCTGCAGGCCATCGAGCACATGCAGCAGACGCTGGCGCTGGCGCGCGCGCACGGCCACGTGCGGCTGGAAGGCCTGGTGCAGGGCAACCTGGGCGAGGCGCTGCTCGCCGTCGGCGACGTGCAGGGCGCGCAGGCCCAGCTCGAGGCCAGCCTGCAGGCCATGCGCGCCATCGGCAGCCCCAGCGGCGAGGCCAATGCGCTGGGCTACCTGGCCGAGGCCCGGCTGCTGCTGGGCGACGTGCCGGGCGCGCTGGACGCGGCGGCGCAGGCGGTGGCGCTGACCACGCGGCTGGGCGACCGCTACTTCCACGCGCAGTGGCTGCTGCGCCAGGCCGACGCGCTGGCCGCCGCGGGCCGCGGCGGCGAAGCCCTGCAGGCGCTGCAGGACTGCGGGGCGCAGATGGAGGGCGCCGGCGCCGTGCCGCTGCGGCAGGAGGCCGCCATCCGCGCGGCCGAGCTGGCGCTGGCCGGCGGCGACGCGGCCGAGGCCCGGCGCCGCATCGCGGCGGTGCTGGAGGCCGGCGATGCCGATGCCGACACCGCCATCGACACCATGGGCCACCCGCTGCGCGCGCGCTGCATCGTCTGGCGCGTGCTGCGCGCGGCGGGCGACCCGCGCGCCGCCGCCTGGCTGGCGCAGGCGCAGGCCCGGCTGCAGGCGCAGGCCGCGCGGCTGGACGACGAGGCCAAGCGCCGGCGCTTCCTGACGGCGCTGCCCTGGCATCGGGCACTGACGGCGGCGGCAGACGGCTAGCGCCCCCGGGTTCGAGGGGGTGGGTTTGCCCGCGGCGGCTTCGATGCCGGCGCGGGCCGGTGATACGTTCGCAACTCTTCGTCACGAACCGTGAAATCCATCATGCAAATCCGTCTGCGCCGTCTGGGAGCCTTGCTGGCCGTCGCTACCGCCGCCCTGCTCGGCAGCGCCGTGGCCCAGGCCGGGCCCTACACCTCGCTGACCGTGTTCGGCGACAGCCTGTCCGACGTCGGCAACATCAAGATCGCGTCGCCGAACAGCGTGCCGAATCCGCCGTACCCCGATGGCCGCTTCTCCGACGGCCTGAACTGGGTGGACGTGCTGGCTGCCGGCCTGGGCCTGCCCTCGGCCGGCGTGGCCTCGCTGGCCGGCGGGACCAACTACGCCTTCGGCGGCGCCCGCACCGGCACCGCGCAGAACCCGCCCGGCGTGCTGCTCCAGGTGGCCGGGCTGTGGGCGCCTTCGCATCCGGCGGCCGATCCCAACGGGCTCTACGTGGTGGTGGGCGGCGGCAACGACATGCGCGACGCGCGCAGCGCCGCCAACGGCACCGATGCCACGCGCGAGGCGGCGGCCCAGGCCGCGGCCTTCAACATCTTCCAGGCCGTGTTCGCGCTGGCCTCGGCCGGCGCCCAGCATGTGCTGATCTCCACGCTGCCCGACCTGGGCAACACGCCGGAGGCCGTGCTGCTGGGCAAGGTGGCCGAATCGCACGACGCCAGCCAGCGCTACAACGCGGCGATCGCCGGCCTCGAAGCCACGCTTGAAGGCTTGTTCCTCGATCTGGACGTGATGGTGCTGGACATGGCCGCCGTCGGCAACGACATCCTCGACGACGCGCTGAACAACGGCGGCGCGCAGTTCGGCATCACCAACGTCGCCGCCGGCTGCTTCTTCGTCGGCAACTGCGGCAGCTCGCTGTTCTCCGACAACCTGCATCCTTCGGCCGCCGCCTACGCCGTGATCGGCAATGCCGCGCTGGCGCTGGTGGTGCCGCTGCCGGCTACCGTCAGCCTGCTGGGCGCCGGGCTGCTGGCGATGGGCCTCGCGCGCCGCCGTCGCGCTGCCGCGGCCCGCGTGTAAAGTCGCCGGCCTGGGCGGCACCGGTCGAGCCGCCGTTGGAGCGAGCATGAATCCTTGGCGGCGGATGGCGATGGCCTTGCTGCTGTGCGCGGCCAGCGGCTGGGCCGCGGCGCAGGACCGCGTCGTCTACCACATCGACGACGCCGCGGCGCAGGCCGTCAAGGGCTTGCGCAACATCCGCAACCACCTCGACACCGACCCGGCGGCGAAGATCACCGTGGTGACGCACGCCAACGGCGTGGACTTCCTGCTGGAAGGCGCCAAGGACGCCGGCGGCGGCGCCTTTGCCGGCCCGGTGGCCGCGCTGGTGGCGCGCGGCGTCAAGTTCGAGGTCTGCGAGATCACGCTGAAGAACCGCGGCCTGAAGAAGGAGCAGTTCATCCAGGAGGCCGAGTTCACGCCCTCCGGCGTGGTGCGCCTGGCGCGGCTGCAGACCCAGGGCTGGGCCTACATCAAGCCCTGATCAGCCGGGCGGGCCGCCCAGCGAATCGGCCCAGATGTTGAGTGCCCAGGCCTGCGCGAAGCGGCCTTCCTCGCGGCTGGGGGCGGCCGACAGCCCGCCGGCCCCGTGCGCGGCCTTGAAGGTCTGCTCGGCGGCGTCGTAGGGGTGCACCGAGGCGATGTGCATCGCCTCGTCGTCGCTGACGAAGCTGTAGCAGGTGTTCATCACCAGCGGCGCCGGGTTCACCGCCTCGCCCTTGAGCAACTGGATCACCGCCGCCGCGCACACCTTGGCGAGCTGGTTGGCCATGTGGCCCGACTTGGGCATCGCCGGCGCCGGGAACAGCGCGTCGCCCAGCACGTGCACGCCGGCTGCGGCGGTGGACTCCAGCGTCAGCCAGTGCACGCCGGCCCAGCGCCCGGCCAGGTTGACGAGGCCGACCTCGCGCGCGATGTCGGCCGCGCGCTGCGGCGGCACCACGTTCAGCACGTCGGCCTTCAGGTCCTCGAATTCGAACTTCAGCACGCCGGCGGCGGCGTCCACCTCCTTCAGCTCGGTGCTGGGGTGGTAGTCCAGCAAGCCGGCATAACGTTCCTTGAACGCGCGCTCGAACAAGGCCTTCTTGCTCTGGATCTCGGGGTTGGCGTCCAGCAGCAGCAGCTTGGCCCGCGGCTTGTGCGCCTTCAGGTAGGCGGCGACGGTGCAGGCGCGCTCGTAGGGCGCCGGCGGGCAGCGGTAGGGCGCCACGGGGATCGTGATCGCGACCACGCCGCCGTCGGGCAGGGCCTCGATCCGTTGGCGCAGCGCCAGCGTCTGCGGTCCGGCCTTCCAGGCGTGCAGCACGCGCTCGCGCGCCGCCGGCGTGTCCAGCCCGGCGATCGCGCCGGGGATGAAGGCTATGCCCGGCGAGACGATCAGCCGCTCGCAGCCCAGCGTCTCGCCGCCGGCCAGGCGCACGCGGCGCGCCGCGGCGTCGATGCCGATGGCGCGGTCGCGCCGCACGGCCACGCCGAGGGCGCGCAGGCCGTCGTAGCCGTGCGTGATGTCGGCCATGCGGCGCTGGCCGCCCAGCACGAGGTTGGACATCGGGCAGGAGACGAAGGCTTCGTTCGGCTCGACCAGCGTCACGTCGACCGCCGCGCCGCCCCACAGCTTGAGGTAACGCGCCGCGGTGCAGCCGCCGTAGCCGCCGCCGATCACCAGCACGCGGCCGAGCGAGGGGGCCGGCGCGCGCACCGCGCAACCCGCCAGGCCGGCCGTGGCGAGCGCGCCGGCGGCGCCGAGCAGTTTGCGGCGCTTCATCGCGGGGCCTTGCGCGCCGCGAAGTAGCCGGCGATCAGCCGCAGCTGCGCCTCGCTGTAGCCGCGGGCGATCTGCTGCATCACGGTGGCCGGCTCGGCGCCGCTCTTGAAGCCGGCCATCAGCGCCAGCAGCCGCTCGGCCGGCATGCCGGCCAGCGGCTTCATCTCGCCCCGGGCCAGGCCGTCGGTGCCGTGGCAATTGGCGCAGGTGGCGGCCAGGCTGCGCGCGGCCAGATCCTGCGCCGATGCCGGCGGCGCGGCCAGCAGCGCGCACGACAGCGCCGCGGCGGGGGTGACGAAGGCTTTCATCGCTTGGCGTTCCGGCGGGGATTGCGGGCCATTGTGCGCGCGGCGCCGGCGGCCAGCAGCGGCGCGTCGTGCGCCAGCAGGTGCTGTTCGCCGTGCTCGATCAGGAAGTAGCGGAAGGCCTCGGCCAGCGGCGACAGCGTGCGCGACTGCAAGTGCACCACGTTCCAGGTGCGCATCACCGGCGTGCCTTCGATGTCCAGCAGCGCCAGCTGCCCGGCGCGCAGCTCGGGGCCCAGCGTGTGCAGCGACAGGAAGGCCAGCCCCAGGCCGGCGATCACCGCCTGTTTGATGGTCTCGTTGCTGGAGATTTCCATCGCGATCGCCGGCTGGAGCTGGTGGTCGCTGAAGAACTGCTGCATCGTCGCGCGCGTGCCGCTGCCCTGTTCGCGCACGATGAAGGGGCAGGCCGCCAGCGCCGCCGCCGGCACGTGGCCGCGGCGCTGCAGCGGGTGGCCCGCCGGCGCCACCACCACCATCGGGTGCGCGGCGAAGGCTTCGCTGCGCGTGGCCAGCTCGCGCGGCGGGCGGCCCATCACCGCCAGGTCGACCTCGGCGCGCTGCAGCATCGCCACCAGCTGCCCGCGGTTGCCGGCCACCTGGAGTTGCAGCTCCACGCCCGGGTGTTCGGCGCAGAAGCGGCCCAGCATCTGCGGCACGAAGTACTTGGCGGTGCTGACGATGCCGATCGACAGCCGGCCGCGTTCCAGCCGCTTGAAGCGCGCCATCGCGTTGTCGGCGTCCTGCAGCGCCGACAGCAGCCGCCGCGCGTGCACCAGGAAGTATTCGCCCGCGGTCGACAGGCTGATGCGCCGGCCCTCGCGGTCCAGCAGCGGCAGGCCCACCTGGGCCTCCAGTTCCTTCACCTGCATCGACACCGCGGGCGGCGTCAGGTGCAGCGCCTCGGCGGCGGCGCTGATGCTGCCCTTGGCGGCGACCTCGGCGAACACCTTCAACTGGCGGAACGTCACGTTCATTCAGCCAAAGCTTAACTGAAAGCGAAGAAAGTCTGACTGGTTTTTAACTAACGCGACTCCTAGAGTGCGCTGCAGGCCCACCCTTGGAAGACGACGCGATGAACAAGCCGCTCGACAACCCCGTCCTCGACCCGCAGCGCCGCTACAGCGCCGGCGTCCTGAAGTACCGCCAGATGGGCTACTGGGACGCCGACTACGTGCCCCGGGAGACCGACACCATCTGCCTGTTCCGCATCACGCCGCAAGACGGCGTCGACGCGATCGAGGCCGCGGCCGCGGTGGCCGGCGAGTCCAGCACTGCGACCTGGACCGTGGTCTGGACCGACCGCCTGACCGCCTGCGACAGCTATCGCGCCAAGGCCTTCCGCGTCGAGCCGGTGCCCGGCAGCGCCGAGCAGTACTTCGCCTGGGTGGCCTACGACCTGATCCTGTTCGAGGAAGGCTCGATCGCCAACATGACGGCCAGCCTCATCGGCAACGTCTTCAGCTTCAAGCCGCTGCGCGCCTGCCGGCTGGAGGACATCCGCATCCCGGTGGCCTACGTCAAGACCTTCAAGGGCCCGCCGACCGGGCTGGTGGTCGAGCGCGAGCGGCTCGACAAGTTCGGCCGCCCGCTGCTGGGCGCGACGACCAAGCCCAAGCTCGGGCTCTCGGGCCGCAACTACGGCCGTGTGATCTACGAAGGCCTGAAGGGCGGGCTGGACTTCATGAAGGACGACGAGAACATCAACTCGCAGCCCTTCATGCACTGGCGCGACCGCTTCCTCTACGTGATGGAAGGCGTCAACAAGGCCAGCGCCGCCACCGGCGAGGTGAAGGGCAGCTACCTCAACATCACCGCGGCGACGATGGAGGACATGTACGAGCGCGCCGAGTTCGCCAAGGACCTGGGCAGCGTGGTCGTGATGGTCGACCTCGTGATCGGCTGGACGGCGATCCAGAGCATCGCCAACTGGGCGCGCCGCAACGACATGATCGTCCACATGCACCGCGCCGGCCACGGCACCTACACGCGGCAGAAGAACCACGGCGTGAGCTTCCGCGTGATCGCCAAGTGGCTGCGCCTGGCCGGCTGCGACCACCTGCACACCGGCACCGCGGTGGGCAAGCTCGAAGGCGACCCGATGACGGTGCAGGGCTACTACAACGTCTGCCGCGATGCGTATACGAAGCAGGACCTGCCGCGCGGCCTGTTCTTCGACCAGGACTGGGCCGACCTGAAGAAGGTGATGCCGGTGGCCAGCGGCGGCATCCACGCCGGCCAGATGCACCAGCTGCTGGACCTGTTCGGCGACGACGTGATCCTGCAGTTCGGCGGCGGCACCATCGGCCACCCGGCGGGCATCCAGGCCGGCGCGGTGGCCAACCGCGTGGCGCTGGAAGCGATGGTCAAGGCGCGCAACGAAGGCCGCGACATCAAGGCCGAAGGCCCCGAGATCCTGCGCCGCGCGGCGCAGTTCTGCACGCCGCTGAAGCAGGCGCTCGACACCTGGGGCGAGATCAGCTTCAACTACGCCAGCACCGACACCAGCGACTTCGCGGCCACGCCGGCCGTGGCCTGACAGGAGCACTCCGCCATGATGACCAACCCCGTCGGCCGCATCACCCAGGGCCAGTTCAGCTTCCTGCCCGACCTGAGCGACGAGGAGATCGCGCAGCAGATCCAGTACGGCTTGAACAAGGGTTATGCCTGGAGCGTCGAATACACCGACGACCCGCACCCGCGCAACACCTACTGGGAGATGTTCGGCCTGCCGATGTTCGACCTGCGCGACGCCGCCGGCGTGCTGGCCGAAGTGCGCGCCTGCCGCGAGACCTTTCCGCAGCACTACGTGCGGCTGATGGCCTTCGACGCCACGCGCGGCGTCGAGAGCATCGCGATGAGCTTCATCGTCAACCGGCCGGATCACGAGCCCGGCTTCGGCCTGCTGCGCCAGGAGGCCAACGGCCGCACCCAGCGCTACACGGTGCGCGGCTACGCGGCCGACGCGCCGGAAGCGCAGCGCTACCCGGCCCAGGAAGCGCCATGACGCGCCGCCACCGCATCACGCCGTCGATCCTGGCGGCCGACTTCGCGCGCCTGGGCGACGAGGTGCAGCGCGTGGTGGCCGCCGGCGCCGACGGCGTGCACTTCGACGTGATGGACAACCACTACGTGCCCAACCTGACGGTGGGCCCCATGGTGTGCCAGGCGCTGCGCGAGCACTGCCGCGTGCCGATCGACGCGCACCTGATGGTGCAGCCGGTCGATGCGCTGGCCGAGCGTTTCGCCGAGGCCGGCGCCGACCTGATCAGCTTCCACCCCGACGCCAGCACGCACGTGGACCGCACGGTCAAGCTGATCCGCGGCCTGGGCTGCCAGGTGGGCCTGGCCTTCAACCCGGCCGAGCCGCTGGGCGTGCTGGACTGGATGATCGACCAGATCGACCTCGTGCTGGTGATGAGCGTGAACCCGGGCTTCGGCGGGCAGAGCTTCATCGACGGCGCCTTGCGCAAGATCGAGCGCGTGCGCCGGCTGATCGACGACAGCGGGCGCGAGGTGCGGCTGCAGGTGGACGGCGGCATCAAGGTCGACAACATCGCGCGCGTGGCCGCTGCCGGCGCCGACACCTTCGTGGCCGGCAGCGCGATCTTCGGCCAGCGCGACTACAAGACGGTGATCGACGCGATGCGCGCCGAGCTGGCGGCCACGCAAGACCAGGCCGTGCCGGCATGAACCGTCCGCTGTACGCGATCCCCGGCAGCAGCGCCGCGGCGCCGGCGCCGGCACCGGCGGCTGCAGCGGCTGCGCCAACGGCGCTGCCGCGCACCGTCGCCGAGGTGCTGGCGCAAAGCCAGGTCGAGGCGGTGCTCGACGAGCTGGAGCGCGACCTCGTCGGCCTGGCGCCGGTGAAGCAGCGCGTGCGCGACATCGCGGCGCTGCTGGTGGTCGACCGGCTGCGCACCGCGCATGGCCTGCCCACCGCGAACCCCAGCCTGCACATGTGCTTCACCGGCAACCCCGGCACCGGCAAGACCACGGTGGCCCTGCGCATGGCGCAGATCCTGCACCGCCTGGGCTACGTGCGCCAGGGCCAGATGGTCGCGGTGACGCGCGACGACCTCGTCGGCTCCTACATCGGCCACACCGGCCCCAAGACCAAGGAAGTGCTGAAGAAGGCGATGGGCGGCGTGCTGTTCATCGACGAGGCCTACACGCTGTACCGCCCCGAGAACGAGCGCGACTACGGGCAGGAGGCGATCGAGATCCTGCTGCAGGTGATGGAGAACCAGCGCGACGACCTCGTCGTGATCCTGGCCGGCTACGCCGACCGCATGGACAGCTTCTTCCGCTGCAACCCGGGCCTGAGCTCGCGCATCGCGCACCACCTGGGCTTCCCGGACTACTCGCAGGCCGAGCTGCTGCTGATCGCCGAGCGCATGCTGCAGCAGCTCCAGTACGGCTTCGGCCCCGGCGCGCGCGAGGCGCTGGCGCAGTACCTGGAACGGCGCGTGCAGCAGCCGCACTTCGCCAACGCGCGCAGCGTGCGCAACGCGCTCGACCGCGCGCGCCTGCGCCAGGCCAGCCGGCTGTTCGGCGAGCGCGAGCGCGCGCTGTCGCGCGAGGACCTGTCGACGATCTCGGAGGCCGACATCCGCGCCAGCCGCGTCTTCTCCAACGCCTGACATCACTTCTTCCGAAAGGCCTACGATGCCCCTGTCGCAACGCTGGACGCTGACGCGCTACCTGATCGAGGAGCGGCGCCGCTTTCCGCAGGCCGACGGCAGCCTGAACGCGCTGATCCTCGACGTCGCGCTGGCCTGCAAGGCCATCGCGCGCATCGTCGCCTTCGGCGCGCTGTCCGACTCGCTGGGCGCGCTGCCGCAAGGCGGCGCGATCAACGTGCAGGGCGAGGCGCAGAAGCCGCTGGACCTGCTGTCCAACGAGATCTTCGTGCGCATGAACGAGTGGAACGGCCACCTCGCCGGCCTGGCGTCGGAAGAGATGGAGTTGCCGCAGCAGATCCCGGCCGCCCACCAGCGCGGCCGCTACCTGCTGGTGTTCGACCCGCTGGACGGTTCCAGCAACATCGACGTCAACGTCTCGGTGGGCAGCATCTTCTCGATCCTGCGCGCGCCCGACGACGCCGCGGCCGGCGGCCGCGACGTGACGGAAGCCGACTTCCTGCAGCCCGGCGCTGCGCAGGTGGCCGCCGGCTACGCGATCTACGGCCCGACCACGATGCTGGTGCTGACGGTGGGCAACGGCGTCGCCGGCTTCACGCTCAACCCCAACCTCGGCGAGTTCGTGCTGACGCACCCGAAGCTGCAGGTGCCGCCGGACACGCAGGAGTTCGCGATCAACACCAGCAACAGCCGCTTCTGGGAACCGCCGATCAAGCGTTATGTCGACGAGTGCCTGGCCGGCCGCAGCGGGCCGCGCGGCAAGGACTTCAACATGCGCTGGATCGCCAGCCTGGTGGCCGAGGCGCACCGCATCCTGATGCGCGGCGGCGTCTTCATGTATCCGCGCGACACCAAGGACGCTTCCAAGCCGGGCCGCCTGCGCCTGCTGTACGAAGCCAACCCGATCGGCTTCGTGATGGAGCAGGCCGGCGGCCGCGCCAGCACCGGCCGCCAGACCATGCTGGGCGTCAAGCCGGCCGCGCTGCACCAGCGCATCGGCCTCGTGTTCGGCTCCAGGCACGAGGTCGAGCGCATCGAGCGCTATCACCACGAGCCCGCGCTGCGCGACGCCGGCACGCCCTTGTTCGCCGAGCGCAGCCTCTTCAGGGATTGAAGCCATGTCGGAACGCCACCCCATCATCGCGATCACCGGCTCCTCGGGCGCCGGCACCACCTCGGTCACGCGCACCTTCGAGAACATCTTCCGCCGCGAAGGCGTCAGCGCCGCGGTCATCGAAGGCGACAGCTTCCACCGCTACGACCGCAAGGAGATGCGCGAGCGCCAGGCCGCGGCCGAGCAGGCCGGCGACAAGCACTTCAGCCACTTCGGCCCCGAGAACAACCTGTTCCCCGAGCTGGAGCAGCTCTTCCGCGCCTACGGCGAAAGCGGCGGCGGCCGGCGCCGCAAGTACCTGCACGATGCCGCCGAGGCCGCGCCGCACGGCCAGCCGCCCGGCACCTTCACGCCCTGGGAGGACCTGCCCGAAGGCACCGACCTGCTGTTCTACGAAGGCCTGCACGGCGCGGTGGTCACGCCCGAGGTGAACGTCGCGCGCTACCCCGACCTGCTGATCGGCGTGGTGCCGGTGATCAACCTGGAGTGGATCCAGAAGCTCTACCGCGACAAGAACGTGCGCGGCTACAGCGCCGAGGCGGTGACCGACACCATCCTGCGCCGCATGCCCGACTACGTGAACTACATCTGCCCGCAGTTCACGCACACGCACGTCAACTTCCAGCGCGTGCCGGTGGTCGACACCAGCAACCCCTTCATCGCGCGCGACATCCCCAGCGCCGACGAGAGCCTGTGCGTGATCCGCTTCGCCAACCCCAAGGGCATCGACTTCCCCTACCTGCTGAACATGATCGACGGCTCGTGGATGAGCCGGGCCAACACCGTGGTCGTGCCCGGCGGCAAGATGGAGCTGGCGATGCAGCTCATCTTCACGCCCTTCATCTGGCGCATGATGGAGCGCGCCCGCCGCGCGCGCGGAGCGCTGTGATGAGCGGCGCGCAGACCCACGAGCGCGTGCTGCGCGGCAGCGCCGCCTCGCGCGACCCGCGCGCCGGCGCCTTGCGCGCGCTGGCGATCGACGGCGTGCAGCAGGCCCGCTCCGGCCACCCCGGCGCGCCGCTGGGCATGGCCGAGATGGCGGTGGCGTTGTGGAGCGGCCCCAGCGGTCATCTGCGCCACGACCCCGCCGACCCGCAGTGGCCCGACCGCGACCGCTTCGTGCTCAGCAACGGCCATGCCTCGATGCTGCTGTATGCGCTGCTGCACCTCAGCGGCTATCCGCTGCCGCTGGCCGAGCTGCAACGCTTCAGGCAACTGGGCAGCCTGACCCCGGGCCACCCCGAGGCCGGCCACACGCCCGGCGTGGAGACCACCACCGGCCCGCTGGGCCAGGGCCTGGCCAACGCGGTGGGCATGGCGCTGGCCGAAGCGCGGCTCGCCGCCGAGTTCAACCGCCCGGGGCACACGCTGGTCGACCACCGCACCTGGGTCTTCGCCGGCGACGGTTGCCTGATGGAAGGCATCAGCCACGAGGCCTGCGCGCTGGCCGCGGTGTGGGGCCTGCACAAGCTGGTGCTGCTGTACGACGACAACGGCATCAGCATCGACGGCCCGGTGCAGGGCTGGTTCCGCGACGACACCGCGGCGCGCTTCAAGGCCTACGGCTGGCACGTGCTAGGCCCCGTCGACGGCCACGACCTCGCGGCGCTGGATGAAGCGATGACGCAGGCGCGCACCCACGCCGGCGCGCCGACCCTCATCATCTGCCGCACGACCATCGGCCAGGGCGCGCCCAACCGCGCCGGCACCGCGCGCGCGCACGGCGAGCCGCTGGGCGCCGAGGAAGTGGCCGCCACGCGCGAGGCCATCGGCTGGCCCCACGCGCCGTTCGAGATCCCCGCCGAGGTGTATGCGGCCTGGGACGCGCGGCCGCGCGGCGGGCTGCGGCGCATCGAATGGCTGTCGCGCTGGACCTCGTACCGCGCGGCCTATCCGGCGCTGGCTGCCGAGTTCGAGCGCCGCGTCAACGGCGAGCTGCCCGCCGACTGGGCCGAGCTGCGCACCGCGCTGCTGGACGACGCCGCCGCGCTGCACAAGCCGCTGGCCACGCGCAAGGCCAGCCAGCGCGCGCTGGCGCTGCTGGGCCCGCGCCTGCCCGAGCTGCTGGGCGGCAGCGCCGACCTCACGGGCAGCAACCTGACCGACTTTCCCGGCTGCGGCGCGCGCCACATCAGCCACGGCGTGCGCGAGTTCGGCATGGCCGCCATCCTCAACGGCGTGGCGCTGCACGGCGGCTTCATTCCCTACGGCGGCACCTTCCTCGCCTTCAGCGACTACAGCCGCAACGCCATCCGCATGGCGGCGCTGATGAAGCAGCGCGTGGTCCACGTCTTCACGCACGACAGCATCGGCCTCGGCGAGGACGGGCCCACGCACCAGCCGGTGGAGCACGCCGAGAGCCTGCGGCTGATCCCCGGCCTCGACGTCTGGCGCCCCGGCGACGCCTTCGAGACCGCGGCCGCCTGGGCCGCGGCGCTGCAGCGGCGCGACGGCCCCAGCGCGCTGCTGCTGTCGCGCCAGGACCTGCCGCCGCAGCCGCGCGGCGAGGCGCAGCGCGCCGGGGTCTGCCGCGGCGGCTACGTGCTCGGCGACCGCCCCGGCGCGCGCGCGGTGCTGATCGCCAGCGGATCGGAAGTGGCGCTGGCGATGGCCGCGCAGGCGCTGCTGGACGAGCGCGGCCTGCCGGTGCGCGTGGTCTCGCTGCCCAGCGCGACGGTGTTCGACCGCCAGGACCGCGCCTGGCGCGACGCCGTGCTGGGCGACGCCGCGCGGCTGCCGCGCATCGGCGTCGAGGCCGGCGTCACCCGCGGCTGGGGCGCCTACGGCTGCGTGGCCGCGCTGGGGCTGGACCGCTTCGGCGCATCGGCGCCCGCGGCCGAGCTGTTCCCGCACTTCGGCTTCACCGCGGAGGCGCTGGCGCAGCTCGTGCAGCAGGTGTGCAGCGATGCCCCCGAGGTCGCGCGATGAAAGCGCTGCTGTGGGACGTCGACGGCACCCTCGCCGAGACCGAGCGCGACGGCCACCGCGTGGCCTTCAACCAGGCCTTCGAGGCGCTGGGCCTGCCCTGGCGCTGGGACGAGGCGCACTACGGCCGGCTGCTGGCCGTCACCGGCGGGCGTGAGCGCCTGCTGCACGACATGGCCGCGCGCACCGACGCGCCGCCGCTGGCGCAGCAGCGCGAGGCGCTGGCCGCCGAATTGCACGCACGCAAGAACCGGCTCTATGCCGAGCGCGTGGCCGCCGGCGCGGTGCAGCTGCGGCCGGGCGTCGCGGCGCTGATGGCCGAGGCGCGGCAGCAAGGCCTGCGCCTCGCGATCGCCACCACCACCAGCCGCAGCAACCTGCGCGCGCTGCTCGACGCCGCGCCCGCGCTCGACGGCATCGGCGGCTTCGACGCCGTGGTCTGCGGCGAGGACGTGCAGCGCAAGAAGCCCGACCCCGAGGTGTTCCAGCGCGCGCTGGCGCTGCTGCAATTGCAGCCGCTGCAGGCGCTGGCGATCGAGGATTCGCCCGGCGGCGCGGCCGCCGCGCGCGCCGCCGGCGTGCCGGTGGTCGTGACGCGCAGCCATTATTTCGCGCAGGCCACGATCGAAGGCGCTGTTGCGATCGGCCCCGGGCTGGACCGCCGCGACGGCTGGCGCCCGGCCTTGGCCCAGGACCGCGAACGCGGCGAAGGCCGCGTGACGCTGGCCGACCTGCAGCACTGGTGCGCGCTGAGCGACTGCGTATCCCAGTTCACCTGAACCGAGAGGACCCGACACCATGGCCTTCATCGCCTTGCGCCAGCTGCTGGACCACGCCGCCGAGCACGGCTACGGCGTGCCGGCCTTCAACGTCAACAACCTGGAGCAGATCCACGCGATCCTGCAGGCGGCCGAGGACACGCAGTCGCCGGTCATCCTGCAGGCCAGCGCCGGCGCGCGCGCCTACGCCGGCGAGCCCTACCTGCGCCACCTGGCGCTGGCCGCGGTGGAGGCGCACCCCGACATCCCGCTGTGCCTGCACCAGGACCACGGCGCGACGCCGGCCGCGTGCCAGCAGAGCATCCGCTCGGGCTTCACCAGCGTGATGATGGACGGCTCGCTGCGCGAGGACGGCAAGACGCCGGCAGCCTACGCTTATAATGTGGACGTCACGCGCAAGGTGTGCGAGCTGGCGCACGCGGTTGGCGTGTCGGTGGAAGGCGAGCTGGGCTGCCTGGGCTCGCTGGAGACCGGCACCGCGGGCGAGGAGGACGGCGTCGGCGCCGAGGGCGTGCTGGGCCGCGAGCAGCTGCTGACCGACCCCGCGCAGGCGCGCGACTTCGTCGCCCAGACCGGCGTCGACGCGCTGGCGATCGCGATCGGCACCAGCCATGGCGCCTACAAGTTCAGCCGCCCGCCCAGCGGCGAGACGCTGGCCATCGAGCGCATCGCCGCGATCCACGCCGCGGTGCCCGATACGCACCTGGTGATGCACGGCTCGTCGTCGGTGCCGCAGGAATGGCTGGAGATCATCCGCCGCCACGGCGGCGACATCAAGGAGACCTACGGCGTGCCGGTCGACGAGATCCGGCGCGGCATCGCCAGCGGCGTGCGCAAGGTCAACATCGACACCGACATCCGGCTGGCGATGACCGGCGCGATGCGGCGCTCGTTCGCCGAGCGGCCGGCCGAGTTCGACCCGCGCCAGGCGCTGAAGGCCGCGACGCAGGCCGCGCGCGGCGTCTGCAAGGCGCGCTTCGAGGCTTTCGGCTGCGCCGGCATGGCGCCGCGCATCAAGCCGCTGCCGCTGGAGGCGATGAGCCGGCGCTACGCCGCGCCGCGCGCCTAGAAAAAGCCAAAGGCCACCCGGTCAGGAGTGGCCCTTGAAGCTACCGAAGCAGGCGGCTAACGCCTGACGGGCACTGGCGCCGGGTACGGGTTCCGGTGGTCCGCCCATTGTTGCGGCCGGTTGTTGCCAGAGACGCTGCGCATCTTAGGTGCGCGACGATGACGCGATCGTGTCAACAGCGGCGCGACGACGGCGCAATTCAGCGGAACACCACCGTCTTGTGCCCGTTGACCAGCACGCGGTGCTGGGCGTGCCAGGTGACGGCGCGCGCCAGCACCGCGCACTCGATGTCGCGGCCGATGTGCGTCAGCTGCTCGGGCGTGCAGGCATGGTCCACGCGGGCGATGTCCTGCTCGATGATGGGCCCTTCGTCCAGCGTCGCGGTCACGTAGTGCGCGGTGGCGCCGATGATCTTGACGCCGCGCTCGTGCGCCTGGTGGTAGGGCTTGGCGCCCTTGAAGCTGGGCAGGAAGCTGTGGTGGATGTTGATCGCCCGCCCTTCCAGCGCGCGGCACAGGTCGTCGGACAGCACCTGCATGTAGCGCGCCAGCACCACCAGCTCGGCCTGCTCCTGCTGCACCACGTCCAGCAGCCGCGCCTCGGCCTGCGCCTTGGTGGCCGGCGTCACCGGGATGTGGTGGAACGGGATGTCGTAGCTGGCCGCCAGCTGGTAGTAGTCGCGGTGGTTGGAGACCACGGCGCGGATGTCCAGCGGCAGCAGCTGGCTCTTGTCGCGGAACAGCAGGTCGTTCAGGCAATGCCCGAGCTTGCTGACCATCAGCACCGTGCGCATGCGGGCCTGTGCCTCGTGGAGCTGCCACTTCATCTGCATGGCGTCGGCCAGGCGCGCCACGTCGGCGCGGATGGCCTCGTGCTGGTCACTCGCCAGCGTGAACTGCACGCGCATGAAGAACTGGCCGGTGCTCTGGTCGTTGAACTGCGCGGCGTCGGTGATGTTGCCGCCGCGCCCGGCCAGCGCGCCGGTGATGGCGTGGACGATGCCGGTGCGGTCGGGGCCGGCGAGGGTGAGGATTAGCGAGTCGGGCATGCGAAAGGCGATGAGCGCGAAAGCGGCGCGCATTGTCGCCGAGCGCTGCGCGCGGTGCATCGGCCGCGTCAGGCCGCCGCGACGATGCCGGCCACCCGTTCGCCGATCGCCAGCGACGCCGTGAGCCCCGGCGATTCGATGCCGAAGAGCTGCACCACGCCGGCCGCGCCGTGCCGCTCGGGGCCGGCGATGTGGAAGTCGGCCGCCGGCTCGCCGGGGCCGCTGAGCTTGGGGCGGATGCCGCTGTAGGCCGGCTGCAGGCTGCCGGCCGGCAGGCCCGGCCAGTAGCGGCGGACCTCGGCCTCGAAGGCTGCCTGTCGTGCGGGGTCGACCGCGTAGTCCGGCGCCGCGTCGCCGGCGGGCTCGGGCAGCCATTGCACGTCGGGTCCGAAGCGCGCCTGTCCGCCCAGGTCCAGCGTCAGGTGCACGCCCAGGCCGCCGTCCACCGGCAGCGGGTAGATCAGGTGGCGGAACGGCGCGCGGCCGCTGAGCGAGAAGTAGTGCCCCTTGGCCAGGTGCCGGCGCGGGATGGCCGCGGCCGGAAAGCCCTGCATCTGCGCCGCCGCGGCCTGCGCCTGCAGCCCGGCACTGTTGACCAGCCAGCGCGCGGCCAGCTCGAAGGGCTCGGCGCCGCCGGTCTGCGCGATCCAGCGGTCCGCGTCGCGCCGCGCGCCGGTGAAGGGGCTGGCCACCGCGAACAGCGCGCCCGCCTGCTCCGCATCGCCCAGCAGCGCCGCCATCAGGCCGTGGCTGTCGACGATGCCGCTGCTGGGCGACCAGAGGCCGGCCACAGCCTGCAGCTCGGGCTCCAGCGCGCGCAGCGCGGTGCCGTCCAGCGGCTGCAGGTCGTGCACGCCGCAGGCGGCGGCGCGCCGGCGGATGGTCTCCAGCCTGGGCGCATCGGCCTCGCGCGTGGCCACCAGCAGCTTGCCGCAGCGCCGCGCGGCCATGCCGCGTTCGGCGCAATAGCCGTAAAGCAGCTCGCGGCCGCGCACGCACAAGGCGGCCTTCAGGCTGCCGGGCTCGTAGTACAGCCCGGCGTGCACGACCTCGGAATTGCGGCTGCTGGTGCCGCTGCCGAACTGCGCGGCCGCTTCGGCGATCACGACCGAGCGCCCCTGCAGTGCCAGCGCCCGCGCGCAGACGCCAGGCCGACCACGCCGGCGCCGATCACCAGCACGTCGACTTCATCCATGCGCGAACTCCGATCGCAGCGCCTGGGCCAGCGCTTCCAGCTCGGCGCGCGTGTTGTAGCCCTGCACCGAGACGCGCACGAACGCGCGCCCTTCGTGCTGCGTGACCGGCACCTCGATGCGGTGCTGCTCGAACAGCCGGCGGCGCAGCGCCTCGGCATCGCAGGGCGGCACCGGCACCGGCACCATCTGCGCGAAATGCGGGTCGCTGCCGATCACCGGCAGCCCGAAGTGCGCGGCCAGCTCGTGCATCAGCGCCAGGGCCAGCCGGCGGCAATGCGCGCGCACCTCGGGGCCCAGGTGCTGGCGGTGGAAGTCGATCGCCGCGCCCGAGGCCAGCCAGCCGCAGATGTCGCGCGTGCCCTGCCATTGCAGCCGGCGCTCGAACGGCGTGCGCCCGGTGTAGGCGTCGAAGCCGGTGTGCCCGCCGCTACCGGCGAGGTAGCCCCAGCTCACCACGGTGGCGTGCAGCCGCTCCTGCTGCTCAGGCCGCGCGTGCAGGAAGCCGGTGCCCTTGGGCGCGCACAGCCACTTGTGGCCGTTGCCGGTGTAGAAGTCGGCGCCCAGCGCGTCGAGCGACAGCTCGAGCTGCCCCGGCGCATGCGCGCCGTCCACCAGCACCGGCACGCCGCGCTCGTGCGCCGCGGCGACCACGGCGGCCACCGGCAGGATCAGCGCCGTCGTCGACGCCAGGTGGCTGATGAAGACCAGCCGCGTGCGCGGCGTCACGCCGGCCATGATCTGCCGCACGCAGGCCTCCGTCGTCCAGCGGCAGCGCCACCGGCGCGCGGCGGTAGTGCGCCTGGTGCTGCCGGCAGATGAAGTCCCAGGCCGCGTCGCAGGCGCCGTATTCCAGCGTCGTGCCCAGCACCTCGTCGCCGGGCCGCAGGTCCAGCGAGCGCGCGACGATGTTGACGCCGGTGGTGGCGTTGGGCACGAACACGAGGTCGTCGGCTGAGGCGCCGACGAAGCCGGCCCACTGCTCGCGCGCCGCGCGCAGCAGCGCGGCCGAGCGTCGGCCCAGGAACTCCACCGGGTTGCGCTCCATCTGCGTCTGCCAGTCCTGCAGCGCCTGGCGCACCGGCCGCGGGCAGGCGCCGTAGGAGCCGTGGTTCAGGAAGACCAGGGCTGGATCGAGGTCGAACAGCTCGCGCATGCGCCCGATTATCGGGACCGGCCGCGCGCTTGACGGTGATCAATGCGCAAGGCGCCTGCCGGCCTACAGTGCCATCAGCGCGGCGCCGGGTCCGGCCCGCGGTCGAGCCCGGCGATCCAGACCGGAAAGAAGGACAAAGTCGTATGTACACCCACCTCCTCGTTCCCGTGGACGGCAGCGAGCTCTCCGAACGCGCGGCGCAGTCCAGCCTGGAGCTGGCGCGCAAGCTGGGCGCGAGCATCACCGGCTTCGTGGCCGAGCCGATGCCGCCGATGCCCACGATGGCCGCCAACGTGACGGCGTACCAGCGCGACAGCGAGGCCCACCAGGCGCGCACCGAGGCGCATGCCCACGAGGTGCTGGCCAGGTTCGCCGCCAAGGCGGCCGAGGCCGGCGTCCCCTTCCACGGCAAGTACCAGCGCACCGACGCGGTCGACGACGCCATCGTCAAGGCCGCCGAGGAGTTCGGCTGCGACCTGGTCGTGATGGTCACCCACGGCCGCGGCGCCTTCGGCGAGCTGCTGTTCGGGTCGCACACCAAGAACGTGCTGTCGCGCAGCAAGCTGCCGCTGCTGGTGCTGCACTGATCCGCGCGCCGACCAGGGGCGCGCCGGGCTTGTCCGGCCGCCGCTTCGATGCGAGCATGCGGGGCCCATTCCACACACCCCGAGGAGAGCCCCGATGGTCAAGCCCCTGATCGATGCTGAAGCGCTGGTGGCGCAGTTCCAGAGCGCCACCGCCCAGCAGGGCGAGCAGCTCCGCAAGGCGGTCAGCAGCGCCACGCTGCAGGCCTTGCAGGGGCGCGAGCTGACGCTGAAGAACATCCGCGCCGCGCTGAAGGGCGTGACCGACGCCGTGGGCAGCGGCATGGCGCGCAACCCGCTGGCCGGCGCCGACGCCGAAGGCCTGCTCGACAAGGCCGTGGCCGGCATGGACGACGCGCTGCTGAAGGCCGTGGAGGCCAACCGCGTCGCGCTGGGCCAGTTGATGGCGCAAGGCGCCGACCTGCGCGAAAAGCACCTCAGCAAGGCGCTGGCCGACCTCGAGAAGTTCGAGGACACGCTGATCGGCACCGTGCGCAAGGCCGCCGGCGGCGCCGGCGAGCAGATGGCCGCCGCCTGGGGCCCGGTGCTGGAGAAGATGCAGGCCGGCGGCACGCTGTCGGGCAGCCGCGCCAGCGCCACCGCCGAGAAGCTGATGGACGACATGCAGGCGGCGGTGCGCCAGTCGCGCGCCGTCGGACTGAAGGCCGCGCAAGCGATGGCCGAGAGCTACGCGGCGATGGTGGGCGGCGTGCTGCTGGGCATGTCGGAGGGGCTGCAGCAAGGCGGCGCCGCCGCCAAGCCGGCGGCCAAGAAGAAGGGCTAGCGCCGAGGCGGGGGCGGCGGGCCGGCGTATCGTCGCGCCATGCCCGCCGACACCTTCTTCTGGCACGACTACGAAACCTTCGGCCGCGTGCCGCGCCGCGACCGGCCGGCGCAGTTCGCGGGGCTGCGCACCGACGCCGATCTCAACGTGATCGGCGAGCCGGTGATGCACTACTGCAAGCCGGCGCCCGACTCGCTGCCCGACCCCGAGAGCTGCCTGCTGACCGGCATCCTGCCGCAGCAATGCCTGCAGCAGGGCTTGGCCGAGCACGCCTTCGCCGCCGCGATCGAGGCCGAGCTGGCCGCGCCCGGCACCATCGGCGTGGGCTACAACAGCATCCGCTTCGACGACGAGGTCACGCGCCATCTGTTCTGGCGCTGCCTGATCGACCCCTACGGCCGCGAGTGGCAGAACGGCTGCAGCCGCTGGGACCTGCTGGACACCTTGCGCTGCACCTGGGCGCTGCGGCCCGAGGGCATCGAGTGGCCCTGCCACGACGACGGCCGCCCGTCGTTCAAGCTGGAGCACCTCAGCGCCGCCAACGGCCTGGCGCACGAGGCGGCGCACGACGCGCTGTCCGACGTGCGCGCGACGATCGCGCTGGCGCGGCTGGTCAAGGCGCGGCAGCCGCGGCTGTGGGACTTCTGCCTGCGCCTGCGCGACAAGAACGCGGTGCGCGCCGAGATCGGCGTCGAGCGGCCTTTCGTGCACCTGTCGGGCCGCTACCCGGCCGAGCGCGGCTGCCTGGCCGTGGTGTGGCCGCTGGCGCCGCACCCGACCAACAAGAACGAGATCATCGTCTGGGACCTCGCGCACGACCCCGCCGAGCTGGCCGCGCTGGACGCCGCGCAGGTGCGCCAGCGCCTCTACACACGCCAGGACGAGCTGCCCGAGGGCGTGCAGCGGCTGCCGATCAAGACCATCCACCTGAACAAGAGCCCGGTGGTGATCGGCAACCTCAAGACGCTGGGCGCGGCCGCCGAGCGCTGGGGCGTGGACCTCGCGCTGGCCGCGCGCCACGCGCAGCAGGCGGCGGCCGTGGGGCGCCAGGCCGCGGCGCTGTGGCCGCAGGTCTTCGTGCGGCCGGCGCCGGCGGAGCCGGTCGACGTCGACGAGGACTTGTACGGCGGCTTCCTCGGCAACGAGGACCGGCGCGCGCTGCAGCGCCTGCGCACGCTGTCGCCGCAGGCGCTGGCCGAGCGCCGCCCGGCCTTCGAGGACGAGCGGCTGGACGAACTGCTGTTCCGCTACCGCGCGCGCAACTTCGCTGACACGCTGAGCGACGCCGAGCGCGAGCGCTGGCGCGCGCACTGCGCCGCGCGGCTGCACCACGGCGCCGGCGGCGCGACGACGCTGGCGCAGTACTTCCAGCGCATCGACGACCTCGCCGAAAGCGCCGACGACCGCGAGCAGGCGATCCTCGAAGCGCTGTACGACTACGGCACCGAGATCGCGCCGGAGGACGCCGCTTGAACGCTGCCCGCCGCGCTGCGCTGGCCTTGGTGCTGGCGCTGCTGGCGGGCTGTGCCACGCCGCTGCAGCAGCAACCGCCGCCGCGCCCGCTGTCGGCCGACGAGCAGCGCCAGCTCGAACGCCACACCCGGCTGCGCCGGGCGGCCGTGCCGCCGCGCTGGCACACGCTGGCGCCGGCCGCGCAGACGATGCCGCTGACGCGCGCCGCCTCCGAGCCGCCGTTCACCTGGACGCTGGACGGCCGCACGCTGACGCTCGACGACTACTTCGCCCGCCAGCCGGTGGCGGCGCTGATCGTCGCGCGCGGCCGTGAGGTGCTGGTCGAGCGTTATGCCCACGGCCGCGGGCCCGAGCACCAATACCTGTCCAACTCGATGGCCAAGTCGGTGCTGGGCCTGGCGCTGGGGCTGGCGCGCGCCGAAGGCCGCATCGCCTCGTTCGACCCGCCGCTGCAGACCTGGTTGCCCGAGCTGCAGGGCACGGCCTACGGCGAGACTTCCTTGCGCAACCTGATGCGCATGGGATCGGGCGTGCGCTTCAGTGAGACCTACGAGCCCGGCGATGACTCGTCGCGCTACCGCCAGGCCTGGCTGCGCGAAGGCCTGGTGCGCGCGGCGCGCGCCTTCGACGAGCGCGAGCAGCCGCAAGGCAGCCGCTTCCACTACGCCAGCATCGAGACCGCGCTGGCCGGCGCCGCGCTGCAGCGCGCCTTGGGCGAGAGCCTGGCCGCCTACCTGACGCCGCGGCTGTGGCAGGCCATCGGCGCCGCCGCGCCGGCCGACTGGCAGACCGACCCGCTGGGGCTGGAGCTGGCGCACTGCTGCCTGTTCGCGCAGCCGCGCGACTGGCTGCGGCTGGCCATCGTGCTGGCCCACGACGGCCGCCGGCCCGACACCGGCCAGGTGGTGATCGACCGCGAGTTCCTGCTCGCCGCCACCGACGCGCGCCGCCTCGACCCGCCGTTCCGCCCGCAGCGCGCGCACTGGGGCTACAACCACTTCTTCTGGGTGCAGCCCGGGCCGGCGCGGCGCTTCGCGCTGCTGGGCGTGTACGGCCAGGCGATCTTCGTCGACCCGGCGCAGCAGCTCGTGATGGTGCACCTGGCGGCCAGCGCCGCGGCGCGCGCCGACCAGACCAGCCTGGCGCGCGAGCGCTTGGCGCTGTGGCAGGGGGTGCTGCGCGGCGCGGCGCCTTGAGGTCTGCGCCGCTTCAGATCGCGTAGTCCAGCAGCCGCTGATAGGCCGGCCGGCAGGCCTCGGCCACGGCCTGCAATCCGGCCGGCAGCGCGACGCGCTTGTCGCGCCAAGGCTCGAAGCCGGTGGACTTCCACACCGCGTCGTACCAGTGCGGCGCCCACACGCCGTCGCTGGCGCGGGGGCCGGCGGGCCAGCTCAGCATGCAAGGCATGAACTCGACGCCCAGCGCGGCGCACAGGCGCTGCAGCTGGTCCGCGGGCGCTTTCAGGAAGCGCTCGGCGTCGACCACCGGCGGCGCGCGGCCCAGGCGCCGGGCGACGGCGTCGAACAGATCCGCCTGCTGCAGCAGCCCGATGTCGGCGGGCGCCACCTGCGCGCGGCTCTTCACGTAGCTGGCCACCACCAGCGCCGGGTCGCGGATCAGGAAGACGTTGCTCAGGCTGTGCACCCAGCCGGTGTCCATGCCGGGCAGCAGGTGGTGGCTCATGTGCTTCTGGTACCCGATCGCGCGGCCGCCGGGCACCGGGCCCAGCAGCGCGGCGACCACGCGGGCGGGGTCGGTCTCGCCGGCGGCGATCACCTCGTCGCGCCCCGGGTGGTCCAGCCCGGTGGCCTGCAGGTAGTGCGCGTACAGCGGCTCGTCGACCACGCTGCAGTCGGGCCGGTTCTCCCAGGCCCGCATCATCGCGGTGGAGATGTTGCGCGGGCCGCTCCAGGCGGCGATGCGGATCGTGGGCATGCCGCCAGTATGGCCGGGCGCCAGGAGGCTGTCGGGCTTTGGGACGGCCCCGCGCCGGGGCGAGTCAGGGCGCCAGACGAGGCGCCGGCGAGGCCGTGTGGCCGGGCCCACACAACGAGCCGGCAACGACGGATGGCGCCCTGAATCGCCCCGGCCCTTCGGGTTCGGCCGGCAAGGGGCCCGCTGCGGCGTTGCCGGCGCTTGCCGGACATCCAGTCCGGCTGCGCCCCGGCGCCTTGCATCAGGCCCCTTGCCGGCCGAACGCGGGGCCGTCCCAAAGCCCGACAGCCTCCTAGGGTATCGTCGGGGCATCACCGTTGCTGGAGCCCGATGCCCGTGGCCAAACCCAACTACGCATTCGAGAAGCGCCAGCGCGAGCTGGAGAAGAAGCGCAAGAAGGAAGAGAAGGCGCAGCGCAAGGCCGCCGGCCATCCGCCGGCGCCGGACGACCAGGCGAGCGCGCCCGACGCCCCGGCCGGCGACGCGCCGCCGCCGCCCGCGCGGCAGCCCTGATCGAAACCGCCGCCGCAGCGATCAGGCCATGAAGCCCAGGTCGCTGCTGGCGAAATTGCCGAGGTTGGTAAACACCGACGGCAGCGCCGCCGGCGCCACGCCGAACCAGCGCGCCAGCGTGGCGCCGAACTGCTCCAGCGAGGTGCTGGGGATCAGCGCGCCGCGGCTGCCGGCATCGTCGGTGCCGCCCAGCGCCGGCTGCGGAAACTGCCCGTAGACCCGCCCGCCGCGCACCGCGCCGCCCAGCAGCAGGTGGTGGTTGCCCCAGCCGTGGTCGCTGCCGCTGCCGCTGGGCTGCAGCGTGCGGCCGAAGTCGCTTTGCGTAAAGGCGGTCACCTGGCCCGCCACGCCCAGCTCGACCGTCGCGGCGTGGAACGCGGCCATCGCCTCGGCCACCTGGCGCAGCAGGTCCCACTGCGTCCAGCTCTGCTGCGCATGGGTGTCGAAGCCGCCGATCGCGGTGAAGAACACCTGCCGGCTCATGCCCGTGCTGGCGCGCAGCTTGATGAGGCGTGCCACCTGCTGCAGCTGGCGGCCCAGATCGGTGCCGGGGAAGGCGGTGGCCAGCGTCGCGCTGCCGCTGCCGGCCAGCAGCGCGTTGAGCGACAGCGCGTCGCGCCGCACGCGGTTGGCGGCCTGCACCAGCGCCATGCCGTTGTCGATGTTCAGCACCTGCAGCAGCGCCGCACGGCGCGCCGCGGCGGCGCTGTCGGGCCAGGCGCTCAGGCCGTCGGCCGCCAGGTCGTAGCCGGGGATCAGGCTCGCCGACGGCACGCTGGCGCCGGCGCAGAACAAGGCCTGGCCGGCCAGCGACACCGCGGCCGGAAAGCTGCTGCTGCCGTTGCGCGACTGCACGCCGTCGGCCGTGCGCCCGCCCCAGCCGGTGCCACCGCTGCCGCTGGCGTTGCCGGCTTGCTGCAGCACGATCTGGTCGGCGTGCGAGTACAGGTTGCTGGGCAGCGGCGCGGTGCCGGCCAGCACCTCGGCGCGCGTCACCGGCCGCACCAGCGGACCTACGTTGGCCATCACCGCGAGGCGCCCCTGGCTCCACAGCGGCGCGATCGCGGCGAGCCCGCTGTTCAGCCCGTAGGGCGTGCCTTCGGGCGTGCTGACCGGGATCAGCGTCGCGCTGCCGTCGGGCAGCGCCAGCGGGCCGCGCGCGCTGCGGTAGGCGTTGTAGGCGGCGGTGGCCAGCGGCACGACGAGGTTGTGGCCGTCGTTGCCGCCCATCAGGAAGACGCACACCAGCGCCTTGTAGTCGCCGCCGGCCTGCGCCTGCGCGCCGGCGGCGGCCGTGCCGGCCAGCGCGGCGGCCAGCCGCAGGAAGTCGCGTCGGGGGTTGGTGTTCATGGTCTTCTTCAATGCTGGATGGCGTACAGCCCCGACAGGGCGGTGAAGTACAGCGCGGTGCGCACGCGCGCCGCCGTGTCGCTGCCCTGGGCGTCGATCTGCGCCGCCAGCACGCTGCGCAGCGCGGCCGGCATGCGGCCATACAGCAGCGTCTGGTCGACCTTGTCGATCAGCGCCGACGCGGTGCCGGCCGCCGCGGTGTAGGGCGCGAGGTTGATGCTGGCGTCGCTGCCCGGCTGGCCGAGCAGGCGCCAGATGAAGTTGCCGCGCAGCACCGCCTCGGTGGGCGTGTAGATCTGGAACTCGGGCGCCGCCAGCGCGGCGTTGCCGGGCAGGCGGAACAGCGGCGAATAGAAGCCGAACACCGAGGGCGGGCCCAGCGGCGTCTGCCCGCTGCGCGTGAACTCCCAGGCCATCTGGTTGCCGGGCGAGATGCTGCCGCCCAAAGCGCGCACCAGCGCGACGATCTGCTGGATGGGGTCGCGCAGCCGGCCGCCGTCGGCGCGCGCGGCGTCGTCGCGCGCCTCGGCGTCGGTGAGGATCGCGCGCGCCACCGCCTTCAGGTCGCCGCGCACGCCGCTGCCGTTGTCGTTGAACACCGCGCTGACGCGCGCCACGTAGGCCGGGCTGGGGTTGCTCTTGACGAGCTGGCGGATCAGCCGCAGCGAGACGAAGGGCGCCACGTTGGGGTGCTTGAACACGCAGTCCAGCGCCGCCGCCATGTCCTGCTGCGCGCCCTGGTTGGCCGGCAGGCTGCAGCCGAGGAAGCTCTTGGCGCGCAGGTCGTGGTTGACGTCGCGTGGCACCAGCGGGCCGCTGAAGTTCTCCCAGTTGTTGTTGCCGGCGCCGGCATAGGTCCAGCCGGTGAAGGCCAGCGCGAGCTGCTGCACGTCGTCCTGCCCGTAGGTGGCGATGGCGCTGCCGGCGGCGTCGAGCTGCGGCGTGCCGTCGGGCTTGAGCCGCACCAGCCCCAGCGTGAAGAGCTGCAGCAGCTCGCGCGGGAAGTTCTCGTTGGCGCTGCTGCCGGGCGCGGGCTTGTTGCTGTTGGCCAGATCGAGGTACTTGCCCATCTGCGCACTGGTGGCCACCTCGCCCAGCAGCGCGCGGTAGTTGCCGAAGGCGTGGCGCGAGAGGATCTGCAGGAAGGGCGCGGTCTCGTTCGCGTAGTTGTTCTTGTTGATCGAGATCACCAGCACCTGGCCCAGCGCGTAGGCCATGCGCTGGCGCAGCTGGTCGGGCGCGGCCGAGAGCCGGGCCAGGAACTGCGACTGCACGATGCGGTTGTCGCCGCTGGCGGGCACCTCGATCGCGGTCTCGGGCAGCGTGAACTGCTCGTTCAGCCAGCCGTTCACGCCCAGTGACTTGATGCGTTGGAGGTCGGACGCCGTCGGCCCGAAGGTGGCCTGGTCCAGCAGGCGCAGCCAGGCGAGGTCGGCGGTGCCGAGGCCGGTGCCGGGGCTGCTGCCGGGCGGCGTGGGCGTGGTCGGCGGCGGGGTGGGCGTCGTCGGCGGGGTGCCGGCGGCGACGATGCTGAGATGCACCACGTCGCTGGAGATCGCGCCCAGGCCGGTGGCCAGCACGTCGACGTTGAGCTTGCTGCCCACCTGCGCCGCGGCGGCGGTGCCAGTGGCCGTCAGCCGGGTTGCCGACACCCGCGTGGTGGGCAGGCTGACGCCGCCCACGCGCACCACCGCGTTGCTGCCGAAGGCCGCGCCGTTGAGCGTGAGCGTGTAGGCGCCCGCCGGCACGCTGGCTGGGCTGATGCTCCACAGCCGCGGCTGCACCTGCGTGATGGTCATCGTCGCGCTGCCCATCTCGCGCGGGTAGGCGGTGCTGGTGGCGCTGACGGTCACCGTGTTGGGCTGCGGCACCGCGGCCGGCGCCTGGTACAGCCCGCTGCTGCTGACGGTGCCCAGCGCCGCGTTGCCGCCCGGCACGCCGTTGACGGCCCAGCTCACGGTGTTGGGCGAGAGCTGCACGTAGGCCGTCAACTGCCGCTGGCTGCCGATGGCCAGGCTGCCGGCGCTGTAGATCGTGATCTTCTGCGCCCAGGCCGCCGGCGTGGCGGTGGCGGCCGCGACGATCAGCAGCAGGGCCTGCAACAGCGTTCGAATCATGGTGACGCCTGGCAACAGAGGAGCGCGAGAGGCTAGCCAGCGCCGGCGGCGCCAGGTGTTGCCAGTCGTTGCAGCGGGGACTGGAAACTGGGGGTGCGGCCGCCGTGGCGATCAGCGCGGCGCCGATGCCGGCTCGGGCAGCGGCTGCAGCGGCGGCGCGCTGGCCGCGTCTTCGGGCACGGGCGCCGCGATGCGCGTGACGAAGGGCCGCGCGTCGTCACCCGCCAGCCGCCAGTCGCCGCCGTCGGCGCGCGCCACGCCGGGCGGCGGCACCAGCCGCTGCACCGGCACGCCCTTGAGCGCGACGCGCATGAACTCGATCCACGGCGGCAGCGCGAGGCCGCCGCCGCTTTCGCGCTCGCCCAGGCTTTGCGGCTCGTCGTAGCCGATCCAGCCCACCGCGACGACCGAGGGCTGGAAGCCGGCGAACCAGGCGTCCACCGCGTCGTTGGTGGTGCCGGTCTTGCCGTACAGGTCGGGCCGGCGCAGCGCGGCCTGCGCCGCGGCCGCGGTGCCGCGCAGCGTGACATCGGCCAGCAGGCTGCGCAGCAGGAAGACGTTGGCCTCGGGCACGGCGCGCGTGTCGTCGCTGAAGGCCGCCGGCGGCGGCGCCTCGAACAGCACCTGGCCGCGGGCGTCGACGACCTTCTCGATCAGCACCGGCTGCACGCGCCAGCCGCCGTTGGCGAACACCGCGTAGGCCGCCGCCATCTGCAGCGGCGTGACGCTGCCGGCGCCCAAGGCGAAGGTCAGGTTGTCGGGCTGGCGCGCGGGGTCGATGCCAAAGCGCGCCGCCCACTCGCGCGCGGTGGGCAGGCCGATCTGGCGCAGCAGCCGGATGCTGACGAGGTTCTTCGATCGCACCAGCGCCTCGCGCACCGTGATCGGGCCGTCGAACTGGCCGTCGGAGTTCTTCGGGTTCCAGTCGTCGGTGGCGCCTTCGGCGACGGTCAGCGGCAGGTCGTCGACCACGGTCTCGGGCCGCACGCCGTTCGCGAACGCCGCCGAGTACAGGAAGGGTTTGAAGCTCGACCCCGGCTGCCGCCAGGCCTGCGTGGCATGGTTGAACTGGCGCTGGCGGAAATCGAAGCCGCCCACCAGCGCGCGCACGCGGCCGCTCGCCGGGTCCAGCGCGACGAAGGCGCCTTCGGCTTCGGGCCATTGCACGATGCTCCAGTTCGTGCTGCCGTCGCGGCCGCTCTCGCCGAGCACGCGGATCACCGCGCCGCGCGTGAGCGCCAGCGCCGCCGGCGCCTTGGCCGCCAGCCCCGGCAGCGCCTGGCGCAGCCCGCTGCCGCTGACGTGCACCGTCTCGCCGCTGGCGAGCTGCGCCGTCACTTCCTTCGGGCCGGCCTCCAGCACGATGGCCACGCGCAGGTCGTCGTCGTCGGCATGGTCCTTCAGCGCCTGCGCGGCGGCGCGCTCAAGCTCGGCGCCGGCGGCGCGCGGCGGCAGCTCTTCGTGGTCCTCGGGGCCGCGCCAGCGCTGCTTGCGCTCGTGCGCCAGCAGCGCGCGGCGCAGCGCTGCGTGCGCGGCCTGCTGCTCGGCGGCGCGCACCGAGGTGACGACGCGCAGGCCCTGGGTGTAGGCCTGCTCGCCGAAGCGCTCGACCACCGCCAGCCGCGCCATCTCGGCCACGTATTCGGCGTGCAGCTGGCCGTTGCGGCTGCCGCGCAGCACCAGCCGCTCGGCCACCGCCTGCTCGTACTGCGCGGGCGTGACGCGGCCCAGCTTGCGCATGCGGTCCAGCACCATCATCTGCCGCCGCCGCGCGCGCTCGGCATTGACCACCGGGTTGGCCCAGATGGGGTTCTGCGGCAGGCCGGCCAGCATCGCCGATTCGGCCAGCGTCAGCGCGGCCAGCGGCTTGCCGTAGTACACCTGGGCCGCGGCGCCGAAGCCGTAGGCGCGCTGGCCCAGGTAGATCTGGTTCATGTACAGCTCGAGGATGCGGTCCTTGTCCAGCTCGCGCTCGATCTGCAGCGCCAGCAGCGCCTCCTTGATCTTGCGCTCGGGTGTGCGGCGCGTGGACAGGAAGAAGGTGCGCGCCACCTGCTGCGTGATGGTCGACGCGCCCTGCGGCATGCCGCCGCCCAGGTTGGCGATGAAGGCGCGCAGCAGCCCCTTGAAGCTGATGCCGGCATGCTCGTAGAAGCCGGTGTCCTCGATCGCCAGCACCGCGTCCTTCAGCGCCGGCGGGATCTGCGCGATCGGCACGAAGATGCGCCGCTCGCTGCCGAAGGCGGCGATCTCGTCGCCGTCGGCCGTCAGCACCTGCAGGTGCTGGCGCGGCTGGTAGTCGATCACCTTGGTCAGCGGCGGCAGATCGCGCCAGTACCAGGCGGCGGCCAGCGCCAGCGCCAGCGCGGCCAGCAGCGCGGCGGCGCCCGCCAGCAGCGCCAGCGTGGTGAGGATCAGCCCGCGCGCGCGGCGCGGCGGCAGCGTCACGGCGCGATCTCGTAGAGCACCGAGCCGTCGCCGTTGTCGCGCACGGCGCGGATGCCGGGATAACGCGCCAGATGATCGACACCGCCCTTGCCCGACAGGAAGCACAGCTTGACGCCGGGCACCGGCGCGAGCTTCCAGTTGCCGTCGGCGCCGGGGTCGAAGGTCTTCGCGGCGCCGAGGTACTGCGCCAGCGCCTGGCGGTTCTCGTCCTGCGCGTCCATCACGATCTGCGTGCCGTCCAGCCCGGGAAAGCCGCCGCCGCCGGAGGCGCGGTAGTTGTTGGTGACGACGATGAACGAGGCCGCGTCGTCGACCGGCTTGCCGCCGTATTGCAGCTCGCGGATGCGGTGCGCCGCCGGCGCCGCCAGCTTGCCGTTGGGGTCGTAGCGCGCCGGCTGCGTGACGTCGATCGCGTAGCGCAGGCCGTCGATGACGTCGAAGTTGTAGGTGCGGAAGGCGTCGTTGATCAGGTTCTGTTCCGGCGCGCCCTGAGGGTCGATGCGGTTGAACTGGCCGGCCGACATCTCCAGCCATTCGCGCAGCTGGGCGCCGCTGACCTTCACCGCCTTGATGGTGTTGGGGTAGATGTAGAGCGAGGCGATATGGCGCAGCGCCAGCGGCCCGGCCGGGATGTCGGTGTAGTAGTTCCAGCCCATGCGGCCGCCGGCCTTGAACGGCGCGGCCGCCGACAGCAGCGGCAGCCCTTCGTGCGTCGTGCCCTTGAGCGCCGTGCGCGCATAGGCGAGCTGGGCCTGCGAGACGAGCTGCACCGAGGGGTCGTCGGCCACCAGCGCGAAGTAGCTGGTGATCGGCGCGGTGGTGCGCGCGATCTCGGCGCCCATGTGGGCGCGGGCGGCGGCGTGTTCCTTCTCGATCAGCGCCGCGATGGCCGGATCGGGCTCGGCCAGCGGCTTGCGCGCGGCGCGGTCCCACACCGGGCGCAGCCGGGCGCGGCCTTCGCGCACGCGCCAACGGCCGCCGTCGTCGTCCAGCACGAGGTCGATCACGCCCAGGTGGCTGCCCCAGGCGCCGGCCATCACCGCGGGAATGCCGTTGATGGTGCCGCGCTCGAGGTCGACCTTGGGGTGCCGGCCGAAGAAGCCGCCAGGAAACTCGCCGTGCGAATGGCCGAACAGGATGGCGTCGATGCCCGGTACCTCGGACAGCTTGGCGACCGCGTTCTCGGCGAACATCACCGTGGTGCCGAACTCCAGCCCCGAATGCGGGATCGCGACGACGACGTCGGCGCCTTGCGCGCGCAGCTGCGGCACCAGGCGGCGCGCGGTCTCGGCGATGTCGAGCACGCGCACCTTGCCCAGCAGGTGGGAGCGGTCCCACAGCATGATCTGCGGCGGCACGAAGCCGATGACGCCGATCTTCAGCGGATGCTCGGCGCCGGCGTCGTCGACGAAGCGGCGCTCCAGGATCACGTAGGGCGTGAACACCGGCTGGGGCTGATCGTCGCTGCCGCCGGCGCGCACGACGTTGGCATTGACGTAGGGGAAGCGCGCGCCGGCCAGCGCGCGCTTCAGGTAGGGCAGCCCGTAGTTGAACTCGTGGTTGCCGATGTTGCCGGCGTCGTAGCCGAGCGCGTTGAGCACCTTCATCGCCGGGTGCACCTCGCCCTCGGCCAGCGGCTGCACGGTGGCCACCTGGTCGCCCAGCGGGCTGCCCTGGATCAGGTCGCCGTTGTCGAACAGCAGGCTGTTCTTCACCTCGGCGCGCGCGGCGCGGATCAGCGTGGCCGTGCGCGCCAGGCCGAACTCGTCGCTGGGCTTGTCGAGGTAGTAGTCGAAGGCCAGCAGGTTCATGTGGACGTCGGTGGTCTCCAGCAGCCGCAGCTGCAGCGTGGCGGCCGCGGCGCCGGCGGCGGCCAGGCATCCGCTCAGGACGGCGGCCAGCAGGGCCGGGATGCGTGTGACGGGCATGGAGGTCCTCCTGGCTTCAGGCCGCCGGCGGCGCCAGCGCGCGCACGGTCTCCAGCAGCGAGTGCAGTTCCACCGGTTTGGTGAGGTAGGCGTCGAAGCCGGCGGCCTTGCCGGCGGCCAGGTCGGCCGGCATCGCGTTGGCGCTGACGGCCACCACCGGGATGCGGCGCGTGCGCTCGTCGGCGCGCAGCCGGCGCAGCACTTCGTAGCCGTCGATGCCGGGGAGCTGGATGTCCAGCAGGATCAGGTCGGGCGGCGCGGCCTGGGCTTGCGCCAGGCCTTGCAGCGGGTCGGCCTCGGTCGCCAGGTCGAGCTCGCGCTCCAGCAGCGCGGCCATCAGCATCAGGTTGACCGGGTTGTCCTCGATGTAGAGGGCGCGGCGGCGGCGCTCGGCCGGCGCGGCGGGCGCCGGCGTGGCCGCGGCCGGCGCTGCCTCGGCCAGCGGCAGGCGGAACCAGAAGCTGCTGCCCTGGCCGGGCTGGCTGACCACGCCGATGCGGCCGCCCATGGCCTCCACCAGGTGGCGGCTGAGCGCCAGGCCGATGCCGGTGCCGTCGGCGCCGCTGCGCGCGGCGTCCAGGCGCTCGAAGGGCTTGAACAGTCGCGACTGCTGCTCGGCGCTGAGGCCGGGGCCGTCGTCGGTGACGCGGAACTCGAGCTGGCCGTCGGCGGGCGCGATCGACACGCCGACCTCGCCGCCGCGGCGGTTGTACTTGATCGCGTTGGACAGCAGGTTCAGCAGCACCTGGCGCAGCCGCTTGGGGTCGGCCCAGGCGTGCAGCCCGGCGCCGCCGGCCGGCGGCTGCAGGCGCACCGCGTGCTCGGCGGCCAGCGGCTGCATCAGCGCGACGCATTCGTCGGCCAGCGCGGCGGCGCTCACCGAGCCGGGCACCATCTCCAGCTCGCCGGCCTCGATGCGGCCCAGGTCCAGCAGGTCGCCGATCAGGCCCAGCAGGTGGCGGCCGCCGCGCAGGATCTCGTCCACCTGGCGGCGCTGGTCGGGCCCGAGGTCCTGCTGCGCCAGCAGCTGGCCGAAGCCCAGCACCGCGTTCAGCGGTGTGCGCAACTCGTGCGACATGCTGGACAGGAACTGCGACTTGGCCTTGTTGGCGCGCTCGGCCTCGGACAAGGCGTCGATCAGCGCGGCCTGCGCGCGCTTGCGCTCGGTGACGTCGATGCCGAAGGCGTAGACCGGCCGCGTGCCGTCGGCCTGCGGCGGGCCGGCGACGTGGGTGACCTCCATCTCCACCGGGCCGCGGCCGTCGGTGCCCGGGTGCTGGCTGCCGGACGTGGCCTGGCCGTTGCGCCGGGCCGCCTCCAGCACCAGACGCAGCTTGCGCCAGCGCTCGGGGCCCAGCACCTCGGCCGCCGGCCGGCCGACGATGCGCCCGGTCGGCAGGCCCAGCAGCCGCGCCAGCCGCTCGTTGACGTACTGGTAGCGCTGCTCGCCGTCGAGCACCGCGATGAAGCCCGGAAAGTTGTCCAGCAGCGCGCGCTGCTCGGCCGCGGCGGCCTCGCGCACGGCCTGCGCGGCCGCCTCGCCGGTGATGTCGCGGCTGCTCCACACGCGCAGCTTGCGGCCGTGCACCGTCGCGCAGGCGAAGCGCAGCGTCAGCACGCGGCCGTCGCGCAGGTGCAGCCGCTCCTCCACCGGCACGCCGGCGGCGACGATGGCCTCCATGTGCGCCTCCTGCGCCTCGCCGTCGACCAGCAGCGGGCGGATGTGCGCCATCAGTTGTCGCGTGGTCAGGCCCCGGCGCAGCGAGTCGTCCAGCCTCCACAGGCGGAACAGCTGGTCGTTGGCGAAGCGCGCCGGCTCGTCGTCGTGGTCGGCGTCGGTGGCGAAGATGGCTTCGCTGGTGGCCTCCAGCGTGCCGCGCAGGTATTCCGACGCGGCCACCATGGCGGCGTGCTGCTCTTCCTCCTGCGTGACGTCGCGGGTCACGATCGCGGCCATGCGCGCTCGCCCCTCGTCCGGCACGATGGGGTAGTAGCTGGTGTGCAGCACGCGCGGCGGCTGCCCCGGCAGCTGCACGCGGTTGCGCACCTGGGTGATGCGGGCCTCGCGCAGGCAGCTCATCAGCCCCTGCACGCGCGCCGGCGTCAGCACGCCGGGCACCAGCTCTTCGAGCCGGTGGCCGATGACCTGCTCGCGCCGCAGCCCCATGCTGCGGCACCAGGCATCGTTGACGTCGTGGTAGACCTCGAACTCGTCGATCACGCTGATCAGCTCGGTGCTGGCGTTGATCGCGAACTGGGAGACGCGCAGCGCCTCCTCCACCTGGTGGCGGCCGCTGATGTCGGTCCAGGTGGAGACCGAGCCGATCAGCCGCTCGCGGCCGTCGAGCAGCGGCGAGGCCTGCACCAGGCAGCGCCGCCGGCTCCCATCCGGGCGGTGCAGGCTCAGCTCGATGCCGTCGTCCTGCGCGGGCCGGGAGGGCTGGCGCCGGCAGGCCTGCAGCTCGCCGGCCAGCCGCGCGCGGTCCTCGCCGTCGAACCAGGTGAGCGCGTCAAGGCCCAGCAGCGCCTCGCGCGGGCGGCCCAGCAGCTCGGCCATCGCGGGGTTGAGCTCGGTGCAGCGGCCGTCGGCGTCCAGGAACCAGAAACCCTGGCGCGCGCTGCGCAGCAACTGCAGCAGCAAGCGGCGCTCGTCGGCCAGCCGGCGGTCGGCATCGTGGCTGCGGGTGACGTCCTGCACCGCGCCGTCCAGGCCGACGATGCGGCCGTCCACGCGCCGCGGCTCGCCGCCGGCGCGCAGCACGATGTTGCGGCCCTGGGCCGTGCGCACGCGGCCGGTGGCGGTGAACGGCCGGCCCTCGGCCAGCGCGCCGTCGATCGCGGCGCGGGCGCCGTCGCGGTCGGCGGGGTCGAGCATCGCCAGGCACTCGTCCATGCCGAGCCGGGCGTCGGGCGGCAGGTCCAGCAGGCGCAGCGCGTGCGGCGACAGCTCGAGCTGCCGTGTCGCGGCGTCCAGCGCCCAGCCGCCCACGCCGGCGATGGCGCCGGTGCGGTCGAGCTGCTCGGCCACGCGGCGCAGCTCGGCGGTCTTGGCGGCCTGCTCCCGGCGCAGCGCCGCCGCTTCGACGAAGGCGCGCTGCGAGCGCAGCATCAGCACGACGCTGATGATCAGCAGCGCGCCCATCAGCGGCAGGCTGGCCGGCATCGCGCGCCCCGGCAGCCAGGCCAGCACCGCCAGCAGGCTGGGCAGCGCGTAGAGCAGCGCCGCGACGCGGTCGAAGGCCAGCGACATCAGCCCGCCGGCCGCGGTGCCCAGCAAGGCCATGGCCAGCACGTCGGCGTCCGACGGCTGCGGCAGCGGCGCCAGCAGCAGGGCGCCCGAGCTCCAGGCCAGCCCTTGCAGGCCTGCGGCCCAGCGGTAGCGCTGCCGCCAGCGCGGGTTGGCCGGGTCGGCCGCGAGCGGCGCGCGCAGGCCCCGGTGCACCGCCAGCCGCAGCGCCGTGGCCGCGGCCACCAGCGCCAGCCACGACCCCAGCGCCGCCGCCGGCACGGCCTGGCGCAGGCAGGCGCCGACGATCAGCGCCACGCTCCAGGCGATCAGCACCGACAGCCACAGCGTGCGGCCGTGCAGGCGGTTTTGCTCCGCGCACAGCGCGGGGTCGAGCGGGGCTTGGCCGCTGGAGGTCGGGTCGGGCGTGGTCACTGTCGACAGGATAGGCCTGAAACGAAAAGAGGCCCGCCGAAGCGGGCCCCGATCGCTGCGGCGCGCTTGGCCTCAGGCCACCACACCCTTGGCCGTCTCCGCGTACTCGGGGATCTGGTCGAAGTTCATGTACCTGTAGATGCTGGCGGCGTCCTTGTTCACGATGCCCATGGCCTCGTGGTACTCGGCCACCGTCGGGATCTTGCCCAGCTTGGAGGCGATGGCCGCCAGCTCGGCCGAGGCCAGGAACACGTTGCTGTTCTTGCCCAGGCGGTTGGGGAAGTTGCGCGTGCTGGTGCTGATCACCGTGGCGCCTTCGCGCACCTGGGCCTGGTTGCCCATGCACAGGCTGCAGCCGGGCATCTCGGTGCGCGCGCCGGCGGTGCCGAAAGCCGCGTAGTGGCCTTCTTTGACCAGCTCGCTCTGGTCCATCTTGGTCGGCGGCGCCACCCACAGCTTGACCGGGATGTCGCGCTGCCCGCCCAGCAGCTTGGCCGCGGCGCGGAAGTGGCCGATGTTGGTCATGCAGCTGCCGATGAAGGCCTCGTCGATCTTGGTGCCGGCCACCTCGCTGAGCAGCTTGGCGTCGTCAGGATCGTTGGGGCAGCACAGCACCGGCTCCTTCAGCTCGTTGAGGTCGATCTCGATCACCGCGGCGTATTCGGCGTCCGGGTCGGCTTCCAGCAGCTGCGGGTTGGCCAGCCAGGCCTCGACCTTCTCGATGCGGCGCCTGAGCGTCTTCGCGTCCTGGTAGCCCTCGGCGATCATGTTCTTCATCAGCACGACGTTGCTCTTCAGGTACTCGATGATCGGCGCCTTGTCGAGCTTGATCGTGCAGCCGGCGGCCGAGCGCTCGGCCGAGGCGTCGCTCAGCTCGAAGGCCTGTTCGGCCTTCAGCTCGGGCAGGCCCTCGATCTCGAGGATGCGGCCGCTGAAGATGTTCTTCTTGCCGGCCTTGGCCACCGTCAGCAGGCCCTGCTTGATGGCGTAGTACGGAATCGCATGCACGAGGTCGCGCAGCGTCACGCCGGGCTGCATCTTGCCCTTGTAGCGCACCAGCACCGATTCGGGCATGTCCAGCGGCATCACGCCGGTGGCGGCGCCGAAGGCCACCAGGCCCGAGCCGGCCGGGAAGCTGATGCCGATCGGAAAGCGCGTGTGGCTGTCGCCGCCGGTGCCCACGGTGTCGGGCAGCAGCAGGCGGTTGAGCCAGCTGTGGATGATGCCGTCGCCCGGGCGCAGGCTGACGCCGCCGCGGTTGGCGATGAAGGCGGGCAGCTCGCGGTGCGTCTTCACGTCCACCGGCTTCGGATAGGCGGCGGTGTGGCAGAAGCTCTGCATCACCATGTCGGCGGAGAAGCCCAGGCAGGCCAGATCCTTCAACTCGTCGCGCGTCATCGGGCCGGTGGTGTCCTGGCTGCCAACGGTGGTCATCTTGGGCTCGCAGTAGGTGCCGGGGCGGATGCCCTGCCCTTCGGGCAGGCCGCAGGCGCGGCCCACCATCTTCTGCGCCAGCGTGAAGCCGCGGCCCGTGTCCTTGGGCGCCACCGGCAGGCGGAACGCGGTGCTGGCGGCCAGGCCCAGGAACTCGCGCGCCTTGGCGGTGAGGCTGCGGCCGATGATCAGGTTGATGCGGCCGCCGGCGCGCACCTCGTCGAGCAGCACCTCGCTCTTGAGCTTGAACTCGGCGATGGTCGCGCCGCCCTTGGTGATCTTGCCGTCGTAGGGCTGGATGTCGATCACGTCGCCCATCTCCAGCTTGGAGACGTCGACCTCGATCGGCAGGCTGCCCGAATCCTCCTGCGTGTTGAAGAAGATCGGTGCGATCTTGCCGCCCAGGGTGACGCCGCCGAAGCGCTTGTTGGGCACGAAGGGGATGTCGTGCCCGGTGGCCCAGATCACGCTGTTGGTGGCGCTCTTGCGGCTGGAGCCGGTGCCCACCACGTCGCCGACGTAGGCCACGAGGTGGCCCTTCTTCTTGAGGTCTTCGATGAACTGGATCGGGCCGCGCTTGCCGTCTTCTTCCGGCCTGAAGGCAGCGTCGGGGCGCGTGTTCTTCAGCATCGCCAGGTAGTGCAGCGGGATGTCGGGGCGGCTCCAGGCGTCGGGCGCGGGCGACAGGTCGTCGGTGTTGGTCTCGCCGGGCACCTTGAAGACGGTGACGGTGATGGTCCTGGGCACCTCGGGCCGGCTGGTGAACCACTCGGCGTCGGCCCAGCTCTGCATCACTTCCTGGGCACGGGCGTTGCCGGCCTTGGCTTTCTCGGCCACGTCGTTGAAGTAATCGAACATCAGCAGGGTCTTCTTCAGCGCCGAAGCGGCGACGGGCGCGACCTCGGCGTCGTCCAGCAGCTCGATCAGCGGGTGCACGTTGTAGCCGCCCACCATGGTGCCCAGCAGCTCGGTGGCCTTGGCGCGGCTGATCAGGCCGACCTTCAGGTCGCCGTGCGCCACCGCGGCCAGGAAGCTGGCCTTGACCTTAGCGGCGTCGTCCACGCCCGGCGGCACGCGGTAGGTCAGCAGCTCCAGCAGGAAGGCGTCTTCGCCGGCCGGCGGGTTCTTGATCAGCTCGATCAGTTCGGCCACCTGCTGGGCATCGAGCGGCAGCGCAGGAATGCCGAGCGCGGCGCGTTCGGCGGCTTGTTGGCGGTAGGCGGCAAGCATGGTGGCTCCTTGGGTCGAAAGGGGTTGTCGGGTCGAGTGTGCGGCCTCAGGCTGTCGGCACGATGACCTTGAGGCCTTTGAAGTAGTCGCGGAAGAAGCCCGCGTCGCGGGTGATCAGGCCTTGGCACTGCAGCAGCGCGTGGGCGCCGATCAGGAAGTCGGGCACGCTGCGCCGCGCCGGCTGCGGCTCGCCGGCGCGGCGCAGCCTGTCCTTGTAGCGGCGCTGCATCTCGCCGGCGCGCACGGCCGAGCGCAGCTCCAGCGGCGAGAAGGCGATGCCCACGGCTTCGAGCGTGTCCATCACGATGTCGCTGTGGCCGAGGCCGGCCACGACCTCGCTGACCACCACCGCGCAGGCGACCACGGGCCCCGACGACAAGGCCGCGCGCAGCGCGTCCTCGGCGTGCTCGGCGGCCGGCCCGTCGCCGATGTAGTCGACGAGCACCGAGGTGTCGACGGCGATCACCGTTCGTCGCCCGGCGGCGGGTAGGGGTCGCCGGGGGCGCGGCCGCGCAGCTCGCGCATGATGTCGTCGGTGGTGACGCCGGGCGGCAGCTTGATGCGGCCGCGCAGGCGCGACAGCGCATCGCCCACGTCCTTGCGCAGCACGATGCGGCCGTTGTCCAGCTCGACCTTGAGCTTGCTGCCCTTGGTCAGGCCCAGCGCGTCACGCACGGCCTTGGGCAGCGTGATCTGGCCTCGTTCGGCGACGGTGGCTTCCATCTGGGCCTCCTGGGACATGACAGCGATCGAATCTGAACGATTCGGTATGCATCGATTCTACATACCGTTTCGATCCGAATCAAGGTTAACCCTGAGGCCTTGGCCGGCGGCGGACGCTAGTTGGCACCCGAGGCCGCCGAGGTCGGGGCCACGGCGGCGACCGCCGCCGCCGTCGCAGCGCTGGCCGCGGCGGCGGCTTCGGCGGCGGACGCGGCCTTGGCCGGATCGATGCCGATCGACTCGGCGGCGGGGCGGTTGCGCATCGCCTCGCGCTGCTTCTCGTGGATGCAGTTGTCCACCAGGCGCTGGCCGATCTTCACGTCCATCAGCATCGACTTGTTGGCGATCTGCAGCAGCAGCGTGCGGCCCTTGACGTCCTCCAGCCGCAGCGCGCCGGTCTTGGACAGCACCGGCTTCATGGTCCACAGGCTCTTGCGATGCTTGACGTCGAGGTAGCCCTCGAAGCGCGAGTTCTTCTCGATCTCCACCTTCTCGTTGAACTCGCACTCGTAGTCGCCCAGGTGGGCCAGCGCGGCGGCCACCTTCTGCTCGTCGTCGGCCGCGGGCAGCGTGGGCGCCGGCGGCGCCGCCGCCGGACGCCGTGGCGGCGGGCGGTGCTGGCGTTGCGCGGTCTGCGCCGCGGCGAGGCCGATCGCGCCCAGCAGCAGGCACGTCAGCAGGCCATGACGAATGAGCGGGGCGGCGGCGTGGGTCATCGCTGGTCCGGGTGGGTCTTGGGAGCTGCGATTGTGGACGCCGCGTCGGCCGCGAACCACGCCGCCCGCACCTCGGCCGGCAACTGGGCGCCGTCGTTGAACGAGGTGCGGTGCGCGCGCTCCAGCAGCTGCCAGAAGTAGCGGTAGCTGGCGCGGTCGTGCAGCACGTCGTGGTGGCGGATCGGCGCCCACTGCGCCGCCTGCGCGGTCTGCAGGATCTCGATGGCCTGGTCGATCTCGGCGACGGTGGGCGTGAAGGCGTCGACGATGGGGCGGATCTGCGCCGGGTGGATGCTCCACATGCGCGTGTAGCCGAAGCGGCGCGCGGCGATGCCGGCGGCCTCCTGCAGCGCCGCGGTGTGCTTGAACTCGGTGACCACGCAGTGCGACGGCACCTTGCCCTCGGCATGGCAGGCGGCGGCGATCTCCAGCTTGGCGCGCACGACCAGCGGGTGTTCGAACTGGCCCTGCGCGCCCATCGCGCTCTGCGGGATCGCGCCGCGGTGCGCCGAGACGAAGTCCATCAGCCCGAAGCTCAAGCTCTCGATGCGCGGGTGCGCCGCCAACGCGCGCACGTCCTGCAGCGCGCCGTGCGTCTCCACCAGCGCGTGCAGCGGGATGTCGGCGCCGCCGCCGGCGTCGATCGCGGCCGCGGCGCGCTGCAGCTCGGCCGCGTTGCGGGGCTTGGGCAGCATCAGGTAGGCCGGGCGCCGGCGCGCGGCCAGCACGATGGCCGCCACGTCGGCGAAGCGCGGGTGGTCCACCGGCAGCACGCGCACGCCCACGCGGCCGAAGCGGTTGAGCGGACCGGCCAGCAGCTCGGCGATCAGGTGCGCGTGCTCGACCTCGCCGCCGAGCGGCGCGCCGTCCTCGTTGTCCAGCGTGACGTCGAACACCGGGCCCAGCTCGGCCTGCAGTTCCAGGCTCTTGCGCATGCGGGCCTCGACACCGCTGTAGTGGTCGCAGACCGGCAGCGCGGGCACGGCGCGCTCGTCGGGGTCGAACAGGGCTTGGCGGGGGTGCAGGGCGCTCATCGGGCGGATTGTCGGTCGGCGGCTGATCGTATGATGATTGCCGACAAGAGACAGCGGGCGCACGACGATGAACGAAGACAGCGACTTCGGCCTGATCGGCCTGGCCGTGATGGGCCAGAACCTGGTGCTGAACGTGGAGAGCCGGGGCTTTCGCGTCAGCGTCTACAACCGCACGCCGCGCGTCACGCAGGACTTCGTGGCGGCGCACCCGGGGCTGCGGCTGGCGGGCTTCGACACGCTGGCCGGCTTCGTGGCCAGCCTGAAGCGGCCGCGCAAGATCCAGTTGATGGTGCAGGCCGGTGCTGCGGTGGACGCGGTGATCGAGCAGCTGCTGCCGCTGCTGGAGCCGGGCGACATCGTGATCGACGGCGGCAACAGCCTGTACACCGACACCGAGCGGCGCGACGCCTGGCTGGCGGGCAAGGGCCTGCGCTTCGTCGGCGCCGGCATCAGCGGCGGCGAGGAGGGCGCGCGCAAGGGTCCCAGCATCATGCCCGGCGGGCCGGCCAGCACCTGGGCCGAGATCCGGCCGATCTACGAGGCCATCGCCGCGCGCGTCGACGGCGAGCCCTGCGTGATCCACATCGGCCCAGGCGGCGCCGGGCACTTCGTCAAGATGGTGCACAACGGCATCGAGTACGGTGACATGCAGCTGATCTGCGAGGCCTACGCGCTGCTGCAGGCCGCGGGGCTGGACGCGCCGCGCATCGCCGCCGTGTTCGACGAGTGGAACCGCGGCGAGCTGCAGAGCTACCTGATCGAGATCACCGCGCGCGCGCTGGAGCAGGTGGACCTCGAGACCGGCCGCCCGCTGGTCGACGTGATCCTCGACAAGGCCGGCCAGAAGGGCACCGGCCGCTGGACCCTGATCAGCGCGGCCGAGCAGGCGGTGGTGGTCAGCACCATCAACGCGGCGGTCGAAGCGCGCGTGCTGTCGTCGCAGCGCGCCTTGCGGCTGCTGGCGTCGCGGTCGCTGCAAGGCCCGGCGTCGCGGCTGGCGGTGGAGCCCAAGGCGCTGCAGGCCATGGTGCACGAGGCGCTGTATGCCTCCAAGATCATCAGCTACACGCAGGGCCTGGACCTGATGCGCAGCATGAGCGAGAAGAAGGGCTGGGGCCTGGACCTGGGCGGCATCGCCGCCATCTGGCGCGGCGGCTGCATCATCCGCGCGCGCTTCCTCGAACGCATCACCGAGGTCTGGCGCGCCGACCCGGGGCTGCCCAACCTGGCGCTGGCGCCGTATTTCAGCGGCGTGCTCAACCGCGCGCAGCAGCCCTGGCGCGAGCTGGTGGCGCTGGCGGTGCGCGCCGGCGTGCCGGTGCCGGCGTTCAGCGCCTCGCTGGCCTACTACGACAGCCTGCGCAGCGCGCGGCTGCCGGCCAACCTGCTGCAGGCGCAGCGCGACTTCTTCGGCGCCCACACCTACGAACGCATCGACCGGCCCGAAGGCCAGTTCTTCCACACCCAGTGGCCGGAGGTGATCGGATGACGCTGACGGCCCCCGGCCGCTGGGGCGACCCGCATTTCACCGCCGCTCCCCCTGGTCGCCTGCGGCGACCTGTCCCCGAGGGGGACCATGCTTCATGCGCCGCGATTGGCTCCCTCTCCCGCGGGCGGGAGAGGGCGGGGGGTGAGGGTGCGTAGCGGGTCGAGCGATGCGCAATGGAGCCAACTAGGATCACCGACATGGCCTTGCCCCACCTGGCCGCCGACGTCGCTCATGCGATCCAGTTGTCGCTGGCGCCGGTGTTCCTGCTGACCGGCATCGCTGGCATGCTCAACGTGATGGCCGGGCGGCTGGGCCGCATCATCGACCGCGGCCGCCGGCTGCGCGAGCCGCCGCTGAACGAACTGGTGGCCGGCGACCCGCTGCTGGAGCTGGAACTGCAGAGCCTGGAATACCGCCGGCGCCTGGCCAGCACCGCGATCACGGCCTGCACGCTGTCGGCGCTGCTGGTGTGCATGGTGATCGCCGCGCTGTTCGTCGAGGAACTGCTGGACCTGCCGCTGCGCTGGCTGGAAGGCGTGCTGTTCACCGTCGCCACGCTGGCGCTGACGGTGGGGCTGGGCTACTTCCTGCGCGAGGTGCACCTGGCCACGCACACGGTGCGCACGCACCACCGCGCCGCGGCGGGCCGGCCGCCAAGCGCGCCGGAGGCTTGAGCCCGCGGCTCGCGCGGCGCTGCCGCCGCTTCACGACGCGCGGCGGCATCCCGTCGCATCGGCATCGCGGCGGCCGCGGCGGCTGCCGACACTGGCGGCACTGTCAACCACCGGAGCCGCCGTCATGTCGCCGTCCAACATCCCCGTCTGGGTCTTCGCCGTGCTGGCGCTGCTGATCGCTCTGGGCCTGCGCCAGGCCCGACCGCGGCTGATGGCGCCTACGCTGGCGCTGGGCATCGGCTCGCTGATGGTGGTCTTCTCGCTGTGGGGCCTGTGGTCGGCGTTCGGCAGCGCGCCGGCCATGCTGCTGTGCTGGGCGCTGGGCCTGGGCGCCACCGTGGCGGCCGGCCGCCGCTGGCTGGCGCCGCGCGGCATGGTGTTGGCCGACGACGCGCGCGTGCTGGTGCCGGGAAGCTGGCTGCCGCTGGCGCTGATGATGGGCATCTTCGGCCTCAAGTTCGCGCTGGGCTACGGCGCGGCCACCGGCCATCCGGTGACCGCGCATTCGCTGGCCGGCGCCGCGGTGGCGGCGCTGCTGGGCCTGTTCAGCGGCAGCTTCTTCGCCCGCGCGCAGGCCGTGCACCGGTTCGCGCGGCTGGCGCCGGCGGCGGCGCCGTGACGGGCGCGGCCTACAGCAGGTGCTTGACGCCGTCCTGCTCGCCCTGCAGCTCGGCCAGGGTCTTGTCGATGCATTCCTGGCTGAAGGCGTCGATCGGCAGCCCCTCGACGATCTTGTAGCGGCCGCCTTCGGTGGTCACCGGGTAGCCGAACATGATGTCCTTGGGGATGCCGTATTCGCCGTTGCTGGGCACGCCCATCGTGACCCATTCGCCCTGGGTGCCCAGCGCCCAGTCGCGCATGTGGTCGATCGCGGCGTTGGCGGCGCTGGCGGCCGACGACAGGCCGCGCGCCTCGATGATCGCGGCGCCGCGCTTGCCCACGGTGGGCAGGAAGACGTCCTTGTTCCAGGTCCTGGTCGTTGATCAGGTCCTTGACGCTGGCGCCGTCGACGGTGGCGAAGCGGTAGTCGGCGTACATCGTCGGGCTGTGGTTGCCCCAGACGCACAGCTTCTTGATGCTGGCCACCGGCTTGCCGATCTTGGCGGCGACCTGGCTCAGCGCGCGGTTGTGGTCCAGGCGCAGCATCGCGGTGAAGTTCTCGCGCGGCAGGCTCGGCGCGCTCTTCATCGCGATGTAGGCGTTGGTGTTGGCCGGGTTGCCCACCACCAGCACCTTGACGTTGCGGCTGGCGGCCTTGTCCAGCGCCTTGCCTTGCGCGGTGAAGATCTGCGCGTTGGCGGCCAGCAGGTCGGCGCGCTCCATGCCGGGGCCGCGTGGGCGGGCGCCGACCAGCAGCGCGTAGTCGGTGTCCTTGAAGCCGGTCTCGGGGCTCCCGTGCGCCTCCATGCCGGCCAGCAGCGGGAAGGCGCAGTCCTCCAGCTCCATCATCACGCCCTTCAGCGCCTTCTGGGCCTTCTCGTCGGGGATCTCGATCAGCTGCAGGATCACCGGCTGGTCACGGCCCAGCATCTCGCCGCTGGCGATGCGGAACAGCAGGGCGTAGCCGATCTGGCCGGCGGCGCCGGTGACGGCCACGCGGACGGGTTTCTTGCTCATGGAGGCTCTCCGGAAAAGGAAGGATCTGCAGGCGGGGGAAGCAGCCGGCGATTCTAGTCACCCGCACCTGACTCGACTCTTATGTCTTATGTAAGACAATGGTCGAATGTCCTTGCCCGCCGTCGCTGCAGACGCTCCCGGCGCCGCCGCCGCGCCGTCGTTCAGCCCGCTGTACCAGCAGATCAAGGCGCTGCTGCTGCAGCGGCTGCAGGCCGGCGAATGGAAGGCCGGCGAGATGATCCCCAGCGAGATCGAGCTGGCCGCGCGCTTCAAGGTCAGCCAGGGCACGGTGCGCAAGGCCATCGACGAGCTGGCGCAGGAGAACCACCTCGTGCGCCGCCAGGGCAAGGGCACCTTCGTGGCGACGCACGCCGAGGAGCGCACGCAGTACCGCTTTCTGCGCCTGATGCCCGACGACGACGGCGGCGCTCGTCCGCCGCAAGCCCGCCTGCAGCGCCGGCTGCTCGAATGCCGCCGCATGCGCGCACCGGCCGAAGTGGCGCGCGCGCTGGAGCTGAAGTCCGGCGAGGCCGCGGTGCAGATCCGCCGCCTGCTGCTGCACGCCGGCGAGCCGGTGGTGCTGGACGAGATCTGGCTGCCCGGCCCGCTGTTCAAGGGCTTGACGGCCGACAGGCTGTCGAGCTGGCGCGGGCCGATGTACGGGCTGTTCGAGGCCGAGTTCGGGCTGCGCATGGTGCGCGCCGAGGAGAAGCTCCGCGCCGTGGCCGCGCCGCCCGACGATGCCGCGCTGCTGGCCGTGGCGGCCGGCACGCCGTTGCTGCTGGTGGAGCGGCTGTCGCACACCTACGGCGACCGGCCGGTGGAACTGCGCCGCGGCCTCTATCGCACCGACCGCTTCCACTACCGCAACGACCTGCAGTAGGCGCCGGAACCAGTTCCATGTAAGCCGGTTGCATTGCAATAAACTCACTCGGTTGTACGCACGCGCAAGATCCGCCCACAGCCTCAAGCCAACCCGCAGCGCCACCATGACGACCCCGATGTCCAAACCGCGGCCCGGCCCCATGCGCCTGGTCGACGCCACGCAGTACCGGCTGCCCCTTGCCGCCTGGGTGTCCATCCTGCACCGCCTGAGCGGCCTGCTGATGTTCGCGCTGCTGCCCTTCATCATCTGGCTGTTCGACACCAGCCTCAGCTCCGAGGTCTCGTACGAGCGCTTCAGCGCCGCGTTCACGCTGGGCATCGGCTTCGTGCCCGGCGTCGTCGTCAAGCTGGTGGTGCTGGCGCTGATCTGGGCCTACCTGCACCACTTCATCGCCGGCGTGCGCCACCTGTGGATGGACGCCACGCACAGCGTCAGCAAGGAGCAGGGCCGCCAGTCGGCAGTGGTCACGCTGGTGCTGAGCATCGCGCTGACGCTGCTGCTGGGCGCCAAGCTCTTCGGCCTGTACTGAAGGCCGCTGCCAGCCAAAGCAAGAACAAAGAGGACGTTCCCACCATGTCGGTCAATTACGGATCCAAGCGCCTGGTCGTCGGCGCGCACTACGGCATGCGCGACTGGCTCAGCCAGCGCGTCACCGCCACGCTGATGGCGCTGTTCACGGTCGTGCTGCTGGTGCAGGTGCTGCTGCCCGGCGCCATGGGCTACGACAAGTGGGCCGGCATCTTCGCCGCGCAGTGGATGAAGGTGCTGACCTTCGTCGTCATCGTCTCGCTGGCCTGGCATGCCTGGGTGGGCGTGCGCGACATCTGGATGGACTACGTCAAGCCCGTCGGCCTGCGCCTGACGCTGGAGGTGGCCACCCTGGTCTGGCTGGTCGGCTGCGTCGGCTGGGCCCTGCAAGTGCTGTGGAGACTTTGAACGATGGCCACCTCTTCCTCAACGCTCTCCAAGCGCAAGTTCGACGTCGTCATCGTGGGCGCCGGCGGCTCCGGCATGCGCGCCTCGCTGCAGCTCTCGCTGGCCGGGCTCAGCGTCGCGGTGCTGACCAAGGTCTTCCCCACCCGCAGCCACACCGTGGCCGCGCAGGGCGGCATCGGTGCCAGCCTGGGCAACATGTCCGAGGACACCTGGCACTACCACTTCTACGACACCGTCAAGGGTTCCGACTGGCTGGGCGACCAGGACGCGATCGAGTTCATGTGCCGCGAGGCGCCCAAGGTCGTCTACGAGCTCGAGCACTTCGGGATGCCCTTCGACCGCAACCCCGACGGCACGATCTACCAGCGCCCGTTCGGCGGCCACACCGCCAACTACGGCGAGAAGCCGGTGCAGCGCGCCTGCGCCGCCGCCGACCGCACCGGCCACGCGATGCTGCACACGCTGTACCAGCGCAACGTGGCGGCGCGCACCAACTTCTTCGTCGAGTGGATGGCGCTCGATCTCATCCGCGACGCCGAGGGCGACGTGGTCGGCGTCACCGCGCTGGAGATGGAGACCGGCGAGATCCACATCCTGCAGGCCAGGACCACGCTGCTGGCCACCGGCGGCGCGGGCCGCATCTTCGCGGCCAGCACCAACGCCTTCATCAACACCGGCGACGGGCTGGGCATGGCCGCGCGCGCCGGCATCCCGCTGCAGGACATGGAGTTCTGGCAGTTCCATCCCACCGGCGTGCATAACGCAGGCGTTCTGCTGACCGAAGGCTGCCGCGGCGAAGGCGCGATCCTGCGCAACGTCAACGGCGAGCGCTTCATGGAGCGCTACGCGCCGACGCTGAAGGACCTGGCGCCGCGCGATTTCGTCAGCCGCTGCATGGACCAGGAGATCAAGGAAGGCCGCGGCTGCGGCCCGAACAAGGACTACATCAACCTGGACATGACGCACCTGGGCGCGGACACCATCCTCAAGCGCCTGCCCAGCGTGTTCGAGATCGGCCACAACTTCGCCAACGTCGACATCACCAAGGAGCCGATCCCCGTGGTGCCGACCATCCACTACCAGATGGGCGGCATCCCGACCAACATCCACGGCCAGGTGGTGGTGCCGAAGAACGGCGACCCGAACGCGGTGGTCAATGGCTTGTACGCGGTGGGCGAGTGTTCCTGCGTCAGCGTGCACGGTGCCAACCGGCTGGGCACCAACTCGCTGCTGGACCTGCTGGTGTTCGGCCGCGCGGCGGGCAACCACATCGTCGAGTTCGCCGGCCGGAGCAGGGCGCACAAGCCGTTGCCGGCCGACGCCGCCGACCGCACGCTGGCGCGCGTGGCGCGGCTGGACGGCAGCACGGGCGGCGAGTACGCGCAGGACGTGGCCAACGACCTGCGCAACGTCATGCAGCAGCACGCCGGCGTCTTCCGCACCCAGGCGGTGATGGACGAGGGCGTGAAGAACGTGGCCGACTTGCGCGAGCGCGTCGAGGCCATCACGCTGAAGGACAAGAGCCAGGTCTTCAACACCGCGCGCATCGAGGCGCTGGAGGTCGAGAACCTGATCGAGTGCGCGCAGGCCACGATCGTCTCGGCCGCCGCCCGCCACGAGTGCCGCGGCGCCCATACCGTGAAGGACTACGAGCGCGGTGCCGACGACGCCGAGTTCCCGCTGGGCCGCAACGACCGCGAGTGGCTGAAGCACACGCTGTGGGACAGCGCGAGCAACAGCCTGTCGTACAAGCCGGTCAGGCTGCAGCCGCTGACCGTCGAGAGCGTCCCCCCGAAGGTCCGCACCTTCTGAAGCACCGAACACCATGACCAAGCGCACGTTCCAGATCTATCGGTACGACCCGGACAAGGACGCCAAGCCCTACATGCAGACGCTGGAGGTCGAGCTCGACGGCAGCGAGCGCATGCTGCTCGACGGCCTGATGAAGCTCAAGGCGGTGGACCCGTCGATCAGCTTCCGCCGCAGCTGCCGCGAAGGCGTCTGCGGGTCCGACGCGATGAACATCAACGGCAAGAACGGCCTCGCCTGCCTGACCAACCTGCGCAGCCTGCCGGGCACCATCGTGCTCAAGCCGCTGCCGGGCCTGCCGGTGATCCGCGACCTGATCGTGGACATGACGCAGTTCTTCAACCAGTACCACTCGATCCGCCCCTACCTCATCAACGACGAGCCGCCGCCCGAGCGGGAGCGGCTGCAAAGCCCGGAAGAGCGCGAAGAGCTCAACGGCCTGTACGAGTGCATCCTGTGCGCGAGCTGCAGCACGAGCTGCCCCAGCTTCTGGTGGAACCCCGACAAGTTCGTCGGCCCCGCCGGGCTGCTGCAGGCCTACCGCTTCATCGCCGACAGCCGCGACCTGGCCACCGCCGAGCGGCTGGACAACCTGGAAGATCCGTATCGCCTGTTCCGCTGCCACACCATCATGAACTGCGTCGACGTCTGCCCCAAAGGCCTGAACCCGACCAAGGCGATCGGCAAGATCAAGGAACTCATGGTTCGACGCGCCGTTTGACATGGATGCCGTTCTCGACGCCCGCGCGCTCAGCCGCCTGAAATGGCGCTGCCGCCGCGGCCTGCTGGAGAACGATCTGTTCATCGAGCGTTTTTTCCGCCACCACGAGGAGACGATCACGACAAGGCAGGCCGCAGGCGTCGAAGCCCTGATGGACCTGGCCGACAACGACCTGCTCGACCTGCTGCTGGCCCGCCGCGAGCCGCAGGGCGAGATCGACCGACCCGAAGTGCGCGAGGTGCTGTCGCTGATGCGGCGTCCTCCCGCTCCGAACCCGATCTGATGAAAGGCCTGAGCGATGACCCCCTCCGACGTGAAAGCCACCCTGTCGTTCTCCGACGGCAGCCCCAGCATGGAGCTGCCGATCTACAAGGGCTCGATCGGGCCCGACGTGATCGACATCCGCAAGCTCTACGGCCAGACCGGCAAGTTCACCTACGACCCCGGCTTCCTGTCGACGGCCTCGTGCAACAGCAGCATCACCTACATCGACGGCGACAAGGGCGAACTGCTGTACCGCGGCTACCCGATCGAGCAGCTCGCCACGCAGTGCGACTTCCTCGACACCTGCTACCTGCTGCTGTACGGCGACCTGCCCAACGCCCAGCAGCAGGCCGACTTCCACAAGCTCGTGACCAACCACACCATGGTCAACGAGCAGATGCAGTTCTTCCTGCGCGGCTTCCGCCGCGACGCGCACCCGATGGCGGTGCTGACGGGTCTCGTCGGCGCGCTGTCGGCCTTCTATCACGACAGCACCGACATCAATAACCCCAAACATCGTGACATCGCCGCGATCCGCCTGATCGCCAAGATGCCCACGCTGGTGGCCATGGCCTACAAGTACGGCGTCGGCCAGCCCTTCATCTACCCGAAGAACGACCTGTCGTATTCGGCGAACTTCATGCGCATGATGTTCGCCACGCCCTGCGAGGAGTACGTGCCCAACGACGTGCTGGTGCGCGCGATCGACCGCATCTTCATCCTGCATGCCGACCACGAGCAGAACGCCAGCACCTCCACCGTGCGGCTGTGCGGCAGCTCGGGCACCAACCCGTTCGCGGCCATCGCCGCCGGCGTGGCCTGCCTGTGGGGCCCGGCGCACGGCGGCGCCAACGAGGCGGCGCTGAACATGCTCAAGGACATCCAGCGCGAGGGCGGCGTCGAGAAGATCGGCGAGTTCATCAAGAAGGTCAAGGACAAGAACAGCAACGTCAAGCTGATGGGCTTCGGCCACCGGGTCTACAAGAACTACGACCCGCGCGCCAAGCTGATGCGCGAGACCTGCCACGAGGTGCTGGCCGCCACCGGGCTGCACGACGACCCGCTGTTCAAGCTGGCGATGGCGCTGGAGAAGATCGCGCTGGAGGACGAATACTTCGTCGCCCGCAAGCTCTATCCGAACGTCGACTTCTACTCGGGCATCGTGCAAAGCGCGCTGGGCATCCCGGTCAGCCTGTTCACCGCGATCTTCGCGCTGGCGCGCACGGTGGGCTGGATCGCCCAGCTCAACGAGATGATCGCCGACCCCGAGTACAAGATCGGCCGCCCGCGGCAGCTCTACGTCGGCGCCGTCCAGCGCGACGTCAAGCCGGTCGCCCAGCGCTGACCGGCCGGGAGCGGCGCGATGGGCTGGCTGTCCAGACTGTTCGGCAGCCAGCCCGCCGCTCCGGCGCCGGCCGCGCGGCCGGCCGCCGTCGCGGCTACTTCACCCGCCGCTTCTTCGTCACCCGCTCCATCGCCGGTCGCCGTCGAGCCCGAGGCCGCGCCCGCGCCGCCGCTGCTGTGCTGGCTGCTCGATGTCGCAGCGCCCGCGCAGGCCGCGCTGAGCGAGGCCGAGCGCCAGGCGCTGCAGGTGCTGGACCGCGTGCTGGCCCAGCCGGTGCTGCCGCCGGAACTGCTGCCGCGCGCCGCCAACGTGGTGCCGCAGCTCATCGCGATGCTGCGCCAGGACGACCTGCCGGTGCCGGTGCTGGCCGAACGCATCGGCAAGGATCCGGCGCTGGCCGCCGAAGTGCTGCGCATGGCCGGCAGCTCGTTCTACGGCCAGGCCGGCCCGGTGCAGGATCTGGCGCAGGCCATCCAGCGCCTGGGCGTCGATGGCCTGCAGATGGCCATCTCGCGCGTGGTGCTGCGCCCGCTGTACCAGGCGCGCGAAGGCTCGCTGACGGCGCTGGCTGCACCGCGCCTGTGGGCCCATGCCGACGCCTTGTCGCGCCACGGCGCCGAGGTGGCGCGCAAGGCGGGCCTCCCGGCGTTCGACGGCTACCTGGCCGGCTTGCTGCACGACGGCGGCTGGACCGTGCTGTTCCACGCGCTGCAGCGCGCCGACGTGGGCAGCCTGGCGCCGCTCAGCATCGAAGGCACGCAGGCCTTCGAACAGCGCGCGCACCACCTGTTCGGCCGCGCCGCGGCGCTCTGGCCCATCACGCCCGGCTTCGCGGCCTTCGCGGCCGAGGCGCAGACGGTGCCGCTGCAGGCCGCCGCGCATCCGCTGGCCGTCGTGCTGCACGCCGCGCAAGGCCCGTGCAGGGCCGAGCTCGCCGCCGGCTGAAGTCCGTCATGGGCGCGCAGCGCCCGTCATCGCCGCCGCGGCCGCGGCGCGATCATCCATCATCAGAAGTGCATCGTCACCGCGTCGATCACGCGGTAGTCGTCGTCGACCAGCGGCATCCAGTGCCACTTGTCGAAGGTGGTGCAGGGGTGCGAGATCCCCAGCGCCACCAGGTCGCCCACCTGCGGCTGCAGCACGGCGTCGTCGAAGCGCAGGTGCGCGTGCTGGTCGTTCAGGCCCTTGATGCGCCAGCGGCCGTCGGCCGGCAGCGGCTGCACGCGGCCGGCGCGCGACAGCGCCAGCGGATGCGGCAGCTCGATGTCGAACGACAGGTCGCGCCGGCCGCCGGTCAGCAGCGCCAAGCCGGGCTCGGGCACGCTCTGCACCGTGGTCCACACCTCCAGCGCCGGCTGCAACTGGTCGGCGCAGCCGCAGCGCTCGGCCACGCGCTGCACCAGGCGCTTGTAGTGGCCATGGTCGTGCGTGACGTAGCAGCCCGAGCGCAGCAGCGCGCGCACCGGCCGCGACAGCGCCGGCCGCATGCGCGTGGCCACCAGGTCGAACAGCGCCGAGCCGCCAGCCGAGACGATGACCTCGTCGCCCTGGAACCAGCCGGCCTCGTCGCAGGCCAGCGCCAGCGCCTGCACGCGGGCCATCAGCGCGTCCACCGCGGCGGTGTCGGCGGCATCGTCGCCGCTGACGACCAGGCCTTCGTAGCATTCGATGCCCACCAGGCGCACGGCGGGGCTGTCGTGCAGCGCGCGGGCCAGCACCAGTGCCTCGTCGTGGCCGCGCACGCCGGTGCGGCCGCCGGCCAGGCCCACCTCCAGCAGCACCTCGAACGCCGGCGCCTGGCGCTGCGTGGCGCGCCAGGCCTCGATCTGCCGCAGCTGCGCGACCGAGTCGACCAGGAAGGCCACGCGCAGCCCGCCGGTCTGCGCCAGCAGGCGCGCCAGTCCGGCCAGGTCCGGCGCGGTCTGCACCTGGTTGGCGATCAGCGCGCGGCGCACGCCGGAGCGCACGCCCAGCCGCAGCTGGAAGACGCTGGCGAAGGTGATGCCCCAGGCGCCGGCCTCCATCTGGCGCCGGAAGAGCTGCGGCGACATCGTCGTCTTGCCGTGCGGCGCCAGGTCCAGCGCGCGCTCGCGCGCGAAGGCCTGCATCCACGCCAGGTTGTGGCGCAGCGCGCCGGCCTTCAGCACGGCCAGCGGCAACGGCAGGTGGCCGGCCAGCACGTTCCAGCCCTGGCGCGCGAGCTGCGAGCGCCGCAGCGGCTCGGCCGCGGGCGGAAAGCCTTTCAGCCAGGGGCCCAGCAGCGGGTCGTCGAAATCGAGGGTGGCATCGGCGGCATCGGCGGAGGCGGGCATGCGCGATTCTGGCGCGGTCTTGCCGCTTATTCCGCGAGCCGGCGCGCCATCTCCGCCGCTGTCCGGTGCAAGCCACGGCTGGCGGCGGGCCGTTCGGCCAGCGCCTGCCAGTAGCGCGCCGCCACGGCGCGCGCGGGGCCGGCGGCCGCGGCCGGGTCGGGCTCGAACGGGCCGTAGTCGGGTGCGCCGCCCAGCGTCACATCGGGGCACCAGCGCATGGGCAGCATGTCGTACACCGGGGCCAGGCTGAAGCGGCCCGCGCCCAGGTCGTCACGCGCCAGGACCAGGCTCAGGTTGCCGGCGTGCATGTCGCTGTTGCCGATCAGGCGGCCGAAGTGCAGCAGCGCTTGCACCTGTGCCGCCGTGCCGGCGGGCAGGCGGCGCTGGCGTTCCAGCGCCTGCGCCGTGGCTGCCCAGTGCGTGTAAGGGCCCCCGACGAAGGCCTCGTGCAGCGCGCCGATCGGCAGCACGTGGCGGCGGCCGTGCGCGCCGACGCGGTCGAAGCGCGTCGACAGCAGATACGTGCGCCGCGGCGCCTCCACGATGCGCGCCGCGGCCACCGGCACGCCCTGCGCGGCCAGCACCTGCAGCGCCAGCGCCTCGGCGTGCAGCAGCTCGTGCCAGCGCTCGCCGAAGGGCGTGCCGCGTGGCGGCGAGAACTTCACCAGCAGCGGCGCGCCGTCGGCCGCCGTGGCCAGGAACTTGGGCTGCTCGCCGCCGGCCGACGATCCCATCGGCAGCGTGGCCGCCACGTCCTGCGCCAGCGCATCGAGCGCCTCGCCTTCGGCCTGGGCCGGCAGGCGCGGCAGCGCCGATGCGGCCGGCTCGCCCAGCACGATGGCGCCGGGCGCATCGGGCACGGCCAGCGCGGCGAACAGCGTCTGTGCCAGCGACCAGCGCTCGGGGTTGCCGTCCAGCCCCGCGGCCGCCAGGCGCTTCGCCAGCAAACGGCCCAGAAAGCCCTGCGGGGCCAGCGGCGCCAGCAGCCAGGGCAGGCGCTCGCGCGTGAGCAGGTCCAGGCCCGGCCCCTGCAGGTGCAGCCAGCCGCCTTGCAGCAGGCTGATCTCGCCCAGCGGCTGCGGCGCGCCGGCCTCATCGATCCACCACAGCGGCTGCCGCGCCGCGTGGCCGAGGATGGGCTGCGGCAGCGCATAGCGCGTGGCGCGGCCGCGGCCCAGCGCCAGCACGCGGCCGCCGGCCTGTGCCAGCCGGCGCGACAGCGTGGGCTGGCTGACGGCCAGCGCCGCCTGCAGCTCGGCCGGCGTCGCCAGCCCGCGGGCGGCCAGGGCCGCCAGCAGCGGGGCGAGTGCGGCGTCGGCGGGTTCCATCTGAATCGATTCCGATGAGAGATTCGCCGAGGTTTCCCCTCGTGAACATCAAGCCGGATCGATTCTAGATGAATGGATTCTGAATGGGAAAGGAGAGGCCTGCTCAGGTCAGGCTCTTGAGCAGCCGCCCCATCTCGGAGGGGTTGCGCGTGACGGTGAAGCCGCACTCCTCCATGATGGCCAGCTTGGCGTCCGCGGTGTCGGCCCCGCCGCTGATCAGCGCTCCCGCATGCCCCATGCGCTTGCCCGGCGGCGCCGTGACTCCGGCGATGAAGCCGACCACGGGTTTCTTCATGTTCGCTTTGCACCAGCGCGCGGCTTCCGCCTCGTCGGGCCCGCCGATCTCGCCGATCATGATCACCGCGTCGGTCTCGGGGTCGTCGTTGAACAGCCGCATCACGTCGATGTGCTTCAAGCCGTTGATCGGGTCGCCCCCGATGCCCACCGCGCTGCTTTGCCCGATGCCCAGCTCGGTGAGCTGCGCCACCGCTTCATACGTCAGCGTGCCGCTGCGGCTGACCACGCCGACGCGACCTCGTCTGTGGATGTGCCCCGGCATGATGCCGATCTTGATCTCCTCGGGCGTGATCGTGCCCGGGCAGTTGGGGCCCAAGAGCAGCGTCTTCTTGCCGCCGTTGGCCTCTTTCAGCTTCATCCTGTTCCTGACTTCGAGCATGTCCTTGATCGGAATGCCTTCGGTGATGCAGATGGCCAGGTCCAGATCGGCTTCCACCGCCTCCCAGATCGCGGCTGCCGCCCCTGCCGGCGGCACGTAGATCACGCTGACGGTGGCGCCGGTCTGCTGCTTGGCATCCTTGACGCTGGCATAGATCGGGATGCCTTCGAAATCCTCGCCGGCCTTCTTCGGGTTGACCCCGGCCACGAAGCAGTTCTTGCCGTTGGCATAGGCCACGCACATGCGGGTGTGGAACTGCCCCGTCTTGCCGGTGATGCCTTGCGTGATGACGCGGGTGTCCTTGTTGATCAGAATGGACATGCTGTTCCCTTACTTGACGGCGGCAACGATCTTGGTGGCCGCCTCGGCCATGGTGTCGGCGCTGATGATGGGCAGGCCCGAGTCCTTGAGCATCTGCTTGCCGAGATCCTCGTTGGTGCCCTTCATGCGCACCACCAGCGGAACACTGAGGTTGACCGCCTTGCAGGCCTGGATCACGCCTTCGGCGATGGTGTCGCACTTCATGATGCCGCCGAAGATGTTGACGAGGATGCCGCGCACCTTGTCGTTCTTGAGCATGATCTTGAAGGCCTCGGTGACCTTCTCGGCGCTGGCGCCGCCGCCCACGTCCAGGAAGTTGGCCGGCTCGCCGCCGAAGAGCTTGATGGTGTCCATCGTGGCCATCGCCAGCCCCGCGCCGTTGACGAGACACCCGATGTTGCCGTCCAGGCTGATGTAGGACAGATCGAACTTGCTGGCCTCGATCTCGGCCGGGTCCTCTTCGTCCAGATCGCGGTAAGCGACGATCTCGGGGTGGCGGAAGAGCGCGTTGGCGTCGAAGTTGAACTTGGCGTCCAGTGCCTTGATGGAGCCCGAGCCTTCCAGGATCAGCGGGTTGATCTCGGCCAGCGAGGCGTCGGTGTCCATGTAGGTGGCGTAGAGCTTCTTGAGCACGTCCACCGCCTGGGGCTGCGAGGCAGCGGGCACGCCGATGCCCGAGGCCAGCTCGGCGGCCTGCGCGTCGGTCAGGCCGACCAGCGGATCGACGAAGACCTTCAGGATCTTCTCGGGCGTCGCGTGGGCGACTTCCTCGATGTCCATGCCGCCTTCGGAGGAGGCCATCACGCAGACCTTCTGCGTGGCGCGGTCGGTCAGCACCGCGACGTAGTACTCCTTGCGAATGTCGGCGCCTTCTTCCACCAGCAGGCGGCGCACCTTCTGGCCACCAGGGCCGGTCTGGTGCGTGACGAGCTGCATGCCCAGGATCTGCGAGGCCAGCGACGTGACCTCGGACGAAGAACGGGCGAGCTTGACGCCGCCGCCCTTGCCGCGGCCGCCGGCGTGGATCTGCGCCTTGACCACCCAGACCGAGCCACCGAGCTTGGCGGCGGCTTCCTCGGCCTCGCGCACGCTGAACGCGGCATAGCCCCGCGGCACCGGCACGCCGTGCGCGCGCAGCAGTTCCTTGGCCTGGTATTCGTGGATCTTCATCGGCTGGGTCCTTCGGTTCGGAGCGATGACGGTAGCGAAAACGGCTGACCGGAAGCTGAAGCGCGGGCCGGCTCCATCAAGCCGCCGCCTCCAGCCCGCCGGCGAAATGCGCCTTCATGATCTGCGTGGCGCGCGCGGCGTCGCGCGCTTCGATGGCCTGCATCAGCGCGCGGTGCTCGGCCAGCGAGTCAGCCAGCCGGCCTTTCTTGAACAGCGAGTGGTGGCGGTTGAGCTTCATCACCTTGCGCAGGTCGGTCACGATCTGCATGCGCCAGCGGTTGCCGGCGGCCTGCAGCAGCGCCAGGTGGAACTGCTCGTTGGTGGCGAAGAAGGCGTCGCGCTGGCGCACCTGCTTCTCCAGCCGCTCGTGCAGCGCGCGCAACTCGGCGTGCTGCGCGTCGCTGGCGCGGGCGGCCACCTCGCCGGCGGCGTCGCTTTCCAGCAGGCCCAGCAGGTGGTACACCTGGGCCACGTCGTCGCGCGACATCTCGGTCACGTACGCGCCGCGGCGCACCTTCATCGTCACCAGGCCTTCGACGGCCAGCACCTTCAGCGCCTCGCGCAGCGGCGTGCGGCTGATGCCGTATTCGGCGCAGAGCTTCAGCTCGTCGATCCAGCTCCCGGGCTCCAGCTGGCGCGCGAAGATCTGCTGCCGCAGGCGCTCGGCCACGTCCTGGTACAGGGCGCGGGGCGACAGCTGGCGCGGCGGGGCGGGCGGGGTGTCGAGGGCGGCCACAGCAGGCACGAAGGCGTCAGGCAGGTGTTGGATTTGAATTCATAATTATGCATAATGCTGGAGACCCGGCAAGTGCGGTGATCCAGGAGACCCGAATGAGCAGCGCCCCCGATTTCAAGACCGCCACGCTGGCGCAATGGGCCCAGGCCGCGGCCAAGTCGGCGCCGGGCGGCGACGTGGCGGCGCTGAACTGGGTGACGCCCGAGGGCATCACCGTCAAGCCGCTGTACACCGCGGCCGATCTGCAAGGGCTGCCGTACACCGACACGCTGCCCGGCTTCGAGCCCTTCATCCGCGGCCCGCAGGCCACGATGTACGCGGTGCGGCCGTGGACCATCCGGCAGTACGCGGGCTTTTCCACCGCCGAGGAGAGCAACGCCTTCTACCGCAAGGCGCTGGCCGCCGGCGGCCAGGGCGTCAGCGTCGCCTTCGACCTGGCCACGCACCGCGGCTACGACAGCGACCACCCGCGCGTGCTGGGCGACGTGGGCAAGGCCGGCGTCGCGATCGACTCGGTAGAGGACATGAAGATCCTGTTCGACGGCATCCCGCTCGACAAGGTCAGCGTGTCGATGACGATGAACGGCGCGGTGCTGCCGGTGCTGGCCGGCTACGTGGTGGCGGCGGAGGAGCAGGGCGTCGCGCAGGATCAATTGAGCGGGACCATCCAGAACGACATCCTCAAGGAGTTCATGGTCCGCAACACCTACATCTACCCGCCGGCGCCCAGCATGCGCATCATCGGCGACATCATCGAGTACACGGCGAAGCACATGCCGAAGTTCAACTCGATTTCGATCAGCGGGTATCACATGCAGGAAGCCGGCGCCAACCAGGCGCTGGAGCTGGCCTTCACGCTGGCGGACGGCAAGGAATACGTGAAGACCGCGCTGGCCAAGGGCCTGGACGTCGACGACTTCGCCGGGCGGCTTTCGTTCTTCTGGGCGATCGGGATGAACTTCTATCTCGAGATCGCCAAGATGCGCGCTGCTCGAATGTTATGGTGCCGCATCATGAAGGGCTTCGGCGCCAAGAGCCCCAAGAGCCTGATGCTGCGCACGCACTGCCAGACCAGCGGCTGGAGCCTGACCGAGCAGGACCCGTACAACAACGTGGTGCGCACCGCGATCGAGGCGATGGCCGCGGTGTTCGGCGGCACGCAGTCCCTGCACACCAACAGCTTCGACGAGGCCATCGCCTTGCCGACGGAGTTCAGCGCCCGCATCGCGCGCAACACGCAGTTGATCATCCAGGAGGAGACGCACATCACCAGCGTCGTCGACCCCTGGGCCGGCAGCTACCTGATGGAAAAGCTGACGCAGGACATGGCCGACGCCGCACAAGCCATCCTCGACGAGGTGGAGGCGATGGGCGGCATGACCAAGGCGGTGGACAGCGGCTGGGCCAAGCTGAAGATCGAGGCCAGCGCCGCCGAGAAGCAGGCGCGCATCGACAGCGGCAAGGACGTGATCGTCGGCGTCAACAAGTACAAGCTGAAGACGCAGGACAAGGTGGAGATCCTGGAGGTGGACAACGTCAAGGTGTGCGAGGCGCAGATCACCCGGCTGCAGACGATCAAGGCCGCGCGCGACGGCGCCAAGGTGGCGGCCGCGCTAGCCGCGTTGACGGAAGCTGCGACGAGCGGAACGGGCAACCTGCTGGGCCTGACCATCGACGCGATGCGCGCCCGCGCGACGGTGGGCGAAGTCAGCGACGCGCTGGAGCAGGTCTACGGCCGCCACCGCGCCGACATCCAGAAGGTGACCGGCGTCTACGCCGCGGCCTACGACAGTGCGGAAGGCTGGAACAAGTTGAAGGCCGAGATCGCCGAGTTCGGCGAGCAACAAGGCCGCCGCCCGCGCGTGATGATCGCCAAGCTGGGCCAGGACGGCCACGACCGCGGCGCCAAGGTGGTGGCCACCGCGTTCGCCGACCTGGGCTTCGACGTCGACATGGGCCCGCTGTTCCAGACGCCCGAGGAATGCGCGCGCCAAGCGATCGAGAACGACGTGCACGCAGTAGGCATCAGCACGCTGGCCGCGGGCCACAAGACGCTGGTGCCGGCGATCATCGGCGAGTTGAAGAAACAGGGCGCCGACGACATCATCGTCTTCGTCGGCGGTGTGATCCCGCAGCAGGACTACGACTTCCTCTACGAAGCCGGCGTCAAGGGCGTCTACGGCCCGGGCACGCCGATCCCTGCCAGCGCCAAGGATGTGCTGGAGAACATCCGCAAGGCCCAGGCGTGAACCAGCAGGCGCCGGCGCCGCAAGGCTTCGCACTCGAAGCGGCGACCGCCGACGACTTCGAGGCGCTGCTGGCGCTGCGCCTGCGCGCGATGCGCGAGAGCCTGACGCGGCTGGGCCGCTACGACGAGCGGCGCGCGCGCGAGCGCCTGGCGGCTGGCTTCGACCCCGCGCACACGCGGCACATCGTCGTCGACGGTCAGCGCGTGGGCTTCATCGTGCTGAAGCGCCTGACCCGCGCGCTGCGCCTGGACCACCTGTACATCGACCCGCCGTTCCAGCGCCACGGCATCGGCCAGCGCGTGCTGGCCTGGGTCTGCGCCAAGGCCGACCACCTGCAGTTGCCGGTGGAGGTGGTGGTGCTCAAGGCCAGCGACGCCAACCGCCTCTACCTGCGCCGCGGCTTCGTCGCCACCGGCGACGGCGACTGGGACATCGACTACGTGCGCCTGCCGCAAGGCCCCAGCGTGCAGACCGTGCGCGAGTGGTGGCACGCGGTGCAGGCGCGCGACTGGGCCCATGCCCGCACGCTGCTGCGCGACGACCTGCAGGCCGCGTGGTGGACCAGCGGCGAGCGCTTCGACGGCGCCGATGCCTTCGTGGAGGTGCAGGCGCGCTATCCCGAAGGCTGGAGCATCCAACTGCTCGAATGCACGCGACTGGAAGACGGCCGCGTGCTGGCGCTGCTGCGCGTGGACCAGCCGCCGCGGCACTTCTATGCGACCTCCATCGCGCGCGTCGACGACGGCCGCATCATCGGCCTGGAGGAATACTGGGCCACGCTGGAGGCGCCGCCCGCGTGGCGCGCGCCGCCGGCCATCGCCGGGCTGTCGCGCTTCGATCCGCTGGACGACCCGCGCGCCGTCACGCCGTGAACGCACCGCTGACCACCGCCGTGCTGCCGCCGGCCGACCAGGCCTTGTTCGACGCCCTGGCCGGCGCGAGCGGCCCCTTGCAGCGCCGCGCGCTGGCCAAGACCATCACGCTGCTGGAATCGACGCGGCCCGACCACCGCGCGCGCGCCGACGCGTTGCTGGGCGCCTTGCTGCCGCGCTGCGGCCGGTCGTTCCGCCTGGGCATCAGCGGCGTGCCGGGGGTCGGCAAGAGCACCTTCATCGAGGCGCTGGGGCTGTTCCTGATCGCGCGCGGCCACCGCGTCGCGGTGCTGGCCGTCGATCCGTCGTCCAGCGTCTCGGGCGGCAGCATCCTCGGCGACAAGACGCGCATGGAGCGGCTCTCGGCCGAGGAGCGTGCCTTCATCCGCCCCAGCCCCAGCAGCGGCACGTTGGGCGGCGTGGCCGAGAAGACGCGCGAGGCGCTGCTGGTCTGCGAAGCTGCGAGTTATGACGTAGTGATCGTCGAGACCGTGGGCGTCGGCCAGAGCGAGACCGCGGTGGCCGGCATGACCGACTGCTTCTGCCTGCTGCAGCTGCCCAACGCCGGCGACGACCTGCAGGCCATCAAGAAAGGCGTGATGGAGCTGGCCGACCTGGTGGTGATCAACAAGGCCGACCTCGACGAGGCCGCGGCCACCCGCGCGCGCGCGCAGATCAGCAGCGCGTTGCGGCTGGTGGGCTTGCACGGCAACCCCGACCATGCGCACCACGATGCCGCGCTGTGGCAGCCGCAGGTGCTGCAGCTCAGTGCGCTCAAGGGCTTGGGGGTGGAAGCCTTCTGGGCCGCGGTGAGCCGCTTTCGCGAGCTGCAGACCGCCAACGGCCGCTTGCAGCGCCGCCGCCAGCAGCAGGACCAGGCGTGGATGTGGGAGCGCATCGACGCCGGGCTGCGCCAGCGCTTCCACGACCACGCGGCGGTGCGCGCAGCGCTGCCGCAGATCACCGACGAGGTTCGTGCCGGGCGCGTCGCGCCCTCGGTGGCCGCGCGCCGCCTGCTCGACCTGATGCATTGACCGAGGAGAACACCCGATGCACGACATCATCGAACAGCTCGAAGCCAAGCGCCGCGCCGCGCGCCTGGGCGGCGGCGAGAAGCGCATCGCCGCGCAGCATGCCAAGGGCAAGCTGACCGCGCGCGAGCGGCTGGAGCTGCTGCTGGACGAAGGCAGCTTCGAGGAATGGGACATGTTCGTCGAGCACCGCTGCGCCGACTTCGGCATGCAGGACAACAAGGTGCCCGGCGACGGCGTCGTCACCGGCTACGGCATGATCAATGGCCGCCTGGTCTTCGTCTTCAGCCAGGACTTCACCGTCTTCGGCGGCGCGCTGTCCGAGGCGCACGCCGAGAAGATCTGCAAGGTGATGGACCAGGCGATGAAGGTCGGCGCGCCGGTCATCGGCCTCAACGACAGCGGCGGCGCGCGCATCCAGGAGGGCGTCGCGTCGCTGGGCGGTTATGCCGACGTCTTCCAGCGCAACGTGATGGCCAGCGGCGTGATCCCGCAGATCAGCCTGATCATGGGCCCCTGCGCCGGCGGCGCGGTGTACTCGCCGGCGATGACCGACTTCATCTTCATGGTCAAGGACAGCAGCTACATGTTCGTGACCGGGCCCGAGGTGGTGAAGACCGTCACGCACGAGGAGGTGACGGCCGAGGAGCTGGGCGGCGCCGGCACCCACAGCAGCAAGAGCGGCGTGGCCGACCTCGCGTTCGAGAATGACGTCGAGGCCATCCTGATGCTGCGGCGCTTCTTCAACTACCTGCCGCTGTCCAACAAGGAGAAGCCGCCCTCGCGCGCCAGCGGCGACCCCGCCGAGCGGCTGGACCCGTCGCTGGACACGCTGGTGCCCGACAACCCGAACAAGCCCTACGACATCAAGGAGCTGATCCTCAAGGTCGTCGACGACGGCGACTTCTTCGAACTGCAGAGCGACTACGCGAAGAACATCGTGATCGGCTTCGCGCGCATGGACGGCCAGTGCGTGGGCATCGTCGCCAACAACCCGATGGTGCTGGCCGGCTGCCTGGACATCAAGAGCAGCATCAAGGCGGCGCGCTTCGTGCGCTTCTGCGACGCCTTCAACATCCCGGTGATCACCTTCGTTGACGTGCCCGGCTTCATGCCCGGCACCGCGCAGGAGTACGGCGGCATCATCAAGCACGGCGCCAAGCTGCTCTACGCCTACGCCGAGTGCACGGTGCCCAAGGTGACGGTGATCACGCGCAAGGCCTACGGCGGCGCCTACGACGTGATGAGCAGCAAGCACTTGCGCGGCGACGTCAACTTCGCCTGGCCCAACGCCGAGATCGCAGTGATGGGCGCCAAGGGCGCGGTGGAGATCATCTTCCGCGAGGACAAGGGCGACCCCGCCAAGCTGGCCGCGCGTGAGGCCGAGTACAAGGCCCGCTTCGCCAACCCCTTCGTCGCCGGCGCGCGCGGCTTCATCGACGACGTGATCCAGCCGCACGAGACGAGAAAGCGCATCTGCCGGTCGCTGGCGATGCTCAAGGACAAGAAACTGGAGAACCCGTGGCGCAAGCACGGCAACATTCCGCTGTGAGCGAGGCCACCATGTTCACCAAGATCCTGATCGCCAATCGCGGCGAAATCGCCTGCCGCGTGATCGCCACCGCGCGCAAGATGGGCATCAAGACCGTGGCGGTCTATTCCGATGCCGATCGCGACGCACGCCATGTCGAGCTGGCCGACGAATCGGTGTTCATCGGCCCGGCGCCGTCGCGCGAGAGCTACCTCGTCGCCGACAAGATCATCGCCGCGGCCAAGCAGACCGGCGCGCAGGCGGTGCACCCGGGCTACGGCTTCCTGTCGGAGAACGAGGACTTCGCGCGCCGCGTGGAGGAAGAGGGCATCGTCTTCATCGGCCCCAAGCACCACAGCATCGCCGCGATGGGCGACAAGATCGCGTCGAAGAAGCTGGCGCTGCAGGCCCAGGTCAACACCATTCCCGGCTACAACGACGTGATCGCGTCGCCCGAACAGGCGGTGACCATCGCGCGCGACATCGGCTACCCGGTGATGATCAAGGCCAGCGCCGGCGGCGGCGGCAAGGGCCTGCGCGTGGCGTTCAACGACAAGGAGGCCTTCGACGGCTTCGCGTCGTGCCGCAACGAGGCGCGCAACAGCTTCGGCGACGACCGCGTGTTCATCGAGAAGTTCGTCGAAAGCCCGCGCCACATCGAGATCCAGGTGCTGGGCGATGCGTACGGCAACGTGGTCTACCTGCACGAGCGCGAATGCTCGATCCAGCGCCGGCACCAGAAGGTGATCGAGGAAGCGCCGTCGCCCTTCATCAGCGCGGCCACGCGCAAGGCCATGGGCGAGCAGGCGGTGGCGCTGGCCAAGGCGGTGAAGTACCAGAGCGCGGGCACGGTGGAGTTCGTCGTCGGCCGCGACCAGAGCTTCTACTTCCTGGAGATGAACACGCGGCTGCAGGTCGAGCACCCGGTGACCGAGAGCATCACCGGCATCGACCTCGTGGAGCAGATGATCCGCGTCGCTGCCGGCGAGAAGCTGCCGTTCACGCAGGAGCAGATCCCGCTGCGCGGCTGGGCGATCGAGTGCCGCATCAACGCCGAGGATCCGTTCCGCAACTTCCTGCCCAGCACCGGGCGGCTGGTGCGCTACCTGCCGCCGGCGCAGACGATGCAGGCTGCGGCGCCGGTCCCTGCGAATGGAGGCGTGCGCGTCGACACCGGCGTCTACGAAGGCGGCGAGATCCCGATGTTCTACGACTCGATGATCGCCAAGCTCATCGTGCACGGCGCCGACCGCAACGATGCGATCGCGAGGATGCGCGAGGCGCTCAACGGCTTCGTGATCCGCGGCGTGTCCAGCAACATCCCGTTCCAGGCCGCGCTGCTGGCGCATCCCAAGTTCGTCGCCGGCGACTTCAACACCGGCTTCATTGCCGAGCACTACGGCCAGGGCTTCCGCGCCGAGGACGTGGCGCACGACGACCCCGACTTCCTGGTGGCGCTGGCGGCCGCCGTGTATCGGCGTTATCGCGACCGCGCCGCCGGCATCAGCGGCCAGATGGCCGGCCACGGCGTGCGCATCGGCAGCGAGTTCGTCTGCGTGGTCAAGGGCCAGGGCGGCGAGCATGAGCATCGCCCGGTCACGGTGCTGGCCAACGGCGATGTCACCGTGACGGTGAGCGGCAAGCGCTACGCCATCGACTGCCAGTGGGATTTCGGCGGCATCCGCGCCGTCGGCCGCTGCAACGGCAAGCCCTTCACCGCGCAGGTGGAGCGCCAGGGCCTGTGGTACCGCGTGGACCACAACGGCCGCCGCATCGATGCGATGGTGATCAGCGCGCGCGCCGCCGAGCTGTTGCGCGTGATGCCGTTCAAGCCGCCGGCCGACATGAGCAAGTTCCTGCTGTCGCCGATGCCGGGGCTGCTGGTCGACGTGGCGGTCAAGCCCGGGCAGAACGTGCAGGCCGGCGAGCGGCTGGCGGTGATCGAGGCGATGAAGATGGAGAACATCTTGACCGCCGCGCAGGACGGCGTGGTCAAGGAGGTGCTGGCCGCCAAGGGCGAGAGCCTGGCGGTGGATCAACCCATTGTCAGTTTTGCATGAGCTTCGCATGAGCGACAAACCCTTCCGCATCCTCGGCCTCCAGCAGATCGCCATCGGCGGCCCCGACAAGCAGCGCCTGAAGTCGCTGTGGGTCGACGTGCTGGGCCTGACCGTCAAGTCCACCTTCGTCAGCGAGCGCGAGAACGTCGACGAGGACATCTGCGCGCTGGGCCGCGGCGCGCACGCGGTGGAGGTCGACCTGATGCAGCCGCTGGACCCCGACAAGAAGCCCGCGGTGCACGCGACGCCGCTCAACCACGTGGGGCTGTGGGTCGACGACCTGCCCAAGGCCGTCGAGTGGATGGCGGCGCACGGCGTGCGCTTCGCGCCCGGCGGCATCCGCCGCGGTGCGGCCGGCCACGACATCTGCTTCATCCACCCCAAGGGCAACGACGAGTTCCCGCTGGGCGGCGAGGGCGTGCTGATCGAACTGGTGCAGGCGCCGCCCGAGATCGTCGCGGCGCTGGCCTGACGCGGCCCGATCGCGGCGCGTTTCGCGCCGGCGCCACAATCGCCGGCGTGAACGCACCGCAAGACGCCCCGCAGGCCAAGGCCCTGCCCCCGCACCGGCCGCTGCCGGCCTACTACGCGCAGGACGATGGCGGCCAGGCGCGCCGGCGCTTCCTGACGCGCATCTTCGACGAGACGGCGTCCGACTACGACCGCATCGAAAGCGTGCTCGCGCTGGGCAGCGGCCCCTGGTACCGCCGCATGGCCTTGCAGCGCGCCGGCTTAGGCGCGGGCGCGCAGGTGCTGGACGTGGGCATCGGCACCGGCCTCGTCGCGCGCGAGGCGCTGAAGATCATCGGCCCGACCGGGCGCCTGATCGGCGTCGACCCCAGCACCGGCATGATGGGCCAGGCCAGGCTGCCCGGCGTCGAACTGCTGGTGGGCCGCGCCGAGGCGCTGCCGCGGCCCGACGCCAGCAGCGACTTCGTCAGCATGGGCTACGCGCTGCGCCACCTGGACGACCTGGCGGTGGTGTTCGCCGAGTTCCACCGCGTGCTGCGGCCCGGCGGGCGCGTGCTGCTGCTGGAGATCAGCATGCCGGCCTCGCGCTGGGGCCGCTTCTGGCTCAAGGCCTACATGCGGCTGCTGCTGCCGCTGGTGGCGCGCTGGGTCGCGCGGGGCCGGCCGACGGCGCACCTGTGGACCTACTACTGGGACACCATCGAGGCCTGCGTGCCGCCGCAGGCCATCATCGAAGCGCTGCGCGGTGCCGGCTTCCAGCAGGTGGAGCGCCACGTCGAGCTGGGCATCTTCTCGGAATACCGCGGCATCAAGCCGCGTTGACCTCGCCGCCAGGGCCATGCCGCAGTTCGCCGCCAACCTGTCGATGATGTACGCGGAGTTCGATTTCCTCGACCGCTTCGCTGCCGCCGCGGCCGACGGCTTTCGCGCCGTCGAATTCCTTTTTCCCTACGAATTCGACCGCCTGGAACTGCGCCGCCGGCTGGACGGGCAGGGCTTGACGCAGGCCTTGTTCAACGGCCCGCCGGGCGACTTCGCGCGCGGCGAACGCGGGCTGGCCAGCCTGCCCGGGCGCGAGGACGAGTTCCGCCGCGGCATCCTGGAGCAGGCCTTGCCCTATGCGCAGGCGCTGCAGTGCCGGCGCCTGCACGTGATGGCCGGCCTGCTGCCGGCGGGGGCCGAGCGCGAACGTCACCGCGACACCTACCTCGCCAACCTGGCCTGGGCGGCGCCGCAGGCGGCGACGGCCGGCGTCACGCTGTGCATCGAACCGATCAACACGCGCGACATCCCGGGCTACTTCATCAACCGGCAGGACGAAGCGCATGCCGTGGTGCAGGCCGTGGGCGCGCCCAACCTGAAGGTGCAGATGGACCTGTACCACTGCCAGATCGTCGAAGGCGACGTGGCGATGAAGCTGCGCCGGTACTTGCCCACCGGCGATGTCGGCCACATCCAGATCGCCGGCGTGCCCGACCGCCACGAGCCCGACCACGGCGAGCTGAACGCCGCCTGGCTGTTCGAGCAGCTCGACGCGCTGGGCTGGAGCGGCTGCGTCGGCGCCGAGTACCGGCCGCGCGCCGGCACGCGCGCCGGCCTGGGCTGGTTTGCCCCGTGGAAAGCGCGCCAGCGCTGACGGCAAAATCGCCGGTCCCGTGCCCGCACGTCCATTCATTCCATCCCGACGGAGACTCTCGACATGATGCGTTTCGAAACCGCCGCCCTCGGCGCCGCCCTGCTGGCCCTGGCCGGCGCCGCCTCGGCCCAGACCGTGCTGAAGATGGGCTACCCCACCAGCAAGGAGTCGCACTACGGCGTGGGCGCCACCGTGTTCTGCGACGAGATCGCCAAGGGCACCAGCAACCGCTACACCTGCCAGCACTTTCCCAACAGCGCGCTGGGCGGCGAGCGCGAGATGATCGAAGCGGTGCAGCTCGGCACCCAGGACCTCGTCAACACCTCCACCGGCCCGCTGGGCAACTTCGTGCCCGAGGTGAAGATCGTCGACATCCCCTTCCTGTTCCGCGACTACGACCACGCGCGCCACACGATGGACGGGCCCATCGGCCAGGACATCCTGAAGAAGATGCAGAGCAAGGGCCTGATCGGCCTGGCGTGGACCGAGAACGGCTTCCGCCACATGACCAACAACAAGCGCCCCATCGTCACCGCGCACGACGCCGCCGGACTGAAGGTGCGCACGATGGAGAACAAGGTGCACATGGAGGGCTACAAGTCCTTCGGTCTGCTGCCCACGCCGATGGCCTGGCCCGAGGTCTACGGCGCGCTGCAGCAAGGCACGGTGGACGGGCAGGAGAACCCGATCCCCGTGATCCTGGCGGCCAAGTTCGCGCAGGTGCAAAAGCACTTGTCGCTGACCGGGCACGTGTATTCGCCCGCGGTCATCATCCTGTCGCCCAACGTCTGGAACAAGCTGTCCGACGCCGACAAGAAGGTGTTCCTGGAAGCCGGCCAGAAAGCCGGCGCCGCGCAGCGCAAGAAGGTCAACGACGACGAGGCCACCGGCATCGCGCAGCTCAAGAAGGACGGCATGCAGGTGGTGGAGAAGGTCGACGGCGACAGCTTCCGCAAGGCGGCCGCGCCGGCCTACGCCAACTTCTCCAAGGAGTTTGGCGCCGACAAGATCGCCGCGATCCAAGCCGTCAAGTAAGCGCGCGGCGTCATCCGCAAAAAGACACCGCGCGCGGCGGGCAAGCCGCCGCGCGCGGCACGACAACACACGGAAGACCCACCCCCGATGGACAAGGTCGAACGCGGCCTGCTGGCCTGCAACCGCTGGCTGCTGATCGCGCTATTGGCTGCGATGTCGGTGATCATCTTCACCAACGTCGCGCTGCGCTACCTGACCAGCGAGTCCATCGACTGGGCCGAGGAAGTGGCCCGCCACCTGATGATCTGGCTGACCTTCACCGGTGCCGGGCCGGTGCTGCGCTACGGCGGCCACATCGCGATCGACAACCTGCAGGACAGCCTGCCGCGCGCCGGCGCGGTGGCGCTGCGGGCGCTGATCGCGCTGCTGATGGCGGGCTTCGCGGTCTTCATGATCTGGTACGGCGTGCTGTACATGCAGCGTGCGCAGTTCCAGACCACTGCGGCCACGCAGATCTCGTTTGCCTGGGTCTACGCGGCGATGCCGGTGGGCGGGCTGCTGCTGCTGGCGCACGGTTTCTTCATCGTGCGCGGCTACGTGCGCGAGCGCGCGTTCGCGGCCGACGAGCAGTTCGACGCCAACGCCAGCGCGTCGCTGTGAAGCCATGAGCGCGTCGCTAATTCTGTTTCTCAGCGTCTGCCTGTTCCTGGCCATCGGCGTGCCCGTGGCCTTTGCGCTGGGGCTGGCCACGCTGGCGGCCATCACGCTGGGCTCGCAGTTCCCGGCGCTGGTGCTGCTGAAGGAGACCTTCACCGGCATCGACAGCTTTCCGCTGATGGCGGTGCCTTTCTTCATCCTGGCCGCCGAGCTGATGAGCGGCGGCTCGCTGACCGAGGTGCTGCTGCGCTTCGCGTCGCAGTTCGTTGGCCACCGGCGCGGCGGGCTGGGCTACACCAACGTCGTCGGGCTGACCTTCTTCTCGGGCATCTCCGGCTCGGCGCTGGCCGATGCCGCGGGGCCGGGCTCGATGATGATCCGCATGATGGACAAGGCCGGCTACGACCGCGCCTACGCGGCGGCGCTGACGGCGTCCACCGCGATCGTCGGGCCCATCATCCCGCCGTCCATCATCATGATCATCTACGCGCTGCAGGACGAGACCGTCTCGGTCGGCGCGCTGTTCGCCGCCGGGCTGCTGCCGGGCCTGCTGATCGCGGTGGGCATGAGCGTGGTCAACTGGCAGGTGTCCAAGCGCCGCAACTACCGCGGCGACGGCGAGCACCCGGGCTGGCGCGAGATCGTCGCCACCAGCATCAAGGCGCTGCCGGCGCTGGCGCTGCCGGTGCTGATCCTGGGCGGCATGCGCGCCGGCTGGTTCACGCCGACCGAGGCCTCGGTGGTGGCGGTGTTCTACGCGCTGCTGTGCGGCAAGTTCGTCTACCGCACGCTGCAGTGGCGCGCGCTGCCCGACATCCTGGCGCGCTCGGCGCTGCTCACCGCGTCGGTGCTGATCATCATCGGGCTGTCGGCCGCGTTCGCGTGGGTGCTGACGATCGAAAGCGTGCCGCAGAAGCTGGCCGAATGGATGGTGGCGCAGGACTTCTCGCCGGCCGTGTTCCTCATCGTCGTCAACCTGTTCCTGCTGGTGTTCGGCATCTTCATCGAGCCGCTGCCCGGCGTGATGGTGCTGGTGCCCATCCTGGCGCCGGTGGCCGTCAAGCTGGGCATCGACCCCACGCACTTCGCGATGATCGTGATCTACAACCTGACGCTGGGCATGATCACGCCGCCGGTGGGCGGGCTGCTGTTCGTCACCTCCAACGTCTCGCGCGTGCCGATGTCGACGCTGGTGCGCGAGCTGAAGCCCTTCCTGCTGGCGCACGCCGTCATCCTCGTCATCATCACCTTCGTGCCCGGCCTGTCCACCGGGCTGCCGCACCTGCTGGGCTTCAAGTAGCCTCGTCTTTCGAAAGTACGCCATGAACCCGCTGCCAGCGCGCCTGAACCTGATCGACGGCGAGCACCGCGCCGCCGCGTCCGGCCTGATCATCGCCGTCGTCGACCCCGCCGACGGCCAGCCCTTCACCACGCTGCCGCGCAGCGACCGGCGCGACGTCGACGCCGCCGTGGCCGCCGCGCGCGCCGCCTTCCACGGCCCCTGGGGCAGGATGACGGCCACCGAGCGCGGCCGTGTGCTGATGAAGCTCTCGGCGCTGATCACGCAGCATCACGCCGAGCTGGCCGAGCTGGAATGCCGCGACGCCGGCAAGCCGATCCAGCAGGCGCGCGTCGACATCACCGCCTGCGCGCGCTATTTCGAGTACTACGCCGGCGCCGCCGACAAGCTGCACGGCGAGACCATCCCCTACGCGCAGGGCAGCACCGTGATGGCGCTGCGCGTGCCGCACGGCGTCACCGGCCACATCGTGCCGTGGAACTACCCGGCGCAGATCTTCGGCCGCTCGGTCGGCGGCGCGCTGGCCGCGGGCAACGCCGCGGTCGTCAAGCCGGCCGAGGACGCGTGCCTGACGCCGCTCGCCATCGCCGCGCTCGGGCTGGAGGCCGGCCTGCCGCCGGGCGCGCTGAACATCGTCTGCGGCCTTGGCACGGAAGCCGGCGCGGCGCTGGCGGCGCATTCGGGCATCAACCACATCTCGTTCACCGGCAGCCCGCAGACCGGCACCGCGGTGGCGCAGGCGGCCGCAGTCAACCACGTCCCCGTCACACTGGAACTGGGCGGCAAGTCGCCGCAGATCCTGTTCGCCGACGCCGACCTCGATGCTGCGCTGCCGGTGGTCGTCAACGCCATCGTCCAGAACGCCGGCCAGACCTGCTCGGCCGGCAGCCGGGTGCTGGTCGAGCGCAGCATCTATGCCGACGTGATGAATCGGCTGAAGGCCCGATTCGAGGCGCTGCGCACCGGCCCCGGCCCCGGCGCGCCGGATTGCGGACCGCTGATCAGCCGCAAGCAGCTCGACCGCGTCGAAGCCAAGGCCGCGTCGGCGTACGACGCCGGCGCGAAAGCCTTCGCGCGCGCGCAGCTCGTGGCCGATGCGCCGAAGACGGGCTTCTACTTCCCGCCGCTGCTGCTGGCCGACCTGCCCGTCACGCACGAGGTGGCGCAGGACGAGGTCTTCGGCCCGGTGCTGGCCGCCTTCGCGTTCGACGGCGAGGACGAAGCCGCGCGCCTGGCCAACGACACTCCCTACGGCCTGACCGCCGCGGTGTGGACGCGCGACGGCAGCCGCGCGCTGCGCATGGCGCACCGCATCGACTCGGGCCAGGTCTTCATCAACAACTACGGCGCCGGCGGCGGCATCGAGCTGCCGTTCGGCGGCATGAAGCACTCCGGCTACGGCCGCGAGAAGGCCTTCGAGGGGCTGAAGAGCTTCACGACGATCAAGACGATCGCGATCCTGCACGGGTGAGGCCGTCCGCCGAGGCTTCGCGCCCCGCGAAGCCTCGGTTCACAATCCGCGGATCGGATGGGCCGGTGCGCGGGCTATGGTTCAGGTCTTGCGCATCCGCCGCCGTTTCAACGCGATGCGCTTCGACCTCACCACCCTCAACCTCGTGCTGGCGATCGCCGACACCCGCAGCATCACTCGCGGCGCCGAACGCGAGAGCCTCGCGCTGGCCGCGGCGAGCAAGCGCTTGTCCGACCTGGAAGCGCGCCTGGGCGTCGCGCTGTTCGAGCGCCGCGCGCGCGGCGTCGAGCCCACCGAGGCCGGGCGCGCGCTGCTGCGCCACATCCGCTCTCTGAACGCCTCGCTGCACGCGTTGGAAAGCGAGGTCGTCGAGTTCTCGCGCGGCATCAAGGGTCACCTGCGCGTGGCTGCCAACGCGAGCGCGATCGCCGAGCACCTGCCGGCCGACCTCGCGGCCTTCGCGAAGGCGCAGCCTGGCATCCGCATCAGCCTGGAAGAGCTGACCAGCCCCGAGGTGCAGGCCGCGCTGATGGAAGGCCGCGCCGACGTCGGCATCTTCATCGCCGACGAGCCTGAAGCCGCGCTGGATGCACGGCCCTACCGCGAAGGCCAGCTCGCGATCCTGGTGCCGCGCGGCCACGTGCTGGCGAAGAAGACCGGGCAGCGCTTCGACGCGCTGCTGGACTTCGACATCGTCGGCCTGCACGCCGGCGCCGCCGCGCACGAGCAGATGCGCGAGCGTGCGCAGGCGCTGGGCCGCCCGCTGAACGCGCGCATGCAGGTGCATGGCTTCGACGCCATCGCGCAGCTCGTCGAGGCCGGTCTCGGCGTCGCGGTGCTGCCGCAAGCGGTGGCGCATCGCTTCGCCAAGGTCTTCAAGGTGCAGCCGCTGCAGTTGCAGGAAGACTGGGCGCGCCGCCGCTACTGGCTGGCGGTGCGCCGCCAGGCCGTGCAGCCGCCGCCGCTGCAGCGCTTCATCGACGCGTTGACACCTCCATCCCCCAAGCCACCCCGGAGCCAGCCATGACAGCCCGCACCCTGTACGACAAGCTGTGGGACGAGCACGTCGTCCACACCGAGGAGGACGGCACCGCCGTGCTCTACATCGACCGCCATCTGGTGCACGAGGTCACCAGCCCGCAGGCCTTCGAAGGGCTGCGCCTGGCCGGGCGCAAGGTGTGGCGCGTGTCGTCGGTCGTCGCCACCGCCGACCACAACACGCCGACCACCGGCTGGGAGCAGGGCTACGACGGCATCACCGACCCGATCAGCAAGCAGCAGGTGACGACGCTGGATGCGAACATCAAGGCCTTCGGTGCGGCGGCGTACTTTCCGTTCCTGGACAAGCGGCAGGGCATCGTGCACGTGATCGGACCGGAGCAGGGCGCGACGTTGCCCGGCATGACGGTGGTCTGCGGCGACAGCCACACCAGCACCCACGGCGCCTTCGGCGCGCTGGCGCACGGCATCGGCACCAGCGAGGTCGAGCACGTGCTGGCCACGCAGACGCTGCTGGCCAAGAAGGCGAAGAACATGCTGGTCAAGGTCGACGGCCAACTCGCGCGCGGGCTGACGGCCAAGGACATCGTGCTGGCCATCATCGGCAGGATCGGCACCGCCGGCGGCACCGGCTACACGATCGAGTTCGGCGGCAGCGCGATCCGTGCGCTGTCGATGGAAGGGCGCATGACGGTGTGCAACATGGCGATCGAAGCCGGCGCGCGCGCCGGGCTGGTCGCGGTCGACGACAAGACCATCGAGTACGTCAAGGGCCGGCCCTTCGCGCCCAAGGGTGTCGAGCTGGAACAGGCGATCGGGCATTGGCGCACGCTGCACAGCGACCCGGACGCGCACTTCGACACCGTCGTCGAGATCGACGCCTCGGCACTGAAGCCGCAGGTGACCTGGGGCACGTCGCCGGAGATGGTGTTGTCGATCGAGGACCGCGTGCCCGATCCCGACAAGGAGAAGGACGCCAACAGGCGCGGCGCGATCGAGCGCGCGCTGACCTACATGGGCCTGCAGCCGAACAAGGCGATGAGCGACATCACCATCGACAAGGTGTTCATCGGCAGCTGCACCAACAGCCGCATCGAAGACCTGCGTGACGCGGCCGCGGTGGTGAAGAAGCTGGGCCGAAAGGTGGCCGGCAACGTCAAGCTGGCGCTGGTGGTGCCGGGCTCGGGCCTGGTCAAGGCGCAGGCCGAGAGCGAAGGCCTGCACGAGGTGTTCCGCGCCGCCGGCTTCGAGTGGCGCGAGCCCGGCTGCAGCATGTGCCTGGCGATGAACGCCGACAAGCTGGAGCCCGGCGAGCGCTGCGCCAGCACCAGCAACCGCAACTTCGAGGGCCGGCAGGGCAACGGCGGACGCACGCACCTCGTCAGCCCGGCGATGGCGGCGGCGGCCGCGATCGAAGGCCACTTCGTCGACATCCGGCGCATCGCCTGAAGGAGGACACATCATGCAAGCCTTCACCGTGCACAAGGGCCTGGTCGCGCCGATGGACCGCGAGAACGTCGACACCGACGCGATCATTCCCAAGCAGTTCCTGAAGTCGATCCAGCGCAGCGGCTTCGGCCCCAACCTGTTCGACGAATGGCGCTACCTGGACAAGGGCGAGCCGGGGCAGGACCTCGCGACGCGCAAGCCCAACCCCGGCTTCGTGCTGAACCAGCCGCGCTACGCGGGCGCCAGCATCCTGATCGTGCGCAAGAACTTCGGCTGCGGCTCCAGCCGCGAACACGCGCCGTGGGCGCTGGAGCAGTACGGCTTCCGCGCGCTGATCGCGCCCAGCTTCGCCGACATCTTCTTCAACAACTGCTTCAAGAACGGGCTGCTGCCGATCACGCTGAGCGAATCGCAGGTGGCGCAGTTGTTCGACGAAGTGGCGGCCTTCCCCGGCTACCAGCTCACGGTCGACCTGCCGCGCCAAGTGATCGTCAAGCCCGACGGTGCCGAGCTGCCCTTCGACGTGCAGCCCTTCCGCAAGTACTGCCTGGTCAACGGCTTCGACGACATCGGCCTGACGCTGCGCCACGCCGACAAGATCAAGACCTTCGAGGCCGAGCGCCTGGCCAGGATGCCCTGGCTGGCCACCCGCAACATCGCTTGAGAAAGACCTGCACATGAGAATAGCCATCCTGCCCGGCGACGGCATCGGCACCGAGATCATGGCCGAGGCCGTCAAGGTGCTGAACGCGCTGGACCTGAGCTTCGAGATGGAAACGGCGCTGGTCGGCGGCGCCGCCTACGACGCCCACGGCCACCCGCTGCCCGACAGCACGCTGAAGCTGGCCGAAGCCGCCGACGCGGTGCTGTTCGGCGCCGTCGGCGATTGGAAGTACGACAAGCTCGAACGCCGGTTCCGTCCCGAGCAGGCGATCCTGGGCCTGCGCAAGCAACTCGGGCTGTTCGCCAACTTCCGCCCGGCGATCTGCTACGAACAGCTCACGCATGCCTCGTCGCTGAAGCCGGAATTGGTCGCGGGGCTGGACATCCTGATCATCCGCGAGCTGACCGGCGACATCTACTTCGGCCAGCCGCGCGGCCGGCGCACCGCGGTCGACGGCCACTTCCCCGGCACCGAGGAAGCCTTCGACACGATGCGCTACAGCAAGCCCGAGATCGAGCGCATCGCGCACGTCGCCTTCCAGGCCGCACGCAAGCGCAACAAGAAGCTTACGTCGGTCGACAAGGCCAACGTGCTGGAGACCTTCCAGTTCTGGAAGGACGTCGTGACCGAAGTCCACAAGGACTACCCGGACGTGACGCTCGAGCACATGTATGTCGACAACGCCGCGATGCAGCTCGTCAAGGCGCCCAAGGCTTTCGACGTCGTCGTCACCGGCAACATGTTCGGCGACATCCTGTCGGACGAGGCGGCGATGCTCACCGGCAGCATCGGCATGCTGCCCAGCGCGTCGCTCGACAAGCACAACAAGGGCCTCTACGAGCCCAGCCACGGCAGCGCGCCGGACATCGCGGGTAAGGGAATTGCAAACCCGCTGGCTACAATCCTGTCCGCCGCCATGATGCTCCGCTTCTCGCTCAACCAGCCCCAGGCCGCCGACCGCATCGAGTCGGCGGTCAAGGCCGTGCTGTCGGCCGGCCTGCGCACGGGCGACATCTGGAGCGAAGGGACGACCCGGGTCGGCACGCGCGAGATGGGTGACGCCGTGGTTGCGGCGATCACCGGCAAAACCATTACCACCAAGACCTAGCGTCTCGGATCGTCTCGCCTCAACCCTCCACGGACCCCGGCGAACGAGCCGGGGACGATCAAGGGGTCCGGATTTTTCGATCGGAAAGGCAAGACTGAAATGGCACTCGTAGGATTGGTCGGCTGGCGCGGCATGGTCGGCTCCGTGCTGATGGAGCGCATGCAGGCCGAAGGCGACTTCGCGCTGATCGAGCCGGTGTTCTTCTCGACATCCAACGCCGGCGGCGCTGCGCCCGCGCAGGCGAAGAACGAGACGAAGCTGCTCGACGCCCACGACATCGCCGCGCTGAAGCGCTGCGACATCGTGATCACCGCCCAGGGCGGCGACTACACGACCGAGGTCTTCCCCAAGCTGCGCGCCGCGGGCTGGAACGGCCACTGGATCGACGCCGCGTCCACGCTGCGCATGAAGGACGACGCGGTCATCATCCTCGACCCGGTCAACCTGCCGGTCATCCAGGCGGCGCTGAAGAAGGGCGGGCGCAACTGGATCGGCGGCAACTGCACGGTGAGCTGCATGCTGATGGGCGTCGGCGCGCTGTACAAGGCCGGCCTCGTCGAGTGGATGAGCACGCAGACCTACCAGGCCGCCAGCGGCGGCGGCGCACAGCACATGCGCGAGCTGCTGACGCAGTACGGCACGCTCAACGCCGAGGTCAAGGCGCTGCTCGACGACCCCAAGAGCGCGATCCTGGAGATCGACCGCAAGGTGATCGAGTGCCAGCGCGCGATGAGCGCCGAGGAGACCGCCAACTTCGGCGTGCCGCTGGGCGGTTCGCTGATCCCGTGGATCGACAAGGACCTCGGCAACGGCGTCAGCCGCGAAGAATGGAAGGGCATGGCCGAGACCAACAAGATCCTCGGCCAGGGCGAAGGCTTCGGCAGCGCCGCAGTGCCGGTCGACGGCTTCTGCGTGCGGGTCGGCGCGATGCGCTGCCACAGCCAGGCGTTGACCTTCAAGCTCAAGAAGGACGTGCCGCTGGCCGACGTGGAGGCGCTGATCGCCGCCGACAACGCCTGGGTGAAGGTGGTGCCCAACACGCGCGAGGCGACGATGCGCGACCTGACGCCGGTGGCCGTGACCGGCACGATGGCGATCCCCGTCGGCCGCATCCGCAAGCTGGCGATGGGGCCGGAGTACCTGGGCGCGTTCACGATCGGCGACCAGCTGCTGTGGGGCGCCGCCGAGCCGCTGCGCCGCATGCTGCGCATCCTGCTGGAGGCCTGAACGCCATGGCCGCCCTGGCGTGACGTTGCCAGCCGGCAACAATCAGGCGCTGGCGAGCGAAACAAAGCATTTCCGGCGCGAATGTCAGTCTTTGGATGAGCTTGTCAGCCTATATGCTTGATGCTATTGTGTTTTCCACCGCGTCAGCATGACCGGCGTGCCGCCCGGTGGGGTGAGTGGGATCGGAGTCGGCGGGTCTCTTTCGCAGAGCACCCGCCGATCGTTTTGGGGGACGCCTTGGAACAACGCTCGATGAAAGCTGGTCGCTTTGCGCTGACCGCGGTGGCCCTGGCCGCCGGATGTGTGGTGAGCTCGCCGGCCTGGTCCTTGGGACTCGGGCGCTTGACCGTGCAATCGGCGCTGGGCGAAAGCCTGAGGGCCGAGATCGACGTCACCAGCCTGTCGCCCGAGGAGGCGGCGTCGCTGGTGCTGCGCATCGCCTCGCCCGAGGCCTACCGCGCCGCCGGCGTCGAATACAACGCGGCCTTGAGCGGCGCCCAGGTGACGCTGCAGCGCCGTGCCGACGGCCGCGCCATGTTGCGCGTGGCCAGCGACCGCCCGCTGGTCGAGCCTTTCGTCGACGTGATCGTCGAAGCCACCTGGGCCAGCGGCCGCCTGGTGCGCGAATACACACTGTTGCTGGATCCGCCCACGCGCATGGCGGCCCCGCCGGCCCCGCCCACGCCGGCGGCCGCGGCCGCCGCGCCGGTGCCGGCACCGGCGCCTGCTGTGGTGCCTGCGCCGGCGCCTGCCGTCGCCGCCAGCCCGGCGCCGGCCCCCACTGCGGCGCCCGGCCGTGCGCCGGCCGCTCCGCGCACCGCGCGTGCCGACGCCGCCGGCGACGAGCTGCGCGTGCGCAGCGGCGACACGCTGTCGCGCATCGCGGTGCGCAACGCGCGGCCGGGCGTCTCGCTGGAACAGATGCTGGTCTCGCTGTTCCGCGGCAACCCGCAGGCCTTCATCGGCGACAACATGAACCGGCTGAAGGCCGGCGCAGTGCTGACGCTGCCGTCGGCCGAAGAGGCGCGCAAGATCGGCGCGGCCGAAGCGCGCGACGTGATCCAGGCGCAAAGCTCCGACTTCGCCGCCTACCGCCAGCGCCTGGCCGGCGGCGTGACCACCAAGGCCGACGAAAGCCCCAGCCGCCAGTCCAGGGGCAGCGTGCAGGCGCGGGTGGACGACCGCAAGGCAGGCGCCGCCGCCAGCCCCGACAAGCTGACGCTGTCGCAGGGCGCGGTGAAGGCCAGCGCGCCCGAGGCCCGCCTCTCGCGCGAGGCCGAGAAGAAGGACGGCGCCACCCGCGTGGCCGAGCTGTCGCGCAACGTCGAAGATCTGAAGAAGCTGCAGCAGGGCACGGCCACGCCGGCGCCCGCTGCAGCCCCGGCCCCGGCCGCCACGCCGGCCCCCGCACCTGCACCTGCACCTGCACCCGCGACGACGCCCGCCGCGACGGCGCCGATCCCCGCGCCGCTGCCGGCCCCTGCGCCGACGCCGGCCCCCGCCCCGGCCGCCGCCGAGGCTTCCGCGCCGGCCCCCGCCGCCCCCGCCAGCATGTCCACGCTGACGCCGGTGCCCGCCGCGGTGACGGCGTCGGCCCCCAAGCCTGCGGTCGCGCCGCCGCCGCCGGCGGAAGAGCCCGGCTTCCTGGCCAGCCTGCTGGACACGCCCTGGGCCATCCCCGGCGCCGTCGGCCTGGTGGGCCTGCTGGCCGCCTTGGGCCTGTACCGCGCGCGCGGCAAGAAGAAGGCCGGCGGCGAGACCTCGTTCCTGGAAAGCCGGCTGCAGCCCGATTCCTTCTTCGGCGCCAGCGGTGGCCAGCGCATCGACACGCGCGAGGCGGCCGGCGCCAACTCGTCGTCGGCCTCGTCGTCGATGAGCTATTCGCTCAGCCAGCTCGACGCCATCGGCGACGTCGATCCTGTCGCCGAGGCCGACGTCTACCTGGCCTACGGCCGCGACCTGCAGGCCGAGGAGATCCTGAAGGAGGCGATGCGCGCCAACCCGCAGCGCATGGCCATCCGCACCAAGCTGCTGGAGGTCTACGCCAAGCGGCGCGACATCAAGGGCTTCGAGCTGCTGGCCTCGCAGGTGCATTCGCTGACGCAAGGCGAGGGCGAGGACTGGGACAAGGTCCAGGAGATGGGCCAGCAGATCGACCCCGACAACCCGCTGTACCAGCCCGGCGGCCAGCCCGAGCCGGTGCCCGGCCCCGGCGGCGAGCCGATCGAGCCGCTGGGCGCGGCCACGCAGCCGCACGCCGCGCGGCCCGCGCCGCCGGTCTTCGTGCCCGATTCGGCGCTCGATTCGCGCCCGGCCGACCTCGACCTGGACCTCGACCTCGGCCACGACGAGCCGCCGGCGCCGGCCGAGATCACGCGCCCGCTGCCGGCCACGGCCGACATCAACCTCGATGCCGGCATGGTCGACTTCGAGCCGCCGCCGCTGCTGGACGAAGCCAGCACGCAGCCGGCTGCGATGCTGGCCACGCCGCCCTCGGCGGCCGACGGCGGCATCGACTTCGACCTCGACGCCTTGTCGCTGGACGAGCCGGCGCCCAAGACCATGCCGCTGCCGCGCGCCGACCTCGGCGGCCAGGCGCTGGACTTCGGCAGCTTCGCCTTGCCCGACGCCGAGCAGACCACGGTGGCGATGAAGCGCCCCGAGCCGGCCGCCGCCGCCGACGCGCCGCCGATCGACGAGGACGGCGACCCGCTGGCCCGCAAGCTGGAGCTGGCCGAGGAGTTCCGCCAGATCGGCGACGTGGAAGGCGCGCGCGATCTGCTGGAGGAAGTGATCGCCAAGGCCGACGGCATGCTGAAGAACAAGGCCCAGGTGATGCTCGACGGCCTTGCGTGATGAAGGCCGCCCCGGCCGCATTGCGCTGGGGCTGAGCTACCGCGGCGGCCGCTACCAGGGCTGGCAAAGCCAGCCCGGCGGCCAGACGGTGCAGGACCAGCTGGAAGCGGCGCTGGCCGCCTTCGCCGCGCAGCCGCCGGACCGCATCGTCACCGTCTGCGCCGGCCGCACCGATGCCGGCGTGCACGGCGTCAACCAGGTCGTGCATCTCGATCCGCCGGTCGAGCGCGAGCCGTTCTCGTGGGTGCGTGGCTGCAACCGCTTTCTGCCGGCCGACATCGCGGTGCAGTGGTGCCGGCCGGTGGCGGCCGGCTTCCACGCCCGCAACAGCGCGCGCGGGCGGCGCTACCGCTTCATCGTGCTGCAGTCGCCGGTGCGGCCGTCGCTGGAGCAAGGGCTGGCCGGCTGGGTCTTCCGCCCGCTCGACGGCGACGCGATGCGCGCCGCCGCCGCGGTGCTGGTGGGCACGCATGACTTCAGCTCGTTCCGCTCGGCCGAATGCCAGGCGGCGTCGCCGGTGAAGATGCTGCGCGCGCTCACCGTCGACCGCCGCGGCGCGTACTGGCGCTTCGACTTCGACGGCAGCGCCTTCCTGCACCACATGGTGCGCAACGTGGTCGGCTGCCTCGTGGCCATCGGCAGCGGCCGCCGGCCGCCGGAGTGGATGGCCAAGGTGCTGGCCGCGCGCGACCGCGATGCCGCGGCGCCGACGTTTCCGCCCGACGGGCTGTACTTCCTAGGCCCGTACTACGATGCCGAACATGGCATTCCCGAGCATTCACCGGCCTTCGACTGGCTGCCCGGCTGAACGATGAGCCGCACCCGCATCAAGATCTGCGGCCTGACGCGCGAGGCCGACGTCGACGACGCGATCGACGCCGGCGCCGACGCGCTGGGCTTCGTGCTCTACCCCAAGAGCCCGCGCGCGGTGACGCTGGAACGCGCGGCCGAGCTGGCGCAGCGGCTGCCGCCCTTCGTGACGCCGGTGCTGCTGTTCGTCAACGCCTCGCCGGCCGAGGTGACGCGCGCCGCCGACGCGCTGCCGCAGGCGCTGCTGCAGTTCCACGGCGACGAGACGCCCGAGCAGTGCCTGGCCGCCGGCCGGCCCCACCTGCGCGCCGCGCGCATGGCGCCGGGCTTCGATCTGCTAGAGTTCGCCGCACGCTTCCAGGGCGCGCAGGCGGTGTTGCTAGACGCCCATGTCGAAGGTTATGGCGGCGGCGGAAAGGCTTTCGATTGGTCACTGATTCCACGAAACGTGCCCCTTCCGGTCGTTTTGTCTGGTGGGTTGAATCCGGCAAACGTGACCGATGGGGTGCTGGCCGTCCGGCCTTGGGCCGTTGACGTGAGTTCCGGCGTGGAGTCGGCCAAGGGCGTCAAGAACGCCGCGCTGATGCGCCGGTTCTGCAAGGCGGTGCGCGAAGCGGACGACCGCATCGCCAGCCTCTGAACCCCAAGCCTTGCGCCGCGAGTGCGCGAGGCCCTTCGTGGAAGCCCTGTGATGTTGAACTACGCACAACCCGATGCCCGCGGGCATTTCGGACCGTACGGCGGCAGCTTCGTCGCCGAAACGCTGGTGCACGCGCTGCACGAGCTGGAAGCCGCCTACGAGCGCTACCGCAACGACCCCGAATTCGTCGCCGAATTCAATGCCGAGCTGGCGCACTTCGTCGGCCGGCCCAGCCCCGTCTACCACGCGGCACGGCTCAGCCGCGAGATCGGCGGCGCGCAGATCCACCTGAAGCGCGAGGACCTCAACCACACCGGCGCGCACAAGGTCAACAACACCATCGGCCAGGCGCTGCTGGCACGCCGCATGGGCAAGCCGCGCGTGATCGCCGAGACCGGCGCCGGCCAGCACGGCGTGGCCACGGCCACGATCTGCGCGCGCTACGGCATGGAGTGCATCGTCTACATGGGCAGCGAGGACGTGAAGCGCCAGTCGCCCAACGTCTACCGCATGCATCTGCTGGGCGCCAAGGTGGTGCCGGTGGAAAGCGGCAGCAAGACCCTGAAGGACGCGCTGAACGAGGCGCTGCGCGACTGGGTGACGAACGTCGAGAACACCTTCTACATCATCGGCACCGTCGCCGGCCCGCACCCGTATCCGATGCTGGTGCGCGATTTCCAGCGCGTGATCGGCGACGAATGCCTGCAGCAGATGCCGCAGATGATCGGTCGCCAGCCGGACGCCGTGATCGCCTGCGTCGGCGGCGGCAGCAACGCGATGGGGATCTTCTATCCGTACATCCAGCACGAAGGCGTGCGGCTGATCGGCGTCGAGGCCGCGGGCCTGGGGCTGACGACGGGCCGGCACGCTGCCAGCATCTGCGGCGGATCGCCCGGCGTGCTGCACGGCAACCGCACCTATTTGCTGCAGGACGACGACGGCCAGATCATCGAGACGCATTCGGTCTCGGCCGGACTGGACTACCCCGGCGTCGGCCCCGAGCACGCCTACCTGCACGACATCGGCCGTGCCGAATACGTCGCGATCACCGACGACGAGGCGCTGGCCGCGTTCCACCGGCTGTGCCGCACCGAAGGCATCATCCCGGCGCTGGAGTCCAGCCACGCGGTGGCCTATGCGATGAAGCTGGCGGCGACGATGAAGCCGGACCAGCACCTGTTGGTCAACCTGAGCGGCCGCGGCGACAAGGACATCAACACCGTCGCCGCCTTGCAGGGCGCCGATCTGCCGGGGCTGGGGGTCGCACGATGAGCCGCATCTCGACCACGCTGTCTGCGCTGAAAGCCCAGGGCCGCAAGGCGCTGATCCCCTACGTCACCTGCGGCGACCCCTTCGCCGACGCCACGCCGGACGTGATGCACGCGCTGGTGGCCGGTGGTGCCGACGTCATCGAGCTGGGCGTGCCCTTCAGCGACCCGATGGCCGACGGCCCGGTGATCCAGCAGGCGGGAGAGCGCGCCCTGGCGCGCGGCATCGGCCTGCCGCAGGTGCTGGCCGCGGTGCGCGAGTTCCGCACGCGCGACGACCAGACGCCGGTCGTGCTGATGGGCTACGCCAACCCGATCGAGCGCTGGGACGGGCTGCACGGCGAGGGCTCTTTCGTCGCTGCGGCGGCCGAGGCCGGCGTCGACGGGCTGCTGGTGGTCGACTACCCGCCCGAGGAATGCGAGGCCTTCGTCGACCGGCTCAAGGCCGCCGGGCTCGATCCCATCTTCCTGCTGGCGCCCACCTCGACCGAGCAGCGCATGCAGCAGGTCGGCCGCATCGCGACGGGCTACGTGTACTATGTCTCGCTGAAGGGCGTGACCGGCGCCGGCCACCTGGACACCGCATCCGTCGCGCAGATGCTGCCGCGCATCCGCCGGCACGTGCAGGTGCCGGTGGGCGTGGGCTTCGGCATCCGCGACGCGGCCACCGCGCAGGCCGTGGGGCGGGTGGCCGACGCGGTGGTGATCGGTTCGCGTCTGGTGCAGATCCTGCAGCCGCAGCCGCGCGAGAATGTCGCGGCCGCGGCGCGGGCCTTCATGGCCGAGATCCGCACCGCCCTGGACGAACTGGCGAAGGAGTAGTTCCGCATGAGTTGGCTCGAAAAGCTGCTGCCGCCCAAGATCCAGCAGACCGATCCCACCGAGCGCCGCACGGTGCCCGAGGGGCTGTGGATCAAGTGCCCCTCGTGCGAGACGGTGCTGTACAAGACCGACCTGGAGCAGAACCTCAACGTCTGCCCCAAGTGCGACCACCACCACCGCATCGGCGCGCGGGCGCGGCTCGATGCCTTCCTCGACCCCGAGGGCCGCTACGAGATCGGACAGGAGGTGCTGCCCACCGACCCGCTCAAGTTCCGCGGCAGCAAGAAGTACCCCGACCAGCTGAAGTCCGCGCTGGAGACCACCGGCGAGACCGACGCGCTGATCGTGATCGGTGGCGCGGTGATGAGCGTGCCGGTGGTCGCGGCCTGCTTCGAGTTCGACTTCATGGGCGGCAGCATGGGCTCGGTGGTGGGCGAGCGCTTCGTGCGCGGCGTCGAGACCGCGGTGGAGCAGAAGGTGCCCTTCATCAGCTTTGCCGCCACCGGCGGCGCGCGCATGCAGGAAGGCCTGCTCAGCCTGCTGCAGATGGCCAAGACCAACGCCGCGCTGACGCACCTGGCCAAGGCGCGGCTGCCCTACGTCAGCGTGCTGACCGACCCGACGATGGGCGGCGTCTCGGCCAGCTTTGCCTTCGTCGGCGACCTCGTGATCGCCGAGCCCAAGGCGCTGGTGGGCTTTGCCGGGCCGCGCGTGATCGAGAACACCGTGCGCGAGAAGCTGCCCGAGGGCTTCCAGCGCAGCGAGTTCCTGCTGCAGAAGGGTGCGCTCGACATGATCGTCGACCGCCGCCAGATGCGCAGCACCATCGCCCGCGCGCTGGCCATGCTGCTGCGGCAAAGCGCCGATGCGGTCGCCTGACGCCCCGCTTGGCCTGAACGCCGGGCCCGCGAGGGCCCGGTTCGTTTTTGGGGCCGCGCGATGACGCTGCCGACCACATTGGAAGGCTGGCTCGCGCACTGCGAGCACCAGCACCACAAGGTCAAGGACCGGCCGCTGGACGGCCTGCGCGCGCTGCGCGACCGGCTGGGTCTGAGGTTCGACTGCCCGGTCATCGTCGTCGCCGGCACCAACGGCAAGGGTTCTACCTGCGCGATGCTGGACGCCATCGCACGCCAGGCCGGCTACCGCGTGGGCGTCTACAGCAAGCCGCACCTGGTGCGCTTCGAAGAGCGCTGCCGTATCGACGGCCGCATGGTCGACGGCGACGCGCTGCTGCCGCACTTCCAGGCCGTGGAGGCGGCGCGCGAAGGCCTGGCGCTGACTTGGTTCGAGTTCACCACCTTCGTGATCCTGCACCTGCTGGCACACACGCCGCTGGACCTGGTGGTGCTGGAAGTGGGCCTGGGCGGCCGGCTCGATGCCGTCAACGTGATCGACGCCGACTGCGTGATCCTGACCAGCATCGACCTCGACCACATCGAGACGCTGGGCCCCGACCGCGAGACCATCGGCCTGGAAAAAGCCCACGTGATGCGGAGCGGCCGGCCGGCCATCGTTGCCGACCCGCAGCCGCCGCGCAGCGTGATCGACTACGGCCAGCGCATTGGCGCCGACCTGTGGCTGGTGGGCCGCGACTTCAACCACGACGGCGACCGCCAGCAGTGGCGCTGGGCCGGCCGCGGCCGCCGCTTCAACGGGCTGGCGTATCCGGCGCTGCGCGGTGCCAATCAGCTGCTCAACGCCGCCGGCGTGCTGGCGGCCTTCAGCGCGCTGCGCGAGCGGCTGCCCATCACCGCGCAGGCGGTGCGCGTCGGGCTGGCGACGGTGGAACTGCCCGGGCGCTTCCAGATCGTGCCGGGCCAGCCGGCGCTGGTGCTGGACGTCTCGCACAACGTGCAGGCGGTGTCGGTGCTGGCGCGCAACCTCGACGCGATGGGCTTCTACCCGCGCACGCACGCGGTGTTCGGCGCGATGCGCGACAAGCAGCTGGCGCCGATGATCGAGCGCATCCGCGGCCTGATCGACCACTGGCACCTGTGTGCGCTGCCGACGCCCCGCGCCGCCGCGCCCGAGGAGCTGGCGGCGCTGCTGCAAGGCGCGTCGGTGCAATGCCATCCCGACCCGGCCGCGGCCTTGCGCGCGGCGGCCGCGGCGGCGGACCCGGCCGATAGAATCGTGGTCTTCGGGTCCTTCTTCACCGTCGGCGGTGTGTTGAAGGACGGCCTGCCGCGATGCTCGGCACCGCACCTCGGCTGACCGGCCGCTTCGGCAGGCCCGGCGGCTCCACCCTCATGGCCTTGCTCTCGTTCCTGCGTCGCAAAGACTCCAAGCCCCAGGCGGCCGCGCCGGTGAGCCCTGCGCCCGGCGACGACAACGGCCCGGTGCACCAGGCCCGCGTGCGCGCGCGCCGCCGGCTGATCGGCGCCGTGGTGCTGCTGGCCATCGGCGTGGTGGGCTTCCCGATGCTGTTCGAGACCCAGCCGCGGCCGCTGCCCGGCGACATCCCGATCGAGCTGCCCAGGCGCGACGGTGCGGCGGCGGCGCCCAGGCCCGGCCCCGTGCCGCGCCACGCGCCGGCGGTGACCGAGCTGCCGCCGGAGCCGGCGGCGGCCGTGGCCTCGGCGCCGGGCGATGCGGCGCCGGTGCCGCCCCCGCCCGCGGAGCTGCCGGCGGCGGCCGTGGCCAAGGTGGAGCCCAAGCCGGAGCCCGTCAAGGCCGAAGCGCCCAAGCCCGAACCCGTGAAGGCGGAGCCTCCGCCCAAGCCCCACGAGCCGCCCAAGCCCGACGGCGAGCGCGCCCGCGCGCTGCTGGAAGGCCGCGCCGACAAGCCGGCGCCGGCCGCGGTGACCGTCGCCGCGTCGGAAGCCAGGGCCGCGGGCCGCTTCGTCGTCCAGGTCGGCGCCTACACCGACGCCGCCACGCTGCGCGAGGTGCGCGCCAAGGTCGAGAAGCTGGGCCTCAAGACCTACACCCAGTCGGTGGACACGGCGGCCGGCACGCGCACGCGGGTGCGCGTGGGACCTTTCCCCGACAAGGCCGAGGCCGAGCGCGCCAGCGCCCGGCTCAAGAGCGCCGGCCTGCCCGGCGCGGTGCTGACGCTGTGATGCTGCCCGAACTGCCCTGGATCGACTGGGCCCTGCTGGCCGTGCTGCTGGTGTCGGTGGTGATCGGCCTGGTGCGCGGCTTCGTCTTCGAGGTGATGTCGCTGCTGGGCTGGCTGGTGGCCTGGTTCGGCGCGCAGTATCTGGCGCGTGAGGTCTCGCCGCACGTGCCCGTGGGTGCGCCGGGCTCGGCCGGCAACCTGGCGGCCACCTACGTGCTGTGCTTCGTCGGCATCCTGATCGTCTGGACCTTGCTGGCGCGGCTGGCGCGGCTGCTGATCCAGGCCACGCCGCTGAGCCTGCCCGACCGGCTGCTGGGCGCCGGCTTCGGCCTGCTGCGCGGCGGCGTGCTGCTGCTGGCCGTGGCCACCGTGGTGGCGCTGACGCCGGCGGCGCAGTCGGCGCCGTGGCAGGCTTCCGAAGGCGCGCGCTGGCTGGGCATCGCGATGCTGGGCCTGAAGCCGCTGCTGCCCGACGAGCTGGCGCGCTACCTTCCGACCTGAGGATACGAAGGACACGAACACCATGTGCGGCATCGTCGGCGTGATCTCCAAGGCGCCCGTCAACCAGCTGATCTACGACGCGCTGCTGCTGCTGCAGCACCGCGGGCAGGACGCGGCCGGCATCGTCACGATGCAGGGCACCAAGTGCTTCATGCACAAGGCGCGCGGCATGGTGCGCGACGTCTTCCGCACGCGCAACATGCGCGCGCTGCCGGGCACCGTGGGCCTGGGCCAGGTGCGCTACCCGACCGCCGGCAACGCCTACAGCGAGGAAGAGGCGCAGCCCTTCTACGTCAACGCGCCGTTCGGCATCGTGCTGGTGCACAACGGCAACCTGACCAACGCGCAGGCGCTGAAGCAGGAGTTGTTCGCGATCGACCGCCGCCACATCAACACCGAGAGCGACACCGAGGTGCTGATCAACGTGCTGGCGCACGAGCTGGAGCTGGCCGCGCGCGAGCTGCCGCTGCCGCCCGACGAGATCTTCAAGGCCGTGGCCGCGGTGCACCGGCGCATCAAGGGCTCCTACGCGGTGGTGGCGCTGATCGCCGGCCACGGGCTGCTGGCCTTCCGCGACCCGTACGGCATCCGCCCGCTGTGCATGGGCGAAGGGGAGGGTGAAGTGATGCTGGCCAGCGAGAGCGTGGCCATCGAAGGCACCGGCCACAAGGCAGTGCGCGACGTGGCGCCGGGCGAGGCCATCTTCGTCGACCTGCAGGGCCGCGTGCACGCGCGGCAGTGCGCCGAGCACCCGGCGCTGAACCCCTGCATGTTCGAGTACGTCTACCTCGCGCGGCCCGATTCGGTGATCGACGGCGTCTCGGTCTACCAGGCGCGGCTGAACCTGGGCGAGTCGCTCGCGCAGCGCGTGATCAACGCGATGCCACCGAGCGAGATCGACGTCGTGATCCCGATCCCCGAGAGCAGCCGCCCGAGCGCGATGCAGCTCGCGCAGAAGATCGGCCGCCCCTACCGCGAAGGCTTCGTCAAGAACCGCTACGTCGGCCGCACCTTCATCATGCCGGGGCAGGCGGTGCGCAAGAAGAGCGTGCGGCAGAAGCTCAATGCGATCGGCGTCGAGTTCCGCGGCCGCAACGTGCTGCTGGTGGACGACTCCATCGTGCGCGGCACGACCAGCAAGGAGATCGTGCAGATGGCGCGCGAGGCGGGTGCCAAGAAGGTCTACATGGCCAGCGCCGCGCCGCCGGTGCGCCACCCCAACGTCTACGGCATCGACATGCCGACGCGCGAGGAACTCATTGCGCATAACCGCACGGTCGAGGAGATCCGCCGGTACATCGGCGCCGACGCGCTGATCTACCAGGACGTGGACGCGATGAAGCGCGTCGTGAAGGCGCTGAACCCGAAGCTCGACGGCTTCGAGGCGAGCTGCTTCGACGGCCGCTACATCACCGGCGACATCACGCGCGAGGATTTCGACACGCTGGAGGCGCAGCGCCGCCAGCAGCCCGAGGACGAAGACGACCCCGCCGGGTCGCGGCTTGCGCTGCAAGGCGCCCAGGACCGTTGATGAGCATTCCAAGACCGAATCTGCCGGCCGATGCGCGGCTGGAAACCCTGGCCGTCCGCGACGGCCTGCCCGCCTCGCCGTGGGGCGAGAACTCCGAGGCGGTGTATCTGACGAGCTGCTTCGTCCACCCCGATGCCGAGACGGCCGCGCGCCGCTTCGCCAACGAGGAGGACGCCTTCGTCTATAGCCGCTTCTCCAACCCCAACGTCACCATCCTGGAGCGGCGGCTGGCCGCGCTGGAAGGCATGCCGGCGTGCATCGGCACCGGCAGCGGCATGGGCGCGATCCTGCTGCTGTTCATGGCGCTGCTGAAGGCCGGCGACCACGTGATCTGCTCGCAAAGCGTGTTCGGCTCGACGATCAAGCTGCTGCAGGCCGAGTTCGGCAAGTTCGGCGTCGAATCCACCTTCGTCAGCCAGACCGATGTGGCGCAATGGAAGGCCGCGGTCAAGCCCAACACCAGGCTGCTGTTCGCCGAGACGCCGACCAACCCGTTGACCGAGGTCTGCGACATCCGCGCGCTGGCCGACGTGGCGCACGAGGCCGGCGCGCTGCTGGTGGTGGACAACGCCATGTGCTCGCCGGCGCTGCAGCAGCCGGTGAAGTTCGGCGCCGACATCGTGATGCACTCGGGCACCAAGTTCCTCGACGGCCAGGGCCGCGTCAACGCCGGCGCGCTGTGCGCGTCGCAGGAGATGGTGGACGGCAAGTTCGTGCCCATCATGCGCAGTGCCGGCATGAGCCTGTCGCCGTTCAACGCCTGGATCGTCGCCAAGGGCATCGAGACCTTGTCGGTGCGCATGCAGGCGCAAAGCGCCGCCACGCTGGAGCTGGCGCGCTGGCTGGAGGCGCACCCCGCGGTCGAGCGCGTCTACTACCCCGGGCTGCCGTCGCATCCGCAGCACGAGCTGGCGATGAAGCAGCAGTCGGGCTGCGGCGGCGCGGTGCTGGCCTTCAACGTGCGCGGCGGCCGCGAGCAGGCCTTCGGCGTCATCGACGCGACGCGCATCTGCAGCATCGCCGCCAACTTCGGCGACGTGCGCACTATCATCACGCACCCGGCCAGCACCTCGCACGGGCGCTTGACCGAGGCGCAGCGGCAGGCCGCGGGCATCGTGCAGGGGATGATCCGGCTCGGCGTCGGGCTGGAGAACCTGGACGACCTGAAGGCCGACCTCGCGCGCGGCCTCGACAAGATCGCCGGATGAGCACCGTCCGCACCCGCATCGCGCCGTCGCCCACCGGCTTCCTGCACCTGGGCACGGCGCGCACCGCGCTGTATTCGTGGGCCTACGCGCGTCGCCACGGCGGGCAGTTCGTGCTGCGCATCGAAGACACCGACGTCGCGCGCTCGACCGACGAATCGGTGCAGCAGATCCTCGACGCGATGCACTGGCTGGGCCTGGACTACGACGAAGGCCCGGTCTACCAGATGCAGCGGTTAGAGCGTTATCACGCGGTGGCCGAGCAACTGATCGCCGCCGGCCACGCCTACCGCTGCTATTGCACGCCGGAAGAGCTGGACGCGATGCGCGAGGCCCAGCGCGCGCGCGGCGAGAAGACGCGCTACGACGGCCGCTGGCGCCCGGCGCCGGGCAAGGCGCTGCCGCCGGTGCCCGAAGGCGTCAAGCCGGTGGTCCGCTTCGCGAATCCGCTAACCGGAGCCGTTAGCTGGGACGACCTCGTCAAGGGCCCGATCAGCATCAGCAACGAGGAGATCGACGACCTGATCATCCTGCGTCCGCCTCCGGAGGGCGCGCCTGACGGCACGCTGGGGGTGCCGACCTACAACTTCGCGGTGGTGGTCGACGACTGGGACATGAAGATCAGCCACGTCTTCCGCGGCGACGAGCACATCAACAACACGCCGTGGCAGATCAACCTCTTCCGCGCGATCGCCGGGCCGGGCGCGGCGCTGCCGCAGTACGGGCACTGCCCCATCATCCTGGGCGACGACGGGCTCAAGCTGTCCAAGCGCCGCGGCGCGGTCAGCGTCACGGCCTACCAGGATGCGGGTTATCTGCCCGAGGCGATGCTCAACTACCTGGCGCGGCTGGGCTGGAGCCACGGCGACGACGAGCTGTTCAGCCGCGAGCAGATGGTGCAATGGTTCGACGGCAGCCACCTCGCGAAGAGCCCCGCGCAATGGGACCCGGCCAAGCTCGCCTGGGTCAACGCGCAATACCTCAAGCAGGCCGATGATGCACGCCTGGCCGCGCTGGCCGCCGAGCAGCTGGCGCGGCGCGGCGTGGCGGTCGGGCACGCCGAATCATTGCTGCCTGCCTGCGCCTTGTACAAGGACCGCTGCAGCACGGTGGTCGAACTGGCCGACTGGATCCAGATGCCCTTCGTCGAGGCGCGGCCGCGCGAAGAAGACCTCGCCGTCCACGTCACCGAAGCCGTGCGCCCGGCGCTGCAGGACCTGCGCGGCCGCCTGGCCGAGATCGACTGGGACAAGGCCGCGATCGCCGCCGCGATCAAGGCCGTGCTGGCGCAGCACCGGCTGAAGATGCCGCAGCTGGCGCCAGCGCTTCGCGTGCTGGTCTGCGGCCGCGTGCAGACGCCGTCGGTCGACGCGGTGCTGGCCTTGTTCCCGCGCGAGACGGTGCTGCGCAGATTGCGCGGGGTCTGAGAAGTAGGCTATAGTCACGGACTCGCTTGAACAGCGCCGGGGGTATAGCTCAGCTGGGAGAGCGCTTGCATGGCATGCAAGAGGTCAGCGGTTCGATCCCGCTTACCTCCACCAGACAAGCGCTGTTCGTGCGGGAACGGTCATGACCCCTTCGTCTAGAGGCCTAGGACACGACCCTTTCACGGTTGTAACAGGGGTTCGAATCCCCTAGGGGTCGCCAGCGGCAGCGCTGGCGCAAGTTCGGGCAGCACTTGCGGTCGCAAGACCGGAAACGCCGCCACCGCGCGGAGCGGTAGTTCAGTTGGTTAGAATACCGGCCTGTCACGCCGGGGGTCGCGGGTTCGAGCCCCGTCCGCTCCGCCAATAAAATCAACGGGTTAGCTCACAAAAGCTAGCCCGTTTCCTTTTTCCATATTCCAAAGATCAGGGTTTTTGGAATATGAGTGCCGGTATTCAGGCTACTTCGCGGGCTTCGCAACCCGAGTTCGACGACGGTCGTATACCTGCCGAATCATGCGCTCGCTCGTGTGCATCGTCGCGTCCAGCGTGTCGGTGTCGCCGCGGCCGATCTTGTCGCTGACGCCCTTGGGCCGGCAGTCCTGCAGGCTGAACGGCTGGAACGCCAGCTTGCGTTCCGCGGCGGTTGCCGCGCACTGCGCCATCAGCTTGGCTAACGTCGCTTTCCAACCCCCTTAGTGTAGCGCTGGCCACGCAGGTTGCCGAAGACGTACCACGTGCCGGCAAGCTTGCCGCGCTAGATCGCCAGCGCCTCCTTCATGGTCGCACGCAGTTCGGGCGACCACTTGATCAGCCTCGTGATCGCGACCTGGCCGCGCTGGCGCTTGGCCGCGCGCCACTCAATGCCGCGGGTGGTGATCTGGTCGCGCGTGAGTGCGCGCACCTCGACCGATCGGCGCAGGCACAGCCATGCCGTCTTGAGCGCCAGCGCGACGATGTGCTGAGGGCCGCCCATGGCGCGCCCAACTTCGACGGCCAGGGCCATCTCCTGGTCGCTCACCAAGCGCGCCTCACGTGCGGTCTTGAGCTTCTCGACGCCATCGAACGGGTTGCTGTCGATCCAGCGCCTGCGCACGCCCCATTCGAGGATCCTGCGCGCCAGGGCGATCTCCTTGTTGCCCTTCTCGGGGCGCGGACGCGGGTTGCCGTGCTTGTCCTTGGCGATCAGGCAAGCGTCCAGGTGCTTGTAGGCGTCGCCTTTCTCGATCTCGCCGACCAACATCGGGCCGAAGGAGTTGTTGAGCGCGGCGATTTCGCGCTCGTTCTCCGCGAGGGTCGATGCTGCACGCTTGTCGGCGGTGCCGTCCGGCAACTCCTTCTGCCAGTGCAGCCACGCCTTGGTCAGAGCGGCGAATGTGCCGTCGGCCGGCGGGGCGCCATCGCGAATGTCGGCGGCCTTGCGCAGGGCCTCGCGGCGCAGCTTGGCGCGCTGCTCGATGTCACCCACGGAGCAGTGCAGCTTGAACGCCCATGTGCCGTCAGCGGCCTTGTAGCCGATTGAGTACAGGCGCGCGCCGACGCGCTCGTACACCCGGAAGGGAAGCCCATCAGGTCGGTTGCGGCGGCGGATATGAGGCGGCGTTGAGCATCCAGTTCACCCGCGGGCCGACGCGCCGCCGCTCGCCGGCTGGCTGGCTTGGCGTCTGGCCGGACAGGCGCGCGTCATGGTACGCGCGCGCCACCTTCGGCCGGTCGCCGCGGCGCTCCGGCGGCAGGTAGACCCAGCTGTGCTTGTCCAGCCACGCGCACTGGCGCTTGGGCTGCTTCGTGCCCGTCAACCGCTGCAGGTCTTCGTCGTCGAGCAGCGCGCCAGCCATCAGACTATCTCCCCCAAAACGTTGGAAGGTCGCAGGAACTTGTCCACGTCCTCGGCCAGCTCGACGCACTCGGCTGGCGGCAGCCAGGGCGGCTGTTGGTCGCCGTACTTGGTCTCCCACTGTCGGAGCAGCGTCGTCGCGCGCGTGAGCAGGTTCGTTGCCCAATCCAGCCTTTCGACGGCGTCTGCAGCCTCTGCGCACCAGCGCTTCGGCACTTCGGCGTGATCTGCCCACATCGGGTCTTCGGCGCAGGCGCGCAGGCGTTCGGCGAGGGTCGGCGTGGCAGCCATCAGTTCGCTCCGCTCGATCGGTCGGGCTTCTTCAGGCTCAGCACTCGCCGCACCGCACGCGAGGCGTTAGGCAGCTCACGCTTCGCCTTCTTCAGCCGCAGCATCGCGTGCTGCAGCAGGTGCTGATGCGCCTCCCCCCAAGTCTCGAAGTAGTGCTTGCCGCCGCTTGCGCGCTGGTGGAGCTCGGCCCACTTGCCGATCTTCCCGCGACGGATGCGGCCCATGTACACGTTCACAACCCAAGCCTCCGGGTGCTTCTTGGCCATCAGAACAGCCCCGCCTGCACTGGCGCCGCCGGCGCGCGAGCCGCAGCATGCCCTGGGCACAGGTGCCGATCCGGCCCGACCTCAGTTGCGCAGGCGGCGCACAGGTGCCGGTCGCACGTGCCGCTGCGGCGCTGGCTCGGAGCGTCGCACTGGATGCTGGCGAGCTGGCCGCATGCGCACCGAGGGCGCCGGCCGCGGGTGCAGATTGTGGCGCGGGCGCCGCCGGGGAGGGTACAGCCGCAGCGCGATCAGTTCGTTCATCGTCACCTCCCATCGGGATCGAGGGTCGACAACAAGCGCCACGGTCTGTCGGTGATCTCCACCGTGACCAACAAGGGCACGATGCGCTGGAAGATCTTCCAGGGTGCGCTCAACGCGGACATCCTCATCGACTTCCTCAAGCGATTGATCAGGGACGCCGGGCGCAAGGTGTATCTGATCCTCGACAACCTGCGGGTGCACCACAGCAAGCCGGTCAAGGCCCGGCTGGCCGAGCACAAGCGGGAGATTGAAGTCTTCTACCTGCCCAGCTACAGCCCGGAGTTGAACCCAGACGAGATGGCCAACGCCGACCTGAAGCAGGCGGTGACCAAGCTCGCGCCGGCGCGCACGAAGCTGCAACTGGTCAAGGCCACGGAGCGGCACCTGCGCAGCGTACAGCGGCAGCCACAACGGATCATGAGTTACTTCGAGCATGAGCCGGTTCGCTATGCGGCTTGATGCAAGATCATTGATGCCGGATCAATAATGGATAGCGGCATGCTTGCCTGAAGTCAATGTAGGTGCCAGACCGCGTGCGGGCTTGACGCGGTGAATGGCAGCTTCCTTCTGTTCACCACCATTTGCAGTCCCCGCCATTTCCGGGCCACCAGATTCGCTCCGTTCTCCAGGCGATCACTTCAGGCTGCTTGCGGCTACTTGGCAGACAAAGACCGGTTTACGGTCGAGGAACTCGTCGCCAACTGCGCCTGGCGGCCTGGCATGAGCGCTGCCAGCGCTGCCGGTCGACCGCCCCGAACGCACCGGCGGGCAAGCCAGCAGCGCCGCTACAGCAGGGCGGCGGGTATAGGCGGCCGTTAAGGAGGAGTGTCCGCACACCGTCGACGACCAAGCCAAGGAGATCTAGCAGTTCACCGGCGAGCGAGACGCCGAGACCGCCCGCGCCAACGAAGCCGTCGAGGTCCAAGGCGACCCCCGCGGTCCACGCAAGCCACCAAGACAGGGGGCCGTGCAAAGTGGCAGGCACGGAGACGGCCGGCTGCGTGGGGCCTGCGGATACATTCTCCATTGGACACGAGACCAGACGAGGCTCGCGTCCTGAGCCACCGACGTGCGATCGTTCGCACAAGGATCCATCCGCAACCAACCACGCTCAGGCCCCGACACCACGATGAAAAGCTCCGTCGCGCTGATACGGTTGGGCGAACTGCGCGATGGTCCGATGTGGAAGCTCCTGGCTGCGCATCAAGCGCACCTCGTCATCGCACTGCTGCAGGCGTTGTTCCCCGAGACCTCGACCAAGGTTGGCACGGCGGCTCTAATGGAGAAGCTGTCTGCCGAGCTGGCGCAGCTGCGCGCGCGCGGCGAGGCCATCGAGAAGACCGAGCAGATGCTCGTGGCGGAGTGGGTGCAGGCGAAATGGCTGGCGCGGTCTTTCCCTGAGGGGGCCACGGAGGAGGTCTACGAACTGGCTGCGGAGATTGTGCCCGCCATGCTGTTGCTGCTCAGGCAGCTCGAGCCCAGGCAAGCGGCAACCGAGAGCGGCCTCGCCGTCGTCCTGGACTCGGTCCACCGCCTCGCCACCGACACCGACCCCGACCCAGCCTCGCGGCTGAAGACCCTGCACGAAGAAGCAGCCCGAATCACCAGGGAGATCGAGAACGTCATAGCCCACGGGGTCACGCCGTTGGACACCAGTCGAGCCATCGAGCGCGGCCGGCACATCGTGACGATGACCGAGGCCATCGCAGCCGACTTCCGCCAGGTACGCGAGGCATTCGAACGGCTCAGCCGCGATCTGCGGCGCCAGCTCGTTGAACACGAAGGGCCGCGCAGCGACGTGCTGGAACGCGTGTTCTCCGGCAGCGACGCCATCGCCGAAAGCGAGGAGGGCAAGTCCTTCCAGGCGTTCTGGCGCCTGCTGACCGACCCGGCACAGTTCGAAGGCTTGCGTGACGCGCTCGAAGCCCTCGAATCGCGCCCGTTCATCCAGATGCTTCCGCTCCAGGAGCGCCGTCGGCTCTTCCGTGTGACCGACATCCTGATGCATGAAGGCGGCGCCGTCCAGGAAGTCATGACCGGACTGGGCCGTAGCCTGAAGACGTTCGTCGAGAGTCGCGAGTTCCGTGAGCAGCGGCAGATCCAGCGCCTGCTCCAAAGCACCGCACGCGCGGCAATGCAACTCAAGGACATGATGACGAGCGGTCGCACGATCGACTTCACGCTCACGCTGTCGACCACGAGTCTGCGCTCGGTATCCCAGCTCGCACTCTACGACCCGCTGGAGCGCCCTACCGAGACATCGGTCGACGATGCAGACGCACCAGATGTCGACCTCGATGCGATGCGCGAAATGATCGACGATGCCGACATCGACATGCCCTTGCTCAAGGCCAACATCCGACAGGCTTTGAACGAACATGCGCAGATCACCGTCGGCGAGCTGTCGCGCATGTTCGAATTGACGCAAGGCCTCGCGTCCATCGTCGGCTACATGGCACTCGCACAGAAGCACGGCATCGTGCTGCAAGACCGCGAACGCGGCTACCTGCCGGTCGAGCACGTGGCCTGGCAGGGCCGCGATGGCGTGCAGCGACATGCCCGCATCGCCCAGGCTCTCTTTACCCGGGATTGCCTCGATGACATCCATTAGCAGACGCCGCCAAGCCGTCTTCCGCCGTGCTGTTGCCACTGAGGGCGAGCCTCGCCCTGTCGAGTCGCCTCTGAACACCGACGACATACAAGAAGACGACGCTGAGGGTTTCGAGTCCAACCCAGGCGATGAAGGGGTTCATTGGCCCGTAGACAGCGGCGTCGAGAAGCCGCTCTTCGAAGGCGACACGTCGACATTGCCCTACGATGTGCGACGCGCTTACGCACTGCTGCTGCGCGGTCCCTCGATCGATGAGCGCCACAGCAAGCTATGGCCTGTGCTGCTCGCCCACGAGCAACGGCTGCGGCAACTGTTGCACAGCTCGTTTCACGAACTCGTGATCGACCACGACCAGAAGGTCGCCTTCGCTCGCGAGGTCAACGCGCCGGGCCTGGAAGTGCCGCAACTGCTGCGGGTCGTCCGGCTCACCTTCCTGGAAAGCGCGCTCATCGTCTACTTGCGCACGCGCCTCACCCTCGCCGATGCCGCCGGCGAGCGTGCCACGCTGGCACGCCCCGAACTGGTCGAGCACCTCAAAGCCTACGAGGCGAGCGACAACGTCGACAAAGCCCGTTTCGGAAGGCAGGTGGACGGTGCCATCGAGAAGGCCAAGAAGTACAACCTCCTACGCCAAATCCGTAACAGCGACGACCGCTTCGAGGTGTCGCCCGTTCTCAAGCTCGTGTTCTCCCACGAGCAGATCGCCGAACTGCGACATACCTATCAGCGCATCGCCGAGGAGGCCGGCATCCAGCTGTTGGTGCCGGGCGGCGGCAACGATATGCCGCCAGACCCGCAAGGCGTCGTGAACGACGAGGAGGAATGAGTGGACGACCAGCAAGCGCTGTTCGACGAGATCGCCGCCGCACCCACGACAGCTTCAGCCTCGCCGCGGCCACGCACCGATGGGCCGCGACCGCAGTGGAACGAGCGCGATCTGGAGGAGGCACAGCTTCAGCAGTTCAGGCTCAAGCAAATCCAAGTGCTCAACTGGGGCACCTTCAGCAAACTGCATGTCTTCGACATCGCCGAGGTCGGCCACCTGCTCGTCGGCCCATCCGGCGCCGGCAAGTCCTCCATCCTGGATGCGCACACCGCACTCATGGCGCCACCGCATTCGGAGTTCAACGCCGCGGCCCGTGGCAACGACAAGGTCGCACGGGATCGCACGCTCGTCACATACATCCGAGGCGCCTGGGCCGCCCAGGAATCCGACGAGGGGCTCATTGCCACGCGCTTCCTGCGCCCGGATACCACACTAAGCGCTGTCGCCGAGGTCTACGCCAACGGACAGGGCCAGCAGCTGACACTCGTCGGCCTTTGGTGGATCAAGGGCGCATCCACCGTCGCAAAGGACGTTCGCCATTGCTTCTTCGCCGCAGAGTGCGCCTTCAGCCTGAAGGAGCTCAACTTCTTCATGCAGGCTGACTACAACCTGCGTCTCTTCGAAAAGCACCTCCCGGACATCAAGCCATTCCCCAACCATGCCCCGTTCCGCGAACGGTTCAAGGCTCGCCTCGGCATCGACCAGGACTTGGCGCTGCGGCTGCTCCACCGCACCCAGTCGTCGAAGAATCTGGGCGACCTCAACGCGTTCATGCGCGAGAACATGCTCGACGAGCCCGCGACCTTCCAGTTCGCCAAGACACTGTGCGACGACTTCGGAACGCTGGCCGCGGCACATGCGGAGGTTGTGGAGGCGAGGCTCAAGCGCGACCTCCTGGACCAGGGGCGCATCCAACACCGGATCTACGCCGCCGAGCACGAAAAAGCCATCCGCGTCGACGCATTGCTCGCGCAGCTGGAGCACCAGCGCGACTACCTTCGCTTCGTCCTGCGCGGCGAACGTATCGACGAACTCGATCGGCAGGTGGGAGGATTGCGCCAGGACCGAGATCGTCTTGCCAAGGAAGCCCAGTCAGAGGAGGACGCGCTCGATCGGCTCAAGGACAGGCGACGCGGCATGGACGACGGCGATGTCGCCGACCTCGAACGGGAGCTGAAGTCGCGGCAAGAACAAATCAGCACCGTTGGACGCAGCAAGAAGAGAATCCAGGGCTGGCTGCGAACGCTCGGATGGACCGAGCCGACGGATGCCCGGGCCTTCGGCCAGCGTGTGAGCGAGGCACAGCAAATCTCCGAGCGCGGCCCTGCAGCGCAGGATGAAGCCAGGGAAGCCCAGCTGCGCACCCGCCTTGTCGAGATCGAGCAGGAACTGGCCCCGCTGCTCAAAGAGGTTACGTCGCTCGAACTGCGCCGCTCCAACCTGCCCACGGAACTGGTCGATATTCGCGACCAACTCGCGCGAGACCTGCACCTGGACACGACCATGTTTCCGTTTGGCGGCGAGCTTCTCGAGGTCCGAAACGAGGAGGCGAAGTGGCAAGGCGCCCTGGAGCGGCTCCTGGCGCCGCTCACGAAATCTTTCCTTGTTCCGGAGGCCCACTATCGTGCCGTCGTCGACTGGTTGGAGGCGCGCAACACCGGGCAGCATGTCCTCTACCTGCGCATGCGAGCACACGATCGGCTGTCGCAGCCACACCTTCGATCGCCGGGGTCCAAGCTCAACCTCGCTGTCGGCGACTACGGTGCGTGGCTTGGGGAGGAACTCAGTCAACAGTATGGTGACTGCATCTGCGCCGAGTCGACAGAAGAGTTCCGCCGGAGCGCGCGCGCACTGACCCTCAACGGGCAGATCAAGCGCGGTCATGTCCGCCACGAGAAGAACGATCGCAGGCCCAGCAACGATCCCACTGGCCGCAAGGACTGGTGCATGGGGTTCTCCAACGAGCAGAAGAAGCTCGACCTCCTTGGCGAGATCACCCGCTTGTCCACGGAGAAGGAAGACACCGAGCTTCTCTTGAAGGGCCTGAGAGACAAGAGAGCGCGCGAGCTCGGCAAGCTCAACGCTGCTGCCGAGCTGTCGCAAGCCCAATGGGCTGACTTCGACGAGCGCACGCCGGCGACCGAGGCCGAACGGCTGCAGCGTTCCATTGCCCAAGCACGCGAGTCGCACCCAGAACTCAAGAAACTCGACCAGGACATCGAAGAGCAACGTCAGAAGCTGGTGAAACGGCAAGAGGAAGCCGCCGGGGCAAAGACCAAGTACGACGAGCGTACGGAGCAACAGGCAGCTTTGACGCGTGAGCGGGACAAAACGCCGGAGCCACTGCGTGTCCCACCGAATGACCACGACACCCTCGGCGCGCTCTTCAGATCCGCCGGCGGCCAGCTCACCCTGGAAAACCTCGACACCAGGCGTGCCGACGCCCGCGCCGAACTGACCCAACGCAAGAGCGTGACCGAAGTCGAGAAGAACAAGGCGCTGAGCCGCCTGGAGGAAGTCCTGCGCACCTTCAAGAACAACCACAAGATCGCTGCAGCCGATATAGGCACCACGCTTGCCGACTGGCCTGACTACGAGCGGCTGCTCGACAAGATCGAGGCCGATGACCTTCCGCGTTTCGAGGACAGGTTCTTCGCACTGCTCAACGAGCAAAGCGACCGCCACCTGGCCAAGCTGCGTCAGCAGCTCATCAAAGAGAAGGATGAGATCCGCGGGCGCATGGACATCGTGAACAACGCCCTCAGCGAGTCGAACTTCAACGAGGGAACCTATCTGCGTATCCAGGATCGGCCCCGCACGCTTCCCGACGTCCAGGCCTTCCAGAACGATCTGCGAAGCTGCCTCGAACGCAACTTGAAGCCTGACGCCACCCGTGAAGAGCGCGAGACGCAGTTCCAGGCGCTCAACGCACTCGTGCAACGGCTCAACAGCACCAAGTCCGAGGACGAGCGGTGGCGCTCGCTGGTGCTCGACGTGCGACAGCACGTCGAATTCGTGGCGAAGGAGTTCAACAGGGATGGGCAGGTGGTCGACATCTACCAGTCTGGTGCTGGCAAGTCCGGGGGCCAGCGCCAGAAGCTCGCTGCCACCTGCCTGGCCGCGGCTCTGCGTTACCAGCTTGCCGGTACTTCACACCCGCTGCCGCAGTTCTGTACCGTGTTCATGGACGAGGCCTTCGACAAGGCCGACAGCGAGTTCACGGCCATGACGCTCAACATCTTCAACAACTTCGGCTTCCAGATGATCATGGCCACGCCCATGAAGGCCGTCCGAACGCTGGAACCCTTCATCGGCGGCGCGCACGTCTTTTCGAACAAGACGAAGTCCGACTCTGCGGCACTGGCGATCGAATACGACATGACCACCCGGCGCCTGGTCGGCCTCGAGCGCGCCGAAGGCCGACAACAGTGATGCCCAAGTCTGAACTTGGCAACGCACTCCACCCGGCCGACATTGTCGGCGCCTGCCGATCCCAGTATGAACGGCACGAAGCCCAGTGGCTACTCGATCCGTCGTCCGACGCATGGCCCTTGTCGGTCGACTTGCGCGCACCATCTGCGGCGAACGCAGCACAAGCGCCGGCGTCTCTTCGGCAGTGGATTGCAGCATGGTCCGCCTTTGAGTCCGACTGCCGGGCGCGGGTGGGGCAAGTCAGCGTCTCGTGGCGCACGGTTAACTGGCGCGTCCTCGGCAACGTCACCCTGCCCGACAAGGTTGCCTTTGGTAGTGCCGAGACGGTTGCCGAGTGCGCCGGCGTCCATGCGCGCTGGAAGCAGCTCAACGAACGTTGGCACCGCCTCCTGGAGCTGTTGCCCTCGATGGCTGGTCAAGTCGAGTGCGTGCGTGCCGCGATCGCGACCGCGACCTGGTCGACCGTCGACTTCGACCGATTGCTGACACTGCTGCAGTGGAGCCGGCAGGGCAGTGCGGGTGGTCTCTATCTGCGGCAACTGCCTCTCGTCGGTATTCATACAAAGTGGGTCGAAGAGCGCGTCGGTGTGCTCGTACCGCTGTTACGCGTGGTGCTCGGTCGCGTCGGCGACCTGGCAGAGCTTCTGAATCTGAGGTCTGCGCCTCAGACCATTCGCATGCGACTGCTCGATCCAGTGTTGCGAGCGCAGGTAGGCAAGGCCGAAGACCTACAGATCCCCGTCCCGCAATGGTCCAGCCTGTTTCGCGAACCGCCCAAACGTCTTCTGATCGTCGAGAACCTCGCCACCGGACTCGCCCTGCCCGACATTAAGGACACAGCCGTTGCGATGCGCCTCGGCAACAACGTGTACGCGCTCCGGGGGGTTGCATGGGCGCATGATGCCGACGTCGCCTACTGGGGCGACATCGACACGTGGGGCCTCCACATCCTCGCGCGCGCGAGGGAAGTGTTTCCTGGACTGCAGTCGGTGCTCATGTCCGAAGAAGTGCTGCATGCACACCGAGAACTGTGGACGCACGAGAAGACGCAGGAGTCGCGGCCGGCTGCCCATCTCACGGCCGAGGAAGCGAAGCTCCTCTCAGACCTGCAAGCGAATCGATGGGGTGAGAACGTGCGCCTCGAGCAGGAGCGCCTTCATTGGCCCGACGCTCTATCCGCCGTCCATCGGCACTGGCAGGCAAGGACAGCTCCGCCCCGGCGCTGACCTTTGGATCTTGTTGCGGGACTGTCGTCACCAGTCTTCGCCAATTCGTTCCAGTGTCTGTTGTCATGTGCCTGCGGGAGAGAGCCATGCTCAAACTGTCGCCGTCATGACACCCCGGCGTTAGCCGAGGAGGCGAGGCCTCCAGCACAGCTATCGCTTCAGGTAGCCCAAGCGGTGCGTGTGCGCATCGATCACGTCCGTGAGCAGAGGATCACCCAGAGGACGATTCGACAACGGTGCCTCGGGCATCGCATCCTCGGCGCGCTCGTTGAGCGCGATGGCAGCAGCACCGGGATCCATCGACGACAAGTACAGCAGCCCGTCGTAGTCGAATGCCTCGTACAGCGTGCGTGCCCACTCGCGCGCCCGGTTTCGCGGCCCCGAGTGGATGGCGAGCGACGCGCCCATCCGCGTTGCGAATCGTCCGGTTAGATCGAGCAGCGTGAGGTTGCGTCTGGGCGAGAAGACGCAGAGGTAGGGATCGTTGTCGATCCGGTTGACCACGCGCGTCGCCTGGAAGACCTCGGCGATGCAGGTGATGCCCTGCTTCGCGCAGTAGAGAACCTTGCGCGACTGTGCATGCGGCTTTCCCGCGCCGTCGGGCAGGTGGTGGTCGAAACGCGCGTTGGTGGCTGGTCCCCAGGCCCGGAATTCGTTCCACGCGACCGGATGCGGTCCGCTCGCGTAGTAGATGCGGGCAAGCCTGTCTCGTCCGGCAAGAATCGTGGTGCGGGGCGGGTCCAGTGCCCGCAGGACTTCGACGGCCGGCGGCTTACCCAGCTTGGCCACGCGCGAGACCTTCCGCGATCGTGATCACCGGCGCGGCGTTGCCGCTGCGCAGCAGGTACTCGCGTGGCGACGAAGGCTCGCCTCGTGCATCGGGCAGGTCGGGTGTCGGCGTGGTCAGCCACGACAGCACTTCGAGGGTATCGATCCCTTTGGGCAGTGCGCGCAGCACCTGGCCCAGGACCGGGGATCTCAGCGTCCTTGTGGAACTGCAGTGCCGGCAGCCGCATCTCGCCGCCGGCCACCAGGGCCAGCAGCGAGCCTTCGCGGACCCGCTGGCGAATGCGCGATGGATCCTTGCCCAATTGCCTGGCGGCCTCGGCCGTCGGCAGCGCCGACTGGAAGACGTGGAAGAACACGTTGAGCGACTCTTGCCGCGCGGCTTCGGCATCGGCTTCGGTCCGGTCGTCCGGCATCATGCCGACGGCAGCGAGAACCTCCCGCTCGCCGGCGCTCAGCGCGCGTGCCGGGTCGAGGGTGGATTGCTGGCGAAACTGCCCGGGGCTGACGGCCCGCCCAAGAAAGGATTCGAGGGCCGCGTGAACGTAGTCCTCGTCGCTGAGATCGTTGCGGCGAATGCGTTCCTGGGCCGGCTTGTGCAGCAGGGTGGCGGCAGCGGTTTCGGCAGTCATTACCGTAAATTCTCGTCGGGAGTTTTCGTTAGTCTACCATGGCAAGTGGGGAGGCTGCCTGGCTGCGCGTGATGCCATCGGAGCCCGTGCTTGATCGAGGCCAAGACGAGCGGGCTGGTCGCAGGGCACTCTGCAAAGACACCAGAGTGGCGCCAGGGGGCAGTCTTTCATGTTGCCTGACACAGCCTGGACGCTTGGTGCGCGGCTGGGCTGCAGGAACAGCCCAAGGCCATCGGGCGAGGCTTGTCAGGAATGCCGATCCGCTTCAAAGCCATGGACAATCCCCTCATGAGCCGCTACGTGTTCTTCAGCAGCGCAGCCCACGACGCCAAGGTTTTGTCGGCAGCGAGGAAGGCGGCGCGTTCGCACGGCGCCATCGTGGTGAAGTCCCTGGCTGGCACGATGCTGCTGGAACTCGCGCCGGAGCAGATCTCCGTCGTCGCGCAAGCCCTCCCGGGCTGGGGCTATACGGCAGAGCATAAGACGGCCCGCGTTCCGGAGCGTCGGCCTCTCGAGCGGTCGAAGCCGCGCGGCGCTCTGACTCCAACGACCAAAGGTTAGTGCTCCGATAGATCGATCTGGTCGCCGGTTTGCGGTGCCCACAGCGAGCGGGGCGATCACACATGCCGCTTGGCTTGCCCAACGCATGTGCCGCGACTAGAATGTCCAATATTTAAGACACTTCTGGGTCGGTGAGCGGCTATGAACCTGATCGACATCGGCCATGCCGTACGCGTCCGGCGTACCGAATTGGGCCTGTCCCAGGCGCAACTGGCGCAGCTGAGCGGCTTGTCGCGCCAGACACTGGTCGACCTGGAGAACGGCAGCCTGAGCGACCTGGGCGTCAACCGCGTGGGGCAGGTGATGGCCGTGCTGGGGTTGGACACGCCGGTTCCCGACACATTCGCGCGGCGCAAGAAGCGGGGCTTGTGGATGGCGGCGAAGAACGCCAGCGTCAGTTATTCCCAGGAACTGGCTCCCGAGGCGCTGGGCCAAGCCCTTGCGAGTGGCGACGTACCGCCGCCGTTCGCACCACACTTGACTCACCTGCTCGACGAGGCGCCGGTGCCGATGGTCGTGATGGCCGTGGAAGAGGCAGCTTCGCGCGCGCACCTGTCGCCGCGGCAGGTCTGGCGCAACGTGGCGAAGCTCGCCGAGTCGCTGTCCGTGCATCGGCGGACCCTGTGGGCATGACAGCCCGGGTGCTGCCTGGTGGCGCTTGGGAGGCGCTGTTGCCCTGGGCGCTGACACTGATCGACGAGATCAGCCACTACGGTGGGGTTGTTGAACCGTTCTGGACGCTGGGCGGCGGCACCGTGCTGATGTTTCGTCACCACCACCGGTTGAGCAAGGACATCGACATCTTCGTGCCCGATCCGCAATATCTGGGCTACGTCACGCCGAGGTTGAGCGATACGGCGGCAAATCTGACACAGGACTACACCGAGCAGCCTGCCAGCTTCGTGAAGCTGCAGTTCGACGAAGGCGAAGTCGATTTCGTGGCCGCCCCCAACCTGCTGGACGACGCCTGGGAGGTATGGAACATCGATGGTCGCGCCGTGAAGGTGGAGACGGCCGCCGAGATCATCGCCAAGAAGATGTACCACCGCGGCGACCGGGCCACGGCACGGGATCTTTTCGATCTGGCGCTCGTTGTCGAGCGCGAGCGGCAGCAGCTTCTGGCCGCCAAGGTTTTCCTGCTGCGCCACCGCGAGGTCTTCCTGAGCCAGATCCGGCAGCCGCATCCCAGCCTGCGGGCTGCATTCGATGCCATCGCCACGCTGGACTATCGACCGACCTTCGATGACTGCGTGGCCGTGGCCGGCGCTTTTCTCGACAGCTTGTAGTGCGAGTCGACAAGTTTTGCCCTTGTGATCGACTCTGGTCGGGACTGCTGCGTCGTCATGCGCGGCTTGCCGTCATGCGGCGGTGTCAGAGCTACCCTGCATAGAGAGGTTCGACGAACAGGACCACATCCGACTCGAAGTCGAAGCTCAACTGGACAGGCTGCCGCTGAAGGCGGTAGTGTCGCCAGGCACCGGGGATGAAGCCGGCATCGGTGACCATGGCAGCCGGAGGCAGCGCTTGCTGGTGTACGGCCAAGGTCCGAGCATGCGCGCAGCGCCGGTAGCAGTAGGACAGCGAGATCAGCAGGTGATCGGCCAGCGCGGGCATCCGACCGCCAAGGTGCTTGAGCAGGCACAGGTACGCGCCAGCCAGGGACTGATGGGGGTTCAGGCTTGCCTCTTCGTCGAGCTTCCGGCGTTGGTCCTGCGCCTGCATCAGCGCCACCAAGGGATCCGAATCCGCGTCGGCGGCGAGCCGGTAGGCCAACGGATGGAGTTCACCGTCCCCGCCCTCGGGCGCATGATCCAAGCGGATCGCATGGCGCACGTTCAGTTCGGTGTACCGCACCAGATGCTGGTACAAGTGCGAGATGAGCAACTCCTGATGCTCGGGTAGCCGCAAATTGATCGCGAAACCTTTGTTCCCGAGGTCGGAGACCATCAGCCAGGCTTCCGACTCCACGTCTTCCAGCGAAGCCTCGCCTTGAGTGGCGTGGCTGATGCGCCGCAGGTCCGAACGGCGGCGGCTGAGGAACTGGGTGAACGGATCGTCGCTCATGAGGGCATCGCCTTGATGGACACAGTCTAGGCCGTCATACGGTAGTCCTCGTGACACCGGCGGCAAGCGTCCATTAGCGTTCGGGCGCAGCTCACGTCGAACCGATAGGCGGGGCGTGCAGGCGACGCACGCGTTGGGCGGAGAAGCAGACGAGTCCGCCATTTGAGGCGAACCCCGTGACGACCCCCGGTAGTCGCTGAGACGACATGAGACGCAGTGAGACGGCATGAGACGATACGAAGTGCCTGCTCACGCGTTTCGAGGCGTCAGCGCTTGCGGTTTGAGTCACGATGAGACAGCCTGACCCTTCGTCCACTCCGCCAATCACAAGAAGCCGTTGTCTTTCTCGCAGGGACAACGGCTTTTTCATGCCTGGATCGTCCAAGCTAACTGCCTATCTGAACGATTCGGTCCGTGGCTTCGTGGCGTCGCCAGGGGCGAATCGCATCGGTCGCAGCCCGCTGAGATGCCACATGACCAGCGTCCGCAGGTCGAAGACGGGACGTCCTGTGCGCTCGCGGATCGGCGCTGAATACCGCGGCAGATTGGCGCACTCGCAGACGATCGCCCCGATGTCGGGGTGCCGGCGCACGAGATCCTCGGCCAGGGCGAGCACTTCGTCCCGCTGGCGTCGCACATCGGCGTGCTTGCTCTGCTCGCGCATGTGCCGGATGAAGTCGGACGCAGGGTCGAAGCCGGCGATGCGCACCCGTCGGGCGGCATCGGATGCGACCCCTGCAGCGCGAAGATGCAGCGCGGACAAGGCGGCGGCGTCGGCGGCGAGGATCCCGACCGCTTGCGTCGCCGGCAGCACGTTGTGCAGCCAGGGAATCTGCAGCAGGCTGGAACTGACGACGGGAACCGGGCAGCGAGCGGCAAGCTCTCGCTGCAGCAGGACCAGGAAGCCGCAGGTGGTGGTGACGAGTTCCACGCCCTCGGCGGCGAGCGCAAGAGCTGCTTCGGCGACCGTGTCCAGCAGCGCGCCGGCGCCCGGCCCGATGGCATCGGCAGGCGTCACGCCGCGCAATACGCGGTATTGGACGGGCCAGGGCCAAGTGCCCGGATGTCCGGCGTCACCCGGCAGGCGCTCGAAGGCCGTGTCGAGGACGAGGATGCCGAGTCGCGCGGCGGCCGGCGACGCAGCGGTCGTACGCACGCCTCAGTCGACGAAGCAGTTGCAGCCGGCGAGTTCGGGCGGCAACTCCCTGCCGAGTTGCTTGAGCTTCTTGCGGCTGATGAGCGGCTGGTAGTCGGCCGGACCGGGCTTGATCGGCGCGAGTTCGGAGGGCTTCTTGCCCCGCAAGATCTCTGCCGCCAAGCGGGCGGCATGCGCGCCCTGCAGCGGATACGAGGCGGCGAACGAAACGGTCACGACGCCCTTCTTGATGAATTCGGTCTCCGCGCTGAGGATGGGGATGCGATAGCGGTCGGTCACCGAGGCCACCGCCGGCATCGCCGACTGGACGAGGTTGGAGCCGATCGCGTACACGAAGTCGACGCCGGACAGCAACTGGCTGCGCTGCTGGACGTCGATGGCGGAATCGACGCTCACGCTCTTGAGCGTGAGGCCGGCGCGCTGCGACGCGGCTTCGATGGCCTTCATCGCGACGACGTCGTTGGCTTCCCCCGGCGCATAGAGAACGCCGAAGGTCCGAGCGCCCGGGAACGCGCGCTTGGCGAAGCTCAACACGATGTCGTAGTCCATCGCGCTCGCGGAGCCGACGAAGCGGGCGCTGCCGTGCGTCCAGTCCGGCACCAGGCCGGCCGCGACCGGATCGCTGATGAGGAGGAACACGAGCGGGAGCGACTTGTTCGTGATGCCGGCGATCGCCGTCTGCGACACCGGGGTCGTCACCGTGAGGATGACGGCCGGCCGGGCGGCCTCGATCTGCCCGAGCATCTGCGGAATCAGCGCCGGGGTGAAGTTTGCATCGGCGGCGACGAACCGCACCTCGCGCCCTTCGGTGAAGCCCTGGCGCTGCAGTTCCTGCTTGAAGCCGGCGATCGCCGAGTCCAGCGCCGGATGAGGGCCGAAGTTGGCGATGCCGACGACCAGCGGCTCGGCCGAGGCCAGGCCGGCGAATGCGGCCAGTGCGAATGCGGCCGCCAGGCGGCGCAGACTCGAAAGTGTCATGGCGCGGTGTTCCGGACGTGGGTGATGAGGGGAGGGGCGCGGTCAGGCCACGGACTCGGCCAGCTCCGAAAGCGGCTTGATGTCGCCTTCGTTGGCGATCAGCGCGCGCTTGCGCACGTAGCGCAGGATGCTGGTCGCTCCGTAGCGCGAGCCGCCCATGCCCGACATCTTGAAGGCCGTCTTCTCGCCGTCGAACATCATTCCGCGCTGCAGCTCGGTATCGTTGATGCTCACGCCGCCGGCCAGCATCCGGGTCGCGAAATTGCCGGCGGTGTGCGTGTCCGGGCCGAACACCGCGCCGGACAAGCCGAACACCGTGTCGTTGGCGAGCAGGGCGGCCTCGTCCTCGCCGCGGAAGCTCATCACGGGAACGATCGGGCCGAAGGTCTCCTCGGTCATCACGCTCATCCGATGGTCGACGCCGGCCAGGATGGTCGGATCGAGCCAGACCGCGCCGCCGACGCGCTCGACCCGGCCGCCGCAGACGAGCCGGGCACCCTTGGCCAGCGCATCGTCGATCTGGGCCTGGACGATCTGGGCCTGGCGCTCGAAGATGAAGGGGCCGTAGTGGCCGCCGTCGCCCTCGGCGTGGCTGCGCTTCAGCGTCGCGGCCTGGCGCGCCAGCTCGTCGACGAAGGCCTTCTCCACCGACGCATCCACGTAGACGCGTTCGATGGCGTAGCACACCTGCCCGGTGTTGTAGATCGCGCTGCGCAGGATGCTGGTCGCCGCGCGTGCGAGGTCGGAGCCTGCCAGCACCACGGCGGGGTCCTTGCCTCCCAGTTCGAGGAAGGCGGGAATGAAGGCTTCGGCGGCCGCGACGGCGATCTTGCGCCCGGTGGCGATGCTGCCCGTGAACACGATCGCATCGCTGGCGGCGACCAGCGCCTGGCCCGTCTCCGCGCCGCCCCGCACGACCTGCAGGACGTCGCGCAGCGCGGGCACCTTCTCGATCGTGCGCAGCAGCGGGTCGACGAAGCGCGGTGTCACTTCGCTGGGCTTGATGACCACCGCCGCACCGGCCACCAGCGCGGGAATGGCGTCGATGAACGACAGCACCAGGGGAAAGTTCCACGGACTGATGATGCCGACGACGGCGTACGGAACGAGCGTCGTCTTGAACACCATCGAAGGGTTGTTCTTGAAATGCTTGAACGGCTGCGCGAGCACCTCGGGCGCTGCGTCGCAGTAGCCGTGGATGAAGTGCACCACCGCACCCAGCTCTTCATGGGAGATCCGGTGCCTTCCGGTGTCGACCGACAGCGCGGCCACCACGGCCTGGCCTTCATGCTCCAGCACGTCAGCCCACGCGCGCAGCGCCTCGACCCGCTGCTCCAGTCCACCGTCGAACCAGCGCAGCTGCGCCTTGCGCGCCGCGTCGGTGCATCGCTTGACCGCCGCCGCGTCCGCGGCCTCGAACTCGTAGTCCAGGACACCGCTGCGCGGGTTCCTCGCCTTCATCACTGTCATGGGGTCCTCGCCGAAAGAAGTCCGGCCCTGTCGGGGCGCGATTCATCCTAAGTGAGGCCCCCGCCGGCGGCCATCGCTGCGGGCCGCGCGATCGGCAGACGCAGCCGATTCCCTATGAAAAGGAACCCTTCGCCAACGCGACCGGATCCGCGAGCGCCGCCGCGTCGCGGGCGAGCCGCGCGCGCAGCTCGTCGCTTCCGGCCAGGCGTCTCGCTTCCTTCGGCGTGAAGCCGAAATGCTCTCGGAACGACGCGGTGAAGCTCGTCTGGTGCTGGTAGCCGACGCAGCCGGCCACCTGGTTGACGGGCATGCGCTCGTCGATCAGCAGATGCAATGCGCGATTCATGCGCTGGCGGTGCCCATATTCGAAGATGGTCATGCCGCAGAGGAACTTGAAGCCGCGCTTGAGCTTGGAGGTATTCGTCCCGACCGCACGGGCGAGCTGGGGGATCGTGGGCATGCGGGCGAGGTCGGCGATCATCAGGTCGCGTGCCTTCTCGATCAGCCGCAGGTCGCGCGCGGAGAACACGTCCGCCGGCCGGTCCGTCTCGACGGTCGACTGCCACAGGTCCACCGAGACGCACAGGATCTCGGTGACCTTGGCCTGGGCGTACATCAGCCGGCGCCGGCCCTCGAAGGGGTTGGCCATCAGCTGCTCCACCGCGGTCAGCGCGCGCACGTCCAGCCGCATCTGCCGGCACAGCACCTGCTCCCGGCCCACGGCGGCGAGATCGCGGCACAGCATGTTGTCGGGACCCAGCGCGTCGCGCAGGAAGCACTTCATGTACTTGCGGCCGACGTACAGCGCCACCGACTTCCACGGCCCGACGCCGCAGAACACCTGATAGTGGATGTCATCGCCCTGGCACACGGCGGTGAGGTTCGGTGCACCGATCTGGACCTGGCCGATCTCCGAGATCTCCACGCTCACCGGCCCCTTCAGCATGAAGTGGAACTCGACGAAGCCTTCCGGCAGCACGGTCTCCGCGCGGGGCTGCGCGTAGCGGCAGTCCGAGATGATGAGAAAGACCTCGTCGCGAAGGCTGATCAGCTCCCACGTGCCTTCGGCAGGATCGTTCGACACCACGATCTTCTCGCCGTACAGGCCGGCTCCCAGGGGGCATTCATCCGGCCCATGCCCGCGGCCGAGATGCCCGCGCCGCAGCACGTCGAACGCTTCGCGCAGACGTGCATGGCGGCCTGCAAGACGCGTGCGGAACAGGCCTGCCGGATGAGACTGCGCGGGGGTGGGTAGTGCTTCGTCCATGGAGGCGCTCCGTGCATGCCGGGCGTGCGTCGACGTCGACGGCTGCTGGAATGCAGAAATCGTGCCGGCCCGCAAGGGCGGCGTCAGCGGCGGAAACCCGGAGAAGCGCCTGCGAGAGTTCCGCAATGCTAGGTTTTGGTCCGCTCATCGAAAGTCCGTCGGACCGGTGCGGGCCTAGAGTGCAGGCACCCTGGTTCCGTCGTAGCAACCCGATGCGGCACTATCTCGAACAGCTGAAGGCCCGCGGCGACCTGCTGGTGGTCGAACACGAGGTCGAGCCCCGCCACGAACTTGCGGCGGTGGCGCGCCGGCTCCAGTCCGAATCGAGCGCTGCCGTGCTGTTCCGCAACGTGCGCGGTCATCGGATGCCGGTGGTGATCAACGTGTACAGCCAGCACCGCCGGCTCAAGGAGATCATCCGCTGCGGCGAGCGCAATTTCTGCGAGCGCCTCACCGAGGAGATCGAAGTCGCCCGCAGCATGGTCCGCTGGCAGGAGGACGATGCCGACGACGGCGACTGGATCGCCGGCCGGCTGAGCGACCTGCCGATCCTGACCTACCACGAGCGCGACGGGGCGCCGTACATCACGTCGGGCATCTTCGTCGCGAAGAACCCGCAGACGGGCGTGCCCAACCTCTCCTTCCATCGGTCGATGCTGATCTCGGACGGCGAGCTGCGCATCCGCCTGGGCAGCTCGCACGACCTGGCGCGCTTCCAGCGCGTCGCGGAGCAGCGGGGCCAGCCGCTCGAAGCCGCCATCCTGGTCACGGCCGCGCCCGAGGTGTTCATGGCCGCCTGCGTCTCCCTGCCGCCCGACGGCAACGAGCTGGCGCTGGCCGCCGCGATGCGCGGCGGGCCGCTGCGCATGCGACGCTGCAAGACGATCAACCTGTCCGTGCCCGCCTCGACCGAGATCGTGATCGAAGGCCGCATCCTGCCCAACGTGCGCCGTCCGGAGGGGCCGTTCGGCGAGTTCATGGGCTACTACGTCGAAGTCGGCGAGAACCATGTGTTCGAGGTGACCCACGTCGCCTGGAAGCCCGACGCCGTCTTCCACGGCCTGATCTGCGGATCGCAAGAAGATCTGCGCCCGCTGGAGGCCGCCACCGCGGCCCGCGTCTACCAGGCGATCCGCGGCCAGGTGCCCGGGATCCTCGACGTCTCCTGCCAGCCCACGGTGATGAACACCATCATCAAGATCCGCCAGCAGTACGAAGGCCACGCGCGCCACGCGCTGCTGGCCGCGATGGGCGCCCACCTGGACTACAACAAGCTTTGCGTCGTGGTCGACGAAGACGTCGACATCTACGACATGAACGAAGTCGTGTGGGCCTTCCTGACCCGCGGCCGCGCGGACACGCGCACGATGGTGCTCCACGACGTCCCCGGCTTCTACCGGGACCCGCACAAGGACCATTGGGGACGGCTCGCGCTGGACGCCACCCGGCCCTGGGGCCGCGAGGCGGAGTTCACGCGCAAGCGCATTCCGGGAGAAGACGGCCTGTCGCTGGCCGACTACCTGCCGCAGGGCAGCTGGAAGCGATGAGGCCGGCGGCGGGCGCGCCGTCGCGCGTGGTCGTGGCCATCACCGGCGCCACGGGCGCCGTGTATGGACTGCGCCTGCTCGAGCGCCTGGCCGCGCGGGGCGTGGAGCGCCACCTGGTGGTGTCGCGCGCGGGCTGGCTCACGGTGCAGCAGGAGCTCGGCATCGGCCGCGGCGCGTTGCGCGAGCTGGCCAGCGTGCTGCACGACGTCAACGACGTCGGCGCGAGCATCGCCAGCGGCTCCTTCCGCCATGCCGGCATGGTGATCGCGCCGTGCTCGATGCGGACGCTGGCGGCCGTGGCGCATGGCCTCAACGACAATCTCGTCAGCCGCGCCGCCGACGTCACGCTCAAGGAGCGGTTGCCGCTCGTGCTGCTGGCCCGGGAGACGCCGCTCACGCTGGCGCACCTGCGCAACATGACGCTGGCCACCGAGATGGGCGCGCGGGTGATGCCGCCCGTGCCTGCCTTCTACGCACGCCCGCGGACGCTGGACGACATGGTCGACCACACGGTGTGGCGCGTGCTCGACCAGCTGGGGCTCAGCGCCGACGAGGACTATCCGCGCTGGAGCGGGCTGCGGCCCCAGGCGCCGGCGGCCTGAAGGGCCGGCTCGCCGACGCCTCAGCGCCAGTGCCGCACGATGGTCGCCGCCGTGTCGGTGCCGCTGCGACAGGCGCCGTTGAGCAGCGCCTGTGCGAGGTAGTCGCCGCAGTAGTAGATGCGGCGCGGCGCCGCTTCCTGCCAGTGGAGAAACCTTGCGACCTCGCGTCCGTATCCGGGATAGAAGACCGGCAGCTTGAACTCGATCCACTGGTTCACCGCGTGCCGCACGCGCCGGCCCAGGTCGGGGATGCGCGCCTCGATCTCCGACCAGAGGACCTGCCGCAACCGGTCGGTCCATTGCCGCTCGCGCGCTTCCTGCACGGCTTCCGGCGTGAGCTGGCAGTACAGCATCGCGGGCGCCGCGCCGCTGGCGGGTGTCTGCTGCCAGGTCGCGATGCGCGTCGCCGCGCTCCGCGGGGCGAACTCGAGCGCCGGCGGCAGGTCGCCGTCGAGCGCGAGATGCAGCACGCCGAGGCTGTTGTAGCGGACCGCGCTCAGCAGGCAGTGCTCGGCGGCGCTGATCTTCGGCCGCAGGGAGGCCGCGCGCGAGCCCTCCGTGGCGCACACCACGAGGTCGGCTTCCCATTCCCGCGAACCCGCCGCGCCGCTCTGGCCGACGAAGCACCTGCCGCCGCGCGATTCGATCCGCTCGACGCGGACTCCGTACTGCACCTGCAGGTCCTCGGCCAGCCGTTGCGTCAGCCGGCCCATGCCGTCGCGCAGCGTGTAGACCGTGTCCCGGCCGATCAGGTGCGGCATCGTGCTGAGATAGAACGCCGCCGAGACGTCCTCGGGGTTCCAGCTGCGGGTGCCGCGGAACACCGGCTCTATCAGCCGCTCGAGCACGCGTTCGCCGGCAGCGCGGCGGATGTACTGCGCCAGCGAAAGGCCGTCGACCGCCAGCGCCGACGCGGCCCGGTCGGGATCGGTGCGTCGCCGCCAGGCCAGCAGCGCCGCGGCCGAACGCAGCAATCCGAACCGGCCGCGCCAGCCGGAGGCCGGGCGTGCGCAGTGCGGCGGCGCCCGGCATCAGCTGGACCCGGTAGTCGCCTTCGGCGTGCCGGCAGGTGGCACCCAGGCCCCGCAGCGGCAGCAGCGCATCGCGCAGCCCGACTTCCTCGATCAGCGCGTGCAGCGCCTTGCCGAACGGGTAGATCAGCCGCGCCCCGGTGTTGTACGCGATCGGGCCGTCGCGGCGCTGTCCCATGCGTCCGCCGGGCTGCTCCTGCGCCTCCAGGACGTGGACCTCGAATCCGGCCTGCTGAAGACGCCACGCGGCCGAGAGTCCGGCCAGGCCGGCACCGACCACGACGACCCGCAGACTCATCGCGGCTTGCCGAGACCGTCGGGCACGGCCAGCTCGACGACGGCCGGTCCGCCGCACTGGAGGGCGCGTGACAGCGCCGGCGCGAAGGCCTCGGTCGTCCGCACCACCTCGGCCGCCGCACCGTGGCTGCGGGCCCATGCCGCGAAATCCAGCCGCTGCAGCCGGGTGCCCACGGCGCGCCCGAAAAGATGCCTTTGCGCGCCTTCGATGGCGCCGTAGCTGGCGTTGTTGACGACGAGCAGCACGATGGGGAGCCCGTACTGGACGGCCGTTGCCAACTCCTCGCCGTGCATCAGCAGGCAGCCGTCGCCGGCCAGCGCGACGACCGGCCTGCCAGGCCGCGCACGGGCCGCGCCGATGGCTGCCGCCAGTCCATATCCCATCGCGCCGCTCTTGGGCCCGAGCAGGGTCGCCGGCCGATGCAGCGAGAAGTAGCGATGCAGCCAGGTCGCATAGGCGCCGGCACCCACGCAGACGGGGCAGTCCGACGGCAGCGCCTCGCGCAGCGACTCCATCACGCGGCGAAGATCCACGGGACCCGGGCATTGGCCGGTGCAGACGAACGCCTGTCGCGCGGCGCGCAGGTGGGCGCACCAGTCGGCGATGTCCGCCCGGCCCGGCCGGACGAGGCTCCACGCCGCTTCGAGAAACTCCCCGGCGCCGGACAAGATCGCCAGGTCGGCCTGGTAGCTGCGCTGCAGCTCGCGTGCATCGGCGTGCACATGGACCAGGCGCTGCCGGGTGCGCGGAAGCTCGAGCAGCCGGTAGCCGCCGAAGCCGCCACTGCCGAAGGTGTTGATCTCGCCCAGCCGCATGCCGAGCGCGACCACCAGGTCCGCTTCGCCGACGGCGGCGGACAAGGCGGGATCGATGCCGATGCCCAGCTCGCCGACGAAATGCTGGTCCTCGTGGGCGATCAGGTCGGCCCGTCGGTAGGCGCCGGCCACCGGCCAGCCGCTGTGCTGCACGAACCGATGGAGCGCCTCCAGGTCGCGCGGCGTCCAGCCGGTTCCACCGACGAGAAGCAAGGGGCGCGAGACGTTGGCGCTCAAGGCCTGCCAGTCGGCCAGCGCCGTCGGCGCCGGGGCCGGCCGCGTGCAGGTGGGCGCATCGAGCAGGGCAGCGCCGGTGGTCTGCTGCATCACGTCCTCGGGCGCCAGGATCACCACCGGCCCCATGCGGTCGCTGCTGGCCAGGTGCCAGGCCCGGCTCAGGACTTCGGGGATGCGCGCCGCGCTGGTCAGCACCAGCACGCCCTTCACCAGGGGCTGGAACACCTGCCCGAGATCGGGGCCCGACAGCGCGTCGCCGCCGCCGTCCGCCAGGGCGGCCTGGCCGACGACGAGGATCAGGGGCACCGCATCGGTGTCGGCGGTGTGCAGCGCCAGCACGGCGTTCAGGGCGCCCGGAGCGCGCGCTGCCAGGCACACGCCGGGGCGTCCCGAGACTCTTGCGTAGCCCTGCGCCGCGTAGGCCATGCCGCCCTCGTGCCGGCATGTCGTCAGCCCGATGTCCGGCTCGTCGGCGAGCGCGTCGAGGATCTCCAGCAGCCCCTCGCCGGGGATGTGGAACACCTCGCGCACGCCGAACCGTTGCAGCGTCCGGGCGAGCAGGCGCGCGCCCGCGACGGCGGCCGAACTGGATGATGGATCGGACATGGCGAGGGATGCCGCGCAGATGCGTCGTCAGAAGACGTGGAAGATCCCCGCCAGCAGCATGGTCTGGCGGTCGGTGCTCGAGACCGCGTTGCTGCCGAACAGGATGTAGGCGTGACGCGCGTCCCCGGCGGCGCGCTGGTGGATGACCGCGGCTTGCAGGATCGTGCGCTTGGACAGGAAGTAGTTGGTCATCAGGTTGAGCTGGTGGTACTTCGGCTTGAAGCCGGTGACGTCCACGTCGCCCTTCGTGTACGCGTAGCCCGCGCCGGCCTGCCACTGCGGCGTGATCGAGTAGGTGAGGTTCGCATCGACGTTCTGGAAGCCGACGTCGGTGTTCGGAACGCCCGTGATCGCCGTGCCGATCTGCTTGAACGTGCTGCGGGTGTAGCTTGCCGCATATTTGAAGGCACCGCTCGTGTAGTCGCCCCCGGCGGCGGCCACGGTCATCTTGTCGGGGGTGACGGGCTTGGCGCTCAGGGGCGACGTCGCGCTCACCGCCGGGAAGAGGATCGTGTTCCAGTTGCCCTCCGCCACCGCGGCCGCCGGATTGTTGACCCGCAGATAGGCCGCGGCCAGCGACAGGCCGTCGGCCTTGTAGCTGACGCCGAGGCTGGCCGTGCTGTTCTGTCGGCTGTTGCCGGCGGCTTCGCCGAAGCCGTAGAGCACGCCGGCCTGAAAGCCGTTGACCGCCGGCGTGACGTACTTGACCGCGTTGTTGATCCGGAACTGCCAGTTCAGGTTGTCGTTGTCGCCGACGTGGGACATGTAGCCGTTCCACTTGCCCGAAGGAACGTACGGCGCGATCCATGCGGCGACCAGGTCGTACTGGCGCCCGAAGGTCAGGCTGCCCAGGTCCTTGCCGGCCAGCCCGACGAACGCCTGGCGCCCGAACGCGCGACCGCCCTGGCGCAGGTTTCCCGAACCCAGGTCGAAGCCGCCTTCGAGCACGAAGTTCACCGACAGGCCGTCGCCAAGGTCCTCGGCGCCTCGCAGCCCCCAGCGCGAAGGGCCGGTCGCCAGGCCGTTCAAGCTGCCGCCTCCGGTGTCGTTCACGTGGCGCAGGCCGCTGTAGAGAAAGCCGTAGACCTGCGCGCTGCCGCCCTGTTGCGCGCAGGCCGACGCGGCCGCGCAGCACAAGGCCGCGCCGACGAACCATTTGCTCATTGACCTACCCTCGTCCGGCGCCGGTGAATGGAATGCGGGCATCGGTGGCGCCACCTCTGAAGCCCTTTCGCATCGGCGCCGGAGGCTAGGGTGACGGTCGAAGCGCAACAAGCGGCCCGGATCGGGTAGAGCCCATTTCCTAAGAATCAAGCACGATTGCCTGCAGAGGCCGCTCGCGCGCGCTTTCGGACGGCGCGCGCGCCTCCTGGCGCCGTCCCGGGCGCCGGGCTGAGGTCAACTGGAAGAAACATTGAGGCGATCGGGAGCCGCGGGACGGTGCCGCACGCGGGCCGCAGGGCTCCTGCACAGAATGCCGCCGCCGCCTCGACCACGGGTCCGATCCGATGCGGCGCCTCGGCGGCACGCGGCCGAGGCCCGATACCGGACCCGGCACGTCACGCGAGAGAACGCCATGCCCCATGCGAGCACACGTCATTCATCAGGACTCATGGCCGCGCTCGCGATCGGCCTGGTCGGCCTGATGCCGGCCTTCGCGGCCGCCCAGACCGTCGTCGGCATCGCGAACCTCGGCCCGCATCCGTCCATCACGCAGACGATCGACGGGTTCAAGGAAGAGATGGCGCGCCTCGGGTACGTCGAAGGCAGGAACACCAGCTATCACTACAGCGACGCGAACTTCACCCAGTCGCTGATGCCGCAGATGTTCACCCAGCTCTCATCGAGCCGTCCCGCGGCGATCCTGACCATCACGACGTCGGTCTCGCAGACCGCGCTGTCCGCCGTTCAGGACAAGAGCATCCCCATGGTCTTCGCGATGGTCACCGACCCCGTCAAGGCCGGCCTCGTGCCGAACTGGGAGCGCGGCGGCGCGAGGTTCGTGGGCGCCTCCGACATCCAGGACTTCGACGCCGTGCTCGCCTTCGGCAGGAAGCTCTTCCCGAATGCCAGGTCCTTCGGCACGCTGTTCAACCCCGGCGAGGTCAACGACGTCGTCACGACGCAGAAGCTCGAGGCGGCGGCCAAGGCTGCGGGCCTGGCCTTCAAGCCGGTGAGCGTGGAGGCGGTGGGCGACATCCCGCAGCGCATGCAGCTGCTGCGCGATGTGGGCTTCATCTACGTCACCGGGTCCAACCTCGTGCAGTCCGCCATCCCCGCGGTGTCGGCGGCGGCCAACCGCCTGAAGGTACCCATCCTCAGCTCGGAGACGGAGTTCGTGAAGACGGGCCTGGCGACGGCCAACTATGCGGTCTCGCTGAAGTCGATCGGCAAGAACGCCGCGCGGCTGATGGACAGAGTGCTCAAGGGCGAAAAGCCGGCGGCGCTGCCGGTGGCCAAGCCGGTCCCGCAGGACTACGTCACCAGCATCAGCCGCGGCAAGTTCAAGGAGCTGGGTCTCGTCGTTCCCGCCGAGTTCGACAATTGCGGCTGCTTCGTCGACTGACGCCGGCCAGGCGATCCCCATGCTCAGCGCGAACCATCTCCACAAGGTCTTCCACGCCGGAACGCCCGACGAGCGCATCGCCATCGACGACCTTTCCCTCGAACTGAATCGAGGCGATTTCGCGGTGATCGTCGGCGGCAACGGCGCGGGGAAGTCGACGCTGCTGAACATGCTGGCCGGCGAGGTCCGCGTCGACGGCGGCTCGATCCTCATCGAAGGCGACGACGTCACCCCGCTGCCGACCCATCGGCGCGCGCGCTATGTGTCCCGCGTGTTCCAGGACCCGTCGATCGGGACCGCGGCGGCGCTCAGCATCGAAGAGAACCTTGCCGTGGCGTCGCTGCGCGGCTCGTCGCGCGGGTTCGGCCGCGGCCTCACGCCCGTGCTGCGCGAGGAATTCCGCGCGCGGCTCGCGACCTTCGGGCTCGGCCTGGAGAACCGCATGACCGCGCAGGCGGGCCTGCTGTCGGGCGGTCAGCGGCAGGCGCTGTCGCTGCTGATGGCGGTCGTGCGCTCGCCCCGGCTCCTGCTGCTCGACGAGCACACCGCCGCGCTCGACCCCCGCACCGCCGAGGCGGTGATGCGCGTCACGTCGCGCGTGGTCGCCGATGCGGGGCTGACGACGCTGATGGTGACGCACAACATGCACCATGCCATCGCGCACGGCAACCGCCTGATCATGATGCAGCAGGGCCGCGTGATGGCCGACCTGAGCGGCGAGCCCAAGCGCAGCATGACGGTCGAGCGCCTGGTGGCCGCCTTCGAGGACGAAACCCGATTGGAAGCTTCGGCATGAATCTCCTGTCCACGTTCGTGAGCCTGCTGCCGATGGGCTTCATGCAGGGGCTGGTCTATGCGCTGATCGCCACCGCCGTGATGATCCCGTTCCGCATCCTCAATTTCGCCGACATGACCGGCGAGGGCACGCTGGCATTCGGCGCCTGCGTGACGGCGAAATGCCTGGTGATCGGGCTCGAGCCGACGTCGGCCCTGCTGATCGGCGCTTTCTTCGGCTTCCTGGGCGGCGCCTGCACCGCCCTGATCCACGAGAAGGCCAAGGTCAACACGCTGCTGTGCGGCATCCTGGTGCTGTCGATGCTGTACTCGATCGACATCCGCGTCATGGGCCAGCCGAACACGGCACTGTTCACGCTGCCCAACGTGTTCGGCTACCTGCCGTGGAGCGACGGCATCGGCGTCCGCATCGCGCTGCTGGCCGCGATCGATCTCGGCCTGCTCGCGCTGATCATCTGGTTCCTCGGCACCGAGCGCGGAATGGCGATGCGCGCGCTCGGGGCGAGCCAGGCGATGGCCAGGGCGCAGGGCATCAACGTCCAGGCCTACACGCTGGCGGGGCTGGGCATGGCCAACCTGATCGCTGCGCTGGGCGGCGGCCTGCTGGCGCAGAACCAGGGCTTCGCCGACGTCAACATGGGCTTCGGCACGCTGATCAACGGCCTGGCCTCGCTGCTGCTGGGGGAAGCCATCGTCGGGACGCGCAACATCTGGCGCCAGGTGACCGCTCCGGTGCTCGGCTCGGTCGTGTACTTCCAACTGATCTCGCTGGTGCTCGCGTTCGGCTTCAAGCCCTCCGATCTCAAGATGGTCACGGCGCTGTTCGTGCTCGGCACGCTGCTCATGCTGGCGAACAAGCGCGCGAGCAAGGCGGGACGAGGCAGGAGCGGCGGCCGGCTGGCGGCGGCCGGCGGCATGGTGGGCCGAGAAGGGCCCGTCCCGCCGTCGTCCAAGCAGGCCTGAAGGCGCGGCTGAAGCCTCTGCCCGGCGCGCGCCTGAGCCCGGACGGGACGGCTTCGACGGCAGCCGTCCCCGGCAGAACCTCTCAGCGCGCCAGCGGATTCGGCGTCGGCTCCGCCACCTTGCGCAGCAGGTTCCTGTCGGTGTGATGGAACGGCTCGCTGCTGCCGTGGATCGCGAGCACGGTGTCTTCCTCGTAGCTCCAGGTGCCGTCGTCGTTGAAGCTCACCTTGATGCGGAACTCGGTGGTCTTGAAGGCGTACAGCAGGAACGGCGCCGAGCAGATGCCCCAGTCGTCCAGGCCCTGCGTCGCCACCAGCTCGAACGAGCGCGCGTCGGCCGTCGCCTTGCCCGACGCCATCGCCGTCATGCCGCGGGGAATGGTCAGCGTGTGGATGACGGTGCCCGTGGCCGGCTCCCAGAGCCAGTAGCCCACCTGCTCGTGGTAGGTCTTGACCTGGTCCGGCTTCGTGATGTGCGCGTGGTAGCGCAGCCCGTAGAACAGTTGCGGCCCGTTGGTCTGCGGGTCGATCGGCTGCAGCTCGATGCGCTCCACGTAGGCCTGCTTGCGCGGCCCGTCCGCCTTGGGCTTGACGTCCAGCCCGCGCGGCCCTTCCCACACCCCCGCCATGCGGCGCAGCGGCCCCAGGTTGGCCAGGGTGTCGACGTCGATGGTCGACGGCTCGGTGTAGACGTCTTCTGGAAAGTCGTGGCTCATGGTGGGGCGAGTCTAGCGGTGGGTCGTACAGTGCAGGTCAAGGGTGACCGATGAAGCTCTACGAGAAGTTGGCCGACGAGATCGAGCGCCAGATCGGCAGCGGCGTCTACCGCCCGGGGGAGCGGCTGCCGTCGGTGCGCGAGGCCAGCCGCCAGCGCGGGCTCAGCGTCACGACGGTCCTGCGCGCCTATCTGCGGCTGGAAAGCCGCGGCCTGGTCGCCAGCCGCCCGCAGTCGGGCTTCTTCGTCAGCGCGCGCAAGGGCGGCGGCGACGCGATGGCCGAAGCGCCGCCGCCGCCCGGGCCGGCCGGCGTGTCGACGGCGGTCGACGTGAGCCGGCTGGTGCTGTCCACCCTGCGCTCGATCTGCGTCCACGACGCCGTGCCGCTGGGCTCGCCCTATCCCGACGCCGGCGCCTTCCCCTTCGAGAAGCTCAACCGCTACGCCTACGCCGCCGGGCAGGACGCTTCGCTGCGCGGCGGGCTGAAGGACGCGCTGCCGCCGGGCCATCCGCGCCTGATCCGGCAGATCGCCAGGCGCTATCTGGACAAGGGCATTGCCGTCGATCCGGCCGAGATCATCGTCACGGTCGGCGCGACCGAGGCCATCAACCTCTGCCTGCAGGCCGTGGCCGGACCGGGCGACGTGATCGCGGTGGAGTCGCCCACCTTCTACGCGATGCTGCACGCCATCGAGCGCATGGGCATGAAGGCGATCGAGGTGCCCACGCACCCGCAGCGCGGCATCGACGTGGAAGCGCTGGCGGCCATCGCGCAGGCGGAGCGGATCGCGGCCTGCATGGTGATGCCCAACTTCCAGAACCCGCTGGGCTTCCGGATGCCCGACGAGCGCAAGCGCCAGTTGGTGGACTTCGCGGCGCGCGCCGGCATGCCGCTGATCGAGAACGGCGTCTACGACGAGCTGCACTACGGCGACACGCCGCCGAGCACGCTGAAGTCCTACGACCGCGACGGCCTCGTGCTGCACTGCTCGTCGTTCTCCAAGACGCTGACCTCGGCGTACCGCATCGGCTGGGCCTTGCCGGGCCGCTACCGCGACCGGGTCGAGAAGCTCAAGTTCCTGAACACGCTGACGACGCCCTCGCTGCCGCAGCTCGCCATCGCGACCTTCCTGGAGCGCGACGGCTACGAGCGCCACCTGCGGCGCATCCGCAAGGCCTACGCGCAGCAGGCCCGACTGATGACGGCGACCGTCTCGCGCTTCTTTCCGGCCGGCACGCGCACGTCGGACCCGGCCGGCGGCTACGTGCTGTGGGTGGAGCTGCCGCCGAAGATCGACGCCATGCAGCTCTACCGGCTGGCGCTGGAGCGCGGCATCACCATCGGCCCCGGCCACATGTTCTCGGCCCGCGGCAGCTACCGCCACTTCATCCGCCTGAACTACAGCATGCCGTGGTCGCCGGAGATCGAGCGCGCCGTCATCACGGTAGGCCAGCTCGCCGCCAGCCATGCCCGCTGAGCCGGCGTCCTGCATCGCGGCCGCCATCGTTCAGGTCAGCCGATACGAGGCCGTGGGCTGCAGCGGCGGCGGCAGCTCGCGCCCGCACAGCTCGAGCACCGAGCGCTCGATGGTGCGGCTCATCGCGTCCAGCGCCAGTGCGTTGGGGGCCAGTCCGAAGGGCTCGGCCACCTCGTTGGCCACGGCCTCCAGCGCGATCAGCGTGTAGGACAGGAACACGCACAGCAGCGGCGTGAAGAACTCGGTCGCGTCGACCAGGCCGAACGGCAGCAGCACGCAGTAGGTGTAGACGGTGCGGTGCAGCAGCACGCCGTAGACGAAGGGGATCGGCGTCGACGCCAGACGCTCGCAGCCGCCGACCGCCTTGCCCAGCTCGGCGAGCTGGACCTCCAGCGTCATCAGGCGCAGGTCGGAGAGGCGCCCCTGCGCGTTGAGCGCCACCAGGTGGGCGCGCAGCCGGTCGAGCAGCGCGGTCGGCAGGTGGCACTTGCCGCGCCAGGCCTGCGCCGCCTCGGCGCCCAGCAGGCGGCGCAGGTCATCGTGCGGATCGGTGCCGCGCAATTCGTGCTTGAGCGCGTAGACCGCGGCCAGCAGCAGGTCGGCGAGCGGCGACACCAGCGCGCGATCGTCCAGATAACCGAGCATCTGAGAGACCAGGGTGCGCGCGGCGATCAGCAGGTTGCCCCACAGGTGGCGGGCTTCGTTGAAGCGCTCGTAGCTCGCGCTGTTGCGGAAGCCCAGGAAGATCGCCAGCGTCAGCCCGAAGGGCGTGAGCAGCGCCGCGTTGAGCGGGATCTTCTCGCCGAGGATGCGCCCGTGGGTCGCCGCGGCCAGCGTGCTGAGCACCGCCATGAAGACCAGCTGCGGCAGGATGGACGGCAGCACCGACCCGTTCCAGACGAACAGGAGCCGGAACCAGCTCTCCCTGGGCCTGACGATCATGGCGCAGCGGCGGCGGGGACGGCCGGCGCCGGCGCCGGCGGCGAGCGCCGGATGCGCACCGGGATCGACTTGTACGACGGCGTGCCGCTGTCCTCGTCGATGTGGTCCAGCGGCACCAGCACGTTGGCCTCGGGGTAGTAGGCCGCCACCGAGCCGCGGGCGATGTCGTATTCGATCGCGGTGATCCCTTCGAGCCGCAGCGCGCGCTGCGGCGAGACGGTCTCGATGTCCACCCGATCGCCGTGCGCGAGCCCGCGCGCGGCCAGGTCCGCGGGGTGCATGAAGAGCACGTCGCGGCGGCCGAACACGCCGCGGTAGCGGTCGTCCATGCCGTAGATCGTGGTGTTGTACTGGTCGTGGCTGCGGATCGTCACCAGGCACAGCACGTCGCCGGCCCAGGGCGCCGCGCTCTCGCGCACGCCCCGGAACACCGAGAACTCGGCCTTGCCCGACGGCGTGGCCCAGCGGCGCTCGGTCGGCGGCAGCGGCATGCGAAAGCCGCCGGGCACGCGGATGCGGGCGTTGTAGCCGTCGAACCCCGGCACGGTGCGCTCGATCAGCTCGCGGATGCGGTCGTAGTCGGCCACCAGCGCCGTCCAGTCCACCCGGGTGTGCGGCAGGGCGGCCTGCGCGATGCCGGCCACCACCGCCGGCTCCGAGCGCAGCTGCGGCGATGCGGGCGCGAGCCTGCCGGCCGAGGCATGGACCATGGACATCGAGTCTTCCACGGTCACCGACTGCGGCCCGTCCGCCTGCACGTCGAGCTCGGTGCGCCCCAGCACCGGCAGCAGAAAGGTCTCGCGGGCGACCAGCAGGTGCGAACGGTTGAGCTTGGTCGCCAGGTGCACGCTCAGGTCCAGCGACTTCATCGCCGGGTGGCAGCGCTGCGGGTCGGGCAGGGCCACCGCGAAGTTGCCGCCCAGGCAGATCAGCGCCCGGGCCGAGCCGTCGATCATGGCCTGCATCGCCTGCACGGCGTCGTGGCCGTGGGCCCGGGGCGGCGTGAAGCCGAACACCTGCTCCAGCCGGGCCAGGAAGTCGGCCGACGGCTTCTCGGTGATGCCCACCGTGCGGTTGCCCTGCACGTTGGAATGGCCGCGCAGCGGACAGATGCCGGCCCCCGGCTTGCCGAGGTTGCCGCGCAGCAGCAGCAGGTCGGCGATCAACCGTACGTTGGCCGTGCCGGTGTGGTGCTGGGTGACGCCCATGCCGTAGGCGACGATGGTCGCGTTCGACTTGGCGTAGGCCGCCGCCACCTGCTCGAGGTCGGCGCGCGCGAGGCCGCTTTCCCGCTCGATGTCGGCCCACGAGGTGGCCTCCAGGTCGGCCGTCAGCGCGTCGAAGCCCTGCGTGTGCTCGGCGATGAAGCCGCGGTCGACGGCGCCGGGCCGCACCGCATCGAGCGCGAGCAGCGCCTTCATGATGCCCTTCAGCGCCGCCGCGTCGCCGCCGGCCTTGACCTGGTAGTACGTCGAAGCGATGCGCGTCGAGCCGCCGGTCGCCATCTCGACGAAGTCCTGCGGATCGGCGAAGCGCTCCAGCGCGCGCTCGCGCAGCGGGTTGAACACGATGATCGGCACCCCGCGGCGCGCCGCTTCGTGCAGCGTGCCCATCATGCGCGGGTGGTTGGTGCCGGGGTTGTGGCCGATCGAGAGGATCAGCTCGGCCGCCTCGAAGTCGGCCAGCGACACCGTGCCCTTGCCGATGCCGATCGACCGCGGCAGGCCGACGCTGGTGGCCTCGTGGCACATGTTGGAGCAGTCGGGGAAGTTGTTGGTGCCGAACTCGCGCGCGAAGAGCTGGAACAGGTAGGCCGCCTCGTTGGACGCGCGCCCCGAGGTGTAGAACTCGGCCTGCCCGGGCGCGTCCAGCCCGCGCAGCACCTCGCCGATGCGCGCGAACGCATCGGCCCATTCGACGGCGCGGAAGCGGTCGCTGGCGGCGTCGTAGGCCATCGGGTGCGTCAGGCGGCCGAAGTTCTCCAGCTCGAAGTCGGGCAGCGCCAGCAGCGAGGTCACCGTGTGCTGCGCGAAGAATTCCGGCGTCACGCGCTTGTTCGTCGCCTCCCAGGTGACGGCCTTGGCGCCGTTCTCGCAGAACTGGAAGGTCGAGCGATGCTCCTTGTCCGGCCAGGCGCAGCCCGGGCAGTCGAAGCCGGCGGGCTGGTTGGTGCGCAGCAGCACCACCGGCGCCTCGAAGGTGTCCATCTGCTGCCGCACCGCCCGCGCCGTCGCCCGCAGCGCGCCCCAGCCGCCGGCCGGTGCGTCATAGGGCCGGATCCCGGGTACGTCGCGCCGTCGGCTGGTCATGGGATGCCTTTCGTGAGCCGTTTCGTCCAAGCGCGCGACTGTAGCGACCGCAGGGCGCGGCGAGGCATGCAGTTCGGCGGCCGGGCGAAGAGAACAGTTCGGCCGGCCCGAGCTAGCGGCCGGGCTGCGCGGCCACGGGCAGCGAGAAGCTGAAGCACGCGCCGCGCCCCGGCCGCTCGACCAGCGCGATCGCTCGCCCGTGCAGCTCCAGGATGCGGTGCACGATGCGCAGCCCCAGGCCGCCGCCGCGGCGCTCGCCGCCCACCGTGAAGGGGCGCTGGAACAGGCCTTCGCGCAGCTCCGGCGCGATGCCGGGCCCGCTGTCGGTGACGGTCACCTGCAGCGCATCGGCGGCCGGCGCCAGTGCCACCTCGATCGCGCCGCCCTCGGGCGTGTGGCGCAGTGCGTTGTCCAGCAGGTTGTCCAGCACGCGCTCGATCAGTCCGAGGTCGGCGCGCACCGGCGGCAGCACGGGCGGGAACGTGGCCTGCAGCGCCACGCGGCGCGCCTCGGCGCGCAGTTCGTGCTTCTGGAACACGTCCTGCACGAGGTCGACCATCGAGAAGGCCTCGGCCTGCGGCTGCACGAAGCCGTATTCGAGCCGCGCCAGCTCGAACAGGCTTTGCGCCAGCGTGCCCAGGCGCCGGCTCTGGTCGAGCGCGATCTGCAGATAACGCCGGCGTTGCACGGCGTCCAGTGCGGCGTCCTTCAGCAGCAGCGTCTCCAGGTAGCCGTGCAGCGAGGCCAGCGGCGTGCGCAAGTCGTGCGAGACGGTGGCGATCAGCTCGCGGCGCTCCTGGTCCTGCCGCGTCAGCGCCTGCCATTGCTCGGCCACGCGCGCGGTCAATTGGCGGTAGGCGTTGTCCAGCACCGCGATCTCGTCCTGGCCGGTGGCGGCTGCAGCCAGCGACGCGGCCGCGCCGCCGTCCACCTCGAAGCTGCGCACCGATTCGGTCAGCCGCCGCAAGGGCCGCGTGATCAGCGTGAAGGCCACCAGCCCGGCCACCAGGCACAGCAGCGCGACCAGGCCGATGGACCACAGCGCGGTCTTCAGCACCGCGTGCGCCGAGCCGCGCGCGGCCAGCGCGTCGTGCGCCTCGCCCAGCAGCACCACGTAGATGAAGCCGACGTCGCGGCCGTTCACCTGCAGCGGCGCGGCGCTGAAGATCTTGCGGCCGTCCAAGCTGCGCGGGTCGTCGCCCAGGATGGGCAGCATGTCGCCGGCCAGCAGCCGGCGCAGCGGCGCCAGGTCCACGCGCTCGCGCCGCAGCCGGCCTGCGGGCGCCGCGTGGCCGGCGATGCGGCCCTCGGTGTCCAGCAGGTAGACCTCGACGCTGGGGTTCACCGTCATCAACTGGCCGAAGAAGCGGCGCACGGCGCCGGGCATCAGGCCGTTGTCGTCGGTGAGCTGGGTGTCGCGCGCGATGCTGGCTGCCAGCTCGCGCGAGAGGCCCTGCGTCACCTCCAGCCCGTGCATGCGGCTCGACCGCAGCTGCAGCCAGGCGCTGCTGCCGCTGCACACCAGCAGCAGCAGCGCGAACACCAGCGAGAGCTTGCGCGTCAGCGTCAGCGTCATGTGGCGCCTTCGGCCTCGGCGGCGAAGCGGTAGCCGCGCCCCCACACGGTGAGGATGCGCTGCGGGTTCGACGGGTCGGCCTCCACCTTGGCGCGCAGCCGGTTGATGTGGGTGTTGACGGTGTGCTCGTAGCCTTCGTGCCGGTAGCCCCAGACGGCGTTCAGCAGGTCCAGCCGCGAGAACACCTTGCCCGGGTGGCGCGCGAAGAAGTGCAGCAGCTCGAACTCGCGCGGCGTCAGGTCCAGGCGCTGGCCGTCCAGCCGCGCCTCGCGCGCCAGCGGGTCGATCGCCAGGCCGGCGATCGCCAGGCAGCCCGCGTCCAGCCGCGCGTTGTGCGCCAGCGCCTCGGCGCGCCGCAGCAGCGCCTTGACGCGCGCCACCAGCTCCAGCACCGAGAAGGGCTTGGCCAGGTAGTCGTCGGCGCCGACCTCCAGGCCCAGGATGCGGTGCACCTCGCTGCCGCGCGCGCTGACGATGATGATGGGCGTGTAGCGCGTCATCGCGCGCACGCGGCGGCAGATCTCCAGGCCGTCGACGCCGGGCAGCATCAGGTCCAGCACCAGCGCGTCCCAGCCGCCGCGCTCCAGTTGCTGCAGGCCTTCGTCGCCGCGCGCGCAGTGCACCACGTCCAGGCCTTCGTCGCGCAGGTGCAGCGCCAGCAGCTCGGCGATGTGGGCGTCGTCCTCGACCAGGAGGATGCGGCGGGGCGCGGCCATGGGTGGGGGCGTTGGGAAGCGGAGGGCGCCGCGATTGTGCGCACGGTGGCGCCCTTTGAGTTCTCACGAATCGTTGAACTCCGCGTGAAGACTTCAGGATGCCGACCGGCGTAGGCTTCGCGGCCATGAACACCCGACGCCACCTGATCCTGACCGCGCTGACGACCGCTGCATTGCAGCCGCTGCGCGCCGCTGCCGCCGCCGAGGCGGCGCAGGGCTTCGAAGTCAGCTACACCGATGCGCAATGGCGCGCGCGCCTGACGCCGCAGCAGTACGCCGTGCTGCGCATGGAAGGCACCGAGCCGGCCGGCACCAGCCCGCTCAACCACGAGCACCGCGCCGGCAGCTTCGCCTGCGCCGGCTGCGCGCTGCCCTTGTTCTCGTCGAAGACCAAGTTCGACAGCGGCACCGGCTGGCCCAGCTTCTGGGCGCCGCTGGACAAGGCCGTCGCGACGCACAGCGACCGCCGCTACGGCATGCTGCGCACCGAAGTGCACTGCCGCCGCTGCGGCGGCCACCTGGGCCACGTCTTCGACGACGGCCCACGGCCCACCGGGCTGCGCTACTGCATCAACGGGCTGGCGCTGGCCTTCGTGCCGCAGGCGGCCTGAAGGCAGGGCCGGAGCGCGCGATGCTGCTGATCCTGCTGGCCTACCTGGGCGGCGTGCTGACCATCGTCAGCCCCTGCATCCTGCCGGTGCTGCCCTTTGTGTTCGCGCGTTCCAGCCAGCCCTTCGCGCGCGGCGCGCTGCCGCTGCTGGCCGGCATGGCGCTGGCCTTTGCCGCGGTGGCCACGCTGGCCGCGGTGGGCGGCGGCTGGGTGGTCGCGGCCAACCAGGCCGGCCGCTGGGCGGCGCTGGCGCTGCTGGCGCTGTTCGCGCTGGCGCTGTGCTGGCCGGGCCTGGCCGAGCGGCTGGCGCGTCCGCTGGTGGCCGCGGGCGCACGGCTGTCGCAGGCGCTGCCGGCGTCGGCGCCGGGCTGGCGCGGCGTGGGCGCCAGCGCGCTGCTGGGCGTGGCCACCGGGCTGCTGTGGGCGCCTTGCGCGGGGCCCATCCTCGGCTTGATCCTCACCGGCGCGGCCTTGCAGGGCGCCAGCGCCGCGTCGACGCTGCTGCTGCTGGCCTACGCGGCCGGCGCTGCCACCTCGCTGGCCGCCGCGCTGCTGCTGGGTGGACGGTTGCTGGCGGCGATGAAGCGGGGCCTGGGCACCGGCCAATGGCTGCGCCGCGGGCTGGGCGCGGCGATGCTGGCGGGCGTGGCGGCGATCGCCTTCGGCTGGGACACCGGCGTGCTGGCGCAGTGGTCGCTGGCCTCCACCGCGGGCATCGAGCAGCGGCTGGTCGACCGGCTGAAGCCCGAACCCCAGCCGGACGCGAAGGCTGGCGCGATGGCGATGAGCGGCACCCCGGCGATGATGATGCAGGCCGGCGCCGCCGGCGGGCCCGCGCCGCTGCCCATCGAAGGCCAGGCGCCGCCGCTGGACGGCGCGACGCAATGGCTGAACTCGTCTCCGCTGACGGCCGCGGACCTGCGCGGCAAGGTCGTGCTGGTCGACTTCTGGACCTACTCCTGCATCAACTGCCTGCGCACGCTGCCTTACGTGAAGGCCTGGGCCGAGAAGTACCGCGACCAGGGCCTGGTGGTCGTCGGCGTGCACGCGCCGGAGTTCGCGTTCGAGCGCGACGAGGCCAACGTGCGCCAGGCGGTGCGGGACCTGGGCATCGCCTACCCGGTGGCGATCGACAACCAGTACGCGATCTGGCGCGCCTATGCCAACCGCTACTGGCCGGCGCACTACTTCATCGACGCGCAGGGCCGCGTGCGCCACCACCACTTCGGCGAGGGCGGCTACGGCGAATCGGAGCGCGTGATCCAGCAACTGCTGCAGGAGGCCGGCGCCGCGCGCGTGGCGCCGGGGCTGGCCGAGGTCGACGCCCGCGGCGTGCAGCAGGCCGCCGACGACGAGGCGCTGCGCTCGCCCGAGACCTACCTGGGCCACCAGCGCGCCGAGCGCTTCGCGTCAGCGCCGGCGGCCGTGCCCGACCGCGCGGCCGACTACGCGCTGCCCGCGGTGCCGCTGCCGCTCAACGCCTGGGGCCTGCAGGGCCGCTGGACCATAGCCGCCGAGAGTGCCACGCTCGGCGCGCCCAAAGGCCGCATCGCCTTCCGCTTCCACGCGCGCGACCTGCACCTCGTGATGGGGCCCGGCGCCGGCGGCAAGCCGGTGCGCTTTCGCGTGCTGATCGACGGCCGGCCGCCGGGGCCGGCGCACGGCATGGACGTGGCTGCCGACGGCAGCGGCACGGTGACCGGGCAGCGCCTGTACCAGCTGGTTCGCCAGAGCGGCGAGGTGCGCGAGCGCAGCTTCACGATCGAGTTCCTGGACCCGGCGGTGGCGGCCTACGCCTTCACCTTCGGCTGAGGCCGCCGCGGCCGGTCACTAAACTGGATAACACGTTATGAAGATCAACACCGGAATCCCGCCGCGCCGCCGCGGCGCCCTGGGCTGGATGGGCCTGCTGCTGGCCGCGCCGGCGCTGCCGTGGCTGCTGCCGGCCGGCCGCGCCGCGGACGCGGCGGTGCGCATCCCGCCGCCGGCCAAGGACTTGCCGCCGCCGTCGGCCCAGGGGCTGCAGAAGGCCGTCTTCGCCGGCGGCTGCTTCTGGGGCGTGCAAGGCGTGTTCCAGCACGTCAAGGGCGTGCAGCGCGCCGTCTCCGGCTATGCCGGCGGCACCGCGCCGACGGCGGCCTACGAGCTGGTCAGCACCGGCCGCACCGGGCATGCCGAGGCGGTGGAAGTGAGCTTCGACCCCGCCCAGGTCAGCTACGGCGCGCTGCTGCAGATCTTCTTCTCGGTGGCGCACGACCCCACGCAGCTCGACCGCCAGGGGCCCGACGTGGGGCCGCAGTACCGCTCGGCGATCTTCCCGGCCGGGCCCGACCAGCTGCAGGTGGCGCAGGCCTACGTCGCGCAGCTCGACGCGGCGCGCGTGTTCGGCAAGCCCATCGTCACGCGCCTGGAGGCCGGCCGCGGCTTCTTTCCCGCCGAGGCCTACCACCAGGACTTCATGACCGAGCACCCGCAGCACCCGTACATCGTGATGCACGACCGGCCCAAGCTCGACGAACTCAAGCGGCTGTTCCCCGAGCGCTTCCGCAGCGAGCCGGTGCTGGTGAAGCCGCGGGGCTGACCTCAAAGCTGCGCGTACACCGCCTTCATCTGCGTGTACAGCTCCAGCGACTCCTTGCCGTATTCGCGGCCCCAGCCCGACTGCTTGTAGCCGCCGAACGGCATGTTGGGGTCCAGCGCCGTGTGGCAGTTGATCCACACGGTGCCGGCCTTCAGCATCGCGGCCATCTTGTGCGCCTTGCTGAGGTCGCGCGTCCAGACGCTGGCGGCCAGGCCGTAGGGCGAATCGTTGGCGACGCGGGCGATCTGCTCCAGGTCGTCCACGGCTTGCGCCACCAGCACCGGGCCGAAGATCTCCTCGCGCACCACGCGCATGTTCTCGTTGACGTCCAGCATCACGGTCGGCTCGACGAAGTAGCCGCGGCTGCCCACCTGGCCGCCGCCTGCCACCACGCGCGCGCCTTCGTCGCGGCCGGTGCGGATGTAGCCGGTCACGCGCTCGAACTGCGTGCTGGACACCAGCGGCCCCATCTGCGCCTGCGGGTCGTCGCCGGCGGCCACCTTGATGCCGCGCGCGATCTGGCTGACGCCGTCGACCACGCGGTCGAACACCTTGCGGTCGGCGTACAGCCGCGAGCCGGCCACGCAGACCTGGCCGCTGTTGAAGAAGATCGCGTTGGCCGAGCCGGCGATCGCCGCGTCGAGGTCGGCATCGGCCAGCACGATGTTGGGCGACTTGCCGCCCAGCTCCAGCGACACCTTCTTCAGGTTGCCCGAGGCCGCCTGCACGATCAGCTTGCCCACCTCGGTGGAGCCGGTGAAGGCCACCTTGTCGACGCCCGCGTGCGCCGACAGCGCCGCGCCCGCGGTGTGGCCGTAGCCGGGGATCACGTTGATCACGCCGGGCGGCACGCCGGCTTCCATCATCAGCTCGGCCAGGCGCAAGGCGGTGAGCGGCGTCTCCTCCGCGGGCTTGAGGATCGAGACGTTGCCGGTGGCCAGGCAGGGCGCGACCTTCCACGACGCCATCAGCAGCGGGAAGTTCCAGGGCACGATCTGCGCGCACACGCCCACCGGCTCGCGCAGCGTGTAGGCGTGCATCGCGGGGATGTTGACGTAGGGCGTGGCGCCGCCGAGCTTGTCGCACCAGCCGGCGTAGTAGCGGAAGGTCTGCGCCGCCAGCGGGATGTCCACCGCCGCGGCGATCGACATCGGCTTGCCGTTGTCCAGCGATTCCAGCGCCGCCAGCTCCTGCGTGTGCCGGTCGATCAGCTCGCCCACCTTCCACAGGATCTGCGCGCGCGCCGCCGGCGGCAGCGCGGCCCAGGCCGGGAAGGCCTCGCGCGCCGCGGCCACGGCCAGGTCGACGTCGGCCGCATCGCCTTCGGCCACGCGCGCGATCACCTCGCCGGTGGCCGGGTTGAAGACGTCGAAGGTCTTGCCCGACAGCGCCGGCCGCCATTGGCCGTTGATCAGCAGTTGCCGTGGCGCGCCGGCGTACTGCTGCGCCATCGCGTGAAGACGGATCTCGGGTGCGTTCATGGAGGGTTCTCCTTCGCTGGTTGAAAAGCGTCCGCTCGCCGCCGCGGCCGATGCCCGTGACGACCCTGATAGGCCGCGCCGGCGGTCCGGCTCTAGCATCGCGCTCCCGCGGCAGCGGCTGCCGATGCTGGCCTGCCGGTCCGCCGACGCGGCAGCACGCAAGCGTCGGCCAAGGGCCGGCGGCGGCCCATTGCGTAGATTCCCTCACGGCGACTGTTCCATCCCGGCACATGAAGCACTCGAACTTCCGCGATCTGACCTCGGGCTGGTATGCCCGGCCCGTCGCCGACGAGCCGGGCCGCGTCGCGCAGGTGCGGCAGGCGCTGTTCGAAGAGGGCCGCGTGCTGGCCGGCGTGGTGGCCGAGCCGGTGCTCCACTCGTGGCAGCGCTGTCGCAAGGCCGGGCTGCGGCCGGCCTCGGTGCCGGTGTTCGAGCCCGTGGGCCGGCGCCGCATCAACTACCTGGAAGGGCGCGACCACGGGCTGCTGACGGCCGCGGGCAGCCTGTTCGACGAGTTGCAGGCCTCGGTGGCGCACAGCCACTGCAAGGTGATGCTGACCGACCGCGACGGCGTGCTGCTGCGCGCCACGCCGTCCTGCGCCGAGGACAGCCGCCTGCTGCGCGCGGCCAGCCGGCCCGGCGTGGACCTGGGCGAGCTGCTGGTGGGCACCAACGCGCCGGCGCTGACGGCCCGCACCGGCCAGGCCTGCACGATCGGCGCCGGCGAGCATTTCCACGAGCTGCTGAGCGAGATCCGCTGCGTCGCGGCGCCGATCCGCGGCCGCCGCGGCAGCGTCGTCGCGGTGCTGGACCTCACGGTCGAAGGCCGGCCCTTCGGCTTCAACGCCACCTGGCTGGTGGGCGCCTATGCCAGCGCGATCGAGAACAGCCTGCGCATCGCGCAGACGCGCCAGCAGGTGCTGCTGCGCCTGCACCCGTCGCGCGCCTTGCTCGACGGCCTGGCGGCGGGGCTGGTGGCGGTCGACGAGGCGGGCCGCATCGGCTGGTGCAACGACGTGGCTGCGGCGCTGGCCGGCATCGAGGCCGGCGACGCGCAGGCGCTGCACAGCGAGGCGGTGCTGGGCCTGGGCCTGGAGCGCATGCTCGGCTTGACCGCCGCGCGGCAGCCGCAGGCCCTGCAACTGCCCAGCGGCTTGACGGTGTGGGTGCAGGCCGAGTTCCGCCGCCTGGGCGCCGGCACGGCCGAGGCTGACGAGCCGCCGCCGGCACGCGCCGGCGCCGCCGACCCGGACCCGCTGCCCGAGCCGCCCGTGGCCGCCGAGCCCGCGGGCACGCTGGCGCAGTTGAACCGCCGGCTGATCGAGCACACGCTGGCGCTGTGCGGCGGCAACCTGTCGCAGGCGGCGCGCCGGCTCGGCGTCTCGCGCGGGCTGCTGTACCGGCGCCTGCGGACAGGCGGCGACGGCGCGGATTGACGAGTCGCTTCGCCGGTTCGAGGGCGGCTTTTCAGCCGTCGTCCGTGATCGCCGGATAGGCCTCGGCCAGCGGCGTGGCCTGGCCCGAGGCCGCCGGGTCGTAGCCCGGCAGCGCGGCCAGGCGGGCCCTGAACGCGGGGTCGCGCAGCGCGGCCAGCACGGCCTGCATCGCGGCGCCGTGCATCACGTCGTCGCGGCACAGCAGGAAGTAGCGCTCGCTGGCGATGGGCACGAAGTCCAGCTTGAAGTGGCGCGCCGGCGGCTCCAGCCCCAAGCCCACGTCGGCCATGCCGCTGGCCACGTAGGCGGCCACCGCGGCATGCGTGTACTCGCCCTGCTCGAAGCCGGCGATGCGCGTCGGCGCGATGCCTTGCGCCTTGAGCAGGCCTTCCAGCAGCAGCCGCGTGCCCGATCCCGACTGGCGGTTGATGAAGCGCACGCCGGGCCGCACCAGGTCGGCCAGCGAGAACAGCTCCTTGGGGTTGCCCGGCCGCACCATCAGGCCCTGGCGGCGCGTCGCGATGTCGACCAGCGTCAGGTCCATGTCGCGCAGCCAGGTGCGGTAGTGCCGCACGGCAACCGCCTCCATGGGGCCGATGGGGATGTGCAGGCCCGCGGCGTCGCAGTCGTCCTCGCGCAGCGCCGCGGCGGCGGCCGAGCTGCTGGCGTAGTTGAAGGCGAGCTTCAGACCGTCTTTCGTCAAACGTTCGATCAGCCGCTCGATCGCGAAGCCGTGGCTGGCGTGGATGCGCAGCGCCGACGGCGCCTCGCTGAGCGCGCCGCGCAACTGCTCGGCCAGCTCCGACGACAGCGATTCCAGCGCCGGCCGCAGGCGCGCGTGGATGCGCTTGTCGGCCCAGACGATGCGCGCGCCCAGCGGGGTGAGCGTGGAGCCGCGGCCGCGCTCCATCACCAGCAGCGGCGAATCGAAGAACTGCTCGCCCTCGCGCACCAGGTCCCAGGCGCGGCGGTACGACATCCCGAGCGTGCGCGCCGCCACCAGCAGGCTGCCGCATTCCGAGACCTGCACCAGCAGCTCGATCAGGCGCGCCGGCGGCGGCGGCTTGCCGGCATCCTGGATCGTCCACACCGGGCGGATCGAGACCTGCTTCATCAGGGTTGACGCTTAGGAAGCCGGGTGCCATTGCATCGGCCCGTTTTCTTCATATTGCGCCGCGCGCAATCTGCCGGAACGATAGGCACGCCGAAAAACATCGGCCGCATTCTCCAACGACCCATGGAGCGGCGGCAACCACATCAAAGGAGACGAGATGTCGTCGGTGCTCAGCCCAGGGGGTGTCCCCCTTCATCACCAGGATGCTCCTTTCCTGTCCAAGGAGCGCATCGTCGCCGCGCCGGGCTTCAACCGCTGGCTGGTGCCGCCGGCGGCGCTGGCCATCCACCTGTGCATCGGCATGGCCTACGGCTTCTCGGTGTTCTGGCTGCCGCTGTCCAAGGCCATCGGCATCAAGGACCCGGTGAAGTGCGCCGCCGACGTCGGCTTCTTCCAGGAATTGTTCGTCACCAGCTGCGACTGGAAGATCTCCACGCTGGGCTGGATGTTCACGATGTTCTTCGTGCTGCTGGGCAGCTCGGCGGCCGTCTGGGGCGGCTGGCTCGAGCACGCGGGGCCGCGCAAGGCCGGCGTCGTCAGCGCGCTGTGCTGGTGCGGCGGCATGCTGATCTCCGCCCTGGGCATCCACCTGCACCAGTTCTGGATGATGCTGATCGGCTCCGGCGTGATCGGCGGCATCGGGCTGGGGCTGGGCTACATCTCGCCGGTGAGCACGCTGATCAAGTGGTTCCCCGACCGCCGCGGCATGGCCACCGGCATGGCCATCATGGGCTTCGGCGGCGGCGCGATGATCGGCTCGCCGCTGGCCGCCGAGCTGATGAAATTCTTCGCCACACCCACCGACGTGGGCGTGATGCAGACCTTCGTCGTGATGGCGCTGGTCTACTTCGTCTTCATGATCGGCGGTGCCCTGGGCTATCGCGTGCCGGCCGCCGGCTGGAAGCCCGAAGGCTGGACGCCGCCCGCGGCGCAGGCCGGCAACGCGATGATCACCCACGGCCACGTGCACGTGAAGAAGGTGTGGGGCATCCCGCAGTTCTGGCTGGTGTGGATGGTGCTGTGCATGAACGTCTCGGCCGGCATCGGCGTCATCGGCATGGCCAGCCCGATGCTGCAGGAGGTGTTCGGCGGCAGCCTGATCGGCGTGGCCAAGAAGTTCGGCGAGCTCGACAAGGCGCAGCTCACCGCGATCGCCGTCGTCGCCGCGGGCTTCACCGCGCTGCTCAGCCTGTTCAACATCGGCGGGCGCTTCGCCTGGGCCAGCCTGTCGGACAAGCTGGGCCGCAAGCTGACCTACGTGGTCTTCTTCGTGCTGGGCGGGGCGCTGTACTTCAGCATCCCCGGCAGCGCCGCGGTGGGCAGCAAGCTGCTGTTCGTGGCCGCCTTCTGCATCATCCTCAGCATGTACGGCGGCGGCTTCGCCACCGTGCCGGCCTACCTGGCCGACCTGTTCGGCACCCAGATGGTGGGCGCCATCCACGGCCGGCTGCTCACCGCCTGGGCCACCGCCGGCATCCTGGGCCCGGTGGTCGTCAACTACATGCGCGACTACCAGCTCGGCCTGGGACTGCCGCGCGAACAGGTTTATAACCAGACCATGTACATCCTGGTGGGCATGCTGGTGATCGGACTCGTCTGCAACCTGCTGGTGCGCCCGGTGGCCGCCAAGCACTTCATGTCCGAGGCCGAGCTGGCCGAGGAGAAGCGGCTGGCGCACGAGCGCGCCATCGAGACCGCGGCCGGCCCGGTGACGATGAGCTTCCGCAAGACCCCGACGGCGCTGGTCGTCGCGGCCTGGGCCGCGGTGGGCATCCCGCTGGCCTGGGGCGTGTACCGTACGCTGCTGAGCGCGAGCAAGTTCTTCACATGAAACTGATCCCCAGCTCCGCCCAAGACCTGGCGCGGGTGGCCGAGCTGGTTGCGGTGCACCGCGGCCAGCCCGGCGCCCTGCTGCCGCTGCTGCACGCGGTGCAGGAGGCGCTGGGCCACGTGCCCGACGACGCGGTGCCGTCGATCGCGCGCGCGCTGAACCTCTCGCGCGCCGAGGTGCACGGCGTCATCACCTACTACCACTTCTTCCGCCGCGAGCCGGCCGGGCGCTGCGTGGTGCAGGTGTGCCGCGCCGAGGCCTGCCAGGCCTGCGGCGCCGAAGAGCTGCTGCTGCAGGCCGAGCGGCTGCTGGGCTGCGGCCGCCACGAGACGCGCGCCGACGCCGCGGTGACGCTGGAGCCGGTGTACTGCCTGGGCCTGTGCGCCTCGTCGCCCGCGGTGCAGATCGGCGAGCGGCTGCACGCTCGCGTGACGCCGCAGCGGCTGCGGGAGCTGCTGGCCGACGTGATCGACGTGGCCGACCTGGAGACCGCGCCATGACGCCGGTCACCGTCTACGTGCCGCGCGATTCGGCGGCGCTGGCGGTGGGCGCCGACGAGGTGGCCGCCGCGCTGCAGGCGCAGGCCGCGCTGCAGGGCCTGCCGCTGAACCTGGTGCGCAACGGCTCGCGCGGGCTGTTCTGGCTGGAGCCGCTGGTCGAGGTGGCCACGTCCGCGGGCCGCGTCGCCTATGGCCCGGTGACGCCCGAAGACGTGCCGGGGCTGCTGGCCGCCGGCTTGCTGCAGGGCCGGCCGCATGCGCTGTGCCACGGGCTGACGGACGAGATTCCCTACCTCGCGCGGCAGGAGCGGCTGACCTTCGCGCGCATGGGCATCACCGATCCGCTGTCGCTGGCCGACTACGAGGCGCACGAAGGCTGGGCCGGGCTGGACCGCGCGCTGGCGATGGACGGCGCGGCCGTCGTGCAGCAAGTGCTCGACTCCGGCCTGCGCGGCCGCGGCGGCGCGGCGTTTCCGGCCGGCATCAAGTGGAAGACCGTGGCCGGCGCGCAGGCCGCGCAGAAATACGTGGTCTGCAACGCCGACGAGGGCGACTCGGGCACCTTCTCCGACCGCATGACGATGGAGGGCGACCCGTACGTGCTGATCGAAGGCATGGCGATCGCCGCCCTGGCGGTCGGCGCGGATCGGGGTTATGTCTACATCCGCTCCGAATACCCGCACGCGGTGGCGACGATGCGCGAGGCCATTGCCCGCGCCGCCGCGGCCGGCGTGCTGGGCGACAGCGTGCGCGGCAGCGGCCGCGCCTTCCACCTCGAAGTGCGCAAGGCCGCCGGCGCCTACGTCTGCGGCGAGGAGACGGCGATGCTGGAGAGCATCGAGGGCAAGCGCGGCATCGTGCGCGCCAAGCCGCCGCTGCCGGCGCTGCAGGGCCTGTTCGGCCGGCCGACCGTGATCAACAACGTGATCAGCCTGGCCAGCGTGCCCATCATCCTGGCGCGCGGCGCGGCGTTCTACCGCGACTTTGGGCTGGGCCGCTCGCGCGGCACGCTGCCGTTCCAGCTGGCGGGCAACATCAAGCACGGCGGCCTGGTCGAGAAGGCCTTCGGCCTGAGCTTGCGGGAACTCGTGTTCGACTACGGCGGCGGCACGCGCAGCGGCCGGCCGGTGAAGGCCATCCAGGTCGGCGGGCCGCTGGGCACCTACGTGCCGCCGTCGAAGTGGGACGAGCCGCTGGACTACGAAGCCTATGCCGCCTTCGGCGCCGTGGTGGGCCACGGCGGCATCGTGGTGCACGACGACACGGCCGACATGGCCCGCCTCGCCCGCTACGCGATGGAGTTCTGCGCGCTGGAGAGCTGCGGCAAGTGCACGCCCTGCCGCATCGGCAGCACGCGCGGCGTGGAAGTGATCGACCGCGTGATCCGCGGCGAGCGCCGCGGGCAGCAGGTGCAACTGCTGCGCGACCTGTGCGACACCATGCTGAACGGCAGCCTGTGCGCGATGGGCGGCATGACGCCGTACCCGGTGCTCTCGGCGCTGGATCATTACGCCGAGGACTTCGGCATCGTCGCGCCGCACCGGCGGGCCGCCTGAAGAAAGGAAGTCCCATGCTTCAACACCACCAACCCGAGGTCGACCACGGCACGCCGCCCAGCCGCGCCGCGGAACACGTGACGCTGACGATCGACGGCTGCACGCTCAGCGTGCCCAAGGGCACCTCGCTGATGCGCGCCGCGGTGGACGCCGGCATCCAGGTGCCCAAGCTCTGCGCCACCGACAGCCTGGAGCCCTTCGGCTCCTGCAGGCTGTGCCTGGTGGAGATCGAGGGCCCAAATGGTCGAGTGAAGGGCTACCCCGCATCGTGCACGACGCCGGCCGAGGCCGGCATGGTGGTGTGCACGCAGACGCCCAAGCTGCAGGAGCTGCGCAAGGGCGTGATGGAGCTCTACATCAGCGACCATCCGCTGGACTGCCTGACCTGCGCCGCCAACGGCGATTGCGAGCTGCAGGACATGGCCGGCGTGACCGGCCTGCGCGCGGTGCGCTACGGCGTCGGCGCGGCGGCGGGCGCGCACCACTGCGACGCGAAGAAGGACGAGTCCAACCCCTACTTCAGCTACGACCCGGCCAAGTGCATCGTCTGCAACCGCTGCGTGCGCGCCTGCGAGGAGACGCAGGGCACCTTCGCGCTGACGATCAGCGGCCGCGGCTTCGACAGCCGCGTCTCGCCCGGGCAGGACCAGCCCTTCATGGACAGCGAATGCGTGTCCTGCGGCGCCTGCGTGGCCGCCTGCCCCACCGCCACGCTGCAGGAGAAGACCGTGATCGAGCTCGGCCAGGCCGAGCACAGCGTGATCACCACCTGCGCCTATTGCGGCGTGGGCTGCGGCTTCAAGGCCGAGATGAAGGGCAACACCGTCGTGCGCATGGTGCCGTGGAAGGACGGCAAGGCCAACGAAGGCCACGCCTGCGTGAAGGGCCGCTTCGCCTGGGGCTACGCGACGCACAAGGACCGCATCACGCAGCCGATGGTGCGCGAGAAGATCAGCGACCCCTGGCGCGCGGTGAGCTGGCCCGAGGCGATCGAATTCGCGGCCACGCGCTTCAAGGCCATCCAGGCCCGCCACGGCAAGGACTCGGTCGGCGGCATCACCTCCTCGCGTTGCACCAACGAGGAAGCCTATCTCGTGCAGAAGCTGGTGCGCGCCGCTTTCAACACCAACAACGTCGACACCTGCGCGCGCGTGTGCCACTCGCCCACCGGCTACGGCATGGGACAGACCTTCGGCACCTCGGCCGGCACGCAGACCTTCAAGTCGGTGGAGGAAGCCGACGTGATCATGGTGATCGGCGCCAACCCGACCGACGCGCACCCGGTGTTCGCGTCGCGGATGAAGAAGCGCCTGCGCGAAGGCGCCAGGCTGATCGTCGTCGACCCGCGGCGCATCGAGCTGGTCAGCGCGCCGCACGTCGGCGCGCAGCACCACCTGGCGCTGAAGCCCGGCACCAACGTCGCGGTGATCACCGCGATGGCGCACGTGGTCGTCACCGAAGGGCTGGTGGACGAGGCCTACGTCAACGAGCGTTGCGACCTCAAGAGCTTCAACGACTGGCGCGAGTTCGTCGCCCGGCCCGAGAACTCGCCCGAGGCCTTCGAGGCCGAGACCGGCGTGCCCGCGGCCGAGCTGCGCGGCGCGGCGCGGCTGTTTGCTTCGGGCCCCAACTCGGCCATCTACTACGGCCTGGGCGTGACCGAGCACGCGCAGGGCTCGACGATGGTGATCGGCATCTGCAACCTGGCGATGGCCTGCGGCATGGTCGGCCGCGAAGGCGTGGGCGTGAACCCGCTGCGCGGCCAGAACAACGTGCAGGGCAGCTGCGACATGGGCAGCTTCCCGCACGAGCTGCCGGGCTACCGCCACATCAGCGACACCACGGTGCGCAGCAGCTTCGAGGCTGCCTGGGGCGTGACGCTCGACCCCGAGCCGGGGCTGCGCATTCCCAACATGTTCGAGGCCGCGCTGGCCGGCAGCTTCAAGGGCCTGTACTGCGTGGGCGAGGACATCGTGCAGTCTGACCCCAACACGCAGCACGTGGCCGCGTCGCTGTCGGCGCTGGACTGCCTGGTGGTGCAGGACATCTTCCTCAACGAGACCGCCAAGTACGCCCACGTGCTGCTGCCGGGATCGAGCTTCCTGGAGAAGGACGGCACCTTCACCAACGCCGAGCGCCGCATCAGCCGCGTGCGCCAGGTGATGCCGCCGCTCGCCGGCGTGGGCGACTGGGAGGCGACGGCGATGCTGTCCGGCGCCCTGGGCTACCCGATGAACTACGCGCACCCCGAGGAGATCATGCGCGAGATCGCGGCGCTGACGCCCAGCTTCGCCGGCGTCACCTACGAGAAGATCGACCGCCTGGGCAGCGTGCAATGGCCTTGCAACGACGGCACCGAGGAAGCCGGCACCGCGCTGATGCACGTCGGCCGCTTCGTGCGCGGCAAGGGGCGCTTCTTCAACACCCAGTACGTGGCCAGCGACGAGAAGGTCAACGTCCGCTACCCGCTGCTGCTGACCACCGGCCGCATCCTCAGCCAGTACAACGTGGGCGCGCAGACGCGGCGCACGCACAACGTGCACTGGCACGACGAGGACCGGCTGGAGATCCACGCGCATGATGCCGAGGAGCGCGGCATCGGCGACGGTGACTGGGTGGGCGTGTCCAGCCGCGCCGGCCACACCGTGCTGCGCGCGGTGCTCAGCGACCGCATGCAGCCCGGCGTGGTCTACACCACCTTCCACTTCCCCGAGTCGGGCGCCAACGTGATCACCACCGACAGCTCCGACTGGGCCACCAACTGCCCCGAGTACAAGGTCACCGCGGTGCAGGTCAGCAAGGTGATGCAGCCTTCCGAATGGCAGCGCCAGTACGCCGACTTCAGCCGCCGGCAGCTGGACCTGCTGGCGCAGGGCAGGGCGACCAAGGCCGAGGTGGTGGGCAAGTGAAGCCCAAGGACGCGCCGCTGCTGCCGCCCGGCGTGCATGGCGCCGAGGTCACCGCCTGGCGCGCCGGCGCGGCCGTGCGCCACGCCGACGCGGTGGCCGACGAGGTGCCGGTGGCGCTGGTCTTCAACGGCGTCTCGCATGCGGTGATGATGGCCAGCCCGGCCGACCTGGAGGACTTCGCGCTCGGCTTCGGCGTCACCGAAGGCCTGCTCGCCGGCCCCGCCGAGCTCTACAGCGTGGACGTGCACGAGGTGCCCGAAGGGCTGGAGCTGCGCCTGGAGGTGGCCGCCGCCTGCGAATGGCGGCTGAAGGAGCGGCGCCGCACGCTGGCCGGCCGCACCGGCTGCGGGCTGTGCGGCACCGACAGCCTGGCCCAGGTGCGGCGGCCGCTGCCCGCGGCGCCGGCCGTGCGCCTGCAGCCGCAGGCGCTGGCGCGCGCGCAGCGCGAGCTGCGCCGCTCGCAGGCGGTGCAGCAGCTCACCGGCGCCAGCCACGCCGCGGCCTGGTGCGGCAGCGACGGCGCGGTGCAGCTCGCGCGCGAGGACGTGGGCCGCCACAACGCGCTGGACAAGCTGGTCGGCGCGATGCTGCGCGCGCGCATCGATGCCGACCAGGGCTTCGTCTGCATCACCAGCCGCGCCAGCTTCGAGATGGTGCAGAAGGCCGCGCTGGCCGGCGCCGGCGCGCTGGCCGCGGTGTCGGCGCCCACCGCGCTGGCCATCGAGACCGCGCGCGCATGCGGCCTGGCGCTGGCCGGCTTCGTGCGCGGCAGCGACTTCGTCGCTTACACGCATCCGGACCGGTTCGGCCTCTGACTTTCTTTTTGCGCGATGGACATCCACAACCTGCTGCAGATGGCCAACCGCATCGGCCAGTTCTTCGAGTCCATGCCCGACGGCGAAGAAGCCACGAAAGAGATCGCCGTGCACCTGCGCAAGTTCTGGGAGCCGCGTATGCGCAGCGCCTTGCTGGCGCACGTCGATGCCACCGGCGGCGAAGGGCTGCTGCCCATCGTCGGGCGTGCCGTCGTGGCGCACCGCGAGATGTTGCAGGTGCAGCCCGAGCGCGCCTTGCGATGACGGCCTCGATCGAGCAGGCCGAAGCGGCGCTGGCCGGGCTGCTGGGCCGGCGCTCGGTCTCGCCCAAGCGGCTGGGCCCGCCGGGGCCCGACGCCGCGGCCATCGACGCGATGCTGCAGGCGGCGCTGCGCGCACCCGACCACGGCGGCCTGCATCCCTGGCGCGTGATCGAGTTCCGCGCCGAGCAGCGCGCCGCGCTGGCCGACGCCTTCGAGCACGAGAAGTGCCGGCGCGACCCGCTGGCGTCGGCCGCCGACCGGCGGCGCGCCCGCGATCACGCGCTGCGCCCGCCGGTGCTGCTGGCCTTCGTCGTCGCGCCGCGCGCGCGCACCAAGGTGCCGCTGCGCGAGCAATGGCTGGGCGCCGGCGCCGCTTTAGGCAACCTGCTGAACGCGGCGCACCTGCTGGGCTACGGCGCCATCGTGCTGAGCGGCGAGCGCTGCCACGACGAGGCGCTGCTGAAGCAGCTCGGCCTGCGCGGCGACGAGGTCCTGGCCGGCTTCGTCAGCATCGGCACCGTGCGCGAGGCCCCGCCGGCGGCCCGGACCGTGCTGCCCGGCGCCGTGTGGTCGTGCTGGTGCCCCGACGAGCGCGGCCTGCCCCAATGCCGTTGAACTCAACCGCTGCGCGGTAGCCACTCGCCAATCGAGTTGGGTTCATAGAGCCGCAGCGTTGCTGCACAAGCCACCTGTGCCAGTCGTACCTTGTGGCAGCGCGGGCATATGCCCGTGTCTTGTCGAGGTGAACTGCTGCGCGCTTGGTGGCGCCAAGGGCGGCCCGCAGTGTGGCTGTTTGCGAGCCGCCAGCACCCGGACCAGCCGCTGTGCCCGCAGACGGCGCAGCGTTGGTACCGCGGCGCCCGCGCGCGTGCCGGCATCACCAAGCGCGGCGGCATCAACGGCCTGCGCCACGCATTTGCCACCTACGAGTTGGAAGCCGGCAGCAACCTCTACAAGCTGCAGCAGTGGTTTGGCCACGGCCACATCAGCACCACGATGTGCTACCTGCATCTGGCGCGCGCCGGCGCGCTGGGCGACGCCGGCCACGGCACGCTGAGCCTGCTGGCGGCATTGCCGGCCGCACCGCCCGGGACCGCACGCGCCGGCATCGGATCGACACTGCGCCATTGAAGCCGCGGCGGCTTCGGTGGCCACCACGCTGGCCGAGGTGCTGCGGCGCTTCGGCCAGGACTACTTGCACACCCACGGCCAGAGCATCGCTCAAGCGCGAGCGTGGCGTGCCATCGTGGCGTGCCGCACGCCGACACTTGGCGGGCAGCGTGCGCTGCGATGCCTGCGCCGCCGAGGCCTGGCGCTGGCATTCATGCCGCAACCCTCACTGCCCACGCTGCCAGCACCGCCAGCGCGAGGCCTGGCGCGCGGCGCGCATCGCCGAGTTGCTCAACGTACCGTACGCGCACCTGGTGTTCACGCTGCCGCACGAGCTGAACACGTTGGCCGCTCATCATCCGCGCTGGGTGTACGACGCGCTGATGCGCTGCGCAGCAGCCACGCTGACGCAGTTTGTCGCCGACCCACGGTGGCTGGGCGGCATCGGCGGCTTCACGCTGGTGTTGCACACCTGGACGCAGGACAGGTCTTGTTCAAGATGCGGGCCGACGAGCGCGGCGGCAAGCGCGTGTTCGCGCTCGAAGGCACGCAGTTCATCGGACGGTTCATGCTGCATGTGTTGCCGGCGGGATTCAAGCGCATCCGCCACTACGGGCTGCTGGCGCCGGCGGCCAAGGTGCAGCGGCTGGCCGCCGCGCGCCATCTGCTGGCCATGCCGCAGCCCGGTCCCGTGCGGCAAGACGATGCGCGAGCCTTCATGCGCCGCGTGGCGGCCATCGAGATCGAGACTTGCAGCCACTGCGGGCGAGGGCGATGGCAGGTGATCGACGTGGTGGCCGCAGCGCGCAGCTGGCTGAGCGGCCCTGCCGATCGGGCCGTGGTCGAGGCACCGGCGCAGGCCGCGCAGGGGCCGCCATGAGCATCGCAACGGCCGTCATGGTCAGTGCAGCCTTGCATCTGAGCTGCGTGGATCCGCCACCCCTCGCCATCGCCTCGGGCTCGTGCCGACCGCCTGGGGCCAAGTGCGCCCGGCGTTGCGCTGCGCGCTGCGACAACGGCCCCGAGCGCCGCCGGGTTGCGGTCACGCTGCGCCGCAATCAGTCCGGCGCCACCCCCACGCTCGCTCAGGTCGTCCCCCGAATGATGAAAAAACGGCCGCCTCGCGTTGCCAGTGCCTGCGGCTGACCTTACATTGCCCCATCGCACCGTCCAGGCCAGCGGTTCAGTCCAACGGGTTTATCCGCCGCGATGACCAGCGGCTCGCTAGGGGTTGCTTCCCGGCGCGGCGGATAAACGCTTTTCGTTAGACCGCAGAATCGCGAGCACAGGCAACTGCATCATCTTCATTCGAGTAATTCGGAGAAACAATCCCATGGCAACACGTGCAGACAGGATAGAGCAGATCCTCCGGGAAGAGGGCGGCCGAGCCCGCGTTGCCCAGATTGCCCGCACACTGTCAGAACGCGAAGGAGTTGGGGAACTCGCAAGTGCGACTGTCTCGGCAACAGTTGCGCAGGACAACAAGATTCGCGACCTCGCCGGGCGTGCCCTTAGGTTCAACACTTATGGCGACGGGGGTGAGGAGTGGGGCTTCGTATCATTGCGAACACCAGCGCCGCCAGTCAAAGAAGCAGAGATAGCAAAGCTGCACGGCCGCATACCTCAGGCTATCGAAGCAGAGAATGCTGAACTACGGAAGAAGTTGAAGGATGCTATTGCAAAGCTGTCTTGGCAGGATTTCGAAGCAAACTTTCTTGTGCGGGTGCTGGACGCACTTGGCTTCCACAGCATAGAGCTGACGCAACTGACAAGGGATGGCGGCAAGGACGCAACCTGCAAGTACAAGCGGGGCATAGTCACGAGCGAGGCCATCGTCTCCGCAAAGCACTGGCAAGGAGCGAAAGTCCCAATCAGTGAAGTGCAGCGTCTCCGCGGGCTAAAGGGAAACGCCGACACAGGGATCATTGTCACGTCTTCGTCTTTCACTGCCGATGCGCAGAAAGAAGCTGAGCCAAGCCAAAATCAGCGTGCGATTGTGCTGGTGGATGGCGACCTCATTGTCGAAACCTGCGTTGCAAACTCAATCGGCGTTCGCCCCTTCAATCTTCCGCGCCTATATGAGTTCGTCGGTTTCAAGGACACTGGCGAAGGGGCTGCAGCCTAACCCAATACCGTTAACATAGACCTCATTCACAAGTATGCTTACGCTCCGTCTATCCAAGGAGACGGGGCATGGCTCGAACCAAGGCAGAGCTGGGATCCGGCGCAAGACTGGCAGACTAGAGCGTCAGCCTGATGGCGCGGGTGGTGCCGCCCGAGGCGGTACACGAAGCGCTCGACGCCCACGGCCGCAACAGCCGCCGCATCCGCGCCTTCCCGGCGGTGGCCGGGGTGTACTACGTGATGGCGCTGAGCTTGTACCCCGAAGCCTCTTACGAGGCGGTGTTCTCGGCCGTGTCGCAGGGCTTGGCCTGGCACGCAGGCGTCCCGCAGCCGGCCGGCGTCAGCAAGGTGGCCATCAGCTTGCTGCGCTCGCGCATCGGCGCGCAGCCGCTGGCCGATCTGGTGCGGCACTGCTGTGTGCCACTGGCCGAAGAGGACATCCATCCGCATGCGTTCTACCGCGGCTGGCGCCTGGTGGGCATCGACGGCAGCAGTTTCGAGCTGGCCGACGAGCCCGAACTGGAGAAGGCCTTCGGCCGGCCCGGTGGCCGCTAAGGCCCGGCCGGCTACCCGCAGGCGCACTGCGTCGTGCTGGCCGAGTGCGCCACGCATGCCATCCTGGGCGCCAGCATCGGCCCGTACCGCAGCGGCGAGTGGGTGCTGTGCCAGCCACTGCTGCAAGCCCTCAAGCCCGACATGCTGTGCCTAGCCGACCGGGGCTTCAACGGCTTCGAGCACTGGAGCCAAGCCAGCGCCACAGGGGCGCAACTGCTGTGGCGCTGCGCAGTCAACCGCCAACTGCCGGTGGAGCAGACGCTGGACGACGGCAGCTACCTCAGCACGATACGGCCCACGGGTGCCGGCGTGGCCGAGGCTCGCTCCCGCGCGATCACGGTACGGGTGATCGACTACACGCTGCCTCGGATGCCCGAGGCGCAGCCGCACTACCGGTTGGTCACGACGTTGCTGGATGCCAAAGCAGCCCCGGCCATGGAACTGGCCGAGTTGTACCACCGGCGCTGGGAGATGGAGGCCATCTACGGCGAGTTGAAGACGCACCTCAGGCAAAGCCGCCGCGTGCTGCGCAGCAGGACGCCGGAGTTGGTGCGCCAGGAGTTCTACGGCTGGGTGCTGATGCACTACACCGTGCGCTGGCTGCTGCGCCAAGGGGCGGCCAGGCACCGAATACCGCACGAGGACCTGTCCTTCGCCGGGCATGTGCAGATGCATCGCCCCGCATGGTCAAGCGCCGCAACTCGCGCTACCAGGCCTCCAGTGGAGAGCGCCACGCCGTTTGTCATCTAAATTAGCGGTATTGCCGCCTGCCCTGGCAGAAATGATCAATCGCCTTTCCGGTCCAGGTCGACGCCGAGCGCGGCGGCTGCCTTGTCGACGAACTTCGTGGTCTGCTCGAAAGCGCCGTGCAGCATCTGCTGCGCTTGCGGATCGAGGATGCGGCCGATGTCGGCTGCGATGTTCTCGGGTGTCTGGTCCGCCGGCGCCAGGTAGATGCCGTCCGTTTCGTAGATGCGTGCCGCCGCGTAACCGCCGGCTCCGGCGCACAGGATCAGCCGGGAAGGAGCGCTCCGATGCGCCAGATAGAGCAACGCAGCGGTCACGCTTTCCACGGTCATCAACGCCAGCGCCTGTTCCGGCAGAAGCCCTCGGGTCATCTGCGTCGCCGCCGTCGGCGACAGCGTGTTGACGTGGATGCCGTATTTGGCGCCCTCCAGATGCAGAGTGTTCATCAGGCCCACCAGACCCGCCTTGGCCGCGCCGTAATTGGATTGGCCGAAGTTTCCGTAGAGGCCCGAGGACGACGTGGTCATGACGATGCGGCCGTACCGCTGCTCACGCATGATCTCCCACACCGCCTTGGTGCAGATCACGGCGCCCATCAGGTGAACCTCCAGCACGGCGCGGAAGTCGTCGAGGTCCATCTTGGAGAACGACTTGTCGCGCAGGATGCCGGCGTTGTTGACGAGGACGTCGACCCGTCCCCACTGCTGCATCGCCTGCGCGACCATGGCGTCGACCGCCGCCTGGTCGCTGACGCTGCCGTTGCTGGCCAAGGCCTCGCCGCCGGCTTCGCGGATCTCCCGGACCACTCGGTCGGCGGCGCTCTCCTGCCCGTCGCGAGAGCCGCCGAAGTCGTTGACGACGACCTTGGCGCCTCGGGCGGCAAGACCCAGCGCATGGGATCTGCCGAGGCCGTTGCCCGCTCCCGTGACGATGGCCACCTGGCCGTCGAATCGGATGCCCATGGGATGAACCTTCCTTTCAGCCTGAGCCTGGATCGGATGCACGCAGCCCTTCAGGCGGCGGCCACCATGCCGCCGTCGAGCGGCAGGACCGCGCCCGTGATCCAGGCGCTCGCCGGCGATGCGAGGAAGATCGCCGCGCCGGCCGCGTCGTCGGGCCGGCCCACCCGGCCCAGCGGGATCGACCGCGTCATGTCATCGGTGAAATGGGCGGTCATCTTGCTTGGAAAGTAGCCGGGCGCCAGCGCATTGACGTTGATGTGGCTGGCCGCCAGGTCGGCGGCCAGGTGTTTCGTCAGATGGGCGACGCCGGCCTTGCTGGCCGAATACGCGTAGTTGTTCATGTGAGGATGGGTGAGCCCGTTGATCGACGAAATGTTGATGACTCGGGCCGGATCGTTCGCGCTGCCCGCCGCCCTCAGAAGCGGATGGAGCTTCTGCGTCAGGAAGAAGAGCGACTTCAGGTTGAGGTCGAAGACCTTGTCCCAGCCCTTCTCGGGATAGGCCTCGAACGGCGCCCCCCAGGTGGTGCCGGCGTTGTTGACGAGGATGTCGAGCTTTGCCTCCCGCGCGCCGAACGCGTCGGCAAACCCGCCGATGCCCTCGACCGTGGCGAGGTTGGCGGGCAGGGAAATGCATTCGCCGGCCTCGCTCATCTCGCGCGCGGCGGCGTCACAGTCGTCGGCGTTGCGCGCGATGATGTAGGTCTTGACGCCGCTTTCGACGAAGCCGCGCGCGATCATCGCGCCGATGCCGCGCGAGCCGCCGGTCACGATCGCCGTCTTGCCGGCCAGCGAGTAGAGGCGATTCAAGAGCCGGTCACTTCGATGGGTCATCTCTCGGGCCTCCAGGTCGGGTTTCGTTCCAGGGCGCCGCTCACAGCGCCGGCAGCACCGTGCCGCGGCATTCGCCGAAGCCGATGCGCGCGGCGCCGGGCTTCTCGCACCAGCCGCGCATCACCACGGTGTCGCCGTCCTGCAGGAAGCCGCGCTCGTCGCCGTCGCCCAGCGGCACGGGCTTTTGGCCGCCGTGCGCCAGCTCGATCATCGCGCCGGCCTCGCCGGGGCCCGGGCCGGAGATGGTGCCGGTGCCGATCAGGTCGCCTGGATGCAGGCTGCAGCCGCCGGCCGTGTGATGCGCCACCATCTGCGCGATGCTCCAGTACTGGTGGCGAAAGCTGGTGCCCGACAGCCGCGCGGGGCCGCGGCCTTCGCGCCGCGCGCGCTCGCTGTGCAGCCAGACTTCCAGCCGGATGTCGAAGGCGCCGGCCTCGCGGTTGGCGGCCGTCTCCAGATAGGGCAGCGGCTGCGGGTCGGCGGCGGGGCGCGTCCAGGCGGTGCGGTAGGGCGCCAGCGCGTCCAGCGTCACGATCCAGGGCGAGACGGTGGTCGCGAAGTTCTTGGCGTGGAAGGGCCCCAGCGGCGTCATCTCCCAGACCTGGATGTCGCGCGCCGACCAGTCGTTGAGCAGCCCGATGCCGAAGACGTGCGATTCCGCCTCGGCCAGCGCAATGCGCTGGCCTGCCGCGTTACCCGGGCCGATCCAGATGCCCAGCTCCATCTCGTAGTCCATGCGTGCGCAGGGCTGGAACACCGGCGCGGCGGCGCCCGCGGGCAGCCACTGGCCGCGCGGCCGATGGAACTGCTGGCCCTGTGGTCCCGAGCCCACGCCGATGGTGGACACGCGCCCGTGGTAGGCCTGCGGCAGCCAGCGGAAGTTGGGCGTCACGTCCGCCTCGGGGACCATGATGCGCATGCAGTTCAGCGCATGGTCCAGCGAGGTGTAGAAGTCGGTGTAGTCGCCGATGCGCGCCGGCAGCGCGTGCTCGGCCTCGGCCTGCGGCAGCAGGCACGCGCGCAGGGCGTCGGCCGGCGCGGCGCCGTCCTCGAGCAGCGCGAACAGCGCGTGCCGCAGCGCGCGCCAGGCCGCCGGCCCGAGCGCAAGGAAGTCGTTGAGCGTGCTCTGCGCGGCCGCGCGGGCGGCCTCCCGCGCTGCGCCTTCGAGCACCGCCGTGCCGCCGAGCGCGGCCAGGTCCAGCACCTGGTCGCCGATGGCGACGCCGCCGCGGAAGGCTTCCTGCGTGCCGCGGCGCCGGAACACCGAGAACGGCAGGTTCTGGATCGGGAAGTCCGTGCCCGCGGCGTTGGCCGAAGCCAGCCAGCTGCGGGCGGCCGCGTCGTGGGTGTGGTCGAGAGCGCGCATGATGAACGGATGAGGTGTTTGTGGGGGCGCGCTCAGCGCGAGGCCATCAGCGCGTCGTCGAAGATCGCCACCGCGCGCGTCCAGCCGGCCGAGGCGCCGCGGATCTTGTGCGGGAAGCAGCTGATGAAGAAGCCGTCGCCCGGCAGCGCCTCCAGGTTGTGCAGCTTCTCCAGGTGGCAGTAGCCGATGTCGCGGCCGGCCTTGTGGCCCTCCCAGATCAGGCCGGCGTCGTGCGTCTGGCCGTACTTCTGCGCGGTGTGCACGAAGGGCGCGTCCCAGCTCCAGCCGTCGGTGCCGGTCAGGCGCACGCCGCGCTCCAGCAAATACATCGTCGCCTCGTAGCCCATGCCGCAGCCGGCGCTCACGTAGTCGTCGTGGCCGTAGCGCGAGCCGGCGCGCGTGTTGACGACGACGATCTCCAGCGGCTGCAGCACGTGGCCGATGCGCTCGAGCTCCGCCGCCACGTCGGCGGCGGTGACCACGTAGCCGTCGGCGAAGCGGCGGAAGTCCAGCTTCACGCCCGGCTGGAAGCACCACTCCAGCGGCACCGCGTCGATGGTGATGGAGGCCTTCTGCGCGCCCAGCGCCTTGTCCATCGTGGAGTGGAAGTGGTAGGGCGCGTCCAGGTGCGTGCCGTTGTGGGTGGACAGCTGGATCTGCTCCACCGCCCAGCCTTCGCCGTCGGGCAGGTCTTCCTTCTTCAGGCCGGGGAAGAAGGGCGTGATCTGCTCCACCGTGTGCTCGTGCGTGAAGTACTGGATCTTGGGCGCGAAGGGCGGCGGGTCGGAGATGACGTCGTTTTCCAGGTAGATCGACAGGTCGACGAATTGGCGGGGCATGGGAAGGCTCCTTGCGTGAATGCGGTGTGTGCGGGGGACTCTCAGGGCTTCTGCCAGCGCAGCAGGCGCTGTTCGGCCAGGGCCAGCAGGCTGTTGCTGACGAAGCCGATCAGGCCCAGCAGGATGATGCCGGCGAACAGCTCGCTGGCACGGAAGGACCGCGCGGCCAGCAGAATGGCCTGGCCCAGGCCGGACTGCGACGCGATCATCTCGCCGACCACCGAGACGATCAGCGAGACCGTCATCGACAGGCGCATGCCGGCCAGGATGTCGGGCATGGCGCTGGGCAGGCCCACTTTCCAGATGAAGGCGCCGTGCCCGATCTGCAGCGCCGAGGCCACTTCGCGCAGGCGCGGCTCCACGCTGGCGAAGCCGTGCACCGTGGCCAGCAGCACCGGCCACATGGCGCCGAAGGCCACCACCGACAGCACCATGGACGGGGACAGGCCGAACAGCGAGACGGCCAGCGGCAGCACGGCCGAGGCCGGCAGCGGGCGCACGAATTCCAGCGTGGGCTGGATCCAGGCGCGCGCGGTGGCGGAGATGCCGATCAGCGCGCCCAGCGCCATGCCCACCAGCGAGGCCAGCAGCCAGCCCAGCACCATGCGCTCGATGGTGCTGAGCGTGAAGCCGGCCAGCTCGCCGCGCGGCGCGTCGGCGGCCGCGCGCAGGTTCAGGCCTTCGAGCAGGCTGCGCACGGTGGCTTCGGGCGTGGGCAGGAACACCTTGCTGACCCATTGCTGGTGGCTGGCCAGCCACCACAGCGCCAGCAGCGCGGCCAGCACGGCGGCCGACTCGGCCCAGGCCGTCCAGGCCTTCCCGGTGTTCGCGCGGCTCATCGCATGCCTCCCATGCGGCGGGCCACCTCGGCCTGCGCGCGCTCGGCCAGCGCGTTGACGGCGAAGCCCACCACGCCGATCCAGAACAGCCAGGCCAGCATCAGCGCCGGGTCCAGGCTCTGCTGGGCGATCATGATGGCGTAGCCCATGCCGTTGGGGTTGGCGGCGATCTCGACCGTGACCGCCACCACCAGCGCGATGGCCACGCCCAGGCGCAGCGCCACGAACAGGCGCGGCACCATGGCCGGGATGACGATCTTGGTCACGCGGTCCCTCGGCGACAGGCCCAGGGCCAGCGACACTTCCAGCAGGCGGGGCTCGATCTGGCGCGCGGCGGCCTGGGCCAGCACCAGCATGGGCCAGAAGGTGGCGAAGGCGACCACCGCCACCTCCATGCGCACGCCGAAGCCGAACACCAGCAGCGACAGCGGGATCAGCGCCACCGAAGGCACCGGGCGCAGCACCTCGATCGAGAGGAAGCCCATGCGCGCGGCGCGCGGCGATGTGCCCAGCACGATGCCCAGCAGCAGCCCGAGCAGCGCGCCGATCAGCAGCCCGAGGGCGGCCGAGCCGAGCGTGAAGGCCGTGGCGGTCCACAGGCTGCCGTCGGTCGTGGCACCCCAGAAGGCCTTGAGCGCCAGGCTGGGCGGGGCCAGGGCCTCGCTGCCGGCGCCGGTGCCGCGCGTGTACCACTCCAGCGCCGCGATCAGCACGGCCGGGAAGGCCAGTGCCTGCAGCCCGCGAAGCATGCGCGCCATGTCAGTGGTGTCCCAAGAACTGGTACAGCTCGCGCCGCAGGCGCAGGAACTCCGGGTGCTCCTTGGTCGAGAGCTGGTCGCGCGGGCGCGGGATCGGCACTTCGATCATGGCCGCCAGGCTCGGGTTCCCGGGCGTCGGGTTGGCGCGCAGCGCGACCACGCGGTCGCCCAGGTAGATGGCCTCTTCCAGGTCATGGGTCACGAACATCACCGTCAGGCCGCTGTCCTGCACCAGGCGCGAGAGCTCGTCCTGCAGGCTCTCGCGCGTCATGGCGTCGAGCGCGCCGAAGGGCTCGTCCATCATCATCACCTCGGGCTCCTGCGCCAGGCAGCGCGCGATCTGGGCGCGCTGCTGCATGCCGCCCGAAAGCTGCACCGGGAACTTGTGTGCGTGCGGCGCCAGGCCCACGGTCTGCAGCACGCGCGCGATGCGCGCCGGGCGTTCGGCCGGGGGCACGCCCGCGGCCTCGAGCGCCAGGCTCACGTTGCCCTCGACCGTGCGCCAGGGCAGCAGCGCGCGGCCGTAGTCCTGGAACACGAAGGCCACCGCGCGCGAGGGGCCGGTGATGGGCTTGCCGTGGCGCCGCACGGCGCCGGCCGAGGCCTGCACGAAGCCGGCCGCGGCGCGCAGCAGCGTGGTCTTGCCGCAGCCGGACGGACCGATGATGCAGACGAACTCGCCGCGCGAGACCTCGAAGCGGGTGGGCGAGAGGATCTCGCGCCCGCCCAGGTGGATCGCGACGTCGTCGAATTGCAGCAGGCCCATGCGCCTACTTCGCGATCAGCTGGGCCACGTTCGGCGTGGACTTGAGCATGGACTGCTCGCGCATCAGCCCGACCCAGTAGTTCATGTGCTTCTCGGTGATGACCGGCAGCGGCGGGCTGATCTGGATGGTGGCCAGCACGTCCGGCGGCAGCTTGATGTACTTGCCGATGTGCTGGCGGACCCTGGCTTCGTTGCCGGGCTTGTTGATGAAGGCCGCCGCCTCGACGATGGACTCGCGGAAGGCCTTGACCGCGGCCGCGTTCTTCTGCGCCCAGTCGCGCCGCGCGGTGTAGACGATGGTCGGGTTGCCCTCGGGCAGGAAGGTCGTGTAGTACGAGGCCACGTAGCCGTTGCCGCTTTGCACGATGCGGGCCATGAACGGGTCGGCCGTCACCACCGCGTCGAGCGAGCCGCCGCGCAGCAGGTCGCCGTGCTGCGGGAACGAGGCCTCGATGAAGTTGACCTTGGCGTAGTCCACGCCCTGCGCCTTGAGCCAGGCGCGGAAGGTGACGTGCAGGAAGGCGCCCAGGCCGGGCACGCCGATCTTCTTGCCCACGCAGTCCTGCGCGGTCTTGATGCCGGCGCCGGCACGGGCCACCAGGCCCACCCCGGTGCTGCTCTTGGACGTGGCGCCGCCGCCGCCCACCACCACGTGGTCCAGCCCGCCCTCGACGGCCTGCAGGTACACCGAGGGCGTGGGGCCGCCGATCTGCAGCGAGTCGGACTGGATGGCCGCCGGGATCGAGGGGTTGAGCGGGATGAACTTGGGCTCCACGTCGAGCTGGCGCTTGGCGAAGAAGCCTTCTTCCTTGCCCACGAACACCGTGGTGAAGTCGGTCACGGCGGTGTAGCCGAAGACGATCTTGGTGCCGGCCTGGGCGCGCGCGGGCAGCGCGCAGGCGGCGGCTGCGGCGCCCATGGCGGACAGCAGGGTGCGGCGTGGGATGGTCATCATGCGGGTCTCCTGGTTTCGGTTCTGCCGGGTGGATTCTTGGTTCTGGCGAAAGCGGTGCGGCCGGCCGCGGGCCGGGGGCGCGGCAGCGCCGCGCGCAGGCCGCCGACGACGAAGCTGACGAGCATCGGCGCGGCGGCCGGATCGGCCGGGCGCTGCTCGCCGTGCGACAGGCGCTCGATGCGCGCGTCGCTCATGTGCGTGAGCAGCACGCCCATCGCGAGCTGGTAGCCCTTGGCCACCTGGCCGCGCGTGGCGTGCGGCAGCGCCGCGTGCAGGGCGTCGATATAGGCATGTGCCAGCGGGTCGAAGTAGTCGCGCAGCACGCGGTCGGCCTCTCCGGTGGCGTTGTAGAGCTCACGCGCCACCAGCAGCGCGTAGTACTCGCCTTCCGCGCTGGCGCGCAGCTCGAGCACGGGTCCGATGAACGCTTCGATGATGCGCGGCAGCGTGCGCGGGTCGGCCGGATCGATGGGCACGGCGCGCAGGCGCGCCAGGCGCTGGTCGATGGTGGGGCTCCAGTGCTCGAAGATGGCGTGGAAGAGATCCTGCTTGGGGCCGAAGTAGTAGCCCACCAGTGCCAGCGGCACCTGCGCTTCCTGCGCAATCTGCCGGATCGTGACGGCACGGTAGCCGTACTGGGCGAAGAGCTTCTCGGCCGCGAGGAGGATCGCGGCCCGGCGATCCACGCGCGCAGCCATCGGCGGCCTGACGCTGGAGGAGGCGGGCGCTTTCATGGACGCAGGTGCTGCTGCCAGTGCACCATGGGCAGACCGGCGACGGGCGAGCGGAAGAACGGGATGGTCGTGCCGCGCAGGCTGCCCAGATACACGGTGCGCAGGTCCGGGCCGCCGAAGGTCACGCTGGCCATCCACGGCGCGAGGGTGCCTTGCGCGCGGACCATGTCGTCCATGGTGGCGATGCCGGCGGCCATGCGCTCGGCCAGCACCCGGGAGGCCTGCGGGTCGCCATCGTCGAGCAGCACGCGCTTGTCGCCTTCGGGGGTGAGCGCGATGAGCTGGTCGATCATGATCAGCGTGCACCACAGGTTGCCGAAGGCGTCGAAGGCGATGCCGTCGGGGTTGCCGCCCAGGTGGCTGGGGCCGAAGACCTCGCGCTCGGCCAGGCGCACGCCGTCGGCGCGCTCGTCCACGCGCATGCGGGTGATGTGGGGGCCGGTGGTCTCGACGATGTAGAGCCATTCCTCGGCGGCGTCGAAGCGGATCTCGTTGGTGAAGCGCAAGCCGTCGGCCACCACGCGCAGCCCGTGCCGGTCGGCCACGGCGACGTAGCCGTCGGGCCGCGGCTTGAGGCTGGCCTCGGTCCACGGGTTCACGCGCGTCGAGACGGTGAGCCAGATCCGGTCCTTGCGGTCGCGCAGGACGAAGTTCACCTTGCCGATCGGCTTGCCGTCGATGCGGTCGTACAGCACCCGCGAGGCGCCCTCGCGCGTCATCAGCTCCAGGCAGTCGGTGCCGAAGTTGGAGATCAGGATGTCGCCGTTGGCCGCGAACGCCAGGCCGTTGGGCAGCGTGCCGCTGGTGAACTTGCTCTCCAGTTCGGCACTGCTGGACTGCGCTGCGTCGCCGAAGCGCGTGTCGCTGTGCTGGCCGATGAAGCGCTGCGTGCCGTCCGGCGCGATGCGCATCACGCCGCCGCGCGCGTCTGCCGACCACAGCGTGCCGTCGGGCTCGGCCAGGATGCATTCCGGGCGCTGCAGGTCGTGGCCGATGGTGCGGACCTGCGCACGGTCGACGATGAAGCCGTCCAGCGGATTGGGGGCCCGGGACGAGTGCACGAGGATCTGCGGCATGGCGTAGTTGAACATTCGTACAACCAATTGATCAATCGTACAAACCCTGATGTCCCCGCGGCAGCCTGCGGCCGACAATGCCGGGCCATGACTTCCGCGGCTGGAAATTGAGGCCGGCCCATGGACGCACGCCATCTGGAGACCTTTCTCGTCGTCGCGCGGGAACTCAACCTGCGGCAGGCGGCCAGGCGGCTGGCGATCAGCCAGCCGGCCGTCAGCCTGCAGATGCAGGAGCTGGAGTCCGAGCTGGGCTTCCCGCTGCTGATCCGCGACCAGCAGCGCCTGGTGGCGCTGACGCCGGCCGGCCAGGCGTACTGCGAAGCCGCGCATACCCTGCTGACCGAGCTGCGTGCCGCCCGCCGCTCCGCGATGAGCATCGCCGGCGGCAGCACCCTGGCCGTGCGCATCGGCATCGCCGAGGAAGTCGCCTCCACCAGCGGCTACTGGGCCGCTTTCCAGGCGTTGCGGCCGAGCTATCCGCACATGGCCTTCCAGTTCATCGAAATGCCCGTCCAGGCGCTGCCCGAGGCGGTGCGGCGCGGCACGGTCGATCTGGCGCTCGCCGTCGAAGGCCAGGGGCAGGGTGGGCTGGAGGTCACGGAGCTGTGGCAGCAGGACTGGTTCGCGCTGCTGCCGCACGGCCATCCGCTGGCCGTGCGGCAGCGCCTCGGCCCCGCGGACATGGCGGAGGTGCCGCTGGTGCTCGGGGTCAGGCAGCACGGCGCCGGCGGCCATGCCCTGATCGAGCAGGCCTTCGAGAAGGCCGAGGTCGTGCCCTGCGTGAAGCTGCGCGTGATGCGCCGGTCCACGATGCTGATCCTGGTCACGGCGGGCGTGGCCTCGACCTTCGTGCCGCCCACCGTGGCGGCCATGAACCTGCCCGGCACCGCCAGCGTGCCATTCGACGCGCCGGCGCTGAAGGTGGTGGCCTTGTCCATGAGCGCGCGCACGCCGCCCGGCGTGCGCGAATTCTGGGAGCGGCTGCGCGACGTCACCGGCAACTTCACCTATGGCCCGCGCCAGCCGCGCAAGGCCGCCGCGCGCCGCCGATGAACCTGCGCCGCCTGCAGTATTTCGTGGACTTCGCCCGCAACCCGGGCCCGTACGCCGACGGCCTCGACTGGGCGTCGGTGCGCAAGCACATCGCCGTGCTGGAGAAGGAGCTGGGCTTCGAGCTGGTGCACCGGCAAGGGCCGCAGGCCAGGCGCCTGACCGCGGCGGGCCGGCACTACGCGGGGCATGCGCAGCGCATCCTGCAGACGCAGCGGCAGATGCTGGCGCTGTCGGCCGATCGTGACCAGGGCCAGGCCGGCAGGCTGCGCATCGGGCTGTGCGAGGAAGCCTGCACGCTGTATTTCGCGCGGGCGCTGACGCGCTTCTCGGAGCGCTTTCCCGGGGTCGCGCTCGACGTGGTCGAGAGCGATTCGACCGACCTGGCCAGGGCGGTGCGCCGCCGCGATGTCGACATCGCGCTGACGCTGCCGCTGTCGTCCGAAGAGGGCCTGGCCGTGCGCGAGGCCTGGCTGGACCGCTGGACCGTCGCCTTGCCGCCCGGGCATCCGCTCCAGGCCAGGACGCTGATCCGCTGCGAGGACCTGGCCGCGGAGCCGCTGGTGCTGGCCGACCCGCTGCTGCCCTCGCACGGGCACGAATACATCCGCGACGCGTTCCGCCGCCGCCGCATCGAGGTGCAGGTCGGCGCGCTCGGCATCAACCGCACGACCATGCTCGTGCTCACCGTCGGGGGCATGGGCCTGACCTTCGTGCCGCAGGCCATGGTGCGCGTGCCCGCACAGGGCGACGGCCTGGTCCCGCTCGGCTTCAGGCTCCTCGACGTACCGCCGCTGCGCATCTGCGCCGTCGTCGCGCTGCACAGCCCGCCGCGCACGGCGCTGCATTTCGTGCAGATCGTCGACGCCACGCGCGGCGCCTGAGCATCTGTCCTTTCCTCTCGTCCCGCCGGACGCGGGCCGGGCGGCGGGCCGCCCTGCGCTGCCGCGGTTATCAGCTGATAGGCAAAACGCCTCGTGCGAAATGCGCTGCCTTTCACAATGCCCGCACCCATCGACGACCCGCAGCGCGCATCGCCGCGCCTCGACCGGAGCCCTCCATGAGCCCCATTCGCCCTCCGTCGGCACCCGGCGCGGCGCGCCCGCCGCGCGCCGGCGCGGTCGAGTTTCGAGACATCACGAAGAAGTACGGCAACACCGTCGTCGTGAGCGGCATCAACCTCAAGATCGAGGGCGGCGAATTCGTCTCCCTGCTGGGGGCCAGCGGTTCGGGCAAGACCACGCTGCTGATGATGCTGGCGGGCTTCACCAGCCCCAGCTCCGGCCAGATCCTGGTCGACGGCCAGCGCACCGACCAGGTGCCCGCCAACCGGCGCAACCAGGGCGTGGTGTTCCAGAGCTACGCGCTGTTCCCGCACATGACGGTGACCGAGAACCTGGCCTTCCCGCTGAAGGCGCGCGGCATCGCCGAGGACCGCGCGCGCGAGATGATCGCCAAGGCGCTGGCGCGCGTGCGCATGACCGGCTTCGAGGACCGCTACCCCTCGCAGATGAGCGGCGGCCAGCAGCAGCGCGTGGCGCTGGCGCGCGCCACCGTGTTCGAGCCGCCGCTGATCCTGATGGACGAATCGCTGAGCGCGCTGGACCGCAAGCTGCGCCAGGAGATGCAGGTCGAGATCAAGGACCTGCACCAGGAGCTGGGCAAGACCATCATCTACGTCACCCACGACCAGGAAGAGGCGCTGACGATGTCCGACCGCATCGTGGTGCTGCGCGACGGCCGCATCGCCCAGGTCGGCGCGCCGATGGAGATCTACGAGCGGCCCAGCAGCGTGCACGTGGCCAACTTCATCGGCGAGGCCAACTTCATCGACGGCCGCGTCGAGCAGCAGGCCGGCGGCCGGCTGCAGGTGGCCACCCGGGCCGGCCTGCTGGAAGCCTGCAGCGACCAGGCCTGGAAGGCGGGCGACAAGGTGCAGATCATGGTCCGGCCCGAGGCGATGCAGGTGCGCGCGCCCAATGGCGAGGGCGGCGCGGGCGGTGCGCTGCAGGGCCGGGTGACCCAGGTGTCCTTCATCGGCGACGCGCTCGTCTACCGCATCGCCGTGGGCGAGCAGAGCTTCGTGGCCAAGGCCGTGCGCAGCCGCCACGGCGCGGTGCTGCGCAGCGGCGATGCCGCCGAGGTGTTCTTCCATGCCGGGGACGTGCTCGTCTTCGGCGCCGATACCCCCGTCAACTAGGAGAAGACGATGAGCCGGAAGTTTGCGATCGGCAGCGCCGTGGCGCTGGCAGTGGGCCTGACGATGACGGCGGGCGCCTGGGCGCAGACGCGCCAGTTGACCGTCATCGCGGGCGGCGGCGTGCTGGGCGATGGCGTCATCAAGGCCTTCATCGAGCCCTTCGAGAAGGAGACCGGCATCAAGGTGCGGGCCATTCGCGACCAGGTCTCCGCGGCCAAGTACATGCTGCAGAAGGAAAGCGGCAACATCGACTTCGACGTGGCCGGCAACACCGGGGCCGGTGCCATTCCGCTGGCCCGCCAGGACGTGCTCGAAAAGATCGACTACAGCCAGTTGGACAAGGCGCTGATGGCCAAGCTGCCGCCCGAGGCCAAGAAGCCCTGGGGCGTGCAGTACTTCAACTACGCCTTCGTGCTGGGTCTGGACGAGGCCAAGTTCCCGGCCGGCAAGCCCGCGCCGGGCAGCTGGGCCGAATTCTGGGACGTGAAGAAATTCCCCGGCGTGCGCACGCTGCAGAACGCCGAACTCGGCATCCAGGGCCCGCTGGAAGAAGCCCTGCTGGCCGACGGCGTGCCGATGGACAAGCTCTACCCGCTGGACGTGGACCGCGCCTTCCGCAGCCTGGACAAGATCAAGCCTGCCATCCGCAAGTGGTGGAAGGTGGGCAGCGAGCAGATGCAGCTGTTCCAGAGCGGCGGCGTCGCGATGGGCATGGGCTTCGACGGCCGCTTCATCGCGCTGAGCCAGGCCGGCAAGCCGATGCGCATCGTGTGGAACCAGGCCAAGCTGATCAGCATTTACTGGACCATCCCGAAGGGCTCGAAGAACGTCAAGGAGGCGCACGAGTTCATCAGCTTCACGCAGCGCCCCGACCGCCAGGCCGAGTTCGCCAAGCTGGCCGGCTACGCGCCGTCCAACCCGGATGCCTACAAGTTCATTCCCAAGGAGCTGGCCGAGAAGCTGGTGACCTACCCGGACAACCGCAAGAACGCCTACGAGATGAACCAGGAGTGGTACAGCGAGGCGGGTCCGGACGGCAAGACCAACGGCGACCGCATCGCGCAGCGCTGGAACGAGTGGATCACGAAGTAGGCCTGCTGCGTTTTCACCCCTCGCCGCGACCGCCATGAGCAACCCGTCCCGACCGACCGTGGCTTGGGCCCTGGCGCTGCCCGCGCTGCTGCTGCTGCTGGTGTTCTTCTTCTATCCGCTGCTGCGGATCGCCGGCCTGAGCGTGAGCTTCCCGCGGCTGTCGATGGCGGACTACGCCACCGTGTTCAACCCGGTCAACCGGCTGATCGCGCTGCGCACCTTCTACATCGCGGGGAGCATCACGCTGATCACGCTGGTGCTGGCCTATCCCCTGGCCGCGTTCCTGGCGCGCACGCAGGGCATGGCCCGGAAGCTGGTCATGCTGTGCGTGGTCGTCCCCTTCCTGACCAGCTTCCTGGTGCGCAGCTATGCCTGGGTGGTGCTGCTGGGCGACGAGGGCGCGATCAACTCGTTCCTGCAATGGCTGGGCGTGATCACCGACCCGCTGGAGCTGATCTACAACCGCCTGGGCATGACGGTGGGCATGGTCCACATCATGCTGCCGCTGATGGCGCTGCCGATCTATGCCTCCATGCGCGGCATCGACCCGATGCAGTGGAAGGCCTCCCAGGCGCTGGGCGGCGGCGTGCTGCGCAGCTTCCTGACGGTCTACCTGCCGCAGACCTTTCCGGGCATCCGCAGCGGGTGCACGCTGGTGTTCATCCTGTCGCTGGGCTTCTACATCACGCCCGCGATGCTGGGCAGCTCGCGCGACCTGATGCTGGGCAACCTGATCGCCACCAACGTCGAGACCGCCACCAGCTACGGCTTCTCGGCCGCCATCGCCTTCGTGCTGCTGCTGGGCACGGTGCTGGTGTTCGCCCTGGTGCGGCGGCGCGAGCGGCGGCCGCAGGGCGGCTTGCTGGCGCGCCTGTTCTCGCGCACCCTGGGCCTGGGGCAACTGACGGTGGCGCTCAGCGGCCGCGGCTGGGCGCAGGGCGGCGGCCGCGCCGCGGGCCGCGGCGCGCCGATCAAGCCGTCCTGGCTGCTGACCGCCTACGGCGTCCTGATGTGCCTGTACCTGGTGCTGCCCAGCGTGGTCGTGGTCGTCGCGTCCTTCAACGGGCAGGAGAGCCTGGCCTTCCCGCCGCAGCAGTGGTCGACCCGCTGGTACCGGTTTCTGCTCACCGATCCGCAATGGGCCGAGGCCGGATGGCTGAGCCTGAAGGTCGCGCTGGCCAGCACGGTGCTGACCATGGTGCTGGGCACGCTGGTGTCCTATGCCATCGCGCGGCCGCCCGGCGCGCGCTCGGGCCGGGTGATGTACGGCATGGCGCTGGCGCCGATGGTGGTGCCCAGCGTGGTCACCGCGCTCGGCGCCTTCGCGGTGCTGTCCGACCTGGGCCTGTTCGGCACCATGAGCGGCGTGGTGATCATGCACACCTGCCTGAGCATTCCGCTGGTCACCGTGCTGATGGTGGCGGCCTTCTCCAGCTTCGACGAGCGGCTGGAGATGGCGGCGCAGAGCCTGGGCGCCGGCCGCTGGCGGACCTTCCGCCACGTGGTCATGCCGCTGGTGGCGCCCTCGCTGCTGTCGTCGCTGCTGATGTCTTTCCTGCACTCCTTCGACGAGGTGGTGCTGACCAGCTTCATCGCCGGCACGCGCATGATGACCGTGCCGCTGAAGATGTACGAAAACATCCGCAACCAGGTGGACCCGGCCATCGCCGCGCTGTCCTCGCTGCTCATCCTGGTTCCCTTCATCGTGCTTGCCCTCCAGGCGCTGCAGCGCCGCCGAGGGCCGCGCAACGAGCAGCCCGGCGCCCTGCCGGGCGTCTGAACCCGCCACCCCGTCCGGGAGCGTCCGCCGCGGGCTGCCCCGGAAGCATCGCCGATGCCTTCAACCCAAGGATGCCAACATGGACCACGCCGCCCTCCGAGAAAAGAACCGCAAGACCGTCGAAGCCTTCCTGGAACTGCGCGGCCCCGACCGCGGGCCTAAGCGCGCGGCCATGTTCACGCCGGACTCGAAGGTCGAGATGTGGCTGCGCGACGGCGCGCACCTCGACATGAACGGCCGGGACTGGTGCCTGGCCACGCCGGACACTTTCCCGATCTGGGGCTTCTACGAGGCCAACATCTACGAGACGCCCGGCGACCCCAACTCCTTCCTCGTGCCCGCCGTGGGCCGCGGCCAGATCTTCGCCCCCGGCGGCAAGGGGCCGGGGCATGACGTGGAGATCTGGTACGTGCTGCTGTTCGAGCTGAGGGACGGGATGATCACGCGCTTCCGCGAGACGGTGGACTACTGCCGCGGCGGCGACGTGATCACCGATCGCTACACGCCCGACCGGCCCGACCTCTTCGTGCGCCACGACAACCCCTTCGACAAGGGCGGCAAGGACCTCATCTCCCAGGTCCGACGACGCCCGGCGGGCCGAGAACATCGCCTGCATCCGCCAGTACGTCGACGCGCGCACGCCCGAGCAGCGCGGCCGGCGCTGGGAGCTGTACGTGGACGACTGCACCAGCGGCGCCGTCGCCGGCGAGCCCCTCAAGGGCAAGGAGATCGCCCGCCACTGCACGGAGTGGAACCTGGTCCACTTCCCCAACTACGTCTTCAACGACAACATCGTCTTCCAGTCGACCGACCCGGACTACTACTGCGTGATGTCCAAGGGCACGGGCGGCATCAACTATCCCGCCTACGGCGGCGAGCGGCGCTACGACAACGTGTACTTCCACGTCATCCGCATGCGCGGCGGCCGGATGAAGGACTACTTCGAGTACTCCAACCTGCTGGGGATGTACAAGACGCTGGGCATCGCGATCCCGCCGCTGCAAAGCCCCGCGGGCTGGCCCGACCACACGCCCGAGGAAGCCGCCTTCGACCCCTATCCGCAGCCGCGCTACAGCGACCCGGCCCACCCGGACCGGATCCCCCCGGGCGACGAAGCCCTGCGCGCGAAGAACATCGCCTGCATCCGCCAGTACGTGGATGCGCGCACGGTGGAAGAGCGCGGCCGGCGCTGGGACCTGTACGTCGACGGCGACGAGTGCACCAGCGGTGCCGCCGGCATGCCGGCGCTGTTCGGCAAGGCCAAGGCGCGCCAGTGCACCGAATGGAACCTGGACTACTTCCCCGACTACGTCTTCGACAACAACGTCATCTTCCAGACCCAGGATCCCAACCTCTTCCTGGTGATGTCCGACGGCACGGGCGGCATCCACTACCCCGCCTACGGCGAGCGCAAGACCTACGAGAACGTGTACTTCCACACCTTCCGCATGCGGGACGGGAAGATCGTCCACTACTACGAGTACTCCAACGCGAAGCTGCTCTTCGACGTGCTGGGCGTGGAGCTGCCGGCCATCCAGACGCCCGAGGGCTGGCCGGGGACGGTGTAGCCCGATTCAGCGCGTGATCACCTGCCCGCCGCGCGCGCCGGTGTGCGCGCCGTCGCGCCAGGTGACCCGGCCGTTGACGATCACCGTGTCGATGCCCTGCGCCGGCAGCGTGGGCTGCGCGTAGCTGGCGGCGTCGCGCACCGTCGCGGCGTCGAAGATCACGGCGTCGGCGTGGTGGCCTAACCGCAGGCTGCCGCGCTGCGGCAGGCCGAAGTGCTGCGCGGTCAGGCCGGTCATCTTCCAGACCGCGGTCTCCAGCGGGAACAGCTTGAGGTCCCGGCAGTAGTGGCCCAGCACGCGCGGGAAGGTGCCCCACAGCCGCGGGTGCGGCTTGTCGCCGACGGGGATGCCGTCGGAGCCGATCATCGTTTCGTCGAAGGCCAGGATGCGCTGCACGTCGGTCTCGTCCATCAGGAAATAGATGGCTGTGCCCGGCTGCAGCCGCCGCGCCGCCTCGGCGGCGTCGACGCCCCATGCGGCGGCGATGTCCTTCAGGTCGCGGCCGGCCATCTCGGGGTGCGGCTCGCTGGAGGCGATCAGCACGCGCTCGTCGATCATGCCGCGGTCGGCGCGGATCATCGTCGAGCCGGCGGTGTAGGGATAACAGTCGAGTCCGATGCACTGATGCCGCATCGCGTCGCGGATGAAGGCCAGCGTCGTCGCCGACTTGCCGTGGTTGGCGCGGTTCATCACCTTGTGGTGCGAGACGACCACCGGCACGTCCAGCGCGCGGCCGATGCGGAAGGTCTCGTCCAGCGCGTCCATCACGCGGTCGGCCTCGTCGCGCATGTGCGTCACGTACAGCGCCTTGCGCGTGGTGAGCGGCCGGCCGACCTCGATGATCTCCTCGGTGGTCGCCTTCACCGCGGGCGGGTAGAAGGTGCCGGTGGACAGGCCGATCGCGCCGGCTTGCATCGCTTCTTCGACGTGATCGCGCATCGCGGCGATCTCGGCGTCGGTGGCGGGGCGGTCGAGGTCGTCGCCCATCACGGTTGCACGCAGCGTCGAGTGGCCGACCATGGCCGCGACGTTGACCGCCGACGGCGTGCGCCGCAGCGCCTGCAGGTAGTCGGCAAAGCGCGTGAAGCGCGGCGTGCCGGGCGCGTCCATCAGCGCCAGCGGCATCGGCAGCGCCATGCCGTCGCGCAGCGGCGCGGCGCTGATGCCGCAGTTGCCGGCGATCACCGTGGTCACGCCTTGCGAGACCTTGAAGTCCATCGCCGGCTGGCCCAGCACGGCCTGGTCGTCGTGCGTGTGCGAGTCGATGAAGCCGGGCGCGACGATGCGGCCGGCGGCGTCGATCACCTCGTCGGCCGTGGCGTCGGACAGGTCGCCGATCGCCGCGATGCGGCCGTCGCGGACGGCCACGTCGGCATCGAAGCGAGGCGCCCGGGTGCCGTCGATCACGGTGCCGCCGCGGATCAGCAAGTCGTAGTGCGAGGTCATGGCACGATCCATCCAGATGTCGGGTTAGCGGAAATGGCAGGCGACGAGGTGCTCGGTGCCGGCCGGCGCGCGATTGCCGAGCGGCGGCGCCTGCGCGCGGCAGACATCCTGCGCCAGCGGGCAGCGCGTGTGGAAGCGGCAGCCCGGTGGCGGGTTCGCGGGGCTGGGCGGGTCGCCTTGCAGCAGCAGCCGGCGCGGCGGCGTGCGCGGGTTGGGCACCGGCGCGGCCGACAGCAGGATCTCGGTGTACGGGTGCCGCGGCGCGGCGAACAGCGTGTCGCGGTCGGCCACCTCGACGATGCGGCCGAGGTACATCACCGCGACGCGGCGGCTGATGTGGCGCACCACCGCGAGGTCGTGCGCGACGAACAGGTAGGCGATGCCGAGTTCCGCCTGCAGGTCCATCAGCAGGTTGACGACCTGGGCCTGCACCGAGACGTCCAGCGCCGAGACCGGCTCGTCGCAGACGATCAGCTTGGGGTTCAGCGCCAGCGCACGCGCGATGCCCAGCCGCTGGCGCTGGCCGCCGGAGAACTCGTGCGGGTACTTGGCAGCAGCTTCCGGGCGCAGGCCCACGCGCTGCAGCAGCCACTGCACGCGCTCCTGCCGCTGCGCGCGCGAGGTGACGCCGAAGTTGCGCAGCGGCTCGCCGACGATCTCGCCGGCGGCCAGGCGCGGGCTCAGCGACGCATAGGGATCCTGGAAGATGATCTGCAGGTCGCGCCGGCGCTCGCGCATCGCGGCGGGTGGCAGGCCGGTGAGTTCCTGGCCGTCCAGCCGCACCGAGCCGGCGCTGGGCTCGATCAGCCGCAGCACCGACTTGGCCGTCGTCGTCTTGCCGCAGCCCGACTCGCCCACCAGCGACAGCGTCTCGCCGCGCGCCACGTCGAACGACACGCCGTCGACCGCCTGCACCGGCGGCCGCTTGGGCGCGAACCAGCGGCGCGGCGCGGCGTAGTGCTTCTTCAGGTCGCGCACCTGCAGCAGCGGGGCTGCGGGCGCGTTCATGCCGCCACCTCGGCCGTGGCCCAATCGACGCGCGCTTCGTCGAGCGCGAAGCAGGCGGCTGCATGGTCCGGCGCCAACGTCCGCAGCACCGGCGTCTCCTGCCGGCAGCGCGCGTCGGCATGCGCGCAGCGCGACGCGAAGCTGCAGCCTTGGCGCGCCTCGGTCGGCGGCGGCACCATGCCGGGGATCTCGGCCAGCCGCGAGGCCGTCGCGTTGAGCGACGGCATCGACGCCATCAGCGCGCGCGTGTACGGGTGCAGCGGGCGGTAGAACAGCGCGTCGACCGGCGCCTCTTCCACCTTGCAGCCGGCATACATCACGATCACGCGGTCGCAGCTCTCGGCCACCACGCCCAGGTCGTGCGTGATCAGCAGCACGCCCATGCCCAGCGTCTGCTGCAGCCGGCCGATCAGGTCGAGGATCTGCGCCTGGATCGTCACGTCCAGCGCCGTCGTCGGCTCGTCGGCGATCAGCACCTCGGGGCGGCAGGCCAGTGCCAGCGCGATCATCACGCGCTGGCGCATGCCGCCCGAAAGCTGGTGCGGGTACTCGTTGACGCGGCGCTCGGCCTCGGGGATCTGCACCAGCTTCAGCATCTCCACCGCGCGCGCCAGCGCCTCGGCGCGGCTGGCGCCCTGGTGCACGCGCACGCTCTCGGCGATCTGCCGGCCGATCGTCAGCACCGGGTTCAGCGAGGTCATCGGCTCCTGGAAGATCATCGAGATGCGGTTGCCGCGCACCTGGCGCATCGCGCGCTCGGGCAGCGTCAGCAGCTCGGTGTCATTCAAACGGACAATGCCGCTGACGCGCGCCGGCGGCTCGGCCAGCAGCCGCATCAAGGCGAGCGAGGTGACGCTCTTGCCGCAGCCCGATTCGCCGACCACGCCCAGCGTCTCGCCGGCGCGCAAGTCGAACGACACGCCGTCCACCGCGCGCACGCGGCCGGCCAGCGTGTCGAAGCGCACCTTGAGGTCGCGCACCTGCAGCAGCGGCGTGGCGTCCACCGCGCTCATAGCTGTCGTGCCAAGCGCGGATCCAGCGCATCGCGCAGCCCGTCGCCCAGCAGGTTGATCGCCAGCACCGTGGCCGCCAGCAGCAGGCCCGGGTACAGGATCACGTGGAAGGCCACGGCGACGAAGTTGCGCCCCTCGGCCATCATGTTGCCCCAGCTCGGCACCTGCGGCGGCACGCCGACGCCCAGGAACGACAGCACGGCTTCGGCCAGCACCGCGGCCGCGGCGACGAAGGTGGCCTGCACGACCAGCGGCGCCACCGTGTTGGGCAGCACGTGGCGCAGCAGGATGGTCGGCAGCCGCGTGCCCACCGCGTGCGCGGCCTCGACGAAGAGCTGCTCGCGCAGCGTCAGCGCCAGCGAGCGCACCAGTCGCGCGACGCGCGGCACCTCGGGCACCGTGATCGCGATGATCACCGTCGTCAGGCTCGCGCGCGTGACCGCCATCAGCGCGATCGCCAGCAGGATGCCGGGGATCGCCATCAGCCCGTCCATCACGCGCATGATCCAGGCGTCGGTGCCGCGCACGAAGCCGGCCACCAGGCCGATGAAACTGCCCGCCAGCGTGGCCAGCACCGCGACCGAGAGGCCGACGACCAGCGACACGCGGCCGCCCCACACCGCGCGGCTGTAGACGTCGCGGCCCAGCGCGTCGGTGCCGAACCAGTGCTCGGCCGACGGCGGCTGCAGGCGCGCCAGCGGATCCAGGTCCTGCGGGTCGTGGCTGGCCAGCCAGGGCGCGGCCAGCGACAGCGCGGTGACCAGCGCCAGCAGCAGCGCGCCGGCCCACAGCGTGGGGTGTTTGCGCAGCCAGCGCAGGCGCGGCGGCGCGAACGGGGCTTCGTCGTCGTCGCCGATGGGAGATGTCGTCGTGGTGCTCACGTCAATACACGATGCGCGGATCGAACAGGCGGTAGCTCAGGTCGATCAGCAGGTTGATCAGCACGTAGACGCCGGCCGAGATCAGCAGCACGCTCTGGATCACCGGGTAGTCGTGGCGCTGCACCGATTCGACCACCAGCCGGCCGACGCCGGGGATCGCGAACACGGTCTCGGTGACGACCACGCCGCCGATCAGCAGCGCGATGCCGACGCCCACCGTGGTCGCGATCGGCACCGCGGCGTTGCGCAGCGCGTGGCCCAACACCGGTAGCACGCCCAGGCCCTTGGCGCGCGCGGTGCGGATGTAGTCCTCGTGCAGCACCTCCAGCACCGTGGCGCGCGTCATCCGCGTGATCAGCGCGATGTAGACCAGCGCCAGGTTCACGCTCGGCAGCACCAGGCCGCGCAGCCAGGCGGCCGGGTCTTCGGCGATGCGCACATAACCTTGTACCGGAAACCACGGCAGCTGCACCGCGAACGCGAAGATCAGCAGGTAGCCCACCAGGAACACCGGCACCGAGAACGCCAGCACCGCGAACAGCATCACCGCGCGGTCGATCCAGCTGCCGGCGCGCCACGCGGCCAGCGTGCCCAGCGGCACCGCGACGGCCACCGTCAGCGCCATCGTCAGCACGGCGATCGACAGCGTAGGCTCGATGCGCTGCGCCAGCAGTTCGCGCACCGGCACCTGCGTGAAGATCGAGGTGCCCAGGTCGCCGCCGGCCAGCCGGCCCAGCCACAGCAGGAACTGCCGCCACAGCGGCTGGTCCAGCCCCAGCGCGACGCGCAGCCGCGCGATGTCGTCGGCGGTGGCCAGGTCGCCGGCGATCAGCGCCGCCGGGTCGCCGGGCGACAGGTGGATCAGCCCGAACACGACCACCGCGACCACCGCCATCACCGGCAGCGTGGCGGCCAGCCGCCGCAGCAGGTAGCCCATCGAACGCGGTCGTCAGGCGCAGCCGCCGCTCAGCGGTCCAGCACCCAGACGTTGGGCATGCCGGCCCACAGCTTGTCCAGGTTCTTCAGGCTGGCGCGCGCCGCGTAGGTGGCCGAGTACTGGCCGGCGTTGACGTAGGGCACGGCCTCGAAGGCGCGGCGGTGGAAGGCGTCCAGCAGCTGCTTGCGCTTTGCCGGCACGGTCTCCTTGATCCACGCGGTGCGCAGCTCGTCCAGCGTCTTGTCGCAAGGCCAGCCGGGCAGGCTGGTGCCGCAGGGCGCGCCCAGGTAGGCGTTGGTGATCGGCGAGTTGACGTCGAACTGCCCGGCCACCGTGACGTACATGTTCCAGCCGCCGGCCTCGGGCGCGTCCTTCTTCGCGCGGCGGGCGCCGATCGACGCCCAGTCCATGCTCTGCGCGTCGACGTTGATGCCGATGCTGCGCATGGTCTGCGCGGCCATCAGCGCCTCGGCGTTGAGGTAGGTGATGTCGCTGGGCACCAGCAGCACGACCTTCTCGCCCTTGTAGCCGCCTTCGGCCAGCAGCTGCTTGGCCTTGGCGACGTCGGGCTTGCGGAAGGGCTCGGCGCCGGCATCGGTCTCGTTGGGGCCGCCGCAGATGAACCAGGTGGCGCAGTAGGTGACGCGCATGTCCAGCGGATAGCCCATCGCCGCGGTGAAGCGGTCCTGGCTCACCGCCTGCATCACGGCCTGCCGCACCTTGGGGTTGTTGAACGGCGGGAACAGCTGGTTCATCACCAGGAAGCCCTGGTACGCGCCGCCGGAGCCGATCTTGACGCCGGCGTCGCCGCGCAGCGGCGTGATGTAGTCGGGCGGCAGCTGCTCGATCAGGTCGACCTCGCCGCGCTTGAGCGCCGCGATCGCGCTGTTGGCGTCGGGCAGGTACAGCCATTCGACGCGGTCGAACGCGCTCTTCTTGCTGCCGGCCAGGCCGCTGGGCGGCTCGCTGCGCGGCACGTAGGCCGGGTTGCGCAGGAACACGGCCTTGTTGCCCGGCACCCATTCGTCGCGCTTGAAGACGAAGGGGCCCGAGCCCAGCACCTCGGTCATCGGCGCGTTGGTGGGAAGCTTGGCCAGCCGCTCGGGCAGGATCACCGGCGGAAAGCCCGAGGGCTTGGCCAGCGCGTCCAGCACCATCCCGAACGGCTCGGCCAGCGTCAGCGTGAAGCCTTGCGGGCCTGCCGGCTTCCATTCGGCGCCGGCGCCGGCCAGCGCCTTGCCCAGGCTGTCGCGCGACTGCCAGCGCTGCAGCGATGCGATCACGTCGGCGCTGGTCACCGCGCTGCCGTCGGAGAACTTCAGCCCCGGGCGCAGCGTGAAGCTCCACTGCTTGCCGTCCTTGCTGGTCGTCCACTTGTCGACCATCTGCGGCTTGGGCGTGCCGCTCGCATCCTGCGCGAACAGCGTGTCGTAGACCATGTAGCCGAAGTTGCGCGAGATGTAGGCCGTCGTGAAGGTCGGGTCCAGGATCTTCACGTCGGCGTGGGCGACGACCTTCAGCGTCTTGGTCTGCGCCTGGGCGGCGGCGGGCAGGCCCAGCGCGGCAGCGGCGGCCATCGTCAGCAAAGAGGCGAGCAGGCGTTTCATCGGCGGACTCCTCGGGGCGAAAGGGGTGTTCAGGCGTTGCGGTCCAGCGGCGGATCGAGTGGCCGGTCCAACGGCCACTTCGGCCGCCGAACCTTGGTGTAAGGCAGCGTCGTGATGTCCAGCGTCACCGAGCCCGGCGCGCCGAGGTAGATCACGTGCCGGGCCACCTTGGAAAAGCTGGCGTAGAAGTGCTGCGACGACTTCACGACGATCACGCGCTTGGCCGCCAGCTCGCAGCCGAGCTGCGTGAACAGGTCGGTGCCCATCGCCTGGTTGCGCAGGCTGATCAGCGCGATCTCGACGCCGCCGGTCTCGACGAGTGCGCAGTCGCCCATCGCCACCGGCGCGTTCGACAAGCCCGTCATCACGAGGTCGCGCTGCAGCGCCTTGACGGTGCAATCCAGGTCCAGCGGATCGCCCGACAGCGGGCCGATCTTGCCGCCGACGCGCAAGGCCAGCCGCGCGCCCTGGCCGACCTCGAAGGCGATGCGCACCGCGATCGGGTCCCACAGCGGGCCCAGTGCCGTGTGGCCGATGCCGCGTTCGAGCATCCGCCGCAGCACGAAGGTGGCGTCGCCGGCGGCGCCACCGCCGGGGTTGTCGGCGCCGTCGGCCAGCACCACCGGGCCGGGGGCATGCGCCAGCGCCTCGTCCAGCGCGGCGTCGATGCCGGGGTAGCGCAGTTGCAGCGCCTCGCGCAGGCCGACGAGTTCATCGGTCAGCTGCCGCGCCAGCGCCTGGGCCTTGGCCGCGTCGCCGTCGGTGTAGACCAGCAGCTTGGTGCCCATCTCCGGCACGTCGCCCCAGGGGAAGCCGTGCGCGACCGAGATCGACAGCACGCCGTCTTTGCCCTCCAGCGCCTGGATGCGGTCGACGAAGCCGCGCGCCGGCTCGCGCGAGGTGTGCAGGATCGCGATCATCCCGGTGTCGACGACGGCCGGCACGGGCTTGATCTTCTTCTCGACGATGGCGGCGCACAGGTCCACCAGCTCCAGCGCGCGCTCCAGCACGTCGGTGTGCGGGTACTCCTTGAAGCAGATCAGCAGGTCGGCCTGTGACACCATTTCCGGCGTCAGGTGGCAGTGCGGGTCCAGCTCGGCGCCGACCACGACCGTGGGGCCCACGATCTCGCGCACGCGGCGCAGCAGGTCGCCTTCGCAGTCGTCGTAGCCGTCGGCCACCATCGCGCCGTGCAGGCCCAGCAGCACCATGTCCACCGGCAGCGCGCGGCGCAGGTCGGCCAGCAGCTCGTCGCGCAGGCTCTCGTAGGCGGCGCGTGTCGTGGTGCCGCTGGGCTGGGCGCTGGCGACCATGCCTTCCAGCAGCGTCCAGCCCTTTTCCTTGCCGCGCAGCCGCGCCGCCCACAGCGGGCCGGCGAAGAGGCTCATCGCATCGGGGTGTTGGCCGGCCGGGTAGTAGCCGCGGTCCTGGAACGAGGCCATGCCGGTGGGCATCGGCGCGAAGGTGTTGGTCTCGGTGGCGAGCGATCCGCTGAAGACGCGCATGGGAGGGGTCCGCAAAGACTAAGCGTTGACGTCAGCGGCCTGCCGCGCCAGCCGCGCCGGGCCCAGCGCCTCGGGCGTGAGCCCGAAGTCGGCGATGTGCGCCGGCAGCGGCAGGCCGCGCGCCAGCGCGGCGCAGGCCTCGCCCATCGCGGCCGAGGTCTGGATGCCGTAGCCGCCTTGGGCGGCCACCCAGAAGAAGCCCGGCGCGTGCTCGTCGAAGCCGCCGACCAGGCCGCCGTCGGCGACGAAGGAGCGCAGCCCGGCCCAGGTGCGGACCGGACGCCGGATCGTGAGCGTCGTCGCCCGCTCGATGCGGTCGACGGCCAGCGCGATGTCCAGCTCCTCGGGCTGCACGTCGTGCGGCGGCACCGGGTCGGCGTTGGCCGGCGAGCCCAGCAGCAGGCCGGCGTCGGGCTTGAGGTACCAGTCCTCGGTGGCGCTGTAGACCATCGGCCAGCGCGCCGCGTCCACGCCCGCGGGCGGGTGGAACACGAAGGCCGAGCGCCGGCAGGGCTGCAGGCCGATAGGCGGCACGCCGGCCAGGCTGGCCACGGCGTCGGCCCAGGCGCCGGCGGCATTCAGCACCACCGGCGCGGCGTAGGTGCGGCCGCCGGCCTGCACCAGCCAGTCGCCGCGTTCGCGCGTCAGGCCGCTCACTTCGGCATCGCAGACGAGCTGCCCGCCGGCGCGGCGCATGCCGCGCAGGTAGCCCTGGTGGATCGCGTGCACGTCCATGTCGGCCGCGTCGGGCTCCAGCACGGCGCCGGCCAGTTGCTCCGGCCGCAGCACCGGCACCCGCGCGCGGGCCTCGGCGGCATCCAGCCGGCGCGCCGTGGGGGCCATCGCGCGCAGCGTGTCCCAGTGCTCGTCGAGCTGCGGCTCCTGTCCGGGCGCTGCCACCATCATCGCGCCGCGCGGCGACAGCAGCGGCTGCGGCGCGAAGCCCGCCGGCGGGCTCCACAGGAAGCGGTTGCTGGCCATCGTCAGCGCGCGCACCTGCGGCGCGCCGTAGCTTTCCATGAACAGCGCGGCCGAACGGCCGGTGGCGTGGTAGCCGGGCTGCGATTCGCGCTCCAGCACGATCACGCGCGCATGCGGCGCCAGCCAGTGGGCGACCGCGGCGCCCGCGATGCCGGCGCCGACGATCAGGCAGTCGGCGGGGATGCGGTCGGCAGCGGTGCGGCTCATCGGCGGGCAGTGTAGCCCTGATTTGCGTTTACGCAAATTCCTGCCCGGGCACCGGCGCCTCGCATGAAGGATCGGCCAGGGCGGATACGCAAATCGGAGCGCCGGGAGCAGGTACCATCGCCGCCACAGGAATGCAGCGATCTTGAAGGCCCGCACCCCCGCACCCGCCGCCCCGATGGCGCGCACGGCCCGCCCGGCGGCCGTGCCCAACACGCTGGACCGCGAGACCTTCGGCCGGCGGCTGCGCAGCGCGCGCAAGCAGTTCGGCTGGACGCTGGCGCAGCTGGCCGAGCGATCGGGCGTCTCGATCACGACGATCTCGCGCGCCGAGCGCGGCCAGCTCGCGCTGGGCTACGAGAACTTCGCCGCGCTGGGCCGCGCGCTGCAGATGGACATGAACGCGATGTTCGCCGGCGCCGGCGAGCAGCCGTCGCCGATGTCGGGCCCGGTGGTCACGCGCGCCGGGCGCGGCGTGGTCTACCGCGGGCTGTCGTTCGCCTACGAGTTCCTCGGCACCAATGCGGTCGGCAAGAAGATGAGCCCGGTGGTCGGCACGGTGCACGCGCGCCGCATCGAAGGCCCCGAGGACTATGCGCGCCACGACGGCGAGGAGTTCGCCTACGTGCTCTCCGGCGCGCTGGAGGTGCATTTCACCGGCGGCCAGGTGGTCCGGCTGGAGAAGGGCGACTCGATCTATTTCGACAGCCGCATCGGCCACGCCTACGTCAGCGTGAGCCGGCAACTGGCCAGGCTGGTCGGCGTGATCTCCACCGAGAGCGGCCAGATGGCCTCGGCACGTGCCGGCGCCGCGCTGGCGGCCGGCAAGGCGGCGCCGCGGCGCCGTGCCCGCGGTTGATCGACGATAATCCGCCGCGATGAACGAGCGATGGGCGCGCTCGGCGACCGAGCCCGCAAACCAATCCAACCGCGAACGCGAAGACGGCCGGCCGCGCCAGGCGGCTGTTGCGCCGACGGTCCAGCAGATCTTCGCCGGAGCCCGGCCGCCGTCGGACGCCGTGGTCGTCTACAAGCGCCGGCGCCTGCCCGCGCAGACGGATGAGACCGAGGCCGATGCGGCGTCGGCGGAAAACCGGGAGCGCCGCCCGCGCGTCTTCCAGGTCGCCGCGCCGGACGCCGAGGCCGTGCCCGCCGCCGGCGGCCCCGAAGCGGCTGACGACGCGCCGGCCGCGGCGCCGCGCCGCCGCCGCCGGCGCCGTGCTCAGCAAGCGCCCGGCGAGGTGCGCCACATCGTCTTCGAGCGCCCGTCGCCGCCAACGGCCGCGGCCGGCAGCGAGGCGCAGGCGGCCTGGCAGGCGCTGCAGGCGTTGGACCGCACGCTGGAGCAGATCCGCACCGCGCAGCGCATCAAGGCCGCGCTGGACGAGCTGCCGTTCTAACGTCCGGTCTCAACGGCCGGTGACGCGCGCGAGCACGCTCGCCGCGGCATCCGCCGAGCCGCCGCGCCAGGCGACGATCTGGTCGGGCCTGATCAGCGCCAGCGGCGCTTCGTACAACTCGCGCAGCGACGCCTCAGGCCGCCGCACGACGCGCAGGTCGACAGCCAGCGCGCGGGCCGCCTGCTCGAAGGCCGCGGTGGCCGGCGCGTCCGGGCCCAGCGCCAGCAGCGTCCATTCGGCATGGAACAGGTCGTACAGCGAACGGCCGTCGTCCAGCCAGGCGTGCGGCGGACGGCCGCCCGGGCTGGCGGTGGCGACGTAGCGGTTGGGCTCGTCGGGCGGCAGCGCGGCGCCGTCGCCGGCGATGATCGGCGAGCCGTCGTAGCGCCCGCCGAAGGTCACGCCGGGGATGTTGAATTCCAGGCGCGCATGCTCGTTCAGGTGCGCGCCGGCGAGGCGCCGCGCTGCCTCGCCGGCGGGTGAATCCTCGTCGAGCTCGGGCCGGGCCGTGAACAGGCCCACCGAGTCGGCGAAGCGCCGCGCATAAGCCGTATTGCGCTCGGCCAGCGGCTTGCGCTCGGCCTCGTAGCTGTCCAGCAGCGACGGCGGCGCCTGCCCGCGGATCACGCCGGCCAGCTTCCAGCCGAGGTTCACGGCATCCTCCACCGCGGTGTTGTAGCCCAGGCCGCCGGTGGGCGTGAACAGGTGCGCGGCGTCGCCGGCCAGGAACACGCGGCCCTGCCGCAGCCGCTGCGCGACCAGCGCGTGCCCGGCCAGCCAGGTGCCCATCGACAGGATCTCGATCGGCAGCTCGGCGCCGGCGGCCTCGGCGAACACGCGCCGCGCATCCGCCTCGGTCCAGGCGTCGGCATCCTCGCCGGGGCGCAGCGCGGCGTGGAAGGCGTATTCCGACACCCCGTCCACCGAGGCCATGAAGGCGCGCCGCTGGTGGTTGACGGCCACGTACATCCAGGCCCTGGGATGGCGCAGCAGCAGCGGGAAGCCGGGCGCGCGCAGGTAGACGGCGAACATCTTGCCGCCCATGAACTCGCGCCGGATGCCGGTGACGCCGCCCCACTCGATGCCCAGCTCGCGCCTGACGAAGCTGCGCGCGCCGTCGGCGCCGACGAGGAAGGCCGCGCGCACCGCGGTTGCCGCGCCGCCTGCCATGGGCCGGATCACGGCGTGCACCGCATCGCCGTCGTCGTGGAAGCGCTCCAGCGTCCAGCCGTAGCGCACGTCGGTCGACGGCCAGGCCTGCGCGTGGCGCCGCAGCACCTGCTCGACGAACTTCTGCGACACGCGGTGCGGCAGCTCGGCCGCGCTCCACGAGCCCGTCAGCGACCTGATCCTGACGACGGCCTCGGCCGCGGTCGGCAGGCCGATGCGCGCCAGCTCGTGCCGTGCATAACGCGTGAAGTAGGCGATATCGGTCGGGTGGTCCGGCGGCAGGCCGAGCGCGCGGATCTCGTGCGCAAAGCCGAGCCGGCGGAAGTGCTCCATCGTCCGCGCCTGGGTCGCGTTGGCCTGGGGATTGAAGGCCGTGCCCGGCTTGCCGTCGACGACGAGGCAGCGGATGCCGCGGCGGCCCAGCTCGTTGGCCAGCATCAGGCCGCAGGGCCCGCCGCCGGCGACGAGCACGTCGGTCGCGATCGAGGCGGCCGGAGCCGGCTGGCGATCCGGGTCCATCGTCGGTTCCCTGGCGTCAGCCCACGGCCTTGATGCGCCCTTCGCGCGCCGCCCGGCTCAGCAGCGCGGCCAGCGCGCACGAGGCCAGGCGGGCGCTGGCGGTGTCGGCGCGGCTGGTCAGCACGATGGGCACGCGGGCGCCCAGCACCACGCCGGCGGCCAGGGCGCCGCCCAGGAAGCTCAGGCTCTTGGCCAGCATGTTGCCGGCGTCGAGGTCGGGCACGATCAGCACGTTGGCCAGCCCCGCCACCGGCGAGACGATGCCCTTGATGCGCGCCGCCTCGGGGTCGATCGCGTTGTCCATCGCCAGCGGGCCGTCGATCAGCGCGCCGCTGATCTGGCCGCGGTCGGCCATCTTGCACAGCGCCGCCGCGTCCAGCGTCGACGGGATGCGCGGGTTCACGGTCTCCATCGACGACAGCACGGCCACGCGCACCGCGGGCAGGCACAGCGCCTGCGCGAGGTCGATCGCGTTGCGCACGATGTCGGCCTTCTCCTCCAGCGTGGGCGCGATGTTGATCGCGGCGTCCGAGATGATCAGCGGCTGCGCGCGGCCGGGCACGTCCATCACGAAGCAGTGGCTGATGCGGCGCCCGGTGCGCAGGCCGCCGTCGCGGCGCAGCACGGCGCCCATCAGCTCGTCGGTGTGCAGCGCGCCTTTCATCAGCGCGTCGGCCCGGCCTTCGTGCACCAGCGCCACCGCGCGGTCGGCCGCGGCATGGCTGTGCGGCGCGTCGATCAGCTCGATGCCCGCCAGGTCCAGGCCGGCCTCGCGCGCCGCCGCCTCGATCCGGGCCTGGGGACCCACCAGCAGCGGCTGGATCAGGCCGAGCCGGGCCGATTCCAGCGCCGCCTGCAGCGACACCGCGTTGGTCGGGTGCACCACCGCCATGCGCAGCGGCGGCAGCGCGCGCGCGGCGGCGATCAGCAGGTCGTAGTGGGGGTGGGCGTCGGGCGTGGTGGACATCGGTTCGCGGACCAGTATTTCACAGTCGGGCGACGCCTCGACAGGGGAAAGAGAGTGTTGACCATCAACTATTTCCATGCAATAGTTCATTCACACATTGCGCTAGATCACATCGCAAGGAGATCGCATGAGGGCTTCCGGAATTTCTCGCTGGCGGGCGCTGGCGGCCTGCGGCGTGCTGGCGCTGGCGGCGCTGCAGGCGCAGGCGCAGGCCTTGCGGATCGGGATGTCGGCGGCCGTCACGTCGATGGACCCGCACTACTACAACGCGACGCCGAACAACACCATCGCGATGCACGTGTTCGAGCCGCTGGTGGCGCAGGACGGCGCCGGCCGGCTCAAGCCGGCGCTGGCCACGGCGTGGAAGGCGGTCGGCGACACGGCCTGGGAGTTCAAGCTGCGCGAGGGCGTGCGCTGGCACGACGGCAAGCCCTTCACCGCGGCCGACGTGGCCTTCGCGCTGGAGCGGCTGAAGAACGTGCCCGGCGCGCCGGGCGGCTTCTCCGGGCTGGTGAACACCATCGCCTCGGTGCAGGCGGTGAACCCCACGACGGTGCTGATCCGCACCACCGAGCCCTCGCCCAACATCCCGGTCTTCATGACCTTCCTGGCCATCGTCTCGGCCGAGCACGGCCGCAACGCGAAGACCGAGGACTACAACAGCGGCAAGGCGATGGTGGGCACCGGCCCCTACCGCTTCGTGCGCCAGGTGGCCGGCGAGAGCGTCGAGCTGGTCCGCAACGACGACTGGTGGGGTGCGCCCAAGCCGGCGTTCCAGCGCGTGGTCTTCCGCATCGTGCCGACGCTGGCGGTGCGCACCACCTCGCTGCTGGCCGGCGACCTGGACCTGATCGAAGCCCCGGCCGCCACCGACCTGGCGCGGCTGCGCGCCGACCCCAAGGTGGCCGTGTTCAGCACGCGCTCGTCGCGCGTCAGCTACGTCAACCCGATCCAGCAGCCCGCCGCCGATGCCGAGCGCGTGCTGGTCGACGGCAAGCCGGCCGAGCGCACGCCGTTCGCCGACCTGCGCGTGCGGCGCGCCTTGTCGATGGCGATCAACCGCCAGGCCATCGTCGAGCGCGTGATGCTGGGCACCGCCGAGGCCACCGGCCAGATCATGCCGGCGGGCCTCTATTCCAGCGTGCCCGACATCGGCGTGCCGGCCTACGACCCCGCGCAGGCCAAGAAGCTGCTGGCCGAGGCCGGCTATCCGAACGGCTTCGGCCTGACGCTGGTCGCCGCCAACGACCGCGTGCCCTACAACGTCGAAGTCGCGCAGGCGATCGCGCAGATGTGGAGCCGCGTCGGCGTCGAGACCAAGGTCAACGGCATCCCCACCAGCGTCTATGCCGGCCTGGCCAGCAACCAGCGCATCGCGGCCTACGTCGGCAGCTGGGGCAGCACCAGCATGGAGGTCGGCACGACGCTGGGCGTGCTGCTGCGCAGCTACGACAAGGCGGCCGCCAAGGGCACCTACAACTGGAGCCGCTATTCCAACCCGGAGCTCGATCGCCTGGTCGACAAGGCCAGCACCGTGCTCGACGCGGCGCAGCGCGAAAAGATGCTGCAGGACGCGACGCGCGTGGTCGTGCAGGACCAGGCGCTGATCCCGCTGTTCCATTTCGTCAACGGCTGGGCCGCGCGCGCCGGCCTGGTCTACGAGCCGCGTGCCGACGGCATGACGCTGGCGCAAGACGTGCGGCTCGCCGCCCGCTGATCCTTTTGTCGGAGAGCCTTTCATGAACAAACGCAGATTCCTCGAATTCACGGCGCTGCAGTCGGCGCTGGCCGTGCTGCCGCGCCCGGCGATCGGCCAGACCGCGCGCGACCTGCGCCTGGCGCTGACGGTGTCGCCGGCCGCGCTGGACCCGCACTTCGCCGACGTCTTCACCAGCACCCAGGGCCTGCTGCAGATCTACCAGCCGCTGCTGGGGCAGGACGAGAAGGGCCAGCTCATCCCCTACCTGGCCACCTCGTGGAAGGCGCTGGACGACACCACCTGGGAGATCAAGCTGCGCGAGGGCGTCAAGTTCCACGACGGCACGCCGTTCGAGCCGGAGGACATCGCGTTCAGCTTCCAGCGCGTGCCCAACGTGCCGGGCGCGATCGCGCCGTTCACGGCCAACGTGCGCGACGTGAAGAGCGTGGAGGTGGTGGGGCCGAACACGGTCCACATCAAGACCGGCTCGCCCGATCCGCTGTACGCCTACAAGCTGTGCCAGGTGTGCATGCTGTCGCGCAAGCTGCACGCCAACGCCACCACGGCCGACTTCAACTCGGGCAAGGTGGCCATCGGCACCGGGCCCTACCGCCTGGTCTCGTTCTCGCCGGGCGAGCGCATGGAGCTGGCGGCCAACCCCACGTACTGGGGCGGCAAGCCGGACTGGGACAAGGTCGGCATCCGCTACATCGTCGACGCCGGCGCGCGCATCGCCGCGCTGCGGGCCGGCGAGGCCGACCTGATCGACAACGTGCCGGTGCAGGACGTGGCCGGCCTCCAGGCCGACAAGAAGATCGCGCTGTTCAGCTCGCCCGCGTTCCTGACGGTCTACCTGATGCTGGACAGCGCCCGCGCCAGCAGCCCCTTCGTGAGCGGCGTGGACGGCAAGCCGCTGGGCCGCAACCCGCTGCAGGACGCGCGCGTGCGCCGCGCGCTGTCGCTGGCCATCGACCGCGGCTCCATCGTCTCGCGCCTGATGGCGGGCCAGGCCAACATCCCCGACCAGATGGTCGGCCTGCCGGTGGTCGACCGCGCGCCCGACATGCCGCCGCTGAAGACCGACCTGGCCGAGGCGCGCGAGCTGCTGAAGGCCGCCGGCTACGGCGAAGGCTTCAAGCTCACGCTGCACGGGCCCAACGGCTGGTTCCCCAACGACGCCAAGATCCTGCAGGCCGTGGCCCAGGGCTTCAGCCGCATCGGCGTGAAGACCGACGTCGAGGTGCTGCCGCCGGCGGTGCTGCAGACGCGCAGCAAGGAGCAGAACTTCAGCCTGGCGCTGGCGGCCTTCAACGGCCCGTTCGCGCTGATCACGATGCGCTTCGTCGCGATGACGCGCGACGCGGCCGCCGGCAACGGCACCTCGAACTGGTCGCACTACTCGAACCCGAAGATCGACCAGGCGATGACGCAGGCGCTGAAGACCATGGACGCCGAGAAGCGCCGCGTGCTGACCTCGGCGGCGATGCGCGAGCTGATCGCCGACATGGGCGTCATCCCCGTCATCTACACCAAGCCCAACTGGGCCGGGCGGCGCGACAAGGTCCGCTACACGGGCAACCCGATGTCGCGCACCAGCGCCTTCTACGCCAAGCCGGTCTGAGGCACGGCCGTGGCGCTCTGGCTGATCCGGCGGCTGCTGCAGGCCCTGCTGGTCGTGCTGGTGATGACGGGCATCGTCTTCATCGCCGTGCACGTGATCGGCAACCCCGTGGAGGTGCTGATCAGCCCCGAGGCGGACCAGATCGAGCGCGACCGCGTGATCCGCGAGTTCGGCCTGGACCAGCCGCTGTGGCGCCAGTACCTGGCCTTCCTGCAGGGCGCGGCGCAGGGCGAGCTGGGCAAGAGCTTCGTCTTCGGCGAGTCGGCGATGAAGGTCATCCTCGAGCGGCTGCCCGCCACCGCGGAGCTGGCGGTGGCGGCGCTGCTGATCTCGCTGGTCATCGGCCTGCCGGCCGGCCTGTATGCCGGATTGCGGCCCGACAGCTGGGGCAGCCGGCTGCTGATGGGCGCCAGCATCCTCGGCTTCTCGCTGCCGACCTTCTGGGTGGGGCTGCTGTTCATCATGATCTTCGCGGTGCAGCTCGGCTGGCTGCCCAGCACCGGCCGCGGCGAGACCGTCGACGTGCTGGGCGTGCCCTGGTCGTTCCTGACCGCGGACGGCCTGCGCCACCTGGTGCTGCCGGCGGTGACGCTGTCGCTGTTCAAGATCTCGCTGGTGATGCGGCTGACGCGCGCCGGCGTGCGCGAGGTGCTGCCGCAGGAGTACATCAAGTTCGCGCGCGCCAAGGGCCTGCGCGAAAGCCGCGTGGTGGGCGTGCACGTGCTGCGCAACATCCTGATCCCCATCGTCACCGTGGTGGGGCTGGAGTTCGCGTCGCTGATCGCTTTCAGCGTCGTCACCGAGACCATCTTCGCGTGGCCCGGCATGGGCAAGCTGATCATCGACAGCATCAACCGCCTCGACCGCCCGCTGGTCGTGGCCTACCTGATGCTGATCGTGCTGGTGTTCGTCACCATCAACCTGGTGGTCGACCTGCTCTACACCGTGCTCGACCCGCGGGTGCGGGTGCGCGAGGGGAGTTGAGATGAGCGACGACCTCTCGGCCGCCCAGGCCCTGACGCCCGCCCCGGCCCCGGCGCGCGCCGAGACGCCGCTGCGGCGCGTGGTGCGCGAGTACGGGCGCTCGCCGGTGGCCGTGGGCGCGTTCGCGCTGCTGCTGGTCATCGTGCTGCTGGCCCTGGTGGCGCCGGTGATCGCGCCGCAGAACCCCTACGACCTGACGCGCATCGACATCCTCGACGGCCGGCTGCCGCCGGGCTCGCCGACGCAGGACGGCGGCCGCTTCGTGCTGGGCACCGACGACCAGGGGCGCGACATGCTGTCGGCCATCCTGTACGGGCTGCGCATCTCGCTGAGCGTGGGCGTGCTGTCGGCGCTGGCGGCGGCCGCGATCGGCTCCTCGCTGGGCCTGCTGGCCGGCTACGTCGGCGGCCGCACCGAGACCGTCGTGATGCGCCTGGTCGACCTGCAGCTCTCGTTCCCCGCGATCCTGGTCGCGCTGATGATCCTGTCGGTGCTGGGCAAGGGCGTGCTCAACGTCGTGATCGCGCTGATCATCGTCGAATGGGCCGGCTATGCGCGCACCGCGCGCGGCAGCACGCTGGTCGAGCGCAGCCGCGAGTATGTCGAGGCTGCGCGCTCGCTGGCCATCCCGCGCTGGCGCATCCTGTTCCGGCACCTGCTGCCCAACGTGCTGCCGCCGCTGATCGTGATCGCCACCATCCAGGTCGCGCGCGCGATCGCGCTGGAGGCCACCCTGTCGTTCCTGGGGCTGGGCGTGCCGGTCACCGAGCCCAGCCTGGGCCTGCTGATCGCCAACGGCTACCAGTACATGCTGTCGGGCCAGTTCTGGATCTCGTTCTACCCCGGCGTCGCGCTGGTGGTCGTGGTGGTGGCGATCAACCTCGTCGGCGACCGCCTGCGCGACGTGCTCAACCCCAGGGAGTCCACGTCGTGACGGCGCTGCTCGAGATCGACGACCTGCACACGCATTTCCCCACCCGGGCCGGCGTGGTGAAGGCGGTGGACGGCGTGTCGCTGACGCTGGCGCGCGGCCAGGTGCTGGGGCTGGTCGGCGAAAGCGGCTCCGGCAAGTCCATGCTCGGCTGCTCGGTGATGGGGCTGATCGAGAAGCCGGGCCGCATCGCCGCCGGCCGCATCGTGTTCGACGGCCAGGACCTGACGCGGCTGGACGCCGAAGCGCTGCGCCGCATCCGCGGCAAGCGCATCGCGATGATCTTCCAGGACCCGATGATGACGCTCAACCCGGTGCTGCGCGTGGGCGTGCAGATGGAGGAGGCCATTCACGCCCACGAGCGCGCGTCGCCGCGGCAGGCGCGGCAGCGCTGCATCGAGGCGCTGGCCAAGGTGGGCATCCCCAGCCCCGAGGAGCGGCTGCAGGCCTATCCGCACGAGTTCTCGGGCGGCATGCGCCAGCGCGTGGCGATCGCCACCGCCTTGCTGCACCGGCCCGACCTGATCGTCGCCGACGAGCCGACGACGGCGCTGGACGTCACCATCCAGGCCCAGATCCTGGCCGAGATCAGCCGCCTCGTGCGCGACAGTGGCACCGCGCTGATCTGGATCACGCACGACCTGTCGATCGTGTCGCGGCTGGCCGACGAGGTGGCGGTGATGTACGCCGGCCGCATCGTCGAGCGCGGGCCGGTGGCCGAGCTGATCGAGCAGCCGCTGCACCCGTACACCGCCGGCCTGATCGCCTCGGTGCCCAGCAGCAACCGGCGCGGCCAGCCGCTGGCGCAGATTCCCGGCACCACGCCCAACCCGCTGCACCTGCCCGCGGGCTGCGCCTTCCGCGCCCGCTGCGCGCGCGCGGACGAGGCCTGCCGGCACACGCCCGCCGAGTCCGACAACGGCCGCAGGGCCTACCGCTGCTTCCACCCGCTGATGGCCTTGGCGGCGGCCCCGGCCGCCCGTCTCGGGAGCCCGGCATGAACGCCGCGGTGCCGACCACGGCGCAGCCGCCGCTGCTGGAACTGCGCCAGGTCGCGCGCAGCTTCGGCCGGCACTCGGACTGGCTGGAGCGCATGGCCATCCGCGCCGGCTGGACGCGCCAGCCGCCCACGGTGCGCGCCGTCGACGGCGTGGACCTGGAGATCCGCGAGGGCGAGGTCGTCGGCCTGGTCGGCGAGTCGGGCTGCGGCAAGTCCACGCTCGGCCGCATGGTGGCCGGCCTGCTCGAACCCAGCAGCGGCGAGGTGGTCTGGCGCGGCCGCGGCCGCAGCGAGATGAACGCCGCCGAGCAGCGCGCGGCGCAGCTCCAGGTGGCGATGGTGTTCCAGAACCCCTTCGCGTCGCTGAACCCGCGCCTGCGCGTGCGCGAGATCGTCGGCGAGGCGCCGCGCGTGCACGGCCTGCTGCAGGACGGCGAGGAGGACGCCTACGTCGACCGGATGCTGCGCCAGGCCGGGCTGGACCCGGCGCTCAAGCAGCGCTATCCGCACGAGTTCAGCGGCGGCCAGCGCCAGCGCATCGGCATCGCGCGCGCGCTGGCCGTGCGGCCGCAGCTGCTGGTGTGCGACGAGGCCGTGGCCGCGCTCGACGTCTCGATCCAGGCGCAGATCCTCAACCTCTTCATGGAGATGCGCGCGACGCTGGGGCTGACCTATCTGTTCATCAGCCACGACCTGGGCGTCGTCGAGCACCTGTCGGACCGCGTGGCCATCATGTACCTCGGGCGCATCGTCGAGGAGGCGCCGGCGGAAGCGGTGTTCGCGCGGCCCAACCATCCCTACACGCAAGCGCTGCTGGAAGAGGTGCCGCGCATCGACACCCGGCGCCGCAGCTTCGCCTTCCTGAAGGGCGAGCTGCCGAGCCCGCTGCGCCCGCCCCCGGGCTGCCACTTCCACACCCGCTGTCCGCACGTGATGCCGCGCTGCCGCGAAGAGGCGCCGGCGCTGAAGACCGTCGCCCCGGGCCACCGCAGCGCCTGCCATTTGAACGACCAAGCATGAACACACCGACTGCCGACCTGCTGGCGCGCCACTTCGGCGCACTGGCTTTCGAGGACATCCCGCCCGACGTGGCCGCCGAGGCCAGACGCATGCTGCTGGACACCGTGGCCTGCATCGTGGCCGCCGGCGCCACCGAGGTGGGGCCCGTGACGGCGGCGGCCGCCGCCGCCCTGGGCGGCCTGCAGACCGCCGGCGGCCGCGCCTACGCGCTGGGCCGCCTGGCCGATGCGATGGACTTCGACGAGGGCTACGCCGGCGCGCACTTCGGCTGCGGCGCCGTCGGCGCGGCGCTGGCGCTGGCGCGGGACCGCGCGGTCGACGGCCGCGAGCTGCTGGCCGCCATCGTCGCCGGCTACGAGCTGGGTGCGCGCGTGATGGACGCGGTCGGCCCCTACTACAGCCGCCAGGACGGACGCGCGGTGTTCTCGCCGGTGTGGGGCATCGCCACGCCGGTGGTCTACGCCGCCGCCGGCGCCGCGGCCCGGCTGCTGAAGCTGGACCCGGCGCAGACGGTGCAGGCGCTGGCGCTGGCCGGCAGCAACTCGCCGATCCCGGTGGGCGCGGTCTGGTCGTCGGCGCTGGCGCTGCCCAACACCAAATACTGCGACACCGGCTGGTGCACCGTGGCCGGCGTGCTGGCCGCGCTGGGCGCCGCCGGCGGCTCCACCGGCCTGCCCGACCTGCTGGACCGCGACGACGGCCTGCTGCGCATGGTCTCGGCGCTGCACCCGGCGCCGCAGGCGCTGCTGGAGGGCCTGGGCGAGCGTTGGCGCCTGCGCGAGGTGCTGTACAAGGAATGGCCCTGCTGCGGCCTGATCGCCGGGCCGATGCACAACCTGCTGCAGATCCGGCGCGACGCCGACATCGACCCGCGCCGCATCGAGCGCATCGTCGCCGAGGTCGGCGCCGCGGTGCTGACGCCGCGCTTCGTCAACGCCGATCCGCGCACCTACGTCAGCCTGCAGTTCAGCCTGCCGCACAACCTGGCGATGCTGCTGCTGGGCGTGCCGCCCGGCCCGCAGTGGCTGAGCGCCGAGCGCGCGCGCGACCCGCTGGTGCAGGCCTTGCGCGCCAAGGTGGAGGTGCGCGAGCACCCGCAGCCCTGGCCCGAGCCGCGGCCGGGGCTGGACATCCGCCGCAAGCCGAGCGCGATCACCGTCGTGGCCGGCGCTCGCACCTACAGGGCCGAGACCCTGGTCGACGCCGGCGAGTGGAAGCCTCCCGTGTGGGACGACGCCGCCATCGTCGCCAAGTTCCACCGCCAGGTGGCTGCGCCGCAGGCCGACCGCATCGCCGGCGACGTGATGCGCCTGCAGGACCTCGCCGACCTGGCGCCGCTGCTGGCGGCGCTGGACGCGGCGCGTGCCGTTTGATCCTCAGACCCCATGACCATGACCGACCCTCAAGCACGAGCGCTCGAACAGCGGCTGAACGGCCTCTGCGACGCCCAGCCCTTCACCACCAGCTTCCACGTGCGCCACGTCGCCAGCGGCCGCGCGATCGCGCGCGCCGGCGACGTGCCCACGCCGTCGGCCAGCACGCGCAAGATCGCCTACCTGATGGTGGCGCTGCAGGCCGTGCACGAAGGGCGGCTGGACCTCGCCGAAACCGTTGAGCTGGAGCCCCGGCTGCTGGAAGGCGTGGTGTCCGGCGTCTTCTACTTCATGACGCCGGGGCTGAAGTTCCCGCTGCGCGACGCGCTGGTGCAGATGATCATCACCAGCGACAACACCTGCACCACCCTGGTCGGCGAACGGCTGGGCGTGCCGGCGCTGAACGCCTTCTGCCGGCGCGTGGGGATGGAGGGTACGCAGATCCGCCACATCGTGCCGCCGCGCGAGATGCCGGTCGACGCCGACTTCGACTTCGTCGCCCAGACCACGCCCGACGACCAGGTGCGGCTGCTGGACCTGATCCTGCGCGGCGCCGCCGGCGACGAGCAGGCCGTCGCCGCGCTGGGCTGCACGCCCGCGCTGTGTCGCCTGGCGCTGGACTTCCTGTCGTGGCAGCGCTACCGCACGCTGATCCCGGGCCTGCTGCCGATCGATGCCAAGGTGGCCAACAAGACCGGCTCGGGCCGCAACGGGATGATGGACGCCGGCATCGTGTACCGCGGCGGCAAGCCGCTCTACCTGATCGCCGCCTACACCGACCGCGTGCCGTGGACGATGCCGGACGGGCTGCCCGGCCACGCCGCGGCCACGCACACCATTGCAAGCATCTCGCGCGCCTGCTGGGATGCCTGGGGAGAGCACGCATGAACCTCACGATCGACGGCCTGCAGCGCAGCGCGCAGGCCGAGCTGCGCCGCATCGGCGCCTACGTCAAGGGTGCCGTCGGCGTCGCCGCGCAGCACATGGAGTCGGGGCAGATGCTCAGCGTCGACCACCTCGACCGCTATCCGCTGGCCAGCTCGGTCAAGATGGCGATCGCCTTGCGGCTGCTGGACCTGATGGACCGCGGCGAGGTCCGGCTCGACCAGATGGTCGACGTCGGCCACGCGGAGATGAACTCCTACGGGCCGATCGGCGACGAGTTCTTCTACCCCGGCGTCGCGCTGTCGGTGATGAACCTGCTGGAGCCGATGATCACGCGCAGCTGCAACACCGCCACCGACGTGCTGTTCCGCGTCTGCGGCGGGGCGCCGGCGGTGCAGGCGCACCTGCGCCGCATCGGCATCGATGACTTCGAGGTCACGCGCACGATGCGCGAGGCCTTGTGCGTGCTGCACGAGATCCCGCTGCCGCCGCCGGACGTGTCGGAGCGCGACATCATGCGCCACCAGCCCTTCGAGGTGCTGGACGCGCGCAACCGCACCAACGCCGAGTTCCACCACGAGCAGCGCGACCACGCGACGCCCGCGGCGATGCTGATGCTGCTGCGCAAGCTCTGGCAGGCCGACGGCGTCAGCGCCGAGGCCCGGCGCGTGCTGCTGGACGTGATGTCGCGCACTTCCACCAGCGTCGACCGCGTGCAGGCGCGGCTGCCGCGCGGCGTGCCGTTCGCCAGCAAGGGCGGCAGCGGCGCCGGCACCGCGGTGGACGTGGGCTACCTCACGCTGCCCGAGGGCCGCGGCACGGTGGCGCTGGCGATCTTCATCAAGGGCTCGCCGCTGGACATGGCCAGCCGCAACCGCACGATCGCCGACCTGGCGCGGCTGGTCTACGACTGGTTCGTCCTTGTCGCCGAGCCTGCCCAATCCTCTTCCAACGCATAGATGGGACATCCACACATGAATGCCGTTCTCCTCGAACGCCGCGGCCGCGTCGGGCTGATCACCCTGAACAAGCCCGACCGGCTCAACGCCTGGGACAAGCCGATGCGCGACGCCATCGTCGCCGCGCTGCAGGCCTATGACGACGACCGCGCCGTCGGCGCCGTCGTGATGACCGGCGCCGGCGAGCGCGCCTTCTCCGCCGGCCAGGACTTCAGCGAGGCGCACGAGTTCGACGCCGACCGCGCCGAGGCCTGGATGCGCGAATGGGAGCGCTTCTACGGCACGCTGCGCCGCCTGGGCAAGCCGGTGATCGCCGCGCTCAACGGCGTGGCCGCCGGCTCGGCCTTCCAGGTGGCGCTGCTGTGCGACGTGCGCGTGGGCCACGACGAGGTCACGATGGGCCAGCCCGAGATCAACTCCGGCATCGCCAGCATCACCGGGCCCTGGATCATGAAGGAGATGCTCGGCATGTCGCGCACCACCGAGCTGACGCTGACCGGCCGCATGATGGACGCGCGCGAATGCCAGGCCATCGGGCTGATCCATCACCTGGTGCCGCGCGCCGAGGTGATGCCCAAGGCGCTGGAGGTGGCCGAGCAGCTCGCCGCCAAGGCGCCGCTGGCGATGCGGCTGGACCGCGCCTGGCTGGCCGACATGACCGAGGCCAGCTTCCGCCAGGCGATCGCCGTCGCGATCGCCGCGCACCGCGAGTCCTACGGCTCGGGCGAGCCGGCGCGCAAGATGGAAGCCTTCATGGCCGAGCGCGGTCATACGTTGGGGGCCGCGCGATGATCGCGATGCCGCCGGTCGGCGACGAGACGCTGCGCCGCATCATGGACCGGCGCGCCAGCGCCGATCCCGACCACGTGCTGCTGAAGTTCCAGGACCGCGACTACCGCTTCGGCGAGATCGACGCGATGGTCAACCGCGTCGCCAACGCGCTGCTGGCGCGTGGCCTGAAGCCCGGCGACCGCGTCGCGCTGATGCTGCCCAGCCACCCGGACCACCTGGTGGCCATCCTCGCGCTGGCCAAGGTCGGCCTGGTGCGCGTGCCGGTCAACACCGGCTTCAAGGGCGCGTCGCTGGTCCATCCGTTTGAGGCCTTCGAGCCGCGCGCACTGATCGCCGACGCGGCCTATGCCGAGGTGCTGCGCGAGGCGATGCCGCAGCCGCGCGTCGAGATGACGTTCTGGCGCGGCGGCGCGGCCGACGACTTCGCGGCGCTGTTGAGTCACCCCGATGCCTCGCCGCCGCCGGTCGAGCCCGCGGCCGACGACATGATCGCGCTGACGCCCAGCTCGGGCACCACCGGCGCGCCCAAGGGCGTCATCAAGTCCGACCGCACGATGCGCGCCGGGCCGATGGCCACGCTGCGGCTCACCGGCGCGCAGCCGGGCGACGTCTTCCTGCTGTGGGAGTCGCTGCACCACGGCGCCGGCGTCGCGGTGTGCATCGCCGCCATCCTGCAGAAGCTCACGCTGGCGATGGTGGAGAAGTTCAGCGCTTCGCAGTTCTGGGACCAGTGCCGGCGCTACGGCGTCACGCACGTCCACTACCTGGGCGGCGTGCTGCCGATGCTGATGAAGCAGCCGCCGCGCGCCGACGACCGCGAGCACAAGGTGCGCATCGCCTGGGGCGGCGGCTGCCCGCCCGAGGTGTGGGAGCCGTTCTCGCAGCGCTTCGGCGTCGAGATGCGCGAAGGCTACGGCCTGTCGGAGATGATCACCTTCGTCACCGTCAACCCGCAGGGCCCGAAGTTCTCGATCGGGCAGCCGCTGTCGTACTTCGAGCTCAAGCTGCTGGACGAGCAGGGGCAGGAAGTGCCGGTGGACCAGCCGGGCGAGATCTGCGTGCGCTCGCGCGTGCCGGGGCTGCAGTTCCTCGGCTACTTCCGCAACGAGGAAGCCACGAACGCCGCGCGCCGCGGCGAGTGGTTCTGCAGCGGCGACCTCGCGCGCCGCGATGCCGACGGCTTCTACTACTTCGCCGGCCGCAAGAAGGACACGGTGCGCCGGCGCGGCATCAACATCTCGGCCTGGGAAGTGGAGCGCGTGATCGGCGAGCACCCGGCCGTTGCCGAATGCGCGCTGGTCGGCGTGCCCAGCGAGCTGGGCGACGAGGAGCTGAAGCTCTTCGTGCGGCGGGCCGAAGGCGCCGCGCTGCCGGCCGCCGAGCTGGTGGCCTGGTGCAAGCCGCGCCTGCCGGCCTTCCAGGTGCCGCGCTTCGTCGCCTTCGTCGACGAGTTCCCGAAGACGCCGACGCAGCGCATCCGCAAGAACGAACTGCCGCGGACCACGGCCGATGCCTGGGACGCCGAACGCGAAGGAGCCCGTCCATGAAGAAGCATCCCCTGTTCCCGCTGCTCGCCGCCTGCGCGGTCTGGATGGCCGGCGCGCCGGCCTTCGCCCAGGACTACCCGGCCCGCCAGGTCACGCTGGTGGTGGGTTATTCAGCCGGCGGCGCGGTCGACGCCGTGGCGCGCCTGGTGGGGCAGAAGCTCGCCGATGCGCTGGGCAAGCCCTTCGTCGTCGACAACAAGACCGGCGCCTCGGGCAACATCGGCGCGCAGTTCGTCGCCCGCGCGCCGGCCGACGGCTACACGCTGCTGGTGGCGCCGCTGACCAGCTATGCGATGAACGCGCAGCTGTTCCCGGCCACCGTGGGCTACCAGCTCGACAAGGACTTCACCGGTGTCTCGCTGCTGGGCTACCTGCCGCTGGTGCTGGTGGTCAACGACACGGTGGCGGCGCAGACCGCGGCCGACCTGGCCAAGCAGGCCAAGGCCAAGCCCGGCGCCTTGAGCTACGGCTCGTCGGGCAACGGCTCGATCGAGCACGTGGCCGGCGAGATGTTCAAGCGCCAGGCCGGCGTCAGCATGGTGCACATCCCCTACCGCGGCGCGGCGCCGGCGATGTCCGACCTGATCGGCGGCCAGGTGCAGCTGATGTTCGCGACCGCGCCCACCGCGGTGGCCAACCTCAAGACCGGCAAGCTGCGCCCGCTGGCGGCGCTGACGCGCGAGCGCATCTCGGCGCTGCCCGAGGTGCCGACGGCGCGCGAGGCCGGTTACCCCGGCTTCGAGGTGGCGTCCACCTATGCGATCCTGGCGCCGGCGGCCACGCCGCGCGCGGTGGTGCTGAAGCTCAACCAGGAGATCGCCAAGCTGCAGCAGTCGCCGGAGGTGAAGTCGCGCTTCCAGGTGCTGGGCATCGAGATGCTCGCGTCGACGCCCGAAGAGGCGACGCAGCGCCTGGGCCAGGAACTGACCAAATGGGGCAAGGCGATCAAGGACAGCCAGATCAAGGCGGATTGAATTGAGCAGCGACATCCACATCGAGCCGCGCGGCGAAGGCCGCGTGCTGGTCACGATCGCTCGGCCGCAGCGCCGCAACGCCTGCGACTTCGCGGCCTGGACCGACCTGAAGGCGGCCTTCGAGTCGCTGGGCGCCGACCCGGCGGTCAAGCTGATCGTGCTGACCGGCGCCGGCGGCCACTTCTGCGCCGGCGACGACGTGGTGGCCTTCTCGGCCGTCACCGACGAGGCGCAGAAGGACGTCTGGCGCGAGCGCATCCAGGCCTGCTACGCGGCGCTGCAGTCGGCGCCCAAGCCGGTGATCGCGGCCGTCTCGGGCGTCTGCGTCGGCGGCGGCTGCAGCCTGGCGATGTGCTGCGACTTCCGCGTCGGCGACACCAGCGCGCGCGTCGGCGTGCCGGTGGCGAAGCTGGGCCTGGTCTACCCGACCATCCAGCTGCAGCGCCTGGCCTGGCTGATCGGCGCCCCGAACGCGCGCCGCTGGCTGTACGAGGCGCGGCTGTACGACGCGGCCGAGGCGCACCGGGTAGGCTACCTCGACGCGCTGGCGGCGCAGGGCCAGGACGTGGTGCAGGCCGCACTGGACTTCGGCGCCGCGATGGCCGACGCCGCGCCGCTGTCGGTGGCCGGCTCCAAGGCGCAGCTCAACGCGATCCTGGCCGGTGACGTGGACCGTCAACGCGAGCGGCTCGACGCGATGGTGCAGCGCGCCGACCGCAGCGAAGACTTCCGCGAGGCCGCGCGCGCCTTCGCCGAGAAGCGCAGGCCGTCCTTCCGCGGACGATAGGCACAATAGCCGCCGATGCCTTCCAAGACCGCCAGCGCCAGGCCCGACACCGAATCGCCCCTGTACGTGCAGTCGGTGGAGAAGGCGATGAAGGTGCTGACGGCCTTCGACGGCTCGAAGCGGCAGCTGTCGCTGACCGAGATCGCCGCGCTGGCCGAGCTGGACAACAGCGCCGCGCAGCGCTTCACCTTCACGCTGTCGGCGCTGGGCTACCTCGTCAAGGACCCGCAGACGCGCAAGTACGAGCTGTCGGCGCGGCTGCTGGACTTCACCTACCACTACCTGGCATCCAACGAGCTGGTGCAGCGCGCGGCGCCGGTGCTGCAGCAGCTGGCGCGCCAGACCGAGGAGGTCTGCAACCTCACGGTGCCCGACGGGCCCGACATCGTGTTCGTGCTGCGCATCGTCAGCCGCAACGTGATGAACCCGAACGTGATCGTCGGCACCCGGCTGCCGGCGTACTGCACGGCGCCGGGCCTGGCGATCCTGTCGACCTGGAGTCCGGCGGAGGTCGACGCGGTGCTCAAGGCCAGCCAGCTCGTCAAGCACACGCCCAGCACGATCGCCGAGCCGCGCCGCATCAAGGCCCGGCTGGCCAGGTTCCGCGCCGCCGGCTACGCGCACACCGAGGACGAGCTCTATCCGGACGACATCTCCACCGCCGCCCCGGTGCTGGACGCCGGCGGCCGCGCGGTGGGCGCGCTCAACATCGCGATGGCGCGCGCGCACTGGAACCCCGAGCAGAGCGAGGCGCGGCTGTCGGAACTGCTGCGCGCCGCCGCGGCGGCCGTGTCGGCGCCGCAGCTGCCGCATCGGCGGCTGCGGGCCTAACCCAGACCCGCCCGCCGCAAGCTCGTCTGCAACGCCTCGATCCGGTCCATCAGGTCCAGCGCCAGCGCGATGCCGGGGACGTTGACCTCCAGGTCCTGCGTCAGCGTGCGCGCCAGCCGCGCGCGGCGCAGCGCGGCGGGGGCGAAGCGCCAGTCCTCGGGCGCGGCGCCGCGCGGCGTCAGCACGCCTTCCAGCACCCACAGCCGCACCTGCTCCTCGGCGGCGCGGCTGGCGCGGCACAGCTCGACCAGGGTCAGCTCGATGCCGTCGTCCAGCACCTGCACCGACATCGTCGCGCGCTCGCTCATGCCGCTCTCCTCGGGTTGAAGTCGGTGCCGGCGGCGGCCTTCAGCGCCTCGTAGGCGCTGCGGGCGCGCTCGCTGCCGGCCGGCGGCAGCACGATGCCGAGCACGGCGTACAGGTCGCCGGGCGGATCGCCGGGAATGCCCTTGCCCTTGAGCCGCAGCTTGCGGCCGGCGGCCGAGCCGGGCGGGATCGTCAGCTCGACCTCGCCGTCGGGCATGGGCACCGCGACGCCGGCGCCCAGCGCGGCCTCCCACGGGGCCAGCGGCAGATCGACGTAGACGTCGCGGCCGTCGACGCGGAAACGCCGGTGCGGATTGAACTCGATCTCCAGGAACAGGTCGCCGGCCGGTCCGCTGCCCAGCCCCGGGCCGCCCTGGCCGGCCAGGCGCAGGTGCTGGCCCTGGCGGATGCCGCGCGGGATGCTCAGGTCCAGCGTGCGCTCCTGCAGGATGCCGTGGCCCTGCTCGTCGAACGCGGGCATGCGCAGCGTCAGGCTGCGGTGCGCGCCGCGGTAGGCGTCTTCCAGGTCGATCAGCACCTTGGCGTGGTGGTCCTCGCCGCGCAGGTTGACCGGGCCGCTACCGCCGCCGCGGCGCGCGCCGCCGCCGGGGCGCGCCGAGCGGCGGCCGAACAAGGACTCGAAGAAGTCGCTGAACTGGCGCGGGTCGACCTCCTCGCCGCCGCTGCCGCCGCCGTGGAACTCGAAGCCGGCGTCCCAGTCGGGCGGCGGCTGGAAGTCCTCGCCGCCGGCGCGGCGGCCGATGGCGTCGTAGGCGGCGCGCTTCTCGGGATCCTTCAGCACCTCGTAGGCCTCGCCCAGCTCCTTGAAGCGGGCCTCGGCATCGGGCTCCTTGCTGACGTCGGGGTGGTACTTGCGCGCGAGCTTGCGGTAGGCCTGCTTGATCTCGTCGGCCGCGGCCTCGCGCGCCACGCCCAGCGTCTGGTAGTAGTCCTTGAATTTCATCGATGCCCTCGCAGCCTGCGCCGCCGCCCTGGTCGCTGATCCGATGATAGGTGCGGGCGGCGGGCCCGACTTCAACCGCGGCGTTCAGTGCGCCGGGCGCTGCATCTGCACCGACGACAGCACCTGCACGCCGCTGGCCGCGGGCACCCGCGCCAGCAGCGCGCGCGCCACCCGGGCTGCCTGGATCGGGCGGTAGGCGGCCGGGACCAGCGGGCCCAGCGCGCGGCTCAAGGCCAGGCCGATGTGCTCGCCGCGGCGCTCGGGCTGGCCCAGCGACGCCCGGTCGCCGACCAGCAGCGAGGGCCGGGCGATGACCAGGGCATCGAAGCCCAGCGCGGCCAGCGCGTCTTCCAGCTCGCCCTTCACGCGGCTGTAGAACACCGTCGACGCGGCGCTGGCCCCCATCGCGCTGACCAGCCCGGCGCGCCGCGCGCCGGCCGCCAGCGCCGCGCGGGCCACGGCCAGGTTGGCGTCGAAGTCCAGCGCGCGAAACGCCGCCTGGCTGCCCGCCGCCTTGATCGTGGTGCCCAGCGCGAGGTAGACCTCGTCGATCGGCGGCAACGCCGGCAGTGCGCCGAAGTCGACCTGCCGTGCGTGCAGCTTGGGGTGGCGTTCCGCGGGCCGGCGCCGGCCCAAGCTGTACACCTCGGCCACCGTGCGGTCGGCCAGCAGGCCGTCCAGCAGCTCGCGGCCGATCAGGCCGGTGGCCCCGGCGATGAGCACCCGTCGCTGTTCCATGCTGCATCTCCCCGGCGGCGCCAGGCCGCACAGGCCGCAACGCTACCCGCAATCAGCGGCGGCCTGCGGCCAAGGCGGTCTTTGCGCGTCGGCACAATCGGCGGCCGGCAGCAGCAGCCTTCCCCTTCAGCCGCGCCGGCGCGGCTGCCCCTGTCGTCACCCCCGGCACCGGCGCGCCCAGGAGAGCCTCACCATGTCCCTGCGCATCAACGACATCGCCCCCGACTTCACGGCCCAGACCACCCAGGGCACGATCCGCTTCCACGACTGGATCGGCGACGACTGGGCGATCCTGTTCTCGCACCCCAAGGACTTCACGCCGGTGTGCACCACCGAGCTGGGCTACATGGCCCGCATCGAGCCGGAGTTCACCCGCCGCGGCGCCAAGCTGATCGGCCTGAGCGTGGACCGCGTCGACGATCACGAGCGCTGGGCCGCCGACATCGAGGAGACCCAGGGCCACCGGCCCGCCTATCCGATGATCGGCGACCCCGACCTCGCGGTGGCCAAGCTCTACAACATGCTGCCGGCCGACGTCGAAGGCGGCTCCGAAGGCCGCACCGCGGCCAACAACGCCACCGTGCGCTCGGTGTTCGTGATCGGCCCCGACAAGCGCATCAAGCTGATGCTGACCTACCCGATGACCACCGGGCGCAACTTCGACGAGATCCTGCGCGTGCTGGACTCGATGCAGCTCACCGCCAGGCACAAGGTGGCCACGCCGGTGAACTGGCGGCCGGGCGACGACGTGATCATCGCCGGCTCGGTCAGCGACGACGACGCGAAGAAGCTCTTTCCCGACGGCTGGAAGGCGCCCAAGCCCTATCTGCGCATCACGCGGCAGCCGCGCTGAGCGGCCGGCCCGGCGCGGGCGGCGCGCCGGCCGGGACAAATAGATGCATAATGGATGCAGCTTAAAAGTCTCGGCCGCGCGACCCGATGAAACTCAACGCCTTCACCGACTACAGCCTGCGCGTGCTGATCTACCTGGCCGCCAGGCCCGAGCAGCGCGCGACCGTCGCGCAGATCTGCGCGGCCTTCGACATCAAGGCCAACCACCTGACCAAGGTCGTGCACCACCTGGGCAAATGCGGCTGGGTGCAGACGGTGCGCGGCAAGGGCGGCGGCCTGACGCTGGCGATGCCGGCCGAGGCCATCAACGTCGGCCAGGTGGTGCGCGACGCCGAGGGCGCGGCGCTGCCGGCCGAGTGCTTCGACCCCGGCGGCAGCACCTGCGCGATCCAGGGCTGCTGCCGCCTGAAGTCGGCGCTGGCCGAGGCGGTGCAGGCCTTCTACGGCGTGCTGGACCGGCTGACGCTGGCCGACATCTGCCAGAACCGCCGCCAGCTGGTCGCGATCCTGCACCACCTGCCGCGCCAGCCGGCGGCGCAGGCGGCTTGACGAGGACCCGGCGATGGACTCACGGCACGATGCTTCCGATCTTCCGCTGCCCGAACTTTCCTTCCCCTACAGCGGCCCCGACGAGCTGCGCCAGGGCGTCCACGCCGCGCTGCGCCGCGTGGCCGACCCCGAGGTGGCGATGAACATCGTCGACGTCGGCCTGGTCTACGGCGTCAGCATCGAGGGCGGGCGGGCGCAGGTGCTGCTGACCATGACCTCGGCCGCCTGCCCGGTGGCCGACGTGATCGTCGACGACGTCCAGACCGAACTGGAGCGCGCGCTGCCCGCTGGCACGGCGGTGGAGGTCGAGCTGGTCTGGGAGCCGCCCTGGACGCCCGACCGCCTGAGCGCCCGCGCCCGGGCCTTGATGGGCTGGTAGCCGAGGCGGCGATGCGGCGGCGCGATGCAGCAGAAAGCCGGCAGCGCTGGCGGCCGCTGCTGCGCCTCGTCTTCGTGCTGCCGGTGCTGCTGGCGCTGCTGACCGGCGTGGCCGGCGGGCTGCTGCGCGCCGGTGTCGGCGTGCAGCCGGCGCTGCCCGACGCCTGGCTGCGGCCGGCCGTGCTGGGCCACGCCTTCCTGATGATCTGCGTCTTCATGGGCACGGTGATCGGGCTGGAGCGCGCCGTCGCGCTGAAGAAGGCCTGGGCCTTCGCCGGGCCGCTGGCTTCGGCCGCCGCCGGGCTGGCCTGGCTGGCCGGCGCCGACGCCGCGGCGCGCGCGCTGGCGCTGGCCGCGGGCCTGGCCTTCGTGGCCGTCAACGTCAAGGTCTATGCGCTGCAGCGCGCGCCGCACACCGCGCTGCTGCTGGTGGCCGCCGCGGCCTGGGCGCTGGGGCTGGCGCTGCACGCCGCCGGCGCGACGGCCGGCGCCGTCGTGCCCTGGTGGTTCGCGTTCCTGCTGCTGACCATCGCCGCCGAGCGGCTGGAGATGACGCGGCTGATGCGCCGCCGCCGCGCCGCCGGGCCCGCGCTGCAGGCCATCGTGGCCGTGCTGCTGGCCGGTGCCGCGCTGTCGGCGCCGTGGCCGCGCGTGGGGGGGCTGCTCTACGGCGTGGCGCTGTCGGCGCTGGCGGCCTGGCTGCTGGCCTTCGACATCGCGCGCCGCACCGTGCGCACCGAGGGCCTGAGCCGCTACATGGCGGTGTGCCTGCTGCTGGGCTACGGCTGGCTGCTGCTGGCCGGCGCCGCCTGGGCCGCCGCTGCCTCCGGCCTGCCGTTCAGCGACATGGCCTTGCACGCGCTGGCGCTCGGCTTCGTGTTCAGCATGATGCTGGGCCATGCGCCGGTGATCCTGCCGGCCATCGCGCGCATCAAGCTGCTGTTCACCCCCGCCTGGTACCTGCCGCTCGCGCTGCTGCACGGCTCGCTGCTGCTGCGCCTGGCCTGGGGCCACGGCGACCCGGTGGCGCGCGCCGCCGGCGCGGCCGGCAACGCCGCCGCGATCGCGCTCTTCGCGCTGACGGTGATCGGCTCCGCCATCGCCTGGCGCCTGAAACACCCGTCCCCGGCCGCCGCGCCGCGGGCCGCCGCCCCTCATGAAACCACTGCTGCACCTTGAAGAGCCGGCGCCGCTGCCGGCGCGCCGCTTCGCCTTGTTCGACCTCGGCTTCAGGCCCTTCTACCTGCTGGCCAGCGTGTTCGCCGCGCTGTCGATCCCGCTGTGGGCCCTGCAGTTCTCCGGCTGGCTGCAGCAACCCTATCTCGCCGGCCCGCTGTGGCATGCGCACGAGATGCTGTTCGGCTTCACGCTCGCGGTGATCGTCGGCTTCCTGTTCACCGCCGGCCGCAACTGGACCAACCAGCCCACGCCCACCGGCTGGCCGCTGGCGGCGCTGGCCGCGTTGTGGCTGGCGGCGCGGCTGCTGGTGCTGACGCCGTTCGCCGTGGCCGCGGCGGCGGCCAACATCGCGTTTCCGCTGGCCGCGGCGCTGGCGCTGGCGGTGCCCTTCGTCAAGGCGCGCAACCGGCGCAACTACTTCTTCGTCGGGCTGCTGGCGCTGCTGGCGCTGGCATCGGCGGTGATCCATCTGTCGCAGCTCGGATGGCTGGCGCTGCCGCCGGGGCGCGGCGTGCAGGTGGCGCTGGACGTGGTGCTGTTCATCCTGTCGGTGATGGGCGGGCGCGTGATCCCGATGTTCACCAACAACGGCGTGCCGGGCGCCGCCGCGTCGCGCCGGCCCTGGGTGGAGAAGGCCGCGCTCGGCTCGGTGCTGGCGCTGGTCGTGCTGGACGCGCTGGGGCTGGACGGCGCGCCGCTGGCCGTGGTGGCGGCGCTGGCCGCGGCCGCGCACGCCGCGCGCTGGGCGCTGTGGCAGCCGTGGAAGACGCTGCGCGTGCCGCTGGTCTGGGTGCTGCACCTGGCCTACCTGTGGGTGCCGCTGCACCTGGGCTTGCGCGTGGCCGGCGTGCTGGGCTGGGCGGCGCCGTCGCTGGCGGTGCACGCGCTGACCGTCGGCGCCGTCGGCGGCATGATCATCGGCATGATGACGCGCACCGCGCGCGGCCACACGGCGCGGCCGCTGCGCGCCGATGGCTATGAAGTGGCGTGTTACGTGCTGGTCGCGCTGGCGGCGCTGGTGCGCGTCGGGCTGCCGCTGCTGGCGCCGGCCGAGCTGGTGCATGCCGCGCTGGTCTCGGCGGCGCTGTGGAGCGCCGGCTTCGGCCTGTATGCCGTGCGCTACTGGCCCATCCTCTCCCGCCCGCGGCTGGACGGGCGCCCGGGCTGATGGACTATGCCGCCGTCAAGCTGGTCCACCAGACCGCGGTGACGCTGTCGATCGCCGGCTTCGTGCTGCGCGGCGCGGCGTCGCTGGCCGGCGCGCCCTGGGTGCGCGGCCGCGCCGCGAAGACGCTGCCGCACATCGTCGACACCGTGCTGCTGCTGTCGGCGCTGGCGCTGGCCTGGATGCTGCGGCTGTCGCCGACCGAGGCGCCGTGGCTGATGGCCAAGATCGTCGGCCTCGTGCTCTACGTGGGGCTGGGCGTGCTGGCGCTGCGCCCCGGCCGGCCGCCGGCGCAGCGGGCCGCGGCCTGGGTGGCGGCGCTGGCGGTCGTCGGCTGGATCGTCTCGGTGGCAATCACGAAGAGCGCCTGGGGTTTTCTGGCGCCGGTGGTGGGGCAGGGGTGATGACGGCCGGCGATCCGCTGCCCCGCTTGCAGGCCTGGCAACGGCAGGCCGAGTTGCCCGCGGCCGCCTTGCGCGCGCTGGCGGCGCAAGCGTCGCCGGCAGCGGCCGCCGCGCTGGTGCTGGCTTTCGACCGCGCGCTCGACGTGCATCGCCGGCATCAGCAAGGCCTGGCGATCGAAATGGTCGACGCGATGGCCGGCTCCGACCCGGTGTGCATCCGCGAGTTGGGCGAGGCGCTGGCGCTGCAGCTTCAGGACGTCCAGCGCCGATGGCAGGCGCTGCGCGGCACGCTGCTGGCCGGCGGAGCGGCCGACGCGGCCGCCTTGCTGGCGCTGGCCGACGTTTGCGAGGCGCTGCAGAGGCGTGAGCAGCGCGAGTGGCTGCCGATGGCCGCCCGGCTGCTGGATGACGCGGCGCTGGGCCGCCTGGCGCAGGCCGCTGCGCCGCGGTCACGCTGAAGGCTGCTTCAGCCCTGCCGGCGCAGCCGGTCCAGCAATTCGCGGGCGAACTGCTCGGCCTGCACCGCGCGCTCCAGCGGCTGCCGGCACAGGCCCGCTTCGGCGTAGTGGCGGTTCTCGTGCAGCTCGGCTCAAGCCGGGCAGGCCGTCCAGCAGCGCCGGCAGCGCGGGCTCGTCGGCCGCTTCGTCAAGCAGGCTGCCGAGCTGGCGCACCACGCTGCGGTACTGGGCGGCGCTGGCGCCGCGCGGCGTGTGCTCCAGGCGCTCCAGCAGCATGGCCGTGGCCGCCAGCGCGTGCATTCGGGCAGGGATGCGGATCTGGGTCTCGGTGCTCATGACCAGCCTTTTCGGCAGAAACCGGATGAGCCTGAGAGATGGGGCGCCCGGCCGCCGATTCAAGGTGCCGCGCGGGGCCGCAGGCCCACCAGCCCGGTGGCCAGCGCCGTGCCCAGCAGCACCACGGCGCAGCCGGCCAGCATGCCGGCGGTGACCGGTTCGCCCAGCACCAGCAGGCCCCAGACGATCGCGAAGGCCGGGATCAGGTAGGTCACCGCGATCGCCTGCGCCGGCCCGACGTGGGCGATCAGCCGGAAGAACAGCAGATAGGCCAGCGCCGTGCAGGCCAGCGCCAGCGCCGCCACGGCGGCCCAGGCGCGGGCGCCGGGCATCTGCGCCGGCCAGGCCCAGAGCGCCGGCAGCAGCATCACCAGCGCCGCGGCCGACTGGCTGCCCGCCGCCACCGCCAGCGGCGGCACGCCGGCCAGGCGGCGCTTGGTGTAGTTGACCGAGAAGCCGTAGCACAGCGTCGCCGCCGCGCAGCACGCGATGCCGAGGCCCGGGCTGATGCCGTGCGCGCTGTCCTTCAGCCCGGCCTTGTCCCAGGCCAGGAATAGCACGCCGGCAAAGCCGATGGCGATGCCCAGCAGCCGCGCCGGGCCAGGCCTGTCGTTCAGCCAGGCCCAGGCGATCAGCGCGCCCCACAGCGGCGCCATCGCGTTGACGATGCCGGCCAGCCCGGCCGTCAGCACCAGCGTGGCGGCCGTGAACAGCACGAAAGGCACGGCCGAGTTGCTGATGCCCACCACCAGCAGCGGCCCCGCGTGGCGGCGCAGCGCCGGCCACTGGCCGCGCGCCGCCGCCAGCGGCAGCAGCACGAGGCCGGCGCCGGCCACGCGCAGGAAGACCAGCGCCAGCGGCCCGAACTCCGGCGCGCCGATGCGCATGAACAGGAACGACGCGCCCCACAGCGCGCCCAGCAGCAGCAGCTCGGCCGCGTCGCCGGCCGTCATCGCCCTCATACCAGCAACGCGCCTTCGTGCTGCAGCAGCCTTTCCTTGCGCGGCAGCCCGGCCGCGAAGCCGGTCAGCGAGCCGTTGGCGCCGACGACGCGATGGCAGGGCACGATCAGCGCCACCGGGTTGGCGCCGCAGGCGCTGCCGGTGGCCCGTGCGACGGCGCCGGCGCCGACGCCGGCCGCCACCTGGCCGTAGGTCCAGGTGTGGCCCCTGGGGATGCGCAGCAGCTGCTGCCAGACGGCGTGCTGGAAGCGCGTGCCCTGCAGGTCCAGCGGCACCTCGATCGCGCGGGTGTCCTCGCCGGCCCAGTAGGCCTGCAGCCAGCGCCGCGCCGCCGCGATGTGCGGGTGATCGGGGTTCTCCGCCGCGCCGACGAAGGCCTCGGCGTAGCGCTCGCGCGCGTCGAACCACAGCGCCGCGATGCCGCGTGCCGTCGCCGCGGCCGTCATGGTGCCCAGCGGCGTCTCGATGTCGGCCACCGCTTCCACGCCTTGCAATGACAGGTTCTTCATCCCACGTTCTCCATCTGTTGCCACAGCTTCATCACCGCGTACGCGCGCCACGGGCGCCAGGCCTCGGCGGCCGCGGCGACGGCCTTGGGGTCGCGCGTGCCGAGCGCGTTCATCAGCCCGATGTCGCTGGCCGGCCAGGCGTCGGGCCAGGCCAGCACGCGCATCGCGATCAACTGCACCGTCCAGTCGCCGATGCCCGGCAGCGCGCGCAGCGCCGCCAAGGTGCCGGCCAGCGGCGCGCCGCGGTGCAAGGCGATGCGCCCTTCGGCGACGGCCTGCGCCAGCGCCTGCAGCGCCCGCACGCGCTGGCGCACGATGCCCAGCGTGCCGATCGCCTCGGCGTCGGCGGCCGCCAGCGTCGCCGCGTCGGGGAAGACGCGGTTCAGCGCTGTCCACGGCGTTTCGATCGCCGCGCCGAAGCGCTGCACCAGCCGCTCGGTCAGCGTGCGCGCCGCCTTCACCGTGACCTGCTGGCCGAGGATGATGCGCACCGCCTGCTCGAAGCCGTCCAGCGCCCCCGGCAGCCGCGTGCCGGGGCGCGTGGCGCCGGGCACGCGGTCGAGGACGGGGTCGATGCGCGCCGGGTCGGCGTCCAGGTCCAGCCCCTGGCGCACGGCCTGCAGCACGGCGCCCAGGCACGGCGCGAGGCTGGGCGACGCCTGCAGGTGCAGCTCGTGCCGCTCGGGGACGAAGCGGGCTTCCAGCCAGCCGAGCGCCCGGGCCTCGCGCTGGCCTTGTTGCCCTTGTTGGCCTTGTATGGGCCAGCCCAGCGTGCGCCGCAGCACCAGGCCTTCGACCTGCTCGACGCCGGCCACCTGCCGCTGGGCGAAGAAGCGCAGCACGCCGTCCACGTCGTAGGGCGGCCGCCACGCCAGGCGCAGCGGCGCCGCGGCCTTGGGTGCCCCGCGCTCGCGCCGCAGCCCGCTCGGGTTGAGCCGGTAACGTTCGACGAACGCCGCGTTGAAGCGCCGCAGGCTCGCGAAGCCGCTCGCCAGCGCGACTTGCGTCACCGGCTGCCCGGTGTCGGTCAGCAGCTGCTTGGCCAGCAGCAGGCGCTGCGTCGTCAGGTAGTCGTGCGGCGCCACGCCGTGCACGGCCTGGAAGATGCGCCGCAGGTGGCGGTCGGTCACGCCCAGGCGCGCCGCCAAGGCCGGCAGCGCCAGCGGCGCGCCGCCGTGCACGGCATGCTCGATCATCCGCGCCGCCGTGTCGGCCAGCTCGCGCGAGGAGTCCATCTGCGACAGCCCCGGCGCGATCTCGGGCCGGCACTTCAGGCAGGGCCTGAACGACGCCGCTTCGGCCTGCGCGCGGGTGTCGAAGAAGCGGCAGTTCTCGCGCCGCGGCGTGCGCACGCGGCACACCGGCCGGCAGTAGACGCCGGTGCTGGTGACGCCGACGAACAGCCGGCCGTCGAAGCGGGCATCGCGCGCCTTGAAGGCGAGGTAGGCGGCATCGGCATCGAGGACCATGCGCTGCATGATAGGCGGCGCCCGGGCGCGGACTGGCCGTTTTCGGACCTGTGCCTGGACGAGCCGCCGCATCCATCCTCCTGTGGTTGAAGCCTGGCAGGTCCGCACGGACACTGATCCGGAGCGGACAGGGCCGCTGGCCGCGCCGACGAAGGAGGACACCATGGGAACTTGGACACCTGAAAGGGATACGGGGCAGGTCGCCCTCACGATGGGCTTGGCGTTGCTGTTCGGCGTTGGCGCCGTGTTCGTTTGTCTCTGGGACCAGGGCACGATCTGGCGCGGGCTGCTCTGGGCCGGCGCGTGGAGTGCGATCGGCTGGTTCCTGGGGTTCTTGTTCGGCATCCCCAGGTTCCTGTCCAGCGATACCGCCAGGACCCCCGGCGCGTCGGCTCTCGAACGGGCCCGGCAGGAGGCGGCCACGGCTGCCGCTGCCGCCAAGGAGCGGCGAGGCGAAGCCGATGCAGTTGCCGCGGACAAGGTGATCGCGGAGAAAGCGGCAACGGACCAGGCACAGGCTGCCAGCGATGCGGCGGACGCTGCCGCGCGGGCAACGGCGCTGGCGGCCGCCAGTCCGCAGGATCAGGCGCTGAAGGATGCTGCCGATGCAGCGGCGCAAGCAGTCAGCCGGGCGAAGCAGCAGAGCGACGAGGCCGCCGCGGCGGCAAAGGCGGCGGCCGACAAGGCGCTGGCGGCCGATGCGGCCGCCGGGGAGGCCGACCGGGCCGCCGAGGTCGCGAAGCGCAAGGAGGTGGCAGCCGGCACCGGCGCCGACGTCGCGCCCAGGGCCTCGTTGACGGTCAACACCAACCTGGAGCAGATCTCCGACTGGCTGACGAAGATCATCGTCGGCGTGTCGCTGGTGGAATCGCAGGCCTTGCTGGACCAGATGCAGCGTGCCGCCACCTTCATGGCCAAGTCTTTCGCGATGGGCGATGCCGTCGCCGCCTGGATGAACTCGCGGGCCGCCGTCGCCGCGGCGGCCGCGGCCGCCAAGGCAGCCGCATCGGCCGCGGACGCCGCATCGGCACCGCTGTCCTGCGCGTCCTGCGTGCCGGCCCTGGAACCAGCCCAGGCCGCGAGCCTGGCGTCTTTCGCGTCGATGCAGTCCGTGGCCTATGCAGTGATTCTTTACTTCCTTGCCACGAGCCTGCTCGGCAGCTATCTGCTGACGAGGTTGTTCCTGCAGCGGGCGCTGGACGACGCCGCCGTGAGGAGCGGGGCCGCCAGCTAGGGCACGAGCGCGGCGCTGGCTGGGGTCTCAGCTTGCGCCATCGGGCGTGTGCAGGCGGGCGATCAGGCCGCATGGCGTCTCGCGATGCAGCCCCAGCGGCGCGATCAAGTCGTTGCCGGCCCTGAAGTCGACGCCGCAGACCAGCGACGCCGCGTCGATCACCGTCCGCGTCGCCGGCAGCGCCAGCCCCGCGACCTGGGCCAGCGCCTCGTTGAAGACCAGGCCGTACGGCACGTCCTCGTGCAGGAAGCGCGTCTGCACGTCGGTCGGGCCCGGCGGCCCGCCACGGGCCGCGTGCAGTTCGGCCGCGATGTCGGCGATCGTCGCCGAGCGCGTCCCGAAGCTGCGCGCGAAGTGCTGGTCCAGCGGCGGCAGCGCGACGCTGAAGGCCGCCGCCAGCGCCCGGCGCTCGGCGTCCAGCCGCTCGATCACGGCCGCGACGTGCGGCGTCAGGTAGTGGTACTGCGGCCAGGCTTCGGCCCGTTCGATGCGCGTCCAGTTGAACAGCGCCAGCGGGCCGTGGCTGATCGGGTTGACGTTGGACAGCACCGTCGTCAGCGCGCTGGCCTGCCGTTCGAAGACGTCGCCGAAGAGCGAGCGGCACAGCGCCAGCGCGCCCTCCGCCGCGCTGCCCGGCAGCGCCGACAGCCCCAGCCGGGCGCGCCGCGCCAGCACCCGCACCTCGCCCGGCGCCGTGCGCCGCGCCGTCAGCACCGTGCTGGCCAGGGCGATGACCGGCACGTCCAGCCCGCGGCGTTGCGCCGCCTCGTGCAGGTAGAGCGCCGACAGCGAGGCCATCGAGCTGATCAGCACCCGCTGCCCGCTGCGCAGCGCCGGCAGCAGCGCGTCGATCACCGCGCGGTGGCCGTTGGCCGGCACGGCGACGACCAGCAGCTCGGCCTCGCTGCACAGCGCCGCCGCATCAGCTGCCAGCCGCACCGGCCATTCGCCTTCGATCAGGCCGGCCGACCGCAGCCGCCCCTGCGCCAGCGCGCCAATGTCGCCGCCATCACCGCCGTCACCGGCACGGGGCGTCCACAGGCAAGGCTCGTGGCCGGCCGCTGCGAGCTGCGCCGCCAGCCCCAGGCCGATGCCGCCGCAGCCGGCGATGCCGACGCGCACGGGCCGCTACTCCGTCTTGATGTTGCCCTGGCGGATCACGCGGGCCCAGCGGGCGCTGTCCTCGTCCATCACGCGCGCCAGCGCCGCGCGGTCGCCGCATTCGACCGACGCGCCCAGGCTGCGGAAGCGCTCCTGCGTCTCGGGCAGGCGGCAGACGGCCAGCAGCTCGGCCTGCAGCGCCTGCAGCCGGTCCGCCGGCGTCGCCGCCGGCGCCAGCACGCCCACCCACACCGGCGCTTCCAGGCCCTGCAGGCCGGTCGCTTCCGACACCGTCGGCCGGCCGGCCAAGTTGGGCAGATGCGCCTTCGAGAAGGTGGCCAGCACGCGCGCCTTGCCGCTTTCGACCATCGGGTCGATCGAGGTCGCGCTCGTCACGATCAGCGGTACCTGGCCGCCCAGCAGGTCGTTCAGCGCCGGCGCCGCGCCCTTGTACGGCACGTGCAGCCATTGCACGCCGGCCGTCTGCGCCAGCAGCTCGCCCGTCAGGTGCGAGATGGTCGCGTTGCCGGTGGAGGCGTAGGCCAGCTGCCCGGGGCGCGCCTTGGCGTCGCGCAGGACGTCGGCCAGCGTCTTGTACGGGCTGTCGGCGCGCACCGCGATCGTCATCGGCGTGTCGGCCACCATCGCCACGGCGGCGAAGTCGCGCTTCGGGTCGTAGGGCAGCTTCGGGTTCAGGTGCGGGGCGATCGAGATCGCACCGCCGGTGGCCAGCAGCAGCGTCTGGCCGTCGGGCGCGGCCTTGGCCACGCTGTCGGCCGCCAGCACGCCGCCGGCGCCGGCCTTGTTCTCGATCACCACCGTCTGGCCGGTGCGCTGGGCCAGCTTGTCGCCCAGGTAGCGGCCGATCACGTCCTGCGCGCCGCCGGCCGCGAAGGGCACGACCAGGCGCAGCGTCTTGCCGCTGCCGCTGCCCTGGCCCCACGCGGGGCTCAGCAGCAGGGCCAGCGACAAGGCCAGCGACAGGGCGGGCAGCGAACGGCGCAGCGGGTGCGGGAGACGCGGGGTGAGGGCAGGCATGGCTTTGGCGCGGGGCTGGACAGGCGGCGGAGTGTGCCGCAAGCTGCCTCCATAATGCCCCGCACCCTGCAATCGTCCCTCATCGCCCCGAAGGCGACGCCCCGACCATGAAAGTCCCCGCTTCGATCTTCAAGGCCTACGACATCCGCGGCGTCGTCGGCCGGACCATCGACGAGACCTTTGCCGAGCACCTGGGCCGCGCCTTCGGCTCCGAGGCCAAGCTCGAAGGCCAGAAGGCCGTCGTCGTCGGCCGCGACGGGCGCCTCTCGGGGCCGGCGCTGGCCGCGGCGCTGGTGCGGGGCCTGAAGTCCACCGGGCTGGACGTGGTCGACCTGGGCGCCGTGACGACGCCGATGCTCTACTACGTGGCCGCCACGCGCGGCAAATACGGCTGCAGCAGCGGCATCCAGGTCACCGGCAGCCACAACCCCAAGGACTACAACGGCTTCAAGATGGTGATGAGCGGGCGCGCGATCTACGGCGCCGAGATCCAGCGCCTGCGCCAGCGCATCGAGCGCGAGACCTACGCCAAGGGCAAGGGCCGCAGCGCGACGATGGACATCCTGCCCGAGTACAGCCACCGCATCACCAGCGACTGCACGCTGGCGCGGACGATGAAGGTGGTCGTCGACTCGGGCAACGGCATCCCCGGCGCGTCAGCGCCCGGCATCCTGCGCGCCCTGGGCTGCCAGGTGACCGAGCTGTACTCCAAGGTCGACGGCAGCTTCCCCAACCACCACCCCGACCCCAGCAAGCCCGAGAACCTGGCCGAGCTGATCAAGACCGTCAAGAAGACCGGCGCCGAGATCGGCCTGGCCTTCGACGGCGACGGCGACCGCCTGGGCGTCGTCACCCGCGGCGGCAACATCATCTACCCCGACCGCCAGATCATCCTGTTCGCGCGCGACATCCTGTCGCGCCATCCGGGCGAGACCATCATCTACGACGTCAAGTGCAGCCAGCGGCTGCCGGTGGCCGTGCGCGAGGCCGGCGGCGTGCCGCTGCTGTGGAAGACCGGGCACTCGCTGATCAAGGCCAAGCTGCGCGAGACCGGCGCGCCCTTCGCCGGCGAGATGAGCGGCCATCTGTTCTTCGGCGAGCGCTGGTACGGCTTCGACGACGCGATGTACACCGCCGCGCGGCTGCTGGAGATCCTGAGCCGCCACGACGACCCCAGCGCCGTGCTCGACGCGCTGCCCACCAGCTTCAGCACGCCCGAGCTGAACGTGCCCTGCGCCGAAGGCGAGCACCACGCGGTGGTGGCCGAACTGCTGGAGCGCGTGGCCGACGGGCGGCTGAACTTCATCGACGGCGAGGTCGGCACCATCGACGGGCTGCGCGTCGACTTCGACGACGGCTTCGGCCTGATCCGCGCCAGCAACACGACGCCGGTGCTGGTGCTGCGCTTCGAAGGCCATACGCCCGAGGCGCTGCAGCGCATCCAGGACCAGATGATGGCCGTGCTGCGCAGCGTGAAGCCCGACGCCAAGGTCGAAGCCGCGGCGCATTGACGCCGCTGCCGGCATGAAACCGGCACTCGTCCGCGCGGGCTACTCGTGGCTGCTGCGGCTGCTGGCGCCGGCCTACTTCGCGCGGCTGTGGTGGCGCGGCGCGCGCGAGCCGCTGTACCGCGCCGCCTGGAACGAGCGCCTGGGCCTGGGTGCGCGCGCGGAAGCGCCGGGCCGCGTCTGGATCCACGCCGTCTCGCTGGGCGAGACCCGCGCCGCCAAGACGCTGATCGACGCGCTGCGGCGCCAGGTGAGCGGCGTGCGGCTGCTGCTGACCCACGGCACCGCCACCGGCCGCGAAGCCGGCCGCGCGCTGCTGCAGCCCGGCGACGCCCAGGCCTGGCTGCCCTACGACACGCCGGGCGCCGTGCGCCGCTTCCTGCGCCGCCACCGGCCCGCGGTGGGCGTGCTGATGGAGACCGAGATCTGGCCCAACCTGCTGCTGGCCGCGCGCGAGGCCGGCGTGCCGATGGTGCTGGCCAACGCGCGCCTGAGCGAGAAGAGCATGGCCAAGGGCCGGCGCCTGCAGCCGCTGCTGCAGCCGGCGCTGGGCGGCCTGACGCGCACGCTGGCGCAGACCGAGGCCGACGCGCGCCGGCTGCGCCTGTCGGGCGTGCAGCCGGTGCAGGTCAGCGGCAACCTGAAGTTCGACCTCGCGCCCGACCCCGCGCTGCTGGCCCGCGGCCACGCCTGGCGCCAGAGCCTGCGGCGCCCGGTGCTGCTGCTGGCCAGCTCGCGCGAGGGCGAGGAGGCGGCGCTGCTGCAGGCCTTCGGCGCCGCCGCCTGGCCCGGCCCGCGGCCGCTGCTGCTGATCGTGCCGCGCCACCCGCAGCGCTTCGACGAAGTGGCCGCGCTGGCGGCGGCCGCGTGGCCGCGCGTGCAGCGGCGCAGCGCGTTCGGCGAAGCACCGGACGCGCAAGCCGACGTCTGGATCGGCGACTCGATCGGCGAGATGCCGCTGTACTACGCGCTGGCCGACCTGGGGCTGCTGGGCGGCAGCTTCGCGCACTTCGGCGGCCAGAACCTGATCGAGGCCGCCGCCTGCGGCTGCCCGCTGCTGCTGGGGCCGCACACCTTTAACTTCGCCGCCGCGGCGGAGGACGCCATCGCCGCCGGCGCCGCCGAGCGCGTGGCCGACTGGGGTGCAGCGCTGGCGCGCGCCGCGCAACTGCTGGGCAGCGCCGCGGCAGAGCGCGACGCGATGGCCGGGCGCGCGACGCAATTCGCCCAGGCCCACCGCGGCGCCGCCGAGCGCATGGCGCTGGAAGTGGCGGCGCTGCTGGCCGAGCGGCGGGCGGGATGAGCGCCGCCGGCGCCGTGCGTCTCGTCCTGTCACGCTCGATCTCTCCCGCACGCGGGGGCACATGCCGCTACCGGCGGGCCGCGACGCGATGCGCCGCCGCCAGCGCAGCGCGCGCCCAGGCTCTCAGTTCGTCGGGCTCGTCGAGCAAGCGGTCCGGGGCGCGCCAGAAAGCCAGTTCGATGCTGGCGCCTTTCTTGACGTAGTCCAGCGGCGGCAGCGACGCGGCCTCCTTGAAGACTTCGCGATTGCCCTCGTCGACCCGGAAGTACAGCGTGTTGTCCCTGACCATGGCCAGCATCACGCCGTTGCAGAACACGCCGGTCTTGCCGAACATGCGCCGCATCGTGATGGGCCCCAACGGTTCGAGCAACTCGCGCAGGAACCCGGCGAAGTCGGCGCTGGCCGTCATGCCCGGCCCCTGCGATGCGATCCGCCCGTCTGCCCCATGCGGCTGGACTGTGGCCGTTTTCGCGGCGACTGACAAACGAAAAATCGTAGACTGTTTGCGCGCCGCTTGCAGACCGAGGCGCAAATCCGATCGCCAGAGCCCATGGGCATGCGCCACGTCGTCCCCGAGTCCGAAGTCCAATGGCAGGCCATCCGCGCCCAGGGGCCGGGCGGGCAGAACGTCAACAAGGTCGCCAACGCCGTCCATCTGCGCTTCGACATCGCGCGCTCGTCCTTGCCCGAGCCGGTCAAGCGGCGGCTGCTGAAGACGGCGGACCAGCGGATCTCGTCGTCGGGCGTGGTGGTGATCAAGGCGCAGTCGGCGCGGTCGCTGGAAGCGAACAAGGCCGAAGCGCTGGCGCGCTTGCAGGAACTGGTCGATGAGGCCAGCCGCACGCCCAAGCTGCGCAAGCCGACGAAGCCGACCCATGCCTCCAAGCAGCGCCGGCTGCAGGCCAAGGGCTTGCGTTCGGCGGTCAAGGCGCTGCGCGGCCGGGCGGGGGAGTGATCACCGCGCCCCTATGCCTTGGCGCGGTTTTGCGCCAGCGCAATGACCGCCCGGATCGCGTTCCTCGCCTGCGGGCTGTTGTGCCAGCAGCTCGATCCCATCAGCTGCGAGATCTGCTTGGTGAGGACCGCGGCGTCTTCGCCGGCCAACTGCGACAGCGACGAGAAGCCGATCTGCTCCAGCCGGGCGATGACGGTTTCGCCGACGCCCTTGAGCGCCAGCATCTGCTGTTTTTCGGCCGAGGCAAAGCCCATGTCCCGCGCATTCAGTAGTGGTATCGAAGCTGCGCGATCAGCAGCGCATCCTTCTCCGGCTTGTAGACCATCCGGTGCTCGTCGGTGATTCTTCGCGACCAGAATCCTGCCAGCGCATGTTTCAGCGGCTCAGGCTTGCCGATTCCCACGAACGGATCGCGCTTGCAGGCGGCGATCAGCTCGTTGATCCGCTTGACGACCGCCTTGTCCTGCCGCTGCCAGTACAGATAGTCTTCCCACGCCTCGTCGGCAAAGACCAGCTTCACTTGGCCAGCTGCCGCTCTCTGCCTTTGCCCTTGGCCAGCGCCGTCACTGCGGAGAGAAGGCGCTTCGCGTTCTCCGGGCTGCGCAGCAGGTACGCGGTCTCCTCCAGCGCCTTGAAGTCTTCCAGCGACAGCATGACCACGGCCTGCTGGCCGCTGCGCGTGATGATCAGCGGCTCATGGTCCTGGCAGACCTTGTCCATCGTGCTGGCGAGATGGGCGCGCGCCGTCGAGTACGTGATGGTGTCCATGCGGGCCTCGGCAGATATGTACCTGTTATTGTACATCGCCGAAGACGACGGCCGGGCGTATCGTCACCGCTGCCGACAAGGAGCTGCATCATGCTGATCGGGGTGCCCAGGGAGATCAAGAACCACGAGTACCGCGTCGGGCTGACGCCGTCGTCGGTGCGCGAGCTGGTGCGCGCGGGCCACCGCGTCGTCGTCGAGCGCGGCGCCGGCGCGGGCATCGGCATCGCCGACGCCGACTACGAGCGCGCCGGCGCCGCCGTCGCGGCCGGCGCCGACGAGGTGTTCGCCGCCGCCGAGATGATCGTCAAGGTGAAGGAGCCGCAGGCCGCCGAGCGCGCACGGCTCAGGCCCGGGCAGGTGCTGTTCACCTACCTGCACCTGGCACCCGATCCCGAGCAGTGCCGCGACCTCGTCGCCAGCGGTGCGGTCTGCATCGCCTACGAGACGGTGACGCAGGCCGGCGGCGGGCTGCCGCTGCTGGCGCCGATGTCGGAGGTGGCGGGCCGCATGTCGGTGCAGGCGGCGGCGCACAGCCTGGAGCGCGCGCACGGCGGCTGCGGCATGCTGCTGGGCGGCGTGCCGGGCGTCGCGCCGGCCAAGGTGGTGATCCTGGGCGCCGGCGTCGTCGGCAGCAACGCGGCGCAGATGGCGGTGGGCAGCGGGGCGCAGGTGGTCGTGATCGACCGCAGCCTGGACGCGCTGCGCCGCATCGACCGCCTGCTCGGCGCGCGCGTGGCGACGCTGTTCTCCAACACCGACACCATCGAGCGCGAGGTGGCGTCGGCCGACGTCGTGATCGGCGGCGTGCTGATCCCCGGCGCCGCGGCGCCCAAGCTGGTGTCGCGCGCGCTGATCGGCCGCATGCGGCCGGGCTCGGTGGTGGTCGACGTCGCGATCGACCAGGGCGGCTGCTTCGAGACCTCGCGGCCGACCACGCATGCCGAGCCGACCTACGTCGTCGACGGCGTCGTGCACTACTGCGTGGCCAACATGCCCGGCGGCGTGCCGCGCACGTCCACGCACGCGCTGAACAACGCCACGCTGCCCTTCGTGCTGGCACTGGCCGGCAAGGGCTGGCGGCAGGCCCTGCGCGACGACGCGCACCTGCGCAACGGGCTCAACGTCGCGGCCGGCAAGGTCACCTGCCGCGAGGTGGCGCAAGCGCTGGGTTATGCCGTCGAGGATCCGCGCGAGCTGCTGGCGGCGTAGCCGGGCTCGCCGGGCGCTTGCGCGTTTTGCGCCGCCTGCGGCGCCGCCTTCACACCGGCCGGTCGCCCTTGCTCACCTTGAGCGTGCGGTTGTCGGCCGCGGGCAGCATGCGCGCCGGATCGCGCGTGACGACGACGTCGATCACCGCCGGGCTGCCGCGGTGGGCCATGGCGCGTTCGAAGGCCGGCGCCAGCTGCTCCGGCGATTCGACGCGGATGCCCAGGCAGCCCATGCGCTCGGCGATGCCGGCATAGTCGAGCTCGTGCAGGTCCGACGACTGGTAGTGGCCGGCGCCGTACATCGAGTGCTGCAGCGCCTTCACGTAGCCCGATGCGGCGTTGTTGAAGACGCACAGCACGAAGGCGGTGCCCAGCCGCTTGGCGGTCTCCAGCTCGCCCAGCGTCATGTTGAAGCCGCCGTCGCCGGTCAGCGCCACCACGGCGCGATCGCCGGCCGCGAGCCGGGTGCCGATGCCGCCGGGCAGGCCGTAGCCGATGGAGGCAAAGCCGCGGTCGGCGACGAAGTGGCGGCCGGCGCGCCGGGTGTCGAACAGCAGCGCGCCCCAGTGCGCCGCGAAGCCGCCGTCGGCCAGCAGGATGCCGTCTTCCGGCAGCAGGCGGTTGAGCTCGCCGAGGATGCGGCCGATGTTGATCGGCGTTTCGGCGGACGTGAGGCGCGGCTGCGCCTGCGCCCGCCATTGCGCGTGGCGCTCGGCCACCTCGGCCAGATAGGCCTCGCGCTGGCGGCGGCGGTTGCCGCCGTCGCCCAGCGCGGCGCTCAGGTCCTGCAGCGCCAGCCGCGCGTCGCCGGCCAGCGCGACGTCGGTGCGCGTGGTGCGGCCGATCTCCTCGGCCACGATGTCGATGTGGACCAGCGGCACGCCGCGCGGGATGACGGTGAAGCGCTTGGTCGCGATCTCGCCCAGCTTGCAGCCGACGACGACGAGGCAGTCGGACGTTGCGATCAGCTCGTTGGCGATGCGGTCGTAGCGGCCGAAGACGCCGGCCGACAGCGGGTCGCTGCAGGCGATCGCCCCCTTGCCGCTCATCGTGTGCGCGACCGGGATGCCTTCGCTGCGCGCCAGTGCCTGCAGCGCCGCGTGCGCGCCCGACAGGTGCACGCCGCCGCCGGCCAGCAGCAGCGGCCGCTGCGCCCGCGCCAGCAGCGCCGCCGCGCGCTGCACCGCGGCGCCGTCCGGCCGCGTGCGGCGCGACGGAAACGCCGTCGTCTCCTCGTCGACGAACAGCTCGGCCTCGGCGAAGCCGTGCTCGGCGTGCGAGACGTCCTCCGGCAGGCAGACCACCACCGGCCCCGGCCGGCCGGAGGTGGCGACCGCGAAGGCGCGGCGCAGGTGCTCGGGGATGCGGTGGATGGCCTCGACGCGGATCAGCTCCTTGCACACCGGGCGCAGCACCTCGGCCTGGCGCGCCTCCTGCGTCATGTTCTTCCACGCGTGGTCGCGGTGCGCGTCGGCGACGATGGACACCAGCGCCACGCCGGCGTTGAGCGATTCGGCCAGGCCGGTGACGAGGTTGGTGGCGCCGGGGCCGAGCGTGGCGTCGACGACGCCGGGCCGGCCGCTGATGCGCGCGTAGGCGTCGGCCGCGAAGGCGCCGCAGCGCTCGTCGTTGATCAGCACGTGGCGCAGCCCGAGGCTGCGGCAGGCCTCGTAGAACGGCAGCAGCTGGAAGCCGCCCATGCCGAAGATCACGCCGACGCCGTGGCGCCTGAGCATCTCGGCCACCGCGCCGCCGCCGCTGAGCGTCAGCACTGCATCACCGGGGTTCATCGATCGTCTCCTTGTTCAGCCACGCCGGCCAGGCGCCGCCAATGGCGCGCGCCGATGGCGGCGAAATCGTTCAGGTGGGTGTAGAGCAGGGTCACGCCGCGCGCCTGCCAGGCCTGCAGGTCGTGCTCCTTGACGAGGAAGCCCACGCGCCGGCCGCGGCGCAGGATGCGCTCGACGGTGTCTTCCAGCACGCGCATCACCTCGGGCCGGGTGTAGTCGCCGGCGTGGCCCAGGCTCTTGGCCAGGTCCACCGCGCCGATGAAATAACAGTCGACCTCGGGCACGTCGAGAAAGCCGTCCAGCTCCGCGACCGCACTCGCCGACTCGACCTGGATCAGGATCGCCTTGTCGCCGAAGTCCCTGGGCGTGCAGTAGCGGATGTCGCGCACCGCCTTTTCGACCTGGGCCGCGGTGTCCAGCCGCGGCACGACGACGCCGTCGATGCCGCGCATCAGGTAGCGCTCGATGGTCCAGGGCTCGGGCGAGGGGATGCGCACGAGGGCGCTGATGCCGGCCAGGCGCGCGGCGCGCGTCATGTCCTCGACGTCGGTGAAGCCGGGGTTGCCCTGCTCGCAGTCGATCATCACCGCGTCGATGCCCAGCGTGCCCATGAAGGCCACCAGCCCCGACGAGGCGTGGTCGGGGTTGACCAGCGAGACGGTGTCGCCGCGCGCGAGCCTGTCCTTCAGGCGGCGGTTCACGGCTGCGGCTCCGCCGCGGCTTCGGGGTAGGCGCGCAGCAGCCGCGTGTCGCTGTCGTTCTCGCTGCCGGCGGCGGCGGCGCGGCCGAAGGCGTCGCGCGCGGCGGCGGCCAGCGGCAGCGGGAAGCGCCATTGCCCGGCGGCCTCGAGCGCGATGTCCAGGTCCTTGATGAAGGTCTTCAGCGTCGCCTGCGGCTCGTGCTCGCCGGCCACCATGCGCGGCGCCCGCTTGTCGAACATCACCGAATTGCCGGCGCTGCCGCGGACGAGTTCGACCAGCAGTTCCAGGTCGACGCCGGCGCGGCGGCCGAAGGCCAGCGCCTCGGCCGCCATGGCCAGGTGCGAGGCGGTGAGCACCTGGTTGATCATCTTGCAGGTGGCGCCGGCGCCGGGCGGGCCGACGCGCAGCACGCGCGCCGCGCAGGCCTGCATCACCGGCGCCGCCGCGTCCAGCGCGCGCGCGCTGCCGGCGGCCATCACCGTCAGCGTGCCGCTGCGCGCGCCGCTGACGCCGCCGCTGACCGGGCCGTCCACCGGCTCGCAGCCGATCGCGGCCAGCCGCTCGGCCTGCGCGCGCGCGCGGGCCGGGGCCACGGTGCTGGCCAGCCACACGGCGGCGCCGGGCGGCAGCGCGCGGGCAGCGCCGTCCTGGCCCCACAGCACCTCGTCCACCTGCTCGGCGTCGTGCACCATCACGACCAGCACCTGCGCCTGCCGCGCCGCCGCGGCAGGGGTCGCGGCCGCGATGGCGCCCTGGCGGACGAGGCCGGCGACGGCCGCGGCATCACGGTCGTGCACCGCCACCACGGCGCCGGCGGCCAGCAGGCGCCGCACCATCGGGCCGCCCATGGCGCCGGCGCCGACGAAGCCGACCCGCAGGGCGGAGAGAGAAACGCTCATGATTCCGTTTGTCGAGATGAAGTCGGTGCCCGGCGCATGCTACCGGGTCGAACCTCGTTTGCCGTTGCGTATTTCTACTAACGGATCTATTGTTCTATCAATCGGAACTTCTGGAGACCAACGATGACAACCGGCAGTTCCCCGCCCGACGCCACCGGGCCGGCCGAGGCCGAGGGCCAGCCACCGGTATCGCCGACGCAGAGCCTGGACCGCGCGATCGGCCTGCTCGACGAGGTTGCGGGCCGCGCGCGCGAAGGCGCCAGCCTGACCGAACTCGCACGCGCGACCACGCTGTCCAAGGCCACCGCGCACCGGTTGCTGGGCGGGCTGAAGGCGCTCGGGCTGGTCGAGTACGACGCCGTGCGCCGGCGCTTCCACCCCGGGCTGCGGCTGTACCGCATGGGGCTGGCGGCGGCGGCGCACTTCGACATCGTGGACATGGCGCGGCCCAGCCTGGAGCGCCTGGCCGAGGAGACCGAGGACACGGTCTATCTGTCGCTGCGCGTGGGCGACCGTGCGATGTGCCTGGCGCGGCGCGAGGGCAGCTTCCCGATCCGCACGCTCACGCTCAACGTCGGCGACTACCGGCCGCTGGGGCTGGGCGCGGGCAGCCTGGCGCTGCTGGCGTTCGCGCCCGACGACGAGGTCGACGGCATCGTGCAGCGCAACCGCGCGGCGCTGCAGCACAACCCGAACTTCGACGCCCTCAACCTGAAGCACATGGTGGCCGAGGCGCGCGGGCGCGGCTACGCGATCAACGACGGCCTGATGCTGCCGGAGATGGCGGCCATCGGCGTGCCGGTGCGCGACCTTTCCGGGCGGGCGGTGGCGTCGCTGTCGGTGGCCACGATCCGCAGCCGCATGCAGGGTGAGCGCCGGATCTCGATCGCGCAGCGCCTGCTCGACGAGGCGCGGGCGCTGGAGGCGCGGCTGCGGGGTGTCGCCGCCGACGGCGGGGCGCCAAAGTAGTTCCAATTAACGGAACTAATGTCCCGTTAGTAAAAACGAGAATGTTGTTCGATCCGAAATCCCGTCTACGATGACGGAACATGATTCCTGTCAATCGGAACAACGTGCAACAGCCAGCCGAGACCGCCCAGACCGTCTACGCCCCCCGCCAGACCGGCCTGCATTTCCCGCGACCGCCCGTCTTCGCCACCGCCGCCGAGGAGCGGCTGCACCGCAAGCAGCGCCTGGCGGCGGCCTGCCGGGTGTTCGCCCGCTACCGCTACGAGTACGGCTTCGCCGGCCACCTGACGGTGCGCGACCCCGAGCGCAGCGACTGCTTCTGGACCAATCCTTTCGCGATGGACTTCGGCCGCGTGCGCGTGTCCGACCTGCTGCTGGTGGACCACCGCGGCACCGTGATCGAAGGCTCGTGGGCGGTGAACCACGCCGGCTTCATGCTGCATTCGGCGATCCACCAGGCGCAGCCGCAGGTGCTGGCGTCTTGCCACATGCACACCGTCAACGGCATGGCCTGGGCGGCGCTGGGCCGGCTGCTGGACCCGATCACGCAGACCGCCTGCTGCTTCTACGACGACCACGTGGTGATCAGCGACGAGGCGGGCGCGGTGGTGGTGGAGAAGGACGCCGGCCATGCCGTCGCCGCGGCGCTGGGCAGCCACAAGGCGGCGATCCACCAGAACCACGGCCTGTTCACGGTCGGCCGCGAGAGCGTCGACGAGGCGGCCTGGTGGTTCATCGCGCTGGAGCGCGCCTGCGAGATCCAGCTCAAGGCCGAGGCCACCGGCCGCCCGCTGAAGCTGGTGGCCCCCGAGGCCGCCGCGCATTCGCGCAAGCACCTGGGCACGCCGCTGATGGCCTGGATGCACTTCCAGCCGATCTACGACGCCATCGCGCGCTCGGACCCCGATCTTTTCGATTGACCGACCGACCGATCGACGCGAGGCGGCCGGCGCCACTGCCGCGTCGCCCTGCACCACGACTCCCTGTTCGCAACCAAGGACTTCCATGAACCCTGATGTTGTTCGTCGCCACCTGCTGCGCTGCGCTTCGCTGGCCGTGCTGGGCGGTGCTGCCGCCACGCCGGCCTGGGCGCAGGCCGACAGCGGCCGGCCGGTGCGCATCGTCGTGCCGTTTTCGGCCGGCAGCCAGACCGATGTCGTCGCGCGCGCGATCGCCAAGCCGATGACCGCGTCGCTGAAGCAGAACGTGATCGTCGAGAACCGCCCCGGCGCGTCGATGACGGTCGGCGCGCAGGCCGTGCTGAGCGAGGCGGCCGACGGCAACAACCTGCTGTTCGTCTCGTCGTCGTACGCGGTGCTGCCGTCGACCGGGCTGCGCCTGCCCTACAACCCCGAGAAGGACCTGGAGGCGGTGAGCATCGTGACGCGCGCCGCGCTGGTGCTGGTCGCTTCGCGCCAGTCGGGCTTCAAGACCATCGCCGACCTGGTGAACGCCTCCAAGGCGAAGCCGGACAGCCTGAACTTCGCGTCCTCGGGTCTGGGCTCGGGCACCCACCTGGCCGCGGAGTTCTTCAACCATGCGGCCGGCGTGAAGGCGGTGCACATTCCGCTCAAGGGCGGACGCGACATGCTCAACGAGCTGCTCAGCGGGCGCGTGCAGTACGCCTTCCTGCCGGCCAGCGACATCCTCGGCTTCGTGCCCGACAAGATCACGCCGCTGGCGGCCACCGGGCGCCAGCGCGTGAAGCTCGTGGCCGACGTGCCGACCATGGCCGAGGCCGGGCTGCCCAGCTTCGAGTACTACCTGTGGCAGGCGCTGATGGTGAAGGCCGGCACCAGCAGCGCGGCGGCCGAGCGCCTGGCGGCGTCGATCGCCGGTGCCCTCAACGATGCCGCGGTGGCCAAGGAGTTCGAGACGCTGGGCATCGAGCCGGTGCGGCTGAGCGTGGCCGCGTCGCGCAAGTTCGTCGCCGACGAGACGGCCAAGACCGGCGCCTTCGTCAAGCAGACCGGCCTCAAGCTGTCGGACTGATCCGCCCCGGGGCCCGCGCGTGCAGCTCACCGATCTCACGGCCGTCGAACTGCTGGCCGCGTACCGCCGGCGCAGCCTGTCGCCGCTGGAGGTGACGCAGGCCTACCTGGCGCGGATCGAAGCGCTGGACGCCCACCTGCACGCGTATTTCGAGGTCTATGCCGACGCGGCGCTCGAGCGTGCGCGCGCCAGCGAGGCGCGCTGGCGCGCCGGGCTGCCGCCGGGCGCGCTGGAAGGCGTGCCGCTGGCCTTGAAGGACCTGGTGCACCTCGAAGGCCGGCGCACCTGGGCCGGCTCGGCCGCCTATGCCGGCGAGCCGCCGCGCGCGCTGACGGCGGCGCTGGCGACGCGGCTGCTGGACGCCGGCGCGGTGGTCCTGGGCAAGACGCATCTCGTCGAGCTGGCCTTCGGCGGCTGGGGCACGAACCGCGGCCTGGGCACGCCGCGCAACCCCTGGGACGCGCAGGTGCACCGCGCGCCGGGCGGGTCCAGCAGCGGGTCGGGCGTCGCGGTGGCGGGCGGCCTGGCCGCCGCCGCCATCGGCACCGACACCGGCGGCTCGGTGCGCATCCCGGCCGCCTTCTGCGGGCTCACCGGGCTGCGCCCGTCGCCGGGGCGCATCAGCCACCACGGCATGGAGCTCGTCAGCCCGACGCTGGACACCGCCGGCCCGATGGCCTGGTCGGCCGCGGACGCGGCGCTGCTGTTCCAGGTGATGCACGGGCCCGACGTGCACGACGCGGCGACGCTGCGGCTGCCGCCGACGGACGTGCTGGCGCGGCTGCACGACCGCATCGACGGCGTGCGCGTCAGCCTGGCCGCGCGCGCCGCGCTGGGTCCGGTGGAGGAGGCCGTCTGGCGCGGCGTGTCGGAGGCCGGCGAGGTGCTGCAGACGCTGGGCTGCGTGCGCCGCGACGAGGCCTTTGCCGACGTCGACTTCGCGGCCGACCAGGAGGAGACGGGACTGATCATCGCCAGCGAGGCGTACGGGCGGCATGGCGCTGCGCTGGCGGCCTGCGGGACCTCCGGCGACGCCCCCGCGCGCGAGCGCGTGCTGCGCGGCGCGGGCATCGCCGCGCACCGCTACGCCGCCGCACTGGCGCGGCGGCAGCAGCGGCGGCGGGACTTCGCCGCGGTCTTCGAGCGCACCGAGCTGCTGCTGCTGCCGACGCTGCCGATCACGGCCAAGCCGGTGGCCATGCTGGACGAGGCCGACCTCAGCCCCAGCCGGCTGACGCGCTTCGCCGGCTACTACGGGTTGTGCGCGCTGGCGCTGCCGTGCGGCCTGGACGAGCAGGGCCTGCCGGTGTCGGCGCAGCTCGTGGCCGCGGCGGGACAAGAGGCGCTGCTGCTGCGCGTGGGCGCCGCATTCCAGGCCGCGACTCAACACCACCGGCGGCGGCCCGGCGCGCTCACCCCGCCTCCGCCTTCAAGCGCACCGTGAACACCGCCCCGCGCACGCCGTCGCCGCGATTGACCGCCGCGATGTCGCCGCCGTAGCGTTCGACCAGGCTGCGGCTGATCCACAGGCCCAGGCCCGTGCCGTCCTTCTTGCGCGTGACGAAGGGCTGGAACAGCTGGGCCAGCAGTTCGGGCGGCAGGCCGGGGCCGGTGTCGGCCACGTCGATCAGCACCTCGTCGCCGTCGTCGCGCACCGTCAGCTCCAGCGTGCCGCCCTCGGGCATCGCGTGGATCGCGTTGACCAGCAGGTTGATCAGCACCTGCTGCAGCTCCTGGCGGTTGATCGCCACGCTGCGCACGCCGGCGTTGCGGCGCCGCACCTCGATGCGCGTGCGCGCCAGCAGGTGGCCCACCAGCACCAGGCAGTCGTCGATCACCGCGGCCGGCTGCAGGCTGTCGACATAACCGGCGAACTCGGTCGGCCGCGCGAACTGCAGCAGCTGCGTGACGATCAGCCGCATGCGCTCGATCTGCTCGTCGACCAGCTTCAGCTCGGCGGCGGCCGGCGCGGCGGCCGGGCCCAGCAGCTCGCGCAACAGGTCCAGGTTGCCCTGGATCACCGCGATCGGGTTGTTGATCTCGTGCGCGACGCTGGCCGTCAACTGGCCCACCGCCGCCAGCTTCTCGTTGCGCACCAGGTGGGCCTGGGCGTCGGCCAGCGCCTGCGTGCGCTCGGCCACCTTGGCGTCCAGCTCGGCGTTCCAGCGCCGCAGCTCGCGCGTGTTGCCGTCGATCACGCCCAGCAGCCGGTCCAGGTGGCCGGCCAGGCGGCCGATCTCGTCGCCGCTGGCGACGGCGCCCACGCGCGCCTCCAGCGCGCCGGCCTCCACGCGCTGCATCGTCGCCTCCATCTGCTCCAGCGGGCGAAAGATGCTGCGCGCCCAGCGCAGCGAGACCACCGCGGCGGCGATCATCACGCCGAAGAACAGCACGCCGACGACGGCCAGCCCCGCCACCTTGACGCGCGTGAACGGCGCCTGCAGGAAGCCGACGTAGAGCATGCCGATGCGCTGCCCGCCGCCGTCGGCCAGCGGCTGGTAGGCCGAGACGTACCAGTCGTTGACGACGAAGGCCTGGTCCAGCCAGGTGCGGCCTTCGCCCAGCACGCTGTCGCGCACGGTCTGCGAGACGCGGGTGCCGATCGCGCGCTCCTCGCCGGCGGGCCCGAACAGGCGCACGTTGGTGCTGATGCGCACGTCGTCGATGAACAGCGTGGCGGTGCCGCGGCTGCCGAAGGGCAGGGCGCCTTCGGGGTAGACGATCTCGTTGATGTGGTCGATGAAGCCGAGGTTGCGGTTGAGCAGGATGCCGCCCTGCACGTGGCCGATGGTGCGGCCCTCGGCGTCGCGCACGGCCTGGGTGGACAGCAGCACCAGCGCGCGCTCCTCGCGCAGGCGCCGGGTGGGCGCGGCGTTGCGCGTGTTGACCAGCGGCACCGGCACGCGCGCCAGCAGCGCCGGTGCCAGCAGCGCCACCTGGTCGGGCTGCAGCAGTTCCACGCTGGTGCGGTCGGCGGCCCCGTCCACGCTGTGCAGGCTGCGCATGCTGCTCAGGAAGGCGGGCGACTGGCGGTCGATCGTCGCCGCCGGGCCGCTGTCGGTCATGCGCAGCAGGCCGTCGGGGCCGCGCACGTTGATGAAGTCCAGCCGCTCGCGCGCGCGCAGCCGCTGCAGCAGCGCCATCAGCTCGGCCTGGCGGCCGTCGGCCAGCGCCGACTGCAGCGCGGCCGACTCGGCCACGCCGCGCGTGCTGGCGCCCACCTCGGCCAGCACGCGCTCGAAATAGCCCTGGGCCACCGCGAGGTCGGAGCGCACCTTGGTGACGAGCAGCCGGTCCATCGCCTCGTTGCTCCACAGCAGCAGGATCAGGCCGAGCGCGGGCAGCACCACCAGCAGCGGCAGCAGCACCATCAGCAGCAGCTTGTTGCGAATGCTGAGGCCGGCAAAGCCTTTCATTCTTGCCATTCGGCGAAGCGCCGCTCCAGCGTGCGGCGGCTGATGCCCAGCAGCTGCGCGGCGCGGGTCTTGTCGCCGTCCACCTGGGCCAGCACGGCCAGGATGTGGCGCTTCTCCAGGGTCTGCAGGTCGGTCGGGCCGTCCAGCGCGCCGGGCTGCGGCGGTGGGCTCGGGCGCTGCAGGCTCTGGTACAGCGCCGAGACGTTGAGCGCGCCGACGATCAGGCTGCGCTCGATCAGGTTGCGCAGCTCGCGCACGTTGCCCGGCCAGTCGTACTGCTGCAGGTAGTCCATCTCCTCGGGCGTGATCTCGATCGTCTCCACGCCGAGCTGCGGCGCCAGCGTGTCGATGAAGTGGGCCACGAGGTCGGGGATGTCCTCCTTGTGGCGGCGCAGCGGCGGCAGGCTGATCTCCACCACCTGCAGCCGCCAGTACAGGTCGTCGCGGAAGCGAGCGGCCGTCACCTCGCGGCGCAGCGGCCGGCTGCTGGCGGCCACGATGCGCGCTTCCACCGGGATCTCCTGCTCGCCGCCCACCGGGCGGATGCGGCGCGCCTCCAGCACGCGCAGCAGGCTGGCCTGCAGCGGCAGCGGCAGCTCGGCGATCTCGTCGAGGAACAGCGTGCCGCCCTGGGCGTAGACGAAGAGCCCGTCGCGCCGCTCGGGCCCGGCGCCGGCGTGGCCGAAGAGCTCGGCCTCCAGCGCCTCGGGCGAGACGCGGGCGCAGTTCACCGGCACGAAGGGCCCGCCGGCATGCGGCGAGCGCCGGTGCAGCGACAGCGCCGCCAGCTCCTTGCCGGTGCCCGATTCGCCGGTGAACAGCACCGTGGAGTCGACCGCCGCCACGCGCTGCAGCGCGGCTTGCAGGCCCTTGATGACGATGGAGCGGCCCACCAGTCCGTCGGCCGGCGGCGTCTGGCGCGACAGCGAGCGCCGCAGCACCCAGTTCTCGCGCTTGAGCCGCGCGCGGTCCAGCCCGTGCTTGAAGGCGTTGAGCACCTGGGTCACGCGGAAGGGCTTGAGCAGGAAGTCGCTGGCGCCGGCGCGCAGCGCCTCGATCGCGGTGTCCAGGTCGGCGAAGGCGGTGATCAGCACCACCTCGCAGGGGTTGCCCTGCTCGCGCATCTCCTTCAGCAGCGCGATGCCGCTCTTGCCCGGCAGCGTGATGTCCAGGATCACGAGGTCGAAGCGGTGCCGGCGCAGCAGTGCCTCGGCCTCCTCGGCCGAGCCCGCGGCCTGCACCTGGCCGGCGCGCGGCGCCAGCGTCTTCTGCAGGAAGTTGCGCATGCCGGGCTCGTCGTCGACGACCAGCACCGAGGCCAGCGGCCAGGCCTCGGGCAGCGCGGGGACGGCAGGGGTTTGCACGCGCCGAGTCTAGGAGGCTGTCGGGCTTTGGGACAGCCCCGCGCCGGGGCGAGTCAGGGCGCCAGACGAGGCGCCGGCGAGGCCGTGGGGCGAGTCCCCACAACGAGCCGGCAACGACGGATGGCGCCCTGAATCGCCCCGGCCCTTCGGGTTCGGCCGGCAAGGGGCCTGCTGCGGCGTTGCCGGCGCTTGCCGGACGTCCAGTCCGGCTGCGCCCCGGCGCCTTGCATCAGGCCCCTTGCCGGCCGAACGCGGGGCCGTCCCAAAGCCCGACAGCCTCCTAGCCGCGTTCGACGGCCTTCGGAACGGCCATGCCATCGCGCAGAATGGCTTCCATCGCGGGCCCTTGTTCCATTCCACCCATGACCGACCGTATCGACCTCCGCTCCGACACCGTCACCCAGCCCACCGCCGCGATGCGCGCCGCGATGGCCGCCGCGCTGGTCGGCGACGACCAGTACGGCGAGGACCCCAGCACCAACCGCCTGCAATCGCGCTGCGCCGAGCTGCTGGGCAAAGAGGCCGCGCTCTGGCTGCCCAGCGGCACGATGGCCAACCAGGTGGCCTTGCGCGTGCTGACGCGGCCGGGCGACGAGGTGATCGCCTCGCGCGAGTCGCACGCCGGCTGGCACGAGGCCGGCGGCGCGGCGGCCAACGCCGGCGTGCAGATCGTCGAGATCGGCCGCGGCGGCGCGTTCGGCGTCGACGAGCTGCTGGCCGCGATCAAGCCCGCCGGGCTGCCGGTGTTTCCGCAGACCACGCTGCTGGAGATCGAGAACACGCACAACCGCGCCGGCGGCGTGGTGCTGCCGCAGCCGCTGGTGCGCCAGCTCTGCGCCGCGGCGCGCGAGCGCGGGCTGGCCTGCTTCCTGGACGGCGCGCGGCTGTGGAACGCGCACGTCGCCGGCGGCGTGCGGCTGCACGAGCTGGCCGCGCCGTTCGACCTGGTGGCCGTGGCCTTCAGCAAGGGGCTGGGCGCGCCGGGCGGCTCGCTGCTGGCCGGGCCCAGGGACCTGATCGCCGCGGCCGACCGCCAGCGCCGCCGCATGGGCGGCGCGATGCGGCAGAACGGCATCTTCGCCGCCGCCGCGCTGCACGGGCTGGACCACCACCTGGCGCGGCTGGCCGAGGACCACGCCAACGCGCGGCTGCTGGCCGAGCGCCTGGCCGCCGGCAGCGGCGTGCAGCTCGACCTGGCCACGGTGCAGAGCAACATCATCGTCTTCCACCTGCCGCCGGGCCTGCCCGACGCGGCCACGCTCGTCGCCCGCGCACGCGAGCGCGGCGTCTGGCTCAACGCCTTCGGCCCGCGCACCGTGCGCGCGGTGACGCACCTGGACGTGGACCGCGCGCAGTGCGAGCGGGCGGCCGGCGTGCTGGTCGAGCTGCTGGCGGCTTGACGGCCGCTTGCAGGCGGCGAGCGCGATGAGCCGCGACTTCGTTCCCTATCCCTTCCAGGCCCGCCGGTACCCGGCGCGGCTGCCGGCGCTGCAAGACGGCCGCGACGCGCAGCGCCGTCCGGTCGTCGTGGTCGGCGCCGGCCCGGTGGGCTATTGCGCGGCGCTGGGGCTGGCGCGGCACGGCGTGCCGGTGCTGTTGCTGGAGGCCGACGATTCGGTGTGCTTCGGCAGCCGCGCGATCTGCATCTCGCGCCGCAGCCTGGAGATCGCCGAGCGCCTGGGCGCCTTGCCCGGCTTCCTGCGCATCGGCCTGCCGTGGACCGGCGGCCGCAGCTTCTACCGCGACACGGAAGTGCTGCGCTTCCGCATGCCGGCCGACGCCGACCAGAAGCTGCCGCCGATGGTCAACCTGGCGCAGTACAGCATCGAGCAGATCCTGCTCGACCGCGCTGAGCAGATGCCGGAGCTGATCGAGATCCGCTGGCAGACCCGTGTGACGGCGATCGAGGCCGGCGCCGACGGCGTGCGGCTCTCGGTGGCCACGCCGCTGGGCGACTATCGCGTGGACGCCGACTGGCTGGTGGCCGCCGACGGCGGCCGCAGCTTCGTGCGCGAATCGCTCGGCCTTGCGCTGCAAGGCAACAGCTACGAAGGCCGCTACGTCATCGTCGACATCCTGCTCAAGAGCGAGCGGCCGGCCGAGCGGCTGGCCTACTTCGACCCGCCGTGCAACCCCGGCTCGACGGTGCTGGTGCACAAGCAGCCCGACGACGTCTGGCGCATCGACTACCAGTTGCGCGACGGCGAGGACCCCGACGAGGCGATCAAGCCCGGCAACGTGATGCCGCGCGTCGAAAGCCTGCTGGCGATGATGGGCGAGCGCGGCGATTGGCGGCCGATCTGGACCGGCCTGTACAAGGCCCATGCGCTGACGCTGCGCAGCTACCGCCACGGCCGCGTGCTGCTGGCCGGCGACGCGGCGCACCTGGTGCCGATCTTCGGCGTGCGCGGCGCCAACTCGGGCATCGACGACGCCGACAACCTGGCCTGGAAGCTGGCCTTCGTGATCCAGGGCCTGGCCTCGCCAGCGCTGCTGAACAGCTACTCCGCCGAGCGCGTGGCCGCCGCCGACGAGAACCTGAGCTACGGCAGCAAGAGCACCGAGTTCATGGCGCCGCCGTCGTTCGCCTTCGAGCTGATGCGCACGGCCGTGCTCGGCCTGGCGGCGCGCCATCCGGCCTTGAGCTCGCTGATCAACCCGCGCCAGACCTCGGCCATCAGCTACCGCCAGTCGCCGCTCAACGCCGCCGGCGACGAGGCCTCGTTCAAGGCCGGCCCGGCGCCGGGCGCCGTGCTGCCGGAAAGCCCGCTGACGCTGCTGCAGCCGGGGCCTGCGCGGCCGGCGCACCTGACGGACCTGCTGCACCTGGCGCCGCGCCCGGCCTTCAGCGTGCTGCTGTTCGCCGGCCGCGAGACGCCGGCCGACGCGCTGCAAGGCCTGGCGGTGGCCGGCGTGCCGCTGCAATGCCTGCGCATCGGCAACGCGCCCGACGTGCCGGCGGCCGTGGCATGCGACGCCACCGGCCGCCTGTTCGAGCGCTACGACGCCGCGCCGGGCACCGTCTACCTGGTGCGGCCCGACGGCCACGTGCTGGGCCGCTGGCGCGCGCCGCGGGCGGCCGAGCTGCAGGCGGCGATCGAGCGCGTGCTGCGGCGCTGAAGCCCGAGGGAGAACCCCGATGACCGACCGCGAGCTCGACGCCGTCTACACCGCGCTGTGCCAAACGATGACGCAACTGGGCCCGGCGCAGGCGCCGCTGTTCCTGGCGCGCTTCGCGCTGCTGGCGATCAAGCGCATCGACGACGCCGGGGCCGCCGCCGGCCTGATCGAGGCCGCCGCGCGCGACCTGGACCCGCCGGCCTGAGCGCGGCCGCGACAACTTGTCGCAAGCAGGGGCGAAGTCGTGCTGACTCGTCCCGATTGCCTCCGGGTTGACCCTGATGAACACTGGCCTCGCGTGCGGCGTGACCGCCATCGGCAACCATGCCTCCTGGCGCCAGGGGGTGGAGACTTCTTCAACATGGACATGAACCGGAGGCAGTTCTTCCGGGTCAGCGGCGCGGGCCTCGTCGGCTCCAGCCTGGTGGCGCTGGGCTTCTCGCCCACGGCGGCACTGGCTGAAACGCGCAACTTCAAGCTGGCTCGGACCACCGAGACCCGCAGCGTCTGCCCGTATTGCTCGGTCAGCTGCGGACTGATCATGTACACGCTGGGCGACAAGGCCAAGAACGTCACGCCGCACATCGTCCACGTCGAAGGCGACCCCGACAACCCCGTCAGCCGCGGCTCGCTGTGCCCCAAGGGCGCGGGGGTCATGGACATGATCAACTCGCCCGGGCGCGTCATCCACCCGCAGGTGCGCGAGGCCGGCAGCAAGGAGTGGAAGCGCATCGGCTGGGACGAGGCCCTGACGCGCGTGGCCAAGCACATGAAGGCCGACCGCGACGCCAACTTCCAGGCGAAGAACGCCGCCGGCACTGCGGTCAACCGCTGGACCACGACCGGCTTCCTGATGTGCAGTTCGTCGTCCAACGAATCGAGTTACCTGACCGTCAAGGTGTCGCGCGCACTGGGGATGGTCGGCATCGACACACAAGCACGCGTCTGACACGCACCGACGGTGTCCAGTCTGGGCCCGACTTTCGGTCGCGGAGCGATGACCAACTCGTGGACGGATATCAAGAACGCCGACCTCATCGTCGTCATGGGCGGCAATGCCGCCGAAGCTCACCCGGTGGGCTTCAAGTGGGTGATCGAGGCCATGCAGAAACGCAAGGCCAAGCTGATCTCGATCGACCCGCGCTTCAACCGCACCTCGGCGGTGGCCGACATCTATGCGCCGCTCCGCAACGGCACCGACATCGCCTTCCTGGGCGGCGTCATCAACCAACTGCTGAGCAAGGACAAGATCCACCACGACTACGTCAAGTTCAACACCGACGCCACCTTCCTGACCAAGCCCGACTTCAAGCTCGAGAACGGCCTGTTCAGCGGCTACGACGAAGCCAAGCGCAAGTACGACAAGTCCTCCTGGGGCTACCAGCTGGACGAGCAGGGCTACGTCAAGGTCGACGAGACGATGCAGGATCCGCTGTGCGTGTACCAGCAGCTCAAGAAACACTACAGCCGCTACACGCCGGAGATGGTCAGCCGCATCTGCGGCACGCCGCAGGACAAGTTCCTGAAGATCTGCGAGATGCTGGGCGAGATGTCCGCGCCCGACAAGACCAGCACCATCTGCTACGCGCTGGGCTGGACGCAGCACTCGGTGGGCAGCCAGAACATCCGCACGATGGCGATGATCCAGCTCCTGCTGGGCAACATGGGGCGGCCGGGCGGCGGCGTCAACGCGCTGCGCGGGCACTCCAACGTGCAGGGCGTGACCGACATGAACGCCTATGCCGAGGTGTTCTCGGGCTACCTGAGCGCACCGACCGACAACGACGACACGTACGAGAAGTACCTGAAGCGCTGCACGCCCAAGCCGCTGCGGCCCAACCAGTTCAACTACTGGAGCAACTTCCCGCGCTTCTTCAACAGCCTGATGAAGTCGTACTACGGCAAGGCCGCGACGCCGGAGAACAACTTCTGCTACGACTGGGTGCCCAAGCTGGCCGGCGGCTATGACGCCATGCACCTGTTCGAGCTGATGCACCAGGGCAAGATGAACGGCTTCATCTGCCAGGGCTTCAACCCGCTGGCGACGGTGCCCAACAAGAACAAGCTGTCGGCGGCGCTGTCCAAGCTGAAGTACCTGGTCATCATCGATCCGCTGGAGACCGAGACCGGCGAGTTCTGGAAGAACTTCGGCCCCTTCAACGACGTGAAGTCCGAGGACATCCCCACAGAGGTCTTCCGCCTGCCCAGCGCCTGCTTCGCCGAGGAGCAGGGCAGCCTGACGAACTCCAGCCGCGTCGCGCTGTGGAAGGAGCGCGCCATCGCGCCGCCGGGCGAGGCCAAGACCGATTCGGAGATCATGGCCCGGCTGTTCGTCACGCTGCGCGAGATGTATGCCAAGGACGGCGGCGCCTTCCCCGAGCCCATTGCCAACCTGGCCTGGGACTACGTGCAGCACCACGATCCGTCGCCGGCCGAGCTGCTGCGCGAGATCAACGGCCGCGCCATCGAGGACGTGCTGGCGCCGCCCGATCCCAAGGACCCGAAGGCGCCGCGCGCGGTGCTGGTCAAGGCCGGGCAGCAGCTGCCGGGCTTCGCGATGCTGCGCGACGACGGCTCCACCGCCTGCGGCAACTGGCTGTACAGCGGCTGCTGGTCCGAGGCGGGCAACCTGACGGCGCGGCGCGACCTGTCCGATCCCACCGGCTGGGGCGTGTACCAGAACTACGGCTTCTCGTGGCCGGCCAACCGCCGCATCCTCTACAACCGCGCCAGCGCCGACAAGGACGGCAAGCCCTGGGCGGCGAACAAGCGCTACGAGTACTGGAACGGCAAGAGCTGGGGCGGCGCCGACGTGCCCGATATGATGCCGACGGCCGCGCCCGAGATGGGCATGGGCTCGTTCATCATGAACCCGGAAGGCGTGGCGCGGCTGCATGCGATCGGCATGGCCGAAGGGCCTTTCCCCGAGCACTACGAGCCCTTCGAGACACCGATCGGCGTCAACCCGCTGCATCCGGACAACCCGAAGGCGATCAGCAACCCCTGCGCCCGCGTCTTCAAGGGCGACATGGAGGCGTTCGGCAAGAAGGAGGAGTTCCCGTACGCCGCCACCACCTACCGGCTGACCGAGCACTTCCACACCTGGACCAAGCACGCCAGGCTCAACTCCATCGTGCAGCCCGAGGCCTTCGTGGAGATCAGCGAGGAACTGGCCAAAGAGAAAGGCATCGCGCACGGCGACAGCGTCAAGGTCAGCTCCAACCGCGGCCACATCGTCACCAAGGCCGTGGTCACCAAGCGCATCAAGCCTTTCGACGTGAACAACCAGAAGGTGCATCTGGTGGGCATCCCCTTCCACTGGGGCTTCAAGGGGCAGACCAAGACCGGCTACCTCGCCAACACCCTGACCCCGTTCGTCGGCGACGCCAACTCGCAGACGCCGGAGTTCAAGGCGTTCCTCGTCAACATCGAGAAGGCATGAGGTAGCCGCCATGTCGAGTCTGCAAACGCAAGACGTGGTGGCGCGCTCGGCCACCACCACGCCCACGCCGCAGGTGCGCTCCGCCGTGCCGCACGTGGCCAAGCTCATCGACGAGTCCAAGTGCATCGGCTGCAAGGCCTGCCAGGTGGCGTGCATGAACTGGAACGACCTGCGCGACGCGGTCGGCACCAATATCGGCGTCTACGACAACCCGGTGGACCTGACGGCATCGTCCTGGACGGTGATGAAGTTCTTCGAGGTCGAACCCGAGCAGGGCAACCTCGAGTGGCTGATCCGCAAGGACGGCTGCATGCACTGCGAGGACCCGGGCTGCCTGAAGGCGTGTCCGTCGCCGGGCGCGATCGTCAAGTACGCCAACGGCATCGTCGACTTCATCAGCGAGAACTGCATCGGCTGCGGCTACTGCGTCAAGGGCTGCCCCTTCGACGTGCCGCGCATCAGCGCCAAGGACAACAAGGCTTACAAGTGCACCTTGTGTTCCGACCGCGTCGGCGTGGGCTTGGAGCCGGCGTGCGTGAAGACCTGCCCCACCGGGGCGATCGGCTTCGGCACCAAGGACGAGATGGTGGCCTACGGCAACCAGCGCGCGGCCGAGTTGAAGGAGCGCGGCTTCCAGAACGCCGGGCTCTACAACCCGCAGGGCGTGGGCGGCACGCACGTGATGTACGTGCTCAAGCACGCCGACCGGCCCGAGCTGGAAGACCTGCCCGCCAACCCCAGCATCAGCCCGATGGTGGCGCTGTGGAAGGGCATTGCCAAGCCCTTGGCGGTGGCCGGCATGATCGGCGCCGTCGTGGCCGGCTTCTTCCACTACATGAAGGTGGGCCCGATCGAGGAGAAGTCCGAGGGCAAGGCTGACGAGAAGGAGGGTGTGTGATGGCGCGCCTGCTCAAGCGATATTCCGACGGCGAGCGCATGAACCACTGGTTCATCGTGCTGATGTTCTTCCTGGCCGCGGTGTCCGGCCTGGCCTTCTTCCACCCCAGCCTGTTCTTCCTGAGCAACCTGGTGGGCGGCGGCCAGTGGTCGCGCATCCTGCATCCCTTCATGGGGCTGCTGATGGTGTTGGGCTTTCTCGTCATGTTCCTCAAGCTCTGGCGCCAGAACCTGATGACCGAGGCCGACAAGGAGTGGTCCAAGCACGCCGGCGAGATGCTGCGCGGCGACAAGAGCCGCATGCCGCCGGCCGGCAAGTACAACGCCGGACAGAAGCGCGTGTTCTGGCTGATGGCGCTCAGCCTGCTGGTGCTGGTGGTGACGGGCTTCATGTTCTGGCATCCGTGGTTCACCGGTTATTTCCCGATCGTCGCGCAGCGCGCCGCGGTGCTGCTGCATTCGATCGCGGCCCTGGTGCTGGTGCTGACGGTCATCGTCCACATCTACGCCGCGATCTGGGTCAAGGGTACGATGCGTGCGATGACCCGGGGCACGGTCACCGAAGGCTGGGCCAAGGCCAACCATGGGCTGTGGCATCGCGAGATGACGCAAGGCAAGTGAGCGGCGACCCCGGCGCCCGCGTCGGTGTCGCGGGCGCCGCTGTCGTTTTTTGAGAAGAGATCCGGATGAGTGCCACCGCCACCGTGCGCGTGATGTCCGTGGAAGAGATCGTCTCGTCGGCCGGCGGGGAGACGCCGTACCTCCACTGGCCCGAGCGCAAGACGCTGTTCGCCGAACGCCAGATGCGGCTGCGCCAGCTGGCGGCCGGCGGCCACGCGATGGCCGACTTCCTGCGCTTCATGGCCGACCTGGCGCAGGCGCAGCAGACGGCGCTGCAGCGCATGGGGCCGGTGCCCATGCCCACCGAAGAAGCGCTGCAGCGCGCCGCCCGCGACGGCGTGCCGCCGCTGCCCGCGGTGGACTGGCCGCGCGACGCCGCCTGGCGCGTCGAGTTGCGGCGCATGGCCGCCGAACTGCGCGCCACCACGCCCGCCGGCGTGCGCGCCGCGCTGGACGCAATCGACCGCGCCGGCGACGATGAGCTGGAGACGCAGGCCGACTGCCTGCTCACCGGCGTCATGCAAGGGCTGAACCTGGCCACCGCGCCGGTGATCGCGGCGGGCTTGCAGGTCTACTGGACGCACCTGGTGCTGTCGGTCCAGGCCGGCGCGCCGCCGAATCCGCTGAACCCACCCTTCGGCCGCTGCGACGACGTCACGGTCTGCCCCTGCTGCGGCAGCCGGCCCACCGCCAGCCTGACGCGCAACGCCGGCGGCAGCACCGGGCAGCGCTACCTGCATTGCAGCCTGTGCAACATGCAGTGGTATCTGCAGCGCATCCAGTGTCCGCATTGCCTGCACACCGGGCGCATCGCCTACCAGTCGCTGGAGTCGGCGCAGTCCGGCGGCGGCGATGACGACGCCAGCGCCCGCGCCGCCCAGGCCGCCATCCAGGCCGAGACCTGCGACGACTGCGACCACTATCTGAAGATCATGCACGGCGACCGCGACCCCTTCGTCGACCCCGTGGCCGACGACCTGGCCACGCTGACGCTGGACCTGCTGATCGCCGAGACCGGCAAGCAGCGCCACGGCGTCAACCTGATGCTGCTGTTCGGCGAGCCCGAACCACCGCCCGACCCTGGAGCCGCATGATGCCCAGGCCCGACGAATCCGTGGTTCACGGTTCCAAGGCCCAGGCCAAGGACCTGCCGGCGGTGGACAAGCTGCTGCGTGCCGACGCGGCGGCGGCCCTGGTCGGCGAGCACGGCCACACGCTGGTGGCTGCCGAGGCGCGTGCGCTGCTGGACGGCCTGCGTACGCGCGCCGTGGCCGGCCAACTGCCGCCGGCCGAGTTGGAGCCCGGCGCGCTGCAGGCCGCGCTGGCCGCGCGCGTGCAGCAACGGCTGGCGCCGCGCCTGCGCCGCGTGCTCAACCTCACCGGCACCGTGATCCACACCAACCTCGGCCGCGCGCTGCTGGCCGACAGCGCGCTGCAGCACCTGCTGGCGATGATGGCCGGCCCCAACAACCTGGAGTACGACCTCGCCGGCGGCGGCCGCGGCGACCGCGACAGCGTCGTCGAGGAGCTGCTGTGCACGCTGACCGGCGCCGAGGCCGCGACGGTGGTCAACAACAACGCCGCCGCGGTGCTGCTGACGATCGCGGCCTTGGCGCGCGGCAAGGAAGTGATCGTCTCGCGCGGCGAACTGGTCGAGATCGGCGGCGCCTTCCGCATGCCCGACGTGATGGCTAGCGCCGGCGCCACGCTGGTCGAGGTCGGCACGACCAACCGCACGCACCCCGCCGACTACGAGCGCGCGATCACCGAGCGCACCGCGCTGCTGATGAAGGTGCACACCAGCAACTACGCGGTGCAGGGCTTCACGTCGGCCGTCGACGAGGCCGGGATCGCGCGCATCGCGCATCAGCACGGGCTGCCGATGGCCACCGACCTGGGCAGCGGCGCGCTGGTCGACCTGGCCGCCTACGGGCTGCCGCACGAGCCCACGCCGCAGGAGAAGATCGCCGCCGGCTGCGACGTCGTCAGCTTCAGCGGCGACAAGCTGCTGGGCGGCCCGCAGGCCGGGTTGATCGTCGGCAGCAAGGAGGCGGTGGGCCGCATCCGCAAGTTCCCGATGAAGCGCGCGCTGCGCCTCAGCAAGCTGCCGCTGGCCGCGCTGGAAGCCACGCTGATGCTGTACCTGCGGCCCGAGCGGCTGGCGCAGGATTTGCCGACGCTGCGGCTGCTGACGTGCCCCGCAGCGGCGATCCGCGCGTTGGCCGAGCAACTGCAGGGCGCCGTCGCGGACGCCGTGCTGCCGCGTTATGCGGTGAGCGTGGTCGAGCTGCTGGGCCAGATCGGCTCTGGCTCGCTGCCGGTGGACCGGCTGCCGTCGGCCGGGCTGGCGATCGAGCCCCGGCAGAAGAAAGGCGCCGGCCGCGCGCTGGACGAACTGGCCGCCGCCTTGCGCGCGCTGCCGCTGCCGGTGATCGCCCGCATCGCCGACGACCGCCTGCTGCTGGACCTGCGTGGGCTGGAAGACCCGCAAGCCTTCGTCGACCAACTGCCTGCGCTGGCGCAGGCGCTGTCCTGAAGCGAGAACGATCGCACCCCAAGGAGACTCACGTGACCCTGAACCGACGCCATTTCCTCGCCGGTGCGGCGGGGGCGTCGGGCGCCCTGCTCGGCGCCTGCGCAGCCCCCGGCACGTCCACGCCGCCACCCGCCAGCGCGCCGCCGCCGCGGCCCTTCTTCATCGGCCACCCGGGCCAGGCGCTGATGCCGCGCGGCAGCGCGCCGCGCGTCGTCGTCGCCGGCGGCGGCTGGGGCGGGATGACGCTGGCCAAGCACCTGCGGCTGCTGTCGCCCGCTACCGAGGTCGTGTTGCTGGAGAAGAACCCGGTGTTCTTCTCCTGCCCCTTGAGCAACAAGTGGCTGGTCGACCTCGTCGAGGAGAGCCTGCTGGTGCACGACCACCTGCGCGTGGCCGACCGCCACGGCTACCAGTTCGTGCAATGCGAGGTCACCGAGGTCAACCGCGGCGCGCGCCGCGTGCACACCAGCGCCGGCTGGCTGGACTACGACTACCTCGTGCTGGCGCCGGGCATCCGCTACGACTACGAAGCCTGGTTCGGCAACGACCGCCGCGCCGCCGTCGCGACGCGGCAGCGCTTCCCGGCGGCCTACGTGCCCAACGCCGAGCAGCACCACCTGAAGCGCTCGCTGGCCGCGTTCAAGGGCGGCGACTGGGTGATGACGCTGCCGCCGCCGCCGCAGCGCTGCCCGCCCAGCCCCTACGAGCGCGCCTGCATGGTGGCCTGGCACTTCAAGACGCACGGCATCAAGGGCCGCGTCACCATCCTCGACCACAAGCCGGGCGTCGCGCCGATCGGGCCTGGCTTCCGCGCCGCGTTCGAGCAGCTCTACAAGGACCAGATCACCTACGTGCCCAACGCACAGGTGCTGGAGGTCGACCCCTTCAACCGGCGCGTCCGCACCAAGGCCGGCGACATGCGCTTCGACCACGCGGTGCTGATGGCGCCGCACCAGGCCGGCGACCTGGCGTGGAAGGCCGACGCGATCGGCCGCACGCCCGAGGGCAAGCCCACCGGCTGGGCCGACGTCGACCCGCTGCAGCTGCACCTGAAGACCGACGACCGCGTCTACGTGATCGGCGACGCGGTCGGCCAGGTGGCGCCCACGTTCCGCTTCTATCCCAAGAGCGCGCACGTGGCCAATGCGCATGGCCACATCGTCGCCGGCTACTTGGCCGAGCGCATCGGCAGCCGCAAGCCGGCGGTCAAGCTGCCCGACAACCTCTGCTACATGATGGTCAACGGCTCGCCGCGCGAGGCGATCAGCGTGCAGTTCGACTACACGGTCAACGCGCAGGGGCTGATCGAGCAGGTGCAGATCGACGACAACGACCGCCGCGCCGAACTGGCCGCCGAGAACCTGCGCTGGGCGGCGCTGAAGTTCGAGGACATGCTGTCATGACCAGCGTGACGCCGCGCCGGCGCGCCGCGCTGCTGGCGCTGGTGTGCCTGCCCCTGCCGCTGTCCGCCGCGCCGGAGCGCAAGCCCTGGCCCGCGCGCACGCCGGTGCCGCCGCTCGTGCTGCCGCTGCTGGACGGCGGCACCTGGCGGCTGGCCGACGCGCGCGGCCGGCTGCTGGTGCTCAACTTCTGGGCGAGCTGGTGCGAGCCCTGCCGTGCCGAGCTGCCGTCGCTGGAACTGCTGGCCGCGCGCCACGAGGCGCAAGGCCTGCAGGTGGTGACCGTGAACTTCCGCGAGACCGAGGGCACGATGCGCCGCTTCCTGGCGCAGATGCCGATCGGCCTGCTGCTGGCGCGCGACGTCGACGGCAGCGCGGCCAAGGCCTTCGGCGTGCGCCTGTTCCCGTCCACCTTCGTGATCGGGCGCGACGGCCGGCCGCTGTTCTGGGTGGCCGGCGAGGTCGACTGGGGCGCCGACCCTGCGCGCGGCTGGGTCGCCGCCGCGCTTTCTTCTTCTTAACGTTTCAGGAGTGCATCGATGACGACGAGCCAACGAATCCAACGCCGCCGCCTGCTGCAGATGAGCGCCGCCGCGCTCGCGCTGCCGCTCGGCACCACCGCGCGCGCGCAGGAGCAGCAGCGCCGCTTCGACCCCCAGCCCGGCCCCTGGCGGAGCTGGGAGCTGACGACGACGGTGCAGGTCGCCGAGGTCAAGGGCGCCACCCAGCTCTGGCTGCCCGTCCCCGACCTGGCCACCGGCTGGCAGCGCAGCCTGGGCCACGACTGGAGCGGCAATGCCGCCGAGGCGCGCATCGTCGCCGACGCGCCGCGCGGCGTGCGGCTGCTGCACGCCCGCTTCGAAGAGAGCGTCAAGGCGCCGACGCTCGCGCTGACCAGCCGGCTGCAGACGCGCAGCCGCGCCGTCGACTGGCAGCGCCGCGACGCGCCGGCCGAAGACCCGGCGCTGCTGCGCGCCCACCTGCAGCCCACCGAACTGCTGCCGCTGGACGGCATCGTGCGCAAGACCGCGCTGCAGGCCACGCGGGGCGCGAAGACCGACCTCGACAAGGTGCGCGCGGTCTACCAATGGGTGGTGGCCCATGCCTACCGCGAGCCGAAGACGCGCGGCTGCGGCACCGGCGACATCCGCGCGATGCTGGAAAGCGGCAATCTGGGCGGCAAGTGCGCCGACCTGAACGCCGTCTTCGTCGGCCTGTGCCGGTCGGTCGGCGTGCCGGCGCGCGACGTCTACGGCCTGCGGCTGGCGCCGTCGGCCTTCGGCTACCGCGAGCTGGGCGCCAACCCGGCCAACTTGAAAGGCGCGCAGCACTGCCGCGCCGAGGCCTACCTCGCCGGCCACGGCTGGGTGGCGATGGACCCGGCCGACGTGCTGAAGGTGGCGCGCCAGGAAAGCAGCGACTGGATCAAGGACCCGGCGCACCGGCTGGTCGCGCCGGTGATGAAGGGCTTGTTCGGCCAGTGGGAAGGCAACTGGGTCGGCTGGAACACCGCGCACGACATCGTGCTGCCGGGCACCGCGTCGAAAGCGACGCTGCCCTTCCTGATGTATCCGAACGGCGAGAATGCGGCCGGTCGCTTCGACGAGCTGTCGCCGGACAGCTTCAAGTACACCATCGCCGCGCGCGAGATCATCGCCTGAAGCCTTCTCCATGATCGTCGGCACCGCCGGACACATCGACCACGGCAAGACCACGCTGGTGAGGGCGCTCACCGGCGTCGACACCGACCGGCTGCCGGAGGAGAAGCAGCGCGGCATCAGCATCGAGCTGGGCTATGCCTTCATGCCGGTGCCCGGCGGCAGTGAGCGCATCGGCTTCATCGACGTGCCCGGCCACGAGCGGCTGGTGCACACGATGCTGGCCGGCGCCACCGGCATCGACCACTGCCTGCTGCTGGTGGCCGCCGACGACGGCGTGATGCCGCAGACGCGCGAGCACCTCGCGGTGCTGTCGCTGCTGGGCCTGGACCACGGCGCGGTGGCGATCACCAAGTGCGACCGCGCCGACGCCGCGCGCCGCGCCGCCGTGCGCGCCGAGGTGGCGGCGCTGCTGCAGGGCTCGACGCTGGCCGGCGCGCCGGTGTTCGAGGTCGCGGCCACCACCGGCGAAGGCGTGGATGCCTTGCGCGAGCACCTGCTGGCCGCCGCACACGACACGGCTGCGTCGTCGCGCGCCGGCGACCGCGCCGGCTTCCGCCTCGCGGTCGACCGCGCGTTCACGCTGGGCGGCGTCGGCACCGTCGTCACCGGCACCGTGCACGCCGGGCGCGTGAAGCTCGGCGACGAGCTGCAGCTGCTGCCCGGCAGCCGGCGCGCACGCGTGCGCAGCCTGCATGCGCAGAACCAGCCGGTGGACGAGGCCGGCGCCGGCCGGCGCGTGGCGGTGGCCGTGGCCGGGCTGGCCAAGGACGAGGTGGCGCGCGGCCAGTGGCTGGCCGACCCGGCGATCGCGCTGGCCACCACGCGGCTGGACGTGGCGCTGACGCTGTGGCACGCCGAGCCGCGCGCGCTGCGCAGCGGCACGCCGGTGCACGTGCACCTGGGCGCGGCCGGCGTGCTGGGCAGCGTCGCGGTGCTGGACGGCGACCACCTGTCGCCCGGCGGCCGCGCGCGCGTGCAGCTCGTGCTGCAGCAGCCGCTGGCCGCGTGGTGGGGCGACCGCGTCGTGCTGCGCGACGCCTCGGCCACGCGCACGCTGGCCGGCGGCCGCGTGCTGGACCCGCTGGCGCCGGCGCGCTACCGCCGCACGCCCCAACGTCTGAGCGAACTCGATGCGCTGGCCGCCGTTGACGTCGCCGAGCGGGCGCGCGCGCTGCTCGCGGTGTCGCCGCAGGGGCTGGATCTGCAGCGGCTGGCGGTGGCGGCGGGCGACGCCACGGCGCTGGAGGGCGTCATGTGGCCCGAAGGCACGCTGGAGCAGCACGCCGCGGGCGGTCATTCAGAAGGCCGCTGGGCCCTGGACGCCGGCCACGCGGCCGCCGCCGCTACGCAGGTGCTGCAGGCGCTGGACCTCTTTCACCAGCGCCACCCCGACGACCCCGGCCCCGACGCCGCGCGGCTTCGTCGCCTGGCGCTGCCGCGCCTGCCCGAGCCGCTGTGGCGTGCGCTGCTGGACAGGCTGCTGGCGCAAGGCGGCGTCACGCGCAGCGGCGCCTTCGTGCACCGGCCCGAGCACGGCGTGCGCCTGTCGGCCACCGAGCTGCGGCTGGCGCAGAAGGTGGCGCCGCGCCTGGCCGAAGGCAGCTTCGACGGTGTGTGGGTGCGCGACCTCGCGCGTGACGCCGGCGAGAGCGAGCCGCTGATGCGCACCACGCTCGCGCGCCTGGCCCAGCGCGGCGAGCTGCATCAAGTGGTGAAAGACCTCTACTACGCCGAAGCGACGATCGCCAGACTGGCGGCCATCGCGCGCACCGTCGGCGCCGCGGCCGAGGGTGGCGCCGTCACCGCGGCCGCGTTCCGCGACGCAACGCAGCTCGGCCGCAAGCGCGCGATCCAGATCCTGGAATACTTCGACCGCATCGGCCTGTTGCGCCGCGTGGGCGACGAGCACCGGCTGAGGAGCGATACGGCGCTGTTCAGCGAAGGGCCATGACGATGGAGGGGCAACGATCCTGGTGGGTCGGCCGGGCTTCAAACCCGGTGGGTGGCGCCATGCGCCGCTGGGAGGGTTCGACTCCCTCGCCCCTCCGCCCTCGGGCATGCGTCCCGCTGCTGCGCGGGCCGATCTGGCGCCTGCGCTTCTCGCCGTACGGGTGTACGGCTGCGATGCTCGACGCCACCTCGGCCCGCTCGCGACGCGGGCCGCACGCCCGAGGAGGTGCGTCTTTCAAGGTTGGACGTTGTGGCTGAGTTGACCGCACCGGCGGAGCTGTACTACCTGATCGAGCATCAGGTCTGGGCGCGGCTGCACGACGACGGCACGGCCAGCGTCGGCATCACCGAGCTGGGCATCCGGCTGTCGGGCGAGATCTACATGGCGCGGCCCAAGGGGGTGGGGGTGGCGGTGGAGCAGGGGCGGGCGGTGGCGGTGGTGGAGCTGGCCAAGTCCATCGTCTCGGTCAAGTCGCCGGTCACGGGCACGGTGGTGGCCGTCAATGAGGCGCTGGCCGATCGGCCGGCGCTGGTGCACCAGGATCCCTACGGCCAGGGCTGGCTGGCGCGGCTGCGGCTGAGCGCTTTCGACGCCGATCGCGCGGGCTTGTTGCATGGCGACGCGGTGGCGCCGGCGATGGCCCACTATGCTTGGCTGCACCGCGAGGATTGACCATGGCATTCGAGGCCGATTCGGTGGCCGGCGTGGCGCTGCTGCTGTGGGTCTGCGAGCCCGAGGCGCCGCACCGCCTGGCCACGCCTTTCTTCCATGCCGCCGCCGCGGCCGCGATGGACGTGCCGGTGGAGATCTACTTCAGCGCGCGCAGCGTGCACCTGCTGGTGCCCGGCGTCGCCGAAGGCCTGCGCGCCGGCGGCCGGCACGACAAGACGATCGCCGACTCGATGCGCGAAGCGGTCGCGCATGGCGCGGTGCTGCTGGCCTGCACCGATGCGCTGCAGGCTCAAGGGCTGGGCGACGTGGCGCTGATCCCCGCATGCAGCCGCCGCGGCGGCGCGGTGCAGTTCATGGCCCGCGCCTGTGATCCGCGCTGGCGCACGCTGGTCTTCTGAATGCGCGCCGTCGCCTGGCCCGCCGCCGTGCTGGCGCTGTTGCTGCTGCAGGCCTGCGGCACGCCGGCGCCGCCGGTCGCGGGCGGCGGCGCGCCCGAGCCCGCGCCGTCGCCTGCTGCCAAGCCCGGCGCGCTGGAGGTCGAGCGCCAATGGCTGCAATCGTGGTTCGCCGGCACGCCGGTGGCGATCCAGCTGGGAGCCGACGGTGCGCTGGCCGTCGAGGTGCCGCGCGACTTCTGCTTCGACGCTGCGCACACCGCCGTCAAGCCGCCGCTGGCCGCCGTGCTGGACAAGGTGGCCGAGAGCCTGCGGCGGCGGCGCCAGATGCGCCTGACGCTGCTGGCCGCTCCGGCCGACCCGACGCCCAATGCCGGCCTGGCGCAACAGCGCGGCGTGCAGGTGCGCGCCCACCTGCGGGGCCGCGGCGTGCCGGACTCGCGCCTGGCGGCACCCACCATCGCCGCCGGCGCGGCGCTGAAGCTGCGATTGGAACTGCCGGCCAGGCCCTGACGGTGACATCGGACGCGCCACGCCGGCGGCCCATCGGCCGGCCGGGCGCCTGTTGCAGCAGCGCCTACAAGCTCAGGCGCAGCGTCAGCCGCAGGCTGCGCGGCTCGGCCGGATGCACGTGGCGGTCAGCCACCGGCCCGGCTTCGGTGGGCAAGCGGCTTTCGTAGAAGTACTGGATGTCGTTGACTTTGCGATCGAACAGGTTGAACACATCCAAGGTCAGCTCGGTCTTGGGCGTGAGGCGCCGGCCCAGGCGCAAATGGGTCGTCAACGACGGCCTGGACCGCACCGAGTTGTCTTCGATCAGGGCGCCGCTGCCCAGATAGCGCCACTGCACGCTGGCCGACCAGGGCCCCAGATCGCGCACGGTTGCCGCCACGGAACCCACCTTGTCCACCGCATTGGGAATGCGCTCACCGTTCTTGAAGCGTGCATGCGTCCAGGCCAGGTCGGCATCGAACAACAACCAGGGCACCGGCGTGTAGCGGTTGCTGAGCTCCACGCCGCGCCGGGTGCTGGCCTGGCTGGCCTCGGTGGCGCCCGCGTCGCCGATGTAGACCAGCTCGGAGTCGACGTCCAGCTTCCACAAGGCCAGCGAGCTTTGCAGGCCGGGCAGCGCCTCGGTGCGCGCGCCGACTTCAAAGCCGCGGCTGGCCACCAGCGGCGGCACCGGGTCCACCGCATCACCCGATTTCGGGTCGAACCGCGCGGTGGTGCCGCGGGCGTCGTTGCTGTGCAGGCCGCGGCCCGCGTTGAAGAAGAGCTCGGTCTTCGAGAACGGGCCGGCGATCAGGCTCAGCTTGGGTGACAGCTGCGTAGCGTCGACCCGGCCCGAGTTGGCGGCCAGCGTCAGCGCATTCACCCGCGTGCCCACGCGGTCGGCACGCACGCCCAGCACGGCGCGCAGCGTGGGGGTCAGCTCCAGCGTGCTTTGGCCATACACGCCCCACATCGTCTCGCGCACTTCATCGTCGCGCGTGGTGCCGGTGGTGACGCGGGCCACGGTGTCGAACAGGCCGACACGGATGCGGTCATGGCGCAGCCGGGCGCCGAACTCGGTGCGCACCGCCAAGCCGCCCAGCATGTGGCCGAAGGCGTGGCTGGCGCTCAAGCCGTAGACGCTGCGGTTGTCCTTCTGCGCAAACTGGTCACCGTCATCAGGGCGCTCCAGCGCGAAGGTGAAATTGCTGTACAGCGCCAGGCGGTAACGCATGGCGTAAGCCGACACCTTGCTCAGTGCGCCGCCGCGGTTGCGGTGCCATTCACCCGACAGGCTGCTGCGCGTGGTGGCGCCGCCGTCGCTGGCGTCGAGCGAATCGAAGGCGCCGAAGGGCTGGCCGTCGTAGGTGCCGGCGTCGATCAGCCGCTGCGGGATCTGGTCGGTGCTGATCCAGCGGGCGCGGTAGCCCATCAGCGTGGTGCTCCAGCCCTGTTCGGCGTTGCCGGCCGCCAGGGTCAGCACGGCGTTGCGGCGGCGCAGGTTCTCGGGCACCACCCAGGGGCCATCGTTGCCCATGGCCTCGGCGGCCACCATCAGCGACAGGCCGTCGTCCAGCTCGAATCCGCTCGCCGCCACCAGGCGGCGGTAGCCGTTCTCGCCCAGCGTCAGCTGGCCGAAACCGGCGTCCAGCCGCGTGCGGTACGCGATGTCGGCCGCCCCGGCAGCGGCAAAGTCGCCGTGGCTGGCGAAGTACGGGCCTTTGCGGTAGTCGATGCGCTGCACCAGCTCAGGGATCAGGAAGTTGAGGTCGGTGTAGCCCTGGCCATGGCCGTGCGTGGGCATGTTGACCGGCATGCCGGCCACCGTGGTGGCGAAGTCGGTGCCGTGGTCAAGGTTGAAGCCGCGCAGAAAGTACTGGTTGGCTTTGCCGTCACCCGAGTGCTGGGTGACCATGAGGCCGGGCACGAACTCCAGCACCTCGCCGGGGCGCTGGGCAGGGCGGCTCTTGAGCAAGGCCGCGTTGATCACGCCCTGCGATGCCGCGCTGCTGCTGCCCACGGCATTGTCGTAGTGCCCTTGGACCTCGATCTCGGTGGTGGCGGTGGAGGTGGTGGCAGGGCCGGGGACCGTGGTCTGCGCCAGGCCGCTGCCGTGCAGCCATCCTGCGGCAGCAACGGCCATCGAGGGCAGGTCCTTCAGTCTCTTCGACACGTTCAAGCGCTTCAGGCGCCCGTGGCGGTACGGCATGCAGTTTCCTCGGCTGGCTGCTGTGGCCTACGTCGTGGGCCGGTCGCTGGATGCGATGAAGCCGTCAAACGCTCAACGCGGTATGAAGTTTCGCCCAAACGTATGCCGGTCCGTCGCTTGCGGCGTCGCGCCGTTCGACCTCGAGTGCGGGCGCGCAGCAGCCGCACCTGCATGGACGTTCAATGCGTCAATCGAACCGCGCCTGCCGCAGCTCCTTCACGCACCACTCGACGAACGCCCTCACCGTCGGCGACACGGCCCGCGACTGCGGATACACCACGTGAATCGGCAGCGGCTCGCTCTCGGCGTCCTCCAGCACGTATTTCAATCGCTTCGCCCGCACCCATGGCGCCACCATGTACGAGAGGAAGAGCCCCAGCCCGAGGCCCTCCGCGCACGCGTCGATCGCCACTTCAGGCTGATTGCTGGTGAGCACGCTGTCGATGGCCACCCTGCGCGGCGAGGACGGGAACGTCCACTCCGCGGTCGGCGCCAGGCCGCTGAAACGGACGCAGCGATGCTTGCGGACGTCCTCCGGCGTCCTGGGCGCGCCGTGCTTGCGCAGATAGGCCGGGCTCGCGCAGATCACGCGCCGGACCGTGCCGAGGGGCAGGGCCACCAGCGATGAATCGGGCAGGTGACCGATGCGCACGGCGACATCGAGGCCTTCTTCGATCACGTTGACCACGCGATCGACGAACAACAGCTCGCCGGTGACGTCGGGATGCTTCCGGATGAAGTCGTTCATCAACGGCGCCACGTAACGCCGACCGAAGAGCACCGATGCGGTGACCGCCAGTCGTCCGTGGGGCGCAACTCGGCGCGATTGCAGCCTTGCTTCCGCGTCCTGCATCTGCCCGAGGATCGCGCGACAACGTTCGACGTACTCGCGGCCCGCGTCGGTCAGGTGCATGCGCCGCGTGGTGCGATTGAGCAGCGTGACACCCAGCTCGCGCTCCAGTGCCGCAAGCGTGCGCACCATCGAAGGCAGCGACACGCCCACGTCGCTCCATTTATTTCATCGCCCGGATGAATCACGCTGGATCCCCTCAATCGACAAGGCCGGCGTCACGCCGGCCACGACGCGGCCTCAAGGAGTCGGAAGCGAAGATGTTCACCGAGAGCAACGGCTACGAAGACTTCATGGGCCGCTGGAGCCGGCAGCTCGCGCGCCTCTACGTGGCCTTCGCAGGGCCGAGGGACGGCGATCGCGTGCTCGACGTGGGCACGGGAACGGGCGCGCTGGCATCGGCGCTGGAGCGCGCGCTGCCGGCCAGCGACATCGTGGGCATCGATCCGTCCGCGGGCTTCATCGAGTTCGCCAGGCGCTCGGCGACGTCGCCCCGCTCGCGCTTCGAACTCGGTGACGCGCAGGCACTGCAGTTCGCCGATTCGTCCTTCGACCAGACGATGTCGCTGCTGGTGATCAACTTCATTGCCGATCACGTCAAGGCGATCGGCGAAATGCGCCGCGTCACGCGGCCGGGCGGCCTCGTCAGCGCCTGCGTGTGGGACTACGACGCGGGCATGCAGATGCTGCGCATCTTCTGGGACGAGGTCGTTGCGCTCGATCCGGCGATGGCCAGCCGCGACGAACGCAACATGAAGCTCACGCTCGAACGGCAGCTCCGTGGACTGTGGACGCAGGCGGGCTTCGATGCCGTCAGCGAACAGCCGCTCTCGATCGAGCAGACGTTCGCATCGTTCGACGACTATTGGGCGCCGTTCCTCGCCGGGGTGGGACCGGCCGGCGCCTACGTGGCGGCGTTGGGCGGCGACAAGCGACGCGAACTCGAAGCGCGCCTGCGCAAGCGCCTGCTCGGTGCGCGATCGGACGGCGGCTTCGTCCTCACGGCGCGCGCCTGGTGCGTGCGGGGGCGCGTTCCCGGCGGCGCCTGAGCAGCCGGCACTCGGGATGCCGGCGATGATCACGGCCTTGTACACATCGCCCGATGGCCGTTCAGGGCTGGACGGGCGGCAGCTTCAGCTCCGCGACGCGCTGCACGAACCAGGTCGCGGCGATCGCCATCGCCACGAACGAGCCGCCGCGGATCACGACCGGCCGGTAGCGCCGCCAACGCCGCAGCGCGAACAGGACGATCGTCGCGACGACGACGATCATCAGCTGGCCCGCTTCCAGGCCGAGGTTGAACTGCAGGAGCGCCCAGGCGAAGTCGGCGGCCGGCAGGTTCAGCTCGCCGAGCACGCTGGCGAAGCCGAAACCATGGATGAGGCCGAAGCAGAAGGCGACGATCACGCGGCGCACCGGAAACACTGGCCGGACGTTGTCGATGGCGGCCAGGACGATCGTCACCGCGATCGCCGGCTCGATGAACGACGACGGCAGCGACACCCGCTTCAGCGCCGCCAGCGCCAGCGTGATCGAGTGCGCGACGGTGAACGCGGTGACGACGCCGGCGACCGGCAGCACCGCCTGCGACAGTCGATCGACCGGCTCCCAACGGCCGTCGCGGCGCCGCATCACCGCGGGCAGCAGCAGGCAGAGCAGGAACAGCACGTGGTCGTAGCCGCCGAGGATGTGGCGCATGCCTTCGTCGAGGAACTGCCAGCGCGACGGCGGCGTCGCCGCGCTCGCCGCAGCGGCATCGGCCGGCGCGGCCGAGCTTGCCGTCGCGGCGCGGGCTGGATCGAGCACGGAGAGCAGCACCGGCTCGCCCGGCCGCGCGATCTTGGCGATGCCGCGGTGCGTCGGGTCGACCTCGGCGAAGAGCGCGTAGCGGATCGCCGGCGGCGACGGCAGCGTGCAGCCCGACGACAGGTGCAGCACCGCGTACGCGCCGTCGCTGCGCCGCTCGAGGCCGCGCTCGCCGGTCGTCAGCGGACAGCCGTCGATCGACAGCCGTGCCGTCGCGTACGCCTCGATGCGCGGCCACGCCGACTTGATCTCGCCCCAGGTGAGCTTGCCGTCGGCGTCGGCGTCGACGTCGAGCGCGACGTCGAGGTCGCGCAGCGCGATGTCCCAGCGCAGCGCGAGCGCGCCGGAGCGCGCGTCGAGCTGGAGGTAGGCGTCGCTCGACTTGTGCGCCTGCGCGCTGCCGGCGAGCGTGGCCAGCGCGAACGCCGGACCGAAGCGGCGCAGCGCTCCGGCCGCCCGGGCGTGGAGTTCAGAGCAGCGCATCGATGCGCCGGTCGTGCAGGCCGAGCGACGCCTTCAGTCGCCGCGCTTCCTCGATCGCCGCGGCGTCGCCGCTCGCGCGCGCGGCAACGGCCAGCAGCAGCACGTCGAGCGGCTCGCGCTGCTGCGCGACGTTGCCGCGCGCCAGCGCCAGGGCGCGCGCCGATTCGCCTTCCAGCAAGGCGAACATCGCCTGCTCGCGCCCGTGGAAGGTCTGGGCCTCGGGCCGCTGGTTGGCCTGGGCGATGCGCTCGCGCATCTGCGCCGCATCGGCAGCGCCGCTTGCCGTTTGCGCGCGCGTGCCGGCGATCGCCAGTCGCAGCAGCACGCCGTCGGTGCGCGGCTCTTTGCGCAGGGCGACGAGCGCGTCGGCGGGTCGGCCCTGGTCGATCAGGAAGTCGGCGTACGCGATCACGGCGTAGCGGTCGGCGCCGAGCGCGAGGACGCGGCGGTACGCAGCGTCGGCGGCGGCGCCGCGCCGGTCCCGCTGCTCCAACTCGGCAAGCGAGGTCAGCAGCCACGCCTGCGTGGCCGCGGGAAGCGCGGGCCGTGCCAGCAGCGTCTCGAATGCGCGCCGCGCCGCTGCGACCTCGCCGCGCAGCGCCGCGTTCTCGGCGCGGCACGCGGTCGCGTGCAGCTCGGCGCCGGCCGCGACGAGCCGCCGGCACGCGGCGTCCGAATCGGCATAGCGGCCCTGCACGCGCAGAACGGTCGCGAGCGTCAGCCATGCCTGCGCGCGCCGGGCCTCGCCGGGTCGCGCCAGCAGCAGGTGCAGCGTCGCCACCGACGCGTCGAATTCGTGCAGGTACTGCTGCAGGGTCGCCCGCAGGAGCAGCACCTCGGCAGGCGCGGTCGCCGCGTCGGGCCACGGCCGCAGCGCTGCGAGCGCGAGGCCCGCGAATCGCGGGTCGCCGGCCGCGCGCGCCCGATCGAGGTCGCGCTGCGCGACGCTGACCGCCAGCGCGGCATCGCCGGGTCGCGCTGCGAGCCGGCGGCGCAGGCGCTGGTCCTCGCTGCGGTCGCCCGCAGCGGCCGGCAGGAGTTCGATCACCTCGTCGTCGCGCGTCGGCACGATAGGCGCGGCCGGCGCCGCCGTCGCGCCCAGAAGAAGACCGGCGGCCAGCGCGCCGGTCGCAAGGGTCTTCATCGCTCGCTTCAATCGACGGTCTTCGGCTCGCTCGTCTCGTCGGTCGGCGGCGTGACGCTCGCCGTGTCGACCGGTTCGAGCTTGTCGGCCGACGAGGCGACGAGCTTCTTCAGGTAGTCGACGAAACCGTCGATCGACGCGCTCGCGCTCGCCGGCACCTCGTCCGTCGCCTGCGGGGCGTCGTGGTCGCCCCCGCCGCCGCAGGCGACGAGGGCCGCGGTGGCGGCGAGCGCCGCCGGGATCGTCTTGCTTCGCATGGCGGCCTCCTTCAACGCGCGCCGGGAATCGGCGTGCCGAGGTACGGGAACGCGGGCAGCAGCGGCCCCGCGGCCTTGACCTTAGTGCCGGCCTGGTCGACCCCGTCGTGGAGGTTGAATGCCGCCGTGCCGAGCGGCACGTTCGACGGATTGCACGTCGCGCCGAGCTTGTAGGTGTCGGCCATGCCGTTGGCGACGCAAAGGCCGCCCATCATCGCGACGAGCGAGATGTCGACCACGTCGTCGCCCGGCCGGCGGCCGTTCGGGTAGCCGGCGAGGTCGCCGTTCGGGCCGGCGAGCAGGCCACCGAGCAGGCCGAGCCGGTTCTGCTGCGCTTGCGGCGTCGCCGGGATGGCCGTGTTCAGGCGCAGCATCTCCGCAGCGACGCCCGTCGACGGCGTGTTGCCGAAGGCCTTGGGCTGCGTCACGCCCGGGATGCCGGTGAGGAAGGTCGTCACCAGATCGGTCCGCGGGAAGTTCTTCGGCGCGATGTTCGGCGCCGCGAGCGCGATCTCGATCAGCGCCGGCAACGTCGGGTTGGTGACGTAGGTGGCGAACTGGCCGTCGTCCTTCGGCTTGGAGCCGTTGAACCTGTCCTTGTCGGGCAGGCCGATGACCACTTCGTTGATTAGCGGATGACCGAGGCGCGAGACCTGTGTCCACGCGCCGCCGCGGATGGCCGCGGTGTCGTGGCCGGTCTTGGGCGCGTTGCTGAAGAGCGCGCCCTGGCGCACGCTCGCCGTCGTCCAGCCGCCGATCACCGGGTCGGCGCCGCCGGCAGCGACGAGGCAGCTCGTCGGCACCTCGAGCTCGAGCGCGGTGACGTTCTTGTCGTCGAGGACGTCGGCGCCGGCGTCCTTCTGCGCCGGGTCGAGCAGGAAGGCTGCTTCGGCGGCGCTGAAGTCGGTGGCCCCGGGGACGTTGACGAGGTCGAAGATGGCGCCCAGGTTGACGGCGAACGGGTCCTTGCGCTGGCCGACGAACACCTTGCCCGGGGCGCCGCAGCCTGGGATGTTGACGGTGTAGACGTGCTTCGCGGCATAGGCGGCGTAGTCGGGGATCGTCTTCGTGCCGATGTTGTCCGACGGCTTGGCGAAGATCGCGCTGCCGCCGGCTGCGTTGGTGATCGAGCCGCGCGTGCCGGTGCGCCGGTCGCCGCGCACGATGTCGACGCTGAAGGTCTCGTTGACGTTCAGCGTGGCGGCGTTGAGCTCGCTGACCTGGCCGGCCTGCGTCAGCGGGATCGCGACGCTGCTGCCGTTGATCGGCAGCGTCACGCTCTTGAGCGTGTTGTTGAAGCGGAACTGGAAGGTGATGTCTTCCTTGCCGTCGCCGTTGTTGTCGATGTGGATCTCGTAGAGCGCGTTGGCGTCCAGCTTGAAGAAGTTCGGCCCGCCGTAGGCGTCCTGCAGCGGCAGGTAGTTGGCGACCAGCGTGACGTAGCCCGCGCGGCCCGTCTCGTAGCTGTTGAACATGTAGAAGTCGGTGCCGTCCACCTTCGGCATGGCGGTGATCGCCGGCGCTTCGCGGTGGCTCGATGCATGAGCCGGCACGCCGGCCAGCCCGTGGAGCGCGCCGACCGCGGCCAGGAGCGGCAGCAGGCGGGCGCGGTGCGGTTGAATGGATGTCATGGGTCCTTTGCTCCTCGATGGTGAATGCCGGGAGCCGTCCGTTCGGTCCCCGCCCGACTTTTCGCCGCAGGCGAACCGCCTGCCGCCCGTCTACGCGCGGCGTCGCGGATCGGATGCACGAAGAAGCAATGGACCGGCGCCGGCTTGCAGCGCGGGCGCGTTCAGGCCGGCGCGTCGCAGCCTGCGCGCTGCCACCATTGCGCCACCTGCGCGCGCTGCGCGGCGCCGTAGTGCAGGCCCAGCTTGCTGCGGCGCCACAGCACGTCGTCGGCGCTGCGCGCCCATTCGTGGTCGTGCAGGTAGCGCAGTTCGGCCTCGTGCAGGCCCGGCGCCACCTCGGCGCCCAGCGGCTGCTCCAGCAGCATCGCCACCCTGGAGCCGTAGCTGCGCACCCAGCGCTGCCGCAGCGCGGGCGGCAACTGCGGCTGGCGGCGGGCCAGCTCGGCGTCGAAGGCGGCGAGGTCGCGGTCGGGCCGCGTCGCGCGCGGCACCCACGCCGAAAGGTCGCCGCCGGGCAGCAGCGCGGTCTCGGTCCAGTGCCGGATCGGCACGCCCAGCGCCGGGCTCAGCAGATCGGCGGCTTCCTCGGCCAGCTTGCGGAAGGTGGTGATCTTGCCGCCCCAGACGTTGAGCAGCGGCGCGCCGGCTTGCGCGTCCAGCTCCAGCAGGTAGTCGCGCGTCACCGCGGCGGCGTCGCCGGCCTCGTCGTCCAGCAGCGGGCGCACGCCGGCGTAGCTCCACACGACGTCGGCCGGCTGCACCGGGTGGCGGAAATAACGGCTGGCCTGCGCGCACAGGTAGTCGGTCTCGGCGGCGCTGATGCGGGCTTCGCCGATGGCGCCGTCGTGCTCCACGTCGGTGGTGCCGATCAGCGTGAAGTCGCCCTCGTAGGGGATCGCGAAGATGATGCGGCGGTCGGGGTTCTGGAAGAGATAGGCATGGTCGTGCTCGAACAGCCGCGGCACGACGATGTGGCTGCCCTTGACCAGCCGCAGCGCGCGCGCGTGCGGCTGCCCGGCCTGCCGCGCCAGGAACTGCGCCGCCCAGGGGCCGGCGGCGTTGACCAGCGCGCGGGCATGGACCGTGAAGGCGGCGCCGCCCGCGGGCTGCAGCGTCGCGGTCCAGCCCTCGGCGCCGCGCTCGGCGCGGGTGCAGGCGCAGCGGGTGTGCACGCGCGCGCCGCGCGCTGCGGCGTCGACGGCGTTCAACGCCACCAGCCGCGCATCGTCGACCCAGCCGTCGCTGTAGACGAAGCCGCGGCTGAAGCGCGGCTGCAGCGGCGCGCCGGCCGCGTGGCGGTCCAGCCGCACGGCGCGCGAGGGCGGCAGCCACTCGCGCCGCGCCAGGTGGTCGTAGAGGAAGAGCCCGGCGCGGATCATCCACACCGGCCGCATCGAGGGATCGTGCGGCATCACGAAGCGCAGCGGCCGCATGATGTGCGGCGCGCTGCGCAGCAGCCGCTCGCGCTCGGCCAGCGCCTTGCGCACGAGGCCGAACTCGTAGTACTCCAGGTAGCGCAGCCCGCCGTGGATCAGCTTGGTGCTGGCCGACGAGGTGTGGCTGGCCAGGTCGTGTTGCTCGCACAGCAGCACCTGCAGCCCGCGGCCCGCCAGCTCGCGCGCGATGCCGGCACCGTTGATGCCGCCGCCGACCACCAGCACGTCGCAGCGCTGCGCTCGGGCCTCGGCGTCGGGGCCCGGCAAGTCGGCCGTCGTCAGAGTCGGGAAAATAGGAGAGGGGACCGGCGGCCGCTCAGGCCGGGTGCGCCAGGTTGCGCAGCGTGGTCGGGCCGGCGTGGCGCTCGATCTCCGACACCAGCGGCTTGAACAGCCCCAGCATCGCCAGCATCTCCATCGCCACGAACATCGGGCCGACCAGCAGGCCCATCAGGTCGTCGGCGAAGGCGGGCTTGCGCCCTTCGTAGTAGTGGCCGACGAACTGGATCCCCCAGCCGACGGCGAAGAAGCCCAGGCCCCAGCCCAGCCAGGGGCCGAAGCCGTCGCCGGAGACGCGGTGCGCGGCCAGCATCAGCAGCGCGGTGGCGGCGCTGACGGCCAGGCCCAGCAGCAGCTCGCCGCGCGTCAGGTACCACAGCGCCACCGCGGCGAAGGCCAGCCAGGCCGGCGACAGCGTGAAGCCCATCAGCACGAAGGCCGGGCGCGACAGCAGCACGCCGGCCGCGAACACGATCATCGGCACGCCGACGAAGTGGATGAGGATGTTGCGGCGGTCGCGGTGGTATTCGGCGTACTGCTTGAGCAGGTCGACCGCCGGACGAAAGGGGCTGGCCATGGGCGTCTCCGGGCGCGGCAATGGAACGCATGCTAGCGCGGATGCAATGTCCGAGGGGGTGGAATAATCCGCCGACCCCGGCCCCGAGTGCGCCGCTGCAAGGGGCGCCAGCCGCGCTCCATCTTTCCCATGACGATCAAGAGCGACCGCTGGATCCGCCGCATGGCGCAAGAGCACGGCATGATCGAGCCCTTCGAGCCCGGCCAGGTGCGCTTTGCGGCCGACGGCCACAAGATCGTCAGCTACGGCACCAGCAGCTACGGCTACGACATCCGCTGCGCGCCCGAGTTCAAGGTCTTCACCAACATCCACAGCACGGTGGTCGACCCCAAGCGCTTCGACGAGAAGAGCTTCGTCGACATCGAGGCCGAGGTCTGCATCATCCCGCCCAACAGCTTCGCGCTGGCGCGAACGATGGAATACTTCCGCATCCCGCGCAACGTGCTGACCATCTGCCTGGGCAAGAGCACCTATGCGCGCTGCGGCATCATCGTCAACGTGACGCCGTTCGAGCCCGAATGGGAAGGCTACGTGACGCTGGAGTTCAGCAACACCACGCCGCTGCCGGCCAAGATCTATGCCGGCGAGGGCTGCGCCCAGGTGCTGTTCTTCGAGAGCGACGAGGTCTGCGAGACCAGCTACAAGGACCGCGGCGGCAAATACCAGGGGCAGCGCGGCGTCACGCTGCCCAAGGCCTGATTCACCAGGGAGACCGGCGATGAAGTGGGAAGGCCAACGGCAAAGCGACAACGTCGAGGACCGCCGCGGCGCGAGCGGCGGCGGCACGGGTCCGCGCATCGGCGGCCGCGGCATCGGCCTCGGCAGCATCGTGATTGCGCTGGCCGCGGGCTGGATCTTCGGCATCAACCCGCTCACGGTGCTGGGCATCCTCAGCGGCGGCGGGCCCGAAGTGGTGGCGCAGCAGCCGCAGGCCGGCCCGGCGCCCAAGCCGCCGGCGCAGGACAAGCAGGCCGCCTTCATCGCCACCGTGCTGGCCGACACCGAGGACGTGTGGACCGCCATCTTCCGCGCCGCCGGCAGCCAGTACCAGGCGCCCAAGCTGGTGCTGTTCCGCGGCGCCACGCGCACGGCCTGCGGCCTGGGCGAATCGGCGATGGGGCCTTTCTACTGCCCCGGCGACCGCAAGGTCTACCTCGACATGGACTTCTTCGACACGCTGCGCAGCCGCCTGGGCGCGCCGGGCGACTTCGCGCAGGCCTACGTGGTGGCGCACGAGATCGGCCACCACGTGCAGAACCTGCTGGGCATCACCGAAAAGGCCGATGCCGCGCGCCGCACCAGCCGCGCCAACGAGATGTCGGTGCGCGTCGAGCTGCAGGCCGACTGCCTGGCCGGCGTCTGGGCCTACCACTCGCAGCGCGGCAAGGGCTGGCTGGAGCAGGGTGACCTGGAAGAGGCGATGAACGCCGCCACGCAGATCGGCGACGACACGCTGCAGCGCAAGGCACAGGGCCGCGTGGTGCCCGAGTCCTTCACCCACGGCAGCAGCCAGCAGCGCGTGCGCTGGTTCCAGCGCGGCGCGCAAAGCGGCAACCCCAACCAGTGCAACACGCTGGAGTCGCGCGAGCTGTGACGCGCCGGCGCCGGCCGCCGCACCGGCGCCAGCGCCTGCCGGCCTGGTCGGCATGGCTGCTGGCGCTGGTGCTGCTGCACGCGCAGGCGCTGGGCCTGTGGCACGGCATCGCGCACGGCGCAGCCGCAGGCAGCGCCGTTGCGCAGGCCGATGCGCAGGCCGCCGGCGAGCACCGCGACGTCTTCGGCCACAGCGCGGCCGACCAGGGCCAGTGCCGCCTGTACGACGCGCTGGGCAGCGCGGCCGGCCCCTGGTCGGCGCCCTGTCTGCAGGCCGCGGCGCTGCCGGCCGCCGCGCCGGCGCCGGCCGCGGCGCCTAGTAAGGTCGGCCGCAGCGCCCGGCCTTACGAGGCACGCGCCCCGCCGCGGGCCTGATCGCCCCGCTGCGCCCGGGGCGCCGCCGATCCGGCGCGCCCCGTTCCCAAGGTTTTGCCCGAGCTGCCGGCCGACCCGCCAGCCGCGGCCGCGCCGCGGCCCGGCGGTGCGTGTGCGCCGGCGGCCGGGCCTGCGAGCCCTTTTCGACCATGCCGATCATGCATTCCATCCCTCCCATTCGCCTGGCCGCGTGCATCGCCGCCGGCTTCCTCCCCGCGCTGGCCGCGGCGCAGTCGGCGCCGGCGGCCGCGGCCGAGACCACCATCGTCGTCACCGGCAACCCGCTGGGCCGCGACACGCTGACCCAGCCGGTCAGCAGCCTGGCCGGCGACGGCCTGCTGCAGCGCCGCGCCGGCACGCTGGGGGACACCGTCGACGGCCTGCCCGGCGCCGCGGCCAGCCGCTTCGGTCCCAACAGCAGCCGGCCGGTGATCCGCGGCCTGGACGGCGACCGCATCCGGCTGCTGGACAACGGCGGCGCGACCATCGACGCCTCGAACCTGAGCTTCGACCACGCGGTGGCGCTGGACCCGCTGGTGGCCGAGCGCATCGAGCTGCTGCGCGGCCCGGCGTCGCTGCTGTACGGCGGCAACGCCACCGGCGGCGTGGTCAACAGCATCGACAACCGCATCCCGCGCGTCGCCGCCGACGGCCTTGGCGGCCGCGCCGAGCTGCGCCTGGGCGGCGCCGCCAACGAGCGCAGCGGCGCGCTGGTGCTCGACGGCGGCCAGGGCGGTCTGGCCTGGCATGCCGACGCCTTCGGCCGCCAGACCTCCGACCTGCGCACGCCAAGCTTCGTGCCGACGCAAGGCGGCGAGGCGCTGCCCGCCGCCGACCGCGTGCGCAACTCGGCCGCCAACGGCAGCGGCGGCGCGGTGGGCCTCTCGGCGGTGGACGACCGCGGTTTCCTGGGCCTCTCGGTCGACGGCTACCGCAACCACTACGGCGTGACGGTGGAGCCCGACGTGGTGATCGACATGCGGCGCGAGCGCGTGGCGCTGGCCGGCGAGCGGCGGCAGCTGCCCGGCTGGTTCGACCAGGTGAGCCTGAACGCCTCCGCCACGCGCTACCGCCACCAGGAGGTGGAAGGCGACGGCACGGTCGGCACCACCTTCAGCAGCCGCGGCGAGGAGCTGCGGCTGCAGGCCCGCCACGTGGCGCTGGGCCCCTGGCGCGGCGTGCTGGGCGTGCAGGCCGAGGGCCTGCGCTTCTCGGCGCTGGGCGAAGAGGCCTTCGTGCCCGGCACGCGCACGCGCTCGCAGGCCGCGTTCCTGCTGGAAGAGGCGCAGTTCGGCCCCTGGCAGGTGCAGGCCGGCGTGCGCGGCGAGCGCGTGCGCATCGATTCCGACGGCGATGCCGACCCCGACGCCGGCGAGCCGCGCTTCGGCGCCGCGCAGAGCCGCCGCTTCAGCCCGGCCAGCGCCTCGCTGGCCGCCACCTGGCAGCTCAGCCCGGCCTGGTCGCTGGGCTTCAGCGCCGGCCACACCGAGCGCGCGCCGGCCTTCTACGAGCTCTACGCCAACGGCCTGCACGTAGCCACCGCGGCCTTCGAGATCGGCGACCCCACGCTGGGCCTGGAGCGCAGCGGCAACCTCGGCGCCAGCCTGGCCTGGCAGCGCGGCCCGGACCACCTGAAGCTCAACGTCTACCGCACGCGCTTCTCGCGCTTCATCTCGCTGGCCGCCAACGGCGAGCAGGCCGAGACCGAAGACGGCGAGACGGTGCCCGTCTACCGCTTCGAGCCGGTGCGCGCGCGCTTCCAGGGCGTGGAGCTGGAAGGGCGCTGGCGCGCGCTACAGCAGCCCTGGCGGCTGGACCTGAGCCTGGTGGCCGACGCCGTGCGCGCCACCGATGCCGACAGCGGCCAGCCGCTGCCGCGCATCGCGCCGGCGCGCGTGCAGCTCGGCGCCGACCTCGCGCAGGGCCCGTGGACGCTGGGCCTGGGCGTGCGCCATGCCGCGCGCCAGGACCGCGTGAGCCCCGACGACGAGCCTACGCCGTCGTCCACCGTGTGGAACCTGTGGGCGAGCTGGCGGCTGCCGCTGGCCGGCCAGCGCGTCACGGCCTTCATGCGGCTGGACAACCTGACCGACCGGCTCGTCTACAACGCGACCGCAGTGCCCACGATCCGCGGCCTGTCGCCGCAGGGCGGACGGGCGCTGATGGCGGGGCTGCGGGTGGAGCTGTAGCCGGTGCCCGCGCGGGGCAGGGGGATCGCCGCTTGGGCCTACTGCGGCGCGCACAGCGCCACGGCCTGGTCCAGCGGCATCGGGCGGCCGATCAGATAACCCTGCACGTGATTGAACCCGAGCTTGCGCAGCACCGCCAGCTCGGCCATGGTCTCCACGCCTTCGGCGACGATCTTGCAGCCGGTCTCGGCGGCAAAGCCGCAGATCGCGGCGGCCAGCGCGCGGCGCGCGGGGTCGGCGTCGATGCCGCGCGTGATGCTGACGTCGAGCTTGATCAGGTGCGGCGCCAGGTACAGGATGTGGCGAAAGCTGGCGTAGCCGGCGCCGGCATCGTCGATCGCGATGCGCAGCCCCCGCTCCTGCAGCGGGCGGATCGCGGCCAGCAGCTCGTCGTACTGCTCCACCGCCTCGTGCTCGGTGACCTCGACGATCACGCGCTCCAGCGGCAGGCCTTGCAGCAGCTCGCCCAGGCGGCCGCTGACCAGTGTGGCCGGCGAGGCGTTGACCGACAGATAGACGTCGGGCTCCAGCCGCTGCAGCGCCGGCAGCGCCAGCCGGATCGCCAGCGCCTCCAGTTCCAGGCCGCGGCCGACGGCGGCCGCCTCGGCGAACCACTGGTCGGGCCCGCGCTGCGGCTCGGCGCTGAAACGCGCCAGCGACTCGAAGCCGACGATGCGGTTGCCCGCGACGTCGAAGATCGGCTGGTAGCGCACCACGAGGTCGGCGCGGTGCAGCACGCCGTCGATGCGCCGCAGCGCCGCGGCGTGCTCGTCGCGCTGCAGCAGCTCGCGCTCGATCTGGTCGGCCACGACCTCGGCGAAGACGCGCATCACGTCGAGGTCGCGCACCGTCAGGCCGTAGTTGGGCAGCGCGCTGAAGCAGCAGAAAGTGCCGAACACGCGGCCGTCGGACAGCCGGATCGGCACGCTCAGGTGCGCGCCCACCGGCAGCGCCAGCGTGGCCGGCAGCGTCAGCGCCTCGGCGTTCTCGGCGGCGTTGGCCAGCAGCTCGGGCAAACGGCCGTCGATCACGCGCTGGCAGTAGCTGGCATCCAGCGGGTCGGAGTCGCCCACCTTGATCGGCTGGCCCGGGCGCTCGGAGTCCACGTGCCGGAAGCGCCGGCGCCCGGCCTCGAACTCGGAGATGAATGCGACGTCCATGCCCAGGTGGTTGCGGATCGCGCGCAGGGTGCGCAAGAACACCGCGGCCAGCGTGCGGGCTTCGTCCGACCGGCGCGGCGGGACATCGACGAGAGAAGGGATGGCCAGAGACATCATGCAGCAGCACCGCCCGCGAAAGCGTGTTGTACCGGCCGCGGCCAACCTTCGACAAGAGGCGGTTACAAGGCGCAACGCAGGGCTGCGCACAACTCGCTGCGGCGCGGTCGGAACGGGCGATTTCTGAGCGCCCCCAGGCCACTTTGCTCAGGGAGCGAGCCGCTCGCGGCGCCAGGCGCCGTCGCCTTCGTCGCGCCGGTAGCGCAGCCGGTCGTGCAGCCGGCTCTTGCGGCCCTGCCAGAACTCCCAGCGGTCGGGCTGCAGGCGGTAGCCGCCCCAGTGCGGCGGCCGCGGCGGCGCCAGCAGGAACTGTGCGCCGTACTTGGCCGCGGCGGCCACCAGCACCGCGCGCGACTCGATCACCCGGCTCTGCGGCGAGGCCCAGGCGCCGATGCGCGAGTCCAGCGGCCGGCTGGCGTAGTAGGCGTCGGATTCGGCAGCATCGACCTTGGCCACGCGGCCTTCGATGCGCACCACGCGCTCCAGTTCCACCCAGTGGAACTGCAGTGCGGCGAAGGGGCAGCCGGCCAGCTCCTGGCCCTTGCGGCTGTCGTAGTTGGTGAACCAGACGATGCCGCGCTCGTCGCAGCCCTTGATCAGCACCACGCGCGTGGACGGCCGGCCGTCGGCGCCCACGGTGGCCAGCGTCATCGCGTTGGGCTCGGGCAACTGCGCCTGCAGCGCCTGCTGCATCCAGCGGTCGAACTGCTCCAGCGGATCGGCCGCGGAGGCCTGCTCGTCGAGCGCGTCGCGCTCGTAGCTCTTGCGAAGGGCGGCGAGATCCATGCGTCGAAGTATAGGAATCGGCTTGGCGGCCCGGGTGCCACCCTTACGTGGAAGGCCGTAAGTGAACCTCCCAGTTCCTGGGCCCGGCGCCGCGGTCCATCCTGAGCGTATGAGGCAACGCGCCACCATCGTCGTGCTGGCTGCCGGCCAGGGCAGCCGCTTCGGCGGCCCCGTGCACAAGCTGGAGCAGGCGTTCGGCGCGTCCACGGTGCTGGGCACGACGCTGGGCCACGTGATCGCCAGCGGCTGCCCCTTCGTGGTGGTGACCACCGCGCGGCTGGTGCCGCTGGCCGGCATGCAGGCGGCGCGGCGCGACCTGGTGGTGGTGTCCGATGCCGAGGCGCGGCGCGGCGTCGGCCATTCGATCGCTGCCGGCGTTGCCGAGCGCTCGCTGGCCAACGGCTGGCTGGTGCTGCCGGGCGACATGCCGATGATCAGCCCGCAGAGCATCCTGGCGGTGGACGACGCGCTGGCCGAGCACCCGGTGGCCTTCTCGCAGTACCGCGGCCGGCGCGGCCATCCGGTGGGCTTCGCGGCCGAGCTGTTCTCGGAGCTGACGGCGCTGCAAGGCGACGAAGGCGCGCGCCGCATCGTCGCGCGCTACCCGGCGCACGCGGTGGCGGTCGACGACCCCGGCGTGCTGGTCGACATCGACACGCCGGACGACCTGGCGCAGGCCCGCCGCGGCGACCTGCGCGCGCTGGCCGAGCGCTCGGGCGCGGCCTGAGCCGGCGCAGGATCAGCACAGCCCGTCGCGCTGCGCCAGACGCATCAGGCGCTCGATTTCGCGGTCGCGCACGCCTTGGCTCGCCAGCGCGCGCGCCGTTTCGGCCAGGTACTCCAGCGTCGTGCCGTAGCGGCCGCGGGCGTGGCGCAGCACCTGCAGCAGCTGCTCGTCGGCCAGGCGCGGCAGGCAGGCCTCGCTGCGCCGGCTGAGCGTGAAGGCCAGCGCCTGCACCGGGCCGGTCGCCGTGCGGCAGGGCAGCCAGCGCGGGTCGTAGACGCCGGTGGGCATCTCGCGCGCCCACAGCCGGTCCAGCTCGTCGTGCGCGCGCTCGCGCGCCAGGCGGAAGACCACGCCGCGGCAGCTGCCGCCGGGCAGCAGCGCGAACACCAGGCCCGGCAGCTCGGGCGTGCCGCGGTTGACGCGCGAGCGCATGCGCAGCGCGCGGTGCCAGCCGTGGACGACGGCGTCGCGGCGCTCCACCGCGTCGAACTCGGGCCGCCAGATCAGCGAGGCGTAGCCGAAGACCCACAGCTCACGGCGGCTCGCCCACTGCGCGCGCAGCGCCTGCAGCATGGCCGCGGTGTCGCGCAGCGGGGGCGGCAAGGGCAATGGGTTCAGCATCGCCCTCGGATTTGATCATGTAACTCGGTTACTTCATAATCGAAGCCATGGTTACGGTTCCCGCATCCGCCTCCACCCCCGCGCCGCACCCGGTGCTGGCCGCGGTGACCGCGCGCATCGCGCGGCGCAGCGCCGCCACCCGCGCCGCCTACCTGCAGCGGCTGGACGCGCTGGCCGCGCGGCCGCGCGGCAGTGACCGCCTGGGTTGCGCCAACGTCGCGCATGCCTTCGCGGCGCTGCCCGGCGCCGACAAGCTGCGCGTGGTGGCCGAGCGCGCGCCGCACATCGGCATCGTCAGCGCCTACAACGACATGCTGTCGGCGCACCAGCCCTACGAGCGCTACCCGCAGCTCATCCGCGAACAGGCACGCGCGCTCGGCGCCACCGTGCAGATGGCCGGCGGCGTGCCGGCGATGTGCGACGGCGTCACGCAAGGCCAGCCCGGCATGGAGCTGAGCCTGTTCTCGCGCGACGTGATCGCGCAGTCCACCGCGATCGCGCTCAGCCACGACGTGTTCGACGCCGCGCTGCTGCTGGGCGTGTGCGACAAGATCGTGCCCGGGCTGCTGATCGGCGCGCTGCACTTCGGGCACCTGCCCTGCGTCTTCGTGCCCGCGGGGCCGATGGGCAGCGGCTTGTCCAACAGCGCCAAGAGCGCGGTGCGCGAGCGTGCCGCGCAGGGCCTGGCCGGCCGCGACGAGCTGCTGGCCGCCGAGAGCGCGGCCTACCACGGCCCCGGCACCTGCACCTTCTACGGCACCGCCAACAGCAACCAGATGCTGCTGGAGGCGATGGGCCTGCACGTGCCTGGCGCCGCCTTCATCCACCCGCACGACGGCGCGCGCGACGCGCTGACCGGCGAGGCGGTGCGCCTGGTGCTGCAGCGCATCCGCGCGCGGCAGTTCATGCCGATCGGCCGCCTCGTCGACGAGCGCGCGATCGTCAACGCGATGGCGGCGCTGCTGGCCACCGGCGGCTCGACCAACCACCTGATCCACTGGGTGGCGGTGGCGCGCGCCGCCGGCATCGTGATCGACTGGAGCGACTTCGCCGAGCTGTCCGCCGTGGTGCCGCTGCTGGCGCGCGTTTATCCCAACGGCGACGCCGACGTCAACCAGTTCCAGGCCGCCGGCGGCCCCGGCTTCGTGCTGCGCGAGCTGCTGGGCGCCGGGCTGATGCACGCCGACGTGGCGGCAATGGCCGAAGGCGGCATCGTTGCGTACACGCGCGTGCCGCGGCTCGACGACGGCCGGCTGCAATGGCGCGAGTTGCCGTCGGCCAGCGCCGACGACGGCATCCTGCGCCCCGCCGCGCGGCCGTTCTCGCCCACCGGCGGCCTGCGGCTGCTGCAGGGCCGGCTGGGGCGCGCCGTGATCAAGGTCTCGGCGGTGCCCGACGACCGCCACGTCGTGCAAGCCCCGGCGCGCGTGTTCGACAGCCAGCAGGCCTTGCTGGCCGCGTTCCAGGCCGGCGAGCTGGACCGCGACGTCGTCGCCGTCGTGCGCTTCCAGGGCCCGCAGGCCAACGGCATGCCCGAGTTGCACAAGCTGACGCCGCCGCTGGCCGTGCTGCAGGGCCGGGGCCGGCAGGTGGCGCTGGTGACCGACGGCCGCATGAGCGGCGCCTCGGGCAAGGTGCCGGCCGCCATCCACGTCAGCCCCGAGGCGGTGGCCGGCGGCCCGCTGGCGCACGTGCGCGACGGCGACGTGATCCGCCTGGACGCCGTGGCCGGCACGCTGGACGTGCTGGTCGACGAGGCCGAATGGGCCGCCCGTGTGCCCGCCGAGCGCCCGGTGGCCGAAGCCGACGCGCATGCCCAGGGCCTGGGCCGCGAGCTCTTCACCGCGATGCGGCGCAGCGTGCAAGGCGCCGAGCAGGGCGCGGTGTCGTGGCTGTGAGCCGTTCCGCCCACGGCGAGAATGACGCCATGAACAAGTTGATCGACCCCATCGAACTGGCCGCCCTGGGCCCCGTGATCCCGGTCATCGTGCTGCAGCGCGAGCAGGACGCGGTGCCGATGGCCGAGGCCTTGCTGGCCGGCGGCGTCAAGGTGCTGGAAGTGACGCTGCGCACGCCGGCCGCGCTGGCCGGCATCGAGGCCATCGCGCGCGCGCTGCCCGAGGCCGTGGTGGGCGCCGGCACGCTGCGCGGCGTGGCCGACGCCGAGACGGCGTTGGACGCCGGCGCGCGCTTCGGCGTCAGCCCCGGCTACGGCGCCGAACTGGGCCACGCCTGCCGCAACCTGGGCTTGCCGCTGCTGCCCGGCGTGGCCACGGCCAGCGAGGTGATGGCCGCCACCGCCGGCGGCTACGACTTCCTGAAGTTCTTTCCCGCCGCCGCGGCCGGCGGCATCCCGCTGCTGAAAGCGCTGGCCGGTCCCTTCCCCGACGTGAGCTTCTGCCCCACCGGCGGCATCACGCCCGAGACCGCGCCGCAGTTCCTGGCGCTGCCCAACGTCAAGGTCTGCGGCGGCTCCTGGCTGACGCCGGCGGATGCGGTGGAACGCGGCGACTGGGGGCGCATCACGCGGCTGGCGCGGGAGGCGGCGGCGCTGCGGGGGTGAGCTCCGGCTCCGGCGCGCCGCCATCGCCGCGCGGCCCCTCGGCCGGCTGCGCGGGCCGCCGCTCCCAAGGGGCGCCGCCGTTGAAATGCTCGCGCAGGAACGCGATCAACGAGCGCACGCTGGCCAGGTGGGCCCGGACCTCCGGCACCTGCATGTGGATCCAGAAGCGCGGCACCGGATACTCCTTCAGCACCTGGACGAGCCGGCCGGCGTCGATGTCGGACTGCACGATGTACGACGACAGGCTGGTCACGCCCAGGCCGGCCAGCGCCGCATGGCGGATGTGCGGCGCGTCGTTGCAGCTGAGGCTGGGCGTCAGCTTCACGTCGATGGACCCATGGGGTCCCTCGAACACCCAGGTGTCGCCGATGGGCTGGAAGCTCAGCACCGCGTGGTTCAGCAGGTCGCTGGGCCGTTGCGGCACGCCGTTGCGCGCTAGGTAGTCCGGCGCCGCGACGACGACACGGCGGATCTCCGTCAGGCCGATCTCCATCACGCCGCCGAACGATTCCGGCGTGATGCCGATCGCCAGGTCGAAGCCTTCGAGGCGTGGGTTGACCGTGCGGTCGATGGCGATCAGCTCCAGGCTCAGCCCCGGGTGGCGCTGCAGGAACTCGTTGAACATGTTGCCCAGATAGGTCTGGTTCAGCGTCGTCGGCACCTTGATGCGCAGGTGCCCGGCCAGCGAGGTCTTGGCCTGCCGTAGGCCGGCGAGCGCGTCTTCCATGTCCTGCGCGGCCTGCTGCAGCCGCGCGATGTGCTGCTTGCCCGCCGCGTTGAGCTCCAGCTTGCGCGTGCTGCGCTCCAGCAGCGCCATGCCGGCCCGGTGCTCGAACTGGTCGACGCGCTTCTTGACCACGGAAACGGCGAGACCGCTGCGCCGCGCGGTCTCGGCAAAGCTGCCGGTCTTCACCACCTGAAGAAAGGCCTGGAGGTTGAGCAAGGTGTCCACCGGCGCTGATTATGCTCGATTCAAGAATGATGCTTTCTCAAATTGATGAATTGTTATTGAAAACGAGTCGATCTACGATGCCATTCATCGGTTCTGCCGACTGATTACTGTCGACAGTAGGCTGAAGGCAGCACGGCAACGAATCCGTCCATCAGGAGACCAGACGACATGGGACAGCGCATTGCAGTGATCGGCATGGGGCAAATGGGCTCCGGTATGGCCAGGCGCCTGCAGGAGTCCGGGCATGCGGTGGTGGGCTACGACCTTTCGCCGGCAACGCGCGAGAGCCTCAAGGCCAAGGGCAGCCGCATCGCCGACACGGCCCAGGCGGCGGTGCGCGAGGCCGAGGTCGTGCTGACCAGCCTGCCCAACTCGCAGGCCGTGCGAGACGCCTACTTCGGCGCCGACGGCCTGGTCGCCAGCGCCAATCCCGGCACGCTGTTCATCGAGCTGAGCACGATCGACCCGGACACGATGAAGGCCGTGGCCGCTGCGGCGGTGGCCAAGGGCCACAAGGTCATCGACTGCCCGGTCAGCGGCAGCCCCAAGGAAGCCGGCATCGGCAAGCTGGTGATGTTCGCGGCCGGCGACGAACAGGTCGTCAACGCCAACAGCGCCTTGCTGGCCACGCTGGGCGACAACTGGCGCTACACCGGCGACGTGGGCAGCGCCAAGGTGGTCAAGCTGGTCAACAACATGATGTCGTTGGGCAACATCATGGTGGCCGCCGAAGCCTTCGCCATCGGCACCGCGGCCGGCGTCGACCCGCACAAGCTCTACGATGTGCTGTCGATCAGCGGCGGCCGCTCGCACCACTTCACCAAGCGCTTCCCGACGGCGCTGACGGGCGACTTCGAGCCCGGCTTCAAGATGGAGCTGGCCGAGAAGGACTACGCGCTGGCGCTGGAGATGGCGCGCTCGCTGCAGATGCCGGCGCCGGCGGCCTCGCTGGGGCAGTCGATGTACCAGCTGGCCATCGCCTCGGGCTGGAAGGGCAAGGACATCGTCAGCCTGCTGCCGATGTACCAGTCCTGGCAGCGCAAGGCCTGACGCCGCGATGAATCCCGCCGGCACCGCCGCGGCCGCCGAGGCCGCGCCCGTGGAAAGCGCCGCGCGCCTGCCGCAGGGCTGGCGGCAGCTGTCGACGGCCATCGCGCGAGTCGAGCGCGCGCTGTCCACCGTCGCCTGCGTCGCGCTGGCGGCGATCATGTTCATCGTCGTGATCGACGTCTCGCTGCGCTATGTGTTCAACGCGCCGCTGAAGTGGGGCTACGACGTCATCTCGATCTACCTGGTGGCCGCGGCCTTCTTCCTGGTGCTGTCCGACACGCTGCAGCAGCACGGCCACATCGCCGTGGACATCCTCGTGCACCGGCTGCCGCGGCGCGTGTTCCACGCGCTGCAGGCGCTGGGCTACGGCATCTCCGCGGTGATCATCGCGGCGATCGCGTGGCTGGGCGCGCAGCGCCTGCACGAGGCCTACGCCAACGCGGAGACGGTCGCGGCCATCTACCCCTGGCCGACGTGGATCGCCTACCTGATGCTGGCAGCAGGCACCGCGCTGATGGCGCTGCGCTGCCTGTTCCGCGCCGCCGGCCATGCGGCTTCCGCGGCCACCGGCCGCGAGCTGGTGGAGACGCCGCCGCCGCCCCTCACCGACGAACCCGCCGCGCCGCCGGTGTCCGCAGGCGTGTGAGATGACGGCCCTTGCAGTCATCGCGATCCTGTTCGGCTTCCTGGCCGTGGGTCTGCCGGTGGCGCTGGCCACGCTGATCGCCGGCGCCATCGGCCTGCTCTGGGTCGGCGGCCCGGCCACGCTGCTGGGCATCCTGCAGACCGAGCCGCTGACCACGGCCAGCTCGTACGAGATCATTAGCGTGCCGATGTTCGTGCTGATGGCGGAGTTCGTAATCATCTCCGGTGTCGCCGACGACCTGTTCCGCGCGGCCAACATCTGGGTGGGGCGGCTGCGCGGCGGGCTCGCGATGGCCACCGCACTGGCCGGTGCCGGCTTCGGCGCGATCTCGGGGTCGAGCACGGCGTCGGCCGCGACGCTGTCGTCGACCTCGCTGCCGTCGATGCTCAAGCACGGCTACGAGCCCAAGCTGGCCGGCGGCGTGGTGGCGATCTCCGGCACCCTGGCGATGCTGATCCCGCCGTCGATCGCGCTCGTGCTGTTCGGGATCATCGGCAACGTCAGCATCAGCCAGCTGCTGATCGGCGGCGTGATCCCCGGCCTCGTCGTCACGCTGGCGATCATGCTCACCGTCGCCTTCCTGGTCTGGCGCGACCCGCACGCCGCCCCCGCCGGCCGCGCCTACACGATGAAGGAGAAGTTCGTCTCGCTGAAGGTGGTGGGCCCGATGCTGGTGCTGCTGTTCGCGGTGACGGGCACGATCTACTCGGGCATCGCGACGCCGACCGAAGCCTCGGGCGCGGGCGCCTTCGTTGCGATGCTGCTCGCGGTGCGCGAGCGCAAGCTGAGCCTGCAGACGTTCCTGTCCGCGCTGCGCAGCTGCGCCCACACGACCTGCATGATCCTGTTCATCATCCTCAGCGCGCACGTCTTCGGCTACTTCTTCACCCTCACGCGCATCACGCAGGAACTGGTGGCCTTCGTTCAGACGTTGCCGCTGCCGCCGCTGGCGGTCGTCGCCGTCATCCTGGCCGGCTACCTGCTGCTGGGCATCTTCATGGAGCAGATCGCGATCCTGATCCTCACGATCCCGATCATCCTGCCGGTGGTGGTGGCGCTGGGCTACAGCCCGGTGTGGCTCGGCGTGCTGATCGTGATCACCGCCGAGGTCGGCATGGTGATGCCGCCGCTGGGCCTGAACGTGTTCGTCGTCGCGCGCTACACGCGGCGTCCCATCGGTGAGTTGTTCAGGGGTGTGATGCCGCACATCTGGGCGCACTTCATCGTCATCGCCGTGCTCGCGGCCTTCCCCAGCATCATCCTGTGGCTGCCGTCCACGATGAGCCCCTAGTCAAGGAGACAAGACATGCACCCGTTGAAACCCATCGTCGCGGCGGCATTCACGCTGGCCGCGCTCGACCCTGCGTCGGCGCAGCAACCCATCGTGCTGAAGGTGGCCGACTCGTTCCCCGTGGGCCACTACATCCCGGCCAACACCGTGATCCCGTGGATGAAGAAGGTCGAGGAGCTCACCAAGGGCAAGGTGAAGTTCGAGTACTACCCGGCCGAGCAGCTGGGCAAGGCCAAGGACCTGTTCTCCAACACGCGCTCGGGCGTGATCGACATCGGCTACGTGCCGACCTCATACGTCAGCGACAAGCTACCGCTGTCGGCGGTGGGCGAGCTGCCCGGCAGCTTCGAATCCTCGTGCGTCGGAACGATGGCGTTCTGGCAGATCGCCAAGCCCGGCGGCGAGTTGGACAAGGCTGAATACCAGCGCAACGGCGTGCGCATGCTGATGGTGCACGTGCTGCCGCCCTACCAGTTCATGTCGGCGTCCAAACCCATCGTCGACATCGCGAGCTTCAAGAATCTGAAGACGCGCACCGCAGGCGGCGCATTGGGCCTGAGCGCACAGAAGATCGGCGCGATCCCGGTGCAGATGTCGGGCCCCGAGATGCGCGAATCGCTCTCGCGCGGCACGCTGGACGCGCTGCTGCTACCCAACCTGGTGCTGGCGCCGTGGGATCTGGAGAGTCAGGTCCGGTACGTGACCAGCGGCGTCAACTTCGGCTCCACGGTCAACCCCTACATGATCCGGCAGGAGAAATGGGCCTCGCTGCCGCCCGACGTGCAGGCGGTGATGACGCAGGCCGGCGAGGCCGCCAACCGGAGCGGCTGCGAAGCCGCCGAGAAGCTCGAAACCGAAGTCTCCGGCCGCCTGGCCAAGGGCAAGGTCACCTACGTGAAGTTCAGCGACGCGGAGAAGGCCAAGCTGAACAAGTCGCTGTCCGAGGTCAGCAAGGATTGGGCAGCGGGGTTGGACGGCCGCAACCTGCCCGGCAAGCGCATCCTGGATACCTTCCAGCAGGCCGTGAAGGCGGCGGAGAAGCGCTGATGTCGGTCTACAAGGTCCACGCGATCAAGTACGCGTCGATCCCCGGGCGCCGCTCGAAGGACAACTTCATCGGCGGCGACCCGCACGACCGGCCGATGCCGATGGACTTCTTCGTCTGGGCGATCACCGGCGAGGACGGCAGGACCTTCATCGTCGACACCGGCTACGACGAGGCCTCGGGCCGCGAGCGCGGCTGGCCCGTCGAGCGGCCGGTGCACGAGGGGCTGCAGGCCATCGGCGTCGACGCCCAGGCGGTGCAGGACGTGATCATCACCCACATGCACTGGGACCACGCGGGCAACCACGAGCTGTTCCCGAACGCGCGCTTCCACGTGCAGGAAAAGGAGATGCAGTACTGCACCGGCCGCTGTATGTGCCACCACCGGCTGCGTCGCCCGTACGCGCTGGGCGACGTGACGCGCATGCTGCGCCGGCTGTACGAGGGGCGCGTCGCGTTCCACGACGGCTCGTCGGAGATCGCCGACGGCCTGTCGGTGCACCTGGTGGGCGGCCACACGCTGGGCATGCAGTGCGTGCGCGTGCGCACGCGTCGCGGCTGGCTGGTGCTGGCCTCCGACGCCGCGCACTACTGGGACAACGTGGAACTCGACAAGCCGTTCCCCGAGTTCCTGGACGTGGCCAGGCTGCTGGACGCGAACCGGTTCATGAAGTCGATGGCCGACTCGCCGCTGCACGTGATTCCGGGCCACGACCCGCTGGTGCTCAAGCGCTTTCCGGCGCCCGAGCGCACGGTGGACATCGCCCGCCTGGACGCCGACCCGGTCGCGGCCTGAGCGCCGCGCCGCAGCGGTCCATTCCTCCATCCCTTCCATCCACACACCGCGTCATGACGAAGCCGTATCAGGTCTACATCGACGGGCAATGGTGCGACGCCGGCGACGGCGCCACCTTCCCGGCCATCAACCCGTACAACCAGCAGGCCTGGGCTCGCATCCCCGACTGCACGGCGGACGACGTGGCGCGCGCCGTGGCCGCCGCTCGCAAGGCCTTCAACGGCGCCTGGTCCAGGACCAACGGCCTGCAGCGCGCCAGCCTGCTGCTGCGCCTGGCGCAGCTGCTGGAGGGCAACGCCGAGCGCATGTCCACGCTGGAGACCACCGACAACGGCAAGATCATCCGTGAGACCTTCTCGCAGATGAATTTTGCCGCTCGGGTAATCCGTTTCTTCGCCGGCTACGCGGACAAGATCTACGGCTCGGTGATCCCGCTGGACCAGCCGGAGATCTTCGACTACACGCTGCGCGAGCCGCTGGGCGTGGTGGCGCTGATCACCGCGTGGAACTCGCCGATCACGCTGCTGATGAACAAGCTGCCCGCGGCGCTGGCGGCCGGCAACTGCGTGGTCATCAAGCCGTCCGAGCATGCCTCGGCCACGACGCTGGAGCTGTGCCGGCTGGTCGAGGAGGCGGGCTTCCCGCCGGGCGTCGTCAACGTGGTGACGGGCGACCACCGCGTCGGGCAGGCGCTGGTCGAGAACCCCGACCTCAACAAGGTCAGCTTCACTGGCAGCCCCGTGGGCGGCCGCGCCATCGCCGCCGCGGCGGCGCGCAACCTGGTGCCGGTGTCGCTGGAACTGGGCGGCAAGTCGCCCAACATCGTGTTCGACGACGCCGACTTCGAGCAGGCCGCCACCGGCGCGCTGGCCGGCATCTTCGCCGCGGCGGGGCAGACCTGCATCGCCGGCAGCCGGCTGCTGGTGCAGCGGCCGCTGTACGAGCGCATGGTCGACAAGCTCGCCACCCGCGCGCGCGGCATCAGGCTGGGCAACCCGCTGCTGAAGGATACCGAGATGGGCACCACGGCCAACCGGCCGCAGTTCGACCGCATCCTCGACTTCATCGCCTCCGCCCAAAGCGAAGGCGCCACGCTGGTGACCGGCGGCCGCCGGGCCAGCGGCAAGGACCTGGACGGCGGCTTCTTCGTCGAGCCGACCATCTTCACCGACGTGAAGCCCGGTATGCGCATCGCGCAGGAGGAGATCTTCGGGCCGGTGCTGTCCATCATCTCGTTCGACAGCGAGGACGAGGCGATCGCGATCGGCAACGACACCGCCTTCGGCCTGGCGGCGGGCATCTGGACGCGCGACGTGGCGCGCGCGATGCGCGTCAGCAAGGCGGTGAAGGCCGGCATCGTCTGGGTCAACACCTACCGCTCGGTGGCGGCGCAGGCGCCGGTGGGCGGCTTCAAGCAAAGCGGCTACGGGCGCGAGCGCGGCGAGGCCGGGCTGCTGGAGTTCCTGAGCACGCGCAACGTGATGATCAACTACTCGGCCGCGCAGCAAGACCCGTTCGCGGTGCGCACCTGAGCGCCGGGCGCATGAGCGAGTCGCTCAACAAGCAGCTGCGCCGCAAGCTGGTGGCCGGCGCGGGCCACGTGATGCCGGGCGCCGGCAATGCGCTGGCCGCGCGCGTGATCGAGGCCACCGGCCACGAGATGCTGATGGTCAGCGGCGCCGGCGTGGCCAACAGCTACCTCGGCGTGCCCGACATCGGGCTGCTGTCGGTCACCGAGCTGGCGGGCCACGTGACGGCGATCCGCGACGCGGTGAACCTGCCGCTGCTGGTGGACGCCGACACCGGCTTCGGCAACGCGATCAACACGCGCCGCACCGTGAAGCTGCTGGAGCGCGCCGGCGCGAACGCGATCATGCTGGAGGACCAGACCTATCCCAAGCGCTGCGGCCACTTCGACGGCAAGGACGTCGTGCCGTGCCGGGAGATGGTGTCCAAGCTGAAGGCGGCGCTGGACGCGCGCACCGATCCCGACCTGATGATCCTCGCGCGCACCGACGCGCGCGCGGTCGAAGGCTTCGAGGCGGCGCTGGACCGTGCGCGCGCCTACCAGGAGGCGGGCGCGGACTTCCTGTTCATCGAAGCGCCGCTCGACCGCGAAGAGCTGCTGTCGATCCCGCGCCGCGTGCCGGGCATCCACTTGTGCAACCTGGTCGTCGGCGGCAAGACGCCGCTGGTGTCGCGCGAAGAGCTGGCGCAGGCGGGCTACGCGGTGGTGCTGTACGCCAACGCGGCGCTGCAGGCCTCGCTGCTGGCGATGCAGGAGGTGCTGGCGCACCTGCGCGAGACCGGCTCGGTCGAGCGCGTGCAGTCGCGGCTGATGACCTTCGCGGCGCGCCAGCAGGTGCTGGATGCGCAGAGGTACAGCGAGCTGGAGAAGCGCTACGCCTGAGCGTGGTGGCTCGCACTTGAACCGAGGAGACTCCTGCACCATGAGCGTTACCCGCAACTACAGCCTGGAGAACCTGGCCGCGCGCGCCGAGATCCAGGACCGCATTCACGCCTGGACGCGCGGCGTCGATCGGCGCGACTGGACCCTCGCGGCCAGCGCGTTCCATCCCGACGGCTGGGATGACCACGGCCTTTGGAAGGGCGACATCCCGGGACTCGTGCGGACCATGGAGCCGCGGCACGCGATGATCCCCAAGGCCTCGCATCAGGTGTCCAATATCGTGATCGAGTTCGTCGACGAGACCACCGCCGTCGTCGAGAGCTACCTTTTCGTCTGGCTTGGGCATGATCCCGAAGACCAGGTGCACCGCAGCGCCATCGCCGAGGGTCCGGGCGACTCGATGCTGATGTCGGCGCGCTATGTCGACCTGTTCAAGCATCGCGACGGTGCGTGGCGGATCCAGAAGCGCACCACGGCGTTCGAGGCGTCGATGCATTTCGATGCCGACAAGACGATGAAGCCGGTCTTCACGCGCGGCACGCGCGAGCCCGACGATGTCCTCCACACGTTGCGACACGAGATGGGCCTGGCCTGAACATGAAATCAAGAGAAATGTCGACCGTCGCCACCCGGCTTGCTAAGGCCGTGGTCGAAGCCGGCCGCGCGCCCGTGGCGCCGCAGCATCTGCACGAGGCCAAGCGGCTGCTGCTGGATTCGCTGGCCTGCGCGCTGGGTGCGGTGGATTCGCACGTGGTGGCTGGCGTGCGCGCCTGGGCCGCCGAGGTCGCCGGGCGCGCCGACGTGACGCTGCTGGGTACCCAGGAGCGCAGCTCCGCGTTCGGCGCGACCATCGTTGCCGCGACGATGATCCGCGAGCTGGACCTCAACGACACCTACTGGTCCGGCGATTCGCCGGCGCATCCTAGCGACAACATCGGCGCCTGCATCGCGGTGGCGCAGGCCGTGGGCGCCGGCACGCCGGAACTGCTGCGCGCGATCCTGATCGCGGTGGAAGTGCACATGCGGCTGACCGAGGCGTCGGACGGTGCCTGGTACAAGCGGCGCGGCTGGGACCTGACCAACTTCCTGCCCATCGCCAGCGCCGCCGGCGCCGGCGTGCTGCTGCAACTGGACGAGGCGCGGATGGCCAACGCGCTGGCGATCGCGGGCTGCAACGCGGCGCTGGGCCAGACCCGCGTGGGCCACATCTCGACGATGAAGTCGGTGACCTCGGGCCGGCTGGTCGCGCATGGCGTCGAGGCGGCCTATCTCGCGCAGAAGGGCATCACCGGCCCGGAGGAGATCTTCGAAGGCGCGCGCGGCTGGGCCAGCCTGATGCTGGGTGACACCGACTGGGAGCGGGTGACGCAGCCGATGGGCGCCTGGCGCATCGCCAAGACCTGCCTGAAGCAGTACCCGGCGGCCTACATCATCCACAACGCGATCGACGCCGCGCTGGAGCTGCGCGCCCTGCACGAATTGACCGCCGAGCGCATCGCCGGCGTCACCGTGCACTGCTACAAATGGCTGCACGAGGAGATGGTCGAAGGCGGCGGCGGCAAGTCGCGCTACGACATCGACGTGCGCGAGACCGCCGACCACAGCCTGCCGTACTGCGTGGCGGTGGCGCTGGTCGACGGCGAGTACACGCTGGACCAGCTGGAGACGCCGCGCTGGGAAAGCGCCGAGGTGAAGGCGATGCTCGCGCGGCTGCAATGCGTGCACGACCCGGCGCTCGACGGCGGCTTTCCGGCCCAGCGGCCGGTGCGCGTGGTCATCACCACCACCGACGGCCGCCGGCTGGAGCTGACGACGCCGTACCCGAAAGGCGATCCGCGCAAGCCGCTGAGCGACGGCGAGATCGCCGACAAGTTCCGCCGGCTGACGCGGCGTACGCTGCCGCGCGAACGGCAGGAGATCCTCGTCCGCACCGTGCTCGAGCTGGAACGGCACACCTGGGACGACGTGCTGCAGGCTGCGGCGCGCTGATCGGGAGCCACGCCGTGCCGCTGCCACCGGTCCAGGGCCGCTCGCTCGTCAGCGAGAGCACGCAGAAGCTCGTCGACGCGATCACATCCGGGCAGTTCAAGCCCGGCGAGCGGCTGTCGGAGGTCGAGCTGGCGCGCCAGCTCGGCATCAGCCGCAGCCCGCTGCGCGAAGCGCTGCGCGCGCTGGAAGGCAAGCTGGTGACGCACACGCCGCGCATCGGCATGCGCGTGATCGAGTTCAGCCCGTCGGTCGTGGAGCAGCTCTACCTTGTGCGCGAGGCGCTCGAAGGCATGGCGGCGCGGCTGGCCGCGCAGTTCGCCACCGCGGAGGAGATCGAGCACCTCGCCGAGCTGCTGGAGCGCCACGCGCAGCGGCCGGACGTGCAGACGGGCCGCGCCTACGTGCAGGGCCACGAGGACGAGGACTTCCACTTCGCGGTCGCGCGCGCGGGCCGCTGCGCCAAGCTGGAGCAGGTGCTGCTGTCCGAGGTGTATTACCAGCTGCGCGTGCACCGCATCCAGTCCAGCACGCGCCGCGGCCGCGCGAAGAACGCGCTGGACGAGCACAAGGCCATCGTCGCCGCGCTGCGCGCTCGCGACGCCGACGCCGCCGAGCTGGCGATGCGGCGCCACATCCGCAACGCGCGCGGCCTGCAGACCGCGCCGCCGCCGGCCGAGGACCCGGCACCGCAGGCGCTCGACGCCTCGCCGGCCGGATCGGCCGTCCATCCGCAATGACCGCGATTCAACACACCGACAGGAGACACGCATGACCGATTTCATCGACCGCATCGTCCGGCGCCTCGGGTTCGCCGGCGCGCTGGCCCTGGTGCTGGCTTTCGCGCTGGCGGCGGGCCTGACGCCGGCGCAGGCGCAGACCGCGCAGAACCCGCTGCGCTGGAAGATGGTGAGCAACAACCGCGCGATCGAGATCTGGGTCTGGCAGAAATGGCTGGCCGACGAGATGACGCGCCGCTCGGGCGGCCGCATCCAGCTGGAGATGGTGAGCCTGCCCGAGCTGGGCCTGACCGGCTTCGAGCTGGTGCGCGTGATGCGCGGCGGCCTGGTCGACGTCGGCGAGGTCGTCGCCGGCTACGTGGCGGGCGACATCCCGATGGTCGAAGGCCCCAGCTTGACGGGGCTGCAGGCCGACTGGAACTCGTCGCAGAAGAGCCAGAAGGCCTGGGAGGAGGTTTACCGCCGCAACGAGGCCCGCATCGGCGGCAAGTACCTCGGCTCGCATCCCTACGACTGGAACGCCGTGTATTGCACGCGGCCGATCCGCCGGCTTGAGGACGCCAAGGGGATGAAGGTGCGCGTGTTCAGCCCCGCCGCGGGCCTGTTCTGGAAGTCGCTCGGCGCCGAGCCGGTCTCGATGGAGTTCGCCGAGGTCTATTCGGCGATGGAGCGCAAGGTGCTCGACTGCGTGCAGACCGCGCCGGCCTACGGCATCTCCGCCAAGCTGCATGAAGTGGCGAAGTACCTGATCGACCTGCGCTTCGGCCACCAGCCGGGGCTGATCTTCGTCAGCAAGAAGAGCTGGGAGGCCCTGCCCAAGGACCTGCAGGACATGCTGGCGCAACTGGGCAAGGAGTACACCGAGCGCAGCTGGGGCCTCGGGCGCGAGCTGACCGAGCGCGAGATCAAGCGCAACCAGGGCGTCGGCGTCGAGTGGATCCCGATGAAGGCCGAGTACAACGCGCCGATCCAGGCCGTGGTGCAGAACGTGATCGTGCCCGACTGGCTCAAGCGCGTGCGCGAGAAGGAAGAGGCCGCCAAGGCGTTCAACGAGCACCTCGCGCCGCTCGTCGGCTTCGCCGTCAAATGAACCCGGAGGCCCTCTTGAAGCCGGCAGCCGGCTCCGGCGCCAGTGCGCTTTCGGGCCGCCTGCAGGCGCTTGCCGCGAAGACGCTGGCCCTGACCCATCGCGTGACGACGGCCACCGCCTACGCCAGCGGCCTGCTGGTGCTGGCGCTGGGCTTGTTCATGACGCTGGACGTGCTGGGCCGGCGCTTCGGCGGGCCGTTCTCGGGCGCCACCGACGAGATCGCGTCGTACGCGATGGCCTTCAGCGCCACCTGGGCGCTGGCGTTCACGCTGGCCAGCGGCCGGCACATCCGCATCGACGTGCTGCTGCCGTGGCTGCCGGCGCCGCTGCGCCGCGTGGTGGACTACCTCGGCGTCGCGGCGCTCGGCGGCTTCGCGGCGCTGCTGGCCTACGGCGGCTGGATGCTGGCGCTGGAATCCGACGAGCTGGAGTCGCGCAGCATGGTGCTGCAGCTGCCGCTGGCGCTGCCGCAGGCCATCGTGTCCGCCGGCTTCACGCTGCTGGCGCTGCAGGCGCTGGCCATGCTGCTGATGGCGCCGTTCCTGCCGCTGGACGCGATCAGCGAGCAGCCGGCCGACGACTCGCAGCTGCAGGGGATCTGAGCATGACCGCAGCTGCCTTCTTCGCGATCCTGATGCTGCTGTTCGGCATCGGCCTGTACGTCGCGGTGTCGATGGGGCTGGGCGCGCTCGCGCTGGCCGCGGCGTTCAGCGACAAGTCCATCGTCGGCGCCTACGGCTACATCCCGTGGAACACCGTCACCGCGGTGACCTTCGTCGCGCTGCCGCTGTTCATCCTGATGGGCGAGCTGCTGCTGCGCAGCGGCACCTCGTCGGGCATGTACAACGCGCTGTCCAAGTGGTTCGGCCCGCTGCCCGGCGGCCTGCTGCACACCAACGTCGCGGCCTGCGCGCTGTTCTCCTGCGTGTCGGGATCCAGCGCGGCCACGGCGGCGACGGTGGGGCGCGTCTCGCTGCCGTTCATGAAGAAGTACCACTACCCCGAGCGCATGGCGCTGGGGTCGCTGGCGGCGGCGGGAACGCTGGGCATCCTGATCCCGCCCAGCATCACCTTCATCGTCTACGGCATCATGACCGAGCAGTCGGTCGGCAAGCTGTACCTGGCCGCGATGCTGCCGGGCCTGCTGATGACCGTGGCCTACATGGCGCTGATCTTCGTCGACGCCAAGCTCAAGCCGCAGGCCGCGGTGCGCCTGCCGCGCGCCGGCTGGCGCGAGAAGGCCGCCAGCCTGGTCGCGCTGGTGCCGATCACGGTGATCATGCTCATCGTGCTGGGCACCATCTACCTGGGTATCGCAACGGCCAGCGAGGCGGCGGCCTTCGGCGTGACGGCGGCCTTCGCGCTGGCCTGGATGAACCGCAAGATCAGCCGCGCGATGCTGCGCGAGACCTTCCTGGCCACCGCGGGCACGACGGCGATGATCATGTTCATCCTGCTGGGCGCGTTCGTCCTGCAGTTCGTGCTGGCGCTGCTGGGCGTGCCGGCGGCGCTGACGCAGTGGGTCACCGGGCTCGGCCTGGGTCCGGTGACCATCGTGCTGGCGATCTGCGCCTTCTACCTGGTGCTGGGCACCTTCATGGAGGAGATCTCGATGGTCATCATGACCATCCCGGTCTTCCTGCCCATGCTCAAGAGCCTGGGCGTGGATCTGGTGTGGTTCGGCGTGGTGGTCGTGATCCTGGTGTGCGCGTCCATCATCTCGCCGCCGGTGGGCGTGAACCTCTTCGTGCTGCAGAACCTGCGCAAGCAGATCGCGCCCAAGGGGCAGGAGCCACCGATCAAGGACGTGTTCCTGGGCGTGCTGCCCTTCTTCGCCGTCACCATCGTCGTGCTGCTGATCGTGGTGGCCTTCCCGCAACTGTCGCTGTGGCTGCCCGAGACGGCAGCCGCCAAGTGAGCCCGACATGCCAGCCTTGCAAGCCATGACGACAACCCCGGTGGTGACGCTGTCCGACAGCGAGCGCCGCGTCGACGTGGGCGCGATGCGCGCCTACCGCCTGGCCCGCATGCGCCGGCAACTGCGGCTGGCCGGCTGCGGCGCGGCGCTGCTGTTCGACCCGATCAACGTGCGCTATGCGAGCGGGCGGCGCGGCAACAGCCTGTTCAACCTGCACATCGTGGGCCGCTCGCTGTTCGTCCCGGTCGAAGGGCCCGTGATCCTGTTCGACTGGCCGGCCCATGCCCACCTGGCGGAGGCGCTGGGAACGATCGACGAGGTCCGCGCCTACGAGCCCATCAGCGCGTTCTTCGGCGGGCCGCGCTCCACGCTGAACGCGCAGGCGTATGCGCGCGACGTCGCCACGCTGGTGCGGCAGCACGGGCAGGGCGGGCCACTGGCGATTGACAAGGCCGACCTCGACCTGAGCCTGAGTCTGCGCGAGCAAGGCATCGAGCTGCGGGCCGGGCAGGAGATCGCCGAGCGCGCGCGTTCGGTGAAATGCGCCGAGGAGATCGCGTGCATGAACTTCTCGATCGCGGCCGCCGAGACCGGGATGGCCAACATGCGCGAGGCGCTGCGGCCCGGCATCACCGAGAACCAGCTCTGGTCGCTGCTGCACCAGTCCAACATCGCGATGGGCGGCGAGTGGATCCTGGCGCGGCTGCTGTCCTCGGGCGACCGCACCAACCCCTGGGGTCAGGAGTGCAGCGACCGCGTGATCCGGCCCGGCGAGCTGGTCGCCTTCGACTGCGACATGGTGGGCCCGTACGGCTACTGCGCCGACGTCTCGCGCACCTGGCACTGCGGGCCCGGCAAGCCCACCGCGGCGCAGAAGGATCTCTACCGCATGGCGCTGGAGGAGATCACGCACAACCTGTCGCTGCTGAAGGCCGGCATGAGCTTCCGCGACTTCGCCGACGCGGCGTGGAAGCAGCCCGCCGACGTGGCGCCCAACCGCTACCCGCTGGTGGCGCACGGCATCGGCATGTACGACGAGTTCCCCACCATCTACCACGCCAGCGACTGGCAGGGCCGCGGCTTCGACGGCGAGATCGAGGAGAACATGGTGCTGTGCATCGAGAGCTACATCGGCAAGGTGGGCGGCAGCGAAGGCGTCAAGCTCGAGCGCCAGGTGCTCGTCACGCGCGACGGCGCCGTGCCGCTGGACAAGTATCCGTTCGAGCAGGAGTTCCTGGAGTGATCACCGATGCATAGCCGAGGCGTCAGCATGTCCGCACCTTTTCCGCGCCTGTTCAGCCCCGCCCGCTGCGGATCGCTGGAGCTGCCCAACCGGCTGGTGTTCGCCGCCACCAGCTCGGAGCTGGCCGACCGCGAGGGCTTCCTCGGCGACGAGGCGGTCGAGTTCTACGCCGAGCGCGCGCGCGGCGGCGTGGGCCTGGTGGTCGTCGAGGCCACCTACATCGAGCAGGAAGGCAAGCGCCTGTACCAGAACGCGATGCTGCACGAGGACCGCTTCATCCCCGGCCTGCGCAAGCTGGTGGACGCGGTGCACCGCGCCGGCGCGAAGGTCGCGCTGCAGCTCAACCACGGCGGGCGCGAGGCGACGCCGGCGATCTCCGGATCGGTGCCGCTGGCGCCGTCGGCGCTGGCCGCCGACTACATCGGCGTGGGCGAGGCGGTGGTGCCGAAGGCGCTGACGATGCCCGAGATCGAGCGCATCGTGCGGCGCTTCGTCGAGGCCGCCGTGCGGGCGCGCGAGGCCGGCTTCGACGCCATCGAACTGCACGGCGCGCACGGCTACCTGATCAGCGAGTTCTTCTCGCCGCACGCCAACCGCCGGACCGACCGCTACGGCGGCGACGTCGCCGGGCGCGCACGCTTCTGCATCGAGATCGTGCAAGGCATCAAGCGCGCGCTGGGCGACGACTACCCGGTGATCGTGCGCATGAACGGCCGCGACCACTTCCCCGGCGGGCTGGAGGCCGACGAGGCGGCCGAGATCGCCGTGCTGCTGGAGGCGGCGGGCGCCGATTCGATCAGCGTCTCCGGCGGCGTGCATTCGTCGCGGCCCTACATGGTGATTCCGGGCATGTCGGTCGGCCGCAACTGCTTCGGCGCCGAGACCGCGGCGATCCGCAAGCGCCTGCGCATCCCGGTGATGACGGTGGGCCGCATCAAGACGCCCGAGCTGGCCGAAGCGCTGCTGGCGCAGGGCCAGGCCGACTTCGTCTGCATGAGCCGCGCGCTGCTGGCGGACCCGGCGCTGCCCAACAAGGCCCGGGCGGGCGCGGTGGACGCCATCGTGCCGTGCATCGCCTGCAACGAGTGCATCACCATCGCACACCGCCACGAAGGCATGGCCTGCACCGTCAACCCGATGGTGGGGCGCGAGCTGAAGCTCAAGCCGCTGCTGCAGGCGCGGCCCGCGCGCAAGACGGTGTGCGTGGTCGGCAGCGGGGCGGCGGGGCTGGCGGCGGCCGTCACCGCGGCGTCGCGCGGCCACGAGGTCCATTTGTTCGAGCGCGATGCGCGTATCGGCGGCCAGCTCAACCTGGCGTGCATGCCGCCCAACCGCGAGGAGATCGGCACGCTGCTGGACTACTTCAAGCGGCGGCTGGATCGCCTGAAGGTGACCGTCCACCTGGGCAGCGCCTTCACGGCGGCGGACGCGCGGCGCCTGGGCGCCGACGCGATCTTCGTCGCGACCGGCGCCAAGCCGCTGCAGCCCCGCGTGCCGGGCGCCGAGCTGCCGCACGTGATGACGGGCTGGGAAGTGCTGGCCGGCGTAAAGGACCCGGGCGGCCGCTGCGTCGTCGTCGGCGGCGGACTGGTCGGCATCGAGGTGGCCGACCACCTGGCCGAGCATGGCTGCAAGGTCACGCTGATCGCGCGCTCGGAGCTGCTGAAGAAGGCCGTGCACGCGGATCGGGTCTACTTTCTGGATCGCATCGCTGCGCTGGGCATCGAGGTGCTGACGCACACCGGCGTCGCCCGCGTCGAGCCCGGCCGCGTCGAGATCGCGCCGCAGGACGGGTCGCTGCGCTGGCTGGAGGACGTCGACTCGGTGGTCTTCTGCATGGGCTACGAGTCGCGCAAGGACGAAGCGCTGCCGCTGCTGGAAGCGGGCGTGCCCGTGCATTACGTGGGCGACGTGCTGGGGCCGCGCAAGTTCTTCCAGGCCGTCGAAGAAGGGACGCTGGCGGCGCTGGAGAAGGTGTAAGCCGTGTCCGCGGCCTCGATGTTCCCGCACTCCGGAGGCAAAGCCGAGGTCGCCGCATCCGACCAGCCCGCCCGTTTTCTTTCTGCAAGCCATCTGCGGAAGACCCCTGCAGAAAGGCGTAAACCATTGATTTAACAAGGTTCTTCAAATTTTCTTCTCTGCATTCATTCTGCAAGCTTCCACACCGGCTGGGCGCGCGTGCCGGTGTTGCGAATGCGGCCGGCGCGGCGCAAGTTGGTCAGCAGATTGGCAACCTTGTTGCCCTTCTGCTCGGCCGAGAGCGCCTCGCTCAGCTTCGGCAGCAGCAGCTTGTTGATCTCGGCGCGGTCGGACCTGGCCGAACTTCGCCAGGTAGTCCGTCAACAGCTTGGCGTAGAACTCGTCGTCCTGGGCTCGGGTACGGATGTACTCGACCTTGCCGTCCGCAGCCGCGGCCACCGCCGCCGAAACATGGAAGTTCGGCTTGCGCCCCTCGATCAGCCCGCCGTGCCGCAGGTGTGCGACGGCCTCATCGGGAATCGGCAGCTTCTTCTACACCCGGTTCAGCGCCAGCACGTCGGTCAGCGGCAAATCGGTCTTCTGGATCAGCAGCCGGCTGTAGGCTGGGCCAACGCCGCGCACGTCAAGAACGTGCCCGGGCGCAAGACCGACGTCAACGACGCGATGTGGCTGGCCGATCTGCTGGCTCACGGCCTGATCCGCGCCAGCTTCGTGCCGCCCACGGCGGTGCAGGAACTGCGCACCCTGACTCGAACCCGCAAGCAGTTCGTGCGCGAAGGCGGCTCGCACGCCCAGCGCATCGAGGAGATCCTCGAAGACGCCAACCTCAAGCTCAGCAGCGTGATCAGCGACGTGCTGGGCAAGAGCGGTCGCGCGGTGCTCAAGGCCATCATCGACGGCGAGTCCGACCCACAGGCCTTGCTCACTCATATCGCACGCGTCAAGGCAACGCGCGCCGAGTTGCTCGAAGCGCTGCGCGGGCGCATCACCGCCCACCACCGCTTCATGCTCAAGCTCCACCTTGAACACATCCAGACGCTGGACACGGCCATCGCGTACATCGAGCAGGAGGTGGGTCTCGGGCTCGAACCTTTTCGACAAGCCGCCAAGCTGCTGAGCACCATGCCCGGCCTGAGCAGCGTCAGCGCCCACATCATCGTCGCCGAGATCGGCATCGACATGTCGCGCTTCGCCACACCCGGGCATCTGCTGTCGTGGGCCTGCCTGTGCCCGCGCAACGACCAGAGCGCCGGCAAGCGCCGCAGCACGCGGCTGCGCCGCGGCGGCAAGTGGCTCAAGACCACACTCGTGCAAGCCGCCTGGGCCGCCGTGAAGGTCAAGGGCGGCTACCTGCAGGCGCAGTTCCACCGCCTGCGCGCACGTCGTGGCGCCAAGAAGGCCATCATCGGCGTGGCCGCCTCGATGCTTACTGCCGCCTGGCACATGCTTCGCAACGGCACTGAGTGGCACGACCTCGGCGCTGCCCATTTCGACCGTGCCGACGCCACCAAAACCGCCAACCGCCTCATCCGCAGGCTTCAGCAGATCGGTTATCAGGTCACCGCGGCGTCGGCTTGAAGACGGACGTTTCATTTCAGGCGCAGACGCCGGCAGCGCCGATGCCATTCACCTCAGCCGCGCCGCCACCAGGCTGGCCGCCATCGTCAACACGAGGGCAACGGCCATGAAGGGGGCGAAGGCGAGGCCCGCGCTTGCGGTCAGGACGACCGTCGACAGCACCGGCGTGGCGTTCGCCAGCACGCCGATGACGCGGGGATCCCCATGGCGCAGCGCTTCGCTCCAGAGATAGAACGCCCCGCCCATGGGCCCGACCCCCAGCGCGACGATCGCCGCCCATTCGGTGGCCGATGGAGCGACCGCGGAACCGCCCATGCCCGCGTTCACGAGCAGCGCCAGCGCACCCGACAGCAGGCAGCACAGGCCGGTCGTCGGGGCATTGATGCCTTGCGACCGCCGCAGCAGCAGCGAATACGTGGACCAGACCAGCGCCGCGGCCAGCGCCAGCGAATACCCGCCATGCCATCCGCCGGACGATCCGCCCCCGCCCAGGATGGCGGTCGCGGCGCCTGCCAGGCCGATGCCCGCGGCAACGAGATGCGGCTTGCGCAGCCGCACGCCCGGCACGAACAGCGGTGAGAGGACGACGATCAGCGTCGGCCACAGGTAGTGGACCAGGTTGGCCTGCACGGCGGGAGCATGCCGCAGTGCGGTGATGAACAGCAGGTGGTACAGGAACAGCCCATAGCACCCGAGCGCCAGCTTGCGCGGATCGAACTGCCATTGCCGCCACCAGGGCAGCGACAAGGACCCGCCGATCACCAGCGCGATCCCCGTCAGCTGCAGCGCGGGAATGTCCCTCAAGGACACGCTCAACGCGGCTAGCGATGACCAGATGGCCACCGCCGCGACGGCGCAAAGCAGCGGAATGGGCCGCCAGCGCGCGACGGACGCGTTCACGTCACCCACTGGCCCGCCGGCGCCGTCCGCCCGGTTCACGCGAGCGTCTCGCGCAGCGCGCGCCCCAGCGCGGACGTGCGCCTGCCGACGGCGATGTCACGGCGGACGAGCGGCTCCACGGCCTCCAGCTCGGCCCGTTCGAGCTGCTCGCCGATCAGGACGATGAAGGATTCACGTCCCGGCGCGGGGAAGCGCACGGGCTGCGCGAAGGTGGTCCCGACGCCCTGCACGAGCAGGCGGTCCGGCGCGCCGCGGACCCGCACGAAGCCTTTCGTGCGGTACAGGCGCTCGCCGAGCAAGCCGGCGGCGTTGTCCAGCCATTCCATCAGCTCATCGTAGCGGAGCGCTTGCGGGAAGCGCACGACGCCGGTGGTCATCGGCGGCGGCGCGGGGCCGGAGAGGTCGGCCGGCAAGGCAACGGTTGTCGGTGGGCCCGCCGGCGCGCTGAAGGCGCCGCGGGCACGCTGCGGCGCATCGTCGGCAACGATCACTTGCGCCAGCGGATTGGCCGCGCGCGCTGCGGCTTCCGCGGCCCGGCGGTCGCCGTCCGCCAGGCCATCGAGTTTCGTGACGACGATCCGGCTCGCCCCGCCGAGCTGCGAGCGGCCTTCCGGCGTCCGCAGCGCGCGCCGCCAGTCGCGGGCGTCGAAGGTGCTCACGCAAGCGGTCTTCGCCCGGTCGCCCAGCAGCCGCAAGCCGCGCAGCACCGGACCGGGCCGGGCCGCGCCGCTGGTTTCGACGATCACGCGCCTCAAGGGCCGCAGGCCGCGCCGCGCCCGTTCCTCCTGGAGCATGGCCACGGTGCCCGCCAGATCGCCATCGGCGGCGCAGCAGATGCACCCGTTGGACAGCAGGGCCAGCGGCACTTTCCCGGCCGACGGCGCAAGGACGGCGCCGTCGACGTCGACTTCGCCGATCTCGTTGACCACGACGCCCAGGTCCGCTGCCGCCTGGTCCGCCAGGAAGTGCTTCAGCAAGGTCGTCTTGCCGCTGCCGAGAAACCCGGTCAACAGCACGATCTCGAAGCCGTCAACGGGCCCCATGGGCCGCCACTTCGGCATGGCTGCGCGCAACCATGCCGCGCACGTCGTCCAGCAGTTCGCCGACGTCATGGCAGACGCCGCCGACGATGGTGACGCGCAGTCCGCGCCGCCATTCGATGCGCTGCGTCTCGTCGTTCAGGCGCATCGCGCCCGTCCCGTAGAGCAGCTTCAAGTCGGACAGCGGGTCGGCGTCGTGCACGAGGAAGTCGCCGCGCTTGCCGACCTCGATCGTTCCGCGATCCCCGTCGACGCCGAGCAGCGCAGCGCCTTCCAGGGTGGCGGCGCGCAGGACTTCGAGCGGGTTGAAGCCCGCCTCCTGCAGCATCTCCAGCTCGCGGACGAAACCGAACCCGAACAGGCTGTAGATGAAGCCCGAATCGCTGCCGGCGCAGACGCGGCCGCCGCGATTCTTGTATTCGTTGATGAACTGCATCCACACGCGGTAGTTCTGCTTCCACTCGAGCTCGTTGGTCGTGGACCAGCGGTAGAAGTAGGACCCGTGACCGCCCCGGTACGGCGTGAACAGGTCCCGGTATCCCTTCCACATGTATTCGTCGGTCCAGTCCGCGCGGCGGGCCCGCATGAGGTCGCGGTTCGCGTCGTAGACGTTGAACGTCGGCACGAAGGTGAAGCCGAGATCGAGGAAGCGGTCCATCGTCTCGCGCCACTTCGCGCTTCCGGGCGCGGCCGCCTGCGAGAAGCCCTGTCCCGCCGTCGAGAAGCGCAGGTACTCGTCGCCGTACTGGTAGCCGGGCGGGTAGTGCTGGATCGCACGGCTGTCGTAGAGCGCTTCCTGCAGGCCATAGAAGTGCTCCGCGCTGGTCAGGCCCCACTGGGCGGTGGTGAGCGCGTTCATGCGGGCCACCGAGGTCTGCGCGTGATGGCAGCCCGTGCGCAGCCCGAGGTCGCGGCAGGCGGCAAGCGCCTCGCGCATGATCTGCGGTGGCGCGCCGAAGAACTTCACGCCGTCCGCGCCCCGTTCCTTGACCTTGACCAGCCATTCGCGCGCCTGGGCGGGCGTGTGCAGCGTCTTGACCCAGTCGTTGACGACCGGGAGATAGGCGTAGGCCAGGATCTGCGGCGCCGCGATCTCGCCGCGCTGGGCGCGCTGCTTCTGGTCGAGGGTCCAGGTCAGGCCGTTGAAGCAGCCCATCTCCCGGACCGTCGTCACGCCGTGGGCGAGCCACAGCTTGTAGACATAGTCAGCCGGCGGGATGTCTCCCACGTCGGCCACGAACGGCGAGCCGATGTGGGCATGCGAGTCCACGAAGCCCGGCGTGACGAAGCTGCCTTCGCAATCGATTTCGTGGTCGCCCGCGGCCGGCCGGCGCGACGGGTCGATCGGGACCTGGGGCGCGCCGACGAGCCGCATCTCGGTGATCGTCCCGCCCTCGATGACGATGTCGAAAGGACCCTGAGGCGGCGCGCCGGTGCCGTCGATGACGGTGGCGCCGCGCAGCACCAGCCGCTTGAAGGGGCCCCGGCCGCGATCGCGCGTCAGCGATGGCCGCTGTTCGCCGCGCGACCGGTTGAACACGGACGTGATCTCGTCCCCGGCGGCGAGCGTGGCCGCCGTGCGGGTATCAGCCATGGAAGAGTCCTCCGATCCAATCCTCGATGCCCGCCCTGACGAGGCGGCTTTCGGCCTGCGTGTACACCGCCCCGCCGCGCAGCAGGTTGACGGTCCAGGCGACGTCGCTGCCTTGCCGCAGCGGCAGGTTCAGCGCGGTGGTGCAGCCGATGCTGGACAAGACCGCATGGTCCGCGAAGGCAGCTTCCATCTGGGCGCGCGTGGCTGCCATGAAGCACTTGCCTTCGTCGATGACCTGCAGTGCCCATGGCGTCCCCAGCAGCCGCTTGGTGCCGCCGGGCGGGTAGGCGCCGGGATTGCTGGATCGCGCGCGGCGGACGAGGCCGCGCGAGCGGTCCACCTGCAGGATCGTGAACAGGCCGCCCGCATAGTGGGGCGCGAGCAGCGCTTCGAGCCTGCCCCAGTCGCGGGCCGACGGCTCCGGCCCGGCCGCCGTTCCGGGGATGCGGAGCGCGTCGTCGCCCCCTTGCACGGCCGTCACGGCTTTGCCTCCGCGAGCGCGCCGTTGCCGTCCGGCGCCGGCGCCGGCGCCGGCGGCCTGCCGGCGCAGAGATCGTTCTTCTCGGTCAGCAGGCCTTGCGGGCGCCACTGCATGACGGCGATGAGCGTGCCGGCGATCACGATCTCGCGCAGCGAAGCCACCTGCACGGCGTTGAGGCCGGGGATCAGGCCGCCGAGGAACCGCGTCGACTCCAGCAGCAGCACCAGCAGGAGGGCGCCGACGATCGCCCCTTTCACCCGGGTATATCCGCCCAGCGTGACCGCCAGGAAGATGTAGATCGTCAGCAGCGGCACGAAGCCGTCCGGCGCGATGAAGCTGGTGAGGTGCGCATAGACGGCGCCCGCGAGCCCGCTGATCCCCGCGCCGAGGCCGAAGGTCTTCAGCTTGAGCGGCACGGTCGGCTTGCCGGCCACCGCGGCGACCTGTTCGTCGTCGCGGACGGCGCGCATCGCACGGCCATATGGAGAACGAAGCAGGCGCGTCAGGCCCCAGGCCACCAGCGCGATCGTCGCCCACACCAGCAGGAGGTAGCTGACCCCGAAGAGGTCGCCGAGCGCCGCCTTGTACGGCGCGCGGATGCCCGAAATGCCGTCGCTGCCCCGGGTCAGCCACGTCTCGTTGGTGGCGGCCAGGCGGATCACTTCCGCGAAGCCGAGCGAGACGATCGCCAGGTAGTCGCCGCTCATCCTGCGGGTGACGAAGGTCAGCACGGCGCCGACCAGGCCCGCGAAGGCTGCCGCCGCGAGCCAGCCGAGCGCGATGGGCGCGCCGGCGTTGGTCAGCAGCGCCGACGCATAAGCGCCGACCGCGAAGAATCCGGCGAGGCCGAGGTTCACCATGCCGCCTTGCCCCCAGAGGGTGACGAGGCCGAGGCCCAGCATCGCGTAGATGCCGGCGATGGTGAGCATGAAGGTCAGGTAGTTGATCATCGCTTCACTCCCGCGAAGCCGGCGAACAGGCCCGTCGGGCGGAACAGCAGGACCAGCAGGATGGTCAGGAACGCCATCGCCGACTGGTAGACGGGAGGAATCCAGATCAGCGCCATCTCCCCGAACACGCCCATCAGGATGCCGCCCACCACGGCGCCCGGCAGGCTGGTGAGGCCGCCCACGACGCTGGCCGCGAAGATGACCAGGATGAGGCGCGCGCCGGTCGAGGGATCGACGCTGGTGTCCATGCCGAGCAAGGCGCCGCCGACCCCGGCCAGGCCCATGCCGATGAAAGTCGCGATGCCGGTCAGCTTCTGCGGGCTGATGCCTTTCAGGCGCGCGAGATCGGGGTTGTCGGCGACGGCCCGCATGGCCTTGCCGACGCGGGTCAGCGAGAAGAACGCCGCCATGGCGGCGGTGATGGCGACGGCCAGCGCGAAGTTGCGCGCCTGCTGCGGGCCGACGCGGATGCCCGCGATCTGGATGTCGCGCGCCACGGCGAACTCGTACGAGTTCAGGCCGCTGCCGAACGAGAACCGGAACATGTTCTCCAGCACGAGGTTGAGGGCGATCGAAACCACCGCGACCATCAGCGCGGCATGCGCCGAAGGCCGGCGCCGCATCGGCGCCAGCGCGATCCGGTCGCTCAGCACGCCGAGCGCGCCCGCGGCCGCGAAGGCTGCGAGCAGGCACGGAACCAGCGAAAAGCCGAACTGCGTGTTGACGAGCCAGCCCGCATAGGCGCCGGCCGTCATCTGCGCGGCGACGCTGAAGTTGATGAACCCCAGCACGCTGAAGATGAGCGTCAGCCCCAGCGCGGGGAGCGCGACGATCGCGCCGACCATGAGGCCGTTGACCAGGTGTTGAAGCAAGTCCGTCAACATGATGGGCAGCCGCGCGAAGGCCCTCAGGCGATCTTGGTGACGACGATCTTCCCGGCCCTGATCTGCTCGTAGCGGAAGAACACGCCCTTGACGTCGCCGTTCTCGGCGAACTCCAGCGGGCCGCTGGCGCCGTCGTAGTTGACGCGGCCTCCGGCGGCCAGCAGCTTCATGCCGTCGACGGCCGAGTCCACCACCTTGCCTTGCGGGTCGTGGCTCACCGACTTGACGTTGTCGCGGATGGCAGTGCCGGCCGCATCGCCGCCGGCGCGGGCCAGCGCGAGCGCCACGAGGTTGACGTGGTCGAACACCTGGCAGGTGTAGGCGTCCAGCGCCTCCGCCTTCATCCGGGCCACGAGCCGCTTGTACGCCTGGGAGTTGACGGAGGCGGTCGGCACCAGCGAATACGCGCCTTCGGACACTTCGTTGGGAACCGCTTCGAGCGTCTTCGGGTTGATGCCGAAGGACAGGCCGATGCGCGGCTTGTCGTAGCCGGCGCGGAACAGGTCCTTGAGGATCACCGCGGAGTCGGGCACGTAGCCGCCGAGCAGGATCGCGTCCGGCGACGCCTTCAGCGCGCGGTCCACTTCCGTGCGGTAGCTCGCCTTCTTGTCCTCGTAGATGATGCCGGTGACCTTGCCGCCGGCCTTGGCCACGATGCCGGTGATGACGTCGATGTAGAGCTGCGAGAAAGGCGCCTGCGGGACGAGGAACGCCACGTTCTTCGCGCCGAGCTCCAGTGCGAACTCCGCGATCCGCGTGCCCTGGAGCGACGAGGTGGGCGAACTGCGCACGATGTAGCCCTGGTGCGGCAGTGCCGTGATGCTGTCGGCGCCGGAGGCCGTCATCAGCATCGTCTTGCTCTCCCAGCACAGGGGCGCGACGGCCGAGGTCACCGACGATGCGTAGGTGCCGCAGATCGCGATCACCTTGTCGATGTCGATCAGCTTCCTCGCGGCGCGCACGGCGGCCTCGGGGTTGCTCTGGTCGTCTTCGATGACGACCTCGATCCTGCGACCTTTCACGCCGCCCGCGGCGTTGATCTCTTCGGCGGCCAGCTGCGCGGCCTTGCCCATCGTGGCGCCGAACTGGCTGGTGCCACCCGTCAGCGGAATCAGGACACCGATCTTGATCAGGCCGGCGCCTTGCGCGAGGAGCGCGGCCGGCAGCGCGGCGAGGCCGAGACCGCCACCGGCGGCCAGGAGCTTGCGTCTGTTCAGGTTCATGGATGGCTCTCGTGGGGGAGTGGGTCAGGCGATCTTGGTGACGACCAGCTTGCCGCCCCTGATCTGTTCGTAGCGGAAGAAGACGCCCTTGACGTCGCCGTTGTCGGCGAACTCGAGCGGGCCGCTCGCGCCGTCGAAGTTCACCTTCGAGCCGGCCGCCAGCAGCTTGATGCCGTCGACGGCAGCGTCGACCGGCTGGCCCGACGGGTCCTGCGAGATCGCCCGCACGTGGGCCTGGATCACCTGGCCATTCATGGCCGCGCCGCCGGCGGCCAGCGCCAGGGCGACCAGGTTGATGTGGTCGTAGACCTGGCAGGTGTAGGCGTCGGTGGACTCGACCTTCAGCTTGCCGACGAGGCGCTTGTAGGTCTGCGACGACACCGCCGCGGAGCCGACCAGCGAATACGCGCCTTCCAGCAGATCGGCCGGCGCGGCCTCCAGCAGCTTGGGATTCACGCCGAAGGAGAAGCCGATGCGGCGCTTCTCGTAGCCGGCGCGGAACAAGTCGCGCATCACGACCGCGGTGTCCGGCACGTAGCCGCCGAACACGATCGCGTCGGGGCTGCTCTTCAAGGCGCGGTCCACCTCCGAGCGATAGCTGGCCTTCTTGTCTTCGTAGATCAGGCCGTCGCCGGAGGCGCCTGCCTTCTTCATCGTGGCCGCGATCGTGTCGAGGTAGGACTGCGCGAACGGCGTCTGCGGCCCCATGAAGAAGACGCTCCTGGCGCCGAGTTCCATCGCGAACTGCGCGGCGCGGGTGCCTTGCAGGAACGTCGTCGGCTGCGTGCGGAAGATGTAGCCCTGGTGCGGCAGTGCCGTGATGCTGTCGGCGCCGGAAGCCGTGAACAGCGGCACCTTGGCTTCCCAGCACAGCGGCGCGACGGCTGACGTGACGGCGGAAGCGTAGGTGCCGCAGATCGCGATCACCTTGTCGACGTCGATCAGCTTGCGCGCGGCGCGCACGCCGGCTTCCGGGTTGCTCTGGTCGTCTTCGGTGACGATCTCGATCCGGCGGCCCTTCACGCCGCCGGCCGCGTTGATCTCTTCCGCGGCGAGCTGCGCCGCCTTGCCCATGCTGGAGCCGAACTGGCTCGTGCTGCCGGTCAGCGGGATCAAGACGCCGATGCGCAGCGGGCCGCTGCCTTGCGCCAGTGCCGCGCGGTGCAGAAGCGCCGCGGCCAGGCCGGCGGCCGCGCCGCCGAGAACGGTACGTCGATTCATATTCATCCTGAACTCCAGTGATTAGCGGGCGGCCTTGCCGCCGAGGAAGAGGTGCCTGATCTCGTCGTCGGCAACGAGCTGCGCCGCGCTTTCGTCCCTGACCTTCTTCCCCGCGACCAGCACGATGCCGCGGGTTCCGTACTTCAAGGCCAGCAATGCGTTCTGTTCGATCATCAGGATGGACAGGCCGTCGTGCGCCAGTTCGCGCACGGTCGTGAGGATCGCCGTGGCGGCCGCCGGCGACAGGCCCGCGGTCGGCTCGTCGAGCAGCAGCACCTGCGGCTTCGTCATCAGTGCGATCGCCATCGCCAGCACCTGGCGCTGGCCGCCGGAGAGGTTGCCGGCGCGATCCTTGAGGCGATCCTTCAACAGGGGAAAGCGCGCGAGCTGCTCGTCGATGCGGACCTTCAGGCCGCTGCGCAGCGAGTAGCCGCCCAGTTCGAGGTTGTCGCGCACCGTCAGCGCGGCGAACACGTTCCTTTCCTGCGGCACGAAGCTCAGGCCGGCGTCGCAAGCGGCCAGTGCGTCACCGCCCGGGAGCGCCTGCGTGCCCAGCCGCACGGCCCCGGCCTTCGGCTTGAGCAGGCCCGCGATGAGCTTCAGGAACGTGCTCTTGCCGGCGCCGTTCGGGCCTACCACCACCGCCAGCTCGCCGGGATGGACGTCGACGTCGATGCCTTTGACGATTTCCTCGGCGGCGCTGTAGCCGCCGCGCACGCCCTGCACCTGAAGCGTCGTCATTCGACGATCCCCAGATACGCTTCCTGCACCTCGCGGTTCGAGGCCACTTCCGCGAAGCTGCCGCGCGTGAAGAACCGGCCCTGCGCCATCACGACGACCTCGTCGCAAAGCTGCTCGATGAGCGCCATCTCGTGCTCGATGAGCACGATGCTCACGCCCTCCGCCCGGATCGCCGCGAGCTGCTGGGCGATCTGCTCGACCAGCGTGGGGTTCACGCCCGCCATCGGCTCGTCCAGCAGCAGCAGCTTGGGCCTGGCCATCAGCGCACGGCCGATCTCCAGCAGCTTCTTCTGCCCGCCCGACAGGTGGGTGACTAGGTTGTCGATGACGGGGTCGAGTTTCAGGCGCCGGGCCATCGCGAAGGCGTCTTCGCGCAGCTGCGCTTCCTGCGCGCGCACGGCCGCCGGCTTCAAGAGCCCTGCAAGGAAGCCTTCGCCCCGTTGCCGCGGGGCGTAGAGCATCAGGTGCTCGAAGACCGTCATGCGCGGGCAGCCGCGCGCGAGCTGGAAGGTGCGCACCAGGCCGCGATTGGAGATGCGGCTGGCGGGCGCGCTGCTGATGTCGCCCTGGTCGAACACGACGGTGCCCGAGGTCTTCGGCAGCAGCCCCGAAATGCAGTTGAAGGCCGTGGTCTTGCCGGCGCCGTTCGGGCCGATCAGGCCGGTCACGCGGCCGGCGTGGACGTCGAACGTCACGCCATCGAGCGCCTTCAGGCCGCCGAAGTGGCAGTGCAGGTCGCGTATCTGGAGAATGGCCGGATCCAAATGAAATTCCCTTGGGCGATGCACTAGACTCTAGGTCGCCTATACACCTACGTCGATAGGTGTCGAGCGCCTAAGCGGAAACCCGTAACCATGGAGGGCTGCATGGCCGCACGCAAAGCTCGATCGATCGATTTCGAGGACGCCTTCATGCATGCCCCCGTGGGGCAGGCCATCGGCCGCGACCGCGTCATCGCGGCGTGCAATCACGCGTTCTCGAAGACCTTCCGCGTCCCCATCGGGGACCTGCTCGGAAAGACCTTCCAGGCGCTCTATCCGACGCAGGAGGACTTCGAGCGCACGGGCCGCCGCATCGCGCCGATCCTCGGGCGCAACGGAAGCTATGCCGACGACCGCATCATGAAGCGCGGCGACGGCGAGCTGTTCTGGGTGCACGTGAGCGGCGCGACGCTGACCCCGAAGGATCCGTTCGAAGTGACCCTCTGGGCCTTCACGGACCTGTCGACCCAGCGAAAGGTGAACTCCGCGCTGCGCGGCTCGATGACCCCGCGCGAGCGCGACATCGCGGCCCTGTTCACGCAGGGCCGCACGGCCAAGGAGATCGGCAAGGAACTGGAGATCAGCCATCGCACGGTGGACATCTATCGCACTCGCCTGCTGCGCAAGTACGGGGTGAGCTCGACGCCGGACCTCGTCAAGAAGCTGCTCTCGACCTGATCCGTGGAGCCTCGATTGCATCGGAGCGGAGAAAAACAAACTGCTGCTTTGGGGCCCCGGAACAGCAGCATCCGCGGATTCGGCGGCGCTGAACGAATCGGTCCTCGGTGCCGGATGCCTAGCATCGGACGCACTCTTCAACGAGGCCGCCATGACCGCCGACGCATCCAAGACTGCTTCCCTTATTGCCCGCCGCAACGCTGCGGTGCCCCGCGGCGTCCTGACCGCCCATCCGGTGTCCGCCGTGCGCGCCAAGGGCGAGCTCCTCTGGACGGAAGACGGCAGCCGGTTCATCGACTTCGTCGGCGGCATCGGCGTGATGAACGTCGGCCACTGCCATCCCAAGGTGGTCGCGGCCGTGCAGGCGCAGGCCGAGCGGCTGACGCACACGGCGTTCCAGGTCGCCGTGTACGACGGCTACGTCACGCTGGCGGAGCGTCTCAACGAGCTGGCCGGCCTCGGTGAAGACACCAAGTCGGTGTTCCTCACCACCGGCGCCGAAGCCGTCGAGAACGCGGTCAAGATCGCCCGGGCCCACACCCGTCGTCCGGGCGTCATCGCCTTCACCGGCGGCTTCCACGGCCGCACGCTGATGGGCATGAGCCTGACGGGCATGAGCCAGCCGTACAAGCAGAACTTCGGCCCGTTCGCGCCCGACACCTACCACGTGCCCTATCCCGACGCGTACCGCGGCGTCAGCACGCAGGACGCCATCGCGGCGATCGACCAGCTCTTCGCGACCGATATCGCACCGGACCGCGTGGCCGCGGTCATCATCGAGCTCGTACAGGGCGATGGCGGCTTCCTCGCCGCGCCCCAGGACTTCCTGCGGCAACTGCGCGAGCTCACCGCCAGGCACGGCATCGTGCTGATCGCCGACGAGATCCAGACCGGCTTCGGCCGCACGGGCTCGATGTTCGCCTTCCAGCAGGCCGGCATCAAACCCGACCTCGTGACGGTGGCCAAGAGCCTCGCCGGTGGCCTGCCGCTGGCCGGCGTGATCGGCAAGGCCTCGATCATGGACGCTCCCGCGCCGGGCGGCCTGGGCGGCACCTACGGCGGCAATCCGATCGCATGCGCTGCTGCACTCGCCGTTCTCGACGTGTTCGAGGAGGAGAAGCTGCTCGAGCGCGCCCGGGCACTGGGCCGGCAGCTGCGCGCCGGCTTCGACGCGCTGCAGGAGCGCCATGCCGCCATCGGCACCGTGCGCGGCCAAGGCGCGATGCTGGCCCTGGAGTTCGTCAGCGACCGCAGCACGAAGCAGCCGGACGCCGACACCGCGCAGCAGGTCGTCGACGGCCTGCGCGAAGAAGGCGTGCTGATCATCAAGTGCGGCGTGCACCGCAGCATCGTGCGCTGCCTGGTGCCGCTGGTCGCGCAGGAAGCCGTCGTCGAGGAAGCCCTGGCGGCCTTCGACCGCGTGCTCCAGCGCGTCTCGGCGCGCTGATCGGGCGCGAGCTCAACGTTCTTCAGGACACGAGATGGACATGCCCGTGGTCAATCCGGCCGGCTCGCCGTGGGTCGATCGCTTTCCCGCCTGCATCGCCGGCGAGTGGAAATGGTTGCCTGCCGAGTTCGAGGTCACCTCGCCCGGCGGTCAGCCGCCGGCTTTCGTCGCCGATTGCGGCAGCGGGGAAGCGGCGCAGGCCATCGATGCGGCCGTCACGGCCTTCGAAAGCTGGCGCAAGCTCGCGCCGAACGAGCGTTCGAAGATCCTGCGCGCATGGTTCGACCTGATCGTCGAGAACAAGGACGAGATCGGGCAGACGATCTCGCGCGAGATGGGAAAGCCCATCAGCGAAGCGAAAGGCGAGGCGCTGTACGCGGCCGCCTACGTCGAGTGGTATGCCGAGGAAGCGAAGCGGATCTTCGGCGAGGCCTTCATCGGCGCCGGGGCCGGCAAGCGCCAGTACGCGCTGCGCCGGCCGGTCGGACCGGTGTACGCCATCACGCCGTGGAACTTCCCGGCCGCCATGGCCACCCGCAAGGCCGCACCCGCGCTGGCCGCCGGTTGCACGGTGATCCTGAAGCCCGCCGAACAGTCGCCGCTCACGGCATTGCTGCTGGCGAAGTATTGGGCACAGGCCGGCGGTCCTGCAGGCACGTTCCAGGTGCTGCCGGCCAGCGACCCGGTGCCGGTGTCGAAGCTCATGTTCGACGACCGGCGCGTGCGCAAGCTGACGTTCACCGGCAGCACGGACGTCGGCAGGCTGCTCGCGCAGCAGTCGATGAAGACCCTCAAGCGCGTGTCGCTGGAACTGGGCGGCCATGCGCCTTTCGTGATCTTCGAAGACGCCGACGTCGATGCCGCCGTGAAAGAGGTGATGGCGTCGAAATTCCGCAACGCGGGCCAGACCTGTGTCTGCGCGAACCGGATCTACGCCCATGCCTCGATTGCCGATGAGCTGGCCCGCAAGCTGGCGGCCGCAACCCGCAAGCTCGTGGTCGGCGACCCGCGCAGCGAATCCACCGAGATCGGCCCGCTGGTCGACCGGCAGGGCCTCGACAAGGTCGTGCAGCACGTCGAGGACGCGGTGAGCAAGGGCGCGCGGATCCTTTGCGGGGGCAAGGCCGGCGAGGGCACCTTCTTCCAGCCGACGGTGCTCACGGGCGTGACGCCCGCGATGCGGATCATGCAGGAAGAGACCTTCGGCCCGGTGGCCCCCGTCACGACGTTCACGAGCGAAGCCGAAGCGATCCGCCTCGCCAACGACACGCCCTACGGCCTGGCCGCCTACATCTGGACGAAGGACCTGAGCCGCTCGCACCGCGTGTCCGAAGCGCTGGACTACGGCATCGTCGGCGTCAACGACGGCGCGCCGTCGTCGGCGCAGGCGCCGTTCGGCGGCGTCAAGGACAGCGGGATGGGCCGCGAGGGCGGCCCCTGGGGCCTGCACGAGTACCTGGAGATCAAGTACGTGTCCGTGAACGTGGCGCCGGCTCCATGACCGTCTCCAATGATTTTGTTCGTGCGGCGATGATGCGGATCGTCGGTGCCGCCCACTGCATCGGCGAGGAGAGCGGCCAGGCCGCCTACGTCACCGACTACCGCAAGCTGTACCAGGGCCGCGCCGCCGCCGTCGTCCGCCCCGGCACGACGCAGCAGGTCAGCGACATCCTGCGCTGGTGCTTCGCCCACCAGGTGGCCGTCGTGCCGCAGGGAGGCAACACCTCGCTGATGGGAGGGGCGGTGCCGGATGCGAGCGGGTCTGCGGTCGTCCTGAGCCTCGGCCGGATGAACAAGGTCCTGCAGGTCGACCCGGTGAACGACACCATCACGGTCGAAGCCGGGGTGACGCTCCATGCCGCCCGCACGTCGGCGCAAGCGCACGACCGCCTGTTCCCGTTGCGGATCGGCTCGGAGGGAAGCTGCCAGATCGGCGGCAACCTGTCGACGAACGCCGGCGGCACGGCCGTGCTGCGCTACGGCAACATGCGGGAGCTGGTGCTGGGCGTCGAAGCGGTGATGGCCGATGGCCGCATCTATTCGGGCCTGCGGGGCCTGCGCAAGGACAACACCGGATACGACCTCAAGCAGCTGTTCGTCGGCTCGGAAGGGACGCTGGGCATCATCACCGCGGCGGTGCTCAAGCTCTACCCGCTGCCCACGTCGTCCGCCGTCGCGATGGTCGCGGTCAAGGACCCGGCGGCGGCCGTGCAGCTGCTGGGGCTCGCCAAGCGGTACTGCGGCCAGTCGCTCACCGCGTTCGAGCTGATGTCCGGCCCGGCGATCGAGTTGGTGTCGGGATACCTTCGCGACGTTCAGTCGCCGTTCTCCGAACGCCATGACTGGCAGGTCCTGATCGAGCTGACTTCCAGCGGGGCCCAGGAGCCGCTGGACGCCGGCATGATGGAACTGCTCGAAGCCGGCATGCGGACCGGTCATGCGGTGGATGCCGCCGTTGCGAGCAGCCTGTCGCAGGCACGGACACTGTGGCGGATCCGCGAGGAGATCTCCGATGCGCAGACGCAGGCCCGCGGCAGCGTGCGCTGCGACGTCTCGGTGCCGATCTCCGGCATCGCGCCGTTCATCGACACGGCGAGCACAGCCGTCCTCTCCATCGAGCCACGGGCGCGCATGGTCATCTATGGGCACATGGGTGACGGCAACGTGCACTTCAACCCGCTGCGGCCCGCCGACGTGGATGCGGACGCCTTCATGGCAGCACACGGTGCGGCGATCGCCAGGGCCGTCGACGACATCGCCGATGCGTCGGGCGGCTCCATTTCGGCCGAGCATGGCATCGGGATCGCAAAGCGCGACGAATTGCTCCACTACAAGTCCCGGCCGGAACTGGAGATCATGTGGAGCATCAAGCGCGCGCTCGATCCGGCCAACATCCTCAACCCGGGCAAGGTGCTGCCCGACATCGCGGTGCGCACACCGCGCGGCGTTCAGCCGGACGCCTGATCGCCCTTCACGACCTCCACCGGCGTGAAGCGGCGCGAAATCGGCGTCTTGATGACGATGTAGCTGAAGTATTTCTCGACCCCGATTCCCTTGCCGAGAATTTCTTCGATGATCGTCTGGTAGTGGTGCACCGAGCGCGTGACGAACTTCAACAGGTAGTCGAAGCCGCCGCTCACCAGATGGCATTCGAGCAGCTCGGTGTAGTCGCGGATGCCGGCTTCGAACCGGAGGAAGTCCGCCTGCGTGTGCGAGCTCAGGGTGACCGAGGTGAACACCGTCGTCAGGCTGCGCAGCTTGTGCAGCTCGATCCAGGCGCCGTAGCCGGCGATGTAGCCGGCGGCTTCGAGGCGCTTCACGCGCTGCAGGCAAGGGCTTGCGGAAAGCCCGACCGACTCGCCGAGGTCCTGGTAGGTCATGCGGCCGTTGGCCTGCAGCGCTGCCAGGATGTTGAGGTCGTAGCGATCGAGCTTCGGCAATCCCTGCACGTGCGGTCCCGTCCGGTCAGCCGGCGCGCAATTGCTCCTGGTGGGCTTTCACCAGCGCGGCCATGCTCTCGAAGCGGAAATCATAGGTCGGCGTGCCGGGGGGCATCGGCGTGGCGCCCCAGCCTGCTTCCGAATGGCGGCGGTCGATCCAGGCGGAGGCCAGGCCGTTGCGGTTGGCCGGCGCGTGGTCGTGGAACAGGCTTTGCGCCGTGTGCAGGATGTCCCTCTTGCCCAGGCCGAAGTCCTGCTGAAGCCGGGCCAGCATGTAGTCGAAATTGCGCTGGCTGGGCTTGTAGGACCCGATGTCCTGCGCGGTGTAGATGGCGTCGAATGCCACTTCCAGGCGCGCGTTGCTGGCACGGAACGACAGGCGGTCGACGTTCGACAGGATCACGAGTTTGTAGTACTTCTTCAGGTACTGCAGCGACGACGCGGAATCCGCGAACGCGGGCCAATCGGGCACGGAGGCGCCGAAGATGTTCGCTTCCTCGTTCGTGACCTCCACGCCCCACGGCTTGGCCAGGCGCTTGTAGACCAGGCCCAGCAGCTGGCTGTACGGCATGGCCGGGGTCTCGACTTCCTGCGCGGCCTCTTCGACGGCGTAGAGTTCCAGCAGCTTGTTGCGGCCGAGGTCCGCGTTGCCGGCGCGCCGGACCAGCGGCTGCAGCGCATTGAAGATGCCGGCCTCCCAGTCGATGAGGGTGCCGTAGCAGTCGAAGGTGAGGACCTTGAAGTCGGTGAGTTTCATGCGCGCTCCTGTGCAGGGTCGTTTGCCGGCCATGCTATGGGTTCAGGTCCGCAGAAAAGATCGTTGTGCCCGCCGAGGGCAGCAGAAACATTCAAACGTCGGCCGCCGGCGAGCCTTCGCCGGGCTTTGCGCCGTCTTGGAGCAGGGCGCGATTGCGCGCGACGTCGCGCTCGAACGTCGCCAGGACGAGGTCTGAAATGTCGGTGTGCAACAGGATCGTGCGCGCCGCTTCCGCACGGGCCTCGAAGGACGCCGCCAGTCTGGCGCGTGCCGATGCGGGCAGCGCCTCGATGAGTGCCGGCACGAGGGCATCGAGCGCGATCAGGCTGCCCTTCAGTTCGCAGATGCGCTCGGTGGCTTCCTGGAGGTTCTTCATGCCCATCCCTTCGGCGGAAAGAAAAAAGCGCGGCCGGGCCGCGCTTTCTTCGGAGGATGTCAGGGCCTGCCCGACATCCGCAGAGTGCAAGGTCAGCCCAGGCTGCGGATCCGCGATGCCTGCGGGCCCTTCTGGCCCTGGGTCACTTCGAACTCCACGCGCTGGTTCTCGGTCAGCGTCTTGAAGCCGCCGCCCTGGATTTCCTTGAAATGGGCGAAGAGATCCTTGCCGCCGTCGTCGGGGGCGATGAAGCCGAAGCCCTTGCCTTCGTTGAACCACTTCACGGTGCCGGTTTGAGTCGTCATGTCGAATACCTTTCGAAGTTGCAGGGCACAGGAGCGTACCCAGCGAAGAGACGCCAAGAAAATCTTCAAGAGGGGATTCGACTCGACCGCCGGCAGAACACCGGAGCGGGAAGAAAGACCTACGAGCAAACGGTCTTGCGCATATCAGCCGGTGAAATGTACTCGAAACCGAGCGTCGCGTCGCGATCTTTTGTGCGAACACCGTTCGTGCGGCGACGCCATGGAGCCGGGGACCCGAAACCTTCACGCCACCGTCATGGTCGGTCCCTACGCTTGTGCAGGTGTTCGCCAGCAACCTCGTGCAAGCAAGGACCCTCATGCTCGATCCCGATGACATCGGCTACAACGACAGCCGCAACCCTTCGTTCACCGCGCTGCTCGACGCGCGCCTCAGCCGCCGCGACCTGCTGCGCGGCGGCGTTGCCACCGCCGGCGGCGCGCTGCTGGGCAGCATCTCGCTGGCCGCCTGCGGCGGCAGCGACGATGCAGCGCCGGTGAAGCTAGGCTTCAACCCCGTGGCCAAGAGCCTGGCCGACGCCGTGGTCGTGCCCGGCGGCTACACCGCCGCCGTGCTGTACCGGCTGGGCGACCCGATCGCCGCCGGCGTGCCGGCGTACAAGAACGACGGCACCGACGACCCCGCGACCTACGACCGCCGCGCCGGCGACCATCACGACGGCATGACCTGGTTCGGGATGAACGCCGGCGGCCAGTGGGACGCCAAGGCCGGCGGCCGCGGCCTGCTGGTGATGAACCACGAATCGCTGACGCCGGTGTTCCTGCACCCGGCCGGCCGCACCGTGGTGAACGGCAAGCGCACGGTGCCGGCCGAGGTGCAGCGCGAGTTCCGCCTGCACGGCGTGAGCGTGATCGAGACCGTCAAGGGCAGCGACGGCCGCTGGAGCTACCGGCAGGACTCCGCCTTCAACCGCCGCGTGCACACGCTGACGCCGATCGAGCTGTCGGGCCCCGCGCGCGGCGCGGCGGCCATGAAGACCCGGTACGCGGCCGACGGCACGCGCACGCGCGGCACCGTCAACAACTGCGCCAACGGCACGACGCCCTGGGGCACCTACCTGACCTGCGAGGAGAACTGGTACGGCTACTTCTCGCGCACCGCGGCCAGCGACGACGCGCAGCGCTCGGCCAAGGAACTGGCCGCGATCAAGCGCTACGGCGTCGGCCCGCAGGACTTCTACGGGCTGTGGGGCACGACGCAAGGCGCCGCCGATGCCGCCGAGCAGGACACCTACGACCGCTGGGCCCTCGACGTGAAGAGCGACGATGCGGCGGGCGACTATCGCAACGCCCACAACACCTACGGCTGGGTGGTCGAGATCGATCCGTTCACGCCCGGCAGCACGCCGCGCAAGCGCACCGCGCTGGGCCGCTTCGGGCACGAAGGCGCCTGCCTGGGGCCGGTGGAGGCCGGCAAGCCGCTGGTCTGGTACATGGGCGACGACGCGCGCAACGAGTACATCTACAAGTTCGTCTCCAGCCGGAACTGGGACGCGGCCGACGCCGGCGGCGGCCTGGCCGCCGGTGACAAGTACCTGGACGACGGCAGGCTGTACGTGGCCCGCTTCCTCGCCGACGGCAGCGGCGAGTGGTTGGAGCTGGCGCTGGGCAAGAACGGCATCGCCACCGATGCCGCCGCGTTCGCCTTCGCCAACCAGGCCGACGTGCTGATCCACGCCCGCCTGGCCGCCGACGCGGCGGGCGCCACGAAGATGGACCGCCCCGAGTGGACCGCCGTCAACCCGCGCACCGGCGAGGTCTACGTGACGCTGACCAACACCAACGCCGCGTCGCGCCCGATCGACAAGACCGACGCTGCCAACCCGCGCTTCTACAACGACCCCAAGGGCGCGGCGCAGACGGCGCAGACCGGCAACCCCAACGGCCACATCGTGCGCTTCGCGGAGCGCGGCGGCAACGCGGGGACCACGTTCGCGTGGGACGTCTACCTGTTCGGCGCGCGGTCCACCGCGTCGGCCGACGTCAACCTCTCGGGGCTGACCGCCGACAACGATTTCTCCAGCCCCGACGGGCTGTGGTTCAGCCGGGCCACGCCGGGCCTGGCCTGGCTGGAGACCGACGACGGCGCCTACACCGACGTGACCAACTGCATGCTGCTGGCCGCCGTGCCGGGCAAGGTGGGCGACGGCGGCCGCAAGACCGTCACCAACGTCAGCGGCAGCACCACGCGCACGCAGGACACCTTCGTCGGCGCCCGGCCGGGCGAGAAGGGCACGCAGCTCAGCCGCTTCCTGGTCGGTCCCAAGGGCTGCGAGATCACCGGCATCGCCGAATCGGGCGACGGCCGCGCGGTCTTCATCAACATCCAGCACCCGGGCGAGAACACGGCCGACGCCAGCATCGGCGATCCAACGAAATTCGAGAGCCACTGGCCCGATGGCGGCAACGCGCGGCCGCGCTCGGCGACCGTGGTCATCACGCGGACCGACGGCGGCGTGATCGGCGTCTGACGGCCCGGGATGCCGAAGGCCTCAAGGCATCAAGGCCTGGGCTTCACGCTCCCGCAATCCGCCGCGATCCACTTGGCGCTGCTGTTCATCTCCATGCGGCCCACCTGGCCCTTGGCTGCGGTGGCGTCCACCGTCATCTTCATCGTGTAGGCCTTGTCGCTGATGAAGGTGATCTCGCCGCTGCCGGTGCTGGGCGGGTTGCTGCAGCTCACCTTGAAGCGCAGCGTGTTGCCGCTGCGCTCCACGCTGTCCTGCTTGCAGCGGCCCTCGGCGTCGGGCTGGATCTGGTTGCGCTCGGCCTGCTCCTTGCTGACGCAGTAGCGGAACGTGGGCTTCGCGCCCGCGCTGCCCATCTGCACGCCCTGCTTGGCCATCATCTGCTCGACCATCTTGCGCTGCTCGGGCGGCAGGTTGGCCATCTGCGCCTGGGCCTGCTTCATCTTGGCCTGCAGTTCGGGGTTGTCGGGCATGCTCGCCTCGCCCTGGCTTTCCCACAGGCCGGGGGCGATCTTCTGCGCCAGCGCGGCGCTGCAAAGGCCGGCCAGGCCGGCGGCGATGACGAGGGTGCGGAGCTCGAGCATGGGATGGGTGCCTCACTTCAGGGGTTGGATGCGCTGCGTGCCTCACGCAGCGCCTTGACGGTCTCGCCCAGCGTGATCACCGCCAGCGCGTAGTAGCTGGACCAGTTGTAGCGCGTGATCGCGTAGAAGTTCTCGGTGCCGGCCACGTGGCTGGGCGCGGCGTCGCCGTTGTGCAGCTCCACCAGCGCCAGCGGGCCGTCGTGCGCGGCGGCGGCCGCTTCCAGCGCGGCGCCTTGCTCGGCCATCTGCGCGGCGCTGAAGCTGGGCTTGATGTCGGGCGCCAGCAGCGCCGCGCGGCCCGGGCCTTCGGGCGGCCGCTGCACCGCGTAGTGTGTGGCCATGCCGCGTTGCCAGCCGTGGGCCTGCAGGTAGTGCGCGACGCTGCCGATCACGTCGGGCAGGCTGCGCTGCAGGTCGATGTGGCCGTCGCCGTCGAAGTCGACCGCGTGGCGGTTGATGCTGCCGGGCAGGAACTGCGGCCAGCCGATCGCGCCGGCGTACGAGCCCCGGATCTCGCCGGCGCGCTGGCCTTCGCGGCGGGCCAGCACCAGCAGCTCTTCCAGCTCGGTGCGGAAGAAGGCGCTGCGGTCGCTGCGCCCGGCGGGGAAGTCGAAGGCCAGTGTGGCCAGCGCGTCCAGCACGCGGAAGTTGCCCATCACGCGGCCGTAGAAGGTCTCGACGCCGACGATGCCCACCACCACCTCGGGCGGCACGCCGTAGTCGGCCTCGGCGCGCCGCAGGCTTTGTTCGTTAGCCTGCCAGAAGTCCAGCCCGGCGGCGATGCGGCGCGGCTCGATGAAGCGCTCGCGGTAGGCCGCCCAGTTCTTGGCCGTGCCCGCCGGCGGCGGCATGATGAGCTGCGCCACGCGCGGCAGCCGGCGCGCGTCGGCGAGCTGCAGCATCACCCAGGCTTCGTCCCAGCCGCGGCGCGCGGCCACCTCGGCGGCAAAGGTGCGCAGCTCGGGCCGGCCGCGGTAGGGCGTGCCGGCCTCGGCGGCGGCTGCTACGGCCTTGGTGTGCAGCGGGCGCGCCGGCGACGGCTTGGCGCCGGCGGCCGGCGGCACCAGCACGCAAGCCGCCAGCGGGACCAGCAGGGCCGGGCCCAGGCGGCGAAGCAGGCTCGGCACGGACATGGCGCGATTATCGGCGCTGCTGCGCCGCCGAGCGGGCGAACGCGGCCCACCAGCGGCGCAGCGACAGCGCCGGGCGGCCCGCGGCGCGCGGTGCATAACGCGCGAAATCAAGGTCATCGAGCTGCGCCGCCAGCGCCTCGCCGCGCGCCCCCAGCGCCTGGCGCACGCGCTCGGCGCGCCGGCGCGGCGGGTCGTGCGCGGCGACGTCGACGCCCAAGGCCGCCAGCGCCTTGGCCACGCGCTGCTGCAGGCGCTGCCAGGGGTCCTGGCGATGGCGGTCCCACAGCGCCCACAGCGCGCCGGCGATGCTGCCGGCGCACAGCACGCCGATCAGCAGCGAGCTCAGGTCGGCCCAGCCCGGCGCCTCGAAGCCCAGCTTCTTCAGCAGGTTGAGCTGCTCGCCGCGCGAGTAGTTCAGCACCCACTGGTTCCAGCGGTTGTTCAACGCCTCCCAGGCCTGGCGCAGGCGCTGCGCCATCTCGGGGTCGACGCCGCTCAGCGCCTGCGCCACCAGCCCCGGCGGCGGCTGCAGGTTGCGGCTGACGCGGATGCGCTCGGGCGCCACCGCGGCGGTGGGGTCCACGCGCACCCAGCCCGAGGCCGCGCTGCCAGAACTCGGCCCAGGCGTGCGCGTGGCTCTGGCGCACGACGTAGTAGCCGTCCACCGGCACCGGGTCGCTGCCCTGGTAGCCGGTGACGATGCGCGCCGGCACGTCCATCGCGCGCATCATCACGACGAAGGCGGCGGCGAAGTGCTCGCAAAAGCCCAGCCGGCGGTCGAACCAGAACTCGTCGACCGCGTCGCGCCCGTAGCTGCCGGGCTCCAGCGTGTAGCTGTAGTCGTTGGCGCGGACGTGGGCCAGCAGCTGCTCGGCGAGGTCGCGCGCGTCGGTGCCGGCGTTGCGCGGCTGGTCGCGCAGCGCGCGCGCCCACAGCAGGCTGCGCGGGTTGTAGCCGGCGGGCAGGCCCAGGTCGTCGGCCGCGTTGGGCAGCGCGTCCAGCGGGCCCAGGCGGTGCTGGACGAAGGCGCGCGCCTGCAGGCGCAGCCGCTCGGTGACGGGGCGGTCGAGCTGCCATTGCGCGTCGGGCCGCAGCAGCGGGTGGTAGCCCTCGATCTCGGGCGCGGCGTCGGCGCGGTCGGGCGTCAGCTCCAGCAGCGGCAGCAGGCTCAGGCGGCTGGGCTCGATCGTCAGCTCGTAGTCGGTGCCGGCGCCGAAGACCAGCAGCTCGCCGCGCCGCCGCGGCCAGGCGCCGAAGGCGGTGGGGCCGCGCGTCCACTCGCGGCCGTCGAAGCGGCTGAGCACCGGGCCGCGGAAGTACATGTCCTCGGCCGCCGGCACCGGGCCGAGGAAGCGCACGCGCATCGCGATGCTGTCGTCGTTGGCCACCTGCGCCACGCCGCCCATCTGCAGCGTGCCGGAGAGCCCCGTGCGGCCGGCGGCGTCCTGCGGCACGCCCCACAGCGGCGCCAGGCGCGGGAACAGCACGAACAGCAGCACCATCAGCGGCAGCCCCAGCAGCGCGGCGCGCGCGGCCAGCGCGCCGGCGCGCTTCAGCGACGGCCGGCCCACCGGCATGTGCGCCAGCACCAGCGCCGTCAGCAGCCCCCACACCGAGACCAGCATCGACAGCGCGACCGCGAGCGACTGCGAATAGAGGAAGTTGGTCAGCACCAGGAAGAAGCCGAGGAAGAAGACCACCAGCGCGTCGCGCCGCGCGCGCAGCTCCAGCGTCTTCAGCGCCATCAGCATCACCAGCAGGATCACGCCGGCCTCGCGGCCGAGCAGGGTGCGCTCGCTCCAGCCGGTGAGCGCCACCGCGACGGCCAGCACCAGCCCCACCTGCCAGCGCGGCGGCAGCGGCGCGCCGCGCAGCGCCAGGCGGCCGCGCCACAGCAGCACGACGGCCGCCAGCGCGCCGCACCAAAGCGGCAGATGGCCGAGGTGCGGCGCGATGGTCCACGCGATCACGCCCAGCACGAACAGCGTGTCGCGCGCTTCGCGGGGCAGGCGCTGCCAGGCCTGGCGCGGGCTCATCGGCGTCACCACAAGGCGAGGAGGTCCAGCGCCGCGCGGCGGTGCGCGTCGCCGCGGCCGCTGTCCAGGCTGCGGCCGGGCAGCTGCAGCCGGAAGGCATGGCCTTCGCGGTCGGCCAGCAGCACCCAGGCGGCCAGCCGCGACAGGCGCTGCTCGGCGTCGGCGCCGCGCGCGGCCTGCCAGTCCAGCGTCAGCTCGGGCGCAGCGTGGCCGGCGGTGTCGCGGCTGACCAGCTCGCCGCTCTTGGCCACCTTCTTCCACAGCACCTGGCGCAGGCCGTCGCCGCGGCGCCAGGCGCGCACGCCGTCGAGCTCGGCGCCTTCGCCGCGCGCGGGCTGCGGCCGGTGCTCGTCGGGCCGCGCCAGCGTGGGCGGCAGCGGCGGCGCCGGCGTCTCCGGCCGCGGCCAGGCCAGCACCTGGGCCGCCGGCCGCCACACCGTCCAGGCGCGGAACAGCCCGAACGGAAACAGCGTGTACGCCACCAGCGCCGGTACCGGCTGCGGGCCGCGCCGCGGCGGGCGCACGCTCATGCGCGCGCTGGCCTGGCCTTGCGCCGGCACGTCGGTCCAGACGAAGCTGCTGCCGTGCGCGGCGCGGTCCAGGAAGTGCAGCGCGAGGCCGTGGCGCTCGGCGCCGGGGTTGATGCAGACGACCTCCAGCAGCGCCGCGTCGCCGGCGAACACCGGCGCCACCGGGCGCAGGTGCAGCGTCAGCCCGCGCAGCGTACCGTGCGTGAGGTGCATCGACACCAGCCCCGCGCCGGCCAGCAGGAAGGTCAGCGCATAACCCAGGTTCAGCTGGTAGTTGATCGAGGCCAGCAGCATCAGCACCAGCGTCAGCGCGAACACCAGCCCCGCCTTGGTGGGCAGGATGTAGATGTTGCCCTGGGTCAGCGTCCAGTTGTCGGTGAGCGGCAGCCGCGCCAGCCACCACTGGCGGATGCGCTGGCGCGGATGTCCGGTCACGAAAGGCTCACGGTCTCACGGGATCGGCACCGCCTCGACCATCGCGCGCACCTGCTCGATGGGCCCGCGGCCGCAGCCCGGCAGCGGCACCAGCCGGTGCGCGATGGCCTGCGGCAGCACGGCCTGCACGTCGTCGGGCGCCACGTAGTCGCGCCCGGCCATCAGCGCGCGCGCCTTGGCCACGCGCAGCACCGCGATGCCGGCGCGCGGCGACAGCCCGTCGACGAACCACTGCCCCGAGCGCGTGGCCGCGATCAGCGCCTGCAGGTAGTCCAGCAGCGCATCGGCGGCGTGCACCTGCAGCACCTGCGCCTGCACGGCCTGCAGCGCGGCCGGCTGCATCACCGGCTGCAGCCGCGCGCTGGCCAGGCGGCGGTCCTCGCCGGCCAGCAGCGCGCGCTCCGACGCGCGGTCGGGGTAGCCCAGCGTGATGCGCAGCAGGAAGCGGTCGAGCTGCGACTCGGGCAGCGGATAGGTGCCGAGCTGGTCGCTGGGGTTCTGCGTCGCGATCACGAAGAAGGGCTCGGGCAGCGCGCGCGTCTGGTTGTCGACCGAGACCTGGTGTTCCTCCATCGCCTCCAGCAGCGCGCTCTGCGTCTTGGGGCCGGCGCGGTTGATCTCGTCGGCCAGCAGCACCTGCGCGAACACCGGGCCCTGATGGAAGACGAAGCGGTCGCTCGCGCGCTCGAACACGCTGACGCCGACCAGGTCGCTGGGCATCAGGTCGGCCGTGAACTGCACGCGCGAGAACTTCAGCCCCAGCGAGACCGCCAGCGCGTGCGCCAGCGTGGTCTTGCCGACGCCGGGCACGTCCTCGATCAGCAGGTGGCCGCCGGCCAGCAGGCAGGCCACGCAGTCCTCGATCTGTAAGCGTTTGCCGACGATGATCGTGCTAATCTGATCCACCAGCCCGGACAGCTGGCGCGGGGTGTCCTGTTGCATGCGGCCGGACCATAGCGGAAAAAACACGAGACGAATCGACGGATGAGCACCCTGTTCTACAGCCACAGCGACTGCCGCCAGCACGACATGGGTGCCGGCCACCCGGAATGCCCGCAGCGCCTGGACGCGATTTCCGACCACTTGCTGGCCACCGGGCTGGACATCGCGCTGCAGTTCAAGGACGCGCCGCTGGCCACGCTGGAGCAGCTGGAGCGCGCGCATTCGGCCGGCTACGTGATGCAGCTCAAGGACGTGCTGGAGCAGGTGCGCGACGCCGGCGTGCCCAAGGCGCTGGACCCCGACACCATGGCCTGCCCCGGCACCTGGCAGGCTGCGCTGCGCGCCGCCGGCGCCGCGGTGGCGGCCACCGACGACGTGATCGCCGGCCGCGCCAGCAACGCCTTCTGCGCGGTGCGCCCGCCGGGCCACCACGCGACGCGCGACGAAACCATGGGCTTCTGCTTCTTCAACAACGTGGCGGTGGCGGCGCGCCATGCGCTGGACGTGCACGGCCTGAAGCGCGTGGCGATCATCGACTTCGACGTGCACCACGGCAACGGCACCGAGGACATCATCGCCGGCGACGAGCGCGTGCTGATGTGCAGCTTCTTCCAGCACCCGCTGTACCCCTACAGCGGCGCGGTGCCCAAGGGCACCAACATGATCAACGTGCCGATCCCGCCCTACACCCGCGGCCCCGAGCTGCGCGAGACCATCGAGGCGATGTGGATGCCGCGGCTGGACGAGTTCCGCCCGCAGATGCTGTTCGTCTCCGCCGGCTTCGACGCGCACCGCGAGGACGACCTGGGTCAGCTCGGCCTGGTGGAGGCCGACTACGAATGGATCACGCGCCGCCTGGTCGACGTGGCGCGGCGCCACTGCGGCGGGCGCATCGTCTCGTGCCTGGAAGGCGGCTACGCCCTGAGCGCGCTGGCGCGCAGCGTGGCGGCGCACCTGCGCGTGCTGGCCGACCTTTGAGGCGATGCAGCAGCCGACGCTGACGATCGACGAGCTCGGTCGTTTCATCGACTCGCTGCTGCGGCCCTCGGCGCTGGTCGAGGCGGCCGTCATCGCCGGCTGCCTGCTGCTGGCCTGGGCGCTGGTGCGGGCCTTGCGCGGGCGCGAGCCGCAGCCCGGCTCGATCTGGTTCGGCGAGGGCGTGGTCGGCGGCGTGCTGTTCCCGGTGACGGCGCTGCTGCTGGCGCTGGCCGCTCGCTGGGCGCTGCGCGGCTGGGTGCCGCCGGCGCTGATGAAGCTGGTGGTGCCGGTGCTGACCTCGCTGGTGGTGATCCGCCTCACCGTGCGCGTGCTGCACCGGGCGTTCCCGACTTCAGGCTTCATGCGCGCCGTCGAGCGCTGGGTGTCGTGGGTGGCCTGGGCCGCGGTGGTGCTGTGGATCACCGGGCTGCTGCCGCTGCTGCTGGGCGAGCTGGACGACGTGCGCTGGAAGGTGGGCAGCACGCAGCTCACGCTGCGCAACGTGCTGGAAGGCGGCGTCACCGCGGTGCTGGTGATGGTGGTGGCGCTGTGGATCTCCGCGGCGCTGGAGGCGCGGCTGCTGCAGGGCGCGGCCGGCAGCCTGTCCACGCGCAAGATGGCAGCCAACGCGCTGCGCGCGCTGCTGCTGTTCGTCGGGCTGATGTTCGCGCTCTCGGTCGCCGGCATCGACCTCACGGCGCTGGGCGTGCTGGGCGGCGCTCTGGGCGTGGGCATCGGCCTCGGGCTGCAGAAGCTGGCGGCCAACTACGTCAGCGGCTTCGTGATCCTGGCCGAGCGCAGCATGCGCATCGGCGACGTGGTCAAGGTCGACGGCTTCGAGGGCCGCATCACCGACATCAGCACGCGCTACACGATGATCCGCGCGCTCAACGGCCGCGAGTCCATCGTGCCCAACGAGATGATGATCACGCAGCGCGTGGAGAACAGCTCGCTGGCCGATCCCAACGTGGCGTTGAATACCGTCGTACAGGTGGCCTACGGCACCGACCTCGACGCGCTGATCCCGCAGATCGTGCAGGCCGTGGCCGCGGTGCCGCGCGTGCTGGCCGTGCCCGGGCCCGGCGTGCAGCTCAGCAACTTCGCGGCCGACGGGCTGGAGCTGACCGTCGGCTTCTGGATCGCCGACCCGCAGCTGGGTGCGGGCGGCGTGCGCTCCGAGGTCAACCTGGCGCTGCTGCGCACGCTGGACCGGCTGGGCGTGGAGATTCCGTACCCGCAGCGCGTGCTGCGGCGCGCGCGCTGAAGCCGCGGCCGGCGACCGCCGGCCGCTCGGTCAGCAGTGCAGCAGCAGCCCGGGCACCGGCGGCAGGCCCAGCGCGCGCGCCAGCTTGGCGCGGCGCGGCTCGTCCAGGTGGGCCAGCGCGATGTCGTAGAGCGCCTCGAAGGCCGCCGGCGGCGCCTTGGCGCGCATGTCGACGAACATCCCCGCCAGCTCCTGCGGCGACAGCGAAGCGGCCATCCAGCGCAGCGTCAGCGCCATCTCGTCGAAGCCGATGGTCGCCAGCAGCCGGTCGTGCAGCGCGGCCAGCTCGTCGTCGCCGTACAGCGACCACAGCAGCGCGTTGTTGGCCGATTCCTCGACCGCCATGTGCTCCAGGTTGTGCGCGACGAAGGCGGCCAGGTGGCGGTACAGCCGCTGCGCCAGTGCGGCGCGCTGCGCCGGCCGGGCGTGGCGCAGCGCCTGCGCCTCGTCGTCGAGGTCGGCGATGGCGTCGACGTGCTGCTCGTGGTCGGCGGCCGTCGTGCGCGCGCCGCCGGGGCAGCGCACCTCGATCGCCGCGTGGATGAACTCGTTCTCGTGCTGCAGGTGGCCGCGCATCGCCTGCATCAGGCTTTGCACCTGGGCGCAGACCTGCTCGCGCTCGGCGTCGTCGTCGACGTCCAGGCGGCCCACGCGCACCAGCGTGTCCATCAGGAAGCGGCGCCAGGCCTTGTGGATGCCGGCGTAGAGATCCAGGCGCGGCGCGGCCGAGGGGCTGAAGGTCTTGGGTTGGGGCAGGGTGGCGGTGTTCATGGCAGGGCTCCGGTGGTGATCAGGCGATGGTGGTCAGGCGGTGGTGGTCAGGCGGTGGTGGTCGTGCGTTGGGCGGCGGCCTGGGCGCGCTGGTGCATCACGCACAGCTCGCCGGGGCTGACGAGGCCGTCCTGCTGCAGTTGCTCGGTCCAGGCGGCCAGGCAGCGTGCGGGTTGCGGGTCGGCGGCCAGCGGGTCGGCGCCGGCGCTGCCGGCGGCCAGCGCGCGCTGGGCGTGCAGCACCTGGATCAGCGCGTCGAGCAGCGCGACGCGGGCGGAAGGGTTCGGGCTCATGCGGCAGATCCGAAGAAGTGGTCGATGCCCGCATTCTTCGAACGCGCCGCCTCCGGGTCATGGGCCGGAGGAGCCATCGGGCCCGGGAAAAACGGGCCATCGCGGCCCGCGCCGTTGCAGCGCAGGCGCCGGGTGGATCAGGCCACCGCGACCGGGATCCCGGCGATCCGCGAGCGCCACTCCTTCGGGCCGGTGTCGTGCACGCTGGTGCCGCTGCTGTCCACCGCCACGGTCACCGGCATGTCCTTGACCTCGAACTCGTAGATCGCCTCCATCCCCAGGTCGGCGAAGGCCAGCACCTGGGCGCCCTTGATCGCCTTGGCCACCAGGTAGGCGGCGCCGCCGACCGCCATCAGGTAGGCCGACCGGTGCTTGCGGATCGCCTCGATCGCCACCGGCCCGCGCTCGGCCTTGCCGACCATGCTGATCAGCCCGGTCTGGCTGAGCATCATCTCGGTGAACTTGTCCATCCGCGTCGCCGTCGTGGGACCGGCGGGGCCAACGACCTCGTCGCGCACCGGGTCCACCGGGCCGACGTAGTAGATCACGCGGTTGGTGAAGTCCACGGGCAGCGGCTCACCCTCGCCCTTTTCAAGTTTCTCCAGCATGTCCGCGATGCGCTTGTGCGCGGCGTCGCGGCCGGTCAGCAGCTTGCCCGACAGCAGCAGCGTGTCGCCCGGCTTCCAGCTCGCCACCTCGGCCGGCGTCAGCGTGTCGAGGTTCACCGCGCGGCTCTTGTTGTAGTCCGGCGCCCATTGCACGTCGGGCCAGAGGTCCAGGCTGGGCGGCTCCAGGAAGGCCGGGCCCGAGCCGTCCAGCACGAAGTGCGCGTGCCGCGTCGCCGCGCAGTTGGGGATCATCGCGATCGGCTTGCTCGCCGCGTGCGTCGGGTAGGTCTTGATCTTGACGTCCAGCACCGTGGTCAGCCCGCCCAGGCCTTGCGCGCCGATGCCGAGCGCGTTGACCTTCTCGTACAGCTCGATGCGCAGCTCCTCAAGCTTGTTCTGCGGGCCGCGCTGCAGCAGCTCGTGCATGTCGATGTCGTCCATCAGCGCCTGCTTGGCCAGCAGCACGGCCTTCTCGGCCGTGCCGCCGACGCCGATGCCCAGCATGCCCGGCGGGCACCAGCCGGCGCCCATCGTCGGCACGGTCTTCAGCACCCAGTCGACGATGTCGTCGCTGGGGTTGAGCATATAGACCTTGCTCTTGTTCTCGCTGCCGCCGCCCTTGGCGGCTACCGTCACGTCGAGCTTGTCGCCCGGCACCAGCTCGACGTGGATCACCGCCGGCGTGTTGTCCTTGGTGTTCTTGCGCGCGAAGATGGGGTCGTCCAGCACGCTGGCGCGCAGCACGTTGTCGGCGTTCAGGTAGCCCTGGCGCACGCCTTCGTTGACCACCGGGTCCAGCCCGTCCTCGAAGCCTTCGCCCCAGCGCAGGCCCATGCCCACCTTCAGGAAGACGTTGACGATGCCGGTGTCCTGGCAGATCGGCCGCCGGCCCTCGGCGCACAGCTTCGAATTGGTGAGGATCTGCGCGATCGCGTCCTTGGCCGCGGGGCTTTGCTCGCGCTCGTAGGCGCGTGCCAGGTGGGCGATGTAGTCGGCGGGGTGGTAGTAGCTGATGAACTGCAGCGCGGCAGCGATGCTGTCGATCAGGTCCTGCTTGCGGATCGTGGTCATGCGGGCTGGCGGGGAAGAAGATGCTGGCGGCGCGGATTATCGGCGGCCGATCAATGAGAACGATTCTCAACGGGGCTATGCTCGGCCTTGTTTCCCGCCGACTTTCGAAAGCAGACCATGACGACACGCATCGAACGCGACACCTTCGGCCCCATCGAGGTGCCGGCCGACAAGCTGTGGGGCGCGCAGACGCAGCGCTCGCTGCAGAACTTCGACATCTCCGGCGAGCGCCAGGCGCCGGAGCTGATCCGCGCGCTGGCGCAGGTCAAGCGCGCCAGCGCCGTCGTCAACCATGCGCTGGGCTTGCAGGACCAGGCCAGGACCGAGGCCATCGTCGCCGCTGCCGACGAGGTGATCGCGGGCCGGCACGCGGGCGAATTTCCGCTCGTCGTCTGGCAGACCGGCTCGGGCACGCAGACCAACATGAACGTCAACGAGGTGATCGCCAACCGCGCCAGCGAGCTGCTGGGCGGCGCGCGCGGCGAAGGCCGCAAGGTGCACCCCAACGACGACGTGAACCGCAGCCAGAGCAGCAACGACGTCTTTCCCACTGCCATGCACGTGGCCGCGGTGCAGGCCCTCCACGAGCGGCTGCTGCCGCCCTTGCGCGCGCTGCGCGCGACGCTCAAGGCCAAGGCCGAGGCCTTCGACGACATCGTGAAGATCGGCCGCACCCACCTGCAGGACGCGACGCCGCTGACGCTGGGACAGGAGATCTCCGGCTGGGTGGCGCAGCTCGACCACGGCGAGCGCCATGTGCTGGCCGCGCTGCCGCACCTGCACGAGCTGGCGCTGGGCGGCACCGCGGTGGGCACCGGCCTGAACGCGCCCAAGGGCTACGCCGAAGCCGTGGCGGCCGAGCTGGCGCGGCTGACCGGGCATCCCTTCGTGACCGCGCCGAACAAGTTCGAGGCGCTGGCCTCCTGCGACGCGTTGGTGCACGCGCACGGCGCGCTGAAGACGCTGGCCGCCAGCCTGACCAAGATTGCCAACGACGTGCGCTGGCTGGCCAGCGGCCCGCGCAGCGGCATCGGCGAGATCAGCATCCCCGAGAACGAGCCCGGCTCGTCGATCATGCCCGGCAAGGTCAACCCGACGCAGAGCGAGGCGCTGACGATGCTGGCCGCGCAGGTGATGGGCAACGACGTGGCGATCAACATCGGCGGCGCGTCGGGCAACTTCGAGCTGAACGTGTTCCGTCCGCTGGTGATGCACGACTTCCTGCAGAGCGTGCGGCTGCTGGGCGACGGCATGCGCAGCTTCAACGAGCACTGCGCGGCGGGCATCGAGCCCAACCGCGAGCGCATCGACGAGCTGGTGGCGCGCTCGCTGATGCTGGTGACCGCGCTGAACACGCACATCGGCTACGACAAGGCGGCGGCCATCGCGAAGAAGGCGCACAAGGAAGGCTTGAGCCTGCGCGAAGCGGCGCTGGCGCTGGGCCACGTGACGGCCGAGCAGTTCGACACGTGGGTGGTGCCGGGGGCGATGGTGGGGCGCTGAGGGCAGAGGCCACTCAGGCCGCGCCGAGCGCATCGTCGAGCCGGTCGAGCGCAACGCAGCTCATCACGAAGGTCCCTTCAGGCAGCACGCCGCCAATGCATGACCCAGTCGTGAGACCAGGTCTTGCCGCCATCAGAGGAGTAGACCTGGCGCCAGCGGCACACTCCAGGGCCGATGCAATCCCAGATGCCCATCGTGAGGACAGCCTTCCCGTCATCTTCGTACGTGCTGGCGAAAAGGCCTGCGCCGTTCTCGAAGCTGCCCAACTGGCCTGGCGTGGTGACCACACCGCTCTTGGCGTTGACCCAATGGTCCGACCACTGGCGATTCGGAACATCCAGCATGCGCAAGCCAAGGCCGCTGAAGTCCCGCACCGGGACCAGAAGTTCTTCAACGTGCCCGACTCCTCCAAGGATGGTCCAGCAACGTGCCTCTCCGTCGAAGCGATCCCAGTGGTCTGTCCGTCGCTTGAGGTGCCGGATGTGCCAACGGCCGTCGAGAAAGCTGAAGTCGCCCGGCTTGCCCGGCGTCGGCCGGGCAGGTGGTCGGGGGACGGGGTCGAAGCGCGGTTCAGCGGCATCGATCATCGTGTCATCGAGCATCTTGTGATCACCTTTGGATGTATAGGGCCGGCTGTGGACATCGCGCAGCGAGAGCGTTGCGGCTCCGGCGATCAGCCATCGGCGGCGGGTGTCGTTCATCTGCGGCTCCTTCTTCGGTGTCAGCGCAGCCGCGAGCAGGCGGTCGGCTCCAGCCGCCAGAAGTGCATGGGCAAGGCCTCGCGTTCGGGCGGATGGCCGAGTGCGGACGCCTGCTCGGCACGGAGCAGGAAGGCACATCGAGAGTCGGCGATCGTGGCGCGGCAGTCACTCGCAAGTCGGTTCCAGACCGCGCCGCCGTAGAAGCGGTCGAGCGCCCGTCGCCGGTCCATGCCGCTGGCGAAGGCGCGAATCCAGATCCAGAGGTCGGGGGCTTCGGGGACCGTCCAGCTGGCCAATATCGTCGTACCGCCCGCTTCATAAGCCGGGCAAAAGCGGGCCTCGAACATCCTGATGAGCTCGTCACGCTGTCCAGGACATGCGCGGTAGCAGCGCAGTTCAAACAATTTCAGGGTGCGATCCGCAGGCATGCTCACATGATGTCGACTTGAACCAGACACCGAATGTCAACTAATCGGCGCCCATGCGCTCCAGCCGCCCTTCAATCCTCCTGCGCCTGCAGTTGCGCGGCTGCTGAAACGTGTGTTCGATATCGACATGCAGCACTGCTCGAACTGCGGCGGCGGGGAGGGCGATCGAGGCATCAAGTCCAAGCACTTCAGGCTGCAGCGAGCCGCTCCGGCGCACAGTCCTGAGCCCCGCTTGATGGGCTGGATCCTGGAGAACTCTGCTTGTGTAGAGGGTTGCGCGAGAAGATGATTGCCGACATGGGCTTCGTGACTCGCATGCTGACGGCCGACACGTGGGACGACTTCGCCTCTCTCGTCGAGGCCAACAACGGTGTGTGGGGCGGTTGCTGGTGCATGGGCTTCCATCCGGAGGGCGTTGGGGCGGGCCACACCAGAGAAGGAAACAAGGCGGCGAAACTCCGACACACCATGGAGGGCACAGTGCACCAGGTCTTGGTCTTCGACGAGGAGCGCTGCGTCGGCTGGTGTCAGTTCGGTTCGCCGGCCGAACTGCCGTCCGTCAAGAATCGGAAGGTGTACGAGGCGGGCGTGGTCGAACTGCCGAGATGGCGGATCGGGTGCATCTTCACGAACTCCAAGGACCGCGGTCGAGGCGTGGTGAAAGCGGCCGTGGCGGGAGCATTGGAGCAGATGGCACGTCTCGGTGGCGGGGTCGTGGAAGCGTATCCGGAACAGACTGAGGGCCGTGCTCCTCAACGTGGTGCCTACTTGCACACCGGTCCGGAAGAACTCTATGCCTCGTTCGGTTTCAAGCGGGTGCGAAAAATCGCGACCGCCGCCGTCGGCGAGTGCGAAATCCAGACCGTCCAAGTGCGGCCGCGCCGCATCGGTCAGGCCGACTGGTGACGCCGCCAGTCGGCCGGCGGTACCCCGACCGCGCGCTTGAAGGCGCGGCTGAACGCGGCTTCCGACTCGTAGCCCACCGCCTGCGCGACCGCGACCAGCTTCGATCCCGGTTGCGCGAGTTCGTGCGTTGCCAGCTGCATGCGCCATTGCGTCAGGTATTGCATCGGCGGCTGCCCGACATGGTGCGTGAAGCGCTCGGCCAGCACCGATCGTGAAGTGCCTGCCTGCGCCGCCAGCGCATCGAGCGTCCAGCGCCGCGCCGGCTCGCCGTGCAGAGCGGCGAGGGCGCGCGCGACCACCCGATCGTGCAGGCCGGACAGCCACCCCGCCGGCGCGCCCGCAGCCGCTGCGAGCTGACGGCGCACGACCTCGACGAACATCAGCTCGGCCAGCCGAAGCAGGACGCCGCGGGTGCCTTTCGCGTCGTCGCGCAGTTCGGCGATCGCGAAATCGATCAGCGGTTGCATGCGCACGCTGGCCGGCGTCGCGGCACGCAGGTGAATCATCGACGGCAGCGCCGCAAGCACCGGATTGAAGGGTCTGGACCTGCAGCCCAGAAAGCCGCAGATGAACTGCGTGTGCGGTGTACCGCCCGCTCCAGCGTTGACCGTCGTCGGGATCTTGCCGGCCGCCATGCAGCGAAAGAATTCGACCGCCTGCTCGGGTCCGTAGCTGTCGGGCGCGTCCGCCGGCTCGGCCAGGAAGTACGCGTGGCCATGCGGCACGACGAGCACGTCGCCGGTCTCGAAGCGCTCGGGCGTTGCCCCGCGCAGGCCGGCCCAGCAACTGCCTTGCGTGACGATGTGATACGAGATCAGCTGCTGCGCCGACGGCAGCACCGCCGGGCGGAAGGCTTCGGCCGGCGGCGCCCACGTGACCCAGGGCGTCGTCGCATCGACCAGGAACAGCATCGAGCCGCTCAGGCGGATCGAGCCGAGCACGTCGGACAACACGTCGACGCCGGACGCAGCAGCAGCCGGCTCGGACAGACGGTCATGGTCTTCGCCCATCGCGTGGTCGATGCTACGCGCATGGCGATCGCCGGACCAAGGATACCCCCATGAACCACGCAACAGCCATCGACCCGTCGGCCGCCGCGGCTGTGTTCGACCGCCACCTCGCCGCCTTTGCCAGGCACGACCTCGACGCCGTGATGGCCGACGATGGCCAAGACTCCGTATTCGTCACACCGCAAGTCGACGGCCTGATCCCTTGGCAGGCCTTCGCTGCCGGGATCACGTCGAAATAAGGGACAAGGGGAAGGCCATGCACACGATCGCCAGCGTCAATCCGGCCGAGGTCTACGAACAGTTCTTTGTGCCCGCGCTGTTCGCGCCATGGGGGGCGCGCGTCGCCGCAGCCGCGCACGTCGAGCCGGGCGCGCACGTACTCGACGTCGGTTGTGGCACGGGTGTGCTGGCCATGGCCGCGGCTGAGCAGGCATTGCCGTCGGGCCGCGTGGTGGGCCTGGACGCCAGCGAGGAGATGCTCGGCGTTGCGCGGCGCAAGTCGAGCGCCGTCGAATGGCTGCACGGCAAGGCCGAGGCACTGCCTTTCGGTGACGCGAGCTTCGACAAGGTGGTCAGCCAGTTCGCACTGATGCTGTTCGAGCAACCCTCGCGTGCGCTTGAGCACATGTGGCGCGTGCTGCGCCGGCGCGGCGACCTCGTGGTGGCGGTTCCGGACCGCCTGGAGCATTCGCCCGGCTACCTGGCGCTGACCGAGCTGTTGCATCGTCTGTTCGGCAGCGCAATCGCCGACGCGATGCGTCCGCCATTTGCGCTCGGGGACGTGGCCACGCTGCGAACGCTGTTCGCCAAAGCCGGTGGCGTCGAGGTGGCGATCACCACGCAGCACGGCGCGGTGCGCTTCGCGTCGATCGATGCGATGATCAGCACCGAACGCGCCTGCGTCTGGACTCTGGGCGGACTGCTCGACGCTGATCAGTTCGCGTTGCTGCGCCGTCATGCGCATCAGGACCTGGCCTGTTGCGTTGCGGCCGACGGCGGCGTCGAGTTCGACATGCCGATGCACATCGTCATCGCGCACAAGCATTGAGGCTGCTCGATCGCCTGGGTGCCGCCGCGCTCAGTGATCGTCGCCCCTCGACGCATGCGGCATCACGCGGTCGGTGAGCGCGATGGCCAGCGCCGACAGCAGGAAGGTGATGTGGATCACCGTCTGCCAGATCAGCACCTTCTCGCTGTAGTTGGCGGCGTTGATGAAGGTCTTGAGCAGGTGGATCGAGCTGATGCCGATGATGGCCGTGGCCAGCTTGACCTTCAGCACGCTGGCGTTGACGTGGCTCAGCCACTCGGGCTGGTCGGGGTGGCCTTCGAGGTTGAGCCGCGAGACGAAGGTCTCGTAGCCGCCGACGATCACCATGATCAGCAGGTTGCTGATCATCACCACGTCGATCAGCGCCAGCACCACCAGCATGATGATGGTCTCGTTGAGGCCGCTCACCTGCACCGTGCTGGTGTAGCCGATACTGTTCACCAGCGTGGCCAGCGCCTCGCGGTTGCCGAAGGCGACCTCGATCAGGTGGACCAGCTCGACCCAGAAGTGGAAGACGTAGACCGCCTGCGCAAGGATCAGGCCCAGGTACAGCGGCAACTGCAGCCAGCGGCTGGCGAAGATCAGGCTGGGCAGCGGGCCCAGCCGCATCGGCTTCGGCTCGGCCTTGGGGTTTTCATGCATGCGCAAAGGGTTCCGGATGCGGGTTCAATGGCCGACGATTGTAGGTAGCCGGTGCACGAGCGTTCGCCTGCGGCGTCAGGCGGTGGTAAGAGCTCCAACCTACCTTTGCGCCCGGCCGGAACCGGACTCCGGCCGCAACTGAAGGAGACACACGCATGGCCAGCGCTGACAGCCCCACCGAATATCAGTCGTATCCCCCGCCGGCATCGATGGCCGGCGCCCACATCGCCGGCCAGGCCGCCTACGACGCGCTGGTGAAGGAGGCCGAGACCGACTACGCCGGCTTCTGGGCCCGGCTGGCGCGCGAGCTCATCACCTGGAAGAAGCCCTTCACCCAGGTGCTGGACGACAGCCAGGCGCCGTTTTTCAAGTGGTTTGCCGACGGCACGCTCAACGCCTCGTACAACTGCCTGGACCGCAACGTCGAGCGCGGCCTGGGCGACAAGACCGCGATCATCTTCGAGGCCGACGGCGGCGAGGTCACCAAGGTCAGCTACAAGGAGCTGCTGGCGCTGGTGTGCCGGTTCGCCAACGCGCTGAAGTCGCTGGGCGTCAAGAAGGGCGACCGCGTCGTCATCTACATGTCGATGGGCATCGAAGGCGTGGCCGCGATGCAGGCCTGCGCGCGCATCGGCGCCACGCACTCGGTGGTGTTCGGCGGCTTCAGTGCGCAAAGCCTGCGCGACCGCATCGAGGACACCGGCGCCGTGGCGGTGCTGACCGCCGACCAGCAGGTGCGCGGCGGCAAGCACCTGCCGCTGAAGGCCATCGTCGACGAGGCGCTGGCGCTGGGCGGCTGCGACAGCGTGCGCAAGGTCGTCGTGCACCAGCGCACCGGCGGCGAGATCCCGTTCAACCCCGGGCGCGACGTCTGGCTGGCCGACCTGCTGAAGGGCCAGCCCGAGACCTGCGAGCCCGAGTGGGTGGAGGCCGAGCATCCGCTGTTCCTGCTGTACACCAGCGGCAGCACCGGCAAGCCCAAGGGCGTGCAGCACAGCACCGGCGGCTACCTGCTGCACGCGGCGCTGACCACCAAGTGGACCTTCGACCTGAAGCCCGACGACGTCTTCTGGTGCACCGCCGACATCGGCTGGGTGACGGGGCACACCTACATCACCTACGGCCCGCTGGCGCTGGGCGGCACCGAGATCGTGTTCGAGGGCGTGCCCACCTACCCCGACGCCGGCCGCTTCTGGAAGATGATCCAGGACCACAAGGTCACGGTCTTCTACACCGCGCCGACGGCGATCCGCAGCCTGATCAAGGCTGCCGAGAGCAGCGAGGCGGTGCACCCGAAGCGCTACGACCTGTCCAGCCTGCGCATCCTGGGCTCGGTGGGCGAGCCGATCAACCCGGCCGCCTGGGAGTGGTACCACGCCAACGTGGGCGGTGGCCGCTGCCCGATCGTCGACACCTGGTGGCAGACCGAGACCGGCGGCCACATGATCACGCCGCTGCCGGGCGTGACCACGCTGGTGCCGGGCTCCTGCACGCTGCCGTTCCCGGGCATCCAGGCCGCGATCGTCGACGAGACTGGTGCCGACGTGCCCTGGGGCCAGGGCGGCATCCTGGTCGTCAAGAAGCCGTGGCCGGGCATGATCCGCACGATCTGGGGCGACCCCGAGCGCTACAAGAAGAGCTACTACCCCGACGACTTCAAGGGCCGCTACTACCTGGCCGGCGACGGCGCCATCCGTGACGCCAAGACCGGCTACTTCACGATCACCGGCCGCATCGACGACGTGCTGAACGTCTCGGGCCACCGCATGGGCACGATGGAGATCGAATCGGCGCTGGTGAGCTGCACCGACCTGGTGGCCGAGGCCGCCGTGGTGGGCCGCCCCGACGAGACCACCGGCGAGGCGATCTGCGCCTTCGTCGTGCTGAAGCGCCCGCGCCCGGTCGGCGACGAAGCGAAGAAGATCGCCAACGAGCTGCGCAACTGGGTGGCCAAGGAGATCGGCCCGATCGCCAAGCCCAAGGACATCCGCTTCGGCGACAACCTGCCCAAGACGCGCAGCGGCAAGATCATGCGGCGGCTGCTGCGCTCGATCGCCAAGGGCGAGGCGATCACGCAGGATACGAGCACGTTGGAGAACCCGGCGATCCTGGATCAGTTGGCCCAGACCAACTGATCCAGGCCGCGCGCTCGGCGCCGGCAGATCGGCTACAGTGGCCGGCCGCATCCAGGGCGGCCGCTGATGCCGGCTGCCGGAGGTTTTCAGCCATGCCCCTCGTCGCCATCGGCGCGCTGCTCGTCATCCTCAAGCTGATGGAGATCGACCCCGTCACGGGCTGGTCGTGGTGGTGGATCCTGGCGCCCTTCGGCGCCGCGCTGGCCTGGTGGATCTATGCCGACACCACCGGGCTGACGCAGCGGCGCGCGATCAAACGCCTGGAAGAGCGCAAGGTCGCGCGCCGCGAGCGCGACATGGCGGCGCTGGGCCTCAAGGTCGACAGCGACCGCCGCAAGCGCGCCAGCAAGGACGCAGCCGACGAAGCGCGCGAGCAGGCCCGCGAGCGCGCGCGCAACCGCAAGGGCGAGCGCTAGCGGGCCTCAGCGGTCCTTGGCGGCCTTCAGTCGAACTTGTCCAGCACCGCGCCGCCGCTGGCGCTGCAGGCGTTCTTCGCGAACTTGGCCAGCACGCCGCGGGTGTAGCGCGGCGCCGGCTGCTTCCAGGCCGCGCGGCGGCGCGCGATCTCGTCGTCGGCCACGTTCAGCTCCAGCAGCAGCCGGTGCGCGTCGATCGTGATCGAGTCGCCTTCCTGGATCAACGCGATCGTGCCGCCCTCGTAAGCCTCGGGCGCGACGTGGCCGACCACCATGCCCCAGGTGCCGCCGCTGAAGCGGCCGTCGGTGATCAGGCCCACGCTCTCGCCCAAGCCCTGGCCGATCAGCGCGCCGGTGGGGGCCAGCATCTCGGGCATGCCCGGGCCGCCCTTGGGGCCGAGATAACGCAGCACCATCACGTCACCGGCCTTGATCCGGCCGGCCATGATCGCGGCCAGCGCGCTCTGCTCGTCGTCGAACACGCGCGCCGGGCCGGTGATCACCGGGTTCTTCAGGCCGGTGATCTTGGCCACGCAGCCCTCGGGCGACAGGTTGCCCTTCAGGATCGCCAGGTGGCCTTGCGCGTACAGCGGGTCCGACACCTTGCGGATCACCTGGTTGCCGGGCCGCAGCGGCGGCACGTCGGCCAGGTTCTCGGCCACGGTCTTGCCGGTGATGGTGATGCAGTCGCCGTGCAGCAGACCGGCGTCGAGCAGCTCGCGCATCACCTGCGGGATGCCGCCGGCGCGGTGCAGGTCGATCGCCAGGTACTGGCCGCTGGGCTTCAGGTCGCACAGCACGGGCACCCGCTGGCGCACGCGCTCGAAGTCGTCGATGGTCCAGTCCAGCCCCGCCGCGTGCGTGATGGCCAGGAAGTGCAGCACCGCATTCGTGCTGCCGCCGGTGGCCATGATCACCGCGACGGCGTTCTCGACGGCCTTCTTCGTGACGATGTCGCGCGGCTTCAGGTCGGTCTTCACCGCGTCGACCAGCGCTTCGGATGCGCGCCGCACCATGCCGACGATCTCGTCCTCGACGTTGGCCATCGTCGACGCATACGGCAGGCTCAGGCCCAGCGCCTCGAAGGCGCTGCTCATCGTGTTGGCGGTGTACATGCCGCCGCAAGAGCCGTTGCCGGGAATCGCGCGGCGCTCGATCTGGCAGAAGTCCTCCTCGCTCATCTTGCCGGCGCTGAACTGGCCCACCGCCTCGAAGACGCTGACGATGTTGAGGTCCTGTCCCTTGTACTTGCCGGGCAGGATGGTGCCGCCGTAGATGTAGATGGCCGGCACGTTGGCGCGCAGCATGCCCATCATGCCGCCGGGCATGTTCTTGTCGCAGCCGCCGATCACCATCACGCCGTCCATCCACTGGCCGCCGACGCAGGTCTCCACGCAGTCGGCGATGACCTCGCGCGAGACGAGGCTGTACTTCATGCCCTCGGTGCCCATCGCCATGCCGTCGCTGATGGTGGGCGTGCCGAAGATCTGCGGGTTGGCGCCGGCGGCTTTCAGGGCATCCACCGCCGCGTCGGCCAGGCGCTGCAGGCCGCTGTTGCAGGGGGTGATGGTGCTGTGGCCATTGGCCACGCCGATCATCGGCTTGCCGAAGTCGCGCTCGGTGTAGCCCATCGCGTAGTACATCGACCGGTTCGGCGCCCGCGCCACGCCTTCGGTGATGTTGGCCGAGCGGCGGTTGATCTTGTTGGCGGACATGGCTTGCGGTCTCCTCGCGCTGGCGTGAAACCGGGCATTCTAGGGCGGTGCCCTAGGCCCCCAGGACCGGCTGGCAGCGGCTGCTAGCATCGCGGCCCATGCTCGTGCACCCGCAGTTCAACCCCGTGGCCATCGAGCTGGGGCCGGTCCAGATCCACTGGTACGGCATCACCTACCTGGTCGCCTTCGGCCTGTTCCTGTGGCTGGCGCGGCAGCGCGTCAGGAAGCCCTGGTTCGCCGCTGCCGGCTGGACCGCGCGCGACGTCGAAGACCTGCTGTTCTACGGCGTGCTGGGCGTGGTGCTGGGCGGGCGCCTGGGCTATGCGCTGTTCTACAAGCCCGGGCAGTACCTGCAGAACCCGCTGGAGATCCTGATGGTCTGGCGCGGCGGCATGAGCTTCCACGGCGGCCTGATCGGCGTGATGCTGGCGATGCTGTGGTTCGCGCGCTCGCGCCGCCGCCACTTCCTGGACGTGATGGACGTCGTCGCGCCCTGCGTGCCCACCGGGCTGGCGGCCGGCCGCATCGGCAACTTCATCAACGGCGAGCTGTGGGGCCGCGCGGCCGACCCCGCGCTGCCCTGGGCGATGGTGTTTCCGCAGGCGCCCGACCGGCTGCCGCGCCACCCGTCGCAGCTCTACCAGTTCGCGCTGGAAGGCCTGCTGCTGTTCGCGCTGCTGTGGTGGTACGGCAGCCGCCGGCGCGCGCGCGGGCAGGTGGCGGCGGCCTTCGTGTTCGGCTACGGCGTGCTGCGCTTCGTGGCCGAATACTTCCGCGAGCCCGACAGCTTCCTGGGCCTGCTGGCTTTCAGCATGAGCATGGGCCAATGGCTGTGCCTGCCGATGATCCTCGGCGGCGCGGCGCTGTGGGTCTGGTGCGGACGCCGGGCCGAAGGACGAGCATGACCCGACAGGTCTTCTTCGACACCGAGACCACGGGCCTGGACGCCGACAAGGGCGACCGCATCATCGAGATCGGCTGCCTGGAGATGGTGGACCGGCGCATGACCGGCAACAACCTGCACCTCTACATCAACCCCGAGCGCAGCAGCCACCCCGACGCGCTGAAGGTGCACGGCCTGACCGACGAGTTCCTGGCCGACAAGCCGCGCTTCGCGGAGATCGCCGACGAGCTGCTGGGCTTTCTGCGCGGCGCCGAGCTGGTGATCCACAACGCGGCCTTCGACGTCGGCTTCATCAACGCCGAGCTCCGGCGCCTGGGCCGCGGCTCCATCGGCCAGGTGGTGGCCAAGGTCACCGACTCGCTGCTGATGGCGCGCGAGATGTTCCCCGGCAAGGCCAATTCGCTGGACGCGCTGTGCCGCCGGCTGGAGGTGGACAACAGCAGCCGCACGCTGCACGGCGCCTTGCTCGATGCCGGGCTGCTGGCCGAGGTCTACATCCGTATGACGCGCGGCCAGGGCTCGCTGGTCATCGAGAGCCAGGCCGCCGGCCCCGTCCAACTGGCGGTGGCCGACATCGACCTCGCGGCGCTGGTGCTGCCGGTGATCGAGGCCAGCGCCGAGGAAGCCCAGGCGCACGAGGCCGTGCTGGACGAACTGGACAAGGCCTGCGGCGGCAAGACCGTGTGGCGGGCCCGGGCCGTCACCGCTTGAGCTTGTGGCATACTCTTAGGCTCCCCGGTCACCGGGTCCTGCAGCGGATGCCGCAGCGACACAGACACCGGGCAGTTAGCTCAGCGGTAGAGCACTGCCTTCACACGGCAGGGGTCGCAGGTTCGAACCCTGCACTGCCCACCACCCGAGGCCTTTCATAAGGCCACATAAGACAAAAAGCCCTTGAGAATCAACACTCAAGGGCTTTTTCCTTTGTGCGTACGATCTCTTATGGTCGCTTGAACTCAGGGGCAACAGGGGGTAAGTTGCGGGGTATGGGCTCAATTGCCCGGATCTGCTACCCCCACCGTTGCTGCCCCATGGCCACCGACTCCCTGACCGATGTCGCGATCCGCAAAGCCAAGCCCGGCGACAAGCCGCGCAAGCTGTTCGACGGCGCGGGCCTGTACCTGGAACTGCGCCCGACCGGTGGGCGCTGGTGGCGTTTCAAGTACCGCTTCGGCGGCAAAGAGAAGCTGCTGTCGCTGGGCATCTACCCCGAGGTGGGCTTGTCCCTCGCGCGCCAGCGCCGGGCCGAGGCGCGCAGGCTGATCGCCATCGGCGTCGACCCCAGCGACCACCGCAAAGCCGCCCGACAGGCGGACGCGGTGGCGGCCCGGGCCCAGGCCAGGTGCGAAGCGGGTCTGCCTGCGCTCGGCAGCTTCAAGGCCGTGGCGCTGCAGTGGCTGTCCGAGGTGCACGAAGCCAAGGTGTCGCCCCGGTACGCGGCGCGCAGCCGCCAGCAGCTCGAGGCCGACGTGTTCCCCTGGCTCGGCGACCGGCCGGCCAAGGACATCACGGCGCCGCAGGTGCTGGAGGTGCTGCGCAAGGTGCAGGCCCGCGGCGCGCTGGACACCGCCCATCGGGTGAAGCAGACCATCGGCCTGGTGATGCGCTACGCCATCGCCACCGGTCACGCCGACCGCGACCCGACGCCCGATCTGCGCGAGGCGCTGCCGACGCAGACCACGCAGCACTTCGCGGCCATCCTGGACCCGAAGCGCGTCGGCGAGCTGCTGCGCGCGCTGGACGGCTACAACGGCCAGCCCGGCACGCGCGCGGCGCTTCAGCTCGCGGCGCTGACCTTCCAGCGCCCCGGCAACGTGAGGGCGATGCGCTGGGCCCACCTCGACCTGGACGCGGCGCAGTGGACGATCCCGGCCGCGGAGATGAAGCGCAGCAAGCAGGAGAAGGAGACCGGCGCCGACCACATCGTGCCGCTGGCCACGCAGGCGGTGGCCGTCCTGCGCGAACTGCAGCCGCTGACGGGTGCCGGCGCCTACTGCTTCCCCGGACTGCGCAGCCGGAAGCGGCCGATCAGCGACATGACGATGAACGCCGCGCTGCGCCGCCTCGGCTTCGGCACCGATGAGCACACCGCGCACGGCTTCAGGGCCCTGGCGCGCACGCTCATCCGGGAGCAACTGCCGGACGTGGACCCCGAGTGGATCGAGGTGCAGCTCGCGCATGGCAAGAAAGGCCCGCTCGGCGCGGCCTACGACCGCACGCAGTACTTGGCGCAGCGGCGCCGGATGATGCAGGCGTGGGCGGACTACCTGGACCGGCTGCGCAAGGGCGACATGCCCAAGGCTGAAGGCTGGGACGACATGCCGCCTGTAGACCGCGAGACGCGGTGACCTGATTAATACAGAAACTTGTATCATCCGCACATGAAGCCCGTGGACTTCCGTGGCGCCTCGCTCGAGGATCTGAGGGCGTTTCCCCCAAGCGCCATCCGTGAAGCCGGCTACCAGTTGGACCGGGTGCAGCGCGGTCTGATGCCCGACGACGCCAAGCCCATGCCCGGTATCGGGTCCGGCGTGATGGAGCTGCGCATCTGGGACGAGGCCGGCACCTTCCGGGTGGTGTACGTGGCCAAGTTCGCCGATGCGGTGTACGTGCTGCACTGCTTCCAGAAGAAGACCCAGCAGACCGCGCGCAGGGACATTGATCTGGCCACCAGGCGCTTCAAGGAATTGATCAAGGAGCTTTCGGCATGACCAACACCAGCACCCGCTTCGCCAGCGTCTGGGACGCCATCGAGGACACGCCCCAGGCCGCCGCCAGCATGAAGGCCCGCTCGGCGCTGATGATCGAGCTGCGCGCCGTCATCGAAAGCAGCGGGATGACGCAGGCCGAGGCGGCCGCGTTGTTCGGCGTCACTCAGCCTCGGGTTTCCGACCTGGTGCGGGGAAAGATCAACCTGTTCTCGCTGGACACGCTGATGGACATGGCTGCTGCAGCCGGCATGGCGCCGACGGTAAAGGTGTCCAAGCCGCGGGCAGCCAGCCATGCCGCGGCGCGGCGCAAGGCGAAGCTCGGACCGGTTGCGACTTCAGCCTGAGCCGTTTCGCCGCGCCCAGCCAGACGGGGCAAAAGGCCGGTTCCCTTGCCGGCTTGGGGCGGGATCACGGCGACTGCGGCCTGAGAAACGCTGGAACTTCAATCGTCGCAGCGCTGTCGGCGTCCCGAGGTGCGGGCGTGGCCGAAACCCCTCGGGCGAGGCTGAACTGACCAAGAAAATCAAGCACTTGGCGGCGCCTTCGGGCGCCGCTTCTGCTTCTGGTGTAAATCGCGGTTCGCGACGTCAAGAAGCCGCACGAGTTCTGGTTGGCTGGGCAACGGGAGGACGGCACCTGGCCCGTCGAGAAGGCCCCCGCGGCCTGTCCTAAGGGACAACCCGTCCCGTGCACGTCCTGCCCTGCGCCTAGACTTGGCACTGCATCGTTCCTGCCTGTGCCGCCGTGTCCCGTGCGGACCGCCTCGCTCGCGAGGTCCAAGGGAGGGTCCAGGAACGCAAGCGTCGGTTCCAACGGAATCGGCGTGCGCTTCGGCTGTCATGCCCCGGGTGGGCTGATGGGCCTGCACTCTGCAGGCGGCAACCGAGTCCACGCAACATCCTGCTCGCAACGGAACTGCAGCCCGTGTCCCATCGGCGGGCGCTTTCGTGCCGTGCATTCGAAGTCCCGCCCCGTGAGGTCCTTGCCCGCATGACCGTGCTTGAAAACACCACCTGGAACGCCGGCGACATGGGTTGCGGTGAGCTCGTGCTCGAACTGCGCATGCGCCTGCAGGCCATGCCGGGCCGGGTGCTCAAGCTGATCGCCACCGATGCCGGTGCGCCGGAGGACCTGCCGGCATACTGCCGCATGACGCGCCATGAGCTGATCCATGCGGCCCCACCGGCGTACTGGATCCGGGCCCGGACCTCGAACTGATTCCCTCGTCCCACCCCAAGACCTTTCAAACCCCACAGGAGAACCCCATGGCCGGAAAATTCGTCGTCAGCCTGACCCACGCCAAGAACGACACCGACAAGGCCACCGTGGCCTTCGTCGTCGCCAACGCCGCGGTCGCGTCCGACAAGGACGCGCTGGTGTTCCTGTCCATCGAGGCCGTGCGCCTGGCGCAGCCCGGCTTCGCCGACGACATCCACGAAGAAGGCTTTGCGCCGCTGAAGGACCTGATGGCCAACTTCGCCAAGGCCGGCGGCAAGATCTACGTCTGCTCGCCCTGCTTCAAGAAGCGCAAGCTCGACGAAACGAAGCTAATCGACGGCGCCGTGATCGTCGGCGGCGCGAAGCTCGTCGAGTTCATGGGCGAAGCCTGCCCCAGCGTGTGCTATTGAGGGGCGGGCACGCGCATCTACGAACTCCCATGCAACCCAGCGCCGCACACACGCTCGCCGCCGACGTGGCTTTCGATGGCGGCGACCTCGACTGCGGCAACGGCCTGCTGCTGCTGATCCGCAAGCACATCGACCCGCTGCCGCGCGGCGGCCTGCTGGAGATCCGGTCCACCGAGATATCGGTGGACGAAGACCTGCCGGCCTGGTGCCGGATGACGAAGAACGAGCTCGTCTCCTGGACCAAGGACGGCAAGCAGCGCAGCTTCCTGGTGTGCAAGGGCGCCCTGGCTGAGCGCGTGGCCAGCGTTCCGGCGCAGCCGCGCGCGATGGCTCCGGCCCCGGCCCCGAACGACCCCGCGCCCCGCATGCGCCGCGAGCCGGCGCCGGTGCCGCCCCTGCCGCCGCTGGCGGTCACCGGCATGGGCAGCTGGCCGCGCCCGCGCTGGCTGGTGGAGGCGATGCACGCCCATGTGCAGGGCCGGCTCGACGAGGCCGCTTTCCAGGAGACCGCCGACGACGCGGTGCGCCTGATTGCCGGCGCCCAGCAGCGCGCCGGCGCCACGATCTACACCGACGGCGAACAGCGCCGCGACAGCTACGCGAGCTTCGTCGCCACGCGCCTGGACAACTGCCAGCTCGTGCCCTTGACCGACTTGCTGCCCCTGGTGGAAGACCCGGCCGCGTTCGAGGCCGAACTGCGCGCGCTCGACGTGCCTGCCGGCGAGGTGCGTCACCCCGGCGTGTTCGGCCGCATCCAGCGCAGCCGGCCGCTCGCCGTGCATGAGTTCGACTTCCTGCGCAGCCTCACCGCCGCGCCGATCAAGGTGGCGCTGCCGGGGCCCTATCTGCTGACCCGCACCATGTGGATGGACTGCATTGCCGACAGCGTCTATGCCACGCGCGAGCAGATCGCCGCCGACATCGTGCGCGTGCTGCGCGAGGAGGTGATGGATCTGCTGGATGCCGGCGTGTCGCTGGTGCAGCTCGACGAGCCGGTGCTGTCCGAGGTGGTCTTCAGCGGCCCGAAGAACAAGCGCAGCTTCATGTGCGGCGCCTTGTCCGAGTCAGAAGGGCCGGAGCACGAGCTGGGCTTTGCCCGCGAGCTGGTCAATGCCGTCGTCGAAGGCCTGCCGCGCGAACGCATCGCGCTGCACGTGTGCCGCGGCAACTGGACGCCCGACGAGTCGGTGGCGCTGGCCGGCAGCTATGCGCCGCTGATCCCGACGCTGGCCGGCATGAAGGTGGGCGCCTACCTGCTGGAGGCCTGCACCCCGCGCGCCGGCGACATGGCCCTGCTGCAGCAGCTGCCGGCCGACGCCCGCATCGGTGTGGGCGTCGTGAACCAGAAGAACCAGGCCATCGAGCCGGTGGACGAGATCGCGGCGCGCATCGAGCGCGCGGTCTCCCTGTTCGGTGCACAGCGGTTGCTGCTGCACCCCGACTGCGGCTTCGCGACCTTTGCCGACAACCCGATCTGCTCCATGCAGGTGGCCGAAGGCAAGCTGGCGGCGATCGTGCAGGCTGCGCAGCGCGTCGTCGATCGCTGAGGTCACGCCCTCAGGCGCCCAGGCGCTGCGACGCTGCGATGATGCGGTCCGCGGCTGTTTCGATGTCGCGGCGGGTGGTGTCGTAGCCCAGACTGAGCCGCAGCGCACCAAAGGCCTGCTGGGGCGTGGCGCCGATGGCCCGCATCACGCCCGAGGGTTCGTCGGGCGCGTCGGCATGGCAGGCCGCCCCGGGTGACAGGGCTACCTCGTCGGCCAGCAGCGCGACGACCGCCCGCGCCGATCCGGCGGGCAGCGAGACGTGCAGCGTGTTGGGCAGCCGGGCCTCCGCGGCGCCGTTGACGAGCAGGCCCGGGATGCCGTGCTGCAGCCGCCGCTGCAAGTCGTCCCGCAGCACGGCCATCTGCCGGCGCTGCGCATCGGCCTGGGTCACGATGCGAGCCGCGGTACCCAAGCCGGCGATGTAGGCCACGTTCTCGGTGCCGGGCCGCTGGCCGTGTTCCTGCGAGGCGCCGAACAGCAGGGGCCGCAACGTCGTGCCGCGACGCACGTACAGCGCGCCGATGCCCTTGGGAGCGTACATCTTGTGTCCAGCCAGGGTCAGCAGATCGGCCTGCAGCGTCTGCACGTCCACGGCGATCTTGCCCATCGACTGTGCGGCGTCCACGTGGAAGAGGGCGCCATGCCGCCGGGCCAGCGCGCCGGCCTCCGCCACCGGCTGGATGGTGCCCAGCTCGTTGTTGGCGTGCATCACGCTGACCAGCGCCGCCGGTGCGGCGTGCAGCAGGCGTTCGAGTTCATCCAGCACCAGCCGGCCGAAGCGGTCGACCGGGGCAATGGACAGCCGCCAGCCCTGGCGCTGCATCTCCAGCGCGGGCTCCAGCACGGCGGGGTGTTCGACGGCGCTGATGACCAGGTGACGCCGGTCCGGCGGTGCCGCTCGGCAGGCGCCCACCACCGCCATGTTGTCGGCCTCGGTCGCGCTGCCCGTGAAGATCACCTCGTCGGCATGCGCGGCCCCGATGGCCGAAGGCAGCGCGGGCGCCGTCCACCGCCTGCCGGGCCACACGGCCCATGGCATGGGTGGAGGAAGGATTACCGTACGCGTTCCCCAGGAACTCGCCGATGGTGCGCTGCACCTCCGGATGGACTGGGGTCGTCGCGTTGTAGTCGAGGTAGATCACGCTGGTTCCGAAGGGCTTGTTCGTCGAGCCTGCCTGCTGTGCTCGGTGTCTGCGGCGAGGATCGCGGTTCGGGCTCACCGGGGCCGGCCGCAGGTCGACGCCGATGGCGCATTCTGACGCGACCGAACCCGATCTCGGCACGTTGCACAGCGCCGTTGGCTCGCGGTCGTCGACGCGGCGGGATCGTCCTCAAGGCGGCGACAGCGTGAGCGTCGCGCGACGTCAGTGCGCGCTGTGGGGTCGCGTCTCGCTCCAGGTGTCGAGGTCCGACCAGTGCCAGCCGACGGCGCGCGGCCCGAGCTTGATCGGGCCAGGGAATTCCTTCGCCGCGATCATGCGGTAGATCGTCGAGCGGCCGAGGCCAGTGAAGCGCACGACGCTGGGCATGCGGGCGAACATCGGGCGTTGCTCCGATGGCGATACGTTGCCGGCGGTGGATTCGTGGCGCAGCATGGCAGGGCTTCAGGGAGTGGTGCCTGCTGTCAGCCCATGCCCTGGCATGCTCGGGGCCGGTGCTGGATTCGGCGGGGTTTCGTGCTCTCAGCAGACGTGCACGAACCTCGGGTCGCCGATTGCAGTGGCTGTCTGCTCGAGGTCAGACGGGAACTACCCGGTAGCGACGCATGATCGATTGCGCTTCGCTCGACGTGGTCGGGTCCACGCTGCCTGCGACAGCTGACGTTCGATGACGTCGGATGGCCAGCCGCTCTTGCACAGCATCCAGATCATCGCCGGGCCCGCGGCTTCAGCGCGCCTTCGCGGCCGCGATCACCTGGTCGTAGGCGGCGCCGTCGTTGAAGTGGTCCTTCTGCGCCTGCGTCCAGCCGCCGAATACCTCGTCGACGGTGAAGGTGGCCACCGGCGGAAACTGCTTCGCATACTTCGCCAGCACCTTCTCGCTGCGCGGCCGCAGGTGGTGTTTGGCGGCCACCTCCTGGCCGGCTTCGCTGTACAGGTATTGCAGATAAGCCTCGGCCTGCCGGCGCGTGCCCTTCTTGTCGACCACGCGGTCCACCACGCTGACCGGGTTCTCGGCCAGGATCGTGCGGCTGGGGTACACCACCTCGAACTTGTCGCCGAACTCCTGCCGGATCAGCGGCGCCTCGCTCTCGAAGGTGACCAGTGCGTCGCCCAGCTCGCGCTGCGCGAAGGTGGTGGTGGCGCCGCGGCCGCCGCCGTCCAGCACCGGCACGTTGGCGAAGATGCGCGTCACCAGCGCCTTGGCGGCATCGGCGCTCAGCCCCGCCTTCAGCCCCGCGCCCCAGGCCGCCAGGTACGTATAGCGGCCGTTGCCGCTGGTCTTGGGATTGGGGATGATCACGCCGATGCCGGGGCGGCCCAGGTCGCTCCAGTCGCGGATGTTCTTCGGGTTGCCCTTGCGCACCAGGATCACGCTGAGCGACGTGGTCGGCGAGCTGTTGTTCGGCAGCCTTTTCGCCCAATCCTGCGGGATCAGCTTGCCGCGCTCCCACAGCACGTCGATGTCGTTGTGCTGGTTCATCGTGATCACGTCGGCCTCCAGGCCGTCGGCCACGCTGCGCGCCTGGCGGCTGCTGCCGCCGTGGCTCTGGTTCAGCGTCAGGTCCTCGCCGGCGGTCTTCTTCCAGTGCGCGGCGAAGACGGCGTTGTAGTCCTTGTAGAACTCGCGCGAGACGTCGTAGCTGACGTTCAGCAGCGCGAGGTCACGGGCCGCCGCCGGCGCCGCTGCCGCGGCCAGCGACAAGGCCAGGGGCAGCAGCAGCGCAGCGCGGCGGACGGCGGATGGGGGACGCATCAGGAAACTCCGGTTCGGCAGAATCGACGAAGCCCGATGCTAGGAAGCGGCGCAGCATCGGAGAACGAAACAAATCGACCATGCCTATGCGCGCGCCATCTATCGGCGTGCGGCCCGCTTCAGCGCTGCTGGCCCCAGCGCCGCACGGTCAGGCGCTCGGCGGTCTGAAAGACCAGGCTCTCGACCGCCAGGCCGATCAGCACCACCGTCGCCAGGCCGGCGAACACGCGGTCGGTGTAGAGCTCGTTGCGGTTCTGGAAGATGTACCAGCCCAGGCCGCCCTGCCCCGACGAGACGCCGAACACCAGCTCGGCCGCGATCAGCGTGCGCCATGCGAAGGCCCAGCCGATCTTCAGCCCCGACAGGATGGCCGGCAGCGCCGCCGGCACCAGGATCAGCGCCACGTAGCGCAGGCCGCGCAGCCCATAGTTGCGGCCGGCCATGCGCAGCGTCTCGGGCACGCCCTGGAAGCCGGCGAAGGCGGCCAGCGCCAGCGGCCACAACACCGAGTGCACGATCACGAACACCAGGCTGCCGCGGCCCAGCCCGAACCACAGCAGCGCCAGCGGCAGCAGCGCGATCGCCGGCAGCGGGTTGAACATCGCCGTCAGCGTGGCGAGCAGGTCGCGCCCGAACTGCGTCGACACCGCCAGCGAGGTCAGCGTGAACGCCGCCGCGACGCCCAGCGCATAACCCTGCAGCAGAACGGCCAGCGAAGCCTGCGCGCGCCGCGGCAGCTCGCCGTGCAGCCAGCCGTCGGCGAAGGCGCGCGCGGTCTGGCCGAAGGTGGGCAGCAGCAGGTCGTTGCCGGCCCAGCGCGCGGCGATCTCCCAGGCCAGCGCCAGCAGCGCGAGGATCAGGCCCTTGCGCAGCGCGCCGTGCCGCCACAGCCGGCGCGGCCAGGGCAGCGCGCGCTCGGGCGCGTCGGACTCGCCGCCGGCCGGCGGCACCGTGGGCACGGCCGCCGCCGTCATGCCGCGGCCTCGTCGAACAGCAGCGCGTGCAGTTCCTGCGCCGCGGCCTGGAACGCCGCGCCGCCGGCGTCGGCGAGGCCGAAGCGCGCGGCGTCGAACTCCGCGCGCAGCCGGCCCGGGCGCGGCGTCAGCACGCCGACGCGGCTGCCGATGATCAGCGCCTCTTCGATCGAATGCGTGACGAACAGCAGCGTGAAGCCGAAGCGCTGCCACAGCGCGAGCAGCTCCTCCTGCATGCGGCGGCGCGTCAGCGCGTCCAGCGCCGCGAAGGGCTCGTCCATCAGCAGCACGCGCGGCCGCATCGCCAGCGCGCGGGCGATCGCCACGCGCTGCTTCATGCCGCCGGACAACTGGTGCGGATGCGCGCCGGCGAAGTCGGCCAGCCCCACCTGCGCCAGCAGCTCGCGCGCGCGCTCCTCGGCCGACGCGCGCGACCAGCCCTTGGCCACGCGCAGCGGAAAGGCCACGTTGGCCAGCACCGTCTTCCACGGCGGGAGCTGGTCGAACTCCTGGAACACGACGATGCGCTCGGGCCCCGGGCCGTCGACCGGCTGCCCGGCCAGGCTGATGCGCCCTTCGCGCGGCGCGACGAAGCCGGCCGCCGCCTTCAGCAGCGTGCTCTTGCCGCAGCCCGATGGGCCCAGCAGCACATAACGGTCGCCTTCGTAGACCTGCAGGCTCACGCGCTGCGTCGCGCGCAGCATGCGGCGCTCGGTCGCGTACTCCAGCGTCACCTCGTGCAGCGCCAGCAGCGGCTGCGCCGGCGTCCAGGCGGGGGCTTGCGCCGCGGCGTCGCGGTCGGGCAGCAGCAGCGACAGCAGGCCGTCGGCGTCGCCGATTTCGAGCAGTTCGGCGCGCGCCGGCAGCCACGACACCGGCTCGGCGCCGCGGCCGCCGCGCCAGGCTGCAGCCATCAGTCGGCCGCCGCGTTGTGCGGATCGTCGAAGAAGTAGTCCTTCGCCGACGCCGGCTTGTTCTTGATCGCGCCGACGCGGTGCATGAACTGCGCCAGCGCCAGCGTGTTCTGCGGCGCCAGCTTGAACTGCACCTCGGGGCTGGTGATGATGGACAGCAGCAGCTTGCGGTCGATGCTGCCCTGGCCCTGACCCCCTTGCCGCAGGTAGATGTCGGCCGCGGCCTCGGGATTGGCGGCGACGAAGCGTGCCGCCTCGTCCAGCGCGGCGATGAAGGCGCGGTAGGTCCCGGGGTTCTCGCTGCGGAACTTCTCGGTCGCGTACAGCACCGTGGCCGATGCCGGACCGCCCAGCACGTCGTAGCTGTTGAGCACCACGTGCGCCTGCGGGTTGCCGGCCAGCGCCTGGTTCTGGAACGGCGGGTTGCCGAAGTGCGCGGTGATCTCGGTGCCGCCCTTGATGATGGCGGCGGTGGCGTCGGGGTGCGGCACCGCCACCTGCAGGCGGTCGAGCCGGTTGAATTGCGCGTCGCCCCACAGCTTGGCCGACGCGAGCTGCAGCACGCGCGACTGCACCGAGACGCCCACCGCCGGCAGCGCGATGCGGTCCTTGTCGCCGAAGTCGGCGATCGTCTTCACCGCCGGGTTGTTGCTGACCAGGTAGTACGGGAAGTTGCCCAGGCTGGCCACGCCCTTGACGTTGTGCCGGCCCCGCGTGCGGTCCCAGATCGTCAGCAACGGGCCGACGCCGGCGCCGGCGATGTCGATCTGCCCGGCCAGCAGCGCGTCGTTGACCGCGCTGCCGCCCGACAGGCGCACGAACTCGGCCTTCAGCTCGGGCAGCCCTTGAGCCTTGCCGTGCTTCTCGATCAGCTTCTGGTCCTGCGCCACCTGCAGCAGCAGGTAGACGATGCCGTACTGCTCCGCGATGCGAATGCGGCCTTCGGCCGCGGCGCCGCCGGCCAGGCCTAACGACAAGACCAGCAGGACTGCGGCGCGGCGCAGGAATTCGTTCATCATGCCGCGGCACTCTAGGCAGCGCTACCGGCCGCGGCTACGAAGGCTTTCGAATGTGCTGCCTCGCGCGGCGCATAAGCGGCGCCAGCCCGCTGCGCGCACAGCCGCCGCAGCCCGGCCTGCACCCAGCGCTGCGCGAACGGCAGCATCGTGTAGCCGGCGGCCGTGTTGATGTGACCGGCATCGCCCAGGTCGACGCAGCGCGCGCCCCAGCGCGCGGCCCATTGGCGCGCCAGCGGCGCGGGCAGCCAGGGGTCGGTGTCGCTGAGCAGCGCCGTCAGCGGCCGCGCCGGCGGCTGCTGCGGCAGCGCCGGCCCGGCGTCGAAGCGGTCGGGGTTGGCCGGTGCCACCAGCAGCGCGGCGCGCACCGGCGAGCGCGGCTGCCGCGACAAGTGGTCCACCAGCGCCAGCACGCCGAAGCTGTGCGCCACCGCCAGCCAGGGGCCGGGGCCGGCATCGGCCAGCGTCTCGTCGATGCGCGCGCTCCAGACCGGGAGATCGGCACGCGCCCAGTCGCGCTGCTCGACACGGCGCGCGCCGCGGTGCAGGCCTTGCAGCCAGCTCTGCCAGTGGTCGGGGCCGCTGCCGTTCAGCCCGGGCACGATCAGCAGCCGCGGGCGCGGCGGGGCGCCGCAGTCGCAGCGCAGGGCGGCGGCGGGGCGCGGTTGCAAGGCGGTCGGCATGCGCGCATGCTGCGGCGGTGGACGCGGCGCCGGCAACGAAGATTTCCGCTGCTGCTTACGCGCCGGGCGCGCATCGCATCGGCAGCCGCCGCATGTCGATCTGCGCAAGCCTTCGTTGCCGGCGGACGCTGCGAGGCCGGAGCATCGGCACCATGACCACGAACACCCCCCGCATCACCGTCGTCGTCGGCAACCCCGGCGAGCGATCACGCACCAAGGCCCTGGCCCAGGCGCTGGTGGAATCGCTGCAGCTGGCGCTGCCGGCCCAGGTGCGCTGGCTGGAGCTGCACCGGTTGGCGCCGCTGATCGGCGTTGCCGGCAGCGTGCAGCAGCTTCCGCCCGAAGGCGCGGCCTCGGTGCGCGCGATCGAGACCGCCGACCTCGTGATCGCCGCCAGCCCGGTCTACAAAGGCTCCTACACCGGCCTGTTCAAGCACTTGTTCGACCTCGTCGCGCCCGACGCGCTGGTCAACCGCCCGGTGCTGCTGGCCGCCAACGGCGGCAGCGACCGCCACGCGCTGGTGGTGGACCACCAGTTGCGGCCGCTGTTCGCGTTCTTCCGCGCGCTGACGGTGCCGTCCGCGGTCTATGCGGCAGAGTCTGACTTCGACGGTTATGCGATCCGCAGCGAGGCCTTGCGCGCGCGCATCGCCGAGGCCGCGGTGCAGGCTGCGGCGCTGCTGCGCGCACGCGGCCATGCGGCGCCGCGGCCGGCCGCCGGCGAGCTGCTGCCGAAGCGCGTAGGACTGGCGGCGCCGGCGTGAGCTTCGACGGCGACGTCCTGGTGCTGGGCCTGGGCGCCGTGGGCGCCGCGGTGCTGTACCAGCTGGCGCGCCGCGGCGTGCGCGCCGGCGGCATCGACCGCTTCCGGCCGCCGCACGCGCTGGGCTCGTCGCACGGCGAGAGCCGCATCACGCGGCTGGCCACCGGCGAAGGCGAGGCCTACCTGCCGCTGGTGCGGCGCTCGCACCGCATCTGGCGCGAGCTGGAAGCCGCCAGCGGCCGCGCGCTGTACGAGGCCTGCGGTCTGCTGGTGCTGGCGCCGTCGCAGGCCGGCCCGGGCGGCCGCGCCGACTTCCACCGCCGCACGCTGGCGCTGGCCCGGGCGCACGGCATCCGCCACGAGCGGCTGGACGCCGCCGCGGTGCGCCGGCGCTTCCCGGCGCTGCAGCCGCCCGATGGCGACGAGGCCTACTTCGAGCCCGAAGGCGGCTTCGTGCGGCCGGAGGCCGCGATCGAGGTGCAGCTGCAGCAGGCCCGAGCCCATGGCGCCGCGCTGTACCTGGACGAGACGCTGCTCGACCTGCAGCCCGCCGGCAGCCGGCTGCGCCTGACGACGGAGGTCAACGGCCATCGCCGCGAGCACCGCGCCGACCGCGTGCTGCTGGCGCTAGGCCCGTGGCTGCCGGCCTTCCTGGCCGCGCAGCTGCCGCGGCCGGCGCCGCTGCGGGTCTACCGCCAGGTGATGTACTGGTTCGACCTCGCGCCGGACCGCGCCGCGCAGCACCGCCCGCAGGCGCTGCCGGCCTTCATCTGGATCTTCGGCGACGGCGAGGCCGATTCGTTCTACGGCTTTCCGGCGCTGGACCCGGCGCGGCCGCGGCTGAAGCTGGCGGCCGCACAGTACCGCGAGACGACGACGCCCGACGCGGTCGACCGCCGCGTCGGCCGCGACGAGCTGGAGGCCTTCGTCGCCGGCCGGCTGCGCGGCCGCATCGCGCTGGCCGCCGACGACTGCAGCGACGCACGCGCCTGCCTCTATACCGTGGCACCCGAGCACCGCTTCATCGTCGACACGCTGCCCGGCCTGGACGGCGCGACCTGGGTCTCGGCCTGCTCGGGCCACGGCTTCAAGCATTCGGCCGGCCTGGGCGAGGCGCTGGCCGAGCAGTTGCTGGGCGAGGGCGGCGGCGCGTCGGACTTGGCGGCGTTTCGCTGGACGGGCTGAAGCGATGTGAGCCGGCCTGGCTCCATCTGTTGCCGCCCGCCGCCATCAATACCTCGGCAAGCCCGGCGGATTGGTCTCCGACTTCGGCAGCGCCTCGGCCTGCAGGCCCCAGCGGCCCAGCGCCTGCGCGTAGCGGCCGTTGGCGATCAGGCCGTTGACGGCCACCGTCAGCGCCTCGGCCAGGCCGGCGCCCTTGCGCGTGGTGACCGCGACGTCGGCCTTCAGCGGCCAGCCGGCGTTGACCGTGCCGACCAGCCGCGTCTGCTGCTCGCGCGCGGCGCGCCAGGCTTGCGCCGCGTTGGGGTTGAACGCGGCGTCGGCGCGGCCCGACTGCAGCGCCAGCGTGCGCGTGGCATCGTCGTCGTAGTACTGCAGTTCCAGCGGCTTCAGGCCGGCGGCCACGTTCTGCCGGTTCCATTCCAGCAGGATGCGCTCCTGGATGGTGCCCGAGCTGGTGATGAGGCGCAGCCCCGCGGCATCCGCCGGCCTGCTGATCGCCTTGATCGGGCTGCCGGTCTTCACGTAGAAGCCGTGCAGCCCCTGGCGGTAGGTGCTGAAGTCGAACTTCTCCTTGCGCGCCTCGGTCACGCCAACGTTCGAGATCACCGCGTCGTAGCGGCCCGAGCTCAGGCCCAGCGGCCAGTCGGCCCAGGCCACCGGCACCAGCTCCAGCTTCAGGCCCAGGCTGTCGGCCAGCAGCTGCGCGATGTCGGCGTCGGCGCCGACCACGGTGCGCGCATCGGCGGCGTAGGTGGCCACCGGCGGCACCGTCGGGTGGATCGCGACGGTGAACACGCCGTCCTTGACGAAGCGGTGGCCCGGCGTCAGCGCCTTCAGCGCGTCGGCATTGCGCTCGGCGCGCGGGCGGCCGGGCTGCGCCGGGTCCAGCAGTTCGGACTGCGCTTGCTGGGCCTGCGCAGGCATCACTTCGATAGTGAACGCCATCGCGGCGGCAGCGGCCAGCAGCCGGCGGCGATCGATCTTCGGGAACGGTGCCATCGGTTCAGCTCTTGGGCAGGCCCGGCGGGTTGGTCTGCGACTTCTCGATCGCCTCCGACGTGAGTTGCCAGCGCGCCAGCGCGCGGGCGTAGCTGCCGCTGCGGATCTGCGCGTTCAGCGCCTCGGTGATCGCATCGGCCAGCCCCGCGCCCTTGCGCGTGGCGACGGCGATCTCGGCCGTCAGCGGCCAGCCGCCGGGGAAGACGCCGGCCAGCCGCGTCTTGCCGTCGCGCGCGGCCTCGAACGCGGCGATCGCGTTGGGCCCCAGGTAGGCGTCGGCGCGGCCCGACTGCAGCGCCAAGCGCTGCACCACGTCGTCGTCGTAGTACTGGATCTCCACCGGCTTCAGCCCCGCGGCCACGTTCTGCTGGTTCCAGCGCAGCAGGATCTGCTCCTGGTTGGTGCTGGCCTGCACGATGACCTTCAAGCCCGCCAGGTCCTTCGGCTCCTTGATCGCCTTGATCGGGCCGTCGGTCTTGACGTAGACGCCCAGCTGGTCCTTGCGGTAGGTGCTGAAGTCGAACTTCTCCTTGCGCGCCTCGGTCACCGTGACGTTGGAGATCACCGCGTCGAAGCGGCCCGACTGCAGGCCCAGCGGCCAGTCGGCCCAGGCGACGTTGACCAGCTCCAGCTTCAGCCCCAGGCTGTCGGCGACGAGCTGCGCCAAGTCCGGCTCGGAGCCGACCTTGGTCTTGGTGTCGGTGGCATAGACCGCGAACGGCAGCCGGCCGCCGGCGATCGCCACGGTGAAGCTGCCGGGCGTGACCCACTTGTAGTCCTTGGGCAGCAGCCGAATGGCGGACTCGACCTTCTGCGCGCGCACGCGGCCGGGCTGCTCGGGGCTGAGGTCGACTGCCGGCGCCTGCGCGGCGACGGTTAGCGGGGCGGCGAGCGCCAGGGCCAGCAGCGCGGCGGCGGCGCGGCGTTCGGTGATGACAGGCATCGCTTGCATTTCCTCGTACGTTGGGATTTGAGAGACGGGGGGAGTTACAGGACCTTGGCCAGGAAGGCCGCGGTGCGCGCGTGCTGCGGGCGGTTGAGCACCTGCTCGGGCGGGCCCGATTCCAGGATGCGGCCCTGGTCCATGAAGACCACGGTGTCGGCCACCTCGCGCGCGAAGCCGATCTCGTGCGTGACGACGATCAGCGTCGTGCCCGAGCGCGCCAGCTCCTTGATGACGTCCAGCACCTCGCCGACCAGCTCGGGGTCCAGCGCCGAGGTCGGCTCGTCGAACAGCAGCACCTTGGGCCGCAGCGCCAGCGCGCGCGCAATGGCCACGCGCTGCTGCTGCCCGCCGGAGAGCTGCCGCGGGTAGGCCGCTTCCTTGTCGGCCAGGCCCACGCGCGCCAGCAGCTCGCGCGCACGCGCTTCGGCCTGCTCGCGCGGTAGGCCGCGCACGGCCACCGGCGCTTCCACCAGGTTCTCCAGCACCGTCAGGTGCGGAAAGAGGTTGAAGTTCTGGAACACCATGCCGACGTCGGCGCGGCGCGCGAGGATGTCCTTTTCCACCAGCTCGACCAGCGCGTCGCCGTCGCGGCGGTAGCCCAGCAGCTCGCCGTCCACCGCGATGAAGCCGGCGTCCACGCGCTCCAGGTGGTTGATCGCGCGCAGCAGCGTCGACTTGCCCGAGCCCGACTGGCCGACGATCACCGTCACGCCGCCGCGCGGCACCGTCAGCGACACGTCGTGCAGCACCTCCAGCGTGCCGAAGCGCTTGTGCACGTGCTGGAGGCTGACCTCGCCGCCGGCGCTGCGCTCGTCGGCCCAGCTGGCGCGCGGCGCCGCCGTTGCCGCGGCGGCTAACGTCTTGTTCGAACGGCTTCGCCCCAGCCAGCGCCCGACGCGGGTGAACACCGACGGCGGCGGGTTGCGCAGCGCGCCGCGCGCGTAGTGGCGCTCGACGTGGTGCTGCACGATGGACAGCACGGTCAGGATCACCAGGTACCAGACGGTGGCCACCATCAGCAGCGGAATCACCTCCAGGTTGCGGCGGTAGATGATCTGGATCGTGTAGAACAGCTCGGGCAGCGCCAGGATGTAGACGTTGGACGTGCCCTTGGCGAGGCCGATGATGTCGTTGAACGCGGTCGGCAGGATCGCGCGCATCGCCTGCGGCAGCACGATGCGCCGCGCCTGGCGGCCGCGCGGCAGGCCCAGCGCGGCGGCAGCCTCGTGCTGGCCCTGGTCGACCGAGAGGATGCCGCCGCGGATGATCTCCGACGCGAAGGCGGCCTGGTTCAGCGTCAGCCCGACCAGCGCGGCGGCGAACGGCGTGATGAGCTGCGTGGTCGGATAGCTGAAGAAGGTCCAGTCGGTGAACGGCAGCCCCAGCGAGACGTTGGCGTACAGGTAGCCCAGGTTGTTGACGATCAGCAGCAGCACGATCAGCGGGATCGAGCGGAACAGCCAGACGAAGCCCCAGGCCAGCGTGGCCAGCAGCGGCGAGCGCGAGACGCGCGCCAGCGCCAGGCCGGTGCCGATCGCAAAGCCGAACAGCGCGCCCAAAGCGGTCAGCAGCAGCGTGCGCCCCAGGCCGACCAGCACTGCCTCGGAGAAGAACCATTCGGCGAACACCGGCCAGCCCCAGCGCGGATTGGTGAACACCGAGTGCAGCACGACGGCGATGACCAGCAGCGCGAACGCCGTGCCCACGGCGCGCCCCGGGTGGCGCGCCGGCACCACGCGCAGGCGCGAGAAGTCCGACGCCGCGCCCGCGGCGGCCGGCGGCGCGGCTTCGGCCGCCGCGGTAACGGCGGGCAAGGCGGTGGTGTTCATGCGCGGGCCTCGGCCGTGGGTTTCTCGTAGCGGGTTACTTCAACGTCCAGCAGATCCTTGCGGAACGGCAGCTTGCGCTGCGCCTGCAGGTCGCCGTCGGCGTCGTACAGCGCGGTGTAGCCGGCGCGGCGGTACAGCGCCACCGCCTCGGGCTGGCGGAAGCCCGTGGTCAGGTAGATGCTGCGGTAGCCCTGGCGCCAGGCCTGCGCTTCCAGCTCGACCACCACGCGCTGCGCCAGGCCCTGGCGGCGGCGGCGCGAATGCGTCCACACGCGCTTCAGCTCGGCGGTGTAGGGGCCGTGGCGCTTGAAGGCGCCGCCGCTGACCGGCTCGCCGCCGTCCAGCAGCAGCACGAAGTTGCCGCCCTTGGCCGGCGTGAAGACCTCGGGCGCGTACTTCTGCATCTCGGGCGGCTCGCCGGACACGGCGTAGAACTCGCCGTAGCGCCGGTCGTATTCCCAGGTCAGCTCGTCGACCAGGGCACGGGCCAGCGGATCGGCCGGCGTGGTGTAGAGGAAATGCAAGGCCATCGGGCGCCTTTCTCTTTTGGGTCAGGCCAGGAAGCGCTCGGCCAACCGCACCCAGAACAGGGCCGCGGGCACGAGCAGGTCGTCGTTGAAGTCGTAGTGCGGGCTGTGCAGCGACGCGCTGTCGCCGTTGCCCAGGAAGAGATAGGCGCCGGGCCGCGCCTGCAGCATGTAGGCGAAGTCCTCGCTGGCGGTGCGCGGCGCGAAGCCGGCTTCGAGATGGCCCTCGCCGAAGGTGTCGGCCACCACGTCGCGCGCCAGGTCCAGCGGCGCCGCGTAGTTGACCACCGCCGGGTAGCCCTGGCGATACTCGACCTCGGCGCGCGCGCCGAAGCTCTCGGCCTGCGCGCGCGCCAGCGCCGGGATGCGTTGGCGCAGCAACTCGCGCACCGCGGGGTCGTAGCTGCGCGCGGTGAGCTTCAGCTCCACGCGGTCGGGGATCACGTTGGGCGCGATGCCGCCGTGGATCGTGCCCACCGTCACCACGCCCATCTTCAGCGGATCGACGTTGCGCGCCACCACGCTCTGCAGCGCGGTGATGAGGTGCGCCGCGGCCACCACCGGGTCCACCGTCTCGTGCGGCTGCGCGCCGTGGCCGCCCTTGCCGTGCACGGTGATCGTCGCCTGGTCGACCGCGGCCATCGCCGGGCCGTGCACGCAGCCGAAGCGGCCGGCGCCGACGCCGGGCCAGTTGTGGATGCCGTAGACGGCGTCGATCGGAAAGCGGTCGAACAGCCCGTCTTCGATCATGCGGCGCGCGCCGCCACCCATCTCCTCGGCGGGCTGGAAGATCAGGTGCAGCGTGCCGTCGAAGCGCCCCTCCTCGGCCAGGAAGCGCGCCGCCGCCAGCAGGCTGGCGGTGTGGCCGTCGTGGCCGCAAGCGTGCATCACGCCGTCGTTGACGCTGGCCCATTCGAGCCCGGTGGCCTCGGGGATCGGCAGCGCGTCCATGTCGGCGCGCAGGCCCAGCCGCCGGCCACCGCTGCCGCGGCGCAGCGTGCCGACCACACCGGTGCCGGCGATGCCGCTGGCCACCTCGTAGCCCCAGGCCTGCAGCCGCTGGGCCACCACGGCCGCGGTGCGCTTTTCCTCGAAAGCCAGCTCGGGGTGGCGGTGCAGGTCGCGGCGCAGCGCGACGAAGGGCTCGCGCTCGGCCTGCAGCGAGCGCGTGATCGCCTCGACCCGCGGCCGCGCCAGTGCCTCGCCCAGGCTGGCGCTGCGTGCCGACAGGACGGCTTCGCCCATCAAGCCGCCTTGCTGTCCTGCTGGCCCGCGGCCACCGCCGCGTCGGGCGCATGGCGGCTGGCCTTGCGCGGCAGGCCCAGGTGGTCGCGCAGCGTATGGCCGGGCAGCTCGCGCTGGTAGCGGCCGCGGGCCTCCAGCACCGGGATCACGTGCTCGACGAAATCGTCCAGCCCTTGCGACAGCACCGGGAAGCCGAGGATGAAGCCGTCGGCCGCGCCCTCGTCGACCCACCGGATGATCTTGTCGGCGATCTGCTCGCCGGTGCCGACGAATTGCGTGCGAGGCGTCGCCGCCTCCAGCGCCGCCTCGCGCAGCGTGAGGCCGCGCGCGCGGGCATCGGCCTTGATGCGGTCGGTCGTCGAGCGAAAGCTGTTGCGGCCGATCTCGCCCAGCTCGGGGAAGGGCTCGTCCAGCGGATACTGGCTGAAGTCGTGGTGGTCGAAGTAACGCCCCAGGTAAGCCAGCGCCTCGTCGATGCTGATCAGCTCGCGGATGCGAAGGGATTTGGCCTCGGCCTCGGCCGCAGTGGCGGCGACGATGGGGCCGATGCCGGGGAAGATCTTCACGTCCGACGCCTGCCGGCCCTGCGCCACCGCGCTGTCCTTCACGCGGCGCAGGAAGCGGCGCGTCTCGTCCAGCGACGGCGAGTGCGTGAACACCGCGTCGGCGTACTTGCCCGCCAGCCCGATGCCGTCATCCGACGAGCCGGCCTGGAAGATCACCGGCTGGCCCTGCGGCGTGCGGCCGATGTTCAGCGGCCCGGCCACCTGGAAGAAGCGGCCCTTGTGGTCCAGCGCGTGCAGCTTGCGGCGGTCGAAGAACTGCCCGGTCTCGCGGTTGCGCACGAAGGCGTCGTCGTCCCAGCTGTCCCACAGGCCTTGCGTGACCGCCAGGTATTCATCGGCGATCTGGTAGCGCAGCGCGTGCTCGGGGTGCGGCCGGCCGTAATTCAGGCCCGAGCCTTCCAGCGGCGAGGTGACGACGTTCCAGCCCGCGCGGCCGCCGCTGATGTGGTCCAGCGAAGCGAACTGCCGCGCCACCGTGAACGGGTCGCTGTACGAGGTGGAGACGGTGCCGGCGAGGCCGATCTTCTGCGTCGCGGTGGCCAGCGCCGAGAGGATGGTCAGCGGCTCGAAGCGGTTGAGGAAGTGCGGGATCGACTTCTCGTTGATGTAGAGCCCGTCGGCGACGAAGACGAAGGCGACGCCCGCCGCCTCGGCCTGGCGCGCGATGCGCAAATAGTGCTGCAGGTTGATGCTGGCGTCGGCCGGGTTGCTCTCGTGGCGCCAGGCGTTCATGTGGCCGCCGGCGCCTTGCAGCATCAGGCCGAAGCGGATCGGGGGTTGGCTCATCGCGGAGGTGCTTTCTTCAAATGTTGGAGATCAGGCGGCCACGGTCTCGGGCTGCCGCACGGCCTGCGCCAGCAGCTCCACCGAGCGCAGCCGCGGCTCGAACGCCGGCACCGGCGAATCGACGATGAACTCGTCGACGCCGAAGCGCTGCGCCAGCGCGTCGAGCTGCCGGCGCACCTGCTGCGCGGTGCCGGCGATCACCTGCGGCCGCGTCTCTTCGGTGGTGTAGGCGATGCCGCCGGCCTGGCGCGCGAATTCGGCGGCTGCCTCCAGGCTGGGCAGGTTGACGCGCTGGCCGTTGGCCAGGTGCACCTTGTAGACGCGGATGCCGGCCACGCGGCGCTCGGCCTCGGCGGCCGTGTCGGCGGCAAAGGCGTACAGCGCCAGCGACGCCGGCCGGCCGCTGCCCAGGCGGTAGGCCTGCAGCGTGCGCTCGACGTTGGCCGCGTCGCCGTTGAAGTGGCCGGCGTAGCAGAACTGCCAGCCCAGGCGCACCGCCAGCGCCGCGCTGTCGGGCGTGGCGCCGAGCAGGAAGCGCTGCGGGTACAGCGGCGGCTGCGGCGTCGCCTCCGTGCCTTGCAGCGGATGGTCGGGCGGCAGCGTGCCGCCGAGGAAGGCGTCCAGCTCTTGCAGCCGCGCGTCGAAGTCGGCCGGCTGCGAGCGGTCGTGCAGCGCCTGCAGCGCGCGCGTGGACCGCGGCAGCCCGCCGGGCGCCTTGCCCACGCCCAGGTCCACGCGGCCCGGCGCCAGCGCGGCCAGCACGCTGAACTGCTCGGCCACCTTGTACGGGCTGTAGTGCTGGAGCATCACGCCGCCCGAGCCGATGCGGATGCGCTCGGTGCGCGCCAGCAGGTGCGCTACCAGCACCTCGGGCGCGGCGCCGGCCAGCGTGGGCGAGGCATGGTGCTCGGCCACCCAGAAGCGGCGGTAGCCCAGTTGCTCGGCACGTTGGGCCAGCCGCACCGTGTGCGCCAGCGCCTGTACGGCGTCTGCGCCTTCGGGGATCGGGCTCTTGTCCAGCAGCGAGAGTTGGTAGCTCATGGGCCGCGATTGTTGAAAGCCGCGGCGCCGCATCCAAGCGACGTTTTCGACTGTCGATATGCGCCGCACTCAAGCGATCGGCGCATGAATGCATGCGACTTTCTTCGTTGCCCGCCGGCGCCGCGCGGGCCAGAGTCGGCGACCGCCACCCGGACCCCGCCATGACCGCAAAGACCCACCGCTTCGAGACCTTGTCGGTGCACGCCGGCTACTCGCCCGACCCGACGACGCGCAGCGCCGCGGTGCCGCTGCACCAGACGGTGGCCTACGCCTTCGACAGCGCGCAGCACGGCGCCGACCTGTTCGACCTGAAAGTGCCGGGCAACATCTACACGCGCATCATGAACCCCACGCAGGACGTGCTGGAGCAGCGCCTGGCGGCGCTGGAAGGCGGCATCGCCGCGCTGGCGCTGGCCTCGGGGCAGGCGGCAGTGACCTATTCGATCCTGACCATCAGCGAGGCTGGCGACAACATCGTCGCCGCCAGCGGCCTCTACGGCGGCACCTACAACCTGTTCGCGCACACGCTGCCGCAGTACGGCATCGCCACGCGCTTCTTCGACTACCGCCAGCCCGAGACGCTGGAGGCGCTGATCGACGAGCGCACCAAGGCCGTGTTCGTCGAATCGCTGGGCAACCCGCAGGGCCACGTGACCGACATTGCGTGCATCGCCGCGATCGCGCACCGCCACGGCGTGCCGCTGATCGTCGACAACACGGTGCCGACGCCCTACCTCAGCCGACCGATCGAGCATGGCGCCGACATCGTCGTGCACTCGCTGACGAAGTATCTCGGCGGCCACGGCACCGCGGTGGGCGGCGCCATCGTCGACAGCGGCAGGTTCCCCTGGGCGCAGCACGCCCAACGTTTCAAGCGACTGAACGAGCCCGACGTCAGCTACCACGGCGTGGTCTACACGCAGGCGCTGGGGCCGGCGGCCTACATCGGCCGCGCGCGCGTGGTGCCGCTGCGCAACATCGGCGCCGCGATCTCGCCGTTCAACGCCTGGCTGATCCTGCAAGGCATCGAGACGCTGGCGCTGCGCGTGGACCGCATCAGCGACAACGCGCTGGCGATCGCTCGCCATCTTCAGAAGCACCCCAAGGTCGGCTGGGTCAACTACGCCGGGCTGCCCGGGCATGCCGACCATGCGCTGGTCGCCAAGTACTTGTCGGGCAAGGCCTCGGGCCTGCTGACCTTCGGCGTCAAGGGCGCGCCCGGCCAGGGGCGCGAGAACGGCGCGAAGTTCCTCGACGCGCTGCAGCTCTTCACGCGGCTGGTCAACATCGGCGACGCCAAGTCGCTGGCCACGCACCCGGCGTCGACCACGCACCGCCAGCTCTCGCCGGCCGAGCTGGACCAAGCCGGCGTCAGCGAGGACGCGGTGCGGCTGTCGGTCGGCATCGAGCATGTCGACGACCTGATCGCCGACCTCGACCAGGCGCTGGCGGCGGCAGGGCGCTAGCGCCGCGGGTGCCGCTAGAGTCGGTCCTCATGACCATCTCCGCCACCCCATTCACGCCGCTGACGGCCCTGATCGGCGGCGCGCTGATCGGCCTGTCCGCGGTGCTGCTGTTCGCGCTGATCGGCCGCATCGCCGGCATCAGCGGCATCGTCGGCGGGCTGCTCGACCGGCGGCCGGCCGGCGGCCGCGGCTGGCGCATCGCCTTCGTGCTGGGCCTGATCGCCGGTGCCGCGCTGGCCGGCGCGGCGCTGGGCGGCCGCTTCGGCGCCACGCGCATTGGCTACCCGCCGCTGCTGCTGGTGGCCGGCGGGCTGCTGGTGGGCTACGGCACCGCGCTGGCGCGCGGCTGCACCAGCGGGCATGGCGTGTGCGGGCTGGCGCGGCTGTCGCTGCGATCGCTGGCCGCGGTGGCGGTGTTCCTGGCCACCGGCATCGTCACCGCGGTGCTGCTGCGGCATGGGCTGGGCATCGCATGACGAACGAAGCGACCGGATCGCGCTGGCCGAGCCTCGTCGCCGCGGCGCTGGCTGGACTGGTCTTCGGCGCCGGGCTCGTGGTCTCGCAGATGAGCGACCCGCGCAAGGTGCTCAACTTCCTGGACCTGCTGGGCCCCTGGGACGCCAGCCTGCTGTTCGTGCTGGGCAGCGCGGTGCCGGTGGCCGCGGTGGGCTTCGCGCTGCTGCGCCGCCGCCGCGCGCCGTGGCTGGCGCCGGCCTTCGAGCCGCCGGCCGCGCCGCGCGTGGACGCGCCGCTGCTGCTGGGCGCGGCGCTGTTCGGCGTCGGCTGGGGACTGGTGGGCTACTGCCCTGGCCCCGCGGTTGCGGCTTTGGGCCTGCTCAACCTCGAGGCGCTGTGCTTCGTGCCGGCGATGCTGGCCGGCGCCGCGCTGCAGCGCTGGACTGCGCGGCGCGGCGGCGCCGATTCGACGATCGCGGCATAGATGTCGTCGGTCTCATGCGCGGCTCGCGCTCAAGCCAGCGCGTCAGCCCGGATGTTGCACGCCCAGTCCAGCGCATGGCGCGCTTCCAGCTCGTTGCGCGCCGCCGAGAGCCCGCCGGCGCCGTCCACCGGCAGCAGCGTCTTCTGCGCCGCATTCCATTTGTGCACGCTGGCCACGTGCACCGCCTCGGTGGCGGAGACGAAGCTGTAGCAGGTGTTGGCGATGATCGGCAACTCGTTGAGCGGCTGCCCGGTCAGCCGCGCGATCACCGCGTCGGCCGTCACCTTGGCTGGTTGACGTTGATGAGCGGCTGCGCGATGCGCCCGGCCTGCTGCGGCGGGATCACGTTGAAGAGGTCGGCCCGGACGTCCTCGACCTGCAGCCGCGCGACGCCGCGCGCGGCGTCGACCTCGACCAACTCGCTGTTCAGCCGGTACTCGATGAGGCCCGGATACAGCACGCTCCAGGCCTTCAGGAACAAGCCCTTCTTCGACACCAGGTCGGGGTTGGCGTCCAGCACCAGCAGCTTGGACTTCGGCTTGTAACGCTTGAAGTCATGCGCGACGACGCTGGCGCGCTCGTAAGGCCCCGGCCTTCCAGGCATGTAGCGCGCGGCCCTGGGCCTCGGCGACGGCCAGGCCGGGCGCGAACGCGCGCCAAGTCTCATCATCGGTCAGCGGCTGCATGGCGACCACCGCCATGCGGTCGCCGGGACCGTTGGCGGCGGCCAGTTCCTGCAGCAGCCAGCAGAAGGCGCGCTCGCTGTCGGTCTGGCCGTGGGGTTGCGGGCCGTCATCGAGCTCGGGCTCGAAGTTCTTGAGGTCGCCGTTGTGCGCGAAGAGCCAGCGCCGGCCGGCCCACGGGCGCTCGAAGGCGAGCAGCTGGCACATGGCTGGGAGTCACCCCATCTTCGGCCGGCGGTGCGCGGCGACGCTGCCGCCCTCATGCCCGGGATGACGCAGGCTGCGGCGTCAGGCGCAGATAAGGCGTCACCGCGGTGTAGCCCTGTGGGAACTTCTGCTTGATGAGCTCCGGGTCCTGGATCGAGGGCAGGATCACCACGGGTTCGCCCGGCTTCCAGTTGGCCGGCGTCGCCACGCTGTGGTACTCGGTGAGTTGCAGCGAGTCGATCACGCGCAGCAACTCGTCGAAGTTGCGGCCCGTGCTGGCGGGGTAGGTCAGCGTCAGGCGGATCTTCTTGGCCGGATCGATCACGAACACCGAGCGCACCGTGGCCGTGGTGCTGGCGTTGGGATGGATCAGGTCGTACAGCTCGCTGACCTTGCGGTCGGCATCGGCGATGATGGGAAAGCCCACCACGGTGTTCTGCGTGCGGTTGATGTCGGCTATCCACCGGTGGTGCGAGTCCACCGGATCGACCGACAGCGCGATCACCTTCACGTCGCGCTTGGCGAACTCGTCCTTCAGCTTCGAGGTGAGGCCGAGTTCGGTGGTGCAGACCGGCGTGAAGTCGGCAGGGTGCGAGAACAGCACGCCCCAGCTGTCGCCCAGCCATTCGTGGAAGCGGATGGTGCCCAGGCTGGAAGCCTGCTCGAAGTCGGGGGCGGCGTCGCCCAGGCGCAGCGTGGCCATCGGGTTCTCCTGCAGAGGTGGGAAGTTGGCGATGCTGGACCGCATGGTGCGGCCGGCCAACGAAGTCTTTTGCCGAAGCTCATGCGCAGCAGACATGGATCAGCTTCATGCAGATCGGGCCTCGGACATCTTCGTTGGCGGCGCGCACGTGCCGTCCGATGAACGCTGCCCTGTCCATTGCGGAGGAGCGGCCCGTGACACCAGTCATCGCCGCGGCCATCGCGAAACAACTGGGTTCCCGCGCACGGGCTCAGTGCGGCCGCGCGTGGCCGGTCCAGGACCTTGTCCACCGAAGGCCCGCCTGCGGCCAGCGGATCCGTCGCCGCCGCGGTCGGAAGTCATCGCCGTTTGTGCGGCATCAAAGATCCCGTGATGACCAGGCGCGCCGTTGTTGGCAACCGACACCACGACTGGAAGCGCGGAAATAGATTGGCACGCCAACCTTCGCGCCCCCGCTCCATTCGTCCGCAACCACTCCACTGCCATGCCCAAGACCCTGATCGAACCGTTTCGCATCAAGTCCGTCGAGCCGCTGCGCATGACCACGCGCGCCGAGCGCGAGAAGCTGCTGGCCGACGCCAAGCTCAACGTCTTTCTGCTGCGCGCCAACGACGTGCTGATCGATTGGCTCACCGACTCGGGCACGGGCGCGATGAGCGCGCGCCAGTGGGGCGCCATCATGGAAGGCGACGAAAGCTACGCGGGCGCGCGCAGCTTCTACCGGCTTCAGGGCGTCGTGCAAGGCATCACCGGCATGCCGCACTTCGTGCCCACGCACCAAGGCCGCGCGGCCGAGAAGGTCCTGTTCGGCGCGGCCTGCCAGCGCGGCCAGATCGTGCCGAACAACAGCCACTTCGACACCACGCGCGCCAACCTCGAGTACCTCGGCGTCGACGCGCGCGACCTCGTCATCCCCGAAGGGCTGCAGCCCGCGTTGATGCACCCGTTCAAGGGCGACATCGATCTCGGTCGCGTCGAGGTGCTGCTGGAATCGGAGGGTGATCGCGTCCCGTTCGGCATGATCACCGTCACCAACAACACGGGCGGCGGGCAGCCGGTCTCGATGGCGAACATCCGGGCCTACGCCGCGCTGCTCAAGCGCCACGGCAAGCCGCTGGTGATGGACGTGTGCCGCTTCGCCGAGAACTCGATGTTCATCAAGATGCGCGAGCCCGGCTACGCGGACCGCAGCGTGCGGTCGATCGCCGAGGAAATGTTCTCCCATGCCGATGCCTGCACGATGAGCGCGAAGAAGGACGGCATGGTGAACATGGGCGGCTTCATCGCGCTGCGCGACGAGCGCTGGCTGGAGCCGGTGCGCAATGGCCTGATCATGGCGGAGGGCTTCCCCACCTATGGCGGGCTGGCGGGTCGGGACCTCGAGGCCTTGGCCGTGGGGCTGGAGGAGGGCCTGGACGAAGACTACCTGCGCTACCGGCTGCGCACCGCCGAATACCTCGGCGAGCGGCTGGAGGCCGCCGGCATCGGGTTCGTCAAGCCGACCGGCGGGCACGCGGTGTACATCGACGCGCGCACGGTGCTGCCGGACATGCCGGTGGCGCACTATCCGGCGTGGGCGCTGTGCAACGCGCTGTACCTGGAAGGCGGCATCCGCGGCGTGGAGGTCGGCTCGGTGATGTTCGGCAAGTGCCTCGACGACGGGCGCGAGACCTTTCACACGATGGAACTGGTGCGCCTCGCGTTCCCGCGGCGGGCCTACACGCAGTCGCACTTCGACTATGCGGCCGAGGTCATCGCGGAGGTGAAGGCCAAGGCGGCTGGCATCCGTGGCGTGCGGATCACGAAGCAGCCGCGCTTCCTGCGTCACTTCACGGCCGAGTTCGAGTGGGCGGCCTGCGCCTTGCGCTGGGACGCGACCCTTCATAAGGCCGCATAAGACAAAAAGCCCTTGAGAATCGACGCTCAAGGGCTTTTTCATTTGTGCATTCGATCGCTTCTGGTCGCCATCGACCACGAGACGCTGCGGGTCGCGCCGCCGTCAGCTCTCCGTCTGCTGCCCGAACCCCATCCTCGTCAAGCGCTTGTACAGGTATGAGCGCGAGATGCCCAGCTCGGACGCGACGCGCTTCTTGTTGCCCTGGAAGCGGTCCATCGCCTCGCGGATCAGCTGCTCTTCCACCTGCTCGACCGCGCTGCTGACGCGCATCGGCGCCGCGGGCGCGCGCTCGTCCGGCGCCGGGACGGCGGCGGGCCGTACCGGGTCGGGCTTGAGGTCGGCCGGCAAGGCGTCCAGCGGATCGGACTCGACCAGCCCGAAGTCCGCCGGCTCGATGACCTCGGTCTCGCAGAAGATCGCGGCGCGCTCCACCACGTGGATCAACTGCCGCACGTTGCCGGGCCAGGCCTGGGCGCGCAGGAAGTCCAGCGCGTCGGCCGAGAGCTGCTTGGGCCGCTGCCCGTGCCGCTCCGCGAAGCGGGCCAGCGTCAGCTCGGCGAGCTGCGGCACGTCTTCCAGCCGCTCGCGCAGCGACGGCAGCCGGATCGTCACGCCGCCGATGCGGTAGAACAGGTCGAGCCGGAAGCTGCCCTCGGCGATCATCGCCTGGAAGTTGCGGTTGCTGGCGCTGATGAGCCTGAAGTTCGAGTACCGCAGCTCGTTGCCGCCCACGCGCTGGAACGAGCCGTCCTGCAGCACGCGCAGCAGCTTGACCTGCACGTCGGCCGGCATGTCGCCCACCTCGTCGAAGAACAGCGTGCCTTCGTGCGCCTGCTCGATCTTGCCCTTGCGGCCCTTGCGCTCGGCGCCGGTGAACGAGCCGGGCTCGTAGCCGAACAGCTCGCTTTCCACCAGCGTGGACGGCAGCGCCGCGGCGTTGACCATCACCATCGCGGCGTCGCGCCGCAGGCTCAGCTTGTGGATGGCGTGCGCGGCCAGCTCCTTGCCGGTGCCGCTCTCGCCGGTCAGCAGCACCGGGATGTCCATCGCCGCCACCTTGACGATCTGCTGCTTGAGCCGCTGCATCGCCGGGCTCTCGCCGACCATCTGCTCCAGCCCGTAGTCGCGGTTGCGCAGGTCGTTCAGCTCGCGCCGGTAGTAGGCGACCTCGGACTTCAGCTTGGTCAGCTCGCGCGACAGCGCCAGCACCTGCTCGGGGCCCTTGAACATCAGCTGCCCGATCGCGCCCACCGGGTTGCCCGCGCTGTCGTGGATCGGATGGCGCATCACCACGCGCGTGATGCCGCGCAATTCGTGCAATAGCCCGATCTCAGCCTTGCCCGAGCGCGCGACGTGGTGCAGCCGCGTGTTCTCGATGATCTCGGTGACGTGGCGGCCCACGCTGCTGCCCGGCGGCAGGTTGAAGAAGCGCTCGTGCACCGGGCTCATGTAGCGCAGGATGCCGTCGCGGTCGGCGAAGGCCAGCGCCTCGAAGGGGTTGGTCAGGAAGTGCGTCAGGATGTCGGCGGCGAAGTCGACCGAACCGACCAGCTCGAACAAGGGGTCGCGCGCCTCGCGCCGCATCGCCACCAGCGCGGTGCCGTCGGCGGTGGGCAGCACGACGACGATGACCGGCGCATCCGGCGGGCATTCGACCGAGAACAAGCGGCGGTCGCGCCGCCGCGCCTCGTGCCAGCCGTTGACGATGCGCCGCGCCAGCTCGGGCTCGGTGGCGATGCCGCCGGCGGCCAGCTCGCGGCCGTCGGCACCGAGAACCAGGATGCCTCGCATCGTGCCGGGCGAAGGGCTCTTCAGGGTCTTGTCCGGGCCCTTGTCCGGGCTGTCGTCTGCTGTCTCCATCATCGTTCCGCTGCGCCCATCCCGGTGCCGTTGGATTGTAGCGACCGCCTCCGCAGTGTCTCCATCGGCGGCATCGCGGCGGGCGCCGAGATCACGCATTGTCTTCGCCGAAGACAGCGGCAGCGGTTTGGGCGCCGCGCGGCACGGTCGGTGGGGTCGAAAAGGGCATGGCACATGGTTTGCAAAACAGGCCATGCAATGTCCACGCCCACCGACACCCTCCCTTTGCACGGCCTGCCGCCGCGCACCGCGCCCGCGCTCGACCTGCTGTCGGGCATCAAGGTGCTGGACCTCACGTCGTCGATCGCAGGCCCCGCGGCCGGCCAGCTGCTGGCCGACCTGGGCGCCGCGGTCGTCAAGATCGAGAAGCCCGGCAGCGGCGACGACGCGCGCGCCTGGGGGCCGCCGTTCCTGCACGGCCAGTCGCTGTGGTTCATGAGCGTCAACCGCGGCAAGCGCAGCCTGACGCTGGACGTCGCCGCGCCGCAGGGCCGCGAAGTACTGCACGCGCTGGTGGCGCAGGCCGACGTCGTGCTGCTCAACCTCGTCGCGCGCGCGCAGCGCAAGCTCGGGCTGGATGCGGCGACGCTGCGCGCGCTCAACCCGCGGCTGGTCCACGTCTCGATCACCGGCTTCGGCCTGCGCGGCAGCCGCGCCGAGCTGCCTTGCTACGACCTGATCGCCGAAGGCTATTCCGGCGTCATGGACATGACCGGCGAAGCCGAGATGCCGCCGCAGAAGGTGGGCACGCCCGCGGCCGACCTGCTGGCCGGCAACGACGCCGCGCTGGCCGTGCTGGCCGCGCTGCTCAAGCGCGAGCGCAGCGGCCAGGGCTGCGAGATCGACGTCGCGATGATCGAGAGCATGAGCCGCTTCATGGCGCCGCGGCTGCTGCCCTACCTCGGCTCGGGCGAGCTGCTGCGGCGCAGCGGCGGCCGCGACAGCGTGATCGCGATCTACCAGGTGTTCGACACCGCGGACGCGCCGCTGACGCTGGGCCTGGGCAACGACGGCATCTGGAAGCGCTTCTGGGAAGCCGTCGGCCAGCCCGAGCAGGCGGCGCGGCCCGAGTACGCCAGCAATGCGCAGCGACGCGCGGCGCGCGCCGAGATCGTGCAGCAGATCCAGGCGCTGCTGCTGACGCGCCCGCGCGCGCACTGGCTGGACCGGTTCGCCCACGCCCGCGTGCCCGCCGGCCCGATCCAGCGCCTGGACGAGGTGGCCCAGGACCCGGGCCTGCGCGAATCCGGCTTCGTCTACCGCAGCGAGACCGCGGCCGGCGCGATCCCGCAAGTGGGATTGGGCATCCGCTTCGACGGCCGCAGCGAAGGCACCGGACAGCCGCCGCCCACGCTGGGCGCGCACACCGACGAGATCCTGCGCGACTGGGCAGGACTGCCGCCCGCGCGCATCGAGCAACTGCGCGCCGAGCGCGTCATTTGAGGACTAGCCATGGCATTCGAGGAAATCACCTACGCCGAAGACGGCCCGATCGGCACGATCACGCTGAACCGGCCGCACGACGGCAACATGTTCACGCCGACGATGTGCCACGAGATCCGCGACTGCATCAACGCGATCCGGCGCGAGACCCGCACCCGCGTGCTCGTGATCACCGGCGCCGGCGACAAGTTCTTCTGCATCGGCGGCCGCAAGGAAGGCATGGAAGACACGCTGCTGTACGCCGGCGTGCTGCCGACGCTGGAGATGTACGAGGCGATCGACAAGCTGCAGAAGCCGGTGATCGCGATGGTCAACGGCTTCGCGGTCGGCGGCGGCAACGTGCTGCAGGTGGTGTGCGACATCACGGTGGCCAAGGAGAGCGCCGTCTTCCGCCAGGTGGGCCCGATGATGGGCAGCTTCGACGGCGGCTACGGCACCTGGTACCTGGAAGACCTGATCGGCAAGAAGCGCGCGAAGGAGATGTGGTACCGCAACCCCAAGCTCACGGCGCGCGAGGCGCAGGAGTGGGGCCTGGTCAACCACGTGGTGCCCGACGCGGAGCTGAAGGACTTCACGAGGAAGCTGGCGCTGGAGATCGCCGACCGCGGCGCCTTCGCGCTGGCGTCGATCAAGGCCTCGTTCAACGCGCGGCACGGCGGCGTGAGCGGGCTGTCGCGCATGGCGCACGACCTGCTGCTGCGCGGCTATCTCGATACCAAGGAGCACGAGGAACTGGCCGCCGCCATGGCCGAGAAGCGCAGGCCCGACGGCGCGGCCTTCGGGCACTGAGGCCGCACTGAGATCGCACCGAGATCGCACCACGAGGGAGGGCCCAGCATGTCGCACCTACTGACTCTGCACGACCCGGCGACGGCGCGGGAGCACTACCTGTCCGGCATCTGGCAGACCGACACCTTGTACGCATTGGCGCGCCGCCATGCGGCCGAGCGCGGCGGCGACTTCGCGCTGCGCGACGCGACGCGGCGCCTGAGCTGGAGCGCGCTGGTGGCCTGGGTCGACGCCGTCGCGGCCGACCTGCACGAGGCCGGGCTGCGGCCGGGCGACCGCGTGTCGCTGTGGCTGTCCAACCGGCTGGAAGGCATCGTCGTCTTCCTCGCCTGCTCGCGCAACGGCTACGTCTGCAACCCCTCGCTGCACCAGAACCACACGGTGGCCGAAGTCACCGCGCTGCTGGCGCGCATCGAATGCCGCGCGCTGTTCGCGCAGGCCGGCTACGGCGCCGATGCGCAGACGGCCGACGTCTTCGCGCGCGCGGCCGAGCTGGGGTCGATGCGCCGCGTGTATGCGCTGCCGGGATCGAAGGCGAACGGCAGCGACCTGCCCGCCGCGGCGCAGACCATGCCGCAGCCCTCGGCCCAGCGCCGGCCGCCGCCGCCGGCCAGCACGCACCCCGACCAGGTGGTCTACCTCGCCTTCACCAGCGGCACGACCGGCACGCCCAAGGGCGTGATGCACAGCGACAACACGCTGCTGGCCAACGGCCGCGCGCTGGTGGCCGACTGGGGCCTGGACCCGCGCGCGACGCTGCTGAGCCTGAGCCCGATGAGCCACCACATCGGCACCGTGGCGCTGGAGCAGTCGCTGCTGTCGGGCTGCGAGCTGGTCGTCTTCAACCCCCAGGCCGGCAAGCCGGCGCTGGACTGGATCGTGGAGACCGGCGCCACCTACGTGATGGGCGTGCCCACGCACGTGATGGACGTACTGGCGGACCTGGACCGCCGCGGCCGCAGCGGGTCCAGTCCCTTGGGCGCCGTCAAGGTCTTCTACATGGCCGGCGCGCCGATTCCGACCGAGGTCGCGCTGCGGTTGCTGGATTTGGGCGCGACGCCGCAGAACGTCTACGGCATGACCGAGAACGGCTCGCACCAGTACACGCGGCCCGGCGACGCGGTGGACGTGATCACCGGCACCTGCGGCAAGGCCTGCGCCGGCTACGAGATCCGGCTGTGGAACCCCGAGAACCCCGACCTCGAAGCCCAGCCGGGCGAGGTGGGCGAGATCGGCGGCCGCGGTGGCGTGCTGATGCTGGGTTACTTCAACAACCAGTCGGCCACCGAGCGCTCGTTCAACCGCAGCGGCTGGTTCATGAGCGGCGACCTCGGCCAGTTCGACGCCGCGGGCAACCTGCGCATCGTCGGCCGCAAGAAGGACTTGATCATCCGCGGCGGCCACAACATCCACCCGGCGCACATCGAGGAATACGCCTACCGCCACCGCGCGGTGAAGAAGGCCGCCGCCTTCGGCGTGCCCGACGCGCGCCTGGGCGAGAAGGTCTGCCTGGCGCTGATCTGCGACGGCGCGGCGCCCACGCCCGACGAGCTGCTGCAGCACCTGGCGCGCGAAGGCCTGTCGAAGTTCGACATGCCCGAGTACCTGGCCGTGATGCCCGAGTTCCCGCTCACCGCCAGCGGCAAGGTGTTGAAGCGCGAACTCGTGCGATGGGTGGCCAGCGGCCGCCTGCAACCCGAACCGGTGCGCTACCGCGCGCCCGCGCCATGATCGAACTGACGCACGACGAAGAATTCGCCGTCCTGACGCTGCGGCGGCCGCAGGCGTTGAACGCGCTGAGCTTCGAGCTGATCGGGCGCATCGGCGAGGCGATCCGCGAAGCCGGTCGTTCCAAGGCCCGAGCCCTCATCGTCACCGGCGAGGGCGACAAGGCCTTCTGCGCCGGTGCCGACATCAAGGAGCTGCAGTCGCGCGGCCTGGCCGCGCAGCGCGAAGGCGCCGAGCTCGGTCAGGCGGTGTTCGCGCTGCTGGACCGGCTGCCGATTCCCTCGATCGCGCTGGTCAACGGCTACGCCTTCGGCGGCGGCTGCGAGCTGGCGCTGGCCTGCACACTGCGCCTCGCTTTGCCCAACGCCAAGTTCGGGCTGCCCGAAGTGAAGCTCGGCCTGATCCCCGGCTACGGCGGCACGCAGCGTCTGCCGCGACTCATCGGCGCCGGCCGCGCGCTGGAGCTGGTGATGACCGGCCGCACCGTCGCCGCCGAAGAGGCGCTGGCCATCGGCCTCGTCAACCGCATCGTGCAGGCGCCGGGCCTGGCGGCGGCCAAGGCCTACGCCCGCGAGTTCAGCAGCCACGGCCTGCGCGCCTTGCAGTTCGCGCGCGAAGCCGTGCAGCGCGCGCAGGACCTGCCGCTGCACGAAGGCCTGCGCATGGAGGCCGACCTCTCGACGCTGGCCTACCGCACGCGCGACGCCGAGGAAGGCATGCAGGCCTTCGTCGACAAGCGCCGGCCGGAGTTCCGCGATGAGTGAGCGCGCCGCGCGTGAGTGCATCGTCGTCACCGGCGCCAGCCGGGGCATCGGTGCGGCCATCGTGCGCGCGCTGACCGCCGCCGGCCGCCCCGTGGCCTGCGTCTCGCGCTCCGGCGCGCTGCCGGCGGACGCGCCGGCCGCGCAGTGCATCGCACTGCAGGCCGACGTCACCGACCCGGCGCAGCTGCGCGCCGTCTTCCAGCGCCTGGCCGCAGACGGCTGGCGCACCGCCGGCCTCGTCAACAACGCCGGCGTGCACCTGGACGGCCCCTCGGCCAGCTTCGCGCTGTCGCAGTGGCAGCAGGTGATGGACACCAACGCCACCTCGGTGCTGGCCGCCTGCCAGGCCGCGTACCCGCAGCTCGCGGCCGGCGGCGGGCTGATCGTCAACATCGGCTCGTTCTTCGACAAGCTGGGCGTCAAGCGCAACCTGGCCTATTGCGCCAGCAAGGCCGCGGTGGGCGCCATCACGCGCTGCCTGGCCGTCGAATGGGCGGGCGACGGCATCCGCGTGATCGACGTCGCCCCCGGCTACATCGAGACCGACTTGAACGCCGAGTCGATGGCGCCGGGCGGCCCGCTGCGCGCCTACTTGGACAAGCGCATCCCCGGCCGCCGCCCCGGCACCGCGGCCGAAGTGGGCGCCTTCGTCGCGGCGCTGTTCGCCTCGGGCTGCGGCTTCCTCAGCGGCGAGACCATCTACCTGGACGGTGCCCAAGGCATCGCGCACTGATGAAGCTGCTGCAACGCCTGGACCAGCGCATCGCGCTGAACGACGAAGAACGCCAGCTGCTGGACAGCGTGCAGGCGCTGTGCCGCGAGCAGATCGCCCCCCGCGCCGAGCACCACGACCGCGCGGCCGAGTTCCCCTGGGACAACGTGCGCGCGATCAACGAGCTGGGCCTGAACGCGATGTTCGTGCCCGAGGCCTACGGCGGCGCGCCGCTGTCGTACACCGCCTACCTGGCCTGCGTGCGCGAAGTCAGCAAGGCCTGCGCCGCCACCGGCATCGTCTGGGCGACCAACTACCACGCGATGAAGCCGCTGATCGACTGGGGCAGCGAGGAACAGAAGCAGCGCCTGCTGCCCCGCATCGCCCAGGGCGGCCTGGCCGCGCTGGCGATCACCGAGCCCGGCGCGGGATCGGACGCCACCGGCATGCGCACCAGCTTCCGCGAGGAGGGCGAGCACATCGTCGTCACCGGCGGCAAGACCTTCATCACCAACGGCGACGTGGCCGACCTGTACCTGCTGTTCGGCAAGTGGGACGGCATCGCCGGCGCCAAGGATGCGATCTCGGTGCTGGTGCTGGAGAAGGGCACGCCGGGGCTGTCGGTCGTGCGGCTGGAAGACAAGATGGGCACGCGCGCGTCCAGCACCGCCGCGCTGGCCTTCGACGGCTGCCGCGTGCCGCGCGCCAACCTGCTGGGCAAGCCCGGCGACGGCCTGAAGATCCTGTTCGCGTCGCTGAACAAGTCCCGCCCCAGCGTCGCCGCGCACGCGCTGGGCATCGCGCGCGCCGCCTTCGAAGACGCGGTGGCCTACATCAACGAGCGCAAGCAGTCGGGCCGCAAGATCATCGAGTTCCAGGGCATCCAGTTCCTGCTGGCCGACCTGGCGAGCGAACTCGCGCTGGTCGAGAACTGGCTGTGGCACGTCGCCACCCTGGTCGACGGCGGCGACAGCGACTTCGGCATCGAGGCCTCGCTGCTGAAGATGAGGGCCAGCGACCTCGCCATGCGCATCACCACCGACGCGGTGCAGCTGCTGGGCGGCTACGGCTACTGCAAGGATTACCGCGTCGAACGGCTCATGCGCGACGCCAAGATCACCCAGATCTGGGAAGGCACCAACCAGGTCCACCGCCAACTGATCGGGCGCAGCTTCCTGCAGCGCTGAGGAACCCCATGAACGACATCAAGACCATTGGCATCGCCGGTGCCGGCACCATGGGCGCGGGCATCGCCATCGTCTGCGCCAGGGCCGGCTTCAAGACCCGGGTGTTCGACCTGAACCACCAGACGCTGGAGCGCGCGCGCGGGCAGACCGAAGGGTTTTTGCGCAAGAGCGTCGAGCGCGGCAAGCTCAAGCCCGAGCAGCTCGAACAGATCATGGGCCAGTGGCACAGCACGACGAAGCTCGAAGACCTGGCCGACTGCGACCTCGTGATCGAGGCCGTGTTCGAGAGCCTGGCCGTCAAGCACGAGCTGTTCGGCAAGCTCGACAAGATCTGCGCGCCGCACGCGATCTTCGCCAGCAACACGTCGACCCTCAGCATCACCGAGATCGCCGGCGGCTCGGGAAGAGCCGACCGCTTCGTCGGCATGCACTTCTGCCTGCCGGCGCAGTTGATGAAGCTGGTCGAAATGTCGCCGGGGCTCAACACCAGCGCCGAGACCTTCGGCAAGGCTTGGGCCTTGTGCGAGGCGCTGGGCCAGCAGCCGGTGAAGACGCAGGACACGCCCGGCTTCGTGCTGAACTACTTCCTGATCCCGTTCAACAACGACGCGATCCGGCTGGTCGAGCAAGGCGTGGCCGAGCCGGCGGACATCGACCTCGCGATCAAGACCGCGATGGGCTATGCGATGGGGCCGCTGGAGCTGCTGGACCTCGTCGGCATGGACACGCAAAAGCTCTTGTGCGAGGCGATGCACGGCGTGACGCACGAGCCGCGCGCGGCCTGCCCGCCGCTGGTCAAGCGGATGATTGCCGCGGGGCACCTGGGCAAGAAGAGCGGGCGCGGCTTCCACGCCTACGCCGACAGCAAGATGTTCGGAGCCTGAAGACCATGAGCAGCTACCGCATCGTCCACGCCGGCAGCAGCCGGTCGTTCCCGCAGCCGCACCCCTTCATCGAGAAGGCCGACCCGGAAGGCGCGGCGCGCGTCTTCGTCGGCGACGAGAGCGGCGCCGCCTTTGCAGAAGCGGGTGACCTCAGCGGCGCCCCGTTCGTCGCGATCGAGCTGGGCCCCGAATGCCTGGGCGTGCACACCGGCGAGGACGCGGGGCGCGAAGGCTCCAACGTCGTCGGCTTCGCGCGCTTCAAGCTCGGCAAGGGCGAGCCGACGCCGCTGGTCGAGCTGGTGCGCCAGCCGCGCACGAGCGAGCAAGCCCTGGCAGCCGCAAAAGCAGCCTTCGAAGCCGCGGGGCTGAAGGTCGCGGTCTGCGGCGACTTCCCCGGCCGCATCGTCGACCGGCTGATCCGGCCCTACCTCAACGCTGCGCTGCGCCGGCTGGACGAGAAGCTGGCCAGCGCCGAGGACCTGGACAAGACGCTGCGCCTGGGCCTGGGGTATCCGGAAGGGCCGATCGCGCTGCTGCAGCGTACCGGGCTGGCCGAGCACCACGACGTCACGCTGGCGCTGTACCAGGCGCTCGGCCAGGAGGCCTATGCACCGGCGCGCCGCGCCCAGGTGGCCAAGATCCAGATGAAGGAACGATGAAATGGCAATGAAAGTGCTGGTCGGCGTCAAGCGTGTCGTCGACTACAACGTCAAGGTGCGTGTGAAGAGCGACGGCACGGGCGTCGATCTCGCCAACGTGAAGATGAGCATGAACCCCTTCGACGAGATCGCCGTCGAGGAGGCGGTGCGCTTGAAGGAGAAGGGCGTCGCGACCGAGGTGGTCGCGGTGTCCTGCGGCCCGACGCAATGCCAGGAGACGCTGCGCACCGCGATGGCGATCGGCGCCGATCGCGCGATCCTGGTCGAGTGCGCCGACGAGCTGCAGCCGCTGGCCGTGGCCAAGCTGCTTCAACGCCTGGTCGACAAGGAGCAGCCGGGCCTGGTGATCCTGGGCAAGCAGGCGATCGACGACGATTGCAACCAGACCGGGCAGATGCTGGCGGCGCTGGCGGGGCTGCCGCAGGCCACCTTCGCCAGCAAGGTGGAAGTGGCCGACGGCAGCGCCAAGGTCACGCGCGAAGTCGACGGCGGGCTGGAGACGCTGGCGCTGAAGCTGCCGGCCATCGTCACCACCGACCTGCGGCTGAACGAGCCGCGCTACGTGACGCTGCCCAACATCATGAAGGCCAAGAAGAAGACGCTGGACGTCGTGAAGCCGGCCGACCTCGGCGTGGACGTGACGCCGCGCATCAAGACGCTCAAGGTGGTGGAGCCCCCGAAGCGCGGTGCCGGCGTCAAGGTGCCCGACGTGGCCACGCTGGTGGCCAAGCTCAAGAACGAAGCCAAGGTGATCTGAACATGGCCGCCCTCGTCATCGCTGAACACGACAACGCGAGCGTCAAGCCCGCAACCCTCAACACCGTCACCGCGGCCGCGCAATGCGGCGGCGACGTGCACGTCCTCGTGGCTGGCGCCAACGCAGGCCCGGCCGCACAAGCCGCCGCGCAGATCGCCGGCGTCGCCAAGGTGCTGCACGCCGACGCCGAAGGCTTGGCGCACGGCCTGGCCGAGAACGTGGCCGCGCAAGTGGTTGCGATCGCCAAGAACTACAGCCACATCCTGTTCCCCGCCACCGCCGGCGGCAAGAACGTCGCGCCGCGCGTGGCGGCGCTGCTGGACGTCGCGCAGATCAGCGACGCGACCAAGGTCGTCAGCCCCGACACCTTCGAGCGCCCGATCTACGCCGGCAACGCGGTCGCGACGGTGCAGAGCGCCGACCCGATCAAGGTCATCACGGTGCGCACGACCGGCTTCGATGCCGCGGTCCAAGGCGGCAGCGCTGCGGTGGAAAGCCTGAGTCCCGTCGCCGACAGCGGCCTGTCCAGCTTCCAGGGCGCCGAGATCGCCAAGCTCGACCGGCCGGAGCTGACCAGCGCGAAGATCATCGTCTCCGGCGGCCGCGCGCTCGGCAGCAGCGACAAATTCAACGAAGTGCTGACCCCACTCGCCGACAAGCTCGGCGCCGCCTTGGGCGCCAGCCGAGCCGCTGTGGATGCCGGTTATGCACCCAACGACTGGCAGGTCGGCCAGACCGGCAAGATCGTGGCGCCGCAGCTCTACATCGCGGCGGGCATCTCCGGCGCGATCCAGCACCTGGCCGGGATGAAGGACTCCAAGGTCATCGTCGCGATCAACAAGGACCCGGAGGCGCCGATCTTCAGCGTCGCCGACTACGGGCTGGAGGCGGACTTGTTCACCGCGGTGCCCGACCTCGCGGCCGCGCTGGAGGCGTGATGCTGCTGCGCGAATGCCTGCAGCGCCTGCGCGCGCAGCACGGCGAGGACCTGCTGCCGCCCGTGCCGGCGTCGCCGCTCGCGGTCCTGCCGAGCGGCCGGCGCGGGCCGCTGCCGCCGCCGGCCGAGGCCGGCCGCCGGCCGCAGCCGGCCATCCCCGCGGCCGGCGCCCGCGCGCGATGACGGCCGCCGTGCATCGGGTCGGCATCGTCGGCGCCGGGGCCATGGGCCGCGGCATCGCGCAGGTCTGCGCGCTGGCGGGCTGCGACGTGCTGCTGCTGGACAGCCAGCCCGAGGCCGTGGCGCGCGCGATTGAGGCGATCCGCGCCGAGCTGGCGCAATCGGTGGCCAAGGGCCGGCTGCCGCGCGAGCAGGCCGATGCCGCCGTCACCAGGCTCCGCGGCGCCGCGTCGCTGGCGGAGCTGGCCGGCTGCGAGCTGGTGGTCGAGGCCATCGTCGAGCGACTGGACGCCAAGCAGGCATTGCTGCGCGAGCTGGAGGCGATCGTCGGCCCCGCGTGCATCCTGGCGACCAACACCTCGTCGCTGAGCGTGACCGCGATCGCCGCGGCCTGCGCGCAGCCGCAGCGCGTGGCCGGCTGGCATTTCTTCAATCCCGTGCCGCGGATGAAGCTGGTCGAGGTCGTGCGCGCGCCGCGCACCGCCGAGCCGGTCGTGCAGGCGCTGCTGGCCTTGTCCGAACGCATCGGCCATCGCGCGGTGGTCACCGGCGACTCGCCTGGCTTCGTCGTCAACCACGCGGGCCGCGCCTTCGTCACCGAAGGCTTGAAGCTGCTGGCCGAGCGCTGCGCCGAGCACGCGGTGATCGATGGCATCCTGCGCGCCGCCGGCTTCCGGATGGGGCCGTTCGAGCTGCTGGACCTGACGGCGCTGGACGTCTCGGTGCCGGTGATGGAATCGATCCACGCGCAGTACTACGGCGACGACCGCTACCGCCCGGTGGCGCTGGCGCGCACGCGCCTGCAGGCCGGGCTGCTGGGCCGCAAGAGCGGCGAAGGTTTCTACCGCTACAGCGCCGGCGCCGCGGCCGATGCTGCGCCTGCCGCAGCGCCGCCGCCGGCCGCCAGTCCCGGTGCGATCCGCCCCTGGTGGCCCACCGAAGGCCCGGCCGTGCTGCCGCCGGCCATCGCCGCGGTCTTGCCGGCCCGCCACGCCGATGCGCGCACAGCCGACCTGTGCCTGGTGGCGCCGCTGGGCGCCGACCTGTCGACCACCGTCGCCGAGCTGGGACTCGACGCCGCGAAGGCCGTCGCGGTCGACCCGCTGTTTTGCGGCAAAGCCGGCGTCACGCTGATGGGCTGCCCGGCCACCGCGGCGGCCAGCATCGAAAGCGCCAAGGCCTTGTTCGCCGCGCAGACGATGCCGGTCTTCGTCGTCGCCGACACGCCGGGCTTCGTCGCGCCGCGCGTCGTCGCCGGCATCGTCAACCTCGCGTGCGAGATGGCACAGCAAGGCGTCGCGTCGCCGTCCGACATCGACGCCGCCGTGCGGCTGGGCCTGGGCTATCCGGCCGGCCCCTTCGAATGGGGCGACCGCCTCGGCGCCGGCCGCGTGCTGCAGGTGCTGCAAGGCTTGCAGACCACGTTCGGCGACCCGCGCTACCGCCCCTCGCCCTGGCTGCTGCGCCGCGCGAAGCTGGGCCTGCCGCTCGGGACGCCCGACCGCAGCGGCTGGTGACTTCCCTCTCCAATGGCACCCTGACATGACCCAAGCCTTCATCTGCGACGCGCAGCGCACGCCCTTCGGCCGCTACGGCGGCGCGCTGTCCTCGGTGCGCACCGACGATCTCGCCGCGCTGCCGATCAAGGCGCTGATGGCGCGCAACGCCAAGGTCGACTGGCAGGCGGTGGACGACGTGATCGTCGGCTGCGCCAACCAGGCCGGCGAGGACAACCGCAACGTCGCGCGCATGGCCGCGCTGCTGGCCGGGCTGCCGACGCAGGTGCCGGGCGCGACCGTCAACCGCCTGTGCGGATCGGGCCTGGACGCGCTGGGCAACGTCGCGCGCGCGATCAAGGCCGGCGAACTGCAGCTCGCGATCGCCGGCGGCGTCGAGAGCATGAGCCGCGCGCCCTTCGTTAGCCCCAAGGCGGACAGCGCCTTCAGCCGCAGCAACGCCGTCTACGACACGACGATCGGCTGGCGCTTCGTCAACAAGCTGATGAAGGAACAGTACGGCGTCGACTCGATGCCCGAGACGGCCGAGAACGTCGCCGTCGACTTCAAGATCGAGCGCGAAGCGCAAGACCGCATGGCGCTGGCCAGCCAGCTCAAGGCCGTCGCGGCGCAGCAGAGCGGTTTCTTCGACGCCGAGATCTGCCCGGTGACGCTGCCGCAGAAGAAGGGCGATCCCGTCGTCGTGAACAAAGACGAGCACCCGCGCGAGACCAGCCTCGAAGCGCTGGCCAAGCTCAAGGGCGTGGTGCGCCCCGACGGCAGCGTGACCGCCGGCAACGCCAGCGGCGTCAACGACGGCGCGTGCGCGCTGCTGGTGGCCAGCGAAGCCGCGGCCAAGCGCCACGGCCTGACGCCCAAAGTGCGCATCGTCGGCATGGCCACCGCGGGCGTGCCGCCGCGCATCATGGGCATCGGCCCGGCGCCGGCCACGCGCAAGGTGCTGGAGCTGACGGGCCTGAGCCTGGCGCAGCTCGACGTCATCGAGCTCAACGAAGCCTTCGCTGCGCAAGGCCTGGCGGTGCTGCGCGATCTCGGGCTGGCCGACGACGACCCGCGCGTCAACCCCAACGGCGGCGCGATCGCCTTGGGCCACCCGCTGGGCGCCAGCGGCGCGCGGCTGGCCGCGACGGCGGTGAACCAGCTCCACCGCAGCGGCGGCCGCTACGCGCTGTGCACGATGTGCATCGGCGTCGGCCAGGGGATCGCGCTGATCCTCGAACGGGTTTGACGGGAAGGACGAACATGACCACCGACCGCGCCGGCAAGAAGACCGCGTCCGTGCAGCCGCTGCAGGGTCTGAAGGTGCTGGACTTCAGCACGCTGCTGCCCGGGCCCTTGTGCTCGCTGATGCTGGCCGAGGCCGGCGCCGACGTGCTGAAGATCGAGCGCCCCGGCGCCGGCGACGAGATGCGCGGTTACGAGCCGAAGTTCGGCAGCGACAGCGTCAACTTCGCGCTGCTCAACCGCGGCAAGCGCTCGATCACGATCGACCTGAAGTCCGACGCCGGGCGCGCGCAGGCGCTGGACCTGGTGCGCGATGCCGACGTGCTGATCGAGCAGTTCCGTCCCGGCGTGATGACCCGGCTGGGGCTGGGCTATGAAGCGCTGCGGGCGCTGAACCCGCGCCTGATCTACTGCTCGATCTCCGGCTACGGGCAGACCGGGCCGCTGGCGCAGGTGGCCGCTCATGATCTGAATTACGTCGCCGAGTCCGGCATGCTGTCGCTGGCCGCCGCGGCCGACGGCTCGCCGGTGCTGCCGCCGGCCTTGATCGCCGACATCGGCGGCGGCGCCTATCCGGCGATGATGAACATCCTGCTGGCGGTGCTGCGCCGCGGGCATGATGGGCAGGGCGTGCACCTCGACGTGTCGATGGCCGACAACCTGTTCACCTTCATGTACTGGGGCCTGGGCAACGGCTGGACGGCGCAGGCCTGGCCGGCGTCCGGCGCCGAGCTGACCACCGGCGGCTCGCCGCGCTACCACGTCTATCGCACGGCCGACGACCGGTTTCTCGCCGCCGCGCCGCTGGAACAGAAGTTCTGGGAGAACTTCATCCGCATCATCGACGCGCCCCAACTGCTGGACGACGGCCGCGACCCGAAGGCGACGATCGCCGCGGTGGCGCGCATCATCGCCGCGCACCCGGCCGCCGAATGGGAGCGGCGCTTCGCCGGCGCCGACGTCTGCGTCAACGTCGCCAAGACGCTGGAGCAGGCGGTGCAGCATCCGCACTTCATCGAGCGCGGGCTGTTCGCGCGCCGCGTCCACGCCGGCGGCCGGGCGATCCCCGCGCTGCCGACGCCGGTGGACGGCGCCTTCATCCACGCCGCGCCCCAGCGCACGCATGCGCCGGTGCTCGGCGAAGACAACGATACGAGGAGGCCTTGAGCCATGAGCCAGGTGCTGTTCACCATCGACGACGGCGTCGCGACGATCACGCTCAACCGCCCCGAGAAGCTCAACGCCTTCACCGACGAGATGCTGGAGCAATGGCTCCAGATCCTGGAGCAATGCCGCGTCGACCCGCAGGTGCGCGTCATCGTGATGACGGGCACCGGCAAGGCCTTCACGACCGGCGGCGACGTCGACACCTTCGACGCCCGGGCGTCGCGCACCGCCGCCGAGATCAAGGCGGCCATCCACGACGGCGCGCAGCGGCTGCCGCGCAAGATCTTCGAGATCGACAAGCCGGTGATCGCCGCGCTGAACGGCTTCGCCACCGGCGGCGGGCTGGACATCGCGCTGGCTTGCGACATCCGCTTCGCCGCCGAGAGCGCGCGCTTCGCGGAAACGTATGTGCGCATGGGCATGATCCCCGGCGTCGGCGGCGCCTACCTGCTGCCGCGCATCGTCGGCTGGAGCAAGGCGCTGGAGCTGTTCTGGACGGCCGACTGGGTCGACGCCAAGGAGGCCGAGCGCATCGGCCTCGTCACCCGCACCTTCCCCGACGCCGAGCTGATGGCCGGCACGCTGGCCTTCGCGCGCCGCGTGGCCGACGGCCCCCCGCTGTCGGTGCAGCTGATCAAGCGCGTGATGCGCTTCGGCCTCGACAAGGACCTGGCCACCGCGCACGAGCTGGTCGCATCCAACCTGCCCATCGTGCGCGCCAGCGAAGACCACCGCGAGGCGGTGGCGGCCTTCAAGGAGAAGCGGCGTCCCAGCTTCAAGGGACGCTGAGCCCGCGCGCCGGGTCTATTCGAGCTTCAGGTCCTTGCCGAGCTCGCGCCACTTGGCGAGGTCCTTCATCATGAAGGCCTTGACGCCGTCGGCGGTGGTGGCCGGCGCCGGCTGCATCGAGAAGCTTTCGCGCAGGCGCTTGCCCACCTCCGGATCGGCGCTGATCTGGTTGACCGCGGCGTTCAGCTGCGAGACGACGGCGCCCGGCAGCCCGGCCGGCCCCACCAGCGCGAAGTAGGTGTAGGGCGACATGCCTTCGAGCCCCTTGATGCCGACCTCGGCCACCGTGGGCACGTCGGGCAGGCCGGGCAGCCGTTCGGCGGCGTTGACGGCCAGCGCCCGCACCTTGCCGCTGGCCACCAGCGGCACGATGAACTGCGCGGTGCTCATCGACACCTGCACCGTGCCGCCCGACAGCTCGCGCGCCACTTCGGCGTCCGACTTGTAGGGCACGTGGACCATGCTGATGCCGGTCACGCGCGCGAAGTACTCGCCGGCCAGATGCCCGGCGCTGCCGACGCCGCCGGTGGCATAGCTCAGTTCGCCGGGATGCGCCTTGGCATAACTGACCAGCTCGGCGATCGACTTCACCGGCAAACCGGCGGTCACCGTGATCAGGCCGGGGGAACTGGCCAGCAGCGCGATCGGCGTCAAGTCCTTGGCCGGGTCGTAGGGCAGGTCGTGGCGCACGCCGGGCGCCTGCGACAGGCCGCTGGCGCTGCCCATCATCAGCGTGTAGCCGTCGGCCGGCGAGGTGATGAGCGTGCGCGTGGCCTGCACCTGCAGCCCGCCGGGCTTGTTGTCGACGATCACCGGCGTCTTCAGCAGCTCCGACAGCTTCTGGCCGTACAGCCGGGTGATCGTGTCGGTCGCGCTGCCGGGCGCAAAGCCGACGATGATCTTGATGGGCTTGGCCGGGAACGGCTGCGCCTGCGCCGCCGTGGCGGCCAGCAGCGCGGCGCCGGACACGGCGAGCGCGCGCAACAGGTGATGAACGGACATCGCGGGTCTCCTCGGGAGTTCAGAGTGCGCGGTCGCCGGTGGCGCCTTTCGGCCGCAGCGATTCGAAAGCGCCGACGATGCCCTTGCGGAACGCGATCACGCAGGCCAGGAAGATCAGCCCCATCATCACCGTGACCCAGGCGCCCAGCCGTTCGGCCAGCCACGAGCGCAGCGTCTCGATCACGACGGCGCCGACCACCGGGCCCAGCAGGTTGCCGATGCCGCCCACCAGCGTCATCAGGATCACCTCGCCCGACGCATGCCAGTGCGCGTCGCCCAGCGTCACCACGCCCATCACCAGCGCCTTGGTGGCGCCGGCCAGGCCGGCGATGGCCGCCGACAGCACGAAGGCCCCCAGCTTGTAGCGCTCGGTGCGGTAGCCCAGCGAGACGGCGCGCGGCTCGTTCTCGCGGATCGCGATCAGCACCTGCCCGAACGGCGAGCGCACGATGTGCGCGATGCCCAGGTAGCCGGCGGCGAACACCACCATCACCGCGTAGTACATCGTCATCTCGTTGCTCAGGTCGAGCAGGCCGAACAGCCTGCCGCGCGGGATGTCCTGCAGGCCGTTCTCGCCCCCGGTGAAGGGCGCCTGCAGCAGCGCGAAGTAGACGAACTGCGAGAGCGCCAGCGTGATCATCGCGAAGTAGATGCCCTGGCGGCGGATGGCCACCGCGCCGGCGGCCAGGCCGACCGCGGCCGCGGCCAGCGTGCCGGCCAGGATCGACAGCGCCGGCCCCAGGTGCCAGGCCGTCATGGCATAACCCGATACGTAGGCGGCTCCACCGAAGAACATCGCGTGCCCGAACGACAGCAGCCCGCCGAAGCCCAGCAGCAGGTGGAAGGCGCAGGCGAACAGCGCCCAGCACAGGATGTTCATCAGGTGCACCGGGTACAGGCCCAGCCACGGCGCTGCCGCCATCACGAGCAGCACGAGGAGAAAGACCAGCGAGGAGCGGCTCATCAGGTCTCCTTGCCGAACAGGCCGGCCGGGCGGACCAGCAGCACGATGGCCATGACCACGAAGATCACCATGCTGGAACCCTGCGGGTAGACGACCTTGGTGATGCCTTCGATGACGCCCAGTCCGACGCCGGTGGCCACCGAGCCGGCGATCGAGCCCATGCCGCCGATGACCACGACGGCGAAGACGACGATGATCAGGTTGGACCCCATCAGCGGGCTGACCTGCGTCACCGGCGCGGCCAGCACGCCGGCGAAGGCGGCCAGCGCGGTGCCGGCGCCGTAGGTCAGCGTCATCATCAGCGGCACGTTGACGCCGAAGGCCTGCACCAGCTTGGCGTTCTCGGTGGCCGCGCGCAGCATCGAGCCCAGCCGCGTCTTCTCGATCGCCAGCCAGGCCAGAGCGCAGACCGTCAGCGAGGCGAAGACCACCCAGATCCGATATTTGGGCACCATCATGAAGCCCATGTCGACGGCGCCGGAGAATGCCGGCGGCGTGGGGTAGGGCTGGCCGGAAACGCCGTACTCGGCGACGAACACGCCTTCGATGATCAGCGCCATGCCGAAGGTCAGCAGCAGGCCGTAGAGGTGGTCCATGCCCTGGATGCGGCGGATCAGGAAGCGCTCGGCGAGCGAGCCCAGGGCGCCCACGACCAGCGGCACCAGCACCAGCGCCGGGCCGTAGCCGATGCCGAACCAGCTCATCGCCATCCAGGTGCCGAAGGCGCCGACCATGAAGACGGCGCCGTGCGCGAAGTTGACGATGTTGAGCAGCCCGAAGATCAGCGTCAGCCCGAGGGACAGGATGGCGTAGAACGAGCCGTTGATCAGCCCGAGCACGATCTGCCCGAGCCAGGCCTGCAGCGGCATGCCGAGAAATTCCATGTCTAGACCCCCAGCAGCTCGCGCACGCGCTCGCTCTTGTCGGCCAGCTGCGCGGCGCCGAAGCCCTCGACCACGCGGCCGTGCTCCATCACGTAGAAGCGGTCGGCCAGCGGCGCCGCGAAGCGGAAGTTCTGCTCCACCAGCACCACCGTGTAGCCCTGGCCCTTGAGCGTGCGGATGGTGCGCATCAGCGTCTGCACGATCACCGGCGCCAGGCCCTCGGAGATCTCGTCCAGCAGCAGGATGTCGGCGCCGGCGCGCAGGATGCGCGCGATCGCCAGCATCTGCTGCTCGCCGCCGGACAGCCGCGTGCCGGGGCTGTCGGCGCGCTCGCGCAGGTTGGGGAACAGCGCGTCGATCTGCGCCTCGCTCACTGAGGTACCTTCGGGCTGCGCCCTCCGGTATTCGCCCTTGGGGCGGCCCGGCGGGCTCATGCCGCGCCGGCCCACCGGCGGCGGCAGGCGCAGGTTCTCGCGGCAGCTCAAGCCGGCGAAGATGCCGCGCTCCTCGGGGCAGTAGCCCACGCCCAGGCGCGCGATGCGGTGCGGCGGCAGCGCGATGGTCTCGGTGCCGGCGATGCGCACCGAGCCGCTGCGGCGGCTGGTCAGCCCCATCATCGCGCGCAGCGTCGTCGTGCGGCCTGAGCCGTTGCGCCCGAGCAGCGCGACGACCTCGCCGCGCTTCACGTCGAAGTTCACGCCGTGCAGCACGTGCGATTCGCCGTAGTAGGCGTGCAGGTCGCGCACGCTCAGGCATTCGGCGGGCTCAGCCATGGGCACCCTCCAGCGAAGCGGTCGGGTCGCCCATGTAGGCTTCCACGACCTGCGGGTTGCGCGACACCTCCTCGTAGTCGCCCTCGGCGATCACGCGCCCGCGCTGCAGCACGCTGATGCGGTCGCAGATGCCGGCCACCACGCTCATGTTGTGCTCCACCATCAGCACCGTGCGGCCTTGCGAGACGCGCTTGATCAGCGCGGCCACGGCGGCCACGTCCTCGTGGCCCATGCCTTGCGTCGGCTCGTCCAGCAGCATCAGCTCGGGCTCCAGCGCCAGCGTGGTGGCGAGTTCCAGCGCGCGCTTCTGGCCGTAGGCGAGGTCGGCCGCCAGGCGGCCGGCATGCCGCTCCAGCGCCACCTGGCCCAGCAGCGCCATCGCCCGCTCGTCCAGCACGTTCAGGCTGTGCCCGAACCGCCAGAACTGGTGGTCCAGGCCGTGCTTGCGCTGCAGCGCCACGCGCACGTTCTGCAGCGCGCTCAGGTGCGGGAACACCGCGGAGATCTGGAACGAGCGCACGATGCCGCGGCGCGCCGTCTGCGCGGGCAGCTCGTGCGTGATGTCCTGGCCGTTGAAGTGGATGCTGCCGCTAGTCGGGCGCAGGAACTTGGTCAGCAGGTTGAAGTAGGTGGTCTTGCCGGCACCGTTGGGGCCGATCAGCGCGTGGATGCGGCCGCGCTCGATCTGCAGGTCCACCCCGTCGACCGCGGTGAACCCCTTGAAGCTCTTGGTCAGGCCTCGCGTCTGCAGCACGATGTCGTCAGCCATCTTGTTGCGCTCCGCTTGGACGATCGGCCGGCCGGCGCGCTAGCGCTTGACCAGCGGGCATTCGCTTTCCGACAGCGGCCGGAAGGCCGATTCGGCCGGCACGGTGCGGATCACGCGCGCCACGTCCCAGTCGCTGGTGGATTCCGACGGCTTCTTGACCTCGGCCAGGTAGAGGTCGTGGATGTGCTGGCCGTCCTCGCGGATGCGGCCGTTCTGCGCGAAGAAGTCGTTGACCGGTGTCTTGCGCATCTGCTCCATCACCGCGTCGCCGGCGTCGGTCTTGGCGGCCGCCACCGCCTTCAGGTAGTGGCTGGCGGCCGAGTAGCCGCCGGCCTGCACCTGGCTGGGCCCGGCCTTCTGGATCTCGGCGAAGCGCTTCGCGAAGGCCCGGGTCTCGGGCGTGCGGTCCCAGTGGAAGGCGGTGGTGAACAGCAGGCCCTGCGCCAGGTTCAGGCCCAGGCCCTTGATGTCGTTGTCGAAGATCAGCAGCGCGGTGACGATCTGGTTCTTCATCAGGCCGAACTCCACCGCCTGGCGGATGGCGTTCTGCGTGTCCTGGCCGGCGTTGCCGATGGCCACCACCTGCGCCTTGGACGCCTGGGCCTGCAGCACCAGCGACGAGAAGTCCGGCGCGTTGAGCGGGTGGCGCGAGATGCCCGCCAGCGTGGCGCCCGCGGCCTTCATCACGCTCTGGGCGTCGCGCTCCATCGCCTGGCCCAGCGCGTAGTCCACGGTGATCAGGTACCAGGACTTGCCGCCCCGCTCGACGATGGCGCGTACCGTGCTGGCCGCCAGCGCATAGGTGTTGTAGGTCCACTGGATGCTGTACGGCGTGCATTCCTTGCCGGTCAGCGCGGTCGAACCCGAGCCCACGTAGATGACGGGCTTCTTGCGCGCCGCGGCCAGCTTGCCGATCGCGATCGCCGACGCGGAGTCGGCCGCCTCCAGGATGATGTCGACCTTCTCGGCGTCGTACCACTCGCGTGCCTTGGCCACCGCGATGTCCACCTTGCCCTGGTGGTTGGCCCACACCACTTCGATGGGCTTGCCCAGCACGCTGCCGCCCAGGTCCTTGACCGCCATCTCCGCCGCCCGCACCAGCCCCATGCCGGCGGCCGCCGCGTAGGGGCCGGTCATGTCGGAGATGACGCCGATGCGCACGACGTCGTCGGACACCTGCGCTTGCGCAGGGACGCTGCCCAGCAGGCCGATGAGGGTCGCGGCGAGCGTACCCAGCTTGATCGCTTTCATGTCGTCTCCAATCGTTGATGTCGATCCGCGTGGCAGTTTCGAAGCGCCGTGCCCGGCGGTAAAGACACGAATTCTTTTGCTGTCGGTAAGGCCGCTTTAACGCTTGACCGCCGTCGGCCGCGGTCCGTCACTCCACCTGAATGTTGGCGGCCTTGATCAGCTCGGCCCAGCGGGCGGTGTCGGCCTTCACCGTCGCGCGCAGCGCGTCGGCGCCGCCCGGGTCCGGTGCCAGCGCCAGCGTGCGCAGCCGCTCCTGCATCGCCGGCGAGGCCAGCGATTTCAGGATCGCGTCCTGCAACTGCCGGACGATGGCCGGCGGCGTGCCCGCGGGCACCATGTAGCCGAAGAACGACGAGGCGTCGAAGTCGCGCCAGCCCAGCTCGGCGGCCGTCGGCACGCCCGGCAGTTCCGCCAGCCGCGCGCCGGAGGTGACCAGCAGCGCGCGTAGCAGGCCGGACTTCGCGTTCGCGACGGCCTCCACCGGCGTGCCGAACATGAAGTCGATGCGGCCGCCCACCATGTCCTGGATCACCAGCGCGTTGCCCTTGTACGGCACGTGCATGGCGCGCAGCTTGGCGATGCGGGCGAACAGTTCGCCGGCCAGATGGCCGACCGAGCCGGTGGCGCCGGAGCCGAAGTTCAGGCCGCCGGCTCGCGTCTTGGCGGCTTCCAGCAGGTCGGCCACGCTCCGGTACGGCGAGGCGCCGGCCACCAGCAGCACCGCCGGCGCCCGCACGATGCGGGCCACGGGCTCGAAGTCGCGCAGCAGGTCGTAGCGCAGGTTCGGCTTGGTGATCGCGTTGATCGCCTGCGCCGTGACGATCTGCAGCAGCGTGTAGCCGTCGGGCGCCGAACGCATGACATGCTCGGTGCCGATGGCCGCGTCGCCGCCGGCGCGGTTGTCGACGATGACGGTCTGGCCCAGCAGCTCGCCCAGGGGAACGGCCAGCGTGCGTGCCATCGTGTCGCCGATGCCGCCGGCGGCGTACGGGACGACGAGGCGCAGCGGCTTCGAGGGAAAGCGGTCCTGGGCGCGCGCGGCCGATGCGGCCAGCAGCGTGCCGGCCGCGATGACGGTTCTTCTCTTGATCATGTGTCGGTTGGGTCCGGGTTGGGGTGGCGGTCAGCGGCTCGCGAAGCCGCGGTGCCAGGCCTCGCACAGCAGCAGCGGGCCGCTCGACGGCGGCTCGGCCGGCGGCGAGGTCCGGGCCTGCGGCTTCGGCCGGTGCAGCGGCACGACGCGCGCGCCGGCCGGCTGCGGCTGCGGCGGCGGCCCGGGCATCCGCAGCTCCTGCATCAAGGCCTCGACGATGCCGATGAAGCGCTGCAGCGCCGGCTCGCGGCATTGCGCCGACCATTCGAGCGCGAAGGTGGTCGGGTAGTCGACGTCATCCAGCGGCACCACCGCCACGCCTTCGGGGCAGCGGTAGTGGGCGCCGGTGACGATCAGCCCGATGCCGGCGCCGACCGACACCAGGTTGAGTTGCCTGGCCATCGAGTCGACCTCGCGCACGATCTGCGGCTCGAAGCCGGCCTGCTGGCACAGCGCGTACAGCCGCCCGAAGCTGGGGTTGACGCTGGAGCAGGTGACGACGACGAAGGGCTCGCCGTGCAGCTCCGCCAGCGACAGCGATCGCCGCTGCGCCAGCGGGTGGCCCTGCGCGACCGCGACGCCCAGGCCGCCGGTCTGCAGGTGCAGGCGCTGGGTGCCGGCCGGGCCTGCGCTCCGGCGGGCCTCGTCGGTGAGCGCGAAGTGCATGAAGCCCGCGTGCAGGCGGCCTTCCTCGATGGCCTGGCGCTGCTGGCCGCTGGGCATCTCGTGGATCGTGACGTTGACGTCGGGGCACGCGGCCCGCAAACCCTGGATGGCGGCGCGGAAGATCGGGTGTGCCAGCGCCAGCGCGCCGAAGCCGATGTCCAGCGCCCCGGTCTTGCCCCGGCCGACCTGCCGGGTCAGCGTGAAGGCTTGATCGAGGTCGCGCATCACGGCCTGCACGCGCGGCAGCAGCGCCCGCCCGGCGGCCGACAGGTGCACCCGCGCGCCGCGCCGCTCGAAGAGGGCGGTGTCCAGCTCGCTCTCCAGGTCGGCCACGAGCTGCGACACCGCGGGCCGGGTCACGTGCAGGCGGTCGGCCGCGCGCCCGAAATGCTCTTCCTCGGCGGCCGCGATGAAGTAGCGCAGGTGCCTGAGTTCCATGCTGTCTCCTTGATGTGGGCCCGGCCCTTTTGCCGTGCTTCTCGCAAACCGCATGCCACTCATGCCGGCCCTGCCGCGGGTGCCGCCGCCGGGGTTGCCGCGCTCGCACACGGCGCCGATCAGCGTCCGCGGCCGGTACACGTGTGTTCGGCGCGGACACGGTGGACATCGTGTCCGCATCGGCGCGGCCTGCAGACACCGGGACAAGCCGCGCTGGCATGCGAGTTGCACCATGCCGCCCGCTGAAGCCGGCGCCGCTGCGCGCACGGCCTCTCGTTCACACAGAACCGTGGAGACTGGACATGGGTTTTCTCGAGGGCCAGGTCGCGATCGTGACCGGCGGCGGCCGGGGCGTCGGACGCGGCATTGCCAAGCTGCTGGCGGCGGAAGGCGCCGCCGTCGCGGTCGACGACCTCTACCGCAGCCCCGACGGCGTCAGCGCCGCCGAGGCCACCGCCGCCGAGATCGAGCGCGCGGGCGGCAAGGCCCTGGCGCTGCACGAGGACATCTCGACGGTGGCCGGCACGCAGGCGATGGCCGCCGCGGCGCTCGAGCGCTTCGGCCGCATCGACGTGCTGGTGACCTGCGCCGGCAACATCATCGCCGGCGGCTTGCAGGACGTCACCGAGGAGCAGTGGGACCTGGTGGTCAAGCTCCACCTGAAAGGCCACTTCCTGTGCTGCAAGGCGGTGCTGCCGGCGATGCGCCGGCAGAACAGCGGCCGCATCCTGACCGTGTCGTCGCGCGGCGCGTTCTTCCAGGTGCCCAACTCGAAACAGGACCCCTGGCACGGCCGCAAGCCCTCCAGCACGGCCTACACCGCAGCCAAGGCCGGCATCCTGGGCCTGACCTCGGCGCTGGCCATCGAGCTGTGGGACACCGGCATCACGGTCAACTCGCTGCTGCCCAGCGCGGCCACGCAGCTGTTCCCCGACACCAAGCCGCGCATCATCGCCGGCACGCCGCCGACCGAATCGCTGGATCCGGAGGACATCGCGCCGGCCGCCGTCTACCTGTGCTCGCCGCACGCGGCCAACATCAGCGGCAAGGTGATGTACGCGTCGGGCGGCGACGTCATCTTCTTCGGCGAGCAGCTCGACATGCGCGGCAGCCGCATGCTGCGCAAGAAGGGCCGCTGGACGGTGGAAGAGCTGTCGCAGGTGGTGCCCTCGCTGATCGGCGTCGCGCCGGCGACGAGCTGACCGCGATGCCGCCCGCTCCCGACGCGGCGCAGACCCTGCACCGGCTGCTGCACGAGCGCTACAGCTGCCGCGGCTTCCGCGCCGAGCCGGTGCCGCGCGAGACGCTGGACGAGATCCTGCGCCTGGCGCAGCGCACCGCGTCGTGGTGCAACTCGCAGCCCTGGCGCGTGCACCTGTGCTCGCCGGCGCTGACCGAGCGTCTGCGCGCCGAATTCGTGGCCCATGCGCAGGCGCACGACTGGGCGCCCGAGCTGCCGTTCCCGTCGGCCTACCGCGGCGTCTATCTGGAGCGGCGGCGCGACTGCGGCTTGCGCCTGTACCGGGCCGTGGGCGTGGAGCGCGGCGACGCGGCGGCGGCCGAGCGGCAGCGGCTGGAGAACTTCCGCTTCTTCGGCGCGCCTCAGGTGCTGCTGCTGACCACCGATGCCGCGCTGGGCGTCTACGGCGCCGTCGACTGCGGCGCCTGGGTGAACGGCTTCATGCTGGCGGCGCGTGCCTTCGGCGTGGCCAGCATCGCGCAGGCGGCGCTGGCGTGCTACCCGGCGTTCTGGCGCCAGCGCCTCGAGATCGGCGCCGACCGCCACATCGTCTGCGGCATCTCCTTCGGCTACGAAGACCCCGCCCACCCCGCCAACGCCTTCCGCACAGGCCGCGCCGCGCTGGACGAGGTCGTGCATTGGGAAGACGTCGACTGAACCGCGCGGCCCGGCCAGACCCCAGGAAACACCGCATGCCCACCTCGCTGTACGACGCCTTCCTCGAAAGCCTGGCCGACGCGCCGGAGCGCCCCTTCCTGTGCGTGCCCGACGGCCGCGAGGCCGCGCCGCCCGGCGGGCTGGAGTGGACCTACGCCGAGACCGCGCGCCGCGTGGACGCCGTGCGCGAGGCCTACCGCGCCGCGGGCTACGGCGCGGGCCACCGCGTCGCGCTGCTGCTGGGCAACGAGCCGGAATACTTCGTCCACCTGCTGGCGCTGAACGCGCTGGGCGCGAGCGCGGTGCCGGTCAACCCCGACTACCGGCCCGACGAGCTGGCCTACCTGCTGGACCACTCGGGCGCCGCGCTGCTGGTGGCGCGCGCCTCGCAGCTCGCGCTGTCCAACGACGCGGTGGCACGCACGGCCCAACGCACGCCGGTGATCGAACACGCGCACTTCTTCGCCGGCCCGCTGCCGGCGCCGGCCGCGAAGGCCGATGCGCAGGTCCCCGGCGGCGCCGATGCCGAGGCCGCGTTGATGTACACCTCGGGCACCACCGCGCGGCCCAAGGCCTGCGTGCTGGCCAACCGCTACTTCCTGCGCATCGCGCAGTGGTACATCGACTTCTCCGACGAGCCGGCGAGCTGCATCCGCTTCCGCCGCGGCCAGGAGCGGCTGCTCAACCCGCTGCCGGTGTTCCACGTCTCGGCCGGCGCGCTGTCGTTCACCGCGATGCTGCTGACGCGCGGCTGCCTGATCATGCCGGGCCGCTTCTCGGCCAGCCGCTGGTGGCCCGAAGTGAAGCAGACGCGCGCGACCATCCTGCACTACATCGGCCTCGTGCCGGCCGCGCTGATGGCCTTGCCCGCATCGCCGGCGGATCGCGACCATGCGGTGCGCTGGGGCCTGGGCGCGGCGATCGATCCCACCTTGCAGAAGGACTTCGAGGCGCGCTTCGGCTTTCCCAACGTCGACGTCTGGGGCATGACCGAACTGGCCTGGTTCACCTGCGAGGGTCACGAGCCGCGCGTGGTCGGCCAGCGCGCGGTGGGCCGGGCCATCCGCGACGTCGAGATCCGCATCGTCGACGACGAAGAGCGCGACGTGCCCCCCGGCAAGCCCGGCCAGCTGCTGGTCAGGACCCGCGGCGCCGACCCGCGCCAGGGTTTCTTCAGCTGCTACCTCGGCGACCCGCAAGCCACCGAGGCCGCCTGGCGCGGCGGCTGGTTCCACACCGGCGACATCCTGCGCCAGGCGGCCGACGGGCGGCTGACCTTCGTCGACCGCGCGAAGAACATCGTGCGCCGCTCGGGCGAGAACATCGCCGCCGCCGAGATCGAGGCCGTGCTGCAGGCCGCGCCCGAGGTCGAGTACGCGGCCGTGATCGCCGCGCCCGACGAGACGCGGCAGGAGGAGGTCTTCGCCTGCATCGTGCCGCGCGCGGGCCACGCGCCGGGCGCGGCATTGGCGCAGCGGCTGTTCGAGCGCTGCAGGGACCGCATGGCCTACTACAAGGCGCCGGGCTGGATCCTGTTCATGGACGCGCTGCCGCTGACCAACACGCAGAAGGTGCAGAAGGCCAAGATCTTCGCCGCCGGCACCGACCCGCGCGCGCAGCCCGGCGTGCACGACCTGCGCGCCCTGAAGCGGCAGCGCGCGTGATGGCGGAGATCGCTCCACCGCCCGGCTTCGCGCCGGTGCAAGCCGGCGGCCGCTTCCTGGCGGCGATCGGCCCCATCCTCGGCCGGCAGACCGGCGAGGGCCTGCAGTTCGGCTTCCGCGTCGAGCCGCATCACGCCAACGCCGGCGGCATCTGCCACGGCGGCATGATCGCGACCTTCTGCGACACGCTGCTGCCGCTGGCCTTGCAAGGGGCTAACGCCGAACTGCGGCGGCACCGGCTGGTGACCGTCAGCCTGCAGCTCGACTACCTGGCGCCCTCGCGCGTGGGCGCCTGGGTGCAGGCCGACGTGGCGCTGCTGAAGACCACGCGCTCGCTGGTGTTCGTGCAAGGGCTGGTCAATGCCGACGGCAGCGCCGTCGCGCGCTTCAGCGGGGTGCTGAAGATCGGTCCGCCGATCAGCACGCCGACCCCTTTCCTCGATGGAGACCGCAAATCGTGATCGATCCCAAGCCCACCGTGCTGCTGGACGGCCTGTGCCTCGTCGAATGCCCGCGCTGGCGCGACGGCAAGCTGTGGTTCTCGGACATGGTCGACCGCTGCGTGCGCACCGTCGACCTGCAAGGGCGCTCCGAGGTCGTCGTGCGCGTGGACGGCAAGCCCTCCGGCCTGGGCTGGCTGCCCGACGGGCGGCTGCTGGTCGTCTCGATGCTGGAGCGCAAGGTGCTGCGCCAGGAGGGCGACCGCCTGGTCGTGCACGCCGACCTGTCGCCCTTCACGCAATGGGAATGCAACGACATGCTGACGCTGCCCAACGGCCGCAGCTACGTCGGCAACTTCGGCTACGACCTGCAGCACGGCACCTCGCAGACCACCGTGCTCGTCAAGATCGAGCCCGACGGCCGGGCCGCGGCCGTCGCCGACGAGCTGCTGTTCCCGAACGGCATGGTCCTGGCGCCGGACGGCCGCACGCTGCTGGTCGCCGAGACGCGGGCCTGCCGCGTCACCGCGTTCGAGATGGCGGCCGACGGCACGCTGTCGAAGCGCCGCGTCTGGGCCGAGATGGACATGACGACGATGCCCGACGGCATCGCGCTGGACGCCGAAGGCGGGCTGTGGGTGCCGTCGCCGCGCGGGCGCAAGATCTATCGCGTGCTGGAAGGCGGCAAGATCCTGCAGGGCGGCGAGCAGACCGAGCGCGTGACGCACCAGGTGGAGATGTCGGGCTGGACGCTGGCCTGCGGCTTCGGCGGCCCGACGGGCCACGACCTGTTCGTCTGCAGCGCGGACGAGTTGAAGGCCGACGAGGCCGCGCGCCGCCGCAGCGCGCGCATCGAGCGGCTGCGCACTGCGGTGCCGGGTATCGGCTGGCGCTGACCGCGGCGGCCGCGCCGCATCCGGAATCGGTAATCCGCGCTGACGGGCTTCGAAAGAATTTACGTCTGTACGGCCCGAGGTACCGACCGCACACTCGGACGGCTCGAAATCAATCATCAGTCTGGATACCGATCTAGATGAACGTCATGGAGACCGCATGAATCCGTTGAAATCCGCCGCCGCTGCCGTCGCGGCCGCTGCGCTCTGCGCGAGCGCGGCCGTCGCCCAGGTGTCGAACGACGTCGTCAAGATCGGCGTCATCTCGGACATGAGCGGGCCTTATTCGGCCGTCTCCGGCATGGGCCTGGTGCGCGCCGTCGAGATGGCGGTCAAGGATTTCGGCGGCAGCGCGGCCGGCAAGCCGGTGCAGGTCGTCTGGGCCAACTACGAAGGCAAGGTCGACGTCTCGGTCTCCAAGGTCAGGGAGTGGTTCGACGCCGCCAACGTCGACGTGGTGTTCGACGCGACCGACTCCGCCTCGTCGATCGCGATCACGAAGATCGGCGCGGCGCGCAAGAAGCCCATCCTCTTCATCGGCGCGGGCACGACGGCGCTGACCGGCAAGGAATGCACGCCCTACGGCATCCAGTGGACCTACAACTCCTACGCGCTGTCGGCGGGAACGGTGCGCGCGGTGACCGAGCGCGGCGGCGATTCCTGGTACCTGATCGCCGTGGACTATGCGCTGGGGCAGGCGATGGAGCGCGACGTCCAGGGCGTGCTCGCCACCACCGGCGGCAAGGTCGTCGGCGTGACCCGGCACCCGCTGAACGCGCCCGATTTCTCGTCGCAGGTGCTGCAGGCCCAGGCCTCCAAGGCCAAGGTGGTCGGCCTGGCCAACGCGGCGGTGGATACGCAGAATGCCATCCGCCAGGCCGCGGAGTTCGGCCTCACGAAGAACCAGACGCTGGCCGCCCTGCTGATCTTCGACAACGACATCAAGGGCCTGGGCCTGAACCTGGCGCAAGGGCTGCTCTTCACGACCGCGTTCTATTGGGACCGGACGCCGGAGACGCGCGAGTTCTCCAAGCGCTTCCAGCAGATCCAGAAGGCGATGCCGACCCAGGTCCATGCCAGCGGCTATTCGGCGGCGATGCACTACCTCAAGGCCGTCGCCGCCGCCGGGAGCGATGGCGGCGACGCGGTGCTGCAGCAGATGCGCAAGACCCCGGTCAGCGACTTCTTCTCAACCAGCGGCAGCATCCGCGAGGACGGGCAGATGATGCACGACCTGTATCTCGCCGAAGTGAAGAAGCCGTCGGAATCGAGCGGCGAATGGGACATCGCCCGCGTGATCCGCACCATTCCGGCCAACGTGGCCTTCAAGCCGCTGGCCGACAGCGAGTGCCCGCTGGTCAAGAAATAGCGCAACGATCGTTCCCGGAGGACGGCCGATGACCGCCGCTGAATCTCCTCGCGCCCCTCGCCGATGGCTCATCACGGGCGCGGACAAGGGGCTGGGCCACTCGGCCGCCGAGGCCGCGCTGGCGCGCGGCGACCAGGTGGTCGTGACCGTGCTGGCGCCGGACCCCGACGCCTACGCGCTGGCGCACCGGTACCCGGGCCGCTGCCGGGCCATCCATCTGGACGCGCGCGAACTGCAGCGCATCCCGCAAGCCGTCGCGGCCGCCGAGGCGGTGTTCGGCGGCATCGACGTCCTGGTCAACAACGCCGGCTACGGGCTGATCGGCGTCGCCGAGGAAGTACCGCCGGAGCAGTACCGGCCGCTGTTCGACGTCAACTTCTTCGCCGTCGTGGAGACCATCCGCGCGGTGCTGCCGGGCATGCGCCGGCGCCGTTCGGGCCACATCGTCAACCTGTCGTCGGTGGGCGCTTTCGGCGCCAGCCCGGGCTTCGGCTTCTACGCAGCGACCAAGCTGGCGGTGGAAGGGTATTCGGAGTCGCTGGCCAAGGAAGTGGCGCCGCTGGGCATCCACGTCACGCTGCTCGAGCCGGGCGGCTTCCGCAGCGATTTCGCCGGCCCGTCGCTGGCCACGCAGCGCAGCCGCATCGAGGACTACGCGGCGACGATGGCCGACTACGTCGGCAACTGGTCGGCCAGCCGCCACCGCAAGCAGGCCAACGATCCCGCCAAGTTCGGGCCGGCCCTGTGCCGCCTGGTCGACGAGCCGCAGCCGCCGCTGCGGCTGCCGCTGGGGCGGGACGGCTACGCCCGGATGCGCGAGCACTTCACCCGGCTGCTGGCCGACATCGAGCGCCACCAGGACTTGACGTTCTCGACCGCCGCCGACGACTGAACCTCCATCCCTCCGCCTGCCATGTCGAACCCCGCCGCCGCTGCCCGCCCGACCATTCCCCGCTTCCTCGACGGACACCCCAAGCGCATGCTGATCGGCGCCGACTGGGTCGAGTCCCGGTCCGGCAAGACCTTCGACACCGTGAACCCGGCCACCGGCGAGCGGCTGGCCCAGATCTACGAAGGCGACGCCGACGACATCGAGCTGGCGGTGCAGGCCGCGCGCCGGGCCTTCGACGGCGAATGGAGCCGCCTGAAGCCCTTCGACCGGCAGCGCCTGCTGCTGAAGCTGTCGGACCTGATCGAGCGCCACAGCGAGGAACTGGCGACGCTGGACACGCTGGACATGGGCGCGCCGATCTCGCGCACGCGCGGCATGGGCAAGCGCACCATCGGACGGCTGCACTTCTATGCCGGCATGGCCACGGCGCTGCATGGCGAGACGATCCACAACTCGCTGCCGGGCAAGTCCTTCGCGTACACGGTGAAGGAGCCGGTCGGCGTGGTCGGCTGCATCACGCCGTGGAACGCGCCGGTGTCGTCCGCGGCGTGGAAGCTGGGTGCCGCGCTGGCGACCGGCTGCACCGCGGTGCTCAAGCCCTCGGAAGAAGCGCCGCTGAGCTGCCTGCGCCTGGGCGAGCTGATCCTGGAGGCGGGCATTCCGCCGGGCGTCGTCAACATCGTGCCCGGCTACGGGCGCACCGCCGGCGCCGCGCTGGCTGCGCACAAGGACGTCGACAAGGTCACCTTCACCGGATCGCCGGTGACGGGGCAGCGCATCGTCGAGCTGTCGGCGGGCAACCTGAAGCGGCTGTCGCTCGAACTGGGCGGCAAGTCGCCCAGCATCATCTTCGCCGATGCCGATCTCGACCTCGTCGTGCCGGCCGTCGCGATGGGCATCTTCAACAACACAGGCCAGGTCTGCTATGCCGGCTCGCGGCTGTTCATCGAGCGCAAGATCTACGACGAGGTGGTCGAGCGGGTGGCGGCGTTCGGGCGCGGGCTCAAGGTCGGCAACGGCATGGATCCGTCCATCCAGCTCGGCCCGGTGGTCAGCAAGACGCAGCTCGAGCGCGTGCTGGGCTATCTGGGCAGCGGGCACGAGGAGGGCGCGCGCGCCGTCGCCGGCGGGCAGCGGCTGACCGAAGGCGACCTGGGCAAGGGCTACTTCGTGCCGCCCACGGTGTTCGCGGGCGTCGACGACACGATGCGCATCGCGCGCGAGGAGATCTTCGGCCCGGTGGTCTCGGCGCTGGCCTTCGACAGCGCGGAAGAAGTGCTGGCGCGCGCCAACGCCACCACCTACGGCCTGGCCTCCGCCGTCTGGACGCGCGACTTGGCGAAGGCGCACCGCTTCGCCAGCGGCCTGCGCACCGGCTCCGTCTGGGTCAACTGTTATGGGATGCTGGACCCGGCGGTGCCGTTCGGCGGCTACAAGATGAGCGGCTACGGCCGCGAGTCCGGCATCCAGCACCTGGACGAATTCCTGAACGTCAAGGCGGTCACGATCATGACCGACCCCGCCTGATGCGGAGGGCCACCCGATGAAGATGATCGCCGCGGTGATGGATGAGCAGGGCCTGCCCGCGCCCTATGCCGAGAGCCGGCCGTACCGGATCGAGGAAGTGGAGCTGGAAAGCCCGAGCGAACGGCAGGTGCTGGTGGAGATCCGCGCCGCGGGGCTGTGCCATTCGGACCTGTCGCAGGTGGCCGGCCAGCGCAAGCGCCGGCTGCCAGTGGTGGGCGGCCACGAGGGCGCCGGCATCGTGCGCGAAGTGGGCCGCGAGGTGACGGAACTGAAGCCCGGCGACCACGTCGTGATGACCGTCGCCTCGGGCTGCGGCGATTGCGGCTACTGCATGAACACGCGGCCGGCGTTGTGCGAGGTGGTGGCCGCCTCGCGCGTGCAGGGCGTGCTGGCCGACGGCAACAGCCGGCTGCGCCGCCAGGGGCAGACGGTCTACCACTTCGGCGGCGTCTCGTCGTTCGCGCAGTATGCGGTGACCGATCCGCGGCATCTGGTCAAGATCGACCCGGAGATCCCGCTGGAGGTGGCGGCGATGTTCGGCTGCGCCGTCGTCACTGGCGCCGGCAGCGTCTTCAATTCGGTCAACCTGCGTCCCGGCCATGCGGTGGCCGTGCTGGGCCTCGGCGGCGTGGGCCTCAACGGCGTGATGGCGGCCCGCATCAGCGGCGCCTGGCCCATCATCGGCATCGACCTCAACCCGGGCAAGTTTGCTCTGGCGCAGGAGCTCGGGTGCACGCACGTGCTGTCGGCGCTCGACCCCAAGATCGGCGAGTCGGTCAAGGCGCTGACGCACGGCGGCGTCGACTTCGCGTTCGAGATGTCCGGCGCCAAGCCGGCGCTGGCCTCGGCGATCGCGATGACGCGCAAGGGCGGCGAGGTGGTCTGCGTGGGGCTGAGCGCCGCCGGCGACCTATACCAGTTCGCGCATGCCGCGCTGATCGCCGAGGAGAAGGTCCTGCGCGGCTCCTTCATGGGCAGCTGCGTGCCGCACCGCGACATCCCCAAGTACCTGCGCTACTACCAGGAAGGGCGCATGCCGGTGGACCGCCTGATGAGCGGCACCATGCGCTTCGACGAGTTGAACCTGAACCTCGACCGGCTCGACCGCGGCGAGGTGGTGCGGCAGATGCTGCTGCCTCACGGCTAGGGAGCGGGCGATGAGCGAGAACGGGCAGGCGGCCAAGAGCGGGTCGCTGCTGGGCGGGCTGCTGGCGACGCGCGACCCCAGCCGCCCCACCGTCTTCGGCCGCGTCTACGCGCCCGACGAGGCCTGGCTGGCGCGGCTGCCGGACGAGGAGATCCTCGACCCGGAGCTGGCCATCATCGACACCCACCATCACCTGTGGGACCTGCCGGGCTTCCGCTACCTGCTGCCGGAGTTCGTCGCTGACCTGCAGTGCGGGCACAAGCTCGTCGCCACGGTCTTCAATGAATGCCATGCGATGTACCGCGCCGGCGGGCCGCCGGAGATGCGCCCGGTCGGCGAGGTGGAGTTCTGCGCCGGCATGGCGGCGATGAGCGACAGCGGCCAGTACGGCAGCACGCGCATCAACGCCGGCATCGTCGGCTTCGCCGATCTGCGGCTGGGCGACCGCGTCGCCGCGGTGCTGGAGGCGCAGCTCATGGCCGGCGGCGGCCGCTTCAAGGGCGTGCGCCATGCGGCTGGCTGGGACGCCGATCCCGCGATCGGCAACAGCCATTCGTCGCCCGGCCCCGGGCTCTACCGCGACGCCGCGTTCCGGCAGGGCCTGAAGCGGCTGTTCTCGTATGGCCTGTCGTTCGACGCCTGGGTCTTCTTCCCTCAGCTGGCCGACGCCGTCGACCTTGCGCGCAGCTTCCCCGACGAGCCCATCGTGATGTGCCACATGGGCGGCGCACTGGGCTACGGCGCGTATGCGAACCGCCGGGACGAAGTCTTCGCCGCCTGGAAGGCCGGCATGGCCGAGCTGGCCCGCTGCGAGAACGTCACGGTCAAGCTGGGCGGCGCGATGGTCCGGCTGGCGGCCTTCGACTACGGGCGCGAGCCGCAGCCCGTTTCGTCCGAGCGGCTGGCTGCGCTGTGGGGCCCCTACGTGACGACCTGCATCGAGCTGTTCGGGCCCCGGCGCTGCATGGTCGAGAGCAACTTCCCGGTCGAGAAGGTGGGCGTGAGCTACCGGACGCTGTGGAACGGCTTCAAGCGCATGACCGCCGAACTCAGCGGCGCCGAGAAGCGCAGCGTCTTCAGCGAGACCGCGCGCCGGGTCTACCGGCTGCCTGCCGAATGACGGCGGCGGCGGACCGCGCCGCCGGCGTGCTGTCCGGGCTGCGGGTGCTGGACTTCGGCCAGTACATCGCCGGCCCGATGGTCGGCATGTTCCTGGCCGACAGCGGCGCCGACGTGATCCACGTCGACCCGCCCGGCGGACCCTCGTGGGACCATCCCTCGAACGCCGCGCTCCAGCGCGGCAAGCGCAGCGTCGAGCTCGATCTGAAGACGCCGGCCGGGCTGGCCGAAGCGCGCCGCCTGATCGCCTCGGCCGACGTCGTCATCGAGAACTTCCGGCCCGGCGTGATGCCGCGCCTGGGCCTGGACCCGGCGGCGGCCTGCGAGCGCAACGCCGCGCTCATCTGGTGTTCGATACCGGGCTTCGCCGCGGACGACCCGCGGGCCTCGCTGCGGGCCTGGGAAGGCATCGTCACCGCGGCCGCGGGGCTCTACCCGCCGCCCGGCTTCCGCGACGGGGATCCCGTCTTCACCGCGCTGCCGATGGCCTCGAGCTTCGGTGCCTTCGTGGCCGCGCATCGCGTGCTGGCGGCGCTGATCGGCAGGCTCCGATCCGGCCGCGGCCGGCGGATCGAGGTCTCGCTGTTCGAGGCCTGCTTCCAGGGCATCAGCTATTACGCCGACGTGCCGGCGGCCAGGGACCTCGCGCAGGTCTTCGTCTCGAAGCTGGCGCCGCTGCTGAGGATGCGGCCGACCGCCGGCGGGCGGCACCTGTTCTTCGACACGCCGCTGCGCGGCCTGCAGGCCTTCGTCGACCGCTACCTGCCGGGCCACGACCTCCGGCTGCTGGACGACGCGCAGATCGGCGAGCTGGCGGCCCGGCTCGACGCGCTGATCCTGCAGAAGCCCGCGGCCGAATGGGAGCGCATCGGCCAGGAGGAACTGCAGGGCGCGTTCGGGCTCGTGCAGCCGGCCTGGGAATGGGTGCGCGACCGCCATGCGCTGGACAGCGGCTGCGTGGTCGAGGTCGAAGACCCGCTGCTCGGGCCCACGCTGCAGGCCGGCTTCCCGGTGCGCCTGTCGCGCACGCCGATGGCGGTGCGCTCGCCGCGGCAGGCGCCGGCGGCGGCCGCGGGCATCGACTGGCTGCTGCCGAAGCGCGCAGATCCCGCGCTGCCGGCGGCCACCTCGGGCCTGCCGCTGGAAGGCCTGCGCGTGCTGGACTGCTCGTCGCTGCTGGCCGGTCCGACCGCCTCGCGCGTGCTCGCGCAGTACGGCGCCGAAGTCGTCAAGCTGGACAAGGCCGCGCTGGCGACGGCCATTCCCGACCCCTTGAGCGACGACGAATATGCGTTCATCGGCGCGCGCGCGGTGAATGCGGGCAAGCGGATGGTCTTCGTGGACCTCAAGGCCGCGGCGGGCCAGGAGATCCTGCGCGCGCTGCTCGCGCGCAGCGACGTCGTGCACCACAACTTCACGCCCGCGGCGGCCGATCGGCTGGGCCTGTCGGCGGCCGCCATCCGCGGCTGCAACCCGTCGGCCATCGTCACGACGATGTCGCTGCATTCGGCGGGCGGCTTCCGCGCCGCCTACCGTGGCCACGACATCATGGCCCAGTGCACCACGGGACTGGCCAGCCGGCTCGGCGGCGTGGATGCGCCGGCGCTGGCCTCGATCTATCCCAACGACTTCGCGGCCGGGCATTTGCATGCCTATGGCATCCTGCTGGCTTTCCTGCACCGCCATCTCACCGGCGAGGCGCAGGAGGTGAACAGTTCGCTCTCGCGCACAGCCACGATGCTGCAGCTGCCGCTGCTGACGGCGTTCGACGGCAAGGCCTGGGACGAGCCCTCGGGGCTGCAGGCCCGGGGCTGGCACGCGCTGGACCGGCTGTACCGCGGCCGTGACGGCTGGTTCTACCTGGCCGCGGGCGGCGCCGGGCGCTCCCGCCTGGCAGGCTGCGATGGGCTGGCCGGTGTCGGCGATGTCGACGACGGCGCGCTCGAAGGCTGGCTCGAGCGCCGATTCGCCGCCGTGTCCGTCGACGAGGCGGTGGCGGCGCTGCGGGGCGCCGGCTTCGCCGCCCATCGCCACAGCCGCCTCGAAGACCTCATCGCCGACCGGTACATGCGCTCGCGCGGCCTGATCTGCGCCGTCGAGCACCCCGGCCTCGGCAAGATGCTGGGCATCGGGCTGCCGGTCTACCCGCACGACGGCGCTTGCCGCGACCGGCTGGCGATGCGGCGGCCGGGTCTCGACACCGTCGCCGTGCTCGACGAACTGGGATTCGGCGCGCGGACCCTGCGCCTGCTGCAAGACGGCGTCGTCGCGATCGGCGAGAAGACCCTCCTCAATGCGCCCGCCGCCAGCGGCTTCTGGGCCACCGCTCTGCGCACCAGCCTCTTCGGCGGCGTGACCGCGACGCGCGAACTCGTCGCGGAATTGGAACGGTCCGAGCCCTGGCCGGCCTTCGCCGTGCCCGGGGCCGGCGCGACGCAGCACGGATAGGCCGCGGCACCGACCGCTTGCAGCCGCCCTCGGGTTTGTCCGCAGCGGCACGATCACCCAGCGATCGTTTCCGTCTTGGCGGGTCGCGGAGCGGTTCCTAGACTGGTTCTCGTCAACCTCGTTCAGGAGTCCCGTTCATGCCCTTTCACGTGGGAATCGACATCGGCGGCACGTTCACGGACACGATCGCCATCGATCCGTCGAACGGCTCCATGCGGATCAGCAAGGTGCCGTCGACGCCGCACAACCAGGCCGAAGGCTTCATGCAGGGCCTGCGCGCGGCGCAGGTGCCGTTCGACGCCATCTCCTGGCTGGTGCACGGCACGACGGTGGGCACCAACGCCACGCTGGAGCGCAACGGCGCGGTCTGCGGCCTGATCACGACGCAGGGCTTCCGCGACCTGATCGAGCTGGGCCGCCGCGACCGCCCGCAGCTCTACGGGCTGCACGGCGAGTTCGTGCCGCTGATCGCGCGCGACCACCGGCTGGAGGTGCCGGAACGCCTGAACGCCCGCGGCGAAGTCGTGCAGCCGCTCGACGAGGACGCGCTGCGCGCGGTGCTGCGCACGCTGCTGCAGCGCGGCGTCGAGGCGCTGGTGATCGGCTTCCTGCATGCCTACGCCAACCCCGTGCACGAGCGGCGCGCGCGCGAGATCGCGCTCGAAATCTGGCCCAACCCCTACGTGACCTGCAGCGTGGACATCCTGCGCGAATACCGCGAGGTCGAGCGGCTGGGCACGGCCGCGGTCAACGCCTACATCCAGCCGCGCATCCACCGCTACGTGTCTCGCATCCAGGACGAACTGCGCGCGCAGGGCGTGAAGCGCAACCTGGCGATCATGCAGACCAACGGCGGCATCATGTCGGCCGAGGCGGCCTGCGTCAGGGCCGTCAACACGGTGATGTCGGGGCCGGCCGCGGGCGTCATCGCGGCGGCGCACGTCGCGCGGCAGGCCGGGTTCTCGCAGGTCATCACCTGCGACCTGGGCGGCACCAGCTTCGACGTCGGGCTGATCATCGACGGCGAGCCCATCGTCAGCGCCGAGCGCGACCTCGCGTTCAACCTGCCGATGCGCATCCCGGTGATCGACATCCACACCATCGGCGCCGGCGGCGGCAGCATCGCGCACGTCAACGAGGCCGGCATGCTGCAGGTCGGCCCGCGCAGCGCCGGCGCGCAGCCCGGGCCCATCGCCTACGGCCGCGGCGGCACGCTGCCGACCGTGACCGACGCCAACGTGCTGCTGGGCCGCCTGAGCGCGCGCAGCCTGCTGGCCGTCGACGGAGCGGTGGACGTGGCGCGCGTCGAGGCCGGCTTCGAGCGCGAGGTCGGCCGCGCGCTGAAGATGGACGCGCTCGGCGCCGCGGCGGCCACGCTGCGCATCGTCAACGACGCGATGGCGGGCGCCATCCGCATGGTCAGCCTGCAGCGCGGGCACGATCCGCGCGAGTTCGCGCTGTTCGCCTTCGGCGGCGCCGGCCCGCTGCACACGGCGGCGCTGGCGCGCGAGCTGGGGGTTCCGCACGTCATCGTGCCCTACCTGCCGGGCATCACCTGCGCGCTGGGCTGCATCGTCGCCGACGCGCGGCACGACTTCGTGCAGACCGTGAACCGCCCGCTGGCGGCGCTGACGCCGGCGGCGCTGCACGACATCCTGGAGGCGCACCGGCGCGAAGGCGAGGCGCGGCTGCAGGCCGAGCAGGTGCCGGTGACCCGCATCGAGGTGCGGCACGAGGCCGACATGCAGTACGAGGGCCAGTCCTACGCCCAGACCGTGGAGATCGACCCCGAGACGCTGGACCTCGACGCGCTGGGGCAGTTGCTCAAGCAGGCCTACCTGGACCGCTTCGGCATCGACCTGTCGAGCTTCCCGCCGCGGCTGATCAGCATCCGCTCGTCCGTCATCGGCCAACGCACGGCGCCCGACCTGCGCAAGGTCTTCGCCTCGCACCCCAAGGTGGCCGAGGCGCGGGACGCCATCACCGGCCACCGCCAGGTCTGGTTCGGCGGCGACTGGGTGCGCACGCCCACCTACGACCGCGCGGCACTGCCGGCCGGCGCGCGCATCGACGGCCCGGCGATCTTCGACCAGATGGACACGACGACGGTGGCCGAGCCGGGCAACCGCATCACCGTCGACGAATTCGGCAATCTCATCATCGAGGTGGACCCCGCATGAACGCGATGAACGAACCGGCCATCGACCAGGTCACCCTCGTGGTGCTGCAGAACGCGCTGCGCCAGATCGTCGACGAGATGGACCTGACGCTGGAGCGCGCGGCCTTCAACCCCATCATGTCCGAGGGGCGCGACCGCGCCAACGGCATCTACGACAAGGCCACCGGCGACGTGATCGCCCAGGGCGCCACCGGGCTGCCGATCTTCGTGAGCGTGATGCAGTCGGCGGTGAAGTCCGTCGTTGCCGCCTTCCCCGACCTGGAGGAAGGCGACATCGCGATGCTCAACGACCCGTACTGCGGCGGCACGCACCTGATGGACGTCAAGCTCGTCAAGCCGTTCTTCTACAGGGGGCGCAAGTTCTGCAACTTCGCCAACTGCGGCCACTGGCTGGACATCGGCGGCAACGTGCCCGGCGGCTTCGGCATCCGCGCCACCGAGATCATCCAGGAGGGCGTGCGCATCCCGCCGACCCTGCTGTACCGCCGCGGGCGGCGCCGCGATGGCATCCTGGAACTGCTGCTGGCCAACATGCGCATGCCCGAGCAGCGGCTGGGCGACCTGCAGGCGCAGATCGCGGCCCTCAACGTCGGCGAGGAGCGCCTGCGCGGCCTGCTGGACAAGTACGGCTTCGACGAGGTGCAGCGCCACGTCGACGAGCTCGACCGCCGCGCCGAGCAGCAGATGCGCGCCTACATCTCGGGCATCCCGGACGGTGCCTACCGCTATGAGACCTTCCTGGATTCCGACGGGCTGGTGCACGAGCCCATCCGCGTGGCGCTGGAGCTGCGCGTGCAGGGCGACCGGCTGACGCTGGACTTCACCGGCTCCAGCGAGCCGGTGCGCGGGCCGCTGAACAGCGCGCTGTCGGCCACCACTTCGGCGTCGCTGGTCGCGCTCAAGCACGTGTTTCCGGAAGTGCCGGTCAACGGCGGCGCGTTCCGGCCGATCTCGGTGGTCGTGCCCGAGAACTGCTTCCTCAACGCCAAGTACCCGCGGGCGGTGTCCGGCGCGTCGGCGGAAGTGTCGCTGCGCGTGGTCGACGCGATCTTCGGCTGCCTGGCGCAGGCGCTGCCCGAGCGCGTGCCGGCGGCCTGCTACGGCACCGTCGCCAACCTCACCATCAGCGGCTACGACCCGGTCCGCCAGCGGCCCTACATCATGTTCCGCTTCTCGGGCGGCGGCTACGGCGGCCACGCGGGCGGTGACGGGCTGCTCAACGGCAACGCGCCGATCGGCGTCTCGCGCACCTCGCCGGTCGAGGCGATGGAGCAGCAGTACCCGCTGAGCTTCGACTACTACCGCATCCGCGAACGCTCGGCCGGGCCGGGCCGGATGCGCGGCGGGCTCGGCGTCGAGTTCCAGCTCCGGCTGAGCGACGGCAGCGCGACCTCGTCGGTGCTGGCCGACCGCGGCAAGTTCGCGCCTTTCGGCCTGCACGGCGGCGGCGACGGCAGCCTGTGCGAGATCGAGTACACGCGCGGCGGCGCGGCGTACCGGCCCGAGCACCTGACCAAGGACGAGGGCGTCGAGATGGCGGCCGGCGACACGATCCGCGTCGCGGCGCCGGGCGGCGGCGGCTGGGGCGATCCGCTGGCGCGCGATCCGCTGCGCGTGCTGGCCGACGTCCGCCTGGGCTACCTGAGCGCGGACGATGCGCTGGCCGACTACGGCGTCGTGATCGTCGCGCCGCCGGACGGACCGCAGCAGCTCGATGCCGAGGCGACCGCGCAGCGGCGCCGGCGCCGGCGCGGCGGCGTCTGAGCGCGCCGGACCGTTCAGCGCGCCTTACCGACTGCGACAAGAAAAGCGTCTTGCCCGGCCGGCGGGCCGAACCTACAGTGTCCCGAACCCCTCCATCGCATCACCGCCCCGACATGACCCAGCCCACCGACACCGCCGACCTCGCCGATCTCTTCGCCCGTCACGTCGTGCAGACCCGCTTCGAATCGCTGCCCGCCGCGGCGGTGCAAGCGGCGCGCGACAGCACGCTCGACACGCTGGGCTGCATGGTCGGCGCCACCGGCTTCGTGCCCTCGCTGCGCCATGTGGCCGAGCTGCTGCTGGACGCCGGCGGCAAGCCCGAGAGCACGATCATCGGCTTCGGCGGCCGCGCGCCCAGCTACCTGGCCGCGTTCGCCAACGGCGCGATGGCGCACTGCCTGGACTACGATGACCACCTGCCCGAAGGCCACCACCCCAGCAGCGCGCCGGTGCCGGCGCTGTTCGCGCTGGCCGAGAAGCTGGGCGGCGTCAGCGGCCGGCAGTTCGTCACCGCGCTGGCCGTCGGCCAGGACGTCTTCGCGCGGCTGCGCAAGAACGTGCAGTGGCGCCAGGACTGGCACCTGACGCCGGTGCTGGGCGTGTACGCGGCCACCGCGGCCTGCGCCAAGCTGCTGGGCCTGTCGCGCGAGCAGACCGTCAACGCCTTGGGCATCGCGAGCTGCCAGTCCGCGGGCACGATGGAGCTGGGCTACGGCGTGGGCAGCGACCTGCGCGGCATGTACGCCGCCTTCTCGGCCAAGGGCGCCGTCTTCTCGGCGCTGCTGGCGCAGCGCGGCATCACCGGCGTGCAGACCGCGTTCGAGGGCAAGGCCGGCGTGATGCCGGTCTACTTCGGCGGCCGCTGGGACCGCGAGGCCGCGCTCGCCGGGCTGGGCGAGGACTACCAGGGCGCGCCCATCATCTACAAGCCCTGGCCGAGCTGCGGCGCGTCGCACGTCTACATCGACGCCGTGCTCAAGCTGCTGGCCGAGCACCGCCTGACCGGCGACGACCTGCAGGCCATCACCGTGCACGTGGGCAACTTCGCGCAGCGGCTGTGCGAGCCGCTGGACGCGCGCCGCCACCCGGCGACGGTGCTGGACTCGAAGTTCAGCATCCCCTACACCGTGGCGCTGGCCGTCGCGCGCGGGCGGGTCAGCCTGGGCGACTTCACCGAAGCCGCGCTGAAGGACCCCGAGGTGCTGCGCATCGCCGACAAGATCGACTTCGCCACCGATGACGCCTACGACTGGAAGTCGCACCTGCCCGGCGGCAAGGTCACGCTGCGCACGCGCGACGGCCGCACGTTCGCCCTGGAGGTGCTGTCCGAGAACGTGCGCGGCAGCTCCAACGCGCCGCTCGGCTGGGCCGACCTGGTCGACAAGTTCGACGACTGCGTGCGCCACGCGGCCCGGCCGCTCTCGGCCGATGCGGCGCGCAAGGTCTGCGCCGACGTGCACGGCATCGTCGACTGCGCCGACATGTCGACCATCATCCGCCAACTGGCCTGAAGGAGCGCACCCCATGTCCGACCGTGAACCGAAGGCCGCCGTCGAAGGCCTGCGCATCGACGAGATCGAGATCGTGCTGCTCGACAGCATGCCCAAACTGAAGCGCCGCATCCCCACCGGCGAGCTGGCCTTCGGCGGCAGCAAGAGCCCGGTCGGCAAGCCGGTGCTGGTGCGCGTGCGCGCCGGCGGGCTGTTCGGCTGGGCCTCGCTGCGCCCGGCCAACCCCTACCAGGGCGACACCGCGGCCGCCTGCTACAGCGCGCTGCGCGACTTCTACGCGCCCAAGCTGATCGGCCAGGACGCCAGCCGCATCGTCGGCCTGCTGCGCCAGTGCGAGAACATGCTGCCCGACAACCCGGTGCCGCTGGCGGTGCTGGACATGGCGCTGCACGACCTCGTGGGCCGCGCCGCCGGCGTGCCGGTGCACACGCTGCTGGGCGGCGCCTGCTGCGACCGCATCCCGATGGAATGGTCGATCGGCCTCGCCGACGAGGAGACCATGATCCGCGAGGCCGTCAACGCGGTGGAGAAGCTGCGCGTGCCCTACCTGTGCGTCAAGGTCGGCCCGTCGCCGCGGCTGGCGGACGACGTGCGCGCCGTCACGCGCATCCGCAAGGCCGTGGGTCCGGACATCAAGCTGGGCATGGACGCGAACACCAGCTACGACCTCGTCGCGGCGACGCAGCTGCTGGAGCGGCTGGAGGAGGTGGGCATCACCTACTTCGAGCAGCCGATGCCCGTGCGCGCGGTGCGCGACATCGCGGTGCTGCGCAGCCGCGCGCGCTGCGCGATCATGGCCGATGAGTCGGTCTACGGCATCGCCGACGCGATCAACCTCGCGGCCGGCGACGCCTTCGACGTGCTGGCGCACAAGTTCATCAAGTCCGGCGGCTTCCGGCGCGGGCGCGAGATCGCGGCCATCGCCGATGCGGTCGGCCGCGGCATGAACAGCGCCGGCACCGCCAACGGCACCTACATCGAGGCCGTGGCCGCCGCGCACCTGTGCGCCGCCGTGCCCAACCACGTGTTCGGCGCCGAGTTCGTGATGGGCCTGCCCGAGGTCGACCGCGACCCGCTGGTGCAGAACACGCCGGTGCGGCTGCAGGACGGCCACGCCAACGTGCCCAAGCTGCCGGGCCTGGGCGCCGAACTGGACGAGGCCGAACTGCAGCGCATCGCGATCAGCCGCGAGGTGTTCCGGTGAGCGAGCCCTTCAGCCTGCTGCCCGTGCGCGACGCGCTGGGCGTGCGGCCCGGGCGGCTGTTCATCGGCGGCGATTGGCGTGGTGGCGACGGCCAGCGCTTCGAGCAGATCCACCCGTCGACCAACGAGCCGATGGCCAGCTTCGCCGAGGCCGGCGCCGCCGGCGTCGACGCGGCGGTGGCGGCGGCGCGCAAGGCCTTCGACGAAGGCCCCTGGCCGCGCATGCCGGCGCAGGACCGCAAGCGCGCGCTGCGCCCCATCATCGACCGGCTGATCGCCGGCGAGGAAGAGCTGGCCAAGCTGCAGACGCTGGACAACGGGCTGCCGTACGCGATGAGCATCAACGCCCGCGTCTCGGCGCGCGCGGCGGCCGACATCTTCGACCACTACGCCGGCTGGGCCGACAAGATCACCGGCCAGACCTACCCGCACTTCTCCAGCTCGTCGAACCTGCAGTACATGAGCTTCCGCGAGCCGGTGGGCGTGGTCGCCGCGATCCTGGCCTGGAACGCGCCGCTGACCAGCTTCTGCCACAAGGTGGCCGCGGCGCTGGCCTGCGGCTGCACGGTGGTGGTCAAGCCGTCGGAGAACACCAACCTCGTTGCGCAGCGGCTGGCGCAGATCATGGCCGACAGCGGCCTGCCGCCGGGCGTGTTCAACCTCGTGACCGGCGGCGGCGAGACCGGCGCGGCGCTGGCCGCGCACCCCGGCGTCGACAAGATCAGCTTCACCGGCGGCACCGCCACCGGCGAGAAGATCCTGCTGGCCAGCGGGCGCAACATGAAGCGGCTGTCGCTGGAGCTGGGCGGCAAGAGCGCCGGCATCGTGTTCCCCGATGCGCGCAGCGTGCCCTCGGCCGCGGCCACGCTGATGGGCCTGTGCTCGACCTTCCTGTCGGGCCAGGTGTGCTCGACGCCGTCGCGCGCGCTGGTGCACCGGTCGATCCTGGACGAGTTCCTGCACCACGCGCGCGAGCAGCTTCAGCGCGTGCGCTTCGGCGACCCCTTCGATCCGGCCACCACCTCGGCGCCCATCATCAACCAGAAGCAGGTGGCGCGCATCCTCGGTTATGTCGACAGCGGCGTCTCCGAAGGCGCGCAGTTGCTGGCCGGCGGTGACCGGCCGGGTGGCGCGCTGACGCAGGGCAACTGGATCAACCCGGCGCTGTTCGCGCAGGTGCGCAACGACATGCGCATCGCGCGCGAGGAGATCTTCGGTCCCGTGCTCAGCGTGATCCCGTTCGAGACCGAGGACGAGGCGATCCGCATCGCCAACGACAGCGAATACGGCCTGGCCGGCACCCTCTTCACGATCGACATCACGCGCGCCTTCCGCGTCGCGCGCGCGATGCGCACCGGGTCCATCGGCATCAACGGCTATGCGCGCGTGGCCAACGCGCCGATGGGCGGTGTCAAGCGATCGGGCATCGGCCGCGAAGGCGGCTGGACCAGCATCGAGGCCTTCACCGAGGTGAAGGTCATCGACATCAACATGGATGTCTGATGCGCGGACCGATGCGGCGCGCGCTGACACCGGCATGGGCGGCGCCGACAACGAGCAGCACCGGACGATCCGGCGGATCTTCGCGGTCCTGCGCGTGGTGGCCGGCGAGCACGGCGCGGGGCTGCGGCTGACCGAGATTGCCGGCCGCGCCGGGCTGCACCCGGCGACCACGCGGCGCACGCTGCTCGGGCTGGCCGAGGAGCGCGCCGTCGTCTTCGACCCCTACAGCCATACCTGGCACTTCGGCTGCGACTTCCTGCCCGCGCAGGAAGAGACGGCCGAGGCACGGCTGAAGCAGCGCTGCGCCGGCGCGCTGCAGCGCATCGCCCGGGCCAGCGGCGACACAGTCTTCCTGCTGACGCGCGACGGCCTCGACACGCGCTACATCGACATCGCGCGCGGCACGTTTCCGGCGGATCCGCTGCCGCTGGCGCATGCGGGCGAGCGGCGGCCGCTGGGCGTCGGCGCCGGCGGCGTCGTGCTGCTGGCCGCGCTGCCCGCGCCGGAGCGCAGCCTGGCCATCGACACCAACAGCGCGCGCTTTCCCAGCTACCGCACGAGCGCGGCGGAGGTCGGGCGGCGCCTGAAGGCCTGCCTGGCGTCGGGCTTCGCGAGCGCCCGCGACACCATGGTGGCCGGCCTCAGCTCGGTCAGCGTGCCGGTGCGCAACGAGCGCGGCAGCATCGTCGCGGCGCTGAGCCTCCTGACGACCAACGAGCGCATGTCCGCCGACCACCTGCAGCGCAGCGTCGAGTGGATGCAGCGCGAGCTGGAAAGAACGTAACGCCCAGGCCGGCGTTTTTCCGGAACATGGAGATCGTCAGCCGCAGGTCTGGAATGACATGAACCCCAACACGCACGTCGGCTTCCTCGGCCTGGGCCAGATGGGCGGCGCGATCGCCGAACGCCTGCTGGGCAAGGACTTTCAACTGCACGTGCACGACCCTGCCGCGCAGGCGATGGAACGCTTCGTCGCGCAGGGCGCCGTGGCGCACGGATCGCCGAAGGCAGTGGCGGACGCCGCCGGCATCGTGTTCGCCTGCCTGCCCAGCCAGCCGGTGTCGCTGGCGGCGGCGCTCGGCTCGGACGGTGTCGTGCACGGCAAGGCGATCGAGGTCTACGCCGAGATGTCGACGATCGGCCGCGAGGTGATGCAGGCGATCGCCGGCGGTCTGGAGGCGCGCGGCATCGAGACGCTGGACTCGCCGGTGACCGGCGGCGCGCCGCTGGCGCGCGCGGGGCGGCTGACGCTGCTCGTGTCCGGCCCGCCGGCCACGGTCGCCGCGGCGCGGCCATGGCTGGAGATGATGGGCAAGGACATCTTCGTGCTGGGCGACCGGCCCGGCATGGCCCAGCTCATGAAGCTGGTGAACAACATCGTGATGGGCGCCAACGTGCTCGCGGCCTGCGAAGGCTTGAGCCTGGGTGCCAAGGCAGGGCTGGACGCGGGCGTGATGCTGCGGGCGCTGTCGGCGGGCAGCGGGCAGAGCTTCGCGGCCGCGCAGTTCGTGCAGCGCGGGGTCGCCGGCAGCTTCGATTTCGGCGCCGCGCTGCGCCTGCTCGACAAGGACATGTCGCTCGGCCTGGGAGAGGCGGCTGCCCTCGACGTGACCATGCCCGTGATCGCCGAGGCGCAGGCGCAATGGCACGCGGCCTGCGAAGCCGGGCTGGGCGACCGGGACTTCACCACCATCCTGCAGTTCGTCGAGCAGCGCAGCGGCACGCTGGTGCGTGAGCGAAAGGGCTGATGCCCGCCCGCCGGCGCCTGCCGGCCCAGGGTGCTGCCAGGCCCTTCCGTCGTGCTACTCCTGCGGAATCCCCGCGGTCTGGATCACGCGCCGCATCAGCCGGGTGTCTTCCGCCTGCGCGCGGGCCAGTTCCTCCGGCGAACTGGCGACCGGCTCGGCGCTGATGCTGTCGTGGTAGGCCTTGTAGGCGGCCGAATCGACGGCTTTGCGCATCATCTCGTTGAGGCGCCGGACGGTCGCGGCATCCACGCCGGCCGGCGCATACATGCCGAGCCAGAAGGTCCACTCGAAGCCTTTGATGCCGGCCTCTTCCATCGTCGGCACGCTGGCCATCTGCGACAAGCGCTTCTTGCTCGTCACCGCGATCGGCAGCAGCTTTCCCGCCGCGGTCAGCGGCACGGCGGTGTTGGCATCGACGAACATGAAGTCGAGGTGGCCGCCGATCAGGTCGGTGATGACCAGGGGATTGGTCTTGTACGGGATGTGAAGGAACTTGATGCCGGTCATCTGGCTGAACATCTCGACCGTGAGCCGGGCCGACCCCGAGCCGCTGCCGAACCTCAGCTCCTGCGGCGACTTCTTCGCCAGCTCGATGAATTCCTGGACGGACTTCACGCCCAGCGAGGGCCGGACGAGGAAGACCATGTAGCCCTTGGACAGCAGCGAGATCGGCGTGAAGTCGGCCACCGGATCGTAGGGCAGCTTCTTGAAGAGGTTCGGGTTCGCCGAATGCGTCGTCGTGCCGCCGAGGAACAGCGTGTACCCGTCCGGCGCCGCGCGCACCGCCTGCTGCGCAGCGATGAAGCCGCTCGCGCCGGCCTTGTTGTCGATGATGACCGGTACGCGGTACTCGGCGGTCAGCGCCTGCGCCAGCGACCGGGACAGCGTGTCGCCGCCGCTGCCCGGGCCATAAGGGATGACCAGGTTGATCGGCTTGTTCGGGAAGTCCTTGGTTTGCGCCGAGACCGTCGACGTCGGCAGCGAGAGCAGAGCGAACAACGCCGCGACGATCGCGCGCGAGCGCGACAGGGATGAAGCCATGAGGAGTCTCCGGATCAACAGGGGATGTCAGACATGAGGAAGCGCAGCCGCGAGCAGACTCCGTGCCAACGCGCTGCGGGCCGATGCATCCCGGCGCGCATTGTCCGTTGTGCGAGGACACGGCCTCGGTTCGATTCAGTACCCCTTGATGTTCACGTGCTTCACGAATTCCTGCGCCTCGGCCAGTTCCTGCTTCAGCAGCGCGCCGAACTCCTCCAGCTTCTCGCCGGCCGGCTCCGCGCCATGCGTGGCCAGCGCGGCCTGCATCTCGGGCGAGGCCAGGATGCGCTGCGACTCGTCGGCCAGGCGGCGCACGATCGCCGGCGGCAGGCCGGCCGGCCCGAGCAGGCCGGTCCAGCCCGCGGCCTGGATCGGGAAGCCGCCTTCGGCCGCCGTCGGCACGCCGGGCATCTGGGCCACGCGCTTGGGCGTCAGCGCGGCGATCGGCAGGATGCGGCCGGCCTTGGCCAGCTCCTGGCCCGAGGTCACGCTGATCATCGCCACCTGCACCTCGCCGGCGATCAGCGCCGTGTTGGTGGCGCCGGCGCTCTTGTAGATGATGGGGACGATGTCGGTGCCCGTCTTCTGCTTGAGCTGCTCGAACGCGAGGTGGCCCGAGCTGCCGGCCACCGAGATGCCGAAGCTCAGCTTGCCCGGGTTCTTCTTCGCATAGGCCACCAGCTCCGGCAGCGAGCGGATGCCGGCCTCGGGGTTGGCATAGATGGCCACCGGCTGGTTGGCGATGCGGATGATGGGCACGAAGGACTTGATCGCGTCGTACGGCACCTTCGGATAGAGGAAGGGCGTGATCGTGTGCGCCGCATAGGTGGACAGCAGCGTGTAGCCGTCGGGCGCCGCCTGCGCAACGTAGCCGGTGCCGACCATGCCGCCGGCGCCGCCACGGTTGTCCACCAGCATCTGCTGGCCCAGCACGTCGCCCAGCTTCTTGGCGAACAGCCGCGTCAGCGTGTCGGTGCTGCCGCCCACGGCCACCGGCACGACGATCTGGACCGGCTTGACCGGGTAGCGCGCCGGGTCCGGCGCCTGGGCCCGGACCTGCGAGGCCGCGATGGCGAGGGCACCCGCCAGCGCCGGCAGCAAGACGGCGATGACGGCGCGCCGGGCGGCGGCCGGGCGGCCTGGCGGGGCGATGTTCATGATGCAGCTCCTGGTGTGTGCCGCGAGCCCACCGCAAGCGGCATGCCCAGCCGCCGCCACGGCTGCGAGGCTCAAGCCGTGGCTTCGGCAGCGCCTGCCGGCGGCGGTTTTGACGTTTGCGGCGACAACGCATGTCCCGGCCGAAGACACTTTTGCGTCCGCGCCGGCGGTGCACGCGGTGGCCGGGGGCTGGCACATGGCTTGCGATGGCATGGGCGGTCAGCGCCGCCGGCGGACTGGCTCATCACGCAACAACAAGCCCATGGACAAGCAAGTCGAACTGGTCGAGATCGAGCGCAAGGACGCGGTGGCCATCGTCCGGCTGAACGCCGAGCACACGCGCAACTCGCTGAGCAACGGCATGCGCGCCGCGCTGGCGGCGGCGCTGGCCCAGGTGGGGGCCGACACCGAGGTGCGCGCCGTCTACCTGACGTCGCGCGGCCCCAACTTCTGCTCCGGCGGCGACCTGCGTGCGCTGGACGAAGTGCGCGACGACGCCTGGGCCGTGCACCGGCGCTTCCGCGACATGGGGCGCTGGCTGCTGCCCTTCATGCGCATCGAGAAGCCCGTGATCGCCGGCGTGCGCGGCTACGCGGTGGGCGGCGGCTTCGGGCTGGCGCTGGCGGCCGACCTGGTGATCGCGTCCGACACCGCGAAGTTCATGGCCTCGTGGATGCGCATGGGCATCATGCCCGACGCGCTGGCGATGTACACGCTGCCGCGGCTGATCGGCCTGGCCAAGGCGCGGCGGCTCTTCATCACCGAGGAAGCGCTGGACCCCTTTCAGGCGCAGGAACTGGACCTGGTGGCCGAGGTCGTGCCCGACGACCAGCTCGACGCGCGCGGCATCGAGCTGGCGCAGGCCTTTGCCGCCGGCCCGGCCGACGTCTGGGGGCTGACCAAGCTCGTGCTGTCGCGCACCTTCGAGACCGGCATCGACGACATGTTCCTGCTCGAAGGGCTGGGACAGGTGGTGGCGATGGGCGGCCCCGAGTTCGGCCAGCGGCTGCGCGGCTTCCTCGACAAACAGCCGCCGCGGCCCTCGGTCGGCGACAAGCTGAAGCAGCGCGGCAAGGCTGCCGGGCCGCGCTGAACCGCAACGCAACCAGGACCAAGCGATGGAACCCTCGATCCCCAAGCCGGTGGCCAACGCCGATTCGGCGCCGTACTGGAACGCCGCGCGCGAGCAGCGGCTGCTGATCCGCCGCTGCGGCGCCTGCGGCGCGCTGCACTTCATGCCGCGCCACCTGTGCCCGCAGTGCTGGTCCGACGACCTGCAGTGGATCGACGCCAAGGGCCGCGGCCGCGTGCACAGCTACACGGTGATCCACCGCGCGTCGTCGCCGGCGTACGCGTCGATGACGCCTTATGTGGTGGCGCTGATCGAGCTGGACGAAGGGCCGCGCATGGTGGCCAACATCCTCGGCGACGACGCGCTGCAGGTGCGCATCGGCGACGCGGTCGAGGTGATGTTCGAAGACCGCGGCGAAGGCCACAAGGTGCCGCAGTTCCGCCGCGCGGCCTGACCGGGAGCAACGCATGAAATCACCTGCATCGCTGAAGAACAAGGTCGCGATCGTCGGCGTGGCCGAGTCCGACATCGGCCGCGTGCCGCACATGACGGGCCTGGGCCTCAACGCGCAGGCCGCCAAGCGGGCGCTGGACGACGCGGGCCTGAAGCTCGGCGACATCGACGGCGTGCTGACCGCCTATTCGTTCACCGAGCCCTACTTCATGCTGGGCTCGGTGCTGTGCGAATACCTGGGCCTGAAGCCGCGCTACAACGCCGCCATCATCACCGGCGGCGCCAGCCCGGCGGTGATGCTCAAGCACGCGGCCGAGGCCATCGTCGCCGGCCAGGCCGAGACCATTCTGGTGTGCGCCGGCGAGAACCGCGCCACCGGCCTGAGCCGCGATGCCGCGCTGGCCGCGCTGCTGGCCGTCGGCCACCCGTACTTCGAGCAGCCCTACGGCGGCTCGATCCCCGGCTACTACGCGATGATCGCGCAGCGCCACATGCACGTGTACGGCACCACGCGCGAGCAGCTCGCCCACGTCGCGGTGAACACCCGCGCGCACGCGCTGCTGCACCCCAACGCGCAGATGAAGAAGCCGATCACGCTGGACGACGTGCTGCAGGCCAAGCCGATCGCCGACCCCTTGGGCATGCTGGACTGCTGCCTGATCTCCGACGCCGGCGGCGCCTTCATCGTCACGTCGGCCGAGCGCGCGCGCGATTTGAAGTGCAAGCCGGTCTACCTGCAAGGCATCGGCGAATACCATACGCACGAGCACCTGATGTGCGCGCCCAGCCTCACCGAGTTCGGCGCCACCGAGTCGGGCCGCGTCGCCTATCAGATGGCGGGCCTGGGGCCGCAGGACATGGACTTCGCCGAGCTGTACGACTGCTTCAGCATCGTGCCGGTGATCGAGCTGGAGGAGCTGGGCTTCTGCCAGCCCGGCGAAGGCGGCGCCTTCTTCGCCGCGGGGCACACGAAGATCGGCGGCACGCTGCCGGTCAACACGCACGGCGGCATGCTGTCGCATGCGCACGCGGGCGCGGCCGGCGGGCTGTTCGGCATCGTCGAGGCGGTGCGCCAGCTGCGCGGCGGCCTCGGCGCGCGCCAGGTCAACGGTGCCGAGGTCGCGCTGGTGCACAACGAAGGCGGCATCCTGTCGTCGCACTGCACCGTGATCCTGGCCAACGAGCGGGGCTGAAGCGCCGCGCGCACCTCAACATCGAATCAAGGACACCGACCATGAACGCCCAACCGCGCGGCCGCTACTTCGAGGACTTCGAGATCGGCCAGGAGATCGTCTCGCCGGCGCGCACCATCACCTCGACCGACATCGTCAACTTCGCCTGCCTGTCGGGCGACTTCAACGAGGTCCACACCAACCACGAGTACTGCAAGACCACGCCCTTCGGCGAGCCGATCGCGCACGGGCCGCTGATCTACGCCGTGATGGGCGGGCTGCAGTACGCCAGCGGCATCAACGACGGCACGCTGATCGGCCTGCTGGGCATCGACGACTGGCGCATGCTGCTGCCGGTGAAGCACGGCGACACCATCCGCGTCGTGGCCACGGTGGTGGAGAAGAAGGAAACCAGCAAGCCCGACCGCGGCGTGATCTCGCTGCAGCGCCAGTGCGTCAACCAGCGCGGCGAGGTGGTGCAGCGGATGAAGGCCACGCTGATGTACAAGCGCCGGCCCAAGGCCTGAGATCCACCGTTCAAAAGACAGCTTAGACGAAGGAGCAAGCAATGCGCACCCCCGTGATGGAGATGTTCGGCCTCGAGGCCCCGATCTTCGCGTTCTCCCACTGCCGCGACGTCGTGGCCGCCGTGTCCCGCTCGGGCGGCATGGGCACGCTGGGCACGTCCCACTTCACCGCCGACCAGCTGGAGCTGGAGCTGGCCTGGCTGGACAAGCACACCGACGGCAAGCCCTACGGCGTGGACGTGCTGTTCCCGTCCAAGCAGCCCAAGGAATACGAGAGCCTGACGGTCGAATCGCTGAACCAGTACCTGCCGCAAGGGCACCGCGATTTCGTCGCCAACCTGCTGAAGAAATACAACGTGCCCGAGTTCAGCAAGGAAAAGAGCGAGGAGATGCTGCGCGAGTACATGGCCGAGCTGACGCGCACGCACCGCGAGGCCGAGCGCCGGCTGGAGGTGGTGTACCGCCACCCGCTGGCGAAGCTGATCGTCAGCGCCCTGGGCGTGCCGCCGCCGCACGTGATCGACAAGGCGCACAGCCTGGGCATCAAGGTCTGCGGGCTGATCGGCCACCCCAAGCACGCGAAGAAGCAGGCCGACGCCGGCGTCGACATCATCGTCGCGCAGGGCTGGGAAGCGGCCGGCCACACCGGCGAGATCTCGACGATGGTGCTGGTGCCCGACGTGGTCGACGCGGTCGGCCCCTCGGTGCCGGTGCTGGCCGCCGGCGGCATCGGCTGCGGGCGCCAGGTGGCGGCCGGGCTGGCGCTGGGCGCGCAAGGCGTGTGGACCGGCACCGTGTGGCTGGGCACCGTGGAGAGCGAGACTACGCCGGAGATCCGCAAGAAGCTGTTCGCCGCCACGTCCAGCGACACGCTGCGCTCGCGCTGCGGCACCGGCAAGCCGGCGCGCCGGCTGTCGTCCGCCTGGGTGCGCGCGTGGGAGGAGCCCGGTGCGCCCAAGACGCTGCCGATGCCGCTGCAGTCGATGCTGATCAACGAGGCGCAGGAGCGCATCAAGCACTTCAACGTCGAGGAGATGCTGAGCTACCCCGCGGGCCAGGTCGTCGGCCGGCTGAAGGAGGAGACCACCGTCAAGCAGGTGGTCTACGAGATGCTGGAGGAATACTCCACGACCGTCGAGCGGCTGAGCGCGTTGCTTGACAACTGAGAATCCCGGCATGGACCTCGACATTCGATCGCTGACGATCGGCCAGGTGCTGGCGCAGAAAGCGCAGCGCAACGGCGACAAGCCCTTCCTGACCTTCCTGCCCGACGGCCGCGTCTACAGCTACCGCGACATCGACCGCCAGTCCAACCGCATCGCGCGCGGCCTGCAGGCGCTGGGCCTGGCCAAGGGACGGCACGTCGCGGTGATGATGGACAACAGCCCCGAGCAGCTCTTGCTGTACTTCGCGCTGGGCAAGCTGGGCGTGATCACGGTGCCGATCAACACCGCGGCGCGCGGCGGGCAGTTGACGCATCTGATCAGCCTGTCGGAAGCGGTGGCGGTGTTCATCGACCAGGGTTTGCGCGAGCGCTTCGACGAGATCGCCGCGGAGCTGCCGGCGATCGAGCAGTTGATCGTGCTGGGCGGCGGTGCGCAACAGGCCGCGACCACCGGCCGCCGCGTCAGCGATTTCGCTGTCTTGCTGGAGCACAGCGACGCGCCCGTCGAGAGCGACGTGCGCTTCAACGACCTGGCCTTCCTGATGTACACGTCGGGCACCACCGGGCCGTCGAAGCTGAACATGTTCACGCATGCACACTGCCTGCTGTACGGCTGGAACAACGCCAAGGACCACGACTACCGCGAGACCGACGTCGCCTACGTCTGCCTGCCGCTGTTCCACATCAGCGCGACCTTCGGCGTCTCGTATGCGTCGCTGCTGGCCAACGGCCGCATCGTGATGACGCAGCGCTTCTCGCTGTCGCGCTTCTGGAGCGAGGTGCGCGACAACCGCGTGACCCAGCTCAACGCGCTGGGCGCGATGTCGGAGTTCCTGTGGAACCAGCCGCCCGGCCCGCAGGACCGCGAGCACAGCGTGCGCCTGTGCCGCATGGTGCCGGTGCCGCGCTACGCGCGCGAGTTCGAAGAGCGCTTCGGCGTCACCATCGTCAGCGGCTACGGGCTGTCGGACTTCGCGCAGGTGACGGCGTTCAACGCCAAGGAGCCGAAGGCCAAGCTGGGCTCGGCCGGCCGCCCGCGCGCGCACATCGACCTGCGCATCGTCGACGACGACGACTTCGACGTGCCGCAGGGGCAGCCGGGCGAGATCGTCGTGCGCAGCAACCAGCCCTGGGGCACGTCGCTGGGCTACTACAAGATGCCCGAGGCCACGCTGGCCGCGATGCGCAACCAGTGGTTCCACACGGGAGACCGCGGCTACCTGGACCCCGACGGCTACCTGTACTTCGTCAACCGCAAGAAGGACGCGCTGCGCCGCCGCGGCGAGAACATCTCGGCGGTGGAGGTGGAGCAGGTGATCCTCAAGCACCCGGCGGTGCTGGACGTCGCGGTCTACCCGGTGCGCGCCGAGAACCCCGAGGACGAGGTGGCCGCCACCGTCGTGCTGAAGCCCGACGCGAAGCTGAGCGAGCGTGAGCTGATCGAGCACTGCGTGCACAACATGGCGTATTACATGGTGCCACGCTTCCTGCAGTTCGCGGCCGACCTGCCGCGCACCTTCAGCCACCGCGTGCAGAAGTTCAAGCTGACCGAGGCCGCGCAGGCGGACTTGTCCAAGCTGTTCGACCGCGAGAAGGCCGGCATCGTGCTGCGCGGCGGCAAGCGCTGACGGTGATGGACGCTGCGCGCAAGCCGGGCGCGGGTCCGCTGGCGGGCCTGCGCGTGCTGGAGTTCCAGGGCAGCGGCCCGGGGCCGTTTGCCGGCATGCTGCTGGCCGACCTGGGCGCCGACGTGCTGCTGGTCGACCGCCCCGGCCCCGCGGGCATGGGCAAGTACGGCCCGCGCAAGTACGAGACGATGATGCGCGGCAAGCGCTCGATCGCGCTCGACCTGAAGGACCCGCAGGCGGTGCAGACCGCGCTGCAGCTCGTCGACAAGGCCGATGCGCTGATCGACGTCTTCCGCCCCGGCGTGATGGAGCGGCTGGGGCTGGGGCCCGACGTGTGCCTGGCGCGCAACCCGAAGCTGATCTACGGCCGCATGACCGGCTGGGGCCAGGACGGCCCGCGCGCCGCCGAGGCCGGGCACGACGTCAACTACGTCGCCGTGTCCGGCGTGCTGGGCGCGATCGGCGGCCGCGCGGCGCCGCCGGCGATCCCGCTCAACCTCGTCGGCGACATGGGCGGCGGCGGCCTGCTGCTGGCCTTCGGCATCGTCTGCGCGCTGCTGGAGGTGAAAAGCTCGGGCCGGGGCCAGGTGATCGACGCCGCGATGGTGGAGGGCGCGTCGCTGCTGGGCACCTTGTTCGCCGGCATGCTGGCCGCCGGGCGCTGGCGCGACGAGCGCGGCGTCAACCACCTGGACGGCGCGGCGCCCTGGTACACCACCTACGAGACGCTGGACGGACAGGCGATCGCGGTCGGTGCCAACGAAGAGCCGTTCTACGCCGAGCTGCTGCGGCGCCTGCAGTTGGACGCGGCCGAGCTGCCGCCGCGGCAGGACCGCGCGCGCTGGCCGGCGCTGCGCGAGCGCATTGCCGCGGTGTTCAAGACGCGCACGCGCGCGCAGTGGTGCGAGGCCTTCGCCGGCAGCGACGCCTGCGTCAGCCCGGTGTGGTCGTTCGGCGAGGCGCGCGCCGACCCGCAAAGCGTTGCGCGCCGTTCGTTCGTCGAGATCGCCGGCATCGCGCAGCCGGCGCCGGCGCCGCGCTTCTCGCGCACGGCCGCGGGCGTGCCCTCGGCGCCGCCGGGCCGCGGGCAGGGCGCGCGAGAGGCGCTGGTCGACTGGGGCTTCGACCCCGAGACGGCCGCACGGCTGACGGCCCCCGCGGCCGAAGGCTGACGCGCGATGCCCTTCTCCGAAGCCCAGCCGCGGCGCGAGATTCACCATCGCACGATCGACATGCACGCCTATGCGCGCGACGACGGGCTGTTCGACGTCGAGGCGCATCTGGTCGACCGCAAGCCCTACACCTTCCACCGCTTCGCCAACCCGCGGCCGGTGGCCGCCGGCGTGCCCTTGCACGACCTGCGCGTGCGCCTGACGCTAGACGCGGCGCTGGTGGTGCGGGCGGTCGAGGCCTCGTCGGACACCACGCCATACGGGGTGTGCAAGGAAGCGGAAGCCACGCTGTCGGTGCTGGTCGGCGAGCCAGTCCGCTCCGGCTGGTCGTCGCGCGTGAAGCAGCAGCTTCGCGGCAGCGCGAGCTGCACGCATTTGATGGAAATGCTGCTGACGATGGGTACCACCGCGCTGCAGGGCATCCGCTCGCTGCGCAGCGAGCCCGTGCGCGACGTGGAGGCCGCCGTCCACAAGATCGACAGCTGCTACGCCTTCGCGCGGCACCGCGAGGTAGTGCGGCGAATCTGGCCTCATCGCGATGAAGGCCCCGACACCTCACGAAAGGACACGAGATGATGCAGGCATTGAAGGGACAGGTCGCGCTGGTGACCGGCGGCGGCCGCGGCCTGGGCCGCAGCATCGCCAAGGCGCTGGCCGCGCAAGGCGCGGCGGTGGCGGTCGACGACCTGCACCGCGACGAGAACGGTACGCCGTCGGCGGCGCTGGTGGCCAAGGAGATCGAGCAGGCCGGCGGCAACGCGCTGGCGCTGCAGGAAGACGTGACCTCGGCCGCCGGCGCGCAGGTGATGGTCGACGCGGTGGTCCAGCGCTTCGAGCGCATCGACATCCTCGTCACCTGCGCGGGCAACTTCCACCGCACGCCGCTGGCCGAGATGAGCGAGCAGCAGTGGGACTCGATCATCGACCTGCACCTGAAGGGCCACTTCCTGAGCTGCCGGATGGCGGTGCCGCACATGCTCAAGCAGAACAGCGGCCGCATCCTCACCGTGTCCTCGCGCGGCGCTTTCTTCCAGGTGCCGGCCAGCAAGCGCGTGCAGCGCGACGTGCGCAAGCCCTCGGGCACCGCCTATGCCGCCGCCAAGGCCGGCATCATGGGCTTCACGACGACGCTGGCCGTCGAGCTGTGGGACACCGGCATCAACGTCAACTGTCTGCTGCCCAGCGCGACGACGCAGCTCTTCCCCGAATCGAAGGCGCGCCTGGTCGGCGGCGTGCCGGCGGCCGAGTCGCTGGACCCGGACGACGTCGCGCCGGCCGCCGTCTTCCTGTGCAGCCCGGACGCGGCCGACATCAGCGGCAAGTTCATGTACGCCGGCGGCGGCGACCTCGTCTTCTACGGCGACCAGCTCGACATGCGCGGCGCGCGCATGGTGCGCAAGGCGGGCCGCTGGACGCAGGGAGAGCTGGCGCGCGTGGTGCCGTCGCTGCTGGGGATCTGAGGCACCGTCGGCGTCCCACGGCCATGGAAACCACGATCCAGCGCCTTGCCCGTTACGCGGTCAGCACCGGCTTCGACGACCTGTCTCCCGCGGCGGTGCACGAGTGCAAGCGGCGCCTCGTCGACGCCGTCGCGTGCGCCGCGGCGGCTTACGACCAGGCGTATTGCCAGCGCATTCGCGCCTTCGCGGACCTGTATGCAGGAAAGCCGGCGGCCCGCGTCTGGGGCAGCGGGATGCAGACGTCGATGGAGATGGCGGCGTTCGCCAACGGCACGATGGTGCGCTATCTCGACTACAACGACACCCACCTCGGCCGCGGCGCCGGCCATCCCAGCGACATGATCCCGGCGCTGATGGCGACCGCGGAAGCCTGCCGGCAGGACGGCCGCTCGCTCGCCGCCGCGATCGTCGTCGCCTACGAGCTGTTCTGCGGCCTTTGCGATGCGCCGGCCGATCCCCGCGCGTTCGACCAATCGACCTGTGCGGCGGTGGGCGCGGCTGCGGGCGCGGGCCGGCTGCTGGGTCTGGACGAGGCCGCGATGGGGCACGCGCTGTCGCTCGCGCTGGCGTCGAACGTGAACCTGTTCAACGTGCGCCGCGGCGCGCTGTCCGACTGGAAGGGCTCGGCCGGCGCCAACGGCGCGCGCAACGGGCTCTTCGCGGCGCTGCTGGCGCGCGCGGGGGTCACCGGGCCTTCAGACCCGGTGCATGGGCTTGGCGGCCTGGCCGAACTGGCGGGCTCGATCGATTGGCAGGCGGGCAGCGCGTCCATCACCAAGCTCGAGCTCACGCACATCAAGCCGAGGGCGCTGTGCTACCACGGCCAATCGGCCATCGACGCGCTGCTGAGACTGCGTCCGTCGGTGCCGCTCGACGCGATCGCGGCGATCGAGGTGCAGACCTACGAGAGCGCCTTTCTCGCGATGGGCGCCGACCCTTCGCGCTGGGCGCCGACGACGCGGGAGACGGCCGACCACAGCCTGCCGTTCACGATCGCCTCGGCGCTGCTCGACGGCCGGATCGATCTGTCCACGTACGCGGCCGAACGCTTCGCGGATCCCCGCATCGGGGCGCTGATGGCCAAGGTGCAGGTCACCGCGGCCGACGAGATGACGAAAGCCTATCCGCGCTGTGCGCCGGCCCGCGTCACGCTGCGATCGACGTCGGGCCAGGCGTGGACCCGGCTGCAGGAGTTCCCGCCGGGTCACGCCGCCAATCCGATCGACGACGCGGAACTGGAACGCAAATTCTTCGGCGCTTTTGCCGCCTGGGGCGGCGATGCCGCCGCGCAGCGTGCGCTCGGCGCGCTGTGGGGGATCGACCGGCTGGATGACGTGAGCCGGGCGGTGGACAGCCTCTCCGGAATCAATTGATCAGGTCCGATCGACCAGGAACCACGGGGAAACCTTCATGAAGTCATTGCTGTTCACGCTTGCTGCCGCCGTCGCGCTGGGCCTGGGGCCGCGCGTCGCGTCGGCCCAGTCCGCGCCGGAGACGCCGCTGCGCATGATCGTGCCCTATGCGCCGGGCGGCACGACCGATGCGCTGGCCCGGCTGCTGCAGCGCTCGCTGTCGCAGATCATGAATCGCACCGTCATCGTGGACAACAAGCCCGGCGCGACCGGAACCATCGGTACCGCACTCGGCGCCAAGGCGCCGGCCGACGGCAACACGATCATCTTCGGCAACCAGGGGCCGAACGCCATCGTGCCCGCGGTGCGCAAGACGCCCTACGATCCGATCAACGACCTGCGCCCGCTGACCACCGTGGCGTTCATGCCGCTGGCCCTGGTCGTGGCGCCGGACCGGGGCCCGCAGACGCTGCGGGCGTTCATCGAGCAGGGGCGCAAGAGCGGAGCCGGCTTTGCCTACGGCTCGTCCGGCATCGGCGGCTTCGGGCACCTCGCGGGGCACGAGTTCGCGCGCATGGGCGGCCTCGACATGACGCACGTGCCCTTCAAGGGCGGCGGCGAGGTGGCGACGGCCATCATGGGCGGCTCGGTCCAATCCAGTTTCGTGACGGCGTTGGAGGCGACGCCGCTGGTGACGGCCGGCAGGCTGCGCTTCCTGGCCGTCGGGTCGCCCAAGCGCATGCCCCTTCTGCCCCAGGTACCGGCGGTCGCCGAGGAACTGCCCGGATTCGATGCGGTGATCTGGTTCGGTGCCTTCGCGCCGAAGGGCACACCTGACGCCATCGCCGAGCGCTTGCGCGATGCGATCGTGAAGGCGGTCCAGAGTCCGGAGTACCGGCAGTACCTGGAGGAGCACAACGCGGAAGCGCGCGCCAGCACGCCGGGGGAACTGACCGATCTGATCCGCCGCGACATGCAGGTCTGGGGCGATGTGATCAAGAAGAACAACATTCCCTTGTAGAAGATGATGCAGCAGGACCACGAACCGGCGCCCAAGGTCGCCGTCGTCACCGGCGCCACCGCCGGGCTGGGCCGGGCCATCGCGATCGAGCTGGCCGCGCAAGGCCACGCCGTCGTCGCGACCGGGCGCAACTGCGAGGCCGGCGATGCGCTGGTGCAGGCGATCGAGGCCGCGGGCGGGCGCGCGGCCTTCGTGCCGGCCGACATCGAGGATGCGGCGCAGGCCGCGGCGCTGGCCGAGCGCGCGGTCTCGGCCTTCGGCCACGTCGACATCCTCGTCGCCAGCGCCGGCGCGCCGACCGCCGCGCAGGGCGTGATCGGCGAAGTCGACCCGGGCGCGATCGCCGAGCAGGTGGCGCGCACGGTGCGCATCAAGCTGAACCCGGTGCATGCGCTGCTGCCGCACCTGACGCAGCGCGGGCGCGGCGCGATCCTGTTCATCACCTCCGAAGGCGGCCGCTTCCCCACACCCGGGCAGACCACGGTCGCCTTCCATTCGGCGGGGCTGATGATGGCCGCCAAGGTGATGGCCAAGGAGCTGTCGCGGCACCGCATCCGCGTCAACGTGCTCGCCGTCACGCTGGTGGAGGACACGCCGGTGTACGAGCGCTTCGCCGGCGGCCGGCTCGCCCCGATCCGGCAGAAAGTGTTCGACAAGATCGCCGCGCAGGCGCCGTTCGGGCTGGCCAAGCCCGAGAACGTCGCCGCGGTGGCCGCCTTCCTGGTCTCCGACGCGGCCGGCCACGTCACCGGCGCGACGCTCAGCGCGACCGGGGGCGCGACCTACTCCTGACGAGCCGCGCGCGTGTCCGCGTTGCGGGCAGCCGCGCGCCGTTCGGATGCCCGCTTGTCTCCGCCGAGGACACGGCGGCGGCCATCGGCGCCGCAGCTCCCGGCGCCGGCCGGTGGCACGCGACTTGCGCTGCAGCGCAGGCATCCGCCAACGACATCGACCCAGGAGACAAGGGATGAATGACACCGCGTTGCCGCACTACGAGCTGTACGCGATCCGCTACTACCACCGCCCGGCGCGGCGTGGAGAGCACTTCATCTTCAGCGACCCGAAGCCGGACGCGCCGCTGGACATGGACTACTTCGTCTGGGCCGCGATCGGGCCCGAGCGCAGCTTCGTGATCGACCTCGGCTTCTCGGCGGCCACCGCGGCGCGCCGCGGGCGCACGCTGCTGCGCTGTCCGATCGAGTCGCTGCGCCTGATCGGGCTCGATCCGGCGTCGGTGCAGGACGTGCTGCTGACCCACTTGCACTACGACCACGCGGGCAACTTCCCGCTGCTGCCCGCGGCGCGCTTCCACGTGCAGGAAAGCGAGCTGCAGTTCGCCGCCAGCCGCCGCCTGGGCGACCCGTTCTTCAAGCCGGCCTACGAGATCGACGACCTCGTGGACGTGATGCGGCTCGCGCATGCCGGGCGCGTGGTGTTCTACGACGGCGCCGCCGAAGTCACGCCGGGCATCCAGCTCGTGCCGGCGCCCGGCCACACCGCGGGCTTGCAGGTGGTGCGCGTGCACACGCGCAGGGGCTGGGTGACGCTGCTGTCGGATACGCCGCACTACTTCGAGAACCTGCGCGCACGGCGGCCCCATCCGTTCACGCTGGACTTCGGCCAAACGCTCGATTCGTACGACAGGATCTCGTCGACGATGGGCAGCTGGGACAAGATGATCCCGGGCCACGACCCGCTGCTGCTGAAGATGTACCCGGCACCGTCGCGCGAGCTGGAAGGCATCGTGCTCAAGCTCGACGCGGAGCCTGACATGTCCGTCTTCGACGCCCATTGGGCAGCAGCATGACCTCGTCGGTCCTGTTCGGCCAGGCGCTGCTGAACGGGCTGGTCATCGGCATGATGTACATGCTGATGGCGGTCGGCTTCACGCTGGTGTTCGGCATCATGCGCGTGGTCAACTTCGCGCACGGCGAGTTCTACATGCTGGGTGCCTTCGCCGGCGTGTTCACGTTCGCGCAGTGGCAGTTGCCGTTCCTGGTCTGCCTGGCGCTCTCGGCGGTCACCGTGGGCCTGGTCGGCGCGGTCATCGAGCGCGTGGTGCTGCGCAACTTCCGGCACGACGAGGCGTCGGCGATGATCGCCTCGCTGGGCGTCTCGCTGATCCTGCAGAACGCCGCGCTGGTGGCCTGGGGCGCGACGCCGCGCTCGTCGCCCGACATCGTCGAAGGTACGGCCTCGCTGGGGCCCTTCACGTTCTCGCTCGGGCGGCTGCTGGTGATCGGCGCCGCGGTGCTGGTGTTCGTCGCCTTCTGGCTGTTCATGCAGCATACGCGCGCCGGCCGCGCGATGCGCGCGACGGCGCAGGACACCGAGACGGCGCTGATCCAGGGCGTGCGCACCGAGATCGTCTACCCGCTCGCGTTCGGGCTCAGCGCCGCACTGGCGGCCGTGGCCGGCACGCTGATGGGGCCGATCTTCTCGGTCACGCCCTTCGTCGGCATCACGCCGATGCTGAAGTCCTTCGTCGTCGTGATCCTGGGCGGCCTGGGCTCGATCCCCGGCGCCGTGCTGGGCAGCCTGATCGTCGGGCTGCTGGAGAGCTTCACCGCGGTGGCCTTCGGCGGCGCCGCGTCGGACCTGCTGGTGATCGGCCTGGTGATCCTGATCCTGCTCGTCCGGCCCTGGGGGCTGATGGGCCACAAGGAGGCCTGAGCGATGACCGACTCGATCACGGCCAAGGCCTGGGCCGACCCGGCCGCAGCGCCGCGCGGCAGCCTGCGGCGTCCGGCCGCGCTGGGCCTGCTGCTGCTGGCCGCCGCGGCGCTGCCCTGGCTGACCGCCAGCGCCTTCCACCTGCACCTGGCCAACCTGGTGCTGCTCAACGCGATCCTGGTACTGGGCTTCGCGCTCGTCGCGTCGGTGGGCCAGTTCTCGCTGTGCCACGCGGCGCTGGCCGGCCTGGGCGGCTACGTGTCGGCGGTCGTCACCACGCGGCTGGGGCTGGCGCCGCTGGCCGGCGTGGCGCTGGGCGCCGTCGGCGCGGGTTTCGTGGCCTGCCTGCTGGGCCTGCTGATCCTGCGGCTGCGCGGCGTGTACTTCGTGCTGGTCACCTTCCTGGTCGGCCAGGCCTTCCACCTGATCGCGCTGAACCTGGAATCCCTCACCGGCGGCGCCAACGGCATCGTCGGCATCCGCACGGTCTCGCTGTTCGGCAAGGCGCTGGGCAGCCGCGGCGACTTCTACCTCTTCCTGCTGGCGTGCCTGCTGCTGACGCTGGCGCTGGTGTGGCTGCTGATGGCGTCGACCTACGGCCGCGCCTTCAAGTCCATCGCCGAGAACGCGCTGCTGGCCGACGCCTGCGGCATGAACATCCGCCGGCTGCAGGTGATCGCGTTCACCGTGGGCAGCGCGATCGCCGGCGCCGCCGGCGCGCTGCAGACGCACTACATGCGCTACATCTCGCCCGACAGCTTCACCTTCCACGAGTCGGTGCTGTACATCACGATGTTCGTGCTGGGCGGGCGCCATCGGCTGGCCGGCGCGCTGCTGGGCGCGGCGCTGCTGACGCCGCTGCCCGAACTGCTGCGCGAGTTCGCCGGCTGGCAGCACATCGTCTACGGCGCGGTGCTGATCGTCGCGCTGATCTTCCTGCCCGGCGGCCTGGTGTCGCTGCCGCAGCGGCTGCGCCAGTTGCGGGATTTCCACCGATGAGCGCGCTGCTGGAAGTGCGCGGGCTGACGGTGCGCTTCGGCGGACTGATGGCCTTGGGCGGTGTGTCGTTCGAGATCCAGCCGCACGAGATCGTCGGGCTGATCGGCCCCAACGGCGCCGGCAAGACGACTTGCTTCAATGCGGTCAACGGCGTCATCCGGCCGACCGGGGGCGAGGTGTGCTTCGGCGGGCGCAGCATCGTCGGGCGCCGGCCCAGCCGCAACGTGGCCGAGGGGCTGGTGCGCACCTTCCAGGCGACCACCGTGTTCGCACAGGCCAGCGTGCTGGAGAACGTGATGCGCGGCGCCTTCGCGCGCACGCCGATTCCGGTGTGGCAGGACCTGCTGCGCACGCCGGCCGCGCGCCGCACGCTGGCCGCGGCCGAGGCCAGGTGCCTGGACCTGCTGCGCCTGCTGGCCCTGCACGAGCACCGCGACACGCCGGCCTATGCGCTGCCCTACGGCCACCAGCGCCGGCTGGGCGTGGCCATCGCGCTGGCGGCCGAGCCGCAACTGCTGATGCTGGACGAGCCGGTGGCCGGCCTCAACCCCGAGGAGTCGGCCGAGATGGGCCGCCTGATCGAGACCGTGCACGCCGAGCGCGGCATCGCGGTGCTGCTGGTGGAGCACCACATGCGGCTGGTGATGGGCATCTGCCACCGCGTGATCGTGCTGGACCACGGCGAGAAGATCGCCGAAGGCACGCCCGCCGAGGTGCAGGCCGACCGCAAGGTGATCGACGCCTATCTGGGCGTGGAGGAGGTGACGTGAGCGCGGGCCTGGAAATCTCCGACATCCACGTCGCCTACGGCTCGCGCGCGGCGCTGCACGGCGTCTCGCTGACCGTGAACGCCGGCGAGATCGTCGCGCTGATCGGCAGCAACGGCGCCGGCAAGACGACCACGCTGCGCACGGTGATGGGCCTGCAGCGGCCGCTCAAAGGCAGCGTCAGCTTCGCCGGCGAGCGCATTGACAAGCTGCCGGTGCCCGAGATCGTGCGCCGCGGCCTGGCCTTGTCGCCCGAGGGGCGGCGCGTGTTCCCGCGCATGAGCGTGCACGACAACCTGCTGATGGGCGGCTACCTGCAGCGCGACGCGGCGCAGGTCGAACGCGACGCCGCGGCGGTGTACGAGCGCTTTCCTCGCCTGCACGAGCGCCGGCGGCAGATGGCCGGCTCGATGTCGGGCGGCGAGCAGCAGATGCTGGCGATCGGCCGCGCGCTGATGGCGCGGCCCAAGGTGCTGCTGCTCGACGAGCCCTCGCTCGGGCTGGCGCCGATCCGCGTGCAGGAGATCGCCGCCGCGATCCGCAGGATCGCGCGCGACGAGCGCATGGCCGTCGTGCTGGTGGAGCAGAACGCGCGGCTGGCGCTGAAGCTGTGCGACCGCGCCTACGTGCTGGAGTCGGGGCGCATCGCGCTCTCCGGCCCCGGCGCCGAACTGGCCGCCAGCGACTACGTGCAGCGCGCCTACCTGGGCATTTGATGATTCTTTCCAACCCCACAGGAGACACGATGATGAACATCCACAAGCGGCTCTTGATCGGCATGCTGGCCGGCTTCAGCGCCGCCGCCTTCGCCCAGCCGCAGCCCGAGCTGCGCATCGGCTTCATCGGCATGCTCTCGGGCGCCGGCGCCGCCTGGGGCACCAGCGTGGGCAACTCGGTGCAGATGGTGGTCGACGACGTCAACGCCAAGGGTGGCCTGGAGGTGGCCGGCCGCAAGTACAAGGTGACGGTCATCCCCTACGACGACAAGTACAAGCCGAACGAGGCGGTGACGGCGCTCAACCGGCTGATCTTCGACGACAAGGTCAAGTTCGTCGTCGGGCCGATGGGCGGCGCGCCTGGCCTGGCCGCGCTCCCGCTGGCGACCGAGAACAAGGTGATCACGATCAGCTTCGGCTGGGCCGACAAGATTCTGACGCCCGAGTACAAGTACAATTTCCGCGCGACGGTGCCGTCGCAAGTCTTTGCCAATGCCCAGCTCAAGTGGGTGGTCGGCAAGCTGGGCGTGCGCCGCGTCGGTGCTTTGTTCGCCAGCGATGCCAGCGGCCAGGACGCCGCCAAGGTCTTCGAGACCGCCTACGAGCAGGCCGGCGCCAAGCTGGTGGCGAAGGAGTCCTTCGAGCGCGAGCGCGTCGACTTCGTGCCGCTGCTCACGCGCGTGCTGGCGCAGAACATCGACGCCTTCGAGCTGAACTCCAACGCACCGGCCTCCGCGGGCCTGATGGTCAAGCAATTGCGCGAACTGGGCTTCAAGGGCGCGATCGTCTCGACCAATGCCGACACGGTGGCCGAGATGCTGCGCATCGCCGGGCCGGCGGCCACCAACGACATGTACGTGCACCAGGGGCTGGACGCCGGCACGCCGGCGATGAAGGAGCACGCGCGCCGCTACCTCGACCGCTTCAAGGTGCCGATGGTCACCAACGGCCCGCCGGCCGCGGTGGCGGTGCAGCGCATGCTGACGGCCATGCAGAAGGCCGGCACGGTGACCGACACCGACAAGGTGCTGGCCGCGATGGACGCGCTGCCGCCCGAGGAGACGATGCTGGGCCGCACCGAGTGGTACGGCCAGGCGCGCTGGGGCATCAACCACCAGCTCTTCTCGCCGTTCTACATCGGCCAGTTGAAGAACGGGCAGGTGAGCATCGTCGCCAAGTGCACGCCGGAGAAATGCGAATGATCGACCCCGCGGTCGTTGCCGAGCGCCGGCGGCGGCTGTTCGCGCCGGAGCTGTGGCTCGACCGCACGGTGGATTCGTTCCTGGCCCGGCACATCGCCGCCACGCCGCACAAGACCGCGGTCGCCGGCGTGCGCAGCGACGGCGTGGCCACGCGCCGCATCGACTATGCCGAGCTGGGCGCGATGGTCGACCGCGCCGCCGGCGCCTTGCGCGCGATGGGCGTGGGCCACGGCGACGTGGTCTCGATGCAGTTGCCCAACTGGTGGCAGTTCGCCGTGGTCGCGCTGGCCTGCGCGCGCCTGGGCGCGGCCTGCAACCCCATCGTCCACATCCTGCGCGAGCGCGAGGTGCGCTGGATCGTCGAGTTCTCGGGTTCGAAGGTCCTGATCGTGCCGTCGACCTTCCGCAAGTTCGACTATGCGGCGATGGCGCGCTCGGTCCAGGCCGCAGTGCCGACGCTGCGGCGCGTGATCGTCGCCGGCGAGGACGGGCCCGACGGCTTCGAGCAGGCGCTGCTGGTGGGCCCCGAGACCGTGCCCTACGACGCTGCGGCCCCGGCGCAGCGGCCCGACGACCTGCTGGTGCTGATGTTCACCTCGGGCACCACCGGCGAGCCCAAGGGCGTGATGCACACGTCCAACACCGTGCTGGGCCATCTGCTGCGCACGGCCCGGGCGCTGGGGCTGGACGCCGACGACGTCTTCTTCGCCGCCACGCCGCTGGGCCACATGACCGGCTACGGGCACTTCGTGCTGCTGCCACTGATCCTGGGCGCCACCACCGTGCTGCAGGACCATCACGAGCCGCACCGCGGCCTGCGCATCATGGACGAGGAAGGCGTGACCTTCAGCGCCGGCGCCACGCCCTTCCTGGCGGACCTGGTCGACTGCGCGCGCGCCGACGGCATCCGCCCGCGCCGGCTGCGGCGCTTCTGGTGCGCCGGCGCGCCGATCCCGCCGGCGCTGGTGCGGCGCGCGATCGACGAGCTCGGCCTGGGCATCTGCTCGATCTGGGGCATGACCGAGGTCACTGCCGGCACGATGACCGAGCCGGAGCATCCGCAGCGCGCCGCCGAGAGCGACGGCCGCGCGCTGCCGGGCATCGAGGTCAAGGTGCTTGGTGATTCCGGCCGCGAGCAGCCGCGGGGCCAGACCGGGCGGCTGCTGGTGCGCGGTGCCTCGCTGTTCTGCGGTTATCTCAAGCGTCCCGAAGCCGCTCAGGTCGACGCCGACGGCTGGTTCGACACCGGCGACCTGGCGCACATGGACGGCGAGGGCTACATCCGCATCGCCGGCCGCACGAAGGAGCTGCTGATCCGCGGCGGCGAGAACGTGCCGGTGATCGAGGTGGAGAACGTGCTGCTGGGCCATCCGGCCATCGCCGAGGTCGCCATCGTCGGCATGCCCGACGAACGCCTGGGCGAGCGCGGCTGCGCCTTCATCGTGCCGCGCGAAGGGCGCTCGATCGACCTCCCCGCGGTGCAGCGCTACCTGGACGGCGAGAAGCTCGCCAAGGCCTTCTGGCCCGAGCGCGTGGAATGCGTGGACGCGCTGCCCAAGACCGCCAGCGGCAAGGTGCAGCGCTTCCTGCTGAAGCAGCGCGCGGCCGGGCTGTCCGCTTGAGCGGGAGCGGGCAGGGCCGGCGCCCGGATTCGCAACGATCGACCTGACTGAAGGAGACCTCTCGTGGCCTGGTTCCGAAGCATCTGGTTCTGCGCGCTCGCGCTCGTCGCCTGCGCGGCGCAGGCCCAGGACTATCCGGTGCGGCCGATCCGGCTGATCGTGCCCGCCAACCCCGGCGGCGGCACCGACTACCTGGCCCGCGACCCGCTGCGCGACCTGGCGCCGATCACGCAACTGGCCGAGACGCCGGAGTTCCTGGTCGTGTCGCCGCAACTGCAGGTGAACAGCCTGGCCGAGCTGGTCAAGCTGCTGAAGGCCAATCCGGGCAAGTACAGCATGGCCTCCGGCGGCAGCGGCACCGTGATGCACCTGGCCGGCGAGCTGATGAAGCTGAAGGCCGGCCTCGACGTCAACCACGTTCCCTACAAGGGCGAAGGCCCCGGGCTGAACGACCTGCTGGCCGGCCACGTGCCGATGATGCTGGGCACGATTTCGTCGTTGACCCACGTGCGCGCCGGCAAGCTGCGCGCGCTGGCGGTCACCTCGGCGCAGCGCAGCCCGGTCGCGCCCGAGGTGCCGACCTTCGCCGAGCAAGGCTATCCGGAGATCAACCTCACCGCCTGGTTCGCGGTGCTGGCGCCGGCGGGCACGCCGCGGCCCATCCTCGACAAGCTGGAAGCAGCGATCACGAAGATCGTGCGCTCGAAGGCCGTCACCGACGACCTGGTGTCCAAGGGCTACACGGCGCTGGGCACCGGCGCCGACAAGCTGGCCGAGCGCATGCGCAGCGAGACCGCGCTGATGGCCGAGATCGTCAAGGCGGCCAAGCTGAAGCCGAACGACTGAGCGTCAGTCCCGATCCAGCACCAGGCAGGTGGTGGTGCCGTGCGCATAGAGCTTGCCGGCCGCGTCGACGATGCGGCCTTCGGCGGTGGCGATGCGGCCGCCCAGGTGGATGACGCGGCCTTCGGCGCTGACCGGGCCGCAGTCGGTGTTGAGCGGGCGCAGGTAGTTGAGCTTGAGCTCCGCCGTCGTCGCGGCCTTGCCCGCCGGCAGCGCGCAGGCGACCGCGGTCGTCATGCACGAGTCCAGCATCGTCGCGGCCAGGCCGCCGTGGGCGTTGCCGGTGGAGTTGCAGCAGCCGAACGTCGGCGTGCCGCGGTACACCACGCGGCCGGCTTCCACTTCGGCCAGGAAGAAGCCCAGCGTGTGCATCATCGGCGGCGTCGGCAGCTCGCCGTGCAGCATCGCGCGGAAGATCTCCAGGCCCGACAGGCCGGCGCGCTGCTGCGGGCCCAGCAGATCGGGGCCCAGGGCTTTCACCCGCGCCAGGTCTTGGTCGTTCGCATGAGCCATTGGATCGCCTTTCGAAATGATGCCTCGCCAAGCATGCGGCATGCCTGCGGCCACCGGCCGCCGCCGATGGCACGGGGCTTGCACCCACGCTCGAGAATGCCAATGGAGGACAACGCATGTCCATGAAACTGCTCGCGCAAGGCCTGGGGTTCGTCGAAGGCCCGGTGGTGCTGGACGACGGCTCGGTGCTGGTGGTGCAGGTCGACGCCGGCAACCTGCTGCGCGTGTTCGCGGACGGCCGCGTGCAGACCGTGGCCTGCATCGGCGGCGGCCCGGCCGGCGCCGCGCTGGGCCCCGACGGCGGCTGCTACATCGCCAACACCGGCGGCTTCAACTGGCACCGCCGCAAGGACGGCACGCTGCACCCGGGGCTGGCGGCCAAGGACCATCGCGGCGGCCGCATCGAGCGCGTGGACCTCGCCACCGGCGACGTCAAGACGCTCTACACCGAGACCGACAAGGGCCCGCTGCGCGCGCCGGACGACCTGGTGTTCGACGGCGCCGGCGGCTTCTGGTTCACCGACCTGGGGCTCTTCAGGGAGCGCGGCTCCGAGCACGGCGGGGTCTACTATGCCAGGGCCGACGGCAGCGCGATCCGCGAAGCCGTGTTCCCGATGATGACGGCCAACGGCATCGGCCTATCGCCCGACGGCGCCACGCTGTACGTGGCCGAGACGGTCACCGGCCGGCTGTGGGCCTTCGAGCTGGGCGCGCCGGGCGAGATCGTGCGCCGCAAGGGCTATCCCAACGGCGGGCGGCTGGTCATCGGCTTTCCGGGCTACGAGATGCTGGACTCGCTGGCGGTGGAAGCCGACGGCAACATCTGCGTGGCGACGATGCACCGCGGCTGCATCTCGGTCGTCTCGCCGGACGGCCGGCTGCTGGAGCAGGTCAAGACGCCGGACCCCGCCAATTCCAACATCGCCTTCGGCGGCCCCGATCTGCGCACCGCCTACGTCACCTTGTCTTCCACCGGCGGCCTGGCCGTCTTCGATTGGCCGCGGGCAGGGCTCGCGCTGCATTGGCGCGACCGCGCCGCCTCGTTTCTGGAGTGATCACCATGAATCAGCCCCTCAGCCCGGCCCAGGCGCTGGACCGCGTGCCTTTCCTGCGCAACCCCGCCAAGGGCCACTTCATCGGCGGCAAATGGGTGCCCTCGGTGGCCGGCGAGAGCTTCGAAACCTTCAATCCTGCTAACGGGCAAGTATTGGCCACGCTGGCGCGCGGCCGCGCGGCCGACGTCGATGCCGCGGTGGCCGTCGCGCGCCGCGCCTTCGAAGGGCCGTGGAGCCGCTTCACGCCGCACCAGCGCCAGGCGCTGCTGCACAAGGTGTGCGGGGTGCTGGAGGCGCATTTCGACGAGCTGGCGCTGCTGGAATCGCTGGACGTCGGCGTGCCGATCTCGCTGTCGCGCAAGCGCCGTGGCGGCCTGATCCAGACGGTGATGTACTTCGCCAGCCAGGCCGTCAACTGGTCCGGCACCACGATGCCGAACTCGCTGCCCGGCCAGGTCACCACGCTGTCGATCAAGGCGCCGATCGGCGTGGTGGGCGGCATCCTGCCGTGGAACGCGCCGCTGATCAGCATGTGGTGGGTGATCGGCGGCGCGCTGGCCACCGGCTGCACCGCGGTGATCAAGGCGGCAGAGGACGCGGCGCTGACCACGCTGCGCACGGCCGAGCTGCTGTCGGAAGCCGGCGTGCCCGACGGCGTGATCAACATCGTCACCGGCTTCGGCCCCGAGGCCGGCGCGCCGCTGGCCGCGCACCTGGACGTCGACCGCCTGGCCTTCACCGGGTCCACCGTCACCGGCCGCGAGATCATCAAGGCCTCGGCCGGCAACATGAAGCGGCTGCAGCTCGAACTGGGCGGCAAGTCGCCCGACATCGTGTTCGCCGACGCCGACCTCGACAAGGCCGTGCCCGGCGTCTCGATGGGCGTCTACAACAACTCGGGGCAGATCTGCTCGGCCGGCACGCGCATCTTCGTGCAGCGCAGCATCCAGGAGGAGTTCGTCGCGCGCGCGGTCGAGTACACGAAGTCGATCCGCGTCGGCAACCCGTTCGACGAGGCTTCCCAGCTCGGGCCCGTCATCTCCAAGCGCCAGCTCGACCGCGTGCTGGGCTACCTGTCGATCGGCCGCGAGGAAGGCGCCGAGGTCGCCATCGGCGGCAGCCGCCTGGGCGGCGAGCTGGCCGACGGCTACTTCGTCGCGCCCACGCTGTTCAGCAACGCCGACAACGGCATGCGCATCGCGCGCGAGGAGATCTTCGGGCCGGTGGCCGCGGTGATCCCGTTCGACACCGCGGAAGACGCGCTCCGGCTGGCCAACGACACCACCTACGGCCTGGCCGGCGCCTGCTGGACCCGCGACGTCGGCACGATGATGAAGATGATGCACGGCATGAAGACCGGCCGCATCTGGTTCAACTGCTACGGCCTGACCGACGTGGGCGTGAGCTTCAGCGGCGTCAAGCACAGCGGCTACGGCATGAAGAGCGGCCCGCAGCACATCGAGGGCTTCCTCTACGAGAAGGCGGTGTTCATCAACGGCGATTGATTGAGCCCTGGACGCGTCCGGCGTGTCCATCGAGCTGACAGCGTGTCTTTGGCGCGGACATCGCGCAGGCGCCGAGCGTTGCGCCGTGACCCACGAGATCGCCTCTGGCCCGTGGCACGCGGTTTGCGTTCGGGGCCGATCGGAATTCCTGCACCGCGGGAGTCGCAACGAGAGGGGGGCGGCGGTGCTCTTGCAGATCCTGAACGGCCTGGTCCATCCGCAGCATGCCGGCCTGGCCGCGGAGGGGGCCGCGCCATGACAGCGCAAGCCGCAGCGCAAGGCGTCTACGACTACATCGTGGTCGGCGCCGGAACCTCGGGCAGCATCCTGGCCGCCCGGCTGACCGAGAGCGGGAAATACCGTGTGCTGTGCCTGGAGGCCGGCGAGAAGGGCAGCGGCTACATCTGGGCGATCCCGCCGGCCGGCAACGTGTTCATGATCGACAACCCCAAGGTCAACTGGCGGTATCGGTCCGAGCGGCACGAGAGCCACGGAAACCGGGAGATCTACGTGCCCCGCGGCAAGATGCTGGGCGGGTCCAGCTCGATCAACGGCATGGTCTGCAACCGCAGCCAGCGCTCGGTCTACGATGCCTGGGCCGCGATGGGCTGCAAGGGCTGGAGCTACGACGAAGTCCTGCCGATCCTGAAGAAGCTGGAATCGACCCGCATCGGCGATGACCGCTACCGCGGCCGCTCCGGCCCGATGACGATCACCAAGACCTCGAAGGACGTGGCGCCGCTGTTCTGCGAGCTGTTCTTCAAGGCCGCCAACGCGATCGGCATTCCGGAGAATCCCGACACCAACGGAGAGCGGCAGGCCGGCGTCGCGATGGCGCAGAACGTCATCGATCGGGGGCGCCGGCTGAGCCCCGCGACGCAGTACCTGGAGCCGGCGCGCCGCCGGCCGAACCTGACGCTGCTCGCCGGCGCGGAGGCCATGTCGCTCATCCTGCGCGAGGGCCGCTGCGAAGGCGTGCGCTTCCGCCGCAACGGCCGCATCGAGGAGGCCCGGGCCACGCGGGAGGTCGTCGTGGCCGGCGGCACGGCCAATTCGCCCAAGCTGCTGGAACTGTCCGGCATCGGCAATCCGGAGCTGCTGCGAAAGGCCGGCGTCGAGCCCGTCGTGGCGCTGGACGGCGTCGGCGAAGGCCTGCGCGACCACTATGCAGCGATCATGAAATGGCGCTTCAACCGGCCCGGCATCTCGATCGCGAAGCGGGGGCGCGGCTGGGGCTTGATCGTTGAAGTATTGCGTTATGTCCTATTCCGCCAGGGCTTCATCGCCCAGGGGCTGGGAACGGTCCGGGCCTACATCAAGTCCACGCCCGACGTCGACGATGCCGACATCATGCTGGCCGCGGCGCCGTTCATCATCGAGATGAAGACCGGGGAAGGGCGGCGGATGTCGGCCACCGAAGGCTTCTTCATGTACGTGCACTTCGCGCGCACGCAGAGCACGGGCAGCATCCACGTCCGGTCGGCCGATCCCTTCGCGGCGCCGACGATCAACTACCGCTTCCTGCAGAACGACATCGACCGGCAGGGCGCGATCGACGCCATCCGATGGGCCCGGCGCCTGGCCGAGGCCGAGCCGATGGCGGGCTGCATCGCCGAGGAACTGGACCCCGGCCCCAAGGTCCGGTCGGACGAGGAGATCCTGGACTACATGCGCAGGGCCGGCAACATCGCCCACCACATGGTCGGCACCTGCCGCATGGGCACGGACCCGATGGCGGTGGTCGACGAACGGCTGCGCGTGCGCGGCGTGCGCGGGCTGCGCGTGGCGGACGCTTCGGTCATGCCGACGCAGACCTCGGGCGGCTCGGCCGTGCCGACGATGATGATCGGCGAGAAGGCGGCCGAAATGATCCTCGCCGACGCCTGAGGTCAATCCTCGGCGATGTCGCGGCCGCGCTTGCCGGGGCGCGTGAAACGCTGCCCCGCGGATGTGCCCGGCATCGTTTGGCGCGCGAAGCTTGCGCTCCGCAGTGGGTTGAAAAGTAGCACCCAGTGCTAGACTACGGCATGGCGAGCAAGGTCACGGTCCGCGTCTTCAAGACCGGCAGGTTCAGCAAGGACGCGAGGAAGGCCGGTCTCTACGACGCCGAGCTGTGCGCGGCCATGCGCCAGGTGATGGCCGGCCAAGCCGATGACCTCGGCGGCGGGGTGTTCAAGAAGCGGCTGAACGACAACCTGCACCGCTCGATCATCCTGGCCAAGGGCGGCCGGCATTGGGTGTACGAGTACCTTTTTGCCAAGAAGGACCGAGCCAACATCGACGACGACGAACTGGCCGGGTTTCGGCTGCTGGCCAAGGCCTACGCCGACCTGACCGAGCCGCAGGTCAAGCAGTTGATCGCAGCCAGGCAATTCGTGGAGATATGCCATGACCACCAAGCGTAGATTCAAGAGCGATGCGTTCGAGGTCATCCACGCCTCGGCCGAGGCGCTGCTGAAGGTCGGCGCGATCGACAAAGCCACGATGCGTCAGTTCGACCGGTCCTGTCTGGCGGTGCCGCCGGACATCGGCCCGCAGCAGATCAAGCGCATCAGGGAGCAGGCACACGTCAGCCAGCCGGTGTTCGCGCGCTACCTCAACACCAGCGAATCGACGGTCCAGAAGTGGGAAGCGGGCACCAAGAAGCCCAGCGGCATGGCCTTGAAGCTCCTGGCCATCGTCCAGAAGCACGGCTTGCAGGTGCTGGCTTGAGCCTGACCGAGGGGGCCTGAGCTTCAGCGGCATCGGGTGCAGCGGCTCGCAGCGCATCAAGGGCCCTCTCCGCGAGAAGACGGTGGTCAGCAAGGGGATTGAGCAGGGCGCGGCCATTCCGCGTTGATCGAGGTCTTCGTCATGGGAGGGTCCGCCGTCAGAGCATGATCTGCACCGACTTCTCCTCCGTGTAGGAGTACAGCTCGTCCAGCGCGCGTTCGCGGCCGATGCCGCTGTTCTTGTAGCCGCCGAAGGGCACCGCGCGGGCGTGCGTGTTGACGCCGTTGACCCAGACGTAGCCCGACTGCAGCCGGCGCGCCGTGTTCAGCGCCTGCGTGATGTCCTGCGTCCAGACGGCGCCGGACAGGCCGTACTCCACCGCGTTGGCCATCTCCAGCACCTCGTCGACCTCGGACCAGCGCAGCACCGACAGCACCGGGCCGAAGATCTCCTCGCGCGCGATGCGCATGTCCTGCCGCACGTCGGCGAACACCGTGGGCTGCAGCCACCAGCCCTTGCGGAAGGCGTCGCCGGCCGGGCGCTTGCCGCCGGCCACCAGGCGCGCGCCGTCTTCGAGCCCGGCGCGGATGTGCCCCTCGATGCGCTGCAGGTGCGCCCGCGAGTTGATCGCGCCCATCTGCGTCGCCCACTCGAAGGGGCTGCCGATGCGGATGCCATTGACGCCGGCGACGATCCGGTCCAGCACCGCGTCGTGGATGGACTCGTGCAGGAACAGCCGGCTGGTCGAGCTGCACGACTGCCCCTGCCAGGTGAAGTTCATGCCGGCCACGGCGGCGGCGGCCACCTTGTCGACGGGCGCGTCGGGAAAGACGATGAACGGGTTCTTGCCGCCCAGCTCCAGCGAGAACGCCTTCACCGCCGCCTCGGCGGCCGCGCGCTGGATCGCCATGCCGGTGCGCACCGAGCCGACGAACGACAGCCGCTTGACCTTCGGATGCCGCACCAGCGCCTCGCCCGCCGCGGCGCCGCCGAACACGATGTTCAGCACCCCCGGCGGCAGCGTCTGGCGCGCGATCTCGGCCAGCACCACGGCCGACAGCGGGCACTGCTCCGACGGCTTCAGCACCGCGGTGTTGCCGACGATCAGCGGGCCGGCGATGCCGTTGACCGCCATCGCGATCGGGTGGTTGAAGGCGATGATGCGCCCCACCACGCCGTAGGGCTCGCGCAGCGTCAGGTGCAGGTTGTTGGGCGTCGCCGGAATCGTGCGGCCCTGCGGCTCGTAGCCCAGGCCGATCAGGTGGCGCATGCGCTCCACGCTGCCGTGGATGTCGGCGCGCATCGGCGTCACCGGGTTGCCGGTGTCGGCCACCTCGATGGCCAGCAGCTCGTCGGCGCGCGCGATGATGCCGTCGCCGAAGCGGTGCAGGCAGGCCGCGCGCTCGGCCACCGGCAGCGCGGCCCAGGCCGGCTGCGCCTTCAGCGCCGCGGCCACCGCGGCGTCGACGTCGCCGGCATCGGCGTGCGGCACGCGGCCGAGGGGGCTCTCGTCGGCGGGGTTGACGCTGTCGAGCCACTGGCCGCCGCGGCCTTGCACCAGCTCGCCGCCGATCAACATGCGGCCTTCGATGGGGTGGGGCGGCGGCGCGATCGCGGCGGCCGCCTGGCTGTCGATGGGCATCGGGGTGATCCTCTCGTATCGCGTTAAGTGATCAGAATTTGCCCGGATTGCTCTCGACCCAGCGGATCAGCCGGCGCAGGCCCTGTTCCAGCGGGACCTGCGGTTCCCAGCCCAGCAGCCGCTTGGCCTTGGCGCGCCCGTAGCGCACCGTCTTGCCGGCGATGAAGCTCACCTTGGCCGGGTCGTCGCGGTATTCGGGCTTCAGATCCGATTCGCAGATCTTCAGCAGCAGCGCCACCACCTCGTTGAGCGAGACCGCGGTGCCCGACGCGATGTTCATGCCTTCGCCGGTGGCCGCGCTCTCCATCGCCATCACGTTGGCGCGCGCGGCGTCGCCGGCATAGATGTAGTCCGAGGTCTTGGAGCCGTCGCCGGGCAGCAGCGGCGGCAGCCCGTCGCGGATGCGCTTGTAGGCTTCGATCATGTACAGCGCGTTGACGCCGCGCAGGTGCTGGCGCTCGCCGTAGACCATCGCGTAGCGCAGCGCCAGGAAGTCCAGCCCGTGCTGCTGCTGGTACAGGCGGCCCAGGCCCTCGCCGATGATCTTGCTGGCGCCGTAGAGGATGCTGGGCGGCTGCAGCTTCTGCCAGCGGAAGGGGTCCTCGTCGTCGTTGTCGTCGCCGAGCTGGCCGAACAGGCCCACCGACGAGCTGAACACCACCTTCTTCACGCCGCGGTAGCGGCTGGCCTCCAGCACGTTGTGCATGCCGCGCACGTTGACGTCCAGCCCCACCCAGGGCTGCGCCGCCATCGGCAGCGTCAGGAAGCCGGCGACCGCGAACACGCCGTCGGTCTCGGCGAAGGCGTCGTACAGCTCGTTGAGCCGCAGCATGTCGCCGCGCAGCAGCGTGCAGCGCGGGTCGGCCAGCAGGAACTGCACGCTGTCGGCCGAGCCCAGCGACAGGTTGTCCAGCAGCACGACCTGGCGCGCGCCGCCTTGCAGCAGCTGCTCGGCCAGGTGCGAGCCGAGCAGGCTGGCGCCGCCGACGATGACGAACTTTCCGTTCAGGATAGCAGGCATGGTGAGGTTCTTTCGTGGGGGGGTCGGGTCGGATTTCGAGGATGGCGTCGGCGCTCACGGCGCCGGCCGGGGCTTCAGCGCTTGACCAGCGGGCACTCGCTGTCGGCCAGCGGCTGGAACGCCACGTCGGCCGGGATCGTTCGCTTGATGCGCGCCAGGTCCCATTCGCTGGTCGATTCGCCGGGCTTCTTCACCTCGGCCAGATACATGTCGTGCACGTGCTGGCCGTCGGCGCGGATGTGGCCGTTCTTGACGAACACGTCGTTGACCGGCGTCGCCCGCATCTTCTCCAGCACCGGCTCGGCGGCATCGGTCCCGGCAGCCGCCGCCGCCTTCAGGAAATGCAGCGCGCCGGAATACGCGCCCGCCTGCGACATGCTGGGCGTGGCCTTCTGCACCGCCATGAAGCGCTTGGAGAACTCGCGCGTCTCGGGCGTGCGGTCCCAGTAGAAGCCGGTGGTGTACTGCAGGCCTTGCGCGAGCTGCAGGCCCAGGCCCTTGATGTCGGTGTCGAAGATCAGCAGCGCGGCCAGCGTCTGGTTCTTGGGCAGCCCGAACTCGGCTGCCTGGCGCAGCGCGTTCTGCAAGTCGGTGCCGGCATTGCCGAAGCCCACGACCTTGGCCTTGGAGTTCTGCGCCTGCAGCAGCAGCGACGCGAAGTCGGGCGCGTTCATCGGGTGGCGCGAGGCGCCGACGATGCGGCCGCCGGTGGCCTTGAGCACGTTGGCGACGTCGCGCTCCATGGTCTGCCCGAACGCGGCGTCCAGCGCGATCATGTACCAGGTGTCGCCGCCGCCTTCGGCGATGGCGCGCGCGGTGCCGGCGGCCATCGCATAGGTGTTGTAGCTCCACTGGATGCCGTAGGCCGAACACTCCTTGCCGGTCAGCGCCGACGATCCCGAGCCGGCGAAGATGATGGGCTTCTTCTTCCCCACCGCGATCTTCTGCATCGCGATCGCCGAGGCCGAGTCGGTGGCCTCGATGATCAGGTCCACCTTGTCGACGTCCAGCCATTCGCGCGCCTTCGCGCTCGCCACGTCGACCTTGCCCTGGTGGTTGGCCGAGATGACCTCGATGCGCTTGCCGAGCACCGTGCCGCCGAAGTCCTTGACCGCCAGCTCCACTGCGCGGACCAGGCCGATGCCGGTGATCGCGGAGTAGGGTCCGCTCATGTCGGCGATGACGCCGATCTTGACCACGTCATCGGAGATCTGGGCCCAGGCCGGGCCTGCCAGCGCGGCGGCGAGTACCGCGGCCGAGCCATATCGTTTGAGGGAATGCATTCCTGTCTCCGGAGAATCCCCTCGTGCGCACCGTCGGCCTTCGGGGTGCGCGCATTCTTCGGGCGCAGCCCGGAAGGCCTCAAGCCGGAATTCTTGAAGGGCAAGAATCCCGGCTCATGGCTAACCCTAGCAGCGGACCCGGTCCCGGAAGGGCGCGGCCTGCGGCTCGCGCCACGGCGAGGCTTCGAGTCCGGCGCCGTCCGCGGGGCGCGGGCTGGCGGGGAAGGGGTCGCTGCGCGCCACCTCCGCGCGCAGCGCGCGCGCCAGGGCGGCGGCGCCTGCGGCCGGCAGCAGCTCTTCGTCGCCGGCCAGGCTGAGGGCGGCCACCACCTGGCCCAGGTCGTCGTGCAGCGGTACGCCCAGCCCGTTGAAGCCCTTGAAGTTGCGCAGCATGCCGCTGCGGTTGAAGGCGTAGCCGTGGCACCAGTAGTGGCGCAATTGATCGGCCACCCGCGATTCGCTGGAGCGGTTGTAGGCGCGGTAGCGCTCGGCATTGGCATCGATGATGCGCGAGCGGGTATCGGCCGGCAGCGAGGCCAGCAGCACCAGGCTGCCCGAGCTGACGCCCAGCGGCCGCCGGCCACCGATGTCCAGCGTTATCTGATGCTCGCCGACGCGGCCCAGCGCGCGGTCCAGGCACAGCGCATCCAGCCCCTGGCGGCATTGCAGGAAGACCACGGTGCCGAGCTGCCCGGCCAGTCGCTGCACCAGCGGCGCATAGTGACGCTGCAGGCGCTGCCCGGGGGTGTCTTCGCTGCGGCGCAGGAAGTGGTTGTCGACGTGGTACAGGTGCGCGAACGGGTCGAAGCTGATCGCGTGCTCGGCCTCCAGCGCCCCCAGCAGCCGGTGCACGGTGGCCACGTGCAGCCCGGCGCGCCGGGCGATCTCCACCAGCCGCAGCCCGCAGGGGCCGGCGGCCTCGATCACGCGCAGCAGGTGGAAGGCGCGCTGGATGCTCTGCGAGCCCTGGCGCGACTGCGTTGGAGCCGAGGCGTCGGCGGCCGCCGGTTCGTCGTTGGCCGATGCGGTTGGCGGCAGGGTCACGCGGGCCTCCAGGGGTGTGGCGGCCGACAGTCTGCGGGCAGCGGCGGCGCGGCGTCCAGTCGGCTTTGGCCGATGCCAGCGTCAGCGGCTCTTACCTGGGCGGCTCCAGCGCGCCGGGCGGCGACAATGCGGGCCCTTCGAGAAAGACGCCGGGCGGCCCGCATGGAACTTCGCCACCTTCGCTACTTCATCGCGGCCGCGGAAGAAGAGCACTTCGGCCGCGCGTCGGACCGCCTGCACGTCACGCGGCCGGCGGTGTCGCAGCTCGTGGCCGACCTCGAGGATGAGCTGGGCACCGCACTGTTCGAGCGCCAGGCGCACCGCGTGCGGCTGACGGCTGCCGGCCGCGCGCTGCTGCCCGAGATGCAGGCCATCATGAGCCACCTGAACCAGGCGCTGGTGATGGCCCGCCGCGTCGGCGAAGGCCGCACCGGCGCGCTGAGGATCGGCTACGGCTCGCTGACGCTGCTGCACCCGCTGTTCAAGGCGGCGGTCAAGGAGTTCCACCAGCGTTGCCCCGACGTCACGCTGTCGCTGCTGGAGATCCCCAGCTCCGAGCAGGGCAAGGCGCTGGCCGAAGGCCGCATCGACGCCGCCTTCCAGCACTTCGGCGCCAATGCCCGCGCGGCCAGCCGCAAGCGCAGCGACGCGCCGCTGGCCCAGGATGCCACCGCCTACGAGCGGCTGAAGATCCAGACCAACGGCCTGGGCGCGGTGGTGCCGCCGGACCACCCGCTGGCCGGGCGCAAGCTGGTGAGCCTGGCCGACCTGGCGCAGGAGCAGTTCGTCGTGATCCCGCACTCGGCCGTCAGCCCGAGCTACGGCCACTTGTTCGCGCTGTGCCAGAAGTCGGGCTTCGAGCCGCGCGTGGTGCAGGAAGTGAACTCGATCACCAGCATGCTCAACCTGGTGTCGGTGGGCATGGGCATCGGGCTCAGCGTGTCGGGCAAGGACTTCAGCTTCCCGCTGGGCCTGACGGTGCTGCGGCTGCAGGACGTGAGCTTCCCCACCACCTTCGCGCTGGTCTGGGTGAAGGGCCAGATGGACCCGGTGCTGGAGCGCTTCGTCGAGACGGTGCGCGACCTGATCTGATGCCCGGCCTCAGTTCGGCGTCGAGCGGATCATCGCGTCCTTGACCACCTTGCGCATGCGCTCCTCCTCGCGGCGCAGGAAGGCGTTGAACGGCTCGGCGCCGCTTTGCGCCGGCAACTCCTGCCCCAGCGCCTGCAGCCGCTGGCGCACCGCGGGATCCTTCTTCGCGTCTTCGGCGGCGGCCGACAGCAGGCCCAGCACGGCTGGCGGCGTCTTCGCCGGCGCCACCAGGCCCAGGAACAGCTCGTAGGTCGATTCCTCGTAGCCCAGTTCGGCAAAGGTCGGCACGCCGGGGAACGAGGCGGAGCGTGCCTCCGAGGTGATCGCCAGCGCGCGCAGGCGGCCGGCGCGAATCAGTTCGCCGACCGAAGGCGCGGTGCCCATCATGAGCGCCACGCGGCCGGTGGACACGTCGGGAATCGCCAGCGGAATGCCCTTGTACGGGATCAGGCGCAGGCCGATGCCCGCGGCGTGCGCGAACAGCTCCACCGGAATGTGCGACGTGGTGCCCACGCCCACCGAGCCGAAGGCGAGCGCGCCCGGCGCCGCCTTCGCCGCGGCCACCAGGTCGGCCAGCGTCTTGTACGGCGCATCGGCGCCCACCACCAGCGCCATCGGCATCTTCGACAGGTAGGCGATGCCCGTGAAGTCGCGCGGCGCGTAGCCCGCGGCCGGGTTCACGTAGGGCAGCGTGACCAGCGTGTTGGCCGAGATGCCGAGCGTGTAGCCGTCGGGCCGCGCCTTGGCCACGTGGCGCACGGCCAGCAGCGTCTCGCCGCCGGGCATGTTGTCGATCACGATCGGCTGCTTCAGCGTCTTGGCCATCGCGTCGGCGTAGACGCGCGCCACCGCGTCGCTGACGCTGCCCGCGGTGCTGGGGATCACGAAGCGGATCGGCTTGGCAGGAAAGGCGTCCTGCGCCGTGGCGCCGCGCGCCGCGGCCCAGGCCGCCGGCGCTGCAAGAAGGGTGCGTCGTCGGATGTTCATCGCCGTCAGGCCAGCAGTTGCAGCAGCGACGCCGCCGGCTTGCCGTCGCGCAGGCCGTGCGCGGCGGCGATCAGCGCATCGGCCGGCACGCGCGAGCGGCCGAACTCCAGGCAGTCCAGCACCTTGTCGCGCAGCTGCGCGGCGCTCAGGCGCTTGGTCGGACTGCCCGAGACCTCGCGCGTCTCGACCGCCAGCCGCTCGCCGTTGGCCAGCTCGACGTCGAAGCGCACCGGCACCATGCCCAGGAACGGCAGCGCGGGGTCGGGCGCGATCGTCACCTGCCGCGCCGCGAAGCCGCCCACGCGCTCGTCGCGGATCGCGGCCTCGGTGAAGTCGCCGATGCGCACCGCGCCGCGCGCCAGCGCCACCGCCACCGTGTAGGCGATGCTGAACTGCGCGTCGACGATGTTGGCGCTGCGCGGATCGAACCGGCGCCCCACCATATTCATCGCCTGGCCGCTGACATGAATGGTTATGCGGTTGACGTCGCCCAGGCGCAGGCCGCGCCGGTGCAGCTGCAGCGCCAGGTCGATCGGCGCATGCGTGAAGCGGCAGGCCGGGTAGGGCTTGAGGCTCAGGTCCTCGGGCAGCGCGCAGGCCTCGATGCCGGTGCGCACCGCGTCGCGGTCGAACTGGCCGTCCTGGTACAGGTTGATGAAGCCGGCCTTGCCTTCGAACACATTGCGCGGCCCGTCGATGCCGGCCTGCGCCAGCGCCGCCGACACCAGCACGTTCTTGACCATCTGCGCCGGCTGGAAGCGCTTGGCCAGGCTGCCGTCGATGATGGACTGCAGGCTGCCCGCGGTCTGCGTGAGCTGGTGGCCCAGCGCGCTGACCGTGGTGGCCGCGTCCCAGCGGCGCAGCCGCGCGATGGCCAGCACCGCGCCCACCGAGCCGCTGATCACGCTGTAGTTCCAGCCGCGCGATCCCTTGGGCCCGCCGGCGCGGCCGATGCGCATCGCGCCGTCGACGCCCACCGCCAGTGCGGCGAGGAACTCGCGGCCGTCGCAGTCGGGGCGGCTCTCCTCGACGTCGGCCACCAGTCCCGGCAGCACCATGCCGTTGGCGTGCAGCGGCACCTGGTCGTCGGTGTCGTCGTAGTCCAGCGCGTGCAGGCTCACCGCGTTGAGGAAGGCCGCGAACGGCGCGGCGCTGCGGCCGAAGCCGCCCCACACGGTGCAGGCCGACGCCGGGCCCGCGCCCCAGCGCGCCAGCGCACCGCGCGCCTCGGCCAGGCCGGGCGCGTTGACGCCGGCCAGCGCGCAGGCCAGGCTGTCGATCAGGCCGTCGACGGTGGCGTCGACGGTTTCGGCGCGCAGCTCGCCGTAAGGGCGGCGGACGGCGTGGTTGGCGAGCAGTTCGGCAAGGTCCATGGGCAGGGCGGGGGTCTGTGCAAGGGTCGGCGAAGTCTGGGACCGGGCTGCTCCAGCGTCCAGTCGGCTTTGTTCGCCGCCAGCGTCAGCCGCGCTTACGCCGGGTCAACAAAATCCGACTCGACACCGCCCCGCGGCGCCTCCGACACTGCCGGCCAGCCTCCTCCGATCGGACCTTTCATGACCACCACCACCGCCGACCTGTCCCGCGACTTCGCCGCCTTCGTCGCCAACACCCGCTACGACGACCTGCCGCCCGCGGCCGTCGAGGGCGCCAAGAAGAGCATCCTCGACACGCTGGGCGTGATCCTGGCCGCCACCGGCGTGGAGCCCGCGGTGCGCGGCGTCAACGCGCTGGTCAAGGAGGCCGGCGGCGCGCCCGAGAGCACGCTGCTGGGCTTCGGCGGCCGCGCGCCGGCGCTGTGGGCCGCGTTCCACAACGGCGCGATGGCGCATTGCCTGGACTTCGACGACCACGCCCCCGAAGGGCACCACCCCAGCAGCTCGATCGTGCCCGCCGTCTTCGCGCTGGCCGAGCGTGCCGGCGGCGTCTCGGGCCGCGAGCTGATCGCCGCGGTGGCCGCCGGCCACGACATGTTCCTGCGCATCCGGCGCAACGTCGCCAACCGGCAGGACTGGCACCTGACGACGGTGATCGGCGTCTATTCCGCGGCGGCCAGCGCGGCCCGCGTGCTCAAGCTCGACACCGAGCAGATCGTCAGCGCCATCGGCATCGCCGGCATGCAATGCTGCGGCACGATGGAGCTGGCCTACGGCGTGGGCAGCGACTTGCGCGGCATGTACGCCGGCTTCACGACCAAGGGCGCGGTGCTGGCCGCGCTGCTGGCGCAAAAGGGCGTCAGCGGCGTCAAGAGCATGTTCGAAGGCAAGGCCGGCTTCTTCAACGTCTATTTCCGCGGCGAATACGACCGCCAGAAGATGCTCGCCGGCCTGGGCACCGACTACGACGGCGGCTCCATCCTCTACAAGCCCTGGCCCTCGTGCGGCGCCTCGCACGGCTTCATCCACGCGACGCTGTCGCTGATGCAGGAGCACGGCCTGGGCATCGCCGACATCGAGCAGATCCGCGTCAACGTCGGCGACTTCCAGAAGCAGCTTTGCGAACCCATCGAGAGCCGCCGCCGCCCCGCCACGCCGGCGGATGCCAAGTTCAGCATCCCCTTCTGCGTGGCCGTGGCCGCGACCAAGGGGCAAGTGAAGGTCTCCGACTTCTTCGGCGACGCGCTGGCCGACCCGGCCGTGATCGCCGCGGCGCAGAAGGTGGTGCCGGTGGTCGACGACAGCCACGACTGGAAGACGACGCTGCCCAAGGGCCGGCTCGACATCGTCACCCGCGACGGCCGCACGCTCTCGCGCCTGGGCGACAACGTGCCGGGCGACGCCGAATGCCCGATGAGCTGGGACTACCTGAACGACAAGTTCCGCGACAGCGCGGCGCTGGCGGCCCAGGCGCCCACGGCGCAGGGCATCCGCCGGGCGCAGGAGATGGTGCGCGAGTTCGAGACGCTGGACGACGCCACCGAGCTGCTGCGCGTGCTGGCCTGAGCATGGACGCGACGACCGACCGCATCGCTCGTTACGTCAGCGCGCTGTCGTTCGAGCGGCTGCCGCCCGAGGCGGTGCACGAATGCCGCCGGCGCATCATCGACAGCGTGGCCTGCGCGGCCGCCGCATCGCAGGAGCCGTTCTGCGAGGCGATGCGCGGCCTGGCCCGCCGCTACGGCGGCGCGCCCGGCGCGCGCCTGTGGGGCAGCGGCGAGCGCACGTCGGCCGAGATGGCCGCGCTGGCCAACGGCACGATGCTGCGCTACCTGGACTGCAGCGACACCTGGCTGGGCCGCAGCAACGGCCACCCGAGCGACATGATCGGCGCGCTGGTCGCACTGGCCGAGGCGCACCGGCACAGCGGCCGCGAGCTGGTCACGGCCATCGTCGCGGCCTACGAGGTCTACTGCAGCCTGTGCGAGGCGGCGCCGCTGGCCGCACGCGGCATCGACCAGGCCACCTGCGCCGCGGTGGGCGCGGCCGCCGGTGCGGCGCGGCTGCTCGGGCTCGACGCCGCGCGCACCGGCGAGGCCTTGTCGCTGGCGCTGGCCGCCAACCTGAACCTGTACAACGCGCGCATCGGCGAGCTCTCCGACTGGAAAGGCTGCGCCGGGCCCAACGGCGCGCGCAACGGCCTGTTCGCCGCGCTGCTGGCGGCCGAGGGCGTCACGGGCCCGACGGCGGTGGTGGAAGGCAAGGGCGGGCTGCGCGACGTCGTGGGCGAGCTCGACTGGCGCGTGGGCGCCGCCGCGATGCCGCTGATCGTCGCCACGCATCTCAAGTTCCATCCGGTGTGCTACCACGGGCAGGCGGCGGTGGATGCGGCGCTCGCGCTGCGCGGCCAGGCGCGCCTGGAGGACGTGGCGTCGATCGAGGTCGAGACCTACGACGCCGCCGTCCGCGCGATGGGCAGCGATCCCGCGCGCTGGGCACCCACCAATCGCGAGACGGCGGACCACAGCCTGCCCTACACCGTCGCCGTGGCGCTGCTCCACGGGCGCCTGCGCTCGGCCGACTACGCGCCCGAACGGCTGCGCGACCCCGACACCCGGCGCGTGATGGACCTGGTGCGCGTTGCCGGCTCCGCCGAGCTGACGCAGGCATTCCCGGCCCATGCGCAGGCGCGCGTCACGCTGCGCCTGCGCGACGGCGGCATGCAGACCCACCTGCAGGCCGATCCCCGGGGCAATGCCTGCAACCCGCTCAGCGATGCCGAGGTCAGCGAGAAGTTCATGAGCCTCTACGGGCCCTGGGGCGATGCTGCCGCGGCAAGCCGGACGCTGGGCCTGCTGTGGTCCGTCGAGCAGCTCGACAGCGCGGTGCTGCTGGTCGATGCACTCTGCGAGGCGCCGCCGGGCTGACGCCTGCGCTTTCGTTTCCGGGCGCGTCTCGCGCCATCGCCATGAGCCCCGCCGGGTGCTGCCCGCGCGGGGCTTTTTCGTGGGATCGGCGCGCCCGCGGCCGCTGATGCGTCAGGCCAGCTTACCGTGGCCCGCAGCAAAAGCAACTCGACATCCCCACGCCCGGATTCGACACTCGTCCGCAACGAGGATCCCAGCGAAAGCCGCCGAATGTCCAGCAAGCCCGCATTGCCGCCGCCTCTCGAAGGCGTCAAGGTCATCGAACTGTCGCACCTGATCGCGGGACCCTACTGCGGCCAGCTGCTCGCCGAGGAGGGCGCCACCGTCATCAAGGTCGAGCCGCCCGAGGGCGAGCTGACGCGGCATCGCGAGCCGATGCGCCATTCGCCGCAGGGAACGATCTCCGGCTACTTCGGCGCGCTCAACCGCGGCAAGAAGAGCGTCGCCATCGACCTCAAGAACCCCGAAGGCCTGCAGTTGCTGCACGGGCTGCTCGAGTCGGCCGACGTGGTGGTGACCAACATGCGCGGCGGCGCGCTCAAGCGCCTGGGCCTGTATCCGGACGATCTGCTGGCGCGTTATCCGCGCCTCATCGTCGCCTGCATCTCGGGCTTCGGCCTGAAGAACGCCGGCGCCTTCACCGAGCGCGCGGGGCTGGCGATGGTGGCCGAGGCGCTGTCGGGCACCACCGGCCTGACGCGCGACCACGACGGCAACCCGGTGTGGTGCGGCTTTGCGATGGGCGACATCCTGGCCGGCATGTCGGCGCATGCGGCCATCCTGCTGGCGCTGCGCAACCAGCAGCGCCACGGCCAGGGCCGCGTGCTGGACCTGAGCATGGTCGAATGCACGATGCCGATGGTCTGCGTGGCGCTGGCGCGCGAGCAGTCGGCCAGCCAGGAGCTGCGCGCCTTCGCCGGCTCCAACAACTTCCACGGCGTGCCCTACGGCGCGTTCCCGGCGTCCGACGGCCACGTCAACCTCGGCGTCAACCGCGACGATTTCTGGAAGCGCCTGTGCGAGGCGATGGGCCGGCCCGAACTGGGCAGCGACCCGCGCTACGAACGCTACGTCGAGCGCGCCAAGCGCCAGCAGGAGGTGCACCAGATCACCGAGGCCTTCACCCGCGCCCACACGCGCGCCGAGATCGTCGACAAGCTCAACGCGGTGGACGTGCCGGTGGCCAGCATCCTGGGCATGGCCGACATCGTGTCCGACGAGTACCTGCAAGGGCGCGGCTCGCTGCGCACGGTGCACGACGGCATCGGCGGGACGATGCAGTTGCCGGTCGACCCGACGCGCTTCGAGGCGGCGCCGGGCAGCGACCTCGTGCCGCTGCTCGGGCAGCACCGCGACGAGGTGCTGGCCGCCGAACTCGGCCTGGCCGCGCAGGACATCGCCCGCCTCGAAAGCGCCGGCGCTTTCGGCACCCGCGGTCAAGACCGCCAGAACCGGCGCGAATCCGCGCTGCATTGAACCCATGGAACGCCTTATGAACGACAGCTCAAATTCCCCGTCAGCCGGCGACGACGGCCGCGTCTCGCTCGCCGATGTCTTGCAGGCCACGCAGGCGGTGACCAGCCGCTTCGGCGACGAGTACTTCGGCAAGCTCGACAAGGAAGAGGGTTTCCCGCACGACTACATCAAGGCGCTGATGGACGCCAAGCTGCACACGGTGATGATTCCCGAGCAGTACGGCGGCATGGGCCTGGGCCTGCGCGAGGCCTGCGTGATCGTCGAGGAGATGCACCGTTCCGGCGGCGTCGGCTCGATGATCCACGGCCAGATGTTCATGATGGGCATCCTGGCCCGCCACGGCACCGACGAGCAGAAGCGCAAGATCCTCGAAGAGGTCTGCGCCGGCCGCGTGCGGCTGCAGTCGTTCTCGCTGACCGAGCCCAACGCCGGCACCGACACCGCCAAGCTGCAGACCAAGGCCACGAAGGACGGCAACGAGTGGGTCATCAAGGGCCAGAAGCTCTGGACCTCGCGCTTCGACTACACCGATGCCTTCATGGTGTTCGCGCGCACCAGCCCGCCCAAGGACCCGGCCAAGCCGCACCAGGGCATCTCGGCCTTCCTGGTCGACAAGCGCAAGGTCGATCCCAAGCAGTACAGCAGCCGCAAGATCGACGTGATGTTCAACCATCACACCTACGAAGTCTTCTACGACGACATGCGCGTGCCCGAGACCTCGCTGATCGGCGAGGAAGGCAAGGGCTTCAAGTACCTGCTCGACGGGCTGAACGCCGAGCGCATCATCATCGCCTCGGAAGCCATCGGCGACGGGCGCTGGTTCGTCGAGAAGGCAGTCAACTACGCCAAGGAGCGCGTGCTGTTCGGCAAGCCGATCGGCGCCAACCAGGGCGTGCAGTTCCCGATCGCGCTGGGCTATGCCCACCTGGAAGCGGCCGACGCGCTGCGCTGGAAGGCGGCCGAGAAGTTCGACCGCCGCGAGCCCTGCGGCGGCGACGCCAACATCGCCAAGATGCTGGCCTCCGATGCGTCGTGGGAGCTGGCCAACGTCTGCATGCAGACGCACGGCGGCTTCGGCCTGGCGCGCGAGTACCACATCGAGCGCCGCTTCCGCGACACGCGCGTGTTCCAGATCGCGCCGATCTCGCCCAACATGGTGCTGAACTACGTCAGCCAGCACGTGCTGGGCCTGCCGCGTTCGTACTGAGCGGAGGCCGCGATGGAGGAAGGCCTGTACTTCGAGGACTACGCGCCGGACTGGCGCCATGAGTCCGCAGCCGTCGCGGTCACCGACGAAGGCATCGCGCGGTTCGTGGAGCTGCACCGCTTCCACACGCCGACCTTCACCGACCGCGCCTACGTCGAGAGCTCCAAGGACTACGGCGCGCGCATGGCGCCGGGTCTGCACGTGCTGTGCCTGGCCGAAGGCGCGGTGCTGCAGGCCGGGCTCACGCGCCGCCGCGGCATCTTCCTGATGGAGCTGACGCCGAAGTTCCTGAAGCCCGTGTTCGCCGGCGACGCGATCACGGTGCGCGTGCGCCTGAAGTCCAAGCGCGCGACGTCGAAGCCCGACCGCGGCGTCGTCATCACCAGCCACGAGGTGGTCAACGGCCGCGGCGAGGCGGTGCTGAGCTACGACTCGACGCGAATGATCCGCACGCGCCAATACATCGAATCGTGACCGAGACAAGGAGAGCATCCGTGCAACCCGCATTGCCGCAGCCCGTGGCCAACGCCGATTCGCGGCCCTACTGGAACGCCGCGCGCGAGCGCCGGCTCGTCATCCGCCGCTGCAAGGCCTGCGGCGAGCTGCACTTCATGCCGCGCCATCTGTGCCCGCACTGCTGGTCCGAGGACCTGGAGTGGGTCGACGCCAAGGGCGGCGGCCGCGTGCACAGCTTCAGCATCATCCGCCGCGCGTCGGATCCGGCGTTCGCGTCGCGCGTGCCCTACGTCGTGGCGCTGGTCGAGCTGGACGAAGGCCCGCGCATGATGGCCAACATCCTCGGCGACGATGCGCTCTCCGTGGCCATCGGCGACACGGTGGCGCTGACCTTCGAGGACCGCGGCGACGGCGCGCTGCTGCCGCAGTTCCGGCGCACCGGGGGCCAGGCATGAAGGCGCCCGCATCGCTGAAGAACAAGGTCGCGATCGTCGGCGTCGGCGAATCCGAGATCGGCCGCGTGCCGCACCTATCGGGCCTGGGCCTGAATGCGCAGGCCGCCCGGCGGGCGCTCGACGACGCCGGGCTGAAGGTCTCCGACATCGACGGCCTGCTGACCGCCTATTCGTTCACCGAACCCTATTTCATGCTGGGCTCGGTGCTGTGCGAGTACCTGGGGCTGAAGCCGCACTTCAACGCCTCGATGGTGGTCGGCGGCGGCAGCCCGGCGGTGATGCTCAAGCACGCGGCCGAGGCCATCGTCGCCGGCCAGGCCGAGACCATCATCGTATGCGCGGGCGAGAACCGCGCGACCGGCCAGTCGCGCGACGCCGCACTGGCCACGCTGCTGGCGGTGGGCCACCCGTACTTCGAGCAGCCCTACGGCGGCTCGATCCCCGGCTACTACGCGATGATCGCGCAGCGCCACATGCACGTGCACGGCACCACGCGCGAGCAGCTCGCCCACGTGGCGGTGCAGACGCGCCAACATGCGCTGCTGCACCCCAACGCCCACATGAAGAAGGGCTTGACGCTGGAGGAGGTGCTGGCCGCCAAGCCGATCGCCGATCCGCTGGGCATGCTGGACTGCTGCCTGATCTCGGATGCCGGCGGCGCCTTCATCGTCACCAGCGCCGAGCGCGCGCGTGACCTCAAGGGCAAGCCTGTCTACCTGCAGGGCATCGGCGAATACCACACGCACGAGCACCTGATGTGCGCGCCCAGCCTGACCGAGTTCGGCGCCACCGAGTCGGGCCGCATCGCCTACGAGATGGCCGGCCTGGGCCCGCGCGACGTCGACTTCGCCGAGCTGTACGACTGCTTCACGATCGTGCCCATCATCGAGCTGGAAGAGCTGGGCTTCGTCAAGCCCGGCGAAGGCGGCGCTTTCTTCGCCGAAGGGCGTGCGCGCATCGGCGGCGAGCTGCCGATCAACACGCACGGCGGCATGCTGTCGCACGCGCATGCCGGCGCGGCCGGCGGGCTGTTCGGCATCGTCGAAGCGGTGCGCCAGCTCCGCGGCGGCCTGGGCGCACGTCAGGTGGACGGCGCCGAGGTGGCCCTGGTGCACAACGAGGGCGGCATCCTGTCGTCGCACTGCACCGTGATCCTCGCCAACGACCGGGGCTGAGGCCTCGCCATTCAGGACATGACGCCATGAGCATCGCCACCACGCCCCGCGGCCGCTACTTCGAGGACTTCGAAGTCGGCCAGGAATTCATCAGCCCGGCGCGCACCATCACGCTGACCGACATCGTGAACTTCGCCTGCCTGTCGGGCGACTTCAACGAGGTCCATACCAACTTCGAATACTGCAAGACCACGCCCTTCGGCGAGCCCATCGCCCACGGGCCGCTGGTATACGCCGTGATGGCCGGGCTGCAATACGCCAGCGGCATCAACGACGGCACGCTGATCGCGCTGCTGCAGAACGACGCCTGGAAGATGCTGGCGCCCGTCAAGCACGGCGACACCATCCGCGCCCGCGTGCGCGTGGTCGAGAAGAAGGAGACCAGCAAGCCCGACCGCGGGGTGGTCGTCGTGCAGCGCGAGGTGATCAAGCAGGACGGCAGCGTGGCGCAGGAAATGCGCACCACGTTCCTCTACCGCCGCCGCCCCAAGGCCTGAAGCGATGGCCTACGAAGAGATCACCTACGCCGAAGACGGCCCCATCGGCACGATCACGCTGAACCGGCCGCACGACGGCAACATGTTCACGCCGGCGATGTGCCACGAGATCCGCGACTGCATCAACGCGATCCGGCGCGAGACGCGCACGCGCGTGATCATCCTCACCGGCGCCGGCGACAAGTTCTTCTGCATCGGCGGCCGCAAGGAAGGGATGGAAGACACGCTGCTGTACGCCGGCGTGCTGCCGACGCTGGAGATGTACGAGGCGATCGACAAGCTGCAAAAGCCGGTGATCGCGATGGTCAACGGCTTCGCGGTGGGCGGCGGCAACGTGCTGCAGGTGGTGTGCGACATCACGGTGGCCAAGGAAAGCGCCGTCTTCCGCCAGGTGGGCCCGATGATGGGCAGCTTCGACGGCGGCTACGGCACCTGGTACCTCGAAGACCTGATCGGCAAGAAGCGCGCGAAGGAGATGTGGTACCGCAACCCCAAGCTGACCGCGCGCGAGGCGCAGGAGTGGGGCCTGGTCAACCACGTGGTGCCCGACGCGGAGCTGAAGGACTTCACGAGGAAGCTGGCGCTGGAGATCGCCGACCGCGGCGCCTTCGCGCTGGCGTCGATCAAGGCTTCGTTCAACGCGCGGCACGGCGGCGTGAGCGGGCTGTCGCGCATGGCGCACGACCTGCTGCTGCGCGGCTACCTCGACACCAAGGAGCACGAGGAGCTGGCCGCCTCGATGGCCGAGAAGCGCAAGCCCGACAGCAGCGCGTTCGGGCACTGAGAGCGGCAGTCCCAGGGGACACGCGATGTCGCACCTTTTGACGCTGCACGATCCGGCCGCGGCACGGGCGCACTACCGCGCCGGCGTGTGGCAGACCGACACCCTGTACTCGCTGGCGCGCCGCCACGCCGCCGAGCGCGGCGACGCACCTGCGCTGCGCGACAACGCCCGCCGCCTCGCCTGGCGCGAACTGGTGGCCTGGGCCGACGCCGTCGCGGCCGACCTGCACGAAGCCGGGCTGCGTCCCGGCGACCGCGTGGCGGCCTGGCTGCCGAATCGGCTGGAGATGGTGGTCATCATGCTGGCCTGTTCGCGCAACGGCTATGTGTGCAACCCCTCGCTGCACCAGAACTACACGGTGGCGGAGATCGGTACGCTGCTGTCGCGCATCGAATGCCGCGCGCTGTTCGCGCAGCCGGGCTGGGGTGCCGATGCTGCGAAGGCCGACGTGTTCGCGCTCGCCGCGGGCCTGGAGCCCATCAAGCGCCTGTACGCGCTGACGCCCTTGCGTGCGCCGTCCGCTGCGCGGCCCGACGGCACCCGGCCGATGCCGGCGCCCGAAGGGCCTTTGCCGCCCACGCTGCCGCCGGCCAGCACGCACCCCGACCAGGTGGTCTACCTCGCGTTCACCAGCGGCACGACTGGCACGCCCAAGGGTGTGATGCACAGCGACAACACGCTGCTGGCCAACGGCCGCGCGCTGGTGGCCGACTGGGGCCTGGACAGCTGTGCGACGCTGCTGAGCCTGAGCCCGATGAGCCACCACATCGGCACCGTGGCGCTGGAGCAGTCGCTGCTCTCGGGCTGCGAGCTGGTCGTCTTCAACCCGCAGGCCGGCAAGCCGGCGCTGGACTGGATCGTGGAGACCGGCGCCACCTACGTGATGGGCGTGCCCACGCACGCGATGGACGTGCTGGCCGACCTGGACCGCCGCGGCCGCGCCGGGCCCAGTCCCTTGGGCGCCGTCAAGGTGTTCTACATGGCCGGCGCGCCGATCCCGACCGACATCGCGCAGCGGCTGCTGGACCTGGGCGCGACGCCGCAGAACGTCTACGGCATGACCGAGAACGGCTCGCACCAGTACACGCGGCCCGGTGACGCGGTGGACGTGATCACCGGCACCTGCGGCAAGGCCTGTGCCGGCTACGAGATCCGGCTGTGGAACCCCGAGAACCCCGACCTGGAAGCCCAGCCGGGAGAGGTGGGCGAGATCGGCGGCCGCGGCGGCGTGCTGATGCTGGGGTATTTCAACAACCAGTCGGCCACCGAGCGCTCGTTCAACCGCAGCGGCTGGTTCATGAGCGGCGACCTCGGGCAGTTCGACGCCGCGGGCAACCTGCGCATCGTTGGCCGCAAGAAGGACTTGATCATCCGCGGCGGCCACAACATCCATCCGGCGCACATCGAGGAATACGCCTACCGTCACCGCGCGGTCAAGAAGGCCGCCGCCTTCGGCGTCCCCGATGAGCGCCTGGGCGAGAAGGTCTGCCTGGCGCTGATCTGCGATGGCGCGGCGCCCACGCCCGACGAGCTGCTGCAGCACCTGGCGCGCGAAGGCCTGTCGAAGTTCGACATGCCCGAGTACCTGGCCGTGATGCCCGAGTTCCCGCTCACCGCCAGCGGCAAGGTGTTGAAGCGCGAGCTCGTGCAGTGGGTGGCCAGCGGCCGCCTGCAACCCGAACCGGTGCGCTACCGCGCGCCCGCGCCATGATCGAACTGACGCACGACGAAGAATTCGCGGTCCTGACGCTGCGGCGGCCGCAGGCGCTCAACGCGCTGAGCTTCGAGCTGATCGGGCGCATCGGCGAGTGCATCCTCGAGGCGGGCAAATCCGGCGCGCGCGCGCTGATCGTCACCGGCGAGGGCGACAAGGCCTTCTGCGCCGGCGCCGACATCAAGGAGCTGCAGTCGCGCGGCCTGGCCGCGCAGCGCGAAGGCGCCGAGCTCGGTCAGGCGGTGTTCGCGCTGCTGGACCGGCTGCCGATTCCCTCGATCGCGCTGGTCAACGGCTACGCCTTCGGCGGCGGCTGCGAGCTGGCGCTGGCCTGCACACTGCGCCTCGCTTTGCCCAACGCCAAGTTCGGGCTGCCCGAAGTGAAGCTCGGCCTGATCCCCGGCTACGGCGGCACGCAGCGTCTGCCGCGACTCATCGGCGCCGGCCGCGCGCTGGAGCTGGTGATGACCGGCCGCACCGTCGCCGCCGAAGAGGCGCTGGCCATCGGCCTCGTCAACCGCATCGTGCAGGCGCCGGGCCTGGCGGCGGCCAAGGCCTACGCCCGCGAGTTCAGCAGCCACGGCCTGCGCGCCTTGCAGTTCGCGCGCGAAGCCGTGCAGCGCGCGCAGGACCTGCCGCTGCACGAAGGCCTGCGCATGGAGGCCGACCTCTCGACGCTGGCCTACCGCACGCGCGACGCCGAGGAAGGCATGCAGGCCTTCGTCGACAAGCGCCGGCCGGAGTTCCGCGATGAGTGAGCGCGCCGCGCGTGAGTGCATCGTCGTCACCGGCGCCAGCCGGGGCATCGGTGCGGCCATCGTGCGCGCGCTGACCGCCGCCGGCCGCCCCGTGGCCTGCGTCTCGCGCTCCGGCGCGCTGCCGGCGGACGCGCCGGCCGCGCAGTGCATCGCACTGCAGGCCGACGTCACCGACCCGGCGCAGCTGCGCGCCGTCTTCCAGCGCCTGGCCGCAGACGGCTGGCGCACCGCCGGCCTCGTCAACAACGCCGGCGTGCACCTGGACGGCCCCTCGGCCAGCTTCGCGCTGTCGCAGTGGCAGCAGGTGATGGACACCAACGCCACCTCGGTGCTGGCCGCCTGCCAGGCCGCGTACCCGCAGCTCGCGGCCGGCGGCGGGCTGATCGTCAACATCGGCTCGTTCTTCGACAAGCTGGGCGTCAAGCGCAACCTGGCCTATTGCGCCAGCAAGGCCGCGGTGGGCGCCATCACGCGCTGCCTGGCCGTCGAATGGGCGGGCGACGGCATCCGCGTGATCGACGTCGCCCCCGGCTACATCGAGACCGACTTGAACGCCGAGTCGATGGCGCCGGGCGGCCCGCTGCGCGCCTACTTGGACAAGCGCATCCCCGGCCGCCGCCCCGGCACCGCGGCCGAAGTGGGCGCCTTCGTCGCGGCGCTGTTCGCCTCGGGCTGCGGCTTCCTCAGCGGCGAGACCATCTACCTGGACGGTGCCCAAGGCATCGCGCACTGATGAAGCTGCTGCAACGCCTGGACCAGCGCATCGCGCTGAACGACGAAGAACGCCAGCTGCTGGACAGCGTGCAGGCGCTGTGCCGCGAGCAGATCGCCCCCCGCGCCGAGCACCACGACCGCGCGGCCGAGTTCCCCTGGGACAACGTGCGCGCGATCAACGAGCTGGGCCTGAACGCGATGTTCGTGCCCGAGGCCTACGGCGGCGCGCCGCTGTCGTACACCGCCTACCTGGCCTGCGTGCGCGAAGTCAGCAAGGCCTGCGCCGCCACCGGCATCGTCTGGGCGACCAACTACCACGCGATGAAGCCGCTGATCGACTGGGGCAGCGAGGAACAGAAGCAGCGCCTGCTGCCCCGCATCGCCCAGGGCGGCCTGGCCGCGCTGGCGATCACCGAGCCCGGCGCGGGATCGGACGCCACCGGCATGCGCACCAGCTTCCGCGAGGAGGGCGAGCACATCGTCGTCACCGGCGGCAAGACCTTCATCACCAACGGCGACGTGGCCGACCTGTACCTGCTGTTCGGCAAGTGGGACGGCATCGCCGGCGCCAAGGATGCGATCTCGGTGCTGGTGCTGGAGAAGGGCACGCCGGGGCTGTCGGTCGTGCGGCTGGAAGACAAGATGGGCACGCGCGCGTCCAGCACCGCCGCGCTGGCCTTCGACGGCTGCCGCGTGCCGCGCGCCAACCTGCTGGGCAAGCCCGGCGACGGCCTGAAGATCCTGTTCGCGTCGCTGAACAAGTCCCGCCCCAGCGTCGCCGCGCACGCGCTGGGCATCGCGCGCGCCGCCTTCGAAGACGCGGTGGCCTACATCAACGAGCGCAAGCAGTCGGGCCGCAAGATCATCGAGTTCCAGGGCATCCAGTTCCTGCTGGCCGACCTGGCGAGCGAACTCGCGCTGGTCGAGAACTGGCTGTGGCACGTCGCCACCCTGGTCGACGGCGGCGACAGCGACTTCGGCATCGAGGCCTCGCTGCTGAAGATGAGGGCCAGCGACCTCGCCATGCGCATCACCACCGACGCGGTGCAGCTGCTGGGCGGCTACGGCTACTGCAAGGATTACCGCGTCGAACGGCTCATGCGCGACGCCAAGATCACCCAGATCTGGGAAGGCACCAACCAGGTCCACCGCCAACTGATCGGGCGCAGCTTCCTGCAGCGCTGAGGAACCCCATGAACGACATCAAGACCATTGGCATCGCCGGTGCCGGCACCATGGGCGCGGGCATCGCCATCGTCTGCGCCAGGGCCGGCTTCAAGACCCGGGTGTTCGACCTGAACCACCAGACGCTGGAGCGCGCGCGCGGGCAGACCGAAGGGTTTTTGCGCAAGAGCGTCGAGCGCGGCAAGCTCAAGCCCGAGCAGCTCGAACAGATCATGGGCCAGTGGCACAGCACGACGAAGCTCGAAGACCTGGCCGACTGCGACCTCGTGATCGAGGCCGTGTTCGAGAGCCTGGCCGTCAAGCACGAGCTGTTCGGCAAGCTCGACAAGATCTGCGCGCCGCACGCGATCTTCGCCAGCAACACGTCGACCCTCAGCATCACCGAGATCGCCGGCGGCTCGGGAAGAGCCGACCGCTTCGTCGGCATGCACTTCTGCCTGCCGGCGCAGTTGATGAAGCTGGTCGAAATGTCGCCGGGGCTCAACACCAGCGCCGAGACCTTCGGCAAGGCTTGGGCCTTGTGCGAGGCGCTGGGCCAGCAGCCGGTGAAGACGCAGGACACGCCCGGCTTCGTGCTGAACTACTTCCTGATCCCGTTCAACAACGACGCGATCCGGCTGGTCGAGCAAGGCGTGGCCGAGCCGGCGGACATCGACCTCGCGATCAAGACCGCGATGGGCTATGCGATGGGGCCGCTGGAGCTGCTGGACCTCGTCGGCATGGACACGCAAAAGCTCTTGTGCGAGGCGATGCACGGCGTGACGCACGAGCCGCGCGCGGCCTGCCCGCCGCTGGTCAAGCGGATGATTGCCGCGGGGCACCTGGGCAAGAAGAGCGGGCGCGGCTTCCACGCCTACGCCGACAGCAAGATGTTCGGAGCCTGAAGACCATGAGCAGCTACCGCATCGTCCACGCCGGCAGCAGCCGGTCGTTCCCGCAGCCGCACCCCTTCATCGAGAAGGCCGACCCGGAAGGCGCGGCGCGCGTCTTCGTCGGCGACGAGAGCGGCGCGGCTTTTGCAGAAGCGGGGGACCTGGGCGGCGTCCCGTTCGTGGCGATCGAGCTGGGCCCTGAATGCCTGGGCGTGCACACCGGGGAACAGCAAGGGCTGGAGGGCTCCAACGTGCTGGGCTTCGCGCGCTTCAAGCTCGGCAGGGGCGAGCCGACGGCGCTGGTCGAGCTGGTGCGCCAGCCGCGCACGAGCGAGCAGGCCCTGGCAGCCGCAAAAGCAGCCTTCGAAGCCGCGGGGCTGAAGGTGGCGGTCTGCGGCGACTTCCCCGGCCGCATCGTGGACCGGCTGATCCGGCCGTACCTGAACGCGGCGCTGCGGCGGCTGGACGAGCGGCTGGCCAGTGCGGAGGACCTGGACAAGACGCTGCGGCTGGGGCTGGGGTATCCGGAAGGGCCGATCGCGCTGCTGCAGCGCACGGGGCTGGCCGAGCACCACGACGTCACGCTGGCGCTGTACCGGGCGCTCGGCCAGGAAGCCTATGCGCCGGCTCGCCGCGCGCAGGTGGCCAAAGCCCGCGCAGGCCGTTGAGCGCCTGTCCGATGTCCGCAGGCACGCCTTTGCCCGGCACGCCGGCGCCGATGCACCGCTGGCCCGGCGGCGACGGCCTGCGGCTGGCCGGCGACGCCTGGGGCGACCTCGGCGCGCCGCTGGTGCTGCTGCTGCACGGCGTGGGGCAGACGCGGCATGCCTGGCGCGCCACCGGGCAGTTGCTGGCCGACGCCGGCTACCGCGCGGCCGCGTTCGACGCGCGCGGCCATGGCGACTCCGACTGGGCCGCCGACGGCGACTACTCGCGCGACGCGATGATCCGCGACCTGCGCTGCGTGATCGCCACGCTCGCGCGGCGGCCGGCGCTGGTCGGCGCGTCGATGGGCGGCGCGACCAGCCTGGTCGGCGTCGGCGAAGGCGGCATCGACGCCAGCGCGCTGATCCTGGTCGACATCGCGCCGCGCACCGAGCGCGACGGCGTGGCCAGGGTGCGCTCGTTCATGAGCACCACCAGCGACGGCTTCGGCTCGCTGGAAGAAGCGGCCGCCGCGATCGACGCCTACCGCCCGCGGCCGTTGACGCCGCAGCGGCTGCAAGGCCTGGCCAAGAACCTGCGGCAGGGGACCGATGGCCGCTACCGCTGGCACTGGGACCCGCGGCTGACCGCGCGCCCGCGCGAGAGCGACGAGCGCCGCGTCGAAGCCGCGCGCCGCCTGGCGCTGCCGACGCTGCTGGTGCGCGGCGGCCGGTCCGACGTGGTCAGCGAAGACGGCGCGCGCGAATTCCTGACCGCCTGCCCGCGGGCCGAGTACCTGAACATCGCCAGCGCCGGCCACATGGTGACGGGCGATCGCAACGACGCCTTCGGGCGCGCCGCGCTGGCCTTTCTGCGCCGCGCCGTGCCCGCGCAGGCGCCACCCGTTCCACCATCGACGAGGAGACCCCGATGAACCCGAAACTTCGCATCGCGCTGGCGGCCGCAGGCCTGGCGCTGCCGCTGCTGGCCGGCGCCCAGGCCGAGGCCTGGCCCGCGCGGCCGATCCGCATCATCGCGCCCACCTCGCCGGGGTCCAGCACCGACTACCTGGCGCGCGCCCTCGGCCAGTACGTCGCCGGCGCGACCAAGCAGGCCGTGGTGGTCGAGAACAAGCCCGGCGGCAATGCCGTGATCGGCGTCGAGGCCGCGCGCACCGCGCCGCCCGACGGCTACACCTGGTTCATCGGCAGCGTGTCCACGCATTCGGCCAACCCGGCGCTGTTCGCCAAGCTGCCTTACGACCCGGCGCGCGACTTCGTCGAGGTCGGCATGTTTAGCGTGTTCCCGTACTTCGCCGTGGTGCGCAAGGACAGCGCCTTGCAGACCGTCGCGCAGTTGCTGGAGGCGGCCAAGGCGAAGCCCGGCAAGCTGACCTGCGGCTACGCCACCGCGGCGTCGCGCGTGCCTTGCGAGCTGCTGAAGATCCGTGCCCACGTCGACATCCTCACCGTGCCGTACAAGGCCGCGCCCGCGGTGCTGAACGACGTCGCGGGCGGCGTCATCGACTTCACGATGATGGACGCGATGTCGGCGTCGATCGCGATCAAGGGCGGGCTGCTGCGCCCGATCGGCATCACCGCCGCCGCGCGCGCTACGGCCTATCCGGACGTGCACACCGTAGCCGAGGCGCTGCCCGGCTTCGTCTACGAAGGCTGGGCCGGCTTGAGCGCACCGGCCGGCACGCCCGTCGCCGTGCTGGAGCGCATGAACCAATACCTGCGCGAGGCGCTGGCGCAGCCGGCGATGCGGCGCGAGATCGAAGCCAGCGGCGCCGTCGTCAAGGCGACCACGCTGGCCGAGCAGGCGAGCTGGACCGCGGGCGACCGCAAGCAGTGGCGGGAGTGGGTCAAGCTCGCCAACATCCCGCCGGTGGAGTGAGGCCGGCGCGGCCGGCCGTCGTTCAACGGCGCGCCGTGCCGCCGGAGACCAGCAACTGCTCGGCGTAGGTGACGCCGCAGACCAGCGGATTGACGACGCGGGTGCCGAACGTCTCATAGGCGGTGTTGCCCAGCTCGTGGATCGGCAGGCTCCAGAAGGCGCAGGCGAAGAACACGGCGCGGGCGCCGTCCTCGCGGGCCGCGGCCCGCGTCTGCTCCAGGCCCTGCTCGTGCAGCGACTCGCGCATCGCGGCTATCGTGAGCTGCCGCAGCCGGGGCTGGTCGCGTGCGGTCAGGTCCTCCAGCGTCTCGGGGTCCGGGTGCTGGGGCACGAACACGCGGCGCACCGTGAAGTCGTCGCGGCCCAGGCCGTGGCTGGCCACGCGGTCGGTCCAGTTCGCCTTCCAGTTGTCCTGCGTGACGATCAGGCGGCGGTACGAGTCGGCCAGGCCGCGCACCATCACCGTCACCTTGCCGCGGCTGCGCGCCGTCATGCAGAACGATTCGGTGAGCCCGACGACGGGGACGGTCACCGCCTGCCGCAACTGGGGCAGGAAGGGGTCGGCGCAGCAGCCGACCACGATCGCGTCGAAGCCGTCGGCCTCGGCCTGGCGGGCCTTGCGCACCGCGATCTCGGCGCTTTGCGGCAGCGGCCAGGGCAGCGGCGACGCCTCGGCGCCCAGGCTCACGCAGGCGACTTCCGTGTGCGCATGCACGTAGGGCGAGACGACGTCGACCGCCGCCCGGTCCATGTAGTCCGCGCCCCAGGGGTTGATGATCATGATCTTGCGCGGCATGGCGGTCCTCTCGTCGATGGTCGGTGCTCGGGTTCGACGGAATCTAGGGCCGTGGGCCGGGGCGATCAATACGGAATTTCTTTCTCCGCGGTTATCGCGGCTTACGCACTCGGCCGCCGATGCCGTCGGCCTCGATCCGCGTGGGAGCGGATCGAGGGTTAGTCCGGTTCGATTCCTATCGATGGATGAGAGAAATCGCTGTCATTGCGACGGCTCGGCTCTCAAAATTTCCGCGTCGAATCGAGAGGCGAACATGCAGCACCCCCGCTATGACTTCATCGTCGTCGGCTCCGGCTCGGCCGGCGGCATCGTTGCCGCGCGCTTGAGCGAAGGCGGCCGGTACACGGTGCTGTGCCTGGAAGCGGGCGAGAAGGGCGCCAACTACATCTGGACCAGGCCGCCGATGGGCGTGGCCTTCATGATCGACAACCCGGCGGTGAACTGGCGTTACCAGTCGCAGCCCAACGAGACGCACGGCGGCCGCTCGCTGTACGTGCCGCGCGGCAAGGTGCTGGGCGGCAGCAGCGCGATCAACGGCATCGTCTACAACCGCGGCCAGCGCGAGGACTACGACGGCTGGGCCGCGATGGGCTGCACCGGCTGGAGCTTCGACGAGGTGCTGCCGCTGTACAAGAAGATCGAGAGCACGACGATCGGCGACGACCGCTGGCGCGGCCGCAGCGGCCCGGTCAAGGTGGTGGAGGCCACCAAGTCTTGCCCCTTCTTCGACCTCTACATGGACGCGGCCGCCGCCGCCGGCGTCCCGCGCACGGCCGACTACAGCGGCGCCAGCCAGGAGGGCGTGGCGATGTCGCAGCAGACCGGCTGGCGGGGCTTTCGCCACAGCACCGCCACGCAGTACCTGCAGCCGGCGCGCAAGCGCGCCAACCTGAGGATCGAGCAGGGCGCCGAGGCCGCGTCGCTGATCCTGGACGGCAAGCGCTGCACCGGCGTGCGCTACCGCCGGCATGGACAGATGCACGAGGCACACGCGGCGCGCGAGGTCATCGTCTGCGGCGGCACGGTCAATTCGCCCAAGCTGCTGGAGCTGTCGGGCATCGGCAACCCGGAGATCCTGGCCCGGCACGGCATCGCGGTCGCGCACGCGCTGCCCGGCGTCGGCGAGAACCTGCGCGAGCACTACGCGGCGCTGCTGAAGTGGCGGCTCAACCGCCCCGGCATCGCGCTGACGCGCCAGGCGCGCGGCTGGCGGCTTGCTGTTCAGGTATTGCGTTATGCGCTGTTCCGAACCGGCTTCGTCGCCCAGGGCTTCGGCTCGCTGCGGCTGTTCGGCCGCACGCGGCCGGAGCTCACGCGGCCCGACTTCATGATGGTGATCAACCCCTACATCCTGGACGTGAAGTCGGGCAACCGGCGGCAGATCTCGGCCACCGAGGGCTTCTTCGCCTACAGCCATCTGCAGCGGCCCGAGAGCGCCGGCAGCATCCACATCGCATCGGCCGACCCGTTCGCGCCGCCGGCGATCGACTTCCGCTTCCTGCAGACCGAAGAAGACCGCCGCACCGCGGTCCTGGCCGTGCGGCGCGCGCGCGAGATCGCCGCCGCGCCGCCGATCGCCGGGCTGATCGCCGAGGAGATGGCGCCGGGCCCGCAGGTGCAGAGCGACGAGCAGATCCTCGACAACCTGCGCCAGACCGGCCAGATGACGCAGCACCCGGTGGGCACCTGCAGGATGGGCCGCGACGCGATGGCGGTGGTCGACGAGCGCCTGCGCGTGCACGGCATCGCCGGGCTGCGCGTGGCCGATGCGTCGATCATGCCGACGCTGGTGTCGGGCAACACCAGCGTGCCCTGCATGATGATCGGCGAGAAGTGCGCGCAGATGGTGCTGGCCGATGCCCAGCGCCTGGACGCCGCGCCCGCGGCCGCGCCTTCGTCCCGGCGCGAGGCGTCGCTGGTGTGAGCGGGAATACCCGCGCCGAAATCTCTCACTGAATGAGAGAAACGGCTTGTACCGGCGTATCGCCGTCGAACAGACTTTCGTCCGATGAAAACCGAATCTTCAAGCCGCGAGAGCACCGAGGCCCGCCGCAATTTCATCGGTGGCGAATGGCTGCCATCGGCCACTGGCGAGGTCTACGAGCGGCGCAACCCGTTCGACCAGTCGCTGGCCGGCATCTACCAGGACTCCGGCCCCGAGGATGCCGCGCGGGCCATCGGCGCGGCGCGGCAGGCCTTCGACCACGGCCCCTGGCCGCGGCTGCCGGCGGCCGAGCGCGCGGCCGTGCTGCAGCGCGCCGCGGCGCTGCTGCGCGAGCGCGCGCCGCGCATTGCCGACACGATGGCGCGCGAGGTCGGCCAGCCGCGCAGCGAGCAGTTGAAGGCCGTGGCCGGCGCCGCGCAGGCGCTGGACTACTACGCCGGGCTGATCGTCGCGCGGCGCGACGAGGCCGTGGCCGGCCAGCGCGCCGATGCGCTGGGCCTGGTGATCAAGGAGCCGGTCGGCGTCGTCGGCTCGCTCACCGCGTGGAACGCGCCGCTGTCGCTGACGCACAAGGCCTGCCCCGGGCTGGCGGCCGGCTGCACCGTGGTGATCAAGCCGGCGCACCAGTCGGCCGGCGCGGTGCTGGAGTTCGCCGCCATCCTGCAGGAAGCCGGGCTGCCGCCGGGTGCGTTGAACGTGGTCACCAGCGCGCGCGACAACGGCGCGGTGGTCGGCCAGGCGATCGCCGGCAGCGCGCTCGTCGACCTGGTGACCTTCACCGGGTCGAGCGTCACCGGCAAGGCCGTGATGCGCGCGGCGGCCGACCACCTCACGCGCGTGAAGCTCGAACTGGGCGGCAAGTCGCCCACCATCGTGTTTGCCGACGCGCCTTCGCTGCCGCATGCGGCGGCCGCGGCGGCCAAGGGCATCTTCCGCCTCGCCGGCCAGTCGTGCCAGGCCGGCAGCCGGCTGCTGGTGCAGGACGCGGTGAAGGACGAGTTCATGCGCTTGCTGCTGCGCGAGGTGGCGGCGATCCGGCTCGGCGACCCGTTCGCCGACGACACGGCCTGCGGCCCGCTGGTCAGCGAGGCGCAGTTGCAGCGCGTGGCCGACTACGTGGAGATCGGCCGCGGCGAGGCGAAACTGCTGGCCGGCGGCCGGCGCCCGCAGCGCGAGGACCTGGCCCGCGGCTTCTTCTTCGAGCCCACGGTGTTCGACGACGTGCCCCCCACGGCGCGCATCGCCACCGAGGAGATCTTCGGCCCCGTGCTGGCAGTGACCGCGTTCCGCGATGCCGAGCACGCGATCGAGCTGGCCAATGCGACGAAGTTCGGCCTCGTCGGCTCGTGCTGGACCTCGAACCTCGGCACCGCGATGGCCGTGGCGCGCCGCGTCACCGCCGGGCTGCTGTGGATCAACTGCTCGCGCGACGAGCCGCCGCTGAAGCACCTGCCGACGGTGTTCCGCCGCGCCAGCGGCATCGGCGCCGAGATGGGGCCCGAGGGGCTGGACGCCTTCCTCGAAGCCAAGAGCGTGATGATCAAACACGGATGACCCCATGACCACTCTTCCCGCCACCACCGACACCAAGCCCAGGCGCGGCATGCCGCCGCAGCACTGGATCGACGACGAATGGCTCGCGCTGCGCAGCGAGGACGTGATCGACCCCGGGCGCCCCATCGTCGACCCGCACCTGCACCTGTGGGACGGCCACGGCACCTACCTCGTGCCGGAGGTGCTGCAGGACCTGAACGGCAGCGGCCATCACGTGCGCGGCAGCGTGTTCATCGAGTGCTCGTTCATGTATCGCGCCGACGGCGATCCGCGCTTCGCCTGCGTCGGCGAGATCGAGTACATCAACGGCGTGGCGGCACAGTTCGCCAGCGGCGCCCACGGGCCGCTGCGGCTGTGCGCCGGCATCGTCGGCAAGGTGGACCTGACGCAGGGCGCCGGCGCCGGCGAGGTGCTGGACGCCTGCATCGCGCGCGCGCCCGACCGCTTTCGGGGCATCCGCCAGATGGCGGCCTGGGACGCCGACGCGCGCGTCAATACGTTGCGCCGGCCGCCGCCGAAAGACCTGCTGCTGGACCCGCGCTTCCGCGAAGGCTTCGCGCAGCTCGGGCCACGGAACCTGAGCTTCGACCTCTGGTGCTACCACCCGCAGCTGCCGCAGGCGATCGACCTCGTCGATGCCTTTCCCGATACGCGCATCGTCATCGACCACCTGGGCGGCCGCGCCGGCACCGGGCCTTATGCCGAGCGCAAGGACGAGGTCACGCGCGAGTGGGCGCGCGCCATCCGCGCTTTGGCCGAGCGGCCCAACGTGGTGATCAAGCTCGGCGGCATCGGCATGCGGCTGGGCGGCTTCGACTTCATCGATCGCGACGTGCCGCCCACCTCCGAAGAGCTGGCGCAGACCTGGAAGCCCTACGTCGAGACCTGCATCGAGGCCTTCGGTCCCGGCCGCTGCATGTTCGAGAGCAACTTCCCGCCCGACAAGGCCGGCTGCTCGTACCGCGTGCTGTGGAACACCTTCAAGCGCATCACTGCCGGCTGCTCGGAGAGCGAGAAGGCCGACCTGTTCGCCGGCACCGCGGTGCGCTTCTACCGGCTGCCGGCCGAGCTGGCACGCAAGGCGCCATGAACCCGGGCGCGATCGCCGCGGCGCGGCAGAAGACCCGGCGCGCCAACGGCGCGGCACGGCGGCCGGAAGTGGCCGGGGCGGAGGGCAGGGCCGGCAAGGCCGAGAAGGCCGATGCCGCCGACGGCGGTTCGCAAGGCATCCGCCGCATCTTCGCGATCCTGCGCGTGGTGGCCGCCGAGCATGGCCGCGGGCTGCGCCTGAGCGAGATCGCCGCGCGCGCCCAGCTTCACCTCGCCACCACGCACCGGCTGCTGCGCTCGCTGGGCACGGAGCGCGCAGTGGTCTACGACCCGTTCTCGCGCCTGTACCACATCGGCCACGACTTCCTGCAGCAGGAGCACGAGACGCTGGACCAGCGCCTGCGCAACCACTTCAGCGCCGCAGTGCAGCGGGTGTCGGACCTCACGCACGACAGCGTGTTCCTTTCGGCGCGGCATGGCGACGATGCGCTGTACATCCACAGCGTGCACGGCGACTTTCCCGCCGGCGAGCTGCCGCTGGACGTGGGCGGCCGCCGGCCGCTGGGCGTGGGCGCCGGCAGCCTGTGCCTGCTGGCGGCGCTGCCGGCGCGCGAGCAGATGCGCACCGTCGAGGCCAACGAGGAACGCTACCTGCGCTACGGCAGCACCGCGCACGACGTGCGCGCCAAGCTGCGCGCCTACCGCCGCGACGGCCATGCTTTCGACGGCGACACCGTGGTGCCGGGCTTGAGCGGCGTCGGCGTGCCGCTGTACGACGACCAGGGCGCGGTGGTCGCGGCGATGAGCCTGCTGTCCACCAACGACCGGCTGTCGCCCGAACGCCAGCAGCAGGCGGTGCGCTGGATGCGCAGCGAAGCGGCGCAAGTGGGCGAATTCGCCGCCCGCGCCGCGCCGCGCGCCTGAAGGCCGGCGAACGGCGGGCCGGCCTGATTTCCCATTCCATCCCATTCGACCCCCCAAAGGAGACAACCATGGCATTCGCATCGAAGATCCGCCAGGCGGCGATCGCCGCGGCGCTGATCGGCGCCGCCGCCGCGCAGGCGCAGGACATCAAGCTGGCCTACAACGGCGACCTCTCGGCCTCGCCGACGGCGCAAAGCGGCCGCGCCGCAGTGGCCGGCATCGAGGCGGCCATCGACGACATCAACGCCGCCGGCGGCGTGCTCGGCCGCAAGCTGACGCTGGTGGTGCGCGACGACCTGGCGCAGCCGGCCAAGTCGATCCAGAACATGGTCGAGCTGATCGACAACGAGAAGGTGGTGGCGGTGCTGGGCCCCACCAACTCGGGCAACGCGATGGCCTGGAAGCGCATTCCGAACGAGAAGCAGGTGATCTCGTTCCATTCCAACGCGCAGGCCAGCGACATCACCAAGCCGATGGCGCCGGGCGTCGACAACTACTTCTTCCGCCTGTCGATGTACGACCGCGCGCAGGCCGCCGGACTGGTGGCCTATGCGAAGAAGAGCGGCACCACCAGGCTCGGGCTGCTGACCGAGACCACCGGCTACGGCGAGGGCGCCCTGCGCGACCTGAAGGAGCTGGTGAAGATCCACGACATCACGCCGCTGGCGATGGAGAAGTTCGCCGTCACCGACACCGACATGACCTCGCAGCTCAGCAAGATGAAGGCGGCCGGCGTCGACACCGTGATCGTCTGGGCGCAGGGCACGCCGATGGGGCTGCTGCTGCGCAGCATGGAGAAGCTCAACTACTTCCCCACCTTCCTGTCCTCGCAGGCGGCCGACAACGTGACCTTCGTCGACGCCGCCGGCAAGGCGCTGGCCGGCAAGCCGATCTTCCTGCGGCCCTTCATCGCCGCCGAGACGCCGGCGCAGAAGAAGCTCTACGAGCGGCTGCAATCCAAGCTGGCCGCGCCCAGTGCCTATGTCTTCGCGATGCAGGGCTACGACTCGACGCTGCTGCTGGCCGCCGCGATGCGCCAGGCCAACGCCACCGAAGGCCCCAAGGTCCGCGAGGCGCTGGAGAACCTGCAAACGCCGGTGCAGGGCGTCTTCAAGACCTACAACAAGCCGTTCAGCAAGACCCAGCGCGAAGCCATCACCGCCGCCGATGCGAAGTGGACGCACTGGGCCAACGACCAGCTCACCCTGTACAGCGACAAGGTCACGCAGGCGCTGACGCCGGCCGAGATGAACCGCTGAAGCGGCCGGACTGCAGCAGCGGCACCCGCCGGCGACGGACATGGACCTCTCCTTCCTCCAGGCCTTGGTGAGCGGCCTGACCGTGGGCAGCGCCTATGCGCTGATCGCGCTGGGCTTCAGCATCACCTTCACCACCACCAAGACGCTGAACTTCGCGCACGGCGACTTCGTGTCGGCCGGCGCCTTCATCGGGGTGGCGGTGCTGTTCGTCGCCCTGGGCATTCCGCTGCGGTCCACCACCTTCAGCGGCGCGCAGCCGGCGCTGCCGTCGCAGCTGGGCGCGCTGGCGGTGGCGCTGGCGGCGATGGGGCTGCTCGGCTGGCTGCTGTTCGTGCTGGGCGTGCGGCCTTTCGCCGGCCGGCCGGGCATGGCCTGGGTCATGAGCACGCTCGGTTTCGGCGTCATCCTGCAAAGCATCGGCATGGCGATCTGGGGGCCGAAATCGGTGGTCGTGCCCGGGCCGCTGGGCAGCGACGTGATCCGCATCGCCGGCATCGGCATGCTGCCGCAGGAGCTGCTGACGCTGGCGGTGGCCGCCGTGGTGATGCTGGCCTTCGACCACGTGATGCGCAACACCATGGCCGGCAAGGCGATGCGCGCGGTGGCGTACCGGCCCGAGGTGGCCGGCCTGATGGGCATCAACGTCAACCGGATGATGATCGGCGCCTACGTCGTCAGCTCGGCGCTGGCGGGGCTCTCGGGCTTCCTGCTGGCGCCGATCACGCAGCTCTCGCTGTTCATGAGCGTGGCGGTGGGCCTGAAGGGCTTCTCGGCGGCCATCGTCGGCGGGCTGGACAACCCGCGCGGCTGCGTGATCGGCGGCTTCCTGCTCGGCGTGCTGGAGTCCCACATCAACCTGTGGGCGGCCGAGTGGCGCGAGGTCGCCATCTTCGGGCTGGTGATCCTGGTGCTGGCGGTGCGCCCCAGTGGCCTGTTCGGCACGCGTGTGATGGACAAGGTATGAACAAGTTCTTGCCTTCACTGCTGCCGCCGGCCGTCGCTGCGCTGGCCGCGCTCGCCGCCGCAGCGGTGTCGAACGACTTCTACCTGCGCATCGGCTTCATGGTCTGCGTGTACTACCTGTGCGGCACCGGCATGACGGTGCTGGTGGGCTGGGCGGGGCAGAAGTCGCTGGGCCAGGCCGGGCTGTTCGGCGCCGGCGCCTATGCCGCGGCGCTGCTGACCGCCCACACCGGCATCGATGCCTGGCTGGCGCTGGCGCTGGCGGTGGTCGTCGCGGGCCTGTGCGGCGCGCTGATCGCGGTGCCGGCGCTGCGCGTGCGCGGGCCCTATCTGGCGATGGTCACGCTGGCCTTCGGCATCGTGGTCGAGAAGCTGGTGGCCGAGTGGACCGAGGTCTTCGGCGGCGCGCAAGGCGTGCTCGGCGTGCGGCCGCTCACCTGGGGCGGCACGCCGCTGAGCGTCAGGGCATGGGTGTGGCTGGGGCTGGCGCTGTCGCTGCTGGCCTTCTACCTGATGCGCAACCTGCTGCGCGGCCGCGTCGGCCGGGCGCTGCTGTCGCTGCAGGCCGACGAGATCGCCGCCGGCTCGGTGGGCGTGCGCGTCTACGGCTACAAGGTGCTGGCCTTCGGCATTGCCGCGCTGACCTGCGGCCTGGCCGGCGGCATGGTGACGCTGCAGGCGCAGTACATCAACTCCGACTTCATCACGCTGCACCTGTCGATCTTCATCCTGCTGCTGGTGCTGTTCGGCGGCGTCGACTCGATCCACGGCCCGTTGCTGGGCGCGCTGACGCTGACCGCGCTCGATGCCGCGCTGGCGCGCTGGCCGGCGGCCCAGCATTTCGTCTACGGCAGCATCCTGCTGTTCGCGCTGTACGTGATGCCCGAGGGGCTGGCCGGCGCGCTGCGGCGCCTCGGCGCGCGGCTGCGGCCGGCGGCGGCCGCGCCGGCGCCCTTGGTCTCGGCGCCATCGGTGGACGTCACCTTCGCCCGCCACGGCAGCGGCGAACTGCTGGTGGTGCAGAACTTGAGCAAGTCATTCGGCGGCGTGCGGCCGGCGCAGGGCGTGTCGTTCACGCTCAAGCGCGGCCACGTGCACGCGCTGATTGGGCCCAACGGCGCCGGCAAGAGCACGATGATCAACATGCTCACCGGCGTGCTGCGGCCCGATGCCGGCAGCATCCGCTTCTGCGGCGAGGCGATCGGCGGCGCGCCCGCGCACCGCATCTGCCGCCTCGGCATCGCGCGCACCTTCCAGAACCTGCGGCTGTTCAACGAGCTGACGGTGCTGGAGAACGTGATGCTCGGCCGCCACCCGCGCATGCGCAACGGCTTTGCCGCGTCGCTGCTCGGGCTGCCGCAGGACCGGCAGCAGGAGCAGGCCGCCCGCGCGCACGCGCTGGCGCTGCTGAACATGCTGGGCATGGCGCACTTGACGCATGCGCAGGCCGGCAGCCTGCCCTACGGCTGGCAGCGCCGGCTGGAGCTGGCGCGGGCGCTGGCCACCGACCCGCAACTGCTGCTGCTGGACGAGCCGGCCGCCGGCCTGAATCCGCAGGAGACGCAGGAACTGGGGCAGCTGCTGCAGCGCATCAGCCGGCTGGGCATGACCATCCTGATGGTCGAGCACCACATGGATCTGGTGATGCGCGTGTCCGACCACGTGATCGTGCTCGACTACGGCGTCAAGATCGCCGAGGGCACGCCCGCGCAGGTGCAGCGCGACGACAAGGTGATCGCCGCCTACCTGGGCGTCGACGAGGAAGAAGACGTCCAGGTGGTAGGTTAGTCGAAGGGACGCCATGCTGAAGCTGGAAGGCATCGAACTGGGCTACGGGGCGATCAAGGCGGTGCGCGGCGTGTCGCTGGACGTGCGCGCCGGCGAGGTGGTGTCCATCATCGGTGCCAACGGCGCCGGCAAGACCACGCTGCTGAAGGGCATCGTCGGGCAGAAGCTGCCGCAGGCCGGCCGCATCACGGTCGACGGCGTCGACTGCACGCGGCTGCCGCCGCACGAGCGCATGGCGCTGGGCTTGGCGCTGTCGCCCGAAGGGCGCGGCGTGTTCGCCGACCAGAGCGTGCGCGACAACCTGCTGCTGGGCGCGTACCGCAAGCGGCACGACCGCGAGCAGGTCGACGCCCTGCTGGCGCGCGAATTCGAGCGCTTTCCGCGGCTGCGCGAGCGCGAGCACCAGCGCGCGGGCACGCTGTCGGGCGGCGAGCAGCAGATGCTGGCGATCTCGCGCGCGCTGATGAGCGAGCCGCGGCTGCTGCTGCTGGACGAGCCCTCGCTGGGCTTGGCGCCGCTGGTGGTGCGCGACATCTTCCGCTCGATCCGCGCGCTGCGCGACTCGGGCCTGACCATCCTGCTGGTCGAGCAGATGGCCAACAAGGCGCTGGCCGAGGCCGACCGCGCCTATGTCCTGGAGACGGGCACCATCACGCTCGAAGGCAGCGGCCAGGAACTGCTGCGCCACGCCGGCGTGCGTGCCGCCTACCTCGGAACGCATTGAAACTGCTTTGAGGCGGCGCATCGGCGTGCACGACATCGACTGGGACATTCGGCTCGGCTTCCTGATCCACGACGTGTCCCGGCTGCGCCGCTGCGCGTTCGACCGTTGCCTGAAGCCGATGAATCAGCAGATCCTCTCGGGACTGCGCCAGGACGAGCTGGATTTCACGGCGCGGACGCTCGACGCCATGAAACACAACGTCATGGCTTATCTTGCTGCCTGCGGCGCATGAGCGGCTGACGGTCGGCCTTGCGGGCCGCTTTGGGCCGTGTCCCGGGCCTGTGAGATTTCCAAACGGCCTGGAATGAGGCGGGACCGCGCGGAACCTTGGACTGGTGGAGACGAGGAGGATCGAACTCCCGACCTTCGCATTGCGAACGCGACGCTCTCCCAGCTGAGCTACGTCCCCACTGAAGCTGGAAGTCTACCATTGCCGGACCGCTGATCTTCGGAGACCGTCGATGCGTCGCGACAACGACCCCGCCTGGCTGGACCGGCAATACAACAACCGCGCGTTGGTGCCGGACCATGCCGAGCACATCGACAAGTGGCAGCGGGCCTCGGCCCACGCCCGCGCGCATGCGTCTTGCGTGCTGGACCTGCGCTACGGCGAAGGCCCCGGCGAGACGCTGGACGTCTTTCCGGCCGCGGTGCCCGGCGCGCCGGTGCTTGTCTTCATCCACGGCGGCTACTGGCGCGCGCTGGACAAGTCCGACCACAGCTTCGTCGCGCCCTCGTTCACCGCCGACGGCGCGCTGGTGGTGGTGCCCAACCACGCGCTGGCGCCGGCGGTCACGCTGGAGCACATCACGCTGCAGATGGTCAAGGCGCTGGTCTGGACGTGGCGCCACGCGGCGCAGTACGGCGGCGACCCCTCGCGCATCGTCGTGGCCGGCCATTCGGACCGGCGGCCACCTGGCGGCGATGCTGCTGTCGTGCCGCTGGAAGCAGGTGGCCGACGAGCTGCCGCCGCAGCTCGTGCAAGGGGCGCTGGCGATCTCGGGCCTGTACGACCTGGAGCCGCTGCGCCACACGCCTTTTTTGAAGGACGACCTGCGGCTCACGCCGCTGTCGGTGGCGCGGCTGAGCCCGGCCTTCTTCCCGCGGCCCAAGGGCAGGCTCTACGCCGTGGTGGGCGCCGACGAGAGCGAGGCCTTCCTGCGCCAGAACCAGTTGATTCGCGACGTCTGGGGCCCGACCGCGGTGCCGGTGTGCGAGCCGGTGCCGCGGGCCAACCACTTCTCGGTGCTCAAGCACCTGGCCGATCCGCAGGCGCGGCTGCACGAGCTGGCCTTGCGGCTGCTGGGCCTGCGCTGAGTGATGTCTATCGTTGAGTCTCATCAATTTGTCGGATTCAATCGAGCGGATAGAAGCTTTGTATTGGCCCGCCCCGGCCGCCTTTGCTACGGTTGCCGGCGCGGGCCGCTGCCTGAAGCGGCGGCGTCGTGGAGACCCCGTCACCCGACAAAGGAGCACACCATGGCTTTGAAAGGTTCGAAGACCGAACAGAACCTGAAGGACGCCTTCGCCGGCGAATCTCAGGCCAACCGCCGTTACCTGTATTTCGCGAACAAGGCCGACGTCGAAGGCCAGAACGACGTGGCGGCGCTGTTCCGCTCCACGGCCGAAGGCGAGACCGGCCATGCCCACGGCCACCTGGAGTTCCTGGAGCACGGCTCGGGCGACCCCGCCACCGGCCTGCCGATCGGCAACAGCCGCCTGAACCTGCAGGCCGCGGTGGCCGGCGAGACCCACGAGTACACCGACATGTACCCCGGCATGGCCAAGACGGCGCGCGACGAAGGCTTCGACGAGATCGCCGACTGGTTCGAGACGCTGGCCAAGGCCGAGCGCTCGCACGCCAACCGCTACCAGAAGGCCCTCGACGCGCTGGTCGACTGACGAGCGCGGCGAACTCGCCGGCCCACGCGCTGGTCGACCAAAGTCTCGGCCCGCGCTGACACTGCTTGAACAAGGGGCCTCGAAGCCCCTTGTTCTTCTTCGGCACCCACCGCAAAGGCAAGACCCATGCGCGAAGGCAACCTCGAAGCACCGACACGCCATCCGATCGATTGGCAAAGCCCCGACTTCCACGACGAAGGCAAGCTCCACGCCGAGATGGAGCGCGTGTTCGACATCTGCCACGGCTGCCGCCGCTGCGTGAGCCTGTGCCAGAGCTTCCCGAACCTGTTCGACCTGGTGGACGCCACCGCCGACGGCGAGGTGCACGGCGTGGCCAAGGCCGACTACTGGAAGGTGGTGGACCAGTGCTACCTGTGCGACTTGTGCTACATGACCAAGTGTCCGTACACGCCGCCGCACCCCTGGAACCTGGACTTCCCGCACCTGATGCTGCGCGCCAAGGCCGTCAAGTTCGGCAAGGGCGAGGTGAAGAAGGGCGAGCAGCTGCTGGCTTCCACCGACGTGCACGGCCAGTTCGCGGGCATTCCGGTCGTCGTCGACCTGGTCAACCGCGTCAACGCCAGCCGGCCGATGCGCACGGTGCTGAACCGCGAGCTGGGCGTGCACCCCGAAGCCTGGATGCCCACGCTGGCGCCGCAGCGCTTCCGCTGGGGCAAGGCGCTCAACAACCCGGCATTCACGGTGGTCGACGGCCAGCGCACGCCGGGCAAGGTGGCGATCTTCGCCACCTGCTATGTCAACTACGACGAGCCCGGCATCGGCAACGACCTGATCAAGCTGCTGGACCATAACGAGATACCTTGGGAGATCGTCGAGAAGGAGCAGTGCTGCGGCATGCCCAAGCTGGAGCTGGGCGACCTGCAGGCCGTGGCGCGCGCCAAGGACGCCAACATCCCCGTGCTGGCGCGCTACGCGCGCGAGGGCTGGGCCATCGTCACCGCGGTGCCGAGCTGCACGCTGATGTTCAAGCAGGAGCTGCCGTTGATGTTCCCCGGCGAGGCCGAGGTGCAGCTCGTCAAGGACGCGATGCTCGACCCCTTCGAATACCTCGTGGCGCGCCACAAGGACGGGCTGCTGAAGACCGACTTCCAGGCCGCGCTGGGCAAGGTCAGCTACCACATCCCCTGCCACGGCCGCGTGCAGAACATCGGCCGCAAGACCGAAGAGCTGCTCAAGCTGATCGGCCAGACCGTGGCGCTCAAGCTCACCACGGTGGAGCGCTGCTCGGGCCACGCCGGCACCTACGGCGTGAAGACGGCCACGCACCCGATCGCGATGAAGATCGGCAAGCCGGTCTTCAAGAGCATGGCGCGCGACGAGCCCGACGTGATCAGCAGCGACTGCCCGATGGCCGGGCACCACATCGCCCAGGGCATGGACCAGGCCGGCACGCCAGCCAAGGCGGTGCAGCATCCGCTGTCGCTGGTGCGCCGGGCCTATGGGCTGGAGTGACCGGATTGAGGACGGGAGTGAACCCATGACCATCAGCCGCGACAGCCTCCTGACGCTGGAGGCCTACGCCAAGGTCCGCAAGAGCAGCCGCGCCGAAGCCATCGCCCACCGCCGGTTGCGCAGCGTGGGCCTGGGCGAGCACATGACGCTGCAGTTCGAGGACGAGCACACCATCCGCCGCCAGATCCAGGAGATGCTGCACATCGAGAAGATCTTCGACGAGGCCGGCATCCAGGCCGAGATCGACGCCTATGCGCCGCTGGTGCCCGACGGCAGCAACTGGAAGGCGACGATGCTGATCGAGTACCCCGATCCGCACGAGCGCAAGCGCGAGCTGGCGCGGCTGATCGGCGTGGAGGACCGCCTGTTCGTCGAGGTCGAAGGCCATGCGCGCGTCTACGCGATCGCCGACGAGGACCTGGACCGCGAGACCGACGAGAAGACCAGCTCGGTGCACTTCGTGCGCTTCGAGTTCGGCCCGGCGCAGCGGCAGGCCGTCCGCGCCGGCGCCGCGGTCAAGATCGGCTGCGACCACACGCACTACCCGGCCCACGTCAAGCTGGCGCCCGAGACGCTGGCCAGCCTGGCGGGCGACCTGGATCCGGCCTGAGATTTTGTTGCCGCGGGCGTCAACCGGATGCCGGCGACCGCGTTGTAGCGAGGACCGTGAACCGTCCGCCTTTGTGGCGCGAACGGACGGCCAGACCCCCTTCAGTCCAAATTTCAATCCAACATCGAAAGACTTCCATGAACAAGCTCCTGACTGCCCTGATCGTCTCTGGTTTCGCCCTGGCCGGCCTGCCGGCCCACGCCGCATCGCCCGCCGCTGCGGCGCCCGCCGCCAGCGCGCCGGCGAAGGCCAAGGCCAAGAAGGCCAAGGCCGCCAAGAAGGCCAAGGCCGAGAAGGCCGCCGCCGCCGCTTCGGGCACGAAGTGATGGCTTGAAGCCCGGTGCCTCGCAGGCGCCGGGCCTGCGGATCGAAACGAAGGCAGCGGCCCATGCCGCTGCCTTTGTTGCATTTGAAATCAGCGCCGGCGCATCGTGCGCCGCAAGGCGTCGGCGCTGTACAGCGCCAGCGCCGCCCAGATGCAGACGAAGCCCGCCAGCCGCGCCGGCTGCATCGGCTCGTTGAACACCCACACGCCCAGCCCGAACTGCAGCGTGGGCGACAGGTACTGCATCAGCCCCACGGTCGCCAGCGACAGCCGCCGCGCCGCGGCAGCGAACAGCAGCAGCGGCAGCGCGGTCAGCGGACCCGACAGGCTGAGCCAGGCGTTGAGCGCCCAGTCGCCGCGGCTCAGCGCGCCGCCGTGCGCGGTGACCCAGACCAGCGCCGGCAGCACCAGCGGCGCCAGCAGCAGGGTCTCCAGCGCCAGCCCTTCCAGCGCGCCCAGGTGGCCGGTCTTGCGGATCAACCCGTAGATCGCGAAGCTGAAGGCCAGCGCCAGCGCCACCCAGGGCAGCCGCCCGGTCTGCCAGGTGAGCCAGGCCACGCCGATGGCCGCCAGCGCCACCGCCAGCCACTGCGCGCGCCGCAGCCGCTCGTGCAGCACCAGCACGCCCAGCAGCACGCTGACCAGCGGGTTGATGAAGTAGCCCAGGCTGGCGTCGAGCACCTGCCCGGCCTGCACCGCCCAGACGTAGACCAGCCAGTTGCCCGTCAGCAGCAAGGCGCTGGCGGCGAAGGGCAGGATGCGGCGCGGCTCGCGCGCGACCTCGCCCAGCCACTGCCAGCGCCGCAGCACGGTCAGCACCACCACCAGGAGCAGCAGCGACCAGGCCGAGCGCTGCAGCACCACCTCCAGCGGCGGCACCGAGTCGATCTGGCGCAGGTACAAGGGAAACAGGCCCCAGATCCCGAAGGCGAGGCCGGCATACAGGAGGCCGGGGTTCATCGTCGGCCGGCATTGTCACCGGCCTGGTGCATCGGGCCCCCGACGAGCGGCGCCACGGCGGTTCGACACAGGCTTTCCCGCCCTTGCCGGCGGCCGCGCCGCGGACCGATGATCGCCGCCATGCCGACCGTGGTCTTCACGCCCCAGCTCCGCCGCTTCACCGAGACGCCCGAGGTCGGCAGCCCGGCCGCCACGCTGCGCGCCGCGCTGGAGGATGCCTTTGCGGTGAACCCGCGGCTGCGCGGCTACGTGCTGGACGAGCAGGGCCACCTGCGGCCCAACGTCGTGGTCTTCATCGACGGCCGCCGCTGCGACGACCGCGTGCGCCTGGTCGACCCGGTGCAGCCCGCCAGCCGCGTGTACGTGATGCAGGCCTTGTCAGGAGGTTGACGAGATGGATGACCGCGCCTGGGTGGCCACCCGCAAGGGCTTGTTCGAACTGCAGCGCGGCGCGGGCGGCGGCTGGCGCATCGCGCGCAGCAGCTTCCTCGGCGAGCCGGTCACGCTGGTGCTGCCGCCGGACGGCCGGCACGGGCCGGGCCGCATGCTGGCGGCGCTGAACCTCGGGCACTTCGGCGTCAAGGTCCATGCTTCCGACGACGCCGGCGCGCAGTGGCGCGAGGTGAGCACGCCCGCCTACCCGCCGCAGCCCGAGGGCGCCGCCGGCCCCGAATGGAAGCTGGTGCAGATCTGGGCGCTGGAATCGGCGGGCGGCCGCGTGTGGGCCGGCACGCTGCCCGGCGGGCTGTTCAGCAGCGACGACTTCGGCGCCAGCTGGCAGCTCAACCAGCCGCTGTGGCGGCAGCCCGGCCGCGTGGACTGGTTCGGCGGCGGCTACCCCTGCCCGGGCATCCACTCGATCTGCCCGCACCCGCAGCGTGCCGAAGAGCTGCTGCTGGGCATCAGCTGCGGCGGTGTCTGGCACAGCGGCGACAACGGCGGCCGCTGGGCGCTGCGCGCGGTGGGCCTGCGCGCCGACTACATGCCGCCCGAGCAGGCCTTCGACCCCAACATCCAGGACCCGCACCGCATCGTGCGCTGCGCGGCGGCGCCCGAGGTGCTGTGGTGCCAGCATCACAACGGCATCTGGCGCTCGGCCGACGACGGGCAGCGCTGGCACGAGCTGAAGGCGCCGCTGTCGAGCTTCGGCTTCGCGGTGGCGGCGCATCCGCAGGACGCGCAGACCGCCTGGTTCGTGCCCGCCGAGGCCGACCAGCGCCGCGTGCCGGTGAACTCGGCGCTGGTGGTCAACCGCACGCGCGACGGCGGGCAGAGCTTCGAGACGCTGCGCGCCGGGCTGCCGCAGCACGATTGCTACGACCTGGTCTACCGCCACGCGCTGGACGTCGCGGCCGACGGCCGCACGCTGCTGATGGGCAGCACGACCGGCGGGCTGTGGACCAGCTTCGACGGCGGCGACCACTGGCAGACCGTGTCGCTGAACCTGCCGCCGATCGCGGCGGTGCGGTTCGGGTGAAGCCTCGGCCGGCGTCGGACGGGTGCCGGGCGGATGCCGAAAGGCCGCGGCCTACACTCCGGCAGCTTTCGACCGGAGACCTTCCATGCTCGACCCCCAAGCCCGCGCGCTGATCGACCTGATGGCCGAGCGCGGCGTGCCGCCCACGCACACGCTGTCGCCGGCCGAGGCGCGGCGCTTCTATCTGGAGCGCCGCGCCTTCACGCAGCCCGCGCCGCCGGCCGTGGGCCGCGTGCACGACCTGCATGCCGCCGGCCCCGGCGGCGTGCTGCCGCTGCGCGTCTACGAGCCGGCGCAAGGCACCTGGCCGCACCCGGTGCTGGTCTACTACCACGGCGGTGGCTGGGTGATCGGCGACCGCGACACGCACGACGTCGTGTGCCGCACGCTGTGCGCCGAGAGCGGCTGCGCGGTGCTGTCGGTGGACTACCGCCTGGCGCCCGAGCAGCGCTTTCCGGCCGCGGTGGACGACGCGCACGCCGCCGTGCACTGGTTGCGCGAGCGCGGCGCGGCGCACGGCCTGGACGGCACGCGCATCGCGCTGGGCGGCGACAGCGCCGGCGGCAACCTGGCCGCGGTGACCGCGATCGCGATGCGCAACGCCGGCGAGGCGCCGGCGCGGCTGCAGCTGCTGATCTACCCGGCCACCGACATGCGCGCCGTCGCGCCGTCGCACACCGCCAATGGGCAGGGTTATGTGCTGACCGCCGACACCATCGCCTACTTCCGCGGCCTCTACATCGCCGACCCGGCGCAGTGGACCGATTGGCGCGCCTCGCCGCTGCTGGCCGAGGGCCACGCCCACCTGCCGCCGGCGCTGGTGCTGACCGCCGGCTTCGACCCGCTGCGCGACGAAGGGCGGCAGTACGCCGACGCGCTGTCGGCCGCCGGCGTGGCGACGCAGTACGTGTGCTTCGAGCGCCAGATCCACGGCTTCGTCACGATGGGCCGCGTGATCGATGAGGCCAACACCGCGCTGGCGCTGTGCGCGCTGGCGCTTCGGCGCGCGCTGCACGGCTGATACGTGGCAGGGGCGCTGCGGGATGCGCAGCGCAATTGCGCTACATTACGGCCGATGAAAACCGCCGCGATTCCATCCGTCCGTGTCGAGCCCGGCTTCCGTGCTGAGGTGGAGGCCGTGCTGGCCGATGGCGAGACCTTGTCCGAGTTCGTCGAAGCGGCCGTGCGCGCCAGCGTGGAACGCCGGCGTGTTCAATCGGAGTTCATCGCGCGGGGCTTGAGGTCGCGCGACGAAGCGCGCCGCACCGGCGCCTACGTCGATGCCGACGTCGTGCTCGACGGCCTGCAGCGCAAGCTCGATGCCGCTCGCAAGCGACTGGCCGGCAAGCGCCGTTGAGTTTCAAGGTCCGGCTGACGCAGGGTGCCGAGGCCGACCTCGATCGGCTGTTCGATTTCGTGCTCGAACGCGAACTGGCCCGTCAGGGTGGCGACCCGACACTGCCCGAGCGGGCCATGACCGCGCTGCGAGACGGCATGGCCACGCTGAAGACGACGCCGTTCACTTGCCGCAAGGCGGGCGCGAGTCCCTTCCTGCGCGAGTTGATCGTCCCTTTCGGCAATTCGGGTTACGTCGCGCTGTTCGAAATCGAGGATGCAGCGAACGTCACCGTGCTCGCGGTGCGGCACCAGCTCGAAGACGACTATCACTGAGCGCCCCCAGGGCCGGGCTGCGCCAAGCGTTCAGCGCTTGCGGTCGCGCGGCGCGGCTGGGTGCTCGTCGCCGGCGGCCCTGCGCAAGTCCCTGAACGCCGCGAACAGCCACGAGCGCAGCCCTACCACCATCGTGTAGCCGTCCTTCCTGTGCGCCGGCAGCTTCTGGTCGGCCAGGTGCTGCTGCGCGAAGTCCTGCGCTAGGCGCTGCACGCGCTCGACGAACATTGCCGCTTGCGCCTTCGCGATCTGGCCGTGCACCAGCAGCAGCGTCTCGTCCTCGCCGTCGAAGCCGCCGCCGAAGTAGTCCTCCACCACGTGGCGGCGGAAGTAGTTCATCACCGGCCCCTGCGCGCGCCAGCGGAAGGTGCGGTCCAGCTTCAGCCGGTAGCGGTTGAGCGGGCGCAGCTCGATGATGCCCAGCCGGTCCAGCACCGCCAGCCGCGCCACGCATTCGGCATCGCTGATGCGGTAGCTGGAGACGATCTGCTCGAAGGTCCAGTGGCTCAGCACGCTGATCGCCACCAGCAGCAGCTTGGGGTCGGCGACGACGGCCTTCTCTTGCGCCAGCGTCAGCTCCTTCACCAGCGGCTGCGCATGCACCACGCGCGCGGCCAGCTCGGCGAAGTCCATCTTCAGCACCGCCAGCACCTCGTCGATGCGCGACAGCGGCATGTCGCCCTTGGCGAAGATGCGCTTGACGCTGGACTCGGCCAGCTTCAGCTCGCGCGCCAGCGCGGCGTAGGTGATGCCGCTGGCGCGCAGCTCGGCCTTCAGCGCGGCCACCAGGTCCTGCGTGCTGCTCATCGGGGACGGCCCTCCGGAAGTATCGGTTGATGATACTTTCCGGCGCAGGCTGATCGACATCTCCGGGAGCGCTGGATACCGGCGGCGGCCGCGGGCAGGATGCGCGCCATGTCCAACCCCGCGAGAGTCCTCATGTCCCGCACCGCGATCCGCCCCGCCGACACCAAGGCCTGGAAGGCCCAGACCTGGATCAGCTTCGGCCTCGCCACCGGCCTGTGCGCGACCGGCCTGAGCCTGGCTGCCGGGCACGCCGATCGACCGCAGCTTCATGGTGATGGGTTACCTGTTCTGCCTGTCCAGCGCCTTCGCGCTGGCCAAGTACGTGCGCGACAACGAAGCCCGCCGCGTTGACACGCCGCTGTGGGGCCTGGTGGTGTGGGGCGGCTTCGCGTTCGCGATGGCACTCACCGCCTGGGGCCTGTGGGGCATGGCGATCAGCCCGCCCTACAAGGCCTTCCTGGCCGTGTGCTGGCTGTACCTGATCTCGAGCGTGTTCACGCTCGCCAAGACGCTGCGCGATGCGCACGAAGCCGCGCAGGGCCTGCGCGACCGTAACTTCGAGGAGTGAACGATGAAGACCCTGCAACGAAAGCGATGCCTGATGCTCGGCGCACTGGCGCTGGCGGCCGGCAGCCTGCCGGCGCGCTCGCACGGCGGCGGCGCCTCCGAGCTGAGCGCGTTGTCGATGCTGCCGGTGGCGGTGTCGGTGGCCGCGCCGGTGGCGCTGCTGTCGGCCGGCGCGGCGCTGACCGTGGTGGCGGTGGAGGCCACCTCCGAAGGCACGGTGTGGGTGCTGGAGCGCGCCTCCGACGGCGCCCGCGCCAGCGTGCGGCTCGGCGGCCAGGCGGCCGGCGCGCTCTCGCTGGCCGCCGGCACCGCGGTGGTCTGCACCGCGATGAGCACCGGCTGGGTGCTGTCGGCCGCCGGCCGGGCCATCGCCTTCATCCCCAACGAGCTGGGCAAGGCCTTGCTCTACGACGAAAGGATCACGCGATGAAGCGCCTGGCGATCGGCCTGGCGGCCGCCGCCGCGCTGCTGGCCGCCGGCGCGGCACGCGCCGGCCAGGCCTGCGAGCCGCGGCCGCCCACGGCCTCGGCGGTCGAACGTTCGATGTCACTGGCCGAGCGCAGCGCGCGGCGGCTGGACGACAGCGGCGCCGAGGTGGTGGTGCTGGCGCGCAGCGGCCAGGACTTGAGCCGCTGGGGCCTGCGCTGGTCGCACCTGGGCCTGGCCTACCGCGAACGCAGCGCCGGCGGGGGGCAGGGTAGCCCCGGCGTCTGGCGCGTGGTGCACAAGCTCAACCACTGCGGCACCGCCGAGGGGCAGCTCTACCGCCAGGGGCTGGCCGAGTTCTTCCTCGACGACCTGCACGACTACGAGGCCGCCTACGCGGTGCCCACGCCGGCGGTGCAGCAGCACCTGCTGGCGCTGCTGCGCGACAACCGCCGCGTCGCCACGCTGCACCGCGCGGCCTACAGCATGGTGGCCTACCCCTGGGCGCAGACCTACCAGCAGAGCAACCAGTGGGCGATCGAGACGCTGGCGCTGGCCGAGGAGCCGGCGGCCGACAGCCGCGAGCGCGCGCAGGCGTGGCTGCGCTTCAAGGGTTATGAGCCCAGCACGCTGCCGATCGGCGCGCTGACGCGGCTGGGCGCGCGCATGAGCCGCGCCAACGTCGCCTTCGACGACCATCCGAACGAGCTGCGCTTCGCCGACCGCATCCAGACCGTGACCGTCGACTCGGTCTTCGCCTGGCTGCAGCGCAGCGGCCTGGCCGGCCCGGTCCAGACCGTGCGCTGAAGCCCCTACAGTGCAGCCCAACCCATCCGGAACCGGGAGCCTTCCTTGAGCAGCAACGCCCACGACCCCCATCCCAACCAGTTCGCGCTGCTGCGCCAGCGCCGCTTCGCGCCCTTCTTCTGGGTGCAGTTCCTCGGCGCCGGCAACGACAACCTGTTCAAGTTCGCCTTCACCGTGATGGTGACCTACCAGCTGCAGGTGAGCTGGCTGCCGGCGGAATCGGCCGGGCTGGTGATCGGCGCCTTGTTCATCCTGCCCTTCCTGCTGTTCTCCGCCACCAGCGGGCAGCTGGCCGACAAGTACGACAAGGCCGTGCTGATCCGCTTCGTCAAGTCGCTGGAGATCGCGATCATGGCGATCGCGGCCTGGGGCTTCGTCAGCCGCAACGTGCCGGCGCTGCTGCTGTGCGTGGCGCTGATGGGGCTGCACTCCACGCTGTTCGGGCCGGTGAAGTTCGCCTACCTGCCGCAGCACCTGAACGAGCGCGAGCTCACCGGCGGCAACGGCATGGTGGAGATGGGCACCTTCGTGTCCATCCTGCTGGGCAACGTGGCCGGCGGGCTGCTGATCGCGCTGCCCGAGACCGGCGCACGCGACACCGCCTGGGCTTGCGTCGTGGTGGCCGTGCTGGGCCGGCTGCTGGCGCAGGCGGTGCCGCCGTCGCCGGCCACCGACCCCGGGCTGCGCATCAACTGGAACCCGTTTTCCGAGACCTGGCGCAACCTGAAGCTGGCGCACGAGAACGTGGTCGTCTTCCGCTCGCTGCTGGGCATCAGCTGGATGTGGTTCTTCGGCGCCGTGTTCCTCAGCCAGTTCCCGGCGCTGGCGCGCAACGTGCTGCACGGCAACGAGCAGGTGGCCTCGCTGCTGCTGGTGGTGTTCTCGATGGGCATCGGCGTCGGCGCCTTGTTATGCGAGATGCTCAGCCGCCGCCATGTGGAGATCGGCCTGGTGCCGCTGGGCGCGATCGGCATGAGCGTGTTCGCGATCGACCTGTACTTTGCGTCGCGCGCGCTGCCGCCGGCATCGAACCTGAGCTTGAGCGCCTTCGTCGTGCAGCCGGCGCATTGGCGCGTGATGGCCGATCTGGCGTTGCTGTCGCTGTTCGCCGGCATCTACAGCGTGCCGATGTACGCGCTGATCCAGATGCGCAGCCAGCCCACGCACCGCGCGCGCATCATCGCGGCCAACAACATCCTCAATGCGCTGTTCATGATCGTCAGCTCGATCGGCGTCGGCGCGCTGCTGGGCGCGGGCTTCACGATCCCGCAGGTGTTCCTGGTCGTCGGGCTGCTCAACGCGGTGGTGGCGTTCTACATCTTCATGCTGGTGCCCGAGTACCTGCTGCGCTTCGTGGCCTTCATCGCCACGCGCTGCATCTACCGCTTCCGCGTGCGCGGCGACGAGCACATCCCCACCGAGGGCGCGGCGGTGCTGGTGTGCAACCACGTGAGCTTCGTCGACGCGGTGCTGCTGATGGCGGCCAGCCCGCGGCCGATCCGCTTCATCATGGACAGCCGCATCTTCCGCATCCCGGTGCTGGGCGGGCTGTTCCGGCTGGCCAAGGCGATCCCCATCGCGCCGCAGAAGGACGATCCGGCCGCCTACGAAGCCGCCTTCACGCAGGCGCGGCAGGTGCTGGCCGAGGGCGATCTCCTGTGCATCTTTCCCGAAGGCGCGATCACGCGCGACGGGCAACTGGCCGAGTTCAAGGGCGGCATCATGAAGATCCTGCAGACGCACCCGGTGCCGGTGGTGCCGCTGGCGCTGCAGAACCTGTGGGGCAGCTTCTTCTCGCGCGTGGAGCAGGGCACGGCGATGGTGCGGCCCTTCCGCCGCGGCCTGTTCACGCGCGTGGGGCTGGTGGCAGGGCCGGCGCTGCCGCCGCAGGAGGTGACGCCGCAAGGCCTGCGCGAGCGCGTGGCGGGGCTGCTGGCGGCCTGATGGCAGGGGCGGGCAGGGCGCAGGGGTTGCTTGTATTATTCGCTGTAATACACGGAGCCTGCCGATGCGCACGATCTCGATCCGGCTGGATGACGACACCGACGCCGCCTTGCGCGCCTTCTGCCTGCGCCATGGCGTGAGCCAGACCGACGCGGTGAAAAGCGCGATCGGCAAGCTGGCTGCCGCGCCGCGGCCGACGCCGGCCGAATTGGCGCAGCGGCACGGCCTGATCGGCGGCTTTCGCAGCGGCGACGGCGACCTGGCGGCCGCGCATTCGCAGCGCCTGAAGCAGCGCCTGCGAGCGTCCGCCGAACGTGATGCAGTGGCAGCGGTGCGGCGTCGCAAGCCTTGACGCGACATGGCCTTGCCCAGGGCCCTGATCGACACCGGCCCGCTGGTGGCTTGGTTCGACGCCGACGACCGCCATCACGCCGCGGTGGCGGCTTTCATGGCCGGCTTTGCCGGTGAGCTGGTCAGCACCTGGCCGGTGCTGACCGAGGTCTGCCACTTGCTGCCCGCCCGCATGGTGCCGGCGTTCATGCGCTGGACGGCCGACGGCGGATTGGACCTGCTCAACCTGCCCACGGCCGCGCTGGTGCCGTTGGCCGACCGCATGGACAAGTACGCCGACCTGCCGATGGACATGGCTGATGCATCGCTGGTCTGGGCCGCCGAAACCATGGGCGTGATGGAAATCCTGACGCTGGACCGGCGTGACTTCGGCGTCTATCGCACCGCCCAGGGCCGGGCGCTGAAGAACCTGCTGGAAGAAGGCGGCACGCCGGCGCCTGGGCGGTCGCGTGGCCGCCGGTCGCCGCGGAAAAGGCCGAGCCCGGGTTGATCATGGTGGCGCCGGCCTGTCGGGGATGTCGGGAAGATCGGCCTTGCGCTCGGCCGTGGAACCGGCAACGCCATGCGCGGCGGCGACCGTCGTTTCGTTGCGGCGCCGCGGCAGGTGCTGCGGGTACTCGCGCTGCATGAAGTCCAGCAGCCGCTCGCGCACGTGGCAGCGCAGGTCCCAGGCCTTGGGGCCGCTTTGCGCGGTGACCAGCGCGCGCAACTGCACCGCCTGCTCGCCGGCCTCGGTGACCTGCAGGATGCAGAAGCGCCGGTCCCAGTCGGGGCTGGCCTCGCAGGCCTCGCGCAGCGCCTGGCGCAGCGGCTCCAGCGGCATGCGGTAGTCCACCCAGAAGAAGACGGTGCCGATCAGCTCGCTGCTGCTGCGGGTCCAGTTCTGGAACGGCTTTTCCACCCAGTACTGCAGCGGCACCACCAGCCGCCGCTGGTCCCAGATGCGCACCACCACGTAGGCGCCGGTGATCTCCTCGATCACGCCCCATTCGCCTTCGACCACCACCACGTCGTCGATGCGGATGGGCTGGCTCAGGCCGATCTGCAGCCCGGCGATCAGGTTGCCCAGCACCGGCCGCGCCGCGAAGCCGGCCACCAGCCCGGCCAGGCCGGCCGAGGCCAGCAGGCTGGTGCCGAGCTGGCGCACGCCGGGCAGCACCATCAGCATCAGCGCGGTGCCCACCAGCGTGATCAGGCCCACCACGGTGCGGGCCAGCACGCGGGTCTGGGTCTGGATGCGGCGCGCCTGCAGGTTGTCGGCCACCGAGACCGGGTGGCGCGCCACCACCGCGTCGGCAAAGGCGTTGACGGCGTTGACCAGCAGCCAGGTGGCGCTGCCGATCAGCACCATGCCGACGAGGCGGTGCGCGCTGGCCAGGCCGCGCAGCTCGTCGGGCGCGCCGTTGAGCATCAGCGCCAGCGCGAGGGCCGGCACCAGCAGGTGGGCCGGCCGGCGGATGGCCGCCAGCAGCAGCGACGCGGTGGGCGCGCCGGCGCTGGCCCGCTGCAGCAGGCGCTGGCCGACGCGGAACACCGCTTCGGCCAGCAGCAGCGACAGCGCGGCGGCCAGCAGCACCGGCAGCCAATCGGCCAGCCAGGGCGGCGCCCAGGCCATCGGGAAGAGGGATTCCATGGGCACTTGAGCGGCGACGGCCGGGCCGAGTTCCCCGCCGGCGTCGCAGCGCAGCCGGTGGATTGCATCGAGAACTGTATGAACGTACAGTCTTCCCGTGGCTGTCTCCGACCTTTTCACGGCCTTGCCCGCGCCCGAGTGCCTGCACCCGGCGCTGTGGCGCGCGCACCAGTTGGGCCGCGAGCAGCAGCAGCCCACGGTGGCCAGCGGCTTTGCCGCGCTGGACGCCCAGTTGCCCGGCGGCGGCTGGCCGGCGCGCGCCTTGACCGAGCTGCTGCTGCCGCACCCGGGCGTGGGCGAGCTGCGGCTGCTGGCGCCGGCGCTGGCCGCGGTGCAGCGCGGCGGCCGCAGCGTGCTGCTGTTCGAGCCGCCGGCGCGGCCCGCGGCCTGGACGCTGGCGGCGCTGGGGCTGGACCTCGCCCGGCTGCTGCTGGTGCAGGGGCCGGAGACCGGGGTCAAGGGCGAGGGGAGAACGCCGCTGCCCGCGGCGGATCTGCTGTGGGCGCTGGAGCAGGCCTTGAAGAGCGGCCATGCCGGCGCCTTGCTGGCCTGGCTGCCGTCGCGGCTGCCGCCCGAGGCCTTGCGCCGGCTGCAGCTGGCGGCGCAGGCGCACGACGGGCCGGCCTTCGTGCTGCGCGCGCAGGCGGCGCTGGCCCGTCCCAGCGCCGCGCCGCTGCGCCTGCGGCTGGCCGTGGCCGGGCCCGACGAACTGGCGCTGCACCTCGTCAAGCGCCGCGGCCCGCCGCTGGCGCAGCCGCTGCGGCTGGCGCTGCCGCCGGCGCTGTCGGCGCCGGCGCGCGAGCGCGCGCTGCGCCTGGCGGCTGAGCAGGCGGTGGCGGCGCGGCGGCCGGCGCTGGAGACGCGGCCGCGCGCATCGGCTTCGTCGTCCTGAGCGCGATGCGCGCCGTCGGTTCGCTGCCCCATGTTGTGGTTCGCCGTCCACCTGCCCTGGCTGTCGCTGGAGGCCTTTGCCGCCGCGCTGGACGAGGCGCAGCGCCGCCGGCCGCTGGCGCTGCTGGCCGAGCACGAAGTGCAGGCCGCCAACGCCGCCGCCGCGGCCGCCGGCGTGCGGCCCGGCCTGAAGCGCGCCACCGCGCTGGCGCTGCGGCCCGACCTGCAGTTCGGCCAGGCTGACGAGCGACGCGACGCCCAGGCGCTGCAGGCGGTGGTGCACACGGCGCTGGTCTTCACGCCCGCGGTGGCGCTGGACGGCCACACCGTGCTGCTGGAGGTGGCGAGCTGCCTGCGCTGTTTCGGCGGCGCCGATGCGCTGCTGGCGCGGCTGCGCCTGGCCTTGCGGCCGCTTCAGCACCGCGTGCGGATCGCCGCCGCGCCCACCGCGCTGGGCGCGGCCTTGCTGGCGCGCTGGCGCGACGGCCTGCACGAAGGCCCGCAGCGCGACGACCTGCAGGCCTTGCAGCGCCTGCTGGACCAGGCCCCGGTGTGGCTGCTGGGCCCCGGCCGCGAGCATTGGCAGGCGCTGCAAGGCATGGGCCTGCAGCGCCTGTCGGAGCTGCTGGCGCTGCCGCGCGACGGGCTGGCGCGGCGCTTCGGCGAGGCGCTGCTCGACGAGCTGGACCGCGCCCGCGGTACGCGGCCCGACCCGCGGCCCTGGCTGAGCGCGCCCGAGCGCTTCAGCGCCCGGCTGGAGCTGGCGCAGCGCGCCGAGCATGCCGAGCCGCTGCTGCACGCCGCCGCCCTGCTGCTGCAGCAGCTCGTGGCCTGGGCGCGCGCGCGCCAGTCGCGCGTGCTGGCCTTCAGCCTGCAGATGCGGCACGAAAGCCGCCACCGCGCCGACGACAGCGCCGTGCCGGCGGCCACCGCGCTGCGCGTGGAGCTGGCCGAGGCCTCGGTCGACGCGGCCCACCTGCAACTGCTGCTGCGCGAGCGCCTGGCCCGCGTGGCGCTGCCGGCGCCCACGCTGGAGCTGCAGATCGACTGCCACGAGCTGCGCCGCCAGAGCGCGCCCAATGCCGAGCTGTTCCCCACCCGGCAAAGCGAGCAGGCCGGGCTGCAGCGGCTGCTGGAGCGCTTGCGCGCCCGCCTGGGCGACGACTGCGTGCTGGCCCTGCAGGCGGTGGCCGACCATCGGCCCGAGAAGGCCAGCGTGCTGGTGCGCGCGCCGCTGGCCGGGCGGGCGGCCGCGGTGGGGACATCGCCATCGCCGCCGCCGGCATCCGCCCCGGACGGCCTGCTGCCGCACCCGGCGTGGCTGCTGCCCCAGCCGCAGCCGCTGGCCGAGCGCGAGGCCCTGCCGCTGTTCCAGGGCCGGCTGCTGCAACTGCTGTCGGGCCCCGAGCGCATCGAGACCGGCTGGTGGGACGGCGATGCCGCCACGCGCGACTACTTCATCGCCCAGGCGGCCGACGGCGCGCTGGTCTGGGTCTTCCGCCAGCGGCTGCCGGTGCGCGACCCGGCCGAGCCGCTGTGGTACCTGCACGGCTGGTACGGCTGAGAGCGGGCCAGCCATTCAGGCCGGGCGGTGCCGCCGCCGCCGGATCACCGCCTTCTCCAGCTCCGCCACCACGAACACCGCCAGCCCGGTCCAGCGCCACGCGCGCCCATTCATCGGCGGACAGCGCGGTGGAGCCGAACACCGCCTGCAGCGGCGGCAGGTGCACGAAGCCGAGCTGCAGCAGCAGGCAGCCGCCGATTGCCAGCCAGACCATGCGGTTGCCGGTCAGGCCCTGGCGGCTGAGCGCCGGCGCGCTGATGAAGCGGCTGTTGAGCAGGTAGAACATCTCGGCCACGACGATGGCGCTGACGGCCATCGTGCGCGCCGTGGCCAGTGCGGTGCCGCGCTCCAGCTCCCACAGGAACAGCCCCAGCGCCGCGGCCATCATCAGCAGCGAGACCATCAGCACCCGCCAGCCGAAGAAGCGCGACAGCAGCGCCGCCTGCGGCGGCCGCGGCGGGCGGCGCATCACGTCGCTTTCGGCCGGCTCGAAGGCCAGCGCCAGCCCCAGCGTGCCCGAGGTCACCATGTTGATCCACAGCACCTGGGCCGGCGTCATCGGCAGCGTCAGGTCGAACAGGATCGCGGCCACCACCACCAGCGCCTCGCCGCCGTTGGTGGGCAGCATGAAGAGGATGAACTTGCGGATGTTGTCGTACACCGCGCGCCCCTCGCGCACCGCGGCGGCGATGGTGGCGAAGTTGTCGTCGGCCAGCACCACGCCGGCGGCCTCCTTGGCGGCCTCGGTGCCCTTGCGGCCCATCGCCACGCCGACGTCGGCGCTTTTCAGCGCCGGCGCGTCGTTGACGCCGTCGCCCGTCATCGCGACCACCTGGCCCCGCTGCTGCAGCGCCTGCACCAGGCGCAGCTTGTGCTCGGGGCTGGCACGCGCGAAGACGTCGATCTCCGGCGCCACCTCGCGCAGCGCGGCGTCGTCCATCAGCTCGATCTCGGCGCCGGTCAGCGCCGGCTTGGCGGTGCCGATGGCCAGCGCCGCGCCGATCGCGCGCGCGGTCTCGGCGTGGTCGCCGGTGATCATCTTCACGCGGATGCCCGCGGCATGGCACTCGGCCACCGCGCGCACCGCCTCGGCGCGCGGCGGGTCGGCGATGCCCACCAGCGCCAGCATCGTGTAGCCGTCCTCCACGTCGCCGAAGCGCAGGCCGTCGCCGGCCGGCGCTGCCTGCTTGGCGGCCAGCGCCAGCAGCCGCAGCCCGCGCGCGGCGATGTCGGTGGCCATGCGGCGCCAGGTGTCGACGTCGATCGGCCGCTCGCCCTCGGGGCCCAGCTCGCGGCGGCTGATCTCCAGCATCTTCTCCGGCGCGCCCTTGGCGAAGATCCACGGCGTGCCTTCGTCGTCGCGGTGCGCGGTGGCCATGAAGCGGTGCTGCGACTCGAAGGGGATGGAGTCGAGGCGCGGCCAGGCCGCCTCGGTCTGCGAGCGCCCCAGGCCGGCCTTGCGGCCCAGCACCAGCAGCGCGCCTTCGGTGGGGTCGCCGACCACCGACCATTGCCCCTCCTGCTCGGCCAGGCGCGCATCGTTGCACAGCACGCCGGCGCGCAGCGCCAGCGCCAGCGCGGGGTGGCGGCCGGCGTCGATCACGTGCGCGCCGGCGCGGAACTCACCCTCGGGCGCGTAGCCGGCGCCGCTCACTTCGACGTCCAGCTCGGCGCAGACCACGCGCTGCACCGTCATCTCGTTGCGCGTCAGCGTGCCGGTCTTGTCGGAGCAGATCACCGTCACCGCGCCCAGCGCCTCCACCGCCGGCAGCCGGCGCACGATGGCCCGGCGGCGCGCCATGCGCTGCACGCCCAGCGCCAGCGTGATGGTCATGATCGCCGGCAGCCCTTCGGGGATGGCCGAGGCAGCCAGCGCCACCACCATCAGGAACATGTCGCCCGGCGCGTGGCCGCGCAGCAGCACGCCGAAGCAGAAGGTGATGGCGCACAGCGCCAGGATCACCGCCGCCAGCGCCCGGCCGAAACGGTCGATCTGGCGCAGCAGCGGCGAGCTGCCGGCCGCCACGCCGCCTAACAGGGTATCGATGCGGCCGATCTCGGTGTCGCGCCCGGTGGCGGCGACCACGCCCTGCGCCTGGCCGTAGGTCACCAGCGTGCCGGCGTAGGCCATGCCGCGGCGGTCGGCCAGCGCGGCCTCGGGCGCCACCGGCTCGGCGTCCTTCTCGGCTGGCAGCGATTCGCCGGTCAGCGCCGATTCGTCGACGCGCAGGTCCTTCACCTGCAGCAGCCGCAGGTCGGCCGGCACGCGGTCGCCCGAGGCCAGCAGCACGATGTCGCCGGGCACCAGCTCGGCGGCATCGACGGCCTGGCGCCGGCCGTCGCGCAGCACCACGGCCTGCGGCGACAGCATCGCGCGGATCGCGTCCAGCGCCGATTCGGCGCGGCCTTCCTGCACGAAGCCGATCACCGCGTTGATGATCACCGCCGCCAGCAGCACGCCGGCGTCCACCCAGTGGCCCAGCGCCGCGGTGATGACGGCCCCGGCCATCATCACGTACAGCAGCACGTTGTGGAACTGCGCTAGCAGCCGCAGCAGCGGGCTGCGGCGGCGCGCGGCCTGCAGCCGGTTGGGACCGTGCTGCAGCAATCGCTCGTGCGCTTGATCGGCGTCAAGCCCGCGTTCGTCGGCCGACAGGCCTTGCAGCGCATCGGCCGCGGTCAGCGCATGCCAGGGGGTGGGCAAGGGGTTCCTCCTCTTGGATTCGATGATGTCGTCGGCGCGCCCCGTGCGGCCCGATCGGCCCGCGCCGGCCACGGGATTGATTGCCCGCCGCGGCGATGTGAGTTACGGTGAACGCCAGGAGTTCCAGCCGATATGGCCGCCCAGTCGCCTTCCCCCGCGCCGTTGATCGCCGTCGCGACCGACTTCTCTCCCCATGCCCGCCATGCGGCCGAGCGCGCGGCAGGCCTGGCGCGCGAGGTCGGCGCCTGCCTGAGCCTCGTGCACGTGCTGCCCGGGCCGGTACTGACCCAGTTGCGTGGCTGGTTGGGCGCCGAGACCGCGCTCGAGCGCGACCTGAAGCACGATGCCGAGCGCTCGCTGCAGGAGCAGGCCGCCCAGCTGCACGCGGCCACCGGCGCCGAGGTGCAGCCGCTGCTGGCCGAAGGCTCGGTGCTGGACGTGGTGCTGCGCGAGGCCGAGGCGCGCGACGCGCGGCTGCTGGTCGTGGGCGTGCGCGGCGCCGGCTTCATGCGCCGCGCGGCGCTGGGCACCACCGCCGAACGGCTGATGCGCAAGACCACGCGGCCCGTGCTGGTGGTGCGCCAGGCGCCGCACGCGCACTACCGGCGCGTGATGGTGGCGCTGGACTTCTCCCCCGGCTCGCTGGCCACGCTGAAGCTGGCGCGCTGGCTGGCGCCCAAGGCGATGCTGACGTTGGCCACCGTCTTCGACCTGCCCTACGAAAGCCGGCTGCGCATGGCCGGCGTGGGCGACGCCTCGATCGCCGGCTACCGCGAGCGCTGCCGCGCCGAGGCGACGCAGCGCCTGCACGCGCTGGCCGCGCAGGCCGGGCTGCGGCCCGGCGACTGGCAGCCCTGCGTGGTGGAAGGCGACGCCTCGTTCAAGCTGGTGGAGATGGAGCAGATGCTCGACTGCGAACTGGTCGCGGTGGGCAAGCACGGCAGCTCGATGCTGGCCGACCTGCTGCTGGGCAGCGTCACCCAGCACGTGCTGGCCGAAGGCCAGGCCGACGTGCTGATCTCGGCGCAGCGCGAGGCGGCCTAAAGACCCAGGAACGCCTTCACCGGCACGAGGCTGCGCGCCGGGTCTTCCTCCTGCGGCACGTGGCCCAGGCCGGGCAGCAGCACCAGCGTGCTGCCCGCGATGCGCTGCGCGAACTCGCGCCCGGTGGGCGGCGGGATCAGGCGGTCGCGCTCGCCCCAGAGGATCAGCGTGGGCTGGCGGATCGCGGCCAGCCGCGGCGGCGCGTCGCTGCCGTCGCCCAGCTGGCGCAGCCGCAGGCTCAAGGCGCGGCGGTTGCCCTCGCGCAGCGCCAGCTCGAAATAACGATCGATGAGCGCCGGCGTGATGCGCGAGGGGTCGCCGTAGACGCTGGCCACGCTTTGCGCCACCAGCTCGCGCGGCAGCAGGTACTGGCTGAGCCATCCGATCACCGGCAGCCGCGCGGCGGCGAAGCCCGGCGGAATGGCCTGCGGCGAGAACGGCAGCCCCGAGGCGTCGACCAGGATCAGCCGGCTCACGCGGCCGGGCGCCAGCGTCGCCACGCGCCAGGCGATCTCGCCGCCCAGCGAGTTGCCGCCCAGCGCCACGCGCGGCAGCTTCAGCGCGTCCAGCAGGTCCAGCACGAAGCGGGCGTAGGTGTCGCCGCGGTAGTCGTCGGCCGCGTACCGGCCGGCGAAGGGGCCGGTGAGGCCGAAGCCCGGCAGGTCGAAGCTGATCACGCGGCGGCGGCCCTTCAGCTCGCGCACCCAGCCCTCCCAGGTGTGCAGGCTGGCGCCGGTGCCGTGCAGCAGCACGAGCGGCTCGGCATCGCCGCGCGGGCCGACGTCGCGCAGGTGCACGAGCTGGCCGCGCACCTCGATGAAGTCCGAAGGCGGCGGCGCCCAACGTGCGACGAGCGTCTGCACCGGGCGGTCGGGCGCGCGCGACAAGGCCACGCCCAGCGCGGTCAGCATCAGCAGGATGCCGACGAGGCGGACGATCCAGGCGCTCATCGCGGCATTGTAGGAAGCCCCATTGAGCGTCAGGACGGCAGCCAGCCGCGCAGCGCCGCCGGCAGCCGCCGGTGCAGCGCGGCCTGGATGCGGTCTTCGTGCCGCTGCCACTCGATGCCGCAGGCGATCACCCCCAGGCCGATCGCCGTCAGCGCCAGCGGGAACAGCAGGCTGTCCTTGAACAGGCGCGAGCTGAGGTCGCCCAGGTACAAGGCCACGCCCAGGCCGCCGCAGACCGCGAACACGCGCCGCTGCAGCAGCGCCGACAAGCCGATGAAGCTCAGGTTCAGCAGCCCGTACAGCAGCTTGGACCATTCGCTGTCGGACTGGCGCATCGTCAGCGCGCACCAGAAGGTCAGCATGCCCATCAGGTAGGGCCAGAACGCATGGTCGCGCCGGCTGCCCTGCGCCGCGCGGCTGCGCGCGTCGACCCAGAACGCGAACCCCAGCATCAGCAGCCCGAAGAAGACCGAGAAGTCGCGGTAGAAGGTCCAGGACTCGGGCTCGGAAGGCGCGACGACCAGCCGCGCCAGGTCCATGCTCAGGTACCACAGCGTCACGGCCACCGGCATCATCAGGAAGGGATAGCGCAGCCGCCACAGCGCCAGCGCGGCGGCGGCCAGCGTGGCCAGCTCCAGCGTCAGCCAGCGCCAGTCGATCAGCGTGTGATAACTCGCATAGCGGGCGGATCCGCCATCGGGCCACAGCCCCAGCGCGTGCTGCACGGCCCAGGTGGCCAGCGGCACCAGGCACACGGCCAGCGTGGCCATGATGCCGGCCGGCACTTCCAGTCCCCGCGCGGCCAGCCGGCCCGCGGCCCAGACGCAGCCGGCGGCGTAGAGCACGCTGATCGCGAACAGCCCCCAGGGCCCCAGGCGCTGGAAGCCTTCGTTCATGAACAGCGTGGCCGCGCCGATGGCCAGCGCGCCGCCCAGGTAGTACAGGATGTTGACGAACGCGAAGCGCGGTCCCTGCAGCGGTGCGGCTGCGGCTGCGCCGCGGCGCAGGTGCTGCCACAGCGGCTCCACCGCGGCGGCGGCCAATAGGCCCGCACCGGCGGCGGTCTGCAGGTCGTTGCGGCTGATGGCGATGCGGTCGATGCCGTTCATCGGCGGAACTCCGTGGAGGCGATGGCGGCCAGTATCGGCCGCGCGGGCGTGGCCTGGCGCGCGGTCCGGCGGGGTGGCCTGCGCTGCGCCGCCGCGTATCGCCGGCCGATACCGGAGGCGGCCGGATAATCTCCGGCATGAGCGTTGATCCCGACTTCGTCCACCTGCGTCTGCACAGCGAGTATTCGGTCGTCGACGGCACCTTGCGCATCGACGACGTGGTGGCCGCGGCGCGCGCCGACGGCCAGGCGGCGCTGGCGATCAGCGACCTCAACAACCTGTTCGGCGCGATCAAGTTCTACAAGGCCTGCCGCGGCAAAGGCGTCAAGCCGCTGATCGGCGTGGACCTGCTGATGGAGCCGCTGGAGGCCGGCGACAAGCAGCCCAGCCGGCTGCTGCTGCTGGTGCAGGACGGCAGCGGCTACCACCACCTGAGCGAACTGCTGGCGCGCGCCTGGACGCGCAACGCGCAGCGCACCCAGGCCTGGGTCAAGTGGGAGTGGCTGGACGAGCTGGGCGGCGGGATGATCGCGCTCTCCGGCGCCGACCTGGGCGCCATCGGCCAGGCCTTGCTGGCTGGCGATGGCGAGCGCGCGCGCGGCCTCGCGCAGCGCCTGGCTGCGCTGTTCCCGCAGCGCTTCTACATCGAGCTGCAGCGCGCCGGCGCGGCCAGCAACGAGCCGCACGTGCGCGCCGCAGTGCCGCTGGCGGCGGAACTGAAGCTGCCGGTGGTGGCCACGCAGCCGATGCAGTTCCTGACGCCCGACGACTTCGAGGCCCACGAGGCCCGCGTCTGCGTGGCCGAGGGCGAGACGCTGGGCAACCCCAAGCGCATCCGCCGCTTCACGCCGCAGCAGCACTTCAAGACGCGCGCCGAGATGGCCGCGCTGTTCGCCGACCTGCCCAGCGCGCTGGCCAACACCGTGCAGATCGCGCGGCGCTGCAACCTGAGCCTGGTGCTGGGCAAGCCGCAGCTGCCGGACTTCCCCACGCCCCTCGTCGACGGCGTGCGCATGCCGCTGGACGACTACTTCCGCCAGGCCAGCCACGAAGGCCTGGACAAGCGGCTGCAGGCCTTGTTCCCCGACCCCGCGGAGCGCGAGCGCCAACGTCCGACCTACGTCGATCGGCTGGAGTTCGAGATCGCCACCATCGTCAAGATGGGCTTCCCGGGCTACTTCATGATCGTCTCCGACTTCATCGTCTGGGCCAAGGCCAACGGCTGCCCGGTCGGGCCGGGGCGGGGCTCGGGCGCAGGCTCGCTGGTAGCGTATGCGCTCTTCATCACCGACCTCGACCCGCTGCGCTACCAGCTGCTGTTCGAGCGCTTCCTGAACCCCGAACGCGTGTCGATGCCCGACTTCGACATCGACTTCTGCCAGGGCAACCGCGACCGCGTGATCGACTACGTCAAGGACAAGTACGGCCGCGACGCGGTGAGCCAGATCGCCACTTTCGGCACTATGGCGGCCAAGGCCGCGTTGCGCGACGTGGGCCGCGTGCTGGGCATGGGCTACGGCCACGTGGACAGCATCGCCAAGCTGATCCCGGCGCCGCCGGGCAAGACGGTGACGCTGGCTCCGGTGCCCGCAGAGCCCGACGGCGGCATCATCTACGCGCGCAAGGAGGCGCCCGAGCTGGAACAGCGCGAGGCCGCCGAAGAAGAGGTGGCCGAGCTGCTGCGCCTGGCCATGCGCGTGGAAGGCATGGTGCGCAACGTCGGCATGCATGCCGGCGGCGTGCTGATCGCGCCGGGCAAGATCACCGACTTCTGCCCGCTGTACCAGCAGCCCGGCAGCGACAGCGCGGTGAGCCAGTTCGACAAGGACGACGTCGAGGCCATCGGCCTGGTGAAGTTCGACTTCCTGGGCCTGGCGACGCTGACCATCCTGGAACTGGCCAAGGACTTCATCCGCGCGCGTCGCAAGGGCCGCGAGGACTTCGACTACGACAGGCTGCCGCTGGACGACGCGCGCGTCTACAAGCTCTTCACCGACGGCCTGACCGAAGCCGTGTTCCAGTTCGAATCGCGCGGCATGCAAGGCATGCTGCGCGACGCGCGGCCGACGCGGCTGGAAGACCTGATCGCGCTCAACGCGATGTTCCGGCCGGGGCCGATGGAGAACATCCCGAGCTTCTGCGCGCGCAAGAACGGGCGCGAGGCGGTGGAGCACCCGCACCCGCTGCTGGCCTCGGTGCTGGACGAGACCTACGGCATCTTCGTCTATCAAGAGCAGGTGATGCAGGCCGCGCAGGTGATGGGCGGCTATTCGCTCGGCGGCGCCGACCTGCTGCGCCGCGCGATGGGCAAGAAGAAGCCCGAGGAGATGGCCAAGGAGCGCGTGAAGTTCCGCGCCGGCGCCATCGCGCAAGGCATCGTCGAGCAGAAGGCCGACGAAGTCTTCGACCTGATGGAGAAGTTCGCCGGCTACGGCTTCAACAAGAGCCACGCCGCCGCCTACAGCCTGCTGGCCTATCACACGGCCTGGATCAAGGTGCATTGCACGGCCGAGTTCTACGCGGCCAACATGACGATCGAGCAGGACAACACCGACAAGCTCAAGGTGCTGCTGGCCGACGCCCGGCTGTTCGGCATCCGCTTCGAGCCGCCGGACATCAACCGCGGCGTCTACCGCTTCGAGCCGATCAGCGACACCGTGGTGCGCTACGGGCTGGGCGCCGTCAAGGGCACGGGGCAGGGCGCGATCGAGGCCATCGTCGCCGCGCGCGAAGGCAGCGACGGCCAGGGCGGCGGGCCTTTCCGCAGCCTGTTCGACTTCTGCGCGCGGGTGGACAAGCAGAAGGTCAACAAGCGCGCGGTGGAGGCGCTGGTCAAGGCCGGCGCCTTCGACGCGCTGCATGCCGACCGTGCGTCGGCATTGGCCAGCGTGAGTCTCGCCTTCGACTGGGCGGAGACCCAGGCCGCCAACGAGGCGCAGGCGGGGCTGTTCGACTTCGGCGACGACGTGCACGGCAGCAGCAGCCAGGAGCCGGCGCTGGTGGCCGCCGAGCCTTGGAGCATCCGCGAGCGGCTGACGCAGGAGAAGACGGCGATCGGCTTCTACCTCTCGGGCCATCTGTTCGACGCCTATGCGGCCGAGGTGCGGCGCTTCTGCAAGCGCTCGATCGCGGAGCTGAGCAGCAGCCGCCCGGCCAGCGAGCGGGGCGACAGCCGCGAGCCCACGGCCGTGGCCGGCATCGTCAGCGAGGCGCGGCTGGTCAACGGCCGCAGCGGCCGCGTGCTGATCTTCCGGCTGGACGACGGCAGCGAGGCGATCGAGGCCGTGGTCAACGAGGACAACCTCAGCCCCGCGCAGCGCGAGCTGCTGAAGGAGGACGAGTTCGTCGTCGCCCAGGGCAAGCTGCAGCCCGACCGCTTTGCCGGCGGCCTGCGGCTGAACGTGCAGCAGGTGTGGGATCTGGCCGCCGCGCGCGCGCGCTTCGGCCGCGCGCTGCTGGTGGACCTGAACGGCCACCTGCCGCCGCTGAAAGAGCTGGTGCAGCAGTCGCCCGCGCGCCGCGTCGACAGCGAGCAAGGCGAGCTGACGCAAGGCCTGGCCGTGCGCCTGAAGCTGCAGCGCGAGCGCGCCGCGGCCGAGATCGACCTCGGCGACGAAGGCCGCATCTGGCCCAGCGACGAGGCGCTGGCGCGCTGGCGCGCGGTGGCGCAGGACGGCCAGGCCAGCGTGGTCTACGACTGACGATGTACGAGACGCCGCTGACCGGGCTGGTGCTGAGCGGCGGCGGCGCGCGCGCCGCCTACCAGGTGGGCGTGCTGCGCGCGATCGCGCGGCTGCGGCGCGAGAAGCTAGGCCCGCGGGCGCGCCTGCGCAACCCCTTCGGCATCATCGTCGGCACCTCGGCCGGCGCGATCAACGCCGCGGCGCTGGCCTGCCATGCCGACCGCTTCGACCTCTCGCTGGAGGTGCTGTCGCGCGTGTGGCAGAACTTCCATGCCGATCAGGTCTACCGCGCCGATTCGCTGGGCGTGATCCGCAGCGGCGCGCAGTGGCTGACCATGCTGTCGCTGGGCTGGGTGATCGCGCGCTGGCGCAAGGCGCGGCCGCGCTCGCTGCTGGACAACGAGCCGCTGGCCGAGCTGCTGCACAAGATGGTGCCGCTGCCGCGGCTGCAGATGATGCTCGAGCAGCGCCAGCTGCACGCTTTAGGCGTCACCGCGTCGAGCTACACCTCGGGCGTGCACGTCACCTTCTACAGCGCCGGGCAGCCGGTGGCGCCGTGGTCGCGCAGCCAGCGCCTGGCGGTGGCCGACGCGCTGAGCTACGACCACCTGCTGGCCTCGTCGGCGATCCCCTTCGTGTTCCCCGCCAAGCGCCTGGTCCATGGCGAGCACGCCGAGTGGTACGGCGACGGCTCGATGCGCCAGACCGCGCCGCTGTCGCCGGCCATCCACCTGGGCGCGCAGCGGCTGCTGATCATCGGCGCCGGCCGCATGAACGAGCCGGCCAACCGCCAGCCGGCGGCCGACGGCTACCCCAGCCTGGCGCAGATTGCCGGCCACGCGATGTCCAGCATCTTCCTCGATGCGCTGGCGGTCGACATCGAGCGCATGCAGCGCATCAACCGCACGCTGGCGCTGCTGCCCGACACGGTGCGGCAGGACACGCCGCTGCGCCCCATCGAAAGCCTGGTGATCTCGCCCAGCCAGCGGCTGGACGACGTGGCCGCGCGCCACGTCGACAAGCTGCCGCGCACGGTGCGCGGCCTGCTGCGCGGCGTGGGCGTGGGCAAGGCCGGCGTGGAGGCGCGCGGCGGCTCGGCGCTGGCGAGCTACCTGCTGTTCGAGTCGCCGTACACGCGCGAGCTGATGGCGCTGGGCGAGGCCGACGTCAACGCCCGCGCCGACGAGGTGAACCAGTTCTTCGGCTGGGACCGCATGGTCGAGCCCGCGGCCCGCCGCGCGCAGCAGGCGCTGCCGCTGGCCGGCGGGCTGGACCTGGAACTGCCGTAGCGGGCCGTTGCCAACCGAATGATTCAACGGCTGGTCGCAGCGTCGGCCTTGGCTTTGGCCTTCTCGGCCTTGCCGTGCCGCTCGGCCTTGGCCGGCGGCGCCGCGTCGGTGGCCGCATAGGCCTTGCCGCCGACGGTCAGCCCGGCCTGCGAGAAGCGTGCGGCGTTGCCGGGCCCGACGCCGGAGACGCGGTCGACGAAGTCGGTCCAGTCCTTGAACGCGGCGCTCTTGCGCGCGTCGAGGATCTTGGCCGACAGCCCGGGGCCGATGCCCTTGACCGATTCCAGCTCGGCCTGGCTGGCCTGGTTGGCGTCGACGGCGGCGAAGGCGCTGAAGGCGAGGGCGGCGAGCAGCGCGGTGACGAGGTTGCGGAACATGGCGATCTCCTTGAAGACGAGCGGTTGAGGATCGAGGGTCCGCCCGAGGGGTCCTCGCCTTGGCTTGCGGCTTCGGGCTTTAGGGTCTCGGGCTGGAACGCATTGTTCGGAGCCGCTGCCGCGCCGTCATTCCCGCTGCGGAGGTCCCGCCGCCGGTGGCCCTCCGCCGGGTGTCAACCGGCTTGCAGCCGCTCGCGCGCCCGCGCCAGCACTTCGTCGGCCGTGGGCCAGCCGGCGCTGCGCCTGAGCAGTTGCACCGTCGGCCCGACGGCGCCCCAGCGCGCCGGGTCGGTGGGCCCCAGCACCGACAGCAGCGGCGCGCCGACCGCGGCGGCCAAGTGGCCCGGGCCGGTGTCGTTGGCGATCACCAGCGCCGCATCGCGCAGCAGCGCCGCGTAGGTGCCCAGGTCCACGCCGCCGGCGATGCGGCAGCCGGCGTAGTCGCGCGCGGCCAGCGCTTCCTCGTCGCCGGGGCCGGGGCAGACCAGCAGGTCCCGCCCCAAGGAGGGAAGGGCCTGGGCCGCCAAAGGAGGGAAGGCGGGCCAGTTCTTGTCCCGCTTCTCGACGGTGCCGCCCGCAAAAGGGCACAGCACGATGTAGCCGGGCCGCAGCTTCAGCCGCGCGCGCACCGCGTCGACCTGGGCCTGGTGGCGCTCGCTCAGCCTCAGGCGCACGCGGTCGGGCAGCGGCGCCGGCTGTTGCAGCAGCGCCGAGCCCAGCTCCCAGTAGATGGCCATCTCGTGCCGTGCGCGGCTGCGCGGCACCGCGCGCGACAGCAGCCAGCCGCGGCCTTCGTGCCGGTAGCCGATGGCGCGCAGCCCGGCCAAGCGCATCTCCAGCGCGCTGGAGAACGAATAGGGTAGCGCCACGGCGTTGAGCCGTCGCCGGAAGCCGCCGTCCAGCGCCTGCGCCTGCACGCGCAACTGCCGCAACTGCGCGATGCGCTCGCGCGTGCTGCCGGCCAGCACCTGCACCGGCCAGCCATGGCCGGCCAGCAGCTCGTGCGCCCAGCCCTTGCCCAAGAGCTGCAGCGAATAGCCGGCACCGTGCAGGCGCTGCAGCAGCGGCAGGCCCAGCACCACGTCGCCGACCCAGTTGCGCAAGCGGACGATCAGCGGGCGGTCGGGCATGGCGGGGATAATGCGTGGATTCTGCCATCCGCATCCGTCATGTCCGCCCAGCCCGTTCTCGCCCCCGATGTCCTGGCCTTGCACGACCGCCTGCTGGCCCATCCGGGCTGGCCGCAGCAGGAGCCGGCGCCGCCGGCCGCGCCGCTGTGGCAATGGGTGCAGGCCAACCACCGCAACAACAGCCTGTTGTGGGCCGAGGAAGACCTGGCGCGCCGCCAGACCGTGGCCGACGGCGAGATCGCGGCCAACAAGCGCGCGATCGACCGCTGCAACCAGGCGCGCAACGACGCCACCGAGCGCATCGACGAGCTGCTGCTGGTGGCGCTGAAGCTGGTCGACGAGGCCTCGGCGCGCTCCGATGCGCCGCAGGCCACGGTGCCGCCGGGCGCGCGGCTGAACAGCGAGACCGCCGGCAGCATGATCGACCGCCTGTCCATCCTGGCACTGAAGATCGCCGCGATGCGCCAGCAGACCGGACGCACCGACGTCGACGAGGCGCACCGCGAGGCCAGCCGTGTCAAGCTGGAGCGGCTGCGGCAGCAGCGCCTGGACCTCGGCCAGTGCCTGGACGCGCTGATCGCCGACGCGATGGCCGGCCGCGCCTACTTCAAGGTCTACCGGCAGTTCAAGATGTACAACGATCCGCGCCTGAACCCTGCGCTCGTTGCCGAGCGTTCGCGCGCCGGCGCGTGAAGCTGCTGATCGTCAAGACCACGTCGATGGGCGACGTGGTGCACGCGCTGCCGGCCCTGAGCGACCTGCTGCGCGCGCGCCCGGGCACGCAGGTGGACTGGCTGGTGGAGGCGCCGTTCGCGGCGATCCCCGCGCTGCACCCCGGCGTGCGCCGCGTGCTGCCCATCGCCTGGCGCAAGTGGCGCCGCCAGCTGTTCAAGCGCAAGACCTGGGCCGCGATGGCGGCGCTGCGCGCCGAGCTGCGCGCCGAGCCCTACGACCTGATCCTGGACCTGCAAGGCCTGCTGAAGAGCGCGCTGTGGGCGCGCCAGGCCATCGGCCCGGTGGCCGGCTACGACCGCGCCAGCGCGCGCGAGCCGCTGGCAAGCGTGCTCTACGCGCGCAAGGCGCGCGTCGCGCGCGATCTGCACGCGGTGGAGCGCTGCCGCCGCCTGGCCGCCGAACACCTGGGTTATGCGCTGCCGGCGACGCCGCCCGACTTCGGCCTCGCGCCGCCGCCGCCCGTCTGGGGTGCGCCCGAGCGCTACGCGGTGCTGATCCCCAACGCCAGCCGGCCCGAGAAGCTGTGGCCCGAGGCGCGCTGGGTCACGGTGGGCAAGCGGCTGCAGGACCGCGGCTGGAAGCCGGTGGTGCTGTGGGGCCGCCCCGACGAACAGACGCTGGCCGAGCGCATCGCCGCCGGCTGCGACGGCGAGGTGCCGCCGTTCCTGAAGGTGCGCGAGATGGCCGCGGTGCTGGCCGGCGCGCAGACCGTGGTCGGGCTGGACACCGGCTTCACGCACCTGGCCGCGGCCTTCGGCCGGCCGACCCTCGGCATCTATTGCGACCACGAGCCCGGGCTGGCCGGCGTCACCGGGCCGGGCTCGGTGTTCAGCATCGGCGGCAAGGGGCAGGTGCCCAAGCTGGCCGAGGTGCTGGCGCTGCTGGAGCGGCAGCGCGGCGCGGTGTCTCAGGCCGCCGCCGGCCGGTAGACCGCCACCGCCTCGGCCAGGCGGGCCGCGCGGGCCGCCATCGCGGCGCTGGCGGCCGAGCTCTGCTCGACCAGCGCCGCGTTCTGCTGCGTCGCGCGGTCGAGCTGGCCGACCGCCGCGCTGACCTCGCCGATGCCGTTGCCCTGCTCGATCGTCGCCGAGCCGATGGTCTCGATCAGCCCGGCGACCTGCCGCGCCTGCGCGACGATGCCGTCCATCGTGCGCCCGGCGTCGTCGACCAGCGCCGTGCCGTTGCCGACCTTGTCGACGCTGTCGCCGATCAGCGTCTTTATCTGCTTGGCCGCCTCGGCCGAGCGCCGCGCGAGGCTGCGCACCTCGGCCGCGACGACGGCGAAGCCGCGGCCCTGCTCGCCGGCGCGCGCAGCCTCCACCGCCGCGTTCAGCGCCAGGATGTTGGTCTGGAACGCGATGCCGTCGATGGTGCCGATGATGTCGGCGATGCGGTGGCTGGCCTCGTCGATGTCCTTCATCGTCGCGACGACCCGGCCGACGACCTCGCCGCCGTGCGCGGCGACCTGGCTGGCCTCGCCGGCCAGGCGCGTCGCCTGGCGGACGGCGTCGGCGTTCTGCGCCACGCTGGCGCTCATCTGCTCCATCGACGCCGCGGTCTGCTGCAGGCTGGCCGCCGCCCGCTCGGTGCGCGTGCTGAGGTCGGCGTTGCCCTGGCTGATCTCGCCGGCGGCCGTGCGCAGGCCCAGCACCTGCTCGCCGACGTCGTCGACCAGCGAGAGCAGGTTCAGCCCCGCCTGGTTGATGGCGCGCAGGATCAGGCCGACCTCGTCGACGCGGTCGAGGTGGACGTTGTCGGCCGGCTGCCCGGCGGCCACCGCCAGGGCCTGCTCCAGCACGACGGCCAGCGGCCGCGCGACCTGGGCCTCCAGCCAGGCCGACGCCAGCGCCAGCGCCGGCGCCGCGGCGAGCGCGAAGCCGCCGAGCGCGGCGCCGGCCAGGCCGCAGCCCGCCGCGGCGCCGACCAGCAGCGGCAGCGCCGCGCCGAACGCCGCGCGCACGCGCCAGCGCACCGGCAGCACCTGCAGCGCCGAGGTCCAGGCCATCAGCCCGGTGCGCACGACCAGTCCCTTGTGGAAGCGGCGGCGGCCGGCACGGCCTTCGCGGAACTCGCGGTACAGCGCCTCGGCGCGCGCGACTTCGTCGCGGGCGGGCTTGGTGCGCACCGACATGTAGCCGCTGACGCGGCCGTCGCGGCGCACCGGCGTCGCGTTCGCCCGCACCCAATAGTGGTCGCCGTTCTTGCGCCGGTTCTTGATCAGCGCGGTCCACGACTGCCCGGCCTTCAGCGTCGCCCACATGTCCGCGAAGGCCTCGGCCGGCATGTCCGGATGGCGCACCAGGTTGTGCGGCTGGCCCATCAGCTCGTCGCGCTCGAAGCCGCTGACCTGGATGAAGGCCGCGTTCGCGTGGTTTTTGCGGTACATAGACCGTGGTCTGGTGCGCCCGCATCCGCAATCATGGCCGCCGTGCCCAACCTGTCGAGTCATCGCCAAGATGCTGTGTTGGTCGCGCTGGGCACGGCGCTGCGGCGCGTGCGCGAGGCGCGTTCGATCTCGCAGGAGCGGCTGGCGCTGCTGGCCGAGGTGGACCGCAGCTACGTCGGCCGCATCGAGCGCGGCGACAACAACCCGGCGCTGCTGACGCTGGTGCGGCTGGCCGGCGCGCTGGAGATCAGCGTCGCCACGCTGCTGGCCGAGGCCGGGCTGTAGCGCGGCCGTCGCCGGCGCTACTGCTCTTCGATCCGCCGCGGCGGGTAGCTGTCCCAGCTCAGGCAGCCGGGACATTGCCAGAACCAGTGCTGGGCCTCGAAGCCGCAGGCCGCGCAGCGGTAGCGCTGCAACGGCTTGGCGGCGTGCGCCATGGCCTGGCGCAGCGCCGGCAGGGTCTGCGCGTCCAGCGCCGTGGGGCCGCGGTCCAGCAGCGCCAGCGCGGCCGACAGCGTGGGCTGCTGGCGCAGCAGCGCCAGCAGGCGTTCGCGCGCGGCGCCGTCGTCGTCCGGACCCAGCTTGTCCAGCGCGCGCAGCAGGTCCAGCCCCGGCTCCTGGCGCGCCAGCTCCAGCAGCGCCGCGCGGGCGGCCTCGCCGCGGCCGGCGGCCAGCGCCGCGTCGGCGTATTCGGCGGCCACCAGCGCGAAGGCGGCAGGGCGGCGGCGGCGCAACTCGTCCCAGGCGGCCAGGGCTTCCTGCGGCCGGCCCAGGCGGGCCAGGCGGCGGCCGGCGGCGACCAGCGGGCGCGCTGCCGCGGGGTCGGCCTGGCGGGCGCGCTGCAGCGCCTGCTCGGCCTCGGCAGCGTCGCCGCGGTCGTCGGCGGCCTGCGCCAGCTCGCACCAGTAGTGCGCGACGCGCGGCGCCAGCGAGGCGCCGCCGGCGGCCTCGATGCGGCCGGCGACCTCGATCGCCCGCGGCCAGTCGCGCGAGCGCTCGTACAGCGTCAGCAGCGCCAGCCGTGCCTCGGCCTCGTAGGCGGTGCCGTCCAGCGCGCGGTAGGCGGCCTCGGCACGGTCGAACAGGCCGGCCTTCAGGTAGTCCTGCGCCAGCGCGTGCTGGGCGCGATGGCGCTCGGCGGCCGCGAGGTCGGCGCGCTGCAGCAGGTGCTGGTGCACGCGCACCGCGCGCTCGAACTCGCCGCGGCGGCGGAACAGGTTGCCCAGTGCGAAGTGCAGCTCGGTGGTGTCGGGGTCGTTCTGCACCGCCTCGATGAAGGCGTCGATGGCCTTGTCCTGCTGCTCGTTGAGCAGCAGGTTCAGGCCCTTGAAGTAGGCGCGCGGCGCGTCGCGGCTGTCGCGCCGCACCTGGCGCAGGTCGAAGCGCGAGGCCAGCCAGCCCAGGGCGAAGGCCACCGGCAGGCCGATCAGCAGCCATTGCAGGTCGAAATCCATCAAGAGGCCTCGGTCGGCGCGGTCACAAGCCCTCGCGCGGCGGGTGCTCGGGCATGAAATCGGTGCCCGCGGCGGCGCCTGCCGCGGTCGGCGTGGCCGCCGCCGGCGCGTCGGGCAGCGCGGTCTTGGCCTTGCGGCGGTGCTTCCACCAGGCCGGCACCATCGCCAGCACGCCCAGGGCGCAGCCGGCGCCGAAGGCCGCCAGCACCACGATGACCAGCGGCGCGTTCCAGGTCACGCCGAAGAACCAGTGCACGGTGACCACGTGCAGGTTGTTCAGCGCGAAGGCGAACAGGGTGAAGAAGAGGAAGGCCCGGAACAGCCACACGAGGAAGCGCATGCGCGCGGCATTGTAGGTAGCTGCGGGCCGGAAACGAACAAGGCCCGCCGAAGCGGGCCTCGAGGACATCGCGAGGTGGTCAGCGATGCAGGTCGATGCGGAACTCGTCGCGGTCGTCGTCGCCGCCGGCGGCCGGGCTGTCCACCGCCTCGCGCAGGGCCTTGCCCGGCTTGAAGTGGGGGACCAGCTTCTCGGGGATCAGCACCTGGGCGCCGCTGCGCGGGTTGCGGCCCATGCGCGGCGGCCGGCGGTTGATGCTGAAGCTGCCGAAGCCGCGGATCTCGATGCGGTAGCCGCGCGCCAGCGCGTCGGACATCGCGTCGAGCATGGTCTTGACGGCGAACTCGGTGTCGCGCTGCGTGAGCTGCGCGAACCGTTCGGCCAGGCGGGTGACGAGGTCTGATCGCGTCATGGACGGGCGGCGTTCGGCGTTCCTCTAGGCCAGGGCCTGCGGGCCGGCGACCTTACTCGTTGCCCTTGTCGAGCTTGGCGCGCAGCAGCGCACCCAGGCTGGTAGTGCCGGCGTTCTCGCGCTCGTTGCTCTGGGACAGGCGCTGCATGGCCTGCTGCTCGTCGGCGTTGTCCTTGGCTTTGATCGAGAGCTGGATGCTGCGCATCTTGCGATCGACGTTGATGACCATCACGCTGACCTCGTCGCCTTCCTTCAGCACGTTGCGCGCGTCTTCCACGCGGTCGCGGCTGATCTCCGAGGCGCGCAGGTAACCCGTCACGTCGTCGTTGAGCTGGATCTCGGCGCCGCGCGGGTCGACGCTCTTGACCTTGCCGCTGACGATGGCGCCGCGGTCGTTCAGCGTCGTGAAGCTGGTGAACGGGTCGACGTCGAGCTGCTTGATGCCCAGCGAAATGCGCTCGCGCTCCACGTCCACCGCCAGCACGACGGCCTCGACCTCCTGGCCCTTCTTGTAGTTGCGCACCGCGCTCTCGCCGGGCTCGTGCCACGACAGGTCGGACAGGTGCACCAAGCCGTCGATGCCCTGCGCCAGGCCGACGAAGACGCCGAAGTCGGTGATCGACTTGACCGGGCCCTTGACCTTGTCGCCGCGCTTGACGTTGGCGGCGAACTCTTCCCAGGGGTTGGCCTTGCACTGCTTCATGCCCAGGCTGATGCGGCGCTTGTCCTCGTCGATCTCCAGCACCATGACCTCGACCTCGTCGCCGAGCGAGACCACCTTGCTGGGCGCGACGTTCTTGTTGGTCCAGTCCATCTCGGAGACGTGCACCAGGCCTTCGATGCCGGGCTCGATCTCGACGAAGGCGCCGTAGTCGGCGATGTTGGTGACCTTGCCGAACAGGCGCGTGCCCGTGGGGTAGCGGCGCGAGACGCCGTGCCAGGGGTCGTCGCCCAGCTGCTTGAGGCCCAGGCTGACGCGGTTCTTCTCGGCGTCGAACTTCAGCACCTTGGCCTGCAGTTCCTGGCCGACCGTCACCACCTCGCTGGGGTGGCGCACGCGGCGCCAGGCCATGTCGGTGATGTGCAGCAGGCCGTCGATGCCGCCCAGGTCGACGAAGGCGCCGTACTCGGTGATGTTCTTGACCACGCCGTTGACGATGGCGCCTTCGGTCAGCGTCTCCAGCAGCTTGGCGCGTTCCTCGCCCATCGAAGCCTCGACCACCGCGCGGCGCGACAACACGACGTTGTTGCGCTTGCGGTCGAGCTTGATGACCTTGAACTCCATGGTCTTGCCCTCGAACGGGCTCATGTCCTTGACCGGCCGCGTGTCGAGCAGGCTGCCGGGCAGGAAGGCGCGGATGCCGTTGACCAGCACGGTCAGGCCGCCCTTGACCTTGCCGCTGACGGTGCCGGTGACGAAGTCGCCGGACTCGAGCGCGTTCTCCAGGCTCATCCACGAGGCCAGGCGCTTGGCCTTGTCGCGCGACAGGATGGTGTCGCCGTAGCCGTTCTCCACGGCGTCGACGGCCACGGCGACGAAGTCGCCGACCTGCACTTCGAGCTCGCCCTGGTCGTTCTTGAATTCGTTGATGTCGATGTAGGCCTCGCTCTTGAGGCCTGCGTTCACCACCACGTGGTTGAAGTCGATGCGCACGACCTCGGCGGAGATGACCTCGCCGACGCGCATGTCGCTGGACTTCAGCGACTCTTCGAACATGGCGGCAAAGGATTCGCCGCCGCCGGTGGTGGCCAGTTGGGTTTGGGACATGAAGTTTCCTGGTGCCCGGAGGAGTGGAAGGCAGAGCCGGGCGGTGCTTGCAACGGGTGTTGCGGTTGGGGTTGACGGATCCACCGCGCTCGAGCGGCCTGGCGGCCTGGGCGGGAAGCGGCGGTGGGCTTTTTCAGGACAACGTCAGACGCGGTCCAAGGGGTTGCGCTGCCGCCACCACTGCTGCACGGCGTCGACCGATTCGTCGATGCCGAGCTGCGAGTTGTCGAGCCGCAGCGCGTCTTCGGCCGGCTTCAAAGGGGCGGCGACGCGGGACTGGTCCCGTGCGTCGCGCGCTTCGATGTCGGCGCGAAGGTCGGCGATGCTAGCCTGAATTCCTTTTGAAATCAACTGTTTATGCCGGCGCTTGGCGCGCTCTTCGGCGCTGGCGGTGAGAAACACCTTGAGCGTGGCCTGCGGAAAGACCACGGTGCCCATGTCGCGCCCGTCGGCCACCAGGCCCGGCGCGCGGCGGAACGACAGCTGCAGCGCATGCAGCGCGCGCCGCACCGCGGGCAGCGCGGCCACGCGCGAGGCCAGCGCGCCGGTGCTTTCGTGGCGCAGTTCGTCGCCGACGTCCTCGCCGGCCAGCCAGATGCGGCTGCCATCGAAGCGCAGGTCCAGCGCCGCGGCCACGCGGGCGACACCGGCCTCGTCGTCCAGCGCCACGCCGGCGCGGGTGGCGGCCAGCGCGGTGGCGCGGTAGACGGCGCCGGAATCGAGGAAATGCCAGCCCAGCCGCCGCGCCAGCGCGGCGGCCAGCGTGCCCTTGCCCGAGGCCGAAGGCCCGTCGATCGCGATCACCGGCACCTCGGCCGCATCGGCCTGCACCAGCGCGAACAGCGTCTCGAAGTAGTCGGGGAAGGTCTTGGCCACGCACTGCGGGTCGCGGATGCGCAGCGGCTGCGGCGGCTGGGCGCCGGCCAGCGGGTTGAAGGCGGCCAGCGACAGGCACATCGCCATCCGGTGGTCGTCGTAGGTGTCGACCGCTGCGGCCTGCCAGTGCAGCGGCGGCGCCACCTCGATGAAGTCGTCGCCGGCGGCCACCGTGGCGCCCAGCTTGTGCAGCTCGGCGGCCATCGCGGCGATGCGGTCGGTCTCCTTGACGCGCCAGCTCGCGATGCCCGTCAGCCGCGTCGGCCCGTCGGCGTAGAGCGCCATCACCGCCAGCGTCATCGCGGCGTCGGGGATGTGGTTGCAGTCGAGGTTCAGCGTCTGCAGCGGCCACTGGCCGCGCCGCACCTCGATCCAGCCCGGCCCGGCCTGCACCGTGGCGCCCATCGCGCGCGCGGCGTCGACGAAGGCGATGTCGCCCTGGATCGAATCGCTGCCCACGCCTTCGATGCGCAGCGGCGCACGCGTGGCCGCGATCGCGCCCAGCGCGACGAAGTACGAGGCCGACGAGGCGTCGCCTTCGACGTGGATCGCACCCGGCGTGCGGTAGCGGGTTCCTTGCGGAATCGTGAAGCGGCTCCAGCCGTCGCGCTGCACCGCGATGCCGAAGCGCGCCAGCAGCTTCAGCGTGATGGCGATGTAGGGCTTGGAGATCAGCTCGCCGTCGACCTCGATCACCACCGGCGCCTCGGCCGCCACCAGCGGCAGCGCCAGCAGCAGCGCGGTGAGGAACTGGCTGGAGACGTCGCCGCGCACGCGGATCGGCTGCTGCGTGTGCAGCCGGCCGCCGGCCTGGCCGTGCACGCACAAGGGCGGGTAGCCGGGGCGGCCCAGTTCGTCGACGGCGCAGCCCAGCGGGCGCAGCGCGTCGACGAGGTCGCCGATCGGCCGCTCGTGCATGCGCGGCACGCCGCGCAGCGTGAAGCGGCCGCCTTGCGTGGCGGCCAGCACCGCCAGCGCGGCGGCCAGCGGGCGCATCGCGGTGCCGGCGTTGCCGAGGAACAGGTCGGCCTCGTGCATCTGCAGCCGGCCGCCCAGGCCGCGCACGCGCAGCACCGCGCCGTCGCGCTGCAGGCCGCAGCCCAGCGTGCGCAGCGCGTCCAGCATCACGCGCGTGTCGTCGCTGTCCAGCAGGTCGTGGACCGCGGTCTCGCCCTCGGCCAGGCCGGCCAGCAGCAGCACGCGGTTGGAGATCGACTTCGAGCCCGGCAGCCGCACGGAGCCGGCCGCGCCGCGCAGCGGCGGCAGGTCGAGATGGGGAATGGCGAACATCGTGCCTAGCGCGAGCCCGGCACCTTGGGGGCGCTCATCTGCCACGCCGCGCGCCCTTCGGCGGGGCCGCGGATCAGGTCTTCCAGCGCATCGGCATTGCCTTCGCGCATCACGTGCTCCAGCGCCTCCAGCGCGTGGCGGAAGCGCTGCGACTGCTTGAGCACCTCCTCGCGGTTGGCCATCAGGATGTCGCGCCACATCTCGGGCGAGCTGGCGGCGATGCGCGTGAAGTCGCGGAAGCCCGGGCCGGCCAGCGACAGGTAGTCGCGCCCCAGCGGCTGGTTGACCACGGCGCTGAAGTAGGCGAAGGCCAGCAGGTGCGGCAGGTGGCTCACCGCGGCGAAGGCCGCGTCGTGGTTCTCGGGCGTCATCTTCAGCACCTGGGTGCCGATGGCCGACCAGACGTCGGTGGCCTTCTGCACCAGCTCGGGCGGGTTCTGCGGCAGCGGCGTCAGGATCACCTGGCGGTTGCTGTACAGCCCCGCGTCGGCATGCTGGATGCCGGACAGCTCCTTGCCCGCGATCGGGTGCGCCGGCACGAAGGCGCCCACGCGCTCGCGCAGCACGCGGCGCGCGGCATCGACCACGTCGCGCTTGGTGCTGCCGACGTCCATCACCAGCACGCCGGGCTCCACCAGGTGGCGGATGGCCTTGAAGGTGGCTTCGGTCGCGGCCACCGGCACGGAGACCAGCACGATGTCGGAGCCCGAGACCGCCAGCAGCGCCGATTCGGCGGCGACGTCGATGACGCCCAGCTTGCGCGCGCGCTCGGTCGTCGACGGCGACTTGCTGTAGCCGACCACGCGCTTGACCAGGCCCGCGCGCTTGAGCGCCAGCGCGAAAGAGCCGCCCATCAGGCCGCAGCCGATCACTCCCAACTGGTTGAACATGCGCGCGCCGTTCCTCGATCGCTGAAGGTCAGTGGACGTCCACCGGGTAGCTGCCCAGCACCTTGAAGAAGGCACAGGCGGCGCGCAGCTCGGCCAGCGCCGCCGCCACGCGCGGGTCTTCGGGATGGCCTTCGATGTCGATGTAGAAGTAGTACTCCCACTGCCCGGAGCGCGCCGGGCGCGACTCGAAGCGGCTCATCGACACGCCGTGCGCCTTCAGCGGCACCAGCAGGTCGTGCACCGCGCCGGGCTTGTTGGCGACCGAGACCACCAGGCTGGTGCTGTCGTGGCCCGAGGCCTTGGGCGCCGGGTGCGCCTGCGGATGCGCGACGATCACGAAGCGGGTGCGGTTGTTGGGGTCGTCCTGGATCGCCTTGGCCACCACGTGCAGGCCGAACTCGCTGGCGGCGCGCAGGCCGGCGATGCCGGCGAGCGTGGCATCCTCGGCCGCCAGCCGCGCGCCTTCGGCGTTGCTGGACACCGGGCGCCGCTCGACGCCGGGCAGGTGGGTGTTGAGCCACTCGTGGCATTGCGCCAGCGCCTGCGGGTGCGCCAGCACGGCCTTGATGCCCTGCAGCGAATCGGCCTTGCGCAGCAGGTTGTGGCGCACGAACAGGCTGGTCTCGCCGACGATGAACAGCGGCGTGTGCAGGAAGAGGTCGAGCGAACGCGCGACGCTGCCTTCGGTGCTGTTCTCGATCGGCACCACGCCGAAATCGGCGGCGCCGGCGCTGGTGACGCGGAACACCTCGTCGAAGCTGCCGCAGGGCAGGCGCACGATGGAGCTGCCGAAGTAGCCAAGCGCCGCTTCCTCGCTGAAGGTGCCGGCCGGGCCCAGGTAGGCCACGCGCATCGGCGACTCCAGCGAGCGGCAGGCCGACATGATCTCGCGCCAGATCGGCGCCACGCTCTCGGACTTCAGCGGTCCGGCATTGGCCGCCTTCAGGCCGTCGATCACCTGCGCCTCGCGCTCGGGACGGAAGACCGCGGAGCCTTCCTGCTTCTTGAGCTCGCCGACCTCCAGCGCCAGCGCGGCGCGGCGGTTCAGCAGTGCCAGCAGCTCGCGGTCGACGGCGTCGATGCGCTCGCGCAGGGCCAGCAGCGGCGCCGGGGCGGCAGACGGCGTGCCGGCCATCACTTGCCGCCGGCGGGGCCGGAAGCGGCCGGCGCCAGGCGCCCGGCGATGCTCTGGTTCAGCGCCTTGAACTTGGGCTCCATCGTCGGCTTCATCTCGGCCAGCAGCTTCTCGGTCAGCGATTTCTGCAGCTCGGGACCCAGCGCCTGGTACTTGCGGTTGACCGGCGACTCGATGATGGCGACCAGCTGCTTGAGCTCATCCTCGGTGAACTTCTCCTCCAGCACCGGCGCGATCACGCCGGGTGCCAGGCGGTTGGCGCGCTCGCGCACCACCGGGCCCACCTCTTCGGCGTACTTGCGCGCATCGGCCTGGATGTCGGCGGCCACGGCTTGGCGGCGGTCGGCGGCCACGCGCTGCTGCAGCGCGATGCCGGCCTGCTGCAGCATCTGCATCACCGGCAGTTCCACCAGCTGGCGGGCCACGCCGTCGATGCCCGGCTGCTGCAGCTTGATGATCTTGGCGACCAGCTCCTTCTTGGCCGCCGATGCCGGCGCGCTGGCGGTCTGGGCCTGGGCGATGAGGGAGGCGGCCAGCAGGCCGCCGGCAATGACGTAGCGAATCATGGATGCTCCGGACCGGAGCCGCCGGTCGCGTCGGTGTCGTCGCCGCCGTCGGCGCCGTCAGGTTGGGCATCGTTCTCGACGATGCGTTGCAGGCCCGACAGCTTGGCGCCGTCGTCCAGCGCGATCAGAGTCACGCCCTGCGTCGCGCGGCCCAGCTCGCGGATCTCGCTGACGCGGGTGCGCACCAGCACGCCCTTGTCGGTGATCAGCATGATCTCGTCGTTCGCGCGCACCAGCGTGGCGGCGACGACGCGGCCGTTGCGCTCGCTTTGCTGGATCGCGATCATCCCCTTGGTGCCGCGGCCGTGGCGCGTGTACTCGACGATCGAGGTGCGCTTGCCGTAGCCGTTCTCGGTGGCGGTCAACACGCTCTGGGTTTCGTCTTCGGCGACCAGCATCGCGATCACGTTCTGCCCCGGCTCCAGCGCCATGCCGCGCACGCCGCGGGCGTTGCGGCCCATCGGGCGCACGTCGTCCTCGTCGAAACGCACGGCCTTGCCGCCGTCGCTGAACAGCATCACGTCGTGCTTGCCGTCGGTCAAGGCGGCGCCGATCAGGTGGTCGCCCTCGTCCAGGTCCACCGCGATGATGCCGGCCTTGCGCGGGTTGCTGAACTCGTCCAGCGTCGTCTTCTTGACCGTGCCCAAGGCGGTGGACATGAAGACGTAGTGGTCGCCGGGGAAGCTGCGGAACTCGCCGGTGAGTGGCAGCACCACGGTGATCTTCTCGCCGGGCTGCAGCGGGAACATGTTGACGATGGGCTTGCCGCGGCTGGCGCGGCCGCCTTGCGGCACTTCCCAGACCTTGAGCCAGTACACGCGCCCGCGGTCGCTGAAGCACAGGATCCAGTCGTGCGTGTTGGCGATGAAGAGCTGGTCGATCCAGTCGTCTTCCTTGGTCTGCGCCGCCTGCTTGCCGCGGCCGCCGCGGCGCTGCGCGCGGTACTCGGTCAGCGCCTGGCTCTTGATGTAGCCGGTGTGCGACAGCGTGACCACCAGGTCGGCCGGCGTGATCAGGTCCTCGGTGCCCAGCTCCTGCGCGTTGCGCTCGATCACGCTGCGGCGCGCGCCCAGCTTGGTCTGGCCGAACTCCTGGCGCAGCGCGCTCAGCTCGCCGCTGATGATGGCGGTCACGCGCTCGGGGCGGGACAGAATGTCCAGCAGATCGGCGATCTGCGCCATCACGTCCTTGTACTCGCCGATGATCTTGTCCTGCTCCAGCCCCGTCAGGCGCTGCAGGCGCATCTGCAGGATCTCCTGCGCCTGTTCGTCGCTCAGGCGGTACAGGCCGTCGGGCTGCAGGCCGTAGCCGGCAGGCAGGCCTTCGGGGCGGTAGGCGGCGCGGCCGCCCGCGGCCTGGCCTTCGGCGCGCGCGAGCATCTCGCGCACCATCGGGCTGTCCCAGCTCTTGCTCATCAGCGCGGCCTTGGCCACCGGCGGCGTCGGGCTGGTCTTGATGGTCTCGATGAACTCGTCGATGTTGGCCAGCGCCACCGCCAGGCCTTCGAGCACGTGGCCGCGCTCGCGCGCCTTGCGCAGCTCGAACACGGTGCGCCGGGTCACCACCTCGCGCCGGTGCTCGAGGAAGATCTCCAGCAGCTGCTTGATGTTGCACAGCCGCGGCTGGCCGTCGACCAGCGCCACCATGTTGATGCCGAAGGTGTCCTGCAGCTGGGTCTGCTTGTAGAGGTTGTTCAGCACGACCTCGGGCACTTCGCCGCGCTTGAGCTCGATCACCACGCGCATGCCGGACTTGTCGCTCTCGTCCTGGATGTGGCTGATGCCTTCGAGCTTCTTCTCGTGCACCAGCTCGGCGATGCGCTCCAGCAGCGTCTTCTTGTTGACCTGGTAGGGGATCTCGTCGACGATGATCGCCTGCCGCTCGCCCTTGCCGATGTCCTCGAAGTGGACCTTGGCACGCATGATCACCTTGCCGCGGCCGGTGCGGTAGCCCTCGCGCACGCCGTTCAGGCCGTAGATGATGCCGGCGGTGGGAAAGTCCGGCGCCGGCACGATCTCCATCAGCTCGTCGATCGTCGCGTCGGCGTTCTTCAGCAGGTGCAGGCAGGCGTCGACGATCTCGTTGAGGTTGTGCGGCGGGATGTTTGTGGCCATGCCCACCGCGATGCCGGCGCTGCCGTTGACCAGCAGGTTGGGCAGCCGCGCCGGCAGCACGGTCGGCTCCTTCTCGCTGCCGTCGTAGTTGGGCGCGTAGTCGACCGTTTCCTTGTCGATGTCGGCCAGCATCTCGTGCGCGATCTTCGCCAGGCGGATCTCGGTGTAGCGCATCGCCGCGGCGTTGTCGCCGTCCACGCTGCCGAAGTTGCCCTGGCCGTCGATCAGCATGTGGCGCAGGCTGAAGTCCTGCGCCATGCGCACGATGGTGTCGTAGACCGCGGTGTCGCCGTGCGGGTGGTACTTGCCGATCACGTCGCCGACGATGCGCGCGCTCTTCTTGTAAGGCCGGTTCCAGTCGTTGTTGAGCTCGTGCATCGCGAACAGCACGCGCCGGTGCACGGGCTTCAGGCCGTCGCGCGCGTCGGGCAGCGCGCGGCCGACGATCACGCTCATCGCGTAGTCGAGGTACGACCGCCGCATCTCCTCTTCAAGGCTGACGGCGACGGTTTCCTTGGCGAACTGGGTCATGAAACGAAAAGCGGCGCGTGATCGGCGGGCGCGAAAGCGCCCGTCAGGCGGCTTGAGGCCAAGCGGCGAAGTCGCGCATTCTAAGGGGGCGGTCTTGTCGCGGTCGCGCAACAAGCGGGCCGGCAGGCCGCGCCTGGCGGCTCAAAATGAGGCCCGTCAGACGCCCTATGGCACAATGATTCGTCGGGGGTGAAGGCCCACGAGAGCCGGAAGCGAGGCTCGGCGTGCTGCGTTTTTGCCCAGTCTCAATGCTTGTTGTTATGGACGTATCGCAGGCTTTGCTGCGGCTTTCATCGAGAGGAGAAACATGAAGAAAGTGAACAAGGTGGTGATGCTGGTCGCGGCTGCTGCACTGGCCGCCCCGATCGCCGCATTCGCGCAGGCGAAGGACGTTGACAACTGGCGCAACGGCGACGGCACGCTGGTCTGGAAGAACGGCACCAACGAGCTGTGCTGGCGCGACGCCAACTGGACGCCGGCCACCGCCGCCGCCGATTGCGATGGCGCGATCAAGCCGCCGCCTCCCCCGCCGCCCGCTCCCGCGCCCGCCCCGGCCCCCGCGCCGGCCCCGGCTCCGGCCCCGGCTGCTGCGCCTGCCCCGGCGCCCGCGCCCGCTCCGGCCCCTGCTGCCGCCCCGGCCGCGCCGGTCAGCGAGAAGGTCACTTTCGCTGCCGATGCCTTCTTCGACTTCGACAAGGCCGTGCTCAAGCCCGAAGGCAAGGCCAAGCTCGACGACCTGGTCTCCAAGACCAAGGGCATCAACCTCGAGGTGATCATCGCCGTCGGCCACACCGACAGCGTCGGCTCCGATGCCTACAACCAGAAGCTGTCGGTGCGCCGCGCCGATGCCGTCAAGGCCTACCTGGTCGAGAAGGGCGTCGAGAAGAACCGCGTCTACACCGAAGGCAAGGGTGAGAAGCAGCCGGTCGCCGACAACAAGACGGCCGAAGGCCGTGCGAAGAACCGCCGCGTCGAAATCGAAGTGGTCGGTACCCGCACCAAGAAGTGATCGAGTGATCGGACCAGCCGCGGTGACAGCCGTGGCCTGGTTTCTCGCTGCTGAAACCCCGCCACGGCGGGGTTTCGTTCTTTGAGCCTGCCCTGATGTCCAACGTCGACGACCTCGAACTGGCCAAGTTCAGTGCCCTGGCGCACCGCTGGTGGGACCGCGACAGCGAGTTCCGCCCGCTGCATGAGATCAACCCGCTGCGCCTGGACTGGATCGACTCGCTGGCGCCGCTGCGCGGCCGGCGCGTGGTCGACATCGGCTGCGGCGGCGGCATCCTGGCCGAATCCATGGCCTTGCGCGGCGCCCGCGTCACCGGCATCGACCTGGCCGCCAAGCCGCTGGGCGTGGCCCGGCTGCACGCGCTGGAGACCGGCGTGGCCGGCCTGGACTATCGCGAGATCGGTGCCGAGGCGCTGGCGGCCGAGCAGCCCGGCGCCTTCGACACCGTCACCTGCATGGAGATGCTGGAGCACGTGCCCGACCCGGCGTCCACCGTGAAGGCCTGCGCGCGGCTGGCCAGGCCGGGCGGCTGGGTCTTCCTGTCCACGCTCAACCGCAACCCCAAGGCCTTCGCCTTTGCGATCGTCGGTGCCGAATACCTGCTGAACCTGCTGCCGCGCGGCACCCACGAATATGCGCGCTTCATCCGCCCCAGCGAACTGGCGCGCCATGCCCGCGAGGCCGGGCTGGAACTGATGGCCACCCGCGGCCTGGGCTACAACCTCATCACCCGGCGCTACCGTCTGCACGACGACACCAGCGTCAACTACCTCTTCGCCTGTCGCAAGCCGGCCCTCTGATGCGCTTCCAAGCCATCCTCTTCGACCTCGACGGCACGCTGGTCGACAGCGCTCCCGATCTGGCCGGCGCGGCCAACGAACTGCTGGCGCTGCACGGACGGCCCGCCTTGCCCTATGACCGGCTGCGGCCGTTTGCCGGCTCCGGCGCGCGCGGCATGGTCTGGGCGGCCTTCGGGCTGGCGCCCGCCGACGACGGCTACCTGCCGCTGCGCGACGCCTTTCTCGAGCTGTACCGGCAGCGGCTGTTGCAGGCCAGCCGCGTCTTCGATCAGGTACCGGCCTTGCTCGACCGCATCGAGTCCGCCGGCCGCCCCTGGGGCGTGGTCACCAACAAGGCGGTGCACCTGGCCGACCCGCTGCTGGCCGGGCTCTCGCTGCGTCGGCGTGCCGCGGTGCTGGTGGGTGGCGACAGCACGCCGCACCTCAAGCCGCACCCCGAGCCGCTGCGGCACGCGCTGCGTCAACTGGGCATCGCCGCCAAGGACGCCGCCTACGTCGGCGACGACGCTCGCGACGTGGCGGCCGGCCGCGCCGCCGGGCTGACCACGGTCGCCGCGGCCTGGGGTTACCTGGGCGAAGGCGCGACCATCGAGCACTGGGGCGCCGATCACGTGGCGGCCACGCCGACGGCGCTCTTGAACTGGCTGAACCTGCCCTAAACTCGGCACCTTGGGACCGACTTGGCTTCGACGTGGGTGCGGAGTCGGCGCGGGGCATGCCGAGCACCAGTTCGCTCGTAAATCCACTGGAAACAAGTAACTGCGAACGACGAACGTTTCGCCCTCGCCGCTTAAAACCGGTGAGCCCTGCACCAGTTCTCCGATGGGCTGGGCTTGGGGCCGCAAGGCCTGAAGCAGCAGGGTCATTCACATCGGATCGTCTCCGGCCGCGTCATTCGGCCGGGGCCTAAAACCAAGTGACTCGGGGCCCAGGTAGCGTGCTGCTGCGCGACCCAGGCCCTCAAACTCAAACCAGCCAGCTACGCATGTAGAACCGTCCGGCGATGGCTTGCGGACGGGGGTTCGATTCCCCCCGGTTCCACCAGGACAATGCCGCACCAAGGTGCACGACAGTGCAGCCAAGGTGCGGCAGACGAAACCACAAGTCATTGATTTGAATGAAGAATCTCTCTCGCGCACACTGGCCTAAGTGTACCGATGGTGCGTTTAGGTGCGCCAGACTTGCGCCACACGTTGGCGGATTGGCTGGCTGATTGGGAAGGGCGCGATGATGAGCAAGCGAACGATCGGGCTGCATCTGCTGGCAGCCCGCAAGGTGCTGGCGGCACCTCCTGGCGAGCATTCCGACGGCGGCGGCGTGACGCTGCGGGTGACCGAGAAGTCGGCCTGGTGGGTCCTGCGCTTCACGTCGCCGAGCGGGCGCCGGCGCAGGATAGGGCTTGGTGTCTGCCGGCGCGATAGCTTGGCCGTGATCGGCGAGAGCATGAGCGCGGCCCGCGAGGAGGCGCAGAAGGCGCGCGCGCTGCTGCAGTACGACATCGACCCCATCGACGCGTGGGAACAGCGCCGAGAGGCCATCAGGGCCGCTGAAGTGACGGCCGAGGCCAAGCAGGCGCGCCAGCGCTGGACCCTGGCCCGCGCCGCGCGGGACTACCACGAGCGCGTCATCGAGCCTGGCACCGGCCAGCCCGACGTGATCGAGGCCTGCCTGGCGCATGAGGAGAGCAACCGCGTCGGGTAGCAAGGCCGGAATCCAGGCCGCCCATTCGCCCAGGCTCGGGGCCGTGCTGCGGCGCCTGAACGAAGCGGCAAGGCCCCAGGACATGAATTGCCGGGCTGGAAGCTGCACTCGCTCAAAGGCGATTTGCGCGGTGACTGGTCCGTGTGGGTCAGCGGCAACTGGCGGCTGACCTTCCGGTTCGTCGGCGTGGATGTCGAGCTGGTCGACGACCAGGACTACCACTGAGCGAGGTTTGCGATGGCCCGAATGTTCAATCCCCGCACCCCGGGCTGACCCTGCGCGACGACGTGTTGCCGGCGCTGGGCTTGAGCGTTCCCGAGGCCTCCGGACAGCTCGGCGTGTCGCGGGCTGCCAAGGTCCGCCGCGTCTAGGCTGATTCCCGAACACCCGCTTCCCGGCGGGCTGGCGCGGCGCCTTCCACCGGGATGCATCGGCGATCGGCGAATGCCTGTGAATGCCAGGACTGAACGGCGGCCCGGCCTGCTGTGGCAGCATCCGGCGCCGCAGCTTCAGCGCGAACCGGGCATGCCAGCAGACGAACTGATCGACGTCCACACCCACGTGGTGCCCGAGCGTTTTCCGGCCTATCTGGGCCGGCATGGCGATGCGCCGTGGCCCTCGATGGCGCCGGCGCAGGCCTGTCACCGGCACGTGATGGTCGGCGGCAAGGTCTATCGCACGGTGTCGCATCAGTGCTGGGCCTGCAGCGTGCGCTTGGCCGACATGGACCGCCAGGGCGTCGGCCGCCAGGTGCTGTCGCCGATGCCCGAGCTGCTGTCCACCTGGATGCAGCCCGAGGACGGGCAGTCGATGTGCCGCTATCTCAACGAGGTGATCGCCGGCATGGTGGCCGAGGCGCCGGGGCGCTTCGTCGGCCTGGGCGCGGTGCCGCTGCAGGACGTGGGTCTGGCGACCCGGGAACTGGAGCACGCGCGGCGCAGCTTGGGCCTGGCGGGCGTGGAGATCCCCGGCAACGTGGGCGGCGCGGCGATCGGCGACCCCCGCTGGCGGCCGTTCTTCGAGGCCGCCGCGGCGCTGGGCGCGGCGGTTTTCGTCCACGCCTTGCGGCCCAGCGGGCTGGACCGCGTGGTGGGTTCCGGCGGCCTGGAGCAGGTGCTGGCCTTCCCCGGCGAAGTGGGGCTGGCCGCGGCCTCGATGATCAGCGGCGGCACGCTGGCGGCGGTGCCGGGCCTGCGCATCGCCTTCAGCCATGGCGGCGGCAGCCTGCAGGCCCTGCTGCCGCGCCTGCGCCAGGGCTGGCGCGTGATCCCGGCGCTGCGCGACGCCATCGCCGAAGACCCGCTGCTGCAGGCGCGGCGCCTCTTCGTCGACGACCTGGTCTACGACGCCGACACGCTGCGCCGGCTGTTGCAGGTCTTCGGCCCCGGACAGGTGATGGCCGGCACCGACTATCCCTTCTCGATCATGGACCCCGATCCCGCCGCCAGCATCGACGCGATCCGGCCCGATGCGGCGCTGCGCCGTGCGCTGCGTGGCGGCAACGCCAGGCGCTGGCTGGGCCTGGGCGAGGCCGGACTTGCCGGTGTCTAGAATCACCGGCACTAGGCGATCTTTCAAGTCGATCCGGCTCTGCCGGGCGACTTGAACCCCCGCGGGGGGCGGGCCGGATGGCAGACCTGGAGGAGGGGTGCCGGGGATTCATGGACGCGCGAGAACTGACTGACCGCTGCGCGGCGCACGTCCCGGGCCGGCCCTGGCCGTTGCCGCTGCTGCTGGCGGCGGCCTGGATGACCATCATCTGGCTGGGCATCCTGGCGGTGCCGGCCGCTGCCCAGCCGCAACTGCAGCCGCGGCCGAATCGCCCGCCGCCGGTGGCCGGCGAGACCATCACCGTGGGCGTGCTGGAGCGCTTTCCGCCCTTCTACGAGTGGGACGAAGCGCGCGGCCGCCCGGTGGGGCTGGACGCCGACCTGCTGGCCGAGATCGAGCGCACCACCGGGCTGCGGGTGCACTGGAAGCGGTTCGGCACCTTCCCCGACCTGCTGGCGGCGCTGAAGGCGGGCGAGATCCGCGTCGCCACGGCCGCGGCGCAGACCGCCGACCGCGCCAGCTTCCTGCGCTTCACGCGGCCCTACGCGGCGGTGCAACAGGCCTTCATGGGGCCGGCGTACATCACCTCGGTGCCGTCGACGCCCGATCTCTCGGGCCGGCGCGTCGCCGTCGTCAAGGGCTTCGTCAGCGAGTCGATCGCGATCGAGCGCTTTCCCGCCGCCAGCCGGCCCACCTACGTGTCGCTGGACGCAGCGCTGGACGCGCTGCAGCGCGGCGAGGCCGACTTCGTGCTGGAGGCGCTGCCCACGCTGAAGATGCTGGCCGCCGAGCGCAAGGCGGACAACTGGGCGATCCTGCGCACCTACGGCTTCCCCGAAGGCTACATGCGGCTGGCCACCGGGCTGGATGACGTCGAACTGGCTCGTCAGCTCGATGCCGCGCTGGCGCAGGCGGAGGCCGGGCCCTTGAAGCAGATGCTGAATCGCTGGCTGCCCGCCGATGCGGGGCCGGCCATGTCTGCCAAGGCGCCGCCCGGCGTGGCGCCGTTTCGCATCGGCTACCTGCCCGCGGACCGGCCGTTCACGATGCGCATGCCCGGCGGCGAGGCCGACGGCATCGCGATCCGCATGATGCGCCGGGTGGTCGATCTGGCCGGCATCCCGATCGCGTCGTTCGAGGCTATGGATCTCAACGAGGGGCTGGCCGCGCTGCGCGAAGGCCGGCTCGACCTGATGCTGGGCCTGACCGACGTGGCGTCCCGCCGCGAGCAGATGGTCTTCGTCGGCCCCTACCGCGCCAACCCGCTGGTCATCGTCAGCCGCGGCCAGTATTCGATCTGGGGGCTGCACCAGCTGGTGGGGCAGCGGCTGGGCATGATCCGGGGCTTCTTCGCGACGCCTTACGTGCAAAGCGTGTGGCCCACCATCCACATCGTCGAGTGCGAATCCTTCGACGAATGCCGCTCGATGCTGGACCAGGACAAGATCGCCGCCACCGTCTACGGCCTGCAAGGCGCGTTCGACCGCATCGGGGCCAGCGCCGGCAGCACGATGCAGATCACCGGCACGGTGCCGGGCCTGTACGACGAGCACAACCTCGGCCTCGCGCTGGCGCGGGCCAGCCTGGCGCCGCTGCTGCGCGACGCGATGAACGTGGTACTCGACCGCGAGATCGCCGGCATCGAAGCCGCCTGGGCCGAGCAGCAGCGCACCGACCGCGTGGACTGGCGGCGCATCCGCATCGCCGCGGGCGTGGCCGCGCTCGTGCTGCTGGCCACGGCCTGCCTGTGGTGGCTGCACTCGCGGCAGCTCAGGCGCGAGATCGGGCGCACCGAGGCGGCGCGCGCGCAGAGTGAGCAATACCTCGCCTTCATGACCCATGAAGTGCGCAACGCGCTGCAGTCGGTCAGCGGCGCCGTTGCGATGCTGCGCTCGTCGCTCGGCGGCCGCATCGACGCCGCCACGGTGGGCCGGCTGCGGCCCTTGCTCGACGCCGTCAGCCGGTCGACGCGCAGCACGCTGAGCCTGCTGGACTCGCTGCTCGACCGCCACCGGCTGCACGAGGGATGCCTGACGCTGGACCTGCGGCCCGAGTCGCTGGAGCGCGTGCTGCGCGCCGTCGTCGACGAGATCGCGCCGATGGCGCAGGCCAAGGGTCTGGCGCTGCGCTTCGTCGCGCAGACGCCGCTGGCCGGCTGGTGGCGCACCGATGCGCTGCGCGTGCAGCAGATCGTGCGCAACCTGCTGGTCAACGCCGTCAAGTTCAGCCAGCAGGGCGAGATCCAGCTCCTGGCGGCGCTGGAGCCCGCGCCGGGCCGGCCGGGCGACTGGCGCATCGCGCGCGTGGAGGTCGTCGACCAGGGCGTGGGCATGTCGGCGGCGCAGCAGGCGCTGGCCTTCAAGCGCTTCTCCACCACGGGCGGCGACCGCCCCGGCAGCGGCCTCGGCCTGCACCTGTGCCAGGACCTGGCGGCAGCGCTCGGCGGCGCCTTGAACGTCGAGAGCGAGGCCGGCCGCGGCAGCCGATTCGTCGTCAGCGTCCCCGTCCAGGCCGCGGCGGCCGGGCCGGCGCCCGACGGCAGCATCCGCCGCGTGCTGGTCGTCGAGGACTCGCCGGTCTTCGCCTTGTTGATCGGCGAGGCCTTCCAGCGCCAGGGCGTCAACGCGGTCATCGCCGAATCGGTGGCCCAGGCGCGCAGCGCACTCGCCCCGTCGAACCCGGCCGGGGGCGCGTCGCCGCAGGCCGTCGAACTGCTGCTGTCCGATGCCAACCTGGAAGACGGCACCATCGACGACGTGCTTCGACTGCTGCGCGAGACCGCGCCCGCCGATGCCAGTCCGCCGGTGGTGCTGTGCATGTCGGCCTACGTGGACGAGGCCACCCGCAGCCGCCTGCTCGCCGCCGGCGTCGACGAGGTGCTGCCCAAGGACGAGGACGTGGCGATGTTCGTCACGCGCGTGCTGGCCACCGCGGTGGCGGTGAGGGCGGAGCGGGCCGTGCGGCGGTGAGAGCACCCCCAGGTCCGGGCCAGCCCGGCCCGCCCCCCGCGGGGGATCAAGGTGCTCGGCAAAGCCGGATCACCTTGAGGGAAGCGGCCGCGCCGGCGGCCGTCAGTAGTCGATCGCGAACCTCAGGTTCAGCGTGCGCCCGGGGGCCTTCAGATAGTTGTCGTTGGTGTTGAAGCCTTCCGAGTAGTTCGTGTAGTAGTCCTTGTTGAAGAGGTTGCGCAGGCCCACGCCGAGCTCCATGTTCTTCGCCAGCTTGAAGCGCGCCGCCACGTCGACCGTGGTCCAGGAATTGATCTTGCCTTCGTGGAAGCGGCCGGGAACCGTGTTCGGGAACGCATTGCGGCTGCCCGACCAGAGGGCCTGGACGCGCAGGAACGAACCCTCGGCGAACTCGGTCTCGGCATGCACCGCCAGGCTGGGCGGCGGCACGCGCCGGTTCTGCAGCGGCGTCTCGAAGCTGCCGTCGTTGTCGTTGTCGGAATAGCCGCGGCTGCGGGCGTACGAACCGCCGAAGGTCCAGGCGTCGATGCCGGTGTAGTCGAGCGTGACCTCCCAGCCGTTCACCTTGTCGGGCGCCACCACGGCGCGCGGCTCGTTGGGCGCCGCGGCGTTGTACACGTAGCTCACCCCGTTGCTCGACTTCATGCGGTAGTAGCCCAGCGTGGCCCTGAAGCCGGCCCCGCGCACGCGGATGCCGGCCTCGTTGCTGTCGATCACGTTGGCGGGCGGCTGGGTGTCGGTCAGCCGGATGTCCACCGGCCAGGCGCGAAAGTTCTGGCTGGTCTGCTGGATGTCGAAGCCCTGCGAGAAGCCGGCGTAGAGGTCGATGTTCTTGGTCACCGAGAACACCGCGCCGAGGTTCTTGGGCGTGGTGCGGAACTTGAGCAGACCGCCGGTGATCTGCGCGCCGGTGAACAGCGAATGCAGGTCGCCGACGTCCAGGTCGCTGCGCTCGTGGCGGATGCCGGCGGACAGCTTGAGGCTTTCGAACGGCGTCAGCTGCACCTGCACGAACGCCGCCTGGGCCGTCATCACCTGCGGGATGCCGAACTGCCGGCCATCGACCAGCGGAATCTTGGTGTCGTCCTTCATGTAGTCGACGCCCCAGAGGATGGTCCCCTCGATGGGCAGCAGCGACTTCAGCGGCGTGTTCAGGTCGACGCGCAGGCCGTGCTTGCGCGTCAGGTTGCCGGACTGGCCGTTGGGCGCCTGGGGAAAGAGCGGGAAGCGGTTGACCGCGTACTGGAACCAGCTCTTGCTGTCGACGTAATAGACCTGCGTGCGCAACGAGGTGGTCGAGCCCATCAGCGCGGCATCGGAGTACACCAGGTTGGCGACCAGGGCCTGGTGCTCTTCCGGGATCTCGCCGGGCCGCGGCACTGCCGGCACGGCCGTCGCCGGCTGGCCGAGCGCGATGTTGCCGTTGCGCACGGCCCACTTGAACCGGGCCTGCTGCTCGTAGTAGCTGAACGAGCCTTCCACGCGCCGCGTGCCGAAGCTGTAGCCGACCTTGGCCATCGCGCTGCGCACGTCGGAGTCCTGGATGGCCGATCCGAGCTGCGGCGGGATCACGTTGCCGTCGGCGTCGTAGTAGTCGTTGACGCGCTTCACCATCGCGGTGAAGCGGTAGTCCGCGCCGCTCGACGCGCCGGAGAACGTCTGGCGGAAGTACGGGCTCATGCCGTCGCCCTTGAACTCCGTCAGCGAGGCCTCCGTGCCCAGTTCGCTGCGCATGTGCAGGCCGTTGCCGGAGCCCTTCTTCGTCACGTAGTTGATGAATCCGGCGCCGGCGCTGTTGCCGTACAGCGCCGACGCGCCGGGCACGACCTCGATGCGCGCGATCGAATCGGGGTCGATCAGGTTCATTTCGCGCGCCGTGTCGTTGAGCGTCGAGGTGACCAGCACGCCGTCGATCAGGAACACCGGCTTGCGTCCGCGGATCGCGGTATAGGTGCTGACGGCGGCATTGGTCGAGCGCGAGATGCCCGGCACCAGGTTGGCCAGCACCTCGGCCATGTTGGGTGCGACCAGCTGCTGGCGCTCGATGTCCTCGGCGTCGATCAGCTGCACCGATTGCGGCATCGCCCGCAGCGAAGACGGCAGGCGGGAGCCGCTGACGGTGACGGTCTGGTCGGGGGCGGGCTCCTGCTGGGCCTGCGCGAAGGCGGGCAACGCCGCCCCGCTGCAGGCCAGCAGCGCCGCACGCGCGGCCATCGACGTTGCGCGGCGGGGGCAGTGCATCGGGTTCATGCGCGGGATCTCCTTTGGACGGTGGATGCGCCGGAATCGGCAGGGCCCCAGAAGGGCATGCAGTGCTGCGCCGGCAGCTCCGCGTGGATGTCGCCGGGCTCGATCTCGTCGGCGCAGGCGGCGCGCAGCACGGCGTCGCCGATGGCGACGAGGTACTCGAAGCGCGTGCCAAGAAAGTCGCGCTGGACGATGCGGCCGCGCAGCACGTTGCCGGCGGCGCTCGCCGGGCCGGCCGGACGCAGCAGCACGTGCTCGGGCCGGATCGCGATCTGCACCGTCTCCGTGGGCTCGCCCGCGGGCGCGGCGGCCAGCGCCAGCATCTGCTCGCCGGCCAGCCTGACGGCGAACGCGCCGCCGGCCTCGCGGACCGGCGTGCCGGCCAGCAGGTTGCTGTGGCCCACGAAGTCGGCGATGAAGGCGGTCTGCGGCTCGCGATAGATCTGCCGCGGCGTGCCGATCTGCACGATGCGGCCGCCGCTCATCACCGCGATGCGGTCGGACAGCGCCAGCGCCTCGTCCTGGTCGTGCGTCACGTACAACGTCGTCAGGCCAAGCCGCGTCTGCAGCTCGCGCAGCCAGCCGCGGGCGCGCAGGCGCAGCTTGGCGTCGAGGTTGGACAGCGGCTCGTCGAGCAGCAGCACCTGCGGCTCGTAGACCAGCGTGCGCGCCAGCGCCACGCGCTGCTGCTGGCCGCCCGAGAGCTCGTGCGGAAAGCGCTCGGCGTAGGGCTCCATCTCGACCAGCGACAGCGCCCAGCGCGCCTTGTCGCGCGCCTGCGCCGCGGCGACACGCCGCAGCTTGAGCGGGAACTGCACGTTGTCGCGCACCGTCATGTGCGGCCACAGCGCGTAGGACTGGAACACCAGGCCGCAGTTGCGGTGCTCCGGTGCGCGATGGATGCCGGACGCGGCGTCGAAGAACACCTCGCTGCCGACGCGGATCTGGCCGCCGTCGGGCCGGTCGAGTCCCGCCACCGAGAACAGCGTGGTGCTCTTGCCGCAGCCGCTGGGGCCCAGCAGGGTCAGCAGTTCTCCGTCGGCGACGCGGAACGAGACGTCGTCGACCGCACGCACCGCGCCGTAGCTGCGCGTCAGGCCGCTCACCACCAGTTCTGCCATGTCACTCTCCAGCGGCGGCGTGCGGCCGCTGCCTGGCGAACCAGGCGAGCGCCGCGACCAGCAGCAGCGTCAGCACCAACTGCACGGCCGACAGCGCGGCCACCGGCCCCACCTCGCCCTTGGCCCAGGTGGACAGCAGCGTCGTGCCGATGATTTCGTTGCCCGGCGCGTAGAGGAAGACGGCCGAGGCGTACTCCTTGACGAAGGAGACGAAGACGATCAGGTAACACGCAATCAGCGCCGGCTTGGCCAGCGGCACGACGATGCTGCGCACCGTGCGCCACCAGCTGGCGCCGCAGACGCGGGCGCTCTGGTCGATCTCCTTGCCCACCTGCAGCAGCGAGGGCGCCACCGTGGCGTAGGCGCTGGGCAGGTCGCGCATCATGAAGGCGATCGCCATCACCGCCAGCGTGCCGTGCAGCAGGTTCAGCCCCGGCACCCACAGCACGACCCACAGGAAGCCGATGCCGACGACCATGCCGGGCACCGCGCGCGGGAACAGCGCGATCATTTCGAGCAGCCGGGCATGGCGGAAGTCGGAGCGCTGCACCACCGCGGCGACCAGCGCGATCAGCGCGGTGGTGATCGCCGCGCCGACGCCGGCGACGACGATGCTGTTGACGATGGAGCGCAGGTAGATGTCCTGCTCCCACAGCGTGCGGTAGTGCTCGAGCGTGAGGAACTGCCAAGGCGAGATCAGCGGCGTCAGGTACTGCACGAACGAGCGCAGCACCAGCGCCAGCATCGGCAGCACCACCGCGCCGAACAGGTAGGCGATGAACACCCCGAACAACACCCAGCGCCAGCGGCCGATGTCGATCGCCTTCGGCCGGCGCCCCTTGCCGCGCACGGTGACGAAGCGCTGCCGCTGCGCCAGCAGCCGCTGCTGCAGCAGCACCAGCAGCGCCACCAGGGCCAGCAGCGTGAGCGCCGCCGCGCCGAGCATGCCGTAGTCGGGATCGGCCTGCCCCATGGTCTCGCGCAGCAGGAAGGTGGTGAAGAACTCCAGCCCGGACGGCCAGCCGAACACCAGCGGCACCGACAGCATCTCCAGGCCGCCGACGAAGGTCAGCAGCAGGCTGTAGACGATCGCCGGCCGCAGCAGCGGCAAGGTCACCGAGCGCACCACGCGCAGCGGGCTGGCGCCGGCGCTGCGGGCCGCGTCCTCGAGCGAGGCGTCCATCAGGCCCAGCGAGCTGATGCAGAACAGCATCACCGCGGGCGCCATCGCCAGGCCGCCGAGCACGCCCATGCCGGGGATGCTGGCCAGGTTCCAGGGCACGTCGCCGAACCACTGGCGCAGCAGCAGGCTCACGTAGCCCGAGGGGCCGTACAGCACGTACCAGCCCAGCGCCAGCACCAGTTGCGAGATGTAGATCGGCCCGAGCATGGCCGCCTCCAGCCAGGCGCGGCCGGGCAGGTCCAGCCGCACCAGCGCGATGGCCGAGCCGACGCCCACTGCGGTGGCCACCAGCGTCGCCACCAGCGCCAGCGCCACCGAGTTGCCCAGCGCGGTGCGGAACTCGTCGCTGCCGAACAGCCTGACGTAGCCGTCGACGGTCCAGACGCGGGCGGGCTCGTACAGGGGCCCGCTCTGCAGCGACTGCACCGCGATGACGACGATCGGCGCCGCGACCAGCAACAGCGTGAACCCGAACACCGCCCACTGGATCAGCCGCGCGCGGTCGGGCGCGATGGGCGGCTGGCGCGCCACGGCTTGCACGGGTCGGTCGGCGACGGCCAGGGGCTCAGCCATCTCGGTGCCGTCAGGGCTTGGCGAACCGGTAGGCCGCACGCCACTTGTCGGAGAACGGCTTCATGTCGTCCACCATCTTCTCGTCGTACCGGATGAGCAGCACGTTCTTCTCGCCGACGCGGTTGCGGATCTCGTCGTAGGTGAGGAACGGCACCTCGTCGGGCTTGACGTCCGGGCGGTAGGGCGTCATGCCGCCGCGCGCCGCTGCGAGCTGGCCCTCGCGCGAGATGACGAAGTCGATGAAGAGCTGGGCCGAGGCCTTGTTCTGCGACTTCTTGGTGATGCCGATGCCGCGCATCATCACCGGCGTGCCGTCGTCGATGAGATGCCAGGCGAGCACGGGGCTGGACTTCATGTCCTTCATGCTCTTGTAGAACGTCAGCGGCGACGAGAAATAGATCGTCGTGTACTCGCCGGCCGCCACTTTCTCGACCATCGAGGCGCCGCCGCCCTCCGGGCGCGTGGCCGGTCCAGCTCGCGGAAGGCGTCCCAGGCCTGCTGGCCACGTTCCTTCGCGTAGGTCCAGTGCACCGCGTAGGCGAAGGGGTGGCGCAGCGCGTCGTAGGTCGTGATGCGGCCCGCGAAGTCGGCGGGGTCGCTCTTGAGCAGCGCGCGCAACTGCGCGATCGAGGTGGGCTGCCGCCCCTGCTTGAGCAGCAGCTTGTTGTAGACGATCACCAGCGGATCGGTGGACAAGGTATACAGGCCGGGGAAGGGGCGGCTCCAGTCGGGCACCTGCGCGTGGCCTTCGGCGACATAGGGCTCCAGCTCGCCGCGCTTGACGAAGCGCAGCCACACCGTGGGCGATGCCGCGGCGATCAGGTCCGCGCTGCGATGGTTGACCGAGCTTTCCGTGAGGTAGCGCTCGAATGCGGGCGCGGGACCGAGGTCCAGCGTCTTCACGCTGATCCACGGGTACTTGGCGCGGAAGGCCTCGACCACCGGGGCGAAGTTGTCGGCCGCCACGTTGCCGTAGATCACCAGCCCCTTCTCATTGCGCGACTGCTCCACCGCGCCGGGGCCGGCGGACCAGGCGCTCGCCGCGACCAGCGGCGCCAGCAGCAGCGCCGTCCATTTCTTCAGCATCTCTGACGTCCTCCGGATCGATCGTTGGGACCTGACGTTCGAAGAATAGTAGCCAATTTAGTTTGCGGACGTCAACCGTTTTTCGGCTGGGAAATCCCTGCCCTTCGAGGCCGACAGCAAGCGCGGATACGAGGAGAATCCAGAGGTGAAGCGGGCCTCCATGCAAGCCTTCAAGGCAGGACGACGGCTTGCAGGCGGATTCTTTTCCCTATTATGATTGGCTACTATTTTGGAGTCATCGAATCGACCATGAGCCCTCGCCCCACGGGCTACTTCAGCGGCAAGACGCCCAGCTTTGCCTGCCGGGCGCACCCTCGCTTCTCGTATTGCCTGCACGTTCCGCGCGGCGATTCGCAAGGCTCCCGGCCCGCGCGCATGCTGGTCGTCATCCACGACACGCTGCGCAACAACCAGTCGCTGCGGGACCTGTTCTCCGGCCATGCCGAGCGCACCAACACCCTCGTTGTGGCGCCGCTGTTTCCCGCCGGCATCGGCGCGCCCGACGACCTCGACGGCTACAAGTACCTGCGTGACGGCGACATCCACTACGACGACGTGGTGCTCGCGATGGTTGCCGAGATCGCGTCGCGCTACGGCGTCGACCCCTCCCGCTTCGCGCTGTTCGGCTTTTCCGGCGGCGCGCATTTCGCGCATCGCATGCTCTACGCGCATCCGCAGCGGCTGCGCGCCGTCGTGGCCGGCTCGCCCGGGTCGGTGACCTTGCCGACCGAGGATCATGTCTGGTGGCCGGGGCTGCGCGACTTCGCCCGGATCTTCGGCGCGCCGGTGGACTGGGACGCGGCCCGCGCGGTGCCCACGCTGCTGGCCGTCGGCGCCGAGGACGTGAACCCGCGCGGCATCGTCAATTCCGCGGACCATCCCAACTGGATCGAAGGCGCCAATGCCGCGGGCGTGAACCGCGTCGAGCGCCTGTGCACGCTGCATGCCCAATTGCGCGCAGCCGCCTGCGACGTCGAACTCGAACTGCTGCCCGGCGTGGGCCACCAGGTCGAGCCGATCGTCGCGGCGGCGATCCGGTTCCTCGATCTGCATGGTTAGCACCGTGCCTCCGGCGCTGCCGGAGGCCGGCCGTCCGGGCGCGGCGTGGAGGGCGCTTCAGCTCACCGCGCGCAAGGCCTGGTCGAGGTCGGCGATGAGGTCCGATACGTCTTCGATGCCGGTCGAATAGCGGACCAGGCCTTCGGGGATCCCCGCGGCGCGGCGCTCCTCCTCGCTGCACTCCACGTGGCTGGTCACCGCGGGCGGGCCGACCACCGTCTCGACGCAGCCCAGGTTGGCTGCGCGGTGCGCGTACTGCAGGCGCGGCAGGAACGCGCCGATGGCGTCCAGGCCGCCGCGCAGCGCGAAGCTCAGCATCCCGCCGTAGCCGCGCATCTGCCGCCGCGCCACGTCGTGGTGCTCGTGGCCTTCGAGGCCGGGGTAGTTCACGTGCCCGACCGCCGGGTGCCGGGCCAGCCAGCGCGCGACCTGCATCGCGCTCGCGTTCTGCCGTTCGATGCGCAGCGCCAGCGTCTTGATGCCGCGCAGCAGGGCGTAGGCCTCGGCGGGCGCCAGCACCGCGCCGTTGATCTCGCGATGGTGGTACAGGCGCGCGATGAGCGCCGGCGATCCGCACGCGACGCCGCCCAGCGCATCGGCATGTCCGCCGAGGTACTTGGTCGCGCTGTGCAGCACGAGGTCGGCGCCGAGCGCCAGCGGGTTCTGGTTGATGGGCGTGGCGAACGTGTTGTCGACGACCACCGTGGCGCCGGCCGCGTGCGCAGCGCGGGCCAGCCGCGCGATGTCGACCACCTTCACCGTCGGGTTGGTCGGCGATTCGAGGTACAGGAGCTTGCAGCCCTTGGCGATCTCGGCTTCGAGCCCGGCATGGTCGGCGGTGTCGCACAGCCGCACCTCGATGCCGAAGGGCGGCAGGAATTCGGTGAACAGCTTGTTGGTGCCGCCGTAGCTGTCGCGGATCGAGACCACGCGGTCGCCGGGCCGCAACAGCGTGAAGAGCGTGCCGCTGATGGCGGCCATGCCGCTGGCGAAGCTGGTGGCCGCCGCCGCGCCTTCGAGCGCCGCCACCTTCTCCTCGAAGGCGCGGACCGTGGGATTGGTGTTGCGCGAGTAGATGTGCCCCGGCTGCCGGCCCAGCGCCACGCTGCGCCAGGTGTCGAGGTCGTAATAGCCGAACGAGACGCTGTGCACCACCGGCACCTGCGTCGAGCGCTCGTACGCCGGATGGCCCGTCTCGCCGGCCCAGACGGCGGCCGTGCCCGGCCCCGGCTTGCGGGTATCGCTCATGATTCCTCCTGCACGAGGCTGGCCGCCGCCTGCCGCAGCATCCCGGCATCGCTGCCCACGGTGACGAAGCGGTGGCCGCGCGCGAACGCGGCGCGGGCGGTATCGCCCGGCACCAGGGCGCCGCCGAGCGCGAGTCCGCTGGCGAGCACCGCGGCTTCGGCGTCGCGCAGCAGCGATTCGACCTCGGGGTCGTTCCACCGGCCCATGCGGCCGATGCTGCCGGTCAGGTCGAGCGGCCCGATGAAGAGCATCGAAAGGCCCTCGACGCGGGCGATCTCGGGGATGGCGCGCACGCCTTCGAGGCTCTCGATCATCGCGGCGAGGAAGATGGCCTCCGCGTCGCGATAGCACTCGGCCGAGCGGAAGCCCCAGCCTGCCGCGCGCGACACGGTGAAGTGCGCGCCGCGCCGTCCCTTGGGTGGATAGCGGCAGGCGGCGACGAAGGCGCGCGCCGCCTCGGCGCTCTCGACGTTCGGCAGCAGCAGGCCCTCGGCGCCGCAGTCCAGCAGGCGCTGGATGGCCGCGGCATCGTTGCTGCCCACGCGCGCGAGCACGGTCGCGTCGCCCGCGGCGCGGACCGCGCGCATCTGATGCACCGCGGTCTCGATGCCGCCGGGCGAATGCTCGTGGTCGATCACGATGGCGTCGAAGCCCGCATGCCCCAGCAGTTCGGCGGCATCGGGGCTGCCGAGGAAGAGCCAGGCGCCGCGGCAGGCCATGCCTGCCTCGAGGCGATCGAGGAGCCGACGGCCTGCCATGGTCCTAGTCGAGGTCGCTGGCCGTCGCGGGCCGCGAGGACTTCCGCCAGCGATTCAAATGGCGATAGACCGCGGCGGCCAGGCCGTCGGCATCGCGGCGCTTGAGCGCTTCGAGCATCTCGAAGTGGTCGTCGTTGCTGTTGCGCACCGACTTCGGCGCCTCCCACAGGCCGCGCCGGCCGGGCATGCCGCGCTCGCGCAGGTCGCGGATCTGCTCGGCCAGCATGGGGTTGCCGCTCATGCGGTGGAAGACGTCGTGCAGCTTGTAGTTGACCTCGCGCATCAGGTCGGGGCTGCCGTCCTCGGTGGCGCGGTCGAAGGCCTTCACGAGCCGCTCGAACTCGGCGATCTGGTCCTCCGTCGCGCGCTGCACGATCAGGCGGCAGGCGGCCACCTCCAGCAGCGAGCGCAGCTCCAGCAGTTGCTCCCAGTCCTGCGGCGTGTGCTTGCACACGCGATAGCCTCGATTGGGCAGGTGCTCGAGCAGCCCGCGCACGCTGAGTTCGGCCAGCGCGATGCGCACCTCGAAACGGTTCACCCGGTAGGCCTCTTCGAGATCGGACTGCTTGAGCCATTCGCCCGGCGAGTACTTGCCCGCCAGCAGGTCCGCGGTGAGCGCGTCCGAGAAACGCGATGCCTTGTCGGCGCTGACGTTGTCGGCGATTGCTTTCTCGGCCATTTCCATGGGTGCGTGGGGCAGGGCGCCCGAAAGGTTATCTCAGCTCGAAGCCGCCTTGACGACGGTCCGAGCTGGTATCCATAATAGTAGCCATAATGGTCAGCGTCAATTCGAATGCCGATTCCAAGGCCGCCACGCTGCGGGTCGCCTTGGTCCAGAACTGCGCCACTCCGGATGCAGCCGCCACCGTCGAGGGCTTGCGCGGACAGATCCGCAGCGCCGCTGCGCAAGGCGCGCAACTGATCGCGCTGCCCGAGGCGTGCGAGTTCCTGCATCCCGACAACGAAGTGTTCCAGCGTCACGCGCGCCCCGTGCCGGCGCATCCGGCGGCGGCCGCGCTGGCGCAGGAAGCGAAGGCGGCGCAGGCGTGGCTGCTGGTGGGCTCGCTGTCGGTGCGGGCGGACAACGGCCGGCTCGCCAACCGCTCGATGCTGATCTCGCCACGGGGCGAGGTGCATGCCAGCTACGACAAGATCCATCTCTTCGATGCCGCGCCGGGCGAGAAGGAAAGCCTCGAATCGCGGATCTACGAGCGCGGCGCCCGGGCGCGCGTGGTCGACATCGGCCCGGTCCGCCTGGGCCTGTCGATCTGCTACGACTTGCGGTTTCCGCATCTCTACCGTGCGCTGGCGCAGGCCGGTGCGCAGATCCTGGCCGTGCCGTCCGCCTTTATGCAGGTGACGGGCGCGGCGCATTGGCACGTGCTGCTGCGCGCCCGGGCCATCGAGACGGGCTGCTTCGTGATCGCGCCGGCGCAGTGCGGCGTGCCGCACGCGGGCCGCGAGAGTTACGGCCATTCGCTCGTGGTCGGGCCTTGGGGGGAGGTGCTGGTCGACGCGGGCACCGAGCCCGCCGTCGTCGTCGCCGACCTCGATCTGGCCGAGATCGCGAAGGCGCGGCGGCAGATCCCGAGCATCCACCAGCAGTACGCTTTCCAGGTCGAGGCATCGTGAGCGGGCTGCAAAGACGCGACGTCCGGCTGGCCTCCGGCCACCGGCTGGCGACCTATCGCGCGCTGCCGGGCGCGCCCGACCCCGATCGCGTGCTGCTGCTGCTGAACGGCGGGCCCGGCCTGCCGTGCGACTACCTGCTGACGCCGCACCTGCGCCTCGTGGCGCACGGCTGGACGGTGTACTCGTACGACCAGTTGGGCTGCGGCGAATCCGACCGGCCGGACGATCCGGCGCTGTGGACGCTCGGCCGCTATGTCGAGGAACTGGAGGAGGTGGTGCACCTGCTCGGCATCCAGCGCTTCAGCCTGCTCGGGCATTCGTGGGGCACGTGGCTCGGCACGGAATACGCGCTGCGCAACCAGTCCCGGGTCGCGCGTTATGTGATCGCCGACGGCGATTGCGACACGCCGCACCTCGTCGAGCAGCTCGAACGCCTGCGCTCGGCGCTCGGCCACGAGACGGTGCAGATGATGAAGCGGCACGAAGCGGCTGGCACGATCGCCCATCCCGAATACCAGGCCGCGATCACGCTGCTGAACTACCGCCACGTCTGCCGACTGCAGACCTGGCCCGAGCCGCTGACGCGGTCGCTGGCGCAGTGGAACATGGGTCCCTACCAGACCATCCAGGGCCCCAACGAATTCACCTACACCGGCAACATCCGCGACTGGACGCTGGTTCCCCGGCTCGGCAGCCTGCGGCTGCCCTGCCTCGTGCTTTGCGGCGAGCACGACGAATTGCCGGTAGCCTGCAGCGCGCGTATCCACGACGCGCTGCCGGAGGCGCGGCTGAAGGTGTTCGCCGGCTGCTCGCACATGCCGTTCTACGAGGATCCCGAGGCCTACTTCCCCGTGCTGCGCGGCTTCCTTGAAGCCCAGCCCGGTGTTGCGGCGTCGGCGGGCTGACGGCTGGCTGGTTGGCCAGAGCAGAGCCAGGGCAAGGCTCTGCGCGCCGTCGCGAACGCCCGCAATGGATGCCTACTGGCCGCGGCGGCTGTTGCAAGCCAGAATAAACGCATCGACAATAATTCATGGGGATGCGGCTGGTCTGGGACGAAGCCAAGCGGCGGGCCAACCTGGCGAAGCACGGCCTGGACTTTGCCGATGCCGGCGAGGTGCTGGAGTCGCGGTATCGCCTCGACGTGCCGGTGGTGCGGCGAGGCGAGGCGCGCATGCAGTCGTTCTCCTACGTGATGCGCAGGCTGGCGGTGCTCACGGTGGTGCACCTGCCGCGCGATGGCGCGGTCCGGGTGGTGAGCTACAGGTACGCCAGCGAGGAAGAGTCGGAGACCTACTATGAGTGGATCGAGCAAGACGCCCCTGACCCGTAAGGCCATCCTCGACGCCATGAAGACGCCGCCGGCGCAGGGCTACTACCAATGGGACGGCAAGGATGAGGACGATCGGCCCGCCACCGCCGAAGAGCTGGCGGCCGGGTTGGAGGCCGCGCGCAAGAAGCGTGGCCGGCCGGCCGGCAGCGGCACGCGCGAGCAGGTGGCGATCCGCCTGGACCGCGAGGTCCTGGCTGCCTTCCGCGCCACCGGGCCAGGCTGGCAGACGCGCATCAATGCGCTGCTGCGCGAGGCGGTGGAGCACGGGCGGGTGAAGCGGGGTGGCTGACCGTTTCTCTGGCCGGTCGTCTTGGGCGGGATCGATGTTGATCAACCGCGCGTACAGGGCCCAGAAAGCACAAGGGGCCGGCGCCTTGCGGACGCCAACCCCTTGATTTCATTGGTGCCGGTGAAGAGAGTCGAACTCCCGACCTTCGCATTACGAATGCGCTGCTCTACCAACTGAGCTACACCGGCGAAAGCCCACCATTATAGGGGCAGGCGGCAAGCGCGGCGCCTCAGGCGTAGGTGATCCAGTCCGCGGCCGCGGCATCGTCCAGGTGCGGCAGGTGGTTGAAGGTCTTCAGCGCATGGCGCCTGGAGTTGAAGTCGAACTCGGTGACCGCGCTGTTGCGCATCTGCATGTTCAGCTCGATCGTGCCCAGCGCCGGCATGCCCAGCACCTGGCACACCGCGCTGGCGATCGGGCCGCCGCTGGAGACCAGCAGCACGTCGCCGTCGGCCGCCTGGCGCACGTGGTCCAGCGCGGCCAGCACGCCGGCCGCGAACTCGGCGTGGCTGGGCATGCCTTCAGGCTGCGTGTCGCCGCTGATCCACGCGGCCAGGCCCTGGCGCAGCAGGCGGAAGTGCTGGCGGCGGTCTTCGGGGGTCCGGATCGGCAGCAGCGGCTGCGGGTGCACGGCCTGCACGACGGCATGGCTGTCGTATTCGTCCAGGCCCGGCATCACCAGCGCGGCGGGCAGTTCGGCATCGCCCAGGCCTTGCGCGATGGCGGCCAGTGACTGCTCGTGCCGCCGCAGCGTGCCGCGCAGCACCAGGCCGAAGCGCCGCCCGCGCGCGCCGAAATATTCGCCCAGGCGGTAGCACTGGCGCTCGCCCAGGTCGCTGAGCCGGTCGTAGTCGTCCGCCCCCAGCGAAGCCTGGCCGTGGCGGACGAGGTAGAGCGTGCCCATGCCGCGCGTCCCGGGCGTCAAGCCGCGTCGGCGTGGTAGCCGGTGACGCGCTCGACCTCGTTCTTGGAGCCGAGGATCACGCTCACGCGCTCGTGCAGCTTGCCCGGCGTGATGTCCAGGATGCGCTGGTGGCCGTTGGTCGCGGCGCCGCCGGCCTGCTCGACCAGGAAGGCCATCGGGTTGGCCTCGTACATCAGGCGCAGCTTGCCGGGCTTGTCGGGCTCGCGCTTGTCCCAGGGGTACATGAAGATGCCGCCGCGCGTCAGGATGCGGTGCACGTCGGCCACCATGCTGGCCACCCAGCGCATGTTGAAGTCCTTGCCGCGCGGGCCTTCCTTGCCTTGCAGGCATTCGTCGATGTAGCGGCGCACCGGGCCCGCCCAGTGCCGCAGGTTGGACATGTTGATCGCGAACTCCTTGGTGTCATCGGGGATGCGCACGTCCTGCGCCGTCAGCACCCAGGAGCCGGTCTCGCGGTCCAGCGTGAACATCGCGACGCCGTCGCCCACCGTCAGCACCAGCGTGGTCTGCGGGCCGTACACGCAGTAGCCGGCCGCGACCTGGTGCCTGCCGGGCTGCAGGAAGTCCTCTTCCGACACGCCGCGCGCATGGCCCACCTTGCGCAGCACGCTGAAGATGGTGCCGATCGAGACGTTGACGTCGATGTTGCTGCTGCCGTCCAGCGGGTCGAACAGCAGCATGTACTCGCCCTGCGGGTAGCGGTTGGGCACGACGTGGATGCTGTCCATCTCCTCGCTGGCCATCGCGGCCAGGTGGCCGCCCCATTCGTTGGCCTCGATCAGCACCTCGTTGCTGATGACGTCCAGCTTCTTCTGCACCTCGCCTTGCACGTTCTCGCTGCCGGCGCTGCCCAGCACGTCGCCCAGGGCGCCCTTGTTGACGGCGATGGCGATGCGCTTGCACGCGCGTGCGACGACCTCGATCAGCAGCCGCAACTGGCCGGGGATGCGGCCGTGCTCGCGCTGCTGTTCGACCAGGTACTGCGTCAGGCTGATGCGCCTCATGCGGCCTTCTCCTCGGCCAGCGCGCGGCCGATGATCTCGCGGGTGTCGGCGCTCAGGTCGGCCTTGGCGGCCACGCGCGCGATGGCTTCGCGCGCCGCGCCGCGGTAGGGCTCGGCCAGGGCCTGCCAGCGGTCCAGCGCGCGCGCCAGGCGGGCGGCCAGCAGCGGGTTCAGCGCGTCGACGGCCAGCAGCTGCTCGGCCCAGAAGACGTAGCCGGCGGCATCGGGGCGGTGGAAGGCCGCCGGGTTGCCGAAGAAGGCGCCGATCAGGCTGCGCGCGCGGTTGGGGTTGCGCAGCGAGAAGTCGGGGTGCTGCAGCAGCTCGCGCACGCGCGGCAGCACGCGGCCGGCGCCGTCGGTGGCCTCGGGCGCGCCGGCCTGCACGGCAAACCACTTGTCGATGGCCAGCGCGTCGCCGCGGTGGTCGGCGTAGAAGCGGTCCAGCGCCGCCTGCGCCAGCGGCGAGCCGGCGCCCACCAGCGCCTGCAGCGCGCCCAGGCGCTCGGTCATGTTGCCGGCGTCCTTCACGCGCTGATAGGCGCGGCCGGGCCAGGCCTCCTGGCCGTGGCGCACCGCATGGCGGCATAACATCGCCAATGCGCGGTTGGCGAGCGCGCGGCGGCCGGCCTGGCGCGGACCGGGGTCGTAGCCTTCGCGCACCTGGTGCTGCTCCCAGGCCCACAGCCAGTCGTCGTGCAGCCGCTCGGCCAGCTCGTCGAGCATGCGCTCGCGCACCGCGTGGATGCGCTGCGGGTCGGCAGCGGCCAGCTGCTCGGCGACGTAGCTTTCCGAAGGCGGCGTCAGCGCCAGCTCCTTGAACGCCGGGTCCAGCGCCGGGTGGCGCAGCAGCTCGCGCATCGCGTGCAGGTAGGCGCCATCCAGCGGCAGCGCGGCCTCGGCCTTCAGCGCCGCCAGCAGGCGGTGCAGGCCCAGGCGCTGGCCGGCCTCCCAGCGGTTGAAGGGGTCGGCGTCGTGCGCCAGCAGCACCAGCAGCTCGGCGTCGGACAGGCCATCGTCCAGCAGCACCGGCGCCGAGAAGCCGCGCAGCAGGCTGGGCACCGGCGGCTCGTCGATGCCGGTGAAGACGAAGCGCTGCTCGGGCTCGGCCAGCACCAGCAGCGCGTCGTTGCCGCGCGCCTGCGCCTCGCCTTGCAGGTGCAGCGGCAGGCTGCGGCCGTCGTGCGCCAGCAGGCCCATCGCGACCGGGATCACGAAGGGCTGCTTGGCGCCCTGGCCGGGCGAGGGCTCGGCGTGCTGGCTCAAGCTCAGCGTCCAGGTGCGCGCGGCGGCGTCGTGCACGCCGCGCGCCTGCAGCCGCGGCGTGCCGGCCTGCGCGTACCAGCGCTTGAAGGCGTCCAGGTGCTGCGCCAGCGCCGAGCCGGGGTTGGCGTCGGCGACGGCCTGTGCGAAGTCGTCGCAGGTCACGGCCTGGCCGTCGTGGCGCTGGAAGTACAGCGTCATGCCGGCGGCAAAGCCGTCGCGGCCCACCAGCGTGTGCATCATGCGCACGACCTCGGCACCCTTCTCGTAGACCGTCGGGGTGTAGAAGTTGTCGATCGCCGAGTAGCTGTCGGGCCGCACCGGGTGCGCCATCGTGCCGGCGTCCTCGGGGAACTGCACCTGCCGCAGCGTACGCACGTCCTCGATGCGGCAGACGGCGCGCGCGCTGGCGTCGCCCGCCATGTCCTGGCTGAACTCCTGGTCGCGGAAGACGGTCAGCCCCTCCTTCAGCGAGAGCTGGAACCAGTCGCGGCAGGTGATGCGGTTGCCGGTCCAGTTGTGGAAGTACTCGTGGCCGACCACGCTCTGGATATTGAAGAAGTCGGCGTCGGTCGCGCTGGCGGCATTGGCCAGCACGTACTTGGTATTGAAGACGTTGAGGCCCTTGTTCTCCATCGCGCCCATGTTGAAGTCCTCGACCGCGACGATCATGAAGCGGTCCAGGTCCAGCGCCAGGCCGAAGCGCGCCTCGTCCCAGATCACGCTGGCCACCAGCGACTTCATCGCGTGCTCGGTCTTCTCCAGGTCGCCCGGGCGCACGTACACCTGCAGCAGGTGCTCGCGACCGTTGCGCGCGCGGATGCGCTGCTCGCGCGCCACCAGGCGCCCGGCCACCAGCGCGAACAGGTAGCTGGGCTTGGGGTAGGGGTCGTGCCACTTCGCGAAGTGGCGTCCGTTGTCCAGTTCGCCTTGCTCGACCAGGTTGCCGTTGGATAGCAGCACCGGATAACGTGTTTTGTCGGCACGCAGGGTGACGGTGTAGACCGCCATCACGTCGGGCCGGTCCAGGAAGTAGGTGATGCGGCGGAAGCCCTCGGCCTCGCACTGCGTGAAGAAGCCGCCGCCGCTGGTGTACAGGCCCGACAGCTCGGTGTTCTTGTCGGGCGCGCAGGTGTTGCGGATCTCCAGCGTGAAGGCGTCGGCCGCGGGCGGCTGGTCGATCACCAGCTCGCCGCCTTCGTGACGGAACGACACGCTCTCGCCGCCGGCCAGCACGCGCAGCAGGTTCAGGCCCTCGCCGTGCAGGCGCAGCGGCTCGCCCGGCCGTTCGGGGTTGCGTTCGATCTGCAGCCTGCTGGAGACGATGGTCTTGGTCGGATCGAGGTCGAACGTCAGCTCGGCGCTGCGGATCCAGTAGGCCGGCGCGCGGTAGTCCTCGCGGCGGATCAGGGGAGCGGTGCCTTCACGCATGGCGGGTCTCGCTGGAAAAAGTGTCGAGGTCGAAGCGGGCCAGGTCCGGGGCCAAACCGACCAGGTTGGGATAGGGCTCGAACGCCGCGGCCGGCAGGCTGGTGGTCAGCGCATAGGCGCGCATGCCGGCGCGGCGCGCGGCCTCCACGCCCAGCGGCGCGTCTTCGAAGACGAGGCAGTGCACCGGGTCGGCGTTCAGCCGCCGCGCGGCTTCGGCAAAGATGTCGGGGTGGGGCTTGCCGCGCAAACCATCGGCTGGGCTGGTGACCGTGTCGACCAGCTCGCCCGAGGCCGAAGCGGCGGAAGGCCACCTCGATGTTGCCCGGCGGCGAGGCGGTGCAGATGGCCAGCTTGAGCCCGCGCGAGCGCGCCTGCGCCAGCAGCGGCAGCGCGCCTTCGATCATTGTGAGCCTCGTTGCTGCCAGCTCGCGGTACAGGTTTTCCTTGTCCTCGGCCATGCGCCAGCGCTCGGCCTCGTCGCGGCCGGGGAACAGCTCGGCCAGGATCTCGGCGTTGGTGCGGCCGGCGGTGGCGGCGAAGAAGCCGTCTTCGTCGAAGGCCAGGCCCTGGGCGCCGAACCAGGCGCGCCAGGCTTCGTGGTGCAGCGGCATGCTGTCGATCAGCGTGCCGTCCAGGTCGAACAGCAGCGCTTGCATCACAAACCCTGCTTCAAGCTGGCTTCGATGAACGGGTCCAGGTCGCCGTCCAGCACCTTCTGCGTGTTGCTGATCTCGACGCTGGTGCGCAGGTCCTTGATGCGGCTCTGATCCAGCACGTAACTGCGGATCTGGTGTCCCCAGCCGACGTCGGTCTTGCTGTCCTCGAGCTTCTGCTGCGCCTCGCGCTGCTTGCGCATCTCGTGCTCGTACAGGCGGCTGCGCAGCATGGCCCAGGCCTCGTCGCGGTTGCGGTGCTGGCTGCGGTCGTTCTGGCATTGCACGACGATGCCAGTGGGGATGTGCGTGAGCCGCACCGCCGAGTCGGTCTTGTTGATGTGCTGGCCGCCGGCGCCGCTGGCGCGGAAAGTGTCGGTGCGCACGTCGGCCGGGTTGATCTCGATCTCGATCGAGTCGTCCACCTCGGGGTAGACGAACAGGCTGGCGAACGAGGTGTGGCGGCCGCCGGCCGAGTCGAACGGGCTCTTGCGCACCAGCCGGTGCACGCCGGTCTCGGTGCGCAGGTGGCCGAAGGCGTAGTCGCCCTCGACCTTGATCGTCGCGCTGCGGATGCCGGCCACGTCGCCTTCGGTCTCTTCCATCACCTCGGCCTTGAAGCCCTTGCGCTCGCAGTACTTGAGGTACTGGCGCAGCAGCATGCTGGCCCAGTCCATCGCCTCGGTGCCGCCGGCGCCGACCTGGATGTCGACGAAGCAGTTCATCGGGTCGGCCGGGTTGCTGAACATGCGGCGGAACTCGAGCTGCTCCACCGTCTCGCGCAGCTTGTGCGCCTCGGCCTCGATGGCGAGCAGGCCGTCGACGTCGTCGTCGGCCTTGCTCATCTCGTACAGCTCGGTGTTGTCGGCCAGGTTGGACTGCAGGTGGGCTATGGTCTCGACCACGGTCTCCAGGCTCTTCTTCTCCTTGCCCAGCTCCTGCGCGCGCTTGGGCTCGTTCCAGACCGCGGGGTTCTCCAGCGCGGCGTTGACTTCGTTCAACCGCAGGGCTTTGCGGTCGTAGTCAAAGATACCCCCGAAGCTGCTGGGTGCGCGCGCTCAGGTCGGCCAGCAGCGTGCCGATCGCGTTGATGTGTTCGATGTCCATGGCCAGGCTCGTCGGGTCTTCGCAAAACCGGCGATTTTCTCATGCCAGGAAAGTCGCGAGCTCGCGCGCCAGTGCCTCGGGCTGGTCGTGGTGCAGCATGTGGCCGCAGTGCGGCAGCAGCACCTGGCGCACCGGCGTCGTCACCACGGCCAGGCGCTGCAGGAACTCGGCGCGCGAATAGCGCTCGCCCCACCACTCGGCGGTGTCGGTCTGCTCGCCTTCGATCCACAGCAGCGGGGCGGCGATGCCCTTCCAGGTCTCCAGCGTCTCCTGCACCTGGTAGAGCACGGGGTTGACGTGCTTGTGCGCCGGGTCGGCCTGCAGTTCCCAGCCCAGGCCGTCGGCAGCCGGCCGCGCCCAGTGCGGCGCCAGCCAACGGGCCTTGTCGGGGGTCAGCCGCGGGTCGTTGGCCATCAGCCGCGCGGCCACGGCCGCCAGGTCGGGGTAGGGACGCAGCCGGGCCGGGGCCTTCAACTCGTCCAGCCACTGCGCCAGGCGCTGGGGCGCCTGCTGCGGCCGGGTGGCGGGCATGCCGAAGCCTTCCAGGTTGATCAAGCGGCGCACGCGCTGCGGCCGCACGCCGGCGTAGCTCATCACCACGTTGCCGCCCATGCTGTGGCCCAGCAGGTCGACCGGGCCTTGCGGCCACAGGCGGTCGAGGATGGCGTCGAGATCGCCCAGGTAGTCGGGGAACCAGTAGCTGTCGGCGGCCGGCGCGGCGCTGAGGCCGAAACCGCGCCAGTCGGGCGCGACGATGAAGCGGCCGGCGCCTTCGGCCGCGGTCAGCGCGTCGACCGCGAACTGGTACGAGGCGCCGACGTCCATCCAGCCGTGGGTCAGCAGCAGCGGCGGGTGCTCGGGCGAGGCCAGGGCGGCGTCGCCCCAGCAGCGCAGGTGGTAGCGCAGGCCGCGGATGGCTTCGAAGCGGCTGGCCGACGGACGGCGGGGGGTGTAGGTGGGGTTTGGGGCATCGGGCATCGTCGCACTGTAGTGCGCGGCGCGCGGCCGCGTGGCCGCTGTGGCCGCAGTGGCGCTGCGACAATCCGCCGCCATGTCCGAACCCCAAGCCTTCACCCTGCGCGGCGCCGAGCCGCGCGACGTGCCCGCCATCGTCGGCCTGATCGGCGAGCTGGCGGTGTTCGAGAAGCTCGAGCACCTGATGCAGGCCACGCCCGAGACGCTGCACCCGCACCTGTTCGGCCCGCAGCCGGCAGCCGAGGCGCTGGTGGCCGAAGTGGGCGGCACCGTCGTCGCCTTCGCGCTCTTCTTCCGCAACTTCTCCACCTTCCTGGCGCGGCCGGGGCTGTACCTGGAGGACTTGTACGTGCAGCCGGCGCACCGCGGCGCCGGCATCGGGCAAGCGCTGCTCCAACGTCTGGCGCAACTGGCCGTGCAGCGCGGCTGCGGACGCTTCGAATGGTCGGTGCTGGATTGGAATGCGAACGCGATCCGCTTCTACCAGCGCATGGGCGCGACCGTGATGCCCGACTGGCGCATCTGCCGCGTCACCGGCGACGCCTTGCGCACGCTGGCGGCGGCACCTTGAAGCGGACGGCGGCCCTGGCCTTGCTGCCGGCGCTGCTGCTGGCAGCGCTGCCGCTGCGCGCCGCGGTCGACCTGGACCGGCTGTGGGACTACGCGCAGCCCGCGCAGACCGAAGCGCGGCTGCGCGCCGCGTTGGCCGGCACCGCGGGTGCTGATCACGACGACGCGCTGATCTTGCGCGCGCAGATCGCGCGCAGCCTGGGCCTGCAGCGGCGCTACGACGCCGCGCTGCGCGAGCTGGACGCGCTGCAGCCGCTGCTGGCCGGGGCGACGGTGGGCCCGGCGCCGCGCGTGCATGCCTTGCTGGAACGCGGCCGCGTGCTGCGCTCGTCGGGCCAGCCGGCCGCCGCCGAGCCCTGGTTCCACCAGGCTTTCGACCTGGCCGAGCCCGCGCGGCTGGAGTTCCTGGCCGCCGATGCGCTGCACATGCTGGCGCTGGTGCAGCCCGACATCGAACGGCAGATCGCCTGGAACCGCCGCGTCGTCGCCTATGCGCAGAACGCTGCGGACCCGCGCGCGCGGCGCTGGGAGGCGGCGGCGCTCAACAACATCGGCGTCGCGCTCAACGAGGCCGGCCGCTCGGCCGAGGCGCTGCCGGTGCTGCGCCAGGCGCAGGCCGCCTACGAGCGCGCCGGCAACGCCGTCAACGTGCGCATCGCGCGCTGGATGGTGGCGCACACGCTGCGCCTGCTGGGCCGGCTGGACGAGGCGCTGGCCGCGCTGCGCGCGCTGGAGGCCGACTGGGCCGCGGCCGGCGGCGGCGATGCCGATGTGTTCGAGGAACTGGCCGAGGTCCACGCCGCGCGCGGCGACGCGGACCGGGCGGCCTACTACCGCGCGTTAAGCCGCAAAGCGCAGTAGCCGCGCCAAGCGCCCTCGGCCCTCGCGCGTGAAATCGCGCTCAATCCAGCGTCGACAACAACCGATCCAGCGGCAGCTTGTGCCCCACGCTGGCCTCGCCGACCACGCAGGCGATGCCGCGCCGGGCGGCCGCGGTGTCCACGCGCGTGGGCACCGTCAGCGGCGTGCCGCGGGCGGTGGTCAGGCAGGCCACCACCGGCGTCGTCACCGTCGGGCCGCGGCCCACGACGACGGCCGTCTCGCCGGTCTCCAGCCGCACGTAGCAGCCCGGCGGGTAGATGCCGAATTCCTTGACCAGCGCCGCGGTCATCGGGTGGCCGGGGTCCTGCATGAACATCTGGCGGCCGGCCTGGTCGGCGGCCAGCGCCTCGCGGTGCGAGCGCGCGGACAGCTTGGCGGTGTAGATGTCGGCACGGCGCACCAGCGAGGCCAGCTCGCCAACGTCGCCGCGGCCGGTGGGATAGCCGCTGCCGTCCTCCACCTCGTGGTGGCGGGCCACGGCCTGCAGCCAGTCCTCGTCGTTGACGCCGGCCTGCATCAGCATCTCCACGCTGCGCATCGGGTGCGTGGCCAGCGCGGCGCGCTGTGCCGGCGAGGGCGCCGTGCGCTGGCGCGCCAGCTCGCCCTGCAGCTCCAGCATCGAGAGGTTCATCGTCAGCGCGGCCTTGAACACGCGCTCCAGCGCGGCGGCGTCCCAGCCCAGGCGCTGGCCGACCAGGAAGCTGGTGATCGCCGCGTGCATCGAGCGCCGCGCGCCGTAGGCCGCGTCGGCATTGGCGTCGCGGGTCAGCACCTGGAAGATCGCCAGGTCGGGATCGCGCTCCACCAGGCCCAGCACGGCGCCGGTGGCCTCGTCGATGGCGTGCGAGAACGAGCCGTCGCGGCAGTCGCTCAAGACCCGGCTGATGCGGCCCAGGCCGTCGGCCCACAGGCCCGGCAGCTCCTGCCGCGGCGCCTGGCGGGCGCGTTCGCGCGGCGACTGCAGTTCGGCCACGTCGACCAGCGCGCCGCGGCGGATCAGCGCGGCCAACTGTTCGGACGACTCGATGCGGCGGCCGCGCGCCAGCAGCAGCGTGCAGTCGGCGTCGCGCACGTTGAAGGGCAGGGGCACGCCGATCGACAGGCGGTGTTCGACGGCTGACAGCGTGGCAAATGGCATGGGGCGAGTCCGGCAGACAGAGCGCCCCCAGGGCCGGGCTGCGCCCAGCCCGCCCCCGGCGGGGGTCAAGCAAAGTGGCAGAGCCACATTTGCTCGAGAAGCTTGTAGGCTGTTTCGGCCCGTGGCCGGCAAACTTGACCCTGCAGGGCTTGACAGGCGCCGTGAAACCGGGCACGGCGCGGCACACTCCGGTCCATGACGAAAAGCAGCACGAAGGCCCCGCATGTCAGCGAGACGCCGGCCACGCAGTTCCTGCGCCGCGCCGGCGTGAGCTTCAGCGAGCACCCCTACGACTACGTGGACCACGGCGGCACCGCCGAGTCGGCGCGCCAGCTCGGCGTGGACGAGCACGAGGTCGTCAAGACCCTGGTGATGCAGGACGAGAAGGCGCAGCCGCTCGTCGTGCTGATGCACGGCGACCGCCAGGTCAGCACCAAGAACCTGGCGCGCGCGATCGGCGCCAAGTCGGTCGAGCCCTGCAGGCCCGAGGTGGCGCAGCGCCACAGCGGCTACCAGGTGGGCGGCACCTCGCCCTTCGGGCTGCGCAAGCCGATACCGGTGTACGTGGAAGCCAGCGTGCTGGCGCTGCCGCGCATCCTGATCAACGGTGGCCGGCGCGGCTACCTGGTCGGGCTGGCGCCGGCCGTGCTGACCGCGCAGATCGCGGCGCGGCCGGTGCAGTGCGCGCTAACGAATTGACGAAGGGGCCGGCGCGGCGCCGCCCGGCCTGACCGCGCGCGCCGCCGCCAGCGTGGCCAGCGCCGACAGCGCCAGGCTGCCCCAGATCACCGCCTGGTAGTTGCCGCTGCGGTCGAACACCGCGCCGGCGACGAAGGGGCCGGCCAGGTTGCCGAGCGCCGCGCCGGTGTAGAGCACGCCGAGGATCGACGACACCGCGCGCGCGCCGAACAGGTCCATCACCAGCGCCGGCATCAGCGAGACGATGCCGCCGTAGCTCAGGCCCATCCAGACCGCAAAGACCGCGAACGCGGCATAACCGCCGAACGGCGCGGCTGCCAGCGCCCACAGCGCCATCGACAGGCCCAGCGACGCCTCCATCAGGATCAGCGTCAGCGGCCGCCCCAGGCGGTCGGCCAGCGCGCCGATCGCGAAGCGCCCGACCAGCGAGCCGACGCCGATCAGCCCCACCAGGCCGACCGCGCGCACGTCGGCTATGCCGGCGTCGCGCGCCGCCGCCGACATGTGGGCGAAGGGGATGAACATCGCCGGCGCGCCCAGGGCGCACATCACGTACATCCAGCCGAAGGCCGGACTGCGCAGCGCTGCCTTCAGCGGCGTGCCGGCCACCGCGCCGGCGCGCGCCGTGGCGGCCGGCGCGCGCTTCAGCAGCAGCGTGGCGGCCAGGCCGGCCGCCAGCACCAGCAGCGCCAGCGCGCGCAGCGCGCCGCGCCAGTCCAGCGGGCCCAGCAGCGCCGCCACCAGCAGCGGCAGCGCCAGCGTGCCGGCGCCGATGCCGGCGCTGGCCAGCCCCGCGGCCAGCCCGCGCCGGCGCGTGAACCAGGGCTGCACGCAGGCGATGGCCGGCGTGTAGACGAGCCCGATGCCCAGCCCCACGCCCAGGCCGTAGGCAGCGATCACGCCGGCCATCGACGGCGCGAAGCTCGCGCCCAGCAGCCCGGCCGCGATGCAGGCCATGCCGGTGCTGGTGACCGCGCGCGGCCCGAAGCGGTCGGCCAGCAGCCCGGCGCCGGCGCCCAGCACGAAGTACAGCCCGCCCGAGAGGCCGAACATCAGCGAGAGGTCGGCGCGCCGCGCCTGGAACTGCTGCTGCAGCGGCTCGAAGAAGGCGGCGAACGAATAGGCCACGCCGAAGATCACCGCCAGCGCGGTGAAGCAGGCCCAGACCACGGTCCAGGCGCCGCGCGGCTCGTCGTCCTGCGCTGGGTTCTTTGTCTCCATCGCGGCGAGCATAAGCGCCGCGCCGGACGATCAGAGGCCGAACAGCTCGCTCAGCGCCGCGCGGTAGTCCTGCTGCGCCAGCCCGTTGGTGTTGTGGTGCGTGCCGCCGTCCACCAGCACGAAGCGCTTGGGCTCGGGCGCCTGCTCGAACAGCGCGCGGCCCAGCTCGGGCGGGATCAGCCGGTCGTCGCTGCCGTGCACCACCAGCACCGGCGCGCGGGCGCGGCGGATCGCCTGCGCGGCCTCGAAGCGCTGCGTGATCAGCGGCGCCACCGGCAGCCAGCCCCACTTGAAGCTGCGCACGACGTCGGGGATGCTGGTGAAGCTGCCTTCGACGATCAGCCCGGCCAAGTCGTCCACCTGGCTGGCGAGTTGCACCGCGATCGCGCCGCCCAGCGAATGGCCGAAGACGAAGCGCCGCGCCTGCGGCTGGCGCGCGGCCAGCCAGTTCCACGCGGCGCGGGCGTCCTCGTAGGCCATGGCTTCGGACGGCAGCTCGGCCGTGCTCTGGCCGAAGCCGCGGTAGTCGATGCCCAGCACCGCGAAGCCCAGCGCCTGCATGCGGCGCATGCGGTAGGCGCTGCCGCGCACGTCCCAGCGCGCGCCGTGCAGGTACAGCAGCACCGGCGCGTCGGCCGCCGGGCCGGGCAGCCACAGGCCGTGCAGCCGCGCCGGGCGGCCGCTCTCGCGCGAGTCGAAGGCGATCCACACCTCCTGCAGGTCGGCCGTCATCGCGGCGCTGTTGCCCCAGCTGCGGTCGGAAGGCTGGAAGATCCAGCGCCGCTGCTGCTCGTCCAGCCCGGCGCAGCCGGCCAGCGCGGCGGCGGCCAGGAACAGCCCCAGCAGACAGCGGGCTATGCGTCGGTCCAGCATGGGCTTGATGTTCGCACGGGCGCCCCATCCGTACAGCCCCTGAGGCCGTGGGCACTGGCGGCGGCCGGGCAACTTGTGTAGCCTTGGGCCGCAAGTGCCGCAGCCAGCGGCCGTGACGGAGGGCGATGATGAAGCCGGTCTCGGAACTCCTCAGGCAGAACCCGGGCGGCCTGCGCACCGTGCGGCCCGAGGTCAGCGTGTTCGACGCCCTCAAGCTGCTGGCCGAATACGAGGTCGGCGCGCTGGTGGTGATGGATGGCAGCCGCATGGTGGGCGTGGTGTCGGAGCGCGACTACACGCGCAAGGTGGCGCTGCAAGGGCGCAACAGCAAGGAAACGAAGGTGTCCGACATCATGACGGCCAACGTCTTCCGCGTGACGCCGCGCACCGACACGCGCGACTGCATGGCGCTGATGCGCGAGAAGCGCATCCGCCACCTGCCGGTGGTGGACGGCGACCGCGTGCTGGGGATGATCTCGATCCGCGACCTGCTGGACGACATGATCCGCGACCACGAGATGACGATCGCTCAACTGGAGAGTTATATCCACTCCTGAGGACGGCCGCCTTCGATGCGGCCGGCGAGCAGCTGCCACACCGGCGTCACCTGGCCCGGCAGGTCGGGCAGTTCGCCCAGGTCGAGCCGGCTTTCCCGGGGATCGTGGAAGTCGCTGCCGCGCGACGCGGCCAGCCCGAACTCCTGCGCGATGGCGGCGAAGCGCTGCTGCTCGGCGGCGTCGTGCGCCGACACCACCACCTCCACGCCGCGGCCGCCATGCGCCGCGAACTCGCTGAACAGCGCGTACTCGGCCGTCGGCGAGAAGCGGCAGCGCGCCGGGTGCGCGACGACGGCCACGCCGCCGGCGCGCGTGATCCAGCGCACCGCGTCACTTAAGGCCGCCCAGCGGTGCGGCACGTGGCCGGGCTTGCCCTCCACCAGGAAGCGGCGGAAGACCTCGCGCGCGTCGGCGCAGACGCCGCGCTCGACCAGGAAGCGCGCGAAGTGCGTGCGCGTCACCGCCTCGGGCTGCGTCACGTAGGCCAGCGCGCCGTCCAGCGCGCCCGGGATGCCGGCGCGCGCCAGCCCGGCGGCCATCTCGCGCGCACGCTGCAGCCGGCCGGCGCGCGTGGCGGCCAGCCCGGCGGCGAGGCCGGGGTCGCCGGCGTCGAAGCCCAGGCCGACCACGTGCACCGTCTCGCCGGCGAAGGTCACCGAGACCTCGGTGCCGCTGAGCCAGGCCAGGCCCAGGTCCAGCGCCGCCTCGCGCGCGGGGGCCAGGCCGTCGATGCTGTCGTGGTCGGTCAGCGCCCAGAGTTCCACGCCGCGCTGGTGCGCGCGCCCGGCCAGCGCCGCGGGCGCCAGCGTGCCGTCGGAGACCGTGGAGTGCGAATGCAGGTCGGCGTTGATCAGATGGTGCACGGCGCGATTGTCGAACGATCACTCGTGCCGCAACGCTTCCGCGGGCTTCAGCCGCGCGGCGCGCCAGCTCGGGTACAGCGTGGCCGCCAGCGACAGCGCCAGCGAGACGCCGGCGATCCACAGCAGCTCGTGTGCGCGCGGATCGCTGGGCAGGTGGTCGATCAGGTAGACCTGGGCGTCGATCAGCCGCCGGCCGACCAGTGTCTCGATCGCCGGGATCAGCCGATCGAGGTTGAGCGCGACGGTGAGGCCCAGCAGCAGCCCGGCGGCCGTGCCCACCACGCCGCTGGCCGCGCCTTGCACGATGAAGATCGCCATCACCGAGGCCGGCCGCGCGCCCAGCGTGCGCAGGATCGCGATGTCGCCGCGGCGGTCGACCACGGTCATCACCAGCGTGGAGGTCAGGTTGAACGCGGCCACCGCGACGATCAGCGCCAGGATGATGCCGATCATGCGCTTCTGGATCTGCACCGACTCGAACCAGCCGCGGTTGGTGCGCGTCCAGTCGCCGATGCCGATGCCCGGGCCCACCGCCTCGCGCAGCGCGGCGGCGATGGCTGGCGCCTGCTCGGCCTGCTGCACGCGCAAGGCCAGGCCGCGGGTGGCCTGGTCGCCGGCCAGCGCGGCCACGTCGTCGAGCTGCATCAGCGCCAGCAGCTTGTCGAACTCGTAGTGCCCGCTGTCCACGGTGCCGGCCACGTGCAGCGCCAGCAGGCGCGGCGATTCGCCGGGCTGCAGGGCAGGGCGCACCAGCGTGACGTCGTCGCCCGGCTGCACGCCCAAGGCACGCGCCAGCTCGCGGCCCAGCAGCACGCGCCGGCTGCCGGGCTGCAGCGCGGCCAGCGTGGCCGCCGGCAGGCGCTGCGCCAGCGTGCTGACGGCGGCCTCCTGTGCCGGGTCTACGCCGCGGATCTGCACTGCCTGCAGCTTGTCGCCGCGGCCCAGCAGCCCCTGCAGCTGCACGAAGGGCGCGACGGTGCGCACGCCGGGCCAGCGGCGAAGCTTGTCGACGAGTTCGGCGCGTGCCTGCGGGTCCACGCCGTCGAGGATCTGCAGCTCGATGTGCGGCACCGCGTCCAGCATGCGGTCGCGCACCTCGCGCTGGAAGCCGTTGACCACCGACAGCACGATGACCAATGCCGCGACGCCCAAGGCGATGCCCAGCATCGAGGCGCCGGCGATGAAGGAGACGAAGCCGCCGCGGCGCGAGCGCACCAGCCGCCAGCCGATCTGCCATTCGAAGGGCATGGTTTCAATCGCCCAGGGTCAGCCGCTCGCCGCAGCGGTCGGCCAGCGCGTGGTCGTGCGTGACGACGACGAAGGCCGTGCCTTGCTCGCGCGCGCATTCCAGCATCAGCTCGAACACCGCGTGCGCGGTCTCGCGGTCGAGGTTGCCGGTGGGCTCGTCGGCCAGCACGCAGGCCGGCCGCGTGACCAGCGCGCGCGCGATCGCGACGCGCTGGCGCTCGCCGCCCGACAGCTGTGCCGGCGCGTGCTGCAGCCGCGCGCTCAAGCCCACGCGCTGCAGCATCGCGCGCGCCGCTTCGCGCGCCGGCGCTACCGCCTCGCGCCGGATGCGCAGCGGCATCGCCACGTTGTCCAGTGCGCTGAACTCCGGCAGCAGGTGGTGGAACTGGTAGACGAAGCCGAGGTGCCGGTTGCGCCAGCGCCCTTGTTCGGCGGCGTCCATCTGCGCGAAGTCGCGGCCCATCAGCTCCACGCGGCCGCTGCTCGGCACGTCCAGCCCGCCCAGCAGGTGCAGCAGCGTGCTCTTGCCCGAGCCCGAGGCGCCCACCACCGCCAGCGTCTGCCCGCGCCGCACCTGCAGGCTGACGCCGCGCAGCACGGTGACGTCGATCGCGTCCTCGTGGTAGCGCTTGTGCAGGTCGACCGCCTGCAGAACGAGATCACGCTCCAGGTCACTCTCCACGCAGGGCCTCGGCAGGGTTGATGCGGCTGGCGCGCCAGCTCGGGTACAGCGTGGCCAGCAGGGCCAGCAGCAGCGCGATGACGGTGATCGGCACGATGTCGGACGCCATCGGCTGGCTGGGCATGCGGCTGATCACGTAGATGCTGCCGGGCAGGAAGGCGATGCCCAACGCGCGCTCGATCGCCGGCACGATGACGTCGATGTTCAGCGCCACCAGCACCCCCAGGGCCGCGCCGCCCAGCGTGCCCAGCACGCCGGCGGCCGCGCCCTGCACGACGAAGATGCCCATGATCGAGCGCGGGCTGGCGCCCAGCGTGCGCAGGATCGCGATGTCGCCCTGCTTGTCGGTCACCGTCATCACCAGCGTGCTGACGAGGTTGAACGCGGCGACCGCGACGATCAGCGTCAGGATGATGAACATCATGCGCTTTTCCACCTGCACGGCGTCGAACCAGGTGCGGTTGGCGCGCGTCCAGTCGCGCACCTCGAAGCTCGGGCCCAGCGTCTTGGCGAGATCGTCGGCGGTGGCGCGCGCCAGCTGCACGTTGCTCAGGCGCAGCTGCACGCCGGTCGGCCCTTCGGTGCGGAACAGCCGCGCGGCGTCGTCGAGGTGCAGCAGCGCCACCGCGCTGTCGTACTCGTAGTGGCCGCTGTCGAAGGTGCCGCTGAGCGTGAAGCTGCGCAGCCGCGGCACCACGCCGGCCGGCGTGACCTGGCCGCTGGGGGCGATCAGCGTCAGCTTGTCGCCGATGCGCGCGCCCAGCAGCCGCGCCAGCTCGCCGCCCAGCACCACGTGCCACTGCCCCGGCTGCAGCGTGGCCAGCGCGTCGCGCTGCAGCTCGCGCGCCAGCGGCGTGACCTGCGCCTCCAGGGCCGGGTCGATGCCGCGCACGGCGGCGCCGCGCAGGCGCTCGCCGTTGGCCACCAACGCCTGCGCGGCGACGAAGGGCGCGGCGCCCAGCACGCGCGGGTCCTTGCGCGCCGCCGCGGCGACGGCCTGCCAGTCGGGCAAGGCGCCGCCTTGCGCGTCGACGATCTCCACGTGCGCCACCAGGCTCAGCATGCGGTCGCGCACTTCCTTCTGGAAGCCGTTCATCACCGAGAGCACGATGATCAGCGCCGCCACGCCGAGCGCGATGCCCAGCATCGAGACGCCCGAGATGAAGCTGATGAAGCCGTTGCGCCGCCCCGCGCGGCCGGAGCGGGTGTAGCGCCAGCCGATGTGCCACTCGTAGGGCAGGCGGTCCAGCAGGGTCATGGGGCGGCGATGCTACCGAAGGCCGGCGCTGGGGCCAGGCGTGTAGTTCCAGAAGGGGATGTGGGTCAGCAGCAGTTCGCCAATCATCTCGAATCGAAACAGGCGTCGAACTGAAGTTCCTGGAGGAGAGAAGCATGTTGCATGAATTGGTGATCCCTCGAGCCTTGAAGGTCGAATCGTCTGCGTCCCGGCCGGCGGCGCGGCGTCTGCAGAGGCTGCTGCCCGCGGCTGCCATCGCCGTTGCGATGGCCTCATGGCTGGGTTTGGCAGCGAACCGGGTACAGGCGGCCACCATCAGCTACACGCTGACGTCACTTGGCGGGCAGGACTGGCAGTACAGCTACATCGTCGGCAACGATGATGGTTCGCCGGCCAGTCTGGAAGAGTTCACCATCTACTTCGGCGCCGGCCTGTACGGCAATCTGCAGTTGACGGCGTCGCCGCCCGGCTGGGACGGCTTGTTGATCCAACCGGACGATGCCTTGCCGGCGGCCGGCTTCCTCGACGGCCTGGCCTCGGGTACCGGCCTGTCTGCGGGCGAGAGCCTGGGCGGGTTCTCGGTGTCGTTCACCTATCTCGGCAGCGGTACGCCGGGGAGCCAGCACTACGACATCGTCGATCCGCTGACGTTTGCGGTGTTGGCGTCGGGCAGCACGGCCTTGGCCGTGGCGCCGCCGCCTCCTCCGCCGCCGGACGGCACGGTGCCGGAGCCCGGCACGCTGTCGATGCTCAGCCTTGCGGCACTGATGGCTGTGGTGCGCCGTGGCAAGCGGAATGCAGTTTGAGTTCTGGCCGATGAACGGTCGCTCGTTCAGCGACCTGGGGCTGATTGGAGCGGCGCTGCGTGGCCGCCTATGGAGGTGACGATGGCTGGCTTTCGACGCTCTGGTTTCGGCGCTGACTCCGCTGTCAGCAGGCGGTTGAGCTTGCGCTGGCTGCTGGCGCTTTCGGTGCTGGCGCTCTCGGCCTGCGGTGGCGGTGGATCCGACAGCGGCGCCAAAGCTGACGCGCAGATCGCCGCCAAGGTTTTGGCCGTTGGCGGCAGCAGCGTCGCGGTGACGGCACTCACCGTGCAAAGCCTGACGCTGAAGGCCGAGCGACGTGTATCGCGCACCGTGTTCGACTACGACTATCAGATCGTCGTCAAGAACAATGGCGCGGCACAGACCGGATTGGTGGCTCAGCTCACAGCTGTGGGTGCCGGCACCGCCATCATCGACGGCACGGTGGCGATTGGTAGTCTGGCAGCGGGCGCAACGGCCACACCGGCGGACATCATCACGTTGCGGCACGACCGCAGCCTGCCTTTCCTGCCGGGGGGACTGGTGTGGCAGTTCAGTGCCGATCCGGGCACCACAGGCCCTTTGCCGGGGACGCCCACGGACCTGGCCATCGACGCGATCACCGAATACGACGCCGATGCCGGCTTCCCCACGGCCGAAGTCGACCTCGATGTCGTGCGTGGCGTCACCATCCTGCGCAGCAAAGTCATCTTCGGATTTGTACCGACCGCCACGATCGGTCAGGTCAATGCCATCCTGCAGTCGTTGCAAGCCACGATCGTGCGCAGCTATGCCAAGAGCGTCGTTCTCGAAGTCCGCATCCCCGACCCGGGCAGCTTGAGCGCCCTCGAAACTCTGATCACGAACCTTCGTGCGGCCCCCGGCGTCGCCTTCGCGATGCCCATGTCCTTCGATCCCTCCAATGCCTTGCCCGCGATCCTACAAACCCAGGCGGCACCTGAGACCGACCGCTTGGCGCATCACTTGGCCGTTCGCGGCGCGCAGGCATGGAATGCACGGCGGGCAGTCGCGCTGGCCAATCTGCCGCTGAAGCCTGTGCTGGCGATCGCTGACTACTTCGGCAACGGCGGAGTTAATGCCGGGTTGCTGAACGCCAATCTGGTTGCCGGCACTGGCAGCGGCTTCGGAACGCTGGTCACCAGCGCCCATGGCTACCACGTCCTCGGCATTGCTGCAGGCAGCTTCAACCAAGGGCCGGATGCCGCAGACTCCAGTTCGATCACCGGCATGTATGCCGCCCCTCAAGTACTGCCGTTGGTGATCGACGATCAGACCCTGGTGGTGCAATCCTGCTCGACGCTGCCCGCGGTGGGCAACCTTTGCAAGGCCAAGACCGTGGAGGACCGGCTGCGAAGCATTCTGCAGGCGTACCAGGGTGTTGACCGCAAGATCGTGGTCAACACCAGCCTGGGCTACAACGGCAACGGCGGTTTGAGCGAGATCGAGTCCATCGCTCGAATGTGGTATTGGCTGATCCTTCTGCGAGGAGGCGATGGCAGCAAGGTATCTCCCCTCGAGTCGCAATACCTGCATACCGCTTCGGCCGGCAACGACGCTGCGATTCCCGCCAAGCGCAATATCGGATGGACGCGCGCGGCAATCGAAGGAGCGTTGACCAACACGGCCGTCGTCGAGAACCGCTCAGCCGACATGGTCTATCCGTTCGAGCTGCACTGCCTGCACGGCACCTCGTCAAAAGGCGGCAATGTTTCGGCCGTGGGCTCCAACACAAAGCCGTCCTACGTGGATCAAGGCTTGTGGTCCTATGGTGACAAGGCCGGCTTGGCGATCGACAGGACCGGTTGCAAGGACAAGAACGGCAATGCTGCCACCTGCCCGATGCTGGGTACGTCGATGGCCGCGCCCCAGGTTGCCGGCCTGGCAGCCTACTTCTGGTCGATTCGTTCCGACGTCATGCCGTCGGAACTGCTGGACATCATCAGGATGCATGCCACCACGGAACCTGTCGCCTGCTCGGGGGGCCAGCCGACGATCGATGCCTACGCCACCCTTCTGGCCGCCGATGACGCGGCAGCCCTGGACCGGAGCCATGGGCAATCCCGCCAAGGCGCCGGTGCGACTGGCCGTGCTGGACGTCGACGAGGACAACGAGTTCACCTATGCCGATGCGATTCGGTTTGCTGATGCCATGGTCCTGGCAGGCGGGCAGACGGCGTTCGACATCAAGCAGAGCCTCATGGTCGGAGGCAAGAAGCTCGATATGACGCGCTTCGACCTCAATGCCGATGGGAAGGTGGGCGGCGCAGGGACGGCGAAGTTCAATCTAGACATCGACTACGGGCCAAAGCGCGAGTCGAAGTACGGCATGGTCAGCTACTCGCCGCTGCCTGCGTCCAAGGTCGATCTGAACGAGAACGCGGTTACCGATCTGCAAGTGCTGTGCTACTACATCTACAGCCCGCTGTGGCGGGACACCAAGGGTACGCGTGCAGACGTCGAGGCGTATCTCGCGGCCAAAGTTCCTCAGCTCTCCTGCGTCGGCAAGCCGGTGAGTGCAATCATCACCGTCAACGACGTTGCCGCCGGCTGGAACGGCCTGCCGGCCACCATCAATCTTGCCGGGTTCCATCAAGAGTCCGTCCCCTCGTTCCAGATTCAGGGCAACTCGGCGACCTGCGGCAATCAGGGCGAACCTCCAGGCGAGCGGGGCAGCCCCTTGTTCAGCGCCAAGGTGGCGCCAGGTTCCCAGTTTTACGGTGCGACAACCGTCACCGGTGTGCCGTGGCCGACGAGTGGCGGGAGCGTGAATCGCAACAACTGCTCCAGCTTCCTGGCCATCAAGTCGGTGTCGCTCGCGGGCACCAGCCAAGTCCAGGCGCAGGTCTGGGTCAACGCGACGGGCCGGGCCGTATTCGGGTTCGGCGGTGCAGTGGTCTCGGACTGGGAGTACCAGTTGCGCTACTACTCTGGCGATCCGGCACAGGCCTATGCGGATCGCAAGACTCAGCTCGGCGTCGTTCCCGGAAGCGGCATCTACCAAGCTTTGCTTGAACCGACACAGGTCACGGTGACCTACGTGCTCAGCCCGCCATAGCCAAGCGTCGTCGAGGCCACGATAGCGGCGAAACCCACGGCGCCGCGTCCCATGGGTGTGCGGGTCTCTGGCCGGATAATCTGCCGCCATGCACCTCGTGATCTCGTTCGCCGCGCCCTTGTCAGACGCCGGACGGGCCGCCGCGGGCAGTCTGGCGCTCCCGGGCCTGCGCGCCTTGCTGGCCCGGCGCAAGGCGGTGCGCGACGAGGGCGACGAGTTCTCGCTGTCCACCCCGCAGGAGCGCGCATTGGCCCGCGCCTGGGGCTGGGCCGGCGCCGACGGGCAGCTGCCGTTCGCGGCGCGCGCCGCGGCTGCCGACGGGCTGGACCTGGGCGACCTCGCCTGGGGCCTGCTGACCCCCGTGCACTGGCACCTGGGCACCGAGCAGGTCAGCCTGACCGACCCCGCCGGGCTGCTGCTGGACGAGGCCGAGTCGCGCGCTTTCTATGACGCGGTGGCGCCGCTGTTCACCAGCGAGGGCTTCCTGATCCACTGGGGCGCGCCGCTGCGCTGGTACCTGGCGCACGAGAGCCTGGCCGAGCTGCCCACCGCGTCGCTGGACCGCGTGATCGGCCGCAACGTCGACCGCTGGCTGCCCGATGCGCCGCAGGCGCGGCTCTTGCGCCGGCTGCAGAACGAAGTGCAGATGCTGCTCTACACCCATCCCTTGAACGCTGCGCGCGAGGCGCGCGGGCAGCCCAGCGTCAACTCGTTCTGGCTCAGCGGCTGCGGCCCAGCCCAAGCCTGCACCGAGGCGGCGTTGACGGTCGACGAGCGGCTGCGCGGCCCCGCGCTGGCCGAGGACTGGCCGGGCTGGGCCAAGGCCTGGCAGCAGATCGACCAGGAACTGGCCGCGCGCGCGCCCACCGCGCTGACGCTGTGCGGCGAGCGCTCGTCGCTGACTTATGCGCTGTTGCCGCGCGGACTGCTGGGCCGGCTGATCTCGAGCGTTGGCCGGCCCGAGCTGGTGCCGCTGCTGGAGTCGTTGTGAGCAGTCCGCTCATCGTCACCCGCGACGTGCCGCCGCGCGCCAGCTTCGCGCTGGAGCAGGCCGGCGTGCACCCGCTGCTGGCGCGGCTGCTGGCCGCGCGCGGCGTGCGCGGCCGCGACGAGCTGGACGACGGCCTGCAGCACCTGCTGCCGCCGCAAGGGCTGCTGGGGGCGCTGCAGGCCGGCGTGCTGCTGGCCGATGCCATCGCGGCGGGCCGGCGCATCTGCATCGTCGCCGACTACGACTGCGACGGCGCCACCGCCTGTGCGGTGGCGATCCGCGGCCTGGCGCTGCTGGGCGCGGCGCGCGAGCGGCTGGGCTACGTGGTGCCCGACCGCGCGCTGCACGGCTACGGGCTGACGCCGGCCATCGTCGACCTCGCGCTGCAGCAGCGGCCCGAGGTGCTGGTGACGGTGGACAACGGCATCGCCAGCGTGGCCGGCGTCGCGCATGCGCGCGCGCACCAGCTGCAGGTGCTGGTGACCGACCACCACCTGCCGGCGCTGGAAGGCGGCGCCGCGGTGCTGCCGCCGGCCGACGTGATCGTCAACCCCAACCAGCCCGGCTGCGGCTTCGCCAGCAAGGCGCTGGCCGGCGTCGGCGTGATGTTCTACGTGCTGCTGGCCACGCGCGCCGAGCTGCGCGCGCGCGGCACGTTCGGCGCGCAGGATCAGCCGCGGCTGGATGCGCTGCTGGACCTGGTGGCGCTGGGCACCGTGGCCGACGTCGTCAAGCTCGACGCCAACAACCGCCGCCTGGTCGCACAGGGCCTCAAGCGCATCCGCGCCGGGCGGCTGCAGCCGGGCGTCGCCGCGCTGTTCGCCGCCGCACGGCGCGAGCCGGCGCGCGCCAGCGCCTTCGACTTCGGTTTCGCGCTCGGGCCGCGCATCAACGCCGCCGGCCGCCTGGCCGACATGACGCTGGGCATCGAGTGCCTGTTGACGGACGACGCCAGTCGCGCCGCCGCGCTGGCCGCCGAGCTGGACGGCATCAACCGCGAGCGGCGCGAGGTCGAGGCCGGCATGCGCGACGTGGCCGAATCGGCGCTGGCCGACCTGCCCGAGGCCGGCGCGCCGCCGGCGCTGGCGCTGTACGACGCAGGCTTCCACGAAGGCGTGGTCGGCATCGTCGCCGGGCGCGTGAAGGACCGGCTGCACCGGCCGACCTTCGTCTTCGCGCGCGGCGCCGACGGGCGGCTGAAGGGCTCGGGCCGCTCGATCGCCGGCTTCCACCTGCGCGACGCACTGGACCTGATGGCCAAGCGCGAGCCGGGGCTGCTGCTGCGCTTCGGCGGCCACGCGATGGCCGCCGGGGCAACGATCGAGGAAAGCCGCTTCGAGGCCTTTGCCGCCGCCTTCGAGCGCCTGGCCGCCGAGTGGCTGGACCCGGCCACGCTGCAGCGCACGCTGCGCACCGACGGCCCGCTGGACCACCAGTGGTTCAACCCCGAGACCGTGGCGCTGCTAGACGCCCAGGTCTGGGGCCAGGGCTTCGATGCGCCGACCTTCTGCGACGAGGTGCAGGTGCTGCAGCAGCGCCTGGTCGGCGAGCGCCACCTCAAGCTGCGGCTGAAGCTGGCCGGCGGCGCGGTGCGCGACGCGATCTGGTTCGGCCGCGCCGAGCCGCTGCCCGAGCGTGCGCGGCTGGCCTACCGGCTGAGCCTGGACGAGTGGAACGGCCAGGCCCGCGTGCAGATGGTGGTGGAGGCCGTGGCGGCCTGACCCCGATGCAGCGACGGCGGCCGGCCAAGGCAGGGGCTCGAGCAGGGTCAAGCGCTCGCCGCGCGGCGGCTTTGGCAAGATGCGGCGCCATGAAGACGCTCGAACCGCTGAAACGGATGGCGCTGCTGCTGGCGGCGCTGCTGGTCTCCACCGCCGCGGCGGCGCAAGCCCTGAAGCCGGTGGAGGTGGTGCGCGGGCTGGACCACCCCTGGTCGCTGGCCTTCCTGCCCGACGGCCGCATGCTGGTGACCGAAAGGCCGGGCCGGCTGCGCGTGGTGGCGCCCGACGGCAAGCTCTCGGCGCCCGTCGCCGGGCTGCCGGCGGTGGCGGCCGGCGGCCAGTGCGGGCTGCTGGAGGTGCTGCCCGACCCGCGCTTTGCCGACAACGGCTGGATCTACTGGTCCTATGCCGAGGCCGGCGAAGGCGGCGAGGGCGGCAACGGCCTGGCCGTGGCCCGCGGCCGCCTGGCGGGCCAGCGGCTGCAGGACGTGAGCGTGATCTTCCGCCAGCAGCCCAAGGTGTCCAGCAGCCAGCATTGCGGCGGCCGGCTGGTGTTCGCGCGCGACGGGCGGCTGTTCGTCACGCTGGGCGACCGCTTCTCGCGCAAGGACGAGGCGCAGAACCTGGCCAACCACCTGGGCAAGATCGTGCGCATCGAGGCCGACGGCCGGGTGCCGGCGGACAATCCCTTCGTCGGCCGCGCCGGCGCGGCGCCCGAGATCTGGAGCCTGGGCCACCGCAACGTGCAGGGCGCGGCGCTGCATCCGGCCAGCGGCGAGCTGTGGATCAGCGAGCACGGCCCGCAGGGCGGCGACGAGATCAACCTCGTGCTGCCCGGCCGCAACTACGGCTGGCCGCTGCTGACCTACGGCCGCAACTACGGCACCGGCACGCGCATCGGCGAGGAAGGGCCCAAGTCCGGCTTCGAGCAGCCGCTGTGGCACTGGGTGCCGGTGTCGATCGCGCCCAGCGGCATGGCCTTCCTGACCAGCGACCGCTACCCCGGCTGGAAGGGCAGCCTCTTCATCGGCGCGCTGCGCGGCGAGGCGCTGCTGCGGCTGACGCTGGACGGTGCCAAGGTGGTGGCCGAGCAGCGCCTGCTCTCCGACCTGAAGGCGCGCATCCGCGACGTGCGGCAGGGGCCGGACGGCTGGCTCTACGTGCTGACGGACAATGCGGACGGCAGGCTGCTGAGGCTGGAGACCGACGGCAAGCCGCGGGCCGGACTGTCGTTCGACTCGGCCGATGACTTGTATGCACTGGCCAGCGCCGCGACGGCATCGCAGGACTTGATGACCGTCTACGACGGCTGGCTGGCCGCGCAGTCCTGCATGTCGGCGCTGAAGCCCCGCGCCGAATACGAACGCATGGCCGGCGCCCACGGCAGCGTCGGCGTCTCCGGCGAACAGCGGGCGGCAGCCGGCCTGCTGCTCAAGCGCTGCCGCGGCTTCTTCGACAACGACCGCGCTGCCAACGCCGGCTTGAGAAGCCGGCTCTCGCAACGGATCACACAGCAGCAGACAGCTTACGTCGCGCCCTTCTCGAGCGGGGAGGTGACGCCCGGGCAGCTCTCGGGCGTCATCGAGCGCAACGACTGGTGGACGTTCGGCTTTCTCGCCAGCGAGATGGCCGAGCGCATCGCGGCCCGGCGGGGATTCGATGCCAAAGGCCCAAAGGGCCTTGCGCTGCTGCTGGCCTTGATGCGCGTGCCTTGCGACATGGGCAAGAACTGCTCGGCGCTGGGGCTCAACCAAGTTCTGCTGTGCGCCGACAGCGGCGTCTGCCAGGATCCCCTGGCTGCCGGCGCGCCGGGCGACGACTTGAGTCCCGCGCAATGGGCCAGCGCGGAGACGTTCAGAGCCGAGCTGCTGGCGGCGATCCGGTCACGCGACATCGGCTACTTCTTCAAGTAGCCGCCCCGGCCGTCTCTCAGTGCAACTGACAGGCCCCCGGCCCGTCCGGGTGGCCGCAGCTGCCGCAGGGCCCGGCGGGCAGCGCCGGCGCGGCGGAGGCCGACGACTCGGCGGTGGCGAACACCGACAACTGCTTTTCCAGCTGCGTCGACTGGCAGGTGGGGCACTCGAGCCTGGTGTTCGAGCGCACGAGCAGTTCGAACTCGGTGCCGCATTCTTCGCAGGCGTATTCGTAGATGGGCATGGCGGGCTTTCGGCGAGCGATACTTTTGATTGTGGCTCAGGCCACGCGGCCGAACCACCACAGGCTCAGGCCCGAGGCGGCCAGCGCCAGCAGCGCGCCCAAGGCGGCGAAGAACGCGGTGATCTCGGTCTCCTTGCGCTCGACCACCATGCGCGACGACAGGCTTTCGTAGACCTTCTTCAGGTCTTCCGCGGTGCCGGCGTAGAAGTACTCGCCGTGGGTCAGCAGCGAGATGTTCTTCAGCGTCTCCTCGTCCAGCCGCACGCGCATGCTCCAGCCTTCGAAGCCGATGATCTCGCCGCTGGTCGTGCCCATGCCCACGGTGTAGACGCGCACGCCGCGCTCGGCGGCCATCTTGGCGGCGTCCAGCGGGTCGGGGCCGGTGGTGCGCTGGCCGTCGGTCAGCATGATGATGGCGGCCGAGTTGTAGCTGCCGGGCTCGACCGGCGTGAACTTGGGCTTGTTGTCGTCCTTGCTGTCGCGGCCGATGGGCTTGGACGGAAAGTTGCGCTGCCCGGTCACGTGCTGGATCTCGATGCCGTGGTCGGGGAACAGCGTGGCCAGCGACAGGATGATGCCGCTGCCGGTGGCGGTGCCGCGCTGCAGCTGGAAGCGGTCGATCGCGGCGATCACGTCGTCGCGGCTGGTGGTGGGCGCCTGCACGACGGCGGCGGTGCCGGCGAACGCGACGACGCCCACGCGCACCTCGTGCGGCAGCGACTGCACGAAGGTCTTGGCCGCCTCCTGGCTGGCCACCAGGCGGTTGGGCTTGACGTCCTCGGCGCGCATGCTGCCCGAGACGTCCATCGCCAGCATGATGGTGCGGTCGGCCATCGGCAGCGTGATCGTGGCCACCGGCCGCGCCAGCGAGAACAGCAGCGCCGCCAGCGCCAGCAGCATCAAGACCGGCGGCACGTGGCGCCGCCAGCCCGGGCCCTTGCCCAGCGCCAGCTTGGCCACCTGCACGCTGGCCAGGCGCACGCTGGTGCGGCGCCGGCGCTTGAGGATCCAGACGTACAGCAGCACCAGCAGCGGCAGCGCCGCCAGCGCCCAAAGCAGGGATGGCCAGTAGAAGCTCATGCGGCGACGGCTCGTTTGAAATGCGCCGGGAAGCGCGTGGGCACCTTCAGCCGCGCGCGCTGGCGGCGCAGGTCGGCAAAGCGCAGCAGCGCGTCGAGCAGCTCGTCGTCGGTGGCCAGCTCCAGCGTGTCGGCGCCCGACTGCATCAGGCCTTGGCGCAGCGCGTCTTCCTGCTGCTGCGCGATCGCGGCGTAGCGCTCGCGGAAGCCGGGGTCGCTGGCGTCGATCAGCAACTGCTCGCCGGTCTCGGCGTCTTCCACCGTCACCAGGCCGACGTCGGGCAGCTCCATTTCCAGCGGATCGAAGACGCGCACCGCCACCACCTCGTGGCGGCGCGCCAGCCGCGCCAGCGCCTCGGCCCAGCCGGGCGCACTGATGAAGTCGGACACCACGAAGACCAGCGAGCGCCGCTTGACGATGCCGTCGGCCGCCTTCAGCAGGTCGGCCAGCATCGTGCCCTGGCCGGCGCCGGGCTTGGCGGCCGGCCGCTGCCGCATGCGCTGCAGCAGGTTCAGCACGTGCAGCCGCGACGCGCCCGGCGGCAGCACGCCGTCGACCTGCTGGCCGTACAGCAGCGCGCCGACGCGGTTGCCGTGGCGCGTGATCACGCGCGCCAGCGTGGCGACGAAGCCGGCGCTGACGGCCAGCTTGGTGACGTCGGCGGAGCCGAAGTCGACGCTGCCCGAGAGGTCCAGCAGGAACCAGGCGGTGAGGTCGCGGTCCTCGATGAACTGGCGCACGTAGGGCGACTGCAGCCGCGCGGTGACGTTCCAGTCGATGTGGCGCACGTCGTCGTGCAACTGGTATTCGCGCAGGTCGGCCAGGTCGACGCCGCCGCCGCGCAGCAGCGTGCGGTAGTCGCCCTGCAGCAGCCCGTCCAGGCGGCGGATCACGGTCCACTCCAGGCGGCGCAGCAGCGCGTCGCTGGTGACCAGAGGCGCTTGCTCAGCCACGGGCCGCGGCCTCCTTGCCTTCCCTGGCATGGGCCAGCGGCTTGTCGGGCACCGCGATCGCCTTGACGATCCTGGACACCAGCGCGTCGGGCGTGATGCCTTCGGCCAGCGCCTCGTACGACAGCACCACGCGGTGGCGCATCACGTCGTGCACGAGGTCGCCGATGTCCTCGGGCAGCACGTAGCGGCGGCCGCGCAGCAGCGCCAGCGCGCGCGCGCCTTCGATCATGCCGATCGTCGCGCGCGGGCTCGCGCCGTAGGTCAGGTACTTGGCGATCTCGGCCAGGCCGTACTGCGCCGGCTTGCGCGTCGCGCTGACCAGCTTCACCGCGTACTGCATCAGCGCCGGGTCGACGAAGACCTCGCGGCACTCGCGCTGCAGCGCGGCCAACTGGAAGGTGTCGGCCACCGCGTTGACTTCCACCGCCGGGCCGGTGACGCGCTCGGCGATCACGAACTCCTCTTCCTCGCTGGGGTAGTCGACCAGCACCTTCATCATGAAGCGGTCGACCTGCGCCTCGGGCAGCGGGTAGGTGCCTTCGGTCTCGATCGGGTTCTGCGTCGCCATCACGACGTAGGGCTCGGGCACCTTGTGCGTCTCGCCGGCGATCGTCACCTGGCGCTCCTGCATCACCTCCAGCAGCGCGCTCTGCACCTTGGCCGGCGCGCGGTTGATCTCGTCGGCCAGCAGCAGGTTGGCGAACACGGGCCCCAGGCTGGTGCCGAACTCGCCGGTCTTCTGGTTGTAGATGCGCGTGCCCACCAGGTCGGCGGGCACCAGGTCGGGCGTGAACTGGATGCGCTTGAAGCTGCCGCGGATGGTGCGTGCCAGCGTCTTGACGGTCAGCGTCTTGGCCAGGCCGGGCACGCCTTCCACCAGCAGGTGGCCCTGCGCCAGCATCGCGATCAGCACGCGCTCGAGGAAGCGGTCCTGCCCGACCACCACCCGCTTGACTTCGTAGAGCACCTGCTCCATCAGGGTGGCGGTCTGTTCGGCCTTGTCGGTCATGGTGTGTTCGGGGCAGTGGAGGTCAGAACGGTGGCATGCCCGCGGCCTGGGCCGCGTTCTCGATCGGCACGGCAAAGCCGATGCCGATGAAGGTGCGCTGCTCGCCGGGGTTGAGGATGGCGGTGACGATGCCGACCACGTGGCCGTCCATCGTGACCAGCGGGCCGCCGCTGTTGCCGGGGTTGGCGGCGGCGTCGAACTGGATCAGGTTGGTCAGCCGCGTCTCGCCTTCGGGGCTGCGGAACTCGCGCTTCAGGCCCGAGACCACGCCGGCGCTGACCGAGGGCCCGATGCCGAAGGGGTTGCCCACCGCGATCACCTCGTCGCCCGGCCGCAGGTCCGACGTGGAGCGCATCGTGGCGGCCTCCAGGTCGTCGGGCAGGCTGCTGGCCTTCAGCACCGCGAGGTCGTTCTCGGGCTGGGTGCCGACGATCGCGGCGTCGCTCTCGTGGCCGTTCCAGAAGCGCACCTTCACGCGGCGGCTGCCGGCCACCACGTGCAGGTTGGTCAGGATGGTGCCGTTGTTGACGATCACCACGCCGGTGCCCAGGCTGCGCTCCATCGCGCGCTGCTCGGCGTCGTCCTCGCCGTTGTCCTCGTCCTTCATCAGGCCGACCACGCGCACCACCGACGGCGCGATGGCCTCGTAGGCGCGCGCCGCGGCCGAGGGCAGCGGCTCCTTCTCCAGCGATTCGCGCACCGCGCGGTCGATGTCGTCCTGCGTGATCACGCGGTGGCCGGGGCGCACGCCCTGCACCAGCACCAGCGCCAGGCTGGCCAGCAGGGCACCGGCAAAGGCAGCCAGCGGCGTGCGCTGGCGGTGCATCCAGGCGCGCAGGCGCTGCCGGCGGGTCTGGGCCTGTGCAGCTTGAACGGGCGGCGCGGATGGCGAAGCGGCCGTTGCGGCGGGCGCCGGCGTCTCGGCAGCCGCCGGAGCCTGGGCCGGGTGGCGACGGGAGCGGCTGTAAAGCGGGGCCTTGCTCATGATCGGCCGGCACCGGGGCGGCACCGGCGCGAAGAAGGCGAAAGGGCGATCCAACGGTACCACGTTGCGACCGGCCCTTGTGCAGCGCTGGCATCATCGGCGGGGCCATGTGGGTCGATTCGCACTGCCACCTCGACGCGCCGGAGTTCGACGCCGACCGCGACGCCGTGGTGGCCGCCGCGCGCGCCGCCGGCGTCGCACAGATGGTGCTGCCGGCGGTGGCGGCGGCGCAGTTCGACCGCTTGCCCGCGCTGGCCGCGCGGCATGGGCTGGCCTATGCGCTGGGCATCCACCCGCTTTACGTGGACGCTGCCGACGAGCAGGACCTCGACCGCCTGCGCGCCGCGCTGGCCGCGCGCCGCCGCGACCCGCGGCTGGTGGCGGTCGGCGAGATCGGCCTCGACCACTTCGTGCCCGAGCTGGACCGCGAGCGCCAGCAGCGCTTCTACCGCGTGCAGCTGCAGATCGCCCGCGAGGCCGCGCTGCCCGTCATCCTGCACGTGCGGCGCTCGGCCGACGATCTGCTGGCCGGGCTGCGCCGCACGCCGGTGCCGGGCGGTATCGCGCACGCGTTCAACGGCAGCCGGCAGCAGGCGCAGGCCTTCGTCGACCTGGGTTTCAGGCTCGGCTTCGGCGGCGCGATGAGCTTCGAGCGCGCCTTGCAGATCCGCCGCCTGGCCGCCGAGCTGCCGGCCGGCGCGCCGGTGCTGGAGACCGATGCGCCCGACATTCCGCCGCAATGGCTGTACCGCACGGCGGCCCAGCGCGCGGCCGGCCAGACCAGCCGCAACGCGCCGGCCGAGCTGCCGCGCATCGCCGCGGTGCTGGCGCAGCTCCGCGGCTGGAGCCTGGAGGAGACGGCGCGCATCACCTCGGCCAACGTGCACGCGGCGCTGCCGCGGCTGGCGGCGCTGGCCGCACGGGCCGATGGCTGAGCCGCTGCTGCAAGGCCTGGCGCCGGTGGCCGGCCCCGAGACGCGGCTGCTGGTGCTGGGCAGCTTTCCCAGCGTGGCGTCGCTGGCGGCGCAACAGTATTACGCCCATCCGCGCAACCAGTTCTGGCCGCTGCTGGGCGCGCTGTGGGGCCGGCCGCTGGCCGACTGGCCTTACGCGCGGCGGCTGGACTTCGTGCGCGAGCGCGGCCTGGGCATCTGGGACGTCTACGCCTGCTGCCGGCGCCCGGGCAGCCTGGACAGCGACATCAGCGACGCCACGCTCAACGACCTGCCGGCGCTGGTGGCGCGGCTGCCGCGGCTGGCGCTGATCGCCCACAACGGCGGCGAGTCGGCGCGCACGATGCGGATCACGCGCGCGCTGGGCCTGCCGGTGCTGCGGCTGCCGTCCACCAGCCCGGCCAACGCGAGCTGGAGCTTCGAGCGCAAGCGCGCCGCGTGGCAGGCGGCGTTCGAGCAGGCGGGGCTGCTGGGTTAGCCTTCGCGCCGCGATGCCCCCTTCGACGAACAAGCCGCCGGCGCGGCCTCCGATCACGCTGCCCCCGGTGACGATCAGCGAGCACGACGGCGTGCGCTACCTGCACCTGGGCTCGGTCTGGGTGCAGGGCGCGATGCGGCTGAAGGACCCGCAGCGCATCGAGCTCGACTACGTGCAGCGCATGCTGGCCAGCCTGCTGTGGCTGAGCGCCGACAGCCTGGGCGAAGGCGAGGCCGTGCAGCTCGGCCTGGGCAGCGGCGCCGTCACGCGCTTCACGCACGGCCAGCTCGGCATGCGTACCACCGCGGTGGAGCTGAACCCGCAGGTGATCCAGGCCGCGCGGCTGTGGTTCCGCCTGCCCGACGACGGCGCGCGGCTGCAGGTGCTGGCGATGGATGCGCTGCGCTGGCTGCAGCAGGCGCCGGAAGGCGGCGTGCGCTTGCTGCACGTGGACTTGTACGACCACGAGGCCGCGGCGCCGGTGCTGGACGACCAGGCCTTCTACGCCGCCTGCCGCCGCGTGCTGGAGCCCGGCGGCGTGATGAGCGTGAACCTGTTCGGCCGCCGCGCGAGCTTCGTGGCCAGCGCGGCGCGCATCGCCGCCGCCTTCGGCGCCGGCCAGGTGTGGAGCCTGCGCCCCACGCGCGAAGGCAACACCGTGGTGGTGGCCGGGCAGGGCGTGGTGGTGCCGGCGCGCGACGAGCTGCTGCAACGCGCGGCCGCGATCGAGCAGCGCTTCGGCGCCCTGGGCCTGCGCGCGCGCCAGTGGCTGCGCATGGTGCGGCCCTGGGTGCCAAGCTGACCCCACAATGCCGGCGATGGTCAAGACCGCGACGCCCCCGCCCGCCTACAAAGGCCGCCTGGAATGGCGGCTGCTGCTCGACTGGCTGCGCGACGACGGCTGGATCGGCGCTGACGACGCCGAGCGCGTCGCCAAGCGGCTGTCGGCCGGCAGCTCCACGCTGCATGCGCTGGTGCGCCTGGGCGGCGCCGGGCTGGTGCGGCGCGACGCCGGCGGCGCCGGCGCCGGCAAGGCGCTGGACATGGAGGCGCTGACCGAATGGGTGGCCGGCCGCGCGCGGCTGCCCCATCTGCGCATCGACCCGCTGCGCGCCGACGTCGGCCGCGTCGCCGAGGTGATGCCGGTGCAGTACGCCGAGCTGCGGCGTGCGCTGCCGGTGAAGGTGGGCGCCGCGGACGTGACCGTGGCCACCGCCGAGCCCTTCGACCTGGGCTGGGTCGGCGAGATCGAGAACCACCTGCGGCGCAAGGTGCACGTGGTGGTCGCCAACCCCGAGGACGTGCGCCGCTACACCACCGAGTTCTATGCGCTGGCGCGCCAGGTGCGCGCGGCGCAGAAGAGCGGCGAGACTTCGGGCAGCGCCAGCTTCGAGCAGTTGGTCGAGCTGGGCAAGGCCAAGGGCACGCTGGACGCCAACGACCAGGGCGTGGTGCAGGTGGTCGACTGGCTGTGGCAGTACGCCTTCGACCAGCGCGCCAGCGACATCCACCTGGAGCCGCGGCGCGACATGGGCGCGATCCGCTTCCGCATCGACGGCGTGCTGCACACCGTCTACCAGGTGCCGCTGGTGGTGATGGCGGCGATGACCTCGCGCATCAAGCTGCTGGGCCGCATGGACGTGGTGGAGAAGCGCCGCCCGCTCGACGGTCGCATCAAGACCCGCCGGCCGGAGACCGCCGAGGGCACCGGCGGCGAGGTGGAGATGCGGCTGTCGACGCTGCCCACCGCGTTCGGCGAGAAGCTGGTGATGCGCATCTTCGACCCGCAGACCGCGCTCAAGCGCGTGGACCAGCTCGGCTTCGGTGCGCACGAAGCCGAGCGCTGGCAGGAGCTGATCGGCCGCGCGCACGGCATCATCCTCGTCACCGGCCCCACCGGCAGCGGCAAGACCACCACGCTGTACGCCACGCTGAAGGCGCTGGCCACCGAGGAGGTCAACGTCTGCACGATCGAGGACCCGATCGAGATGATCGAGCCGGCCTTCAACCAGACCCAGGTGCAGCCGGCGCTGGACATGGGCTTCGCCGAAGGCCTGCGCGCGCTGATGCGGCAGGACCCGGACATCATCATGGTCGGCGAGATCCGCGACCTGGCCACCGCCGAGATGGCGATCCAGGCCGCGCTGACCGGGCACCTCGTGTTCAGCACGCTGCACACCAACGACTCGGCCAGCGCGATCACGCGGCTGGCCGACCTGGGCGTGCCCAGCTACCTGATCGCCGCCACCGTGATCGGCGTGCTGGCGCAGCGCCTCACGCGCACGCTGTGCCCGGCGTGCAAGCAGCGCGACGAGGCCACCACGCGCGAAAGCCTGGACGAGCTGGCGCGGCCCTGGCGGCTGTCGGGCGGCGTGCGCGCCTGCAAGGCCGTCGGCTGCCTGGAATGCCGCCACACCGGCTACCGCGGCCGCGCGGGCCTGTACGAGCTGCTGGCGGTGACCGACGCGGCGCGCCGCTGCATCCACCCTACGCCGGACGCCGCCGCCTTGCGCCGCCAAGCCTACAAGGACGGCATGCGCCCCTTGCGCCTGGCCGGCGCGATGAAGGTGGCCGGCGGCGAGACCACGATCGAGGAGGTGCTGCGCAGCACGCCGGGGGTGGACGCCGGCGGTTGAACCATCCGCTGCCGAGCCCGCACGCCGTTTGGGGCCTTTACGTGGAAACCACATCCAGATCGCGCCGGACCGCTCCCTAGAATCGTCCGCAGATCCATCCCTTGGAGGAGACGACTCGTGAAAATCAAGAGCCAGCGCGACTTCTGGTCGGGGCTGATGTTCATCGTGGTGGGCATCGGCTTCGCCTGGGGCGCCACCAACTACAGCTTCGGCAACTCGGCGCGCCCGGGGCCGGGCTACTTCCCGTTCGGGCTGGGCATCATCCTGGCCATCCTGGGCGCCATCGTGCTGTTCAAGGCGCTGACCATCGAGGTGGAGGGCGGCGACAAGATCGGCGCCTTCGCCTGGCGGCCGCTGCTCATCATCCTGGCGTCGATCGCGCTGTTCGGCGTGCTGCTGCCGTGGCTGGGCATGATCATCGCGCTGCCCGTCCTGGTCTTCACCAGCTCGGCCGCCGGCGACGAGTTCCACTGGCGCGATGCGCTGATCAACAGCGCCATCCTCACCGTCGGCTCGTGGACCATCTTCATCAAGGGCCTGAGCCTGACCATCCCGCTGTGGCCGGCCTTCCTCGAAGCCGCACCCAAGTGAGAGCGACGCCATGGACTTGCTGAACAACCTTGCGCTCGGCTTCGGCGTCGCCTTCACGCTGCAGAACCTGCTGTACGCCTTCATGGGCGCCTTGCTGGGCACGCTGATCGGCGTGCTGCCCGGCCTGGGCCCGGTGGCCACGATCGCGATGCTGCTGCCCAGCATCTACTCGCTGGACGCCACGCCGGCGCTGATCATGCTGGCCGGCATCTACTACGGCGCGCAGTACGGCGGCAGCACCACCGCCATCCTGATCAACGTGCCGGGCGAATCGAGCTCGGTGGTCACCGCGATCGACGGCTACAAGATGGCCCGCAAGGGCCGTGCCGGCGCCGCGCTGGCGGCCGCGGGCCTGGGCTCGTTCTTCGCCGGCTGCGTGGGCACGGTGATCATCGCCGCCTTCGCGCCGCCGCTGACCGAATTGGCCTTCAAGTTCGGCCCCGCCGAATACTTCAGCCTGATGGTGCTGGGCCTGATCGGCGCCGTGGTGCTGGCCTCGGGCTCGCTGATCAAGGCGATCGCGATGATCATCCTCGGCCTGCTGCTGGGGCAGATCAACACCGACGTGATCTCCGGCGTGCCGCGCTACAGCTTCGACGTCCCCGAACTGACCGACGGCATCAACTTCGTCGCCATCGCGATGGGCGTGTTCGGCTTCGGCGAGATCATCGCCAACCTGGGGCAGCCGGCCGAGCACCGCGAGGTCTTCACGAAGGACGTGAAAGGCCTGTGGCCGACCAAGCAGGACTTCAAGTTCGCCTACCCTGCGGTGCTGCGCGGCACCGCGCTGGGCTCGCTGCTGGGCGTGCTGCCCGGCGGCGGCGCGCTGCTGGCCGCCTTTGCCGCCTACACGGTGGAGAAGAAGTCGCCGATGAAGCCCGGCGAGGTGCCCTTCGGCCAGGGCAACATCCGCGGCGTGGCAGGCCCCGAGTCGGCCAACAACGCCGGCGCGCAGACCAGCTTCATCCCGATGCTGACGCTGGGCATCCCGCCCAACGCGGTGATGGCGCTGATGGTGGGCGCGATGACGATCAAGGGCATCCAGCCCGGCCCGCAGGTGATGACGAGCAACCCGCAGCTCTTCTGGGGCCTGATCGCGTCGATGTGGGTCGGCAACCTGATGCTGATCGTCCTGAACCTGCCGCTGATCGGCATCTGGATCAAGCTGCTGACGGTGCCCTACCGCTTTCTGTTCCCGGCCATCCTGTGCTTCTGCTGCATCGGCCTGTACACGCTGAACAACAACAACTTCGACGTCTTCACCGGCGTGCTGTTCGGCCTGATCGGCTACCTCTTCTACAAGCTGAGCTGCGAGGCCGCGCCGCTGCTGCTGGGCTTCATCCTGGGGCCGATGATGGAAGAGAACCTGCGCCGCGCGCTGCTGCTGTCGCGCGGCGACTGGTCGACCTTCGCCACCCGGCCGCTGTCGGCGGGGCTGCTGGTGGCGTCGCTGGCGATGGTGGTGGTGGTCTCGCTGCCGGCGATCAAGAACAAGCGCGAAGAAGCGTTCCAGGATGCTGACTGAGGAGCTGACGCACAATTGAGACAAGGCCCCGCTTCGCCGGGGCCTTGCTGTTGGTACGCACCCCGAACGTGAACCTGCCCCCCGCACTTGCCCCGCTGCACGGGCCCGTCTTCCGCGGCCTTTGGTTCGCCTGGCTGGCGGCCAACCTCACGATGTGGATGAACGACGTGGCAGCCGCCTGGCTGATGACCACGCTCACCACCAGCCCGGTGATGGTGGCGCTGGTGTCCACCGCCAGCACGCTGCCGGTGTTCCTGCTGGGGCTGCCCAGCGGCGCGCTGGCCGACATCCTGGACCGCCGGCGCTACTTCGCGTCCACCCAGCTGTGGGTGCTGCTGATCGCGCTGGTGCTGGCCGGCGCCGCGCTGGCGCAGGTGCTGACGGCCGAGCTGCTGCTGCTGCTGACCTTCCTCAACGGCTTCGGCCTGGCGATGCGCTGGCCGGTGTTCGCCGCCATCGTGCCGCAGGTGGTCAGCAAGGAGCACCTGCCGCAGTCGCTGGCGCTCAACGGCATCGCGATGAACCTCTCGCGCGTGGTCGGGCCGGCGCTGGCCGGCGGCCTGCTGGCGGCCTACAGCTCGGCGGCCGTCTTCGTGCTCAACGCCTTGCTGGCCGGCGTGGCCTTCGTGCTGATCCTGCGCTGGAAGAGCGAGCCGCGCACCAGCACGCTGCCCGGCGAGCGCTTCTGGGGCGCGATGCGCACCGGCATCAACTACACGCTGCAGTCGCACCGGCTGCGCGTGGTGATGCTGCGCATCGCGCTGTTCTTCCTGCAGGCCACCGCGCTGATGTCGCTGCTGCCGCTGGTGGCGCGCCAGTTGCACGGCGGCGGGCCGGGCACCTTCACGGTGATGCTGTCGTCCATCGGCATCGGCGCCATCGTCGCGGCGCTGCTGTTCCCGCGCTGGCGGCAGCGGTTCTCGCGCAACCAGTTCGTCACCGTGGGCACGCTGGTGCACGCCGGCGTGACGGCGGCCGTGGTGCTGCTGCCCGAGGTGTGGCTGGCGGTGCCGGCGATGGTGGTGGTGGGCATGACCTGGATCTCGGTGGCCAACTCGCTCACCGTCGCGGCCCAGCAGGCCATGCCCGACTGGGTGCGCGCGCGCGGCATGTCGATCTACCAGATGGCCTTGATGGGCGGCTCGGCGCTGGGCTCGCTGCTGTGGGGCCAGGTGGCCGCCCTCAGCGACGTGCGCACCGCCGTGCTGGCCGCCGCCGGCCTGGGCCTGGTGCTGCTGGTGCTGACCCGGCGCCTGAGCGTGGAATGGATGGCCGACATCGACTTCTCGCCGGCGCAGACCGGGGTCCGGCACGAGGCGGCCTTCGAGATCGGTCCCGACGAAGGCCCGGTGATGGTGACGCTGGAATACCAGATCGACCCCGCGCAGGCGGCCGACTTCGCCGCCGTGATGGCGCGCACGCGGCGCGCGCGGCTGCGCCAGGGCGCGCTGTCGTGGGGCCTGTTCCGCGACACCGCGGTGCCGGGGCGCTACATCGAATACTTCGTCGACGAGAACTGGGTCGAGCACCAGCGGCGGCTGGAGCGCTTCACCGCCTTCGACGCCGAGCTGCGCGCCCAGCGCCTGAGCTTCCAGCAGGGCCAGACGCCGCCGGTGCTGCGCCGCTACGTGGCCGACACGCTGCTGGAGCGGCCGCGGCGGCAGAATCGAAACCCCTCGCCCTGAACCAACCGTCCCCACGCCCGCCATGACTCATGCCTTCGATTGGCACCGCGGCTATGCCAGCCAGCGCAGCCCCGTGTTCGCGCGCAATGTCGTCTCCACCTCGCACCCGCTGGCGGCGCAGGCGGGCCTGCGCATGCTGCAGGCGGGCGGCAACGCGGTGGACGCCGCGATCGCCGCCGCGGCGATGATGACCCTCGTCGAGCCCTGCAGCAACGGCCTGGGGTCGGACGCCTTCTGCATCCTGTGGGACGGGCAGGCCTTGCACGGCCTCAACGCCTCGGGCCGCGCGCCGCAGGGCTGGACGCCCGCGTACTTCCGCGCCAAGTACGGCACCGACGCCAAGACGCCCCCCAAGCGCGGCTGGGACGCGGTCACCGTGCCCGGCGCCGTCTCGGCCTGGGCCGCGCTGCACCAACGTTTCGGAAAACTGCCTTTCGGCGACCTGCTGGCACCGGCCATCGAGACCGCCGAGCGCGGTTACGCGGTGCCGGTGATCGTGCAGCACAAGTGGGCCGCCGCCGCCGAGCTGCCCGAGCTGACGCAGCAGCCCGGCTTCGCCGAAGCCTTCCTGCCGCAGGGCCGCGCGCCGGTGGTGGGCGAGCGCTTCAGCCTGCCCGATGCGGCGCGCACGCTGCGGCTGATCGCCGGCAGCCGGGGCGAGGCCTTCTACCGCGGCGAGATCGCCGCCGCGGCGGCCGCGCACGCCAAGGCCCACGGCGGCGTGATGAGCGAGGCCGATTTCAACGCCCACCAGCCCGAGTGGGTGGGCACGATCGCGCAGGACTACCGCGGCCACACCTTGCACGAGATCCCGCCCAACGGCCAGGGCATCGCGGCGCTGATCGCCTTGGGCATCCTGCAGCATTTCGACGTCGGCGCGCTGCCGGTGGACGGCGCCGACAGCCAGCACCTGCAGATCGAGGCGATGAAGCTCGCGTTCGCCGATGTCTACCGTTATGTCGCCGAGCCGGCCGCGATGCGGCTGACGCCGGCGCAGATGCTGGACCCGGCCTACCTGAAGCGCCGTGCCGCGCTGATCGACCCTCGGCGCGCGCAGGACTTCGGCCCCGGCCACGGCCCGCAGGGCGGCACCATCTACCTCACCGCGGCCGACGAGCGCGGCATGATGGTCAGCTTCATCCAGAGCAACTACATGGGCTTCGGCTCGGGCATCGTCGTGCCCGGCTACGCCTTAAGCCTGCAGAACCGCGGCCACGGCTTCACGCTGGACCCCGAGCGCGACAACCTCGTGGGGCCGGCCAAGCGCCCGTTCCACACCATCATTCCGGCTTTCCTCATGAAGGACGGGCGGCCGCAGATGAGCTACGGCGTGATGGGCGGCGACATGCAGCCGCAAGGCCACCTGCAGACCCTGGTGCGCATGCTGGACTACCGCCAGCAGCCGCAGGCCGCGTGCGACGCGCCGCGCTGGCGCTTCGCGGGCGGCCTGCTCAACTGCGAGACCGGCATGCCCGAGGCCACGGTGCAAGGCCTGCGCGAGCGCGGCCACCACGTGCTGCCCTTCACCGACAGCTACCAGGACTACGGCGCCGGCCAGTTCATCTGGCGGCTGGGCGATCCGTCGGTCGAAGGTTATGCCGCGGCCAGCGATCCGCGGCGCGACGGCCAGGCCGCCGGCTTTTGACGGCACCGCCCAAGGCCTGGCCGGGCCTGGCGCTGGCCGCCGCCGGCTCGATCGCGTTCTCGGGCAAGGCCATCATCGTCAAGCTGGCCTACCGCTACGAAGGCGTGGACGCGGTCACGCTGATCATGTACCGCATGCTGTTCGCGCTGCCGTTCTTCCTGCTGATCGCGTGGTGGGGCGGCCGCGGCCGGCCGGCGCTGACGCGGCGCGACCTGGGGCTGGTGTTCGGCCTGGGCTTCAGCGGCTACTACCTCGCCAGCTTCCTGGACTTTGCGGGGCTGCAGTACATCAGCGCCAGCCTGGAGCGGCTGATCCTCTACCTCAACCCGACGCTGGTGCTGCTGCTGGGCGTGCTGCTGCACGGGCAGCGCGTGTCGGCCGGTCGACTGTCCGCGCTGGCGGTCAGTTATGTCGGCGTGCTGCTGGTCTTCGGCCACGAGCTGAGCTTCGCCGGGCGCGACGTCGCGCTGGGCACCGCGCTGGTGTTCGCCAGTGCGGTCAGTTATGCGCTGTACCTGGTCTACAGCGGGGCCGAGGTGCGGCGCCTGGGCGCGCTGCGGCTGACGGGGCTGGCGTCCACCGTCGCCTGCGTGCTGTGCCTGGCGCAGTTCGCGCTGCTGCGGCCGCTGTCGGCGGCGGCGGTGCCAGAGCCGGTGATCTGGCTGTCGCTGCTGAACGCCACCGTCTGCACCGTGGCGCCGGTGCTGATGGTGATGATGGCCGTCGAGCGCATCGGCGCCGCGCTGGCGGCGCAGACCGGCATGATCGGCCCGCTGTCGACCATCGCGATGGGCGTGCTGATCCTCGGCGAGCCCTTCACGCGCTGGGTCATCGCCGGCACCGTGCTGGTGCTGGCGGGCATCTGGCTGCTGGCGAGGGCGCGGTAGGCGAGCCGGTCGTACCATCGGTTCATGGGCCAGGCCATGCCATCCTCGCTGGACTCCGAACCGCGCAAGCGCCGCGATGCCGCGATCCGCTCGCAGGACGAGATGATTGCCGAGCACTTGGCGCAGGCCTTGCGGTCCGGCGAGCTGCAAAGCGCCGAGAGCTTCGGCCGGCCGCTGGCCGAGGCTGCCGGCTGGGCCGAGACGCCGGCCGAGTTCCGGCTGCCGTTCAAGATCCTGAAGAACGCCGGCGTGCCGCCGCCCGAGCTGGAGCTGTTCCACCGCCGGGCGCGGCTGCGCGAGCAGCTCGACGCCTGCACCTCGGATGGCGAGCGCCGGGCGCTGCAACAAACGCTCAGCGAGCTGGAGCAGGCCTTGGCGCTGCGGCTCGAAGCGATGCGGTCCTCGGGCCGCCTGTAACCGATCGCAGGGCCACCCGATGAGCAAGCGGCGCTTTCCGCTGTCCCGTGCCTCAAGGAGCCGCGGCCATGCTGCACCACCTGTCCTTGGGCGTCCGCGACCTCGCGCGGTCCGCGCGCTTCTACGACGCCGCGCTGGCCGAGTTGGGCTTCGTGCGCGTGTGGTCCGATTTCGACGGCGAGCCCGACACGCAGGCCGTCGGCTATGGCCTGCCCGGCGGCGGCGACAAGCTGGCGCTGAAGCAGCGCAGCGCCGCCGCTGCCGCCGCGCCGCTGGCGCCCGGCCCGGGCTTCCACCTGGCCTTGGCCGCGCCGTCGCGCGAGGCGGTGGCGCGCTTCCACGCGCAGGCGCTGCAACATGGCGGCCGCGACAACGGCGCGCCCGGGCTGCGGCCGCACTACGGGCCGCACTACTACGCGGCCTTTGTCGTCGACCCTGACGGTTATGCGCTCGAGGCGGTGTTCAACGCGGCGGTGGCCGGGGCCTGAGCCCCTATCATGCCGGCGCCATGTCCAGCCGCACCCGCAATGCACTGATCGGCCTCCTGGTCGGGTTGGGCTGCGCCGTCTTCATCGTCTATCGCCTCGTCCAGGCGGCCGCGCCGGCGTCGACGTCAGTTCATTTCACCAACCACTCGCCGCTGGCGGTGCGTCTGCAAAGCCTGGCGATCGGCGACGAGCCGGTGCTTTCGGCGACCGTGCCGCTGGCGGCGGCCGTCGCGGGCCAGCCGCCGGCGCCGGTGGAGTCGAAGAGCGTGCGGCTGTCTGCCGGCCGCCCGCTGGCCGTGTCGGCCACGCTCGCCTCCGGTCCGGTCCGGCTTGGGTGCACGCTGGAGCCCCGTCCGCAAGGCGTGTGCGTCATCAAGGCGGCCTTCGAAGGCACGGCGGCGCTGCAATGCGAATACGCCTGCAAGCCGGCCGGACCACCCCCGTAGCGCCGCATGCCCCGCCGCCGAACGAAGCACCCGGCCGTGCAACTGGCTGAGATGGCCGTTGCGGTGCCCCAGGTCGTCGGCCATCGCGTCGCGTGCATGACCTTGGCGGGCCCGGCCCCGTCGGCGCGCGACCGGCGCGAGTTCGAGCGTATGGTCGATGAGAAGGCGGTCGCCTTCGCTCAATCCTGGCAGGCGATGTTTCTGCGGGCGTGGCAGATCCAGCAGGCCGCGCTGATTGGCCATGCGAAGCCGCTGACCTGCCTGGTTCAACATGAGGGGCAGCTTGTTGCCGGTGGCGTGGGGCGAACCGAATACGGCCGGCTGTTCGTCCTCAGTCTGTGGGTTCACTCGGAATGGCGTTCCCAGGGGATCGCAACCGAGATCCTGCGACGCATGGAGCTCGAGGCCCTCTTGCGGGGCTGCACGAGCAGCCTCATCGAGACGCTCGACGATCGGGTCGCGGGCCTCTATCGCCGCTTGGGCTATGAATCCATCGCCCACATCCGGGCCTACGTCGGCCCCTTCGACCGGCACATCCAACTGAAGCCCCTGGTGCAAGCTGCTGCCTGACCTCGAATGCTCCCCGACCCCTGGCTCCGGCGCTGGCTGCCCTTGCTGCGCGACACCGCCGTCCCGCACCCGGTGCTGAAGATCGGCTGCGGCATCGGCGACGACACCGCGACGCTGGCCGGCGCGGGGCTCTCCGTCGTCGGCTTCGACCTCTCGGAGGCCGCCGTTGCCGCGGCAAGGCTCCGCGTGCCGGCGGCCAGCCTCGACTGCAGCGATCTGCGGGACCCGTTTCCCGTCGCCCATGGATCCGCCGGCGCGATTGTCGCCAGCCTCAGCCTGCACTATTTCCCGTGGGCGGAAACCGTCGGTCTGGTCGAGCGGATCCGCCTCACGTTGCGCCATTCAGGTCTGTTGTTATGCCGGCTCAATTCGACCGAGGACCGCCACTTCGGCGCCGAGGGCCATCCCGAGATCGAGCCGCATTTCTACCTGGTCGACGGCCAGCCCAAGCGCTTCTTCGACGAGGCCGACGTCGACCGGCTGTTCCGCTCGGGCTGGCAGGTGCTGTCGAAGGAACACTTGAGCACCCGCAAGTACGTGCGCAACAAGGCGCTGTGGGAGATCGTCCTGCGCCGCTCGGATCTTGATTCGGGGAAACTCGGCGATGACCTTGCGCCTGGCACCCTGAACAGCATTCTCAAACAAGCCAGCCTGAAGAAGTGAGATCAAGCATGAAGTACGCTGTCGTCATCGAGAAAGCCGACGGGAACTACTCTGCCTATGTGCCCGATCTTCCGGGCTGCGTGGCGACGGGTACGACCCTCGAGGAAGTGCAAGCAGAGATCCGCGAAGCCATTGCCTTTCACCTTGAAGGCATGCGCGAAGACGGCACTCCCGTGCCGGAGCCCACGAGCAAGGTTGAATACATCGAGTTGGCTGCGTAGCGCCGCATCGGCGGCATCGCGTCCTGCAGGCGGGCTGCGGACGTGAACGTTGGTCAGCAATTTTCATGCGCCGCTTTGACTGGTCCAGCGGCGCCGATCTGCCAGTAGAGGACTTGCGCATAGTCAGTGAGGCTTTTCGGGCATCAGCACCTTCTATGTCGGATCGGCATTTCGAGGCTGGGTCGCCTACGCCTGAACCGCGTTCCCACCGAACCCATGACGATTTCGATCATTGCTACCGAGGCCCCGGATCCGGCCGACCGGGAGGCGGTCGATCAAGGCCTGTCTCGATACAACGAGCAGACCGAACTGGTGTCGACCCGCCCGCTCTGCGTCTTTGCAAAGAACCTGCACGGAGAGGTCATTGGCGGCGCCATCGGAAGAACCCTGGGGACATGCTGCGAACTGCAGCAGCTCTGGGTCGCCGAAGACACGCGGGGAAGCGGTCTCGGAACGCGCATCCTCTCGGCCTTCGAGCAGCTTGCCGCCGGTCGCGGCTGCAAGCTCGTGTACCTGGACACGTTCACGTTTCAGGCGCCGGCTTTCTACGAGAAGCTCGGCTATCGCATCGCGCTCACGACCTCGGGCTTTGCGGCCGGGGTCTCCAAGTTCACGATGCACAAACATTTGCCCGACGGGAGCGAGGCCTGACGTCTCTTTGCGGGCCGGTGGTCTCCGCGTCGGTCTTCATAACCAGCCGTGTGCCGCATGTGGTCCATCAACAAGCACTTCAAGGCCGAGACGACACTGTGGCTCGTCATCGCCTTGCTTCCCATGGCCATTGCCGTGCTGGTCTGGCTCGGCGTGAGCGCCTGGGCTTGGCTGGCCATGGACAAATGCCTCGACGCCGGTGGCCAGTACGACGCCAACGGAAGCTGCACGCTGGAAGAGAAGCAATAGCCGCAAGAGACGGCAGCCTCAACACCAGCGGAGCCTGACATGGGGCTCAAGCCCGCCTCGGAGTTGTTCGAGTACGTGAAGGAGAGGGCGTTGTCCCGGCGCCGGAAAATGGCGGATGGGACTTGGTGACGAAAGGAAAAACCCGAGATGAAACTGGGCATCGAAGGCAAATGGGCCTTGGTCTGCGCGGCCAGCAAGGGCCTGGGCAAGGGCTGTGCGCGCGCGCTGGTGGAGGAGGGCGTGCACGTGGTGATCACCGCGCGCGGCGCCGAGGCGCTGCAAGCGGCGGCGGCCGAACTGCGTGTGCTGAACCCCGCCGCGCAGGTGCGCGCGGTGGCCGGCGACATCACCACGCCCGAAGGCCGCGCCGCCGCGCTGGCCGCGTGCCCGCAGGTGGACATCCTCGTCAACAACGCCGGCGGGCCGCCGCCGGGTGATTTTCGGGACTGGGGCCGCGACGACTGGATCAAGGCGGTCGACGCCAACATGCTGACGCCGATCGAACTGATCAAGGCCACGGTGGACGGCATGGCGGCGCGCGGCTTCGGGCGCGTGGTCAACATCACCAGCGGTGCGGTGAAAGCGCCGATCGACACGCTGGGCCTGAGCAACGGCGCGCGCAGCGGGCTCACCGGCTTCGTCGCCGGGCTGGCGCGGCAGCCGCGGCTGGCCTCGCGCAACGTGACGCTCAACAACCTGCTGCCCGGCGTGTTCGACACCGACCGCGTGCGGGGCATGGCGCGCGCCACCGCGGCCAAGACGGGGCAGAGCGTCGACGAGATCGTCGCCGCGCGCGCCGCGGTGCCGCCGGCGCGGCGGCTGGGAACGGCCGCGGAGTTCGGCGCCGCCTGCGCCTTCCTGTGCAGCGCGCAGGCGGGCTACATCACCGGGCAGAACCTGCTGATCGACGGCGGCAACTACCCGGGCACGTTCTAGTGCGCCGACACGTAAATATTGGAACATAAATGCAGTTCACATATCGTCGTTCGACGGCTGGAAGCGTACTCATGTTGAGGTCTAGACGCGTTGCCCTGTTGCCGAGACTAGTCGGGCCTTCTGCTTGGCTGCTGGCTTCGGCGCCTGCTTCGGGGTGGGCTTGCGTGACTCCTGGCGGGCCCGGAGAACCTGGCCGGTGACGCTCGGCAGGACCGTGGTGGCGAAGTTGGAACTGCCGGCCAGCTCAGGCGTCAGCTGGTCACGACAGGCTGCGTACACCCCCTCTGCGACCACGTTGGCTGGCGAGACCTTGTCGTCAAGCTCTGGGATGGTCTTGGCGAGGCAGGCTGTGAAGCGAACCTCGCTGGCGTCTTTTGCTTCGCTGTCCCGAGCCATCTGGGTGGACCGCGCAATGAACGTGCAGGCCTGCCCTGCTGCTGCCCGCGTAAGGTCGCCACCAAGCCCCTCTACACCCATGCTGAGCGCGCCTAGGTCGCACTTGGCGCTACGGCATGTCTCCATTTCCTTGAGCCAGACACGCGTCACCAGGTTCGCCTGTTCTCCGCTGAGCGCGCAGGCCTTCTCGACTTGACTGATGCGCATGATGAGCTGCCCCAGGAGCTCGCGAGTCTCCAGGTCGGGTTTGCACATCGGTGCATTGGCCAGCCGTGGGGTACCGCAGCCCCACTGCTTCTGAACATCGTCGCCAGTCAGTTCGTGGAACTGCTTGAAGAAGGGCTCGTTCTGACATAGGACGCGGACCAGCCGGCTCTCTGGCGACCCCGACGTCGGGAACCGGACCGCGCGCATCTTCTCGTCTGCACTGAGGGGCTTTCTTCCCCAGTACGACGTGCTCGTCTCTTCGATGAAGTCCCTTGTGAAGACTTGCCGCTCAGGGTCTGATGGGTACATCGACCGGTTGATTGAGACCGACCGCTCGGTGACCACCTTGTGCTCTCCGCACTCGACCCTCAAAGTGTCCGTCGAGTAGTCGTTGACGAACTCGCGACCCCATCGCCACTTAAGGAATGTCTGCATAACTAAGGGCTGATCCGTCTTGCCCGAGGCGGCACGTGAGGTGACGATGCGAGCCGTGAAGCAACTTGGACTTGGCCTGAACCTGTCGACGAAGAAGACGCGCAAGCGCGAGTTCCTCGAAGAGATGGAGCGTGTCGCGCCCTGGGCGGTGCTGGTGCAGATCGTCCAACCGCATTACCCCAAGGCCAAGACCGGCCGACCGCCCTTCGGCATCGAGACCATGCTGCGCATCCACTACCTGCAGCAGTGGTTCGGGCTGAGCGATCCGGCGATGGAAGAGGCGCTGCACGACGTGCCGCTGTACCGCGAGTTCGCCAAGCTCGAGGGCGTGACCGCGCGGCTGCCCGACGAGACGACGATCCTGCGCTTTCGGCATCTGTTGGAGCGACACAACCTGGCCGTGGACATGCTGCGGGTCGTCAACGATCTGCTGAGCCACAAGGGCCTGATGCTTCGCAGCGGCACGGCGGTGGATGCCACGCTGATCTCGGCGCCGAGCTCGACCAAGAACGCCGAGGGCGAACGCGATCCGCAGATGAAGCAGACGCGCAAGGGCAACAACTGGTATTTCGGGATGAAGGCGCACATCGGCGTGGACGCCGACTCGGGTCTGGTGCACACGGTGGTGACGACCGCGGCCAACGTCAACGACCTGAACGTCGCCGGGCAGCTGCTGCACGGGCGCGAGCGTGACGTCTTTGCCGACGCCGGCTATCAGGGGGTGCACAAGCGGCCGGAAGCAGCCGGCCCGAACTGGTACGTGGCGATGCGGCCTGGTCTTCGGCGCAAGCTCGACCCGCAGACCAAGGCAGACGTCATCGCCGACAAGCTCGAGCAGCTCAAGGCCAGCATCAGGGCTAAGGTCGAGCACCCGTTCCGCGTCCTGAAGAGGCAGTTCGGCTACACGAAGGTTCGCTACCGAGGCTTGGCCAAGAACACGGCGCAGATCGTCACGCTGTTCGCACTGTCGAACCTGTGGATGGCGCGCGCAAAGCTGATGGGAGCGCGAGGATGAGTGCGCGAGCCGTGCACCAAGCACGCGCCGCGCTGCAATCGCTCGGCGCCGTGACGCGCGTCGCGAGGTCCTTCGAGTGCCGTTCTCGATCTGCATGATGGCCAACTGGGCGCGTCAGCGTTACGCAGCGCGTTGTGCAGACCTTCCTTAACCCGATACACCCCGTTGGTGACGCGCTCGACCGCGTCGGCGTCGAACTCGTACCGATAGCCCTTCCCGTTGTCCATCGCAACCCAGGTTTCGGCCGTCGCCAGTGTTGGCGTTGCGATAAACAAAGCGGCGAGAACCCCGTTGGCAAGCAGGGAGTGAAGCGTTCTGGTCAGGCGGTTCAGCACGCACCCAGAATACAGCTGCCCCACCTCTGCGCCACGAACACGCCCGTCAGTTGGGGTACGGCGAGAGCCGTACATCACACCGGCGCTCTGTCCCGGTCTCGAGGTCTAGGCCGCGCCCGAGTCGGCACAGAGCACCTTCGCCGCGGCATCTGTGTCGTAGCGCCGCGGTCGTCCCGGCCGTGCGACGTCGAACACCGCCAGCTCCAGTCCGCCCTGCAGGTACGCGGCGTGCGTGCGCCACAGCGCCGTGCGCCCAATCCCCAGGACGGCCAGAACCTACGCCTCGGGCACGCCGTGATAGCGCCGCGAGCATATGCGCCCGATTGACCTCGCGACTGTGATGCAGTCCCTTGCTCCGAATCTCGTCCACCGCGGCGCGATCCTCGTCGCTCAGGTGAGGTTCTGTCTGCCGCATGAGTACACCTGTCAAATGACGACATGTGGACTGCACTCATATTGCGGTATTTAAATGTCTGCGCACTAGGCCTGATCGGCAAGCAGCGCCGCGCGCACAGCGTCGGCGTACGGGATCGGCGCCACCGCGCCATACCCCTGCGTGGACAGCGCGGCCGCTGCGGCGGCGTAGCGGCCGGCCTGCAGCAGGCCGTCGCCGGCCAGCAGCCGCGCGACGAAGGCGCCGCCGAAGGTGTCGCCGGCGCCGGTGGCGTCCAGCGGCCGGCAGGGGAAGGGCGCGATGCGGTGGCGCTGGCCGGTGGCGTCGGCCACCAGCGCGCCTTGCGCGCTCAGCTTCAGCGCGACGACGCGCGCGCCCAGGCGCAGGCAGTGGTCGACGATCGCATCGGCGTCGGCCAGGCCGGTGATCGCGGTGATGTCGTCCCAGCTCGGCAGCGCGATGTCGCATCGCCGCAGCACGTCGGTCATCACCGCGCGTGCCCGGTCCAGCGGCCACAGCTTCAGGCGCAGGTTGGTGTCGAACGAGACCTGCGCGCCGGCCTCGCGCGCGGCGGCGATCGCGGCATAACCGGCATCGCAGGCGGATTCCGAAATCGCCAGCGAGATGCCCGACAGGTGCAGCACGCGGGCCGCGGCGACGGCCTCGCGCGGCACGTCGGCCGGGCCGATGCGGCTGGCGGCGCTGCCGCGGCGGTGGAAGTGGAACTCGTGGCCGCGCTCGCCGTGGGTGACGAAGTAGACCGCGGTGAAGGCCGCCGCGTCGCTGCGCACACAGTGCGAGTTCACGCCTTCAGCCTGCCACAGCGCGCGCAGCGCACGGCCGTGGGCGTCGTCGCCCAGCGCGCTCCAGTAGCCCACGCGCGCGCCCTGGCGCGCCGCGGCGATCGCGAAGTTGCTGCTGTCGCCGCCGAAGCCCTGCAGGTAGCGGCGGCCGCCGTCCTCGCCGGTCTGGTTGAACTCGACCATCGCTTCGCCGTAGGCGAGGATGTCGAGCGCCGGCACCGTGGCGCTCATCAGCGCCGCTCCGGCATCGCGGCGCCGCAGTTCCAGCAGGATTCGAACGGGCCTTCGACGATCTCGCCGCAGCCGGGGCAGGCCCAGCGGCGGTGCGGCAGCCGCTGCCAGTCGGCCAGCAGCACGCGCGCCGGCTCGCACTGCGCGTCGTCGGCCACCCACACCTCGGGCAAGCACTGGTCGGGCGGCAGCTCGCCGGCAATGCCGCTGGCATAGGCGCGCTGCACGCTGGCGGCGATGCCGGCGGCGCCGAGCTGGTCGGCCCACAGCGTGGCCAGCGCGAGGTTGGGGGCTTGCAGAACTCGCTTCATCGACAGGGTCGACTGTGCCATGGCTTAACCTCGGGCCTGAGCTTTCAATGGACCTTCAGCAGGAGATGCCCATGGCACGCGCGATCCAGATCACCGCGTTCGGCGGCCCCGAGCAGATGCGGCTCGTCGACCTGCCCGTCGGCGAGCCCGGCCCGGGCCAGATCCGCATCCGCCACCACGCCTGCGGGCTGAACTTCATCGATGTCTACCAGCGCACCGGCCTGTACCAGAACCCGCTGCCGCTGACGCTGGGGATGGAGGCGGCCGGCGTCGTCGAGGCGGTGGGCGAGGGCGTCACGCACCTGAAGCCCGGCGACCGCGCGGCCTACGCCAGCAACCCGCCCGGCGCCTACAGCGAGGCGCGCGTGATGCCGGCCCAGGCCGTGGTGCGGCTGCCCGAGGGCATCGCGTTCGACACCGCGGCGGCGATGATGCTCAAGGGCCTGACGGCGCAATACCTGCTGAAGAAGACGCTGCCGGCGGAAGGGCTGCAGGCCGGTGATCACGTGCTGTTCCACGCCGCGGCCGGCGGCGTGGGGCTGATCGCCTGCCAGTGGGCGCGCGCGCTGGGGCTGCAGTTGATCGCCACCGCCGGTTCGGCGGCCAAGTGCCAGTTGGCGCTGGAGCACGGCGCGGCGCACGCGATCGACTACACGAAGGAAGACTTCGTCGCGCGCGTCAAGGACATCACCGGCGGCCGCGGCGTCAAGGTGGTCTACGACAGCGTGGGCAAGGACACCTTCGAAGGCAGCCTGAACTGCCTGCGCCCCTTCGGACTGCTGGCCAGCTTCGGCAACGCCTCGGGGCCGGTGCCGCCGTTCGCGCCCGGCATCCTGGGCGCCAAGGGCTCGCTGTACCTGACGCGCGCCACGCTGTTCACGCACATCGCGACGCGCGAGGCCACGCAGGCGATGGCCGACGACCTATTCGCGGTGGTCGGCAGCGGCCAGGTGAAGATCCGCATCGACCAGCGCTACCCGCTGGCCGAGGTGGCGCAGGCGCATCGCGAGCTGGAGTCGCGCAAGACCACCGGCTCGACGGTGCTGCTGCCCTGAAGCCGGCCGCTGCAATCGCCCGCCGCCGCGCCGCGCTGGCCGCCCTGGCCGCGGCCGGCTGGACGGCGGCGACGGCGCAGCCGCAGCCGGCGGCCGCGGAGCCGGTCTGCAGCCATTGCCGCGAGCGGCTGCGGACCGTGGACGCGCTGCGCGCGCGGCTGCCGGCCGACTGGCGCGTCGCGCTGGAGAGCGAGCCGGTGCTGGGCGGCGAGATGCTCACCGTGCGCGCCGGGCCGGCCGACGCGCCGCCGCTGCTGCTGGTGCACGGCCTGGGGCAGAACGGCTTCACCGACTGGCTGCCGGTGATGCCGGCGCTGGCGCGCGACTGGCGCGTGCTGGCGGTCGACCTGCCGGGCTTCGGCTACTCCTCGATGTCGTCGGCGCGGCTGTCGCCGACGCAGTTCGCGCGCGTGCTGGACCGCCTGCTGGCGCGCGAAGGGCGCGGGCCCTGGACGGTGGCCGGCCATTCGATGGGCGGCGCGGTGGCGCTGCGGCTGGCGGCCGAGTCTCCCGGGCGCGTCTCGTCGCTGGTGCTGGTCGACGTGGCCGGCATCCTGCACCGCACCGCGTTCACCAAGCACATGGCGCGGCTGCCGCTGGAAGGCCTGCCCGAGCCGCTGAAGCAGCCGGCCGAGCGCCTGCGCGAGCTGGGCCAGCGCCTGGTGGAGCGCGTGTTGGGGCTGCCGGTGGACCCCGACGGCGTGCTGCGCGACAACGAGTGGCTGTGGCCGCTGGTGATGCGCGACCGCAGCTCGATCAACGCCGGCTGGGCGCTGGTGGACGAGGACTTCAGCGCCGCGGTGTACACCGTGCGGCAGCCCGCGCAGATCATCTGGGGCGAGGCCGACCCCGTGGCGCCGCTGCGTACCGGCGAGCTGCTGGCGCGCTGCATGCTGCGCGCGCAACTGCACGTGATGCGCGGCATCGGCCACACGCCGATGCACCAGGCGCCGCAGGACTTCCAGGCGCTGCTGCTGCGCGTGCTGCGCGAGGCGCCGCAGCCGCTGCTGCCGCCGTCGCGCCGCCTGCCGCCCGTGGACGGCGCGCTGCCCGACCTGCGCTGTGTCGGCGAGACCGACCGACGTTTCGGCGGCCGCTACCGCGAGGTCTTGATCGAGCGCTGCAGCGCGCTGCGCCTGACCGACCTGGTGGCCCAGCGCATCGTGCTGCGCGACTCGTCGGTGGAGATGACCGGCGTGCAGGTGCGCGCCGACGACGTGGCGCTGGATGCCCAGCGCAGCGAGCTGCTGGCCACGGCCTGCGACTTCAGCGGCCGCCTGGCCGTGCGCAGCGACGGCTGCCGGCTGGACCTGGCCGGCGTGCGCCTGGCGGCCAGCGGCTTCGCACTGCAGGCGCTGGGCCTGTCGCGCGTGGTGGCTTCGGTCAGCGAGATCAGCGACGCCTGGTACCGCGGCTGGTGGCACGAGGACCGCGAATTGCAGCGCGAGCTGCTGGACCCGCGCGCGCCGCTCCGGCCGCCGGCACCGGCCCCCGCCGCGTCGGTGCCGCCGCCGGGGACGGGCCGCTCCTGATCAAGGCGCGGCGTCGTCGCCGTTGGCCACCGCCGCGCGGTAGGCATGCCACGACGCATGCCCCAGCACCGGCCCCACGATCAGCAGCCCGGCGAACCAGGGCAGCAGCGCAAGGCCCACCAGCAAGGTGATCAGCGCGCCCCACCATAGCATCACGCCGGGCTGGCCCAGCACCAGGCGCAGGCTGGTCAGGCCGGCGGTGATGGCGTCGGTCTGGCGGTGTAGGATCATCGGCATCGCCACCACGCTGACGGCATAGATCAGCCCCGCGAACACCGCGCCCAGCAGCAGCCAGGCGACGGTGAAGCCGAGGTTCTCGGGGTCCAGCAGCGCCAGCAGCGAGCCCTTGAAGTCGGGCATGCCGTCGAAGCTGACGGCGAACAGCACCAGCGTCGCGCGGCCCCACAGCATCTCCAGCACCAGCAGCACGAAGCCGAAGATGCCGAGCTGCGCGGTGCGCGTGTCCCAGACCAGCAGCGAGTCGCCGAAGTCGGGCCGCTCGCCGGCCTCCAGCCGCTGGCTGGCGCGGTACAGGCCCAGGCACAGGAAGGGGCCCATCAGCAGGAAGCCGGCCGACAAGGCCAGCATGTAGGCCGGCGCGTGCTGGAACACCGCCAGCAGCGCCCAGCCCATCACCATGAAGCAGCCGCCGTAGAAGAGGCCGATGCCCGGCGCGCGGCGGAAGTCGCGCCAGCCCAAGCCCAGCCAGCGCAGCGGGTCGCGCCAGCCCAGGGGCCGCAGCACGATGCGCGCCGGCTGCGCTTCGGCCGCCGGCGCCGCGCCGGGATCGGGCGCTGCCATCGCGCTACAGCGCCAGGCCTTGCAGGAAGGCGCGGAACGACGGCCCCAGCTCGGGGTGGGCCAGCGCCAGCTCGACGTTGGCCTGCAGGAAGCCTTCCTTGCTGCCGCAGTCGTAGCGGCGACCTTCGTATCGATAGGCAAAGACCTTCTCGCGCCGCAGCAGCGAGGCGATGCCGTCGGTGAGCTGGATCTCGCCGCCCACGCCGCGCGGCTGGCTGGCGATCTCGTGGAACACGCCCGGCGTCAGGATGTAGCGCCCGGCCACGCCCAGCCGCGATGGCGCGTTCTCGGGCGCCGGCTTCTCGACGATCTGGCTCACGTCCACCAGCCGGTCGCTGACCGGGTTGCCGGCCACGATGCCGTAGCGCCGCGTGTGCTCGGGCGGCACCTCCTGCACCGCCAGGATCGAGGCGCGCCATTCGGCGAACTGGTCGACCATCTGCTTGAGCACGGGCGGGTCGCCGACCATCAGGTCGTCGGCCAGCAGCACGGCGAACGGCTCGCTGCCCACCAGGCGCTGGCCGCACAGCACCGCGTGGCCCAGGCCCAGCGCCTGCGCCTGGCGCACGTAGATGCACTCCATGTCGTCGGGCTTGACGCTGCGCACCACGGCCAGCAGGTCGTTCTTGGCGGCGCTCTCCAGCGCCACCTCCAGCTCGTAGGTCATGTCGAAGTGGTCTTCGATCGGCCGCTTGTGGCGCCCGGTGACGAAGATCATTTCGCGCACGCCGGCGGCGTAGGCTTCCTCCACCGCGTACTGGATCAGCGGCTTGTCGACGACCGGCAGCATCTCCTTGGGCTGCGCCTTGGTGGCGGGAAGAAAGCGCGTGCCGAGGCCCGCAACCGGGAAAATGGCCTTCTTGATCAACATCTGCTTACATAGAATGGATCGAAGCATTCATTCTGGCAGCATGGATCAAGCGTCCGGCCGGCCGATCGCGTAAACCTTTGCCCATGGAGCTGCTCGTCGTCGAACCGCTGGACCCCGAGGTCCTGGACTGGCTGTCGGCTCGCCATGGTGTCGTCTATGCGCCGCATCTCGCGCACGACCCGCAGGAGTTTCGCGCCGCGCTGCCCCGCATCCGCGGGGTGGTGCTGCCGCCTTCGGTGGCGGTGGACCGCACGGTGCTGCGCGCCGCGCCCCATCTGCTGACGGTGGGGCGGCTCTCCGCCGGCGCCGAGAACCTGGACCTCGAAGCCTGCGCGCGCGCCGGCGTCGAGGTGGTGCGCCCGGCCACCGCCAGCGCCAACGCCGAGGCCGAGTTCAGCATCGGCGCGCTGCTGCAGATGCTGCGCCGCGTGCCGGTGATCAACGCCGAGGGCCTGGCCGTGGGGCGCGAGCTGGGCGGCTCGGTGATCGGCATCGTCGGCATGACGCCGGCGGCGCGGCCGCTGGCGCATCTGCTGGACACCTTCGGCGCGCGCGTGATCGGCTACGACCCCGCGGTGCACGCCGGCGACGGCCTGTGGGACCGCTGGGGCGTGGAGCCGGTGCCGCTGCGCCAGCTGATGGAGCACAGCGACGGCGTGTGCGTGCTGCTGTCGTACTACTCGCGCTACCACGGGCTGCTGGGGCAGCGCTACCTCTCGGAGTGCAAGCCCAACCAGGTGCTGGTGAGCCTGGCGCCGTCGGGCCTGTTCGACGAGCAGGCGCTGGCCCACGTGCTGGCCACGCGGCGCATGGCCGCGGCCTGGTTCGACAGCATGGAGCCCGGCACCATGGACCCGGGCCGGCCGCTGCACGACATCAACGCGCTGCAGATCACGCCGCGCGTGGCCAGCACCACGCGCGAATCGCGCATCCGCAGCGCCTGGGCGGTGGCGCAGCGCATGGACGAGATCCTGCGCGCGCGCGCCTCGGAAGCCGACTTCAGGTCGACGACGCCAGGCGCGCTCGCTGGTCTCGAAGACGATCCAGCGCCTGCCTGAAGTCGGCCAGGCGCGCGCGCTCCTGCGCCACCACGGCGGCCGGCGCGCGCGCGACGAAGCTCTCGTTGCCCAGCTTGGCGTCGGCCTTGGCGATCTCGCCCGTCAGGCGCGCGATCTCCTTGTCCAGCCGCGCGGTCTCGGCCGCGACGTCGATCTCCACGTGCAGCGCCAGCCGCGCCTGGCCTTGCACCGCCACCGGCGCCGCCTGCGTCGCCTGCGCGAACGCGGCTTCGTCGTCGATCACGCGCACCTCGGACAGCCGCGCCAGCGCCTTCAGCAGCGGCGTGACCTCGGCCATGAAGGCGGCCTCGCCGTGGCTGAGCAGCGGCACGCGCTCGCCGGGGTTCAGCCCCATCTCGCTGCGCAGGTTGCGGCAGGTGCCGACCACGGCCTTCAACTGTGCCACCCAGGCGTCGGCCGCAGCGTCGATCTTGTCGGGCTGCGCCACCGGGTAGGCGGCGGTGACGATGGTGGCGTCGCTGTCAGCCGTCTTGCGGCCGGCGACCACGGCCACCGTCTGCCACAGCTCGGCGGTGATGAAGGGCGCGATCGGGTGCAGCAGCCGCAGCACCGTCTCCAGCGTGCGGATCAACGTGCGCCGCGTCGCGCGCTGCTCGGCCTCGCCGCCGGCCTGGATCTGCACCTTGGCGATCTCCAGGTACCAGTCGCAGTACTCGTCCCAGACGAAGCCGTAGATCGCGTTGGCCACGTTGTCCAGCCGGTACTCGCCGAAGCCCTGGTGCACCGCGGTTTCCACGCGCTGCAGCTCGCCGGTGATCCACTTGTCGGCGGCCGAGAAGTGTGTGTGGCCGGGGTGGCCATGCTCGGCCAGCCCGCAGTCCTGCCCCTCGCAGTTCATCAGCACGAAGCGCGTCGCGTTCCACAGCTTGTTGCAGAAGTTGCGGTAGCCCTCGCAGCGCTTGGCGTCGAAGTTGATGTTGCGGCCCAGGCTGGCGTAGCTGGCCATCGTGAAGCGTAAAGCGTCGGCGCCGTAGCCGGGGATGCCTTGCGGGAACTCCTTCTCGGTGTCCTTGCGCACGGCCGGCGCGGTCTCGGGCTTGCGCAAGCCGGTGGTGCGCTTGGCCAGCAGCTCGGGCAGCGCGATGCCGTCGATCAGGTCCACCGGATCGAGCACGTTGCCTTCGCTCTTGCTCATCTTCTTGCCCTGCGCGTCGCGCACCAGGCCGTGGATGTAGACGTCGCGGAACGGCACCTTGCCCGTGAAATGCGTGGTCATCATGATCATCCGGGCCACCCAGAAGAAGATGATGTCGAAGCCGGTGACGAGCACGGAACTCGGCAGGAACAGGTCCTGCTCGATCGTCCGCTCGGGCCAGCCCAGCGTGGAGAAAGGCACCAGCGCCGAGCTGTACCAGGTGTCCAGCACGTCCTCGTCGCGCGTCAGCGGCCCGCTGTAGCCGGCTTGCGTCGCGCGTTGGCGCGCCTCGTCTTCGCTGCGCGCGACGAACAGCTCGCCGCCCGTGCCGTACCAGGCCGGGATCTGGTGGCCCCACCAGAGCTGGCGGCTGATGCACCAGTCCTGGATGTTGTTCATCCAGTGGTTGTAGGTGTTGACCCATTGCTCGGGCACGAAGCGCACCTGGCCCGACGACACGGCCTCGATCGCCTGCTGCGCGATGCTCTTGCCGCCGTGGCCCGGCTTGCTCATCGCGACGAACCACTGGTCGGTCAGCATCGGCTCGACGATCTGTCCGGTGCGCGCGCAGCGCGGCACCATCAGCTTGTGCTTCCTGGTCTCCACCAGCAGGCCCAGGCGCTCGAGGTCGGCGACGATCTTCTTGCGCGCCTCGAAGCGGTCCAGCCCCTGGTAGGCCTTGGGTGCGTTCTCGTTGATCGTCGCGTCCAGCGTCAGCACGCCGATCAGCGGCAGCCCGTGGCGCTGGCCCACCGCGTAGTCGTTGTGGTCGTGCGCCGGCGTCACCTTGACCACGCCGGTGCCGAAGGCGCGGTCGACGTAGGCGTCGGCGATCACCGGGATCTCGCGGTCGCACAGCGGCAGCCTGACCGTCTTGCCGACCAGCGCGGCATAACGCTCATCCTCGGGGTGCACCATCACCGCGGTGTCGCCCAGCATCGTCTCGGGCCGCGTGGTGGCCACCACCAGCGCGCCCGAGCCGTCGCTCAAGGGATAGCGGATGTGCCACAGGAAGCCTTCTTCCTCCTCGCTCTCGACTTCGAGATCGGACACCGCCGACTTCAGCACCGGGTCCCAGCTCACCAGCCGCTGGCCGCGGTAGATCAGGCCCTCGTCGTACAGGCGCACGAAGGTCTCGGCGACGATGGCCGACAGCTTGCCGTCCATCGTGAAGTACTCGCGGCCCCAGTCCACGCTGTCGCCCATGCGGCGCATTTGGCGCGTGATGGTGGCGCCCGAGGTCGCCTTCCAGTCCCACACCTGGGCGACGAAGTTCTTGCGCCCCAGGTCGTGGCGCGACAGCCCGGCCTCCTGCAACTGGCGCTCGACGACGATCTGCGTCGCGATGCCGGCGTGGTCCGTCCCCGGCACCCACAGCGTGTTGTGGCCGCGCATGCGGTGCCAGCGCGTCAGCGCGTCCATGATGGTCTGGTTGAACGCATGCCCCATGTGCAGCGTGCCGGTGACGTTGGGCGGCGGCAACTGGATGGAAAACGAGGGCTTGGACGGATCGAGCGTCGGCGCGAACAGGTCCGCGGCGTCCCACACGGGGGCCCAGCGGGCCTCGATGGCGGCGGGTTCGAAGGACTTGGCGAGCTCGGGCGTGGTCATGGCGGGCAGGGGCACAATCGATCCGCGCGGGCACCGCACTCGTGGCGCGGGCCGGCGCAAAACAGGGGCAGGGCAGGGAGGCCGGCATTGTAGGTCGGGGCTCTCCGCCCGCCGTCCGCTGCCAAGGCGCAGCGACCCGGGAGCGACGATGAAGAAGACCGACCACATGCCCGACCGGCCCTCTTGCTGGCGCCGCCGTGCCGCCGCCGCTGCCGTGGGTGCCGCGCTGCTGGCCGGCTGCGGCGGCGGCAAGGACGACGTCTACAGCCCGCTGCCGCCGCTGCCCGGCATCGCCTGCAGCACGCTGGATGAGCGCGCTTGGCTCGACGCCTATTTCGACGAGTGGTACTTCTGGTACCGGCAGGCGCCCAACCCCAATCCGGCGCGCGACATGAGCCTGGGCGAGTTCTTCGAGGCCTCGCTCTACGCCGGCAACGACCCGGAGTTTCCGCGGGCCGACCGCTGGAGCTACATCGAATCCACGGCCGACTACGACCGCTTCTTCTCCGACGGCCGCCTGCTCGGCTACGGCGTCTACCTGGCCGGGCTGGAGACGCAGGCCGACCCGGCGCGGCCGCTGCGCGTGCGCTACGTCGAGCCGCTGTCCGACGCCGCGGCGCAAGGCGTGCAGCGTGGCGACCGCATCGTCTCGGTCAACGGCCGCACGGCCGCAGAGATCGTCGCTGCCGACGACTACGGCATCTTCACGCCCAGCGCCGAAGGCCAGCGGCTGGCGCTGGTGCTGGATAACGGCAATGGCCAACGCACCGTCAACCTGCGCGCCAACGCCTTCGCGCTGAGCCCGGTGACCGGCGCGCGTGTGCTGCAGACGCCGCAGGGCCGGCGCATGGGCTACCTGCACGTGAAGGACCTGATCAGCCAGGCCGAGAGCGGCATCGCCGCGGCCTTTGCCGACTTCCGCGCGCAAGGCGTGCAGGAGCTGGCGATCGACCTGCGCTACAACGGCGGCGGCCTGGTCTCGCTGTCGCGCACGCTGGCGTCGTACGTCTCGGCCGGGCGCACGCGCTCGCAGACCTTTGCGCGGCTGCGCTTCAACGACAAGCTCGCGCGTGACCACGACGAGAGCTTCCGCTTCGACAACCCGCCGGCCGCGCTGGGCTTGAGCCGCGTCTACGTGCTGGCCGGCCCGCGCACCTGCTCGGCGGCCGAGCTGGTGATCAACGGCCTCAAGCCCTTCGTCGACGTGGTGGTGGTCGGCGCCACGAGCTGCGGCAAGCCGGTGGGCTTCCAGCCGGTGAGCCGCTGCGACAGCACCTTCAACGTCGTCAACTTCGAGTCGGTCAACGCCGCCGGCCAGGGCCGCTACTGGGACGGCCTGAGCCCCAGCTGCCCGGTGGCCGAGGACTTCGGCAAGCCGCTGGGCAGCGCCGACGAGCCGCTGCTGGCCGCCGCCCAAGGCCATGCCGACGGCGGCGGCTGCCCGGCGGCGTCGGCATCGGACACCGTCCTGCGCCGCGCGCTGCGGCCGGGCGCCGCGCGCGGCGAGCCGGCAGAGCGGCAAGGGATGTGGGCGCGCTGAGCGCGATGAGCAAGGCCAGCGCCGATGCATGAACGATTGCGCAGATCCCGCGCGTCTCGTGTCTCGCTCTCCCCAGCTTGACGGAATGCCCGGCCGCGCCGCGCGCCGACAATGAATCGGCAGCAGCGGCATCGGGAGAGCAGGACATGAGCATCCGCAAGGTCACGATCGACGTCACCGGCAAGGCCGTCGGCAAGTACGAGGCGCGCTCGTACCCGCAGGACTGGCGCAGCGACCCCGAGCAGATCGAGCTCTACAGCGTGCCGCTGTACCAGATCCTCGTTTCCGGCACCGACGACAGCGGCGCCGAGCAGACCTACGAGTTCAGCGCGCCGCGCTTCATGCCCTACTGGAACGACCCGGCCGATCCCGACAAGCACTACGCTACCCGCGGCTGGGTGAACGCCGGCCTGTCGAAGACAAGGACGATCACCGTTAGCCGCTACCTGCCCAACTACAAGGTGCAGAACCGCTATTCGCCGGGCCGTGGCGCCATCGTGCTGGTGGGCAGCTTCTACATCCACGCCGGCCCCGGCGAGGTCAGCGACTTCGGCTTCGGCTCGGCCGGCTGCATCGAGATCGTCGGCAACTACGACGACTTCAAGAGCAGCATCGGCGGCCTGTCCGGCTCCGTGGCCAAGGATGCCGACCGCGCGATCGAAGACCTGGTCAAGCACCGCAAGCTGGTCGTGCAGATCCGGCAGGTCTCGGTGCCCGACATCAAGGCCGCCTACACGCGCAAGGTGGCGCGCAAGGTGTTGTTCCCTTGATCCGCGCCGGCGTTTCCCCGCGCCGTGCCGCGCTGCTGCCGGCGGCGCTGTGGCTGCTGGCCGCGCTGCCGCTGGCGGCGCAGACGCCAGCGGCGGCCTCTTCAGCCACGGCCACGGCGCCGGCAGCGCACGTCTGCGCGCGGGCGCCGTCGCCGCTGCCGTCCCTGCTGGACGCCGCGGTCCGCCAGGCGCTGCACGGGCGGCCGGGCGTCGAGTTCCTGGCCGACGGCGCTGCCTGCACCCATGCGCGCGAGTTCGCCGCTAGCCTGCACGCCGGCGCCGCGCGCCGGGCCGTGGGCGCCGCACGCGTGCACGCTTACGCCGCGCTGCGGGTGGATGGCCGCTATTTCGCGGTGGAGGAACTGGTATTCGGCGACCGCGCCGCGGCCGACCACGCCATCGGCCGGCTGCAGGCGAGCGCCGGCGGCGCCGCGCGCGGCAAGGGCGTGCCGGCCTGGCGCCTCGTCCAGCAGGACCGCCGCGTGCTGGTGCTGGTGGCCGACCGCCATGTGCTGGCGGACGTGCAGGCGCCGTTCGAGGCGATCGCCGAGGCCAGCCGCGCGCTGGCGGCGGCCCCGCGCTGAGCGCGGCCGCGTCGGGCCTTCAGCGGACCCGGCAGCGTCCACGCCTTGCGCTAAGCTGCCTCCTCGGCGCTGCGGTGGTGACCGCGGCCGCGGAGCCGGCTTCCCTGCCGGCCGATTCGATGGAGGTGTTGATGGCTGGAAGTGATGGGGATCGCGTGCCGATCGACTCGCAGAGCATCGATGCGCCGCTTTCGCGCGCCGCGGTGTTTCTCACGCTGACGGTCGCCGATGGTCCCGAGCCCCTGCGAGCGGTCTGCGAGGTCCTCGACGGCCTCGACGACCTCGTCAAGACCGTCGGCTTCCGCGACCTCAACGGCCGGCTGTCCTGCATCGCCGCGTTGGGAGCGGCGCTGTGGGATCGTTTCGGGAGCGGGGGCAGGCCGAAGGAATTGCGGCCGTTCGCGCCGATCGAGGGTGCCACCCACCGGGCACCGGCCACGGCCGGCGATCTGTTCTTCCACATCCGGGCCGAGCGGGCGGATCTCTGCTTCGAATTCGAGCGCATGCTGTTGGAGCAACTGGGCAGCAGTGTCGCGATGGCCGACGAGGTGTCGGGCTTTCGCTACTTCGACTCCCGCGACCTGCTCGGCTTCGTCGACGGCACGGCCAACCCGACCGGCCGCGACCTCGGCGCGTCGACGCTGGTCGGCAGCGAGGATCAGGCGTTCGCCGGCGGCAGCTACGTGGTGGTGCAGAAATACCTGCACGAGATGCGGTCGTGGGCCCAGCTGGCCAAGGGCGAGCAGGAGCAGATCATCGGCCGCGAAATCGTCAGCAACGCCGAATTGCCCGACGCGACCAGCGGCCAGAAGTCGCACAAGACCCTCGCCACGATCGTCGACGACCACGGCGTCGAGCACGACATCCTGCGCGACAACATGCCCTTCGGACGCCCCGGCCACGGCGAATACGGCACCTACTTCATCGGCTACTCGCGCCATCTCTGGGTGATCCAGAAGATGCTCGAGCGCATGTTCCTCGGCGATCCGCCGGGGATGCACGACCGCATACTGGACTTCTCGACCGCGCAGACCGGCGCCGTGTTCTTCGCGCCCTCGCCCCGTACCTTGGGTGCGCTCGTGCAAGCGGTGCAGGCCAGGACTTGACGATCGCCGGCCGGCGCGAGCGCGCGGCTACATGAACAAATGCTCCCCGGCGTTCTCCCCGCCCAGGATCACGTAGTTCACCTTCTTCAGATCGGCCAACTGCCGTCCGCCGGCGTAGCTGATCGAGCTTTGCAGGTCCTCGCGCATCTCGCGTACCGTGTCCGCCAGCTTGCCCTTGATGGGCTCGAGGATGCGCTTGCCTTCCACGTGCTTGTACTCGCCCTTGTTGAAGTCGCTGGCCGAGCCGTAGTACTCCTTGTAGAGCTTGCCGTCGACTTCCACCGTCGCGCCGGGTGACTCCTCGTGGCCGGCGAACAGGCTGCCGATCATCACCATCGCGGCGCCGAAGCGCACGCTCTTGGCGATGTCGCCGTGGTGGCGGATGCCGCCGTCGGCGATGATGGGCTTGGTGGCCACGCGGCTGCACCACTTCAGCGCCGACAACTGCCAGCCGCCGGTGCCGAAGCCGGTCTTGAGCTTGGTGATGCACACCTTGCCCGGGCCCACGCCCACCTTGGTGGCGTCGGCGCCCCAGTTCTCGAGGTCGATCACCGCCTCCGGCGTGGCCACGTTGCCCGCGATCACGAAGGTCTGCGGCAGCCGCGTCTTGATGTGCTCGATGGTCTGGCGCACGCTGTCGGCGTGGCCGTGGGCGATGTCGATCGTGATGTAGTCGGCGCCCAGGCCTTCGGCGGCCAGGCGGTCGATGACGGCAAAGTCCTGCGGCTTGACGCCCGAACTGATCGACACCAGCAGCCCTTCGTCGCGCATGCGGCGCGCGAAGGCCACGTTGTCCAGGTCGAAGCGGTGCATCACGTAGAAGTAGCCGTTCTTCGCCAGCCAGGCGGCGATGGGCTCGTCCAGCACCGTCTTCATGTTCGACGGCACCACCGGCAGCGCGAAGCGGCGGCCGCCGAACTCGACCGAGGTGTCGCACTCGCCGCGGCTTTGCACGCGGCACTTGCGCGGCAGCAGCAGGATGTTGTCGTAGTCGAAGATTTCCATGGGCGATATCCGATACCGATACCCGGCGAGGCCAAAAAAAACCGGGCTGCACGAATGGCGGCCCGGTGCCGAATTCTACGCTGCGGCCCCCGATCGGCGACCGTTGCCGCTAAAGCCCGCGGCCGCCCGGCCGACAACGGGGCCAATCCGCCCGGAAGCCAGCGTCGCCTTGTCCTTGCCAGCCGCTCCGCCGAACCCGTCTCCAGCCAAGCCGCAGGGCTGGGTGGCGCGCCTGGGTGCGCTGCGGCGGCGCAGGGCGCCGGCCGACGCGGTGCCGGCATCGGCATCGGTGCCAGCTCCGGCACCGGCTGCATCGGTGCCCGCGGCCCGGCCGGCCGCGGCGCCGGTGCGCGGCGGGCCCTGGTTCCGCGCGCTGTTCGAGCACAGCCGCGATGCGCTGCTGGTCGTCGCCGACGACGGCCGGGTGCGCGAAGCCAACGCCGCCGCGGCGCAGCTCTTCGACCGGGCGCGCCAGGCGCTGCCCGGGCTGCCGCTGGCGGCGTTGCTGCGCCAGAACGGCCAGGCACCCGCCAGCCCCGCGGCGCTGCGCGACGGCGAGGCGGGCGTCCAGCGCCTGCCGGCGGCCAAGGGCGCGAGCGCCGAACGCGCGGTGGACCTGAGCCTGCAGCGGCTGGACACGCCCGAAGGCCGCTTCTGGATCCTGCACCTGCGCGACGCGCGCGAGCGCTGGCAGGCGCAGGAGCGGCTGGCCTACCTCGCCAACTTCGACGGCCTGACCGGGCTGCCCAACCGCACGCTGTTCCGCGATCGCCTGGCGCAGGCGATGGCGCGCGCGCAGCGCTCGGGCCGGCCGATGGCGCTGATGTTCATCGACCTCGACCGCTTCAAGCTCGTCAACGACAGCCTCGGCCACGAGGTCGGCGACCGGCTGCTGCAGCACGTGGCCAGGACGCTGACGCAGTGCCTGCGCAGCGTGGATTCGGTGGGCCGCCGGGTCGACGACGGCGGCCCTGCGTTCGACGACGACGTCGGCAACGGCGGCGACGACAGCCCCTTCACGCTGTCGCGCCTGGGGGGCGACGAGTTCACGGTGATCCTGGAGGCCGTGGAGTCGGCCGAGGACGCCGCCGCGGTGGCGCGCCGCATCCTCGACGCGCTGACCGCGCCCTTTCGCGTGGGGACGGGCGTCGGCGAGGAGGAGATCGTGGTCTCGGGCAGCATCGGCATCTCGATGTTCCCCACCGACGACGTCGACCTCGACGGCCTGGTGCGCCACACCGACATGGCGATGTACCGCAGCAAGTCGCTGGGCCGCGGCACCTACAGCTTCTTCAGCGACGACCTCAATGCCGCGGTCGGCGCGCGGCTGTCGCTGGAGGGCAGCCTGCGGCGCGCGGTCGAGCGCCGGGAGTTCCAGCTCCACTACCAGCCCAAGGCCGACCTGCGGACCGGCGAGGTGACCGGCGTCGAGGCGTTGCTGCGCTGGCACCGGCCGGGCCACGGCATGGTGCCGCCCGACCGCTTCATCGGCGTGCTGGAGGACACCGGGATGATCCTGCCCGTGGGCGCCTGGGTGATCCGCGCCGCCTGCGAGCAGCTCGGCCAGTGGGACAAGGCGGGCCTGCCGCCGCTACGCATGGCGGTCAACCTCTCGGCGCGCCAGTTCAGGCACCTGTACCTGGCCTCGCTGATCGAGGACTCGCTGCGCGAGAACGCGATCAACCCGCGGCGGCTGGAGATCGAGCTGACCGAGTCGCTGCTGATGGAGGACACCGAGGCCACGCGCACGATGCTGGAGAGCTTTGCCCGCCTGGGCGTGCGGCTGGCGATCGACGACTTCGGCACCGGGCACTCGTCGCTGAGCTATCTCAAGCGCTTCAACATCGACACGCTGAAGATCGACCGCAGCTTCGTGCGCTCGCTGCCCGACGATGCCGAGGACGTGGCCATCGCCACCGCGGTGATCGCGCTCGGCCGCAGCATGGAGATGAACGTGGTCGCCGAAGGCGTGGAGACCGAGGCCCAGGCCGACCTGCTGCGCCGCCTGGGCTGCGACGAGATGCAGGGCTACCTGCTCGGCCGCCCGATGCCGGCGGCGGACTTCCTGGCCTGGTACCAGCCCTTCGCGCGCAACGGGCGCCAGCGCCGGCAGGCCTTCGGCCGCGCGGGCCTGAGCCGGCCGATTCCGTTGATGAGCATCGGCGACTGAGCCGGGGCCCGGCGCAGACCGGCCTCCTAGAATCGCCGGATGGTGCCCCCAAGCTCACTTCGTTCGCGGCCCCCGGTCCCGGCAGGGGACCCTACGGGTCCTGGGGCGCTCAGTCCCTTCGGAACGGCCGGGCGGTACTGATGATCGACGTGCCCGCGGCCCCGCAGCGCTTGCTGCAGGGCCTGAACCCCGAACAACTGGCCGCCGTCACGCTGCCCGCCGAAGCCGCGCTGGTGCTGGCCGGCGCCGGATCGGGCAAGACGCGCGTGCTGACCACGCGCATCGCCTGGCTGCTGTCCACCGGCCAGGTGTCGCCCGGCGGCGTGCTCGCGGTGACCTTCACCAACAAGGCGGCCAAGGAGATGCTGACGCGGCTGTCGGCGATGCTGCCGATCGCCGTGCGCGGCATGTGGATCGGCACCTTCCACGGCCTGTGCAACCGCTTCCTGCGCGCGCACTGGAAGCTGGCCGGGCTGCCGCAGAGTTTTCAGATCCTGGACAGCGCCGACCAGCTCTCGGCCGTCAAGCGCGTGATCAAGGCGATGAACCTCGACGAGGAGCGCTTCGTGCCCAAGCAGGTCACGTGGTTCATCGCCGGCGAGAAGGAGGAGGGCCGCCGCCCGCGCGACGTGGACGCGCGCGACGCGCACGGCCGCAAGCTGGTGGAGGTCTACCAGGCCTACGAGGAGCAGTGCGCGCGCGAAGGCGTGGTCGACTTTGCCGAGCTGATGCTGCGCAGCTACGAGCTGCTGCGCGACAACGACGCCTTGCGCGAGCACTACCAGCGGCGCTTCCGCCACGTGCTGGTCGACGAGTTCCAGGACACCAATCGCCTGCAGTACGCGTGGCTGAAGATGTTCGCACCGCCGGCGCGCGACGGCGGCCGGGGCGTGATGGCGGTGGGCGACGACGACCAGAGCATCTACGCCTTCCGCGGCGCGCGCGTGGGCAACATGGCCGACTTCGAGCGCGAGTACCACGTGCAGCGCGTCGTCAAGCTGGAGCAGAACTACCGCAGCTATGGCCACATCCTGGACGCGGCCAACGAACTGATCGCGCACAACCGCCAGCGCCTGGGCAAGAACCTGCGCACCGACGCCGGCGCCGGCGAGCCGGTGCGCGTGTTCGAGGCCAACAGCGACTATGCCGAGGCGCAATGGTTCCTGGACGAGGCGCAGGCGCTGGTGCGCGCCGGGCTGCAGCGCCAGGAGATCGCGGTGCTCTACCGCAGCAACGCGCAAAGCCGCGTGATCGAGAGCGCGCTGTTCAACGCCGGCATCCCGTACCGCGTCTACGGCGGCTTGCGCTTCTTCGAGCGCGCCGAGGTCAAGCACGCGCTGGCCTACCTGCGGCTGATCGAGAACCCGAACGACGACACCAGCTTCCTGCGCGTCGTCAACTTCCCGGCGCGCGGCATCGGCGCGCGCACCGTCGAGCAGCTGGCCGACGCGGCGAGGGCCAGCGGCCGCAGCCTGATGCAAAGCGTCGGCGCGCTGGCCGGCGCGGCGGGCGCCAAGCTGGCCGGCTTCCAGCGGCTGATGGACGACATGCGCGGCGCGACGCAGGGGCTGACGCTGCGCGAGATCATCGAGCACGTGCTGCATGCCAGCGGCCTGCTGGACTTCTACCGCACCGAGAAGGAAGGGCAGGACCGCATCGAGAACCTGGAGGAACTGGTCAACGCGGCCGAGAGCTTCGTCACGCAGGAGGGCTTCGGCAAGGATGCGGTGGCGCTGCCGGTGGATGAAGCCGCCGGCGGCGTGGCGCTGCCGGTGCCGGATATCGAGACCGGCGAGATCCTGTCGCCGCTGGCGGCCTTTTTGACTCACGCCTCATTGGAAGCCGGCGACAACCAGGCGCAGGCCGGACAGGACGCGATCCAGTTGATGACGGTGCACGCGGCCAAAGGCCTGGAGTTCGACGCGGTGTTCATCACCGGCGTCGAGGAAGGCCTGTTCCCGCACGAGAACTCGCTGTCCGACGCCGACGGCGTGGAGGAGGAGCGGCGGCTGATGTACGTGGCGATCACGCGCGCGCGGCGGCGGCTGTACCTCAGCTTCAGCCAGACGCGGCTGCTGCACGGGCAGACGCGCTACAACGTCAAGAGCCGCTTCTTCGACGAGCTGCCCGAAACCTCGCTGAAGTGGCTGACGCCGCGCCAGCAGGGCTTCGGCTCGGGCTATGCGCGCAGCTACAACGAAGCCTGGCAGCGCGGCAGCGGCTTGTCGGGCATCGTCGGCGCCGGCCGTGTGGACCGTGCGGCCCCGGTCGAGCGCGCCGCGCCGCTGCCGCAGGCGATGGCGGCCCAGCGCAGCGAAGGCGGCCTGCGCGTGGGGCAGTCGGTCTTCCACGGCAAGTTCGGCGAAGGCGTGGTCGTCACGCTGGAAGGCAGCGGCACCGACGCTCGCGCCCAGGTCAACTTCGGCCGCCACGGCGCCAAGTGGCTGGCGCTGGCGATCGCGAAGCTGGTGCCGATCGAGTGAGCGGATCGACGTTGTCGATTCCACATCATTCGATGTAGAATCGACATCGAAACGATCGACGACGGCAGCCATGAACGTCCAGATGCTGGCCGAGCTGTTCGGTGGAGCGGAACGGTCCAAGGCACTGAAATGCCTGTTCGCGAATCCGGGGCGCGACTTCGGGGCGCGCGAACTGGCCAGCGCCGCGCAGGTCGATCCCGGCAATGCGTCGCGCTGGCTGCGGCGCTGGGCGGCAGCAGGCCTGCTGGAGACCCGGCAGGTTCTCAACCGGCCGCGCTACTCCGTCTCCCGCGATCCATCGCTCGCTCACCTCAAGCTGTTCTTCCAGCACGACAGCGAGTTGGCCCGGGCCATTGGGGCGCAGATCGCCCGGTTGGGCGGGCGCGTCGAGGCGGCCGCCGTCTTCGGATCCACGGCGCAAGGCACCGATGCCGCGGACAGCGACGTCGACCTGCTGCTGCTGACCGACATGCCTCGCGTGGAGGCGCAGGCGCTGTTCAAGCCGGTCGGGCGCTGGCTGAAGCGGCCGATCAACGTGCTGACGTACGAGCCGGCGCGCTGGAAGAAGGCGCGGGCCGGCGGCGACCCGCTGGTGAGCGAGATCCTGGGCGGCGCCCTGATCGAGCTGAAGGGAGACCTGCATGCCATTGCGTAGGCCGGAGGATTTCGTGGCCGAGGGAAGCCGGGTCTTCCGCAAGGCGCCGGTGAACCGGGAGTCGATTCAAGGCTGGGTGGCGATTGCGGGAGACAAGGCCAAGGACTCGCTGAACAACGACAACTCCACCAGCACCCGCCTGGGCGCCGCCTACGATGCGGTATTCAACCTGAGCCTGGCCGTACTGGCGTCCCAAGGCTGGCGCTGCACGTCGGCGGACGGCCACCATGTGCAGGCGCTGGAGGCCGCCTGCGCCTGTGCCGGAGCGACGCAAGCCGCCTTCGACCAGATGGATGCCGTGCGCGACGTGCGCAACAACCAATACAACGGCGTGCCGCCCAGCGAAGCGGACGTGGCGCTTGCTCAGGGCTGCATGAACCGCCTCGTTCCTCAGCTGATGGCGGTGTTGCAGCCTGTGCTGGTGAGGAAATGAGTACGAAGTGCCGGGCGTCCAACCCTTTGCGCCGCCGCCGGCGACCGTGGAGCCGGCCGCGGTCGAACGGCGATGCGCCCTACTGCACCGCAAAACTGTCGTTGAACGTGAAGATCAGCGAGACGTAGAACAGCGTCGAGAAGAACAGCCCCGCCGACAGCATCAGCAGCGGGGCCAGCGCGCCCAGGCCCAGCAGGCCGAACAGCAGGCCGCTGGCGACGCCGCAGCCGACGAACAGCAACATCCAGGTCAGGCTGTAGACCAGGAAGGCGCCGCGGCAGCGCCACAGCGCCAGCGTGCTGGAGAACAAGGCCTGGCCGGCACCCTGGTGGCCCCAGTGCACCAGCGCCGGCGCGTGCCAGAAGGGGATGGTGATCAGCGTGATCGCCACGCTGCCGAACAGCGCGCCGCCGGCCAGGCCGCGCTCGGCCAGCAGCGCATCCAACTCGGCGCGCGGCACGTTCTGGCGCCGCATCAGCTCCATGCCGCGGCTGAAGCCGCCGTCGGCGATCAGGTCCGACAGCCACAGGCTGCCGGCCACCAGCAGCCCGTACAGCAGGCACAGCAGCAGCAGGTCGCGCCGCTGCGCCGGCGCCGCGGCGCGCAGCGGCTCGATGAACTGCGCCGGGTTGACCGGCCCCTGCAGCAGCGCCGACTGGCTGGCCACCATGAAGCCCAGCGACAGCAGCGGCACCGCCATGATCTGCAGCAGCCCGCCCACCACCGGCACCAGCGCGATGAACAGCGCCGCGAACAGGAACAGCACGAACAGCGCCGTGAAGGCCAGCGGCCGCTTGAGGTACAGCCGCAGCCCGTCGCGCACCCAGTGCGCGCCGCGGCCGGGGCCGACGGTCTTGAGGATCATCGTCATCGCCGCTCTCGGCCTTTCGTCGCTACAGCGGCGGGTGCCACGGCGAGGCGATGCGCTCGCGCAGCACGCGCTCGAAGTGGACCGGGTCCTTGGGCTGCAGCAGCGCCGCGTCGCGCGGCAGGTGCCAGTCCCACAGCCGCGACAGCCAGAAGCGCAAGCCCGCGGCGCGCAGCATGGCGGGCAGCAGCCGGCGCTCGTTGCCGTCCAGCGGCCGCACGCCTTGATAGGCCGTGATGAAGGCCAGCGCGCGCGGCTCGGCCAGGCGGCCGCTGTCGAGGTCGCAGCACCAGTCGTTGAGGCACACCGCGATGTCGAACAGCAGCGCGTCGACGCCGGCGAAGTAGAAGTCGAAGAAGCCGCACAGCCGGTCTTCGCCGGCGGTGGCGTCGAACATCACGTTGTCGCGGAACAGGTCGGCGTGGATGTGGCCGCGCGGCAGCGCCTGGCCGGCCGGCGACGCGGCCAGCTCGGCCTGGAAGGCCAGCTCGGCCTCCAGCAGCGCGGCCTGTTCGGGCTGCAGGTGCGGCAGCACCACCGGCGCCACCTGCTGCCACCAGGCCAGGCCGCGCAGGTGCGGCTGCTGGAACGCGAAGTCGGCGCCGGCCACGTGCACGCGCGCCAGCATCGCGCCCACCTGCGCGCAATGGTCGGCGTCGGGCGCCGGGCGGTGGCTGCCGGGCAGCCGCGTCACCACCGCGGCGGGCTTGGCCGCCACCTGGTGCAGGATCTCGCCGCGGTCGTCGGCCTGCGGCGCCGGCACCGGTACGCCGTGGCGGGCCAGGTGCTCCATCAGGCGCAGGTAGTAAGGCAGCTGCTCGCGCGGCAACCGCTCGAACAGCGTCAGCACCCATTGCCCGCGCACCGTGGTGGCGTAGTAATTGGTGTTCTCGATGCCCGAGCGGATGCCGCGCAGGTCGGTCAGCGCCCCCAGGCCCAGCCGCCTGACCAGTCGGTCGGCCTCGTCGAAGCCGACTTCGGTGTAGACCGCCATCCGGCCTAGAAGGACAGGATGTGCCAGACGCGCTGGCCGGTGCTGCCCTTGTCCTGCGACAGGTCGCGGCCGCCGTTGGCGGGCAGGATCTCGTAGGGCCGCGTGCGGCTGCCCAGCTTGCTGTGCACGACGATGCGCTGCGTCTGGCCGCGCACGCGCAGCTCTTCGATGCGCACGCCGTCGTCCTCGGTCACGATGCGCTCGACCCTGGGCTCGCCGCCGCGCGGGGCGGCCGCGGGCTCGGGCGCCGGCGCCTGCGCCGCCGCGGCCAGCGGCAGCAGTAGCGTCAGCAAGGCAGCGGCGGGGCGCAGCGAGGCGGTCATGCGGCGCATTCTAAGCAGGCGCCATGGCCCGAGGTGCCGGTGATGACTCTGGCGCCACAATGGCCCGATGAGCGACAACGTCCTGCTGCTGGTCGACGGCTCCAGCTACCTGTACCGCGCCTTCCACGCGCTGCCCGACCTGCGCGCGCCCGACGGCTTTCCCACCGGCGCGATCCATGGCATGGTGGGCATGATGCGCTGGCTGCGCGAGCGCCATCCGGCGGCGCTGGCGGCCTGCGTGTTCGACGCCAGCGGCCCGACCTTCCGCGACGACTGGTATCCCGAGTACAAGGCCCACCGCGCGCCGATGCCCGACGCGCTGCGCCAGCAGATCGAGCCCATTCACGAGGTGGTGCGCCTGCTGGGCTGGCCGGTGCTGGTGGTGCCCGGCATCGAAGCCGACGACGCCATCGGCACGCTGGCGTGCAAGGCGGCGGCCGAAGGCCGCCAGGTGCTGATCTCCACCGGCGACAAGGACCTGGCCCAGCTCGTCACGCCGCAGGTCACGCTGATCAACACCATGGCCAAGCCGCCCGAGGTGCTGGACGAGGCCGGCGTGCTGGCCAAGTTCGGCGTGCCGCCGTCGCGCATCGTCGACTACCTGACGCTGATCGGCGACGCGGTGGACAACGTGCCGGGCGTCGACAAGGTCGGCCCGAAGACGGCTGCCAAGTGGATCAGTGACCACGGCTCGCTCGACGGCGTGGTGGCCGCGGCCGCCGGCATCAAGGGCGTGGCCGGCGACAACCTGCGCAAGGCCCTGGACTGGCTGCCCACCGGCCGCAAGCTGATCACCGTGCTGACCGACTGCGACCTGGCGCCGCACGTGCAGGGCTGGCGCCGGCGCTGGACGCGCTGGCGCTGCGCGAGGTCGACCGCGAAGGGCTGCTCGATTTCTACCAGCGCTACGGCTTCCGCGCCTGGCGCAAGGAGCTGGAAGCCTCGCTGGGCGTCGCGGTGCCGGGGCAGGCGCTGGCCACCGCGCCGGCATCGGCGCCTGCGGATGCCGCCGGCGATGCGGCGCCGGCCGCGCCTGCGGCCGATCTGCCGCGCGAATACGAGACCATCACCGACTGGGGCGCCTTCGATGCCTGGCTGCAGCGCCTGCGTGCCGCCGAGCTGGTGGCGCTGGACACCGAGACCGATTCGCTGGACGGCATGCTGGCGCGGATCGTCGGCCTGTCGTTCGCGGTGGAGCCCGGCCGCGCCGCCTACGTGCCGCTGCTGCACGACTACCCCGGCGCGCCCGAGCAGTTGCCGCGCGACGAGGTGCTGGCGCGGCTCAAGCCCTGGCTGGAGGATGCGTCGGCCGCGAAGCTGGGCCAGAACATCAAGTACGACCTGCACGTCTTCGCCAACGCCGGCATCGCGGTGCAGGGCTACCGCCACGACACGCTGCTGGAAAGTTATGTGCTGGAAGCGCACCGCCCGCACGGCCTGCAGAGCCTGGCCGAGCGCCACCTCAACCGCAAGGGCCTGAGCTACGAGGACGTGTGCGGCAAGGGCGCCGGCCAGATCCCGTTCTCGCAGGTGGACCTGTCCAAGGCCACCGAGTATTCCGGCGAGGACAGCGAGATGACGCTGCACGTGCACCAGGTGCTGTGGCCGCGGCTGCAGGCCGAGCCGCGGCTGCGCGAGGTGTACGAGCGCATCGAGCTGCCGGTGGCCGCGATCCTGGAGCGCGTGGAGCGCCACGGCGTGCTGATCGACGCCGCGCTGCTGGCCCGGCAGAGCCACGAGCTGGCCGAGCGCATGGTGGCCGCCGAGCAGCAGGCCTACGAGATCGCCGGCGGCCCGTTCAACCTGGGCAGCCCCAAGCAGATCGGCGAGGTGCTGTTCGGCAAGCTGGGCCTGCCGGTGAAGAAGCGCACCGCGTCGGGCGCGCCCAGCACCGACGAGGACGTGCTGCAGGAGCTGGCGGCCGACTTTCCGCTGCCGGCGCGCATCCTGGAGCACCGCAGCCTGGCCAAGCTCAAAGGCACCTACACCGACAAGCTGCCGCTGATGGTCAACCCCGCCACCGGCCGCGTGCACACCAACTACGCGCAAGCGGTGGCGGTGACGGGCCGGCTGTCGAGCAACGACCCCAACCTGCAGAACATCCCCATCCGCACGCCCGAAGGCCGGCGCATCCGCGAGGCCTTCATCGCGCCGCCGGGGCACGTGATCGTCTCGGCCGACTACTCGCAGATCGAGCTGCGCATCATGGCCCACATCAGCGAGGACCCGGGCCTGCTGAAGGCCTTCGCCGAAGGCCTGGACGTGCACCGCGCCACCGCCAGCGAGGTCTTCAACGTGCCGCTGGACCAGGTGTCATCGGAGCAGCGGCGTTATGCCAAGGTCATCAACTTCGGGCTGATCTACGGCATGGGCGCGTTCGGGCTGGCCAGCAACCTGGGCATCGAGCAGAAGGCGGCGCGCGACTACATCGACCGCTACTTCCAGCGCTTTGCCGGCGTGCGCCGCTACATGGACGAGACCAAGGCCAGCGCCAAGGACAAGGGTTATGTCGAGACCGTGTTCGGCCGCCGGCTGTGGCTGCCGGAGATCAACAGCGGCAACGGCCCGCGCCGCAGCGGCGCCGAGCGCCAGGCCATCAACGCGCCGATGCAGGGCACCGCGGCCGACCTGATCAAGCTGGCGATGATTGCGGTGCAAGGCGCGCTGGACCGGCAGGGCCGCGCGACGCGCATGGTGATGCAGGTGCACGACGAGCTGGTGTTCGAGGTGCCGGACGGCGAACTCGACTGGGTGCGCGCCGAGGTGCCGCGGCTGATGGCCGGCGTGGCCGAACTGAAGGTGCCGCTGCTGGCCGAGGTGGGCGTGGGGGCGAACTGGGAAGAGGCGCATTGATCCGTCGCCCGCCTCCCTCTTACGTCACGCCGTCCGCGCGGACAGGGCTCGCGCCAGCACATCGAAGACCCGGTCGCTGCTGCATTGCGCGACATTGAAGCGCAGGAAGTCGCCCGCGCTCAGCGAGCGGCTGAAGGCATTGCCCGGTGCCAGCACCACGCCGTCCTGCAGGCAGGCGCGCGCCATCGCGGCGGCGTCCACGCCTTGCGGCAGCCGGCACCAGAGGAACATGCCGGCCTGGGGAAGCAGCCAGGGCCGGATGCCCAGGGCTTCGAGCCGCGACCGGGTCCTGGCCATGTCCTCGGCCAGCCGCAGCCGCACGGCCTCCATGTGCTTGCGGTAGCCGCTGTCGGTCAGCGCCCTCAGCACCACGTCGGCGGCCAGCCGCCCGCCGCCGAAGGTGGTGGCGATCTTCAGATCGACGAGGCTGTCGATCCAGTCGGGGCGGGCGGCGACGTAGCCGCAGCGCAGCGAGGCCGAGATGGTCTTGGAGAAGCTGCCGATGTGGATGACCCGCGAGAGGCCGTCGAAGGCCGCCAGCCGGGGCGCGGGATTGAGCTCGAAATCGGCAAAGATGTCGTCCTCGACGATCACCAGGTCGGAGCCGTCGGCCAGCTTCAGCAGCCGGTGCGCGGTGACGGCCGACAGCGTCGCGCCGGTCGGATTGTGGATGCCCGAATTGGTGATGTAGAGCCGGGGCGCGTGCTCGCGCAAGGCGGCTGCGAACATCGCCACGTCGGGCCCGTTCGGCGTCTGCGGCACGCCCACCACCTGCACCCGGTGCGCCTTGAGCAAGGCGTGGAAATTGAAGTAGCAGGGGTCGTCCACCAGCACGGTGTCGCCCGGCTCCAGCAGGAAGCGGCAGATCAGGTCGATGGCCTGCGTGCCCGATTCGGCGAGCATGATCTGCTCCGGCGCCGCCTCGATGCCCGCGCCCGCCAGCCGCCGCGACAGGAACTGGCGCAGTGCCGGATGGCCCAGCGGGGTGGCGTACTCGGCCAGATCCGGCGCCTCGGCTCGCGCCAGGGCACGCAGCGCGCGGCGCACGCCGGTCTCGTACAGCCATGACGGCGGCAGCCAGCCGCAGCCCGGCTTGAGCACGTCGGCGTTCGTCTCCAGCGACTGGCGCGACACCCACAGCGGATCGACCTCGCGGTCCAGCCTGGGGCCGATCTGCGTCAGCGCGAGCGGCGCCACCGGCCCGGCCACGTAGAAGCCCGAGCCGGGCCGGGAGGCGATGAAGCCTTCCGCCGCCAGCCGCTCATAGGCCTCGACCACGGTGGAGACCGACACCTGCATCGCCCGCGCCTGTGCACGCACCGAAGGCAGGCGCGTTCCCGGCACGTAGGTGCGCGAGGCGATCCGCGATCGGACGTCCGCCGTCACCGCCTCGATTCGGGTGCCGCCGCGAGCCATCTCGTGGTCAACCGTATTGGACTGATGAGCATCACAGTTCTTTTGGATTGTATTGGACCGTCTCTGGCTCGGCCCGCCCCGGCAATGCTCTACTGCAGCCCGCGCAGCAAGAGGTTTCGATGGAGAAAACGACGAGCGGCTGGATCAACGGGTTCATCGGCGTGGCTATCTTCGCGGGGTCGCTGCCCGCCACCCGGGTCGCGGTCTCCGGTTTCGATCCCACCTTCCTGACGGGCGCGCGGGCGAGCATTGCGGCCCTGCTGGGCCTGGCGCTGCTGCTGGCACTGCGGCAGGCGTGGCCGCAGCGCTCGGATGTTCCCGCGCTCGCGGTGACGGCGCTGGGCGTGGTGGTCGGTTTTCCGCTGCTGACCGCGCTGGCGCTGCAGCACGTCACGTCGGCGCACTCCATCGTCTTCCTGGGCGTGCTGCCCCTTTGCACGGCCATCTTTGCCGTGCTGCGCGCCGGCGAACGGCCCCGGCCGGCCTTCTGGCTGTTCTCGGCCGTGGGGGCCGGCTTCGTCGTCGGCTACGCGGCCCTGGGCGGCATCGAGGCTTCGCTGCGCGGCGACCTGCTGATGCTGGCGGCGGTGGTCGTCTGCGGCCTGGGGTATGCGGAAGGCGCGCGCCTGTCCCGCACGCTGGGCGGCTGGCAGGTCATCAGCTGGGCGCTGGTGCTGGCGCTGCCCGTCATGCTGCCGATCACGCTGCTGACCATGCCGGCGGCCTTCGGCCACGTGAGCGTGCCGGCGTGGATCGGCCTGGCCTACGTCTCGCTGTTCAGCATGCTGCTCGGCTTCGTGTTCTGGTATCGCGGCCTGGCGCAGGGCGGCATTGCGTCGGTCGGCCAATTGCAGTTGTTCCAGCCCTTCATGGGGTTCGGCCTGGCCGCGCTGCTGCTGCACGAACCGGTGAGCCCGACGATGCTGGCGGCGACGCTGGCCGCGGTGGTCTGCGTCGCGGGGGCGAAGAAGTACGCCTGACAGGCGACGACGGCGATCACGCGCCGGCGAGGGCCTCGCGCATGGCCGCCAGCAGCGCATCGGGCGCTTCGGCCGGCAGGCTGTGGCCGCTGTCGAGCGTGACGACGCGCGCCTTCAGCGCCGCGGCGAGTTCGCGCGTCGCCTTGGGCGGCGTCATCTGGTCGCCGCGGCCCAGGATCAGCGTCGCCGGGCAGGCGACCGCGGCCGCGGCCTCCAGGCCGTGGGCGTAGGCGTCGCAGACGCGGAAGTCGTGCTCGAACAGGTTGCGGCCTTCGGCCGTGCTGCCGCCGCCGCGCAGCGTGCGCCGCATCAGCGCGCGGTTGCTGCCGTGCAGCCACATGCCGGGGCCGGGGTAGCCGGGCTTGGTGGCCAGCGAGCCGATCGAGAAGGCGTTGACCATCTCGATGGCCTGCAGCGGCCGCTCGCGCGCGGTGGCTAGCAGCGCGTCGCTGACCTTCATCGGGTAGGCGGTACCGATCATCACCAGTTGCGTCGCGCGTTGGGGCGCGCGGGCCGCGGCTTCCAGCGCGATCAGGCTGCCCATGCTGTGGCCGGCCAGCGCCGCCCGTTGGGCGCCGGCGGCATCCAGCAGCGCCAGCAGCCAGTCGGCCGCGGCTTCCACGCTGGGCGGTGGCGGGCCTTCGCTGCCGCCGTGGCCGGGCAGGTCCACCGCCAGCGCGCTCCATCCGTGGTGCGCGAACCAGCGCGCCGGCAGCGTCCACACGCTGTGGTCGTGCAGCGCGCCGTGCACGAAGGCGATGCAGGGCAGGGCGGCGTCGAAAGGCTTGCCGCCGGTGTAGACCTGGGCCGTGCGGCCTTGCACCTGGAGCTTCATGCGGCCTTCTCCGCCACCTTGAACGCGCGCTTCAAGTCGTCGATCAGATCGTCGGCATCCTCCAGCCCGATGCTCAGGCGGATCGTCCCCGGCGTGATGCCGGCGGCCGCCAGCGCCGCGTCGTCCATGCGGAAGTGGGTGGTGCTGGCCGGGTGGATCACCAGGCTGCGGCAATCGCCCACGTTGGCCAGGTGGCTGAAGAGCTTCAGCGCTTCGATGAAGGCCTGGCTCTGCCGGCGGCTGCCCTTCAGGTCGAAGCTGAACACCGAGCCGCAGCCGCGCGGCAGCAGTCGCTTCGCCAGCGCGTGGCTGGAGTGGCCTTCCAGCTCCGGGTAGCCGACCGCGGCCACCAGCGGGTGCGCCGCCAGGAAGGCGACGACCTTGCGCGTGTTCTCGACGTGCCGCGCCATGCGCAGCGGCAGCGTCTCGATGCCTTGCAGGATCAGCCACGCGGTGTGCGGGCTCATGCAGGCGCCGAAGTCGCGCAGGCCCTCGCGCCGCGCGCGCAGCAGGAAGGCGCCCACCGTGCTCTCGTCGCTGAACACCATGCCGTGGAAGCCGCTGTACGGCTCGCTCAGCTCGGGGAAGCGCCCCGATGCGGCCCAGTCGAAGGCGCCGCCGTCGACCAGCACGCCGCCGATCACGGTGCCGTGGCCGGAGAGGAACTTGGTCGCCGAATGGAAGACGAGGTCGGCGCCGTGGTCGAAAGGCTTCATCAGCCAGGGCGTCGTGAAGGTGCTGTCCACCAGCAGCGGCAGCCCGTGCTCGTGCGCGATCGCGCTCACCGTCGGGATGTCCAGCACCTCCAGCCCCGGGTTGCCCAGGGTCTCGCCGAATAGCAGCCGGGTCTCGGGGCGGATCGCGGCGCGCCAGCCGTCCACGTCCAGCGGCTTGACGAAGCTGGTCGCTATGCCGAAGCGCTTCAGCGTGTAGCTCAGCAGGTTGTGGCTGCCGCCGTACAAGGCCGCGCTGGCCACGACGTGCGAGCCCGCGCCCGCCAGCGTGGCCACCGCCAGGTGCAGCGCCGCCTGGCCGCTGGCGGTCGTGATCGCGCCGGCGCCGCCTTCCAGCGCCGCGACGCGCTCTTCCAGCACCGCGTTGGTGGGGTTGCTCAGGCGGCTGTAGACGTGGCCTGAGCGCTCCATGTTGAACAGGCTGGCCGCATGCTCGCTGTTCTGGAACACGAAGCTGGTGCTCAGGTGGATGGGCACGGCGCGCGCGCCGGTGGCCGGGTCGGGCGCGGTGCCGGCGTGCAGCGCCAGGGTGTCGAATCCGGGGTCCGATGAGCCGGCCATGGGGTGACGGTCCGCAAGTGGTGGGCGGGGCATTGTGGGCTATATTGGTCCGCCGTCCGGCGCCCTGCCGGCAGCCACCTCCGGTCGCCATGAAAGTCACCGACATCCTGCGCGTCAAGGGCAGCACGCTCTACACCGTCACCCCCGACCAGCTGCTGGCCGAGGCCGCCCGCACCATGGCCGAGCTCGACATCGGCTCGCTGGTGGTGATGGAGCACGGCGACCTGGTGGGCATGCTCACCTTCCGCGAGGTGATCAAGGCCGTGGTCGCCAACGGCGGCCACTTCGGCCAGCGGCTGGTGCGCCCGGTGATGGACGACGCGCCGCTGACCTGCACGCCGGAAACCGAGATCGACGAGGTGCGCCGCATGATGCTGCAGGTGCACGCGCGCTACATGCCGGTGATGGACAAGCGCGAGCTGATGGGCGTGATCAGCTTCTACGACGTGGCCAAGAGCGTGGTCGACGCGCAGGACTTCGAGAACCGCATGCTCAAGGCCTACATCCGCGACTGGCCGGCCGAAGGCACGCCGGTGCCCTCAGCCGACGGTGGTTGAGCGGGGCGCCTGCCGGTCGTCGGTCCGGCTTACAGGTGTCGCTGGGCGGTGCCGGCCGGCGCCCGTAAAGGCCTGTTGAATCAGGTTTCGCCAGGATTGGCGCGCGATTTGCTGGGTCGCGGCATCAGCCTCAAGGTGCCCTCATGCTGCAAGCCGCCCGCTCCTCGCTCAAGCGCCACCTGATCGCCGGCGCGGTGCTGCTGGCCGCGTCGGCCGCCCAGGCCGTCCCGATCTACTGGACCGACTGGACCAGCGCCAGTTCCACCACGCCCACGAGCAGCCCGTTCACCGCGCAGGGCACGATCACGACGCCGACCTCGTCGGTCACCGTGAGCTATTCCAATCCGCAAGGCATCGGTTTCGCGCAGGTTGGTGGCGGCACCGACTGGTGGGTCAACGCCGGCGGCGCCCGCAACGACGCGATCTCGCCCTACACCAGCGCGGCGGTGGACAACAGCCCCACCGGCACCGACATCCTGGCGTTGCAGTTCGCCGGCCTGCAGACGCTGGTGTTCTCGGAAGCCATCGCCAACCCGGTGTTCGCCTACGTCAGCCTGAACGGCAACGGCTATGCCTTCGACCAGGACTTCGAGATCCTCAGCGTCGGCGGCGTCGACGGCAATGCCTGCGGCTACTGGGGCTGCGGCACCTCGTACAAGCAGGTGGTCACGCTGCCCAACGGCCAGGTCGAATACCAGTTGCTGGGCACCGGCGAGCCGCACGGCACGCTGCGTTTCACCGGCACCTTCTCGCAGGTGAGCTGGCGCAGCCTCAGCAACGAGTACTGGAACGGCTTCACCGTCGGCGTGCAGGGCACCGCGGTGGAGGTCTGCGAGACCAACCCCACACTGCCCGGTTGCACGCCCAACGGCAGCGTGCCAGAGCCGGTGTCGCTGGCGCTGATCGGCCTGGGCCTGGGCGGCCTGGGGCTGGCGCGCCGACGCCGCGCGGCCTGACGCGCCGTCATCGAGCCGCGGGGCCGGGCCGTAAACTCCCGGCCCTATGCCCGGCTCCACCTTCGGCGAACTGTTCCGCGTCACCAACTTCGGCGAAAGCCACGGTCCGGCCATCGGCTGCGTGATCGACGGCTGCCCGCCGGGGCTGGCGCTGGCCGAGGCCGACATCCAGCGCGAGCTGGACCGCCGCCGCCCCGGCACCAGCCGCCACGTGACGCAGCGCAACGAGCCCGACGCGGTGGAGATCCTCTCCGGCGTCTACGAAGGGCAGACCACCGGCACGCCGATCGCGCTGCTGATCCGCAACACCGACCAGCGCAGCAAGGATTACGGCAACCTGCTGGACACCTTCCGCCCTGGACATGCCGACTACGCCTACTGGCGCAAGTACGGGCTGCGCGACCCGCGCGGCGGCGGGCGCTCGTCGGCACGGCTGACGGCGCCGACGGTCGCCGCCGGCGCGGTGGCGCGCAAGTGGCTGCATGAAAAGCTCGGCATCGGTTTCGTCGGCTGGATGAGCGCCCTCGGCGAGACCGAGATCCCGTTCGAGGGCCTGGAGCACATCCCGAACAACCCCTTCTTCGCCGCCAACGCCAGCCTGATCGCGCAGCTGGAGGCTCAGATGGACGCGCTGCGCAAGTCCGGCGACAGCTGCGGGGCGCGCATCGAGGTGCGCGCCACCCACGTGCCGCCGGGCCTGGGCGAGCCGCTGTACGACCGGCTCGACGCCGACATCGCCTGGGCCATGATGGGCCTCAACGCCGTCAAGGGCGTGGAGATCGGCGACGGCTTCGCGGTCGTCGCCCAGCGCGGCAGCCAGCACGGCGACGAGCTGACGCCCGAGGGCTTCGCCAGCAACCACGCCGGCGGCGTGCTGGGCGGCATCAGCACCGGGCAGGACCTGGTGGTGCGGCTGGCGATCAAGCCCACCAGCTCGATCCGGCTGCCGCGTGCGTCGATCGACCGCAGCGGCGCGCCCACCACGGTGGAAACGCACGGCCGCCACGACCCCTGCGTGGGCATCCGCGCCACGCCCATCGCCGAGGCGCTGCTGGCGCTGGTGGTGATGGATCACGTGCTGCGCCACCGTGCGCAGTGCGGTGACGTGAGCGTGGCGCCGCCGGCCATCGCCGGCCAGCGGCCGGCGTCGTGAGTCGACCGGCCAACGGCCGGCGTCGTGAATTGACCGGCCAGCGGCCGGCGTCCTCGCATTTCAGTTGACCGGCGGCGCGGCCGATAAGGCCGTGAGGTGCATCACCCCGCCATGTCCAACCTCCATCCCCACCGGCTGGCTGCCATTCCCAGTCCGCGCAGCGCCGCCGGCGCGCGCGCCCTGGCCGCCGGCCAGCGGCGCAGCCGCTTGGCGCTGGGCCTGGTGCTGCTGGCGCTGGCGGCGCACGCGGCCGTGCTGGTCGGGTGGACCGCTGCTGCCGCGGCGCCGCCGCGCGGGCCGCTGTTCGCCAGCCTGGGGCTGCTGACCGCGATGGTGATCGGCCTGCTGGTGCCGGCGCTGGCCCGGCTGCGGCATCCGCTGGACCGGCTGCTGCAGCAGGCCGCCGAGCAGGAACGCCTGGCGCTGGTGGCCGAGCGCACGGGCCACCCGGTGCTGATCACCGACGCCCACCGGCGCATCGTCTGGGCCAACGAAGCCTTCACGCGCCACAGCGGCTACGAACTGCACGAGGCCCAGGGCCGCGACCCCGCCGAGCTGCTGCAGCCCGGCGCCGGCGACCCGGCGGCAGCCGCCGCGGCCTGGCTGCAGGCGACCGAGGCGCCTGGCCGGCCGGTGCGCGCCGAGCTGCCGCAGCGCTCGCGCGACGGGCGCGACTACCGCGTCGACGCCGACATCCAGCCGCTGCACGACCTGGACGGCCGCCTGCAGGGGCTGATCGCCGTGCTGGCGGTGCTGCTGCCCGCGGCCGACGCGGCGCCGCGCGCGGAGGCCGAGACGGCGCCACGCGCCGAGGCCGATGACGGCCGCCGCGCGCTGGCCGAGCGGCTGCAGCGCTGCATCGAGCACCGGCGCCGCCACCCGGGCTACGGCTTCGCGCTGCTGTCGGTGGGCGTCGACGGACTGGGCGCGATCGGGCAACGCCTGGGCGCCGAGGCCGCCGCCGCCGTGCGGCGCGAGCTGGCCCGGCGCCTGGAGCAGACGCTGCGCCCCGGCGATGCCGTCGGCGCGCTGGACCCGGCGCTGCCGCCGGCCGTGGACCTGGGCGGCGACGGCTTCGCGGTCGTGCTGGGCGGCCTGCACTGGCTGGACGACGCCTGCACCGTGGCCGACCGGCTGCTGCTGGCCTTGTCGCAGCCGTACCGGGTGGAGGATGCCCAAGCGCAGCCGTTGAACTTGAACGTCAGCATCGGCATCGTCGGCCCCGAGCAGGCCGGCGACGACGCGCCGGCGCTGCTGCAGGCCGCCGAGGCTGCGCTGCTGGACGCCCGGCGCGCCGGCGGCGGCCGCCGGGCGGTGTTCGAGCCGGCCATGCAGGGCCGGCTGGGCGCCACGCAGGCGCTGGCCGCCGAGCTGCAGGCCGCGCTGGACGAAGGCCAGTTCGAGCTGCGCTACCAGCCGCTGGTGGCGCTGGCCGGCGGCCAGCCGGCCGGCGTCGAGGCCTTGCTGCGCTGGCGGCACCCGGCGCAGGGCGAGCTGGCGGCGGCCGATTTCCTGCCCGCCGCGCAGCAGGCCGGGCTGGGCCGTTATCTGACGGCGATCGGTGATTGGGCGACCGACGAGGCCTGCCGGCAGTTCGCCGCCTGGCAATCGCACTGGGGCCGGCACGCGCCGCCGCGGCTGGCCCTGAACCTGGCCGCCGAGTCCTTGCGCAACCCGGCACTGCTGCCCACGCTGCAGGCCGCGCTGCAGGCCCACGGGCTGCGGCCCGAGCAGCTTCAGCTCGACCTGAGCGAGGCCGCGATCGGCAGCGACGAGCCGGCACCGGCCGCGCTGCGCGCAATGAACGCGCTGAAGGCCGCCGGCTTCGGCCTGGCGCTGGACGGCTTCGGCAGCGGCGCCTCGTCGCTGGCCTGCCTGCACCGCCTGCCGGTGGACACGGTGAAGATCGACCGGGCCCTGAGCACCGGCGCCGCGGCGCTGGAGCACCAGCGGGTGCGCGTCTCGGCGACCATCCGCGTTGCGCGCAGCCTGGGCATGGCCACGCTCGCCGAAGGCGTCGAGACCGGGGAGCAAGCCGATCTGCTGGCCCGCCTGGGCTGCGAGTTGGCGCAAGGGCCGCGCTTCGGCGGCGCGATGACGGCCGCGGCGCTGGACCGCTGGATCGAGGCCGAGGCGGCCGACACGACCGCCTGATCCGCGGCGCCGGGTCCGCCCGGCCCGATCCTGCCTCGTCGGGCCGTCGGCCCCAGCCGCGCTTCGTCCGGCGCCGCCTGCATTTCGTCGCAGGATGGTCAAGCGCCGCCGCCGGTGCCTACACTTCGCGCCCACCGGCGAGACGGCCGGCGACGATGGACACGAGGTCTGCATGAAGAAGAGATGGTGGATCGGCGCGCTGGCGCTGGTGCTGGTGGCCGGCGCCGGCGGTGCCTGGTTCGGCGGCCTGGTGCCGGGCATGGGCGCGCTGGCCAAGGTCGGCAAGAAGGACGACAAGAAGCCGCCAGCGCTGGAGTTCACCACGCGGGAGGTGGCGCAGCCGCAGCTCGCGCGGCTGTCGGCGCGGCTGGAGTTCTCGGGCCCGCTGGTCGCGCCGTCCACCGCGGTCGTGCGCGCCAAGGCCGCCGGTACGCTGTTGAACCTGAGCGTCGCCGAAGGCGCGCGCGTGCAGATGGGCCAGGCGCTGGGCCGCATCGACCTGGCCGAGCAGACCAGCCGCGTGGCCGAGCGCAGCGCCAGCGTGGAAAGCGCGAAGGCCAGCCTGGTGCAGGCCGAGCGCACGCATGCCTCCAACGAGCGGCTGGCGGCGCAGCAGTTCATCAGCTCGATCGCGCTGGAGAACTCGCGCGCCGCGGTCGACACCGCGCGCGCCGCGCTGCAGGCGGCGCAGGCGGCGGCCGACACCGCGCGCCTCGGGCTGCGCGACGGCACGCTGGTGGCGCCGATCGCGGGCATCGTGGCCAAGCGCCACGTGGTGCCGGGCGAGAAGGTGGCGATGGAGCAGCCGGTGCTGACCATCGTCGACCTGGCCACGCTGGAACTGGCCGGCGCGGTGGGCACGCACGAGGTCTCGCGCCTGGCCGCCGGCATGCCGGCGCAGGTGCGGGTGGAAGGCGTGGCGCAGCCGGTGGCCGGGCGCATCGCGCGCATCGCGCCGGCGGCCGAGCCGGGCACGCGCTCGATCGGCGTCACGATCGCCTTGCCCAACCCGAAGGAGATGCTGCGCGCCGGCCAGTACGCGGTGGCCACCGTCGAACTGGCCGACGACGCCCAGCGCCTGACGCTGCCGGTGGCGGCCATCGGCAACACCGCGGGGCAGGACCACGTGTGGCTGATCGAAGGCGGCCAGCTCGCGCGCCGCGCCGTCAAGCTGGGCCGGCGCGACGAGCGCGAGGGCCGGGTCGAGGTGGTCGAGGGCGTGCGCCCCGACAGCCAGGTGCTGGCCGTGCGCTTCGACAACCTGCGCGAAGGCGCCAAGGCCAGCGTGGTGGCGGTCAAGCAGCCGCCGATGGCGTCGGCCGCGGCGTCCACGCCGCTGCTGAAGTAAGGCTGAGAACCGGGAGCCCCCGCCATGTGGATCACCCGCGTCTCGATCAACAACCCCGTGTTCGCCACCATGGTGATGGTGGCGCTGTGCGTGCTGGGGCTGTTCTCGCTCAACCGCCTGGGCGTGGAGCAGATGCCCGACATCACCTTCCCCGGCGCCTGGGTGGAGGTGGAGTACCCCGGCGCCAGCCCGGAGGCGGTGGAGCGCGAGATCGTCAGGCCGCTGGAGGAGGCGGTCAACAGCGTGGCCGGCGTCAAGCGCATCACCTCGCGCGCGCTGGAAGGGCGCGGGCAGTCGAGCATCGAGTTCGGCGTCGACGCCGACATGGGCCGCGCGATGCAGGAGGTGCGCGACCGCATCGCCGCGGTGCAGAGCACGTTTCCGCGCGAGGCGCGCGCGCCGCTGATCGCGCGCTGGAACAACGACAACAACCAGCCGGTGGTCAACGCCGCGCTGCTGTCCAACACGCGCAGCGGGCGCGAGCTGTCGATCCTGGGCGACCAGCTCGTCGGCAAGCGGCTGCAGCGCGCCGAGGGCGTGGCGCGGGTGGAGATCAGCGGCCTCACGGTGCGCGAGGTGCGCATCGACCTCGACCCGCAGCGCCTGCGCGCCTACGGCGTGACGCCGGCCGAGATCGCCGCGGCGCTGAAGGACGCCAACGCCGACCAGCCGGTGGGCCTGCTGACCGACCCGGTGCGCGACGCGCTGCTGCGCGTGGAAGGCCGGGTGCGCGACCCGCGGCAGTTCGAGCAGATCGTCGTCGCGCGCCGCGGCAACCTGGCGCTGACGCTGGCCGACCTCGGCACGCTGGTCGAGCGCGAGAAGGAGCCCGACTCGCTGGCCCGCGTCAACGGCCAGCGCGCGATCGTCTTCAACGTCTTCAAGCAGCAGGACGTCAACATCGTCGTCGCCGGCGACGCGGTGAAGGCCGCGATGGACGACGTGCGCAAGCAGCTGCCGCCCGACGTGGAGCTGCGCCTGATCTACGCCAGCAGCGACTGGGTGCGCGGCTCGCTCAAGGGCCTGGAGCACACGCTGGTGGAAGGCGCGCTGCTGACGGTGGCCATCGTCTTCCTGTTCCTGCACAGCTGGCGCAGCACCATCATCACCGGGCTGACGCTGCCGATCGCGGTGATCTCCAGCTTCATCGCCGTCTACGCCTTCGGCTTCACGCTGAACTTCATGACGATGATGGCGCTGAGCCTGTGCATCGGGCTGCTGATCGACGACGCCATCGTCGTGCGCGAGAACATCGTGCGCCACGTCGGCATGGGCAAGGACCACGTCAGCGCCGCGCGCGAAGGCACCGAGGAGATCGGCCTCGCGGTGATGGCCACCACGTTCGCGATCGTCGCGGTGTTCGCGCCGGTGGCCTTCATGGGCGGCATCATCGGCAAGTTCTTCTACCCCTTCGGCATCACCGTGGTGGTGGCGGTGCTGGTCAGTCTGTTCGTCAGCTTCACGCTCGACCCGATGCTGTCCAGCGTCTGGAAGGACCCGCCGTCGGCGCGGCTGAAGCACCTGTGGGGCATCGGCCACGCGATCCGCGCCACCGACCGCATGCTGGACGTGGCGCATGCCGTCTACGAGCGGCTGATCCGCTGGGCCTTCAGCGGCCGGCGCTACCGTGTGCTGCTGCCGCCGCTGCCGGCCTACGGCCACGGCTTCAAGGCCGACGGCAGCCGCGACAAGGCCAGCCCGCGCCGCTGGCGCTGGGCGACCATCACGCCGCGCGGCCTGGTGATGGCGGTGGGCGTCGGCAGCTTCGTTGTCGCGCTGGGCCTGGGCGGCCTAGTGGGCGGCGAATTCGTGCCGCAGACCGACCAGAGCTACACCCAGCTCCAGCTGCGCATGCCGGTGGGAGCCAGCCTGGAGCGCACCAGCGCCAAGGTGCAGCAGATCGAAGAACTGGTGCTGGCGATGCCCGAGGTGCAGACCATCTCCACCTGGGTGGGCGGCGCCGGCCAGCGCAACCAGGCCTGGCTGAACATCGTGCTCAAGCCCCGCAGCGAGCGCACGCGCAGCCAGAAGCAGGTGGAAGACGCGATCCGCGAAGCGATCGCCAAGGTGCCCGGCACCGATGCCTCGCTGGGCTTCGAGCGCCCGATCTACGTCGCCATCCTGGGCAGCGACCCCGAGGGCCTGGCGCGCGTGGCCGACGAGTTTGCCGAGAAGGTCAGGAAGATCCCCGGCGCGGTCGACGTCGAGAGCTCGGTCAAGCCGGGGCTGCCGGCCTACGCGGTGCGCCTGAAGAACGCCGCGGTGCGCGAGCTGGGGCTGACCGCGCCGCAGCTCGCGTCCAGCCTGCGCGCCTACGTCAACGGCGAGATCGCCACTTACTGGACCACGCCCGACGGCGACCAGGTGGAGGTGGTGCTGCGCCTGAACCAGGCCCAGCGCGAGCGGCTGGAGCAGCTGCGCGGCCTGCCGGTGGCCTTTGCGAAGGACGGCACGCCGATCGCGCTGGACTCGGTGGCCGACATCACGCCGGTGTTCAACCCCGAGATCATCCGCCGCCAGAACCTGCAGCGGCGCGAGGCGGTGTTCGCCGGCGTCAAGGACCGCAGCGCCGGCGACGTCGGCAACGACGTGCAGAAGCTGATCAAGGAGACCAACCTGCCGCCGGGCTACAGCTTCGACATCGGCGGCCAGATGCAGCAGCAGGCCGAAGCCTTCGGCGGCCTGCTGGCGGCGATGGCGCTGGCGGTGATCTTCATCTACATCGTGCTGGCCAGCCAGTTCGGCAGCTTCCTGCAGCCCATCGCGATCATGGCCAGCCTGCCGCTGGCGCTGATCGGCGTGATGCTGGCGCTGCTGTTCTGGCGCAGCACGCTCAACGTCTTCAGCATGATCGGGCTGGTGATGCTGATGGGGCTGGTGACCAAGAACGCGATCCTGCTGGTGGACTTCGCCAACCACGCGCGCAAGGCCGGCGCCAGCGTGCCCGACGCGCTGCTGCAGGCCGGCCTGATCCGCATGCGGCCCATCGTGATGACCACGGCGGCGATGGTCTTCGGCATGCTGCCGCTGGCGCTGGCACTGAACGACGGCGGCGAGATCCAGGCGCCGATGGGCCGCGCGATCATCGGCGGCGTGATCACCTCGACGCTGCTGACGCTGGTGGTGGTGCCGGTGCTCTACAGCTACCTGGTGCGCGAGAAGAAGCCGGCGGCGCAGCCGGCGCCGGCTGCTGCGGCGCGTGAGGCCGGTGGCGGGCCGCTGCTGGGGTCGGCGATGCCGGCGGACCGTGACTGGAGGCCGCGGCCGCCGCCGGTGCGCCGGCTCAGGCCTTGGGCCGTGCCTCGCGGTCCAGCCAGGCGGCCATACCCTGGGCGTTGAGCTCCAGGTCCACCGCCAGCAGCTCGGCCGCCACCTCGGGCCCGAGCGTGCAGCCCTCGGCGGCCAGGCTTTCGAGGTACAGCGCCAGCAGCTCGCGCTTGAAGCGCTGGTGGCGGTCGCTCGCGTGGCGGCCGGCCAGGCCGATCTGCACCACGCGGTCGAGCAGGGCCATTTGCAGCGCGGCCAGCCGCGGCACGCCGTCGACGCGGCCGAAGTGCGTCAAGTACATGCAGCGCGGCTCGGCCGCCAGCAGCTTGCGCACCGACTGGCGCAGCGCCTCGGGCTCGAACTGCACCGGCGTGGAAGTCGGGAAGATCCAGCGCCCCCGCGGGCCCGCCAGCTCGGGGTAGGCGATGCCGAAGGTATCGCCGGTGAACCAGCCGCGCGTGGCTTCGTCCCAGATGCAGTGATGGTGGCGCGCGTGGCCCGGCGTGTCGATCAGGCGCAGCGTCGATCCGCCCCATTCGAGCGTCATGCCGTCGGACGACGGCTGCGCCCGCCCGGCGGGCACCGGGATCAGCTCGCCGTAGGCGCGCGCCATCTCCTCGGGGCCGTAGACCGCCAGCGCGCCTTCGTACAAGGCGCTGGGGTCGACCAGGTGGCGCAGGCCCCGCGGGTGCACCAGCACCTGCGCGCGCGGCAGCTCGCGCACCAGCGCGCCGACGCCGCCGGCATGGTCCAGGTGCACGTGGGTGGGGATCACCCAGTCGACGGCCTCGCGCTGCAGCCCCAGCGCATCCAGCGCGCCCAGCAGGCGGGGCAGCGCGAAGTTGGTGCCGGTGTCGACGTAGGCCGCGCGGCCGCCGCGCACGATCAGGTAGGCGGCGTCGAAGGCGTCGCGCTGGAAGCCGGTGTCGATGGCGTGTACGCCACCGCCCACATGCTGCAGCCAGGCGGGCGCGGTCACCGCGGGGTCACTCGCGTCCGGCAACGATCCAGAGCCGGGCGATGTCGGCGGCGCCGTCGTTGCCGCCCACGCTGCGCAGCGTCTGCACGGCCTTCGTCTTGAGCCTGGGCGACTGCAGCTGCGCCATGCCCAGGCGCAGCTTGGCGTCCTCAGGGCGCTTGAGGCCGCCCTTGGCGATGCCTTTCTCGATCAGCGGAATGCCCTTGTCGACCTCGCCCAGGCTGACGTAGGCGTAGCCGACGCGCACCAGCTCGTTGCCGTCCTTCTCGTTGCCGGCGTCATTGGCCTGGCCGGCGATCGCGTTCTTCTGCTCGGCCAGCTGCTTGGCGGCCAGGTCCTTCAGCCGCTGGTGGCGCGCCGCTTCGGCGCCGGTGCCCAGCAGCCCGGCCTTGTAGCCCTGCTCGACGATGCGCAGGCCCTCGGCCGGCAGCCCGGCCTGCAGCGCGAGCTGGGCCATCTCCATGAAGTCCTCGGTCTTGGCCAGCGTGCCGCTGGCCAGGCGCAGCCGCATCACGTCCAGCGCGAAGCGGTCGCCGAAGCCGGGCTTGCGCGGCAGCCGCGCGAGGTGGGCGTTCCAGTAGTCCTTCTTCGGGTAGTAGGTGAGCAGCTTCTCCAGCGTGTTGCTGTAGCCGGCGTTGTTGCCGGTGCGCTGCTGGGCGTCGGCCAGGCGCAGCAGCTCGCCTTCGTCGGGCCGGCGGCCGGCCGCTTCGGCGGCGTTGACGGCGGCGGCCGCGTCGCGCGCGATCGCGCCGTAGTCGCCGCTGGCGCCTTGCAGGTAGGCCTGCAGCTGCTTGATCGTGGGGCCGTTGTTGCCGGCGGCGATCGCCTTGTTCATCCACTCGGCGGCCTTGCCGTTGTTGCGCTGCTGCGCGTAGGCCGAGGCGAGCTGCTCGGCCACCTGGCCCAGCTCGGCGCCGCCGCTCCTGGCGGCGATGCCTTCCAGCGCCTGGATCGCGGTGGCGGTGTCGCCGGCGCGCTGCGCGGCGGCGGCCTTCATGCGGTCGATCGTGAGCTGCTCGGCCGCGGTCTTGCCGCCCACGGCGTCGGCCTCGCGCACCTTGGCCAGCGCCTCGCGCGCCTTGCCTTGCCTGAGCAGCTCGCCGGCCTGCTGCAGCGGCTTGCCGACCTCGGCGCGCAGGCCTTGCGCCTGCACGCTGCCGATGCAGGCCGCGGCGACGAGGGAGAGGGTGAGGGCACGCAGCGTGGTGTTCATCATCGCTCGAGGTCCTTTGCGCGGCGGTTGAATGCAAAAACGGGGACCGGCCGCGGCGGTGGCCGATCCCCGATGGGGATGCGTGCTTGGGTCAGTTCAGGAACTGTTCGTTCCCCACGATGCCGATCTTGGTGACGCCCAGGCGCTGCGCCGAGGCCATCACCATCGCCACGTACTTGTAGGTCACCAGCTTGTTGGGGCGCAGGTGCACCTCGGGCTGGTCGGGCTCGGCGGCCACCTGGCGCAGCCGCTCCTCCAGCTCGCCGCGGGTGGCGATGACCTCGCCGTTCCAGCCGATGGTGCCGTCGAAGTCGAGGTCGATGCGGATGATGGTGGGCGGCTTGGGCGGCGGCGCGGCGTTGTTGGGCACCGGCATGTTCATCTTGACCGCGTGGGTCTGGATCGGGATCGTGATGATGAACATGATCAGCAGCACCAGCATCACGTCGATCAGCGGCGTGGTGTTGATGTCCACCATCACGTCGCCCGCTTCGTCGCCCCCTCCGGAGCCGACATTCATGGCCATGGTTGAGGGTCCTCAGTTGGCGCGCGCGGCCATGCCGGCCGGCGGCTCGGTGATGAAGCCGACCTTGAAGATGCCGGCCCGCTGGCAGGCCACCACGACGCGGCCCACCGACTCGTAGCGCACCTCGTTGTCGCCGCGGATGTGCACCTCGGGCTGCGGCTCCTTGACGGCCTCGGCCTTCAGCCGGTTGACCAGCGCCTCATTGTCGGGCATGCGCTCCAGGCCCCAGTAGACCTCGCCGTCGCGGTTGACCGCGATCACGATGTTCTCGGGCTTGGTCTGCGTCGGGACGTTGCGCTCCTTGGGCAGCTCGAGCTTGATCGTCTGCGTCACCACCGGGATGGTGATCAGGAAGATGATCAGCAGCACCAGCATCACGTCCACCAGCGGCGTGGTGTTGATGGTGTTGTTGAGCTGCTCTTCGCCGTCGCCCGCGTCGGGCGACCCTACGTTCATGGCCATGTGCTTGCTCCTCGGACGGAGGAGGGTTTCAGCGCTTGCCCGCGATCAGCACGTTGTGCAGGTCGCCGCTGAAGGCCTTCACGCGGTCCATCACGGCCTTGTTGCGGCGGATGAGCCAGTTGTAGCCCATCACCGCAGGCACCGCGACGGCCAGGCCGATGGCGGTCATGATCAGCGCCTCGCCCACCGGGCCGGCCACCTTGTCGATCGAGGCCTGGCCGCTGATGCCGATCTTGACCAGCGCGTTGTAGATGCCCCAGACGGTGCCGAACAGGCCCACGAAAGGCGCGGTGGAACCCACGGTGGCCAGGAAGGCCAGGCCGTCGGTCAGGCGGCTCTGGATGCTGCCGGCGGCGCGGTCGACGCTCATGCCCACCCAGGTGAGCTTGTCGATCTGCTCGACCATCGTGCCTTCGTGGTGCTCGCTGGCCTTGATGCCGGCCTCGGCGATGTAGCGGAAGGCCGAGCCTTCGTCCAGCGCGTTGACGCCGGCCTTGACCGTGCTGGCCTTCCAGAAGGTGTCGGCCGAGCTCTCGGCGCTCTTGAGCATCGCGCGCTGCTCGAACAGCTTGGTGAAGATGATGTACCAGCTGCCCATCGACATGATCAGCATGATGATCAGCGTGCCCTTGGCGACGAAGTCGCCCTGGTTCCACAGCGCCTTCAGGCCGTAGGGGTTGTCGACGGCTTCCTCGCTGACCGCGGCGTCCTTGGGCGCGGCGGCCGGGGCCGGGGCAGGGGCCGGCGCGGGCGCGGCGGCCGAGGCGGCGTCGGCGGCAGGGGCCTGCGCCGAGGCCAGGCCGGGGGCGAGGCCCAGCAGGCCGGCGGCAGCGATCAGGGAGGCGCCGATCGAGGTGCGAAGAGCTTTGGACAGGAACATGTTGACTCCGTGAGAGCAGCGCTGGTGAGCGGGTGCGCTGTGGGACCAGGGCGAAGAAGGGGCGGCGGCGGGCGCCGGGATGCCGGGAATGGGCGCGGGGACTACTCGAGCTTGAAGACGTAGACCACATCGAAGGTGCCGCCCACAGGTCTGCCCTGTTCGTCGGAACCCGGCCGTGCGGTGCACGCTTCCTTGATCTTGGTGACCAGCAGGCGGTCCAGCATCTTGTGCTCGCGCGATGGGCCTGCAGACTTGATCACGTCGACGCCGCTGACCTTGCCGTCGACGCCGACCGTGATGCGCACGTGCGTCTCGCCGGTGGCCTCGGCGCGGCGGGCGGCCGCGGGATAGTCGTCGGACTGCGGGGCGCAGTCCTTGAAGTTGACGATGGTCGGCTTGGCCGCCAGGCGCGGCGCCGGCGCCGGGGGCGGCGGCGGGGCCGGCGGCACCGGGGCGGGCGGCGGCGCGATGGTGACCGGGGCCGGCGGCGGCGCCACCGTGGTGGTGGTGATCACCGGCGCCGGCGTGGGCGGCGGGTTGACGTTGACCTCGGGCGGCGGCACGAAGGACGGCGGCGGCGGCGCAAATTTCGGCGGCGGCGGCAGGTTCTCGGGCGGCGGCGGCGGAGGCGGCTTGACCTCCTCGATGATCTTGGTCTCGATCGGCGCCTTGATCACCTCGACCATGCGCTGCGCGAGCCCGGTGACCAGCGCCCAACCGAGCAGCAGGTGCATGGCGAGCACGATGCCGATGCCCACCACGTGCCTGCCCGGTTTGCGTTGTTGCTGGGCGAAATCCACGGTGCAGAGTCCTCCTGATGCCAAGCTGCCGCGTCGGTGGCCTGCATCGCTTCGATTTGTTCAGTCCCCTCGTGAGCGACTGCGGCTTGACGCCGGAAAGTGGCGCACTATACCCGCAATGATTCTCGCTCCCTTGGGGGAAGCACCCGATCGCGGGGCCTGGCGGAAGACCGCGGCGGCCGGCCGTTTGGCCGGGCCGGCGCGGCGCGCGCAAGCCCTTGCGTGCGAGACTCGCCGCCGCCGGCTGCCCCCTCGCCGCGGCCGCGGAGCGATCTCGATGAAGGTGTGCATCGTGGGTGCCGGCGCCGTCGGCGGCTTCATCGGCTGCCGGCTGGCGCTGGGCGGCCGGGCCCGGGTCTCGGCGCTGGCGCGCGGCGCCACGCTGCGGGCCTTGCAGACGCGGGGCTGGCGGCTGCGCATCGACGGCCAGGAACTGCAGGCGCCGCTGCAGGCCGCGGCCCAGGCCGCCGAACTGGGCGTGCAGGACCTGGTGGTCATCGCGGTCAAGGGCCAGTCGCTGCCGGCGCTGGCGCCCACGCTCAAGCCGCTGATCGGCGCGCGGACGCTGCTGCTGCCGGCGATGAACGGCGTGCCGTGGTGGTTCGTGCAAGGGCTGCCGGGCGTGGGCGACGCGCCGCTGGCCAGCGTCGACCCCGGCGGCGGCATCGCCGCTTCGCTGCCCTTCGGGCAGGTGATCGGCTGCGTCGTGCACGCCAGCACCTCGGTGGCCGAGCCGGGCCTGGTGCAGCACCAGCGCGGCCAGGGGCTGATCGTCGGCGAGCCGCGCGGCGGGCGCAGCGCGCGCGTCCAGGGCGTGGCCGATCTGCTGGCCGCCGCCGGCTTCGAGGTCACGCACAGCGAGAACGTGCGTTATGACATCTGGTACAAGCTGTGGGGCAACCTGACGATGAACCCGGTGAGCGCGATCACCGGCGCCACCATCGACCGCATCCTGGCCGACCCCGAGCTGCGCGCCTTCTGCTCGGCGGCGATGCGCGAGGCCGCGGCCATCGGCAGCCGCATCGGCTGCACGATCGAGCAGACGCCGGAAGACCGCCACCTCGTCACCGCCCGGCTGGGCGCCTTCCGCACCTCGATGCTGCAGGACGTGGATGCCGGGCGCCCGATCGAGCTGGATGCCATCGTCGGCGCGGTGCACGAGCTGGGGCAGCGCTGCGGCGTGCCGACGCCACACGTTTCGGCCCTGTTGGGGATGACGCGGCTGTTCGCTCGCATTCGCGGGCTCTATCCTTGACGCATTGGCTCCATAATCGCGCGGCGACGTGGACCGCCGGGAATGACGGCCGGGGCGGCTGAAGTTCTTTGGACAAGGCACGCGCGAGTCTCGGGGAGGCCGATCGACTCAACACACATACCCATGAAGTTCCGCGACGTCATCATCTTCAACGGCAAGAAGTTCAAGGTACCGCAGGGCATCCAGCGCATCGACACCCGGGCCACGCACGGCTGGCAGGTGCGCTATGCGGGTACCAAGCTGTTCTCCGACCACACGCAGGACGGCAGCGGCGCCAAGGCCTCGCTGGAGGCGGCGCAACTCGAGCTGGCGCGCCGCATCGCCAGGAGCCCGGCGCCCACGCTGCTGCAGAAGCGGCCCAGCGAGAACAAGGCCAGCCAGTTGCCGGTGGGCATCTCGGGGCCCATCGTGCGCTCGCGCGCCGGCGCCCGGGTGCGCAGCTGCAGCTTCTCGGTGCTGCTGCCGCAGTACGGGCAGGCGCCGCGCTGCAGCTCGGTCTACATCGGCACCGAGAACACGTATTCCGCCGAGCGCTACCAGGCCGCGCTGGAAAGGGCCGTCGCCATGCGCCAGGAGGCTGAAGCAGCCTACGCAGCGGCCGCCACCAAGGCCAAGCGCGCCGCCGCCAAGGTGCTGACCGCCGGGCTGACGGGCGTCAAGCAGGCGCCGCGCAAGCCCGTGGGCAGGAAGCCCGCCGTCCGCAAGGACGCCGCCGCACTTTGAGCGCCCCCAGGGCCGGGCTGCGCCCAGCCCGCCATCGGGCTTGCAAGCCCGATGGCCTTCGCCAGGCGAAGAACAGTCCGCAGCGGACTGTTCTTCGTCCGGGCTCAGCCCCCCGCGGGGGTTTCAGGTGCCCGGCAGAGCCGGATCACCTTCAGAGCGGCAGCCGCCGGGTTCGTCAGGCCGCCTGCGCCAGCGCCCAGGCCTGCTCGGCCAGCGGCCTGGCGCGGCGGCCGGCCTGCAGCGCCCGCTCGCTCGAGGCATTGCCTTGCAGCGCGCGCTTCATGATGCCCTGCAGGATGCCGGCCAGGCGGAACATGTTGAAGACCAGGTAGTAGCGCCAGTCCTCGGCGCTGACCGCCTTGCGGCGGCCGGTGCGCTCCAGATAACGCTGCAGGTAGGCGGCCTCGTCGGGGATGCCCAGCGGCGCCAGGTCCAGCCCGGCCAGGCCGCGGCTGGCGGCGCCGGCGTCCATGTGCCAGGTCATGCAGTGGTAGGCGAAGTCCACCAGCGGATGGCCCAGCGTCGACAGTTCCCAGTCCAGCACCGCCAGGATGCGCGGCTCGGTCGGGTGGAAGATCACGTTGTCGAAGCGGTAGTCGCCGTGCACGATGGCCACCTCGTCGCCGGGTGGGATGCGCGCGGGCAGCCACTCGATCAGCGCCTCCATCGCCGGGATGGGCTCGGTCTCGGCGGCGCGGTACTGCTGGGTCCAGCGCGCCACCTGGCGCGCGATGTAGCTGCCGGGCCTGCCGTAGTCGCCCAGGCCCAAGGCCTGCGGATCGAGCTTGTGCAGCTCGGCGATCACGCGGCCCACCTCGTCGTGGTGGGCGCCGCGCTGTTCGGGCGTCATGCCGGGCAGCGCCGGGTCCCACAGCACGCGGCCGTCGACGCAGTCCATCACGTAGAACATGCTGCCGATGACCGACGGATCCTCGCACAGCAGGTGGGCGCGCGCCACCGGCACGGGGGTGTCGGCCAGCGCGCTGATGACGCGGAACTCGCGGTCCACCGCGTGCGCCGAGGGCAGCAGCTCGCCCGGCGGCTTGCGGCGCAGCACATAACGGCCGCTGTCGGCGGTCAGCCGGAAGGTGGGGTTGGACTGCCCGCCCTTGAACTGCTCCACCTGCAGCCGGCTGCCGAAGCCGGGAATGCGGGAGCGCAGATAGCGCAGCAGCGCCGCCTCGTCGAAGGCGTGCCGGGCGGCGACGGGCTTGGTGCCGGTGAAGTCCTCGAAGGCCATCGCCGCCGTTCAGTTGAAGGTCCTGCCGTCGGCGGCCAGTTGCACCAGCAGCGGCGCCGGCTGCCAGGAGGCGTCGGCCCCCGGCTCGGCCGCAAAGCGGCGCAGCGCGCGCACCACGCCGGGCAGGCCCACGGTGTCGGCGTACAGCATGGGCCCGCCGCGGTGCTGCGGGAAGCCATAGCCGTTGAGATAGACGACGTCGATGTCCGAGGCGCGCGCCGCGATGCCTTCGGCCAGGATGCGCGCGCCTTCGTTGACCAGCGCGTAGATGCAGCGCTCGACCACCTCGGCGTCGTCCACCCGGCGCGGCGTGAGGCCCCGGTCGCGCCGGAACTGCTCGATCAGGCCTTCGGTCAGCGGGTCGGGGACGGGCCCGCGCACGCCGGGCTCGTAGCGGTACCAGCCGGCGCCGGTCTTCTGGCCGAAGCGGCCGGCCTCGCACAGCTTGTCGGCCACCGTCGGCGTCATCGGCACGCCGGCTTCCGCCGCGCGCCGCTTGCGCGTGGCCCAGCCGATGTCCAGGCCCGCGAGGTCGCCCACGCGGAACGGGCCCATCGCCATGCCGAAGGCCTGCAGCGCGCCGTCGATCTGCTGCGGCAGCGCGCCGGCGTCGATCAGCCCCTCCGCCGCGGCGCGGTAGCGCGCCAGCATGCGGTTGCCGATGAAGCCGTCGCAGACGCCCGAGACCACCGCCACCTTCCGGATCCTGCGCGCCAGCGCCATGCAGGTGGCCAGCACGTCGGGCGCGGTCCTGGCGCCGCGCACCACCTCCAGCAGCTTCATCACGTTGGCGGGGCTGAAGAAGTGCAGGCCGATCACGTCCTGCGGGCGCCGGGTCGTCGCGGCGATCGCGTCGAGGTTCAGGTACGAGGTGTTGGAGGCCAGGATGGCGCCGGGCTTGCACACCTCGTCCAGCGTCTTGAAGACCTGCTGCTTGACGTCCATGTTCTCGAACACGGCCTCGATCACGAGGTCGGCGTCGTGGAAGGCGTCGTAGCTCAGCGTCGGCGTGACCAGCGCCATGCGCTGCTCCACCTGCTCGGCTTTCAGCTTGCCCTTCTTGGCGCTGTTGTCGTAGTTGCGGCGGATCGTCGCCAGGCCCTTGTCCAGCGCCTCCTGCTTCATCTCCAGCAGCACGACCGGGATGCCGGCGTTGAGGAAGTTCATCGTGATGCCGCCGCCCATGGTGCCGGCACCGATCACGCCGACCTTGGCGATGGGGCGCAGCGGCGTGCCCTCGGGCACGTCGGGCAGCTTGGCGGCGGCGCGCTCGGCGTTGAAGACGTGGCGCAGCGCGCGCGACTCGGGCGTGTTCATCAGCGCGAGGAACATCTCGCGTTCCAGCCGCAGGCCTTCGTCGAAGGGCTTGCTCACGGCCAGGCTCACCGCTTCGACGCACTTCAGCGGCGCCGGGAAATGCTTGGACGCGGCCGCCACCGAGTTGCGTGCGAACTGCAGGAAGGCCTCGGCCTGCGGCTCCTGGATCTTCAGGTCGCGCAGGCGCTTGAGCGGCAGCTTCTGGTCGACCACGCGCTCGGCCAGCGCGACGGCCGCGGGCAGCGGGTCGCCGTCGACCACCTCGTCGGCCAGCGCGGTGCCCTTGAACCTGGCACCGGGCACGGTCGACCCGGAGACGATCATGTTCAGCGCCGCTTCCAGCCCGATCGCGCGCGGCAGCCGCTGCGTGCCGCCGGCGCCGGGCAGCAGGCCCAGCTTGACCTCGGGCAGCGCCACCTGCGCGTCGGCTTTCAGCACGCGGTAGTGCGCGCCCAGCGCCAGTTCCAGCCCGCCGCCCATGCAGACGCCGGCGACCGCCGCGACCACCGGCTTCGGAGCCGACTCCAGCGCCGCGATCACCGCCGGCAGCCGCGGCTCGCGCAGCGCCAGCGGCGAGCCGAACTCCTTGACGTCGGCGCCGCCGGAGAAGGCGCGCTCGCTGCCGGCGACCACCACGGCCTGCACCGCGGGATCGGCCAGCGCCTGGTCCAGATGGTCGACCAGGCTGCTGCGCAAGGCGGCGCTGATGCCGTTGATCGGCGGGTTGGCCAGCGTGATGACGGCGACGCGGCCCTGGCGCTCGTAGCGGGTGCTGCTCATGGCAGGCGGCTCCTGATGAAGGCGTAGAGAGAAGAAAGGCTGCGGCGCAGCGACCTTGCGATGCTAGCCGCAGCGCTGCGCCTCTTAAGGTGATCCGGCTTTGCCGGGCACCTTAGTCCCCCGCGGGGGACGGGCTGGGCGCAGCCCGGGCCTGGGGGCGCTCAAATCGGCCGCGGCGGCCGGTAGCCCTCGCGCAGCTCGCGCTTGAGCACCTTGCCGATCGCGCTGCGCGGCAGCTCGTCGACGAAGCGCAGGTCGGCCAGGCGCTGGGTCTTGCCGACGCGGCCGTCGAGCCATCGGCGCAGCTCGCCGGCCGAGGTGCGGTCGCCCGCACGGCGCACGACGAAGGCCACCGGCGTCTCGCCCCATTGCGTGCTGGGCACGCCGACCACCGCCGCGTCGGCCACCGCCGGGTGTACGCGCAATTCGGCTTCCAGGTCGCTGGGGTAGATGTTGAAGCCGCCGCTGATGATCAGGTCCTTGCGGCGGTCCATCAGGATCAGGAAGCCGTCCTCGTCGAAGCGGCCGACGTCGCCGGTGCGGATGAAGCGCCGGCCTTCGGCGTCGCGCCATTCGGCCTGCCGCGTCTGCTCGGGCTGGTTGCGGTAGCCGCTCATCATCGCCGGGCTGCGGCCGACGATCTCGCCCACGCTGCCGGGGCCGCGCGGCAGTTCGCGCCCTTGCTCGTCGATCAGCCGGATGTCGTGGTGCTCGGCCGGCTGGCCCACGGTGTGCAGCTTGTGCGGGTGCAGGTGGCAGTAGAGGATGCAGCTTCCGCCGCCCTCGGTCATGCCGTAGTACTCGGTCAGCGCGCCGGGCCAGCGGCGCAGCAGCTCGGCCTTCAGCTCGGCGCGGAACGGCGCGCTGGTGCAGGCCTTGAAGCGGAAGCTGGAGAGGTCGTGGCGGTCGAAGCCGTCGAATTGCATCAAGCGTTGGTACTGCACCGGCACCAGCATGGTGTGCGTGGCGCGGTGCTGCTCGGCCAGCTGCAGATAGGCCTCGGTCTCGAACTTGGGCATCAGCACCAGCGCGCCGCCGCGCGCCAGCGTGGGCACGACGACCACCAGCGTGGTGTTGCTGTACAGCGGCGTGGCGATCAGCGTCACCGTGTCGGCGCCGTAGCCGCCGGCCTCGGCCCGCCGCACCTGGGCCCAGCGCATCGCGTGCGATTGCACGATGCCTTTGGGCGTGCCCGTGGTGCCCGACGAGTAGATGATGTTGAACGGCCACTCGGGCTGCAGCGCCACCGGCTGCGGCCGCGTGCCGGCAGGGGCCAGCCAGTCCTCCAGCGCGTCGAGCCGGATGCGCTGCCGGGCGGCGCCGGCGGCGTCCGACGGCAGCGCCGCGTCGCTGCCGGCGTCGACGAACAGGTGCCGCGCGCCGGCGTCGGCCGCCATGCCGGCGATCTGCGCCGGCGTGCCGCCCGGCGCCAGCGGCGCCACCGCCAGCCCGGCGCGCAGCGCGCCCAGGAACACCGCGAGATAGGCGTTGCCGGCCAGCGCGCAGATCGCGATGCCGTCGCCGGGCCGGCAGCCGTCGCGCTGCAGGGCGGCGGCCACGCGGTCCATCAGCGCGTCCAGTTCGGCGTAGCTCAGGCGCCGGTCGCCGCAGACCAGCGCGGCGGCCTGCGGGCGCTGGCGGGCGTGGCCGGCGATCAGGTCGGGCAGGGCGTGGAAGTCGGGCAGCGGGACGGCCGGCGGGTGGCTCATCGCGGCATTGTCGCCGCGGTGAAGATGCGGAAATCTTGTCCGCCGGCCGCCGCGGCGCTATGTTGGCGGCCCCCGTTCGTCCATCCGCAGGAGCGCGCGCCATGTCCTTGTTCGATCTGAGCGGCACCGTCGCCGTGGTCACCGGCTCGTCGCGCGGCATCGGCCGCGCGATTGCCGAGCGCCTGGCCGAGCACGGCGCGCAGGTGGTGATCTCGTCGCGCAAGCAGCCGGCCTGCGACGAGGTGGCCGCGGCGATCAACGCGCGCCACGGCACCGGCCGGGCGATCGCGGTGGCGGCCAGCATCTCGTCGAAAGAGGCGCTGCAGGCGCTGGTGGCGCGCACGATGGCGCAGTTCGGCCGCATCGACACGCTGGTGTGCAACGCGGCCAGCAACCCCTACTACGGGCCGCAGGCCGGCATCGCCGACGAGCAGTTCCGCAAAATCCTGGACAACAACATCGTCAGCAACCACTGGCTGGTGCAGTTGTGCGCGCCGCAGATGCTGCAGCGGCGCAGCGGCTCGATCATCATCGTCTCGTCGATCGGCGGCCTGCGCGGCAGCGCGACGATCGGCGCCTACTGCATCAGCAAGGCGGCCGACCTGCAACTGGCGCGCAACCTGGCGCACGAGTACGGACCGCAGGGCGTGCGCGTCAACTGCATCGCGCCGGGGCTGATCCGCACCGACTTCGCGCGCGCGCTTTGGGAGAACCCCGAGACGCTGCAGCGCGCCACCGCCAACGTGCCGCTGCGCCGCATCGGCGAGGCCGGCGAGATCGCCGGCGCTGCGGTCTACCTGGCGAGCGCCGCGTCGAGCTTCATGACCGGGCAGGCGCTGGTGGTGGACGGCGGGGCGACGATCTGAACGCGAACGCGAGCGCCTTCAGCTTTCGTCGTTGGCCGCCGCCGGCCAGCCCGCCGCGCCCAGCACGCCGGCGTTGTGCTGCCCCAGCCGCGGCGCCGGCGTGCGCAGGCGGCCCGGCGTGGCGGCCAGCTTGGGCACGATGCCGGGCACCTTGAGCGGACGGCCGTCCGCGTCGTGCGTCTGCACGATCATGCCGCGCGCCTGGTACTGCGGGTCGGCGGCGATGTCGGCCACGGTGTAGATGCGGCCCACCGGCACGCCGGCGGCTTCCAGCACGCGGATCACCTCGCCGATCGCGCGCGGCGCGGTCCAGGCGCCGATCGCGGCGTCGATCTCGGCCACGCGCGCGACGCGGCCGTCGTTGCGCGCCAGGCCCGGGTCGGCGGCCAGGTCGTCGCGGCCGATGGCCTGCATCAGGCGGCGGAAGATGCTGTCGCCGTTGCCCGCCACCAGCACGTAGGCGCCGCCGGCGCAGGCATAGGCATTGCTGGGCGCGATGCCCGGCAGCGCGCTGCCGGCCGCGCCGCGCACCGCGCCGAAGGCGTCGTACTCGGGCAGCAGGCTCTCCATCACGTTGAACACGCTTTCGTAGAGGGCGACGTCGATCACCTGGCCCTGGCCGCCGTTCACGTCGCGGTGGCGCAGCGCCAGCAGCACGCCGATCACGCCGTGCAGCGCGGCCAGCGTGTCGCCGATGCTGACGCCCACGCGCACCGGCACGCGGCCGGGCTCGGCGCTGAGGTGGCGCAGGCCGCCCATCGCCTCGCCCAGCACGCCGAAGCCGGGCTTGCCGGCATAGGGCCCGGTCTGTCCGAAGCCCGAGATGCGCAGCATGACGAGCCGCGGGTTCAGCGCGTGCAGCGCGTCCCAGCCCAGGCCCCAGGCCTCCAGCGTGCCGGGCTTGAAGTTCTCGATCAGCACGTCGGCCTCGGCCGCCAGCGCGCGCACCGCGGACTGGCCGGAGGCAGCGCGCAGGTCCAGCGCCACGCTGCGCTTGTTGCGCGACTGCACCTCCCACCACACCGAGGTGCCCTCGCGCAGCAGCCGCCAGGTGCGCAGCGGGTCGCCGCCGTCCAGCGGCTCGATCTTGATCACGTCGGCGCCGAAGTCGGCCAGCGTCTTGCCGGCGAAGGGCCCGGCGATCAGCTGGCCCAGTTCCAGCACGCGCAGGCCGTGCAGGGCGTCGAGGGGCAGGGTCATGGCGGGCCTACCCTCGCTGCAGATAGGCCTCGAGTTCCAGCTTGCCGATCTGGTTGCGGTGCACCTCGTCGGGCCCGTCGGCGAAGCGGATGGTGCGGGCCTGGGCATACAGGTGGGCCAGCGGCGTGTCCTGGCTGACGCCGGCGCCGCCGTGCATCTGCAGCGCCCAGTCGATCACCTGGCAGGCCATGTTGGGCGCGGCCACCTTGATCATCGCGATCTCCTTCTTCGCCTGCTTGTTGCCCACCTTGTCCATGCGGTCGGCGGCGTTGAGCACGAGGAAGCGCGCCTGGTCGATCAGGATGCGGGCGTTGGCGATGCGCTCGCGCGTCACGCCCTGGTCCGACAGCAGGCGGCCGAAGGCCTTGCGCGACAGCGCGCGGCGGCACATCAGCTCCAGCGCGCGCTCGGCGGCGCCGATCAGCCGCATGCAGTGGTGGATGCGGCCCGGGCCCAGGCGGCCCTGGGCGATCTCGAAGCCGCGGCCCTCGCCCAGCAGCAGGTTGTCGGCGCTCACGCGCACGTCGGTGAAGCTGACCTCGGCGTGGCCGTGCGGCGCGTGGTCGTAGCCGAAGACGGTCAGCGCGCGCTCGACCTTGACGCCGGGCGTGTCCATCGGCACCAGGATCATCGACTGCTGGCGATAGGGCGCGGCCTGCGGGTCGGTCTTGCCCATCAGCACCAGGATCTTGCAGCGCGGGTCCATCGCGCCGCTGGTCCACCACTTGCGGCCGTTGATCACGTACTCGCCGCCCTGGCGCTCGATGCGGCATTCGATGTTGGTCGCGTCCGACGAGGCCACGGCCGGCTCGGTCATCGCGAAGCCGCTGCGGATGCGGCCGTCGAGCAGCGGCTCGAGCCAGCGCGCCTTCTGCTCGGCGCTGCCGTAGCGCTCCAGCACTTCCATGTTGCCGGTGTCGGGGGCCGAGCAGTTCATCGCCTCGGCGCTCAGGGGCCAGCGGCCCATGATCTCGCACAGCGGCGCATATTCCAGGTTGGTGAGGCCGGCGCCGAGCTCGCTGTCGGGCAGGAACAGGTTCCACAGCCCGGCGGCGCGGGCCTGTTCCTTCAGCCGCTCCATCGTCTGCGTCGGCTGCCAGGGGTTGCCGGCGGCGCGCAGTGCGGCCACCTCGTCGTCGAAGGCCTGTTCGGCGTCGATCACGTGCGAGCGCACGAAAGCCGTCACGCGCTGCTGCAAGGCCACGACCTTGGGTGAATACGAGAAGTCCACGTCCGCTCTCCTTTGTCAGTGTCTTGCGCGGCATGCTAGGGCCCGCGCCGGCTGCCGCAATCGCCTGGGCGACACGCGCGCGCGGCCCGGGGCTTACAGTCCCGGGGGTTCAACCACTGCCGCCGCACGCTACGATGACCGCCGCTCCTCCCTGGGCCTACAGCAGCCTGGATGGCCATGTCTTCACCGCCAGCGCGCTGACCCGCGGGCCCTGGCATCCCGAGCACCAGCACGCCGGCCCGCCGTCGGCGCTGGTGTGCCGCGCGATCGAGCACGCCGCCGCGCCGCAGGGCCTGACGCACCTGGGCCGGCTGACCGGCAACCTGCTGCGCCCGGTGCCGATCGGCGACTGCAGCGTGGAGGTGGCGGCCGACTACATCGGCCGCAACGCCGGCCACTACTCGGCGCGGCTGCTGGCCGGTGGCAAGGAGGTGGCGCGCTACACCGCGCTGATGCAGCGCGAGGATGCATTGCCGCTGCCCGCCGGCACGCCCGGCCACCCGCTGCCGGCGGCGCCGCGCGCGGTGGCCGACAGCGAGGCCTGCCGCATGCCCTTTGTCGGCCGCCAGACCGGCTATGGCGACCTGATCGAGAACCGCCTGGCCGCAGGCCGCTTCTTCGCCGGCCCCTGCGCCGCGTGGTTCCGCCTGCGCCACCCGCTGGTGGCCGGCGAGGCGGCGAGCCCCTACCAGCGCGTGGTGGTGGCGGCCGATTCGGGCAACGGCATCAGCGCGGCGCTGGACTTCGAGCGCTACAGCTTCGTCAACTGCGACCTGACGATCAACCTGCTGCGCCGGCCGCAGGGCGAGTGGATCTGCCTGCAGGCGTGCAGCCTGCTGGGCGACCACGGCTGCGGGCTGGCCGAATCGGCGCTGTACGACGAGCAGGGCCTGATCGGCCGCGCGACGCAATCGCTGGCGCTGCGCGCGCGGTAGCTGAGATCACTTTCCAACAGAACGCATCTTCATGAGCAGCATCCCCTTGCAGCAGCGCTGGTTCGACGACTTCGCCGTCGGCGAGCGCTTCGAGTTCGGCGCCTACACGGTCACCCGGGAGGAGATCGTCGACTTCGCGCGCCGCTACGACCCGCAGCCCTTCCACCTGGACGAGGAGGCTGGCCGCGCCTCGCACTTCGGCGGCCTGGTGGCCAGCGGCTGGATGACGACCGCGGTGCTGATGCGGCTGCTGTGCGACCACTTCCTCCCGCGCCAGTCGTCGATGGGCTCGCCGGGCGTCGACGAAGTGCGCTGGCTGGAGCCGGTGCGCCCCGGCGACACGCTGCGTGTGCGCACCGAGGTGCTGGAGTGCCGGGCCTCGCGCAGCAAGCCCGATCGCGGCGTGCTGCGCTGCCGGCACGAACTGGTCAACCAGCACGGCCGCGTGGTGGCCACCGTGCTGGGCATGGGCATGTACCGGCGGCGGCCGCCGGCGGCGTGAGGGATCAGCCGCGCCGGAAGATGCGCTCCAGCGCCACGTCGATCACCAGGCCGCAGGCGCTGTACAGCAGCGAGCCGATCAGCGCCGCGGCGAAGCCGCCGACCTCCAGCCCCTGCAGCAGCCAGGCCGCGGCCCAGAACATCAGCGCGTTGATGACGAAGAGGAACAGCCCCAGCGTCAGCAGCGTGACCGGCAGCGTCAGCAGCACCAGCAGCGGCCGCACCAGCGCGTTCAGCAGGCCCAGCACCAGGGCTGCGGCCATCGCGGCGCCGAAGCTGGAGACCTTGACGCCGGGGTAGAGATGGGCCACCAGCAGCAGCGCGGCGGCCAGTAGCAGCCAGCGGACGATGATCTTGAGCATGTGCGCAGGCTAGCACGCCGCGCGCGGCAGGGCGCCGCGGCGCGCTACGAGACGGCGGCCGCGCCCTCGCGCTCCAGCACGCCGCTGGCGAGCTGCATGCGCTGCATCACCGCTGCCAGGTCCTGCGCCTGCAGCGCCTGCGGCAGCCGCGCCAGCGGCAGCGCGTGCAGCGCGCCGCGCAGGTGGAAGAGGTCGACGTCGCCGTCGGCGCGCAGGTCGAACACCGCCAGGTCGCGCAGGTCGCCGGCGGCCATGCGCTCGCCCAATCGGGCACAGGCGTAGGCCAGCGCCAGGCGGCGGCCGCGCTCGTGGTCCAGCTCGGCGGCCGGGGTCACCAGCACGCGGTCGAGGTCGGCGGCGTCGGCCACCAGGCCCGGCGGCAGGCCCCAGTCGGTCATCAGCAGGCGGCCGATCTCGGCGGCGCACAGGCCCAGGCGCTGCTGCTCGGCGCGCTCGCGCGCCAGCAGGCCGCGGCTGGGCAGCGTGGCCAGGATGCCGCGCGGCGTGGTGGCCACCAGCGCCACCCGGCCCAGAAACGACAGCACCACCGCGCTGACCAGCGAGCCGCGGTCGTCCGCGCCCACGGCTTGCGTCAGGCGTTGGGCCAGCTCGCTGGCCATCGCGCTGGCGGTCCAGGTCTCCTCCAGCAGCCGCTTGCGCTCGGGCGTGTCGGACAGGAACGACGAGCGCACGATGTACTGCAGGCACAGGCTGCGCACCGTGTTCAGGCCCAGGTAGGTGACGGCCTGGCCGATGCTGTCCACCGCGCGGCCCAGGCCGTACAGCGGCGAGTTGACGGCGGCCAGCACCTTGGCGGCGATCAGCGGCTCGGCGCTGATCAGGTCGACCAGCTGCGCCGAGCTGGCACCGCCGAAGAAGTCGGGCGACAGCAGGTGGTGCAGCAGCCGCGGCGGCCGCGGCACGTCCTTGAACACCGCCAGCACCGCGGCCTGGCGCTCCGCCGGCAGCTCGACGGCCGGCCGCGGGTGGAAATCGGCCAGCTCGGCCGGCACCGGGACGGCGGCCTGCGCGGCGGCGATCGCGCCGGCGGCGGCATCGGCAGGTGAGGGCGAGGGCAGCGGCGCGGCCGCGGGCCGGGGTGCGCCGGACGTGGACGCCGGCCGGCGCGGCGCGGGCCGCGGCGGGCGTCGGGTCGACGACAACAGCCATGCACCGCCGCCGATCAAGGCCAGCGCGGCCAGCGCCATCCACAGCAGGTTCATCGCGGCGATCCCTCCATCCGGCGGGCGGCTGCCCAGCTTTCCTGTCGGGCATTGTTGATGGCGTGCCAGGCCGCCAATCGCCGGAACTGGGCGGTGCCCGGCCCTCAGTTCGATCCGTTCAGCGCGCGGGCGTGGTGTGCCACGTGCTCGGCGATGAAGCTGGCCACGAAGTAGTAGCTGTGGTCGTAGCCGGCGTGCAGCCGCAGCGTCAGCGGGTGGCCGGCGGCGGCGCACGCGGCGCGCAGCCGCTCGGGCTGCAATTGCGTGGCCAGGAACTCGTCGGCCTCGCCCTGGTCCACCAGCAGCGGTAGGCGCTCCGGTGCGCCGGCGATCAAGGCCGCGGCGTCGTGCGCCGCCCAGGCCGCGCGGTCGTCGCCCAGATAGGCCGCGAACGCCTTCTGCCCCCAGGGCAGCTGCGACGGCGCGACGATGGGCGAAAAAGCCGAGACGCTGGCATAGCGTCCCGGGTGGCGCAATGCCAGCGTCAGCGCGCCGTGGCCGCCCATCGAATGGCCGCTGATGCCGCGGCGCGCCGTGGCCGCGAACCGTGCCTCCACCAGCGCCGGCAGCTCGTGCACCACGTAGTCTTCCATCCGGTAGTGCGGCGCCCACGGCGCTTGCGTGGCGTCGAGATAGAAGCCGGCGCCCTGGTCCAGGTCGTAGGCCGGATCGTCGGCCACGCCATCGCCGCGCGGACTGGTGTCGGGCGCGACGACGATCAGCCCGTGCTGCGCCGCGGCCGCCTGCACGCCGGCCTTGGTGATGAAGTTCTGCTCGCTGCAGGTCAGGCCCGACAGCCAGTACAGCGCCGGGCAGCGTTCGCCGCGCAGCGCCGCCGGCGGCAGGTAGACGCCGAACCGCATCTCGCAGCCCAGGGCCGCCGACGCGTGCTGCCACACTTCCTGCCGGCCGCCGAAGCTGGCGTGCTGCTCGATGCGCTGCATCGCGTTTTCAGTAGTGCACGACCGAGCGGATCGACTTGCCTTCGTGCATCAGATCGAAGGCCTCGTTGATGCCGGTCAGCGGCATCGTGTGCGTGACGAAGGGCGCCAGCCGGATGCGGCCGGCCATCGCGTCTTCCACCATGCCGGGCAGTTGCGAGCGGCCCTTGACGCCGCCGAAGGCCGTGCCCAGCCAGCGCCGGCCGGTGACGAGCTGGAACGGCCGCGTCGAGATCTCCTGCCCCGCGCCGGCCACGCCGATGATGACCGACTGGCCCCAGCCGCGGTGCGCGCATTCCAGCGCCGCGCGCATCACCTGCACGTTGCCGATGCATTCGAAGGAATGGTCCACGCCCCAGCCCGTCATCTCGACGATCACCTGCTGGATGGGCTTGTCGTGGTCCTTGGGGTTGACGCAATCGGTGGCGCCGAACACGCGCGCCAGCTCGAACTTCGACGGGTTGGTGTCGATCGCGATGATGCGCCCGGCCTGCGCCAGCTGGGCGCCCTGGATCACCGCCAGCCCGATGCCGCCCAGGCCGAACACCGCCACCGTGTCGCCCGGCTGCACCTTGGCGGTGTTCTTCACCGCGCCCAACCCGGTGGTCACGCCGCAGCCCAGCAGGCACACCTGCTCGGGGTTGGCCTGTGGGTGGATCTTCGCGAGCGAGACCTCGGCCACCACCGTGTACTCGCTGAAGGTCGAGCAGCCCATGTAGTGATGGACCGGCTGCCCCTGGTACGAGAAGCGCGTCGTGCCGTCGGGCATCACGCCCTTGCCCTGCGTGGCGCGCACCGCGACGCACAGATTCGTCTTGCCCGACTTGCAGAACAGGCACTGCCCGCATTCGGCGGTGTAGAGCGGGATCACGTGGTCGCCCGGCTTGACCGAGCCGACGCCTTCGCCCACCTCTACCACGATGCCGGCGCCTTCGTGCCCCAGCACCGCGGGGAACAGCCCTTCGGGATCGTCGCCCGATAGCGTGAAGGCATCGGTGTGGCAGACGCCGGTGTGCGTGATGCGGATCAGCACCTCGCCCTGCTTCGGCGGCGCGACGTCGATCTCGACGATCTGCAAGGGCTGGCCGGCGGCAAAGGCGACGGCGGCGCGGGATTTCATCGGGACGGTCCTTCGAGGGTGGCAAGCGTGAGCGGACGCCGCATGATATGCAGACGGCGCCGCGCAGCCTGCCGCTGCGTCACGCCGGGCCGTGGCAGACGGCCTCGATGTTGTGGCCGTCCGGGTCCAGCACGAAAGCGCCGTAGTAGTCGGGGTGATAGTGAGGCCGCAGCCCGGGAGCGCCGTTGTCGCGACCGCCGGCCGCCGTCGCGGCCTGGTAGAACGCATCGACGAGCGCCCGCGACGAGACGCGGAACGCGACGTGAACGGGCGGCCGGTTGGCGCTGCCGCGGCTGATCCAGAAGTCCGGCTTCGGCGGCTCTCCGAAGCCGGCGACGTCGGTGTGGCCGGTGACGGACGCCGGGATCTCCGCGATGAGCGAGTAGCCGATCGGCGCCAGCGCGGCGAGATAGAAGGCCTTGCTCTTGGCGTAGTCGGAGACGACGACGCCGGTGTGATCGATCATGGATGCGCTCCTTTGCGCTGAGGGGCGGGTGCCATTGTCGCGCCCGGTCGTGGACGTCCGGCGGCATCGAGTCACCCGCCGCCCAGGGTCCATTGGCGGATCCACTGGTGATGCGTGGCCCCGACGTGGCTCAGCACCAGCGCGACGCGCTGCGCCTCCCACTCGATCGGCTCGATCGCGCGCTCGCCGACGGCGGGGCGTGCGCCGTACATCAGCGTCATGTGCGGCGTGCGGGACGGTGCCGGCCGCAGCTGGCGGCGCTTGAGCATCCACTGCAGCATCTGCCGCAGCCGGCCGACCGCGGCGTCGCTGTCGACGGTGCAGCGCAAGACGAAGGCGTTGCTGCCCGCGAAAGTCAGCGCACGGTCGAAGACGATGCGGATCGGCCGGCACGACGATGGGATGCCGGCGGCGGCGTCCAGCGCGGCGTCGACGGTCAGTTGCAGCGGCGCCTCGGTGCCGCCGTCGATCGCGATCAGGCTCATGTGCAGCCGCGCGGGCGATTGCAGCGCGCCGTTCAGCCGGTGTTCGCGGCACAGCCGCTCGCCCGTGCCGGCGATGCGCTGCGCGGCCTCCGGTTGCGGAAAGGCGGCCAGCCACAGGCTGTAGGCCAGCGGCGGGCGCCGTCCGCGGCCGCTTTCGGGCTGGAATCGGGCTGACGCCGGGGTGATGCCGGGCAGCACCGCCGTGTCGTCGCGGGTCGACAGCGTGCGCATCGGTGATTGGCGGACGGGTGGCGGTTGCCGTGGGCAGGAAATCGGTAATACTGTATAAACATACAGTTTTCAGCGCAAGCCGTCGCCGCCCGCGGCCCCCACCGTGTCCGCCCGTCTCTCCCGCGCCGAACTTCCCGGCTACGCCGAGCTCTCGTGCCGCAGCAACTTCAGCTTCCTGACCGGGGCTTCGCATCCGGAGGAACTGGTGGCGCGCGCCCGGGCGCTGGGCTATGCCGCGCTGGCCATCGCCGACGAATGCTCGTTCGCCGGCATCGTGCGCGCGCATGTCGCGGCCAAGCCGCTGGGCCTGAAGCTGATCGTCGGCACGCAGATGCGGCTGGCGGTGTCGCCGCCGGCGCCGTCGCTGCTGGCCTTGTCCGACGACGAAGAAGACCGCGCGCTGGCCGCGCAAATCGCCGCGGCGCGGCCGGTCTTGCCGACGGCGGCGCCGCTGCGGCTGCTGATGCTGGCGCAGGACGAGCAGGGCTACCGCACGCTGTCGCAGTGGATCACCGTCGCGCGGCGCCGCGCGGCCAAGGGCGACTACCGCGCCGAGACGGCCGACGTCGAAGGCCTGACGCCCGATGCGCCGCAGCTCGGCGGCGTGCCCGGCTGCCACGTGCTGCTGGTGCTGGACGATCCGTCGGTGCCGCCCGCGGCGCTGCTGGCGCAGGCGCGCTGGCTGCGCCACTGGGTGGGCGCCGGCCGCTGCAGCCTGGGCGTGGTGCTGCAGCGCCGCGCCGGTGACGCTCAATTGGCGCGCCAGGTGCGCGAGCTGGCCGCGCAGAGCGGACTGCCCGTCGCCGCGCTGGGCGACGTGCTGATGCACGTGCGATCGCGCAAGGCGCTGCAGGACGTGCTGACCGCGACGCGGCTCCAATGCACCGTGGCCGAAGCCGGGCTGGCGCTGCAGCCCAATGCCGAGGCGCATCTGCGCAGCCGGCTGCGGCTGGCGATGCAGTACGACGCGGCCTGGCTGGCGCACACGCTGGCCGTCGCCGAGAGCTGCCGCTTCTCGCTGGACAGCCTGCGCTACCAGTATCCGCGCGAGGTCGTGCCCGACGGCTACACGCCGACGAGCTGGCTGCGCGAGCTGACCGAGCAGGGGGCGCGGCGGCGCTTTCCGGACGGCGTGCCCGGCGGCGTGCGCGGGCGCATCGAGCACGAGCTGGCGCTGATCAAGCAACTGGAATACGAGGCCTACTTCCTCACCGTGGCCGAGATCGTGCAGTGGGCGCGCTCGCAAGGCATCCTGTGCCAGGGGCGCGGCAGCGCGGCCAACTCGGCGGTCTGCTATTGCCTGGAGGTGACCGCGGTCAACCCTGCGCGCCACGAGATGCTGCTGTTCGAGCGCTTCATCAGCGAGAAGCGCAACGAGCCGCCCGACATCGACATCGACTTCGAGCACCAGCGCCGCGAAGAGGTCATCGGGCACATCTACCAGAAATACGGCCGCCACCGCACCGCGCTGACCGCGGTGGTCATCAGCTACCGCCCGCGCTCGGCGCTGCGCGACGTGGGCCGCGCGCTGGGGCTGGACCTGGACCGCATTGCCGCGGTGTCCAAGGGCCAGCACTGGTTCGACGGCCGCCGCATCGCGCCCGAGCGGCTGCTGGAAAACGGCATGGATCCCGAATCGCGCGTCGCCCGCCAGTGGGTGGAGCTGACGCAGCAGTTGATCGGATTCCCGCGCCACCTCAGCCAGCACCCGGGCGGCTTCCTGATCGCGCGCGAGCATATCGAGATGCTGGTGCCGGTGGAGAACGCCGCGATGGCCGGCCGCACCGTGATCCAGTGGGACAAGGACGACCTCGATGCGCTGAAGCTGATCAAGGTCGACATCCTCGCGTTGGGCATGCTCAGCGCGCTGCGTCGCGGGCTGGAGATGGTGGGCGCCAAGACCGGCCGCGCGCTGGAGCTGCACCAGGTGCCGGACGAGGACGGTGCGGTCTACGACATGCTGGGCCGCGCCGACAGCATCGGCGTGTTCCAGGTCGAGAGCCGCGCGCAGATGAGCATGCTGCCGCGGCTGCGGCCGCGCGAGTTCTACGACCTCGTGATCGAGGTCGCGATCGTGCGGCCGGGGCCGATCCAGGGCGGCATGGTCCATCCCTACCTGCGGCGGCGCAACGGTGAAGAGCGAGTCGACATCCCGAAGGACGAGCTGAAGGCAGCGCTCGAGCGCACCAAAGGCATCCCGATCTTCCAGGAGCAGGTGATGCAGATCGCGATGATCGCTGCCGAGTTCAGTGCCGCCGAGGCCGACGAGCTGCGCCGCGCGATGGCCGCCTGGAAGCGCAAGGGCGGCCTCGGCTCCTTCTACGACCGGCTGGTCGATCGCATGGAGCAGCGCGGCTACGCGCGCGAATTCGCCGACCGCATCTTCAAGCAGATGGAAGGCTTCGGCGAATACGGCTTCCCCGAAAGCCACGCCGCCAGCTTTGCGCTGCTGGTCTACGCCAGCGCCTGGATCAAGTGTCACCACCCCGATGCCTTCCTGGCCGCGCTGCTGAACAGCCAGCCGATGGGCTTCTACGCGCCGGCGCAACTGGTGCGCGACGCGCGCGAGCACGGCGTCACCGTGTTGCCGGTCGACGTGACTTGCAGCGACTGGACCAGCGAGCTGGAAGGCGCGCCCGCGGCCGGCGCTCCGCTGCTGCGTGCGGTTCGGCTGGGCTTCAGCCGCATCCACGGCTTCCCCGAAGCGGCGGCGCGGCGCCTGGTCGCGGCACGCGGCGAAGCGCCTTTTGCCGGCATCGAAGACCTCGCGCGCCGCGCCGGGCTGGACGACCACCTGCTCGGCCTGCTGGCGCGCGCCGATGCCTTGCGCCCCTTGAGCGGCCACCGCCACCAGGCCGCCTGGGCCGTGGCCGGCGTCGACACCCGCGCGGTGGCGCTGTTGCACGGCACGCGCACGCACGAGGCCGCGGCCGCGCTGGCCGCGCCGGCGCCGGGCCAGACGCTGGTGGCCGATTACCGCGCCACCGGCCTGAGCCTGCAGGCCCATCCGCTGGCGCTGCTGCGGCCGCGGCTCGCCGCCTTCAAGGTGCAGCCGGCCGCCGTGTTGCGCAGTTATCCCGACGGCCGCCTGGCGCGCGCCAGCGGCCTGGTCACGCACCGCCAGCGGCCCGAGACGGCCAAGGGCGTGATCTTCGTGACGCTGGAGGACGAGACCGGCGCCGTCAATGTCGTCGTCTGGCCGCGCGTGGCCGAGGCGCAGCGCCGGCCGCTGCTGGCCAGCCAATTGCTCACGGTCTACGGCGTCTGGCAATGCCAGGGCGAGGTGCGCCACCTGGTGGCGCGGCGCCTGGTGGACCACACGCCGCTGCTGCAGGGCCTGAGCACGCGCAGCCGCGATTTCCGCTGACGCTGCTGCCGCTGCCGGCACAATGACCGCATGGGGATGGATCTGGCGATCGAACACCGGCCCGCGCAGGGGCCGGCCGAGCAGTTGCTGCTGCTGTGGCACGGCTGGGCGCAGGACGGCGCGGCGCTGGCGCCGCTGGCCGACGCGCTGCGGCGCGAGTTTCCGCAGGCCGCGGTGCTGGTGCCGCAGTCGCCGCTGCTGGCCGACGCGCCGCGCCGCGGCCGCATGTGGTATTCGATCCAGGGCCTGCGCGAGCAGCCGGCGTTGTGGCCGCAGCGCGTGGCCGCCGCTGTAGGCCCGCTGGAGGCCTGGGTGCGCGCGCAGCAGCAGCGCCTGGGCGTGGCGCCGGCGGCCACCTGCCTGGGCGGCTTCTCGCAAGGCGCGCTGCTGGCGCTGGAGCTGGCCGCACGGCGCGACGGCATCGCCGGCCGCGTGCTGGCCTTCGGCGGCCGCTTCGTCGAGCCGCCGCCGCAGCCGCCGCGCCGAGCCACGCTGCACTTCTTCCACGGCGCCGACGATGCCGTGTTCCCGGCCGCCGAGGTGCAGCAGCAGTTCCAGCAGCTGGGCGCGCAGCAGGGCGATGCGACGATCGACATCGCCCACGGCGTCGGCCACGAGCTGCACCCGGCGCTGATCGAGCGCGCGCTGTTCCGCTTGCGCAACCACATCCCGCTGCGCACCTGGCAAGCTGCGCTGGGCGCCGCGGATGCCAACGATTGACGAAATGCTCTACCTGCTGTCCCCCGCCAAGCGCCTGGACGAACAGACCCCGGTGCCTGCCGCGCTGCAGCGCAAGGCCACCGAGCCGCCGTTCACCGGCGAGGCGCAGGAACTGATCGCGCGGCTGCGCCGCCGGACGCCGGCCCAGGTGGCCGCGCTGATGGACCTGTCGGACGCGCTGGTCTCCCTCAACGTCGAGCGTTATGCCGCCTGGCAGCCGGTGGCGACACCGGCCAACAGCCGGCCCGCGGCCTGGATCTTCGACGGCGACGTCTACGACGGCCTGCAGGCGCGCACGCTGAAGGCCGCCGATCTCAACTGGGCGCAGCAGCACCTGGTGATCCTGTCGGGCCTGTACGGCGCGCTGCGCCCGCTGGACCGCGTGCAGCCCTACCGGCTGGAGATGGGCAGCGCGCTGGCCACGCCGCGCGGCAAGGATTTGTATGCCTGGTGGGGCGACCTGCTGGCCGAGCACCTCAACGAGCGCCAGGCGGCCGATGCGCACCCGGTGGTCGTCAACCTGGCATCGATCGAATACGCCCGCGCGGCGCTGCGCCCGGCGCTGCGCGCGCGGGTGATCGACTGCCAGTTCGAGGACTGGAAGGGCGGCCGCTACAAGATCATCAGCTTCTTCGCCAAGCGCGCCCGCGGGCTGATGGCGCGCTGGGCGATCGAGCACCGCGTGGCCACGCCGCGCCGGCTGCGCGACTTCACGGCCGACGGCTACGCGCTGGCGAGCGAGGCCTCCACGCCCGACCGGCTGGTGTTTCGCCGCCGGGTGGGTGCAGACTGACGCCGCCGCCGGCGTCGTCTTCGTTCCACCAACCCCCACAGGAGAGACAGACCATGGGCAAGACCATCAGCTTCAAGCGCCCCGACGGCCAGGCCGTGCAGGGCTACCTGGCCGAGCCGGCCGATGCTGCCGCCAACGCGCCGGCACTCGTGGTGCTGCAGGAATGGTGGGGCTTGAACGACCAGATCCGCGGCGTCGCCGATCGCCTGGCCGGCGCCGGCTACCGCGCGCTGGTGCCCGACCTGTACCGCGGCAAGTCCACCGTCGAGGCCGAGGAAGCGCACCACCTGATGACGGGGCTGGACTTCGGCCAGGCCGCGTCGCAGGACATCCGCGGCGCGGTGCAGCACCTCAAGGCCGAGGGCGCGCCCAAGGTCGGCGTCACCGGCTTCTGCATGGGCGGCGCGCTGACGCTGCTGGCGCTGACGATGGTGCCCGAGGCCGACGCCGGCGTCGTCTGGTACGGCATGCCGCCGCTGGAATACGTGGACGCCGCCAAGATCAAGGCGCCGCTGCTGGCCCACTGGGCGACGCAGGACCAGGCCTTCGCGATCAGCGGCGTCGACGCGCTGGAAGAAAAGCTCAAGGCCGCCGGCACCGCCTACACCGGCCACCGCTACCTGGCGCACCACGCCTTCGCCAACGAGACCGCGGTGGGCGCGGGCCGCATCCCGATCACGCAGTACGACCCCGCGTGGGCCCAGCTCGCCTGGGACCGCACGCTGCGCTTCCTGGGGCGCGTGCTCGGCTGAGCCCGGAACCTCGTTCTTCACCTCGCGCGCCGCGCCCGGGGCAGGTGCGCACCGACATGCAGCCCATGACCCGGCCGTCTTCCACCAGCGGCGTCACGTTGGCCGGCACCCAGCAGTGGTCGCCGTTCTTGCGGCGGTTGACCACCCTGTAGTCGGGGCCCTTGAACAGAGGCCGCGACCGCTCTTGCTTTTGAAATGCATCAACCGCGTTTTTTTGCTTTGGCACGTGGGGCTTTCTGAATAGACTCGGGCGCGGCGCCCTTGCAGCCGGATCCGGTCCCGGCGCCGCCGGAGAGACGAGTTCGATGACCCGCCTGTATCTGTTGGAAGACCACACCATCGTGCGCGAAGGGCTGCGCGCGGTGCTGCAGGCCGGCGGCCTGTCGGTCGTCGGCGAATCCGACGACGTCGCCCAGGCCCTGGCCGACATCGTGCGCCTGGTGCCCGACGTGGTGCTGCTGGACCTGGGCCTGCGCGAGCGCTCGGGGCTGGACCTGCTGCAGCAGCTGGCCGGCCGCGGCCTGCCCACCAAAGTGGTGGTACTGACGGTGTCCGACCGGCCCTGGCACGTGGCCGAGGCCATGCGGCTGGGCGCCGCCGGCTACGTGCTGAAGGGCGCCTCGGGCGAAGAGGTGGTCAAGGCCATCGACGACGTGCTGCAGGGCCGCAAGCACTTCAGCGACGCGGTGGCGGCGAGCGCCGGCGGGGCGGCCGCCGGCCAGGCGCCCGACCCCATGGCCGCGCTCTCGGCGCGCGAGCGCCAGATCATGCGCATGGTCGTCACCGGCATGTCCAGCGCCGCGATCGGGCACGAGCTGCACCTCAGCCCCAAGACGGTGGACACCTATCGCAGCCGCCTGATGGCCAAGCTGGGCGTGCACGACGTCGCCAACCTCGTGCGCGTGGCCGTGCGCATGGGCGTGATCGACGGCGGCGACTAGTGCCGCCGCTGCTCGCGGACGCCGCCGCCGAGCGCATCCGCTGCCGGCACGCCGGCCGGCGCGTGCTGCTGGCCGGGGACGACGAGAGCGGCCAGGCCGTGGTGCTCGAATGGCTGGCCGACCTGGAACTGCAGGCCGACCTGGCCGTCGACGGCTACGAGGCCGTGGACTTGGCGACGCGCACGCCCTATGCGCTGGCGCTGCTGGATGGCGACATGCCGCGCCTGGACGGCCCGGCCACCGCGCGCGCGCTGCGCAGCCTGCCGGTCCAGCGCCGCACGCCGCTACTGCTGCTGACCGGCCGGCCGCTGTCGGCCGCCGACCGCCGGGCCTGCCGCGAGGCCGGCATCGACGAGGTCCTGGCCAAGCCGGTGGACGGCGCGCAGCTGGCGGCCTGCCTGCTGCGCTGGCTGGACCGGCGCTCGCTCGAAGAGACGCCGGTCACGGCCGCGCCGGTCGCCGCCGGCCTGGACCTGCAGCCGCTGCAGCCCTTGCTGGGCCTCGACGGGCTGGACGCCCTGGCCGGCCTGGCCGCCGTGGGCGGCAGGCCCGAGGTCTACCGCCGGCTGCTGCAGGTCTTCGGCCAGACCCATGGCGGCGACGGCCGCGCACTGCAAGGCCTGCTGCAGCAAGGCGAGCGCGCGGCCGCCGGCCGCCTGGCGCACCGCCTGCGCGGCGCCGCGGCGGCGCTGGGCCTGGTGGACATCGAGACCGCCGCCGCCGCGCTGGAAGCCGCGCTCGACCGCGACGCCGCCGCCGCGATGCTGCAGCCCCTGCTCGACGCTCTGACGCAGGCGCTGGACCAGGGCCTGCAGCGCCTGCACGCCGCGCTGCCCCTTCTCGACGGCCGCTGAACCATGGCCGAGCCGATCCAGAGCATCACCCCGGAGCTGCGCCGCTGGATCGTCGCCCAGGCCGAGGCCGGCCGCACGCCCGACGACGTGATCCAGGCCATGCGCGACAGCGGCTGGGACGAAGCGGTGGCCATCGCCGCGATGGAGCAGGCGCTGCGCGACCGGCTCGACGAGATCGCCGCCGACCGCCGCGCCGCCGCCGAGCCGGCCGGCCCGGTGCCCGAGCCCGACCTCACGGGCGCGCCGCCGCTGCTGCAGGCCGAAGGCCACCCGGTGCAGGTGCTGATGAGCCTGCAGCGGCCGCGCGTGGTGGTCTTCGGCGGCCTGCTGGCCGCCGCCGAATGCGAGGCGCTGATGGCGCTGGCCGCGCCGCGGCTGCTGCGCAGCGAGACGGTGGACATCGACACCGGCGGCAGCGAGGTCAACGCCGCGCGCACCAGCGACGGCATGTTCTTCGGCCGCGGCGAGACGGCGCTGATCGAGCGCATCGAGCAGCGCATCGCCGCGCTGCTGCGCTGGCCGGCGGAGCGCGGCGAGGGCCTGCAGATCCTGCGTTATCGCCCCGGCGCCGAATACCGTCCGCACTACGACTACTTCGACCCCTCGCGTGCCGGCACCGCCCCGGTGCTGCAGCGCGGCGGCCAGCGCGTGGGCACGCTGGTGATCTACCTCAACAGCCCGGCCGGCGGCGGCGCGACGACCTTCCCCGACGCCGGCCTGGAAGTGGCGCCGGTGCAGGGCAACGCGGTCTTCTTCAGCTACGACCGCCCGCACCCGTCCACCCGCACGCTGCACGGCGGCGCGCCGGTGCTGGCCGGCGAGAAATGGGTGGCGACCAAGTGGCTGCGGGAAGGGCGGTTCGAGTGACCCGCCCTGCGGCGCATGGCTCCGGCGGCTCCCAGCGCACCCAGCACCATCAGCAAGGTCGCAGGCTCGGGCACCGCCGCGATCACCAAGGTCACGGCCGCGCCCGTCGGCCCACCCTGTGTCATCGAGAAGGTCCCGGGCAGGAACTCGGGCGCGTCAAGGGATCCGCTGAACAGCGTCGGACCGAACAGGTCGAACAGCCCACACGCCACGTCGGCGCAAGCGCCGCCTCCGCCGTCCGCGCTGTAGAACTCGATGAAGGTCGAGACGGGCGAGCCGTTCAGCAGCATGTCGACGTCGTCGATGCGAAAGGCGTCGTCGAATACCACCGAGGGGGTCGGATTCGAGTCCAGCGTCCAGGTCGCTTCGAAGGCACCGCTGGCCGTGAAGACGTAGGGCGTGGCCATCGCCGCCGGCGCGTACAGCAACGCCCCCAGCGCCAGGATCGATGAAGCGAGCTTCGTATTCATCGCCAAGATCTCCTTCCACGCCGCCGACCGAAAAATCATAGGTGAGCCTTGCGCACAGGGCAAGTCGCGCGGCGCCGGCGCTGCGCCTGATCGAATCGTTGACACCGCGGTCGCACCGTGGAAGCATGCACCCGCCCGGTGGTCGCCGTGATCGTCATTGAGGGTCGCGCCCCGGTTCAGCCTGCACCGTCTTGCACAGGAGAGTCCGATGAGGCCCTGTCGTTTGCGCGTCGTGCTCCTGGTGTCGCTCGCTGCCGGCACCGCCTCGGTCGTGGCCCAGACACCCGGCCCCAACAATGCCATTACCGACGTGCCCGGCATCAGCGTCGGGCACTACACCGGCACTGACAGCGGCACGACGGTCGTGCTGGCCGCGAGCACCACCGGCCAGGGCGTCGCCGGCGGCATCGTGCAGCGCGGCGGCTCGCCCGGCACGCGCGAGACCGACCTGATGCGGCCCGACAACATGGTCGAGACGATGAACGCCATCGTGCTCAGCGGCGGCAGTTCGTACGGCTTGGCCGCCGCCAGCGGCGTGATGCGCTGCCTGGAGGACCGCGGCGTGGGCTTTTCCGTCGGCGGCGGCGCGGTCGTGCCCATCGTGCAGGCGGCCGTCTCGTTCGATCGCGCGACCTGCGGCGTGCCGCCGGCGTCGCGCCCGGACTTCGCCGCCGGGATGCAGGCCTGCCTGGCGGCGGCCGGCGGCGTGGTCGCACAAGGCAACGTCGGCGCCGGCACCGGCACCGTATCCGGCCGCATCAAGGGCGGCATCGGCACCGCGAGCGTCGTGCTGCCGAACGGCGTCATCGTCGGCGCGCTCGTCTCGGTGAACTCCGAGGGCGCCCCCTACGACGCCGGCGGCCGCCTCTATGGATCCTCGTTCGAACTCGGCAACGAGTTCACCGTGCTGCCCAAGTCCGGCTTCCCGACCCTGGTGGCGCCGCCCAGCCTGCCCGGCGCGCCCTTGCTCAGCGGGACGAATGCCGTCGTGGCGACCAACGTGCTGCTCACGAAGTCGCAGGCGACGAGGATCGCCGAGATGGCCGACGACGGCGTCGCGCGCGCCGTCAACCCGGCGCACACGCCGGGCGACGGCGATACGCTGTTCGTGCTCGGCACCGCGCGGATGGCGATGGCGTCGCTGGGCGATGAGAACGCGGTGCTCACGCAAATCGGCAGCGCGGCGGCGAACGTGGTTTCGCGCGCGGTCGTGCACGCGCTGCTGTCGGCGCGGTCCACCGCCTGCCATGCCAGCTACTGCGACACCTTCCCAACGGCGTGCAAGCAGCGCCGCTAGCAGGAGGACACGAGATGCGAGCCGATACCACGCGCGCGGCGCTGCTGGCGCTGCTGTCCGGGGCCTGTGCAGCGGCCGTCGCGCAGACCTTGCCGCAGACGCCCGGCCCGAAGAACGCGATCACCGATGTGCCCGGCATCGAGGTCGGGCACTACACCGAGACGAACGGCACGGGCGGCATGACCGGCACCACCGTCGTCGTCGCGCGCGCCGGCGCCACCGCCGGTGTTACCCAACGCGGCGGTGCGCCGGGCACGCGCGAGACCGACCTGCTGCGCTCGGACAAGGCGGTCGGCACCGCGCACGCGATCGTGCTCAGCGGCGGCAGTGCCTACGGCCTGGCGGCTGCCGACGGCGTCATGACCTGCCTCGAAAGCCAGGGCGTCGGCATGCCGGTCGCCAACGGCGTGCGCGTGCCCATCGTGCCCTCGGCGATCCTGTTCGACCCCGGGCGCTGCGCGCCGTTTTCGTTCCGGCCCGACGCCAGCTTCGGCCAAAAGGCCTGTGTTGCCGCGAACAACGGCCCGGTGGCGATGGGCAACGTCGGTGCCGGCGCGGGTGCGCGCGCGGGCGGCAGCAAGGGCGGCATCGGCACGGCGAGCGCCGTGCTCGGCAACGGCATCGTCGTCGGCGCGATCGTCGCCGTCAACGCGGCCGGCAGCACCTTCAACGCGACGACGGGCGATTTCTTCGCCGGCTACATCCTGGGCGGCGCGGATCCGACGGTCGCGGCGACGAGCGCAGCACAGACTGCCGAGAGCGACGAACTGCTGCGCGCGACGACGATCGCGATCGTCGCGACGAATGCACGGCTCACGAAGGCGCAGGCCAACAAGGTGGCGCAGATGGCCGATGACGGCCTGGCGCGGGCGATCCGCCCGGCGCACGGCACCGGCGACGGCGACACGGTCTTCGCGCTGGCCACCGGCACGGTCGTCAGCAACCCGAACATCACACAGATCGGCGGCGCCGCGGCCGACGCGCTGTCGCGCGCCATCGTGCGCGCGATGCTCGCCGCGCAGAGCATTCACGTCGGCACCTGCAACGTGCTCAGCTACTGCGAGCGCTTCCCGCAACGCTGCACATCTCCTTGACGGATCAGGCCGGCCCTCAAGCCTCCACCTCCTCCCCGTGCTGCGGCACGCGCACCGGCCAGCCCAGTTCGTCCTTGATGCGCAGCCGCAGCGAGTCGGCGGCGTCGGGCTCGCCGTGCACGACGAAGGTCTGGCGCGGCGGTGCGCGCAGGGCCCGCAGCCAAGTCATCAGCTCCTCGCGGTCGGCGTGGCCCGACAGGCTGGCCAGGTGGCTGACCTCGGCGCGCACCGGCACGTATTCGCCATGGATCTTGACCTCGGTGGCGCCGGCGATCAGCCGCGCGCCGCGGCTGCCGCCGACCTGGAAGCCGGGGAAGCAGATGTGGTGCCGCGGCTCGGGCGCCATCGCCTTCAGGTGGTGCAGCACGCGGCCGCCGGTGGCCATGCCGCTGGCCGAGATGATCACCGCCGGCCAGCGCGAGCGCGTGAGCCGCATCGACTGCTGCGGCGTCTCGATCATCGTCACGCCGTCGGTCAGCGTCCTGATCTCGGCCGCCGCCACGCGCAGCAGCCGCGCATGGCGGCGGTACAGCCGGGTGGCCGCCTGCGCCATCGGGCTGTCGACGAAGATCGGCAGCCGCTCGGGGATCGCGCCGCTGCGCCGCAGACGCTGCAGCAGCAACAGCAGGGCTTGGGCGCGGCCGACCGCGAAGCTGGGCAGCAGCACCGAGCCGCCGCGGCCGATGGTGCGCTGGACGATCTCGGCCAGCCGCGCACCCGGGTCCTCCTGCGGATGGCTGCGGTTGCCGTAGGTCGATTCCACCAGCAGCACATCGGCGCGCGGCACGGTCTGCGGGGGCGGCATCAGCAGGTCGTTGCGGCGGCCCAGGTCGCCGCTGAACACCAATCGCTCGCCGCCGCGGCCGGCCGTGACCGTGATGCTGCAGGCGCCCAGCAGGTGGCCCGCGGGCGTCAGCGTCACGCCCAGGCGGCCGATGCGCTGCTCGCTGCCCTCGGGCAGCGGCCGCATGCGCGCGAGAGCCTTCGTCGCGTCGGCCCGCGTGTACAGCGGCAGCGCCTTGGCGTGGCGCGAATAGCCGTAGCGGTTGGCGCGCCGTGCGTCCTCTTCCTGCAGGTGGGCGCTGTCCATCAGCATCACTTCGGCCAGCGCACAGGTGGCGGCGGACGCATAGATCGCGCCGCGGTAGCCGTGCTTGACCAGCGCCGGCAGGAAGCCGCTGTGGTCCAGGTGAGCGTGGCTCAGCAGCACCGCGTCCACCTCGGTCAGCCCCGGCGGCAGCGGCGCCCAGTTGCGTTCGCGGTGGACCTTGAAGCCCTGGAACAGGCCGCAGTCCAGCAGCATGCGCTGGCCGCCCAGCTCCAGCAGGTGGCGCGAGCCGGTGACGCCGTCGGCGGCGCCGAGAAACTGGATCTTCATCGTCGCGCCAGACTACCGCAGTTGCGGCCGGAGCTGTTTGCGATACTGCGGGCCCCATGCTCAGCCTGCCGCCGGACCACCCGCAGCGCCGCACCCTGGCCGACGAGGTGCACGCCCGCCCGCCCGAGGCGCTGCAAAGCCCCGCCCAGGCCAGCCACCTGGCGGTGCTGGTGACGGCCGAGCAGCGTGCGGCCGAGGCCGAGCACCTGGCCGGCTTGTGCCGGACCTTCGGCGTGGCGCCGCCGTCGCCGGCCGCCGCGCACGCGGTGCTGGCGCTGGCGCCGGGGCTGCGCCTGAAGTGGGAGCGCCACGGCGAGTTCTCCGGCTACACGCTGTTCGCCGACGGCGACGCGGCCGTGCCCTTCGTCGACACCGCGGCGATGCGGCTGCCCGAAGGCTGGCTGGCCGCGGTGCCCGGCCGCACGCTGATGGCCGGCCACGTGCTGCTGTTGCGCGGCCAGCGCGGCCCGGCGCGGCCCGAGCAACTGGCGGCCTGGTTCGGCGCCGGCGTCATGGTCATCGGCTCGCAGGTGGCCGACGGTGCCGGCTGGGCGTACACGGACTTTCGCGTGCATGCCGACGGCTGCTCGCGCTTCGTGCTGCTGGACGAGGCTTTCAGCCCGCGCCAGGCCGGGCGGGTGGTGCAGCGGCTGTTCGAGATCGAGGTCTACCGGCTGCTGGCGCTGCTGGCCCTGCCAGTCGCGCAAGGCCTGGGGCCGCGGCTGGCGGCCATCGAGGCGGCGCTGTCGGAGCTGACCGCCGGCATTGCGCGCGAGGACGGCCACGAGGAAACGCTGCTGCACGAGCTGACGCGGCTGGCCGCCGAGGTGGAGCAGGCGCTGGCCGCCAGCCAGTACCGCTTCGGCGCCTGCCGCGCCTACAGCGAGCTGGTGGCCATGCGCATCGCCGATCTGCGCGAGACGCGGCTGCCCGGGCTGCAGACGATCGATGAGTTCATGGCCCGCCGCTTCTCGCCCGCGGTGGCCACCTGCGCCACGGTGTCGCAGCGCTTGCGCGAGCTGTCGGAGCGCGTGGCCCAGGCCAGCTCGCTGCTGGCCACGCGCGTGGGCATCGCGCGCGAGCGCCAGAACCAGAGCCTGCTGGCCTCGATGGACCGCCGCGCCAAGGCGCAGCTGCGGCTGCAGCAGACGGTGGAGGGGCTCTCGGTCGCCGCGATCGCCTACTACGCCGCCGGACTGCTGGGTTATCTGGCCAAGGGTGCCAAGGCGCTGGGCCTGCACCTGGACCCCGACCTCGTGGTGGGCCTGGCGCTGCCGCTGCTGGCCGGCGCCGTCTTCATGGCCGTGCGCCGCGCGCGCCGCCATGCCCACGAATGATGGATGGACGACTCATGAGCACGACCCTCAAAGACCTGCTGGCCGCCGGCGCCGACGCGGCCCCGGCGATCGCCGCCCCCGGCCGCACGCCGCTGAGCCACGGCGCCTTGCGCGCGCTGATCGAGGCCACGCTGTCGGCGCTGAATGCGCAAGGCATCGCCCGCAACGACCGCGTCGCCATCGTGCTGCCCAACGGCCCGGAGATGGCGAGCTGCTTCATCGCCTGCGCCAGCGGCGTGGCCAGCGCGCCGCTGAACCCGGCCTACCGCGCCGACGAGTTCGAGTTCTACCTGTCCGACCTGCGGGCCAAGGCGCTGATCGTCGAGCAGGGCAGCGCGTCGCCGGCGATCGACGTCGCATCAAAGCTGGGCGTGCGCGTGATCGAGCTGCTGCCGGGCGCGGCGGCCGGCAGCTTCACGCTCTCCGGCGCGGCGCCTGGCGCGGCGGCGGTGTACGCGCAGGCGGACGACGTCTCGATGGTGCTGCACACCTCGGGCACCACGTCGCGGCCCAAGATCGTGCCGCTGTCGCAGGCCAACCTCGCGGCATCGGCGGCCAACATCGGCCGCACGCTGCGCTTCACCGCGGCCGATTGCGGGCTCAACATCATGCCGCTGTTCCACATCCACGGCCTGATCGCCGGCGTGCTGGCGCCGCTGGCCGCGGGATCGCAGGTGTTCTGCACGCCGGGCTTCAACGCGCTGAAGTTCTTCGCGTGGATGGACGAGGCCAGGCCCACCTGGTACACCGCGGTGCCGACGATGCACCAGGCCATCGTCGCGCGCGCGGCGAAGAACCGCGAGGTGATCGCGCGCCACCCCTTGCGTTTCATGCGCAGCAGTTCGTCGTCGATGCCGCCGCAGGTCATCGCCGAGCTGGAAGCCGCGTTCGGCGCGCCGCTGATCGAGGCCTACGGCATGACCGAGGCCACGCACCAGATGTGCAGCAACCCGCTGCCGCCGGGCGAGCGCAAGCCCGGCAGCGTGGGCCTGGCGGCCGGCCCCGAGGTGGCGGTGATGGGCGAGCAGGGCCGGCTGCTGCCGCGCGGCGAGACCGGCGAGATCGTGATCCGCGGCGCCAACGTCACGCGTGGCTACGAGAACAACGAGGCCGCCAACGCCGAGGCCTACGTCGACGGCTGGTTCCGCACTGGCGACCAGGGCCGCCTGGACGCCGACGGCTACCTCAGCCTGACCGGGCGCCTGAAGGAGATCATCAACCGCGGCGGCGAGAAGATCAGTCCGCGCGAGGTGGACGAGATCCTGATGGACCACCCGGCCGTCGCGCAGGTGGTGTGCTTCGGGATGCCGCACCCCAAGCTGGGCGAGGAGGTGGCCGCCTGCGTGGTGCTGCGCGAAGGCATGAGCTGCAGCGACCGCGAGCTGCAGGCCTTCGTCTCGGCGCGCGCCGCCGAGTTCAAGGTGCCCAGGAAGATCCTGCTCATGGACGAGATCCCCAAGGGCGCCACCGGCAAGCTGCAGCGCATCGGGCTGGCGGCCAAGCTGGGATTGACGGGATGAAGATCGCCGTCGTCGGCGCCGGCGCGATCGGCGGTTATCTCGGCGCCAGGCTGGCGCTGGCCGGCGAGGACGTCAGCTTCATCGCGCGCAACCGCAACCTGGAGGCGATCAACGCGCGCGGCTTCCGGCTGATCGAGGAGGACGGCCGCGAGCGGACTGCCGCCCACGTGCGCGCCGTGCAGCGCATGGCCGATGCAGGGCCGCAGGACGCGGTGCTGCTGACCGTCAAGGCGCACCAGGTGGCCGACCTGCTGCCCGATCTGCGCGCGCTGTTCGGCCCGCAGACCGCGGTGGTCACGCTGATCAACGGCGTGCCCTGGTGGTACTTCTACAAGCTGGCCGGGCCTTACGAAGGCCGGCAGCTGGAGAGCGTGGACCCCGGCGGCCGCATCGCCGCGGCGATCGAGCCCGAGCGCGTGATCGGCGCCGTGGTCTACCCGGCGGCCGAGCTGGTCGAGCCCGGCGTCGTGCGCGTGATCGAAGGCAACCGCTTCACGCTGGGCGAGCCCGACGGCACGCGCAGCGCGCGCGTCGAGGCCTTGTCGCAGGCGCTGATGAAGGCCGGCTTCAAGGCGCCGGTGTCCAGGGACATCCGCGCCGAGATCTGGGTCAAGCTGTGGGGCAACCTGAGCTTCAACCCGATCTCGGCGCTGACGCACGCGACACTGCAGGACATCTGCCGCTTCCCGCCCACGCGCGCGCTGGCCGCGGCGATGATGGCCGAGGCGCAGGCGGTGGGCCAGGCGCTGGGCGTGCCGTTCAAGATCAGCCTGGAGCAGCGCATCGCGGGCGCGGAAGCCGTGGGCGCGCACAAGACCTCGATGCTGCAGGACGTGGAGCAGGGGCGGGCGCTGGAGCTGCAGGCGCTGGTGGGTTCGGTTCTGGAGTTAGGCTCCATTGCCGGCGTGGCGACGCCGACGATCGCGGCGGTGCATGCGCTGGTGGCGCTGCTGGAGCGCACGCTGGCGGCGCAGCAGGGGCGGTTGCGAGTGGAGCCGCTGGGTTCTGCTGCGCTTTGATCGGTCTTTCTGCGCACGCGAAGAACGAACAATCAAAGCGAGATTGACGGCCTTGACCGCCGCTCGCCGTCAAGCTCCGGCAAAGCAGGTCAAGGCTTCGACAGGAACGGCCTTGCATCACCGGCCTGTAGCGCCGCGGCCATCGCATCGCGCAGGCGCAGCACCTCGGCGGTCTGCTCGGACGTCAGCTTGAACTGGTCGGTGAGCAAGGCAAGCGCGGCCTGCTCGCGGCCGTCCTTGCAAATGCCGCTGCCGGCGCAGGTCTTGACGACGAAGTAGTCGTCCGCCCCGCAGGCCTCGCCAAGACGGCAACCGGCCAGCAGCAGCGCGGCCGAGTACATCGACACTTCGGCCGGCCCCCGGTACTTGCTGCCTGCGAACTGGAACCCTTCGCCGTCGAACCCGACCGGCGTCGTGCGGATCAGCATCAGGTCGCCGGTGCGGACGATGTCGGCAAGGATCCGATCAGCGGCCTGGCGGTCGGACTGGACGTTCAGCCCGACCGCGGCGAGCCGCAAGCGCAGCAGCGGATCCTTGGACTGGGCGGCCTGGGCCTTCTCGTAGGGATCGATGAATCGCGCGAGATCCAGTTCCTGATCGGTGAAAGAGCCACAAAGCCGTTCGATCGCCTCGACGGCCTTCGCCCGGCGCTGCCGGATGGCGTGGTCACCCGATTCATCCGACGGCATGGCGCGAAGAAGCTGGACCTCCTGGCATCTGGAGATGGCAATCCGCTGATAGAAGAGCCCGCCTGCGGCGGGGTGCAGTCTGGCCTCTTCAGAGAACACCCGCAGATCCTTCGCGGCGGCAAGGCGCTGCCCCATCGTTCGACGGTCCGGCGCCGGCGACGAAGCCGCGGCCGGCGCGGAGACGGCCTTCACCGGCGGGCCCGGCGCTCGGCTTGAAGACGCAGGTTCCGTGTGGCTCGGCGCAGGGGCTCGTGCCGCCGCCTGCGTCGGCCCCGGCTCATCCGCTCCCGTGTGCAGCAGCAATGCCACCGCTGCGCCAACGGCGCAGGCGACGAGGATGATCCATGCCGATCGCTTCATGCGTCAGGCGGACGGCCTCCCGCCGCCCTCCAACCCCTGCACCGTCACTTCGCAAGCGATCCCCCGCTCACCGTTGGCCCCCCACTGCACCTGGCCACCGAGGGCCCGCACGCGTTTGCGCACACCCCCCAGCCCCAGCCCGTGGCTCCAGGCGGCCGGGTCGCCGCCCTTGCCGTCGTCGGCCACGCGCAGCCTCAGCGTGCCGCCGTCGAGCTGCAACTGCACCTCCACCTGCGACGCGTCGGCGTGATAGATCGCGTTGCTGACCAGTTCGCGCAGGATGCGCGTCAGCCCCGACCATTGGCCCACGGTCAGCGGCAGGTCGCGGTCGGCCTGGAAGCTCCAGCGCAACTGCAGCTGCGCCGGCTGCAGCCGCTGCGCGAGGTCGGCCTTCCATTCGCCGGCGGCGTGCGACAGCCGGTGCTCGGTGGCCGCCAGGCCGCGCGTCAGCGTCTTCAGGTCCTGCAGCGTGTGGCGGATGTAGTCCTCGATCTCGCGGTCGCCGGCCTTGTACATCAGCGTCAGCAGCCGCGCGCCGATGTCGTCGTGCAGGTCCTGCGCGATGCGCTGGCGTTCCTCGGTGCGGCCGCGCTCCACTGCGCGGTCGTAGGCCACCGCGCGCAGCACCTGCTCCACCACGCGCGCGGCGAGCTGGGCGTCGTCGTCGGTGAAGATGCGCTTGCCGTGGCTGGCGTGGCGCATCACCAGCACCTGGTTGAGCTCGGACCCGGCCGGCTCGGCCGGCAGCGGCACGTACAGCGCGGCGCCGGCGCCCACCACGCGCGCGGCGGGCAGGCGGTGCGGCAGCCACAGCATCTCCAGCGGCTCGAACAGGTCGTGCAGCAGCCGCGCCAGCAGCTGCGGCGTGCGCTCGGGGTGGTCGTGCACCTCGCGCGCCACGCGGTAGAGCTGCTCGAAGGTGCGCTCGGTGGTCAGCACGCGCGCGCCCACCATGCGGTTGAGGATCCATTGCCGCGCGACCACGTAGACCGCCACGCCCAGCCCCGTCGCCAGCATCAGCGAGGCGAGCGGCCCCAAGGCGAACAGCGCGACGAAGATCAGGTCCAGCGACGAGGCCACGGTGCCGATGCCGGCCAGCAGCGCGAACTCGCGCAGCACCCGGCGCGAGCGCGACAGGAACGGCACCAGCAGCAGCAGCGAGGCGAGGAACAGGTACCAGATCACCGCCGCCACCGCCGCCACGCCGGGCGCCGCGCCGGCCAGGTGCTGCGACAGCGCGACCGCGATCGACACCAGCGCCAGCGTGCCCACCGCGATCGACGTGAAGCGCCGCATCACCGCGACGAAGGGGTCGGCGGCGATGCGGTAGGACCATGCGATCACCGCAGTGGCGGCCGCCCCCAGCCCCAGCACTACCACCTGGGTGGCGCGCCAGAGCTGGGGCAGCCAGCCGCCGTACGCGGCCAGCGCCCAGGCCGCGGCCGCCGCGGCCACCGCGGCGATGATCAGCCGCGCATGCGGCAGCCGCCGCGGGTGCAGCGCGTAGGCGCAAGCCGCGGTGGCGGCGGTGATCACGTCCAGCGACAGCCGCAGCATCAGGTCGGCGCCGGCAAAGCCCGGCGGCAGGCCCAGGCCGCGCACGTTCTCGGCGCCGATCAGCAGCAGGTTGAGCGCCTGGCACCAGACCATCAGCGCATACAGCGCGTTGCGCAGTCCCGGGCGCAGCAGCAGCACGCCCCAACCCACCAGGTACAGCAGCAGCGCGAAGGCGGTGAAGGGCCAGAACAGCAGCCCCAGGCCGCCGGTGCCGCGCGGCGGCGTGTCGACCGCGATGACGCTGCCGTCGCTGAAGCTCAAGCGCACCTGGCCTTGCGCCAGCAGATCCGCGAGCTGCTGCTGCTGCTGCAGGAAGCGCGCGCGCTGCGCGTCGTCGACCAGCCAGCGCGCGGTGCGCTGCAGCGTCAGCTCGTCGGGCTGCAGCGCTTCCTGGCCGGGGGCCGAGATCTGCTCCAGCGTGCGGCCGGCCATCGCGGCCAGCGCCGGCACGGGGCTGGCCAGCAGCGTGAGCTGGCCGCGCGCGGTGGGCTGCCAGGCGGCGTCGAGGTGCGGGCTGACGGCCAGCGAGCGCATCAGCACAAAGACCACGCTGCAGCCCAGCATCGCGGCCAGCACCAGCGCGCGCAGGCGCCAGCCGATCCAGCGCCGCGGCTCGCGCTGCTCCAGCGACTGCTCGAAGGCGCTGGCGTCGAAGTGGGAATCACCGCCGGCCACGGTCGCCCCTCCTCCTTCGACCTTCGACAGCGGCCTTTACACCAGCCCTTGCTTGCTGGCCAGCACCGCGGCCTCGGCGCGGCTGGAGACGTTGAGCTTCTTGTAGATGGACTTGATGTGGTCGTTGACGGTGAACCACTTGATGCCCATGAGGCTGGCGATCTCCTTGATCGTGAAGCCCTTGCTCAGGTAGGTCAGCACCTCGGTCTCGCGCGGGGTCAGCCGCTCGTGGTCTACGGGCTTGTCGATCGGCATCGGCCTGGTGCCCCCTCCGCTGCCGCTGGCGCGCAGGCCCGGCTCGGGCGGCGTGCCGCCGGCCTCGGCGCCGTTGCCGCGGAAGTGCGTCAGCAGCCGCCGCGCGATCGCCGGCGACAGCGGCGGCTGGCCGCGCACGATCTTCTGCAGCTCTTCCACCAGCACCTCGAAGCGGTCTTCCTTCAGCAGGTAGCCGTCGGCGCCGCGCTGCAGCGCGGGGAACAGGTGGTCGTCGTCGGAGTACAGCGTGGTGACGATCTTGGTGGCCGGGTACTGCGACAGCTCGGCCAGCAGCTCCAGCCCGTTGCCGTCGGGCAGCTCCAGGTCGACCAGGATCAGCCGGAACGGGTCCACCCCGTGCAGCCCGGTGGGACCGCCGGCCAGCGCGATGTGGCGGCGTGCGCTCTCCAGGTCACCGGCCTCGGTGATCTGCTGCGCGTCGCTGAAGCTCTCGCGCACCACGCGGCACAGGAAGCTCCTGGCCACGGGGTTGTCTTCCATGATCAGCACCTTGACGGCCATGGCGTTCTCTTCGTTGCGTAGCGGCGGGACCGGCGCATGCTAGCGCAGAGGGTGAGCGGAACTTGGTGATCAGTTCACCAAGACCACCTTGCCCTGCACCTGGCGCGAGGCCATGCGCGCGTAGGCGGCGGGCAGCTCGCGCATCGGCAGCGTGCGGTCGATCACCGGCTTGACCTTGCCCTCGCGGTACCACTGCAGCAGCTGCGCGATGTCGGCGGCAAAGGTCTTGGGCTCGCGGCGCGTGAATTCGCCCCAGAAGACGCCGACCACCGAGGCGCCTTTCAGCAGCGGCAGGTTGAAGGGCAGGGCCGGGATGGCGCCGCCGGCGAAGCCGATCACGAGGTAGCGGCCGCGCCAGGCGATCGCGCGGAAGGCCGGCTCGGCCAGGTCGCCGCCCACCGGGTCGTAGACGACGTCGGGGCCTTTGCCGTCGGTCAGCGTCTTCAGCGCATCGCGCAGCGGCGTGCCGGCGTAGTTGATCGTGGCGTCGGCGCCCAGCCGGGTCAGGAAGGCGCATTTCTCGTCGCTGCTCGCGGCGGCGATCACGCGCGCGCCGGCGGCCTTGGCGATCTGCACCGCGGCCGTGCCCACGCCGCCGGCGGCGCCCAGCACCAGCACGGTCTCGCCGGCCTTCAATTGGCCGCGGTCGAGCAGCGCGTGCTGCGAGGTGCCGTAGGTGAAGGCGAAGGCCGCCGCGTCGACGAGGTCGACCTCGGGCGGCAGCGGCAGCACGCGCGCCGCCGGGATGCAGGCGTGGGTGGCGAAGCCGCCGCTGGAAGCCAGGCCCGCCACCGCGTCGCCCGGCTTCAGGTGCGTGACGCCGGCGCCCACCGCGTCGACGCGGCCGGCGAACTCCGAGCCCGGCACGAAGGGCAGCTCCGGCTTGAACTGGTATTTGCCGACGATGGTCAGCGAATCGGGGAAGTTCAGGCTCGCGGCGCGGATCGCGACGCGCACTTCGCCCGCCGCGGGCTCGGGCGTGGGCAGCTCGCGCCACTTCAGGGCATCGACGCCGTCGAGGGATTCGCACATCCAGGCCTGCATCTTCGGTCTCCGCATCCGGCCCGCTGGCGTGGGGCCCGGGCAACGATGATAAGGACGCACGGATCGCGCGGCGCCGCGCTTACACGCTCCTACAATGCGCGCCGATGCACATCCTGATCGCCAACGACGACGGCTACCTGGCGCCGGGCATCGCGGCGCTGGTCAAGGCCTGCGAGGGCCTGGGGCACATCGACGTGATCGCCCCCGAGCAGAACGCCAGCGGCACCAGCAACGCGCTGACGCTGTCGCGGCCGCTGGCGGTGTTCGAGGCGCGCGGCGAGCACGTGCGGGGCTTTCGCGTCGTCAGCGGCACGCCGTCGGACTGCGTGCACGTCGCGCTGACCGGGCTGCTCGAGCGCCGGCCCGACCTGGTGCTCTCGGGCATCAACAACGGCGCCAACATGGGCGACGACACGCTGTACTCCGGCACCGTGGCAGCCGCGATGGAAGGTTATCTGTTCGGCATCCCGGCGATCGCGTTCTCCCAGGTCGGGCACGGCTGGGCGCACCTGGACGCGGCCGCAGCCACCGCGCGCGCCATCGTCGACCAGGTGCTGGCCGGCGGCCTGCCGGACCAGCCCTTTCTGCTGAACGTGAACATCCCCAACCGCGCCGATGCGCTGCAGTGCCCGCGCCGCGTCACGCGGCTGGGTCGCCGCCACGCCAGCGAGCCGGTGGTGCGCCAGACCAGCCCGCGCGGCGACACGCTGTACTGGATCGGCCCCGCCGGCGACGCGCGCGAGGCCGGCGAGGGCACCGACTTCCACGCCACCGCGAACGGCGAGGTTTCGATCACGCCGCTGCAGGTGGACCTGACCGACCATGCCGCGCGCCCGCAGTGGGCTGCGCGCCTCGGGCTGACGTGAGCCGTCCGCCGCGCGGCGCGCGCTTTCCGCTGGGACTGGATCACGTGCATGGCCCGGCCACCGCCGCGGCGCCGCGCGAGCTGCTGCGCCCGCAGCGCCCGGTGGCGCATGCGGCGCAGCAGGCGCTGGCAGCGGCGCCCAGCGGCCTGGGGCTGGACTCGGCCGCGGTGCGCGCGCGCATGGTCGAGCGGCTGCGCGCCGAGGGCATCGCCTGCGAGCCGGTGCTGCAGGCCTTCGGCCAGGTGGAGCGCCACCGCTTCGTCGACACCGCGCTGGCCACCCAGGCCTACGAGGACACGGCGCTGCCGATCGGCCTGCAGCAGACCATCAGCAAGCCCTCGGTGGTGGCGCGTATGCTGGCGCTGCTGTTCGATTCCAGCGCCGCGCGCGAGGCCGGCCACCTGGGCCGCGTGCTGGAGATCGGCACCGGCTGCGGCTACCAGGCCGCGCTGCTGTCGCTGCTGGCGCGCGCGGTGCTGTCGATCGAGCGGCTGCGGCCGCTGCACGAGAAGGCGCGCGCCCATCTGCACGGCTGGCGGCGCGGCGACGTGCGCCTGGTCTACGGCGACGGCCAGCTCGGCTACGCGCCGTGGGCGCCGTACCAGCACATCGTCGCCGCTGCCGGCGGCGAGGCGCTGCCGCAGGCCTGGCTGGACCAGCTGGCCGTCGGCGGCCGCTTGGTGGCGCCGATGCACGACCCGCGCTCCGGCGGCCAGGTGCTGGTGGTGGTGGACCGCAGCACCCAGGGCTGGCACGAGCAGCGGCTGGGGGCGGTGCACTTCGTCCCCCTAAAATCCGGCCGCGCCTGAAGCGGCGGCCGAAGCCCCCGAGCGAAGCACGGAATGGATTCCCGATGAAGGCATGGATGCAAACAGCCCGGTGGCGGGCTGCGTGGGGCGTACTGGCGCTGGTGCTGCTGGCCGGCTGCGCCAGCAAGCCCAACCGCGCACCGGTGGAGGAGCGCAAGCCGCCGCCGCGGGCCAGCGCGCCGGCGGCCTCGGCCGCCGCGGTCGCACCGGCGCCGGCCGAGCCGGCCAAGCCGCCGCTGCCCGGCAGCGAGAACGCCGGCAAGCCCGGCTACTACACGGTGAAGCAGGGCGACACGCTGACCCGCATCGCGCTCGAGAGCGGCCAGAGCTCGCGCGACCTGAGGGCCTGGAACAACCTCGATAACCCCGACCTGATCGAAGTCGGCCAGGTGCTGCGCGTGGCGCCGCCCGACGCGCTCACCCCGGGCGCCGTCGCGCGCCCGGTGCAGCCGGGCGGCCGCGTGGAATCCAAGCCGCTGGAGCCCGGCAAGCCGGCGGCCTCGGCCCCGAGCGCTGCCGGCGCTCCCGGTGCGGCCGGCAGCGGGGCCGCTGCCGCTGCCGCCTCGCCCATCCCGGCCCCGCCCAGCAACCCGGCCGGCAGCGCCAAGCCGCCGGTCCGCGAAGGCGACGACGACGTCAACTGGCTCTGGCCCGCCGCCGGCCCGGTGGCCACGCCTTTCGACGAAGCCCGCAGCAAGGGTGTGGCCATCACCGGCAAGGCCGGCGATCCGGTGTACGCCGCCGCCGACGGCCGCGTGGTCTACGCCGGGTCGGGCCTGCGCGGCTACGGCAACCTGGTGATCATCAAGCACAACGCCACCTACCTGACGGCCTATGCGCACAACCAGACGCTGCTGGTCAAGGATGAGCAGGTGGTGAAGCGTGGCCAGAAGATCGCCGAGATGGGCTCCAGCGACGCCGACCGGGTGCAACTGCACTTCGAGATCCGCCGCCTCGGCGTGCCGGTCGATCCGCTGAAGCTGCTGCCGCCGCGCTGAAGCAGCGGCACGCGCCGCCTGCGCGACAGGACCACCCCCCGCAGCGCGGGAGGTGGCGCTGCTGTCCTAGGGCTTCCGATGAGGTGTGAGCCGGGGCACGCGGGCTAGCATCGCGCGCCATTCGAGCCCAACCCCAGACACCGAGGTCCCATTTGCAGGTCTTGCAGCTCCTGATCAGCGGCATTGCGCAAGGCTGCATCTACGGGCTGATCGCGCTCGGCTTCGTGCTCATCTACAAGGCCACCGAGACCGTCAGCTTCGCCCAGGGCGAGCTGATGATGCTGGGCGCCTTCCTGGGCCTGGCGCTGATGAGCTTCGCCGGCTGGCCCTTCTGGGCCGCGGTGCTGGGCTCGGTGCTGGCGATGGGCCTGTTCGGCGTGCTGGCCGAGCGCGCGGTGATCCGCCCCATTCTGGGGCAGCCGGCGTTCTCGATCGTGATGCTGACCTTCGGCATCGGCTACGTCGCGCGCGGCGCGATCACGATGATCCCCGGCATCGGCACCGAGACGCACACGCTGCCGGTGCCCTACAAGGACCAGGTGTGGAAATTCGGCGAGTTGGTGCTCAACGTCGAGCAGCTGGTGGTGATCGGCGTCACCGTGGCGCTGTGCGCGGCGCTGTTCGCGCTGTTCCGCTACAGCAAGATCGGCATCGCGATGCAGGCCAGCTCGCAGAACCAGCTCGCCGCGTACTACATGGGCATCCCGGTGCAGCGGCTCAACGGGCTGGTGTGGGGGCTGGCGGCGGCGGTGGCCGCGGTGGCGGGGCTGCTGCTGGCGCCCATCACCTTCGTGCACGCCAACATGGGTTTCATCGGGCTCAAGGCCTTTCCGGCGGCGGTGGTGGGCGGCTTCGGCAGCCTGCCGGGTGCCATCGTCGGCGGGCTGATCATCGGCGTGGTGGAGGCGCTGTCGGGCTTCTACCTGCCCGAGGGCATCAAGGACATCGCCGCCTACGTGGTGGTGCTGCTGATGCTGATGGTCAAGCCCAACGGCCTGTTCGGCGAGACGATGCGCAAGAAAGTTTGACGGCATGCGCTTCATCTTCAAGACCAGCTACGAGCAGGACATCCGCCTCGCCAAGCACGGCGGGCACCGCTTCTGGTACGCGCTGCTGCTGGCGCTGCTGCTTGCCTCGCCGTGGCTGCTGTCGGAGTACGGGCTGGCGCAGCTCACCTTCGTGCTGATCTACGGCATCGTCGGCCTCGGGCTGATGCTGCTGGCCGGCTTCACGGGGCTGTTCTCGATCGGGCACGCGGCCTTCCTGGGCGTGGGCGCGTATGCCGAGGCGGTGCTGGTCAACCACGGGCTGCCGTTTCCGCTGGCACTGGCCTGCGCCGCGCTGCTGGCGGCCGCGGTGGGCGTGGTGGTGGGGCTGCCGGCGCTGCGTGTCAAGGGCATGTACCTGGGCATCAGCACGATGGCCTTCGGCTTCATCGTCGCCGAGGTGTTCTCGCGCTGGGAATCGGTCACCGGCGGCAACGCCGGGCTGCACGTCAAGGCGCCGGCGCTGCTGGGCTGGAAGCTCGACAGCGCCACCGAGTTCTACTTCCTGTGCCTGCTGCTGGCGGTGCTGTCCACGCTGGCGATCCTGAACCTGCTGCGCTCGCCCACCGGGCGCGCCTTCGTCGCCATCCGCGACAGCGAGATCTCGGCGCAGAGCATGGGCATCCACCTCGCGCGCTACAAGACGCTGTCGTTCGCGGTCTCGGCGGCGCTGGCGGGCCTGGGCGGCGCGCTGTACGCGCACATGATCAAGTTCCTCAGCCCCGACCAGTTCGACATCATCCAGTCGATCGACCTGCTGCTGATGGTGGTGATCGGCGGCCTGGGCTCGGTGCACGGCGCCTTCCTGGGCGCGATCTTCCTGATCGTGATGCCGCAGGCCATCAACGCCAGCAAGGACTTCCTGCCCGAGGTCATCGGCCAGGCGCCCGGGCTCAAGGCCGCGGTCTACGGGCTGGTGCTGATCGCCTTCGTGCTGTTCGAGCCGCTGGGCCTGTACGGGCGCTGGCTGAAGATCCGCACCTTCTTCACGATCTTTCCGTTCTACCGCAAGGGCATGTTCAAGCGGCAGAAGTCGTTCCAGAAGTCGGACCGCCTGCGATGAGCGAAGCGGCCTCCACCCCCTTGCTCAGCGCGCGTGGCATCAGCGTGCGCTTCGGCGGCGTGCTGGCCGTCAACGGCGTGAGCTTCGACGTCCACAAGGGCGAGGTATTCACGCTGATCGGCCCCAACGGCGCCGGCAAGACGACGGTGTTCAATCTGATCAGCCGCATCTATACGCCCACCGCCGGCAGCATCCGCTTCGACGGCACCGAGCTGACCGCGCGCGCGCCGCACGAGGTGGCGGCGCTGGGCGTCGCGCGCACCTTCCAGAATATCGAGCTGTTCGAGCACGCCAGCGTGCTGCAGAACCTGCTGATCGGCCGCCACACGCACCGCCGCACCGGCTTCTGGACCGATTTGTTCTTCACGCCGGCGGCACGCCGCGCCGTGCTGGAAGACCGCGAGCGCGTGGAGCAGGTGATCGACTTCCTCGACCTGCAGCACCACCGCGACACGCTGATCGCGGGGCTGCCCTACGGCGTGCGCAAGGTGGTGGAACTGGCGCGCGCGCTGTGCGTGCAGCCGCGGCTGCTGCTGCTGGACGAGCCCTCGTCGGGCCTCAACGTCGAGGAGACCGAGGACATGACCTGGTGGATCCACGACATCCGGCGCGAGTTCGGCATCACCGTGCTGATGGTCGAGCACGACATGGGCCTGGTGTCCAAGGTGTCGGACCGCGTGCTGGCGATGAACCAGGGCGAGGTGCTGGCGATGGGCAGCCCGGCCGAGGTGCAGGGGCACCCGGGGGTGATCGAGGCTTATCTCGGGTCGTCGCAGGACCTGTCCAGCCTGCGCCGGGAGACTTCAGCATGAGCGCGATCCGGGTCCCCCGGTCGCGCTCGCTCCCCCGTGGGGGGACGGCCCGTAGGGCCAAGGGGGCCTTATGAGCGCCGAAGAAGTCCTGGTGCTTTCTAACGTCGAAAGCGCGTACGGCCCGATCCGCGCGATCCGCGGCGTCAGCCTGAAGGTGCGGCGCGGCGAGATCGCCACCGTGCTGGGCAGCAACGGCGCCGGCAAGACGACGATCCTGAAGACCATCTCCGGCATCATCGACCCGCGGCGCGGCAGCATCCACTTCAAGGGCGCCGACATCACCGCCAACGACCCCGCGGCCATCGTGCGCCGCGGGCTGCTGCAGGTGCCCGAGGGGCGCGAGGTGTTCCCGCTCTTGAGCGTGCACGACAACCTGCTGATGGGCGCCTACACGCGCGCCGACCGCGACGGCGTGGCGCGCGACATCGAGCAGGCCTTCGCGTACTTTCCGATCCTGCGCGAGCGCCAGCGGCAGGAGGCCGGGTTGCTGTCCGGCGGCCAGCAGCAGATGCTGGCGATCGCGCGCGCGCTGGTGGCGGCGCCCGAGATGATCCTGCTCGACGAGCCCAGCCTGGGCCTGAGCCCCAAGCTCACGCGCGAGATCTTCGAGATCGTCGTGCGCATCAACCGCGAGCGCGGCACCACCATCCTGGTCGTCGAGCAGAACGCCAACATGGCGCTGAACGTGGCCGACTACGGCTACGTGCTGGAGAACGGCCGTATCGTGATGGAGGACCGCTGCGCCGTGCTGCGCGAGAAGGACGACGTCAAGGAGTTCTACCTCGGCATGAAGGAAGCCGGCGTGCGCGGCGAGCGGCGCTGGAAGAAGAAGAAGACCTGGAGATGAGGCAATGAGCGGTCTCTGGGAACTGAGCAAGTACGAGCGCAACACCGCGGTGCTGACGGCGGGCGACACCATCCCGCAGATGTTCCTCAACGCCGTCAGGGCGCGCGGCGAGCGCGTGTGGATGCGCGAGAAGAAGCTGGGCATCTGGCGCGAATGGACCTGGAACGGCGCCTTCGCCGCGGTGCGCGAGATCGCCATGGGCCTGGCCGCTTTAGGCCTGCAGCCGGGGCAGACCGCGTCCATCCTGTCCAACACCGTCGTCGAATGGGTGCTGGCCGACCTGGGCGTGCTGTGCGCCGGCGGCGTGAGCAACGGCATCTACCCCACCGACAGCGCCGACCAGGTGCAGTACCTGTGCAGCGACTCGGCCACGCGCGTGCTCTTCGTCGAGGACGAGGAGCAGCTCGACAAGGCGCTGGAGGTGCGCGACCAGTTGCCGGGCCTGCAATGGATCGTGGTCTTCGACATGGAAGGCCTCAATCAATTCGACGACCCGCGCGTGCTGAGCCTGGCCGCCTTGCGCGAGCGCGGCCGCGCGCACGACGCCGCCAACCCCGGCGAGTTCGACCGCCGCGCCGCCAGCCGCGGCCCGCAGGACCTGGCGATCCTGGTCTACACCTCGGGCACCACCGGGCGGCCCAAGGGCGCGATGCACCTGCACGGCGCGCTGGCCTGGACGCTGCGCCAGTCCAACATCGGGCTGCCGCAGGTGGAAGGCGACGAGCGCATGTGCTTCCTGCCGCTGTGCCACATCGCCGAGCGCATGGTGGGCGCGTTCTCGTCGATCTACGCCGGCTCCATCCTCAACTTCGTCGAGAACCCCGACACCGTGCCCGAGAACGTGCGCGAGATCGCGCCGACCATCTTCTTCGCGGTGCCGCGCGTGTGGGAGAAGTTCTATTCGGCGGTGGTCATCGGCGTCAAGGAAGCCGGCCGCGTGCAGCAGATGGCCTATGCCTGGGCCATCGGCGTCGGTGGCCGCGTGGCCGACCTCGTGCTGGCGCGCCGGCCCGTGCCGGCGCTGCTGAAGCTGCAGTTCCGCATCGCGCGCTGGCTGGCGCTGGACAACGTGCGCAAGCTGATCGGCATCCACCGCTCGCGCTATCTGCTGACCGGCGCGGCGCCGATCTCGCCCGAGCTGATCCGCTGGTACCTGTCGCTGGGCGTGCCGATGCTCGAAGGCTGGGGCATGACCGAGACCTGCGCGATCGGCACGCTCAACCGCCCCGACGCGATCAGGATCGGCAGCATCGGCCCGCCGGCCGAAGGCGTGGAGGTCAAGATCGACCCCCCCACCGGCGAGATCCTGCTGCGCGGGCCCAACGTGTTCGCGGGTTATCTCAATCTGCCGGAAAAGACCGCCGAGACCATCGTCGACGGCTGGCTGCACACCGGCGACGTCGGCGTGATGGACGAGCAGGGTTATTTCCGCATCACCGACCGCATGAAGGACATCATCATCACCGCGGGGGGCAAGAACGTGACGCCCAGCGAGTGGGAGAACGAGCTTAAGTTCAGCCCCTACATCACCGACGCGGTGGTCATCGGCGACAAGCGGCCCTACCTGGTGTGCATCGTGATGATCGACCAGGAGAACGTCGAGCGCTACGCGCAGGACCACGACGTGCCGTTCAGCAACTACGCCAGCCTGACGCGCGCGCCCGAGGTGAGGGCGCTGATCCAGGCCGAGGTCGACCAGGTGAACCGGAAGTTCGCCCGCGTCGAGCAGGTGAAGAGGTTCTGGCTGCTGGAGGCGCAGCTCACGGCCGAGGACGAGGAACTGACCCCGACCATGAAGCTCAAGCGCAAGCTCGTGCAGCAGAAGTACGCGGCGCAGATCGACGCGATGTACCAGGCCTGACCCAAGGCTTCTCAACCCCAAGGAGACGAAAGATGAATCGACGTGTACGGGCCGCGATGGCCGTGGCCGCTGCGCTTGCCCTGGGCGCCGGCGCCGCACAGGCGCAGCAGCAGGGCGTCAGCAAGAACGAGATCGTGCTCGGCTCGATCCAGGACCTGTCGGGGCCGATCGCCGGCTTCGGCAAGCAGGTGCGCATGGGCCTGCTGCTGCGCGTCGACGAGATCAACGAGCAAGGCGGCATCAACGGCCGCAAGATCAAGCTGCTGGTCGAGGACTCCGGCTACGACCCCAAGAAGGCCGTGCTGGCGGCGCAGAAGCTGGTCAACCAGGACAAGATCTTCATGATGGTGGCCCATATCGGCACCGCGCAGAACAACGCGGCGATGCCGGTGCAGTTCGAGAAGAACATCATCAACTTCATGCCGGTGACCGCGGCGCGCGAGATGTACGAGCCCTTCAACCGGCTGAAGTACTCGTTCGCCGTGCCCTACTACGACCAGATGAAGCTGATGGTGCCCAAGCTGGTCAAGGACAAGGGCGTCAAGAAGCCTTGCGCGATCTACCAGGACGACGAGTTCGGGCTGGAGGTGCTGCGCGGCGCCGAGGACGGGCTCAAGGGCATCAACGTCGCGCTGGCCGAGAAGACCTCGTACAAGCGCGGCGCCACCGACTTCTCGTCGCAGGTGGCCAAGATGAAGGCCGCCGGCTGCGACCTGGTGGTGCTGGGCACCATCATCCGCGAGACCATCGGCACCATCGGCGAATCGCGCAAGACCGGCTTCAGCCCGGTGTTCATCGGCAGCAGCGCCGCCTACACCGACCTGATCCACAAGCTGGGCGGGCCGGCGATGAACGGCCTGTACGCCGCGATGGGCGCGCAGCATCCCTACCTGGACGAAGCCTCGCAGCCGCTGCGCTTCTGGGCCAACAAGTACAAGACCAAGTTCAACGAGGACCCGACCGTGTTCTCGGTCTACGGCTACCTGATCGTCGACGCCTTCGCCAAGGCGGCGGGCAAGGCCGGCACCAACCTGACGACCGACAGCTTCATCAAGGCGATGGACGGCATGACCTTCCCGCCCGACATGTTCGGCTCGTCCGAGGCCACCTACACGCCGACCAAGCACCTGGGCAGCGACGCCTCGCGGCTGTCGCAGATCGTCGACGGCCGCTGGAAGGTGGTTTCGGAGTACGTGAAGCCCTGAACGTCGCGCCGGGGGCCGGGATAATCCGGCCCCCATGAGTGACGGACAGGAATGGCTCGAGGTCGAATCGCTCGACCTCGAAGCCCAGGGGGTCGCCCACCGGGCGGACGGCAAGGTGGTCTTCATCGAAGGCGCCTTGCCCGGCGAGCGCGTGCAGTGCAGCGTCTCGCGCAAGAAGAACCAGTGGGAGCAGGGCCAGCTCTCGGCGCTGGCGCGCGAAAGCAGCCAGCGCGTGCGGCCCGCGTGCCCGCACTTCGGCTTGCACGCCGCGGCCTGCGGCGGCTGCAAGATGCAGCACCTGCACCCGGCGGCGCAGGTGGCGGTGAAGCAGCGCGTGCTGGAAGACAACCTGCGGCACCTGGCCAAGGTGAGGCCCGAGCGCATGCTGCGCCCGATCGAGGGCCCGGCCTGGGGCTACCGCTGGCGCGCGCGGCTGTCGGTGCGCCACGTCGCCAAGAAGGGCGTGGTGCTGGTGGGCTTCCACGAGCGCAAGTCGCGCTACGTGGCCGACATGGCGGTCTGTCCGGTGCTGCCGCCGAAAGTCAGCGCACTGCTGGTGCCGTTGCGCGAGCTGATTGCCGCGATGGAGCAGCGCGACCGGCTGCCGCAGATCGAGCTGGCGGTGGGCGACGCCGTCACCGCGCTGGTGCTGCGCCACCTGGAGCCGCTGTCGGCCGCCGACGCCGCGCGGCTGCGCGCCTTTGCCGCCGCGCACGGCGTGCAGTGGTGGCTGCAGCCCAAGGGGCCCGACTCGGTGCATTTGCTGGACGAAGGCGGCCCGGGCACGGGCCTGCGCCTGGTATTGGACTACGCGCTGCCCGAGTTCGGCCTGCGCATGCCCTTCAAGCCGACCGACTTCACGCAGGTGAACCCGCACATCAACCGTGTGCTGGTCGGCCGCGCGCTGGGGCTGCTGGACCCGCAGCCGCCAGAGCGCGTGATCGACTGGTTCTGCGGCCTCGGCAACTTCACGCTGCCGCTGGCCACGCGCGCGCGCGAAGTGCTGGGCATCGAAGGCAGCGAGACGCTGGTGCAGCGCGCGCGCGACAACGCCGCGGCGGCGGGCTTGGACGCCAAGACGCGCTTCGAGGCGCGCAACCTGTTCGAGATCGGCGTCGCCGACCTCGTGGCCGCCGGCGCGGCCCAGCGCTGGCTGGTCGATCCGCCGCGCGAAGGCGCCTTCGCGCTGGCCAAGGCGCTGGCCGATTGGCGGGCCGCGCCGGTCGAAGGCTGGCAGCCGCCGCGGCGCATCGTCTACGTGAGCTGCAACCCGGCCACGCTGGCGCGCGACGCCGGGCTGCTGGTGCACCAAGCCGGCTACCGCTGCAGCGCGGCCGGCGTGGTCAACATGTTCCCGCACACGGCGCACGTGGAAAGCCTGGCGGTCTTCGACCGCTGACACCGCCGCTCAGCGCGCCAGCCCGACGACGGCGGTGGCGCTGTAGCCGGCCGCGACGCTCCCGGTCAGCGTGGGCGTCATGGCGGCGATCTGCGCGCTGGAGTTGTCGCCGAACACGTTGTCGCTGGCGATGCTGATGCGCGCGAAGTTCGACGTGCTGCTGGTGTAGCCCGAGGCGCCGCTGTACACCGCGCTGCAGGCCGCGCTGGGCATGGCCAGTTGTGAGATCAGCAGCGAGTTGCGGCCGTTGGTGGCCGAGGTCAGGCTGCTGAACACCTCCAGGTGGATGTGCGGCCAGCGGCCCGAATAACAGCCCGGGAAGATGGTGGTGAAAGTGAGCTGGCCGTTGGCATCGCTCACCTGCACGCCGCGCAGATAGCTTTCCGCCGGCACCGTGTACAGCGAATACAGGCCGTCGCGCGTGCAGTGCCAGATGTAGACGGCATAACTCGACAAAGGCGCGCAGCTCGAATTGGTGTTGACCAGGGTCAGCGTCAGCGTCAGCGGCACGCCCGGCGCCGTGGTCGTGGAGCTGATGAAGCTGGAACGGATGTCGCTGCGCACGACGCCGCTGGCGGTGAGCACGTCGGAGGTCGCCCCCGACGAGCTGTTGGTGCCGTCGGCAGGGTAGGGGCCGTTGGTCTCCGAGGCATACGCGGTGCAGGTGGCGTTGCCGGCCGTCGTTCCGGAACCGCCGGTGCTGCCGGTGCCGGTGTCCGTGCCGGCCGTCGAGCCGGTCGTGCCGTCGCTGCTGCTGCCGCCGCCGCAGCCGGCCAGCGCCAGCGCGGAGCCGGCGGCCAGCCAGGACAGCAGGCGTCGTCGCCGCGCCAGTGCGGCCATGCGCGGCCAATCGTCGACCAGGCCCTCGCCGTGGTCCATCGCCTGGAGGAGTCTCGTGGGGTGGGGCATGTGGAACTCCAATCGCATCCGGCGGCCGCTCAGCGCGCCAGCCCGACGGTGGCGGTGGCGCTGTAGCCGGCCGCGACGCTGCCGGTCAGCGTGGGCGTCATCGCGGCGATCTGCGCGCTGGAGTTGTCGCCGAACACGTTGTCGCTGGCGATGCTGATACGCGCGAAGTTCGACGTGCTGCTGGTATAGCCCGAGGCGCCGCTGTACACCGCGCTGCAGGCCGCGCTGGGCATGGCCAGCTGCGAGATCAGCAGCGAGTTGCGGCCGTTGGTGGCCGAGGCCAGGCTGCTGAAGACCTCCATGTGGATGTGCGGCCAGCGGCCCGAATAACAGCCCGGGAAGATGGTGGTGAAGGTGAGCTGGCCGTTGGCATCGCTCACCTGCACGCCGCGCAGGTAGCTTTCCGCCGGCACCGTGTACAGCGAATACAGGCCGTCGCGCGTACAGTGCCAGATGTAGACGGCATAACCCGACAAAGGTGCGCAGCTGGAATTGGTGTTGACCAGGGTCAGCGTCAGCGTCAACGGCACGCCCTGGGCGACGGTGCTGGTGCCGAGAAAGCTCGACCGGATGTCGCTGCGCACCACGCCGCTGGCGGTGAGCACGTCCGAGGTCGCCCCCGACGCCGTGTTGGTGCCGTCGGCGGGGTAGGGGCCGTTGGTCTCCGTCGCGTAGGCGGTGCAGCTGCTGCTGGTTGTGGTACCGCCGCTGCTCCCGCCGCCGCTGGAGCCGCCGCCGGGCGACCCGCTGCGGCCGCCGCCCGGCCCGCGCGGCGGGGCGGCCAGCGCGCCCGCGCCGGCGACCAGCAGCCCGCTGCCGGCGGCCGTGGCCAGCCACGACATCGCGCGCCGGCGCTGCAGGCGCTGAAGCTCGATCCGGGCCAGGTCTTCGGCCAGGCCGTGGCCGTGGTCCGGGTGCTCGACGTGGTGTCGGGGTGATGTCAAGGTTCGCTCCTGGGTTGAAGGGAGCGTCAGCTTCGGGCCCGCCGATTGCCGGCGGATTTCGTGCCGATTGCAGCCGCATTGCGTGCGGTTGCACGCGGGCCGGATCGATTCAGGCGCGGGTGACCGCGGGCACGAACATGTAGCCTTCGTTGCGCACGGTGCGGATCAGCTCGCCGCCGCCGGCGGATTCGGACAGCTTGCGCCGCAGGCGGCTGAGCTGGACGTCGATCGCGCGGTCGTAGCTCTGGCTGTCGCTGCCCAGCGCGTAGTCCAGCAACTGGTCGCGCGTGAGCACGCGGCGCGGGTGCTCGGCAAAGGCGCGCAGCAGGCGGAACTCGCCGTCGGACAAGGCCACCAGCCGGTGCTCGGGGTCGTACAGCGCGCGCGCCTGCGGGTCCAGCCGCCAGCCGGCGAACCGCAGGCCGCCGCCTTCGGCTGCATCAGTGGCTTCGGTGGCCGCAGCCTCGCCACCGCGTGCCGCGCGGCGCAGCACGGTGCGGATGCGGGCCAGCAGCTCGCGCGGGTTGCAGGGCTTGGCCAGGTAGTCCTCGGCGCCGATCTCCAGGCCGACGATGCGGTCGACGTCGCTGCCCACGGCCGACAGCATGATCACTGGCGGTCCGCCGTCGCGCTGCAGCGCCTTCAGCGCCGTCAGGCCGTCCTCGCCGGGCATCATCACGTCCAGCACGATGAGGTCGTGGCGATGCTGCGCCAGCCGCTCGCGCATCTGCGCCGGGTCGGCCGCGACGTCGACCTGAAAGCCGTGCTTGACCAGGAAGCCGGCGATCAGCTCGCGGATGCCGGCGTCGTCGTCGACGATGAGGATGCGGGTCGAGAGATTCACGGCGGGTGGCGCTGGCGCGGCCCACAGGATAAGGGCAAGCGCGGCGCCTGCAATGAACGGCAATACGGCCGCTGCGCGCTGAAATGCGGCGGCAAGAAGCGCTGGGCACAGTGCGGCCACACCCCAAGCCGACGTCCCCGCTGCCGTGCACGCCAACCTGTCTTGCTGCTTGCCGTTGATGATCTACGCACTCGCCGGCCTTCCGGCGCATGCCGACGTGTTCGAGCTGCGCGAGGACGGCGTGCTGCTGACCACGGCGGCCGATCCGCGGCCGGCCGTCGCCGGCGCCGCCGTGCCGCCGGCGCTGCGTCCGGCGCTGGCCGATGCGGCCGGCCGCCACCGGCTCAGCCCGGCGCTGCTGGAAGCGCTGGTCTGGCAGGAGAGCCGCTGGCGCAGCGAGGCCCGCTCGGCCCGCGGCGCCATCGGTCTGGCGCAGTTGATGCCGGCCACGGCGCGCGAGCTGGGCGTCGATCCGCACGACCCGGCGGCCAATCTCGAAGGCGGCGCGCGCTACCTGCGTCGCCAGCTCGACCGCTTCGGCGACCTGCCGCTGGCCCTGGCCGCCTACAACGCCGGCCCGGCCGCGGTGGCCGCGGCCGGCGGCATCCCCGACATCCCCGAGACGCGCGACTTCGTCGACCGCGTGCTCGGCCGCACGACTCGATCGCTCCGCTGAAAGGCATCGCCATGAAGAAGACCTCGTCGCATTTCCTCGCCGCCCCGCTGGCGGCCCTGGCCGGCGGCCCGGCCTGGGCCGCCGCCGACCCCCAGGGCTCCGGGCCGCTGCTCGCGGCGCTGGCTTGGGTGCAGGGCACGCTGCTGGGCAACGTGGCCACCGCGGTGGCCGTCATCGCGGTAGCCATGGTCGGCTTCATGATGCTGACCGGCCGCCTCAACTGGCGCTTCGGCGCCACCGTGGTGCTGGGCTGTTTCATCCTGTTCGGCTCGGCGGCCATCGTGACCGGCATCCGCGGCGCGGCGGTGGCCGCGGGGCAGTGAGCGATGGATGTCCTGGCTGGCCACCCGGTGTTCCGCGCGCTGACGCGGCCGCAGATGTTCGCCGGCGTCACCTACGGCTTCTTCGTCATCAACGCGCTGGTCACCACCGAGGCCTTCCTGGTGACGCAGTCCTTCGCGGTGCTGCCGCTGGCGCTGCTGATCCACGCCGCGGGCTACCTGGCCTGCCTGCGCGAGCCGCGCGTGTTCGACCTGTGGCTGACGCGGGTGAGCCGCTGCCCGCGGCTGCCGAACTGGAAACGCTGGGGCTGCAACAGCTACGCCCCTTGAAGCCATCAAGGAGATGTTCATGAACTGGACCGGCCCGGCCGCCTGGGCGGCGCGCGAGGTGCGCGCCGGCACCCGGCTGCCCTATGCGCGCCAGCTCGCCGACGGCACGGTGCAGCTGCGCGACGGCGCGCTGATGCGCGTCATCCGCGTGCCCGGGCTGCCGTTCGAGACCGACGACGCCGATGGCCTGAACCACCACCAGGCGGTGCGCGAAGTGCTGCTGCGCAGCGTGCTCGATGCCCGCTTCGTGGTCTACCACCACGTGCTGCGCCTGCGCACCGAGGTCGGCATCGAAGGCGCCTTCTTGTCGCCCTTCGCCGCCGAGCTGGACCGGCGCCGCCGTGAACGCCTGGCCAGCCGGCGGCTGTTCGTCAACGAGCAGTTCATCACCGTGCTGCGCCGGCCGGCGCGCGGCAAGTCGGGCTGGGCCGAGCGCGCGCTGCGCCGGCTGCGCGGGCCAGACGGCAGCCGCGCCGACGCGCAGCGCGAGCTGGACGCCGCCGCCACCGCGCTGCTGACCGGGCTGGCCCCCTACGGCGCCGCGCTGCTGGGCCTGGCGGCGCGCGGCGACGGCGTGTCGTTCGCCGAGCCGCTGGAGCTGCTGTCCGCGCTCTACAACGGTGAGCTGCGCCCGGTGGCGTTGCCGGACCCCGGACAGGCGCTGGACGTCGGCCATCACCTGCCGTATGCGCGCGTCAGCTTCGGCCTCAACGCGCTGGAGACCGACTGCGCGGGCCAGCGCTCGTTCTCGGCGCTGCTGTCGCTGAAGGAGTACCCGGCGGCCACGCGGCCCGGCATCCTGGACGCGGTGCTGCGGCTGCCGCACGAGATCGTGCTCAGCGAGAGCTTCGCGCCGGTGGACCGCCAGATCGCGCGCGAGCGCATCGACCTCGCGCTGCGGCGGCTGAAGGTGGCCGACGCCGACGCCGCCAGCGAGCGCGTGGACATGCTGGCCGCCAAGGACGCGCTGTCGGCCGGCGCCGTGTGCTTCGGCGATCACCACCTGTCGCTGCAGGTGCGCGCCGCGACGCCGGAGCTGCTGGACCGGGCCGCGGCCGAGGTCGCGGCGGCGATGGCCGACTTCGGCGCCGTCGCGGTGCGCGAGGACACCAATCTCGAACCGGCGTTCTGGGGCCAGTTCCCGGGCAACGAGACCTACCTGGTGCGCCGGGCGCTGGTCTCCAGCGCCAATGCCGCGGGCTTTTTGTCGCTGCACGGCTTCGCGGCCGGCCAGGCCGAGGGCAACCACTGGGGGCCGGCGGTGACGGTGCTGGAGACCACCAGCGCCACGCCCTACCACTTCAACTTCCACGCCGGCGACCTGGGGCACTTCACCGTCATCGGGCCCTCGGGCTCGGGCAAGACCGTGGTGCTGAACTTCCTGGCCGCGCAGGCGATGAAGTTCGCGCCGCGCGTGGTGCTGTTCGACAAGGACCGCGGCGCCGAGATCTTCCTGCGCGCCCTGGGCGGCCATCATGCGCGCATCGCGCGCGGCCACGCCACCGGCTTCAATCCGCTGGCGCTGCCCGACAGCGCCGAGAACCGCGCCTTCCTGTGCCGCTGGCTGGCGGTGCTGCTGGCGGCCGAGGGCGCCGAGGAGCAGGCGGGCATCGCCGACGCGGTGGACGCCTGCTTCGACAACGCGCCCGCGCTGCGCCGGCTGCGCCACTTCCGCGAACTGCTGGCCGGCGGCCGGCGGCCGCGCGCCGACGACCTGGCGGCGCGCCTCGCCCCATTCGTCGGCGACGGCGAGCACGCCTGGCTGTTCGACAACGCGCGCGACGAGCTGGACTTCGAGCGCCGCGTGATGGGCTTCGACATGACCACGCTGCTGGACCAGCCGCGCCTGCGCACGCCGGTGATGATGTACCTGTTCCACCGCATCGACGAGCGGCTGCGCGGCGAGCCGACGCTGATCCTGATCGACGAGGGCTGGAAGGCGCTGGACGACCCGGTGTTCGCCGCGCGCATCCGCGACTGGCTGAAGACGCTGCGCAAGCGCAACGCCATCGTCGGCTTCGCGACCCAGAGCGCGCGCGACGCGCTGGACAGCAGCATCGCCGCGGCGCTGGTGGAGCAGACCGCGACGATGATCTTCATGCCCAACGCCAAGGCCAGGGCCGAGGACTACTGCGCCGGCTTCGGGCTGTCGGCGCACGAGCACGAGATCGTCCGCGCGCTGCCCGCCGCCAGCCGCTGCTTCCTGGTGCGGCACGCCGACCATTCGGTGGTGGCGCGGCTGGACCTGTCGGGCATGGACGATCTGCTGATGGTGCTGTCGGGCCGCGAATCGGCGGTGCGGCGGCTGGACATGATCCGCGAGCGCGTCGGCGATGCGCCGGCCGCCTGGTATCCGCTGCTGACGCGCACGCCCTGGCCCGGGGCCGACGAGGAGGCGCCTGTCGCGCCGCTGGAGCAGGCGGCATGACGCGCAAGGTAGTGCGATGAACTGCGGCAACTTCTCCGCCGACGGGCCCGAGGGCATCGCGCAGGCGCTGCGCGCCGTCGACTGCCTGTCGCGCCAGGCCGCCGCCGGCTCGTTCGAGCGCCTGTTCGGCAGCCACGGCGCGCTGTCCGAGGTGCTGACCGCGGTGCTGGCGCTGTACGTGGCCTTGCTCGGCCTGGGCCTGCTGAGCGGCCGCAGCGGCCTGCGCCTGTCGCTGCTGACGCCGCGCGCGCTGACGATGGGGCTGGTGCTGAGCTTCGCGACCTCGTGGGTCGCCTACCAGCAGGTGGTGGTCAACCTCGCGCTGGGCGCGCCCGACGAGCTGGCGCGCGTGCTGGTCGGCGGCAGCGGCTCGGCGGTCGACCGCTATGCCCAGCGCCTGGACGGCCTGTTCGCCGCGGTGGAGGAGGCGGCGAACGCTGCGGCGCCCGTCGTCGACGCGGCCGGCAAGGCCGCGGCCGTGTCGCCGGCCGCCGTGCTGGGGCTGGCGGCCTTCCTGCTGCTGCTGGGCACCGCCGGGCTGCTGATCGTCGTCAAGGTCGCGCTGGCCGCGCTGCTGGCGCTGGGGCCGGTGTTCATCGTGATGGCGCTGTTCCGCGCGACGCGCGGGCTGTTCGAGGGCTGGCTGCGGGCGACGCTGCTGTTCGCCGTGGCGCCGCTGATCGGCGTGCTGGTCGGCGGCGGCGCGCTGGCGCTGCTGTCGCCGATGGTGCAGGCCGCCGCGGCCGCGGGCTCAGGCGTGACGATGCGCCAGGCCGGCGGCCTGCTGCTGATGGCCTGCGTGCACCTGGCCTTGATGGCGATCGCGCTGCGGGCCGCCGCGGTGCTGGGCAGCGGCTGGTCGCCCGGCCGCCGCGGGCCCGAGGCGGCCTCGGCCTTCGATCGCGGCGGCGCTGCGCTGCCTGTGCCGGCCGTGGACCCGGCGGTGGCGTTGCCGCGCTCGGATGCGGCCGCGCAGCCGCGCGGGGTTGGCGGCGACGAGCGCATCCGCCAGCTCGTCGCCGCCGCCGGCCGCCGCGGCTTCGACGAGGCGCCGCGCCATGCCCCTGTCGTGACGATGCCGGCCGGCGTCGCGGCCGCCGTGCCGCAGCCGGCCGGCGCGCAGGCCGTGCCGCTGACCGGCGCGCGCCGGCGCAGCCGGGGGCTGGCGCCGGTGCGGCCGCTCCCATCCCCCCTGCCGAGGACTCACCGATGAAAGCCCCCTGCCTGTACGCGTTGCTGCCGGCGCTGCTGGCCGTGCCCTGGGCGCAGGCCGACGACCTGCGCATCCGCACCGTCGAGTACTCGCCCGACGCCGTGGTCCGCGTCGCCGGCCGCGAAGGCTTCCAGTCGTCCATCGTCTTCGGCGACGACGAGAAGATCGAGAACGTCGCGGTCGGCGACAGCCTGGGCTGGCAGGTGACGCCCAACAAGCGCGCCAACCTGCTGTTCCTGAAGCCCATGCCGCGCGGCACCGCCACCAACATGACGGTGGTCACCGACAAGCGGGTCTACCTGTTCGACCTGGAGCCGGCGGCCAAGGCCGCGCCGGCGCTGTACAGCCTGCGCTTCGCGCGCAGCGTGCCGGCCCCGGCACCGCCGCCGCCCGAGCCGCCGGCCGTGGCGCCCGCACCGGCCGAGCCCGTGGTGCCACCGGCGCCTCAGCGCGTGGCCGAAGACTGGCGCGCGCGTGCCGCCAAGCTCAGCTTCGCTTGGCGCCAAGAGGGCGCGCCACGGCTGCGGCCGGCGCACGTCTTCGACGATGGCGAGTCGGTCTACCTCGACTGGCAGCCGCAGGCGCCGCTGCCGGCCATCCTGGCCGCCGGCCCCGACGGCAGCGAAGGCCCGGTCAACTACGTGGTGCAGGGCAACACGCTGATCGTCGACGGGCCGGTCCAGCGCCTGGTGCTGCGTGTCGGCAAGGAAGCGGCCGTGCTGACCCGGCTGCCCGACGGCGCCGCGCCCGCCGTTGCGCGGGCAACCCCGGTGGCGGTCGCCGGCAACGACTGGGTGGGCGGACCATGAACACGCATCAGCCATCGCCGGCGCGGCCCGCGCCGGCCGACCCGCGCCAGGCGCTCACGGTGCAGACGCTGGAGCTGGCCAGCCGCAATGCCTTTCCCGTCGTGGCCGGGCACGTGCAGCGGCGCGACCCGCTGGGCCTGGCGGCCGGCGCCGCCTGCGCGCTGGCGCTGGGCGCGCTGGCCTTCTGGTCGATGTCCGGCCACCGGACGCAAGCGCCGGCGCTGCCGGCCGCCGGGCAGCCGGCGTCGGCGCCCGAGCCGGTGCCGGTTCTGCCGGCGCCGCGCGCCGCCGTGCCGCCGTCGCCCCCCGCGGCGACCGCCGAACCCGACCTGCGCAGCGCGCGGGCCAACGCGCCGGCGCTGATCGTCGACATGCCGTCGTCCGTGGCCGCGCCAGTCCCCGCGCCAGCCGCCAGCGCGGCCGCCGGCGAGGCGCCCGCGCCCAGGCCCGCGGAGCGCGCGCCGCGCGGGTCGCAGCAGCCGCTGACGGCCGAGGAATCCTTCGCCGACCGCATCGGCAACGGCGGCGTCGACACCGCCAGCGCCAGCCGGCTCGCCGACCCGGCCAACACGGTGGTGCAGGGCAGCCTGATCGCCGCGGTGCTGGAGACGGCGCTAGACAGCGACCTGCCCGGTTATGCGCGCGCCATGGTCAGCCACGACGTGCGCTCCTTCGACGGCTCGCGCGTGCTGGTGCCGCGCGGCTCGCGCCTGATCGGCCAGTACAAGAGCAACGTCGCCAACGGGCAGAAGCGGGCCTACCTGCTGTGGTCGCGCCTGCTGCGGCCCGACGGCGTCTCGCTGGCGCTGGCCTCGCCGGCCACCGACTTCGCGGGCAACACCGGGCTGGCCGGCGAGGTGGACACGCATTTCATCGAGCGCTTCGGCTCCGCGGTGATGCTGTCGGTGGTCGACCTGTTCGCGGCCATCGGCACCGCGACGGCGATCATCTCCGGCACGCAGAGCGCCGCGGCGGTCGCTGCGCAGCGCGACGGCCAGATCCCGCCCACCATCCGCGTGCCGCAGGGCACGCCGATCCGGGTGTTCGTCGCGCGCGACCTGGACTTCTCGACGGTGGCCGGCGGAGACGGGCCATGAACGCCGCGCTGCCGCCGGCCGTCGCCGGGTCTGCCTATCTGCACAGTTACCTGGAGCCCTTCCGGCCCTGGCTGAGCCGCGACGAGGTCTGCGAGATCCTGGTCAACCGCCCCGGCGAGGTGTGGATCGAGGTGGCCGGCGCGGCATCGATGGAGCGCGTGGCGGCGCCGGCCATCGACGCCACCTTGCTGCGGCGCCTGAGCGAGCAGATCGCGCGCGCCAGCCACCAGGGCGTCAGCCGCGAATGGCCGCTGCTGGCGGCGACGCTGCCCGATGCCTCGCGCGTGCAGGTGGTGGCGCCGCCGGCCACGCGCGGGGCGCACGTGCTGGCGATCCGCCGCCACCGGGTGCAAGACGTCGAGCTGGACGCCTACGTCGGCAGCGCCGCCGCCGTGCCGCCGCCGGCGGCGCCGGCGATCGACCCGGCCGACCCCATCGGCACGCTGCGCCGCGCCGTGGCCGCGCGCGCCACCATCCTGATCAGCGGCGGCACTTCCAGCGGCAAGACCACCTTCCTCAACGCGCTGCTGCGCGAGCTGCCGGCCGGCGAGCGGGTAATCCTGGTCGAGGACACGCCCGAGCTGCGCCTGCCCGGCGCCAACGGCGTGGGCCTGGTGGCGGTGAAGGGCGAACTCGGCGAGGCGCGGCTGACCACCCACGACCTGCTGCAGGCGGCGCTGCGCCTGCGCCCGGACCGCATCGTGCTGGGCGAGCTGCGCGGCGACGAGGCGGTGAGCTTTCTGCGCGCGGTCAACACCGGGCATCCGGGGTCGTTCAGCACCATCCACGCCAACTCGCCGGCCGGCGCGCTGGAGCAGCTCGCGCTGATGGTGATGCAGGCCGGCCTGGGCCTGTCGCGTGCCGACACCATCGACTACGCCTGTTCGGTGGTCGACCTGGTGGTGCAGCTCGGCCGCAGCAGCGGCCGGCGCGGCATCGCCGAAATCGCCGCCACGCGCACGCTGCGCCAGGGCGGGTAGCGACGTGCCGCTCGTCCACCGCGCCGCGCCCACGGGCTGCCGTGGCAGCATCGCGGCCGTGGACAAGCACTTGACCGCTTTGCGCTGGCCCGGGCCGCCGATTTCGGTGCAGGTGACGGCGCTGCTGCTGGGCAGCCTGGTCGTCGCACAGGGCGTGACGCTGGCCTTGACGCTGCTCGTCCCGCCGGAGCCGCCGCCGCAGTACAAGCTGACGGACATCGCCGCGGCGCTGGGGGGCCAAGCCGTCGCGCCGGCGCAGGCGCGGCCGCTGCAGCGCAGCCTGCAGCCGGAGGCGCCGGCGCCGTCCGGTCCCGGCTGGCTGACCTCGGAGCGCTCGCGCCACGATCTGGCGCAGATGCTGGGCAGCCCCGACGACGGCGTGCGCCTGTTCTTCTACACGCCGCTGCCGTTCGCCGGCACCGCGCACACCCCGCCGGCCGGGCCCGAGGGCGGGGAGCGCTTGCGCAGCCGCCGGTCCGACGACGACGAGGCCGACGGCCGGCCGCGCCCGATCCGGGCCGACTTCCTGCTGGCCCAGGCCGGCCGCGGCCCGGGTGGTCCGGGCGGCCCGGGCGGTTTCGGAGGTCCCGGCAGTCCGGGCGGCCCCGGGGGGCCTGGTGGCGCCGCCGGCGGCCGGCCGATGCCCATGCCGCCTGCACCGGCGCCATCGCCTGCACCTGCAACAGCACCGGCACCGGCACCGACACCCGCAGCAGCGCCCGCGCCCGCAGCGGTGCCAGCGCCGGAGCCCGCGCCGGCGTCCCCGGCTCCGCAGGCTCCTGCGCCCCAGCCGCCGCCTTCGCCTGGCGCCGACAACCCGCCGGCTGCCATCAACGCGAATCCCGCGCCGGCCAACCCGCCGCCAGGTCCGCCGAGGGTTTCCGGCGAGCGCGACGGTGGCGGCGGGCCCGCGAGGCAGGCCGGACGGCCGGACGCGCCAGCCGCCGCGCCGGCGGCCCCGGCCCCCGCGTCTCACGGCCGCGAGGCACCGGTGCCGGCAAGCCGGGCACCGGCAGCGCCTTCGGCGCCGGCCCCCAAGGCGTCGCAGCCGGAATCCGCACTGCCCATCGCGCCGGCGCCGCCGGCTCAGGCGCTGCCGGCCCCGCAGCGCCAGCCGCCGATGACGACGCCCGAACCGGCCGCGCCGATGGCCGAGCTGCGCGGCCTGTTCGGCCTGGCGCCGGCGCCCTTCGTCGAAGGCGACTTCATCGCCGCGATGCAGTCGGGAGAAGGCAGCTGGGTCGTCGTGCAGCCGGTCGCGGCGCCGTTCCCGAACGCCTGGCAGCGCCGGGTGCTGCTGTGGTTCCTGGTGGCGGCGGCCGTCGTCGGGCCGCTGGGCTGGCTGTTCTCGCGCCGCCTGGCGCGGCCCATCGCGAGCTTCGCCGAGGCCGCTGAGCGCCTGGGCCGGGACCCGACCGCGCCGGTACTCGCCCTCGAAGGGCCGGCCGAGGTCGGGCGCGCCGCCCAGGCGTTCAACCGCATGCAAAGCCGACTGGCCAGCTTCGTGGCCGACCGCACCGCGATGATCGGCGCCATCAGCCACGATCTGCGCACGCCGCTGACCCGCATGCGTTTCCGCATCGAGGACGCCCCGGACGAGTTGCGCGACGGCATGCTCCACGAGGTGGAGGAGATGGAGCAGATGATCAGCTCGGTGATCGCCTTCACGCGCGACGCCTCGGAACTGGCCGGGCGGCAGCGGCTGGACCTGTCGGCCATCGTCGTGGACGTGGTCGGCAACGCGACCGCGGTCGGCAAGGATGTAAGGTTAGGCCTGCACCGGGCGGCGCCGGTGGAAGCCGACGCGGTCGGCATGCGCCGGCTGCTGGACAACCTGATCGAGAACGCGCTCAAGTACGGCGGGCACGCCGAGGTCAGCCTGTTCACCGAGCGGCAAGAGGCCGTCGCCGAGGTCCGCGACGATGGCTCCGGCCTGCCCGACAGCGAGCTCGAGCGGGTCTTCGAGCCCTTCTACCGCGCGCCCAACGCCAGGGCTTCGGGCCAGAGCGGCACCGGCCTGGGCTTGGCGGTCTGCCGCTCGATCGCCAGGGCCCACGGCGGCGACGTGCGGCTGCGGCGCGGCGAGCGCGGCATGGTGGCGCAACTGCGGCTGCCGCTGGCGTTCGATGCCGGCGCGGCCGGCTGACTTCGGCCCAGGGTCGAAAAAAAGGGCCCCGCAGGGCCCCTTTCAGAGTGCACGGCCGCAGCCGTGGCCGTTCAGTCCTCGCCGCCGAACACGCCCAGCAGCATCAGCAGGTTCTGGAAGACGTTGTACAGGCTCAGGTAGACGCCCAGCGTCGCGGTGACGTAGTTGGTCTCCTCGCCGTCGCGCACGCGCTTGAGGTCGACCAGGATGAAGGCCGAGAAGATGCCGATGGCCAGCACCGACAACGTGATCATCAGCGCGCCGCTTTGCAGGAACATGTTGGCGATCATCGCCACCAGCAGCATGATCGCGCCGATGAACAGGAAGCGGCCCAGCCCGGAAATGTCGCGTTTGATCGTGCTGGACAGCACGGCCATGCCGAAGAACACCGCGCTGGTGCCGGCGAAGGCCGTCATCACGAGGCCGGCGCCGTTGCCCTTGGACAGCACGAAGCCCAGCAGCCGCGCCAGCATCACGCCCATGAAGAAGGTGAAGCCCAGCAGCAGCCCGACGCCGAGGCTGGAGTTCTTGAACTTCTCGATCGCGAAGATGAAGCCGAAGGCGCCGGCCATGAAGACGACCAGCCCCAGCATCGGCGACATCGCGGTGGCGATGCCGGTCTGCAGGCCGATCCAGGCACCCAGCACCGTGGGCAGCATCGACAGCGCCAGCAGCGCATAGGTGTTGCGCAGCACGCGCTGACGCTCGGCGGCGCCGACCGCGACGGTGGACGCACCGCCGCCCAGCACTTCGATGTTGGTGTTCATGCGATCTCTCCTTTGCAAGGATGACGAGCCAATGCACGAAATTGTAGGCCGCGGGCCGCGGCGCGCCGGATGACCCCATCGCGCCTGTCCCCTTGTGCCCGGCTTCGGATATGGTGGCGCCTTCGTCGAAACCAAGCAGAACCCCTGTCACATGAAGACCAAGCCCCTGCTCACGCTCGAAGACGCCCGCCGCATGGCCGCGGCTGCCGAGGCCGAGGCCCTGGCCCACCAATGGGCCGTGAGCTTCGCGATCGTCGACGACGGCGGCCACCTGCTGTGGCTGCAGCGCCTGGACGGCGCGGCGCCGATCTCGGCGCAGATCGCGCCGGCCAAGGCGCAGACCGCGGCGCTGGGCCGGCGCGAGAGCAAGGCCTACGAGGACATGATCAATGCCGGCCGCCAGTCGTTCCTGAGCGCGCCGCTGCAAGGCATGCTCGAAGGCGGCGTGCCGGTGCTGGTGGACGGCCAGTGCCTCGGCGCGGTGGGCGTCAGCGGCGTCAAGAGCAGCGAGGACGCGCAGATCGCCCGCGCGGCCATTGCCGCGCTGGGCTGATCCGCGGCGATCGCCGCGCTGGGCTGAATCACCGCCTCAACAGCAGCAGGCAGCCGCCGACGATCAGTGCCGTGGAGGCCAGCGTCCAGCCGCTGGGCAGGTCGCCGAACAGCACGTAGCCTAGCAGCGCCGCCCAGACGAAGCCGGTGTACTCCACCGGCGCCGCGCGGCTGGCTTCCAGGTGGGTGAAGGCCCAGGTCACGCTTAGCAGCCCGCCGGTGGCCAGCGCGCCGATCAGCAGCACCGCGCCGACGTCGCCGCCGTGCAGCGGCTGCCAGCGCGCCGCCATCGGCAGCGCCAGCAGCGCCGCGGGCAGCAGGTTCTGCACCAGCAGGATGGTCCACAGCGCGTCGCGCTGCGCCTGGTGCCGCGCCAGGACCACCACGCCCGAATAGCTCAGCGCCGAGAGGCCGGCCCACAGCATGCCGTCGAGGCGGGCGCCTTGCGCGGAGCCGAGGCCGGCATCGCCGGCGCCGGCGCGGGCCAGCAGTTCCGGCCACAGGCCCACCAGCGCGCCGGCGGCGCCCAGCGCCAGCGCCACCCACAGCCAGCGCGAGGGCCGCTCGCGCAGCACCAGCATCGCCAGCAGCGAGATGAACAGCGGCGCCGTGTAGCCCACCGCCACCGCCTGCACCAGCGGCAGCAGCGACAGCGCGTGGAACCAGGTCAGCAGCGCCAGCAGCAGCAGCGTCGCGCGCAGCAGGTGCAGCGGCCAGGCCCCGCGCTGCGGCAGCGGCGAGCGGAACCACAGCCACAGCGGCAGCGCGTACAGGCTGCCGCCGGCAAAACGCCAGAAGGCGAGCTGCCAGGCGTCGTAGCGCGCCGACAGCAGCTTGACGCCGGCGTCCATGCCGATGAAGCAGGCGGCGGCCAGCGCCGCGGCAGCGACCGGCAGCGCCGGATGGGGAGAAGACGAAGACAAGGTCGGGGACATGAGCCGGCGATGCTAGCCGCGCGGCCTGCGCGGCTATACTCCACGGGTTTACCCGCCAACACCGCAGCCTAGCGAACCCCGACTTCGGTTTTCCCTCGGATCCACCTTCCCGGGTGGAGCTGGGCGCGCGAATCCCGGAGCTTTTCCCTTGCTGCCCATCCTGCACAGTGCGCTGCCCCCCGCACTCCTCGCCCTCGCAGACGGCACGACCTTTCCCGGCACCTCGATCGGTGCGCCCGGCCGCACGGTCGGCGAAGTGGTGTTCAACACCGCGCTGACCGGCTACCAGGAAATCCTCACCGACCCCAGCTACTGCCGGCAGATCGTCACGCTGACGTATCCGCACATCGGCAACACCGGCGTCAACCCCGAGGACGTCGAAGCCGCCAAGGTCCACGCCGCCGGCCTGATCATCAAGGACCTGCCGCTGCGTGCGTCCAACTTCCGCGCCAGCGACGACCTCGCGGGCTACCTGCGGCGCGAAGGCGTCGTCGCGCTGGCCGGCATCGACACCCGGCGCCTGACGCGCGTGCTGCGCAGCGGCGGCGCGCAGAACGGCTGCATCGCCAGCTACGCGCCCGGCCACGCGATCACCCAGGCCGATATCGACGAGGCCGTGGCCGCCGCCCGCGCCGCGCCGGCGATGGCCGGGCTGGACCTGGCGCAGGTGGTCAGCGCCGAACAGCCCTACGAATGGACCGAGACCGCCTGGCAGCTCGGCGCCGGCTACGGCCGGCTGGCCGAGCCGCGCCACCACGTGGTGGCCTACGACTTCGGCGTCAAGTTCAACATCCTGCGCCTGCTGGCCAGCCGCGGCTGCCGCGTCACCGTGGTGCCGGCGCGCACGCCGGCGGCCGAGGTGCTGGCGCTCAAGCCCAGCGGCATCTTCCTCAGCAACGGCCCCGGCGACCCCGAGCCCTGCGACTACGCGATCGAGGCCACGCGCGAGCTGATCGCCTCGGGCAAGCCCGTGTTCGGCATCTGCCTGGGCCACCAGATCATGGCGCTGGCCTCGGGCGCGCGCACCTTCAAGATGAAGTTCGGCCACCACGGCGCCAACCATCCGGTGAAGGACCTGGACAGCGGCCGGGTCAGCATCACCAGCCAGAACCACGGCTTCGCGGTCGACGAGAAGACGCTGCCGGCCACGCTGCGCGCCACCCACGTGAGCCTGTTCGACGGCACGCTGCAAGGCCTGGCGCGCACCGACCGGCCCGCCTTCTGCTTCCAAGGCCACCCCGAGGCCAGCCCCGGCCCGCACGACATCGGCTACCTGTTCGACCGCTTCGTCACTTTGATGGAGCAACGCTAAATGCCCAAGCGCACCGACCTCAAGAGCATCCTGATCATCGGCGCCGGCCCCATCGTCATCGGCCAGGCCTGCGAGTTCGACTATTCCGGCGCCCAGGCCTGCAAGGCGCTGCGCGAGGAGGGCTACCGCGTCATCCTCGTCAACAGCAATCCGGCGACCATCATGACCGACCCGGAGATGGCCGACGTCACTTACATCGAGCCCATCACCTGGCAGGTGCTGGAGAAGATCATCGCCAAGGAGCGCCCCGACGCCGTGCTGCCGACGATGGGCGGCCAGACGGCGCTGAACTGCGCGCTCGACCTGCACAAGCACGGCGTGCTGGCGAAGTACGGCGTGGAGATGATCGGCGCCAACGAGCGCGCGATCGAGAAGGCCGAGGACCGGCTCAAGTTCAAGGAGGCGATGACCTCGATCGGCCTCGACTCGGCCAAGAGCGGCATCGCGCACAGCTGGGAAGAAGCGCAAGCCGTGCAGAAGCAGATCGCCGCGCTCACCGGCGGCACCGGCTTCCCGGCCGTGATCCGCCCCAGCTTCACGCTCGGCGGCACTGGCGGCGGCATCGCCTACAACCCCGAGGAATTCGAGCAGATCTGCAAGCGCGGGCTCGACCTGTCGCCCACCAACGAGCTGTTGATCGAGGAGAGCCTGATCGGCTGGAAGGAGTTCGAGATGGAGGTGGTCCGCGACCGCGCGGACAACTGCATCATCGTCTGCTCGATCGAGAACCTCGACCCGATGGGCATCCACACCGGCGACAGCATCACCGTCGCGCCGGCGCAGACGCTGACCGACAAGGAATACCAGCTGATGCGCAACGCCTCGATCGCGATCCTGCGCGAGATCGGCGTCGACACCGGCGGCTCCAACGTGCAGTTCTCGATCGACCCGAAGACCGGCCGCATGATCGTGATCGAGATGAACCCGCGCGTCTCGCGTTCATCGGCGCTGGCGTCCAAGGCCACGGGCTTCCCGATCGCCAAGGTGGCGGCCAAGCTGGCCGTGGGCTACACGCTGGACGAGCTGAAGAACGACATCACCGGCGGCGCGACGCCGGCGAGCTTCGAGCCCAGCATCGACTACGTCGTCACCAAGATCCCGCGCTTCGCGTTCGAGAAGTTCCCCGCCGCCGACCCCAAGCTGACGACGCAGATGAAGAGCGTGGGCGAAGTGATGGCGATCGGCCGCACCTTCCAGGAAAGCTTCCAGAAGGCGCTGCGCGGGCTGGAGACCGGCATCAGCGGGCTCGACGAGCGCAGCACGGATCGCGACGAGATCGTCGACGAGATCGGCAACCCGGGGCCGGAGCGCATCCTGTACCTGGCCGACGCCTTCCGCGTCGGGTTGACGCTCGACGAGATCTTCGACGAGACCGCGGTCGACCCCTGGTTCCTGGCGCAGATCGAGCAGCTCGTGCGCATCGAGCAGGCGCTGGCCGGCCAGTCGCTGCACGCGCTGTCGGCCGACGAACTGCGCACGCTGAAGCGCCACGGCTTCTCCGACAAGCGGCTGGCCAGGCTGCTGGGCACCCACCAGCACGCGGTGCGCGAGGCGCGCTGGCAGCATGGCGTGCGCCCGGTCTACAAGCGCGTGGACACCTGCGCCGCCGAGTTCGCGACGCAGACGGCCTACATGTACTCCACCTACGACGAGGAGTGCGAGGCCGAGCCCAGCGCGAAGAAGAAGATCATGGTGCTGGGCGGCGGCCCCAACCGCATCGGCCAGGGCATCGAGTTCGACTACTGCTGCGTGCATGCGGCGCTGGCGATGCGCGAGGACGGGTACGAGACCATCATGGTCAACTGCAACCCCGAGACCGTGTCGACTGACTACGACACCAGCGACCGGCTGTACTTCGAGCCGGTGACGCTGGAGGACGTGCTGGAGATCGTCGCCAAGGAGAAGCCCAGCGGCGTGATCGTGCAGTACGGCGGCCAAACGCCGCTGAAGCTGGCGCTGGACCTGGAGCGCGCCGGCGTGCCCATCATCGGCACCAGCCCCGACAGCATCGACATCGCCGAGGACCGCGAGCGCTTCCAGCAGCTGCTGCACAAGCTGGGGCTGAAGCAGCCGCCCAACCGCACCGCGCGCACCGAGGAGCAGGCGCTGGTGCTGGCCAACGAGATCGGCTATCCGCTGGTGGTGCGCCCGAGTTATGTGTTAGGCGGCCGCGCGATGGAGATCGTGCACGGCGACAAGGACCTCGAGCGCTACATGCGCGAGGCGGTGCGCGTCAGCGAGAAGAGCCCGGTGCTGCTGGACCGCTTCCTCGACGACGCGGTGGAGGTCGACGTCGACTGCATCAGCGACGGCGAGCAGGTGATCATCGGCGGCATCATGGAGCACGTGGAGGCCGCCGGCATCCACAGCGGCGACTCGGCCTGCTCGCTGCCGCCGTACACGCTGTCCAAGGAGCTGCAGGACGAAATGCGCCGCCAGTCGGTGGCGATGGCCAAGGCGCTGAAGGTCGTCGGCCTGATGAACGTGCAGTTCGCGATCCAGGGCGAAGGCGACCAGGCCGTCGTCTACGTGCTCGAAGTGAACCCGCGCGCCAGCCGCACCGTGCCCTACGTCAGCAAGGCCACCGGCCAGCAGCTGGCCAAGATCGCCGCGCGCTGCATGGCCGGCCAGCGGCTGCAGGACCAGCGCGCGCTGCGCGGGCGGCCGCCGGCCGAGGTGGTGCCGCCTTACTTCAGCATCAAGGAAGCGGTGTTCCCGTTCAACAAGTTCCCCGGCGTCGATCCCATCCTGGGCCCCGAGATGCGCAGCACCGGCGAGGTGATGGGCGTCGGCAAGACCTTCGGCGAGGCCATGCTCAAGAGCCAGCTCGGCGCCGGCTCGCGGCTGCCGCGCCAGGGCACCGTGGTGATCACGGTGAAGAACGGCGACAAGCCGCGCGCGGTGGCCGTCGCGCGCGACCTCGTGGGCCTGGGCTTCACGGTGGTGGCCACCAAGGGCACCGCGGCGGCGATCGCGGCCGCGGGCATCCCGGTCAAGGTGGTCAACAAGGTCAAGGACGGGCGGCCGCACATCGTGGACATGGTCAAGGCCGGCGAGATCCAGCTCGTCTTCACGACGGTGGACGAGACGCGCGCGGCGATCGCCGATTCGCGCCACATCCGCACCGCGGCGCTGGCCAACCGGGTGACCTACTACACCACGATGGCCGGCTGCGAGGCGGCCACCGAGGCGCTGAAGCACCAGAGCGGCCTGGCCGTCGTCTCGGTGCAGGAAATGCACGCCGAACTGGCTTAAGATCCACGTCCATCGCCATCCGCCGCAGCCGGTCTCTCGGGCCCGCTGCGGCGGATTCACTTTTGCCCCCAGCCGAGCAGCGTCATGCCCACCATTCCCCTCACCGTCCGCGGCGCCGAGAAGCTCAAGAGCGAACTGCAGCGCCTGAAGACCGTCGAACGCCACGCGGTGATCCAGGCCATCGCCGAGGCGCGCGCGCAGGGCGACCTGTCGGAGAACGCCGAGTACGACGCCGCCAAGGACAAGCAGGGCTTCATCGAAGGCCGCATCAACGAGCTGGAGGCCAAGCTGGCCGCGGCGCAGGTGATCGACCCCGCGGCCATCGACGCCGGCGGCAAGGTGGTGTTCGGCGCGACGGTGGACCTGGAGGACGAGGACAGCGGCAACAAGGTCACCTACCAGATCGTCGGCGACGACGAGGCCGACCTGAAGCTGGGGCTGATCTCGATCAGCAGCCCGATCGCGCGCGCGCTGATCGGCAAGACCGCCGGCGACGTGGCCGAGGTGCAGGCGCCCGGCGGCCTGCGGAGCTGGGAGATCGTCGGCGTGCGCTACGTCTGATGGCGGCGGTCGGCGAGCGCATCCGCCGCCTGCTGCCGGCGCTGTGGCTGGGGCTGTTGATCGCGCTCGCCGCGATCGCGACGCCGGCGCCGTTCGCCGAGGTGGCGCGCGAGGTGGCTGGCCGCATCAACGGCCGCATGCTGGCGCAGGAAGCGTGGTTCAGCATCGCCGCAGCGCTGCTGCTGTGGGCCTTGGAGCGCGGCCGTGCGCAGCGCGCCGCGGCGGCCGGGCAGGGCTCGGTCTTCAGCACCGAGATGGTGTTGCTGCTGGCCACGCTGATCTGCACGCTGCTGGGCTTCTTCGCGGTGCAGCCGCTGCTGCCGGCGGCACGCGCGGGCCAGGGCGCGTTCAGCTTCGGCCAGCTGCACGCGGCCAGCGTGGGCTGCTACGCCGTCAAGCTGCTGCTGGTCGCCACGCTGGCATGGCGTGCGGCAGCGGCGCCGAAGCCGGCGCCAGCGGCAGGCTGATCACGCCGCCGCTGGCCAGCAGCTTGCGCACCACGCGCGCGAACGCCTCGCCGTCCACCGGGCGGCTGGTCAGATAACCCTGGTATTCGTCGCAGCGGCGGGCCTTGAGCATCGCGAGCTGGGCTTCGCTTTCCACGCCCTCGGCCACCACCTTGAGCTTGAGGCTGTGCGCCAGCGCGATGATGGCGCTGACGATGGCCTCGTCGTCGGGGTCGGTGACGAGGTCGCGCACGAAGCTGCGGTCGATCTTCAGGCTGGCGATCGGCAGCCGTTTCAGGTAGCTCAGCGACGAGTAGCCGGTGCCGAAGTCGTCGATCGAGAGCTTGACGCCCATGCGGTTCAACTCGTCGGCGATCTCGCCGCTGACGGCGGAGTCGGCCAGCAGGATCGATTCGGTGACCTCGATCTCCAGGCATTGCGCCGGCAGCCCGTGGTCCTTGATTGCGCGCGCCACCAGCGCCGGCAGCGCGCGTTCGCGCAGGTGGGTGGAGGCCAGGTTCACCGCCACCGGGATCGTGCCCAGGCCCATGCCCTGCCAGACGGCCACCTGGCGGCAGGCGACGTCGATCGCCCATTCGCCGATCGGGATCACCAGCCCCACGTCCTCCACCAGCGGGATGAACTCGGCCGGCGGCAGCAGCCCGTTCTCCGGGTGCTGCCAGCGAATCAGCGCCTCGGCGCCGACGATGCGGCCGCTTTCCACGTCCACGCGCGGCTGGTAGTGCAGCACGAACTCGTCGCGCTCCAGCGCGCGGCGCAGCCGCGTCTCCATCATCAGCCGGTCCAGCGCGCGCGCGTTCATCGAGGCGTCGTAGAACTGGAAGCCGCCGCGCCCCGCCTCCTTGGCGCGGTACATCGCGGTGTCGGCGTTCTTCAGCAGCGTGTCGATATCGGCCCCGTCGTCGGGGAAGATCGCCACGCCCACGCTGCCGCCGACGAAGACCTCGGTGCCCTGCAGCACCAGCGGCTGCTCCAGCGTCTTCACCAGGCGCTGCGCGATGGCGCCGACGTCGGCCGGGCGCTGGATGTCGGAGACCATCACGATGAACTCGTCGCCGCCCAGCCGCGCGATCGCGTGCTCGCCGTCGCCGGCGTTGCGCGTCAGCGCGTCGTAGGCGCGCAGCGAGCCGGCCAGGCGATCGCCCGCGGTGCGCAGCAGCTCGTCGCCGCAGGTGTGGCCCAGCGTGTCGTTGACGCGCTTGAAGTTGTCCAGGTCGATGAACATGATGGCCAGCCGCTTGCCCTGGCGCTCGCAGTGCGCCAGCGCGCGCTGCAGCTGCTCGGTGAACAGCAGCCGGTTGGGCAGCCCGGTCAGCGGGTCGTAGTAGGCCAGGCGGCGGATCTCGGCCTCGGCGGTCTTGTGGCGCGTGACGTCGTGCACCGCGCCGGCCAGGCGCACCGGCGTGCCGGCGGCGTCGTGCTCGATCACCTCCACCTGCTGGTGCAGGTGGCGCAGGCTGCCGTCGCCGCGGCGCACGCGCAGGTCGTGCGCGAAGGCGCGGTCTTCCGACAGCGCGCGGCGGCAGGCCTGCTGCCAGGCGCCGTGGTCGTCCTCGTGCACCGCGGCGAAGAAGCCGGCGAAGTCGGCCGCGGCCGGCGCCTCGGCATGGCCGAAGATGCGCGCGGCCTGGTCGGAGCACAGCACGCGGTCGCGCCGCGAGTCCCATTCCCAGTCGCCCATGTCGCCGATGCGCTGGGCGTTGGACAGCCGGCGCTGGCTCTGCGCCAGCTCGTCGATGGCGCTGCTGGCGCGCAGGATGTAGCGCACGCGGTGGCTCAGGATGGCCCAGTTGATCGGCTTGGTGATGAAGTCGCTGGCGCCGACTTCGAAGGCGCGCTCGATCGACTTCACGTCGTCCAGCCCGGTCATCATGATCACCGGCACGCGGGTGCCGCCGGGCAGCTTGCGCAGCTCGGCGCAGACGGTGAAGCCGTCGATCTCGGGCATGCTGACGTCCAGCAGCACGAGGTCGGGCAGGCCCTCGTTCAACTGCTCCAGCGCCAGGCGGCCGTCGGCGGCCTCGGCCACCTCGAAGCCGGCCTTCACCAGCGTGGCGCGGGTCAGGCGGCGGCCGGAGCTGTCGTCGTCGACCACCAGGATGCGCTGCGTCGCCTGCTTCATGCGCCCACTCCCGCGGCGGTGTCGATCTGCTCCTTCAGCGCCGGCTCGACCAGCGCGTACTGGCGCTCGATCGAGGCCACCAGCTCGGCCGCGCCGGCCAGCTCGCCGGCCTTGCCCAGGCGCTCCAGCCGGCGGCAGGTCTCGCCCAGCGCCATCGCGCCGACGTTGAAGCTGGCCGACTTCAGCGCATGCGCCGTCACGCCCAGCGCGGCGGCGGCGCCGGCGGCCAGCGCCTGCTGCAGCCGCGCCAGGTGCGGCGGTGCCTCGTCCAGGTACATCTGGATCACCTCGGCCAGCACGCTGCCGTCCTCGTCGATGCTGCGGATGTTGTCCAGCGCCGCGGGGTCCAGCAGCGGCGCCTCGGCTTCGGGCGGCGGCGCCGCGGGCGCGGGGGCGGGCGCGGCATCGGGCTCGGCCGGGCGCAGCAGGCGGTCGGCGCCGAGCCAGCGCGCCAGCTTGGCCGCGAGCTGCTTGCGCGTGTAGGGCTTGGCCAGGTGGTCGTCCATGCCGGCGGCCAGGCAGGCCTCGGCATCGCCCACCAGCGCGTTGGCGGTCAGCGCGACGATGGGCACGCGCGTCGGCTCGCCCAGGCCGTCCTCCCAGTCGCGGATCGCGCGGCTGGCGGCGTAGCCGTCCATCACCGGCATCTGGCAGTCCATCAGCACGAGGTCGAAGCCGCCGCGCCGCACCGCGGCCAGCGCCTCCTGGCCGTTGGGCACGATCTCGAACTCGCAGCCCATGTTCTTCAGCATGTTGCGCGCGACGACCTGGTTGACGCCGTTGTCCTCGGCCAGCAGCACGCGGGCGCGGAAGCACAGGCGGTCGCTGTCGGGGCCCGCGGCCTGCTGGGCGGCTCCATGGTCGCCCAGCGTCTGCGCCAGCGCGCGGAACAGCTCCTGGCGCCGCACCGGCTTGGAGAGGTAGGCCGCGATGCCCACCGAACGCGCGCGCGCCATCTCGTCGGTGGAGTGCAGCGAGGTCAGCAGCACCAGGCCCGTGCCGGCCAGCGCGGCGTCGGCCTGCACCTGGCGCGCCAGCTCGATGCCGTCCATGCGCGGCATCTTCATGTCGATCACCGCCAGCTCGAAGGGCCGGCCCTCGGCGACCGCGCGGCGCGCGCGCGCCAGCGCGTCGACGCCGTCGATCGCGCATTCCACCAGCATGCCGCCGGCCTGCGCGTGGTGCTCGACGATCTCGCGGTTGGTCGCGTTGTCGTCCACCACCAGCACGCGGCGGCCGGCCAGCACCACCGGCGTGGGCACCGCGGGCAGCGCGCTCGCGGGCACCAGCGGCAGCGTGAACCAGAAATTGGAGCCCTGGCCGATCACGCTGTCGACGCCGATCTGGCCGCCCATCAGCTCGACCAGGCTGCGCGAGATCGCGAGGCCCAGCCCGGTGCCGCCGAAGCGCCGCGTGGTCGAGCCGTCGGCCTGCTCGAAGGGCTTGAACAGGCGCTGCAGCGACTCCGGCGCGATGCCGATGCCGCTGTCGCGCACCGAGAAGCGCAGCGTGCGCGCGTCCACCTGGTCGAGCTTGACGACGACCTCGCCGCCTTCGGTGAACTTCAGCGCGTTGCCGATCAGGTTGGTGAGGATCTGGCGCAGCCGGAACGGGTCGCCGCGCACCGCGCCGGGGATGCCTTCGTCGATGCGGCAGGCCAGCTCCAGCTGCTTGGCGTGCGCGCGCGGCGCCAGCAACTGCACCACGTCCTCCACCGCCTGGTAGAGGTCGAAGTCCAGGCTCTCGGTCTCCAGCTTGCCGGCCTCGATCTTGGAGAAGTCCAGGATGTCGTTGATGATGGACAGCAGCGTCTCGCCGGAGTTGCGCACCGTCTCGACGAAGGGGCGCTGCTGGTTGTCCAGCGGCGTCTCCAGCAGCAGCTCGGTGAGGCCCAGCACGCCGTTCATCGGCGTGCGGATCTCGTGGCTCATGTTGGCCAGGAACTCGCTTTTGGCGCGGCTGGCGTTCTCGGCCGCCTCCTTGGCCACGCGCAGCTCCTGCTCGTGGCGCAGCAGCGCCTGCTCGGCCAGCGCGCGGTTGGTGATGTCGAAGAAGACGGTGTAGACGCCGACCACCTGGCCTTCGTCGTTGAAGTCGGGCACGTGGCGGCCGGAGTGGAACACCATGTTGCCGCTGCGGTCGGTGCGCTCGCGCTCCAGCGGCACTTCCTCGCCGGCCAGCGCGCGGCGCAGCTTGGGCTCGATGTCGGCGTAGACCTGCTCGCCCACCAGGTCGCGCAGGTTGCGGCCGTCGATCTCGGCCAGCGTCTTGCCCAGCCACTGCTCCTGCGCGCGGTTGATGTAGCGGTAGTTCAGCCCGGCGTCGATGTAGGACACGGTGACCGGGATCTGGTCCATGATGATGCGCAGCCGGCGCTCCGAGCGCCGCGCCGCGTCCAGCGCGTGCTGCTCCTCGGTGACGTCGTGCGCCAGCAGGTGGCATTCCCTGACCTGGCCGTCGGCGTCGCGGCGCGGCAGCAGCTCCAGTTGCAGCCAGCGGTCGGGCTCGTCCAGCCGGGCATCCAGCCGCAGATGGCTGCTGCGCCAGCGCGCCGGCCGGCCGGCCAGCGCGGCGTCGAGCTGCAGGCGCGTCAGCCCGGCCTGGCTGCGCGCGAACAGGCTCTCCAGCGGCTGGCCCTGCGCCAGCCCGGCGTCGATGCCCAGCCACTCGGCCAGCCGGCGGCTGAGCCGGGTGCAGCGGCCTTGCGGGTCGACGATCGCGGCCATCACCGGCAGCGCGTCCAGCGCGTGCGCCGGCGGCTCCTCGGCGGCGGGGGTGGGCGGTTCGGCCTCGGGCAGCGGCCGGCGGTCCCCGAACAGCGCCTGCAGCGGGCGCAGGAAGGCGGACAGGGTCATGCGGGGGTCCCGATCGGTTGGGGTTGCGGCCGTGGCCGGTGGAGGTCGCCGAAGCTCAGCTCCAGCAGCTCGGCGTTCTTCAGCGGCGGCAGCGGCGGCAGCCCGGCGCGCTCGCGCAGCACGCGGCCCACGCCCTTGCTGCCCACCAGCAGCACCGGCCGCAGCAGCAGCGGCGCGGCGCCCTGCAGCGCGCGCTCGATGCGCGCGCCGAACTCGGCGACCGACTCGCCGCCCGGCGGCGTGGCGCCGGCGGCCAACTCGTCCTGCGTGTCGTCGATGGACTGCAGGTTCCAGCTGCCGAGATAGCGCTCGCGGAAACCGGGCAGCACGTGCAGCGCCACCGGGCCCAGCGCGGCGCGCACGATGGCCGCGGTCTCGCGCACGCGCAGCAGGTCGCTGCACAGGATCAGCTCGATGCGGGGCCGGCGCGCGGCGACGCGGCGCGCCAGCTCGATCGCCTGGCGGCGGCCTTCCTCGGCCAGCGGCGGGTCCAGGTCGCCGCCGCAGCGCAGGCCGGCCAGGTTGGGCGCGGTGGCGCCGTGGCGGGCGAACAGCAGCCGCAGGGGGCTGGGCGACGAGGCGGAAGCGGAGGCGGCCATGGGCAGGGTCGGATGGGTCGGACGGGTCACGAGCGGTGTTGGCGTTTCAGACGCGCAGCGCGCTGGCGGGCGCGAACGGCACCGGGGTGCCGGGGAAGGCCTCGCGCGGCGGCGCGTGCAGCACGCTCCAGCGGCCGGCGGCGCGGCGCGAGCCGAGCAGCCAGTCGCGGATGAAGGCGGTCTGGTTGCGGTCGGCCAGCAGCGGCGTGTGGCCGGTGTCGGGCACGTGCATCACCGTGATCGGCTTGCCGCGCTGCATGCGCTCGATGGTGGGCGGCAGCAGCGCATCCGACAGCAGGCCGTGGATCAGCAGGATGGGGCAGCTCACGCGCTCCCACTGCCGCCACTGCTGCAGGCTGCGCGCGGCGTCGCGCCGGTAGGCCTGCAGCGCGCGCACGTCGTGGCGGTAGATGCGGCCGCCTTCGTCGTCGGACCAGCGCGTCTGGTGGAAGGTCAGGTTGAAGCGGATGTCGTCGGCCAGCGGGCCGTCGTTCTTGTGCGACGCGCCGACCTTGCGCAGCAGCTCGGCGGGGGTGCGGAAGACGTAGTGCCGCGCGATGGTCTCGGCGCGGCGCTTGCGGCGCCGGGCCGGGATGTGCGGGCCGACGTCGTTGAGGATCAGCCGCTCCACCAGCCCCGGCTGGCGCGCGATCAGCTCGATCGCGGCGCTGCCGCCCATCGACGAGCCCAGCATCGTGACGGGACGCCCGCCCAGGTGCCCGATCATCTGGCGCAGCTGCTCGGCGTAGGTGGCCAGCGAGTAGTCGCCCTCGTCGGCCAGCCAGCCCGAGCGGCCGCGGCCCAGCCAGTCCATGCAGATCACGCGGAAGCGGTCGGCCAGGTCGGCGGCCAGGTAGTTGAAGCGCATCGCGACGTTGGCCACGCCGCCGCAGCACAGCAGCACCGGCGCGTCGGCCGGCCCCCATTCGGCGTAGGCCACGCTGGTCTTGTAGGGCTTGCGCAGCCGGCGCGGGGTGAGCGGCTGCAGGCCCACCGGGTGCTCGTAGTCGAAGCGCTCGAGCCGGAACTGGCCGTGGAAGCGCCCCACCACCTGGCTGGCGATGGCCATGTACTGGTCCCAGTCGCGCGCCTCGCGCCGGCGGCTGCGCAGCCGCGGCTCCCAGGCCGGGTCGACGTCCGCGCCGAACAGCTCGGCCGGCACGGTGTCGCCGGCCAGCGCTTCGCGCGGCACGACGGCCAGCTGCGCCTTCATGCAGGCCTCCGGCAGGGGGTCGAAGCGGTAGCCATTGAACGTGACGATCCTTCCCTCGTTGGCGGCCGCGGCGGCGGGCGGCCGTTGACTCTGGGCCTGTTTCGTCAGTTCTGGCCGCGGCCTTTAGAAGTTTGAGAACTCCCGACAGCGCAAAACGGCCGTCTTTCGGTCCCTTGTCAGGACTTCACCGACGGCCGTTCGCGCCGATAAAGCTGATGCGGGAGTGCGCGCTGCATGAACCCGAGGAGAGCAATCGTGGATTCGACCCAACGCCGCATGATCGGTGTCGCGGTGGCGGTCTGTGCCTTTGCCGTCGGCATGACCGGGCTGCTCAACTACTTCAAGTACCGCTCGACGGCCGGCCGCATCATCGAGCAGCGGCTGACCTTCACCGGCCGCTCGATCGAGAGCAGCATCCAGTCGTCGCTGTCGCTGGGCCTGCAGTTCGCCGACCTGGCCACCTTGCCGGCGATGATGGAGCGCGAGCGCGCCACCGACGACCTGATCCTGGGCATCGACGTCTTCGACGCCGACGGCCGCCCGCTCTACAGCACCGACCGGCTGCGCGGCAGCCGCCCCGCGCCGGCAGCCTGGGTGGCGGCGGCGCGCAAGGCCGGCAGCCACAACTGGGTGGTGCACGACGATGAGGACTCGGCCGTCGGCATCGCGATCCAGAACAGCTTCGGCCTCACCATCGGCCATCTCGCGCTGCGCTATTCCGACGAGCGCGTGCGCGCCGCGGCGCACACGGTGGGGCGCGACCTGGCGCTGAACTCGCTGCTGCTCTTCATCGCCTCGTCCAGCCTGGCCTCGCTGGCGCTGGTGGCGGTGATGCGGCGCCAGGCCCGCGACATGCTGAGCGTGGAAGGCGCGCTGCGCAGCGACGACCCGGGGCGCGGCAGCGCCGCCGGCCGCCGCGGGCCCTTCAGCGCCGCGCTGCAGACCTTCGGCGAGACGGTGCATGAGGCCGAGGCCGAGCTGACCGCGGCACGGCTGGAGATGCAGCGGGGGGCCGGGGCATGAGCGCGCCGGGCCGCTCCCAAGCGCTCATCCCGCAGCGCGCAGCGCGGAGGGTTGTCCAATGAACGGTTTGCAGACCAACTACCTGCGCCGCATCTACCTGCGGCTGGCCGGCGTGGTGATGCTGGCCGTGGTGCTGGCGCTGGCGGCCAACGCCGTGCTGTCGCACCGCAGCTTCGAGCGCGCGCTGGCGCCCGAGATGAACAAGAAGGTGGCCATCGTCGGCAACAGCATCCGCGCGCTGGTGCTCAAGGCGGTGGAGAACGGCGTCGACTTCCGCGAGCTGTACGGCGTGGACGACAAGTTCGCCGAGGTCGACAACGACATCCCCGAGGTCAGCTACTTCGGCATCGCCGACACCGAGGGCAAGGTGCTGTACCAGCGCCCGGCCACGACGGCGGTGATCGCCGAGCACCTGGCCTCGCCCCGGGTGCTGGCGGCGATGCAGTCGGCCGAGCCGGTGCCGCTATCGGTGCGCGTAGGCCCGCACTACATCGTCTCGCTGCCCATCGTCAGCGACGGCAAGCCGCTGGGCATGCTGCACCTGGGCGTGGACGTGCGCTTCGTCGACGACGTGATGCTGGAGATGATGTACGACCTGCTGGTCGTGCTGGTGGTCTCGCTCTTCTTCACGCTGGAGCTGCTGCACTTCATGGCCGGCGCGCGGCTGGAGCAGGCGCTGGCGGCGCTGGGCGACGTGTTCAGGCGCGGCGCGGCGGGCGACTTCACCGCCCACCGGCGGCTGCGTGCCGGGCTGGCCTTCGGCAGCGTGATCCGGTTGCTGGAGTCGACGCTCTCGCGCGTCAACGCGGCCTACCTGTCGCTGGCCGGCGAGGTGGAGGCGGCGCGCAAGCGCCCGGCCCACGAGCGCCCGCCGGGGCTGGCCGCGGCGCAGGGGCGATTGCAGGCGCTGGCCCGGCGCTTCCGCTTCGGCGCCGCCGCGGCTGACGGCGAGCGGCAGGCCGACGGCAACCTGGCCAAGGTGCGCGCGCCGCTGTTCATCTTCATCCTCGCCGAGGAGCTGACGCGCTCCTTCCTGCCGGGCTACGTGCAGGAACTGCTGGTGCCGATCCCCGGGCTCTCGCCGCAGATGGTGGTCGGGCTGCCGATCGCCCTGTTCATGCTGATCGTGGCCGTCGGCCAGCCCTACTTCGGCGTGCTGTCCGAGCGCTGGGGCACGCGGCGGCTGATGTTCTGCGGCGCCGCGGTGGCCGCGGCGGGCTTCGCGGCCTCGGCGCTGGCGGCCTCGGTGATCGACCTGCTGGCCTGGCGCTCGCTGTGCGCGCTGGGCTATGCGATGGTCTTCGTCGCCGCCCAGGGCTACGTGCTGGACCATTCCACGGCCGAGAACCGGGCCGTCAACATGGCCACCTTCGTCGGCGCGATCATGGTGGCCACGGTCTGCGGGCCGTCGATCGGTGGCATCCTGGCCGACAACCTGGGCGAGCGCTGGACCTTCGCCATCGCCGCGCTGCTGGCGGCGGCCTCGCTGCTGAGCATCCAGCAACTGTCCGACCGCCCCGCCGACGGCGGCGAGGCCCGGCCGCCGGCGCGCGTGCCGCGCCCGGCCGAGGTGGGCCGGCTGCTGGCCAACCGCCGCTTCCTGACGCTGACCGCGCTGGCCGCGATGCCGGCCAAGATCCTGCTGACCGGGCTGTGCTTCTACCTGATGCCGCTGTACGTCACCAGCACCGGCGGCAGCCAGGCGATGGCCGGCCGCGTGCTGATGACCTACGGCGTGATGGTGGTGCTGCTGTCGCCGCTGGCGGCGCGCTGGGCCTCGTCGCGCGAGCGCATGGAGTGGCTGGTGGGCGGCGGGCTGGTGCTGTCGGGCCTGGGCGGGCTGCTGCTGCTGGTCGATCCCGGCATCGCCTACGTCTTCGGCGCGATGGTGCTGATCGGCGCCGGCCAGGCGATGTCGATCTCGGCCCAGGCGGCGCTGGTCAGCGAGCACTGCGGCCGCGCGATCGCCGAGCTGGGCGAGGGCGCGGTGTTCGGCGTCTACCGGCTGCTGGAGCGGCTGGGCAACGCCGCCGGCCCGCTGCTGGGCGCGGCGCTGGTGATGGCCTACGGCTACCGCACCGGCTTCATCGCGCTGGGCGGCTTCGTCTGCTGCTGCGGGCTGCTGTTCGTGCTGGCCACGCGCCGGCCGCCGACGCCGGTGCCGGTGCCCGCCTGAGGGCCCGGCGCCGCCCGTCACCCCGCCATTCATCGAACCAACCGGGACCCACGACATGACGCTCGAACTCAACCGCCGCCAATGGCTGGCCGGCGCGCTGGCCGGCGCCGCCGCGCCCTCGGTGCTGGCCGCCTCGCCCAGGCCGCTGCGCATCTACGCGATCACCTTCCGCGGCATGACCGAGGTGGAAAAGGGCTTCGAGGAGTATTTCGCCTCGCGCCGCATCCCGGTGCAGATCACCTACCGCGATCTCAACCGCGAGGCCAGCCGCATGGCCGGCTTCCTGGACGAGATCCGCGCCACCAAGCCCGACCTGGTCTACGCCTGGGGCACCTCGGTCACGTTGGGCGTCGTGGGGCCCTACGACGGCGTGGTCAAGGGCCAGCACATCACCGACATCCCGGTGGTCTTCACGCTGGTGGCCGCGCCGGTGCAGGCCAAGATCGTGATGAACGTCGAGGCGCCGCAGCGCAACGTGACCGGCGTCACCCACGTGGTGCCCACCGACGCGCAGATGCGCGCGATCGCCGCCTACCGGCCGTTCCAGACGCTGGGCGTGCTCTACACCTCGACCGAGAAGAACTCGGTGGTGGTGCTCGACGAGGTCCGCCGCATCGGCCGCGAGCGCGGTTTCCAGACCGTGGAGCGCAGTTTCCGCCTGGACGCGCAGCGCAAGCCCACCGCCGACGGCGCGGCCGAGCTGGTGCGCGAGATCAAGGACGCCGGCGCGCAGTGGCTGTACCTGCCGCCCGACTCGTTCCTGGGCACGCTGTCCGAGGGCCTGATCATCCCGGCGGCGATGGAGCTGGGGCTGCCCACCTTCGCATCGACCGAGCAGTTGATGCAGGCCGGCGCGCTGTGCGGGCTGGTCAGCCGCTACTACTCGATCGGCCAGTTCACCGCCCACAAGGCCGAGCAGATCCTGATCGCCAGGAAGAAGGTCTCCGAGGTGCCGGTGGAGGCGCTCAAGCGCTTCTCGTACCAGATCCGCATGGCCGCGGCGCACCGGCTGAAGATGCCGCCGCCGCTGCCGATGCTCAACTACGCCGAGATGATCACCGGCGAGACGGCGCCCAGCGGCGGCTGATCAGGCCGCGGCCTTCTTCTTGGCCGAGCGCGGCGCCGGGGGCTTGGCGCGCTTGATCAGCCCGCCGGCGGTGACGCGCTGGTTGCCCAGCACCTTGACCTTGCGCGACACCGGCGAGCGCGCCGGGTGCTCGGCCGGCTGCGTGATGCGCACCACGCGCGGGCCGGGCTTGCGGTCCTCGCGCGCGGCCTTGTCCTTGTCGGCCGGCTGCCGCCACAGCACCAGCAGCTTGCCGATGTGCTGCACCGCGGCGGCGTCGAGCTTGTCGGCCAGCGCCTGCAGCGCGGCCTCGCGCTGGCTGCGCTCGTCGCTGAACATGCGCACCTTGATCAGGCCGTGGGCCTTGAGCGCGGCGTCGACTTCGCGCTCGACCGCGGGCGTCAGCCCGTCGGCACCGATCATCACCACCGGATCGAGGTGGTGCGCCTCGCCGCGGCGCTGGCGGCGCTCGGCCGGGGTCAGGGAGAGGGCAGGCATGGCCCTATTATCGCCGCCCGATGAAGATCAAGACCCGCAGCAAGAAGGTCAACAAGGCTTGGCTGCACGACCACCTGACCGACCCCTACGTGCGCCAAGCCCAGGCCGAGGGCTACCGCGCGCGCGCGGCCTACAAGCTCAAGGAGATCGACGAGGTCTTCCGCCTCTTCAAGCCCGGGCAGGTGGTGGTGGACCTGGGCTCGGCCCCCGGCGCCTGGAGCCAGTACCTGCGGCGGCGCTTCGCGCCCGGCGGCGCGGCCAGCGGCGCACTGGACGGCACGCTGCTGGCGCTGGACATCCTGCCGATGGAGCCGATCGAAGGCGTGCAGTTCCTGCTGGGCGACTTCCGCGACGAGGCCGTGCTGCGCGCGCTGGAGGCGGCGCTGGCCGGCCGCGCGGTGGACGTGGTGGTCTCCGACATGGCGCCCAACCTGTCGGGCATCGCCGCGGCCGATGCCGCGCGCATGGCCGACCTGGTGGAACTGGCGGTCGACTTCGCGCAGGCCCACCTGCGGCCCGATGGCGCGCTGGTCGCCAAGGTCTTCCACGGCAGCGGCTACAGCCAGCTGGTGGAGCGCTTCAAGCGCAGCTTTCGCGTCGTCAAGCCGCACAAGCCCAAGGCCTCGCGCGACCGTTCGGCGGAAACCTTTTTGATCGGCATCGGTCTGAAAGCCGCGCCGGCTTGAGGTATGGCAGGGGAAATCCCCGCGTTTCAAGGGCCTCGAAAGCTTGACTGAAATAGAATCGGGCCCATATGGACGGGGTTCGCGCCGCCGGCGCGGCCCCTAGGAGTCGCAGTGAACAATCAATGGTTTTCCAAGGTCGCTGTCTGGCTGGTGATCGCGCTCGTGCTGTTCACCGTGTTCAAGCAGTTCGACCGCGGCGTGGTCCAGGGGTCCCAGGTCGGCTATTCCGATTTCCTGGAGGAAGTGCGGGCCAAGCGCATCCGCTCGGTCACGCTGCAGGAAAGCCCCGGCGGCGGCACCGAGATCCTGGCCACCACCACCGACGACAAGAAGCTGCGCAGCACCGCCACCTACCTGGACCGCGGCCTGATCGGCGACCTCATCAACAACGGCATCAAGTTCGACGTCAAGCCGCGTGAAGAGCCCAGCCTGCTGATGAGCCTGCTGGTGAGCTGGGGGCCGATGCTGCTGCTGATCGGCGTCTGGATCTACTTCATGCGCCAGATGCAGGGCGGCGGCAAGGGCGGCGCCTTCAGCTTCGGCAAGAGCAAGGCGCGCATGCTCGACGAGAGCAACAACACCACCACGTTCCAGGACGTGGCCGGCTGCGACGAGGCCAAGGAAGAAGTCAAGGAGCTGGTCGACTTCCTGAAGGACCCGCAGAAGTTCCAGAAGCTCGGCGGCCGCATCCCGCGCGGCGTGCTGCTGGTCGGTCCGCCCGGGACCGGCAAGACGCTGCTGGCCAAGGCCATCGCGGGCGAGGCCAAGGTGCCGTTCTTCAGCATCAGCGGCTCTGACTTCGTCGAGATGTTCGTCGGCGTCGGCGCGGCGCGCGTGCGCGACATGTTCGAGCAGGCCAAGAAGAGCGCGCCCTGCATCATCTTCATCGACGAGATCGACGCGGTGGGCCGCCACCGCGGCGCCGGCCTGGGCGGCGGCAACGACGAGCGCGAGCAGACGCTGAACCAGATGCTGGTCGAGATGGACGGCTTCGAGACCAACCTGGGCGTGATCGTGATGGCGGCGACGAACCGGCCCGACATCCTGGACCCCGCGCTGCTGCGCCCCGGCCGCTTCGACCGCCAGGTCTACGTGACGCTGCCCGACGTGCGCGGCCGCGAGCAGATCCTGAATGTGCACATGCGCAAGGTGCCGGTGGGGCAGGACATCCGCGCCGACATCCTGGCGCGCGGCACGCCGGGCTTCAGCGGTGCCGATCTCGCCAACCTGGTCAACGAGGCGGCCTTGTTCGCCGCGCGGCGCAATGCGCGCGTGGTCGAGATGGTCGACTTCGAGAAGGCCAAGGACAAGATCATGATGGGCCCCGAGCGCAAGAGCATGGTCATGCCCGAGGAAGAGCGGCGCAACACCGCCTACCACGAGGCCGGCCACGCGCTGGTGGCGCGGCTGCTGCCCAAGACCGACCCGGTGCACAAGGTCACCGTGATCCCGCGCGGCCGCGCTTTAGGCGTGACGATGCAGCTGCCCGAAGGCGACCGCTACAGCATGGACAAGGAGCGCATGCTGTCGACGATCAGCGTGCTGTTCGGCGGCCGCATCGCCGAAGAAGTGTTCATGAACCAGATGACCACCGGCGCCAGCAACGACTTCGAGCGCGCCACCTCGATCGCCCGCGACATGGTCACCCGCTACGGCATGACCGACGAGCTGGGTCCGATGGTCTACGCCGAGAACGAAGGCGAGGTCTTCCTCGGCCGCAGCGTGACCAAGACGACCACGATGTCGGAAGAGACCATGCGCAAGGTCGACTCGGTGATCCGCCGCATCATCGACGAGCAGTACGGCGTGGCGCGCAAGCTGATCGAGGACCACAAGGACAAGATGCACGCGATGGCCCAGGCGCTGCTGGACTGGGAGACCATCGACGCCGAGCAGATCGACGACATCATGGCCGGCAAGCCGCCGCGCCCCCCCAAGGACTGGACGCCGCCGAGCAACAAGCCCAGCGGCCCGCCGCCGCCGGCCCATGCCGACGGCGCGCCGGCCACGGCCTGAGACCGCACCACGTCATCGACACGGGGCCTTCGGCCCCGTTTTTCATGGACGTGACAGTCGTAACGGCCGGCGTTCAACCCGTCACGAATTCCCTTCATGCCGGGCCCGGCGCGCCCGTGCGGCGCACCGACAATCACGGCCGCGAGGAGCAAGCCCCATGAGCAGACGGTATTTCGGCACCGATGGCATCCGCGGCACCGTGGGCCGCCCGCCCATCACCCCCGACTTCATGCTGCGCCTGGGCCATGCCGTGGGCCAGGTGCTGCGGCGCGGCAACCCGCGGCCGACGGTGCTGATCGGCAAGGACACGCGCATCTCGGGCTACATGCTGGAGTCGTCGCTGGAAGCCGGCTTCGCGTCGGCCGGCGTCGACGTGCTGCTGAGCGGCCCGCTGCCCACGCCCGGCGTGGCCTACCTGACGCGCGCGCTGCGGCTGGACCTGGGCGTGGTGATCAGCGCCTCGCACAACCCCTTCGGCGACAACGGCGTCAAGTTCTTCTCGGCCCAGGGCGAGAAGCTGCCCGACGACTGGGAACTGGACGTCGAGGCCGCGCTGGCGCGCGAGCCGCAGTGGGTGGATTCGGCCGGCCTCGGCCGCGCGCGCCGGCTGGAGGATGCCGGCGGCCGCTACATCGAGTTCTGCAAGAGCACGGTGCCGCACAGCCTGTCGCTGCGCGGCATGAAGATCGTCGTCGACGCCGCGCACGGCGCCGCCTACCACGTGGCGCCCGACGTCTTCCACGAGCTGGGCGCCGTGGTCGTGCCGATCGGCGTCAACCCCGATGGGCTCAACATCAACCAGGGCGTGGGCGCCACCTCGCCCGGCGCGCTGGTCAAGGCCGTGGCCGAGCATCAGGCCGATTACGGCATCGCGCTCGACGGCGACGCCGACCGGCTGCAGATGGTCGACGCGCAAGGCCGGCTCTACAACGGCGACGAGCTGCTGTACGTGATGGCCGCCGACCGCCTGTGCAAGCGCGAGACCGTGCCCGGCGTGGTGGGCACGCTGATGACCAACATGGCGGTGGAGGTGGCGCTGAAGCGGCTGAACATCCCGCTGGTGCGCGCCAAGGTCGGCGACCGCTACGTGCTGGAGGAGCTGTCGGCGCGCGGCTGGCAGCTCGGCGGCGAAAGCTCGGGCCACCTGCTGGCGCTGGACCGCCACACCACCGGCGACGGCATCGTCAGCGCGCTGCAGATCATGCAGGCCATCCGCCGCAGCGGCAAGACGCTGGCGGCGCTGCTGGACGGCGTGACGCTGTTCCCGCAGACGCTGATCAACGTGCGCCTGCGCGACGGCAGCGACTGGCGGCGCAACGCCCACCTCGACGACGCCCAGCAGAGCGCCACTCGCGAGCTGGGCGAGCGCGGCCGCGTGCTGATCCGCGCCAGCGGCACCGAGCCGGTGCTGCGCGTGATGGTCGAGGCGCGCGACGCCGAACTGGGCCGCCGCTGCGCCGAGCGGCTGGCGGCCGCGGCCGCGGCCTGATTCCCGGCGGCGTGGCCCCTCTCGGGCCGCGCCGGTGACCGTTCGATGACGAAGATGACAGCCGGTCCGCCGGCTGTCACGAAGCCGTCACGGCCGCTGCCTAGAGTCCTTTCGCATGCAGACAGTCACCGCGAAAGGACGACTCATGATCCGCAACAGCTTCTCCACGCTGGCCGCCGCCGCGCTGGCGCTGGCCACCAGCGCCGCGCTGGCGCAGGACGTCACCGGCGCCGGCGCTTCATTCCCCGCGCCGGTCTACGCCAAGTGGGCCGACGCCTATCACAAGGCTACCGGTGCGCGCATCAACTACCAGTCGGTGGGCTCGGGCGCCGGCATCAAGCAGATCAAGGCCAGGACGGTGGACTTCGGCGCCAGCGACGCGCCGCTGAAGGACGACGAGCTGGCCAAGGAAGGCCTGGTGCAGTTTCCCACCGTGATCGGCGGCGTGGTGCCGGTGGTCAACGTCAGCGGCATCAAGCCCGGCCAGCTCAAGCTGACCGGCGCCGTGCTGGGCGACATCTACCTGGGCAAGATCACCAAGTGGAATGACGCCGCGATCGCCGCGCTGAACCCGGGCGTCGCGCTGCCCGATGCCGCGATCGCCGTCGTGCGCCGCGCCGACGGCTCGGGCACCAGCTTCGTCTTCACCAGCTATCTCTCGAAGACCAATGCCGAATGGAAGGCCAAGGTCGGCGAGGGCACGGCCGTCAACTGGCCCACCGGCGCCGGCGGCAAGGGCAATGAAGGCGTCTCGGCCTTCGTGCAGCGGCTGCCGGGCAGTATCGGCTACGTGGAATACGCCTACGCCAAGCAGAACAAGATGGCCTTCGTGCAGCTTCGCAACCGTGACGGCGCCTACGTCTCGCCCGACGACGCCGCCTTCAAGGCCGCGGCCGCCGGCGCCGACTGGAGCAAGACCTTCGCGCAGGACCTGACCGACAAGCCGGGCAAGGAGAGCTGGCCCATCACCAGCACCACCTTCATCCTGATGTTCACGGCGCCCGACAAGCCGGCGCAGGCCGCCGCGGCGCTGAAGTTCTTCGACTGGGCCTACGCCAACGGCGACAAGGCTGCCGAGGAGCTGGACTACGTGCCGCTGCCGGCTGCGCTGAAGGACCAGGTGCGCAAGCTGTGGGGCGAACAGATCAAGGCTGCGAAGTGACGGCAACGGCCCACCGTCGCCGCGCTTGAAGCCCGCACCAAGAGGCAGCCCCATGGCCGCTACACTCCCCGCCACCTCCTACCCCAGCCCCGAGAGCATGGCCCGCGCCACGCCCCAGGGGCGTCCGCCGGCGCGGCGCCGCGTGGCGCCCTGGGCCGACACCGTCTTCGCGCTGCTGACCCACGGCGCGGCCTGGCTCACGCTGGCGCTGATGGCGGGCATCATCGGCTCGCTGGTGGTGGGGGCGATGCCGGCGATCCAGAAGTTCGGCCTGGGCTTCCTGGTCAACGCCGAATGGGATCCGGTGCAGGAGAAGTTCGGCGGCCTGGTGATGATCGTCGGCACGCTGATGACCTCGTTCATCGCGCTGCTGATCGCGGTGCCGGTGAGCTTCGGCATCGCGCTGTTCCTGACCGAGATGGCGCCCGGCTGGCTCAAGCGGCCGCTGGGCATCGCGATCGAGCTGCTGGCCGCGGTGCCCTCCATCGTCTACGGCATGTGGGGGCTGCTGGTGTTCGGGCCGCTGCTGGCCAAGTACGTGCAGGCGCCGCTGCAGTCGGCCTTCGGCCAGGTGCCGGGCCTGGGTGCGCTGTTCACCGGGCCGCCGGTGGGCATCGGCATCCTGTCGGCGGGGATCATCCTGGCGATCATGGTGATCCCCTTCATCGCCGCGGTGATGCGCGACGTGTTCGAGGTCACGCCGGCGATGCTGAAGGAGTCGGCCTACGGCCTGGGCTCCACCACCTGGGAGGTGGTGTGGAAGGTCGTGCTGCCCTACACCAAGACCGGCGTCGTCGGCGGCGTCATGCTGGGCCTGGGCCGCGCCTTGGGCGAGACCATGGCCGTCACCTTCGTGATCGGCAACTTCAACCAGCTCAACTCGCTGTCGCTGTTCGAGGCGGCCAACAGCATCACCTCGGCGCTGGCCAACGAGTTCGCCGAGGCCGGCGCCGGGCTGCACCAGGCCAGCCTGATCTACCTGGGGCTGGTGCTGTTCTTCATCACCTTCTGCGTGCTGGCGCTGTCCAAGCTGCTGCTGGCGCGGCTGCGCAAGGCCGAAGGGGCGCGTTCATGAGCGGCACTGCCCATGCGGCGCGGCTGGCGATGCACCGCCGCCGCAAGCGCACCAACATCGTCGCGCTGACGGCCTCGCTGGCGGCCATGGCCTTCGGCGTGTTCTGGCTGATCTGGATCCTGGTGGAGACCGTGCGCCTGGGCTGGGACGGCATGACCTGGAGCGTGTTCACGCAGATGACGCCGGCGCCGCAGGCCGACAGCGGCGGCCTGGCCAACGCGATCTTCGGCTCGCTGACGATGGTGTCGCTGGCCACGCTGCTGGGCACGCCGATCGGCATCCTGGCCGGCGTCTACCTCGCCGAATACGGCCAGAAGAGCTGGCTCGGGCACACGGTGCGCTTCATCAACGACATCCTGCTGTCGGCGCCGTCGATCGTGATCGGCCTCTTCATCTACGCGGTGGTGGTGGCGCCGTTCAGGGGCTTCTCGGGCTGGGCCGGCGTGCTGGCGCTGGCGCTGATCGTGATCCCGGTCGTCATCCGCCAGACCGAGAACATGCTGAGCCTGATCCCCAACGCCTTGCGCGAGGCCGCCTATGCGCTGGGGACGCCGAAGTGGAAAGTCATCCTGGCGGTCACGCTGAAGGCTGCGCGCGCCGGCGTCATCACCGGCGTGATGCTGGCGGTGGCGCGCATCGCCGGCGAGACGGCGCCGCTGCTGTTCACCGCGCTGTCCAACCAGTTCTGGAGCAGCGACCTCTCGCAGCCGATGAGCAGCCTGCCGGTGACGATCTTCAAGTTCGCGATGAGCCCCTACGAGAACTGGCAGCAGCTCGCCTGGGCCGGCGTCTTCCTGATCACGCTGGGCGTGCTGGCCTTGAACATCCTGGCCCGCGTGCTGTTCCGCAACAAGCATTGAAAGCGCTTCATTCATGAACGCCGTCATCGACCTGCCCGTGACCGAGAAGCCCAAGCTCTCGGTCCGCAACCTCAACTTCTACTACGGCAGCTTCCTGGCGCTGAAGAGCATCAACCTCGACATCCCGGAGAAGAAGGTCACCGCCTTCATCGGCCCTTCGGGCTGCGGCAAGAGCACGCTGCTGCGCACCTTCAACCGCATGTTCGAGCTCTACCCCGAGCAGCGCGCCGAAGGCGAGATCAAGCTCGACGGCGAAAACATCCTCGACAGCCGCGACGACGTCTCGCTGATCCGCGCCAAGGTCGGCATGGTCTTCCAGAAGCCGACGCCGTTCCCGATGTCGATCTACGACAACATCGCCTTCGGCGTGCGGCTGTTCGAGCGGCTGCCGCGCGTGGAGATGGACGAGCGCGTGGAATGGGCGTTGAAGAAGGCGGCGCTGTGGAACGAGGTGAAGGACAAGCTCGACCAGAGCGGCGCGGGCCTGTCCGGCGGCCAGCAGCAGCGCCTGTGCATCGCGCGCGGCATCGCGATCAGGCCCGAGGTGCTGCTGCTCGACGAGCCCTGTTCGGCGCTGGACCCGATCTCCACCGGCAAGATCGAGGAGCTGATCCACGAGCTGAAAAGCGACTACACCGTGGCCATCGTCACCCACAACATGCAGCAGGCGGCGCGCTGCAGCGACTACACGGCTTACATGTACCTGGGCAATCTGGTCGAATTCGGGCCGACCTCGGAGCTGTTCATGAAGCCCAAGAAGAAGGACACCGAGGACTACATCACCGGCCGCTTCGGCTGATGAAGGAGTGCAGATGACCGACAAGCATTTGTCGACGCAGTTCGACGCCGAGTTGTCCGGTGTCTCGGCCCGCGTGCTGGAGATGGGCGGCCTGGTCGAATCGCAGGTGGCGCAGGCGATCTACGCGCTGACGCAGTTCAGCGGCGAGACCGCGACCCAGGTGCTGCGCCAGGAAGAGCGCGTCAACCAGATGGAAGTGGAGATCGACCGCGACCTCTCCGGCATCATCGCGCGCCGCCAGCCCACCGCGCGCGACCTGCGGCTGCTGATCGCGGTGAGCAAGACCATCGCCAACCTCGAGCGCGTGGGCGACGAGGCGGCGCGCATCGCGCGCACCGTGCAGCGGCTGATCAACACCGGCGTGTCCAGCCGGCTGCGGCTGCCGGTGGCCGACCTGAGCTTCGAGAGCGAGCTGGCCACTGCGCAGCTGCGCAAGGCGCTGGACGCCTTCGCCCGCCTGGACACTGCGCGCGCGCTGGAGGTGCTGAAGCAGGACGACCAGATCGACCAGGAGTTCGACGGCCTGCTGCGCAAGCTGATCACCTACATGATGGAGGATCCGCGCACGATCAGCGCGTCGATCGACCTCGTGTTCGTCGCCAAGGCGATCGAGCGCGTGGGCGACCACGCGAAGAACCTGGCCGAGGCCATCATCTACATCGTCAAGGGCACCGACGTGCGGCACACCTCGCTGGAAAACGTGGAGAGCGCGGTCAAATGAGCACGATCCGGGTTCCCCGGTCGTGCTCGCTCCCCCTTGGGGGGACGACGCGCAGCGTCAAGGGGGCTTCATGAGCAGCGTCTTGGTGGTCGAAGACGAATCGGCGATCGCCGAGCTGATCGCGATCAACCTGCGCCACGCCGGCCACGAGGTGACCGTGGCCGCGACGGCCGAGCAGGCGCAGCACGCCGTGGGCGGTGCCTTGCCCGACCTGGTGCTGCTGGACTGGATGCTGCCCGGCGAAAGCGGACTGGCGCTCGCCAAACGTTGGCGCGGCGACCCCCGCACGCGCGAGCTGCCCATCATCATGCTGACGGCGCGCGCCGAGGAGGGCGACAAGATCGTTGGCCTGGACGCCGGCGCCGACGACTACCTGACCAAGCCCTTCTCCACCAAGGAGCTGCTGGCGCGCATCCGCGCGGTGCTGCGCCGCAAGGCGCCCAACACGCTGGACGAGGCGGTGGAGGTGGGCGGTTTGCGCCTGGACCCGGCCACCCGCCGCCTGGCCTGGCGGCGCAACGGCGACTGGCGCGAGCTGAAGATCGGCCCCACCGAGTTCAGGCTGCTGCATTTCCTGATGACGCACCCCGAGCGCGTGCACAGCCGCGCGCAACTGCTCGACCGCGTGTGGGGCGACCACGTGTTCATCGAGGAGCGCACGGTGGACGTGCACATCAAGCGATTGCGCGAGGCGCTGGCGCCGGCCGGCGTGGCGGCGCTGATCGAGACCGTGCGCGGCGTCGGCTACCGGCTGAACCAGCAGGGGCATCTGCAGCCCTCGCCGCAGCAGGCGGCCTGAGGCTCCGATACCGACAACGCGACGACGACCGCGATGCATCCGCTGCTGGCCCGTGGGCTGCTGGCGCTGGCGCTGGTGCTGGCCGGCGGGCTGCTGGGCGGCTGGCTGGGCCTGGTCTGGCACGAGGCGGCGCCCGGCGTGCTGGCCGGTGCGGTGCTGGGGCTGGCCGTCTTCGGCGCGCAGGACGCCTGGCGCGCCGGCCGGCTGCTGCAGTGGCTGCGCGGCACGCAGGAAGACGCCGCGCCGCGCGACACCGGGCTGTGGGGCGAGCTGGGCTACCGCATCGAGCGCAGCCTGCGCCTGCGCGACCAGGCGGTGCGCAGCGAAGGCCAGCGGCTGGCGCAGTTCCTGTCGGCGATCGAAGCCTCGCCCAACGGCGTGATCCTGCTCGACGCGCAGGACCAGATCGAATGGTGCAGCCATGTCGCGGCCGACCACTTCGGGCTGGACCCGCAGCGCGACCGGCTGCAGCGCATCACCAACCTCGTGCGCGCGCCCAGCTTCGTGGCCTACCTGCAGGGTCCGGCGCCGGGCGAGGCGCTGATCCTGCCCGGCACGCGCGCGGCGCGCACGCTGTCGGTGGCCGTGCGCGCCTACGGCGAGGGCCAGCGCCTGCTGCTGACGCAGGACATCACCGACCGGGAGCGGTCGGACGCGATGCGGCGCGACTTCGTCGCCAACGTCTCGCACGAGATCCGCACGCCGCTGACGGTGCTGGCCGGCTTCGTCGAGACCATGGCCAACCTGCCGCTCAGCGACGTCGAACGCCAGCGCGTGCTGGCGCTGATGGCGCAGCAGACCGCACGTATGCAGGCGCTGGTGGCCGACCTGCTGACGCTGGCGCAACTGGAAGGCAGCCCGCGGCCGGCCACCGACCAGTGGGTGGACGTGGCCGGCCTGCTGGAACAGGCGCTCTCCGACGGCCGCGCGCTGTCGGGCGGGCGGCACCAGATCGAGCTGTCGCTGCTGGCCGCGGGCGAGCTGGCGGGCAACCGCGGCGAGCTGCTCAGCGCGGTCGGCAACCTCGTCAACAACGCGGTGCGCTACACGTCGGAGGGCGGCCACGTCGGAGTGCGCTTCGCGCTGCGCGACGGCGGCGGCGCCGAGATCGAGGTCAGCGACGACGGCCCCGGCATCGCGCGCGAGCACCTGCCGCGGCTGGCCCAGCGCTTCTACCGCGTGGACGGCAGCCGCTCGCGCGAGACCGGCGGCACGGGCCTGGGGCTGGCCATCGTCAAGCACGTGGCGCAGCGCCACGGCGGCGAGTTGGCGATCGCCAGCGAGCCGGGCAAAGGATCGCGCTTCCGGCTGCTGCTGCCATCGTCGCGGCTGCGCATGGCCGAGCCGGTGCCGCGCCGCGACGCGGCCCTGCCGTCGCTGCCGTAGCAGGCGCAGCTACCGGGCGGCTTCGCGCACGTAGACGAAGCTGCGTTCCTCGCGGTCGGTGGGCCGGCGGACCATGGCCTTGAGGGTCCAGCCCGCGGGCATCGGCACCACGCGCGCGCGAGTCACCTGCACCATCACCGGGCAGCGGCCGGCAGCGGCATCGGCGCCGGCGTCGACCGGCCAGTGCCCCCAGAACTCCAGCGAGGCCACGACCGCCGGCGACAGCTTCGGCCCGGCGATGCAGGCGCCCGGCAGCACGTGGGCCGCGATGCGCTCGACCAGGATGCGGTTGCTGCGCGCGTAGTCCAGCGGCGGCAGCAGCAGCGTCATCGTCAGCAGCCAGCTCAGGGCCACGCCGCCGGCGGGTAGCACCAGGCTCTTCCACAAGGCTTCGCGGTGGCGGCCGGTGCGCCAGCGCAGCAGCCAGGCCCAGGCCAGCGTGCCGGCCACCGCGGTGGCCAGCGCCACGGCCGAGAAGCTGGGCGCGAAGCCGGGCGCCAGGCGCTCGATGTTGGCCGCCGGCTTGGCCGGCACGCCGAGCTGCATCGAGCTGTAGATGACCCAGATCGCGATCGCCGAGCCGGTGAAGAAGAACATCGAGAACCAGTCGATCGCCGCCGAGGCGCTGCGCCGCAGCGTGGGCAGCGCAAAGGCCGCCAGCGCGGCCATGCCGGGCAGCGCCAGCATCAGTGCGCGGTCCTGGCCGGCCATCGCCAGGTTGGCCAGCAAGGCCGTCAGCACCACCACCAGCGGCACGGCCAGGTGGCGGTGGCTCAGGTAGTGCCGCCAGCGCCACAGCGTCCACAAGGCCAGCGGCCAGGCCGGCCACAGGAACCACAGCCATTGGCGCGGGATGCCGATCAGGTCTTGCGGCGTCGGCGCCGTCAGCCGCCAGCGCCAGGCGCCCAGCGCCCAGGCCAGCAAGGCGGCGGCGGCCGTGGCGGCCAACACCCAGCGCCGATAAGCCTGCACCGCGGGGTAGCTGGAGCGGCGGCAGACTTCCGCGCCGCCCAGACCCATCACCAGGGCCATCGTCGGCGCGCCGCTGCCGGCCAGCAGCGGCAGCGCGGCCAGCACCGCGGCGCGCGGCTGCCAGCGCCGGAAGGGCGCCGCGGCCAGCGCATAGGCGAACAGCGCGACGGCGGCGAGCTGCGCCAACTCCGGCGTGGTCTCGTGGCCGAGCTGCAGCAGGCCGAGCGTGGCCATCAGCGCCAGCACGGCAGCGTCGGCGATGGCGCGCGCGTAATCCACCGGGTCGGCCTCGCCGCCGAACGCGAAAGGCAGCGGCTGCGCGGCGTCGGTCAGTGCCAGGTGATAAGTGGCTGCCCAGGTCAGCAGCAGCGCCAGCGCCAGCAGCCCGGCGAAGGCCAGCCGCGCGGCCAGCGGCGCGTCCACCAGGGGTGACAGCACGCCGATGAAGGCCGCGCCCAGCCAGTGCGGGAACAGCGCCGCATCGCCGGCGACGCCGCCGAGCGTGGGTGCCAGCCAGGCGCTGCGGCCTTCGGCGATGGCCAGCATCTGGCCGAAGGCGGCGAGGTCGGCGTTGCGCCAGGGGTCGCGCCCGAACAAGCCGGGCAGCAGGTAGGCGGCGCACAGCGCCAGCAGCGCCGGCCGTGGCAGCCGGCGCGCGCCGCGCAGCGTGACGAGGGCAGGGACGGGGCTGATCACGGAACGATGATGCCCGAGGCGACCACGCCGGCACGCGCCAACAAAAAAGGCAGCCGCCGGCTGCCTTCTTCGGATGCGAGCAGGACGCCCAAGCGGCTTACTTCTTGAGGTGGGCGAACTTGTTGCGGAACTTCTCGACGCGGCCGCCCAGGTTGTCCACGCTCTTTTGCGTGCCGGTGTAGAACGGGTGCGTCTCGCTGGTGGTTTCCAGCTTGATCAGCGGCAGCTCGCGGCCGTCGTCCAGCTTGATGGTCTCCTTGCTCTGCACGCACGAGCGCGTGACGAACTTGAAGCCGTTGGACAGGTCCTGGAAGCAGACCTCGCGGTAGGTGGGGTGGATGCCTTGTTTCATCGGTGCCTCGGTTCAGGGTCGGCAGCCACGCTGCAGCAGTTTCAGCGCACTTGCCGGGTTGGCGGAAAAACCGCGAATTATAGGGGCAGCCGGCAATCAGCCGCCGCGCCGCATCATGTCGAAGAAGTCGAGGTTGTTCTTGCTCGACTTCATCTTGTCGAGGATGAACTCCATCGCCTCGATCTCGTCCATGTTGTAGAGCAGCTTGCGCAGGATCCAGGTCTTCTGCAGGATCTCGGGCTTGAGCAGCAGTTCCTCGCGCCGCGTGCCGCTCTTGTTGATCAGGATCGAGGGGTAGACGCGCTTCTCGGCCATGCGGCGATCCAGGTGGATCTCGCAGTTGCCGGTGCCCTTGAACTCCTCGTAGATCACCTCGTCCATGCGGCTGCCGGTGTCGATCAGCGCGGTGCCGATGATGGTCAGGCTGCCGCCTTCCTCCACGTTGCGCGCGGCGCCGAAGAAGCGCTTCGGGCGCTGCAGCGCGTTGGCGTCGACGCCGCCGGTCAGCACCTTGCCGGAAGAGGGCAGCACGTTGTTGTAGGCGCGCGCTAGGCGGGTGATGCTGTCGAGCAGGATCACCACGTCCTTCTTCATCTCCACCAGGCGCTTGGCGCGCTCGATCACCATCTCGGCCACCTGCACGTGGCGCGCGGCGGGCTCGTCGAAGGTGGAGCTGATGACCTCGCCGCGCACGGTGCGCAGCATCTCGGTCACTTCCTCGGGCCGCTCGTCGACCAGCAGCACGATCAGGTGGATGTCGGGGTGGTTGGCGACGATGGCGTGCGCCAGGTGCTGCATCATCACCGTCTTGCCGGTCTTGGGCTGGGCCACCAGCAGGGCGCGCTGGCCTTTGCCGATCGGCGCCACCAGGTCGATGATGCGGCTGGTGATGTTCTCTTCGCTCTTGATGTCGCGCTCGAGCTTGAACTGCTCCTTGGGGAACAAGGGCGTCAGGTTCTCGAACATGATCTTGTGCTTGCTCTCCTCGGGCGTCACGCCGTTCACGCGGTCGACCTTGACCAGCGCGAAGTAGCGTTCGCCGTCCTTGGGCACGCGCACCTCGCCCTCGATCATGTCGCCGGTGTGCAGGTTGAAGCGGCGGATCTGGCTGGGACTCAGGTAGATGTCGTCGGTCGACGCCATGTAGCTGGCCTCGATCGAGCGCAGGAAGCCGAAGCCGTCGGGCAGCACTTCGAGCACGCCGTCGCCGAAGACCTGTTCGCCGGCCTTGGCGCGCTTCTTCATGATCGCGAACATCAGCTCCTGCTTGCGCAGGCGGGTGACGTTCTCGATCTCCAGCGCCTCGCCCATCTTGATGAGCTCGCTGACGTGCTGCGCCTTCAGTTCGGAAAGATGCATGGGGAATGGTCCCTCGGGGTCGGCCGCCACAGCCGGGGGCGGCGTTCAGGCCTGGCTTCGACGGCCGCCGTGCTGCCGCGCGCCGCGCCGGGTGCGGCGCGGATCGTGACGGGTGCACGCTGGAGTGTCGGGCCGGGTCCGCGTGGGCCCGGCATCAAGGCCGGAAGACGTCCGGCAGCCGGGGCGCGGTGGCTGTCACACGGGGCCCGGTGCGCTTCTTCCGCGACCGGCCCGTGGGGAGTGATTATAGGTGGCCGTCGACGAAGGCCGTCAACTCGCGCTTGGGGCGGGCGCCGGTCAGCTCGGCGACCTTCTGCCCGCCCTTGAAGATCATCAGGGTCGGGATGCCGCGGATGCCGAACTTCGCCGGCACCTCGCGATTGTCGTCGACGTTCATCTTGGCGATCTGCAAACGGCCGCCGTAGTCCTTGGACATCTCGTCGAGGATGGGGGCGATCATCTTGCAGGGGCCGCACCATTCCGCCCAGTAGTCCACCAGCACCGGCACGTCGGATTCGAGCACGTCGCTCGTGAACGAGTCGTCGGTGATGTGTTTGATCAGTTCGCTGCTCATGCGAGGGTCTCCATGGCCTCTCGTCGAAGGGCTTGAGTGGACGAGGCGGCGGCGATTTTGACACATCGGGTTTGCCGCTGCTGCGCGTGGGGCAGGCTCGGAATTGGCCGACAAGGGGGCGGCTGTTCGGCGCATGCAGCCCGGGCCGGCGGCGGTCCAATCGGGGCCATGCCATCCGCCATTCCGTCCGCCGCCGGCACCGCAGGCGCGCGCAACGGCACGCAGCGCCGCTTCGCGCGCTTTGCCTTGCAGCGCCTGCTGGGCAAGAGCGCGCGCACGATGGCCTGGCAGGTGAGCGACCCGCGCGTGGGCCAGGAGCTGGTGCTGCTGCTGCCGCGCGTGGTGCCGCAGGACGAGGACGGGCTGGAGCGCTGGCTGCAGCGCGCGCGCAAGGCGGCGCGGCTGGACCATCCGCAGCTCGCGCAGGCGGTGGAGCTGGGGGCGCACGACGGTTGGCCCTACATCACCTACGAGCTGGGCGAGACCGCCACGCTGGCCGACCGCATCGGCAGCCAGGGCCTGGCGCCCGAGGACGCGGCGCAGATCGGCAGCCAGTTGCTGGCCGCGCTGGCCTACGCGCACGACGCCGGCGCCGCGCACCGCGATCTGCAGACCTACAGCGTGCTGGTCAGCGACAAGGGCCAAGCGCGGCTGATGGGGCTGGAGATCGTCTGCCTCGAAGACGCGCCGCACGCCGGCTTCGACACCCTCTCGCTGCGCGCGCAGCGCCAGGCCGCCGAGGCCGACGTGCTGCAGATGGGCGTGCTGCTGCACCCGATGCTGACCGGCCAGCCGGCGCTGGACGAGCCCGATGCCGGCAAGGTGGCCGAGCGGCTGCCGCCGCAGGGCCGCGAGATCGTGCGCCTGCCCTTCAGCACGCCGCGCCCGGTGCCCGAGGCGCTGCGCGTGATCGTCAACCGCGCCACCGACCGCCAGGAGCGCCAGCGCTACCGCAGCGCGCGCACGCTGGCGCATGCGCTGGAGGGCTGGCTGCGCACGCACGCCGGCAACGACGGCGGGCCGCTGGCGTTGCTGCTGGACCGCATCCGCATCGCCGGCGTGCTGCCGGCCTCGCCCGGCGGCGCCGAGCGCGCCGCGCGGCTGGCGCTGATGGAGCGCGGCCGCACCGACGAGCTGGCCGCCGTGCTGCTGGAAGACGTGGCGCTGGCGCTGGAGCTGCTGCGCGCCGTCAACACCGCGCAGGTGCGCGGCGCCCAGGTCTCGGGCGCCGGGCCGGTGCTGACCGTGCGCCGCGCGATCGCGATGCTGGGGCTGGACGGCGTGCGCCGCGTCGCGCTGGCGCTGAAAGCCTGGCCCGGCCCGCTGGCCGAGCCGCAGGCCGACGAGCTGGCGCAGGCGATGGCGCGCGTGCGCCGCGCCGGCCGCGTGGCGATCGCGATCCGCCCGCCCGGCTACGACACCGAGGTGGTCTACCTGATGACGCTGCTGCAGAACCTGGGGCGGCTGGTGGTCCAGTACCACCAGGCCGACGAGGCGGCGCAGATCCGCCGCCTGATGCAGCCCGCCCCCGGCGAGCCCGGCCATGCCGAGGAGCCGGGCATGAGCGAGCAGGCCGCGTCGATGGCGGTGCTGGGCGTCGACCTCGAAGCGATGGCCGGCGCGGTGGCGCGCTGGTGGGGCCTGGACGAAGGCGTGCTGCACATGATGCGCCGCCAGTCGCCGGGCGGCGCCGTGCGCCTGCCGGAAAGCGACGACGAGTGGATCCGCATCACCGCCAGCTGCGCCAACGAGGTGATCGACGCCACCGCGCTGCCGGCGGCGCGCCTGCTGCCGGCGCTGCAGGCCGTGGTGCACCGCTACGGCCGCGCGCTGAACCTCAACCTGCGCGACCTGCAGGCGGTGCTGCAAGGCGCGTCGCTGAGCGACGAGCGCCAGGCGGGCCAGGGCCAGACGCGCGAAACGCGCGGCATCGGCGACAACGCCGAGGCGCTGCCGTGACCGCGGCCACGGCCGCGCCCGCGACGCGCCGCCGCGTCGGCCGCTTCGAACTGCAGCGGCTGCTGGGCCGCGGCGCGCAGGCCAGCGTCTGGCTGGCGCACGATCCGCGGCTGCAGCGCGACGTCGCCGTCAAGCTGCTGGCCGGCGGCGCTGCCGCCGATGTCGCCGCCGTCAGCCAATGGCTGCACGAGGCCCGCGCGGTCAGCCGCCTCACGCACCCGCACATCGTGCCGGTGTTCGAGGCCGACGATGACGGCGGCCAGCCCTACCTCGTCTTCGAATACGTGAGCGGCGGCAGCCTGGCGGAGCTGATCGCGCGCGACGGCAGGCTGCCGCCGCGGCGCGCGGCCGAGCTGATGATCGGTGTGCTGGACGCGCTGGCCGAGGCCCATGCGCAAGGCATCGTGCACCGCGACCTCAAGCCCTCCAACGTGCTGCTGGGCAAGGACGGCCGCGCGCGGGTGATGGACTTCGGCATCGCGGCGCGCGTCTCGGGCGGTGCCGACGGCCGCATCGTCGGCACGCCGGGCTACCTGTCGCCCGAAGCGGCGCGCGGCGAGGCGCCCAATCCGCGCATGGACGTGTTCTCCGCCGGCGCGCTGCTGGGCGAATTGCTCAGCGGCCAGCGCCTGCTGCAGGAGCGCGACGCCTTGCGCGCGCTGCAGCGCGTGCAGCGCGAAGACATGCTGCTGCCGCCCGACATCGGCGTCGACGACCCGTTGCGCAGCATCGTGCAGCGCGCACTGGCGCGCCAGCCCGAGCGCCGCTTCGACGGCGCGGCTTCGCTGCGCGATGCGCTGGCGGACTGGCTCCACCCCGGCACGCAGCCGGCGCCGGCCGCGGCCGGCCACGGCACGCTGGACTTCCTGCTGCGGCGCATGCGCCACAAGAGCGACTTCCCCGCATTGGGCGAGGCCGTGCTGCGCATCCAGCGCACCGCCGACTCCGAGACCGGGAGCCTGGCCAGCCTGTCGGCCGACATCTTGCAGGACGTGGCGCTGACGAACAAGCTGCTGCGCCTGGTCAACAGCGTGACGTTCATGCACGCCGGCGGCGGCAGCGTCGCCACCGTCTCGCGCGCGGTGCAGCTTATCGGCTTCGCCGGCGTGCGCAACATGGCCTTGTCGCTGGTGCTGCTGGAGCACATGCAGAACAAGCAGCACGCGGCGCAGCTCAAGGGCGAGTTCCTGCGCGCGCTGATGGCCGGCACCCTGGCCGGCGCGCTGGCGCCGCTGCTGCGCGAGAGCGAAGAGGTCTTCATCGGCGCGCTGTTCCAGAACCTCGGCCGGCTGCTGATCGAGTTCTACTTTCCGGAGGAGGCGCAGCAGATCCGCGAGCGCGCCGCCGCCGGCGTCGGCCGCGACGAAGCCGCGCGCCAGGTGCTGGGCCTGGGCCTGCAGGACTTGGCCGCCGGCGTCGCCAAGGCCTGGGGCCTGCCCGAGAGCCTGCAGCGCACCATGCGCGCGCCCGACGGCGAGCTGCCGCGGCAGCCGGTGGAGCAGGGCGCCGAGCGCCTGCGCTGGATCGGCCGCTGCGCCGGCGAGATGAGCGACTGCCTGCTGGCCCACGAGCCGCAGCGTGCCGAAGCCGCGCTGGCCGAACTGGCCGGGCGCCATGCGCGGGTGCTGGGGCTGGCGCCCCAGGCCATCGTGCAGGCGGCCACCGCGGCGCGCGGGCAACTGGCGGACTTCGCGCGCGCGATGGGGCTGGACCCGGCACGCGGCGCGGCGGCGCGCCGCCTGTTCCCCGACGGCACGCTGACCGAGGTGCAGGCCGAGGCGGTGGCCGTGGCCGCCGAGTCATGGGTGCCGCGTTCGCCGGAAGCGGTGACCGCGGCGCTGACCACCGGCATCGCCGAGGTCACCCATCGCCTGGCCAGCGGCGACTTCAAGCTCAACGAGGTCTTGCACGCGGTGCTGAAGACCATGCGCGAGGCGCTGGACCTGCAGCGCATCGTGTTCTGCCTGCGCGACCCCAAGACCGACACGATGACCGGCCGGCTGGCCCTGGGCGCCGGCGGCGCCGAGGCCTTCAAGCCTTTCGCGATCCCGCTGCGCGAAGCCGCCGGCGCGCCGGTGGACCTGTTCGCCGCCGTCTGCCGCAAAGGCGCCGACACCGTGATCGCCGACACCACGCGCGGCGGCATGGCCGCGCGGCTGCCCCCGTGGTACGTGCACTCGCTGAACGCGCCCAGCTTCCTGCTGCTGCCGCTGATGATGAAGAACGCGCCCTTCGGACTGATCTACGCCGACGCCGCGCAGCCCGGCGCGCTGGCGCCCGAGGAGAAGGAGCTGGCGCTGCTGCGCGCCCTGCGCAACCAGGTGGTGATGGCCTTCAGGCAGGCGGAACGCTGACGTTGAAGGTGACGAGCCTTACCCCCGGCACTGGTGGCAACGGTTAGGGCTGCTTGGTTCCCCACCTGACCCGGTTGGCCGCGCTCCCATGCGGGGAGGCCCGTCGGGGGTGGATTGTAGGAGCCTTCAGCGCAGCTGCAGCGCGTCGTCGCCGAAGCGCAGGCCCAGCGGCTCGATCAGCAACTCCTTCGCTCCCGCCTCTACCACGCCGGCCACGCGCGCGCCCACGCCCTGGGCTTGCGCGACCGCCACCGTGCGCTCGGCATCGGCCGCCGCGACGAACAGTGCGAAGCCCGCGCCCATGTTCAGCGTGCTGTAGGCCTCCTGATCGTCCAGCCCTGCGTGCTGCTGGATGAAGCGCAGCACCGGCGGTACCGGCGGCAGCGTGTGGATGCGGTAGCGCAAGGCCTTGGCGTGGCGCAGCAGCTTGCGCCAGCCGTGGCCGGTGATGTTGGCGCAGTAGTGCGGCGCGATGCCGGCCTTCCACAGCGCCTCGGTCACCGGGCTGTACAGCACCGTGGGCGCCAGCAGCGCCTCGCCGTAGCCCAGGCCGGGCGCCACCTCGGTCAGCCAGCCCTGCGGCAGCCGCTCGACCAGCTTGCGCGCCAGGCTCAGTCCGTTGGCGTGGATGCCGCTCGAATCCAGCAGCACGATGGCGTCGCCGGGGCCTAAGGCATCGCCGACCGAGAGCCGCGCCTTCGGGTTGACGATGCCGGTGCAAGAGGCCGCGAGGTCGATGCGCCCGGCCTCGACGATGCCGGCCAGCGCCGGCGTCTCGCCGCCGCCCCAGGCCACGCCGCAGGCGTCGCAGGCGGCTTTCCAGCCCTGCACCAGGGCTTGCGCACGCGCCGTGTCGCCGAACCAGTCGGAACCGCCGGCGGCCCAGTAGGCCTGCACCACCAGCGGCGTGGCGCCGACGGTGATCAGGTCGTTGACCGCCATCGCGATCGTGTCCTGCGCGATCGCGCCGTACCAGCTCTTGCCGGTGAGCCGGGCCATCTCGTCGGCCACCAGCGCCTTGGAGCCCAGGCACTCGACGATCGAGGCCAGGTAGAAAGGCCCCACGTCGACCACGTAGGCCGACTCGCCGCGCGACGCCGCCACCTCGGCGTAGCCGTGTGCGCCCAGGTGCACCGCGGTGGCGGCGGCCGCGCGCTGGGCGCTGACCTTCAGCGGGTCGATCAAGTCGTAGTCGACGCCGGACTGGCGGTAGCTGAGCGCGTTGGAGGCGGGGGGGGTCATGGGCCGGGATTATCGGCGGCGCTCCGTAGAATGCCCCGCGATGAGCACGGTGGTCCTGGCACGCAAATATCGGCCCAAGCGCTTCGACCAGATGGTCGGGCAGGAGCACGTCGTGCGCGCGCTGACCAACGCGCTGGAGCAGAACCGCCTGCACCACGCCTACCTGTTCACCGGCACGCGCGGCATCGGCAAGACCACGGTGTCGCGCATCCTGGCCAAGTCGCTCAACTGCACGGGCGCCGACGGGCAGGGCGGCGTCACCGCGCATCCCTGCGGCGTCTGCAGCGCCTGCACGCAGATCGACGCCGACCGCTACATCGACTACATCGAGCTGGACGCCGCCAGCAACCGCAGCATCGACGAGATCCGCGACCTGATTGAGCGCGCCGCCTACAAGCCCGGCGTCGGCCGCTTCAAGGTCTTCATGATCGACGAGGCGCACCAGCTCACCAAGGATGCCTTCAACGCGCTGCTGAAGACGCTGGAGGAGCCGCCCGAGTACCTGAAGTTCGTGCTGGCCACCACCGACCCCGACAAGATGCTGCCCACGGTGCTGAGCCGCTGCCTGCAGTTCAACCTGCGGCCGATGGCGCCCGAGGTGGTGCGCGAGCACCTGGCGCGTGTGCTGCAGGCCGAGGGCGTGGCCAGCGACGACGGCGCCTTGCGGCTGCTGGGCCGGGCGGCGCGCGGCTCGATGCGCGACGCGCTGTCGCTGACCGACCAGGCCATCGCCTACGGCGGCGGCCGGCTCGAAGAGGCCGTGGTGCGCACGATGCTGGGCACCGTGGATCGCCGCCACGCCGCGCACCTGGTGCAGGCGCTGGCCGCGCGCGACGGCCGTGCGGTGCTGGAGGCCGTGGACGCGCTGCGCGCGCAAGGCCTGTCGGCTGCCGGCACACTGGAGGAGATGGCCGCGCTGCTGCAGCAGATGGCCGTCGCCCAGGCCGTGCCCGATGCGCTGGACGCAGCCGACCCCGACCACGAAGCGCCGCTGCACCTGGCGCCGCTGCTGGCGGCCGACGAGACCCAGCTGCTCTACAGCATCGCGCTGCAAGGGCGTGCCGAGATCGCGCTGATGAGCGACGAGTACGCGGCGCTGACGATGGTGCTGCTGCGCTTCCTGGCGTTTCCGCCGGCGGCCGCAACGCCGGTGGCTGCTGCGCCGGCGGCGGCCTCGCGGCCGCTTCCCCGTCCTGCGCCGCTGGCCGCCGCGCGGCCGCCGGCACCGCCGCCCGCCGCGGCGCCGCAGCCGGCCCCGGCGCCGGTGGCCGCGCCGGCCCCGCCGCGCGCCTTGCGCGTCGCCGAGCCGGAACCGCCGCCCTGGGTCGACGAAGGCCCGCCGCCGGAGCTCGACGGCGAGCCGCGTGCCTTGCCCTTGCGCGCCCCCGCGCCGCCGGCGCTGGCCGTGCCCGCGCCGTGTCCGGCGGCTGCGGCGGCTCCGGCGGTGGCGCCGGTCACCACGCCGCTGGGCGACCGCTGGGCCGAGATCGTGCGCCGCCTGGCCGAGCAGGGCCGCATCGCCGCGCTGGTGAAAGAGCTGGCCTGGCAGGCCGGCGTGCGCGATTGCCGCGACGAGGCCGATGGCTGCTGCTGGACGCTGCTGGTCGAGCGCGAATCGTTGCGTGCCGACGGCACGCGCGACAAGCTGGCCGCCGCGCTGAGCGCCGAGCTCGGCCGCCCGCAGCGCCTGCAGCTCGAAGCCGGCGTGCCCACCGATTCCGTCGCCCGCCGCGACGCCTGGGAGCGCCAGCGCCGCCGAGGCCGAGGCCGAGCAGATCATCCGCAGCGACCCGGCGGTGCAGGAGCTGCTGTCGCAGTTCAAGACGGCACGCATCGTGCCCGACAGCATCCGACCCCTTTGAACCTCAGTCTCTCCAGGAGAAGCACCATGATGAAAGGCCAGCTTGCCGGTCTGATGAAACAGGCCCAGGCCATGCAGGACAACCTCAAGAAGGCCCAGGACGAACTGGCCAGCATCGAGGTCGAAGGCCAGTCCGGCGCCGGCCTGGTGAAGGTGACGATGACCTGCAAGCACGACGTCAAGCGCGTGGCCATCGACCCCAGCCTGCTGGCCGACGACAAGGACATGCTCGAAGACCTGGTGGCTGCCGCCTTCAACGACGCGGTGCGCCGCGCCGAAGCCGTCAGCGCCGAGAAGATGGGCAAGCTCACCGCCGGCATGCCGCTGCCGCCGGGGATGAAGTTCCCCTTCTGACGGGGCCGACGTGGCCGAGGCCGCGCTCGACGACCTGGTCGACGCCTTGCGCCGGCTGCCCGGCGTGGGGTCCAAGTCCGCGCAGCGCATGGCCTTCCACCTGCTGCAGCACGACCGCGACGGCGCGCGCCGCCTGGCGCAGGCGCTGCAGCAGGCGGTGCAGCGCATGCGGCACTGCGCGCGCTGCCACACCTTCACCGAGGCCGAGGTCTGCGCCACCTGCCTGGACCCGCAGCGCGACGCGCGGCTGCTGTGCGTCGTCGAGACGCCGGCCGACCAGGCGGCGCTGGAGCGCAGCGGCAGCTTCAAGGGCCTGTACTTCGTGCTGATGGGCCGGCTGTCGCCGCTGGACGGCGTCGGCGTGCGCGACATCGGCGTGCAGGCGCTGCTGGACCGCGCGGCCGACGGCGTCGTGCAGGAGGTGATCCTGGCCACCGGCTTCAGCGCCGAGGGCGAGGCCACCGCCCATGCGCTGGGCGAGGCCCTGCGCGCGCGCGGCCTCAAGGTCACGCGGCTGGCGCGCGGCGTGCCGGTGGGCAGCGAGTTGGAATATGTCGACCTCGGCACCATCGCCCATGCGCTGGCCGACCGCCGCTGACGCCGCCGCCACCGCGGCGCTGCCGCTGCTGCGGGAGCGCATGCCCACGCCGCTGGGCCCGCTGCTGATCCTGTGCGACGCGCAGCAGCGGCTGCGCGGCATCGACTGGGAAGACCACGAGGCGCGGCTGATGGAGTTGCTGACGCGCCAGTACCGGCCGGCCGGCGTGCGCGTGACCGAAGCCGTGGCGCCGACGCCGGCGCGCGCCGTGCTGCAGGCCTATTTCGACGGCGACCTGACGGGCATCGACCGTCTGCCGCTGGTGCTGGGTGGCACCGCATTCCAGCGCGAGGTGTGGACCGCGCTGCGCATGATTCCCGCCGGGCAGACCGTCAGCTACCGCGCGCTGGCGACGAGCCTGGGCCGGCCGGCGGCGATGCGGGCGACGGGTCTGGCCAACGGCGCCAACCCGATCAGCATCGTGCTGCCCTGCCATCGCGTGATCGGCAGCAACGGCTCGCTCACCGGCTACGGCGGCGGTCTGCCGCGCAAGCGCTGGCTGCTGGAGCACGAGCAGCGCTGGGGGGCCGCTTGAGGGCGGCTGCCGCCCGTGAGCAGGGCTGCGTTCTCCACCATGGTGGCTGTGCGGCGGCATGCGGGCGAGTAGCCCAGGCAACCGATCCCAGCCCGCAGATCGCCACCAGCTACTTGCATGCGATGGCGCTTACCGCGCCCCGGCTGCGAACTGCGATGAGCGTCGCAGTGTCGAAGACAGCGGATTCCTGGCGATTGACCGCGTAGTCGCCAACGACGACCGTTGCTGGCACGCGGTACCCGCAGGTTCCCTTCGCAGGTTCGTCCGGCAGTTTCAATGCCAGCAAGGCAGCCTTGCGATCCGAGAAGCAGAACCACGGCACCCGCGTATCGCCTTCTCGCGGGATGTACCGCTGGGACGGGCCGGCGACGACAAAGCACAGATTGTCTCCTTGGAGCCCCAGCGTCTCCTTGTCGGTGTACCGCTCTGCCACCCCTTCGAGCAGGACGCTGCCCCGGTAGTACCGCAGATGCCCAGCCTTCCGTTCAAAGACCAGTTCCGAGGGACCGTCGGCGGCGACAGTGCCGGCTGCGACGAGGAGCAGTCCGGGCAGGAAGCGACAAAGCGATCGACCCATGACGGTGCTGCGTTCCTCTGTGATCCAGCGTTGGAGATTAGATGCTGGCCGCGAGCGGCAGCACAGACCGCGGCTTGCTCACCGGCTACGGCGGCGGCCTGCCGCACAAGCGCTGGCTGTTGGAGCACGAGTAGCGCTGGCGGCCGGCTGGTTGAGGGCGGCTACGGCATGGCGGCTCCGACCGCTTGGCGAAAAGGGATGCCTTCGGGCGAGAAACCTTCGAGGCAATGCACGTTGATGCCGAGGTTGTCCGGAGTTACGCGCTTGCGATGAAACGGGTAGATGCCGCAGACCTTGCAGAAGTAGTGCCGTGCGGTCCTGGTGTGGAACTGGTACTCGGTCAGGGACTCCTCACCGGCAAGGAGCCGGAAATGGCTCTCGTGCACCTTGACCATCAGCGCGTTCTTGCGCTTGCAGATCGAACAGTCGCACATGGTCAGTTCCGGGAAGTCCGTCTCGATCTCGAAGCGCACGGCGCCGCAATGGCAAGATCCCTGGTACTTCTGCATTGGGCGAGATTCCACGATCGACTCCCGAGGCGAGGCATATGGTGTTTGATCCTGTCGCGAGTGTCGCACCCCAGCCTTCGCACCTCATGACCAGGCGAAAAAACGCCCCGCGGACCAAGGCCCGCGGGGCGCAAGCAAGGGCATGGCCCTGCTGAGGAGATAGACAGACACCGGACGCTGGTGTCGCTGCAGCTTTAGCAAGCCGCGTGCCCGGCGCGCCGCCCGCGGCGCGCACCGCGGCAAGGCCCGGCTGCCTCGCGCTGGTGCGGCATGGCCCGCGGCTGGTGCCGGCACCTTCTCCGACCGCGCCGCTACACTGCCTGCCCTGTGAACGTCATCGGCATCGAATCCTCGTGCGACGAGACCGGCGTCGCGCTCGTCGATGCCGGTGGCAGCGGCACGCCGCGCCTGGTGGCGCATGCGCTGCACAGCCAGGCCAAGATGCACCAGGCCTACGGCGGCGTGGTGCCCGAACTGGCCTCGCGCGACCACGTGCGGCGCGTGATCCCGCTGCTGCGCCAGGTGCTGGCCGAAGCCGATTGCCGGCCGCAGGACATCGATCTCGTCGCCTACACGCGCGGCCCCGGGCTGGCCGGCGCGCTGCTGGTGGGCGCCGGCGTGGCCGAGGCGCTGGGCGTCGCGCTGGGCCGTCCGACGCTGGGCGTGCACCATCTCGAAGGCCATCTGCTGTCGCCCTTCCTGGCCGCCGACGCGCCGGCGTTCCCCTTCATCGCGCTGCTGGTCTCCGGCGGCCACACGCAGCTGATGCGCGTCGACGAGGTCGGGCGTTATGCGCTGCTCGGCGAGACCATCGACGACGCCGCCGGCGAGGCCTTCGACAAGAGCGCCAAGCTGCTGGGCCTGGGCTACCCCGGCGGCCCGGCGCTGGCGCGGCTGGCCGAGAGCGGCCGCGACGACGCGGTGCCGCTGCCGCGGCCGCTGCTGCACAGCGGCGACCTCGACTTCTCGTTCGCCGGCCTGAAGACCGCGGTGATGACGCGGCTGCGTGGGCTGGGGCCCGAACCGTCGGACGCGGCGCGCGCCGACCTCGCGGCGTCGGCGCAGGCGGCCATCGTCGACGTGCTGGTCGCCAAGACGCTGCGCGCGCTGGCCGACAGCGGCCTGCGGCGCCTGGTGGTGGCCGGCGGCGTGGGCGCCAACCGGCGGCTGCGCGCGCAGCTCGATGCTGCGGCGGCCCAGCGCGGCTTTCGCGTGCACTACCCGCCGCTGGACCTGTGCACCGACAACGGCGCGATGATCGCGCTGGCCGCCGCCCTGCGCGCGCAGCGCGGGCTGGACGCCGGGCGCCGCGCCGGCCCCTTCGACGTGCGGCCGCGCTGGCCGCTGGACCCGATCGAATCGACGACATGATGAGACCCGAGATCCAAGCCCTGCCGGCCTCGCGCATCCGCGAGGTGGCCAACGCCGCGATGGGCCGCAGCGACGTGCTGGCCTTCTGGTTCGGCGAAAGCGACGAGGTCACGCCGCAGGCGATCCGCGACGCGGCGGTGCAGTCGCTGCAGGCCGGCGAGACCTTCTACGCGCACAACCTGGGGCTGCCGGAGCTGCGCGCCGGGCTGGCTCGTTATGTCGGCGAATTGCACGGCGGCGTGGGGGAAGACCGCATCGCCGTCACCTCGTCGGGCGTCAACGCGCTGATGCTGGCGATGCAGATGCTGGCCGGCGCCGGCGACGAGGTGGTGGCCGTGGTGCCGGTGTGGCCCAACCTGACGGCGCAGCCGGCGATCCTGGGCGCGCCGGTGCGGCGCGTCTCGCTGCATCCGCAAGGCGGCGCCTGGCGGCTGGACCTCGACGAGCTGCTGGCCGCGGTGACGCCGCACACCCGCGTGCTGCTGGTCAACGCGCCCAACAACCCCACCGGCTGGACGCTGACGCGCGCCGAGCAGCAGGCCTTGCTGGACCACTGCCGCCGCACCGGCACCTGGATCCTGGCCGACGAGGTGTACGAGCGGCTGTACTACGCGGGCGGGTCCTGCGCGCCGAGCTTCCTGGACATCGCCACCGCGGAAGACCGCCTGGTCGTCGCGCACAGCTTCTCCAAGAGTTTCCTGATGACCGGCTGGCGCCTGGGCTGGCTGGTGCTGCCCAGCGGCCACCTGGACGCCATCGGCAAGCTGATCGAGTTCAACACCTCGTGCGCGCCGGTGTTCGTGCAGCGCGGCGCGCTGGCCGGGCTGGCGATCGCCGACGCTTTCATCCCCGGCCTGGTGCAGCGCCTGCAGGCCTGCCGCGACCGCCTGGTGACGGGGCTGCAGGCCTTGCCCGGCGTGCAGGCGGCCGCGGCGCCGGGGGGGATGTACGCCTTCTTCCGCATCGCCGGGCAGGACGATTCGCTGGCGCTGGCCAAGCGCCTGGTCGCCGAGCACGGCCTGGGCCTGGCGCCGGGCGTCGCGTTCGGCGCGGAAGGCGAGGGCTGGCTGCGCTGGTGCTTCGCGTCGCGCGACCCCTCGCGGCTGGACCGCGGGCTGGAGCGGCTGGCCGCGGCCTTGCAGGCGATGGCATAATCACGCGTTCCCCTCTCGGGGGGAGCCCCCAAGCACGGCGCCGGTCGGTTTCACTGGCGTCCGCAAGTCGAAACCGGAAACCGTCCAAGGCCAGCGGCGCGCTCGCGCCGGTCGTCATGGCGGCTTCCTCCACACCGGAACACAGGAAATCCCATGAGCCTGGCTACCACCCAGAAGGCCGAGATCGTCAAGGCCAACGCCCGCGCCGCCAACGACACCGGCAGCCCCGAAGTGCAGGTTGCGCTGCTCACCGCGCGCATCAACGAGCTGACGCCGCACTTCAAGCAGCACCTGAAGGACCACCACGGCCGCCGCGGCCTGCTGAAGATGGTCAACCAGCGCAAGCGCTTGCTGGCCTACCTGAAGGACCGCGACGCCGACCGCTACACCGCGCTGATCGCCAAGCTGGGCCTGCGCAAGTAAGCACCGCATCCGCCGCGGGCCACGGGGCTTGCGGCGCTTTCGACGGAGACGGCAAGGACGCAACGCTGCTGTGTCATTCCAAGGACGCCCCGCATGAGCGCAGGGCCTCGCTGGAATGGCATTGCGTCGTGCCGAACCGCCTCCGCATCCCCACCCGAATCGGAGACATCCGCATGAGCATCTTCAACAAGGTCAGCAAGACCTTCCAATGGGGCCAGCACACCGTCACGCTGGAGACCGGCGAGATCGCGCGCCAGAGCGGCGGCGCCGTGGTCTGCAGCATCGGCGACACCGTGGTGCTGGCCACCGTGGTGGCCAAGACCGAGGCCAAGGCGGGGCAGGATTTCTTCCCGCTGACCGTCGACTACATCGAGAAGACCTACGCCGCCGGCAAGATCCCCGGCAGCTTCTTCAAGCGCGAAGGCCGCCCCAGCGAGCTGGAGACGCTGACCAGCCGGCTGATCGACCGCCCGATCCGCCCGCTGTTCCCCGACGGCTTCTTCAACGAGGTGCAGGTCGTCGTGCACGTGCTGAGCCTGGACCCCGAGATCCAGGCCGACATCGCCGCGCTGATCGGCACCAGCGCGGCGTTGGGCGTCAGCGGCATCCCGTTCAACGGCCCGATCGGCGCCGCGCGCGTGGGCTACGTCAACGGCGAGTACGTGCTGAACCCGGGCAAGACGCAGCTCGCCGACAGCAAGATGGACCTAGTGGTCGCCGGCACCGAAGCCGCGGTGCTGATGGTCGAGTCCGAGGCCGACCAGCTCTCCGAAGAGGTGATGCTGGGCGCCGTGGTCTTCGGCCACGAGCAGGGCAACGTCGCGATCGAGGCGATCAACGAGCTGGTGCGCGAAGCCGGCAAGCCCGAATGGCAATGGCAGGCGCCGGCCAAGGACGAGGCCTTCATCGCCAAGGTCAACGCGCTGGCCGAAGGCCCGCTGCGCGCGGCCTACCAGATCCGCAGCAAGCAGGCGCGCACGCAGGCCTGCCGCGACGCCTACGCGGCGACGATGAGCGCGCTGAAGGCCGAGGGCGTCGAGTTCGACGCCGTCAAGGTCGAAGGCCTGCTGTTCGAGATCGAGTCGAAGATCGTGCGCGGCCAGATCCTGGCCGGCGAGCCGCGCATCGACGGCCGCGACACAAGAACCGTGCGCCCGATCGAGATCCGCTCCGGCGTGCTGCCGCGCGCCCACGGCTCGGCGCTGTTCACGCGCGGCGAGACGCAGGCGCTGGTGATCGCGACGCTGGGCACCGAACGCGACGCGCAGCGCATCGACGCGCTGGCCGGCGAGTTCGAAGACCGCTTCATGCTCCACTACAACATGCCGCCGTTCGCCACCGGCGAGACCGGCCGCGTCGGCAGCCCCAAGCGGCGCGAGATCGGCCACGGCCGCCTGGCCAAGCGCGCGCTGATCGCGGTGCTGCCGAGCAAGGAAGACTTCCCCTACACCTTGCGCGTGGTCTCCGAGATCACCGAGAGCAACGGCTCGTCGTCGATGGCCTCGGTATGCGGCGGCTGCCTGAGCCTGATGGATGCCGGCGTGCCGATGAAGGCGCACGTGGCCGGCATCGCGATGGGCCTGATCAAGGAAGGCAACCGCTTCGCGGTGCTGACCGACATCCTGGGCGACGAGGATCACCTGGGCGACATGGACTTCAAGGTGGCCGGCACCACCAGCGGCGTCACCGCGCTGCAGATGGACATCAAGATCCAAGGCATCACCAAGGAGATCATGCAGGTCGCGCTGGCGCAGGCCAAGGAGGCGCGGCTGCACATCCTGTCCAAGATGGTCGATGCGGTGGGCGGCGCCAAGACCGAGGTGAGCCAGTTCGCGCCGCGCCTGTACACGATGAAGATCAACCCGGAGAAGATCCGCGACGTGATCGGCAAGGGCGGCGCGACGATTCGCGCGCTGACCGAGGAGACCGGCTGCACGATCGACATCGGCGAGGACGGCACGATCACCATCGCCAGCACCGACGCCGACAAGGCCGAGTTTGCGAAGAAGCGCATCACCGAGATCACGGCCGAGGCCGAGATCGGCAAGGTCTACGAAGGCCCGGTGACCAAGATCCTGGACTTCGGTGCGCTGGTGAACATCCTGCCCGGCAAGGACGGCCTGCTGCATATCAGCCAGATCGCGCACCAGCGCGTCGAGCGCGTCGAGGACTTCCTGAAGGAAGGCCAGATCGTGCAGGTGAAGGTGCTGGAGACCGACGAGAAGGGCCGCATCAAGCTGAGCATGAAGGCGCTGCTGGACAAGCCCGAGGGCTACGTCGAGCCCGAGCGCCGCGAGCGTGGCGAGCGTGACGACCGGCCCCGCCGTGATCGTGGCGAGCGCGATGATCGTCCGCGCCGCGATCGCGGCGAGCGCAGCGAACGCCCGCGCCGCGAGGCGAGCGACGAGGCCGCGCCGGTGAGCGCCGAGACCGCAGCGCCCGCCGATGCCGCGCCGGCCACCGCCGAAGCGGCGCCTGCGATCGCACCCGAAGCGCCCAAGGCTGAGTAACGCGCCAATCGCTGCCAACGCCATGCGTGCCATCGAAATCGCCCAGCCCGGCGGCCCCGAGGTGCTGCGCGAGGTGCAGCGCCCCGAGCCGGTGCCCGCGCCCGGCGAGCTGCTGATCGCGGTGCAGGCCTCGGGCGTCAACCGGCCCGACGTGCTGCAGCGCAAGGGCCTGTACCCGATGCCGCCCGGCGTGTCCGACCTGCCGGGGCTGGAGATCGCCGGCACCGTGCGCAGCGGCGCTCCGGCCGACCTGGCGGCCGCGGGCCTGCAGATCGGCGACCCGGTGTGCGCGCTGGTGGCCGGCGGCGGCTATGCGCAGCTTTGCGTGGCGCCGGCCGGCCAGTGCCTGCCGCTGCCCAGGGGCTTGTCGATGGTCGAGGCGGCCAGCCTGCCCGAGACCTTCTTCACCGTCTGGCAGAACGTGTTCGAGATCGCGAAGCTGCAGCCCGGCGAGCGCCTGCTGGTGCAGGGCGGCTCCAGCGGCATCGGCGTCACCGCCACGCTGCTGGCCAAGGCGCTGGGCTCGACGGTGATCGTCACCGCGGGCAGCGACGACAAGTGCGCTGCCTGCGTCGCGCTCGGCGCCGACCACGCGATCAACTACCGCACGCAGGACTTCGTGGCCGAGGTCAAGCGTCTGACCGGCGGCAAGGGCGTCGACGTGGTGCTGGACATGGTGGCCGGCGACTACCTGGGCCGCGAGGTCGAGTGCCTGGCCGACGACGGCCGGCTGGCGGTCATCGCCGTGCAGGGCGGCACCAAGAGCGCGATCGACTCCGGCGCGCTGCTGCGCAAGCGGCTGGCGATCACCGGCAGCACGCTGCGCCCGCGCAGCGTGGCCTACAAGACCGAGCTGGCGCGCGCGCTGCGCGCCAAGGTCTGGCCGCTGATCGAGAGCGGGCGCATCAAGCCGGTGATCCACCAGGTGTTCCCGGCCGCGCAGGCGGCGGCCGCGCATGCGTTGATGGAATCCAGCGCGCACGTCGGCAAGATCGTGCTCGACTGGTCATAAGGAGTGAACGCGATGCGACGCAAGCTGGTGGTGGGCAACTGGAAGATGCACGGCAGCCACGCGGCCAACGCCGAGCTGCTGGCCGGCATCGTCGGCGCGCGGCCCTACGGCTGCGACGTCGCGGTCTGCGTGCCCTATCCCTACCTGACCGAGACCGCGGCCTCGCTGGCCGGCTGCGACGTCCGCTGGGGCGCGCAGGACTGCTCGCCGCACGAGCAGGGCGCCTACACCGGCGAGGTGTCGGCGGCGATGCTGGCCGAGTTCGGCTGCCGCTACGCGATCGTCGGGCATAGCGAGCGGCGTGCGTACCACGCCGAGAGCGACCTGCTGGTCGCGCAGAAGGCGCAGGCCGCGCTCGGCAAGGGCATCACGCCCATCGTCTGCGTCGGCGAGACGCTGGCGCAGCGCGAGGCCGGCGAGACCGACCTCGTCGTCAAGCGCCAGCTCGCGGCCGTGATCCACCTGCTGGCGCACTGCGCCGGCGAGATCGTCGTCGCCTACGAGCCCGTCTGGGCCATCGGCACCGGCCGCACCGCGACGCCCGAGCAGGCGCAGGCGGTGCACGCGGTGCTGCGCGCGCAGCTGCAGGCCGCCACCGGCCACGGCGAGCGCATGCGCATCCTCTACGGCGGCAGCGTCAAGCCCGACAACGCGGCCACGCTGTTCGCGCAAGAAGACATCGACGGCGGCTTGATCGGCGGTGCCGCGCTGAAGGCCGCCGACTTCATCGCCATCTGCCGCGCCGCGGGCTGATCACCGATCGCCCGGCGCCGCGCATTCCTCGGAGAACACACCCTTATGCAGATCTGGATGACCCTCGTGCTCGCGCTGCAGTTGCTGTCGGCGCTGGCGATGATCGGCCTCGTGCTGATCCAGCACGGCAAGGGCGCCGACATGGGCGCCTCGTTCGGCAGCGGCGCCTCGGGCAGCCTGTTCGGCGCCACCGGCAGCGCCAACTTCCTGTCGCGCTCGACGGCGGCCTGCGCCACCGTCTTCTTCGTCTGCACGCTGGCGCTGGCGCTGATGTCCAACGCCGGCGGCAGCCGCGCCGCCAACGCCGGCGGCACCGTGCTGGACCGTCCGGCGGCGCCCGCCAGCGCGGCGGCGCCGGCTTCGGCGCCGGCCTTGCCGAGCGGCGTGCCGATGCCGGCCGCAACGACCAAGCCCGAGCCCGCCGCGGCCTCGGCGCCGGCCGCCGCGGCCAGCCAGTGAAGGCTGCTTCGGATCAGGGAAGTCCCTGGTTTTGAGGCTAGAATTTCAAGTCGTTCGGCGAGCCGTCCTCATGCCAGTCGAACGTTGCTGCGCAAGCGGTTTTCACGTCCTGCCGACGTGGTGAAATTGGTAGACACGCTATCTTGAGGGGGTAGTGGCGAAAGCTGTGCGAGTTCGAGTCTCGCCGTCGGCACCAACGATCGGATGAAGGGTTTGATCGGGCAGATCAGCGCGCCCCGAGGGCACCGTGAAGGCGGGGTCTGTCAGGCGCGCTTTTTTACGGCCCGCTCCCACCTGACGGTGAACTGACTGCGAGTTGACGACGCCATGGATCTGCAACCCTACGTGCCCGTGATCCTGTTCATCCTGGTCGGCGTGGCGGTCGGCGTGCTGCCCCAGGTGCTGGGTTTCGTGTTCGGCCCCAACCGGCCCGACGCGGCGAAGAACAGCCCCTACGAATGCGGCTTCGAGGCCTTCGAGGACGCGCGCATGAAGTTCGACGTGCGCTACTACCTCGTCGCGATCCTCTTCATCCTGTTCGACCTCGAGATCGCCTTCCTCTTCCCGTGGGCGGTCGCGCTGCGCGACATCGGCGCGTCAGGCTTCTGGGCCATGATGCTGTTCCTGACCATTCTGGTCGTCGGCTTCGTCTACGAGTGGAAGAAGGGCGCGTTGGATTGGGAGTGAATGATGGGCATTGAAGGCGTTCTGAAAGAAGGCTTCGTCACCACCTCGGTCGACACGCTGATCAACTGGTCCAAGACCGGCTCGCTGTGGCCGATGACCTTCGGGCTGGCCTGCTGCGCGGTGGAGATGATGCACGCCGGCGCGGCGCGCTACGACATCGACCGCTTCGGCATGCTGTTCCGGCCCAGCCCGCGGCAGAGCGACCTGATGATCGTCGCCGGCACGCTGTGCAACAAGATGGCGCCGGCGCTGCGCAAGGTCTACGACCAGATGGCCGAGCCGCGCTGGGTGCTGAGCATGGGCTCCTGCGCCAACGGCGGCGGCTACTACCACTACAGCTACTCGGTCGTGCGCGGCTGCGACCGCATCGTGCCGGTGGACGTCTACGTGCCGGGCTGTCCGCCCACGGCCGAGGCGCTGCTCTACGGCATCCTGCAGCTGCAGGCCAAGATCCGGCGCGAGAACACGATCGCGCGCTGAAGGGACGAACCGAGCGATGACCCAAAGACTCGACACCCTGCAGGCCGCGCTGACCTCGGTGCTCGGCGATGCCGTCAAGCAGACGGTGCGCGCGCGCGGCGAGATCACGATCACCGTCGCGGCCGACCGCTACCTCGCCGCGGCGCGCGCCTTGCGCGACGACCCGCTGCTGCGCTTCGAGCAGTTGATCGACCTCTGCGGCGTGGATTACGCCGACTACAAGAACCAGCCCTGGGAAGGGCCGCGCTTCTGCGTCGTCAGCCACCTGCTGTCGGTCACGCACAACTGGCGCGTGCGGCTGAAGGTCTTCGCGCCCGACGACGATCTGCCGGAAGTCGCGTCGCTGACCGAGGTCTGGAGCGGCGCCAACTGGTTCGAGCGCGAGGCCTTCGACCTCTACGGCATCCTGTTCGAAGGCCACGTCGACCTGCGCCGCATCCTCACCGACTACGGCTTCATCGGCCACCCGATGCGCAAGGACTTCCCGGTCTCCGGGCACGTCGAGATGATCTACGACCCCGAGGCCCGCCGCGTGATCTACCAGCCGGTGTCGATCGAGCCGCGCGAGAACACCCCGCGCGTCGTCCGCGAGGACAACTACGGCGGCATGAAATGACTCCCCCCCGAAGCGCCTTCGGCGCCTCCCCCCCAGGGGGGCGCCGCCAGCGGACCGGCGAAGCCGGATCCGCGGCGGCCGCTTGGCTGCCACTGATTCATGCGGCGTGGGTGCCGTTTGGCAGCATGGACCACTGACATGGCCGAGATCAAGAACTACACGCTCAACTTCGGTCCTCAGCATCCCGCCGCCCACGGCGTGCTGCGCCTGGTGCTCGAACTGGACGGCGAGGTCATCCAGCGCGCCGACCCGCACATCGGGCTGCTGCACCGCGCCACCGAGAAGCTGGCCGAGACCAAGACCTACATCCAGAGCCTGCCGTACATGGACCGCCTCGACTACGTGTCGATGATGTCCAACGAGCACGCCTACTGCCTGGCGATCGAGAAGCTGCTGGGCATCGAAGTGCCGATCCGCGCGCAGTACATCCGCGTGATGTTCGCCGAGCTGACGCGGCTGCTCAACCACCTGCTGTGGCTGGGCTGCCATGGCCTCGACTGCGGGGCGATGAACATCCTGATCTACTGCTTCCGCGAGCGCGAGGACATCTTCGACATGTACGAGTCGGTGTCGGGCGCGCGCATGCACGCGGCCTACTTCCGCCCCGGCGGCGTCTACCGCGACCTGCCCGACCGCATGCCGCAGTACCAGGCCAGCCGCATCCGCAACGAGAAAGCGATCGCCGGCCTCAACAAGAACCGCCAGGGCTCGCTGCTCGACTTCATCGAGGACTTCTGCGAGCGCTTTCCGAAGAACGTCGACGACTACGAGACGCTGCTGACCGACAACCGAATCTGGAAGCAGCGCACCGTCGGCGTCGGCGTCGTCAGCGCCGAGCGCGCGCTGAACCTGGGCCTGACCGGCGCGATGCTGCGCGGCAGCGGCGTCGCCTGGGACCTGCGCAAGCACCAGCCCTACGACGTCTACGACCGGATGGACTTCGACGTCCCGGTGGGCGTCAACGGCGACACCTACGACCGCTACCTCGTGCGCATCGAGGAGATGCGCCAGGCCAACCGCATCGTGCAGCAGTGCGCGCAGTGGCTGCGCGCCAACCCGGGGCCGGTGATCGTCGACAACCACAAGGTGGCGCCGCCGTCGCGCGTGGACATGAAGTCCAGCATGGAAGAGCTGATCCACCACTTCAAGCTCTTCACCGAAGGCTTCCACGTGCCCGAGGGCGAGGCCTACGCGGCGGTGGAGCACCCCAAGGGCGAGTTCGGCATCTACCTGATCAGCGACGGCGCCAACAAGCCCTACCGGCTGAAGATCCGCCCGCCCGGCTTCGCGCACCTGGCGGCGCTGGACGAGATGGCGCGCGGCCACATGATCGCCGACGCGGTGGCGATCATCGGCACGATGGACATCGTCTTCGGCGAAATCGACAGGTAAGCGACCGATGAACTTCTCCGACGCCACGCTGGCGCTGTTCGCCAAAGAGATCGCCAAGTACCCGCCCGACCAGAAGCAGTCGGCCGTGATGGCCTGCCTGGCCATCGTGCAGCACGAGCAGGGCCACGTCTCGCCCGAGGCCGAGGAAGGCATCGCCCAGGTGCTGGGCATGCCGCCGATCGCGGTGCACGAGGTGACCAGCTTCTACAACATGTACAACCAGCAGCCGGTGGGCAAGTTCAAGCTCAACGTCTGCACCAACCTGCCTTGCCAGCTGCGCAACGGCCAGACGGCGCTGGACCACGTGTGCCGCAAGCTGGGCGTCGAGCCCTACGGCACCACGGCCGACGGGCAGATCACCGTGCAGCCCTGCGAATGCCTGGGCGCCTGCGCCGACGCGCCGGTGCTGCTGGTCAACGACCGCCAGATGCTCAGCTTCATGACCGAGCCGCGCCTGGACGAGCTGCTCGACACCTTGAAGAAGGCCTGAGGTTGACCGCGATGCTCGATCTCTCCAAGTTCCAGGCCACCGGCGCCGAGACCTGCTTCCACGGCCGCCACATCAATCCGCAGATCTACGCCGGGCTCGACGGCCGCAACTGGCGGCTGGCCGACTACGTGCAACGCGGTGGTTATGCGGCGCTGAAGAAGATCCTGGGCCAGGGCCCGCAGGGCGCCGAGGGCGCGATGACGCCGGACCAGGTGATCGCCGAGGTCAAGCTGTCGGCCTTGCGCGGCCGCGGCGGCGCCGGCTTTCCCAGCGGGCTGAAGTGGAGCTTCATGCCGCGCGCCTTCCCGGGGCCGAAGTACCTGGTCTGCAACAGTGACGAAGGCGAGCCCGGCACCTGCAAGGACCGCGACATCCTGCGCTACAACCCGCACATCGTGATCGAGGGCATGGCCATCGCCGCCTACGCGATGGGCGTGAAGACCGCCTACAACTACATCCACGGCGAGATCTTCGAGGTCTACCAGCGCTTCGAAGAGGCGCTGGACGAAGCGCGCGCCGCCGGCTTCCTGGGCGACAACATCCTGGGCAGCGACTACAGCTTCCAGCTCCACGCGCACCACGGCTTCGGCGCCTACATCTGCGGCGAGGAGACCGCCTTGCTCGAATCGCTGGAAGGCAAGAAGGGCCAGCCGCGCTTCAAGCCGCCGTTCCCGGCCAGCTTCGGCCTCTACGGCAAGCCGACGACGATCAACAACACCGAGACCTTCGCCGCGGTGCCGTGGATCATCAACAACGGCGGCCAGGCCTACCTGGAGTGCGGCAAGCCCAACAACGGCGGCACCAAGATCTTCTCGGTGGTCGGCGACGTGAACCTGCCGGGCAACTTCGAGATCCCGCTGGGCACGCCGTTCTCCAAGCTGCTGGAGCTGGCCGGCGGCGTGAAGGGCGGGGCGCTGAAGGCGGTGATCCCGGGCGGATCGTCGGCGCCGGTGCTGCCGGCTTCCATCATGATGGACCTGACGATGGACTACGACGCCATCGCCAAGGCCGGCTCGATGCTGGGCTCGGGCGCGGTGATCGTGATGAACGAGAGGCGCTGCATGGTCAAGAGCCTGCTGCGCCTGTCCTACTTCTACCAGCACGAGAGCTGCGGCCAGTGCACGCCCTGCCGCGAAGGAACCGGCTGGCTGTGGCGGCTGGTGGACCGCATCGAGCACGGCAAGGGCCGCCCCGAAGACCTGGAGCTGCTGGACTCGGTGGCCGAGAACATCAAGGGCCGCACCATCTGCGCGCTCGGCGACGCGGCGGCGATGCCGGTGCAGGGCATGCTCAAGCATTTCCGCGACGAGTTCGCCCACCACGTCGAACACAAGACCTGCAAGGTCGCCCAGCCGGCCTGACCGCGCCAAACCATGATCGAAATCGAACTCGACGGCCAGAAGGTCAGCGTGCCGCCCGGCAGCATGGTGATGCATGCGGCCGACGCCGCCGGTACCTACATCCCGCACTTCTGCTACCACAAGAAGCTGTCCATCGCGGCCAACTGCCGCATGTGCCTGGTCGAGGTCGAGAAGGCGCCCAAGCCGATGCCGGCCTGCGCGACGCCGGTCACGCAGGGCATGGTGGTGCGCACCCAGAGCCCCAAGGCGCAGGCGGCGCAAAAAGGGGTGATGGAGTTCCTGCTGATCAACCACCCGCTGGACTGCCCGATCTGCGACCAGGGCGGCGAATGCCAGCTGCAGGACCTGGCGGTGGGCTACGGCAAGTCGGCCTCGCGCTACACCGAAGAGAAGCGCGTGGTCTTCCACAAGAACGTGGGCCCGCTGATCAGCATGGAGGAGATGAGCCGCTGCATCCACTGCACGCGCTGCGTGCGCTTCGGCCAGGAGATCGCCGGCGTGATGGAGCTGGGCATGGCCAACCGCGGCGAGCACAGCGAGATCCAGACCTTCGTGGGCCGCACGGTGGACAGCGAGCTGTCGGGCAACATGATCGACATCTGCCCGGTCGGCGCGCTGACCAGCAAGCCCTTCCGCTACAGCGCCCGCACCTGGGAGCTGCAGCGCCGCAAGAGCATCAGCCCGCACGACAGCACCGGTGCCAACCTGATCGTGCAGGTCAAGGGCAGCAAGGTGATGCGCGTCGTGCCGTTCGAGAACGAGGACGTCAACGAGTGCTGGATCGCCGACCGCGACCGCTTCTCGTATGAAGCGCTCAACTGCGAGGAGCGGCTGACGCAGCCGATGCTCAAGCAGGGCGGGCAATGGCAGACCGTCGACTGGAACACCGCGCTCGGCTACGTGGCCGACGGCCTCAAGCGCGTGAAGGCTGAATTCGGTGTCGAGGGTATCGGCGCCGTCGGCAGTGCGCACGCCACCGTTGAAGAGCTGCACCTGCTGGCCAAGCTGGTGCGCGGCCTGGGCAGCGAGAACGTCGACGTGCGCAGCCGCCACGCCGACGCCGGCAACCTGCCGGCCGCGGGCAAGGCGCGCTGGCTGGGGCGCTCGATCGCGTCGCTGGCGGCGCTGGACCGCGCCTTCGTCGTCGGTTCGTTCCTGCGCAAGGACCATCCGCTGTTCGCCCAACGCCTGAGGCAAGCCGCTCGGCGCGGCGCGCAGGTCAGCAGTCTGCACGCGGTGCACGACGACTGGCTGCTGCCGGTGGCCACGAAGCTGACCGCCGCGCCCTCGGGCTGGACCGCGGCGCTGGCCGAAGTGGCGGCGGCGGTGGCAGCCGCCAAGGGCATCGCGGCGCCGGTGGCGTCGGCGCAGGCCGGAGAGGCGGCGCAGGCCATCGCGCAATCGCTGCTGTCGGGCGAGCAAAAGGCTGTTCTGCTGGGCAACGCCGCCGCGCAGCACCCGCAGGCCACGCAGTTGCTGGCGCTGGCGCAGTGGATCGCCGAGCAATGCGGCGCCAGCGTCGGCTACCTCGGCGAGGCGGCCAACAGCGTGGGTGCGCAGCTCGTCGGCGCGGTGCCGCGCAACGGCGGCCTGAGTGCCGCGCAGATGCTGTCGCAGCCGATGAAGGCGCTGCTGCTGCTGGACGTCGAGCCCACGCTCGATGCCGCCGATGCCGCGGCTGCCAAGGCGGCGCTGCAGGGCTCGGGCCTCGTCGTCGCGCTGACGGCCTTCAAGGACGCCGCGGTCGAGAACGCCGACGTGCTGCTGCCGATCGCGCCGTTCAGCGAGACCTCGGGCACTTTCGTCAACGCCGAGGGCCGGCTGCAGAGCTTCACCGGCGTCGTCAAGCCGCTGGGCGATGCGCGCCCGGCGTGGAAGGTGCTGCGCGTGCTGGGCAACCTGCTGGGGCTGGACGGCTTCGAGCAGGATTCCAGCGAGGACGTACGCGCGGAGGCGCTGGGCGATCTGTCGGCGCTGGCCGACCGGCTGGACAACAGCGCTTCGGCGCCGCCGGCGCAACCGGCCGCCGCCACGGCCGCGGGCCTGGAGCGCGTGGCCGACGTGCCGATCTACGCCGCCGACAGCCTGGTGCGCCGCGCCGCGTCGCTGCAGCTCACGGCCGACGCGCGGCCGCCGGTCGTCGGCGTGCCCAGCGCGCTGTGGCGGCAACTCGGCCTGCAGCCCGGTGCGCGCGTGCTGGTGGCGCAAGGCCAGACGGCCGCGCTGCTGCCGGCGCGCGAGGACGCGACGCTGGCCCCCACCGCGGTGCGCGTGGCCGCCGGCCACCCCAGCACCGCGGCGCTGGGCGCGATGTTCGGCCCGTTGACGGTCGAGAAGGCTTGATCGAGGCACGCCATGTTCGATTCCCTGCACCAAGCCGCCAACGCCGCCCTGGGCCCTGGCCTGTGGCTCGTGATCTGGAGCCTGATCAAGATCGTCGTTGTCGTCGCGCCGCTGATGGGCTGCGTGGCCTACCTCACGCTGTGGGAGCGCAAGGCCATCGGCTGGACGCAGATCCGCCCCGGCCCCAACCGCGTGGGCCCGTTCGGGCTGCTGACGCCGATCGCCGACGCGGTCAAGCTGATCTTCAAGGAGATCATCCGCCCGACCGCCGCCAACAAGGGCCTGTTCTTCCTCGGCCCCATCATGACCATCATGCCGGCGCTGGCCGCGTGGGCCGTGGTGCCGTTCGGCCCCGAGGTGGCGCTGGCCAACGTCAACGCCGGCTTGCTGTTCCTGATGGCCATCACCTCGCTGGAGGTCTACGGCGTCATCATCGCCGGCTGGGCCAGCAACTCGAAGTACGCCTTCCTGGGCGCTTTACGCGCCTCCGCGCAGATGGTCAGCTACGAGATCGCGATGGGCTTCGCGCTGGTGGTGGTGCTGATGGTCAGCGGCAGCATGAACATGAGCGCCATCGTGATGAGCCAGGGCAGGGGCATCGGCGCCGACATGGGTGTGGGGCTGCTGTCGTGGAACTGGCTGCCGCTGCTGCCGATCTTCCTCGTCTACTTCATCTCGGGCCTGGCCGAGACCAACCGCCACCCCTTCGACGTGGTGGAAGGCGAGTCGGAGATCGTCGCCGGCCACATGATCGAGTACTCGGGGATGTCGTTCGCGATGTTCTTCCTGGCCGAGTACGCCAACATGATCCTGGTCTCGACGCTGACCGTGGTCCTGTTCCTCGGCGGCTGGCTGCCGCCCTTCGCCTTCCTCTCGTTCATCCCGGGCTGGATCTGGCTGGCCGCCAAGGTCTTCGTCGTCGTGACGATGTTCCTGTGGGTGCGCTCGACCTTCCCGCGCTACCGCTACGACCAGATCATGCGCCTGGGCTGGAAGATCTTCATCCCGGTGACGCTGGTCTGGCTGGTCGTGGTCGGCCTGTGGATCCAGTCGCCGTTCAACATCTGGAAGTGAGGCAGCGAGCATCATGAGTCTCACCGCCGTCAAGGAGCTGTTCTCCAGCTTCATGCTGATCGAGCTGTTCAAGGGCTTGCGCATCACCGGCAAGCATTTCCTGTCGCCGCACATCACGGTGCAGTTCCCGGAAGAGAAGACGCCGCTCAGCCCCCGCTTCCGCGGCCTGCACGCGCTGCGCCGCTACGACAACGGCGAGGAGCGCTGCATCGCCTGCAAGCTGTGCGAGGCCGTGTGCCCGGCGATGGCGATCACGATCGAGTCCGACGTGCGCGCCGACGGCAGCCGCCGCACCACGCGCTACGACATCGACCTGACCAAGTGCATCTTCTGCGGCTTCTGCGAGGAGAGCTGCCCGGTCGACTCCATCGTCGAGACCCACATCTTCGAGTACCACGGCGAGAAGCGCGGCGACCTGTACTTCACCAAGGACATGCTGCTGGCCGTGGGCGACCGCTACGAAAAAGAGATTGCTGCAGCGCGCGCGGCCGACGCGAAGTACCGCTGAACGGCCCGAGACCGCACCATGAACACCGTCACCGTTCTCTTCTACGTCTTCTCGGCCGTGCTGCTGTTCGCGTCGTTCCGCGTCATCACCGCGCGCAGCACGGTGCACGCGGCGCTGTTCCTGGTGCTTGCGTTCTTCAACGCCGCCTGCATCTGGATGCTGCTGCGCGCCGAGTTCCTGGCCATCGCGCTGGTGCTGGTCTACGTCGGCGCGGTGATGGTGCTGTTCCTCTTCGTCGTGATGATGCTGGACATCGACACCGAACAGTTCCGCGAAGGCTTCTGGACGCACTTTCCGCTCGCCGCCACGGTGGGCGTGGTGATCGCGCTGGAGATGGCCTTCGTGCTGATGAATGGCTTCCAGACCGACCAGGCCGCGCCGCCCGACGCCAAGCTGGCGGCCTTCGGCAACAGCCGGCTGCTGGGCATCGAGATCTACACGCACTACTTGTACCCGCTGCAGATCGCCGCGGTGCTGCTGCTGGTGGCCATCATCGCGGCGATCGCGCTGACGCTGCGCCGCCGCAAGGATTCGCGCTACATCGACCCGGCGCAGCAGGTGCGGGCCCGCAAGGCCGACCGCGTGCGCCTGATCAAGCTGCCGCCGGTGGTGGACGCGCCGGCCGCGCCGGTCAACAAGGAAGAGGGGGCGGTCTGAGATGGGCACGCTGACGCTCGGTCACTACCTCTCGCTCGGCGGCGTGCTGTTCGCGCTGTCGGTGGTCGGCATCTTCCTGAACCGCCGCAACCTGATCGTGCTGCTGATGGCCATCGAGCTGATGCTGCTGGCGGTCAACCTGAACTTCGTCGCCTTCTCGCACTTCCTGGGCGACATGGCGGGACAGGTCTTCGTCTTCTTCATCCTCACCGTCGCCGCGGCCGAGTCGGCCATCGGCCTGGCGATCCTGGTCGTGCTGTTCCGCAACCGCGCCTCGATCAACGTCGCCGAGCTCGACGAGCTGAAGGGCTAAGGCAACATGGCAACAAGCATCTCCCAGAACCTGCTGCTCGCCGTGCCGCTGGCGCCGCTGGCCGGCGCGCTCGTCGCCGGCCTCGCCGGCAAGGCCGTGGGCCGCAAGGGCGCGCACACGGTCACCATCCTCGGCGTGCTGATCGCCTTCATCTGCTCGGCGATGGTGCTGATGCAGGTGATCGACGGCGCGCGCTTCGCCGGCACCGTCTACGAGTGGGCCGTGCTGGGCAGCCTGAAGATGGAGGTCGGCTTCCTGGTCGACGGGCTCACCGCGATGATGATGGTCGTCGTCACCTTCGTCTCGCTGATGGTGCACGTCTACACCATCGGCTACATGGAGGAGGACCCGGGCTACCAGCGCTTCTTCGCGTACATCAGCCTGTTCACCTTCAGCATGCTGATGCTGGTGATGAGCAACAACTTCCTGCAGCTCTTCTTCGGCTGGGAGGCGGTGGGCCTGGTAAGCTACCTGCTGATCGGCTTCTGGTTCAAGAAGCCGACCGCGATCTTCGCCAACCTGAAGGCCTTCCTGGTCAACCGCGTCGGCGACTTCGGCTTCATCCTGGGCATCGGGCTGATCGTCGCCTACGCCGGCTCGCTGAACTACGCCGAGGTGTTCGCCAAAGGGCCGGAGATCGCCAAGATCGTCTTCCCGTACCCGACCTGGGGGGGCGACTGGATGCTGATCACGGTGATCTGCATCTGCCTCTTCATCGGCGCGATGGGCAAGAGCGCGCAGTTCCCGCTGCACGTGTGGCTGCCCGACTCGATGGAAGGCCCGACGCCGATCTCCGCGCTGATCCACGCGGCGACGATGGTGACCGCGGGCATCTTCATGGTCGCGCGCATGAGCCCGCTGTTCGAGCTGTCGGACACCGCGCTGAACTTCGTGCTCGTCATCGGCGCCATCACCGCGCTGTTCATGGGCTTCCTGGGCATCATCCAGAACGACATCAAGCGCGTGGTGGCGTACTCCACGCTCAGCCAGCTCGGCTACATGACGGTGGCGCTCGGCGTCTCGGCCTACTCGGTCGCGGTGTTCCACCTGATGACGCACGCCTTCTTCAAGGCGCTGCTGTTCCTGGGCGCGGGCAGCGTGATCATCGGCATGCACCACGACCAGGACATCCGCAACATGGGCGGCCTGCGCAAGTACATGCCCATCACCTGGATCACCTCGCTGCTGGGCAGCCTGGCGCTGATCGGCACGCCGTTCTTCAGCGGCTTCTACAGCAAGGACAGCATCATCGAGGCGGTGCACGCCAGCCGGCTGCCGGGCGCGGGCTTCGCGACGCTGGCGGTGACGCTGGGCGTCTTCGTCACCGCGTTCTACTCGTTCCGCATGTACTTCCTGGTCTTCCACGGCAAGGAGCGCTTCCGCCACAAGCCGTTCCCTGGGGAGCACGACCACCACGACGACCATGGCCACGGCCATGCCCATGAGCCGCACGAAACGCCCTGGGTCGTCTGGCTGCCGCTGGTGCTGCTGGCCATCCCCTCGGTGGTGATCGGCTACCTGACGATCCAGCCGATGCTCTACGGCGAGTTCTTCAAGGACAGCATCTTCGTCGACGCCCATCGCCACGCGGCGATGGAAGAGCTGGCCAAGGAGTTCCACGGCGCCGCCGCGATGGCGATGCACGCCTTCGGCACGCTGCCGTTCTGGCTGGCGCTGGCCGGCGTCGTCGTCGCCTACGTCTTCTACCTGGTCGCGCCCGCGATCCCCGCGGCGCTGGACCGCGCGCTGAAGCCGCTGCGCGTCGTGCTCGAGAACAAGTACTACATGGACTGGTTCAACGAGAACGTGCTCGCCGCCGGCGCGCGGCTGCTGGGCAAGGGCCTGTGGAAGGGTGGCGACGTCGGCCTGATCGACGGCCTGGTGATCAACGGCTCGGCGCGCGTCGTCGGCGCGGTGGCCGGCGTCGTGCGGCTGGTGCAGACCGGCCACCTGTACTGGTATGCCCTGGTGATGGTGCTGGGCATCTTCGGCTTCCTGACGTGGCGACTGTGGCCGTCGCTCAGCGGCGTGCTGCACTGACGCGGCCGCGGCAACGAGAGAACAACAATGGGTTTGCTGAGCCTTTCCATCTGGATGCCGATCGCCTTCGGCGTGCTGCTGCTGGCGATCGGCAGCGACCGCAACGCCGGCCTCGTGCGAGCGCTGGCGCTGGTCGGCTCGCTGCTGTCGTTCGCCGTCACGCTGCCGCTGATCAGCGGCTTCGACCGCAAGACCGCGGCGCTGCAGTTCGTCGAGAAGCAGCCCTGGATCGACCGCTTCAACGTCTTCTATTACCTCGGCGTCGACGGGCTGTCGGTGTGGTTCGTGCTGCTGACCGCGTTCATCACGGTGATCGTGGTCATCGCCGGCTGGGAGGTCATCACCGAGAAGGTGGCGCAGTACATGGGCGCCTTCCTGATCCTCTCGGGCCTGATGGTGGGTGTGTTCTGCGCCGCCGACGCTCTGCTGTTCTACGTCTTCTTCGAAGCCACGCTGATCCCGATGTACATCATCATCGGCGTCTGGGGCGGGCCGCGGCGCGTCTACGCGGCGTTCAAGTTCTTCCTCTACACGCTGGCCGGCTCGCTGCTGATGCTGGTGGCGCTGGTCTACCTGTACTTCAAGTCGGGCGGCAGCTTCGACATCTTCACCTGGCACAAGCTGCCGCTGCCGATGGCGGCACAGGCGGTGCTGTTCTTCGCCTTCTTCGCGGCCTTCTCGGTCAAGGTGCCGATGTGGCCGGTGCACACCTGGCTGCCGGATGCCCACGTCGAGGCGCCCACCGGCGGCTCGGTGGTGCTGGCGGCCATCATGCTGAAGCTGGGCGCCTACGGCTTCCTGCGCTTCTCGATGCCGATCGCGCCCGACGCCAGCCGCGAGTACGCCTGGTTCATCATCACACTGAGCCTGATCGCGGTGATCTACATCGGCCTGGTGGCGCTGGTGCAGCAGGACATGAAGAAGCTGGTGGCCTACAGCTCGATCGCGCACATGGGCTTCGTGACGCTGGGCTTCTTCATCTTCAACGAGCTGGGCGTCGCGGGCGGCATCGTGCAGATGATCAGCCACGGCTTCGTCTCGGGCGCGATGTTCCTGTGCATCGGCGTGCTGTACGACCGCGTGCACAGCCGCGAGATCGCGGCCTACGGCGGCGTGACCAACACGATGCCCAAGTTCGCCGCCTTCGCCGTGCTGTTCGCGATGGCCAACTGCGGCCTGCCGGGCACGGCCGGCTTCATCGGCGAGTGGATGGTGATCCTCGGCGCGGTGCAATACAACTTCTTCATCGGCGTGCTGGCCGCCACCGCGCTGATCTCGGGCGCCGCCTACACGCTGTGGATGGTCAAGCGCGTGTACTTCGGCGACGTTGCCAACCCGCACGTGAAGGAGCTGGCCGACATCAACGCGCGCGAGTTCCTGATGCTGGCGCTGCTGGCCGCGGCGGTGCTGTGGATGGGCCTGCAGCCCAAGCCCTTCACCGACGTGATGCAGGTCTCGGTGACCGAGCTGCTCAAGCACGTGGCGACCTCCAAGCTGAACTGACGGACCCCTCCAACATGAACAACGTCAACTGGACCGTCATCCAGGCCGAGGCCTGGCTGCTGCTCGCCGCCTGCGTGATCATCGTCGTCGACGTGCTGGACCGCGGGCCCGAGCGGCGCCTGACGTTCTGGCTGTCGCAGCTGGCCGCCGCGGTGTTCTCGTGGCTGCACCTCGCGGACGTGGGCGGCGCCACGGTCTACGGCATGTCCAGCATGGTCGTCGCCGACCCGATGGGCCACCTGCTGGCGGGCTTTGCCGGCATCGCGATGATGGTGGGCCTGGCCTATGCGCGGCCGACGCTGGCCGCGCGCGAGATGGACAAGGGCGAGTTCTACACGCTGGGCCTGTTCGTGCTGCTGGGCATCGGCGTGATGTGCTCGGCCAACAACTTCCTCGTCGTCTACCTGGGCCTGGAGGTGATGAGCCTGTCGCTGTACGCGCTGGCCGCGCTGCGGCGCGAGCACGCGGTGGCCACCGAGGCCGCGATGAAGTACTTCGTGCTCGGCGCGCTGGCCAGCGGCTTCCTGCTCTACGGCCTGAGCATGATCTACGGCGCCACCGGCACGCTGGAGATGCCGCGCGTGTTCGAGCGCATCGCCACCGGCCAGATCAACAAGGACGTGCTGGTGTTCGGCGTCGTCTTCGTCGTCGCGGGCCTGGGCTTCAAGCTCGGCGCCGTGCCCTTCCACATGTGGGTGCCCGACGTCTACCAGGGCGCGCCCACCGCGGTCACGCTGCTGATCGGCGGCGCGCCGAAGCTGGCGGCCTTCGCGATCACGATCCGGCTGCTGGTCGACGGCCTGCTGGGCCTGGCGATCGACTGGCAGCAGATGCTGGTCGTGCTGGCCGTGGCCTCGCTGGTGATCGGCAATCTCGCCGCCATCGCGCAGAGCAACCTGAAGCGCATGCTGGCCTACTCGACGATCTCGCAGATGGGCTTCGTGCTGCTGGGCCTGTCGGCCGGCGTGGTCACCGGCAACACGCTGTCGGCGGCCAACGCCTACAGCTCGGCGATGTTCTACATGGTCGCCTACGTGCTGACGACGCTGGGCACCTTCGGGATGATCATGTACCTCTCGCGCCACGGCTTCGAGAGCGAGGAGATCGAGGACTTCGCCGGCCTCAACCAGCGCAGCCCCTGGGCCGCCGGCGTGATGGCGGTGTTCCTGTTCTCGCTGGCCGGCATCCCGCCGCTGGTGGGCTTCTACGCCAAGCTGGCGGTGCTGCAGGCCCTGGTCACGACCAACGTCACCGGCTACATCGTGCTGGCCGTGGTGGCGGTGCTGCTGTCGCTGGTGGGTGCGTTCTACTACCTGCGCGTCGTCAAGGTCATGTATTTCGACGTGCCGCGCGGCGCCGTGCCGCCGGCCGAGCGCTCCGCCGGCGTCTCGGCGCTGCTGGCGGCCAACGGCCTGGCGGTGCTGCTGTTCGGCGTGCTGCCGGGCGGCCTGATGGCCTTGTGCCGCGACGCCATCGTCAAGGCGCTGACGACCTGAGCGTCCCCAGGGCCGGGCTCAGAGCCCGCGCTGGCTGGGCGGCACGGCCGGCTTCACGCTGGTGCCTCTCACGCACGGCTTAGAGAAAAACTCTCAGACTCTCAGTCGCCGGCGCGAGGGCCGCGCCGGGCGATCGCCTCGGGTTGCCGGGCGCGCCCTGCACCGATCGCCTCGAGCACGGCGCGGCGCAGGCCGTCGAGCAGCGCCTGGCCGCGCGCAGGCTCGCCGAAGCAGGCCACGATGACGCCGACGGCGGGCTGCAGGCGCAGCGCCGGCGGCACGAACGGCGCGGGCGGCGCGACCTCAGTGGAGCATGATCGGTCGCGGCGGCGGGTGACCGGCACCCGCACCCTCGCCGCGGCGCGATCGCCGCGCCCATGGCGGATACTCCTGGCGGGACAGCAACTTTCTTCTTGCGAGGCCGCAGTGCCAGGCCCCACACACTGGATGCCCGGTGGCGATCACGCGCTGCGCAAGCATGCGCCGGCCACCTTGCGCAACCGCGAGCCGATCGCCGCGGTGCTGCGGGAGGAACTGCCGCTCACCGGCAAGGTGCTCGAAGTGGCGAGCGGATCGGGCGAGCATTGCGCGTTCTTCGCCGGGCTCTTCCCCGGCCATGTCTGGCAGCCGACCGAACCGGACCCCGGTGCGCTCGCCTCGATCGCGAGCTGGTGCGCCGGGCTCGACAACGTCTTGCCGCCGCTCGCGCTCGACGCCGCTTCGGGGGACTGGCCGGTCGATGCCGCCGACGCGGTGCTGTGCATCAACATGGCGCACATCAGCCCCTGGGAAGCGACGCTCGGGCTGGTTGCGGGCGCGCGGCGGCTGCTGGCCAAGGGCGCGCCGCTGATCCTCTATGGCCCGTGGCGCCGCGAGGGCGTGGCGACCGTGCCGTCGAACGAAGCGTTCGACGCTTCGCTCAAGGCGCGTGATGCGCGCTGGGGGCTGCGGCGGGTCGACGATCTCGACGCCGCCGCCGGCGCGCGCGCTTTCGCGCGCACGCGGCTGATCGAGATGCCGGCGAACAACCTGATGCTGGTCTATCGCCGCTAGCCCACCCGTTTGATCCCGGTCACTGGCCGGGCCGGAGCCCCCTCGTACCATGGGCTCGGACGAGGAGGGATCGAACGTGCCTGGCGGGATGTTGCCGCGCTATCACACCCTGCAGGTCGATCCCGACGACCGGGTGGACTACTGGCGCAGCGCGATGATCGATTCGCTGTCGGCCGAGTGCAGCATCGAGCCCACCGGCGACGGCCCCTTCGACGCCGCGATGGCCGCGCTGGACTGCGGGCCGCTGCAGTTGCTGCAGGTCAGCGGCTCGCCGTTCTGGATCGACCGCCACGGCCCCGGCCGGCCTGACTGGGTGTCGCTGCTGGTCCAGCTCGAAGGCCAGGCCATGGTGGCCGACCGCCGCCGCCAGGCCCAGTTGGGCCCGGGCGACCTGTGCCTCGTGGCGCCCGACCGCGACATCTGCGTGCACCGCCAGACGCGCTTCCGCCAGGTGCTGGTCGACCTGCCGGCCGGCGTGCTGCAGGAGGCCTGGCCCGATTGGGCCGACCATTCGATGCAGCGGCTCGACGCCGCGCGGCCCGCGGTGCAGGCCACCGCGGCGCTGACCCGCTTCATCGCCGGCCACGGCCAGCAGCTTGGCGACGACGGGCGCGACGCGATCGGCGACGCCGTGCTGCGCCTGATCGAGAAGCTGGCCGGCCCGCGCCGCCGCGGCCGCGCGGCGGGCGACGCGGCGGCCGCCCGCGCGTCGGCGGCCGGCCGCCAGCGGCGGCGCGCCGAGGCCTTCATCCGCGAGCACCTGCACGACCACGACCTCGACGTGGCCCGCGTCGCCGCGCACCTGGGGGTGTCCACCCGCTACCTGCACCGCCTGTTCGCCGACGGCCCGCAGGTCATGCAATGGGTGCTGGAGCAGCGCCTGCAGGCCTGCCGCGAGGAACTGGCCGGCCGCGGCACGCGGCCGGTGGCCGACATCGCCTGGGTCTGGGGCTTTGCCAGCCCCGCGCACTTCAGCCGCGCGTTCAAGAAGCGCTTCGGCGTACCGCCCAGCGCGGCCTGACGCCACGGGCGCGCGCCCCCGCAGCGCCCGCGCCTGCGGGAAAGTCCCCAGCCCTCCGGTTCGCTTGCGGTCAAGCCGCGGTTCAGCCGCGGTCAAGCCGCGGCGCGGCGGCCGCCTATCGTGCCGTCCAGGCCAGACAAGGCGAAGGACCGAGGAGCGAGATGGACAACAAGCGTTCAAGTCCCGGCTGGTGGCGCGTGGCCGTGCAGGCGATCGGCGCGGTGCTGGCCTGCGCGAGCCTGTGCTCGCCGGCGTCGGCCCAGCAGACCGCCGCGGCGACGGCGGCCGTGCGGCCCGTGGCCGTCAACATCGGCGAGAAGGCCTGCATCGGCTGCCACGGCCAGGAGAACCTCCACTTCACCGAGACGCTGCATGCCAAGGCCTTCCGCGCCAACCCGCGCAACGAGCGCGAGCGCCAGGTCTGCGAAAGCTGCCACGGCCCCGGCTCGCTGCACGCCAAGAACACCAAGGACAAGTCGCTGATCATCGGCTTCACCAAGGGCTGGGGCACGCCGCTGGAGCAGCAGAACGAGTCCTGCCTGAGCTGCCACCAGGGCGGCAACCGGCTGCACTGGCCGGGCTCCACGCACGCCGGCAACCAGGTGGGCTGCGCCGACTGCCACAACCCGATGCAGAAGGTCTCGGCCAACGGCCTGCTGGCGCGCAGCACCATCAGCGAGACCTGCGCGAGCTGCCACCAGCAGCAGCGCGCCGAGTTCAACAAGCGATCGCACATGCCGCTGCCCGAGGGCAAGATGAGCTGCGTGGACTGCCACAACCCGCATGGCAGCACGACCAAGCCGCTGCTGAAGGCCGACAGCGTCAACTTCGTCTGCTACGCCTGCCATGCCGAGAAGCGCGGCCCGATGCTGTGGGAGCACGCGCCGGTGCGCGAGAGCTGCGTCAACTGCCACAGCCCGCACGGCTCCAACCACGACAAGCTGCTGGTCGCCTCGCGCCCGCAGCTGTGCCAGCAGTGCCACAGCCCGGCGGTCGGCCACCCGGGGCAGTTCTTCCGCGCCGACCAGACCGCGGCCGCCGGCCAGCTCCCCGGCGGCGCCACCAGCCAGCGCGTGGTGGGCCGCAGCTGCCAGAACTGCCACACGCAGATCCACGGCAGCAACCACCCGGCAGGCGCTCGCTTCCAGCGTTAGCACCCTCCGTTTCCACGCAAGCCAGGAGTCCTCGACATGCGTTGTTCGACCTCGCGCCGGCGTCGGCCCCTGCGCCCGTTGCGCCCGCTGGCCCTGCTGATCGGCGCCGCCTGCGCGCAGATGGCGGCGCTGCCGGCACGCGCCGATTCCGGCGCCGGCAGCGACACCGCCATCGGCAATACGCTGATGCCCGGCGGCGGCCTGCGGCTGCGCGCCATCGACCCCGACGGCATCGGCGAGGCCCAGGTCAACCGCAGCCCGACCGGCTTCCTCAACGCTCAGCCAGGGCTGGTCGTCGACCCCTCGCGCTTCGGCGACTGGCGCGTGCGCGGCCAGGTCGAGCTGGGCGGCATCACGGTGGACGGCGACCGCGGCGCGGCGAAGTTCCTGGAATACCAGTCGCTCGAGAACGGCTTCGTGCTGGGCGGCCTGCGGCTGGAAGCCGAAAGCGCCGACGGCCGCAGCTACGTCGAGGCCAGCGCCGCTTCGCTGGGGCGCGACGACGGCTTCGCCTCGCTGACGCTCGGCCGCTACAACGGCTGGCGGCTGAAGGCCTTCTACAACGAGACGCCGCACGTCTTCACCACCAGCTACCGCAGCCTGTGGGACGGCGTCGGCACCGGGCGGCTCACGCTGTCGAGGCTGCCGGCGGGGCCGGTGGCGCCGGCCACCGCGGCCAGCACCGACATCGCGATCGGCAACGACGCGCTGGACCGCGCCGGCCGGCACGCTGTCGGTGCTGCGGCAGAAGGGCGGGCTGCGGCTGGACCTGCCGTTCAGCGAGACGCTCAAGGCCTTCGCCTCGCTGTCGAGCGAGAAGCGCCAGGGCGCGCGGCCCTTCGGCCTGGTCAGCGGCGGCGGCGGCGGCACCGGCGGCATCGAGGTCGCCGAGTCGGTCGACTACGACACCCACGAGCTGATCGCCGGGCTGCAGTGGGCCACCGCGCGCACCAGCGCCAACGTGCAGGTGTCGGCCTCGCTGTTCCGCAACAACATCGGCACGCAGACCGTCGACAACCCGATGTTCCTGGCCGCGGCCAACGGCATCGCCAGCTTCCCGCAGGCGGTGTTCGACCTCGTGCCCGACAACGACTTCTACGGCCTGAAGGCCGAGTTCGCGCACGCGATGCCCGAGCTGGCCAAGACGCGCATCACCGGCGTGGCCTCGTGGTCCAGCTCGCGCCAGAACGACGCGCTGATCCCGTCCACGCCGTACGCCGGCGCGGTGGTCAACGGCATCGGCGGCGGTGCCTGGGACAGCACCGCTTCGCTCAGCCGCGCCAGCGCCGAGCGGCGCATCGACTCGCGGCTGGTCGACCTGGCCGTCGCCGCGCAGCCGCTGGCGGCGCTGGACGTCAAGGCGCGCTGGCGGCGCTACGAGACCATCGACCACTCGCCCGAATACTGGGCCTGCAACCCGCTCACCGGGCAGTGGGGCCGGCTGGTCAACGACGGCAGCGGCGGCGCCTTCGCCACCGCCAGCACCGCCGCCGGCGTCAACCCCGCGGGCACCGCGGCCACGGCCTACGACGTGCTGAAGTGCAACGTCGACGCGATCAAGGCGCTGAACCTCGTGCCCAGCGCCGGCAACGTCAACATCGCCTCGGCGCAGTACGAGGTGAAGCAGGACAACGCCAGCCTGAGCGGCGACTGGCGCCTCGCGCGCGCGCAGAACCTCACGCTGCTGCTGGAGCGCGAGACCATCGACCGCACGAACCGCGAGCGCGCCAGCACCTGGGAAGACCGGCTGAAGGCCGGCTACGTCAACCGCGCGCTGGCCGGCGGCACGCTGCGGCTGTCGGCGGAAGCCGGCCGCCGCCGCGGCAGCACCTACGTCTCCGACCCCTACGACGAGTTCTACAGCGCCTCGTTCGGCGGCCTGCCCACGGTGGCCGGCACCAACATGACGAGCTGGATCCACATCAACGACCTGCACCGCAAGTTCGACCTCGCCGACCGCGACCACCGCGTGCTCACCGCGCGCTTCAACCAGGCACTGAGCAGCAGCATGGACCTGTCCTTGAGCGCCCAGCTCAAGGAGCAGCGCTACCCCGGCTCGGCCTACGGCCGCAGTGGCGTGCAGCGCCAGAACTCGTTCAACGCCGAGTGGAACTGGCAGCCGACGCCGGTGACCGCGGTCTCGGCCACGCTGGGCAGCCAGACCGGCCGCATGGCCCAGGTGGGCCTGCAGCAGAACGCCTGCGCGCTGGGCAGCAGCTACTACTTCTTCAGCGACGGCTCGGTGGCCACCAGCGCCGTGCTGACCGCGGCGCAGCAGGCCGCCGGCATCACCGTGGTGGGCACGAGCGGCGTGGTCACCGCGGCCAACTTCGCCAGCCTGTGCGGCACCGCCTCGGCCGTCAGCCCGCTGTACCCGACCAGCCGCACCTGGACCATGGTGCAGGACGACCACTCGCTGTCGGCCGGCTTCGGTGTGCGGCACGAGTTCGGCCGCGTGCGCGCCGAGGCGCACTACGGCTACACCGACGGCCGCACCGGCACGGCCTACACCTACAACGCCGCCGCGCTGGGCCTGGTGACCAGCGGCGCGCCCACCGCCACCCAGTTGGCCACGCTGGCGCTGATCGGCTCGGGCATGCCCGACCTGCGCTACCGCCAGCACGTGCTGGACCTCAACGTCGTGGTGCCGGTGACGCCCAAGGTCTCGGTGCGCGCCCTGCTGCGCCATGAGCGCACGCGCATCGCCGACTGGCACTACGACGGCGTCGATGCGAACCCGACGCCGTCGACCAACCAGCAGACCTACCTGGATGCCGGGCCGCAGAGCTACCGGGCCACCGTGGTCGGCCTGCTGCTGGGAGTGGCCTTCTGATGCGGGGCCTGACGAGCCGGGCCGCGCTGCTGGCGCTGGCGGCTGCCGCCGCCGGTGCGCAGGCCGCCGACGCCGCGGCCATCGTGGCGGCGCAATGCATCGCCTGCCACGGCGAAGGCGGCAACAGCGTGGTGCCGATGTTCCCGCGCCTGGCCGGCCAGCATGCCGAATACGTCGACAAGCAGTTGCGCGACTTCCTCGCCGGCAAGCGCAAGAACGACGTGATGGCGCCGTCGCTGGCGCAGATCAAGGAGGCCGACGTCGCCGGCCTGGCGGCCTACTACGCGGCGCAGAAGCCGACGCCGATCAAGCCCGACAACGACAAGCTGGTGGCCGCCGGCAAGGCGATGTACGACGACGGCAACACGCAAAGCGGCGTGCCGGCCTGCGTCGGCTGCCACCAGGCCGACGGCGTCGGCAACGAACGCTATCCGCGGCTGTCGGCCCAGCACCCGGCCTACGCGGCCGCGCAGATCAAGGCCTTCAAGAGCGGCGCCCGCAACAACGACCGCGCCAAGGTGATGCGCGCGGTGGCCGAGCGCATGACCGACGACGAGATCGCCGCCGTCGTCGAATACCTGGCGAGCCTGCCGTGACGCGGCCGCCGCGCAACGAGGAAGAGACCGTGATCCGACGCTTTTGCAGTCGCCTGCTGCCGCTGTCGATGCTGGCCTGCGTTTTCGGCGCCGCGGCGCAGGCGAGCGCGCCGGCCGCCGCCGCGGGCGAAGCCGACGGCGCCTACGTGTGGAACGCGATGCAGGGCGAGAAGCTGCAGGCGCTGGGCGCCAAGGGCGACGCCGCGCGCGGCGAGATCACCTTCGAGATCTGCCAGGGCTGCCACCGCGCGCACGCGCTCGGCCGGCCCGACGGCAGCTACCCGCGGCTGGCCGGGCAGCACATCACCGTGCTGATCAAGCAGATGACCGACGTGCGCGCCGGCCGGCGGCGCAACGACAAGATGCTGCCCTTCATCGACAAGCACGTCACCAGCCCGCAGGACATCGCCGACATCGCGGCCTACCTGACCAAGCTGCCGTCGCCGCCGAGCAACGGCCACGGCCCCGGCACCGACCTGGGCCGCGGCGAGAAGATCTACGCCGCCGACTGCGCCAGCTGCCACGGCAAGGGCGGCGAGGGCGATGCCGCGCAGTTCTACCCGCGCTTGAACGGCCAGCACTACAAGTACATGCTGCGCGAGATGGTCGACATCCGCAACGGCGTGCGCGGCAACTCCAACCCGCAGATGGTGGAGGTGGTCAGGAAGCTGTCCGACGCCGAACTCGACGCCGCGGCCGACTACCTGTCGCGGCTGCCCACCGGGCAGCCTTGACCCCGCCGGCCCGCCCGGCGCGGGCGGCCGCTTAAGATCACGGCATGAAAGTGCTGAATCTGCGCTGCGCCAGCGGCCACGGCTTCGAGGGCTGGTTCGCATCCGAGGACGATTTCCTCGGCCAGAACGGCCGCGGCCTGATCGAGTGCCCGGTCTGCGCCGACCGCACCGTGGTGCGGCTGCCCAGCGCGCCGCGGCTGAACCTGTCGGGCGCCGGCGCGCCGGCCCCCGACGCCAAGCCCGTCGGGCCCGCGCCTCAGCGGCCCGAGGCCGGCGACCCGCGGCCCGAACTGCAGGCCGCGTGGCTGCACGCGGTGCGCCACCTGATGGCCAATACCGAGGACGTGGGCGAGCGCTTTGCCGAGGAGGCGCGCCGCATCCACTACGGCGAGACGCCGCAGCGCGGCATCCGCGGCCAGACCACCGACGAGGAGCGGCGCTCGCTCAGCGACGAAGGCATCGAGGTGGTGTCGATCCCGGTGCCGCGGGCGCTGAAAGAGCCGCTGCAGTAGCGCGTCGGCGCCGCGGCGCCGGCCCGAATCTGACCTGAGTCAGGACCCGCGGGGCCGCGGCGTCGCAGACTGGGCGCCTGGAGCCGCGCGACCATGGCCAAGAAGTTCCCCGTCAACCCGCCGCACCCCGAGCGCAACTGCTGGGGCTGCGACAAGTTCTGCGCCGCCCACTCGCTGGCCTGCGGCAACGGCTCGGAGCGGACGCAGCATCCGGCGGAACTCTTCGGCCCCGACTGGGACACCTGGACGCCGCCTGCCGAGCAGGCCGCATCGCCGGTGCCGGCGTCTGGGCCCGGCGCAGCAACGGCGCCGCCGCGCACGGCCTAACATAAAAAGAGAACGGTCTCCGCATAGCGCCCGACCAGCGACAGCTCTCAGCGACGCGCCACGCGGGTTACCCGTGCCGTCCCCTTTTAGATGGACCCGGCCGCAATCCATTCAGCGGCTGTGCGTTAGGCTTGGAATCGGTCAGCAAGCGGCTGTCGCAGAGGAGGCGCCAATGGGCGATCCGCAAAACCAAGCCCCTGATCTGGTCTACAACATCGCCGAGGGTCGCCTGAACGGCGAGATTGACGGCGTTGTCATTGCTGCGTATGCAGGCTCGGGCGGAAGAGCCAATTCGAAAACCCGCGGCGCCGTCAACGATTGGCTGGCCAACAACCCCTTTGCCGTCGGCGTCAAGAAGACGGCATCCAATCCGGGCGGCCCACTGCCCATGGGTCGGTACTATGTCGTCTCGCACGAAGCTCACAAGAACTGGCTCCGGTTGGTGCCGGTCAGGCAGGCGGCGATGCATGGCAGGAGCGGGATGGCCATCCACGGCCGCGGGCCCCGTGGCAGCGATGGCTGCATCGTTCCGACCGACTTCGCGGTCGTCTTGCGCTTGTGCGAACTCGTCAAGGCGCGCGAGGATGCGGGGGGCGACAAGGTCGTCCTGGAGGTCGTGGCGATCGGCGATCTCGATCGTTGGTTGAATCGGGCGTGACCCGGTTGGCTGCGCGGGATTTCGATGCAACTCCGCGCCGGCATCCCCGATGACGCCGTCGCCATTGCCGGCCGCATCGCGAGCTTCCAGCCCGAGTTGACGGACGATCCCGCCGGCGCGGGTGCCGAGCGCTACCTCGCGTCGGTGTCTTGCCGGGCGGAGCGCTCCTATCTGGAATCGAGCCGCTACTCGTACATCGTCGCCGACCAAGACGGGACCATCCTGGGGTTCATCGCGTTGCGGGACCTCAGCCACGTCTTTCACCTGTTCGTCGCGCGTCGCCATCAGCGCCTGGGCATTGCGCGGCTGCTTTGGCAGGAAGCGAAGGCCCGGGCGCTGGCCACGGCAAGGCCGGGCGCGTTCACGGTGAACGCCAGCCTGCGCGCGGTTTCCGCCTATCGCTCGTTCGGCTTCGCACCCGTGGGCGAGGTCGTGTCGGTCCACGGCATCTCGTTCCTGCCGATGCGGCTGGCCGTGCCCGAGAATGAGGCTTGAACCCACCATTGGCAAAGCCATGATCAGCCTCGAATTCCTTGTGACGTCACTGATCGTCGTGCTGATCCCCGGCACCGGCGTCATCTACACGGTGTCGACCGCGCTGCTGCAGGGGCGGCGCGCCGGCTTCTACGCCAGCCTGGGCTGCACGGCGGGCATCGTGCCGCACCTGGCGGCCACGGTGCTGGGGCTGGCGGCATTGATGCACGCCAGCGCGCTGGCGTTCCAGGCGCTGAAGTACGCCGGCGCGGCGTACCTGCTGTACCTGGCCTATGTCACCTGGCGCGACCGCGCGGCGTTCTCGGTGGATGCCGCCGGCCGCGCGCCGGCGCCCAGCGCGCCGGCGATCGTCGTCAAGGCCTTCCTGCTCAACATCCTGAACCCGAAGCTGACGATCTTCTTCCTGGCCTTCCTGCCGCAGTTCGTCGATGCGCACGCGGCGCAGCCGCTGCTGCAACTGCTGATGCTCAGCGCGATCTTCATGGCGATGACCTTCGTGGTGTTCGTGGCCTACGGCCTGGTCGCCCATGCGTTTCGGCGCTGGGTCATCGAGTCGGCGCGGGTGCAGCGCTGGCTGCGCTATGGCTTTGCCGCCGCGTTCGCGGGGCTGGGGGCCAAGCTGGCGTTGAGCGAGCGGTGAGGGCGGCGGCCGTCTGCTGAACGTCGCCGACTTCGACCGTTCTCGACGGCCGGCTCGGCCTGGACCGTACGCTTTTGCGATGGCAAACCGCTCGTTGATCGTTCGGCTGCTCGCCCTCGTTACGGGCCTTGTCTGCATTCAGGGCGTTGGTGCTCAGCAGTTTGGAGGGTATGCCACACGTGGCATCTTGCTGACGCTGAATGGCCAGGACATCAAGGCGACGCAGATCTACCGGCATGCCCCAGGCCTTCGGGCGTATGCTGACAAGGCCTGGGTGCTCTACCACCTTCCTCCTGAGCAAGCCCGCTCCGGTGTGGTTTGCGGACAGCTCCTCGGTGCATTCCATAGCGGGCATGTCAATACCAGGTGCCACCTGCCGCGCTCACGATAGGCGCAACGCGGTGCTCCATCTCGACCCGGGTATTTCTGGCCGGAAGATGCGGGACGCGGGCCGGCGCAGCCAGATGTCGCTCAGCGTACCATTGCCGTTCTCAATGCGGAGAGGCCCATGAACGACCAAGTCACTGAGCTTGCCCGACGCAGCCTGACGCTGTCGGCAGATGATCGTGGGCGTCCTGCGGACATCTTCTTGTCGTCACTGGCCGAAGAGCCGAAGTCCGAGGTCGAAGCCGCTTGGGAAGCGGAGATTGCCCGGCGTCTGGCCACCTATGACGGCGGCGAGGTCGAGGCCATCGATGCCGAGATGGTCTTCACACGCGCGGCTGCCATTGCCAGGTGATGCGCTTGGCGCTCGCGCGTCGACTGACGCCGCTCAAACCGCCAGCACCCGTCCCGGATTCAACCGATTCTCCGGATCCAGCGCCCGCTTGATCTGCCGCATCAGCGCGATCGCCACCGGGCTCTTGCGCTCGACGATCTCCTCGCGCTTCAACTGGCCCACGCCGTGCTCGGCGCTGATCGAGCCGCCGAAGCGCTGCACCGCGTCGTAGACGATGGTGTTGACCTCGTGCTCGCGCTCGGCCAGGAAGCGCCTGGCATCGCCGTCCTCGGGTGCTTGCACGTTGTAGTGCAGGTTGCCGTCGCCCAGGTGGCCGAAGTCGACCAGGCGCACGCCGGGGATGCGTGACTGCAGCGCGGCGTCGGTCTGCTCGACGAAATCGGGAATCGCCGACACCGGCAACGCGATGTCGTGCTTGATGTTCAAGCCTTCCTCGCTTTGCGCCAGCGGGATCGATTCGCGCACGTGCCACAGCCCCTGGCTTTGCGACAGGCTTTCGGCCACCACCGCGTCGGCGATCAGGCCGCGCTCCAGCGCGTCGCTCAAAAGCGCCTCGAAGCGCGCGCGCGCCTGCGCCTCGCCTTCGTTGTCGCTCTGCTCCAGCAGCACGGTCCACGCGGCGCCGGGCAGCGGCGCCGGCAGTTGCGGGAAGTGCTGCGCCACCAGGTCCAGCGAGAAGCGGTTCATCAGCTCGAAGCCGGTGAGCCCCGCGCCCAGCCGTGCGCGCGCCAGCTCCAGCAGCGCCACCGCGTCGCGCACGCCGGCCAGCGCGGCCAGCGCGGTGGTGATGGCGGCCGGCTGCGGCACCAGCACCATCGTCGCCGCGGTGATGATGCCCAGCGTGCCCTCGCTGCCGATGAACAGGTCGCGCAGGTCGTAGCCGGTGTTGTCCTTGCGCAGGCCCGACAGGCCGTCCCAGACCTCGCCGCCGGCGGTGACGACTTCCAGCCCCAGGCAGAGCGCGCGTGCATTGCCATAACGCAATACCTGCGTGCCACCGGCATTGGTGGCCAGGTTGCCGCCGATCGTGCAGCTGCCTTCGGCCGCCAGGCTCAGCGGCAGCAGCAGGCCTTGCGCGGCCGCGGCCTCCTGCGCGGCTTGCAGCACGCAGCCGGCTTCCACCGTCAGCGCCAGGTTGGCGGCGTCGATGCGGCGGATGCGGTTCAGCCGCTGCAGGCTCAGCAGCACCTGCGTGCCGCTGTCGTCGGGCACGCCGCCGCCCACCAGGCCGGTGTTGCCGCCCTGCGGCACGATGGCCAGGCCCTGCGCCGCGCAGGCCTTGACGAGCGCGGCCACTTCGGCGGTGCTGCCGGGCCGCACGACGGCCAGCGCCTTGCCGCGCCAGCGGCGGCGCCAGTCCTGCTCGTAGGCCGAGAGGTCGCCCTCGGCCAGCACGTGGTCGGCGCCGACGGCGCTGCGCAGCGCGGCCAGCGCCGCGGTCTTATCGATGGTCATGGGGCGGCGGTCTTGCGATTCTTCGTCTTCGGCACGCGCAGCCGGATGTAGCGCACGCACAGCGCGAACAGCGCCAGCGACAGCGCCACTTCGGCGACGGCCAGCGCTTGCGACAAGCCGGTCTCGCTGGTGGCGCGCACCAGCCCTTCGGTGACGTACAGCCACAGCAGCAGGCTCAGCCAGCGGTAGGTGTAGAGCCGGTGGCGCAGCAGGCCCAGCCCGCACAGCGCCAGCGGCAAGGCCTTGACCGCCAGCGTGCCGCTGCCGGTGGGTGCCAGCCACAGCTCCCAGCTCAGGCACAGCAGCAGCAGCGCCGCCAGCAGCGCCAGCGCCCAACCGCGCGCATGCCGCACCGCGGGCGGGGCCGGCAGCGGCGTCGCCGGGGCATCGGCAGGGGCGGGGGTCACTAAGGGCATGCTGGCATCATAGCCAGCATGCCCAAGCCCGAAGACGAGGCCCCGCAGCCCGCCTCGCGGCTGGCCGCCCGAGTCGCCACCCGGATGTTCACCCAGTGGGCCGCCCAGACGGCCGCGCTGCTGGACACGCTGCGCGGCTGGCCCTGGGCCGACACGGTGCGCACGCTGGCGCAGCGCTTCCGCGAAGACCGCCTGGGGCTGTCGGCCGGCAGCCTGACCTTCACGACGCTGATCGCGCTGGTGCCGCTGCTCACCGTGATGCTGGCGGTGTTCACCGCCTTCCCGATGTTCGGCAGCTTCCAGGGCGCGCTGGAGAAGTACTTCCTGCAAAGCCTGGTGCCCGAGGGCATCGCGCGTCCGGTGCTGCGCACGCTGACGCAGTTCGCGTCCAAGGCGCGCAGCATGGGATCGGTGGGCCTGCTGCTGCTGGGCAGCACCGCGCTGGCGATGATGCTGACCATCGACCGCACGCTCAACGGCATCTGGCGCGTGCGCCGGCCGCGGCCCATCGCGCAGCGCGTGCTGGTCTACTGGGCCGGGCTGACGCTGGGGCCGCTGGCGGTGGGCGTCAGCCTCACGGCCACCAGCTACGTGCTGTCGGCCTCGCGCGGGCTGGTCGGCGCGCTGCCGGGCGGCGTGGAGTTCGTCGTCGAGCTGCTGCAGTTCGCGCTGCTGGCAGCGGCGATGGCGGGGCTGTATCACTACGTGCCCAACACCTTCGTGCGCTGGCCGCACGCCTGGGCCGGCGCCCTGTTCGTCGCGCTGGCCTTCGAGGCGGCGAAGAAGGGACTGGCCTGGTACGTCGACGCGATGGGCACCTTCTCGGCCGTCTACGGCGCCTTTGCCGCGGTGCCCATCCTGCTACTGTGGATCTACCTAGTATGGCTGATCGTGCTGTTCGGCGCCGTGATCGCCGCCTACGCGCCCAGCCTGCAGATGCGGCTGCTGCGCCGGCCCGCGGCACCGGGCGACCGCTTCGTGCTGGCGCTGGAACTGCTGGCACAACTGCGCGCCGCCCGCGGCAGCCCGGCGCGCGGCCTGTCGCTGCACCGGATGGCCGCCGCGCTGCGCCAGGATCCGCTGCAGATCGAGCCGGTGCTCGACCGCCTGGTCGAACTGGGCTGGGCCGGCCGCCTGGACGAAGCCGGCGAGCAGCGCCTGGTGCTGCTGGCCGAGCCGGAGACGCAACGCCTGGGTCCGCTGGTCGACGCCTTGCTACTGGCGCCGCGCGGCATGGCGGCGGCGCTGGCGCAGCGCAGCGGGCTGGCCGACGTGACGCTGGCGGAGGCGTTGAAAGGGCGTTGAAGAGGCATTGATCAAGAGCAGGCGGCATCCTTCTTCAGGGGGTGCCGCCGGCTGTCGCAAGCGCTAACGCCCAGGATATGCTGTCCCTGCAGGCATGTGCCTGCTCAGTGATCAGCAACATGGGTAGATCGAAGTCTCCGGCCCTCTCCATCCAACGCGTCGCGACGCTCTCGCTCGCCGCGGGCTTGGCGGCCCTGTCGGGCTGCTACGTCGTCCCGATCGACGCACGCACCGGGCAGCCGGCGGTGGCAGCACCTCCGCCCTACGCGGCACCCCCCGGGCCCGTGACCGTCCCGGTCCGGCTCTACCCGACCAACGAGCAGGCCGGCCGCTACGGCGTCATCAACGCCTCGGTGACCAACGACCTGCACGGCAAGGGCAGCTTCAACGCCAACATCAATGGCGAAGCCTTCGTCGGCGAAGCGACGCGCAAGGCGGACGCATCGCGCAGCGGCATCGCCAACGGCGCGGGCAATCGAGGCTCCTACCTGATGTGCGGCTACACGATGAACAGCGCAACGCAGGGCACGGGCCAGTGCCGGCTGTCCGACGGCGCGGTGTTCGTGATGCATTTGGGCAACTGAGCATTCAGGTCGCCAATAACACACATCATGAACGGTATGAAAACCATCGCCATCGCCTTGTCCGTCCTCCTTGTCGCCGCGTGCGCATCGCAAGACCAGCAGAAGATCGCGGGCGCGGCGACCACGCCGCTGAACGACCTGAACCTGGTCTCCGCGCCGATCCCCGAGGCCTTGTCTCATGCGCAGAAGGCGCCTTACGCCGTGCCGGCCGAGCCGGTGTGCGCAATGGCCAGGGCCGAGATCCGCGCGCTGGACGAAGTGCTGGGCGCCGACCTGGACACGCCAGCCACCGACAGCAACCCCAGCCTGATCGAACGGGGCGGCGGCGCCGTGGCCAACGCCATCCAGAAGACGGCCGAAGGCGTGGTGCCGTTTCGGAGCTGGGTCCGCAAGCTCAGCGGGGCCGAGCGCTACTCCAGGCAAGTGGCCGCGGCCATCGCGGCCGGCACCGTGCGGCGGGCCTACTTGAAGGGCGTGGCGCAGGCCAAGGGCTGCTAGCCCGCGCAGCCCGACCGCCGACTCAAGCGCCCATCGGCGTGCACAGCTCGATCAGCGTGCCGTCCGGCGCCCTGACGTAGGACACCACCTGCCCCCACGGCTTGTCCGCCGGCGCGCTGAGCTCGGTGGCGCCGCATTGCAGCGCCGTCCGGTGCGCGGCGGGCACGTCGTCGGTCACCAGCGCGATCTCCATCCCGAGCGGCCGGCTCGATTCGTCGGCGCGGACATGGCCGCCGGGGACGTTCATGTCGCCCAGTTCGTGCGTGGCGAACGACAAGGTGGTCTCGCCGGTCTCCAGCTCGCCGTAGACGCCGGATTCATGGAGGAAGCGGCGCTTCAGGCCGAAGGCGGCCTCGAAGAAGGACAGGGACGCGGCGACGTCCCGGACGTAGACGACCGTGTATCCGAGCTTCATGGGCCTCTCCGCGATGAAGGGGTTGCAGCGGCGCCATGTTAGCCCGCGGCCCGGCCCGGCGCCGCGCTCAGCGGAAGTGCGCCAGCATCCGCTCCAGCGCCACCGTGAACGGCTGCTGCAGCGCCGGCAGCGTCAGCAGCAGGCCCAGGAGCCCGGTGCCCAGCGTGATCGGGAAGCCGACCGAGAACACGTTGATCTGCGAGGCCACGCGCGAGATCACGCCCAGCATCAGGTTGACCATCAGCAGCATGGCCACCAGCGGCAGCGCGATCCACAGGCCCAGCGAGAAGATCTCGGCGCCCCAGCGCTGCGGCTGCGCGGCGCGCAGCAGCGCCAGCGGCTCGGGCCCGACGGGAAAGGCCTGGAAGCTCTGCACCAGCACCGCGATCACCAGCAGGTGGCCGCCGCCGACGACGAACAGCCACGCGATCGTGGTGCCGAAGAAGCGCGCGGTGGCGGTGCCGGTGCTGGCGGTCGCGGGGTCGAAGAAGCCGGCGAAGTTCAGGCCCATCTGCAGGCCGATGACCTCGCCGGCGAACTCCACCGCGGCGAACACCAGCCGTACGCTGAAGCCCAAAGCCAGGCCGACCACCATCTGCTGCAGCACCAGGATGAAGGCCGCGGGCGAGTCCAGCGCCACCGCCGGCGGCTCGGGCAGCGAGGCCTGCGCTGCCAGCGCGACGAAGGCCGCCAGCGCGATGCGCACGCGCGCCGGCACCGTGCGCGTCCCCAGCACCGGCAGCGCCGAGAACAGCGCCAGCGCACGCAGGAAAGGCCACAGCAGCGGCATGATCCAGCCGAGGATCTGGGCCTCGGTGAAGGAGATCATCGCGGGCTTATCCAACCGCGCCGGGGATGCTTTGCAGTGTGCGCTGCAGGTACTCCACCAGCGTCTGCAGCATCCACGGCCCCGCGAAGGCCAGCACGCCGGCGCAGGCGACGATCTTGGGCACGAAGCTCAGCGTGGTCTCGTTGATCTGCGTGGCCGCCTGGAAGACGCTGACCAGCAGGCCCACCACCAGCACCGTCAGCAGGATGGGCGCCGAGACCAGCAGCATCAGCATCAGGCCTTGCTGGCCCGTATCGAGGACTTGTTGCGGATTCATGTTGCGAAGGAAGCGGCGAGCGAGCCGAGCAGCAGGTTCCACCCGTCGGCCAGCACGAACAGCATCAGCTTGAAGGGCAGGGCGACGAGCACGGGGCTGAGCATCATCATCCCCAGGCTCATCAACACGCTGGCGACCACCATGTCGATGATCAGGAAGGGGATGAAGATCATGAAGCCGATCTGGAAGGCGCTCTTGAGCTCGCTGGTCACGAAGGCCGGCACCAGCACGCGGAAGGGCACGGTCTCGCCCTTGACGCCGGCCGGCAGCTTGGCCAGCTTGGCGAAGAGCTGCACGTCGGCCTGGCGCGTCTGCTTGAGCATGAACTCGCGCATCGGCTGCTCGCCGCGCTTGAGCGCTTCCTCGAAGTTGATCTCGCTGGCGGCAAAGGGCTTGTAGGCGGCGTCGTAGACCTTGTCCAGCGTCGGCCCCATCACGAAGAAGGTGAGGAACAGCGACAGCCCGACGACCACCTGGTTGGGCGGCGCGGCCTGCGTGCCCATGGCCTGGCGCACCAGCGACAGCACGATCACGATGCGCGTGAAGCCCGTCATCAGCAGCAGCGTGGCGGGCAGGAACGACAGCGCGGTGAAGAACAGCAGCGTCTGCACCGGAACCGAGAAGCTGGTGCCGCTGCCGCCCTGGCCCACCAGCAGCGGCAGGTTGCCGCCGGCCGGGGCCTGGCCCCAGGCGGCGCCGCCGGCCGCCAGCAGCAGCGCGGCGGCCGTCAGTGCACGGGTGACCGCGCGGCGGCTAGCGCGCATCGCCGTCCCTCCGGCCGCGGCGCAGGCGCTGCAGCAGCGGCTCCAGCGTGGCCGCGGGGTTGGGCGGCGGTGCGGCCGCCGGGCCATCGTCCTGCGGCGCCATCGTGTAGAGGTTGCTGATGCCCTGCGGGCCCACGCCCAGCACCAGCCACAGGCGCTGGTCGCCGCGGCCCACTTCCACCGTCACCACGCGCTGGTTGGCCGTCAGCCCCAGCACGGCCACGGTGCGCGCGCTGCCGGGCACCGGCGGCTGGCCCAGCGGCGTGCGCTTGAGGAACCACAGCGCGGCCGGGATCGCGGCCAGCACCACGGCCAGCCACAACAGCGATGACCAATCGGGAACCATCGGCGGCATCAGGTGCGCGACAGCCGGCGCATGCGCTCGCTGGGCGTTACGATGTCGGTCAGCCGGATGCCGAACTTGTCGTTGACGACCACCACCTCGCCCTGGGCGATCAGGAAGCCGTTGACCAGCACGTCCATCGGCTCGCCGGCCAGGGTCTCCAGCTCTACCACCGAGCCTTGCGCGAGCTGCAGGATGTGCTTGATCGGGATGCGCGTGCGGCCCAGCTCGACCGTCAACTGGACCGGGATGTCCAGGATCATGTTGAGGTCGTTGCCGGCCGAGGCCGGCGCCCCGGCGGTGAAGTTGGCGAACGAGGCCGGCGACACCGCGGGCGCGCGCGCGGCCAGCTCGCCGTTGGCGCCGGCGGCGCTGCCGGCGGCCGCGGCCTCGTCGGCCGGCGCGGCGGTCTTGCTTTCTTCCAGCGCGGCGGCCCATTCGGCGGCCATGCGGTCCTCTTCGGACATTTGTGCGTTGTCAGTTGCCATGGTGGTCCGCTCCGATCCAGCTCAGCGTGGAGCTGGACAGCAGTTGTTCGATCTTCAGCGCGTAGCGGCCGTTGGCCGTGCCGTAGTGGCAGTCGAACACGGGCACGCTGTCGATCTTGGCCTGGATCACCGGCTCGATGTCCAGTTCGATGAAGTCGCCGGGCTTGAACGACAGCAGCTGCTCGACGGTGGCCGGCGCGGTGCCCAGCTCGGCCACCAGCTCGACCTCGGCCGACTGGATCTGCGTCTTCAGCAGGTTGACCCAGCGGCGGTCGGGCTCGGCGGCGTCGCCCTGGATCGTCGAGTACAGCACGTCGCGGATCGGCTCCAGCGTGGAGTAGGGGATGCAGAAGTGCACCGCGCCGGTGGTCTCGCCGATCTCCAGCGTGAAGTTGGTCGAGACCACGATCTCGCTGGGCGTGGCGATGTTGGCGAATTGCGGCTGCATCTCCGAGCGCTGGTATTCCAGCTCCAGCGGGTAGATGCCGTGCCAGGCCTTGCCGAACTCGGTGATGATGCATTCCACCAGGCGCAGGATCACGCGCAGCTCGGTGGCGCTGAAGTCGCGGCCTTCGATGCGGGTGTGGAACTTGCCGATGCCGCCGAACAGCGAGTCGATCACCGCGAACACCAGGCTGGGATCGCAGACGATCAGCCCGGCGCCGCGCAGCGGCTTGACGTGCACGAGGTTGAAGTTGGTGGGCACCACGATCTCGCGCAGGAAGGCGCTGAACTTCTGCACCTTGATGCCGCCGATCGAGACCTCGGGCGACTTGCGGATCATGTTGAACAGCCCGACGCGGATGTTGCGCGCGAAGCGTTCATTGATGACCTCCATGGTCGGCATGCGGCCACGGACGATGCGCTCCTGGTTGGCGAGGTTGTAGTCGCGGACGCCGCCTTGCGGCTGCTCTTCCTCTTCGAGCTTCTGGCTTTCGCCGGTGATGCCCTGCAGCAGGGCATCGACCTCGTCCTGGGAAAGAATCTGCTGGTTCACCGCCGCACTGCGCTCGGGTTCGGGGTTATTGGACGATGAAGTTCGAGAAGTGGACCGCCACGATGGGCAGCGCCGGCTCGGCGCGCTTCTTCTTCTTTTTCCTGGGCTTGGCGTCGGCGCTGTCGGCGACCTCGTCGTCGTCGGGCTCGTCGACCTCGACGCCCAGCGCGCGCGAGGTGGCGCGCTGGATCTCGCCGGCGAGCCGGATCTTGCCCTCGGCGGTGAGCAGCTGGGCGCTGGTCTTGTGCGCCAGCACCATCAGGATGTTGTTGCGGATCGCCGGCATGAAGCTCTTGACGCTGTCGGCGGTCTTGGCGTCGTCGAGCTCCAGCGTCAGCGCCACCTGGGCGTAGCGCTCGACCTCCTTGTCCGCCAGGTTGACGGTGAAAGGATCCAGCGGCGCGAAGGCCGGGGGATGCTTGGCGTCGTGCCTGGGCGCCGCCCGGGCCTTGGACTCGGCCCGCTCGACCTGCGCGCTGTCGTCGCCGTCGTCGGCGGCCGGGCTCTTCTTCAGCAGCACGAAGGCGGCGCCGCCGCCACCGCCCAGCAGCAGCACGGCGGCGGCGATCAGGATGATCAGCTTCTTCTTGCCCTTGGCGGCGGGCGGCGGGGCTTCTGCAACGGCGGCGGCGGTGGACATCGGGCTTCCTCTCGGTCGGGCCCGGGTGGGCACCCGGACCGGCAGCGATGAAGCCCATTATTCGAAGCCGGCCCCGCCGGCAAGCCGGGAAAAGCGGCGCGAAAGCCGCTCATCCGCGGCGGTTGGATCGTGCTCAGGCGTAGACGTCGACGGCGCCCGGCAGCCGGGCGCGGCGGGGCGCGGTGGCGATGCCGCCCGCGCCCGTCAGGGCTTCGGTGTCGCCGCGGTCGCTGCCGCTGCCGGCGCCGTTGCTGCGGCCGCCGGCGTTGCCGTTGCCGCCATTGGCGCCGTCGTGCTGCGCCTGCTGGAAGACGCCGCCGCCGGTCAGCGTGAGGCCGCTCTCGCGCAGCGCGGTGGCCAGCGTGGGCATGCCTTGTTCGAGGATCTGCCGCGTCTGCTCGTTGGCGACCGCCAGGTTCACCTGCGCGGCGCTGCCGTCGACGCTGATCTGCACCGTGATCGGGCCCAGCTCGGCGGGGTTCAGCTGCACGCGCGCTTCCTGCACGCCGTCGCGCGCCAGCACCGCCAGCGTGCCGCTCAGGCGCGGCATGAACTCGGGCGAATGCACCGGCGTCGGCAGTGCGACGGCCGCCGGCGTGCCGCCGGCGGGACCGGCGGCGACCGAAGCCTGGGCGGCGCGGGCCAGTTCGGCCGCAAAGGCCGGCGTGGCGTCGCCGGCCGGCTGCGCGTGGACCGCGGCCTCGGCACCGGCGGCCAGCCGGGCCGTGGCCTTGGCGTCGGGGGCGATCGCGCCGTCGGCCTTGTCCTCGCCGGCGGCGCCAGGCGGGGCGTTGCCGTCGGCACGGCGCTGGCCGTTGCCGGCACGCGGATCGGCCCGGCCGGCAGCGGCGGCCGGCTCCGTGCCGGTGCCGCCGGCGGCCCGGCCGGCGCCGTCCGCGGCAGCGGCCTTGGCGGCCGGCGCCGCGGCGGCGGGCAGCAGCGCGGCGATCCAGGCCGCCGCGGCTTCGGGCGCGGTGCCGTCATCGGGCTTCGCCTCGGCGTCGTCGCCCGGCGCTGCCACCGCGGCGGCATCGTCGGGGTCGCCCGCGGCGCCTTGCAGGCCGCCGGCGTCGCCGGCGCGGGCGGGCCGCCGCTCGGCCGCCTTGCGCTGTGCCGCGGCCTTGGCGGCCGCCTCGGCCTTGGCGCCGCCGGACGCGGCGTCGGCGGCCGGCGGCTCGTCGCCGGCGTCGGCTTCGCTGCGGGCTTCGTTGCGCGAGGCGGGTGCGTCGGCCTTGCCGTCACGCGCCGCACCTTGCTGCGGCTGCGATTGCGCCTGCTGTAGCTCGCGCGCAAAAGCGCCGGGCTGGCTGCCGGCGGCGGGCGGCGCCGATGGGGAAGCCGGCGCGCCGCCCAGCGCGGCGGCGGGCGACAAGGCAGTCGGCAGGACAGGGGCGCTGGTCGGCATGAACAACTCCGATGGATTCAATGCTGCAGGGCCGGCGCGGCGCGCCTGCGGCGCAGCAGCAGGCCCTGGGCGGTTTCGTCGGTCTGGCGCTGGTCGCGGCGCTCGTGCGCGCGGGCGATCTCGGCCTGGCGGCGCTCGATCAGCTTGCGGATGCCGGCCAGCCGCGTCTCGGCCTGCAGCAGCGCCTGGCGCGCCGCGGCCTGGCCGCGCTCGGCCGCCTGGACCTGGCGCTGCTGGTGCTGCAGCGCCTCGTCCAGGCGCTGCATGAAGGACTGGTAGCAGTGCACGATCTCGATCGCGCCGCCGCGGCCGCCGAACTGGCGGCTCCAGCGCTGCAGGTATTCGCCGCGGTAGGCCGCGAGCTGCTCGCCCTGGCGGCGCGCGCGCAGCGCCAGCTCTTCGGCGCGGCGCAGTTCGGCGGCCAGGCGGTCGCGCTCCTGCGTCGCGCGGTCCAGCACCACTTGCAGTGAAACGATGGAGGCGGCTGAGCTCATCGGCGTCCGGCGGTCATGCGGCCGCCGCCTGCGCGACGATCTGGTTCAACTGCTTGCGGCTGGCGTCCAGCGAGGCCGAGGCGTGCATGTCCTGCTGCAGCAGCGCGACGATCTGCGGGTGCAGCTGCACCGCCAGGTCCAGCTCGGCATCGTGGCCGGGGGCGTAGGCGCCGATCTGGATCAGGTCGCGCGCCTTGTTGTAGCGGCTGAGCAGCTGGCGCAGCCGGCGCGCGGCGGCCTGGTGCTCGCGCGGCGTCACCGAGCCCATCACGCGCGAGATCGAGCGCTCGACGTCGATGGCCGGGAAGTGGCCGCTCTCGGCCAGCTCGCGCGACAGCACGATGTGGCCGTCGAGGATGCCGCGCGCGGCGTCGGCGATCGGGTCCTGCTGGTCGTCGCCTTCGGACAGCACGGTGTAGAACGCGGTGATCGAGCCCACGCCGTGCAGCCCGTTGCCGCTGCGCTCCACCAGCTGCGGCAGCTTGGCGAAGCAGCTCGGCGGGTAGCCCTTGGTGGCCGGCGGCTCGCCGATGGCCAGCGCGATCTCGCGCTGCGCCATCGCGTAGCGCGTCAGGCTGTCCATCAGCAGCAGCACGTGCAGCCCGCGGTCGCGGAAGTGTTCCGCGATCGCGGTGGCATAACTCGCACCTTGCATGCGCACCAGCGGCGGCGCGTCGGCCGGGGCGGCGACGACCACGCTGCGCTGGCGGCCCTCGTCGCCGAGGATGTCCTCGATGAACTCCTTCACCTCGCGGCCGCGCTCGCCGATCAGGCCGACGACGATCACGTCGGCCGCGGTGTAGCGCGCCATCATGCCCAGCAGCACCGACTTGCCGACGCCGGTGCCGGCGAAGAGGCCCAGGCGCTGGCCGCGGCCCACGGTCAGCATGGTGTTGATCGCGCGCACGCCGGTGTCCAGCGGCTGGCGCACCGGGTCGCGGTCCATCGCGTTGATCGGGCGGCGCTGCATCGGCTCGGGCCGCACGTTGGTGATCGGGCCCTGGCGGTCCATCGCCTCGCCGTGCGGGTCGACCACGCGGCCCAGCAGCCCGTCGCCCATCGGCAGGTGCAGGCCGCGGTCTTCGCTGCGGCGCCAGAGCTGGTTGTCCTGGCCCCAGCGCGGCGCGGCCTGCGGGGCCGGGTGCGGCGAGACGCGCGCGCCGCTGGCCAGGCCTTGCACGTCGCCGGTGGGCATCAGGAAGGCGCGGTCGCCGTCGAAGCCGACGACCTCGGCGGTGACCAGCGGCTGGCCCTCGCTGCGGACGTCGCACACCGAGCCCACCGGCACGCGCACGCCGCGCGCTTCCAGCACCAGGCCGGTCACGCGCGCCAGCGTGCCCACCGCCTCCAGCGGCTGCGGCAGCGCCGCGTGGTCCTGCAGGTCGCGCAGGAAGCGCTGCCAGCGGTGGCTGCGCTCGTGCTGCAGATTCGTCACTGGTGCACCCTACGGGCTTCGCCCGGTCCCGCCGGGCGGGAATGAGCCCTCGGCAAAGCCTGCGGCCTCATGCGGCGGCCTCGTCGTCGTTCCAGGGCTGCTCGCTGCCCAGCGCGCCGGCGGCCTGCGCCCAGCGGGTGGCGATGCGCGCGTCGATCGCGCCGGCGTCGGATTCGACGCGGCAGCCGCCGCGCTCGATGCCGGGGTGCGCCACCAGCCGCGCGCCGCGGGCCTTCAGCACGTCCTCGGCGCCGGCGGCCACCAGCGGCAGGTCCTGCGGGTGCAGCTGCACGGTGAGGTGGCGGGCCGACAGCAGCACCGCCTCCACCGCCTCGGCGGCGACGCGGGCCACGTGGGCAGGGGCGATCTCCAGCTCGCTGCGCAACACCTGGCGCGCGAGCTGCAGCGCGACGCCGGTCACCGCATCGGCCGCTTTCGCGTGCAGGCCGTCGAACTCGGCGTCCAGCGACTGCAGCACCTGGCCGACTTGGCGCTCCATCTGCTCGGCGTGGCTCTTCTTGAACGATTCGAGCGCGGCCATGCCGTCGCGGTAGCCCTGCTCATAACCCGTTGTGCGAGCGGCATCGACCTGGGCCAGCCATTCCTCGGCCGTGGGGCCGGGCGGCGCCGGCGGCGGAGGCTCCACCGGCGGCTGCGGGCGCGCGCCGCCGCCGAGCTTGCCGGCAATGGTGCCGGGGCGCCAGTTGGAGACGGCGCCCAGCTCCTCGCGCGGGATGAAGCGGGCATAGGCGCTGCGTTCGGGGTTGGGCGAGGGCACGTTGAGCATGGCCGCGCGGCGGGCAAGCGAGCTGCTAGACAAGTTGTTCGTCTCCACCACCGGCCAGCACGATCTGGCCTTCGTCCGCCAGGCGGCGCACGATCTTGAGCATCTCCTTCTGCTCGGCCTCCACCTCGGAGAGCCGGGCCGGGCCGCGCGAATCGAGGTCTTCCTTCAGCGACTCGGCGGCGCGGCTGGACATGTTGCGGAACACCTTGTCGCGCAGCTCGGGGCTGGCGGCCTTGAGCGCCAGCACGAGCTGGTCGGACTGCACTTCCTTCAGCAGCGCCTGGAAGCCCTTGTCGTCGAGCTTCACGAGGTCGTCGAACACGAACATGTTGTCCATGATCTTCTGCGCCAGGTCGCCGTCGGCCTCGCGCACGAAGTCCAGCACCGAGGTTTCGACCGCGTTGCCCATCATGTTGAGGATCTCGGCCGCGGCCTTGACGCCGCCGAGGTTGCTCTTCTTCATGCGCTCGCCGCCGGCCAGCACCTTGCTCATCACCTCGTTGAGGTCCTTCAGCGCGCTGGGCTGGATGCCGTCCAGCGTGGCGATGCGCACCATCACCTCGTTGCGGTGGCGCTCGCCGAACTGCTTGAGCACGTCGGCCGCCTGGTCGTATTCCAGGTGCACCAGGATCGCGGCCACGATCTGCGGGTGCTCGTTGCGCAGCAGCTCGGCCACCGAGCCGGGGTCCATCCACTTGAGGCTTTCGATGCCGGTGGTGTCGCTGCCCTGCAGGATGCGGTCGATCAGCAGGTTGGCCTTGTCGTCGCCCAGCGCCTTGCGCAGCACCGAGCGCACGTACTCGTCGGTGTCGGTGACCATCAGCCCGTCGCCGTTGGCCTCGGCGTCGAACTTGTCGATCACCTGCTCGACGCGGTCGCGCGGGATGGCCTTGAGCTTGGCGATGGTCTCGCCCAGGCGCTGCACTTCCTTGGGCGCCAGCAGCTTCAGCACCTCGGCCGCCTGCTCCTCGCCCAGCGACATCATCAGGATCGCGGCGTCTTCCAGGCCCTTGTCGTCGGCGACTGCTGGCATGGCTTCGTCGTTCCTCAGGCTTGCTCGCCGCTGACCCAGCCGCGGACGATGTGGGCCACCACGGCCGGGTTCTGGCGCGCCAGGTCGCGCGCGTTCTGCAGCTTGCCGTTGACCTTGGCCTCTTCCAGCGCCAGCGCGGCGGCGGGCTCGGCTCCGAGCTCGGGCAGCTTCTCGTCGCCGGCCACTACGGCGTCGAGCTGGCCGCCCTTGGCCTCGGGCGGGGCGGGCGGCGTGGTCACCGCGCGCATGGCCGGCCGCACCAGGCTGAAGACGATCACCAGCGCCACCAGGGCCAGCGCCATCGGCGCGGCGCCGGCGCGCAGCAGGTCCTGCAGCCAGGGCTGCTGGTAGAAGGGCAGGACTTCGGCGGGCGGCTGCGCCTCCACCAGGAAGGGCGCGTTGACCACACGCACCGAGTCGCCGCGCTCCTTGTTGAAGCCGATGCCCTGCTGCACCAGCGCGGTCAGCTTCTCCAGCTCGGCGTCGGTCAGCGGCGTCGAGACGGTCTTGCCCTTGGGGTCGGTGCTGCTGCGGTGGTTGACCACCACCGCGGCGTGCAGCCGGCGCACGGTGCCGGTGGCGTTGCGCGTCACGCGCACCGTCTTGTCGACGGCGTAGTTGGTCTCCTGCTCGCGGCGGCTGTTGCCGGCGGCGCCGCCGCCTTGCGCGCCCTGCAGCGGCGCCGAGGCGCCGGTGAGCGGCGCGCTGGGCGTGGTGGGCGGCTGGTTGGTGGCGGCGCCGGGCACGCCGGCGGGGCGGGCGGCGTCGGCCTGGGTGGACTCTTCGCTGCGCGTGGCGCGCACCGCGGCCGGCTCGCCGCCCTGGTTGGGCTTGAACTCCTCGGCGGTGGATTCCACCTGCGAAAAGTCGACCTCGGCGGTGACGGTGGCGCGCAGGTTGTCGCGGCCGACCACGGGCTCCAGCAGCTCGGTCACGCGCTTCAGGTGGCTGGCCTCCACCTCCTTCAGGTAGCGGAGCTGGGCCGAGTCGAAGCCGGCGGCGCCGTTGCGGTCGTCCTGCGGCCACAGCAGCGTGCCGTTGCCGTCCAGCACGCTGACGGCCTTGGTGTCGAGCTCGGGCACGCTGGAGGCCACCAGGTGCACGATGCCGGCGATCTGCTCGCGCTCCAGCGTGCGGCCGGGGTGGAGCTGCACCGTCACGCTGGCGGTGGGCTTTTGCTGCTCGCGAAAGAAGCCGTTCTGCTGCGGCAGCGCCAGCATCACGCGCGCGGCCTGCACCGAGGCCAGCGACTGGATGGTGCGCGTCAGCTCGCCTTCGAGCGCGCGCTTGAGCTGCACGCGCTGCTGGCCGTCGCTCTGGCCGAAGCTGCTGCTGCCGTCCAGCAGCTCGTAGCCGCTGATGCTGCCCTTGTTGACGCCGGCGGCGCTGAGCTTCATGCGCAGCTCGTAGACGCGCGCCGCGGGCACGAGGATGGTGCCGCCGCCTTCGGCGAACTGGTAGTCCACGCCCATCTGGTCGAGCTTGGCGATCACCGCGGCGCCGTCCTTCTCGCTCAGGTTGGCGAACAGCACCTTGTGGTCGCTGTGGCGCAGCGAGAAGGCCATCGCCACCAGCAGCGCGACCAGCGCCACCACGCCGATCGCCCCGCCGACCAGGATGCGCGTCGGCACCGTGGCCAGCCGCGCCCCCAGGCCTTGGCCCTGGGCGACGGCGATGGCGTTGTCGGAGACGGGGATGACGGCGGTTTCCATGGCTTGCGCATTGTTGGCGCCGCCCCGGGCCCGCGTTGGCGCGAGAAACCCGGCAAAGCCTGCCCTGTTCGCGCCTTGCGGCGGGGGCCGCCGCGCCTACAGTGAGGGCGTCGAGAACCCTTTGCGATGAAGCTGGAACTCAAGCCCTTCGACTTCAACCAGGCGGTGGCCCGCGCCGGGCTGCGGCCGGACGGCACGCCCTTGGCGTCGGCCACCGGCAAGCGCGGCGCGCTGGGCGCGGCGGCGGGCGTGGAAGGCACGGAAGGCGGCGGCTTCCGCAGCGCGATGGCCGACGCGCTGGCCAACGTCAGCCGCGACCAGATGGAAGCGCAGCGCCTGCAGCGCGAGTTCAGCCTCGACAACCCCACGGTCAGCCTGGAGCAGACCATGGTGGCGATGCAGAAGAGCCAGATCGGCTTCCAGGCCGTGGTGCAGGTGAGGAACCGGCTGCTGTCGGCCTATACCGACATCATGAACATGCAGGTCTAGCCGCGGCCCCGGATTCCACCGCGCCACAATGCGGCGATGCGCCGCTGGACCTTCCGCTGGCTGCCCGGCCTGCGGCAACTGACGCCATACGACCGCCACTGGCTGCGCGACGACCTCGCCGCCGGGCTGGCGCTGACGGCGGTGCTGGTGCCGGTGGGCATCGCCTATGCGGTGGCCTCGGGCGTGCCGGCGATCGCCGGGCTCTACGCCACCGTGCTGGGCCTGCTGGCCTATGCGCTGTTCGGCCCCAGCCGGCTGCTGGTGCTGGGGCCCGATTCGTCGCTGGTGCCGCTGGTGCTGGGCGTCGTGCTGCCGCTGGCCGGCGGCGACCCGGCGCGCGCGATGGCGCTGGCCGCCGCGATGGCGCTGGTCTCCGGCACGCTGTGCGTGCTGGCCGGGCTGGCGCGGCTGGGCTTCGTCACCGAACTGCTGTCCAAGCCCATCCGCTACGGCTACATGAACGGCATCGCGATCACCGTGCTGATCAGCCAGACGCCGGCGCTGCTGGGCCTGCGCGCGGGCGACGAAGGCGGCCTGCCGCAGACGCTGTGGCACACGCTGCGCGAGCTGGCGGCCGGGCGCTGGCACGGGCCGACGCTGGCGCTGGGCGCGGCGGTGCTGCTGGCGATCGCGGTGCTGCGGCGCTGGCCGCGCCTGCCGGGCGTGCTGCTGGCCGTGCTGGCCGCCACGCTGGCGGTGGCCGCGCTGGACCTGCACGGCCGCCACGGCGTGGCGGTGCTGGGCGCGGTGCCGCAGGGCCTGCCGCTGCCGGCCTGGCTCGGGGCTGCTGCCGTCGGACCTGGTGCCGGTGCTGCTGGGTGGGCTGGCGGTGGCGCTGGTCTCGTTCGCCGACACCAGCGTGCTGTCGCGCGCCTATGCCTCGCGCGCCGGCCAGGCGGTGGACGCCAGCCAGGAGATGGTCGCGCTGGGCGCGGCCAACCTCGCCGCGGGGCTGTTCCAGGGGCTGCCGGTCAGCGCCAGCTCGTCGCGCACGCCGGTGGCCGAGGCGGCCGGCGCGCGCAGCCAGATGGCCGGCCTCGTCGGCGCGCTGGCGGTGGCGGCGCTGCTGGCCTTCGGCGCCGGGCTGCTGGCCGAGCTGCCGCGCGCCGCGCTGGCGGCGGTGGTCATCGCGGCCGCGCTGGCGCTGATCGAGGTACGCGAGCTGCGCCGCATCCACCGCATCCAGCCTTGGGAGGCCTGGCTGTCGCTGGCCTGCACCGCGGGCGTGGTGCTGCTGGGGCCGATCGAAGGCATCGGGCTGGCGGTGCTGATCGCGGTGATCGAGTTCCTGTGGGACGGCTGGCGTCCGCATTCGGCGGTGCTGGGCCTGGCCGACGGCGTGCGCGGCTACCATGACATCACGCGTTATCCGCACGCACGCCGGCTGCCGGGGCTGGTGATCTTCCGCTGGGACGCGCCGCTGTTCTTCGCCAATGCCGAGTTCTTCCACGACCGCGTGCAGGCCGCGGTGGCCCAGGCCGCCGGCCCGGTACGCCAGGTCATCGTCGGCGCCGAGCCGATCACCAGCGTCGACGTCACCGCGGCCGACGCGCTGGACGAGCTGGACCGCGCGCTGCGCGCGCGCGGCATCGAGCTGGTGTTCGCCGAGATGAAAGACCCGGTGAAGGACAAGCTCAAGCGCTTCGGCCTCTTCAGCGCCTTGGGCAACCACCGCTTCTTCGACACGCTGGACGAGGCGGTGGAAGCCTATGTGGCGGCGAGCGGGGCGCGGTGGGAGTAGGGGCCGCGGATGCGGCGAGGCCAGGGGCGTTCAGCCGCGGAGCTTTCGTTCGAGGAAGCTCGAAAACAGGGTCAGCGGGTAGCAGATGAGAAAGAAGACCAGCAGCACGCCGATGTAGATCGGCACGGCGTGGGCATCGCTGCTGACATAGGCCAGGCGCTCGATCATCTGGCGCGCCGAACCCAGCAGATCGGCGACGCCGACCACGGACGTCAGCGCACTGGCTTGAATGAGCACGGTCAGCTGACCGATATAGGGCGGAAGGAAGCGCCGGGCGGCCTGGGGCATCACGGCGAAGACGAGCGCCTGCAGCTTGCTCAGCCCCAGCGCCCGCGCGGCCTCCGTTTGGCTCGACGAGATCGACTTCAGCGCGCCGCGCGCCGTCTCGGCGATGTTGGCGCCGCCCCAGACGGCCAGCCCGAGCACGGACGCCGTGATGGGGCCCGTCGTGATGCCCACGTGCGGCAGCGCGAAGAAGACGAACAGCAGCGTGATGAGCGACGGCACGCCGCGGAAGATGTCGATGTAGAGGCGCACGCCAAGCTGCACCCATCTGGACGTGCTGGCGGACAGCCCGCCGATGAACACGCCGATGGCCGTCGCGAGGAGCGTCGTCAGCAACGACACCCACAGCGTCACGTAAAGCCCACCGAGCATGTGGGAGGCGACAGGCGCGATCCAGTCCTGGTTCATTTCACCGCCCCCAGCCCGGGAACGGCCACCGCGCGTTCAAGGCGCCGCGAGGCTATCGAGATGATGTTGGATACCACCAGGTACGCCAGGGCCGCGATGCCGAAGACCTCGAACACCTTGAACGTATCGGCAACCATTCGATTCGCCACGTAGGTGAGTTCCTGGTAGCCGACGGCAATCATGAAGGACGAGGAACGGAACTGCGTGATCGCCATCGTCGTCGCCGCCGGGATGGAGGCACGGATGCCCAAGGGGAACGTGATGTGCGCGAACGCCCGGACGGCCGACAGGCCCAGTGCGCGCGCAGCGACCACCTCATCGGGATTCACGGCGCCGTAGCCGGCGCGGTAGATCTCCGTGTGGTACGCGGCGCCCCACAGCCCCAGCGCGAGCCAGGAGGTCTGGAACGGCGTGAGCTTGATGCCGAGGTCCGGCAGCGCGAAGTAGAGCATCACGACCTGGACCAGCAGTGGTGTGCAGCGGAACACATTCACGTAGGCTGCGATGACTTGGTCGAGCACGGGGATGCGGGCGTGCCGGATGGCCGCCATCAGCATGCCCAGCACCAGGCCGATGGCGATGCCGATGCTGCTGATCAGGAGCGTCTTGCCCAGGCCGTCGAGCAGTGCCAGCAACTCGTTGATGAGGGTGATTGACATGCGAGTCCTCCCGCCGCGTCCGAGACGAGCGGCAGCCGTTCCGGGCGCCTGGGCGCGTTACTTCAGGCAGTCCAGCGCGCCGCTCTTGCTGTAGTCCATCTTCACGTTCGGGCCGGGGACGAGTTGCCGATACTTGGCCACGAACGCCGGGTCCTTGACTTCCTGGGCGAACGCCTTGAAGAAGGCGTCCTCGGCGCGCATCTGTTCGAGCACCGCGTTCACCCAGTCGAGCATCGCCTTGTTGCCCTTCTTGACGCCAACCCCTTGAATGGCGGTGGCCGCAAGCGCGCCGACCACCTTGTAGTTTTTCTGCATCTGGGTGAAGTTGAAGCCGTACACGTCGATGTAGGCGAAGGCGTCGGCGCGGCCTTGCGTCAGCATGGTCGATCCCTCGGCCGCCGTCTGCACGGTGGTCAGCTGGGCCTGCGGGTAGCACTTCTGCAGCCAGGTCTGGTAGGTGCTGCCGGTCGGGGTGATGACCGTCCTGCCGGCCAGGTCGCCGTAGTCGGCCACCTTGGAGTCCTTGGGCACGATGAGCTGCAGGTTGCTGGCCCAGATGGGATTGGAGTAGTCCAGCTGTTCTGCGCGAGCGGGCGTGTAGGCGAGCGAGGCGAGCAGCAGGTCGATCTTGCCCGCCTGCAGGAACGGGATGCGGTTGCTGTCGTTAACGCATTGCGTTCGCAGCCCCTCGCCGGTTCCGAACGCGAACTCGGCGATGCGTTTGACCATCGTGTACTCGTAGCCCGCAGGCTTGCCGTCGATGCCGACGTAGCCGGCCGGCGGGTAGGTGCAGTTGATGCCGACGGTGAGGTATCCCGCCGCCTTGACTTCGGGCGGCAGCGGAACGTCGACCTTCGACGCGGCGGCCGAGGCGGCCGCCGAAGCCAGCCCGAGGAGGCCGGCGCAGGAGAGAAGGGCAATGCGGTTCATGGCGGGAGACCTGTGTTGTGGAGGTTGGGAAAGGCGGGCGGATGCCCGTCAGTGCTTGGTCATGCGGGAAAGGAACTGCTTCGTCCGCTCGTGCTGCGGGTTGTCGAGCACGCGCGACGGCGGCCCCTGCTCGACGATGCCGCCGCCGGCCATCAGCACCACGCGGTCTCCCACGTCGCGTGCGAAGCCCATCTCGTGGGTCACGACCAGCATCGTCATGCCGGACCTCGCCAGGTCCTTCATGACCGCAAGCACCTCGCCGACCAGTTCGGGGTCGAGCGCGGAAGTGGCTTCGTCGAACAGCATTACGTGCGGCTGCATCATCAGCGCCCGTGCGATGGCGACGCGCTGCTGCTGTCCGCCCGAAAGCTGGTCGGGGTAGTGATCGGCCTTGTCGGCCAGCCCGACCTTGCGCAGGTACTCCCTGGCGCGCTCCTCCGCCTGGGCCGCCGGTTCCTTGAGCACCTTCCGCGGCGCCAGGGTCAGGTTCTTCAGCGCGGTCAGATGCGGGAACAGGTGGTAGTGCTGAAAGACCATGCCGACGCGCTGACGAACCTGATCCTCGTTCAGGCTGCCGCCGAGCAGGTCCTCGCCTTCGAGCAGGACCTTACCCGAGTCGAAGCGCTGCAGAAGGTTGGCGCATCGCAGCAGCGAGCTTTTGCCGCCACCGCTGGGTCCGATGATGACGACCACCTCGCCGCGCCTGACAGTGAGGTCCACCCCCTTCAGCACGGCGTTGCTGCCGAACGCGAGGTGGATGCCGCGAAGCTCGAGCATCGGGGACTCGGCATCGGTCACGGGCTGGGCGACGCTCATGGGCACGTCTTCAAGAACCTTCATGGGAGCCCTCAGTCGCGATGGTTGCTGGCCTGGAAGCGCTTGGCGAAGGCCTGGAAGCGCTCGGTCCTGGGGTTGGCGAAGACTTCCGCGGGCGGGCCGTCTTCGATGATCGCGCCCTCGTAGAAGAACAGGAGGCGGTCCGCAACATCGCGAGCGAACTGCATTTCGTGGGTCACGACGATCATGGTCATGCCTTCGTTGCTCAGGTCACGGATCGTCTTCAGGACTTCCTCGACGAGTTCCGGGTCGAGTGCCGAAGTGACCTCGTCGAACAGCATCACCTTGGGCTGCATGGCGAGCGCCCTGGCAATCGCGACGCGCTGCTGCTGTCCGCCGGAGAGCTGCGAAGGAAAGTGATGGGCGCGCTCGGCCAGGCCGACCTTGCCGAGAAGGGTCATGGCGTGCGTGCGCGCCTCGTCCCTCGATTCCTGGTTCACCAGCACCGGCCCCATCATCACGTTCTCGATGGCCGTCTTGTGGGGAAAGAGGTTGTAGTTCTGGAACACCATCCCCGCCTTGGTCCTGAGCCGGGCGATGGCAGCTTCGGGCTGCCGACGCCTGCCGCCGCCGGTTGCCGCGCCGCCGTAGCCCACCGGGTCGCCGTCGACAAGAATCAGGCCCGACTGGAACTCTTCCAGGAAGTTGATGCAGCGCAGCAGGGTGGACTTGCCCGAGCCGCTGGGGCCGACCAGGACGACGACCTCGCCTTCCTTCACGTCGAAGGAGATGTCCCGCAGGATCCGATGAGCGCCGAAGCTCTTGGACACCCCCCTGACCTCGATCATGGTGCGGCGCGATGAAGGGGAATGGGCGAGGTTCATCGTCGGTCCTTCAGGACGTCTGGAACCGGCGCTGCAGGTAGGCCGCGCCGAGCGAGATGGGATAGCAGATGCAGAAGTAGATGAGCATCACGACGGTGAAGACCTCGAACGCCGCGAGCGTTCTCTCCACGACCTCGCGCGACGCATAGGTGAGTTCCCAGACCCCCACGATGGATGCGTACGAGGTGCTCTTCACCGCGATCGACGCGGTGGTGACCAGCGGCGGCAGGGCCAGCCGCATGCCTAGGGGCAACTGGACGTGCAGCAGGATCTGGCCCTTGCGCAGGCCGATGGCCTTTGCGGCTTCGACGGTCGTCCTGGGGACGGCGGCAATCGAGCCCCGGACGATGTCCGCGACGAACGCGGCGAAGTACGCCACCAGCGCGATGGTGGCGGCCACGTCGTTCGGCGCATCGACGCCGATGCGCGGCAGGCCGAAGTAGGCGATGAAGATGAGCACCAGCACGGGCACGCCGCGCACGATGTACACGTAGACCGCGAGCATGGAGCGGACGACGGCGCCGCCGAGCGCCGCCGCCACGCCCAGCAGCGTGCCGAGCAGGAAGCTGAGCACCACGGTGGCCGCGGCCATCTCCAGGGTCACCAGCGCGGCCTTGAGGAGATAGCCGAGGTTGAGTTGAGAGACGTCCATGGCCGCTTCAGCGTCGCTGGCCTGCCGGCACTTCCAGCCAGCGGAACAGGCCGCCGGCGAGCGTCGTCAGGACGAGATAGAAGAGGGCGACGACCCCGAACACCTCGTACGAGGCGGCCGTTCTCTCCATCACGAGCTTGCCGGTGAGCGTGAGGTCGACGACGCCGATGCCGGCGACCAGCGACGTGTCCTTGATCAGGACGACCACCTGGTTGCCGATGGCCGGCACCACCTTCAGGACGGCTTGCGGCAGGACGACGCGGAAGAAGACGCCGGCCGGCATCAGGCCGATCGCCCGGCCCGCATCCCATTGCGTCTTCGGCACCGCGCTGACGCCGCCGCGGAACACCTCGGCGAGGTAGGCCGTGTGCTGTACCGCGATCGCGATGGCACCGCAGTAGAGGCCGTCCAGCCGGGAGCCGAGCAACGGGGCGCCGTAGTAGACGACGAGGATGAGCAGGAAGGTCGGCACGTTGCGCAGGAACTCGATCACCGCGTAGGACGGCATCCACACCAGCGCCCGGCTCGAGATGCGCGCGAGCACCAGCAGCATCCCCAGGACCAACGCGGCCGGCAGGCACATGCCGACGAGTGCCAGCGTGACCAGGAAGCCGTCCGTGAACTCGGGCAACCATCCTGCGGCCGTGTGGAGCCAGTTCATGCCGGTGACCTTCGGCGCGAAGCCCGGCTACTTGGCGTTGGCGTAGAACTTGGCGTTCAGCGGCGCTTTGCCGAACCACTTCTTGTAGCTGGCGGCATAGTCGTTGAACAGCGCGCCGGCGCGCATCTCATTGACGTAGGTGTCCAGCGCCAGCCACCACTTGAAGTCGCCCTGCTTCAGGTAGATGGCGTTGTTGGTCACGGCCGCCATGCGCTCGCCCAGGATGCGCACGTCCTTGTTCTGCGAGGCGTACCACAGCGCCACCGGCTCGTCCAACTGCGCAGCGTCGACGCGCCCGCCCTTGACGGCGGTGAACTGCGCGCCGATGGAGTCCAGCGTCGTCGCCTTGGCCTTGGGGAAGAACTGCTTGGCGCGCTCGGCCTGGATCGGCGTCGACAGGATCGCCGTCGTGACCTTTTCGGAGTTGAGGTCCGCGAAGGTCTTGAACCGGGAGTCGTTCTTCACGATGACGACGATCGACGAGTCGATGTAGCCGCGGGTGAAGGCAACCCGTGCGATGCGGTCCGGCAGGATGGTGGCGACGTGGATGCCGAAGTCCACCTTGCCGCTGTTCACGTTCTCCCAGCGCGCCGCGGAGCTTTGCTTGACGAACTCGACGTGCTTGGGGTCGTCGCTGCCGAACAGGCCCTTGGCGATGAGCTTGGCCAGGTCGATGTCGAAGCCGGCCAGTTCGCCTTTCTCATCGACGAAGCCGAACGGCGGCGATTCGCTGCTGACGCCGACGATGACCTTGCCGCGCGCAAGCACCTCGTCCAGCTTCGACTTCTCTTGGGCAACGGCCGTCTGCGACATGAACAGGCTCGCAAGGAGCAAGCCGGCGGCGGTGAGCAGTTTGCGCATGGAGGGGACCTCTTTCAGGGGTTGGGTAGGGAAGGGTTCTGTGCCGACCGGGCCGGGTCAGCGCAGGGCCGGGCGGACGACCGCACGCAGCATCTCGGCGAATGCCACATGCGTTTCGAGCGGGAGGCCGTCCACGTTCGCGTCGACGACGTTCTGCACCGAGTTGATGAGCCCGATGTCGACGCCGCGGTTGAGCAGCCGGCGTTCCATCTCGGGCGTATGCACAAGGCGGGAGTCGCCGCGCCGGGCCGCGATCGCCGCCGCGATGGCGTTGCAGCCCCAGTTGGAGCAGGCCGCGGTGACCAGCACGTCCGAGGGCGTGACGGCGGCGATGGTCTCGCCGAACTTGACGTGCCGGGACACGGCCTCGGTGATGGCGCCCATGCCGATCTCGTTGCCGCCATCGCCGACGGCCACCGTGCGGATGCCGCGCGCCTGGGCCGCCTCGAACAACAAGTCGATGCGCGCGCGGCCCATGCCGTAGTCGATGGCCCGCATGCTGTAGTAGATGCCGTCGCGCGCGCGGCCGACCCTCTCGGTCGAGAAGAACAGCGCGGGCTGGTAGCGGTCGAGAAGCCCCTGGGCGTCCGGCTTCGCGGCGTCGTCGGAGGTCGTGAACGGCAGCAGCGAGGCGACCGCGAGGCTGCCGTCCCTGGCCGCAATCTGCGCCTGGTCGAACGGCAGGACGGTCAGGCCGGCGCTGGTGAGAATGGCCTTCATGCCGGCAAGCAGGGTTTCCTCGGCGATCAGGACGCAGTGCACCCGCTTGGCGATGGACAACGCCCGGATGACGGCGGCGGCGCCGGCCGGGCCGTCGTTCTCGCCGATTGCGGGCGATATCCAGGCGCGGGACACCGAGCCCGTGGTGACGAAGACCGTGGCGCCGTCCGGCACCGCGAGCAGGGCCTCGGCGGCCGCACCGACCAGCGGCGCGCCCTGGCGTGCCCGCGCCGCCTCGAACAGGTGTTCGACGCCCCGGCCGCCGAAGTCCATGCTGACCAGCTTGTCCAGGCGCTCGTCGATCGCCGCGATGAGCTTCGCGTCCGTCGTCATCGGGTCTCTCCCAGGATCAGCGTCGCGAGTTCGTCGGGCCGATCGACGATGCGGGCCACCGCATCGAACGAGGCGACCATCGCGTCGACCACCTGCTCCATCCCGCCGAGGCGTTCGATGGCGCCATGCGTCGGCTTGAGCCGCACCGATACGCGGGCGCCAGGCTGGCCGTGGGTATTGACGGTCAGGATGCCGTGGTCGCGCAGCAGCACGGCGCCCAGCGCCGAGGTGACCTCCGCCGGCGTGACGAAGGCGCCGTCGCAACTGCGCCCGGCGCGACGGAAGACCTCCTTCATCGCGAGGTCCTCGTGGATCATCGGGCCGAGGTCGCTCACCTCGATCAGGCCGTTGCCCATGCGGTCGCGAAGCGCCTTGCCCAGCGCCTGCCCGCTCTCGGCTTCCTCGATCAAATCACTCGGCGAGAAGCGCTGGATCGAACGCAGCGCGCTGGCGGCGATGGGGGCCCGGGCTTCCATGCCGAACTCGGAGGCCTTTGCCGCGACCCGCGTGACCAGCGAAGGGCGGCCGACCAGCAGGCCGGAGCGCGGGCCCGACAGGCCCGCCTTGTCGCAGTTGGTGATGGAGAGGTCGCCGCCCAGCGCCAGGCTCTTGACGCCACCGCGCAGGACCGGGCGCATGCGTGCGCCGTAGGCTTCATCGAGCAGGACGATCGTACCCAGGCGCTTCGCCAGCGCGGCGATGTCCATCGCCACGTGGTCGTCCAGGAACTCCAGGCTGCTGGTGACCGTCGTCACGACCGCCAGCGCCGGCTTGCGGGCTTCGAAGGCGGCCGCCCAGTCCTCGCTGCCCTGGACCTCGTGAACGGCCACCCGGGCGACGCCGCAGCCGCGAACCACGGACGCATGGGAGCGGCCCGCGGGCGGGACCACCGACACGACGTCGCGCCGGTCCGCCAACGCGGCGATCGTGGCGATGATGCCCGCGCTCGTGCGGTTGATCACCGCGGCGCCGTCGTCCGCCCGCGCGCCCATGTGCTCGATGGCGGCGCGGCGCAGTTCCTCGGCGAAGAGCCCGGGGCCAACCCACTCCTCGCAATGCGTGTTCAGGTCTTCGACGTTCAGCGGGAACTCGCGCTGATTGCCCGTGAAGACGCCGATGGACGCCGGCCCGAGACGGCGCACGCGTTGCGCCGCGATGGTCTGGCCGTTGCGAAGGCGGCGAGCCTCGTCGACGCTCGACTGGATGATGCGGCCCCGAGCGAACCCGACCACGGGGTCCAGCGGATTGCCGAAGGAGTCTGTCTTGGTGCCTTGCATGGGGTCTCTTTCAGGGGGCCGTGGCCGTGCGGATGGAGATCGAGGCGACGGCCTTCATGAGGGCGACGAAGGCCAGATGACCCTCGAAGTCGATGCCGTCGACTACCATCGTCTGCTTGGCGGTGGCGCCGTCGCGCGCGCCCGCGGCAACCGTGACGGCGATGAGTTCGTGCTCGGTGTCCTCGTCGTGCAGCACCTCGGCGTCGCCCAGCAGCACGGCGAGTGCCGCCGCCACGGCGCATGCGCCCCAGTTCGAGACCGCCGCGCTGACGGTCACGTCGGTCGGAACCACCGTCACGACGCCCGATGCGTGCCCGGCGAGGGATCGGCCCTTCAACGGAAGGACCTCGCGGATGGCCTCGCGCACGGCGCCGAAGCCGACTTCATTGCCGCCATCGCCGATGCCGATGGTGACGATGCCGGCCTCGTCGGCGTGGTACGCCAGCAGGTAGACGTAGCCGACGGTCAACGGGTTGCGGCAGTCGCCGCGCACGCCATGGAAGTGGCCCTCGACGTTCGGTCCGTCGCGCTCGATGAAGATGACCGCATTCGGCCGATGCTTCTCGACCAGTTCCCGCGACCGAGTCTGGCCGGCATTCATGCCGACGGGGAAGGACTCGACGGTCACCGGCTCGAGGCGCAGCTCCGGCCGCCGGGCACCCCAGGCGGCGAGCTTGGCGTTGATCAGTTCCGCCGCCGCGGCGACCGGTGGCAGATGCGCGTCCTCCGTGACGAACACAACCTTGGCTTGCAGCCCCTTGACGAGGGCCACAGCCAGTGCGCCGGCGCCGACGGGCCCGTCGGTCTCACCCAGCGGCAGGTTCGGTGCGACACCCGCGCCGGTCGCGATGAGCACGGTGCCGCCGGGCGCGACCGCCGCCTTCAACGCCGCCGCCGCGGCCATCGACAACGGCCCGCCGTGGTGCGCGCGGCACACCTCGTACATGGGCACCACGATGCCGGGCGGCAACCCGCCGGTGAGCGGCCGGATCTCCAGGGTCATCAGCCGGTCGATCCGGTTGCCCGACTCGACCTGCTCCGACGTCAGCGTGCGGGTCCAGTCGGCAGCCGATGGCATGGCGGTGCTCACGGTGGTCACGCGGTCACAGGCCGTAGGTCACGCTCTTGCGGCTGGTGTAGCTCTCGAGGGCGCCCTCGATGGAGTACTCCGCGCCGATGCCGCTCTGCTTGGCGCCCCCGTAGGACATGCCGGGAATCTGGCCGCCGGCCCGGTTCACCTGGATCCAGCCGGCATCCAGCGCCTCGGTGGCGCGCATCGCGGCGTTGATGTCGTTGGTGAACACATAGGCGGCCAGCCCGTAGTGCGTGTCGTTGGCCATCGCCAGGACTTGCGTTTCGTCTTTCCATGGAATCGCCACCAGCACAGGCCCGAAGACCTCTTCCCTGGCGATGCGCCAGGTGTTGTCAATGCCGCTGAAGATGACGGGGGTCGGGAAGTAGCCCTTGACCTGGCCGACGGCGGCCGGGAGCCTGCCCGTCTCGACCTTGGCGCCGGCGTCCATCGCTTCTTTGATGAAGCCGCAGACGGCAGCGTAGCGCTCGGCGTTGATGACCGCGCCGATGTCGACGGACTCGTCGAGGGCATCGCCCACCTTCAGGGCATTGACCTTTTCCACCAGGCGCGGCATCACTTTCTGCCAGACGGACTCATGGACGAACAGGCGCGAGCCCGCCGTGCACGACTGGCCCTGGCGGGCGAAGCGCATCGCCGCGATGATGTTGTTCACCGTGGTGTCCAGCTTGTCGTCGGCGGCCACGTCGGGATAGACGATGCAGGGGCTCTTGCCGCCTAGTTCCAGCGTCAGGTGGCCGATGCGGTCGGCAACGGCGTGCGCCACCTTCTGGCCGACTTCGTGGGAGCCGGTGAACGAGACCTTGGCGACGTCGGCGTGCCGGCTCAGCGGCGCGCCGGCGGCCGTGCCCTCGCCGGTGACGACGTTGAAGACACCGGCGGGGAAGATGTCGGCTGCGAGTTCGGCGATGCGGATGACGGCCAGCGGCGCGTCTTCGGCCGGCTTGAGCACCAGGGTATTGCCGGTGCCCAGCGACATGCCGATCTTCACGGCCGCCAGCACCAGCGGCGAGTTCCAAGGAATGATGGCGCCCACCACCCCGAACGGCTCGCGCGTCGTGTAGCTGAACAGGCCGGGGCCGAGCGGCAGGGTTTCGCCCTTCTGTTCCGCGATGACACCGCCGTAGTAGCGCAGCACCTCGGCGGTGCTGGTGACTTCCGGTCGGCTCTGCGTGCGCAGCGCGTTGCCCGTTTCGGCGGCGAGCAGTTTCGCGATGTCCTCGGCGTTAGCGCTGATGCGATTGCCGAACTCGATGAGCATCGCGCCGCGCTCGCGCGCGGCCTTGCGGCGCCACTTCGGGAATGCCGCCTTGGCCGCGGCGACGGCGGCGTCGACGTCGCGCGCATCGGCGGTACCGACGTTCGCGATCGTGTCCAGGCGGCAGGGATTGATGACGGCGAGCGTCTTGCCACCGAGCGGCTTGCACCACTCGCCGTTGATGAAGTTGCCGGCCAGGCCGGCGGTCGGCAGCTTGACCCCGGTGTATTTGCCGGAACTGCCTTGCACAGAGTTGCTCACGGGTCGCTCGCTGAAGAGTGGATGACGGGCTTACGCGGCTGCCTGCAGGCGAACGCCCAGCAGTTCCTCGTAGATCTCGCAGATGCTCGTGGAATCCTTGCCGCCCAGGCCCTTGGCTCGGGCCGCGTTGTAGGTCTGCTTGACCATTTGCCCCAGCGGCATCGGGAAGCTGGAGAACTCGTCCAGGCACAGGCTGATGTCCTTGTGCATCAGGTCGATGGCGAAGAACGCGGGCCGCTCCGGCGTGAACAGCGTCTTGTGGAACCAGTCGAGCATCTTGCTGCCGGCCATGCCGGCCGAGAGCACGTCGCACAGCACTTCGAGGTTCGCGCCCGCCTTGACGCTGGCGCTGAGAACCTCGCCAAGGGCGACGGTGTTGATGGCGACGATGAGGTTGTGGCTCAGCTTCGTCAGCTGCCCGGAACCGGTCGGGCCGCAATGGACGATGCGGCTGGCCAGGTGCTCGAGGACTGGCTTGACGCCGTCCAGCACGGCAGCCTCGCCGCCCACCATCAGCACCAGCTTGCCGTTCGCGGCGCCCGCCACGCCGCCGCTGACCGGCGCGTCGAGGAAGGCGGCGCCCTTGTCCGCCGCAGCCTTCGCCAGCTCCTTCGTGGTCTCCGGATCGACGGTGCTGAAGTCGACCAGCACGACACCCTGGGTGGCCGCATGGAGGACACCGTCTGCGCCGCTCACGGCGGCGCGCAGGATGGCTGGCGTGGGCAGGCTGAACAGGATGGCATCTGCGCCTTCGGCAGCCACCTTGGGGCTGGAAGCCGCAACGGCGCCCTTGCCGACCAGGTCGGACACTGCTGCGTCATTGGGGTCGAACACGGCGACCCGGTATCCGGCGGCGACCAGGCGAGCGGCCATGTGCGAGCCCATCTTGCCGATGCCGACGAAAGCAACGTTCTTCATCTAACGCTCCGTTGGAAATCGGAGCCGGACTCTAGGGACCCGGCCGCAGGTGGATAAGGCCACCCATGCTTACGGGAAACGTTAGAATTCCTTTCCTGTCTGGCCGTCCTGCACGATGGCATCCAGCTGGCAACTTGATGGGCCAACCGCGCTAAGGTCCTGAAATTTATAAGTGAAAACCCCAATACGGTGCGTACCCTGCTACCAGGTTGTCGATTCGGTGCGTTAGCTTTTCTGTCGCCATGCTGAATCTGTCGCGCCTGCACCTTCTCAGTGAACTGGCCGTGCTCGGCACCATCGCGAAGGTGGCAGAGGCAGTCCATCTGACCCGTCCGGCGGTGTCGCAGCAACTGGCCATCCTTGAGCAGGAGACCGGGACGACCCTTTTCGAGCGGTCTGGACGCGGCGTGCGGTTGACGCTGGCCGGCGAGAGCCTCGTCGCACGGTCAGCCAAGGTGCTCGAACTGGTCAACGAAATCGAGTCGGACCTCGCCTCCGCAAAAGGAGCCGTGGCGGGCGAGGTTCGCATCTCGGCCTTCGGGTCGGTGGCCACCACCTTCATTCCGGCGGTGTTCGAAATGCTGATGAAGGACTACCCGCAGCTCGACCTTCGCTTCGAAGAGCTCGAGCCCGGGGAGAGCCTGAAGGCTGCAGCCGCCAAGCAGGTTGACCTCGCGCTCGTGGACGATTCCATCAGCGCCGAGGCGCTTTCGAGCATGCTGTACTTCCGGCCGGTCTACGAAGACCACTTCGCAGCCGTGATGCCGACCTCTCATCGGCTTGCGAACAAGAGCACCGTCGCCATTGCCGAGCTCTCCGCGGAGAACTGGGCCATCAACCGCAACGCGCAGACCTATCGCAACCAGATCGTCAACGCCTGCCACGACGCGGGCTATTCGCCGAGAGTCGTCGCCAGCTGCCGCAACATGGCGGCGACGCTGGAGATGGTACGAACGGGCTACGTCATCACGGTTCTACCGGCGCTTGCCCTTCGGGGCGCGGCGCTGGACCCGGGCTTTGCGGTCATTCCCATTGCACCAATGATGGTGCGCCGCATCTTCGTCGCCATGGTGCAGGGCACCTTCAAGCGTCCAGCGATCGCGGCGGTCTTGAAGGGTCTGGACAGCGTGGTGCCGAGGTTTGCACAAGCAATGCCATAGTCTGGCGGCACAGCCCTCAACAAGCCGCAAACGGCGGCAGCGCGCCGTCGAGCATGCAGACGAAGGGCCGGCCCATCGCGTTGACGCCGACCTGCACGCGCTCGCCGCCGGCGGCCGAGGCCCAGACGGCGGCGGGGCCGGCGGCGTCGGCGTTGCCGGTGGCGGGGTCGAAGCGCAGCGCGTGCGGGTCCTGCAGCTGCACGCCGCGCAGGTCGGCGGCGCGCGCGGCCTTCAGGCGGCAGGCGGCCGTCTGGCGGCAGTCGCAGCCGGGCGTGGTGGCGACCGCGTAGCACCAGTCGGCGCCGCCGCCCTGGAAGCTCAGGTACAGCGGCACGCCGCGGCGTGCGGCCTCGTAGCGGGCCTCGCGCAGGTCCAGCTCCAGCGTCTGTGCCGCGGCCTTCAGCCGCGCGCGCTGCAGGTAGCCGGCGAACGAGGGCACGGCCAGCGACATCAGCACGGCCATGATGCCCAGGCCGATCATCAGCTCGATCAGCGTCAGGCCGCGGATCAGGCGGGCCAGGCGCGCGCGGCGTCGGGGGGCGCTGGGGCCGGCCTTGTCCATCAGCGGTTCCAGCAGCGGCCGCTGGGGCCGGCGTCGGCCAGGCCCTGGTTGAGGCGCAGCGTGATCTCCAGGCAGTCGCTGTCGCCGTGCTGGGCGCCGTCGGCGCTGGCGCGGGCCACCAGGGTCACGGCATCGGCGCCGGCGTCGGCCAGCGCCAGCAGGTACAGGCCTTCGGGACTGCGCGCCGCGCCGCCGACTTGCGCCAGCTCGGCGGCATAACTGCCGTAGCGCGCCCGATACGACTCCTGCGCGATCTGCAGCCGGGTCAGTGCGGCCACGGCGTCGAGCCGGCGCGCGCGCTGCATCTGCGCCAGTTGCGAGGGGATCGCGGCGGCGGCCAGGATGCCGGCCACGGCCACCGCGGCCAGGCATTCCAGCAGCGTCAGGCCGCGCGGGCGGGAGGACCAGATCCTGCGGGGGAGCATCGCTTCAGCCCAGCGAGAGCAGCCGGCGCCGCTTCTGCGTGTTGTCGATGTAGCGCTGCAGCGCGCGCTGCGAGTCGGGCGGCAGGGCCTGCCACTCGCAGCCGGCGCGCGGGCCGTGGCCGCCGTTGCCCAGCTCGCTGACGTGCAGGATCAGCAGCGCGGCGGCGAAGCGGGTCTCGGCGTCCAGCTCGATCTGCACGCCGTGCAGCGCGAGGCCGGGCTCGATGGCCGGCACGTCGCCCGGCACCTGCAGCGCGCAGCCGCCCACGCTGACGTCGATCACGCGCAGCGTCAGCAGCATCTCGGGGATCGCGGGATGGCGCAGCCGCGCGGTGGGCGTGTAGCGGTCCAGCGTGCGCACGCGGTAGGCGCTGCGGCGCTGGAAGCGGTAGAGCTCGCGCGGGCAGCGGGCCTGCAGCGTGCAGGTCTTGGCGCCGCGCACCAGCAGCAGGCCTTGCAGGTCGAACTGCAGCTTGACGTTCTCGAGGTAGCCCACGGCCACCGCCTCGTCGGCGTCGATGAGCTGCTGCAGCACCGGATTGCCGGGCTCGGCGGTGAAGTTGATGCGGCGCTGCTCGAGGTCGATGGACCACAGCGCGGCCACCATCGCGGCGCCGCCGGGCGCGCTCAGCACCATCGGCGCGGCGCTGTCGCGCAGCTGGCGCAGCAGCGCGGCCAGCTCGCCGGGGTGGTCGACGCGGAACGGCGCCCAGGCGTCGCGGCCTTCGGGGCCGTCGGCGTCCAGCGGGGCCGGGCGGGTGTCGGCGGACATGGCAGGGACGGTGAAGCGGCCGCGCCGGCTTCAGTGCAGCGTCTTGCGCTTGCCGGCCATCAGCTCGTCGAGGTCCTGCAGCCAGGGCTCGGCCAGGTGGCGGATCTCGGCGTCGTTAACCAGGATGCGCTGCATGATGCGCGCCTTGCTGCGCGCGGCGTCCTGGTCCAGCGGGTTCATGCGCGCGGCGTGCTTGAGCTGGCTGATCAGCAGCACGCAGGCGCCTTCCAGCCGCACCACGGCGTCCCAGTCGCCGGCCTTGGCGGCGGCCAGCATGTCGCAGCTGGCCTGTTCGATGGCTTCGTAGTAGCTCAGCAGTTCGGCGTTCATGGCGGTGCTTCTCTCAGGCGTCGGGCCGGCCGGCGGCGGGGGCGATCGCGGTCCAGGCCTCGCTGAGCGGTTGCACCAGGCGTTGACATTCGTCGATCAGGGTTTCGTCGTTGCGCAGGTTGGCCTGCGTCAGACGGGTGGAGATGTAGCCGTAGAGCTGGTTCAGGTCCTGCGCCAGCGTTCCGCCGGCCTGCAGGTTGAGGCCGGCGCGCAGGCCTTCCTCGACGATGCGCACGGCCCGCGTCAGCGCGCGGCCCTTGCGCTCCAGCTCGCGCTGGCGCATCGCGCCGCGGGCCTCGGCCAGCGCGGCGAGAAAGCCGTCGTACAGCATCGAGACCAGGCGGTGCGGGTCGGCGCCGACGACGCCGGTCTCGGCGGCGATCGAACGGTAGGCCTGGGCGAACTGCGGCTGGCGACCGAAAGGCATGGCGGGAGCGCTGCTGAACATCGACGGCTTCCTGAAGGGCATTTGGGCTGCTTGTGCAACACCTGCTTTATCGGCTCCGACGGTGTGCCACTTGAGCAGCGGCCGTGGGCCGAAGAAACCTGCCGGCGAAGCGAAAACCCCGCCGGCGAGGGCGGGGTTCGGGCGGGGCAGGCTGCGCGGGGCGCCGTCAGGACGACTTGTTCCAGTTGGTGATCTGCTGCGTCACGTAGTTCTGCAGGCTGCTGAGCTGCGACATCGAGGTGTCCAGCGCGCTGTACTGCGCGCGCAGGCGCTTTTCCATCGCGTCCACGCGCAACTGCATCGCGTCCTGCCGGCTCTTGTTGATGTCGATGAGCTTCTGCAGCCCGCCCTGGCGCGCGGTGAGCGAGCCGCCGTCGACGTCCAGCCAGGTCTGGGCCATCGCCGTCAGGCGCTGGGTCAGCCCGTCCTCGGCCGTGGTGTCGCCGTCGGCGCTGAAGAACTTGCGCAGCTCGCCGATGTTGGACAGCGCGCTGGTGAGCTTGCTGTCGCTGAGCTTGATCGTGCCGTCCTTCTGCACGTCCAGCCCGATCTCCGAGGCGCGCGCGAAGGCGCTGCCGACGCCGCCGAAGCTGGACGACAGGATGGACCGCACCTGCTGCTGCAGCCCGATCGCCGTGCGGTCGCCCTGCAGGTTCTTGCTGGTGCTGCCCTCGACGTACTTGGTCTGGTCGCGCAGGTAACCCATCAGGCTGTTGTACGCGGTGACGAAGTCCTTGACCGCGCCCTTCATCGAATCGGTGTCGTTGGCCACGGTTGCCGAGACGGGGCTGGCGGTCACGCTGCCGAAGCTCAGGCTGACGCCGTCGATCACGTCGGTCAGGCGGTTGCTCTCCGACTCGACGGCCAGGTTGTTGATCGTGCCCTTGGCGTTCTGCGCGGCCTGGGTGCGCGTCATCACGCCGGCGCCGCCGGCGGGGTCGTAGGCCAGCATCGACAGGCCGGCGGCGTCGCCGTCGTTGCCGTCGTCGTCGCTGACCTGCACCCGGAAGCCGTGGCTGACGCCGGTGTCCTTGGACTGCAGCACCAGCCGCGCGCCGCTGGCGTCCTTGACGATGGACGCCGCGACGGCCAGGCCGTCCTTGGCGTTGATCTTGTCGCGCACGGCCTCCAGCGTGTCGGTGGCCTCGACGGCGATCGAGACCGTGCTGCCGCTGGCGGTGAAGGCGGTCGCATCGGCGTTCCAGCTGCCGATGTCGAAGTTGAGCGTGCCGGCGCCCGGCGTGCTGGTCGACGAGGGCAGCGCCGCCGAGGCCGTCATCTGGCCGGTGGCGAGCTGCGAGACGCTGACGCTGTAGCTGCCCGGCGAGCTGCCGGTGCTGGAGGTGACCTGCACCGCGCCGGTGTTGCTGGAGCTGGCGGTGGAGCCGCGCCAGGTGATGGAGCTGTTGAGCGTGCCGGCCGCGCTCTTCAGGCTGTCCAGGTAGCTCTGGATCTTGCCGAAGGTCGACAGCTTGGTCTGCAGCGCCGAGGCGGCGGCCTGCAGGTCGCTGATGGGCTGCTTCTCCAGCGCGACCAGCTTGGTGACGATGGTCTCGGAGTCCAGGCCGCTGCCCAGACCGAGGGAGGTGATGGTGGCCATGGCGTTGCGGGGGTCGGCGGTGGTGGAGGGCGGCGCGGCAGCGGCCGCTCAGGCCCCGAAGAGGGCCCGTCCAGCGGGTCATCGGCCGCCGGCGGCGGAACTTGAGGGGCCGGGCCGGCGATCAGCCCAGCAGCTTGAGCACCTGCTGCGGCAACTGGTTGGCCTGCGCCACCATCGCGTTGCCGGCCTGCTGCAGGATCTGCGCCCGCGACAGTGCCGCGGTCTCGGCCGCGAAGTCGGCGTCCATGATGCGGCTGCGGGCGGCGGACTGGTTCTCCACCCCCACCTGCAGGTTGGCGATGATGGCCTCGAAGCGCGACTGCGTGGCGCCGAAGGTGGCGCGGGTGTTGTTGATGGTGTCCAGCGCGGCGTCGATGTTGTCGATCACCGACGCGATGTCGGTGATGTCGGCCAGGCTGCCGATCGAGGCCGTGCTGACCGCGATCGCCGAGATCTCGGCGTTGCTGCTCAGGTTCTCGAAGTCGATCGTCACCACGTCGTCCTGCGTGGTGTTGGCGCCGATCTGGAAGGTGAAGCTGGTGGCGTCGGCGCCCAGGATGTGCTTGTTGTTGAAGGCGGTGCCGCCGAGCACGCGGCTGATCTCCTTCTGCAGCTCGCGGAACTCCTTGTTCAGCGAGTCCTTGTCGCTGTTGCTGTTGGTGGCGTTGCGCGCCTGCAGCGCCAGCTCGCGCATGCGCTGCAGCGCGTCGCCCACCTTGGACAGCGCGCCTTCGGCGACCTGCGCCATCGAGATGCCGTCGTTGGCGTTGCGCATCGCCACCGCCATGCCGCGCACCTGGGTGTTCATGCGCTCGGCGATCGCCAGGCCGGCGGCGTCGTCCTTGGCGCTGTTGACCCGCAATCCCGACGACAGGCGCTGCATCGAGACGCTCAGCGACATCTGCGACTGATTGAGATTGCGCTGGGCGTTCAACGACACCAGGTTGGTATTGATGGTCTGGGGCATGTGTGCGCTCCTTGGCCGGATCGACGGCTTGTGTCCGCGGTGCGGCACTCAAGACGCCGCCTCATGGATCGACATTCTCGGCAGCCGGGGCGCGGGCGATCAGCCGATATGGGGCGGGATTGCTGCCCAGTTCGGGCCTCGCCAACGACGAGGGCCGCCGGTCTTGCGACTGCGGCGGCCCTGTTGGGGGAGCGAGAAGTTCGCGCGGCTTACGGGGCGCCGAACTTGTAGTCGGTCTTGGCCTTGGCGCGCAGGTCTTCCTGGAACTGCTGCATCTTCACCTGCTCCAGCCGCTGCTTGATCTGGCCCTTCACGTCGTCGAAGGCGGGGAACTGCGCCTCGCGCGTGTCGTCCAGGCGGATGATGTGGTAGCCGAACTGGGTCTTGACCGGCGTTTCGGTCATCTCGCCCTTCTTCAGCTGGGTCATCGCGTCGCTGAACTCCTTGACGTAGGCGTCGGGCTTGGCGAAGTCGAGGTCGCCGCCGTTGGCGCCGGAACCCGGGTCCTTGCTGTGCTTCTTGGCCAGCTCGTCGAACTTGGCGCCGGCCTTGATCTGCTTGATCAGGTCGGCGGCCTCGTCTTCCTTCTCCACCAGGATGTGCGCGGCGCGGTACTCGGTGCCGCTGGCCTGGGCCTTGAACTTGTCGTACTCGGCCTTGGCGGCGTCGTCGCTGATCGGGTTCTTCTTGCGGAAGTCCTCGAACAGCTCGCGGATCAGGATGCTCTGGCGCGCCAGCTCCATCTGTGCGCGGTAGTCGGCGCCGGTCTGCAGGCCGCGCTTCTCGGCCTCCTGCGTGAAGATCTCGCGCAGCACCACCTGGTCACGAGCCTGCTGCTGCATCTCGGGGCCGACCTTCTGGCCGGCCTTCTCGGCCTGCTGGATCAGCGTGTCGACGCGCGCCTTGGGCACCGGCTTGCCGTTGACGACGGCGATGTTCTGCGCCTGCGCGGCGCCGGCGGCCAGCAAGCTGGCAAGGGCAAGGGCCAGCGCGGGGCGCGCGGCAAGGGACAGGGCCTTCATCGATGGGAGTCCTTCGGGGGTCTTTCGGGGAGGGGCCGCGTTGGAGTGCGGCAAGGGCGCTGGGGTTCCGGCAGGAGACGTCTTCAGGATTCGCCGGGCGCCAGGGCCTCGATGCTCAAGGCATGGATGCCTCGTGCCTTCAACGGGCCCAGGGCATCATACACGAGGCGGTGCCGCGCCAGCTTGCTGCGCCCGGCGAAGCAGGGCGCGACGATGCGCACCGCGAAGTGCCCGCCTTCGCGCGCGCCGGGGTGGCCGATGTGCTGGTGGCCGTCGTCGCGCAACTGGATGGAATCGGGCTGCAGGCGCTGCCGCAGCACGGCTTCGATCGCGGCGGCGACCGCGGTCATTTCGTTTCCTCCACCGGCTGCGCACCCGATGGCGGCTCCGGCTCTTCCAGGTAGCGCGCCAGCACCAGCCCTTGGGCCAGCGTGAACAGCAGCATCAGCCCGATGCCGCCGAAGAGCTTGAAGTTGACCCAGGCGTCGGTGCTGAAGCTGTAGGCCACCCACAGGTTGAGCACGCCCATCAGTGCGAAGAACGCGATCCACGCGAAGTTGAGCCGGTGCCAGATGCGCGGCGGCAACTGCAACTGCTCGCCCAGCAGCAGCTTCAGCAGGTTCTTGCCGCTGACCAGCGGCGCCAGCCACAGCGCCAGCCCCATCGCCCAGTACAGCGCGCTGGGCTTCCACTTGATGAAGGTCTCGCTCTGGAAGTAGATCGTGGCGCCGCCCAGCACCACCACCAGCGCGAGGCTGACCCACAGCATCGCGTCGACCTTGCGCCGCCGGGCCTTGAGCCAGACCACCTGCGCCAGCGTCGCCAGGATCACCACCACGGTGGCCAGCAGCACCGGCGCCTGCGCCGGCGCCACGCTGCCGCCGGCGACGAGGCTGCCCAGGTGGCGGCTGGCGAAGTCGGCTGCCCAGTCCTTGTTCGATTCGGCGAACTTGAAGGTGCCGAAGAACAGGATGATCGGCAGGAAGTCGAACAGCAGCTTCATGCCTTGTCGGCCGGCGAGGAGGAGGGCTCGAAGCCGATCGCGGCCGAGTTGATGCAATAGCGCTCGCCGGTGGGCTGCGGCCCGTCGGGGAACACGTGCCCCAGGTGCGAGCCGCAGCGCTTGCAGCGCACCTCCACGCGCACCATGCCGTGGCTGGCGTCGCGCACTTCCTCGATCACCTCGGCATTGACCGGCGCCCAATAGCTGGGCCAGCCGCAGCCGGCATCGAACTTGGTGGCCGATTCGAACAGCGGCGTGCCGCAGCCCACGCAGTGGTAGCGGCCCGGGTCCCAGTGGTCCCAGTATCTGCCGGTGAAGGCGCGCTCGGTGGCCGCGTGGCGCGCCACCTGGTACTGCATCGGGTCCAGCCGGGCGCGCCAGTCGGCGTCGCTGTGCCGCACCTCGTAGCGCGGGTCGTCGTGGGCGTGGGGCGGGGTCTGCTCGCGCGTCATGCGCGGCAGCATACCGAATGTGCGGAGGCCCCGACGGCCGCCCGGAGTCATGGTGCGGCGCTGCGGTGCAGGATGCTGCCGCGTTCGCCCGCCACCCAGACCCCTTGCCCGGGCACCGCCGCCACGCTGCGCCACGACAAGCCCAGGTCGGCGGCTTGCTGCGGCCAGCTCACCGTGCCATCGGCCTGCAGGCGTATCGCCAGCAGCAGGCCGTCGTCGCCGGCGAGCCAGCCGTTGCGCGCATCGACGAACTGGAGGTCGCGCAGCGGCAAGGCCCAATAGCCGGCCCACGGGTAAGGGCCGGTGTACTCGGGGTCGTACCGGTAGCGCAGGTTCGCGGGCGGGTCGATGCGTTCCCAGTCCAGGCCGCCGTTGCCGCTGCGCAGCAGGCGTCGCGCATCCATTGCCCACAACAGGCTGCTGCTGCCTTGCTGGCGCAGCACGCGGGCGCCGCGGAAGTCGGCCGGCACGCCGCTGCTGGCGCGCCACGTCGCGCCGCCGTCGGTGCTGAGCTGCAGCGTGTCGAGTCCGCCCCGCAGCGCTTGTGTCGCGCTGACGAAGCTGAACTGCACCGGCGGCCCGTCGGGGCGCTCGGCCCAGGGGTCTCCCACCGGCTGCCACGAGGCGCCGGCGTTCGTGGTGCGAAACAGGCGCACGCAGACGCCTGGCTCCGGCGGCGGCGCGGGCTGCCAGAGGCTGCCCGGCAGATCACAGCTGCCGTCCACCTCGAACGAGGCGTGGCCGCGGTCGGCGTCGAGAAACTGCACGAAGCGCAGCTTGCCCTGCGCCGCCGTGGCGGCCGGCGCTGCGGCCCAGCTGCGGCCGCCGTCGGCCGTCGTGATCAGCCGGTTGCCCTGCAGCGCAAAGCCATGGGTGGACGAGACCAAGTGCAGCGTCCTGACACGGCCGCTGTGCGGCAACGGCGGGCCGGCCGTCCAGCTGCGGCCGCCGTTGCCGGTCTGCAGCCAGGTGTCGGCGGCATCGGTGCTGGCCAGGCCGCGCTGGCCGTCCAGCATCACGATGGCGGTGACGGTGAACGCGGGCGGGCTGCCCGCCGGTGCCGGCTGCCAGCTGCCGCCGTCGTCGGTGGAACGGTGGCGCACGGTCGGCCGCGGCAGGTCCAGCGCGAAGTCGCTCCAGCGCCCCAGCGTCAACAGCAGGCCGCCGCCGGCGTCGCGTTCCAGGCGCGTCAGGGCCGGCTGCAGGCTGGCGTCCGGTGCAGCGCCGGTGCCGCTCAGCGCCCAGTGGGCCTGCAGCCGCTGGTTTTCGGCGGCCACGGCCGGCACCGGCTTCCAGTTCTGGCCGCCATCGGTGCTGAGCGCGCCCTCGCTGGCGCCGCCGTGGCGCACGAAGAGCGTGCGGCCGTCGGCGAAGCCGCTGTCCGGCGGCTTGGGCGTCGTCTGGCCCGGGTTCACGGCGTCCAGCGCCAGCAGGCCCGGCCGCGTGGCGTCGGGCAGTACCGCTTCGTGCCAGCTGCCCGGCGCCGACGGCGATTGCCAATGGAACCGATAGGCCGGGTCGTCGAAGCCGAAGCCGGCACGGGTCCACAGCCAGGTGCCCCGGCCGTCCGCATGCAGGTTGTGCAGCGCACGGCCGGCGCCGGGCAGCGGCGCCACCGCCAGCGTCTCCCAGGCCTGCGCATCGCCGCGCCGCAGCCGCACCGTGCCGGCGCCCGTGTACTGCCAGGCGTAGCCGTCGGCGCCGAAGCCGATGCCGGAGGCCAGCGCCTCGGTTGCCGACAAGCCGCCGTCATCGCGCTCGAAGCTGGTGCCGGCGTCGCGCGAGCGCATGCGGCAGCTCGCGCTGGCGCTGCTGCAGGCCCACAAGGTGCCGTCGCGCTCCAACTGCTGCGGCGCTTCGACGGTGCGCCAGGATTGGCCGTTGTCGCCGCTGATGGCGCCGCGCGGGCTGCCACCTTCCGGCAGGTAGGTCGCCAGCAGCCAGCCCTGGCGGCTGGCATCGATGCGCGCCACGCGGCCGGCCGGCAGGCTGCCGATGCCGGCCCAGGTGGCGCCGCCGTCGCCGCTGGTCCACAGGCTGCGCCGGTCGGTGCCCAGCAGCCACACGCGGCCGGCATCGGCCACGGCCATCTGCCGCACGGTGACGGGCTGCGGCAGGTCCACCGCGCGCCAGCTGCGGCCGCCGTCCTCGGTCTTCAGCACGCTGCCGAACTCGCCGGCGGCGTAGCCGACGCTGGCCGTGGCAAAGCGCAGGTCGTTGAGCAGCGGCTGTTCGTAGCCCGGCGCCTGCCGGCACCAGCCGCCGGCCGCGGCACCGGCGCAGCGCACCACGGTGACCACGGTGCTGCTGCTGCGCTGTTCGCCGGCCGCATTGCTGACCGTCAGCCGCACCTCGTATTGGCCGGGGCGGGCATAGCGATGTTCCGGTGCGGCATCGCTGGCGCTGCTGCCGTCGCCGAAGGTCCATGCGAAGCCGAGGCCGGCGGTCGATGCCAGGTCGGTGCCGAAGCCGACGGCCTGGCCCGGCTCGGCGCTGGCACTGGCAGTGCCGGTGATGGCGACGGTGCTTGGCAGCGACGTTGCCGGCGGGTTGCCGCCGCCGCCACCGCCGCCGCCGCCGCAGGCGGCCAGCAGCGCGCTAAGGCCCAGGCTGGCCAGCAGCCCTTGTGTGCGCATCGTGTCTCCCTTTTTTTTGGCTGAATATCGAGATTACTCTACAGGCCCGGACGTCGAGGCAGGCTGCGGGGGCAGGGCTGTCACCGCTGAGACAGGGCTTGGCGCGCCGCTGTCTAGAATCGAACGATCGTTCTATTTCGCTTGAGGAGACGCGATGAGCGCGAGCTACGAGGTCCGCGGCGGCGTGGCCCTGATCACGATGAACAACCCGCCGGTCAACGGCCTGGGCCATGCCACGCGGGTGGGCATCGCCGAGGGGCTGGACCGCGCGGCGGCCGACCCCGCGGTGAAGGCGGTGGTGATCACCGGCGCCGGCCGTGCCTTCTCCGGCGGTGCCGACATCAAGGAGTTCGGCTCGCCCAAGGCCGGCGCCGAGCCCAACCTGCTGTCGCTGATCAAGCAGCTCGAGGGCATGCCCAAACCCGTAGTGGCCGCGCTGCACAGCGTGGTGATGGGCGGCGGCTTGGAGCTGGCGCTGGGCTGCCACTACCGCGTGGCCGCGCCTGGCGCGCAGATCGCGCTGCCCGAGGTGAAGATCGGCCTCGTGCCCGGCGCCGGCGGCACGCAGCGGCTGCCGCGCGTGCTGGGCGTCGAGACGGCGCTGAACATGATCGTCAGCGGCGAGCCGGTGAAGAGCGAGGTGCTGGCCGCGCTGCCGGGGCAGAAGCTGATCGACCAGATGGCGGAGGGCGAGGTCGTCGCCGCCGCGCTGGCGTTTGCCGAGGCCAAGGCCGACGCGCGACCGCTGCCGCTGGTGCGCAACCTGAAGGCGACGCACCCGAATCCCGACGGCTACTTCCAGTTCGCGCGCAACACCGTCAAGGCGATGGCCAGGAACTTCCCGGCGCCGGCCAAGTGCGTGGACTGCGTGGAGCAGTCGCTGAAGGCCAGGACCTTCGACGAAGGCCTGGCCTACGAGCTGGCCACCTTCTGGAACCTGATGGTCACGCCCGAAAGCAAGGCGCTGCGCCACGCCTTCTTCGGCGAGCGCGCCGCGTCCAAGATCCCCGACGTACCGGAGGACACGCCGCAGCGCAAGATCGAGTCGGTGGCCGTGATCGGCGCCGGCACCATGGGCGGCGGCATCACGATGAACTTCCTCAACGCCGGCATCCCGGTGACGGTGCTGGAGATGAAGCCCGAGGCGCTGGAGCGCGGCGTCGCGACGATCCGCAAGAACTACGAGGCGCAGGTCAAGAAGGGCAAGCTGAAAAGCGACAAGTGCGAGCAGCGCATGGCCTTGCTGAAGACCACGCTGAGCTATGACGACATCCGCAATGCCGACCTCGTGATCGAGGCCGTGTTCGAGGAGATGGGCGTCAAGGAGAAGGTCTTTCGCAAGCTGGACGAGGTGATGAAGCCCGGCGCGATCCTGGCCAGCAACACCAGCACGCTGGACGTCAACCAGATCGCCGCGTTCACCCAGCGCCCGCAGGACGTGATCGGCACCCACTTCTTCAGCCCGGCCAACGTGATGAAGCTGCTGGAGGTGGTGCGCGGCGAGAAGACCGCCAAGGACGCGCTGGCCACCGTGATGGCGCTGGCCAAGAAGATCAGGAAGACCGCGGTGGTCTCGGGCGTCTGCGACGGCTTCATCGGCAACCGCATGATCGAGCAGTACAGCCGCCAGGCCGGCTTCCTGCTGGACGAAGGCGCATCGCCGCAGCAGGTGGACAAGGCGATCGAGAAGTTCGGCTTCGCGATGGGGCCGTTCCGCATGGGCGACCTCGCGGGCAACGACATCGGCTGGGCGATCCGCAAGCGCCGCGCGGTCGATCATCCGGACATGAAGTACAGCGCCAGCGCCGACCGGCTGTGCGAGCTGGGCCGCTTCGGCCAGAAGACGGGCGCCGGCTGGTACGACTACCAGCCGGGCAAGCGCGACGCGATTCCGTCGCCGGTGGTGGCCGAGCTGCTGGAGAAGCACCGCGCCGCGATCGGCATGACGCAGCCGCGCAAGATCGGCGACGAGGAGATCGTGCAGCGCCTGGTCTTCAGCCTCGTCAACGAGGCGGCGCACATCCTCGAGGAAGGCATTGCCAGCAAGGCCAGCGACATCGACATGGTCTACCTCACCGGCTACGGCTTCCCGCTGTGGCGCGGCGGGCCCATGTGCTATGCCGACCAGGTGGGCTTGTTCAACGTCGTGCAGGCTTGCAAGCGCTTCGCGCGCAACCCGCATGACGACGCCGCTTTCTGGCAGCCGGCGCCGCTGCTGGCGCGGCTGGCGGCCGAAGGCAAGACCTTCACTTAAGCGATCGGCACGCCGCGATGATCAAGCGCCTCGTCCTCGGTCTGCTGGCCCTGGTGCTGCTGCTGGCCGTGGTGCTGGTGGGCAACACGCTGCGCCAGGGCTCGCGCCAGCGCAGCTTCGCGCCGCTGCCGCCGCTGGCGGTGGATGCCGACGCGGTGGCGCAGTCGCTGGCCGCCGCGCTGCGCTCGCGCACCGTCAGCGGGCTGCTGGACCCGGCCGGCAGCGCGCAGGCCTTCGAGCAGCTGCAAGCCCACCTGCGCGCGCGCTACCCCAAGGTGCACGCGGCGCTGGCGCTGGAGCGCGTCGGCGCGCACACCCTCGTCTACCGCTGGCCCGGGCGCGACGCCAAGCTGCCGCCGGTGGCGCTGCTGGCGCACCAGGACGTGGTGCCGATCGCGCCGGGCACCGAAGGCCTGTGGAAGCAGCCGCCGTTCGAAGGCCGCATCGACGGCGGCTACGTCTGGGGCCGCGGCGCGCTGGACGACAAGGCCAACGTCATCACGCAGCTCGAAGCGGCGGAGGCGCTGCTGGCCGCCGGCTTCCAGCCGCAGTGCGACGTCTACCTGATCTTCGGCCACGACGAGGAAGTGGGCGGCGCCCAGGGCGCAGCGCAGGTGGTGCAGCGCTTCAAGCAGCGCGGCCTGAAGCTCGCGTTCGTGCTCGACGAAGGCATGGCCGTCACCGAAGGCATCCTGCCCGGCGTGGCCCAGCCGATCGCGCTGATCGGCCTCGGCGAGAAAGGCTCGGTGACGCTGAAGATCAGCGCCAGCGCGGCGCCGGGGCATTCGTCGATGCCGCCCACGCAGCCGGCCACCAGCGCGATCGGGCGGCTCTCGGCGGCGCTGGCGCGGCTGGACCGTGCGCCGATGCCCGGCGGCATCCAGGGCGCGGCGGCCGAGCTGTTCCAGGCCATCGCGCCCGAGCTGCCCTTCGGCCAGCGGCTGGCGATGTCCAACCTGTGGCTGCTGCGCCCGGTGGTCGAAGGCATGCTGGCGAAAGGCGCGGCCACCAACGCGATGCTGCGCACCACCACCGCGATGACGGTGCTCAACGCCGGCAACAAGGAGAACGTGCTGCCGGGCAGTGCCGACGCGCTGGTCAATTTCCGCATCCTGCCCGGCGACACGGTCGAGACCATCATCGCCCACGTCAAGCACGCGGTCGCCGACGACGGCATCGAGGTCGCACCCATCGGCACCGCGTTCCCGGCCTCGCGCCTGTCCGCGGTGGACGTGCCGGCCTACCGCACGATCGAGCGCGCGATCCGCGAGATCTACCCCGAGGCCATCGTCGCGCCGGGCCTCACGCTGCAGGGCACCGATTCGCGCCACTTCGAGGCGGTGGCCGAGCAGGTCTACCGCTTCATGCCCATCCGCTTCAAGCCCGAGGACCTGCCCCGGCTGCACGGCACCGACGAACGCATCGCGGTGGCCCAGCTGCCCGAGGCCGTCCGCTTCTATCACCGCCTGCTGCAGCTTGCCGCAGGCCCGACCCCCGCCGGAGAAACGCCACCATGAGCCGAGCCCTGATCGTGTCCACCGCCCGCACCCCCCTGGCCAAGAGCTGGAAGGGAGGCTTCAACATGACGCACGGCGCCACGCTGGGCGGCGCGGCCATCGCCGCCGCGGTGCAGCGTGCCGGCATCGACCCCGGCGCGGTGGAAGACGTGCTGATGGGCTGCGCCAACCCCGAGGGCGCCACCGGCTGGAACATCGCCCGCCAGGCCGCGCTGCGCGCCGGGCTGCCGGTGACGGTGAGTGCCGCCACCGTCAACCGCTTCTGCAGCAGCGGGCTGCAGACCATCGCGATGGCCGCGCAGCGCATCGCCGGCGGCGAAGGCGAGGTCTACGTCGCCGGCGGCGTGGAGAGCATCTCCTGCGTGCAGCAGGAGATGAACATGCACATGTTCCAGGACGCCTGGCTCAAGGAGCACAAGCCCGAGATCTACTGGCCCATGCTGCAGACCGCCGAGACCGTGGCCAAGCGCTACGGCGTGCCCAAGGAGCGCATGGACCGCTACGGCGCCGAAAGCCAGCAGAAGGCCTGCGCCGCGCAGGAGCAGGGCTTGTTCAAGGACGAGATCGTGCCGGTGACCACCATCGCCGGCGTCGCCGACCCGGTGCTGGGCCTGCGCAGCAAGGAGGTGACGGTCAGCGTCGATGAAGGCCTGCGCCCCGGCACCACCTACGAGGGCATCAAGGACATCCGCTCCGCCATGCCCGGCGGCGTGGTGACGGCGGGCAACGCCAGCCAGTTCAGCGACGGCGCCGGCGCCTGCGTGGTGGTTGACGAAGCCTATGCCGAGAAGAAGGGCCTGAAGCCCCTGGGCCGCTTCCTGGGCTTCGCCGTCGCCGGCTGCGAGCCCGACGAGATGGGCATCGGCCCGGTGTTCGCGGTGCCCAAGGTGCTGCAGCGCCTGGGCCTGAAGGTCGGCGACATCGACCTCTGGGAACTGAACGAGGCCTTCGCGGTACAGGTGCTGTATTGCGCCGACCAGCTGGGGATCCCGATGGACCGGCTCAACGTCAACGGCGGCGCGATCGCGATCGGCCACCCCTACGGCATGAGCGGCCAGCGCCTGACCGGGCACGCGCTGATCGAAGGCAAGCGCCGCGGCGCCAAGAAGGTCTGCGTGACCATGTGCATCGGCGGCGGCATGGGCGCGGCCGGCGTCTTCGAGGTGCTGTGAGCGCGCATGGCCGCTCCAAAGCGCTCACGCCGGAGCGCGTCAGCGCGGAGGTTGCCTGATGACCGTGGACGTGCTGCGCACGCCCGACGCGCGCTTTGCCGGCCTGCCCGGCTGGCCCTACGCGCCGTGGTACCTGCAGCACGACGGGCTGCGCATGCACTACGTCGACGAAGGCCCGCGCGACGCTGCCGTCACCGCGCTGTGCCTGCACGGCGAGCCGAGCTGGGCCTACCTCTACCGCAAGATGATCCCGGTGTTCGGCGCCGCCGGGCTGCGCGTGGTGGCGCCCGATTTCTTCGGCTTCGGCCGCAGCGACAAGCCGGCCGACGACGGCTGGTACGGCTTCGAGCGCCACCGCGCGGCGATGCTGCATTTGGTCGAGACGCTGGACCTGAGCGAGGTGCTGCTGGTCTGCCAGGACTGGGGCGGCCTGATCGGGCTGACCCTGCCGCCCGCGCTGCCCCAACGCTTCACGCGACTGCTGGTGATGAACACCGGCCTGGGCACCGGCACCGTGACCGAGGGCTTCCGCCAATGGCGGGCCTACAACAACAGCCAGCCCGACCTGGCCGTGGGGCGCATGCTCAAGCGCGCCTGCCCCGGCATGAGCGACGCCGAGGCCGCGGCCTACGACGCGCCGTTCCCCGACGCGCGCCACAAGGCCGGCGTGCGCGCCTTTCCGAACCTGGTGCCCGACCGCGACGACGCACCCGGCGCCGCGCTCAGCCGCGAGGCGGCGGCGTTCTGGCGCGAGCGCTGGACCGGCGACAGCTTCATGGCCATCGGCCTGGCCGACCCGGTGCTCGGTGAGGCGCCGATGCGCTCGCTGCAGCGCCAGATCCGCGGCTGCCCCGAGCCGATGTGCATCGCCGAGGCCGGCCACTTCGTGCAGGAGTGGGGCGAGCCCGTCGCGCGGGCGGCCTTGCAGCATTTCAAACTGGCATGAGCCACGACCTGAACCCGGCACGGCGCCATCTGCCTCACACCGGCGTCGCGCCTGCCGCCGCCGAAAAACCGAGTTAGCGGCCACGCCATGCGCAAGACCCTGGACTTCCTGCTCAACGACTGGCTGGCCGTGCACGCGCTGCTGCGGCGCGAGCGCTTCGCGGCTCATTCGGCCGAGACCTTCGCCGGCGTGCTGGACACCTGCGAGCGCATCGCGCGCGAGAAGTTCGCGCCCTTCAACCGCCTGGCCGACACCGAGGAGCCGCGCTTCGACGGCGAGCGCGTGCACCTGCCGTCGGCCACGCACGCGGCGCTGGGGGCCTACGTCGAATCGGGCATGCTGGCCGCGGCGCAGGACGAAAGCGTCGGCGGCCTGCAGCTCCCCTGCGTGATCGAGATGGCCGCCAACGCCTTCTTCAGCAAGGCCAGCGTCGCGATGGGCGGCTACGCGATGCTGACCAGCGGCAACGCCAACCTGCTGATGGCGCACGGCACGGCCGCGCAGCGCGAGGTGTTCGCGCGCACCCTCTTCAGCGGCCGCTGGTTCGGCACCATGTGCCTGAGCGAGCCGCAGGCCGGCTCCTCGCTGTCCGACGTGGCCACGCGCGCGCTGCCCGACGGCGCCGACTTCGAGGCCGACCCGTTCGGCCCGCGCTACCGGCTGCGCGGCAGCAAGATGTGGATCTCGGGCGGCGAGCACGAGATCACCGAGAACATCGTGCACCTCGTGCTGGCCAAGATCCCCGGGCCCGACGGGCGCCCGCTGCCGGGCACCAAGGGCATCTCGCTGTTCATCGTGCCGAAGAAGCTCGTCGGCATCGACGGCCGCCTGACCGGCGAGCGCAACGACGTCGCGCTGGCCGGCTTGAACCACAAGCTGGGCTACCGCGGCACCACCAACACGCTGCTGAACTTCGGCGAAGGAAGGTTCCCGGTGCGCGGCGGCCCCGGGGCGATCGGCTACCGCGTGGGCGCGGTCGGCGACGGCCTGCGCTGCATGTTCCACATGATGAACGAGGCGCGCATCGGCGTCGGCCTGGGCGCGGTGATGCTGGGCATGGCCGCCTACGAGGCCAGTCTGGACTACGCCCGCGCGCGCCCGCAAGGCCGGCCGATCACCGCCGGCGGCAAGGACAGCGCGGCGCCGCAGGTGCCCATCGTCCAGCACGCCGACGTCAAGCGCATGCTGCTGGCGCAGAAGGCGTATTGCGAGGGCGGCCTGGCGCTGGCGCTGTACTGCGCGCGCCTGGTCGACGAGCAGCACACCGGCGACGCCGCCGCGGCTGAAGCGGCCGCGCTGCTGCTGGAGGTGCTGACGCCCATCGCCAAGAGCTGGCCCAGCGAATGGTGCCTGGAGGCCAACAGCCTGGCGATCCAGGTGCACGGCGGCTACGGCTATACGCGCGACTTCCCCGTCGAGCAATACTGGCGCGACCAGCGCCTCAACATGATCCACGAGGGCACGCATGGCATCCAGGCGCTGGACCTGCTGGGGCGCAAGGTGGTGATGAACGGCGGTGCCGGCCTCAAGCTGCTGGCCGCGCGCATCGACGCGACGATCGCGCGCGCGGCCCAGCAGGACGGCGCATTCGCCCAACGCGCGACCGAACTGGCCGCGGCGCTGCAGAAGCTGGGCGCGGCCACCAAGGCGGCCTGGGCGACCGGCGTGCCCGAGGAGGCGCTGGCCAACGCGACGCCCTACCTGCAGGCCTTCGGCCACGTGGTGCTGGCCTGGCTGTGGCTGGACGTGGCGCTGGCCTCGCCCGACCCCGGCCGCCGCGCCGCGATGCGCTACTTCTTCGCCTACGAGCTGCCGCGCGTCGACGCGTGGCTGGGCGTGGTCGCCGCCCGCGAGAGCGTGTGCCGCGAGATGCAGGACGACTGGTTCTGATTCCCTTTCTACGGAGATCTCCCAACCATGAGCACCCCGATCCAGAAACTCTTCGACCTCAGCGGCCGCACCGCGCTGGTCACCGGCGGCTCGCGCGGGCTGGGCCTGCAGATGGCCGAGGCGCTGGGCGAAGCCGGCGCGCGCGTGCTGCTCAGCTCGCGCAAGGCGGCCGACCTGGAGGAAGCCGCGGCCGAGCTGCAGGCCAAGGGCATCGATGCGCGCTGGGTGGCCGCCGACGCCGCCGACCCGGCGCAGGTGCAGAAGGTGGTCGACGAGGCGATGCAGCGCCTGGGCCGGATCGACATCCTGGTCAACAACGCCGGCGCCACCTGGGGCGCTCCGATGGAGGACTATCCGCTCGACGCCTGGGACAAGGTGATGAACCTGAACGTGCGCTCGATCTTCCTGTTCAGCCAGGCGGTGGGCCGCGCCAGCATGCTGCCGCGCAAGGATGGGCGCATCATCAACGTGGCCTCGATCGCCGGCCTCTCGGGCTCGCTGGACGTCGAGTTCATCGCCTACGGCACCAGCAAGGGCGCGGTGGTCAACTTCACGCGCACGCTGGCCGGCGAGTGGGGCGAGCACGGCATCACCGTCAATGCGGTGGCGCCGGGCTTCTTCCCCAGCAAGATGACGCGCGGCACGCTGGCCACGCACGGCGCCGACAAGCTGGCGGCGGCCGCGCCGCTGCGCCGCATCGGCGACGATGACGATTTGAAGGGCGCGACGCTGCTGTTCGCCAGCGCGGCGGGCAAGCACATCACTGGCCAGATTCTCGCGGTGGACGGCGGCGTGTCGGCTGTCCATGGTGGCGGCTGAATCTCCAACGACCGACGAAAGGCGCACGCGCATGGCACTGATCAACAAGCAGGTGCTGCTGGCCTCGCGCCCCGCGGTGCACGCCGGGCTGGACAACTTCCGTCTCGTGGAGACGCCGGTGCCGGCGCTGGCCGACGGCCAGGTGCTGGTGCGGCAGCACTACCTGAGCCTGGACCCCTACATGCGCATGCGCATGAACGAGGGCAAGAGCTACGCGGCGCCGCAGGCGGTGGACGCCGTGATGCTGGGCGGCACGGTGGGCGAGGTGCTGGAGTCACGCGCACCCGGCTTCGCGCCCGGCGACCACGTGGTCGGCGCCGGCGGCTGGCAGCAGTACGCGGTGGTGCAAGGCCCCGGCCTGGCAGCGCTGCGCAAGGTGGACGCCGCGCGCGTGCCGCTCTCGGCCTACCTCGGCGCAGTGGGCATGCCCGGCGTCACGGCCTGGGTGGGGCTGACGATGATCATCGCGCCCAAGCCCGGCGAGACCGTGGTCGTCAGCGCCGCCAGCGGCGCGGTGGGCAGCGCCGTCGGGCAGTTGGCGAAGGCGCGCGGCTGCCGCGTGGTCGGCATCGCGGGCGGGCCCGACAAATGCGCCTACGTCGTCGACGAGCTGGGCTTCGACGCCTGCGTCGACCACAAGCAGCACCGCGACGCGGCCGCGCTGGCGGCGGCGCTGAAGCAGGCGGCGCCGGGCGGCATCGACGGCAATTTCGAGAATGTCGGCGGCCCCGTGCTCGACGCGGTGATGCTCAGCATGAACGACTTCGGCCGCATCGCGCTGTGCGGGATGATCGCCGGCTACGACGGCCAGCCGCTGCCGATGATGCAGCCGCGGCTGCTGCTGACGGCGCGGCTGAAGTTGCAGGGCTTCATCGTCAGCGAACATCTCGACCTCTGGCCCGCGGCGCTGCAGGAACTGGCCCGGCGCGTGGCGGCCGGCGAGCTGAAATACCGCGAGAGCATCGCGCAGGGCATCGAGAACGCGCCGCAGGCCTTCCTGGATCTGCTGCAGGGCAAGAACTTCGGCAAGCAACTGGTGAAACTGGTCTGATCATGCGCTGGCAGTGGCAACGCTTCGCCGAGCTGGGCGTCGACGACCTGTACGACGCGCTGGCGCTGCGCGGCCGCGTCTTCGCGGTCGAGCAGCAATGCGCCTACCTCGACCCCGATGGGGCCGACCGCCGCGCCTGGCACCTGCTGGGGCGTGGTGAAGACGGCGAGCTGCACGCCTATCTGCGCGCCATCGATCCCGGCGTCAAGTACGCCGAGCCGTCGATCGGCCGCGTGGTCACCGCGCCCGAGCTGCGAGGGCAGGGCCAGGGCCGCGCGCTGATGGTCGAGGGCCTGCGGCGCTGCCGCGCCGCGTGGCCGGGGCAGGGCGTGCGCATCAGCGCGCAGGCCCGGCTGCAGGCCTTCTACGGCGGCTTGGGTTTCCAGGCCGTCGGCGAGCCCTATCCGGAAGACGGCATTCCGCACCTGGAGATGTTCTGGAGTCCGCGATGAACACGACGCACGACGTCACCAACCAGGCCGCGCCGCTGGTCGACCTGAACCTCTACGCGATCAACCGTCCGCTGCAGGACGCGCTGCGCCAGCACCACCCGGGGCTGGACGAGGCGCTCGAGGCCCGCTTCCAGGCGCTGGGCTCGGAAGCCGGCAGCGCCGCGATGCAGCAGCACGCGCGGCTGGCCAACGTGCACGCGCCCGAGCTGCGCAGCCACGACCGCTTCGGCCGCCGCATCGACCAGGTGGAGTTCCACCCCAGCTACCACGCGCTGATGGAAGCCGCACTGCGCCACCGCTTGCACGGCAGCCCGTGGACCGCAGGGCCGGGCGGCCACGTCGAGCGCGCGGCGGCCTTCATGCTCTTCACCGAGGCCGAGCCCTCGGTGCTGTGCCCGGTGTCGATGAGTTATGCGGTGACGCCGGCGCTGCGCGCCAACGCCGGCATCTGGGCCGACTGGGGCGCGCTGATCGCCAGCCCCCGCTACGACCCGCGCTTCCTGCCGGCGGCGCGCAAGACCGCGGTCACGCTGGGCATGGGCATGACCGAGAAGCAGGGCGGCTCCGACGTGCGCGCCAACACCACGCGCGCCGAGGCCGACGGCCACGACGCCTGGGGCACGCGGGTGGCGATCACCGGCCACAAGTGGTTCTTCTCGGCGCCGATGTGCGACGCCTTCCTGGTGCTGGCGCAAGGCGAGGGGGGCCTGAGCTGCTACTTCCTGCCGCGCCTGCTGCCCGACGGCCGCGTCAACGCGATCGCGATCCAGCGCCTCAAGGACAAGCTGGGCAACCGGGCCAACGCCAGCAGCGAGGTGGAGTTCGACCGCGCCACCGCGTGGCTGGTCGGCGAGCCCGGCCGCGGCGTGCCGCAGATCCTGGCGATGGGCGCGATGACGCGGCTCGATTGCGCCCTGGGCACCGCCGGGCTGATGCGCCAGGCGCTGTCGCTGGCGCTGCACCACGGCGCGCAGCGCAAGGCCTTCGGCAAGCGGCTGATCGAGCAGCCGATGATGAAGAACGTGCTGGCCGACCTGGCGCTGGAAAGCGAGGCCGCCACCGCGCTGGCGCTGCGCCTGGCGCGCGCGGTCGACCGCAGCGAGAACGGCCAGGACGCCGACGGCCGCGAGGCCGTGCTGCGCCGCGTGCTGACGCCGATCGCCAAGTTCTGGATCTGCAAGCGCGGCGCCGCCTTCGGCCAGGAGGCGATGGAATGCCTGGGCGGCAACGGCTACGTCGAGGAGAACGGCGAAGGCGTGATGGCCCGCATCTACCGCGAGATGCCGGTCAACAGCATCTGGGAGGGCGCGGCCAACATCCAGGCGCTGGACCTGCTGCGCGCCTTGCGCACCGGAGCGGTGGCCGACGCGCTGATGCAGGAGACCGCCGAGGCTCGCGCCGCGCGCGACGACGTGCGCGGCTTGGGCGAGCGCGTGCGCCTGGGGCTGGACGGCGCCACCGGCGAGGCCGAGGCGCGCCGCCTGGCGCGCGACGTCGCGCTGCTGGTGCAGGCCGCGCTGCTGCAGCGCTCGGCGCCCGAGGCGGTGTTCGACGCCTTCTGCGCCGGCCGCATCGCCGAGCCGGGCGACGTGTTCGGCGCGCTGCCGGCCGGGCTGGACCTGGACGCGGTGCTGGCCCGCGCGATGCCCTGGACCGCATGAAATGAAACCGCCACGCTCACTTCGTTCGCTGCCCCCCGAGGGGGCGGTCAGTACCTTCGGAACGGCCGGGCGGTACTGACATGGACGACACCACCCCCATCCTGCACCACTACGCCGGCTCGCCCTTCGCCGAGAAGGTGCGGCTGATGCTGGGCTTCAAGGCCATCGCCTGGCGCTCGGTCACCGTGCCCTCGGTGATGCCCAAGCCCGACCTGGTGGCGCTGACCGGCGGCTACCGGCGCACGCCCAACCTGCAGATCGGCGCCGACGTCTATTGCGACACCGCGCTGATCGCGCGCGTGCTCGAGCGGCTGCAGCCGCAGCCGACGCTGTTCCCGCCGTCGGCGCCGCTGGCGCCGTTGCTGGCGCAGTGGGCCGACGGCACGCTGTTCTGGACCGTCATCCCGTTCACGCTGCGGCCCGAGACGCTGGCGCAGGTGATGGCCGGCCAGCCGCCGGACAGCATCAAGGCCTTCGGCGCCGACCGCGCGGCGATGACCGCCGGCTTCAGGCGCATGGGCACGCGCGACGCGACCGCGCTGCTGCCGGGGCACCTGGCCGCGCTGGCCGGCGCTTTGGCCGATGGCCGGCCTTTCCTCTTCGGCGAGCAAGCCAGCATCGCCGACTTCGCGGTCGCGCACTGCCTGTGGTTCATCCGCCGCGCGCCGCTGCTGTCGGTGTTCGACCCGCACCCGTTGCTGAAGGCCTGGCTCGAGCGCATGCTGGCCATCGGCCACGGCGTGCACGAGGAGATGGACGCGCCGCATGCGCTGGCGCTGTCGGCCGCCGCGCGCAGCCACGAGCCGGCGGTGGTGCAGCCGGGCTTTGGCTGGCAGGCCGGCCAGGCGGTGACCGTGGCCGCCACCGACTACGCCACCGATGCGGTGGCCGGCACGCTGGTGGGCCTGTCGGCCGACGAGGTGGTGCTGCGCCGCCATGATGAACGCGCGGGCACGGTGCACGTGCACTTCCCGCGCCAGGGCTTCCAGATCAAGGAGCAAACTGCATGAACGCATTGCAGGGCGGCATCGCCGTCATCACCGGCGCGGCTTCGGGCTTCGGCCTGGAGGCCTGCCGCATCGCGGCCCGCCAGGGCATGAAGGTCGTGATGGCCGACGTGCAGGCCGACGCGCTGGACACCGCGTCGCGCGAGATCCAGGGCCTGGGCGCCGCGGTGCTGGCGCGGCGCACCGACGTCAGCAAGGCCGCCGAGATCGAGGCGCTGGCCGAGGCCACGCTGGCACGCTTCGGCACGCCCAGCTTCGTGTTCAACAACGCCGGCGTCACCGGCAGCGGCGGGCTGGTGTGGGAGAACTCGCTCAAGGACTGGGAGTGGACGCTGGGCGTCAACCTGATGGGCGTGGTGCACGGCGTGCGCGTGTTCACGCCGCTCATGCTGGCGGCGGCCGCCAAGGACCCCGCGTGGCGCGGCCACGTCGTCAACACTGCCAGCATGGCCGGGCTGACCTGCCCGCCCACCATGGGCATCTACAACACCAGCAAGCACGCGGTGGTGGCGCTGAGCGAGACGCTGCACCAGGACCTGACGCTGGTCACGTCCCAGGTGCACGCGCACGTGCTGTGCCCGTTCTTCGTGCCCACCGGCATCCACACCAGCCACCGCAACCGGCCCGCGGAGCTGACCGACGCGGCGCCGCTCACGCGCAGCCAGAGGGTCGCGCAGGCGATGGGCGAGAAGGCCATCAGCGGCGGCAAGGTCACCGCGGCGCAGGTGGCGCAGTTCGTCTTCGACGCGATGGCCGAGTGCCGCTTCTACGTCTTCAGCCACCCGCATGCGCTGTCCAGCGTGCAGACGCGGCTGGAAGACGTGATGCAGCGGCGCAACCCCAGCGACCCCTTCGCCGCGCGCCCGCAACTGGGCGAGCAGTTGCGGGCCGCGCTGCGCGGCGACTGACTGGCTCTAGAATGCCGCGCAGCGCCCTCGAGCGCGGCGGCCGCCACGAGCAGCCGCCGGGCCGGAGGGCGCTGTCGTTGATCCCGTCCGCTGCTGCCCGGTCGTTGATACCCGATGGACCCGGCGTGCGCAAGGAGACCGCATGCGCGCCGCGCTGTTCCTGATCGTGCTGGGCCTGGCCACGCTGGCCGGCTGCAACAACAACCCCTGGCCCGAAGGCGCCGCCGCGGAGAACACGCTCTACACCGCGATGCAGGAGTCGTCGCCGCGCCACCTGGACCCGACCGCGTCGTACTGGTCCAACGACACGCCCTTCACCTACCAGATCTACGAGCCGCCCTACGGCTACCACTACCTCAAGCGTCCCTACGTGCTGGTGCCCAAGAGCGCGGCCGAGGTCGTCAAGCCGCACTTCGTCGACAAGAACGGCCAGGCGCTGCCCGACGACGCGCCGGCCGACCAGGTGGCCGAGAGCGTCTACGAGGTGCCGATCAAGAAGGGCATCCTGTTCCAGCCGCATCCGGCCTTCGCCAAGGGGCCCGACGGCAAGTACCTGTACCACACCGACGTGCAGCACGCGCGCGGCTGGCTGGGCGCCCAGCGTGCGCCGGTCGACTTCGAGCACAGCGGCACGCGCGAGCTGGTGGCCGAGGACTTCGTCTACGCGCTCAAGCGCCATGCCACCACGCGCGTGACGACGCCGATCTTCGGCCTGTTCTCCGAGATGATCGTCGGGCTGCAGGACTACGGCGTGCTGGTGAAGCAGGAGGATGCCAAGCTGCGCCAGGGGCTGGATCCGGCCGACCTGGACAAGCCCTTCCTCGACTTCCGCCGCTGGCCGCTGGCCGGCGCCAGCGCGCCCGAGAAGCACCTGCTGCGCGTGCGCATCAAGGGCAAGTACCCGCAGTGGGGCTACTGGATGCAGATGACCTTCACCGCGCCCATCCCCTGGGAGGCCGACGCCTTCTACGCCCAGCCCGGCATGGCCGAGCGCGGCATGACGCTGGACCGCTGGCCGGTGGGCACCGGCCCCTACATGCAGACCGAGTTCATCCAGGACCGCCGCCACGTGATGGTGCGCAACCCCAACTACCGCGGCGAGCCCTATCCCTGCGAAGGCTCGGCCGCCGACAAGGCCGCCGGGCTGCTGGACGACTGCGGCAAGAAGACGCCGTTCATCGACAAGATCGTGCTCACCGTCGAGCGCGAGGGGCTGCCGCGCCAGGGCAAGTTCCGCGACGGCTACTACGACGTGGAGGTGTTCGAGCGCACCGACATGGGCAAGGAATACCTGGTGGCGATGCAGGACAGCGAGGAGGTGCGCCGCGAGTACACCGAGAAGGGCTTTCGCCTCAACCTCGGCTCCGACGTCAACAGCTACTTCATCGCCTTCAACATGCTGGACCCGGTGGTCGGCGACGGCGACTCTCCCGCGCAGGCCGAGAAGAACCGCAAGCTGCGCCAGGCGCTGTCGATCGCGATCGACTGGGAGGAATACTCCAAGATCTTCCCCAAGAAAGCGGGCGACACCGCGCAAAGCCCGCTGCCGCCGGGCATCTTCGGCTCGCGCGAGGACCAGCCGGGCTACCACAACCCGGTCACGCACAAGCTGGTGGACGGCAAGGTGGTGCGCCGCTCGATCGACGAAGCCAAGAAGCTGCTGGCCGAGGCCGGCTACCCCAACGGCCGCGATGCCAAGACCGGCAAGCCGCTGGTGCTGAACTACGACTTCTACGCCGCGCCGACGCCCGGCAACCGGCCCGAGATCGACTGGGTGGTGCGCCAGTTCGCCAAGATCGACGTGCAGTTGGAGGTGCGCGCCACCGACAACAGCCAGTTCCAGGACAAGGTGCGCAAGGGCAAGTACCAGGTGTTCTGGCTGGGCTGGAACGCCGACTACCCCGACGCCGAGAACTTCCTGTTCCTGCTGTACGGCCCCAACGGCAAGACCAAGTACGACGGCGAGAACACCTCCAACTACGCCAACCCCGAGTACGACCGCCTGTTCCTGCAGATGAAGAGCCTGGACGACGGGCCGCAGAAGCAGAAGCTGGTGGACGAGCTGGTGCACATCGCGCAGGTGGACGCGCCTTGGACCATGGGCTTCTTCCCGCACGCGTCGGCGTCGATCCAGCACTGGGTCTACAACAGCAAGCCGGCGATCCTGGTGCGCGACCAGGGCCGCTACCTGCGGCTGGACCCGGCCGAGCGGGTGCAGAAGCTGGCGGCCTGGAACCGGCCGCGCTGGTGGCCGCTGCTGCTGATCGCGGCCGGCATCGCGGCACTGGTGTGGGCGGCGCTGCGCACGCTGCGCCGCCGGGAACGCATGAACGCCCGCGGCGAAGTGCTGGCCTGAGGACGCTGCAACCGTGTTCGCCTACCTCCTGCGCCGCATCGCCTATGGCGTGCTGATCCTGGCCGGCGTCAACCTGGCCACCTTCATCCTGTTCTTCACCGTCAACACGCCCGACGACATGGCGCGGCTGAACCTCGGCGGCAAGCGCATCAACCAGGCCGCGATCGAGAAGTGGAAGAGCGAGCGCGGCTACGACAAGCCGCTGTACTTCAACCCGGCCAAGCAAGGCAGCGAGCAGCTCACCGAGACCATCTTCTGGGAGCGCTCGGCGAGCCTGTTCGCGCTGAAGTTCGGCCGCGCCGACGGCGAGAGCGCCGGCGACATCGGCTCGGAAGTGGCCACGCGCATGAAGGTCAGCCTGCAGATGGCACTGCCCCTCTTCGTGCTGCAGGTCATCGCCAGCACCGCGTTCGCGCTGCTGCTGGTGATGCTGCGCGGCACGCGGCTGGACTTCTGGGGCGTGGTCGCCTGCGTCGTGATGCTGTCGATCTCGGCGCTGTTCTACATCATCGTCGGGCAGTACCTGTTCTCGCGCGTGCTCAAGCTGGCGCCGATCTCGGGCTACGCCGGCGGGCTGGACGCGGCGAAGTTCCTGGTGCTGCCGATCGCGCTGTCGCTGCTGGCGCGGCTGGGCGGCGAGGCGCGGCTGTACCGCGCGATGTTCCTGGAGGAGATCGGCAAGGACTACGTGCGCACTGCGCGCGCCAAGGGCTTGGCCGAATGGACGGTGCTGGCGCGCCACGTGCTGCGCAACGCGCTGATCCCCATCATCACCAGCGCCGGCTCGTACCTGCCCTACGTCTTCCTCGGCAGCCTGGTGTTCGAAAGCTTCTTCGGCCTGCCGGGCCTGGGCGCCTACGTGATCGAGGCCATCGGCAAGCAGGACTTCGCCATCGTGCGCACCATGGTCTTCATCGGTTCGCTGCTCTACATCGCCACCTACGTGCTGATCGACGTCGCCTACACCTGGGCCGATCCGCGCGTACGCCTTGCCTAGCCCGCCGTCGCCATGCCCAAGATCGTCTTCCTGTGGACCGACATCACGGTCTGGCTGCTGATCGCGGCGCTGCTGGGCTACGGCGCCCTGGTGCAGCGCCGGCCCAACCTGCGAGCCAACTGGCTGAAGGTCTTCCGCGACCCGGCGGCGCTGGCCTCGTCGCTGATCCTCGTGCTGTGCCTGGGGCTGACGCTGCTGGACAGCCTGCACTACCGCCCGCTGCTGCCGCCGGCGCCCGGCGCGCCGGCCGACGCGCGCGCCTACGACCCGCGCGCACGCTCGGTGCTGGATGCCCTGCTGTGGGATCTGGTGCGCTCGCGCGAGACCAGCTACTCGCAGCCGCTGGCCGCCTACGGCTGGACCAAGGAATCGTTCGACGAGAACGGCCAGGTCGTGCGCCGCGCGCCGCGACTGCAGTTCGGCGGCGCGCACCTGAAGAACCCCGAGGCCGAGCACCTGGGCGACCTGCTGGCGCGTACCGCCGGCGGGCTGCTGGCCGGCGCGCTGGCGGCCGCGATCATCAGCGCCGCGCTGCTGGCCTTGATCGCGCGCGCGCGCCGCGTGCCCTGGCGTGATGCGGCGCAATCGGTCTGGCGCCGCGACGGCCTGCTGCCCTGGCACGCGCTGCTGGGCGCCGTGTGGGTGCTGGCGCTGCTGGCCGGCGCGGCCACCGCGCTGTCGGGCCCTTACCACCTGCTGGGCACCGACCAGACCGGCAACGACGTGCTGTACCAGGCGCTGAAGAGCATCCGCACCGCCTTCGTCATCGGCTCGCTGGCCACGCTGGCCACGCTGCCGCTGGCGGTCACGCTGGGCATCATGGCCGGCTACTTCAAGGGCTGGGTGGACGAGGTCATCCAGTACCTCTACACCGTGCTCAGCTCGGTGCCCAACGTGTTGCTGATCGCCGCCTGCGTGCTGATGGTGCAGGTCTTCCTCGACAAGCACCCCGATCTGTTCGAGACCGGCGCCGAGCGCGCGGACCTCAAGCTCTTTTTGCTGTGCGTGGTGCTGGGCGCCACCGGCTGGGCGGGCTTGTGCCGGCTGCTGCGCGGCGAGACGATGAAGCTGCGCGAGCTGGAATACGTGCAGGCCGCGCAGGCCTTCGGCGTCGGGCCGGCGCGCATCATGCGGCGCCACATCTTTCCCAACGTCGCGCACCTGATGCTGATCGTCACGGTGCTGGAGTTCTCGGCGCTGATCCTGTACGAGGCGGTGCTGAGTTATGTCGGCGTCGGCGTCGACCCGTCGATGAACAGCTTCGGCGGCATGATCAACCTGGCGCGCGTGGAGATGAGCCGCGACCCGGTGGTGTGGTGGAGCTTCGCGGCCGCGTTCGGCTTCATGGTCACGCTGGTGCTGGCGGCCAACCTCTTCGCCGACGGCGTGCGCGACGCCTTCGACCCGCGCGCGCGCAGCTTCCGCGCGCGGCTGCTGAAGAAACCGGCCAAGGCCTGAGGAAACGCCATGCTGGCCATCGAGGACCTGAAGGTCGAACTGGACACCGACAGCGCGGTGGTGCGCGCGATCGACGGCCTGCGCCTCGCCATCGAGCGCGGCGAGACCTTCGCGCTGGTGGGCGAGAGCGGCTGCGGCAAGAGCATGACGGCGCTGGCGCTGATGCGGCTGCTGCCCGACAACGGGCGCATCGCGCAGGGCCGGCTGCTGGTGGCCGGCCAGGACGTGCTGGAGCTGCCCGAATCGCAGATGCGCCGCGTGCGCGGCGGCCGCGTGGGCATGATCTTCCAGGAGCCGTCGACCAGCCTGAACCCGGTGATGCGGGTGGGCGACCAGATCGTCGAGGCGATCGAGGCGCATACCGATCTGCGCGGCGCCGCGGCGCGCCAGCGCGCGATCGAGTGGCTGCGCCGCGTCGGCATCCCCGAGCCCGAGCGGCGCATCGACGAGTACCCGTTCCGCATGAGCGGCGGCCAGAAGCAGCGCGTGATGATCGCGATGATGCTGGCCGCCGAGCCCGACTTCCTGATCGCCGACGAGCCGACCACGGCGCTGGACGTGACGATCCAGGCGCAGATCCTCGATCTGTTGAAGGACCTGCAGCGCGAGCGCCGCATGGGCCTGTTGCTGATCACGCACGACCTCGCGGTGGTGGCCGGCATGGCGCACCGCGTGGCGCTGATGTACGCTGGCCAGATCGTCGAGGTGGCGGCGGCGGCCGACTTCTTCGCCGCGCCCAAGCATCCGTACGCCGCCGCGCTGCTGCGCGCACTGCCCGGCGCCGGCCGGCGCGAGCAGGCGCTGGAAGCCATCCCCGGCACCGTGCCGCCGCTGTCCGACAGCTTCGCCGGCTGCCGCTTCGCGCCGCGCTGCGCGCAGGTGATGCCGCATTGCCCGAGCACGCTGCCGCCGCTGGTGGGCGTCGGCCCGCTGGGCCACGAGGTGCGCTGCCTGCTGTACGTGCCCGGCGCGCCGCCGGCGCGGCCGCTGGAGCCGGCGACGGTGCCTGCTGCCGCGCCCGCCGCCGAAGGCGCCGCTGCGGCCACCGCCGCGACGCCGCTGCTGGACGTGCAAAACCTGTCGGTGCGCTTCGCGATCCGCGGCGGCGTGCTGCAGCGGCCCAAGGGCTGGTTCGACGCGGTGCGCGACGTGTCGTTCCAGGTCGGCCGCGGCGAGACGCTGGCGCTGGTGGGCGAATCGGGCTGCGGCAAGACCACCACCGGCAAGGCCATCGTGCAGTTGCTGCGCAGCCTGGCGCGCATCGAGGGCCGGGCGCTGCTGCACGGCGCCGACCTGTTCGAGTTGCAGGGCGCGGCGCTGCAGGCCGCGCGGCGGCAGGTGCAGATCATCTTCCAGGACCCGTTCGCATCGCTGAACCCGCGCATGCGCGTGCAAGAGCTGCTGGACGAAGGCCTGGCCGCGCTGCAGCCCGACCTGGACGCCGCCGAGCGCCGCGGCCGCATCGAGCGCCTGGTGGAGCAGGTGGGCCTGCGCCGCGACGCGCTGGATCGCTACCCGCACGAGTTCTCCGGCGGCCAGCGCCAGCGCATCGCGATCGCCCGTGCGCTGGCCGTGCAGCCCGAGCTGATCGTCTGCGACGAGCCCACCTCGGCGCTGGACGTCTCGGTGCAGGCGCAGATCCTGAACCTGCTGCGCGAGCTGCAGCGCGAGCTGGGCGTGTCCTACCTGTTCATCACCCACAACATCGGCGTCGTCGAGTACATCGCCGACCGCGTGGCGGTGATGCAGGCGGGGCAGATCGTCGAGCAGGGGCCGACCGGGCAGGTGCTGACGGCGCCGGTCAGCGGCTACACGCGCAGCCTGTTGGCGGCGGTGCCGCGGCTGGATCCGGCTGACGACCGACTGCCTGGGTAGCCCGACGCTGAATGCTCTGCGGCCTTACGCCTTACTGAGGATCGCCTTGACGGTGGCCGCTGTCTGCTGCTTGTTGAGCCGCAACGACGCGATCTCGGATGGTGTGAGCATCCGCGGTGCGTTCGAGGTAGCGGGCTTCGGAGTGCGTGAGCGCGTCGAACCCGAAGCCGAAGTGTTCGCGCCACCAGTCTTCGAGCTGTCCATGCTTTCTCCGTAGTGCCTGCAATTGCTCGGCAGAAGGCGCGATTTTCGCGGAGAAGGGCTTGCCCGTCAAAGCCAGCGCCCCGATGACCTTGGCTCCCGCCATTTCGACGAACCCGCGCAGATTGGCCAATGTGCCGCCCTGTCCGATGAAGTCGTCCACCAGGAAGTACTCGGCGCCCGTCGCCACATCACCCGCGAACAGCGCCTGACGCGCCAGCCGATCGAACCCGCCGGCGCCGGTGTGGTTGACGACATTGATCTGCACCAGCGTGTCGTCGGTCCGCAGCGACAGCCGTTGCGCCAGCAGATCGGCCAGGGCTTCGGGGATCGCGTTGATGCCTTCCGCTTCGGCCGCATGCACGCTCGCCAGGATCGGGGCGTGCCCGGCCAGGGCCACCCGCACGCGCTCGATGGCGGCGTCAGGCACCATGGCCTGCACGAGCCTGGCTGCCGCACTGGCGTCCCCCGTCTTGCCGGCGTGATAGTCGGCATGACGCTTGACCGCTGATTCGTCTGCGACGATGAACACATCGGGAAATTCTGTCTTCCACGGTGCGCGCCGAGGCTTCATCGGGTCATTGTGCGTGATGGGCAGTCCGAGATCCGCAAGGCGCCGAGCTGCACCAGCAGCCTATTGGCAGCGGTGCCACGATTAGCTTGAACAAGCCCCTTTGGACTGGACGCAGTTTTGCTGAACTGTTGCTGCCGTCCAACGTAGTGTGAAGAAACCGGCTCCGGGTTAGCCCGGCTGCAGCCCTCTCGGCCGGCGTGCGCGCCACTTGAAAAAAGTGTGCCAAGCACTTGTCACGCTAAGAGATCTTCGCGGCGCCGACCGGCCGGCAGGTGCCTGGCCCGGCCATCGCACCCGCGCCGTGGGGGGCCGGCTTGGATTGGCGTTCGTTTCCGCTTGGTGACAATCGGTTCACCTGCCGGGGGTCCCGCGGGCTTGACGGGCGTCGCCTTCAGGCCGGGCCACGGCTCTGTACTGGTCCCAACCTCTTCCATCTGGAGCTTTCCGATGTTCAAGAAAACCCCTGTCACCCGGGCCGTCATGGTCGCGGTCGGCGGCGTGCTCGGGCTGGCGGCGCTGCCCTCGCTCGCGCAGTCGTCGGAGCGCATCGAGATCACCGGCTCGTCGATCAAGCGCATCGCCAGCGAAGGAGCGCTGCCGGTGCAGATCATCAGCGCCGAGCAGATCCAGCGCACGGGCGCGACCAGTGTCGCCGAGGTGATCCAGAAGCTGCCGGCGATGCAGGGCTTCACGATCGCCGACATCGCCATCGGCAGCAACTCGGGCGGCATCGTCACCGCCAGCATCCACGACATCGGCGAGTCGTACACGCTGGTACTGCTCAACGGCCGCCGCGTCGCGCCGAGCGGCTCGGGCAGCCGCATCAACCTCAACGCCATCCCGATGAGCGCGATCGAGCGCATCGAGGTGCTGACCGACGGCGCCTCGGCGCTGTACGGCTCGGACGCCATCGCCGGCGTCGTCAACTTCGTGCTCAAGCGCCACCAGACCGGCGGCACCATCAGCGCCCGCGTCGACGTGCCGACCGAGGGCGGCGGCAAGTCGGCCAATGCCAGCATCAGCTACGGCTTCGGCGACCTCGACCGCGACCGCTTCAGCGTGGTGGGCAGCTACCGCCGCGACGAATTCAAGCCGCTGAAGGCTACCGACCGAAGCTTCGGCTCCACCGCCTACATCCCGTTCGAGCAGAACGGCACCTCGTACATCTACGACCGCACCAGCACCTCGGCCATCCCCGCCAACGCGCAGGTGACTTTCCGCCGCCTGACGGGCGAGACGACGACGCTGCCGTCGTACTCGTTCAACCCCTATCAGAAGAAGAACGGCGAGTGCGCCGAGAACAACTTCTACAGCCTGAACAACGCCGCGTCGGCCACTTCGGTGACCGAGATGTGCGCGTTCGACTTCGTCAAGACCATCGACATCGTGCCCGAGAGCACGCGCGATTCGCTGTTCCTGACCGGCCAGTTCAAGGTCAGCGACAAGGTGTCGCTGTTCAGCGACCTGGCCTACAGCCGCCTGGACCTGACGGCCCGCATCGCGCCCAACCCGGTGCCCGTGGCCATCCCGACCAGCTCCAGCTTCTACAGCACCTACGTGCTGCCCTACCTGACGCCCGACCAGGCGGCGCACGTCAACACGGTCACCGCGCTGTACCGGGCGTCCGACTTCGGCACGCGCGACTCGCGCACCGTCACCGACTCGAAGCACCTGGTGCTGGGCGCCGAAGCCGAGCTCGGCGGCGGCTGGTCGCTCAACGGCGCCGTCACCTGGTCGCAGAACGCCATCGACGAACGCTACGTCGGCGGCTACTTCAAGAACGCCGAGTTCCGCGACATGGTGTCCAAGGTGCAGTTCGATCCCTTCCTGCCTTACGGCCAGCAGACGACCGCGGCGCAGCAGCTCATCGCCAACTCCATCTTCAACGGCAACATCCGCGACGAGTCGACGACGCTCAAGGGCATCGACATCCGCGCGTCGGGCGATCTGTTCAAGCTGCCGGCCGGCGCGGTGAGCCTGGGCGTGGGCGGCGACTTCCGCAACTACCGCTTCAAGCGCGACCCGTCGGCCGCCGCCCTGGCCGGCGAGATCTACAACTACGCGCCGGTCGCCCACTACGATATGGCGCGCGACGTCACCGGCGCCTTCGCCGAGCTGCTGGTGCCGGTGGTCAAGGGTGTGGAACTGACCGGTTCGGTGCGCCACGACATCGTCGGCGCGATCGATTCCGACGGCACCAAGGTCGGCGAGCGCATGAGCGCCACTACCTACAAGCTGGCGGGGCGGTTCCAGCTCAATCCGTCGCTGCTGTTCCGCGCTTCGTACGGCACCGGCTTCAAGGCGCCCGACATGCTGGACATCGCCAGCCCGCTGACGCCCAACGGCGTGACGGCGGCGAGCTACGACTGCCCGTTCCCCGGCACTGAGTATTGCAAGCCGGGCAAGGCCCAGTACAGCTCGATGATCGGGGGCAACGCCGCGCTGAAGCCGGAAAAGTCCAAGCAGGCCACGCTGGGCGTGCGCTTCGAGCCGACGGCGAATTTTGGCGTCGGCCTGGACTACTGGCAGGTGAAGCTGCGTGACGCCGTCAGCGGTGTCGAGCCGAACCAGGCCTTCGCCGACCCGCAGCGCTACGCCGACCTGTTCATGCTGTACAAGACGCCGGCCGAGCCGCAAGAGTACTGGACCTTTATCAACGCCTCGACCAACATCGGCCAGGCGATCTACAAGGGCATCGACTGGGACATCCAGGGCCGCGTGATGACGGCGGCCGGCCGCTTGACCATGGGCGCCTCGGGCACCTACCTGATCAAGTCGAGCTACACCCGGGCCGGTACGCTGGACGACTTCACCGACAGCATGAACCACTACGGTGAGAACGCCCAGGTGGCATTCCGCAATATCCTGCGCGGCACGCTGACGCTGGACACCGGGCCGTTCTCGAACACGCTGACGCTGAAGTGGCGCAACGGCTACAAGGACAAGCCCACGGCGGCCCGCAACCTGACGACCAACAAGAACGAAACCGTCACGCTGGACGTGCCGGACTACTACACGCTGGATTGGCAGGGTGTGTACACCGTCAACAAGGCGCTGGAACTGCGCCTGGGCGTCAAGAACCTGACCAACAAGAAGCCGCCCCTGACGCTGCGCGACTCGTCGGGGCACCAGGTCGGCTACGACCCGCGCTACGCGGACATGTTCCTGCGCACGGTGTACTTGGTCGGCGAGTACAAGTTCTAGGCGTCCGCCGGATTGAGCGAAGACCGGTCCGTTGCCGACCGTTCTTCGCCTGCTTTTCCGCTTTCTGTAACGCAGTTTGCGGCAAAGCTGTTGTCAGGAGCGCACACTCGGCCCCCCGCAAGTGGCCGGTCCTCGATCGCGACAAAAGTTTCAATTCCTCCGGTAAACATCTGATTCAATTGATGTTTTTGCCGTGGGCTCCGCATGTTGCCGGCGTCCATGCGGACTGCCTTGGGTACCGTGCAAGCGCTGCATGGGTTACGGTATGGCCACAAAGCGGCAATACGCTTGTCACGCATTGTGGGCGGCCTGCATCCCGGGGTTCGTGAGGTTCCGGCTGGCGCTGCAATGGCCTTCAACCACCTTCCCAGGAGCGAACTGCATGTTCAAACCCAATCTACTCAACCGCGCGTTGATGCTGGCCTTCGGCGGCAGCTTGGCATTGGGCGCTGGCTTGGCCCAGGCCCAGGATGCCCAGCGCATCGAGATCACGGGCTCGTCGATCAAGCGCATCGACGCCGAAACGGCTCTCCCGGTCACCATCGTCAAGATGGAAGAGCTGAAGAGCCAGGGCATCACCACCGTTGAGCAGGTGATGGCCTCGCTCAGCGCCGTACAAATCCAGACCGGCTCCAGCCAGCAGGTTGGCTCGAGTTCCGGCGGTGCGGCGCTTGCCGATCTGCGCGGCATCGGTGCCAGCAAGACGCTGGTGCTGTTGAATGGCCGACGCATCGCTAACAACGCGATCGACGGTTCTGCTCCTGACCTGAACATGATTCCGTTCGCCGCGCTGGAACGGGTGGAAGTGCTGCGCGACGGCGCTTCTTCGCTGTACGGTACCGATGCCATCGGCGGTGTGATCAACTTCATCACTCGCAAGGATTTCCGCGGCGGCATCATCACGGTTGGTGCCGATGTGCCTCAGTCCAGCGGCGGCCGCAGTGCCAACGCCAACGTGGGTTTCGGCTTTGGGGATCTCAGCACCCAGGGTTTCAACGTCTTTGGCTTCATCGACGTCAACAAGCAAGACCCTATCGCCGGGGATCAGCGTCCCTTTAACGAGCGCTTCCCGGGCGGTCTGTCGCCGACACCGTATCCGGCCAATTACTACCAGGACGGTTCCGTCACCGGCAACCCCGCAGCGCCCAGTTGCTCGAATCCCACCTACCTTGTTGACGCAGGCGATGGCACGTCGTGCTACATCGCCACCTCGCGCTTCGTCGACTACACACCCAAAGCCGATCGCACCTCGGCCATGTTGCGCGGCAACCTGCGTATCGGTAACGACCACAATCTGTCGCTAGAGTGGTTTGGCACTCAGAACAAGACCACCACCCGGATTGCGGCGGTGCCCTACGGTACCCTGTATGTGAACCCCTTCCGCCCGGACGGATCGGCCAACCCGTACTACCCTGGCAACGCAGGCAGCGGCTTTACGCCCAACATCCCGCTGAACCCGAACTACACCGTGGCCAACATGAATCCGCGGCCTGGCGTGGCACTGCAACCGGGCTTCGTCATCGTCAAGTGGCGCGCATTGGATGGGGGTTCGCGCACCGATATTAGTGACAACAAGCAGCAGCGCTTGGTGGCCCAGCTGGATGGCGTGGTGGCCGGCTGGGACTACCAAGTCGGCGCCAGCTACAACGAGAACAAGATTCGCCAAGATATCACCGGCTACACAGACGGCAACAAGATCACGCAGGGCATGCTGAACGGCATCATCAACCCGTTCGGTCCGCAGGATGCGGCAGGTACGGCATTCATCCAGGATGCACTGACCAACGGCACGTTGCAGAACCATCGAGGGAAGGTGACCACCGTCGATGGTAAGGTCAGCCGCGAATTCGGGGACTGGTTCGGTGCCGGCCGTAGCGCAGCGCTGGCCGTTGGCCTGGAGCGTCGGCATGAGGACTTCCGCTCGGCGGCCAATACCGGGTTCGCCGAATTGGTGGTGTCCAGCACGGGTGTCGACCCGACCTCGCTGTCGGAAGGCAAGCGCGACGTGACGGCGCTGTACGCCGAGTTCAACCTGCCGTTGCTCAAATCGTTGGACCTGACGGTGGCGGGGCGCTACGACAAGTACAGCGATTTCGGCAATACCACCAACCCCAAGGTGTCGCTGCGCTTCCAGCCGACCAAGGAGGTGCTGGTGCGGGCAGCGTATTCGACGGGTTTTCGCGCTCCGTCGCTGTACGAGTTGAACGCATCTCAGGCTTATACGAATACCGGCACGGTCAGTGACCCAGTGAACTGCCCCGATGGCAAGTCCGCCGTTCCGGGCAAGTCCACGTCACTGAACTGCAATGTGCAGTTCCAGCGCCTGACGGGCGGTAACACCAATCTGAATCCGGAAAAGTCGAAGAACTACGGTTTCGGCATCGTGCTGGAGCCGATTCCTACGCTGTCGGTTGGCGTCGACTTCTGGTGGATCAAGCTGCGTGACACCATCGCGGCGCTGTCGGAGAACACGGTGCTGGGCGACCCGGCGACTTTTGCGCAGTACATCAAGCGCAATGCGTCGGGTGACCTTTCGATCGATGGCTTCTCGTGCCCGGGCTCTGACTGCGGGTATCTCGATCTGCGGCAGCAGAATCTCGGGGGCACGCGCACTAACGGCGTGGACTTGAGTCTTGCATATCGCCTCGACCTGGGCCAGAGTGGCCGTGTGAACCTGGGCCTGAACAGCACCTACGTGACGAAGTACGAGTACCAGGACTATGCGGGTGGGCCTTGGAATCAGAACGTGGGTGTGTACTCAGGCGCCGGGCCGATCTTCCGTTGGCAGCATGCGGCCGTGGCCACCTGGAACATCAGCGGCTGGACTTTGGGTCTGGTAGGACACTACAAGAGCGGTTATATCGATCAGGATCCGTCCAACACCGTCAGCAGCTACGCAACGGCTGATGCCTACTTGACTTGGACGGGAATCAAGAACCTCAGCATCACGCTTGGCGTCAACAACCTGACCAACCGCGAGCCGCCGTATTCGAACCAGGGCGAGGTCTTCCAAGCTAACTATGACCCGCGCTTTTCTGATCCCACTGGTCGGAAGTACTACGCACGTGCCTCGTACAGATTCTGACGGAACTTGTACGCGATGATCCTCTGTCAGTGCAGGGGATCATTGGCGGCAGGGAATAGGGGCCAGTGATACTGGCCCTTTTTTTTGTGCGCCCGGCACGGGCGCACTCCTGGAGGTGCAAGTCCTGCCATAAGTTGATCACGGCGAATGAAGCGAAGCGCAACTGCACGAGGGCGACCGAGTGTGGGGAGGAAGCGTGGAGCGAAGCTGCGAGCCGATGGACAAGAACCGGCATAGAAGGCGCTGCCGAGCAGGGCGAGCGGGCAAGAAACCGCAAAGCTCTGGTGATCAATGCGAGGCGGCGTAAATCCGGCGGTTGTGCAGCCAAGGAGTGCGTTCTTACCCGGGGAGATCTCGCCTTGCGCCTGAAGGGGCGACGGCTGCGGCCGCAAGCGAGAAGTCAGCAGAGGTCGTAGTAGTCCGAGTCGGGGGCCGCTGAGGCTGGACCAAAAGGGCGAAGGGCCGAACGAGAGCGAGTGACCGAAGACATGGGGATGCCCAAGGCCATGCGTCAGATGCCGGCAGCGACCGGGCGGGCGGGTGCAGCGCGCGGTGAAGCCGTGCGTGATCCTGCCAGCGACGAAGCCGGCGGCCCGCCCCCTGAGCACCCGGGCACAGGGTCGGCAAGGCCGAAGGCGGGGGCTGGTCCCTTGCTGGAGGAGGCGCTGACGAGGAAGAACCTGCAAGCGGCGTGGAAGCGGGTCAAGGCCAACAAAGGCGCAGCTGGGGTGGACGGGCTCGACATCGAGCAGACCGCCCAGGAACTGCGCACGAAGTGGCCGGCGATCCGCCAGGCGCTGCTGGCAGGAACGTGCCGGCCCGCGCCGGTACGCAGGGTGATGATCCCAAAGCCCGACGGGAGCCAGCGCGAGTTGGGCATCCCTACGGTGCAGGACCGGCTGATCCAGCAGGCGCTGCTACAAGTGCTGCAGCCGCTGATCGACCCGAGCTTCAGCGAGCACAGCCACGGGTTCCGGCCCGGACGGCGTGCGCACGATGCGGTCAAGGCCGCGCGGGCGTACGTGCAGACAGGCAAGCGCGTGGTGGTGGACGTGGACCTGAGCAAGTTCTTCGACCGGGTCAACCACGACATCCTGATGGGACGGCTGCAACGGCGCATCGAGGACGCTGGAGTCATCCGGCTGATCCGTGCGTACCTGAACGCCGGGATCATGGATGGCGGGGTGGCGGTCGAGCGCCATCAGGGCACGCCGCAAGGCGGGCCGCTGAGCCCGCTGCTGGCCAACGTGCTGCTCGACGAAGTGGACAAGGAGTTGGAGGCGCGGGGCTACAGCTTCGCGCGCTACGCCGACGACTGCAACGTCTACGTGGGCAGCATCAAGGCCGGGCAGCGGGTGATGGCGCTGCTGCGAAGGCTGTACGCCAGACTCAAGCTGCAGGTCAACGAAGCCAAGAGCGCCGTAGCCAGCGCCTTCGGGCGCAAGTTCCTGGGCTACGCGCTGTGGGTGGCGCGGGGCCGAGAGGTGAAATGCAAAGTGGCCGACAAAGCACTGGGCGACTTCAAGGCCCGCATCCGGCAGCTCACGCGCCGCTCGGGAGGGCGCGGCATGGAGCAAGTGGTGGACAAGCTCAGGCCCTACCTGCTGGGCTGGAAGGCGTACTTCGGGCTGGCGCAAACGCCTCGGGTCTGGCGCGAGCTGGACGAGTGGCTGCGCCACCGCCTTAGGGCGATCCAGCTCAAGCTGTGGAAGCGCGGTGATGTGATCTACCGTGAGCTGCGCGCCAGAGGGGCTACGCACGACGTTGCAAAGCAGGTGGCGGTCAATGGCCGACGCTGGTGGCGCAACAGTGCCAAGCTGCTCAACAGCGTGCTGACCACCGCACACTTCGATCGGCTGGGTGTACCCAGACTGTCCTGACCTCAAGCTCTCGAACCGCCCGGTGCGGACCCGCACGCCGGGTGGTGTGGCAGGGGCGCAGCCTGTGAAGGCTGCCCCCTATGCCGATTGGGTGCGCCTGGAGGTACAGATCCTCCTTGAGGGGCGGCCCGCCGATGCGGTGATCGCCTGCACGCAGAAGTGCGTGGTCATTGTTCGGTTCGATCGCATGACGGTAACCCAGGCCATGGAGGAGCGGCTGACCCTGCTGATGGCGGGTGCCGCGCTGGCCGGCTATGGGTGCGTAGTCCAGGTGACGTGACGCGCTGCCGCTTCGGCGCCAGCCGGCGCGGATCCGGCATCGGTGTTCAGTGCATCTCGTGGATCATCTCGCGCACGCGCGGGTAGATCTGTTGCTGCCAGCGCCGGCCGCTGAACACGCCGTAGTGTCCCACGCCCATCTGCACGTGGTGGCTCTTCATGTAGGGTCTGATGCCGCTGCACAGGTCGTGCGCGGCCACGGTCTGGCCGATGCTGCAGATGTCGTCGCGCTCGCCTTCCACCGTGAACAGCGCGGTGCGGCGGATGGCCGCCGGCTCGACCCGTTCGCCACGCACCGTGAGCTCACCCCTGGCCAGCTTGAACTCCTGGAACACCTGGGCCACCGTCTCCAGGTAGAACTCGGCCGGCAGGTCATTGACGGCGAAATACTCTTCGTAGAAGCGCTTGGTGGGCTCGGCGCCGTCCGGCTCCCCGTCCTTCAACTGCCGGTACAGCTCGCGGAAGGCCTGCTGGTGCCGCTCCAGGTTCATGCTCATGAAGGCACTCAACTGCAGGAAGCCGGGGTAGACGCGCCGCATGCCGCCCGGATAGCGCAAGGGCACGCGGCTGATCAGATTGTGCTCGAACCATTCGATCGGCTTGCTGGTGGCCAGGTGGTTGACCTGGGTCGGGTTGATGCGGCAGTCGATCGGGCCGGCCATCAGCGTCATGCTGCGCGGCTGCGCCGCGTGGTGGTGCTGCGCCATCAGCGCCACCGCCGCCAGCGTCGGCACGCAGGGCTGGCACACGGCCACCAGGTGCGTGCCCGGGCCCAGATGTTCGATGAAGCCGATGACGTGTTCGACGTACTCGTCCAGCCCGAAGCGGCCTTCGGCCAGCGGCACTTCCCGCGCGTTGTGCCAGTCGGTGATGTACACGTCGTGGTCGGCGAGCATGGTGCGTGCGGTGTCGTTCAGCAACGTGGCGAAGTGGCCTGACAGCGGCGCCACGATCAGCACCTTCGGGAGCACGCCGCTGCCGGCGTCACAGAGGTCGTCGCGCACGAAGCGCTGCAGCGTGCCGAAAGGGCGGCGCTGCACGGCCACTTCGCGCACCGGCACCTGGCGCTCGCCCACCTGGACCCGGTCGATGCCGAAGGGCGGTCGTTGGTGCGTCAGGCGCAGGCGGGAGAACACCTCGCAGGCGGCGGCCAATTGGCGTGTCGCCGGCGTGGCCACCGGCGTGAACAGCCGGTGATTCAGCACCGACGCAGTCCATTGCGCAGCACTTTGCAGCGGTCCGAGCCAATCGTTGTGCAGTTGGTAGGCGTGATAGAGCATCGGTTCGACGAACAGTCGTCCTTGCCCATTCAAGGCAAGGAACGGACCATGCCGATGCACCAAGCTGGCACGTGGCTTGCGATGATGCCGGCAATGCATCGCGGAGCGCGCCATGTCGAAGACCACCCTGACCATCAGCAGCAAGAACTACTCGTCGTGGTCCCTGCGCGGGTGGCTGTTGGCTCGCTTCGCGGCGCTGGAGTTCGAGGAGGTGGTGCTGGGCCCGGACGACCCCGGCGTGCGTGCCGAAATGCTGCTGCTGGCGCCGTCGATGCTGGTGCCGTGCCTGCGTCACCAGGGCGTGAAGGTCTGGGACACGCTGGCCATCGCCGAGTACCTGCACGAGATCAAGCCCAGGGCGGGGCTGCTGCCGGCTGAGCGCACGGCGCGCGCCCATTGCCGCGCGGTATGCGGCGAGATGCATTCCGGCTTCGTTTCGCTGCGCTCGGCGCTGCCGATGAACCTGAAGACGCGGTTTCCCGGCTACAAGGTGTGGAGCCGAGCGCGCAGCGATATCGAGCGCGTGCTCGAGATCTGGCAGGAATGCCTGGCCACCTACGGCGGGCCCTACCTGTTCGGCGCGCGGGGCATGGCCGACGCGATGTACGCGCCGGTGGTGACGAGGCTGCACACTTACGACGTACGCATCACCGATCCGGCCAGCGCCGCCTATTGCCAGCGCATCATGGCCCTGCCCGAGTTGCAGGAGTGGATCGAGGCGACCAAGCTCGAGCCCGAGGACATCGACGAGCTCGAGATGGAGTTCTGAGCGCCTCCAGGGCAGGGCCGCGCCCAGCCCGCCCCCCCCCCGCGGGGGATTAAGGTGCCCAGCAAAGCCGGATCACCTCAAGAAGCGGCTACGCGCCCCAGCCCTTGGAGGCCGGCACTTCGCATACCGGCTCGACGTCGACGGTGCCGAAGTTCGCCGGGCCGACGATCTCAAGGTATTCCATGTCCGGTGAATAGTCGAACAGGTAGTGGCGGATGCCCGGGCGCTGGTGCACGCAGTCGCCGGCGCTGACCAGGGTCTCCTTGTCCTCGTACATGAAGCGCGCCCAGCCGCGCAGCATGATGACGATGTGGAAGTCCGCCTCATGACGGTGCCAGCCGGTGCCTTTTTCCGGTGCGTTGCGGGCGATGACCAACTGTGCGATGACCTTGCCGCCGGTGGCCTCGGCGATGCCCAGGTCGCGGTACAGGAAGAAGTTGCGCAGCCCGTCGGCACGGAACACGGTGTCCTGCGGCTTGAGGTGGGAGAAGGTGGTTTCGCCAGAGGATCTGACCTCGTCCAGCATGGGAAGCCTCCGATCGCCGGTTGAAGATGCGGCGTGCGATGCACGAAGCGTTCCCGCGTCTGCAACCGGGAGAGGCCGCAGCCATCACCGCGCGGCCGTGTCGGGCGAGGTGGGCGAGTCGTCGGCCCTGCGCCTACTTCGGCGCCAGCCGGATCGCCCCGTCCAGCCGGATCACCTCGCCGTTGAGCATGTCGTTCTCGATGATGTGCTTGACGAGCTTGGCGTAATCCTGCGGCGTGCCCAGGCGGCTGGGGAAGGGCACGCCGGCGGCCAGCGCATCCTGCACGTCCTTGGGCATGCCGAAGAGCATCGGCGTACCGAAGATGCCCGGCGCGATGGTCATGTTGCGGATGCCGTTGCGCGCCAGGTCGCGCGCGATCGGCAGCGTCATGCCGACCACGCCGCCCTTGCTGGCGGAATACGCGGCCTGGCCGATCTGGCCGTCGTAGGCGGCCACGCTGGCCGTGCTGATCAGCACGCCGCGCTCGCCGGTGGCCTCGGGCTGGTTCTTGCACATCGCCTCGGCGGCCAGGCGGATCATGTTGAAGCTGCCCACGAGGTTGACCATGATGGTCTTGGTGTACAGCGCCAGCGGGTGCGCGCCGTCCTTGCCGACGGTCTTGGCCGCGGGCGCGATGCCGGCGCAGTTGACCAGGCCCATCAGCTTGCCCGCCGCGGTGGCCGCGGCCACCGCGGCCTGGCCGTCGGCCTCCTGGCTGACGTCGCACTTGACGAAGACGCCGCCGATCTCGCGGGCGACGGCCTCGCCGCGCTCGAGTTGCAGGTCGGCGACCACCACCTTGCCGCCGTTGGCCGCCAGCATGCGCGCCGTGCCTTCGCCCAGGCCCGAGGCGCCGCCGGTGACGATGAAGACCTTGCCTGCGATGTCCATGCCCGTGCGTCCTTGCCGGTTCAGGCCAGCGCCGCGAAGGCGCGCTGGGTGATCTCGTCGACGCTGCCGGTGCCGCTGATGCGCGCATAACGCGGCGCTTGCGCGTCGCCGGCGGCGGCCCACTTGGCGTAGTAGTCGACCAGCGGCCGCGTCTGCTGCTGGTAGACCTGCAGCCGCTTGCGCACCGTCTCTTCCTTGTCGTCGTCGCGCTGGATCAGCGGCTCGCCGGTCACGTCGTCCTTGCCTTCGACCTTGGGTGGATTGAACTTGACGTGGTAGGTGCGGCCCGAGGGCAGGTGGGCGCGGCGGCCGCTCATGCGCTCGATGATGGCCTCGTCGGGCACCTCGATCTCCAGCACCACGTCGAGCTTGACGCCGGCCGCCTTCATCGCGTCGGCCTGCGGGATGGTGCGCGGGAAGCCGTCGAACAGGAAGCCCGCCGCGCAATCGGCTTGGGCGATGCGCTCCTTCACCAGGCCGATGATGATGTCGTCGCTGACCAAGCCGCCGCTGTCCATCACCTTCTTGGCCGCCTGGCCCAGCGGCGTGCCGGCCTTGACGGCGGCGCGCAGCATGTCGCCGGTGGAGATCTGCGGGATGCCGTACTTCTTGCAGATCTGCGTCGCCTGCGTGCCTTTGCCGGCGCCGGGCGCGCCCAACAGGATCAGTCTCATGGAGTCCTCGAAAACGGGGATGGTTCGTCGGCGGCGCAGCCGCACGGGCGCGATGTCGCCTTGTCTCCAGCCGAGAATAGCATGGGGCTCCCTGCGGCAGCCTGACGCTGCCGCGGGCCTTGTCAGCCCAGCAGGCGGCGCACGCGCTCCAGGTCTTGCGGCGTGTCGACGCCAGGGCCGGGCGCCTGCTCGGTCACGTGCACCGCGATGCGCTCGCCGTGCCACAGCACGCGCAACTGCTCCAGCGCCTCGCAGCTTTCCAGCGGCGCCGGTGGGAGGATGGGGAAGCGGCGCAGAAAGGCCGCGCGATAGGCATACAGGCCGATGTGGCGCAGCGCCGGCGGCGCCGCGGGCACGGCGGCGGCAGCGGGCGCATCGCGCCAATGCGGAATCGGCGCGCGGCTGAAGTACAGCGCGCGGCCGCGCGCATCCAGCACCACTTTCACGACGTTGGGGTTGCGGAACTCGGCTTCGTCATGGATCGCGTGCGCGGCGGTGCTCATCACGCAGTCGGCGTGCTCGGCCAGTGCGGCGGCGGTGCGCGCGATCAGCGCGGGCTCGATCAGCGGCTCGTCGCCTTGCACGTTGACGACCACGTCGTCGCCGTCCAGGCCCAGCGCTTGGCAGGCCTCGGCCAGGCGGTCGCTGCCGCTGGCGTGGTCGCTGCGCGTCAGCAGCGCGCGCACGCCGTGGGCGGTGCAGGCGTCGACGATGGACGGGTCGTCGGCCGCCACCACCACCTGCTGCGCGCCCGACAAGGCGGCGCGCCGCGCCACGTGCACCACCATCGGCGCGCCGGCGATCTCGGCCAGCGGCTTGCGCGGCAGGCGGGTCGAGGCCAGCCGTGCCGGGATCAGCGCCGAAAACGTCATGGCGCGGCCGCAGCGGGCGCGGCTTCGGCGTCGGGCAGTGCGCGCGCTTCGCGTTCCAGCATCACCGGCATGCCGTCGCAGATCGGGAAGGCCAGCCGGTCGGCCTTGCAGGCCAGCTCCAGCGGGCGCTGCTCGCCGTCGCGCAGCAGTTCCAGCGGACCCTTGCACAGCGGGCAGACCAGCAGCGTGAGAAGTCGGTGATCGAGGCTCATGGTCGGGGGGCGGGAACGGGGGCGGGCAGTCGCTGCAGCAGCGCGGCCGTGAAGGCGGCCGGCAGCGCCAAGTCTAGCCCCAGCACCCACACGCGCGTGGCACCGCCGGCCCAGCGCGCCAGCTTGACGGCGTCTTTCTCGGTGGTGATCACCGCGGGCGTGCCAGGGGTCCAGGGCGGCTGCTCGTAGGCGTCGTGGTCGGGCCGGGCCAGCGGCTCGATGCTCAGGCCTTCGGCCTGCAGCATCGCGAAGAAGCGCTGCGGCACCGCGATGCCGGCCAGCGCCAGCAGCGGCTGGCCGCGCAGGCTGGACAGCGGCTGGGCGCGGTCGTGGCGGCCGGCCAGCCAGTCCGGCAGCGGGCAGGCGGCGGCCTGCAGGCGCCGCTGGGCCAGATGGCCCGGCCACGCCGTGCTGGGCGCGGCGGCGTTGTAGACCACCAGCGCGGCGGCCGGCGGCTGTGGTTCGAAAGGCTCGCGCAAGGGGCCGGCGGGCAGCAGCAGGCCGTTGCCGACGCCGCGCTCGTCGAACACGATGACCTCCACGTCTCGCCGCAGTTGGCGGTGCTGCAGGCCGTCGTCGGCGACGATCACATCGAGCTGCGGCGCGCGCGCCAGCAGCCGCCGCGCGGCGTCGGCGCGGTCCTCGCCCACTTGCACCGGCGCGCCGGTGCGGCGGTGGATCAGGAGCGGCTCGTCGCCGACGTCGGCGGCATCGGCGTCGACGCTCACCGCCAGCGGCTGCCGGCTGCGCCGGCCGTAGCCGCGCGAGACCACGCCGGGCCGCTGGCCCGCCGCCTGCAGCGCCTGCACCAGCGCGATGGTCACCGGCGTCTTGCCGGCGCCGCCGACCACCAGGTTGCCGACGACGACCACGGCGCAATCGGGCTGCGGCTGCTGTCGCGCGAGCCGTTCACGCCGGGCGCGGTCGCGGCGCTGCAGCACGCGGTAGAGACGGGCCAGCGACTGCAGCAGCAGGGTCAGGCCATTGCGCGGGCCGAACCATTGGCGCAGCCACCAGGCCTGGCCCCAGGCCTGGCCGCTTCCACGCCCGCGGCCGGCCACGCCTGTGTCCGTCAGCGCGCGGCGGCGCCGCCGCTGGTCTGGGTCGCGAAGGTCAGCCGCTGCAACCCGGCGCGGCGCGCGGCGTCGAGCACGTTGACCACCGACTGGTGCGCCGCGGTGGCATCGGCCGAGATGATCACCACCGCGTCGTCGCGGCCGCCGGCGGCGCTGCGCAGTTCGGCCGTCAGCAGCTCGACGCTGCGGCCGTCCACCAGCTTGCGGTTGACGGCATAGCGGCCGTCGGCCGAGACCGAGACGATCACCTCGCCCGGCCGCTCGCGCAGCTTCTCGCTGTTGGCCGACGGCAGGTTGACCTGCAGCTCGGTGAAGCGCGAGTAGGTGGTCGACAGCATCAGGAAGATCAGCACCACCAGCAGCACGTCGATGAAGGGGATCAGGTTGATCTCCGGATCCTCGGGGCGGCGGCGGCTGAAGCGCATGCTGCGGCGCTGTCGGAGTCAGGCGGCGGCCGGCGCCGCGCGCACGGCGAAGCGCATGAGCTGCGGCAGCATCTGCGCCGCGGCCAGTTCCATGCTGAGCTGGAAGTCGTCCACCTTGCCGCGGAAGTAGCGGTAGCACATCAGCGAGGGGATCGCGATCATCAGCCCGAACGCGGTGTTGTACAGCGCCACCGAGATGCCGTGCGCCAGCAGCTGCGGGTTCGAGCCGCCGCCCGGCGCCTGCGAGCCGAAGATCTCGATCATCCCGATCACCGTGCCCAGCAGCCCCAGCAGCGGCGCCGCGGCGGCGATGGTGCCCAGCGTGTTGAGGTAGCGCTCCAGCCCGTGCATCGCGCGGCGGCCGGCGTTCTCGAAGGCCTGGCGCAGGCTGTCCTCGTCGATGCGCGCGTCGGTGCCCACCGCGCGGATGCCGGCGGCCAGCACGCCGCCCAGCACCGAGTTGGACTCGAGCTTGGCCGTCACCTCGGCCGAGGGCAGGCTCTGGCGCATCACGCCGATCACCTCGTCCACCAGCCGCGGCGGCGCGACCAGGGGTTCGCGCAGGTGGAAGAAGCGCTCGATGATCAGCGCCAGCGCCACCACCGAGCACAGGATCAGCGGCCAGATCGGCCAGCCGGCCGCTTGTATGATGGAAAACAAGGTTGTCGTCGGTGGGCGTCGAGAAGGCGGGCGCATTATGGCCGATCACCCCCGGCGCCTTGGCGCGCCGTTGCACGGTCGCAGGCCGGCCGTTGCGGGTTGTCCACCCGAGATGTCCACGCGATCTGTGGACAACATTGTGGGTAAGCGCGTTGATAGCGCCGCCGCAGGCGCCAGGCATGCGGCCCGGCCGCCGATGCTTCTTTTTAAGGCAGTGGTTTTCTGTTGAGAATCAAAGGCTTGCGCGAATTTGACATGTTCATGACAGCGAAACCGCCATTTCGGCCCGCAACCATGCGGCCTGTGGACACCCTGCCCAGCGCCGGCCTTGCCGCAGGCCATGTTTGACGCGTCGGAAGCGCCGGGCGCGCGGATGAGCTTCAGCGTCGCCGCGCTGCTGCTGGCTGCGGGCGACGCGCTGGCCGCGCGCTTCGGCGCGGTGGTGGTGCGCGGCGAGATCTCCGGCTTCAGCCGCGCCGCCAGCGGCCATTGCTACCTGACGCTGAAGGACAGCGACGGCGCCGCCGCGGTGCTGCGCTGCGCCATGTTCAGGCGTGCCGCCTCGCTGCTGGATTTCGAACCGCGCGACGGGCTGCAGGTCGAACTGCGCGGCCGCATCGGCCTGTACGAGCCGCGCGGCGAGCTGCAGCTCGTCGTCGAGGCGATGCGCCGCCTGGGTGCCGGCAACCTGTACGAGGAATTCCTGCGCCTGCGCGACCGTCTGCAGGCCCAAGGCCTGTTCGACGCCGCGCGCAAGCGGCCGCCGGCGCGCTGGCCGCGCCGCGTGGCCGTGGTCACCTCGCCGGCCGCCGCGGCCTGGCACGACGTGATGACGGCCTTGCGCCGCCGCGCGCCCTACCTGGAGCTGGTGCTGGTGCCCAGCCCCGTGCAGGGCGCCGAGGCGCCGCCGGCGCTGGCGGCAGCGCTGCAGCGCGCGGGCCAGCTGGGTGGCGTCGACACCGTGCTGCTGGTGCGCGGCGGCGGCTCGCTGGAAGACCTGTGGGCCTTCAACGACGAGCGCGTGGTGCGCGCCATCGTCGCCTGCGCACGGCCGGTGATCTGCGGCGTGGGCCACGAGTCCGACCTCACGCTGGCCGACCTGGCGGCCGACCTGCGCGCGCCCACGCCCACCGCGGCGGCCGAACTCGCGGCGCCGGAGCGCGGCGAGGCCTTGCGGCTGCTGCAGCAGCGCCAGGCCGAGCTGCTGCGCGCCGCGCGCCGCCAGCTGGAGCGCCACGCCCAGCGCCTGGACGGCCAGGCCTTGCGCCTGGGCCCGGCCGCCGCGGCGCTGGCGGCCCAGCAGGAACGGCTGCGCGGCCTGGCGGGCCGGCTGCGCCTGGCCGGCCAGGCCTTGCTGGCGCGCCAGCGGCCCGAGCTGCAGCGCCGCGCCCAGCGGCTGGAGCACGGCGCGCGCCAGCCGCTGGCGCTGGCCGCGGCGCGCTTGGCAGCCCAGGCCGAGCGCTTGCGCGCGCTCGATCCGCGGCACGTGCTGCAGCGCGGCTACGTCTGGGTGGAGGACGCGGCGGGGCGGGCGGTGCCCTCGGTGCGTGCGCTGCAGCCGCAGGCCAGGGTGCGCGCGGTGTGGGCCGACGGCGCGGCGCTGGCGCGCATCGAGACCATCGAGGCCAACGACGCCGTCAAGGCCATCGACCCTGGCGATCCCTAGTCTTGAGCCCGGCCCCTAGAATCGCCGGCCTTCGTGCCCCGCCCGAGCGGCGGCGGCGAAATCCACCCATCAAGAGGACCTGCCATGGAACACAAGCTGCCCCCCCTTCCGTACGCCATCGATGCGCTGGCGCCCCACTACAGCAAGGAGACGCTGGAGTACCACTACGGCAAGCACCACAACGCCTACGTGGTGAACCTGAACAACCTGCAGAAGGGCACCGAGTTCGAGGCGATGACGCTCGAAGAGATCATCAAGAAGTCCAGCGGCGGCATCTACAACAACGCCGCGCAGATCTGGAACCACACCTTCTTCTGGAGTTGCATGAAGCCCGCCGGCGGCGGCGAGCCCACCGGCGCGCTGGCCGCGGCCATCCACGCCAAATGGGGCTCCTACGCGGCCTTCCGCGAGGCCTTCGTCAAGTCGGCAGTGGGCAACTTCGGCTCGGGCTGGACCTGGCTCGTGAAGAAGCCCGACGGCAGCGTCGACATCGTCAACACCGGCGCCGCCGGCACGCCGCTGACCACCGCCGACAAGGCGTTGCTGACCGTCGACGTGTGGGAGCACGCCTACTACATCGACTACCGCAACCTGCGCCAGAAGTTCGTCGAGACCTTCCTCGACAAGCTGGTCAACTGGGACTTCGTGGCCGCGAACTTCGCCTGAAGGCCGCACGCGCGGCGCCGCGCCGGTTCAGTTGCGGAACGGCGAGCCGCGCAGCTTGAAGCCGGCCTTGATGCCGCGCTTGGCGAACCAGCCCTGGCGCATCTCCAGCGCATAACGCACGGGCTTGGCGGAGCAGTGCGAGGCGTCGCTCTGCGGCTGCATGTCGGCGATGTTGACGATGCTGCCGTCGTCGTCGATGAAGGCGATCGACAGCGGCAGCAGCGTGTTGCGCATCCAGAAGCAGCGCGGGCTGGCCTGCGGGTCGGCGAACAGCATGCCGTCGTTGGCGCCCATCTCCTTGCGGAACATCATGCCGATCTGCTGCTGCTGCGGCGTCTGCGCCACTTCGGCGTGGATCACGTGCATGCCGGCCGTCAGCTCGACGGTGTCCAGCCGCGGCTGCGGGCCGTCCTGGGCGCGGGCCGGCGCGGCGGCCAGGCTCAGCATGAGTGCTGCCAGCGCCGTCAGCGCGGCGGCAGGCTTGCGGGCGATGGTCTTGATGTAGATCATGTGATAAGGCAGGGCTGCTGCCTACATTATTGCGGGGCATCAAGCCCGCCGTTGCCCTGACATGTCCGCCGCTGCCGCCTCCATCGCCGCCGCCCCGCTCGCGCCCCCCGGGCCGGCCGCCGCGGTGCTGGACGACCCGCTCGAGCGCGACCAGTGCACGCGCTGGGTGGAAGACGCCGGCGGCCGCCGCTGGGCCGAATCCTGCCTGCAGCTCTCGGGCCTGTACTGCGCCGCCTGCGCCGGCACCATCGAGCAGGCCTTGCAGGACGGCGGCGGCGCCGAGCGCGCCAGCGTGGTGGCCGCCACGCAGCGCGCCACGGTGCGCTGGGACCCGGCGCGCACGCAGCTCTCGGCGCTGATCGCCGCGGTGCGCGCCGCCGGCTACGACGCGGTGCCCGATGCCGCGGCCCCCGCGCGCGAGCTGCGCCGGCGCGAGCACCGCGCCGCGCTGTGGCGGCTGTTCGTCGCCAGCTTCTGCGCGATGCAGGTGATGATGCTGGCCACGCCCAGCTACGTGGCCGCCGCCGGCGAACTGGCGCCCGACCTGCGGTCGCTGCTGAACTGGGGCGGCTGGATCCTGACGCTGCCGGTCATGTGGTTCTCGGCCGGACCGTTCTTCAAGGGCGCCTGGGCGCAGTTGCGGCGGCGGCGCATCGGCATGGACGTGCCGGTGGCGCTGGCGCTGGCGGTCACCTTCGTGGCCAGCATGGGCGCCACCTTCGACCCGCAGGGACCGTTCGGGCACGAGGTCTATTTCGATTCGCTGACGATGTTCCTCAGCTTCCTGCTGGCCGGCCGCTACCTGGAGCTGCGCGCCCGCCACCGCGCGGCCGAGGACCTGGAGCGCGCGCTGGCCCGCATGCCCGAGACGGCGCTGCGCCGCACCGCGGCCGGCGGCTGGGAAGCGGTCAGCGTGCGCCGCCTGCAGCGCGGCGACGTGCTGCGCGTGGCCGTGGGCCAGGCCTTCCCGGCCGACGGCCCCTTGCTGAGCGGCCACACGCGCGTCGACGAGGCCTTGCTGAGCGGCGAATCCGAGCCGCAGCCCAAGCAGCCCGGCGACGAACTGGTGGCCGCCAGCCTGAACGTCGGCGCGCCGGTGGAGATGCGCGTCGAGCGCGTCGGCGACGACACGCGCTACGAGGCCATCGTCGCGATGATGCGCGAGGCGCTGAGCCAGCGCCCCGACGCCGCGCGGCTGGCCGACCGCTGGGCCGGCCCCTTCCTGTGGGCCGTGCTGGCGCTGGCGGTGGGCGGCGCTGCGGCCTGGAGCCTGATCGACCCACCGCGCGCGGTGTGGGTGGCCGTCTCGGTGCTGATCGTCACCTGCCCCTGCGCCTTCTCGCTGGCGGCACCGGCGGCGCTGGTGGCGGCGGCCGGTGGCCTGGCGCGCCGCGGCGTCGTCTTCAAGCGGCTGGAAGCCATCGAGCGGCTGGCCACGGTCGACGAGCTCTTCATCGACAAGACCGGCACGCTGACCGAGGACCGCCTCGTGCTGCGCGAGCTGCGGCCGTGGCCCGGTGCTAGCGTCTCCGTTGCGCGCTGCCGGGCGATCGCTGCCTCGCTGGCGCAGTGGTCGCAGCATCCGCTGTCGCGTGCGCTGGCCTCAGGCGATGACGGTACAGCGATGGCCGACGAAGGCTGGCACGCGGTGGACGAGCAGGGCGGCCAGGGGCTGCAGGCGCTGGACGCGCAGGGCCGCCGCTGGCGCCTGGGTGCGTGGCCGTTCGCGGCCGTGAGCCCGAACGAAGGCGCGGCGCCCGATCCCGAGGTGCGCGTCTGGCTGTCGTGCGACGGCGCGGTGCAGGCCGGCTTCGTCTTCGACGAGGCCTTGCGAGACGGTGCCGAAGGCGCGATGGCCGAACTGCGCGCGATGGGCCTGCGGCTCACGCTGCTGACCGGCGACGAGCCGGCGCGCGCCGAGGCGATGGCGCGCCGCCTGGGCATCGCGCACTGGCTGGCCCGGGCGCGGCCCGAGGACAAGCTGGCCTGCGTGGCCGCGGCGCAGGCGCAGGGCCGCGCGGTGGCGATGGTGGGCGACGGCATCAACGACGCGCCGGTGCTGGCGCGCGCCGACGTCTCGCTGGCGATGGGGCAGGGCGCGCTGGTCGCGCGCACGCAGGCCGATGCGGTGATCGCGTCCGACCGCCTGGGCGATCTGGCGCAGGCGCGGCGCACGGCGGTCAAGACGCTGCGCATCGTGCGCCAGAACCTCGCCTGGGCGGCGCTGTACAACGCCGCCTGCATCCCGCTGGCCCTGGTGGGCTGGCTGCCGCCGTGGGCAGCGGGCTTGGGCATGGCCGGCAGCTCGCTGCTGGTGATCGTCAACGCCTTGCGCGCCGCGCGCTGAAGGCTGCGGGAAGACGATGGACATCCTGTACCTGTTGATCCCCTTGTCGGCGGTGCTGGTGCTGCTGATCCTGGGCGTGTTCGGCTGGGCCGTGCACCGCGGCCAGTTCGAAGACCTGGAGCGCGAAGGCGAGCGAATCCTGGAACCTGATAGGGTTTCCGTTGATGACGGTCAAGGGGCCGCCGACGGCAGGCCCGAACAATCGCGGCAGTAGTCCGTTTTCTCAAACGTGAGGAGAAGTCCCATGGCAAACAAGTCGGCATCGGCGACGCCGATGTACTACGACACGCCGGTCCGCGCCTTCGCGCTGGCCGCGGTGTTGTACGGCATCGTCGGCATGCTGGTCGGCGTGATCATCGCGGCCCAGCTCGCCTGGCCCGAGCTGAACCTGGGCATCCCCTGGCTGAGCTACGGCCGCCTGCGGCCGCTGCACACCAACGCGGTGATCTTCGCCTTCGGCGGCTGCGCGCTGTTCGCCACCAGCTACCACGTGGTGCAGCGCACCTGCCAGACGCGGCTGTTCGCGCCGGGGCTGGCGATGTTCACCTTCCTCGGCTGGAACCTGGTGATCGTGCTGGCCGTGATCACGCTGCCGCTGGGCATGACCTCGGGCAAGGAGTACGCCGAGCTCGAATGGCCCATCGACCTGCTGATCGCGGTGGTCTGGGTGTCGTACGCGGTGGTCTTCTTCGGCACCATCGGCATGCGCAAGGTCAGCCACATCTACGTGGCCAACTGGTTCTTCGGCGGCTTCATCATCGCGGTGGCGCTGCTGCACATCGTCAACAGCGCGGCCATCCCCGTCAGCCTGACCAAGAGCTACTCGGCCTACGCCGGCGTGCAGGACGCGATGGTGCAGTGGTGGTACGGCCACAACGCGGTGGGCTTCTTCCTGACCGCGGGCTTCCTGGGGATGATGTACTACTACATCCCCAAGCAGGCCGGCCGCCCGGTGTACAGCTACCGGCTGTCGATCGTGCACTTCTGGGCCCTGGTCTTCACCTACATGTGGGCCGGCCCGCACCACCTGCACTACACCGCGCTGCCCGACTGGGCGCAGAGCGTGGGCATGGTGTTCTCGCTGATCCTGCTGGCGCCGAGCTGGGGCGGCATGATCAACGGCATCATGACCCTGTCGGGTGCCTGGCACAAGCTGCGCGACGACCCGATCCTGAAGTTCCTGATCGTCTCGCTGTCGTTCTACGGCATGTCGACCTTCGAAGGGCCGATGATGTCGATCAAGACCGTCAACGCGCTGTCGCACTACACCGACTGGACCGTGGGCCACGTGCACAGCGGCGCGCTCGGCTGGGTGGGCCTGATCTCGATGGGCAGCCTCTACCACCTGATCCCGCGCATGTTCGGCCGCAAGCAGATGTACAGCGTGAAGGCGATCGAGCTGCACTTCTGGATCGCGACGATCGGCATCGTGCTGTACATCGCCGCGATGTGGATCGCCGGCGTGATGCAGGGCCTGATGTGGCGCGCCGTCAACGCCGACGGCACGCTGGTCTACAGCTTCGTCGAGAGCGTCAAGGCGACCTATCCCTTCTACGTGATCCGCCTGGGCGGCGGCCTGCTGTACCTGGCGGGCATGCTGATCATGGGCTGGAACACCGTGATGACGGTGATGAAGGGCAAGGCCGAGGCCGCGCCGATCCCGCTGGTGCCGGCGCACGCCTGAGCCCGGCCAAGAACAGGAACACACCATGGCACAGACCCATGCCCCGAGCGGTCACGAGAAGATCGAGACCAGCAACTTCCTGATGATCGTGCTGACGCTGCTGGTGGCCGCCGTCGGCGGCCTGGTGGAGATCGTCCCGCTGTTCTTCCAGCGCTCCACCACGCAGCCGGTGGAGGGCCTCAAGCCCTACACCGCGCTGCAGCTCACGGGCCGCGACATCTACGTGCGCGAAGGCTGCTACAACTGCCACTCGCAGATGATCCGCCCGCTGCGCGGCGACACGCTGCGCTACGGCCCGTACAGCAAGGCCGGCGAGTTCGTCTACGACCACCCCTTCCAGTGGGGCAGCAAGCGCACCGGGCCCGACCTGGCGCGCGTGGGCGGCAAATACAGCGACGAGTGGCACCGCATCCACCTGCTGAACCCGCGCGACCTGGTGCCCGAATCCAACATGCCGGCCTACGTCTGGCTGGAGAAGGCCGCGGTCGACCCGGCCGACATCGCGCCCAAGATGAAGGCGCTGCGCATCGTCGGCGTGCCCTACACCGACGACGACATCGCCAAGGGCGGCGACGAGGTCAAGGGCAAGACCGAGCTCGACGCGCTCATCGCCTACCTGCAGGTGATGGGCACGGCGGTCAAGTGAGCGCAAGGAGGCCTTCATGGACATCAACGACGCCCGCGTGCTGACCACCGTGGTGAGCCTGGTCCTGTTCATCGGGATCATGGCCTGGACCTGGTCGGCGCGCCGCCGCGCCGGCTTCGACGAGGCGGCCCGGCTGCCGTTCGCCGACGCCGACGACGCGAACACCGAACCTGCAGGAGAGAAGCAATGAGCGATTTCGTCAACGGCGGCTGGTCGCTGTACGTCGCCGCGCTGACCGCGCTGAGCATCGCCGGCTGCCTGGTGCTGCTGGCCATCGCCAGCAAGCGCCGGGTGATGGCCAACGACAACACCACCGGCCACGTGTGGGACGAGGACCTGCGCGAGATGAACAACCCGCTGCCGCGCTGGTGGGTGTGGCTGTTCATCATCACCGTGGTCTTCTCGGCCGTGTACCTGGCGCTGTACCCCGGCCTGGGCTCGTTCGAGGGCGGTCTGAAGTGGACCAGCGTGGGCCAGCACCAGGCCGAGGTCGACAAGGCCCGCGCCGCGATGGCGCCGCTGTATGCCAAGTACACCCCGCAGCCGGTCGAGGCGCTGGCCAAGGACCCGCAGGCCATGGCCATCGGCGAGCGGCTGTTTGCCAACAACTGCGCCACCTGCCACGGTGCCGACGCGCGCGGCAGCAAGGGCTTCCCGAACCTGACCGACCGTGACTGGCTGGGCGGCGACGGCAGCCCCGCCTACATCGAGAAGACCATCAAGGAAGGCCGCCAGGGCGTGATGCCGCCGATGGCCGCCGCGGTGGGTTCGGCCGACGACGTGCGCAACGTCGCCAACTACGTGCTGAGCCTGTCGGGCAGCCCCAGCAACGCGGTGGCCGCGCAACTGGGCAAGGCCAAGTTCGCCGCCTGCGCCGCCTGCCACGGCCCCGACGGCAAGGGCAACCCGGCGCTGGGCGCGCCCAACCTGACCGACAAGGTGTGGCTGCACGGCTGGGGCGAGGAGGCCATCGTCTCCATCATCGGCACCGGCAAGACCAACTCGATGCCGGCCCAGGCCTCGCGCCTGTCGGACGAGCAGATCCACGTGCTGGCCGCCTACGTCTGGAACCTGTCGCAGTCGGCCGCCGTGGCGGCCAGATAGGCAGTCCATCATGACGAATCAAGCGCGCAAGACCAAAGCGCCCGAAGCCCCCGGCGCGCCCTGGTGGCGCTACGGCATGGTGTGGCTGGTGATCAGCGGCCCGCTGATCGTGGTGATCGCCGGCATCGTCACCGCGGTGATCGCGGTGCGCGGCGCCGACGCGCTGGTGATCGACGACCGGGCCTCGAATACCGGCGCCGACGCCCCGGCGCTGAAGGCCCGCAACCACGCGGCAACGCCGGCCGACAACTGAGGGTGCAAGCCGTCCACGAAAAACGGCCGCAGGCAACCCCTGCGGCCGTCGTCATTCGGGTGAGTTCAGCAGGCGCTGCCGTTGACCAACGCCTGCAGTGCGTTGGAGTCCAGCACGCGGATCTGACGCTGCTTGACCTCCAGGATGCCCTCGTCCTGGAACTTCGAGAAGGTGCGGCTCACCGTCTCCAGCTTCAGGCCCAGGTAGCTGCCGATCTCCTCGCGCGTCATGCGCAGCACCAGCGAACTGGCCGAGAAGCCGCGCGTGCGCAGCCGCTGCGTCAGGTTCAGCAGGAAGGCGGCCAGCCGCTCCTCGGCGCGCATGCTGCCCAGCAGCAGCATCACGCCGTGGTCGCGCACGATCTCGCGGCTCATGATCTTGTGGAACTGGCGCTGCAGGTCGCTGAACTCGCGGCTCAGGTCCTCCAACTGGTGGTAGGGGATCACGCAGACCTGCGAGTCCTCCAGCGCCACCGCGTCGCAGGTGTGCTTTTCGGTGCCGATGCCGTCCAGCCCCAGCAACTCGCCAGCCATCTGGAAGCCGGTGACCTGGTCGCGCCCGTCCTCCGACGAGACGCAGGTCTTGAAGAAGCCGGTGCGCACCGCGTACAGCGACTGGAACTCGTCGCCGGCGCGGAATAGGGTGTCGCCGCGCGCCACCGAGCGCCGCGTGGCGACCATGGTGTCGAGCTGGTCGAGCTGGTCGTTGGACATGCCCACGGGCAGGCACAGCTCGCGCAGGTTGCAGCTCGAGCAGGCCACCTTGAAGGGTTCGAGCCGGATGCCTGGGGCACTTGATGTCATGTCGATGAAGGCGAAGAGGGGAACAGGGTTTTGACCCACCACAGGCCCGGGCCTGGATTTGGATCAAATGAATTGTTGGCTCGCGGCTGCATCCCGCGCTTGAGGCAGATCAAGGGGTCGGGCGCGCAGTTTGGCAGAGTGGCAGCCTTGATCCTACCCACACACGCGGCTCCAACATGGACATTCCCGAGACCCTGCTGCGCAAGCTCGACGTGCCGGGCCCTCGCTACACCTCGTATCCCACCGCCGACCGCTTCGTCGAAGCCTTCGGCCCGGCCGAGTACGCTCAGGCGCTGCGCCAGCGCGCTCAGGGCGCCGTGGTGGGCGGCATGCCGCCGCTGTCGATCTACGTGCACATCCCGTTCTGCGAGTCGGTCTGCTACTACTGCGCCTGCAACAAGGTCATCACCAAGCACCACGAGCGCGGCCGCGAGTACCTGGACGTGCTGGCGCGCGAGGTGGACCTGCACGTCGCGCTGATCGGCCCCGGCAAGCCGGTGTCGCAGCTTCACTTCGGCGGCGGCTCGCCCACCTTCCTGTCCGACGACGAGCTGGGCTGGCTGATGGACGTGCTGCGCCAGCGCTTCAAGCTGGTGCCGGGGGCCGAGATCTCGATCGAGGTCGATCCGCGCACCGCCACGCCCCAACGTCTGGCGAAACTGGCTGCGATGGGCTTCAACCGCCTGAGCTTCGGCGTGCAGGACTTCGATCCGGAGGTGCAGACGGCCGTGCACCGCGTGCAGCCGTTCGAGAGCGTGCGTGAGCTGGTGGCCGCGGCGCGCGAGCTGAACTACGAGTCGGTCAACGCCGACCTGATCTACGGCCTGCCCAGGCAGACGCCGCAGTCGTTCGCGCGCACCATCGCGCAGGTGACCGAGCTGCGGCCCGACCGCATCGCGCTGTACGCCTACGCGCACCTGCCCGGCCGCTTCAAGCCGCAGCGCCGCATCGACGCCGCCGAGCTGCCGCCGCCTGAAGCCCGCATCCGCATGCTGGGCAACGCCATCGCCGGCTTCATCGGCCACGGCTACACCTACATCGGCATGGACCACTTCGCGCTGCCGGGCGACGCGCTGGCCGCCGCCAAGCGCCAGGGCCGGCTGCACCGCAACTTCCAGGGCTACAGCACCCAGCCCGACTGCGACCTGATCGCGCTGGGCGTGTCGGCCATCGGCCGCATGGGCGCCACCTACAGCCAGAACGCCAAGACCCTGCCCGAGTACTACGACGCGGTGCAGCGCGGCGAATTCCCGGTGGTGCGCGGCCTGGCGCTGAGCCGCGACGACCTCGTGCGCCGCGCCGTCATCATGGCCATCATGTGCCAGGGGCGGGTGGAGTACGAGTCGATCGAACTGGCCCACCTGATCAGGATGAAGGACTACTTCGCCACCGAGCTGGCGGCCTTGCAGCCCATGGTCGAGGCCGGCTTCGTCGAGATCGGCGAAGACGCCATCCAGGTCACCGCCACCGGCTGGTTCTTCGTGCGCGGCGTGGCGATGGCCTTCGACAAGCACCTGCGGGCCGACAAGGTGAGGGAACGCTTTTCGCGCATCATCTAGGTCTGGGTCAACGCAAACCGGGTCCCGTGGAAGCTGCCCTCTATGCCAGCGCGCTGGCCCTCGGCCTGGCCGGATCGCCGCATTGCGTGGCGATGTGCGCCGCGCCCTGCGCCGCCGTCACCGGCGGACAGGGGCGGCCGCAGCTCGCGTTCCACCTGACCCGCGCCGCGGCCTACGCCGCGGCCGGCGCGCTGGCCGCGGGCAGCGTCAATTCGCTGGGCCTGCTGGCGGCGGCCAGCCCGATGTTCAAGCCGCTGTGGTCGCTGGTGCACGCCGCGGCGCTGGCGCTGGGGCTGTGGCTGCTGCTGATGGGGCGGCAGCCGGCGTGGATCGAGCGCATCGGCCGCCGGCCTTCTCTCGATGCCGCCGGCGCGGCCACGCGCGGCGGCTGGCAGGTGATGCGCGCCCCGGGGCGCAGCACGCGGGCCGCGGCGGCCGGCGCGCTGTGGGTGGCCTGGCCTTGCGGGCTGCTGCAGTCGGCCATCCTCGTGGCAGCGCTGGCCAACACGCCGCTGGGCGGCGCCGGCGTGATGCTGGCGTTTGCGATGGCCACGGCCGTCGGCCTGCTGGCCGGCCCCTGGCTGTGGCGGCGGCTGGGGCCGGGCGGCGGCGCCGGTGCCGCCGTCGGCGTGGGCACGCTGGGCGTGCGGATGGCCGGCGCGTTGCTGGCGGCGGCATCGAGCTTCGCGCTGTTCAAGGGCGCCTGGGCCGCGGTCGCCGCTTATTGCGGGCTGTAAGAAGAAAAAACGCCCGGACCAGGCCGGGCGTTTGGATCATCCCTGAGAGGATTTACTTCTTCTTTTCTTCGACCTTCTTGGCGGCGGCCGACGCAGCCGAAGCGGCAGCGGCGGGCTTGTCGGCCTTCTTCTCGTCCTTCTTGGGGGCGTCGGCAGCCACGGCAGCGCCGGTGGCGAAGGCAGCGGCGATCAGAGCGGCCAGGAGCTTGTTCATTATTGAAATGACCTTTCGAAAGTTGGATTCACCTCCCTCCTGGGAGGCAGCGCTTCAACGAGGCGCGCCGTCAGTCGGTTGACAGCGGGGGCGGATTAGAATTTTCGGCTTCCAAGACCAGACCCACCGCTGTTGCGCAAGCGGCTCCCGGAGACCTCCCACATGTATCAGCACGTCAAGGTGCCCGCGGGCGGGCAGAAGATCACCGTCAACGCCGACTTCTCGATCAACGTCCCCGACCAGCCCATCATTCCGTACATCGAGGGCGACGGCACCGGCTTCGACATCACGCCGGTGATGCTGAAGGTGGTGGACGCGGCGGTGACCAAGAGCTACGGCGGCAAGCGCAAGATCCACTGGATGGAGGTCTACGCTGGCGAGAAGTCGACCAAGGTCTACGGCCCCGACGTCTGGCTGCCGCAGGAGACGCTGGACATCGTGCGCGACTACGTGGTGTCGATCAAAGGCCCGCTGACCACGCCGGTGGGCGGCGGCATCCGCAGCCTGAACGTCGCGCTGCGCCAGGAACTCGACCTCTACGTCTGCCTGCGCCCGATCCAGTACTTCAAGGGCGTGCCCAGCCCGCTGAAGGAGCCCGAGAAGACCAACATGGTGATCTTCCGCGAGAACTCGGAAGACATCTACGCCGGCATCGAGTGGGAAGCGCGGAGCGACAAGGCGAAGAAGATCATCAAGTTCCTGATCGACGAGATGGGGGTCAAGAAGATCCGCTTCCCCGAGACCTCGGGCATCGGCATCAAGCCGGTGTCGATCGAGGGCACCGAGCGCCTGGTGCGCAAGGCCATCCAGTACGCGATCGACAACGACAAGCCCAGCGTGACGCTGGTGCACAAGGGCAACATCATGAAGTTCACGGAAGGCGGCTTCCGTGACTGGGGCTACGCGCTGGCCAAGAAGGAGTTCGGCGCCGCCGAGATCGACGGCGGCCCGTGGTGCAAGTTCAAGAACCCGAAGACGGGCAAGGACATCGTCATCAAGGACTCGATCGCCGACGCCTTCCTGCAGCAGATCCTGCTGCGCCCGGCCGAGTACAGCGTGATCGCCACGCTCAACCTGAACGGCGACTACGTGTCGGATGCGCTGGCCGCGCAAGTGGGCGGCATCGGCATCGCCCCGGGCGCCAACCTGAGCGACAGCGTCGCGATGTTCGAGGCCACGCACGGCACCGCGCCCAAGTACGCCGGCAAGGACTATGTGAACCCCGGCTCCGAGATCCTCTCGGCCGAGATGATGCTGCGCCACATGGGCTGGACCGAGGCCGCCGACCTGATCATCAGCAGCATGGAGCGCTCGATCGCCAGCAAGAAGGTGACCTACGACTTCGCGCGCCTGATGGAAGGCGCGACGCAGGTGAGCTGCTCGGGCTTCGGGCAGGTGATGATCGACCACATGTGAGCGTGTCGCCAGGCGTCGCCTGGTGTCGCCCAACCAACCCCAGGTGATTGAAATCCCTGGGGTTTTTTGTCGCCATGTGTCGCCATGAGTCGTTTGACATCGCCTCGGAACGGGGCCATCTTGTGGGCCGACGACGAGCGCGAGGAGTTCATCAGTTACATCGCTGCGGAGCCCGAGGGCGGTGACGTGATCCCCGAGTCGGGCGGCTGCCGCAAGGTCCGCTGGAAGCGGCAAGGCATGGGCAAGCGCGGCGGCGCGCGGGTGATCTACTTCCTGCGCAGCGACAAGCGCGGGGATTTGACCGAAGTGGTCCTGCTCATCGTCTATGCCAAGGCCAAGTTCGACAACATCGCCGCCGCCACGCTGGCGAAGATCAAGGAGAAGCTCGATGCCCACCACAAAGCGCAAGTCCGCCGCCGTTGACCCGGAGATGGTGGAGTTCGAGGCTGCGCTGTTGCGCAGCGTTGACCAGGTCGTGCGCGTGCACACGCCCGAGCAGATCGCCGCGCGCGGCCGTGGACGCCCCAAGCTGGATGCGCCCAAGGAAGCCGTGAAGCTGCACCTGGATGCCGACGTGCTGGCGGCACTGCGCGCCAGCGGCGAAGGCTGGCAGACCCGCATCAACGACACGCTGCGCGCCTCGCTGCAACTGGCGGGGCGGCTTGCGGGCCCGACGAACGGATCATCTTCCGGTCGATCGTGGGTGTTCAGCACGTTCATCGCCTTCAGCAAGCGCTCGAACGCAAGCCTTGCGTACTGCAGTTCAGTTCCGGCGTCCACAGGCATTCCCCGATGCGCCCTGGTGAAAGGCGCCGCGCCAGCCCGCCGGGGAAGCGCGTGTTAGGGAATGTCTGCATAACTAAGGGCTGATCCGTCTTGCCCGAGGCGGCACGTGAGGTGACGATGCGAGCCGTGAAGCAACTTGGACTTGGCCTGAACCTGTCGACGAAGAAGACGCGCAAGCGCGAGTTCCTCGAAGAGATGGAGCGTGTCGCGCCCTGGGCGGTGCTGGTGCAGATCGTCCAACCGCATTACCCCAAGGCCAAGACCGGCCGACCGCCCTTCGGCATCGAGACCATGCTGCGCATCCACTACCTGCAGCAGTGGTTCGGGCTGAGCGATCCGGCGATGGAAGAGGCGCTGCACGACGTGCCGCTGTACCGCGAGTTCGCCAAGCTCGAGGGCGTGACCGCGCGGCTGCCCGACGAGACGACGATCCTGCGCTTTCGGCATCTGTTGGAGCGACACAACCTGGCCGTGGACATGCTGCGGGTCGTCAACGATCTGCTGAGCCACAAGGGCCTGATGCTTCGCAGCGGCACGGCGGTGGATGCCACGCTGATCTCGGCGCCGAGCTCGACCAAGAACGCCGAGGGCGAACGCGATCCGCAGATGAAGCAGACGCGCAAGGGCAACAACTGGTATTTCGGGATGAAGGCGCACATCGGCGTGGACGCCGACTCGGGTCTGGTGCACACGGTGGTGACGACCGCGGCCAACGTCAACGACCTGAACGTCGCCGGGCAGCTGCTGCACGGGCGCGAGCGTGACGTCTTTGCCGACGCCGGCTATCAGGGGGTGCACAAGCGGCCGGAAGCAGCCGGCCCGAACTGGTACGTGGCGATGCGGCCTGGTCTTCGGCGCAAGCTCGACCCGCAGACCAAGGCAGACGTCATCGCCGACAAGCTCGAGCAGCTCAAGGCCAGCATCAGGGCTAAGGTCGAGCACCCGTTCCGCGTCCTGAAGAGGCAGTTCGGCTACACGAAGGTTCGCTACCGAGGCTTGGCCAAGAACACGGCGCAGATCGTCACGCTGTTCGCACTGTCGAACCTGTGGATGGCGCGCGCAAAGCTGATGGGAGCGCGAGGATGAGTGCGCGAGCCGTGCACCAAGCACGCGCCGCGCTGCAATCGCTCGGCGCCGTGACGCGCGTCGCGAGGTCCTTCGAGTGCCGTTCTCGATCTGCATGATGGCCAACTGGGCGCGTCAGCGTTACGCAGCGCGTTGTGCAGACCTTCCTTAGGGGATCAGCCCAGGCGCGGCGATCTTCGGACCGTTGCTGCCAGGGATGACGTATCGCTCGTTTGACGAAGCCGTCCGCTACGTCAACGCGCGGCCCAGGCCTCCGGCCCTGAACTTCTTCGGCAGCGACGGCCCGAACCGCCGCAAGGTGCTCGACCACACGATCTCCGGCAACGTCACCATCAACGACACCCTGATGCACTACGCCCAGGAAGATCTGCCTTTCGGCGGCGTCGGGCCGAGCGGCATGGGTGCCTACCACGGAGTGGAAGGTTTCGAGGCACTAAGCCATGCCAAGGGCGTCTATCAGCAGGGGCGCTGGAACATGAGCGGCATGTTGCGCCCGCCATTTGGTGGTGTAGCGAACCTGGTTCTCAAGCTCATGCTTCGATAAGCTTCTCGGCGCTGGTCGCACTCTTCTTTACGGCGACCGCCGAGTTCGATGAATTGCAAAGAGAATGGTGATTGGGCCATCCGAACTTGCAGATCGTCGTTGATCGCAAGCTGGAGCAGACCAGGCTACCTCTTCGAGAAGACACGTGGAAAACATGTCGCCGCAAAGCATGCATGTGCCCGGGAGCCCGTCCGGTGACGGGAGCGGACTGCATGTGGACGACGCTCTGAGTTTGCTGACGAAGGCCAACACTCGCGAAATCCTGGCGGCCTTCAAGCTTCACCGCCTGGGCCGATTCCAGAGCGCGGTGGAGTGGCTGGCGCGCATTCCAGCGCGGCGGCTCTCCCGCAAGATGCTGCACTTCGATGACCTCGTCGGGCGATGCGGTCTCGCAGCGGGCGGGCGCTATATGCTGGACGAATTCACTGGCAGCCTCCAGGTAGACGGTCAACAACATGTTCCGCCGTCCGGTCCGTTGCTTGCGGTCGCCAATCACCCCGGTGTGGTCGATGTCATGGCGATCTGGGTCGCTCTGGAGCGTCGGCCCGACTTGAAGATCATCGCGGCCAACCGCGATATCCTGCGGCTCATTCCGAACACCCGTAGCCGGCTCCTGCTGGTCAACCAGCAAACAGGGGGCCGAACAGCGTTGCTGCGCGCCGCGGCGGATCATCTGCGGCGAGGGGGTGCGTTGTTGAACTTCCCGGCAGGGACCATCGAGCCCGATCCTCTGCTGCGACCTGCGACTCCACCCGCCGGGTGGGCGAAGAGTTCAGATCTGCTTCTGCGCCTGGCACCGGAGACGGTCGTACTGCCGGTCGCCGTGGGCGGTGTGATCTCCAGGCTGGCCCATGAACACTGGATAGCGAAGTGCTTCTCCGACCCAAAGGAGCGCGAGTGGGCCGCCGCTACGCTCCAGGTACTTTGCCGGCGCTTGCGCGACACGCATACCCGTGTCCTGATCGGAGAGCCGATCGTGCCGGGACCCCTCGGACAACACGCAGCAACCCAAGCGGCCATGGCGTCATTGCTGGCGCGTGTCGCCGACCGCAAGGACGGAAACTGGCCCGCTTCCCTGACAGCAGACCGGATCGCCGTGCATGAACGCGGCTGAGACGCCACGAAGAGCCACGAGCCGGCCGCATGCGTAGCGCGTCGCAATCCAGGTCTCAGGATACGGGAACGCGTATGGAGCAAGACGAAGCCATCTCATTGTGGATCGTGGCACCGGGACAGGCCGAGCTGCGCCGCGAGCGACTGCGCGCACCGGTCGCAGGCGAGGTGGTCGTGCAGGCACGCTACGGCGGCGTGAGCCGCGGCACTGAAGCATTGGTGTTCGCCGGCCGTGTACCGCGGTCGGAATGGGGGCGCATGCGTGCGCCATTCCAACGCGGCGATTTTCCGGGTCCGGTGCAATACGGCTATCTGAACGTCGGTCGAGTCGTCGGCGGCGAGCCTGGGCTGATCGGCCGCGATGTCTTCTGCCTGTACCCGCACCAGAGCCGGTACGTCGTCCCGGCAGCGGCTGTCCTGCCGCTGCCGGAGGGATTGCCGCCTGAACGGGCGATATTGGCCGCGAACCTCGAAACGGCGATCAACGCGACCTGGGATGCAGGCCTCGCGGTCGGTGACCGCGTCAGCGTGGTCGGTGGCGGTAGTGTCGGATCGCTGGTTGCATGGCTGGCGTCCCGGATACCGGGCTGCGAGGTCGAACTGGTCGACATCCGTCCCGCACGCGCGGCGGTCGCAGCCGCGCTCGGCGTGCCGTTCGCGGCGCCGGCCACCGCGCGCAGCGGCGCCGACGTCGTGTTTCATGCCAGCGCCAGCGAGGCCGGGCTCGCCTGCGCGCTCGAACTCGCCGCGACCGAGGCGATGGTGGTCGAGCTGAGCTGGTACGGTGAAGGCCGGATTCCGGTGGCGCTCGGCGCAGCGTTCCATTCGCAGCGCCTGCGGCTGGTGTCATCGCAGGTCGGCCAGTTGCCCGTCGCGCACCGCGGCCGATGGGATCACACGCGTCGCTTGGCCCTGGCGCTGCGGCTGCTGGCTGCGGCGCCCGAACTCGACGTGCTGATCAACAGCGAAGGTCCGTTTGCGACCTTGCCGGAACGACTCGCGAAACTCGCGAGCCATCCCGGTGATGTCATCCTGCATCGCATCGTGTACTGAAAGATCCCGACCCGTATGTTCACCCTGAGTGTTCGAGATCACCTGATGATCGCCCACAGTTTCCGCGGTGCCGTGTTCGGCCCGGCACAGCGTCTGCACGGCGCGACCTATGTCATCGACGTCGAGTTCAAGCGTGCGGCGCTCGATCCGGACGGCCTGGTGGTCGACATCGGGCTGGCGGGCGAGGCGGTGAAGGCCATGCTCGGCGAATTGAACTACAGCAACCTCGACGACGTAGCGGAGTTCGCCGGCCGCAACACGACCACCGAGTTCCTGGCGCAGGAACTGCACGCGCGGATGAGCCGACGCATCCGAGCCGGCGAACTTGGGCCGCATGCCTCAGGCCTCGCATCGCTGCGCGTCGTGCTGCACGAGTCGCATGTCGCCTGGGCGGCCTACGAAGGGCCGTTGGCCGCCGGTTGAGATGGCGCCGATGCTGCATTTCCTCGTGCCGGGTCCGCTCACGACGCCGACCGGCGGCTACGTCTATGACCGGCATGTGATTGCCGGCCTGCGCGCCCTGGGCTGGCAGGTGGGCGTGCAGGAGTTCGACGACGGATTCCCGTTTCCTTCGGCGGCGGCGCTGGAGGATGCCGAGTCACGGCTGGCCGCGCTGCCGGACGACGCGCTGGTGATGATCGACGGACTGGCGCTCGGGGCCATGCCGGAATGCGCCGAGCGACATGCCGCCCGGCTGCGGCTGGTCGGGCTCGTTCATCATCCGCTGGCGCTCGAAACCGGCTTGGCCGCCGACGCGGCCCGCCGGCTTGAGGGTAGCGAGCGCCGTGCGCTGGCCTGCGTGCGGCGCGTGATCGTCACGGCACCACGGACCGCCGCTACGCTGGCCGGCTGGAACGTGCCGCCCGCGTTGATCGGTGTCGTCGAACCCGCCGTCGAGGCGCCGGCCGTGGTGCCGGAACGCCTGCCGGCCGCCACGCCGCGACTGCTGTGCATCGCCACACTGACCGAGCGCAAGGGCCACACGCTGCTGTTCGACGCGCTGGCGGAACTGGCCGCGCTGCCCTGGTCGCTGCGCTGTATCGGCAGTCGCGATCGCAGCCCGTGCACGACCGCACATCTCGAAGAGAAACTTCAGCAGTTGGACCTCACGCAGCGCATCGTGCTGGCAGGTGATCTGCCGGAAACCGAGATGTCTGCGGCGTACGCCGCGGCCGACCTTTTCGTGCTGCCGACGCTCTACGAAGGCTATGGCATGGTCGTGGCAGAAGCGATCGCACACGGTCTGCCGGTCGTCGCCACCGCGACCGGCGCCATACCGGAACTGGTGCCGGAAGATGCAGGCATCGTCGTGGTGCCCGGTGACGGTCCGGCATTGCGTGTGGCGCTCGCCGCGCTGCTCGGCGACCGGCAGCGGTTGATCCGGCTGACCAAAGGTGCGCGTCGCGCCGCGGCCGGTGCGCGCTGCTGGCAGCAGGCGGCAGACGAGATGGCAACGTTGCTTCAGAAGGTCGCTGCGTGAGCGGCTTTTCTGCGGAGTGGCTCGCGTTGCGGGAGTCTGCCGACACCCGCGCCCGGCCGATCTCGTTGGCCGGTCTCGCGGCGGCACTCGCCGTGAAGCGAGGCGGACGCATCATCGACCTGGGCAGCGGCAGCGGCTCGTTGCCGCGCTACCTTGCACCACTGCTGCCATCCCCTTGCGACTGGCTGCTGGTCGACGACGCGCTGACCCTGCTCGATGAGGCGGCGCGGCGTTGCCGTGACCTGCCAGGCATCGCGACGTTGACGACGCTGCGCACGGATCTCGCGGCCGACCTGTCCTTCATTGGCGAACGGCCGACGGCGCTGGTGACGGCATCGGCTCTGCTCGACCTGGTCTCGGACGCGTGGCTGGCGCGGCTCGTTGCCGCCTGTGTGGCCGCCGATGTGCCGCTGATGGCGACGCTGACCTACGACGGCCGTATCGAGATCGATCCCCCGTTGCCGGACGACGTGCCGATCATCGCGCTCGTCAACGAACATCAGCGCGGTGACAAAGGTTTCGGTGCTGCACTGGGGCCGGCAGCGTCGTCATGCGCTGCCGAGCGCTTCCGCGCAGCGGGCTATCGCGTGACGACGGCGCGCAGCGACTGGCAACTCGGAGCGGACGATGCCGCGATGATCGGGTCGTTGTTCGAGGGTTGGACCGCTGCGGCGGCCGAGATCGCTCCGGCAGAACTGGCCCGGCTGGCCCACTGGCTGGCGCAGCGACGGGAACTGCTCGCGGCCGGCCGGCTGTCCGTGTCCGTCGGCCACGAAGACCTGCTGGCCGTACCGCGCCGAGCGCAGGCATGAAGCTCTCCATGCAGAGCGATACATGGGCCAAGGCTCGCCAGGTCGCGATCCGCTTTCAGAGCACTCGCCGCAGGGTCTCGTCACCGTCAGCGATCGGCGCAGGCACGGCGAGTTCACAGTCATAGAGCATGTCCGTTCCCATCCGGAACACCCGCGTCGCCGGTCGCGGGCAGCGGGCGAGCGGTTCGATACCCGGCAGCCGCAATGCTGGCCGGCCCGCTCCGATCAGCAGCGCGGCCACCGCGACATGCAGCCGCTGCAACAGCCCCGCTTCGAGAAACGCGGATACCGTGACGCCGCCCCCTTCGACAAAAACGCGAGCGCAGCCCCGGACCCGAAGCTGTATCAGCAGGTCAGCCAGATCCAGGCGTCCATCGCGTTCGGCCACGATCAGCACCTGCTCACCGGCTCGCAGCCCTGCCGACGGCAGGCAGGCGCGCAGCGTCGGTGCGGCTCCGTCCGAGAACACCTGCAGCGAATCATCGAGTCGCCCGCGCGGATCGACGACGACCCGCAGCGGATTGGCGCCCGAGGCGAGGCGCGTGGTCAGGCGCGGGTTATCGGATGCGGCTGTGCCGGCGCCGACGACGACGGCATCACAGAGCGCGCGCATGCGGTGCAAGTGACGGATGTTCGCCCGTCCGGTGACGAAGCTGGAATCGCCCGCCGCAGTGGCGATGCAGCCGTCCAGACTCTGGCCGACATGGCCGACGACCAACGGCTTGCCAGGGTGCGCGGAGGCTATCGGCAGGTAGAGGTCGACGACCGCAGCGCGGGGGTCATCCGCCGACAGCAGCGATCGCCAACCCTCACGCGGCTCCCAGCGGAGTTCGGCGCGGCCATCGGCCGGCGAGGTTTCGGCAAGCACGCCATCCTGCCCCAGGCAGACCCACGCGGGCCGGTCATCCGTCGCGTAGTGCCTGGTCGCAGCGGCGGCCGCCAGGGTCAATGCCCAGCCGTTGTCTGTCTCGTCGGAAGTCATGTCAGCCGGCGTCCTGGCGCCCATCCTGGATGTCTCGAACAGGCTCGCTGCCGCATCGTCCGATGGGTATATTGGTGGCATGGCAGTTCGTGACTGGCGCGCGCTCGTGACCAACGACTTCGACGGTCTTGAGGCCGAGCGGACGATCGTGCTGCTGCCGCTGGGCGCGGTGGAACAGCACGGGCCGCATCTGCCGCTGGGCACCGATGCGCTGATCAACGACGGGTTGCTCCAGGGGTTGCGCGACGATCCGCCGCAGGCCGATGTCCTGATCCTGCCGGTACAGCAGGTCGGCCATAGCCTTGAACATACGGACTACGCCGGCTCGCTGGCATTCGGCGCGGAAACGCTGCTTGCCGCCTGGGATGAACTCGGCGCCGCCGTGGCTCGCGCCGGATTGCGCAAGCTCGTGCTGCTGAACACTCACGGCGGCAACAACCCGCTGGTGGCACTCTCCGCGCTGCGCCTGCGGCAGCGCCTCGGGCTTTTTGCGTTGCGCGCGAACTACTCCGCGTTCGGCTTTCCCCCAGGGCTGTTCGCCGCCGACGAACTGGCGCACGGCATCCACGGTGGCGAGACCGAAACGTCGCTGATGCTGTACCTGCACCCTGAGCTCGTCCGGCGCGAAGCCGTCGCGGACTTTCACGCGTTGCCGGCGCAACTGGCGGCGCAGCGCCGCTGGCTCGGTGTCGAGAAACCGGTCGGCTTCGGTTGGATGAGCCAGGATCTGCATGCGGCCGGCGTCAGCGGCAACGCCGCCGCGGCCGACGCGCAGCGCGGCGAGGCGCTGTACAGGCATCTGGTGGCGGCACTGCGCGAACTCATCGACGAGTTCGCTGCGCAGCCGCTGGCGACGTTGCGCGACCGCGGCTGATGGCTGCCGGGGATCAGCTGTCGATCTGTTCATCATCCGGCAGCAGATGTCCGGCGCGTTCGCGCTTGGTGCGGATGTAGCGTGCGTTGTGCGGATTGGGCGTACCGGGCAGCGGCCCCACGCCTGCGACATCGATGCCCGCCTCGCGCAGCGCGCGGATCTTGTGTGGGCTGTTGGTCAGCAGCCGGATCGTCCGGATGCCAAGCGCACCCAGCATGTTCGCCGCCACCGTGTATTGCCGTTCGTCCGAGTTGAACCCGAGATGGCGATCGGCATCGACGGTGTCCAGGCCGGCATCCTGCAAGTGATAGGCGCGCAGCTTGTTCGCCAGGCCGATGCCGCGTCCCTCCTGTGCCAGGTACAGCAACACACCCCCGCCGGCCTCGGCGAGCCGCGCCACCGCGGTGCGCAACTGCTCGCCACAATCACAGCGCAGGCTGCCGAACAAGTCACCGGTCAGACAGGACGAATGCACACGCACGGGTACCTGCACGGTCTCGTCCGGCGTGCCGATCACGACGGCCACATGCTCGGAGGCATCGCGCAGGTCGCGGAACAGCACGAAGCGGCTGTTCTCACACCCTTCGAGGGGAACGCGTGCCTCGCTGACGCGGAGCAGATCGTGAGCCGCTGGGCGTTCGTAGCGCTGGATATCGGTCAGCGAGACCTGCAGCACATGCAAAGGATCCGGCGGGAGCGCCGGTGTGGCGACCAGCACCACCGGCAACAGTTGTGCGCGTTTGGCGAGCCACAGCGCGGCCGCGCTGGACTCGCTGCAGGCCTCCGTGGCAGCGACGGGACTGAGCAGACGTTGCCGCCGCGCCGGCGATTCCCAGTCCTGGCCAAGCTCGGCGATCGCCTGGTCGCGGCTGTCGGCGGCCAGGCGGAGCAATGTCGGACGATCGTCAGGGCCGGACGCCAGGCCGATTGACCGCGCACGATCGGCCGTGATCGCCAGAACCGGCTCTCCGGCCGCGACCGCCCGCAGCCTGCCAATGGTGTCGGGCGTTGCTGCTTCAAGCGACACGGCAAGCAGCGGTCGCGATTCTTCCGCCTGACCGGCGACGACGGCGATGGCCCTGCCTCGCCGCAGCTCCAGCATCGCCCGTTCCACCGCCAGCACCGCAGGCTCGCCGTTCAGTGAAGCGGCCGAGTTGTTGGCGGTGATGAAGGGTTCGGCAACGGAAGTCGGTTTCGACACAGGGGAGTCTGTCTTTGGTGGGAATGCGAACAACATCCCGTCTGGACCTGTCATCAACGAAGCACCTCTTTGTCTATGGTCAGACGTCCCTTGCTGGGCGGTCGATTTGTTGCAGGTAACGGCGGGCATGGCTTCCTTGCACTCACAGAAACGGAGCCAGTGCTAACAGCGCCAACACTGGCTTCAAGCCTCCGGTCGTTCATTCGATGGTGCGCAACTGGGCACGCAGTATCTTGCCGACGGGGGATTGGGGCAGCTCCGCGCGGAACACGATCTCTTTGGGCACCTTGTACGCGGTCAGCAGCGTCCGGCAATAGCGTTCGACCTCCTCGGCGTTCAGCCCCATGTCACGGGGCACGACATACGCCCGAACCGCTTCACCCGTAGTGACATCGGGCACGCCGATCACCGCAGCTTCGGCAATGTCCGGATGGGCGGCGAGAACGTCTTCGACTTCGTTGGGATAGACGTTGAAGCCCGACACCAGGATCATGTCCTTCTTGCGATCCACGATGCGCACGCAGCCGTCGGCATCGAACTGGGCGATGTCGCCTGTGTGCAGCCAGCCATCGACGATGGCGCTGCTGCTTTCCAGCTGGGAATGCAGGTAGCTTTCGACGACTTGCGGCCCCTTGACCCACAACTCGCCGCACTCACCCGGTGCGAGGGTTTGGCCTTTGTCATCGACGACGCGCACTTCGCAGCCCGGCATGGGCAGGCCCACGGTGCCGATCCGCGGCACTTGCACCGGCGGATTGCAAGAGACGATGCAGGTGGTTTCCGTCATGCCGTAGCCCTCCAGCATGGGACACACCAGCGCCTGCCACGCCTCGGCGGTGGAAGGGCGCAGGGCCGTGCCGCCCGAGAAGGCGTAGCGCAGTTTGGGCGGGCGCTCCTTGAACCAGGGCTCGTTCAGCAGCCCCGCGTAAAGGGTATCCACGCCCGACATCCAGTCGATCTGGAAGCCCTCGAAAGCACTGCGCAGGTTGGAGACGGGACGCGGGTTGGGGACCAGCAAGTTGCGCGCACCGAAGGTGTAGAACGCCAGGAAGTTCACCATGAAGGCGAAGATGTGATACAGCGGCAGCACCGTCAGTATGGTCTCGCTTGCGCCATTCCATCTTGCCCAGTGCTTCGCCCTGGAGCAGCGCGTCGGCCATGCGGACGTGGGGCATGTCCGGTTCGGGGCTTCCAAGCGCGTTGCGGATGGCGGCGGCAATGGGCTCGGCGAAGAAATCCGCCAGGCTGGCGGTCATCAGCCGGATGCCTAGCGCCTGGGCCACTGGTTGCGCCACGGGCAGGAACATGTCGGCCACCAGCAGCACCTGCGCTCCGGCATCTTCCAGTTGCAGGCGCAGCTCGCGCCCGGTGTACAGCGGGTTCACGTTGGTGATGACGAGCCCCGCCTTCCACGCGCCAAACACGGCAATGGGATAGTGCAAGCAGGTGGGCATCTGCAAGGCCAGCACCTGGCCGGGCTGAAGGCCCATCTTCTGCACCAGGTAGGCTGCGAAGGCGTCGGACAGCGTGTCGATTTCCTGAAAGCTGCGCGCCGTGCTGGCGCCATTAGGCAGCACAAGGCCGCAGGCGGTACGCGACGCATAGTGGTTCGCAGCGTCGGCGGCTACCGTGGCGGCGTTGGCGGGCAGGGATGCGAAGTCCATCTGGTAGCCGTGTAGGCCCGGGGGATAGGATGCTTCCCAAGGGCGGGGTGCGATGTGATCATTGCTTGTCTCCTTGTGGTGGGTTCAGTTGTTTCGTTCTACAAATCCATGGCGATGCGTATCAGCCCCGGTTCGCGGCGTTTCGCCATGGGCAGGCCGCAGCGCTCGAACACCTTCAGCATCGGCGTGTTGTCGGCCAGCACCTCGGCGGTCAGCCGGGCCAAGCCAGAATCGCGAGCGATGAGGATCAGGTGGTGCCTCAGGCGCGTGCCAATGCCCAGCCCCTGGTGGGCGTCGCCCACCAGGAAGGCGATGCTGGCGCAGCCGGGCTCGGTGACGATATAGCGCGCCCCGCCCAGGCCCACGGCTTCGGCGCCGTCGTGCAGCACCGCCGTGATGGCGACGTGGCGCACGAAGTCCACATTCACGTAGAAGTCGATCGTCTGCTCGTCAAAGCTGCGCGTGGGGGTCAGGAAGCGCCGGTAGCGCGCGTCGTCGCTGGTGCGGGCCATGTAGGCCAGCCGGCCCTCGCGGTCGCTGGGCTGGAGCGCCCGGATCTCGATGGCGCGGCCATCGCGCAGATGCTCGGTGGCGGTGTATTCGCGGGCGTTCATGGGCTTGCCTTGCTGCGGCTTTTGGCCGCGAAGGGACGCCTGGACGTTGGCAGCCAATCGGCCAGTGCCTGCCTGTCGTCATCACAGAGCGCGGCACACAGCGCGGTTTCGCGCTGCTCCATGGCGGCTAGCAGGCGCCCGGCCCCGCGCATGGAGGCGAAGGCATCAAAGCCTGATTCCAGAAAGCGGTGCAGGCTGCCCAACCCCGCCAGCATGGCCGGGCCGCGCATCATGCGCAGGGTGCCCATGAGCAGCGGGTCGCGCACGTGGCGGTCGATCTGGCTGCCGATGCGCAGCATCAGCGCCACCTGCCGCTGGCGGCCGGCGGCGCGGTTGCTGGCGCGCCACGCAGTGGCGTAGCGCCGGGGGCCGATGGCGCCAGCGGCCAGATGCCGCCCCATGCCAACGTCGAGCGATTCAGACAGCGCGTGCCACGCCGCCAGCGCGGCCACCGTGTCCACCAAGCCGGGCGGAAAGCTGCGCGCCAGCACGGGCACGAAGGCGGCGATCTGCGTCTCGCGCCCTGCGAGGTCGGTCGGGCCGTGCAGCTCGTCAATGAAGAAGCGCACGGCCTGCGCGTGGCGCCGGTCGGCCAGGAAGTCGGCGTAGCTGGCCTCCAGGCGGCGGCGCTGGTAGTTTGACGGCTTGCACGCGCTGCCCGAGGCCCACGTCCGCAGCGCACTGCGCGCGCTCCAGCGCGGCGGCGCGCAGGTCGGCAAGGATGCTGGCGTCCGAGGGCATCATGAGCGCCATCCGGGCGGGGGGCCGTCAGCCCTTGACCTTGTACGCGGGCAGCTTGTCGGCCACGCGCCTGCCCATTTCCTCGCCCAGGGCCTGCAGGCCGCTGAGGGGCCGCAACATGACTTCAAACTCCACGATCTGGCCCTGCTCGTTGAAGCGGATGAGGTCGATGCCCTTGAGTTTCTTGTCGGCCACCTCGGCGCTGAACTCCAGCACCACGTTCAGGCCGTCGTCGGTGGCGAGTTGGCGGTGGTAGGTGAAGTTCTTGAACACCTGGATCACGTTGGACAGCGCCAGGATGACCGCCTGTGCCGAGGCGTAGGACGTGTGCGCCACGGGCGAGCGGAACACCGCGTCGGGGTGGACGATGGTGTGCAGTTCGCCCAGGTCGCGCTTGGCGATCATCTGGTGCCAGAAGTCGAGAGACTTGGCGACGGCGGGGTGGAGGTTCTTGGGGGATTGCGACATGGTGAGTCTCCTTGGGGGTAAAAAATCAAATGCGGGCTGCCAAGCGCGTGCCCTGGTCGATGGCGCGCTTGGCGTCCAGTTCGGCGGCCACGTCGGCGCCGCCGATCAAGTGAACTGAGCAGCCAGCGGCCAGCAGCGCCGCGTGCAGCTCGCGCAGCGGCTCCTGGCCTGCGCAGACCACCACGTTGTCCACCTCCAGCACCTGGGGCTGGCCGTCCACGGTGACGTGCAGGCCCGCGTCGTCGATGCGCTCGTAGTTCACGCTGGAGGTCATGCCCACGCGGCGGGCCTTGAGCGATGCGCGGTGAATCCAGCCCGTGGTCTTGCCGAGTTGGTCGCCCACCTTGGTGGACTTTCGTTGAAGCAGATGCACGCGGCGTGCGGGCGCCTCGGCCTGCGGGCGGCGCAGCCCGCCAGCCTGGACGTAAGTGGTGTCGATGCCCCATTCCTCGTAGAACTTCTCGGGCGCGAGCGCGCCGCTCTCGCCCGTGTGGGTGAGGTATTCGCTCACGTCGAAACCGATGCCGCCCGCGCCGATCACCGCCACGCGCTTGCCCACAGGCTTGTCGTCGCGCAGCACGTCCAGATAGTTCAGCACCTTTGGGTGATCCACGCCGTCGATGGCGGGCACGCGGGGCCGGATGCCGGTGGCGAGGATCACCTCGTCGAAATCCGCTGCCGCAAGTTCCTCCACGCTCACGCGCGTGTTCAGCTCCACCGCGACGTTGTGGACTTCGATCTGGCGCTGGAAGTAGCGCAGCATCTCGTGGAACTCTTCCTTGCCCGGCACCTTCTTGGCGATATTGAGCTGGCCGCCGATTTCGCTGGCTGCGTCGAACAGCGTCACGGCGTGGCCGCGCTGCGCGGCGGTGATGGCAAAGCTCAGGCCCGCAGGACCTGCCCCCACCACGGCGACGCGCTTGGGCTTCGGCGCCGGCGCGATGACCAGCTCCGTCTCATGGCAAGCACGCGGGTTGACCAGGCAGGACGTGACCTTGCCCGCGAAGGTGTGGTCCAGACACGCCTGGTTGCAGGCGATGCAGGTGTTGATCTCGTCGGCCCGACCTTGGCGTGCCTTGCGCACGAAGTCGGCATCGGCCAGCAGCGGGCGGGCCATGGAGACCATGTCGGCATAGCCTTCAGCCAGTAGTTGCTCAGCCACATCGGGTGTGTTGATGCGGTTGGACGTGACCAGCGGAATGCCCACCTGCCCCATGAGCCGTTTGGTCACCCAGGCGTAGGCGGCGCGCGGCACCTTGGTGGCGATGGTGGGAATGCGCGCCTCGTGCCAGCCGATGCCGGTGTTGAGGATGGTCGCGCCCGCCGCCTCGATGGCCTGGGCGAGCTGGATCACTTCATCCAGCGCGGAACCCCCTTCGACCAGATCAAGCATCGACAGGCGATAGATGATGATGAAGTCAGGCCCGACCCGCTCGCGCGTGCGGCGCACGATTTCCACCGGAAAGCGCATGCGGTTGGCATAGCTGCCGCCCCATTCGTCATTACGCTGATTGGTGCGCGCGGCGATGAATTCGTTGATGAGGTATCCCTCGGAGCCCATGATCTCCACGCCGTCGTAGCCTGCGTGTCGGGCCAGGGCAGCGCAGCGGGCGAAGTCTTCGATGGTCTGCTCCACCTCGCCCGTCGTCAGTGCATGGGGCACGAAGGGGTTGATGGGTGCCTGCAAGGGGCTGGGCGCTACCAGGGTGGGCTGGTAGGCGTAGCGCCCGAAGTGCAGGATCTGCATGGCGATCTTGCCGCCCTCGGCATGCACGGCAGCCGTGACGATGCGATGGTGTTCGGCCTCGTCCTCGGTCACCAGCATGGCGCCACCTTGCATGGGGCGGGCGCGCTCGTTGGGAGCGATGCCGCCGGTCACGATCAGGCCGACTTCGCCGCGCGCGCGTTCGGCATAGAAGGCGGCCATGCGCTCGAAGCCACGAGGCACTTCTTCAAGGCCTACGTGCATGGAGCCCATGAGCACGCGGTTTCGCAGGGTAGTGAAGCCCAGGTCCAGCGGGGCGTTCAGGTGGAGGTAGTAGGGCACGGCGTCTCCTCTTCTGAGCAACTGGTTGCATTAATGTAGTCGCCTCCTCGCATTAATGCAACTAGGTGCACAATAGGTTGCATAAAATTTCCAACATGTCCTTGCCGCACGCCCTTCTGACCGCGCTGATCGAGCACCCGTGCTCGGGTTCCGAGCTTGCTGAACGCTTCGACCGCTCCATTGGCCATTTCTGGCACGCCACGCATCAGCAGATCTATCGCGAGTTGGCGCGGCTGGAAGAGGCGGGCTGGATCGAGGCGCTGCCCGAGCAATCGGGCCGGGGCCGCAAACGGCAGTACCGCATCCTTACGGCAGGGCGCAAGGAACTGCGGAAGTGGGTGGCGCTGCCGGAGGACCCCAGACCGCTACGCGACGAAATGATGGTGCGCCTGCGCGCAGATGCGGCCCTCGGTTCCACCGAGTTGCGCCGAGAGATCGAGCGTCGGCAGACCCTGCACCAGGAAAAACTCGCGCTCTACCAGCACTTGGAGCAGCGTGACTTCCTGGGCAAACCGCCCACGAGGGAGCGGCGCTTGCAGCACCTGGTGCTCAAGGCGGGCATCCTGCAGGAAAAGCTGTGGCTCCAGATTTCGCAAGAAGCGCTGGAGATCCTGTCGCTACCGGCCTCGGATCGGTGAAGTTTGGCTGCTTTTGAAGGCCTGGGTGTGCCGCAGCTTGCCCTTTAGATGCATGGGGCACAGGGCGTTCAAAGTAAGCGTGGCCCCGAGGCCCTCTTGACGAAGACGAGTCAGATATCGAGCACGTGCCGCAGCAACGAGAAGCCCACCCGCCAGGTCGTGCCGTCGCCCGGGTCGATGGAGACGGTGCGCTGGTTGATGCGCACGATGGTGCCGACGATGGTGTTCAGGTGCTTGTCCGCGAAGACCACCGCCTACGGGAGCCAAGAATGAACGACGTCACCACCATCACGCTGGCCGACCTGGAACGCGTCGTCGAGCGAGCGTGCACCGTCGCCGTTGAGCGTGCGTTCTTGCGCCAGGCTGGTGCCACAGGCGCGGAATCGGCGTCAGCGAGCGGACCGTGCTCAGGATGGAGGACCGCGGCGAGTTACCGCGGCGGACCGGCAGACGCTGGCGCAAGGCGGACGTGCGCCGGTGGCGGCAAGACCGCTCGATTCAGCCGGTCGGCGCAGCCTGAATCGCTTGCACTCGGCTGCTGGCGCAACCCCCGCGGGCCCTTCGGGGCCCGCTGTCGTTGATGGGCGCGCTGCCGTCCGGCACGGATACCCGGCCGCGCCGCTCAAGCCGCCGCAGCCACCTCCGGCAACTGCAGGTCTACGATCACCTCGCGTCATGGCACTTCGATGCGGCCGTCATCGAGCCGCTGCACCACCATCCATTCGAGCAACGCCGCGATGTCGCCGTGCACGTTCTTGTAGTCGCGGCCCGGGCGCTGTGCCAGTGCCTTGACGCTCGATGGTCCGGCCGACCGCAGCGCTGCGATCGACTCCCAGCGGCGCGGCGTGAACACCGCCAGCATGGGCCCGATCTCGCTGAAGCCGACCGAGAACTGCGGCTCGATGCGCTTGCCTGCCTGCGCGGCCTTGGCGGCGCGTGTGAAAGCCTGCAGGCTGCCGGCCAGCGTCTGCGGCCCCACGCGCACGCGCAGCACCTGCCCATGAGGCACGCGGGTGCCCAGATCCATGTCGTTCATCTTGCACGTTCCACGTCGGCCATGACGTCGGCCACCAACTGCTCGATGCTGACGAAGCGGTAGGCCCGCTCCCGTTCGCCCAGGTGCCGGTGATCACCCTTGCCGCGCTCGTTGTCGCAGCCCACCATGCGCTGGCCGTCCACGATGTAGACCAACCGGTACTTGATGCGTATGGTGCATCAAGCCATCTTCCGCTGATGAGCTGCGCCGAAGGCTGAACCACAGTTGCACAGCAGGGCAGAAGCCGTGCGCCACAGGCCAGGCCGATCCGGAAAGATTGATTCAGTAGAATTGATTGGGTGCACAATCAATTCATACGCACGGTGATCGAAACCCGTGAATTCCAGAAGCAAGCCGATGCGATCTGGGACGAAGACGAACGCGAGTCGTTCATCGACTACATCGCCGCCAACCCGGATGCCGGCGACGTGATCCCAGAGACCGATGGCGCTCGCAAGGTGCGCTGGGCGCGCGCCGGCATGGGCAAGAGTGGCGGGGCGCGGGTGATCTACTTCCACTGGGTCGGCGACCAGGTGGTGCTGCTGGTCATGGTGTACGCAAAGGCCAAGCGCCGGAACGTGAAGGCCAAGGACATCAAGCGGAGTTGACGCGATGAAGACCCTGAAGAAGTTGAACGTCGAGAAGGTGGCCGCGGCCATCGAAGCCGATGCAGGCCAAGCACTGCCCGGGCTGCGCGAGTCGCTGACGCAGGCGAAGGCGGGTGAGTTCGCCCGCGTGCACACGCCGGAGCAGATGGCCGCCCGGGTGGAGGCGCGCAAGCGCGGGCGCCCGCTGGGCAGCAAGGCGGCATCGCCCAAGGAAGCCGTGAAGCTGCGCTTGGATGCCGACGTGCTGGCTGCACTGCGCGCCAGCGGCGAAGGCTGGCAGACCCGCATCAACGATACGCTGCGCGCCTCGCTGCAACTGGCCGGGCGGCTTGGGTGACGGGTTATCAGTGCGACGCTCGTCTGCGGCTGTGAGGCATCACGCCGACTGAACGATTCGCCGGCGCGGGCCGGCCCGGACGACTCGCCGATCGATCAGGCCTGCAGCCGGCTGCGGGCCGCGTCGAGCCGGCTCACGGCCGAGCCCGTGTCGTCGCGGCGGACATGCCAGAGTGCATGGTCGATCTCGCGCAGCGCCGGCGCGGACGTGCCGGTGCGCGCGGCCAGCAGTTCGTGCCGGGCCTGCAGGATCAGGTGCAGCGCTTCGTCGCGGTGGTCGCAGTAGAGCTGGACCTGGGCGGCGCGCAGCGCCTGCGCGGCCGGCAGTGCGTCGGACCGCAGCCGGGTGCCTTCGGCGCCGGCGGCGTGGGCCGATGCGCCCGCAAGGGCCGCGACGAGCGCGACCACGGGGGCGGGGTTGTCGAACATGGAGTGCTCCTTGCGGCGGGCCGGTGCGGCCCCTGGAAATGGCGACGTCGTCGCGCGGGTCAGAACCCGACCTGCACGCCGAACACGGCCTGGCCGACGTTGGGCCTGCCGTCGAACGCGTCGATGAAGCGGTAGTGGTCGTAGCCGAGGCGCAGCGCCGTCGTCTTCGTCAGGTCGTACTGCAGGCCCACGCCCAGCTTCAGCGCCGGGCTGGAGTCGTTGCCGACCGAAGTGCGCAGCCGCGCCTGCGCCAGGCCGACGCTGCCCAGCAGCGACCACCTGGGCGCGAACTCGACGCTGCCGATGCCGTCGACGTAGAGGCCTTGCGCCCGGGCCGTGCCGCCGTTGCCGCGGTCGCTGCGGCCGAGGTTGAAGTAGCCGCCCTCGACGGCGAGGTTGGGCGAGAGCTGGTAGCCGCCGTAGAGCTTGAGGCCGGGGCCGCGGCCGCCGTTGCCGCCGCCGACGCCGTTGATGGTGTCGACGTAGTTCGGTGCGCCGAGGGCGCCGCCGGCGTAGGGGCCTTCGGTTGCGGCATTCGCGCCGGCGGCAATGCCGGCGAGCAGCGACAAGGCGGCGAGGGATCGGGTGACGGTGGCGGCTTGCATGGACGAGAACCTCTTTTTGCAGTGGGTCGCATCGAGGATCGATGCGGTGGCATGACTGTGGCCGCCGTCCTGCAAGCTGCCGTTGCGCGGCGCCCGGGCCGCATGACGAACGCAACACGGGCCGCAATGGCCGGCGTTCAGCGGTTACGTAGCGCCTGCGCGACGGCGCGGGCCAGTTCGGCCCGCGCCAGCGGCTTCCTGACCAGCACCGTGACGCCGGCCGCCGCCGCCCGCCGTTCGAGCTGCGGGCCGCCGTAGCCGCTGGCCAGCACGATGGGAAGGTCCGGGCGCAGGCGGCGCAACTCGGCGGCCAGCGCGGTGCCGGCCATGCCGGGCATCACTTCGTCGGTCAGCACGAGCTCGAAGCGGTCCGGCTCCCCGCGCACGCGCTCCAGCGCCTGCGCGCCGGAGGCCGCGCCGAAGGCCTCGTAGCCCAGGCTGGCCAGCATCTCCTCGGCCAGTTCGACCAGCGCCGGCTCATCGTCCACCACCAGCACGCACTGCCCCCGCCCCATCGGCAGCGGGTCCGCGGCCGCGTCGGCCTGCGGCCGCGCATTGGCCGGCGCCTCCTGGGCCAGCGGGACGTACAGCGCGAAGCTCGAGCCCCGGCCCGGCGCGCTGCGCACGTCGATCGCGCCGCCGGCATCGGCCATCGCGCCGTGCACCACGGCCAGGCCCAGGCCGGTGCCCTGCTGCGGGCCCTTGGTGGTGAAGAAGGGCTCGAACAGCCGCGGCATCACCTCGGGCGCGATGCCCGACCCCGTGTCCGAGACCGTCAGGCAGGCGTACCGCCCGGGCGCCAGCGTGGCGTCGAAGAGCGCCCGCGGGCTCGGCACGTCTTCGACGGCCAGCTCCACGCGCAGCCGGCCGCCGTCGGCCTGGCCCTGCATGGCCTGCAGGCCGTTGGTGCACAGGTTCATCACGGCTTCGTAGAGCAGCGTGGGGTCGCCGCCGATGGCGGCCTCCGGCGCGCGCAGCCGCGGTTCCAGCGCGATCCCCGCCGGCAGCGAGGCGGCCAGCAGTTGCAGCACCTCCTCGACCACGGGCTGCAGGCGGAAGACCGCATGCGCGCGCGGCGCGCCGCGGCCGGCCGAGAGGATGCGCTCGACCAGCGCCTTGCCCCGCTGGCCGGCCTGCAGCACCTGGTCGATCCGGCGCGCCTGGGCCGAGCCCGCGGGCGCCGCGCTGCGTGCCAGCTCGCCGTAGCCGATCACCGAGGCCAGGATGTTGTTGAAGTCGTGCGCCACGCCGCCGGCCAGCGTGCCCAGGGCCTCCAGCTTGAGCGCGCGCTGCAGTTGTTCTTCGAGCCGGCGCCGCTGCTCGCGGCCCTCGACCTCCGCGGTCACGTCCACGGCCGTGCCGCTGAACAGCCGCACCTCGCCGGCGGCGTCGCGCCAGGCATGGCCGCGCGCACGGACGTGCCGCCAGCCGCCGTCCGCCTGCCGCACGCGGAACGTGGCATCGAACTGCGGCACGCGGCCCTCCCGGTGCGCCGCGAACGCCTCGCGCAGCGGCGCCATGTCGTCGGGGTGGAGCGTCTCCGGGTCGAGCGGCGCGCCGCCGTCGCTGTCGCCGCCGCCGGCCTCCGGCAGGCCGAGCAACTGCCGCATGCGCGCCGACAGATGCGTCTGCCGCGTCGCCGGATCCCACTCCCAATGGCCTTCCTGCGCCGCCTGGAAGGCGCGCACGGCACGCGCCTGCTCGGCCGCCAGCGCGGCCTCCGAGGCGTGGCGCAGCGCCTGCTCGCGCGCGTTGCGCAGGCTCAGCAGCAGCGTGACCAGCAGTGCGGAGCCGGCGAAGGCGCCGACCAGCCAGGCCAGGTCCGTCCAGTCCGCCAGCGTTTCCTGGGCGTCGCGCGTGACCACCACCATCAGCGGGAAGCGCTGCAGCAGGTGCGCCGCCACCAGGCGCTGCTGGCCGTCCGGCAGCTCGACCAGCCGCGGCCGCGCGGGCGCGGCGTCGGTCCACAGCCGGTCCATCACGCCGGCGGGCAGCAGTTTGGCCGAGCCGTCGCCCGGGCCGTCGGACACCAGCTCGCGGTCGCGGCGGTAGATGGCCAGCGAGGTCTCGGCCGACGGCGCGAAGCGCTCGAAGCCGCCGTCGAGGAACTCGGGCTCGGCCACCAGCGCCACGACGCCGCGGAACCGGCCCGCCGCGTCGTGCCAGGCCATCGACAGGCCGATGGCCGGGCGGCCGTCGGGCCGGCTCTGGTACGGGCTGCCGACGAACAGCGGGCCCTGCGGGTCGGCGCGGGCGCTGCGCGCGGCGCGGAAGAAGTCCCTGGCGGCCACCGTGGCCGCCGGCGCCGGTTCCTCCTCCTCGCGCGAGCTGGCCACGCGCAGGCCCTGCTCGTCGAACAGGCGCAAGGCCCGGAACTGGGGCAGGGCGGCGGCGCGGGCGCGCAGCAGCGCCTGCGCGTTGGCCGTGCCGGGTGTCAAGGCGCCGCTGGCCAGCTCGTCGCGGGTCGCCCGCAAGGTGGCGGCGGCCAGGTCCAGCGTCCCCTCGGCCTGCGCAGCCATCGCGGCCGACAGCGACGCCAGGTTGCGCAGTTCGGCGTCCAGCGTCTGGCGCTGCAGCGCCCACAGCCCCAACGCGACGGACAGCGCCACCAGGGCCTCGACGACCAGCAGCGCGCGGATCCAGCGCGTGCCCAGCAGGCGGCGCCAGGAGGGCGCGGCCTGCGGCTGCCGTGCGGCGGCCGGGTTCAGCTCGTGCGCGTTCATGGCGGGGCGGCGGCGCTACAGTCGTGGTTTCGCGGGTGTCTCATTAGAGCGCCTCGGAAAGCCGACCGTGCCCGGACCGACGCCACCGCCCTTCGAGCCCACCACAACCCCGGCCCCGGACGCGGCGCACATCCTGGTCGTCGACGACGATCCGGCGCTGCGCGCGCTGCTGCAGGAGTACCTGGGCGAGAACGAGCTGCAGGTCACGGCCGTGGCCAGCGGCGCCGAGATGCTGCGCGTGTTCGACGCGGAGGCCGTCGACCTGGTGGTGCTGGACCTGCGCCTGCCCGGCGAGGACGGCATGCGGCTCGCGCGCCAGTTGCGTGAGCGGGCGTCGGTGCCCATCGTGCTGCTGACGGGCAAGGCCGAGGAAGCCGACCGCGTGATGGGCCTGGAACTGGGCGCCGACGACTACGTCACCAAGCCTTTCAGCCCCCGCGAGCTGCTGGCCCGCATCCGCGCCGTGCTGCGCCGCTACCACGTGCACGACGAGCTGCCGATGCGCGACGAGAAGCGCCGCGCCTACCGCTTCGCCGGCTGGGAGCTGAACCTGCGCACCCGCAGGCTCAGCGCGCCCGACGGGCGCCGGCTGGACCTGGCCAACAACGAGTTCAGCCTGCTGGTGGCCTTCTGCAGCGCGCCGCAGCGCGTGCTCAGCCGCGACCAGTTGCTCAACCTCTCGCGGCTGCACAACGCCGAGGTCTACGACCGCACGGTGGACGTCCAGGTGCTGCGCCTGCGCCGCAAGATCGAAGCGGATCCCTTCCACCCGACGCTGATCGTCACCGAGCGCGGGGCGGGCTACCGGTTCGAGGCGGCCGTCGAGACGCTGTTCTGACGGGGTCGTCGGTGCCGGCGGCCGGCTCGCCGGCGAGCGGCCGGACCAGCCTCGTCAGCAGCCAGGCCAGCAGCGCGCCGCCCAGGATGGCGGCCGCGATGCCCCAGCGGCCGCCGTCCGGCGGCGCGGACGCGCGGTGGCCGCCGGCGGGCAGCGAAGCGGGCGGCGCTTCGGCGTCGCGGGCCTGGGCAACGTCGGCGGGCGTGTGTTGCACGGGCTGCGGCATCGGCTGCGCCTGGGCCGGAGCGCCTGCGCGCGCGGCCGGGTCGATCGCGGCGCCGGCCTGCTGCGCCATCGCTGCGCCGCAGGCCAGCAGCGCGGCCGCTGCGGCCCAGGCGCGCAGCGCGCCGGGCCGGGGCTGGCAGCCCCTCGACCGTGGACCGCTGCGGCTCATCGCTCGGCATCGGCGAGCATCCAGCGGCGCAGGGCCAGCAGGAGCAGCGAGCCGCTCAGCGTGTTCAGGCACACGGGGTTCTCCGCCATCACGGCGGCGACCTGCCGGAAGGCCTCTGGCTGCACCTGGTCGACGAAGCGCGCCAGTTCGAAGATCTGTGCCGACGTGAAGCGCACCGCGTCGTCGAGCGGCACGCTGAACCGGATCCAGTGGTCCCGATGGAGGAAGCCGCTGAAGGCGCCCGCCGCGACCGCGACCAGGCCCAGGGGACGCAGCGGCCTGAGCAGGCACTCCAGCAGGCGGGCACGCACGAACGGGGCCGATTCGTCGAAGACCTCCGCCACCAGGCGGGGCACGGCCGCTGCCGGCGGAGCGTCTGCGGCAGCCGCGGGCGGCGGCGCCGCGCGTGCCGGCTCTGGCGTGCGGGGATCTGAAGATGCGTTCACGCGGGGCTCCACCGAAACGGGCGAAGCAACACCATGCCGGCGCCGCCTTGCCCCGGCGTGACGCCGGCGCGCACGCGGATTGCGTTTGCAACACGGGCCTCGGCGCGGCAGCGGCGTGCGGCGAAGGCGCTCTCAGTCGCGCTGCGCCCGCGCCCGGTACTCGCGCGGCGTCAGCCCCGTGTGGCGCTTGAAGAAGCGGCAGAAATAGGCCGGGTCGTCGAAGCCCAGCTCGAAGGCGAGCTTGGACACCGGCGCGGCCACGTGCACCAGCCAGCGCGAGGCTTCGCGCGCCAGGCGGGCGTGGATCATCTGCTGCACGCTGTTGCCGGTCTCGGCGCGCACGATGCGGTTCAGCCGCTCGGCCGACAGCCCGAGCTGCCGCGCATAGCGCGACACCGGCCAGTGCTCGCGGTGGTGCGCCTCCAGCAGCGCCAGCCAGCGCGTGTAGAACGAGTGCCGGCCGGCCGCGCGGTGCCGCCCGGCGCCGGCCTCGCGCCGGGTGTGCTGCGCCAGGCGCCAGACGATCGCGCGCGTCAGCCACAGCGGCACCGGGCCGTCGCCGGCGTCGCTGTCGTGGGCGCGGCTCTCGGCATGCAGCGCCCCGAACAGCGTGTGCAGCCGTGCGGCTTCGGCCGCAGCGGCCGGGCTGCCGTCGAACGCCAGGCCGTGCGGCTGGGCGAAGACCCGCTGCAGCGCATCGGCCACCGCCGCCGCATCGCCCTCGGCCAGTCGCGCCGCGTTGAAGGTGAGCACGAAGCCGTCGGCCGGCCGCGAGAAGCGGAAGGCGTGCGCGACGCCCGGCGGGATCGCGAGGGCCGCCGGGCCGGCGCAGCGGATGCGCGATTCGTCCAAGAGTGCCTCGACCCGGCCGGCGTGCAGCCACAGGATCTGGTGCAGCCCGCGGTGCACGTGGGCGTCGATCTCCCAGTCGTACAGGCGGCTGCGCGAGTCGATCGACTCGACGTGCAGCGCCTGCGCCAGCGCGCCGCCTTCGCCGTACAGCGCGAACGACGGCAGCCGCGCCAGCGGGCGGCGGCGCGGCGCTGCGGGGGCGTTGGCGGAACTCGGCGGCATGTCAGTCACTGTACGAGAAAAGTGCAAGTTTCGACGGTGGTTCGTCCGCTGCGCCGGCGGCTCGGCTTGTCCAGAATCCGCCGCTCACCGGCAACCCCTCAGGAGACAAGCGCATGAAGACCCAGGTCGGCATCATCGGCGGCGGCCCCTCGGGCCTGCTGCTGTCGCAGTTGCTGCACAGGCAGGGCATCGAGACCGTCGTGTTGGAGAAGCACACCCGCGACCACGTGCTCGCGCGCATCCGCGCCGGCGTGCTGGAGCACGGCTTCGCCGACCTGATGCGCGAGGCCGGCGTCGCCGAGCGCATGGACCGCGAGGGCGAGGTCCACGAAGGCTTCGAGATCGCGCACGACGGCAGCCGCCGGCGCGTGGACCTGATGGGCCTGACCGGCGGCCGTACCGTCATCGTCTACGGCCAGACCGAGCTGACGCGCGACCTCTACGACGCGCGCGAGAAGGCCGGCGGCACCGTGCTGCACGAGGTCGAGGACGTGCAGCCGCGCGGCCTGGAGACCGACACGCCGTTCATCACCTTCCTGCATAACGGTGAAAGAAAACGTCTCGACTGCGACTACGTGATCGGCTGCGACGGCTTCCATGGCGTCAGCCGCAAGGCGATCCCCAAGGACCGGCTGCGCGAGTTCGAACGCGTCTATCCCTTCGGCTGGCTGGGCGTGCTGTCGCGCACGCCGCCGGTGTCGCCGGAGCTGATCTACGCGCGGCACGAGCGCGGCTTCGCGCTGTGCTCGCTGCGCTCGCAGGTGCTGTCGCGCTACTACATCCAGGTGCCGCTGTCGGACACCGTCGACGATTGGTCCGACGAAGCGTTCTGGACCGAGCTGAAGAACCGCCTGCCGGCCGGCGTCGCGGCGAGCCTGGTCACCGGGCCGTCGATCGAGAAGAGCATCGCGCCGCTGCGCAGCTTCGTCGCCGAGCCGATGCGCCACGGCCGCCTGTTCCTGGCCGGCGACGCCGCGCACATCGTGCCGCCGACCGGCGCGCGCGGGCTCAACAGCGCGGCGTCCGACATCCACTACCTCTACCACGCGCTGGTCGACCACTACCGCAAAGGCGACGACGGCGGGCTCGATCGCTACTCCGAGAAGGCGCTGGCGCGCGTCTGGAAGGGCCAGCGCTTCTCGTGGTGGATGACGATGCTGCTGCACACCTTCCCGGAGAGCAGCGCCTTCGAGCGCCGGCTGCAGGACACCGATCTTGCGTACCTGTTCTCCTCGCGGCAGGCGCTGGGCTCGCTGGCGGAGAACTACGTCGGGCTGCCGTTCTAGGGCCTGCCGTCCCCGGCTGTCGGCCCAAGGCCTCGTCTCGGTCCATCGGGCCGGCGGCGTGCTGCAGCGTTTTGGGCGAGACTTCCCGGCCCGGCACGAGAAGGCCGCCTGAACGAGCACCATGGCATTCGCACCGCAGATCAAGATCCCCGCCACCTACATGCGCGGCGGCACCAGCAAGGGCGTGTTCTTCCGGCTGCAGGACCTGCCAGAGCGCTGCCAGGCACCGGGCGCGGCGCGCGACCGGCTGCTGCTGCGCGTGATCGGCAGCCCCGACCCCTACGGCAAGCAGATCGACGGCATGGGCGGCGCGACCTCGTCGACGTCGAAGACCGTGATCGTCTCGCCGTCCGCGCGGCCCGGCCACGACGTGGACTACCTGTTCGGCCAGGTTGCCATCGACAAGGCTTTCGTCGACTGGTCGGGCAACTGCGGCAACCTGTCGGCGGCGGTCGGACCGTTCGCGATCGCCGGCGGCCTGCTGCCGCCCGAGCGCGTGCCGCGGGACGGCGTGTGCACCGTGCGCATCTGGCAGGCCAACATCGCCAAGACCATCGTCGCGCAGGTGCCCGTCGTGAACGGACAGGTGCAGGAGACCGGCGACTTCGAGCTCGACGGCGTGACGTTCCCGGCGGCCGAAGTGCAGCTCGAATTCCTCGACCCCGCCGACGAAGGCGAGGGCGACGGCGGCGCGATGTTCCCGACCGGCCGGCTGGTCGACGAATTGCAGGTGCCGGGCGTCGGCCGTTTCCCCGCGACGCTGATCAACGCCGGCATCCCGACGATCTTCCTGAACGCGCGCGACGCCGGCTGCACCGGCACCGAGTTGCAAGGCGCAATCAACGACGACCCGCGCGCGCTGGCGCGCTTCGAAGCCATCCGCGCGCACGGCGCGCTGAAGATGGGGCTGGTCGGCGACCTCGCCGCGGCGGCGGCGCGCCAGCACACGCCCAAGATCGCCTTCGTCGCGCCGCCGGCCGGCTACGTGGCGTCCAGCGGCAAGGCCGTGGCGGCCGGCGAGATCGACCTGCTGGTGCGCGCGCTGTCGATGGGCAAGCTGCACCATGCGATGATGGGCACCGTGGCGGTCGCCATCGCCACCGCGGCAGCGGTGACCGGCACGCTGGTCAATCTCGCGGCCGGCGGCGGCGAGCGCCGGGTGGTGCGCTTCGGCCATCCATCGGGCACCTTGCGTGTCGGCGCCGAGGCGCGGCAGCTCGACGGCCGGTGGGTCGTCGCCAAGGCCGTGATGAGCCGCAGCGCGCGCGTCCTGATGGAAGGCCATGTGCGCGTGCCCGGCGACAGCTTCTGAACATCCCGATCACGACATGTCCACTCGCAAGCAACTCAAGGCCCTGGCCGAAGCGCGCCGCGGCGTCATCGTGCCGGGCGCGTTCAATGCGCTGTCGGCGCGCGTGATCGAAGACCTCGGCTTCGAGGCGGTCTACGTCACCGGCGCCGGCGTCACCAACATGTGGTTCGGCCTGCCCGACCAGGGCTTCATGGGCCTGGCCGAGATCGCCGACCACACCGCGCGCATCCGCGACGCGGTGGCGCTGCCGCTGATCGTCGACGCCGACACCGGCTTCGGCAACGCGCTGAACGTGCGCCACGCGGTGCGCACGCTGGAGCGCGCCGGCGCCGACTGCATCCAGCTCGAAGACCAGGTGGCGCCCAAGCGCTGCGGCCACTTCGCCGGCAAGGACGTGATCGCGCTCGGCGAGGCGGTGAACAAGATCAAGGCCGCGGTCGATGCGCGGCGCGACCCCGACCTGCTGATCATGGCCCGCACCGACGCGGCCGCGACGCAGGGCTTCGAGGCCGCGGTCGAGCGCGCGCAGGCCTTCGCCGAGGCCGGCGCCGACCTCCTGTTCGTCGAGGCGGTCACGAAGGCCGAGGAGGTGCGGGCTTTGCCGCAGCGCCTGGCCAGGCCGCAGCTGATGAATATGGTGATCGGCGGCAGGACGCCGATCTTCAACGCCGCCGAACTGGCCGGCCTGGGCTACGGCATCGTGCTCTATGCCAACGCCGCGCTGCAGGGTGCGGTGGCCGGCATGCAGAAGGCGCTGACCGTGCTGCGCGACGAGCGCGAGGTGCAGGAATCCAGCGGCCTGGTGACGCCGTTCGCCGAGCGCCAGCGCCTGGTGGGCAAGCCGGAGTGGGATGCGCTGGAAAAGCGTTATGCCTGAGCGAGGGGCAGGTCGACGCGCTCGCCGAGCCGCGGCGGCGCTGGCCATTGCCCGCTGCTGGGCGCGGCGCCAGGCCGATCGGCCAGCCAGCGCGCGGCCGACAGCCAGCCGCCGTGCGTGACCGCGATGCGTGCCGCGCCGGGTTCGAAGCCGCGCACGCGCTGCAGCAGCGCGCCGACGCTCTCGCCGCCGCCGGGGGCATAAGCCTCGAAATCGGCGCACCAGGCGTCGAATTCAGGCCGCGGCACGGCGATCCAATGCAGGCCGTCCCAGCGACCGAAATCCAGTTCCGACAACGCGGCATCGACGCGGTGCCGCCAGCCCCAGCGCGCCAGCCAGCAGCCCACCGCGCGGCTGCGCGCCAGCGGCGAGGTGACGACGAGGCGCGACAGCCCGTGCCGCCGCGCGAAAGCGCGGATGTGGTGCGCCAGCCGCTTGGCGCGGCGCGGGTCGACGTGCAGCTCGGTGCGGCCGATGCAGCGGCCTTGCGCCTGCTCGGCGCGCGGGTGGCGCCAGGCGTGCAGCACCGTTTCGCTCATCGCGGCGCCAGCGCGCTGCAAGCCAGCAGCACGACGATCTCGCCGAGCTGCTCGGCGGCGCCCAGCGTGTCGCCGGTGTAGCCGCCCAGGCGGCGGCGCAGCCAGCTTCGCAGCAAGAGCACCAGCGCCACCAGCGCGGCGGCCACGGCCGCCATGATCGATGGCGCAGCAGCCGGCGCGGCCATCGCCAGCGGCGCGAACGCGGCGGCGCCGATCGCCACCGCGACGGCGGCGTCGGCCCACCGCAGCTCGCGCGCCAGCGGCTTGGCCTTGGCATGGGCTTCGTCACCGGCGTAGGGCAGCAGCGCCATCAGCACGGCGGCGCCGGCGCGGCCCGCGGCATGCGCGGCGATGCAGGCGGCCACGGCCAGCACGGGATGGCGCGCCAGCAGCCCGGCCAGCAGCAGCACGCGCAGCAGCAGCGTCAGCACCAGCGCGGCGGCGCCATAACTGCCGATCCGCGAGTCCTTCATGATCGCCAACGCCTGCTCGCGCGGCGCGGCGCCCAGCAGCGCGTCGAAGGTGTCGGCCAGGCCGTCTTCGTGGAACGCGGCGGTCAGCCACAGCGTGGCGGCGACGGCCAGCGTGGCCGCCACCAGCGGCGGCCAGGCGAGCTGCGCGCCCCAGGCCACCGCGCCACCGGCCGCGCCGACCAGCGCGCCCACCAGCGGGAAGTGGCGCACCGAGCGGTTCAGCCACGCCGCGTCGTAGCCGACCCAGCGCGGCACCGGCAGCCTCGTCAGGAACTGCAGCGCGACGAAGAACAGGCGCAGCTCGTGCTGCAGCGTCCTCATGACGATGGCCGGCTCACGCCGGCTGAATCAGACGGTGACCGGCTCACGCCGGCCGTGTCGAAACTCGCCATCTCCGCCAGCACGCGGCAGGCCGATTCCAGCAGCGGCCAGGCCAGCGCGGCGCCCGAGCCTTCGCCCAGGCGCAGGTCCAGGTCCAGCAGCGGCTGTGCGCTCAAGCGCTGCAGCCAGCGCGTGTGGCCGATCTCCTGCGAGCAGTGGGCGAAGATGCAGTGCTGCAGCAGCGCCGGCTGCAGCGCGGCGGCCACCGCGACCGCGGCGGTGGTGATGAAGCCGTCGACGACGATCGCGCGGCCGTCGGCGCCGGCCTGCTGCACCGCGCCGACCATCGCCGCGATCTCCAGCCCGCCCAGCGCCGCCAGCGCCTGCAGCGGCGCCACGGCCTCGGCGTTGGCCGCCAGCGCGCGCTGCAGCACCGCGCGCTTGTGCGCCAGGCCGGCGTCGTCCAGCCCGGTGCCGCGGCCGGCGCAGACGGTGAGCGGCTCGCCGCCGAGCCGCGCCATCAGCAGCGCCGCGGCCGAGCTGTTGGCGATGCCCATCTCGCCCAGCAGCAGCACGTTGCCGGGCAGCGCGGCGACGAGCCGGCGGCCTTGCGCGATGGCGGCTTCGCACTGCGCGAGGCTCATCGCCGGGCCCTGGCTGGCGTCGGCCGTGCCGTGTTCGGCGCCGTCGACCTTCAGGCGCGCCAGCTGCGGGTGCGGATCGAAGTCGGCGGCCACGCCGCAATCGGCCACCGTGACCGCGATGCCGTGCTGGCGCGCCAGCACCGACACCGCGGCGCCGCCGGCGAGGAAGTTCAGCACCATCTGCCGCGTGACCTCCGGTGGATAGGCCGAGACGCGCTGCGCCGCGATGCCGTGGTCGGCCGCGAAGACGACGAGCTGCGGCTGCCGCAGTTGCGGCCGCTCCCGCCGCTGGATCAGCGCGAGCTGCAGCGCCAGCGCCTCCAGCCGACCCAACGCGCCACGCGGCTTGGTCTTGGCGTCCAGCGCGGCCTGCACGCGGCGGCGCAGCGCGGCGTCGCCGAACGGGGCCAGCGGCAGCGTGGCTTCGAAGCTCATGTCATCAAGCTGCGCAGCGTGGCGGCGCCCAGATGTTCGTCGATCAGGTCGGCCAGCCCGTCCAGGCTGTCGTCCAGCGTGCGCACCGTGCGGCCGAACAGCGCGCGCAGCACGGCCGCGTCCTCGAACAGGCCGTGCGCGGCGATGCCCAGCACGCTGCCGCGCTGCCAGCCGATGGCCTGGCCTTCGGCATCGAACAGCGCCGGCTGCGCATCGTCGGCCACGAGCTCCGTGCGGCCGCAGCGGATCTCGTAGGCGGGCAGCGCGATGTCCGACAAACCCTGCCAGGACGCGCCGGCCAGCGCGCCGAAGCGCACCGGCCCTGCACGCAGCCGCTTGGGCGCCGCATAGCGCGTGGCCAGCGGCAGCAGGCCCAGGCCGGGCAGCGGGCCGTGCGCGTCGCCGTCGGCGCCCTCGGGGTCGTCCAGCACCCGGCCCAGCATCTGCAGCCCGCCGCAGATGCCCAGCAGCGGCCGGCCTTGTTGCACATGCCGCTCGATCGCCGCGTCCAGCCCTTGCGCGTGCAGCCACGCGAGGTCGCCGCTGACCTGCTTGGAGCCGGGCATCACGATCCAGTCGGCGTCGTCCAGTTCGGCCGCGCTGCGCGCCCAGCGCAGCCGCGCGGCGGCGGCCAGCGGCTGGAACTCGTCGAGGTTGCTGATGTGCGGCCAGGCGATCACCGCGATGCGGGGACCATGATGGTTAGCCGGCGGCGGTGCGTGCAGCCCGTCTTCGTCGGGCAGGCCGTGGTCGCGCCGCATCGGCAGCACGCCCAGCAGCGGCACGCCGGTCAGCGATCGCAGTTGCTCGGGGCCGGGCGCCAGCAGCGTGGCGTCGCCGCGGAACTTGTTCAGCACGAAGCCGGCCAGCGCGCCGCGCAGATCGTCGGGCAGCAGCGCCCAGGTGCCGTGCAGGTGCGCGAAGGCGCCGCCGCGGTCGATGTCGGCCACCAGCAAGGCGCTCAAGCGTCCGCACTCGCGCGCCCAGCGCGCGGTGCCGAGGTTGACGTAGTCCTGCGGCGCCAGGTTGATCTCGGCCGGCGAGCCGGCGCCTTCGATCACCAGCAGATCGTGCCGCGCGGCCAGGCGCTCGAAGCTCTGGCGTGCGGCGGCTGCCAGCGCGGCGCTGCGCTCGCGCCAAGGCATTGCTGATAACGCCGCATCGGCGCGGCCTTGCAGCACCACCTGGCTGGCGGTGTCGCGCTCGGGCTTCAGCAGCACCGGGTTCATGTCCACCTGCGGCGGCACGCGCGCGGCCAGCGCCTGGAAGTACTGCGCCGAGCCGATCTCGCCCATGCCGCTGTCGAGCCCGGGCACCACGCGCGCGTTGTTGCTCATGTTCTGCGCCTTGAACGGCGCCACGTCCAGGCCTTGCCGCGCGGCCCAGCGGCACAGCGCGGTGGCCAGCAGGCTTTTGCCGGCGCCGCTGCTGGCGCCCCAGACCATGATCGCCGTCTTCATGCGTTGATGATAGGCGTTAGCAGCAACACCGCGGCGGCCAGCAGGAAGGCCGCGCGCGCGGCGCGTTCGGCGGTGCGCAGCGCCAGCGCCGGCGCGGCGCCGCCGGGCGCCGGCGCGGCGGCATTGAGCACGTAGACGCCGGGCTTGCCCAGGCGCACGCCCAGGCGCAAGGCCAGCGCCGCCATCGGCCAGCCGCCGTTGGGCGACGGCGTGCGGCGCGCCTCGCGGCGCAGCGCGGCCCAGCCGATCGAAGGCCGCCACAGCAGCGCCGCGGCGATGCGCGCCGGTGCCCAGGCCAGCGCGTCGTCGGCGCGGGCGGCGCACTTGCCGGCCCATTCCCAGCGGCCGCGGTAGCCCCACATCGCGTCCAGCGTGTTGGCCGCGCGCCAGACCCAGGCGCCGGGCAGGCCGGCGATCACGAACCAGAACAGCGGCGCGACCAGCGAATCGTTGAAGTTCTCGGCCAGCGACTCGATCGCGGTCTCGCGCACCGCGGCCGCGTCGAGCGGCGCGACGTCGCGGCTGCACAGCCGCGAGAGCTGCCGCCGGCCGGCGTCGAGGCTCTCGCCCAGCGCCGCTTCGACCGCGCGCACCTCGTCCTTCAGCATGCGCCACGCGAAGGCCGGCTTCAGCGCCAGCGCCAGCAGCGGCACGGCCAGCCAGGGCGGCAGCGTGGCGATCCAGCCCTGCAGCGCCCAGGCGGCCAGCGCGGCGGCGCCCACCGCGGCGATCCACGCCGCAGCGCCGGCGGCGAAGGCCAGCCGCGGACCCAGCGCTGTCAAGCGTTGGCCCAGCGGCGCCATCGAGCGCCCGAACCAGGCCACCGGATGCCAGGCGCTGCGCGGCTCGCCGAAGGCGGCGTCCAGCGCCCAGGCCAGCAGCACGGCGGCGGCGGCGATCATCAGTCCTCAATGCCGCGCTGCGCCGGCACGCCGGCCTGGTGGTGGTGCTTGACCAGCGCCATCTCGGTGACCGTGTCGGCCAGCGCGATCAGTTCGTCGGGCGCGTTGCGCCCGGTCAGCACCACGTGCACCTGCGGCGGCCGCTCGCGCAGGCCATCCAGCACCGGCGCCAGCGGCAGCCAGCCGTAGCGCAGCGGATACATGATCTCGTCCAGCACGACCAAGAAGTGATCACCGGCGCGAATGGTGGCTTCGGCGCGCGCCCAGCCGTCGCGCGCCAGTTGCGCGCTGTGCTCCAGGTCGCGGCTCTTCCAACTGAAGCCGTCGCCCAGGCCTTCGATCGTCACGCCGAGCTGCTCGAACACCCGGTGCTCGCCGAAGCGCGCGCTGGGCACCTTCATGAACTGGTAGATCTTGACCGCCTTGCCGCGGCCGTGCGCGCGCAGCGCCAGCCCGAAGGCCGCGGTGCTCTTGCCCTTGCCGTGGCCGGTGTGGACGATCACGAGGCCGCGGCGCTCGCCGTCGGGCTTCGGGCTGGGCGCGGTGGGCGGGGCGACGATCTCCATGGCTTCACTCCTCGTCGAGCGCCAGCGCGACGCGCGGCCGGCCGGCGGCATCGCTTTCGATGCGGATCGCGCCGCCGAACACCTGCACCAGCGTCGATTGCACTGCGGCATCGGTGGGCGCGCCAGCGGCGCACAGGCGGCCGTCGGCCAGCACCAGCAAGCGGTCGGCCTGCAAGGCAATCGGCAGATCGTGCAGCACGCTCAGCACCGCGCGCGGCGGCACCGCGTCGTGCGCCAGGCGGCGGAACAGCCGCGCCAGCGCCACCTGGTGCGGCGCGTCCAGGTGCGTCGTGGGCTCGTCCAGCAGCAGCAGCGGCGCCTCGGTGGCCAGCACGCGCGCCAGCAGCACGCGCTGGCGCTCGCCGCCCGACAGCTCGTGCAGCCGGCGGCCCTGCCAGGCGGCGCATTCGGTCAGCGCCATCGCGCGGTCCACCGCGGCGCGATCGGCGGCGCCCGGCGTGCCCAGCAGGCCGAGGTGGGCGATGCGGCCCAGCTCGACGGTCTCGCGCACGGTCAGCTCGCCGGTGACGTCGCCTTGCTGCGCCAGCCAAGCCAGGCGGCGCGCGCGCTCGGCGGGCCTGGCGGCGTGCAGGTCCAGCCCGTCCAGCAGCACGCGGCCGTCGTCGGGCGGCTGCAGTCCGGCCAGCGCGCGCAGCAGCGTGGACTTGCCGGCGCCGTTGGGGCCCACCAGCGCGGTCCAGCCGGGGCCCACGTCCAGGTCCACGCCTTGCAGCACGTCGCGCCGGCCCAGGCGCACGCGCAGGTCGCGGGCCTGCAGCGCCGGCGTCATGGCGTGGCGCGCTGCCGCAGCAGCCGGAAGAGATAGCAGCCGCCCAGCACCGCGGTGACCACGCCCACCGGCAGCTCTTCGGGCGCGATCAGCGCGCGCGAGAACACGTCGGCCACCAGCAGCAGCGCGGCGCCCATGCCGGCGCTGGCCAGCAGCAGCCAGGCGTGCGGGCCGGGCGCGTTGCGGCGCACCAGGTGCGGCGCCACCAGGCCGAGGAACGACACCAGTCCGGCCTGCGAGACCGCCAGCGCGGTGCCCAGGCTGAGCATCAGCACCAGCGCCAGCCGTGCGCGGCCGAGGTCCAGGCCCAGGCTGGCGGCGCTGTCGTCGCCCAGCGTCAGCGCGTCCAGCAACCGCGCATAACGCCGGGACAGTACGCACAGCAGCAGCAGCCCGGCGCCCATCAGCGCCAGCGCGTCCCAGCCCAGGAAGCTGGTGCTGCCCAGCAGAAAGGCCTGCTTGCCGCGCAGCGCGTCGGGCGAGGCCACGGTGACGAGGTCGCTCACCGCGCCCAGCAGCACGCCCACCACCACGCCGGCCAGCAGCAGGCGCAGCGTCTGCACCGCGCCGCGGGCCAGCGCGAGCGTCATCGCCACGCCGGCCAGCGCGCCGACGAAGGCGGCCGTGACCAGGCCCACGCGCTCGATCCAGGCCATGGTGGCCAGGCTGATGCTGCTGCCGCCCAGCGCCGTGGCGGCCAGCACCAGCACCACGCCCAGGCCGCCGCCGCTGGCGCTGCCCAGCAGGTAGGGGTCGGCCAGCGGGTTGCGGAACAGGCCTTGCGCGATGGCGCCCGAAAGCCCCAGCAGCGCGCCCACCAGCGCCGCGCCCAGCGTGCGCGGGGCGCGGATCTGGCCCAGCAGCAGCCAGGCGTCGGGGCCTTGCAGGTCGGCCCACAAGGCGCGCGGCGAGAAACCGGCCGAGCCGGTGGCCAGCCCTGCCGCCAGGCCCAGCACGATGGCCGCCGCCAGCCAGCCGGCCAGGCGGCGCCGGCGCTGCGCGTCGGCGGCGGCCGCGTCGTCGTGGGGCAGGGCGGCGGTGGTCATCGCGTTGCCGCGCGGTCCAGGCGCTCCAGGCAGTCGGCCAGCAGCGCGGCGGCCTCGCCCATGCGCGGGCCGGGGCGGATCAGCACATCGTAGGAGCCGGACTCGAAGCCGCACAGCCGCCGCTCGCGCACCGCGGGCAGCGCGGCCCAGCCGGGGCGCTGCGTCAGCGCCGCCTGCTCGCGCTGCACGCTCATGACGATGTCGGGCTTGGCGCGCACGACGAACTCGGGGTTGAGCTTGGGGAAGGGCCCCAGCTCGGCCGGCACGATGTTGGCCAGGCCCAGCCGCGCCAGCGTCTCGCCGATGAACGACTGGGTGCCGGCCGCATAGGGGCCGCCGCCGATCTCGAAGTAGACGCGCCGGCCGCGCAGCGCGGCGGGCACGCGCGCGGCGGCGGCGGCGATCTCGCGCTCGATGCGCGCCCAGACGCGCGGCGCTTCGTCGGGCGTGCCCAGCAGTTGCGCCACCAGTGCCAGCGTGCGGCGCACGTCGGCGTGGCTCTCGGACTTCAGCCGCACGACGGTGAAGCCCAGCGCGTCCAGCCGCTCCACCGCGCGCGACGAGGTCGAGGCCAGCACCACGTCGGGCTTGAGCGCCGCGATGGCCTCGATCTGCGCGTCTTCCAGCCCGCCCAGGTGCGGCAGTTTCGCCACCTCGGCCGGCCAGTTGGAGAAGCGGTCCACGCCCACCAGCCGCGGCCCGGCGCCCAGCACCCAGGCCAGCTCGGTCAGCGAGGGCAGCATCGTGACGATGCGCTGCGGCGGCGCGGTCAGGCGGTGCTCGGCGCCGCGGTCGTCGCGGATCGTGATCGGCTGGGCCAGCGCGCTGCCCATCGCCAGCGCGACGGCCAGCAGCATCCACCCGCGGCGGACCAGGTTCATCGCAAGTCCTTCACCGCCAGCTCGCAGCCGGCCACCATCAGCGTGACGCGATGGCAGCGTGCCGCGACGGCCTGGTGCAACTCGCTCAGCGCGTCGATGCAGGCCCGCGCTTCGGCCGACAGCGGCATCACGCCCAGGCCGATCTCGTTGGACACCAGCACGAGGGGCGACGCGCTGTCGCGCAGCGCGGCGAGCAGCTCGTCGCGCTCTTGCGGCCAGCGTGGAGCCTCAATGCCCGGCGGCGGCAGCAGGCACTGCGTGAGCCACAGCGTCAGGCAGTCGACCAGCAGCAGCCACTGCGGATGGGCCAGGCGGCGCAGCGTGGCGCCCAACGCTTGAGGCGACTCGACGGTCTCCAGCGCCGGCACGCGCGCCGCGCGCCCGGCGCGGTGGCGCGCGATGCGCGCGGCCATCTCCGCGTCGCCGGGCAGCGCGGTGGCGACCAGCGTCGCGCGGCGCCCGCCATCGGCCGCCAGCCAGGCGGCGGCGCGCGCTTCGGCCGTGCGCGACTTGCCGCTCCTGGCACCGCCGAGGATCAGTTCGTGCGCCGGGCCGGCCATCCGCTCACAGCCTTGTCAAGGCATCGTCCAGCGCAGCGTCACCTGGGCGCTGCGGCCCGCGGTGGCGTAGGCGCGGGCCAGCTCGTAGGCCTTGTCGGCCACGTTGTCGATGCGCGCGTCCAGGCTCAAGCCCGCCATCAGCCGGGTGCTGACGAACAGGTTCAACAGGCCGTAGCCGCCCAGCACCTGCGTGTTGGCCGCGTTCTCGTAGCGCCTGCCGGCGGCCTGCACCTCGGCGCCGAAGGTCCAGCCGGCCCACTGCGTGTCGGCGCCGAAGGTGGCCAGCCGCTTGGCGCGGCGCTGCAGGATCTTGTCGGTGTCCAGGTTGCGGGGGTCGTGCCAGTCCAGCGAGCCGCGCAGGTTGACCTTGGCCCACTGCGTGCGGCCGGCCAGCGTGGCGCCTTTTAGCTCGGCGCGGCCGACGTTGGCATAACAGCCGAACGAATCGACGCAAGGCCCCGGCGAGCCGAAGGCGATCAGGTTGGTGACCTTGTTGCGCCAGGCCGTCAGGCTGGCTTCGCTGCCCTGGCCCGGGGCGGCCGCCCAGCGCAAGCCCAGCTCGACGTTGCGCCCGCTCTCGGGCACCAGCGAGGGGTTGCCGTACTGGCTGAAGCGCTGGTACAGCGTGGGCACGCGGAACGAGGTGGCGGCCGACGCCGTCAGGCGCCACTGCGGCACGAAGGCCCAGCCCCAGGCCAGGCTGCCGGTGGTCTTGCCGCCGAACTCGCTGTCGTCGTCGCGGCGCACGTGGGCCTGCAGGCCATGCGCGCCGAAGTCGCCGCGCCAGCCCAGGCCGACGGCGTCCTGATGGCGCTTGCCTTCCAGCGTGGACGTGAACGCGGTGGCCGGGTTGAGCAACTCGTCCTCGCGCCGCTCCAGCGTGGCGGTCAGCAGCTGGTTGCCGGCGACGCGCTGCTCGTGCTGCAGCGTGTAATTGCGCAGCGTGGTCTCGGTGCGGTAGTAGTCCGGCTGCGTCTCGTAGGTGCTCTCGGTCTGGCCGAGCTGCAGCCGCGTGGTCGCGTCGTCGGTCCAACGGCCTTGCCACGACAGGCTGCCGCTGCGCAGCGAGTGGTAGCTCCAGTCGTCGAAGCCGGGCGTGAAGCCGTCGTATTGCGATTTCATGCGGCTGGCCAGCAGCGAGGCGTCGATGCGGTGCGCGGGGTTGAACTGCCAGCCCACGCGCGCCTGTACCGAGTTGCGGCGCCAGCCGTCGTCGTCGGGCGTGTGGCCGGCGGCGGCCGCGGTGCGCGAGTCGAAGCCGTCGCTGCGCCCGTGCGAGGCCGACAGCGAATAGTCCAGCCCCTGCGCCGCGCCGCTGATGCCGGCCTGCACCTGGGCCGTGCGGTAGGAGCCGGCCGTCACCGACACCCAGGGCTTGGGCGCGCCCTGGCCGCGCCTGGTGAAGAGCTGCACCACGCCGCCGACCGCGTCCGAGCCGTAGATCGCGGCGGCCGGGCCGCGCAGCACCTCGATGCGGTCGATCTGCTCCAGCGGGATCTGTTCCCACAGCGGGCCGCCGGTGGACTGCGAATCGACGCGCACACCGTCGATGTAGACCGCGGTGTGGCGGTTCTCGGCGCCGCGGATGAAGACGCTGGTCGTGGCGCTGGGGCCGCCGCTGCGCGAGATCTCGACGCCGGGCTGCCGCGCCAGCAGGTCGGCGACGCTGAGGGCGCCGCTGCGCTCGATCGCGGCGCGGTCGACCACGGAGATGTCGGCCAGCACCGACGACAGCGGCTGCGGCGTGCGGTTGGCGGTGACGACCACGGTGTCGGCGCCGGCGGGCGCCGATTGGGCCAGCGCGGCCGTTGCCAGCGCCAGCGGCGAGAGTGCGACGAGCAAGGGAAGGCGCGCAGCGCGGCTGGCGCGAGCTAAGGAAGGCGATGTCATGGTGAAGAAAGGGGAGCCAAACGCGCGACGGCCGCTTCCCCGCGGCATCGCGCCTCACGGCGCGCCGCCCGAAACCATCGGGCCGGCACGCCACCTCGTTGGCCGGTATCCGGGCTGGCGGAAGACCGCCCGTGACGCCTTCCCAGCCGGCAGCGATGCCGTTCCAGTGGCCTTGTCACGAGCTCCAGGCTTTGCGGGCCTGGTGTTCCGCTTACCGTTGCGGGGGCAGCTCAGGTTAGGTGCGCACCGGGGTGACTGGCCGCTTCCCTCCTGATTCCCGTTGAACCGTCTCGGCTGAACGCCTCGACGAGCACCAACGGCGCGGATGATACCGGGCGCCGCTTGATGGGCCGCTGATGGGCCGCTTCCGACCCAACGCAAACGCTCTGGCCGACGAGGAAATCCTGGAGCGGCTGCCTGGAACTGAACCTGGAGCGGTTCTCGGCCTCGCGGCGTCAGGGCTCCGCGGCTTTGCCCATCGGCAGATGGCGAATACGCACGCTGCGCGGATCCACGGTGAGGGCCGCGCCGGCTTCCAGCGCCGGCCCGGCGATGCCCCACAAGCGTCGGAGCAGTTGTGTCAGCGCACGGCCATCGAGGCCCTCGATGCGGATGCGGACCGTCGACGGGCCGGTTGCACCGGAAAGTGCAAGCAAGGCATGGAAATCGGCATCCAGCGTGACGCATACCCGCGACTCCGCGCGGGCCAGATCGAGGATTTCGGCATCGCTGGCGTGAGACAGGCCGCGCTCGCCGACATGCACCACGTCCCAGGCGGCGTCAGCGCGCAACTGCTCCGCTGCGCTGCGCGGCAGCCCCTGGTCGAGCAGCAATCGCGGCATGCGGCTTCAGGCCGCGTCGGTGAGCACGATTTCGTCGGGCATGCTGCGCGCGGCGAATTCGAGCGCCTGCTTCACGTCTTCCGGCTCCAGCTCGGGAAATTCGGCGTGCAGATCCTGCCAGTCGGGGTACTGCGCCAGTATTTGCAGCACACGACGCACCGTCAGCCGCATGCCGCGAATAGTGGGCTGACCGTTCATGACCTTCGGGTCGATGGTGATGCGCTCGAGTTGGCTCATGGCGAAGGCTCCGCGTGGCGCAGGCATCGTAATGCACGGTGGATTCGGGCGTGCAATTCGAGCGCGCAAGTGAGCGGGGAAGCGGCACGCTGGCGTTGGCCTGCAGTCGCTTCCTCGACGCGCCGCCCGGCGCGGCCGGATCCTGACCCAGCGCAAACGCCTTGCAGAAATCCGATCGCCGATGTCCCCACTGGCTTCTGAACGCTATCGCTAGTGTCTAGCATCCGTCGCCGACACTAGATGTAGTGACCCGACGGAGGAGAGCGGATGACACCCGAAGCGACGGCGATGCCCAGCCACGTGATCAAGCGCGAAGGCTCGCTGCGGCCTTTCGACGCCGCCAAGATCGCCAGCGCGCTGGTGCGAGCAGGGCAGGCTGCGGGCGAGTTCGACGCCGTGCAGGCCCAGCGCCTGACGCGTGACGGCGTGCTGCCGCGTCTCACGGCGCTGGGTCCGGTGACGCCGCACATCGAGCAGATCCAGGACGCGGTGGAAGCCACGCTGTTCGACGCCGGCCATCGCGCCGCGCTGCGCGCCTACATCGTCTACCGCGAGCAGCACCGCAAGCTGCGCGATGCGAAGAAGAGCCTCGTCGACGTCGAGTCGTCGATGAACGAGTACCTGCAGCAGACCGACTGGCGCGTCAACGCCAACGCCAACCAGGGCTATTCGCTGGGCGGGCTGATCCTCAACGTCTCGGGCAAGGTCGTCGCCAACTACTGGCTGGACCACGTCTACCCGCCGGAGATCGGCCAGGCGCATCGCGCGGCCGACCTGCACATCCACGACCTCGACATGCTCAGCGGCTACTGCGCCGGCTGGTCGCTGCGCACGCTGCTGCACGAAGGGCTCAACGGCGTGCCGGGCAAGGTGGAGGCGGGGCCGCCCAAGCATTTGTCCAGCGCGGTGGGGCAGATCGTCAACTTCCTCGGCACGATGCAGAACGAATGGGCCGGCGCGCAGGCCTTCAGCTCCTTCGACACCTATCTCGCGCCCTACGTGCGCCAGGACGGCCTGAGCTACGAGCAGGTGCGCCAGTGCATGCAGGAGCTGATCTACAACCTGAACGTGCCGTCGCGCTGGGGCACGCAGACGCCGTTCACCAACCTCACGTTCGACTGGGTCTGCCCCGAGGACCTGCGCGGCCAGGTGCCGGTGATCGGCGGCCGCGAGATGCCGTTCAGCTACGGCGAGCTGCAGGCCGAGATGGACCTGATCAACCGCGCCTACATCGACGTGATGACCGCGGGCGACGCCAAGGGCCGCGTCTTCACCTTCCCGATCCCCACCTACAACATCACGCCCGACTTCGACTGGGACGGCCCCAACGCGAAGGCGCTGTTCGAGATGACGGCGCGCTACGGGCTGCCGTACTTCCAGAACTTCGTCAACTCGGAACTGAAGCCCAACCAGATCCGCTCGATGTGCTGCCGGCTGCAGCTCGACCTGCGCGAGCTGCTCAAGCGCGGCAACGGCCTGTTTGGCTCGGCCGAGCAGACCGGCTCGCTGGGCGTGGTGACGGTCAACTGCGCGCGGCTGGGCCACCTGCACGCGGGCGACGAGGCGGCGCTGATCCGGCGCCTGGACGAGCTGCTGGAGCTGGGCCGCCAGAGCCTGGAGATCAAGCGCAAGCTGATCCAGCGGCTGATGGACCAGGGCCTGTTCCCCTACACCAAGCGCTACCTCGGCACGCTGCGCAACCACTTCTCGACGCTGGGTGTCAACGGCATCAACGAGATGATCCGCAACTTCACGCGCGGCGGACACGACATCACCAGCACCTGGGGCCACGCCTTCGCGGCGCGGCTGCTGGACCACGTGCGCGAGCGCATGGTCGCGTTCCAGGAGGAGACCGGCCACCTGTATAACCTGGAAGCCACGCCGGCCGAGGGCACGACCTACCGCTTTGCGAAGGAAGACCGCAAGCGCTTTCCCGGCATCCTGCAGGCCGGCACGCCGCAGCACCCGTACTACACCAACTCCTCGCAGCTGCCGGTGGGCTTCACCGACGACCCGTTCGAGGCGCTGGAGCGGCAGGACGAGCTGCAGCGCAAGTACACCGGCGGCACCGTGCTGCACCTGTACATGAGCGAGCGCCTGTCCAGCGCCGAGGCCTGCCGCGACCTGGTGCGGCGCGCGCTGACGCGCTTCAGGCTGCCCTACATCACCGTGACGCCGACCTTCTCGATCTGCCCGAAGCACGGCTACCTGGCCGGCCACCACGAGTTCTGCCCGAAGTGCGACGCCGAGATCCTGGCGCGCAAGCAGCGCGAGCTGGCCTGACCGCTTTTCAATCCACCCGAGGAGAGACCCCGATGACCCCTGCCGTCCTGGACGACATGGCCCCCCGGACCGCCGCCGCCGTCGCGCTGCGCGACGACGAGCGCCAGCGCTGCGAGGTGTGGACCCGCGTGATGGGCTACCACCGCCCGGTGGCCTCGTTCAACATCGGCAAGCAGGGCGAGTTCCAGGAGCGCACGCACTTCGAGGAAGCGCGCTGCTGCGGATGACCGCGCCCGCCGGGCTGCGCGTCGGCGGGCTCACCCCGTTCACCGGCATCGACTACCCGGGCAAGCTCAGCGCGGTGGTGTTCGTGCAGGGCTGCCCCTGGCGCTGCGGCTACTGCCACAACCCGCACCTGCAGCCGCGCGGCGACGCCGCCGGCCCGCCCTGGGCCGAGGTGCGGGCCTGGCTGCGGCGGCGCGTGGGCCTGATCGACGCGGTGGTGTTCAGCGGCGGCGAGCCGACCATCGACCCGGCGCTCGGCGAGGCGATGGACGAGGCGCGCGCGCTCGGGCTGGCGGTCGGCCTGCACAGCGGCGGCACCTACCCGCGCCGGCTGCGCGAGGTGCTGCCGCGCGCAGACTGGGTGGGCCTGGACGTCAAGGCGCCGCTGGACGACGAGGCGCTGCACGAGCGCATCACCGGCGCGGCGGGCAGCGCGGCGGCGGCGCGCGAAAGCGTGCGGGCGGTGATCGAATCGGGCGTGGCGCACGAGATCCGCACGACCGCCCATCCCGCGCTGCTGGACGACGCGGCCTTGCTGCGGCTGGCCGAAGGTGTGGCGGCCCGGGGCGCCACGCACTACGCGCTGCAGGCGGCGCGCCCGGCCGGCGGCTTGGGCGCCGCCGCCGCGGACTATCCGGCGCCGGCCACGCTGGCGCGGCTGCAGCAGGCCTTCCCGCGCTTCACGCTGCGGCGCGACTGAGCCATCGCCTCGCTTCGTCGCTCACTTCGTCGCTCACTTCGTCGTATAGCCGCCGTTGATCAGGATGGTCTGCCCCGTGATCCACCAGCCGTCGCTGACGAGGTGGCGGATGAAGGGCACCACGTCCTCGATGTGGGTCAGGCCGGTCGGGCTGAAGGGCGACAGCGCCGCGGCGCTCTTGTGGTACGCCACCGCGTCGGCGCCTTCCTGGCCGTAGAAGAAGGGCGTGTCCATCGGGCCCGGGCCCACGGCCGTCACCGAGATGCCGCGCGCGCCGAACTCCTTGGCCGCCGCGCGCGTGAAGTGCTCGACCGGCGCCTTGGTGCCGGCATACGAGGCATAGAAGGGCGTGAACGCGCCCAGCAGCGACGACACCAGCGTCACGATCTTGCCGTGGTCGTTGACGTGCTTGCCGGCCTCCTTCAGGAAGAAGAAGGCCGACTTGGCGTTGATGTCGCTCATCGCGTCGTACTCGGCCTCGCTGATCTCCGCGATCGGCTTCTTCAGCACCTTGCCGACGGTGTTGATCGCGATGTCGGGCCGGCCCACCGCGGCCACGGCGTCGGCGAACAGCTTCTCCATCGCCGCGGCGTGCGTCAGGTCGGCCTGCAGTGCCACGGCCTGGGCGCCGGCCTGCTGCACCGCCGCCACCGTGGCCTCGGCATCGGCGCGGCTGGCCGGGCTGTTGTAGTGGACGGCCACCGCCTTGGCGCCGTGCTGCGCGAGGTCGCGGGCGATCAGGCCGCCGAGGTTCTTGGCGCCGCCGGCGATCAGGGCGACCTTGCCTTGGATGCGGTGCGGGTGGGACATGCTGGCTCCTTGTTGGGTGCGGGTGTCGACCCGGGTCAGCTTATTGGTTTGTTGGCGGTTATAAAGTAGGCTTTGTCTACATCAGCATCCAGGATTCACGACCAATCTTCGATGGACCGCTTCGACATGCTGCGCGCCTTCCTGCGCGTGGCCGCCACGGGCAGCTTCTCGCAGGCGGCCGATCAACTGGGGCTGCCGCGGCCCACGGTGTCGCTGGCGGTCCAGCGGCTGGAGGCGCGGCTGGGCGTGCGCCTGTTCCACCGCACCACGCGCAAGGTCGGCCTCACGCCCGACGGCGAGGCGTTGCGCGGCCGCGCGGCGGCGCTGGTCGACGACCTGGAGGATCTGGAGGCGCGCTTCCAGCCGCACGGCGACGACGGCGGCGTGGCCGGGCGCCTGCGCGTCGACGTGCCCAGCCGCATCGGCCGGCTGCTCATCGCGCCGGCGCTGCCGACGCTGCTCGATCGCCATCCGCGGCTGGAGATCGAGCTCGGCTCCAGCGACCGCGCGATCGACCTCGTGCTGGAAGGCGTGGACTGCGCGTTGCGCGTCGGCACGCTGGCCGACAGCAGCCTGGTGGCGCGGCCGCTGGGCCGCCTGGCGCTGATCAACTGCGCCAGCCCGGGCTATCTGCAGCGGCACGGCACGCCGCGCTCACCGCAGGACTTGGCGCAGCACCGCGCGGTGCAGTACCTGTCGCCGGCCAGTGGCCGCGCCGCGCCCTGGGAATGGGTCGACGAAGGCGGTGTGCCGCGCTCGATGCACGTGGAGGGCAGCGTCGGCGTCAACAACGCCGAGACCTACATCGCCTGCGCGCTGACCGGGCTGGGGCTGATCCAGATCCCGCGCTATGACGTGCTGCCGCACCTGGAGGACGGCAGCCTGGTGGAGGTGCTGCCGCGGCACGTGCCGGCGCCGATGCCGGCGCAGATGGTGTACCCGCACCGCAAGCACCTGTCGCGCCGCGTGCAGGCCTTCATCGCCTGGACGGCCGGGCTGCTGGGCGGGCACCTGGCCGCGTAGCGGCGGCGCCGGCCCTCGCGGCGCGTCGACGGGTCCTCGTCCGCGCGGAGGCCGGCCGCGGCAAGGGCGGCCGGCATCGGGTGCATGATGCCGATCCTGCGGAAAGCGGGCTGGCGCGTCGTCGCGCATCCCGGGAAGGAGGCGCGCGGCATGGGTGATGGCGTGGATGATGGCGTGGAGTTCGTCGACGTCCTGATCGTCGGCGCCGGGCTGTCCGGCATCGGCGCGGCCTGCCATCTGCGGCGCGCGTGCGCCGACCGGCGCATCGCGGTCATCGAGGCACGCCAGGACTCGGGCGGCACCTGGGAGCTGTTCCGCTACCCGGGGATCCGTTCCGACTCCGACATGTACACGCTCGGCTACTCGTTCCGCCCCTGGACCGGCGAGAAGGCGATCGCCGACGGCGCCTCGATCCTCGCCTACCTGCGCGAGACCGCGCGCGAGCACGGCGTCGACCGCCTGATTCGCCATGGACACCGCCTGCGCGGCGCCGCGTGGTCGACCGCCGACGCCTGCTGGACCCTGCGCATCGAGCGCGAGGGCGCCGCGCCGATCGAGATGCGCGCCGCCTTCCTGGTGTTGTGCTGCGGCTACTACGACTACGACGAGGGCTACACGCCCGACTTCGCCGGCCGCGCCGACTACCGCGGCCGCTTCGTGCATCCGCAGCACTGGCGCGACGACATCGACTACGCGGGCCGGCGCGTCGTCGTGATCGGCAGCGGCGCGACCGCGGTCACGCTGGTGCCGGAGCTCGCGCGGCGCGCCGCCCACGTCACGATGCTGCAGCGCTCGCCCACCTACATGCTGACGCGCCCGTCGGTCGACGGCCTCGCGAAGCGGCTGCCGCACGCGCTCACGCGCTGGAAGAACCTGCTGCTCGGGATGTACTTCTTCGGCCTGTGCCGGCGCCGGCCGGAGCGCGTGAAGGCGGCGATGATCGGGCTGGTGGCCAAGCAGCTCGCGCCGGGCTACGACGTCGCCACCCATTTCACGCCGCGCTACCGGCCCTGGGAGCAGCGCCTGTGCCTGGTGCCCGACGGCGATCTGTTCAAGGCGATCCGCGCCGGCCGGGCGAGCGTCGTCACCGACCGCATCGAGCGCTTCACCGAGACCGGGCTGAAGCTCGAAAGCGGCGCCGAGCTGCCGGCCGACCTGGTGGTGTGCGCGACCGGCCTGCGCATGGCGGTGCTCAAGGGCATCGAGGTGTCGGTCGACGGACGCCGCATCGCCGTGCCCGAGCTCGTCAACTACAAGGGCGTGATGTTCGCGGGCGTGCCGAACCTGATCTCGGTGTTCGGCTACACGAACGCGTCGTGGACGCTGAAGGCCGACCTGGCGAGCGTCTTCCTGTGCCGCGTGCTGAACCACATGCGGCGCAGCGGCACCCGCGTCTGCCTGCCGCGCGCGGGCGGCGCCGACGGCGCGATGGCGACTGCGCCCTGGGTCGATTTCTCGTCCGGCTACTTCCAGCGCGTGCTCGACCAGCTGCCCCGGCAGGGCGACCGCAAGCCCTGGAAGCTGAACCAGAATTACCTCGCCGACCTGATGACCCTGCGCTACGGCGCGCTCGACGACGGCGTGCTCAGCTTCTCCGCGTGACGCGGCCAACCGACCCAGGACCCCCATGCCCCGATCCCCCTTCCAGGACCTCCATGCCGCGATGCAGTCGCAGGTCGACCAGCGCTTCCTGCCCGGCGTCTCCACCGCGCTGCTGCGCGGGCGCGAGGTGGTGGACCGCTTCGTCTGCGGCCACGCCGACATCGAGGCGGGCGTGCCGCTGCGCGAGGACCACATCTTCCGCGCCTTCTCCAACACCAAGCTGCTGACCTCGTGCGCCGTGCTGCTGCTGATGGAGGAGGGCCGGCTGCGCCTGGACGACCCCATCGAGCGCCACCTGCCCGAGCTGGGCCAGCGCCAGGTGCTGCGGCCGGGCGCCACGCGCATCGACGACGTGGAGCCGGCCCGGCGCCCGATCACGGTGCTGGACCTGATGACGCACACGTCCGGCCTGGGCTACGGCGCCTTCGACCCCGGCACCGTGCTGTTCAACGCCTACACGCAGGCCGGCGTGCACCACCCGCTGCTGTCGCAGGCGCAGCTCGTCGAGAAGCTGGCGCCGCTGCCGCTGAACTTCCACCCCGGCGAGGCCTGGGAATACTCGCTGGCCACCGACGTGCTGGGCCGGCTGGTGGAAGTGGTGTCTGGCCGCAGCCTGGGCGAAGTCTTCGAGCAGCGCATCTGCGGGCCGCTGGGCATGGTGGACACGGCCTTCTGGGTGCCCGAGGCCAAGCGCGGCCGGCTCGCGGCGCTCTATGGCGGCGTGGATTTCATGGACCCCACCAAGCCCGGCCTGAACCGCATGGACGACGCGCCGTTCCCCGGCGCCTTCCTGAGCCCGGCGCCGCGCCAGTCGGGCGGCGGCGGGCTGGTGTCCACGTTGGACGACATGGTGCGCCTGGTGCAGGCGCTGATGCCGGGCGACGGTCCGACGCTGCTCAAGCCCGAGACGCTGGCGCTGATGAGCCGCAACCACATCGCGCCGGGCCTGTGCGTGAAGTTTCCCAACATGCCCGTCAACCCCGGCCGCGTGTTCGGCCTGGGCTCGTCGGTGCTGACCGAGCCCGGCCGCTTCGACCCGCCCAACGCCGCCGGCGAGGTGAGCTGGGGCGGCCTGGCCGGGACGATCTGGTGGTTGAACCCGCGCCTGAACATCGCCGGCGTGCTGATGACGCAGCGCTACTACGGCTTCGGCAACCCCTACGCGTTGGCGTTCAAGGTCCTGGCGTACAAAGGCCTGGGGCACTGACGCCGACGGTGCCGACAGCGCCGGCCGCCGCGGCGCAAGGCCAGGCCAGCTAGCCCGCGGGCACCGGCCGGGTACGCGCCGCCAGCGCCACGCCCAACAGCGCCAGCACCGCGGCTACGCCGAAGCCGGCGGCGAAGGCCGCCGCCGGGGCCTGCGCCTGCCAGGCCGCCAGCAGCGCATGCGCCAGCGCCAGGCCCACGGCGCAGAACAGCGCGTCGGCCAACTGCAGCGCCGACGCCGCCGCGCCGTGCGCCGCCGGCGGCGCGCATTCCAGCGTCAGCACCGACAGCGACGGGAACACCACGCCGATGCCGGCGCCGGCCACCGCCCAGCCCAGGCCGGCCATGGCCATCGCGGCGCCCGGGCCCAGCGCCGGCAGCAGCGCGGGCAGCACCAGCAGCGCGCCCAGGCCCAGCGCGGCCATGCCGGCCTGCATCAGGCGCCGGCGGGCCCGGCCGCCGAACGCCTGCCGAGCCTGCCACCACGAACCCAGGCTCCAGCCCAGCGCCCCCACCGTCAGCACCAGGCCGGCCTGCACCGGGGTGAGGCCGCGTTCGCCCACCAGCAGCAGCGGGATCAGCACCTCGCCGCAGAAGAACGAGGCCGCGGCCAGCCCGCGCAGCGCCACCACCGCGGGCAGTCCGGCGCGGCCGCTGAAGCTGCCGCGCGGCAGCATGCGCGGCGCGGCCCAGGCCAGGCCGGCCAGCCCGGCGGCGAACAAGGCCAGGCTGCCGCGCGCGGCGTACAGCAAGGCGGCGGACGCGGCGGCGACGAGCGCAAGGCCGAGGCTGCCGTGCGGCGCCGGACGCGGCGTGCCGGCTTGGCCGTCGCCGGCCGCTGCGCCGGCGCCGGACGGCCGCGCGCGGCGCAGGCCCTGGTGCAGCAGCGCCGCCGCCGGCACCACCAGCGCCACGGCCGCCAGGAACACCCAGCGCCAGCCGAACTGCTGCGCCACGTAGCCGGCCAGCGCCGGGCCGACGATGGCCGGCACCACCCAGGCCGCGGCGAAGGCGGCGAAGATGCGGGGGTGCAGCGCGCTCGGGTAGGCGCGGCCGACCAGCACGTACAGCGCCACGCCCTGCGCGCCGGTGCCCAGCCCCTGCAGCACCCGTCCGGCCACCAGCAGCGGCATGCTCGGCGCGAGGCCCACCAGCAGCAGCCCCAGCGCGAAGCAGGCCAGGCCGCGCCACAGCGCCGGCACGGGGCCGCGGCGGTCGCTCCAGCGGCCGGCCAGCACCATGCCGACCACCGAAGCCGCCACCGCCATGCCGAAGGCCGCCGCGTACAGCGCCTGCCCGCCCAGCGCCTGTGCCACCACTGGCATCACGGCCGCCACGGCCAGATGCTCGAAGGCGGCGATGGATATCAACGCGACCATCGCCACCGTCACCGGGCGCAGCGTGCGGCTCAGCAGGCCGCGGGCCTCGCCGTCGGCGGCATCCGATGGGGCGGCGGTGTCGGTGGGGTTCATGCGCAAGGATGGGTCCGGGCTTGACGGGGGGAGGGAGCCGGCGCCAAGCTTAAAACCTCAAGTCAAGCTGAGGTCAAGGCCAGGACCATGAACGACGAGACCTGGAGCGTCGGCCAACTGGCGCAACGCGGCGGCGTCACCGTGTCCACGCTGCATTTCTACGAGCGCAAGGGCCTGATCCGCAGCGCGCGCAGCGCCGGCAACCAGCGCCGCTACCGCCGCGACACCTTGCGCAAGGTGGCGGTGATCCGCGCCGCGCAGCGCGTGGGCATGCCGCTGGCAGCCATCGGCGAGGCGCTGGCGCGGCTGCCCGCTGGCCGGGCGCCGACGCCGGCGGACTGGCGCCGGCTGTCCGCCGCCTGGCGGGCCGAGCTCGACGCGCGCATCGCCACGCTGCAGGCGCTGCGCGACCAGTTGACCGACTGCATCGGCTGCGGCTGCCTGTCGCTGCGGCGCTGCCGCCTGCGCAACCCGGACGACGCGATGGCGGCCGAGGGCGCCGGTCCGCGGCGGCTGGGGGCGCCGGCAGAAGACTGCCGCCCACGCCGATAGCCGCGCCGATGCGCGGCTAGCCTTGCGCGTCCTGCAGGCCGGCCGCGGCCGCAGGGATGTCCTCAATTCACCTGCGTGCGGACCGGAATCACCTTTCGGCGGTGCGCCGGGTACGGAAAGATCGGGCGCCACAAAGATGGCGGGCGCTGCTGCAGATGCGGCGGCAGTCCGGCCACACCTCGCCAAGGAGACAAGACCCATGCTGCCCCAACGTTCCCGCCGGCCGCTGCTGGCGCCGGCCCTGGTGACCGCCGTCACCGCCCTGGCCGCCGGCTGCGCCAGCGCGCCCACGCCCCCGGTGACGGCCGCCGACGTGGGCGAGCTCAAGCTGGGCTCTATCACACTGCTGAAGGGCTACCTGACGCGCGAGGAGTACCCCGACAGCTTGGCGCTGCTGCCGCCGCCGCCGGCCGAGGGCTCGGCCGCGCTGGCCGCCGACGGCGAGGCCTTCCGCACCCTCACCGCGCTGCAGAAAGGTCCGCGCGGCGCGCAGGCCACGCGCGACGCCGAGCTGCGCTTTCCGGCCGCCGCCGGCGCCTTTTCCTGCGCCCTGGGCGCGAAGGTCGACGAGCGCGGCACGCCGCATCTGTACATGCTGCTGCGCCGCACGCTGACCGACTCCGCGCTGGCCACCTACAAGGCCAAGGACCACTACCAGCGCACGCGGCCTTTCGTGGTGTTCAACACCGGCACCTGCACGCCGGCGTCCGAGCCCGCGCTGCGCAAGGACGGCTCCTACCCCTCCGGCCATTCCGCCATCGGCTGGGCCTGGGCCGAGGTGCTGGCGCAGGTGGCGCCCGAGCGCGCCGACGCGCTGCTGCAGCGCGGCCGCTCCTTCTCGCAGAGCCGCGGCGTGTGCGGCGCGCACTGGAAGAGCGACATCGAGGCCGGCCGCCTGATCGGCGCCGCCGCGGTGGCGCGCATGCAGGCCAGCCCGGTGTACCAGGCGCAGCTGGCCGCCGCGCGGGACGAAGTGGCCAAGGCCCGCGCCGCCGGCCAGGTGCCCGCCGCCGGCGATTGCCAGGCCGAAGCCGACGCGCTGGCGACCTCGGTCCAACTGGCGCCCTGAGCGGGCCGGCGGCGCCGGGGCCGCGCGCGGCAGGCATCCCGGCCATAGATCCATAAGGAAGAGGAGACGGAATGGACGTTCTGCTGCAGCAGATACTCAATGGACTGACGCTGGGCGGCACCTACAGCCTGGTGGCGCTGGGCCTGACGCTGGTCTACGGCATCCTGCACGTGCCCAACTTCGCGCACGGCGCTTTCTACATGGTGGGGGCCTTCGTGTCCTACCAGCTCATGTCGGCGTGGGGCGCGAACTACTGGCTCGCGATGCTGGGCTCGGCGGCCGTCGTCGCGGTGCTGGCCGCGCTGTCGGAACGGCTGATCTTCCACCCGCTGCGCCACCACGAGGGCCTGCACCCGATGATCGCGGCCATCGGGCTGATGCTGTTCCTGGAAGCCGGCGCGCAAGCCCTGTGGGGCGCCGACTTCCGGCGCATGGGCACGCCGTACGAAGGCATCGTCAACGTCTTCGGCGCCACCGCGCCGGTGCAGCGCCTGCTGATCATCGGCGGCGCCTTCGCGCTGATGCTGGCCCTGCACCTGTTCCTGACGCGCACCGTGACGGGCTCGACCATCGTCGCCATGGCGCAGAACCGCGAAGGCGCCTCGCTGATGGGCATCGACGCCACGCGCGTGGCCATGCTCACCTTCGCCATCTCCGGCGTGCTCGCCGCGGTGGCGGCCACGCTGTACTCGCCCATCGGGCTGGTCTTCCCGTCGATGGGCAACCTCGTGATCACCAAGGCGTTCGTGATCATCATCCTGGGCGGCATGGGCAGCGTGCCCGGGGCCATCCTGGGCGGGCTGATCATCGGCTTCGCCGAGGCCTTCGGCGCCTTCTACATCTCCACCGACTACCAGGACATCGTGGCCTTCGTGCTGCTGGTGGTCATCCTGTCGCTGCGGCCCGAGGGCCTGTTCAAGCAGGGGGCTCGCTGATCATGCAGATGCTCGAAGGGCGCCTGGGCTGGGCGCTGCTGTTCGCCGCCGGCCTGTTGTTTCCGCTGCTGACGGGCAACGAGTATCACCTCACGGTGATGACCACGGCCTACATCTACATCATCGCGACGATGGGGCTCAACCTCATCACCGGCTACACCGGCCAGTTCAACCTGGCGCACGCCGGCTTCATGGCGGCGGGCGCCTACGCGGTGGGCATCCTCACGGTGGACCACGGCTGGACCTTCTGGCCGGCCTTCGCCGCCGCGGGCCTGTTCACGGTGCTGCTCGGCCTGCCGCTGGGCTGGGTGTCGCTGCGGCTCAAGGGCCACTACTTCTCGATCTTCACGCTGTGCGTGGGCTACATCATGTACCTGGTGATCGAGAAGTGGGAGGGCCTGACGCACGGCACGGTGGGCATCATCGGCATCCCCGCGCCGTCGCCGATCGGGCCGGTCGAGTTCGAGTCGCCGCTGTCGCTGTACTACCTCGTGTTCGCCTTCCTTTGCGTGGGCATGTGGGTGATGCGGCGCATCGTCAACTCGCTGCTGGGCCGCACGTTCATGGCCATCCGCAACGGCGACGAGCTGGCCGAGGCGCTGGGCATCCACCTGGCGCGCAACAAGCTGCTGGCGTTCCTGATCTCGGTGCTGTATGCCGGCTGGGCCGGCGCGCTGTACGCCGGCTTCGTGCGCTTCCTCGGCCCCGACCTCGCGGGCGCGCACCACACCTTCGACATGACGATGTTCATGCTCATCGGCGGCCTGGGCACGCTGCTGGGCCCGCTGGTGGGGGGCATCATCGTGCCGTGGCTGACGCAGTACATGCAGTTCCTGCAGGAGTACCGCTTCGTCGTCTTCGGCCCCATCCTGATCCTGCTGGTGATCTTCGTCCCCTACGGCATCGTCGGCAGCTACCTGGCCCGCAAGGCCAGGCGCGCCTCGCAGGCCTCGGCGGCGGCGGGGCCCGACGCAGCCGGCAAGACCCGGGAGGCCTCCAATGCTTAAGGTCGAGCACCTCACCAAGAAGTTCGGAGGCAACGTCGCGGTCAACAACGTCAGCACCACGGTCGAGCGCGGCAAGATCAACGCCATCATCGGCCCCAACGGCGCCGGCAAGACGACGTTCTTCAACCTCATCAGCGGCGTGCACAAGCCGAGCTCGGGCACGCTGACCTTCGAGGGCCGCGACATCACCACGCTGCGCACCGACGAGATCGCGCGCCTGCGCATCTCGCGCACCTTCCAGGCCACCACGCTGTTCGACATGGCCAGCGTGCTTGACAACCTGATCGTCGGCCACCGGCTGCGCACGCGCTCCGGGCTGTGGGACGTGCTGGTCGGCTCCAGCCGGCTGAAGGAGGAGGAGCGCGTGTGCCGCGAGAAGGCGCGCGACGCGCTCGATTTCGTCGGCCTGGCGCACCTGGAGAACCGCATGGCCGGCGACATCACGCAGGAGCAGCGCAAGCGCGTCGCCTTCGCGCTGGCGCTGGCGACCGAGCCCACGCTGGTGCTGCTCGACGAGCCCGCCGGCGGCGTCAACCCCGAGGAGACCTGGGGCCTGGCCGACCTGATCCGCAAGATGATCAAGAGCGGCCTCACCGTGTGCCTGATCGAGCACAAGATGGACATGATCATGAGCCTGGCCGACAAGATCCTCGTGCTCAGCTACGGCGAGAAGATCGCCGAGGGCACGCCGGCCGAGATCCGCAGCAATCCGGCGGTGATCGACGCCTATCTGGGAGCCGAGCATGCTGACGTTTAAGGATCTGTCGCTCTACTACGGCAGCTTCCGGGCGCTCGAGGACGTGAGCCTGCATGCCGACGACGGCGAACTGGTCGTGCTGCTGGGCGCCAACGGCGCCGGCAAGAGCTCGGTGTTCCGCGCCGCCAGCGGCCTGCACAAGGCCAAGGGCAGCATCCGCTTCGGCAGCGCCGAGCTGCTGGGCATGAAGCCGTCGCAGATCGTGCGTCAGGGCATCGTGCAGTGCCCCGAGGGCCGCAAGCTGTTCCCGATGATGTCCGTGCTGAAGAACCTGATGCTGGGCGCCTTCGTGCACTCGTCGGACTCGGCGGGCAACCGCAAGCGCCTCGACGACGTGCTGGAGATGTTCCCCATCCTGGCGCAGAAGAAGGACGACCCGGCCGGCTCGCTGTCCGGCGGCCAGCAGCAGATGGTGGCCATCGGCCGCGCGCTGATGGGGCGGCCCAAGGTGCTGATGCTCGACGAGCCCTCGCTCGGCCTGGCGCCGCTGGTGGTCAAGCAGATGTTCGAGATCATCCAGCGGATCAACCGCGCCGGCACCACGGTACTGCTGGCCGAGCAGAACGCCTACGCCGCGCTGAAGGTGTCCAACCGCGCCTACGTGATGGAGCGCGGCCGCATCGTCATGGAAGGCAGCAGCCACCAGTTGCTGGGCGACGAGCGCATCCGCAAGGCCTACATCGGCGGCTGACGCGCGCCGGCCATTCTTTCGACGGTCGTACACAACCAAGGAGATGTCAATGCACCCCACACGACGCAACACCATCCTGGCGGCGCTGGCCCTGGCCGGCTGCGCGCTAGCCCCGGCGGCCGCCTGGGCCCAGGAGGTGGTCAAGATCGGCTATTCCGGCCCGCTGTCCGGCGGCGCTGCGCTGTACGGCAAGAACGTACTGGACGGCATGCAGATGGCCGTCGAGGAGATCAACGCGGCCGGCCTGGACGTCGGTGGCAAGAAGGTCAAGCTGGAGATCGTCGCGCTCGACGACAAGTACAACCCCAGCGAGACCGCGATCAACGCGCAGCGCCTGGTGCAGGAGCACAAGGCCTCCGCCGTGCTGGTGCCCCACTCGGGCGGCATCTTCGCGCTGCAGACCAGCAACGAGCGCCAGAAGCTCCTGGTGCTGGCCTATTCCAGCGTGCCGCAGATCACCGCCCGCAACAACAAGCTCACGCTGCGCATCCCGCCGGAGTTCACGGACTACATCGAGCCGTTCACCAAGTACGCGATGGGCAAGTGGGGCAAGAACGTGGCGCTGGCCTCCGCCGACCACGACTACGCCAAGGCCTGGGTCGCGGCCTTCAAGCCCGCGTGGGAGAAGGCCGGCGGCAAGATCGTGGCCGAGAACCCCATGAGCTACAACAAGGCGGCCGACTTCTACAGCGGCGTCAGCAAGGTGCTGGCTTCCAAGCCCGACGTGATGTTCATCGGCGGCGCCTCCGAACCCACGGGCCTGGTCGTCAAGCAGGCGCGCGAGCTGGGCTTCAAGGGCGGCTTCATCATCATCGACCAGGCCAAGGCCGATGAAGTGGCCAAGGTCACGGGCGGCTACGCGCCACTGGAAGGCTCCATCGGCGTGCTGCCGGTGGTGGACGATACGGACCCCAACACCAAGGCCTTCGTCGAGCGCTACCGCAAGAAGCACCCGGGCAAGGATCCGTCGTCCGAGGTGACGCTGAACTACACCACCGTCCACGCGCTGGCGCAGGCGATGAAGCTCGCCGGCTCGGCCACCGACGCGACGGCGATCCGCGCCCAGCTCGACAAGGCCTTCAAGGCGCTGCCCGCGACGGTCAACTTCCACGGCTTCAGGGGCGTGGACGACAAGGGCGGCACGGCCTTCGACATGCGCCTGGCCGTGGTCGAGGGCGGCAAGGTGCGCGAGGTGAAGACGGGCGACCTGAAGTGAAGAAGGTCCGCCGCTGAACCGGGCCCTCCGGCCGGACCCGCCGCCGGCCCCGTGAAGGCGGGCCGCGGGTTCAGGGGCGCCTGAACGTCCCGCGCCCGTCAGCCCACCCGGTAGACGTGCGGCGTCTTCCCCGTCCAGCGGGCGAAGGCGTGCCTGAAGTTGGCGGCGTCGCTGTAGCCCAGGCGCGTCGCGATTTCCTCCGTGGTCATCTTGGTCCTGCGCAGGTACTCGATGGCCAGCCGGCGGCGCACTTCGGACAGCAGGTCCTTGAAGCTCGTGCCCTCGCTTTCGAGCCGCCGGCGCAGCGTCCGCGGATGCAGGGCCAGCGCCTCGGCCATCGATTCGATGGTTGGAAACCGCCAGGGCATCTGCTCGACCAGGGTGCGCCTGACGGCCGATGCGGTGGCGCCGGAGTGGGTGAGGTCGACGAGGAACTGCTGGCAGATGTCGCGGACGCTCCCGTGCGTGATGCGGTCGGGCATCTGCGTGGGGACCTTGGACCAGGCTGCATCCAGGACGACCTCGTCGTGCGGGCAGCCGAACTGCACGGGGCAGCCGAACATCGCCGGGTATCGATCCGCGTGGGCGGGCGCAGGAAACGACGCATGCAGGGAGCGAAAGGCGAACGGGCTGCCGTACAGGTCGCGCCCCATCGTCAGGTGCGCCGAGAAGGCGAAGTCGAGCGCGAAGCGGAAGAGCTCGTCGTTCGGGTCGGGCGTCAGCAGCACCTCGTAGGTGTAGACCGCGGCGTCGCCTTCGCTCGCGAACGCGATGGGTCCGGCCACCGGTCCCATGACGCGGTTGTATTTGATCGCGAACTCGACCTGGTCGGCGAAGGTCGGGCTGCTCAGCAGTCCGTAGCCGTACATGCCGTACGCCGTCAGGTGCATGCGCTGGCCGGCGCGGAACGCGGTCGTCGGATCGGCTGCCAGTTGCGCCGCGTTGCGGAACACGGTCATGACCTGCCGGTAGGACACCCGCGTCGAAACGTCCTTCAGCGCGGCCTCGGTGATGTCGCTGCCGGCCAGGGCCAGCGCGGGAGCGATGCCGTCTTCCGCCAGCGTGTCAATCATGGCGGCGATCCTCTGCGGCCCGTAGAGACGAGGTTCGAGATCGGGCGGTAGGCGGTGCATGGTTCCCTGGTGCGCGATCCTCGCGCCGTTCGGCAAGATAGCCGCGGGCGCGACTGTCTCACATCCGGGCTGTCCCGAAATCACCGCGATAGGGTCCGAAGAAACCTTCCTGCGCCGCGCCGGGTTTGGAAAGATGCCGGCCACGCGAGCGCGTCACGCCGCCGGCAGGCGGCGCGGCAGCAACGACCCGCGAGCGAGAACGGAGACAAGCCATGACGTGCCCGACGGACCCCACCGGCGTGCTGAGTCGCTGCCGCAACGTGTGCGTCATCGGTGCCGGCGTGATCGGCGCGTCGTGGACGGCGCTGTTCCTGGCCCGCGGGCTGCGCGTCGTCGTCAACGATCCGCAGCGCGGCATCGAAGCGCAGGTGCGCGACGCGCTGCGCCGGATCGCGCCCACGCTGCACGCGCTCGGGCTGCCCCACGAATCGCTGGACACGCACCTGCGCTTCGAGGCGGACGTCGAGCGGGCGGTGGCCGGCGCAGACGTCGTCCAGGAAAACGGCCCCGAGCGCGCCGAATGGAAGCAGCAGCTGTGGGCCCGCATCGAGGGCAAGGTCCCGGCTCACGCGCTGCTGCTGTCGTCGAGTTCCGCGCGGCCGGCGACCGAGCAGTCGCGCGACATGAAGGACGCGAGCCGGATGCTGGTCGGCCACCCGTTCAATCCGCCGCACCTGATTCCGCTGGTGGAGGTCGTGCCCGGCGAGCGCACCGATCCGGCCGCGGTGGCGGAGGCGGTCGCGTTCTACGAGGCGCTGGGCAAGGCGCCGCGCGTGCTGCGCAAGGAGATCGCCGGCTTCGTCGCCAACCGCCTGCAGCGCGCCATCTTCCGCGAAGCGTGCTACCTGGTGCAGCAGGGCGTCGTCACGGTCGAGGAGCTGGACGACATCGTGACCCATTCCGTCGGCCTGCGCTGGGCGATCAACGGGCCCTTCAGCTCGTTCCACATGGGAGGCGGCCCGACCGGGCTGGCCGGCTACTTCAAGCAGTTCGGCCCCGGCTTGAGCAGGCTCTGGAACGTGCCCTCGCCCAGCGAGTACAGCGACGAGCTCGAGCGCCTGCTCATCGGGCAGGCCGATGCTTCCTACGGCGGCACGCCGATGGAGCAGATGGAGCGCCGGCGCGATGATGCGCAGGTGGCGGTGCTGCGCACGCTGGCGGCGCTCGGCGGAGCCGGCCCCGCGGCCGAAGGGAAGCACTGATGGGCAAGCTCTTCGAAGGCTTGAAGGTCATCGACTGCGGCAGCTTCATCGCCGCACCGACGGCGGCGACTCTGCTCGGCGACTTCGGCGCCGACGTCATCAAGATCGAGCCGCCGGGCGCGGGCGACCCCTGCCGCGCGCTGCCCCATCTGCCGGGCATGCCGAAGTCGCCGCATGCCTACGGCTGGCTGCTCGACAACCGCGGCAAGCGCGGCCTCGCGCTCGACCTGGCCAAGCCCGACGGCCAGGCCGTGCTGCACCGGCTGGTGGCCCGGGCCGACGTGTTCGTCACCAACTATCCGCTGGCCGTGCGCCGCAAGCTGGCGCTCGACCACGAGCGGCTGGCGGCGCTGAACGAGCGGCTGATCTACGCCTCGTTCACCGGCTACGGCGAGACCGGCGCCGAGGCGGCCAAGCCCGGCTTCGATGCCACCGCGTACTGGGCGCGTTCCGGGCTGATGGACATGGTGCGCAGCGACGCGGCCACGCCGCCGGCGCGGGCGCTGGCCGGCATGGGCGACCATCCGTCCGGCGTCTCGCTGTTCGCGGCCATCACCGCCGCGCTGTACCAGCGCGAGCGCACCGGCCGCGGCACGCAGGTCGGCTCGTCGCTGCTGGCCAACGGCATGTGGTCCAACGGCTACATGGCGCAGGCTGCGCTGTGCGGCGCCACCTTCACGCCGCGGCCGCCGCGCGAGAAGCTCTTCAATGCGCTCGGCTGCTACTACCGCTGCCGCGACGGGCGCTGGCTGCTGCTGGCGATCGTCAACGAGGCGCGCGACTGGCCGATCTTCGCCCGCTGCATGGGCCACGCCGACCTGGTCGACGATCCGCGCTACGCAAAGCAGGCCGACCGCTTCGCCCGTTCCGCGCAGCTCATCGCGCTGTTCGACGCCGCGTTCGCCACGCGCGACCGCGACGACTGGCGCCAGCGCCTCGACGCGGCGGGCATCATCTTCGAATGCGTGGCGGAAATGGGCGACCTCGCCGCCGACCAGCAGATGAAGGACGCCGGCGTGCTGGTGCCGCTCGAGGGCGACGACGCGCTGCTGACGATCAGCGGCCCGTTCTTCGTCGGCGGCGCCGAGAAAGTGCCGCCGCGCAAGGCGCCGGCGATCGGCGAGCACAGCGACGAGATCCTGCGCGAAGGCGGCTTCGACGACGCCGCCATCGCCCGCCTGCGCGACGCCCGCATCGTCGTGTGACCGCCCTCCAACCCTCTCCTCCCGCAACCCGATGACACGCGAACCGCCCCCGACCCTCCACGCACGCGCCAACGGCATCGATCTGGCCTACGACAGCTTCGGCGACGCCGCCGCCCAGCCGCTGCTCCTCATCATGGGCCTGGGCACGCAGATGATCGCGTGGGACGAGGCCTTCTGCGAGCGCCTGGCCGCGCGCGGCTACCGCGTGATCCGCTTCGACAACCGCGACATCGGGCTGTCGACGAAGTTCAGCGCGGCCGGGGTTCCCGACATCGGCCGGATGCTGGCGCTGGCGATGGCCGGCCAGGACGTCGGCGCCGTGAAGGTCCCGTACACGCTGGCCGACATGGCGCGCGACGCGGTCGGGCTGCTGGACGCGCTGGGCATCGAGAGCGCCCACGTCGTGGGCGCGTCGATGGGCGGCGCGATCGCGCAGGAGATCGCGCTGCGCTTCCCCAAGCGCGTCCGCACGCTGGTCTCGATCATGGCGACCAGCGGCGCCCCCGGGCTGCCGCCGCCGAAGCCGGAAGCGCTCTCGCTGCTGATGACGCCGGCGCCCGTGGATCGCGCCGGCTACATCGATCGCTACCTGCGCATGATGAAGATCCTGCGCGCGGGTTCGTTCCCCGACGAAGAGGCGCTGGACCCCGCGCGCGCCGCGCGCACCTACGACCGGGGGCTGAATCCGGCCGGCTATGCGCGCCAGCTCGCCGCCATCATCGCCTCGGGCAGCCGCAAGCAGGCCCTGGCCTCGCTGCGCACGCCGACGCTGGTGATCCACGGCGATGCCGACCCCCTGGTCCCCATCGAATGCGGGCGGGACGTCGCCGGCACCGTCCCCCACGCGCGCATGCTGACGATCGAGGGCATGGGCCACGCGCTGCCCGCCGCGACCTGGCCCCGGATCATCAACGCGATCGCCGAGCACGCGGTCTGGACCGAATGACGAAAGGGATGCCATGGACCTGAGCTTCACGCCCGAGGAAGAGGCCTTTCGCGCCGAGGTCCGCGCCTTCCTCGCCGACAAGGTGCCCAAGCGCCTGACCGACAAGGTCCGCAAGGGCGTGCGGCTGAACAAGGCCGACCACGAGGAATGGCACGCGATCCTCAACCAGCGCGGCTGGCTCGCGAACCACTGGCCGCGCGAGCACGGCGGCACGGGCTGGAGCGCCACGCAGTCGTTCATCTTCGACACCGAATGCGCGCTCGCGAACACGCCGCGCATCGTGCCGTTCGGCCTGTCGATGCTCGGGCCGGTGCTGATCAAGTTCGGCAGCGCGGCGCAGAAGGCGCGCTGGCTGCCGCGCATCCTCGACGGCAGCGACTGGTGGGCGCAGGGCTATTCGGAGCCGGGCGCGGGGTCCGACCTCGCCGGCGTGAAGACCACGGCGGTGCGCGACGGCGACGGCTACGTCGTCAACGGCCAGAAGACCTGGACCACGCTCGGCCAGCACGCCAACATGATCTTCTGCCTGGTGCGCACCGACCCCAAGGCCAAGAAGCAGGAGGGCATCAGCTTCCTGCTCGTCGACATGACGAGCCCGGGCGTCGAACGGCGGCCCATCGTCACGCTCGACGGCGACCGCGAGGTCAACGAAGTGTTCTTCACCGACGTGCGGGTGCCGGCCGAGAACCTCGTGTGGGAGGAGAACAAGGGCTGGACCTGCGCCAAGTACCTGCTGACCTACGAGCGCACCAACATCGCCGGCATCGGCAGCTCGACGGCGGCGCTGCAGCGGCTGAAGGCGGTCGCCGCGCAGCAGCGCCGGAACGGCCGGCCGCTGGCCGACGATCCGGCCTTCGCGGCGCGGCTGGCGCGGGTCGAGATCGAGCTCGACGCGATGAAGACGACCAACCTGCGCGTCATCGCGGCGGCCGAGAGCGGCGGCGTACCCGGCGCCGAGAGCTCGATGCTGAAGATCCGCGGCACCCAGATCCGCCAGGAGATCAGCGCGCTACTGCGCCGCGCGATGGGCCCCTACGCCTTGCCCTACGTCGAGGCGGCGCTGGAGGACGAAGGCTACGACCAGCCGCCGATCGGCCCGGACGGCGCCGCGCCGGTCGCGGCGCAGTATTTCAACCTGCGCAAGCTGTCGATCTTCGGCGGGTCCAACGAGATCCAGCGCAACATCATCTCCAAGATGATCCTGGGCCTGTAGGAGCGAGGCGCATGAACTTCGAACAGACCGAAGACCGCCGCATGCTGGCGGACACGCTGGGGCGCTACCTGCGCGAGCGCTATGCGTTCGAGACGCGCGACCGCATCGCGAAGTCGGCCGAGGGCTGGAGCCCGGCGCACTGGCAGGAGATCGCGGCGCTCGGCGTCGTGGGCGCGATGTTCGGCGAGGCCGACGGCGGCTACGGCGGCCAGGGCTTCGATCTGATGGTGGTCTTCGAGCAGTTCGGCCGCGCGTCGGTGGTCGAGCCCTTCCTCGGCACGCTGCTGGTCGGGCGCGCCATCGCCGCGGCGGGCGGCGACGCGCAGCGCGCGGCGCTCGCCGACATCGTGGAGCACGGCGGCGTTGCCGCCTTCGCGCACGGCGAGCCGGATTCGGGCTACGAGCTGTCGCGCGTGGCCACGACCGCGCGGCGCCGCGGCGGCGGCTGGGTCATCGACGGCGGCAAGGCCGTCGTCGCGCATGCCGAGGCAGCCGGGGTGCTGCTGGTCAGCGCCCGCACGGCCGGGCAGGTGGCCGACGAGGCGGGGATCTCGCTGTTCCTGGTGCCGGCCAAGGCCGCGGGCGTCTCGATGCGCGGCTACCGCGTGATCGACGGCGGCCGCGCGGCCGAGGTCACGCTCTCCGGCGTCGAGGTCGGCGACGATGCCCTGCTGGGCCGCGAAGGCGAGGGGCTGCCGATCCTGGAGCGCGCGGTCGGCGCCGGCCTCGTCGCGCTGGCGGCGGAAGCCCTGGGCGCGATGGACGCGGCGCGGGATGCGACGCTGGAGTACCTGCGCACGCGCCGGCAGTTCGGCGTGCCGATCGGCAGCTTCCAGGCGCTGCAGCACCGCATGGCCGACATGCTGCTGGAGGTGGAGCAGGTGCGCTCGGCCGTCATCAACGCGGCAGCCGCGCTGGACGACCCCGACCGCACCCGGCGCGAACGCACGCTGTCCGCCGCGAAGGTGCTGGTCGGCCGCGTCGGCACTCTGGTGGCCGAGGAGGCCATCCAGCTGCACGGCGGCATCGGCATGACCTGGGAACTGCCGCTGACCCACCACGCCAAGCGGCTGGTGATGATCGACCACCAGCTCGGCGACGGCGACCACCACCTCGAGCGCTACATCGCGCTCGGCAAAGGCGGGGCGTCCGCCGGCGGCGCAACGGTCTAGGAGCCACGATGGTCACGCGCAGGAAATCGGAACCGAGGGCGGAACCGAGGGCGGAACCGAAGGCGGAACCCTCCGCACGCGAGCCGGTGCGCATCGACGGCAAGGCCGTCGGCCAGGTGCTGATCACCGGCGCGTCGGCCGGCATCGGCGCCGAGCTGGCGCGCGAGTTCGCGCGCCACGGCCACCGCTTGACGCTGGTCGCGCGGCGCCGGCCGATGCTGGAGGAACTGGCGGCCGAACTCGAGCGGGACCACCGCGTCGAGGTGAAGGTGATCGTCCAGGACCTCGCGAAGCCGGGCGGGCCGGCGGCCGTGGCGAAGGCCGCCGGGTCGGACGTCGGCATCCTGGTCAACAACGCCGGCGTCATCGACGTGCAGCGCTTCGCCGACGCGCAGCCGGACAAGCTGGCGGCGCTGGTCGACCTGAACGTGCGCGCGCTGACGGAACTGACCAGCCGGCTGGTGCCCGGCATGCTCGAGCGCGGCTTCGGCCGGGTGCTGAACGTCGCGTCGCTGGCGGCCTTCCAGCCGGTGCCGACGATGGCGACCTACGCGGCGAGCAAGGCCTACGTGCGCTCGCTGACCGAGGCCTTGTCGGAAGAGTTCCGGGGCACCGGCGTCAAGTTCACCGCGCTGTGCCCGGGACTGACGGACACCAACATGGTCGCGGAGATCAAGGCCGGCTCGGCGGCGGCCCGCGGGCTGCCCAGGCAGTTGATCTCGGACCCGCGCGACGTGGCCGCCCAGGCCTACCGCGCGCTCATCGCCGGCCGCGTCGTGCTGGTGCCGGGGATTCCGAACCAGATCGCGGCCGCGTGGGCGCAGATCACGCCGAGCTGGCTGACCCGATACTTCGCCGGTGTCGCGGCCGATCGGGCGCGTTGACCGACTTCAGGAGGCGTGCCATGGCGACGTCGCAGTTCCCGGATCCGCTGCAGCTGTGGCGAGACGCGCTCACCAAGCTGGAGAAGGAGGCCAACGCGCTGGCCACCGGCAGCACGCAGTCGCCCGAGATCGTGCGCTCGCTGCACGGATTCTCGGCCGCCTCGTTCGGCATCCAGCAGATCGTCGAGAAGGCCATCGGCGCCTACCTCCGCAGCGCCAATCTGCCCAGCCGGACCGAGGTCGCCGAGCTGGGCGCGGCGCTGCAGCGGATCGAGCACAAGCTCGACCGGCTGCTGCCGGCGGACCCGGCCGAGGCGGCATCGCGTCCCGCGCGGACCCGGCGGCCGCCGCCGAAGGCCGAGGCGGCTCCGGTGCCCGAGCCCGTCGTCCCGGCCAAGCCGGCTGCGAAGCGCCGTCCGAAGAGGTGAGCGATGCCCCAGCCGCAAGCCAAGCCCCGGCCCAAGCCCACGCCCACGCCCACGCAGAAAGAGAAGGCGGCGGCCGATCCGGCGCTGACCGAGCGGCTGCGCCTCGACGTGCAGCGCGCGGTGCAGCGCAGCCTCAAGGCCATCGAGCTGCTGGGCGCGGCGCCGCCCGACGTCGGCCGCACGCCCAAGAAGGTGCTGCACCGGCGTGGCACGCTCGAGCTGGTGCACTACCAGGCGCAGGCCGACGAGGTCTACCGCGTGCCGCTGCTGATCGTGATGGCGCCGACCAACAAGGGCTACATCCTCGATCTGGCGCCGGGCCAGAGCCTGGTCGAATTCCTGCTGCAGCGCGGCTACGACGTGTACATGATCGACTGGAATGCGCCGGTGGAGGCCGAGCGCGACCTGACGATCGACCACTACGTGCTCGACTTCATCCCGCAATGCATCCGCCTCGTGCAGCAGGACGCCGGCGAGCCCGACCTGAGCCTGGTCGGCTATTGCGCCGGCGGCATGCTGTCGGTGCTGTACCAGGCGCTGCACCCGCAGGGGCCGGTGAAGAACCTGGTGTGCTTCACCACCCCGGTCGATTTCTCCAGGATGACGATCTTCCGCTCGCTGTCCGACGAGCGCAGCTTCGACGTCGACGGCTTCGTCGAGCGCGTGGGCGTCGTGCCCGGCACCGTCGTCGCGTCGGGCTTCGAGGCCCTGCGCCCTGCCAGCCGGATCGCGGGCCAGGTGCGCCTGTGGGACAACCTGTGGAACGACGAGTTCGTCAAGGGCTACCGCATGATGGAGCGCTGGGGGAACGAGACGCTGCCGCTGCCCGGCGGCTACTTCCGGCAGATGACCAAGGCGCTGCTGCGCGACAACGCCTTGCACGGCGGCACGCTGGAGATCGGCGGCCGGCGCGTCGATCTGAAACGGATCACCGTGCCCTTGCTCAGCATCGTCGCGCAGTACGACCACATCGTGCCGCCCGAGGCCGCACACCCGCTGATCGAGCGCGTCGGCTCGCGCGACAAGCAGGAGATCGTGCTGCCCGGCGGACACGTGAGCATCGCCGCCGGGGCGAATGCGGTCCGGCGGATGTGGCCGGCCCTCGATGCCTGGCTGCAGGAGCGCTCGACATGAACACCGACGCGTCGGCTTCCACGGAGACTTCCATGAACGAGGCACCCCGAAGCTACCCGCGCCTCATCGACTGCGGTGGGGCGCAAGTCGAGATCGCGCGCATGGGCACCGGCGACCGGCAGGCGCTGGTCGCGCTGGTGGCGACGCTGTCGCCGCACGACCTGCTGTTCCTGCGGCGCGACATCAGCCATCCCAAGGTCCTCGACGCCTGGATGCAGGCGCTCGACGCCGGCGGCCTGGCGAGCCTGGTCGCCTGGGACGGCAGCCGCATGATCGGCTGCACGGCGATCTTCACGGACGAGCTGAGCTGGTCGCCGCACGTCGGCGAGCTGCGCGTTCTTCTCGATCCCGGCTGGCGCGGCAAGGGGCTCGGCCGCGTGCTGATGCAGGAGTGCTTCGTGCAGGCGCTCGAGCTCGGGCTGACGAAGCTGGTCGCCCAGATGACGACCGACCAGCGCGCCGCCATTGCGGTGTTCGAGGAACTGGGGTTCCAGGCCGAGGCCTTGCTGGCCCGGCACGTCCGCGACCGCGACGGCGCGCTGCACGACCTGGTGCTGCTCAGCCACGACGTCGGCGCCGTGCGCGCGCGCAACGAACTGCTGGGGCTCGACGACGCGGCCGGCGCGCCGGGACGTTGACATGGCCGCCAAACCGAAATCGCGCCCGGCCGCGGCCCCCGGCATGGCCGGCGAATTGCCGCTGCTGTCGCTGGCGCGCCAGGTCCGGAGCTGGACCGATACCTTGCTCGGCATCGCCGGCAGCGCCGGCGACATGGGCCTGGCGCTGGCGCAGGCGCGCGTCGCCGACCCCGTCAAGAAGGCCGAGATGGCCAACGCGGGATCGCAGCTTCGCAAATGGCGCGAGGAAGCCGGCCTCACGGCCCGCGAGCTCAGCGATGCCGTCGGCCTGGGCGAGTCCAAGCTCATCGAGCAGGCCGAAGGCGGCAGGGCCGCACTGCCGTTCGAAGTCGTGCTGCGGCTGGCCGGCGTGCTCGGCCGCCGCGATCCGCTGCCGGTGGCGATGGGACTGACGCGCCAGTACAACCCGGAACTGTGGAAGGCGCTCGAGGCGGTCGGCATCGGCCGCCTCATGGTGCAGGGCACGCGCGAGCGCGAACTGGCCAACGTCTACCGCGGCAACGACGCGGCGCGCAAGCTCGACGACGAACGCTTCGCGCAGGTGCTCGCCTTCACGAAGCAGGCCTTCGACATGGCCGTGGCGTTCTCGCAGGAGCCCGCCCCTGCGAAGCCCAAGGCCTCCGCCAAGGGGCCGGTGCGCCGCTGACACGGACAACGGCGCCACCTTTCACCTGAAGAACCGGAGAACGACATGGACCTCGGGGCAATGCTGGCAGGAAAGCGCGTGCTGGTCACCGGCGCGTCATCCGGACTGGGCGAGAACTTCGCCCGCGTGGCGGCGCGCTGCCAGGCCCGCCTGGTGATCGCCGCACGGCGCAAGGCCAAGCTGGAAACGCTTGCCGCGCAACTCGGCGACCTGGGCGCGCCGCAGGTGACCGTGCTCGAGATGGACGTGGCCTCGGAATCGTCCATCGACGACGCCTTCGCCGCGATCGACGCCTCGGGCGGCCCGCTGGACGTGGTCGTGAACAACGCCGGCGTCAGCAACGAGGGTCCGGCCTTGACGCTGCCGACCCGGGACTTCGACGACCTGATGGCCATCAACGTGCGCGGCGTCTGGCTGGTGGCGGTGCAGGCCGCGCGGCGCTGGAAGACGGCCGGCCGCGGCGGCTCGATCGTGAACATCGCGTCCATCCAGGGCGAGCGCGTGATGCCCTACATCACGCCGTACTCGACCTCCAAGGCCGCCGTCGTGCACCTGACCAAGAGCCTCGCGCTCGAATGGGCGCGCTACGGCATCCGGGTCAATGCCATCGAGCCGGGCTACATCGCCACCGAGATGACCGACGAGATGTGGGACACCGACCACGGCAAGGCGTTGATCAAGCGCATCCCGATGCGCCGGCTCGGGAAACCGGAAGAGCTCGACGGGCTGTTCCTGCTGCTGGCCACGGACGCGGGTTCGTGGATGACCGGCGCCTGCGTGCCGGTCGATGGCGGGCATCTCTGCTCGTCGTTGTGACCCTCCGGAGGCCGCCGCTGGCGGCGGTGATTCAGCCGGACGAATGCAGATAGGCGATTCCGGTCAGCTTGCCCTGTCCCTTGAGGATGACCTTGCCTTCGCCGGGGCGCTTCAGGTCCACCACGCGCAGATGGCCGCCGAGATCGCTGACGAACACGCGGCGCCCTGCGGGGTCGTGCGCGAGCCCGATGCCTTCCTCCAGCCCGGAGAGGAGGATCTCATGCTCGACGAGCCTGCCGTTGCGCAGCTTGGCGCGGTTCAAGGTGTTGCCGTCCGGCGGGGCGCCGCGGTCGGTCCAGTAGAGCATGGCGTTCGCGGCGTCCCATTCCAGGTCGATGGGCTCGGGCAGGCCTTCGAGCAGCGGCTCCACGTCGGTCCGCGCTGACGGGTCGCCGGGCCGAACGTTCAGCGGCGCCCGAAGAATCATGCCTTCGTCGCCCTTGGGCTTGCCCTTCTGCGTCCAATACAGAAAGCCGCCGGCGTGGTCGACGGCGACGCCCACGCAGTGCCGGCGGCGATCCTGGCGGTGCTCGGCCGTGGTGCCGGTCTGGATGTGGACGGCGAGGTCCGAGCCGTCGGTGTTGGCGCTCATCACGCGCAGGCCCTCGCGGTCGCACCAGTAGATCCTGCCGCTGCGGTCGTCGAACGTGATCTGCTTGCCGGTCACGAACGTGCCTTCGGGCACGATGACCGTGCGTTCGCTGCCGTCGAGATTGGCACGCTCGATGTAGCCGTCGGACGCCCAGAAGTCTTCGCCGTCCCGGACGACGCCCATGAAGGTGTAGAAGAGGTGCCGATGGACGGGGTCGACGGTCACGCCGTCCGGCTTCGACTCGAGGCCGCCGACGAGGGTCTTCACGTCGCTGCCGTCGGTCGCGACGGACAGGATGCGGGACTCGCGGCCGAGGCTCAGCACGATGATGCGGTCGGAGGATCGGTTCATGCAGGGGTCTCCGTGCTGGGGCGCCGGGCTGCCGGTCCGGGCCGCGTCAGCCGAGGCTCGTCTGGCCGGCGTCGACGGGAATGGCCTGCCCGGTGATGTTGCGGCCAGCATCGCTCACCAGAAAGGCCACCACCGCGGCGATGTCGTCGGCCGTGACGCCGCGGCGAAGCGGGATCCGCTGCACCGCGCGCTGCTGCAGCGCCTCGTAGCTCAGGCCGGCGGCGGCGGCCTTCTCGCGCATGACGCGCTCGACGCGCGGACCCTCGACCATCCCGGGCTGGATGACGTTGACGCGGATGTCGTCGGGCCCGAGCTCGATCGCCATCGTCTTGGTGAGGCCGACGATGCCCCATTTGGCCGCAGCGTACGCGGAGCGGCTGGGATACCCCAGCCGTCCGCCGATCGACGACATGTTGACGACGCTGCCGCCGCCCGCCGCCCGCAGCAGCGGGATCGCGCGCCGCGAGCACAGGAAATGGCCGTCCAGATTGATCGCGAGCGTCCGGCGCCAGTCGTCGAGCGACAGCGCTTCCAGCGGCGCGGTCGGTCCCGAGATGCCTGCGTTGTTGACCAGGATGTCGAGGCCGCCGAACTGGCGCTCGACGGCCGAGAACAAGGCATCGACCTGCGATTCGTTCGACACGTCCGCGTGGACGGCCCGTTCCTGGCCGCCGACGGCCGCCGCGGCTTCCGCCAGCGCCGCATCATCGACGTCGCAGACCATGCAGCGCGCGCCCTCGCCGATCAGCCGCCGTGCGATGACGAGGCCGATTCCCGAGGCGCCGGCAGTGATCAGCGCGCGCTTTCCGGCGAGGGGGGCATTCATGTCGTCGTCGTCTCCAGTGGCGGCGATTCACGCTCATGCGTGTCGCCATGCGCTCGACAAGAAAGCCATCATTCTTCAGCCGCCGCCACGCGGCAAGGTTCATCGGGGCCGCGCGCGGGTGAGTTCATGACAGCGCGGCTCGCCGTCGCCGGACGTCGAGTCAGCCCTCGCGCGTGAAATCGCGCTCGGGCCTTCGCCAGGCGCAGGACCCCTTCCGGGCTCCTGCGTCCGGGCTCAGTTGTCGGCGCCGATGCCCGTCTTCGGATACAGCGCGCGGAACGCGGCCGGCACCTTGAAAGGCTGCCACCGGCCCTCGGGCTGGGCGAGCCGGTCGGCCACCGCATGCAGCACGGCCGCATTGACGCCGAGGCCGACATGGCTGCCATGGACGGCGATGTTTTCCGTGCGGTCGCCCGGCGGCAGCGTGCTGCTGCGCCAGGCCACGATGCCGTCGCTGCGGCTCCAGATGGATGTCCTGGGAACGGCGCCCGGAAAATCGGGGCGCTGCCATTGCTCGGCATCGTCGTCGGCGCGGCGGCCGCTGGCCAGTTCGTAGAGCTGCCACGCCCGCGTGGACCGTGGATGGCCGCTGATCGGACTGCCCAGCATGATTACGTTGCGCACGGCGTCGGGACGGTCCTGGGCCAGGGTGCGCGCATAGAGGCCGCCCAGGCTCCAGCCGACCAGGCTCACCTTGCGGCCGCTCGATGCATGCAGGCGATCCAGTTGCGCGAGCATCGCCTCGTGCACGCCGGCGCGCGGGCCGAGATTGCGGCCCTGCCCCCAGCCGTGGACCGCGAAGCCGCGTTCGCGCAGGAAGGTGCGCAGCATCTGCGTCGACCCGTCGCTGGCGACCAGCCCCGGCAGCACGAGCACCGGATGGCCGTCGCCGCGCGGCGACAGCGCCAGCGTCGGCCACGCGAACAAGGTGGCGGCCATCTCGCCCAGCGCGCGCCACTCCAGCCATTGAAGCAGCCGTGGCGGCGGCGCAAACATGGCGTTGTTCATCGCAGGTCTCCTTTTGGCGGGTGCCTGAAGTTGGAACGCCCGCATCTTGTCGCAAACCGATCGCCGGAGGGAAGTCGAATCGGCACGGACAGGCGCGACTCTGCAACGGCGCGTCCGGAAATCACCGCGAAAAGGCCCGTGAGAACCTGGTCCGCCGCCCGCCGGGCCGACCGCCGACCGCGGGCCTCAGGCCTTGTCGGCCTGCCGCAGCCGCTTGATCACCTGCTCGCGACTCAAGGTGGCATGCTCGCCCGCCATCCGCTCCGCAGCGGCAGCGTCCCCGCGCAGAATGGCTTCCACCAGTTCCGTGTGGTCCGCGATGAGGTCATTGAAGCTCTCGCGGTTGGTGGACAGCACGTACAGTTGGACGGAGTCGATGATCTGGCCGTGCATCATCGACAGCCTGCGGCACTTGGCCAGGCTCACGATCGTTCGATGCAGCCCGATGTCGGCTTCGGCGACGCGGCGCCGCTTCTTCGCCTGCACCGCAAGCCTGAGTTCGTCCAGCGCGGCGCGCAAGGTCTTGCGACCGGCATCGTCCATGCGCTCGGCGGCCAGCTTCGAGGCCAGGCCTTCCAGCGCGCAACGCAAGGTGTAGAGCTCCCATGCATCTTCGGGCGTGAGCGAGGCGATCTCCCATCCCGAATAGGCATGCTGCACCAGCAGGCCTTCGGCGGCCAGCCGCTGCATGGCCGCGCGGACCGTGGAGCGCGACAGCCCGATCTGCTCGGCAAGCGCCACCTCGGTCACGCGCACGCCCGGTGCCAGGTCGCCCGACATCACCGCGTTGCGGATCCAGTCCGCAGCCTGCTGATCGAAGCTGCGCTTGTTGATGGCGACGACTTTGGACATGGACGGGGCGCTGCGCGAATCTTCGAAGATCCCGTGAGATGGTCAATTGTTGACTTTGGATTGTATCCAGTGGATGCTAACCAGAATACGAAGCATGCCGGCAGCGGCCCGGGCACGGCGGCCGGCCAGGCCGATCGGCGGCCACGCGGGCCGCCCGGGGGCTTGGAACTGCCGGCGTTCTAGTTGACCGGGTACGCCGGCCGCTCGCCTTGAAGCACGCTGAGGGCCTGCGCCACGGCCTTGCGAACCATCTCCCGGCTCGCATCGTCCGAGAGATAGGCGATGTGGGGCGTCAGGATCAGCTTGTCGCTTCGAATGAGCGGCGATGCCCGCGACAGCGGCTCGGTTTCGAAGACGTCCAGCGCGGCCCCCGCCAGGTGATTCGATTCGAGGTGCTCGAGCAGCGCCCGCTCGTCGAGCAGCCCGCCCCGGGAGACGTTGACGACGCAGCTGCCCGGCTTCATCCGGCTCATCACCGCGCCGGACAGCAGGCCTCGGGTCGCCGGCGTCAGCGGCACATGGAGCGAGACCACGTCGCTCTGCGCGATGACCTCGTCGAAGCCGGCCACCGATGCGCCGATGGCGCGCGCGCGCTCCTGGTCGGCCGGCTGCAGCGTGTTCACGAGGACCCGAAAGCCGATGGCCCGGGCCATCTCGACCACGCGAAAGCCGATGCGGCCGCCGCCCACGATGCCGAGCACCTGCTCGCGGGGGCGGCGCAGCGACGGCGCGCCGAGGGCGCCGACCCACTCGCCCCTTCGCACCGACGCATCGAACGCGAAGAGGCGCCGGGTCAGCGCGAGGATCAAGGCCATCGTGTGCGCCGCAACCTCCTCCAGGTTGGCGTCGGGCACGTTGGTGACCCGGACCCCGCGCTGCGTGGCCGCCGCAAGGTCCACCTTGTCCACCCCCACGCCGCAGCGGGCCACCGCCTGCAGCCGGGGCAGGGCTTCGATGACGTCGCGCCCGATCGTCTCGCTGCCGACGATCAAGGCCGACGCGTCGCCGCAGCCTTCGATGATGTCCCGGGCCGTGCGGCAGGGCCGCTGCACGAGCTCATGGCCGGCGTCCTTCACCATGGCCTCGGACTGCGCATCCAGGGGCAGCAGGTGGTCGTCGATCTTGTAGATCTTCTTCATTTCGGATGGGCAAGGCGAAGACGGGCGCTCGTCAGCCCTTGGCCGGCTGCGAGCGCGCCGCGTCGATCTCCCGCTTGGCGCCGAAGCGGATGAGGTCGATGTCGGTGGCTGCGGTCACCATCCGGAAGCCCTGCGCGGCATACCGGGCCGCGACCTCGCCGTTGGAGCAGTGGATGCCGGCGACGATGCCCGCCGCGTCGCAGGCCTGCCGGACCGAGGCGATGGCGTCGACGAAGCGGGGGTCGTCGTGCACCACCTTGGGCCCGATGCCCAGGCTGATCGACAGGTCCACCGACCCGATGTAGATGGCCGACAGCCCCGGCGTGCCGGCGATGGCCTGCGCCTGCGCGACGCCCTTGGCGGTCTCGATCATCGCGACCGTGGCCACGTCGCTCAGCGCGTCCAGCTCGGCGGTGCCGGCCAGCAGGCCCGAGCGGACCGGCCCGAAGGAGCGAATGCCGCCCTTGGGCGGGTAGTTGACGGCGCGCACGAGGTGGCGCGCCGTCTCGGCGTCCTCGACCATCGGCACCATCACGGCGGCGGCGCCCCCGTCCGCGGCCTTGCCGATCGCTTCCGCGTCGCAGTGCGGCACCCGGATGATCGGGCTCGTGCCGTGGAACTGCGATGCGCGCGTCATGCTGATCGCCTTGGCCATGTCGATGACGCCGTGCTGCAGGTCGATCAGCACGTAGTCGCAGCCCTCGGCGGACGCCATCTCCATCGAGAGATCGCTGTCGACATAGCACCACACGCCGCAGGCCGTGCTGCCGGCCCGCCACAGATTCAGGAGTTTGTTGCCCATCGGATGGCTCCAAGCGTTGTCGGAGGCGCCCGCGGCTCACTGGCCGCGGATGCGCTTCAGTTCGTCCTGGACGAAGTGCATCGTGGGCTCGCCGATGACTTTGGCCTGCGCGTCCCACACCGGCTTCACGCGCTCGCGCATGCGGGCCAGTTCAGCCGCGGAGACCTCGTTGACCTGCAGGCCGGCCTTCTTCATCAAATCCAGCTTCTTCGACTCCATCTCGCGGGTGGCGGCCAGCGTGACCGTCTGGCCGGCGGCGGCGCAGTCGTACAAGGCGTGCTGCTCGTCCTTCGAGAGCTGGTCGAACAGCTTCTTCGAGTAGACGATCGCCACCGGGCTGTAGGAATGGCGGGTCAGCGACAGGTATTTCTGCACCTCGTAGAACTTCATGTTCTCGATCGCGGTGATGGGGTTCTCCTGGCCATCGGCGGTCTTGGTCTCCAGCGCCGAATAGACCTCAGCGAAGGTCAGCGGGATGGGGTTGGCGCCGAAGGAGGCGAAGGTGTCGATGTAGACCTTGTTCTGCATGACGCGGAATTTCAGGCCCTGCATGTCTTCCCATTTGCCGACGGGACGCCTGGAATTGGTCACGTGGCGGAAGCCGTATTCCCAGTAGCTGAGGAACTCCAGGCCGATGCCGCGGTACTTCTCGCGGAAGTAGTCGACGACCTTGCCGTTGAAGAAGGCCTCGACCTCCCGGTTGTTGCTGAACAGGAAAGGCAGGTCGAGCACGGCCAGTTCCGGAATCGAGCTGACCAGGGGCGAAGGGGCCAGGATGACGAGCTCGAGCGTGCCGGTGCGCACCTGCTGCGAGGCTGCCAGCTCGCTGCCCAGGGCGCCGTCGAAATAGTTGCGCTGCTTGAATTTGCCGCCGGACTTTTCGGCCATGCACTGCGCCATCTTGATCATGCCCTGGCTGGCCGGGAACTCCTTGCTGGAGCCGGAGGACATGCGGACGCTGCGTTCCTGGAACTGTGCCTGCGCCGGGCCGGCGAAGCCCAGTGCGGCGGCGACTGCGGTTGCGAGCGCAGCGCTGACGAGTCGGCGTGGATGATGCTTCATGGGTGTCTCCTTGGAGTTCGGGTGGGTTCGGCGTAGCCCTTACACGAGCCACTTGAGCGGAACGAGGACGATGGACGGGAACAGCACGAGCAGGAACAGCACGATCAGCTCGGCCAGCATGAAGGGCCAGATGCCTTTCATGAGTTCGTTCATGGTCAGCTTGGCCGAGCCGCAGACGACGTTCAGCACGATGCCCACCGGCGGCGTGATGAGGCCGATGGCGTTGTTCATGACGAACAGCACGCCGAAGTAGACCGGGTCGATGCCGGCCTCCTTGACGATGGGCATCAGCACCGGGGTCAGGATGAGCAGCGTCGGCGCGAAGTCGAGCGCGGTGCCGACCACGACGACCAGCATCATCATGATGAACATCAGCAGGATCGGGCTGTCGATGAAGGGCTGCAGCATCGCGCTGACCTGGTCCGGGATGTCGGAAGCCGTGATCAGCCAGCCCGAGACGAGCGCCGTGGCGATCAGGAACACCACGACGGCGGTGGTCTTGGCCGCGCTGATGAGGATGGGGTAGACCTGCCGCCAGTCCAGCTCGCGGTAGACGAACATGCCGACGACGAAGGCGTAGACGGCGGCGGCCACGGCGGCCTCGGTCGGGGTGAACACGCCCAGCTTCATGCCGCCGACGATGCCCAGCGGCATGACCAGCGCCAGCAGGCTGTCGAGCATCACCTTGAAGCGCTGCACCATCGGCACGCGCGGCTGGACGGCGACCTTGTCCTTGCGCGCCACGATCAGCCACGCGATCAGCAGCGACACGCCCATCAGCAGGCCCGGCACGATGGCGGCCATGAACAGCTTGCCGATGGAGACGTTGGCGATCACGCCGAACACGATCATCGCGATCGACGGCGGCAGCACCGGCGCGATCACGCCGCCGGCCGAGATGAGGCCGGCCGAGCGCGGGATGTTGTAGCCCGCGTTGCGCATCATCGGGATCAGCATGGCCGACAGCGCCGCCGCGTCCGCCGCGGCGGAGCCGGAGATCGCGGCCATGATCACGGCGGCGACGATGGCCACGATGCCCAGCCCGCCGCGGATGTGGCCCACCCAGGCCAGCGCGAAATTGACGATGCGCTTGGAGATGCCGCCGGCGTTCATCAGCTCGCCCGCGAGCATGAAGAAGGGAATGGCCAGCAGCGGGAAGCTGTCGGCGCCCTCGATGATCTTCTGCGACAGGATGGTGGTGTCGAACTGGCCGCCCAGCAGCATCAGGCAGACGGCGCAGACCATCAGCGCGAAGGCGATCGGCATGCCCAGCGCCATGGCGCCGAGCAGGGAGATGACGAAGATGCCTGCGGTCATGCTTGGCTCCGGGCGGTGGTAGGGGCGCCGGCATCGCCGTCGTCGGCCGAGTGCGCGTGCGGGACTTCTTCGCTTTCGCGCACGGCGATCAGTTCGGCATCGGTGATCTGCCCGCTGACGATGCGCCAGAGCTTGTTCAGCGAGACGATGGCGATGCCCACGCTGGTGACGTAGCCCAGGCCGAAGATCCAGATCATCGACACCCCCGTCACCTGCGCGGCGGTGGTGGCGTTGATCTCGTGCTGGCGCAGCGTGCCCCAGAAGAAGAGTGCGCAGCAGACGATGATCAGCACGTCGCTCAGGAACAGGCAGACGATCTTGCCCTTGCGCGGCAGCGCCGAGACCAGCGTGTCGACGCCGAGGTGCGCGCCCTCGTGGCTGGCGACCACGGCGCCGAGGAAGGTCAGCCAGATGAAGGCGAAGCGCGACAGCTCTTCCGACACCACGATGCCGGAGTTGAAGCCGTAGCGCAGGACGACGTTGCCGAACACCATGACCACCATGGCGACCAGCAGAAAGGCGAGCGTCGCGTCGATGACGTGAGCGATGCGGTTTGCAATCTGGCTGTAGCTCATGTTTTTCCTCGCAATGCCTTCGGCCGGCGGAGCGGCCCGCGGACCGCTCCTTTTCGGAAGGCCTCTACTTCGCCGCGGGCAGGTTCGCCACGACGTCGAGAACGCGCGCCGAATAGACGACCGCGGCGCCGGCATTCAGCGAGATGGCGACGCCCAGCGCCTCGGCGATCTCCTCCTTGGTGGCGCCGTGGCCGATCGCGGCCTTGGCGTGGAAGGCGATGCATCCATCGCAGCGCGTGGTGACGGCCACGGCGAGCGCGATCAATTCATGGAACTTCGGTTCGAGCTTGCCGGTCTTGGCGGCAGCGCCTTCCATGACGTGCAAGCCGCGCAGCGTGTCCGGCGTCAGCTTGGAGAATTCACCCAGTCGGGTCATCAGGTCGCCGCGGTAGGAGTTCCAGTCGAGCATCATGGTGATAGGACTTTCGTCGTTAGGGGTTGAAGAAATCGGGAGCGCATGGACGGACCGGCCGCTGTCCGCCGGTTGGCCGGCGGATCGGATGGCGTGCGTACGGGGTGGCCGAGCGGCCGGGCAGCCCGGTCGTGGGCCCGGCCTTTGGAGGCCTCAGGTGCCGAGTTGCCGGGCCGGCTTCGGCGGATGGGCGAGGAGCTTTTCTTCGACGGGATCGCAACCCCAGCCGGGCGCGTCCGAGACCTTGATCGCGCCGTTGACGATCTGCGGCACGTGAGTGACCAGCTCATCGTCCCAAGGGAGGCGGTCGATGTCGGTCTCCATCACTCGAAGATTGGGGACGGCCGCCGCGAAATGAACGTTCATCATCGTGGCGTGGTGGCTGTAGAAGTTGTGCGGCGCGATGTTCACGCGGAAGGTGTCGGCCAGCGCGGCGATCCTCGTCGCCTGCCAAACCCCGTTCCACACCGCATCGACGATGGCGACGTCCATGGACTGCGCCTTCAGGTACGGCAGGAACTGGCGCATGCCGAAGAGCGTTTCGCATGACGCGATCGGCGCGTGGCTGCGCTGGCGGATGTAGGCCAGCCCCTTGGGGCTGTAGAGGTCGAGCTCGATCCAGAACAGCTCGAACTGCTTGAGCGCTTCGATCATCCTGGCGAAGCTCTCGGTGCGGCCGTTGAAGTTCAGGTCGATCAGGATGTCGATGTCCGGGCCCAGGCCTTCGCGCAGCGCCAGCAGATGCTCCGTCACGTTGCGGAACAGGACCTTGTCGAAATTCAGCCCGGGCTCGTACGGATTCCCGAACCCGGCCAGGTATTGGCGGGGGTTGTGGTCGATGTCATAGAACAGGTTGGTCTTGACCGCCGAGACGCCCAGCGTCCGCGCGTCCTTTCCGGCCTGGATCACGCCGGCCAGGTTGGTGATGGGCGGGCTGTAGTGGGTGGGGTGGGCGATGCGCCAGGTGGCGCAGTGAGACCAGTAGACCGGCACCGCATCGCGGTGCTTGCCGCCCAGCAGTTCGTAGCAGGGCACGCCCAGGTGCTTGGCCTTCGCGTCGAGCAGCGCGTTCTCGAAGGCGCCCTGGGCTTCGGCGCTGAGGCCGTCGGGCGCGGGCTGCAGCAGCGCTCCCAGCTCGCAATAGATCGTCTCGTGGTTCATCACCGACTTGCCGATCAGGCGGGGGGCGAGCCTTTCCAGCACGCCGGTCAGCCCGGGGGTGCCGTAGGCCTCGTCGTACTCGGCCCAGCCCGCGATGCCGCTCTCGGTCACCACCTTCAGGTAGTGGTAGTTGCGCCAGCCCGCGTCGCAGGCGAATGTCTCGATGCGTTGAATGCGCATGGCACCCTCCTCAATGTCAATGAATAATGATTAACAATTAATTGTTGAAGTGTAGATGCGCCCGCCGCGGCATCAACCGGTGGTAACCCCTATCCGTGGCCGCGCTGCGGCGTCCGGTGAGCCTCACCCGTGGCAGCACCGCCTCGGCTGCGCGCAGCAGGCGCTGCGCAACACGGTGCGGGCGGTGCAGGCGCTGCGCGCGGCCTGAAGCCGGCGCGTCAGGGCTTGTCGAAGCGCCACTGCAGGCGCACGCCGACGCGCCCCGGCGCTGCGTTGCCGGCGGGCGGCGGCGCCACCGTCAGCTGGACCGCGTCGCGGCCCTGCGCGTCCAGCTTCAGCGGCCGCTGCTGCAGCCAGGCATCGGCTTCCAGCCAGCGCAGGCCGACCGGGCCTTCGCTGCGCCGCGGCGGGCGGCCTTGCTCGCGGCGCTCGGCGGCATCGCGCACGAAGTCGATGCTGATCTGCAGCCGGCGCCGCTGCGGGTGTCGGCGCTGGCGTCGGGGCCGAAGCCGGCCAGCAGGCTGGCGATGCCGATGGCCAGCAGCAGGGTGGCCGGCGATCGATGGGCGGGGAGGGCGGGCATGGCGGTGATGGCGGGCGATGCGATGGACGCCATCGTGCCGGGGGCATCGCGCCGGCGGATCGCCCGTTGGAGCCATCGGACGAGCCATCGCCGCGTGCAGCCCGGGGCCCGCCGCGGCCGGCCCCGCCGCGGCCTTCAGCGCGGCGCGCCGCGCGCCAGCCGCGCCAGGCAATCCGCCAGCAGCCCCGCCGACTCGCCGATGCGGGGGCCGGGGCGGGTCAGCATGTCGTAGTCTGCGGGCGCAAAGCCGCACAGGCGCTGCTCGCGCACCGCGGCCAGCGTGGACCAGCCGGGCCGCCGCGCCAGCGCCGGCAGCTCGCGCTGCATGCCCATGATGACGTCGGGCCGCGCGCGCAGCACGTATTCGGGGTTGAGCTTGGGGAAGGGCCCCAGTTCGGGCGGCACGATGTTGGCCAGGCCCAGCCGCGCCAGCGTCTCGCCGACGAAGGAGCGCGTGCCCGCCGCGTAGGGCCCGTCGCCGATCTCGAAGTAGACCCGCTGCCCGCGCAGCGAGGCCGGCACGCGCGCCGCGGCGGCGTCGATCTCGCGCTGCAGCCGCGCCCAGACGCGCTCGCCTTCGTCCGGCGTGCCCAGCAGCCGGGCCACCAGGTTCAGGCTGCGGCGCATGTCGGCATGGCTGTCGGACTTCAGGCGCACGACCTTGAAACCCAGCACCTGCAGCCGGTCCAGCGCGCGCGACGAGGTCGAGGCCAGGATCACCTCGGGCTTGAGCGCCGCGATGGCCTCGATCGGCGCATCGTCCAGCCCGCCCAGGCGGGGCAGCCGCGCCAGCTCGGCCGGCCAGTCGGAATAGCGGTCGACGCCGACCAGCCGCTCGCCGGCACCCAGCACCCAGGCGGTCTCGGTCAGCGACGGCAGCATCGAGACGATGCGCCGCGGCGGGGCGTCGAAGCGGTGCTCGACGCCGCGGTCGTCGACGACGGCGATGGGCTGCGCCTGCACGACCATCGCCGCCAGCGCCAGCAGGCCGGCGGCGGCCCGGCGCCAGGCGCGCCGGCGCGGCAGGGCCGCAAGCCCGGCGGCCCTGGCGGTCACCACGGCCATCGACGTCAAGGGCCGGCCTGCGGCGGCTGCGGCAGCACGCGGTAGGCCAGCGCACCCAGTGCCAGCATCGCGGCCACCGCCAGCAGCGCCGCTGCGAAGGGGTCGGCGCCGCGCGCCGCAGCCTGCGACGCCACCCAGCCGCTGCCCCACTGCACCAGCGCCACGCCGATGAACATCGCCATCGTGAAGACCGACAGCGCGCGGCCGATCACCGCCGGCGGATAGGCCGCGCGCACGTCGGCGTACTGCAGCACCATGAAGCCCGAGAGCACGGCCACCGCCAGCGCCAGCACGGCGTCGGCCAGCAGCCCGCGCAGCAGGCCCAGCAGCGCGAACAGCAGCGCGGTGGCCAGCGCGCAGCCGACGATCAGCCGCCGGCGCCGGCGCGGCGAGGGCGGGTCGAAGCGGCCGAACAGCGGCGGCGACAGCAGCGACACCACCGACACCGCCAGCGCCACGTGGCCGCTGGCCACCAGCGACAGGCCGTGGCGCTCGATCAGCAGCGGCCCCAGCCACAGGCCGCGCAGCGCCATGAACGAGGCGTAGTTGGCCGCCCCCATCACCATGATGCCCCAGGTGTGCGGCAGCAGCAGCAAGGCGCCGAAGCCGCGCAGCGCCTGGCCCAGGGTCTCGCGCGGGACGCCGGCGGCGGCCTGCGGCGACGCCGCCGGCGGCGGCCGCACCTGCCACCACACCAGGGCCCAGGCCAGCGCCGCGCCGGCGGCCAGCACCAGCATGCCGGCGCGCCAGGAATGGGCCTCGATCAGCCAGGCCAGCGGCGTGCCGGTGGCCAGCATGCCCAGGCCGCCCAGCATCAGCACCAGGCCCGACAGCGCCGCGAAGCGCGCCGCCGGGAACTGCTGCGCGACGAACAGCGTGCACGACAGGAAGGCCGGCGCGCAGCCGATGCCGATCAGCACCTGGCCGGCGATCAGCGCGGCATAACTCTGTGACCAGGCGGATAGCAGCGCGCCCAGCACCGTCAGCGGAAAGGCCGTCAGCACCGTGCGGCGCAGGCCGAACAGGTCCATGCCGACGCCGATCAGGAGCTGCAGCGCGCCGAAGGCGAAATGAAAGCTGGCCGCGAACAGGCCGATCTGCTGCGGCGAGAGCCCGAACTCGGCTTGCAGCGGCGGCGCCAGGATGGCGGCCACCGTGCGGAAGGCCTGGCTCATGCCGAAGGCCGCGGTCAGCGCCAGCAGCATCGGCCAGGCGGCGCGCGGCGACAGGGCAGGGAGCATGGGGAGAGCGGGAAGCGCCGCCCTGAGCGGGCGGCGCGGGTCGGACGGTTTAGAGCGCGGCGTCCTTGAGCTTCTTCAGCGCGCGCGCCTTGATGCGCACGGTGGCTGGCTTGGCAGCGAACACGCGCTCGACCTTGGTGAACGGGTCGATGCCCTTGCGCTTGGGCTTGGCGGGCACCTGCTGCACGCCGATCTTGATCAGCCCCGGCAGCGTGAAGGCGCCGGCGCCCTTCTTGTGCACGGCGCCGAGGATGACCGTCTCCAGCGCCGCCAGCACGGCCTTGACGGCCTTGGGCTCGACGCCCGACTGCTCGGCCAGGTGGCTGGCCAGCGACGACTTGGTGAACGTGTCCTTGACGGGCTTGATGGTCTTGCCGGCCGCCGGGGCGGCGGCCTTGGTGTTGCGGCTCGCCTTCGCGGCGGCCTTCTTCGCAGTTGCCATGGGTCTCTAGGAGGTTGATGAAAAAAAGAAACGAGGGCACGGGTGCCCTCGCTGCGGATTCTAGGGACCCCGGCGGGGACGCTTACGACGCGGCCTCGCCCATCTGCGACTGCAGCCAGTTCGGCTCGCCGACCTTGGCCACCAGCTCGATCTGGGTCTCCAGGTGGTCGATGTGCTCTTCGGTGTCGTCGAGGATGTCTTGCAGCAGGTCGCGCGAGACGTAGTCGCGCACCGACTCGCAGTGCGCGATGGCGTCCTTCAGCACGCCGTGCGCGCCGACCTCGGCCTTCAGGTCGCAGTGCAGGATCTCGACCGCGCTCTCGCCGATCAGCAGCTTGCCCAGATCCTGCAGGTTGGGCAGGCCGTCGAGCATCAGGATGCGGTCCATCAGCCGGTCGGCGTGCTTCATCTCTTCGATCGACTCTTCGTACTCGTGCTTGGCCATCCTGGCAAAGCCCCAGTTCTTCAGCATGCGGTAGTGCAGGAAGTACTGGTTGATCGCGGTAAGCTCGTTCTTGAGCTGGAGATTCAGATACTCCAGAACCTTGGCATCGCCTTTCATCGGCGGGCTCCTTGTCGTTTGAGGTGCGTCTATTGTGCGAGGCATGGCCTCGTTTCCGCCCTCCAGCGCGCATATCCGAGCACGCCGTGGTGGCGCTCGGATCACGAAGCGTTTTCATTCGCGCCCGGGCGGGCGCGGTGCTGTCAAGATAGGACGTTAGCCGATGACGAGCCGATGCGGCCCCGGCGCGGTGCTCAGTGAGTCTGCAGCTCGGCCGGCGCCGCGGCCGCTTGCGGGCGGATGTTCTGGGCGAGCTGGCCCTTGGGCCCTTGCACCATCTCGAAGCTGACGCGGCTACCCTGCTTGAGCGTCCTGAAGCCGTCCATCTGCACCGCGGAGAAATGGGCGAATACATCGGCGCCGCCGTCGTCGGGCTGGATGAAGCCGAAGCCCTTGGCGTCGTTGAACCACTTGACCACCCCTGAGGCCATTTTTGACTCCCGCCGTGCTGCTTTTGAAGATCAGAAATTCTGTGGCTGTCAGTCAGATCTTGTCAAGCCTTGCCAGGTCAAAGTTGGCACCTGTCTGCGGCGCGCCGTCCCGTTTTCAGGCCGCATATCGGCGCTTGAAGCGCCGCGCTTTGCGCCAACATCCGATGCTCAGGCCGGCCCGGCGCACGGCGCGCGGGCCAAAGCCTTGCTGGATAGAATGAGCCATGCCTGATGAAGGACCTCCGCAACTGCCCCCCAAGGCACCTCCCCGCGTGCGGCGCGAGGGTGGGGAAGGGGCCGTCGTTGCGGAACGCAAGGCGGCGCGGATCAAGCCGCCGTCGCTGTATCAGGTGGTGCTGCTGAACGACGACTACACGCCGATGGAGTTCGTCGTGATGGTGCTGCAGCAGTATTTCCAACGTGACCTGAACACGGCCACGCACATCATGCTCAAGATCCACCACGAAGGCCGTGGCGTCTGCGGGGTGTACCCCAAGGACATCGCGGCGACCAAGGTCGAACTCGTCCTCGCCGCGGCCCGCCGCGACGGACACCCGCTGCAGTGCATTATGGAGGCCGCATGATCGCCCAGGAACTGGAAGTCAGCTTGCACATGGCGTTCGTCGAAGCGCGCCAGCAGCGGCACGAGTTCATCACCGTCGAACACCTGTTGATGGCGCTGCTGGACAACCCGTCGGCCGCCGAGGTGCTGCGCGCCTGCGCCGCCAACCTCGACGACCTGCGCAAGAGCCTGGCCACCTTCATCAAGGAGAACACGCCCACCGTCTCGGGCACCGAGGAGGTGGACACGCAGCCGACGCTGGGCTTCCAGCGCGTGATCCAGCGCGCCATCATGCACGTGCAGAGCACCGGCAGCGGCAAGAAGGAAGTGACCGGCGCCAACGTGCTGGTGGCGATCTTCGGCGAGAAGGATTCGCATGCCGTGTACTACCTGCACCAGCAGGGCGTGACGCGGCTGGACGTGGTGAACTTCATCGCCCACGGCATCAAGAAGTCCGATCCCCCCGAGCCCGCCAAGTCCAACGAGAACAGCGGCAACGAGGCCGAGAAGGAAGACGGCGCCGCCGGCGACGGCAAGGGCTCGCCGCTGGACCAGTTCACGCAGAACCTCAACCAGCTGGCGCGCGAAGGCAAGATCGACCCGCTGATCGGCCGCGAGCACGAGGTCGAGCGCGTGATCCAGGTGCTGTGCCGCCGGCGCAAGAACAACCCGCTGCTGGTGGGCGAGGCCGGCGTCGGCAAGACCGCGATCGCCGAGGGTCTGGCCTGGCGCATCACCGAGAAGGACGTGCCCGAGGTGCTGGCCGACGCCAACGTCTACGCGCTGGACATGGGCGCGCTGCTGGCCGGCACCAAGTACCGCGGCGACTTCGAGCAGCGCCTGAAGGGCGTGCTCAAGCAGTTGAAGGACCAGCCGGGCGCGATCCTGTTCATCGACGAGATCCACACGCTGATCGGCGCCGGCGCGGCATCTGGCGGCACGCTGGACGCGTCCAACCTGCTGAAGCCCGCGCTGTCCAGCGGCGCGATGAAGTGCATCGGCGCCACCACGTTCACCGAGTACCGCGGCATCTTCGAGAAGGACGCGGCGCTGTCCCGGCGCTTCCAGAAGGTCGACGTGGTCGAGCCCTCGGTCGAGCAGACGGTGGAGATCCTGAAAGGGCTGAAGAGCCGCTTCGAGGAGCACCACAGCGTCAAGTACGCGATCGGCGCGCTGCAGGCCGCGGCCGAGCTGTCGGCCAAGTACATCAACGACCGCCACCTGCCCGACAAGGCGATCGACGTCATCGACGAGGCCGGCGCCGCGCAGCGCATCCTGCCCAAGAGCAAGCAGAAGAAGACCATCACGCGTTCCGAGGTGGAAGAGATCGTCGCCAAGATCGCGCGCATCCCGCCGGCCAGCGTCTCCAGCGACGACCGCGGCAAGCTGCGCAACCTGGAGCGCGACCTCAAGAGCGTGGTTTTCGGCCAGGAACCGGCGATCGAGGCGCTGTCCGCCGCGATCAAGATGGCGCGTTCCGGCCTGGGCAAGCCCGAGAAGCCGATCGGCAGCTTCCTGTTCAGCGGCCCCACCGGCGTCGGCAAGACCGAGGTGGCCAAGCAGCTGGCCTACATCCTGGGCATCGACCTGATCCGCTTCGACATGTCGGAGTACATGGAGCGCCACGCCGTCAGCCGCCTGATCGGCGCGCCGCCGGGCTATGTCGGCTTCGACCAGGGCGGCCTGTTGACCGAGGCCATCACGAAGAAGCCGCACGCGGTGCTGCTGCTCGACGAGATCGAGAAGGCGCACCCCGACGTCTTCAACGTGCTGCTGCAGGTGATGGACCACGGCACGCTGACCGACAACAACGGGCGCAAGGCCGACTTCCGCAACGTGATCATCATCATGACCACCAACGCGGGCGCCGAGACGATGAACAAGGCGACCATCGGCTTCACGAACAAGCGCGAGCAGGGCGACGAGATGGCCGACATCAAGCGCCTGTTCACGCCCGAGTTCCGCAACCGGCTGGACGCCATCGTCAACTTCCGCGCGCTGGACGAGGAGATCATCCTGCGCGTGGTCGACAAGTTCCTGCTGCAGCTGGAAAGCCAGCTCGCCGAGAAGAAGGTCGAGGTCACCTTCAGCGACGGCTTGCGCAAGCACCTCGCGGCCAAGGGCTTCGACCCGCTGATGGGCGCGCGGCCGATGCAACGGCTGATCCAGGACGTGATCCGCCGCGCGCTGGCCGACGAGCTGCTGTTCGGCCGCCTCGTCGACGGCGGCCGCCTGGCGGTGGACATCGACGACAAGGGCGAGGTGCTGCTGGACATCCAGCCGCCGCGCAAGAGCGACAAGCCCAAGGCGGAGACCGCGCCGACCTGAGCGGCGCGCTTGTCCCCGCGGGTGGGTGCGCCGGGCGCGTCAGCCGGCAGCCCGCCCGACGCGGACGATCGTGCTGCTCATCATCACGCTGTTCGGCACGATCACTTCGTGCTGCTGGTCATCGCGGAGCACGGTGAAGCCCAGGGAGATGAGCTCCAGGCGCGCCGTCACCGTGCCCGTGGGTACGGCCAGGCAGATCATGTCGCCCACCCGCACCTGCCGATACAGCACCAGCGAGAAGCCGGCGATCAGGTTGCCCAGCGTGCTCTGCGCGGCGAGGCCGACGACCACGGAAACGACGCTCACGCCCGCCAGCAGCGCCGTGCCGAGCGCGCGGAGTTCGGGAACCAGGTGGGCATAGAGGACGAAGGCGACCAGGTAGGCCAGTGCCTGGGCCAGGGCGCTGACGAACTGCAGGGCCGTCACGTCCGACAGGTGGCGGCCGACGCGGCGCGCGCCGCCGCGGATCAGCAGCACCACCACGGACGCCAGCGCAAAGAACAAGGCCCCGAGAAGCGCCGCGCCGACGGGCGATCCGGGATCGATGAAACTGGCGGCAGGAGGGTTCATGTCGTTCATTCTGCCTACGGGCCGCTGCCAATCTGGAAGCGACTGGGACGGCGAGGCATCACTGCCAAGGCAACGATGACGCCCAAGAGCGCTAGGCCTGCGGAGAGCGCGAACGGTTTCGCGAAGGCTTCCGCCGCCTCGACGCTACCCAGCGCCGAGCCCAGGCCCGCAATGCCGATGGCGAAGCCGGCCTGGCGCGCGATCATGGTCACCGCCGATGCCATGCCCGACTGCGCTGGCGGGACGTGCGCCAGCACGACGCCTGCCATCTGCGGGTTGGCCAACGCAGCACCGGTGCCGATCGTCGCCATGCCGGCCACCGCTGCTGCAACGCCGATCGCGTGTTGGCCCGACAGCGCGGCGATCACCAGCAGGACGTCTCCCACCGCCAGCAGACCGAACGCCAGGGCGAACAGGTGTCGCCAGCCCCGGCGCACCGCGAAACGTCCGCCGACCAGGGGCACCAGCAGCATCGGCAGCGTCGCGGCCAGCAGGGCCGTGCCGGCCGTGTCCATGCCCAGACCGAACGCGGTGCCGAGGAACAGCGGCAGATAGACCAGCACCGCCCAGTAGCCGAACTGGAGGGCGACGATCAGCGCGCAGGCGCCCGCCACCACCGGCGTCGCGAAGACGCGCGGATCGAGCACCGGCTGCGGATGCCGCCACTGTTGCCAGCCGAACAGGCATGCCGCCGCCAGGCCGCCGGCGAGCGCGCTCGCCCGGACGAGCACGGCGCCATCGCGCCGCAGCAGTGCATCGACGACCAGACCCAGCGAGAGGGCCAGCAGCGCGATGCCGACCGGATCGATTCGCCGCCTGGCCGATGGGCTCGTCTCGGCGACGAGTCTTGGCACGGCCATGGCGAGCGCGAGACAGAAGGGGACATTGGCGAAGAAGACCCAGCGCCAGCCCAGCCACGAAGCCAGCAGGCCGCCGAGGGTCGGCCCCGACGCCATGGCGATGCCGGAGATCACGCCGTTGACGCCGAAGGCACGGGTGCGCTGGGTGACGTTGGGAAAGGCGTCCGCGAGCAGCGCGATGGCGCCCGTCGTCAGGCCGGCGGCGCCCACGCCCTGCACGGCGCGCGCCGCCAGCAGCATCGGCCCGCTGCCGGCGGCCCCGCATGCCAGCGAGGCGAGCAGGAACACGGCGTTGCCCGCCAGCAGGCATCGCCGGCGGCCGAAGCGATCGGCCAGCGCGCCCGACGCGACGAGCGCGCCGGTGAACGCCAGGCTGTAGGCGTCGATCACCCAGGCCAGGCCGGCGACGCCGAATCCGAGGTCTTGCGCGACGGCCGGCATCGCGACCACGACGGCCGTCACGTCGAACAAGGTCAGGAACGTGCCGAGGCCGAGCGCCACGTTGATCAGCAGCGCGCGCCTTCCCGCCAACGTGCCGCGCGGCCGCGCGTCAGCCATCGGCCGCCATTTCCAGGTGCAGCGCGGCATAGGCCTGCCACGGCCGCCACTGCGGTGGCGCCTGGCTCAGCGCGGCGAACAGCGCCGGGTCGTCCGTCTCGCCATCCCAACTGCCCGGCGCGCGCAGGCCGGGGCGCTTGCGCACCAGCGGCGCCAGTGCGGCATCGCGGACGAGATGGCGGTCGATGGTCGCGATGTCGGCGTCGAGATCGAACACGCGGCGCACGCGCGCGACGATCGCGGGCAGCGCCTTCACGGCCGGCGCCTGGATCGTCGCCAGCACCGAGGCGTGCCGCGGCAGGTGCGCGACCGCGACGCTGCAGAGCAGGCCATCGAGCGCGAAGCGGCGATGCCAGACGTCCTGGGCGATCCACTCGATCCCCGGCACCGCCCGCGGCGACAGCGCCGCCAGCATGCCCGGCCAGTCATAGGGCGGCCGATAGGCGAGCCGCAGCGTCACGCCGTCGCGCACCGAGGCGTCGACGCCGTCCTTGCGCCGCAGCGCGCTGGGCGGACGGTCGAAGAGGCGGCGGAAGGTCTCGTTGAAGCGGCGCAGGCTGTCGAAGCCCGACGCCAGCGCCACCTCGGTCATCGGCAACTGCGTGTCGTGCAGCAACTGCTTGGCGAACAGCACGCGCCGCGTCTGGGCGACGGCCACGGGCGAGGCGCCGAGCTGGCGCTGGAACAGCCGCCGCAACTGCCGGCCGCCGATGCCCAGCCGGGCGGCCAGGGCCTCCACGCCGGCGTCCCGGCCGTCGAGCGCGCCCTCGGCGATCAGCGCCAGCGCGCGGCCGACGGTGGCGGCCGGGCCGCGTCGGCCGGCGACGTCCGGCGCGATCTCGGGCCGGCAGCGCAGGCACGGCCTGAAGCCCGCCGCCTGCGCCGCAGCGGCCGAGGCGAAGAAGCGGCAGTTCTCGAACTTCGGCGGCCGCGTGGGACAGACCGGCCGGCAATAGACGCCGGTCGTGGTCACCGCGACGAACACATGGCCGTCGAAACGCGCGTCGCGAGCCAGCAGGGCGCGGTAGCAGGTCCGGCGGTCGAGCAGTTCCATGGCGCCCATCGCCCACTATCGCCCAGCCGAGCGCAAACCGCTGGCGGTTTTCGGACCTCAGCGGTATCCAAGCCAGCCAATGGACGTAGGACTCCGCGGTCCCTATGCTGTAGCGGCAGTAACGTATCGGCATCGGAGAGGGAGTCAAGCAATGAATGCTTCTGCCAAGCCGGCGCGCCACGAGCCAGCGCTCAGTTCGAGAAGCAACTTTCAACTGATCCTGTGGAACGTGATCTGGCTCGCTTGCCTCGTGCTGGTCCATCCGGGTACGGCGGCGTCTCCGTCCGTCGTCCAGTTGCCTGTGCGTGCGGGCGTGACGCTGCCTTTCCTGTATTTCGCCGCCGAGAAACCAGAACGCGTGGCGTTGATTCTCTTGATGGGCGCAAGCGGACGTGTTGGGATCTATCCCAACGGAAGCATGCAGGCCGATCAAGCGTTTCTCAACCGCGGCGCTTCAGCGCTGGCCGCGCGAGGAGCAGCGGTGGCGCTCGTCGATGCGCCATCAGACCACTCAGGAGGTCTATACGGCTTTCGCGATTCCCCCGAGCACGCTGCGGATCTCGGCGCGATGATTGCGTGGTTGCGCGACAAGGGACATGCGCAGGTGTGGCTGGTGGGGCACAGCAGAGGTACGGAGTCGGCAGTCTCGGCGGCGATCCGCCTCGGGAGCCCGCCGCGGGGACCGGACGGCTTGGTGCTCACCGCCCCGGTCTTGCGAGCAATGTCGTTTCCGGGGCGGCAAGGCAAAGCCGTTACGGAGTTCGCCTTCGATCAGATCCACGTGCCTACCCTGGTGCTGTTGCATGAGACGGACCAGTGCGGGACCTCGCCACCGAGCGAGTTGCCCGTGCTGCGCGAACGGCTGCCCGAGAGCCTTCCACGCAAGGCAGTGTTGACGATTGCCGGAGGTCGCGCAGGAAGGGGCGGTTGCGATACCGAGAGCCATCACTCATTCAGCGGTCGGGAGGATGCGGCACTCGATACGATCATCGAATTCGTCCTTCGTTAGGGAGGCCGGCCTTCATCTTTCTTGAATGAGCAAATGCTTCGGATCTTGCCACTGTGGCGGCGTTCGGCCTGAAATGGCGACGGTTGCAGTCCGCATGGTCCGCCTGGAACGCCTGACCGCCAGTGCCGCTGATGTCGAGCGTCTTCAGCAGTTGTTCGAGCGTGCGCCTCGATATGCCGAAGCAACGACGGGCGAATCGGTCTCCGCTGCTGCTGCCAGGGAAGCGCTTGAAGCACTGCCGCCGGGAAAGCTGCAGGAGGACAAGTTCGTGTTCGGCGCCTTCACCGATGACGACGTCCTCGTGGGCTGTGCCGACTTGATCCGTGGTTATCCTTCGCCTTCCGTGGCCTATGTGGGCTTGCTGCTCGTCGACGAGCGGCTCGAGAACCGCGGGTACGGTACTGAAATCCTGAAGCAGATCGAAGCCATTGCCGTTGGCTGGGCCGTCTGCATCAAGCTGAGGCTTGGCGTCGTCCAGGCGAATGAGCGCGCCTTGCGGTTCTGGTCGCGCCAAGGCTTTCAAGCAACAGGCGAAGTCAAGCCATACGCGGCAGGAAGCGTCGTCTCCCAGATCGCCCTGTTCGAGCGCAAGCTCCCGGCCCCGGCCGCGCGGCCCGGATGGCGCTAAGACCGCGTGCAGGCGAACGGCCAGTCCTTGATCCCGACCGGCACTGCAGAGTAGCTGCCGCTGGCCGCCAGGCCGCTGACGGCGGCTCGGCCCGTCGGCACGGCGCCGTTGCCGGTCGTGTCCCACGCCTGGAAGTACAGCACGCCCTGGTCGGAGACCCAGCCGTCGCACGCGAAGGACAGCCCGTAGTAGGGGACGCTGAACGTGCACGATGCGAAGTAGCCCGAGCCGTCGACGTAGGCGCTGCCGTTGGCCGCGCCGCGGACCGGAACGGCGGCGGTCAAGACGAAGTCTCTCGTGTCGGCGGCGTTGCTGGCGCAGCGGTACGTGCCGGCATAGTTGCCGGGGTTGGCGCCGGGCGCGGGCAGCGCCTCGGCCAGCGCGCTGACGCCGGCGATCTGCGAGCAGGGCGCCGTTGCCGAACAAGCCGTTTGCGCTGCCGAATCGCCGCCACCGCCGCCGCAGCCGGCGAGGCCGGCGGCCAGCAGCAATGCGGCTGCGGAAGGGAAGCGTCGTTCGATCAACGGGTTCATCGTCGTAGCCTTTCTCGTCGCCATGAAGGCGCCCAGGCATGCTCGGCTGGCGCGGCACCGGCGTCACGAAGGAGCGGCGATACTTGCCGTCGGTTTTTCCGAAGCTTCGCCGAAACGGGCATCCGTTCGGGCGGGCGCGGGCCGGCGTGGGCCCGCCAAGGGGAGCGTGATGGGGTCCAACGAGAACCGTGTGCTGGCTTCGGCGGCGAGCCTGGAGGGTGCCGCCGTAGATGGGTCGCCGCTGCGCTTCGCGGGGCACCTCTGGGACCCGCGCCGGCGCGCGCTGTCCGGGCCCGACGGTGCCGCCATCGAACTGCGGCCCAAGGTCGAACTGCTGCTGCGCCACCTGCTGGCGCAGCCCGGGCGCGTGGTCGGCCGCGAGGAGCTGCTGGCGCAGCTGTGGCCGGGGCTGGTCGTCACCGACGATTCGCTCGGCAAGTGCGTGGCCGAGTTGCGCGTCGCGCTCGGCGATACCGAGCGGCGCCTGGTGCGCACGCTCTCGCGCCGGGGCTACGTGCTCGAGGCCGAGGTCGAGCCCGTGATCCCGGACCCTCCGGTGGACGCGGCGGCGGACGGGATCGCGCTTGCGATGGCGCTGGCTGCGCCGCCGGCGAGTGGCGGCGAGCCGGCGGCGGTCGCGGCGGTGCCGCCCGCCGCCCGGCGTGCCTTCCGGCGTGAGGGGTGGCAGCGGCCCGGGGCCTATGCGCTGTTGGCGGCCGTGCTCGTGGCGGCCGCGGCTTGGGGGCTGCTCCGGCACGACAAACCGCTGCTCAGCATCGACGCCGAGATCGCGGCCCGCTACACCTTCGCCGTGCTGCCGTTCACCGCCGATGCCGAGGCGGCCCGTCCGCTGGCCGGGGCGGCCGCGGAGGCGGTGACCACGCAGCTTGCGACGCGTGGTGTGCAGTGCCGCGTGCTGGGGCCGGCCGTCACCGCCCATGCTGTCGATGCGACGAAGGATCTGGCGGCGATCGGCCGCGACCTGGGCGCGCGCTTCGTGCTGACGGGCCGCGTCGTCGGCCGGCCGACGCGCGTGGCGGTGCGGGTGACGGCGGTGGACGACGGACAAGTCGCCTGGGACACGCAACTGCCGCTGGCCGCGACGGATGCTGCCGCGGTCGAACTGCTCGGCGCGACCGCGGTGGCGGGCCTGCGCCGTCGCGTCGACGAGCTCACTCGTCGCTCGGCGCGGGCCGACGCGCCGTTCGATCCGGTCGAGGCCGTGCTGCAGGGCTGGGAGGTGATCGACCGGCGCGCCGGCGGGGCCGAGCTGCTGCGCGCCTACGCCGGCCTGGAGCGGGCGGTGCAGGCCGACCCGAACTCCATCATCGCGTTGGCCGGCCTGGGTCAAGCCTATCTGCGGACCCGCTACATGCGCAGCGAGGTGCTCACCGAGCAGCAGCGCGCGGCGGCCATCAGCGCCATCGAGCGTGCCGTCGCGCTCGCTCCCAACGACTACAGCGCCGCGCGCCCGACCTGGATCCACTGGCAGCTCCAGCGCCGCCGGCCCGACCTGGCGTTGCCCATGGCCGAGGCCACCGTGCGCGCGGCGCCCAGCGTCAGCAACGCCTACGTGATGGCCGCGCAGTCGCTGCTGATGCTCGGGCGCGGCGACGAGGCCTTGGACTACTTGCAGCGGGCGCAGCCGGTGGCCGCCGGCGACGAATTCGTGCTGGCCAACATCCACGCGCTCATGGCGCAGATCCTCGTGGCGAAGGAGCGCGACGCCGAAGCCGAGGCGCTGGCGCGGCGCTCGATCGCCGCGCGCCCGTCGCATGTCGATGCGCACGCCGTGCTGGCCGCGCTCGGCGGGCGGCCGGCGCTGGCGGCCCGCGAGCTCGACGAACTGCGCCGCCTGCGGCCAGGCATCACCCTGCAGTCGTTCGATCGCTGGATGCACATGGACGACCCGGCCTTCCTCGCCTGGCGCACGCGCCTTTATGCCGGGCTGCGGCAGGCCGGGCTGGGCGATTAGGACGGGCGCCCCCCCGGCTGTCGCGCGAAGGCGCGGCCGATGGGCCCTACTGCGCCGGCAGCCCCGCGGCGCGCAGCCCGGCGACGTAGCGCGCCCAGCCGGGCTGCAGCGCGGGAGCCGAAGACTCCTGCATCGCCTGCACGCCGGCCGCGGTCCATCGCGGCCGCAACTGGCGCAGCCGCGCCAGGGCCTGGGCGGCGGCTTCGGGGCGCTGGTGCAGCGCGTCGATCGCCGCCATCAGCGCCCAGGCGGTGACGTTGGCCGGGTTGGCCTGCACGGCTTCGCGACAGCGCGCGTAGGCGGCATCGTCGCGCCCCAGATGGAAGTCGGCGCTGGCGGCGATCGCCTGGCCGAACGCGACCTGCGAGCCTTCCAGCGGGCTGAGCCGGCGCGCCAGCTCCACCGGCGCCGCCACCTCGTCGAAGCGGCCCAGCGCCAGCAGCGCCGACGCCACGCGCGCATGGGCCCAGGCATCGCTGGGGTTGAGCGCCAGTACGCGGTGATAAGCCGCCAGCGCGCCCTCGGCGTCGCCTTGCACCATCAGCAGGTGGCCGCGGGCGTAGTGGGCCAGCGGGAAATCGGGGTCGATCGCCAGCGCCGACTGCACCGCCTCGGCGGCGCGCTCGGTCTGGCGCGCCGGATCGGCCGACCAGCGGCCCTGCACTTCGGACAGCAGCGACAGCGCCAGCCCCGACCAGGCATGGGCCGAGCGCGGGTCGGCCGCCAGCGCCGACTCGAAGGCGGCGCGCGCCTTCAGCACATCGGCCGGCGTGGCGGGGCGGCGCAGCAGCGCGTCGCCCTGGGCCAGCGCGTCGACCACGGCGCTGTTGCGCGGCGCCGCGCTGCCGCCGCCGCGTGCGGCCGCCGCCGTCAGGTGCAGGTCCAGCGCGCGTGCCACGCGCAGCGAGACGTCGCGCGGCCAGGCCTGCGGGTCGGCGCTGTCGTAGCGCCAGCGCTCGCTCCACAGCACCGTGCCGCTGTCGGTGGCGACGAACTGCAGCGCCAGTTCCACCGCGCCGCCGTCGCGCTCTTCACGAGCGATCGAGCCGTCGAGCAGGTAGGCCACGCCCAGCGCCTGGCCGATGCGGCGCGCATCGCCGCCCTCGCGCGCGGCGGCGGCCGCGGCCGAGGGCCTGGCGATGACCCGCGTGCTGGGCAGGCGGGCGAGGTCGCCGATCAGCGCATCGGCCACCGCCTCGGCGAACTCGGGTCCCGCACCCGCGCCCAGGCTGCGCAAGGGCAGCAGCGCGATGGAGCGGCGCTCGGCGAACGCCAGGTCGGCCGCGGCCGGCGCCGGCGGGCGCCAGAGCAGCCATCCCGCCAGCGCCAGCGTCGACGCCAGCCCCAGCGCGAGCAGTAGCCGCGCGAGCCGGCGCGGGGATCTCGGCGCGGGCGCCGGCACGGATGCCGCTGCGGGTACGGATGCGGGATGCGGCGCGGGCGCCGCACCGGCTGGCGAGCCGGTTGCTGCCGTCGGCTCGGCGGACGCCGGCCCCGCCATGGGCGCCGCCGCCTGCACCGGCGCGTCGAAGCGGTAGCCGTGCCGCGGCACCGTGGTCACGAAGGCGGCGCCGCCGTCGCCCAGCGCGGCCCGCAGATCGGCCACGCACTGCACCAGCGAATCGTCGGTCACCACGACGCGAGGCCACAGCGCCGCCACCAGTTCGGCCTTGCCCAGCACGCGGCCGGGGTGCGCCAGGAAGCAGGCCAGCAGCGCAAAGGCCTTGGGCCGCAGCGGCACCGGCACGCCGTTGCGCAGCAGTTCCACGCGCTGCGGGTCGAACCGGAAGTTGCCGAAGCTCACCGGCCCGGCAGGCTGCGGCAGCGGCTCCAGCGCAGTGCCCATCGCGTCCCTGTTCGTCGAAATTTCGGCGAAGCTTGGGGCCGATTTGGGCGCCGGTCAACCGGGCTGGCCGCACAGTGGCCGGCCGTTCAGCCGCATTGAGGAGCGCCGACCATGTTCCGCCTGCTCTCACCATCTGCAGCGTTGGCAGCGTTGGCGCTGGCCCTGCTGGCCGCCTGCGCCGCGCTGCCTCCGGCCGGTTCGGCGCAGTGGATCGTGATGACGCCCTTGACCGCCACCGCCGCCGCCGGCGACGCGCAGCCGCCCTGGCTGGCGCGCGCGGCCACCGTGGTGCTGCGCGACGAACTGGCCGCGGTGCCGGGGCTGATGGTGGTGATTCCGCCGACGGTCTTCCTCGCCTCGGCGCCCAGCCTCGAAGAGCCGCCGCCCTGGCGGCTGGCCGGCCGCGTGGCTGCCACGCCGGACGGCGGCCTGCGCTTCGACCTCGCGTTGCGGCGCGGCGCCGACGGCAGCACGGCCTGGCAGCAGCGGCTGGACTTTGCAGCGGGCGCGCCCTGGCGCCGCGACGTCACGGCCGCCATTGCGAGCCAGCTCGGCGCCGTGCCGCCGGCGCCCGACGCGCCGGGCCTGGGCGGCTGCCGCGACGGCCCCGCCGCGGCCGCCACGCTGCAGGCGATCGAAGCCTTCGGCGGCTACCGCAGCCGCGACGACCTGCTGCGCGTGCGCGCGCTGCTGGAGCAGGCGCTGGCGGCCGAGCCCGGCTGCCCCGAGGCGCTGGCGCACCTGGCGATGACGCACGTCTCCGAGCTGGCCAACCGCTGGAGCGCCGACCCTCCGGCGCAGCTGGCGCTGGCCGACCGGCTGTCGCGCGAGGCGGTGGCCGCCGGCCCGGCGCAGCCCTATGCCCGCATGGCCCGCGTGCAGGTGCTGCGCCAGCAGGGCCGGGTGGCCGAGGCGCTGCAGGAGGCGCGCATCATGACGCGGCTGGACCCGAGCAGCGGCCTGTTCGTCGGCCGACTGGCGGCGCTGCACTACGACGCCGGCGACGCCGCCAGCACGCTGGAGGCCGCGCTGCAGGTGCAGCGCCTGCCCAATGGCACGCTGGCCGCGCTGCAGCAGGGGCTGCTGTACGAGGCGCTGGCCCGCTATTCGCTGGGCGAGGAGGCGCGCGCGGCCGAGATCCTGCGCAAGCTGCTGCAGATGAACCCGCGCAACGGCCTGGCCTGGCAGCTGCTGGCCGGCATCGAGGCGCTGCAGGGCCGCGATGCCCAGGCCGCCGAGGCGCTGGCGCGCTTCACTGCGCTGGCGCCGCCGGGCCAGAGCATCGGCCGCCTGCGGGCCACCGAGACGCCGGTCGGCGACGCGCGGTTCCAGCAGCAGCGCGAGCGCTACTACGCGGCGCTGCGGCGCATCGGCCTGCCGGAGTAGCGGCCGGTCAAGCGGTCGCCGCGGGCCGCCGGTAGAAGCGCTGCAGCAGCGCGTCGAACGCCGGGTGCTCGCGGCGCAGCAGCGCCGGGTTGACGAAGAAGGCTTCGCTGGCCACCGCGAAGAACTCCTCCGGCGCGTGCGCCGCATAGGGGTCCAGCGCGGTGTCCTCGCCGGCGTCGACGCGCGCCGCGAAGCGCTCGTACTCGTCGTGCAGCGTCGCGGTCCATGTGCCGCGGTCGATCTCCGGCGGCAGCAGCGGCACGCCGTCGGCGATGCCGTCGGCCATGTCCAGCACGTGCGCGAACTCGTGGATCACGACGTTGTAGCCCTCGGCCGCGCTGCGGCCGCTGCCGCGCACGTCGCGCCACGACAGCATCACCGGGCCGCCTTGCACCGCCTCGCCGGACAGCACTTCGTCGTACTCGTGCAGCACGCCGTCGTCGTCCAGGTGCTCGCGGCGCACGGTCACCGCGTCGGGCTGCAGCACGATGCCGACGAAGCCGTCGTAACGGTCCAGTCCCAGTTGCAGCACCGGCAGGCAGGCCTGCGCCGCGACCGCGACGGCCACGTCGTTGGTCAGCCGCAGCGGCGGCACGGCGCTGAACTCCTTGCGGTCGAGGAAGAGGCTGGTCATGCGGCGCAGCGCGGCCGCACCGGGGTCGGCCGGGTCGCGCAGGAAGGGGTAGCGCACGAGGGTGCGCTTCCACAGGTCGTCGGCGATGGGCCGGCGGCGCAGCGCGGCTTCCTCGCGGCGCACGTGCCAGCCTTGCAGCAGACGGCGCAGCATCAATTGCTGCCGCTGCAGGCCTGTTCCGGGCTCAGGCGCTGCAGCCGGCCGTCGGCGTGCAGCCGCAGTACCTCGGCGCGCGGGGCGGCGCCGTCGTCCAGGTCCCAGTCGCTCAAGACCTCGCGCCGCAGGCCGCCGCCGAGGTCGTGGCCGCCGGGGCGGTGCGTGTGGCCATGCAGCAGCGTGGTGGCGCCGCCCGCGCGCAGCAGGGCGCGGCAGGCCTCGGCGTCCAGGTCGGCGGCCATGCCCTCGTGCAGGCCTTGCTGGCGGCGGCTTTCGGTGCGCATCGCCTGCGCGATCGCGCTGCGCTCGGCCAGCGGCTTGGCCAGGAAGGCCTGCTGCCACTGCGGCGCGCGCACCTGGGCGCGAAAAGCCTGGTAGCGCACGTCGTCCAGGCATTGCGCGTCGCCATGCGCCAGCAGCCAGCGCCGGCCCCAGGCGTGCAGGCAGGTGGGATCTTCGAGCAGCCGCATGCCGGCGTCGGCGCACAGCGCGGCGCCGGCCAGGAAGTCGCGGTTGCCGGGCATGAAGGCAATGGCGTGCGTTTGCGCACCGGCGCGGATCGCGTCGACCAGCGCGCGCTCGAACGGCAGGTGGCGGCTGTCGTCGCCGATCCAGGCTTCGAACACGTCGCCCAGCATGCAGATCGCGTCGGCGCGGCTGTGCTGCAGGAAATGCGTCCAGGCCGCCGTGGTGTGCAGCAGGCCGGCGTGCAGGTGCAGGTCGGAGATGAAATCGATGGCGCGCCAGTGCGGCGGCGCCGTCCAGCCCATCACGCCACGGCGCGCGTCACACCACGTAGGCGCGCTGGATCACCACGTCGTCCAGCGGCACGTCGTCGTGGAAGCCCTTGCGGCCGGTGCGCACCTGCTCGATCGCGTCGATGACCTCGGTGCCTTCGGTGACGCGGCCGAACACCGCATAACCCCAGCCGTCCTGCGCCTGGTCCTGGTCGAGAAAGCGGTTGTTCGTCGCGTTGATGAAGAACTGCGCCGTGGCCGAATGCGGGTCGCTCGTTCGCGCCATCGCCAGCGTGTACTTCTCGTTCTTCAGGCCGTTCTTCGCTTCGTTCCTGATCGGCGCGTCGGTGCCCTTTTGCTTCATGCCGGGCTCGAAGCCGCCGCCCTGGATCATGAAGCCCTTGATGACGCGGTGGAACACCGTGCCGTCGTAGTGGCCCTTGGCCACGTAGGCCAGGAAGTTCTTCGCGCTCTCGGGGGCCTTGGCCTCGTCCAGCTCGATGGCGATCGTGCCGGCGCTGGTTTCCATCTTCACGGTCTTGCTCATCTCGTTCACTCCACGGTCGCCTTCTTGATCACCACGTCGGCCAGCGGCACGTTCTGGTGCGGCCCCTTGTTGCCCACCGGCACGGCCTTGATCTTGTCGACCACGTCCATGCCGTCGACCACCTTGCCGAACACGGCATAGCCGCCGCCGGCCGTGTCGAGCATCGGATTGTCGACCACGTTGATGAAGAACTGCGCGGTGGCCGAGTTCAGCGCCGGCGTGCGCGCCATCGCCAGCGTGCCGCGCAGGTTGCTGAGGCCGTTGCCGGCCTCCAGCGGGATCGGCGCGCGGGTGGCCTTCTGGTTCATGTCGGGCGTGAAGCCGCCGCCCTGGATCATGAAGGTGGCGATCACGCGGTGGAAGATCGTGCCGTCGTAGTGGCCCGCCTTCACGTACTGCAGGAAGTTGTCGACCGACTTCGGCGCCTTGGCCGCGTCCAGTTCGACCACGATGTCGCCCAGGCTGGTGGCCAGGCGCACCTTCTGCGCCGCCGCGGGCAGGGCCGGGCCCAGCAGGCCCAGGGCCAGCGCGCCGGCCAGCAGCCGGCGCTTGTGCATCACGATCACGTTCATCTCCAAACCATCTGCGCGAGGAAGCCCCTCGTATACTGGTCGATTCTATCGGGCGGCCCCCGATTGTCCTGCACCGCATGAGCCTTCGCATCCACAACACGCTGACCCGCCGCGTCGAAGACTTCGCGCCCATCGAGCCCGGCCACGTGCGGATGTACGTCTGCGGCATCACCGTGTACGACCTGTGCCACATGGGCCATGCGCGGATGATGGTGGCCTTCGACATGGTCTACCGCTGGCTGCGCGAGGGCGGCTACCGCGTGACCTTCGTGCGCAACATCACCGACATCGAGGACAAGATCATCCGCCGCGCGCTGGAGCGCGGCATCACGATCCGCGCGCTGACCGACGAGATGATCGCCGCGATGCACCGCGACTTCGCTGCCCTGGGCGTGCTGCCGCCCACGCACGAGCCGCGCGCCACCGACTACGTGCCGCAGATGCTGGACATGATCGGCAAGCTCGAAGCCAAGGGCCTGGCCTACCGCGCCGCCGACGGCGACGTGAACTTCGCGGTGCGCAAGCTGCCGGGCTACGGGCGGCTGTCGGGCAAGTCGCTGGACGACCTGCGCGCCGGCGAGCGCGTGGCCGCCGACGACAGCAAGCAGGACCCGCTGGACTTCGTGCTGTGGAAGGCCGCCAAGCCCGACGAGCCGGCCGAGGCCAAATGGCCCGCGCCCTTCGGCCCCGGGCGGCCGGGCTGGCACATTGAGTGCTCGGCGATGTCTTGCGCGCTGCTGGGCGAGCACTTCGACATCCACGGCGGCGGCATGGACCTGCAGTTCCCCCACCACGAGAACGAGCTGGCGCAGAGCGTGGGTGCCAACGGCGGGCCTTTCGTCAACGTGTGGATGCACAACGGCTTCTTGAACGTGGACAACGAAAAGATGTCCAAGTCCTTGGGCAACTTCTTCACCATCGCCGACGTGCTGCAGCGCTTCGACGGCGAGACCCTGCGCTTCTTCATGCTGCGCACGCACTATCGCAGCCCCTTCAACTTCGGCGAGGCTAACCTGGAAGACGCGCGCAGCGCGCTGCGCCGCCTGTACACCGCGCTGGAGGCGGGCGGCGCGCCGATGGACGATGCGGCCGTCGACTGGGCGCAGCCCGAGGCGGCCGCCTTCCGCGCCGCGATGGACGACGACTTCAACACGCCGCTGGCCACCGCCGTGCTGTTCGAGCTGGCCACCGAGGTCAACCGCAGCCGCAGCGCCGCCAAGGCCGGGCTGCTGCGCGCGCTGGGCCGCGTGCTGGGCGTGCTGCAGCAGCCGCCGCGCGCCTTTCTGCAGGCCGGCGCCGGGCTGGACGAGGCGGCGATCGCGGCGCTGATCGCGCAGCGCGCCGCCGCCAAGGCCGCGCGCGATTTCGCCACCGCCGATCGCATCCGCCAAGCGCTGGCGGCGCAAGGCATCGAGCTGAAAGACTCGGCCCAGGGCACGACCTGGGTGCGCGCCTGAAGCGCGGCGGGATCGCGGCCGTGGCCACCAAGAACGCACCGACCGTGCCCGATGCACCGGCTGCGCCGGGTTCGCCGTGCTACTGGGACGACGCCTGCAAGCACCTCTCGCGCCGCGACCGCGTGATGAAGCGCCTGATCCCGCAGTTCGGCGACGCGCGGCTGCAGACCCGCGGCGACGCCTTCACGACGCTGGCGCGCTCCATCGTCGGCCAGCAGATCTCGGTGAAGGCGGCGCAGTCGGTGTGGGAGCGCTTCGCCGCGCTGGTGGCGCTGCCGCGTGTGCTGCCGCTGCAGCCCGAGCAGGTGCTGGCTCAAGCCCCCGCGCGGCTGCGCGAGGCCGGGCTCTCGGCGCGCAAGGCCGAGTACCTGCACGACCTGGCGCGCCACTTCGGCGACGGCCGCGTGCACGTGGCGCAGTGGCAGCAGATGGACGACGAGGCCATCATCGCCGAACTGGTGGCCATCCGCGGCATCGGCCGCTGGACGGCCGAGATGTTCCTGATCTTCCACCTGATGCGGCCCAACGTGCTGCCGCTGGACGACATCGGCCTGCTGCGCGGCATCAGCGTCAACTACTTCAGCGGCGAGCCGGTCTCGCGCGCCGAGGCGCGCGAGGTGGCCGAGGCCTGGGCACCGTTCCGCTCGGTGGCCACTTGGTATATTTGGCGCAGCCTCGATCCGCTGCCGGTGGAGTATTGATGAGCAAGCGTCACTTTCTGGACTTCGAGCACCCGATCGCCGAGCTCGAGTCCAAGATCGACGAACTGCGCTACGTGCAGAACGAATCGGCGGTCGACATCTCCGACGAGATCGAGCGCCTCAGCCAGAAGAGCCTGCTGCTCACCAAGGACATCTATTCCAGCCTGAGCCCCTGGCAGGTGACGCAGATCGCGCGCCACCCGCAGCGGCCCTACACGCTGGACTACGTGAACGAGATCTTCACCGACTTCCAGGAACTGCACGGCGACCGCCACTACGCCGACGACCTGTCCATCGTCGGCGGGCTGGCGCGCTTCAACGGCCAGCCCTGCATGGTGATCGGCCACCAGAAAGGGCGCGACACCAAGGAGCGCACCGCGCGCAACTTCGGCATGTCGCGGCCCGAGGGCTACCGCAAGGCCTTGCGGCTGATGCAATTGGCCGAGAAGTTCGGTCTGCCGATCTTCACCTTCGTCGACACGCCGGGCGCCTACCCCGGCATCGGCGCCGAGGAGCGCAACCAGTCCGAGGCCATCGGCCGCAACATCTACGAGATGGCGCAGCTGCAGGTGCCCGTGATCTGCACCATCATCGGCGAAGGCGGCTCCGGCGGCGCGCTGGCCATCAGCGTGGGCGACCAGGTGCTGATGCTGCAGTTCTCGGTGTACTCCGTCATCTCGCCCGAAGGCTGCGCCTCCATCCTGTGGAAGACCGCCGACCGCGCGGCCGACGCCGCCGAGGTCCTGGGCATCACCGCGCACCGCCTGAAGGCGCTGGGCGTGATCGACAAGATCGTCAACGAGCCCGTGGGCGGCGCGCACCGCGATCCCAAGTGGATGGCCTCGCAGCTCAAGCGCGGGCTCAACGACGCGCTGCGCCTGGTGGGCGACCTCAAGCCCAAGGAACTGCTGGAGCGCCGCTACGAGCGGCTGCAGTCCTACGGGCGCTTTGCCGACACGAAGGAACGTTGAGCGGTCTTGAGCGCGTGGCCGTGGCCGCCAGCGGCGGCCTGGATTCCACCGCGCTGCTGCACTGCACCGCGCGCCTGGCGCGCAATTTCGGCGTACACGTGCACGCCTTGCACGTGCACCACGGCCTGCACCCCGATGCCGACGCCTGGGCCGCGCAGGTGGCGGCGCAGTGCCGGCGCTGGGGCGGCATCAGCTTCCACCTGAGCATCTTGCAAGGCCGGCCGGCGCGCGGCGACAGCGTCGAAGCCTGGGCCCGCCGCGAGCGCTACCGGGCGCTGGCACGGATGGCCGCCGAGGCCGGCTGCGGACTGGTGCTGCTGGCCCAGCACCGCCGCGATCAGGCCGAGACCGTGCTGCTGCAGGCCTTGCGCGGCGCCGGCGCCGCCGGGCTGGCGGCGATGCCGCGCGTGATCGAGCGCGACGGCCTGCTCTGGGCCCGGCCCTGGCTGGACCAGCCGCGCGAGCGTATCGCCGCTTACGTCGCACGTTGGCGGCTGCGTTACGTGGAGGACCCGGCCAACGCCGACCCGCGCTACGCGCGCAGCCGCCTGCGCCAGCGGCTGTGGCCGGCGCTGCTGCAGGCCTTTCCCGACGCCGAGACCGCGCTGGCGGCCGCCGCGCGGCGCGCGCACGAGGCGCGCGCGATCGCCGACGAAGTGGCGCAGGCCGATGCGCTGCAGGTGGTCGACGGCGGTGCGCTGCTGCCGGCCGCATGGCAGCGCTTGCCGCAGGCCCGCCGGGCCAACGTTCTGCGTCACTGGCTGGCGGCCGCGCTGCCGGCGCCCGCGCCTGAAACGCTGGTGCAGCGCCTGCTGCACGAACTGGGCCGCGCGCCGACCGGCGAGTGGCCCGCGGGCGAGGCCCGGCTGCGGCTGCACCGCGGGAGGTTGCAGGTGCAACCGCAGCACGCGGTACCGCTGCCCGCGCCATCGCCGCCCGCCGACGCGCGGCGGGCCATCGATCTCAGCCGCCCTGGCCAGCACCGGCTCGCCCCCTGGCCCGGCGCCATCGAGGTCGAGCCGGCGGCCGAAGGCGGCGTGCCCGCTGCGCTGCTGGCCGCCTGCGAACTGCGGCCGCGCCGCGGCGGCGAGCAATTCCAGGCCGCGGCCCGCGGCCTGCCGCGCAGCCTGAAGAAGCAGTTCCAGGCCCAGGGCGTGCCGGCCTGGGCGCGCGAAGTGCCGCTGCTGCACGACGCCGAAGGCCGGCTGCTGTTCGTGCCCGGCCTCGGCACCGACGCGCGCGCGCTGGCCTTGCCCGGGCAGCCGCGGCTGCGGCTGCGGTGGGTGGCAGACGCAAGATAGCGGGCAGGCACCACCAGCAACAGCCAGCCCACCGCGCAGAGGCAGCACCGTCTGCAGGCGGAGCATCGGGGCGGCCCGGCTGGGCTGCCGGGTATCCGGGCGCGTCAGGCGCCGAGGTGCGTCTTGAAGAAGGGCACCACTTGTTCCAGCGCCTTGCCGGTGGCTTCGGGCTGGTCGTACAGGTCGTAGTGGGTGGCGCCCTCGACGATCTGCAGGGTCTTCTGGCTCGAACGCGCCCGGCTGAACAGATCGAAGCCATCCCGGTAGGAACCGAATGCGCCAGGCTCGCCGCCGCCGATGACGATGTGCAGTGGCTGCGTCAGCAGGTGCTCGGCGAGGAAGAAGGCATCCCAGCCCACGACCGGCGCCAGGCTGCTGAAGCGCAGCTTGTTGGGCGAGCCGGGCTGCCGGCCGCGCGGCGTCATGTAGTAGTCGATGGCTTCCTTGATGTCGACGTTGGTGACGCCTGCCTGCTCGCGCTCGGCCTGGCTGGAGAACGGAACGTAGCCGATGACGAGGGTCTTCGCGCCGCGTGCCTCGGCGGTCCGTTGCGCGGCAACGGCATCCAGCGTTCTGAGCGCGGCGTCGGCCGTCATGTCGCCCTCGCGCATGATGCGGCCGTAGTTGCCGGCGACCACCGTGGTCACCGCCTTGAAGCGACGCTCGGTCATCGCCGCGCTGACGGCGTATCCGCCGCCGCCGCACACGCCCAGCACGCCGATCTTCTCCTCGTCGACGCAGGGCAGGGTGACCAGGTAGTCCACGGCGCAGCGGAAGTCCTCGACGCGGGTGGCGGGATCTTCGCTGTACTGCGGCTCGCCGCCGCTGGCGCCCTGGGTGGAGGCATCGAAGGCCAGCGTGATGAAGCCTGCCCTGGTCAGCGCCTCGCCGTAGATGTTGCCCGCGGTCTGCTCCTTGCAACTGCTGATGGGGTGCGCGCAGACGATGGCCGCGTATTTCCGGCTGGCATCGAAGCCTTCGGGCACGCGCAGCGTGGCGGCCACGTCCCAGTTGCGGTTCTTGAAGGTAACGGATCGAATCTGGCTCATGAAAAGCTCCTGGCGTGACGGTGCACGGATCGGTGGATTGCGGATGGGCGTTGAGGAGCACTGTAGGTTCGAGCCGGTTCGGTGACAATCCGGCAAAATTCGAACGCAGTCATTAGGAATGCTTCTGAATGAGCGGAGCCAATCTCAAGGATCTGACCGCGTTCCTGATGGTGGCCGAGGAGGGCAGCTTCACCCGCGCGGCGGCACGCCTGGGGATGTCGCAATCGGCGCTCAGCCAAGTCATCCGGGGACTGGAAGCGCGGCTGGATCTGCGGCTGTTCGCGCGCACCACGCGCAGCGTCTCGCTGACGCCGGCGGGCGAACGGCTGCTGGCGGTGATCGGCCCGGCCATGCGGCAGATCGACGCGGGCCTGGAGGAAATCACCGAACTGCGCGACAAGCCGGCCGGGACGATCCGCATCAACGCCGACGAATACGCCGTGCTCGACGTGCTGCAGCCGGCGCTCGCGCGGTTCCTGCCTGAGTACCCCGACATCCGCGTCGAACTCAGCATCGACTACGGGATGACCGACATCGTCAGCGGCCGCTACGACGCGGGCGTGCGCCGCGGCGGACTGGTGGCCAAGGACATGATCGCCGTGCAGATCAGCCCGCCGCACCCGATGGCGGTGGTCGGATCGCCCGCGTACCTCGCCAGGCGTTCGACGCCGAAGCACCCGCGCGACCTGACCGAACACGCCTGCATCAACCTGCGCCTGCCGACGCACGGCGAGTACTTCGCATGGGCGTTCGTGAAAGCGGGCAGGGAGCAGCACGTCAAGGTGGACGGCCCGTTGATCAGCAACAGCATCGCGTCGGCACGCGACGCCGCGCTGAGCGGCCTCGGTCTGGCCTATCTGCCGCAGGCGTATGTCCGCGACGACCTGGACGCGGGGCGACTGGTCGAGGTGCTATCGGGCTGGCGCAAGACCTTCGAACCGTACAGTCTCTACTACCCGAGCCGTCGCCACCCTTCGCCCGCGTTCTCATTGCTGGTCGACGCCTTGCGTCACAGGACGTAGCGCCGGCTGCCGTCCTGGCGGCGGCGCAACCCCGTCGGCAGCCGGCCGCGCCGCGACTGCGCCGGCCAGGCCGGCCTCTACAATCCGCGGTTTCCCATCGCGCGCCGGGCGGCTCCGCCGGGCGGGCGCAAGACCTTCGCATCCCGTTCCCGCGGCAGACTTCCATGGCCTTGATCGTTCACAAGTACGGCGGCACCTCGATGGGCTCGACCGAGCGCATCCGCAGCGTGGCGCAGCGCGTGGCCAAGTGGGTGCGCGCCGGCCACCAGATGGTGGTGGTGCCCTCGGCGATGAGCGGCGAGACCAACCGGCTGCTGGGCCTGGCCAAGGAGCTGGCGCCGCCCACGGTCACGCCCGAGAGCCAGCGCGAGCTGGACGCCATCGCCGCCACCGGCGAGCAGGTGTCGGTGGGCCTGCTGGCGCTGGCGCTGCAGGCGCAGGGCGTGCCGGCGGTCAGCTATGCCGGCTGGCAGGTGCCGATCGCCACCGACTCGGCCTTCACCAAGGCGCGCATCGAGTCGATCGACGACACCCGCGTGCGCGCCGACCTGGACGAAGGCAAGGTGGTCATCATCACCGGCTTCCAGGGCATCGACGAGGACAGCAACGTCACCACGCTGGGCCGCGGCGGCAGCGACACCTCGGCGGTGGCCGTGGCCGCGGCGATGAAGGCCGACGAGTGCCTGATCTACACCGACGTCGACGGCGTCTATACCACCGACCCGCGCATCGTGCCCGAGGCGCGGCGCCTGGCCACCGTCAGCTTCGAGGAGATGCTGGAGATGGCCAGCCTGGGCAGCAAGGTGCTGCAGATCCGCTCGGTGGAGTTCGCCGGCAAGTACCGGGTGCCGCTGCGGGTGCTGTCGAGCTTCACGCCCTGGGACATTCCGGTCGAAGCGGAATGCCGCTCGGGCACGCTGATCACTTTCGAGGAAGACGAGAAGATGGAACAAGCCGTCGTGTCCGGCATCGCGTTCAACCGCGACGAAGCCAAGATCACCGTGATGGGCGTGCCCGACCGCCCCGGCATCGCGTACCAGATCCTCGGTCCGGTCGCCGACGCCAACATCGACATCGACGTCATCATCCAGAACGTCTCGCACGACGGCAGGACCGACTTCTCGTTCACCGTGCACCGCAACGACTACGCGCGCACGCTGGAACTGCTGAAGGCCAGCGTGCTGCCGGCCACCGGCGCCGCGCAGGTGCTGGGCGACCCCAAGATCTGCAAGGTGTCCATCGTCGGCATCGGCATGCGCAGCCACGTGGGCGTGGCCAGCAAGATGTTCCGCACGCTGTCGGAAGAGGGCATCAACATCCAGATGATCACCACCAGCGAGATCAAGACCAGCGTGGTGATCGACGAGAAGTACATGGAGCTGGCCGTGCGCGCGCTGCACAAGGCCTTCGACCTGGACCAGGAAGCCGCCGCCGCGTAGCCGGCGTCCGGACTGCGGCTAGAATGCGCAGCTGCTTCGAGCTGGAGTCGTGACCGAGTGGCCGAAGGTGCTCCCCTGCTAAGGGAGTATGTGGGCAAAACCTGCATCGAGGGTTCGAATCCCTCCGACTCCGCCAGTGATATGTTCTGAGACGTTCCGAAAAGACCGCATAATCCTCTCCAAAGCCCCGCCAGACGGGGCTTTTTTGTTCCCGATCGTCCCGGAGCGTCCTTTGACAGCCGGCCCGGTTGGGGGGCAAAGTTGGGGGCATCGGAGGGCCGTTTTCGATGCCCCCGCCGAAATGCCCCCACCATGCCGCTGACCGATCCCGCCTGCAGGAATGCCAAGTGCCCTCCCGGCAAGCCGCGGGCACGGTTCGCCGACAGCGGCGGCCTGTACCTGGAAGCCACGCCGACCGGTGCCAAGCTGTGGCGCTGGAAGTACCGCTTCGCGGGCAAGGAGAGGCGCCTGGCGCTGGGCGCCTATCCCGAGGTGTCGCTGAAGCAGGCCCGCGCCGACCGCGATGCGGCCCGCGCGCTGCTGGATGCCGGCACCGATCCCAACCAAGCCCGCAAGGACGAGCGCGCCGCCCAGCGGCTGCGGCTGGGCAACACCTTCGAGGCGGTCGCCAGGGCCTGGTGGGGCACTTGGTCGGACGCGCGTTCCGAGCGGCACGCCGACTACGTGCTGCGCCGGCTGGAAGCCGACGTGTTCCCTGCCATCGGCTCCAAACCCATCGCCGACATCACGGCGCCGCAGTTGCTGGCCATGGCCAAGAAGATCGAGGCCCGCGGCGCCCTGGACATCGCGCGGCGCGCCTGGCAGACCTGCGGCCAGGTCTTCGAGTTCGCGCTGGCGCACGGCCAAGTCGAGCGCAACCCGGCCAAGGACGTTCGGCCAGGTGCCGCCCTCAAGCCGCGGCAGCAGGGCCACTATGCACGCATCGACGCGAAGGAACTGCCCGAGCTGCTGCGGCGGATCTATGCCTATCCCGGGTCGGCCTACACCCGCATGGCCATGCAGCTCATGACGCTGACCTTCGTGCGCACCGGCGAGCTGATCGGCGCGCGCTGGGTCGAGTTCGATCTGGACGGCGCCGAGTGGCGCATCCCGGCCGAGCGCATGAAGATGCGCACGCCTCACATCGTGCCGCTGTCGCGCCAGGCCGTGGACGTGCTGCGCTGCCTGCACGAACTGCGCGGCCTGGCCGGGCTGCTGTTCCCCGGCGAGCGGGACCACGAGAAGCCCATGTCGAACAACACCATCCTGGCCGCACTCAAGCGCATGGGCTACGCCGGCCGCATGACGGGCCACGGCTTCCGCGGCATCGCGTCGACCGTGCTGCACGAGCAGGGCTTCGAGCACGCGCACATCGAGCTGCAGCTCGCGCACCAGGAGCGCGACGACGTGTCCGCGGCCTACAACTTCGCCACCTACCTGCCGCAGCGCCGCAAGATGCTGCAGTGGTGGGCCGACCACCTCGACCAGCTCAGGCAAGGGGCCAAGATCATCCCGTTCAAGGCCGCCTGAACACCGCGCGTGCCGGCTTGCGCGCACCGTGGCCGCTGCGGCCCAGCGGCAAGGCGGCCCTGGTGGGTGGTACCAGCACCTGCCAGGGCCTGGCCACAAGCGATGAAAGAGCATCGACCATGGTTGACAGGATTTTCGCCGCTGCGCCACTGGCCAGCGGAACCGACATGCAGCAGGCCATGCTGATTGAGCTGCGCGCCGCGCACAGGCTGCTGGCACTCGCGTTGGCGCACATGTCTGCAAGCGGTCAAGCCCGCTTCGCTGCAGCAAGTGAGCGGCTGGGCCTCGGGCTTGACGGCGCGACTCGGCACCATGAGCGGTCCACCGTCATCGCCATGGCCTCGGGAGAGCCGGCCGCCGACCTGCAGCGCCTCAAGCCCTGCCGCTGGGGCCACGATGCCGAGGTGGTGTGCCCGGATTGCAAAAGGCGCGCCCAGGGCTCGCAGCAGAGCGCGGAGGTGCAGCATGGCTGACCGCATCGTCAACGTCGCCGACCATGAGGCCAAGGTCGTTGACCTGCAGGATCTGGCGTTGGCCTGCCACTCCCTCTTCCACGCGATTGGCGAGCACTGCGGCCAGGACGACAGCGTACTGACTGGTTTGCTGAATGCCGGCTTCGCTGTGGCCGACCAGGCGCACGAAGCGGCCAACGCACTCGCGGAGGCCTTCGAGAACGCGGAGACGCACCATGGCTGACACCGACCGCGACCAAGCCCTGCAGGCTGGCGTCCTGGCGCTCACCGGAATGCTGGCTGTCGTCAACGCGATGACCGATGTTGACTTGAACGAGGCACGCGCGCTGGACCCGGGCGACGATTCTGACCCGCGCGACTACAGAGCCGCCGGGGCGGCGATCCGAGGGGCCTTGCTCTACAACCTCAACCATCGCAACGAGGATCATCGCGAGGGATTCCTGCGAGCGCTCACCGACATGTTCTGCATCTTGGTGGACGGCGCCTGCCCGGACCTGGAAGACTGGGACCCCATAGCGAACACCGCCGCGTCATTCGCTGACAGCCAGCCTGCGGAAGACTCCCGAAGAGGTACACATGGCTGACATCCACACCATGCCCGGCGCCGCGCCGCCGCCAGCGCCGGAGGCCGCGCCGCCGTTGACGGCAATTGAGGGGTGGGATGTTGACCATTTCGGTGATCTGCCTCCGGTGATCGCGAACAGTCAGGCAGGCGCGGAGGCCTTGCTGGCGTGGGGCCTCGGGCAGTTGTCGCAGCTCAACGTCTTGCTGCGGGCGGCCAGCCATGACGGCACGCCCGACCTGGCCGATGCCGTGCGGCACTTCACCGAGCAGGTGCAGCAGGCGATGGTGGCGGCACAGGATCGGCTGGACTGACCACCACCAGCACCACCGTCGCGGGCCCTTCGGGGCTTGCGGCATGATTCAGTTCGCCCCCGGCTACGCCGGCCAGCGGAACGTGGGAATCCTTCACCCGCTGCCGGGGCCTTGTCGAAGGGCGCCGTAGAAGGAGGCTGGCATGGCGGGGAAGAAGCGGACGCCTGTGGCGCCGGCGTGGTTCAGTCCGGACTCATATCGTTTGGCCGCGGGCCTCGATATGGGCGATTGGCTCTTGAATCTGACACTGCGAAGCTGGCTGCATCACAAGCCGAACGAGCGCACCGAACTGGCCTTGAGGTCCGTTGGGCCAGTGCTTCGACGCAAGGATGAGGCCCAGATCAAGGGAATGCATCTTGCCGATGTGCATCGGTGGGTCGCCAGATTCAAGGCCAATCAATGGGACGACATGGGGGCGGCGTTCGATGAGGCTTGTTCTCGCCCGTCTCTGCCGCTCGACGTTTGGGAGGCGCTACAAACCGGACGCGTGCGGAGCGGTATTGAACCCCTGGATGTGACCAGCCTGTACGCGTTCGAGAGAATGCTACCCGCGGCCATTCGAGCGGCAGGGGCGAGCTTCAAAGCCACCGATTCGCTGGGTCGGTATCCAAAAGCATTTTCCGGCAGGCTTGACGATGCATTCCAGCCTCAGATGGTGGGGCGCTTTGTGCGCGTTGACCTCGCAAGACCAGACGACGTGCTGCTCGCCGACTTGCGGCACTATCTCGCGGCAGAGCGACAGCGGCTTGCGGTCATGGGTGGGGAGCAACCATATCGCGAGGCAGCGCACCTTAAGTTGAAAGCCAGCGATTTGCGCAGCCTGGCCGTTCTGGGCCTGTTGGAGTTCTTGGATCTGGACCGTTGGCAACGGGCCAGCGGGCAGCAACTCAGCTTCTACGCCATTCGTGAAATGGCGAATGTCGTTGACCGCGCCCGCGAGTCTGAGCTGCGGCGCCGAGTCGGCCTGACGCTGAATCAGATGCAGTTGCACGCATGGTTCGCGCGGCTCGATCGAAGATCGCAGACGCCTCGCCGAAACGGACGATTTGCGCAGTAACTTTCGCGTCAATCTTGCTGCATACATGGACGGGCAGAAATCGGAAAGTCCGCCCGGACAGCTCGGAACAGCCAAGAACGCACAAGGTCCCTGCAACCGCAGCGATGGCTTTCTAGGTTACCGCCGAGCCTGAAAGGGCCATGATGACCGCAGCGGTTCAAGCGCGCCGCCTCGTCCGCAAGGGCGAGTTCCTGAAGATCCTGGGCGACAGCAAGACCCAGTTCCACGAGAACGTGAAGCGCCGCAAGGTGACGGCGCCGGTGAAGATCGGCGACCGCGTGGTGGCACTCCCGAGCGATGAACTGGACGCCATCGTCGCCGCCCGCGTCGCGGGGCTCGCCGAGGCCGAAATGCAAGCGCTGGTCGATCGGCTGCACGCGCAGCGAAAGGCGACCTTGGGCGCCATCCTGGGCCACTCGTGAAGTCGCGCCATGACGACTTCATCGATGCCCGCCGGGGCAGGCCCGGCCGCACCTGAGCCCCAGAAATGCGAAGGCCCCGGGCACCACCCCGAGGCCAACGCGGATCACGAAACACAGCGACGTGAGTATGCCGGCAGCGCCGGCGCCGATCAAGCCCGCAAGGCCGAGGCGACGCTGATCGCACGGGCTGCGCTGGCCGGCGTTGAACTGGTCCGGCTTGCCGATGGCACCTGGATCGCCAGCCGTTGGGGCGTGGTCAAGCCACTGATCGATGCCGAGGTCGAGTCCTGGCTGCGGCGCGTGGAGGTGCCTGCCTGATGCCGGCCAGCATCATCGATTGGCATGGCCCACGCCGGCAGCCGTGCCCGGCCTGCAGCCGCAGCGACCGCGACAAGACACTGGGCGTCACCTTGAACGACGACGGCACCGGCGTGGCGCACTGCTTTCGCTGCGAGTACGTGGAGACGCTGCGCGATGACCGTCCGGCCCTGAAGCCTGCGCCGACGCGCCAGGCGGCCCCTGGGCGGCGCGAACCGGCGCCGGTGCTGTCCAAGGACTGGCGCGACTTCTTCGCGCGCCTGGAGCCCCTTGCCGGCCCTGCGCTGGCCTACCTGCGGGCCCGGTGCTGCGTCATTCCGCCCGTCGACGGCGATCTGCGTTGGCACCCCGCGTTGCGCCACCCCAGCGGCCACACCGGCCCGGCGCTGGTGGCGCTGGTCACCGATGCCCTGACGCGCGAGCCGCTGACACTGCACCGCACCTGGGTTCAGGCCGACGGCACCAAGGCCCCCGTCGACCCGCCGCGGCTGCTGCTGGGCGGCCACCGCAAGGCCGGCGGCGTCATCCGGCTGTGGCCTGACGAGGTGGTCGGCACCGGCCTGGCGGTGGCCGAGGGCATCGAGACGGCGCTGAGCCTGGCGCACGCCTTCCGGCCCGTCTGGGCCTGCATCGACGCCGGCAACCTGGCCGCGCTGCCGGTGCTGGCCGGCGTCGAGTCGCTGCTGATCGCGGCCGACCACGACGATGCCGGCATCAAGGCGGCCGAGGCCTGCGCCGCACGCTGGGCCGCTGCCGGGCGCGAAGCGTCGATCGCGCTGCCCGAGCGGGCCAAGGCCGACATCAACGACCTGGCGGTGGCGGCATGACGGTGGCCGATGTGCATCACCTGGTGGACACGGCGCGGCGCGTGCCGCCGCCGGCCGATGCCGCGCCAGCCGACACGGTGCCGCTGCTGTCGCTGGCCGAGCTGAGCCGCGCCGCGGGCCTCACGAGCTGGCTCGTCAAGCGCGCCATCCCGACGGTGGCCATCGGCATGCTGTTCGGTGCCAGCCAGACCTTCAAGTCCTTCATCGCGCTGGACTGCGCGCTGCACGTGGCCCACGGCCTGCCCTGGATGGGCCGGCGCACGCGCAAGGGCGCGGTGATCTACATCGCCGCCGAGGGCGGCGCCGGCATGTGGAAGCGCATCGACGCCTGGCACCGCAGCCGCGGCTTGCCTTGGAATCGGGTGAGCTTCCACGTCGTGCCCGTGGCACTGGACCTGGCCGCCGACGCGATGAAGGTGGTTGCTTCGGCCTCGGCCGTGGGTGTGAAGCCGGCGCTGGTGGTGGTCGACACCGTGAGCCAGACCTACGCTGGCGAGGAGAACAGCGCCAATGAGATGGCCGCCTACCTGCGCGCGCTCGGCCAGGCCTTCCGCGACCTGTGGAGCTGCGCGGTGCTGCTGATCCACCACGCCGGCCACCAGGCCACCGAGCGGCCGCGCGGCTCCAGCGCGATCACCTCCAACGTGGACTTCCTGTTCGGCTCGCACCGCGACGAGAAGGAGATGCTGGCCACGCTGTCGTGCTTGAAGCAGAAGGACGAGGAGCGCTTCGCCGACCAGACCTTCGCGCTCAGCGTCAAGGAGCTGGGCACCGACTCGGACGGCGACACGATCACGTCGCTGGTGGCGCGCCACCTCAGCACCGAGCAGGAGATCCGCGAGGCGCTCGCCGGCGAGCAAACCGCCGGCCGTGCAGGGCGCGCGCAGCTCCTGCTGGGTCTTGTTCAGACGGGCATGGCTGAGAAGGAGCTGCGGCTCGCCTTCTGCACGGAACTCGGCGGCCTCGACGCCGAGGCCAAGAGGAAGGCCTTCTACCGGGCCCGCAACTGGGCGGTTCAGAGCAAGCTGATCGAGGTGGCGCAGGGCGTCATCATCGACTTGCGGGAGCGGCAGTGATGTCCCGTTTTTTCGGCCCGATGTCCCGTTTTGCGCCTGGAAATGTCCCGAAATCGGGACAAAAGGAAACGGGACAGGACTCGCGCGCGCGTAAGGAAAACCGGGACAAATGTCCCGGGACATCCCTGTCCCTGTCCCGGGACAGGGACATCCCGGGACAGTCCGCTGTCCCGCTGTCCCGATTGGAGCTGCAGCGATGAGCGCGTCAGCCGCTTTCACCCGGAGCTGGCGCGTGGGCTCGCATGTCGCAACGCTGAGCGTCCCGCGAGCCGGAGGGTTCGAAGTTGCCGTGATCGAGTGGCTCCCCGGCCGGCTGAGCGCTGACGAGCTGCACCAGTACCGCCAAGGCCGTGACCGCGCGCTGGCCGAGTTGGCTGCGGAACTCGCGGTCGACGTCGTTGTGGTCGATCTATGAGCATCACCGCGTTGATCACCGGCCGCCTGGTCGCCGACCCCGAGCGCCGCACCAGCGCCAGCGGCAAGGCCTTCACCACCGCGCGCATCGCAGCCAGCACCGACGACGAAAGCGTGCTGTGCAACGTCATCGCCTTCGGCAGTGCCGGCGAGCAGCTCGCGGCCCTGGCCAAGGGCGACACGCTGGCCATCACGGGCCGCACCAAGCCCAAGGCTTGGACCGACCGCGAGGGTGCGCTGAAGGCCGGGCTCGACGTGGTGGCCGACCAGGTGCTGACGGCCTACCACGTGCGCCGGAAGCGTCAGGCCATGGAGTCAGCGGCAGGGGCGGGCGATGCGTGAGGCGCGGGCTTGGTGCGGCGGCGGGTCCTTCCTGGGGGGGTCAAGCACGGTCAAGTTCGGGCGTGAACGCGGACTGTTGCGTGGGGTTGCAAGGGGGGTTGTGTAGTGCTTGATAGACAGGGATCCCAGACCGAATTTGGTTCCATCATTGGAGTTAGCCAGCAGCGGGTGTCGCAGATGATCGCTGACGGCTTGCTTTCCGCTGGCGGCACGTTGGGCGAATGGATCCTCGCGTATTGCGAGCGCTTGCGCGACCAGGCGGCCGGCCGCATGGGCGACAGCGGCGGCCTCGACCTGGTGCAAGAGCGCGCGGCGCTGGCCCGCGAACAGCGCATTGGCCAGGCCATGAAGAACGCCCAGGTCAGCGGTGAGTGGGCGCCCATCGGCCTGCTGGCCGACGTGCTCAGCGCAGCGTCCTCCGGCGTCGTCGACCGCTTCGAGCAACTCGACGGCGCGTTGAGCAAGGCCTGCCCCGACCTGCCCGAGGCCGCGCGCACGGTCTTGCAGACAGTGATCGCGTCGGCGCGCAACGAATGGATCCGCGCCACCGCGTCGCTGGTCACCGCGCGCCTCGACGAGCTGACCGTGGACGATGACGACGCCACGCCAGCGCCGGAAGAGGATGCGGCCGCATGACCGGAGTCACCCTCCAGCAGCTGCTCTCCGAGCTGTCCGTGCTGGTCGACGAGGTCACGGCGCAGCGCGAGGACATCCAGTTCCTGACTCGCCGACTGCTGGCCGCCGAGGACCGCGCGACGCTGGCCGAGTTGCTTCCGCTGGTGGCCGCGGTGATGGGCGGCGCGGCCTGGACGGCCTCCGATCTTGCTGGCCGGGCTGTAACGGGCACTAGCACCGCGGCGGGTGCGCTGTCCGAGCTGATCGCACGGCAGGACAGCGCCGCCGGCGGCCTGCGCGCGTTCGGCCGGCTGCTGTCGCGCATCGAGGGCGCGCCCGCCGGTGGCATGCGCCTGGTGCGCGTGGGCACCACCAGCCGGACCGCCGTGTACCGGTTGCATGGTTTCGAGGGGCCGGAAACCACGCTCGCCCATGGCGCCGGCGCGAGCGTTTAAGCAGCATCGGTGCATCCCTTGCTGGAGACCCATAGATGAACGAAGCAGCATTCGAGTTGATGGCGCACAGCGCTGAAGAGCGCCGGCTCGCATACGAGACGGTCGAGCGCGCCGCGCCCGGGGCGCCCCCTGATCCGTCGGCGTGGCCGAGGTTGGCGCTGGCCCGCGACCTCGCGCAGCAGGCATCGTGTGAAGCAGACCCCTTCGGCTTCTCGCTTTCGCGCCTGATGCTTGCGCAGGCCACCAACGCACCGATCCCGGCCTTCGAGCGCGTGGTGATCGAGCGCGCGTCCGAGCGAGCGCAGCAGGCGTTCAGCCGGTCGCGCGCCTGGTTGCCGTGGGGCGGGTTGGCGCACCAGCGCACCATGACCGTGGCCAGCGGCGCCAAGGGCGGCTACCTGGTCGGCATCGAGAACATGGAGCCGGCCGACGCGCTGCGCGGCGAGAGCGTCACGCAAGCCCTGGGCGTGCAGTTCATCTCGGGCTTGCAAGGCGGCGTCACGCTGCCCGTGGTCAAGTCCGACCCGTCGGTCGCAGCGGTAGCCGAAGGCGTCGCGCCGTCGTCGCAGAGCGACCCCGTCTTCGGCCAGGCCTCGGGCACGCCGCGCACCATCATCGCGACGGTGCCGGTGTCGCGCCAACTGGTTCAGCAGGGGCCGAGCGTCGACGCGTTCATCAGCCAGTTGCTGCGCCGCGCGATCAGCGCCCAGATCGACCGCCATGTGCTGGCCGGCGCCGGTGGCGCCGAACCGCTGGGCGTGTTCAACATGCCGGACATCAGCACCGTGCCGGGCACCTCCCTGGCCCACGCCGGTGTGCTCTCGATGCGCCGCAAGTGCATCGACGGCGGCGCAACCGAGAGCAGCCTGCGCTGGATTGGCAACGGCGCAACCCAGGAGCTGCTGGGCGCGCGCGAGAAGGCCATCGGCAGCGGCGCCTTCCTGTGGGAGGACGGCCGCATCCTGGGCCGGCAGGCCATCGCCACGAAGCTGGCGCCAGGCGCGGCACTTGCGGTAGGCGACTGGTCCACCGTGCGCGTGCTGCTATGGGGTCCGGGCATTCGAGTCGATGTCGATCCCTCGGCGCTGTGGAACTCGGGCGGCCTGGTGCTGCGCGTCATGGCATTCGTCGACCTCATCTACACCCACCCGACCGCGCTGTGCGTGGCCACCTCGATCACCTGACCCGGAGACCAGCCATGCAGCAAGTTCAGATCCGCGCCCTGCGCAACATCCACATCGGCAATGGCCGCGACCTCCGCACCGGCGAGTGCGCGCCGGTCGACGCGTACGTGGCTGCGGTGCTCTGCAACATGAGCGAGACCGTCGAGTTGGTCGACCCGCAAGACCGCGATGCCTTGATTGCCGCTGGCCGCGCCGAGATCGTGCGGCAGAACAGCGACGCGACCCGCGAGCGCTATGCCTTCGCGCGGTTCTGACGGGGGGCGGACACATGGAATTCATCGAGCGCATCGACCCTGGCGCGAGCGTGCAGGTGCGCGCGATTGGGGACATCCACCTTGAGTTGCCCGGCCGCACCATCAGTTTCGGCCGCGGCGAGCGGGCCAAAGTCAGCCCCTTCTATGCGGCGCTGCTGCACTGGATGGGCGCGGCCGACCTGGTGGACGCCGCCGACCAGCACCGCCTCGACGAGGCGGTGCGCAATCGCATGGAGTCGGTACGCCAGCGTTCCAGCGGCTTCACCCCCACCTGACCCAGCATGAGACCGCACCGCGCCGAGCTGCCGCTGCATAGGCGCAAGGCGGTCGTTTCATGGTTTCTCGGCAATCGTGCTGCGGCATGCAGCGGCAGGGCCGGAGTTTCCCGGGATGGCGCCTCCCGCGTCGCGCCGCCTGTCGCAGTCCAAAGCGGCATGCGGGCGATTCCACGGTGCCCCTCTTCCAACCATCCACGAAAGACACCATGACGATTCGCCTAAGGAAGGTCTGCACAACGCGCTGCGTAACGCTGACGCGCCCAGTTGGCCATCATGCAGATCGAGAACGGCACTCGAAGGACCTCGCGACGCGCGTCACGGCGCCGAGCGATTGCAGCGCGGCGCGTGCTTGGTGCACGGCTCGCGCACTCATCCTCGCGCTCCCATCAGCTTTGCGCGCGCCATCCACAGGTTCGACAGTGCGAACAGCGTGACGATCTGCGCCGTGTTCTTGGCCAAGCCTCGGTAGCGAACCTTCGTGTAGCCGAACTGCCTCTTCAGGACGCGGAACGGGTGCTCGACCTTAGCCCTGATGCTGGCCTTGAGCTGCTCGAGCTTGTCGGCGATGACGTCTGCCTTGGTCTGCGGGTCGAGCTTGCGCCGAAGACCAGGCCGCATCGCCACGTACCAGTTCGGGCCGGCTGCTTCCGGCCGCTTGTGCACCCCCTGATAGCCGGCGTCGGCAAAGACGTCACGCTCGCGCCCGTGCAGCAGCTGCCCGGCGACGTTCAGGTCGTTGACGTTGGCCGCGGTCGTCACCACCGTGTGCACCAGACCCGAGTCGGCGTCCACGCCGATGTGCGCCTTCATCCCGAAATACCAGTTGTTGCCCTTGCGCGTCTGCTTCATCTGCGGATCGCGTTCGCCCTCGGCGTTCTTGGTCGAGCTCGGCGCCGAGATCAGCGTGGCATCCACCGCCGTGCCGCTGCGAAGCATCAGGCCCTTGTGGCTCAGCAGATCGTTGACGACCCGCAGCATGTCCACGGCCAGGTTGTGTCGCTCCAACAGATGCCGAAAGCGCAGGATCGTCGTCTCGTCGGGCAGCCGCGCGGTCACGCCCTCGAGCTTGGCGAACTCGCGGTACAGCGGCACGTCGTGCAGCGCCTCTTCCATCGCCGGATCGCTCAGCCCGAACCACTGCTGCAGGTAGTGGATGCGCAGCATGGTCTCGATGCCGAAGGGCGGTCGGCCGGTCTTGGCCTTGGGGTAATGCGGTTGGACGATCTGCACCAGCACCGCCCAGGGCGCGACACGCTCCATCTCTTCGAGGAACTCGCGCTTGCGCGTCTTCTTCGTCGACAGGTTCAGGCCAAGTCCAAGTTGCTTCACGGCTCGCATCGTCACCTCACGTGTCGCCTCGGGCAAGACGGATCAGCCCTTAGTTATGCAGACATTCCCTAACCGTTTCCCCCATCGTTCGCTTCACCGTCGAAGGCTTCCTCACCGCCGACGACGGCAGGGCCGTCCCCTTCGACTTCGTGTTGAAGGCAGACCGCGTCACCCACGCGACGCAGATCAGCCAGCTCGACGAAGCGATCAAGGCCGCCGAAGCCGCGGGCAGCAAGACCCCCATCGCCGACGTCCTGGGGCCGCGCATCAGGGACTGGCAGGGTCCGAAGGACGATGCCGGTGAGGACGTGCCCTATTCGCCCGAGGCCTGCGCCGAGCTGCTGAGATGGCCCGGCATGGCCACGCTCGTGCTGTCCGAGCTCGTGCAGGCGTCCAGCGTGCGCCGGGCGGCATAGGGGGCCTGCCCATGACCGGCGGCAGCACCACCGAGATCAAGGCCCGCATCGGGCTGGACGGCGCACAGCAGTTCCAGACCAGCGCCAAGGCGACCGGCGAGTCGCTGAACGCGCTGGCGACAAGCAACGACCGCTTCGGCCAGTCGTCGCAGTCGGTCGCGCAGCAGCTGTCGCAGTTGAAGGCCAGCTTCGGCGGCCTGTCCAGCGCGGCCAGCCTGCTCGGCCCGGTGCTGGCCAGCGCTGCTGGCGCGTTCTCGGTGGAGGCCATCCGTCGCGTGACGATGGGCTTCTACGAGGAAGCCGACGCGCTGGGCAAGCTGTCGAAGTCCACCGGCATCGCCATCGAGCAGCTGAGCGGCTTGGCCGAGGTCGGTCGCTACTCTGGCCAGTCGGCAGAAGCCATCGGCCGGGCCGCCAACTTCATGGCCAAGGCGCTCTCCGAGACCAGCGAAGAGGGAAAGGGCGCCGCGGGTGCGCTGCGGGCGCTGGGCCTGGATTTCGACGCGTTCAAGAGCAAGACGCCGGACCAGCAGATGCTCACGCTGGCGAAGTCGATGACGCAGTTCGAGGACGGCGCCGGCAAGAGCGCCGCAGCGATGAAGCTGTTGGGCAAGTCGGGTGCCGACATGCTGCCGTTCCTGAACGACCTGGCCAGCAAGGGCATCGCCGCGGCCGCCGTCACCACCGAGATGGCCCAGCAGTCCGAGGCCTTCAACGACATGTTGGAGGAGTCGCTCGCCGCGACGCAGCGATTCGCGCGCGGCTTGGCGATGAGCTTGCTGCCGGAGCTGATCAATGCCCGCAAGCTCACCGGCGAGCTCGGCGATACGTGGGGGCGCTACCTTCGCGGCAGCGCGGCTGACGCCGCTTCCGGCGTTGATGGACTTGGCGTCGCCCTGTCCGTCGTCGGCACCACGATGGAAACCGTGTCGGTGCTGGGCGCGAACGTCGCGTTTGTGCTGCGGGGCATCGGCACCGAGCTGGGCGGTCTGGCCGCGCAGGCTGCCGCGGTGGCGCACGGCGAATTTGCCGGCGCCGGCGCGATCGGCACTGCGATGAAGGAGGATGCAGCTCGGGCACGCGCCGAACTCGACAAGTTCGAGCGGTCCGTTCTGGGCGCCACCGAACGGCTGATGGCGCAGCGGGACGCGGCGCGCGCCGCGGCGTTGGCCACCAGGGATCTCGGCGCCGCGGCGGAAGACGCCGGCCGAAAAAAAACGTTGACGTTCTTCGACAGCAACGGCGCCGACGGCAAGGAACTCGAAAGGGAGGCCAAGCTGCTGGCCGAGCTCGCGGGCCTGAGCAGCAGCTACGCGGGCGACCTGCAGACGCTCCAGAGGGCGCGTGCGGCGGGCAACGTCAGCGAGGCGCGGTATGTCGAGCTGGTGGGCGCGCTCATCCAAAAGCAGCCCTTCGCGGCCGCGCAGGCGCGTCTGCTGGCAGATGCGGGGAAGGAGCGAGCCAAGGCCCTGGCCGATGTCGTCAAGGCAACTGCCGATCACGCCGGCGCGCTGGCCAAGGAACTGGATGCCGGCGCCAAGACCAACGAGTCGCTGCGCGATCAGATCGACGGGCTCAGGTACGGCAAAGAAGCGATCCTCGACAAGACGCAGGCGCACCTGGACTTGATGGCCGCGATGAACGACCAGGCCGCGGTGCAGTCGCTGCTCGACGGGCTGTCGATGGCCGAGTCGGCCGCTTATTCGGAGCGCGCGGCGCAGCTGCGTGAAGAAGCCCAACTGCGCCGCGACCTCGCAGCGGCCGGTGTCGCGAAGGAAGCCAGCGAGAAGGCCGCTGCCGATTGGGCCAAGACCATCGACGGCGTTCGCGATGGCCTGACCGGTGCGTTCCGCGACGCGTTTGCCAGTGGCGAGCGCTTCGGCACCGCGTTCGCGAGGAGCATCGGCAACGAGATCAAGACCCAGATCGCCGCCGCGCTGGCCGGCACGCTCGCCAACGGTGCGATCACGATGCTGTTCGGCGGCACGGCTTCGGGAAAGTCTGGCGCCGGCGCCGCTTCTTCCTACCTGCAGAGCGCGCAAACGATGTCGACGCTCTACGGCTACGGTCAGAAGGCCTACGGCTGGGCCGGCGGGCTGTGGAGCGGCGGCACATCGGCCACCTACGGCACCACCGGCGTCGTCGGTGCGAACGGGGCGTTCCTCGGCGAAGCCTCGGGCGTGGAATCCGGCATCGCAGCCTGGGACTCGGCGGCCACCAGCGCCGGCGCAAGCTGGGGCGCTATCGCTGGCTGGATCGCCGCTGCGATCTGGGCCGGCATGGAGGGCAGCTCCGACTGGTCTGCCGGCCTGCGCCGCGAGCAGGCGCGCGACACGAACACGGCGATCGGCGATGCCTCCGCGCGCACGGCGCAGCTCATGGATGACCTGGGCGTTAGCGATCGCTGGGCCGACATCCTCAGCGGCGCCACGCTCACCGCACGGATCGGCAAAGAGCTGGGCATGCTGGCCACGCCGCACATGGGCGGCTACGCGCTGGCCACAGCAGGCGGCGTGCAAGACATCACCAAGCAGCAGGGCGGCATCCAGGACGCCGCCGTGCAGGGCCTGGTCGGCTCCTTTGCGGCGGACACGCTCAAGCTCATCGGCAGCTTCGCGTCGAGCTTCGGCACCAGCTCCAACGTGGCCAGCGTGCGCTCGGTGTTCGAATCGGACAACAACGATCCGAGCTGGGGCCTGTTCCACCTCATGGACCAGGCCGGCGGCCGGGTTGCCGGCTTCGATGCCCTCGGCACGCTGGCCAGCAGCGCCAGCGAAGGCTTCGCGGAGTACACCAAGCAGGCGGCTGGCTCGATCGTCGACGCGCTGACGCAGATCGACATCCCGAAATGGGCCAAGTCGCAGCTCGAGGCGCTGGGTGATGACATCGATCTCACCAAGCTGAGCACCGGCGTCGCCGGTGTCGTGGCGTACGAGAAGCAATTGAATTCGCTCACCGGCACGTTGGCGCTGCTGGGCCCGACGTTCGAGCGCATCGACGCGGCCAGCAGCGACACCGTGCAGTCGCTGATCGGCATGGCCGGCGGCATCGACTCGTTCCGGGGCGCGGCGGCCTCCTACTTCGAGAACTACTACAACGAGACCGAGCGCGTCGACATCACGTTCGGGCAGATCGGCAAGGCGCTGGGCGAGGTCGGGCTCGAACTTCCTTCCAGCCGCGACGCTTTCCGCTCGCTGGTCGACGGCCTCGACCCGATGACCGAAGCCGGGCAGCAGGCCTACACCATGCTGATGAGCGTGCAGCAGGCCTTCGCCGACGTGGTACCTGCTGCTGAAGCTGCGGCCGCTGCCACGCGCAGCATCGCCGACATCGCCCGCGAGCGCGCGGACCTGCAAATGGAACTGTGGCGAGCGCTCGGCGATCAGGCCTCGATCGACACTTACACCCGCAGCAAGATCGACGTTAGTAACCTCGATCTGTACGACCAGATCAAGGCAGCCGAAGCGGCTGCGGCGGCGGCATCGGCGGTCAGCATGACGTGGCAGGACGTTGGAAGCACGGCGGTGACGGCGGCGGCGTTGGCCAAGTCGTCGTGGACCGATGCTGCCGACAACATCAAGGACGAGATCCTGCGCCTGCGCGGCCAGGTCGCTGGCAAGACCACGGCGGCCGGATTCGCGGCCGCACAAGGCGATTTCGCTGTCGTCCTGGCCCAGGCCAAGGCAGGCGACAGCGAGGCCGCCAAGAGCTTACCCGGCCTGTCCAAGGCCATGATCGACATGGCGGGTGACTTCGTCAGCAGCACGCAGGCGCTGGAGCTGCTCCAAGCCCGCACTGCGGCGGCGCTGGAAGATCTGCTCAAGGTCCGCGGCCTCAGCGTGCTGGGAGCACAAGCGTCGGTCGCATCGTCGGTGCTGAGCAACCTTCGGGTGCCCGGCTTCGCCGCAGGCGGCGATTTCGGTGGTGGCCTGGCGCTGGTGGGTGAGCGCGGCCCCGAGCTGGTGCTCACCGGCGCGGCGCGCATCTACAACGCCGACCAGACGCGGCAAGCGATGAACGGCGAGCAGACGCAGGAGATCCGCGCGCTGCGCGCCGAGATCGTCTCGCTGCAGCACACGGTTGAGAGGCTCGCGGCGCTGCTGTCCAACATCGAGAACAACACTCACATGACCCAGCGCACCCTGCGTCAGGTGACGCAAGGCGGCACGGCCGTGCGGACGAAGGAGATCTCATCATGAACAAGCCCGTGACCCGCGCCGACTTCAACGCCGCGCTGGATCTGATCGAGCAACTCCACCAGCAGCAATCGCGCCTGCTTCGCGACAAGGTGAATCTGGCCTCCATGAACAGGGCCCTGATGGCCGCGCTGGTCGCGATGCACAAGGGCGCCGACCCGATCCCGGCGTACGAGCAGGTGCGGGACGCCCTCCGCCAGCGGCGGCCCGCCGACTTCGACCCGGCCGCCTGGGGCCTGGCGCCGATGGGTGGCGCATGAAGGTCACCTTCGAGATGAAGGGCCTGGAGGCTGCGCAGCGCGCCCTGCAGCAGTTGAGCGACGTGCGCATCGCCCGCGCCGGCGCCACGGCCTTGACCCGTACGGCACGCGACATCGAGAAGGCTTGGACGAGCCGGCTGGAGTCGGCGTTCGACAGGCCCACGCCCGCCACCACGCGCGCCACCGTGGTGAAGATGGCTCGCCAGGATGACCTGACGGCCGAGGTGTTCATCCGCGATCGCTCCAGCGGCACGCCGCCTGCCGAGTGGCTGGCGCCGGAGGAATACGGCGGCCAGCGGCGGCTGAAGAAGTTCGAACAGGCGCTGATCGCACAGGGCTCGATGCCGCCCGGCATGCACCTCTTCCCCGCGCCGGACGCGCCGCGCGACGCCTACGGCAACGTGTCGCGCAGCACGATCATCCAGGTGATCGCGCAGCTGGGCGCGCAGTATTCGCCGGGCTATCAGCGCGTCATCAGCGCGTCGGCGGCGAAGCGTGTTGCCAAGGCGCTGAGCAGCGGACGCAAGTTCATCGCGATCCCGCGCCCGCAGGGGCGTCTGGCAGCAGGCGTCTACCTGCGCAAGGGCCGCGAGCTGGAGGCGGTCTTCTACTTCGTCAGGATGGCCACCTATCGCCCCCGTGCCGACCTGCATCGAGCGGCGCAGGACACTGCCGCGCGCGTGCTGCAGGGCCATCTGGTGCGCGCCCTCAACGAGAGCCTGGCGCGGCAGCAGACTACCTGACCATGCCGCGGCCCGCGAAAGGCCGCCCACGGCCCCGCCAGCAGCCTCAGCGCCGGGATCTGCGCAACCTGCTGGCCAACCCGGTGGCCGGCGCGGTCTACCGGCGCCCACCCCCCGCCGAGCGGCTGCTACCTCAGCTTGCCGGTGAACTGCTGGCGCTGCAGGAGTTGGCCCAGAGCAGCGCCGGGCCGCGCGCGCGGGAGGACTTGCGGGACATGCTGCTGATCGTGCTCGAACTGGCCCGCGCCGGCATCGGGCCCGAGTTGGCCGGCGCTGCTGCCGATGCCCTGGTGCTGCTGCGTGACCTGGCTCGATGCCCACCGCCGTGGCGCCTCTTGGGCGCGGACCTGCAGATGCTGGTCGATCTGCAGGCTGCGCACGATGCGCAGCGGCGGATGGCGACGGAGGGCGAGTTGATCGAGGCGAACTTGCGCGCCTCCCGAAGGGCCGGTAGCTGAGAGGCCCAAGGCCAGCCGCGCCAGATTGGGGGCATCGTCGGGGGCATCCACCGTTGCCGATCGGCCGCAAACCCGCATGAACACTGCGTTTCCGCCGATCATGAGGAAGACTCCGACCCAGCATAACGCCTTGATTTTCAAGGCGTTATTGCTTTCTGGCTTGGCCCCACTGCGCATCTACCGCGGAATCCGCTTCGCCGGGCCTTCCGATCGCGCGGTTGACGACATGGCCTTGCTATGCGGTCACGCGGGCCGCAGTTCCTCGCGGATGACGCGGCGCAACGTGTCTGCGATCTGCTCGCCCCGCATGGCGTCGTGCAGCGCCTGGTTGATGAGCGTCTGGTATCCGCGCTCGCCGGCCTTGGCCTTGAAGAAAGCGATCACCGAGCCGTCGAGCATGATCGACACGCGCTGCTTGCCCAGGTGCGCCTGCACCGCAACAGCGAATTCGGCCGGCGCCACATCCTTCAAGCCCACGCGCAGGCGCGGTGCCTTCGCGGCAGTGCGTTCAGAGGTAGTGGGAGAGGGTTTCGATTTCATCGGTGGTGGCCTTTCGCATGGAGATGACGTGGATTTCGTCGTCGGTCTCGGTGTGGGTGATCGTCACGATGGCCGTGCCCAGGAACCCCGTGGTGTTGAAGCGCTGCTCGCCGCCGTAGTCCCGGGCATCCTCCACCGTCATGGTGGGGCCTGCGAAGACCTGCGGGGCGTCGGCGAAGTCGAGGCCGTGCTTGTTCAGGTTCGACTGCCGCTTGGCGCCGTGCCATGTGAAATCCATGCCCAGTATTATGCATACGATCATATGCATTACAAGCGCTTCCCGAAGCCGCTGCCACGACCCTGCGCCTGCGGCCATGCTGGCGCCGTGGCAGTTGAGGCCGCCTCCGGCCCCGATCCGTCGACTTCTGCCGGCTGAATGCCCTCAAGTTCGCCTGGAACTTGACGAACACTGCTGGGGCTCGCCGCTGCACCGCCGCTGGGTCGGTGCAGGCGAGACGCGTTCACCGCAGTACGGAAGCAAAGACATGAAGTTGGACGACATTTCGCTCTCGAAGAAGATGTGGGGCCTGATCGGCACGCTGCTGGTCGCGATGGCCGGCCTCGGCCTGTGGATGCAGCACAGCGCCAACCGCGCGCACGCCGACGCGGTCGAGCGCACGCGGCGCGCCGACGAGCTGATCACGCTGGCGACGGTGTGGAAGACGATGAGCGAGACCAACACCGAGCGCACGCTGGCGTCGAACATCAACGGCGAGCCTCAGGTCGCACAGTTCTTCGGCGCGCGCCTGAAGGCGGGCATCGCGGCCAGCAGCGAGATGCAGAAGCGCATCCAGTCGCTGGCGACGACGGCGGCCGACAAGCAGGCCTTCGAGGCCATCGCCGCCAGCCGCACGACCGTCCTGGGCCTCGTCAAGAAGGCCCAGGAGATCAAGCAGTCGGGCGACCAGGCCGCCGTCATGGCGTTCTTCGACAAGGAGTTCATGCCGGCGATCGCGATCTACGAGGGCGCGCAGCAGGCGCTGGTCGACGTGCAGGTGCGCCAGCGCGACGACATCGAGCTCGAGGCGCAGGCGGCCATCCAGCGCACGACGATCATCGGCCTGGCGAGCCTGGCGCTCGTCTTCGCGTTCGGCATCGGCTGGGCGGCGGTGCTGCTGCGCTCGATCGACCGCCCGCTGCGGCAGGCCGTGTCGCTGGCCGAGGCCGTCGCCGGCGGCGACCTGGGCCGCGACATCGACGTGCAGCGCCGGGACGAACTCGGCCGCCTGATGCAGGGCCTGGCGCGCATGACGGCGCAGTTGCGCGGCGTCGTCACCGAAGTCCGCCAGGGCGTCGGCTCGGTGTCCGTCGCGTCGACGCAGATCGCCAGCGGCAACCAGGACCTGTCGACGCGCACCGAGAAGACGGCCGCCAGCCTGCAGGAGACGGCGTCGAGCCTCGAGCAGTTGACCGGCACCGTGTCGCAGTCGGCCGACGTGGCGCGCCAAGCCAGCCAGCTGGCGGAGACGGCGGCCGGGGCGGCGGTGCGCGGCGGCGAGATCGTCGGCAAGGTCGTCGGCAGCATGGACCGCATCGGTGCCTCGTCGTCCAAGATCGCCGACATCATCGGCGTGATCGACGGCATCGCGTTCCAGACCAACATCCTCGCGCTCAACGCGGCCGTCGAGGCGGCGCGCGCCGGCGAGCAGGGCCGCGGCTTCGCCGTCGTGGCCGCCGAGGTGCGCACGCTGGCGCAGCGCAGCGCCGAGGCCGCCAAGGAGATCAAGGCGCTGATCGGCAGCTCGGTCGACTCGGTGCGCGTCGGCGCTACCGAGGTCGAGGAGGCGCGCGTGGCCATGCAGCAGATCGTGGACGGCGTGCGCCAGGTGTCGACGCTGATCGGCGAGCTGGCCAATGCCGCGGTCGAGCAGCGCGACGGCATCCGCCTCGTCAACGAGGCGGTCGGGACGATCGACCAGATGACGCAGCAGAACGCCGCCCTGGTCGAGGAGTCGACCGCCGCCGCCGCGTCGCTGCAGGAGCAGGCGCAGCGCTTGACGGCCACGGTGGCGATCTTCGAGACGGGGACGGCCGCCCGGGCCTGAACGGGCCCCGGACACGGGGCCCCTCCCGAAGTCAGCCGATCGTCATCAGCGAGGCGTTGCCGCCGGCCGCCGCCGTGTTGATGCTGAGCGAGCGCTCGACCACCATCCGCTCCATCGGCACGGCCGTCTCGCCGGCCGGCAGGCGCTCGACGCCGACCACCGGGCCTGCGCGCCGGGCCAGCTGTCCTTGGACGCGCGCGAGGTCCTCGACCGAACCGTGCAGCAGCACGGCATCGAAAGAGACGGCGCTCGCTTCCCAGTCGCGGGCGATGGCGACCTGGGCCTGGACGTCGAAGGGCAGGCGCTGGAACAGGCTTTCCGCCTCGGCCGGCCAGACCGCCCGGCTGCCGGCCGCGAGGACGGCCGCCAATTGGACCAGGCGGTCGTCGTCCCGCGCGGCCAGGCACAGCACGCCGGTGCGCGGCACGATGCTGTAGACGTTGCGCTCGCCCGTCGGGCCGGGCAGGGCCACGGCTTCTCCGGACGCTGCAAGGCCGGCCAGCCTGTCGCAGACCTCCGGCAAGGCCTGGAACCCGCTGCTGCCCGCCCAGTTCATCAGCGAGCGCAAGGCGCCGGCGGGCGCGCGCGGCGCGGGGCCGCGGTCGCCGGCGTCGGTCAAGGCCCGTGCCAGCACGTCCTCGGGCCGCCGGGACAGCAGGCGATAGAGATACAGGGGGCCGCCGGCCTTGGGGCCGGTGCCGGACAGGCCTTCGCCGCCGAAGGGCTGCACGCCGACGACGGCGCCGACCATGTTGCGGTTGACGTAGAGGTTGCCCGCGTGCGCCGAGCCGACCACGCGCGCGATGGTCTCGTCGATGCGGGTGTGCAGGCCCATCGTGAGGCCGTAGCCGGTGCCGTTGATCTGGCTCAGCAGGCCGTCGAGATCGTCGCGCCGATAGCGGACGAAGTGCAGCACCGGTCCGAACACTTCGCGTTCCAGTTCGGCCACGCTGTCGATCTCGATCAGCGTCGGCAGCACGAACGTGCCGTGGTCCAAGGGGCTCTCCAGCCGGGCGCAGACCTGGTGCACGCGGCGGCCCCGGGCGCGCATCGCCTCGATGTGGCGGTCGATGTTGGCCTTGGCTTCGGCGTCGATGACCGGGCCCACGTCGGTGGCCAGCCGTTCCGGGTTGCCCACGCGCAGCTCGGCCATGGCGCCGAGCAGCATCTCCAGCACGCGGTCGGCCGCTTCTTCCTGCACGCACAGCACGCGCAGCGCGGAGCAGCGCTGGCCGGCGCTGTCGAACGCCGAGTTCAGCACGTCGCCCACCACCTGCTCGGCCAGCGCCGAAGAGTCGACGATCATGGCGTTCTGGCCGCCGGTCTCGGCGATCAGCGGGATCGCCCGGCCGTGCGCGTCGACCCGCCCTGCGACCGCGCGCTGCAGCAGGCGCGCGACCTCGGTCGAGCCCGTGAACAGCACGCCCTGGACGCGCGCGTCGGCGACCAGCCTGGCGCCGACGACGGACCCCTGGCCCGGCAGCAACTGCACCGCGGCGCGCGGAACGCCCGCGGCCCACAGCGCGCGGACCGCCTGTGCCGCGATCAGCGGCGTCTGCTCGGCCGGCTTGGCCAGCACGACGTTGCCGGCCGCCAGTGCCGCCGCGACTTGGCCGACGAAGATGGCCAGCGGGAAGTTCCAGGGGCTGATGCAGACGACGGGGCCCAGCGGACGGTGCGTCGCGGGGTCGAAGTCCGTGCGCGCCTGCCGCGCGTAGTAACGCAGGAAGTCGACGGCCTCGCGGACCTCGGCCACGGCGTTCGAAGCGGTCTTGCCGGCTTCGCGCATCAGGATCGCCATCAGTTGCGGCATCTGGCCTTCCAGCCGCTCGGCCGCGTCTTCCAGGATGCGTGCGCGCTCGTCCGGGCTCGTGGACGCCCAGGCCGGGGCCGCGGCCTGCGCCTGCTGCAGGGCCGCGTCGACCTCGGTATCGCTGCACTCGCGCACCTCGCCGGCCTGGTCGCGGCCATCGGCGGGGTTGGTGACGGGCCGGCGCTCGCCCTGTTCCGCCTCGAACGCCAGCAGGGGCTCGGCCAGCACGCGCTCTCGATGGGCGGCGCGGAACGCCGCGGAGAGTTCTTGCAGTTGCGACTCGCTCGCCAGGTCGACGCCGCTCGAGTTGCGGCGGGTCGGGCCGTACAGCGCCGCGGGCAGCGGGATGGCCGGGTGCGGCAGGCCGGCCGTGCCCTCGGCGCGGGCCAGCTCGTCGATCACCTCGACCGGGTCGCGGACGAGGTCCTCGATCGACAGCGTCTGGTCCGCGATGCGATTGACGAACGAGGTGTTGGCCCCGTTCTCCAGCAGGCGGCGCACGAGGTAGGCCAGCAGGGTCTCGTGGGTGCCCACCGGCGCGTAGATGCGGCACGGACGCCCCAGCTTGCCCTGCGCGGGCTCGCCGACGACCTGCTCGTACAGCGGCTCTCCCATGCCGTGCAGGCACTGGAATTCGTACTGCCCGGGCCCATAGCGCTGCGGATCGGCGAGCTCGTGGATCGCGGCCAGCGTGTGCGCGTTGTGGGTGGCGAACTGCGGGTAGACGGCTTCCGGCGCCGCCAGCAGCTTGCGCGCGCAGGCGATGTACGAGGCGTCGGTGTAGGGCTTGCGGGTGTAGACGGGGTAGCCGTCCTGGCCGTCGAGCTGCGCGCGCTTGATCTCCGAGTCCCAGTACGCGCCCTTGACGAGCCGGATCATCAGGCGGCGCTTGCTGCGCCGCGCGAGGTCGATCACGTGGTCGATCACGTGGGGGCAGCGCTTCTGGTAGGCCTGGATCACGAAGCCGAGGCCGTTCCAGGCCTGCAACTGCGGCTCGAAGGCCAGCCGTTCGAGCAGATCGAGTGAAATCTCCAGCCGGTCGGCCTCTTCAGCGTCGATGTTCAGGCCGATGTCGTAGCGCTTGGCCAGGGCGCACAGGCGCACCAGCACCGGGTACAGCTCGCCCATCACGCGGTCGTACTGTGCCCGGCTGTAGCGCGGGTGCAGCGCCGAGAGCTTGATGGAGATGCCGGGCCCTTCGTAGACGCCGCGGCCGGCCGAGGCCTGGCCGATGGCCTGGATGGCGGTCTCGTAGTCGCGCAGGTAGCGCTCGGCATCGCGGGCGGTCATCGCCGCCTCACCGAGCATGTCGAACGAATAGCGGAACCCCAGGCGCTCCCGCTCCTGGGCATTCTTCAGCGCTTCGGCGATGTTCTCGCCGGTGACGAACTGCTCGCCCATCATGCGCATGGCCATGTCCACGCCCTTGCGGATCAGCGGCTCGCCGCCCATGCTCACCAGGCGGCCGATCGAGGCGGACAGGCCGGCTTCGCTGTGCGTCGAGACCAGCTTGCCGGTGATCAGCAGGCCCCAGGTCGCGGCGTTGACGAACAGCGACGCGCTCTTGCCGAGGTGGCTGGTCCACTGGCCCTTGGCGATCTTGTCCCTGATGAGGCTGTCGCGGGTGGCCATGTCGGGGATGCGCAGCAGCGCTTCGGCCAGGCACATCAGCGCCACGCCTTCCTGCGACGACAGCGCGTATTCCTGCAGCAGGTTCTGCACCAGGCCCGCCCGGCCGGCGGCAGCCTTGCGCTGGCGCAGCGCCTGCGCGATGCGCGCGGCCAGCGCCTGGCTGCGGCGCGCCACGTCCTCGGGCAGGCGCGCGCCGGGCAGCACGGCCGCCACGGCCGCCGGCTCCGGCATCCGGGTGGCAGCCGTGATCGCGCGCCGCAGCGGCGTGTCCGCGAGGGCGGAAGCTTCGAAGAAGGGGAGCAGGGTCGTCATGGGTCACCACCGTCTGTGATGACCGCAATGATCTGGATCCAGGATCGAGTTTTGTTTCGTTCTTTCCCGGCTCGCTAGTGAAAGGTTCCGGCCCCGCGGCCCGGGCGCCTCGCCGGCGCCGGCGATCAGGCCTGCAGCCGCCCGCTGTCCGCCCGGCGCTCGGCCAGGCCGGCGGCGCCGTAGACGCTGTGCAGCGGGTGGTCGGGCAGCAGCACGTCGATCGCGCGGTCCAGCGCCGCGGTGGCGCGGGCCAGGGCTTCGCGCTGGGCGGCCACCTGGCCGCCGGCGAGCGCCAGGCGCTGGCGCAGCACGCCGGGCACGCCGCCTTCGCGCGCCGCGCGGGTGAACTGGCCGACCGCGCGGGCCAACGCGCGATGCAGCTCGGTCGCCTGGCTCTCGATGGCCTGCGGGTCGTTGGCGCGCAGCGCGTCGGCCAGGCCGCCGAGGCAGCCTTCCAGCGCCGTCAGCGGCGGCTCCAGCTCGGCCACGCGCCGCAGGGCCTGCATTTCCTGGGGGGAACTCAACATCGGGCGCATCCTGCCGTCAGCGGTAGTTGCGGCTCAGCAGTTCCTGGGCGTTGGCGATCAGCTTGTCGGCGATCGTCTCGGGGTTGACCTGGTAGCTCCCGTCCTTGATCTGCCGGCTGATGCGCTCGACCTTGGCGGCATCGAAGCTGCCGTCGCCGGCCAGTTGCGCCAGCGCCGAGGCCTGCGACGAGATCGCCACGGTGTCGCCGCTGCCGGTGCGCTTGCCGTCGACGGCGGCGGCGCCATTGCCGTTCTTGCGCTCGGTGGTCGCGGGCGCGACGGCCTGGGTGTTGGTGAGTGAACCGATCTTCATGCGTGGCTCCCAGGGAGTGGGCCTTCAGCGTGGACTGCTGCGGGCCTTCCCGGTTGATGTGTACGGGGTATCGGTCGCGGGCCGTGCCGACTTTAGGCCGGGCGGCGAATATTTTCGATCAACCCCCGTGGACGAGGGGGAACGGCACGCCGCCCCGTCCATCACAGCGTCAGTTCCACGCGCCGCTCGGCCACCGGCACGCCGGTCAGCACGCGGCCCGACTCGGTGCGCACGCGCACCGGCTGCCCTTCGACGCCGGACGACAGCGCCTGGCCTTCGCCGCTGACGGCAAAGCCGTCGCCGCGCGCCAGGATCTGTACCGTGTCGCCGGCGCCGAACCACTGCCGCAGCTTGAGGTCGCCGCTGCGCAGGGCCTGGCCCGGCTGCAGCGCGCGGCTCAAGGTGCGCCCGACCAGCTTGTCGGCCTGCGTCAGCGGGGCTTGAGCCTCGGCGGCCCAGTCGACCTCGGCGCTGTGCAGATCGGCCGCCGTCAGCTCGGTGCCGGCGGGCAGCGCGCGCTGCGCCACCAGCGCCGGCGCGAACACCTTCACGGTGACCGGCAGCCACACCTGCCAGGGCCGTTCGCCCTCCACACAGCGCAGCCCGATGCGCGTGCGGCCCCAGAGCCGGGCCTGCGGCGGCAGTTGCGGCTCGATGCGCTTGCAGGGCGCCAGCCGCAGCCGCGGGTCGAGGCGGCCGATCTCGATTTCCACGCGCGGCGGCTGGCCGTGCTCGCCGGCGGCGGCCGGCGGCAGGCGCAGGCTCTTGTCCACCAGCGCGCGCACGGGCGCGGCCATCGCGGTCTCGATCGCGGCGTCCGCGGGCGCGGCGCCGGTCTGCGCCGGCGACGGCGCCGCCGCGGCGATCCAGGCCAGAGCCAGGAGCGTCGCGCGCAGCGGCGGGCGTTGGCGGGCGGCTGGGTTCACGCCCGGCACTGTAGAGGCCGCACGGCCGCCGCCGGCCGCGAAATGCCGCGGCTTTGCCCCGCTGTTCCGGCTTCAGCCGCGGCGTGGGCAATCCCAGAATGCCGCCGATGATCAACCGCCTGACCTCGACGCTGGAGTTCCAGACCCAGGCCCTCACCTTGCGGGCCGAGCGCCAGCGGCTGATCGCCAGCAACATCGCCAACGCCGACACGCCGGGCTACGTGGCGCGCGACTTCAACTTCGCGCAGGCGCTGCAGCAGGCCGGCGGCGGCGGCCGCAGCGGCTTCAAGCTGGCCGCCAATGCGGCGCTGGCCGCCGAGATGCCGGATGGCGGCGGCGGCGAGCATCCGCGCCTGAGCTACGCGATGGCCGCGCAGACCAACCTCGACGGCAACACCGTCGACATGGACCGCGAGCGCGCCAGCTTCGCCGAGAACGCGCTCAAGTACGAGAGCACGCTGCGCTTCATCAACGGCAGCGTCAAGACGACGCTGGACGCGATGAAGTCGCACAACCAGGGTTGATTGCGATGAGCATGATGCGAATTTTTGATGTCGCCGGCAGCGCCGTCAGCGCGCAGAGCCAGCGGCTCAACGTCGTGGCCTCCAACCTGGCCAACGCCGACACCGTGGCCGGCCCCGACGGCCAAGCCTACAAGGCGCGGCAGGTGGTGTTCCAGACCGTGCTGATGGGCGAGCAGGGCCAGCCCGAGACGGCGGCCGGCGTGCGCGTGAGCACGGTGCGCGAGGACCAGAGTCAGGGCCGCCGCGTGCACGACCCCAAGCACCCCGCCGCCGACGCCGACGGCTACGTGACCTACAGCAACGTCAACGCGGTGGAGGAGATGGTCAACATGATCTCGGCCTCGCGCTCATACCAGAACAGCATCGAAGTGATGAACACCGCCAAGAGCCTGATGCAGAAGACGCTGCTGATGGGCCAGCAGGTGTAGCCGAAGGACCGCAACGATGACCATCGCCGCCGACGGCAGCACCGTCAACGACGCCTACGCGCTGTACGGCCAGAACAGCAGCACGTCCAAGGCTTCCAGCACCACGGCCAGCGCCGACCGCTTCCTGACCATGCTGGTGACGCAGCTCCAGAACCAGGATCCGCTGAACCCGATGGACAACGCGCAGATGACGACGCAGATGGCGCAGATCAACACCGTCACGCAGCTGGAGAAGGTCAACGAATCGGTGCAGGGGCTGGGCACGCACCTGCTGCAGATGCAGGCGCTGCAGGCTGCCTCGGTGGTGGGCCACGACGTCAAGCTCGAAGGCAACACGCTGGACCTGAGCACCGGCGTCGGCCGCGGCGCGGTGGCACTGGTCGGCAGCGCCACTTCGGTCAAGGTCGAGGTGATGGACGCCAGCCAGAAGGTGGTGGGCACGATCGACCTCGGCCAGCAGACCGCCGGGCTGCACAGCTTCGAGTGGAGCCCGGGCAGCAACTCCACGAATGCGGCCTACACCTTCCGCGTGACGGCGCTCAACGGCAAGACCGCCGTCGAGAGCAGCCCGCTGATGATCGACCGCGTCAACGCCGTCAGCACCGCCGGCAACGCGCTGACGCTGACGCTGGCCCGCAACGGCACCGTGCCGGCGACCAGCGTCGTCACCTACGACTGACCCCTCCCCAAGACCTCACCGCAGGCGCCGCGCGCGCCGAGGAACCATCCATGAGCTTCCAGCAAGGCCTGTCCGGACTGAACGCCACGAGCAAGAACCTCGAGGTCATCGGCAACAACATCGCCAACTCCGGCACCTACGGCGCCAAGACCTCGCGGGCCGAGTTCTCCGACTTCTACGCCAGCGCGCTCAACGGCTCGGTGGGCTCGGGCGTGGGCATCGGCACGCAGTTGGCGGCCATCGCCCAGCAGTTCACGCAGGGCAGCATCACCGCCACCGACAACCCGCTGGACATCGCGATCAACGGCCGCGGCTTCTTCCAGGTGAGCGACGGCGCCAGCCCCACCAAGTACTCGCGCAACGGCCAGTTCAAGGTCAACAAGGACGGCTACATCGTCAACAACAGCGGCGACAAGCTGCTGGGCTATACCGCCGACCCGGGCACCGGCCAGATCCAGGCCGGCCTGGCGGTGCCCATCCGGCTGCCCACCGGCGGCATCGCGCCGCAGGCGACGCTGAAGACCGGCATGGAGCTGAACCTCGACGCGACCAAGAAGATCACGGTGCCGGCCGTCGGGCCGGCGATCGACTTCACCGACTCCACCACCTTCAACAACGCCACCTCGCTGACCGTCTACGACGCCAAGGGCGACCCGGTCGCGCTGACCTACTACTTCCAGCGCTCGTCGGTCAACGACGGCACCGCGGCCGACGAATGGAACGTCTTCGTGACGGCCAACGGCAGCACCGTGCTGGGCACGGCCACCGCGCCCGAGGCCATCGGCACCATCACCTTCAGCGACGACGGCTCGGTGCCCACGGCCTTCACCGGCGGCACCGGCGTCACCGGCGTGATCGACCCCAACACCGGCAAGATCGAGATCGCGTTCCCCGACGTGCAGGGCGCGACCGGCGCCAACGGCGTGCTGCCGCTGCCGGTGAGCGGCATGACGCTGTCGATGAGCGTGACGCAGTTCGCCTCGGCCTTCGGCGTCACCGACCTGTCGCAGGACGGCTTCGCCGCCGGCCAGCTCAGCTCGATCAACATCGAGTCCAACGGCATCATCACCGCGCGCTACTCCAACGGCCAGACCAAGAATGCCGGCCAGATCGAGATCGCCGACTTCCGCAACCTGCAGGGCCTGCAGCCGGTGGGCGACAACATGTGGGCCTCCACCTACGCCAGCGGCAACCCGGTGACCGGCGTGCCCGGCGACGGCAACCTGGGCGTGCTGCAGGCCGGTGCGCTGGAGGAGTCCAACATCGACCTGACGGCCGAGCTGGTGAACATGATCACCGCGCAGCGCGCCTACCAGGCCAATGCGCAGAGCATCAAGACCATGGACCAGGTGATGCAGACCCTGGTCAACCTGCGCTGATACAGCGTTAGTCGAGGCCTGAGCGATGGACCGCCTGATCTACCTGTCGATGTCCGGCGCCAAGGCCACGCTGCAGCGCCAGGACGTGCTGGCGCACAACCTGGCCAACGCCTCGACCAACGGCTTCCGCGCCGAGATGGCGGCCTTCCGCGCGGTGCCGGTGCAAGGCGACGGCGCCAGCACGCGCGCCTATGCGCTGGAATCGACCATCGGCTACGACAGCGCCGGCGGCCCGGTGCAGAGCACCGGCCGCGACCTGGACGTGGCACTCAAGGGCAACGCCTGGCTGGCGGTGCAGGGGCTGGACGGCACCGAGGCCTACACCCGCGCCGGCGCGCTGGAGCTCGACGCCCAGGGCCAGCTCGTCACCGCCACCGGCCGCCTGGTGCTGGGCGATGGCGGGCCGATCACGATCCCGGCCGGCGCGCGGCTCGACATCGCCGGCGACGGCACCGTCAGCGCCACCGTCGGCAACGCGCGGCCGCAGGCAGTGGGGCGGCTGAAGCTGGTGACGCCCGAGGCCGCGCTCAAGCGCGGCGACGACGGCCTGTTCCGCGCCGCCGACGGCAACGATCTGGACGCCGACCCCCAGGCCCGGTTGCAGGCCGGCGCGCTGGAGGGCTCCAACGTGAGCCCGGTCGAGACCATGGTGGCGATGATCGCCGCCTCGCGCCAGTTCGAGCAGCAGATGAAGAGCCTGCAGACCGCCGAGACGCGCGAGCAGGCCGCGTCGCGGCTGCTGTCGCCGAGCTGATCCCACAGCCACGATCAGCCCCGATCTGAGGGGCAAAGCCGCGGCTTATCGGCCGCTTGCCGTCCTCAAGCCGAGGCGAAGATGCTGCCCAAATCCCTGTGGAGCAGCGCGCATGATCCGATCGTTGTGGATCGCCAAGACCGGCATGGAAGGCCAGCAGACCAAGCTGGACGCCATCGCCAACAACCTGGCCAACACCGGCACCAACGGCTACAAGCGCGGCGGCGTGGTGTTCGAGGACCTGATGTACCAGAACCTGCGCCAGGCCGGCGCCGCCGCCGACGCCCAGGCCGTGCTGCCCACCGGGCTGCAGGTGGGCCTGGGCACGCGGGTGGCGGCCTCCACGCGCAACTTCAGCCAGGGCGCGCTGCAGCAAAGCAGCAGCGACCTGGACCTGGCGGTCAAGGGCAAGGGCTTCTTCCAGATCGCCATGCCCGACGGCAGCACCGCCTACACGCGCGACGGCTCGTTCCAGATCGACGCCAACGGCCAGCTCGTGACCAACGGCGGCCTGGTGCTGCAGCCCGGCATCACGATTCCCGCCAACGCGCAGAAGGTGACCATCGGCAACGACGGCACCGTCAGCGTCAACGTGCCGGGCCAGGCCGCGGCGCAGGCGGTGGGGCAGATCCAGCTCGCCGACTTCGTCAACCCCGCCGGCCTGGAGCCGCGCGGCCAGAACCTGTTCAGCGAAAGCGCCGCCTCGGGCGCGCCGCAGGCCGCGGCGCCGGGCACCAACGGCCTGGGCACGCTGGCGCAGGGCATGGTGGAAGGCAGCAACGTCAACGTGGTGGAAGAACTGGTCTCGATGATCGCGACGCAGCGCGCCTACGAGCTCAACTCCAAGGCCATCCAGACCTCCGACCAGATGCTGCAGAAGCTGGGGCAGTTGTGATGCGTTTGATCGGAACGTTAGCCCTCACGCTGCTGACGCTGCCGCTGGCCGGCTGCCTGGGCACGGTGCAGGACTTCCTGTACCCGCGCGTCGAGATGGCGGACACCAAGCCGCAGCCGCTGCCGGCCGCCACGCCGGCGCAAGCCGCACCGGTGGCCAGCGGCTCGATCTTCAACGCCGCCAGCTACCGGCCGCTGTTCGAGGACCCGCGCGCGCGCCTGGTGGGCGACACGCTGACGGTGCAGATCGTCGAGAAGGTCGCGGCCAGCGCCAAGTCCACCAGCTCGGTGGACAAGAACGGCGGCGTCGAAGGCGGCATCAGCGCGCTGCCCTTCGTCAAGAGCCTGAGCCGCGCCAGCGCCTCGGCCACCGGCTCCAACACCTTCGAAGGCAAGGGCACGACCGAGAGCAGCAACGACTTCACCGGCACCATCACCGTCGTCGTGCGCGAGGTGCTGCCCAACGGCCACCTGCTCGTCGCCGGCGAGAAGCAGATCGGCGTCAACAACAACGTCGACACGCTGCGCTTCTCGGGCCAGCTCGACCCGCGCAGCATCCAGGCCGGCAACACCGTGCCCAGCACGCAGATCGCCAACGTGCGGCTGGAGCACCGCGGCCGCGGCGCGCAGGCCGATGCGCAGGTCATGGGCTGGCTGGGCCGCGTCTTCCTGAGCCTTCTCCCGATATGAGCCCCCGTCCCGAACGACTGCTGCGCGCCGCCGTGCTGCTGGCCTTTGCGCTGGCCAGCGCCGCGCTGTGGTGGCCGCTGCCGGCTGCGGCCGCCGTCGCCCGCGTCAAGGAACTGGCCAGCGTGCAAGGCGTGCGCAGCAACCCGCTGCAAGGCCTGGGGCTGGTGATCGGCCTGGACGGCACCGGCGACCAGACGACGCAGGCGCCGTTCACCGCGCAAAGCCTGCAGGCCATGCTGCAGCAGATGGGCGTCACGCTGCCGGCCGGCGTCTCGGTGCAGTCCAAGAACGTCGCCGCGGTGATGGTGACGGCCACGCTGCCGCCGTTCGCGCAGCCGGGGCAGCCGCTGGACGTGGCGGTGGCCTCGATCGGCAATGCCAAGAGCCTGCGCGGCGGCACGCTGATCGCCACGCCGCTGAAGGGCGCCGACGGCCAGATCTACGCGCTGGCGCAGGGCAACCTGATCGTCGCCGGCGCCGGCGCCGCAGCCGGCGGCTCCAAGGTGCAGATCAACCACCTGTCGGCCGGCCGCATCCCCGAAGGCGCGACCGTCGAGCGCGCGGTGCCCACGCCGCTGCAGCACGGCGACAGCATCCGGCTCGACCTGAACAGCAACGACTTCGCGACCGCGCGCGCAGTGGCGAAGGCCATCAATGCCGCCAAGGGCGGCGTCGCCAGCGCGCTGGACGGCCGCGTGGTGCAGGTGCGCGTGCCCACCGATCCCGACGCGCGCGTGGGCTTCCTGGCCGACATCGAGAACCTGCCGGTCGAGCTGGAGAAGCGCGCCGCGCGCATCGTGCTCAACGCGCGCACCGGCTCGGTGGTGCTCAACGAGGCGGTCACGCTGGGGCCTTGCGCGGTGGCGCACGGCAGCCTGTCGGTCACCATCAGCTCGACGCCGGTGGTCAGCCAGCCGGGGCCGCTGTCGCAGGGGCAGACCGTGCAGGCGGAGAAGAGCGACATCGCGATCACGCAGCAAGGCGGCGCGCTGGTGCAACTGCCCGCCGGCGCCAAGCTGGCCGAGGTGGTGAAGGCGCTCAACGCGCTGGGCGCCACGCCGCAAGACCTGCTGGCGATCCTGCAGGCGATCAAGAGCGCGGGTGCCTTGAACGCCGAGATCGAAGTCATCTGAGCATGGCCGTCGCTCCCGCCAACCGCCTGGGCTACGACGCGAAGTCGCTGGACGCGCTGAAGGGCGCCGCCGCGCGCGACCCCAAGGCCGCGGTGCGCGAGGCGGCGCGGCAGTTCGAGTCGCTCTTCATGCAGGAGCTGATGAAGAGCATGCGCGCCACCACGCTGGACGGCGGCATGCTGGACAACCAGGGCAGCAAGCTGGGCACCGAGATGCTGGACAGCCAGCTCGCCGGCAGCCTGTCGGGCATGAAGGGCGGGCTGTCGGACGCGATCATGAAGCAGCTCGAGCGCCAGATGGGCTTGTCGCCGGGCCCGATCCCGGCCACCGGCGCCAAGGCCACGGCCAACGCCACGGCGCAGCCGCTGGACCGGCTGGACAAGGCGGTGAAGATCCCCGAGAAAAGCGCCGCCGGTTTCGTGCAGCAGCACGGCGAGGCCGCGGCGCAGGCCGAGGCGGCCACCGGCATCCCGGCGGCCTTCATGATCGCGCAGGCCGCGCACGAGACCGGCTGGGGCCGCAAGGAGATCAAGCACGCGGACGGCACGCCGGCCAACAACCTGTTCGGCATCAAGGCCGGCGCCAACTGGACCGGCCCGGTGGCCGAGGTCACGACCACCGAGTACATCGGCGGCGTGGCGCGCAAGGTGACCGCCAAGTTCCGCGCCTATGCCAGCCATGCCGAATCGTTTGCCGACTACGCCCGGCTGATCAAGGACAGCCCGCGCTACGCCAACGTGGTGGCCAAGGGCAAGGACGCGGCCGGCTTCGCGCAAGGCCTGCAGAAAGCGGGTTATGCCACCGACCCGGCCTACGCCGAGAAGCTGACCCGAGTGATCAACACCACGCTGCGCCTGCAGCGCCAGGCGGCTTGAGGAGCGGAGGCCCGGCATGAGCAATGCGTTGCTTTCGATCGGCGTGCGCGCGATGGCGGCCAGCTACGCCGCGATGCAGACCACCGGCAACAACATCGCCAACGCCGGCGTGGACGGCTATTCGCGCCAGATCACGCTGCTGGCCACCGCGGCGGGCCAGGCCACCGGCAACGGCTACTTCGGCCGCGGCGTCAACGTGCTGGGCGTGCAGCGCATCCAGGACGCCTTCCTCACCCGCGAGGCGGCGGCCTCCAAGTCGCTGGCGGCGATGGACGCGGTGCGCAACGAGCGGCTGCAGCAGCTGCAGTCGGTCTTCAAGAGCGGCGACCAGGGCATCGGCAACTCGATCTCGCAGTTCTTCTCCGCCCTGTCCGACCTCGGCAGCCACCCGGCCGACAGCGCCACCCGCAGCGTGGTGCTGGCGCGCGCGCAGGACCTGGCGCAGCGCTTCAACGAGGCCGGCACCCAGCTCGTGACGCTGCAGACCCAGGTCAACCAGGAGCTGCAATCCACGGTGACCGCGGTCAACGGCCTGGCCACCAGCATCGCCAAGGTCAACCAGGAGATCGCCGCCGCGCGCGGCCTGGACCAGGAGCCCAACGACCTGCTGGACCAGCGCGACAAGCTGATCTCGCAGCTCAGCGAGCACGTGCAGGTCACCACCATCGCGGCCGACGACGGCAGTCTGGGCGTGTTCATGGGCGGCGGCCAGCGCCTGGTGCTGGGCGCGGTGGCCGAGCAGCTGAAGGTGGTGCCCGACACCTTTGCCGGCGGCCGCTCGGCGGTGGCCATCACCGAAGGCGGCAACGGCACGCGCACGCTGAGCACTGACGCGCTGGGCGGCGGCCGCATCGCCGGCCTGCTGCAGTTCCAGAACAAGGACCTCGTGGCCGCGCAGACGATGCTGGGCCAGCTCAGCCGCGCGCTGGCCGGCGCCGTCAACGCCCAGCAGGTGCTGGGCCTGAACCTGCAGCCGCCGGCCGGCAGCGTGGCCTCGCAGCCGCTGTTCGGCTTCATCGCCAGCATGCAGCCGCAGGTGTCGCCGGCCAGCAGCAACCAGAAGAACGGCAGCGGCCAGTACACCAGCAGCGTCTCGATCGAGATCGTCGACGACCGCCAGTTGAAGGCCACCGAGTACGAGCTGCGCGAAGACCCGGCCAACGCCGGCCAGTGGCAGCTACTGCATTCGCCCGACGACGGCACGGCGCCGATCAGCGTGGTCGACGGCCAGCAGGTCGACGGCTTCGTGATCCACTTCGACAGCGGCCCGGCGGCGGGCGAGCGCTTCCTGCTGCAGCCGGTGACGCGCGCCGCCGGCGGCCTGCAGCGGCTGCTGTCCGATCCGCTGGCGCTGGCCGCGGCCTCGCCCTTCGTCGCCAGCGCCGACGGCGCCAACACCGGCACTGCGGTGGCCAGCGCGCTGACCATGGCGTCGGCGCCGGTGGACCCGGCGGGCACGGCCACCGTCAACTTCACCGGGCCGGCGGCCGATCCGTCGCAGATGGCCTACACCTGGGAGCTGCGCGACAGCGGCGGCATCCTGATCGGCACCGGCAGCGGCACCTGGACGCCGGGGCAGCCGATTCCCAGCCCGCCCGATGCCGACATCAACGGCTTCAAGCTGCAGCTCGCCGGCGTGCCGGCGGCGGGCGATTCGATCGCCGTGCAGCCCACGCCCTATCCGGCCAACAACAACGGCAACGCGCTGGCGCTGAACGCGCTGGCCTCGCTGAACCTGGTGGGCCTGAGCGACGTGGGCGGCGGCCAGACCAGCGGCGGGCTGAGCTTCACCGAGAGCTTCGTCGCCGCCCTGGCCGACGTGGGCGTGCGCGCGCAGAGCGCCGAGTCCTCGGCCGGCATCTCGGCCGCGCGCGCCACCGCCGCCGAGGGCGCCAGGACCTCCAAGTCGGGCGTCAACCTCGACGAGGAAGCCGCCAACCTGATCCAGTTCCAGCAAAGCTACCAGGCCGCGGCCAAGGTGCTGCAGATCGCGCAGGCCGTCTTCAAGGACCTGCTCGATCTGGCCGGCTGAGCCTGAATCCACCGCGTTCGAGACCGGGAGACCGCGATGCGCATCGCCACCTACAGCGCCTACCAGAACACCATCACCCAGCTCCAGGGCCGGCAGGGCGAGCTGCAGAAGAGCCAGGAGCAGCTCACCAGCGGCAAGCGCGTGGCCAAGCCCAGCGACGACCCGGTGGCCGCGGCGCGCGCCGAGCGCGCGCTGGCCGCGATCGCCAAGGCCGACGCCCACCAGCGCGCGCTGGAGGCGGCGCGCAGCGCCACCCAGCTGGCCGAGACCGCGCTGGGCGACGCCGGCGAGCTGCTGCAACAGGCGCGCGAAACGCTGGTGGAGATGGGCAACGCCACCTACACCGACAGCGAGCGCGCCAACCTGGCGCAAAAGCTCAAGGGCCTGCGCGACCAGCTGCTGGGCGTGGCCAACCGCGGCGACGGCTCGGGCTCCTACGTGTTCGGCGGCCAGGGTGCCGCGTCGCCGCCCTTCGTCGACGGGCCCGGCGGCGTGGCCTACCAGGGCGCGGCGGGCAACACCATGGTGGCGTCCGACGCCTCGCTCAGCACCTCGATCGACGGCGCGCAGGCCTGGCTGCAGGCGCCGGCGCCGGTGGCCGGCGACCCGCCGCTGTCGATCTTCAAGGTGCTCGACACCGCGATCACCAGCCTGTCGGCGCCGGGCATCAGCAGCGCCGACGTCGCCGCCGCGGTGAAGACCGGCATCGGCGAGCTCGACACCTTCAACAACCACCTGCTGGCGGTGCGTGCCAGCGCCGGCGAGGCGCTCAACCGCATGGACCAGACCGAGCTGCGCATCGCCGACGGCAAGCTGGCCGCGCAGACCGAGAAGTCCAACGCCGAGGACCTCGACCTGGTGCAGGCGATCTCGGACTTCCAGAACCGGCAAACCGGCTACGATGCGGCGCTGAAGGCCTACTCGCTCGTCCAGCGCATGTCGCTGTTCAATTACATCAGCGGATAAGGGCTTTCTCCCGCCATGCAAGACCATCCCCTTCTCGCCCGGCTGGTGCTGGGCTACAGCGCCGTGATCGACCGCCAGCGTTCGGTGGTCGCCACCCGGCTGACGCTGGCCGCGGGCCAGCCCGATGCGGTGATTGACGGCGCCGAGCTGATGCAACTGCTGGCCGAGGTCTGGCCCGAGAGCGGCGCGGCGCTGTCGCTGCGCATGCGGCCGCTGGACGGCAGCGCCAGCGCCAACGGCGCCGGCATCGCCGGCGTGTCGCTGCTGCTCAACGCCGCCGGCGAATCCATGCTGCAGGCCTTGCTCAACGCGCCGCCGCTGCCGCGCTTCATGATCGAGGTGCCGGCCTTCATGCTGGCCGACCCGCTGGTGGCCGCGTCGGCGCAGGCGCTGGCCGAGGCCGGCGGCACGCTGGCGCTGAAGGGCCAGCCGCGCGAGCCGCTGCCGCCGGCGCTGGCCGCGGCCTTCTCGCTGCGGGTGGAGGAAGCCGTCGCGCCGGCGCCGCCGCAAGGCGCGCCGCGCCTGCGCCAGGGCGTGCGCAGCGGCGGCGAGACCGACGCCGCGTTCAAGGCCGGCTGCGTGGCCGTGGCCGGCTGGCCGCTGGGCGAGCCGCCGG